>NZ_CP077658.1:0-4602500 GCF_019056675.1 Streptomyces sp. GMY02 | reverse complement strand
TCATACGGCGGTTCAGCCGGCCCAGCGCCGAGACGACCTGTTCGACCTGGGGGTCCAGATCGCGGAACTCGCGCTGGTAGGCCGCGATTTGCTCGTCGAGGCTCGGTTCCTGGGGGTCCGGCGGGCCGGGCTTCTCGGGGGTGTCGGGCATCGGGGCAGTATGCCACGGGCGTCCATTGGCGTTGAAGTCCTTCGATGTGTATTGTTGAAGTCCTAACTTTAGCTTCGAAGTCTTCAGGCTTCAGCTTCTTTCCGTCTTCGATCTTTGATCGATCTGTTGAGGCAGGTGAGTGTGACCAGGGCGATGGGCGCTGCGATGCGCCGGATCCAGGCAGGGAACGCGCTGAGCGCGTTCGGTCTCGGGTTCACGGTTCCGTATCTCTATGTGTATGTCGCCCAGGTGCGAGGCCTGGGCGCGAGTACGGCGGGTGCCGTGCTGGCCGTCTTCGCCATGGCCGCGCTGGTCGTGCTGCCGTTCACCGGGCGGGTCATCGACCGGCGCGGGCCGCTGCCCGTACTGATCAGCGGTGCGGTGCTGGCGTCGTCGGGGGCGCTGGTCATGGGGCTGGCGGGCAATGTCCCGACGGCTGTACTGGCCGCTGTACTGCTGGGCGCCGGTACAGCCGTGATGCAGCCGGCGCTGGCCACGATGATCGTCTGGTGCTCGACGCCGTCGACACGGACGCGGGCGTTCGCGACGCAGTTCTTCCTCGCGAACCTGGGGCTCGGGGTCGGCGGGCTGATCGGCGGGCAGATCGTCGACGAGGACCGGGCGGGCTCGTTCACGCTGCTGTTCTCCGTCGAGGCGCTGATGTTCCTCGTACTGGCGGGGACGGCCGCCACCGTCCGGCTGCCCCGGCCCGCCTCTGTCGTCGGCGCCGCCTCGACCAGTGCCTCCGCTGCCTCCGCCGCCTCCGCGAAAGACAGCGCCGAGAGCGGCGCCAAGAACACCGGCGGGCTGCGGGCCATGCTGCGGCACCGGGCCATGGTGCAGCTCTGCGTGCTCGGGTTCGTGCTGTTCTTCGCCTGCTACGGGCAGTTCGAATCGGGGCTCGCCGCCTATGGCACCGAGGCCGCCGGGATCGACCCGGCCACGCTCGGGGTCGCGCTGGCCGCCAACACCGCGGTGATCGTGGTCGCGCAGTTCGTCGTCCTGCGGCTGGTCGAGCGGCGCAGGCGCAGCCGGGTGATCGCGGCGGTCGGGCTGATCTGGACGGTCGCGTGGCTCATGGCGGGGTACGCGGGGCTCGGACACGGCAGCGCCACCATGGCGACGGCCGCGTTCATCTCCACGTACGCGCTGTTCGGGCTCGGCGAGGCGATGCTGTCGCCGACCGTGGCGCCGCTGGTGGCCGATCTGGCGCCGGTGTCCGCGGTCGGGCAGTACAACTCGGCGTTCGCGCTGGTCAAGCAGCTCGCGCTGGCGCTCGGCCCGGCTGTCGGCGGGCCGATGGGGGCCGCGCTGCCCGGCCCGTACATCGTGACGTTCGTGCTGTTCTCGCTGGGCATCACGGTGCTGGCGCTGCGTCTTGGCCGGCGGCTCACGCCCGTACAGGATCAGCCGTCGCTCGCGCCGGCCTCGCGTCTGGTCGCACGGCACACCCCGGAGACGGCTCCCGAGCCGGCTCCGGCCCGCTGACGCTCGATCAGCCCCGGGGCTCAGTGCGGCAGGGCGAACTCGCACCAGACCGCCTTGCCGCCGCCCGGGGTACGGCGTGAGCCCCACGACGAGGCGATGGTCGCGATGATGGAGATACCGCGGCCCGCCTCGTCCGCCGGTTCCGCTCTGCGGCGGCGCGGCAGATGCTCGTCGCCGTCCGTCACCTCGATGATCAGCCGGCGGTCGGTGCGCCGGAGTCTGAGGCGCATGGGCGGGGTGCCGTGCTGGAGGGAGTTCGCGACCAGTTCGCTGGTGGCGAGCACGCCCAGATCGCGCAGTTCGACCGGGAAGCGCCAGGAGGCGAGGACCCCGGTGGCGAACGCGCGGGCGCGCGGGGCGGCTTCGACTCCGCCCAGCAGATCGAGCGCCGCGTTGTGGAACAGCTCCGCGTCCGGGCCCGTACGGGAGGGGTGCTGGAGGACGAGCACCGCCACGTCGTCGTCGTGCTCGGCGGTCACCCCGAGGGAGCGGATCAGCCGGTCGCAGACGACCTGCGGCGAGCCCTGCGCGCCGGCGAGGGCGCGCTCCAGAGCGGCGACGCCTTCGTCGATGTCCTCGCCCCTGCGCTCGACCAGGCCGTCGGTGTAGAGAACGGCGGTGGAGCCGGGCGGGAGCGGGACCGTGCCCGAGCTGTGGAGCCAGCCGCCGGTGCCGAGGGGCGGTCCTTTCGGGTCCTCGGCGCGCCGTACCGTACCGTCCTCGGCGCGCACCAGGATCGGGAGATGGCCGGCGGACGCGTACACGAGCCGGCCCTCGTTGGGGTCGTGGACGGCATAGACGCAGGTGGCGATCTGGCTGGCGTCGATCTCGGCGGCGAGTCCGTCGAGGAGCTGGAGCACTTCGTGCGGCGGCAGATCGAGCCGGGCATAGGCGCGGACGGCGGTACGGAGCTGGCCCATGACGGCTGCCGCGCGCACCCCGCGGCCCATCACATCGCCGATGACCAGGGCCGTGCGCCCGGCGCCGAGGGTGATCACGTCGTACCAGTCGCCGCCGACCGCCGCGTCCGCGCCGCCGGGCTGGTAGGTGGCGGCGACCCGGAGGTCGTCCGGCTGCTCCAGCTTCTGCGGGAGGAGCGAGCGCTGGAGGGTGACGGCGGTCTTGCGGTGCCGGCGCTCGCTGGTGCGCAGCCGGTCGGCCGCCTCGGCGTGGTCGGTGACATCGGCGGCGAAGACGAGGACGCCGCCGGTGCCACGGCAGTCGACGGGGGTGCAGGTGACGGTGTACGAGCCCTCTCCGGCGACCTGCACCTTGCGGGACTTGACCGTACGGGGCTTGCCGCTGCGCAGCACCTGGTCCAGCAGCGGGAGCAGCCCCAGCTCGGCGAGTTCGGGGCAGCTCTCGGCGGCGGTGACGCCGGGCGGGCGGGCGCCGAAGGCGGTGGTGTACGCGTCGTTCACATAGGCCAGCCGGTGTTCGGGGCCGTACAGCAGGGCGACCAGGGCGGGGAGTCCGCCGAGGATCTCGGCCGCGGAGAGGTCGTCGAGGGCGGGAAGGTCCGTCACCGGGTCGGGCGGCTGTTCGTACTCAGCACGGGCCGCGGGCACGGAACCGCGGTCCGTCCGCGCGGCGGCGCGGCGCTGTGTACCGGGGAGCCGGGCGCTCCAACGCGTGAAGTTCACGGATTCTCAGGCCTCATGGTGTCGTCGTGCGGTCGTCTTGGCCGGGCTGGTCGGGCCGGGCTGGTCGTCGGGGCCGGTTGCGCCGAGCGGGCCGGATCACTCTGTGCAGATGTGAACCCACCTATGGTCACACGTCCGGTCTGGTCGAGCACACTGACGGGGGCACCGGCCGTGTCCGGGTCGTACTCGGGTCGTTGACGCCTCCCCCGGGCGACCGCGGTCCACGGCGGTCGGCCGGTGTCAGCGGTGCGCGGGAGTTCCGTACCGCCGTGGGGACGGTGATATGGCTGCCATCACGTGTCCTTGGGCCGTTCGCCGCCCGCGGCGAGTTCGAACTCCGCGCGCGGGTGTTCCAGCGAGCCGAGCGAGACGATCTCGCGCTTGAAGAGCCCGGATAGGGTCCATTCCGCGAGAACGCGGGCCTTCCTGTTGAAGGTGGGGACGCGGCTGAGGTGGTACACACGGTGCATCAGCCATGCGGGATAGCCTTTGAGCTTACGGCCGTACACATGCGCCACGCCCTTGTGGAGGCCGAGGGACGCGACCGAACCCGCGTACGCGTGACGGTAGTCCTGGAGGGGCTCGTCGCGCAGGGAAGCGACGATGTTCGCCGCGAGAACTCCGGCTTGGCGGACGGCGTGCTGGGCGTTCGGGGCACACAGGGCGCCTGCTTTGTCCGCTGTCAGATCGGGTACGGCCGCGGCGTCGCCGGCGCCCCAGGCGTGCCCGGTGCCCTCGACGGCGAGCGTGGCGGCGCACTTCAGCCGGCCGCGTCCGTTGAGCGGCAGACCGCTGGCGGCGAGGACCGGGTGCGGCTTGACGCCGGCGGTCCAGACGACCGTACGGGTACGGAACCGGGCGCCGTCGCTGAGGACGGCGACGCGGTCCTCGCAGGAGTCGAGTCGCGTTTCGAGCCGGACGTCGATATTGCGGGCGCGCAGTTCGCGGACGGCGTAGCGGCCCATCTCGTCGCCGACCTCGGGCAGGATGCGGTCGGTGGCCTCGACGAGGATCCACTTCAGGTCGTCGGCCTTGATGTTGTGGTAGTACCGCGAGGCGTAGCGGGCCATGTCCTCCAGTTCGGCGAGCGCCTCGACGCCCGCGTAGCCGCCGCCGACGAAGACGAAGGTGAGGGCGGCGCTGCGGATCGCGGGGTCACGGGTGGAGGAGGCGATGTCCATCTGCTCGATGACATGGTTGCGCAGGCCGATGGCCTCCTCGACGGTCTTGAAGCCGATGCCGTGCTCGGCGAGACCGGGGACCGGGAGGGTACGGGAGACGGAGCCGGGGGCGAGGACGAGTTCGTCGTAGGTGATCTCGACGGTGCCGTCGCCCTCCTCTTCCTCGGACGCGAGGGTCTTGAGGGTGGCCGTGCGTCTGGAGTGGTCGATGGCGGTGGCTTCGCCGATGATGATCGTGCACTTCTCCAGCACGCGGCGGAGGGGAACGACGACATGGCGGGGCGAGATGTTCCCGGCTGCCGCTTCGGGCAGGAACGGCTGATACGTCATATAAGGGTCGGGCGATACCACAATGACCTCGGCCTCGCCGCTTCTCAGCTTCCGCTGGAGGCGCAGCGCGGTGTACATCCCGACATAGCCACCGCCGACGATCAGGATGCGCGCACCGGGCGTGGGTGCGGGGGTCGTCCCCGGGGGAGATCTCTGCCTTCACCATCCCATGACGCACCGGGGCCCCGTGTTTGTCCACAGCCGCGACAGATTGTGTGACCGGAGGCCTTCGCCGGGCCCGGCCGGGCAAAAGCGCAGGTATTGACGGAGGGGCGCAGGTCAGCGGGGGCGCAGGGGGTGGCGGGCCGGGGGTGAATCAGGCACGTTCCGGTCCTTGCTCCGATCGGGGGGCGCTCCGTGCGGAACTACCCTCTTCTGAATTGACCCGGGCTCAACTATGTTCGTACCTCGTCGGAGTGTCCGGTCCGTGACTGGGCCGGCACACACGGCCAAGTCGAGGCGGGGGTCTCCGGGGGGAGACATCATTACCGGGGGAACGGTTATGCACATTCAGGATTCGCATTGGCAGACCGCTGTCGTCACGGATGGCGGCGGACGGGCCGGTACGGGCGGGGCGGGTCGCTCGGCGCCGTTAAGGGTGGACGCACAGCGCAATCTGGAGCATGTACTGCGCGCGGCGCGCGAGGTGTTCGGCGAGCTGGGATACGGGGCGCCGATGGAGGACGTGGCGCGCCGGGCCCGGGTCGGGGTCGGCACGGTCTACCGGCGGTTTCCCAGCAAGGACGTGCTGGTCCGGCGAATAGCCGAGGAGGAGACCGCCAGGCTGACGGACCAGGCGCGGACGGCGCTGGGGCAGGAGGAGGAGCCCTGGTCGGCGCTCTCGCGTTTCCTGCGCACCTCGGTGGCGTCGGGCGCGGGACGGCTGCTGCCGCCGCATGTGCTGCGGGTCGGGGTGGACGTCGAGGACGCGGCCATGGGTCCCGGCGGTCAGGGTGAGGCGCGGGTGCCGCAGCAGCGGCAGCCCGATCTGCGGGTGGTCGGGCAGCGGCCGTCGGCGGAGGAGCTGGACGATCCGGGGGCCGTGGAGCTGCTGGAGGTCGTCGGGCAGTTGGTGGAGCGGGCACGGGCCGCGGGCGAGCTGCGCGGGGATGTGTCGGTGGCGGATGTGCTGCTGGTGATAGCCACGGCGGCGCCCTCACTGCCGGACGCGGCGCAGCAGGCGGCGGCTTCGGCGCGGCTGCTGGACATCCTGCTGGAGGGGCTGCGGTCGCGGCCTTCATAAGGGGCGTTCATCGGGACGGCCTTCATCGGGGGCGTTCATCGGGACGGCGTTCATCGGGGGCGTTCGTCGGGACGGCGTTCTTTGTGACGGGTTTCTTCGGGACGGCGCTCTTCGTGACGGGCTCCTTCGTGAAGGGCGTCGGCCCGGCCGGGGTGCGGGCGGGCTGACCGGGGTGCGGGCGGTTTGCGGCCTTGCGGCGTGACCGTCGCGGCTTGGCAGTTGCCGCTCGCGGCCCGGGAGTTGGCGGGCGTTCCGCTCGAACTGGCATAGCGCCGGGAGGGGTTGAGCCTTCCCCGAACGGGTGAACGTTAACGCCGGTGTCCGGGAAACGTCCCCGGATGAGTGGTTGCCGGGCTCGAAGGTCCGGGCGCCGGGGCGCTCTGTGGCACTCTGTCCCGGTGTTCGGGTCAAAGGGTGCGTTCAGAGGGCCGCGCGTACGGGGGCTTCCGCGATGAGCGGTGACGGACGGGACGAGCCGCTCGGAGGCGGTGGTGCCGACGGCGGTACGGAACCCGGCGGGACGGTCCCTCCGCAGGTGCCGAACCAGGGCGGCCCCATAGACGCCCCGGGCCCGGGCGGGCCCGGCAACGCGGCCGGGCCCGGCGGTCCTGGCGGGCGCGCTTCGGGGGCGCCGGGGGTGCCAGGTGGCCCGGGCATCCCCGGTGTCCCGAGTGTCCCTGAGCAGAGCGGGCCCGGCGGGTCCGGGCGGCCGGCCGGGTTTCCCGGCGGTCTGATGCCTCATCCCTCGACGGGTTCGCCGGCCGGTGCCGGTGCTGGACCGGTCGAGGCGGAGAGCAGCGTGCCCCAGCAGCGCGAGCCCGGCGGCGTGTCCTCGGCGGTGCCGGCCGCGTCGACCGCGTCGGCCGAGCCGTCCGTCATCGACCCCTCAGCGCCCGGGGGGCCTCCCTCGGACGCCGATCTGATCCAGCGGATGCGGGACGGCGACGACAGCGCGTACGAGGAGCTGTTCCGCAGGCACTCGGACGCGGTGCGCCGTTATGCCCGTACGTGCTGCCGCGACGCGCACACCGCGGACGATCTCACGGCCGAGGTGTTCGCCCGTACCCTCCAGGCGGTACGGGGCGGAGCCGGGCCGGAGCAGGCGGTGCGGGCGTATCTGCTCACGACCGTACGACGGGTGGCCGCCTCCTGGACGAAGTCCGCGAAGCGGGAGCAACTGGTCGAGGACTTCGCGGTGTTCGCGGCGCAGGCCGCGCGTTCCTCCGAGGTCTCCGACAGGGACGCGCTGGATCTGGGCGCGGATGTTCTGGCGATGCGCGAGGCCGAGCACTCCATGGCGATGCGGGCCTTCCGCAGTCTGCCCGAGCGCTGGCAGGCGGTGCTCTGGCACACCGCGGTCGAGGAGGAGTCGCCGAGCGAGGTCGCGCCGCTCTTCGGGTTGAGCGCCAATGCCACGGCGGTCCTGGCCCATCGGGCGCGCGAGGGGCTCAAGCAGGCCTATTTGCAGGCCCATGTGAATACGGCGAACACCTCGGGCGGCGACTGCGCACGGTACGCGGACCGGCTCGGGGCGTATGCCCGCGGTGGGCTGCGGACCCGGGCGGAGCGCGGGCTGCGCAAGCATCTGGAGGAGTGCGCCAAGTGCCGTCTCGCGGTGGGCGAGTTGGCGCACATCAATGACAAGATCCCGGCGCAGGTGCTGCCGGTCGCGGTGATCGGCTGGTTCGCCGCGGGCTATTCGCTCAAGGCCGCCGGAATCGTGGCGGGCGGAGCCGCGGGCGCGGCGGGGGCGGGTGCCGCGGCGGCGGCCACCGGCGGCGGCGCGACAGCCTCGGGCGGTACGGCGGGGGCGGCGGGCGCGGCTTCCGGTGGTGCGGCCGGTACGGCTTCCGGTGGTGCCGGGGGTGGGGCGGCGGGAGGGGCTGCCGCGTCCGAGGGGCTGGGCGCGCCGGTGAAGGCGGGGATCGCGGGTCTGGTGGCCGTCGCGGCGGCGGCCGGCCTGGTGTACGCGCTGGTCAACGACTCGGCGCCGGAGCGGGCGCCCAAGGCGAAGCCTCCGGTCGCGCAGCCCGTCGTACCGCAGAAGCCGGTTCCTTCGCCGCCCTCGCCCGAACCGCCCGCGCCGGAGCCCAGGCCGTCTCCGCCGAAGCCCACGCCGTCCCCCACCCCGAAATCGACCCCGTCCCCGAAGCCCAGCGCGAGCCCGAGCCCGAGCCCGAAAACACCGCCGAAGCCCACGCCCGCGCCCCGGCCGACGCCCACGAAGCCCAGGCCTCCCGTACCGCCGGTGCCCCCGCCCGTACCGGCGCCCACGCCCAGCCCGACGCCGCCACCGCCACCGCCTGTGGACTACCAGCTCAACCGGCTCCCGTACGACGTCCTGGGTGACGGCACCGGGCCGGAGGTGCGGCTCGTCGGCAGCAGTTGGCTGTGGCAGCGCTCCAGGATGGCCGTGGGCGGCACGCGGTACGGAGACGGCGTGACCGTGCACGCGGCGTCGTCGGTCACCATCGACCTCAACCGGAGCTGTGTCACCTACGCGGCCATGGTCGGCGTGGACGATCTGACGCACGGCCTCGGCGCCGTGCGCTTCTCGCTGTACGGGGACGGGGGGCGGCTCTGGCGCTCGCCGGTGCTGCGCGGCGGGGACGCGGCCGTACCGATGCGGGTGGGGATCGAGGGACAGGAGACGATCCGGCTGGTGGTCGAACCGCACCGCCCGTTCGACCGGGTGGCACTCGCCGACTGGGCCCAGTCCCGGATCAGTTGCCGATAGCACCGCACAGCCAACCCGTCCGGCGCTTGAGGACAAGACACAGCCAGCCCGTCCGGCGATTCAGGGCAAGGCATCGCTAGACCGTTCCGCGATCGTCGTCGGCACTCTGCTCAGCCGGCCCGTCCGGCAGGCCCGGCCCGTCCGGCAGGTCCAGCAGGGCCGCCGCCTGCTCCAGCGTGAGCGACAGGCCCGCGCCGCGCTCCGCCTCGTACCCCCGCGCCCCCAGGACCGCGCGGGCGTGCGCCTCGGTACGTTCCGCCTCGGCGCGCTCCGGTACGGAACGGACGCTGCCGGACCGCCAGGTGCCCGCCGCGGACAGGAGCCGTACGGCGAGTCCCGGTTCGCCCGCGAGCACCAGGACCGGCACCGCCATCTCGGCGATCTGGGCGACGAAGAGATCCGACAGGCGGCTCTCCTTCGCCGACCGGAGCACGGCCGCCAGGGAACGCGCCGCCGCCACCGGGCCCTTCTCCTCGTGCATGGCGATCCGCGCGTCCAGCGCGTCGATGCCGACGATGAAGTGCGGCGGCGGCGTGCCGTACTCCCCGGCGGCGCGCGCCGTGTCCAGCAGCACTCTGGCCTGCTCGTACTCGCCGCGGTCCAGGGCCAGGACCGCGCGCATGAAGGGGACGAAGG
This sequence comes from Streptomyces sp. GMY02, assembly GCF_019056675.1. Taxonomy (NCBI): domain Bacteria; kingdom Bacillati; phylum Actinomycetota; class Actinomycetes; order Kitasatosporales; family Streptomycetaceae; genus Streptomyces; species Streptomyces sp. GMY02. Next base: position 4,593,091 of record NZ_CP077658.1, on the reverse strand, counting down.
CGCGGGTGTCCTGGACGTCGTAGCGCTCGGCGTCGGCGGACGCGGCGTCCAGGCCCTTCTCGGCGGCGTCGGAGTCACCGGCGCGGTACGCCAGCTCGGCGAGGCGGGCGAGCAGGAACGGCGCCTCGGCGTGCGCGCCGACCTCGCGGGCGAACCGCAGCGCTTCCTCGTACGCGTCGCGCGCCTCCTCGTACCGCCCGCGCGCCATCCGGGCCTCGCCGGTGGCGCTCGCGATCTGGGCGAGCATCCAGCGGTCGCCGACGCGACGGGTCAGCTCGCGCAGCTCGGCCAGGTCCTCGTCGACAGCCGTCATGCCCCCGGAGAGATCGACGGACATGTGCGCACGCCCCATCACCATCACGCCGACCTCCCAGTCGCCTCCGTGCACCCGGCAGTTGGCGATGGCGTCGTCCATGGCGGCGCGGATGTCGACGGTCTCCTCGCTGAAGTAGGCGAGCATGCACCAGAGCAGTCCGGGGAGGCGGGCGGACTGCGGTCCGGGCCGGCCGAAGACCTCCAGCATGCGGCGGATCCGGCTGCGGAAGAGCGGGTCCGTACGGACCTGCTCGGTCTGGCCGCTCTCGCTGGTGTAGAAGAGCCACATCACCTGGCTCTGCATCCGGGGCCAGTACGACGGGTCGGCGGGGTCCGTCTTGTCCGGCCCGAGCGCCAGGGCGTGTTCCGTCCAGGACAGGCCCTCGGCACGGTAGTTGCGCAGCCACCAGAACCAGCTCATGGCGAGGACCAGCCGCAGCGCCGACTCCTCGTCGCGCGCGGCGACGGAGCGGTGGAGGGCCGCGCGGATGTTGTCGAGTTCGGTCTCCAGGCGGCGGATCCAGGGGAGTTGCTCCCCGGAGCGGAGCAGCGGATCGGCCTGCTCGGCGAGGCCGGTGAAGTACGCGATGTGCGCGCGCTCGGCGGCGGCCCTGACGGCCGGTGCCTCGGCGGCGCGTTCGGCGGCGTACTCGTGGATGGTCTCCAGCAGTCGGTACCGCATCCCACCGCCGGGGGCGGGCGCGGCGACGACGAGGGACTTGTCCACGAGCGCGCCCAGCACGTCGGGAACGTCAGGGACATCGGGGGCGCCTGGAACGCCGGGCACATCAGCGGCGCCGGAAACGCCAGGAACATCAGCGGCGCCGGGAGCGAGCGGGCCGGGGGTGTGCGGGCCGGGGGTGTGCGGGGCGCCCGCGCATATGCCCTCGGCCGCCGTCAGGTCCCAGCCGCCCGCGAAGACGGACACCTGGCGCAGCACCGTACGCTCCCGCTCGTCCAGCAGGTCCCAGGACCAGTCGACGACCGCGCGCAGGGTCTGCTGACGCGGCAGCACCGTCCGGCTCCCACTCGTCAACAACCGGAAACGATCGTCCAGCCGGTCCGCGATCTGCCGCGGCGACAACATCCGCAACCGCGCCGCCGCCAGCTCGATCGCCAACGGCAGACCATCCAGCCGACGGCAGATCTCCCCCACCGCACCCGCATCCTCACCCGCCTCAAACCCCGGCCGCACCGCGCGCCCCCGCTCCGCGAACAACCGGAACGCCGGATCCGGCGGCAACGGCTCCACCGGACGCACCACCTCACCCCACACCCCCAGCGGCTCCCGGCTGGTGGCGAGGATCCGCAGACCGGGGCAGCGGGTGAGCAGGGTCTCGGCGAGAGCGGCGGCAGCACCGATCACATGCTCACAGTTGTCGAGGATCAGCAGCGTGTCGCGGCGCGCGAGGTGCTCGACGAGACGGGCGGTCGGGTCGTCCTGGACGGGCCTGACCTCGTGGGTGGTGAGCTGGGTCTCGCGCAGACCGAGCGCGCTCACAACGGCGCCCGGGACGGCCGACGGGGCTTCCAGCGGGGCGAGTTCGACCAGCCAGGCGCCGGAGGGCGCGGACTCCTCGGCAAGGCGGGTCTTGCCGGAGCCGCCGGGGCCGGTGAGCGTGACAAGGCGGAAGTGGCTCAAGTCGGCGCGGATGGCTTCGAGTTCGGGCTCGCGGCCGACGAAGGAGGTCAGCCGGGGGCGCAGATTGCCGCGTGGCTCGGCGCCGGGGCGACCGGCTTCCGCGCCGGTGGGGGTGCCGGTGTCGGTACGGGTGCCGATGCCCGTGTCGCGGCTGATGCCCATGCCGATGCCCGTGCCGATGCCGGTGTCGGGGCGAATGCCGGGGCGCGTGCTGGTGCTGGTGCTGGTGCTGGTGCTGGTGAGGGGACTCGTACCGGGCGGCGGGCTCGTACCGGTGGAGAGGTTCCCGCCGACCGGCGGCCCGTCGCCGGCCCGCATTCTCTTGTGCAGCGCGGCCAGTTCGGGCCCGGGGTCGGCGCCGAGCCCGTCGGCGAGTGCGCGGCGGGTGTCCTCGTACGCGGCGAGAGCGTCGGCCCGGCGGCCCTCCGCCCACAGGGCCCGGATGAACTGGGCGCGGAAGGGTTCGTCGTACGGATGGGCCGCGACCAGTTCCATCAGCTCCGGTACGAGCGTGTCCGTGGCGCCCCGCCGCAGATCGGCCTCGATACGGTGCTTGTGCGCGGCCAGCCGCTGGGCCTCCGGCCGTACGGCGTACTCACGGCCATGGCCGGGCAGATCGGCGAGGGCGGGTCCGCGCCAGAGCGCGAGCGCCTCGCGGAGGGTGCGGGCGGCGGCCACGGGGTCGCCCGCGTCGAGCCGGGCGGCGCCTTCGCGGGCGAGGCGCTCGAAGACGTACAGATCGACATCGTCGCGTACGGCGGCCAGCCGGTATCCTCCGCCGGGCACCGAATCGATCGCCTCCTTGCCGAGGGCTCGCCGGAGCCGTCCGACGAGCGCCTGGAGCGCGGCGGGGGCGTCGTGCGGGGGCTCGTCGCCCCATACGTCGTCCACCAGCTCCGTGACGGCGACGGCCCGCCCCGGCCGCAGCGCGAGCGCGCACAGCAGGGCCCGGACTCGGGCGCCGCCGAGCGCCGGACCGCCGCCGTGGTCGTCGCGCGCCTCGGTGGTGCCCAGGATGAGATACCGCACGGAGCCATTGTGGACGCCGGGTGTGACAACGCGGTCGCGGCGTGGCCCTGGGCGCTTGGCCTCGCCGGATCCGCGGTGGCGTGGCCCTGGGCGCTTGGCCTCGCCGGATCCGCCCGGCTGCCGGTTCGTCCTCAAGCGCCGGACGGGCTGTCTTTGCCGGGTCCGCCCGGCCGCGCGTCTGTCCTCAAACGCCGGACGGGCTGGGGGTGCCCGCTGGCCGGGTAGCGCTGGACGGGCCGGGTACGGTCCTCAAACGCCGGACGGGCTGAATTGCCCCACGGCCCGGGGAGCACCTGAGCCGCCGGGGAGCACCTGATCGGCTGGCACCCGCAGGCCGGGTAGCGCCAGACCGGCCAGGTACGGTCCTCAAACGCCGGACGGGCTGAATTGCCCCCCACGGGCTGGCGAGCGCCAGACCAGCCGCACGCCCCCCTCAACCCCGTCAGGCCTGCCGCCCCGCCGGCCGCCGCTACGGCCTCAGCGTCGGCCTCGCGGTCACCCCGCCCGCCACCGCCCTCTGCCGTGGCGCCGCCGTGCCGGTCCAGCAGGTGCCTCGGCGGGACAGCAGGCGGCGTAGCCACAGTTCCGTGGAGACCAGGTCGGCGAGGCCGTCCAGTGGTACGGGCTCGCCCTCCGCCGCCGCGCGGAGCGCCTTGCGTACGACCCGGGCCTCGATCAGGCCCGCGTCCGCCAGCAACGGCGCGTCGAAGAGGTTGATCAGCTCGCCCACCGCCGTCCGCAGCCCCGCCCGGGTCGCCGCGCCCGAGCTGGCCCGGGAGGTCGCCCCCCAGCCCTCCGGCAGATCGTGGATACCGGCCCCGGCGAGGACGGTACGGAGGACCTCCGCGCGGGCGCCCGGCTGGACGCGCAGCGCCTCGGGCAGCTCGCGGCAGGCCCGTACCACCTGGTTGTCGAGATACGGCGCGTGCAGCCGCTGGCTGCGGATCTCCGCGGCCTGCTCCAGGACCCGGTGGTCCGCCGCGTGCCGGGCCAGCGCCGCGCGGGCCCGCGCTTCGCCGGGCCGCTGCACGGACGTCGGCCGGGTCGCCGCGGCCGTCAGACGAACCGATACCTCCGCGAGCGCCTCCCCGGTCAGCCAGCGCGCGGCCGGTCCGGGCCGGGACCAGGTCAGGGCGGCCAGCGAGGCGCCCAGCGGCCCGTTCGCGGCGGCGGACAGCAGCGCCCTGTTGGCCTCGGGAAGCCGGGCCGCGGCCTCTTCGAGACCGGTGCGGTACGGCGTACGGGCCAGTCGGCGCGCCGCCCGGTACACGGTCAGCGGCACGAACAGCGAGGCCGGCGAAGGACCCTCGGCCCTGGCGAGCGCGGTCACCGGATGCAGCAGATGGCGCCGGCGCCGGTCCAGCAGCAGATCCGCGAGCCGCGCCGGATGCGCGTCCAGCACCTCGCGTGCGCCCGCCCCGACGAAGTGGTCGGCACTGCCAGCCGCCAGCCGCCGCCGGTGCCGCTCGGCGGTGACCAGCGAAGGGCCCGGCTCGTCCGTGAGCGGTCCCTCCAGCTCGGCGTACGGCAGGGCCTCCTCGCCCGCCGCGACGACGACGTGGTGCAGCCGGGGGTTGGCGGCGATGGTCCGCGCCCGTTCCAGCTCGGCCTCGTCACGGCTGCCGGTCGCCAGATCGTTGAAGGTGACGGCGAGCAGCCGCTCCCCGGCTCCGGTGCCGTGCCCGAGGACCGTGCCGGGCGCGCCCGGCAGTCCGGCGGCGAGCAGCGCGAGGGTGCCGGACGCGCTGCCGCCGGAGAGATCGGCGCCGATGCCGGGGACCGGCCCGCCCCCGCGTGCGGCGCGCCGGTCCGCGGGCCCCATGCCGGGGACGGGCCCCGGGTCGGGCGGCAGGGTCTCGGGCGCGTGGCGCGGGGCCATGAGCCGTGCCCGTACGGCGTCGACGAGGGCGTCCCGTACGCCCTCCACCGCGCGCTCGGCGTCCCGCTGGGGTCCGGCGACGGCGAGAGAGGAGACCGTTTCGTACCCGGTGATCTCGCGCGACCCCTCACGCAGCACCAGCGCGTGCCCGGGCGGGATGCGCTTGACCCCCACGTACGGAGTGGAGTCGCGCAGCGCCTCCGGCGTCTCCGGGCAGGCGAGGAGCGCGGCGAGGTGCCCGATGTCGAGCTGCGCCTCTATGAGGTCGGCGAGCGGCAGGGCGGCGGTGGCGTACGCGGTGCCGCCCGCCCAGGGCGTGTAGAAGACCGGCCTGGCCCCGGCCAGGTCGCCGACGACGGTGATCCGGCGCCCGATCTGGGCGACCGCCGTGTAACTGCCGGACCAGGCGGTGAGATGGCGCAGCGCGCCGCCACGGGCCGCGAACAGCCCGACCCGCAGTTCCTCGTCGCTGGCCCCGCAACAGCCCAGCACGGCAAGCCTGGTGAAGGGATCGACGGTGACAACACGGACCTCGTCGGGCCGCCAGTCGCCCACGGCCCACAGCGGATCCGGGTCGCCCCACAGCAGTTGGGAACCGACGGGGTGGACGCTGCGGCCCTCGTGGTCCTCGCCCACCGCCCCCGCGGACCCGGCGGCCCCGCCCGTACCGACAGAATCAGCCGCCACGGAGGACCCGAAAGACCCACCGGAGCCCGTGGATCCGTTCGACGGAACCGGACTCGTCCTCCGTACCGGCCCTCCCGTGCCGAAGCGCGCGGCGATACTGCTCCATCCCACCAACCAGCGCATCGCCGCCTCCACAGCCCGTGGACAAGTCGAGCGGGCCCAAGAGCCCCCGGAGCAGGATCGGGAACCCGCTCCGAGCGGCCCGAAACCAAACCCGTCAACCAAACCCGTTCGGGAACATGCTGCCACGACAACAGCGCACAGGAGGGCCTACGGAAGCACGCGTGGGAAAGCGAACGCGCCCCTGGCATGAGCCGTTTGGCGCAGAACCGGTGCTTCACCGACTGTTCGCCAGTGGTACGCCGACAGACGTGATTCAGCCAAACTCCGGGCCCGGTACGGCACTTCAGCACCGGCACACGCTCAGTCCGGGAGGCGTTTCCCGCCTCCCGGACTGATCCACCGCCCGCGGGGATTGGGGCGGCGGGATCCCCCAGCCCACTGGTTCCAGTACGCAGTGGGCCGACCCACGCAGGTCTCATGGAAGCGGTCCCGCCGTTCCGGGGCCAAGAGCGCACGGCCGGGCGCACGGCCACACACCCGGAGCACGAGCCACCGCCGGGGGACTTACGCTCAAGACATGCCACGGACAACAATCCCGCCATACGGAAGTCCGCCCCTTAACGGTCGGGATGTGGCGAACTACGCTGGGTTTACGAATGCCGCGCGCCTATGCCGCGACGCGGCGGCCGTCTGTGTGTCGAGGGGTGACGCATGTCCAGGGAGCTACGCGGGCCGAACGAAAAGCTCGGCACCGTTCTCGCCCTCGCGGGAATCAGCAACGCCGGTCTCGCCCGTCGGGTCAACGACCTCGGGGCGCAACGCGGCCTGACACTTCGCTATGACAAGACCTCCGTGGCGCGATGGGTGTCCAAGGGGATGGTCCCGCAGGGTGCGGCGCCCCATCTCATCGCGGCCGCCATCGGAGCCAAGCTGGGACGCCCTGTCCCCCTTCATGAGATCGGCCTCGCGGACGCGGATCCGGCCCCCGAGGTCGGGCTCGCCTTCCCGCGCGACGTGGGCGAGGCGGTGCGCGCGGCGACGGAGCTGTACCGGCTGGACCTGGCGGGCCGGCGCGCCGGCAGCGGGGGCATCTGGCAGTCCCTGGCCGGATCGTTCGCCGTCAGCGCGTACGCGACACCGGCCTCCAGGTGGCTGATAACACCCGCCGACCCCTCGGTCGCCCGGGATCCGGCGGTCGCGGAGGCGGCGCAGGGAGCGCACGGCACGAACGGTACGAGCGGCCCGGCGGCCGACGCGTCCGCCGAGGTCTCGCCGCTGCGGGTGGGCCACAGCGATGTGGCCAAGCTGCGGGAGGCGGCGTCCGACGCCCGGCGCTGGGACTCCAAGTACGGCGGCGGGGACTGGCGTTCGTCGATGGTGCCGGAGTGCCTGCGGGTCGACGCGGCGCCCCTGCTCCTCGGCGCGTACAGCGACGAGGTGGGGCGCGGGCTCTTCGGGGCCACCGCCGAACTGACCCGGCTGGCCGGCTGGATGGCCTTTGACACCGGGCAGCAGGAGGCCGCGCAGCGCTACTACATCCAGGCGCTGCGGCTGGCGCGCGCCGCCGCCGATGTGCCCCTGGGCGGATATGTGCTGGCCTCCATGTCCCTCCAGGCGACCTATCGCGGGTTCGCGGACGAGGGCGTGGATCTGGCCCAGGCGGCGCTGGAGCGCAATCGCGGCCTGGCCACCGCCCGTACGATGAGCTTCTTCCGGCTGGTGGAGGCGCGCGCGCACGCGAAGGCGGGCGACGCGGCGGCGGCGGGGGCGGCGCTCAAGGCGGCGGAGGGCTGGCTGGAGCGCTCGCGCGAGGGCGACGCCGATCCGTCCTGGCTGGGCTTCTACTCGTACGACAGGTTCGCCGCCGACGCGGCCGAGTGCTACCGGGACCTGAAGGCACCACGCCAGGTACGGCGTTTCACGGAGCAGGCGCTCTCCCGGCCGACGGAGGAGTTCGTACGCTCGCACGGCCTGCGCCTGGTCGTCAGCGCGGTCGCCGAACTGGAGTCGGGCAACCTGGACGCGGCATGCGCGGCCGGCGTACGGGCGGTGGAGGTGGCGGGCCGTATCTCCTCGGCGCGTACCACCGAGTACGTACGGGATCTGCTGCACCGGCTGGAGCCGTACGGGGACGAGCCCAGGGTCGCCGAGCTGCGGGAGCGCGCGCGCCCCCTGCTGGTGGCGCCCGCGTAGAGCCGGTGCTGTCCCGGGCCCTGCCGCAGGCCCTGTGGACGGTGTGGTGGCGGGTGCGGTCGACGGTCCTGCCGCGGGTGCTGTGGATCTTCACGGATCCGTGGTTTAAGCAGGTCGCCCGCGGGCCAGTGCACTATCGGGGTGGGAGGTGGCGCGCGCTATGAGCGGACGCGTGGGATTCGACTGCGATGTGCTGGTGATCGGCGGCGGGATCGTCGGCCTGTCGACGGCGTACGCGATCACGCGCGCCGCGCCGGGCACCCGTGTGGTGGTGCTGGAGAAGGAGCCGGGCCCCGGGCGGCACCAGACCGGCCACAACAGCGGAGTGATCCACAGCGGGGTCTACTACCGCCCGGGATCGCTCAAGGCGCGCTACGCGGTGCGCGGCTCCGCCGAGCTGGTCAAGTTCTGCGCCGAGTACGGCATCGCGCACGAGGTCACCGGGAAGCTGATCGTGGCGACCGGGCGGGACGAGCTGCCCCGGCTGCACGCCCTGGTCCAGCGCGGCCGGGAGAACGGCATTCCGGTACGGGAGCTGGGCCCCGCGCAGATCACGGAGTACGAGCCTCATGTGCGCGGCCTCGCGGCGATCCAGGTCGGCACGACCGGGGTCTGCGACTTCCTCGCGGTCGCGGAGCAGCTCGCCGAGTCCGCGGGCGCGTCGGGCGCGTCGGTGCGGTACGGGGCGGAGGTCACGGCGGTCGACCGGCGCCCCTGGGGGGTCGCGGTCCGCACGGCGGCCGGGGACATCGTCAGGTCGCGGGTCCTGGTGAACTGCGCGGGGCTCCAGTGCGACCAGGTGGCGCGGCTGGCGGGCGACGAACCGGGGATGCGGATCGTGCCGTTCCGGGGCGAGTACTACGAGCTGGCCAGGCCGGGGCTGGTACGGGGTCTGGTCTATCCGGTACCGGACCCGGCGTTCCCGTTCCTGGGGGTGCATCTGACCCGGGGCATCGACGGAACAGTCCACGTCGGGCCGAACGCGGTCCCGGCGCTGGCCCGCGAGGGCTACACCTGGAAGGCCGTACGCCCCGCGGAGGTGGCCGGCACCCTGGGCTGGCCGGGCGCGTGGCGTACGGCACGCAAGCACTGGCGGTACGGAGCGGGCGAGCTGCACCGCTCGCTGTCCAAGCGGGCCTTCGCGACGGCCGTACGGAGACTGCTCCCCGCGGTCACGTCGACGGACCTGCGCCCGGCGGCGTCCGGGGTACGCGCCCAGGCGGTGCTACGGGACGGAACGCTGGCGGACGACTTCCTGATCCAGGAGCGTCCGCGCACGGTCCATGTCCTCAACGCGCCATCACCGGCGGCGACGGCGTCACTGCCGATCGGCAGGGAGGTAGCGAGGCGGGCGCTGGGGATGCTGGACGGGGTGTGAGGCGCGCGGGTCGGGCGTGGGCGGGGGGCGTGGGCGGGGGGGCGGGGGGGGCAACCCCGCGCGCGGGGAGCACTCGCAGGTCTTGCGGTACCGGACGCGCCCCATGGGAACAGCCCCGCGTGCGCGGGGAACACGCATCACATAGCGGGCGTCTCCCGGTAATCGCGCGAGGGGATCACCACGACCAGCCGCCCCCCGAGCGCAATGACCTCCTGTGCGAACAGACTGTCCGCCCCGGCCGCGATGCACGACACCCCGGTCAGGTCACCGCGATACCGCGCCAGCACCTCACGCAGCGCAGCCCGTACGAGCGGCACGCTCGCCTCGGTCAGGTCCATGTGCCCGGTCACCGCTAGCGTCGCCACACCCTTACCCCCTCAAAACGAAGCGAACGCACCAGCGGTGCGGCCCGCTCACAGCTTCCGGACCATCACGGCATACAGCGGGGAGTCGTCCGAGGGTTTTGCCTCGCCTGCTTTGCTGTAGTTCCAACGCTCGTACAGAGCCTGGACTCTTGGGCGTCCGGCGTCCACCAGGAGCGTGACCATGTCGGCCGGCACTGACCCGAGCAACGCGTCGTGGATCCGCCGCGCACGTCCCGTACCGCGCCATTGGGGAGTCACCATGAGTTCGGACAGGGCAAACACGGAGCCCCTGAGGCCGGAGGGGCGCCGGTGCCCCTTCCACCAGCCGCCCGGCTTGAACACCGAGCCGTACGCATAACCAACCGGGCCACTCTCCTCCCAGCCGGAAACGCACCGCCAGTCCTCCCGCGAGGACCAGAGGTCGACGAAGTAGGAGAAACGCTCACGCGAGTGGAACGGGTCGGGATCGTCGGCGTACGCCTCGTCATGGATGTCCAGCAACAACGAGCGCACATCCGGCCCGTCCGCGTGCGTGTAGCGCTTCAGCTCCATCGGGCGAACTCCTCAATCCACTCAGCGAAGAGCCCCGCCGATCCGAACGGAAGGAAGGGCGGGGCTCAGCGCGGAGGCGCGCAGATCACGCGCCGAAGATACGGCCGAACTCGCCCGCCTTGACGCCCGCCACGAACGAAGCGAACGCATCGGCAGGAAGGTTCAGAACCGGACCACTCGGGTCCTTGGAGTCACGGACAGGAACCACGCCGGTAGCCGACGCGTACGCGGGGGCCCACTCAACGCAGGTGCCGCCGTTGTTGCTGTAGGAGGACTTGACCCAACGGAGTTCGGTCGTGGTCGTGGTTGTCACGGGGTGCCCTTTCGTACCTCATTGATCATGTCCACTGATGCCGCTTGCGACAGCGATACGGCCTGTAGTTGATGGTAGGCCGTCAACATGCCCCGGACGAATACGAGTTCCCGGTCCAGGTGTCCCTGGGTCTGAGACTCCATATACGCGACGACGGAGCAATCGGACAGGGTGAGCAGGTTGACCGATCGGTCAAACGTCCTGTGCTCCCCGATCGCGTACGGGGCGATATGCAGCGCGGTGTTGGGGAGCGCGGCGAACTCAATCAACCGATCAAGCTGAGCCCCCATGACCCCGGGTCCGCCCACCGGCCTGCGGATGCAGCTCTCATCCATGACCACCAGCACCATCGGAGGACGGGGCCGTACCAGCGCGGACTGCCGCTCGGCCAGGAACGAAACTCGCTCATCTGCCTGTTCGCGCGTGATGGCACCCCGATGTACGGCGCTGTCCGCCAGCACCTGTGCGTACTCCGGGGTCTGAAGAAGCCCCGGAATGATCCCGACCTCGAACACCCTGATCTCTACCGCTCGGCCCTCAAGTCCGACGTACTCGGGGAAGCCTTCGAGCAGCGAACCGTGCCGCATCTCGCCCCACTCGCGCTCGAACGAGGCGGCAGTGCCGACAATCCCAAAGGCGAGATCGAGCTTGCGCGAGAGCGGGAGGGTCGGCGGTTTGCGGGCAGTTTCCAGGGCCGAAATATGCTGGCTGGAACATGAAACACGCCCGGCTAAGTCCTCCTGGTTCCAGCCACGTTCCTCCCGCAATTTACGCACACGGGCCCCAAACGCCGCTCGCGGGCTGCTCTCGGGGTTCAACTCCTTGCGATTGACCATGGGTTACCCAAGCCTTCCTTCGCTTCGGATTACTTGAAGGCTTCTCGACTCTACGCCACTCTGAGTGCCCCCGGTAGTCGTTTCGCTACGGAGAGGAGTCAGCCTTGCCCTGCAAGCGCACTCCTCGCAAGTTCCGCAGCAGCGCAGCCGAGTTGACTGAGAGTGAAAAGGGCAGATGGAGGCCGTGTGACATGTACGGGAAACCCACGCCGAACCCAACGAACCCAACGGGCAGCCGCGTTGTGCTGCGGTGGAGCCGAGACCCGCGATGCGTCGCGCTCGCACGGCTCGAACTGCGCAAGGCCCTGGAGGACTGGGGCCTGTCGGAACTGGAGGACTCGGCCGTCCTGATCCTCTCCGAACTCCTCAGCAATGCCGGCCTGCACGCCAAAGTGACACCGGAACAGGTCATCGAAACGCGCTACTTCCGCAGCTCCGGGGCACTGCGCATCGAGGTCCACGACGGCTCGCCGGACCGCCCCCAGCCTCGGCCGGCCGGCCCGGAGGCATCGGACGGGCGGGGGCTGCTCCTGGTCGACGCACTGGCGGACGAGTGGGGCGTGGCCGACCGGGCCGGGCCCGGGAAAGTGGTCTGGGCGTCCCTGTCCGTGCCGGTCGTGCGGCCCAGTGAGAGGGACTGCCCATGACCACGCCAACAGGGAAACCCCCGGTCGTCCCGTACATCGCCTGCTGGTCCTCCGAACACCGGCCCCAGGGCACGCTGATCGTCCGCGGCGGGGGCATCGCGTACGCCGACGAAGGACCGTACGAACGCGACGACCTCGGCGTCCTCTGGAAACGCGTGGGACTCAGCCCGGGGAGAGGACGCCCGGAGTTCGGCAACGTCCACTTCCTGCGCCAGCGCCGGGCCATGCGCAAACAGCTCTGCCAGATCTGCGGCGGGCCGTCCGACCGTACCGACGACGGCACACTCTGGCTGGTCGGCGAGGACGCCGACTACCCGGACCTCCACAAACCCGGCTACGTCACCACCCACCCACCGCTCTGCGTCCCCTGCGCCGTCACCTCGGCCGGAACCTGCCCCCACTTACGCAAACGCCACGTCGCTCTGCGGGTCAAGACATTCGCGGTAGCGGGGGTGCACGGTGTCGTGTACCAGCCGGGCGGACTGTTCCCGGTGATGTGCGACGCGGGCGGGATCGCCTTCGAAAGCTGGCGCATCCCCTGGGTACTCGCAGGCCAACTCGTCATGGAACTCCAGGAATTCACGCTCGTAGACCTGGCAGCCGAACACGCCGCCTACCTGAAACGGACCGAGGCGCGAGCCGGACTCTTCGACAAACGCTGAAACGAGCGCCAGCGATGACGTGCCCCTGCTCTTCGCAGTACCACAGCGCACGGACACATGGAAGTCCTCGATGGCGCGGCCCAGCTCGACAGGCAGTCGCACGGGATCGGGCAGCGCCCCGCCACCGCAGTCGGGGGTTTTCTGCGCCCCCCGGGATGAACTCGATACCTGATGCACCATCAGATTCTGCCAGGGTCTTGACGCGCCGGCCTCACGGGTGAGTGCCTTGCAATCGGCTGCAATTCGATCGACCGCGGGAAAGGGTAGACATGAAACTGCGCTTCCTTGGGATCATCCCGAACACGCCAGACACCGACTCGCCCACGATTTGGCTGGATGAAGACAGCGGCGATCTGTTGATCCAGTCGTACCGGGCCGCTGAGGAAGAGGTGAGGGCGTGCCAGAAGACTGGTTCGATCCCCGGGCACAGCACGGAGGTTCCGGACCACGAGGTGATCATCCGTCTGCCCAAGGTCATGCGGCAGTACCTGCCGCCTCACGACAGCGAGTAGGGACGATGACGAACCCTGTACTTGAGGGACTGGCGAAGGCCCGCCACTCCGCCATTCACCTGGAGATGCGCGACGCCTACCAGCCCAGTGACGCCGAGTTCATCGCGTGGCAGAACGGGAGGCGGCTGGATCCTGCCGCTGATCGGTCCGAGTGGTGGCGGCCGTTCCTGGATGTGGTGACGGAGACAAGGGCGCGGGGCGTGGTCATGCGACGTGCCCGGATCGTCTCGGAGCCGGTCACGGACTACATCCGGTACGAGTACGACGTCACGTTTCCGAATGTTGCGGCCGGCGAGTTGGTGCGCTGGCTACCCCGGCGGAAGGCCGCTGACATTCCGCTGCCCGGTACTGACCTGTGGATGTTCGACAGCGAGGCGGTGTTGTTCACGCACTTCTCCGGGGTCGGGGAAGTCGTGGACCGGGAATGGCGGACGGAGCCGGAAGTCGTCCAACTAGTGACACACGCCTTTGAGTTGGTGTGGAACCGAGCTACGCCGCACGAGGAGTACAAGCCGGCCTAGTACATCATGGCGGACATATCAGGATCATCCAGCGTCCAGCAAGCCCGGCAGCTCCTTGCCGACCGCTTAAGGGAGTTGGTCAAGGACGCCGGGCTTGAGGGCAAGGATCTCGCCGCGTTGTGCGGCTGGCATCCGTCCAAGGTCTCCCGGATCTCGACAGCGAAGACACAGCCCAGTGCCGACGACATCCGCGCGTGGTGCCGAGCGTGCGGCGCGGAAAACCAGACGGACGACCTGATCGCTTCTCTGCGGACCGTAGAGGGCATGTGGGTGTCCTGGCGCCGGATGGAGGGCGCGGGGCTGCGGCGGGCACAGGAAGCGCGCTTGCCGCTGTACGAACGAACCCGCTGGTTTCGAGCCTACTCGCCGGGTCTCTTCCCTGGCCTGCTCCAAACGTTCGGCTACACCGAGGACGTGTTGCGCGCTGTTCAGCAGAGACGGGTTCCGGTCGATGACGTGGCCGACGCTGTGGCCGCCCGCATGGAGCGTCAGCAAGTGCTGTACGAGGGACAGCGACGCTTTGCGTTCCTGGTTGAGGAGTCCACTTTGAGCAACGGGCTCGGCACCGCTGAGACGCAAGCAGAGCAGCTTGACCACCTGCTGACAGTCAACGTGCTGTCCAACGTGAGCGTTGGGGTAGTGCCGACTCGACTCGGCCGTGAGCGGATGCCGGTGGAGGGTTTTTGGATCTTCGACAAGGCGCAAGTGAACGTAGAGCTTGTGTCCGGCTACCTCACGCTCACGCAGCCCAGCGAGGTCGCGGCCTACGCCGACACGTTCGCCACCCTGGCCGACATGGCCGTCTACGGCGACAAGGCCCGTGCGCTGCTGGCCAAGGCGCGTGACTCTCTCGTGTAATCGGCCCGCAATCGCGTGCAATCGGCTGTGGACCGGCGTTCCGGCGCCCCTAGCGTGGGACACAGCGCACGGCCGATCGATCTGCCGGACCGGACGGGCGAGTTGGACGAACAGCCACCGAACGGGCCGCTAGGCCCTGTCCGGCGGATCTTCGCGGGCCCGGAACGCCTGGCACGGCACCTCTCTGCGTTGTCGGAGTCGTCCAAGTACGTCCAGTACGAGGACGATCCTCCGCCTTGCGATGCTCCCCCGTAGCCTGAACGGCACGGGAGGGACCCCCTCCACCAGCCGCCCCAGGCTGATCCACGAAGACCCGCCGGACAGGACCTAGTGCACGCAGCCGAAAAGGAGAGTGCAGGAGTGAGCAAGGGAATCCCGGCCCTTCCCGCCGCTGAGACGGTGGCGGAACGAGCGAAAGAGATGCTGTCTGCGTTGGAGGCGGACGAGGAGTTCTCCGCCTTTGTCGTGGCCAGTCTCAAGTATGACGAGGACTGGACGTGCTACAGCGGGACGCCGATTATCAGCCGGTACAACCAGGAGACCGACGCGGCCCCGCTGTTCGCGGAAGGTATGCGGGCGCTGTGCCTCAAGGCTGCCGTGTTCGAAATGACCGGCGACGAGAACGCGGCTGAAATTCCGATCGCCATTCCGGTGGACGAGATGACGCACGCGATGATCGCGCAACCGCAACTGTTGGCGCGCATCACGGAACGCGTCGGCATTCAGATAATCCACCAGACCAACCAGGAACATACGGATTGGCGGACGAATGACTACACCCACCAGGCGTACCAAGCTGCTTGGGGAGAACCGCCCGGCCGGTACTGGATCGACCACGAGGAAGCCACGCGTCGACTCGACATCCTCCGGGGGAAGTACACGGAGGCGGGCTTCCTGAACATGGGCCGGGCCCACGTGATCGATTTCGGTGAATTGGTCACGGCCTAGCTCAACGCCCGGCGCAGGACAGAAACCGCGTCCACATCGGAAAATCGAGTACCGATCTGTTCCGATGCCTGCGAAATCAGGTCATCCAGCAGCACCGGAGCGGCCCCGTACAACACATCGTGAAGGTAGGCGACCAACTCGGACGGGTCGGTCGGCAAGTGCAATTCAATGGCCAGTGGGGCATTTTCGCTCTTGTAGGCGCCGACCGGCAACCCGACCTTTTCCGGGTGTACGCAAACCGGGGTTCCGTCCGCTGCGTACCGGTGCCCGTCTTCCGGATCGAATGGGCAATCTTTCGTCGGCCGTGCCCATACGTCGAAACCTCCAACAGGGAAACGGCGAGAAGGGCAGATACCGCAAGCGCGGTGAAGAACGTCACCGCTGACGAAAGGTTCAGCCATAGAACGAGCCTAGCCCCAACAGGCAGGCGCAGACGCCCAATCCGACCGGAACAACCCTGGACAGGTCCAGCCGTTCGGAATGGGTGCACGGCCCTCTTCGGCGGCCATTGGGAGCACGCCCTGGAGGATGAGGGAGCGAACCCCGGCGCGCGCCGTGTGAGCCCCCGCCCGGCCTCGTTCGTGCGCTGCCGCCCCTGGCGGGCGAACGGGGCTTCCTACTCGCTGGCAGGCATCCGTGGTACCCGGCGAACACGTCAACGGCCCGGTCGTGGCCGTCGACCGGCACGTCCGGCGCCGGACCGAGCGCCTGCGGCGGCAGACCGAGCGCGTCGATGAACAGGCGTGTACGGGCGGGCTCGCGTGTACGGGCGGGCTCGGCCGGCCGCGAAGTTCGGCCCCGGGCGGTGCTTCGGCGAGGGACACTGGCAGACGGGCGGGGCGTGAACGGGCGCGGCGGGCGTTCCCGTGGGCGCTCCGTAGAATCGGTGCGTTGTGGCCACGCGTGAGAAGACCGGGATGACTGAGATGGCTGAGACCGCCGAGACGGCTGGGCGCGCCGGGCGGGCCGCGCCGGAGTCCGGGCACGGCCCCGGCGCGGCCGGCCGGGCCGGGGAGCGCATGATGAGCCGGATGTTCCCCGGCGGTACCGGGCCCGCCGCCGACCCCGCGGGCTCCCACTTCGAGCGCCGTATCCGCAGCTTCCAGCCGCGCCGCAGCCGGGTGACCCCGGGCCAGGCCGACGCGCTGCGCCGGCTGTGGGCCGCCTGGGGCCTGGACATCGACGGACAGCGGGTCCTCGATCCGCGCGAGCTGTTCGACGGGCTGCCGGTCGTCCTGGAGATCGGCTTCGGGATGGGCGAGGCGACCGCGCGGATGGCCGCCGACGACCCGGGCACCGGGATCCTCGCGGTCGATGTGCACACCCCCGGCCAGGGCAATCTCCTCCGGCTCGCGGAGGAGAACGGACTGACCAATGTCCGGGTGGCCAACGGCGACGCGATCATCCTGCTCAGGGAGATGCTGGCGCCGGAGTCCCTGGACGGGCTGCGGATCTACTTCCCGGACCCCTGGCCCAAGAAGCGGCACCACAAGCGGCGGCTGATCCAGCCGGAGTTCCTCACCCTGGCCGCGGGGCGGCTGAAGCCGGGGGCGGTACTGCACTGCGCGACCGACTGGGAACCGTACGCCGAGCAGATGCTCGCGGAGCTGACGGCCCACCCCGGCTTCGAGAACACCCAGCGGGACGGCGGATACGCGCCACGGCCGGCCTTCCGGCCGCTGACCCGGTTCGAGGGCCAGGGCCTCGACAAGGGCCACACGGTCCACGACCTGCTGTTCCGCCGCGTACGGGAACTGCCGCCCGCAGAGCCGGCGCAGCCCGCGTAACGGCGGTTGCCGAGGCCGTGGCAGTCTCGCCCGTACGCGCCCCCGACCCCGCGTAACCGCCGGTAGCCGCACAGGCACCATCGTGGTTGTCGGTGCCGCTCGCTACTGTCATCGGGTGTCGGAAGCCTCGCAGCAGCGCCTCGAACCGGGTCCGGCGATTCCTGTCCACGAGCCCTCGCAGCGGCTCGAAGGACCGGAGGCCGCCGGTCCCGCGCCCGCGTCCGGGCGCTTTCGGCCGCGTCGCGCGTTCTGGCGCCGCCGGGCGGTGCGCGCGGCGGCCGTGATCACGGTGCTCGCGCTCTGCGGCCTGGTGATCCTGGCGCTGGTGCGGGACCAGACCGGCACGGACGGCTTTCTGGTCGGCCTCGGGCTCGGCGTCCTGCCCGTACCGCTGCTGATGGCGGCGTTCCGCTGGCTGGACGGGGTCGATCCCGCCCCCTGGCGGAATCTGCTGTTCTCCTTCGCCTGGGGCGCCTTCGCGGCCGCGCTCGTCGCGATCATCGCCAACACCTTCGCGACCCAGTGGATAGCGACCGCCACCGCGGACCCGGCCGGCGCGCAGTCCCTCGGCGCGACGGTGATAGCCCCGGTCGTGGAGGAGAGCACCAAGGCCGCGGCGGTCCTGCTGCTGTTCCTGTTCCGCAGGAGGGAGTTCACCGGGCTGGTCGACGGGGTCGTGTTCGCGGGCTTCACCGCCACCGGCTTCGCCTTCACCGAGAACATCCTGTATCTCGGCAGCGCCTTCGGCGAGGACCGGAGCATGGGCAGCGCGGGCCTGGCCTCCGTCACGGCCGCGACCTTCTTCGTACGGGTGGTGCTGTCGCCGTTCGCGCACCCGCTCTTCACCGTGCTCACGGGCATCGGCTTCGGGCTGGCGGCGATGGCCCCGCGCCGCCGGCGAATACGCAGGTTCGTCCTGCCGCTGCTCGGACTGGCGCTGGCGATGGGCACGCACGCGCTGTGGAACGGCTCGTCGTCGCTCTTCGGTCCGTACGGCTTCTACGCGGTGTACGGGCTGTTCATGGTCCCGGTCTTCGGTCTGGTGACCTGGCTGGCGATCTGGAGCAGACAGCGCGGGCTGCGGACGGTCGCGGCCGAGCTGCTCGCGTACGCCGAGGCCGGCTGGCTGCCGTCGGCCGCACCCCAGGCGCTGTCCTCGATGCGGGCGCGCACCGTGGCGCGCGATTTCGCACACCGTACGTTCGGACCGCAGGCGGCCAGGGCGGTGGTGGAGTACGAGGCGTCCGCGACGACCCTGGCGTTCCTGCGCCACCGCGCCCGCCGCGGCACGGCGGGACCGGACTTCGCGGGGCGCGAGCGTGAGCTGCTGGACCGGCTGTGGGCCCGTGGGGGTACGGCAGGGCCCGCGCTGACCTTCGCCGCGCGGGCCACCGGACGGGTACGGGTGCCGCCGCCGTACATCGACTACGACGGCTTCAACCCGTACCGCCAGTACTGAACCCCGGCACGGAGGAAACCCGTGCCGGAGGGAGGAGCAAGCGTCAGGGAGTCAGGCCCTTGTCGGCCAGCCAGCTCATCGGGTCGATGCCCGTGCCGTCCGCGGTGTGCACTTCGAGGTGCAGATGCGGCCCGGTCACATTGCCGGTCGCGCCGACCCGCCCGATGGTCTCGCCGGTGGTGACCTTCTGTCCGGCGGTGACGGTCATCGAGGACTGGTGGCAGAACCACAGCTCCGTACCGTCGTCCAGTTGCAGGATCGTGCGGTAGCCGTACGAGCCCGACCAGCCGGCCGAGGTGATCGTGCCGCTGTGCACGGCCTTGATGGGCGTGCCCGTCGGGGCGGCGAAGTCCAGGCCGGTGTGGTAGCCGGAGGACCACATGGAGCCGGACTGGCCGAAGGTGGAGGTGATCGTGTACGAGGAGGTCGGCAGGGTGAAGCTGGCGGCCAGCTTCGCGAGGCGCTCCGCCTCCGCCTTGGCCTTGGCTTCCGCCTCGGCCTTCTTCCGTGCCTCTTCGGCCTTCTTCTCGGCCTCGGTCTGCTGCTTCTTCGCCAGCGCCGCGGCCTGCTCGGCCGCCGCGCGCTCCGCGGCCGCCTTCTCGGCGGCGTCGGCCTCGTTCTGCTGCTGCTCGGCCTGCTGGAGGATCCGGGCCCGCAGGGCCTCGCCGGCGTCGGTGGCACCCTGCTCGGCGTCCGCCGTCGTCATCCCGGCGGTGGTGAGGGGCGCGCTGGCCAGCGGATCGGGCTCGGTGTCGTCGTTCCCCGCCAGCGACCCCATGCCCGGCAGGGAGCCGGCGTCGGGGAGGTTGTCCGTGATGGCGTCCGGCAGGGATATGGAGACCGGGGGCTTGTCCTGCGCGGTGGCCATGCCGCCCGCGCCGACGGCGGCTATGACCCCGACGCCGAGGACCGTGGAGCTACGGGCGAAGCCGTTGCGCTGCTTGCCGACGCGGTGCCTGCCGCGTACCGGGCGTATGGATTCCTCGGTCGGGTTCCACTCCCCCAGGCCCGCTCCGGCTCGTCACCGAACGGGGTGGTTTCGAAGGGGGCGGTGGGGGCAGGCTGATTGGACGCCACTGAGGCGCACTCCTTTCCTTCCTTCTCGCCTACCGGGTTAGCTGACGGGTTCGGAGCAGGAAGGTCTCCTACGGGTGCTCTGAGCTGCGCGGAGCAGCAAAGAACTCCCGATTCACCCCAATTGGTGGTTCCCCGGTTCCCTTGCGGGATTCGGCGCGTGCGCACGGTGCCATCTCTTGCGACGGCTGGGACGACCGCGCTGCGTTATCGAACGTTAATAGAGACCGGGCCCTTATTCCAAGCCGTTCCGGGTGATCATTAACAACTTCGCATCGGACACACCAGGGCACATGCATACGCAATCGGGCGAGCTGACTGCCTTTCAGTGCATCTCGCATACCTGACGGTCTGTCAAATGTTATGCGGAGTGGCACGCGCCGATCACATACAGTCGCGACGGCCATCACGGAGCCGACGCGCATCACGGAACGGGCCGACATCACGAAGCCGCCGACTGTCACGGAGCCGGTCCCGGCCGACCGTCGCGGAGCCGGCGGCTGTCACGGAACCGGTCCCGGCCGGCCGTCGCGGGCCCGGTCACGGAACCACGGGCCCGGTCATGGAACCAGCGGTATGGTCCTGCGCCGCTCCGGCTGCCCCTCCGTCGGCCGGCTGACCGCCAGCAGCGCCATGTCGTCCTGGCTCCCGGTGCCGCCCGTGTGCCGCCGTACGTCGTCGATCAGCGCCTGGAGCAGTTCGTCGGGCCCCTGGAAGATCCGCCCGTCGAGCCGCTCGCGCGGCAGGTAGAAGACCCCGTGCGCGTCGCGTGCCTCGGTGAGCCCGTCGGTGTAGAAGAGCAGCGTCGCCCCCATCGGATAGGTGGCCTGCTCCGCCCGGTCCGGCCAGGCACCCAGATCGCTCATCCCGAGCGGCAGCGCCGGGTCCCGTGTCTCCAGCATGCACACGGCTCCGTCCTCGCACATCAGCAGCGGATCGGGGTGGCCCCGGTTGACGAGCCGTACCACTCCCCCGTCGTGCGGGATCTCCGCGATTACGGCCGTGGTGAACCCTTCGAAGGCGTCAAGACCGCCCCGCCGCGACCCGTCGCGTTTGAGAGCGCGCTCCAGTCTCTGCGCGACCCCCTCCAGCGACGGCTCCTGCTCGGCGGCCTCCCGGAACGACCCGATGACCACCGCCACCGCTTCGACCGCCTCAAGCCCCTTCCCCCGTACGTCCCCGACCACCAGACGTACTCCGTACGGCGTGTCCTGTACGGCGAAGAGGTCGCCGCCGATGAACGCGCCCTCCTGCGCCGCCTCGTACCGCGCGGCGATACGGAGCCCCCGATCCGCTCCGCGGGTCTCGGCAGCACCGCCCGCTGGGCGGTCTCGGCGATGATGCGGGCGGAGGCGAGCCGCTGACCGCTGCGGCGCAGCACCCCGCTGATGTACAGCGCGAGGAGCGAGACGACCAGCACGGTCAGCACTTCACTGAGGGACTCCAGCGACATGAGCGAGCTGGCGTAGAGATGCACCGCCACTTCGGCGAGGAGCGAGGCGATGGCGACCAGCAGCGTGCCGATCATCGGGTAGAACGGGGCGGCGACCAGCGGGGCGGCAGCGTAGAGCGGGCCGGCCGTGACCCGTGTCGGGGTCACGAAGTCGAAGACCACGCCGACCACGATCACGAGCACCGGGAGAAAACGGACCAGCCGCCGCCCGGTACGGACCCGGCTGCTGGGAATCGGCATCCCGTCGCCCGACACGGGACCGGCGATGTCGTCGGCGCGCCGGCCCCCGTTGCTCAGCGGCTCCGTGAGCTTCCTCAGCTTCCCCACCAGTGGTCACCTGCCTAGGGCTACGGACGGTACCGCGCCCCACCCAGGCTGTCCGCTGCCACGTCCGGGGGCGACTCGCCGTCGGCCGAGTGGGCTAGGGAGCCGGTCGGACCGGCCCGCCTTCCCAGCAGGTCAGACGGCCAGTCGGGGATCCGGCCGGTCGTTCGTTCGGCCGGCCGGTCCGTGAATCGGCCGGTCGTTCAGTCAGTCGGTCAGGTGGCGCTCGGCGTACACCTTCATGGCGTCTCGTACGAGCACTGCTGTCCCTTTACGGTACTTGTCATATGCGGCTGTGAAACGTTCGTCATCCACATACATGGACGAGACGCCGATGACATACGACTTGGTGGCCTCGACCGTCACCGAGAGCCATGCGCAGTGACGCCGGGCGATGTCCTGCGCCTCGTCGCTGTCGGGGGCGAGTCCCGCCTCCTTGGCCCGTCCCCAGTCGCGGGCGATGGTCTCGTGCCGGTCCTGGAACTCCTTCTGCTCCTGTTCGCTCAGCGAGCGCCACCAGCGGTCACCCTTCTCGTACGCCTCCCGGCCCCATCGCTCGGTGACCTCCTGCTCGTACCGGGTGTGATCGAAGCCGTCGAGCACTTCCTCGGCCATGAGTTCCTCTCCTGTCACGGTCTTGTGGAGAGTGGTCCGCACCGAGCCGATCAGCCGCTCGATGCGCTCGCGCTCCCGCTCCAGCAGCCCGAGGTGGGCGCGCAGGGCGGCGGCGGTGTCCTGCTGGCCGTCGAGGACACGGGCGATCGCGGGCAGACCGAGGCCCAGCTCCCGGAGGAGCAGAATCCGCTGAAGACTGACCAGGGCGTCCTGGTCGTAGTAGCGGTAGCCGTTGCTGCCGGTCCGGCTGGGCGTCAGCAGCCCCAGGTCGCCGTAGTGCCTGAGGGTGCGGCTGGTGGTCCCGGCCATTTTCGCGATCTCCTGGATCGACCACTCCATGACATCGACGGTAGAAGTTGACGCAACGTAAAGGTCAAGCCTTGTGGGGAGCGGCCCCTGTGAGGAGTGGCACAGGGCGGCCGTCGGGCAGCGCATGGCCGCCGGGCAGCACCCGGCCGTGGAGCAGCACATGCCCGCCGGGCAGCACACGGCGAAGGCCCGGATCCACTTGGAATCCGGGCCTTCAGCTCTCTTCAGTAGCGGGGACAGGATTTGAACCTGCGACCTCTGGGTTATGAGCCCAGCGAGCTACCGAGCTGCTCCACCCCGCGTCGGTAAACACAATCTTACGCCATCCGGATCAAGATCATCACCATTACCTGTCCGGGGACGGCCGGCCGGCCTCCGTGGAGGGGTTAGGCCGCCTCGACCACATCGGCCCGTACCGCCGCGGCCCACTCCACCAGAAGCCGCTGGTAGCGCTCCTGCTCCGCGGGCGACAGCGCGCCGCCGGCCCGGCCCCACAGGGCGCGGATCTCCGTATTCACAACGGCGGCGGAGCGCACCGAACCCTCCGCGGGCGCCGAGGCGGGCGCGGCATCCGCCGAAGCGCCGGCCGAGGCATCAACCGGAACATCGATCGAAGCGGACGCCTCGGCCGAGGAGGACGAAGAAGGAGCTGAAGGAGACGAAGGAGCCAAAGGGGCGGTACTCGAAGGCGAACCGGACGAGGAAGCGAACATAGGAGACAGGCTACGGCCAGCCACTGACAATCGGCAGAGCGTGTCCCTTTAGCGTGGACCGGTGATCGAAACCATCGTGTTCGACGTCGGCGAGACCCTCGTACGCGACGACCGCTACTGGGCCTCGTGGGCCGACTGGCTGGGTGTCCCCCGGCACACCGTCTCCGCGCTCGTCGGCGCCGCGACCGTACAGAACAAGGGCGACGCCGACGCCCTCCGCCTCATCAAGCCCGGTATGGACATCGGCGCCGCCAACCGTGCCAGAGAGGCCGCCGGCCGCGGCGAGCATCTCGACGAGTCCGATCTCTACCCGGATGTACGGCCCGCGCTGGCCGGTCTCCAGGCGCTCGGCATCCGGGTGGTCCTCGCGGGCAACCAGACCGTCAAGTCCGGCGATCTGCTGCGCCGCCTCGATCTCCCGGTCGATCTCGTGGCCACCTCCGCCGAGTGGGGGTCGCCAAGCCCGATCCGGAGTTCTTCGAGCATGTGATCGAGGTGGGGCGGGCGGAGGCCGGCAGAACGGTGTACGTGGGCGACCACCCGGCGTACGACGTGTTCCCCGCCCGGCGCGCGGGCCTGCGCACCGCGCATCTGCGGCGGGGGCCCTGGGGCTATCTGTGGGCGGACGACCCGGAGGTGGTGGAGGCGGCGGACTGGCGCATCGACAGCCTGACGCAGCTCACGTCGATCGCGGCGACGATCGCGCCGGACTGAGGACGATCGCTCCGGACCGGGCGAGGGTTCGCCGGATCCCGGCTGTGTCCCCGGTCATGCCCCCGGCTGTGTCCCCGGCCTTGTCTCCGGCTGTGTCCCCGGCCGGGCTGTCCGTGCGCGTGGACGCGCGGCCCGTCGTACGTGTCACGGCGTGCGTCCGCCCTGCGTGTCACGCCGTACGTCTGCCCCACGCTTCACGCCGTACGTCCGCCGTATGTTTCAAGCCGCGTCGTACGCTTCACGCCGCGTCGTACTCGTGCGCCGGACCACCCTGCCACTCCACCCAGGACGGGTCGTCGAGCAGTTCCCAGGCGTCGGGCAGACCGGCCAGGCGCAGGAATTCGATGAGGTGGTCGTCGGAGTGGGCGAGTCCCATGATCCGCCCGCGGACCGTGACCCGCCGCCCGCCTGTCCCCGACGCCCGGTGGACGACGATCGGTGCATCACTCATAGGGCCAAGAGTGCGACCTTCGCGCCCGCTCCGCAGCCCCTGGGGATCTCCTTTCGCGTCACATCGCACTCCGGGTCCGGAGTCCGGGTCCGGAGCGGACCCGGGGCGGTGGTCCCGGGGCGGTCCGGGGCGGGCCTGCCGCGCCGGGGCCCGCCCGGCGCGCGGCGCTCAAGCCGCCTTCCCGGCCCGTCTCCGTACCCCGTACACCGCCGCGCCGACCGCCAGCACCGCCGCCCCCGACACGACCGAGGACACGGGCAGCGCGAACGCGAGCAGCAGACAGCCGGCCAGCCCCAGTACGGGGACGGCGCGTGGCGGGCGGCGCTCCGCGGCGGTGAGGGTGAGGGCGGCGGCGTTCGCGACGGCGTAGTAGACCAGGACGCCGAACGAGGAGAAGCCGATCGCGCCCCGTACATCCACGGTCGCGGCGGCCACCGCGACGACCGCGCCGACGGCGATCTCGGCCCGGTGCGGCACCTTGAAGCGCGGGTGTACGGCGGCCAGGGCATGGGGCAGGTGCCGGTCGCGGGCCATCGCCAGGGTCGTACGGGACACCCCGAGGATGAGCGCGAGCAGCGAGCCGACGGCGGCGACCGCCGCGCCCGCTCGTACCACCGGCACAAGACCGGGCACCCCGGCCGCGCGTACCGCCTCGGCGAGCGGCGCCGCGGCACCGGCCAGCCGCCCGGTGTCCAGTACGGACAGCACGGCGAACGCGACGGCGGCATAGACGATCAGGGTGACGCCGAGGGCGAGGGGAATCGCGCGGGGGATCGTACGGGCGGGGTCGCGGACCTCCTCGCCGAGCGTGGCGATCCGCGCGTACCCGGCGAAGGCGAAGAACAGCAGCCCGGCCGCCTGGAGCACACCGCCCGCGCCCACCCCCGTACCGAAGGCGGGGCCCGCGCCCCCGGAGGTGTCACCGGTCAGACAGGCGACGACCACCGCGGCGAGCACGGCCAGTACGACGGCGACGATCACCCGGGTGAGCCAGGCGGACTTCTGTACGCCGACGCAGTTCACCGCGGTCAGCGCCACCACGGCGGCGACCGCGACGGCGTGCGCCTGCCCGGGCCAGGCGTACGCGCCGACGGTCAGCGCCATCGCGGCACAGGAGGCGGTCTTGCCGATCACGAAGGCCCATCCGGCCAGATAGCCCCAGAAGTCGCCGAGCCGCTCGCGCCCGTAGACATACGTTCCACCGGAGGCGGGATAGCGGGCGGCCAGCCGCGCGGAGGAGGTGGCGTTGCAGTAGGCGACGACGGCGGCGATGGCCAGACCGGCGGTCAGCCAGGAGCCGGCCGCCGCGGCGGCGGGGGCGAGGGCGGCGAAGATCCCGGCGCCGATCATCGCGCCGAGCCCGATGGTCACGGCGTCGAACAGCCCGAGGCGACGGACGAGTTGCGCGGTACCGGACGCGGGCGGGGTTGCGGGGCCGGAGGCGCTTGAGGAGCCGGACGGGCTTGAGGAGCCGTTCACGACGGGCGGGGGGTGGCGGCGTAGATGTACGGAGCGCACACCCCGGCACTGTGATGATCGGCGGCGGCCAGCGCGGCGGCGAGCCGGGCGCGCGGCTTCATGGACAGGTCGGCGGTGGCGTGCAGCGCGCCGAGGGCGAACTCGTCACCGCCGCCGACCGCGGCGTATCCGTCGGCCGACTCGGCGACCTGATAGTCGCTGTCTATCGCGAAGAGCCGTCCCCGTACCCCCACCAGAAACGTCCCCGCCTGCTCCTGCTCGGACTCCTTGCGCGCCCAGCCGCCGTCCTTGAGGCAGGTCCGCAGCGCGTTGACGAACGTAGTGACCATGAACCGTTCCAGATCCCCCTTGGGCCGCGGCACCTTGAACGCGTGCCGGAGCAACTGTCCCATCCGGAAACTGGTGGTGAAACCCATGACGTACGGCCCGTTGGTGAACACCTTGGGATCGCGGCGGACGGTGATCTGATATCCGGCGACCCCGGCGGAGTCGCCACCCAGATAGACACGCTTCTTGTGCACCAGTCCGACTATCACCGTCACGTGGGCCTCCGAGATCTCGGCGGATGGGAGGGTGCTGAGCACGCACCACCCGCAGATCGTCCCGCAGCCACCCGGCCCCCGAAAGAACCCCGGACCAGCCACGCGGCCCTGACCAGCCACGCTCCTGACCAGTGACGCGTCCCTCCGCCCGGCCGCGCGCGGGCCGGACGGAGGGACGGCTGCCGCCGCACAGAGGCACGGCTGCTACTGAAGACGGCACTACTGAAGACGGCTGCTACTGAAGCACGTAGGACCCGGCGAACCTTCCGCCCTCACACCTGACGGACCCGATGGGATACACCACCGTCCCTCCGCCACCGGTGCACTGGAAAGCCAGCACGAAGTCCCCGGGCCCCGCAGGAGCGGGGGCTGGGGCGGCCGAGGCATTCCCGGCAACCCCGACCTGTATGAACAGCCCCAGCCCGACCGCGGCCAGGGACGCGAGAGTACGACGCATAAGGAGGCTCCTTGCTCGACGTGTCACGGAGATACCGCGACCACGAAAGGCATGCCACCTTCCCCCATCAATCACCCCAATTAGTACGATTATTACCTCGATCGAGCAGCAGGCGGAGGTACGAGAGGACAGCCCCCGGCCCGTGATCGACCCTCAGTCCGCCCGGTGCAGGGGGAGAGTCCACTGCCTGAAAGCGGGTCCACTGCCCCAAATCCGTGGTACGGAAATGCTCCACCGCGCCGGGCCTTCGCCGTACAGCCAGCCACCTACTCGGGCTCGGACCGACGACGCTCCCTCACCCATGCCCACGCGTCACGGCACAGGTAGCCCACGAAGATCAATACCATCGCCACAACACATTCCAGGACCGAAAAAGGCCAGGTGCTCCTGTCCCCAGAAAAGCTGAGCAAGTAGAACAGCCAGCTCCAGAGGTACCCCACCAGGCCGTATCCCACGGCCCAGAAAGCGTGTCGCTTCCAATCCGGCCGGAACGCCGCCATCTCCCCCACCCCCCGCGGCAGCCATACCCAGAACCGCCGCAGACGACCCGCGCGCGTCATCGACAGCGTCGGGGGTCGACCGCATCGAGACCAGGCTCCGCAGCCCCGAACGCAATCGGTGGCCATGGCACACCGTCGGCATCCTCACCGGCGCGGCCAGCGCGGCGACGGCGCACTCGCCCTCCCCCGCTGACCTGTACGTACAGGCGCCCGCTCTCTCCGGGAGGCGGGGCGCCTCCGTACGTCCTGAACCCGCAAGTTCGCGCGCACACCTGGCGAAGCGTCGGCCCTTCCTGGCACCCGACGACGAGGAAGTGCGTATGAGCATCGATGGGGCAGACACCCGAAATGAACTCGAACAAGAGTCGGCCCCAGATCGAGGAACGCCTCTGACCTGGGGCTGCGGGGTAGGCCGTGTGGGACTCGAACCCACAACCAACGGATTAAAAGTCCGCTGCTCTGCCAATTGAGCTAACGGCCCTCGGTGCGACACCCACGAGCATAGCCCGCCGGGGGGCGTGCGCCGATCGGGTATCGGGGTGGGGGGTGTCGGGGGGTGGGGAAGGGGACGGGGAGTGGGGGATGCCGGAGGGCCCGTGGTTCACCTTGGGGGTGGGCCACGGGCCCTGGTGGGGCATCAGATCGGGTGACGCCGTCGGCCAGCCGATGCGCTTCCAGCGCGGTGACGCCGACGGTCAGCCGTTGCGCTTCCAGCGCGGCTTGTCGTCGCGGCGGCCGAAGGAGCCGGTGCCGGTGCCGGTGGAGCCGCCACGGTGGTCGTCGCGGCGGGTGGACGGGCGGTCGTGGGCGCTGGGGCCGCTGGAGCGGAAGCCACCGCCGGCCGGGCGGTCGTCGCGGCGGTCACGGTTGAACGGGCGGTCGCTGGGCGCCCGGTGGTCGCGGCGCTCGATCGGACGGCCACCACGGTCGTCGCGCTCGAAGGAACGCCCGCCCCGGTCGTCACGGCGCTCGCCGCCACGGTCGTCACGGCGGTCGTTACGGTCGCGGCTGAAGCCGCCCCGCTCGGCGCCCCGGTCGTCCCGGCGCTGGAAGCCACCGCGGTCGGAACCGCGGTCGTCCCTGCGCTGGAACCCGCCCCGGTCGCCACGGTCGCCCCGGTCGTCCCGGCGGTCGTCACGGCGCTGGAAACCACCACGGTCACCACCGCGCTCCTCACGCCGCTGGAAGCCACCGCGGTCGCCGCCCCGGTCACCACCGCGGTCGTCCCTGCGCTGGAAGCCGCCCCGCTCGCCGCTCCCGCCGTCACGCGGCGTGTACCCCCGCGCCCCGCCCCGGCCGCTGCGCTCGCCCCGGTCGTCGCGGCGGCCGAAGTTGCCGCGCTCGTCCCGGCCGTCCCTGCGCTCCTCGCGCTGTGCCGGTACGGCGGCGGCAGCCGCGGCAGCCGCCGCTTCCTCCAGCGCGCGTTCGGCCTCGGCGGCCACCTCGGCCACCGCCGCCTCCGGGTCCTCGCCCCGCTCACGCGCCGCACGGGCGACCAGCCGGTCGGCCTCCTCGCGGAGTTCGACGGCCCGGCGCTGTACGCGCTCAAGCTGCTTGGTCAGTTCGGAGACCTCGCGCTCGGCCTGCTTCGCCGCGTTGTTCGCGGAGTCGGCCTGGACCTCCGTGAGCGACCGCGCCCCGGTGATCTCGGCGACCTCCGGGTCGAACGCGCCCGCTCCCCCGACCATGTGGCGCGACGCGTCCACGCCCGCGTCCTCCATCAGCCGGAAGATCTGCCGCCGCTGGTGCGGCAGCGCCAGCGAGACGACGACTCCGGACTTGCCGGCCCGCGCCGTACGCCCCGAGCGGTGCAGATAGTCCTTGTGGTCGCCGGCCGGGTCCACGTTCAGTACGAGATCGATGCCGTCCACATGGATACCGCGGGCGGCGACATCGGTGGCGACCAGCGCGTTGACGTAGCCGTCCTTGAAGTCCGCCAGCGTCCGGGTCCGCGCGCCCTGCGTCATACCGCCGTGCAGCGCGTCGGCCTTCACGCCCGACTCCCGCAACTGCTCCGCGATCCGGTCCGCGCCGAGCTGTGTCCGTACGAAGATGATCGTGCGGCCCTTGCGCGCCGCGATCGCCGCCGTCACCGGGGCCTTGTCCTTCGGCTTCACCACGAGGACGTGGTGCGTCATGGTCGTGACATTGCCCTGGGCGCTGTCGACCTCATGGCTGACCGGGTTGGTCAGATAGCGCTTGACCAGCGTGCTGATCTCGTTCTCCATGGTGGCGGAGAAGAGCATCCGCTGACCGCCCACGGGCACCAGGTCGAGCAGTTCCGTGACCTCGGGCAGGAAGCCCAGGTCGGACATCTGGTCGGCCTCGTCGAGGATCGCGATCTGCACCTTGTCCAGGGAGCAGGCGCCGCGGTTGATGATGTCGCGCAGCCGCCCGGGGGTGGCGACGAGGATGTCGACGCCGCGCTCCAGGGCGTAGATCTGGTTGCCCATCGACGTACCGCCGCAGACGACCTTCATCTTCAGGCCGAGCACATCGCCGTACGGCTGGAGCGCGTCCGCGACCTGCATGGCCAGCTCACGGGTCGGGGTGAGGATGATGCCGCGCGGCTTCTTCTTCTCGGTGTGGCCGCCGGCCAGCGTGGCGAGCAGCGGCAGCCCGAAGGAGAGGGTCTTGCCGGAACCGGTACGGCCACGGCCCAGGATGTCCTTGCCGGCCAGCGCGTCCGGGATGGTCGCGGCCTGGATCGGGAAGGGTGCTGTGACACCGTTCTGCGTGAGCTTGCGGACGATGCCCTCGGGCAGGCCCAGGTCGCCGAAGGTCAGCCCCGGTGTGACGGAGGTCTCGGAGTCGTCGGAGGCCCCAGGTGTGTCCTCGTTCACAGGAGCCGCAGGAGCCGCAGCAGCCGCAGGCGCCACGGAAGCCGCGGGCGCAACGGGGGTCACAGGAGCCTCAGGAGCTTCTGATACGTCGTCAGCCCCGGCAGCCTCATCGGCCCCGGCCGGCATGGACGGCGCCGTCTCAGCGGCCACAGCCTCAGCGGCCGCAGCGGCCTCCAGGCCCTCGACGGTCTCCACCGGCCCGGTGGAATCGGTGGACTCGTTCTCGGGCATGACGGCGTGGTCAGTACTGGAAATGGACATGCGAAATGCGAAACCTTCCGGAGTCTCGGCACGCGCCCAAACCCCGTGATTCGCAAATCGACCGCCTCGATGCGGTCAGCCACGGCAAGGGAGAGTACGCGCCACATGGCGCTCTTCTGTGTCGGCGCCAGGCAATGATCAAACGATCTACTACCATACGCACCCTCCCCCTCCAAGGCAAACCGCTTCCACCGCGGGTCCGGTCACACCGGCCCCATCTGCGGTGATGCCGCCGACTCCTTCCGCATACCGTTCCCGTCCCCGGGTCCGGATCCGGAGCCCGGCCCGGGCCCCTCTCCCTCCCCCGCCATCTCCCGCGCGGACATCAGGCTCGTACGCATGTCCCCCACCGGCGATCCGGTCGGCGACTCCGGCGGCTTCGACGGCTCCGGTTCGGGCTCCGGGACCGGGTCCGGGCTCTGGGGCACCGGCGGCGTGGGGGACGGCACCGGGCGGGTGGGTTCCTTGGACGGTACGGGCTCGTGCCCGGGCGGCGGGGTCGGCTCCCCGGGCCGGGGCCGCGCCCCCTTCGACGGCTCGGGCGAGGGCTTCGTCGCGGAACTGGCGCTCGGCGACGCGCCCGGACCCGTACCCTTCTCGCCCCCGGCGGCGCCCCCCGCGCCGCCCTCGCTCGTACGCCCCTGCCAGGCGCGGGGCGCGCCGGGGCCCGCGCCCGTACCCCCGTCGGGCTCGGCGGCGGAACCCCGGCGGTCCGCGGAGCGCGACGGCGCCGGCTTTCCCTCGTCGTCACCCACGCTCATGCAGCCCGCGGACGCCGCGACCGCCAGTGAGGTGACGATCCAGACGGCGAAACGGCCTGGGGCGGACAAGGCGGACAACTGGCGCACGGGCGGCACCTCCGGGGCAGGGGAGCGGGCTCCCCACCGAGGGCGAGGAGGGTTTCACTGCCCAACTCCCTTTGCCCCGCCGGGGACACGCCAGCGGCACATTCACGCCCGGCCAGTGGCCCATTCATGCCGTATCCGCCCCACAGCCCCGGAGCCCGCTGAACCGGGGCGCCCGCAGAACCGGGCGCACGCTCAGGAGAACACCACCGACCGCAGCTTGAGGCGGCTGCTCGCCGACCCGCCCGGCCGCAGCGTGTAGTAATCCCCCTCGCAGTCGGCGTCCTTGAAGACCGTGGCCCAGGACGACGTGCCGTTACGGGGCGAGTGCGCCGGCGGTACGTACTCCCCGGCCGCCTCCGGCAGCGTGACGCACTGCCCGCTCGGCGGGTCCACCAGCATCCCCTTCGTGGGCCGCCCGTCCATCCCCGTGAAGAGATAGCCGAACTCGCCCTCGGCGGCCGATGCGGAACCGGGCACGGAGACGAGCAGCGCGAGAGCGCCCGCGGCGGCGGCCAGGGTGTGACGAAGACGCATGGAATGGAACCCCTCTTTGTTCTGACGCACGGATCGTTCAGATGCACGGATCGGTACGACGTATGGATCGGTCCGGCGCACGGATTGTTCTGACGTACGGCCCTACGGGCGTTTCGCCCTCCCGCACGCTGCCCAACCCGCCCCGGCCATAGGCGCCGTATCCGCCGTATCACCCGAAAGGGGAAAGAAGCGCTCAGTCCCCGGAGCCCCCCGGCCCACCTCGGCACCCCCCGGACACCCCCGCCGCCCGTCCCGTCTGTGCGGTCCTTGTGAGCGACCTCACCGGAACGGGCGTCATCACGGAGAATGGCCATGTGCTGGAGATGACACGCGAGATGTTCGAAGAACTGGTCGGCCAGGCCCTCGACCAGATCCCCCCGGAGCTGACCCGGGTCATGGACAACGTGGCCGTCTTCGTCGAGGACGAGCCCGACCCGTCCGACCCCGAACTCCTGGGCCTGTACGAGGGAACGCCGCTCACCGACCGGGGCGAGTGGTACGCGGGAGTCCTGCCCGACCGCATCTCGATCTACATGGGCCCGACCCTGCGCTACTGCGAGAGCCCGGAGGACGTGGTCCACGAAGTCTCCGTGACCGTCGTCCATGAGATCGCCCATCACTTCGGCATCGGCGACGAGCGCCTGCACGAACTGGGCTGGGGCTGACCCCGCACCCCGCACCTCAACCCCGCAACTCAACCCCGCACCTCACACCCCGCACCTCACGCCCCACACCTCACCCGCGAAACAGTCCCCCGGAGGGCCACGCCACTACGCGTGATGGCGTAGCCAAGGCATGGCCGCCCGCCCCTCCGGGCATACGGACCCAATGGCCCGTGATGTACCGCGTATCCCGTTCCGTGCCACACGCACCCGTATTCTGGGCCATCTCCATTCCCGCCGAGAGGGCCCGACCAGCGCGCTGGTCCACTCCCCGCACCCGTACTCCCGGGCCCTCGGCCTGATCGCCGTCGTCATGCTCGGCGCCTGGCTCGGTCTGCTGGTCGTCGGGAGCGTACGGACGCCCGTCGGCCCCATGGACACCCGGATGACCCTCCGGCCGTCCCTGACCGGCGGGACCAAGATCAACGTCTCGCCGCTGGGCGCGCTGGAGCTGAAGACACACACCGCGCCCATCCGTCTCGATGTGGACGTTGACCAGCTCGACCCCGTACGCTCCACCGCCCTCGTCGAGCACCCGGAACGCCTCTCGGGGCTCCAGGCCGAGGTCACCCACGATGTCGCCGACGGCACCTCCGAACTGGCCGTACGGTCCTGTGTCGCCGTCGTCTCCGGCGCGACCGCCCTCGGCCTCGCCGTCTACCGCCGCCCCCGCCGCGCCCTCGCCGCCGGCGGGCTCGCGCTCGCGCTGCTGGCCGCCTCGGGCGTCGGCGCGTACGCCACCTGGAACCCCAAGTCGGTGCTGGAGCCCAAATTCTCCGGACTGCTCTCCTCCGCGCCCCAGGTCGTCGGCAACGCCCGCTCGATCGTGACCGATTTCGACGTGTACCAGAAGGAGCTGGCGCGGCTGGTCACCAATGTGACCAAGCTGTACGACGCGACCTCGACCCTGCCCACGTACCAGCCCGACCCGGCGACCCTGCGCGTCCTGCATGTCTCCGACATCCATCTGAACCCGGCGTCCTGGCACATCATCGGCTCGCTCGTGGAGCAGTACGGAATCGACGTGATCATCGACTCGGGCGACACCATGGATCACGGCGCCTCCGCCGAGAACACCTTCCTCGACCCGATCAGCGACCTCGGCGCCCCCTATGTCTGGGTGCGCGGCAATCACGATTCGGACGTCACTCAGGATTACCTCCGGCGCATGAAGAACGTACGGGTCCTGGACAAGGGGCGGGCCGTGACCGTCGCCGGGCTGCGGGTGGCGGGGATGGGCGATCCCCAGTTCACGCCCGACCGTTCGACGGAGGCGGGCGGTGATCCGGCGGAGCGGATGGCGGGCATCCAGTTCGCCTCGGCCCTGCGCGACCAGCAGGCGGCCGGCACCCCCGTACATATCGCGGTCGCGCACAATCCGGTGGCGGCCCGGGAGACCGACGGCCTGGTGCCGCTCGCCCTGTCCGGTCATGTCCACCACCGCGAAACCGAGGTGATGGCGCACGGTACGCGGCTGAAGGTCGAGGGCTCGACGGGCGGCGGCGGGCTGCGGGCCGTACAGAACGAGGAGCCCGAGAAGGTACGCGCGTCCGTCCTCTATCTGGACCGGACGACCAAGCGGCTCCAGGCGTGGGACGAGATCACGCTGGGCGGTCTGGGGCTGACGACGGCCGAGGTCAGCCGCCATCTGCCGCAGGAGGCGGGCACCCCGGGGGCGAGCCCGTCACCGAACCCGTCGCTGACACCGGGCGAGGTCGCGGGCGCGCCGGACTCCTCGGACGACTCGGGCTTGTCGGGTCCTTCGGGCTCGTCGCATGGCCCGCGCCCGTCGGAGAGCCACATGGGCGGCGGTACGGGTACGTCCGGAAGCCGGCCCGACGGTACGGGTACGGGTACGGGTACGAGTACGGGCATGGGTACGAGTACGAGCAGAGGTACGGGCACCAGTACGGGTTCCCCGGGCGGCCCGGGATTCGCCGCGCGACCGGGGCCCGGCGCCTCGCCCGCCGCCGTCTCGCCCGTCCCCTCCCCGACCCCGAGGAGCCTCCCCGTACCGGCCAGGTAAACCCGTTTTGGCGATCGCTCCGCCATCCCATATGCTGCTGACGCGTCCCCGACGCGCTGGAAAGCGCCAGGCGAGCCCTTAGCCCTCATCGTCTAGTGGCCCAGGACGCCGCCCTTTCAAGGCGGTAGCACGGGTTCGAATCCCGTTGGGGGCACGTACGAACACCGCACGTTATGGGTACGCATACTTTTCCGGCCCCTGCTGAGATCAGCGGGGGCCGGAGGCGTTTCAGTGGGCGCCGGTCAGTAGGCCTCGAGTCGGTAGGCGGCGGGTCGGTGGGCCGGGCGCCGGTCGCCGACACGGGCCTCCGCGGTGACCTTGTCCGGCGGACAGGGCCTGGCAGGCACAGCCCCGCCCGGGGCGGGCGGCCCTCGAAAAGGCCGTCCGCCCCGGGATCCGGGTCAGTTGGAGCAGCGGATGGACTTCACCGCGGGGAAGCCGATGGCTGCCAGGTCGGGGAAGCCGCCCTCAACCGTCATCGACTTGCCGGTGCGGCCCGGGCCGTCCCAGATCCCGGCGGAGCCGGTCATCCGGAGAAATCCGGAGATTCGGCCATTCCGGTGGCCCGGTCCTCCTCGCCGTCAGCGGGCCCGCCGGTGGCCGGACGCCCGAAGAAGACAACAGGGCTCGCGTCCCGGCTGCTCGTACCGCCGTACACGCCCGCGCCGCTGTACGTACCCGATTCGCTCCCGTCCGTACCGCCACCGTTCCGGCCCGCCTTCTGGCCGTCCGGTGTGACGCCGAACCACGTGCCGCCCACGCCCTGGCCGTTGGTGTCCCCGGGATTGGTGTCCTTGCTGAAGAGGTAGACCGGCCAGCCGCCGATCGTCACCTGGAACGCGCCGTCGCGCTTGATGAAGCCGATCGCCGACTTGTCCACCCCGTCGATGAAGACCCGGCCGCCCGGGGCGACGAGGTACGGCGGCCAGGTCGTGGCGCACTCACCGGAGCAGTTGGACACCGAGGGGTCCGCGGTGTCCTTGTCGAACCGGTAGAGGGTGAAGCCCGCACCGTTGATCACCACGGGGTCCAGTTCCCCGGCCTTGCCCGCGGACAACTGCACCCACTTGCGGACCACCGGCTTCCTCTCGGCGGCCGCCTTCGCGGGCGCGGCGTCGGCGGCCAGGTCGCCCGCGTTCAGGTCCGCGTTGTTCTGCTGCGCGGTACCGGACTTGAAGGCCGGGCCGTTCGCGTCGGCGGGCGCCGCGGATCCGCCGGCGGGCGCAGCCGAACCGGCCGCGGTGTCATCCCCGTTGCAGGCGGAGAGCAGCAGGACTCCCGCGACCGCGAGCGAGGCGACCGCGGTGGCGCGTGTACGGAACCGTGTACGGAACATGGAGTAACCCCCGAAGGTGATGGTGCTGCCGCTCCGGCGACTCCGGAGCGTTCTCATCAGGAGCTACGGACCTGGTCCGGGCCCTGTTCGACCCGTACTGTTCCGAGACGCCACCGTGACAATGTTCCTGGCGCTGTCACCGGACTCCCGAGCGAATTCCGCGGAATTCCCGAGGGGACGTTACAGAGCCGGCCGGAAGTACGAGGCCGGTGCGCGAGCCTCACCTCAGCGCGAAGCCTCAACACGAAGCCGTCACCACGAAGCCGTCGCCACGAAGCCACGAAGCCCTCGGCTCGAAGCCCTCAGCGGCGCGGCCTCGCCTCAGCGCCCGAAGCCGTCGGCGGCCCAGTCGGCGTCGTCGGACTCCCGGCAGGCGCCGCCGCCGACGTCGTCGGACCCCCCGCGTTCAGCCGCCGGTGGTTCTTGCGCGGACACGCCGTGATCCGGGGCGCGTGCAGATAGCGCGGGGCCGGTGCGCGTTCGATGATCAGCAGCGCCGTGTCGTCCGCGGGCGGCCTGCCCGTATGCGCCAGCAGATCGCGCTGGATATGGCGCAGCAGGGCCTCCGGGCCGGAGTCGGTGAAGGAGGCGAGCCGTTCGGCGAGCGGGTAGAAGGCCCCGCCCGGCGAGCGCGCCTCGATGACACCGTCCGTGTAGAGCAGCAGCGCGTCGCCGGTCTCAAAGCTGAACGGGTCGGTGCGATGGCTCAGAGCGGACGGTTCGCTCACCCCCAGCGGCGGCGCCGGGCTGTCGGCGTGCAGGACCGTGACCTCGTGGCCGTGCACCAACAGGGGTGGCGGATGGCCGCAGTTGATCATCTCGGCATCCGGGCCGCGGTCCGGTATGTCGAGCACGAGCGCGGTGGTGAAGTGCTCGCCGGCGTCGTGCACGGTGTCCGCGACCTGCTCCATGTTCCGGCTGACGCTCTCTTCGAGAGCCGCCACCAGCTCGGGCAGGGTCGCGCACCGGTGAGCGCCCTCGCGGAACGCGCCCAGCACCACCGACGCCTCACCGATGGAGGCCAGCCCCTTGCCCCGTACATCGCCGATGATCACCCGGCTGCCCGCATGGGCACCGCGGGCGACCGCGAACAGATCACCCCCGATCTGGGTCTCGTCCTCGGCCGTCATGTACATCCAGGCGATACGCAGTGGTCCGATCCGGCGGGGCGGCGGCCGGAGCAGAACCCGCTGCGCCACCTCGGCCACCGACCGCACCCGGTTCAGCTCCCGGTCGCGCCGCCGCCATACGTGGCAGTACAGGACCACCAGCGCCGAGAGGATGCTCACCGAGAGGAACTGGATCATGGGGTTGTTCGTGGCCTGCCAGCCATGGACCGCGATGACCAGCCCCATGGCCGCCACCGCCAGCGCCCCGACCAGGGCGGTCACCCGCGGCCGGGCGAAGGAGGCGGCGAGGGCGGGCGCGACAATCAGCAGCGGTACGAGATGAGTGTGCGCGGGCGTGTAGAGACACGCGGCGGTGATCACGACGATCAGCGCGAGCGGAATCGCCAGCAGCCCGCGGCCGGGTAGGCGCAGCCGTGCGAGAGGGTGATCCGTCGGCTTGTACGGAAAGGTCATTTGCCGGTTTTACCCCTTATCCAACTGTATACACTTTCCTTCGGGGCGGGCGACGCGCTGGACGAAAAGGCCCCCCCGGCGCCGCACAACCGTGAAGAAGGGCACCCGGAGGCGAGGTTGCAGGTCACGCGTGCGGGGTATGACGTGGGGTCTGCTACGCTGATTCAGCGACATCAGCCGAGCGGAATGTGTCCGGACGGTCACTGGGAATCACCAGGCCGACAGGGCTCACCGCGGATCGGATGTCACGGAGAGTGTGCCGGAATCCCGTTGGGGGCATGCGATTCCGTGTGCGAGACTTGTGCACGCGACAGAGCTTGGTCCTGTGGAGCAGTTTGGAGTGCTCGCCACCCTGTCAAGGTGGAGGCCGCGGGTTCAAATCCCGTCAGGACCGCTTGCAGCCGTCAGGTTGCGTGGCTGGGTAGCTCAGTTGGTACGAGCGATCGCCTGAAAAGCGATAGGTCGCCGGTTCGATCCCGGCCCCAGCCACCAGGCCCGTAAGGGCAGAAAGCCCCCTCCCGAGGTTCTCGGCAGGGGGCTTTCTCATGTGCCCGTTTCGGCGGTGCCTGTGCCGGCCGACGCGGCCTGCCCGGCCGGTACGCCCGCCTCGGGCTCTTCCGTACGAGCACGCGCACTACGGGTACGAGTACGTGTACCGCCACGGATACGGGTACCGGCCGGCTCGCTCTCGCCCCGGGCGCGGACACGGCGTACCAGCGGGACCGCCGCCGCCACCAGTACCACCGCGGCCAGCAGCGCCCAGTCCGGTACGGCCGCGCCGACCCCGCGTGCCCAGCGCTCGGCCTCGAAGGACTGGTCGACCGAGAGCAGCCCGGGCAGCGCGGTCGTCCCGTCGAAGACCAGGAAGACCGTGCCGAGGGTGATGAAGAAGAGCCCCGAGAGCAGCGTAGTCGTGTGCAGTTCGAAGCGGCCGGCGCGGAAGGCACGGCCGCGCAGCCAGGAGCGCCCGCCGAGGCCGAACCGTTCCCAGAGCAGCGCGAGCACGAACAGCGGTACGGCCATGCCCAGCGCGTACACCGCCAGCAGCAGCCCCCCGTACAGCGGACTGCCGCCCAGCGCCGCCACCGTCAGCACACTGCCGAGGATCGGGCCCGCGCAGAAGCCCGCGAGCCCGTAGACCAGGCCCAGCGCGTACACGGACAGCACGGTCGTGGGCCGGATCCGGCCCGACAGCTCGGTGATACGGCGCCAGACGAAGCCGTGGCCGAGGATCTGGGCCAGTCCGAGCGCGATGATCAGCCAGCCGCCGAGGGCGACCAGCAGATCACGGTGGCCGTAGAAGAGCCGCCCGGCGAAGGAGCCCGCGGCGCCCAGCGGGACGAGGGTGGTGGCGAGCCCCGCGTAGAAGATGCCGGTACGGGCGAGCAGGCGGCCCGCGGAGTCGATGGAGTACGCGAAGAAGGCGGGCAGGAGCAGGGCGCTGCACGGGCTGAGCAGGGCGAGCAGGCCGCCGAGCAGCGCGACCGGATAGCCGATGCCCGTTGTCACCGGTCGCCCTCGGCGCCGTTGTCGCCGCTGTTGCTGTTGTTGCTGTTGTTGCTGTTGTCGCCCTTGCCGTCTTCGCTGCCCTCACTGTCCTTCTTCTCGGTGGCGCTCCCGGATGGCTCGGCGCCCGTGGACTCGTTCGAGGACGTATTCGCGGACGTATTCGCGGACGCGGAGGTCGTGGGCCCGGCGGTGGCGGCCCCGGTCTCCGGCGGCCCGGACTTGGCGGGGTCGCTCGTCACGGGCCGCACCGGGCCGTTCTTCTCCGCGTCCTTCTTCGCCGCCTCGATCACGCGGGTGAAGGTCTCCGTCGGCTGCGCGCCCGCGATGGGGCGGCCGTTGACGAGGAACGACGGGGTGGAGGTGGCGCCGAGACCGTACGCCTCCGCCTGGTCCTTCCGTACGGCGGCCTCGGCGGCGTCGCTCTCGCGGTCGTCCCGGAACCGGTTGAGGTCCTTCACCCCTGCCGTACGGGCGAGATCGTCGAGCCGGTCGGCGCTGAAACCCTTCTCCTTCGACCCCTGTGCGTACGCGGCGGCGTGGAACTGCCAGAAGCGGCCCTGCCGTCCGGCGGCCCAGGAGGCGCGGGCGGCGGCCTCGGACTCGTTGCCGAAGATGGGGAAGTTGCGCCATTCGATACGGAGGGTGCCGTCGCCGACGTACTTCTTGACGAGCGCGGGTTCGCTGTCGCGGGCGAACTTCCCGCAATAGCCGCACTTGAAGTCGGCGTACTCGACCATGACGACGGGCGCGTCCGGGCGGCCCACGGCGAGCCGGTCCGCGGCGTCGCGGCGGGCGAGTTTCACCAGTTCGGGATAGACGCCGGGGCGCGGATCGGAGGAGACCTCGGCGACCGTTCTGGGCTCGGACGAGGTGTGGGAGGGGGATTCGGGCTTGGTGGCGGTGTACGAGACGACCCCGAGCAGCAAGGCGGCGGCCACCACTCCCCCGCCGACGGCGACGGCCTGCCGGGAGGGCCGCGGCCACCCGGAGGGCGCGGGCGGAGAGGCGGGGACGGGGGCGGGAGGGGCTGGAGGGGCAGGAGGGGCTGGTGGGGCCGGAGCGGGAACGGCGGGAGCCGGAGGGGGAGGGCCGCGGGGGCCGGAGGGGCGGGCGACGGAGACTTCGAGAGGGACGGCCCCGACTTGATGAGCGACGGCCCCGGCCCCGGTTTGATGAGCGACGGCGGGGACTTCGTAAGCGACGGCCCGGGCTTCGGCGCGGGCGCGGACGGGGGCGCGGACGCGGGCGCAGGCGGCGGCTTCGGCGAAGCAGCCGGGGAGGCCTTCGGCGAGGCCGGCGACGCCGACGCGGACGGCTTCGGCGCGGACGGCTTCGGCGCAGGCGCGGGCGAGGGCGGCTTCGCCGTAGACGACGGGTAAGGCTTGGGCCCGGCAGACACGGCAGGCTTGGCCGAAGCCGAAGCCAGCGGCGGCCCGGGCTCGGGCGAAGTCGACGGCTTGGACGGTCCGGAGGACCCGGGCTCGGAGGACTCCGCCCCGGAGGACTCCGGCTCAGGCGACGGGGCGGGGGAAGGCGACGGCGCATGCGGCGAGGAAGGCGACGGAGACGCGGAGGGCGAAGGCTTCGGCGCGGGGGACGGGGTGTCAGACATGAGCGGGCGACTCTCCGTAACACAGGGGGCAGAAGGGATGAAAGGTACGGACCGGCACTGAGTCCATCCCTATACCCGCGGTACGGAAAGCTCGACCGGTGCGGTATGGCGGTATGTCCTTCGTACCGTAGATGCAGACCGCAGCAAATCCGGCGATATGACCGCCCGACCCGCCGCCCCCGTACCCCCGACGCAGCACCGCGCACCCCCGCCCACCGCGAACCCGCACCCCCGCCCGCTCCCGCCCCGCATCCCCGGCGAAATGGGTTCGCCACTCCCGAGCCGCGGGTGAGATCCTTGGCCAGGTATGTCTACTTCCTTCGCCGACCTCCAGACCCTGCTGGCCGACGTCTCGCTGCGCGACGCGCAGCGGCTCGGCCGCCGTCTCGAAGGCACCCGGCGCATCCGTAAGCCCGAGGCACGGCAGGCCGTGCTGGACGAAATCGCCGGCGAGGCCGGGAAGGCCGCCGAGCGGATGCGGCTGCGCGCGGCGCGCGTGCCCGCGGTCGCGTACCCCGAGCAGCTCCCCGTCAGCCAGAAGAAGGACACGATCCTGGAAGCGATACGCGACCACCAGGTCGTGATCGTCGCGGGCGAGACCGGGTCGGGCAAGACGACCCAGATCCCCAAGATCTGTCTGGAGCTGGGCCGGGGCGTCCGGGGCATGATCGGACACACCCAGCCGCGCAGGATCGCCGCCCGCACGGTCGCCGAGCGGGTCGCCGAGGAGCTGCGCACTCCGCTGGGCGAGGCGGTCGGCTGGAAGGTCCGGTTCACGGACCAGGTCGACCAGGACGCCACCTTCGTCAAGCTGATGACCGACGGCATCCTGCTCGCCGAGATCCAGACGGACCGCGAGCTGCGCGCGTACGACACGATCATCATCGACGAGGCCCATGAGCGCAGCCTCAACATCGACTTCCTGCTGGGCTATCTCGCGCAGCTCCTGCCCAGACGCCCCGACCTCAAGGTCGTCATCACCTCGGCGACCATCGACCCCGAGCGCTTCTCCCGCCACTTCGGCGACGCGCCGATCGTGGAGGTCTCCGGCCGTACGTACCCGGTCGAGGTCCGCTACCGCCCGCTGCTGGAGGAGGACGGCGAGGAGGGCGACCGCGACCAGATCACCGCGATCTCCGAGGCCGTCGACGAACTCCGGTCGGCGGGCCCCGGCGACATCCTGGTCTTCCTCTCCGGCGAGCGCGAGATCCGCGACACGGCCGACGCCCTGGAGAAACGCAAGCTGCGCGGTACGGAGGTCCTCCCCCTGTACGCGCGGCTCTCCCACGCCGAGCAGCACCGGGTCTTCCAGCGCCCCTCCGCCGGGGTGACCCACCGGATCGTGCTGGCGACGAACGTGGCCGAGACCTCGCTGACCGTGCCCGGCATCAAGTACGTGATCGACCCGGGCACCGCCCGTATCTCCCGCTACAGCCACCGCACCAAGGTCCAGCGCCTGCCGATCGAGCGGGTCTCGCAGGCCAGCGCCAACCAGCGGAAGGGCCGCTGCGGCCGTACGTCCGACGGCATCTGCGTACGGCTCTACTCCGAGGACGACTTCGAGTCCCGCCCGGAGTTCACCGACGCCGAGATCCTCCGTACGAATCTGGCCTCCGTCATCCTCCAGATGACCGCGGCCGGCCTCGGCGACATCGAGAAGTTCCCGTTCATCGATCCGCCGGACCACCGCAACATCCGCGACGGCGTGCAGCTTCTCCAGGAACTGGGTGCGTTCGACGCCGCTCAGAGCGCGCAGAAGGACCCGAAGAAGAGGCTCACCCCGCTCGGCCGCAAGCTCTCCCAGCTCCCCGTCGACCCGCGTCTCGCCCGGATGGTCATCGAGGCCGACCGCAACGGCTGTGTACGGGAAGTCATGGTCATCGCGGCCGCGCTCTCCATCCAGGACCCGCGCGAGCGCCCCGCCGAGAAGCAGACGCAGGCCGACCAGCAGCACGCCCGCTTCAAGGACGAGACGTCGGACTTCCTGGCGTACCTCAATCTCTGGCGGTACATCAGGGAGCAGCAGAAGACGCTCTCCTCGTCCGCCTTCCGCCGGATGTGCAAGTCGGAGTATCTGAACTTCCTGCGGATCCGGGAGTGGCAGGACATCTACTCCCAGCTCCGTACGGTCGCCCGGCAGATGGGCATCCATCTCAATGAGGAGGACGCCGCCGACCAGGCCGTCCATGTCTCGCTGCTGGCGGGGCTGCTGTCCCACATCGGGATGAAGGACGTGAAAGACGCTGGGGGGAGGGCGGGAGAAACACAGCGAAGAACGAGTATCTCGGCGCCCGCAGCGCCAAGTTCGCGGTCTTCCCCGGCTCCTCGCTCTTCAAGAAGCCGCCGCGCTTCATCATGTCCGCCGAACTGGTGGAGACCTCCCGGCTCTGGGCGCGCGTCAACGCGAAGATCGAGCCGGAGTGGATCGAACCCCTCGCCGGCCATTTGCTCAAGCGCACATACAGCGAGCCGCACTGGGAGAAGGACGCGGCGGCGGTGATGGCGTACGAGAAGGTGACGCTGTACGGCGTACCGATCGTGGCCCAGCGCAAGGTGAATTTCGGCCGAATCGACGCGGAGGCCTCGCGGGAGCTGTTCATCCGCCATGCCCTGGTCGAGGGCGACTGGCGCACCCATCACCAGTTCTTCCATGACAATCGCAAACTTCTCGGCGAGGTCGAGGAGCTGGAGCACCGCGCGCGCCGCCGCGACATCCTCGTGGACGACGAGACGCTCTACGACTTCTACGACCGGCGGGTGCCCGAGGACGTGGTCTCCGGCGCGCACTTCGACTCCTGGTGGAAGAAGAAGCGCCGCGACGAGCCCGAGCTGCTCGACTTCGAACGATCGATGCTGATCAACGAGAAGGCGGGCTCGGTCACCAAGGACGACTATCCGGACACCTGGCGGCAGGGTCCGCTCACATTCCGGGTGACGTACCAGTTCGAGCCGGGTGCCGACGCGGACGGGGTGACCGTCCACGTACCGCTCCAGGTGCTCAACCAGGTCACCTCGGAGGGCTTCGACTGGCAGATCCCGGGCCTGCGCGAGGAGGTGGTCATGGAGCTGATCCGCTCCCTGCCCAAGCCGGTCCGCCGCCACTACGTGCCCGCGCCGAACTACGCGAAGGCGTTCCTGGAGCGCGCCGTACCGCTCCAGGAGCCGCTTCCGGTGACGCTCGCCCGGGAACTCCAGCGGATGGTGGGGGTGCCGGTCTCCGGCGACGACTTCGATCTGTCGCGGGTGCCCGACCATCTGAAGATCACCTTCCGGATCGTCGACGAGCGGCGCCGCAAGATCGCCGAGGACAAGGATCTGGAGGCGCTGCGGCTCCGGCTGCGGCCCAAGGCCCGCCAGGCCCTCTCCCAGGCCGCCGCGGCCACCGCGGTGCGCTCGGGCGGGGAGGCGATCGAACGTACGGGACTGACGGACTGGACGATCGGCACGCTCACCCGGATCTTCGAGACCCGTCG
The DNA here is from genome assembly GCF_019056675.1 of Streptomyces sp. GMY02. Lineage (NCBI taxonomy): Bacteria > Bacillati > Actinomycetota > Actinomycetes > Kitasatosporales > Streptomycetaceae > Streptomyces > Streptomyces sp. GMY02. Next base: position 4,549,127 of record NZ_CP077658.1, on the reverse strand, counting down.
GGCCGGCCAGCCCGTCAAGGCGTACCCGGCGCTGGTCGACCAGGGCGCGACGGTGGCCGTACGGCTCTTCGACACGGAGGCGGAGCAGCGGCAGGCGATGTGGGCGGGCACGCGCCGGCTGATCCTGCTCAACATCCCGGTGAACCCGGCGAAGTTCGCCTCGGACCGGCTCACCAACCAGCAGAAGCTCGCGCTGTCCCGCAATCCGCACGGCTCGGTCCAGGCGCTGTTCGACGACTGCGCCATGGCCGCGGCGGACAAGCTGATCGCGGACCACGGCGGACCCGTGTGGGACGAGGAATCGTTCCGGAAGCTGTACGACAAGGTGCGCGCCGATCTGGTCGACGCGACCGTACGGACCATCGGCCAGGTCCAGCAGATACTCGCCGCCTGGCAGGCCTGTGAGCGCCGTCTGAAGGGCACGACCAGCCCGACCCTGATCAACAACGTCCAGGACGTCAGGGACCAGCTCACGGCGCTCGTACCGGCCGGTTTCGTGACCCGTACCGGACTGCGCAGACTGCCGGACCTGATGCGGTATCTCGTCGCGGCGGACCGCAGGCTCCAGCAGATGCCGACGGCCGTCCAGCGGGACACCACACGCATGGAGAAGGTCCATGAGATGCAGGACGAGTACGCCTGGCTGCTCGAACAGCTCCCCAAGGGGCGGCCGGTGCCGCAGCAGGTCCTGGACATCCGCTGGCTGATCGAGGAGCTGCGGGTGAGCTATTTCGCGCACGCGCTGGGTACGGCGCAGCCGGTCTCGGACAAGCGCATCATGAAGGCGATCGACGCGGTGGCGCCGTGACGGCGCCGGTGACGGGGTTGTCGCGATCCGTCAGTTCGACCGCACCCTCCGAGCTGCTGTAGAGTCTCGTTCCGCAGCCGAGGAAACAAGGCCGCGCAACCTGGTCCTGTGGAGCAGTTTGGAGTGCTCGCCACCCTGTCAAGGTGGAGGCCGCGGGTTCAAATCCCGTCAGGACCGCAGTAGTGAAAGGCCCGTACCGATCCGGTGCGGGCCTTCTCGCGTGCCGCGCGAACGCCACCCGCCATTGCCCCGCATCCGGCGCTCTGCCGACTTCATCGGTTGGGGCAAGCGCCGGCGACGCGGCGGTATGGGCGCGGTAATGGCGCACCCAAATCCACGGGGCCCCGCCCTCCGTGTCTTGACGGGGTCATCAGCCGGGGGTACCCAGTCATCAGGGCCCCTTGTTCGTCCCAGCCCGGGGCCCGCACCGGGGGTGGTGTGCGGGATGTCATCGACAGCAAGACACAGGACCAGCGCGCTGCTGCGCGCCCATCTGGCGGCCGCCTCAGGCCGTCCGCACCGTACGGGCTACTGCCCGATCTGCCATCGTCTCCAGCGGCTCGCCATGGAGTCCCTGGCGGGCGACGACGGGTTCGACGGGTTCGTCGGCGGTTTTCTCGACGACGAGTTACCTGACGATCTGGCCCCGTCGACGCCCTGACACGGGAGCGCGCGCCGATCCGCCAGGTGAGACGAGCGCCCCGAGCAAGGGGTATGCGGTGTGACGGGCATCACGGAACAATTTTCACGAAGGGCAGTGCTTACACCCTGCCTACAATCCACCAATTTAATATGTGCAATTGCACTTACCGTGGAATCCCTCCGGAAACTCCCGCCCCACCGTTCACACAGCGCCCGAACGGGGCGGAACCCCCGCCTCCGGGGCCCCTTCCGGCACACAAAAAAGATCGCGCTGGACCCGGCGGAGTCCAGCGCGATCGACGACTTACCCGTGTTGCGAGGGCATGGGACCTGTTGGGGCAGGTGCCCGTCGTATGGAGCTATGGGTCGGGACGACCGGATATGGGGGACCCGGCAGTACCCTGCAATTTGTGCCCTGTTGTGCCTGGTTTCGCTGTGTTGCGCCTAGCTTTGCCTTGCTGAGCCTTCAAAAAAAGGGCGTCAGGCCTCGCTGCGCTGCTGCGGAATACCCGCAAGCAGTGCGCGGACCTCTGCCTCGCGATACCGGCGATGCCCACCGAGCGTGCGGATGGACGTGAGCTTGCCGGCTTTTGCCCAGCGAGTGACCGTCTTCGGGTCCACGCGGAACATCGTGGCAACCTCAGCCGGGGTCAGCAGCGGCTCGGCATCAGGGGTGCGAGCGGTCATGAGCGGCCTCCTCGGGAGAACCGAACCATCTCGGTTCTTTCCTCTAAATTCTGCACCTTGACCCGCGTTGCCCGAAATGGCGGACGCGGGCCGAGTCGGTTATAGGACGAACGGCTTGTCCTCGGCACTACAACTACACCATCCGTCCAGCCACGTCGGCCAAACCGATGGAATTGCCCTCTGAGGTGTTCATCAGCGGCGGAAGCCGATGGACCATGCCATAGCGGACAGTCACGTCACAGATACGATCAGTCACAGAGCGATCAGGAGTCACCGGACCCCCCGTAGAACATGCAATGCTGAGCAATCCGCCCACACTTGGGCGGAAGGAGCCCTCCCCGGACTCCTTGTCCTATTTTGACACGAGGGGGGGTGATGGGCGCAAGAGCCCCGTTAGTGCGGTCCGTCACGCTTAATGGCAATGTTCCGGATCGGAACCTGTGCCCAGGGCCTGGACCCAAGCGCCGCTCAAGCCCGATCCGAGTCCGATCCCCGCCCGTTCGGCTGCCCGTTCCTGCCACGCGTGCCCGAAACGGGCAGAGCGCCCGGTCAGTTCGCGAACAACCGCTCCCGTACCGCTCTCCAGCGCTCCGTGAGCCGACCGTACGCCACCCCCGCGCCCTCGCCGTCCCCGTTCCGCAGCGCGGCGATCCCCGCCGCCACATCGGCGGCCGAGCGGTCCCCGGCGAGCTGCTCCCCGGGCAGGGCGTGCACCAGTCCGCCGTAGTCCAGTTCGACCAGCGACCGCGGATGGAACTCTTCCAGCCATCGCCCCACATCCACCAGCCCGCTGATCAGCGGCCCGTCGTCCACCGTGTCCCGCAGGGTCTTCAGCGCCCGGGCCACACGCCGGCGCGCCTGCACCATGGGCGTCCGGTACCGCAGCACCGGCGCTCCCAGACCGCTCGGGCCCCCTGCCTCGTACTCCCGCTCGTCGTCCGAGAAAAGCGCGAACCAGCCCACCGGCACCTGCCAGACCGCCGTCCTGATCCACGGCCGCGCGTCCGGATTCCGGTCCCGCCACCGCTCGTAGTCCGCAACGGCCTGCCCGCGCACCACCGGCGGCAGCACCGCGTCCAGCAGCGGCGTCGGCAGCGACTCCGTCAGCTCCTCCAGCGCCAGCCAGCCGCGCAGCCGGGTGCGCCACGGGCAGACGCACACCACCCCGTCCACCACGGCCACGAACGCGTCCCCGCTCTCGTGCACCGGCACGGCGACCGGCGGGGTGGGCAGCAAGTCGGCCAGGGAGCGCCGGAGTTCGTCCTGAGCGGTGGGTGTACGGTCCCGTCTGGCGTAGCGCGTCCAATGGTCCCTCTCGGGCTCGGGAAAGGCCGCCAGCGGCTCATAGACCCGCAGGTAGGACGCGTACGGAACGAGGACGGAAGACACCGCAGGCATGCCGCGCATCGTCCCACGCCTGTACTCCTCCAGGGGGTGATCCTGGGCACTGCGGCTGAACTGCGCCCCCGCAGGACTTACCCTCTTGGTGCCCAGCCGGTCCCTCCCCACCCACAGGAGGGACTTCCCACCGCCGCTTCGTACTTGGGAGTCACCACCGTGACCGATCTGACCGACGGCGTCCTGCACACCCTCTTCCGCTCGGAGCAGGGGGGCCATGAGCAAGTCGTGCTCTGCCAGGACCGTGCCAGCGGCCTCAAGGCCGTCATCGCCATCCACTCCACCGCCCTGGGCCCGGCCCTCGGCGGCACCCGCTTCTATCCGTACGCGTCCGAGGACGAGGCCGTCGCCGACGCGCTGAACCTCTCCCGCGGCATGTCGTACAAGAACGCGCTGGCCGGTCTCGACCACGGCGGCGGCAAGGCCGTGATCATCGGCGATCCGGAGCAGATCAAGAGCGAGGAACTGCTGCTCGCATATGGCCGGTTCGTTGCGTCGCTGGGCGGCCGGTACGTCACGGCCTGCGATGTCGGCACCTACGTCGAGGACATGGATGTCGTGGCGCGGACCTGTGAGTGGACGACGGGCCGCTCCCCCGAGCACGGCGGTGCGGGCGACTCGTCGGTGCTGACCGCGTTCGGCGTCTTCCAGGGCATGCGGGCCAGCGCCCAGCACCGCTGGGGCGACCCGTCGCTGCGCGACCGTACGGTCGGGATCGCGGGGGTCGGAAAGGTCGGGCACCACCTGGTCGAGCACCTCATGGAGGAGGGCGCGCAGGTCGTGATCACGGATGTACGGGAGGAGTCCGTACGGCGGATCATCGACCGGCATCCGCAGGTCGCCGCGGTCGCCGACACCGAGGCGCTGATCCGTACCGAGGGGCTGGACATCTACGCCCCCTGCGCGCTCGGCGGCGCCCTGAACGACGGCTCGGTCCCCGTGCTCACCGCGTCCGTGGTGTGCGGGGCCGCCAACAACCAGCTCGCCCACCCGGGTGTCGAGAAGGACCTCGCCGACCGCGGGATCCTGTACGCGCCGGACTATGTGGTGAACGCCGGCGGCGTGATCCAGGTCGCCGACGAGCTGCACGGCTTTGACTTCGAGCGGTGCCGGGCCAAGGCCGCGAAGATCTTCGACACGACGCTTTCGATCTTCGCACGTGCAAAGGAAGATGGTATTCCGCCGGCTGCCGCGGCCGACCGGATCGCCGAGCACCGGATGGCGGAGGCACGCCGCCGCTGACCTCTCGGGAGGGGCGGCGGGCAGCCCGGGAGACGAGACTCACGCCGGTCGGCGGGTCGCCCCTCCAGAAGAGGTTAAAATCGGGGCTGACCAGGGAGGACGGGGCGCCTCGCTGGTCCCGCGCCGAGGCGCGTCATGCGGGCGGCGTACCGTATGGCCGCGGAAGCAGGTACCGTTGAAGCCCTACGGACGGGTCTCTCCGCGGAGAGCTCGTTCTGATTCATGAACGCGTGTCAAGACTCTGGGGCCGTCGAGCCCCGTCACCGAGGGGGTCGAGCCATGGGGCGCGGCCGGGCCAAGGCCAAGCAGACGAAGGTCGCCCGCCAGCTGAAGTACAACAGCGGCGGGACTGACCTGTCGCGTCTGGCCAACGAGCTGGGCGCGTCGACCTCGAGTCAGCCGCCGAACGGCGAGCCGTTCGAGGACGACGACGAGGAAGACGACCCGTACGCACAGTACGCGGATCTGTACAACGACGACGAGGACGAGGACGACGAGTCCGGGCCCTCGGCGCAGCGCCGCGGCGCTTGACGTCCGTATACCCAGAGCAGTACCTCAGTGGCCCGGTCCGGGGCCTTGGTCCTGGACCGGGTTCTGTGCTGCCCATGACCGTGGCTGTCCGTAAGCGTGCCGTGGCCCTTCGCCATCACGTCGCGGCTGTCCGCCACCGCTGAGCACGGTTCGGTCACCCGTCGCCGAGTCGGTCGGTAACTGTCCAGGTCAGCTCCGGTAGTCGCCGGTCAGTGCCGCGCCCGTGGTGTGCTCGCCGCGCTCCGTGATCTCGCCGGCGATCCAGGCGTCCACCCCGCGGTCGGCCAGCGTGGTGAGCGCGGCGTCGGCCGACTCCGCCGGGACGACGGCGATCATGCCGACCCCCATGTTCAGCGTCTTCTCCAGTTCCAGGCGCTCCACCCGGCCGGCGTTCCCGACCAGGTCGAAGACCGGTCCCGGCGTCCAGGTCGAACGGTCCACCGCGGCGTGCAGCCCGTCCGGGATCACCCGGGCGAGATTGGCGGCCAGACCGCCACCGGTGATGTGACTGAACGCGTGCACGTCGGTCGTCCTGGTGAGCGCCAGACAGTCCAGCGAGTAGATCTTGGTGGGCTCCAGCAGTTCCTCGCCCAGGGTCCTGCCAAACTCCTCGATCTGCCGGTCCAGCGCCCAGCCGGCCCGGTCGAAGAGCACATGACGGACCAGTGAGTACCCGTTCGAGTGAAGACCGGAGGATGCCATGGCGATCACCGTGTCACCCGTACGGATACGATCCGCGCCGAGCAACCGGTCCGCCTCGACCACGCCCGTACCGGCTCCGGCGACATCGAAGTCGTCCTCGCCGAGCAGTCCGGGGTGCTCGGCGGTCTCGCCGCCGACCAGCGCGCAGCCGGCCAGCACACAGCCTTCGGCGATGCCCTTGACGATGGCGGCGACCCGCTCGGGGTGGACCTTGCCGACACAGATGTAGTCGGTCATGAAGAGCGGCTCGGCGCCGCAGACGACCAGGTCGTCGACAACCATGCCGACCAGGTCGTGGCCGATCGTGTCGTACACGCCCATCCGGCGCGCGAGGTCGACCTTCGTACCGACACCGTCGGTGGCGGAGGCGAGGAGAGGACGTTCGTAGCGCTTGAGGGCGGAGGCGTCGAAGAGGCCGGCGAAGCCGCCGAGGCCGCCGAGGACCTCGGGGCGCCGGGTCTTCCTGACCCACTCCTTCATCAGCTCGACCGCGCGGTCACCGGCTTCGATGTCGACGCCCGCGGCGGCATAACTGGCACCGGTGGTCGTCTCGGACGTCTCGGACATGGCTGGGTACTTTCCTGTCGTCCTGTCGGCGGTCGGTCGGCTTGATCGTCGTTCGGTCGGCAAAGGTTTACGGGCGGGCGTACGGGCTCAGGTGGGTACGGGGATCGCCGCCGGATCGTCGGCGTGATGGCGGTGCGGCGGGGTTACGGGCGGCGCAGCGCGTCCGTGGCCGCGGTGGTGGCCGGTCCCGCCGACAGCTCGCTCTCCAGGAGCCGCTTGCCGAGCAGCTCGGGATCGGGAAGGTCCATCGGGTACTCGCCGTCGAAGCAGGCGCGGCAGAGATTCGGCTTGGCGATCGTGGTCGCCTCGATCATCCCGTCGAGCGAGATGTACGCGAGCGAGTCGGCACCGATGGAGACGCCGATCTCCTCGACCTTCATCCCGTTCGCTATCAGTTCCGCGCGGGTCGGGAAGTCGATGCCGAAGAAGCAGGGCCACTTCACCGGCGGGGAAGAGATCCGGATGTGGACCTCGGCGGCGCCCGCCTCGCGGAGCATCTTGACCAGGGCGCGCTGGGTGTTGCCGCGGACGATCGAGTCGTCGACGACGACCAGCCGCTTGCCGCGGATGACCTCCCGCAGCGGATTCAGCTTGAGCCGGATACCGAGCTGCCGGATGGTCTGGGACGGCTGGATGAAGGTCCGGCCGACATAGGCGTTCTTGACGAGACCCGAGCCGTACGGAATGCCGCTCGCCTCCGCGTAGCCGATGGCCGCGGGGGTGCCCGACTCGGGAGTCGCTATGACGAGATCGGCCTCGACGGGTGCTTCCTTGGCCAGTTTCCGGCCCATTTCCACCCGGGACAGATAGACGTTCCGCCCGGCGATGTCCGTATCGGGACGGGCCAGATAGACGTACTCGAAAACACAGCCCTTGGGCTTCGCTTCCGCGAATCGCTGGGTACGGAGACCGTTCTCGTCGATGGCGATCAGCTCGCCCGGCTCGATCTCACGGACGAACGCCGCGCCGCAGATGTCGAGGGCGGCACCCTCGGAGGCGACCACCCAGCCGCGCTCAAGACGGCCGAGGACCAGCGGGCGGATGCCCTGCGGGTCACGGGCCGCGTAGAGGGTGTGCTCGTCCATGAAGACGAACGAGAAGGCGCCGCGGACATCCGGAAGGACCCGGGCGGCTGCGTCCTCGACCGTGAGGGGCTTGCCGTCGTCATCCGTCTGGGTCGCCAGCAGGGCCGTGACCAGGTCGGTGTCGTTGGTGGCGGCGACACGCGTCGACCGCCCGTTCTCCTTGGGCAGATCGGCGACCATCTCGGCGAGCTGGGCGGTATTGACCAGATTGCCGTTGTGACCGAGCGCGATCGAGCCATGGGCGGTGGCCCGGAAAGTTGGCTGGGCGTTCTCCCACACCGAGGCTCCGGTGGTGGAGTAACGGGCGTGGCCCACCGCGATATGCCCCTGGAGGGAGCTGAGCGAGGTCTCGTCGAAGACCTGGGAGACCAGGCCCATGTCCTTGAAAACGAGGATCTGGGAACCATTGCTCACTGCGATGCCCGCGGACTCCTGTCCGCGGTGCTGCAGGGCATACAGTCCGAAATAGGTGAGCTTGGCGACCTCTTCGCCCGGGGCCCAGACTCCGAAGACGCCACAAGCGTCCTGGGGGCCCTTCTCTCCGGGGAGCAGGTCGTGGCTGAGTCGTCCATCACCACGAGGCACGCCACCGAGTGTAGGCGAGATCGACCACTGGTCCGAATTGGGGATGGCTGGGGGATGCGGGCCGGCTCCGCGATCGCCCGTCGGAAAACGTCCGAAAACGCCCGACTACTTGCCAGTAGCGGCTGCCACGGCGGCCAGGCCTGTGCCATTGGCCGGGGCATCGGGCTTCTTGACGGTCAGGGCACGGTGGCGCAGCTCATATGTGACCTCGCCCTCCAGCACCTTCTGAATCTGGCGTTCCAGGGTCATTTCGGGCCCGGGGCAGAGCTTGCGGGTGGAGGAGAGCCGGCCGAAGGTGATGGTTTCGGCGGTGGTGCCGGATCCCGTTCCGGTGATCTTCGCTGTGCCGCGGAAGGTGTTGCAGCCGAAGCTGCCCTCGACGGTGCCGTCCTTACCGAACGTGAAGTGCGCCTTGCCTTCGGTGCCCTGCGGGAGCGAGCTCGCCACGGCACCTTGAGTGAGCGCGTTGACGGTCCACCGCGTACCCGCGAGGGGCGCGGGCGGCTCGGAGGTGAGGGTGATCGCGTCGCCCTCGGGGGTGGTGAGAGTGAGGCGCTCCTCCTTGACCTGGGCTTTCAGGGTGCCTGAGAAGGCGCCGCTCAATGCCTTCTCGAAGGCATTGAGTTCTTCGGAACACCCGATGAGGGTCGACTGCTGCTTCCCCACGGTGATCGTGTCGCCGTCGATGGTGACATCCGCGCCGATGGTGTTGCAGCCGGTACGGGCGCTGGCCCGGCCCTTGGTGTCGATCTCCACGCTGGCCCCGGCGGGCGCCGCGGTCTTCTTGCCGCCGACGGTGAGGCTGTCGACGCTCCAGTGGACGCCGGTGAGCGGGAGGTCGGTCTGTACGGAACCGGATCCGGCGCCGGAACTGGAACCGGAGCCGGAGCCGCTTGAGGAGCCGCTGCCGGATTCGGTGCCGCAGGCGGCCAGAGTGAACAGAGCGACGGTAGTGAATGCGGTGACCGCAGTGACGTTGGTGATCCTCTGCTTCTGCATACCCGTGGGACGGGGAGCCGTCTCGTACGGTTCCGTCGCCCCCACGGGTCTACGCCGGCGTCACCCCATGAGCGGCAGCAGATCACCCAGATCCGCGCGCTCGCCGCTCGCGCTGACGAGCGCCCCCTCGATCGCCTCGCACCAGGTCGTACGGCCGGTGGCCAGCCGTACCCAGGTCAGGGGGTCGGTCTCCACGACATTGGGCGGGGTGCCACGGGTGTGCCGGGGACCCTCCACGCACTGGACCACGGCGTACGGCGGGATCCGCACCTCCGTCGACGCGCCGGGCGCCTTCACGGCGAGGGCGTCGGCAAGCATCCGGGTGCAGGCGGCGAGCGCCTGCCGGTCGTACGGGATGCCGAGCCCGGCGACGGCCCGGTTGAGGTCGTCGGTGTGGACGACGAGTTCGATGGTCCGGGTGACCAGGAAGTCGCCGAGCCGCATGGTGCCGAGCCGGGTCGCGAGCAGCAGATCGTCCGGGGCGTCGGGGAGAAGAGCGGAGACGCGCTGCGCGGTGCGCTCGAACAGTTCGTCGAGGGGGAGCGGAGGCGGCGAGCGCCTTGACGCCCTGGTCGACGTCTCCGGCGAAAGCGGCCGTGGCGAAAGGCCAGGCTTGCAGGGTGACCAGGGGGGTGGGCGGGGGGCCTGAAGTGCTGGACTGCTCGATGGACCGGCTCACAGCCTCGATGGCAAGCGCGAGATGGACGGCCAGCTCCCGCACGGTCCAGTCGCCGAGGGAGGTGGGCAGGGCGAGTTGTCCGGGTGTGAGGCCACTGACGGCCGCGTGGACCTGCTCGAACTGCGTGAGCACGGCAGCCCGGATCTTGTTGGGGTCATAGGTACGGGCGCGCTTCTTGGCCGGTGGCATGGGGCTGAGGCTAGTGCCCCTCGCGGATGTGTTTTTCGAACCAGTGGTGGGCGTAGGGCTCGTTGTTGAAGGCCGGGACCTCTTGGAAGCCCGCTGAGTGGTACAGGCTGATCGCCGCGTTGAGCACTTTGTTGGTGTCGAGGCGCAGCACTTCGTGGCCGTGCCGGGCGGCTTCTCTCTCCAACTCGGCCAGGAATCGGCGGCCCAGGCCCAGCCTGCGGGCTCGGGGGGCCACCCACATGCGTTTGATTTCGGCCGGGGCCCCGGGCGGGAGCTTCAGGCCCGCGCAGCCGATGGGGTCGCCATGCAGCCGGGCCACCAGGAACAGGCCGTGGGGTGGGCGGAGTTCGGACGCGTCGGGCAGCAGGCTGCGGGCCGGGTCGAAGCCTGTGCTGAAACGCCCCTGGAGTTCGGTGAAGTAGGACCGCAGGCAGTGTTCGGCATCGGGGTGGTCCGGCGCGACGGTGTCGAGTGTGACCGTCGCCGCGGTCAGCAAGCGGTCGACCTCGGCCATGGCCGCGACCAGCCGGGTGCGCTGGGCCGTGTTGAGCGGCTCCAGCAGTGAGCCGGCCAACTCGTCGCTGCGCCGGTCGAGCACAGCGCGTTCCGCTCGGCCCGCGTCGGTGAGCCGTACCGTACGCACCCGTCTGTCCCCGGGGTGCGGTTCGACCGTCACCAGACCGCTGGTCTCCAGAGCGCGCAGCAAACGGCTGAGATATCCGGAGTCGAGCCCGAGGCGCTCGCGCAACCGCCGTACGTCCTGCCCCTGTTCACCGATCTCCCAGAGCAGCCGCGCTTCACCGACGGGCCGGTCGCGGCCCAGGTAGTGGTCGTGCAGCACGCCCACGCGTTCGGTGACGGTCCGGTTGAACCGCCGCACCTGCTCGATCTGCGCCGCATCCATTCCCTGACCTTAGTCAGAGAATTCGGCTGCCGCCAGCAGGACCGGTAAGACGCCCCGGAGCAGCCCGCTGCCGCCGGGCCGTGTGCCCCTCCGCACGCCGACGGAGTTCCGCGTGCGGCCGGCCACGCCGAAGCCCCCGTCCGATGACCAGATGGTCACCGGACGGGGGCTCAGTCGGAGTCGGCCGCAATCCGGAATCGGCCGAAAATCAGCCGGGAAGAGGAAAACCTCAGGCCAGCAGCCCCGGGATCGTCGCCTCATGCGCCGTCCGAAGCTCCGCCAGTGGGATCCCGAACTCCCCCTGGACCTCGATCTCCTGCCCGTCCACCACACCGATCCGCGTCACCGGCAGCCCCCGCGCACCGCACATGTCCGTGAAGCGCAGCTCCTCGCTGCGCGGTACGGCCACCACCGCGCGGCCCGCCGACTCGCTGAACAGGAAGGTGAACGCGTCGAGCCCGTCCGGTACGACCAGCCGGGCGCCGTTGCCGCCGCGCAGGCACGACTCCGTGACCGCCTGGATCAGACCGCCGTCGCTCAGATCGTGCGCCGCGTCGATCATGCCGTCGCGCGACGCCGAGATCAGGATCTCGCCGAGCAGCTTCTCCCGGTCCAGGTCCACCGCCGGCGGCAGTCCGCCGAGATGGTTGTGCACCACCTGCGACCAGGCAGAACCGCCGAACTCCTCGCGCGTGTCACCGAGAAGGTACAGAAGCTGCCCCTCCTCCTTGAACGCGATCGGCGTCCGCCGGCTGACATCGTCGATCACCCCGAGCACCGCCACGACCGGCGTCGGGTGGATGGCCGTCTCACCGGTCTGGTTGTAGAGCGAGACATTGCCGCCGGTCACCGGCGTGCCCAGCCGCAGACAGCCGTCCGCCAGCCCACGGGTCGCCTCCGCGAACTGCCACATCACGCCCGGGTCCTCGGGCGAACCGAAGTTCAGACAGTCGGAGACCGCCAGCGGCTTGGCGCCGGAGGCCGCGACATTGCGGTACGCCTCCGCCAGCGCGAGCTGCGCGCCCGCGTACGGGTCGAGCTTCGCGTACCGCCCGTTGCCGTCGGTCGCCATGGCCACGCCCAGATTCGACTCCTCGTCGATCCGGACCATCCCGGCGTCCTCGGGCTGCGCGAGCACGGTGTTGCCCTGGACGAAACGGTCGTACTGGTCGGTGATCCACGCCTTCGACGCCTGGTTCGGCGACGCGACCAGCCTCAGCACCTGTTCCCGCAGCTCGGCCGCGGTGGCCGGGCGCGGCAGCTTGCCCGCGTCGTCGGCCTGGAGCGCGTCCTGCCACTCGGGCCTGGCGTACGGCCGGTGGTAGACGGGCCCGTCGTGGGCGACGGACCGCGGGGGTACGTCCACGATCTGCTCGCCGTGCCAAAAGATCTCCAGCCGGTCGCCCTCGGTCACCTCGCCGATGACGGTGGCGATGACATTCCACTTCTCGCAGATCTCCATGAACCGGGCGACCTTGTCCGGCTCGACCACCGCGCACATGCGTTCCTGCGACTCGCTCATGAGGATCTCCTCGGGCGAGAGGGTCGCGTCCCGCAGCGGTACGGTGTCCAGCTCGACCCGCATACCGTCGGAGCCGGCCGACGCCAGCTCGCTCGTCGCGCACGAGAGACCGGCGCCGCCGAGGTCCTGGATCCCGGCGACGAGCTTCTCGCTGAAGATCTCCAGGGTGCACTCGATGAGGAGCTTCTCCTGGAAGGGGTCGCCGACCTGCACGGCCGGGCGCTTGGCCGGACCGGTGCTCTCGAAGGTCTCGCTGGCCAGGACGGACACCCCGCCGATGCCGTCGCCGCCGGTGCGCGCGCCGTACAGGATCACCTTGTTGCCGGGGCCCGAGGCCTTCGCGAGGTGGATGTCCTCGTGCCTCATCACACCGATGCAGCCGGCGTTGACCAGCGGGTTGCCCTGGTAGCAGGCGTCGAAGACGACCTCGCCGCCGATGTTCGGCAGGCCCAGGCAGTTGCCGTACCCGCCGATGCCCGCGACCACCCCGGGCAGTACCCGCTTGGTGTCGGGGTGGTCCGCGGCGCCGAAGCGCAGCGGGTCCACGACCGCGACCGGCCGGGCGCCCATGGCGAGGATGTCGCGCACGATGCCGCCGACGCCGGTGGCCGCGCCCTGGTAGGGCTCGATGTACGAGGGGTGGTTGTGCGACTCGACCTTGAAGGTGACCGCGTACCCCTGGCCGACGTCCACGACGCCCGCGTTCTCGCCGATGCCGACGAGCATCGCGTCGCTGGCCGGGGCCTTCTCGCCGAACTGCCGCAGATGGACCTTGCTGCTCTTGTACGAGCAGTGCTCGGACCACATGACGGAGTACATGGCCAGCTCGGCGCCGGTGGGCCGGCGCCCCAGGATCTCGCGGATCCGCGCGTACTCGTCCTCCTTGAGGCCGAGGTCCTTCCAGGGCTGCTCGGCCTCGGGCGTGCCGCCTGCGTGCTTGACGGTGTCGAGGGTCACGCTCGGTCGCTCCTTCGCGCGCTGTGCTTCGGATACGGCCGGCCGGGGCGCTCACTCGCTCCCTCGGCTGTTCCGGTATCGAGGATCTTGATCGTCATCAGGCGCTTACCAGCTTCTTCAGGATCGAGGTGAAGAATCCCAGGCCGTCGGTACGGCCCGTACCGATCAGCGGCTCCACGGCGTGCTCGGGGTGCGGCATCAGCCCGACGACATTGCCCGCGGCGTTGGTGATGCCCGCGATGTCCCGGAGCGAGCCGTTGGGGTTGCCGTCCAGATAGCGGAAGGCGACCCGGCCCTCGGCCTCCAGCTCGTCGAGCGTGCGCTCGTCGGCGACGTACCGGCCGTCGATGTTCTTGAGGGGTACGGAGATTTCCTGGCCCGCCGAATAGTCCGCGGTCCAGGCGGTCTCCGCGTTCTCCACCCGCAGTTTCTGGTCGCGGCAGATGAAGTGCAGATGGTTGTTGCGCAGCATCGCCCCGGGAAGCAGATGGGACTCGGTGAGGATCTGGAAGCCGTTGCAGATCCCGAGGACCGGCAGCCCGGCCTTCGCCTGCTCGATGATCGTTTCCATCACCGGCGAGAACCGGGAGATGGCTCCGGCCCGCAGATAGTCGCCGTAACTGAAACCGCCGGCCAGGACCACCGCGTCGACCTGCTTGAGGTCCTTGTCACGGTGCCAGAGCGGTACGGGCTCGGCCCCGGCGATCCGGGCGGCGCGCAGACTGTCCCGGTCGTCCAGGGTGCCGGGGAAGGTGACGACTCCGATACGGGACGTCACGCCTCCTCCACCTTGACGATGAAGTCCTCGATGACGGTGTTGGCGAGGAAAGTCTCGGCCATCTCATGGATACGGGCGAGAGCGGCGGCGTCGACCGGCTCCGCCACCTCCAGCTCGAAGCGCTTTCCCTGGCGGACATCGGCGATCCCGTCGAAACCCAGACGCGGCAGTGCGCGCTGCACTGCCTGTCCCTGCGGGTCGAGGATCTCCGGCTTGAGCATGACGTCGACTACGACGCGTGCCACTGGCACTCCCGGTGGTGTGGTGCGGCTGGTTCTGCTGCTGTGTTCTCCGGGCGAATGCCCCGGATCCCGGGGAATCCCCCAGACCCCCCGCGCTTCCCTCAGCGTACCGGGCCGGAAAATCTACGCGGGTAGACAGACCCGTTCGCAGATCATGGCCCGACTTCGGACACCGGGCAACGCCGGGGAAAATCCAGGCCAAATCGCGGCCCCCTATTGCATGGGACACGCTGATGCAATTGGCTGGGCTTCACAATGCGCCGCCCACCGCTGTACAAAGGAATACAGCGGAAAGCAGCATTGGCCCCGAAGTCCCCAGTTAACAGCCGGAAGGCCGGCATCGCCGCACGTCAGCCGTGTTTCCCAGACGGCCCGGGCAGGGCGGTACCGCAGGAAAGGACCGATATCCGTGGCTCAGCGCGTAGTGGTCACACTCTCCGACGACATCGACGGCGGAGAAGCGTCGGAAACGGTCACGTTCGGCCTGGACGGGAAGATGTACGAGATCGACCTCAATCCCGCCAATGCAAAGAAACTGCGCAAGGCCCTGGCGCCGTTCATGGCGGCGGGTCGAAAGCAGACAAACGCCAGCAAGAACGGCAAATCCCTGACGACCTATCGGCACACCGCCCTCGCACCCGATCCGGCGGCCGTCCGCGCCTGGGCCCAGTCGCACAGGATGGAGGTGCCGGCGCGCGGCCGTATCCCCAAGCGGGTGTACGAGGCGTTCCGCGAAGCGAGTTGAGAAGCAGCGACCGGGCGGAAGGCGGCCGGGCTCCGGGGGCGGGCCCGCGGTGCCGGCCGGGCGACGCGGTGGCGCACCGAGTTGCACAGCACCCCCTTTGATCGGCTAGAGTTTGGACCACGCCGAGGGGCAAGGCCGAAAGGCAAGCGCCTCGCAGAGCGTGCGGGTGTAGTTCAGTAGCAGAACGCCCCCTTTCCAAGGGGGAGGCGCAGTGTGCAATTCCTGTCACCCGCTCTGCATCGCTCTCCGGTTCACCTCAGTGGATCAGGTAGGGTGGTGGGCGTGCGGACGTGGCTCAGTTGGTAGAGCATCACCTTGCCAAGGTGAGGGTCGCGAGTTCGAATCTCGTCGTCCGCTCCAGTGAAATTGATTGATCTGGGTCACTTGATCCAGATAGACGCCCGGCTGGGTTTACCAGCCGGGCGTTTCTGTATGCGCCGTCGTGGACGCCGTATCGCGGATTCGATTGACCAGCGGGTCGGTGACCTCAGTGGTGAATGTCTCACGCCAGAATGATCGGCGAATACCACCACGGGCCGGGATGGGCCAGGGCGAGCCTGGATGAACACACACAATGCGGGCATCCGCGAAATCACGTAATCCCCGGGCCCCGGCAGACCGCGACCTCAGACCGGAGAACGTGATGCGAACCAGGATCCTGGCCGGGGCACTTCTCGCCCTCCTCGCCCTGCTGGCGGGCTGCGGAAGTGATCCGGGAGGATCGGGCGGACCCCAGGCGCAGTCGCCGGGACCCTCGCCCGCCGCCTCGGCGCCACCCCCGGTCCCGCCGGGCGATCCGCTGCGGGAACCGGCACAGGTGGTGAGCAAGAACGGATTCCTGCGCACCCGCATCGTGGTCGAGCGCAAGAAGGTCGAACTCGCCGGCCGCCAACTCTGGGCCCTGACGTACAACGGGCAGTACATGCCGCCGACCCTGCGCATCAGGCCCGGCGACCGCATGGACGTGTCACTGGTGAACAAGATCGACCAGATGACGAATGTGCATGTCCACGGCCTGCATGTCTCACCGAGCGGCCACTCCGACAATGTCTTCGTCATGATCAAACCGGGCGAGACATACCAGTACGCCTACCAGTTCCCGCCCAACCTGGCGACAGGAACGTACTGGTACCACCCGCACGCGCACCCGATCACCGCCCCGCAGACCGCCGGCGGCATGTCCGGCATCATCGTCGTCGAAGGGCTGAAGCAGTATCTGCCGAAGCCGCTGCGGAACATCACCGAACGCACCATCGCGCTCAAGGACTTCCAGCTCCAGGGCGACCAGATCAAGACCGAGGATCTCAGCATCGGCGCGCCCACGACCCGGGTGGTCAACGGCCAGCTCAATCCCGTCATCCGGATCCGGCCCGGTGAGACCCAGCTCTGGCGGCTCGCCAATATCGGCGCCAACATCTTCTACAAGGTGGCGCTGCCCGGCCATAAGTTCCGGGTGATCGCGCGGGACGGGAACCCGGTCACCAAGATCTACTCAGTCGACTCGATCATCATCCCGGCCGCCGCGCGCTTCGACGTACTGGTGGAGGGCGGCCCGGCCGGCAGTACGACCGAGCTGAAGACGCTCCCGTACAACACCGGCCCGGCGGGCAACCAGTTCCCGGAGGCGACGCTCGCCACGGTCGTCTCGCGCGGCGAGCCGGTGCCCCGGGAGAAACTGCCGGCGACCTTCGCTCCGGCGATCGATCTGGCCGATGCCAAGATCGCGGCCCGCAAGACCATCACGTACACGGAGAACGAGGCGGGTACGGAGTTCTACATCAACGGCAAGCAGTTCGACCCGGATCGCATTGATTTCCAGGCGAAGCTGAACACCGTGCAGGAGTGGACGGTTCAGAACAACAGCGACGAGGTCCACTCGTTCCATCTGCACACGAACGACTTCCAGTTGATGAGTACGAACGGGAAGCCCGTGCCGTTCTACGGATACCAGGAAACCGTGGACGTGCCGGCTCGCGGGAACATCGTGGTGCGGGCCGCCTTCCTGGACTACACCGGAAAGACGGTGCTGCACTGCCACATTCTCAATCACGAGGACAAGGGCATGATGTCCACCCTGTTGATCTCGGACGGCGCGGCCCGGAAGGACTGACCGGCCACACCGGAAGGACTGAGCGGTTCGCTGGGGTATAGTGGCACTCGCGTTACGGCGCACGCGGACGTAGCTCAGTTGGTAGAGCGCAACCTTGCCAAGGTTGAGGTCGCCAGTTCGAACCTGGTCGTCCGCTCAGGAGAGATACGAAGAGGCCCCCGGTCCAGGTGACCGGGGGCCTTTTCGTGTCGGCTGGTGTCGGCGTGCCCGCATCGGCTGGTGTCGGCTCATACCGGTGCGTGCCGGTGCGTACCGGTATCGCTACCGGTACGCGGCGCCTACCGCCACGGAGTGCCGGTGAGGAGTTCGTACACCTCCAGGTACTTCGCCCGGGTCGCCTCGACGATTTCCTGCGGCAGCGCGGGCGGCGGCTGCTCGCTCCTGCGGTCCCAGCCGGAGGCCGGCGAGGTCAGCCAGTCGCGTACGAACTGCTTGTCGTACGCGGGCTGCGGGTGCCCCGGCTCCCAGGAGTCCACCGACCAGAAACGTGAGGAGTCAGGGGTCAGCACCTCGTCCGCGAGCACCAGCCGGTCACCGTCGAAGCCGAATTCGAACTTGGTGTCCGCGAGAATGATCCCGCGCAGGCGGGCGAGATCGCGGGCCCGGCTGTACACGTCGAGGGTCGTCCGGCGCAGTAGCGCGGCGGTCTCCGCGCCGACCTGGCGGGCGACCTCCTCGTACGTGACGTTTTCGTCGTGGTCGCCGACGGCCGCCTTGGTGGCGGGCGTGAAGATCGGGCCGGGCAGCTCGGAGCCGTCGGACAGGCCCTCGGGGAGGGCGACTCCGCAGACCGTACGGGACTCGTTGTACTCCACGAGACCCGAGCCGGTGAGATAGCCACGGGCGACGCACTCCACCGGGACCATGCGCAGGGGCGTGCAGATGAGGGTGCGGCCGGCCCAGTCGGCGGGGGCGCCGGCGGGGACATCGGCGGAGATCACATGGTTGGGTACGAGATCGCTGAGCCGGTCGAACCACCAGAGCGAGAGCTGGGTGAGGACCCGGCCCTTGTCGGGGATCTCGGTGGGCAGCACCCAGTCGTAGGCGGAGATGCGGTCGCTGGCGACCATCACGAGGTCGCCCGCCTCGCTCCGGTACAGATCGCGCACCTTGCCGGTGTGGATGTGCACCAGACCCGGCACCTGAAGGGGCTCGGGCTTTTCGACGAATCCGGACACGGTTCCTCCCCGTGGTTCTGTCCGACTCTCCGGTCCAGGCCGGTTCGGGAGATCGCCTTGATTCTCCCGTATGCCGGAAGGCCCAGCTCGCGGGGGGTACCGGGCGCTGGTCGAAGGGCCCGGTCGGGATTGGTACCGGGCGCCGGTCGGGATTCGTCTCGGGCTTGAGGGGGCTCGTGTTCCGGGTCGTGCCCCAGCTCATGTCCCAGGAGGGTCAGTCGCGTTTGCAGATGCGGTCCAGGAGGTTGGCGGTCGCGCGCTGGATACGGGTGTCGACATGGCCAGGCCGGTCCAGCGCCGGGGACCAGGCGAAGGTCCCCGAGGCGAAGACCAGCGCGCCGGACGGGGCGCGGTAGAGCGAGGTCTCCTGGTGGCGCCGGGCGTTCTCGCTGTCGCGGTACGGGGAGTGCGCGAGCAGGATGCGGTCCTGGTGGTCGGGGAGTGCGGTGCGCGGGAAGTACCGATCCGCCTCGCCCGCGACCAGCCCGTCGATCTCGTCGCCCTCGCCCGCGCCGGTGGCCTCCCAGAGCCAGTGATCGGCGTTCCGTACGACCATGGGGTGCGGCTCGGGGATCCGGCCCGCGTACTGGATACCGAGAAGCTGCTGCTCCGGCCGGTCCACCTCGCGCCAGAGCGCGGGGCGGCCCGGGCCCCGGCGCTTGCGGCAGGTGAGCAGCCGGTCCGGGACGCCGGAGGCGGACGGGCCCAGCTCCACCTGCCAGTACAGGGTGTTGGCGGAGAGGAAGACCAGCGAGGTGCCCTGCTCGCGTGCCAGCTCGACGGTGCGGCGCATGGGGATCGACCAGTACTCGTCATGGCCGGGGAACACCAGGCCGCGGTACCGGGTGGGGTCGACCCGGCCGGCGTGCAGATCGCGGGTGTCGGCGTAGGCGAGGTCGTATCCGTACCGCTCGGCCCAGCGGATGAAGTCGTACGCGTGGCCCACATGGAGGGGCAGGCCCGCGCCCGCGTAGGGGCGGTCGAAGGAGACCGTCGTGGCGGCGTCCTGCTCGCCGAGGAGCAGGCCCTGTTCGTCCCAGGCGTGGTAGAGGCTGGCACCGGTGTGGCCGTCCTCGGGGTAGAGGTTGTACGCCTGCCAGGTGATGTCGGGGAGCAGGAGGAGCAGATCGGCCGGGTGGCTGTCGCGGACGGTGAAGGGGATGTGGGAGCGGTAGCCGTCGGCCGTCGTGAGGACGGCGACATAGGCGCCGAGGGCCCAGTACGACGGGATCTGGAGCCGCCAGGACAGCCACCAGTGGTGGCAGGAGACCGTACGGTCGGCGGTCAGCGGCGGCGGCTGGACGATGCCGGAGAGCCGGGGGCTGGTGATGATCTTGCGGGCGCCGTCGCCGCCGTAGTGCCCGATCCGGTAGATGTCGACGGAGAACTGCTGGGGCGGGTCGACCGTGACATGGAAGTCGATCGCCTCGCCGGGGGCGACCGCGCCGGTGGAGGCGAAGCCCTTGATCTGGCGGCGTACGTCGTCGGCGGTACGGGGGCCTCCGCTGCGGCCACGGCCCAGGGTCGGGTCCGCGTACCAGGGGACGAGCTGGCCGGTGTCGTCGAAATAGTTCTCACTGCCGCGCAGCCAGGGCAGCGGGCCCTGGCCGAACGGGTCGCTCACCGCATGGGCGAGAGCGCCCGATTCCCATCGTCGGATCTGGTCCGCCCCCATCGCGCCCCCTCCTCCGAGCCGCCGAGCCACATCGGGTGGTACGGCCGTTTTTGATACAAGCGCCAGGCTCCAGCACATCACATAACGCACGCGGCCCGTCACCGTTCGTCGCTAATTGACGTTAACGGAACGGCCTAATCCGGATGTGGGGTGTGATATGGGGGATTCTTTCGCGTCCGGATGAATCGGTGAGCCGAGTTCGAATTACGGGGCGAAATTGGGTGGTCGGGGCGGTGATGTCTGCGGGCGCCCGCCCTGGGCCCCGGTCCGGTGGGTCGTGCATCAGGCCGCCTTGCGCTCCCGGCCGGTGGGTCGTGCCCGTGGGGCCGGTGCGTCGGGGGCCGGTGCCATCGGATGAAGTCTGGCGTCAGACGAGGCGTACGGGCTTCTCCGGCCGTACGCCGAGCGAGGCCAGCCAGGAACGGAGCGGCTCCGCGTCGCCTCCCTCGACCAGGCTGAGAACGCGCCCGACCAGATCCGCGCGCCGTTTCCCGTCGACCAGAAGGGCCGGGCCGTCCAGCCAGTCCAGGCCGGGGGAGGCGCCCGCCGTGTCGACGGCCGAGCAGCAGACCATCGCCGTCACATGGTCGGCCAGCAGCTCCCTGCTCGTACGGGGCGGCTGGAGCGGGAAGAGCGGGAGCGGATCGGTGCCCCAGGAGGTCAGGGCATCGCCTCCGGTCTCGATCGGGACGGGCGGGGCCGCCGCCTCCTCGCGGGCCAGCTCCGCGCTGATTCCGGCGGCCAGGGCGTCGCCGGCCTGGGCTGCCTGGGCTGCGCGGTCGTGGGCGGCTCGGGCGGCACGTGCGTCGGCGGACCGGGCGCGTTCGTACTCCACGCCCTCCTCAACCGCTTCGACCGCCTCGACCGCCTCGGCACCCTCCTCGCCGCCTCTGCCCATGGCGCTCTCCATGCCATGGGCGCCTTCACCGCTCGGGGCGGACAGGTGGTCCATGACCCGGGCGAGGGTGGGGCCCGGCGCCATCGCGGAGGAGTCGGGGTCCGCCGAGCGCCTTACTCCCATACCGTCCAGCACGCGGTGCAGCCGGGCCGCTTCCGTACGCCATTTACGGTCCACGACCTCTTCCGGATACTGCTGCCAGTCCACCGGCGACCAGTCGGGCCCCGCCTCGGCCGGGCCGCCGTGGAAGAGGCGGGCGGCGAGGAGGGACGCCGCCTCGTCGACCGCGCCCGGTTCTTCGAGCAGGTCGCAGGCGGGGCGCTCGCCGAGCCGGGAGGCGAACCCCTCCGCCAGCCGGTCGCGGCGGGACAGCTCCGTGAGGGCGGACACCACGCCCGCGTCCAGCCGGGAGGGCCACCGGCCCATGCGCCAGGCGGGCAGGGCGACCCTGGTCAGCAGCCGGTCCCACCCCGCGTACGCGAGTCCCACCTGCTCCTGCGCGACGATCCGCAGCCCGTAGTCCACCCCCTGCGCGCGCTCCGAGGCAGCCGCCGCGACCCCCCGCTCCATCTGGGCGGCATGCTCGGCGCAGCCGCGCAGCAGCAGCTTGGCGATCCGCCCGACCAGGCCGAACGTCGCTCTCCGTATCACTCCCCGCCCCGGCAGCCCTGGGATCGCCTTCCGCCCCGGGCGCGGTCCCCGGGGGCGCGCCGCCACCGCGACCGCCGCGTCGAGTCCCCGCACGAACCTGCGCGCGGCGGCTATGTCCGGATGCGCCGATGGACCCGTACCCGCGACGACCGGCGCGAGCACGGCGCGCAGCTCGGCGACCCGCATCCACCACAGGAAGGGCGACCCGATCACCAGTACGGGCGCGGCGGGCGTACGACGACGACGGCCCGCTCCGGGGAGGGCCGGCAGATGCGCCGGATGCGTACGGTCCTCCAGCCAACTGTCGCAGTCCGGGGTGAGCGCTATGGCGGAGGGGGCGGGCACTTCGAGCCGCTCCGCGAGATCACGCACCAGCCGGTAGAGATCGGGGGCAGCCGCTTCGGTGACCGCGACGGTGGGGCTGAGGGCGGGTCTGGCCCAGGCGATCACGGCCGCGACTCCGGCGCCGAGCAGGAGCACGACCGCCGCGAAGGCCGTCACGGCCCAGCGGGCCGCGTCCCAGCTCCCCCCGCGCAGATGGCCCGTGGCCCCGCCCGCCAGCAGCACAACGGCGACGGCGGCGGGCAGCAGCGCGACGGCCAGCGCCCTGCTGCGCACCCGCAGCACGGCGAGAGCCCGGACGCGGGCGCCCTGAGCACCAAGCTCGTCGCCGATGCCGGAACTGGTACTGAGACCGGTATGCGAACCGGATCGGGAACCGGACATGGTCGGACTTCACCCCCTCTGCCCCTGTGACGGCTTTGCTCACTCCCCCACTGTGGCACCCGCCACTGACAACGCAATGTCGATGGGCCAAGTGCCGGAACGCCTGCGCCGCACCATAGTTGGACCCCGGCGACCCGTCATCCGGATGGCCCATTCGTCACTCGATGGAATGGCTCTGGTCAAAGCTGCTGACGAGCGGCCCACGGGCCCTTATTTCAGGGGCCGAGCGCGCCTTGTCCACCCGTACGGACGACAGTCCCGCTCCACCGGGCGGCGGGCGCCTGGTGGAGGGGAAGTGGCGGACGGGGTTGCCGGCGCGGGTTGCCGGCAGGATGCCCGGCGGGGTTGACGGCGGTCGATGGCCGGGGGGCCGAGCGACCGGGCTGGAGGTGCGGGGCCGGGTGCCGGGGCCTGCGGGGGCTTGCGGTTCTGGATGCTTGCTTGCGGATCGGAGTGCTCGCTCAGGCCTTCGTGCTCGCTTGCGGTTCCGGGGGCTCGCTTGCCCCTTCGGGCTCGCGGCGCCGCGCGGGCCTACGCCTTCGCGGCGCCGCGCCGGTCGTGTTCGTTCGTTTACGCCTTCGCGGCGTCGCGCGCGATGTCCGTACGGTGCTGGGAACCGGGCAGCGTGATGCGGTGCAGCGCGGCGTACGCCCGTTCGCGGGCCTGCGTCAGATCCTCGCCCGTCGCCGTCACCGACAGCACACGGCCGCCCGCGCTCACGACCGTACCGCCGTCGTCCCGCCGGGTTCCGGCGTGCAGGACGTACGCGTGGGGCGCGTCGTGGGCCGCGATCTCGTCGAGGCCGTCGATCGGGTCGCCGGTGCGCGGCGTGTCCGGGTAGTTGTGCGAGGCCACGACCACCGTGACCGCCGCGTCGTCCCGCCAGGTCAGCGGCGGCAGATCGGCGAGCGTCCCCTCGGCCGCCGCCAGCAGCACCGCGGCCAGCGGGGTCCGCAGCCTGGCCAGCACGACCTGTGTCTCCGGGTCGCCGAAGCGCGCGTTGAACTCGATCACCCGCACCCCCCGGCCGGTGATCGCGAGACCCGCGTACAGCAGCCCGGAGAAGGGCGTGCCGCGCCGCCGCAGTTCGTCGACGGTGGGCTGGAGGACGGTCTCCAGGACCTCGTCCACCAGCTTGGGGTCGGCCCAGGGAAGCGGGGAGTACGCGCCCATGCCGCCCGTGTTGGGGCCTTCGTCGTTGTCGAGCGCGCGCTTGAAGTCCTGGGCCGGCTGGAGCGGAAGGACCGTACGGCCGTCGGTGATCGCGAAGAGCGAGACCTCGGGCCCGTCGAGGAACTCCTCGATCACGACCCGCTCGCAGGCGAGCGCGTGCGCGCGTGCCACCGCGAGGTCCGAGGTCACGACGACGCCCTTGCCGGCGGCGAGCCCGTCGTCCTTGACGACATACGGCGTGCCGAAGGCGTCGAGCGCGTCGTCGATCTGCCCGGGCGTGGTGCAGACGTAGCTGCGGGCCGTGGGTACGTTCGCCGCGGCCATCACATCCTTGGCGAAGGCCTTGGAACCCTCCAGCTCGGCCGCCTCCTTCGACGGTCCGAAGCAGGGGATGCCCGCTGCCCGTACGGCATCGGCGACCCCCGCCACCAGCGGCGCCTCGGGTCCGACGACGACCAGACCGGCCCCGACCTCGGCGGCGAGGCGGGCCACCGCCGCGCCGTCCAGCATGTCCACCGGGTGCAGTTCGGCGACCTCGGCGATACCGGCGTTGCCGGGCGCGCAGTGCAGAGCGGTGACCTGGGGGTCGAGGGAGAGAGAGCGGCACAGGGCGTGTTCGCGGGCGCCGCCGCCGATGACAAGGACCTTCACGGGAGGCAGCCTAGCCGGGGGAACGGTCGATTCCGCTTGCGGGCCGTCTCCGCCCGCCACTGTCCGCCTCGCCACCGTGTCCCATCTCCGCCCGGCGCTCTCTTCGCGTTGCTGCTTGTTTTCGCGTTGCTGCTGCCGCCTCGCGGGTGTGTCCGTCTCGCCGCGGTCGCCGCCCGCCGCTGTCTCCGCCTCGCTACTCATTCGTGTACTCCTCCACGACGGTCGCTCCCAGCTCGCGCACGATCAGGTCATGGCCGGAGAGCGCCGAGTCGACGAGATCCGGATCGTCCTCCTCCGGAATGTCGTCCTCCGGGGCTACGGGAGGTGGCCCGGAGGCCGGTCTGCTGCCGGGGCCGCCGGAACCCGGCCGCTGGGACCGGTCCGGAGCGGCACCCTGCGGCTGGGCCTGTGCTTGCCCGGGACCGGTGGACGGTGCCGCGGACGTACGGTTCGCCGACGCGGCCGATGACGAGGGCGCGGCGGGCGGGGCCGGGCGGTGGGCCGCCGACGCGGTCGGGGCTGCCGGTGCGGAGTTCGCTGCCGGGGGACGGCCTCCGTACCCACCACTGCTTGCCGGGTTTCCGCCGCCGCCGGGGCCGCCGCCTCCGTAACCCCCGCTGTTGCCGGGGTTACCGCCGTAACCGCCGCTGCTGCCGGGGCCGCCGTAACCGCCGCCGCCTCCACCGGCCCCTCCGGACGGCGGCTGGGCACCGCCCGACGGGTCGATGATCGCTTCGATCTTCCACTGCACATTGAACTGCTCGGCGAGCGCCTGCCTGAGCACGTCCTCGCTGCCGCTGCTCGTGAAGTTGTCGCGCGCGCCCGCGTTGATGAAGCCGAGCTGGAGCGTCGTACCGTCGAACCCCGCCACCTGCGCGTTCTGACTGAGCAGGATCCAGGTGAAGCGCCGGCGGTTCTTGACGGCCTCCAGGATGTCCGGCCACATGCTGCGCACCTGGCCGGCACCCTGGGCCATCCCCGGGCCGGGGCCCCCGGCGGCGGGCGGCTGGGGTGCGGACGCGGCGGCCGGGGCGGGGGCCTGGGGCGTACGGGCAGGTGGGGCGCCCTGGCCAGGCGCCGACGCGGTGGGCCAGCCACCCGGACGACGCCCGGCATCGGGCGCTGCGGCGGACGGCCACGCGCCGGGCCGCTGCGGCTCCGCGGCTTCCGGTACGGACGACGGCGGCGCGGCCGGGGGCGCGGCGGCAGGCGGCGGAGCCGCGGGGGCGCTGGGCGGTACGGCCGGTCCGGCAGGCGTCGCAGGCGGTACGGGAGCGTGCGGCGGCAGTACGGGAGTGTGCGCCTCGGGCCCCGGTACGTACCCCATCGCCGGCCCCGGCCCGCCCCCCGAGAACGCCGCGCCCTGCACCGTGGCGGCCGCCGCCGCACCCCGCTCCAGCCGGTCGAGCCGTGCCTGCACCGAACGCTCGTCGTCGAAGGCCGCGGGCAGCAGCACCCGCGCGCAGATCAGCTCCAACTGAAGCCGGGGCGAGGTCGCTCCACGCATCTCCGTCAACCCGGTATTGACCAAATCGGCCGCCCGGCTCAGCTCCGCCGCCCCGAACACCGACGCCTGTGCGGTCATCCGCTCGACGACATCGGCGGGCGCGTCGATCAGCCCCTTCTCCCCGGCGTCCGGCACGGCGGCCAGGATGACCAGGTCACGCAGCCGCTCCAGCAGGTCGGCGACAAAGCGCCGCGGGTCGTTGCCACCCTCGATCACCCGGTCCACGACCTCGAACGCCGCGGCCCCGTCGCCCGCCGCGAACGCGTCCACCACCGAATCGAGCAGCGACCCGTCCGTATAACCGAGCAGGGCCGTCGCCATCGCGTACGTAACCCCGTCCTCGGCGGCGCCCGCGAGCAACTGGTCCATGACGGACATCGAGTCACGGACGGACCCGGCACCGGCCCGTACGACCAGGGGCAGCACCCCGTCCTCGACGGGGATCCGCTCCTTGCCGCACACCTCGCCGAGATAGTCGCGCAGCGTCCCGGGCGGCACGAGCCGGAACGGATAGTGGTGCGTACGCGACCGGATCGTCCCGATGACCTTCTCGGGCTCGGTGGTCGCGAAGATGAACTTGAGATGCTCCGGCGGCTCCTCGACCACCTTCAGCAGGGCGTTGAACCCCGCTGAGGTGACCATGTGCGCCTCGTCGATGATGTAGATCTTGTAACGACTGCTCGCCGGACCGAAGAACGCCTTCTCGCGCAGATCACGGGCATCGTCCACGCCACCGTGCGACGCGGCGTCGATCTCGATGACATCGATCGACCCCGGCCCGTTCCTCGCGAGGTCCCGGCAGGACTGGCACTCCCCGCACGGCGTCGGCGTGGGCCCCTCCGCGCAGTTCAGACAACGGGCGAGGATGCGCGCACTGGTCGTCTTCCCACAGCCACGAGGCCCGCTGAACAGGTACGCATGGTTGACCCGGTTGTTCCGCAGCGCCTGCTGCAGCGGGTCGGTGACATGCTCCTGCCCGATGACCTCGGCGAAGGACTCGGGTCGATAGCGGCGGTACAGCGCAAGGGACGACACACCTACGACGATATCGGCCCCCTCCGACAACGCGCCCGTACCACCACCCCAACGCAAGCGCCCCCCACGCACCCGCCAGAGCCGACCTACCCTTGCTGCCTTCCGGCCCTGGGGGAGTTCAGTCAGATAGCGCCACGTGAGGGGCTGCGCCCACCCTACCCGATCCCCACCCCCCACAACGAGTTCGCGAGCACGCCCCAGCGTCTTGTATTGTTTGCGGCGGAGGATTCGCCTAGTGGCCTAGGGCGCACGCTTGGAAAGCGTGTTGGGGGCAACCCCTCACGAGTTCGAATCTCGTATCCTCCGCCATTGCTCTCACCGGGCAATACGTCGATGGCCCCCGCTGCCCGCAGCGGGGGCCATCGACGTTCGTAGTTGCAGTTTTAGTTGCAGTTCCGCCCTGGCCTCGCTGGCTACAGGACTCGGTAGATTCGTCGCGGCTCTGGCCCAGGAGCCGGAACCGCCCCAGGAGAAAATGGGACGGATCGCGCAGGTGCGGACCGCGACGATCGCGGTGGCTTTCGGCGCGGGCGGTTGAGCCATTCGCGGGTGGTCATCGGCTGGCCGGTGCCGGGTCGTGCCGAAACCGCACCAATAGCCTTCGTCGTACAGCTGCTTGCTCGTACCAGCGCGTCGGGCTAGGAAGAATTGTGGCGGCGGTCACATCGGCCTGCCCGTGCGGCTGACGGTGAGTTCCACGGGGGTGACGCGCTGGCTATGGAAGGTCCAGGCAGTCCCCGTCCAACGCCCTTCCTGATACGCGAAGATCAGCGCGACAATGCTGTGGAAGCCAAGCTCGGTATCGCCCAGGAGCTGACGGTAGGTGGCCGTGTCACGTGCGCTGGGGGCCGGGCGGCTGGTGGGATGGGTGTGCCATTCGCCGACCCAGACGCTGCGGTCGGTCGCGAAAGCCTTGTCGGCGAGCGTCTGGGCGTGCGCGAGATCGCGCAGGAAGTACGTGGGGGTGCGGACAGCGGCGGGGCCGGGCGTTCCGGCGTGGTGGACCGTGACGGCGTCGTGGGTGTGATGTCCAAGCAGAATGCCCCCGGTCTCGTTGGTGTGGTCGGCCATTCGCAGTTCGGTGGTGATCACGCGGGCGGCCGGGACAGTGAGGTGTACGACGGTCACGGGCTGCGGGGTCATGGCAGTTCGCAGGTGGGGCAGCCGGATCTGGGCGGGGTGGCGGGAAGCCAGCGAAGCTCGGCGGTGCGATCGAGGTCGAAGGGCGGTGCCCAGGCGGGTTGGCGGCGCAGTCCGAGCAGGGCGTGTTCTCCGGGCAGGCGCTGAGCGGGGTGGCCGGCATGTTCGAGCAGGGTGGCAATGGCGGTCTTCGCTGCGAGGTGGGCGACGAGGTGGAGATCGGGGCCGACGGCGGTCATCGGCCGGTGCCGGGTGCCGGTGCCATATCCGGCGTCTAGGGCTGGCTCGGGGTTAAGGCTGCCGGCTTCGGTGAGGCTGTGGCGACGGCAGGTCAGGCAGCCATGCTGGGGCCACGGGCGCAGCCGGAGAATCTCGCCGAGGGCTCCGTCCTCCAGGACGCAAGCAAGGACGGCGGTGAGGCCCGCTCGGCGGGCCAGGTGACCGGTGACGCGGCGAGCGGCCACTCCGTCAGCCGCGCAGATGGCGAGGTCGGTGTCCATGAGGCGGGCACGGATCTGATCAGCGTGCTCGATGGCGTCCAGGGCAAGAGGTGTGACCGAGGTGTCGGGGCGCAGTGAGGCGAGTTCCTCGGCCAGGGCGGTGACCTTGGCACGGCCGATGTGTTTGCGGGAGCTGGTGTGCCGGACGAGGTTGTGCCATTGGAGGCGATCGGGATCGACGAGGGTGAGGTGACCGACGCCGTATCCGGCCAGCGCATGTGCGGTGGCCGAGCCGATACTCCCCGCCCCGATCAACATGACGCGTGCGCTGCGGAGTTCTTCGACGGGCCAGTGCCCTTCCAGCTGCGGGATGCCGGTCGCTTCGGGCTCGACTGACGCCTCGAGCGGTTGGATGCCTGCGCGGGTGACGTGCCAGGCGAGGAGGTCGGGCAGACCGCTCTCGGGAAACGCGTCCTTCACGCCAGGGGCGTGGGTGATGGCCACATAGGCGCCGGCGCCCGGCGCCTTGAAACCGCTGGGCACGGCGTCCTTAAACGCGTCAAGCGTCAAAGAGGTGCCGCGCCGTACGCGCAGGTGGTACCAGAGCGCGTGGAGTTCATCGGTGGCCCGGTACCAGTAGCCGGTGGGACGGGAGTCGCAGCTCGCAAGCAGTCGGCTCCGGGGTGCGGGAGGATCCACCGAGATGATGGCTCCTGATGCTCCTTCGGAGATGCCGCTCACGACGGCAAGGTCGTCAGGCGGGCTGATGCGCAACGACAGTCGCCCTGATGAGCCTGCGGTGCGGAGTCTGGCCGCGGCGGCGTGCGGGATGAGGATCAGCACGCGGGACCGTCCTGCCCGGCGGTGTCCGGCTCACCGTGCCCGTCGGTGGCCTCGGGTTCTGGGAGCTGGGCCAGAAGGTGGTCGAGGCTGTGGTCAGTGACGATTCCGCTGCCGGTCATGTGCTCGATCACCTGGTGCTTCATCAACGCGTACTCGATTCGCCAGCCAGCAGCCTTAAGCAACAGGTCGACCGCGGACTCACGGCCCGTCCATATGTCGTCGCGCAGGAGGCACAAGCTGGCGTCGCCGTTGACGTGCCAGCGGTGCTGGGTCCACTCCAACGGTTCAGGCAGCGGGTCGAGGGGGAAGATCCGGGGAGCCAGCATGGGGTATGCCTGGCTGTATTCCAGGCGCAGTTGGAGACCGCTCTCGCCGATCCAGCCGGTGAGGCAGGCGGGCTCGGGCCGGTCGAACGGCCAGCGGGGCAGCGTTCCCTGCCACCCTCCCGCTCCCTCGGCGCTGAACACGAGGTGGGGAAAGCGGGTAGGGATCTCCTCGTGGTCTCGGCGCAGTCGGCGTGGTTCGCACTCCCACCAGCTGATGGGAGTGCGGGTGCCGCCAGCAGGTGCGGTCGTCATCCCTGGGGCGCGTCCTTGATGGGGCGGGCAGTGATGAGCGCGGGCGCGCCGATCAGCGAGTTGGTCTTCTTCGGTGCCGCAGCCGGGGCCGGGAAGTCCTCGCCGAAGATCTTCTGCCACAGGCGCAGCGCCTCGTCGGTGTCGCCTTCGGCCGCCGCCGCGCAAGCCTGGTCCGCCAGGTCCGCAGCCTCGGCGAACGCATCCGACAGGCCCTGGCGGTCCAGGTCGGGCTGGATCTCGCCGCACAGACCGGCCGGGTCCCACACACCCTCGTTGACTCGGACCGCGGCAGCAGTGAAGAACGTCTTCAGCCCCTGGGAGCGGTTGCCGGACGTGGGCAGGCACTGCAGGGCGAGGACCTCCATGACGAGGGACTTGACGCGTCCCTCGACCGGTGCGTCGAGCCGCCACTGCTTGAGCAGCCTGACCAGGGGCCGGAAGTACGACCAGGCCCGCTGGCGTTCGGCCACTATGTTGATCAGGTACTCGGGGTTGGCGGGAACCCACCGGGCACTGAGCTGCTCGGGGATGAGCAGTGAGTCGTCGGGCTGCCGCAACGCGGCCATGACGTCGACAGTGAAAGCCTCCGGGTCGTCGCGGTCGTCAAGGAAGCACTTGACGGCGTGGTTACGCAGCAGGGTGTGTCTGACCACGGTGGCGTGGGTGCCTTTGCTCTGGCTCAGCAGCCGGTTGACCTGAGAGCGGATGTGCTCGAGGGCCTCCTCCGCGCTCGGCCCGCTGCTCCCCCAATCGGGGTGCTCGTCCGGGTCGTAGACGACCACGATGTCGACGTCGTGGATGGGCTTGAGCTGAGTGCTGCGGCTCAAGGAGCCCGATCCGAACGTCTCGAGAACGTCGGGCTCTGTCAGCAGCGCCTCCTTGAACAGGTCCCGGCGCCCGCGGGCCAGGCGCGTCTTCTCAATATCCTCGTCGACGGCCTTCTGTAGCGCGTCGAACCCCTCGTTGATCCCCATGCAGTGTGCCTCCCCTGACTCGCCGTTCAGCCCGGTGCACGCCCCAGGTGCGAGCCCCTGCGGGGCGCGCGGCCAGAAACGGACCTTCGATGGCTGCTCGTTCTCACGCTACGGGCACCCACTGACAATGCCCTTCGGACTGGAACTCGTCTGGCCGTCGCTGCGGGGGGGTGCCTGTCGGTTCGTGACGCCGTCACGCCCGTCCCCCACGACCGCATCGGGCGCGCTGGGGGACGCTTCACCCCCGGGCAGCGAAACCGCGGGACTGGCGGCCGGGGTTTCTACGCGTCTACGACGAATGCCTTTTCATACACCTGCTGCCCGTTGACGTCCTCGTACACCGTGGTGGGTCGCAGGCGGTTCCACCGGTTGCCCAGCAGCAGAGCCAAGCCCATCGGGCCGGCCTGGAAAAGGTGGATCGCGGGGTGCGCGCGGCAGGCACGACGCAGCAGATCCCGGATGCCGACTGCCAGAGCGCTGGCCGCGGCCGTATCCGGGATGGAGTTGTCCTTCGCGCCGCCGGGCGGGCGCAGCACCAGCAGCCGGGAGACGGGCGCCCGCTGCTCCCGCAGGAAGTCGAGTACGTCCTCGGTAGGGTCGATGGCGACCGCGATGGCCACGGCGAGGTCGGATCCGAGTCCGAGAGCGTGCTCTTCGACGTCCGGGGTCAGCACAGCGCTGTACTGGGCAGTGGAGGACCAAACCTGTCCGCGCTGAGCCACGGCCAGGTCGACTCCGGTCACCATGCGGAAGGTCGCGCCGACCGCAAACGCGGCCGCGAGACGCAGACTGCCGGTGACGGCTATGGAGGTTGCGCCCGGCGGCATCCGAAACGGTGCCGCATCGATGTCCGCCTGCAACTGCGCCCACGTCGCCGGGGCCAGCGGACGCCGCTTGACGTAGGGCGAGGCGCCCTCGAAACGGTCCGCCCAATCCACCGCGTAATCAGCGTCCTCTGCCATCGGGTCTTGTTTCAAAGTGGCGACGGAAAGCACTGCTCGGGACGAGCCAACCTCCAGACGCAGAGACCGAATCGCCTCCCTGACATCTGCCAGAGACAGCCTGCGCTGCCCATCAGCGACTTGGCGCGCAACCCAGTCCGCACCAGCGTGCATGGCCTCCTCGTTGAACCGCAGCCCGGCCGCGAACATCATCATCTGAAGGTGCTCATGAAGATGCACCACATCCCGTGCCAGGTCGAAACGCAACACCTTCAACAGATCCAGCAGCCTCTCCTCGCTCAGCCCGATACCGGCGGCCCAACGGTTGCGTGCCTGTCCCCTCTTGGATCGCGGTCCCTGCTGCGCCCCCTTCGGCACGAGCAACTGGGTGCGGGAATCCCGCTGCGAGATCAGCGGATCCCCGGTGTCCGGGGACCGGTTGCTCAACAGCGCAAGATCGACGGGAGTGCCGTCCCCGGTGAGTTGCTGCCATGCCTGCGCCACTTTGCGCAGGATCGACGGGCCCCCCTGGCCGCTTGGCCTGAGCAAATACTCCTCGTTGACGGGCGAGGAACTGTCCACGGCGTACTTGACCTGCATATAGGTGTGCGGTGGCTCTCTGCGGTACAAGACGACGTCATCCACGTTCCCCACGCCGTCCGCCTCAACACCGACCGCCACCACGGGGTTCGGCACGCGCAGCGCCGCGTCACGCAGCGCCATGACACAACCCTGCCACGCGACCAGCCACTGGTACCGGTCACCGGCGATACGAACACCCGTCGAACTCGGGGCAGGAAAGTGAAGCAAGGAACACGGTCTCCGACTCGAGGGGGTATTGACATGCAAGCGAATTTGCCGACGCAACGATTGTCGGCCGGCTACCAAACGGCTCAAGCATGCCCTTCGGGCTGCCGACGGGCACTCGCCCTCCAGGATTTCACTTCAGGAATAAGCCGGGCTCACCGAATAAAATATTCAGCGAGCCCGGCTCTGAAGCGCCAAGTTATTCAGCGTCAGAGGACCACAACAGGCCGCCGACTTTGTCGGCCGTGTCCTTGAGGACGCGGTCGGTCAGGTGCTGGTACCGGCGGCGCATCCGGGCCGACTGGCCGGGCTCCCAGCCCATGATCGCGTCCACGACGGTGTCGGGAACCCCCAGGATCAGCAGGATGGTGCCGGCGGTGTGGCGGGCATCATGCAGGCGCCCGTCCCGCAGACCGGCAGCCCCCAGGAGTTCCTTCCACTTGTGGTGGTCCGTGTTCGGGTTGAGCGGTTCACCGGCCGGCGAAGTGAAGACGTAGCCCTTCTCCACCCACAGGTCGCGGGCGAGGCGGCGTTCACGGTCCTGTTCCTCCCGGTGCTTCGAGAGGAGCTTCATCAGCTCGTCGGGGACGCCGATGGGCCGCCGTCCGGCGCGGGACTTGGTGTCCTTGGTCTCGCGGCGGATGTTGATCTTCTGCGGGCAGTAGCCGGGCTTGCGCCCGCAGCGGTCCCCGCAGCCGTGCTGGTACCGGGGTCGCAACCGCCCCCGGTGGACGACCAGGACCCCAAGGTCGAAGTCGACATCCGTCCACTTGAGCCCGAGCACCTCACCCTGACGCAGTCCGAGGGCCAGAGCGATGACCCAGCGTGCCGAGTTCCGCTGCCGGTTGGCCACTTCGAGGAGAATCTGAACCTCCTCGACCGTGTACGGCACCACCTCTTCCTCCTCCAAGCGAGGCGCTTTGGCGATCGTGGCCGGGTTGTCGGTGAGGTGGTGACGGCGCTTGGCCTCGTTGAGGGCGGCGCGAACGGTGCGGTGGACCTGGTGCGCGGTGCCGGCCGAACTGCCGTTGTCCTGCATCTTCTTGTAGAAGCGTTCCAGGTGCTCGGGCTCAAGCTTCGCCAGGCGGTGCGCGCCGAGGCCGGGTATGAGGTGGTGGTAGACGGCGACGCGGTAGCCGTCGATGGTGTTCTCGGAGACGTGCAGCGCCGCGATGTTCTCGACCCAGTGGGTCAGCCAGGACTCGACTGTCCAGGTCTGGCCTGCCTTCGGCACGCTGCCGGAGTCACGCTTCCGCTCCAGCTCGCGGACAGCCTTGGTGGCGTCGGCGCGGGTCTTGCGCATGACGTGGCGGCGGTCGGGCTTGCCGTTGTCCTTGACTCCAACGGTGACGTAGCCGTGCCAGTAGCCGTCCTTGCCGAAGTGGATCGATGATGCGCCGTTGGGCTGCCGGGACTTCGCCGTGACTACCCCTCAGGCCGCGAGAGCGCATCTCATGCCGCAGATGCAGGAGTTCATCGCGTCGAACGAGGACTGGCTGACCGTCTTCCACTTCCCCTCCTACGCACCGGACCTCAACCTCCAAGAAGGCATCTGGTCACTGGTGAAACGGACCATTGGCAACCTCGCCGCCGCGAACCTCGACCAGCTCGCCACCGCCGTGAAGCGCAGCCTCAAGCAGACCCAATACCGATCACACCTCATCGACGGCTGCCTCACTGGCACCGGCCTGACCATGCACAGGCCGACATCACGCAATCAAGTTCAGTAGTGTGATGCGCCAGAAATGACGAGACTAAGCCTTTTTCAGGTTTTGGTGGTCGGCGGGTTGATATTGGTGAGGTAGTCGGCGAGGGAGTTGAGGATCTCGTCGGCGGTCTTGGTCCAGGTGAAAGGCCTGGGGTTCTTGTTCCATCCCTCGATCCAGGCCCTGATGTCTTGCTCCAGGGCCTTGACGGATGTGTGCACCCCGCGGCGGATGAGCTTGTCCGTCAGCAGGCCGAACCACCGCTCGACCTGGTTCATCCAGGAGGAGCCGGTGGGGGTGAAGTGGACGTGGAGGCGTGGGTGTTTTCCGAGCCACGTCTTGATCTCGGCGGTGTTGTGGGTGGCGTAATTGTCACAGACCAGGTGGACGTCGAGGCCGGCGGGCACGGCCTTGTCGATCGTGACCAGGAACTTCTTGAACTCGATGGCCCGGTGACGGCGGTGCAGTTCCGATATGACGGTGCCGTCGGCGATGTTGAAGGCGGCGAACAGGGTGGTGATGCCGTGCCGGTAGTAGTCGTGGTTGCGCCGCTCGGGCATGCCCGGCATCATCGGCAGCACCGGCTGGGACCGGTCCAGCGCCTGGATCTGGCTCTTCTCGTCCACGCACAGCACCACTGCTTTCTCGGGCGGGTGATGGTACAGGCCGACGACGTCGACGACCTTCACGATGAACCGTGGGTCGGTGGAAAGCTTGAAGGCGTCCTGGAGATGGGGCTTGAGGTCGAACTTCTTCCAGATCCGCCCGATAGTGGACCTCGACAGCCCGGAGTGCTTCGCCATCGAGGCCCGCGACCAGTGGGTGTCCTTGCCCGGGGCAGACTCCAGCGTGGCCGTGTGCACGTCCTCGACCTGGTCCAGCAGGATCGAGGACGGTCTGCCGGGACGCGGCTCGTCGGTCAGCCCGTCCAGCCGCAGCCGGATGAACCTCGACCGCCAGCGATTCACCGTTCCCTGCGACACACCGAGTTCGGCGGCGATCTCCTTATTCGTCCCGCCTTCCGCGCGCCGAAGCACGATCCTCGCCCGCAGGGCCAGAAACTGCGCGGTCTTCGCCCGCCGCGCCCAGCGCGTCAGCTCCGCACACTCGGCCTCGGAAAGCACCAGCTCCGGCTTGCGCCGGCCCGGCCGCGGCTCGTCCACCAGGCCCGCCATCCGCCGGGCCACGAACCGCGAGCGCCACTTGCGCACCGTTTCCGTGGACACCCCGAAGTCGGCCGCTACACCGGAATTTGACGCTCCCCCCGCACAGGCCAGAATGATCCGGGCCCTCTCCGCCACACGGGCCGACACTGCGCCACCCGCCCAGCGCGCCAACTCCGACCACTCCTCGGCAGACAGTACGACTTCAACAGCACGAGGACCCCGAGACACCACGAAAACAGCCTACAGACTTCGACTCGTCATTTCTGACGCATCACACTAAATGCCAGCACTGTGCTGTCGGCGGGCAAAATCAGCAGGGCGGGACCTACGGCGAGACCATTTTTTCATTCTCTCTCCTACGAGACCTCGCCAACAGTAGAATCGCCAGTCCAGACGTCATGGAAACCGGGAGTTCGAATGCAAAAGTTGGTGCGCTTTGAAGTCAAGGGCCTATTCGGCTATCTGGACCACTCTGTTGATTTTTCCGGCGAGTCACCAATTACGATTATTACGGGGCCAAATGGAAGCGGCAAGACCCATCTACTCAAAATACTACACGCTCTTGCTGTTTTGGACCTGGAGGAACTGTCTTCCGTCAAGTTCGAAGAAGTAAAGATCTCATTCGAAGATAAAAGGGTATTGCGTGTAGTTCGACAGGAGTCAGCGGAGGGCTATCACGCTTTTAAGTTCCTTGGCAGAGTCCCGCCAAACCGCGCTTATAAATCTTTGCTTTTGGAACATGAGCCTGACGAAGGAGACGGCCCCGAGGTCCCAAATTGGGTTGTGCAAATCCCTAGTGGCGAGTGGTACGACACGCGAAGCGGTCGCGTTATTCCGGCAGATATGGCGAAGCACCGGTATAACACACCAGATCGCCAAGCGGGGATCAAGAAAATTCGTGGCACTTGGCTAGAGTCATACTATGAAGAAGCTAGCTCGATCTTCATTGACACCAAACGTCTGGATAACGCAGGTGTGCAGTCCAGTAATTACGCCAGAGGCGTGACCCGCCACTCTCAAACGAGAGTTCAACAATACAGCGCCCAGGTAGCAGCGCAAGTTACTGAGGCGCGGCGAAGGTCCCTGAATGAGTCCCTAGATGCGGATCAGAGCTTTGCCGCGAGGATGCTCCAAGCTGCCCACACTAGCGTCAAAGAGAAGGAACTAAAAGAGCGATACCAGAGAATCGCAGATCAGCACGCTGAACTGCACGCAAGCGGGATCAGCGTCATCGCTGTAGACGTGACATTTCCTGACCAACGAACTACGCCAACTACGAGAAGAATCCTTGACGTCTTCTTGGATGATTGGGAACGGAAGCTTCAGCCATTCTTGCCAATTCACGCGAAGCTTAAGCTACTTCGTTCGATTGTAGAATCAAAGTTTACCGGCAAGTCGCTGGACCTGACCGCGCGCGGGAATCTGCGCTTTAGGTCCACTTATGATAATAAACCTCTCCCGATGAGGGCGCTTTCGTCAGGCGAACAACACTTGCTTGCAGTATTCACGCTTCTACTGTTCTCCACCCACGCCGGCGCACTTGTACTGATCGACGAACCAGAAATCTCAATGCACGCAGCGTGGAAGCATGCATTTTTGGATGACATTGAAGAAGTGGCCCATATTTCCGACCTCCAGATCATCTTGGCGACTCACTCCACCTCCATCATTCGGGGCAGGTGGGACATCGTGAAAGAAATCGCAGTGCCCGAAGTATCGGAAACGGAAAGTGAAGCCGAAGAGGACGAGCCCGCATTCGACGGCATCGATTCAGAGGTGGAGGCATGAAAGGTGGATCGCTCAAGGAATTCGATAGACTCGCCGACCGCATTCGTTTGAACCGTCAGGTAGACAAGCGTCCTGTCGTTATTGTCGAAGGCCCCTCAGACGAACGACTTCTCGCAAGATCCTTCGGCGCGAAGGCTAGCTACTTTTCAGCGGGTAGCCGCGACACGGCACTTGAGGAAGCCCGAATACTCCACAACTGGCAACAGGATTATTTCACATGTGTAGTTGACCGCGATTTTGACGATAAAGTGCACGAGTTCGAAGGGGAAGGGATAGCGATACACGCCTACGGGAATGCCGATCTCGAATCCATGCTTTCGGTGTCTGGCGTAGCCGCTTCACTAATCGCTGAACTTGGAAGCACTGACAAAATTGAGATAAAAGGAGGTATCGTCAACATCGTTGATCACCTGTACCGCCTGGTGGAACCTATGACGCGCCTCCGTCGGGCAAATGTCGAGAACTCCTGGGGACTCGCCTTTGATGGGGTGGACCTGCGAACCAAGATCGACAAACGGACGCTAGAGTTCAAACTGCAAGGGTATTGTGCGGCTCTCAGTGATACGTCAGAAGGTTCGCCGGGCCAGAAAACGTTATTGCAATATGCCTCAGGGCAGCTAGCTTTAGAAAAGGTGCCAACTTGCCCGCGTGGCTCCACACCGTATTTTCGGGGGCGTGATTTCCTGGCCTTCCTCAGTGTGGCCCTATGCGGGTACTGCGGAACCCGGAGGGCTCAAAGTGTAGAGCCTGAGATCTTGGAGGCATCGCTCCGATTGGGTGGCTCCCCACACATAAGGGATGGTGCGTGGGGGCAAGAGCTACTGGCAATAGTGGAGTCACTCTCTGCTGAGCAGATCCGTAGCCGGTGAGTCGCACCCCATAAGGCACGAGGTGCGCCACGTGTTGGCCGGAGGGAACAGATGGAGGGTGTTCCAAGCGTAAGTTCAGGTCCGCACCGCGTGGCAGGCTCCCGCAGCGCGGCCTCGAAAGCAGTCCGAGGCGAGCCCCGGCAGCTTCCCGCTTTGAGCGTGGCGCTTGAAGCTGCCAACTCGTCTCCGGTAGCTGCCCGGAGCGTGCTTCCGTGCGTTGCGTAGACGCCTCCCTCACGCAAGCGCTGTGTTAGAAGCCTCCATGGGTATGCAGTTACTGGCCTCTCGGTAGGGGGTATGGAGTGGCATCTCAATCCAGGTGTGGTGCGCGCACCAAAGCTGGCACAGCTTGTCGGAACCTCGCAGTGATTGGCACGTCTCGTTGCGCGAAACACCAAGGCCCCTGGTCGGCCTACGGGTCGCGCAACGCAAGGAGAAGGAAGCCAAGACGAAGAAGCGCAAGATCCGCAAGAAGCGGTAGGCGCTGCTACGAGACTTGCGGGGGCCGTGGGGTCAGTCTCATCCGTAGTCTCGTTCACAGCCACACGCAGTCGTTCATCTTCCCGGCAGGCCCGTCTGTGACCTGGCGAGTGGACGCGCACGAGCCGGGATAAATTCGGCCATGCAGAGTAGGAAAGCGTGTTGGGGGCAACTCCTCACGAGTTCGAATCTCGTATCCTCCGCACCCGTCTCAACAGGCGACATGAGGGGCCCGACCGGTTGCCGGTCGGGCCCCTCAGTTTTATCCATCAGGTG
Organism: Streptomyces sp. GMY02; assembly: GCF_019056675.1. NCBI lineage: Bacteria > Bacillati > Actinomycetota > Actinomycetes > Kitasatosporales > Streptomycetaceae > Streptomyces > Streptomyces sp. GMY02. Next base: position 4,510,253 of record NZ_CP077658.1, on the reverse strand, counting down.
CCGTTGCCCTGATCTTTGTCCACAGGGCCGTTCTCCTGCGGTCCCCAGATCGCTCAGCATGGCGTCGGGTACGTGCAGGTACCGCGCGCGCATCCGTGCGGAGGTGCCCGGCTCCCAGCCCGTGATCTGGTCATGACGCGGTCCGGGGCACCGAGCAGCATGAGGACGGTCGCGGCGCCGCCGGGATGCGGGCGGAGCTGTCTTCTTCCGGCGCGACGAGGTGATCGTGCACTGCCCGGAGAAGAAGGCCGAGGAAGTGGCCGTGGCGATCCGCGCGGCCGGGGAACCGGCCGGGCGGATCGCCACGGGAAAACGTCGGTGCGGGGTTACCGGTCACGACGGCGACGGTGAAGCGGTACTCCGGCGCGAAGTGACCACCGCGTGGCCCGCGGCGGCCCGGGACACGGCGCCGCAGGCCACGGAGTAGCGGGCCACGGAGTTACGGACTACGGGTGGGTCAGCCACTTCGGGCTGGTCGCGATCGCCGTGAGCTGCTTCATGGTGAGCGCGGGGTTCTCGCGGGTGGCCGGGGTGACCTGGTCGGCCGCGTTGAAGGCGGAGATGACGACGCGCAGCCCGTCGGGCCTCAGGGTGTCGGCGGTCCACATCTTGATGCCGTCGATCCCCTTCTCTCCCGCCTTCTTCGAGGTCTGGAGCAGCGTGCCGTCGGGCAGGGTGGTCGCATCGGGGAACAGAACGTCCGCGTCGTCCGACATACCGGACTGCACATTGACCTGGACGTAGCTCAGGCCCTTGCCGTCGTCCAGCACCAGATACACGAACCCCTCCTGGCCACCCTCGCCGGCCACCTCCACTCCGGCGGGGAGCAGCGAGACCAGCGTGTCACGGACGTTCAGTTCCGCTTCGGCCGAGGTCTCGGAACCGCCTCCGGTGGCCGGCGGAGCGGGCGGGCGCGTGGGCAGTTCGTTCAGTGCCGGGCGCCACTCGTGCGAGGTGACCAGTGCCTTCAACTGCGCGGGGTTCAGCGGCGGATCGATACGAGAGAGCTCGGCGTCCTTCTCGGCCGGAGCGTTGTACTCACTCGCGTCGACCATGAACCCGTCGGCGGTGGCCAGGACGGCTCGCCAGAGCTTGGTGTCCACACGGCGGTCCGGGTACTCGTACCCCTGGAAGACCATGAGCCGGGAGCCGTCGGCCAGTTCGGTCTCGGCGCAGGAGTCGAACCCGATGAGGACCTTGTCGGGGCAGTTCACCTGCTGTTCGGCCTCGGCGCCGTCGGCGCGGCTGAGGCCGATCGAGATCGCGGCGTCGCCCTTTCCGTCGTCGAACACCGCGCGCACGCTGCTGAAGGCCACGGTGTCGGACTTGTTCGTCGTCGGATTCTTCAGCTCTCCGTCGGGAAGCAGCCCGGTGAGAATCGCGATGAGGTCCGCTTCGGTGCTCGGCGCCGGGCCGGTGGGCGTGGAGGCCGACGCGGCCACGGACATCTCGCCGCCCTGTACGCCTCCCTGTCCCCCGCCCAGCAGCCAGCCGCCGTACGCGCCGCCGATCCCCATGGCGGCCAGCGCGAACGTACTGCCCGTCACCGCCACGAGGCGTCGCCGGGCCACCCGGCGACGGCCCCGGCTCAGCCCGGCGTCCACCAGGGCGGCCCGGTCCCGGGGTGTGAACGTCTCGCCGGTGCGGCGCAGCGCCTCACCGAATTCGTCATCGATGGGCTCTTCGTATGTCTTTTCCGAGGGCATGGTTGACCCCACTCCTTGCTTGTGTACCGGACAGAATCAGAGCTGGGCCCCGTGGGCGGGCGCTCAGCGGTCGGCGAACTCGGTGAATCTGCCGCCCAGTTGCTCCCGTAGCTTCGCGAGCGCCCGCACCGATCTGGTGCGTACGGCAGCGGAGCTGACATGCATGGCGTCGGCGGTCTCCTCGACGCTGCGGTCCTCCCAGTACCGCAGCACCACCACCGCGCGGTCCTTGGCCGACAGCCGCCCGAGCGCGTCGAGCAGCGCGATCCGCAGGTCGGGGTCGTCGCCGGGGACCGGGGCCGGCTCGGGGAATTCCCCGAGAGGCCGTTCGGTCGCCGAGCGGCGCCGCCGATACGTGAGGAAGGTGCGGACGAGGACGGTCTGCGCGTACCCGGCAGGGTTGTCGATCCGGTCGACGCGCCCCCACAACGCGTACATCCGGCTGAGCGTCTCCTGGACCAGGTCCTCGGCGAGGTGGATGTCGCCGCCGGTCAGCAGGGAGGCGGATCGGAAGAGCTGGTTGGTACGGCCGACCGCGAACTCCCTGAAGTCATCGGCCCGGGAGGTCCGTGCCCACTGACCGCCCGTACGCCCTATCCACCCCGTGAGCCTCATGGTCCCCCAAATCCCCCGATTCCCCTTGGCACCCGGCTGCCGACCCGCCTTCACTCCACTGACGCGGTGGCCCGGCGGAAATGTTTCACCGGACGCGGAGAAAGCAAGCATCCCGGCCGGCGAACGGCGCCGACCGGGATGCCATGTGTCACTCAGTACTTCTTGCTCGCTACTTGGTACACGTCACTTGAGGTAGACGATGCCGTCTGTCGTGAAGGCCGAACGGCCACTGGTGCCGACCACGACGATCTTTGTCGTGTACTTGGTGCTGGACGTTCAGGTCTTGGTGAAGATCGGGTCTCGGTACTTGGTGGTGGACGACTTAAGGTCCACGGTCACCGCTTTCGCAGAGTCCGGAGGCACGCCTTGGAACCGCTTCTGACCGGGTCAGGACAGTAACGAACCCGGCTGGCTCCCCAGACGAACAGTTGGAAAGCGTCTTGGGGGCAACCCCTCACGGGTTCGAATCTCGTATCCTCCGCCATTGCTCTCACCGGGCAGTACGTTGGGTTGCACCCGCGGGACCATGTCCGGGCGGGCCGCCGTCGGTCCGCTTCCGGGGCGGCCTTTCTGCCCGTACGGTACAGATGTGATCGTTTCCCTGCCGCGGCCCATCCTCTTCCTTGACGTGGACGGACCGCTGATCCCCTTCGGAGCGACACGAGAGCAGTACCCGGACGGTTATCCGACGTACGTGCCGCAGGAGGCCGGCGCGAATCCGCTGCTGGCCAGGGTCGATCCCGCCCTCGGGTCCAAGTTGCTGGCTCTTCCGTGCGATCTGGTGTGGGCCACCACGTGGGAGTCCGAGGCCAACGAGTGCCTCGCGCCGCTCCTGGGTCTGCCGCAGCTCCCCGTGGTCACGTGGCCGGAGCCCTCCGAGGAGCCCGACCCGTCCGGCCTGCACTGGAAGACTCGTACTCTTCTCGGCTGGGCTGCCGGGCGCCCCTTTGCCTGGCTCGACGACGAGATCACCAACGCCGACCGCACCTGGGCCGAGGTTCACTACCCCGCCCGAACCTTCCTGCACCGCATTGACCATCGTCACGGCCTCACCGCCGCGGACTTCGGCGCTCTTGAGACGTGGTTGCGCGGCAGGTAGCGGTCCTCCCCCAATCGTCGCCGACAGGGCCGTCGGGTCTGGCCGAATCCCGGCCTGCGCCCTCTCGTGCGTACTTGTTTGCGCTCCCCCGCCCCGTCCTACCGTCCTCCGGCTCACGCCACACCACATCGACGGAAGGGTTCCTGGTGAATGAGGACGCATCCAAAGCCATCGCCGAAATCCTCCAAGAGCTGAGCACCACCTCCCACGTTCAGGTCCGCTCGTCCACCGAACTCGCCGCTCAGGTCACCAAGGCTGCGGCGGAGGAGGACAAGAAACGGATGGAGATGGAGGACGGGCGGGGTCCACTGCGCCGACGCACCGATTACCGAGCCCTCCGGACGGCGCCGCAATCACTGACACTCACACCCTGGCAGGTCATCCACTCCATCGGCCTTGGAGCCGCTTCCACCCGCCAGGGTGCGGGGCGAGGACTCGCCGAGCACTGGGGCAGCCTGCGCTACAGCCAGGCATTGGAAGCCAACCGGGGCCGTTATCTGCAACTGTCTTCCGAGGGACGCGATCTCCTGCGCTTCTACAAGGCCACCCAGTCCGGAGAAATCGGCACCGGCTTCGCCTCGCTGCTGGCCGAGCACATCGTCAGGTCCCGGTACCCCGACCACTCGGTCTCCGTGATCCCGGCGGACGTCGCTCTGAAGGCCGGCTGGACCCTACGCGGCTCCGGTACCGGCGCTCGCCCGGAGCCGCTACAGCGACGGCCCCACTTTTTCGTCGAAGCCTGGCAACCAGGGCAGCCGTCCAAGGTCCTGCTCCTCTCCTCGAAAGGCACCCACAGCAGCGTTCATCAGGTACAGAAGCAGCTCGGTACGGCCAGCGCCCACGTGGAGTCCGTGCACATCGGGCCCTACGGCACAGTCCCGTACCTGCTCATCGGCACCGAGATCCCCACTGCGGAAAGCCTTGCCGTGCACATTCTGGAGGCGCCAGGCACGACCCTTCTCCGCCCACCCGGAGAGACATCGGGAGCCGACCTGGACCTCGTACTGAAGCAGGAAAACCGTATGGCCGACGTCGCGCGGCCCACGGACCGCGGGGAGACGACCGTCCCCGGGTTCCAGGTGCTGCCCGACTCCTTCGCCTGGTTCAGCGTCGTGCTGGCACGGACGGAAGCAGCCACGCTCATGGCCTTCACCGGAGGTGGCAAGCCCACCGCCCAGTACCTGACCAAGGAACAAGGGCGACGCCACTTCCAGCACGACGCCCACACCAACACGGCCAGACTGCGCGATGCAGAGCACCGCGTCCACGGCATCGACTTCGTCGGCACCGACCACATCTACCGCCTCAATGGCACCCGGGTAGAGGCGTTCTCCGGGCTCCAGGGGAATCTGTACATGCACCTCCACCATGGGCGCGTCAACGAATACCGACGCGAGGTACACGCCCTACGCGGGCAGTGGCCGGACCGCAGCACATCGGAGCAGTGGAACGCAGTGTCCATCCGCGCCGACGGGACCGTGATGGCGATCCGTCTCCGGGACGAGTGACCCGGGGGAGGGCAGCGGCAGCTGCTGATCGGTCTTGGTGGCGCCTACTCGGAGGCGCGCAAAGCTGAAGCGGTGCTGGTCAGAAGCGGCAGTGGCGACTAGGCAGACTCGGCGGCGGGGTCGCGGTGGCCTCAGTTTGGGTCTCATTCACCCCGTCCGAACCAGCCCTCAACAATTACTGCATTCCAGGTCAGAACGTCTCCGCTTCCTCTTTTAAAGCCTCGTGAGCAGTTGGAAAGCGTGTTGGGGGGTCCCGAGTTCGAATCTCGTATCCTCCGCCATTGCCTCACCGGGCAATACGTCGTAGGGCCCCACCAAGTGCGGTGGGGCCCTACGACGTTCGTGGTCTCAGTTCCGCCGTTGACCGGCTGCTGATCGACCCCGGGTCTCGGGGCGTTCCCTTCCCGACCCCGTCCCGACAGGCTGACCCGCACCACCGGATACACGACGCGGACGGCAACCTGTTCAGCAGCACCATGGCACGGCGTTGAGGAGCAAGGAAATGACTCACTACCCCGACCTGTCGCGGTACTCCTACGACGAGTCGGACCAGGAGATGCTCAACGTCGGCTGGTTGGCGCCGGAGCACGACTACCGCAAGGGACTCGTGGACGAGCGCGTGGTGGATGCCTTGAGGGCCCTCAGCGTCGGCTACGACTATCAAATGCGCGGCATCCACGAGTGCGAGTTCTGTGGCACCGACCGGCCTGTCATCCTCGGCGGCCCCGCCCTCGACACCGAGGTGTGGCTCGGATCAGCGGAAATCCGGGTGCGGGGCGCGGACGGCATGTTCTACGCGGCCCCCAACCTGGTGATCCACTACATCACGGAGCACCGGTACTGCCCGCCTGAGGAGTTCTGCCGTGCGGTGGCCCGCACAGTAGGGATCGAGCCGGGCGAACACCTGACTCTGGCGGAGTGAGCGACCTCGGGCCGTGGCCTCCGCAGCTTGGCGGAGGCCACGGTCCGATGAACCGGCCTGGGACAAACAGGCCGGACCACCGACCCGACCGTGCGCCTATGGCCGTTGATGAATCGAGGTTAAGCACGCGGTCACACTGCCGCCGTGGTGGCGCAAACTCGCCCTCGTACGACTTAGTCCGGCACAGCGGGCAGCTCGTCCGTCGGTAGATCAGATGGAGTCATCATGGGAAGTTTCACCAGAAGGAATTTCATCGGCGGACTCGCCCTGGTCGGCGCGGCCGCGGTGGCGGTACCGGTGGCGGCCGGACCGGTGGCGGCAGCACCCCTGGCGGCGGCGCCCGCGCGCGAGGTCGAGACGTGGGAGTTCATCGGCAAGGACGTGTTCACCGGCGCGGCCGAGAGCTCGCGCGGCCAGGGCGTCACCACTGACGGCACCCACTGGTACTTCTCCAGCAGCAACGGGCTGGAGATCACCGACATGCGGTACAACACGATCTTCAAGAGCTCGCCGGCCATCCCGGCCGAATTGGCCAACCCCTCGCCGCTCGCCTACAAAGGCCTGAACCACATCGGCGACATCGACTACGCCAACGGCAAGCTCTACATCTCGCTCGACACCAGCACGCGCGATTCGGTTACCGGCAGCAGGTACGACACGCCTGTGTTCGCCGTCTACGACGCCGCCCGTCTGAGCTTCACCGGCCACGCCGCCGCCCTCAACCCGCCGCACGGCGTGCAGGACATCGCAAGCTGGGTGGCCGTCGACGCGCGCAAAGGCCTCGCCTACGGCATGGCCTATGACAACGCAGCGGAGATCGCCGTCTACAACCTGCGCGACTGGACGTTCAAGAAGTACATCCCGCTGTCGCAGACGATCGACCAGGCCCAGGGCGGCAAGATCCATGACGGCTGGATGTACTTCGCCTCGAACGACGCGGGGAAGAACATCTCCCGCGCCAATCTGACGACCGGCGAGGTCCAGGTCCTCTTCAACCTCAAGGTTCCTTACGACCAGGAGGTCGAAGGCCTGTCGTTCCTGGAGACACGGGACGGTCTGACCCTCAACATCCTCAACCGGGAGCAGCCGGACCCGAACGGTCCCAGCAACGTCACCTTCTACCACTACCGGTTGAAGGTGACGGGCACACCGGTCATCAAGGGCTCGCCGAAGGTCGGCGGGTACGTGACCGCCGACCCGGGCAAGTGGGTCCCGGATGCGAAGTTCAGCTACCAGTGGCTCGTGAACGGCAAGCCGGTGGCGGGCGCGACCAAGTCGCGGTTCCACCTCACGGGGAAGTACCTCGGCGACAGGGTGAGCGTTCGTGTGACCGGCACATGGGCCAACGGGACGTCGAGCACGGTCGAGTCCGCGCCGGTGACGGTCGGTCGTGTCCGGCTCCAGCACGAAGAGGTGGCCGGCACGAAGAGGTGACCAGTACAAAGAGGTGGCCAGTACGAACAGGTGAGGGGCTACGACGCGCACTGACCCCCGTTGTGGCGCCATAGCCGGGCCGCCCCACCGGCGCGTCGCGGTGACGCTCACTCACCAGGGCAAACGGTGGCCCGGGCGCTTCCGCGTCCGGGCTGACGCCGTTCCAGCGAACATCTGCTGTCCACCCTCGGGCCCCGGCTCAACTCCTCTGCCAGGAACGCAAATGCGCTGGTGGGCACGGGCCAGCCGGGTACTCAAGGGCGTGAAGGTGAAGCGCGGATAGACTCGTGGCGTCGATGCGGTCGACGTTCGCCAGTACGGCGCCGGCGGACGGATGGGGTGGACGCTGGTGTGCAAGGTGGATCGTGTGGCCGCAGCAGTGGCCGCGGCAGCAGCTCTGACGGCGGCCTACCCGCACCTGAGCCGAGAGGCTTCGCCGCATCCGGCACTGGAAGGGTGCGAGGACGTGGAGTGGTTGTCCATTTCTGACTGCCCGGTCGATGTCCCGGTCATCCTGCGCGGGTTGCTCGATCCCGACGCGGCCGAGATGGCCGAGCGAGCACTGGACTGGCTTGTCATGTCGGGACCAATGTCCATCAGTGCCACGATGCCGGCGGTCGTCCCGTACCTGCTGCGACTGACCGCCGATCCTTCGGTCCCACGCCGGGACGAGTTGTTCGGGCTCGTACTCGTGGCCGCCGCCCTGTCCGCACCGACCAACCCCGCCAACGCATGGGACCTGGCGGTCGGCGGCCCTGAGGACGACCACCCTGAACGGGCCCTGTGCCGAGCGGCATTCGTCGCCGACGCGGCTTGGGTCCAACGCCTGCTGGCCGACGACGAGTTGCTGGCCGGTCTGCATCTGGACGAGAGCGACCGGGCGTCACTGGTCCAAGTGGCCGGGCTGTAACGCGCAAAGCGCCCCGGGCAGGCAGACTCGGCCCCAATCAGCCGAACAGAGTCGAACCGAGCGGGTGTTGTCGGTCGAAGCCCGGGAGGATCAGGAAGGTCGCGCTGGCGGTCGTGGTGGTGAAGGGCAGCAGCGCGTCGGAGGTGTCCATGCGGGTGAGCGTGGCCGTGAAGGTCCGCAGGTCGTTCTGGAAGCTGATGAAGAGCAGGCCGGGGGCGGGCTCGTCGGTGCTGTACGAACGGCGGAGCATGTGGCCGACGCCGACCACGGTGGGGTTCGCCCTCCGTACGTGGGCGTCCACGGGGACGAGATAGCGGCCGTCGGGCGTCTTGGCGCCCAGTTCCGGGCCCGAGGCGACGGTGCCGCCGGAGAGGGGTACGCCGCTGGACCGGCGCCGCCCGAAGACCGCCTCCTGCTCGGCGACGGACAGGGCGGCGAACCGCGTCAGGTCGAGTTCCATGCGCCGCAGTACGGCCAGGGTGCCGCCGGCGACCGCGGGGGGCCCGGCCAGCCACAGGTCACGTTCCTGCTCGGCGGTCGTGTGCGGGCCCACGATGCCGTCGATGAAACCGAGCAGGTTGCGCGGTGCGGTACGGCCCTCGGCGACCGGCACGTTCGTACCGCGGCGTCCGGACTGCCGCCACCGTTCGCGGACGCGGTCGCCGACCTGGTCCAGGAGCGCGGCGGCGACGACCGGTACGAGCAGCGCGTCGCCGGCGCAGATCTGTATCAGCAGATCACCGCCGCGTGCCCGCGACGCGATCCGCTCGCGGGAGAACCGCGGCAGGTCGTCCGCGCCGGGCAGTGAGGCACCGGCCGTCCGTACCAGCCGCGGACCCACGCCGACGGTCACGGTCAGGTCCCCCGGGGACAGGCCCAGCAGCCGCGGGTCGGACCCGGCGGTGAGGGTACGGATGGTCTCGCCGAGTTCGGCCAGTAACGGGCCGGGCGCCACCGCGGTGCCGAGGTCGGCCACCACGGCCAGCAGGTTGCGCTGGGCCGACTGGGGAAGCGTAATTCCCGCCTGATGCCGGCCCGTCGCCGGAACCGGCCCTTCCGCGGTCGCCGCGGAAGGGGCGGGCCGACCTGGCTCGGCGGAGCCGGGCCGACCCGGCTCGGCGGAGTCCCATGAGCACCCGGCGATGAGACCGGCGGCCACCGTGGCGCCGGTGACATCGAGGAACGCGCGGCGTGACGGGTGGCGATCGGCGCGGGGCATGGTGTGCAGAGTGCCACACCCGCCTCGCGTCCGCCGCTCAACCTCCTTGTTCCAGCCGCTCAACCAAGCTCCTCGTCCCGGTCGCTCAGCCAACCTCCTCGTACCAGCCGCTCAGCCAACCTCCTCCTTCCGGCCGCTCAGCCAACCTCCTCGTACCAGCCGCTCATTCAACCTCCTCGTTCCGGCCGCTCAATCTCCTTGTCCCGGCGGGGAATTCACCGCCATGCCAGACTGGGATCATGTCTCGATCAGCTCTTCCAGCTCTTCGCGTGATGGCGGCGGTATTGGGCGCACTGACACTGGTGGCCGGCTGCGGCAGCGGTGGCGGTGGTGGCGACGAGGACGGATCGGACAAGGGCCGGCGGCCGGAGGGTGCTCGGGTGACGATCCGTGTGCCCGGCGACGCCCCGACGATCTCGGATGCGGTGTCCCTGGCCCGGCCCGGTGACCTGGTACTGGTGGCTCCGGGTGTGTACCACGAGTCGGTGAAGATCGACACGCCCCGCATCACACTGCGGGGCGAGTCCCGGGCCGGAGTGGTCATCGACGGGCAGTTACGGCAGCCGAACGGGGTGGTCGTCGCAGCGCCCGGGGTGGCCGTGCAGAACCTGACCGTGCAGAAGAACACGCAGAACGGGGTACTGGTCACCGGTTCGGCGGCGGCGGTCGCCGGGCTGCCGGGGAGCGGCGGCTACGACACCGGCAACGAACCCGTCAGCTTTCTGAAGTCGTTCCTGGTCTCGCATGTGACCGCGACCCGCAACGGCCTGTACGGCATCTACGCGTTCTCCGCGCAGAACGGTGTCATCGAGCACTCCTACACATCGGGCGCGGCGGACTCGGGGATCTATGTCGGCCAGTGCAAGCCGTGTCGGATCGTGGTGCGGAACAACGTCTCCGAACTCAACGCGGTCGGTTACGAAGGCACCAACGCCGGCGGCGACATGTACGTGGTCGGCAACCGTCTGGTCGGCAACCGCGTCGGACTGACCACCAACTCCGACCACCAGGAGAAACTGCTCCCGCAGCGCGACGCCGTCGTCGCCGGCAACCTGATCGCGGACAACCAGCAGACGCAGACGCCCGAACAGGCCGACGGCGGCTGGGGCATCGGCATCGGCGTCGACGGCGGCAGCGACAACCAGTTCATCCGCAACCGGATCAGCGGCAACACCAACGCCGGGCTCGTGATCACCGCGACCGCCGACCTGACGGCGGACCGCAACCGGATCACGGACAACACCTTCACCGCCAACGGCGTCGACGTCGGCTGGACGTTCCCCACCGCCACCCAAGGCCGGGGCAACTGCCTGCGGGGGAACGCGCTTCGGACGACCGTACCGGCAGGGCTCGCGAACACCGCGTCCTGCCCGGTTCCCGCCAAGTCCCCCACACCATCAGGCAGTTGGGCGAATCCGACGGCGCCTGCGGGCATCCCGTTCACCGACGTGGCCGCGCCCGGCCGGCAGCCGGAGTTCCCTCGTGCCACCACCACCGGCGCCACCGTCGTACCGGACGTTCCGGCACTACCAACCATCGCGGGCATCGCGCTGCCGTCGCTGTCGCTGCTCGCCGCCGGTGCGCGGGTGCAAACCTCGTGAGCGGCGGCAAGACACCCTCTTAGGCCGTGTCCGGCGCCGATTTGACGCCGGGGACCGGCTGGACGGGGACGTACTTCTGGGTGTCGAAGTCAAAGACCACCGGCTGCGGCTCGGAGGCGATATCGGCCTGAACCCGGTACATGGTGCCGTCCGAGCCGATCCAGTAGCGCACGCTCTGTGACGTACCGGCCTTGGCATCCGCCTTGGCGTCGACCCCGGCACCAGCCGTTGCACCGGCCTCGGCACCAGCCCTGCTACTCGCGTCCGGCCCGTTCATGATGTCCGTCTGATGGCCGCGCACACGGTCCTGCCCGACCCATGCGGCGCCGCTCTGCGGCAGCAGTGTGGCGTTGTCCGGCCGGTCGCTGCCGAGGCCGAGCGCGATGGCCAGCGAGCTGTCCAGGGTCATGCCGGTTGTCCGCAGCGGACGGCTGTACCAACCCGACGCGGGCGGCAACGCCGGTGCGGCTGCCGGAGGGTCTGTCATGGGATGGACCAGGACGGTGGTGTCCGTCCACTGGATCAGCCCGTCGCTGGACGTGTCCCGCCCGGTCCCGCGCACCACCCCGTAACCGGTATGCGTGCGGTAGTCGATGGATCCGGTGATGACCAGCCCGCCGGTGGCGTTCGGTACGTTGATCGTCACCGCCCGGCCACCCGCCTGGTAGTTGAGGAACCGGGTGACCGCCAGCCGGTTCGCCTCGTCCGAGGTCAACGTCCGCGGGGCGGTGGGGCCGTCGCCGTTGCCGAGAAGGACGAAGGCGGTGGTCGCGGCAGCCGTGATGCCGAGGGCGGCGGCTGCCACCCAGCGTAACCTTGGCCACCGGCGGCGCCGGTCTGCCTCGCGCCCCAGGAGGCCCTGCCGCTTGATGTCGACGCTCCGCGTTCTGATACTCCGCACGCGGCGCGAGCGTAACAGGTCTGCGCGGAGGCACCCTCAAACTCTCCGTTCACGAGACATGACGTTCCGTCAACTTGTAGGCTCACCTTTGCTTTTGCCGCGTTGGCGATAGCGTAGGACGACGTAAAGGAGTGCCATGCCATTACGTGGACTGGTACGGATCGGGCTGTCCGGCCTGTTACTGGTGGGGGGCGGCACCGGCGCCGTCTTGACCAGCGCCGGGCAGGCCGGCGCTTCGGCCTCTGACGGCACCCTGACCGTCGAGGTGCTGCGGGACTTCTTCGGTACCGGCGTGATCAACTCGACCATGGACGTGCCGCAGCGGGGGATGAAGGTCGATGTCGCCGACCCCTCCGGCCATCACGTCACCGGTGTCACGGATGCCACCGGAAAGGTCGTCGTGCCGCCGTCGGGCGAGCTGACGGGCGGCCGGTACCGCGTCGATGTCAGTGTCCCGGCACCGTACAGCGACTATCTGCGGGCGGCGCCCGCCTCGACCGCGCCGAACCACTTCGACAGCTTCACCACGTTCGTGGACGTCTCGGACGGCAAGGACGACTCGGTGATCACCGGGGTCTGGAACCCGGCCGACTACGCACTGCCCGATTCCCGCCACTTCGTACCGATCCAGAGCGGTGCCGGCGGGACGGACACCCGGGCACTGGTGGCGTTCGGGACGGACGCCCGCGGCAACTGTCCCGACCAGCAGGCGTGCCCGGAGGTGCTCAACACCCAGGACCAGGTGGGCACGACCTTCGGGCTGGCCTACGACAAGTACCGCGAGCAACTGTTCCAGTCGGCGTTCGCCCGGCGGTACACCGCGTACGGGCCGGACGGCGGTGACGCGATCTACACCGTGCCGGCCGACGGCGGGGGCGCCCCGAAGCTGTTCGCGAAGGTGCCGGACGCCACGGAGACGCCGCACGACACCGGCAACCTGATCAAGGACGCCGGGTTCGTCGACGTACCGGGCAAGGAGAGCATCGGCGGCCTGGCCCTGTCGGAAGACGGCTCGACGCTGTACGCGGTGAACCTGCGCACCCGCAGCCTGGTCGGTTTCGACGCGACCGGGTCCACGGCATCGGCGCCCGAGACGACGGTCCCGATCCCCGACCCGGGCTGCGCGTCGGCCGAGGACTGGCGTCCGTTCAGCCTGGCCACCCACAACAACACCCTGTACGTGGGCGGTGTGTGCAGCGCGGAGAGCACACAGCAGCGCGCGGACCTGAAGGCCGTCGTCACCACCTATGACGGCGAGCGGTTCACCACTGTGCTGTCCCAGCCGCTGACCGCCGAGCGCGGGAGCGTGCTCACCAGCAACTCCGGCCGAGACCAGGTCAACCACTGGAACCCGTGGAACACCGACCTGGAGGACTGGGACACCTTCAACGTGAACGGCCCGATGATCGATCCGCAGCCGGCACTGGCCAGTATGGCCTTCGCCCGCGACGGCTCGATGGTCCTCGGCTTCCGCGACAGGTTCATGGACGTCGTGAGCTGGGGCGGGCTGGACCCGCGGCCGGGCAACGACACCCCGCAGAACGGCATGTCCGGCGGCGACATCAGCATGGCCTGCGCCACGCCCACCGGCGGGTACGAGTGGGAGGGCACCGGGAACTGCCCCGACCACGCCACGGACCCGGCGATCGACGGGGTCCAGCCCAGCAGCGTCGTCGAGTACTTCCCGGGTGACTTCTTCCCGAACGGGGGCTCCTCGACCCAGCCCGGGCCGCACCAGGAGTCCGCGCTGGGATCGGTCGCCTACATCCCGCAGCAGCAGTGGGTCGTCAGCACGCAGATGGACCCGACCGGCCAGGTCATCACCAACGGCACCGGCTACTACGACATCGCCACCGGCCTCGGCCCCGGCAACGACCCGGCCGCCAACGCCTACCAGTTCATCGGTCCGAACGAGAACGGGTTCGGCAAGGCCGGCGGCCTCGGCGACATCGCGTACGCCGCGGCGAACGCGCCGATCCAGATCGGCAACGTGGTGTGGTTCGACGGCGACCACAACGGCATCCAGGACGCCGGGCATGTGCTGCTGCCGGGCGCGACGATCAACCTGCTGGACGCCGATGGCAAGAAGGTCGCCACGACCACGACCGATGCCGCCGGTGAGTACTACTTCGGTGGTGTCGGCGCGGACTACGAGCTGACACCGGGCGCCAAGTACACCGTGCAGTTCGATGTGTGCACCGCGGACACCAGCGAGGTGCCGGGCCAACCGGCCGCCACCGACCTGCGGTTCACCCTGCCACAGGTCGGTGACGACCGGGTGCACGACTCCAATGTGACCCCGCCGACCACCGGCCAACTGTGCAATGGATACGCCCCGGTCACCGCACCGGCCACGTCGGGAGGGGTCGATCACACGATCGACGCCGGTGTGTACGTCCCGCAGGAGCCATCGCCGACACCCACGCCGACCGAATCCGCGTCTCCGACACCGACTCCGACGCCGACACCGACATCGGTGCCGCCGACGGGCCCGGCGCCCAACACCCCGGCACCGGCCGGCCGGCCACCGGGTTCACTCGCCAACACCGGCATGTCCGACCTGGGAGAGATCCTCGCCCTCGTCGCCCTGCTGCTCGGCGCGGGTGCGACAGTCGTCCTCGCCAGCCGTAAGCGCCGCGCCAGGCACCACTGACACCCGAAACCCCCGATGGGCCGGTGCGATCCGCACCGGCCCATCGGCATGAACGCCCACAGCAACGGCGCACGGACCTTCGCCCGCATGGCTACGGACCGTTTGACCACAGCCTTCGCATCGGTGGGAACATCCGGTGGTCGGAGGCTCGGCGGCCTCGCGCTGCGGTAATTCGATGGCGCGCGCACAACAGTGCGCCCACCCTGGTCCCCGTGGCAGAACCCAAACACCAGATTCGAGCCCTGCACTCGGACTCCACGGTCACTGTCTACCAGGCGTACGCCCCGGAGATTGCCGTACCGGCCGCCCGTGAGGGGCGCTTCCCGGCAGTGTGGCAGCGGGACCGGATGACGTGGATCAAGCCGTCGTTCCTGTGGATGATGTACCGCTGCGGATGGGCCACCAAAGAAGGCCAGGAGACCGTCCTCGCCGTCGAAATCTCCCGCCAAGGCTTCGAGTGGGCGCTGTCACACGCCTGCCTGTCCCACTACGAGCGTGGACTCCACGCCGACCGCGCCGCATGGAAGCGCCGATTGAAGCGGGCTCCGGCCCGGGTGCAATGGGACCCCGAACGTGACCTGCACCTTGAGCCGCTTGCCCACCGGTCACTCCAGCTAGGACTCTCCGGCGAAGCCGCACGTCTGTACGCCGATGAGTGGACCGTCTCCATCACTGACGTCACGCCGCTCGCCCACATGATCCACACGCATGTACGGAACGGAGATTTGGACGCCGCACGGCAACTCCTGCCCCGTGAACGTCCCTACCCCGTGAATGAAGGGCTCCTGTCCCACCTGCACCAATGAGCAAGTCTGCCAATTGAGATGAACTCTCAGGCATGCCGAGATTGTTCAATCCAGTCCTCGCCGTGTCGGTGGCGGTCCAGCCCTACGGCTGCGAACTCGTCCGTGGCCGCGTCTGCCACCACACCCAGCATCCGCAGGGCCTGCGAGATCGGGCTGCCGGCAGATCCGAAGGGCTGACCCTCCGGCACATGGACCGGTCCCAGTACGACAGCCCCGTCGGCCCAGACGGCAGCGCGTTGGTCGCCTACACCGCCGAAGTACTCGGCTTCCACGTAGGCCACCGGTCCCGCGGCTGACCAGTCCGCGAGCCGCCTGTCGAACCCTCCCGGAAGTCGCCAGAAGCCCAAAGGGCTCTGTGTGCCATCCGTTGAGGCATCGAAGAGCTGGTCCGTCATCGGCATCAGCGACATGCCGTGGCCGAGAGAGACAACCCGAGCGGCAGGAAAGTCCCTTGAGGCGCAACGGAGCACCTCGTCTTTGGCGATGACTGCCTGCAGTTCATAGCTCACCCCAACGCCCCCTCCACCGATCGGAGGCTCCATCTTGTCGCACGCGCCGACATCGAACCCGTGTGGAACCCTCGGCGCCCGTTCACCCTTGCCCGCGCCTGCTCGCCTATTGGTACGCGCGCCCGTCGCTCACTCCCGGCTGTTGGCGTACCGGCGCACGGCGAGTGGGGCGAACAGGAGGAGTAGCAGCAGCGACCAGAGCAGCGTGCCAGGCACCGGGTGCGTTACCGGCCAGGCGGCGTTCGTCGGCCGTGCCGTGTCGTCGCAGAGAACGCGGACGGCCGTGGCGAGCGCGCTGATCGGGTTCCACTCGGCGACCGTGCGCAGCCAGTCCGGCAACCCGGCTGTGGGGATGTACGCGTTGGAGAGCAGCGGCAGGACGAAGGTCGCGGCGCCCAGTTGACCGGCCGCCTCCTCGTTCCGGATGAGCAGTCCGAGACAGGTGCCGAGCCAGTTGGCCGCGAAGCGGAAAAGCAGCAGCAGCCCGAAGGCGCCGCACGCGCCGGGCACCGAGCCGTCGATCCGCCAGCCCACCGCGAGCCCCACCAGAATCAGGGGCACCATCCCGACGGCCGTGGTGAGCACATCCGCGGCGGTCTGTCCGAGCGGTACGGCGACCCTGCTCATCGGCATCGTCCTGAACCGGTCCATGACTCCGCGCTGTACGTCCTGTGCGGCCTGGAACATCCCGGTCATGATGCCGCCCGCGGCCGTCGAGGCGAGCAGTCCCGGCACCAGAAAGGCGCGGTACTGCTCGCCGGGCGTCGCCAGCGCGCTGCCGAAGACATAGCCGAAGAAGAGCAGCATGTTGATCGGCATGGTCTGGGTGAGGATCACCACGCCCGGCGCGTGCCTGATCCGCTGGAGATGACGTCCGAGGACGGTCCCCGTCTCGTAGAGGACAGTCCCCGTCCCGTACCCGACGGCGCTCATGCCGCGTGCTCCTCTCCGTGGTGGCGGCGGGTGTCCGCGCCGCGGTCCGTGGCGCGGCCGGTCAGTCGTAGGAAGACCTCGTCGAGCGTCGGCGCGCGCAGGCTCGCGTCGGCCACCGGCACACCCGCCGCGTCCAGTTCCCTCACGAGCCGGGGCAGGGTCAGCGCGGGGTCCGTCGTCGCGGCTCCCGCCGTACGGCGTTCCCGGTCGAGCACCGGCTCCGAGCCGGTCAGCCGGTCGAGCACGCCCGCGGCCATGGCGAGCGCCTCCTCGGCGGCCCGCCCCGTCGTCTCCCCGGCGAGCACCACCTCCGCGTACGAGCCGATCAGCGACTTCAGCCCGGCCGGACTGCCCCGGTGGGCGGCACGGCCCCGGTCGATCAGCACGATGTCGTCGGCCAGCCGGTCGGCCTCCTCCAGATACTGCGTGGTCAGCAGAACGGTCGTGCCCCGGCCGGCGAGTTCCCGTACGGCGTCCCAGATCTGGTTCCTGCTGTGCGGATCGAGTCCGGTGGTCGGCTCGTCGAGAAAGAGCACCCGGGGACGGGTCAGCAGACCGGCGGCCAGATCCAGGCGCCGCCGCATCCCGCCCGAGTAGGTCCGTACCGCGCGGTCGGCGGCGTCCGTCAGCTCGAAGCGCTCCAGCAGCTCATCGGCGCGGGCCCGCCCCGCGGCGCCTCTGATACGGAGCAGTCGGGCGAAGAGCCGGAGGTTCTCACGGCCGGTCAACTCGCCGTCCACCGAGGCGTCCTGACCCGTGACACCGATCGACCGGCGCACCGCGCCCGGATCGCGGGTCACATCGTGTCCGGCCACCAGGGCGGTGCCGGCGTCGGGCGTGGTGAGGGTGGTCAGGATCCGTACGGCGGTGGTCTTGCCCGCGCCGTTCGGTCCGAGCACTCCGCAGACGGTGCCCTGGGCGACTGCGAGATCCAGCCCGCGCAGGGCATGCACACGGCCGGAGCCGAACCGCTTCTCCAGACCTTCACTAAGTACGTCGTACGTAGTTGTCATGCAGCCCACGGTACCTCACTGCGTACGTTGTACGTAACTAAGATGGTGGACGAGGTGATGATCAATGGCGGGGCGACCTGCTGAACCCCAAGTGATCTGGGCACGCCCGGAGCGGTCAGGACGCGGCCCCAAGCCGGCGTTCAGCCGCGCCGACATCGCGGCGGCGGCCGTCCGCGTCGCCGACGCGGGCGGCATCGACGCCGTGACCATGCGTCATGTCGCCGCCGAACTGGGATGCGGCACGATGTCGCTCTACAACTACGTGCCGCGCAAGGAGGATCTGTACGAGCTGATGGCCGACCGGGTCGCCGGTGAGTACGACCTGCCCGAGAAGCCGTCCGGGGACTGGCGGGCCGACCTGACCGCCCTCGCGCACCGGGCCCGCGCGATCATGCGCGCGCACCCCTGGATGGCGCGGCTGATGTCGGCGGTCTACGGATTCAGCCCGAACGCGATGCGGTACCTCGAATACAGCCTGACCTGCCTGGATCCTCTCGACGCGCCCTACGGCGAGAAGATGGAGCTGGTGGCGATGGTCAACGGCGTCGTGACCACCTATGTCGCCAATGAGCTGCAGACCGCCGAGCGCACCAGGTCCCTGCCCTGGTCCGCGGAGCAGGAGCACGCCGTACGCATCGCCTACATGGGGCGCGAGATCACCTCCGGCCGCTATCCACGACTGGCGGCGGCGTTCGCGGAGGACTCGGGGCCGATCGATCTGGACGCCGTCTTCGACCGGGCGCTGGCGCGCGTCCTGGACAGTTTCGCCGTTCGGCACCCGGAGAGCGCCTAGCGTCCTGTGATAGTAGCGATGAGGATACTATCTCTATCGCTACTATCATTTACGGGGGTGTCCCATGCGTCGTTTCATCGGGCGAGGCCACGAGCTGGACGTGCTCCGCAACGCCTTCCGAGCGGTGGGCGATGCCGCCGGATCCGCGAAACCAGGCCAGTGCATCCTCATGCGGGGACGGCGGCGGGTCGGCAAGTCCAGCCTGGTCGAGGAGTTCCTCCGGCGCACCGGGACGCCGTATCTCTTCTTCACCGCGGCGGGCGGCACGGCGGAGGACGAACTGGCGGAGCTGCTCGACGCCGTCGCCAGATCCACGCTTCCGGAGCGGGGACTCTTCTCGGAGGAGACCCCCGCGCAGTGGAACGCCGCCTTCAGACTGCTGGCGGAGATCCTGCCCGACGACAGTCCGAGCGTGGTCGTCATCGATGAGGTGCCGTACCTCATGGACCGCATCGACGCCTTCGAGGGCATGCTTCAGCGCGCATGGGACCGCCTGCTCAGCCGCAAGCCCGTACTCCTCCTCCTCGTCGGATCCGACCTGTCGATGATGGAAGCGCTGAACAGCTACGACCGCCCCTTCCACCAGCGCGGCCGGGAAATGGTCGTGGGGCCGCTGACCCCGGCCGACATCGGCGAGATGCTCGGACTCTCTCCGGCGGCCGCGTTCGACGCCGCCCTGATCACCGGCGGTCTCCCGCTGATCTGCGAGGAGTGGCGGCCCGGGGCGGACGTCTGGGGGTTCCTCCACGAGGCGCTGGAGAACCCGATCTCGGCGCTGCTGGTCTCCGCCGAACGCTCACTCGCCGCGGAGTTTCCACCTCAGGCGATGAGCAGGGAGGTTCTGCGGGCGATCGGAAGCGGGGAGCGGACATTCACCAATATCGCGCGCGCCGCCGGCGGTATCGCCCACACCACTCTCACCCGGGCCACGGATGTCCTGACCGAGAAACGGGTGGTGGCCGCCGAACTGCCACTCTCACTCCGGCCGTCGAAAGAACGCCGCTACCGGGTGGCCGACCCCTACCTGCGGTTCTGGCTGGCGTTTCTGAATCCGCACATGGCGGAGATCGAGCGCAGGCGGGGAGATCTCACCTTGAACCGGATCAAGGAGCGGTGGACGAGTTGGCGGGGCCGCGCGATCGAGCCCCTGGTCCGGGAATCCCTCGCCCGTCTCCTGCCGGACGGCCCGCTGCCCGCCGCCCCCGCGATCGGCGGGTACTGGACCCGCAGCAACGACGTCGAGATCGACCTCGTGGGCGCCGACCGGCAGCCGGTGGCCAAGCGGTTGCTGTTCCTCGGCTCGATCAAGTGGCTGGAGCGTTCCACATTCGACAGCCACGACCTGGCGGCGCTGCAGAAGCACCGGGCGGCCATCACCGACGAGCCGGTACCGCTCGTGGCGGTCTCCCGCAACGGGACGAGCTGTTCCGGGCTCCAAGCGGCGTACGGCCCCGAGGAACTGCTCGGCGCCTGGCGCAGGGGATGAGCAACGGCGGGTTTCCGGAGGGTGGTTGCGGTTCCGGTACGTACGCCGGAGGGGGCGCCCGGAACCGCAAGGTCCCCGGCACCCCCCAGTTCCGGGCGCCCTCGGTGTTGTGCACCCCCCGGTGTCGGCCCGTCAGTCAGTACAGAGCCTTGTAGACCTGCCAGCCAGTGGCGATCTCAACTCGGGGGCCGATCGAGCCCTTGCCGTCGCCGTTGTTGCGCCACAGCTTTCCGGCGGTGTCGCGGGAGACGATGTCCGCCTTCCCGTCCCCGGTGAGGTCGCCGGCGCCCACCACGACGTTGTAGGGGGCACCCCAGTTGTCGGCCACCTTCGCCCGCGCCCTGAAGCCGCCGGTCGCCGTGCCCGCGTACCGCCACAGCTCGTTCGACGTGTCCTGCGCCAGCAGGTCCCCGTACCCGTCACCGTTGAGGTCGCCGACACCAATGATCTTCTTGTAGCCGGACCACTTGGAGAAGATCTTCACCCGTGGCGCGAACTTTCCGCTGCTCGTGGCCTTGTACAGATAGATGTCGCTGGTGGACGTCTGACGGACGATCAGATCCGCCCGGCCGTCACCGGTGAGGTCGCCCGGTGAGGTCAGCACGTTGTACTGGTTCCAGCCGGACGGTGCCAGCGTGGTGTACGGCGTTGATGTCGTCAGGGCCTTCCCGCACCCCGGCCGGTACGCCCGCAGCGCACCGCTGCTCAGCCGTACGAGCACGTCGTTGCAGCGGTCACCGTTCAGGTCCCCGAACGGCACCGCGCTGATCGAGGCCGACCAGCCCGAGGCCGTCGTCCTCGCCGGGAACTTCCCGGCGCCGTCGCCCTGGTGGAAGGTGAGCGCGCCCGAAGGGGTGAGCGTGAGCAGGTCGCCGATACCGTCGGACCCGACGTGGTCGCGCCTCACGGAGGCGCCACCGGTCAGCTTCAGCGAGCCGGACGCCGTTGCCGACGTGCCCTGCCTGTCCGCCGGGGCCGCCGTCAGTGTCCAGGTGTACGTGCCGTTCGGCACATACGCGCCCGTCGACGTCCTGCCGTTCCAGGACGCGTGGACCGCGTCGTGCGCGGCACCGCCGGACAGGGTGCGCACGGTGGCACCGGTCGCCTTGTTCTTGAGCGCCAACGTCCACGACGCGGCCGGTTTTGACAGCCACCATGTGCCGTCCCACAGGGAGGTCGAGCTCAGCGCGCTGACCGAAGGTTCCGTCTTCGCTCCGAGGACCGCGATGTCCGTGGCGGGGATGCCGCTCCGTACGACGTGGATGTCCTGGGAGGCGGGGTCGACGTAACCGACCAGGCCGGTGTACGGATCGACGTCCCACTTTCCGGTCCGGGCGGCCAGGGACCGGCTCACCGCGGAGCCGCTTCTGACATCCGTGAGGGTCAGCGCCCCGGCCTTGGCGTCACGGGTGACCAGGAAACCGTCACCCAGGCGCTGGTCTCCGCCGGCCGGAGCGGCGATGAGCGTCTTCCTGCGGGTGTCGTACACGTAGGCTCTCGGCTCGCTCCCCTGGGAACTGGCGCACCAGCCGGACCAGTACACCCAGCGCCCCACCGCCTGGAGATCCCCCCGCACCGCAGCCGGCGGCCAGCCGAAACGACGTGATCGTGGTGCCCGAACGCACCTCCGTGGCCGTCACACCGCCGCCGGCGGACCACGTCCAGAGCGTTTCCCCCCACAGGGCGGTGGGGGCCGCACCGGCCGCGCCCGCGCGGGTGAGCACGGTTTTCCGCGTGTCCAGATCCGCCACTGTCAGGCCGTCTCCCGCGGACAGGGGTCCCCACCAGGCCGCGTACCGGCCCTGGACGTCCACGAGACCATGGGTGTCGCGGAGGCCGGAGGCGAGCCTGGTGCCGGGGGTCTGTCGGCCCCGGTCCAGGACGTGGATCTCTCCGGCCGCGTTGTGGGAGACCGCCCGCCCGTCACCGGTACCCACGAGCCAGGGGCAGGACCCGTAATCCCCGTTCATGGTCCCGCACCTCGGGGTCGGCCCCCGGTCCGTGCGCGTACCCGCCGTCAGGGTCCCGTTCACGGTCAGCGAGCGGCTGTACAGGTGCGTCGCCCCGTCGCCGGACTCGTACGTCATCAGTTCACCGCCGCTGAGATCGAGCGACTCGATCCCCATCGGCACGGCCGGGAGGTCCGCGATCCGGTGCGTCCGGGGCAGACCGTCGGGCCCCGCCTCGACCTTGGCGATGCCGTAGTCCAGCGAGGACTTTCCGCCGGCGAGGACCAGGCCGCCGTCGGGCGTGACGACGGCTTCGGGGTCCGCCCGCTCGGCCAGGGGCAGTTCGGCGGAGCCGTCGAAGGGGAGCGCGGACACACTCCAGACGGAGGAGCCGCCGCGCCGCGCCACGACGACAGCGTCACCGACGACGCCGAGGATCTTGTTCGCGGAGTTGTAGGGGAACAGGACCTCGTGCGTGGGGGCGTCGTAGGCACCCTCGGCGTACACCCGCACCCGGGACGTGGTGTACCGGCTGACCAGATAATCGGGGCCCACCACGACGTCCGTGTTCGCCACCTGCGGAGACAGGAGCGTGGCGGCGCCGGTCTCCGTATCCACCCAGGCGTACCGGAGGACCCGCTCCGGGCCGTAGAAGTTGACGAGAATGCCGGAGGCGGAACCCGTGGGGTGAGAGGGAAAGACCGTCCCGTCCGGGAATCCGGTGACGGGCTTCTGCACCGTGCTGCCGTTCTCGTCGCGCAGCAGGAACAGCCCAGTCCGCTCCCCACCCGTCGAAGTGCCGGTCAGGACCGTGCGTCCGTACGTCTGCAGATAGCTCTGGCCCGCCGGAATCGCCACGGTCTCGGTCATACCGGTTCCCATGTCCCGGAGCAGGACCTGCCCGCCACCGTTCTGGGACGGAAGGGCGACGACGTCCGAACCGGTGCCGTATTCACCCCGGGTGCGCGGCCCGAGGCGATCGCCTCCCGGCACCGGCTTCCGGCTGCCGTCGTAACCGGTCCACCAGAGGCCATGGCCCTCGTCGGTGGAACGGTACTCCAGGAAGCCAGAGGCCCCCGCGCTCTGCGGATACGCGGTGCGCGGGGTCGTGCGCACGGTGGCCGGAACGATGATCTCGGTTGCGGTCTCCGCGTGCGCGGGCGCCACCAGTGGCACGGCGGACATGGAGAGCGCCAGCCCGGTGATGGTGGCAAGGGAGCCACGCACGAAAATATGACGAGTCATTTGATTCCCCTCCCCACGGAGGGCCCCCACCCCCGAACAAGCGACCGGATCCTAGCAGTTGTCCATGAGCCACCGGAGCAAGGTCAGTCCGTGACGCCCGCGGCTTCGATGAGGGTCTCGGCGGTGGTGACCGCCAGGCCCCGGAGGTCGTCCGCGCCGATGCCGGCGCGGGTGCTCGCTCCGTCGTAGAGGACGGCGAGTTGGCGGGTGAGGAAGTCGGGGTCGGTGGCGTTTCCGCGCTCCGCCTCGGTACGGAAGAAGCCCTCCAGGTGCTGCCGCTTGACGCGGGCCGCCACGAGGCTGGCGGGGTGGGCGGAGTCCTTCAGTTCCACCTGCGGCGCGAGGAACGCGCACCCCATGTAGTCCGGTGACTGGGCGAACTTCTCCAGTTGCCGGAAGACATGGAGCAGTCGGGCGCGAGGGCTCGGGCCGAAATCGGGCGGGGGCAGCAGGAAGGCCGCGTCGGCGAGTACGCGGCGCTCCAGTGCGGCCACGAGCAGGGCGTCCTTGCTGTCGAAGAGCTGGTACATCGACTTCTTGGAGATCCCGGCGCTCTTGCACAGCGCGTTGGCGCCCACGCCGACGCCGTGGCGGTAGAAGAGGTCGACCGCGGCGTTCAGGAGCCGTTCCCGCTGTGAGGCGCTTGAGGCGACGGCGGTTGCGGTTGCGGTTGCCTCCGAGGTCTCGGGCACCACGTCGGATGCGGCCTTGTCGATGGTCATGGCATCGAGGTTACCCCGCGTTCGACAACGGAAACCGATCGGTTTACAGTGGGACGAAAGAAGGAAACCGATCGGTTTCTCGCTGTGCTCGGGGCGTTCGCCCGGCACGGCCCGGCTGCGTCCCGCGGCATTCCCCCTCCGTCCCCCGGACAGGAAGAAGCCCAGCTCATGACTCTCAACGGCTCCGTCGCTTTCGTGACCGGCGGCAACCGCGGCCTTGGCGCCGAGTTCGTCCGCGCCCTTCTCGAAGCCGGTGCGAGCAAGGTGTACGCGGCGGCCCGCGATCCCCGTACCGTCACCGCCGAAGGCGCCGTCCCTGTCCAGCTCGACATCACCGACCACGCCTCGGTCCGCGCCGCCGCCGAGCGGGCGCAGGACGTCACCCTGCTGATCAACAACGCCGGAATCCTCACGCCCACCAGCGTCCTGGAGGGCGACCTCGACACCTACCGCCTTGAGTACGACACCCACGTGCTCGGCACCCTCGACGTGACCCGCGCCTTCGTGCCGGCCCTGGCCCGCAACGGGGGCGGGGCGATCCTCAACGTCCTGTCCGTACTGTCCTGGGCTTCGGTTCCGCACCAGGCGGCATACTGCGCGGCCAAGGCCGCCGAGTGGTCCGTCACCAACTCCCTGCGCGTGGAGCTGGCCGACCAGAAGACCCAGGTGACCGCGCTGCACGTCGGCTACATGGACACCGACATGATCGCCGGCCTCGACGGCGTCGAGAAGGCCGACCCGGCCGACATCGCCAGGATCGCCCTCGAAGGTGTCGAGAAGGGCCGACTGGAAGTGGTCGCCGACGCCCTCACCCGGCAGATCAAGGCAGGACTCTCGCTCGGTGTCGAAGCCCTCTACCCGCAGTTCACACAGGTATGAGGCATGAGGCGCAAGGCAGGGGACCAAGGCAGGGGACCAAGGCAGGGGACCAAGGCAGGGGACCAAGGGAAGGACGCGACAATGACACATCTTCTGGATCTCGTACTGGAAGCACACGGTGGCGAGGAACGCTGGCGCAAGGTCACATCAGTAACGGCGGGGATGCTCATCGGCGGACCCATGTGGTCGTTGCACCAGGTGCCCGGCGTCCTCGGCAGCCATGAGGTCACGGTCGACTTCGGCACGCAACGTACCGTCCTCCGCGACTACACCGAGCCCGGACTGCGGGGCATCTTCACCCCTGAGCAGGTGTCGGTCGTCGACGAGGACGGACGTACGGTACGGGAGCGCCGCGATCCCCTCGCCTCATTCGACGGGTTCAGGACGGACACCCCGTGGGACACGCTGCACGCCCTGTATTTCATCGGCTACGCCACCTGGAACTACCTCACCGCGCCCTACCTGCTGACCCTGCCGGGCGTGCAGGTCCGGGACCTGCCACCGGAGCAGCCGGCCCTGGACCTCCGGCCCGGCCTCAGCGGCGGGTGGCGACGCCTCGGTGTCACCTTCCCGGACGACATCACGGTCCACACCAGGAACCAGACCTTCTACTACGACGAGCAGGGCCTTCAGCGCCGCATGGACTACGCGCCGCGCGTGACGGGCGGCATTCCGGCGGTGCACATGATCGACGGCCACCAGGAGTTCTCGGGACTGGTCTTCCCCACCCGCCGCCGCGTCTTCGTCCCCGCCCCCGAGGGACGGGGCCTGCGCGCCGACCCCTTCATCACGCTGGACTACGCCGACATCCGTGTCGGGGCGTAACGCGAGCGCAACTGGGCAACTGACGGACACGGAGCGGAAGTTCAGCGGGCCGTACCTGCCGAACGGTGGCTACGGCCCGTACCTGAGCGGCTGCGGCAGCAGTTCGGGCAGGCACGCAAGCCAGATCCCCGACCCTGGCGCCTTCCGCACAGCGGGCCGGCTTCAGTCCGAGCATCCGGTCGTGGAACCGTCTGCCGGGGAGTTGATGGCCACACGGTAGCCGGATCCAGAGTTGAATTCGGGCCCGGCCTTGCGCTCTTCCGCGTCGAGGGTTTCCTCGGTCAGGAAGTAGACGTCCAGCGTCGTCGTGCTGTCCCCCTTGCCGAGCGTGAAGCACAGATCCGCGGGGCTCTCTGCTTTGGACGCCTTCGCGGAGGTCTGAGACAGCTCCCAGCCGTCGCGCTCCGCCGCCGCCCGGTAGTACTGGGTCACTTCGGCCTTGTCACCAGGGAATACGTAGGTCCGGTCGGCGTATACCCAGGCGTCGCCGCTGTCCGCCCAGCAGCCGGACTCAAGATCCTCGAAGCCCTGAGGTACGACGGTTCCTTCGGGCCGGGAGTCGAGGATGTCGTGCGACTCCAACTCTTTGACCCGGTTCTCGGTGTTCTCACAGCCGCGGTTGAGCGCGGCGTCCAGAAGAAGGGAGTCGCGTCCGATGAGCACTCCCGCCCCTAGTGCAACAGTCAGCAGCAGCGCGGCACAACGGCCTGTTCCCGTACGGGGTACCAAGCCGACTCCTATGGTTGAGACCGCCATACGGGCGGACTTCACGCCCCGCACCAAGTGTGCACGGCCAATCACATCAGCAGTACACGTTTGCTCTCAACTGGGGCGACTGGTTCACAAGGCTGCGGACTTATGCGGGCCGGACGGTTCGGGGAGCAGTCGGGCGTTGAGGCGGTCCGCGCTCGGCCAGCGGACGTCGTGGACCCAGCCCAGCTTCTCAAATATCCAGATCAGACGGGCCGCCGGGTCGATCTGGCCCGGCAGCACGCCGTGGCGCGCGCCCGTGGGGTCGGCGTGATGCGAGTTGTGCCAGCTCTCGCCGAAGGAGATCAGCGCGAGCGGCCAGAAGTTGGTGGCCTTGTCCCGGCTGGCGAACGGACGCCGACCCGCGACGTGGCAGACCGAATTCACCGACCAGGTGACATGGTGCAGCAGCGCCATCCGCATCACGCCGGCCCAGAAGAACCCGGTCAGCGCGCCGGTCCAGGTGCCGGTGACGAGCCCGCCGACCAGCGCCGGGGCCAGGAGCGAGACGGCGGTCAGCGGCCCGAAGAGCCGACCGATCAGCCGCAGATCGGGATCGGCGGCGATGTCGGGCGCGAACCTGGCCCGGTTGCTCAGTTCACGCTTCAGCATCCACCCGACGTGCGCGTGGAGAAGCCCCTTGAGCAGCGCGCGCGTGTCCGTTCCGAAGCGCCACGGCGAGTGCGGGTCACCCTCGCGGTCGGCGAAGGCGTGGTGGCGGCGGTGGTTCGCCACCCATTGGACCGGCGAGCCCTCGACCCCCAGCGAGCCCGCGACGGCCAGGGCGATGCGCAGGCCTCGCTTCGCCTTGAACGAACGGTGCGTGAAGAGGCGGTGATAGCCGACCGTGAGGCCGGCTATGGACACGAGGTAGGCGACCACGGCCATGCCGACGTCCAGCGCCGACAAGCCCCATCCCCACACCAGCGGCACCACGACGAGCAGGCAGATCACCGGGCCGACGACGAAGATCCACATCGCCACCGCAGCCGCGGGCGTCTGCGGAGCGTCGAGCAGCGGCTTGACCTCGGCCGCGGTGTCGGTGTCGCCTTCGGCGGCGGCCTGTTCGGGCCGGCCGGTGTCGCTCGGGTTCATCGGTTCCTCGCCGTTGCTCGAGCATCGTCGGACGGGGTACCGGACCCACCCGGATCACGCGCGTCCGCGCGCTTTCGAGCGCGCTCGGCGACCCACGGCACACGATCGCACCGGACGGCATCCGCGCAGGCCGTCGCTCATGTCCGGGGTGTGAACGTCGCGGGACTAAATCGCCTTCATGTCCGATGATCACGCAGCGGTTCCGGACTGCGGCTCCCGCTGCACGGCGTCGGCCACCGTGTCACGCACGTCCCCCTTTGTGGGCGTGCGACCGGACCCCGCGAAGGTGCGGGAGAACAGCGGCTCGTCCCAGACCCGGTTTTCCGAGTTGCCGGAGATCAGCATCCAAGGCGTACTTGAAAGTGGTATGCCCTCGATCGGCGGAAGCCGGTCGCATGGCAACGCTGAGGAGGTGCAGCGATGAAACTCGCGACATTCGACGTCGGCGCCGGCGCCGGCGCCGGACAGCATGTCGGTTTTGTCGACGGCGACGCGGTGGTGGACCTGACCGCGGCCGATCCGACGTTGGACACGATGATCGAACTGCTGACGCGCGACCCGAGACAGGTGTCGGCCGCCGCCAACTCGGCCCCGAGGCTGCCCCTTTCGCAGGTGAAGCTGTGCGCTCCGGTCCCCAGGCCGCCCAAGTTCCTCGCCATCGGCTACAACTATGCCGCGCACCTTGAAGAGACCCATATGGACCGGCCGACCCGCCAGGCATGGTTCAACAAACAGCAGACCTGCGTCATCGGCCCCGGCGATCCGATCTGGATCCCGGCGATCGCCCCGGACGAGGTCGACTACGAGGGCGAACTCGGTCTGGTGATCGGCAAGCGCTGCAAGGACGTCCCGAACGAGAAGAAGGCGGTGCTGGACGTCGTCGCGGGATTCACCATCATCGACGACGTCAGCGTGCGCGACTGGCAGACCCTTGAGCCAGGCATGGTGGTCAGCAAGTCGTTCGACACACACGGCCCGATCGGTCCGTGGATCGTCACCCCTGATGAGATCGGTGACCCGCTCGATCTGCGGTTGCGTACGTACGTCAGCGGCGACCTGCGCCAGGACGGACATACGGCGGACATGCTCTTCAACCTGTACGAGCAGGTCGCCTACCTCTCCAGCGCGTTCACTCTTGAGGTCGGCGACGTACTGGCCACAGGCACCCCGAGCGGCATCGCGTGGCACCGGCCCGGCATGTACCTCAAGGCCGGCGACACCGTTCGCATCGAGATCGAAAAGATCGGCACCCTGGAGAACCCGGTCATCGACGAACCCCGCCAACCCAGCCGCTGAGCCGCGAGGGTGCCCCTGAAGGGGTCAGTCGCCGTTCCGCAGCCGCTTGAAGCGGTCCGCGGCCTCCGCCAAGTCCACGATCGGGGCCGGGTAGTCCGTGCCCGTGCGGCGGCCGGTACGGGCGGCCTCGCCGGGGCGGGCCAGGCGGTGGATCGACGCGGCGTCGAGATCCCGGAGTTCGGGAAGCCAGTGGCGTACGTACTCGCCGCCGGGGTCGAACCGCCGAGCCTGGACGAGGGGGTTGAGGATCCGGTTCGGCCGGGTGTCGGTGCCCGTGCCGGCGGCCCATTGCCAGTTGAGCTGGTTGTTCGCGACATCGCCGTCCACCAGCAGCCCCAGGAAGTGCTCCGCCCCCACCCGCCAGTCCACGTACAGCGTCTTGGTGAGAAAGCTCGCCGCCAGCAGACGGGCCCGCCCCGGCATCCACCCCTCGTGCCGTAGCTGCCGCATGGCCGCGTCGACGACCGGATAACCCGTACGCCCCTCCCGCCAGGCCCCGGTCTCCTCGGCGTTCCGGCGCCAGCGGTCGTGCCGGGGGCGGTAGTCGTGGTGGGCCGCGTCGGGGCGGGCGGCCAGGACCTGGTGGTGGAAGTCCCGCCATGCGAGCTGGCGGACGAAGGCGTGCGCCCCGGGACCGCCGTGCTCACGGGCCCGCTCCAGCAGTTCGACCGGGGACAGACAGCCGAAGTGCAGATAGGGGGAGAGCCTGGAGGTCGCGTCGGCGGCGAGGTCGTCGTGCAGGTCCGCGTACCGCTCCAGCGGACCGGCCAGCCACGACCGCAGTCTTCGGCGGCCCTCGGGCTCCCCGCCGGCGGGGAGCCCCGGCGACACGGAACCCGGCGCGAGGGACTCCGCGTCCGGCAGCGCGGCCGAGCGCACGTCGGCCACCGGCACCCTGGCCGGAGCCGGAAGGACGCCGCGTACCGAGAAGCCCTCCCATCTGCGGAAGTACGGTGTGAAAACCGCGAAGTGGTCCTTGCCCCCGGGCACCAGTGCCCCCGGCGGTACGGTCGTCACCGAGGCGTCATGGATCCGCAGGCCGCACCGGTCACCCGTCAGCGCCGCGCGCAGCCGGTCCTCGCGCCGTGTCGCGTAACGGCTCGCCCCGCCCGCGACATGGACCGTTCCGGCCCCGGTCTCCGTCACCACCCGGCACGTCTCCTCGACCACGTCACCGGTACGCACCACCAGACGGCCGCCCCGGGCGCGCAGCGCCGCGTCGAGGTCGGCCAGGCTGTCGGCGAGGAAGGCCGCCCGGTTGGGCACGGCGAAACCCGTCCGGCGGATGCCGGCGTCGACGACGAAGAGCGGCACCACGCGTTCCGCTTCGCGCAGGGCGGCCCGCAGGACCGGGTTGTCGTGCACCCGCAGGTCCTGGGTGAACAAGGCGACCGAGACACGCACGGCTGGCCTCCTTCAGCGTCCATCAGCCGACGACCACAGCATCCGTCAACCGGCGCCCATCAGCCGACGTCCATCAGCGTCCGTCAACCGGCGCCCATCAACCGACGTCCATCAGCGCCCACCGGCCCTGGTAGACCCGGCAGCCGCGGAATCCGTCCCGGCGGCCGACTCGCCACCGCCCGACTCGCCACCAGCGGATTCGGCAGCGGCGGCGATATTACGGGCCATACCTCCGAATACCGCCGCGTGGAACGGAGCGACACCCCACCAGTACGCGTGTCCCACAAGGCCGTGCGGATGGAACAGGGCACGCTGCCCGTACACCGTCCGCCCCTGCCCGTCCCGCCGCACGGTCATCTCCAGCCAGGCCAGGCCCGGCAGCCGCATCTCGGCTCTGAGCCGGAGCAGCCGCCCGGGCTCGATCTCCTCCACACGCCAGAAGTCCAGGCTGTCGCCGGTCCTCAGCCGGGTCGCGTCCCGGCGGCCCCTGCGCAGGCCGACTCCGCCCGCCAGCGTGTCCAGCCATCCCCTCAGGGACCAGGCCAGCGGCGAGGAGTACCAGCCGTTCTCACCGCCGATGCCCTCGACAACCCGCCAGAGGGCCTCCGGCGACGCCCCGACCGTACGCTCGCGGTGATCCGTGTAGAGGCTGCCGCCCGCCCAGTCGGGATCCGTCGGCAGCGGATCGCTCGGGGCACGCGGCGTGGACGCCGAGGACCAGCGGGTGGCCACGTCCGCGCCCCGGACGCGCTGGAGGGCCAGCCGGATCGCGCGGTCCAGATCCACGGGTCCCTCCGGCGGCTCCGGCAGGTAGCGCGCGATGTCCCGTTCCGTACAGACCACCGTGTGCCTCAGCGACTCGACCAGCGGCCGTGCGATCGCCCCCGGCACCGGAGTGACCAGACCGACCCACAGGCTGGACAACCGGGGAGTGAGCAGCGGAACGGGGAGAATCACCCGCCGCGAGAGATGAGCCGCCGCGGCGTACCTCCGCATCATGTCCTCGTAGGTGACGACGTCCGGTCCGCCGATGTCGAAGGCGCGGCTCACGCCGTACGGGAGCCGGGCGCACCCCACGAGCAGACGGAGTACGTCGCGGACGGCGATCGGCTGCGTACGGGTACGGACCCAGCTCGGGGTCACCATCACGGGCAGCCGTTCGGTGAGGTAGCGCAGCATCTCGAACGAGGCCGAACCCGACCCGATGATCACGGCCGCGCGCAGCACCGCGGTCGGCACCCCCGAGCCGAGCAGGATCCGTCCCACTTCGGCGCGCGAGCGGAGATGGGGCGACAGCGCGCGCTCGGGCACCCCCGAAGGTGTCAGACCGCCGAGATAGACGATCCGGCGCACGCCCGCGGCCCGCGCCTGCTCGCCGAAGACCGTGGCCGCACGCCGGTCCGTCTCCTCGAACCCGCGCCCGGTACCCAGCGCGTGCACCAGGTAGTACGCGACATCCACGCCCTCCATCGCCGCGCGCACGGACACCTCGTCCGTCGCGTCCCCGCGCACGACCTCCGCCTGCCCGGCCCACGGGTGATCACGCAGCTTGTCCGGGGAGCGGGCCAGGCAGCGCACCGCGTACCCGGCCGCCAGCAGCTCCGGCACCAGCCTGCCGCCGATGTATCCGGTGGCACCGGTGACCAGACAGCGGGGCGGCCGGCCGTCGCCGGTCATGACGGCCGCACGGAACCGGTCCGGCGGCTGCGAGCCGGTGGCACACGAGATCTCATATCCCCTCCGCGGACGCCGTTTCCCCGCTCCCCATGCTTCGGCCCGCACGCGACCGCCGCAACCGCGCCGGTCGGCGCGACCCGCACCCCGGAGTACGCACGGGGGCGCCCGCGGTCGTGCCGGTCACGGTCAGGTCGTGCTCGTGCTCGTGCTCGCGGTCACGGTCACGGTCGCGCGCCTCCGGCGATCGCGCGGTTGATCAGACGGGCCGCTTCGGCCGGGTTGTCGGCGGCCGCATAGACCCGCCCGGCCGGCACCGATTCGCCGTTCCGCAGTCGTATCGGCAATGGCTCTCCGAGTTCGATGACGAGGTTGGTCGCGCCGCCGACCGTGCACGCCACCGCGCCGTCCTCATCCGGGACGCCGCGTAATCCGTACCCGCGCGTGGAACCGTGCGCCACGCGTACGGATCCGAGCGCCCCGACCGGAATCGTGACCTCACGGAACGGTCCTGTCCGCAGCCGCAGAACCGCGCTGTCGAGCAGATGAGGCGCGCGTGCCGTCATCGCGCAGAAGCCCAGCGAGAGCACGAGGCTCAGCACCACCCAGACGAGATGGACCGCGCGACCGGCCGCCGGAAGCATCGCGTCGACGACGAGCCCGGTGACCAGGTCGGTCCCGGCGAACGCCCAGACAACCATCCGTACGTCGGACGAATGCGGGACCGGACGCGTCCCCTCGGGCAATGTCACCGGTCTGCGGGCCGACCAGTCCGCCAAGTCGCGCAGCATGGTGCTCGTCCACTGCTTCCCGGACCTGCGCGGCGTCGTTTCGAATTCGATGGATATGGATTCGGAATCACTGTGGTCACGCATCTGTCGGATTATTTCCCGTCAGATCCCGGCGGAACCACCGCGCCGAGTCCGTAGGGGTTCTTGTGCTTACGCCTGGGCGAGCAGGGGGTCGTACGCGGTCGAGTGCCGGCGGCCCGACATGAAGGACAGGAAGTCCTTCACGAACGCGCTGCGGGAGTACGTCTCGTCCGTGCCGGTCAGGGTGCGGTGGAAGGCGGTGCGGAACAGGGTCCGGTATTCGTCCGCGTCGATGTGCCGGTCGCCGTTCTTGTCGGTGGCGTCGAAAAGGACTTCGGCGACCCGGATCAGCGCGGGCCCGGCGAGGGAGGGGACCGCGGCGGCGTACTCCTCTTTGCTCACGCGGCCGTCGCCGTCGGTGTCGAGGGCGGACTGAAGTTCCTTCCACCACTCGGCGTACGCGTTGTAGAGCCGGGTCTCCTCCGGTTCGTCCAGATCCAGGCGGGTGGACAACTCCCGTGCCATGGCCGCGAGATCGGGCCAGTCCAGGTGGCCGTCCCCGGTCTGGTCCAGTACCGCGTCGAAGAACTCCTCGGCGCTCCGCTGCCGTTCGGGTGCCGCGGCGGGTTCAGCGGCGGGTTCAGGCTGTACGGGAAAGGGCGTGACCAGCCTGAACAGGGCGCCGGCCCGCTTCATCCGGCCGTGCAGTGCCGCGAGCGTCGCGGCCCGGGGGTCGTCGCTGTCGGGCGACAGGTACAGCAGGTCGGTGAGCGCCTCTGTCTCGATCCAGCCTTCGGGCAGGTGGCGCGCCAGCCCCGCGGCCACGTACGCGCTCTGCATCAGCGTCTGGGCGCCGGGGACTTCGGGCAGACCCGCCCGGCGGCGGAAGGGTTCCGGGAGGGACGCGACGGTGACCGTGCCGATGACCGGGCCGGCCAGCGCGCGGCCGGCCGCCCACACGGTGGGCAGCCCGCTCAGCAGGGGCGGCGCCGGGAGATGGTCGAAGAGCTTGTAGAGGATGATGCGCAGCGCCTCCGTGTTCTCCAGCTCCGTCTCGACCGTGTGGTCGTAGTACTGCCAGAACTCCTTGAGGGTGGGCGGCAGATGGCCGTCCGCCACCCCCAACGCCGCCAGGAAGGCCTGGAATTCGGCGTACAACTGCTCCATGGCGCTCTGCTTGAG
This sequence comes from Streptomyces sp. GMY02, assembly GCF_019056675.1. Taxonomy (NCBI): domain Bacteria; kingdom Bacillati; phylum Actinomycetota; class Actinomycetes; order Kitasatosporales; family Streptomycetaceae; genus Streptomyces; species Streptomyces sp. GMY02. The sequence continues at coordinate 4,476,312 of NZ_CP077658.1, read as the reverse complement.
CGGCTGTCCGCTCAGTCGGTACATGGTGACGGCGCTCTCGAACAGCGTCGCGACCACCCAGGCGCGGACCTGGGGGTCCATCGCGTCGTAGGGCCGGTTCTGTGCGTCGGTGCCGCTCAGGCGCTCGTGCAGGCGGTTGAGCCGCGCCGCCTCCCGTTGCCGTACGTGGTCGTCGGCGCCGAACATGCGCTGGAGGCTCACGAGCGTATTGCGCAGCCGTCGCCAGGGGTGTGCCACAAATGTCGAGTTGTCGGTGAGGGCCGCGCCGACCTGGGGGTGGGCGGCTTCCAGCACCGTGGCCCGGACGATGCCCAGGGCCCAGCGCGGGTCGTTGAACAACCGGTGGAACTGCGAGCCCGGGCCGAACAGGAGCGCCGGCTGTACGGTGGCGGCGCCATCGGCGGCACTGGAGCCGGCGGCACTGGAGCCGGTGGGGCCGGAGGCGGTGGGGCTGAAGTGACTGGAGTGGCTGGAGTGGCTGCTGCCCGTGTCGGTCACTGGTGAGGTTCTCCGTTCGCCTTCGGCGTCACGCCGCCGAAGCGGCGGCTCCGTTGCTGATAGGTGTGCAGGCACTCCAGGAAGTGCGGCGCGCGGAAGTCGGGCCACAGCACCGGCGGGAAGATCCACTCGGCGTAGGCGACCTGCCAGAGCATGAAGTTGGAGATGCGCTGTTCGCCGGAGGTCCGGATGACGAGATCCACATCGGGTGTGTCCGGAAAGGGCAGATGAGCGGCGAAGTGCCGCTCGTCGACGGCATCGGCCGGCACCCCGCTGCGGATCAGGGACCGTGCCGCCTCGACGATGTCCCTGCGTCCGCCGTGATCGAACGCCACGGTCAGCGTCATGCCCCGGTTCGTGCTGGTCAGCGTCATCAGGTCGGCGAAGTCCCGGGCCAGCGCCGGGGGGATCCTCGGGTCCGCCACGCCGAGGAACCGGCAGCGGATGCCCCGCGCGTACAGCAGCGGGGCGTGTTTCCGTACGACACGGCGCACCAGCCGCATCAGGAACTCGACCTCGTTGCCCGGGCGTTGCCAGTTCTCGGTGGAGAACGCGTACAGGCTCAGCCACTCGACCCCGGCCGTCCGCGCCGCCTCGATGACGTCGATCACCGTGGCCTCGGCGGCCCGGTGGCCCGACGTACGCGGCAACGACCGCCGTGCGGCCCACCGGCCGTTCCCGTCCATCACGCACGCGACATGGCGCGGCACGCCCGCTGGACGGTCCTCGGCGGCCGGGCGACGCGTATCCGTACCGTCCTCGGCCGGCGACCAGGCCGGAAACGAGGCGGAAGCGCCCATGGCTCGTTCAACCGTCACATGTGCCCCCGGCCGTCACAACGCAGTCCCCACCACACAGTCCCCACCGCGGGCGCCTCTCGGATCGCCCCTCAGCAGGGTGCCTGTGCCGCGTCGCGGGCACACCGGGATCTCCGCACATTCACCCGTAGTACGTCAGTACGAATATGCGACCACGCGACCGGCCTGCCCACGCGATCGTCCTGACCATGCGACCAGCCTGACCATGCGACCGGCCTTCGGGGGGTCCGCGGAACTCAGCCGCAGGACGGACACAGCCCGCGGTACGTGACCTCGACCTCGGACACCGTAAAGCCGAACCGTTCCTCCGCCGGAAGGTCGGCCAGCGGGTTCCCGGTCGGGTGGACATCGCGGATGGTGCCGCAGTCGGAGCACACCAAGTGCTGATGCGGGTGGTGCGCGTTGGGGTCGTAGCGCTTGGCACGGCCCTCGGTGGAGACCTCCAGGACCTCGCCGAGCGAGACCAGTTCACCCAGGGTGTTGTAGACGGTCGCCCGGGAGATCTCGGGCAGCCGCTCCGCCGCGAGGGCGTGCACCTCGTCGGCCGTGAGATGTACGTGGTCGCCGTCGAGGACCTGCGCGACGACACGCCGCTGGGCGGTCATCCGCCAGCCACGCTCGCGCAGTCGCTCCAGCAGGTCACTCATATCGGTTCACCTATTGAGGTTTGCGGGATACCCGGAGTTATCAGCGTACGTCCGAATTCTAAGCGAATATACTTTTAGTGCGCTTCTTGACTTGGACTCCGTCCATCGTAGGATCGGTTCCGGCGACAGCCAAGGGACAGGGAAGACTCGGACAGGAAGACTCCTGTACGGCCGGTACGGCGCCAGTACGGCACCCGTGCGGCCAGTACGGCAGTACGGCCGGCCCGGCCCGGTTCGACGGACGTGCCCCGGCTGTTCCAGCGCCCGCAGTTCCTGAGCACCGAGATCCGCCTGGTCCGGAAGGATTCCCATGTCTGAGAACCACGATTCTGAGAACCACGACGCGATAGTCGTAGACGCGAAGACGGAGAGCGAGGGTGGCTGCCCGGTCGCGCACGGGCGCGCCCCGCACCCGACTCAGGGCGGCGGAAACCGCCAGTGGTGGCCGGAGCGGCTCAACCTCAAAATCCTCGCCAAGAACCCGGCCGTGGCCAACCCCCTCGGCGAGGAGTTCGACTACGCCGCGGCGTTCGGCTCCCTCGACCTGCCGGCCGTGAAGCAGGACATCGCGGAGGTGCTGACGACCTCGCAGGACTGGTGGCCGGCCGACTTCGGCCACTACGGCCCGTTCATCATCCGGATGGCGTGGCACAGCGCGGGCACCTACCGGATCAGCGACGGCCGCGGCGGCGCCGGAGCCGGCCAGCAGCGCTTCGCACCCCTCAACAGCTGGCCGGACAACGGGAACCTCGACAAGGCCCGCCGTCTGCTCTGGCCGGTCAAGAAGAAGTACGGCCAGAGCCTCTCGTGGGCCGACCTCATGATCCTCGCCGGCAACGTCGCTCTGGAGTCGATGGGCTTCGACACCTTCGGCTTCGCCGGCGGCCGCGAGGACGTCTGGGAGCCCGAGGAGGACGTCTACTGGGGTCCCGAGTCCACCTGGCTGGGCGACGAGCGCTACACCGGTGACCGCGAGCTGGAGAACCCCCTCGGCGCGGTCCAGATGGGCCTCATCTACGTCAACCCGGAAGGCCCGAACGGCACCCCCGACCCGCTCGCCGCGGCCCGCGACATCCGCGAGACGTTCCGCCGGATGGCGATGAACGACGAGGAGACGGTGGCCCTCATCGCGGGCGGCCACACCTTCGGCAAGACGCACGGCGCGGGCCCGGCGGACAACGTCGGCCCCGACCCCGAGGCCGCCCCGATCGAGGCGCAGGGCTTCGGCTGGCAGAACAGCTTCGGTACGGGCAAGGGCGCGGACGCCATCACCTCCGGCCTTGAGGTGACCTGGACCAGCACGCCCACCCAGTGGGGCAACGGCTTCTTCAACAACCTCTTCGGCTACGAGTGGGAGCTGACCAAGAGCCCGGCCGGCGCCAACCAGTGGAAGCCGAAGGACGGCGCCGGTGAGGGCACCGTCCCGCACGCGCACGACGACTCGAAGAAGATCGCGCCGTCCATGCTCACCACCGACCTGGCGCTGCGCTTCGACCCGGTGTACGAGCAGATCTCCCGCCGCTTCCACCAGAACCCCGAGGAGTTCGCGGACGCGTTCGCCCGGGCCTGGTACAAGCTGACGCACCGCGACATGGGCCCCAAGTCGCTGCTGCTCGGCCCCGAGGTGCCGGCGGAGACCCTGCTGTGGCAGGACCCGCTGCCCGAGGCGGAGTACGAGACGGTCGGCGCCGAGGACATCACCGCCCTCAAGGCGAAGATCCTCGAATCCGGCCTGAGCGTCAGCCAGTTGGTCAGCACCGCGTGGGCGTCGGCCTCGACGTTCCGCGCCAGCGACAAGCGCGGTGGCGCGAACGGCGCCCGTATCCGCCTGGAGCCGCAGCTCGGCTGGGAGGTCAACAACCCCAGCGAGCTGGCGACCGTGCTGCGCGCCCTTGAGGGCATCCAGCAGGAGTTCAACTCCGGCGCGGGCGCCAAGCAGGTCTCGCTGGCCGACCTGATCGTGCTCGGCGGTGCCGCCGCGGTCGAGAAGGCCGCCAAGGACGCGGGCCACGACATCGAGGTACCCTTCGCCGCGGGCCGCGTCGACGCCACGGACGAGCACACCGACGCGGAGTCGTTCGCCGCGCTCGAACCGTCCGCCGACGGCTTCCGCAACTACACCGGCAAGGGCAACCGGCTGCCGGCCGAGTACCTGCTGATCGACCGGGCGAATCTGCTGACCCTGAGCGCCCCCGAGCTGACCGTCCTGGTCGGCGGCCTGCGCGTACTGGGTGCGAACCACGACGGCTCGAAGCTGGGCGTCCTCACCGACACCCCCGGCACGCTGACCAACGACTTCTTCGTCAACCTGCTCGACCTGGGCACGACGTGGAAGGCGACGTCCGAGGACGCGAACACGTTCGAGGGCAGCGACGCCGCCACCGGCGAGGCCAAGTGGACGGCGACCCGCGCCGACCTCGTCTTCGGCTCGAACTCGGAGCTGCGCGCGCTCGCGGAGGTCTACGCGAGCGATGACGCGAAGGAGAAGTTCGTGAGCGACTTCGTCGCGGCATGGACCAAGGTCGCGAACCTCGACCGGTTCGACCTCGTCTGATCACGACGAACGTACGGGCCGGACGTACGTACGGCTCATGAGGGCCCCGACCGGTTCACCGGCCGGGGCCCTTGCCGTCGGGCTTCCGCCCCGAACTGCCGCTGCGGCCGCACACCTGCTCGGCACGTGACCGGTACATGGAGTCCGGGCCGGAGACCGGTCCCGGCACCGGTCCGGCTCGCGGTGTGCCGGGGGCGGTAGGAGGGTGGGGGTACGAGACGGGAAGAAGGCGGGCGCGTGGTGGGGTCGGAGGCAGCGCTGGGGCGTACGGAGCGGCAGGTGGTGGCCTGTGTGCGGTGTCCCCGGCTGGTGGCGTGGCGGCAGGAGGCGGCGCGGCAGGCACCGGCCCGGTTCGCGGGCGAGGAGTACTGGGCCCGGCCCCTGCCGGGGTTCGGGGACCCGGCCGCCCGGCTCTATGTGCTGGGGCTGGCCCCGGCCGCGCACGGCGGAAACCGTACGGGGCGCAGCTTCACCGGCGACGCGTCCGGCGACTGGCTCATCCGCGCGATGTACCGGACCGGCTACGCCAACCGCCCCGTCTCCCTCCACCGCGGCGACGGCCTGCGCCTGACCGGTGTCTGGATCGCGTCCGCGGTGCGCTGCGCGCCGCCGGAGAACCGGCCCACCTCGGCCGAACGGGACAACTGCCTCCCGTACGTGACCGCGGAACTCGACGCCCTCAAGGACGTCACCGTCATCCTCGCCCTCGGCGCCTTCGCCTGGAACGCCGCCTGCCTCCAGGCCGGCATCAGGCCGCGCCCCGCCTTCCGGCACGGCGCCGAATTCCGCCGCCCCGACGGACGGATCCAGCTCGGCTGCTACCACCCCAGCCGCCAGAACACCGCCACCGGCCGTCTGACCGAGCCCATGCTCGACACCGTCTTCCGCCGGGCCAGTGAGCTGACCGCGCCGCCGCCGGGCTAGCGAAGAGCCGAGGGCACGGCGGGACCCGCCCCGCCGTCGAAGACGGCGCTGGCGGGTTTCAAGACGACCCGTTCACTCGTTCGGTTGACTCGCATTGGTTTGGGGGACGTGGCGGGTGGGGCCTTCGCATAGTGGAAAGCACTGCTGCGAGAAGGGGGTTCATTGTGCGTGCGGAAGCGGTTGAGCGGGTTCGGGTTGTGTTCGGGCTGTTCGATGTCGACGGCAATGGATATCTGGAGGCCGATGACTTCGAGCTGATGGCCGAGCGGGTCATCCGGTCGGTGCCCAGTGCCGGTGATGGGGCGAAGCGGGCGATGCTGGACGCGTTCCGGAGGTATTGGGGGACCCTGGTCGAGGAGCTGGACGCCGATCGGGACGGCCGGGTCAGCTTTGAGGAGTACACCGCCTGCGTTCTTTCTCCGGAGCGGTTCGACGGGGCCATCGGGGAATTCGCCGAGGCGCTTTCCCGGCTGGGGGATCTGGAGGGGGACGGGTTTGTCCGGCGGCCCGTTTTTGTCGCGCTGATGACCGCCATCGGGTTCCGGCTGCCGAATATCCATGCGCTCTTCGACGCGTTCGAGCCTACGGATTCGGACCGCATCGCCAGGGAGACCTGGGACCTCGGGATCAGGGAGTACTACGGGCCGGACAAGGCGGGCATTCCCGGTGACCATCTGGTCGGTGAGGCGGCGGCCTGAGCACCGCGGTCCGAGCCGCCCGACCGGTGCCGGTGCCGGTGCCGAACTGCGCTGCCGCACCGGGCGCCGCGCCCGGTGCGCCCGGGCCGTACCGCGTCACACCGCCCCGCGGCCCCATGCCGTACAGACCGCCAGGGACAGGTCGTAGAAATCGGGGGATGCCAGTTCACGGTATGCGGCGTCGAAATCGGGGCCGGTCGCGAGGCCCGCGGCCACCATCGCCTCGCGGGACTGCTCCAGGTTCAGGCGCCACCACTGCGCCTCTTCGTCGCCGCCCCTGACGACATGGAGCCGGGCGTCCAAACCGATATCGGTGAGGCCCGCTTTCTCCAGGGGTACGGGGAGTGTGCGGGCCCAAGAGGTGTCCGAACCCACCGATTGCTCAAGGTGAGTACGGAAAGCGCGCATGATGGTGCGATAGGCCGGGTGCGGGGAGTCCATCACCGGGAAGGACGCCGGTTCCTCGACCAATAGCACACCGCCCGGCTTGAGCCATTCGGCCAGCCGGGCAACCGCTTTGTCCGGATCGGGCAGATGGATCAGCACATAGCGGGCATGAATGAAGTCGAATGATCCGGGCGGAAATTCCTCGGTGTACATATCGTGCCGCAGCACCCGTATGCCCTGATCCGCCAGCTCGTCGAGGAATGTGGTGTCCAGGTCCGTTACGGTCACTTCTGCGCCCTGTTCGGCCAGCCAGCGGGCCACCGAGCCCCCGCCACCGCCGACTTCGAGAACCTGATGGCCCGGCTTCAGCCCAAGTGCCTCGAAACGCGCACGGGTATGCGGGTCCAGGAGGGATTCCAGCAAGCCGAGCCGCTGCCGCTCGCTGGCTATCCCATGACTGAACATTCCGTCCCGGTAGCGCGCCTGCGTCCACTCCCAGCGTTCCCCCACATTCATGGCGTCACAATCGCAGTCGCGGGCCGAAAAGACATATGTTTGGCAGGGAGTTCACTCGATGTGATGATTCGACGCGAAGAGGGACCCGTGATCAGTCCTCGCACGATGGAGAAGACCCGTACGGCCAGACATACGGAAGGCCCGTCGCCGCGGCAGGTCTGGTACGCCTCGTACGGTTCGAACACGAACCTCGGCCGCCTCGCGTACTACATCACCGGCGGGCGCCATCCCGGCGGTGCCCGTGTCTACCCCGGGTGCCGGGACCGGCGGCCTCCGGAGCGGTCCGTACCGGTGGAGCTGCGCGGTGTCCTGTACTTCGCCACCGAGTCGGCCGTCTGGACCGGCGGGCGCGCGTTCTACGATCCGGACGCCGACGGGAACGTACTCGCCAGGGCGCATCTCGTAACGGCTCAGCAGTTCTCGGACATCGCGGCACAGGAGATGTACCGGCGGCCGGGGAACGAGCTGGACCTCACCGAGGTGCTGAGCAGCGGCCGGGCGGCGCTGGGCGAGGGACGGTACGAAACGCTGGTCTGCCCCGGCACGCTCGACGGGGTGCCCGTGCTCACCTTCACCGCGCCCCGGCCGGTCGCGGACGCCGGGCTGAACAGCCCGTCCGCCGCGTACCTCGCCCTCCTCGCCCGGGGTCTCCTCGAAGCGGGCGCCTGGGACGCGGCCACCGTCGCCGCGTATCTGGCGGAATGCCCCGGCGCGGCCGGCCACTGGACCGCACAGGACATCCGGCACCTGATCGCGACACCGCCCTCGCCATAAGCCCGCGCCGTACGGCGTAAGGCCCGCGCCATACCGTATGGTCCGCGCCGCGCCGTACCCGTATGGCCCACCCGTAAAGCACCCTCCGCCGTACCCCCGCGCGCACCACCACAACAGCCGCCCACGGGCCAGGAGATGGAGCGGCCCCATGGCTGCTCCACCCCCGGCCCCGGCGCGCCGGCCGCGCCGATCGTCAGGCTCAGGCGTTCGGGTCGAACGGGATGCCGGCCGGCTTGGCCCGCTCCAGGTGGTAGTTGAAGTTCCCGTCCTTCAGGCCGAAGACGGCGCTGCCGAAGTTGGCCTGGCTCAGCTTGTCGCGGAGACCCGCCGGGTAACCGTTCCAGCCGACCAGCCGCGGGAACTGCCACCCGCGGTAGTGGTTCTCCGGCGGCTCGTCGTTGTTGTTCGCGGGACGGAAGGCGTGCGTGCTCACACCGTCCTTGTGGTAGACGATCTTGGGGTGCGTACCGTCCCAGCGGATCTGGTCACGGTTGTAGATGTTGAAGTTGCCGTGGGCGGAGGTGGAGACGTACTTGGCCTCGTTGTTCTGGACCCACACCACGACGTGCTCCCAGTCGTGGCGGTGGCCGCCGAGCCCGCTGCCGGCGACGGCCTGGTCCTTCTCGAAGTAGAGGCCGTAAATGATCGCGCACCAGCCGTTGTTGCACTTGTACCGCGCGTACCCGTTGGTGTTGTCGAGGTCCGAGGAGTCACGGCATGAGCCGTTGAGGGCGCCCGAGGGGTTGAGGCCGGGATTGACGGTCCCGTCGGGGCCGATCGCCGGGGTCGGGTAGCAGCCGTCGGTGTCGTAGTCATAGGCCGGCTGGAACGTCTGCTCCAGACCATCCGCGTTGGCGGGCAGGGCCTTGGGGGGATCGGCGAGCGCCAGGCCGGGGAAGGCGACAACCATCGCCATGGCACTGCCGAGGATGACTGAGATCTTACGGATGCGCGAGTTCTTCTTCACTGCGTGCGTCCTCCTGATCGACCGTGGCGTGGGGCTCACGGTCCGATTGACATGCACCGCTCAGCCTCTCCGGCCCTCGTTGACACGCCGAGCGTCGACAGATGTCAGGTCAATGAAAGGTCAACCAATACGGGGGGGTGGGCGCACGGCTGAATGACCTGGGCCGGAGCAGCCGGGCGCAACCCCCCGTTCCCCTTACCGCCGTTACCGCCCCACGAACCTCACCGCCCCACGAACGGCACCTCCGCCGTCGCCGACCGCTCCCCCGCCTCCGCCGTCGGGTGCCGCCACAGCCCCTGGTCCGCCAGCAGGGGAAGGACGCCCTCGCCGAACCAGTACGCCTCCTCGACATGCGGATGCCCGGACATGATGAACTCGTCGATCCCCAGCCGGTGATACTCGGCGATCCGCTCCGCCACCTCCGCATGGCTGCCGACCAGAGCCGTCCCCGCCCCGCCGCGCACCAGCCCGATGCCCGCCCACAGATTCGGCGAGACCTCCAGATTCGCGGTGCTGCCGCCGTGCAGACCGAGCATCCGGCGCTGCCCCTCGGACTCGCTCCGCGCCAATCCGGCCTGGACGGCCCGTACCGCCTCCTCGGAGAAACCGTCCAGCAGCCGCTGCGCCTCCGCCCACGCCTGCGCGGACGTGTCACGTGTGATGACATGCAGACGGATGCCGAACCGTACGGAACGGCCCGCCCGCGCCGCCAGTTCACGGATCCAGGCGATCTTCTCGGCGACCTGCGCGGGCGGTTCGCCCCAGGTCAGATAGACATCACTGTGCCGGGCCGCGACTTCGCCGGCCGCCGGCGACGAGCCGCCGAAGTAGACGGGCGGCACCGGATCGGGCACCCGCGCCAGCTTGGCGTCCTCGATCTGGATGTGCTCGCCCTTCAGCGTCACCGACTCGCCGCGCCACAGGGCTCGGACGACCTCCAGGAACTCGCCGGTACGGGCGTACCGCGCGTCCTTGTCCAGGAAGTCGCCGTACGCGCGCTGCTCATGGCTCTCGCCGCCGGTCACCACATTGAGCAGCAGCCGCCCCGGCGCGTGGCGCTGGAAGGTGGCGGCCATCTGCGCCGCCAGGGTCGGCGAGAGGATGCCCGGCCGGAACGCGACCAGGAACTTCAGGCGTTCGGTCTCGCGCGCCAGCATCGCGGTGGTGAGCCAGGCGTCCTCGCACCACGCGCCGGTGGGGGTGAGCGCGCCCTCGAACCCCAACTGCTCGGCCGCGCGGGCGATTTGGGTGAGATAGCCGAGGGTCGCGGGCCGCTGTCCGCCGGCCGCACCGGCCGGGAGACCGTGGCCGCCGCCGACGACATGACGGCTGTCCCCGTAGGTGGGCAGGAACCAGTGGAAGGTGAGGTTCACGGGTGTCTCCGATGGTGGGTGACCGGACGAGGGGAGCGGGACGGGGGAGGGCTACGGGTACGGGGACGGGAAGGGATACGGGGGTACGGGGGTACGGGGACGGGGGTGCGGAACGAGGCGGGAGGCGGGGAGCCCGGGCCGGCCGGGACCGTACGGGACGACGTCCCCGCGCGCCGCGTCAGAGCAGGCCGTGCCGGGGCGGCCGCGTACCGCTCAGCACGTACCGCCCGATGTGCTGCACCTTCCAGCGGACCGGATCGTGCAGCGTATGCGTCCGGGCGTCGCGCCAATACCGGTTCAGATTCAGGCTGTCGAGCGCCGAGCGCGTACCCGCCACCTCGAACAGCGCGCTGCTCGTCTCGACCGCCGCCTCCGCCGCCCGTACCTTCGCCGCGGCGACCGCGATCGACGCCTCGGCCGCGCTGTCGTCCGTGAGATCGGCGGACGCCGCGTCCACCGCGTCCGCGGCGGCGGCGAGCAGCGCCTCGCCCGCCCGTACCTGGAGGGCGAGTTCACCGAACCGCTGGATCAGCAACGGGTCCTCGGCGGCCGTCTCGTAACCGCTCTCGAACCACGGCCGGCTCTTCGTACGCACGAATTCGGCCGCCTCCGCCAGCGCCGCCGCCGCGATGCCCGCGTCGATCGCGGCATGCAGAAGCTGCGCGACGGCTCCGTGCAACTGCGGCCCCTGGAAGGTCAGATGGTGCGGTACGACCCGGTCCGCCGGGACCGCCACATCCACCAGCCGGACCGTTCCGCTCGCGGTGGTGCGCTGCCCCATGCCGTCCCAGTCGTCGAGGACGGTCACCCCCGGGGCGTCGCGCGGTATGTACGCGACATGCAGGGCGTCGTCCTCGGCGCGCGCCAGGACCGGGATCCAGTCGGCGAACAGGGCGCCGGTGGAGTAGTGCTTCTGGCCGTTGAGCAGGTACGAAGCGACGGCGCCGGCAGGGACCGCGTCGTCCGGAACCGTGTCAGCAGGGACCGCGCCATCGGGAACCGGGTCGGCAGGAGCCGCGCCGTCGGGAACCGCGTCGTCGGGGAGTGGTGCCTCGCGTACGGGCGTCAGCCGCGTACGGATGTCCTGGACATGCTTGGTGCCCGCCTCCGACTGCGCGTTGCCGAACCGCCGCCCCGCCAGCACCTCCCCGAAGAAGAACTCCCGCTGCTCCGGAGTGCCCTGCCGCCGCAGCACATTGATGTAGACGAAATGGCTCTGCGGGATCTGGGCCAGGCTCGCGTCCGCGCCCGCCAGCAGCCGGAAGATCTCGGCGAGGGTGCGGGCGGAGACATCCGCGCCGCCGTGTTCGCGCGGCACGGTGACGCCGAGGAGACCGCTGGCCGAGAGGCGTTCGAGTTCGGCGCGCGGCAGCCGCCGCTCGCGGTCCCGCTCGGCGGCGCCCGCCCGGAACTCGTCGGCCAGTTCCCGGGCCAGGGCGAGCGCCTCCGCGTCGTCGGCGACCGTACGGACGGCGGCGGGGCCGGGGGCGGAGCCTGGGGAGGAGGAGGCGTTACGAGCGGGTGCGGCGGTCACGGTACGGCCTCCAGAGGGGGAAGGGACCCGGCCGCCCGGCCCTTTCACGACCCGGGCACACCGGAAGAACGGCTCACATGATGAACGGCTCAAGAGATGAACGGCTCGGCTGATGTACGTACGGAACCGGGACCCGGCGGCCCAGCGGGCGGCGCACAGAGGTACCCGGCATTTCGGGGAAGAGAGATTCGCCTCGGGATCCGGTGCCGGTGGCGGCACTGGTCAGACGCGGACGCCCGGCCGACAGAGGGCACTGGAAACGCGTACGAGATCGACGTGCCGACGCCGGGTGAGATCATCCTGCCGCGACTGCAACACGCCACCTCCTTCCGCTTCTGACGTCTCCGAACGGACGTCACAGACGTCGTCACCGTACCGGCGCCCTTCTCCCTCGTCCATCAGGCATCTTCGGGCCGCCGATCGCCGTCCTGAGCCCCGTCCGGCCAGGGCGACCGCCGACCGCGGATAGTCCGGCGCTGCCCGGGAACGAATTCGCGCGGAGCCGTTTCGTCCAGCGGAGTCGTTTCGTCCATGGAATGGGGATCACATGGCACACGGAGAGCGCGGCGGAGAGCTGGCGGGCAAGGTCGCCCTCGTGACCGGCGGGTCGGCCGGTATCGGTCTCGCCGTCGCCCGCCGGTTCGCCGCCGAGGGTGCGACGGTGTACGTCACCGGCCGCCGCAAGGCCGAGCTGGACGAGGCGGTGGAAGCCATCGCCAGACAGGCGGACGGCCGACAGGCAGACGGCCGACCGGACAGCCAACAGGTGGACAGCCGACCGGACAGCCGACAGGCTGCCGCTGAACAGACCGGCGGCGGGCAGGCCATCGGCATACAGGGCGATGTCTCGGACCTCGACGATCTCGACCGCCTCTTCGCGACGGTCGAAGCGCAGAGCGGACGGCTGGACATCCTCGTCGCCAACGCCGGCGGCGGCACCTTCGCCCGGCTCGGCGACATCACCGAGGAGCAGTACGACCGTACCTTCGGCATCAATGTCAAAGGCCTCGTCTTCACCGCCCAGAAAGCGCTCCCGCTCCTCCCCGACGGCGCCTCCGTCATCGTCCTGTCCTCCACCAACGCCTCCCTCGGCATCGAGGCGATGAGCGTCTACAGCGCCACCAAGGCCGCGATCCGCAGTCTCGCCCGCTCATGGGCGGCCGAATTGGCCGGGCGGAACATCCGCGTCAACGCCATCAGCCCCGGCCCGGTCGACACCCCCGGCATCGACGGCCTGGCAGGACCCAGCCCCCGGCTCCGCCAACGCCTCAAGGACGGGTACGCGGCCAGGATCCCGCTCGGCCGGATGGGCCGGCCCGAAGAGGTCGCCGACATGGCACTCTTCCTGGCCTCCGACCGAAGCTCCTTCACCACCGGGGCCGAACTCTTCGTCGACGGCGGCCTCGCCCAGATCTGAGCCCCCGCCCGGCCGGCACCCGCTGGCAACGACCCCGCCCAGCCGGCCGACACCCGCTGCCACCCGGCCGACACCCGCCCGGCCCGGCCGATACCTGGCCCCGCCCACTCGGCCGGCACCCGCCCCGCGCCGATACGACCGCGCCCACCCGCGCCCACCGCGGTCAGCCGCCCTTCGACCTCCGCGGCCCCTTCTTCCGTCCTTCCTCCCGTCGCCACCGCGTCAGCGTCTCCCCCGGCGCCAGGCGCTCCACCACCTGGGCCAGTTCGTCGCAGGCCTTCTCGATCCGCAGCCGTACGTTCTTCTGCTCGGTGACGATCGCCGCCAGCAGCAGCGAGGTCAGCGCCGCGGATCCGTTGAGCGCCTGGAGGCTGACCATCCGCTGGATGAGATTGTGGTGCGCGAACCCGCCGACACGGTCGGTCGCCTCCGAGATCGCCAGGACGGAGACGAACAGGACGTACGGTGCGCTCCCCGGCAGTTCGAATCGCAGCGCGGCCCAGATCAGCACCGGGAAGACCAGGAAGAGCAGGGTCAGCGAACTCATGGTGGCCACCGGCGTGATCACGGCCGCGGTGATCACCAGGGCCGTCGCCTCGGGCCAGCGCCGGGTGTCCACACGCAGCCGGAATCTGCGGAGGATCAGCAGGAACGGCGTGACCACCAGCACCCCCATCGCGTCGCCCGCCCACCACGCCGACCAGATGGCCCAGAATCCCCCCGGCGCCAGCCTGCCGCTCAGGATGAAGGACGCCGTACCCACCGTCGCGCTGATCAGCATCCCGGCGAGCGCGCCCAGGAAGACAAGGGCGATCCCGTCCCGCAGCCGGTCCAGTTCGATACGGAAACCGACCCGCCGGAGCAGCAGATAGGCGCAGACCGGAGCAAGGGTGTTCCCCACCAGGATCCCGAGGTCGGCGGGCACGAACGGGGCGAGGGTCAGGATGCTGCCCAGGGTGCCCAGGGTGATCCCCGGCCAGACGCCGGGGCCGAGGAGAAGCAGGGCGGTCAGGGCGACACCGGTGGAGGGCCACAGGGGAGTGACGGTCGCGCCCTCGATCCGGAGCTGCTTGAGAAGGCCAAGCTGCCCGGCCGCGTAATAGGCGACGGCCACGCCGAGAATCCGGAGTACGGCCATAACGGCCGGGGGCAGTCGTCGGTTCTCCTCGCTACGCGCCACCCGGCCATGAGACAACGCCCCCGGCACCACCCGGCCGTGACACGCACTGACGAGCAGACTCGTCACCCTGGGTCACCCCGCCGCCCACACCCCCGCCCCTCTCCCGCTGCCCCCCTCACCCGGCCCCCTCACCCCGCCCCGTCCTCGTGCACCCCCGACGCCACCACATGCGGCCTGCTCACGCGCGGTGACCCCGACGGCCGGCCCCCCGGCCGGGCTGCGGGCGACGCGGCGGCCCCGTCCGACTGCGCCCCCGGCGGCCCGTCGTGCCGCAGTACGAGTACGGCGGCGTCGTCCGTGTGGCCGGTCAGCTCGGCGACCTTCATCACCTCCGCCGCCAGATCCCCCGGATCGGCCGAGACCCCCGCCTCGACCGCCCTGGCCACCCGCGCCATCCCCTCCTCGATCGGGAAGGAAGGCCCTTCGACCACACCATCCGTGAGCAGGACGAACGCTCCCGCACTCAGCAGCGGACGGCGGGTCACCGGGTACTTCTCGCCCGGCGAGATCCCCAGCGGCAGCCCGCCCTCGTCCTCGGCGCACCCGGACCAGCCGTCGACGGTCCCCCATACGGAGGCGACATGCCCGGCGCGGGCGCTCTGGATCTCCCACCGGACCGGGTCGAAGCGCAGGAACGTACAGGTCGCGAAGAGTCCGGAGTCCACCGACAGCAGCAGGTCATTGGCCAGGCTCAGCACCTCGCCCGGGTCGTGCGCGGTGGCGGCGACCGCCCGCAGCCCTATCCGTACCTGCCCCATGAACGCGGCGGCTTCGACATCATGGCCCTGCACATCGCCCACGGAGAACCCGAGCGAACCGTCGGAGAGCGCGAAACCGTCGTACCAGTCGCCCCCGATGTCGAGGCCGTCCTGCGACGGCGCGTATCTCGCCGCGGTCCGCAGGCCCGGTACGGCGGGGAGCCGCGCGGGCAGCATGTCGCGCTGAAGCGCCTCGGCCAGCTCCACCCGGGCATGCTGGAGCTCTGCCCCTTCCCTCGCCTGGGCGGTCAGCCGCCCAAGTGTGGTCAGCAGGTCGTCGGCGCTCGTCGAGCGCGGGGGACGACGCCGGGTCATGCACCGCCTCGCTACGGATCAGGGGCCTGTGGTCCGCGCTCCTGCACAAACCACAAATCATCATATTTCCGGAGTGTGACATCTGCCGAACGAGAGCCGGGGCCGAAGCCTCAAGGCTCGTAGAAGCCGGAGCACGCCTCAGGAGCCGGAGCGCACCTCACAGAAGCGGGAGCGCACCTCAGGAGCAGGAGCAGGCGCACCGGAGCGCACCTCAGAAGCCGGGCCACGCCTCACGAGCCGCACGGGACCGACGACACCGACAGCACCGACGACACCGACGGCACCCGGCTCACGACGCAAGCGGCCGCCCGGCCCGGTCCGCCGCGCCTCCCGCGCCCAGCAGCGTCACCGGCGTCCCCGCGGCCTGCGGCTCCAGCTCCGGCATGTGCTGCCGCCCGTGCCGGGCCACGAACGCCGGGAGCGCTCCCCGTACGAACTGCGCCGCCCGCAGCCACGGCTGCCCGTACACCTGGCGCGCCCGCCGCTCGACCCCGGCCGCGAGCCGGTCCACCGCCGGGCCCAGGGGGTACGTACGTCCGGCCGGCCAGGGCAGCCGGGCGCGCAGCTCACGCAGCGCGGCCACCTGCTCGCCGCCCCGGACCATATCGGTGTCGGTCCAGCTCAGATAGCCCACACCGATCCGTACGCCATGGTGCGCGACCTCGGCCCTGAGGGTGTGCGCGAAGGCCTCGACCCCGGCCTTTGACGCGCAGTAGGCGGTCATCATCGGCGCGGGGGCGAGGGCCGCCAGCGAAGCGATCTGAAGGTAGTAGCCGCGGGAGTTCAGCAGCGCGGGGAGAAAGGCGTGCGCGGTGTTTGCGCCGCCGATGAGATTGACCTCGATCACCCGCCGCCACACATCGGGCGAGCAGTGCCGGAAGAGGCCCGCCGCCGCGACCCCGGCGTTGGCGACAACGACATCGACGGTGCCGAAACGCTCCTCCACGTGCCGTGCCGTACGGATCATGGCCTTGGCGTCGGTGACGTCCGTATGCCAGTACGCCGCCTCCGCCGTGCCGGTCAACGACGCGGCGACACGGGCGAGTTCGGCCTCCTCCAGACCGACGAGCGCCAGTCTCGCGCCACGTTCGGACAGCGCGTGGGCGAGATGCTCGCCCACACCGCGCGCGGCGCCGGTGACAACGGCGGTCTGTCCATGGAACGGCAGGTTTCCGCGCATGGGCGGGCCTCCAGAAGGGGTCGGGGGACCGTCCCCCGGTTGGTCAGGTCCCGGGTCGGAACCGGTGTCGGGGGACGGCGTTCCGTACGGCGGTACGGCCGCACGGCGATTCCGTACGGCGGTCCGTACGGCAAGGGGTCCGGCGAGAAGTCCGTACGAAGACGGAGACTGCAACAGCAGCGGGGGCAGGGGGGCCGGAAACACACCCGGGCGCATCCCGGGGCGGTCGGCCGGGCCGCGTGACTCCCGCGCCTCCCGGGCCCCGCGCCCGCGGTCAGGCGCGTTCCAGCGCCAGGACCGCGTTGTGCCCGCCGAAGCCGAAGGAGTGGCTCACGGCCCGGTCGATCCGCCGCCGCAGCGGCTGCTTGGTCACACAGTCGATGTCGAACTCGGCGGCCGGCGCGTCCAGATTCGCGATCGGCGGTACCACCCCGTGCTGAAGGGTCAGTACGGTCAGCCCCGCCTCGATCGCGCCGGCCGCGCCCATACAGTGCCCCAGCACGCCCTTGGGAGCCGTGACCGAGGGCCGGTGCGGGAACACCCGGCTGATCAGCGCGGCCTCGGTCGCGTCATTGAGCGGGGTCGAGGTGCCGTGCGCGTTCACATGCCCGACGTCACCGGCCTGCCATCCCGCGTCCCGCAGCGCCGCCTCGACCGCGCGCTGGGCGACCGCGCCCGAGGGGTGCGGGCTCGTGGGGTGATGGGCGTCGGTGGTGGCACCGGCGCCCGCGACCAGCGCGCGGGGCACCGCGCCGCGCGCCCGCGCGTCCTTCTCCCGCTCCAGCACCATGATCGCCGCGCCCTCGCCCATGACCAGCCCGGCCCGGTCCGCGGCGAAGGGCCGGCACAGTACGGCGGGATCGACACCGGGCCCCGCCGTGGCGGCCACCCCGGAGCGCGCGAACCCGGTCATGGCGAGCGGGCAGATCATCGCCTCGGTGGCGCCCGCCACCGCGATGTCGCACTGCCCCGCCGCCAGCAGGTCACGCGCCACGGAGAGCGCCGTGACCCCCGAGGAGCAGGCCGTGCACGGCGCCATGCTGGGCCCGGTGGCGCCCATCGACACGGCGATCTCGGCCGCGGGCATATTGGGGATCGTCAGCAGGACCCCGGACGGCGAAGTGGCCTCGGGGCCGCGCCGGTCGAGCGCCACGGCCTGCTCCGCCACGCTCGCGGAGCCCCCGCTGCTGGTCCCGACCACGACCGCGACCCGGGTCCCGTCCCAGGCCGCCGGGTCGAGCCCGGCGTCGGCGACCGCCTCGCGCGCCGCGATCAGGGCGAGTTTGACGTATCGGCCCATCCGGAACGCCGTACGCCCGCCGACCGCCGCGGACAGGTCGATGCCGTCGACCGTACACGCGAAGTCGACGGCGCAGCCGTGCAGTTCGGGGAGGGTACGGGCGTACGAGACGCCCGCGCACACCCCGTCCCAGGTGGACCCGGTGTCGTTCCCGGCCGGGGTGATCATGCCAAGTCCGGTGACGGCGACGGCGGGTGCGCGCACCGGCCGGACGGCGGATCCGCTCATCGGCCGACGCCCACGGCCGTTGCCGCGTCGTCGAGGAACGCGGTGATCTCGGCCAGGGTGGCGCCCTTGAGGAGGGCGTCGGAGTCGGTGTCGATGCCCAGCGTCTCCTTGATGATCACGGCGAACTCGGCGACGGCGAGAGAGTCCATCTCCAGGCTGTCCATGGTGGCCTCGGGAAGGATCTCGGCTGCGGGCACCTTGAAGGTCCCGGTCAGTACCTCGGTGATCCGCGGGTGGATCTCGCTCATGGCATGTCCTTGTGTCGGTGGTGGATGGGGTGGTCGGTTCGAGGGACCGGTGGGGCCGGTGGTTTCAAGCGGGTACGGAGTGCCAGGCGGCCTTCGTGTCGTCGTAGGCGTCCACGTAACCGGCGCCGGAGATGGGCCAGTCCGCGAGCATCTCCTCGGGCAGGGCGAAGGCGTCGACGAGGGTGGGGGCGTGGCCGGCCAGTTCGGCCACGAGCCGCTCGACGGCCTCCACGAGCCCTTCGGTGTGGCGGGCGGCCAGCCGGCCGGCGGCCAGCAGATCGCCGCTGTTCCGGTCGATCCAGCGCAGGGCGAACAACTGGTGCAGGGAACACAGCAGTTCACGGGCCTCGGTACCGGATTCGAGACCGTCCACCGCCGCCGTGAACGCCTCGGCCGCGCGGCGGTACGCATGGGCCTCGACGGCCCGCAGCGCGGCACCGGAGGCGGCGTTCCAGCGCGCGAGCGAGTCGGCGTGCGGAGCGGCCCGGCTCATCCGGCGCCGGGCACGAGCCAGCCAGAGGTCCTCGACATCGGCGAGGAGCGAGCCGAGGAAGCGCGTGTCGGACAACTCCCGTACGGCCAGCGACTCGTCGCCCTGTACGGCCGGGGCCCCGTCGCCCGCGCCACCGTCGTCGCAGCAGCCGGAGCCGGAGCCAGCCCCCGAGCCGGAGCCGGAGCCGGCTTCCGAGTTGGAGCCCGAGCCGGCGCCGGCCCAAGCCAAACCTTCCTGCCCGGCGCCGGACGCGGAGCCCGCCCGCACGGCACCGTCCCGCGCCGAGCCGCCCGTACCCCCGTCGTCGCCGCAACCGCCGCGCCCGAAGCCGCCCGTACCCCCATCGCCGAAGCCGCCGCGCCCGCAGCCGCCCCGCGTCCAGCCGTCCTGGCAAGCCTCCCGCCGGAAGCTCTCCCTCTCCGGTGCCCCGGCCGAGAACAGCATCTCCGCCGCCGCCTTCGCGTAGATCGCGAGATTGTCGCCCTCCGCCGTGATCGCGCCCTCCGCGCCGGCCATCAGCTCCGCGAGCCCGTTGCTCTCCAACAGCCCCTGTGCCCCGCACCGTTCGCGGGCCTCCAGGATCACCCCGCGCGCCTGCCAGGTGATCCAGCCCTTGGCGACGGCCACCGTCCGCTCCGCCTCGCCCTTGGTCTCCTCGGTGTGCGTGAGCCACGCGTCGAGGGCCGCGCGGTGCAGCAGGCTCATCGCGAACACCGTGGCCAGGGCCCCGACCAGCGGGCCGTGATGCGTACGGTGAGCGAAGACCGGCACCCGGTCGACCGCCCTGGCGCCCGAGATCAGCCGGTGCCCGCCGTACCGTACGGCCAGTGCCAGCGCGACCCGCGCCCCGCCCAGCGCGCCCGCGCTCATCGAGAGCTTGCCCGTGGTGACCCGGCCGATCGACGTCAGAAAGCGACGGCGGCGGTTGCTCTGCTCGCTGCTGAACGCGCCGTCCGCGCCGAGCCGCCCCTGAGCCCCGCCCAGCAGCGCGTTCCGCGCCACGAAGACCCGGTCGAACGAGGTCAGCGAGTGGTCGACCGGGCTGCCGAACACCGCGGGCAGCCTGCGCACCCGTACCCCCGGCAGCGCCCGCTCGCCGTCGGTCAGCGGGACCAGGAACAGAAAGACCCCGTGGTCCGTGCCGTCCACCAGCAGCCGCGCCGCCACCACGCCCGACTTGGGGCCGCCGACCGGGCTGGTGTTGGGCATGAACTTCTGCGCCCCGGCGTGCGGGGTGTGCAGGACGAAGCCGTCCCTGGCGCGGTCGTACGTCGCCGTCGTCTCCAGGGCCGCCGCGTCATTGCCGTGCGCCACCTCCGTACAGAGGAAGGTGCCCACTCTGCGGAGCCCCAGGAAGTCCGCCAGTTCCCGCGGGTCCCGCGCCGGTTCGTCCGCCTGCCCCGACTGCCCCTCCGTATCGCCCGTGAACGTACCGCCCGTGAACGTACCGCCCGCGAAACCGTGGTCGAGCAGGCTCCCCAGGAACAGGTTGTAGTGAACGCCCGCCACTGTCGTGAGACACGAGTCGACCGGGCCCAGCCATTCGTACAGCGCCACCAGCCGGCGCGGATCCGCCGCCAGCGCCAGCGGGCTGTCGAGCGAGTGATTGACCGTACGCAGCCGCGCGTACGCCAGTGCGACCCGCTCCCCGGCGGTGGCATCCACCGGGCGGCGGAACGGTTCCGCCGCGACGAGCCGTCGCCATGGCGCGTGCACGCGCGCGAATTCCGCACCGAACAGCACCCGCGTCAGCAGCGCCGCCGTGGTGTCCGGTGAGTCCGTCGAGTTCATCGAATCCATCGAGTCCGCCCGGTCCGCCGGGTCCGCGAGGTCCACGGATCCCGTGGATTCCACACCGTCATGGTCGATCAGTACGCTCACGCGAAAAGAACGATCAAGGAGTGGCGAAGAAACGACTCTTCCCCACCGCGGACCTCAAAACATTCATTCGAAAGGCCCCCCTGGCGCGCGGTCCCCGCCCTCACGCGCGACGGAACGCCAGCGCCACGTTGTGCCCGCCGAACCCGAAGGAGTGGCTGACCGCGGTCTCGGCCCGCTGCCGCCGTGGCTCCTTCGTCACACAGTCGAGGTCGAACTCAACGGCGGGCGCGTCCAGATTGGCGACCGGCGGAATCACGCCGTGTTCCAGGGTCAGTACGGTCGCCACCGCCTCGATCGCCCCGGCCGCGCCCAGCGTGTGCCCCACCACCCCCTTCGGCGCGGTGACCGGTGGCCGGTGGGCGTAGACCCGCTCGATCAGGGTCGCCTCCATGGCGTCGTTGAGCGGTGTGGAGGTGCCGTGCGCGTTGACGTGCTGCACGTCGTACGGGCTCCAGCCCGCGTCCCGCAGCGCCGCCTCCACCGCCGCCTGCGCGCCCCGGCCGTGCGGCTCCGGCGCCGTGGGGTGGTACGCGTCCGTACTGGAACCGGCGCCCACCAGCAGCGCGCGCGCCTTCCGGCCCCGGGCCCGCGCCCCGTCCTCCCGCTCCAGTACGACCATGGCGGCGCCCTCACCGAGGACGAACCCGTCCCGGTCCGCGGCGAACGGGCGTGACGCCCCGCCCGGATCGTCCGTACGCGTCGACAGCGCGCCCATCCGCGCGAAGGCCGTCACCACCAGCGGTGTCAGTACGGACTCGGCGCCCCCGGCCACCACCACGTCGCACTGCCCGCCGGCCAGCAGATCGCGCCCGAGCGCGATCGCGGTGGCGCCCGAGGCACAGGCGGTCACCGGCGCCAGACTGGGCCCCTGGGCCTTGAGCGCGATCGCGACCTCGCCGGCCGCCGCGTTCGGGATCATCATCGGTACGAGCAGCGGGGAGACCGAACCGGGGCCGTGCTCCCGCAGCTTCAGCGCCCCGTCGGCCAGTACGGAGACTCCGCCGACGCCCACCCCGAGCACCACGCCCACCCGGCCGCCGTCCCAGGCCGCCGGGTCGAGCCCGGCGTCCGCCACCGCCTGCCGGGCGGCGATCAGCGCCAGCTTCACAAACCGGGCCATCCGCCAGACCGAGCGCCCGCCCACCGCCGCGTCCACGTCGAGGCCGTCGACCGCGCAGGCGAAGTCGACCGGCATTCCGGCCAGTTCCTCCCGCCGCCCGGCGACCGACCGCCCGGCGCACAGCCCCGCCCAGAACGCCCGCTCGTCACCGCCGGCCGGGGTCACCACGCCCAGCCCGGTCACCGCGACCGCGCCACCGCCCCGGCCCGGCCCCGGGCCGGACTCCCGCACCGCTCGCACTGTCATGATCCGTTCCTTCCGTCGTGGGCCGCGGCCCGTGAAGTGCCCGGCCGCGGCGCGTCCTGGCGTCGTGCGCCCGGCCAGCGGAGCGCCGCCGTACCCCAGGTCAGACCGCCGCCGAAGGCCGTGAGCAGGACGCGGTCGCCCATCCGGAACCGCCCCCGGTCCTGTGCGTCCGCCAGGGCCAGCGGGATGGAGGCCGCGCCCGTGTTCCCGACCCGGTCGAGATGGGTGACGCAGCGGTCCGCGCCGATGCCGACCCGCTCGGCGACGGCACGCAGGATCCGGGCGTTGGCCTGGTGGGGTACGAAGTGGTCGACCTCGGCCGGGTCCCAGCCCACCTCGCCGAGCAGGGAGCGGCACGAGGCGGTCATCCGCTCGACCGCGTGCTGGTAGACCGCCCGGCCGCGCATCCGGAAGTACGGGTCGCCCTCGCCCGGCGGGCGCCCGGCGGCCCGGGACCGCGACCCGCCCGCGGCCACGCTGATCAGGTCGTATCCGGTGCCGTCGCTGCCCAGGTCGAAGGCAAGCAGTTCGCCCGGGGACCCGGCCGTGCCCGCGCCGATGAGCGCGGCTCCCGCGCCGTCGCCGAACACCACGCCCGACGAGCGGTCGCGCGGGTCCAGCCATGTCGAGTACACATCGGCGCCGACCAGCAGCACGCGGTCGTACAGTCCGGACACCACCAGGCCCTGGCAGACCGCGAGACCGTAGACGAAGCCGCTGCACACCGCGCCGATGTCGAAGGCGGGCACCGGGCCCAGGCCGAGCCGGGCGGCGAGCGCGGGGGCGGTGGCGGGGCAGGGGTGATCCGGGGTGGCCGTGGCCAGCACCACGGCATCCACCGCACCCCCGCCCCAGGCGCCACCCCCGGACCCGGCCCCCGACCGCGCCCCGGCCCCACCACGAGCCCGGGACCCGGCGTCGGACCCGGCGTCGGACCCGGCCGATGGCCCACCGCCCGCGGCGCCCCGGGAGCCGACCCCGGCCGACGGCCCGCCGCCCACAGCGCCCTGGGCCGCCGCAGCGCCCCGGGCACCGGAACCGTGATCCGCCCCCGGCCCGTCACCCGCGCCGGACCGGGCGCCGGCCCCGGACCCGGCGTCGGCCGACGCCCCACCGCCCGCAGCGCCCCGGGACCCGGCCCCGGCCGACGCCCCCGGCCCGGCCCCGTCGATCAGCCGCCGCGCCGCCTCGTACGCCAGGTCCCCCGTCGACACCCCCCGGCCCGCGCGGTGGCGGCTCGCGATGCCGGTGCGCGAGCGCACCCACGCGTCGTCCACCCCCCAGGCCGCGGGCAGCGCCTCATTGGGCACCGGTTCCCCGGGCACCCACCCGGCGACGCCCTCCAGCACCGCCGTCCGCACCTCGCGGGCGCCCCGGGCCCCCGGGGCACGCGGCGCCCGCTTTCCCGCGCGCCCGTACAGTGCGTATCCGCTCGCCACCCACGGCCCCCATCCGGTGAAAACTCACATTGACCGGATGCCAAACGCCCTGGCGCACAAGCGAGTTACTGCACCATATGGGGGACGGGTCGCACAGATTGCCAGCCCGGCGGCGAAATCCGCGCGGCCGAGGTGCCGATTCCATTCGGTACGGGCAGGGTCCAGCGGGCGATTTCCGCACGGTCCTGGAGCAGTTCGGACTCCTTGTACCGCCGGCATCCCCGGTGCCACACCAGAATGCCCGAGAGCCAGTTCTCCAGCTCCCTCACATATCCGCCGAGCGCCCGCCGCGCTTCGTCGCCGAGTCCGAAGTCGTCGCACAGCACCGGCAGTTCATGGGCGACGACATGCTGGAACTGGCTCATGCGCGAGTTCATCAAATCACCGACGACGGCAAGAGCCGCCGGATAGTCGCAGCCGAAGAAGTTCTGCACAACCAGAACGCCATTGTGGATCTCGCCCTCGAACTCGATCTCCTTCTGGTACGAGAACACATCGTTCATCAGACACGCGTAGTCCTGCGCCGCGTTCTCCATGGCCCTCACCGGGCCGCTCCGGTAGATCTCCGGCGGCACCACCCGCCCGCGGCTCAGCCGGGACAGACTCATCGTCATGTGCGAGCCGAAGGTGTGCCGCCGCATCTCCAGATAGTCGACGGGGTCGGGGATACGGTTCTGCGCCTGGTTGGCCAGCTCCCAGAGCCAGCTCGCGATCATGTCCTCGACGGCCTGCCGGAAGACGCGCCGCCCGTCCCGGTCCAGCGATCCCGCCGTACGGGCCCACAGATCGGCCAGCCCGCGTTCCAGCCCGGTGGCCGGCACCGGCGTCCCGTCCGTATCGACCGGCATGAACGTCAACAGCCGTTCGTTGCAGGCCTTCGCGCCCGCCAGATCGCGCCGGCTGCCGTACACCACCGGGTAGTAGTCGTCGCCGTACGTCCCCCAGGTCAGCCAGTCCGAGGTCAGATCGAGCCCCTCGGGGGTGGCGTCGGGATGGATACCCGCGGCGCAGAGCGGCAGATCGATACGCCGGAGCCGCTCCTCGTTCCAGACACCGGAGCCCGGCACCCCCGGCTGCGGCGCCAGGATGCCCATCCGGTGCGCCCACTCGACGGTGTGCTCCCGCGAGCGGTTGAGATGCGGGCTCAGAGCGGCCTCGAACGGCATCCGGAACTCGGGCAGCACGGAAGGCCCGACCCGCTGGAACGGGACATGGCTGTGCTTGCGCGCCCGGACCGCGGCGCCCCTGCCGGTCGCCTTCGCGATGTCCGCCGCGACCGTCCCGAGACCGACCGGAGTCATGGAGAACCCCGGAACACCACCGGCCGGCGTCGCCTGCGGCCCCGCGCCGGCGCCCGCACCCGGGCCCCCGTCCGCACCCGCGCCGTTCATGTAGCGGCTGGACCGCATGTGCCACTCATGGCCGCCCGACTGCCAGTCCTGAAGCCCCTTCACATAGGCCAGCGTGTCCGCGCAGAGCCGCGGCGCGAGCCCCTTCTCCGCGAAGAGCGGCCCCAGTTCGGTCAGCGCGGTGTGCTCGAACTGCTGGATCCGCGACGTCAGCAGTTCGTTGACGGCATCGGCCGCCTCCTGGGTCGTACAGCCGAGGAAGGTCTCCAGCACGAGCACCCCGTTGCTCAGCTCGCCCTCCTCCTCGATCTCCCGCTGGTACGAGAAGAGGTCGTTGCGCAGATGCACAGCGTCCGAGAACGTGTCCTTGAGGACCCGCAGCGGCCGGGACCCGGCGATCTCCGCAGGGATCTCGGCACCCGCCGCGTACTCGATGAGCCCCGCCGACCAGGGCGCTCCGCCGACCTTGCGGCGCATCTCGATGTACTCGACGGGGTTCGCGATCCGCTCGGCGTTGATGTTCGCGAGCTCCCAGTCGGACTCGTTGAGCAGATTCTCGGTGCTCTCCGCGAACCGCGCGCGCCAGCCCATCGACATGGCCGGGACCGTACGGGCCCAGAGATCCGCCAGCCCCGCCTCGACCGGATTCGTGGGCTCCGGGAATCCGGTGGCGAGATCCATCGGCATGAAGGCGGCCAGCCGCTCCAGATACGCCTTGCCGCCCTCGCGGTCCTGGGGGCGTTTGTAGACCTCCAGGAAATGGTCGTCGAAGAAGAACACCCACACATACCAGTCGGTCACCAGAGAAAGCGCGGGACCGTCGCAGTCCGGGTGGGTGTACGAGCAGAGCAGGGCGTAGTCGTGGGAATCGAGGTCGTGCTCGTCCCAGATCCCCGACCCCTCCAGCATTCCCATGTCCCCGGCCCATTTCCTGGAGTGCTCCCTGGCCTCCTCCAGGTGGGGATTGAGCCGGGCCGGATAGGCCATATAGAAATCCGGCAGTTCAAAGGGCTGTGTCACGGATGAGCGGCCTTTCCCGAAGGTTCCGGAATATGTCCCCGACCGGAATGAACCAGTCAGGGAATGCCGACACCACGTCTACCGCCCCCCTGTCCGTCTCACCCGGTCGGCTCAGACGTACCCCGGCGCCGGTTGCGCCATCCGCACCAGTAATTAGTCATATGAGCAGACGGGAGGTGCGTGGTGTGCGTGCGTCATGGCGGGGCCCGGGTGATCATCGGGGAATGAGCACCAGGATCCGGCTCGCACAACAGCCCGAGGCCGACGAACTCCTCGGCCGCAGCCCGCTGGCCGCGCTGACCGGCATGCTGCTGGACCAGCAGGTCCCGATGGAATGGGCGTTCAGCGGCCCGTACACCATCGCCGTACGGATGGGCCGCGACGATCTCGACGCGGGCGAGATCGCCTCGTACGACCCCGAGGCCTTTGTGGCACTGCTCTCGGAGAAGCCCGCGGTGCACCGCTACCCGGGCTCCATGGCCCGGCGCGTCCAGCAGCTCTGCCAGTACCTGGTCGAGCACTACGACGGTGACGCCGAGGCGATCTGGCGGGATGTCGCCACCGGCCGCGAGGTACTCGCCCGGCTGAACGCGCTGCCCGGCTTCGGCGCGCAGAAGGCCCAGATCTTCCTGGCCCTGCTGGGCAAGCGGTTCGGCGTACGGCCGGAGGGCTGGCGCGAGGCGGCGGGCGCGTACGGGGACGAGGGGTCGTACCGCTCGGTCGCGGACATCACAGGGCCCGAGTCGCTCGCCAAGGTCAGGGCGTTCAAGCAGGAGGCGAAGCGCGCGGCGAAGGCGGCGAAGAGCGCCAGGCCCCCGGGAAAGCCCTGAGCGGTGCACCCGGGCCCGGACGCGGGCCCGCCGACCCGCCCGCCCGCCGAAAGTTGATGTGAACTGCGACATAACAGTTCACAGCCGTCACGCCGGTCGCTAATTTTCTGACACCTGCTCACATCCGTTCGTGCCGGAAGGACCCTTGTGAACGCAACTCCCCGCGGAATCCTGGCGCTCGCAGCCGCCACCGCACTCGCCGCGCCCCTGCTGCTCTCCGCCTCCCCCGCCGCCGCGCGGGGGCACGACCCGGCCAGGGAAGCGGCGAAACTCTCCCGGAAGCTGGTGCGCGAGGCATCCGCCAAGGACGCCTTCAAGCACCTCAGAGCGTTCCAGGAGATCGCGGACGCGTCCGACGGCAACAGAGCCGCCGGCACCCCCGGCCACGACGCCTCGGCCGCCTATGTGTACGACAAGCTCAAGAAGGCCGGGTACCGCGTCTCGTACGACACCTTCGACTTCCCCTACATCGAGACACTCGCCGAGAAGCTCTCGGTCACCTCTCCCGCGCCCCGTGACATCGGGATAGTGGCGATGTCGTTCACCAAGTCCACCCCGGAGGGCGGCACCACGGCGGCCGTCGCCGCCGTCCCGGTCGACGCCACCACCGGCTGCGAGCCCGCCGACTACGCCGCCGGGGCCTTCACCGGCAGGATCGCGCTGATCCAGCGCGGCGGCTGCGACTTCGCGACCAAGCAGCGCGAGGCCGGCGCCGCGGGCGCGGTCGCCGCCGTCATCTACAACAACACCGAGGGCTCGCTCAACGGCACGCTCGGCGGCCCCGAAGCGGCGGTGATCCCCACCGGCGGCATCACCCAGGCCGAGGGCAGGGCGCTCGCCGCGGAGGCCGCGAACGGCACCGTCACGGTCTCCCTGGAGCTGCGCCAGTTCCAGGAGCAGCGCACCACCCGCAATGTGATCGCCGAGACCAAGGGCGGCGACCCGGACCGTACGGTCATGCTCGGCGCCCACCTCGACTCGGTCGCCGAGGGCCCCGGCATCAACGACAACGGCTCGGGCTCCGCGGGACTGCTCGAAGTGGCCCTCGAACTCGCCGAGACGCACGACAAGCCCGCGAACAAGGTCCGCTTCGCCTGGTGGTCGGCCGAGGAACTCGGACTGCTGGGCGCCGAGTCGTATGTCACCCGCCGCACCCCGGAGCAGCGCGCGGACATCGCGCTCTACCTCAACTTCGACATGATCGGCTCGCCGAACGCCGCCCAGTTCGTCTACGACGGCGACAACTCGGACGGCACCGGCGCGGGCGCCGGCCCCGAGGGCTCCGCGCAGATCGAGAAGGGCATCACCGACTTCCTCGACCGCCGGGGCGTGCCCCACGAGGGCACCGACTTCGACGGCCGCTCGGACTACGGCCCCTTCATCGAGGCGGGCATCCCGTCGGGCGGCACCTTCACCGGCGCCGAGGGCGTCAAGACCGAGGCCCAGGCCAGGAAGTACGGCGGTGAGGCCGGCGTCGCGTTCGACAAGTGCTACCACTCGGCGTGCGACAACCTCTCCAACATCAATATGAAGGCCTTCGCCACCAACATCGGAGTCATCGCCAACGCCGTCGGCACCTACGCCCACGACCTGCGCTCCGTCTCCGCCCCCGCCCAGAAGCAGCCCGCCCCGGCCCGCTTCACGGTCGGCGGCCCGCTGCCGGCCCGCGGCCACACCCCCATCGCGTGACCGGCCGCTGACCGGCGACTGATCGGCCATTGAAGCGCGTGCTGTGGACACCGGAGCACCGGTGTCCACAGCACGCCACAACCGGCCGCCGCACCCGGTCCACGGCCCGGCAGCGGCCCTCCGCCCACATTTCGCTCCCGCTCCGATACGGAATGCCACCTTTGTCACCCTGCGCCATGGCTGCGCCCGGAGCCGGTCGCCCGGTAGGCTTTCCGTGTGATCTTCAAGCGCATCGGTAACGGGCGGCCGTATCCCGACCACGGCCGGGAAAGCACCCGGCAGTGGGCGGATGTCGCGCCGCGCCCGGTCCGCCTCGATCAGCTCGTGACCACCAAGGGCCAACTGGACCTGGAGACGCTGCTCGCCGAGGACTCCACCTTTTACGGAGACCTGTTCGCGCATGTCGTGAAGTGGCAGGGCGATCTCTATCTGGAGGACGGGCTGCACCGCGCCGTCCGCGCCGCGCTCCAGCAGCGCCAGGTGCTGCACGCGCGTGTGCTGGAGCTGGACCTCGGCTGACGCGGGTCCGATCGGGTGTGGACTGGGCCTTTCGGGGCCTTTCCGGCTCCGGACAGCCCAACCCATTGATCGTTTAATAGGACCTGGCCATGGGCGCGCACTACGCTGCGCTCATGAGCATGCTCACTCCCCCTGGCCTGGGCGGTAAGTACCGCATCACGGGTGACAAGTACCCCCGGATGCGCCGCCCCCGGCGCCGTCGCAGGCTGCTGCTCGCGGGTACCTCCGCCCTCGTCGCCCTCGGCCTGGCAGGCTGGGGGACCACGCAGCTCATCGATGTCTTCTCGGGCAACGCCAAGAAACACGCCGCCGGCCGGAAGGCGGGCTGCGAACCCGACACCTCCGCGTCGGCCCTCGCGCTTCCCAAGCCCGGTCAGATCACGGTCAACGTGTACAACGCGACACCGCGCGGCGGTCTGGCCAAGACGACCGCCGACGAACTGAAGAAGCGCGGATTCCGCATCGGCAAGGTGGGCAACGCCCCGGCCAAGTACGACAAGAAGATCACGGGCGCCGGGATACTGCTGGGCTCCCCGACCGTCTCGAACGACGCGCTCACCGTACTGGCCACCCATCTGAAGGGCGCCACGCCGCAGGCCGACGCCCGGAAGACCCCGGACGTCGATCTGTTCATCGGTACGGGCTTCACCGCGCTGAACGACGTGAAGGCCGCCGACCAGGAACTGGCGGTCCTGGCCAGCGCGAAGACCGAGCCGGGCTGCGAGGACACCGCTCCCAAGACGCCCCCGAAGCCGGCCGGCGAACCCGCCGCCGAACCACAGGGCCAGCAGGCCGCGGAACCACAGGGCGAGCCTGCCGCGGAACCGCAAGGAGAGCCAGCGGCCGAACCACAGGACGAGTCCGCGGCGGAACCGCAGGAGGAGTGACCTGATCCCCCGCCCGTGCCGGCACGCCTCCCGTCACGGCACCAGGCCCTGTCCGCGAAGTCTCGCCCGCCCGCGCCGCCCTGTGGGCGAACGGCGATACTTTGCGGACACGCCCTACAGGCCGGCCGTCCCGTACATCCGGTCGCCCGCGTCGCCCAGCCCCGGCACGATGTAGCCCTGGTCGTTCAGCCGCTGGTCGACCGCCGCGGCCACGACCGTCACCGGCGTGCCCGCCAGCTCCCGCTCCATCACCTCGACGCCCTCCGGCGCCGCGAGCAGCACCACGGCCGTCACATCGTCCGCGCCCCGCTTGATCAGCTCACGGATCGCCGCCACCAGCGTGCCGCCGGTCGCCAGCATGGGGTCCAGGACATACACCTGGCGGCCCGAGAGATCCTCGGGCATCCGGCTCGCGTAGGTGGACGCCTGGAGGGTCTCCTCGTCGCGGATCATCCCGAGGAAGCCCACCTCGGCGGTCGGCAGCAGCCGTACCATCCCGTCCAGCATGCCGAGCCCGGCCCGCAGGATCGGGACGACCAGCGGACGCGGGTGGGAGAGCCGTACCCCCGTGGTGCCCGTCACCGGGGTCTCGATGTCGACCTGCTCGGTCCGTACGTCCCGGGTGGCCTCGTACGCGAGCAGGGTCACCAGCTCGTCGGCGAGCCGCCGGAAGGTCGGGGAATCGGTGCGCCGGTCGCGCAGCGTGGTGAGTTTGTGCGCCACCAGCGGGTGGTCGACGACATGAATCCGCATGGCGACACAGTAACCGGGGGCCAAGGCCCTACGCGCTGCCACCAAGGCTCGGGCATCAACCCCCGCTCACGAGGGAAGAGGCAACGGGTGGAACCACGGTCTGGGGCGGGGAGGCGTCGATGCCGGACGGGGAACAGCAGAGGCAGGAACAGCGGGAACAGAAGCAGCCGACGGACACGGAGCCGGCCGAAGAGCCGGAGCAGCGCGGAGGGCCGGACCAGCCCGGGGAGCCGGACCCCTCCGGCCCCGAAACGTACGAGAGCGAGCGGCGGCGGCGCCGCGCCCAGTTCCTGCGCGAGCTGAACGAGGCCAAGGCCCTGCGTGAGCGCGTCAAGCCCCGCACGGCCCGCGCCGCGCGGATGCGCCAGCAGATGCGGATGCGCACCTTTCGCTGGTAGGCAGGGAGGAGCCACGCCGGTCCGGGCGGGTGGCGTGCGCGCCGATGTGCGGGCCGCGTGCAGGGGGCCCAACAGGGTCCTAATAAAATGGGCTGACGACGCAACGGTGGAAGACCTCTCGCTAAGCTCTCGTTTCTGCCACGATTCCGAGTAGGCGGGGCAGAGCAGCGCACCGCCGGATCGTCACACCTCTGACCAGTGGGAGAGTCACGGTGTACTTCGCCGCACTGCTCGCGCGCACCGAAGACGGGTGGGAAGCGAGCGATACAGAGCTCGACGATGTGGAGACCCTGTCGGATCTCACCGACTTGGCCCGCGAAGCCTCGGTGGACGAGGACACGGTGCTCGTCTTCATCGAACAGGAGGATGCGTGGTTCGGCATCGTCCGTGTGGAGGGCGAGGAAGACCCTCGTATCTATGTCTCCGACGCGGCCGCGGCCGCACGCTCCTCGTACGGGGAGATCCTCATTGATGAACTGCTCGGCAGGGATGACGACGACCCCGCCGACGACCTGGACGCGCTGGACCTCGACGGTACGGAGGACGGCGAGCCGGAAGCGCAGGATGACGACAACGCCAACGACAAGGACGACGAGTACGACGACAACGACGACAGCCCCGTGACCGACGGGGAGACCGTGCCGGCGGGTGCCGTCGGCGACCGTGAGATTCTGAGCGACCTCGGCCTGTCCGAGGCGGATCTGCTGGCGCTGGATTCGGACGCGATGGCCGAGATCGCGGAGGCTCTGGGAGCCGCCGAAGTGCTGGAGACCGTCCGCTAGTGACCGGGTACGGCCCGGTGTCAGGACCGGTGTCCGGCTCCCCGGACCCGGTGAGCGATCCCGTACGCGATCCGTGGCGGGCGTCCATGCGCCTCGCCCTGGACGAGGCGGCACGGGCGGCCCGCTCCGGTGATGTGCCGGTCGGCGCTGTGGTGCTGTCCCCGAACGGTACGGTGCTCGGCGCCGGCCACAACGAACGCGAGGCGACCGGCGACCCGACCGGCCATGCGGAGATCCTGGCGATCCGCAGGGCGGCCGGGAAGGTCGGTTCCTGGCGGCTGACCGGCTGCACGCTGGTGGTGACCCTGGAGCCCTGCACGATGTGCGCGGGCGCGCTCGTGCTGGCCCGGGTGGACCGGGTGGTGTTCGGCGCGCGCGACGAGAAGGCCGGCGCGGCCGGCTCGCTCTGGGACGTCGTACGGGACAGACGCCTCAATCACCGCCCCGAAGTGATCCAGGGAGTGCTCGCCGACGAGTGCTCCGCCCTGCTGACCGCCTTCTTCCGCAACCGCTGACCCCACCGCCAGACCCCCGCGTCGGCCGCCCCGCCCCGTCTCCGGCGGCTCCGATCCCCGTACCGCGATACCGATTTCGAACCTTGGCCCTCTGTGGGCTAAGCTCTCTCTCGGTAGCGTGTCCGAGCGGCCGAAGGAGCTCGCCTCGAAAGCGAGTGTGGGGAAACTCACCGAGGGTTCAAATCCCTCCGCTACCGCTCTTCCGAAAGGGCCCCGGTGCGAGTGCGCCGGGGCCCTTTCCGTGTAGGTACGGGTCCGGCCGGTGGGGGCGGGCGTTCATACGGTTAGACTCTCGCGCGATCGCACTGGGCACTGCAGGGGAGGAAGCGGCCCATGGGGCAAGCGAGAAGGATCGTGCTCTACGCGCTGGCCGTATTCGTGCTGTACACGATCATCACATCCCCGGCCCGGGCCGCCGATCTCGTCCAGGTGGGGTTCGAAGGCATTTCGAGCGCTGCCCAGGGTGTTGGCCAGTTCATGACCGAACTCATCAATTAGCCGTCCCCCAAGGAGTGATCTTGATCCGCCACCTGGTCCTCTTCAAGCTCAACGAGGGTGTCTCGCGCGACGAGCCGCGGGTGATCGCCGGTGCGCAGGCCTTCGAGCAGCTCGGTACGCAGATCCCCGAGCTGGAGTTCTGGGAGTGCGGCTGGAACATCAGCGACCGGCCGATCGCCCATGACTTCGCCATCAACTCGGCGGTCTCCGACCGGGATGCGCTCCGGCGCTACGTGGACCACCCGGCCCATCAGGCGGCTGCCAGTCAGTGGCGGGAATTCGCCACCTGGGTGATCGCCGACTACGAGTTCTGAGCCGGCCCCGAGTCGGCCGCCCCTGACGGCCCCGTACCCCGCACCCTTGAGGTGTGGGGTTTTTGGGTTTATTGCCCCAACTTACCGTCAACACGGTTTTATCCGGTGCTTGCACACAGTGGACATGTCTTGTGATGCTATGACCGCTTTTGCCGGATGAGTTGACGCAGTCGACCGCAAAGGGGTGGCGTGACCGTGACGGCCAGTACTGCGCCTCAAGTGCCGCCCCAGACCGAGACCGAGCCACGCCCCGCGGCGCAGAGCCGGGGAGCCGACACCAGGGCCCTGACACAGGTGCTCTTCGCCCAGCTCAAGGAACTGGAGCCGGGCAGCGAGGAACACACCCGGGTGCGCGGGGCGCTCATCGAGGCCAATCTGCCCCTCGTCCGCTATGCCGCCGCCCGCTTCCGCAGCCGCAACGAGCCGATGGAGGATGTCGTCCAGGTCGGCACGATCGGGCTGATCAACGCGATCGACCGGTTCGACCCGGACCGCGGGGTGCAGTTCCCGACCTTCGCGATGCCGACCGTCGTCGGCGAGATCAAACGGTACTTCCGCGACAACGTACGGACCGTGCACGTGCCGCGCCGGCTCCATGAGCTGTGGGTCCAGGTGACCGGCGCGACCGAGGACCTGACGACGGCTCATGGCCGCTCCCCGACCACCGCCGAGATCGCCGAGCGGCTGAAGATCTCCGAGGACGAGGTGCTGGCCTGTATCGAGGCCGGGCGTTCGTACCACGCGACCTCGCTGGAGGCCGCCCAGGAGGGCGACGGACTGCCGGGACTGCTGGACCGGCTCGGGTACGAGGACCCCGCGCTCGCCGGGGTCGAACACCGCGACCTGGTCCGCCATCTCCTCGTCCAGCTTCCCGAGCGCGAACAGCGAATCCTGATGCTGCGCTACTACAACAATCTGACGCAGTCCCAGATCAGCCAGGAGCTGGGCGTCTCCCAGATGCATGTGTCTCGGCTGCTGGCCAGGAGCTTTGCCCGGCTGCGGTCCGCAAATCGGATCGAGGCATAACCCGCGCGGGTAGACCCGCTCAGCTTCTTCTCCTCGCACCAAAAGCTGCAAACCCCCTCTTTCCCGGGCGGATCCGCCCCATACTTGTCGACAAGTCACTACAGCGTGTTGCCGACATGTGACATTCTGCTGGAACCGCGTTTGCCGCAGTCGCACCGCCGGTATTCAGGTGGAGGCTGCGTTCCTCCGACGGGAGCGGCCGACGCGACCGTCCGCGACCTCAAGGGGGTGGCATGTCCGTAGAACAGGGCAGCTCGAAGGTGCTCACGCTCACGAAGAGCGCTCCCGTGCCCGATGCTCTCGATCAGGTGGCACAGCCGCGTGTGTCCCAGCCGGAAGCCATCGACACCCGCACTCTGTCCCGCTCCCTGTTCCTGCGGCTCGCCGTACTCGACCAGGACAGCCCGGAGCGCACCTATGTACGCGACACCCTCATCGAGCTGAACCTGCCGCTGGTGCGGTACGCGGCGGCGCGGTTCCGCAGCCGCAACGAGCCGATGGAGGACATCGTCCAGGTCGGCACGATCGGCCTGATCAAGGCGATCGACCGGTTCGACTGCGAACGGGGCGTGGAATTCCCGACGTTCGCGATGCCGACGGTCGTCGGTGAGATCAAACGCTTCTTCAGGGACACCTCCTGGTCGGTGCGGGTGCCGCGCCGGCTCCAGGAGCTGCGGCTCGCGCTGACCAAGGCCAGTGACGAGCTGGCGCAGAAGCTGGACCGCTCGCCGACCGTGCCCGAACTCGCCGCCGTGCTGGGGGTGTCGGAGGAGGATGTCGTCGACGGCCTCGCCGTCGGCAACGCGTACACGGCGTCCTCGCTGGACTCGCCCTCGCCCGAGGACGACGGCGGCGAGGGCTCGCTCGCGGACCGGCTCGGGTACGAGGACATGGCGCTGGAAGGCGTGGAGTACCGCGAGTCGCTCAAGCCGCTGCTCGCCAAACTCCCGCCCCGCGAGCGGCAGATCATCATGCTCCGGTTCTTCGCGAACATGACGCAGTCGCAGATCGGCGAAGAGGTCGGCATCTCGCAGATGCATGTCTCGCGTCTGCTGACCCGCACACTCGCGCAGTTGCGCGAAGGGCTCATCTCGGATTGAGATTCGGGGACCCCGCCCTTCGTCCGGCATGCCGGACGACGCTCCGGAGAAGGCTCCGGGTGAAGCTCGCGGGCGGGGTTCCGGTCCGGTGGACGGTACGGCCGCGGCCGTACCGTACGTAAGTACGTAGGGTCGAGAACAGCCGGTACGACCGGCGTGAGCACGTACGGCCGGGGTCCGGCGTCAGCGCGTACGGCCGGCCGGTACGGTCAGCCGAAGGCCAGCCAGGCCACGACGGCCAGGACCACGACCACCGCGACAACGCCGACGATCACTCCGGTCTTCGGCCCGCCCTGCTGCTGCGGCGCCTGCCTGCGCTGCGGCTCGCCGTCGTCGACGAACGCACGGAACATCTGAGTGCTGCCCGCGGGGTCGGGAGTGCCCTCGGGGCCCTGTGGGGCATGGGGGTTGTGTGCCATACGCCAGGACCCTAGCGAACGCCGGGTCCCCGCCCAACCCCGGGCCCGTCCCCAGGTCCGCCGCCACCCGCCCGACCTGCCGCCACGCAGGACGTTGACCCGGACCATGCGAAGCCTTTCCGGTTCCTTTACCCCCACTCCACCCGATTTCGCTTGCCTGTAGCAACCAATGACTTCTATGGTTTCATGGTTGCCCCAAGCAACAAGGTATCGGGAGGGTCCCATGGCCGCTCAGAGTCAGTACGCGGAACTGGCCCGGCAGCTCAGCGCCGTCGGCGCCGTCAAGCGTGGCCTGGAACGCATCCTGCCGGCCGACTGCCCGGGCGGCTCCGCCACCGTACTGACCATGCTCGACCGGCATGGCGAGATGCGGATGAGCCGCCTCTCGGAGCTGCTCTCCGTCGACATGTCGGTGACCAGCAGACATGTCGCCCACGCCGCGGAGCGCGGCTGGATCGAACGGTCCCCGGACCCCGACGACAAGCGCTCGCGCATCCTGCGGCTGACCCCCGCGGGACAGGACCTGCTCGACGAGCTGGCCCGGCGGACGACCGAGATGTTCGCCCGCACGCTCGACGACTGGACCGACGAGGAGGTCGGGCAGCTCAGCGCGCTGCTGGACCGGCTGCGCCGCTGCTTCGACGACCGCAGGGACCGGCGTCTCGAAGGCTCGTACGCCCTGACACCCCCACCCCCGGCCCGGCAGCACGCGGGCATGCGGCAGGAAGCGCCCGTACGGCACGACACGGCCGTACGGCAAGAGACGTAACGACGTAAGGCAAGGAATCCAATGGCTACGACCACACCAGCGGGTGTGCGGGGCGGCCACGCCAAGCATGGAGGCGGCCCCGCCGCCGCGCCCGTCGCACCCGGCGCCCCGATGACACACCGTCAGATCATGGAAGCCCTCTCCGGGCTGCTTCTGGGCATGTTCGTCGCGATCCTCTCGTCGACGATCGTCTCCAACGCCCTCCCCGAGATCATCTCCGACCTCGGCGGCGGACAGAGCGCCTACACCTGGGTGGTGACCGCGTCGCTGCTGGCGATGACGGCGACCACCCCGCTCTGGGGCAAGCTCTCCGACCTCTTCAGCAAGAAGCTCCTGGTCCAGATAGCCCTGGTCATCTATGTCGCGGGCTCGGTCGTGGCCGGTCTCTCGCAGAACACCGCGACCCTGATCGCCTGCCGGGTGGTCCAGGGCGTCGGGGTCGGCGGACTCTCCGCCCTCGCCCAGATCGTGATGGCCGCGATGATCGCGCCTCGCGAGCGGGGCCGCTACAGCGGCTACCTCGGCGCCACCTTCGCCGTCGCCACCGTCGGCGGCCCGCTCCTCGGCGGTGTCATCACCGACACCCCGTGGATGGGCTGGCGCTGGTGCTTCTACGTCGGCGTGCCCTTCGCCGTCATCGCGCTGATCGTGCTCCAGAAGACCCTGAAGCTCCCGGTCGTCAAGCGCCAGGTCAAGGTCGACTGGGCCGGTGCCTTCTTCATCAGCGCGGCCGTCTCGCTGCTGCTGGTCTGGGTCACCTTCGCAGGCAACAAGTACGACTGGATCTCCTGGCAGACCTACGCCATGGTCGGCGGCTCGGTCGCGCTCGGCCTGCTCTTCGTCCTCATCGAGACGAAGGCGAGCGAGCCGATCGTCCCGCTGCGCCTCTTCCGCAACCGTACGATCACGCTGGCCTCGCTGGCCTCGCTCTTCGTCGGTATCGCGATGTTCGCGGGCACGGTCTTCTTCAGCCAGTACTTCCAGCTCGCGCGCGACAAGTCACCGACGATGTCCGGGGTGATGACCATCCCGATGATCGGCGGTCTGTTCATCTCGTCCACCGTCTCGGGCCAGATCATCACCAAGACGGGCCGCTGGAAGGCCTGGCTGGTCAGCGGTGGCGTGCTGGTGACCGCGGGGCTCGGCCTGCTGGGCACGATCCGGGTCGACACCCCGTACTGGCACATGGCCGTCTACATGGCGCTGATGGGCCTCGGCGTCGGCATGATGATGCAGAACCTGGTCCTCTGCACGCAGAACCAGGTCGACCCGCAGGACCTCGGCGCCGCCAGTTCCGTCGTCACCTTCTTCCGCTCACTGGGCGGCGCGGTCGGTGTCTCGGCGCTGGGCGCGGTGCTCGGCAACCGGGTCACCCACTACGTCAAGGACGGTCTGGCCGACCTCGGCCCGCAGGGCGCGGCGCTCGGCCACGGCGGTACGGGCGGCGGCTCCATCCCGAATCTGGACACGCTGCCCGGCCCGCTGCGGAGCGTCATGGAGGCGGCGTACGGACACGGTGTCGGCGATGTCTTCCTGTACTCGGCACCAGCGGCGCTGGTCGCCCTGCTGCTGACGCTGTTCATCAAGGAGGTCGCGCTGAAGACACGGTCGGGCGGCGAGGCGGCCGCGGCTTCCGCGGCGGCTGAGGCGCCGGGGACGCCGGGGGCGGTCGAGGCTGCGGTGACTGCCGGTGCTCCCGTGGCGGTCGAGGCTCCGGTGGCTGCTGAGGCTCCGGTGGCCGTGGGTGCGCCCGCAGCCGCCGCGACCGCCGTGATACCCGCGCAGGCCGGCGCGCCCGCGGAGGCCGTGTCCGCGTCGGTGTACGGGACCGCCGTACGGGGCGTGGTGCGCGGTGCCGAGGCCGCCGCGGTGCCCGGCGCGGCCGTCACCCTGATCTCCCTGGGCGGACGCCAGCTCGCCCGCTCGGTCGCCCAGCCCGACGGCGGCTATGCCCTGGACGCCCCGGGCCCCGGCTCGTACGTCCTGATCGCCTCCGCCGACGGCTTCCAGCCGCAGGCGTCCACGGTCGTCGTCCGCGACGAGCCGCTGGCGTACGACATCCTGCTCTCCGGTACGAGCGGCCTCGCCGGGTCCGTACGGGCCGCGGACGGCGGGCTGCCGGTCGAGGGCGCGATGGTGATCGTCACCGATGTGCGCGGCGATGTGCTGGCCACCGGAAAGTCCACGGAGCAGGGCGAGTTCGTGTTCGGCGAGCTGGTGCCCGGCTCGGTGACCCTCGCGGTGAACGCCACCGGCTTCCGGCCGCTGGCCCTGCCCGTGGAGATCGGCGGCCAGGGTGTGACCCGTATCGAGGCGCTCCTCCAGTCCGGCGCCACCGTCCAGGGCACGGTCAGGGCCGGTGCCGACCGGCGGCCCGCGCCCGACGCCCGGGTGACGCTGGTCGACGCGGCGGGGAATGTCGTCGCCACCGCGACGACCGGGGACGACGGGGCGTACGCCTTCGCCGACCTGGACGCGGGCGAGTACACGGTCATCGCGACCGGCTACCCGCCGGTGGCCGGCGCGCTGACCGTGACCGGGCGCGGGTTCGACGGCTACGACATCGAACTCGCCCACCCCGGCGAGTAGGCCGGGCGCGCGGGCAGAGTTCGCGGGCAGAGTTCGCGGGCTGGGCGAGCAGGCCGGGCGCACGGGCGCCGTCCGTCGTACGGGATACGGCGGGCGGCGCGCGGGACCCCTGGGCGGCGCGGCGTTCCGGGCCCTGTCCGGGCGGACAGGGCCCAGCGGAGGCGCCGGGCCGGCCCAGTGCGGAGGGCCCCGGTGGGGGGCGGCGGGCGGGGACGGTCCGTATGCCCGCAACCACCGGGGCCCGGTTGGCCGTTGACAGTACGAGCACGGCTCGTTGACAGTGCCAGCGAGCAGAAACACCGGGCGGAACAGACCGGGCGGAAGCCCGCTCAGCAGAGTCAGCACAGACAGCGGCAACAGCAGAGAGGTAAGCGCGATGGGGCTTCGCGGACAGGTACGGACGCGGGACGGCTGGGCCGTCCAGCACGCGGTCGTGACCATGACCGATATGACCGGCGCCCAGGTGCTGCGTACCGGCGCCGAGGAGGACGGCAGCGTCCGGTCCGACGTGGCGCTGGCGCCGGGTCCGTACACCGTCATCGTGACGGCCGTCGGTTACGCGCCCGTCGCCTCCACCGCGCTGGTGACACGGAGCGGGCGTGCCGAGGTCGGTACGGTCGTACTGGCCCGGCAGGGCGGCGCCGAGCTGCCGCCGCCGGGTGCCTGGAGCCTGGACCCGGCGCACTCGTCGGTCGGCGCGGTGGCACAGCACCTCGGGATCTCCAGCGTGCACGGGCGGTTCAAGGAGTTCGGCGGCCGGATCGAGATCGCCGGCGACGCGGCGGGCGGGTACGAGGAGTCGCGGGTGGAGGCGGTCATCGCCGCGGCGAGCATCGACACCGGGAACGCGTTGCGCGACAAGCACCTCAAGTCGCCCGACTTCCTGGACGTCGAGCGCTTCCCCGAGATCACCTACAGCAGTACGGGACTGACCCCGGCCGGCCCCGACCGCTGGACGGTGCACGGGCGGCTCTCGCTGCACGGTGTCGTCCGCGAGGTGGATCTGCACCTCAGCTATCTGGGCACGGGCCCCGACCCGTGGGGCGGCGAGCGGGCGGCCTTCCACGCGACCACCGAACTGAGCCGCGAGGACTTCGCCATGAACTACAACCAGGTGGTACGGGCGGGCGTCGCGGCGATCGGGACGACGCTACGGGTGGAGCTGGACATCCAGGCGGTACGGGGGGAGAGCCTGCCGGCCGTGTGAGCGGCAGGGGCGCGGGGTGTGGGCCGGGGGCGGGGACTGGGCTGTGGGCCGGGCCGGGGGTGTGCGCGCTCCGGGCCGGGGTGTGCGCTCCGGGGCGGGCGGCGGTACGTCGTAGGCTGCGGACCATGGCACCCAACATCGCAACGAACACCCCCGTGAACCGCGACGAGCTGCTGGAATTCGTCCGCCCCCGGCACCGCGCGATCCTGCTCACCACCCGCTCCGACGGCCGTCCCCAGGGCTCCCCGCTCACCTGCGGGGTCGACGACTCCGGCCGTATCGTCGTCTCCACGTACCCCGAGCGCGCCAAGACGCGCAACGCCAAGCGGGACGAGCGGGTGAGCCTGATCATCCTGTCGGACGAGTGGGACGGGCCCTGGGTGCAGATCGACGGCACCGCCGAGGTGCTCGACTCGCCCGA
Organism: Streptomyces sp. GMY02; assembly: GCF_019056675.1. Classification (NCBI taxonomy): domain Bacteria; kingdom Bacillati; phylum Actinomycetota; class Actinomycetes; order Kitasatosporales; family Streptomycetaceae; genus Streptomyces; species Streptomyces sp. GMY02. The sequence continues at coordinate 4,435,732 of NZ_CP077658.1, read as the reverse complement.
GTCGGTCGAGCCGCTGGTGGAGTACTACCGGAACATCGCGGGCGAGCACCCCGACTGGGCCGAGTACCGCGAGGCGATGGTGAAGCAGGGGAAGTCCATCATCCGCGTCACGCCGGAACGCTGGGGTCCGCTCGCGACGGGCGGCTTCCCGGCGCGACTGGCACCGCAGTAGCCCGACGGCGGGCCTGCGCGGCAGCGGGCCTGGGGCGGCCGGCCTTCGTCGACGTACCGCTCAGCCGCGGGCGCGCATCGCCTCGATGCCCGCGATGAGCAGTTCGACCGCGAACGTGAAGTCCCGCTGGCGCATCTCCACCACCGTCTCGCCGCCGCGCGCCGCCATGATCTCGTCCGCGTTCCCGAACGACGCCTTGAACCGCGGCTGTTCGCCGACAGCCCCGATCGCCTGCTGGTAGTACTCGTCCTGGCTCACACCCGCGTCGGCGCAGCGCTGTACGAAATGGCCCTCGATCGTGCCGAATCCGTACACGAACTGGAAGACCGCGGAGATCGCGCCCATCTGCCCGTGCGTCGCCAGCCCCGTACGACGGACGACCGCCCGGACGGCGGCGGAGAAGGCCATCGAATGCGGGCCGATGTTCAGGTACTTGCCGATGAGCGGTGAGACCCAGGGGTGGTGGACGAGTACGGTCCGGTAGCTGGCGGTCAGTTCGCGGAGCTGGTCGCGCCAGTCGGCGGCCTCGTCCGTGAGATCCGGTACGCGGACCTCGCCGAAGACGCGGTCCAGGGCGAGTTCGAGCAGATCGTCCTTGGTGTCCACGTACCAGTACAGGGACATGGCGGTCACACCCAGCTCGGCGGCCAGACGGCGCATGGAGAACTTGGCCGCGCCCTCCGCGTCGAGCAGCCGTACGGAGACGGTGGTGATGCGGTCGCGGTCAAGCCCGCCGTGCTGATCGGAGGACCCGGCGGACCGGACGGACCGGGCGGACTGGCCGACGGGCCGACGGAAGTCCTCGTCGGCTGCCCGCTCGGCTGTCCCCTCGGTTGTCCCTTCGGCCTTCCCCCCGGCGGACCGGTGCGCGGACCGCTCGACGGACCGGTCGGCTGAACGCTCGGCGGACCGGTCGGCGGACCGGTCGGCGGACCGGTCCGTGCGGTCCCCTTTGCGGCCCCGGCCGGCCGGCTTGCCCTCCAGCCACACGCTGGTACGGGTCGGCCGCTTGGCCCGATCGGCTTCCGGCGCCATGGGTGAGCCTCCTCGGTTCCCTCCGGCCGGACGGTGACCGGACTCCTGTTGCCTGCCCGCGTTTTACCCACCCGCGTCGCCTGCCCGGCGCCGGCCGTCACCGGCTCCGGTGGCCGGGCGACGGGCGGCCCGCCGCCGGGAACCGGAAGCCGGGGTCCGGAGTCGGGGTCCGCGGTCGGGGTCCGGAGGTCCGGCCTCAACCGATGCTATGCCGCCCCCGGGTGAGAGTCTGCCCGCTCGGCCCCGCGCAGCAGCAACGCGGCCGGCAGTCCGCCCGCCGGTACGGCCACCCCGCCGGCGAGCCGACTCGTTCCCCGACCGGAGGCGAACGCCTCGGAAATCCGCGCCCGTTCCGCCTGCCCGTACGCAGAACGCGCGTCCAACAGGACGTACCCCGGCACGAACTGACGGATGGCGCCGCGTCAGCAGAACGAGTGACCCGCTCATGCGGCACGAAGCGCCGGTCGCGGAGGAGCGGACGTCCTGGTGCGGTGTACGGGACTGGTCGCAGGTCGCCGTACACCGCACAAGAACCCTCTTGACCTGGTGAGTCGAGGCCCGATGGGTCAGGCGCGCCCCGACGCGTCAGGAGGCCCTCTGGGTCAGGTCGTAGAGCGTCGTACCATCCACGGTGACCTTCTTGAAGGTGGCCTCGACCCAGGTGGTGATGGCGGAGTTGCCGCCGCCGGGGCCCCCGCCGCCGAAGCCTCCACCGCCGCCTGCGCCTTCGCCGCCCGGTCCGCCGCCCGAGAGGAAGTAGTGGATCCTTCCGTCGGTGACGTACTGCTTGAACTGGGCGAGGGTCGGGGACGGGTCGCTGCCGTTGAAGCCGCCGATCGCCATGACCGGCTTCTCGGTGGCGAGTTGATAGCCGGCGGCGTTCTGGGAACCGATGGCGGCGGCGATCCAGGTGTAGTCGGAGGCGTTCCGCGTCAGGGCCGACCCGACCTCGGAGCTGACGCTCGGGCCGTTGAGGAGACCACCCATGCCACCGCGACCGCCGCCGGCACCCGGGAACCCTTCGGGCATGGCGTTCCAGCGGCCGTTCCCCTGGCCGGTCGGGGGCTGACCGTTCTGCTGGGTGGGCCAGGCCTGTCCGCCACCGACGGCCGGGGGCTGGCCCTGACCGGGTACCTGCCCCTGGCCCGGTACCTGCCCCTGGCCCGGTGCCTGCCCCTGACCGGGTGCCTGGCCTGTGCCTCCGCCCTGGCCCGGTGGGCGCGTTCCGCCGCCACCGCCGGGCCCTCCGCCACCGAATCCGCCGCGCGCCGACGCGGGCCCCGCCGTGACGATCGAGCCCACGTGCGGCGTGTTCACCGTGGACAGGGTGTACGCCAGCGGCCCTGCCAGTGCGGCCGCCGCCCCGGCCCCGGCCGCCGCCAGCGCGACGCGCCGCCCGAGCCGTACCGTACAGACCAGCCCCACCGCCGCCGCCAGACCGCCGATCAGCACGGCCCAGCGCAGCCACGGCAGATAGTCCGGGGTCCGGCCGAGCAGCACGTACGACCAGAGCGCCGTCCCCGCCGTCGTCAGCCCGAGCGCCGCGGAGGCCGGGAGCCGGGAACGTTCCTCCCACAGGACCGTGGCCCCCATCCCCACCAGGGCCGCGATGTACGGAGCCAGCGCGACCGTGTAGTACTCGTGGAAGATCCCCGCCATGAAGCTGAAGACCCCGACGGTCATCAGCAGCGACCCGCCCCACACCAGGAACGCCGAGCGCGCCGTGTCCGTACGCGTGCTCCGCCGGGTCACCACCAGACCCACGGCCAGCAGGAACAGCGCGGCTGGCAGCAGCCAGGAGATCTGGCCGCCGACACTCTCGTTGAACATCCGGCCGATCCCGGACTCGCCCCACCGGCCCCCGCCCATGCCACCAGGAACACCGCCAAGACCGCCGCCCGGACCCCCACCTGAACCGCCGCCTGGACCGCCGCCGACGCTTCCGGCCTCGTCGCCGTTGAGCCGGCCGAGGCCGTTGTAGCCGAAGGTCAGCTCAAGGAAGGAGTTGGTCTGCGACCCGCCGATGTACGGCCGTGAGGCCGCCGGCCACAGCTCCACGATCGCGACCCACCAGCCCCCGGAGACCACCACGGCGAGCCCGGCGAGCGCGAGCTGGCCGAGTCTGCGCCGTACGGACACGGGCGCGCACACCCCGTACACCAGGGCGAGCGACGGCAGGATCAGAAAAGCCTGGAGGGTCTTCGTCAGGAAGGCGAAGCCGACCGCGATCCCGGCCCACACCAGCCACTTCGTACGCCCGGCCTCCAGCGCCCGCAGCACGCAGTACACGGTGACGGTCATCAGGAGGGCGAGCAGGGCGTCCGGGTTGTTGAAGCGGAACATCAGCGCGGCGACGGGCGTCAGAGCCAGCACCACGCCCGCGGTCAGCCCGGCGGTGGCGCCGAAACGGCGGCGTACCGCCGCGTACAGCACCGCCACCGTCCCGGCGCCCATCAGCACCTCGGGGACCAGGATCTGCCAGGACCCCAGCCCGAAGAGCCGTACGGACAGGGCCATCGGCCAGAGCGCGGCCGGGGGCTTGTCGACGGTGATGGAGTTCGCGGCGTCGGAGGAGCCGAAGAAGAAGGCCTTCCAGCTCTCGCTGCCGGCCTGGACGGCGGCGGAGTAGAAGGAGTTGGCGTAACCGGAGGCGCTCAGGTTCCAGAGCTGGAGCAGTACGGTCACCAGGAGGAGGGCGAACAGGGCGGGGCGCACCCACGGGGCGTCTTCGAGCCTGCCCCGCCAGAACCGGGCGGCACGCCCGGTGCGGCGATGATGACGCCCGTCCACGCCGGCCGTCGGAAGCCCGTCGGGCTGAAGGATCACGGTCATCGGGCGTCCGCTTCCTGGTCGTCGGTAGGGGAGGGCTGGTGCGGGGCGGTCGGCCGGTGCGGGGCGGTCGGCGGGTTCGGGGAGGCGGGCTGGTCCGTGCCGGAGGGCCGGTCTGCGGAGTCGGCGTGGTCCGGGCCGAAAGGCCGGTCCGGGGCACAGGTCTGGTCCGTGCCGCAGGGCTGGTCCGTGCGGCGGTCCGGGAAGACCCAGGCACGCAGCAGGAGGAAGCGGAGCACCGTCGCGGCAAGGTTCGCGGCGACCAGCACGGCCAGCTCCGTGGAGTGCGCGGGGGTACCGGAGGCCGCGTCCAGAGCCGCCAGCGAGCCGCTGGTCAGCGTGAGTCCGATCACGAAGACGACCAGGCCCTGGGCCTGATGGCGCAGGGCGCGCTCCCGGCCCCGTACCCCGAAGGTGAGCCTCCGGTTGGCCGCCGTGTTGGCGATCGCGGAGACCAGCAGCGCAGCCCCATTGGCGAGTTGTGGACAGGCCATGGTGCGGAAGAGCGAGTAGAGCAGAAGATAGAAGAGCGTGGACAGGGCGCCCACGAAACAGAAGCCGACAAGTTGCCTGGCGAGACCGCCAGGAACTCCCCTGATCCGGCGATCCCTCGGGTCATCCCCGAAGGGCCGAGCCAGCCGGTCCAAAGGCAGCGCCCCCACCGCCAATGCCCGCCCCACACGCCAGACCCCTTTGAGATCCTCGATCGCCGTGCTGACGATGTGCACACGGCTGTCGGGGTCGTCCACCCAATCCACGGGCACCTCGTGGATCCGCAGTCCTGCGCGTTCGGCGAGCACCAGCATCTCCGTGTCGAAGAACCATCCGGTGTCCTCGACCATCGGCAGCAGCCGTTCGGCGACCTCACGCCGTATGGCCTTGAAACCACACTGCGCGTCGCTGAAACGCGCGGAGAGAGAGGACTTGAGGATGAGGTTGTACGCCCGCGAGACAAACTCGCGCTTGGGACCGCGCACGACGCGGGAGGAGCGGGCCAGCCGCGACCCGATCGCCAGATCGGAGTGCCCGGAGATCAGCGGCGCGACCAGCGGGAGCAGCGCGTTGAGGTCGGTCGACAGGTCCACGTCCATATAGGCCAGGACGGGCGCGTCGGAGTGCGACCAGACGGTACGGAGCGCCCGGCCGCGGCCCTTCTGCTCCAGGCGGTATGCCCGTACCTCGGGGATCGTCTCGTCGAGCCGCCCCGCCACTTCCGGGGTGCGGTCGGTGCTGGCGTTGTCGGCCACGGTGATGCGGAAGCTGTAGGGGAAAGTGCGGACGAGATGGGCGTGCAGGCGTCTCACACAGGGTTCGAGGTCCTGCTCCTCGTTGTAGACCGGAATCGTCACATCGAGCACCGGAGCATCGGTCACCTCGACCGGGACATGTTCCCGGGCGGGGAGCGTGCTCCATGGGGGGTCGGTTCGCATGCCGTCGACACTCGACGGGCGGGCTGTCACGCCAGTGTGGTGAGGCTGTGACCTGCCTGTGAGTCAGTACGGGATCGCCGGGGCCCGCCCTGCGCGGAAGGTCGGCACGGAGTGGAGCACGAGGCGGAACATGAGGTCAGGCACGGGATCGGGCACTGGGTCGGGCACGAGGTGGAGAGGGCCGGAAGGTGTACGGCGAAGACGGTCCGGCCGGGGACGCTCCGTACGCCCACGGTGCCGCCGTGCGCGGTGACCACCGCCTGGACGATCGCGAGGCCGAGCCCCGTGGAGCCAGCCGCGCGGGAGCGCGAGGCATCGCCGCGGGCAAAGCGTTCGAAGACATGCGGAAGGAGCGCGGGCGGAATTCCAGGCCCGTCGTCCTGGACTTCGAGAACGACGGAGGAGCGGGGGAAGGGGGTGGGGGGTAGGGGGGCCGGGAACTGAGCGTCGTTCTTGGGCGCGCGAACGCCCGTGGGGACGCCTGCGGGCACGCGGTCCCCTCCGGGTGCCTGGTCGCATCTGCGGACGCGTGCGGTGACCGTCGTACCGGGAGGTGTGTGCGTACGGGCGTTGGCGAGCAGATTGACGAGCACCTGCTGAAGCCGGGCGCCGTCGCCGTGCACGGTGGCGGGAAGCCCGTCCGGTTCCGGCAGTTCAAGGTGCCAGTGATGGTCCTGGCCCGCGGCCCGGGCATCGCTCACCGCGTCCACCACAAGTCCGGCGAGATCGGTGCTCTCATACGAGAGCGGGCGTCCGGCGTCGAGCCGTGCCAGCAGAAGGAGGTCCTCCACCAGGCCGGTCATCCGTTCCGCCTCGGACTCGATCCGGCCGAGAGCGTGCCGGGTGTCGGGGCCGGTCTCCTCGCGACCGCGCCGGGTGAGTTCGGCGTACCCGCGGATCGAGGCCAGCGGTGTCCGCAGCTCATGGCCCGCGTCGGCGACGAACTGCCGTACGCGCATCTCGCTCTCCTGCCGGGCGGCGAGCGCCGAACCGACATGCCCCAGCATCCGGTTGAGCGCGGCGCCGACCTGTCCGACCTCGGTACGAGGGTCGGCCTCGGCGTCCGGAACGCGTTCGAGCGGCGCCACCTCCCCGCTGTGCAGCGGCAGTTCGGAGACGCGGGTGGCGGTCGTGGCGACCCGCCGCAGCGGCCGCAGCGCGACCCCGGCCAGGGCGCCGCCCGCGATCCCCGCGGCGAACAGTCCCGCCACGGTGACACAGATCTCCACCAGCACCAGGGTGTTAAGGGTGTTCTGCACCTCGGTGAGCGGGACGCCGACCAGGAAGCGGCCGTTGCTGCCGGTGATGTACTCGATCCGGTAGTCGCCACGGCCGGACAGGGTGACGGTGTGCGGGCCACCGTCGCGCGGGACGGTGGCGAGGACAGCGGTCTCGGCGCGGGTGAGCGGCTGATCGGCGATCGGACGCCAGGATTCCTCGGAGTCCTGCTGAATGCTGACGACGGCCCGGCCGATGGCACCGCTGCCGGTCACCTCCGCGCCGACGGTCCCGATCGGCGCGCCGCCGCCGGTCACGATCCGCAGCGGGTCCTTGCCGCCGGGGGGTTCGACGCCGGGCAGGTCCGGCACGTCCGGGGCACCCGGCTTTTCGTTCAGCGCCCCCTTGTCGACCGGGTCCTCGCCGGCCGGGTCCTCACTGGCCGGCCGCTCGTCGAGCGGCGCCGCTTTCGGGGGCCCGGCGGCCCGGGTGGCGATCGCTCGTACCTGCCCGTCCAGTTGGTCGTACAGGTACGAGCGGAACGCGATGGTCGTCACCGCCCCGATGACCGCCGCCACCACCGCGATCAGTGCAACCGCCGAGACCACGAGCCGGGTGCGCAGGGACCACCGTCGCCGGGGCGCCCCCCTTCTGCTCCCTCTCCGCAGCCCCTGCTTCCCCGTCCCCTTCTCTCTTGCCCCTTTCCTCGTCGTCATCGTGGTGCGTCACCCGGCTCGCCGGGCTTGATCAGATAACCCGCCCCCCGCCGGGTGTGGATCATCGGCGGGCGTCCGGCGTCGATCTTCCGGCGCAGATAGGAGATGTACAGCTCGACGACATTGGCCTGGCCACCGAAGTCGTACGACCAGACCCGGTCCAGGATCTGCGCCTTGCTCAGCACCCGGCGCGGATTGCGCATCAGATAGCGCAGCAGCTCGAACTCGGTCGCGGTGAGATGGATGGACTCCCCGCCACGGCTGACGTCGTGGCTGTCCTCGTCCAGGGTCAGATCGCCGACGACCAGCAGCGACTCACTGCGGACGGCCGCCGCGCCGGACCGCCGTATCAGTCCGCGCAGCCGGGCCACGACCTCCTCCAGGCTGAACGGCTTGGTGACATAGTCGTCGCCGCCCGCGGTCAGCCCGGCGATCCGGTCCTCCACGGCGTCCTTCGCGGTGAGGAAGAGCACAGGCACCTGCGGCAGTTCGCGCCGTAGCCGCCCCAGCACGGCCAGCCCGTCCATATCGGGCAGCATCACATCGAGCACCACCGCGTCGGGCCGGAACTCCCGGGCGGACCGCACCGCGCCGGATCCGTCACCCGCGCTGCGCACCTCCCACCCTTCGTAACGCAGCGCCATGGACAGCAGCTCGGTGAGCGAGGTCTCGTCGTCGACAACCAGAACGCGGACGGGAGCGCCGTCCGGCCTGAGCATTTCGGTGCGCCCACGGGGCGAGGTGATGGTCATGCTGCTCAACCCTGCGGAGGGCCTCTGAGAGCGCTCTTGCCGGACCCTGTGAATTCCCTGAGAAACGTTCCGAAGGCACCCGGGGCCGGGCTCGGGGCCCAGACCAGAACCACCACCGCGGGCCGGGCCCGAACCGCGTCCTGGGTCCTGGCCCCTCAGCCCGCCCTCACCCGGCAACCCGCGTCACCCAGCGGGCCCCTCACCCAACCTCCAGCGCGAAGAGCCGGGCTCCGTTCTCGTAACAGACCGCGCGCAGCCAGTCGTTGCCCAGCTCCAGCCGTTCCAGGGCCTCAAGTTGGTGGAGGTACGGGTACGGAATGTTCGGGAAGTCGCTTCCCAGCAGGATCCGGTCCCCCAGGTCGGCGAGCCGCCCCCGCGCCACCCGGGGAAAGGGCGCGAAGCGCTCGCTGAAGTCGGTGAACGCCATGGTCGTGTCCAGCCTGACCTCCTCGTACCGCTCGGCCAGATCCAGGAAGTCGGTGTACTCCGGCATCCCGAGATGCGCCACGACCAGCGGCAGCCGCGGGTGGCGCGCAAGCAGCCGGCCGACCGGTCCGGGCCCGGTGTGCTTGCCGGGCACGGGCCCGGAGCCGCAGTGCACGACCACCGGCACCCGGGCCTCGGCGAGCAGCCCCCAGACCCGGTCGAGCCGCTCGTCGTTCGGGTCGTACGCCCCCACCTGCAGATGCGCTTTGAACACCCGCGCCCCGCCTTCGACGGCCTCCCGTACGTACGCCTCGACGCCGTCCTCGGGAAAGAACGTCGCGGTCGACAGACAGTCGGGCGTGCGAGCCGCGAACTCGGCGGCCCACCCATTCAGCCACCGCGCCATGCCCGGCTTGTGCGGATAAAGCATCGAGGTGAACGCCCGCACCCCGAACTCCCGCAGCAGCGCAACGCGTTCGTCCTCCTCGTGCCGATAACTGATGGGCCACTCCATCCCGGTGAGCGGCCCGACAGCATCGAAATAGGCCCACACCTTCGCCAGCACCCGCTCGGGCATGAAGTGCGTATGCACATCAACCAGCCCAGACACCCCAACCCGCCCCAAAAACCCCCGCACGCGAGCGCTCTCATGCCTGTCCACCCAGGGATTCCCCTTCCGCTGCACAGACGACCCCCCTCCCCGACGGCCTACCCGGTCGGAACTCTGCCGGAATCCAGCAATGCCCACCGGCGCGTCGCCTGCCATCATCCGCTTCGGGGGGGGGGCGGACATGGCGAAGTTCAGGAGCAAAGCCGTACGGGCGCGCAGAGCGCAGCGCCGCAAGGCAGCGGCCACCCGCGGGAACGCGTACCGCGCGCCGGCCGAATCCCAGGGAGCCGAGGACGTCTCTCCCGCAGGGAGGGAGCAGGTCATACGGCGGTTGCGTCTCGCGGCAGGCAGTACCCCCAGAGGGCCCATGCGCCGACTCTGGTGGTGGTGCGCGGCGTTGTTCTTCTCGACGGCAACCGTGGTGCTGGGCATGTTGAGCGCCTCTGCGCTGGAGTGGGCGGGGGAACCCGGCGTGCTGACAGCACATGAATGCCACATGGAAAAGAGCAACAAGGGCAGCGAAAGCAGGGTCTGTTCCGGCACCTTCGTCTCGCGCGACGGCCGACTGGTCAACACGAAGGCAAGAATGACCTGGCCGGGAGCAAACGCCGGGGACCGGATCGCGGTCAGGTCAGTGGTGCTCGGCGGCTACGTGGAAGAGAGCGGGGACAGCGCGGCGCTGGCAGTCACGCTCACCAGCGTGATGGCCGCTGTGTCGATGGGCTCGGCCTTCGCCGGTCTCCCCTGGAGCCACCAGAACCACCTCATCGCCAAACTGCCCCGCTGGGCTTTCGCACAGTGCGCGAAGTGGTGGTCGTAAGGGGTACGCAAGACAGGTTCGCCCGGCGCCATCGAGAAAAGGGCAAGTCCGCCTTCATCGTCGAGGCCGACGCCGCCGACAGTCGCCCAGAGGTGGACAACCTGGAGGTCAGGGAGGAGCGCCCGAGCCCGGACATCTCCGCCCGGCTGGGTGCCCCGCGACGGGTACTGGCCCGGCGTCGCCGTTATCTGCTGGACGGTCGCCCCGTCGAATTCGCCGTGTCGTACCTACCGCTCGACCTGGCCCGTGACACCCCGATCGCCCAGCCCAACCCGGGCCCCGGCGGTATCTATGCCCGGCTCGAAGAACTCGGCCACCAACTGGACCACTTCGACGAGGAGATCCGTGCCCGAATGCCCTCGCCACAGGAGATCAAGATGCTCCAGCTCGCCTCTGGCGTGCCCGTGATCCATCTGATCCGCACCGCATACGACACAGAGGCGCGGCCAGTGGAGGTCTGTGACACGGTCATGGCTGCCGACGCGTACGTCCTGAACTACCACCTACCAGCGAACTGACCGCGCCCGCCGCTCCGGTCAGAAGTTGTCAAGGTAAGCGCGGGGGTGGTCAATTTGGCCGTCGTCGGCGCCGTACGAGATACGCCGAGCCCGCTCCGACGGCGACGACCGCACCGCCCGCCAGGACGATCAGAGGGAGGTCGGAGGAAGAACCGGTGGGAGGTGGGGTGTAAGAACTGCCCTTTTCCCACGGCGGCAGTTTGCCGCTCAGGTCGCCGGCGACTTCACGGTTGGATCCATCGTCTTCCTCGATGTCGAAAGCCTCACCGATGCCCTTCCTGAAGCACGCGCCCGCGTCGCCGGGGCGTTCGGTGTCGACGCCATAACTGCCGTGTCCGTCCGACTCCGATGTGCTCAGGTCGGGGAAGGACTTGTCGACGGCCAGCCGGACATGAAAGGTCAGGGTCTCGCCGGGATCCAGGTCGAACGAGCCGTGGGGACTGTACGAACTCAAGTCGGCGTCTTTGTCGTTGCTGAAGGCGAGATCCCTCCATTCCCCGGATGCCGGATCCTGCCGCTGGACGTGGATGAAGCGCGGATACGACGACGCCTCCTTGTGGAGGCGAACGGTGACGCCTTCCAGAGCGACCGTCTCCGAGGGGTTCCAGACCTTGAACGAGAAGTCGTGCCAGCGGTTGTCCGCGCGGATGAACCGTTTGTAGTCCACGAAGTCCACGCCCAACTTCGTGTCCGGGGCGCAGTCGCGCGAAGGAGAGGGCGTCACGGGCGTTACCGGCGTCGGTGAGTCGGTGGTGCAGCCGGTGGTGCCGATCAGCAGGGCCGCCGGGATTGCGGCGACGGCGACGAGCGTGTGCCGGGACCTCATGAGTCGGACCTCACGTGAAGGGGCAGCGGACGTCTGTGTGACCACTGGACCGCCCCGACAGTTGTGCCGCCCGCCACCGGTCCTGGACCTGGGATCGAGGCTGAGCCAGGCCGACAGGGTCCCGGCGGATCACACGCTCAGCGTGCCCGCGAAGAGAAGTACGTGCACGGCCGCGAACACCAGAGGCACAATCCGTTCGGACGCACCGAGCTGGGCGTAGTGATTGCGCCGCCCGGTGACCGGATCGGTCGTCAGGGCCTCCCACTCATCGGCGAAGATCTTGACGGGGAGGTGCTCTTCCATTTTGTTGATGCTTCTGAACTTGGCGGCGTTGACATCCCGGTAGCTGCGGAGCTGCAACCACCACGTGGCTGACAGCGTGATGCCGGCCAGAGCCATGGCGAGCGGTGCCCACCAGGGGGAGTCCGCGAGTTCTGGGAATCCTATGGCGACCAGGGCAACGAATGCGGTCTGGACGGAAAGGAAAAAGCCGTTGGCGGTTCCGCGACGCGCGGAGACCCGGTCGGCCATTTCCACGGCGAGCTTGTAGAGCTCAAGGACCTCCGCCCGGCGGTCCGGATCAGAATCCGGAGTCATCGCCCGCCTCCTACAGGAGTGTCAAGGCCACCAACCCATGTCCACCGGTCGGCGTTTGCCCCCAAGTCGGCGAACACCCACTGCGTCATGGCACTTCCTCCCCCGGTAGAGGTGCTTGCGGCGGATGGTAGTTGTGACCGACGGCGCCTGTCCTCGGTATCCCAAGATCGCTATTCGTCCCTCCCGCGTACGTCCGGAATACGACCGAGTGCCGGGATTATGGATCAAGGCTCCTGGCAAGAACGAGGGCGACAGGGGGAGGAATCATGCATCACAACTCGAACAATCTGTTCGTCGACGCCTACCTTGCTGACGGCAGGGGCGTCCGCTTAGGCATCGCGGCCGGGGACGCCCTCGTGCGTCAGGACGGCACGATCATGCAGTTCAGCCTGGCCCACGCCGACGGCTCCGCCGCGGGGAACTACATCCTCGATGAACACGGGGCGGACGCCTACGACCGGGCGGAAAGGATCGCCAAGATCTGCCTCAGGTACGGACTCACTCTGGCGGAGGGCAGGTATCTGGCCAAGAAGGGGCTGACGAGGCCCGAGCATTTCGCGCAGTACGTCGTGAAGCACGAAGTCAATACCGCGGTCGTGGACGTACTCGCCAGTTGGGCCCGGAAGTTTTTCCACCACGACGACCACGGCTACTACGACATGGCCAGCCAGGAACTCGTCTTCCGCGGCGTCTTCCAGGAGCCGTAGAGTGGATGACATTTTCGTCTCCTACACGGAGAAGGACGTCGCCTGGGCCACCTGGATCGGTGAGGTCATAGAGGCCGCCGGCCGGACCTGCGCTCTCCAGGAATGGGACTCGCTTCCGGGTGGAAACTTCGTCGTCTGGATCAACGAGCAGTTGTCCCGCGCGCGTTGGGTCATGCCTGTCTACTCCCCCGCCTACTTCACATCGAAGTGGTGCACGACGGAATGGACATCGGCAATGGCCCGCGCGGAGCTTCTGCCGGTCATGGTCGAGCCCTGTACCGTTCCTGCGGTGCTTTCCGCCATCACGTACGCGAACATCTCCGCCGCAGACGAGACGACCGCACGGGAGAACCTCATCTATGCCATCCGGGCGCAATCTCCGCCCAGAAAGGCGAAATTCGGATTCCCCGGAAAGAAGACTGCGCCACCTCAGCAGGCTCCCGACGAGAAAGCCGTCGTCGGGGCACGGTGGGCCAAGATCGCCGGAGCCCTCACCGTGGGCATGACACTGCCCGAAGCCCGCACCGCGACCATCGCCGCCGTCACGGCGTCGGACGATGACGACGACTTCGACGACTCCGACTGACGCCGCCGAAACGTAAGCCCTGGTAGGTACGCGCTGCGCGTGGAGCGGCCCTGTCCCCCAGGCTGGGTGCGCTCTGCGCGCAGCGCATGGGTTCAAAGCGAAAAGCCAGAGGCCCTGTGGATCTCTCCACAGGGCCTCTGGTCTGCTGTGCACTCGGCAGGATTCGAACCTGCAACCTTCTGATCCGTAGTCAGATGCTCTATCCGTTAAGCTACGAGTGCTTGGCGTTCCGGGCTTTTGGGGCCGGGCCGCGCTGCGAGAACAACAGTACATGACCTGCGGCGTCAGGTGAAATCCATTCCCCGCACCCGCCCTGACCTGCGGAAACCAATGGAATCGGGCCGGAAACGGCCGAAGCCCCGGCCGGGGTGGCGGGGCTTCGGTGATCTCTGCGCGGAGGCGGAGGGATTTGAACCCTCGATGGGCTTTAAGGCCCAAACCGCATTAGCAGTGCGGCGCCATAGACCGGACTAGGCGACGCCTCCAGCATCACCCGCGCGTGCGCGAGTGGTGTGCAGATGATGACACAGCCAGGTGCGGTGTCACCAATCGCTCCTCACGGTACTAGGCAGGTGGGGCGGAGAGCAAAGCCCTTCCGGGTGCGCAACGCCGGGGCTCGGCGCGCGTTAGAGATGTCAGGGATGCCGGGGAGCCGTTCCCCGGATCCGTCGGCCGTTCGGCACTCGGCCGTCGGCCGTCATCCGTAGTCCGGGCCCGCGGCCCGTGTCCCGTGCGGCCCGCGCCCGTACCCCGCCAGGAGCCTCCATGTCCCGTCGCCCCGTCCTCACCGCCGCCGTCTCCCTCGCCGCGGCCGCCGCCATGCTCGGTGCCCTCGCGCCCGCCGCTCTCGCCGGGCCCTCCTCCGCCCCGGCCCGCGCCCTGCCGACGAACGCCTCCGCCCCGGCCTCCGCCCTGTCGGCAAACGTCTCCATCCCGGCCCGCGCCCTGTCGGCGAACGCCCCCGTACCGGCCTCCGTACCGTCGACGGACGCCCCCGTTCCGCTGCCGCCCCTGGAGGCCGCCACCGATGTGGCCGCCACCGACGGGCCGGCCAAGCTGGACGGGCCCGCCGAGTTGACCGTCGGCGTCGCGCACACCGGGGTCGCGGGTGAGGACGGTACGTACAAGCTCACCTGCGGGCCGGCCGGCGGGACTCATCCGCGGGCGCGGGCCGCCTGTGACCGGCTCGCCGAGCTGGCCGGTGCCGGGCAGGACCCGTTCGCGCCGGTGGCCGCCGGCGCCATGTGCACCATGCAGCACGGCGGCGACGCGACCGCTCGTATCACCGGCACCTGGCGCGGCCACCGCGTCGACGCGGCCTTCAGCCGGAAGAACGGCTGCGAGATCGCCCGCTGGCGCACCCTGGAGCCCGTCCTCCCCAAGGCCGGGCTGTAGGGCACGCCGTCGAACAGCCGGGCGGCCCCGACACGCCGCCCCGCGACATGCCCCGTACAGCCGCCCTGTCACGCGCCGTACAGCCGCCCCGGACCCCGTCCCGGACACGCCCCGTAAGGAAAATCCCGAGAGATCCCGAGAGTCCCGAGCCCATTCCGGGGTCATTCGCACAGAACCCTCATGAGGGCTCCGGCTCATCCGCCGCCGCGGTCACCTCCCCAGCCCTTAGACTCCCTCCAGTGACATGCCGGGACCCGGGAGGCAAGATGGGTGCGGCCGTCCGCAAGGTGCTGTGGGCCAGGGAGGAAGCGTCGTCGTGAGCAGCAGGCCATCCCGAGGCGCTGCTCGCCTCGCGGCGATACTCGACGCACTCCCCGACGGCTTGGTGCTCGTCAACGCCAATGGCACGGTCGTCAACGCCAACACCATCGCGCTGGAGATGTTCGAGACCCCCGGCACCGCGCTCGTCGGCCGCGGGCTGCTCGATCTGCTGCCCCAGTTCGACTCCAAGCTGATCCCCGGCTCGATGCGCCGCCCCGACACCGCCGACGCGCGCGGCCGTACGAAACCGACGCGCATGATCGCGCGGCGCACGGACGGCGGCGAGTTCCCGGCCGAGGTCACCAGCGCGAGCCTGGAGGACGGCAGGGACGCGTACAACGACTCCCACAGCTACACCGGCGACGAGCTGCTGATGCTGGTCGTACGGGATCTGTCCGGCACCGTCGACACCGAGGCCGAGCTGGCACGCTCGCAGCGCCAGACCGAGATGATCCTGCGGGCCGCGTCCGAGGGCGTGGTCGGTACGGACACCGAGGGCCGGGTCGTCCTCGTCAACCCCGCCGCCGCGCAGATCCTGGGCTTCCGCGCCAGCGACCTCGGCGGGCATCAGCTCCACCCGCTGATCCTGCACTCGCGTGCGGACGGCGAGCCGTTCCCGTACGAGGACTCGCCGCTCGCCGACACGCTCAGGTCGGGCCGCAAGCACCGGGTGCGCGGGCAGGTGCTGTGGGCGAAGAACGGCAAGCAGGTGCCGGTCGATCTGACGACCGCGCCGGTACGGGACGGCGACCAGCTCGTCGGCGCCGTGATGACCTTCACCGACCGCCGCCCGTACAACGACCTCACCGACCGGCACACCGCGGAGCTGGCGGAGGCCGCCGAGCGCCACACCGCCGAGCTGACCGCGACGACCGAACGCCTCACCGGCGAGCTGACCGGTACGCGCGACCGGCTCACCGCCGAGCTGGCGGAGGCGGCCGAACGCCACGCGGCCGAGCTGGCGGACCGCAGCGACCGGTACGCGGCCGAGATCGAGGAGCTGACGGAGCGGTACGGGGAGCTGGCCGGCCGGCACTCCCAGCTCACCGCCGTCCTCGGCGAATCCCTGCGCGGCCCGCTGGAGGAGCTGCGCGGCGAGCTGGGCACGCTCGCCGCGGACCCCGCCGGGCAGCTCTGGCCCGAGGCGAACCAGATCCTGCACCATCTCGCCGCCGGATATGCCCGGATGACGACGCTTGTCGACAACGTCCTCGGCTATCAGCGGCTGGACGCCGGCACGGAACAGCTCACCAAGACGAACGCCCTGCTCGACGCGGTGGTCGCGGCCGGGGTGGAGGGCGCGATCGAGCTGATCGGGCCGGGGCGGGCGCAGTTCGCGGTGCACGCCCCGCCGATCGAGGCCGAGGTGGACGGGGCGCGGCTGGCGACGGCGCTGGCGCACCTGGTCGCGGATGTGGCCGGGGTCGACTCGACCGGCCGGGCGCGGCTGGTGCCGGGCGGCGGATATGTCGACTCGACGATCGTGGTGGCCGCGGCGCAGCGCGGCGATGTCGTACGGATCGAGGTACGCGGGCCTTTCGCGGGCGGCGATCCGGTGCATGAGCCGATCGTGCGAGGAATCGTACGAGCACACGGTGGCGTGTTGCAGACGCACGAGATGCCGGGACTGGGCGGCAGCGCCTATGTGCTGGAGCTGCCGCTGGGCGAGGGCGCGGGTACGGTGCCGCCGCCCGCCCCGGCACCGGCGGAGGCCCAGCCCGCGCTGCCCGCGCAGCAGGGTCCCGGCACGTCGGGCGGCGGCAGGCGGCGCGCGCGGCGGGCGTCGACGGACGCGTTCCTGGACGGGCCGGGCGAGGAGGTCGCCGGGGAGCCCACGGGACGGCGCCGGGCACGGTCGGCCGAGACGGGCGCGGCCTTGGCGGAATCCGGTACGTCGGGCGGATCCGGCGCGTCGGGCGTTCCCGGTACCGAGGGGTCGCGCGAGCCGGCCGCGGCGCAGGACACGACCGGGGGCGGTGGCGGTACCGGCGGTGGTACGGGGCGCCGGCGCGGGCGGCCGAGTCCCGCGGAGGAGACCGGGGGCGGGGCGCCGGGGACCGGTTCCGCCGTCGCTCTGCCCGCCGCCGCGCCGTCCGAAGGGTCGGTCGTGACGGCCGCCGAGGGCGCGCGTCCGACCGGGCGGGCGGCGCTCGGTCAGGCCGTACCGCCGCAGGGTGTGCCGGTGGACGCGGCGGCCGGTACGGGACGCCGGGCGCGGCACGGCGGACAGCGGGCGCTTCCGGCGCTGCCCGCCGCACCAGTACCAGCACCGGCATCAGCAGCACCCGTACCCCAGCAGCCTTCCGTGGTGCCCGCGCCTCTGGCGGCCGGGCCCGGGGCGGCCGCGGCACCGGTCGTACCGCCGTCGCCTGCGCCGGTCGCACCGCAGATCCCGGCGCCGATGCCGGCCCCGGTGCCCGGCCCCGTGCCGAACCAGCCTTCCGCGCCGACGCCGACGCCTCCACCCGCGTCCGTTCCGGCTCCCACGCCGCTGCCGCCCGCGCAGCCGGTCCCCGGACAGCAGCTACCGGGGCAGCAGCCACCAGGTCAGTCATTGCCCGGACAGCCGGTTCCCGCCGGGGCGCAGGCCCCCGGGCGCCGTGCCCGGCGGGCGCTGGCTCCCGCGCAGGAACGGCATGCCGGGTCCGCGCCGACGGCCGAAGCGGACGGAGCGCGCAGCGCGTTCGCCCTCCCGCCCGCCGCCGCCGACCGCGCCCCGGCTCAGGCCCAGGCACCGGCCGCCGCGCCGAGCCGGCCGACCGCCCCGGACGCCTCGCTTCCGGGCCGCCACGACGCCGTACGTACCGAACCGGACGCCGACCACACCCCGCCGCAGGCCCACCCGCTGCCCTCGGGGCGCCGCCGTGCCGGTACGGGTGGTACGGGCGGTACGGGTGACATGCCGGCCGCACCGCCCGAGTGGCCCGGGGCCGCCGGGAGCGCGGACGGCCGTACGAGCAGCGGCACCGGCGCCATGCCCGTCGACCCGAGCGGCTGGGGAGGACCCACATCGGGCGCGGGCCCGGTGCCCGGTGCCCCGGCCCCCGACAGCCCGATGTCCAACGGCCAGGGCATGCCCACCACTTCGGGCTTCGGCATGATGTCCGGCCCTCCCGGCTGGCCGGACGACCCACGCACCGGCGGCGCGGGCGCGGACGGACGTACCAGCGGTGATACGGGCAGCACCCCCGCGGCACCGCCCGCCCCAGGCGCACCTGGCGTCCCCGGAGTCCCACCTGTCCCGCCCGTGCCCGTCGCTCCGGGCGAGTCCGCCGTCACCGACCCCCGGCGTGGCGCGCATCAGCCACTGCCGCCCGCCCAGCCGCTCCCCGAAGAGGCACCGCTCTCGCCGGACTCCACCCAGGGGCGCGCCTTCAGCGTGCGCACCCTCGGCCAGGGCGTCCCCTTCGCACAGCAGCTCATCCCACCGCAGCCCCAGGCCCAGCAGCCTCAGCAGCCGCAGGCCCCCCAGGCGTCCCAGCCGCAGCAGCCCCTCCAGCCCCAGCAGGCGCACCAACCCCCGCAGCCCCAGGGGCAGAACCCCGGCCAGCTCCCCGCGACGGCCCCCGGCCGCCGCCGCAAGCTCGGCACCCCGCCGACCGACAGCGACGAGCGCGCCGAGGCGACCGCCAGGGCCGAGGCGGGCACCGGGCCGCACCCCCAGTCCCCGCCGCCCCCGCAGGCCCATCAGCCGCAGCACCCTCAGGGCCCCGCGCAGCCGGCGCCCCAGGGCGGCCGCCCGGCCCAGCCCGGTCCCGCCCAGCCCGGCGGCTCGCAGGGCGGTTCGCGGATGCACTCCGTCCACCCCGAGGGCCGTTCGTACGCGATCGGCGCGCCCGACGAGGGCGCCGAGGGCCCCGAACCGCTGGACGGCCCCGGCGGCGCCGTCGAGGTGGCCAACCGCCCGCAGCCCCGCCCCGTCGACGACGAACTCCCGCCGGAGCCGCTCGACAACCCCCGCCGTCTGCTCGTCTGGCCCGCGCCGGACGTCGCCACCCAGCAGGCGCTCAGCGACCGCGGCTACCGTCCGGTGGTCGTGCACTCCCGCGAGGAGGTCGACGCCCAGATCGCCGCGTTCCCCGCGGCCCTGTTCGTCGACCCGCTGACCGGCCCCATCACCCGTACCGCCCTCCAGTCGCTCCGCCAGGCCGCGGTCGCCGCCGAGGTCCCCGTACTGGTGACGGCGGGTCTGGGCCAGGCCACCCGCGAGGCGGCGTACGGTGCCGACCCCGCCGTACTCCTCAAGGCGCTGGCGCCGCGCGACAGCGAACAGCACCCGTCCCGCGTCCTGCTGATCGAGGAGCACGAGGAGATCGCGTTCGCCCTGACGGCCACGCTGGAGCGCCGCGGCATGCAGGTCGGCCGCGCGGCCACCGACGACGAGGCCGTCGCCCTCGCGTCCCAGATGCGGCCGAACCTGGTCGTCATGGATCTCATGCAGGTACGGCGGCGGCGCGCGGGAATCCTCGACTGGCTGCGCGCGAACGGCCAGTTGAACCGGACGCCCCTGGTCATCTACACCTCGGCGGGCATCGACCGCGCGGAGCTGCCGCGGCTCGTGTCGGGGGAGACCGTACTGTTCCTCGCGGAGCGGTCGACCAGCACCGAGGTCCAGTCCCGGATCGTCGAGCTGCTCGCGAAGATCGGGACAAACTGACGACCGGGACGGACTGAAGACCGGGACGAACTGAGAACCGGGGACGGACTGAAGACCGGGACGAATCAGGCCCCCGGCGGACAGGACCCACTCGTACGGGCAGGGAGGCCGGGCGCGCCTTCGCAGGCGCCCCGGCCCATCGCCCCGGCCCATCGCTCCGGCCCCTCGTCACGCCGACGCCGTCACGCCCACGCCGTCACACCAAGGTGACCTCCAGCTCCCCCTCCGCGTACTGCTTGCGGATGACCTTCTTGTCGAACTTCCCGACACTCGTCTTGGGCACGGCCCGCACCACCGCCCACCGCTCCGGAAGCTGCCACTTCGCGATGCTCCCGGCGAGGAACTCCTTCAGCGCCGCGTAGTCCGGCGCGGCACCGTCCTTCAGCACGACCGTCGCGAGCGGCCGTTCACCCCATTTCTCGTCCGGTACGGCCACGACGGCCGCCTCGGCCACCTCCGGGTGTGCCATCAGCGCGTTCTCCAGCGCCACGCTGGAGATCCACTCCCCGCCGGACTTGATGACGTCCTTGGCGCGGTCGGTGAGGGTGAGATAGCCGTCGGGGCTGATGACCCCGACATCGCCCGTCCGCAGCCAGCCGTCGGGGCTGAACCTGTCCTCGGGCCTGAAGGGTTCGGCCCCCGCGCCGCCGTAGTAGGCACCCGCGATCCATGGCCCGCGTACCTCCAGCTCACCGGCCGACTCACCGTCCCATGGCAGGAAGTCGCCACCGGGCCCGGCGAGCCGCGCCTCGACACCGGCCGGGAACCGGCCCTGGGTGATGCGGTACGGCCACTCCTCGTCGGCCGTGAGCCCGGACGGCGGGTTGGACGTCGTACCGAGCGGCGAGGTCTCCGTCATGCCCCAGGCATGACAGAGCCGTACGCCGAGCTTGTCGTACGCCGCCATCAGCGCCGGCGGACAGGCGGAGCCGCCGATGGTGACACGGGCCATCGAGGTCAGATCGCGCGGGCGCTCGGTGACCTCGGCGAGCAGCCCCTGCCAGAGGGTGGGCACGGCGGCGGCGTGGGTGGGCCGCTCGGTCTCGATCATCTCGGCGAGCGGGGCGGGCTGGAGGAAGCGGTCGGGCATCAGCATGTTCACGCCGACCATAAAGGTGGCGTGGGGCAGCCCCCAGGCGTTCACATGGAACTGGGGTACGACGATCAGCGTCGTGTCCCTGTCCGTCAGCCCCATCGACTCGCCCATGTTGGCCTGCATGGAGTGCAGATAGATGGAGCGGTGGGAGTAGACGACACCCTTGGGGTCGCCGGTGGTGCCGGAGGTGTAGCACATGGCCGCGCCGGCGCGTTCGTCCAGCTCGGGCCAGTCGAACGTGGCGGGACGTCCGGCGATGAGTTCCTCGTACTCATGCACCCGCACCCGGCCCTGACCGGTCACCGCGTCGAGCGGCGCACGGTCCCCGGGACCGGAGACGACGACGTGCTCGACGGTCGGGAGATGCGGGAGGAGCGGGGCGAGCAGCGGCAGGAGGGAGCCATTCGCGATGACCACGCGGTCGGCGGCGTGGTTGACGATCCAGATGAGCTGTTCGGCCGGGAGCCGGAGATTGAGGGTGTGGAGGATCGCGCCCATGGAGGGGACGGCGAGATACGCCTCCAGATGGTCGGCGTTGTTCCACATGAGGGTCGCGACGCGTTCGTCGGCGCCGACGCCGAGTTCATCGCGCAGCGCACCGGCGAGCCGTGTCGCGCGGGCGCCGACCTCGGCGAAGCTGCGGCGCTCCGGCTCGCTTCCGCCGGTCCAGGTCGTGACCTGTGACGATCCGTGGATGGTCATCCCGTGGTGCAGGATGCGGGTCACTGTCAGTGGTACGTCCTGCATGGTGCTCAGCACTGCGTCCTCCCGGTGGGCGCTTGCGCTACGCGGCGGATGGGTTGCGCAGATTCTGCGCACGTACCGTGCGGTATGTCACTACCCGGGAGTAGAACCGACCGTGTCCGAGGCCCGAAAGCCGTAGTCGTGGCCGTGGCCGTACGGTCGTGAGCAGCCGTCAGCGGACCGGGGACAGGTCCGGGTCCTCGCGGAGTTTGCCGAGCGCCCGGGACACCGCGCTCTTGACCGTGCCGACGGAGACCCCGAGCACCTCGGCGGTCTGGGCCTCGCTGAGATCCTCGTAGTACCGCAGGACCACCATCGCCCGCTGGCGGTCGGGCAGCTTCATCACCGCGCGCCACATCGCGTCGTGCAGCACCTGCCGCTCGGCGGGGTCCGGCTCCGGCAGGTCCACGGGCTCGGGCAGTTCGTCGCAGGCGAACTCGTCGACCTTGCGCTTGCGCCACTGCGAGGTACGGGTGTTGAGCAGGGCGCGGCGGACATAGCCGTCCAGCGCGCGGTGGTCCTCGATCCGGTCCCAGGCGACATAGGTCTTGGTGAGGGCCGTCTGGAGCAGGTCCTCCGCGTCGGACGGATTGGAGGTGAGGGAACGGGCCGTGCGCAGCAGTACGGGCCCCCGCGCCCGTACGTACGACGAGAACGACGCGTATGTCGTGCAGACGGAGTGCGATGAAGACGAATGAGACACGGACGGCGCGGCATGCGGTGCCGACGGCGCGGTGCGCTGGGCGGACGGCGCGAGATGTGTGTACGGCGCGTGCACGGCCGGCTTGGCGGCGATGGAGGCGCTCGTGCAGACAGGCGTGGTCATGGCTCCACGCTAGGAGTGAGCCCCACCTCGGGGGATCGGCCCAAGGTCCCGAAGAGATGTCCCCCTCAGGGTGTAGGGGTGGTGCCGGCCCCACCTCCTGAAGGTGGAGGAGGGCCGGGCTCCCGTCAGGGTCGCCCCGGACACGCGGCGCGCGTACGGCGGCGGGCCGGGCCCGGCGTACGACCGGCGGCGACAGCGCGGCGCGCGGCGGCGACGGCGCGGCGCGGCACGGCGCCCCGCCGGAAAGCGGTCTGCGCGACGGCACCGAAGTGCCGCCGCGCAGACCGTCGTTCACCCCTCGGTCACGCCCCCCGTCGGGCCGTGTGTCACCAACGGTGGCCGAAGTTCACCGCGATGTTCTCGTTGGACTGGTCGATGGTCGTGAGGCCCGCACCGATCACGTTTGCCGTGTTGTTCTGGTTGGACGCGCCGGCACCGGTCGCCACCTGCTGCGTGGTCGTCGAGTTGCCGAAGTTGTGACCGCCCACACCGCCGACCAGTGTGGCGACGCTCGCGTTCCAGTCGGAGAACGCGTCGTCGTCGGCCTGGGCCACGCCGGTGAACAGCGCTGCGGCGAGGGGCAGCGCGGCAAGAGCGGCGAAGGCACGAGCGGTACGGAAGCTTGCCATGTCATTCCTCCAGGAACGAGAAGTACGGGTGTGTCCAAGGCAGTTGGCCGACCGCCCCGGTCGTTGTGTCGACGTCGCGACCTCAGATTGCCCACCGAATCCCCCGCGAACCAGACCGGAGGTGCCGATTCCCTCGCAAGCGTGATGACAAGTCGATAAACCCCTATGCACCCCGAAATCGATGATTCACCCCTCAAGGTGTCGACAAATCCCTGTCCTCACGGGGAGCCGATGGTGGGCGAAGCCGCTGGCAGGCACGGGAGGAATCGTTTCTCCACAGCCCTGCCCGCCCACCCGGGGGCGGTTTCCCCTTTCTTTCTTCGAACGTCTGTACGAACATAGAAGCATGGCCATCACCGCCCGGCACACCACCACGCTGGCCCTCGCTCACGCGCTGTCCGCCGCCGAACGCGGGCTCCCTGTCATCCCCCTGTCCCCCACCAAGCTCCCGGCGCTGCGCTCACCCCACCGGGACGAGCCCCGGCGGGCCCACTGCCGCGGCGAATGCGGGCTTCCGGGCCACGGGGTGTACGACGCCACCACCGACCCCGCCGGCGTACGCGCCCTCTTCGCCGCCGCGCCATGGGCGACCGGCTACGGCATCGCCTGCGGCCGGCCACCGCACCAGCTCATCGGGATCGACCTGGACGTCACGCCGACAGGAGGGGGCGGACCGGCGTCCGGGGCCGGGCCGGGGCCGGTTCAGGCGTCCCCGCCGGATTCGCTCGCCGCGCTCCAGCAGCTCGCCCTCCAGCATCTGTTCACCCTGCCGGAGACCGTGATCGTCCTGACGCCCAGCGGTGGCCGGCACATCTGGCTGACCGGCCCCGCGCACGTCGTCGTGCCCAACTCCGCGGGCCGGCTCGCCCCCGGTATCGACGTCCGCGGCGCGGGCGGCTATCTGGTCGGCCCCGGTTCGGTCACGGCCCGCGGCGCGTACCGGCTCGCCCCCGGTACGGAGCGCCTCGCACCCGCGCCCTGCCCCCGGGCACTCCTGCGCCTGCTCACACCTCCCCCGGCACGCCCCCACCCCCACCAGGACCGGCCCGCGCGAGGCGACGGCCTGGTGCAATTCGTACGGGCGGCACACGCGGGCCAGCGCAACACCCGGCTGTTCTGGGCCGCCTGCCGTGCGTACGAACACGGCTTCGGCGAGGCGCTCGTCGAGGCCCTCGTCGACGCAGCCGTACGCACCGGTCTCACCGAACAGGAGGCCCGCGCCACCATCGCCTCGGCCGCCCGCCTCACATCCCGGCCGTAACACCTCCGGTCCCGGCCGTAACCCCCGGCGCACCAGGGCGTGTTCGGAAGTCCCCGGGTCACCCGGTGAACGCCCACCCGCTCCAGCGCTCCACCTGAATGGCGACAACGGGCCCCTCGGGCGGCCGGTCCCGGTACTGCTCGTACTTCCCGCGCAGCAGCTCGACGGCCGCGCCCCGCCCGGCCCCCGCCTCCCACACCTCCGCCCGCCCGTCGGCCCGGGCCCACCACAGCTCCGACCAGTCGTCGGCGTAGTGATCCACCAGCACGGACACCCGCGGGTTCTCCCGTACATTCCTCAGCCGCCGGAGATCCCAGGTCCTCTTGGGCTTGTGATCGACCGCGAAGAACACCATGTCCCCGCTCACCGCGAACGTCACCGGCACCACATGCGGCACCCCACGGGCATCAGCGGTCCCCAGCCGAGCCACCGCCCCCGCCCCGAACCGCGCTCGGGCTTCCCCGGAACCAAGCTCCACAAACGCACCGTATCCCCGGAACAGCCCCGGCCCCCTCCCCGACCCGGCCGTTTGATCCCGCCGTCCCGGACTCGCTTTGATGCCGGTGGTCAGCGTGCGGTGGCTGTGCGGATCGGGGAGGGGCGTCTTGGGGACGACGGGCAGGCGGGCACTGGGGCGGCCGTTCGGATGGCTGTGGGCGGCGTTCGCGGTCAGCGCGTACGGCACCTCGCTCGGGTTCGGCGCGTTTCCGCTGATCGCGGTGCTCGTGCTGCACTGCGGACCGGCCCAGGTCGCGGCGCTGGCCGCCACCGGGCGGGCCGTGGGAGCCCTGGTCGCGGTGCCGCTCGGTCCCTGGGTGGAGTTCCGCCGTAAGCGGCCGGTCATGATCGCGACGGACCTGATCCGGTTCGCGGCGCTGATGAGCGTCCCCGCCGCGTTCGCGCTCGGCCTGCTCGGCTTCGCCCAACTCCTGGTCGTCTCCGTTGTGGTGGCCTCGGCCGACATCGCCTTCAAGGCGGCCGGCGGCGCGTATCTGAAAGCGCTCGTCCCGCCGCGGGACCTGCTCGTCGCGAACGGCCGGTTCGAGGCCACGACATGGACCTCGACCATGGTCGGACCACCGCTCGGCGGGGCCGCGATCGGGCTGTTCGGCCCGGTGACGACCGTGGTGGCCAACGCGGCCAGCCATCTGCTCTCGGCGCTGGGCATCCGCGCCATCGGCGGTACGGAACCGCCCCCGGCCCGGACCGCCGGTGCGCCACGGCTGCGGGCAGCCGATCTGCTCGAAGGCTGGCGCCACATCCTCGCCGACCCGACGCTGCGACCGCTGTTCTTCAACGCGATCACGGTCAACGGCCTGATCATGGCCTCCGAGCCGCTGCTCGCCGTACTCCTGCTGGACGGCCTCGGGTTCGCACCCTGGCAGTACGGTCTGGTGTTCGCGGCCCCATGCGTCGGCGGTCTCGTCGGCTCACGCCTCGCGCACCCGCTCGCGGCGCGATTCGGACGCCACAAGGTGATGCGCACCGCCGGGGCGCTGCGTGCGTGCTGGCCTCTCGGACTGGCATTCGTGCAGCCCGGCCTCCCCGGGATCGTCCTCGTCATCGCCGTCCAACTCGGGCTGGTGACCTGCTGCGGCCTGTTCAACCCGGTGCTGGCCACCTACCGGCTCGACCACACCGACCCCGGCCGGGTCGCCCGTACCCTGTCCGCCTGGTCGATCAGCAGCAGCGCCGCGATCGCCGCCCTGACCGCACTGTGGGGGCTGCTGGCCGCCGTCACCGGCCCGCGCACCGCGATCGCGATCGCCGGAGTCCTCCTTCTGGCCACCCCGCTGCTGCTCCCACGCCGTGACAACTCGCCCGGGGACAAGCTCGGGGCCGGTCTCGGGGCGGCGGCGCCGGAAACGCGGTAGGGGTGTCGCACCCGGTGCGACACCCCTACTGACCAGCTTCTACGTCGGCCCGTGGCCGCGTCAGGCTCTGCGCGTTCTGACGCCGTTGGGCTCGAAGTCGTAGATCTCGCGGTTGATGCGGAGACCGTCGACGGCGCCGATCCACATGTAGTCGCGGCCCTTGCCGATCGAGGCGGTGTAGATGGTCGGCTTCGCGCCGCCGTCGTCGAGCGAGGCCTTGAGCTCCTGGAAGCTGCACTCGGCGGCCTGGGTGCACGAGGTCTCGTTGCCCGTGAGGTACCAGTAGCCGGTCGTGGTGGCGTCGATGAACGGGCTCCAGCGGTTCGTCACCGGGGCAGCGTCCGGCACCCACACCATCGTGGAGTAGTTGTCGGCCGGGAGCGCGCTCAGGTTCGGGTCGATCTCGAACCTGATGTTCGGCATGTTCTCGGCTCCGCCGTAGCCGACGTTCTCGTTGGTCTGGAAGACCCGGAACCCGACCTGCTTCAGGGCCAGCACGGAATCGCCGAAGAAGTCGACCTCGTTGCCGAAGTCGGCCTTCTCACTCGGCGGGTTCAGCGAGGTGGAGTCGTCCGCCACCTCGATCCCCAGGCTGCCCTGTCCGTAGGGCGGTCTGGAGGAGGGGCCCGTCACGCCGAACGAGCCGTACGGGCCGTATCTCAAAGCGGCGACGGGAGAGCCGATCGTGTTGCGAGTGATCACGCCCCAGTGTTCTGAGCGCGACAGGTTTCCGTCCGGGACCGCGGACGCCGATCCTGGGACGGTCGAGGCGACGATCGCGGCCAGCGCTGCGACCGCAAGCGCCTTTGCCCGACTCACGCCAAAGCGAGCCTTCACCCTCACTCCTTCTGGATAGCTGAAAGGCCGGAATGCGTCGGCCCCGGCCGACGCGGCAGACGCCACCGTAGCTGACTCTCAGTAGCAGAAGGGTCGCGACATACTCAACACATATACGGCTATTCACGTACTTAATTCTGTGACTGTCCCGAAATATTTTTACTCTATGTGTTCGCCGGTGGTGTCGGTCCAGGTCCACAGACGGGACAGCGCCCGCGCGTTCAGGTCGTGGCCCTCCGTCCAGAGGCCGGCCGCCGCGTTCAGTACCGAGCGGCGGTCCGTCTCCTCCGAGCCGGGCTTGGCCGGGAGCAGGGGCAGAGCAGCGCTCGCGCGGAGGCGGACCGCGCGGTGGCGACGGGCGAAGGCGGTCAGGGTCTGGCGCGGGCCTGCCTCGACCAGCACCACGTCCTCGGCGGCGAGCAGTTCGTCCAGGGCGGGCAGGAAGTGGACGGTGTCCGTGACCTGCCGGGCCCAGAAGCGGGGGCTCCGCGCGTCCTCGGGGCTCATCAGGGTGCCGGTGTAGCCGGAGTAGAGGGGCAGCGCCGGCTCGCGGAACGGGACCGCGCCGTACTCCTTCTCCAGGGCGTCGGAGGCGGGTGCCATGGCCGGTGAGTGGAACGGGCTGGTGGCGGGCACGGTCACCACGGTGATGCCGTCCGCCCGGAGCCTCGCCTCGGCCTCGGCCAGCGCGGGCGCCGAACCGGCCAGCATCACCTGCTGGTTGGCGTTCACAGCGGCGAGCGCGACCTCGTGGTCGAGGTACGGGCGTACGCGGGCCGCGCTCGCCCCCACCGCGAGCATGCCGCCCGGCGGGATCCTGACCGCTTCCCGTACGCGGGCCATCACCATCCCGGCCGCGTCGGCCAGCGACATGACGCCGGCGAGGGTCGCGGCGACGAGTTCGCCCGCGCTGTGGCCGAGCAGCGCCACCGGACGTACGCCCCAGCCGAGGACCATACGGCCGAGCGCGTAGTCCACCGCGAACAGCAGCGGCTGCGCCCGGCGTACGTCGTCGATCCCGACGCGCGGTGTGCCGGTGGCGAGCCAGTCCTCCCGGATCCGCGGCGCGTCCGGGCCCATGTGGGACAGGGCCGCGTCGACGGCCGCGGTGAACACCGGTTCGCGCCGGTAGAGACCGGCTGCCATGGCGGCGTGCTGGGAGCCCTGGCCGGGGAAGAGCAGCGCCACCGGGCGCGGGGCACGGGCGGTCACCGCCTTCGCCGACGCGACGTCGGCCGCCGCCTGCCGGGCGTCGGTGACGGCTGCCGCGCGTACGGGACCGGGGCCGGTGCCGGGGCGTGGGGTGGGGAGGTACGGGAACGCCTCGGCGTGTTCGTCGCCGAGCAGCGGGAGCAGCTCGGCGCGGACCCGGGCCTCGTCGTCCTCGTCACGGCCCGACCAGAGCAGCAGGCGGTGCCGGGCGGGGTCGGCGGTGTCGCGGCCGTGGCACAGGGGGTGGATCGCCGGGGGCGTGTCGTGATCGCGGGGGGTGCGGCCGTGGGTACCACGGTCGCCGGTGCCGGTTTCGCTGGTGGCGGTGTAGTCGCTGCCGGTGCCGGTGGCGCTGTCGGTGAGGTGCAGTACGCCGTGTACCGCGTCGCCGTCGGCGACCGCCTCGGCCGCGCGTTTGACGGCGTACACCGTGACCTTGCCGGGGCCCGGGCTGCCGAAGCCCGCGACGAGCGCGAGATCGGCGGTGCCGTCGAGGAGTTCGCGGTGGGCGAGGCGCAGGGCGCGTCCTTCGGTGGGCGTGGTGCGGACCGGGAGCGACTCGTGCCCGGCGGGGAGTGCGTGGGCGTCGGCCGGGGCGCCGACGTAGACCACAGTTCGTACGGGCAGCCGCCCGGTACGGCCGAAGGCGTCCAGCACGGCCGAGACGGCGGTGGACAGCGCGGCCGGCGGGGAGTCGGGCGTGCCGGGGTCCGGAGCGGCGACGACCAGCCGGTGGACCACCGCGCTGTGTCCTGTGAGCGACATGGTTCCCTCCTCGTGGGCCGCTCTCCATGCGGCATGGCCCGGTCAGGGGTTGGGGTCACGGCCGCCCCGCCCGGCGGGACGGGGCGGAAGACGGGACGGCCGCGGGCGGCCTGGCTCAGTCCGTCGTGGCGCCGGAGGCGTTGACGAGGGCGAGGAGCGCGCCGGGGGTCTCGGCGTCGGCCACGGCGTCGTCCGGGATGGTGATGCCGTACTCGCGCTGTATCAGGCCTATGACCTGGAGCAGTGCGAGGGAGTCGTAACCGAGGTCTATGAAGGAGGTGTCGAGGACGTCGCCGTCCAGATCGACCCCCTCCTCCTCGCCCGCGCTCTCACGGAGCATGCGGGTCAGGTCGGCCAGCGTGACGGTGGTCTGCGTGGTCATGATCGGTGCTGTCCTCTCGGTGGAGCGTCGGTGGGACCGGATGGTGTGCCGGTGGTGCGAGTACGAGTGCGGATGCGCGGGCCGGCGGTACGGGTGCGGATGCGCGGGCCGGTGGTACGAGTGCGGAGCCGGCCGGTACGGACGCGGACGCGGATGCCGAGCCGTGCCGTACGACGGACGCCCGGCCGGTAAGGCGAACGCCCCGGCGCCCCGCCCGACGACGGACGCCGGGCTCTTACGGCCGCGCGCCGTCAGGCCGCGCGCCGTCAGGCCGCGCGCCGTCAGGCCGCGCGCCGTCAGGCCGCGCGCCGTACGACCAGTGCCGCGTTGAACCCGCCGTGGCCGCGTGCCACGACCAGCGCGTTCCGCAGCGGCGCCTCCCGGGCGTCGCCGGTGACCAGGTCGATCCCGTGCTCCGGGTCGGCCGCGGTGACATGCGCGGTGGGCGGGATGACTCCGTCGCGCAGCGACAGCAGGGCCGTCGCCGTGTCCAGGGCCGCGCCGCCCGCCAGCAGGCGTCCCGTACCGGCCTTGGGCGCGGTGACCGGCACGGCGCCCGGGCCGAAGACCTCGGCCAGTGCCGCTGCCTCGGCGCGGTCCAGCGCGGGCACCCCGGACGCGTCGGCGAAGACGACGTCGATGTCGGCCGGGACCAGCCCGGCGTCGGCGACGGCGTTCGCAACCGCCCTGCCCAGCGCGGGCGGGCGGGCACCGCCGGGGGCCGGGTCGAGGGTCGCCGCGTATCCGGCGATCTCGCCGTAGATCCGGGCGGCGCCCCGGCCACGGGCCGCTGCCGCGTCCTCCACGACGAGGATGGCACCGCCCTCGCCCGGTACGTAGCCGCTCGCGTCCGCGGCGAACGGCAGATAGGCGCGCTCGGGATCGTTGACGGTGCTCATGAGACCGGAGGCGATCTGCGGGACCCAGCCCCAGGGGCAGATGGCCGCGTCGACGCCGCCGGAGACCATGACGGGCGTGCCCTTGCGGACGCAACGGCGGGCCTGGCCGAGCGCGTCGATGCCGCCCGCCTGCTCGGTGAGCAGGACGTTGCTGGGGCCGCGCAGCTTGTGCCGGATCGAGATCTGGCCGGTGTTGACCGCGTAGAACCAGGCGAAGGACTGGTACGCGCTGACGTACTCCTTCCCCTTGCTCCAGAGGTTCTCCAGCTCCCGCTGCCCGAACTCGACGGCGCCGCCGGACGCGGAGGTGACCACGCCGATGCCGTACTCGGCGTGCTCGGCGGGGTCGATCCCGGCGTCCTGGAGCGCCCAGCCCGCGGCGGTCAGCGCCAGCCTGGTCATATGGTCGGTCTGGGGCATCAGCCGGCTGGAGATATGGTCCTCGGCGACAAAGCCCGGCACCTCCCCGGCGATCCGCGACGGGTACTGCGTGGCGTCGAAGCGGGTGACGGGGCCGATCCCGGACTCACCGGCCAGGGTGGCCTTCCAGAAGTCCTCGGTCCCCAGACCGTTGGGCGCGGTGACACCCAGTCCGGTCACCACGGCGGCCGTGCTCATACGGTGTTCCTCTCGGGTCGGGCCAGGACCATGGCGCTCTGGAAACCCCCGAAACCGCTGCCCACGCTGAGGACCACGTCGGCCCGCTTCTCACGGGCGGTCAACGGGATGTAGTCGAGGTCGAGTTCGGGGTCGGGATCACGCAGATTGGCGGTGGGCGGCAGCACCCCGTGCTCCATCGCCAGGGCACAGGCCGCGATCTCCAGGGAGCCGATCGCGCCGAGCGAGTGGCCGACCATGGACTTGATGGAGCTGATCGGCGTGCGGTACGCGTGGTCGCCGAGGCTGCGCTTGAAGGCGCCCGTCTCATGGCGGTCGTTCATCTTGGTGCCCGAGCCATGGGCGTTGATGTAGCCGATGGTGTCGGGGGCGAGCCGGGCCTCGTCGAGAGCGGCGTCGATGGCCGCGGCCATCTCCACGCCCTCGGGCTTGAGCCCGGTCATGTGGTATGCGTTGCAGCGGGACGCGAAGCCCGCGATCTCCGCGTAGATGTGCGCCCCGCGGCGTCGGGCGCTCTCCAACTCCTCCAGTACGAGCACGGCCGCGCCCTCGCCGAGGACCAGTCCGTTACGGGTCCGGTCGAAGGGCCGGCAGGCGCTCTCCGGGGTGTCGTTGCGCGGGGTGGTGGCGTGGATGGCGTCGAAGCAGGCCGAGGTGATGGGCGAGATCGGGGCTTCGGTGGCGCCCGCGATCATGACATCGGCGGTGCCCTCGCGGATCAGGTCCACGGCGTGGCCGAGCGAGTCGAGTCCGGAGGTGCAGCCGGTGGAGACGACGGCGGCCGGGCCTTCCGCGCCCGCGGCCCGGCCGACCTCGGCCGCCATGGAGCTGGGCACGAAGTGCCGGTACAGCTCGGGGATGGCGTACTCGTGGTCGACGTTCCACTTGGCGCCGCCGTCGCTGACGACCGCGTACTCGCGTTCCAGGCTGGTGGTGCAGCCGACCGCGCTGCCCAGCGAGGTGCCGGTGCGGCCGGGGTCGAGGGCGGCGAAGTCGAGTCCGCTGTCGGCCATCGCCTCACGGGTGGAGACGACCGCGAACTGGGCGGCCCGGTCGAGCCGGCGGATCTCCTGCTGTGTCAGGCCCGCGGCGACCGGGTCGAAGTCGCATTCGGCCGCGACACGGGAGCGGAAGGGCGAAGCGTCGTAGAAGGTGATCGTGCGGGTGGCGGTACGGCCCGCCGTGAGCAGGTCCCAGTACTCCTTGACCCCGACCCCGCCGGGGGCCACGGCTCCCAGTCCCGTGATGACGACTCTGCGCATGGCCTACCTGACCTTCGACGGGGCCGGGCACGGTGATACGCGTCGGCCGGATGGAACTGCGGGGGTCACTGTCGATCCCTTCGTCCGTGTCGCTGCTGAACTCGTCCGTGTCGCTGCTGGACGTCGGTGCCGCTGCTGAACGGGTCCGGCGGCCGGGGCGGATCAGGGTCGTTCCTCCCCGTCCCGGCCGACGTGACCGGCCGGCCGGCTGCTCGTGACGAGCCGCCGTTCCCGGTCACGTCATGGAACGTCCGTGCCCTTGACCGCCACTCGCGCGAGCGTGGACCTGTGGTGACGGGCGCCGCGCCGGGCGGGGCGGCCCGTACCGGCACCGGCCGCGCACACGAAGAGGACCGGCCGGCGCCCCTGTGTCACGGGCGCCGGCCGGTCCTCTGTTGCGCATGGGCGGCGGACTGTGCGCGTACGGATCCCAGCCGACCGCTGTCCCAACCAACCGCTGTCCCGGCCGACCGCGGTATCGGCCGGCCGCTGTTCCGGCCGACCGAGGTATGTGCCGGCCGACGGCCTCAGCCGATCGCGGTCGCTTCGAGATCCAGCTCCGGGTCGGCGGTCAGTATCCGGTGGTGCAGCCGCCGCAGTCGGGGAGACGGTTCGAGCCCCAGCTCGCCGATCAGGGTGGTGCGCAGACGCTGGTACGCCTCCAGCGCGCGCCAGGCGCTGCCCGAGCGGTGCAGGGCCGTCATCAACTGCGCGCAGAAGTTCTCGTGCATGGGGTGCTTGGCGGCCAGCACCTGCAGTTCAGGCACGATCTCGGTGTGCCGGCCGAGCTGGAGATCGGCGCCGATGCGCCGCTCCAGCGCCGCCATCCTGTTCTCCTCGGCCCGCAGGACTTCCAGCTCGAGCACGCTGCCGACGGGGACGTCCACCAGCGCGGGGCCACGCCAGATGCGCAGCGCCTCGCCGAGGAGTTCGGAGGCCGCGCTGTGGTTGCCCGCCGCGTCCGCCGCGCGTCCGGAGGCGGTGAGCCTGTCGAACTCCTGGACATCGACCCGGCCCGGCTGGACCTGGAGCATATAGCCGCCGTGCCGGGTGACGAGGACGTCCTTGGCCTGCTGGAGCGGTTCGTCACCGAGCGTCGCGGCGATCTTGCGGCGCAACTGGAGGATGTACGTCTGTAACGTGGTGGCCGCGCTGCGGGGGATCCGCTCTCCCCAGATCTCCTCCATCAGCGTCGGCACGGTCACCACCCGGTCGGCCTGAAG
The DNA here is from genome assembly GCF_019056675.1 of Streptomyces sp. GMY02. NCBI lineage: Bacteria > Bacillati > Actinomycetota > Actinomycetes > Kitasatosporales > Streptomycetaceae > Streptomyces > Streptomyces sp. GMY02. The sequence goes on along the minus strand of NZ_CP077658.1, from coordinate 4,402,489 downwards.
GGCGAGGAGAGCGAGGATCTGACGCGGCTTGGCCGCCGTGGGCACCACCGAGATGCCGCGTTCCCGGGCGGTGAGGGGGCCGAGCACCGTGATCTCCATCATTCGCTCTACCTTTCACACGTTCTCCGTCGATCCGGCTTGAGCTGGTCGGTCCAGCGCGTCCGTCGAGCCTCGCATCCGACGCGTTCCCGCCCCAGTGAACCGGTCATGAGGGCGGGCGTGAAAATGTCACACCCCGTTGATGAAGTGTGCACTGTGCCGTCAGGAGAGTCGCCCCGCAGAATCCAGACCACGGACGTCGGACGCGAGTACGTACGAGTGTCTCCAGGGGGAATCAATGAACGGATCGACTGTCAGGGACATCACCGAGAACACCGCCGGGAACAACACCGCCGGGCCGGGCGCGAGCACTGCGGAGCAGCGCTTCGCCCTGCTCACCGCACGGGCGGGACTGGAGCCCGAACTGGCGCAGCGCTACTCGAAGCACCCGCTCTCCGTGCTCGCCGAGTTCGGCCTCCCGGCCACCTGGCCCGTACATTTCCCGGGCGGCCGCACCGACGAGCGCCCGGACCACCGCACCGAAGGCCGGGCCGGGCGGCCCGACGCGATCGCCAGGGAGGACCTGGACCGCGCGGGCTCCTCCGTCACCTGGGGCTGCTTCTCCAACTTCACCCATCACTCGGCCCCCGCTCGGTGACGGTGCCCGAACCGGCCCCGACCGGACTGCCGGTGGGGTTCAAGCGGCATCTCAGGGTGGAGACGGTGGCCGGCGAGGCCGTCTATCTCCTGTCGGAGCGCGGCACCACCGTGCTGCGCGGCCCCCGGGTCGAGGCGCTCGCGCCGCTCCTGGACGGCACCCGTACGCTGCCCGCGGTGCTGGCGGAGGTGCCCGCCGCGCTGCCCGCCGGCGAGGCGGGCCGGATGATCGCGGAACTGGCCAGGGCCGATCTGGTCGGGTATCACGGTCCCGGGTCCGACACGGCCGCGGACGCGTACTGGGAGCTGGCCGGCGTGGGCGGCCCCGGGGTCCAGACCGCGCTGGGTTCGGCCCCGGTGGAGGTGGTCGCGCTCGGCAGGACGGACGGTGAGGCGGTCCGGTCGCAGTGCCTGGCCGACGGGCTGACCCTCGCGGGACCGGGCCGGCCGGCGGTGTTCACGGTGGTGTTCTGCGACGACTATCTCGACCCCGCGCTGGCCGGTGTCGACGCGCGTCACCGGGCGGCCGGCCTGCGCTGGCTGCCCGCCCGCACCAGTGGCACGGCGGTGTGGGTGGGGCCGGTGTTCGGCGCGGCCGACGGGCCCTGCTGGCACTGTCTGGCGCACCGGCTGCGCGGGCACCGCTCGTCGCAGTCGCCGGTCCGGCACGCGCTGGGGCTGACGGGTCCGGTGCCGCTGCCCGAGGCGTCACTGGCGGCCGGGCGGCTGCTGGGCGTGCACACCGCCGTACTGGAAACCCAGAAGTGGCTGGCCGGGGTGCGCTACCCGGGCCAGGAGGCGGTGTGCGCGCTGGACACCCGTACGCTGTCGGCCCGTCACCACCCGGTGGCCCGCAGACCGCAGTGTCCGGCCTGCGGGGATCCCGGGCTCGTCGGAGCGCTGGTGCGCGAACCGTACGTACCGGAGTCCAGGCCCGCGGGGAGCGAGAACGGCGGTACGCACCGGGCCCTGTCCCCCGGCGCCGTACTCGCCCGTTACGGCCGGCTGATCGATCCGGTCTCCGGGGTCGTGGCGGAGGTGCGTCCGGCCCCGGGCACGCCCGAAGGCCTCAACCACTATGTGTCCGGCCGGAATCTGGCGCTGCGCAGCACCTCGCTCAACGGACTGCGCAACTACAGCGGAGGCAAGGGGATCACGGCCGAGGAGGCCGAGGCCGGGGCGCTGTGCGAGGCGGTGGAGCGCTACTGCGGCACGCGGCAGGGGGACGAGCCGGTCGTACGGGACTCCCTGACCGGGCTCGGTGACACGGCGCTGCACCCCAACGCCTGTCAGCTCTACGCGGAGAGACAGTTCCAGGAGCGCGAGGGGTGGAACGCGTCGCGCCAGGGGACGCAGCTCGTGCCGCCGCGATTCCGGCCGGACGTCCCGACGGAGTGGACCCCGGTGTGGTCGCTGACCGCGGGCCGGCACCGCCTGCTGCCCACCTCCTTGCTGTACTTCGGCCCGGCACCGGACGGCACCGAGAGCGCGCCGTGGGCCGACTCCAACGGCAACGCGGCCGGCGGCAGCGTCGAGGACGCGGTGGTCCACGGGTTCCTGGAGCTGGTGGAGCGCGACGCGGTGGCCCTGTGGTGGTACAACCGGCTGCGCAGACCGGCCGTCGACCTCGACTCGTTCGACGAACCGTGGCTGGCCCGGGCCCGGACGGCGTACGCGCGGGCGGGCCGCGAGCTGTGGGTGCTCGACCTCACCGCCGACTTCGGCATCCCGGTCATGGCCGCCGTGTCCCGCCGTACGAGCGGCCCCGCGCAGGGCATCTCGTTCGGTTTCGGGGCGCACTTCGACCCGAGGCTGGCGCTGCGCCGGGCCGTAACGGAAATGAGTCAACTGCTGCCGCCCGAGGGGTACTTCGGGTCCTCCGCACCTCAACGGCCCTCCTTCGCCTCGGAGGTGGACCTCTGGTGGCATGAGGCGACGGTGGACCAATTGACGTATCTCACGCCCGATCCGGCCGAGTCGCCCCGCGGGCCCGGCCGTTACAGCTACGTATCGCGGTCCGACATGGGCGCGGACGTGGTGGCAGCGGAGGCGGCGGTACGACACCATGGCATGGAGCTGATGGTCCTCAACCAGACACGGCCCGACCTGGAACTCCCCGTGGTGAAGGTGCTTGTCCCGGGGCTGCGGCACTTCTGGGCCCGGTACGCGCCGGGGCGGCTCTTCGACGTACCCGTCAGCCTCGGCTGGCGCAGTCATCCCATGAAATATGACGAGATCAACCCATTGCCCCTGTTCGTATAGTCTGTTCCCCTTACGGTCCGTTGGCCATTAGTATGCGGTTCTGCCACAGTCCGGTTGAGGAGTGGCCATAGCCAACCGTTCCGAAGGCCCGGGTGGATGCACTGATGAGCGAAGAACGGGGCGCGAGTGTCCCGAGGAGCCTGCCGCGACACGCGACGGAAGTGCCCGCCCCCCGGCTGGCCCGGACCATCACCGGAGTCGCCCTCGGCTGCTACGCCAGCGTCACCATCCTCAACGTCCTGAGAGCGGGCGGCTCCAGCACCACCCGGCTGGTCATCTGCATCGGTCTCGTTCTCCTGGTGTTCGGTGTGCAGTTCGTCGTGTCCGCTCCCCGGGCGCGTTCCTGGAGCATGGTCCGCAAGCTGTCCACACTCGGCTTACAGGTGGTTCTCACCTATCTGCCGCTGTTCTGGTTCGGCATCTCCTGGGGCAGCATGGAGGGCCCGCTGGCCGCGACCGTCCTGCTGAGCCTGCCGGGCCGGATCGCCTGGCCGCTGTACGGGGCCGTGGTGACGAGCATCCCCGTCTACGCCTATGCCATCGGCGTACCGGGGGTGGAGGTGGGCTACTTCTTCATCGCCGGCATGCTGTCGGGACTGGTCATCTACGGGCTGAGCAGGCTGACCGACCTCGTCCACGAAGTGCACGACACCCGCGAGGAACTGGCCAGGATGGCGGTCGGCCAGGAGCGGCTGCGGTTCGCCAGGGATCTGCACGACCTGCTCGGCTACAGCCTGTCGGCCGTCACGCTCAAGGGGGAGCTGGTCCACCGGCTCATTCCCGTACGCCCCGAGCAGGCCCAGCGCGAGACACGCGAACTGCTCCAGGTCGCGCGCCAGGCGCTGGCGGACGTACGCCTGGTGTCCAGCGGCTACCGCGAGATGTCACTGCGGGACGAGGCCGCGTCGGCGGCGTCGATCCTGGCCGCCGCCGACATCCACGCCGAGGTGGACATCGACTGCGGCCGGCTGCACCCGGTCACCGAGACGGTGCTGGCCACAGCTCTCAGAGAAGGTGTCACCAACATCTTGCGCCACAGCAAGGTCCAGACTTGTACGATTAGCGCGACGAGCAATGCTGAATCGGTCCTGTTGGTTCTGGTGAATGACGGTGCGCAGCAGAACGACAGGGGTCCGGGGGTCCCTGCGGGCAGTGGGCTGAGCAATCTTCGTGAGCGAATCTCCGCGATCGGCGGCCAACTCACCGCCGGACTGCGGGAGGACGGCCTCTTCCACCTCGAGGCCAGCACACCGGCTCAGCCGCCGAGCGCGCTTGACACCACGGACCGGACCCAATGCGCGCCGCAGCCGGAACCGTGCCGCCTGATGTGACCGTGCCAACGGCCTTGCCGCCGTTCATGACGACATCGACCGACGGGGGAACGATGCTGTCCGTGAGGATTCTGCTTGCCGAAGACCTGCATATGATCCGCGGAGCTCTGGTCGCCCTGCTGGAACTGGAACCGGATCTGAAAGTCGTCGCCTCCGTCGACCGGGGCGATGTGATCGTGAAGACCGCGCTGGAGACCAGGCCCGATGTGGCGATCATCGACATCGACCTCCCGGGCATCGACGGGCTGACGGCCGCCGCCGATCTGCACGGGCAACTGCCCGGCTGCCACACGCTCATCCTCACCAATCTGGGCCGCCCCGGCACCCTGCGCCGGGCGCTGAGCGCGCATGTCGCCGGCTTTCTGCTGAAGGACTCACCGCCCGACCAACTCGCCCAGGCCGTACGGGCGGTGGCGGCGGGCCAGCGGGTCGTCGACCCTCATCTCGCCCTCGCCGCCTGGGACTCGGCGGACAATCCGCTCGCCCCCAGGGAGCTGGAGGTCCTGCGGCTCGCCGCGCGGGGCGCCGACACCGCCGAGATAGCCGGACTCCTCTATCTGTCCAAGGGGACCGTACGCAACTACCTCACGGCGATCGTCAGCAAGCTCGGCGCGCGCAACCGTATCGACGCGGTGCGGATCGCCGAGGAGGCCGGCTGGATTCCCTGAACCGCCGTCGGGGGGGACGGGCGGGGCCCGGTCGGGGGCCGCGAGTCCGCGGTCCGGCGAGTCCGTGGTCCGTAAGCCGCAGTCCGGCGAGTCCGTAGTCCGTAAGCCGTGGTCCGGCGAGTCCGTAGTCCGTAAGCCGTGGTCCGCCGATCTGTGGTCCGTGGTCCGTACGGCCGTCACACCGCGGCCCCGGCCGTCAGCGGCCCCGCCGCCTCGGGGCCGACGCGTTCACGCGCGCGTTCGCCCGGACCACGAAGACGGTGGTGGGGCCGAACGCGCCGCCGATCCGGTGGACCGTGCGCTCTTTCACCGGCGCCCGGGGCGTGTCACCGGTACTCCGGGCCCGTTCAGCAGATAGCGCGCTCGAACGACACATGGCGGCTTCGTTCCGTCGTCACCCACGCGACTTCCCGGTGGGCGTCCAGCGCCGCGCGGTAGCCGTCCGTGGCCTCGGCGCGGTCGCAGTCGCCCGCGTCGCGCCACCACAGCAGGCCGGTATAGGCGAAGGGCCGTACCGCCGAGCGGAGCAGCTCGCTGCCACCGAAGCCGTCCGCCTCGTCGCACCGGGCGCTCAGCTCCGCGAACCGCCTCTCCAGCTCGGCGCCGTCGCCGTACGCCTCGGCGTTGAGGAGGACGACACTGGACGAACCGGCCGCGGCCGCCTCGCGCAGATCGCGCCGTACGCTGACCGCCTGGTCCGCCTCGGTGACCACCTTCGGGCCGATCCGGCGGACATGCTCCACGAAGGAGTCGTGCCGTACGACGTCGAGAAAGCCCCGCAGGGTCCGCCAGTACCCCAGACGCACATACACCCGGGGGTCGTCGACGAGCCCTACGGTCACCGAGAAGTCGAAGTCCTCCTGTCTGCGCAGAAACTGAAAGTGATCGCGGAATTCCCCCTCGAATTCCGCGATGTCACCCTTGACCTGGAACCGGTTCACAACGGTCACAGGTTGGTCGGGATCACGCTCGCGCACGCGCTTCCTCCGCGAAGCGCCTGGCATGGCGCAAAGTGGTAGAGCTGTTGGTGCCCAGGGCCTTGCGCACCAGCGCACGCGCTTCGGCCGGGGTGGCCTCCGCGCCGAGGGCCGTACGCACCCCTTCGGGGTCGAGTGTGACGGTGTGCCAGGACGTCACCCGGACGGTGCCGTCGCCGAGCGGTTCGATCTCCCAGCGCCCGGTGTGACCGCTCATCGCGACCGGCACCTTGAGCTGCTTGTAGACGATCAGCCCGCGGTCCGCGAAGCACACCCGTATCGACGTGGTGTTGTGCACCGAGCCGTCGGGGCTCCGGGTGTCCATGTCCATGTGCTGGACGCCGGGTTCGTCCTCGGTGAGATCGAGCCGGGACACGTGCGGCAGCCGCTGCGGCCACAGGTCGGCGCGGTCCAGGAACGCGTACACGTCGCCCGCGTCGCCCGCGACGGTCTCGGAGTCGCTGAACACGAAGTGGAGCTCGTCCCGCAGCTCCCCCTGTTCCGCGGCTTCCTTCAGGGCGGCCAGCTCGGCGTGGCTGTTGCGGTCGACGGCGCGCGCGATCAGCTCCTCCGCGGCCGGGTCGTCGTCGACCGCGCGGTAGTCGTGCAGCAGGACCACCCGGCTCGTACCGTCCCCGGTGGACTCGACACGCCACTCGCCGCCCATCGAGGCGACGGGCGCGGCGGGCACGGTCTGCCGGAAGAGGACGGTGCGGGCGGCGGGGTCGAGGACGCGGCGCGAGGTCCAGGCGCGTACCCGCCCGTTGGCCGTGGCCCAGATACGGAGCAGTTGCTCGCCGCCGCGCTCCGGGTCCGCCTCCTCCAGGACATCCACATGGACGGTCGGTCCGAAGACCGCGGGCCAGCCGGCGACATCCGCGATCAGGCCGTACACGACCGCCGGAGGCGCCGCGACGGTGATCGAGTGCTCCGTCGCATGGGTCGCCGGCATGTCCGCTGTTACGTGCGCCACGGCGTACCTTCCCTTTCATTGCGGCTGGGCCCTGTCCGGCCGGTCTGGACCTGGGTGAACGGCTGACCCAGCTTGCACGGACGTGCCTGAAGGCCACTTGAGCGCGGGTGGAACATGATCAGGCGGCCCAGCCGGGGCGCCCGGTGATCTCCACGACGGCGCATCCCCAGCTATAACCGGCCCCCACGCTGACGAGCACGATCCGGTCGCCGGGGCGGGCCCGGCCGGACACCACGAGATGGTCGAGGCTCGCGAACTGGTCGCCCGCGCCCAGGTGACCCACGGTGCGGCTCCACTCCCAGGTGGTGCGGGCCGGATCGATGTCGAACGGCTTGTAGTAGATCGACTCCAGCCGCCGGCGTCCGAAGTGCGGCAGGATCACCCAGCGCGCGTCCGCCAGCTCCATCCCGGCGTCGGCCAGCGCTTCCTTGACCGCGGTCCGCTGGCCGTTGTGGGCCCGGGTGATCGCGTACGAGATGCCCGCGCGCCCGATGAAGGCGCGCTTGGCCTCCTCGAAGTCGACGGGGATGCGGTGGGTGAAGGGTGCGGGGGTGAAGGGGTCGTCGCCCCGGTGCAGCGGTTCGAGCTCCGGATCGGCGTACAGGGCGAGGGACCTGAGCCGGGCGAAGCCGCCGCGCCGGGACAGCACCAGGGCGGTCGCCCCGTCCGCGTAGGGGGTGCCGGGGTCGGTACGCCACCGGTCGATGCCGGGCTCGCAGAACCGGTCGGCGGTGGTGAGCAGGGCGTCGGCGCGGCCGTGGCCCGCGGTGAGATAGGCGGTGGCGAGATCCATGGCGGCGAGACCGCCGTTGGACATCTGCCGGATCTCGATCGCCGGGCAGCCGTTGCCGACCGCCTCCCGCTGGATGTACGAGGCGACGGGCCACAGGTCCTGGCCCTGGTGGTAGGTGTCGGCGTGCAGGAGCAGATCGATGTCCTCGGGCCCGGAACCGGCCCGCTCCAGAACGGCCCGCGCGGCGCCGGCCGCCATCTCCGCCGCGGACTCGCCGGGCGAGTACGCCACGGACTCCAGCCCGGTCGCGGCGGCCACCCGGGGCGGGCAGGCCCCGGACGCGACCGCGTCGGCGACCGGTGTCAGGGCGGGCAGCCGTACGGACGTGCCCCGTATCCAGATGTCTTCCACACGCACAGCCACTCCCGGTGTTCTAGCTCGTGCGGGCCGTTGCCAGGGGAACGGCGGCGCGGTCCGGCCGCGCGCCGTCGAGCAGGGCGTAGTGGACGGCGTCGACCAGGGCCCGCCAGCCGGCGGCGACCGTGTTCTCGCCCACTCCGACGGTGCTCCAGTGGCGGGCGCCGTCGCTGAACCGGATCAGGACCCGGGCGGCGTCGCCGCCGGTCCCGCCGCTGAGGACCCGTACCCGCTGTTCGGTCAGCTCCGCCTTCGCGAGCTGCGGGAAGGCTGGGTCGAGGGCCGTGTGCAGGGCCCGGTCCAGGGCGTCGACGGGGCCGTCGCCGTGCCCGGTCGCGGTGACGGCGGTTCCGTCGACACTCAGTTCCACGGCGGCTTCGGTACGCATCTCGCCGTCGCGTCCCCGGGCCACGGACACCTGCCAGGTGGTGACGTCGAACGGCGGCCCGGCCGGCGCGCCCGCCAGTTCCTCGCGCAGCAGCAGCTCGAACGAGGCGTCGGCGCTCTCGAAGCTGTAGCCGCGGCTCTCCAGGTCCTTGACCCGGGCCGCGGCGCGCGCCGCTTCCTCGGAACCCGCGGTGACGGTGTAGCCCAGTTCGCGGGCCTTCAGCTCGATGGAGGAGCGCCCGCCCATGTCGGAGACGAGGGTGCGCATGCCGTTGCCCACCCGTTCCGGCGCGATGTGCTGGTACAGCCCGGGGTCGACCCGGAGCGCGGAGGCGTGCAGACCGGCCTTGTGGGAGAACGCGGCCGCGCCCACGTAGGGGGCGGCGGGGTCGGGCGGTACGCCGGTCAGCTCGGTGATGGCGCGGCCGGTCCCGGCGAGCCCGCCGAGCAGGGCGGGGTCGATCACGTCACGGCCCCGTTTGAGAACGAGGTTCGCGAGGACGGTGAACAGGTCGGCATTGCCGCACCGTTCGCCGTAACCGTGCGCGGTCCCCTGCACATGGGTGGCGCCCGCGTCGACCGCGGCCAGGGTGCTCGCGACGGCGCAGCCGGTGTCGTCGTGGCAGTGGATGCCGATCGCGGCTCCGGTGGCGGCGACGGTGTCGGCGACGACGGCCGCGATCTCGTCGGGCAGGCACCCGCCGTTGGTGTCGCACAGTACGACCGTCTCGGCACCTGCCTCGGCCGCGGTCAGCACCACTTCCAGGGCGTACGCGCGATTGAGACGGAAGCCGTCGAAATAGTGCTCGGCGTCGACGAACACCCGGCGGCCGCCGTGCACGAGGTGGCGTACGGTGCTGCCGATCATCGCGAGATTCTCGGCGAGCGTGGTGCGCAGGGCCCGGGTCACCTGCCCGGTGTGGCTCTTGGCGACCAGGGTCACCACCGCCGTACCGGCCTCCGTCAGCGCCCGCACCTGCGGGTCGGCCGAGACCAGCGCACCGGGTCTGCGGGTGGCGCCGAAAGCCGTCAGCACGGCGTGCCTGAGGTCGAGTTCGGTCCGGGCGCGCCGGAAGAACTCGGTGTCCCTCGGTATGGCTCCGGGCCAGCCGCCCTCGATGAAACCGACCCCGAGGGAGTCCAGGTGGCGGGCGACGGCGAGTTTGTCGTCGACCGTCAGCACCATGCCTTCCTGCTGGCTTCCGTCGCGCAGGGTCGTGTCGTAGAGCTGGAAACCCCGTTCGCTCATCGTCCCGCTCTCTTCCGCTGTCACCCTCTGTGGTGCCGAGAGTTCTGCGGGTGGCATGAGCGCGTCTTGAGAGGCGCTGGAGAGGCCGGCGCTGGGGGGGGCGACACGGGGCCGGTGCGGGGCCGGCGCGCGGTGTGCGACATGCCGCGCGGATTCAAGCGGGATTCGAGCACACCCCGGAACGATGTCCTTCGGATAGTTGTTCGCGACCAGGAAGGCACCATGACCACCGAAGAGATTCCCGCGAAGGCCAAGGAAGTGCGTCTGGCCGCTCACCCGGACGGCGCGCTGACTCTCGCGAACTTCGAGCTGGCCGAGGCCGCGGTGGCCGAGCCCGGAGAGGGCGAGGTCCTTGTCCGCTACCAGTACCTGCAACTGGCCGCGGTGATGCAGGACCTGATGAAGCCGGAACCGAGCCTGCCGATGCCGGGCTACCAGATCGGCGCCCCGATGTGGGGTGCGGCCGTCGGCGTCGTGGTCGCGTCCAACAGCCCCGATCTGGCTCCCGGCGACATCGTCGAAGGCATGGACGGCTTCAAGGAGTACTCCACCGGCCCGGCCGGTGACTACTTCAAGCTGGACCCGGACGCCTTCCCCAGCCCCCTCTACTACCTGACCCAGGGGCCGACCGCCTATCACGGCATGGTCGACATCGTGGAGGTCGGCGAGGGCGACACGGTGTTCGTCTCGGGCGCGGCCGGCGGTGTCGGTTCGCTGGCCGGGCAGATCGCCAAGTGCCGTGGCGCCAAGCGGGTCATCGGCGCGGCGGGCAGCAAGGCCAAGGTGGAGTACCTGGTGAACGAGCTGGGTTACGACGCGGCGTTCGACTACCACGACGGACCGGTGCTCGACCGGCTGCGCGAGCTGGCCCCGGACGGCATCGACGTCTTCTTCGACACGGTGGGCGGCGAGCAGTTCGAGGCCGCGGTCCAGGCCGCCTCGGCGGGCGCGCGGTTCGCGCTGTGCGGCGCGCTGTCGGGTCAGGTCGGCGATTCCATCGGCGCGTTCCCGCGGCTGGACATCATGACGTCGATCGTCAAGCAGATCTCCATCCGCCCCTTCGCGACGTACCACACGCCCGAGCAGATCTGGGCGTGGAACTCGAACTTCGCGACGTGGCTGAAGGAGGAGCGGTTCGTGCTGCCCCAGTCCGTGGTGGAAGGCGGTCTCGAAGCCGCTCCGCAGGCGCTCATCGATCTCCTCGCGGGCAAGTACACCGGCAACCTCGTCGTGAAGTTCTCGTGAGCCGGCACATCGCCTTCTTCAACATCCCGGCGACCGGTCACCTCACGCCCACCCTCGGTGTGGTGGAGGAACTGGTCCGCAGGGGGCACCGGGTCACCTACGCGGCGACCGCCGAGTACGCGGAGCTGATCGCCTCCACCGGGGCGACGGTCCTGCCGTACACCTCCTCGATCGACCCGCAGAAGATCGTGCCGGCGGGCGCCGAGGACTGGCTGGCGCGGGTGCTGCTGGGCAATGTCCGTGAGGGCGTCGCGACGGCACCGGTCGTCGAGTCGTACTTCGGCGACGACCTGCCCGATCTCCTCGCGTACGACATCTCCGTACAGTTCCTCGGCGGGATCCTGACCCGCAAGTGGGGACGGCCGGGCGTGAAGTTCTACTCGGTGTCCCCGACGAACCGGAGCATTCCCCGGGAGGCGGTCGGCGCGGAGGCGTACGACCGGATCGAGCGGGAGCTGCGGGAGTTCGGGGCGCTGCACGGAGTGGGCGATGTGTCGTTCGACGAGCTGGTGGACGATCCCGCGACGCTCGGTGTGGTGTCCGTACCCCGGGAGTTCCAGTACCAGCAGGAGACGTTCGACGAGCGGTTCGCGTTCGTCGGGCCGTGTCTGCGGGAGCGGGACCTCCGGGCCCGCTGGGAGCCGCCGGCGAGCGGCCGTCCGGTTGTGCTGATCTCGCTCGGTACGAGCTTCAACGCGCAGCCGGAGTTCTTCCGGACCTGTGTCGAGGCGTTCGCCGGAATGCCCTGGCACACCGTGCTGATCACGGGACCGGGGGTGGACCGGGCGGCGCTCGGCCCGCTGCCCGGCCATGTCGAGGTGCACGACTGGCTGCCGCTACAAGGGGTGCTGGCGCACACCAAGGTGTTCGTCTGCCACGGCGGCTGGGGCACGGTCATGCAGTCGTTGTACGCGGGAGTGCCGATGGTGGTCGTCCCGCAGGTGGGTGAGACCGACCAGCTCGCCCATCAGATCACCTCGCTGAATCTCGGGGCCGTGCTGTCCCGGGACGAGGTGACGGCCTCGCTGATCCGGGACACCGTGACGGCGGTGGACGGGGACCAGGAGGTACGGGACGGTGTCGGGCGGATGCGCAAGCATGTGCGGGACGCGGGGGGAGCGGCCCGGGCCGCCGACGAGATGCTCGCGCATCTGGAGCGCCATGGCAGGGCCGGGTAGCTGAGGCCGACGGCTGAGCCCAGCGGCTGAGTCCGATGGCTGGGCTCGATGGCTGAGTCCGGCGTACGGGACGTGCGCGGAGGCCGGCCGCCACGCGGGATTCCGCGGGCGGCCGGCCTCTGACGTGTGCCTCTGCCGTATGCCGCAGCCGTGCGCCTCCGCCGTGCGCTTCTGTCGTGCGCTTCTGTCGTGTACTTCCGCCGGGCCCGCGTCGAGCCGGGCGGGCGATGTCGGGCGGGGGTGTCAGGCCGACGGTGTCAGGCGGCGACGGCGAGGAACAGTCCCCGGCCGTTCTGGATGCCGGGCACGTACTCGACGGCGAAGCCCGCCTCGCGGAACGCGCCCTCGTACTGCTCCCGCGAGAACAGCGTGGCGCGGTGGGTCTCGGTGAAGTACCTGACGCCTTCCGCCCGTTCCGCCACGACATAGTGCACCTCCATCCGCGACGCGTCGCCGTCCCGCACGGTGTGCGACACCCGCGCGACCGTACGTCCCCGCACCTCCACCACATCCGCGGCGACATGGCCGGGCAGGAACGTCTCCGGGAACCACCAGGGTTCGACGGCCACGGCACCGCCGGGGGCGAGATGGCGGTGGAAGCACCGCAGGGCGGCCGTCAGTTCGGCCTCCGAGCCGAGATAGCCGACCGAGGCGAACAGGCACGTGATCACGTCATAGGTCCTGCCGAGGTCGAACTTCCGCATGTCGGCGACGGACACGGGCACCCCGGGCAGCCGCTCGCGGGCCACGGCCAGCATCGGCTCGGACACGTCGATGCCCTCCACCCGGGCGAAGTGCCGCCCGAAGACCTCCAGATGGGCTCCGGTGCCACAGGCCACGTCGAGCAGCGAGCCGGAGGCCTTCGACCTGGTCCTGACACGGTCGAGTACGGTCTCCGCCTCCGCCAGGAAGTCCTTTCCCCTGGCCCGGTGCGTCTGGTCGTAGATCGCGGCCGCTTCTGCGCCGTACATGGGACCACCTCGAACGGTGAGCGGGGCACGGCGACTTGCCGTACGGGACACGGTCGTACGGGCCGGTCGACCCGGGGTCGAGAGCGGCTCGCCCGGGGCATGGCAGGCTGGCCCCACGACCCCGTGCCCCCGGCGACCCCGTGCCCTCCCGGCGACGTCGCGCCGGTCGCGGCACTCGTACGCCCTTCCAGGAGGACCCCCGCACATGGCCGTCACCGAGCAGCAGCCCGATGTCCCGGACGAGGCGTGGCAGCGCGTCCGCGCCCGGCGTCTGGCCAGGCACAGCCTGGACGTTCCGGCCGCCGCCGGGGGGATTCCGGCGGTCGCGGGCGCGATGTGCGGGGCGCACGCGCAGGTGATGTCGGCGGCCGAGCTGTCGATCGGGTTACGGACGGCCGGGACGACCCGTGCCGACGTACGGCGGGCGCTGTGGGAGGACCGCACCCTGGTGAAGACGTTCGGGCCGCGCGGCACGGTGCATCTGCTGCCGTCCCACGAACTCCCGCTGTGGACCGGCGCGCTGGCCGCCGTGCCGATGCCTCCGGGCGGGATGCCCGTGGCGGCCCGCATGGACGAGGCGCAGACCGATGCCGTGGTGGACGCCGTCGCGAACGTACTGCGCGAGGGCGAGCCGCCCACGGTCGATGAGCTGAGCGACGCGGTGATCGCACGGCTCGGGGACTGGGCGGCCGACCCGGTCGTCCCGGGCTTCGACGGGATGTGGCCGCGCTGGCGGCAGGCGCTGCACACCGCGGGGCACCGGGGGGCGCTGTGCTTCGGCCCGAACCGGGGGCGGAAGGTCACGTACACCAGTCCGGACCGGTGGCTGCCCGGTTTCACCCCCATGGCCGCGGAAGCGGCCCAGGCCGAGGTCCTGCGCCGCTATCTGCGCGCCTACGGCCCGGCGAACGCGCAGCACTTCGCGCAGTGGCTGAGCGCGCCGCGCCCCTGGGCGAGCGCGCTGTTCGCCTCGCTGCGCGACGAGTTGCGGCCGGTGGGGCAGGGGGAGAGCGGGGAGAGCGCGGCTACGACCCTCTTCGAGCTGGCGGACGAGGAGGCCGGTGCGGACGGCGCCGACCCGGACGCGCTGCGGCTCCTGCCGTACTTCGACGCCTACGCGGTGGGCAGCCACCCGCGGGCGCGGGTCTACCCCGGGCAGGCCGCCGAACGGGCCCTGACCCGCGGGCAGGCCGGCACCGTGCAGGTGGTCACCATCGGCGGGGTGGTGTCCGGGGTGTGGCACCAGAAGCGCTCCGGACGCAGGGTCGCCATCACGGTCGAGGCGTTCCAGGAACTGACGAAGCGTCAACTGGTCGACCTGGAAGCCCAGTCGGAGCGCGTCGGCGAGATCCTGGAGGCCGCCCCGACCCTGACCCTCGGCGCCGTCGAGACCGGCAAGCACCTCTGAGCCCCCCGGCAAGCACCTTTGAGTCCCGGCAAGCACTTCTGGGCCCCGGCAAGCACTTCTGGGCCGAGGACCGAAACGGGGCGTTCCAGCGAGGGTCGAGCGGCGGTCCAACGGTGTGTCCGACAGTGGTGCGCCCGACGACGACTACCGCGGAGGCCGACCGCCCTATGACCACTTACGTGTGGGACTACCTTCCGGAGTACGAGAACGAGCGCGCCGATCTCCTGGACGCGGTCGAGACGGTCTTCGGCTCCGGGCAGCTCGTGCTCGGCAAGAGCGTCCGGGGGTTCGAGGAGGAGTTCGCCGCGTACCACGGCCTGGCGCACTGCGTCGGCGTCGACAACGGGACCAACGCGGTCAAGCTCGGTCTCCAGGCCCTGGGGATCGGGCCCGGCGACGAGGTCATCACGGTGTCGAACACCGCGGCGCCCACGGTCGTGGCCATCGACGGGACCGGTGCGAAGCCGGTGTTCGTCGATGTCCACGAGGACGACTACCTCATGGACGTCAGCCAGGTCGAGGCCGCCATCACCCCCCGTACGAAGGCCCTGCTCCCCGTCCACCTGTACGGGCAGTGCGTCGACATGGCCCCGCTGACGGCCCTCGCCGAGCGCCACGGCCTCGCCGTACTGGAGGACTGCGCCCAGGCGCACGGCGCCCGGCAGGGCGGGCGGACGGCGGGCACGATGTCGGACGCCGCCGCCTTCTCCTTCTACCCGACGAAGGTCCTCGGCGCGTACGGCGACGGAGGCGCGGTCGTCACGGACGACGCCCAGGTGGAGCGTCGGCTGCGGCGCCTGCGGTACTACGGCATGGAGGAGCGCTACTACGTCGTGGAGACACCCGGCCACAACAGCCGGCTCGACGAAGTGCAGGCCGAGATCCTGCGGCGCAAGCTCACGCGTCTCGACACGTACATCGAGGGCCGCCGTGCCGTGGCCGCGCGTTACGAGGAAGGCCTCGGCGATCTGGCGGAGCTGACGCTGCCGCGCACGAATCCGGGCAACGAGCATGTCCACTACGTGTACGTGGTGCGCCATCCGCGCCGCGACGCCGTACTGGAAGCGCTGCGGCCGCACGGCTTCCACTTCAACATCAGCTACCCGTGGCCCGTCCACACCATGAGCGGCTTCCGCCACCTCGGCGTACCGACGGGCTCGCTGCCGGTCACCGAGCGACTGGCCGGCGAGATCTTCTCACTCCCGATGTACCCGGCACTCCCGCGCACGGTGCAGGACCGGGTGATCGAGGTGCTGCGTGGGGTGCTGAGGGGGGTGTGAGCGGCGGGGGTGCGGGCGGTACGGGTGGGGGCACGCGCGGACGACCAGCCACCGACGGCCGGCCGCCGACAGCGGACCGCCCGTCCGCAGCGGACCGCCAGTCCACCGTGCGCCGGTCGTCGGGCTCAGATCGCTGTGGCGCGGGCGCGTGGGTACTGCTCCCAGTACGCCCGTACCGCGTCCTCCAGCGATCTGCGGGGCCGCCAGCCGAGCAGTTCCCCAGCCGGTCCGTTGTCCACCCGCATCCAGTCCGCCGACGCCGGGCCCCCGCCGCGCGGCTCGTCCCGTACGGTCTCGACCAGCCGGACCGGCACCCCGCTGACCGCCACGAGAAGACCGACCAACTCGCGCACCGGCACGGCCTCGCCCCGGCCGATGTCGACGCACCGCCCCGTCAGTGACGTACCGGCCGCCGCGACGACCGCGTCGGCCACGTCCCGTACGTCCACGTAGTCGCGGTGCGCGCGCAGCGGCGACAGCTCGACCACGACCGGCTCGGGCCCGCCGTCCCAGGTGGCGAGGCGCGCGGCCACCTGTCCGAGCAGGCTGATGTCCGGTGTCCCGGGCCCCGCCACATTGGCGATCCGCAGGACGAGCGCGTCGACGGTGCCCGCCGCGTGCGCCGCGAGCACCGCCTCGGTGGCGGCGAGTTTCGCCTGGCCGTACGGGGTGTCGGGCCTGGCCGGACCGCGCGCGGTCGTCCCGGGCGCGACCGGCCCGTATTCGAGTACGGACCCGAGATGGACCAGCCTCGGGCGTACGGCGGCGAGCGCCAGCGCTTCGAGGAGCCGCTCGGTGGGCGCGACGATCGACGGCACCATGTCCTGCGCGGTACGCCCCCAGATGCTGCCCACGCAGTTGACGACGGTGCCGGGCTTCTCGCTGTCCAGGAGTCCGGCGAGGCGGGCGGCCGGTACGGCGCCGAGGTCGAGCCGCAGGGCCCGGACACCGGGGTGGTTGCCCGGCGCGGGCGACGGTACGGGATTCCTCGACGCGGCGATCACCCGACGCCCCGCCGCCGCGAAGGCAGCGCACACCTCCCGCCCCACAAACCCGGTGCCTCCGAGCACGAGTACCCGGTCGTCGGTCATGAACGTCCCCCCGGAACAAGGGTTTTCGCGGTCGGGCGGCCACACTGCCCGACGCACCTTGAGCACGGGTGCAGCGCACCTGGACACCCGCGACGAACACCCGCGACGAACACGCGTCGGACCCGTCGGACCCGTCGGACCCGTCGGACCCGTCGGACCCGTCGGAGCTGTCCGAGCGGATCGGTAGGTTGACCGTCATGGATGACACGACGGTGCATCGCCTGATGGAGGCGCAGCAGGCGGCGATTGAAGCACGGCAGGTCACCGACGCGTGGCAGCGAATAGAGACATGGCTCGACCGGTACGCGCCCGGGACGTCGGCCGCGCTGCGCCCGGGCGCTCTCGTGACGGAGATCGCCGCGGTACAGGACAGGATCGGTGTACGGATACCGCCGGGACTGAGGGCTTTGTGGGGGCGGCACGCCGGCGTGCACGACGTGCCGTGGGCCTCGTTCATGCTCGGCGACTGGGCGCTGATGAACTTCGAGTCGCTGGTCTCCGTGTACGAGATGATGACGGATATCCAACGCGCCGACGGCGACACGGAATACCCGTTCTGGCGGCCCGCCTGGATCCCCATCTGCTCCTTCGGCGCCACCGATCACAGCTCGGGCCTCTTCCTGGACGCCGAGACCGGCCGGATCGGCCACTGGGACCGGTACAGGGACCGCACACCGCGGTACGAGTCACTGACGACGTATCTGGAAGAAATGGCGGACTGCCTGGAGACCC
Source organism: Streptomyces sp. GMY02 (assembly GCF_019056675.1). NCBI lineage: Bacteria > Bacillati > Actinomycetota > Actinomycetes > Kitasatosporales > Streptomycetaceae > Streptomyces > Streptomyces sp. GMY02. The sequence goes on along the minus strand of NZ_CP077658.1, from coordinate 4,384,891 downwards.
CGGCGTTGACGGACGGCGTGGGACCGGGCCTGCTGGATCTCCGCGCCCTGGCCTGGGAACCACCCCCGGGCCGGGAGGCCCTGTGGAAACCCGTCAAGCCCGAACGACCGGGTTCACCGGCAGCCGAGCAGGAAACCGGCGGACTGGTCATCTTTCTGAACGGCACGTCGAGTTCGGGCAAGTCGAGCATCGCCAGGGAACTGGTCGGAGTCCTCGACGAACCGTGCTTTCACATGCCCGTGGACGCGTTCCACGCCATGCGCTCGGGACCCGAGATGCCCCCGGAACAGCTCAATGCCATGCTCAAGCGCACCTGGATGGGATTTCACCGTGCGATCGCGGGCATGGCCGCGGCAGGCAACACCGTCGTCGTGGACCATGTCCTGAGCGAGCCGTGGCGCCTCCAGGACTGCCTGGCTCTGTTCGCCCCTCAGGATGTCGTCCTCGTCGGAGTACATTGCCCCTTGCCGGAGTTGGAACGCCGGGAGCAGGCGCGCGGTGATCGTCCGACGGGCTTGGCCGCCCGCCAGTTCGACCGCGTCCACGCCCATGGCGTCTATGACATCGAGTGCGATACGGCCAGTTCGAGCCCGGCCGAGTGCGCCCGGAAGATCAAGGAGTTCCTTGGCCGGCGGACGACCCCGACCGCGTTTGAACGTATGAGGTCGGCGTCTGAAGCCTGACACTGTCGTCGAGCCCGCCCTTGACCCGTACGACCGCGGCCGCCGCATCCACCGGATGCCCCGCTCTCTCAGCCCGCGTGCAGGATCCGGAAGCGGTCGGGTTCCGTCGGGTCCCGGTCGGCGACGTGGATCGGTGGCCAGGCCCATTGCCAGACGCTGATGCCCGGCGTGCGGGAGAACCGGATCGGCCCGCGGGTGCCCTCGACCGCCACGCGCGGCCATGACGCGGCGATGGCCGCCCGGTCCGTACCACGCGAACGCAGCACCTCGGCGAGGACGGCGACGGTGTCCCAGCCCTCGTAGGCGACGAAGGAGGGCGCCTCGCCCAGCCGCTCGCGAAGCTGCTTCCCGACGCGTTCGCCGAGCGGACCGAGGCGCTCGGGCAAGTAGCGGAGGAACGGGATCCCGGCGCCGTCGTCGCCCAGCGCCGCGGCCCATCCGGCGAACTCCGGTTGTCCGGCCGGCGCGCCGATCAGGATCTCCGCGAGCCGCCGGTCGCCCCGGACGGCCCTGACGATCGGCACCGCCGGCTCCGGAGAGCCGACCAGCAGGAGGAGCGCCGTCGCGCCGCGTTCGACCAGCGCGTCGCACAGCGCCTCCGGCGTGAACGCGTTCGAGTCGAGTTCGACGACGGTCCCGCCGCGGGGAACGAGATGGTCCCGCAGAACGCGGGTCCCGGACGCCCAGTAGACACTCGGCTGAGTCACGACGGCGATCCGACGCCGACCCGCGCCGAGGAGGAAGTCCGCGTAGATCCGCCAGCCGTGGGACTGAGCCGGGGCCAGGCGCGCGACCCACTCCGTCGGCTCCTCGGTGAGCCCGTCGAGCACCGCCGACGAGCACAGCAACGGCACCCCAAGGGCGGCGGCGCGGGCGGCGGCGGCGCGGGCGACGACACTGTGGTACTCGCCCGCCACGGCGGCCACGCCCAGGCCGGCCAGTTCCTCCACGGCCGCCGCGGCCCGCGCCGGATCGGCCGCGGTGTCCCGTACCACCAGCTCCAGTGGTCTGCCGCCGATCCCGCCGGCGTCATTGACCTCGCGAACGGCCAGGTCGAGTCCCGCGAGCAGGTGCCGGCCCGCCTCGACCCAGCCGGGCCGCGTCAGCGGAACGAGAACGCCCAGGCGGACGGACGACGGTGCCAGCGGCGGCGACGTTGGCGTTGGCGTGTTCATCGGTGGCGTCTCCCCTGGAACGATGCGGTCATTGGAATCACGACCATCACCAACAGGCAACCGATTTTTGTTCGCCGCGCTGCCAGGTCTCACCAGGCCCCGGGCGACGGTCGGCTTCACCCCGCGCACGGCGCGTACAGGCACACCGCTCCAGCCCCCCTCAAGGTGCCGTCGGCAAGGTACGGCCATGACGAGTGGGATGGATACCGCGAACCCGGCGCCCGCGTACCTCGCACAGCGCCCCCGGTGGACCCCGGCACAGTCCCCGGAGGTCCCGCACGGACCGCTGGACGGACGGCTGGACAGTCCGCTGGACGCACGGTTGCACGGACGGCTGGAGTACGCCGAGATCGAGGCGCCGCTCGACTACGCCCGGCCCGAAGGACCCCGCATCACCCTGGCCCTGAGCCGTATCCGGGCCACCGGTCCCGGTCCGGCCCGCCGGGGCATTCTGCTGTCGCTGAACGGCGGCCCCGGCGGCGACCACGGCATCGGCCGCGGACTGCCCGCCCGGCTCGCCGCCGCGACTCCGCTGGGCGAGTCGTACGACCTCATCGGCTTCGACCCGCGCGGAACGGGCGCCTCCACCCGGCTGGAGGGCGAGGACAGCCCGGTGACCGTACCGTTCGACTCGCGTCCGCCGGACTCGGTGTTCGACGCGCTCGCCGCGGACATGCGGGAGCGCGAGGAGGGCTGCCGGCGCGCGGGCGGCGAGCTGCGCCCGTACATCTCCACCAGGAACAACGCGCGCGACATGGATCTGATCAGGGCCGTGCTCGGCGAGGAGCGGCTGAGCTTCGTCGGCTGGGCGTACGGGACGCTGCTGGGCGCGGTGTACGGCACGATGTTCGCCGACCGGCTGGACCGCAGTGTCCTGGACTCGTGCGTCCACCCGGACTGGGACTGGCGCGAGCAGTTCATGTCGCAGGCGGAGGCGAGCCGGGAGAACGTGGACGCGTGGGCGGGATGGGCCGGCGAACGGCCCTCGGCCTTCGGTCTCGGTACGGGCCCCGGCGCGGTCGTCGCCACGGTCGAGGCGACCGCGTCGGCACTCGCCGCGCTGGACGGCGGCCGGGCCCTGCGTACCTCGTTCGACATGCTCATGGGCTCGCTCGCCGCCGACCGTTCGCGCTGGGCCACGCTCGGCGGCCTGGTCGGCGAACTGCTGCGCGCCGCGCGGGCCGGCGACACGGCGAAGGCGGGCGAACTGCTCGCCGGCCAGGCGGAGTGGCGCCCCGGCACCCCGGCCGGCACCCGGCGCGAGGCGGTGCTCGAAGCGGTCACCAGCGAGACGGACTGGCCGTCCGACCCCCGCCAGTACTACGCGGCGATGCGCGACTTCCGGGAGCGCTGCCCGTACGGCCTCGGGGTGATGCGGGCGCAGCCGTGGGTGGGTACGTTCCGTACGTTCACCCCGCCCGAGCCGACCACCCGCGTACAGCCGGGCGGATACCCGACAGGCATCATCGTCCAGGCGGACGGCGACCCCCTGGACCACCACGAGGGCGCCCGAGTCATGGCCGAACGGCTGGGCCACCGCCTGATCCGGGTGGTCGACTCCGGCGCCCACGAAATCTACGCGCTGGGCGGCAACGCGTCGGTGGACGCGTGGGTAACCGACTACCTACTGCACGGCACTCTGCCCCCGGAGCCCACGACCCACGTCACAGGCACCCCACGCCCAGCGACACCCGCGGGCTGACGGCTTCGGAGACCCGGCCGCTCGGACCGTCAGGCTCGTCGCGACCGCAGCCGAGGACGAATCACTGTCAGTGGTGCGGTGCAGGATGTGGTCATGGAACCTTCGAAAACTGTTCGGCTGCTCTGGGACCGCATGCAGGACCGTGACTGGGCAGGGGTCGGCGAGCTGCTGGCGGACGACGTGGTCGTGGAGTGGCCGGTCAGCGGTGAACGCATCCTGGGCCGCGAGAACTACCTGCGCATCAACGCGGAGTACCCGGAGGGTTGGTCGATCAACGTCCTGCGCATCGTGTCGTCCGGAAACGAAGTCGTCTCGGAGGTCGAGGTCCCTCACGACACGATGGGCATCCACCGAGTCGCCTCCTTCTGGACCGTTCACAACGAGCGGATCACCAGCGGCCGTGAATACTGGACAGAACCCGGCACAGACCCCTCCCCCACATGGCGAGCCCCCTACGTCCAGCGCATCTGAGCCCCCTCGAACCGCTACGGCCCTGGAGACCGCCGCCCGGTCAACGTCCGCCTCACCACGTAGGACACGGTCTCAGGTGGACCGCCCCGCACCCTCGGTCGGTGTCGTTCCGGCACCGGCCAATGCCGTGCCCAGGAGAACGTATGCGACGAGCGCGGGGATCGGCATGTGGCCGCCCGCGCGGTCGATGTCGTCGATGAAGTACCCGGAGACCATGAGCCAGGCGGCCCCGCCGACAAGGATGAGGACAAGGTTGCCGGTTTCCCGCAGCAGACGCATACCGGCCCACAGCAGGAGCGGCATGAGAACCCAGGAAGCGGCCGTGACAAGAAGGAATTCGAAGGCCCCGGAGAACATGGTGCCCCCGCTGTCGGTTTCGGCCTCGCGTGCCCACCCGTAGCCGTTGCTCATAAGGGAGTGGCAGACGGCAGTGGCGACGACAACACTGAGGCCGCCTTTGGCGTGTCTCACATAATTCACAGACAGAACCTTTGCCTCTAAAGGCCGGTGTGCCCCAATACGTTCCGATGGGGCTCACCGGCCTCCTCCAGACGGTGATCACTCGTTGGTGCGCACGAAGTCAGTTCAGAGTACGTTCGAGCGCATTGGCGTAGAGCCGGGCACCGCTGATCTTCGGGTGGAATGACTTCATCGACGGCTGCGGGGGCGAGTTGTCCGCCTCGGAGCGACCGGTGCTGACGATGCCATGGATCGACTCGGGGTCACCACAGATCGCCTTGCCCATGAAGTCCGGTCCGGGGTCAACGAACTCGGCGCCGGCCGCAGCGGCAGCGGCGGCCATCTCCCTGGTCAGGTGCGGGGCGATCTCGTCGTTCAGCCAGGGTGCTTCTTCACTTCCGATACCCGGAATGCAACTGCCGAGCCCGGTGAGGAGTTTGGGGTAGCCGACAAGAACAATCCTGGCGTTCGGCGCACGGTTCTTGATCTGATTGAGGACCTTCGTGATCCGGGGCTTGGTCTGCTCGGTGATCCATCCCGGCATGAAGTCCTTGAGCGGTCCGCTCATTTCACCGGTCTTGGCTCCCGTGTCCGGATCCGACTTCTCGAACTCGGCGTCCTGGCACAGTTTCAGTCCTGCTTTGAAGATACATTCCTGAATGACGTCGGTGAACAGGGAATCATTACCGCCGATGGCGATGGTGACGAGATCCGTGTTCGTGTCGAGGTAACCGAGGTCGATCTGTGGCAGTGAGTTCTGCTGGTTCAGTCCGCCCGACCAGATGTTGTAGGTGCGAGCACCCGAGCAGGCGATGAAGCTCAGATCGACGTCGCCGTAGCCGTCGGAGATCTCACCGATCGACAGAGATTTCCCGGGCAGGGTCGCCTGCCGGATCCAGGCCTGCTTGGAACGGTGGCACTTGTTGGTCACCTCGTCCGAACCGATGTCTTCGGTGTAGTCCGTCTCGCGGAAGTAGTCCTTGCCGTCCGCGGTGTCAGCTCCTTCACCGGAGGCGAAGGAGTCCCCCATGGCAACCACCTGAGTCGGCTTGGACGCGAGCCTCTGGAAGGCGACGGCATCCCAGGCGATATCCACCCCCACACCCTCTTCGGTGATGTTGGACAGGGCCACCGACGGGGTTCCGGTGAAGTTGAAGACGCCGAGCGACCGCCACTCGTTGCTGCGGATGCGCTGAGGGGCGACACGGTGCGGAGAAGAGGAGTTGGTGCCCGAGACCGTGTACTTCGCCTGCTGGGACCGTGCGGCGACGTTCGGCATATGGACCAGGACCCGGGTCCAGCCCTGCACGGAACTGGGCGCGGTCCATGTACCGGTGACCTTCAGTCTGGCCGCTTCGGCGGAGGCTGCCTTGCGTGTGGTGGAGAACCAGACGTGGTTTCCGTATCCCACGCCGAGCTGATGGGTGTCCATCTTCGCCGAAGCCGAAGCGAAGTCGAACCTGAACGAACCGGATGACTGCGCGGTGTCCGTGCACCGCCGGAAGTCGGTGCCCGCGAGCGGCTGACCCGTGTTCACGTTGTCGACGATCGGCGTGCCGATCGGGAGCCCCGAGTTGCATCGCGGCGGGTGAGAAGTGCCGTCCGCCTCTTCCGGATAGGTGTTGTTGAAGCGGAACAGCTCGAATCCGCACTGATCGAACTGGCACTGCTTCCACTCGACCTTGCCGTTCCACCAGCACTTCCAGTCCGTACGCTGGCACGGCCCCTGCTGAGGGGAGTCGTTCGACGAGCCTTCCTTGATCTTCGACGGATCGCACTCGTTGGAGTTGTCGCAGAACAGGCCGACCGGCGGCTTGGCGGTGGTGCGGTAGACGGGTTGGGTCCACCACGCGGGCCGGTAACCGTGGACGAGCGTGCCCGGTGCCTCAAGGGCCTCCAGCGGGCGCGCGGCCCAGCCGATGACCTTCTCCGGGTACGGCCAGTACTGCGGCGTGGCGGCATGGGAGTAGTCGTCACCGCCCACGGCGTTCTCCAGGAACGGGGTGCGGTTGGGCCTGTACGTCGGGTTGGCGGGGTTGTTGGCCCAGCCCACGCCCCACTTGCCGTCGTTCTGCCCGGCGTCGGCCTGGGGGTAGTAGCCGGAGTTGTAGGCCCACAGGGCGAAGAACCAGTTCTCAAGGCCCTTCGGGTCACCGTTGTTGACGGTGAGACCCTCGGCGCGAGTCGTGTTCCACTTCTCGGCGAGGATGTTCACGCCGGCGGCGACGTTCGCGGTGTAGTCCAACGCGACGGCTTCCTGGTAAGCGCGCGGCTTGGACGGCCGGACCTCCCCGTCCTCGTACGGTTTGCCGGGCAGCCGCATTCCGTCGGTGACCTGCGTAATACCGTAACCGCAGTCTGCGGCCTGCCAGTTGATGGCCCACGGATCGTCCACCTGACCGTGCTCATCGTGCTTCAGCCCGTAGTAGTTGCCGATGAGGCTGTTGGCGGTGGTGCCTGGTGCGGCGAAGCGGGTGGCCTGCCACATGTTGGACTCCTGGGCGGTGATGCCGAGGAATATCTGTGCCGGGATACGCCCGCCTCCGGCGAGAGGTGTGAGGCCGCCGACCAGGGACTGGGGCCGGTAGGCGCCCATACCCATGTTCTTCCAGTTGGCGGGCCGGGAGACATGGCCGTCCAGCGTGCCTTCGATGGCCCTGTTGACGGCCCACTCGATCTGCCGCGGCTTCGGCTGGAACGCCTGCTTCTGCGGGTTGCCCCGCTCCACCGCGCAGGTGCGCTGCGACTCCGGCTCGGAGATGTCCAGCCGCGTCGCCCTGCCACTGCCCGTACCGCTACCGCCTCCGGCGGGGGTGGCGCCGAGGGCCGGGGAGCGGTCCAGCCCATCGGCCGGGTCGGGGCTGACCGGGGACGCCGCCGGACTGGCCTCGAACACCGGGTCACTACCGGTGGGCAGGTGGTGCAGCTCGACGCGGACCGTACGCGCGGTGTCGTACTCGGACTCACGTATCCGGGTGTCCTTGCCGTCGGCCCACGCGGCATTCACGAAGGCACGGCCCGTGGTGGACGCGGTGGAGTCCTTGGTGATCCCGCCCGGGTTCCGTACGTCCTCGGGCAGATCTCCGAGGTTCTTCGCCGAGCCGGTGATGATCGCCGTCCCGTCGGCGGCGCGGGCGAGGTCCATGCCGGTCAAACTGCCCTCGGCGACCGTCCGGGCCTTCGTGGCCTGTCCCCTGGCCTGCCCGCCACTCAGATACTTGACCCTGGATGTCTGACCGGCGGACGCGGCCTCGGCAGCGGTGCTCTCGCCCTTGGCTGCCTTGCCGTCGTTCCGGCGGTCCAGGAAGGCGAGCCCGCCGTCCTTCGTCACGGACAGGTTGAAGGGGGTGTTCTCCGTACGCGTGATCAGCCTGGATGTCCCGCCTTCGCCGATCCGCACGATCGCGTTGCCCTGTGCGGCGACGATGCCGTCGCGGGTCGGGACCGCGGAGGTGATCTGCCCCTTCACCGTGACCGACATGGACGTGTCGCCGGTACGGGTATCGATACCGATCAGCCGCGTCTCGTTCCTGTCCGACGTCCTTTCGTCGGTGAACTGCGACAGAACAGCCTGCTCGCCGTCGCCGCAGCCGGGTGAGAAGTAGGCGAGGCTCGCCTGGTACGGCAGCTTGGTCACGGTACCCGTGGTCAGATCGACCGTGGCCGTGAACGCGCCCCGGGCCATCAGGTCGGGCTTGTTGGTGAACGTGCGCGGCGCGTAGGCGACGAGTGCGCGGTCACCGGAGGCGGTGACGCACGCGTTGCCGATCCAGGTATCGGTGTCGGAGAACGCGGGTTCGGCAAGGGACGCGGCGGTCTTCCAGCGGTAGCCGTCCGCCTCGTCGGCGATCAGCAGATGGAAGCCGGTGGCGTCACCGATGGTGGTCCACGCGGTATCGGACGACCGGGCGTAACCGGCGCCGAGAACCTTGCCGCGCCGCTCGACCGGAACACGGTCCTTGTGGCCGGCCTCGTCCGCCACCACCGGGGATGCGGGGGTATCGGACCACCCCTCGGCAGCGCCAGGTGATGGCGTCGGTTGCTGCGAAACGGAATATGACTGTGTTGCCGCGCCGATGGATAAGGCGGCGGCGATTGCGCAACTGAGCGCGACGCGGGCAGATCTGAGTCTGTTGATCCGTCTCAATTTTTTTGCCTCCTCGCGTGTGGATCGGGAATCCGGACGTTTATGCCGTTGAATCCGGCAGTCACGGCGCGCAAGGGCCCTGCCCGGCTTCGGGCAGGGCCCTTGCAGCCGAGCTGGTTACAGTTCTACGTAGTCGGCCTTGTCGTTCCAGCTCCCACCGGTCGGATAGCCGACATCGATGAAGTTGTAACAGGCAAGGTTCCCCAGAGCCATGTACGGGTCGGGCAGGCCGGTCCGGGCGTCGTAGACCAGCGCGCCACCGAGGGGACGGACGACGCATGCGGAACTGGCCTTGTCCCTGAAGTCCCAGTCAGCCAACTGCTTCGTGCCGTCGGCAGACCACTGAAGTCTGCGGCCGGCTCCGTTCCCGCTTTCGAACAGGCAGAAGTAGGGCGAGGAGCAGTCACTGAAAGCCGTAGGACCAAATGCGGCGCCGGGGAGCTTCCGGGCGGCCGCTGACGGGTCGATTGTGGGAAGCGCCGCATCCGCTTCCTCGGTGCTGTCGTAGCAGTAGACCTTGCCACTGGGGACTTCGGTGCAGGCCTGGGCGCCTTGCCAGCCGTCGGCCAGGTTGATCTGTCTGCCCTTGTAAAGGGCGATGACGGGCTTGCTCTGTTCGAGCCGCGCGTTCACTTCCGCCTCGGCCTCGGGAGTGAGGATGCCGACCTCAGGCTCCGGTGCCGAAGCGGGAGAGGCGACCGCTGTTGTCATACCTACGACGACGGCGCAGGCCGCCGCCGTGAGGGTGACTGCGACACGTGCGATACCCATGACGACTCTCCAGTGTGACGAGATGACTGCGATCAGTCGTCAGTCAACGGGAGGGTCACATTCGGCGTCATCACTCATCCGTGAATCAGCCAACAATTGGCAAGTAAGGAGGTCTTGCGCCCCCAAGGGACATGACGTTCATATGGGGTATTTCATTTCGTCGGAACTCTGCCTGCGTGACGCGCACGGATCACGTGTCCGAGCTGCTGTCCTGGATGGAGCCGGTGGGCAACTGACCCGCCTCGTCAGCGATACCGCTGCCCGTGATGGCCGTCGAAGTCACCGCCGTACCGGCCTTGCCCCAGGCGTTGTCTTCGAGCAGCACCGTGCGTTCACCAAGCAGGCGCATGGTCTTCTTGTCGAAGATCCACTCAATTCGTTCACCGTTGTGCACGCGAGCGACTGCGACACCGTGACGGCCGACGGCGTCCACCGAATTCGGGACCGTGATGACACCGGGAATGCGAGCGGCTGCACGGTAAAGGGCCGCGCTGACCTCCGGCGGGGCAATCGAAGCCCGGAGCAGATCGCCGATGATGACGAAAGCCTCCTGGTCCGGCCCGGTGGTGGAGTCCGAGCTCGGTCCGTGATTCAGGTTCGCGTCCTGGTAGATGAGTTTGAGCAGGGCGCCCGGTTCGGTGGGAAGCCGCGCCAAAAACTGGTAGGTGGGCAAATTGAGGTTGCCTCGCCCCGGGGCGTCCAGGAGATTTTCGCCGCTGCCGTCCTTGCGCTGCATGGTGCGAGCACTACCGTCCACGGATGTCCACTGTTCGTAGCTTTCGTCCTGTGGCAACCGTTCCATCGTTCCGTCTTCGTTCTCGGACAGAGCGGTGGTGTGCCCGGTCACTTTCACGTACGTGAATTGCGTGGCTCGTGGCGGCGCAGCGGGATTCGCTACAGCGACAAGAGCCGCCCGCTCCAGGAGCTGAACCGATGCCGTTGATGCAGGCAGCGCTTCCGGCGCCGGGGCAGTACCGATGTTGGGCAGTACGACCGCGGCGAAGGCGGCGCATGCGACTGCCGCGGAGGCAAGGGCAATCACGACACGCCGCCGGGTGCGGGTTGGCCGGGGAGCACTCGGGCTGCTCCGGCGGTCGATCTCCAGGAGCAGGTTCTGCTTGTGCAAGTGAAAGGCGGCAGGCGTCGGAACCGGGTACGGAGCGGGCGGCAATACGGCTTCCGCGTCGGCTCGCTCGACCATTTCGGATTGTTCAGAATTCATCGCGTCTTCCTCCGGTATGAAGGGGCTTCAGGTGCTGTGCCCTTCAGGGGCTGTCCGCTGACGGGTTCCGGTTCCGCCGTGTCCATGCCGGAACGCAACTCCGCTTCGACCATCTGGCGCAGCTTGTTCCGGGCACGCGAGAGCCTGGAGCGGATCGTTCCTGTCGGTACTCCGAGCGCATCGGCCGCCGCCGAATAACTCAGCCCTGACCACACGACCAGCGCGAACACTTCGCGCTCACTTCGCTTGAGCCGGCTCAGCGCTTTGGCTGCCGCCGCCAGGCGTTGCGTATCCGTGAGTTGTCCGACCACTTCGTCCGCGAAATCGGGGTGGATGTCCGCGGGCGACAGACGCGACATCGCCTTGCTGTGCCGGCGTGCCGCTCGTGCGGAGTTGCGCAGCACGTTGGTGGCGATGCCCAGCAACCAGGGCCGTACGCTGACGACCTCACCGCGGAGCTTGTGGCGTAGCCGCCAGGCTTCGAGGAAGGTGAGTGACATCACGTCTTCAGCCGCGGCCCAATCGCCCGTGGTCCGGACGGCGTGGGCGTACACCACACGCGCATGTTGATCGAAGATCTCGGCGAACGCTTCACGCTCACCGGCTCGGACCCGCTCGTTCAGTGAAGACTTCACACCCATTAGTGTCCGCACAGCCCGATCGGTTCCACCCGTGCCGCAGCATTGTCCTTCGCGTCTTGTGCGGACCAGTTCGCTTCGAGCGTCGGCCCGTGTCACCACGATCGAGTCGATCGCCCGCTCCTGGGGCTTCACCAGCGCCGCGCTTTTCTCCCGCTACTTCCGCGAAACCTACGGCACCACTCCCAGCGAATGGCGCCGGCTGTCCAGCGCCGCGAAGACACTTTCCGCCCATGACCGGCCAAGGCCACCCGACCGCATGGACGCCGTAGCGAGGCTTCCACCACGCTGAGCGGCGAACGGACGCATTCGCAGGAGGGCGCATCGGCGAACTCGGTGAACGGGCCACCCGTGGGTGGCCCGTCTGTCGCTTGGTGTCAGCAGGATTCGGGGACCGCGCTGATACGGCGGACCTCGACGTGGGCCGGGGCCGTCGCGAGGAGTGTGCCCGTCGCGTCGTAGATCTTCGACAGGCCGTCGCTCTTGATCGTCAGAGCGCGCTGCATGCCTCTCTGGTCGACCCGGACGAAGCCGACGGTCGTGTCGGTGCCGTCGTACAGCCGTTCCGTGACCTGGTACGACAGGGTGTTCCCGCCCGTGGCGTGCCAGCGGCCTCGGCCCTCGCCGCCGCCCTCGCCGCCGTCGCCGGAGCGCAGGCACAGCACCCCGTTCCGGTGGAACGAGAGCGTGACACCCCCCAGGCCCTCCGCGTGCTGCACGGTGCCCTCCCAGGTGCCGACGGGCGTGGCGGCGCCTCCCGTACGCGGGCCGGACCGTTCCCCGGCGGATACGGCGGATACGGCGGATACGGCGGTCGCGGTGGATACGGCGCCCGCCGCGCTTGGTGCCACGAGCGCCGCTGTCGTCGCCAGCCCCACGGCCAGAATCGTGGTCATCACCCTGGACGTGCTCTTCCCTATGGTCATCTGCCTTGCTTCCTCTCTGTTGTTGTCAGGGCTTGGCAGGTGCGGGGGGTGTACTGGGTGGGGGAATTACCGGGGGAGTTGCGGGGGGAGGCGCCGGGGGAGTTTCCGAGGTGGGGGGACGAGGGTGTCGCGGAGCTGGGCTGCTCAGCCCAACGCGCGGCTGAACGTGCGCAGTTCGGCGGCGAGCACCTCGGGCCGCTCCAGGGCCGGGAAGTGCCCCCCGTCGGGCAGGTCGCGCCAGTAGCGGAGATCGGTGAAGCGTTCCCGGGCCCAGGCTCGCGGCAGCCAGGCGTCCTTGGGGAACACGGAACAGCCGGTGGGCACGTCCGTACGGTGCATCGGCTCCTTGTCGAAGCTCTCCCAGAACAGCCGGGCCGACGACGCTCCGGTGTTGCCGAACCAGTACATCGACACGATGTCCAGCAGCCGGTCGCGCGGAATCGCCTTCTCCAGTTCGCCGTCGTGGTCCGCCCACGCCCAGAACCGGTCGATGATCCAGGCGAGTTGCGCGGCCGGCGAGTCCGCGAAGCCGTAGCCGAGCGCCTGCGGACGGGTCGACTGGATGGCCGCGTAACCGGACCGGTCCTTGCCGAAACTCCGCATCCGCGCCATCGCCCTCTGGTCCCGCTCGTCCAGTTCGATCTCCCGCTCCGGGGGCCTGGCCAGCGGCATGCTGAGATGGATGCCGCGCACATGCTCCCGGTCGACGGCACCGAGCGCGGCGGACACCCACGATCCCCAGTCGCCGCCGTGCGCGAGGTACTGGTCGGCGCCGAGGCGTGCCATCAGTTCCGCCCAGGTCCGCGCCACCCGGTCGACGGTCCAGCCGGCCTCCACGGGCCGGTCGCCCAGGCCGTGTCCCGGCAGGGTCGGGCAGATGACGTCGAAGGCGTCGGCGGGGTCGTCGGGATGGGTGAGCCGGGGGATCAGATCGAGGAACTCCACGACGGAGCTGGGCCACCCGTGGGTCAGCAGCAGCGGTCGCGCGCCGGGGTGGGGCGAGCGCGCGTGCAGGAAGTGGACGCGCAGTCCGCCGATCTCGGTGGTGAACTGCGGGAAGGCGTTGAGCCGTTCCTCGGTCGCCTTCCAGTCGTAGCCGTGTGCCCAATAGCGGCACAGCTCTCGCATCCGCTCCAGCGGCGGCCCCTGCGCCCAGTCGTCGACCGTCTCCCGGTCCGGCCACCGCGTGTTGTCCAGTCGGGCCCGGAGATCGTCCAGCGCGGCCTGCGGTACGTCTGCCCGGTACGGCTCGATGACGGGATCCACTCGTACGCTCCTCTGCACCGTGTTTCTGTCGCGGTCGTGTCTTGAATGCGGTCGTGTCTCGATTGCGGTCGTGCGTCGTTGCGGTCGCTGTCACGGTCGCGCTGTCGCGGTCGTGTCTCGAATGCGGTCGTGCGTCGTTGCGGTCGCTGTCGCGGTCGCGCGATCGCGCTCGTCTGCCGGCGCGGTCGTGCGCCGTCACGGTCGAGCCCATCGCGCTTTCCGCCGCAGTCGTGCGCTGCCGCGCTTTCTGTCGCGGTCGTGCTCTGTCGCGGCGAGGGTAGGAGCCCCGCCTACAGCAGCGGTCGAGCGCGGTGAGAGGACGTCTCGCGACACTCCACGTCATGAACCTGACACTGAAATCACGGGCCGCCCTCGGTGCCGCCTCGCTCTTCGGACTGCTCCCACTCACGCTCACACTGACGCTTCCGCTCACGACCGCGACCGCGACCGCCGCAGCCGCCGGACGGTCGTCGACCCCCGAGGGCACCTGGCGGGCCACGGTGTCGCGCGAGGGCGCCGTCTACGACGTACAGATGTCCTTCGCCCCGGACCGCACGGTCTGTCTCGTCTCGCCGGCCGGCGCGAGCGCGGGGACCTGGCATGTCCAGGGCCCTCATGGATTCGGCTACCTCATACGCGAGATGTGGTACGACGCGAACGGCGCGGTCGAGGGCTGGGTGGACATCGACCAGGACGGGGCGCGCAGCGGATCCAGCTTCAGGACAACAGGCGTGTCGAGCGTCTTTCTCCCGGACGGCACCCTCGACAGCACGGTCCCGGTCACGATCACAGCGGTACGGACGGGCGCGCCGGACTCGTCCGCCTGCGCATAGCGACAGCGGCAGCCGGATCGGCAGCCAGGGCGGCGACGCGGGTGGCCGCCCGGGTAGCCGCCCGGGTAGCCGCCCGGGTGGCGACGGGGTTGCGGCGGGGCGGCCCGAGTTGCGGCGGGCCCTCGGCATGGTGCCGCAGTCGTCGCCGAGACCGGCTTACGGAGGTGGTGTGAAGGTCCCTTCGACCGATCCGCAGAGGTCATATCGTCTGGGCACCGACGGGGGGAGGGGGATCATGGCAGGTTCATCCGACGACGGTTCCACCGCCAAGTTGTGGGCATTGCTCGGCGGAATCGCCTCCCTGGTGGCGATCGTGAGCTGGCTGGGCGTAAGCAACGCGCAGGAGCTGAAAGCGGTGTTGTCCGAGTCGTCCCCGTCCAGTTCCAGTCCAGCACCCAGCTTCGGCTCAACCCCGGATGGGCCTTCAGAGACTGCCGAGACCCCGGACGACCCCGAGCCCAGTGATACGGACTCCGGAGATCCGGGGTGGGACGACGACTTCAGCGGCGGATCGGACGAGCCCGAATCCGAGACACCGTCACCCACTCCGGATCCCGCCGAAGAGGCGTTCAAGGCCGTCTCGGCCGGCGACTGCCTGGAGGCCTACGACACCGGCCGCGGCGGCGACAGCATCGACTGGAGCCCCGGCGTTCCGTCGGCCCCCGTGCCCTGCAACAGCCAGTCGGCGGGCCTCGTCCAGGTCACAAGCACCACGGACACCACCTGTCCCAGCGGTGCGGGGAAGGCGTCCTGGACGTACACGTCTGTCATCTCGGGCGAAACCACGAAGCTCTGCGTCACCCGCATTTACCAGAAGTACTACTGCGTGCTCGGTAAGCGGGTCGGCGACAACACCCGGCTGGGATCGATGACAGCCGTGGACTGCGAGGCGCAGCGGATTCCCGCCGCGTACAACCGGATCATCCACATCACCGGCGTCTATCAGGCCCCGCCGAGTGCCAGCCCCCGCAACTGTGCGCTGGGGCCGAACGATCAGACGCAGTACCTGGCCTGGCTGGTGAACGACGACAAGCTGCTGCTCTGCGCGAAGATCTACCAGAGCGGCTGACAGCCCCCCACACCCGGCACGCCCACCTCACCCGCCACCCCACCCTCACCCAGCACCCTCCCCTCACCCGCCACCCCAACCTCACCCGCCACACCCGCCTCGGCCGACACCTCCAGCACCCCCGCCTCGCCCGCCACCCCAACCTCACCCAGCACCCCCGTCTCACCCGACACCCCCTCCCCCGCCATGCGCCCGAATCTCGGTACCGCCGCGGCCCGGACGACTCCGTCGGCCGTACGGTGGTACACCCCCGGGCGCGGTGGTGCGGGTGCTCCACCGCCTCCTCCAGGGTCAGTACGGGCGTGACGCACGCCTCCGTACCCTCGAAGGCCGCCGCCCAGCCGTCCCTGCTCCTGGTGAGGAAGCACGCGGCGAGCCGGGCCCGCAGGACGGGCCAGCCGGCCCGGTCGGTACGGTCCGGGACCTCGTCCGGCGCCAGTCCGAGCCCGTCGAGCAGTGCCGCGTAGAAACGGTCCTCCAAGGCGCCGACGGCCACGTACCGCCCGTCCGCGCAGAGGTACACGTCGTAGAACGGGGCGCCGCCGTCCAGGAGGTTCACACCCCGCTCCGGCCGCCACTCGCCCGCCGCCGTCATCCCGGCGAGCATGCCGAGCAGCGCCGCCGTACCGTCCACGATGGCGGCGTCGACGACCTGGCCGAGACCTGACCGGTGCCGTTCCTCGACCGCCGCCAGCACACCGAAGGCGAGCGGCAGTCCGCCGCCCGCGAAGTCGCCCAGCAGATTGAGCGGGACCACCGGCGGTCCGCCCGCGCGGCCCATGGCGTGCAACGCGCCGCTCAGGGCGAGGTAGTTGATGTCGTGGCCGGGTGCCTGGGCCAGCGGCCCCTGCTGTCCCCAGCCGGTCATCCGTCCGTACACCAGCCGCGGATTGCGCGCCAGACACACGTCGGGGCCGATGCCAAGGCGTTCGCAGACACCCGGCCGGTAGCCCTCCACCAGGATGTCGGCGCCTTCCACCAGCCGCAGCAGCGCCTCGACCGCCGCCGGGTCCTTCAGGTCGAGGGCCACGGAGCGGCGGCCGCGGTCGAGCACCCGGTGCCAGGTGCCGAAGGCCCTGGGCACCCCGGGCCGGTCGACACGGACGACCTCGGCACCGAGGTCGGCGAGGAGCATGCAGGCGAACGGTACGGGCCCGATGGCGGCCAGTTCCAGTACACGCAGGCCGCTCAACGGCCCGCCGGTCACGGGACTGTTCACCCTGGCAAGGCTAGGAACGCGGGCTTCAGGGCGCCTTGAGCGTGACTCCATCGGGGACGGAGGCCATGTCGCGACACTGCTGACTTCGCGGCCCATGCCGACCGAAGGGACCATCATGACGACCAGCATCAGTCCGTCGGGCGCCGAACCGGACGCCGAGGAGAAGACCTTCCCGTACCAGCGCGGCTGCCCCTTCAGCACCCCCGCCGAGTACCCCGAGATGATCGAGAAGGACGTCTCGCAGGTCACGCTCGCCGGTTCGGGCCTGCGGATCTGGACGGTGACGGGCTACCACACGATCCGTACGCTCCTCACCGATCCGCGGGTCAGCGCCTCGCGCAAGCACGCCAATTTCCCCTTCTACTTCATCGCGCCGCCGGAGTTCCGTACGGAGACCTCCTTCATCGGCTACGACGGTGACGAGCACATCAACACGCGCCGGAAGGCGGCCCTGACCTTCACGAGCCGCCAGGTGCGCAAGCTGCGCCCTCGGATCGAGCAGATCGTGGACGACCACATCGACCGGATGCTGTCGATGTCCCCGCCCGTCGACATGCACCATCTGTTCTCGCTGCCCGTCCCGATGACGGTCATCTGCGAGCTGCTGGGCATCCCGGACGACAAGCACGACTTCTTCATCAAGCACGGGACGGCCCTGCTCGGCGGACACAGCACCCCCGAGGAGCGCCAGGCGGCGATCGTCGAGGTGAACGCGTACGTCGCCGAGCTCATCCAGTTGAAGAAGCGCGAGCCCGGCGAGGACCTGCTCAGCCGGGCGATGGCCGACTACCAGGCGTCCGGCGAGGAGTACACCGACCGCGACCTGTTCAACATGGTCCGGCTGCTGATGAACGGCGGCCACGAGACGACCGCGAGCCAGATCTCGCTGGGCACGGCCTGCCTGCTGGAGAACCCGGACCAGTTGGAGCTGCTCAAGGCGGACCCGGAACTGGTCAAGCCCGCCGTGGAGGAGCTGATCCGGATCGCCACGATCGGCGACACGGCCGTACCGCGGGTCGCCCTGGAGGACATCGAGATCGGGGGGCAGACGATCCGCGCGGGAGACGGCATCCTCTGCCTCGGTCTGGCCGCGAACCGCGACCCCGAGGTCTTCCCCGAGCCGGACAAGCTCGTCATCAGCCGCGGCAGCCGCAAGCATCTCGGCTTCGGGCACGGGGTGCACCACTGCATCGGCGCCGATCTTGCCCGGCTGGAGCTGGAGATCGTCTGGAGCAAGCTGTTCCACCGCATCCCGACCCTGCGGCTGGCGAAGCCGTTCGGGGACATACCCCGCAAGGAAGGCGCGGTCATCTACGGCCTCTGGGAACTCCCCGTCGCCTGGTGACGGTACGGAACCAACGCCCGGCGACGGTACGGAACCCATGCCCGGTGGCGGTACGGAACCCATGCCCGGTGGCGGTACGGACCCGTCACCCGGCCAACCCCCGTGGTCCGAGGAGGACACCCCATGGCCAAGATCACCTACCGGAGCCCCAGCGGCACCGACACCGTCGTCGAGGTGGCCGCCCCCGGCACCGTGATGCGCGGCGCCAAGCTCAACAACATCGACGGCATCGAGGCACAGTGCGGCGGCTCGGCACAGTGCGGCACCTGCCATGTGTACATAGACGAGGCCAACACCCGGCCGCTGCCACCGATGCACGAGTCCGAGGACGATGTCCTGTACGGCACGGCCAGCCCCCGGCGCCCCACCAGCCGGCTGAGCTGCCAGCTCCCGATCACGGACGATCTCGACGGTCTGCTGGTGCATCTGCCGGAGAAGCAGTCCTGATGCCGGCGTCGGTCGTCATCGTGGGGGCCGGACCGGGCGGGACCGGAACGGCCGCGGCGCTGCGCGGCCGCGGTTTCGCGGGCCGGATCACCCTCATCGGCGCGGAGGACGCACTGCCGTATCAGCGTCCTCCGCTGTCGAAGGGATATCTCGCCGGTACGACACCGCTCGCCGAACTGGCCCTGTGGCCGGAGTCGTTCTTCGGGAGCCAGGACATCGATCTGATCAGCGGCACGTCCGTCACGGAGATCGACACGGCCGGCCGGCGGGTGACCCTGTCGTCCGGGGCGGGCGTCCCGTACGACCATCTCGTCCTGGCGACCGGGGCGCGCCCGCGCCGGCTTCCGCTGCCCGGCGCCGGTCTCGCCGGGGTGTGTACGCTGCGCGATCTGCGCGACGCCGACGAGCTGCGCGCCGGGCTGTCGGCCGGGGGCCATCTGCTGGTGCTGGGCGGGGGCTTCGTGGGGCTGGAAGTGGCCGCCACGGCACGGCGGCTGGGCATGGAGGTCACGGTGGTCGAAGCCGGCCACCGGGTCATGGAGCGGTCCGCGGGCGAGCTGCTGTCCGGCCGGCTCACCGAGGAGCACCGCCGGCAGGGCACCCGGATACTCCCGCGCCGTGAGGTGCGCGCCCTGCGGGGTGACGGCGCCGGGCATGTCCGGGTGGCGGAACTGGACAACGGCGAGCGGGTGGCCGCCGATCTGGTGGTGATGGGGGTGGGCGTGCTGCCCCGGACCGAACTCGCGGCCGACGCCGGGCTGCCCGTCGGTGACGGTGTGGTGGTCGACCGGCTGCTGCGCGCGGGGCCCGGGGTGTACGCGCTCGGCGACTGCGCCCGCTTCCCCAGCCGCCCGGCGGGCCGCCGGCTGCGGCTGGAGTCCGTCCAGAACGCCTCCGACCAGGCCAGGACCGTGGCCGCCGGGATCTGCCGGGAGCCGGAACCGTACACCGCGGTCCCATGGTTCTGGACGGAGCAGTACGGGCTGCGGGTCCAGCTCGCGGGGATCACGGCCGGGCACGACCGCGCGGTCGTGAAGGGCGATGTGGCGGGAGGGCGCTTCTCGGTGTTCTGCTTCCGCCGGGACCGGCTCGTCGGTACGGAGTCGGTGAACCGGCCGGCCGACCACATGATCACGCGCCGGCTGCTGGCCGACGGCGCGGGCCCGGGTCCGGGACCGGACGAGGTGGCGCGTCCGGACTTCGATCTCAAGGAGTACCACTTGGCGCGTACGGCGGGGTGAGGCCCTGGAGCACGCGAGGGGGGATGGTGGCCTTGGCGCGCGGGGCAGGAGCGAGGCCGAGGCCAGGAGGGTACGGAGGTGTACGGGGCGGGAGCGGGCGGCGGGAGCCGGGGCGCCGACCGGACGGCCCGGCTCCCGCCCCGTACCCGTATCCGTATCCGTACCTGTGTGCCGGTTCGACCCGCTCGACCGCTCGACCGCTCGACCCGCTCTCAAGGCGGCCCGGGCAGGGTGCCGCGTATGACAGCCTCCACGACTCCCGCGGGCCCCACCGGCCGGACCGGGCCGGCCGGCGCGTGGACGGCGCGGATCGGCCGCGAGACCGAGACCTCGGCGAACACCTTTCACTTCACCGGGGACGGCCGGGTCTTCCTGGCGGACGGCGGCGCCGGCACCTGGACGGCGACAGGACCGGCGTCCTTCAGCTTCCGTATCGCCGAACCGATTTTCGACGCGACGGGGTCGTGTGTCGCCTGGGTGGACATCGACCAGCGGGCCGTCCTGAGCGGCACCACCTTCACCAGCGAGGGCGTCTCGCTCGTACGGGACGGCGAAGGGCGGACGCTGCGCACCATCCGGGTCACGGTCACGGCCAGCCGGGTCTGACGGCGGTTCCGGACATGGCCGTGCGCGGCCCCGGCTCGGGAGAACGAGCCGGGGCCGCACCTGGACCTGCTTCAGGAAGAAGTGGGCTCAGGCGGTGAGTGCAGGCAACGGGCTCAGGCAGTAGCCGCCCCTGAGCCCGAATGATCCGTCGCGGGCCCGGCCGGAGGGCCGTCCTTCGCGGCGCCGTCCCCGCCCGCCGCCGCGTCCTCCGCGTTGCTCGGCTTCACATCACGGAGCAGGACGAACGCCAGGACGGCGGCGACGAGCACCAGCCCGGCGGAAGCCACCGCGTTGACGTGCAGACCGTCGACGAACGCCAGTCGCGCGGCGTCGACGAGCCGCCCCCCGGTGACGGCCGGCAGCGTACTCGCCGCCTCCAGCGCCCCGCCCAGGGTGTCCCGGGCGGCCTCCTCCGCCCCGCTGGGCACCCCTTCCGGCATGGTGTCGGCGAGCACCGACCGGTAGACGCCCGTACCCACACTGCCGAGCACGGCGACCCCGATCGCCGCCGCGAACTCCTGGTTGGTCTCGGACAGGGCCGACGCCGCGCCCGCCCGCTCGGGCGGGGCGGAACCGACGATCATGTCGACACCCATGATCGAGATCGGTGTGACACCGACCGCGAAGACGACGGACGAGACGACCAGCAGCGTCAGATCGTCGGATCCGTCGAGACCGGTGAACATCGCGAAGCCGACCGCGGCGATCAGCAGACCGCCGCCCATCACATAGGCCGGACGGACGGACTTGACCAGCGCCGTCGTGAGACCGGCGGCGATCACCATGCCGCCGGCCTGCGGCAGGGTCCACAAACCGGCCTGGAAAGGCGAGAGCCCGAGCACGAGCTGCATGTACTGGGACAGGAAGAAAAACAGCCCGGACATCGCAAACAGGGTCAGGGTCAGCGTCAGCAGCGAGGCGCTGAACGCACGGCTCGCGAACAGCTTCAGATCCAGCAGCGGATGGGCCAGAACACCCTGTCTGCGGATGAACCACACACCGAGTACGACACCGACGGCCAGCGCGAGCAGCGGGACGGCCGCGAAGCCGTCCTTGGCCAGCTCCTTCACCCCGTACACCAGCGAGATCATGCCCGCGACCGACAGACCGACACTGGCGAAGTCGACCTTGCCGGGGTTCGGGTCGCGGTACTCGGGCAGCAGGACCGGGCCGAGGGCCAGCAGCAGCACCATCGGCGGTACGGCGAGCAGGAACACCGCGCCCCACCAGAAGGCCTCCAGTACGGCACCGCCGACCAGCGGGCCGATGGTCATGCCGATGGTGAAGCTCGACATCCACACGGCGATGGCGGCGGTGCGCTGGGACGGTTCGTGGAACATGTTGCGGATCAGCGCCAGCGTGGACGGCATCAGCGTGGCTCCGGCGATGCCCAGCAGCGCACGGGTCACGATCAGCATCTCCGCGCTGCTCGACCAGGCCGCGAGCAGGGAGGCCACGCCGAACGCGGCGGCACCGGCCAGCAGCAGCTTCCGCCGGCCGATCCGGTCCCCCAAGGTGCCCATGGCGATGAGGAACCCGGCCACGAGGAACCCGTACACGTCCAGGATCCAGAGCAGTTGGGAACTGCTGGGGGCCAGGTCCTCGCTCAGTTCCGGGACCGCCAGATACAGGACGGTCACATCCATGGAGATGAGCAGCGTGGGCAGTGCCAGGACAGTGAGTCCGATCCATTCCCGTTTGCCCGCCCGGCGCGGGGGTGCGTCGGGCATGGCGGCTTCTGTCATGAGTGTCCTCCGTACGGACTTCGGTGTTCCGGTGCCACGTCGGCCGCTCCGGTGCTCAGCACCGTGAGCAGACTCCGCGCCTGGACATTCAGGTAATACCCGTGCCGGGCGAGTGCGCCGAGCTGGGCGACGGTGGCCCAGTGGAAGCCGGGCGGCGCGGTGTCGGGGACCTCCGGAGTGTCCGGGGCCGCGACGATCAGATAGCGGCTCTCGGCGTTGAGGAAGCGCCCGCCCTCCTCGGAGTGGACGGCCTCGTAACGTATGCGCTCGCGGGGCGCGGACAGCACGACATCGAGGAAGCGCGGCCGGTCCTCCGGGGCCAGATGGGCGTGGTTCTCCGGTACGCACTGCACGGTCGGCGCCAGTTCCACACCGTGGTACAGCCCGGCCTCGACCCGGGCCTGGACCAGGACGTGCGGCACGCCCTGGAACCGCCGGGTGACGAACGCGGCGATCCCGCGGCCCGTCGGCTCGAACAACGGCTGGGTCCAGCCGCCCACTTCACGGCTCCCGGCCTCGACGGCGACCGCCACGACCCGGAAGAACCGGCCGTCCTCGCGCTCCACGGCCCAGGGGCCCCGGCGCCAGCCGTCGAGCCCGTCGAGCGGTACGCGTTCGGCCTTGACGTAGTCGGAGCGTTCGGCGGCGAACCACGAGAGCAGTTGCGTCTCGGAGCGTACGGGGACCGTGTCCGTTGATCCCGGGGCTCTCGCGACGGGCGCGCCGGCCAGGACGGAACGGGCGTCCATGTTCACCACGTTGTCCAGGCGCAGGAGTTCACCGATCTGACCCAGTGTCAGCCAGCAGAAGTCCTCGTGCGGCACGATCTCGTCGGACGTCTCGACGATCATGTTGCGGTTGCTCTTGCGGAAGAACCAGGAGCCGTGCTCGGACTGGAGGGCGTCGGCGAGGACCCGCCCACCGCCGTCCTCCGGCCGCAGGAAGCGTTCGAGATAGCGTACGTCGGCGCCCCGGTGGACCTTGGTGTAGTTGCTGCGGGTCGCCTGCACCGTCGGCGAGAGCTGGAGCAGATTGGGGTTGCCGGGCTCCATCTTGGCCTGCATCAGGAAGTGCAGCAGACCGTCGAACTCCTTGGCGAGGATGCCGAGGATGCCGACCTCGGGCTGGTTGATGATGGGCTGCTGCCAGTCGCGGTACGGTCCCCGGTCCACGGCCGCCCGCAGTCCCTCGACGGTGAAGAACCGTCCGCTGTGATGCCCCAGATTCCCGGTCCCCGGCAGGAACGACCAGCCCGACAGACCGGCGAAGGGAATGCGCCGCACGGCGAAGTGGTGGGCCTCGCGGCGCTCGGCGAGCCAGCCGGCGACCTCGGAGGTACGCATGAACGAACCGGCCTCGGTGACGGCGGCGGAGCGCGCCAGCCTCCCCGGGACGTCGACACTGTCGGCGCCGTCCTGGACCTGCGGGGAGGCCGGGGGGACCGCGGGGGCGGCGGCGGGCATCGGTCAGTCCTCCGCCGGGCCGAGGAGTACCGCCGCGTAGTTCTTGGCCGCGGAGGTCTCGTACTGGAGCGCCACATGGCTGGTGGCCGTGGTGATGTCGCGCCAGTGCCGCTGGAGGGCGCCGCTCTCGCTCAGTCCAGCGGTGCCGGCGAGGGCGACGAGCAGCCCGGCCGCTTCCCGCAAAGTCTCGGCGGCATAGGTGGCGTTGCGTTCGCCGCGTGCCAGCAGCGCCCGGTCAAAGCGGTGTGCGTCGGCGGCTTCGGCGTTCTGCTCGATGAGCAGCCGGGCGGCGTCGATCCGGCCCGCGGCCCGTACCAGCTTCACTTCGTTGAACGGGGTCCTGCGGCGCCCGGTGAGCGTCGCGGCCGCCGCCTTGAGCGCGCCGATGGCGGCGCCTGCCGCGGGCGTGACGAAGGGCAGTCCGCTGACCGCCTGGATCGGCACATTGTGGACGGAGAGGTCCGAGGAACTGTTGCGTCCGGTGAACAGCTCCTGGCGGTCGAAGGACAGATGCTCGGGCACCAGGACATCGGTCACCGTGACCGTATGGCTCCCGGTGGCGCGCATACCGACGTTGTCCCAGACCGGGTCGACGGTCCACTGCCCCCACGGCACGGCGAAGAAGCGCATGGCCGGCGGCCCGTCCGCGGCCGGTACGAGGGCGCAGAGCAGGGCCCAGCCGGCGAAGTCGATGCCGCTGACGTAACTCCACCGCCCGTCGAGCCGCCAGCCGTCGGCCACCCGGGTGGCCCGGCCGCCCGGCACCATGCCCGTGGCGATGACCGCGTCCGGGCCCCCCTCGCCCCAGACCGCCTGCTGGCCGGCCTGCGGGAGATGGGCGGCGAACCGCGAGGAGTAGGCGGCGAGCGAGGCGTACCACGCGGTGGCCGCGCAGCCCTCGCCCACGGTGAGGACGGCACGGGTCAGTTCGGCGAACGACCCCTCGGCGCCGCCCCACCGCGCCGCCACGAAGTGCCGCGGGAAACCGGCCAGGACGACCGCGTCGGCGACTTCCTTGTCGAGTGTGCGGGTGCTGTCCGCGTCGGCGGCCTTCTGGGCGGCGAGATCCCGTACGGTCTCGGCGTTCCGGCCCGTCCCGGCGTCCGGCGGTGTGTCGGCAGGCATGCTCGTGACCTCCTGGGCTGGCTGATGGAGCGGCTGCGGTGCTGGGTTCGGGCGGCGGCGGTGGGGACGGGTGGGGGCGCTGCGTCCGGGCGGATCGGGTGTGTGGTCCGGGCGCCGTGGGTCGGGTACGCGGTTTCAGGCGGGTACGCGGTTCCAGGCGGGCGGGCCGTATTGGGCGCGCCGTCCGGTTCGCGTCGTGCCGGTCGCGCCGCCCGGGCGGATCGGGGCCGGGGCGGATCGGGTACGCCGCCCGGTCACGCTGTTCAGCCGGGTCGGGTACGCCGTCGCGGCGGGTCGGTCCGAGTACCCCGTCCGAGTACCCCGGTTCCCGGTTCGGCGGTCAGATCGCCTTCGCGAAGCGTTCGAGCGTCTCGCCGGGGCTCGGTCCGTCGAGCGCCTGGAAGATCCGTTCGGCGCCCTCGCCATGCCGTTCGAGCATGACGTGCGCCAGCTCGACACGGGTGTGCCGCTCATCGACGCGTATGAAGTCGACCTCGATACGGCTGGCGCGCTCGTCGTCCGGAATCGACTGCCAGTTGGCGTCGATCCGCCAGGTCATGACGAGACGCCGGCCCGGCTCCCACTCCAGCACCTGGCCCCAGTCGATGCTGTTGCCCTCGACGTCCCACTCGTAGTAGCGACCGCCGACACCCGGTTCGAAGGCGAGCCCCGCGCGCTGCTTCTTCAGCAGGACATGGGTCGGCGGCCACCAGTCCTTCGGGCGCTCGGTGAAGACCTCGAAGCAGTGCTCGGGCGTGGCCGCCACGGTCACCGACTTCCGTACGTCAGGAATCGTCCGCTCCTCGGGCACGCGTTCTCCTCGGCCGGTCCGCTGGGTGAGGGGAACGACGCTGGCCGATCACGCTGGACCGCTCATGGACCTCGGGTGGAGCGTGGCTCGAAGCGCTACGGCCGTCGCGTCCGTACGGCCGGCCCACCTCATCCGACGTACGGCCCACCGCGCCCCCGGTACGGCACACCACGTCCGCCGTACGGCCCACCGTTTCTCCGGTGTGATTTGAGCGGGGCGCAAGGGCGCGGGTTCACGGTCGTCCCACCACCGCGCCAGGACGGATGAGGAGAACGCGATGACGGACCACGGACGAGCGGGACGGCATGTTGCCCTGGTCACGGGCGCGACAAGCGGCATCGGTCTCGCCGTGACCGAGCTGCTGGCCCGCCAGGGCACGGCGGTCTTCGGCGTGGCACGGAACGCCGAGAGCGTGAGCGCGCTCGTCAAGCGGCTGCGCGGGGAAGGCCTGGAGGCCGGCGGCGCGGTCTGTGACGTGACCTCCGTGGAGCAGATCGGCGCCGCCGTACGGTCCGCCGTCGCGGAGTTCGGCCGTATCGACATCCTGGTCAACAACGCGGGCCGGGGCGGCGGTGGAGTCACCGCGGAGATGGCCGACGCGCTGTGGGACGACGTGATCGAGACGAACCTGAACGGTACGTTCCGGATGACCCGCGAAGTGCTGAGCACCGGCCGGATGCGGGACGGCGACTGGGGCCGGATCGTCAACATCGCCTCCACGGGCGGCAAGCAGGGCGTGGAGCTGGCCGCGCCGTACTCCGCGTCCAAGGCCGGTGTCATCGGCTTCACCAAGGCGGTCGGCAAGGAACTGGCCCGGACCGGGATCACGGTCAACGCCGTATGCCCCGGTTATGTCGAGACCCCGATGGCGCAGCGCGTACGGCAGGGATACGCAAGCCATTACGGGGTGAGCGAGCAGGAGATCCAGGACAGGTTCAACGCCAAGATCCCGCTCGGCCGCTACGGCACACCGGAGGAGGTGGCCGGTCTGGTCGGCTACCTCGTATCGGACCTGGCCGGGTCGGTCACCGCGCAGGCGATGAACGTCTGCGGCGGCCTCGGATCGTACTGACACCTCAGGTCCGGCCGACAGCCCCAGGTCCGACCGACGACTTCAGTCCCTGCCGACAGCCTCAGGTCCGGCCGACAGCCCCAGGCCCTGGCGACAGACGAGCTGACACACAAGCCGACACACGAGCGCGGAGGAGCCCGCCGACCATGGCTCAGGGAGCCGGCACCTCAATCGTCCAGCCGGATCCTGCCGTGTACCGCGCGGCGATGGGCCGCTTCCCGACCGGCGTCACGCTGCTCACGAGCGGCAGCGGTGACGGCCTGGCCGCCATGACGCTCAGCAGTCTGACCTCGGTCTCCCTCGATCCGCTGCTGGTCCTGGTCTCCATCAGGGCCGACGGCAAGCTGGTGCACGGGGTCGCGGCCGGCGGCGGCTTCGCCGTCAATGTGCTGACCGAGTCACAACGGGATCTGGCCGTGGAGTTCAGCCGCCGGGACCGCCCCGGAGGCCGGGCTGCGATGCGGCGGCTCGGCGCGGTCGAGGGAGTGACCGGCCAGGCGGTGATCCCGTCCGCCGACGCCTGTTTCGAATGTGAACTGCACGCGCGGTACGAGGCCGGGGACCATGTGCTCTTTCTCGGCAGGGTCGTGGCCCTGTCGTACGGGCCAAGGGAATCGGCGCCGCTCCTCTTCCACCAGGGCCGCTTCACACGGCTGCCCGTGAACCACCCGGAGACCGTATGAACAGCCCCCTCGCCGGACCGCCGTCGCTGCGACAGATCGCGGACGGGGTGTACGCCTTCGTACAGCCCGACGGCGGCTGGTGCCTGAACAACTCCGGCCTGATCGTGGGGCGGGGCCGTACGGTACTCGTCGACACGGCGGCCACCGAGTCCCGCACCAGGCGGCTGCGCGAGGAGGTGGAACGGGTCGCGCCCGGCGGACCGGACTTCGTGGTCAACACGCACTTCCACGGCGATCACACCTTCGGGAACGGCCAGTTCGCCCCGCGTGCCGTGATCGTCGCACACGAGGGGACCCGCGCCGACTCGGCGGAGGCGGGTCTGGGGCTGCGGCATCTCTGGCCCGAAGTGACCTGGGGCGAAACGCCGTTGACGCTGCCGACGCTCACCTTCCGCGACTCGCTCACCCTGTACGCCGACGATCTGCGGGTCGAGCTGACGAACGTGGGACCGGCGCACACCGCCAACGACGTGGTGGCGTGGATACCGGAACGGTCCGTGCTGTTCACGGGTGACGTGGTGTGGTCGGGAGTCACACCGTACGTCCTGATGGGATCGATCAGCGGTTCGCTACGGGCCTTCGCCACCCTGCGCGCGCTGCGCCCCGACACGGTCGTCCCGGGACACGGCCCGGTCGGCGGCGTGGAGTTGATCGACGCCACGGAGGCGTACGTACGCTGGATCGACCGGCTGGCCCGGGACGGCGTCCGGGACGGGCTGAGCCCGCTGGAGGTGGCGAAGAGCTGCGATCCCGGCGAGTTCGCCGCGCTCGGCGACTCGGAACGGCTGATCGGCAATCTGCACCGCGCGTACGCGGAACTGGACGGCCTGGCGCCGGGTGCCCGCATCGATGTCGCCGCGTCGTTCAAGGAGATGGTCGAATTCCACGGCGGTCTGCCGACCTGCAACGCGTGAGGAGCCTGTCGACCTGCCAAGCACGAGGAGCCCTGCCGACCTGCAACGCGTGAGGGCCCCTGTCGGGGCCCCTCACGGCTGTTGACCCGGCCCGCGCGGTACGAAAATCACTTGGCCATGTCGGACATGACGGTGACGGGATCCTCCTCGGCGACGGGCGGCTCGACCGGCATGTCGCGATGAATGACCCGGGACCGCGTGAGCAGCCGCCCGTCACGCCGTACGAGCACGTCCTCCACGGTGAACGTCGGCTGGAAGCTGACCTTGCCCTCGCGGTCGGTCAGGGTGACGAGGGAGTAGTACGAGACCCGCAGCGTGTCCTGGTCCGCGGGGTCCGGCTCGATCAGGAGATGGTCGAACCAGTGCCGTACGGCGATGTCCCGATAGCGCGGCAGGCTGGCACGCATCCCGGCGATCATCTCCTCCCGCCCCTGCTGCCGATGCCCGCCCGCGTGCACCACCACGCCGTCGTCGGTGAAGGTGTCGGCGAACCCCACGATGTCCAGCGCGTCCACGCGCCGCATCTGCCGCGCGTAGAACGTACGCACCTCGGCATACAGATCACCGGTGACCTGCGACTCGACCAACTGTGGCATGGCAACTCCCAACGCTAGACGGCCCGCTGCACCCCGCAACACCCCCACCCTGCCGCGCCCCGCTCTAGCCCGACTGGTAACCGAGTGGAACCCCACCTCCTTCCGGACCGCCAGCGGCGTCAGCGGCGACACCCATAAGGCACATTTGTCGCGCTTATCGTGCTTGTCGCGCTCGCGAGCGCGTCAGGGCAGTCCACCGCAGCCATCTTTGCTACTCTCCGACCCGCACAAATCACCCATAACGGAAATACTCGCGCCCGCGGGCGGTCGAGAGGACACAGACCATGAATGACTTTTCTCGTCGCGGATTGCTCAAGGCGACGGCGGTCGCCGGGGCCGGCGCGGTCGTCGTCCCGGCCGTCGCCGCCGAGGCTCCGAGCGCGGCCGCCGCCGCTCCGAGCGCGGGCGCCGTGACCGGGGCGGCCCACGACGGGGAGTGCCCGCCGGCGAAGCTGACCGGCCGTATCGTCCGTCCCGACGACCCCGACTACGCCGACGCGAGCATGGGCTGGGACGAACTGTTCGTTCACTACCCGCTGGTCATCGTCTACGCCCAGAACACCCAGGACGTGGTGAACGCCCTCACCTGGGCGCGGCAGCACAACGTCGCGCTGCGGGTGCGCAGCGGCCGCCACAGCCTTGAGGGCTGGTCGAACGTGGACAACGGCATCGTGATCGATGTCAGCGAGCTGAAGGGCGCGCACATCGACACCGAAGCCCGTACGGCCACGGTCGGCGCCGGGCTCAACCAACTGGAAGCGGTGACCGCGCTCGCCAGGAAGAACTTCGCGGTGACGACCGGCACGGAAGGCAACGTAGGCCTGGTCGGTGCGACACTCGGCGGCGGCCTGGGCTTCTTCACCCGGTACCTCGGTATGGCCTGCGACAGCCTGATCGGCGCCGATGTCGTCGTGGCCGAAGGCGCCGAGTGCGCCACAGTGATCAAGGCGAACCTGAGGGACAACGCCGACCTGCTGTGGGCCCTGCGCGGAGCGGGCAACGGCAACTTCGGGATCGTCACCTCACTGACGTACAAGGTGGCCCCGCTCAGGAGCGTCACCTATCTCCAAGCGTCATGGGACGGCATCGGAGACCTGCACGGGATCTTCGACAACTGGCAGCGCACGGCACCGTTCACCGACGACCGCCTGGGCACCCAGCTCGAAATCCACCGGAACCAGACCCTGCTGTTCGCGGTCCTCGCGGAGGGCACACCGGCCGAGGCGAAGAAGCTGCTGGAACCGATCCTCTCGGTCGGCAGCCCTGAGGTCACGGTCCAGGTCGGCAACTGGGGCGACGTGTACGCGGGATTCCAGACCCCGCCCCAGGAGGAAGCCGCGAACTGGAAATTCTTCTCGCAGTTCACCCAGAAGCCCTTCCCGGACAAGGCGATCAGCATCATCGCCCACTTCATCCGGAACGCGCCCACCGACGACAGCAACTTCTTCACCCAGGCCTTCGGCGGAGCGGTCAGAAAGACCCCCCGCGGCGGCACCGCGTTCCCCCACCGCGACGCACTCTTCTACTCCGAACCGGGCGCCGGCTGGGGCACCCGCGGCGTCCCGGGCAGCGGCGACGAACTCACCCCGCAGGCCCAGGCCTGGATCGCCGAATTCAGCCAGGCCCTGCGCCCCTTCGTACACGGCGCCTACGTCAACGTCCCGAACATCGGAATGCAGGACTGGGAAACCGCGTACTGGGACGGCAACTTCGACCGCCTGCGCCAGATCAAGGCCAAATACGACCCCCGAAACATCTTCCAGTACGAACAGAGCATCCCCCCGGCCTTCTGCTGACGAGACGCCCCACCCACCCCAAAGGGGTGCCCTCCGACGGAGGACACCCCTTCTGACCAGCACATACGCTGCCTTGCTGCGGTGGGTGTGGGATTTGAACCCACGGCGACATCACTGCCACGACGGTTTTCTCCATCAAGGTGCGTCCTGACCGCCGTAAGCCATTTCGAGTCCGGTGGAGCGTAGGCGGCCAGAAGTCCTCGAAGAGCTACGCGCTCAAAGCCCAAGCCGATGGCCGCCACTCCGAGTTGACGGCCGCGCTCGGGGAGGGCGAGCAGTTCGACACCGAGCATGGAATCCCTGTCTCAGAGATGCGTACGCTCGGGACTACGCACGAATGAAGTGGCCGCGTGCTGCCGCCAAACATAGGGCGAGCATCGCCGACGCCCTTGCCACAGTCACACCGTCACTCATCACCGCAGGTACACGCCGCTACCACAAGCCCCGAGTCCTCCGCGCTGCTCTCTACGCATGGGCGCTCCGAATGGTGCGGCCGGAGAATGGCGAACTCGTACCACGCGTCGAAGCAGAGACCCCACCCTCGGAAATCGCTCACGCGTTGGCGTGGATCGCCAAACACTCGCTGCCAGCCCATCGCTGACGCCGCCGAGCCGGAGTCCGAACACCACCCGGCGCAAGCGGATGATCCTCAACAACGCGCTCATGTACGCAATCGAGCGCTCCCACCTCGACACGAATCCACTCAAGCGCGTCGACTGGCAGGCGCCGCCCACGGACGATGAGGTCGACTTCCGCTACGTCCCGAACCCTCAGCTCGCCAAAGCCCTGCTCACAGCAGTACGAGCACAAGGCGCCCGCGGCGAACACCTTGAGGCGTTCTTCGGCTGCATCTACTACGCCGCCATGCGGCCGGGTGAGATCGCAGCGCTGAAGGACACCGACTGCGTGCTCCCGGACAACGAGAACAACTGGGGCGAACTCATCCTTGCCGAAAACCACCCCGAGGTCGCCTCGGGCTGGACCGACCACGGCACCCCGTACGACAAACGCGGCCTCAAACGCCGCGCCCGCAAGACCACCCGCCCCGTACCGATCCCGCCGGCGCTCGTCCAACTCCTCCGAGACCACAAGAAGCGCTACGGCCTGGCCCCTGACGGCCGCCGCTTCCGCGCGGCCCGAGGCGGACGCGTCCGCTCCACCGAATACTGCGAGATCTGGAAAGTGGCCCGCGAACAGGCACTCACCCCGGAAGACGCCAAGACGCCGCTCGCAGAGGTCCCGTACTCACTGCGGCACGCCGGAATCTCCCTCTGGATCAAGGCCGGAGTCGAACCCCCCCGAAGTAGCCCGCCGCGCCGGCCACAGCCTGGCCGCGATGTACAAGGTCTACGCCAAGATCCTCCGAGGCCGCCAAACCCACGCCAACCAACTCATCGCCGCAGCCCTCCTAGATGAGGACGAAGCCGCTCCCAAATCTGCGTAACGTCATGCAGAACGTAAAGGAGGCCCACACCAATTTCGTGGGCCCCTCCTTGGCCGCCTGGTCGTCCACCGCGATCCACCGCCACCATCTGTGGATCTGTCAACAGCGGTCATAGAGTCATACTGAAACCGCCGAGGGGCCTGCCGGATGGGGTCGGTACTGCACATCGCTGATGTACAGCACCGGCTCCGGAGGCCCCGTCGCCTGGCGGTAAAAGCACTGGCCAGGAGCCTCATGGAGCCCTGGGCCCGAGAATCAGTCCACGTTTGATCCAGAGCACGGGCGCCAGGTTCTGGGTCGCTGTCGGGCGATCCACAGCTAGCTGCACAGTCACTTCCCCCACTCGAAAGCCGCTCTCTCAGTCGGCCTTACCCGTCCGGAGCCCGATCGCCGGGGAGTAACGTCCTGTAGCGGGATCGCAGTGTTCCTCCGCCACTCCCGAACTTCAAACAGTCTTGCTCATGTATATAGACCAGACTGGCGTTCGCCGCATATCCTTGCACCGCAAGTAAGAAGATGAAGTCTTCCTACTCCATGGAGCGTCATGCGGTTTTCTATATTACCTGCCGGATCGCGGATTCCGGAAGGTGAATCTCAGCACGCATACTTGATTGAAGATAATTGGGACGATTGGTTCAAGTACAGTACGCTGCATCATCTGCACGTGAGGGATGACGCTGGCCAAGTACACGAGATTGGCGATCTAAAGATTGGCCAATTCGAGATGGGCGACGACCAGCGCTCACCGGATTTGCCGACTGTTTTTGAGATACTGAGCGGGCTGCGTTTCTTTTCCGTAGGGCAAGACCCAGATTACTACCGTAATCTAACGCGGCTGGGTACAGATCTTCGCGAAGAAGTACTGCGATCACTCGGGGACATCGCGTACGACGAAGATCTATACCGTCGCGCCTTGTCTGAAGATGTGACCGGCACATCCTTATTACGTTTCGTTTCCCGCAATACGGTTGAGGGGCAGTTTCGCAGACTCACACAGGGCGGACCTCGCCTGACTCGCTACGAGTTCACGTACACGCTACCCGCCGATTCCCGTTCGGGAAGCGTGCCCCCTTCATTTGAATTCGAAGTTGTTCCTGACTCCATGCCGCCCACGAACATCCACGTGCTGATCGGTCGAAATGGTGTAGGTAAAACGCATATCCTCTACCATATGAGTCGAGCCTTGGCCGACCCCGGCGCCACGGAGGAAGAGGCCGGGAAGTTCACATTCCGAGCCCAGGGTGTGCGAAAGGGACGATTCGCCAACCTCGTCTCGGTGACTTTCAGTGCATTCGATCCGTTTGAGCCCATTAGTGTACAGCGGAATAAGACTAAAGGGCCGCAGTACACCTACATTGGCCTCAAGAGAATTCGCAAGAATCGGGAATCGAAAGCACTCCCCCCAAAGATCCGAGTGCCATTGCGCGAGAGTTCGCAACAAGCGTCAGGGTCTGCTTGCAGGGCGCTCGTCTGACCCGGTGGCGACGGGCGCTCCAAATGCTTGAGGCAGACCCCATTTTTAGCGACGCCGGCGTCGCCGATCTGGCGGACTCCGCGGACGGCGATGATGAGACGCTGACCCAGAACGCACTGGGCTTGTTCCGTAACTTGAGTTCCGGCCACAAGATCGTATTGCTGACCATTACGCGTCTCGTTGAGAGCGTTGAGGAGAGCTCGCTAGTTCTATTGGACGAGCCGGAGGCACATTTGCACCCGCCGCTACTTGGCGCCTTCACTAGAGCGCTGTCGGACCTTCTCATCAATCGAAACGGTGTGGCTATTGTTGCCACCCATTCTCCAGTCATCCTGCAGGAGGTTCCAAAAAGTTGCGCGTACAAGCTGCGCCGATCCGGAAGGGAAATGGTCGCCAAAAGGCCCGACGTCGAGACATTCGGCGAAAACGTTGGTGTGCTTACGCGTGAGATTTTTGGGCTTGAGGTTACCCGCTCCGGGTTTCATCGACTGCTGGATGAGGCGGTGGCTGGCAACGACGCATACGAAAGTGTGGTGGAAAGCTTTGGAGGCCACTTGGGCGGCGAGGCTAGAGGCATAATCCGCGGGCTAATTGCCGCAAGAGAAATGGAGGGGGATCGTTAATGTGGAAAATCGATCCCCCTGTGCACACGGCCGCTTTTAGCTATGCGACTTGCACGAGTCGCATTAGGAATAGAGAGCTGAGGGAACGACTCGACCAAGCGGCTGATGAAGTTGCGGCTTCGGCTGCCAAGTATGAGAGTGCGGCGGAATCCTCGGAACTTTATTTGTTAGATCAAGATGAACTGTCTGTGGCTAGCCTGACCGGCGTTGAAATGATAGCTATCTACAAGTACAGGATGGCCAAAAAGAAGGCTGTTGGGCGGTTCATATATGACGAGTTAATGCTGGCTGCTCCTGACGGCAGATGCCCCATGTGCGGGCAACGCACGGTGTCAACACTCGACCACGTCCTACCGAAGACGCTTTATCCCGCCTTGAGTGTTACCCCACTAAATCTGATTCCCGCATGTAGTGACTGCAATCATATAAAATCGGACGCGATTCCCGTCAGTGCCGAGAATGAGCCAATTCATCCATATTATGATGATCTGGATGGCGATCCATGGCTCCACGCTGCGGTCGTTCATACCAGCCCCGCTGCAATCGTCTTCAGTGTGGCTGCTCCAATTAATTGGCCAGACTCCCTGAAGAATAGAGTCGCCACGCATTTCAGGACCTTCAAGCTGGCGCCGCTATATGCCTCACAGGCTGCGCAGGAGTTGAACAGCATCAAGCACTACCTGATACAGCTGCATGCGCGTGGAGGTGGAGACGCAGTTCGGCAGCATCTGTCTGGGCAAGCCAATAGTCGCCGTATGGCTTATGCGAATAGCTGGCAGACCGCTACCTATACAGCTCTAGCAGACGATGCCTGGTTCTACCAGGGAGGATTCGCTGCCTAATACTCCAGCAGCGGTTCGTGTCCTGAGCTGCGTTTTCGGTAGTGGCAGTGGCGGGCGACGGCCTGGCGGTGTCTTCTCCAGGCCGACCATTTCAGTGTGTGGGTGACGGGATCACGGTCGGCTCGTGGGTGGGGCAGGAGAGCGTCCAGGAGCCGCCGGATCTCTGCCACGGTGAGCGGGACGAGGGCCGATCCGTTTCTGCAGCCCCCTTTGCGGCGTCGGTGGTGGCCTGGGCTGCGAGTGCGGCCAGGACGGCGTGGGCGAGCATGGCCAGGGTGATGTGCCGGTACCAGCCGATGTAACGGCGGACTTCGTACTGGTCGAGGCCGCACTCGTTCTTCGCAGCCTGGAAGCACTCCTCGACAGCCCAGCGGGAGCCGGCAATCCTGACCAGCTCGGCGATCTCGATCCCGACGGGTGAGTAGGCGAGGTAGTAGGCGATCCGGCCGGGGTCGGACAGGCTGCGGCGGGCCATCACCCAGCGGTGACGGGTGGGCGGATCGGCATCGAAGACGAGGTTGGCGGGCAGCCTGGCCGCGGCCCAGTCGTAGACGCGCGGGCCCTTCGCCCCGTGGCCGCAGGGCAGCCGTTGCCAGGCATCAACAGGCGCTTCTTTGATGAGCTGGTCGATGCGCCAGATGCCGGCCAGGGACTTGATCTGCTGGGATTTGGGCACCGCCACCACGTATCCGACGTCGAGTTGTTCGAGCAGGCGACGGAAGTGCCAGTCCTGTCCGTAAGCCTCATCCGCGGTGACCCAGGCGGCGGGCAGGCCGGCGGCGATGCAGCGGCGGACAATGTCCCGGGCCAGTTCACCCTTGGTGGCAAACCCTCGCTCGTCAGGGATCTTCGCGCCCCGGCAGCGGTCCCGGTCGGATGTCCATGCCTTGGGCAGGTAGAGTTCGCGGTCGACCAGGGCCCGGCCCGAGCGGGTGGCGTAGGCGGCGAACACTCCGATCTGGCAGTTGTCGATCTTTCCCGAGGTGCCGGTGTACTGCCGACCGACCCCCGCCGACGTGGTGCCCTTCTTGATGAACCCGGTGTCGTCGATGATCAGTACGCCGTCCGGTCCGAGTCGTTCAGCGACGTATGCACGGACGTCGTCGCGCAGGGCGTCCGCGTCCCAGACACTGCTGTTCAAAAGCCGCTGGAAGCCGTCGGGAGTGCGGTGACCTGCCCACTCCGCGAGCTGCCAGCCGTTCTTGCGTGCCGCCTGTCCCAGCAGGCCCCGGACATAGTCCCGCATCCGCCACCGCAGATCCGCCCGCCCGAACCCGCCCGCAACCCGCCCGAACACCGACTCCAACTCATCGGCCCACCAAGCGACTTCAGCCATCCCCTTCATACCAGGACAACGACAATCACCAGCTCAGGACACGAACCGCTGCTGGAGTACTAACAGCGGCTAACACAATGAGCCGAGTTGTCGGTGGGTGATGAGGCAGCAGGCGAGTTTGAGGAGCGCTTCGTGGATGTCGGCTCGTCGTTCCCATCGGATCCGCAGACGTCGGAAGCCGTGCAGCCACGCAAAGCTTCTCTCCACGACCCAGCGGTAGGTGTCCAGTCCGGTGCCGTGCCGGGTGCCGCGGCGGGCGATCGCGGGGACGATGCCACGGGCGCGGACCTGGTCGCGGTAGACGTCGTGGTCGTAGCCGCGGTCGGCGAACAGCGAGTCCGGCTTGCGGCGGGGACGGCCGCCCCGGCCGCGGACCGGTGGGATCGCGTCGAGCAGCGGAAGCA
This sequence comes from Streptomyces sp. GMY02, assembly GCF_019056675.1. Classification (NCBI taxonomy): domain Bacteria; kingdom Bacillati; phylum Actinomycetota; class Actinomycetes; order Kitasatosporales; family Streptomycetaceae; genus Streptomyces; species Streptomyces sp. GMY02. Next base: position 4,348,343 of record NZ_CP077658.1, on the reverse strand, counting down.
GCTGGGTGACGTCGTTGCGGTTGCCGCCGGTCAGCAGAATCGCGAGCGGAGTGCCGTGCCCGTCGTTGATCAGATGGTGCTTCGAGCCGGCCCGGCCCCGGTCGACCGGCGACGGGCCCGTGTAGATCCCCCTTTTAACGCCCTGACGTGGGAGGAGTCGACCACGTACCGGGACCAGTCCAGCCGTGAGGCCGCGTTCAGCTCGGCCAGCAGGACCTCGTGCAGCCGCTGCCAGACACCGGCCTCGTTCCAGTCCCGCAGCCGCCGCCAGCACGTCATGCCCGAGCCGAAGCCCAGCTCCTGCGGCAGGTACTCCCACTGGATCCCGGTGTGCAGCACGTACAGGATCCCGCACAGCACCTCCCGGTCCGGCAACGGCTTGCGGCCGGGGTACCGGAACCTGCGCTCACGCTGCGGCAGCAGCGGCTCCAGGTGATCCCACAGGTCATCCGACACGATCCACGGCGACATCCCCACACCAGACGGAACGCTCAACTCCTGCCCTGGACACGGCCATCAGCGCCGATCCACCTCTTTGTGTTAGCCGCTGTTAGTACTCCAGCAGCGGTTCGTGTCCTGAGCTGGTGATTGTCGTTGTCCTGGTATGAAGGGGATGGCTGAAGTCGCTTGGTGGGCCGATGAGTTGGAGTCGGTGTTCGGGCGGGTTGCGGGCGGGTTCGGGCGGGCGGATCTGCGGTGGCGGATGCGGGACTATGTCCGGGGCCTGCTGGGACAGGCGGCACGCAAGAACGGCTGGCAGCTCGCGGAGTGGGCAGGTCACCGCACTCCCGACGGCTTCCAGCGGCTTTTGAACAGCAGTGTCTGGGACGCGGACGCCCTGCGCGACGACGTCCGTGCATACGTCGCTGAACGACTCGGACCGGACGGCGTACTGATCATCGACGACACCGGGTTCATCAAGAAGGGCACCACGTCGGCGGGGGTCGGTCGGCAGTACACCGGCACCTCGGGAAAGATCGACAACTGCCAGATCGGAGTGTTCGCCGCCTACGCCACCCGCTCGGGCCGGGCCCTGGTCGACCGCGAACTCTACCTGCCCAAGGCATGGACATCCGACCGGGACCGCTGCCGGGGCGCGAAGATCCCTGACGAGCGAGGGTTTGCCACCAAGGGTGAACTGGCCCGGGACATTGTCCGCCGCTGCATCGCCGCCGGCCTGCCCGCCGCCTGGGTCACCGCGGATGAGGCTTACGGACAGGACTGGCACTTCCGTCGCCTGCTCGAACAACTCGACGTCGGATACGTGGTGGCGGTGCCCAAATCCCAGCAGATCAAGTCCCTGGCCGGCATCTGGCGCATCGACCAGCTCATCAAAGAAGCGCCTGTTGATGCCTGGCAACGGCTGCCCTGCGGCCACGGGGCGAAGGGCCCGCGCGTCTACGACTGGGCCGCGGCCAGGCTGCCCGCCAACCTCGTCTTCGATGCCGATCCGCCCACCCGTCACCGCTGGGTGATGGCCCGCCGCAGCCTGTCCGACCCCGGCCGGATCGCCTACTACCTCGCCTACTCACCCGTCGGGATCGAGATCGCCGAGCTGGTCAGGATTGCCGGCTCCCGCTGGGCTGTCGAGGAGTGCTTCCAGGCTGCGAAGAACGAGTGCGGCCTCGACCAGTACGAAGTCCGCCGTTACATCGGCTGGTACCGGCACATCACCCTGGCCATGCTCGCCCACGCCGTCCTGGCCGCACTCGCAGCCCAGGCCACCACCGACGCCGCAAAGGGGGCTGCAGAAACGGATCGGCCCTCGTCCCGCTCACCGTGGCAGAGATCCGGCGGCTCCTGGACGCTCTCCTGCCCCACCCACGAGCCGACCGTGATCCCGTCACCCACACACTGAAATGGTCGGCCTGGAGAAGACACCGCCAGGCCGTCGCCCGCCACTGCCACTACCGAAAACGCAGCTCAGGACACGAACCGCTGCTGGAGTATTAGGGTGTGCAGATTTTTAACTCGTAGCTTCCCGCTCGGTGGTTCGTTGGTCTGGCATGAGCGGGTTGGAAGTGCAACAAGCCGCGCTGGCAGCCAAGTTCGAGGCGATTCTGCCGCACCTCGACGAGCGGCAGCGTCGCCTGTTGATAGGGGCGGAGGCACAGTCCCTCGGCCGCGGCGGGATCAGAGCGGTCGCCCGCGCCGCCGGTGTCCGCGAGGCCACTGTGTCTGTCGGAATGCGGGAACTCAACTCCGGAGAGGCCCCGTTGGGACGCATCCGCAGTCCCGGCGGTGGCCGCAAACGCGTCGTCGACCTGAACCCATCCGTTCGGGAGGCACTCCTCATGCTGGTCGAACCCGACGTCCGCGGAGATCCCATGTCGCCGCTGCGCTGGACCACCAAATCCACCCGCAAGCTAGCCGAGCAGCTGACCCGGCAGGGCCACAGGATCTGCGCGGACACGGTGGGCGACCTCCTGCGCGAGGAGGGCTTCAGCCTGCAGAGCAACGCCAAGACCCTGGAAGGCAAGCAGCACCCCGACCGGGACGCACAGTTCCACTACCTCAACGAGCAGGCCCGGACCCACCAGGACAGCGGGGCTCCGGTGATCAGTGTCGACACGAAGAAGAAGGAACTGGTCGGCCCCTTCAAGAACAACGGCCGTGAATGGGAGCCGAGAGGCGAGCCGGTGCGGGTCGACACCCACGACTTCCCCGACCGCGAGCTGGGCAGGGCGGTTCCCTACGGCATCTACGACATCGTTGCAAACACCGGCTGGGTCAACGTGGGCACCGACCACGACACCGCCACGTTCGCCGTCGAATCCGTCCGCCGCTGGTGGAACGCAGCCGGACGGACCGCCTATCCAACGGCCGGCCAGCTGCTGATCACCGCCGATGCGGGCGGTTCCAACGGGTATCGCACCCGCACCTGGAAGACCGAACTCGCCCGGTTCGCCGCCGAGGCCGGCCTGACGATCACCGTCTGCCACCTGCCTCCCGGAACGTCGAAGTGGAACCGCATCGAGCACCGGCTGTTCTCCCACATCACCATGAACTGGCGCGGAAGGCCCCTGACCAGCCACGAAGTCATCGTCGAGAGCATCGCCGCGACCACCACCAAAACCGGCCTGACCGTGCACGCCGAACTCGACACCAACCCCTACCCCACCGGCATCCAGGTCAGCGACGACGAGATCGCCGCCCTGCCGATCACCCGCCACCGCTTCCACGGCGACTGGAACTACACCCTCCACCCCCAGCATCCACTGAACGCGACGGCGATCGACAGCACCTCGGGCCAGGCCCCGGCGAACCGACCACGTCGCCTCACACAGCGTTCGCTGCAGGACCCTGAACTGACCGGTATGACCCGCCAACAGCTCAGCGAGCTCATCGACGCACTGGCTCCCGCCCTGGAGGTTCAACGCGAGCAAGCGCTCCGCACGCGTCGCGGTCACGAGCGCCTGGTCGCCCCCGGTGCAGGCGCCAAAGCCAAGCTCACCCCAGCCCAGCGGATCCTGGCCACCGTGCTTCACCTGCGCAGACTCGCCACCATGGACCTCCTCGGCCAACTTTTCGGCGTCACCGCCATGACCATCAGCCGCGCGAAACATGAGGTCCGCCCGCTCCTGGAGGCACACGGCTACCACATCAACACCTCAACCGCCCGCCTCCATACACCATCCGACGTCGCAACGTTCCTCGCTTCCGACCCCACCTCAACCAAGGTCAAAAAGACGAGTTAAAAATCTGCACGCCCTTATTGTCGCCGTAGTACGTGAATGTGTCGGTTTCGGCGCCCAGGTAGTAAGGCCAGTCCGCGGTTGCCTACGCCCTTTATAAGCTTGGAGATTGGATCGTCCCCCGAGTTGCCACCGGTTCCTCCTGCGTAGAGCGCATCAACCGTCAGGTCTGCGGTCTTCAGGTCGGAGAAAGCCGCATGGGGTACAGGAGCATCAGGAAAGATCATGCAGCACGGTCTACCGGCTCGTACTGGCATCGTGGCGCCCTAGTCGAGCTCAAGGCCATGGCTTCGCTGAAGGCTGCCTCATCCAGGAGGAGTTGAGCTGAGCAACTGATCTACGGATCGGCGGCCTCTGGATGGATCCAGCGTAGACATGCAGGCGCCGCGCTCTTCGCGGTCCCCGCTCAAGCGGGCACGCGAGCGGCGCGAGCATAGGCGGCCGCACGCTCCCTGGTCGCTGGTCGCTGGTCGCTGGTCGCTGGTCGCTGGTCGCTGGTCGCTCAAGGCTCTCGTGTGATCGCCCCCTAGCAGTTGTCAGTGGCCCGCTCTAACGTTCGAACATGACTTCCGTGCACTCGCTGCCCAGAGGACCCCCGGTAATCTAACCTGATCTCAAAGCGTCGGGGGAGAGGCACTGTTGCGTGGTGAGGGCGACGGAGCCCGCAGAGGGCAGAAAGCCGCGTGCGAGCCACATCGAGGCCGTAGACATGCGGCACGTCACTCAGATGATGGAGCAGCTGCAGCAGGGCTACATCAAGTCTGTAGCGGCAACCGCGGGAATGGTCGTTGAGGTCGTGCCCGTGGACGTGTACGGCTACGACGTTCGTCTGATCCGTCCGTCAAGTGACCCTCGTATCGATGAGTCCGCGGTCCTGGCGCAGCTCAAGTGCACAACCCAGATCGTTCCCGACCAGTCTCGGGAGCACTTCAGCTACCAGTTCACGAAGCGTCAGTACTTCGATCACTTGGCCAGGTCACGCAGGTACCCCAAAGCGATTCTGATCGTTATGACAGTACCGCCTCGACAGGCGGAGTGGACCGAGGTTACCCACGACGGCCTGTGGACTAGGCGATCTTGCTTTTGGGTATCTTTGGAGGGGGTCGAGATCGATCCGTCGGTGAAAAAGCCGACGGTGCACATCCCCACCAAGAACAGAGTGGATGCCGAATCTCTCTCAGAGATCCTGGATAAAATCGACAGGGGTGAACCGCTGAATGAATGATTCGTCGGGCGTAACGCTCCCTGCGCGGGTTGACCCAGGAAAATTGAGCGCCCTTCTGGAGGAAGCTGGTTGGCAGAGGATTGGCGGAAGGCACGGAATCTACTCCCGCTACTCGCCACCCATGCTGACAGACGCATGGATTAATTCCAGCCTAATGCTCCCCCTTGATGAAGATGCCCCGGAATTCCTTGACTCCATGAGGTCGGCCCTCCTTCAGCTTTCCCAGGATCGAGATTTCTGGATCAGATCGATCTATCCACGCCTGATTGTCGATGCCTCAGATGAATTTAAGTTCCGAAAGGAATCGTCTGCGCCAAGTGGGTTCATCGCATGGAAGAGCGGTGAGCGTCTTGTTGAGTCTGCGCGAAGGACTCTGATTGCGGGCGCTAAATCCTACATGGGGCCTGGTCGTCATTACGTGAATAAGCACGGCAGGTTCGCGCATAGATATCTCGACCAAGTTCTCATGGGGCAGTCCGCTCCTGGCAGCTACATCATCACCGCGTACGCTCCTCCCAATGGCGCGGTACCTCTTTCTGGGTCTGCGGATGCGGCAGCCTTTGCAGTACCAGAGCTAGGGCTGGCCAGCGTCAGAGACGTCAGTCAGGCAGTAGTTAGAGCTGTTCAGGCTACCGTTGAAGCCTTGGAACATTACCGCTCTAGCGGATCCCTAGCCGGATTTGAAGCGGGAGTGGCTCAAGGGATCTCTTACGAGATGACAAGCGCGATTCTCGGCATCGCCGAAAACTCCGATGGCGCAGATATAAGCATCGAGTGGGATCCGGTCACGCCAGCACCAGGAGAGCTTGATTCTCATTTTGAGTTCAGGGGTTCGGATGTCGACCCACTGAGTAAAGCCGCTACCAGGCTAGCTGCAGATGCATCCTCTGAGGTATCAACCTTGACAGGCAGGGTGCACCTACTGGCTAAGAAACAAGCAGGCAGTCCTGGCGTTTTCGGTCTTGATACTTTGTCTGGTGGGCGCGCGAAGAAGGTTCGAGTACGCTTGTCGGATGAAGATGAATACCACGAGGCTGTTAGGGCTCACGAAGAGGATCTAGCGCTTGAGGTCAGCGGACGCCTTGAAAAAGAGGCTAATTTGAGCTGGCTATATGATGCGACTGTGGTGCGAACTCTGGGGCCTATTTCTGAATTCTCACGCCCCTCGCGTTCGGCGATTGAGGGGCAGATTTCTCTATTTTCTGAGCAAGTAGACGAGTGAATTATGGGTTGATGTCACCTCTACACCAACCTCCGGCTCCCATCCCGTCTGCCGTTAGCCCACACACCGTGGAGCGGGCGTGGTTCAGGGCGTCAAGGTGGAGCGCGCCACCGTACGAACGACCTTGACGCCCTGGGACGCGGCTGCTCGGCTCCGCTTGGGTCGATGGCAAACGGGATGGGAGCATCTCCACGCTCACCCGCTACGGGCCGGCGCTCGCCTACGGAGCTTCCTCCATCTCGGAGCCTGAGCGCCCCCGCCGGAGGCATGTTCTGTCTGAGGTGTGAATTCGATCGCCGAGTTGCTGATCGGCCTGCCGGGTCTCGGCCCGCAGCATCCGGCAGGCCTCAGCCGTAGCGCACCTGCTTGTTGAGTACAAAGCATCTTGCCGTCTGTACGCGCGCATCCTGCTGCCCGGCCATGCGATGGTGCTCGACCAGTTGAGGTCTGGAATGGCAGATGGGTGGGGTGTCAGGCTCGGTCCGGTGCACCGGCCCTTGGCGACCAGTGCCTGAATCGGTGATCATCTTGGGGCAATGTGGTGGCGCGGGACCGAGGCCGTGGCGGTGCGGGCCGAAGGCAGGAGCGAAGCCCCTAGTCCGGCGCGGCCTGCTGTGCGGGCTGGTGGTGTGTGAATCTCCGGTGCGGCGGCTGGGGCGCCGTGGGTCAGCGCTCCGGATGGCCGAAGGCACAAGATCCCTTCGCTCGCTCCCGCGAAGCCGTGGGCCGTGTACGAGGGCTGAAGAGGCTGGCAACTCAACGCTGTACCAACTGGTTTAACGGCGCGGCTTCGGCAGGCTAGTTGCGCGGCGCAAAACGGCCACCTGCCTCTCGTCGCCTCCTAAGCGATCACGGATTTTGGGGGACGGCTGGGGGACGAACACTGGTCCATAGCGGTGCACGGGCGAGAAACCCTGAGACAGCGGGGAACACAGAGAGGGTGCCCCTTACCGAGGAGCACCCTCTCTGACCAGCAGCTACGCTGTCCTGCTGCGGTGGGTGTGGGATTTGAACCCACGGTGACATCACTGCCACGACGGTTTTCAAGAGCGTCGCGTCCGAGAAACGCCAACCTTCCCTGACCTGCCACGAAGCCTCATCACGGGACCCTTCCGTGACTCGCTGGCCCACACATGGCCCACAGACGGCCCAGTTGACGGGTCGTGCACCACAGCCACCTGCCGCTGAAGTTCGAGCTGGTGAGGAGTTGCCCCTAGGAAGCATGGTCCAACTTCAGTAACCTCTCCACTACTGCCAGTGGTTGTCTATTCGCGACGGGCAGCACTGGCCTATGGTCGTGGAGGAGGTGAGCCGCGTGGTCGTACGGGTCCGAGTTGAGCCGGCGCTGTTGCAGTGGGCTGCGGATCGCGCGGGCTGGTCGGTCGCCACTATCGAAAGTCGCGCGCCGCGCTTCCACGAATGGGTACGCGACGAGGTGCGTCCCACGTTGAAGCAACTAGAGAGTTTCGCCAACGCCACGCACACGCCATTCGGCCTGCTCTTTCTCCCCGAACCACCGGAAGAGCCGATACCGATCCCGGATATGCGCACTCTGGGAAATCGTAGAATCAGTCGCCCATCCGTCGACCTCCTGGATACTATCTATTCTTGCCAGTCGCGACAAGAATGGTACCGCGAATACGCCAAGACTCAGGGGTATCCTCCGGTTTCGTTCGCAGGAGAGGTGACCACTTCCAGTGATCCGATTGGCGTGGCCGCTAAAATCCGTCAGATTCTCCATTTTGGCCTTCCTGATCGGCGGGCGTTCAACTCTGGCGAGGATGCCCAGCGAAAGCTGATCGACAAAATCGAAGGCGCCGGGGTTCTTGTAATGGTCAGCGGTATCGTAGGTTCTGATACGCACCGGAAGTTGAATGCGGAAGAATTCCGCGGGTTTGCGTTGGTGGATCCTGTGGCGCCCCTGATTTTCGTTAACGGTGCGGACACTAAAGCGGCTCAACTGTTTACCATGGTCCATGAGTTTGCTCATGTCTGGCTTGGTGAAAGTGCCCTTTCCGATGCGGCAATGGCACGGCCTAGCGATCACGATGAAGAGCTCTGGTGCAATCAAGTGGCCGCTGAGGTTCTTGTACCTCTAGCGGCGATTCGATCCGACCACCGCGGCGTGCTGAACCAGACCGAACTGGACCGACTCGCGCGCCTATACCGGGTCTCGACCCTAGTCGTCTTGAAGCGCCTGCACGATGCAGGCTTTCTGTCCTGGGGTGAATATCAGGAACGTTACGCCGCAGAGCAGGCCAGGATTATGGCGATTTTGACAGCGAAGAAGGCTGAAGGGGGAGGGGGAAATTACTACAACACGCAGCCCCTTCGCCTGAGCCGCCAATTTGCGCGAGCAGTCATTGCTGACACGATCGAAGGTAAGACTCCCTACAGGGATGCCTATCAACTATTGGGCACAAAGAAGCATCAGACGTTCCAGAACCTGGCTGCGGAAATCGGAGTCGCTTAATGTATCTGGTTGACGCCAATGTCCTGATCGAGGCAAAGAATCGCTACTATGCGTTCGATATCGCGCCTGGTTTCTGGGCGTGGCTCGATCATGCCCACGAGAACGCTATTGTGTGCAGTATTGAACCGGTTCGGGAAGAGCTAATGCAGGGCGCTGACGAGCTCGCCGCATGGGCTCAAGCGCATCCGGATTTCTTTCGCCCTATAGATGATGACACAACGAAATATTTTGGCCCTTTGACTGTGTGGACTCAGTCGAGGCCGTTTACGGCTGCCGCAGTGCAAGAGTTTCTTACTAACACCGCCGACTTCTTCCTGGTGGCTTATGCCCGGGCGCATGGTCATACCCTCGTGACTCTGGAGCAGCCACGCCCCGACGCGCGGAAGCGGGTACTCATACCAGACGCATGCAACGCGCTGGGGGTCATTTATTCCAACACCTTCGGTATGCTGCGAAACGCTCAGGCCCGCTTGGATTGGAGCCTTGGAACTGCTGCCTAATTAGGCTGCGCAGTGCAGCATTATGCGGAATGCTGGCGCAGTCAGCGTCGGGCTCCTTGGCGGGCAGTGTGCTTCTTACCGCCGATTTCAGCCTTGGATGTCAGCAGGAGCTTTCCCAATCGCCAATAGATGCGAGCTGGCAGCAAGGAGCTCCGGGTAAGGCTCCGCCAACCGTGCCGCCGCCATCGCCGAGGCGATCAGATCGCCAGTGGGCCCCTCGCCCGGCTGTTGTTCGGCCGCCTTCACCAGGGACCAGGCGGGCCCCTCGATACCGAAGACCTGCACGTCCGTCAGACCGGAGGCAGCCAGCTCTGCCACAAGCTCTTCCGCGCGGTGGAAGTAGGACAAGGTGAATCCTCGTACACCGTCATAGATGGCCGTCTCAAGAATCTTGGAGACGGAGTCGTGGATCCGCTCAGTGTGCAGGTGCGCGTACGTGACGTGCTCGAAGAGCGACGCGTAGCGGTTGATCGCGGCGGCAGCGATCAGCCCGCCCGGCTTCACTACGCGGCGGGCTTCCGCCAGCGCCTTACGCCGGTCGTCCAGGTCAGGAAGGTGGTAGAGCGGCCCGAGCAACTGCACTACGTCGAAGCTGTCGTCCGGTTGGGGCAGCTCGCGGGCGTCCCCCACCATCGCTGAGCACACAGCGGCGGCGCTCTCGACATGGCGAGGCACAGGGTCCACGAGCGTGACTTCGTAGCCGTCCTTTACCAGCCATTCAGCGTGAATCCCGGTTCCCCCTCCCACGTCGAGCACGCGCGCTGGCGCGGGGGGCAAGAAGCGGCGGAGGAGTTCTTGAGTCCTGGCCAGCTCCATACGTCCGTCTGCTGAGCTGCGCAGGCGGTCACCCTCGTTCACCGTCTCGCCATAGAACCGCATCACGGAGGGAGCCAATTCGAGATTCGACATGGTCGCAGTATCCTGTGTACCGGTGGACCAGTCCAGCGTGCGGAGTAGGGGAAACCATGGCAGTTCTGAAGTACGAAGAGATCGCAGAGTCCCTGCGCGCCCGCATCGCTGCTGGCGAGTTTACCCCCGGGGCCACTATCCCGTCTGGCCGCGACCTGGCCGAGCAGTGGGGCGTGTCCCGGGCCACCGCAATCAAAGCCATGGACGTACTGCGGCACGACGGCGTGGTCGTGGCCAAGCAGGGTACCGGCTTCGTCGTCACGGAAACCCCCGTGGCGCGTCCCGCTGGCGCCCGCCGAGCGGGGTCGGCGCGCATCCTGGGCGGAATGCCGTTCGCGCGCATTGGAGAGCCCGACTGGGCGGAACCGTCCGTACGCGTCGCCGGAGCGCTTGGCATCTCCTCGGGAGTGCTGGCACTCCGACGCATCCGCGTACACCAGCTCCCGGACGGATCGCCCCACAGCTGCGTGGAGGCGTGGTTCCCTCCCGAGATCGCCGAAGCGGCGCCCCGCCTTGCCGACGCCGCCCCAATCGCTGAGGGCACGACACGCTACGTCCGGCGGCAGACCGGACGGTTCCCGGTTGAGGGAGTCGACATCACTACCGTGCGCCTTGTTACAGGCGTGGAGGCGGATCGACTGGGAGTGCCGACAGGTACACCGGTAGCTGTGCTACTGCACACGGCGCATGACCAGCAGGGCCATCCGTTGGTCTGCGAGGAAGGGGTCACGCCCTCCTCGTTCTTCGAGCAGGTGGATACCTACGCGATGTAGGCACATCGTCTGGGGTAGCCAAAAAAGTCGGACCGGTCCACCGGTCCGACTTTTTTGATGACTTCATACCCGCCCCGACCTGCCATTTCCCCTTGACGAGAGATCGGATTACAAGAAACAGTGCTTGACCGGACCGGTCCACCGGTCCACACTCGTGCTGTGGCCATCGCCCGATCCGGAACTTTTGGAGAGGGGCGATTCCGTCACGCCGAAAACTCCACAGCGTGATCCACCGCAGTACGACGGCCGTGACCACACCAGCCGGGGCGAGTGGAGACCAGTCGGTAAGCCCCGTAGGGGCGACTCGACTCAAAAGAACGGATCTGCCCCAAGGGCACACACGCCACGCGATGACACCGGGTTGCACTTCCTCGGGTGAGCGGGACGAGGCGCAGATCCAGAAGCGTGTACGACGGGCCGTCACCTCCCCGCAAAAGGTGTCCGGCGCGGCTCAGGTCCGTGCATCGCCCCGATGGTCGCAGCCCGGGTTCGACTCCCGGGCGGGGCGCTCCATTCATCGGCCGTGCGCCCCCGGAGTTGCCGCTCCGGGGGCGCTGGTTCGGGCCGTCACGTATCCAAGGAGATCCGACCCATGCTGTACATCGTTCCTGATCAGCCCCTTGTTACCGAGGCGCAGCCCGACGGACCGTCGGACGCTGACCTTGTCGTGATCGAGCGGGAGATGCCGCTCATTCTGGCTGAAGTTGACCTGCTGGACGCGCAGATCATGACGCTGGACCGTCTGCCGTCCGAGCTGGACATGCGGCGTCTGCGCAGGGCCCGGCGGCGGGTGCTGGCCGCCCGCCGGGAGCTCTCGAACCTGGCCGCCACGGTGACCGTGCCCGGGGGTGCCGCGTGAGCGCCAGCCTGGACACGAGCCTGACGGCCGCGCACGCGGAGGTGAAGGCGGAGATCGCCCGGACTGACACCAAGACTGGCTTACTGCTGGCGTTCATCGGTGCTGTGCTGGCCGGTGTCTGGACCGTCGCCAAGGACGCTCACCCGCCCATCGCCTCGCTTGTCGTGGGCGGCACGGGGGTGGCGTTGCTGGTCGCGGCTGCTGCTGTGCTGCTGCGGGCGGTCCGCCCGAACCTCGGCGGTGACCGGCCGGTGGGTTTCCCCCGCTGGGCCCGTCTGACGGCCGACGAGATCCGCACCGAGCTGGGTGAGGACAAGCGGGCGCAGCACATCGCGGAGCTGTCCCGGATCGCTGTCGTCAAGTACATCCACCTGCGGCGTGCGGTCGACCTGACGTGCGCGGCCGGCGTGCTGCTGATCGTGGCTGCTGTGATCGCGGTCGGGGGTGCGCTGTGAGTGAGCAGTCTTCCCCCGGCGGTCTCGCTCTGGTCCTGGTCCTGTTCGGTCTGCTGCTCGCGTTCGCCGGCATCGGCGGTGCGTCCGTCACGGGCAACCCCGCCTGGCGGCGGGTGGTCCTCTTCGGATGCACGATGCAGGCGGTCGGCTGGAAGCTCCACGGCTTCCGGAATCGGGGTGTGTCGTGACGACGTTCGCGGACACTCCCTACACCCCGCCCGCGGTCGAACCGGCCGTGCCGCGCACCGTTTCGAGTGCGCGACCGGGCGTTGCGAGCCCGGTGGCCCGTGTTGCAGGTACGGGCCGTAAGCGGTCGGCGGACACCCTACGGCTGCTCGGTCTACTGGCCGCCGTGGGCGGTGCGGTCCTGGCAGGCATCGGGTTCACCGGCTCTTACACCGCCCTGGTGAAGCTGGGCTTCGACCACGGGTTCGGAACCTTCGCCTACGTGTTCCCGATCGGTGTCGACGCAGGGATCCTCGTCCTGCTCGCCCTGGACCTGATCATGATCCGGCGGGGCACTCCGTGGGCGGGGGCGCGGCTGGTCGCGCACCTGCTGACGGGCGCGACGATCGTGTTCAACGCGAACGCGGGCGACCTTCCCCCGGCTCAGGACCCGGTCGGTGCGGCGATGCACGCGGTCGTGCCGGTCCTGTTCATCGTCTCCGCCGAATGCGCCCGCCGGCTCATCATCAAGGCCGCCGATCTGGCCGCGGGGCGTGAGTCGGAGGGGGTGCCGGTGAGCCGGTGGATCCTCGCACCGCGCAGCGCGTTCGCGATGTACCGGCAGATGCGGCTGCGGGGCATCACCTCCTACAGCACCGCCGTGCAGATGGAGAAGGACCTCCTCGTCTACCGGGAAATGCTCGACCGGGACACCCAGGGCGGGTGGCAGAAGGCCAGTACAGAGGCCCGTCTACCCATGACCATGGCCAAGTACGGGCTGACCGTGGCGCAGGCACTCGCGCTCCCGCAGGCCGCCGCTGAAGAGGCCAGGCTCCGGGCGGAAGCCGCGGAGGCCGCTGCCCTGGACGCGGAGACGCGGGCGGAGCAGCGCAAGGCCGCCGCCGAAGAGGCCCGGTTGCGCGCTGCGGGCCGTGTGGCGGTCACACGGCACGAGGTGGACGCCGAAGCAGGCATGGCGGCTGCTGTAGCGGACGCGCGGACCCGGGCGGCACTTCAGGAGTCGGCTGCCCTGGACGCCGCTGACACAGCCGAAGCAGACGCGCGCAGGGCCACTGCCGAACGGACGGCTGCCGAGGACCGGGAAGCCGCCGCCGAAGCCGCGGCGCGTGCTCTCGCAACGGAGAACACGGCGCTCGAAGCACGCGCCAAGGCTGCCGAAATCGACGCACGGCGGGCCGATACGGAGAAGCGTGCGGCGAAGGACCGGGAAGCCGCCGCCGAAGCAGACGCGCGTGCCGCCGTAGCGCGGGCGCGTGCTCTTGCAGAGGAGAACACGGCTCTCGAAACCGAGGCGCTGATCAAGCTCACCCCCTCGGAACGGGCCGCCCGCAAGGTCGCTCGGATGATCCTCGCCACCGGCCGGAACGACGCCGACGCGGTCCCTCTCGCAGAGATCACGGACGCGCTCGGAGAGGTGTCCCCCTCCACCGCAAGCGCACGCCGCAAAGAAGCGATCGCCCTGATCGCCGCCGGCTACACCGGCTGATCTCACCGCTCCACCAGCCCCGGCAACCAGCCGTGAAGGGCGCCGGATCGACTCCGGCCCGGGGCGCGCCCCGCACCACCCGGCTACTTCGGAGGACACGTGTCGAACGACCAGACTCAGGAGCAGATTCAGCAGGCTCTCGCGCAGGCGGGCATCACCGTGACCGGCGGGAGCGTCACCTTCGGCGGCGGCATCGTCATGGGCGACCAGATCGGCCACAGCGGCGGCACCGTTCACGGTGACGTCGTCCTCGGTGGCAAGACCGAGGAGAACTGATGATGGAACACCTCCCCGCGCCGCGTACGGTTGTCCAGCTCCCGGACGGCACCCACGCCTACATCGATCCCGCCACCTTGCCCGTACCGCAGCAGCAGGCAGGTATCCCGCAGGTCGTCCACATCCACCAGGCTGCCCCGGACCGGACGGTGCAGCGGGTCGCGCTGGGCTCCGGGATCGGCGCCGGAGCGGTCGGCGCCAGCGTCTACTTCGGCCCGATGCTGATCGCGGCGATCACGTCCATGGCGGTCAGCCTGGCTGTGGCCGCGCTGGTCGTGATCGCCATCACGTACGGCCTGGTGACGGTCGTGCGGTCGGTCGGCGGCACGGACGGCAAGAACGCTGCCGCGCAGGCCGCACCGAAGTCCCGCCGCGGTCGCAGGGGGCGGTCGTGAGCTTCACCGTGGGCGACCGTGTGACGGTCGTGGATCCCGGTAAGTACCGGTGGGCCAAGGGCCGCACGGGCAAGGTCGTCTACGTCCAGACCGATGGATCCCTGCTGGTGGACGGTCTGGGCAGCGGCTTCCTGGACGCGTTGTGCGGCTGGCCCGACTTCCGCCCCGAGCAACTGCAACCTGCCTGACGGCTGCCTGATCCGCCCGACACGTGCGGGCGGTGAGGGGGAGCCGGACAGTCCGGTCCAGAACACGGGAGTTGCCGATGCGTACGTACACCCGAGCCGAACGCGGACGCCGCGCGTGGCTGGTCGCCCGCGGCGTCAAGCAGGCCGTTGCCGGCAGCGATGCGATCGACCCGCGGATCCCCGCGGAAATCGATGAGATCGACGACCGCGCCGAAGACCGCGCCTGGCGCGAGACAAAGTCTATGGCCACTCAGCTTGACCAGGCCAAGAACCGCGTGGCTGCCGCGCGGACCGCCGAACGTACCGCCGCCCGGGGCGGAAAGGACGCCGCCCGCAAGGCCCGGCGGGACGCGGAGTCCGCCCTGCGCCGTACCGAGCAGGCCGCGCGCCGTATCGGCCTGTGATTCCGCCCCGGGGCGCCCGCCCATCTGCCAAGACACCGGGCGCCCCGGGCCCTACCCGCCATCGGGCGAGACAGGAGACCTTCAGCATGACGGAAAATGTTGTCCCCCTCTTCAAAACCCCGCAGACTGCCCCCGATCCGTCCGCCGACCCGCGCCCCGCCGCTGCTCCCGCCGTGCCGTTGTGGGTGCGCTCCGAGCGCGCTGCGCGCCGTACGGTCACGCGGGAGCGGACCGTGACCGCGGGCCGCCTGGTCGTGCGGCACGGCTCCTACGTGCTGGGAGGCACACGGGTTGTGGCGCGGCGTGCGTGGGACGGGCGGACCGCCGCCCGTTACGAGCGCATGATCCGCGCTGCCGAGGCTGCCGGAAATCTGGAGGCCGCCGCGGAGTGGGAGGAACGCGGACGGGCCTTCCGTGCCGCGCGGCACCAGCGGCGCATGGACCTGCTCACCTCCCCCGAGCGCCTGGTCAAGGGCGCCGGCTACGCCGCGGGCGGCACCGCAGGCGGTCTGCTGCTCCTCGGGATCGCCCTGGCCATCGCGACCAAGGACCCCGCCGACGTGCTATCCCCTGCCATGGCGCTGGTCGACCTGATCCACTGGACCGTCATCATCGCCACCGTGGTGTGGGGGCCGCTGGTCACGGTCGGCCCCTGGCTGGCCCTGTGCGGCCTATGGGCAGTCGGACGACGCCAGGAGACCGCTCCACAGTGGGCCCTTCCCGCCCACCAGCGCGGTGACAACACCGGGGCGCCGGTCACTCCGTCCGTGGTGGTGCTGGCCCTGCGGAACCTGGGGGTCGCTGTCCTGCGCAACGCCATCAAGGACATGGGCGACGCGGGCGGATCGATGCTCGGACCGATCACCCTGGCCGGCTGCGGTGTCGAAGTCGACGTGACGCTCCCCTCCGGAGTGTCGACGGAAGAGATCATGGGGCGGCGCCGGAAGCTTGCGGAGAACCTGAACCGGCACGAGCACGAGGTGTACATCAGCGTGGCGCCGGCCGCGCGCACGGTGCGCCTGTGGATCGCGGACTCCGGCGCGCTGGACGAGCCGGTCCCCGCATCGCCCCTGGTCACCGACCCGACCCTGACCGCCGATTACAAGAACGGCCGCGCACCGTGGGGCCAGGACCTGCGCGGGGATGCCGTCCTGGTCAGCCTCTACCAGAAGATGCTGCTCGTCACGGGCCTCTCGAACCAGGGCAAGACCGCGGCCCTGCGCGCGCTGGCCCTGTGGCTGGCCCTGGACAAGACCGTTGAGTTCCGCATCGGGGACCTCAAGGGTGTCGGGGACTGGGACATGTTCGACGGAGTGGCCACCGTGCTCATCCAGGGCCCGACCGACGACCACGTCGCGGAGGTCACGGAGATGGTGGAGGACGTGTTCGAGGAGATGCAGAGCCGTCTCCTCGCCCCGAAAGGCACCGTGTTCCCGCCACTGGTCGCGATCGTCGACGAAGCCCAGGTCGCCTACGGCTCCGGCGCGGTCGGCCCGGACAAGCGCCCCTACGGCGGCGCCAGGGCCACCAGCCGCTATTTCAAGGCAGCCAAGGGCATCCACGACCAGGGCCGCGCGGTCAACGTCACCATCTGGGAAGGCACCCAGGACCCCACCGACCAGAACCTCCCCAAGCGCTCCCGCGAGGGCAACCACATCCGCGCCTCCCTCGTCCTGGGCACCGAGTCGCAGGCCAAAATGGCCCTTGGCGACGCACCCGTGGACGCAGGGGCCGCCCCGCACAAGCTCCGCCAGGGACTCGACAAGGGACAGCTTGTCGTCGCCGGATCGGGCGTGGACATGGCCGCCGGCCAGGTGTCCGTCAACGTCCGCACCCACTACATCAACGACGACGAAGCCGAACAGATCGCGGAGCGCGCCAAAGCCCTGCGCTCCGGCATCACCACCCTCACCTCCGTGCCGGCCGATGAGCCGGTGGATCACCTGGCGGACATCGCCACGGTGATGGGCGACGCCAAGCGGATGCGCACCGATGAAGTCCGCGCCCGCCTCGCCTCACTCAACCCGGGCGAGTACCGCGAGTGGACCGCCTCCGACCTGACACAGGCCCTGGAAGCGGTCGGGGCGGCGCCGTACAAGACCGGCGGGATCATGCACGTCAGCCGTGCCCTCCTCGAAGAAGCCCTCGAAGAGCGCGACACCGACACCCCCGAAAGTAACGCAGGGTGAAGGGAGGCGCCTGGGGAGGCAGGGAGAACTCCCCAGGCGCCTCCCCGGGCCCGCCTCCCCGAACTGATCTGCGGTAACCCACGGTTAGGGAGGCAGAGAGGCACCCGTCTCCCACCTCGGAAAACCCCGGAAACACGCCCTCCCCGGGTTCCCTCCACCTCCCTCCCTGCACACACAGTAACCGTCATCGCCGTAGGGTACGTGCTTCTAGACCAGGGGCCAGCCGGCGAATCCGCCGTGGTCCTGGTAGACCAGCGCGATTCCCTGACCTGCGAGGAGTGCCTGTACGTCCGGGGTGGGGGCCGTGGGTAGCAACACTGCCACCCGCAGCGTCTGGGCCTCGGGAAGGTGGCGCCGGTAGTCGAGCAACTGACCGATCGCCATGCGTACGTTGGCGCGGGTGGTCAGCCCCTTCGCCTCGTACAGAACGTGGTCGGTCGCGTCGTACAGGTCGGGGGTGAGTGCGCCAGGCTCGCCCTTAACGGCGATCTGGAAGCTGTGCGTGTGATGCCCCGCCGCCGCCAGGTGCGCCACGAATGCCTTCACGAGTTCACCTTCGCGGCGTAGCACCTTGCGCTGCGTCGCGGGAATGTCCGCGGTGGTCTCCGAGGTGTTGTGCTGTTCGGTGTTCTTGACCTTCGCCCCACTCTGCGCCGGCAGCACGACAGGCTCCGGCACATCGACCGCGGTTTCGGTGATCTCCCAGTCTGAAGCCGCGGCAGCCATCTGGAGGTCCGCTTCCGTCCACGCCGGCGTCGTCCCGGGCGCCGGCCGGAAGCGGAAGACCAGCACGTTACGCATGACGCCATCCTGGCCAGGGCCGCGGCGAACGTCGTACGGCTTGACCTGGTCCAGCACCATCTCTCCGATGTAGCGCTGACGCATCGCCCCACCGCCGGGCACCTTGCCGTGCGCAACGAACAGATGCACCTCACGGCCCTTCTCCGCATGGGTAAGCAGAGACCCGTTGCGGCCAGACGGCTTCTGGTCCCCCTTCGCCCCAGCGCCCGTGTACAGGTACAGCGGCCCGAACTCGTCATCGTCCGCGCGGCCATCGAAGGTGTAGCCGTATTCCTCACCCGCGAACGGGTCGGAGTACACGAACACCTTGCCCGCATCATCGGCCGGCTCGATCCCCTGAAACGTCCCACAGCCGTAGGCCGCCGCGATGGCATCCCGAGTCGTCACCATGCCCGGCACAAGATCAACGGTCGTCGTCATACCGCGACCCTAGCCACCACCCCTGACAACCCCCGGCCATTTCGCCATGGCGGGGGTCGCTCTCATCCAGCACAAATCAACAGAGGACTGGAGGTATCCAGCATGTCCCAACATGCCCTGAACCGGCACGTGGTCATGTGGTCGGGCGGCATTACCTCATGGGCCACCGCCCGCATGGTCATTGGCCGGTACGGCAGGGACAACGTGACGCTGCTGTTCGCCGACACCAACTCCGAAGACCCCGACCTGCACCGGTTCAACCAAGAGGCAGTCGCCAAGCTGGGCGGCCAGATCGTACGCGTGGCCGACCCCAAAGAGCGCAACATCTGGGATGTCTTCGAAGATGACCGCTTCCTTGGCAACGCCCGTCTGGCCAACTGCTCAAAGTACCTCAAGCAGGTCCCGTCCAAGCGTTGGGTCGCCCAGCACACCAACCCCGCCGACACAACGTTGCACATCGGAATCGACTGGACCGAAACCCACCGCATCCAGGACATCAGCACTGGTTGGGCCCCCTGGCGGGTCGAATACCCGCTGACCGAACCCCCGCTGTACGACAAAGACCACTGGATCGCTGAGGCCAGGCGAGACGGACTTGAGCCGGTCCAGACGTACGACCTCGGCTTTCCTCATGCGAACTGCGGAGGTGGCTGTGTGCGCGCCGGCCAGGGTCAATGGGCGCGTCTCCTCGTGGTCTTCCCCGACCGTTACGCCTACGCGGAAGAACGCGAGGAGAGGTTACGTCAAAGGCTCCGCAAGGATGTGGCGATCCTTCGTGACCGCCGTGGCGGGGAACTCAAGCCTCTGACGCTTCGACAGTTCCGCCAGCGCCTGGAAGCGGCTTTCGCAGCCCAGCCTGGGCTGCGGCGCCTACTGGAGCCCGGAACCGTCACCACGCGCATCCCACCGGCCATCACAGCCGCCATGGCCAAGGTTGTAGACCTTGACGACGTCGGGGGTTGCGGCTGTTTCACCGCAACTGAGCAACCATCCAGCCCGGACGACCCATCCGGCGAACTGACCCTGTTCGACGCGGCCCGCACCCCGGAGCAGATGTCCGGGGTGCTGCCGTACACGGGAGCGGACACGTCGCTCTACTCCCGTGCGTTGGCCGGTGACGGCTACGGCTGGCTCAGCAGGATTCTGCCGCCGCCGGCTCCGCTGTCCTGCCCGCGCTGCCGCCGCCCCACACAACTCGGGACCGTGCCGCTGCTGTGGGAGTGCCCGCCCTGCGACACCCGCGATGAAGGGACGACCAGCACATGACCCGCAAGAAGAACGTACCCGTCCCGCACCCGTCCGGGACACGCTTCGACTACCCGCCGGGCGACCGGCACGCGCGGTGCGAGACCTGCTACCAGCCGCGCACCCCTCTGTTCCAGACCACTCCGGACACCCACCCCGGGATCGAGCAGTTCGGCGAACCGGTCCCGGCTCGGGTGTGCCTGCGCTGCTGGTCGAAGCACCACACCGGCGCCGAGGACGTGTGCCCGCACTGCGGCAAGGACGTCACCGAGGAACCGCTGTGGTGACCTACACCCGCACCCACACAGGTCACACCATGACCATCCACGCCCCGCACGCCGCGGACGACTTCGACCAAGAGGCGTTCGCCGCGTTCGTACGCTCGGATGTGGTGCTGGGGCTGGACGTGGAGACCCGCGCGATCGTGGACGGAGGCCCCGGGCACTTCGGCCCGGACGCGGGAGTCCGCCTCGTCCAGTTCGGCGGACTCACCGACGCGTGGGTCCTCAACCCGCTGATTCCCGAGCAGCGGCAGACGATCGAAACGGTCCTGGCGGATCCCGACCGGCGGTTCGTGACGCACACGAACTACGACGTCCTGGCCTGCTGGTCGGCGTTCGGGATCCCGCTCGCGCAACGGGTCGTGGACACGCACCTGGTGAGCAAGCTGGTGGAGCCCGACGAACGCGCGGGCCATGGCCTCAAGGACCTCACCGCCCGCTATCTGGACACCGGGCTCACAGAGGCCCAAACGGCCCTGTACGCGCGGATGCGGGCCCTGGCACCGACCGGCCGCCGCGCCGGCAACAACCCGCTGACGTGGGGATGGAACCACATCCCCACAACCGATGAGGCCTACCTCGTCTACGCAGGGCTGGACGCGATCTACGTGCGGCGGCTCCTGCCGCTCCTGCTCACCCGGTGCGGGCCGTTCTCCCACCTGGTGAGCATGGAACACTGGCTGGCCGCGCAGTCCACCGGCATCACCATCCGCGGCCTCCTCCTGGACCGCCCCTACACCGAACACCTCCTGGCCCAGGTCCAGGGAGAGTTCGACCAGGCCGCGCACGAAATCCACATGGCACTCGGGTTCTCCGGCACGAGCCCAAAGTTCGGGGCGTGGCTGGAGCAGCAGATCAGCGGCACGGAGCTCCCGCGTACGGACACCGGCCGCCCGTCTGTCACCTCCGACAGCCTCAACCAGCTCGCGGAGAAGGTGGCGGCGGGCACGGCGCGGCTGTCGGAGCAGGGCACAGCACTGGTGGCCGCGCGGCGGACGATGGCCGCACGGTCGAACACGATCAGCAACCTGAAATCATTCCTCACCGCGGCGGACGCGCAGGGCAGGGTGCATCCGCAGATCAACACCCTGCGCGCCAAAACGGGCCGCATGTCCATCACCGCGCCCGCCTTGCAGACCCTCAAGAAGCACGACCCCAGGCTGCGGCACTGCTTCCGCGCCGATCCCGGGAACGTGCTGGTGGCCTGCGACTTCTCCCAGGTCGAAGTCCGCGTAGCAGCAGCCTTGAGCAGGGACCGCACGCTAATGGACGTCATCGCTTCCGGGGTCGACATCCACGACGCCACCGCCCGGCTCATGTACGGGCCAGGGTTCACCAAGGAACAGCGCACGGTCGGCAAGCGGGCGACGTTCGGCACGATCTACGGCGGCGGCGCGAAGGCTCTGGCCGCGCAGACCGGTGTGCCGGTCAACGTGGCGCGCGGGGTGATCCAGCGCTGGCAGCGCACGTATCCGGAGGTGATCCGGTACGGCAAGGACATCGCCAACGCCACCACCGTGATCACCGGCTCCGGCCGGCGGATCCCGTCCGACCCGGACCGGCCCTACGCGAACAGCAACTACGCCATCCAGTCCACCGCGAGGGATCTACTGGTCGCGGCCGTCTACCAGCTCGCCACCGCCGGGGGGCTCCATGACCGGCTGTGGCTGTTCGTCCACGACGAACTGATCGTCAACGTCCCCGAGCAGCAGGCCGAACAGGTCCGAGACCAGCTCACCGCGGCCATGACCACCAGCTTCCGCGGCGTGCCGATCGCCGCAGACGCGGAGATCCTCGGCACCCACTGGGGCCGCCTCCCCGAACCCGAGCAGGCACCCGCCCCCGCCTCATCCGAGCAGACCGCAGCCTGAAAGGGGCTCGCACATGCCCATCGGAGAGACCGTCATCACGCTGGTCGGCAACCTCACCGCCGACCCCGAACTCACCCACACCGACCAGGGAGTCGCCCGGCTGACGTTCAACGTCGCCTCCAACTCCCGCGTCTGGGACAAGACCCGCGCCGAATGGGGCGAGGGCCGCACCCTGTTCCTGCGCTGCACCGCCTGGCGCTGGATCGCGGAGAACGCCGCAGCCAGCCTCACCAAGGGCACCCGCGTCATCGTCACCGGAGCCCTGCGCCAGTTCGACTACACCGCCCCGGACGGCACCGTACGGACCGGGTTCGGCCTGGACGTGGACGACATCGCGGTCAGCCTTCGCTACGCCACCGCCACCGTGACCCGCACCGGCCGCACCAACACCACGCAGCCCGTCACCGGGAACGACCCGTGGGCCACCGCGACGCCTGCCGGTAAGTACAGCGACCAGCCGCCCTTCTAGGGCCGCCCGGGGCGCCCGTACGACTTTGGCGAGCAGGACGGGCGCCCCGGTTCTCCCTGGCCACTGCTGACCTGTGGAGGTCTCCATCATGACGCAACACCGCACGACCAAGCCCCGCCGCGGACCCTACTGGGCTCCGGCACGGACACAGGCACTGACCATGGCCACCCTGTACGGCCTGGCAGTCATCCCCCTCACCCGCGCGAAACTCCCCGCCATTCCCGCCGCACACCCGGACGGCAACCCCTGTACCGGCCAGTGCGGCGCCCTGGGCCACGGCATCCACGACGCCTCCAGCGAACCGGTCCAGGTCCGCCGCCTGTTCGACGCGGCATCCTGGGCCGCCGGCTACGCCATCGCCTGCGGACGCGCCCCGCACCACCTCTTCGGCCTGGACCTGGACCGCAAGAACGGTGCCGACGGAGTGGCCGCCCTGCACGCCCTGGCCCGCACACACGGATTCACCGTGCCCCAGACCGTGACCGTGGCCACCCAGTCTGGCGGCCTCCACCTGTGGCTCACCGCACCCGCCGGTACCCGCGTGCCGAACACCGCCGGGGCGCTGGCGCCCGGGATCGACACCCGGGGCTCCGGCGGCTACCTGGTCGGCCCCGGAAGCCTCGGACCCCGCGGCCGGTACCGACTGACAACCAGTTTCAGCCACACACCCATCGCACCCGCACCCCCCGCGATCATGACCCTCCTGAACAGCCGTCTGGCGGCCGTTCAGGAGGGTCCTGGACCAACTGCCCCGGGAGGGGGGTCCGGGCGGCCTGAGAGCCGTCTAGCCGGTTTGGTGCGTGTCGTCCTCAACTGCGGCCCTAACGATCTCAACAACCGGCTCTATTGGGCCGCCCGGACTGCGTTCGAAGCAGACGACATCGACCCCGAGACCGCCACGGCGCATCTGCTGGCCGCGGCGGTGGAGCGCGGCCACCCCGAGACCCCCGCACGGCGCACGATCGCCAGTGCGGCCAAGGGTGCCGCCCGCAGCCGGCAGGAGACCCTCTCATGAGCGACAAGGGCCCCAGCCAGGCATCCCAACTGGTCGCCATGGCCAAAGCGGGATACCGGTTCGTGATGTCCACAGACGGCCGCCCCTACGGCGTCCGTCGCAACGGCCCCAACATCGCACGCCCCTTCAAAGGCCGCGGAGGCGTACGGGCAGCGCTGGCCAAGCAGTTCACCGAGGACAACGGCGGACAGGTCCCCTCCGCGTCCGCCCTCGCGGACGCGATGACCGTGCTGGAGGGCATCGCGGACGCCACCGACCCGGTACGGGTCCACCTGCGGGTGGCCCGGGACGGAGAGCGGATCGTGCTGGACCTCGGCACGGCCGATGGCAGGGCGGTCATCGTCACCGCTGACGGCTGGCAGGTGGTCGACCGCTCCCCGGTCCTCTTCCGCCGCTCCGGCGCCATGACACCTTTACCCACCCCCGAGCGGGGCGGGGACGGGATCGCCATGCTGCGCGGCCTGATCAACATGGACGATTCCGCCTTCCACCGGCTGATCGCGTGGCTGATCGCCGCATGGATCCCGGACATCCCCCACCCCGTCCTCACCTTCAAGGGCGAGCAGGGCACCGGGAAGTCCTACACCGCGCAGATGATGGTGAACCTGGTCGACCCCTCACCCGCTGCCAAACGCTCCCAGCCGCGGGACATCAAGACCTGGTCGGTCCAGGCGTTCAGCTCCTGGGCCCTGTGCCTGGACAACGTCTCCGTCATCCCCCCGTGGCTGTCCGACACCCTGTGCCGGGCCGTCACCGGGGACGGGATCGTGGACCGCGCCCTCTACAGCGACGACGACGTCGTCGTGCTGACATTCCGCCGGGTCCTCGCGATGACCACCATCGACGCGGGCGCCCTGGCCGGAGACCTCGCGGAACGGATGATGCTGCTGGACCTCCAGCCCATCACCACCAGCGCCCGCCGCGGCGAAGAGGAAATGGACGCCGCATACGCCACCGCACGACCCGCGGTGATCGGCAGCCTGCTGGACCTCCTCGCGAACGTCCTGCGCGAACTCCCGACCATCACCCTGGCCAGCAAGCCGCGCCTCGCGGACTTCGCCCGGGTCCTGGCCGCCGTTGACCACGTCACCGGCTGGACAACGCTCGCCGACTACAGCGCATCCGGCGAAAGCGTCAACGCCGACGCCTTGCAGGGCGACCCCTTCGGCTCCGCCCTGGTCGCCTTCCTGGACACCCACGGCGCCTTCCAGGGCACCGCATCCCAGCTCATGGACGTGATCCCGCC
The DNA here is from genome assembly GCF_019056675.1 of Streptomyces sp. GMY02. Taxonomy (NCBI): domain Bacteria; kingdom Bacillati; phylum Actinomycetota; class Actinomycetes; order Kitasatosporales; family Streptomycetaceae; genus Streptomyces; species Streptomyces sp. GMY02. Next base: position 4,323,760 of record NZ_CP077658.1, on the reverse strand, counting down.
GCCGGACGGCTACCACCCCCAGTGGCCCAAGGACGCCACCCGCGCCAGCGGCCGGCTCAAGCGCATCGCACCCCTGCTCCGCTCCATCGGCATCGCCTACGACGACACCCAACGCACCCCCGACCGCGCCCGCCAACGACTCATCACCCTCACCCCATCAGAAATGCGGTGCGATACAGCGTCCGCAGCGACCACAGCGTCCGCACCCCCCGCTGACCAGCACAAACCTGCGGTCACTGACGCGGGCACCACCCCGCTCGCAGCGTCCGCACAGCGTCCGCACGATACGGATGCGGACGCTACCCCCGAGCCTGCGGACGCTCCGAACCCCACAGCGTCCACACCAGCGTCCGCCACCCATACACGCCCTGACCTGCACATCCACACGACCCCGGACGCTGTGGTCGCTGCGGACGCTGCAATACACCGCACTTCTAATCCGGGACTCCGCTGCCCCATCTGCGGCGACCCCGTAGACCCCGAACTCACCGCCGCCGGCCACCTCACCCACCCCGAATGCTGAGAGTCCGGAAGGAGATCCCGCTATGGCACGCCCCCAGATGCTCAAGCTCCCCGAGGTCCTTGCCGAACTCGGCATGAGTCGCGCCGCCTTTTACCGCCTGCGCGCCCGAGGTCAGGCGCCGCGTCTCTACAAGCTGCCGAACGGTCAACTCCGCGTCCGTCGCGCTGACCTCGACGCATGGCTGGCTGGCTACGAAGAAGCCGCGTGAGTCCCTGAGTCCGCACCAACCATCTGTGAGAGGGCCCGCCACGGCGGGCCCTCTCGTCATGGAGAGACATGCTCACCTTCGACGTTGTGATCTGGTCCATCCGGCAGCGGAAAGGCCGGCCGAAGCCCTGGGAACTCCGTTGGCGCGTCGGTGCCGAGGAGCATTCCAAGAGTTACATGCTCAAGCCGCAGGCAGACGGCCGCCGTTCTCAGCTCATGGCTGCCCTACAGAAAGGGCAGCGGTTCGACGAGGAGATCGGCCTGCCAGAGAAGGAGCTTGCCGCCCTCGCGATGCCGTCGTGGTACGAGCACGCCAAGGCATACGCGCTGATGAAATGGCCCGGAGCGGCGGCAAAGCATCGGGCGAGCATCGCGGAATCTCTCGCAGTCGTGACACCCATCTTTGTGACGAAAACCAGCACCCGCCCTGACGCCCGTGTGCTTCGGGCTGCCCTGTATCAGTGGGCGTTCCGAGCAGTTGACGGACCGAAGGATCAACTCGTCTCGCGAGCCGATGCAGAAGAGCCTCCCGATGACGTTCGTAAAGCTCTGGAATGGATGGCTCAGCACTCGATGAGAGTGGACGAAGCCGCGAAACCGGAGCACGTACGCGCGGCGCTCACTGCCCTCTCCAAGCTCCTTAACGGGAAGACTGCGGCGGAGAACACCGCCAATCGGAAACGCATGGTGCTGAGCAATGCCTTCCGCTACGCGGTTGAGGAGCGGGCCCTCCTCACCCGGCATCCGTTCCTGTCGGTTGACTGGGCGGCTCCGCAGACCTCGGACGAGGTTGATTTTCGTTGGGTGCCCGGCCCTCAGCTCGCTCGCGCTCTGCTCGGTGCCGTGGCCACGCAGGGGGCCCGTGGTGAGCATCTGGAGGCGTTCTACGGGGCCGTTTACTACGTCGCCACGCGTCCGGGTGAGGCCGCGGCCCTGCGGGAGTCGGACTTCGTCCTGCCGCCGGAGAGCGAGCCGGAGGCGTGGGGTGAGGTGCTTGTGTCGGAGAGTCATCCCGAAGTGGGAAGCGGCTGGACCGACAGCGGGAAGTCCCACGACGAACGCGGCCTGAAGCATCGGGCGCGCGGGGCTGTACGAGCCGTCCCGGTCCCGCCGGTGTATGTGCGCATGGTCCGCGCCCACATCGCGCGCTTCGGCGTAGCGCCGGACGGCCGGTTGTTCCGGGCGGCACGCGGCGGGCGCCTCACGTCGACGGAGTACTGCGAAGTCTGGAGCGAGGCGCGGAAGGCCGTACTCAGCGAGCAGGAGATCCAGACCGCGCTGGCAGAGGTCCCGTACTCCCTGCGGCACGCTGCCATCTCGCTGTGGATCAAGTCCGGCATGGATCCGGTGGAGGCCGCCTACCGTGCCGGCCACAGCCTCGCGGTGCTCTACCGGTTCTACGCCAAGCTCCTCAAGGGTGGGTCGGCAGCGGCCAACCGCCTCGTTGAGCAGGGGCTTCGGGCAGAGGAGTAGGGCCGATCCTGGCCCGCACATGGCCCACACGCACTGGTCAGCACTGGGATTCGGGCGCCCAAGGTGAGACAAGGTGAGCACAGAGGGCGCGGCTCCCATCCGGAGCCGCGCCCTCTGACCTGCCACTTCTCTGACCTGGCGGTGGGTGTGGGATTTGAACCCACGGTGACATCACTGCCACGACGGTTTTCAAGACCGTTCCCTTAGGCCACTCGGGCAACCCACCTGTGCCCCGCCCACCAGCGACGGAGCCTCTACAGCTTACCGGTCGGCCACGGCCTGCCGGTCTCACACGGCGGTCTCGCTGTCACGACGGGCCGGGGGCAACAAGAGGTCACGCTCTCGGTCGCCTGTGTCGACACAACGTACGCACCGTGACCTGCGCAAGGCGTGCTCCCAGCCGGGGCCTGGTGGCGGTCGGCTTGTGGTGCTGAAGTCCTTTGATTCTGGCGTTCGTTGCGGTACGTGGCGGACCCGGCGGCGAGGTGTTCGGATGCGTGGCCGCGCTTCAGGGCCTCTCGTCTGCCTCGGCAGGGGGTACGTCCGGCATGCTCCTGGAGGCGTTGGGAAAGGCGTGCTCGCCGCGAGGTTGTGAATCCCCCGGCTGCGGGAGAACTCGCGCCGGCGGGTCGACCAGTTGCTCACGGGCATGCGTGGCGACGGCTTCAATGGCTGTCGGACGGAGAGCTGCCCGGCCGTGACCGTGCGGTGGACGAAATGGCGTAGTAACGGGCTCTGCGGGCCCGTAGCATCCGGCGCGTGGCTGAGGATGCGGTGGACGGGGAAGACGTGGCGACGGAAGCGGGGCGGGAGGCGTGTTGGCGGGGGGAGGGGGTTCGGCTTGCTCCTCTTGACGTCGATGACGCCGAGTTGATGCACCGGTGGCGGTCCGACCCGGTGGCCGCTCATGAGATCGGTATCTGGCCCCGGCCCCTGTCCGGGCTTCGCGAGCGCATTGCGCGCTATGTCGACAACCAGGACCGCGACGACTTCGTCGTTCTGCTCCCCGACGGCACTCCGGTCGGTCACATCGCCCTCGCCGATCAGGACATCGTCGACGGTACGGCGGACATCCATCTGATGCTGGCCCCTGAGTACCGGGGGAAGGGACACGGCGCGGACGCCCTCGACGCTCTGGTCGATCTGGCCTTTGGTGAACTGCCCATGCACCGCTTGCAGGCGATCACCCACTCCGACAACACAGCCGCGCTCGCCACCTTGGCGAAGTCAGGTTTTCTCCAGGAAGGGGTACGGCGCTCCGCGTGTCTCCACCGGGGACGACGCCACGACCTCGCGGTCCTGTCATTGCTCCGCCCGGAGTGGGAGGCGTTGACACGTCCCAGGTCCTGGGACCTCTGACCGACGAAGTCCCGGACACGCTCCGGGACGCGCTCCGGGCTCCGGCCCGCCCCGGCCGAACCCTGAAACTCCACATCAGAGCCGAGCGACCGAGTCCCGCTTACTTCTGACGAAGTAAGCGGGACTCCGCTTTTCTCTGCTTTTCGCCAATCAAAAAGTCCGCACACCAGCAGCTCATAGGCTTTTCTTTATGGAATTCTGAGGACTAGACGACTAGCAGACGAGCCAGAAGGTTTCCTCTCCCCGTAGGAGTGAGTCTACGCATTACACCTAGCGACCGGTAATTCGGATGTGCCATAAAAGGAAAGGGGGCCAGTGAGTCGACACGAATGAAGGAGACGAAATGAGCAGACCGCCCGTCAAGAACCGAGCTGCCGCAGCGCTCGCTGCCCTCGCGCTCGCCGGGTGCGGGGTCCTGGCGGCCACGACGGCCACCGCGTCCACCCCTGCGGCGAACGACGATGCGGACTCGCACGAGTTTGTGGCAGTCGGACCGCAGTACGGCAAGGTGGTGACCAGCCGCAGCCCGCTCGACATTCGGCAGAGGCCCGACCAGAACTCTCCCATCCTGGGTTCGGTTCCCCGCAACAAAATCATCCGGCTGGCGTGCTGGGAATCGGGCACGACCTTCACGATCCCGAATTACGCGGGCGGAAACCAGTTCTGGTACAAGATCGCCCCAGGTCAGGGATATAAAACGGGGTATCTCACCGCGCAGTACGTGAGGATTGACCCCAACGATCTGGACAACCTGCCGAACTGCCATCATTGAGCAACCGCAAACGGCCCGGCCACATAGCGGAATGCTGAAGGCGCGGCTCCCATCCGGAGCCGCGCCTTCTGACTTTCTACGAGCGGGACTTGCTATGAGCGGGACTTGCTACGAACAGGTCTTTCTACAAGCAGGACTTGCTGCAAGTACACCCGTCAGTTCTCAGGTCGGCCCGTCAGTTCTCGCCCTTGCGCTCGCCCAGGGTTACCTGGACCGTGGATTCCTTGCCGTCGCGCTTGTAGGTGAGAGTCACCTTGTCGCCCGGCTTGTGGGTCCAGATCTGGCCGATCAGGGTGGGGCCGCTGTCGATCGGGGTGTCGTTGAACTTGGTGATGATGTCGCCCGCCTTGAGGCCGGCCTTCGCGGCCGGGCCGTTCGGGGTGATCGCCGGGGTGCCGCCCTCGCCCTGGGGGAGATGGTGGCGCCTTCGCCGCCCTCGGCCATCGTCACCGTGGCGCCGATCAGGGGGTAGACCGGCTGGCCCGTCTCGATGAGCTGCTCGGCGACGTTCTTCGCCTGGTTGATCGGGATGGCGAAGCCGAGGCCGATGGAGCCCGCCTGGGACTGGCCCAGACCGCCGCTGCCCGCCGACTGGATGGCCGAGTTGATGCCGATGACCGCGCCACGGGAGTCCAACAGCGGACCGCCGGAGTTGCCCGGGTTGATGGAGGCGTCGGTCTGGAGAGCGCTCATGTACGAATTGCTCGCCCCGGAACCGTCACCCGAGGCCACCGGGCGGTTCTTGGCGCTGATGATGCCCGTCGTCACCGTGTTGGAGAGGCCGAAGGGCGCGCCGATCGCGATCGTCGAGTCGCCGACAGCGACCTGGTCCGAGTTGGCGAGCGGCAGTGGCGTCAGGCCGGCGGGGGCCTTCTTCAGCTTCACCACCGCCACGTCGTAGCCCTGGGCCCGGCCCACGACCTCGGCGTCGTACTTGTCGCCGTTCGAGAACGTCGCGGTCAGGTCACCGCCGTTGGCCGCGGACGCCACCACATGGTTGTTGGTGAGGATGTGGCCTTCCTTGTCGTAGACGAAGCCGGTGCCCGTACCGCCCTCGCCGTTCCCGCCCTGCGCCTCGATGGTGACCACGCTGGGCAGCGACTTCGCGGCCACCGCCGCGACCGTGCCGGACTCGCGCTTGATGTCCTTCGGGGCGTCCGCCGCGGCGACCGTCGTCGAACCGCTGCCACCGTTGTCGTTGCGCTCCGCCGCCCAGTAGCCGACGCCGCCGCCGATACCGCCCGCGACCAGCGCGGCCGCGAGCACGGCGGTGATCAGTCCGCCCTGGCGCCTGCGCGGCGGCTTGGACCCGTCGCCGGGAACCGGGTCGCCCCACTGCGGACCGTCGCCACCGCCTCCGTACGAGCCGCCACCGCCGTACGAGCCACCGCTCCCGTACGAGGGGAGTACGGGCGGGGGAGGCGGCCAGCCGGCGTCGGCCGCCGCGTGCCCGGAGGCAGGACCGGACCCAGCCCCGGGCCCCGATGCAGCACCGGAGCCGGAACCGGGCTCGGAGGTCGGACCGGAAGCGGACTCAAGAACCGGCTGCCCACTCCCGTGAGCCTGCTGCCCGCTCCCCTGTGCCTGCCGCCCGTCCCCCTGTGCCTGCTGCCCGTCCCCGTACGACTGCTCGTCCCCCTGTGCCGAATGCACCGGCTGTGCCGGATGCGCCGACGCGGGCGTGGCCCGGGGAGCGGCATCCGGCACGGGAGGTACGGACGGGGCGGCGTCCGCCGCAGTGCCCTCGTTCTCAGTGCTCACAGCTCGTTCTCCTCGGTTCCGCATCAGCATCAGTCTTCGGCAGGCGTCCCGCGGAGTCCCGCCCTGCGGGTTTCCGCGTGTGTGCACATCGGTCGTGCACGTTGGTCGTGCACTCGGTCGTACACATCGGTCGCGCGCGTCGATCGCACGCGTCCCTGACGCACACCGCCGGCGCACGTCGGTCGATCGCGCAAGTCAACCGCGCATGTATCTGCGGTCAGCTTTTCCCACAGCACGTCAGACCACTGTAAGCAGGACCTGTGCGTCCGGCCCACCGCCCTTTACTTCGGACACTCCATATAAAACGATTGCATTGTGATCCGATCAGCCGCAGAACCCCGTCCGTTCATCTGCCTACTCGCCTGCCTACCCCGTCTCGATGACACCATGACGCGGTGACTCAAGCACGACAGCACAGCATCCAGGTCGTCGCCCACCGAGGAGCCTCGGAGGACGCGCCGGAGCACACCCTGGCCGCATACACCAAGGCCATCGAGGACGGTGCCGACGCCCTGGAATGCGATGTGCGGCTCACGGCGGACGGCCATCTCGTCTGTGTCCACGACCGCCGCGTGAACCGCACCTCCAACGGCCGCGGAGCCGTCTCCGCCCTGGAGCTGGCCGACCTCGCGACCCTCGACTTCGGCTCGTGGAAGGACAGCGAGGAGAGCCCGGACTGGCGTGACCGCGAGTTCACCTCCGTACTGACGCTGGAGCGGCTGCTGGAACTGGTCGCGGACGCGAGCCGCCCCATCCAGCTCGCCATCGAGACCAAACACCCGACCCGCTGGGCCGGACAGGTGGAGGAGCGGCTGCTCCACCTGCTGGGCCGGTTCGGACTCAGCGATCCGGAGCCGGGCGAGTCGGCCGTACGGATCATGAGCTTCTCGGCGCGCTCGCTGCACCGGATCGCGTACGGCGCGCCCAGGCTGCCGACCGTCTATCTGATGCAGTTCGTCACACCCCGGCTGCGCGACGGACGGCTGCCCGCCGGCGCCCGGATCGCGGGCCCGGGCATGCGGATCGTCCGCAATCACCCCGGCTACATCGCGCGGCTGCACAGAGCGGGCCACCGTGTCCATGTCTGGACGGTGAATGAGCCGGAAGACGTCGATCTCTGTGTACGTCTCGGAGTCGAAGCGATCATCACCAATCGCCCCAAACAGGTGCTGTCCCAGTTGGGCCGCCTTGCCTGATAACGCCGCGCTTCCAGCTCATTCCCGTGCACATGGCCCGGCAAAGCGTTATGAATCGCCATCAAGCGGCCAATGACAGGGAGTGCACCGGCGCATTCGGTCCGTATCCGGTCGTCATGAGTGCGTCAAAGGGCTCCTCCTGGCCGGTTTCCGGTCCAGGCCGATCGGGCATCCAAACGGTGGCGTGGGGCAAAGGAGGTCTCGGGGGTGGCGTTTGTGGTGGCACAAGAGGTGCCCACGTCGTCGAGCATGGCCGTTCCCCATGGCCCTGCGGGCGTGGGGGAAGCGCGGCACCGGATGCGGGAGCAGCTCAGCCGCAGCGGAGTGTCGGACGCGGTGGTCGACGATGCCGTACTGATCCTTTCCGAACTCGTCAGCAATGCCTGCCGGCACGGCAGACCGCTGGGGCGCGAGCAGATCGGCGACGGTGACATCCGTGCGGCCTGGCGCGTCGACAAGGCGGGGCGGCTGATAGTCGAGGTGACGGACGGCGGTGGCCCGACACGGCCCATACCCGCGACGCCCTCGGTGACGGCCCGCGGCGGACGCGGACTCAACATCATCTCGGCGCTCGCCCAGGAGTGGGGCGTACGGGACAGCGAGTCCGGCGAAGTCACCGTGTGGGTGATCGTATCCGCGATACACCGTCACGACGATTTCGCTACGCGCGTCACAGGCCCCGTACCGGCCTCAGGACAGGGCGCCGGGGCGGGTTCGGATACGGGATCGAGTACGGGTACGGCGACGGCGCCCGGCAGAAGCGCGGCCCGTACAGCGGCCGGTACGTACGTCGACCTGGACGCGATCGACGAGTTGGACGAGTTGGACGAGTTGGACGGACTCGACGGACTCGACGGGCTGGAAAGCCTCAGCCGTCTGGACCGGCTCGCCTTCGCGGACCCCTTCGACGACGGGACCTGAGCGCCACCCGCCCGCAGCAAAGCCCCGCAAAGGCCTGTGCCGTACGGCCGCGGCACTGGCCTCGTACGCATCGGTACGCCCGCAGCACTGATTCGTACACCCGCCGGACTGCCCCGCACCGCCCGCGTACCCACGGCGGACGTGCCCACCGTCGGCACACGATGTGCCCGCCTTCGCGCCCCGCACCGACCCTCCCGCGCGTCGCATAGCGCCCTCCGCCCTGCCCGTACGGCTAGGCTCGCGCCGACATCGCACCGCCGCTAACGGGAGAAAGCCACACCATGGCCAAGAAGCGCCCCCAGACGAAGGCCACCACGGCGCAGCTCAAGGACGGACCGATCCCGGTGGTGGGGGCCCGTGAACCCTGCCCGTGCGGTTCGGGCCGCCGCTACAAGGCCTGTCACGGCCGGGCCGCCGCGCACGCCGTGACCGAGCTGGTCCAGCGCCCCTTCGAGGGCCTGGCCGGTGAGTGCGACTGGGTCGCGATGCGCGAGCTGGTGCCCGCCGCGACCGCCGAGCTGACCCTCAAGGACGGGCTCCCCGAGGGCGTGCCGTCCGTGACGCTCGCGACCGTACTGCCCATGGCCTGGCCAGCGCTGCGCCGCGACGACGGCTCCGTACTGCTCGCGCTCCAGAACGACACCTCGTCCGGCGATCTCAGCCGCGATCTCGCCGATACGCTCCGGCGTGCGCTGACCGCCGAGCCCGGCAACCCGGTGGCCGCGCAGCGGGTGCCCGCCGACGGCCCGCGGCTCCAGGACCTGCTCGACCCCGACGCCCCCTTCAAGCCCGTCGTCCACGCCGGGTTCGAATTCTGGGTGCCGGACGCGGAGAACGCCTCGGCCGAGGTCAACGCCTCGCTGGAGCGCGCCAACGCCGCCGCGATCCCGACCGTACTGCTCTCGGGCAGCGATGCCGCCTACTGGTGCGAGACCCCGGAGAAGAACCATCTGCGCTGGGTGATGCCGTACGCCGAGGAGCCGTTGCTGGACGCGCTGGCCCGGCTGCACGCCGCGGGTACGTCGAGCCTCGGTGAGGGGACCCGGCTGGTCGGCTCCTTCCGGGCGCACGGGCTGACCGTACCGGTGTGGGACCTGCCCAGCGCGATGGGCGCCGAGGACTGCGAGAAGCCGGCGGCGGAGTTCGCCGAGCGGTTGACGGCGGCGCTCGGCGTCAATGCGCCATTGACGGCGGACGAGCGCCGGGCGCGCGGCGGTCTCACCAACCGCCAGGTGACCCTGAGCTGACTCACCGCGTCGGCGCGGGGCCGGCTCCCGGGGCTATGAGGTGTCTTGTCTGTGCCGGGCCCCGCGAGCCCGGCTAATCGGCAAGATCGGCAAGACATGCCTCGCAGCACGGGAGCCGGCCACGTCGTCGTCGGACCACCGGATCGGATTCGGGATCGGGATCGGGATCGGGATCGCCGGAGCGTTCACGGACCGTATCCGTCGTCGGTTCCTCGGCCGCGTGAAGTTCGCGCGGCCGGCTGGTGACACCTGTCACATCGGGCATCACACCTGCCCGTACCTGCCGGTAATTCATTGTCCGAATACACCGGATCGAATTTGCTAACTGCCGATCTCTTGTTACCGTTCTATAAGCCCGGTCGCTGGTGCATCCCCCGTCGCCAGCGATCGGGCGTCTGCGTTCCCGGATGCGATCGGTACGCCAACAGGCCGTAGCAGCCCACGAGTTGCTCCCCATCAGCATCCCGCCCCAGTCGCGGCGGTCGGCGGACGGCAGTTACGAGTTGCTCCCCACCCGCAGAAGCAAAGGCCCGATCTCCTCGCTGTCGCCCCCGGTCCTGGGCGCTGCCTGGGCAGTCGAGGCCGCGAACTCCGCAATCGCGGTGTAGTCCGCCAGCGCTCCCAGCGAGGGCTCACGCGGCGTCTGGCAGCTCGCCGCTCCGGCCGTCGCGGCGACCACGCACTGTGTCTGTACGGTGCGTCCGCGCGGGCCCATCAGGCTGAGCGCGGCGACCAGTTCATCGCCGGACGCGTTGCGGTAGTGGGTACGCGCCCACGTGTCACGCCCCTCGCGCAGTACACATGTGCGTGCCTCGATCCCTTCTGGAGAGGCGACTTCAGGCCCACATCGCTCACCGGCGCGCACGACCGGGTCGTCGGACGAGGAGGACGTGGCAGCGGCATCCGCGGGCGTGGCGGACCCGTCAATTCCGGACAGGGACTGACGGCCGGGTCCGGGCTTCGCGTCGAGTGCTCCGGGCGCGGAACCTGTCCGGGATCCCTCGGCGGGTTTGACGGCTTCACCGGGCCGGGCAGGATCAGAGGACCCGGCGGTGGCAGCCACCGGCAGAAGTACGGCGAACACCGCGACGGCGGCGAACCCGATCGCGCGAAGATTCATGGTGGGCCACCTGCCACTGCCGGAGATCGCTGACGGTGGCCGAAGATACCCACGGCACGGGCTGTTGAGAGGCAGCGCGCGCACAGTCCCCGTACATGTCGGGGCGGCTCACACCCGTACGAGTGATGCGCGTAATGCAGTGGTACGAGCGACCGGCGCGTCGCCCGTGGGACGGCATGCGAACGCGACCGCGCCGACCGCCGCCGGTGCGGCGGTCCGTACGCGATCCCGCGTCCCCGTTCGCTGGGCGCCGTTCATCTTCGCCGAGGGCTGTTCACCGTGCGCCGTTCTTCAGATGTCCGTATGCGACATGCCCGTACGCGACATGCCCGTACGCGTCATGTCCGTACGCGAGTTTCGTAGCTCAGTTCGCAGTTCTCTGCTCTCAGTACGCGAGTCTGCTGCCGCCGTCCGGCGCACTCGTACTCGCTTCCACCAGCGCGTCCACGACCGCCTCCACATCCGGCAGCCAGGGCGCCGCCGAGCCCGCCAGCGGCCCGCGCTCCCAGCGGACCTGCCCGCCGGCCGCCTCGGAGGGCGGCAGTACGAGATAGCCGCCCTCGCCGTGGAACCGCAGCGAACTGGGCACCCAGGCCTTGGCGTAGAGCAGCTCGCCGAGCTGTTCGAGGGTGTACGGAGCCACCAGCAGCGACCAGCGCGTGGGCGTCGCGACGACAGGGCCGAGCCGGATCTCCATCCGGTCCAGCTCCGCCAGCGCCCGCGCGCCCGCGACGGCCGGCAGGCTCACCGCGCAGGGTGCGGTGCCGCCGGTGGCCAGCACGATCGGGGCCGTGGGCCGGTTCCGCCACCACCAGCGCACCATCCGCTCATCGGTGGTCGCGGCGAGCAGCCCCGGGTCGAAGGGGTGTGCGCCGGGTACGGCGCAGTCGAGGTCGGGGCAGGCGCAGCCGCGCCCGCGCGTCCCGCGTCCGCCGGCCGCCGTGAGTCCGGCGCCCGGGAGTACGGGCCATCTCCACGCGGTGGCGCAGAGGAGCGCCGCGTCGAGCTGGGCCGGCTCCTCCTTGCGCCGGAGCCGGAGCCTGCGTCGCCTTCCGAGGATCTCGCGCATGAGCGCTCGTTCCTTTCCGTTGAACGCCGAGGTCCACATGACACTGACACCATGTGTGTGCATCACTTCACCGTGCGTACCGCCGTGCGTATTTCATCGCGCACACATCGACATGTACCGCCACGCACCGCCGCATGGCCGCCCCGTACCCGAGGTACGGACAGACTTCTCCCGGCCTGCGGCGCGCCGCGCCGTTCCTGGGCCGAGACCGGACTGTCTTCGTTGAGCGTGTGGCGAGGGGTGGCGTGCGCATGGCGCCTACTGTGCCGCTCTGTCCCGCTGTACTTTTCTCGCCACTCCGGGGGATGAGGCTTGGCCTACGGCGGTTAAGACGCCCGGTACCGCCGCCAGGTTCCGGGGTGGTCCCAACTGCCCCTGTCCGTCACCGTTTACGTACCCATCACGTTCGGAATGACGCTCCACCCGGGTCGTACATGAACTCATCCCTGGAGGACCCCCTGTTGAGCTCCCTCAGTCGATCGCAAAACCTGACCCGGGGGGTAATTTTTTTGCCAACTTGAACGTCTCAGGACACCACCCACCCGAGCAGGACAATGCTGGACATTGCTCAAGTTGTACGTGTACATGTGGACACATAGGCAGTCGTGCGGAATGACCTAGGGGTTTGCGATGCTATGGAGTGAAACGCACCCGTCGGAAAGCCGACTGCCATGAGCGCTCCGAACATGCCGAAAGTGGCTGGAATCGATCCAACAGTTCCCGCCCCCGCGCACACTGCCCAGCCGTCGGCTGATCTTCCGGCCGCGCCCGGCGCGCTGATCCGGGACCGGCTGGCCGGCTGGGTCTCGGATCTGACCACGCTCCACGAGCTGACCGAACGCCTGGCCAGGACCGGTTCGCTGGACGGCGCGCTCAAGGAACTGCTGCGTGCCGGAGCCGCCCTCGTCGGTGCCCGCCGGGGCCTGGTCGTCTTCGAACCGGCCGACCGCCTGGGGCCGGCGACCACCCTGGGACTCGGACTGGCCCACGCGGATCTCGGCCATCTTGAGACCGTGCCGCGCCGCGTCTCCTCGTACGGCGGGCTCCTCCTGGACGGGACCGCGCGGAACGAACCGGTGGCGGCGCCCGATCTGTTCGGGGGCACGGATGTGGACCCGCGCCAGCGCGAAGTCGCGGTACGGCTCGGATACGGCGCGAGCTATGCCGTGCCGCTCATCGCCGGAACTGGTGCTGGTGCTGGTGCTGGTGGCGGTACGGGTACCGGGGGCACGAGCAGCGGTCGTACCGGCGGCGTTTCGGGGCGACTGGGGGCCGTTGTCTGGTTGTACGACGAACCCGCCGAACCGGTGGAACGGCAGCGCCATCTCGTCGGTCTCTACGCCCGGTACGCGAGCGAGCATCTCGCGCGGCTGCTGGAGCTGGAGCGGGCCCGTACCCGCGTGGCCGCCATCGCCGAGGAACTGCTGCCCACCCGGCTCCCCCGGATCCCCGGAGTCCGGCTCGCCGCGCGGCACCGCACCGGACCGTACGGCGGCGGCGACTGGTACGACGCGCTGCCGCTGCCCGAGGGCGCCGTGAGTCTGGCCGTGGGCTCCGTCAGCGGTTCCGGGCCCGGCGCGGTGGCCGCGATGGGACGGCTGCGCGCGTCGCTGCGCGCGTACGCCGTGATGGAGGGCGAGGATCCCGTCGCCGTGCTCTCCGATCTGGAGCTGCTGCTGCGGCTGACCGAGCCCGCTCGTACGGCCACCGCGCTCTTCGCGTACGCCGAACCGGCCCAGGGCAAGATCGTGCTGGCGGGGGCCGGGCACGCGCCGCCGCTGATCGTCGGGGACCGGCGCGCGGAGTTCGTCGAGACGTCCCTGTCCGCGCCGCTCGGGATGCTCTCGTGCTGGGAGGCGCCCAGCGTGGAGCTGTGGCCCGGGTCCGGCGAAACGGTGCTGCTGTACACGGACGGGCTGTTGCGGCGTACCGGCGACCCCATGGACCGCGCCTTCGCGCGGCTGCACAGCGCGGCGGCGAGCGTGCCCGCGTCCGTCCGGGAGGATCCGGGGGCGGTCGCCGACCATGTGCTGCGGACCGTGCTGCCGGGCGAGCACGAGACCGGGCGCGGCGAACGCGCCGGTACGGGCGCGGGCGCGGGGAAGTCCGAGGGCGCGGAGGACGTCGTGGTGCTCGCCGCCCGGTTCGACTGACTCGCTCGGCTGACCGCTCTCATCCGCTGCTGATCGATTTCTCACGGGCGCCCGGGGCCGTTCCGCACAGGCCCCGGGGCCGCCTTCCCCTCGCACATACGATGGGGAAGATGACCCAGACCGATAGTCGTACAAGGAGAAGACGTGGCTGACGAGCTCCCCCAGGAGACCCCGGAACCGGCGACCCCGGAGACCGAGGAAGAGCCGATCAAGACCAGGAAGAACGGTTTGTACCCGGGCGTGTCCGACGAGCTCGCAGAGATCATGAAGTCCGGCTGGGCCGACACCGAGCTGCACGGCCTGGAGCCCATCCCGCAGGCCGCCCACACGGCCGCGCGCCGCGCCGCGCTCTCCGCGCGCTTCCCCGGCGAGCGTCTGGTCATCCCCGCGGGCAATCTCAAGGTCCGCTCCAACGACACCGAGTACCCCTTCCGTGCCGCCACCGAGTACGCGTACCTCACCGGCGACCAGAGCGAGGACGGCGTCCTCGTACTGGAGCCGAAGGACGGCGGGCACGACGCGACCATCTATCTGCTGCCGCGCTCCAACCGCGAGAACGGCGAGTTCTGGCTCGACGGGCAGGGCGAGCTGTGGGTGGGCCGCCGGCACTCCCTCGCCGAGGCCGAACAGCTCCTGGGCATCCCCGCCAAGGACGTGCGGAAGCTGGCCGCCGCCCTGAAGGAGGCCACGGGACCGGTACGTACCATGCGTGGACACGACGCCTCCATCGAGGCCGCGCTGACCGACAAGGTCACCGCGGAGCGCGACGAGGAACTGCGTGTCCATCTCTCCGAGGCGCGGGCCGTGAAGGACGACTTCGAGATCGGCGAGCTGCAGAAGGCCGTCGACTCCACCGTGCGCGGCTTCGAGGACGTCGTGAAGATCCTCGACAAGGCCGAGGCGACCAGCGAACGCTATATCGAGGGAACGTTCTTCCTGCGCGCCCGTGTCGAGGGCAACGACATCGGCTACGGCTCGATCTGCGCGGCGGGACCGCACGCCACCACCCTCCACTGGGTGCGCAACAACGGCGACGTACGCTCCGGGGACCTGCTGCTGCTCGACGCCGGGGTGGAGACACACACCCTCTACACGGCCGACGTCACCCGCACACTGCCCATCAACGGCCGTTACAGCGAGCTGCAGCGGAAGATCTACGACGCGGTGTACGAATCCCAGGAAGCCGGTATCGCGGCGGTGAAGCCGGGGGCGAAGTACCGCGACTTCCATGACGCCTCGCAGCGCGTCCTCGCCGAGAAGCTCGTCGAGTGGGGGCTGCTCGAAGGGCCGGTCGAGAAGGTCCTGGAGCTGGGCCTCCAGCGCCGCTGGACGCTGCACGGCACGGGTCACATGCTCGGCCTGGACGTGCACGACTGCGCGGCCGCCCGCAGGGAGGCGTACGTGGACGGGACGCTGGAGCCGGGAATGTGCCTCACTGTCGAGCCGGGGCTCTACTTCCAGACCGATGATCTGACCGTTCCGGAGGAGTACCGCGGCATCGGGGTGCGGATCGAGGACGACATCCTCGTCACCGAGGACGGGAACCGGAACCTCTCGGCGGGGCTGCCGCGCCGGGCCGACGAGGTGGAGGCGTGGATGGCGGGCCTCAAGCAGGCCTGACCGCCGGGTTGATCCGATGACTTGATCCGACGAGTTGATCCGACAGTCGTATCGGCTTCATGGCCGTATCGGATCCGCTGTGCCGGATTCATGGCTTATCTGCTTCATGGCCGTGTCGGTCCATCGCCCTATCGGATCCGCGGAGGGCGCGCTGCCCGGGTCACATGGCCCTGAGCAGCGCGTCCTCCCGCCATTTGAGGATCTTGTCGAAGCTGACCACCGCGCCGTGCCCGGGCCGGTTGCGGAAGTGCACATGATCGGCGAGCTGTTCGATCAGACCGAGCCCTCTGCCGTTCTCGGAGGTGGGGGCGGGCGCGGGACGGCGGAGCACTCGCCGGGCGGGGAAGCCGGGGCCCGAGTCGGCCACTTCGATACGGCATCTCTCACCGTCCAGATAGGCGGTGACGCGGTACGCCCCCGGCTCCTCGGCGGACGGTCCGTCCGCGCCGGGCCCGCTGTCGCCGGCGTCCGCGGTGCCCCAGCCGCTCCCGCCGTCAGCACCGGTGCCGCCGTGCTCGACGGCGTTCGCACAGGCTTCGGTGAGCGCGACCGACAGATCGAAGGAGACGTCCGGATCGACCCCCGCGGTCTCCATGGCGCCGAGCAGGAGATGACGGGCGAGTGGAACACTCGCGGCTTCGCGCCGCAAGTGGAGAGACCACCAGATGCTCATGCTCCAGCCTTTCTGGCTGTGGCTCGACATACCGATACGTATTGCCCCTCTTGGGGGGTCGTAAGCACGCGGTTGACGTGATAGCGCTCATTCGGCGGATGCGAACGCGGCGCATGGCGGTGTATGGGGGGCGCTGTGCGGAACGGGCGCGGACCGGTGCATGGGCGGTGTATCGGACAGAGGGCGACCTTATGGACCTGCCCTACGGCGCCCGGAACCGCGGTGCGATGATGGCCCGGCCATGTCTGCTCGTCTCGTACGTGCCGGAGCCGCTCCGCGGCTGCTGAGGGCCGCGGTGTTCACCGCGGTCTGTGTCGTGCTGTCGGCGACCGGGCATGTACTGGCCGCGTGCGCGCCGGTCCCGTGGTGGACCCTGCTTCTCGGCTTCGTGGCCGTCTTCGCCGTCGCCGCCCCGCTGGCCGGACGTGTGCGTTCGACAGGGTCCATCGTGGTCGCCCTGACGGCTGGACAGCTCGGTCTGCACAGCCTGTTCGGCATCGGCCAGCGGCATCCCGTCGTACCGGCGGGCACCGACGACGCGTTGATCAGGCTGGCCGCGAAACTCGTCTGCGGCGCCGGTCCCGCCTCGCTCAGCGCTGTCGACGCACAGCGGATCGTGGCCAACGCGGGGCTCAACCCGGCGGGTTCGGGCGCGTCGGCCGGTACGGGCTCAGATGTGATGGCGGGCGCTCATCAGCATATGGCGGGCATGGGCGTGCTCTCGGGCTCCATGCCCTCGGGCTCCGCTTCGGCTTCCGTACACGCTTCCGTCGAGGGGCTGCTGCCCTCCCTGCCCATGGTTCTCGCGCATCTGCTGGCCGCCCTCGCGACCGGCTGGCTGCTGCGTCGCGGGGATCTCGCGCTCGTACGGCTCACGCAGCTCTCGGCGCAGGGGGTCGGCGAGGTGACGGACAGCGCGGCGCTGCGTGCCCTGCGCGCCGCCCTCGCGCTCGTACGGGCCCTGCGCGCCGGGCTGCCCGGCGTACCCGCTTCTGCCGTGCGCGCCCCGCGCACCTCGTATCTCACTCCCCCGGTGACCTCCGGGGAGACACTCCAGCACTCGGTGATCAGGCGCGGGCCGCCCGCCGTCCTCGCTCTCGCAGCCTGACGCGACGCGTTCCTCCCGTCCGTCCGTACACCCCCGGCATGTCCGTACGCCGTGGGTCCCGCCGGACCGGGTGATGCCGCGCCGCCGTCGCGCGTCCGCGCGCGGCCTCCGTCCGATCACCTCTTCATCACAACACCGTGGAGTGTTCCGTGTTCTCACCGTTCTCCGCGCCCTCCGGGTCTGCGGCCAAGAACCTCACGCGCCTCTCCGTCGTCGGCGGTATCGCGGCGACCGCTCTTCTGCTGCTGGCAGGGCCCGCCTCCGCGCATGTCAGCGTCCAGCCGCAGGGCGAGGCCGCCAAGGGCGGCTATGCCACGATCAACTTCAAGGTCCCGAACGAGCGGGACGACGCCTCCACCGTCAAGGTCGAGGTGAACTTCCCCACCGATCACCCGCTGGCGTCGGTGTCGCCGCAGGCGGTGCCCGGCTGGAAGATCGATGTCACCAAGAGCAAGCTGGCCAAGCCGCTGGAGATGCACGGCAATACGATCACCGAGGCTGTGTCCAAGGTCACCTGGACCGCGGCCGGCAGCAAGATCGCACCGGGGTATTTCCAGCAGTTCCCCCTCTCCGTCGGGCAGCTTCCCGAGGACGCCGACCAGTTGGTGTTCAAGGCGATCCAGACGTACGACAACAAGGAAGTCGTGCGCTGGATCGAAGAGCCCAAGGAAGGCGCGGCGGAGCCCGAGAACCCCGCGCCCGTCCTGAAGCTCAGCGCGGCCGGGGACGACGAGCACGGCGGGGCGGCCGACAAGCACGCCGCCGAGCCGGCCGCCGCCCAGGTCGGCGCGAAGGCCGCGGACACCGCGACCGGGACGGCCTCTGCGGACAGCAGTGACACCACCGCCCGGGTCCTGGGCATCGTCGGAATCGTCGTCGGCGTCGCCGGGGTGGCCTACGGGGTCCTGGCCGGCCGGCGCCGTACCACCGCCTGACCCGCTGCCATCGGCGCTGCCGGCCGCGGCACTTGACGCACCGGGCACGCGCCACGCTCCACGTATCCGAGGCACCCGGGGCACGTGAGGCCGGAACTTCCCGGCCCCGCGTGCCCGGTGCCCGTACTCCACAACCGGGAACTCTCTCCATGCGTAAGACCATGCGTAAGAAAACCCTGACCTCCGCCGCCGCTCTCGCGGTGACGGCGGTCCTCGCCCTGACCGCCTGCGGCAGCGGCGACGATCCCGCGAAACCGCTCGCCGAGGTGTCCGTCCAGGAGACGGCCAAGGCGGCGACGGTGCTCGACCAGCCCTTCAAGAAGCCGGACCTCGTCCTCACGGACACCAAGGGGCAGAGCTACGACTTCCGCGAGCGGACCAAGGGCAAGCCGACGCTGATCTACTTCGGCTACACCAACTGCCCGGACGTCTGCCCGCTGACGATGAGCAACATCGCCATCGCCAGAAAGTCGCTCCCCAAGGCCGACCAGGACAAGCTCCAGGTCGTCTTCGTCACCACCGACCCCGAACGCGACACCTCGGCGGAACTCGCCAAGTGGCTGCCCAGCGCCGGCGATCCCTCCTTCATCGGGCTCACCGGCGACTTCGCCACCATCCAGGCGGGCGCCCGCCAGATCGGGATCGGGATCGACCCGGCGACGAAGGAGAAGGACGGCAGCGTCGTCTCCATGCACGGCGCGCAGGTCATCGCCTTCTCGCCGAAGACCGACGCCGGCTATGTCCTCTACGGCGAGGACACCACCGCTGACGACTACGCCAAGGATCTGCCGAAGATCATCAGGGGGAGACGCCGTGAACCGCCGCGCTCCGCTCGCACTCGCCGTCGGCCTCGCCGCCGCGCTGGCGCTGGCCGGCTGTTCCTCCGGCTCGTCCGCGTCCGCCTCCGGATCCGCCTCCAACTCCGCTTCCGCGCAGGGGGCTCGTCCGAGCGGCCCCAACTGTCCGTCAGCGGCGCCTATATGCCCGAGCCCGTCAGTGATCTCGCTGCCGGTTTCGTCGTCATCACCAACAAGGGCGGCACCCCCGACAAGCTCACGTCCGTCACCGGGGACATCTCCGACGACATCACCATCCACAAGACCGAGAACCAGAAAATGATGGAGGTGACGTCCTTCGACATCCCGGCCGGCGGAAAGCTGGATCTCGAACGCGGCGGCAGTCACATCATGTTCATGGATCTCAAGCACCGCCCCCGGCAGGGGGAGAAGGTCCGTATCGAGCTGCACTTCGAGAAGACCGACCCCGTCACGGTCGAGCTTCCCGTGAAGGAGACCACGTACAACCCGGCCCAGCAGTGAGGGACTGAGACGCCATGACAGCCACCGCTCCGCGCTTCGGACACGCTCCCCTGATGCGACTGCTGCTCGTCACCACGGTGCTGTTCGGCACCGTCTTCACCGTGCTCTCCGGCACGGCGTCGGCGCATGCGGCACTGACGGGGAGCAGCCCCGAGGACGGGGCGGTGGTCGCGACCGCTCCCAAGGACATCAGCCTCACTTTCTCCGAACAGGTCGCCATGGGCGACAACTCGATCCGCGTACTCGATCCGGACAGCAAACGCGCCGACGCGGGAAAGATCCGCGATCTGAGCGCCGGGGGCACGGTCCGCTACGGCATCGGCCTGCGCCCCGGACTGCCCGACGGCACCTACACCGTCGCCTGGCAGGCCGTGTCCGCCGACAGCCATCCCATCTCGGGCGCCTTCACGTTCTCCATCGGAGCGCCCTCCAAGACCACCGCCACCGTGCCCACCGAGGAGGTGGGCGGCGGACTCGTCGGCACCCTGTACGGCGCGGCGCGCTATGTCTCGTATGCCGGGTTCATCCTTCTCGTCGGCGGCGCCGCCTTCGTACTCGCCTGCTGGCAGCGCGGTGCGTCCGTACGACCACTGCAACGGCTGGTCGTACAGGGCTGGCTCGCCCTGACCGCCGCCACACTCGTCCTGCTGCTCCTGCGCAACCCGTACACCGGCTCGGGCAAGCTGGGCGACGCCTTCGATCTCGACGGTCTCCAGGACGTCCTCGCCACCAAGACCGGAGCGGCACTCGTCTCCCGGCTGCTGCTCCTCGGCGCGGCGGCGCTCTTTGTCGCCGTCCTCTTCGGCGCGTACGCCAAGAAGGTGGCGGCGGACGAGAGCGGGCGGCCGGACGGCGAGCAGCCGGGCAGCGGGCAGCCGGACAGCGAACGGTCCGAGGAGTCGGAGCAGGCGGAGCAGTCCGAGCCGTCCGAACAGGACGGACGACGGGAGAGCGAGGAGCGCAAGGAGAGGAAGGACCTCACCTTCGGGCTCAGCCTGGGCGGTACGGTCGTGGCCGCCGGGATCGCCGGCACCTGGGCGCTCGCCGAGCACGCCTCGACCGGGATCCAGCCCGGTGTGGCGATGCCGGTGGACGTCCTGCATCTGCTGGCGGTGGCGGTCTGGCTGGGCGGCCTCACCGCGCTGCTCGTCGCTCTCTACCAGGCGCCTTCGATGGAGAGCGCGGCGGTACGGCGCTTCTCGCGCATCGCCTTCGTCAGTGTCGTGGTGCTCGCCGCGACCGGGCTCTACCAGTCCTGGCGTCAGGTCGGATCGTGGTCGGCGCTCTGGGAAACGACATACGGGCAGCTCCTGCTGGTCAAGGTCGGACTGGTCGCTGTACTGGTCGGAATCGCCTGGTTCTCACGGCGGTGGACGGGACGGCTGGGAGAGCCGGCCGAAACGGGCGAAGCAGGCGAGGAAGGCGAAGTAGGCAAGGGAGCGGCGGCTGGAGGGACGGAGACCGAGGCCGGCGGCGAGGCGAAGGTGAAGGCAGAGGTGGAGGCTGGGGCCGGCAGTGAGGCGGGGGCGGAAGCGGAGGCCGGGACACGCTCCAGATCCGAGACCGCCACCGCCACGGCTGTGGTCGATGACAGTCGGAGAGCTACCCAGCTCGCCCGCCAGAAAGCCGCACTGGCGACCGCACGCCAAAAGCGCATCCGGGACGCCGATCCCGCGCGGACCGGACTGCGCCGTACCGTACTGGCCGAGGCCGGTGTCGCCGTGGTGCTGCTCGCCGTCACGACCGTACTGACCTCCACCGAGCCGGGCCGTACCGCCGAGCAGGAGGCCGCCCGGACCGGCGGCACCGTGGCCCAGGCCCCCGCGGAACAGGGTCCCATCAGCGTCAGCATGCCCTTCGACACCGGCGGCCCGAAGGGCAAGGGAACGATTCGGCTGACCCTGGATCCCGGCCGTTCCGGCGGCAATGTCATGCACATCTATGTCGACGGGACCGACGGACAGCCCCTGGACGCACCCGAGGTGAAGGCCGCTTTCACACTCGACGCCGAACGGATCGGACCGCTTCCGATCGTTCCCGACCGTTTCGCACCCGGACACTGGAGCGCGGACGGCGTACAGATCCCGATGCCCGGCGACTGGCGGCTCCAGGTGACCGTACGGACCTCCGACATCGACCAGACGACCGTCGACAAGAACGTGAAGATCGGCTGACCCATCGTGAGCGAGACCCGACAGGACCACAACGACCGGACCGGCCGGAACGGCGGGCAGGGGATGCACGGCGGGCAGGGCCCGCACGGCTCCCCGAAATCCCCGGCCGCCCCTGCTTCCCCGAAATCCCCGGCTTCCCCTGCTTCCCCGGACACTGCCAACACCTCGGACAGCCCGGCCGCCGCCGGTATCTCCCGGCGGCGGCTGCTCGGCACCGCGGGCGCCGCCGGAGCCACCGGGCTGGCGCTCGGCGCGGCGGCCGGAGCGGGTACGTACGCGGCAAGCCGCCCCGAGCCGGCGACGGCGCTGACCGCCCTCGGTTCGGCAACCGTCCCCTTCCATGGCGCGCACCAGCCCGGAATCACCACACCGCTCCACGCCCGCGGGCATCTGATCGCCTTCGATCTCGCCCCCGGAGCCGGCCGCAAGGAGGCAGCCGCGCTGCTCCGCCGCTGGTCGGAGTCGGCGCGGGCGATGATGGCGGGCGAACCGGCGGCGAGCGGTGACACCGGAATCGCACTGGACGCCGGGCCTTCCTCCCTTACGGTGACCTTCGGCTTCGGCCGTACCTTCTTCGACCGTACGGGCCTGACCGGTCAGCGCCCCGCTGCTCTGGACCCGCTGCCCGCCTTCTCCTCCGACCATCTCGACGCGGGGCGGAGCGAGGGCGATATCTGGGTCCAGATCGGCTCCGACGACGCGCTGGTCGCCTTTCATGCCCTCCGTACGCTCCAGAAGGACGCGGGCGCGGCGGCGCGGGTGCGCTGGCAGATGAACGGGTTCAACCGTTCGCCCGGCGCAACCCCGCACCCGATGACCAGCCGCAATCTGATGGGCCAGGTCGACGGGACGGGCAATCCGAAGCCGTCGGAGCCGGACTTCGACCGGCGGATCTTCGTCCCGGCGGCGCCGCCGTCCGGCACTCCGGCCTGGATGGCGGGCGGCTCGTACGCGGTCGTACGGCGCATCCGGATGCTCCTCGACGACTGGGAGAAGCTCCCGCTCGCCAAGCAGGAGCAGGTCATCGGCCGCCGCAAGTCCGACGGCGCGCCGCTCACGGGCGGTACGGAGACGACCGAGCCGGATCTCGACCGGCTCGGAGCCGACGGCAAGCCGGTCATACCGGCGAACGCGCATGCCCGGATCTCCACACCGGAGGCGAACGGCGGGGCCGCGATGCTGCGCCGCCCGTTCTCGTTCCATGACGGAATCGGGGCCGACGGGACTCCTGACGCCGGACTGCTCTTCGTCTGCTGGCAGGCGGATCCGCTCAAGGGGTTCGTACCGGTGCAGCGCAAGCTCGACCGGGGGGACGCGCTGTCGGCGTTCATCCGCCACGAGGCGAGCGGGCTGTTCGCGGTGCCGGGGGGCGCGGAGCAGGGGGAGTACGTGGGGCAGCGGCTGCTGGAGTCCTGAGGGCCGCGGGTCGGGGGCTCGGGGGCGGGCCGGCGGTCGGCGGCGGGTCGGCGCTCGCGGCATGAGATCCGCCGGGCCATTAGGGTGACCGTATGTCGGCCACGCGCTACACGTATCTCGGCCCCGAAGGCACGTTCACGGAGGCAGCCCTCCGTACGCTCCCGGAAGCCGCGACCCGCGAACTCGTCCCCATGGTGTCCGTACCGGCGGCGCTCGACGCCGTACGGAACGGCGATGCGGCGGCGGCGCTCGTACCGATCGAGAACTCGGTGGAGGGCGGTGTCACCGCGACCCTTGACGAGCTGGCCTCCGGCGAGCCGCTGATGATCTACCGCGAGGTGCTGCTGCCCATCACGTTCGCCCTGCTCGTACGGCCCGGGACCAAGCTCTCCGACGTGAAGACGGTGACCGGTCATCCGGTCGCGCAGCCGCAGGTGCGCAACTGGCTGCGGAACCAGCTCCCGGACGCGCTGTGGGAGTCGGCGGCGTCGAACGCGGACGGCGCGCGGCTGGTGCAGGAGGGACGGTTCGACGGGGCCTTCGCGGGTGAGTTCGCGGCGGCG
The DNA here is from genome assembly GCF_019056675.1 of Streptomyces sp. GMY02. Classification (NCBI taxonomy): domain Bacteria; kingdom Bacillati; phylum Actinomycetota; class Actinomycetes; order Kitasatosporales; family Streptomycetaceae; genus Streptomyces; species Streptomyces sp. GMY02. The sequence continues at coordinate 4,300,151 of NZ_CP077658.1, read as the reverse complement.
ACGTACGGTCTCGAACCCCTGGTGACCGAGATCCATGACGCGCAGAACGCGGAGACGCGCTTCGTGCTGGTGGGCCGGCCCGCGCGCCCGGCGGCGCCGACGGGCGCGGACAAGACCTCGGTGGTCATCTGGATGGGCGACGACCACCCCGGCGCACTGCTCGAACTGCTCCAGGAGTTCGCCGTGCGCGGGGTCAACCTGATGCTGATCCAGTCGCGGCCGACCGGCGCCGGGATCGGCAACTACTGCTTCGCGGTGGACGCCGAGGGCCATATCTCGGAGCGGCGGGTGGGCGAGGCGCTGATGGGGCTGAAGCGGATCTGTCCCAAGGTGCGCTTCCTCGGCTCGTACCCGCGGGCGGGGGTGTCGGCGGACGATGTGTCGACACTGCGGCGGGGGACCTCGGACACGGAGTTCATCGAGGCGGCCGAGTGGCTGGCGCGAAGCCAGGACGGCCGCGCCTGAGGGCTGGGCTTCTGAGCCTCTGTGCTTGTGAGCCTGTGGATGAAGGGCAAAGTTATCCACAGGCACGCTTCTCGACCTGGGGACAAGTCGACAACACGGGCCGGTCGAGTCGACAAATCTCTGCGGTCACCCACCTCCATCCACAGGGCGCCGAGCCGCCCAACGTCAGCCCGATTCCAGCGATCAACTCGTTGGAGCGAGCAATTCCCACCCGAATGAGTGTGTGAAGTGGGTTTACGAGGGAAATCTCCGGCCCGCCCCCAGCTCGCGCGACCCGTTCTTTTCCGCAATCCACAGGCCCCTCGCGCAGCCTGTGGATAACTCGCGCGACCGGCGCGCCTCTGTGGACAACGCTCTGTGGAGTTCGACTCAAGTCCCCTTCTCCACAAGGGAAGTGAGTCAAGCAGACCGCCACCTTATGCCTCGTTGCGGCGAATTGGATCCCCTTTATTGACGAACGACGAATGACTGGCGGGAGATTTTCCGGCAGATTTCTCAATCGCGACAATTCAGACAGAGAGGTGTGCCTGTTGATATCGAGTGGGTCGGTGTCGGCGGGCACCGGTAGCCTGGGGGGTGATTGACCTTCGCCTGCTCCGTGAGGACCCCGACCGTGTCCGCGCCTCCCAGCGCGCCCGTGGAGAGGATGTCGCCCTGGTCGACGCCCTGCTCTCCGCCGATGAGCGGCGCAGGTCGTCCGGCCTCCGCTTCGACGAGCTGCGCTCCGAGCAGAAGTCGCTCGGCAAGCTGATCCCCAAGGCGTCCGCCGAGGAGAAGGCCGAGCTGCTCAAGAAGGCGGAGCAGCTCAAGGCCGATGTCAGGGCCGCCGACGCCGAGCAGCACGACGCGGACGAGGAGGCCAGGCGGCTGCTCCTCCAGCTCGGCAATATCGTCCACCCCGATGTCCCGGTCGGCGGCGAGGAGGACTTCGCCGTCCTGGAGACGCACGGCACGATCCGCGACTTCGCGGCGGAGGGCTTCGAGCCCAAGGACCATCTGGAGCTGGGCGAGGCGCTGGGCGCCATCGATGTGGAGCGCGGCGCCAAGGTGTCCGGCTCGCGGTTCTACTATCTGACGGGCGTCGGCGCGCTCCTGGAGCTGGCTCTCGTCAACGCGGCGATCGCCCAGGCCACCGAGGCCGGGTTCATCCCCATGCTGACTCCGGCGCTGGTCCGCCCGCGCGCCATGGAGGGTACGGGCTTCCTCGGCCAGGCCTCGGAGAACGTGTACCACCTGGAGAAGGACGACTTCTACCTGGTCGGTACGTCGGAGGTACCGCTCGCCGCGTACCACATGGACGAGATCATCGAGGCCGACAAGCTGCCCCTGCGGTACGCGGGCTTCTCGCCGTGCTTCCGCCGCGAGGCCGGTACGTACGGCAAGGACACCCGGGGCATCTTCCGGGTCCACCAGTTCGACAAGGTCGAGATGTTCTCGTACGTCGATCCGGAGGACGCCCAGTCCGAGCACCAGCGGCTGCTGGACTGGGAGAAGCAGTGGCTGACCGGTCTCGGGCTGCCCTTCCAGGTGATCGATGTGGCGACCGGCGATCTGGGGGCCTCGGCGTCGCGGAAGTTCGACTGCGAGGCATGGATCCCGACGCAGGGGAAGTACCGCGAGCTGACCTCGGCGTCGAACTGCGACGGCTTCCAGGCGCGCCGGCTCTCCGTCCGGATGCGGGACGGCAAGCAGATCAAGCCCCTGTCGACGCTGAACGGCACGCTCTGCGCGGTGCCGCGCACGATCGTGGCGATCCTGGAGAACCACCAGCGGGCCGACGGTTCGGTGGTGGTGCCCGAGGTGCTGCGGCCCTATCTGGGCGGGCGTGAGCTGCTGGAGCCGGTCACCAAGTGAATACCGGCTCCGACCCGGCGTCGTCGCCGACGCCCTCGTCGTCCGCGCGGTCCTCTGTGGCCGGGTCCTCAGCGGTCCCGGCCACGGGTTCGTCCGCGGCATCGTTCCCGTACCGGCTGGTGGCGACCGATCTCGACGGCACGCTGCTGCGTGAGGACTTCACGGTCTCCGGGCGTACGCGCGAGGCGCTCGCCGCGGTCACGGCGGCGGGAGCCGCGCACATCATCGTCACGGGACGTGGCGTGCCCTGGACACGGCACATACTGGACGATCTGGGATACGAAGGCCTCGCGGTGTGCGGCCAGGGCGCGCAGGTCTATCACGCCGGTGAGCGCAGGCTGCTGACGTCGGTGACGCTGGACCGCCAACTGGCCAGGCTGGCGCTCGCCAAGACCGAGGCGGAGACCGGGCCGCTGGCGCTCGCGGCGAGCCGGGACGGTCTCGACGGCGAGGTGGTGATCGGCCCTGGTTACCAGGTGCTGGACCGTGAACTTCCGGCGCTGTTCGTCGACGACCTGACGGAGCTGTGGGCGGAGCCGCTCAACAAGGTGTACATCCAGCACCCCGAGCTGGACGACGACGCGCTGGCGCAGGCAGCGCGGGCGACGGTCGGCGGCCTGGTGGATGTGGTGATGGCCGGGGCCGGGGTTGTGGAAATCCTGCCGCTGGGCCTGAACAAGGCGACCGGGCTGTCGCTGGCCGCGCGCCGGCTCGGTGTCACGGCGGCGGACACAATCGCGTTCGGCGACATGCCCAATGACATCCCGATGTTCGCCTGGGCGGGGCACGGGGTGGCGATGGCGAACGCGCATGAGGAACTGAAGGCCGTGGCCGACGAGATCACGGCGTCGAACGAGGATGACGGCATCGCGGTGGTGCTGGAGAAGCTGCTGCTGGGGTAGTTACGGCCCCCGGTCGGGGGTAGTCAGGGCCGCTGACTTCGGCCGCTGGCCGCGGGTGCTGCTCGGGGCGTGCGAGTCGCAGCCGTACCGCCGATGGTCCGCCACTCGCTCAGTCCTCCGGGAAGGGGCGGCCCGCGCGGATGCGCGCTCGAAGCGGCCGCCCCCGGGCAGCGCCCCGGCGGCCGCGCGGAGCAGTGATGGCTACTCCGGCGCCTGCGCGGTGCTGCCCTGCTGGGAACTCGGCGGACACGGAATCCCGGTCGTCGCCGTGCTCCGCTCCCGGTCCTGAGGTGTGCCTTGACAGAACTACTGTGCCCGGGGCGGCGACGTCCCGCCACCGAATATCGGCGCCATGGCCCACGCCCGCCCGCAGGGTTACCACAGACGGACGCGGGCGCATGGGCTACGAGCTGGATCAGCGGCGCTTACGGCTCCGGCGCAGATCCCTCAGTTGATGGACGACATCGTCCACCCGGGCATCGACCCGGTTGATGTCCTCGGACATCTGGCACAGCCGGTTGCTGATGGCTCCGACGACCTGATTGGTCGCATCGAGCCGCCGGTCCAGACTGTCGAGCCGGTACGACATCCGGCTCAGAACCGGCCCCAGCTCCTGAAGCGCCACACCGACCCCGCCGAGGCACGCCTCGACATCGGTCACCCGCCGGTCGAGGTTCGTGTAACCCGTGCGGAGTTCGTCCTCGGCGTCGAGGAGATACGTACGGACGCACCGCGCGATGTCGCTGTCGCGAAGAAGCATCGCGATGTTGAGCACAGCACGGCGGGTGTAGAGCGTGAGCTGGGTGGCTGCCTGTGGATAACTTTTGGCCGCCTCGGCGCCCCATAGTGACACCATGTCACTATGATAAAGCCGCAGGTCAGCGCCTCGCAGTACACGCATCCCATTTTCGACGAGTTCCGCCCGATGCCGGGCTGTGAGTTGCCTGACGGCATCTGTGGATACTTCGAAGTACCGGGCCACGTCCTCTGTGCGAACGTGAATTCCGTCGGGGAGCATGACAAGAGCCTTGATCTTGTCGAGAGCGTCTACGCGTCCGAGATGCTCGACACGCAGTGTGTGCGATTCGAGCAGGGCACCTTCAGGTGGCATGGACATGCCTTCCACGTGAAACCGATTGATGGTCGGCCCTCTCCCCGGGCTTCAGGGGCGGAGGTCGGCTCACGGTGGCTACTCACTCAATGACCGGCATACGCGGCTCTCGGCCCCGCGCCGGCAATCCCCAGCTTCACAAACGCTCGACGTCACAGACTCCAGTTGCCTCCACGCGTACTGGACAACGAAGCGATAAACGTACAGTTACGCGGCAACCCCCGCCCACCGGGCGGGGGTTGCCGTGCGGAACGCACGCGTCTACTCCTCGCCCGCGAGCTTCAGCGTCCTGAGCTTCTGGCCCGCGTACCAGGTCGCCGCTACCGAGACCCCCGCCAGTAGGCCCACTGCCAGCGGCAGGCCGACGTCCGAGGTGATCGTGCCCTCGCCGCCTATCTTCTGGGCGAGCGCCAGCGACCACTGCTGGACGCTGAGCGTCCGCGCGCCCGCCACCAGGCTGCCGAAGAGCGTCTCCCAGACCAGCGCGTAGACGAGTCCGATGACCACCGCGTGGCGGCTGACCGTACCCAGCAGCAGGAAGAGCGCGCTGTACGCGATCGAGGCGACCAGCGCCGCGACCGTGTAAGCGACGGCGATCTGCTGGCCGTTGCCGTTGAGGATGTACCCGGCTATGAATGTGGGGATCGCGGAGAAGGCCATGGTCACGGCTATGGCCACGATCAGCTTGGTGAAGATGATCGACGACCGCTTCACCGGCTTGGAGAGCAGATAGACGATCGAGCCGTCGTCGATCTCGGGTCCGATCGCGCCGGTCCCCGCGATGACACCGATCAGCGGCACCATCGTGGCGAGTGCGAAACCGCCCAGCACATCCACCGCGACCTGGTCGTCGGCGCCGTTGAGCACGCGGACGGCGACCGCGATGACGATCAGCAGCGCGGGCAGCAGGAAAAGAAGCGCGGCCCGGCGCCTGCCGAGCAGGGCCCGGTAGGTGAGCCGGGCGACTGTGGGGTTGTACATGACGTCACAGCTCCTTTCAGGCCGCTACGAGGTACGAGAAGACCGACTCGAGGGACTCGTCCGAGGGCGAGACCGTGAGCAGCCGGATGGAGTGTTCGCGGGCGACCCGCGGCAGCAGCTCGGTGAACCGGCCGAAGTCGACCGCCTGGATGCGCAGCGCGCCCTCGGCGAGGTCCACCTCGATACCGGCCGTCGACGGGTCGGCGATCAGCGCGGCGGCGAGCGCGCGGTCGTCGCTGGACCGTACGAGATAGCGGTGCGGCCGGTCGGTCATCAGCCGGCGGATCTTGCGGAAGTCCCCGGAGGCGGCATGGCGCCCGGCCACGATCACCTCGATGTGCGAGGCGAGCTGCTCGACCTCCTCCAAAATATGGGAGGAGAAGAGAACCGTGCGGCCCGTGGCGCCCATACGCCGCAGCAGATCCATGAGCTGCATGCGCTGACGCGGGTCCATACCGTTGAACGGCTCGTCCAGAAGCAGCACAGACGGGTCGTGGACCAGCGCGGACGCCATCTTCACGCGCTGGCGCATGCCCTTGCTGTACGTCGCGATCTTGCGGTCCTGCGCGTACTCCATCTCGACCGTGGCGAGAGCCGCACGCGCCTCCTTCCTCCCCAGCCCGTGCAGTTCGGCGTTGGCGACGACGAACTCCAGGCCGGTCAGGAAGTCGTACATCGCCTCCCGCTCCGGCACGATGCCGATCTGCCGGTAGACCGATTCGTTGCGCCAGATCGGCTGGCCGTCGAGGGTGACGCTGCCCGTGGAGGGGGCGAGGAAGCCGGCCATCATATTGATCAGGGTCGACTTGCCCGCGCCGTTGGGGCCGAGGAGTCCGGTGACACCGGGGGCGATGGTCATCGTGACGTCGTTGACGGCCACCACATTGCCGAACCAGCGCGAGGTGTGCTCGATATTGATGGTGGTCACAGCCCGACCTTCCGGTAACGGCGCATCAGGACGGCGTACGAGCCGGCTACGAGCGCGAGGACGACCAGCAGATAGACCACGCCCACGCCGGCCGAGGGACCTGCCTCGCCCGGGAAGGCGGAGGTCGCGCCCAGGAAGGCGGTCTGCACACCGTCGATGAGCGTGACCGGCGAGAAGAGGCCGAGCCACTTGACGGCTCCGACGGCGTCCGAGCTCCACGCGATCGCCTGGAGGGTGGAGACAGCGCCGTACGAAATGGTCAGGGTGGCTATCACGGCGGCGACGCCGAAGCCGCGCCGCGGTGTGAGAGCGGCCATCACCAGGCCGAGCCCGCCGAAGAGCAGGGAGAGCAGCGCCACCGACACCAGCCCCTGGCCGAATCCCTTGGTCTGGTCGGCGAAGTCCATCTTGGCCAGCAGTGAGCCCGCGTAGAGGATGACGAGCGGCGCCCCGGTCAGTACGAAGAGCGCGGAGGCCATCGCTCCGTACTTCGCGAGTACGTAGTCGACGCGCTCGATCGGGCGGGAGAAGTAGAGCGGCACGGTCTTGAAGCGCAGGTCGCGGGAGACGGACTGCGGGGCCTGGGAGGCCAGATAGAGACCGATGACGGCCTGGGTGAAGATCGCGTAGCGCGTGTAGTCGAGCGGCAGTTCCTTGAGATTGGTCGCGATGGCGACCGCGACGATGATGGCCGCGGGCAGGCACATCACCGCGAAGAGGATCATCGGCAGGACCTTGGACTTGGCCGAGCGGCCGAGTCCGTACGCACCGCGCAGGGACTGCGAGTAGAGGGAGCGGCGCGCGTAGGCGCGGCCGAGGCGCGCTCCGTCGTAGGTGCGGTATCCGATGTTGTGGATCCGGGTGGTCGCGGCTCCGGATCCCGTACCGGCATCGGTGCCGGTCGTGGTCTCAGCGCTCATCGTGGACGCCTCCCTTCACCAGTGCGTGGTCCGTTCCGTCTGCGGCCCGGCCGTCCGGGGCCTGTTGCGGTGTGCCCTGCGGGTGTTCGGTCCGCTGGGGGCGGAACACCTCCGCTATGTGGTGGCGCCGCTGTTCCATCCGTACGAGTCCGAGGCCGAGCGCGGCGACGGTGTCGCGGACGACGTCGTACGTCTCCTCGCCCTTGGCCTCGATCAGCAGGATGTGGCCCGCGCCGGGAAGCCCCTCTTCCATGCCCGCGTGGAGGGTCAGCCCGGCCGTGGTGAGGGCCTCGCGCAGCGTCTCGGTGCCGTCGGGGTGCGCGTCCGTGTCCGTGACCTCGACCGCGAGGGTCGTGGTGATCTGCGTGAAGTCGCTGGTGGAGCTGGAGCGCAGCAGTGTCCCGCCGTCGATGACGACGACATGGTCACAGGTCCGTTCGAGCTCGCCCAGGAGGTGCGAGGTGACCAGGACGGAGATGCCGAAGTCCGTGTATACGCGGCGGATCAGGCCGAGCATCTCGTCACGGCCGACCGGGTCGAGGCCGTTGGTCGGCTCGTCCAGGAGGACGAGCTGGGGGTCGTGGACCAGCGCCTGTGCGAGCTTGACGCGCTGCTTCATACCGGTCGAGTAACCACCGATGGGGCGGTAACGCTCCTCGTAGAGGCCGACATGGCGCAGCGTGTCCGCGGTGCGCTCGCGCGCCGCGGTCGGGGGGAGTCCGGACATGCGCGCCATATGAACGACGAACTCGGTGGCCGAGACGTCCGGCGGCAGGCAGTCGTGCTCGGGCATGTATCCCACACGCTCACGGATGGCACCGCCGCTGGTGGCGACATCGAGCCCGAGCACCGTGGCCCGGCCTTCCGTGGCGGGGGAAAGACCCAGCAGGATCTTGATCATGGTGGACTTGCCAGCTCCATTGGCACCCACCAGACCGGTCACACCCGGTCCGATGTCCAGAGAGAGCCGGTCAAGCGCGGTTACCCGTGGGAACCGCTTACTCAGGCCTTCTGTCGCGATCACATTCACGGCTCCGACGGTAGTGGCGAAGGTAACAGGGGTCGTCAGCCTTGGCGGCTGTATCCCTGTCCCCCTCAGGGCGTACGGACCCGTAAGGGGGCCGCTGAGGAACTGGGAGAAACCGTAGTCCATCGGCCGATTCGCCGACCGAGTTGTCCACAGGGGCGAGCGGGCCGGTTATCCACAGGTACAGCCCGGCCCTTGACGCTGGCACCTGGCATTGTCACATTCGTCACTGCCACATCGATTTGCGTGACACGACGAACACGCACAGCACATGGAACCGATGGGAGACGATGCCGTGACGGACCAACGGACCGCGGAGCTGCGGGGGTTCAGGGAGGTCCAGCGCTTGGCGTACGAATGCGCGGAGACCGTCGCCGCGCGGCTCACGCCGGGGGTGACCGAGCGCGAGGCGGCGCGGATGCAGCGTGCGTGGCTGCGCGCCCGCGGCGTGCGCGACTGGTTCCACCTGCCCTTCGCCTGGTTCGGGGACCGTACGGCGTTCGTCGGCTTCCGGATACCGCTGCAGTTCTTTCCCACCGGGCGCCGGCTGGAGACCGGGATGCCGTTCATCCTGGACCTCGCGCCCGTCCATCGCGGCTTCACGGCGGATGTCGGCTACTCGGGCTGTCTCGGTCCGAACCCCCTGCACAACAAACTGATCGCCGACCTCCGGGCGCACCGCGAGCTGATCCTGCGCGAGGTGCGTGAGCGGCGGACGTTGCGGGAGATCTACGAGGACGTGGACCGCCTCATGGTCCGACAGGGCTACGCCAACAGGCACCGGGCCTATCCGTTCGGTGTCATCGCCCACAAGATCGACCGGGTGAAGGAACGTCGCTGGTCACCGCATGTGTTCGGGTTCGGCACCCAGTCGCTCAAGGGGCTCGCGAGCGACGCGCTGCGCGGCCACCGCGACGGGTGGTCGCCGCTGTGGAGCCCGTACCGGTTCTCGGATCACCCGCCGGCACAGGGGCTGTGGGCGGTCGAACCGCACCTCGGGTTCCGGGGTACGGGCGCGAAGTTCGAGGAGATCCTGGTCGTCACCGACTCCCGGGATCCGGAACAGAGCGCGTTCTGGCTGGATGACGATCTGCCGCATGTGCGGCGCTGGACGGAGGCGGCCGTATGAGTACGGACAGGGGCGCGGGCGCAGTCCCGGGTGCGGGCTCCTCGGGCGGCAGCGGCAGTACGGTCCCGGGGCTGGAGGGGGCACGGGAGCGCCGGGTGCTGACCGGCGGAGTCGAGCTGTGTGTCGCCGAGCTGGGCGATCCCGGGCGGCCGACCGTGGTGCTCGTGCACGGCTATCCGGACAGCAAGGAAGTCTGGTCGGAGGTCGCGGCAAGGCTGGCGAAGCGCTTCCATGTGGTGCTGTACGACGTGCGGGGGCACGGCGGGTCGACGGCGCCGGACCCGCTGCGCGGCGGCTTCACACTGGAGAAGCTGACCGATGACTTCCTGGCGGTCGCCGACGCGGTGAGTCCGGACAGGCCGGTGCATCTCGTCGGCCACGACTGGGGTTCCGTACAGGCATGGGAGTTTGCGACCGTCGCGCGGACCGAGGGCCGGATCGCCTCCTTCACCTCGATGTCCGGGCCGTCGCTGGACCATATGGGGCACTGGATCAAACGGCGCGCGGCACACCCCACTCCGCGTCGGGTCGGCCAGCTCCTGGGCCAGGGCGCCAAGTCCTGGTACATCTACGTGCTGCATACGCCCGTGCTGCCCGAGCTGGCCTGGTACGGCCCTCTCGGCAGGCAGTGGCCCAAGATCCTCCGCCGGGCCGAAAGGCTTTCCGGCACGGCGTATCCGACCGCCTCCCTGCCCCAGGACGCGGCTCACGGCGCATGGCTCTACCGGGACAACGTCCGCGCCCGGCTGCGCCGTCCCCGTACCGACGCCCATGCGCACGTACCTGTCCAGCTCATCACCCCGACCGACGACGCCTTCCTGTCGGAGCGGCTCTACGACGACCTGGAGCAGTGGGCGCCGGGCCTGGTACGGCACACGCTGCCCGCCAAGCACTGGGTACCCCGCACCAGGCCCGACCAACTGGTTTCCTGGATCGGCGACTTCGTCACAGCCCACGAGAGTGGCGGCCCTCCGGAACGGACTGCTGAGTCGAGTACGGTTACGGCGCCGACGGGACCGTACGCGCAGCGCTTCGGCGGACAGCTCGTCCTGGTCACGGGCGCGGCCAGCGGCATCGGCCGGGCCACCGCCTTCGCGTTCGCCGAGGCGGGCGCGCGCATCGTGGCGGTCGACCTGGACGGGGAAGGTGCCGCCAGGACCGCGGAACTGGCCCGTCTGACCGGAGCACCCAAGGCCTGGGCCGAGACGGTCGATGTCGGTGACGGCAAGGCGATGGAGAAGCTCGCCGAGAAGGTCGCCACGGAGTACGGCATCGTCGATGTCCTGGTCAACAACGCGGGCATAGGGCTGTCCGGCCCCTTCCTCGACACCACCACCGAGGACTGGAAGAAGGTCCTGGACGTCAATCTGTGGGGTGTCATCCATGGCTGCCGCGTCTTCGGCAGGCAGATGGCCGAGCGCGGACAGGGCGGCCATATCGTCAACACCGCGTCCGCGGCCGCCTACCAGCCCTCGAAGGCGCTGCCCGCGTACAGCACGTCCAAGGCGGCGGTTCTGATGCTCAGCGAATGCCTCCGGGCGGAACTTGCCGGCAAAGGCATCGGGGTCTCGGCGATCTGCCCCGGTTTCGTCAACACCAACATCACGTCCACCGCGCGTTTCACCGGTGTCTCCGCGGCTGAACAGGAGCGGCGCAGAAAGAAGACCTCCCGGCTGTACGGGCTGCGCAACTACCCGCCGGAGAAGGTCGCCGACGCCGTACTGCGCGCCGTGGTGCGCAACCAGGCCGTCATACCGGTCACTCCGGAGGCCCGCGGTGCGCGGTTCCTGTCCCGCTTCGCCCCCGGGGCGCTGCGCGCGATCGCGCGAGTGGAGCCGCCGCTGTGAACACCGACAAACAGGCGGGGGACGGGGAGCGGTATGCCATCGTGCCGCGCCGGGTCTCGTTCGACTGGCACGGGACTCCTCTCCACTGGATACCGGACGAGCCCACGGCCACCCATGTCATCAATGTGCTGCACCTGCTGCTGCCGGCCGGCGAGCGGTGGTTCGTCAAGGTCTTAAAGGAGGGCCTGCCGCTGGTCACCGACCCTGAACTGCTCAAGGACGTCAAGGGGTTCATGGGGCAGGAGGCCACGCACAGCGTCCAGCACTCCCATGTACTGGACCATCTGGCCGAGCAGCGGCTGAACACCGACGCCTACATCCGCCGCGTCGACTATCTCTTCGAGAAGCTCCTCGGCGAGAAGCCGCCCTGGGGGATACCCTTCCCGGCCGGGAGATGGCTGCTCTACCGGCTGGCGTTCGTCGCGGCGATCGAGCAGTTCACGGCCGTCCTCGGTGACTGGGTGCTGCGTGCGGAGGCGCTGGACCGGTCGGGATCCGACGAGGTCATGCTCGATCTGCTGCGCTGGCACGGCGCGGAGGAGGTCGAACACCGCGCCGTGGCCTTCGACATGTACGAGCACTGCGGCGGCCCGGACGCACTGCGCTACGCGCGCCGGGTCGGCACGATGTGTGTCACCGTGCCCGTACTGCTGTGGCTCTGGGCCTCGGGCGCCGCCTATCTCATCCGGCACGACCCTCAGCTCGCGGGCCGGCTGCGCTATTCGCTTCGGGAGCACAACAAGGCGATGGGCAAAGGGCTGTTGCCGACCTGGCGCGAGCTGGGCGCGGCGATACCCCGCTACTTCCGCCGGTCGTACCACCCCTCGCGGGAAGGCTCGCTGCGCAGAGCAGTCGACTACCTCGCGGCCTCGCCCGCCGCCCGGGCCGCGGCGGACACGGTGAGCCGCGCGACGCCGGAACGGGGGGAGTGAGCGCGTCGGGTCCGTCCTTGTCGTGGGCCGAGTACCGGATCGAGGGGCTGGCGTATGCGAGCGGGGCCGCCGTACGTACGATCCGGGCCATACAGAGGTTGGTTGGGCCTGAGAACGTCGCGGCCTTCATCACGGCGGCGGCCGAACGGGAGCTTCAGGCAGGGGCCTTGGACGCCCTCGCCTCAATCAACAGACAAGGCAGCCGTATTGATCAAATAGGTTAAAAGCCGCGGACCTTGTCCACAGGATCGGCAAATCCCCCTGTGGATAACTGAGTTGGCTGTGGATCAAACCTGTGAACACCACGAATTTCAAATGAGTGGCGGCCTGGTGACCCTACCGGCCACGCTGTTCGGATGAACGCAACACCCGATGAACGACGCACCGTGAAGGTGTCAAAGTACCTCTCCAAACATCTGCGCCACCAGCCCGAGCGGATCGGTATCACCCTCGACGCGAACGGCTGGGTGGCGGTCGACGAACTGATCAGCGCCGCGACCGCGCATGGCTTCCGGATCAGCCGCGCCGAACTCGACCATGTGGTCGCGGTCAATGACAAGCGGCGCTTCACGGTGGACGGCGACCGCATCCGCGCCAACCAGGGCCACACCGTCGCGGTCGACCTGGACCTGCCTCCGGCGGAGCCGCCCGCGTACCTCTACCACGGGACCGTCGCCCGCCATCTCGACGCGATCCGGGCCGAAGGGCTGCGCCCCATGGCCCGTCACCATGTGCATCTCTCGCCGGACCGCGAAACGGCGACCCGGGTCGGCGCGCGTCGCGGCCGGCCGATCGTGCTCTCGGTGGACGCGGGAGCGATGCACCGGGGCGGGCTGGTCTTCCATGTCAGCGCCAATGGGGTCTGGCTCACGGACTCCGTACCACCGCGGTACCTGCGCTTCCCCGCCTGACCCTGCCCGCCGACCACCCCACGGTCACCAACGGACGCCCACGACACAGCCCGGACCCGCGCCCCGGCCCAAGCTTTCGGCTCCCGACTCCCGGCTCCCAGCCCCATCCGAAGCCCGTCGGCTCCGACCCCCGCCCCAGCCCCGCCCCCAGTCCCGCCGGTTACGAGCGGAGCTGCGTCGGCGCCTCGGTCGCGATCCGCTCGAAGACCCGCTGGTCAGCGGCGAAGACCGAGTCCGGAATGGGCGCATGCACCACGATCTCGTCGATCCCCAGCTCCCTGTACCGGCCCGCGAAGTCCACGAACGCGTCGAGAGACCGCATCGGCGCGTCCCGGTCCGGGGTGAAGCCGGTGAGCAAGATCTTCTCGGGCACCTCGCGCCCGATCTCCGCGCAGACCTTGGCGAGCCGCTCGATCTGCCCGTGAATGGCCTCCCGGGACTGCTCGGGCGTACCGGTTTCGAACAGCTTGGGATCGCCCGTCGTCACCCAGGCCTGGCCGTACTCCGCGGCGAGCCGCAGCCCGCGCGGCCCGGTGGCCGCGACCGCGAAGGGCAGCCTGGGCCGCTGCACACACCCCGGGATGCCGCGGGCCTCGACCGCGGAGTAGAAGCTGCCCTCGTACGTCACGGAGTCCTCGGTCAGCAGCCGGTCCAGCAGCGGCACGAACTCGGCAAACCGGTCCGCCCGCTCCCGGGGCGTCCACGCCTCCTGCCCCAGCACCGTGGCGTCGAAGCCCGTACCGCCCGCGCCGATCCCCAGAGTGATCCGCCCGCCCGAGACATCGTCCAGCGTGAGCAGGTCCTTGGCGAGCGTGACGGGATGCCGGAAGTTCGGTGAGGTGACGAGTGTCCCGAGCCGTAGTCGGTCGGTGACCGCGGCTGCCGCCGTCAGCGTGGGCACTGCCCCGAACCACGGGCCGTCGCGGAAGGTACGCCAGGACAGGTGGTCGTACGTGTACGCGGCATGGAAACCGAGCCGCTCGGCGCGCAGCCACTCGTCGCGGCCACCGTCGTGCCAGCGGCGGACGGGAAGGATCACAGTACTGAGGCGCATGCCCCGACCCTACGTCCCGCCGACCGACCGCCCGCGCGCCCGTCGACCCGTACGCCAATCCCCCGTATGCCACTCGATCCGTACGCCAATCGCCCCCACGCCCGTCGACCTCGCGCCAGCCGACCATACGCGTGTCGCCGCCGCCCCAGCCCCAGCCCCCGCGGAAGCCCCGCCCCGGCCCCGAATCGCCCGCTTGCCCGCACGCACACGTGCACGCGTGCACACCGTCCGACTGACCCCGTCTCAGATGGGCGCCCCTCCGCACGCCCGTGCGCATCCGTACGGGAGAATGGCGCCGTGACCTCGCCCACGGACGACTCCCCAGCCGCCCCGGAAACCCCAGCCACCGCGGAAGCCCCAAAGGCCCCGGAGACACCGGCCTCGCCCGGTTCCCCGCTCCCCGCCCGGCCTCGGCTGATCGCCACCGATCTCGACGGCACCCTGCTCCGCGACGACAAGTCCGTGTCGGACCGTACGATCGCCGCGCTCAAGAACGCCGAGGAAGCGGGCGTCGAGGTCTTCTTCGTCACCGGGCGCCCGGCCCGCTGGATGGATGTCGTCAGCGAGCATGTGCACGGTCATGGCCTGGCGATCTGCGCGAACGGCGCGGCCGTGGTCGATCTGCACGCCGGCGGCGAGCTGCTGAAGGTCCGGGACCTGGACCGCGAGACCGGGCTGTATGTCGTCCAGGCCCTGCGCGACGCCGCCCCCGGAACGGCCTTCGCCGTCGAGATGGCCCACGGCATCCGCTACGAGCCGACGTACCCGCCCTTCCTTGAGGACCCGGGCGCGACCGTCGCCACCGCGGAGAGGATCTTCGACGAGGCGTACGAGGACTCCGCGGGCCCGGTCGTCAAGCTGCTCGCCCACCACCCCGCCCTGACGCCCGACGCCTTCCTCACCCTGGCCCGTACAGCGGCGGGGGACCGCGCCACGATCACCCGGTCGAGCCCCACCGCGCTGCTGGAGATCAGCGCCCTGGGCGTGAGCAAGGCCAGCACCCTCGCCCTGTGCTGTGCCGAGCGCGGCATATCGTCCGACGAGGTCGTGGCCTTCGGCGACATGCCGAACGATCTGGAGATGCTGGCCTGGGCCGGGACGTCGTACGCCATGGGCAACGCCCATCCGGATGTGCTGGCCGCCGCGTCAGGCCGTACGGTCACCAACAACGAGGACGGCGTGGCGATCGTCATCGAACAGATCCTGGCCCGGATCTAGGTCTGTCCCGGCAAGGTTTGCCCGGTCGCGGTGGCGGCACGAGCAGCCGGTCGCGGTCGCGACACGAGCAGATCCAGGCCCGGCTCCGGCGTCTCCACGCCACGCCACACCCGCCGCCGTCACAGCGGCGCCTCCCAGATCACCGTCGTACCGCGCCCGCCCCTGCCGATCCCCGGCCCGCACACGCTCGATCCGCCCAGTGACTCGGCCCGCCGCGCCAGATTGCGCAGCCCGCTGCGCCGTCCGCCGTCCGGGATGCCCACCCCGTCGTCGGCGACCGACAGCCGCACCGCCGCCCTGCCGTCGGGCAGCCGGGCCGTCGCGTCGACGACCACTTCGATACGGGTGGCGTGCGCGTGCCGGAAGGCGTTGGAGAGGGCCTCACGGAGCGCGGCGATCAGATTCTTCCCGGCCAGCTCACCGACGGCGGCGTCGACCTGCCCGAGAAACCGGTGGCTGGGCCGGAATCCCAGGGGCACCGCCGCCATATTGATCTCCCGCAGTACGCGGGTGCGCACCCCGGCCGGCGCCTCGGCCGGTCCCTGCTGGAGCGCGAAGATGGCCGTACGGATCTCCTGAATGGTCACGTCCAGCTCGTCGACGGCCCGGTCGATGCCCTGGTGCACCTCCGCGGCGACCGCTCCGCGCTGGGCGCTCGC
Organism: Streptomyces sp. GMY02; assembly: GCF_019056675.1. Lineage (NCBI taxonomy): Bacteria > Bacillati > Actinomycetota > Actinomycetes > Kitasatosporales > Streptomycetaceae > Streptomyces > Streptomyces sp. GMY02. The sequence goes on along the minus strand of NZ_CP077658.1, from coordinate 4,284,213 downwards.
CAGCGTCATCCCCGTCGCGAACAGCCGCTGGATGACCAGATCGTGCAGGTCACGGGCGATACGGTCGCGGTCCTCCAGAACCGCCAGCCGCTCGCGGTCGCGCTGCGCCTCGGCCGTCATCAGCGCCAGCGCGGCCTGGGCGGCGAACTGGTCGGCCATGGTCCGCTCCCGCTCCCCGAACCGGCGCGCGCCCCGCGCCCGGGGCATGGCCAGCGCGCCCAGCACCCGGCCGTCGGACCGCAGCGGCAGCAGCATCCCGGGCCCGAAATCCGCGGCCAGGGCGGGCGTCATCCGCGGATCGGTGGCGAGATCGTCCAGGAACATGGACTCACCGGCCAGCAGGGTCATGGCGACGGGGTTCGTGGCCGGTACGACGTACTTCCGCTTCACCGTCGGATGCTCGTCGGACACGGCCACGACCTCCAGCCCGCCGGCCTCCGTGCGCAGCAGCACCACTCCGATGACCGAGTCCGCCAGCCGGCGCGCCTGCTCGGCGACCACGGACAGCGCGTCGCCCGCGTCACCGCTGGTGAGCAGGGCCGTGGTGACGGCGACCGAGCCGTCGATCCAGCGTTCGCGCTGTCGGGCCGCCTCGTACAGCCGGGCGTTGCCGATGGCGTTCGCAGCATCCGTCGCGAGGACGCGCACCATGTGCAGGTCGTAGTCGCTGAACTCGCCCCCGCCGGGCTTCTCGGCCAGATAGAAATTGCCGAGTGCCTCGCCCTGGGCACGAATGGGGACTCCCAGGAACGTCCGCATCCGCGGATGGCCGGGGGAAATCCCGCGGCGCGCGGATCGGTGGTCAGATCGGCCAGCCGGATCGGTTCGGGACACCTGTTCAGCACGCCGAGCAGGCCCGTGTGTCCGTCGGGTCTGCGGCCGATCCGGCGGGCCACGTCCTCGCCCACGCCGTGGGTCACGAAGTCCGAGAGGCTCTCGCCCGCCTCGTCGAGGACCCCGATGGCGGCATAGCGGGCCCCGGCCAGCTCGGCGGCGGTCTCACAGATCCGCTTGAGCGTGGTGTGCAGCCCCCGCCCCGTGCCGACGGAGCACATCGCCTCCAGAAGCTGCGGCACACGCGCGGTGTTCTCGACGGACAGGCCCTCCAGACTGCTCGCCGCGCGAGTGACCGCGTCCAGAGGCTCCAGCGGCTCGGGCACCTTCATAGGCCAGAGCCTAATAATTCCCATTTGATAGGGAAAGTCCGCGTGCGCGAGTACGGGCCTACCGGGCCTCAGCCGTCCGGCGACCCGGCGCTCGCGCACCAGCCACCCGCGCCCCGGCCACCTGCGCGTCCGCCACCCGCGCACCGCCCAGACCCCCAGCAGCAACCCCGGCCGCGTCCCCCGCCCGCTCCCGCTCCAGCATCCGGCGCAGCGGCCCCTCGCCCGCCGCCAGCTCGGCGTACGTACCCCGCTGTACGGCACGGCCGCCGTCCAGCACGATCACCTCGTCCACCGCGTCCAGCCCCCGCAGCCTGTGGGTGATCAGCAGCGTCGTACGGCCCTCCGTCACCTCCAGCAGATCGGCGGTCAGCGCGTCCGCGGTCGCCAGGTCGAGATGTTCGGCGGGCTCGTCCAGGATCAGTACGGGAAAGTCGGCCAGCAGCGCGCGGGCCAGCGCCAGCCGCTGCCGCTGCCCGCCGGAGAGCCGGGCGCCGTGCTCGCCGACGAGCGTGTCGAGGCCCGCGGGCAGGGAATCGGCCCAGTCGAGCAGCCGGGCCCGGCGCAGGGCCTCACGCAGTTCGTCCTCGGTCGCGTCCGTACGGGCGAGCCTCAGGTTCTCGCGTACGGAACTGTCGAAAAGGTGCGCGTCCTGCGCGCACAGACCGATGAACCGGCGGACGGTGTCCCCGTCGAGCGAGCCCAGGTCCGTACCGCCCAGCCGGCAGTCCCCCTCGCGCGCGTCCAGGAAGCGCAGCAGCACATGCGCGAGCGTGGTCTTGCCCGACCCCGAGGGCCCGACGACGGCGACGCGCTTCCCGGCGGTCAGGGTCAGATCGAGCCCGCTGAGCGCGTCCCGCCGCTGCCCCGCGTACCGCGCGGACAGACCCCGCACCTCCAGCGGGAACGGTGATACGGGAGCGGGGGCCGGCCGCTCCGGTTCCTGTACGGGGACGGGGGCGTCCAGTACCTCGCACACCCGCTCCGCACTGCGCACGGCCCGCCGCCTGTGCCGCACGGCCAGCGGCAACCCGGTGACCGCCTCGAACGCGGCGAGCGGGGTCAGGACGACCACGGCCAGTTCGACGCCGTCGAGCCGACCCGCGCGTACGGCCGCCACGCCCACCAGCGCCGCCGCGGCCACGGTCAGTCCGCAGGCCAGCGCGGAGAGCCCGCCGCCGAGGGCCTGGGCGCTCGCCCCGCGTGCGGCAATCGCCGTCAGCGTTCCGTCGGCCTCGCGCACCTGGCGCAGACGGCTCCGCAGCGCGCCCGCGACGGTCAGTTCGGCGGTGCCCCGGAGCAGATCGGCGACCCGGGTGGCCAATGCTCCGCGCGCGGGGGCGAGCCGGTGCTCGGCCCGGCGGGCGCAGGCGGCGCTCACCAGCGGCACGCCGACCCCGGCGACCAGCAGCCCGGCGGCGAGTACGGCGCCCGCCTCCGGCAGCAGCCACGCGGTGAATCCGACCGTGCCCGCCGCGACCAGCAGTGCGGTACCGGCCGGCAGCAGCCAGCGCAGCCAGTAGTCCTGGAGTTCGTCCACGTCGGCGACGAGCCGGGACAGCAGATCGCCGCGCCGGGTCCCGCCGAGGCCGGCGGGCGCGATGCGCTCCAGCCGCCGGTACACCGCGACCCGCAGATCGGCGAGCGTCCTGAGCACGGCGTCATGCGAAACGACGCGCTCGGCGTACCGGAAGACGGCCCGGCCTATCCCGAAGGCGCGGGTGGCCGTCACCGCGACCATCAGATAGAGCACGGGCGGCTGTTCGGAGGCGCGTGAGATGAGCCAGCCGGAGACTGCCATGAGCCCGACGGCGGAGCCGAGGGCGCAGCTTCCGAGGAGCAGGGCCAGTACGAAGCGGCCGCGCAGCGCCCCGGCGGCGGCCCGCATCCGCGCGAGCGGAGCAAGCGAGGCAAGCTGAGCAAGCGAATCCCCGGCCGCTACGGGCAGTTCGCCGCCCAATGCCGGTACGGCCTGCTCTTCGGAAGCTTCGCCTACGGGACGCGCGGGCGCCGGAGCGGAGCCGAGGCCCCGCTCCCCCGCCGAGACTCCCTCGCCAGCACCGGACCGCGAAACCTCCGCGCCGACGCCAAGCCGCGGAACCTCCGCGCCCGCGACACCCACGCCCACGCGAAGACCCGGATCGGCTTCGCCCACGCCACGCACCGAATTGGCTTCGCTCACGCCAAGCCCCGGGTCCGCCTCGCCCTCCGACCTCTCCCGCAGCGCGACCACCCGGTCCGCCACCGCAAGCAGCGCCGGCCGATGGACGACGAGCAGCACCGTACGGTCCCTGGCCAGCCGCCGTACCGCCTCGACGATGCCCGCCTCCGTCTCACCGTCGAGCGCCGCCGTGGGCTCGTCCAGCAGCACCAGCGGCCGGTCGGCGAGAAACGCCCTGGCCAGCGCGAGCCGCTGCCGCTGACCGGCCGAGAGCCCGGCACCGTCCTCGCCGAGCACGGTCAGCACCCCTTGGGGGAGCGCCGCCACGAACTCGTACGCGCCCGCCTCCCGCAGCGCTTCCCGTACCGCCGCGTCGTCCGCGTCCGGCCGGGCCAGCCGTACGTTCTCCGCGATCGTCCCGGCGAAGAGGTACGGCCGCTGCGGCACCCAGGCGATCCGCTCCCGCCAGCCGTACGGGTCGAGCGCGGCCAGATCGCGGTCGTCCACCCGTACCCGCCCCTCGTCAGGCGTGGTGAATCCGAGGACGACATCGAGCAGCGTGGACTTCCCCGCCCCGCTCGGCCCGACCAGGGCGACCGTCTCCCCCGGTTCGACCGTCAGCGAAGCCGCGTCCAGCGAGGGTTCCTTACGGCCCTGATGGCGTACGGTCACCGCCTCCAGCTCCAGCCGAGGCGCACCGGAGCCGGTGATCACCTCCGTACCGCGCGCCGGAGGCTCGGTCTCCAGGACCGTGAAGATCTCCTCGGCGGCCGACAGCCCCTCGGCCGCCGCGTGATACTGCGCCCCCACCTGGCGGATCGGCAGATAGGCCTCGGGGGCGAGGACCAGCACCACCAAGCCGGTGTACAGATCGAGATCGCCGTGCACCAGCCGCATCCCGATACCAACCGCGACCAGCGCCACCGACAGCGTCGACAGCAACTCCAGTGCGAAGGACGAGAGGAAGGCGATCCGCAGCGTACGGAGGGTGGCCTGCCGGTACTCGGAGGTGATCGTACGGATCGACTGGGCCTGTGCCTTGGCCCGGCCGAAGACCTTGAGGGTCGGCAGCCCGGCGACCACATCCAGGAAGTGGCCCGACAGCCGGGACAGCAGCCGCCATTGACGGTCCATCCGCGCCTGGGTGGCCCAGCCGATCAGCACCATGAAGACCGGAATCAGCGGCAGGGTCACCACAATGATCGCCGCCGAGACCCAGTCCTCAGTGACGATCCTCGCCAGGACCGCCACCGGTACGACCACAGCGAGTCCGAGCTGAGGCAGATAGCGCGCGAAGTAATCATCTAGGGCATCGACCCCGCGCGTGGCGAGCGCGACCAGCGAACCGGTGCGCTGCCCGCTCAGCCAGCCCGGACCGAGTTCCGCCGCCCGTTCCAGCAAGCGCCCACGCAGCTCGGACTTGACCGCAGCGCTCGCCCGGTGGGCCGCCAGCTCGGTCAGCCAGGAGACCAGACCGCGCCCGACGGCGACCGCGGCCAGCAGAAGCAGGGGAGTACGCAGCTCGGAACCATCGAGCCCACGCTGGAAGCCGCCCACCACCACCTCGGCGATCAGCATCGCCTGAGCGACCACCAGCCCTGCGCCGGCCAGCCCCAGACCCACCACGGCAGCCAGAAAGAAGCGGGTGGCGCGGGCATAGCGCAACAGGCGCGGATCGATTGGTTTCACGTGAAACACCTACTCCTGATGCCGCCCGACACTCATGACCCTGGTGACCCTGGTGACCCCGAGCGATCACCCAGCAAATCCCCCGTAGCAGCTCACGCGTCCGCGATGTGCTGCGTCCCTATCCGCTTGCGGAACACCCAGTACGTCCACCCCTGGTAGAGCAGCACCACCGGAGTCGCGATCCCGGCGCACCAGGTCATGATCTTCAGCGTGTACGGGGTGGACGAGGCGTTCGTCACCGTCAGGCTCCAGGCCGGATCCAGCGACGACGGCATGACATTCGGGAAGAGCGTCAGGAAAAGCATCGCGACGACGGCCACGATCGTGACGCCGGAGAGGGCGAAGGACCAGCCCTCACGCCCCGCCGCGATAGCCCCGACCGCGCCGGCCAGCGCCGCCACGGCCACGATCAGCGCGACCAGGCTCGTACCGTCGCCGTTGTCCGCCTGGGTCCAGAGCAGAAAACCGAGCGCCAGCACGGCGGTGAGCAGCCCCAGCCCGACGGCCAGCTTCCTGGCCCGGACCCTTATGTCCCCCACCGTCTTGAGCGCGGCGAACACCGTGCCATGGAAGGTGAAGAGAGTCAGCGTGACCAGTCCGCCCAGCAGCGCATACGGATTGAGCAGATCCCCGAAGCTGCCGACGTACTCCTTGTGGGCGTCGATCTCGACGCCCCGCACGATATTGCCGAAGGCGACACCCCACAGCACCGCGGGCAGCAGCGAGGTCCAGAAGATCGCGTGCTCCCAGTTGCGCTGCCAGTTCTCCTCGGGCCGCTTGGCCCGGTATTCGAAGGCGACACCGCGCACGATCAGACAGACCAGGATGAGCAGCAGCGGCAGATAGAAGCCGGAGAAGAGGGTGGCGTACCACTCGGGGAAGGCGGCGAAGGTCGCCCCGCCCGCGCTCAGCAGCCAGACCTCATTGCCGTCCCAGACGGGCCCGATGGTGTTGATGAGGACCCGCCGCTCCTTGCGGTCGCGGGCCAGCAGCTTGGTCAGGATGCCGATACCGAAGTCAAAGCCTTCAAGGAAGAAGTAGCCGGTCCAGAGAACGGCGATCAGAACGAACCAGACATCGTGGAGTTCCATAGCTCCTCACGTCCCTCGGTCGAATCGTCAGTACGAGAAGGCCATCGGCCGGTCGGCGTCCGCCGGATCGCCGCCGATCTTCGTGGGCGGATGGAGATCCGCGTCCGTCAGCTCCGGCGGCCCGGCCTTGACGTACTTGATCAGCAGCCTGACCTCGATGACCGCGAGGACGGCGTACAGCAGGGTGAAGACGATCATCGAGGTGAGCACCTCGCCCTGCGAGACACCGGGGGAGACCGCGTCGGCCGTGCGGAGCACCCCGTACACGACCCAGGGCTGGCGCCCCGTCTCGGTGAAGATCCAGCCCCAGGAGTTGGCGATCAGCGGGAAGAGCAGGGTCCAGAGGGCGGTGATCCAGTACCACTTGGCGAACTTGGGGCTCAGCGCCTTCTTCCTGAAGAGAACGAGATGCGGCACCTCGTCCTCGCCGGTCCGGAGGGCGGGTGGCAGCAGGAACTTCTTCCGGGTCAGCCAGAGTCCGAGCAGGCCGATGGCGAACGACGCCATGCCGAAGCCGATCATCCAGCGGAAGCCCCAGTAGGCGACCGGGATATTGGGCCGGTAGTCGCCGGGCCCGTACTTCTGCTGCTCGGCCTTGTTGACGTCGTTGATGCCGGGGACATGCGAACTGAAGTCGCTGTTGGCGAGGAAGGACAGCAGTCCGGGGACCTCGACGGCCACGGTGTTGTGGCCCTTCTCGACATCTCCGTACGCGAAGAGCGAGAAGGGCGCGGGCGCCTGGCCCTCCCAGAGGGCCTCGGCCGCGGCCATCTTCATCGGCTGCTGCTTGAACATGACCTTGGCGAGCGTGTCACCGCTGACGGCGGTGAGCAGTCCGGCGATCACCACCGTGACCAGGCCGAGGCGGAGCGAGGTCCGCATCACCGGGATGTGCTTCTTGCGGGCGAGATGGAAGGCGGCGATTCCGACCATGAAGGCGCCGCCGACCAGGAAAGCGGCCGTCAGGGTGTGGAAGAACTGGGTGAGCGCGGTGTCCTGGGTGAGGACTTTCCAGAAGTCGGTGAGTTCGGCGCGTCCGGCTTCCTCGTTGATACGGAAGCCGGTCGGATGCTGCATCCAGGAGTTGGCCGCCAGGATGAAGTAGGCGGAGAGGACCGTACCGATCGAGACCATCCATATGCAGGCGAGATGGATCTTCTTCGGCAGCTTGTCCCAGCCGAAGATCCACAGTCCGATGAAGGTGGACTCGAAGAAGAAGGCGATCAGCGCCTCGAAGGCGAGCGGGGCTCCGAAGATGTCACCGACGAAGCGCGAGTAGTCGGACCAGTTCATCCCGAACTGGAACTCCTGCACGATGCCGGTGACGACCCCCATCGCGATATTGATCAGAAAGAGCTTGCCCCAGAACTTGGTGGCTTTGAGGTACTTCGGATTCCCCGTGCGGACCCAGGCGGTCTCCAGGCCGGCGGTGAGCGCGGCGAGCGAGATCGTCAGGGGGACGAAGAGGAAGTGGTAGACGGTGGTGATGCCGAACTGCCATCGCGCCAGGGTCTCCGGCGCCAGAGCCAGGTACACGTCGCCTTCTCCTTAATCGCCTTGCACAACCGCCTCGCGCGCCTTCACCGGAGTGGTGACGGCGGCGGCTTGCCCCTTTCACCCCGGACATACCGCAACGAACAAGGCGAGCTTGTGAACGCGTTCACATTCACAAGCATTATGTCGCACACCCTTCCGGGCCGGCGCAGGGGGGTCGAAGACAAGCCACCGGCCATCTCCGGACAGCCGCCGGCCGCCTCCGGACACGCCGAAGGGGCGGCCCCGAAGGGACCGCCCCTTGCCGGCATCGCCCGGCACTCCTGGCCGCAGCCCGCCCGGCTGCTGGCCGCAACCCGCCCGGCTGCGACTCGCCCTGCTACATCTCCTTGCGGAACGTCTCGGCCGCCTGAAGGAACAGGTCATTGGCCTCGTGCTCGCCGATCGTGACCCGTACCCCCTCGCCCGGGAAGGGCCGTACGACCACACCGGCCGCCTCGCAGGCCGCCGCGAACGCGACCGTACGCTCGCCGAGCCGCAGCCAGACGAAATTGGCCTGGGTCTCCGGTACGGTCCAGCCCTGGCCGACCAGCCCCGCGTGCACCCGCTCGCGCTCGGCGACCAGCGCGCCCACCCGCCCCAGCAGTTCGTCCTCGGCACGCAGCGAGGCGATCGCCGCCTCCTGTGCGATCTGGCTCACGCCGAACGGGACGGCGGTCTTCCGCAGCGCGGCGGCCACCGGCTCATGGGCGATCGCGAAGCCCACCCGCAGCCCGGCCAGACCGTACGCCTTGGAGAACGTACGCAGCACCGCCACATTCGGGCGGTCGCGGTAGATCTCCAGCCCGTCCGGCACCTCGCCGCCCTCCGCGCCCCGCCCGGGCCTGATGAACTCCCGGTACGCCTCGTCGAGCACCACCAGCACATCGCCGGGCACCCGGTCGAGGAACCGTTCCAGCTCGGCCCTGCGCACCACCGTGCCGGTCGGGTTGTTGGGGTTGCAGACGAAGATCAGCCGGGTCCGCTCGGTGATCGCGTCGGCCATCGCGTCCAAGTCGTGCGCGTCGCCCGGGGTCAGCGGCACCTTTATGGAGGCCGCGCCCGCGATCTGGGTGATGATCGGGTACGCCTCGAAGGAACGCCAGGCGTAGATGACCTCGTCCCCGGGGCCCGAGGTGGCCTGGAGCAACTGCTGGGCGACCCCCACCGACCCCGTACCGGTCGCGAGATGCGAGACGGGCACCCCGAAGCGGTCGGCCAGCTCCTCCATCAGCCCGCTGCAGGCCAGGTCCGGGTAGCGGTTGAAGGCGCCCGCGGCCTCGATGGCCCGCTCCATCACGCCCGGCAGCGGCGGGTACGGGTTCTCGTTGGAGGACAGCTTGTACGCGGCGGGGCCGCCGGACGCCGTCGGCCCGCCAGGTTTGCCCGGCTTGTACGTGGGGATGCCGTCCAGCTCGGCACGCAGCTTGGGGCTCGTCTCGCTCACCGCAGGTCCTCCTCGGCCGTTCACGGGTCCGTACGACTTCGACTCCGGCATCACCGTCATGGACACCGGCGTCGGCGCCGGCATCGATGACGACTTCAATGCTGCACACCTTATGAGGATTCGCGTCCGCTGCGAATGGCGGCCGAAGGAGGTCCGTCACACACGGGCCGCACACACCGGCCACACTCCGGCCGCGCCCCCGCAGCACTCCCGCCGCACCCCGGCCGCGCCGCCCGCAGCACTCCCGCCGCGCTCCGTCGCGCAGCCGCAGGACACGCGCCGCGCGGCTGCCGGCCCCCGCCCGACGGCCGCAGGACGTCCTGCGGGAGGCCGGCGGATGACCTCCGGAAGGCCGCCGGGAGAGGGGCGCACGCGCTTCCCTGGCGCGCGCCGGTGGCCCACGCCGTGGCGCGCGTCCCCCGTAGAGGTGAGTTGAGACCTCTTCGAAACATGGCCCCTTCGCCAGGTCCATGCCGCTCGTTGCATGGCAGAACATAGCTACACGTGTTAACTCCCTTGCCTTCCAAGGCCATTTACCACCTTCAACCATGCAAAAACGTGCCTGCCCATAGGTGATTGTGCGACCGGACCCACCGCCCGCCCGAGCCCTACTATCGGCTCGCCATGACAGCAGCAGGGAAACACCAGGTGAGCCGGACGGACACATCCCGCCGGGGAAGCCGGCAAGGTCGGGCGGGCATCCGGGACGTGGCCGCCGCAGCCGGTGTCTCCATCACGACTGTCTCGGACGCGCTCAACGGCAAGGGCCGGTTACCCGACGCCACCCGACGCCATGTCCGAGAAGTCGCCGAACGCCTCGGCTACCGGCCGTCCGCCGCCGCCAGAACCCTCCGTACCGGCAAGTCCGGCCTCATCGGCCTGACGGTGACGACGTACGGGGATGAACCTTTCACCTTCACCGAGTTCGCCTACTTCGCCGAGATGGCCAGGGCCGCCACCTCCGCCGCACTCGCCCGCGGATACGCCCTCGTCATCCTCCCCGCCACCTCCCGCCACGACGTCTGGGCCAATGTCGCCCTCGACGGCACCGTCGTCATCGACCCCTCCGACCACGATCCCGTGGTCACCGAACTCGTCCGCCAGGGTCTTCCCGTCGTCTCCGACGGCCGGCCCGCGGGCACCCTTCCCGTCACCGCCTGGGTCGACAACGACCACGAAGCGGCCGTCCTCGATCTGCTCGACCATCTCGCCGCGGCCGGCGCACGCCGGATCGGCCTGCTCACCGGCACAACCACGGACACCTACACCCGGCTCTCCACCACCGCCTATCTGCACTGGTGCGAACGAGTCGGCCAGGACCCGGTCTACGAGTCCTATCCCGCCCACGACCCGTGCGCGGGGGCCGTCGCAGCCGACCGGCTGCTGGCCCGCCCGGACCGGCCCGACGCCGTCTACGGGCTCTTCGACCCCAACGGCACCGATCTGCTCGCCGCCGCACGGCGGTACGGACTGCGGGTACCGGACGACCTGCTGCTCGTCTGCTGCAGCGAGTCCACCGTGTACGCCTCGACGGAGCCGCCGATCACCACGCTCTCGCTCAAGCCGCGCCGTATCGGCACCGCGGTCATCCAGCTCCTCATCGACGCCATCGAGGGGCTGGAGACCGACCGGCCGGTCGAGCAGGTGATACCGACCGAACTGATCGTCCGGACCTCCTCCCAGCGCCGCCCTCCGCGCACCACGGTCAGCGCGCCCCGGTCCCCCGCGGGTGACTGACCATCAGTACGGCGGACCCCGGGCCGCGCGGAGCACAGCACGCGGTCAGGGGCTGCCGAGAGCCCGGGACACAACGGGAACAGGTGGTACGGGCGGGACGGACGGGGCCGGTGGAGAACTGGTTGAGCCGGTGCAATGACCGGTGAAGGCCCAGACCTTTGACATTTCGGGCGATCGGCCCGAAAACAGCCGGTGAACCAGAGGTGCAATCGGATTCACCACCCCTGGTGCGTCACACGGGAGGACCCGCATTCCTATGATGGGCGCACGACACCGCGGACCTTCGCTCACCGCCGACGGGCTCACCCCCACCGGCCGGGCGGGCCCCACAGGTGTACGGCGGCACGACGGCGGTGGAGGGGTCGATGACACAGGGGGCCGGCCAGGGACCCGTGGTGCGGACGGCGACGTTGCGCGACTTCCGCGTACCGCCGTACGCGCTGGTTCCCGTGCAGTCCGGAGAACCCGGCCCGTCAGGCCCCACGGCCGCCGGCCCGTCCGGGCACCCCGGCAACGCGGTCCCCGATGACGAACCCCCGGAGGGCTACACCCCCACCGAACGCGATCTCCCGGTGATCAACCGGGGGGACACGGTCCAGGTGCACGTCGGCCCTGCGGCGGAGTCGCCGGTCCCCGACGGTCTCGGCCCGCTCTATGTCGTCGGCGATGTCCACGGTTATCTCGACGAACTCCTCGCCGCGCTGGCCGAACAGGGGCTGATCGACGCCGACGGCCACTGGGCCGCGGGCACCGCGCGCCTCTGGTTCCTCGGCGACTTCACCGACCGCGGTCCCGACGGCATCGGTGTCATCGATCTCGTGATGCGGCTCTCCGCGGAAGCGGCGGCGGCGGGCGGCTACTGCAAGGCCCTGATGGGCAATCACGAACTGCTGCTGATCGGCGCCAGACGTTTCGGCGACACCCATGTCAACTCCGGTGCGGGTACGGCCACCTTCCAGGCCGCCTGGCTGCTCAACGGCGGTCAGCGCACCGATATGGAGCGCCTCCAGGACGTCCATCTCCAGTGGATGTCCCGGCTCGACGCGGTGGTCGAGGCGGACGGACATCTCCTCCTGCACTCCGACACGACGGCCTATCTGGACTACGGGTCCACGATCGAGGACGTCAACGACACGATTCATCAGATCCTCACGCGCAATGACGCGGACGAATGCTGGGATCTGTTCCGCAAACTCACCAAGCGCTTCGCCTTCCGTGACGACGGCGGCCCCGAGGCCGTACGCGAACTGCTCTCCCGGTACGGCGGACAGCGCATCGTCCATGGCCACAGCCCGATTCCCTATCTGCTGGGCGAAGTCGGCACCGAAGACGCCTCGGACGGCGAAGCCGACACGGGTCCGCTGGTGGAAGGGCCACACGTATATGCCGACGGACTTGCCATCGCGATGGACGGCGGAGTGACGATGGCGGGAAAGCTGCTGGTCGTCCGGCTTCCCCTGGAGAACTGAGACAACAGGGTCAAGCCGATTTGTGTAAACCCCCTGTCACCCCACGCCGAAACAGCTCTACCATCGGCTTATCCGTAGCAGGCTCTCCTCCGTTTCCGCCAACTGCCCGTACCCACGCGGGCGAGCCGGCCCTACGGAGCATCGGGGGATGCACATGAACAGCGCTCCGCACCTGCTGAGCGAGGATCGCGCGGAATTCGAGCGGATCCTCGATGACGTGCTGCACAACGCACACGAGCGCCCTGATCTCGCCGCGATCGGGGAGCGGCTCAACAGCGAGCAGCTACGCACCATGGCCCTGAAGTCCACGGCGCGGATCACCACGGCCGCGGCCGCCGAGTACGAGCACTACAGAAAGATCCGCGAGGAGTTCCGCTCACCAAGCCTTTCCGCTTCTGCCCGACCGGACTCCGTACGAGCCGACTCCGTACGGGCCGACTCGGCGCGTCCCGACGCGGCCCGCTCCGGTTCAGCTCGCTCCGATACTGCTCGCCCCGACTCGGCGCACGATTCCGTGCTGGACCCGGCCGAGGCAGAAGTGCCGGTATCCGGCGCGGGGTTCACGGCGATCATCACGGTGCTGGTACCGGTCCTCGGCGGCATCGCCGCGGTGATCTTCCTGCTCGTCGGCTATCTCCTCAAAGCGCTCAGCCGACCGCCCGCGTTCGCCGACAGCCTGCTCGCCGTGGGCTGGTTCTTCGGTGCCGTCACGGCGCTGGGCATCCTGGCCGCCGCGATCGGTCTGCTGGTCACGGCCCTGCGCAACCGCAAGACCCAGCTCCCGGCCGAGGAGTCGCCGAGCGCCGAGCTGCCCGACGAGGTGGCCCGGGCGCGGGAGGCCTGGCGCCATGCGCTGCTGGAGCGGGGCCTTCTGCCCTTCCTGCGCGACGTTCTGGCCGACCCGAGCGCGGATCCGGCCGCCCCGGGACCGGCCCGCCCGGTCAAGCACCTGCCCAAGATCGGCTACAGCCGGCCGGACTTCAGCAGCCCGGACGAGGGTGCCGCCACCGGCCAGCGCCCGAGCTTCACCAGCCCGGACTTCACCAGCCCCGATTTCGGCGGCGCGGACCACAGGCCGGAGTGACCCCGGCCGGGGTCACTGTCCCGGCCGCCGCGCGGAACCTCGCCGACATCGCGGCGCCCCCGGACCCCGGTCCTTACCGACCCACTGTCTCTACCGACCACTGTCCTTAACGACCACTGTTCCGGAGGCCTCGGCCCGGCGGACCACCGGCCGGAGTGACTCCGGCCGGTGCCAAGCTCCGATGGCCCGCCGTTCCGCAAGCCTGCCCTTCAGGGCTCCGCGCAGTGCTCAAGGCCCGGCGCGGGGCCCTGTCCGGACAGGGCCCGGGCCGTGTCCGACTGATCCCGTCCGGCACGGCCCAGGCCCAGCGGGCCGCCGGTCCTCAATCCGCCGGGCTCACTCCGCCAGCGGCAGATAGACCCGATTGCCGGCCGCGGCGAATTCCTTGGACTTCTGTGCCATGCCCGCCTCGATCTCGGCGTCCCCGATCGCGGCGCCCGCCACGTCCGCGCTTCCCGTACCGTCGCCGTCGCCCTCCATCTCGCCGCCGTGCCGCCGCCGGATGTCCTGGGAGATCTTCATCGAGCAGAACTTCGGGCCGCACATGGAGCAGAAGTGCGCCGTCTTCGCCGGCTCGGCCGGCAGCGTCTCGTCGTGGAACTCCCGGGCGGTGTCCGGATCCAGGGCCAGATTGAACTGGTCCTCCCAGCGGAACTCGAACCGGGCGTCGGACAGCGCGTCGTCCCACGCCTGTGCCCCCGGGTGCCCCTTGGCGAGGTCCGCCGCATGCGCGGCGATCTTGTACGTGATGACACCGGTCTTGACGTCGTCCCGGTCCGGCAGCCCGAGGTGTTCCTTGGGGGTGACGTAGCAGAGCATCGCCGTACCCCACCACGCGATCATCGCGGCGCCGATACCGGAGGTGATGTGGTCGTACGCCGGAGCCACATCGGTCGTCAGCGGGCCGAGCGTATAGAACGGCGCCTCCTCGCAGATCTCCTGCTGGAGGTCGATGTTCTCCTTGATCTTGTGCATCGGGACATGGCCCGGGCCCTCGATCATGGTCTGTACGCCCAGCCGCTTGGCGGTCGAGTTCAGCTCCCCGAGCGTGCGCAGTTCGGCGAACTGGGCCTCGTCGTTGGCGTCCGCGATGGACCCCGGACGCAGGCCGTCGCCGAGGGAGTACGTCACGTCGTACGCCGCGAGGATCTCGCACAGCTCCTCGAAGTTCTCGTACAGGAACGACTCCTTGTGGTGCGCGAGGCACCACGCCGCCATGATCGAGCCGCCACGCGAGACGATGCCCGTCTTGCGGCGCGCCGTCAGCGGAACGTACCGCAGCAGCACCCCGGCATGGACGGTCATGTAGTCGACGCCCTGCTCGGCCTGCTCGATGACCGTGTCCTTGTAGATCTCCCAGGTCAGCTCCTCGGCCTTGCCGTCGACCTTTTCGAGCGCCTGGTAGAGCGGCACGGTGCCGATCGGCACGGGGGAGTTGCGCAGCACCCACTCGCGAGTGGTGTGGATATTGCGGCCGGTGGAGAGATCCATGACCGTGTCGGCGCCCCAGCGGGTCGCCCAGGTCATCTTCTCCACCTCCTCCTCGATCGAGGAAGTGACCGCGGAATTGCCGATGTTGGCGTTGACCTTCACCAGGAACCGCTTGCCGATGATCATCGGCTCGATCTCCGGGTGATTGACATTGGCCGGCAGTACGGCACGGCCCGCGGCGATCTCCTCGCGCACGACCTCCGGGGACACATTCTCCCGGATCGCGACGTACTCCATCTCCGACGTGATCTCCCCACGCCGGGCGTACGAGAGCTGCGTCACGGTCTGCCCGGCACGCGCCCGTCGCGGCTGGCGCGGCCTGCCGGGGAAGACCGCGTCGAGGTTGCGCAGCCCGCCACGCGGCGCCGTGTGCTTGAGCCCGTCGTCCTCGGGGCGGACCGGCCGGCCCGCGTACTCCTCCGTGTCACCCCGCCCGACGATCCAGTTCTCCCGCAGCGGCGCGAGACCGCGGCGTACATCGGTCTCGACTGCCGGATCGGTGTACGGACCCGATGTGTCGTACAGCGTGACGTCCTGGCCGTTGGTGAGGTGCACCTGGCGGACCGGTACCTGGAGGTCCGGGCGCGAGCCCTGGACATATCCCTTGTGCCAGCCGATAGTCCTCTGAGTCCGGCTCGAACCCTGAGCCTCGCTCGGATTTCCAGACTCGTTTCCAGAATCGGAGGCAGGCGTGTGTGCGTCCTGAACGGTCATGAGACCTACTCCCTACGCCGGCATTACCCGGTAACAGGTTCAGCGGTCGGCGCAGCTCAGGGGTCCAGGGGACATGCCCCGGAACGCCACAGTCAGCGCCCTCTCAGCCCGGTGCTCCGAGCTCCCGCGTGTGCAAAAGGTGCCCCCACGCTAGCGTCATGTCCGGCGTGCTGAACAGAGGGCCTCAGGCTTCTTGCGATGATCGGTCGGTGACCTCAACCCAGCAGACCCACGAATCGCACGGGCACACGCACAGTCATGGCCCCGCCGCGCCGGTCTCCCTGCACCTTCGCAAGGTCATCGCGGCGGTTCTGATCCCGTTTGCGGCCGCCGTGGCGGTCGGTCTGGTGGTGCTCTGGCCCGGCGGCGCTCCGGCGCATGAGCGTACGGGAGTGGGCTTCGACCGGCAGACCGAGCAGGGCCGGGTGGTGCAGATCGAGCAGGTCGACTGCAAGTCCGTGAACGCCGCCCAGATCCCGTCCACCGGTGACACCTCCAAGCCCCAGGGACGCGAGGCGGAACGGGAGCAGACCGGTGACTGCAAGAAGGCCACGATCGAGGTCACCACGGGCAAGGAGAAGGGCCGGACCTTCATCGAGATCGTCCAGCCGGACGCGCCACGGCAGTTTCACGTGAAACAGGGCGTTGTGGTGGCATACGCACCCGACGCCCCGCGTGATCTCCAGTACTCCGTGACGGATGTCAACCGGAAGGTCCCCATGGCTCTGCTGGCCGGGATCTTCGCGCTCGCGGTGGTCGTGGTGGGGCGGCTGCGCGGGGTCATGGCGCTGGTCGCGCTGGCTGTCTCGTTCGCCGTGCTGACGCTGTTCATCCTGCCCGCGATACTTCAGGGCTCGAATCCGCTGGTCGTGGCGGTGGTCGGGGCCAGCGCGATCATGCTGATCGCGCTCTATATGTGCCATGGACTGACGGCCCGAACCTCGGTCGCGGTTCTTGGCACACTGGTCTCCCTGCTGCTGATCGGGCTGCTGGGATCGGTCTTCATCGGCTGGGCGAGCCTGACCGGCAACACCGATGACAACACCGGTCTGATCCACGGTCTCTATCCCGGGATCGATATGAGCGGTCTGCTGCTCGCGGGGGTCATCATCGGTTCGCTGGGTGTCCTCGACGATGTGACGGTCACCCAGACCTCGGCGGTCTGGGAGCTGCACCAGGCGGACCCGTCGATGGGTCCCCGTGCCCTCTACCGGGCGGGTATCCGGATCGGCCGGGACCATATCGCCTCGGTGGTCAATACGCTGGTCCTGGCCTACGCGGGCGCCGCCCTGCCACTGCTGCTGCTCTTCTCGATCGCGCAGTCGGGTGTGGGTACGGTCGCCAACAGTGAGCTGGTGGCGGAGGAGATCGTACGGACCCTGGTGGGTTCGATCGGTCTGGTCGCCTCGGTGCCGGTGACCACGGCGCTGGCGGCTCTGGTGGTCTCCGCCGACCGGGCGGGACACGGGGCGCCTCCCGTGCCTCCCGTACCACCGGCCCAGGCTCCCGGGACCGCGGATCCCTGGCCCACGGGCCCGGCAGGTCCCGCAGGTCCGGCAGGCCCGCAGACAGGGCCTGCGCTGCCGGTACAGAGCACACCGGCGCGCGGGCTGGGCGGCGGCAGGGGCCGACGCCGCAAGAAGTAGGTCCGCACGAAGTGGATACGTTCAGCACCGACCGAGGCCTTCAGCGCCGACCGTGGCCTTCAGGACCGACCGGGGCTTCGGCACCGACCGGGCCGCGAAACGGCCGCCGGGAAGGATCACCCGTACGGCCCCGTCCAGCCGGGCTCAGCCGGCGTTCTCCCCGGCCAGGATGCGGCCGAGTGCCTGCTCCAGATTGACCTCGAAGTCACCGAGCGTGCGCTCCTGGCCCAGCGGCACCAGCCGGTCCGTACGGTCGAGGAAGGCCACCAGCGGCGCGGCACTGACCCGGAAGAGCGCATGATCGTCCCCGACCTGGAGCCGGATATGCACGTCCGAGAGGTCCTCGGGCTCCGTCGGCGCGATGTGCACATCACCGTCACCGCTCGGCGTGTTGATGCCGTCGAGCAGTAGCTCACGGCCAAAAGTCCAGGTCACAGGGGCATCGCCGGGCAAATGGAATGTCATGCGCACCGCGTAGGGATCCCGCACCTCGTAATGGAGTTCCACCGGGATCCGGAATGCCAGTTCCTCGGAGACGAGGAAGCTCATCAGGACCTCGGCCTGCACCGACTCGCGCATCGCTGTACTCCGGAGTAGATGAAACAGTGGCTGGGAATGATCCCCATTGACCCTCTTGACGCAATCGTCCTGTAAGCGCTAGCGGATCACAAGGAGTAATTTTTCAGATACGGAAAGAGAAGGCGAGCGGGCTGACCAGCGATGCGATCCCGTTGCGTAATCGTTCCACCTCCGGAAGCGGTCGCTCCCGTTGACGGTGAGACACAGAAAAACCCACGGCCCGCGCTCTACCTCGCGGGGCCGTGGATCGCGAAACCGTGGATCGGAAAGCAGACAATCGCCGCGCTTCAAGCCGACGATCTTGCCGCGACGATTCTGCACAGCGTGTTGACGACTCCGCACGTCGCGTTGTGGGGCCGTGGCCACGGACTCACCCCCGGGATGCCGACGGGCGAGGGCCCGCCCGCGGGGGCCGCCCCCGCGTGCCCGCCGCACCCCTGAGGGGGACTGGGGGACGGAGAGATATGTCACTCTAAGGGCAGGTCCGCGACCGAGATGGTTTCTGGTTCACCTTTCCCTCGCGCGGGCTAACGGGCACGCGGCCCGCTGACCTACCAGTCGCCCCGCGAGGACGACGAGGACATGAACTTCCGTACGACATAGATGAGTCCGCCGACGAGTGCCACAAAGATCAGCACCTTGAAGAGCAGTCCGATCACAAACGCGACCACGCTCATGATCAGCCCGCCGAAGACCACGATGGCGATGACGGGCACCGCGATCCACTTCACCCACCAGGGCAGCCCCGTGAGTATCTCCCGAACCGCCATCGTCCTTACCTCGCTTCACCGAGTGGCACACATATCCCCTTGCACCATCGATGCTAGAGGCGCCGCGGCGCCCATGGAGGCCGCGCGGCCCCCGCTCTTCCCTGATCCGACCCTGAGCCACCCCTGAGAAGCGGAATCCTGAGTACATCCGAGAGACACGGTCAGCCCTCGGGCGGCGAGAACACGACCATCACCCGCAGATCCTCCGTGATGTGGTGGAACTTGTGCGCGACTCCGGCCGGCACATAGACCACGCTGCCCCGGCCGACCTGTGTCGTCTCCATCCCCACCGTGATCGAAGCCCGGCCGCTCACGACGAAGTACACCTCGTCCTGGCGGTGCGGCTGCTGCGGGTCGATCTCCCCGGCGTCCAGCGCGTACAGGCCCACTGACATGTTGCGTTCCCGCAGAAACTGCAGATACGCCCCGTCGTTGGCGGCACGCTCCGCCTCCAGCTCATCAAGTCGGAATGCCTTCATGCCACGATCAGACCATGAAGAATTTCGTAGTCAAGACGATCGCCAACGCGGGCGCTCTGGCAGTGGCCATCTGGCTGGTCCCGGACATCACGCTCACCGGTGACAACACCGCCAATCAGGCCTTGACGCTGGTGCTCGTGGCACTGGTCTTCGGCCTGGTGAACTTCATAGTCAAGCCAGTGGTGAAGCTCCTGACACTGCCACTGTTCATCCTCACGCTCGGCCTGATCACCCTGGTGGTCAACGCCCTGATGCTGCTGCTGACCTCATGGCTCGCGGACAAGCTGGACCTGAGCTTCCAGGTCGACGGCTTCTGGACCGCCGTCCTCGGCGGACTGGTCATCTCGATCGTCTCGTGGGCGCTCCACGTCGTACTCCCCGACAATGACTGACCACCCCGTGAGCGGCGACAGCACGGGCATCGGGGACGGCACGCGGGCCGTACGTGCCGGGCTCCCGGACCCCGTGACATACGAACCGACCCTGCCGGGGCCGGTCTTCGCCGCCCACTACCACCTCCCGGGCGAGCCGACGGGCCCGTACACCTACGGGCGGGACGAGAACCCGACCTGGACGCATCTCGAACGGGCCATCGGCGAGCTGGAGGCGCCGGGGGAGTCCGTCGAAACCGTCGTCTTCGCCTCCGGCATGGCCGCGATCTCGGCGGTGCTCTTCTCGCAGCTCCGCGCCGGAGAGATCGTCGTACTGCCGGACGACGGCTATCAGGCCCTGCCGCTGCTGCGGGAGCGGCTGGAGGCGTACGGCGTGACAGTACGGACGGCGCCGACCGGCGGCGACGCCCAGCTCACTGCCCTCGACGGCGCCAGGCTGCTCTGGATCGAGACGCCGTCCAACCCGGGTCTCGATGTCTGCGACATCCGGCGGCTGGTGGACGCGGCGCATGCCGCAGGTGCTCTTGTCGCCGTGGACAACACCCTCGCCACTCCGCTCGGCCAGCGGCCCCTGGAACTGGGCGCGGACTTCTCGGTGGCCAGCGACACCAAGGGCATGACGGGCCACGGCGATGTCCTGCTCGGCCATGTGACCAGCGCGGATCCCGCGCTGGCCGCGGGGGTACGGCGCTGGCGCAAGGTCGTCGGGGCGATCCCGGGGCCCATGGAGGCCTGGCTCGCGCACCGTTCGCTGGCGACGCTCCAGCTCCGCCTCGACCGGCAGTGCGCGAACGCGCTGACGCTGGCCCGGGCACTGGAGGGGCGCGACGAGGTGACCGGGCTGCGCTACCCCGGGCTGCCGGGCGACCCCTCGTACCCTGTCGCCTCGCGGCAGATGCGGCGGTTCGGCTCCGTGGTCTCGTTCGTACTGCCGGACCGGGAGCGGGCCGAACGCTTTCTGGCCGGACTGCGGCTGGTGGACGACGCGACAAGCTTCGGCGGCGTACGGTCGACCGCCGAGCGCCGCGGGCGGTGGGGCGGCGACGCCGTACCGGAAGGTTTCATCCGCTTCTCCGTCGGGGCCGAGGATCCCGAGGACCTGGTGGCGGATGTGCTGCGCGCGCTGGCCGGGTCGGCTCACTGAGCGGCGCGCTCGCCGAGCGGCGCGTACATCGCGGAAACACGGACGGTCCGAGCCTCCCCCCTCATGGCTCGGACCGTCCCAGGTCCCGTGCGTTCCACGCGCGGAGAACCATTTGCACAAGGCTAGTTGACTCTGCGTCAGTGTCCAATCACAGTAGCGACAGCAAGCTATCGACATATTTATAGTTGACGGTCCGAAGCTGCGGGGGCGTGCTACGAGACAGGAGAGCAGGACACGGGACATGGACCTCGCTCTGCTGCGTACCTTCGTCACCGTCCACCGCGCCGGCTCCTTCACCCGTGCCGCGGCCCTGCTCGGACTCTCCCAGCCCGCCGTGACCAGCCAGATCAGAACCCTGGAGCGGCAGCTCGGCCGCCCGCTCTTCCTGCGCCAGGCGCGGGGCGTGACCCCCACGACGATCGGTGACGAACTCGCACAGCGGGCGGCGCCCCATCTCGACGCGCTGGTCGAGATCGCCGAGAGCGGGCTCGACGAGGAGTCCGGCGTACGGACGCTCCATCTCGCCGGGCCGCCGGAGTTCACCTCCCTGCGCGCGCTTCCCGCGCTCGCGCCGCTCACCACCCAGGGCCTCGCGCTGCGCACCTCGTTCTCCAGCAACGCCGAGGAGGCCCTGGACGGGCTGGCGGCCGGGCATCACGATCTGGTCATCACCACGGCACGGCCCCGCGGTGGACTGCTCACCGCCACTCCCCTCTGCGACGAGGAACATGTGCTGGTCGCCGCGCCCCGCTGGGCCGCGCGGCTGGGACACACGGTGCTGCGCGAGGGGCATGTGGTGCTGGAGCGGCTGCCGGTGGTGGAGGTGCACGAGTCCCTGCCGCTCGTCTCGCGCTACTGGACGGCCGTCTTCGACTCCCGGCCGGCCACCGCGGGCACGGTGATCGCGCCCGATCTGCGGGCCGTACTGGAATGCGCGGTGGCGGGCGCGGGCCTTGCCGTACTGCCCCGCTACCTCTGCCAGGGGGCGCTGGAGCGGGGAGAGGTGGTCGCGCTCCTCGATCCGCCGGTGCCTCCGCTGCGCACGTACTTCCTGGTCGTACGCACCGGCACCCTCGCCCTGCCGCCGGTCGCGCGGGCGCACGAGTGGCTGCTGCGCGCCGCGGCGGACTGGTGACCGGGCGCCCGGCGGGAGTTTCAGAACGGGTGGTACGGGCGAACCTCTTCCCATGACCGAACGGCCCGTGGTCAAGCGCACCGCACGCGCCATCCTGCTCGACGGGGACGATCTGATCCTCATCAAACGCACCAAGCCGGGGGTGGACCCGTACTGGATCACTCCGGGCGGCGGGGTCGAGACGGCGGACACCACCGTCGTCGACGCGCTCCACCGCGAGGTCCACGAAGAACTGGGCGCCAAGATCGTCGATGTGGTGCCGTGTTTCGTCGACACCGTGGAGCACATCGCCGGCGGCGGAGTGACCGGCGTCAAGGTGCAGCACTTCTTCGTCTGCCGGCTGGAGTCGATGGACACCTCGCTGCGGCACGGCCCCGAGATGGACGAGCCCTGCGGGGAGTACGAGATCGTCCGGGTGCCGTTCAGCCGGGTCGGGATCGCCGCCGTCCATCTCGTACCGCTGTCGCTGCGGCACTATCTGGACGGCAATATCGAAGGCGTGCGCGCGATGCACGCCCCCGACCTGGGCTGATGGCCGCTGGCTGATGGCCACCGTTGAGCCGTGTCCGTCCGTGAGTCCGGACGCGCGGTCAGTTGGCGCCGGCCGCCACCAGCTCTTCGAGTGAGTCGTGGCGTATCCGCTCGGAGGGGATCCCCGCGCCCTTGAGCGCGTCCAGCCCGCTGCGGATCATCCCGGGCGGTCCCGACAGATACGCGTCGTACTCGTGCCAGGGACCGTGCTCGCGCACCGCCTCCGGTAGCTGCCCCTTCAGGCCCAGGCTCGGCCCCTCGGCGACCACCGGGCGTACGGAGAGCCAGGGGTGCTCGCTCTGGAGCCGCAGCATCGTCTCGATGTCGTACAGATCCTGATCGCTGCGCGCTCCGTAGAAGACCTCGACCGGGCGCCGGTGGCCGTGCTCGGCGACATCCTCGACGAGCGCCTTGATCGGCGCGATGCCGGTGCCGCCGCCCAGACAGAGCAGACCGTTCCGGCTGCTGTGGTCGACGGTCATCGAGCCGGCCGGCGGGCCGAGGCGCAGTACATCGCCCGGACTGGAGTGATGGACAAGGGCGTTGGATACCCAGCCGGCCGGGACGGCCTTGATGTGGAAGGACAGCAGCCCGTCCGGGCGCGGCGCCGAGGCGAAGGAGTAGTGCCGCCAGACCCGGGGCCACCTCGGCGTCTCCAGGCTGGTGTACTGCCCGGCCAGGAAGGGGTACGGCTGGTCGGGCCGGACCGTGACGACGGCTATGTCCGGGGTGCGCAGTTCATGCGAGACCACTTCGGCCTGCCACCAGGCCGGGGCGTGCAGCTCGTTCTCGGCGGCGGCGTCGATCATGATCTGCGAGATGGTCGTGTACGTCCTGACCCAGGCGGCCTCGGTCTCGTCGTCCCAGGTCTGGAGCGCGTAGCGGGTCAGGGCGCCGATGAGGGCCTCGCCCACGGCGGGGTAGTGCGCGGCCTGGGTGCCGTACTTCCGGTGCCCGCGCCCGAGCTGGCGGAGATAGCCGGTCAGGATGTCCGGGGTGTCCATGTGCTCGGCGGCGGTGAGCAGCGCCTTGAGGAGACGGTCGCGCTGGGCGTCCATGGCCGCGGGGAACAGACTGCGCAGATCGGGGTGGCGGACGAAGAGCAGCGCGTAGAAGTACGAGGTGAGCTGGTCGGCGACGGGCGCGACCTCGTCCAGCGTGCGGCGGATGAGGACCGCGTCGGGGGACGCGTTCGCGTCCTCGGCGAAGAGCGAGCCGGAGGTCTCGGGCGCGGTGGTGGACGGCTGCGAGGCGGGCACCTCGGGAGGCAGCGCGGCGGACACCGAAGCCCCTCGCGGCACCGGAGCCTCCTGGGGCAGCGGTGCCGCCTGGGGAGGCAGCGGACCGGCGCCCCGGGCCTCACTGGCGCGCGGCTCGGACGAGCGCGGCTCAGCGGCGCGCGATTCGGAGGGGCGCGGCTCGGAGGCGCCGGTATCCGTGGCTCGGGGCAGGGGCCCGGGCAGCGGCGCGGCGGTCGGTACGGCGGCGGGCTGTGCGGCGGCAGTCGGCACGGCGGCGGGCTGTGGGGCCGGGGGGCGTGCCTCGGGGGGCTGCTGTACGGGGCCGGGCCGTACGGGTGTCTGCATGGGGGCCTGTACGGAGGCCTGCTGTACGGGTTCCTGCCGCGTGCCGGCAGATCGTACGGCGGCGTCCCCCGAGGGCGTGGGAGAGGCGGGCTGCGGCACTCCACCGGGCGCGGCCGGCGTACCGGGGCCCTCGTGGACCGGCGGATGCACGGCGGGTACGTCCCCGCCGCGGGGCCCCTTGGTGCGGGGCCGGAAGGCGTCGGGTACATCGTTCACGGGCGCCGGAGGCCGGGGGGCGGCATCCGGCCGGCTGTCATGCCCCGCGGGGCCCTCGCGCGAAGGCCGCCCAGGACGCGCCGCCCCGGAACCGACCGGGCGTATGGACGCAAGTGACCGGCTCGGCACGGCTATTCGCTCCCGGCCGGCCGCCTCCGGCGTGCCGGCCGCGGTCCCCTCCGCCGCACCGGAGTCTGTGCGGCCGTCGCCGCCCGGCGCTCTGCGGGGAGCGAACCAACCGCCCCTTCCGTTCCCTCCGGAAGTGCCGTTGTCGGCCGACGTGGTGGTCGGAGCGTCCATGGTGTGCCTCGCCTCGAACATCTTTCGGTCGGTCTGCGCACTTCCGCTGGCCCGGAATGCGCTAGCAATTCCCCGCTCTGACTAGGACTGTTGGCAGCCCACATTAGCCGCCGCCATACCCCTCACCGGGGTCGGAACCGGCAGAGTGTGAGATTGACCGCTGTCCCTGCCGTCGCAGCATGGCAGGAAGCATCAGCGCATGGGACAAAGAGCGCGAAGTCCGGCCATCCACACCGGATTTACCGTTAGGCTCCATTGCTCCCGTGCCATTCGCGGTTTCCGGCCGCGTTTCCCGCGGCACCTGCGGGCCAGCGTATTACTGTCGCGGGCGCCCCACTTACCGTACGGGACAGACGAGTTGATACGCCTCGCGCAGATCGCCTCCGCTGTACGTGTGGGTGGCCAGCCCGGACAGATGGTGGTCCGCATTCACCGCCACCGCCCTGGGCACCACCGCGAAGATCTCGGCGTCCGACATCGAATCACCGTACGCAACGCAGTCGTCCAGCCTTACCCCGAACTCTGCACACAGCCGGTTCGCGACCTTCACTTTCGCCGCCGGGCTCAGAATGCCCGCCCGGTCGACGGGCTCGGTGAAAGGCACTACCGGCCAGCGTGAACCGTGGGCCGCATGGGCGCCCCAGTCCAGCAGTCGCGTAACAAAGAAGTCGGGCGAGAGGGAAATAACGGCACAGTAATCACCTTGGCTCCGGATATCCGCCCAGACCTCACGGATTCCGGCCAGCCAGGGCGCCCCCTCGAAGGCCGCCGACACCTGTGCCACCGTCAGATCGGCCCATAGCTCCCGCGCCCGGACCGCGAACTCGTGCGGTGCCATCCCCCGGGAGAAGAAGTCGGCCTCCAGCTCGGCGATTTCGGCGCTCAGCCCGAGCTGCCGGGAGATCTCCACAGCGGCGGCCGATCCACGGATGAGCGTTCCATCGAGGTCAAAGAGATGCAGTCTGCGTACGCGCGCCATGTACGCCGAGGTTAGTACGTACGGTTACTCCCGTCGTCAGACGCCCTTCCACCGGCCAGACGGCACCGTGTTTCACGTGAAACCACTCACGCGGCCCGTCCGCCGGGCGCTCCTCGTTGTCCATGTCGCCACCTCCGTGAGCTGGTTGGGGCTCACCCTCGGCCTGCTGACGCTTGGCGTGACCGCCTACATCACCGACGCCCCCGCCACCACCCAGGCCTGCTATGACGCCATGAAGATCCTCGCCAACTGGCTGATCGTCCCGGTGGCACTGCTCGCCCTGGTCAGCGGGCTGGTGCTCTCGCTCGGTACGCCCTGGGGCCTGGCGCGCCACTGGTGGGTCTCGATCAAGTTCTGGCTCACTCTGATCACCTTCGTGGCGACGGTCTTCGCACTGCGGCCGACCATCGATCAGGCCGCGCTCCTCGGGATCCCCAACACCAGCCTGATCGCCGCCCCCACGGTGGCGAGTTCCGCGTATCTCTTCATGACCGCGATCTCGGTACTCAAGCCATGGGGGCCGACCCGGCGCGGCCGACGCCATCGGATCATGACCACTGCCCGCACCGCCTCCCGCTCGGCTTCTCGCACCACTTCCCACAAACTGGTGGACGAACGATCATCGACTCCGACAGCCTGATCCCCATGCCGACAGCGACACCACTCTCCGCTCTGCCGATCCGCCGTCTGACCATGAACGACCTCATGTCCTGTGCGGACCTCTCCGAGGACCGCGGCTGGGCGCGGGAGGAGCGCAGGTGGGGTCTGCTGCTGACGGCGGGCACCGGATACGGCATCGACGATCCGGAGGGCAGAGGGCTGGCCGCCGTCTGTGTGATCACCTCGTACGGTTCCGCGTACAGCACCTCGCACCGGTCCTACGGCTACGGGTCCTACGGGTCCCCGAGCGGCTCCTCGTACGGCTCCCGCTCCGGGAGCGAGACCTCGCGCCTCGGGGCGCACGGTGCCCCGGGCGACCGGGGTCTCGCCACGATCGGCATGATGCTGGTCGCCGGACGGCATGCCCGGCAGGGCCTCGGCCGCCGGATGATGACGCATGTGCTGCACGAAGCGGGGGACACTCCGCTCATCCTGAACGCCACGGAGTACGGTCTGCCGCTCTATCAGCAGCTCGGCTTCACCAGCATCGGCGTAACGGAGACGGTTCTCGGGCACTTCAAGACCCCGGAGCCGGTGCCGTCGCGGGCCCGGGTGATGACCCGGCCCGCGACCGCCGATGATCTGTCGGCCATCGTCCGCCTGGACACCGAGATCTTCGGTGTCGACCGCACCCATCTGATCGTGCGCCTGCCTGCCTTCGCGGACCACCTCAGGGTCGCGGAGGACAGCTCGGGGCTCATCGGCTACGCGGCCGCCTGGCCCACACCCGCGGCGGATGTGATCGGCCCGCTGATCGCCAGGGACACCGGGACGGCGAAGGCCCTTGTCAGCTCCCTGACCGCTGGGATCGCCGATTCCTGCCGGCGGCTGCGTATCGTCATCGACATACGCCACGAAGAGCTGCTGGCCTGGGTGAAGGATCATGGTCTGGAGCCGACCACCCGGACCACCACGATGGTCCATGGCATCCCGGACCAACCGGGCGACTGGACCTGGCGGTTCGCACCGCTGAATCTGGCGACGGGCTGAACCGTACGGCGGACGGCGACCGCGGCGGTACGAGCCGCCGGCCAGGTCGCCCCCAGGCTCTCTCCGGCGCCCCAGGATCCCGCCGCCGGGGTCCCGGCGTACCCTGCGGATCATGAGCGATCCGGAGATACGGCGTGCGGCCCCCGACGACATCCCCGCCATTGTGGCGATGCTCGCGGACGATCCGCTGGGCGCCCAGCGCGAGTCCCCCGACGACCTCACGCCGTACACCGCCGCCTATCAGCGCCTCGCGAGCGACCCGAACCAGCATCTGATGGTGGCCGTACGCGATGGCCGGGTGGTCGGTACGCTCCAGCTCACCATCGTCCCCGGGCTCTCCCGGCGAGGTGCCCTGCGCTCGGTCATCGAGGGGGTACGCGTTCATCGCGATGAGCGTGGCAGCGGGCTCGGCACCCAGTTCATCGAGTGGGCGGTCGATGAATCCCGGCGCCAGGGCTGTCAGTTGGTCCAGCTCACCTCCGATGCGAGCCGTACCGACGCCCATCGCTTCTATGAGCGGCTGGGCTTCACCGCCTCCCATCTGGGCTTCAAACTCCAGCTCTGACCCCTGACCCTGACCCCTGACTTCCGAGCCCCGAGCCCCGAGCCCCGAGCCCCGAGCCCCGAGCCCCGAGCCCCGAAGAGCCTGCCGGAGAGCATCCGGACGTACCTGTTTCACGTGAAACATCCGCTTGTTTCACGTCACGATGCGAAACCGCGCCAGCCTCCCTTGTCCACCCCGCCGGGCACATCCGCCTCCGGGTCATAGGGATGACGGGTAAAGGCGAACGACCCAAGGTCGAGATGGTCCACCAAGCCGTCCGGCCTGCGCACCACTCGCAAGGTCTCCCCCGCGTAATAGCCATCGAGCCCCGTCCAGGTGCCATCCGGCTCCGCGGCAAAGCGCGAGCCACGCCCGCCGCCGCGCAGTGGGTACAGGTCCACCCCTCGGTCCGCCGCCAGCTTCAGCACAAAGGCATGGGTGCCCCAATACCACGGTCCGGTGAGGTCCAGCAGCGTCTGATCGACCTCGGGCAGCGGGCGCCAGGGCTCGGGGATCCGAGGCTCGGCATCCGCCACAATCCCGATGAGATCGACGGCAACGGCTCCGACCGCCGGCCCCGAGGTGGCATTGGCGAGCACCACCGCCCCCACCCCGTCCGCCACACTCACCCACAGGGAGGCGACAAAGCCGGGCAGCGACCCGCCATGGCCGACCAGGCTCCGACCACCCTGGCGCGCAAGCTGGACACCGAGACCGTAGCCGCCGTCCCACTGCCCGGCCTCGGGCGGAGCGGACGGCGTTCGCATCTCCCGTAGGGACTCGGCACTCAGCACCGTGTCATCGCCCTCGGCGAGGAAGACCGCGAAGCGGCAGAGATCGCCGGCGGTCGACCAGAGCTGTCCTGCCGGGGCCATCAGCCCGAGATCCATGGCGGGCTCCGGCAGCATCACATCGGCCCAGGGATGCACGGCCCAGCCTCCGGCATGCGGGGCGACGGGCTGAGCGGTCGTACGGTTCATGCCCAGCGGCTCCAGGACCTCCCGCCGCAGCGCCTCCTCCCAGGGCACGCCCCGTACCGCCTCGATCAGCGAACCCAGCAGGGTGTAACCGGGATTGGAGTAGTGATGGCGGCGCCCGGACGGATGGAGCACGGGCCGCTCGCCGAGGACATCGGAGAGTTCCGGGCGTGAGGTGCCCGGTGTCCGTTCCCACCAGGGTGCCGGGGTCTCGGCGGCCAGTCCCGCGGTGTGGTCGAGAAGCTGGGCGACGGTGACCTCGCCCACCCCGGTGCCCGGAAGGTGCTTCTCCAGCGGGTCGCTGAGATCGAGCAGTCCTTCGTCGCGCAGGCGCAGCACCAGTACGGCGGTGAAGGTCTTGGTGATCGATCCGATGCGGTACTGGGTGTCGGCGTCGGGCGCGTGCCCGTCCACACAGGTACGGGAGCCCGTCCAGACCATCCGTCCCTCGCGGGCCACCGCCGCGACCAGCGAGGGCGCGCGGCCCTCGGACTGGGCGAGGGCGATGCGGTGCAGCAGGGCTCGTCGGGTGCCGGGCAGCAGCTCTTCATAAGGCGATGCGGGCGATGTGGACAATGCAGGCGATGTCATGAGCCACATCTACCGGTGCCGCCCCACGGAGTCGACTCCATTTCGCGGGCTGCGGAACGGCAGGTACGGGCGGGTCGACGCGCGTTGCGCGCCGCTTGCGGTCCGGCCCGTATACGTATTCCCGCGTACATCCGAGTCGTACATCCGAGCTGTATGCCCGTATCCGAGTCGTATGCCCGGGAAGGCTGACCGTGGATCTTCGCTACTGGCTGCCGCGCGCGGTGGATGTGGCCGAGCAATGGGGCGAGCGGTTCGGCCCCTTCGAGCCGCATACGGCGCACCGGGTGAGCGACGAGGCGTTCGCCGACGCCTTCGGCCGCTTCGCCAAGCGGATGGAGGACAACTACCCGTTCTTCCATCCGCGTTACGCGGGGCAGATGGTGAAGCCGCCGCATCCGGCCGCGGTCGTCGGCTATCTGACGGCGATGCTGTTCAACCCCAACAACCACGCGGCGGAGGGCGGTCCCGCGACCACCGAGATGGAGCGGGAGTGCGTCGCGGCCCTGGCAGAGATGTTCGGCCTGCCCGCGCATGTCGGGCATCTCACGACCAGCGGCACGATGGCGAACCTCGAAGCGCTCTATGTGGCCCGGCGGCTGCACCCGGACCGCGGCGTCGCGTACAGCTCGGAGTGCCACTACACGCATGAGCGGATGTGCGAGGTGCTGGGCGTCGAGGGCCACCGGGTGGCGGTCGACTCGTACGGGCGGATCGACCTGGACGCGCTGGAGAGCCTGCTCAAAACGGGCCGCATCGGCACGGTGGTGGTGACCACGGGCACCACGGGCCTGGGGGCCGTGGACCCGGTGCACGAGGTGCTGCCCCTGGCCCGGCGGTACGGGGCGCGGGTGCATGTGGACGCGGCGTACGGCGGTTTCTACGCGCTCCTCGGGCGGGCCGACGCCCCCGAGGGGATCGACCCGAGGCCGTGGCAGGCGGTCGCCGAGTGCGACTCGGTCGTGGTGGACCCGCACAAGCACGGCCTTCAGCCCTATGGCTGCGGGGCGGTGCTCTTCCCGGATCCGCGCGCGGGCCGGCACTTCGCGCACGACTCGCCGTACACCTATTTCACCGATGCCGAGCTGCACCTGGGCGAGATCAGCCTGGAGTGCTCCCGGGCGGGTGCCGCGGCGGCCGGGCTGTGGCTGACCCTCCAGCTCCTGCCGCTCACCCCGGACGGGTTCGGGGCGATCCTCGCGGCGAACCGCCGCGCGGCGCTGCGCTGGGCGGATCTGCTGGCGGCCTCGGACGCCCTGGAGCTGTACCAGCGGCCCGATCTCGACATCGTCAACTACTTCCCGGTGACCCGGCCGGCCTCGCTGTCCGCCGTCGACGCGGCGTCGGGACGTCTGCTCCAGGACGGCATGACCGCTCATCAGGAGCCGGTCTTTCTGAGTGTGCTGCGCACGGACGCCGAGGCGTTCGTACGCCGGCATCCGCGGATCGTCCGCGACGCCGATGCGGCACGGGTAATGCGCAGTGTCCTGATCAAGCCGGAGGCCGAGCACTATCTCGACCGCCTGCACGCCCGGGTGGAGCAACTCGCCGTACACGGCGAGGAGCGGTAGCGCACGGCCCCCGCACCGCCTTCCGGAGGGAACCGTTGTCCACGATCGAAAGTCCGCCGCGTGGTGTCCCGCGCCGTCCTGCCAGGCCGGACACCGATGATCTGGCCGCGCTGCTGGCCGCGGCCTTCCACGACGATCCGCTGACCCGCTGGATCATTCCGGACGGCCGGCGCCGGGCGGAGCTGCTGCCCGGCCTGTTCCGGATCTTCGTCGAGGTCTCGCACGACTACGACGGGGTGGCCGTCTCGCCCTGCGGCGACGCGGTGATGCTGTTCCTGCCGCCAGGGGCCTCGAAGCAGGTGGACGAGCGCGCGGAGGAGCTGGAGCGGCGGTTCGCCGAAGCCCTCGGTGAGTACGCCGAGCCGCTCGGGACCATCGTCAGGCTCCAGGCCGAGCGCCATCCGGCCGAACCCGACCACTACTACGCGTCGTTCGGCGCGGTCCGCCCCTCGCGGCAGCGGAACGGTCTGCTCTCGGTGCTGCTCCAGGAGCTGATCGACCGTGCCGACCGGGACGGCTGCCCGGCGTACGCGGAGGCCAGTTCACCCGGCGGTGAGGCGCTCTGCCTGCGGCAGGACTTCGTACGGCTGGGCGACGACATCGTGCTGCCGGACGGCGGCCCGTCGCTCCGGCCCATGTGGCGGGACCCGCGATGAGGGGCGACGAGCAGATCCGGTTCTGGACGGCGGCCGAGGTGGCCGCGGGTGAGGTGCCGCGGCTCCATCTCGACCACCTCCGCGAGGTCCTGGAGTGGAGCGGCGACTTCCTGGTGTCCGGCCATCCCGAACTGGGCCGCAGCGGCCCGGTGTGCCCGTACACCCAGCCCTCGCTGCGCAAGCAGCTCTTCCATCTGGCCGTCCTGGCCGACGCGGGGAGCACGGACCTGTCCGCGGCCGTCGGCTCCCTGCGCGCCTGGTACGAGCGGCTCTCGGCCGACCTCGACGAGGAGGACCAGGAGCTGCTGACCCTGCTGCTGGTGCTGCCGCACTTCGACCGTACGGACTCGGGCGAGCTGGACGAGCTCCAGCGCAAGGCGAAGGACGAGTTCGTCGCCGACGGTCTGATGATCGGCCAGTTCCACCCGGTGTGCGAGGAGCCGGGCCTGTGGAACTCCGGATTCCGCCCGCTGCGCGCTCCCCTGCCGCTGCTGGCGGTCCGTAAGCTCCTCGTCTTCGACCTGCCGTTCCTGCTGGGCGACGACACGCACATGGACCACTACCTGCGCCGCTTCGCCCCGGCCATCCCGGCCCGCGTCCGCGGCCAGTTGGTCAGCCGAGTGGTCGCCTAGCCTCACCAAGCCCCGGTGCCCCGCCCCCTGCCGACGGAGCGGGGCACCGGTCATTGCCGCGTCCGCTACCGTCGCTCTCGCCCTGCGGGTCGACGGGCGGGCGGCCGTCTCCAGGGTGTGTACAGGCTGTGTGCACCGCGAAAGTCGACCGATCGGCCCGGAGGTGCCATGTCCTTGCGGATGAAGTTGACCGCGATAACGCTCGACTGCCCTGATCCGCCGGTTCTTGCGGCGTTCTACCAGCAGGCCACCGGCCTTGAACCCCACCCGAAATCCGACACCGACTTCGCCGGTCTCAGCCGTGAGGACGGGCTCTTCATCGGCTTCCAACGAGTCGACGACTACCGGGCGCCGCGCTGGCCCGACCAGACCGACCCCCAGCAGTTCCACCTCGACTTCGCGGTCGATGACCTGGACGAGGCCGAGGCCCGGCTGCTGGAACTGGGTGCGGGCAAGCCGGATCACCAGCCGGGTGGAGACAGGTGGCGGGTCTTCACCGATCCGGCCGGGCATCCCTTCTGCGTGGTCAGAGCCTAGATTCGGCCGCGCAATCCCGCACCAGAAGGCCGATCGACGCGGTCGGGCCGCGACGCGCTGTCGGTGTAGGGTCTCGCGGCTCGTGTCATAGGGCAGCACGCTGAACTGCCGCTCTACGGGCAGTCTCACCGTGTGACCGACATGATCAGTCTCACGGCGACGGCGAATTCCACAGAGCCGAGGTGTGGTTAGAGCTGCTTGGAGGAGTCGGTTGCCCTGGCCAGACGTCGGCTGCGTACTCGGGCTCTGCGGGCCTCCTGGGCCAGACGCACAAGCTCAAGAAGAAGCTCAGCTGCCTGTTCTTCCTCAGGAACTAAGGCCAGGAGCGAGCTAATGGTGTCGTCCTCCGGAATGACTGTGCCTGCGAGATACCGCTGGACGTTGTGACCACTCGCGGCGGTGACCCAACACTCGTAATCCTCGTCCCATCTCATGATCCCCTCGATGAGGTCATGCGCCTCCAAGACCTTGCGCAGCTTCTCGATGAAGCGGCGCTGCTCCGGAGGTTCGTCGATTGCCACAGGCTCTCTACGTCGAGTTGGCCATTCGAACCGTATCTCGGAGAGCGCCCTGTGGCGCTCCATCCACTGGGTCGCAACCTCTGCCGCCTCCTTGTCCTTGAGGCTGTAAACCCAGTCCCACTCCCACTCTCCAGGCTCAGCACGCACTGGTGATGCAGGTACCCACCAGCGCAGGAGGGCAGCGATCGTCTTCCTCCTGGGGAGCCGCCCCCCGGAAAGGGCTGCGTAGAGGGCTGCCCTGGAAACCCACGGCTCCGCGTCCGCGATGTACGAGACAGGCGTCTTACTCTTACCGAGTTCTCGCAGGTCAGCGGCGAACGACTCAACCTCCCCAGCGGTCGGATCGATGGGGGTCCAACGCGCGGGCATGTGACCTGCCTCTCAGTATCGACTGTCCATCCTGTTAGCGATGTCTCGCGACATCTCTCAACAGTACGGGAGCTGTCAGTCCCCTGCGTAGGCTTTCTGACGACGGCAAAGTGGCTCCATTCGACAGGAGTTGTGGACCTCTTCGCATCTCCGGCCGGGGGTAGCCCCTGCGCCAACAGGTTTTGCCGTCGCGCGTAGTCCTGACCATCCGCATGCACAGGAGGCGAAACGGCAGCGGCCCCCCGCGCCAACGGGGGGCCGCTCATCGCGTAGCCCGGACAGCTTCCACGCACGCAGTCATGAAGTGGAGAAAGCCATCAGTTCCGTACCCGAGCCTACGGCCCTCGATCAGGTCCCGTCGAGTCGGCTTCAGAAGCCCAGGATCCGCACCTCACCTGCCACCGGAGAGGCTGGTCGAGTCACTCGCCGACGGCCGCAGCGACGCGGCTGGCGACGGCTCGCACGCACTGCGGGACACAGCTTCGTTCGTGGAGTCGCCGGTGCCGCCGGCAACGCCATCGTCGGCGGAGCCATCTGGTGGCTCCAGCAACGTTAGGCGGGTCGAGTTGTCCCCTGCTGTAGGGCGCCGCTGAGGGTCGAGTGGTTGGGGCTACTGGCCGATTCCCTCCGCACGAACGAGATCCCCAGCAGCATCTGCGGGGATCTCGTTCGGGGTCGTGGCTTTCCCATTCGGTGCATTCCTCGCGCTCACCACAGAGGGCGGACGGGACGGAAGGAGCTAAAGTGGCAGCTCGTCTCGATGGCGTGGACAGATCACGGGTGGCAAGACCAACGGGGTGGAAATGGGTAACGGTGAGGGCTTCACCGAGATCTCCCTGAGAGATCTGGGCCCCAAGCCGAGGGGTCAAATAATCACGCCTGCATGGCAGTACCTCAAGGCGGCCCACTCCAGCGTCCAAGGCATCTTCGACGGCCTGTCCGTGGTGCGTCGGACCCGGGCCGAGGCGCGCGAGGAATTCCGTGGGCGCCTAGGAACCGATGAACAGAACCTGCTGCGTGCTGCGCTGGTGTTCACCTCCAGCGGGTTGGACGCCTGCTGCAAACGCCTTGTCCGGGATACGGCCTCGGTGCTGATCGAGGGCAACGCGGACGCGGCGCGGAAGTTCGACGAGTACTTGGCCCACGAACTTGCCGTCGGCCCATCTGATCCGGTCGCCACCGCGATCCGCAGCAAAACGCCCCGCGACGAGTTGATCAAGTTGTACGTAGCGGCGCGAACGAAGGCGAGCATGCAGGGGAGCGAGGATCTACGCAAGCGGGTGCGCGACACTCTGGGGATACCCAACGCGAAGGTCTCCAAGCAGCGGCTCGCGCTGCTCGACCCTTTCTTCACTGCCCGCAACGACATCGTGCATGACATGGACTACGAGGACCCCAGCAGCACCGGTGCGAAACGGCACACCCGGGTCATGGAATCGGTCCGCGGCCAGTGCGACGAGGTGTTCGCAGTGGCGAGTGAACTCATCGCGGGTACCGCAGCCAATGTGCGAGCCCTGCCCTGACCATCGCAATGTCTACTCGGCACCTCGAAGATCACGCTGTTGGACGGATCAACTCTTGTTACCGAGTCCTCCGCCGATGAGTCAGTCCCTCTCACTCAACTGGCAGTCCCGCCGAACGACGACGCTCAATGGCCGTGATGACGTCCATCGTCGGAAGCGTCCCGTTGAGTGAGGCCAGAGTTAGCCGGTCACCACCCGGGGCGGTGTCCAGCATCGCCTCGCACCACCAGCGCTTGAGAATGGCCTCCGCTTCCTCCGGAGCTGCCACGAGCAGCTCGCGATAGAACTCAATCCGCTTCACGCTGTCCAGCGCGGCCGCGGTGCCTGCCCCGTTTCGCGGTACGCGGTCAGGCCTATGCTGGTGGACCGGTAGTGCACTCATCGGGTAATCCTTCCGTCTACTCCAAGTCTGCCGCGCGGCAGACTTCGGACGGTCCGTTCACAGAACCGTCCCACCCAGCGAGGACTCACCAACGCCATGCGCCCAACCACCGACGCATCCTGGCAAACCGGCCGCCCACGCTCTCGCCAGCTTGCTGCGCGAGCTCGTGCCGATCGCGTTCACGGTTCTCGGCGACCTCATCAGGCGAGTACCGGCGGCTCCACTGCACCTTGCCCTTGCGAATCCAGTAGTGCGATTGACACGACAAAGCCCAGCTGCCGACCGAAGGGGTCAGGGAGACGTTCTCGCCGTCGTAGGTGAACGACCACTGCGCCGACGACAACGGCGTGATCACCTCCTGCCCGCAGCCGCAGCAGCACAAATGGCCGCAGGTGCTGTACGCGATCGAGACGTACAGCACCCCCTGATCCATAGCACCTGGAAAGCTCTCGACGAACTCCGACCGAAGGAAGCCGACTGCGGTCACGTCAGTTCCTCGTTGGCGATCTCGTTCGTGATCAACGAGTAGGTTGCGAAGCCCTCTCCCGTCGCATCCGCATAGGTGCCGACGTAGCGCTTCCAGCGGATGACCGCGAGCATCGCGTTGAGCGCGTTCAGGTCAGAGGTCTGAATGTTGCGCCCGTAGTCGTCGCGTTCGGGTGCCGGGATCGGAATCCTGCGGCGGGCCTGCTCGCGGCGCCCCGGCAGACTTGCCGTGACCCGAAGCAGACCGCCGAGTCGGCCATCGGTCTCGTCGATGCCCAGTCCAACATCGATGAACGGCACGTCACGGGCCTCCAACCAGTCCATGATCACGGGCTTGCCCGCGGCGTCGTCCGATGCAAGGAAGACGAACGTCGCCCCTTGGAGGTTTTCGAGGTTGTCCTCGTCCAGGTACTCCTCGCACGTGGT
Organism: Streptomyces sp. GMY02; assembly: GCF_019056675.1. Lineage (NCBI taxonomy): Bacteria > Bacillati > Actinomycetota > Actinomycetes > Kitasatosporales > Streptomycetaceae > Streptomyces > Streptomyces sp. GMY02. The sequence goes on along the minus strand of NZ_CP077658.1, from coordinate 4,248,015 downwards.
AATGCCGCGGTGCATGTTCGAATAGACCGCCGCAAAGTACTCGGCCTTGTTGGGACGGTTGCGCAACGTGTCGAGGGTAGCCGCGCCCGGTGCTCGGAAGGCGTTGTGGTTGTCGAAGGTGTCGCCGTCGACGAGCAGGATCGAGTCGACCTCGGTCTTGGAAACCTGGTCGAGGATGTAGCTCCCGGTTCCGCCGAGACCAACAATCACGATCTTGTGGCCCCGGTACCGTCGGTTGACGGCGGCGAGGCCAGCTCGCGACGTGGCGGTGTCCCGGTAGACGAACGGCGTGTCGTCGTCGATCTCCTGCCAGGCCGCGCCGGGGGTGGGCGTCACAGCACTGTCGATCGCCTGTGCCTGGTCGGCGACCATCCGTACATAGGCCGTGACCTTGGAGTACTGGTCGGGGTACCCGTCCGGCGTCGGCTTGCTGGAGAGCATGAAGCTCGCCTGCAGCCCCTCGGCGATCGCCCGAGATTCGGGATTGACCATCGCCAGTTTCCGGCCGTACTCGTCGCAGGGGGTCGAACCTCCGAACCAGATGCGGTGGTCGGTGTCGGATACGACGCGGTCTCCGCTGACGGTGACCGGATAGGCGAGGAAGCCGTACTCAATGGTCCTCGCCTCGGTGACGTACGGGATGTGTCGCACGACCAGGTGTCCCGCCTGCACGACGACATCGAACCCGTGGTCGAGCAGGCGGGACAGGTCGGGATCACGAACGAGAGGTGCGGTAGACATCGAAGACCATCCCCTCCTTCACCCGCACGCTGTGGCCGGCAGTCAGGCTCCCCGACCCGTGACCGTCGTGGCCGCGGCTGTACCGGACCGTGATGGTGTCCTCGCCGGTTCCGGGCTGGCCGGGGTAGGCGAGCTCGACCACCTGCTCAAAGGAAATTTCCTTCGCCGCCCAGGGGTGCGATCGAGTGTTGACGGTGATCGTGACGGGGCGGGGCCCGTGGGCGTCCTGTGTCATCGGGTACTCCTACGGCGTGGTAACAGGCCGACCGACACCCACGCCGAATGTCAATCGCCGCTCGAAGTTTCGAGCAGCTACACTGTAGCAGAGGTGATCGACATGTCGAGCACTCCAAGAGATCAGGGGCAGTGATGAGTGACAGTCCGAGCGTGGACGTCAAAGCCTTGCATGCGGCCTTGGAGGCGGCCCGCCTGGAAAGGGGTCTATCCGGCCGGCAGTTGGCGAAGGACATCGGGGTGAGCGCATCTACCATCTCGCGCATGGCCAACGGGCTGAAGCCTGATGTCACAGCCTTCGCGGCGATGACGACGTGGCTACGTATGCCAGCGGAGGCCTTCTACGTGGTTCCGGGCGTGGAGGCACACGCGGAGGAGCCGGAACTCGTGGCGTCCCTCGTTCCACTGCTCCGAGCTCGCCGGGACCTCTCCGAAGGAGACGTGGAATACCTCCAAGAGGTCATCGGGGCGGCCGCGCGGCGGTTCCGCACGGAACGTGGCCCCCGGAGCAACTGAAATGCGCTGGACGCAGACCCTGATGCGAGAGGTAGCCCAGGAGGAGCGAGCCGCGCTCGGCCTGAGGAAAAACGCCCCGTTCGACCCGTACGCGCTCGCCGAGGAGCACGGCATCAACGTGTACACACTCGGCAGTCTGGTCGAATTCGGTATCGGCCCAGAGGCCCTCAGCCACTTCACGGCAGTCGACTCGTCCGCGTGGTCGGCCGCCCTGGTGCCCCTGGGGACGGCACGGGTCATCATCGAGAATGAGTCGCACACCATTGCCCGGCGCAGGTCGAACATCGCGCACGAACTTGGCCACCATCTACTGGAACACCCCTTCGATAACGTGATCTTCGGCGAAGACCACAAGCGCCAGTTCAATGAGAAGCAGGAGAAGCAGGCAACCTTCATGGCAGGCGAGCTGCTGATCCCGCTCACCGCGGCGGAGCGTATGGCGTTCGACGGTTGGGACAACGCTCGCGTCGCCGCTGCATACGGAGTGAGTGAGCAGTTCGCCCAGATGCAGATGAAAGGCCAACGAGTACGGGCACAGCGGGCCGCGAGCAAGTACGGATTCCGGTCCCCAACAGGGCACTCTCGATAATGGACCACGGGCACTCGCGCTGAGCTGGCTAACCGCCACTATTCGGCGAGGGACAGCATCAGCGGCCGGTGTGGGCCTGACTGGCGATCTTTCCGCTAGATGTACGACACAGCTCCCCGACGGCTGCTGCGCAGTAGGTGCAGGCCGACGCTCCGGCCGTTTCGGTGTGAAGCCACAAGTTTTCTCTAGCACCGTGCAATGTGCGCTTCACTTCGTCGTTTCTCCCTACGCAACGCGCGCCAGGGTGAGCGTCACAGTAGGGGCACGCCACCCCCAGCGTCCCAAGGCGCCGTTTCTCCTCTGCTGTATGAAGCTCCTGTTCGCGCACCGCCTGCCGCCGCAATTCCTCCTCCTCATCAGCCCGTTCCGAAGCCACGTACTCCTCATAGGAGTCGGGATGGTGGCTACAGGCGCCCTTGCGGAGATCCCGCCGACACCAGCCCCCCTTCTTCCGCTCCGTGGCACAGTGGAAACGCAGCGGCGTCTCACAGTGGTGCGGGCAGGGCCCGTACAGCCTCGTGTTGTGGCGACAGGGGCGGAAGGTGGTACGCCCCATGACACCACACACATCGTCAGAGCGAGCTTGCTCGCCAGCTTGGGCGAACATCTCGGCGTACTCCGGCCAGCCAGCGTCCTGCCCCCACTTCCGCCACCACGCCGGTTGCGCCTGTACGGTCACGAGGCCGGTTTCGTCGACGTGCCACACAGCCTTGGGCATATCCGTGGCGGTGGACAACATTGGCGCTCCGAGTCAGTTAGAGCCTGCTGCTACAGGCTGGCGTTGCTGTGGGAGAGGCTAGGAGACGCAAAAATAGCCTGTTTGCGGGTCAGGCACGCGGCGGCGATGATTCACTCGTTTAGAGCAACCCGATCTACGGTTTATCGACTCCCCGGAAACACAAAGGCGCAGTACGTTATCGGCCGGTCGCAGGTACGGGTCCTGTACCGGGGCGAGACTGTGCACCGGTAGGTCAGCGGCTCCGGTGCACTCATCGCCCTGTCCGTTGCCCCTCAGGGATTTTTCGAACGGCCGCAGCCACCCTCTTCCCGAAGGGTGTTGGCTTCATGGGCCTGCCCCGCTCAGCCCTTTCGAGCAGGGCTTGGCCAAGGTCCCCTTCAAGGCGGGTGATCTGGGCGTTCAGCGCAGGCTGGGTGGCGCCGAGAGCCTTGGCTGCCTCCCCGATGGTGGCATAGCGCAATGCCGCCACGAACCGGTCGAGTCGCTGCCAGGCGAAGGGGCCGGTGAGGGCGGCGCGCAGAATGGCAGGGACAGCGGCCGCTTGGTCGGCTGCGTGCAAGGCCGCGTTGTGGCTTCCTCCTCCGCGGGGACGGAGAGGTATGTGGTGGGCCCGTGCCCACCGTGCCATGTTCGCAACACTCATACCCTTTTCGTGGGCGAGATCGGGCAGGGTCCGCTGGCGGTCGACGTACTGCTCAAGCAGCCATTCCTTTTCGACGGTTCCGCGACGTTGGTAGTGCTGCGGTCCGCCGCGGAGCGGGATACCGTACTCCCGCGCGAGCTTGGTCAGTACCTGGCGAGAGAATCCCGTCAGGTCGGCGATCTGCTGAAGTGAGCGATGTTCTTCCAGGTAAAGGCGGCAGAGCACCTCTTTCGGCATCTCTTGGCGGGCCCTGAAGCTGATGCGGCCGGTTGCTCTGGCCACAATTTCGTTCGCCGGGAGAGCGGGGGCGGGTTGCTCGTCCAGCACGAGCCGGATGGCCTCGACGCTGGTATCGAAGGTCTCGGCGGCGTGCTGGACCGGATTCTGGCGATTGCGGATGAGCTGGTGCAGGCGGGGGACGTCGATCTGGCCTGGATCGGGGCCGGGAAGGTCGAGCCCGGTCAGCAGCGTGAGAGGTGGCTGCCAGGTCACCGGTTCTCGGTGGATACCGTGGCTGGCAAGGAAGTTCCGGGCTTCTTCCGTCAGTGCCTGGGCGAGCTCGGGGGTCTGGAGGGCCGAATAACGGGCGCTGACAGCCCGGAACTGTGCCTCGTTGACGCCGAGGTAGCCCGGGGCGGCTTCGGTGGGAAGGCCGCTGATGCGCTGGAAGAGCTGGCAACGGGCGACCATCTCGCGGCGCCCGGCGCCGGGCGAAGTGCCGGTGCTGCGACAGATCTCCCGCCAACGTTCGTGCGGCAGCAACTCGGTGTAGTCCAGGCGGCGCCGCCGCTGGTAGTCGATCGGCACGTCGACAGCGTCGAGGTATTCCGCCAGTCGGACGAGAGCGGTGGTCATCGTAAGCCAGCACGGATGGTCGTCGAGCACCTGGAAGACGCGGGAGATCTCGGTTCCGTCGATGACCGCGCCGAGGCGGTAGGCAGCGTCGTCAAGGGTGATGTTGCTGCCGATGATCAGCAGTGAGGAGGCCAGCACGGGGGCGAGGACGCGGGGATAAATTCCGTCAGGCGGAGTGAGCGGGACGGCCCAGGAAGGCCAGAACGTGCTGGGGATCTTTCGGGCTCGTCGTGCCGTGGCGCGACCTGTCGTCCTCGGACGGCTCGGCAGGGGCGTGACCGTGCGATAGCGGAGCTGTTCGCTGGGACGAAGCGTGGGGGCGAGGGCTGCCAGGTGTACTCCTTGCAGGACAGGGGTCAGACCTTGTCCCCAGCTGTCGATGCTGGTGGCGCTGATCTGCCAGAGCTCCTCGCGCATGGCCTCCAGCAGGACCCTCATCGTCTCGCCAGCCCGGGGGACGTCGCGCTGGTCGAGAACGTGCAAGGCGATGGTCACAGCGACGGCGGTGCTCACGGCCCTCGGTGGGGCCATGAAGCCAGGCCGTTCACCGGCCCGGTCCGTGAGCCGGGAGACGGGATCGGGGGTGAGGTGACCGGTGATGAGGTCGGATGGGACGAGATCAGCAAGGTAGGGTATCGGAAGATCTGCCAGCACCCGGCCGCTGATGGCGCGGATGTCCGTCAATGCCTTCTGCGTCGGCTGAGGGCTGACTGCATAGGCACCGAAGTCGGCGGTCCCGGACTCGATGATCTCCAGCAGCCTGCCTTGGGCTTTCAGCGCTGGGTGTCCTTGGGACAGCTGAAGCGTACGGGCTTGGGTCAGATCGAATCCGCAGCCGCCTGACCGAGGTCCGCCCGGGGCGACTGGTGGGTTTCCGCAGACCCCAGGAAGTGGGATGACCCTGCCGGAACAGGGCCGTTGCCGCTGAACACGTCCGCAGTTCGGGCAGCAGTCCGCCAGGAGCTGGCCATGGAGGAGGCAGGCGTATGACCAGCCCAGCCGCCAGGCCAACTGCCATCGGCCATCGCTGTCACGCAGGCAATCGGGGCAGAACCGGGAGCCGCTGCCGCGGCCCCAGAGCACTCGGCGGTTGACGTGCCGGCGCTCCAGGTCGATGCGAAGCGCGCGCTGGTCGTAGTGGGCCAGCGTCATGGCCGTAATCGAGGAAGATGCCAGCCCACTCGCGTAAGCAATCGCCGTCGCCTCATGCTCGCGCAACGCGATCGTCCAGTCCGGAGGGATGTCACGTCGGTGATTGCCCGATCGGCCTCTCACCGGAAATCCCAGATGCCAGAGCACCTCACCCAGCGTGGTGTTCAGGCGCTGCGCCAGGGCCTCCAGCCAGGAGTCGAGGGCTTCTCCGGGAAGGGGGTCCAGCCGGATCGGGAACGTCCGCGGGGAAGCCGTCACACAGCCTTCTTGCGGGCAGTTCGAGGCTTGCTGGTCAGCTTCCCTCTCTCCAGGGCAGCCTCGAGTTCCCGGCGGGCTTCCTCCGAGGCCTCGTCGTTCTCCACACCGTCCAGTAGATCGCGGCTGAGCACCTCCTCGCCGCTTCGGACCGCCCGCTGGCAACCACGGTTGATCAGCGTCATCAGGGAGCCGATGTGGCCGGTACTGCGGGCGAACAAGTAGTCCGACAGGTCGTCGGCGAGCATGCCGGGGTACTTGTCGGCCAGGACCACGCGCTGTTCGAGGGCCAGCAGCATCTGCCGCCATTCCTGGCGACCCTTTTCCTTCTCGATCGTGAACGGACGCATGCCCAGCCGGGTCGTGCGGCGCCCGGTCTGGGCCAGGACCGCGTCGCCCTTGCTGCCGCCTTCGCTGAACAGCCCCTTGCCGGCGAGTCCCACGCCGATCATCAGGAGCGTCACCGGGAACTCGTTGGCGATCCACTTCAGATGGTTGCTGACCTCGACGCCGTTCTTGTTGCGCCACCGAAGAAAGTGCAGATCGTCCAGAGCAAGCAGGCGGACCTCGCAGGACAGTACGCAGTCCAAAGCGCGCTGGCCGAGCTGGGCAGTGGTTCCGCGGTGGCGTCCCGGGTGACCGAAGAACTCCAGGATGGCCCGGTTGAGGTCTTTCATACCGGTGTTGCCGGTCAGTCCGACTCGGCAGACAGGGAGCCGCTCATAGCCCTGGGCGGTGAACTCTCTCTGCTCAGCGATCTCTCTGTGGTGGAACTCGCGGGCGAAGGCCAGAACCGAAGTGGTCTTCCCCAGGCCGGGGAAGGCGTCGACCGCGATGGCGCCTTTGGCTTTGTCGCCGTCCTGCAGGTTGCTGTCGATGATGTCCCATAAATCCTGGTGGAGTTCGGACAGTTGTGGGGTCTTGATCGGCCCCAGGTTGGCGTGCCATTCGCGCCGCAGCCGGTCATACTCGGCCTTCGCTTGCGTGCCGAGCGCGGCCATCTGGGCCCCGGTGAGGAGTTCAGGCCGGGTCCGGCGTGGGCCTTCGGCGAACGCCTTGAAGTCCTCCTTCCGGGACAGGGCCAGGTTCGACGGACGAAGCGCGCTGGTCTCGACGGTCACACGTCCTCCAGTGCGTCTGCGTAGAAGTCGTCCTCACCGGCCAGGTCGTCCACGTCGGCCTCGTCGTCATCGCCGCTTTCCAGCAGTTGCGGCTGCTCGGGTTCCGGCGCCTCTGGCTCTGCCCCGAGGGCTTTGCGGACGGACGGAAGCGAGACCACTGCCTCCGTCTGGGTCTCCGGCAGTTCGATGGCTGCCTGTTCTCGCGAGAGCCGCAAGGCCATGCGCCGCTCAGCCAGCGTCGTGCCCAGGCCGAGCTTCCAGCGTTCCAGCAGGTCAGCGACCGCGAGCCGGTCGTCGGGGTACTGGTATTTCGAGGCAGCCAGCTTCCTTGCGAAGACCAAGGCGTCCTCGCTCAGCGGCATGTCACCTGACGGAGCATGCTCCCAGCGCAACGTGTGCCAGCGCCGGTCCGGGTCCCGGAAGTCGATGCGGGTGATGTCGTCGGGGTCCACCTGGAACGGCCACCCGTTGTCGACAGGCCCGTCGTACGGACTCCTGACTTTGCTCAGGTCCTGCAGCCCAGGCCCGCTGTAGCGGCGACGATCGATCTCGACTCCGTAGTGCTGGATCGTCCGCCACTTCGTCTCAAGGAACTCGAACGCCAAGTAGGGATCTCGTGGCACTTCGATGTAGCCGGCCCGAGCCATACCGTGCTCGAACATCTTCGCCGACGACATGCGCAGCCCCGGCAACCCCGGGTCGACCAAACTTGAATGCGGCCGACAGTGATAGACCGTCGCGACCCACTCCCTGATGATCGCCTCAAGCTCGTCCAGGTAGAAGAAGGCGTCGCTCTCAGGGTTCTCGCCGCGCGAATGAATGTCGGGGCCCTTGTAGCCAGGAAGGGCCTGCAGCAGGTCCTCACGCACCGTTCGAAAGAACCGCTCGACCGGGCCCTTGTCCCTCCCCGTCCGCAACCGAGCTGGCTGGATCGAGATACCCATCCGCTGGCAAACGCTGGTCAGATGCTCCGAGACATAGACCTTGCCGTGGTCGACCACCAGCGTCTCCGGCACCACGGCTGGGGTCGCAAGGCCGGGTCCTTCGGCCGCATCGATGTCGACCATGACCGTCCTGGGGATGCCGTGCTCGGGCCAGACCGCGTGCCGGGGCCAGTCCCGCCCGGCCAGCCTCGGCCGGAACGACTGATAGAGCACCGCGCTGACATCGACCGCCTTCGTGGAGACCGGCGTCAGCCGGATCCCGGTGATGCACCGTGTGTACCAATCCATCCCGACCGAGAGCTCGGCCTGCACCCAGCGCAGCGTCAGCGGATCGAACGCGAACACATCCAGCCGCGTGGAGTCCATCAGCAGGTACTCACCCGGCCGCGTCGGCCGCAGCTTCCCGTAGACACCGTCTGGCCGGTCAGCGATATCCCGGTTCCGCTTCGTACTCAACCGGAACAGTGGGTGCCGGTTCTCCAGCTCTGTCAGCAGCCGGAAGGCGGTCGCTCGACTCGGCTGCGGCACCACGTCCGGGCCGAACCGCGCGATCACACGGGCCCGAGTGCGGTCGATCACCATCGTGCGCGACGGTTTGGACTCCCCCGTGTGCTCGACCATCACCTCCAGTGCTGTCTCCGCCCAGCGGTCATCGACCGAGATCTTCGACTTGCCGGACGCGCGGCTCTTCGAGGCGAGCCCAGCCTCCCCGTCCCTGCGGAAGTCCGCGACCCACTGCTTTACGCTCCGAAGCGAGACGCTAAGCTCGTTCGCTTTCGCCGCATACCGCGCCTCCAAAGGGCGCTCCGGCACGTAGTCCGGACGAGGTTCATCGTCGCGCGCGAGTTCTGAACTGCCTGAGCGATAGCCAGTCAGCACTTCACGCACATGCTCGGCCCGTTCCAGAACCTTCGCTCTCTCCTTGGCGTCGAGCTGTCCCAAAATTACGGAAGCGATCTCTTTGTCGTCATCCGCAGATGGCCCGGCCTTGTCAGGGATGATGACTGCACGGTCAGAGAACAGGAACTGCGCGAGGGACAAACGCAGAATCGACCCCCGGCCGTCCTTCAAGACCACTTCGTTGCCTGCTGAGGTCGCGGCCATCTCCACCACCTCGACGGTCTCGCCGTCGTAGCGGAAGCGTGTGCCCACTCCGAGGCGAGTACCCGCCCCGCTCATACCGCCCTCCTCAGCACCAGGTGTGAACTCAGGGGCTGGCCCAGGTCAGTGACGAGATCACGGGTCCACAGCAGGTGATGGAGCGCGGCCCGCACATGTAGTGCTGGCCAGTCCGGCAGCAAGTGGACCGCTTCGCCCAATGAGACTCCATCGAGGTCACTCCCTCGGAGTTCATCCAAGAGCTCGGGGTTGAACAGCCACTTCCTCCGGTAACCTGCCAGAAAGCGGACATTCTCCAGCTCCGCTTCTGAAGGCTCACTCCAGATCTCGTACTGCCAGCCTCTGGCCTCCACCGCCTTTCGGGTCCACTCAAAGGTGAAGACCACATCGGGATGAGAAAGCCGTCGACGTGGCTTGACGTCCACCACCGGCCCCTGTTTGGTGATGAGCAGGTAATCCGGGATGTGCTTACGGACCTTCCCGTCCACCAAACTCTCCAGCAGGAACGGCTGGGCCTTGATGTTCTGAACCAGAGGATCGAAGTCAGCAAAGAGCAACCGCGTCAGTTCCAGGCGCGACTCGTAGATCACATGGTCATTCGTCGTCGCAGACCAGTAGGTGCCTGAGTAGTGCCTCTGGCCCTTGTACCAACGGAAAGTACGCCATGGCGCGCCCGACTCGAATAACTCAATCGCCGCCGTGGCCCATTCGCGGTCCTCGATGGCCTCGCCGCTGCGGCGGCGGAAGCTCACACTCACTGTCGTGCCGTCCACTGAGCGCCCCCAGCCTGCGGACGTCTTCTGCCCGCGAGGCCAAGGTGCCAGTTCCGAAACTCGGGCGTTGCGGAACCTCCGCCCATCGCCCGAAAGAGTGAATACTCTGAGCTGCGAGTCTCACGACGACTGCACAAGTGCAACCCATATGCAGTCGGCACTGAGATTATGCAGCGGAATCTGAGACCCTACAGTCGCGCGGCTCACGTCTGGGCCATGTCCACGAAGCGGGAGTAGTGGCCCTGGAAGGCCACGGTGATCGTTGCCGTGGGGCCGTTGCGGTGTTTGGCGACGATGAGGTCGGCTTCGCCGGCGCGGGGGGATTCCTTTTCGTACGCGTCCTCGCGATGGAGCAGGATCACCATGTCCGCGTCCTGCTCGATGGAGCCCGATTCACGCAGGTCGGAGACCATCGGTTTCTTGTCCGTACGCTGCTCGGGGCCTCGGTTGAGCTGGGAGAGGGCGATGACCGGCAGTTCCAGTTCCTTGGCGAGGAGCTTGAGGTTTCGCGACATGTCCGAGACCTCCTGCTGGCGGCTCTCGGCGCGTTTCGAGCCGCCGGACTGCATGAGCTGGAGGTAGTCGATGACCACCAGCTTGAGGTCGTTGCGCTGCTTGAGGCGGCGGCACTTGGCCCGGATCTCCATCATCGAGAGGTTCGGCGAATCGTCGATGTAGAGCGGCGCCTGCGAGACATCGGGCATCCGGCGCGCCAGCCGGGTCCAGTCCTCGTCCGTCATCGTGCCGGAGCGCATATGATGCAGCGCCACCCGCGCCTCCGCGGACAGCAGACGCATCGCGATCTCGTTCCGGCCCATTTCGAGCGAGAAGATGACGCTGGGCAGATTGTTCTTGATGGACGCGGCCCGGGCGAAGTCCAGGGCGAGCGTGGACTTGCCCATCGCGGGACGGGCGGCGATGACGATCATCTGGCCGGGGTGCAGACCGTTGGTCAGGGAGTCGAAGTCCGTGAAGCCCGTCGGCACCCCGGTCATCTCCCCGCTGCGCGAACCGATCGCCTCGATCTCGTCGAGCGCGCCCTCCATGATGTCGCCGAGCGGCAGATAGTCCTCGCTGGTTCGCTGCTCGGTGACGGCATAGATCTCCGCCTGCGCCGAGTTGACGATCTCGTCGACATCGCCGTCGGCGGCGTATCCCATCTGCGTGATCTTCGTGCCCGCCTCGACGAGCCGCCGCAGCACCGCCCGCTCATGCACGATCTCCGCGTAGTACGACGCGTTGGCCGCGGTCGGCACCATCTGGACGAGCGTGTGGAGGACCGAGGCGCCGCCGATACGGTTGATCTCCCCGCGTCTGGTCAGCTCCGCCGCCACCGTGATCGGGTCGGCCGGCTCCCCCTTCGCGTACAGATCGAGAATCGCCTGGAAGACGGTCTCGTGCGCGGGGCGGTAGAAGTCGTGCCCCTTGATGATCTCGACGACATCGGCGATGGCGTCCTTGGACAGCAGCATGCCGCCCAGGACCGACTGCTCGGCGTCCAGGTCCTGCGGGGGAACCCGCTCGAAACCGGCGGACCCGGGGGATCCGCCGTCCCAGACCCCGGTGTCCCGGCCACGCTCGTGCTGCTCCTCGCGACCCCGGCCCTCGCCGCGGCGCTGCCGCGAGACAGGCAGTCGGTCGCTGGGACCGGCGTCGGTCCAGGGATCGTCCAATGGCTCGGGAATGCTCACCGGCCACCTCCTCCCGTCCGCCCTGCGGACCTCGCCGTGCCACTCTTTCTACGGCACGACACTGACAAAACGAGAGGGCCTGAACCCGGTTCCGGCGCGTCGGACGCCGGTCCACGTTAGGCCCGCGGGCACCGTCAGCCAATCTGGTTATCCACAGGCCATGTGGACGACGGACCAGATGCTGTGGAGAACCCCGGCGAACCTGTGCACGGAGCGGGGGACAGCACTGTGGACAAAGTCGGAGCGCCCCCGCCGCACCCACCATGAGCTGGCCTTTTTCCATCCACCGGCTGTGGGGGAGAAAAACTTTCCCGACTGGGCCAAGATCACTGAAAACAGCGTGCGACGGAGCCCTCACTCATGCGCCACGTAAGGACTCAAAGCCCATTGCGTCGCTTACCTGTGGAAGATTAGATTGAGCCCATGACAGAGGCGCCCGCGGCACCCAGAACCCTCCGGCGACGGCACGACCGCGAGATCGTCGCACTCGCCGTTCCCGCCTTCGGCGCCCTGGTCGCCGAGCCGCTCTTCGTCATGGTGGACAGCGCGATCGTGGGCCATCTCGGCACCCCCCAACTCGCCGGACTGAGCATCGCGGCAGCCCTGCTCACCTCCGCGGTGAGCATCTTCGTCTTCCTCGCCTACGCCACCACCGCGGCCGTCGCGCGCCGCGTCGGCGCGGGCGATCTCCCGGGCGCCATCCGCCAGGGCATGGACGGCATCTGGCTCGCGCTCCTCCTCGGCGCCGCCGTTGTCGCCGTCACCCTCCCCACCGCGCCCGCGCTCATCGGACTCTTCGGAGCGTCCGACACCGCGGCCCCTTACGCCATCACCTATCTGCGGATCTCCAGCCTGGGCATCCCCGCCATGCTGGTCGTACTCGCCGCGACCGGCGTACTGCGCGGGCTCCAGGACACCCGTACCCCGCTCTATGTCGCCATCGGCGGCTTCGGCGCCAACGCCGCACTCAACGCCGGTCTGGTCTACGGCGCCGGTCTCGGTATCGCGGGCTCCGCCTGGGGCACGGTCATCGCCCAGTGGGCCATGGCCGCCGTCTATCTGGTCGTCGTGGTGCGGGGAGCGCGCCGGCATGGCGCGTCGCTGCGCCCCGACCCCGCCGGGATACGGGCCGGCGCGCATGCCGGTGTCCCGCTGCTCGTCCGTACGCTCTCCCTGCGCGCGGTCCTGATGATCGCCACGGCGGTCGCCGCACGCCTGGGCGACGCGGATGTGGCCGCCCACCAGATCATCCTGTCCCTGTGGAGCCTGATGGCCTTCGCGCTCGACGCGATAGCCATAGCAGGGCAGGCGATCATCGGCCGCTATCTCGGGGCCGGAGACACCGAGAGCGCCCGGGCCGCCTGCCGTCGCATGGTGCAGTGGGGGATCGTGTCCGGGGTGCTGCTCGGCGCCCTCGTCGTGCTGGCGCGTCCGCTGTTCATTCCGCTCTTCACCGGCGATCAGGAGGTACGGGACACCCTGCTGCCCGCCCTGCTGGTGGTGGCCGTCTCCCAGCCGGTCGCCGGCATCGTCTTCATACTGGACGGCGTCCTGATGGGCGCCGGGGACGGCCCGTACCTCGCCGGAGCCATGCTCGTGACCCTGGCGGTCTTCGCACCCGTCGCACTGCTCGTCCCCGTCCTCGGGGGCGGGCTGACGGCCCTCTGGTGGGCGATGGGGCTGATGATGACGGTCCGTATGGTGACCCTCTGGCTGCGCACCCGCTCCGGCCGCTGGCTGGTCACCGGCGCGACTCGCTGATACGGAACGTCTCACTGCTTCTGCGGGCTGCGGCTGTGCAGGGGCAGAACGGCAAACGTGAGCAGAGTGGCGAGTCCGAGCAGCACGACCGCCACGGGCACGGGCTGCCTGGCGCGCCAGAGCTGAACCGGCAGCCCGATCCAGGGCACGCGCAACCGCGCTACGCCTTGGAGTGCCGCGGGCCGTACGGGAGTCGAGTCCGGTGCGGAGTTGGCGTCGCCTTTGGTGATCAGGGACTTGTTGGGAAGTACGTGGTAGACCCGATGGGTGAGCAGACGGTTCGGTCGGGTGGGGTCCTCGGTCAGCACGATGTGGCCCACCTCCGGTGTGCGGTCGCGCGGTGGTGGCTGATAGAGAACGACATCGCCCGGCGCAAGAGCGGGACGCATGGAGCCGGACTGCACCACGCCCGCTGTCCAGCCCAGCACCGCCACGGGCAATTGCGCCCACACCAGCAGTCCGGCCATCGAGCCGAGCACGGTACGTGAGACGACCGAGGCGACCACGCGCATCGGGTGCGGGGCGCCGCCCTCTGCCGTGGGCCGGCGGAGCACGCCGATGGCCAGGTCACTCGGGAGAGTCACTCGTGATCCCGCGCTTCCCACGTGAAGGTCACCTCGTTGGTGTCCTCGGTCTGCGCGGTGTCGGGTGCGCTGGGGCTGAACTGCCACGCGAAGCGGAAGGTCAGCGAGTTGGGAGGCTTACCGGGCAGGGTCCAGGGACCCAGGCCGGTACGGAAGTCGGTGTTCAAGGCAACGAGGGTGTCCAGGGTGCCGTCGAACGCAGACCTGTGCGGAGTGAAGCCCTTGCAGTTTCCGGAGCTGCCGCCGCTGCCCACGTCGATTTTGAGGTTGATGAAGGACTGGAAGTTGCTGGGCCAGTCCTCTGCTTCGCTGTACAGCTTGAGCGCGGTGGGAAAGTCGGCGTTCGACTTGATCCTGATGCAGTTGGATCCCGTATCGCCGGGGTGCATGGCGTCGACGCGGAACATGGGCACCCTGCTGTCGTTGGCGAGACCCAGCGAGCTGGCGGTCCACCTGTTGCCGTTGCTGCTGCTGGTCCCACTCCAGTCGGCATTGGTGGCACCCCAGACCAGAGCACCGCTGAGCAGTAACCCGAGCGGAATGGGCACCACCTGTGCCACTACGGTCAGCCAGGGACGCGCCATCGCCCACTCCGTTCAATTCCGTCGCTTGTGCAGCATTTTGTCCCCTCTTGTCTCACCTGTGGCGGTGCCGCTCCGTGTCGCAACGCGGGTCTGATGGAGGTTCGATTCGCGGGTCGCACTGTCATGACATCGCGGCTGATGACCCCCAGCGACCGCTATCGGCCGAACGATGTAACGCAGTCCATGCCGACCGACATCGACGTGCATCCGTTCGACCATCAGACACGCGGCTGACGTGTTTCACGTGAAACATCGCCGGACTACGGCAGCGGGACCACAGCAAGAGGGCCGCACCCCTCGCGGGATGCGGCCCTCTCCATGCTCTGCCGAGCGCAGCGCTTACGCGGCGATAACCTCGATGCCGAGCTTCGCGGCAACCTCGGGGTGCAGACGTACGGACACCTGGTGCGAGCCCAGGGTCTTGATCGGCGCGCCCAGCTCGATACGGCGCTTGTCGACCTCCGGACCACCCGCGGACTTGATCGCCGAAGCGAGGTCGGCCGGGGTGACGGAGCCAAAGAGACGGCCGGCGTCGCCGGAGCGAACGGCCAGACGCACCTTGACGGCTTCAAGGCGGGTCTTGATCTCGTTGGCCTGCTCGATGGTCGCGATCTCGTGGATCTTGCGGGCGCGGCGGATCTGCGCCACGTCCTTCTCGCCGCCCTTGGTCCAGCGGATCGCGAAACCGCGCGGGACCAGGTAGTTGCGAGCGTAGCCGTCCTTGACGTCGACGACGTCGCCGGCGGCACCGAGGCCGGAGACCTCGTGGGTGAGGATGATCTTCATCAGTCGGTCACCCTTCCCTTATCGCGCGGTGGACGTGTAGGGCAGCAGCGCCATCTCACGGCTGTTCTTGACGGCCGTGGCGACATCACGCTGGTGCTGCGTGCAGTTGCCGGTGACGCGGCGGGCACGGATCTTGCCGCGGTCGGAAATGAACTTCCGCAGCATGTTCGTGTCCTTGTAGTCCACGTACTGGGTCTTGTCCTTGCAGAACGCGCAGACCTTCTTCTTAGGCTTGCGCACAGGCGGCTTCGCCATGGTGTTTCTCCTGTGTGATCAAGAAGTGGGGGTACGGGCCCGCCCTAGAAGGGGGGCTCGTCCGAGTAGCCACCGCCGGAGCTTCCGCCCCAGCCGCCTCCATTGCCCCCGCCGCCCTGCGACTGCTGGCCGCCGGCCGGCGCACTGGTCGCCCACGGGTCGTCGGCGGGAGCACCGCCGCCGCCCTGCTGACCGCCGCCACCGGGGCCGCCGCCCCAGTTGCCGCCGCCCTGGCCGCCGCCGTAGCCACCCTGGCCACCGCGGCCGGTGGTCTTGGTGACCTTGGCCGTGGCGTTCTTGAGGCTGGGGCCGACTTCCTCGACATCCAGCTCGTAGACCGTGCGCTTGACGCCCTCGCGGTCCTCGTACGACCGCTGCTTCAGCCGGCCCTGCACGACGACGCGCATGCCTCGCTGGAGCGACTCGGCGACGTTCTCCGCCGCCTGGCGCCAGACCGAGCAGGTCAGGAACAGGCTCTCGCCGTCCTTCCACTCATTGGTCTGCCGGTCGAAGGTACGAGGAGTGGACGCGACGCGGAATTTCGCGACCGCCGCACCGGACGGGGTGAAGCGCAGCTCGGGGTCGTCGACGAGATTGCCGACGACCGTGATGACGGTCTCGCCTGCCATGGGTGAACCTCTCGGCGGGGATTGCTTCTGGCTGCTGTGCTACTCGAAGAACTACTCGGAGCCATTCGGCCCCGATGACCGCTGAGCCGGATGCTCAGTGGGTCTCGGGACGGAGGACCTTGGTCCGGAGGACCGACTCGTTCAGATTCATCTGCCGGTCGAGCTCCTTGACGACGGCCGGCTCGGCCTGGAGGTCGATGACCGAGTAGATGCCCTCGGGCTTCTTCTTGATCTCGTAGGAGAGACGGCGACGGCCCCAGGTGTCGACCTTCTCGACCTTTCCATTGCCCTCACGGACGACGGAGAGGAAGTTCTCGATCAGCGGGGAGACAGCGCGCTCCTCGAGATCGGGGTCGAGGATGACCATCACTTCGTAGTGACGCATGTGGAACCCACCTCCTTTGGACTCAGCGGCCACGGTCGTTCCGTGGCAGGAGGGTCGTGATGCGTTCGCAACGGTATCGGCCGCCTCTGACAAGCTCGGCGGTACGAGGGGTACACGCCAGGGCAGACACCGGTGCAGAACGTACAGACTACCCGCACCCCGCCTTCCGCTTGAAATCCGGCCGCCGGCGGACGCAATCTGTACACATCGGGTGTGTGCGACGCTACGATGCGCCGCCTTCCGGCTATGGCCAGGAGGTGCCACATGGCACAGGCAATGCGACCGAACTCCGCCACCTCTCTCTTCTCCACGGACGGCAAGCGTCATCCCCGCCAGGACATCCTGATGGGCGTGACGCTGACGCTGGGACTGCTCGCCTTCTTCTCCGCCTTCTTCTACAACCTGCATCTGCTCAGCTCATGGGCCGGACTGATCGGGATCCTCACAGGCGCGTACGGGCAGTTTGTCTCCGTGACCACACGTGAACGCTTTCTGACCATCATCGGTCTGGGCGCCTCGGCGGTCGGCTTCTTCCTCGGAATGGCGCACGGCGGACTCTTCGGCGGAGTGATCGGCTGAGGTCCACTGTCCACAGGGCCAGACGGGGTGCTCCATCGGCGCAGTAGGCTTCGGCGCGAGAGCCGGAGCCCCTGTATCCATGGGGACACACCTGCCGAGGAGCGCCCCGCATGAGCCTTACCCTGAGGACCATCAGCCGAGAGCAGCATCTGGCGTACATCCAGAGCCTGCCCGCGGCGAGTCACTGCCAGGTCCCGGCATGGGCTGACGTCAAGACGGAGTGGCGCTCCGAGAATCTGGGCTGGTTCGACAAGAACGACCAGCTCGTCGGGGCCGGCCTGGTCCTCTACCGTCAGCTCCCCAAGATCAAGCGGTACTTGGCGTATCTGCCCGAGGGCCCGGTGATCAACTGGTACGCCCCCAACCTCGACGAGTGGCTCCAGCCGATGCTGGCGCACCTCAAGCAGCAGGGCGCCTTCTCCGTGAAGATGGGGCCGCCGGTCGTCATCCGCCGCTGGGACGCGAACGCCATCAAGTCCGGTATCCAGGACCCGGACGTCAAGCGGCTGCGCGATGTCGAGGCCACGCACATCGAGCCGCGCGCCTTCGAAGTGTCCGACCGGCTGCGCAAGATGGGCTGGCAGCAGGGCGAGGACGGCGGCGCCGGCTTCGGTGACGTACAGCCGCGCTATGTCTTCCAGGTGCCCCTCGCCAACCGCTCGCTGGACGATGTCCTCAAGGGCTTCAACCAGCTCTGGCGCCGCAACATCAAGAAGGCCGAGAAGGCCGGCGTCGATGTCGTCCAGGGCGGCTACGACGATCTCGCCGAGTGGCAGCGCCTGTACGAGGTCACCGCGGTGCGCGACCACTTCCGCCCGCGCCCGCTCTCGTACTTCCAGCGCATGTGGTCCGTCCTGAACGCCGAGGACCCCAACCGTATGCGCCTCTACTTCGCCCGTCACGAGGGCGAGAACGTCGCGGCGGCGACGATGCTGATCGTCGGCGGCCATGTCTGGTACTCGTACGGCGCGTCCGCCAACCACAAGCGCGAGGTCAGGCCCTCGAACGCGATGCAGTGGCGGATGCTGCGCGACGCCTACGCCATGGGTGCCACCGTCTACGACCTGCGCGGCATCTCCGACTCGCTCGACGAGACCGACCATCTCTTCGGTCTGATCCAGTTCAAGGTGGGCACGGGCGGCGAGGCCGTGGAGTACGTGGGCGAGTGGGACTTCCCGCTCAACAAACTGCTCCACAAGGCGCTCGACATCTACATGTCGCGCCGTTGACCGGCAGCACGGCATGCCGTTAACCGCGATGATGGGCCCCGGACACGTCCGCGAGGCACCCAGAGTCCCCTATATCCCCCATATTCTTCATTCTTCATACCGCAGCCAAGAGAAAGGTTCCGGACCGGCATGGCGCTCTCCCTCTACGTCGACACCGCGCGCTGGCGGGCGCACCAGAAGTCGGTCATCGAGCAGTTCCCCGGGCTCGTCCCGGTCTGCAAGGGCAATGGCTACGGCTTCGGGCATGAGCGTCTCGCCGACGAGACGACCCGTTTCGGCTCCGACACGCTCGCGGTCGGCACGATCTACGAGGCGGCCCGGATCAAGGACTGGTTCAGCGGTGACCTGCTCGTACTGACCCCGTTCAGGCGCGGCGAGGAGCCGGTGCCGCTGCCCGACCGGGTCATCCGCTCCGTCTCGTCCGTCGACGGGGTGTTCGCGCTGGTGGGCGCCCGTGTCGTCATCGAGTGCATGTCCTCCATGAAGCGCCATGGCGTCAAGGAGGAGGAGCTGGGCCAGTTGCACGCGGCCATCGAGGACGTACGGCTGGAGGGCTTCGCCCTGCACCTCCCGCTCGACCGTACGGACGGTTCCGACGCGGTCGAGGAGGTCATCGGCTGGATGGACCGGCTGCGGGCGGCGCGGCTCCCGCTGCACACCATGTTCGTCAGCCATCTCCGCTCCAGCGAGCTGGCGCGGTTGCAGCAGCAGTTCCCGCAGACCCGTTTCCGCGCCCGTATCGGCACGCGGCTCTGGCTCGGCGACCACGAGGCCACCGAGTACCGCGGCTCCGTCCTGGATGTCACCAGGGTCGTCAAGGGGGACCGGTTCGGCTACCGCCAGCAGAAGGTGGCCTCCGACGGCTGGCTGGTGGTCGTCGCGGGCGGTACGTCCCATGGCGTCGGTCTGGAGGCTCCCAAGGCCCTGCACGGCGTGATGCCGCGCGCCAAGGGCGTCGCCCGGGCCGGGCTGGCCACGGTCAACCGCAATCTGTCGCCGTTCGTCTGGGACGGCAAGCAGCGCTGGTTCGCGGAGCCGCCGCACATGCAGGTGTCGATCCTGTTCGTACCGTCGGACGCCGGCGAGCCCAAGGTCGGCGATGAACTGGTGGCCCATCTGCGCCACACGACGACGCAGTTCGACCGCCTGGTCGACCGCTGAGACTGCTGGGACCGCCCAGACCGCTCAGAGACTGCTTGGAGGGCGCTCAAAGACCGCTCGGGCCGCCGCGGCGGCCCCCGCCGGGCTCCTCCAAACCGTCCGCTCACGCCTCGGAGCGCCCTCAAAAAGCGCTCTGAGCGCCTGAGAGCAGCCTCGGAGGCCCCGGAACCCCCGAGGCCCCGGCAAACCGCTCAGCCGGCCTCGGGCGGGCGCGTTCCCCACTCGACGCGTGGCGCCTCCGCCGCCTGGACCTGGTACTCCGGCAGGCGGTACGACTGTCCGAGTACGAACCTGTCCTCCGCGCCGTCCAGCACCCCGCCCGAGGGGTCGTCCGTACCGTCCGTCCGTACGCCGTCCCGCTCGGGCAGCAGGGCGTCCCGTACGACCATCGCGCACAGATACAGCGTCCCGGCCAGGTGCACGGCGATCGCGAGCTGGTAGCCCTCCGTGGGCAGGCCCTTGTGGGCGTCGCCGCTGGTCGTGTACGCGAGGTACATCCAGATGCCCAGGAAGTACATGACCTCGCAGGCCTGCCAGATCAGGAAATCGCGCCAGCGCGGCCGGGCCAGCGCCGCCAGCGGGACCAGCCACAGGACGTACTGCGGCGAGTAGACCTTGTTGGTCAGGATGAACGCGGCCACGACCAGGAAGGCGAGCTGCGCGAACCGCGGCCTGCGCGGAGCCATCAGGGCCAGCGCGCCGATCCCCGCGCACGCCAGCACCATCAGCACCGTCGCATAGGTGTTGACTGTGCCGACCTCCAGGGACTTGCCCGTGCGCTGGGTGATGATCAGCCAGAACGAGCCGAAGTCGACCTGCCGCTCCTGGCTGAAGGTGTAGAACTTCTTCCACCCCTCGGGCGCGAGCACCATCACCGGCAGATTCACCACCAGCCACGCGCCCGCCGTACCCAGGAGGGCCGTCCCGAACTCCCGGAACCTCCCGGCCCGCCAGCACAGCACGAACAGCGGTCCCAGCAGCAGTACGGGATAGAGCTTGGCGGCGGTCGCGAGCCCGATGAGGATGCCGAAGGCCAGGTTCCGGCCGCGCGACCACATCAGCATCGCCGCGGCGGTCAGCGCCACCGCCAGCAGATCCCAGTTGATGGTGGCGGTCAGCGCGAAGGCGGGCGCGAGGGCGACCAGCAGGGCGTCCCAGGGGCGGCGCCGGTGGGTACGCGCGACACAGACCGCGATGACCACGGCGCAGATCATCAGCATCCCCGCGTTGACCATCCAGTACATCTGCTCGCGGTACTGGATGGAGCCGCCCGGGGTGAGCCAGGAGGCGACCTCCATGAAGAGGCCGGTGAGTACGGGGTACTCCAGGTACTGCATGTCGCCGTTCAGCCGGTCGAAGTACGGCACGAGGTTGTCGGCGAAGCCGCGCCCCAGGAAAAGGTGCGGAATGTCCGAATAGCAGGCGTGGGTGTACTGGGAGCTGGCGCCCCGGAACCACGCCCAGTCGTAACAGGGCATCTTCTGCACCATGCCCAGCGCGAACATGCCGATCGCGACCAGCGCGACCACGCGTACGGGCGTGAGCCGGCTGCTGCCGAGCCAGGCCCAGCGCCCGATCGGGCCGCCGATCAGCTCGCTGCCGGCCGCGGCGATCTCGTCCCGCCGGGTGGGGGCCACGACCGGCGGGTCCTGGTGCACGGTTGTCTCTTCTGCGCTCGGCATGGCGCCCATCCTGCCGTACGCGCCCATGAACGCGGCGAGGGCCGCCGCACCGTACGTACAGAGGTCTGTACGTGACCGGTGCGACGGCCCTCGTGTCTGCCGTCAATCAGCGTTTGACGGGGCGGACGGTCCTACCCTCCGGTGCCCCCGAAGAAGCCGCCGTCGGAGCCGCCGTTCTGGCCGCCGCTTTGATCGGTGCCGGTCGCCGACGGGGAGTCGGTGACTCCGCCACCACTACCGCCTCCGTTGTTACCGCCCTGGTTGCCGCCTCCGTTGTTACCGCCACCCTGGTTGCCCCCACCGTTGTCGCCGCAGCCGAAGAGCTCCGTGCAACTGTCGCTCGGCGTGGGCGGCTCCTCCTTGGACGGGGTCTCCGAAGGAGTCTCGGACGGGGTCTCCGAAGGAGTCTCGGAGGGCGTCTCGCTCGGCGTCGGGGTCGGGCTCTCGGCGCCGCCGCCCCACCAGGCCTGGCCGATGGGCTCGGGCTTGGGGAACTTCTCGACCGGCTGGCCCTTCAGCGCCTCCGTCATGTAGTCGCGCCAGATCTCGGACGGGAACGACGCACCGTGGATCTCCTCCTGGTCACCGGTGCCGAACATCTCAAGGAACTTGCGGTCCTTGTTGTTCGCGTCGTCGTCCAGCCGGTACATGTCGATGGCGGTCGAGAGCTGCGGGGTGTAGCCCACGAACCAGGCCGACTTGTTGCCGTCGGTGGTACCGGTCTTGCCCGCCACCTCACGCCCTTCGAGCTGGGCGTTCGTACCGGTGCCCTTCTCCACCACGGTCTTCAGGACGTCCGTGACATTGTCCGCGACCGCGGCCGGGAACGCCCTTTCCGTCTTCGTCTCGTGCTTGAAGACGGACTTGCCGTTCTTCATCACCTCGGTGACCGAGTACGGGTCGCGCTGCTTGCCGCTGGACGCGAACGTCGCGTACGAGCCCGCCATCCGGATGGCACTGGGGTCGGAGATACCGATCGAGAACGACGGCACGTCGGACTTGCTCAGGGAACTGTCCAGCAGGCCGGCCCGGATCGCGTAGTCCCGCACCACCGGGATGCCCACGTCCATGCCGAGCTGGACGAAGGGGGAGTTGGCGGATTCACGCATCGCTTCGCGCAGATCGATGTCGCCGTACGACTCGTCGCCGTCGTTCCGCTGGAGCCACTCCTTGTCCTCTTCGTTGGTCCAGATCGACCCGTCGTAGTTCTTGATCTTCAGCTTGTTGTCGCCGTTGTACTTCGTCTTGTCCGGCGAGACCTGGGTACGCTCGCCCGTGCTCTGGTCCGACGGCCCGTTGGGGTCGCGCACGCCCTTGTCCATCGCCGCGGCCAGCACGAACGGCTTGAAGGTCGATCCGACCTGCGCACCCGTCTGGTCGGCGTTGTTGGTGAAGTGCTTGGTGGCGTCCGCGCCGCCGTAGATGGCGACGATCTTCCCGGTCGCGGGCTCGACGGAGGCGCCGCCGAACTGGACGTGCGTATCGGTATCCGGGCGCTTCTTGGGATCGATATTGGCGTCGTAGACCGTCTCGACCGCTTTCCTGAGCTGCTCGACCTTCTTCTTGTTGAAGGTCGTGTGGATCTCATAGCCGCCGGTGGTGAGCATGTCGGCCGTGATGCCCTGGTCGTTGTTGTTCACGAAGTACGCCTTGGCGAGGTCGACCAGATAGCCGATCTGCCCGCCGAGCTGCGCGTTCTTCTTCGGCGGATCCGGCATCGGGAACTCGGTGTACTTGGCGCGCTCGGCGGCGTCGAGGCGGTTGTCCTTGACCATCTCGTCGAGAATCCAGGCCCAGCGGTCCGTGGCCCGCTTGGTATTGGCCGCGGGGGTGGCAATCGAGTTGATCTCGGTGGCTCCGGCGGGGTCGTACAGCGTCGCGCCCTTGAGGAGCGCGGCCAGGAAGGCGCACTCGCTCGGGTTCAGCTTCGAGGCGTCCTTGCCGTAGTACGTACGGGCCGCCGCCTGGATGCCATAGGCGCCTCGACCGTAGTACGAGGTGTTGAGATAGCCCGCCAGAATGGCGGGCTTCTCCATGTCCGTGCCGACCTTCATGGAGATGAACATCTCCTTGAACTTACGGCTGAGGGTCTGGCTCTGGTCACCGAGGCGGGCGTTCTTGACGTACTGCTGGGTGATGGTCGAGCCACCCTGCGTGTCACCGCCCTTGGCCATGTTGAACAGCGCCCGGCCGATGCCCATGAAGTCGACGCCGGGGTCCTCGTAGAAGGACTTGTTCTCCGCGGAGATCACCGCGTACTGCATCGCCTTCGGGATGCTCTCGATCCCGACGATCTGCCGGTTGACCTCACCACCGGTGGCGACCATCTGGGTGCCGTCGTCCCAGTAGTAGACATTGTTCTCGGCCTGCGACGCCTGGCTGTCCTTGGGCACCGAGACCACGGCGTACGCGATCGTGCCCGCGGCGAGGATCGAGCCGAGGAAGCCGATCGACAGAGCGGTGGTCTGTCTCCACGACGGCACCCAGCGCCGCCAGCCGTACTTGCCGTACCGCGGATAGTCGATCAGCCGCTTCTTGCCGGGGCCCGCGCTCCGGCCGCGGCCGGGTCCGGGTCCGGGTCCTTCGGGGCCGCCCCCTCCGCGCCGACGGCCGCCCCGCTGGGCGGCGCGCCTGGCAGCGGCGCGCCCTCCGTAAGGGGCCTCCTCGTCGTAGGCATCAGAGTGCGAGACCGAAGCGGTCCCGTGGGAAGGGGCAGCGCGGCGGCCTGAGGGCTGCTGGGCCGCGCGCCTGGCCGCGGCACGTCCGCCACCTTGCGGCTGCGGCTGTTTGCGACGGTGCTCACTCATCGAACGACTACTCCTCGGGCAGGCGCGGACGCCTGGAAGCGGCAGTTGAGTTCCGGTCCCCCCGAAATGAATACGGACCATCCCGGCATGGGGCTCATCCGGCAGACAGCCGGTAACCCGACAGTCTTGACGCTCAGTCGCGTCACTCGGTTCCCGGTGGTCTCCATGCCGCACAGACTACGCACGGCCAAAACCTTCCGAGTACTGAAGTTCATCTCAAATCAGGCAAGTTGCTTCCTGAGAATTGTCAATGTGATGCCGTTCACGATGGCCCCGCTTGTCCCTTCAGCATCCCCGTTCTATCGTCGGGATGTATCGAGTCGATACATCAGAACGAAATAAGGTTCCCGGACAGTGGAGGAGGCGCAGGGTGAGCCGACGCTCGGGCATCCTCGAGTTCGCTGTCCTCGGTCTGCTCCGCGAGTCCCCCATGCACGGTTATGAGCTGCGGAAACGGCTCAACACCTCGCTGGGGATCTTCCGGGCCTTCAGCTACGGAACGCTCTACCCCTGCCTCAAGACGCTGGTCGCCAACGGCTGGTTGATCGAGGAGCCCGGGAGCGCTCTGGAGGACGCGCTCGCCGCCTCGCTCGCAGGGCGGCGGGCCAAGATCGTCTACCGGCTGACGGCGGAAGGTAAGGAGCACTTCGAGGAGCTCCTGTCGCACACCGGTCCCGACGCCTGGGAGGACGAGCACTTCGCTGCCCGGTTCGCCTTCTTCGGGCAGACGGAGCGCGAGGTGCGGATGCGGGTGCTGGAGGGCCGGCGCAGCCGGCTGGAGGAGCGTCTGGAGAAGATGCGCGCCTCTCTGGCCCGTACGCGCGAGCGCCTCGACGACTACACGCTTGAGCTGCAGCGCCACGGAATGGAGTCCGTGGAGCGCGAAGTGCGCTGGCTGAACGAGCTCATCGAGAGCGAGCGGGCGGGACGGGACCAGCGACGGTCCGGTCCCGGGGTGCCCGCCGAGCAGGGAGACACATCGGGGGAAGCGGATGGCCTGCCCCGGCGCCGGGACGCTCCCGGGGGTACGCCCCCGGGACGTGCCGGACCGGATCCGTCCGCGGACACCACCAAGTGAGGTCCTGCATCTCCGCAGGGTCTCATCACGCACACTGATCACACAGGGAGCAACCGGAATGGGTTCGGTTCGCGTAGCCATCGTCGGCGTGGGGAACTGCGCCGCCTCGCTGGTGCAAGGCGTCGAGTACTACAAGGACGCCGACCCGGCGGGCAAGGTACCGGGTCTGATGCACGTCCAGTTCGGCGAGTACCACGTGCGGGACATCGAGTTCGTGGCCGCCTTCGACGTCGACGCGAAGAAGGTCGGTCTCGACCTCGCGAACGCCATCGGCGCCAGCGAGAACAACACCATCAAGATCTGCGATGTGCCGGCCACGGGCGTCACCGTCCAGCGCGGCCACACCCTCGACGGTCTGGGCAAGTACTACCGCCAGACGATCGAGGAGTCCCCCGAGGCGCCGGTGGACATCGTCCAGACCCTCAAGGACAGGCAGGTGGACGTCCTCGTCTGCTATCTGCCCGTGGGATCCGAGGCCGCCGCGAAGTACTACGCGCAGTGCGCCATCGACGCCAAGGTCGCCTTCGTCAACGCCCTTCCGGTCTTTATCGCCGGTACGAAGGAGTGGGCGGACAAGTTCACCGAGGCCGGGGTCCCGATCGTCGGCGACGACATCAAGTCCCAGGTCGGCGCCACCATCACACACCGCGTCATGGCGAAGCTCTTCGAGGACCGGGGCGTCGTCCTGGACCGTACGATGCAGCTCAACGTCGGCGGCAACATGGACTTCAAGAACATGCTGGAGCGCGAGCGCCTGGAGTCCAAGAAGATCTCCAAGACGCAGGCCGTCACCTCCCAGATCCCGGACCGCGATCTGGGCGCGGACAATGTCCACATCGGCCCGTCGGACTACGTCGCCTGGCTCGACGACCGCAAGTGGGCGTACGTCCGTCTGGAGGGCCGCGCCTTCGGTGATGTCCCGCTGAACCTGGAGTACAAGCTGGAGGTCTGGGACTCCCCGAACTCCGCGGGTGTCATCATCGACGCGGTGCGCGCCGCGAAGATCGCCAAGGACCGCGGCATCGGCGGCCCTGTCCTGTCGGCGTCCTCGTACTTCATGAAGTCCCCGCCCGTGCAGTACTTCGACGACGAGGCGCGGGAGAACGTCGAGAAGTTCATCAAGGGCGAGGTCGAGCGCTAGAGCCCGCTTCCTCCAGATGAGCCGTACGAGAAGGGTCTCCGGGCAGCCGTCCGGTGACCCTTCTCGTATGGTCCGCCGGTGCGTGTGTGACGCTGGCTCACATGCCTGTCGTACGTGATCTGCGCGTACTCCTGCGCCTCGGCCCCTTCCGCCGGCTGCTGTCGGTCCGTCTGCTGTCCCAGGCGGCCGACGGGGTCTTCCAGGTCGCGCTCGCCGCGTACGTCGTCTTCTCCCCCGAGAAGCAGACCTCGCCCGCCGCGATCGCGTCCGCCATGGCCGTACTGCTGCTGCCGTACTCGCTGCTCGGCCCGTTCGCCGGTGTGCTGCTCGACCGGTGGCAGCGCCGCCAGGTCTTTCTGTACGGCAATCTGCTGCGGGCCGTTCTGGCGAGCGCCACGGCGGTGCTGATCCTGGTGTCCGTACCCGACTGGCTCTTCTATGTCTCGGCGCTGTCGGTGACCGCCGTCAACCGGTTCGTCCTCGCCGGGCTCTCCGCCGCCCTGCCGCATGTCGTCGACGACGAGCGACTCGTCCTCGCGAACTCGATCTCCCCGACCGCAGGCACGCTCGCCGCGACCGCGGGCGGCGGTCTCGCCCTCGGCGTACGGCTGGCGATCTCGGACTCGGACGCCGCTGTGATGCTGCTGGGCGCCGCCCTCTATCTGACCGCGGCGCTCGCCTCGCTTCTGCTGGCACGTGAACTGCTCGGCCCCGACAAGGCACTCGTCCAGCCACGGCTCGGTGCCGCCCTGGCCTCCACCGCACGGGGGCTCGTGGGAGGACTCCGGCATCTGAGGGAACGGCGGAGGGCGGCCCGCGCACTGGTCGCCATGACGGTGATGCGCTTCTGCTACGGGGCGCTCACCGTGATGGTGCTGATGCTCTCCCGGTACGCCTGGACCGACCGGGAGTCCGAAGGGCTGGCGCTGCTCGGGCTCGCTCTCGGTGTCTCCGGGGCGGGATTCTTCGCCGCAGCGGTACTGACTCCCTGGGCGGCCGGCCGGCTCGGTCCGTTCGGATGGATGACGGTGTGCGCGGGGGCGGCGGCCATCCTTGAACCTGCCCTGGGACTGCCGTTCGCCCCCGTACCCATACTGATCGCCGCGTTCGTTCTCGGTCTGATCACTCAGGGCGCGAAGATCGCCACGGACACCGTGGTGCAGACGGCGGTGGACGATGCGTTCCGGGGCCGGATCTTCTCGCTCTATGACGTCCTCTTCAATGTCTCCTTCGTCGGCGCAGCGGCAGTCGCCGCGCTGATGCTTCCGCCGGATGGCCGGTCGGTTCCACTCGTGGTGACAGTCGCTGTTCTCTATGCCGCCGTCACCGTGGCGCTGATGCGCGGGAGGCGATGTTTCACGTGAAACATCGCCTCCGGAACGTCGCCTCACAGCAGAGCGGGCCGGGTCATGTTTCACGTGAAACATGACCCGGCCCGCTCTGTCATCGCGGCACTAGTTCTCGGCGGCCCACCACTCCTTGAGAGCGGCGACAGCCGCATCGTGCTCCATCGGCCCGTTCTCCAGCCGCAGCTCCAGCAGGAAGGAGTACGCCCTGCCGATCACCGGCCCGGGGCCCACGCTCAGGATCTCCATGATCTGGTTCCCGTCCAGATCGGGCCTGATGGCGTCCAGCTCCTCCTGCTCCTGAAGCTGCGCGATGCGCTCCTCCAGCCCGTCGTACGCACTGGAGAGCGCGGCCGCCTTCCGCTTATTACGGGTGGTGCAGTCCGAGCGGGTCAGCTTGTGGAGCCTGCTCAGCAGCGGCCCGGCGTCTCGTACATACCGGCGCACCGCGGAATCGGTCCACTCGCCGGTCCCATAGCCGTGGAAGCGCAGATGCAGCTCCACCAGCCGCGAGATGTCCTTCACCAGGTCGTTGGAGTACTTGAGCGCGGTCAGCCGCTTCTTGGTCATCTTCGCGCCCACCATCTCGTGGTGATGGAAGGAGACCCGGCCGTCCTTCTCGAAGCGCCGTGTTCTGGGCTTGCCGATGTCATGCAACAGAGCGGCCAGGCGCAGCACCAGATCCGGCCCGTCCTCCTCCAGATCGATGGCCTGCTCCAGCACCGTCAGCGAGTGCTCGTACACATCCTTGTGCCGGTGGTGCTCGTCGCTCTCCAGCCGCAGGGCCGGCAGCTCCGGCAGTACCCGGTCGGCGAGCCCGGTGTCGACGAGCAGCGCCAGCCCCTTGCGCGGGTACGCGGAGAGCACCAGCTTGTTCAGCTCGTCCCGCACCCGCTCGGCAGAGACGATCTCGATGCGGCCGGACATGGCCTTCATGGCCGCGACCACCTCCGGAGCGACCTCGAAGTCGAGCTGCGCGGCGAACCGCGCGGCCCGGAGCATCCGCAGCGGATCGTCGGAGAAGGACTCCTCGGGAGTGCTGGGCGTGCGCAGCACCCGGGCGGAGAGGTCCTCCAGCCCGCCATGAGGATCGATGAACTCCTTCTGCGGCAGCGCGACGGCCATCGCGTTCACCGTGAAGTCCCGGCGTACCAGGTCCTCCTCGATGGAGTCCCCGTACGACACCTCGGGTTTGCGCGATGTCCGGTCGTACGCTTCCGAGCGGTACGTCGTCACCTCGATCTGGAAGCGCTGAACGGTGTCCCCGGCACGGGCGTCCTTCTGGACCCCGACCGTGCCGAAGGCGATCCCGACCTCCCAGACCGCGTCCGCCCAGGGCCTGACGATCTTCAGAACGTCCTCGGGGCGGGCATCGGTGGTGAAGTCCAGGTCATTGCCGAGCCGGCCCAGCAGGGCGTCCCGGACCGAGCCGCCGACCAGAGCGAGGCCGAATCCGGCATCCTGGAACCGGCGCGCCAGTTCATCGGCGACGGGGGACACCCGCAGCAGTTCACTGACCGCGCGGCGCTGCACCTGGCTCAGTGCGCTGGGACTGACTTCATTGGCATTCGGCACAACAGAAAAGGGTACGTGCCGCAGCTGGTGCCGGCGCCCCGGTTTCGGGCCCCCCGGCCTCCGATGCACGGGTTTCCGGCGGCGCATGAGATTCTTCCGATCATGTGGAGCAGTCCCCAGCACTTCGCCACAGCGCACATCGTTACCATGCGTGGACGCAGGAACAGACAGACCACCGACGGCAGCAAACGATGACGAGGGACGGGCGAGCGCGTGGCGGAGGCGGCAGACTTCCAGGGGATGGGTCACTCTCCTGCCCGCCGGAGGCTACGGCGCAGAGCCTGCCTGATCGCGGGAGCGCCGCTCCTGGCGGGCCTCCTGGCCGGCACTGCGGCGGCGCCTATGGCCCACGCAACGCCCTCGGCCACTGCGGCGACCCCCACGGCGGCCCCCACCGGCTCCCGTACCGTCGCCGTGGCGCTGGACACGCTGGCCCCCGGAGCTCCGGTGCAGGGCGACACCCTCACCATCTCCGGCACGGTGACCAACAAGGGCAAGAAGACCGTCACCGACGCCCAGGTGGATCTGCGGGTGGGCCCTCGGCTGTACGGCAGGACCGCCATCGATGACGCCGCGGCACGCTCCGGCAGCTCCACGTCCGACGCGGCTCCGCTCGGCGGCAAGTACAAGGTCACCTTCCCGAAGCTCGCCTCCGGGATCCCCCAGGACTTCACGCTCGCCGTACCCGTCAACAAGCTCGGGCTCGACGACGAGGGCGTCTACCAGCTCGCCGTCTCACTGACCGGCCAGACCTCGTCCGCCCCGTACCCGCAGACGCTGGGCATTCAGCGGACCTTCCTGCCCTGGCAGCCGGAGGCCACCGAGAAGCGGACCGAGCTCACCTATCTCTGGCCGCTCATCTCGTCGACGCATCTCTCGGCGGAGACCGGCTCGGACGATCAGCAGACACCGGTCTTCGAGAACGACGGTCTCGCCGAGGAGCTGGCCCCCGGCGGGCGGCTGGAGCAGATGGTCTCGCTGGGCAACCAGCTTCCCGTCACCTGGGTCATCGACCCCGATCTGCTCGCGACCGCCGACGCGATGACCCGTAGCTACCGCGTCAGGAGCGGGAACACCACCGTCGCGGGCACCAACCAGGCCGTCGCCGTCAAGTGGCTCAACGCCCTGGAGAAGGCCGTACAGGGCCGCAAGGTCGTCGCCCTGCCGTTCGCCGACCCGGATCTGGCGGCGCTGGCCCACCGCGGCAAGGACGTCTCCGGCGCGCTCAGCCACCTTCAGCCCGCCACGGACGTGGCGGGGAAGACGGTGGAGACCGTGCTCCACGTGAAACCGTCCGTCGACTTCGCCTGGCCCGTGGACGGCGCGATCGACCCCTCGATCGTCGATGTCGCGACCTCGGCGGGCGCCCACAACGTCATCACCCGCAGCGACAGCCTCCAGGACAACCTCTCGTACACCCCCAGCGCCGCACGGCCGATCGGCGGCGGTACGACGGCCGTGGTCGCCGACACCCGGCTCTCCACCGCCTTCCAGGGCGATATGACGGCCGCGGGCAGCTCCACCCTCGCCGTACAGAAGTTCCTGGCGCAGTCACTGGCCCTGACGCTTCAGGAGCCCGACAACCAGCGCAGCATCGTCGTCGCCCCGCAGCGGATGCCGACCGCGGCGCAGGCGCAGTCGATGGCGCGCGCGCTGCGCGGTCTGGACGCGGAGCGCTGGACCGAGCCGTCCGATCTGCTCACCGCGGCGGCGGCCACACCCGACACCGAGGCCAGCACCAAGATCCCGAGCGCCTCGCGGTACCCGAAGAAGCTGCGCGACCGGGAGCTGCCCACCCAGGCGTTCCTCGACATCAAGAAGACCCAGAACCGGCTCGACAACTTCAAGGCCATCCTCAGCTCGCCGGACCGGGTGGCCGCGCCCTTCGGCAACGCGATCGGCCGGGCGATGTCGACGTCGTGGCGCGGTGACCAGGGCTCGTCCCAGCAGTACCGCGACACGGTCGACACCTACCTGCTGGGCCTCACCACCGAGGTGCAGCTCATCCCGAAGTCCGTCCTGACCCTGTCGGGACGCAGCGCGACCATCCCGGTGACCGTGCAGAACAAGCTGGTGCAGGGCGTCCAGAACCTGGTGCTGCGCCTCACGTCCGACAAGCCGAGCCGTCTCAAGCTCGACGACGGCGCGGCCGTCGCGGAGCGGCCCATCAAGATCGACGGCGGGCACAGCCAGTCGGTGAAGTTCACCGGCGCGGGCAACGCCAATGGCCCGGTCCAGGTGACCGCACAGCTCTACACGCAGGACGGCAAGCCGTACGGCAGCTCCATGACCTTCCAGGTGAAGGTCTCCGAGATCACGCCCACCGTGATGCTCGTCATCGCCGGCGGTGTGCTGCTGCTCGTGCTGGCCGGTGTCAAGATGTACAGCCAGCGGAAGCGGGCGGTGGCCCGCAAGGCGGCCGCTGAGCGGGCGGAAACCGGGCAGGAGCACACGGAACCCGAGCAGCCGAGTGACCCGACACCGGACACCGCACCGGAAAGCGCGGACGCGTCGGGCCCGGGTGAGAAAGTGGACCGTTGAGCGATGTCGTGGCCGGTCGGCCGGGGACGATGAGGTGGGGTAACCATGAACGCGCCGTACGACGGTGACCGCGGACAGAGCGCGGGCGGCGATCCGGCGGGCCAGGTTCCGCCCTCCGCGCCGCCTGCCCAAGATCCCTATGCCCAGTCGCCCGCACAGGATCCCTATGTGCAGGAGGCCTACAACCGGGACCCCTACTGGTCCCAGGACCTCTCCGCGCAGGACCCGGTGACCGAGGCACTGTACGACCGCGCCTCGCACCCGCCGCCTCCGCCGGGCGCCTACCCGGATCCGCAGCGGCTGTACGAGCAGCCGCCCGCGCAGCAGTACGCCCCCGACCCCCGTATCTGGGCCCAGACCCCGCCGCCCGAGCCCTCGGGACCGTCGCGCCGCCTCCCCTACGGTGACGACCCGAGGACCACCCAGTACACGGGCGTCGACGATCTCGTCTCCTCGGCCGGCGACGAGCCCCCGCAGCAGGACGCGTTCGCTCACCTCTACCGCGACCAGCAGGGCACAGGACAGATGCTCACCGACCCGGAGCCCAAGGCGGCCCCCGCGCCGCCCGCCCCGAAGAAGCAGAGCAAGGCCGCGGGTCTGCTCAAGTCGAGCGCGGTGATGGCCGCCGGCACCCTGGTGTCCCGGCTCACCGGCTTCGTACGGAGCCTGGTGATCACCGCCGCTCTGGGCGCCGCGCTGCTCGGTGACTCCTTCACCGTCGCCTACACCCTGCCGACCATGATCTACATCCTCACCGTCGGCGGCGGGCTCAACTCCGTCTTCGTACCGCAGCTCGTGCGGGCGATGAAGAACGACGAGGACGGCGGCATCGCGTACGCCAACCGGCTGCTGACCCTCGTCATGGTGGCGCTCGGCGCGATCGTGGCACTGGCCGTGTTCGGGGCGCCGCTGCTGGTCCGCCTGATGTCGGACACCATCGCCGGCGATCCCGCCGCCAACAACGTCGCCGTCACCTTCGCCCGCTACTGCCTGCCCACGATCTTCTTCATGGGCGTGCATGTGGTGATGGGTCAGATCCTCAACGCGCGCGGCAAGTTCGGCGCGATGATGTGGACCCCGGTCCTCAACAACATCGTGATGATCTGCACGTTCGGCCTGTTCATCTGGGTGTACGGCACGGCCGCCGACTCGGACATGACCGTACGGACGATCCCGGCGGACGGTGTGCGGCTGCTGGGCATCGGCACCCTGCTCGGCCTCGCCGTCCAGGCCCTGGCGATGATCCCGTACCTCCGCGACACCGGCTTCCGGTTCCGCCCGCGGTTCGACTGGAAGGGCCACGGCCTCGGCAAGACGGTCAAGCTGGCCAAGTGGACCGTACTGTTCGTCCTCGCCAACCAGGCCGGTGTACTGGTCGTCACCCAGCTCGCCACCGCCGCCGGTGAGGCCTCCGGCAAGGACGGCACCGGCATCCTGGCCTACAGCAACGCCCAGCTCATCTGGGGCATGCCGCAGGCCATCATCACCGTCTCGGTCATGGCCGCGCTGCTGCCCCGGATCTCCCGGGCAGCCCACGACGGCGACCCGGGCGCGGTACGCGACGACATCTCCCAGGGGCTGCGCAACTCGGCGGTCGCCATCGTCCCGGTCGCCTTCGCGTTCCTCTCGCTCGGCGTCCCGATGTCGATCCTGATGTTCTCGTCCAGCGGTCTGGAATCGGCGCGGTCGATGGGCTTCATCCTGATGGCGTTCGCGCTCGGGCTGATCCCGTACTCCGTGCAGTACGTGGTGCTCCGCGGCTTCTACGCGTACGAGGACACCCGGACGCCGTTTTACAACACCGTCATCGTCGCCGTGGTCAACGCCGCGGCATCGGCGGGCTGCTACGTGGTCCTGCCTGCCCGCTGGGCCGTGGTCGGCATGGCCGCCTCGTACGGTCTGGCCTACGCGGTCGGTGTCGGTATCGCCTGGCGCCGACTGCGGAAGCGGCTGGGCGGGGACCTGGACGGCGGCCGCGTCATGCGGACCTACGCCAGGCTCTGTCTGGCGTCCGTCCCTGGAGCCCTGGTGGCCGGCGGCATCGCGTATCTGGTCCTCCAGGGCCTCGGTGGCGGCGCCCTCGCCTCTCTCGTGGCACTGGTCGGCGGCGGTATCGCCCTGCTCGGCCTGTTCTTCGTCGCGGCGAAGAAGATGCGGATCGAGGAGCTGAACTCCATGGTCGGTATGGTGCGCGGACGTCTCGGCCGATAGGCGGGCCCGGCCGAGCGCAACCATCGTCGGCTTCCGCGTGTCGTGCATAGCGTCCGACTGTGGGCACAATTGGCTTGGCTGTTGGATAGCGCGCAACGGATGGGGAGGCAGGAGCGACGGTGGCGGAACGTAGCACGGCTGCCGTCGACGTGGCTGACAACAGCGGTGATGAACCGCTGGCCGCCAAGGCGGACAAGGCCACGGCCGACGGGTTGGCGAAAGCCCAGAACACGGCGGACGCGTCCGCACCGGGCACGGGCGGCGAACGGCAGGGCACCGTGCCGCCCATCGTGACGCCCGAACTGCACAGCGGCCACAAACTCGCAAGACGCTACCGGCTGGAAGAGTGCGTCACCCGTCTGGACGGTTTCAGTAGCTGGCGTGCCGTGGACGAGAAACTGCGCCGCGCCGTCGGTGTCCATCTCCTGCCCGCCGACCATCCACGGGCCCGCTCCGTCCTGGCGGCGGCCCGTTCCGCCGCCCTCCTCGGCGACCCGCGCTTCGTACAGGTACTGGACGCCGTCGAGGAGAACGACCTCGTCTATGTCGTCCACGAATGGCTGCCGGACGCCGTGGAACTCACCGCGCTGCTCGCGTCGGGCCCGCTGGAGGCCCATGACGCGTATCAGCTCGTGAGCCAGGTCTCCCAGGCCATGGCGGCGGCCCACCGGGAAGGACTCGCCCATCTGCGGCTGACCCCCGGGGCCGTGCTGCGCACCTCCACCGGCCAGTACCGGATCCGCGGTCTCGCCGTGAACGCCGCGCTGCGCGGAATCCGCGCCGACCGGCCGCAGCGCACCGATACGGAAGCGATCGGCGCGCTTCTCTACGCCGCGCTGACTCAACGCTGGCCGTACGAGACCGATGCCTATGGCCTCTCCGGCCTGCCCAGGGGAGTGGGGCTGATCGCCCCGGACCAGGTACGCGCGGGAGTGCACCGCGGTCTGTCGGAGCTCGCCATGCGGGCCCTGATCAACGACGGCGCCACCGCGTCCCGCCAGGAGCCTCCCTGCACCACCCCGGACGAGCTGGCCGCCGCGGTCGCCGCGATGCCCCGTATCCGGCGCCCCGAGCCCACCTTCACGGCTCCGCCCGAATATCAGCGCACCACCTACCAGCAGGGCACGTACGGGCGGGCGCAGTCGGGCCTCGGCACGGTTCCCATCCCGCCGGTGGCGCCCCCGCCGCCACCGCTCCAGAGCCGTACGGGCAAGGCCCTCAAGTGGACCGTCGCCGCGCTCCTGATCGCCGCCCTGGGCCTGGGGAGCTGGCAGGTCGCCGACCGGCTGCTGGACCAGAGCAGCGAGAGCGACCCCACGCCCACCCAGCCGGTCACCGGCGACGACAACAAGGCGACCCCACCCGCCAAGCCGCTCAGGATCGCCGACGCGAGCGAGTTCATGCCCACCGGGAAGGGGATAAAGCCCGAACTCGCGCCGAACGCGGTCGACGGCAAGCGCGACACCTCCTGGATCACACTCCAGTACCACGGCTACGCCAACTTCGGCAATCTCCCGAACCGCCGGCAGGGCAGCGGAATAGTCGTTGATCTCGGCAGTGTGAAGGACGTTTCCGGCTTTGACATCGCCATGTACCGCGCCGGGCACACGGCGGAAGTACTCGCCGCCGGTCCGGACGCGTCCGATCCCACGGATCTCTCGGATTTCCCGCAGCGCCTCACCAAGCTGCGATCAGTGGGTAAGAGCCTCAAGACCACGCTCGACAAGCCCGTGCGAACCCGGTACGTATTGATCCACATCACCGAACTGCCCGAGGACGGATCCTCCGAACTCTTCCGGGGCGGTATCTCGGAGATCAAGATCACCGGCTGACCGGACCAGGGGAGGGGGCTCACCGTTGGACGACGTCGCACTCGGCGACACCAGTGACCAGGATCTGCTGAGCGCTCATGTCTCGGGGCACCCTCATGCCTTCGGTGAGCTGGTACGGCGCCACCGCGACCGGCTCTGGGCCGTCGCCCTGCGGACGCTCGGCGACCGTGAGGAGGCGGCGGACGCGGTGCAGGACGCGCTCGTCTCCGCATTCCGTGCCGCCCATACCTTCCGTGGCCAGTCCGCGGTGACCACCTGGCTGCACCGGATCACCGTCAACGCCTGTCTTGACCGGGCCCGCAAGGCGGCCTCCCGCAAGACCTCCCCTGTGGACGACACGGAACGGCTGGAGCAGCTCCTGGAGCCGCACGAGTCGGCGGAGGCCCCTGCCGAGCGCCAGGACCTCCATCGCGAACTGCTGGCCGCCCTGGCCAAGCTTCCCGTCGATCAGCGGGCAGCCCTGGTGCTTGTCGATATGCAGGGCTACCCCGTCGCCGAGGCCGCCGCCGTCCTGGGCGTACCCACCGGAACAGTGAAGAGCCGCTGTGCGCGCGGCCGGGCCAGACTGCTCCCCATGCTCACCCACCTACGTGGGGACGGCGGGGATAACAGCGGTCTCGGCAGGGGAAGGAACCGGACGCCAGGGGTATCCGTCCCACCGGCATCAGGACCTAGGGATTCAGGACCAAGTGATCCTGCTGGAGTGAAGGGCGGAGGTGGGCGCGCATGACATCGACGACCGACATGGCTCAGCACCCGGATGTCTCGGAGATCTCCGATCTGACAGAAGGCCTGCTCCCGCCGCCCCGCGCCACTGAAATAAGGGCCCATCTCGACGGCTGTGCGCTCTGCGCGGATGTCCGTGACTCGCTCGAAGAGATCAGGGGACTGCTCGGCACTCTGCCGGGACCGCAGCGGATGCCGACCGATGTGGCCGAACGTATCGATGCCGCTCTGGCCGCGGAGGCGCTCCTCGACGCGACAGCGCCCGACGAGACCGCGCATGTTTCACGTGAAACAACGCCTGCCTCCATGGTGTCCTCCGGGCCGGACGTCTCCCCCGTACCGCTCTCACCGGAATCGTCAGGGCCGGACACCCCCCGGACGACCGACCGCCCCGCCGGCCGGCCCAGGGCGGCCACCGGCCCCGGCCGCAGCACCCCTCAGGCACGCCGTCGCCGCCGTACCGCCGTTCTGGGGGCCGTCTTCGGCACAGCAGCCGTAGGGGTCAGCGTTCTGCTGCTCCAGTCGCTCAACGCGGGCAGCGGCGGCTCGGAGAGCCCGGCCGACGCGACCGTCAACTCCACGACAGGCGGCGTCGAAGAATTCTCGGAGGCACGGCTCCAGAGCAGTGTCGACGCACTGCTGGCTTCCGGCACCACGGCCAAAGAGCCCGGGACCCAGCAGGACGGCGAGCTCGACGCCGAGCCGCGGGACCGGAGCGGCTCCAATACCCCGCTGATCCGGCCCCTCTCCCAGGTACCGCCCTGTATCGAGGAGGGCATCGGCCGCACCGAGCCCGTTCTCGCCTCCCAGCAGGGCATGTACGAGGGCAGCCGGGCCTTTCTAGTGGTGCTGTCGCACCCCGTGGACAGCAGCCGGGTCCAGGCCTATGTGGTCGATGCGACCTGTGTCGACAGCCAGTCCCCGGACAAGGGGAAAGTCCTGCTGATGCACTCCTACCCGCGCCGCTGACGACACCTTCCGCGCCGCCGGGTCCCTCGGGAATGCGGGACCCTTAGGATCCGTTGGATGGGGTGACAGTCGATGATCCGGCCCCAGTAGGCAGTCTGCAGAGACGAGGAAGAAACCCGTGAGCGACGTCCGTAATGTGATCATTATCGGCTCCGGGCCCGCCGGCTATACGGCCGCGCTGTACACCGCGCGCGCATCGCTGAAGCCGCTGGTCTTCGAGGGCGCCGTCACCGCTGGTGGTGCCCTGATGAACACCACCGATGTGGAGAACTTCCCTGGGTTCCGCGACGGCATCATGGGTCCGGACCTGATGGACAACATGCGGGCACAGGCGGAGCGCTTCGGCGCAGAGCTGGTCCCCGACGATGTCATCTCCGTCGACCTCTCCGGTGACATCAAGACGGTCACCGACACGGCGGGTACGGTGCACCGCGCCAAGGCCGTGATCGTCACGACCGGCTCCCAGCACCGCAAGCTGGGCCTGCCCAACGAGGACAAGCTCTCCGGTCGCGGTGTCTCCTGGTGTGCCACCTGTGACGGCTTCTTCTTCAAGGACCAGGACATCGCCGTGATCGGCGGCGGTGACACCGCGATGGAGGAGGCCACCTTCCTGTCGCGGTTCGCCAAGTCCGTCACGATCGTCCACCGCCGGGACACGCTGCGTGCCTCCAAGGCCATGCAGGACCGCGCCTTCGCCGACCCCAAGATCAAGTTCGCCTGGGACAGCGAGGTCGCGGAGATCCAGGGTGATCAGAAGCTCTCCGGTCTGACCCTGCGCAACACCAAGACCGGCGAGACCTCGGCTCTCCCGGTGACCGGTCTCTTTATCGCGGTGGGCCACGACCCGCGGACCGAGCTGTTCAAGGGCCAGCTCGATCTGGACAGCGAGGGCTACCTCACCGTCGACGCGCCGTCGACCCGGACGAACCTCTCCGGTGTCTTCGCGGCCGGCGATGTCGTCGACCACACCTACCGCCAGGCGATCACCGCCGCGGGCACCGGATGCTCCGCGGCTCTCGACGCCGAGCGCTTCCTCTCGGCCCTCAGCGACCGGGAGAACGCCGAGGCGGAGAAGACCCTCACCGTCTGATCCGCTTACCGACCCACACCCCATAAACCGAAGGAGGCCGCCGTGGCCGGCGACCTGAAGCATGTGACCGACGAGTCGTTCGAGCAGGATGTCCTCAAGAGCGACAAGCCCGTACTGGTGGACTTCTGGGCCGCCTGGTGCGGACCGTGCCGCCAGATCGCCCCGTCGCTCGAAGCCATCGCGGCCGAGCACGGCGACAAGATCGAGATCGTCAAGCTCAACATCGACGAGAACCCGGCCACGGCAGCCAAGTACGGCGTCATGTCCATCCCGACGCTGAACGTCTACCAGAACGGCGAGGTCGCCAAGACGATCGTCGGTGCCAAGCCCAAGGCCGCGCTGGTGCGTGACCTGGAGAGCTTTATCGGCGAGTAAGGCGACGACTATCGGCGCCAATGTTTCACGTGAAACGGGCCCGTTCCCCCGACTGGGGGAACGGGCCCGTTTCCGTATCGCTCAATCTCCACTCCCTCAGAGGGGGCGGAGAGCGGGTTCCTTCTTCACCGCACCCAGCAGCCGGTCCAGCGCCAGCTCCACATCTTCCTTCCAGGAGAGCGTGGTGCGCAGCTCCAGCCTCAGCCTCGGGTGCCGGGGATGAGGACGTACGGTCTTGAAGCCCACCGCCAGCAGATGATCCGCAGGCAGCACACAGGCCGGCTCTCTCCAACGCGCGTCGCCGAAAGCCTCAATGGCCTTGAACTCCCGCCGCAGCAGATCCTTGGCCACGGTCTGCACCATCACCCGCCCCAGCCCCTGCCCCCGATAGCCCGGCTTGATCCAGGCGGTCATCAACTGGACCGCGTCCGGGGAGACCGGGCTCGTCGGGAAGGCCAGGGAGCGCGGTACATACGCCGGCGGTGCGTAGAGCACAAAGCCCACCGGCAGATCGTCGACATAGACGACGCGGCCGCAGGATCCCCACTCCAGTAGAGCGGCCGAGATCCAGGCTTCCTTCTCCTCCTCGGCTCTGCCGGTCTTTACCGCGGCCTCCCCGCTGACCGGATCAAGCTCCCAGAAGACACACGCACGACAGCGCTTGGGGAGATCCGCAAGGTTGTCCAGCGTGAGCGGTACGAGCCGACGCCCCATGAAGGCTGTTCCCCACTTCCTTCTCCTCTGAGGTGATCAAGGTGGATGCGCCATACCAGAACGCATCGTATCCACCCAGAGCTACGTGGCACACCGAGGGACAGCAAAGGGCGGGCTGTGTTCCGGTAAGCATGGAACACAGCCCGCCCGCCGACGCGAGAACATCAGCTCTCGTCGTCGTCCTCTCCGCTGTCCCCCGTAAGTCCCTTGTCCAGGACCCGTCCCTCGCCGGGGGCGAGAGTGCCGAGAATCCGCTCCAGATCGTCCATCGAGGCGAACTCGACAACGATCTTTCCCTTCTTCTGCCCCAGATCGACCTTCACCCGGGTCTCGAAACGGTCCGAGAGCCGCGACGCCAGATCGGTCAGCGCTGGGGACAGCCGGGCACCGGCACGCGGCCCCTTCGCCTTGGCGGTGCTCTGAGGCCGCGACCCCATCAGGGTCACGATCTCCTCGACGGCACGCACCGAGAGCCCCTCGGCCACAATGCGATGCGCCAGCCGGTCCTGCTCCTCGGAGTCGTCCACCGAGAGCAGCGCCCGCGCATGTCCCGCCGAGAGCACCCCGGCGGCGACCCTGCGCTGTACAGGGGGAGAGAGCCGCAGGAGCCGCAGGGTGTTGGAGACCTGTGGCCGGGAGCGCCCGATCCGGTCGGCCAGTTGGTCATGGGTGCAGTTGAAGTCCTTGAGCAACTGGTCGTACGCCGCGGCCTCTTCCAGCGGGTTGAGCTGGGCGCGGTGCAGATTCTCCAGGAGCGCGTCGAGCAGAAGCTTCTCGTCGTCCGTCGCACGGACGATCGCCGGAATGCGCTCCAGGCCGGCTTCCCGGCACGCCCGCCAGCGCCGCTCGCCCATGATCAGCTCATAGCGCTCCGGCCCCACCTGCCGTACGACAACGGGCTGGAGCAGTCCCACCTCTTTGATGGAGGTGATCAGCTCGGCGAGGGCGTCCTCGTCGAACACCTCACGCGGCTGGCGGGGGTTGGGCGTGATGGAGCCGATCGGCACTTCGGCGAAGTGCGCCCCGGCCAGTGGTGCCGGCTCCGGCGCCACCTCGGTCTCGGGTGCGACTGTCTCCGCCTCCGGTACGGCGGCGGCCTGTGGCAGCGAGGTCACCTTGGCGGCGGCCACACCGCGCTCCGCGGTCAGCACCGGAGCCGCTCCCGGGGCCCCCGGGGCCGCTCCAGGGGAGGGCACCTGCTGCTCCTGCGGAGCGGCAGGGATCAGCGCACCGAGCCCACGCCCCAGCCCTCTACGTCGCTCGCTCACTGGATCCCCTCCGACATACTCTGCTGACTGTTCTGGCCGCCCATATGGGCGTGCTGGGCGTCATAGTGCACCCCGACCCCCCTGAGCGCGATCTCGCGGGCAGCTTCGAGATAGGACAGGGATCCGCTGGATCCCGGATCGTACGTCAGCACCGTCTGCCCATAGCTCGGTGCCTCCGAGATACGTACGGACCGAGGAATGCTCGTCCGCAGCACCTCCTTGCCGAAGTGGCTCCGCACCTCTTCGGCCACCTGCGAGGCAAGCCGTGTCCTGCCGTCGTACATGGTGAGCAGGATCGTCGACACATGGAGCGTGGGGTTGAGATGCCCCCGCACCAGGTCGACATTGCGCAGCAACTGACCCAGCCCTTCCAGCGCGTAGTACTCGCACTGGATGGGGATCAGCACCTCTGCGCCGGCGACCATCGCATTGACGGTCAGCAGGCCGAGCGACGGCGGGCAGTCGATAAGGATGTAATCCAAAGGCTGCTCGTACGCTTCGATCGCCCGCTGCAGTCGGCTCTCCCGTGCCACCAGCGACACCAGCTCGATCTCCGCACCGGCGAGATCGATGGTGGCCGGGGCACAGAAGAGGCCTTCGACATCCGGGACGGGCTGGACCACCTCAGAGAGGGGCTTGCTCTCCACCAGGACGTCATAAATCGAGGGAACTTCGGCGTGATGGTCGATACCGAGCGCCGTGGAGGCGTTGCCCTGCGGATCGAGGTCGATCACCAGCACGCGCGCGCCATGGAGCGCAAGCGAGGCAGCAAGGTTGACCGTGGTGGTCGTCTTCCCTACGCCGCCCTTCTGGTTGGCAACGACAATGACACGCGTCTGCTCAGGGCGGGGCAGACCTTCTCCGGCTCGGCCCAATGCCTCCACCGCCAGTTGGGCAGCACGGCCAATGGGGGTGTCGTCCATCGGGGGCGGTGTTTCACGTGAAACATCCTCCCCCGCCGACTCGGTGCGGGGACCGGGGACCGGATCGGTCATCGGTCCCGCGATGTTGGCGTCGGACCGCAAGGATTCACTCTCCTCGACTTCAGACTCGCAATGAACAGAGCCTGCCATGCTTTCGGGGTCATGAACCAGCGAGGCTGGTGGTTCTGTGGATGAATCCGCCTCTGTGGACAACCCCGTGCCCCTTACGAGGGGCTTTCGGCCGCGTGGGGTAGAAGCCGCGCGGCCACGGCTGATGATTCCTTGCAGCAGTGAGCGACGTTTCACGTGAAACACGATGCACGGGCCGCAGGGCTAGATCCTCACGACACTCCGCAATGCGTGGCCATGGCAGCTTGTATGGAGCACGGGCCCGCAGTTAACAGGGCCCCTGCGGCTCAGCGGCGGCGCCTCGCACGCCCAGCCCGGGCGGCCTTGGCTCTCTTGGCCGCGAACCGGACCCCGCCGGGACTCTCCCCTGCCTCGACCCGCACCACGGTGGCCAGTGGATCGACAATTCCTTCGCCGACCTGGAGCACTGAGGTCTTCACCACACCGAGCTTGCTCAGTGCCGCCCGGGCCCCCTTGATCTCCTCCTCGGCCGTGTCGCCCTTGAGCGCCAGCATCTCACCGTAAGGACGGAGCAGCGGCACTCCCCAGCCCGCCAGGCGGTCCAGCGGAGCCACCGCACGGGCGGTCACCACATGGACCGACTGGAGCGTGCCAAGGACCTCCTCGGCCCGGCCTCGTACCACCGTGACATGGTCCAGCCCCAGCAGCTCGACCACTTCCTGGAGGAAGTTTGTCCGGCGCAGCAGTGGCTCCAGCAGCGTGATCTTCAGATCCGGCCGTACCAGCGCCAGCGGAATCCCCGGAAGGCCCGCGCCCGAGCCGACATCGCAGACCATCACGCCCTCGGGCACAACCTCCGAGAGCACCGCGCAGTTCAGCAGATGCCGCTCCCACAGCCGCGGCACCTCACGCGGACCGATCAGCCCGCGCCTGACCCCCGCGTCCGCCAGCAGCTCCGCGTAGCGGACAGCCTCCGGAAAGAACTCACCGAAGACGGCGCGTGCCTCGTCCGGTGCGGGGGGAAGCTCTGCTGCCTCCGTCACGGGAACCGTCCTTCCATACCGAGCCACCGCCCGGTGGCTGACTCACAGGCTGACAAAGATCGGCCCCGCCTGCGGAACAGACGGGGCCGGAAAGCGATGGACCGGTCAGGCCGGGAGCACCACGACAAAGCGCTGGGGCTCTTCACCCTCGGATTCGCTGCGCAGTCCCGCGGCGGCGACCGCGTCATGCACGACCTTCCGCTCAAAGGGTGTCATGGGATTCAGCTTGACCGGCTCGCCGGTGCTCTTCACCTCGTCCGCGGCCTTGGCCCCCAGCTCGGCCAGCTCGGTGCGCTTCTTGGCCCGGAACCCGGCGATGTCCAGCATCAGCCGACTGCGGTCCCCGGTCTCCCGGTGCACCGCGAGCCTGGTCAGCTCCTGGAGCGCCTCCAGGACCTCGCCATCACGCCCCACCAGCTTCTGCAGATCCCGGGCACCGGAGTCACTGATGATCGAGACCGCGGCTCGGTCGGCCTCGACGTCCATGTCGATATCGCCGTCAAGATCGGCGATATCGAGCAGACCTTCGAGGTAGTCGGCCGCGATCTCCCCTTCCTGCTCCAGGCGGGTCAGGGTGTCGCCCCCCTCGGCGGCGGAGATGGTGCCTTCCGTCACGGATGGACTCCTTCTTACTTCTTGGACGGGTGCTTGGGCCGCTGCTGGCCCTTACGCTGCCCCGGCTTGGCTTGGCGTGCGGAACCGGCGGCGGGCTTGGCCGCCGGCTTGGACTTGGTGTCCTGCGGCTCGTCCTTCTTCTGCAGCGAGGTCTTCGCCAGGTCGGCGGTCTCGGAGTCCTTGGCCTCGGCCGGCTTGTCCGTACCCGGGTGGGCGGCAGCGGCGGCCTGCCGCTGCGCCTTGGTCTGGCGCTTCGGCTGCTGCCTGCGTGCGGCGGCGCCGGACTCGGCCTCGGCGGAGGTGGTCTCGCTCTTGATCACCGTGCCGTCGGCCTGCGCGGCCAGGCCCGACTTCGCCAGGCCCGTCACGAACTTGCGCTCGTTGTCATTGCGGTCGGGCCCCTTGGCCACGATCGCCTTGACGACATTGCGTTTACGACGGGACCGGACCTCACCATGGGCCGTGATGCTCTTCAGCAGACGCTCCAGGTAGTGGTCCTGCGCCTTGCTGCCCGGCGTCGGGTTCTGGTTGATCACATACATCTGCTGGCCCATGGTCCACACGTTGGTGGTCAGCCAGTAGACGAGCACACCGACGGGGAAGTTGATGCCGGTGACGGCGAAGATCAGCGGGAAGATGTACATGAGCATCTTCTGCTGCTGCATGTACGGCGTCTTGACCGTCAGGTCGACGTTCTTGGTCATGAGCTGGCGCTGGGTGTAGAACTGCGACGCCGACATCAGAACGATCATGATCGCGGTGACGACCCGTACATCGGTCAGCGAGGCGCTCAGGGACGCGACCTTGTCGCTGCTGTCCGTGAACTTGGCGGCCAGCGGGGCACCGAAGATATGCGCCTGGCGTGCGCTGTCCAGCAGCGACTGGTTGATCACACCGATCGTCTTGCCGCTCGCAATGCTGGAGAGCACGTGGTAGAGCGCGAAGAAGAAGGGGGACTGCGCCAGAATGGGAAGACATGAGGAGAGCGGGTTGGTACCCGTCTCCTTGTACAGCTTCATCATCTCTTCGGACTGGCGCTGTTTGTCGTTTTTGTAGCGCTCCTGGATCGCCTTCATCTTGGGCTGGAGCACCTGCATATTCCGGGTCGACTTGATCTGCTTCACAAAGAGCGGAATCAGACAGATCCGGATCAGCACCACCAGGGACACGATGGACAGTCCCCAGGCCCAGCCTGTGTCGGGGCCGAAGATCGTCCCGTACAGCGCGTGGAACTGGACGATGACCCAGGAAACAGGTGTGGTGATAAAACTGAAGAGACTGGCAATCGTGTCCACTAATCAGGCTCCTTGAGCGTTGGGCGAGGTCTCTGCGGCTGGACTGGAAGTGTCGGGGGCCGATCCCCCAGAAGGCACGCCAGCGGCGGAGTGCCCGTCCTTACTGCCGCGCCACGCATTGCGCAGCAGTTCGTGCCACCGTGGGCGTTTGCG
Organism: Streptomyces sp. GMY02; assembly: GCF_019056675.1. Taxonomy (NCBI): domain Bacteria; kingdom Bacillati; phylum Actinomycetota; class Actinomycetes; order Kitasatosporales; family Streptomycetaceae; genus Streptomyces; species Streptomyces sp. GMY02. Next base: position 4,203,216 of record NZ_CP077658.1, on the reverse strand, counting down.
GGGTGGGACATGGTCCACACCGCCCGGCGACCACGGATTGCACCGCAGAATGCGCCAGGCGGTCAGCGCCGTTCCTTTCACCGCGCCATGCCGGTCGATGGCCGTGTACCCGTAGTGCGAACACGACGGGTAGTACCGGCAGACGGGCCCGAGCAGGGGGCTGATCGTCCACTGGTACAGCTTGATCAGAGCCAGCAGCGGGTATTTCATCGCGCGCCCCCTCCCAGCAGCCGCCGGAGAGCGGCGTCCAGGTCTTGGGCCAGTTGTGCATGATCGGCGTCACCCGCTCCGGGCAGCGCCCGTACGACAACCAGGCTACCGGGGGGCAGCTCGGGCAGTCGTTCGCGTATGAGATGACGGAGTCGGCGCTTCACCTTGTTACGGACGACGGCGCCGCCCACGGCCTTGCTTACGACGAAACCCGCACGCGTCGGGGAGGCGCTCTCCCCAGGCGCGTGCGGGTCCATGGCACCGCTGCGTAGATGGACGACAAGAAGCGGGCGTCCGGCCCGGCGTCCTCGGCGTACCGCGGCCGCGAACTCCTCGCGCCGCCTCAGCCGATTCTCGGTAGGCAGCACGTCATGACCTGGTGACGATCAGGCGGACAGACGGGCGCGACCCTTGCCACGGCGGGACGCGAGAATCGCGCGGCCGGCGCGGGTACGCATCCGCAGCCGGAAGCCGTGGGTCTTGGCGCGACGACGGTTGTTCGGCTGGAAGGTGCGCTTGCTCACTCGGGGGCTCCAGAAATGATTGTGTGATGGCGGGACATCGCCTGGCTGTCACCGTGCGCCCACGAGTAGCTCGCGTTCACGCCCGAGTGCACCGCTTCACAACCACAGATCGTGATCTTTGCCCATCGGAGGCAGGCGGCAGCAGCCATCGACAACTCGACCTGGTCACGGTACGCGCGGCTACGCCATCCGGTCAAACCAGCACTGTGCCCGGCCCCATTGTGCACAGGCTGTGGACAACAACTTGAACCACATGGGTGCCCTGACTACCGTGGCGGGACTCCGGCTTCCTTTCCTGCCGGTCTTCCCACCCCGTCCCGAGAACCACATATTCGTGGGACCTGCGAGAGAGCGTGCCCTGTGGCTGACGTACCTGCCGATCTTGCCGCAGTGTGGCCACGAGTGCTGGAGCAGCTCCTCAGGGAGGGCCAGCAAGGCATCGAGCCCAAGGACAAACAGTGGATCGAACGCTGCCAGCCGCTCGCGCTCGTGGCCGACACCGCGCTGCTGGCCGTCCCCAATGAATGGGGAAAGCGCGTCCTGGAGGGCCGGCTCGCCCCCCTCATCAGCGAAACACTGAGCCATGAGTGCGGCCGGCCCATCCGGATCGCCATCACCGTCGACGACTCCGCGGCGGATCCCGCGCCGCCGGCCCCCGCCGTACCGCAGCAGCACCGCTACCAGGGGCCGTCCCACGACGAGCAGCGGCAGAGCGACACGTACGACGGTTACGGACCCCGGCCGTCGGACGACGGCATGCCTTCCGTACGCCCGGCCTACCCGGAGTACCAGCAGCAGCGCCCCGACGTCGGCGCCTGGCCGCGTACCCAGGAGGACCTCTCCTGGCAGCAGCCCCGGCTCGGCGGCTACCAGGAGCACGACCCGTACGCCACCGTCCGCCCGCAGCAGCAGCACGACTACCGGCAGCCGCAGGGGCTCGACTCCTCGCCGTACGAGCAGCGCCCCGACCGGCACGACCTCCAGGAGCCCCCGGGCCCGCGGCACGGCGGCGCGCCCGGCGGTCCGCACAGCGGGGTGGCGGGACCGCTCGGCGCCCAGCCCGCCCCGGCGCCGGGGCCCGGCGAGCCGCACCCCCGGCTCAACCCCAAGTACCTCTTCGACACCTTTGTGATCGGCGCCTCCAACCGCTTCGCGCACGCGGCGGCCGTCGCCGTCGCCGAGGCGCCCGCGAAGGCGTACAACCCGCTCTTCATCTACGGGGAGTCCGGGCTCGGCAAGACCCATCTGCTGCACGCCATCGGGCACTACGCCCGCAGCCTCTATCCGGGCACGCGCGTCAGATACGTCAGCTCCGAGGAGTTCACGAACGAGTTCATCAACTCGATCCGTGACGGCAAGGGCGACACCTTCCGCAAGCGGTACCGCGATGTCGACATCCTGCTGGTCGACGACATCCAGTTCCTGGCGAGCAAGGAGTCGACGCAGGAGGAGTTCTTCCACACCTTCAACACGCTGCACAACGCCAACAAGCAAATCGTGCTGTCCTCGGACCGGCCGCCCAAGCAGCTCATCACTCTCGAGGACCGGCTGCGCAACCGCTTCGAGTGGGGGCTGACCACCGATGTCCAGCCGCCCGAGCTGGAGACGCGTATCGCGATCCTCCGTAAGAAGGCGGTGCAGGAACAGCTCAACGCGCCCCCCGAGGTGCTGGAGTTCATCGCCTCCCGTATCTCCCGCAACATCCGCGAGCTGGAGGGCGCGCTGATCCGGGTCACGGCGTTCGCCTCGCTGAACCGGCAGCCGGTGGACCTCGGGCTCACCGAGATCGTGCTCAAGGATCTGATCCCGGGCGGGGAGGACCTGGCCCCGGAGATCACCGCCGCCGCCATCATGGCCGCGACCGCGGACTACTTCGGTCTGACGGTGGAGGACCTCTGCGGCTCCTCGCGGAGCAGGGTGCTGGTGACGGCGCGCCAGATCGCGATGTACCTCTGCCGCGAGCTGACCGATCTCTCGCTGCCGAAGATCGGTGCGCAGTTCGGCGGCCGCGACCATACGACCGTGATGCACGCGGACCGGAAGATCCGCGCGCTGATGGCCGAGCGGCGCTCGATCTACAACCAGGTCACCGAGCTGACGAACCGCATCAAGAACGGCTGACACGGCCGCACGGCCGACACGCTGAGCCGACGCGGCCGACGAGGGGCCGACGCGGCCGGCGAAGGGCGGACACAGCAGAGCGGCGCGCCGACGGCTGTCGAGGGCGCCCGGGGACATCTCCCCGGGCGCCCTTTGCCGTACTCCGAGCGGCTCAGCGGCCCCGCCGGAGGCACGCCGGCGGGGCCGTCGCGCGTCGGCGCCGCCTGAGGGTCGCCTCAGCTCCGTTCGAATACAGCGCAGGTCACGGGTGTTCTCCACAGATTGGGGAGAAATTTTCCGTCCACAGCCTGGGGACTGCGAAGTTGTCCAGATCCTGTCCACAGGCTCGGCCGCCCGGGAACCATTGGGCCAGGTCAGCCCCCTGTGGAATTGTGCGTGACGCCGCTCCACAGACTGTGGACAGAAAAATCTTCCACAGGACGGGCCCGAAGTTGTCCACCGGCAACCCACAGGCAGGCCCGCGTTGCCCACAACCTGTCCACACCCCTGTCCACTGTTCGGCAACGAAACGCCCGGCGTCGCTGGATCGAGTGAAAGGCGTCACACCAGGAAGGCGGATTGGGCTGTGGGGAACCTGGGTAAAGCTGGGGACAGGACTGGGGAGAACTACCTGTGTCCTGTGCATGGGATGTGCACAACTTCTGGCTGTCCACAGAATCGCCGAGTTGTCCACGGCGCGGCCCACAGGGCCGGTGGATAAAAAATCAGGCCTGACCTGCGCAAACGACGTTATCCACGGTTTCCACAGGCCCTACTACTACTCCCACTTAGAGTTAGCTCGGAATCCGTTTCGAAGCAGGGCCTGTGCACAACTCGGCCCCGGAGCCTCCTCCGCCCCTGGCGCCGACTTGACCCGCGACCGCACCGACTGTCGGTGCCGTACGTCAGACTGGTCCCCGGCATCACAGCCGACGACGAAGGCCAGCAGGGCGAGCCAGCAACAGCAGGAGGCGGTTCCGGTGAAGATCCGGGTGGAGCGCGATGTACTCGCGGAGGCGGTGGCCTGGGTGGCCCGCAGCCTCCCGGCCCGTCCGCCGGCGCCCGTACTTGCGGGCCTTCTGCTGAGGGCCGAGGACGGCGCGCTCAGCTTCTCCAGCTTCGACTACGAGGTCTCGGCACGGGTCTCGGTGGACGCCGAGGTCGAGGAGGACGGCACGGTCCTGGTCTCCGGCCGGCTCCTCGCCGACATCTGCCGCGCCCTCCCCAACCGCCCCGTGGAGATCTCCACCGACGGTGTACGGGCGACGGTGGTCTGCGGCTCCTCCCGCTTCACGCTCCACACGCTCCCCGTGGACGAGTACCCGGCGCTGCCGCAGATGCCGACGGCCACCGGCACCGTCCCCGGTGAGGTCTTCGCCTCCGCCGCCTCCCAGGTCGCCATCGCCGCCGGCCGCGACGACACGCTGCCGGTGCTCACGGGCGTACGGATCGAGATCGAGGGCGACACGGTCACCCTGGCCTCGACCGACCGCTACCGGTTCGCGGTCCGTGAGTTCCTCTGGAAGCCCGAGTCGCCCGACATCTCCGCCGTCGCCCTGGTGCCCGCCAAGACGCTGCTGGACACCGCCAAGGCGCTCACCAACGGCGACACGGTCACGCTGGCGCTCGCCGGGGCCGGTGCCGGTGAGGGGCTGATCGGTTTCGAGGGCGCCGGACGGCGCACCACCACGCGGCTGCTCGAAGGCGATCTGCCGAAGTACCGCACCCTGTTCCCCACCGAGTTCAACTCGGTCGCGGTGATCGAGACCGCTCCGTTCGTCGAAGCCGTCAAGCGTGTGGCCCTGGTCGCCGAGCGGAACACCCCGGTGCGGCTCAGCTTCGAGCAGGGCGTGCTCATCCTGGAGGCCGGTTCCAGCGACGACGCACAGGCTGTGGAGCGCGTCGACGCGCAGCTCGAAGGCGACGACATCTCCATCGCCTTCAACCCGACCTTCCTGCTGGACGGTCTGAGCGCGATCGACTCCCCGGTGGCCCAGCTCTCCTTCACCACCTCCACCAAGCCGGCGCTCCTCAGCGGCAGGCCGGCCGTCGACGCGGAGGCGGACGAGGCGTACAAGTACCTGATCATGCCGGTACGCCTGAGCGGCTGACCCCACAGGTGAGTGGCCGGGTCCGGGCGTAGGCTCGGATCCGGGTACGAAATCGCCTCAACGCTTAAGGAATGCCTGATGGAGCTCGGTCTCATCGGTCTCGGCAAGATGGGCGGCAATATGCGCGAGCGCATCCGTCGCGCAGGCCACACTGTCATCGGATACGACCGCAATCCCGACCTCGCCGATGTGCACAGCCTCCAGGAGCTGGTCAGCAAACTGAAGGCGCCCCGGGCGATCTGGGTCATGGTGCCGGCGGGTGCCCCGACCCAGGCGACCATAGACGAGCTGGCGGCCCTGCTCTCGCACGGCGATGTCGTGGTCGACGGCGGTAACTCCCGCTGGACGGACGACGAGAAGCACGCGGTGGAGCTGGGCATCAAGGGCATCGGCTTTGTCGACTGCGGTGTCTCCGGCGGTGTCTGGGGCCTGGAGAACGGCTACGCGCTGATGTACGGCGGCACTCCCGAGCATGTGGCGCAGGTGCAGCCGATCCTCGACGCGCTCAAGCCCGAGGGCGACTTCGGCGCCGTACACGCCGGCAAGGTCGGCGCGGGCCACTTCGCGAAGATGGTCCACAACGGCATCGAGTACGCCATGATGCAGGCCTACGCCGAGGGCTGGGAGCTGCTGGAGAAGGTCGATTCGGTCACCGATGTCCGGGAGGTCTTCCGCTCCTGGCAGGAGGGCACGGTCATCCGTTCCTGGCTGCTGGACCTCGCGGTCGACGCGCTGGACAAGGACGAGCACCTGGACCGGCTGCGGGGCTTCGCGCAGGACTCCGGCGAAGGCCGGTGGACGGTCGAGGCGGCGATCGACCACGCGGTGCCGCTGCCCGCGATCACCGCGTCGCTGTTCGCGCGGTTCGCGTCCCGGCAGGACGATTCGCCGCAGATGAAGATGATCGCGGCGCTGCGCAACCAGTTCGGCGGGCACTCGGTCGAGACGAGCGAGCCGAACAAGTAGCACGGAGAACGAACAAGCAGCACCTGGCAGAAGAAGCCGCGGAAACGACGGACGAGTCGAAGAAGCAGAGCACCGGGGGAGGCCCACGCACACTCATGCACGTCACGCATCTGTCGCTGGCCGACTTCCGCTCCTACGCCCGGGTCGAGGTCCCGCTCGACCCGGGCGTGACCGCTTTTGTGGGGGCGAACGGGCAGGGGAAGACCAATCTGGTCGAGGCGGTCGGCTATCTGGCGAGCCTCGGCAGCCACCGGGTGTCGTCGGACGCGCCGCTGGTACGGATGGGTGCGGACCGTGCGGTGATCAGGGCCGCGGTCACCCAGGGCGAGCGGTCGCAACTGGTCGAGCTCGAACTGAATCCCGGCCGCGCCAACCGGGCCCGTATCAACCGGTCCTCGCAGGTCAGACCGCGTGATGTGCTGGGGATCGTACGGTCCGTGCTGTTCGCGCCGGAGGATCTGGCGCTGGTGAAGGGCGATCCGGGCGAGCGCCGCCGGTTTCTGGACGAGCTGATCACGGCCCGTTCGCCCCGGATGGCGGGGGTGCGCTCGGACTACGACCGGGTGCTCCGGCAGCGCAACACGCTGCTGAAGTCCGCGGCGATGGCGCGGCGGCACGGCGGGCGCGGGATGGATCTGTCGACGCTGGACGTGTGGGACCAGCATCTCGCGCGCGCGGGCGCGGAGTTGCTGGCGCAGCGGGTCGATCTGATCGCCACGCTTCAGCCGCTGACGGACAAGGCGTACGAGCAACTGGCGCCGGGGGGCGGCCCGGTGGCGCTGGAGTACCGTTCCTCCGCCCTGGACGCTTCAGCCCTGGACGCGTCTGTCCTCGCCACCTCGGACTCCTCGGACGCTTCCGCCGACGGCCCCCGACCGGGACCGGGCCCCGACACGGCGCCGTCCGCGTATACCCGCGACGAGCTGTACGCCCAGCTTCTGGCCGCGCTGGCCGGGGTGCGCAAGCAGGAGATCGAGCGGGGCGTGACGCTGGTCGGTCCCCATCGTGACGATCTGGTGCTGAATCTGGGCCGGATGCCCGCGAAGGGCTACGCCAGCCACGGCGAGTCCTGGTCGTACGCGCTGGCGCTGCGGCTCGCCTCGTACGATCTGCTGCGCGCCGAGGGCAATGAGCCGGTGCTGGTGCTGGACGACGTGTTCGCGGAGCTGGACGCGCGGCGCCGGGAGCGGCTCGCGGAACTGGTCGTTCCGGGCGAGCAGGTGCTGGTGACCGCGGCGGTGGACGACGACGTTCCGGGGGTGCTGGCGGGGGCCAGGTTCCTGGTGGCGGACGGAGCGGTGGAGCGCGTATGACCGACTTCGGAGGGACCGGCTTCGGAGGAGCCGAGCAGCGGTCCGTGGAACCTGCCGGGGCCGCGGCGCGCCCGGCCGTCCCCGAGTCGTCGGGCGTGGACCTGGCGCGGGTCGCCCTGCGCGCCGCCAAGGAGCAGGCGCGCGCCCGCGGAGCCGCCGTACAGCAGAAGAAGCAGGCCAGACGGGGCGGCGGGCTCCGTTCGGGAGCCGGGGCCGACGGCCGCGATCCGCTGCCGCTCGGCGCGGCGATCAACCGGCTGATCACCGAGCGGGGCTGGGAGACACCGGCCGCTGTCGGCGGGGTGATGGGCCGCTGGCCGCAGATCGTCGGCGAGGACGTGGCGAAGCACTGTGTGCCGCAGCGGTACGACGACGGCAAGGACGAGCGGGTCCTGACGGTCCAGTGCGATTCGACGGCCTGGGCGACCCAGCTCCGGCTGCTGGCGCCCCGGCTGGTGGCCCGGCTGAACGAGGATCTGGGGCACGGCACCGTACGGATGATCAAGGTGCTGGGGCCCGGCGGACCGTCGCAGCGGTACGGCCGGCTGCGCGCGCCCGGGAGCAAGGGCCCGGGCGACACCTACGGCTGAGGTCCGTACGTATCGCGCCCCCCGGCCCCCGGGCCGACGGCATTCCGTACCGAGACCCACGGCATCCCGCGTCCGGACCCACGAAACGAACCGAATCATTCGCAGCGCCTTCAGCGCCCGGACCGCTGCCCGTACGTCCGTGCTCGCCCCCGTGCACCCACTCGTACAGGTCTCCCACCCGTACAGGTGAACTCAGGTGAAGTACCTCACCAGCCTTGACCGAGCAGGCGCCCCTGGCATGCGCCCCCGTCACCCCCCAGCGACCCTCCGAACGCGCCTGTGACCTGCGAAAGCGCCTCGGCGGCGCGAGGTGTCCCTCACCGTAGCGGGAGGTTGACAGCCCGAAGCGCTCAATGCCCGTGTGAGCCTCTTGGAGCCCCTTCCCGAATATGGGGAGTCGGCAGGGGCTCATTCGGGGCGGCACATGCGGACTCAGGTACCGGCAAACCCCCATTTGGGTCGGCGCTACCGGTAGACTGATGGGAAATCCCGCTGCGCTTGCGGGAACCGTCAACAGATGCTGTCACAAGCCGAACGACGCAGCCGCTCCCGCTAGCTCGGAGAACGGCCTGTGCTGTGCCAGAAAGGGCGCTTCGTGGCCGATTCCGGCAACCCCAATGAGAAGACTCCGTCCACCGCCACTGGTGAGAACGGCGAGGTCACCGCCTCGTACGACGCCAGTGCCATCACCGTTCTCGAAGGCCTTGACGCGGTTCGCAAGCGGCCCGGCATGTACATCGGCTCGACGGGTGAGCGTGGACTGCATCACTTGGTGTACGAGGTCGTCGACAACTCCGTCGACGAGGCCCTGGCGGGGCACGCGGACACCATCGACGTCACGATCCTCGCCGACGGCGGGGTGCGCGTGATCGACAACGGGCGCGGCATCCCGGTGGGCATCGTCCCGTCCGAGAACAAGCCGGCCGTCGAGGTCGTGCTCACGGTGCTGCACGCGGGCGGCAAGTTCGGCGGTGGCGGGTACGCCGTCTCCGGCGGTCTGCACGGCGTGGGTGTCTCGGTCGTCAACGCCCTGTCGTCGAAGGTCGCGGTGGAGGTCAGGACCGACGGTTACCGCTGGACGCAGGACTACAAGCTCGGTGTGCCGACGGCCCCGCTGCTCCGCAACGAGGAGACGGGCGAATCCGGTACGTCCGTGACGTTCTGGGCCGACCCGGACATCTTTGAGACCACCGAGTACTCCTTCGAGACGCTGTCACGCCGTTTCCAGGAGATGGCCTTCCTCAACAAGGGGCTCACCCTGACCCTGACGGACGAGCGCGAGTCGGCCAAGGCCGTCGCGGGCGCCGATGTCGCGGGCGCGGACGTCACGGAGGGCCCGGAGGCGGAGACCGCGCGTACGGTCAAGTACTACTACGAGGGCGGCATCGTCGACTTCGTGAAGTACCTGAACTCGCGCAAGGGCGAGCTGATCCACCCCACGGTCATCGACGTGGAGGCCGAGGACAAGGAGCGGCTGCTCTCCGTCGAGATCGCGATGCAGTGGAACGCGCAGTACAGCGAGGGTGTGTACTCGTTCGCGAACACGATCCACACGCATGAGGGCGGTACGCACGAAGAGGGGTTCCGGGCCGCGCTGACCGGTCTGGTCAACCGGTACGCGCGCGAGAAGAAGCTGCTGCGCGAGAAGGACGACAACCTCACCGGCGAGGACATCCGCGAGGGTCTGACGGCGATCATCTCGGTGAAGCTGGGCGAGCCCCAGTTCGAGGGCCAGACCAAGACCAAGCTGGGCAACACCGAGGCGAAGACCTTTGTCCAGAAGGTCGTCCACGAGCACCTCACGGACTGGTTCGACCGCAATCCGAACGAGGCCGCGGACATCATCCGCAAGTCGATCCAGGCCGCGACGGCCCGGGTCGCGGCCCGCAAGGCACGGGACCTCACCCGCCGCAAGGGCCTGCTGGAGAGCGCGTCCCTGCCCGGCAAGCTGAGCGACTGCCAGTCGAACGATCCGTCGAAGTGCGAGATCTTCATCGTCGAGGGCGACTCCGCCGGCGGCTCGGCCAAGTCCGGCCGCAACCCGATGTACCAGGCGATCCTGCCGATCCGCGGCAAGATCCTGAACGTCGAGAAGGCGCGGATCGACAAGATCCTCCAGAACACCGAGGTCCAGGCGCTGATCTCGGCGTTCGGCACCGGTGTGCACGAGGACTTCGACATCGACAAGCTCCGCTATCACAAGATCATCCTGATGGCGGACGCCGATGTCGACGGCCAGCACATCAACACGCTGCTGCTGACCTTCCTGTTCCGCTTCATGCGGCCGCTGGTCGAGGCCGGGCACGTCTATCTGTCGCGCCCGCCGCTCTACAAGATCAAGTGGGGCCGGGACGACTTCGAGTACGCCTACTCCGACCGCGAGCGCGACGCCCTGGTCGAGCTGGGCAAGCAGAACGGCAAGCGCGTTCGCGAGGACTCGATCCAGCGCTTCAAGGGCCTGGGCGAGATGAACGCCGAGGAGCTGCGCGTCACCACCATGGACATCGACCACCGGGTGCTCGGCCAGGTCACCCTGGACGACGCGGCCCAGGCCGACGACCTGTTCTCGGTGCTGATGGGCGAGGACGTCGAGGCACGGCGGTCCTTCATCCAGCGCAACGCCAAGGACGTCCGCTTCCTCGACATCTGAGTCGGTCACCGCTGACGGATCCCAGCCGACGGATCCGAGACCTCAGCCGACGGATTCGAAAAGGCCGAAAGGAACACTGACCAGCAATGGCCGACGAGAACACCCCTCACAACCCCGGCAACCCCGGCACGCCCGCCGTGCCCGACGCCGCGGCCCCGGAGACCGCCACCGCGGTGGAGGGCCTGGCGCTGCGCGTGGAGCCCGTCGGGCTCGAGACCGAGATGCAGCGCTCGTATCTCGACTACGCGATGTCCGTCATCGTGTCGCGCGCGCTGCCGGACGTACGGGACGGTCTCAAGCCCGTCCACCGGCGTGTGCTGTACGCGATGTACGACGGCGGGTACCGGCCCGAGAAGGGCTTCTACAAGTGCGCCCGTGTCGTCGGTGACGTCATGGGTACGTACCACCCGCACGGCGACTCCTCGATCTACGACGCGCTGGTCCGGCTGGCGCAGCCGTGGTCGATGCGGATGCCGCTGGTGGACTCCAACGGCAACTTCGGCTCTCCGGGCAACGACCCGGCCGCGGCCATGCGGTACACCGAGTGCCGGATGATGCCGCAGTCGATGGAGATGCTCCGCGACATCGACGAGGAGACCGTCGACTTCACGGACAACTACGACGGCCGCAACCAGGAGCCGACGGTCCTGCCGTCCCGGTTCCCGAACCTGCTGATCAACGGCTCGGCCGGGATCGCCGTCGGCATGGCCACGAACATCCCGCCGCACAATCTGCGGGAGGTCGCGGCCGGCGCGCAGTGGGCGCTGGAGCACCCGGAGGCCACGCACGAGGAGCTGCTGGACGCGCTCATCGAGCGGATCAAGGGCCCGGACTTCCCGACCGGCGCCCTGGTGGTCGGCCGCAAGGGCATCGAGGACGCGTACCGTACGGGCCGCGGCTCGATCACGATGCGCGCGGTGGTCGAGGTCGAGGAGATCCAGAACCGACAGTGCCTGGTCGTCACGGAGCTTCCGTACCAGACCAACCCGGACAACCTCGCTCAGAAGATCGCCGATCTGGTCAAGGACGGAAAGATCGGCGGCATCGCGGATGTCCGCGACGAGACGTCCTCGCGTACCGGACAGCGGCTGGTCGTCGTCCTCAAGCGGGACGCGGTCGCCAAGGTCGTCCTCAACAACCTGTACAAGCACACCGATCTGCAGACCAACTTCGGCGCGAACATGCTGGCGCTGGTCGACGGCGTCCCGCGCACGCTCTCGCTGGACGCGTTCATCCGCCACTGGGTGACGCACCAGATCGAGGTCATCGTCCGCAGGACCCGGTTCCGGCTGCGCAAGGCCGAGGAGCGGGCGCACATCCTGCGCGGTCTGCTCAAGGCGCTCGACGCGATCGACGAGGTCATCGCGCTGATCCGGCGCAGCGACACGGTCGAGACCGCGCGTACGGGCCTGATGGGCCTGCTCACGATCGACGAGATCCAGGCGAACGCGATCCTGGAGATGCAGCTCCGCAGGCTGGCGGCCCTGGAGCGGCAGAAGATCGTCGCCGAGCACGACGAGCTCCAGCAGAAGATCAACGAGTACAACGCGATCCTGGCCTCGCCGGAGAAGCAGCGTCAGATCGTCAGCGAGGAACTGGCCGTCATCGTCGACAAGTTCGGCGACGACCGGCGCTCCAAGCTGGTGCCCTTCGACGGTGACATGTCCATCGAGGACCTGATCGCCGAGGAGGACATTGTCGTCACCATCACGCGTGGCGGCTATGTGAAGCGTACGAAGACGGACGACTACCGCTCGCAGAAGCGCGGCGGCAAGGGCGTACGGGGCACGAAGCTCAAGGAAGACGACATCGTCGACCACTTCTTCGTCTCGACGACCCATCACTGGCTGCTGTTCTTCACCAACAAGGGCCGGGTGTACCGGGCGAAGGCGTACGAACTGCCGGACGCCGGCCGGGACGCCCGGGGTCAGCATGTGGCCAATCTTCTCGCCTTCCAGCCGGACGAGCGGATCGCCGAGATCCTGGCGATCCGGGACTACGACGCCGTGCCGTACCTGGTCCTGGCGACCAAGGCGGGCCTGGTGAAGAAGACCCCGCTCAAGGACTACGACTCGCCCCGGTCCGGCGGAGTCATCGCGATCAACCTCCGGGAGACCGAGGCGGGCGCGGACGACGAGCTGATCGGCGCCGAACTGGTGTCGGCGGAGGACGATCTGCTGCTCATCAGCAGGAAGGCGCAGTCGATCCGCTTCACCGCCACGGACGACGCCCTGCGCCCGATGGGACGAGCCACATCCGGCGTGAAGGGGATGAGTTTCCGCGAGGGCGACGAACTGCTGTCGATGAATGTCGTCAGGCCCGGTACGTTCGTGTTCACCGCCACGGATGGCGGGTACGCGAAGCGAACCGCGGTGGACGAGTATCGCGTCCAAGGTCGTGGTGGTCTTGGAATCAAGGCCGCCAAGATTGTGGAGGACCGTGGATCTCTTGTCGGCGCGCTGGTGGTCGAGGAAACGGATGAGATCCTTGCCATCACCCTCGGCGGCGGTGTGATTCGCACGCGAGTCAACGAAGTCAGGGAGACGGGCCGTGACACCATGGGCGTCCAACTGATCAATTTGGGCAAGCGCGATGCCGTCGTGGGTATCGCGCGCAACGCCGAGGCGGGCCGCGAGGCGGAAGAGGTCGACGGGACAGAGGACCCGGGGACCGACGAGGCGGGCGCGGCCGAGGTCGTCGCCGGGGGCAATCCGTCCTCGGCCGGGGAGCACGAGGAGTAAAGCGTGAGTGGAGCCACGGGCGCCGGATCGGCCGCTTCCGGAGCGAACGGTGCCCGTGGCCCTGCCACGGACTCCCAGGGGGTAACGGTGACCGATACCCGGGGGCACCAGCCCCCGTACGAAACCTATGGCGCTGAGCAGCCGCAGCAGGCCGCGCAGCCGTATCACCCGCCGCAGGCGTATCCCACGCCGGGCGGGGGGACCCAGGCGGGACAGCCGGGGCCCCAGCAGGGCATGACCGGTCCCGGCGGTCCGGGTGCGATGACCGGGCCGGGGGCCGCGGGCACGGCGGTACGCAGGCCGAGGACCGGAGCGCGCACGACTCCGCGGACGCGCAAGGCGCGGCTGCGGGTGGCGAAGGCCGATCCGTGGTCGGTGATGAAGGTCAGCTTCCTGCTCTCCATCGCGCTGGGCGTGTGCACGGTCGTGGCGGCGGCCGTGCTGTGGATGGTCATGGACGCGATGGGCGTCTTCTCGACGGTCGGCGGGACGATCAGCGAGGCCACGGGCTCGAACGAGAGCAACGGTTTCGATCTGCAGTCGTTCCTGTCGCTGCCGAGGGTGCTCGTCTTCACGTCGGTCATCGCGGTGATCGACGTGGTTCTGGCGACCGCCCTGGCGACGCTCGGAGCCTTCATCTACAACCTGTCGGCGGGCTTCGTGGGCGGTGTCGAGCTGACGCTCGCCGAGGACGAGTGAGCAGCGGGTATCGATTTTGGGGCTGGCCCTGAAGTGCGCTAATCTTCAGGGGCAGCGCGGGGCTATAGCTCAGTTGGTTAGAGCGCATCCCTGATAAGGATGAGGCCACAGGTTCAAATCCTGTTAGCCCCACCGCGACAATGGGTCCGTACGGAGCATCTCCGTGCGGGCCCGATTGCATTTATCCGACCGGCTGTTTTACTGCCTGATCAAGGCCGTAGTTGGGTTGCGGGCAGGTCACCGATCGGTATCGGTCGGTGTGTATAGTCGGGCGGCAGAAGTCCCCTACGTCAAGGAAAGACGAGGTCGCGCGGTGAAGAAGCTTCTCCTGATCGCACTGGCCGCCATTGGCGGGCTCCTCGTGTACCGCCAGATCCAGGCGGATCGCGCCGAGCAGGATCTGTGGACGGAGGCGACCGACTCCGTGCCCGCAGGTTCGGGTGTGTGAGACGCAACAGTCCTGAAGAGTGGAAGCCCCGGCCGCCGAGCGGCCGGGGCTTCGTGCTGTCGGGGGGCCTGTCGGGCGGCGGCGTGGACCGGGTGCGAGGCATGGGGCCGGGTTCACCGGGCACGGTCCGGTTCACTGGCGCGAACTGTTCGCTTGCGCGAGCAAAGTCGTACGGGTGAACCGGCCGGGTGGGACAGTGGCGGATCCGCCGGGGCAGGATGGACGGACGCCGCGACTGCTGCGGCGCGTAGGGGCTTTGGTCCGGGTCCGGCGGCCCAGCAGGATCCGAACGAGAGGCCCTGACGGCCGAGAGGGCGAGGGGAAGCGCGTGAAGTGGCAGCGCAGCAGGGGCCGGGCGGTGCCGGCCGGGGCGGCGGCGATGGGCATGGCGGTGGCGGCGATATGCGCCGTGGTGGCGCTGCCGGGGCAGGCGGTGGCGGCGGACGGCGAGCCGAGCCCGTATGTCTTCGACCCGGGGGCCCGGCAGATCGAGGGCGCGACGACCCCCGGCGGGGCGGAGTCGCTGGCCGCGGGTGCCACGTACCGCGACTCGATCGAGCCGGGCGGCAAGCTGATCTACCGGCTGGATCTCGACGCTCGGACGAACGCGTATGTTTCAGCGGTCGCCGTGCCCTCGCTCGGTACGACCGTCGCCTACGGGGACCGGATCAAGGTGTCCGTACAGGACCAACAGGGCCGCGACTGCTCTTCCAACGACGCGCAGTTCGGCTCGTCCGGCCGTTTTCCCCGGCCACTGGCGGCCTACGCGTACCGGATGATCGAGCAGGGCGCGCACGCGTGCCAGGAGGCCGGTCCGTACTACGCCGTCATCGAGCGGACCAGCGACGACACCTCCTCCCCCGAGCCCTGGGAGCTGGAGATCCACCATGTCGCCGAGCCGGGGCTCACGGCGGCCGGCCCCAGCGAGGCGCCTTCCGGCTGGCCCAGTGCCTCGCCGGCGCCGGCCGGGGGTACGGCGCGGGCGCGTGAGGGCGGTACGGGCTTCAACGATGCCGAGGACCTGACCGACGGCGCGTGGACGGCGTCCATCGAGCCGGGCGAGACGCTCTTCTACAGGGTGCCGGTGGACTGGGGGCAGCAGCTCTTCGCCACCGCGGGGCTGGGCACCACGCCGGGGCGCGGCTTTGTGAGCGGCGCGCTGGCGATGTCGCTGTACAACCCGGCGCGGGGGCTCGTCGACAGCGCCGGTTCGATGTCGTACTCCGGCAAGGAGAAGACCACCGCGTTCGACGCGCTGCCCCCGGTGGCGTACGAGAACCGTTTCGGTTCGCGCTCCGGGGACAAGGAGATGCGCTTCGCGGGCTGGTACTACCTGAAGGTCAGTCTCAATCCGCAGGTGGGCGAGGAGTTCGGTTCCAGTCCTTACGGGCTGACGATGCGGGTGGACGTCGAGGGCGAGGCACGGCAGGGGCCGGGGTACGACGGGCCCGCGGGCGATTTCACCGTGGCCGGCGGCGGTACGGACGGTACGGACGAGCCGGGCGGCACGACGAGCGACAGCACCACGATGGCGGTGGTCGCGGCGGGCGGGATCGGCGCGGGTACGGCGCTGGTGCTCGGGCTGGGGGTGTGGACGCTGGTCGCGCGGCGGCGCGGACGCCGGAGCCAGGGCCCCGGGCAGGGGACGGGGGCGGTGGCGGGTCCGGGATCGGGGCCCGGCACGGAGACCGGAACGGGGACGGCGGAGACGCAGTCGTACGGTCCGCCCTCCGCCTGGTAGCCACGGGAACGGGAGCGAGGGCGGGTCGGAGGGGGCGGATCCCGTTCAGCTCTGGATCTGGGTCAGCGCCCAGAACCCCACCGCGAAACACGCCAGCGCCAGCAGCAGCACCGGGACCGCCACCTTCGGGGGCGGTCCCGGCCGCTTTCCCAGGGCGTGGCGGGCCGGAGCCGACTGGGACCGGGGCTGTGGCAGGGATGGCGCGTGCGGCTGCGCCTGCGGAAGCGGTTGTGGCTGCTGGAGCGGGATCTGCGGGCTCTCCGCGGTGTACGGCCGGGTGTGGCCCTGCTCGTGCCAGACCGCCTCCGTCCGGGCCTGGGACAGGTCGGGCTGCGGTGTCTGGAACGGCGCCTGGTGGAGGGGGAGGCCCCGGACGGGGGCTGCTGGGGCTGCTGAGGCCCCTGCTGTTCCTGCTGTCGGCCGGGAGGCGGGGGGAGATGGAAGCTGCCGGTCTCCGACATGGAGGTGGGGGTGGGGGTCGGAGTGACCGGCGCCGAGGGAGGAGGCAGCGGTACGGACGGCTCGCCGCCGGTCCGCAGAGCCGCGCGGGGATCGGTGGACGGATCGGCGTGGGGACCGGGACCGGTGTGCGGATCGGCGTGCGGGCCGGCGTGGGGGGTGCCGATGCTGTACGAGCCGCTGTTCGGGCCCGTTGGCCGGACCTCGGGACGGAGGTCGGAACCCGCGTCCGCGACGGGCCCGTCGGGCCCGAACGCGGCGGGGAGCGGCCCGATCTGGTCGAAGATCTCGACCACCTCGTCGTCGATGTCCGGCTCGGGCAGCAGCTCCGCGGCCGACGCCAGCGCCTTGCGCGCGCCCGTGGCCGTACGGAACCGCGCGTTCGGATCGGGCTGGAGCAGGCCCGCGAGGACCTGCCACAGCGGCTCGGGGATGCCCTGCGGCGCCCCGGGCGTGCCATGGGCGAGGAACAGCTCCACCAGGGCCTTGGAATCGGGCTTCTGCGCCTGGAGCAGATAGAGGGCGACCAGACCGACCGCGAAGAGATCGGCGGGGAAGTCGGGCTCGGCGCCCATCATCTGCTCGGGCGCGAAGTAACCGGGCGTACCGACCACATAGTTGGTCTCCGTCAGGCGCGGCTCGCCCTTGCGCATGGAGATGCCGAAGTCGGAGAGCCGCAGATGGGGCCGGGCCGTTCCGGTGGCCTCCAGCAGGATGTTGGCCGGTTTGATGTCGCGGTGCACGACCCCTTCGGCGTGCACCGCGGCCAGTCCGGAGAGCAGTTGGTCGAGCAGGGTGCAGACGAAGCGGGGCGGGAGCGGCCCGTAGTCGCCGATGACATGTGCCAGCGATCCGCCGCTCACCAGATCCATGGTGAACAGGACCTTGTCGTCGTCGGCGGCCCAGCTCGCCGGGGCGAGGACATGGGGGTGATCGATTCTGAGCGCCTGTTCCCGGACGAAGCGGAGCAGGGTGTGCGCGTCGCTCTGCTGCAGGACCTTCGCCGCGACATAGCGCCGGCGCCGGTGGTCCCAGGCGCGCCACACGGCGCCGACGCCGCCGCGTCCGACCGGGTCGATCAGCTCGTACCGCCCCGCGAAGACCTCACCCATTGCGCCGCGCTCGCTCCCACGTCGTCGTGTCCGGGGGCCCGCCGCCCCCGGTCCCCGCCCGGTCGTCCCGCTCCGGTTCCCGTCAGTTCCGGTGCGGCTCTCCCGTGTCCCGTACCCGCTCGTGTCCCGTACCGCTCCGGGCCGGATCCGGACCGGCTCCGGCCCTGTCCCGGACCCGCTCCGGGCTAGCTCTGGTGTGCTTCGTAGTGGGCGACCGCCTCCGCGGTGCGCCCGGCGCCGTAAACCCTGAGGAACTCTGCCAGCTCGGGCTGGGTCGGGGCGAGGGAGTCGGCCGCGTCGATGATGTCGCCGGCCGCGGCGACCGACCGCAGCAGCGACTGGATCTCGCGGACCACCCGGCGTACGGTCGGTGCGCCGGAGCTGTTCGTGGTCTGGCTGGTACCGGTGAGGACAGAGCCGCCCTGCGACTTCTTGATCTCCTCCATCCGGTCGGTGGCCTCCCCCGCGCTGACACTGCCGTCGGCGACCTGACTCGCCAGATCCTGCAGCGCCTGGACCCGCTGGACCACCGCGGGATTGCCAATCTTCGCGCGTTGACCGCTCATCAACTGGGAGAGCATGGGTGCGGAGAGCCCCAGCACGGCGGCGAGCCTGGCCTGATTCAGGCCAAGATCGTCGATGAGCCGGCGGAAGAGCGCCCCCAGTGGCTCTCCGTACCAGCTTCTCTGGAGTTCTCTGGCTCTCGCTGTCGTTTCCTGCTGTGCGGCGTCCATCTGCGTCTCCCCATCGCTTCCCCATCGCGGCAGCTTCGCTGCTGCGAACCTCGTGGGGCATCTTACGGAGCGTGGTCGCGCACGGGGAGTCCCAATCCTTTTGCGGGATCCCGGGGAACACCCGGTACTCTGGTTCCCGGTGATGGACGAGCCATGCGTCGTGGCGTGGCCGTATCCCAGCCGTCCCGGGGCCTTAGCTCAGTTGGTAGAGCGCTGTCTTTGCATGGCAGATGTCAGGGGTTCGACTCCCCTAGGCTCCACCGTATGTATCCCCTCCTGACCTGCGGAAACGCGGGTCAGGAGGTTTTTGGTGAGGATGCCGCCGGCCGCGCTGTGCCTTGCCCGCGCCGGGGGCGTTTCGCGTGTTCAGCCGGGCCGTCGACGTGCCTCGGAAACTGGCGACTTCTTTTACGGAAGGTCAAGATGTCCTGAACACTGCCGCAGCGGCATGGGGGTTCGTCTCTCCCATGGCATGACCATGGAGTGGTGCTGGTGGAAGCGAGTGAAATGAGGGTCCTCGGGCTGTCCGCCGCCGAGGAGCATGTCTACCGGCACCTGTTGCGCAATCCCGGCGCTCAACTGGACGACGTCCACATCCTGTTGCGGCACAGCGCGGAGACCGTGCGGTCGGCTGTGCGGCGGCTGCGGGCGTTACAGATCATCAGGGAGGACGGCGGCGCGGCGTGGGCCAGTGAGCCGCAACTCGTTGTCGCCAGGCTCGCCGAGCAGCGTTTGGAGGATCTCTACGCGGAGATACGCGTCCTCACCCATCTCGGGCCGATCATCGACGAGTTGACGCGCGAGATGCCCGTCACGGCGGCTCCGGAGACGGTACCCACGGTTGAACGGATCTCCGACGTGAAGGAGATCCGTACACGCCTCGACGAGCTCGCCTTCTTCGCCCGCACCGAAGTGCTCTCCGCCGAGCCGTATGACGCGCTCAGTGTCGAGAACATCGAGCATGCACGGCCCTTGGACATGCGGTGCCTGCGACGCGGGGTCACCATCCGGAATCTGGTACGGCCCGCCGCGCTGGAGGACCCGCCGACCGCCGCGTACCTCACCGAACTGGCCGCGGCCGGCGCTCGGATCCGGGTGTCGGGCGAGCTGACCGAACTGATGCTGGTGTACGACCAGCACACGGCGCTGGTGCCGATCGATCCCAAGGACACGTCGAAGGGCGCGCTGTGCGCCAGGGAGACCGGGCTCGTCACCACCATCATCCGGCATTTCGAACGCCTCTGGGACTCGGCCGACGAGTTCAGCTCCCTGACCGGTCCCGCCGAGTCCGCGGGTGCCGAGCTCTCGGAGACCCAGCGGAAAGTGCTCGTGTCCATGTGCGCGGTCGGTACGGACGAGGCCGGCGCCCGCGCCAGCGGGATGGCTCTGCGTACGTACCGGCGCCACATCTCCGCCCTGATGCAGACGCTGGGCGCGGGGAACCGGGCGCACGCCGCTCTCCTCGCGCGCGAACGCGGCTGGATCTGACGCCGGTCCGCGAAGCGCCGCCGATCCTCCGGGTCGTACCGTGCTCCGGGTCGTACCGCCCCACGCTTGAAGTCCGCTCATGGAACCGGCGGCGGCCTGTTGGCCACCGCCGGTCAGCGAGAGCTTTTGTTCAGTTACTCGGGGCACTCCTCCGACGGCCTGTCACCCTGCCAGCCGTTCGCCGGGCCCTTGCACTCGTCCCCCAACGGCGGGCTGTCGGCGACAACGCTCACCCCGGCCGGTCCGCCGGCCTGTCCCACTGCCAAGGACACCCCGGTCACGGCCAGTGCGGCGACGGCTGCTCCCGCGAGCGCTCTGCGCGCCGTTCCAGCGATCATCCTCATAACGTCCCCCTCGTCATTCGAACCGCTTCTCACTCCGGCCAAGCTGTGCCCCGGTGGACCAGCCCTGCCGTAGCGGCAACACGGAGTCTGGCATGCGTCAGGGCCTTCGGACGCCTCGACCTCGGGCAGCCTCCTGCCAGTCGCGCGGCAGCATCCTGCCGGTGCCGCCGCCGCTGCCCGCGAAGGACCGGACTCCGGGTGCCGGGGCAGCCCCTGGTTCAGCAGCGGACGCCCGTGTTCTCGGCGAAGCGCTTGAACGCGGCCTTGGTCTCGGCCCCGGCGATTCCGTCGATCTTGCCGCCGTAACCCCATGGCCTCCGCAGGGACTGCTGGAGCGCCATCACCGTTCCCGGACCGACGATGCCGTCGATGGCGCCCTCGTAACCCCAGCCGACGAGGTACCGCTGCATCGCCTTCCAGCTCTGCGTGCCCAACGCCCCGTCGATGTCGCCGTCGTAATCCCAGAGGTAATCGAGGAAGCACTGCACCTTCTTGGCTTCCGCGGTGGTCAGCCCGAGGTTCACCACGGCGAGCGGGGTGATCTCCGAGGCCGTCGACCGCGGTGCGAGGGGCGCGGTCGCCGCGAAGCTCACCCCGCTTATGCCTCCGGCGGTGAGTCCGAGAACCGCGGTGGTGGTGACGAGAGCCCTCGACATGGCATTGGGTCGCATTCGTCGATCCTTTCCTGCGCACATCCGTGGCCGGTCGTGGGCGTCATGAAGGTGCGCGCGTCTGTGGACGATTGATCTGGAAGCCCGCGGGTTCGGTGCCGCGGTGGGCACGCGTCCGTACGAGTACGCGTACGAGACGGTCACGGGCGGCAGCGACGGCACCCTGTTCCCGGACTCGGGAACGGCGGCTCAGCCGCTGCCGCTCCGGTCGGGAGAGTGGCATCGACCGGCCGCCGGCCGGAAGGTGTTCAACGGCCGTGACCGCGTGGGGCGTTCGCGATCCGTTCGTGGCGTCCGGGCTTTCCGGGCGACCGGGCCTCTCCGCCACCGGCGTTCAAGCGCCGCCCGGCAGCGGTCGAACCCGACCGGCAGCGGTCGAACCAGGCCGGTTGGCCGACCGGCAGCGGTCGAACCCTGTCGGCCGACGCGTCCCGCCTCTCCGTCCCGCCGCCCACCGCACCGGAGTCCGGGGGGTGCCTCACTTTGGACACCTTTGACATGTCCGAGAAGGCGGAAGCACTCTGCCCCGGCCCACACGCGGAACCCCGCAGGATCCGACACAGGAAAGGACCGCCATGCGGAAAATGAGGCGTCTCAGAGCATTCGCCGCCACAGGAGGCCTGGTCACAGCTCTTCTCGGAACGGGAGTCGCCGTCGCGCCGACCGCCTCCGCCGCGCCCTACACCTGTACCGATGCCGGCAACATCGTCTACCCGTCGTACTACATCAGGATGCCCGTCAACTCGACTGGAGCCGGTGAGGTGGACTGCCTCCTTCCCGTGGGCAGCACCGGACCGGCCGTGGCGGCCCTGCAGCGCACACTCAACCGGTGCTATTCCGCCGGCCTGGATGTGGACGGTGTGTACGGAACGCTGACGAGGGCTGCGGTGACGAGCGCCCAGCGCAGTGCGGGGGTGACCGCGGACGGGGTGTACGGGCCCTACACCGCCGCGAACATCAGGCACGCCACCTGGTCGAGGGACGTGCCGGACCACTTCCTGGGCTGCCGTTTGTACAGCCCGAACTGATCACCCGCCGCCGCCGGGCCCGTACACCGGAGTCCCCTCACCCGACGGGACTCCGGTGCACGGGCCGGCGGTCCGACGCCGCCGTACCCGTACCGACTCACTGGAGAAAACATGAGCATGTCGAACAGGCCGAAGAGCGGGAGGGCGTTCGCCGTGGCGGGGGCCCTGCTGGCGGGGCTGATGGGCGGTCTGGTCACCGCGGCCCCGCACGCGACCGCCGCGATGCCGTACTGCAACGCCGCGTGGGAGAAGACCTCGCTGCCTCACCCCTCCACCTCGTATGCGTCGATTCCGCTGTACGACACGGCTTCCGGCAGCGGAACGACGGACTGCGTGATGGCGCAGGGCAGCTCGGGTGCCGGGGTCCGGGCTCTCCAGAAGAGTCTCAACGGCTGTTACGGCGCGGGGCTGGCGCTCGACGGTGCCTTCGGGGCCGCGACCAGGGAGGCGCTGAGAAGCGCGCAGAGCCGTATGGGAGCGGTGGCCGACGGGGAGTACGGGCCCGAGACCCGCGGGAAGATGTCGTGGGGCTGGTACAGCATCGAGACCGGCGCACGCGTCAAGTGCGCCCGTCTGTGAACGAGCCCCCGAGCCGCTGACCTCCGAGCCCCCGACCCCCAGCCCCTGACCTCCGAGTGACGGGCCGGGCCCCTGAGTGACGGACCGGCCCGTACGTCATCGGCTTCGCGCGGCCGGTATCCGGTGCTCCCGCAGGTTCCGGGTGAACTTCAGGGGCGTGGACCGGCCCGCGAAGAGGTTTCCGGCCTCGCTCCGCAGGGTCGTGCGCCAGGACGGGTGGACGGCCTGCTCCCAGTTCAGGGCGAACGCCGGCGCCGCACGGACCAGTTCGTACTGGAAGCGGGTGAACTCGGGGTGGGGTGACGCCCCGAGTCGTCGTGCGGCGTCAGCCGTGACGGGGACTTCGCCGGCCTTCAGAAGGGCGTCGGTGTGATCCGGGGTCGAGAAGGTCTTCAGGAAGTCGAGGGCCGCACCGCGCCGGGCTCCACCGGGGTGGGCCTCACTGCCGCGACCGGTGAGATCGCTGACCGAGAGGTAACCGGCCGGAGTGCCGACCAGGTTCCTCGGGTCGCCTTTCCCGTCCTCGACGGCCGGGAACGGGAGCCAGCCCAGATGCCGCGCGGCGAACTCGGGGAACCGTCCGACGAGGGCGGCGTGCTCGCGCGAGTCCATCAGATGCATGGCCGCCCGCCCCCGGGCGAACCGGGCGGTGGCCGATCCCTCGGTGTACGAGACGGTGGCGAAGTCGTCGCCGAAGGCCCCGGCGTCGGCCAGGGACGTCACCTCCCGCGCGGCCCGCAGGACCGCGGGGTCGCCCCAACCGGTGTGGTCGCCGGCCTGGATCCGGCGGAAGACATCGGGGCCGCCGAGGCGTTCCACCAGGTACGCCAGCCACATCACCTCCGTCCAGGAGTCCGAGCCGCCCAGTGCGAACGGCGTGATGCCCGCCTTCGTGACGCGGGAGGCCACCAGCCTGAGCGTGCTCCAGGTGGACGGAGGACGCAGGCCGAGACCGGCGAAGAGCGCCTTGTTGTAGAAGAGCAGCACTGGCCGGGTGCCGCGCACGGGGACGCCGTAAGGACGCTCGTTGACGTAACTGCCCGTCAGGGCCGCGGGGAGGAAGCCCGCCCCGAGCTCCGGGTTGTCCAGCATGAGGTCGTACAGGTCGATCAACCGGTACTCCTCCGCCGCGGTACGGATGGATCCGCTGCCCCAGTGGAAGAGGAGATCGGGGCTGTCGGCGCTGCTCAGCGAGGCACGCAGTTCGGCCTCATAGGCGTCGGCCGGTACCCGGCGGAGTTCCACGGAGGCGGGCGTGCCGGAGGACTTCGCCGCGTCCGCCGCGGCGGACCTGCCGAAGCGCTCGGCGGCCGCTTCGAGGACGGAGTCGGCGCCGTCCTCGGGAACGAGGACGGTGAGCGCGTACGAGTCGGCCGTCGGCCCGTCCCCGCCGCAGCCGGCGAGACCGGTGGCGACGAGACCGGTGGAGATCAGGGCGGCGGCGCCGGTGCCGAGGAACCGCCGCCTGTCGGGGGACAGCATGGGGTCAGTGCCTTTCCAAGAGGGACGGGCCCGGCACCGGCAGCGCGGCGCCGGGCCCCGGAGGTTCACCGGGAACGGCCGGAAACGGTCAGAAGCCGTAGGACGCGCAGCCCGGGGCGCTCCAGAACGGCGACGGGTCGTGGGCCAGGTGGGTGTGGTCGTTGTGACCCTCGTATCCCTGGCCGAGGATCTCTGAGAAGCCGGAGGTCTTGCCCCTCACCGCGAAGGCGCAGCGGCCGGCGACGGTGCCGGCCGTGAGGTCCGCGGCGTCACCGAAACGGTGGCGGCTGGTCGGGGCGCTGTCCGACGGCTGGCAGGCGTCGGAGCGGAATCCGCTGCTGACGGTGATGGGGTTGTCACCCAGCTTGTGCCGGATGGCCTCCAGCTTCCACATGGTCCGCAGCGCGTTGCTCTTGGCGGTGGCCGCGGAGACGGCTCCGCCCGCCCAGGTGGAGTTGCACTGGTTGAGCTCGGCGTAGGAGAAGTGGATGGGGGTGCAGTCGCTGTCCGACAGTTGGTTGATCTTGGTGATCGTCTGGGTGCCGGCGACTCCGTCCACGTCCAGGTTGTAGGCCTCCTGGAATCTGCGGACGGCCGCCTCCGTGCGGGCGCCGTAGACGCCGTCGTACGAGAGGCGCTCGCCGGAGGCCACCCAGCCCGCGACGCGGATCTGCAGTTGCCTGACGTCCTCGTTCGACTCGCCCGGCTCAAGGGGCAGGTTGGACCATGTCCGGCACGCGACCGCGTGCGCGGTGCCGGCGGTGGCGCCGACGCCCACAATGATTCCCGTCATGAGCACGACAATGGCAAGTACGGAGTGCAGAGCTCTCCTGAGCATGCCGATCTCCTCGGTCGATTGGATTCGTACGGGCCAAGGCCCCGAACGGCGGGGCGGCCCCGATTGGCGCGGCCAAACATAGGCACGGGCCGGGCATCGGGAAACCGGCGGACTGAACACCCCCCGGGCCGCGGCCGACGGGGAGCACGCCTGCCGAACAGGGCGTGCCGACCCGGGCCTTCCGACAGGGACGTCCGGCCGTCAGGAGATCGGCGAGAGCCCGGCGGGAGGTTGGCAGGATCTTGCCACTGCCCTGCAACCTCCTGCCTCCTGCGACCGGCGCCTCTCCGCCCGTACGGGAGCAGACTCCTTGTGACGCCGGCCGGCCCACGCATCGCCGCCGGCCCGCCCGTCCGCGAGCGAGCCGCTCGCGCTTTCCTCCTCTGAACCCTGGAGAGCCCCATGCCCCTGACCCTCACCCGCCCCCGGCGCGTTCTGCGCGGCACCGTGCCCGTGGCCCTGGCCGTCGTGACGGCCCTCGGCCTGAACGTCGCCATGACCACGTCGGCCTCGGCCAACATCAACGACGGCTACATCTCGGGATCCGGCGCCTTCGCGGACGACTGGGACGACGAAGGCACCCTGGCCAGGGGGTACCCCGGCACGTACTCCAACGCCACATGCCTGTGGCAGAAGGTCCTGTACGCCGACGGCTACCTGCTCAACTCCGAGGTCGACGGGGTCTTCGGCACCACCACCGAGGCGGCCACCTCGAACTGGCAGCGCGCCCGCGGACTTGAGCCCGACGGCATCGTCGGGAAGCTCACGTTCGCCAAGGCGGGCGACAAGCTGCGCGATCTGACCGGTGACGGCAAGGTGGAGACGTACGACGGGTCCTCCGTGGACATCACGGTCGTCCGCAACTCCAGCGGACGCTACGAGTTCTCGGAAGGCATATCGACCCACGTCGCCTCTTACACGAGTCGGACGTGTGCCTGAGCCCTGAGCCGCCCCTCGGACCGTTCGTACGTCGCCGCGCCGCCGGAGCCCGAAAGAGGGCCCTGGCGGCGCGGCGCTTGAGGCGGTCGGGTCGAGGCCCGTCACACAGCGATCCCCGGCGCGTCCTGCCGGGCACTTTCGTCCGCGACCTGAGCCCCGAAGCGCTGCCAGCCCTCCGCGCAGGCGCGGGCCACCAGTTGCAGCGACTCCCGCGAGTGGCCCGCGGCCGCCTGCGCGATCGAGTCGGGCCGTTCCATGAACGCCAGGGTCGAGGTCGCCAGGCGCAGCAGGGTCCGGCCCTGGTCGTTGTAGCGGAGGGACGGATCCCGCAGCAACTGCTCCAGCCGGGGCCGCAGGATGTCGGCCGGTGCCTCGGCCGGAGCGGGAGCGTTTTCGGGATTCGCCGCGAGCCGGCGGCGTACGTCCAGTGCCGTCCCCACGGAGATGCCCGCCCGGCGGGCGACGGTCCGCAGGCTCGCCTCCGGTTCGCGCACCATGATCTCCCGGGCCCGCTCCCGCCCCGCCCGGGCCGAGAGCGGACGGCGCCGTCCGTCCTGTCCGATGCGGAAGCCGGGCGTGGCCGCCCCCTCGGGGGCCGTCCGCGCGCGCAGTGCGGCGACGGTTCGCGGCGCGACGCCGCACACCGACGCGATCCACCGGTCCGACCGCTCCTGATGTGAGGCGAGGATGCGCTGTACGGCCGCGGCGCGCTCGTGCCCGGCAAGGGGGAGTCCGTGCGAGGCGTTGAGGCGTACGGCGGTGACGAAGGCCTCGTCGTCGGATCCCTCGAACCATCGCACGGGGACCTGTTCCAGGCCCCGCGACCGAGCCGCGGCCACCCGGTGCCGGCCGTCGACCACGCGCATGTACGGTCTGTGGACCAGAACGGGCGGCAGCACGTCCACGCGCTCGGCGAGCAACCGGACGTGTGCCATGTCCAGGCCTCCCAGGCGAGGTGAGTCCCCCTCGGCCAGCGCGCTGATCTCGACTGTCGCCGTGCCATGGTCCGCCGTCGCCGAAGTGCTGCCCGCACCACGGGCGTCGAGGTGCGGATCGCTGATGTCGCGCGTTGTCATCGGGCTCCCCCCAGGGCCGCGGCACGGAGCGGCACACGCACGCGCCTCCGCCGGTAAGAACCCTGTCAGCCGCCGATGCCGGGTTGAAGCGGCGTGGATGGCAGCTTGCAGCCACCTGCCGACAGCCTCTTGCCACATCCCTCCGGAGGACGGCGCTGTCCGCCGAGAGGCCGACGTCCGGCGGCGGATCTTCCGGTGGTGGAATACCCCCGCACAACTGTCTGGGCGAGTCGGCGGTCAGTGCACAGAGGATCCCATCGGCCCGACGCAAGGACATCGAGTGAAGACGCCATCCCGCGAGGGCCATGCCCCGCGGCCCTTGAGCACGGTCACACCGGACGCCGTGTCGACACCCGACGTCCACGCTCGCGAGGTTCGTACGCCGTCGCGCGACGGGCATGCGGTGCGGCTCGATGTGCAGGGGCTTCGTGCGCTGGCGGTGTCCCTCGTGGTCCTCTCGCACGCCGGGGTGAGAGGGTTCAGCGGTGGTTATGTCGGCGTCGATGTCTTTTTTGTGATATCGGGCTTTCTTATCACCCTGCTGCTGTTGCGTGAGTTGTCCGCCTCGGGCGGGATATCGATCCGGAAGTTCTACGCCCGCCGGGCGCTGCGTCTGCTTCCCGCGTCGACGCTCGTCGTCCTCACCACCCTCGCCGGCTCCTGGCTGTTCCTGTCGAAGGTCCGCTTCGAGGAGTACGCGGGTGACGCGCTGAGCAGCGCGCTGTACGCGGTGAACATCCGGCTGGCCGTCAACGGAACGGACTACCTCGCCGAGGGGAGTCCCCCGTCACCGTTCCAGCACTTCTGGTCGTTGGCCGTCGAGGAGCAGTTCTATCTGCTCTGGCCGCTGCTGCTCCTGGTGAGCTGGCGGCTGGCGCGCCGGCGCGGAAAGCTTCTGGCGGTGCCGCTCGCCGTGCTCTGCCTGGTTTCGTTCGGGCTGAGCGTCACGGCGACGGGCGGCTCGGCGTCATGGGCGTACTTCGGTTCGCACACCCGGTTCTGGGAACTGGGCGTCGGCGCGCTGCTCGCCCTGGCGGCCGGGCGGCTCGACCGACTGCCCGCCAGGGCTGCCGCGCCGATGACCTGGGCCGGTCTGGCCTGCGTACTGCTGTCGGCTGTCTGGTACGACAACGACACCCCCTTCCCCGGCGTCTACGCGCTCCTGCCGGTTCTCGGGACCGCGCTCGTACTCGCCGGCGGCTGCTCGCCCGCTCCGTACGACGCCCGGTGGCTGCTCGCCAGGCGGCCGGCGGTCTGGCTCGGCGGGCTGTCTTATAGCTGGTACTTGTGGCACTGGCCGCTGCTGGTCATCGGGCCCATGGCGCTGGGCAGGCCCGGCAGCGTCCGGCTGGCGCTGGTGTTCTCCGCGCTCGCCCTGCCGCTGGCCTGGGCGACCCTGCGGCTGGTGGAGAACCCCGTACGGTTCCACACGGTGTTCCGCGGCCGGACGGGCCGCGCGCTCGGGCTCGGGGCCGGTCTGTCGGCGGGCGCCGCGCTGATCGCCCTGACGGCCTCCCTCTTCCCGCCGGCGATCAGCTCGGGCAAGCCCGCGCCGGAGCTGAAGCGGGAGATCGCGACCGCGGCGGATCCGCTGCCGCGCCTGCGGCAGCTCCTGGACACGTCCGGTACGAGCCTGCCCAGCAATCTCTCACCGGCCCTGACCAAGATCAAGTCAACGAAGTCCGCGGTCTACCGGGACGGCTGCCATGTGGCGTACGTGGGCACGCAGACGCCCCCGTGCGTCTATGGAGATCCCTCCTCGGACACGGTCGTCGTGCTCTTCGGTGATTCCCACGCGGCCCAGTGGTTCCCGGCGCTCGACCAGCTCGCGCTGAAGCACCACTGGAAGCTGGTGTCGCTGACGAAGGCGTCCTGCAAAACGGCGGCGGTGACCACCGTCTATCAGGGTGGTCCGTACGCGTCCTGCGACACCTGGCGCGACAAGGCGATCACGAAGATCAACGCGCTCCGGCCCTCACTGGTGATCGTCTCGTCCTCGGACGCGGGTACCCCGGCCCGTCCGGCGGCCGACCCCGTGCGGCAGTGGACCGACGGGTTCCGCGAGACCTTCGGCGCGCTCGGGAAATCGGGCGCCCGGGTCGCCGTACTGCTCGACACCCCCTGGCCGAAGGCGGACGCGGTCGACTGCGCGGCGTCCTATCCGCTGCGGCTGGGGCGTTGTACGAACCGCCTGCCCCAGGCGGTCCATGACCCGGTGCGGAGGAAAGAGGTCAAGGACGCGGTGAAGTCGGCCGGTGTCTCGCTGATCGATCCCGAGCCCTGGCTGTGCAACCGCGCCGGCGACTGCCCCGTGCTCGTGGGGAACACGGTCGTCTACCGCGACGACAGCCATGTGTCGGAAGCGTATGCCGCGGCGATCGCACCCGTGCTGGGCGACCGGCTGACCGAACTCTTCGGCGCGAGGCTGAATCGCTGAATCGCTGAGGGGGCGCGGGCAGGGCGGGGGCGGGGCGGCGGGCGGTTGGACCGTACGAGTGGTGTTGATCCGAAGAAATACGCAGGGACGGCGTCGCTCCGCCGATTCTCAAGATGCGTACACATCATGAGGAAGGTATGTAGATCGCCCAACCCGAACCGAACCTGAAAGTGAGGGGTCATGGCCGCCCTCAAGGTCAAGAAATTGTGGACCGTCTTCATCACCGCGTTCTTCGCGGTACTCGCCTCCCTGGGGTTCTCGACCCCGGCCGCCGCTGCCGGTACGGCCGTACAGCAGCCGGCCGAGCAGCCCGTGCCCGCGCCGGCCGGGGAGCCCGCCGGTACGGCCGGGGCGGCGGCTGAGGCCGTACCCGTAGGGGCCGCGCCCGCACCAGCCACACCCGTAGGAGCCGCACCCGTGGGGGCCGCACCCGCAGGGGCCACACCGGTGCAGGGCGCACCCGTACGGACCACCGTGCCCAGAGCGGCCGGCGCTTCACGCGATCGGTCGCTGCCGCCGACGATCAGACAGCGCATCACCGCCGAGGCGCACGGTTCCTCCCCGTCGGTACGTCATCTCCCCGCGGGCACGCCGATCGAGACCTATGCCGCGAGCGCGACCGTTGCCGCCGCGGACGCGGCACTCGTCGGCGCCGGCGCGGCTTCGACGACGTGACACGCCGGACGGGTTCGGGGACGAGTTCAACAGAGCGTTCAGGGACGGTTCTTCCGCCGCTCCGCCTCCGCTTCCGCCTCGGCCTGCTTCGCCTTCGCCTGCACCTCGGGATCGAGCGGGTCCACCACATGGCTGCCACCGGCGTTGGTCATCGGCCCGCGCTCCGAGACCTCCGTAGCGGCCGGCGGCTCCACCAGCCAGTCCGGATTCGCCTGCTTGTCCCACCACTTCCACGCCGCGAAAGCCCCACCGGCCAGCACGCCGAGGACCGCCAGGCCCTTGGCGATACGTGCGGCCCTGGCCCGTCGCTCGTGCTTCCTGGCCAGTTTCCTGATCTCATCCGCCGTGACCTGTCCGCGCAGAGCGGCCAGGGCGGCCGCGGATCGCGCCGCTGCCTGTCCGGCCATCGGCTGCGCCACGGCCACCGCTTGTCCGACCTTCGGCACTGTGTAGTCCGCCGCCTGACGGGCGGCCTGGCGTGTGCGCTGAGCGGCTCGGTGAGCGGCGACATCGACCTTTGGGGGCACCCTGGGCGCCACATGGGCGCCGTACTGAGTACGAGCCTGCTGAGCGGCCTTCGTCATCGTCGGCGCGAGCCTCACCCGCGCTTCGTGGGCATATAGAGCGGCCTGCTCCTTGGCCGTACCGGCATAGGGGGCCACCGCTTCCGCGGCGTGCTGCACGCTCTCCCTCGCCGAACCGGTAGCGGCGCGCACGCTGTCCATGCGGGTCACAGGATCATCCTCCTCGGTGGCGTTCCGTATTTCGCCTGTCCACCCTTTTCGAGATCATGCCTGCCGGACTCGGTCTCGGCATGTGATGCGGGCATCCGGGTCATCGCTCCCGGGCTCATCGCTCCGGCTCATCGCTCCGGCTCATCGCTCCCGTGTTCATCGCTCCGGGGCATCGCCTCGGTCATGGCACCCGCGCACGGACGGCTTCACGGCCCTCCGGCGTTCCCGTGTGCCGCTGTGCCTCCGTACCGGCGTGACACCACCGCCGGGCGTCACTTCGCCATGCCCGCTGTGCCTTCCCTCCATCGTGCCCCCATACGGCCCCGAAATCGCCCCAAGACGGGCGCAAAGCCCTTTCAAGGGCAGTGGCCGGACATCATCCGCGCCGTCCGTGCGAGGATCGTGAGGGTCAGAGCAGACTTACGGAAGGCAGATCGTGGCCGAGCAGCTTTACGCCACCCTGAAGACCAACCAAGGCGACATCGAGATCCGGCTTCTGCCGAACCACGCGCCGAAGACGGTCAAGAACTTTGTCGAGCTCGCGCAGGGCGAGCGGGAGTGGACCCACCCCGAGACCGGCAAGAAGAGCAAGGACCGGCTGTACGACGGCACCATCTTCCACCGGGTGATCAGCGGGTTCATGATCCAGGGCGGGGACCCGCTGGGCAACGGCACCGGTGGCCCGGGCTACGAGTTCGAGGACGAGTTCCACCCGGACCTGGCCTTCGACAAGCCGTACCTGCTGGCCATGGCGAACGCCGGCCCGGGGACGAACGGCTCGCAGTTCTTCATCACCGTGGCGCCGACCGCCTGGCTGACCCGGAAGCACACCATCTTCGGCGAGGTCAGCACCGAGGCCGGCAAGAAGGTCGTGGACACCATCATCGGCACCCGCACCAACCCGCGCACCGACCGTCCGGTGCAGGACGTGGTGATCGAGTCGGTCGTCGTCGAGACGCGCTGACGCAGCGTACGGACCGCTCCCACCGAGGGTCACGGACAGCCGCCGGCGTCCGGACCGCTCGGGTTCCCGGGATCGCGGGAACCTCCCGCCCCGCCCGTCCGTAGTGGTTACATACCGGGCGGGCGGGGCAGTGCGCCGTGCACTGCCCGGTACCCGCCCGCCGTCACCAGGACCCGAGGGGACCGATGGACCACCCGCCAGGCGGCCATGGAGGCCAGGACCAGCCCGCCGTCAGTGAGGGCCTGCCCGACTGCTACCGGCATCCGGGGCGGGAGACGGGCATACGGTGCACGCGCTGCGAGCGCCCCATCTGCCCCGAGTGCATGGTCGACGCCGCGGTCGGCTTCCAGTGCCCGGAGTGCGTCCGGCAGGGCTCGGGTACGGGCACGGGGCGCGGGTCTGCCCCGCGTCAGGCCCGTACGCTCGCCGGCGGGACGATCGTGGCCGATCCCCGGCTGATCACCAAGATCCTGCTGGGCATCAATGCCGCGGTCTTCATCGCCGCGCTCGCGGTGGGCGACAGCCTGGTCAGTGATCTCGACCTGGTCGGCCGTGCCTTCGACCCGGCGGCGGGCGGGCTCGTCGGTGTCGCGGACGGCCAGTGGTACCGGCTGCTGACGGCGATGTTCCTGCACCAGGCGATCTGGCACTTCGGGTTCAACATGCTGGGCCTGTGGTGGCTCGGCGGGCCGCTGGAGGCGGCGCTCGGCCGCGGCCGCTTCCTGGCGCTCTATCTGCTCTCCGGACTCGCGGGGAACGCCTTCACGTATCTGATCGCCGCACCGAACCAGCCCTCGTTGGGCGCTTCCGGCGCCATCTTCGGACTGCTCGGCGCCACCGCCGTGCTGATGCGCCGGCTCAACTACGACATGCGGCCGGTCTTCGCCCTGCTGGCGCTGAATCTGCTCTTCACCTTCACCTGGTCCGGTATCGCCTGGGAGGCGCATGTCGGCGGGCTGGTGGCGGGCACGGTGATAGCCATCGGCATGGTGCACGCGCCCCGGGAGCGGCGGGCGCTGGTGCAGTACGGGACCTGCGCGCTGGTGCTGGCGGCGACGGTCGCGGTGGTGGTGGCGAGGACGGCAGCGCTGCCCGCGCTGCCCGCGGCGTTCTGAGCGGCCCGGGGGCCGCCCGTACCGTCGGCACTACTCGTCCGTGCACACGTCCGAG
Organism: Streptomyces sp. GMY02; assembly: GCF_019056675.1. Taxonomy (NCBI): domain Bacteria; kingdom Bacillati; phylum Actinomycetota; class Actinomycetes; order Kitasatosporales; family Streptomycetaceae; genus Streptomyces; species Streptomyces sp. GMY02. Next base: position 4,170,393 of record NZ_CP077658.1, on the reverse strand, counting down.
CTGACCGTCCGTACTGCACAGTTGTCCACAGCGTGTGCGGGATCTTGTGCATCCTGTGGAGAACGTGCGTGCCCCTTGTCGTCAATGCTGGGTTGACCAGCGGCGACAAGGGGCGGGCACGTCGTCCGAAGGGCGGACGTGGTCACACCGCCGCCAAGAACCCGTGGAGTTATCCACAGATCGTCAGACCTTTTCCCCTGCTGTGGACAAGGCTGTGGATAAGTGGGGACTCAGGGTGACGACGGGCTGGTGACGACGGCGACGACCGCGGCGGTACGGCTGCGGAGTCGCGGGGTTCGCGGGCCCGCTACTTCCACTGGGTGGAGACACCGAAGCCGGCGGCGATGAAGCCGAACCCGACCACGATGTTCCAGTTCCCGAAGCTGGACAGCGGGAGATCGCCCTCGGTCACATAGAAGACCACGATCCAGGCCAGTCCGATCAGGAACATGGCCAGCATGACCGGGGCCACCCAGCTCCGGTTGGTCAGCCTTATGGCGGTCGCCTGCTTCGCCGCCGGAGGCGGCGTGAAGTCGGCCTTCTTGCGGATACGTGACTTCGGCACGAGGGACTCTCCTGTCGATGCGCTGCGTGACCGCGCAGGTAACTGTTACGGGTGCCGGGGCGGAGAGCAGGGGGAACCGCCGCACCGGGCGTCCGTTAGCGTAGTGCTTCCGCGGCGCCTAAGGAGATAAGGGTACGTTGAGCAATTCAGCCGACTCTTCCCCAGGGCCGGTCCGGCGCCCCCCGCGGCGGCCCGTCCGGCTGCTCACGGCTGCCGTCTTCGCGCTCGCCGGGCTGATCTTCGTGACCAGTTTCAACACGGCCAAGGGCACCAACATCCGTACGGACGCCTCGCTGTTGAAGCTCTCCGACCTGATTCACGAGCGGGACCGCAAGAACGCCGAACTGGGTGACACCACCGCGGCGGTCCGCCGGGACATCGACGCGCTCGTCGGCCGCGACGACGGCTCCACCGAGGCCGAGAACGCCAGACTGAGCGCCCTGGAGAAGGCCGCGGGCACCAAGAGGCTCACCGGCCCCGCCCTCACCGTCACCCTCAACGACGCCCCGCCCAACGCGACGGCCAACCCCGGCTACCCCGAGCCCCAGCCCAATGACCTCGTCATCCACCAGCAGGATCTCCAGGCCGTCGTCAACGCCCTCTGGCAGGGCGGCGCCGAGGGCATCCGCGTCATGGACCAGCGGCTGATCTCCACCAGCGCGGTCCGGTGCGTGGGAAATACGCTGATCCTCCAGGGCCGCGTCTACTCACCGCCCTACAAGATCACCGCTGTCGGTGACCAGGACGCCCTCCGCAAGGCCCTCACCGACTCCCCGGCGATCCAGAACTACCAGCTCTATGTGAAGGCGTACGGCCTCGGCTGGAAGGTCGACGAGCACGGCGAGGAGACGCTTCCCGGCTACACGGGCACGGTCGATCTCCATTACGCGGAACCGGTCGGGTAGCCCGCGATCCGCGCCGGACCTCCCCCGGCCCCGCCCCGAACCTCCCCCGAACCTCAGTGCACCTGCCGGATGCGCCGCCCATGTGTCACCGCCGCCGTTTAGTCTGGTGCAGTAGCGCCTGGGGCGGTACCGAACGGAAGGGACAGCATGTACGGCTGGATCTGGCGTCATCTGCCGGGCAACGTGTGGCTTCGGGCGGCCATATCGCTCGTCCTGGCGCTCGCGGTCGTCTATGTGCTGTTCCAGTACGTCTTCCCCTGGGCGGAGCCGCTGCTGCCCTTCAACGACGTGACGGTCGACGGGGCGGGGGCGGCCGGATGAGCGCGCGGATCCTCGTCGTCGACAACTACGACAGCTTTGTCTTCAACCTCGTTCAGTACCTGTACCAGCTCGGTGCCGAGTGCGAGGTGCGGCGCAATGACGAGGTGGCCACCTCGCACGCGCAGGACGGCTTCGACGGAGTGCTGCTCTCGCCCGGCCCCGGCACCCCCGAACAGGCCGGTGTCTGTGTCGAGATGGTGCGGCACTGCGCGGCCACCGGGGTGCCGGTGTTCGGCGTCTGCCTCGGTATGCAGTCGATGGCCGTGGCGTACGGCGGAGTTGTCGACCGGGCGCCCGAACTGCTGCACGGCAAGACCTCGCTGGTCACCCATGAGGGCAAGGGCGTGTTCGAGGGGCTGCCTTCACCGTTCACCGCGACCCGATACCACTCGCTGGCGGCCGAGCCCACGGCGCTGCCGGCCGAGCTGGAGGTCACGGCGCGTACGGCGGACGGGATCATCATGGGCGTACGCCACCGCGAACTGCCCGTCGAGGGCGTGCAGTTCCACCCCGAGTCCGTCCTCACCGAACACGGTCATCTGATGCTGGCCAACTGGCTTGCGCGGTGCGGTGATCCGGGGGCGCCGGACCGGTCGGCGGATCTGGCGCCGGTGGTGGGCAAGGCGCTGGCGTGACCGCACTCCGCCCCGAACACGAGGCAGGCTACGGAGGCTCGTACGAGCAGGGAGCGTACGAGGCCTCCGGCGCGTTCGAGGCGGCCGCGGAGGGACCGGCGGAGCCCGCCGCCCCGCTGACCGACCCATTGCACGACCCGTTGAACGCGCCGCTGCCGGGGCAGCGGCGCGGGCACCGCCGGCACGCACGGCCGCCCGAGCAGGAGCCGCCGTTGTTCCAGCCGGGGGAGCAGACGCGGCAGGCCGCGGACCCGGAGTCCGAGTGGTCCGGTGACTACTACCGGCAGTACGCGGCGGAGCCCCCGGCCGGCCAGACCAATCCGTACTACACGGAAGGCCCGACGGTCCCGGCACCGGCGCCCGCGTCTTCTCCAGGACCCGCGCCTTCCCCTGCGCCCATGGCTCCGCCGCCGCCCGTGCCGTCCCCCGTGTCGTCCCCGGCTCCGATGGACGACCGTACGGTGGCTCTCCCCGTGGTCGAAGTGCCGCCCGATCCGGGGCCGGAGCAGCCGGAGTACGCGGCCGGGCCGTCCGAGCCGGCCCCTCGTACCGGCGGGCGCGCGGAGCGCCGTAAGGCAGCCGCCAAGGGCGGCCGGGGCCGCAGACGGGCCGAGCCCGCGAGATCGGCGTCCGGGGCGTCCGCGTCCGGCTCCGGGCCCGGCTCCGCATCCGCATCCGGTTCCGAGGGGGAGACACCCGCCCGGCCGCTCTCCCGGGTCGAGGCCCGCCGCGCGGCCCGCGCAGCCAAGGACAGCCTCGCGGTTGTCGCCAGCCGGGCCGTCGGTGAGTTGTTCATCACCTTCGGCGTGCTGATGCTGCTGTTCGTCACGTATCAGCTCTGGTGGACGAACGTACGAGCCGACCAGATCGCCGGCAACGAGACCAACAAGATCCAGCAGGGCTGGGCCAAGGGCCGGCAGCCCGGGGTCTTCGAGCCCGGCCAGGGCTTCGCCATCATGCACATCCCCAAGCTGGATGTCGTCGTCCCGATCGCGGAGGGCATCAGCAAGGCGAAGGTCCTGGACCGCGGCATGGTCGGCCACTACGCGGAAGGCAGCCTCAAGACGGCGATGCCCTCCGACAAGCAGGGCAACTTCGCGGTGGCCGGCCACCGCAACACCCACGGCGAACCGTTCCGCTATATCAACCAGCTCACGCCCGGCGACAAGATCGTCGTCGAGACGCAGGACGCGTACTACACGTACGACATGACGAGCATCCTGCCGCAGACCTCGCCGTCGAATGTGAGCGTGATCGGTCCGGTGCCGCCGGGCTCCGGGTTCACGGGGCCGGGACGCTACATCACGCTGACGACCTGCACGCCCGAATTCACCAGTACCTATCGCATGATCGTGTGGGGCAAAATGGTGGAAGAACGGCCACGCGGTGAAGGCAAGCCCGACGCTCTCGTCGGCTAGGGTCTTTCGTTTGGATCGATCGGACTCACGACAGGGCCGGCGGACCGGCGAAGACGAACGGGGACGGGGCGCTGTGTCAGCGAGCACCGAGAACGACCGAGAGACGGGCACGCCGTCGCCGGACCGCACGGCGGCCGACTCTTCCGAGGCTTCCGCGACCGCGCGCGCGCCGATAGCCCGGCCCGCCCCACGACGCCGCTTTCGCAGTCCCCTCGCGGCCGTGGTCAGCGTCTGCGGCGAGCTGCTCATCACCGCGGGCGTCATACTCGGCCTCTTCGTCGTCTACTCGCTGTGGTGGACGAACGTGCTGGCCGACCGGGAGGCCGCCAAGCAGGGCGACGACGTACGCGACCACTGGGCGCAGGAAGGCACCAAGGGCGGCAAGCCTCCGGTGTACGACTCCGAGGACGGCATCGGCTTCCTCCATGTCCCGGCGATGGGCGGCGGGGAGATCCTCGTCAAGAAGGGCACGGGCACCTCGCTGCTGAACGACGGTGTGGCGGGCTACTACACCGAGCCGGTCAAGTCGGCGCTGCCCTGGGACCCGAAGGGCAACTTCACGCTGGCGGCGCACCGGGACGGCCACGGCGCCCGGTTCCACAACATCCACAAGATCAAGACCGGTGATCCGGTGGTCTTCGAGACCCGCGACACCTGGTTCGTCTACAAGGTCTACAAGGAACTCCCGAGGACCTCGAAGTACAACGTGGATGTGCTCAAGCCGGTCCCCAAGGAGTCCGGGAAGACCAAGCCGGGCCGCTATCTGACCCTGACGACCTGTACGCCGATCTACACCTCGGACTACCGCTACATCGTCTGGGCCGAACTGGTCCGCACGGACAAGGTCGACAAGAACCGCACGCCACCGCCGGAGCTGCGCTAGCGCCGGGAGGGGCGCCCCCACCCGCCAGGCGGCGCTCAGGACGGCTCAGAAGACGGCTCAGGACGGCTCAAGCCGCTCAGCCTCAGGACGGCCTCAGGACGCTCAGGACAACGGAAAGCCCCGGCACCCTCTGTGGGTGCCGGGGCTTTCGTACGGGCCGCTGTGGCCGGTACCGCTAGTTTTCCTTGCGGGCGCTGGTGCCGGACGGGCCGCCGAAGAACCCTCCGCCGCCGTTGTCGCCACCACCGTTGTTGCCCTGGCCGCCGCCCGCGGCGAACACGGTGACGGTGTCGCCCTTGTTCACCATGCTGCCCGGCCCCGGCTGGGTGGTCAGGACCCTGGAGTTGGGGTCGTTGGACGAGTTGGGCGCGGGGGCCACATTGAGGCCGAGGGCGCCCAGGATCTGCTGGACCTCTTGGAGCGACTTGTTGCCACCCGCGATGTCACCGGGGATCTGGACCTGCTGTTGCTGCGGGCCCTTGGAGACGTCCAGCGTGACGGTCGTGCCCTTGTCCGCCTTGGTGTTCTCATCCGGGTTCTGCTTGACGACCGTGCCCGCGGGCTGCTCCGAGTCCACGTCGTTCCGCTCGACGACAAAGCCGAGACCTTCGAGCTGGGCCTTCGCCGCGTCGAATTGGGCGCCGACCACCGGAGCCACCGTGACCTGGCCCGTCTTCGCGATCTTCAGCGTGATCGTCGCGCCCTTCTCCGCCTGCGAGCCGCCCTCCGGGTCCTGCTCAAGCACCGTGCCCGGGTCCTCGTCCGATTCGACCTGCTCGGTCTTCACCTCGAAGCCCTCGTCCTCCAGTATGGACGTCGCGTTGTCCACGTCCTTCTGGGTGACGTCCGGGACCTTGACCTGCGGCGCGCCCTCCGAGACGACGACCTGGACCGTCTCGCCCTGGTCCATCTTGCCGCTCGCCGGGTTCTGGCTGCAGATGGAGCCCTTGGGCACCTCGCACCGCTCGGAACCGGACTGGGCGACCTTCACGCTCGCGTTGCTCGCCAGCGTCTCGGCCTCCGCGAGCGTCTTGCCGACGAGCTGCGGGACGGTCACCTGGCTGGTGCCGCCGTCACCGCTGAAGAAGGACCGTCCGATCAGTATCGCGCCGATCAGGACCAGGACGCCCGCGGCCACCAGCAGTATCGTCGAGGTGTTCGATTTCTTCTGGCGGCGCCGGTCCGGGCGGTCGTCGTATCCGCCGTAGCCGCCCTCGTCCGGGTTCATCGGCGGCAGCATCGTCGTCTGGCCGGCCGGGTCGTTCTGGCGCAGCGCGGTGGTCTGCTGGGCGTCATGGCCGCCGTACCCGCCGCCGTACCCGACCGCGCCCATGGCGGCCGTGGCCGCGACGGGCTGGCCGTCGAGGCAGGCCTCGATGTCGGCGCGCATCTCGTCGGCGGACTGGTAGCGGTAGTCCGGGTCCTTGACGAGGGCCTTCAGTACGATCGCGTCCATCTCGGGCGTGATCTCGGGGTCGAAGACGCTGGGCGTCTGCGGCTCTTCCCGTACGTGCTGGTAGGCGACCGCGACCGGGGAGTCCCCGATGAAGGGCGGCCGGACCGTGAGCAGTTCGTAGAGCAGGCAGCCGGTGGAGTAGAGGTCCGAGCGCGCGTCGACCTGCTCGCCCTTGGCCTGCTCCGGCGAGAGGTACTGGGCGGTGCCGATGACCGCGGAGGTCTGCGTCATCGTCATACCGGAGTCGCCCATCGCACGGGCGATGCCGAAGTCCATGACCTTGACCTGGCCGGTACGCGTCAGCATCACGTTGGCGGGCTTGATGTCCCGGTGGACGATGCCGTTGCGGTGCGAGTACTCCAGCGCCTGGAGGATGCCGATGGTCATCTCCAGCGTGCGCTCGGGCAGCAGTCTTCGCCCCGAGTGCAGCAGCTCGCGCAAGGTCGAACCGTCGACGTACTCCATCACGATGTACGGGATGGAGACCCCGTCCACATAGTCCTCGCCGGTGTCGTAGACCGCGACGATCGCCGGGTGGTTGAGCGAGGCGGCCGACTGGGCCTCTCGGCGGAACCGGGCCTGGAAGGACGGGTCGCGGGCGAGATCGGCCCGCAGCGTCTTCACGGCGACGGTGCGGCCGAGCCGGGTGTCGTGCGCGAGGTAGACCTCCGCCATGCCACCACGGCCGAGCACCGAGCCCAGCTCGTACCGGCCGCCGAGGCGACGCGGCTCTTCCATAACTGTTCCAGCCCTCTCCGTCAGTCCCGACCGCACCGGTGTGTGGTCCGGCGGTGTGCTGTTCGCGCCTACGCTACCGGGCACGCCGTATGCGATTGGCCCGTAACGGTGACCTGATATACGACCGGTATCGCAATGTGCGTGTAAGGAGGCGAGCCGTGACCGGCGTCACCTCCTGCTGTCGATGACCGCCTTCATCACATTCTTGGCGATGGGGGCCGCGAGGCCGCCACCGGAGATGTCGTCGCGGTTGGCATTGCCGTCCTCGACGACGACCGCGACCGCGACGGGGGAGCCGCTGTCCGTCTTGGCGTACGAGATGAACCACGCGTACGGGTTCTTGCTGTTGTTCTCGCCGTGCTGCGCGGTACCGGTCTTGCCGCCGACCGTCACATTCGCGATCTGGGCGTTCTTTCCGGTGCCGTCCTTGACGACCGTCTCCATCATGCTCTGGAGCATCTGCGCGTGCTCCTGGGTGAGCGGGCGGCTCAGCTCCTCGGGCTCGGTCTTGCTGAGCACGTCCAGGTTGGGCGCGCGGAGCTGGTCGATCATGTACGGCTTCATCAGCTTGCCGTCGTTGGCGACCGCCGCGGCGACCATGGCCATCTGGAGGGGGTGGCCCGGGTGTCGAACTGGCCGATGGAGGAGAGCGCGGTCTGCGAGGAGTTCATCTCTTCGGGGAAGAAGGACGCGTTGGAACGTACCGGGGTGAACTGCTCGGCGTTGAAGCCGAACTTCTTCGCGGTCTCCAGCATCTTGTCCTTGCCGAGATCGGAGCCGAGCTTGCCGAAGACGGTGTTGCAGGAGAAGCTCAGCGCCTCCCGGAGGGTGGCGTCCTTGCAGGGGATGTTGCCCTCGTTGACGAGCGGGGTGGTGGTGCCGGGCATGATCCAGGGGAGCGGCGAATCGGTCGGCTCGTCGATGTCCGTGATCTTGCCGTGCTCCAGGGCGGCGGCCGCGGTGACCACCTTGAAGGTGGAGCCGGGCGGGTAGGTCTCGCGCAGCGCCCGGTTCTGCATCGGGTCGTCGGGGTTGTGCTTCTTGTCGAGGGCGACCCAGGCCTTGGAGTCCTTCTCGCTGTTGCCCGCGAAGGTGGACGGGTCGTAGCTCGGAGTGGACGCCAGCGCCAGGATCTTGCCGGTCTGCGGGTCGATGGCCGCCACCGCGCCCTTGGACTTTCCGAGGCCCTCGTACGCGGCCTTCTGGGCGGCGCCGCTGAGGGTGGTGACGACGTCGCCGCCCTTCTTCTTCTTGCCCGTGAACATGGCCATGGTGCGGTCGAAGAAGAGCCGGTCGTCGTTGCCGGTGAGTATGCCGTCCTCGAGCTTCTCGATCTGGTTGGCGTCGAAGGCCTGCGAGGCGTAGCCGGTGACGGGCGCCCACATGGGGCCGTCGACATAGGTGCGCTTGTACGCGAAGTCGCTGTCGTCGGTCTTGACGGAGCCGGTGATCGCCTTGCCGTCGACGATGATGTTGCCGCGCTCGTTGCTGTACCGCTCGATGAGCACTCTGCGGTTGAACTTGTGCGAGTTCAGCTCGTCCGCGCGTACGTACTGGAGCCAGTTGTCCCGGATCAGCAGGGCCAGGACGAGCAGCCCGCAGAAGATCGCGATGCGTCGCAGCGGCTTGTTCACGGTCGGACCACCTGGGTCATCTCGGCATCGGGTGACGGAGCGGGGGCCGGTGCGGGCCGGCGCGCGGTGTCGCTGATACGGATCAGGACGCCGATCAGCGCCCAGTTGGCGAGCACGGAGGAGCCGCCGTACGCGACGAACGGCATGGTCATACCGGTCAGCGGGATGAGGCCCATCACACCGCCGGCGACGACGAACACCTGGATCGCGAACGCGCCGGAGAGGCCGATGGCGAGCAGCTTGCCGAACGGGTCGCGGGCGGCGAGCGCGGTCCGTACGCCCCGCTCCACGATCAGCCCGTAGATCATCAGGAACGCCATCGTGCCCGCGAGCCCGAACTCCTCGCCGACCGTGGTGAGGATGAAGTCGGCGTTGGCGGCGAAGCCGATGAGGTCGGAGTTGCCCTGGCCGAGGCCGGTGCCGAGGGTGCCGCCCGAGCCGAAGGACAGCAGGGCGTCGCCGATCTGCTGGCAGGCGCCGGTGACATCCGTCTGGTAGCAGTCGAAGGGGTCGAGCCAGGCGTTGACACGGGACTGGACGTGCGGCTCGAAGGAGGCGACGCCGACCGCGCCCGCGACCGACATCAGCAGACCGAACACGATCCAGCTCGTGCGCTCGGTGGCGACGTACAGCATGATCACGAAGAGGCCGAAGAAGAGCAGCGAGGTGCCCAGGTCGGTCTCGAAGACCAGGATGAGGATCGACATTCCCCAGATGGCGAGGATCGGGCCCAGGTCACGCCCTCGCGGCAGGTACATGCCCATGAACCGGCGGCTGGCCAGGGCCAGCGCGTCACGCTTCACCATCAGATAGCCGGAGAAGAAGATCGCGATGATGATCTTCGCGAACTCACCGGGCTGGATCGTGAAGCCGCCGATGCTGATCCAGATCTTGGCGCCGTTCACGGCGGGGAAGAACATCGGCAGGATCAGCAGCACCAGGGCGGCCGCCATCGAGATGTACGTGTAGCGCTGAAGGATCCGGTGGTCCTTGAGGACCATCAGTACGGCGACGAACAGCGCGACCGCGATGGCCGAGTACATGAGCTGCTTGGGCGCGTCCGGGCTGTACGCGCCGAAGAGCGCCTCGGCGCGCCGGATCAGCCGCGGCGACTGGTCCAGCCGCCAGATCAGCACCAGACCCAGCCCGTTGAGCAGGGTGGCCAGCGGCAGCAGCAGCGGATCGGCGTACGGGGCGAACTTGCGCACCGCGAGATGGGCGATCCCGGCGAGCAGGCCGACGCCCAGCCCGTACCCCAGCATCCCGGCGGGTACCTTGCCGTCGAGGGCGAGCCCCACGTTCAGATACGCGAACACCGGGATGACGACGGCGAAGGCGAGCAGCCCCAGTTCGGTGTTGCGGCGGCTCGGTGCTTCGATCGCGCCGATGGTGGTCGTATTGGTGACAACGCTCATGTGGTGAAAGGCCCCCTACGGCCGGCTACTGCTGCTTCCCGCAGTTCGAGGCCACTTTCTGCTCCTCCTCCGAGAGGCTGGGGCCCGGAGTGGGAGTCGCGGCTTTCGGCTTGATGGTGGTGGTCCGGCCGGAGGTGTTCGTACCGGTCGTGCCGCCGGCCTGGCCTTCGCCGGTGACCACATCGGCCTCTCGGTCGGCCTGACGGCGCTGCTCGTCCTTCTTGCAGGCCGACGCCTGGGTGGCGAGTTCCTGGATCTTGTCGCGGCCGTTGGCGAGGCTGCCCTCGGCGATGGTCTCCTCGACCTGCTTGCGCTGGTAGGGCGGGAGGTACTTGAGTTCGATCTCGGGGTGGTCCTTCTCGATCTCCGAGAGGGAGAGCCAGGCGAGATCCTGGCTGATGCCCCGGTAGAGCGCCACATGCTCCTCGTTGGCACCCACGTAGTACTGGGTCTGCGTCCAGCGGTAGCCGCCGTACAGTCCGCCGCCGACGACGGCCAGGGCGAGCACCGTGTAGAAGGACCGCTTGAGCCACTTGCGGCCGCCGCGCGGCTTGACGAAGTCGTCGTCGCTGTACGCGCCGAAGGCCCCGTCGGCGGGCATGCCTCCGTAACCGGCGTCCCCGCCGCTGCCGGGCGGGCCGAAGCCGCCTCCGGGCTGCGGCGGTACGGAGCGGCCCAGGCCGGCCGCGCGGCCCGCGGGGGTCTGCATCGCGGCGGCGTTCTCGGCGGAGTTCAGCGGAAGCTGGTTCTCGGCGACCGCGCCGACGACGACCGGGGTGTCGTTGAGCTGCCCGGCCAGGGTGTCGTTGGACTCGACGTCCAGGACGTCGGCCACGATGCAGGTGATGTTGTCGGGGCCGCCGCCGCGCAGCGCGAGCTGGATGAGGGCCTGTACGGTCTCCTGCGGGCCCTGGTAGCTGGCGAGGGTCTCCTCCATGGTCTGGTGGGAGACGACGCCGGAGAGGCCGTCGGAGCAGATCAGATAGCGGTCCCCGGCGCGGACCTCGCGGATGGAGAGATCCGGCTCGACATGGTCGCCGCTGCCCAGCGCGCGCATCAGCAGGGAGCGCTGCGGATGGGTGGTGGCCTCTTCCTCGGTGATCCGGCCCTCGTCGACCAGCCGCTGCACCCAGGTGTGGTCCTGGGTGATCTGGGTCAGGACGCCGTCGCGGAGCAGATAGGCGCGGGAGTCGCCGACATGGACGAGGCCGAGCCGCTGGCCGGTCCACAGCAGGGCGGTGAGCGTGGTGCCCATGCCTTCGAGCTGGGGGTCCTCCTCGACCATCACCCGGAGCTGGTCGTTGGCCCGCTGCACCGCCGTACCGAGCGAGGTGAGGATGTCGGAGCCCGGAACGTCGTCGTCGAGCTGGACGAGGGTGGAGATCACCTCGGAGGACGCGACCTCACCGGCGGCCTGGCCGCCCATGCCGTCGGCGATGGCAAGCAGCCGCGGTCCGGCATAGCCGGAGTCCTCGTTGCCCTCCCGGATCATGCCCTTGTGCGATCCGGCGGCGAAGCGCAGAGACAGACTCATGCGCACCTCGCCCGTCGGCTCGCCCGTCGACTGTCGCGCCAGCCGGTCTCGAGCCACACTGCCCACCCTCCGGTCGGGAGCCTGCTGCGGTCCGCTGCCGGGACCGCCGCGGCTCGCTCGCTCCGCTCGCTCATTGTCGTACTACTTCCGCAGCTCGATGACGGTCTTGCCGATGCGGATAGGAGCGCCCAGCGCGATCGGTGTCGGTGTCGTGAGCCGGGTCCGGTCGAGATACGTGCCGTTGGTGGACCCGAGATCCTCGACGATCCACTGGCCGTCCCGGTCCGGGTAGATCCTGGCATGCCTGCTGGACGCGTAGTCGTCGTCCAGCACGATCGTCGAGTCGTGCGCGCGGCCCAGGGTGATGGTCTGGCCCTGGAGGGCCACCGTGGTGCCGGTGAGGCTGCCCTCGGAGACGACCAGCTTGGTGGGCGCGCCGCGGCGCTGCCTGCCGCCCTGCTGCTGGCGCTGCTGGGGCGGCGCCGCCGACTGGCGGGCCTGCTGCGGGCGGGCGTCGCCGCTGCGGCGCGAGCCGCGCTGGGTGACCCGTGTCCCGAACAGATCACTGCGGATGACCTGGACGGCCACGATCACGAACAGCCACAGAACGGCCAGAAAACCTAGCCGCATGACCGTCAGGGTCAGCTCTGACATTGCCCCCGCTTCACCCTTCGGCTTGCCTGTAAACGATGGTGGTGTTGCCCACGACGATCCGCGAGCCGTCGCGGAGCGTAGCGCGGGTGGTGTGCTGTCCGTCTACCACGATGCCGTTGGTGGACCCGAGGTCCTGGATCGTCGAGGGCGTTCCGGTCCGGATCTCGCAGTGCCGGCGCGAGACCCCGGGATCGTCGATCCGTACGTCGGCGTCGGTGCTGCGGCCCAGTACGAGCGTGGCGCGGGAGATCTGATGGCGGGTGCCGTTGATCTCGATCCAGCGCCGCACCTGACCCCCCGGCAGAGCGCCCGGCCCGGCCCCGGGGAGGCGGCTCGCGGCGGGGGCGTGGCCGCCTGGGGGCGGTGCGGTCGGCATCGGCGGCGCGGCGGCGGGCGGATAGCCGTACCCACCGGGGGCGCGGCCGGGAGGAGCGGCGGAGGGCGCGGAGCCCGCGTATCCGCCGGGACCGCCGAGGGGAGCCCCGCCGCCGGGTGCCTGCGGCTGTGACGTACTCGACGCCAGCGTGCGGCTCCGTACCCGGTACAGACCGGTGTCGAGGTCCTCGGCCTTCTCCAGATGGACCTTGATCGGGCCCATGAAGGTGTAGCGCTGCTGTTTCGCGTAATCGCGGACCAGCCCGGACAGTTCGTCACCGAGCTGGCCGGAGTACGGGCTGAGGCGCTCGTAGTCCGGCGCGCTCAGCTCCACGATGAAGTCATTGGGGACGACCGTCCGCTCACGGTTCCAGATCGTCGCGTTGTTGTCGCACTCGCGTTGGAGGGCACCCGCGATCTCCACGGGCTGGACCTCGGACTTGAACACCTTCGCGAAGGTGCCGTTGACCAAACCTTCGAGACGCTGTTCGAAACGCTTCATGACTCCCATGTGGCACCTCCTCCGTCGTTGCCGTCCTGGTACTGCTTACTGATCGTATCCACGCGTCGGGAAATCGGCTGGTTCCCCTTGTCTGCCCCGTCGATGAGTGTCCCCTCTCACACGGATCGTAGAGGCGGCTTCATGACAGTGTCCCGCACCCGGGGTGCACTCAGGAGGAGCGGGGGGCGACGGTTGGCCGATCGTTGTCCGGGGGGCGGGTCGGGGGTGGGTACGGGGCGGGGTACGGCGGGGTTCCGGGGGCCGGGACGCGGCGGTTCCGGGGCCGGGACCGCGCCGGGGTCGCCCCGGCGTCGTCCTGGGGTCGTGCTGGGGTCGTCCCGGGGTCGCGCGAACAAAGGGATGTGAAGCCACCCGCCCCACCGTGCTAATCTTCTCGATGTCGCCAGGGACACACACCAGCAGGTGAGGGACCGGACGACACACCCAATGCGCGGGTGGCGGAATAGGCAGACGCGCTGGATTCAGGTTCCAGTGCCCGCAAGGGCGTGGGGGTTCAACTCCCCCCTCGCGCACCACAGAACCCCCGCTCCGGATCTCTCCGGAGCGGGGGTTCTTCGTTGTGCCGGCCATGTGCCATGCCCGCTGCGTGTCGTGCCTGCTGCCTTTCCGGGAGGCCCGCTCTCCCGGAAGCCCGGCGGGGCCGGGCGGCGGGGCGGGCTCTCCCGGAAAGGCCGCGCGGTCAGGCGGCGAGGCGGGCGGCGAGCGCCTTGGCCTTCTGGGTGGCCTCCTCCTGGGCCTTGGCGCGGGACGCCTCGGCGAGCGGGACCAGTTCGGCCATCTCCGGCTTGGTGTGCGCGAGCGTCAGCTCCGGGACGATGAAGTCGATCTCCGTGGCGCCGAACATCCCGGTCAGCACCTTCTCCAGGTAGTTCTGGACGAACTCGAAGTCCGCGCGCGGGGTGCCGGGAGCGTACGAACCGCCGCGGCTGGCCACGATGGTGAACGGCGTGGAGGCCAGCGGGCTGTCGGGGAGGCCCGCGTTGTGGCCGACGATGATCACCTGGTCCAGCCAGGCCTTCAGGGTCGACGGAATCGAGAAGTTGTACATCGGCGCGCCTATGAGGACCGCGTCCGCCTCGGCCAGTTCGGCGGCAAGTTCGGCGCGCAGGGCATCGCCAGCGCCCGACGACGCGGCGGTGATGTCCAGGTGGGGCAGCGGGGAGGCGGCCAGATCGCGGTAGACGACCTTGCCCTCGGGGTGCTGCTCGAGCCAGGACGTGACAAAGGTCGCGGTGATGTCGCGCGAGGCGGAGCCTTCCGGGAAGACGGCTGAATCGATGTGCAGAAGCGTGGCCATGACGTTCTCCATGGGGGGCTTGAAACGGCGTACCGAATGGGTAGGCGAGCGGAGTTTCCGTTCGCACCTATGGATAACACAGTCACTTACTTTTTTTCATCCCGGCTCGGAAAACCGGTACGCTGTGGGCATGGCGGACCATGGCGCGGAGGAGTGCAAGAAGGTCGACGTGAGCATCACGCGCGTCTTCGAACTGCTCGGCAAGCGGTGGTCGGGCCCGATCATTTCCGTACTCATGCAGCGGGCGGTCTACTTCGCCGAGCTGCGGCGGGCGGTTCCCGGCATCAGCGAGCGCATGCTCTCGGACCGGCTGACCGAACTGGCGGCGGCAGGCCTGGTGGTGCGCGAGGTCGACGAGGGGCCGCCGCTGCGGGTCGCGTACCGGCTGACGGACGCGGGCGCGGCGATGGAGCCGGCGCTGAAGGAGCTGCGGCTGTGGGCCGAATCGAATCTGCGGGAGCCGTCCGAGGGCGGGTGTTAGGGCGTAGGGCGTTCGGGGCGGTTGTGGCGGGTGCGGCGGTTCTGAGGCGTTGGGCGGGTGGGGTGTTGGGCGGGCCGGGCGTTGGCCGGGCCGGGAGTTGGCTGGGTGGGGCGTTGGCTGGGCGGGGCTGAGGGTGCGCGTCTGAGGGGTTGAGGCGCGGGGCGTGGCTTGGCGCGGGCGTTCGGCGCGGGGCGTTCGGCGGGGCGTGCGGCAGGGCATCGGGCGCGCGTGCGGCGGGTCCCCGGCGGGGCTTCGGGGTTATCCACAGGGGGAGACGGCTGTCACGGCCCGGCGGTACCGTCGTCTGCGGTTGATCTCAAGCGATTTTCAAGCCAGTGCCGAGTGCTGCGAGTTCGGCGGGTTCGAGTACGGGGGAGGCGGCACGCCATGGGCGGTGTCGGGGTCGAGTCGGCGGTGGTGTCCGCGCTGGTGTCCGCGGGCGGGCGCATTCCGGTGGTGCCGGGTTTCGCGACGCGTACGGCGACGGGGGCCGGGGAGGGCGCGCAGGCGAGCGGGGCCGGGGTGGACGGGGCTCGGGGGCACGGGGCTCGGGGGGACGCGGTGGCGCGGACGTCCAAGGAGCTGGGCAAGGCGCTGCGGGCCCGGGTGCCGAGGTCCTCGCACGACTCCGTCGTGTTCGCCGCGGGCCGGCCCGGCGCCGTGCGGGCCGTCGAGGAGTCGAGCCGTGGCCGGGTGCCCGAGCTGGCGCCGCTGCGGGTCGGGCGGATGGCCACCAGTCCCTTCGCCTTTCTGCGCGGCGCGGCCGGACTGATGGCCCATGACCTGGTGGGCACCCCGGTCACCGGCGCCGCCGCGCAGATATGCGGCGACGCGCACGCGGCGAATTTCGGTCTGTACGGGGACGCGCGCGGTCGGCTCGTGATCGATCTCAATGACTTCGACGAGACCGTGACGGGCCCCTGGGAGTGGGACGTCAAGCGGCTCGCCACCTCGCTGGTGCTGGCCGGCCGTGCGGCGGGCGCGGACGAGGACACCTGCCGGCGCGGGGCGTACGACACGGTGGGCGCCTACCGGCGCACCATGCGTCTGCTGGCCAAGCTCCCCGTCCTCGACGCGTGGAACGCGATAGCCGACGAGGAGCTGGTCTCGCACGCGGACGCGCGTGATCTGGCCGGCACTCTGGAGCGCGTGGCGGGGAAGGCGCGGAACAACACGAGCGCGCGGTTCGCGGCCAGGTCGACCGAGGCGGTGCCGGACGCGAGCGGGGCCGTCGGCGCGGACGCCCAGCGGCGCTTCGTGGACGCGCCGCCCGTGCTGCGGCGGGTGCCGGACGCGGAGGCCGCGGCGGTGGCCGCCTCACTGGAGGAGTATCTCGGCACGCTCCCCGAGGACCGGCTGCCGCTGCTCGCGCGGTACGCGATACACGACGTGGCGTTCCGGGTGGTCGGCACCGGCAGCGTCGGGACCCGGTCGTATGTGGTGCTGCTGCTCGACCACCGGGGCGAGCCGCTGGTGCTCCAGGTGAAGGAGGCACGGCCCTCGGCCCTGCTGCCCCATCTGCCGGCCGCCGGATTCGAGGCGCCCGTGGTGGCGCACGAGGGGCGTCGGGTGGTGCTGGGACAGAAGCGGATGCAGGTGGTGAGCGACAGCCTGCTGGGGTGGACGACCGTGCGGGGCAGGCCCTTCCAGGTGCGGCAGTTCAGGAACCGGAAGGGGAGCGTCGACCCCGCGGCACTGCCGGCCGACCAGATAGACGACTACGGAAGAATGACCGGAGCGCTGCTGGCCCGGGCCCACGCGCACAGCGTGGACCCCCGGCTGATAGCCGGTTACTGCGGTAAGAACGACGAGCTGGACACGGCTGTGGCCGGCTTCGCCGTGGTGTACGCGGACCGCACGGAGGCGGACCACGCCGAGCTGGTGGCGGCTGTGCGGAATGGGCGGATAGCGGCCGAGCTGGGTGTGTGACGGCCGGCAGCGGAGCGGACCGCCGCGGCTCGCCCCGTACGCTGGACGGGTGACGCGGGACGGGAGCCGACGATCCGTAACGACGACGAACGGGATGTACGAGACGTGCCGGATGCGACGGAATCCACGGTGGCGGCGGGCATGAGCGATGCGGCGGAGGCCCCGGAGGGCGGGCCCGGCGCGGCGGACACGCCGGACGGGGCGGACAGGGCGGACGACTCGGCGGGTACGGCGGAGGGCGTCGGCGAGACCGCCGGGGCGGACCGGCCCGAAGCGCGGCTGGAGCGGGCCGTGCGCGTTGCCGAGCAGGCGCTGATCGAGTTCGAGATCGCGCTGGAGACCTTCCGGATCGAGGTGGAGAACTTCTCCCGGCTGCACCATCAGCGGCTCGGCCCGATGTACGCGCGACTCGACGAGCTGGACGCGCTGATCGCCGAGGCCCGCGCGGCCAGGAGCGGCGACCCCGAGGATCTGCGCAAGGCGCGGGAGGCCCGCGCGATGGTGCAGCCGATGCCGGGGGTCGAGGAGCTGTTCCACGACTGGCTCGATTCCGACGGCCTCTCGCCGGAGGCGGCGGCGATGCTGACCGAGCAGCCCGTACGTCCACCCAAGCGGGTCCGGCCGAGCGACGAGGCGCGCAAGATCTACCGCGAGCTGGTGCGCAAGGCCCACCCGGACCTGGCACGGGACGACGCGGAGCGCGCCAGACGTGAGGAGTTCCTCACTCGCGTGAACGCGGCCTATGGGCGGGGGGACGAGACGCTGCTGGAGGAGCTGGCCGCGGAGTGGGCCGCGGGGCCGGTGCTGAAGGCGCCGCGCCTGAGCGAGAGCGAGGAGCTCTACGCCCGGCTGGAGTGGCTGTCACAGCGCAAGGAGATGCTGACGCTGGTCGCCAAGGAGCTGGAGGAGAGCGCGATCGGCGCGATGCTCAGGATGGCGCCGGACGACCCGGACCGGCTGCTGGAGGAGATCGCCGAGCAGTTGCTCGCCGAGGTCGCCGGACGTGAGACGGAACTGGCCGGGCTGGTGGAGTAGGTTTTCCGGAGTCCGGCACACCTGGCCGGGTTCTGTTCCGCACACCCGGCGTGGTCCACGCCCCGGTCCTGGTCCCGGCCCGTACGAGAGAAGGCACAGCTCATGAACTTCGCCCCGCTGCCCTCGGTCGATGTCGCGGCGGTCCCGTCCGACGGACTGGTGCTGGACGTCCGGGAGGACGACGAGTGGGCGGCCGGTCATGTCGAGGGCGCGCTGCATGTGCCGATGAGCGACTTCGTGGCGCGCTTCGGCGAGGTGACCGAGGCGGTGGCCGGGGGCCGGAAGGCCTATGTGATGTGCCGGGTCGGCGGGCGCTCCGCACAGGTCACCCAGTATCTGGTGCAGCAGGGCCTGGACGCGGTCAACGTGGACGGCGGCATGCTCGCCTGGGACGGCGCGGGACGGCCGATGGTCACGGACAACGGCACCGCGGCATTTGTGCTCTGAGCCCCTGCCGGTCCCGGTTCGGGACTCCGGACCCGGACCCGGACAGGGCCTGGGCCCGGCCCGTAGGGTGTCAACCCTCTGGACGACTGAGTGGGCGCGGGCGGGGATCGGGGCGGGATGGATTCGTACGACGACAAGGGTGTGAAGGCCGGGCCGCCACCCGGCGCCGGGATAGCCGGCCTGTCCCTTCCCGGCCAGGTGGTGGCCGCCGCGGGGCTCGCGGTCCTCGGACTGCTGGCCTGCACGCATCTGGCCATGGTCTTTCTGCATGCCGCCCCGTCCAACACGATCACCAAACAGCACGGCAAGGCCGTCGACGAGTGGGTCTACCCCGAGTTCGAACAGAACTGGAAGCTCTTCGCGCCCAACCCGCTCCAGCAGAACATCGCCGTCCAGGCGCGCGCCGAGGTGGCGAAGCCCGACGGCGCCCGGACGACCACCGGCTGGATCGATCTCTCCGCCGAGGACGGTGAGGCGATCCGCGGCAATCTCCTTCCCAGCCATGTCGACCAGAACGAACTGCGCCGCGCCTGGGACTTCTTCACCGGCTCGCACGACAACGACAACCGCCCCAACGGCCTGCGCGGGCAGCTCTCCGAGAGCTATGTCCGCCGCATCGTGATGCTGCGCCTCGAGGATCACGACCTGGGTGGTCCCGTGGAACGCATTCAGCTCAGGTCCGCCGCCACCACGGTCGCGGCGCCCCCCTGGAGCACCGAGAAGACCGATACGCGTCCGACGTACCGGCTCTATCCCTGGTGGACGGTGAGCGCCACGGACCTTCCCGAGGGCGTACGGAACGGCCGTACGGAGGCGGAACAGTGAGCGCGCACCCGGCCGAACGGCCGACGGACCAGCCGGCCGGCCAGCCGACGGACCAGCCAAGAGGGTCCGGTGGCCACCCCGATGACCGGCAGCACGAGCCGCCGGCCGGGCGGCCCGATCAGCAGCCGACCGATCAGCAGCCGACCGATCAGCGGTCGGCCGGCCGGCCGGGCCCGCAGCCGGGCCCACGGGCCGTGGGGAGGCCGCTACAGGTGGCCGGGCCGGCCGTCCGTGCCGTCCAGCGCGTCACCGCCGCCGCCCTCGGCCCGTACCAGAGCGCCGTCGTCCGGATCGGCTTCGCCGGCGCCTGGCTGCTGTTCCTGCTGCGCGAACTGCCCCACCGGCGTGAGCTGTACGGACCTGACGGCCCGTGGAGCTGGGACATGGCCCAGCAGCTCATCGCGAAGAACGGCGCCTTCACCGGGCTGATGTGGTCGGAC
Organism: Streptomyces sp. GMY02; assembly: GCF_019056675.1. Classification (NCBI taxonomy): domain Bacteria; kingdom Bacillati; phylum Actinomycetota; class Actinomycetes; order Kitasatosporales; family Streptomycetaceae; genus Streptomyces; species Streptomyces sp. GMY02. The sequence goes on along the minus strand of NZ_CP077658.1, from coordinate 4,150,883 downwards.
AGCGTGGTGTGGTTCGAGATCGTCTTCGCCGTCGCCGTGCTGTCCAGCGCGCTGCTGCTGATCGGCTGGCGCACCCGGACCATGTCCGTGCTCTTCATGTTCGGCGTGCTGTCGCTCCAGAACCGCAGCATCTTCATGGGCGACGGCGGGGACAACGTCATCCATCTCATGGCGATCTATCTCGTGCTGACGCGCTGCGGCCAGGTCTGGTCGCTGGACGCCAGGCGGGCGGCGCGCGGGGCGGACGGCGTCCGGCGGGACCGGATCGGACCGGTGCTGTGGAGCTGTCTCGGGGTGTTCCTGGTCATAGGCTCGGCGACGGACCGGATCCACGCCGACCTGTGGCTGGTGATCGTCTTCTGGGGCGTCTGGGTCGGGCAGGGCCTGTGGTGGGCGGCCAACCGCTACGCGCCGGACGGTGAGCCGCGTGCCCTGCTGGATGTCCTCGCCAACCTCCTCCACAATGCCGCACTTGTGGTGATCATGGCCGAGGTCTGTCTGGTGTACGCCACAGCGGGCTGGTACAAGATCCAGGGTTCGCGCTGGCAGGACGGAACCGCCCTCTACTATCCGCTCAAACTGGACTACTTCAGCCCCTGGCCGGAGCTTTCCTCCCTGCTCGCGGCCAGCGGTGTCATCGTGATGCTGGTGACCTACGGCACGGTCATGGTGCAGGTCGCGTTCCCCTTCACGCTCCTCAACCGGCGCGTCAAGAACGTACTGCTGGCCCTGATGATGCTGGAGCACGCCGCCATCGCCGTGGTGCTCGGACTGCCCTTCTTCTCGCTCGCGATGATCGCCGCCGACGCGGTGTTCCTGCCGACGCCCTTCCTGCGGTGGCTGGGCGACCGGGTCTCGGGTCTGGGGAAGCGGCTGTTCGCCCGGCCCGGAGTGTCCCTGCCCGAGCAGCGGAGCGACAGTCCGGAGCAGACCCGTACTCTCGTCGGGTGAGCAGTGAGACAACGGCGGAGGTCCGCGGGCCGGCCCCGGAGGACCTGGAACCCGTCCAGTACGACGAGGGCTTCGGCCCGGAGATCGGCGTCGGGCCGCATCCCGGCCCCTGGCCGCGCGGCGAGCGGTACGACCCGGAGCTGCTGGCGGCCGGGGACCGGCGCAATGTCGTCGACCGCTACCGGTACTGGACGCGCGAGGCCGTTGTCGCCGATCTCGACACCCGGCGCCATGACTTCCATGTGGCGGTGGAGAACTGGACGCACGACTTCAACATCGGGTCGGTGGTCCGCACCGCCAACGCCTTCCTTGCGAAGGAGATCCATATCGTCGGGCGGCGGCGCTGGAACCGGCGCGGTGCGATGGTCACCGACCGGTACCAGCACGTGCGCCACCACTCCGACGCCGCAGGGCTGACCGCCTGGGCGGCGGCGGAGGGGCTGCCGGTCATCGGGATCGACAATCTGCCGGGGTCCGTACCGCTGGAGCGGACCGAGCTGCCGCGCCGCTGTGTGCTGCTCTTCGGGCAGGAGGGCCCCGGTCTGACCGAGGAGGCCCGTGAGCACACCGCGATGGTGTGCTCGATCGCGCAGTTCGGCTCGACCCGCTCGATCAACGCAGGAGCCGCCGCGGCGATCGCCATGCACGCCTGGATCCAGCGGCATGCCGTCATCCCGGACACCGCCGCTTCCGACACCCCGGCGCCGCCCGCACCCTGATCCGCGGGCGGCCCCGGAGCGCCGCCCTATGCCTGGCGCCTGACCTCCACCATCCGGAAGCGGTTGGCCACGAACGCCGAGTCGCACAGTGCCGCGTTCGCCGCGGGATTGCCGCCGGAGCCATGGAAGTCCGAGAAGGCCGCGGTCTGGTTCACGAACACGCCTCCCGTGAGATTCAGCGAGAGCTGCGCCGACTCCTCCAGACAGACCTCCTCGATCGCGCGCTCCGTCTCCGGCGAGGTCGTGTACGCGCCGACCGTCATGGCGCCCCGGTCGCGGATCGTGCGGCGCAGCAGCTCCACCGAGTCGTCCGTGGAGTCCATGGCGACCGCGAACGACACCGGGCCGAAGCACTCGGTGAGATACGGCACCTCCGCGGCGCCCTCGGCCCCGCTCTCCCCCGCCTTCTCCCAGGACTTGCGGGAGCCGTCGGCCTTGACGATCGCGGGCGTACGGACCACGGCGTCCGGGAAGTCCGGATTGCTGATCTCGCGCGAGGGGAGCGCGACATCGCCCAGCGCGGCGGCGGCCTCCAGCCGGGCCTTCACATCCGGGTTGACGAGCGCGCCCAGCAGCCCGGCGGCACGGGCGTCGTCGCCCAGCAGCCCGCTCACCGAGGCCGCGAGATCGGCCACCACCTCGTCGTACGACTTCTCGCCCGCGTCCGTCGTGATGCCGTCCCGGGGGATCAGCAGATTCTGCGGGGTGGTGCACATCTGGCCGCTGTAGAGCGACAGCGAGAAGGCCAGATTGGACAGCATCCCCTTGTAGTCGTCGGTGGACTCGATGACGATCGTGTTGACACCGGCCTTCTCCGTGTAGACCTGCGCCTGGCGGGCGTGGGTCTCCAGCCAGTCACCGAAGGCGGTGGAGCCGGTGTAGTCGATGATCCGGATCTCCGGGCGCGTGGCCAGCGGCTTGGCGATGCCCTCGCCCGGCCGCTCCACGGCCAGCGCCACCAGATTCGGGTCGAAGCCGGCCTCGGCGAGCACCTCGCGGGCGGCCCGTACGGTCAGCGCCAGGGGCAGCACCGCGCGCGGATGGGGCTTGACCAGGACGGGATTGCCGGTGGCCAGGGAGGCGAACAGGCCCGGATAGCCGTTCCACGTCGGGAACGTGTTGCAGCCGATCAGCAGCGAGATGCCGCGCGGGGCGGCGGTGAAGGTCTTCCGCAGCTCCAGGGGGTCACGCTTGCCCTGCGGCTTGGACCAGTCGGCGGCGGCCGGGGTGCGCGTCTGCTCCGCGTACGCGTACGCCACCGCCTCCAGGCCGCGGTCCTGGGCATGCGGCCCGCCCGCCTGGAACGCCATCATGAACGCCTGCCCGCTGGTGTGCATCACCGCGTGCGCGAACTCGTGCGTGCGGGCGCTGATCCGCGCGAGGATCTCCAGACAGACCAGGGCGCGGGTCTCGGGCCCGGCGTCGCGCCAGGCGCCCATGCCCACGCGCATGGCGGGCAGCAGGACATCCACGTCCGCGTGCGGATACTCGATCTCCAGCGCCGGGCCGTACGGCGAGATCTCGCCGCCGGTCCAGCCGTCCGTGCCCGGCTGGTCCAGCTCGAAGCGGGTGCCGCGCAGGGCCTGGAAGGCGGCCAGACCCTCGGCCGGCGCGGTCTCGCCGTACGCCTTGGGATGTTCGGGGTGCGGCGACCAGTAGGCGCGGCTGCGGATCGCCTCAAGGGCCCGGTCGAGTGTGGGCCGGTGCTTTTCTGAGAGCTGCTGGGGGCTGAGCTGGGCGGCCATGACGGACCCACTCCTCGGTCGGGCTGAGACGGGGACATGTGCTGACGGACAGGGTTAGAGTAACCGAACGATCGGTCGGGACAAGGGGGCCCGGCGAACCTGTGGACAACTCACCCCGGGGAGACTCATGGCCCCGCCGGTGCCCGCTCATACGGAAGGATTGCTCCCATGACAGCAATTGAGCCCGGCCGTGTTGTCGCGGTCGTCGGCACCGGGACGATGGGGCAGGGAATAGCCCAGGTGGCGCTGGTCGCCGGACATCCCGTACGGCTCTACGACGCCGTGCCGGGCCGTGCGGAGCAGGCCGCCACCGCCCTCGCGGGACGGCTCGGCCGGCTGGTCGAGAAGGGCCGGCTCGACGCCGCGGCGCGCGATGCCGCGGTGGCCCGGCTCCGCCCGGCCGCGGAACTCGCCGAGCTGGCCGACTCCGCGCTGGTCGTGGAGGCCGTACTGGAGCAGCTCTCCGTCAAGCGCGAACTGTTCGCGGCCCTGGAGGACCTCGTCTCCGACGACTGCCTCCTCGCCACCAACACCTCCTCCCTCTCGGTCACCGCCGTCGCGGGCGCCCTGCGCGTCCCCGGCCGCCTGGTCGGACTGCACTTCTTCAATCCCGCGCCCCTCCTGCCGCTCGTGGAGGTCGTCAGCGGCTTCGCGACGGACGAGGAGGTGGCGCTGACCGCGTTCGAGACGGCGCGCGCCTGGGGCAAGACGCCCGTGCGCTGCGCCGACACCCCCGGCTTTGTCGTCAACCGCATCGCCCGTCCGTACTACGCCGAGGCCTTCCGGGTGTACGAGGAGGGCGCCGCTGATCCGGCCACCATCGACGCGGTGCTGCGCGGGAGCGGCGGCTTCCCGATGGGCCCCTTCGAGCTGACCGATCTGATCGGCCAGGACGTCAACGAGGCCGTCACCCGGTCCGTATGGGAGTCCTTCTTCCAGGATGTGCGGTTCACGCCGTCCCTCGCGCAGCGCAGGCTTGTGGAGTCGGGGCGGCTGGGCCGCAAGTCGGGCCGGGGATGGTTCCCGTACGGCGAGGACGCGCCGTCCGTGGAGGCACGGACGGCCGGACCCGCGCCCGCTCCCTCGTCCGTCACCGTCCAGGGCGAGCTCTTCGCCGCGGATGCGCTGCCCGGCCTGATCGAGGAGGCGGGAATCGAGGTCCTCTTCAAAGAAGACGCCGTCCCCGGCCATCCGGGCTGGATCGAGCTGTCCGACGGCACGCGGCTCTTCCTGTCGGACGGTACGGCCGCCGACGACGCCGACATGCCCGTCATCCACTTCGATCTCGCGCTGGACTACCGTACGGCGACCCGGATCGCCCTGGCGCCGGCCGCCGAGGTCGACGAGGCGGCCCTGAACGAGGCCATCGGGCTCTTCCAGGCACTGGGCAAGGACGTCAGCGTGATCGCCGACATCCCCGGCATGATCGTCACCCGTACGGTGGCGATGCTCGTGGACTTCGCGCTCGACGCGGCGGCCCGCGCGGTCGCCACCCCCGAGGACATCGACACCGCGATGCGACTGGGCGTCAACTACCCGCGCGGCCCTCTCGACTGGGGCCAGGAACTGGGCGCGCGATGGGTGCTGTACGCGCTGGAGGCCCTGCACGAGGAGTACCCCACCGGCCGCTACGCCCCCTCCCAGGCACTGCGCCGGCTGGCCGTCGCGCAGGAACAGCGAGAAGAGCGGGGCGAGCAGGGCGAGCACGGGGAGGAGGATGGAGCATGACCACCGCCAAACGTGACACCTATACGCCCGAGACCCTGCTGACCGTCGCGGTCCAGGTCTTCAACGAGCGCGGCTACGACGGCACCTCCATGGAGCATCTCTCCAAGGCCGCCGGGATCTCCAAGTCCTCGATATACCACCATGTGGTCGGCAAGGAGGAGCTGCTGCGCCGGGCAGTCAGCCGCGCCTTGGACGGGCTCTTCGGGATCCTCGACGAGGACGGCGCGACCCGTGGGCGGGCCGTCGAGCGCGTCGAGTACGTGACCCGCCGTACGGTCGAGGTGCTGATGGCCGAGCTGCCCTATGTGACGCTGCTGCTGCGGGTCAGGGGCAACACCCAGACCGAGCGCTGGGCCATGGAGCGGCGCCGGGAGTTCGACCACCGGGTCGCGGATCTGCTCAAGGCGGCCGCGGCGGACGGGGATTTGCGGGCCGACATGGACACGCGGCTGGCGACCCGGCTGCTCTTCGGGATGGTCAACTCCCTGGTGGAGTGGTACCGGCCGCACGCGGCGGGCGGGTACAGCCGCGAAGAGGTGGCGGAAGCGGTGGTACGGATGGCCTTCGCCGGGCTGCGCACCGAACGCGAGGGCGCCGAAGGCCTGTCCTGAACGAGCCCTCCTGGACGGGCCGTCCTGGACGGGCCACTCCCGAACGGGGTGCTTCTGGACGGGCGGCTCCTGGGCGGGGCGCTTCTGGGCGGGGCGGGTCTTCTCTAGAGCGTCGGACCGGCGGTCGTCCCGGACCCCAGGTCCGTTTCCTCGAAGACCAGCAGCGTGCGGGTGGAGAGCACCTCGGGGATCGACTGGAGCCTGGTCAGGACCAGTTCGCGCAGTGATCGGTTGTCCGGCGCGTGCACCAGCAGCAGCACGTCGAAGTCGCCGCTGACCAGCGCGATGTGGGCCGCCCCCGGCAGCTCTTCGAGCTGCTCGCGCACAGTGCGCCAGGAGTTCTGCACGATCTTCAGGGTGATGTACGCGGACGCGCCCTGACCCGCGCGTTCATGGTCGATCCTGGCGCTGAAACCGCGGATCACGCCGTCGTCGATGAGCCGGTTGATCCGGGCGTACGCGTTGGCGCGCGAGACATGGACACGCTCGGCGACGGAGCGTATGGAGGCCCGGCCTTCCGTCTGCAGGATCCGGAGGATGTCCTGGTCGATGGCGTCGAGCGGGCGCGGCGGCGGGGTCCGGTCCGGCGGAGGGGTCCGCTCCGGTGCTGAGGCCCGGTCGGGTACGGAAGCGCGTTCGGGTACGAGGGTCCGGTCGGGTACGGGGGTCCGCTCCGCGGTGCCGCCGGTCCGGCCGCCCCCCGGTACGCCGCGCTCGGGCGTCTCGTCGCTCCGGTCCGTGTCCTCGGCCATTTGTTCAGCTCCCATGTCCCCCCGCCTCTCCGCGATGGACGGCCTGTGGTCATCCCAAGCTGTGGAGAACCGTTTGTCCACAGGCTGGAGCCGCCTGTAGCCAAAATGCCTGAACGACCGAACAATCGGTAGGTGAGGCGTGCCACACCCGGCACCCCGCCGTCCGTCCGCTCCCACGAGGAGGTGCACGCGTGAAGAAGAGCAGTACGTCGGTCCAGGAGCTGCCCGGTGCCGCGGCCAACCGGCCCGTCCCGCCCCCGGCGTGGCAGCCGCGTACCGACCCCGCACCGCTGCTCCCCGACCCCGCGCCGTACCGCGCGCTGGGCACGGACGCCATGGCCGCCGCCGACCCCGGGCTGCTGCTGCGGCTGTACGGCGAGCTGGTCCGCGGCCGCAGATACAACGCGCAGGCGACGGCCCTCACCAAGCAGGGCAGGCTCGCGGTCTATCCGTCGAGCACCGGTCAGGAGGCCTGCGAGGTCGCCGCCGCCCTGGCCCTGCGCGAGCAGGACTGGCTCTTCCCCAGCTACCGCGACACCCTCGCGGCCGTGGCGCGCGGCCTCGATCCCGTCCAGGCGCTGACGCTGCTGCGCGGCGACTGGCACACCGGTTACGACCCGTACGAACACCGGATCGCGCCGCTGTCCACCCCGCTCGCCACCCAGCTTCCGCACGCCGTCGGCCTGGCCCACGCCGCGCGGCTGAAGGGGGACGACGTGGTGGCGCTGGCCATGGTCGGCGACGGCGGCACCAGCGAGGGCGACTTCCACGAGGCGCTGAACTTCGCCGCCGTATGGCGGGCCCCGGTCGTCTTCCTCGTACAGAACAACGGCTTCGCGATCTCCGTGCCGCTCGCCAAGCAGACCGCCGCGCCCTCCCTCGCCCACAAGGCCGTCGGGTACGGCATGCCGGGCCGGCTGGTGGACGGCAATGACGCGCCGGCGGTGTACACGGTGCTGCGCGACGCTCTCGCCCGCGCGTCGCGGGGTGAGGGTCCGACGCTGATCGAGGCCGTGACGTACCGCATCGAGGCTCATACGAACGCGGACGACGCGACGCGCTACCGCTCCGGCGGCGAGGTCGAGATCTGGCGCGCGCACGACCCGATCCGGCTGCTGGAGCATGAGCTGACGGAGCTGGGGATCCTCGACAAGGACGGTATCCGGGAGGCCGCGGAGGCCGCCGAGGCCATGGCCGCGCGGCTGCGGGACCGGATGAACGCGGAGCCGGTGCTCGACCCCATGGATCTCTTCACCCATGTCTACGCGGACCAGACCTCCCAGCTCCGCGAGCAGGCGGAGCAACTCCGCGCCGAACTGGCCGCGGCCGGGGAAGGACCGGGTGAGACGCGATGACCACGGTCGCGGTGAAGCCCGCCATCATGGCGCAGGCGCTCCAGCGCGCGCTGCGCGACGCCATGGCCGAGGACCCGTCCGTCCATGTCCTCGGAGAGGACGTCGGCACCCTCGGCGGGGTCTTCCGGATCACCGACGGGCTCGCCGCGGAGTTCGGGGACGACCGCTGTACGGACACCCCGCTCGCCGAGGCGGGCATCCTGGGGACGGCGGTCGGAATGGCGATGTACGGACTGCGGCCGGTCGTCGAGATGCAGTTCGACGCCTTCGCCTATCCGTCGTTCGAGCAGCTCATCAGCCATGTGGCGAAGATGCGGAACCGTACGCGCGGCGCGATGCCGCTGCCCATCACCGTGCGGGTGCCGTACGGCGGCGGGATCGGCGGGGTCGAGCACCACAGCGACTCGTCCGAGGCGTATTACATGGCGACGCCCGGCCTCCATGTCGTCACGCCCGCCACGGTCGACGACGCGTACGGGCTGCTGAGGGCCGCGATCGCCTCCGACGATCCGGTCGTCTTCCTGGAGCCGAAGCGGCTCTACTGGTCCAAGGCGTCCTGGTCGCCCGACGATCCGGCGCCCGTCGAGCCGATCGGCCGGGCCGTCGTCAGGCGCCGGGGCACCAGCGCCACGCTCATCACCTACGGGCCGTCCGTGCCCGTCTGCCTGGAGGCGGCCGAGGCGGCCCGCGCCGAGGGCTGGGACCTGGAAGTGGTCGATCTGCGCTCCCTGGTGCCGTTCGACGATGCCACGGTGGCCGATTCCGTACGGCGGACCGGGCGCGCTGTGGTCGTCCATGAGTCCACCGGTTTCGGCGGCCCCGGCGGGGAGATCGCCGCCCGGGTCACCGAGCGCTGCTTCCACCATCTGGAGGCGCCGGTTCTGCGGGTGGCGGGATTCGATATTCCGTATCCACCGCCGATGCTGGAGAGGCACCATCTTCCGGGAGTGGACCGGGTGCTGGACGCGGTCGCGCGGCTCCAGTGGGAGGCGGAGAGCTGATGGCCCAGGTGCTGGAATTCAGACTGCCGGACCTCGGTGAAGGGCTGACCGAGGCGGAGATCGTCCGCTGGCTGGTGTCGGTGGGCGATGTGGTCGCCATCGACCAGCCGGTGGTCGAGGTGGAGACGGCCAAGGCGATGGTGGAGGTGCCGTGCCCCTACGGGGGCGTGGTCACGGCGCGCTATGGCGACGAGGGCACGGAGCTGCCGGTCGGGGCTCCGCTGCTGACGGTGGCGGTGGGGGCGTCGGAGCCGGGGGAGGTGCCGGCCCCGGCAGGTGAGCGGCCTTCGGCGACCGCTGCCGAGCCCGCCGCCGGTGCGCCTGCCACGCCCGTCGCCGATTCGGCCGCGTGGGCCGCCGCTCAGCCCGGTTCCGGCTCGGCGGGCCCGTCCGCCGGTGAGACATCCGGCAATGTGCTGGTCGGGTACGGGACCGGTGCGCCGGTGGCGCGACGGCGCAGGGTCCGTCCCGCGCGGACCGTCCCTTCCCCGGCTCCCCGTGTTCCTGCCGCGCCCGGCGCGGGTCCGCTCAATGGTGCGCAGGGGCCGGTCCCGGTGGTCTCGCCGCTGGTGCGCCGGCTGGCGCGTGAGCACGGCGTCGATCTGCGTGCGCTGACCGGCTCGGGGCGGGACGGGCTGATCCTGCGGTCCGATGTCGAGCAGGCGGTCCGGCACGGTGCCGCGCGGTCGGAGCCCGTGACGGCCGCGACGCCCGCCGCGGTGGCCGCGCCCTCTCCGGCGGCGGCCCACCAGGAAGGGGCCGTGCGGGTGCCGCTCCGCGGTGTGCGGGGCGCGGTCGCCGACAAGCTCAGCCGCAGCCGGCACGAGATCCCGGACGCGACCTGCTGGGTCGACGCGGACGCCACGGAGCTGATGGCCGCCCGTACGGCGATGAACGCGGCCGGGGGCCAGAAGATCTCCCTGCTCGCCCTGCTGGCCCGGATCTGCACGGCGGCCCTGGCCCGTTATCCGGAGCTGAACTCCACCGTGGACATGACGGCCCGGGAGATCGTGCGCCTGCCCGCCGTGCATCTCGGTTTCGCCGCCCAGACCGACCGCGGGCTGGTCGTCCCGGTCGTACGGGACGCGCACACCCGCTCCGCCGAGTCACTGAGCGCGGAGTTCGCGCGGCTGACGGAGGCGGGCCGCTCCGGCACGCTCACACCGGGCGAGCTGACCGGCGGGACCTTCACGCTCAACAACTACGGGGTGTTCGGCGTCGACGGTTCCACGCCGATCATCAACCACCCGGAGGCCGCGATGCTCGGGGTCGGCCGGATCGTACCCAAGCCCTGGGTCCACCAGGGCGAGCTGGCCGTACGTCAGGTGGTGCAGCTCTCGCTCACCTTCGACCACCGGGTCTGCGACGGCGGTACGGCAGGCGGCTTCCTGCGCCATGTGGCGGACTGCGTCGAACAGCCGGCGATGCTGCTCCGCACGCTGTAGCGGGATATTCCGAACGAAGGGCACAGAAAGCGCCGACATTCCCGGGAAGTTCGGCCCGGGCACAACACCGGGCGCTTCGAACGGGTGATCGCGGCTCATACTTCAGCCATGACCGCCTATGACGCCATCGTGCTCGCCGGAGGTGCCGCCAAGCGGCTCGGCGGCGCCGACAAGCCAGGGGTACGGGTCGGGGGCAGAGCGCTGCTCGACCGGGTGCTGGCCGCCTGTGACGAGGCCGGCAGGACCGTCGTCGTGGGCGATCGACGGCCGACGGTACGGCCGGTGCGCTGGGCGCGCGAGGAGCCGCCCGGCGGCGGGCCCCTGGCCGCGCTGGACGCGGGGGTGCGGTGCGTGGAGGCCGACACCGTGCTCGTACTCTCCGCGGATCTGCCGTTCCTGGGGAAGCCGACGGTGCGGAGGCTGGTCAGGGCGCTGGACGCCGGCGGGCAGGAGGCGGTGCTCCTGACGGACGCGGACGGGCGCGACCAGCCGCTGGTCGCCGCGTACCGCGCGGAGCCGCTGCGCCGTGAACTCGCCCTTCTGGCAACGGAGTACGGCAATCTGCGCGGGCTTCCGCTGCGCCTGTTGCCGGCCGAACTCGAACTGGCCCGGATCGATGACGACCCCTTCGCCTCCTTCGACTGCGACACCTGGGAAGACATCTCCACGGCCCGGGCCCGGATCAGGGAGCATGGAACTGTGCTGGATGAATGGATCACCGCTGTCAAGGACGAACTCGGCATCGAGCTGGATGTCGACATCCGTGTCCTGCTCGACCTCGCCCGGGACGCGGCGCACGGTGTCGCCCGGCCCGCCGCGCCGCTGACGACCTTCCTGGTCGGCTACGCGGCGGGCCGGGCCGGCGGGGACGGCCCCGAGGCCGTCGCCGAGGCGTCCCGCAAGGCCGTGGCGCTCGCCGCCCGCTGGGCGGACGAGACGAAGGGCGACGACGCGGGATGACGCCCCGGGACCGGGAGTCCGAGGAGATCGAGGAAGCGCTGGCCTTGGTCGGCAGGAGGCCGCCTCCGTCGAACGCCCCGCCGGGTGCCGACAGCCCGGACCGGGGCCACGGCCGGGGCGGAGGCAAGCACGGTGTCGGCCCCGGTGCTTCGGTGTCGGGCCCTGACCGGGCCGGCAGCCCGGACCCGGGCACCGGCCAGGACGACGGCGACGGCTCGGACTCGGGTCGGGGGACGGGCCGGACCGGGGGTGCGGACGGTGGTGACGCCCTGGACTTGGGCCGGGCGGTGGACCAACAGCACGGTGCCGGCCCTGGCACCTCGGCGCCCGGCGCGGGCCGGGGCGGCAGCCCGGAACCGGGCCGGGAGGCGGAGGGGCACGGCTCACGTCACACCGTCGGAGCCGGGATGCCTGCTACGGGTGTCGCGGGCCGCGGCGCCGCTACCGGCGCGCATGCCGCGGGCGGGCGGCATCATGCTCGGGCGTGGGGAGAAGCCCGCGCCATTGCCGAGCGGGCGGGACGGGGCGCGGGAAGCGACCCGGCTCCGCGGGCCGAATCAGTGCCGCTCGACCGGGCGTTGGGGCGGGCGCTCGCCGAAGCGTTGACCGCGCTGACCGATCTGCCGTCCTTCGACACCTCCGCGATGGACGGCTGGGCGGTCTCGGGGCCCGGCCCCTGGACCATACGGAGCGCGCCCGGCGACTCCTCCGACGCCGGGGACGGCGCTGCGGACAGCGCCAGGGGCACCGCCGGGGACAGTGGCATCCTCGCCGGGCAGGCGGTGGCCGCGCCGCTCCCCGACGGTTCGGCGGTACGGATCGCCACCGGCGCCCGGATCCCGCCCGATGTGACCGCCGTGATCCGCAGCGAACACGCCCGGACCGACAGCGGCGGCCGTCTCCATGCCGAGCGCGAGGTCGCGCCCGGTCAGGACATCAGGCCACGCGGTCAGGAGTGCCGCTCCGGCGACCGGCTGCTGCCCGCCGGTTCTCTGGTGACCCCCGCAGTCCTCGGTCTCGCGGCGGCGGCCGGATACGACGAACTTCTCACCGTCCCGCAGCCTCGCGTGGAGGTACTGGTTCTCGGCGATGAGCTGCTCACCGAAGGCCTGCCCCATGACGGGTTGATCCGTGACGCCCTGGGCCCCATGCTCGGGCCCTGGCTCCGCGGGCTCGGCGCGGAGGTCCTCGCCACCCGCCGGATCGGCGACGATGCCGACGCGCTGCACCGCGCGATCACCGGTTCCGAGGCCGACCTTGTGATCACCACCGGCGGTACGGCCGCGGGCCCGGTCGACCATGTCCACCCGGTGCTCCGGAAGGCCGGTGCGGAACTGCTGGTGGACGGCGTTGCCGTACGGCCTGGCCACCCCATGTTGCTGGCCCGGCTCGCACCGGGACAGCATCTGGTGGGGCTGCCCGGCAATCCACTTGCCGCGGTCTCCGGGCTACTGACTCTCGCCGAACCCTTGCTGCGCGCGCTGGCGGGACGCTCACCCCGCGTCGCCTACCGGGTGCCGCTTCGCGAGGCGGTGCATGGCCATCCGTACGACACGCGTCTGGTGCCCGTTGTCCACCGCGACGAGGGGCTCGTACCGCTTCATTTCAATGGTCCGGCCATGCTCCGTGGTATCGCCGCCGCCGATGGACTGGCCGTCGTACCGCCGAGCGGGGCGCGGGCCGGTGAGGAACTGGAAGTGCTTGACCTCCCATGGACCGCCTCGGCCGATGGGCCGCTGGAGGGTGTTTCACGTGAAACAGGGTGTTTCACGTGAAACTTCCCGGCCATGACGCTATGGCGCGGCACGCCGACGAATATCTGGTGACCTCCCGGGTGAAGCTTCCGCGCCGCAGGGCTGTACGCCCGCTGCGCCAGGTCAGCCGACGCCTGCTGATGGCCCTGTTCGTACTGGCCCTGACGGTGTTTCTCGTCTACATCGACAACGAGGGCTACCACGACAACGCCGACGACTCCGTCGACTTTCTCGATGCCGTCTACTACGCCACCGTGACCCTCTCCACCACGGGTTACGGCGACATCGTCCCGTACAGCGACAGCGCACGGCTTGTGAATGTGCTGCTGGTGACCCCGCTGCGGGTGGTCTTTCTCATCATCCTGGTCGGCACCACTCTTGAGGTCCTCACGGAGCGCACCCGGGAGGAGTGGCGGCAGAACCGTTGGAGGTCCAACGTGCGCGACCACACCATCATCGTCGGCTATGGCACCAAGGGGCGGTCGGCGGTCCAGACCCTCTGCGCCACCGGTCTCAAGAAGGACCAGATAGTCATTGTCGACCCGTCGAACAAGGTGATCGAGGCGGCCAACGCGGAAGGGTTCGTCGGGATCGTCGGCGACGCGACCCGCAGCGATGTGCTGCTGCGCGCGGAGCTCCAGCGCGCCCGCCAGATAGTCATCGCCACTCAGCGTGATGACACAGCGGTCCTGGTCGCGCTGACGGCACGCCAGCTCAACCGGGCGGCGAAGATCGTCGCCGCCGTGCGCGAGGAGGAGAACGCGCCGCTGCTGCGCCAGTCGGGCGCCGACGCGGTCATCACCAGCGCCAGCGCCGCCGGCCGGCTGCTCGGGCTCTCCGTGCTCAGCCCCAGCGCCGGTACGGTGATGGAGGACCTGATCCAGCAGGGCAGCGGCCTCGACCTGATCGAACGCCCCGTCATAAAGGCCGAAGTGGGCCGCAGCGTACGGGAGACGGACGATCTGGTGGTGAGCGTGCTGCGTGGTCATCGGCTGCTGGGGTACGACGATCCGGCCGCGAGCCCGCTCCAGTTGACCGACCGTCTGATCACCATCGTCCGCGCCCAGAGCCCCGCCGCGCAGGACGGCTCCAACTCGGCATAGTGGCAAGCCGGTACATCGGCGGGGCAGGCCGCCGTGCCGGTGCCGGGGGGTAGCCTCGCGCCATGCATGCGATCACGATTCCGGAACCCGGTGGCCCCGAGGCGCTTGTATGGGCCGAGGTGCCCGATCCCGTACCCGGCGAGGGCGAGGTCCTCGTTGAGGTCGTGGCGAGCGCGGTCAACCGCGCCGATCTTCTGCAACGGCAGGGCTTCTACGATCCCCCGCCCGGCTCCTCCCCGTACCCCGGCCTGGAGTGCTCCGGGCGGATCATCGCGCTGGGCGCGGGGGTCGCGGGCTGGGCCGTCGGCGACGAGGTGTGCGCACTGCTGGCGGGCGGGGGGTACGCCGAGAAGGTCGCCGTACCCGCCGGTCAGCTTCTTCCCGTACCGAAGGGGCTGGATCTGGCGACGGCCGCGGCGCTCCCCGAGGTCATCTGCACGATCTGGTCCAACGTCTTCATGATCGCCCACCTGCGCCCCGGCGAGACCCTGCTCGTGCACGGCGGTGCGAGCGGTATCGGCACCATGGCCATCCAGCTCGCCAAGGCGGTGGGCGCGAAGGTCGCGGTCACGGCGGGCAGTCCCGCGAAGCTGGAGCGCTGCGCCGAACTGGGCGCGGACATTCTGATCGACTACCGCGAGCAGGACTTCGTGGCGGAGATCCGCGGTGCCACGGGCGGCGCGGGGGCGGATGTCATCCTCGACATCGTCGGCGCCAAGTATCTGGAACGGAATGTGAAGGCGCTGGCCGTGAACGGCCGGCTCGCGGTGATCGGCCTTCAGGGCGGGGTGAAGGGCGAACTCAATCTGGGTGCTCTGCTCCACAAGCGCGGTGCCATCACGGCGACCTCGCTGCGCGCGCGCCCGCAGTCGGAGAAGGCGGCGATCGTGGCGGCGGTACGGGAACATGTCTGGCCGCTGATCGAGAACGGCGACATCCGGCCAGTGGTGGATCAGTCGCTGCCGCTGTCGGAGGCGGTGGAGGGGCATCGCGCGCTGGAGGCCGGCACGCATATCGGCAAGGTGCTGCTGCTCACGTCGGCGGCGGGCTGACGGACCGCGACGGGCCGGGGTCCGCCCCTGGCCCGTCGCAACGGGCCACGAAGCGGCCGGATGGACCGGCGCCCGTCCGGACTGCGCATCTCGTACGAATCGGGCCGCGGCCGGACCCGTAAGCCGGCCGACCGGACCTCTCGGCGTCATTCGAACGCCCGCCGTCAGCCCGAGAACGCCCGCCCTGGCCGGTAGCGCCTCACGCCCCGGCCACCCTGGCCCGCAGTCGCCTCACGCCCCGCCCCGCAGCGGCCTCACGCCCGGCCCGCAGTCGCCTCACGCCCGGCCCGCAGCGGCCTCACGCCCGGCCCGCAGCGGCCTCACGCCCGGCCCGCAGTCGCCTCGCGCCCCGGCTCGCGGCATCCCCGCGCCCCAGCTCGCGCCACGTCCGCTCGCGCCGCGCCCCGGCCCGAGCTACGAGCCCCCTCCGCAGACCGAGCCCGTTCGACAGATCGAGCGGTCGAGCCCGTGCTGCGTCGAGCCCGTGCTACAGATACGGTCCCGAGCGGATCGCGCCGTGGCCCGGGTCGCCCTCTTCGTCCTGGACCGAGCCCGGCGGCAGCGCGCGGCGCATCTGTTCGAGCTGGGCCCTGGCCGCCATCTGCTGGGCGAACAGCGCGGTCTGGATGCCGTGGAAGAGGCCCTCCAGCCAGCCCACCAACTGGGCCTGTGCGATACGCAGTTCCGCCTCGGAGGGAATCGCCTCGTCCGTGAAGGGGAGCGAGAGCCGCTCCAGCTCCTCCACCAGCTCGGGGGCGAGCCCGTCCTCCAGCTCCTTCACCGAACCGGCGTGGATCTCCTTGAGCCTGACCCGGCTCGCCTCGTCCAGAGGAGCCGCCCGCACCTCCTCCAGAAGCTGCTTGATCATGCTGCCGATGCGCATGACCTTGGCGGGCTGTTCGACCATCTCTGTCACGGGAACCTCGCGCGCCTCGTCGGCCCCACCGCCGCCGAGCGCCATCCCGTCCTGTCCCACCACAAGGACATGGGGGCTCTCCTGCGACCGTTCGTTACTCGGCATCTCCATACGGCCCATTGTCTCGCACGTGTGCGTCACCACAGTGTGTGCCCCCGTACGGAGATGATCCACCTCGTACGGGGGCACGACGCACGGGCGCTGCCCGCCTCGGAAACCGGTCCGACAGGGCCGGCGGGACCCGGTTCTGCCGGGCAGCGGCCGGACCGGTCCCGCCGCTGCCCGGCCGGACCGGTCCCGCCGGGCAGGCCCCGTCATGTGGCCGCGCGGCGCCCCAGTGTCCGGTGCGAGCGCGTGACCAGCGCCGCCAGGACCGCCGCGCCCAGCGGGACGGCGATCAGCAGCGCGGCCAGCGTCCCCCACGGGATGACAACGGGCACGTACGGCAGCGAGACGGAGCTGAGCCCCTCGTCGAGCGCCTCGCGGTACGCGTTCAGCTCGCTGCGCCGCTCCGTGAGCCGGAGCCCGATCGCGGGGAGCACCCCGGCGGCCGAACCCAGCAGCACACCCATCCCCGCCACCACCCCGCACTGGAATCCGCTGAGCGTCCTGCGGACCCGCGACGGGGCGCCGACCGCGGCGAGCGTCTTGAGGTCGGCCTCGGCGTCGGCCTGGGCGAGCCCGGTCGCGATCCCGGCCGCGCCGATGGTCACCAGTCCGGCGAAGACCGTCAGCGCCAGCAGCACGATGCTGGTCTCGCTGGTGTATCCGGCCTCGATATCGAGCTGCACCGAGTTGCCGGTCCTGTCCAGCTCGCCGTCCAGCTTCTGCTTCTGGGTGTCGCTGGGCAGGGCGCTGGTGGTGAAGTACGCGCCGAGCGGAACGGTGCTCAGGCCCGCGGCCTTTGCCGTGGCCGGGGTCAGCAGCGTCGTGACGCCGTACGCGTTCGGGTCCCCGGGGACCTGGTAGGCCGGGATCGACTTGACGACGCCGGGCGCGGGCAGGTCCTTCGCCCTGGCCTCGTCGGCCTTCCTGGCGTCCGTGATCAGACGGATACCGATCTTTCCGTCGGTATCGACGTTGCGCTTGTCGAACGAGACGGCTTTGCCGTCCGCCAGCGCCTTCACCGCAGCCGGATCGTCGATGCCGAGGACCTTCATGACCGCGGCCTCACCCACCAGCACGCCGCCGTTGGCAAAGGTGTAGACGGAGTCCTGCTTGCAGCGCCAGTCCTTGATGAGCTTGCGCCGCTCGGCCTTGCTGAACTTCTCCGCGGGGTCCTCCGTGCCCGTTGACCAGAGCGGGCACTTCTGGGCCTCCGGTACGACCACCTCGTACTCTCCGCAGCCGTCCTCCCGGCCGTACATCGGGCAGCCCGGCTTGCCGACGGAGATCCGGTCCACATCGGCCCGTACATCGGTCGGAAGGGTCTTCTCGACGGCCGTGCGCACGGCCGGAACAGCCCGGCCGCCCTCTTCGTCGAGCATGACGGAGACCGCGCCATGGGGGAGCTGCGGTGTGTACGAGGCCCGGCCCTGGGCCTCCTGGCTCGCGGAGTACGTGGACACCGCCACCGTGCCGGCGACCGCTGCCAGCACCGCCGCGACGGCAGGAGCCGTACGGCCCCGGTTCCGTACGGCGTCCCGCAGTGCCAGGCGCGGCGAGAGGGGCAGCCAGCGGCCGGTCCTGCCGAACAGCCCGACCAGCGCCGGGGTCAGCGCGACCACACCCAGTTCGGCGATGGCACTGCCGCCCGCGACGACCGCGAACTGATCGGTCATGGTCGAGCCGTACAGCGCGATCACCGCGCCCAGGACAACCGCGATCAGACCCAGCACCGGCAGGACCCTGCTGCTTCCGCGCACACCGCGGCGGCCGGTGAGCGAGGCCAGAACGGTCTGCCGGGAGGCGGTGACGGCCGGGACGATCGCCGCCAGCAGACCGGTGAGCACGGCGAGCAGCGCGATCCCGAGGAGTTCCAGCGGCCGGATGTCGAAGACACCGAAGCGCTGGCCGATGTAGTCCTCAAGGACGGGACGCAGGGCATAGGTGAGGCCCAGGCCCAGCAGCGTGCCGACCACGGCCGAGGCGACACCGATCACCAGGCCGCCACCGAGGACGATCGCCCGGATATGGCGCCGGTCACCGCCATTGGCACCGACCAGGCCGAGCTGGCGGCGCGAGCGGCGGGCGCCGACCGCGAAGGCCGGACCTGCCAGCAGACAGATCTCCAGCATGGCGAGGCCGACGATGGTGCCCACCGCGGCCAGCTCGGTGGCGTTGCTGCCGCCCTCCTGGTAGTCGCGCCGGCTCCCCTGCTTGTACAGGGGCACATCCGCGTCGGCGGGCGGGTGCAGGGTCACGGCGCGCGAGATCACCTTGATGCCATGGGCGTTGGCCTGCTGCACCATGTTCCACGTGAAACCACCCGGGACGCGCACGAGATGGGTGGTGCGCGGCTCGGTCCCCGGCAGCCCGTCGGCCAGGAGCGCCTTGTCGAGCGGGGCCAGCAGCGCCCCGGGAAGCGCGTTGACCTGGTTGGTGTCCAGCGCGTCGGGCAGTTCGTACGCACCGACGATCCGGTACGTGGCGTCCAGTCCGCGGGCGGAGAGCTCGGAGCCCACGCGCAGCCCGCTGACCTCCAGGAAGTGGCTGGTCGCCGCGACCTCGCCGCCCTTCTCGGGGAAACGGCCCTCATTGAGGCGCAGCAGGCCGCGGACGATGGGATCCCCGGCCTTCAGCTCGCGTATCTCGGTCTGGAGGAGCCCGTGCGTGGTACGGAGCTTCGCGACGGCCACGGTGTCCTGAAGGGTGGTGGCACCCGCCGGAATGGCCTTGGTGACATCACCGGGTCCGTTGGGCCAGGGCTCGTCGTCGAAGTCGCCCACCGGCGAGTAGGTGTCGCCGGTGGGGCTCTGGTAGATGGCGTGTCCGCCCAGCTCGGGGTCTCTGATCTCCGCGTCGGCCCGGCCGAGCGTACGGTCGAGCTGCTCCTCGGTGGACAGTTCCGCGCTGCGCACGGTCAGATCGAAGGCGCTCACCCCGAGGATGGGCAGCGCGATCATGGCGAGGACCAGAAAGCTGCGGCCCTTGTAGCGCCAGGCGTCGCGGCGGGCTATGCGCAGCGCGGCACGCCAGGAGTGGTACCAGGTCTTCACAGTTCGGCCGCCTGGCCCGTGAGCAGCGAGTCCGCCTGGCTGCGGATGGTCTGGTCGACGACCGCGCCGTCCCGCAGGAAGACCACCCGGTCCGCCCAGGCCGCGAAGCGCGGCTCATGGGTGACCAGAACGCCGGCGGCGCCCGCGTCGCAGCGGGTGCGCAGCAGGGCGAGCACGGACTCGCCCGTCTCGGAGTCCAGTGCCCCGGTCGGCTCGTCCGCGAGTACGAGCCGCCGGTCGCCCACGAGCGCGCGGGCTATCGCCACCCGCTGCTGCTGGCCGCCGGACATCTCGTCGGGGAACCGGTCGGCGAGCTGCTCCAGCCCCATCTCGGTCAGCGCGGCCACGGCCTCGGTGCGCGCCTTGCGCGCGGAAGTGCCGTCGAGTTCCCGGGGCAGCGCGATGTTCTCGGCGGCGGTGAGGGCGGGGATGAGGTTGTAGTCCTGGAACACATAGCCGATGCTGCGGCGGCGCAGGGCCGCGAGCTGCTTGCGGTCGACGGTGGTGATGTCGGTGCCCTCGACGATCACCCGGCCCGAGCTGGGGCTGTCGAGACCGCCCGCGATGGTCAGCAGCGTGGACTTGCCGGAGCCCGAGGGACCCATGACGGCGACCAGCTCGCCGGGGAAGACATCGAGGTTGATACCGCGCAGGGCATGGACCTCGGTGGCGCCACTGCCGTGGACACGGGTCAGCTCTTGGAGTTGCAGCACGGGCTGCTGGGACGATCGTGCGTTTTCAGGCATAAGGGATCCCTTGTGGGCGTGCGGGCACGTACGGGTGGGTGTGAGGTACGTGCTGAATCAGAAAGGGCGAGCGAGGGCGGGCCGGCGGGCCGACCTGAGATGCGTCGGCCTGCCGCATGCCGGTCTGCTACTTGCCGGCCTGAGACGCGTCGGATGAACGCGCGTCGGCGAGGCCTGGCCGGTCGCTTTCGGCGGGGCTCTCCGAGGGGTTCTGTACGGGACCGTCCGCCGCCGGTCGGCCGGTCGGTTCCGGCAGCAGGGAGAGCCGGATCAGCCGGGCCTCGCAATGGTCCAGCCAGCGGGCCTCGGCCTCGGTCTGGAAGATGAGCTGTTCCAGTACGAGCAGCCAGGCCACCTCGTGCCGGTCCGCCGGGACCGCTTCCAGGGCCTGGGCCTTCAGCCGCGTGTAGTCCTGCATCGCCTTGATGGTGTGGCGGCGCTGCGACTGGATGACCTCCCGGATGTCGACGCCGGGCGCGCCCACCGCCATGGCGAGCTTGATCGCCAGCTCGTCGCGGGGCGGGCTGGTGCGGTCGACGGGCCTGCGGAACCAGGCCTTCAGCTCGGAGCGCCCGGCGTCCGTGATCACGTAGAGCGCATGGCCCGCGGGGTCCTCTCCGTCCTGCGCGACCATGCCGTCGCGCTCCAGACGGCCGAGGGTCGTATAGACCTGGCCGACATTGAGCGGCCAGGTGGCGCCGGTGCGGGACTCGAACTCCGTACGGAGCTGAGAGCCGTAGCGCGGGCCACGTTCCAGGAGGGCCAGCAGCCCATGGCGAATCGACATACTGAGTATGTATACCGAGTATGCAGTGGCCCGCAAGCGACCTGAGGCGGACGTCATAAGTCCGCCGTAAGGATGACGGCGGGTCCGAGGGCGGGGCCGGGGGCGGGTCCGGTACGAGGCCGAGGGCAGGCCAGGAGGGCCGGGAGGGCCGGTCAGCGGCGCCGGAGCCGCAGCCCGAGGAACCCGAGCCCCAGGCCGATCAGCGTGATTCCGGTGCCCAGGGTCAGCACCGGGATGGGCTGCGAGGCGGTGCCGGTGAGCGTCCGTGAGCCGGGTTCGCGGGCGGCGGCGGGCGGGCGGCGAGGGGCCTCGGAGTCCTCGGGCGACTCCATGAGGTCCTGTGGGGACTCCTCCGTGGCCTGGCCGTCCGTACCCTCGCCCGTCTCGTCCGTCTCCTCCGTCCCCCTGATCCCTCCCGCCTTGTCCGTTTCCTCCGCCGTGTCTTCGCTCGTGTCCTCGCTGTCATGGGCGGGCGGCTCGGGATCGGCGGGCGAGATGCGGGGGCGGGTGGTGGAGGGTGCGGTGGACGCCTTCGGGGGACGGTGGGTGGGGTGCGCCGGGTGCTCGGAAGGGCCCGGATCCGCTTCCTCCTCAGGACCGATGCCGGCGTCCGTCTCCGGATTGGCCCCGGCGTCCTGACCCGGCTCCTCGGCCGTGCCCCAGTCCCCCCAGTCCGGCTCGCGGTCCGTCTCCGGGTCCCCGCCCGTGTCCGTATCGGCGTCCGCGTGCGGATTTCCGGCGTCGGGCTCCTGCGGTCTGCCGGGTCGCGGGCGTCCCTCGCCTGCCGGGCGGCCCGCCAGGGTGAGATCGAACTCGGGGGACACCGTCGGACGGGCGGGGGGTGGTGGGACTGACTCCTCGGCGTATGCGACAGGTGCGGTCATCAGCAGCGACGCGACCGCGAGCGCGCAGGGGGTGCGGAGCGTAGGAGTCACCGACTCAGCGTCACATGTAATGACAAAACCGGCATCTCGGGAGGTTCATCCGGGTACCGCCACGCTTCGGTACCACCAGGCATCGGCGCCGCGACGCTTCGGTACCGCCAGACTTCGGTGCCGGGTGCGCCCCGGACTACCCCGCGTTCCCCGTAGAGACCGTCAGCTCGAACTCCTGGTCCCTGGGCAGGATGGCCGCGCCCGGCCGCGGGTACTGGTCGATCACGATGTCCTGCGCCTGCGAGCCGTCGTCCTCCGACTTCACCGCCGCCCAGGTCCAGCCCGCCTCACGCAGACAGTCCTTCACCGACAGGATGTCCTTGTAGCGCAGGTCGGGGGCCGTCACCTTGGACGGATCCAGCCCGTCCTCCGTGGCGTCCGAGCACTCCGTCGCGTCGATCGTCCGGTTGCGCTCCGGGTCGCGGTGGCCACCCGACGAGTCCGACGTGTCCGACGAGTACGAGGAGTCGCTGTTCGTCGGGTCGGCCGTGCCACCGCCGCCCGGGTCGTCCTGGTTGAACGAGAGCGCCGCTATCAGACCGCCGATGGCCAGAATCGCGACCGCGATCGACCCCACGATGACCGGCATGTTCCGTCTGCCGCCACCACCGTGCCCACCACCGTGACCGCCATGCCCTCCACCGTGAGCGCCATGGCTCCCACGCCCGCCACCGGGCGCCGTCGCGGGCTGCGGCGACATCACGTACGGCTGCGGCGTCGGCGGCATCGGCTGCTGGGGTGCCTGGTACGCCGCCGGGGCCTGCTGCGGATGCGGATGCTGCGGATAGCCGTACCCGGCCCCGGGAGGCGTCGGCGCCGGGGTCGGCGGGCCGTACGACCCCGGGTTGTACGGCGTCTGCACCCCCTGCCCCGACGGCACCTGCCCCGACTGGCCCACCGGCGGGAAGACCGCCGAGCCCACACCGGAACCGCTGTTCTGCGGAGCGCCCGGCACGATCACCGGAGTGCCCGTCTGACCCGCAGTCAGCACCCGGGCGCACTCGTCGCGCATCGCCGCCGCACTCGGGAAACGCTCGTTCGGGTTCTTCTTCAGCGCCCGCGCGACCAGCGCGTCCATCGCCGGGGTGACCGAGCGGTTGATGCTGGACGGAGCGACCGGCTCCTCCTGTACGTGCGCGTACGCGATCGCCAGCGGGGAGTCCGCGTCGAACGGCAGCCGGCCCGTCAGGAGCTGGAAGAGCATGATGCCGACCGAGTAGAGGTCTGAGCGGGCGTCCACCGCGCGCCCGAGGGCCTGCTCGGGCGAGAGGTACTGCGGGGTGCCGACGACCATGCCGGTCTGGGTCATCGAGGTGACCCCCGACTGCATGGCCCGCGCGATGCCGAAGTCCATCACCTTGACGACGCCGCGCTTGGTCATCATCACATTGCCCGGCTTGATGTCCCGGTGGACCAGGCCCATCTCATGGCTGGTCTCCAGCGCGGCCAGCACATCGGCCGTCACCTTGAGCGCCTTGTCCGCGGGCATCGCGCCGTACTCGGTGATGTCCCGCTGGAGCACGGAGCCGAGCGGCTGCCCCTCGACGTACTCCATGACGATGTACGGCATGAGCGCGCCGGAGCCCGCGGCGGAGCCGCTTTCCTGGAGCGTGTCCTCGCCCGTGTCGAAGACCGAGACGATATTGGTGTGCGACAGCTTGGCGACGGCCTGCGCCTCGCGCCGGAAGCGCTCGCGGAAGGACTGCTCGCGCCCCAGCTCCGTGTGCAGGGTCTTGATGGCGACCTGGCGGTCCAGCGCCGAGTCGTACGCGAGGTACACGGACGCCATGCCGCCCTCGCCGAGCAGGTCGCGAAGCTGGTACCGGCCGCCCGCGACCGAACCGCCCGCGTAGCGGCCCCGTGCGCCGTGCTGGCTCATGACTGTGCTTCCCCCCTCGGCGCGCCGGCGCGGTCCGGTCCTGCGGTTCCTGCGGTCCTGGACGCGATGGTGCTCGCGGTGATCCCGTTATTACGCGCCAAGTCTGCCCGAGGGCAGTGACACGTCAAGCCGGGTGCCCGTTCCGTGACCGTACGCACAACAAGCGTCTCGGAAGCGTTACAGGAAAAGCATGGAACGAAGGCCCGGAGGACGTGGGGCGAGCGGGGAATTTGCGTAGGTATCGGGTCGCCGGGTTTCATGGCCGGTCCACCGTGGACCGGTGTGTCATACGGAGGCTGTAGCGTGATGTGGCACAGCCACCTCTGAGAAACCCACCCCTGAAACACGTACATACCGCGGACCGCGTACGCGGTCGTGAAGCGGACGGAAACGACGGCGAGGACTGATGGCACCCGAACCCGAAGCAGGCGGCGGAGTGTCGGACGCCGCGGACTCCTGGGGCGATGGCGGCCTGGTCGGAGGGCTGGTCGGCGACGGCCGCTACCGGATGACCCACCGTCTCGGCCGTGGCGGCATGGCCGAGGTGTTCGCGGCGGAGGACGTACGGCTCGGGCGCACCGTGGCGGTCAAGCTGCTCCGCGCCGATCTCGCGGAGGACCCGGTCTCCAAGGCCCGGTTCACCCGCGAGGCACAGTCGGTCGCCGGGCTCAACCACCACGCGGTGGTGGCGGTGTACGACTCCGGCGAGGACACGGTCAACGGGCAGACCGTGCCGTACATCGTGATGGAGCTGGTCGAGGGCCGCACCATCCGTGATCTGCTGGTCAACGCCGAGGCGCCGCCGCCCGAGCAGGCGCTGATCATCGTCTCCGGTGTGCTGGAGGCGCTCGCGTACTCGCACCAGCACGGCATCGTGCACCGGGACATCAAGCCCGCCAATGTGATCATCACCGACGCCGGCGCGGTCAAGGTGATGGACTTCGGTATCGCGCGTGCCCTGCACGGCGCGCAGTCGACGATGACCCAGACCGGCATGGTCATGGGCACGCCCCAGTACCTCTCCCCCGAGCAGGCGCTCGGCAAGGCCGTCGACCACCGCAGCGACCTGTACGCCACGGGCTGTCTGCTCTACGAACTCCTCGCGCTGCGGCCTCCGTTCACCGGTGAGACCCCGCTCTCCGTGGTCTATCAGCATGTCCAGGACATTCCGGTGCCGCCCTCCGAGGTCTCGGACGTGGCGCCGCCGGAGCTGGACGGGCTGGTGATGCGCTCGCTGGCGAAGGAGCCGGACGACCGGTTCCAGAGCGCCGAGGAGATGCGCGGACTGGTCCAGTACGGCCTGCAGATGCTCCAGCAGCAGGGCAGCCACACGGGCACCTGGAACACCGGCGCGTTCGACGCCCATTACGGCGGCGGCACCCCGGCGATGGGCATGGCCGCGACGACCGCGATGGGCCACGCGCCGCACGGCGACACCTCGCAGAGCCCGATCCTGCCGCCGGGAAATCCGCACGACGGCGCGTACCACGGCGGCGGTGGCGGCGGTGGCGGCAGCAAGATGTGGCTCTTCGTCGCGCTCGCGGTGATCGCCGTCGTGGCGGGCGTCGCGTACGCGGTGAACAGCATGAACGGTACGGACCAGAAGGGCACGTCGGACAAGCCGACGGCCACGACGAGCCAGGAGACGCCGAGCAGCGACGAGTCGACGCCGTCCGACGAGCCGAGCGAGACCGAGCAGACGGACGACTCGTCGGGAGGCGGTGACAACTCCAACTGGCCGCCGGCCGACGAGAAGCCGTCCGAGACGCCCAGCGAGACCGAGAAGTCGTCGCCGTCACCGACCACCAGCGACGACACGGGCACGTCGGACGGCGGCGGTGGTACGAGCGACGGCGGGACCACCGGCGAACCGTCGAGCGATCCGACCGCGTCGGAGCCGGACACCGGCGACGAGGGAGGCACCGGGGAGACGCCACCGGGCACCAGCAGCGGCCAGGGTGGTACGGCGAGCGGCAGCGACGGCGGCTTGGTGACCGGCGGCTGACCGGCGGACGGACGGACCCGGCCGGAGCGCTTCGCGGCGCTCCGGCCGGGTTTTTTGCTGGGCGGAGGCTGCTGTGCGGAGGCAATCGGTCCGTTCCGTGGATCGGAAGGCAGCCATCCCGTTCCGTGGGTCCGGAGGCGGCCGTCCCGTGCCGTTGCGCGGAGCCAGCCGTCCCGGGCCGGGCCCGCGCTTCTCACGCCGTCGCCCCGAGACCCCGCCCCCCGCTCAGTCCGAGAAGGCCTCGCAGACCGCCTCGTACTCCCGCGTCCACCACACCGCGAGGGCCGACACCGCCGCGAACAGCGGGTCGGCCCGCCGGTCGTCGAGCTGGTAGCGCCAGCGCAGCACCCAGAAGTCGTTGAGCCGCTCCCACCACACCCGGTGCACGGCCGCGGCCAGTTCGGAGGCGGCGGCCCCGGCCGCGCGGCGGTAGGCGCGCGCGTACGCCCGTACCTTCGGCAGCTCCAGCTCGCCCGTCGGGCGTACGAAGAAGATCGCCGCGGCCCGTACGGCCTCCTCGGCCCGTGGCTGGACGCCGAGCCGGTCCCAGTCGACGATCGCGGCCGGCTCGCCGCCCCGGTAGAGCAGGTTCAGCGGGTGGAAGTCGCCGTGCACCCAGCCCGTGGCCGGCTCGGCGCCCGGGGCCGGTCTGCGGTGGGCATGGCGTTCCAGCAGGGCGCGGCGCTCCACGAGCCGGTGCTCGGCGAGGGCGTCGAAGGTGTCGCCGGGGGTACGGCCACGGGCCAGGGCCAGCAGTTCGTCGATCAGCTCGAAGGTGTCGGCCGGGTCCGGGCTGTCGTAGATGCCCCGGTCGAGAACGCCCTGGCCGAGGCTCGCGTCGTACCGGCTGTACGGGCCCTCGTGGAGCGGCGGCACGGAATCCCGCCGCATCACCCGCTCCAGACAGGTGTGCACCCGCCCGAGGAGTCCGCCGAGGCGCCGGGACTCGGCGGCCGTGAGCTGCGAGCCGTCGCGGTGGCGCCCCTCGACCCAGGGGTGCAGCGCGTAGCAGCGGCCCTCGATCACCGCGACGGTGTCGCCGTCGGCGCTCTCCACGGGCGGCGCGACGGGCACGCCGAGCGCCTGGAGGCGCTGGGTGGCGCGGTGCTGACGGGTGATGAGCTGGTGGTCGCCGTCGAGATGGTGTTTCAGGAAGTAGGTGCCGCGTGTGGTGAAGAGCCGGTACCCGCGGTTGAGGAGCCCCTGGGCGACGGGCTCGCAGGACAGCGGCTCGCCCGCGTTCCGGTAGCGGCGCAGCAGTGCGCGGACGGGAGGCGCCGCGTGACCGGCCTGAGCGGCATGACCGGTCTCGGCGGCAGGGCGGGTCCGAGCGGCCTGGCCGGTGCGGGCCGCGGGGATCGCGGGACTCGTGGGGGCGCCGGAGCGCCCGGAGAGATCGGTACGGATCGGAACAGGTTTCGCCTTGCTGGCACGGGCGACGACGGGCTGAGGGATCACGGCAGGCGCGGCAGGCGTAACGATTTCATATGAGCGCGGCACTTGTCAGATGTTAGATCACGCAGCGTATCTGCTTGGTCGCTCTCGGGAGTAGTCGAGCGTGTGTACGGTGACAAACTGTGGCACAAGCCGCATATAGACCGGATCGAACGGTTCTCCGTCCACCCGGCGCGGGCCATTACCGAACAGCGCAAGCTCCGGAGCGGTCGGCTGGATGATCTCGGCCGTACCGGTGAACTGCACCGACCACCGGTCGGTCTCTTCGCCCTCTTCGCTGGCGAAGTTGTCCGCGCCGTACGCCACCACTCCGCCGCCGCACGCCCGGTGGTAGCCATGGCCGGCGTGCATCCGCAGCAGGACCGAGCCGCCGGTCACCACATGGCGGGCCGGGGCCACGAAGGGCAGGGCCCGCATGCTCGTCGCGACCCGTCCGTACGAGACGCGGTTGAGCAGCTCTATGGCGCGGAGTTCCTCGGTGGACATGTTGTCCACTCTCCGTCACGAACCCGCCCCGTCAACAGAGGACGCGGCCCTTCAACCGAGGGACGTTGGTCCCGGTTGGGACAGGTCCCGCCGCGGTACGAGGGTCCCGCGACGCGCCCGGGCCGTACGGCCGAACACGCTCGGCCCGACCGGTGCGCGGCTCCACGCGGCACAGCCCCCCGCGTCGTCCGGCCCAACGCGCCGGACCGGCTCAGCCCTTCTCGGCCTTCAGCCGGGCCACGTACGCCGCCGCCTGCGACCGCCGCTCCATGCCCAGCTTGGAGAGCAGGCTGGAGACATAGTTCTTGATCGTCTTCTCCGCGAGATGCAGCCGCTCACCGATGGCCCGGTTGGTCATGCCCTCGCCGATCAGATCCAGGATCTTGCGCTCCTGGTCCGTCAGCGCGGCCAGCTTGTCGTCGCCCTTGGGTCCCGTACCGCTGCGCAGCCGCTCCAGCACCCGGGCCGTGGCCACCGGGTCGAGCAGCGAACGGCCGGCGGCGACATCCCGTACCGCCGTGAGCAGTTCGTTCCCGCGGATCGCCTTCAGCACATAACCCGAGGCCCCGGCCATGATCGCGTCGAAGAGCGCCTCGTCGTCGGCGAAGGAGGTGAGCATCAGGCACTTGACGTTCTCGTCCTGCGAACGTATCTCGCGGCAGACCTCCACGCCGCTGCCGTCGGGCAGCCGTACGTCCAGCACGGCCACATCGGGGTGCGTCGCCGGAATCCTGGCCATCGCGTCGGCGGCCGTGCCCGCTTCCCCTACGACCTCGATGTCGTCCTCGACGGACAGAAGCTCGTAGACACCTCGCCGTACGACTTCATGGTCATCGACCAGAAATACCGTAATTTTTCCTTCTTGCTGCACAGAATTCAGTCTCACACACTCGCCTCATCCCTGCCCTTCCCTGGTGCGGATCAGCGGGATAACGTGCCGTTGTTCCGGCGGCCTGCGAGGCTGTGACCAGTGGTATTCCAGACTTTGCCGATTTACTTGGAAATCCAAGCAAAATTGCAGGTCAGATGGGGTTTCGCAGTAATGCTGCCCACTGGGTAACGTGCCTGTGACAGAGCGCTCGCCGGGGCACCTGTCACGCCTGTTCCGACCGAGCGGCACCCACCCCGTGCCCACGGCGAGAACAGGCGAGCCGCACTGGTTCCCGGCGGATCCCGGGGGCCGGACAGACGGAGGAGCACGCACGTGACCGTGGAGAGCACTGCCGCGCGCAAACCGCGACGCAGCAGCGGCACCAAGCGCGCCAGCGCGAAGAGGACGCCGCAGCCACAGAGTTCCGACCCCCAGCTCGTACAGTTGCTGAGCCCGGAGGGCGAGCGGGTCGAGCACCCGGAGTACGAGATCGACCCGAGCCCGGACGAGCTGCGCGGGCTGTACCGGGACATGGTCCTGACCCGGCGCTTCGACGCCGAGGCCACGGCGCTCCAGCGCCAGGGCGAGCTGGGACTGTGGGCATCACTGCTGGGCCAGGAGGCCGCGCAGATCGGCTCGGGGCGCGCGCTGCGCGACGACGACTACGTCTTCCCGACCTACCGCGAGCACGGCGTGGCCTGGTGCCGGGGCGTCGACCCGACCAATCTGCTCGGCATGTTCCGTGGTGTGAACCACGGCGGCTGGGACCCCAACAGCAACAATTTCCACCTCTACACGATCGTGATCGGCTCGCAGACGCTGCACGCCACCGGCTATGCCATGGGCGTCGCCAAGGACGGCGCGGACTCCGCCGTCATCGCGTACTTCGGGGACGGCGCCTCCAGCCAGGGCGATGTCGCCGAGTCGTTCACCTTCTCCGCGGTCTACAACGCGCCGGTCGTGTTCTTCTGCCAGAACAACCAGTGGGCCATCTCCGAGCCCACCGAGAAGCAGACCCGGGTGCCGCTCTACCAGCGCGCGCAGGGGTACGGCTTCCCGGGCATCCGGGTCGACGGCAACGACGTACTCGCCTGCCTGGCCGTGACCCGCTCCGCGCTGGAGCGGGCCCGCCGGGGCGAGGGGCCCACACTGGTGGAGGCCTTCACGTACCGGATGGGCGCGCACACCACCTCCGACGACCCGACCAAGTACCGCGCGGACGAGGAGCGCGAGGCCTGGGAGGCCAAGGACCCGATCCTGCGGCTGCGCCGCTGTCTGGAGCGCGAGGGCCACGCCGACGAGGCGTTCTTCGCGGCGCTGGACGAGGAGAGCGAGGCGCTGGGCAAGCGGGTGAGAGAGGTGGTGCGAGCGATGCCCGACCCGGATCCGATGGCGATTTTCGACCATGTCTACGCGGACGGGCACACGCTTGTGGACGAGGAGCGCGCGCAGTTCGCCGCGTACCAGGCGTCCTTCGCGGACGCCGACACCACCGGGACCGCCTCCGCCGCCGAGGGGAGCAAGTGATCATGACCGTACAGAAGCTGCCGATCGCCAAGGCCATCAACGAGTCGCTCCGCAAGGCTCTCGACACCGACCCCAAGGTCCTGATCATGGGCGAGGACGTCGGCAAGCTCGGCGGTGTCTTCCGCGTCACGGACGGGCTCCAGAAGGACTTCGGCGAGGGCCGGGTCATCGACACCCCGCTCGCCGAGTCGGGCATCATCGGCACGGCCATCGGTCTCGCGCTGCGCGGGTACCGGCCGGTGGCGGAGATCCAGTTCGACGGTTTCGTCTTCCCGGCGTACGACCAGATCGTCACCCAGCTCGCCAAGATGCACGCCCGCGCGCTGGGCAAGATCAAGATGCCGGTCGTGATCCGGATTCCGTACGGCGGCGGCATCGGCGCGGTCGAGCACCACAGCGAGTCGCCCGAGGCGCTGTTCGCGCATGTGGCGGGGCTGAAGATCGTCTCGCCGTCGACGGCGTCGGACGCGTACTGGATGATGCAGCAGGCCATCCAGAGCGACGATCCGGTGATCTTCTTCGAGCCGAAGCGGCGCTACTGGGACAAGGGCGAGGTCAACACCGAGGCCATCCCGGGCCCGCTGCACCGGGCGCGGGTGGCGCGGGAGGGCTCGGACCTCACGCTCGCGGCGTACGGCCCGATGGTGAAGGTCTGCCTCGAAGCCGCCGCGGCGGCCGAGGAGGAGGGCAGGTCGCTGGAGGTCCTCGATCTCCGCTCGATGTCCCCGATCGACTTCGAGACGATCCAGGCGTCGGCGGAGAAGACGCGCCGGCTGGTCGTGGTGCACGAGGCACCGGTCTTCTTCGGCTCGGGCGCGGAGATCGCCGCTCGGGTCACGGAGCGGTGCTTCTACCATCTTGAGGCACCGGTGATCCGGGTCGGCGGCTACCACTCGCCGTATCCGCCGGCGCGGCTGGAGGACGAGTACCTCCCGGGCCTGGACCGGGTGCTCGACGCCGTCGACCGCTCGCTCGCGTACTGAGGAGTGCCGTGACCATGACTGCTGACACTTCCACCGGCCCATCGGCCGCCGGCTCCCCGGACCGCTACCGCGAGTTCAGGATGCCCGATGTGGGCGAGGGCCTGACCGAGGCCGAGATCCTCAAGTGGTACGTACAGCCGGGCGACACGGTGACCGACGGCCAGGTGGTGTGCGAGGTCGAGACGGCGAAGGCGGCTGTCGAGCTGCCGATTCCGTACGACGGGGTGGTGCACGAGCTGCGGTTCGGGGAGGGCACGACGGTCGATGTCGGCGTGTCCATCATCACCGTGGATGTGGCGCCGGGGAGCGGGGCGGCGCCTGAGCCGTCCGTCGGCGAACCCGCGCCGTCCGCTCCCGTA
Organism: Streptomyces sp. GMY02; assembly: GCF_019056675.1. Taxonomy (NCBI): domain Bacteria; kingdom Bacillati; phylum Actinomycetota; class Actinomycetes; order Kitasatosporales; family Streptomycetaceae; genus Streptomyces; species Streptomyces sp. GMY02. The sequence continues at coordinate 4,119,600 of NZ_CP077658.1, read as the reverse complement.
CCGACTCCGGAACCGACGGCGGGCGACGAGCCCACGGGCCGTCAGCCGGTGCTCGTCGGGTACGGAGTGGCCGAGGCGTCCACGAAGCGCCGCCCGCGCCGGGGTACGTCCGTACCCGGGCAGGCCACGGCGGCGGAGGCGGCGGAAGTGGCCCGGAGAGCGGCCGCCGCGATCCAGGCGGAGGTGAACGGGGTGGCGGCGCCTGCCGTGGCTCCTGTCGCGCCACCTGCCGCAGCACCTGCCCCTGGGGCACCTTCCCCCGCGCGTCCGCTCGCCAAGCCGCCGGTGCGCAAGCTCGCCAAGGACCTCGGCGTCGACCTGGCGGCGATCGCCCCCACGGGCCCGGGCGGGGTCATCACCCGCGAGGACGTCTACGCGGCGGCGGCCCCGGCAGCGGCGGCGGCCGTGGCAGCCACCTCGGCGGTGACCTCGGCGCCGGCGGCTTCGCCCGAGCCGGTGTCCGCGCCGTCGGTGGCCCCTGTGGCCCCTGTGGCTGCGGCACCGGCGGCGGCCCAGGCCGGTTCCGGCCGGGAGACCCGTATCCCGATCAAGGGGGTACGGAAGGCCACGGCGGCGGCCATGGTGGGCAGCGCGTTCACCGCGCCGCATGTCACGGAGTTCATCACCGTCGACGTGACGCGCACGATGAAGCTGGTCGAGGAGCTGAAGTCCGACAAGGACATGGCGGGCCTGCGCGTCAACCCGCTGCTCCTCATCGCCAAGGCCCTCTTGGTCGCCATCAAGCGCAACCCGGGGGTCAACGCGGCCTGGGACGAGGCGAACCAGGAGATCGTGGTCAAGCACTACGTCAACCTGGGCATCGCAGCCGCCACCCCGCGCGGTCTGATCGTCCCGAACATCAAGGACGCCCACGACAAGACCCTGCCCCAACTGGCCGCCGCCCTCAGCGACCTGGTCAGCACGGCCCGCGAGGGCAGGACCACCCCGGCGGCCATGCAGGGCGGCACGGTCACCATCACCAACGTCGGCGTCTTCGGCGTCGACACCGGTACGCCCATCCTCAACCCGGGCGAGTCCGCGATCCTGGCGGTCGGCGCGATCAAGCTCCAGCCCTGGGTCCACAAGGACAAGGTGAAGCCCCGTCAGGTCACGACCCTGGCCCTCTCCTTCGACCACCGTCTGGTCGACGGCGAACTGGGCTCCAAGGTCCTGGCGGACACGGCGGCGATCCTGGAAAACCCCAAACGCCTGATCACCTGGTCCTGACCCGGTCTGTCCCGACCCGGTCTGTTCGACCCGGTCTCCGTACGCACCACCGCCCGGCCCCGGAACCCGCTCACAGGGTTCCGGGGCCGGGCTTTTGCGAGGCCGGCGCGCACCCGGGCCGTACCGGCGTGCCGTTCCGTCAGCCCACCGTTGACAGCAGGCCCACGCCCGTCAGGTGTTCCGACTCGGTCCACAGGCGGGCGTTGGCCGCGGGGTCCAGGGCCCGGCGGGTGATGCGGGCGGTGGTGGTGGGGCCGACCAGGCCGAACCGGCCGCCCGGTCCGTAGTACCCGCCCGCGACCGCGTCCGGGCTGGTCGCGGCGTGGAGCAGCGGCTCCGTTCCCTGCTCGGGCGCCTGCGAGGGAGGAAGTCCATCGACGTCAGCATCCTGGCGCTCAACGGCGGCTTGCCGCTGCCGAGGTTCGCGCCCGCGGTCTGGAGGTTCGTCCGGGTGTACCCCGGGTGCGCGCCCGTGCTGAGCAGCGGCCAGCCGCGCTCGGCGGCGACCGCGGCGAGCTGCCGGGTCAGCATCAGATCCGCGAGCTTGGACTGCGCGTACGACAGGTTGGGGCTGTAGCGGCGGCGCTCCCACTGGAGGTCGTCGAAGTGGATCCGGCCGTAGTTGGCCGTACCGCTGCTCATGGTCGCCACCCGCGGCGCCGACGCCGCGAGCAGCAGCGGAAGGAGCCGGACCGTCAGGGCGAACGGGCCGAGGTAGTTGCTGCCCATTTGCAGTTCGAATCCGTCGGCGGTGGTCAGCCGGGTGGGCGGCGCCATCACCCCGGCGTTGTTGACCAGCAGGTCGAGCGGGGTGCCCTCGGCGAGCAGCCCGTCGGCGAACTCCTTCACCGACGCCAGATCGGCCAGATCGATCCGGCGGATCTCAAGCCGCGCGCCCGGCTGCTCGGCCAGGATCTCGTCGCGGGCCTGCTCGCCCTTGGCGACGGTACGTACGGCCATCACGACCCGCGCCCCCGCGCCGGCCAGACGGCGCACGGCCTCCTTGCCCGTGCCGCTGTTGGCACCGGTGACGACGACGGACTTCCCGGTCTGGTCGGGGACGACATACATGGTGGCTCCTTGGACATGGGGGTCAGGACATGAAGGATCAGGAGGCCGGAACCGGTAGGAGACCGGCGGTCTGTTGCGAGAGAAGCTAGCAGACCGCCGGTCCGATAACAATAGACCGGGGGTCTGTAAGCTATGGGTCATGACCATGCCCTTCCAGCGCGCCCGCAGCGACGAGCAGCGCGCCGCGCGCAGACAGGCGATCCTCGACACGGCCGCCGCGATGCTCACCGAGATGCCGGTGGCGCAGGTGAGCCTCAATGAGCTGAGCCGGCGCGTCTGCCTCGCCAAGTCCAATGTGCTGCGCTACTTCGAGTCCCGCGAGGCCGTGCTGCTGGAACTGCTCGACGCCGCGATGAGCGAGTGGCTGGCCGATCTCGACGAGGTGCTCACCGGCACGGTGGACGCCGGCGCCCCGCTCCCCGAGCGCGGCGACCGTCTCGCCGCGGCGCTCGCCGCCTCGCTCGCGGACCGCCCGGTCCTGTGCGACCTGGTCGGCGCGCAGGCCGCGGTGCTCGAACGCAATGTCTCGCCCCAGGTCGCCGCGGGGTTCAAGCGCGCCGCCATCGCCCAAGTCGGCGTTCTGGCCAAGCTGTCGCGCGCCCGTCTGCCCGAGCTGAGCGAGCACGACGCGGTACGGTTCGGCGGCGCCGTCCTGCTGACGACCGGCGCGGTCTGGATCCACGCGCAGCCCTCGGCCGCGATGCTGGCCGCGTACGAGGCCGACCCGTCGCTGGCGGCCATGCGGCTCGACTTCACCACGACGCTGCGCGAGATGTTCGAGGTCCTGCTCACGGGCCTGCTGACACGGGCCGCCCGCTGAGGGGGCCGTGCCGACGCGCCGCGTGCTGACGCGCGTTGCGCTGCCCTCCGGGCCGGGCTCGGGCAGCGCCTAGGCGGTGTCTTGTCGATCGCCCCGTGAGCCCGGCAAGACACCCCTACAGGCGCTGCCCGGGGCTCAGGACGCCAGGTCGCGGGCCCGGCGGGCCGCCGCCTCCACGGAGCCGCGGTGGAGCGGGCCGTGGCCCGGGAGAAGCGTGTCGCCGCCGGTCTTCTCCAGGATGTCGAGCGTGGCGAGCGCCCGCCGGCGTTCCGTGTCGAACATGGCGGGGAGCAGTTGCGGACCCTTCGCGCGCGAGGTCGGATGGCCGCTGACGAGGGCGTCCCCGGAGATGAGGATCCCGGCCCGCGGCAGGGCGTACGCGCAGTGCCCCGCGGTGTGGCCGGGCGTGTGGACGGGCACCGGGCGCCCGGGGAGGTCGAGCGGACCGCCCGCCGGGGCCGGGAACGGCCGCGGGTCCGTGATGCGCGAGTCCGCCGTGCCGCCGGAGCGGATCGCGTGCACGGCCCACGGCAGGACACCGGGGCGCCAGCCGTTGAGCAGCACCGTGCCGACGCTGACCTGGTGCAGGAACTCGCGGCGGGCGTGCGGGACTTCGGCCTCGTGCAGATAGACGGGCGTGCCGAACGCGCTGCTGAGATGTTCGGCCGAGCCGATGTGGTCGTTGTGCGCGTGCGTGATGAGAACGGCGGTGATCGCCTCGGGAGCGTGACCGAGCTGCGCCAGCGATTCCAGGAGGAGTTCGCGGTCGCCCGGGTAGCCGCAGTCGATCAGCGTGACCGCGTCCCCTTCGCTGAGCACCACCCAGTTGGTGTTGCTGCCGTGGACCAGGTGAACCCCGTCCGTCACTTCGACGAGCGTCTCTTCTCGCATGGCACGCGCAATCCCGAGAGCCACCAGGACCGGCCCGTACACGGACCGCTCGCTGCGGCCGCCGCCGCAGTGCCTTGGCCGCGAGCAATCTAACCGAGCGCCGCACCGCCCTGGTCCTCAGGGTGCGTGAAGTGCGCCTCGCACAAGGGGCCGTACCGGAGAGATGGTCTCCGGCACGGCCCCAGGGCGTGTCCGCAAAGTCGACAGCGCTCACTCAAAGCCCTACAAGCACGGGCTCGGGCTCACGCGGTGAAGATGAAGTACTTCCACGCGCCGTGCGTCGTGTAGTTCACGTTGTCGCCGGACGTCGTGTCGATGTACGACGAGACCATCCGGGCACGGACCCCGGTCTCCCGTCCGCCGACCAGCTCCACCAGGGAGCGGCCGTCCGTACCCAGCCTGAAGTACTCCTCGCCGATCCTGTGCCACTTCCCTGCGTAGTAGACCTCCATCGCGAACCGCTGCGACCGGCCGGGGTAGTACGTCATGGCCGAGTTGAAGAGCGGGTTCGTCTTCTTGTGGAAGTAGTAGTACGTCGTGGAGCCGATCTTGCCCGTCTTGTAGTGGCGGGAGATCGTCGTGGAGACGTTCACCTTGGTGTAGACGGTCGACTTGACCGTCCTCGGCGCGTACCGGGCGTCGCCCGTGAACACCGCGGTGACCACGGTGTCGCGGGTCATGTCCAAGATCGCCGAGATATCGCCGTTCGAGTTCACCGTGCCCCGCTTGAGCAGCTTCTTCGGCTTGTCGGCGCCGTACGGGTCGGCCCAGATCTCGACGGTCCGGTTCTTGTACGTGGTGCCGAGGTGCGCCAGGAATTTGGGGTCCTGGCCGTACAGGAAGACGTTGAGATTCCGGGTCAGCGTGAGCGCGGGCGTGGCCCGGGAGACATTGACCGAGGCCGACCCGGAGGCGGCGGCATGCGTGGCGCTGCCCGCGTACGACACCTTGTAGGTGACCTTGCCGCCGGCCGGCGGGGTGTCCGTGAAGGAGAACGCGCCGCCCGTGCCGAGCGTCTTCGTACCGAGGGACTTGCCGCTCGGCGAATCCAGGTCGGTACGGGTGACGGTCAGCGGGGTCCCCGCCGGGAGCGGTACGGACGCCGTGAGCTTGCCCTTGACGGTGAGCGCCTTGGCGCGGGTCGCCGAGGCGGGCGCGGTGACGGTGAGCGTGGGGAGCGACTTGGCCGGGTCGGTCAGCACACGCAGCGAGTAGGTGCCCAGGCTGTTGCTGGACACCGCGAACACCCGGCTGCCGTCCGGCGCCCAGGCCAGCGCGCCAGGGGCGAGGAGGTCGGCGCCGCTGGTGTTACCGGTGTTGGGGAAGTCGTACTGCCGCACCGGCTTGGTCGAGCCCGGCTTGAAGATGTGGACGTCGGGGTCGTACGACGAGTCGCTGCCGCCCGCGATGGTGCCGTCGGCCGCGATGGCCACGGCGTTCGGGTACGCGCCGATCGGGAGCCGGGTTGCGGCCTGTGTGAGGTCGGTGGCGGAGTACGCGCCCAGCGCGTAGCCGTTCCCGCTGCTGTCCCAGGACGTGAGGACCTTGGTCCCGTCCGGCGTGAGGTCGAGCTGCTTCACGGAGCTGTCCATGCGGCCCTTGGTGCGGAGCGTGGCGCCCTCGGCCGACACGTCGAACACGGCGAGCTGACTGCCGTCTCCGGCCACGAGGACGCCCGGCGCGGCCGGGTCGGCGCCGAGGAGCAGCGTGCCGTCGCTGTCGACGTCGGACCGCTGGTGGAGCTTGACGACCGGCTCGGTGCCGGAGATGTCGAGAGATCCGAGGTTCGCTCCGTAGCCGAACCAGATACGCCCGTCCACGACCTCAAGGTCGGCCGGGGCGTCGGCGCCGTCCAGGGCGTAACTCGCCGCCTTGTACGTACCGGTGTCCACCGACACGATCCGGTCGTCGCCCGTGACCGCCGCGTAGAGCTGTCCCGAGTCCGGCGACAGGGCCAGCCCGTCCACGCCGGGCAGGCCCGTGACGGTGCCCAGGACCGTGCCCGTGTAGTCCGTGGCGACGATCTTGCCGCTGGTCGGGTCGCTGATGAAGACCTTCTTGTGGACGCCGTCCACGACGATGTCGCCGGTCGACTGCACCGGCAGGACCTTGCTGGAGTCGGCGGCGGCCGGCCCGGCCGTGCCCGCGACCAGCGCGGCCGAGCTGAAGAGGACCGCGAGCGCTGTCGCGGCCGGAAGAGTGCGCGTACGCACGATGGTTCGTACCCCCCAGATGAGACCCGCCCGTTGGTCCGGACAGGTGTTCGCAGACTAGGTCATCCCTCGGACAGGCCCTTTGCCGCCTGTGGACAACCCGGACCGGGTGTGACCGGTGTGATCAGCCGCGGCGTGTGAATCGCGCCGTGTGAATCGTGCCGTGCGATCAGTCGCGCTGCGCGTCCGCCGGAAGCGTCCGCAGCTTCATGGTCTTGGCCGTCGACGAGCCGAAGCCGTAGTCGAGCAGCTTGGCCGCGTCCTTGTAGCGGTCCGCGCCGTTCAGGACGACTCCGACGAGCGTCTTGGTGCCGCGCGTGGCGGCGAAGACCAGGCAGGGCCCCGCGGCGGTGCCCGTACCGGTCTTGATGCCGATGGCGCCCTTGTACGAGCCCAGCAGCTTGTTGGTGTTGTACCAGGTGTACGTGCGCTTGCCGCCGTTGCTGGTGGGCGCGGTGGTCTTGTACGAGGTGGCCTTGACGACCGCCCGGAAGTTCGGGTTCTTCATCGCGTACTGGGCGATCTTCGCCAGGTCGCGCGGGGTGGTGTAGTTGTTCCCGCTCGGCGAGATGCCGTCGAAGGAATCGAACTTGGTGTTCTTGAGCTTGAGTTCGGTGGCCTTCGCGTTCATCTTCGCGATGAACGACTTGGTGCGCGCGGCGGCCGTCGAGCCGCTGCCGAAGGTGTCGGCGAGGGCGTACGCGGCGTCGCAGCCGGAGGGCAGCATCGTCCCGTACAGCAACTGGCGGACGGTGAGCTTGTCACCGGTCCGCAGATCCGCGGTGCTCGCGCCCTGCTTGGCGACATAGTCGCGGTAGCCCTGCTTGACGGTCACCTTGCGGTTGAGGTCGACGCCCTTGACGCTGAGCACCACCGCGGCCGTCATGATCTTCGTCGTACTGGCCATCTGGCGCCGGGTGTCGGCGGCCTTGCCGTACACCGTCGCGCCTGTGGCGTTGTTGAGCACGAACCCGCCCTTGCCGCTGACGGCCGGCGCGGCGGCGGCCTGCGCAGTCGCGCCCAAGGACGAGACGGACAGCAGCGCGCCGGCGACCAGGGCGACCACGGCGCCCCGGCGTGCGCCCGGGAGACTGGAAATCAAAGGAAACGCTCCGATTCCGCGAATGCGTTGAAATGCGTTGAAGTGCGTCAGAAGGGGACCATCTTGTGAAAGGGGTCCTCAGGTGAGACGTCCGAGCCCCCCGAATGGATGCACGCGGGCGCGCGATTGTGTGGCGGAAATGTGAGCGAGTGCGCCCCCAAGTGGTCCCGGAACGGCCGCCGTCCGTATCCCGGACGTGCGTTTCCGTGCATCCCTCTTGTATCTATGCTGTGCGCATGCCATCCGCCGCTGCCGCTCCCGAGAAGCGCCCGCCCGCCGCAGACCGTGTCTACAGCCATATCAAGGAAGCCGTGCTCGACCGCCGCTACGAAGGCGGCACGCTGCTCACAGAAGGGGAGTTGGCCGAGGCCGTCGGGGTGTCCCGGACGCCCGTGCGCGAGGCGCTCCTCAAGCTGGAGGTCGAGGGGCTGATCAAGCTCTACCCCAAGAAGGGCGCCCTCGTGCTCGCCGTCTCGGCGCAGGAGATCGCGGATGTCGTCGAGACCCGGCTGCTGGTCGAGGAGTTCGCCGTACGGAAGGCCGTGCCCGCGTCCGCGCGGCTGATCGCACGGCTGGAGGAACTGGTCGACGAGCAGCGGCGGCGCGCCGTGGACGGCGATCTCGCCGCGGTCGCCGCGACCGACCGCTCCTTCCACGCCGAGATCGTGCGCCACGCCGGCAACCAGATTCTCTCGCGCCTGTACGACCAGCTCAGGGACCGTCAGTTGCGTATGGGCGTCGCCGTCATGGAGGCGCATCCGGACCGTATCGCCAAGAACATCACCGAACACGCCGAGCTGCTCGAAGCCATCAGGACCGGGGACGCCGACGGCGCCGCCGCCTGTCTGCGCCGCCACATCAGCCGGGTCAAGGTGCTGGTCAGGGGTGAGGCCCGGTGAGCACGCCCGCCGCCACCCTGCCCGGTGACCCGCCCGGCGGCCGGCGCGCCGCCTGGGTCTGGGGCATCGGCGTCTCGGTCTACTTCGTCGCCGTCACCTTCCGTACCAGCCTGGGCGTGGCCGGACTCGACGCCGCCGACCGCTTCGGCGTCAACGCCTCCGAGCTGTCGACCTTCTCCATACTCCAGTTGCTGGTGTACGCGGGCATGCAGATACCCGTCGGCCTGATGGTCGACCGGCTCGGCACCAAGAAGGTGCTGACCATCGGCGTGGCGCTGTTCACCGCCGGACAGCTCGGCTTCGCGCTCGCCCCCTCGTACAGCATGGCCCTCGCCGCCCGCGCCCTGCTCGGCTGCGGTGACGCGATGACCTTCATCAGCGTGCTGCGGCTCGGCAGCCGCTGGTTCCCGGTCCGCCGCGGCCCGTTGATCGCCCAGGTCGCCGCGCTGTTCGGAGTGGCGGGCAATCTCGTCTCCACCATCGTCATCTCCCGCGCCCTGCACGGCCTCGGCTGGACCACCACCTTCGCGGGCAGCGCGCTCGCCGGTGTCCTCGTCCTCGTACTGCTGCTGCTCTTCCTCAAGGACCACCCGGAAGGCCATGAGCCACCGCCCGCCGAGCACGCGGGCGGTGCCTATGTCCGGCGGCAGATCGCCGAGTCCTGGCGCGAGCCGGGCACCCGGCTGGGGCTGTGGGTGCACTTCACCACCCAGTTCCCGGCGATGATCTTCCTGCTGCTGTGGGGCATGCCCTTCCTGGTCGAGGCGCAGGGGCTGTCCCGGGCCGTCGCGGGTGAACTGCTCACCCTCGTCGTCCTCTCCAACATGGGCGTCGGGCTGGTGTACGGGCAGGTCATCGCCCGCCACCACCGGGCCAGGGCCCCGCTTGCCCTGGCCACGGTCGGAGCGACGGCGCTGGTCTGGGCCGCGGCGATCGCGTACCCCGGCGACCACGCGCCCATGGGCCTGCTGATCACGCTCTGCGTGGTCCTCGGAGCCTGCGGACCCGCCTCGATGATCGGCTTCGACTTCGCCAGACCCGCGAACCCGCCGGAACGTCAGGGCACGGCCTCCGGAATCGTCAACATGGGTGGTTTCACCGCCTCGATGACGACGCTCTTCGCGGTCGGCGTCCTGCTGGACCTGACCGACGGGAACTACCGGATCGCGTTCTCGTCCGTCTTCGTCCTCGAAGCGCTCGGGATCGCGCAGATCCTGCGGCTGCGGGCGCGCACGGCACGCCGGGAGCGGGAACGCCTGGTGGCGAGCCGGGTGGAGGCCGTGCACGTACCCGCGTAAGGGCGCCTCAGGGCACTGAGGGCGTCTGAGGGCACTTGAGGGCGCTTGAGGGCCTTGAGGCCGGTACACCGGTGCGCCGTACGGTACGACGCGGCAGGGGGCGGGTCCGGATCGTGCGGCGCGCCAGGACGTACGGCGTGCGGGCCCGTACGTACGGACGGTCGCGGACGGCCGTGCCGCCTCCCCCGCCTCACACGGCGGCCGGGCGTGCGCCTGCCGGCCTCCGGCCTACCGCGTCACCGCGAACTCGCGCAGGATCGCCGACGCCAGCTCGTCATCGCCGTCGATCTTGATCCGGTCCGCGACCGCCGCGGGCCGCACCCGGCCGCACGCCAGCCGGAAGTACGTCTCCCACTCCATCGCCAGCGTCACCAGCGGGCCGAGCGAGGGCGAGCCGTCGATCGAACCGCGGCCGTCCGCGCTCACCCGGACCGTCCGCAGGAACTCCACCGGGCCGCTCACATCGATCACCACCGCCGAGTTCGGCGGCGCGCCCGCGTCCTTGGCGACCACCTTCGGCAGCGCGGCCAGCAGCGCGTCACGGGTGACCAGCGCGCCGGGGGAGTCGAGATTGCCCGGCTTGTTCAGCGTCGTCCGCAGATCCTGTTCATGCACCCAGACATCGAACGCCCGCGCCCGCATGGCCGTTTCGAGCGTCTGTTCCTTGCCCAGGGGCGCCCGGACCATGGTGTCGGGCGACCGGTTCTCGTTCCTGAGCTGCCGGTTGCGGCGGATGATCGTGTACTCCAGCTCCGCGGTCATCTCCGGAGCGGTGTGGTGCCGCCGCACATCGACCTGCATCTCCATGTAGCGGGCGAACTCACTCTGCACATGGTAGAGATCGCGCGGCAGGGAGTGGATGGGCCGCGGGTCCCCGAGCATCTCGCACTCCATGCCGATGACATGCGAGACGATGTCCCGTACGGACCAGCCTGGACACGGCGTGCGCCAACTCCATTCGCCCTCGACGAGCGGCTGCACCAGCTCGGCTATGGCCTCGATGGAATGGGTCCAGGCATCGGCGTAGTTTTGAAGGCTGGGATGGACGGTCACGGGACCCCTCGGCGGTTCTGCGGTACGCGGGCTGGCTTGCTGGGCTGGCTGCGGGCTGCGTGGGAGGTTCGGCAGCTAAGTTACGCTGCTCGATGGCACCCCGGCAGTGCTTTCGTGTGACGATCGTAGGCCCGTGTTGACGGGTCGAATGCCAGGACGGTGGTACTGTGCGCGCTTCGCTCATCCAGATCGCAGTAGACCCGCACGAATCGGTCGACTCACGGAGGCGCCGCGCAGCCGCCCTGGTGCGGGAGCAGGCGGGCGCCGATCTGGTGGTGCTGCCGGAGCTGTGGCCGGTCGGGGCGTTCGCGTTCGAGGCCTTCGCCGAGGAGGCGGAGGCGGTGGACGGGCCGACTTTCGAGGCGATGGCGAAGGCGGCGGGCGACGCGGAGGTCTGGCTGCACGCCGGGTCCATCGTGGAACGGGACGCGGACGGCGCGTTCTACAACACCTCGCTGGTCTTCTCCCCCGCCGGTGAGCTGGTCCGTACGTACCGCAAGATCCACCGCTTCGGCTTCGACAGGGGCGAGGCGACGCTGATGAGCGCGGGCGAGGAACTGGTCACCGTGCCGCTCTCGGGCGAGGGACGCGAGACCGTACTGGGCCTCGCCACCTGTTACGACCTCCGCTTCCCCGAGCTGTTCCGCGGACTGGTCGACGCGGGCGCCCGGCTCCTCGTCGTACCGGCCGGCTGGCCCGAGCGGCGGCGCGCGCACTGGACGCTGCTGGCGCAGGCGCGCGCGGTGGAGAACCAGTCGTACGTGCTGGCCTGCGCGACCGCCGGTACGCACGCCGGGGTCGAACAGTCGGGGCACAGCATCGTGGTGGACCCGTGGGGCGAGGTGCTGGCGGAGGCGGGGGCGGACGAGGAGATCCTCACGGTGGACCTGGACCTGTCCCGGGTCGAGCGAACCCGCGAGCAGTTCCCGGCCCTGAAGGACCGCCGCCTGGGCCTGGAACCCCCACCCCACCGCTGAACCAAGCGGACCGCCACACAACGGACCACCGACAAGCCACCGACCCCGACCTACCGGGGCGTCCACTCGTAGGCCCGCTGGTGCAGCCCGCTGCGTGCGGCCCCCTTGCACGGCCCCCTTCGTGCAGCCCCTTACGTACAGCGCGCTTCGTACGGCCGTGATGAGGCCTTCATACGGGGATGGCACCCTTGTCCCCATGACCGACGCGACACCCGCCCCCGCTCAGCCCCCCGCCCCGGCCCGCCGCGCCCGCGTGCGTGCCCCCGAACTGACCGGCAAAGGCGGCTGGCTCAATACCGGCGACACCTCCTACACCCTCGCCGACCTGCGGGGACGCATCGTCATTCTCGACTTCTGGACCTTCTGCTGCATCAACTGCCTGCATGTTCTGGACGAGCTGCGGGAGCTGGAGGAGAAGCATCGCGACACCGTGGTGATCATCGGTGTCCACTCGCCGAAGTTCGTGCACGAGGCCGAGCACCAGGCCGTCGTCGACGCCGTCGAGCGGTACGAGGTCCATCACCCCGTGCTGGACGACCCGGAGCTGGCGACCTGGAAGCAGTACGCCGTACGGGCCTGGCCGACGCTCGTTGTCATCGACCCCGAGGGGTATGTCGTCGCCCAGCACGCGGGCGAGGGGCATGCGCACGCCATTGAGCGGCTGGTCGCGGAGCTGGAGGCCGAGCATGCCGCGAAGGGGACGCTGCGGCGCGGCAACGGGCCGTACGTTCCGCCGGAGCCGGTCCCGACCGATCTGCGCTTCCCCGGGAAGGCGCTGGTGCTGCCCGGCGGGAACATCCTGGTCTCCGACTCCACCCGCCATCAGCTCGTGGAGCTGGAGCCGGACGGCGAGACGGTCGTACGGCGGATCGGCAGCGGTGTGCGCGGCTTCGGGCCCGACTCGTTCAGCGAACCGCAGGGGCTCGCCCTGCTCCCCGACGGCCGGGTGATCGTCGCCGACACCGTCAACCACGCGCTGCGCGCCTACGACCCGGTCACCGGCGCGGTCGAGACCGTCGCGGGCACCGGCAGGCAGTGGTGGCAGGGTTCGCCGGACTCCGGGCCCGCCCTGGAGGTCGACCTGTCCTCGCCGTGGGACGTCGCCTGGTGGGCCGGGCGGGTGTGGATCGCGATGGCCGGGGTGCACCAGCTCTGGACGTACGACCCGGCCACCGGGACCGTCGGCGCCGCGGCCGGGACCACCAACGAGGGGCTGGTGGACGGGGCCGCCAGCGAGGCCTGGTTCGCCCAGCCCTCGGGGCTCGCGGCGGCCGGGGACCGGCTGTGGGTCGCCGACTCCGAGACCAGCGCGCTGCGGTACGTCGAGCGCGCCGGGGACGAAAACGGCGGGGACGAGGACGGCGGGGACGGGAATGGCGGGGACGGTTTTGTGGTCCGTACCGCCGTCGGCACCGGGCTCTTCGACTTCGGGCACCGTGACGGCCCCGCCGGACAGGCCCTGCTCCAGCATCCCTTGGGCGTCACCGCGCTGCCCGACGGCTCCGTCGCCGTCTCCGACACGTACAACCACGCCCTGCGCCGCTACGACCCCGCGACCGGCGAGGTGACCACACTGGCGACGGATCTGCGCGAGCCCAGCGGCGCGGTCCTGGCCGGCGAGGACATCGTCGTCGTCGAGTCCGCGCGGCACCGGCTGACCCGGCTGCGGCTGCCCGACGAGGCCGTACGGGTCGAGGCCGTCGCCCATCGCACACAGCGCGCCACCACCGATGTCGCCCCGGGGGCGCTCCGGCTGGAGGTGGTCTTCACGGCGCCGAGCGGGCAGAAGCTCGACACCCGCTACGGTCCCTCGACCCGGCTGCTCGTCTCCGCCACGCCGCCCGAACTGCTCGCGGACGGAAGCGGTACGGGGACGGATCTCAGCCGGGAACTGGTACTGGCCGACGGCGTCACGGAAGGCGTGCTCCATGTCTCCGCGATGGCGGCCTCGTGTGACGACGACCCTTCGAACGAGTACCCGGCCTGCCATGTCCACCAGCAGGACTGGGGCGTGCCGGTCCGGGTCACGGACACAGGAACGGCCCGGCTCGCCCTCGTGCTCGCCGGGCTCGAAGCGTAAACAATTCGCTCGACGGGACCGCTGCCCCGTACCGTGGGCGTCCTCGGCCACGGTGGGGCGGGCGGTGACGTCCCGTCAGCCCTCCAGGAACGCCACCAGCGTGTTCGCCAGGTGGTACGGGTCGTCCGCGCCGCACAGCTCCCGTGCGCTGTGCATCGACAGGATGGCGACCCCGATGTCGAGGGTCTGGATGCCGTGCCGGGCCGCGGTGATCGGGCCGATCGTCGTACCGCACGGCATCGAGTTGTTGGAGACGAACGACTGCCAGGGCACACCCGCCTTCTCGCACGCCGCGGCGAAGATGGCACGCCCGCTGCCGTCCGTCGCGTACCGCATATTGACGTTGACCTTGAGGATCGGGCCGCCGTTCGCACGCGGCTGGTGCGTCGGGTCGTGGCGCTCGCTGTAGTTGGGGTGCACGGCGTGGCCGGTGTCCGAGGACAGACAGATCGAGCCGGCGAAGGCCCGTGCCCGGTCCTCGTACGTACCGCCGCGGGCGAGTACCGAGCGCTCCAGCACCGTGCCGAGCAGCGGGCCGTCGGCGCCGGTATCCGACTGCGAGCCGTTCTCCTCGTGGTCGAAGGCGGCGAGGACGGGGATGTACGGGAGGGGCCCGTGGGGGCCGTGGGGTTCCGCGGAGCCGCCTGGGCCCGCGGAGCTGCTCGATCCCCCCGAACCGCCGCCGGAGCCGCCGCCCGTGCCGCCGGGGCCGGTGGCGACCGCGGCCAGCGCGGCGGTGGCGGCGTGCACCGACAGCAGATTGTCCATCCGGGGCCCGGCCACCAGCTCGCGGTCGCGGCCGAGGTAGGCGGGCGGTTCGACGGCGTGCGCCATCAGGTCCCAGCCGGTGATCTCCTCGGCGCCGATCCCGGTCTCGGCGGCCACGAAGCGGATCAGATCGCCCTCCTCGGGCTCACCGAGGCCCCAGACGGGCTGCATGTGCCGCTGCCGGTCGAGCTTGAGGCCGTCGGTGTTGACGGACCGGTCGAGATGGACGGCGAGCTGTGGTACGCGCAGGAGCGCGCGGTCGACATTGACCAGCCGGTGCGAGCCGTCCCGCAGGGTGATCCGGCCCGCGATCCCGAGATCGCGGTCGAGCCAGGTGTTGAGCAGCGTCCCGCCGTAGATCTCCACGGCGATCTGGCGCCAGCCGTACGCACCGGTGTCCGGCAGCGGCTTGACCCGCAGATTGGGGGAGTCGGTGTGCGCGCCGACGATACGGAAGGGGGTGTGCGGCGGGGCGCCCTCCGGCACGAACCAGGCGATGATCGCCCCGCCCCGCAGCACGAACCGCCCGCCCGCCGACCCGTCCCAGGCGTCCGTCTCCAGCACCTGCCGGAAGCCTGCCTTCTCCAGGCGCTCCGCGGCGTTGGCCACCGCGTGATACGGCGACGGGCTGGCCGCGAGGAAGGACATGAGGTCGTCGGTGTGGCCGCGGTCGAAGCGGGCGGGAGTGCTCATGGGGTTCACCATAACGACGGCCCAGGACACCGGGCCCGTCACCGGCTGCTACGGCTCGTACCGGGGCGGGACAAGCTCCGCACATGGGGAGAACAGGCACGGGTGAAGGGCCGGACGAGGGTCGAGGTGCGGTTGAAACGGAGTCGAGGGACAGTCGAACAAGGGCACGCGGGGAGAGCCGAACAGGGCGGCGCGGGACGCCCGATGCGTCCCCGCCGGACGACCGTCGCGAGGATCCCCCGCCGGCCCGGTCCGGGTACGGGCGGGTCCCTTATCGGGCCGGGTTCCCCGCCGGGCGGGTCCGCTGCCCCGAGGGTCCCCCGCCGGGCGGGTCCGCCGACGCGCGGGTCCCTTGTCGGATGGTCCCCCGTCGGGCTGGGGGCCGCCGCCGCGAGGGTCCGCCGTCGGCTGGGTCCGCCCGCCGCCACGCGGGTTCCCCGCCGGTCCGGTCCGGGTACGGGCGGGTGCCCCGCTGGCCGGGTTCGCCGCCGCGAGGGTCCGCCGCCAGCCGGGTCACCCGCCGGGAGGGTCCACTGTCGGGCGGGTCCGCCGCCGCCGCGCGGGTCCGGTGCGCCGATGGGGCACCTCTCGTGGAGAAGTGCCCCATCGGCGGCCCGCTGTGGCGGCAGCGGGGGTCGTCGTGCCGTGCGTGCCGAGTGCCGGGCGGCGGTGGCCGCCGTACCTCGCCCGCGCGGCGGCCGTCGCGGTGCCGAGCCCGGCCCGCCGACGCGGCCCGGAGCCCGGCCCGGAACGCGGCCCGCCGACGCGGCTCAGAACACGGCCCGCCAACAACGCGGCCCGAACGCGGCCCGCCGACGCGGCCCGCACCGCGGCTCAGAACGCGGCTTCGTCCAGTTCCATCAGTGAGCCGTCGACCGACTCCGCGAGCGCGCGCTGCGTCGAGACCTCCGGCAGGACGTTCGCCGCGAAGAACTTCGCCGCCGCGATCTTGCCCTGATAGAACGCCACGTCCCGCGCGGCGGCCGTCTCCAGCTTCTCGGCGGCCACCGCGGCCCCGCGCAGCAGCAGATAGCCCACGACCACATCGCCCGAAGCCATCAGCAGCCGTGTCGTGTTGAGTCCGACCTTGTAGATGTTCCTGACGTCCTCGCCGGTGGCGGTGAGGTCGGCCAGCATCCGGCCGACGATGGCCTCCAGGTCGGCGGCGGCCTTGGCGAGCGCGTCCCGGGCCGGCGCCAGCTCCGTACCGCCCGTGGCGACCGCCAGGAACTTCTTGATCTCCTCGGCCAGCGAGTTCAGCGCCTGGCCCTGGTCGCGGACGATCTTCCGGAAGAAGAAGTCCTGGCCCTGGATCGCGGTGGTGCCCTCGTAGAGGGTGTCGATCTTGGCGTCCCGGATGTACTGCTCGACCGGGTACTCCTGGAGGTAGCCGGAGCCGCCGAAGGTCTGGAGGGCCTGCGCGAGCTGTTCGTACGAGCGCTCCGAGCCATAGCCCTTCACGATCGGCAGCAGCAGGTCGTTCAGCCCGTGCAGTTCCTTGGCGTTCTCGCCCTCCGCCTCCTTGACGGCGATCTCGTCCTGCACCGAGGCGGTGTACATGACCAGGGCGCGCATGCCCTCGGCGTACGCCTTCTGCGTCATCAGCGCCCGGCGCACATCGGGGTGGTGCGTGATGGTGACCTTGGGCGCGGCCTTGTCCATGAACTGGGCCAGATCCGGGCCCTGGACGCGCTCCTTGGCGTACTCCAGCGCGTTCAGATAGCCGGTGGACAGGGTGGCGATGGCCTTCGTGCCGACCATCATCCGGGCGAACTCGATGATCCGGAACATCTGCCGGATGCCCTCGTGCTTGTCGCCGATCAGCCAGCCCTTGGCGGGGTGGCGGTCGCCGAAGGTCAGCTCGCAGGTGTTGGAGGCCTTGAGGCCCATCTTGTGCTCGACGTTCGTGGCGTACACGCCGTTGCGCTCGCCCAGCTCGCCGGTCTCCCAGTCGAACTCGTACTTCGGTACGAGGAAGAGCGACAGGCCCTTGGTGCCGGGGCCGGCGCCCTCGGGGCGGGCGAGGACGTAATGGAGGATGTTCTCCGACATGTCGTGCTCGCCGGAGGTGATGAAGCGCTTCACGCCCTCGATGTGCCAGGTGCCGTCCTCCTGCTCGACGGCCCTGGTGCGGCCCGCGCCCACATCGGAGCCGGCGTCGGGCTCGGTGAGGACCATGGTCGAGCCCCACTGCTTCTCGACGGCGATCGCGGCGGCCTTCTTCTGCGCCTCGTTGCCCTCCTCGAAGAGGATGCCGGCGAAGGCCGGGCCCGAGGCGTACATCCAGACGGCGGGGTTGGCGCCGAGGATCAGCTCCGCGTACGCCCAGATCAGGGAGCGGGGGGAGGTGGTGCCGCCGATCTCCTCGGGCAGGCCGAGGCGCCAGTACTCGGAGTCCATGTACGCCTGGTAGCTCTTCTTGAAGGCGGCGGGCACCGGTGCGGTGCCGGTCTCGGGGTCGAAGACCGGCGGGGTGCGGTCGGCTTCCGCGAACGACTCCGCCAGATCGTTCTCCGCGAGGCGTACGACCTCTTCGAGGATGCTCTTCGCGGTCTCGACGTCCATGTCCTCGAACGGTCCCGTGCCGTACAGCTTGTCGCGCCCGAGCACCTCGAAGAGGTTGAACTCGATGTCGCGGAGATTCGACTTGTAGTGCCCCATGGCGACGACTCCGTAGGTTCCGTAGGTGAGGAAAAGACCAGTAGGCGCGGGTACCAGTAAGTAGCTCCGATGATGCTACCCATGGGTAATAAGATGCAACCCCGATCCGGCCGGTGTGACGAGGGCGACGGGGCTTCCCGGGGCGGTATTCCTCAGTACTCTTGCGGTCATGTACGGCTACGACCAGACTCCGGGCGCTCAGCAGCAGTACGCGCACCCGCCGCAGCAGCCGCCGCAGCAGCACCACCATCAGCAGATGGGCGGCGTCGGCGCGGGTGTTCCTGGGTACGGCGAACAGCCGCTGTATCCGGAACCGTCGCCTCCGTCGCTCGGTGACGCGGTACGGGCGTTCACGACGGGGTCGCTGTCGGCCGAGGACTTCCAGCAGATCTTCGCGACGTCGAAGGTGTACTGCCCGCGGGGGGACAACCCGGGGTTCCTGGCGCTGCACAACACGCAGCAGCCGGTGATCCCGATGTTCAGCACGCTGAAGGAGCTGCGGAGGTACGCGGGCAAGGAGTCGAAGTACTTCGTGATCACGGGCGCGGAGGTGATCGATCTGCTGCCGACGGGGTACGGGTTCGTGCTCGACATGGAGGGGGACCACCGGATGGTGTTCGACGCGAAGGCGGTCGAGCAGATGGTGGACTTCGCGATGAGGCGTATGTACGGCTGAGCCGTATGCGCGGCTGAGAGATGCCGGGTAGTTGAGCATGTGAGTTTTCGCGGCCCGAGGCCCGTACCGATCCGGTACGGGCCTCAGTCGTGTGCGGATCCGGGCGAGGGCGTACGGGTCCGGGCGCGGGCGGGAATGAAGGGGGCCTTGCTGGATGTTCACTGTTCAACTAAATTGAGGCGTGACAAACCGAGGAGGCTCTCATGCCCGCAGTGACCGTCGAAAACCCGCTGACCCTGCCCAGGGTGGCGGCCCCGGCCGACGCCGTGGCCCGTCCCGTGCTCGCCGTCACGACCGCGCCCAGTGGATTCGAGGGCGAGGGCTTTCCGGTGCGGCGCGCGTTCGCGGGGATCGACTACAAGTACCTCGACCCCTTCATCATGATGGACCAGATGGGCGAGGTGGAGTACGCGCCGGGGGAGCCCAAGGGGACGCCCTGGCACCCGCACCGCGGCTTCGAGACCGTCACGTATCTGATCGACGGCACCTTCATCCACCAGGACAGCAACGGTGGCGGCGGCACGATCCAGAACGGTGACACCCAGTGGATGACGGCGGGCTCGGGCCTGCTGCACATCGAGGCGCCGCCGGAGTCGCTGGTGATGTCGGGCGGGCTGTTCCACGGGCTCCAGCTCTGGGTGAACCTGCCGGCGTCCGACAAGATGATGGACCCGCGGTACCAGGACATCCGCGGCGGCCAGGTGCAGTTGCTGACCTCGCCGGACGGCGGCGCGCTGCTGCGGGTGATCGCGGGCGAGCTGGACGGGCACGAGGGGCCGGGCATCACGCACACCCCGATCACGATGATCCACGCGACGCTGCGGCCGGGGGCGGAGGTGACGCTGCCGTGGCGCGAGGACTTCAACGCGCTGGCGTACGTGCTGGCCGGGCGCGGTACGACGGGAGCCGAGCGGCGTCCTGTCCGCACCGGGCAGACGGCGGTGTTCGGCGCGGGCGGCACGCTGACGATACGGGCGGACGAGTCCCAGGACTCGCACACGCCGGACCTGGAGGTCGTGCTGCTGGGCGGGCGGCCGATCCGTGAGCCGATGGCGCACTACGGGCCGTTCGTGATGAACAGCCAGGCGGAGCTGAAGCAGGCCTTCGACGACTTCCAGGCCGGCCGCCTGGGCACGATCCCGGTCCCGCACGCGTAACACCCCCGCCGTCCGAGCCTCTCCCAGGAGTCGGGCCAAGCCTCTTCCAGGTGTGGGGGGACGGCGTCCCCCCCCACACTCACCGCCATGCCGACCTCCCCGCCGCGCGTCGGGGACGTGCCGATATAACTTGCGGGATATAGCTCATGCAAGGAATAATTTCCGCGTGAGCTGGGAAATCATCCTGTGTAAAGAAGTCCACGACTGGTATCTGGACCTCGCTGAGAAGGATCCCGAGTCCGCGCATCTGGTGGAACAGGCGATCGATCTGCTCGCCGAGAGCGGGCCGACGCTCGGTCGGCCCATGGTCGACCGGGTCGGCCGGTCCCGGCATCACAACATGAAGGAATTGCGGCCCGGCTCCGTCGGCAGTTCGGAGATTCGTATGCTGTTCGCCTTTGACCCCAAGCGGCAGGCACTGATCATGGTTGCCGGGGACAAGAACGGCACGTGGAACGGCTGGTACGACCGCAACATCCCGATCGCGGACGAACGGTTCGACCAGCACCTCGACGATCTGAACAATACGGGCGGCTCTGGCACCTGAGCCCGCACCATCGGAGAACGACCGCATACGCGTGCGTCAGCTGGAGAGGACTGATCATGCACAACTGGAAGGACACCAAGGCCGAAGCCGCTGCCATCCACGAGACGAACGGTACCCAGATCAGCGATGAGCGGAAGGCCGCGATCCGGGAGGGGATGGAGAGCCGGATCCGTGCCTACCGTCTCGCCGAGATCCGTGAGGAGCAAGCGCTGACGCAGACCGACGTCGCCAAGGCCATGGGCACGACCCAGTCCAACGTATCCCGCTTCGAGCGGGGCGAGCTTGGACGCTCGGAACTGGCGACCATCGCCGCGTACGTCGAAGCCCTCGGCGGCACGCTCCGGCTGGTCGCCGATTTCGGTGACCGTCAGTTGCGCGTCGGCTGACCCCAGGCCCCCTGCCCACCCCGGCCGGCGTAGTCGGGGAGGACAGCCGGGGCCGGGCGTGGTCGGGTGGGAGGGTGACTGGGGGTTCTGTGACGTCCTTGCTGCCCGAGGGGGTCCGGCGGCTGGCCGCGTGGTGTGCGGTGGCGCTGGCCGTCTCCGGGGTCGGAGCCGTGGGCATCTGGCTGGCCATCACCTTCAAGACCGCCGTCACACCCGTACTGCTCGCCATCCTCGGCACCGCCCTGCTCGGCCCGCTCTTCCGGCGGCTCCTCGCCATGCGGTTCAACCGGTCGGTCGCCGCCGGGCTCACCTGCGTCGCCGTCGTGGCCGTCGTCGGCGGTGCCGGGTACATCGTGGTCAGCGCGCTCGTCGACAGCGGCGACCAGATCGTCTCGTCGCTCAAGCAGGCCGCCAAGGACCTCAGCAAGCACTTCGGCGCCGCGGGCACCTCGCTCGACGATGTCGCGGCCAACGCCAAGTCCCTGCTCGGCAAGTTCGCCGCCACCGCCGCCACCGGCGTGCTCACCGGGATCAGTGTCGTCGGCGAGCTGATCGCCACCGCCGTGCTGGCGCTGCTGCTGATGTTCTTCTTCCTGCGGGACTCGCACAAGGTCGCCGACTCGCTCCGGTCGTTCGCCCCGAGCGAGACCGGGGAGACCGTCGAGGCCATGGCGCGCCGCGCGTTCGAGGCCGTCGAGGGCTTTATGCGCGGCACCACCGTCATCGCCCTGATCGACGCCGTCTGCATCACCGTGGGCCTGCTGTTCCTCCAGGTGCCCGGCGCGGTCGGGCTGGGCGCGCTGGTCTTCGTCGGCGCGTACATCCCGTACCTCGGCGCCTTTCTCTCCGGCGCCGTCGCCGTGCTGGTCGCGCTCGCGGACCGTGGCTGGGTGACCGGGCTCTGGGCGCTCGGGGTGGTGCTCGCCGTGCAGGTGCTGGAGGGGCATGTGCTCCAGCCGATGATCCAGAGCCGTACGGTCCAGATGCACCCGGCCGTGGTGATACTGGCCATCACCGCGGGCGCCAGCGTCGCCGGGATCCTGGGCATGCTGCTCGCCGTACCGCTGACGGCCGCCGTGTTCGGCGTGGTCTCCGAGCTGCGCACCCGGTACGGCCCGGCCGCGTAGGCCCCAGGGGCACGCCCGGCCTCGACCGCGCCCGGCCCCGACCGCGCCTCGCCCGGACCGCCCGGCCCGCCCGGTCCCGACCATGCCCGGCTCCGGCCGCGCCTGGCCCGGACCACGCCCGGCGCCCGAACAGCTCAGCCCCGCCGCGTACGCCGGACCTGCGGCCCGCCCCGGACCCGCCCGGGACCCGCGCGCACCCTCAGCCGTCCCCCGTGGCCTCCGCCCCCCGCTCGTACAGCTCGAACCAGATCGACTTTCCGTCGCCCCGCGGGTCCACCCCCCACGCGTCCGCCAGCATCTCCATCAGCAGCAGCCCGCGCCCGCTGGACGCCAGCTCCCCCGGGCGCCTGCGGTGCGGCAGTTCGTCGCTGGTGTCCGCGACCTCGACCCGGAGCCGCCGCCGGCCGGGCTCGCCGCTCGCCTCGGCCAGCAGCAGCGCGTCGTTGTCGGTGTGGACGAGTACGTTGGTGAGCATCTCGGAGACCATCAGCTCCGCCGAGTCGACCTGCTCGCCGTCCACCCAGTCGTGCAGCAGATCGCGCACCTGCCGCCGCACCCCGGCGATGCGCTCCGGCTCCGCCTGCGCGATGGTCAGCGCCGTGCGCCGTGCGGTGCCGCCCGCGGTGAGTACGGGCGTACGGTCCCGGGAGAGCAGCAGCAGCGCTATGTCGTCCTCGCGCCGGTCCGCGAGCGGCCCGGTCGTGTAGTGCGAGGTGGGCCCGTGCACGGCCTGGACGAGCGCGTCGGCGAGCTTCTCCAGGGATTCGCCGCTGTACTCCTCCAGCACCGGCCGCAGCCGTGCCCAGCCGGTCACCATGTCGTGCCCGCCGGTCTCGATCAGCCCGTCCGTGCACAGCATCAGCGTCTCGCCGGGCTCCAGGCCCAGCCGGGTCGTCGGATAGTCGGAGTCGGCCTCGATCCCGAGCGGCAGCCCGCCCGCGGTCGGCCGGACCACCGCCGTCCCGTCGGCCGCGCGGATCACCGGATCGGGATGGCCGGCGCGGGCGATGTCGAGGGTGCCGGCCTCCGGGTCGACCTCCAGATAGAGGCAGGTCGCGAAGCGCGGACCGCCGGCGGAGTACTCGTCGGAACCCGTGGCCGCGCCGCCCGCCCCCGGCCCCTGCGCGCTGCCCGCCGCCGGCCCCTGGTAGTGCTGGAGCCCGGCCAGGAAGCGCGAGGCCCGCGACAGCACCGCGTCGGGCCTGTGTCCCTCCGAGGCGTACGCGCGCAGCGCGATCCGGAGCTGTCCCATCAGCCCGGCCGCCCGCACGTCATGCCCCTGGACATCCCCGATGACCAGCGCGAACCGCCCGCCGGTCCACTCCTCGCCGCTCCACTCCCCGGCGGCCCGGCCCGCGCCCGTACCCGCACCCCGCGCCCCGCTCCGGCCCGCGCCCCGACCGCCGCCGTGCCCGTCCGCCCCCGGTGTCCCGCCACCGCCCGGCAGCGGGATCATGTCGTACCAGTCGCCGCCGATCTGCAGCCCGCCGCCGGTCGGCACATACCGCGCCGCCACCCTCATCCCCGGGATCTCCGGCCCCAGCGTCGGCATCATCGTGCGCTGGAGCCCGAGCGACAGCTCCCGCTCCGTCTCGGCGATGCCCGCGCGCGCCAGCGCCTGCGCCAGCATCCGCGCCACGGTCGTCAGCACCGACCGCTCGTCGGGCGAGAACGCGACGCGGTGCTTGAACGCGGCCATCCAGGTGCCCATCGTCCGGCCCGCCACCACCAGCGGCAGAAACGCCCAGGAGTGCCGCTGGAAGTGCTTCACGTGATGCCAGGTGGCCGGGTAGCGGGTCTCGTACGCCTCGGGGCTCGCCAGATAGATGGCCCGGCCGGTCCGTACCACCTCGGCCGCCGGATAGTCCGTGTCCACCGTCATGCCCTGGAACGGGTCCATGTCCACCGCGGTCTGCCCGTGGTGGCCCACGATCGTCAGCCTCTCGCCCGAGACCCCGTACACCGCGAGCCCGTCCGGCGAGAACCCCGGCATCGACAGCGACGCGGCGACCCGCAGCACCTCGGCCGTCGAGCGCGCCTCGGCCAGCGCGCGCCCCGCGTCCAGCAGGAAGGCCTCACGGGAGCGGCGCCAGTCGCCGGTGATCGAGGTGCCCTCGACAGTGGTGCCCGGCCGTACCTCCGCGACCTCCTGGAGCGTGCCGTACAGCTCGACGTACGGCCGGCCCCCGGGCTCCGGCCGCGTATCCGTCTTGGCCCGGGCCCGCACCGTACGGACCACCCGGCCGTTCTCGTCCATGATCCGCAGCCGGGCCTCGGCGAGCGTGCCCTCGGCGATGGCGAGATTCACGATGCCGTCGATCTCGTTCCAGTCGACGGGGTGGAAGCGGGCCCGGACCGCCGCGGCGGTCAGGACCACGGCCTCCGGTTCGAGCCCGAGCAGCCGGGCCGCCTCGGCGTCGAGGGTGACCCGACCGGACGCGTTGTCCCAGCTCCACAGGCCGGTCGCGATCGCGGCCAGGACATCCTCGGTGCGCATTGCCCCACTTTATGAATATGTGTGGAGCAAAAGCCAGTGAGGGGGCAAAGGCCAGTGAGGGGCCCGGTGCCCGGGCGGTAACCTGTTCTGCTGTACGGCCTGTTTTACGGAACAACCGCGGCCGGACCCCGCGACGCGGTCGGCACCCGGCCAACCCCGACTTGCTAAGACTGGATGAAACGACGATGCATCGGTACAGGTCCCACACCTGCGGCGAGCTCCGCGCCTCTGACGTCGGCACCGGCGTCCGGCTGAGCGGCTGGCTGCACAATCGCCGAGACCTGGGCGGCATCCTCTTCATCGATCTCCGCGACCACTACGGCCTGGTCCAGCTCGTCGCCCGCCCCGGCACCGCCGCCAACGAGGAGCTGTCCAAGCTCACCAAGGAGACCGTCGTCCGGATCGACGGCACCGTCTCCGCGCGCGGCGAGGAGAACGTCAACCCGGACCTGCCGACCGGTGAGATCGAGATCGAGGTCTCCGAGGTCGAGGTGCTGGGCGCGGCGGGACCGCTGCCGTTCACGATCAACACCGAGGACGGTGTCAACGAGGAGCGGCGCCTCGAATACCGCTTCCTCGACCTGCGCCGTGAGCGCATGCACCGCAACATCATGCTGCGTACGGCCGTCATCTCTGCTGTCCGGCACAAGATGACCGCGCTCGGCTTCAACGAGATGGCCACCCCGATCCTCACCGCGACCTCCCCCGAGGGCGCCCGTGACTTCGTCGTGCCGTCCCGGCTCAACCCCGGCAAGTTCTACGCGCTGCCGCAGGCCCCGCAGCAGTTCAAGCAGCTCCTGATGATCTCGGGCTTCGACCGCTACTTCCAGATCGCGCCCTGCTTCCGCGACGAGGACGCCCGCGCCGACCGTTCGCCCGGCGAGTTCTACCAGCTCGATGTCGAGATGAGCTTCGTCGAGCAGGAGGATGTCTTCCAGCCGGTCGAGAAGCTGATGACCGAGCTGTTCGAGGAGTTCGGCGGCGGCCGCCATGTCACCTCGCCGTTCCCGCGCATCCCGTTCCGCGAGTCGATGCTGAAGTACGGCAACGACAAGCCGGACCTGCGGGCCACCCTGGAACTGGTCGACATCTCGGATGTCTTCGAGGGCTCCGAGTTCAAGGCGTTCGCGGGCAAGCACGTCCGCGCGCTGCCGGTCCCGGACACCGCCGACCGGCCGCGCAAGTTCTTCGACGGCCTCGGTGAGTTCGCCGTCGAGCACGGCGCGAAGGGCCTGGCGTGGGTACGGGTCGGCGAGGACGGCGCGCTGAGCGGCCCGATCGCCAAGTTCCTCACCGAGGAGAACGTCAAGGTCCTCACCGAGCGCCTCTCGCTCGCGCCCGGCCACGCCGTCTTCTTCGGCGCGGGCGAGTTCGACGAGGTCTCCAAGATCATGGGCGCGGTCCGGGTCGAGGCCGCGAAGCGCGCCGGCCACTTCGAGGAGGGCGTCTTCCGGTTCTGCTGGATCGTCGACTTCCCGATGTACGAGAAGGACGAGGAGACCGGGAAGATCGACTTCTCGCACAACCCGTTCTCGATGCCCCAGGGCGGCCTTTCCGACCTGGAGACCAAGGACCCGCTGGACATTCTGGCCTGGCAGTACGACATCGTCTGCAACGGCATCGAGCTGTCCTCCGGCGCGATCAGGAACCACGAGCCCGAGGTCATGCTCAGGGCCTTCGAGATCGCGGGCTACGACCGGGAGACCGTCGAGCACGAGTTCGCGGGCATGCTCCGCGCCTTCCGTCTCGGCGCCCCGCCGCACGGCGGGATCGCCCCGGGCATCGACCGTATCGTCATGCTCCTGGCCGACGAGCCGAACATCCGCGAGACGATCGCCTTCCCGCTCAACGGCAACGCGCAGGACCTGATGATGGGCGCGCCGACCACGCTGGACGAGGCGCGGCTGCGCGAACTCCACATCGCGCTGCGCAAGCCGGTCACCAAGTCCGCGGAGTGACGACCGGGGTGTGACGGCACCTGCTTCGGAGGCCCGGGACCGCCAGGTTCCGGGCCTTTTCGCGTCTGTGCGTCCTGTGCGGTTCCCCACAACGCGCCCACGACTTTCCGTTCCATGGCAACCGGATCGGTCTCCCGGGGCGTTTGAGGTGCGTGGGAGAACGAACGCGATGGCAGGGGCGGGGCGATGGATCCGGGCGAGGGCGACTTCGAGGCATTCGTCGCCGCCCGGGGGCCGCGGCTGCTGCGGGTCGCCTGGCTGCTGACCGGGGACGCCCATCTCGCCGAGGACCTGCTGCAGAGCGCCCTCGCGAAGGTGTGGCCGAAGTGGCCGCGGATCGCCGGGGACCGGCCGGAGGCGTATGTACGGACCGTCCTGGTGCATCTGCACGCGTCCTGGTGGCGGCGCCGCTGGCGCGGGGAGCTGCCGTACGGGGAGGTGCCGGACGCGGCCGGGACGGCGGATCCGTACGCCCATGTCGATCTGGAGCAGTCGCTGGCGGCGGCCGTGCGCGCGCTGCCGGTGCGGCAGCGCGCGGTGGTCGTGCTGCGGTACTTCGAGGATCTGAGCGTCGAGGACACCGCGGCGACCCTGGGCTGTTCCCCGGGCACGGTCAAGAGCCAGTCGGCGCGGGCGCTGAGCGCCCTGCGGGCCGCGCTGCCCGCCTCGGTGGCGGGCGGTGAGCGGCATGGGTGAGCCGAGCGCGGAGGACGAGCGGGAGCTGCGGATCCTGCTGGAACGGGCCGTGCCCCGGCTGCCCCCGCCCGAAGGGCTGCTCGGCCGGGTACGGGAGAGGGCCCGGCGGACCCGTCGGCGGCGCCGTACGGCAGCGGCCACGGCGGCCGCCGTGACCGGGCTCGCGGTGGCCGGAACGGTTCTGCCCGGCCTGCTGCGCGAGGTCCCCGCACCGGTGCCCCCCTCCGCCTCCGCCTCCGCCGTCCCCGGGCCGTCCGAGCCGGTGCCCGCGCCGGCCGGGACCGCCTGGCAGGCCCCGCACGCCGGCTCCGGGGTGCGGTTCGAGCGTGTGGCCGGGGTGACCCTGCGGCTGCCCGAGCGCTGGCAGGCGCTGGAGGTGCCGGACGACGGGCGGCTCAAGGTGGCGGCCCGCGGCTTCGTCTCGTCCCAGCGGCTCACCCCGTACGGCCTGCCCTGCCCGGTGAAGTCGCCGAAGAGCTGCCTCCCGGTGGCGGCGCTCGGGCCCGACGACGCCCTGCTCACGCTCGTACCGCTGGCCCTGGACGGCCTGGAGAAGAAGATCGAGCAGCCGCCCGTGCTGTACGCCTCGGACAATCCGTCCCCGGGCTGCCGCGCCATCCAGGGCACCCGCGAGTACAGCGGCCTCCTCGGCGGCACTCCCGCCCCCTACACCGCCGTCTCGCTCACGCTCTGTGTCCACGGCGACGCGCCGGGGACCGTCGAGGACGTGAGCGCGATGGTCTCCGGCGCAGACTTCGGCAAGGGAACCGTGACAGCCCCGACGCACACGCCGACGACCGCCGGGCATCCCCCGAACGAGCAATGAAAGAAGGCCGCCCATGTCCGTCCGCCCCCGCCGTCCCGCTCGCAGAGGACCACGGCCGGCCGCCCTGCCGCTGGTCACCGGTCTGCTGACGGCCGGTCTGCTGCTCACCGGCTGCGCGGGCACCGCGGACACCGCCGACAACGCGGGGAACGCGCTCGGCGGAACGGCCGCGGGCGGCAAGGGTACGGGCCTCGCCTCCCCCGGGGCCGCCTCCCCCGGCGGGCACACCGGCCGCTCCGCGCCCGAGCCGCCGCCCGTCGAGCCCGCGGTGATCCCCGGTCTCGGCCCCGAGACCCGCTCCGAGATCCCCGAGACCAGCAACCAGGCGGTGGTGGTGACGGGCGCCGACGTGGACTCCGACCGGTCCGTCGTCACGCTCTACGAGCGCGATCCGGTGACCGGCTGGCGCCGTGTCTCCGACGAATGGCCCGCGCACAACGCCCGGGAGGGCTGGACCGACGATCACCACCAGGGCGATCTGCGCTCCCCCATCGGCGTGTTCGGCCTCACCGACGCGGGCGGCAAACTGCCCGACCCGGGCTCGAAGCTCCCGTACGACCGGGGGCCCGCCTTCGAGGCGGAGGGCACCGGCTTCGAGGGCGAGTCGCTCGACGGGGCCTTCGACTATGTGATCGCGATCAACTACAACCGGGTGGCCGGTACCACCCCGCTGGACTGGACCCGGCCGCTGGGCCAGGAGAAGGGCGGCGGCATCTGGCTCCATGTCGACCACGGCGGGCCCACCCAGGGCTGTGTCGCGGTGCCGCGCTGGCGGATGAAGGAACTGCTGCGCACACTGGATCCGGCGAAGCGCCCGGTGGTGGTGATGGGCGACGGGGCCTCGCTGAGCCTGTGACGGCGCGGAAAGACGCACCGCTTGAGCTGCTGCTCGTACGGTACGTGCTGCTCGTACCGTACGTGCGGCGTGCGGCCGTACCGTACGGGCGGACGCCGGAGGGCCCGGGAGCCGGTCGTGCTCCCGGGCCCTCCGCTCGTACGCTATGCCGCCGTGCCCGCCGGGTCGCCGCCGAAGCGCTCCTTGTACGCCGCCAGATCATCGTCCGTGAGCTTCGCGAACAGCACCGGCGGAACGGTGAACGCCGTCCCCGCCGGGACCGACGCCAGGGCCTTCGCCTCCTCTGCCGTGACCCAGGCCGCCGTGTCGCCGTCCAGCGCGAACGCCTCGCGCATCGCCCTGGCCGACGCCGGGATGAACGGCTCGGAGACCACCGCGTACAGATGGATCAGGTTCATCGCCGTACGGAGGGTCAGCGCCGCGCCCTCCTCGTCCGTCTTGATCTCCAGCCAGGGGGCCTTCTCCTCCAGATACGAGTTGCCCGCCGACCACAGCGCGCGCAGCGCCGCCGCCGCCTTGCGGAACTGGAGCGACTCCATGTGCCCCTCGTACTCGCCGAGCAGCCGCGCGATCTCCGCGCCGAGCTTCGCCTCCGCGTCCCCGGCCGCCCGGCCCGCCGGAACGGTGTCGCCGAAGCGCTTGCGCGAGAAGGACAGCACGCGGTTGACGAAGTTGCCGAGGGTGTCCGCCAGATCCTTGTTGACGGTGGCGGTGAAGTGCTCCCAGGTGAACGACGCGTCGTCGGACTCCGGCGCGTTCGCCATCATGAAGTAGCGCCAGTAGTCGGCGGGCAGGATCTCCAGGGCGTCATGGGTGAAGACCCCGCGCCGCTGGGAGGTGGAGAACTTCCCGCCGTAGTAGTTCAGCCAGTTGAACGCCTTGATGACGTCCACCCGCTTCCACGGCGAGCGGGTCCCCAGCAGCGTCGCCGGGAACATGATGCTGTGGAACGGGACATTGTCCTTGCCCATGAACTGCGTGTAGCGGACGTCCCCCTCGGACTCCCACCACCACGAACGCCAGTCCCGGTTCTCCGGGTTCTGGTCCGCCCACTCCTTTGTCGAGCCGATGTACTCGATCGGGGCGTCGAACCAGACGTAGAAGACCTTGCCCTCGGCGGCCAGCTCCGGCCACGCGTCGGCCGGGACCGGGACGCCCCAGTCCAGGTCACGGGTGATGGCCCGGTCGTGCAGCCCCTCCGTCAGCCACTTGCGGGCGATGGAGGAGGCCAGCACCGGCCAGTTGTCGGCGCGCTCGTCGAGCCAGGTCTCCACCTCGGCGGCCAGCTTGGACTGGAGGAGGAAGAGGTGCTTGGTCTCGCGGACTTCGAGATCGCTGCTGCCGCTGATCGCCGAGCGCGGCTCGATCAGATCCGTCGGGTCCAGCACCCGGGTGCAGTTCTCGCACTGGTCGCCGCGGGCCTTGTCGTAACCGCAGTGCGGGCAGGTGCCGACGATATAGCGGTCGGGGAGGAAACGGCCGTCGGTGTTCGAGTACACCTGGCGGATGGACCGCTCCTCGATGAAGCCGTTGGCCTTCAGCTCCCGGGCGATCTCCTGGGTGATGTCCCGGTTCTGCGCCGAGGAACTCCGGCCGAAGTAGTCGAACCGGAGCTGGAAGCCGTCGTAGATCGCCTTCTGCGCGTCGTGCTGCTCGGCACAGAAGGTGTCGACGGGCACGCCCGCCTCCTTCGCGGCGAGTTCCGCGGGGGTGCCGTGCTCGTCGGTGGCGCAGATGTACAGGACGTCATGGCCGCGCTGGCGCAGATACCGCGCGTAGACGTCCGCCGGGAGCATGGACCCCACCATGTTGCCCAGGTGCTTGATCCCGTTGATGTACGGAAGGGCGCTGGTGATGAGGTGTCGAGCCATTGCAGGCTGCTCCCAAGTCGCTACATGGAGTGACCGATTGGTCTACGGAATGTCAATATCGTATCCGACCCCCCACATGCGAGTCGCCCGGGTTTGGGGGGCGGGCCGGTCGCGCCCGGGGAGGGAGAGCTTTGCGAAACACCCCGTGTTGTAGACAGGCCCATCCTGGGAGGAGACGGGCATCATGCAAGAGGTGGCTGGGCACGAGGCGGCTGGGCACGAGGCGAGGGACGACAGCATGCGGGTACTGGTCGCCGAGGACGAGGAGGTTCTCGCCGAGCTGGTCGCGACCGGACTGCGGCGCGCGGGATTCGCCGTCGACACGGTGTACAGCGGGGACGCCGCCCTCGCCTATCTCGGACTGCACGACTACGACGTCGTCGTGCTCGACCGCGATCTCCCCCGGGTCCACGGCGACGACGTCGCGCGCAAGCTGGTCGCCGAGTCGTCCCGTACGCGCATCCTGATGCTGACCGCGTCCGCGTCGATGGAGGACCGGGTGGCGGGGCTCGATCTGGGCGCCGACGACTATCTGGGCAAGCCCTTCGACTTCCCCGAGCTGGTCTCGCGGGTGCGCGCCCTGCGGCGGCGCAGCGCCAGGCCCGTACCGCCGCTGCTGGAACGGCACGGCGTGCGGCTCGATTCCGTACGGCGGACCGCGTCGCGGGACGGACGGGTGCTGGACCTGTCGCCGAAGGAGTTCTCGGTGCTCCAGATCCTGCTGGAGGCGGACGGGGCGCCGGTGTCGGCGGAGGAGCTGCTGGAGCGGGCGTGGGACGCGCACGCGGACCCCTTCACCGGGGCGGTACGGGTCTGTCTCAGCAAGCTCCGCGCCAAACTGGGCGAACCGCCGCTGATCCGTACGGTGCAGGGTGTGGGATACGCGCTGTGAAGACGACGCGGCACGCTCCTGGCTCCGGCTCGGACACGGGGTCCGGCACGGGCCTCGGCAATGGCTCCGGCTCCGGCATCGGGTCCGGCACAGGCCGCGGCAATGGGTCCGGTTCTGGCAATGGGTCCGGCACGGGCTCCGGTATCGGGTCCGGCAAGGGCTCCGGCTCCGGCTCCGGCATCGGTTCTGGCATCGGGTCCGGCTCGACGATTCGTACGCGCATAGCGCTTGTCTACGGCGGGGTCTTCGTCGTCCTCGGCGGCTGTCTGCTCACCGTGGTCAATCTGCTCTCCACCGCCGGTACGCAGAACGAGGCCCAGGAGATGGCCGCCCGGGTGGTGCCCGCGCAGGTGGCACCCGCGCTGCCCGCCTCCCCGGTGCGCGGGCTGATCAGCGAGCAGCGGATCGCGCCCGTCACCGTCTACCGGCTCACCGACAATGTCACCGACGCCGCCTCCGACGAGATGCTCTTCTGGTCGGTCGCCGCGCTGCTGGTGATGGCGGCCTGCGCGGTGGTGGTCGGCTGGTGGACGGCGGGACGGGTGCTGCGGCCGGTGCACGCGATGACGGCCAAGGCGCGCCGGCTCTCCGAGCACAATCTCCATGAGCGGATCGGGGCGAGCGGGCCCGACGACGAGCTGAAGGAGCTGGGGGACACGCTGGACGCGCTGCTGGCGCGGCTGGAGAAGGCGTTCGACAGCCAGCGCCGGTTCATCGCGAACGCCTCGCACGAGCTGCGGACCCCGCTGGCGACGCAGCGCGCCGCGATCCAGGTGGGCCTTGACGACCTGTGCTCGCCGGACGAGCTGGCCCGTACGAAACAGACCCTGCTCGACAACAACCGGCGCAGCGAGCAGCTCATCGAGGGGCTGCTGGTGCTGGCGCGCAGCGAGCGCGAGGTGGAGGACCAGGAGCTGGTCGATCTGGGCGAGGCGGTGGAGGAGGAGGCGGCCCGCTTCGGCC
The DNA here is from genome assembly GCF_019056675.1 of Streptomyces sp. GMY02. Classification (NCBI taxonomy): domain Bacteria; kingdom Bacillati; phylum Actinomycetota; class Actinomycetes; order Kitasatosporales; family Streptomycetaceae; genus Streptomyces; species Streptomyces sp. GMY02. The sequence continues at coordinate 4,087,395 of NZ_CP077658.1, read as the reverse complement.
TGGACAAGTCCGTGTCGGTCATCGACGCGGGGGTGGTACGGGGGAACCGGCTGCTGCTCGGCCAGCTCGTGGGCAATCTGCTGACGAACGCGGTGACGTACAACATGCCGGACGGGACGGGGACGGTGGACATCGAGGTCAACGGCACGGTCCTGGTCGTACGGAACACCGGTCCCGTGGTGGCCGAGGAGGACGTCCCGGCGCTGTTCGAACCGTTCCGGCGGGGGGAGGGGCGTGACCGGATGGGCCGGGGGGCGGGGCTTGGCCTCTCCATCGTGCGCTCGATCGCGGAGGCGCACGGGGGGCGGGTGACCGCGGAGCCGGGCGGGGCGGGGGGCGGACTGGCTGTGACGGTGAAACTGCCGCCGGCCGCGTCGGAGTGACGCGGCCGGCGGCGTGCTTTGTGCTTTTCGGGTCAGTTCGCCCGGGAGGCGTGCCAGGGGGTGAGCAGCTCGCGGTAGAGGGTGGCGTCGGGCAGCTCGCGGGGGGTGGGGCCGGCGTGGAAGAACCCGACGTTCTTGGCGCCCGGGTCCGCGCCGAGCCTGCGCGCGAAGTCAAAGCCCTTGGCGTCCTCCTCGCCGAACGCCACGATCTGCCAGAAGACCGGCAGCTCGGCGGCGTCGGCGAACGCCTGCTCGGCGGCGCGTACGGCGTTGGGCGCGCCGTCCGTCTGGAAGATCACCAGCGCGGGCCCGTCGGCCCCGGCCTTCTCGTGCAGGGCGACGACCTCTTCGACGGCGCGGTGGTAGTGGGTCCGCCCCATCCGGCCCAGGGAAGCGTGCAGTTCGTCGATCTTCCCCTCGTAGGAGGTGAGGTCGATGGCGCCGGTCCCGTCGATCTCGGTGGAGAAGAACACGACGGAGACGGTCGCGCTGTCATCAAGATGCGCGGCCAGCGCGAGCGCCTGCTCGCCGAGGTGCTGGGCGCTGCCGTCCTTGTAATAGGTCCGCATGGACCCGGACCGGTCGAGCACGAGATACACACTGGCCCGCGCCCCGTCCATCCCAAGCCCGGCGAGGGCGGCCCCGGCGGCCCCATAGTGCCCCACGAGCCCACCGGCACGCTCCACAACCTGAGCAAGCGCCACGGCGGCACCGGAATCGCCACCCGCCTCCGGCGCGGGTGCGGGTGCGGCGACGAGGGCGTCCGGAACGTCGGCCTCGACAGTGTGCTCCGGCACGGAGGTGACCGCGTCCGGAACGTCGGCCTCCGCCTCCGGCGCGGATGCGGCGACGAGGACGTCCGGGACGTCGGCCTCCGCCAAGGGCGTTGCGTCGGCTTCGCCCGCGAGGACGGGCGCCGTCTCGACCAGCGGCTCCGCCACGGACCCGGCCGCAACGTCCGGGGCGTCCACGCCCTCAGGCTCGTCCGCAAGGGCAGGCGCCAGCTCGGCGTCCGGCGCGGCCGCCGGTACCGGCTGGTCATTCGGCGTGGGCGCCGATTCGGTCTGCGGTTCCGTTACGGGGACGACCGCCGCCCGAACCTCAGCCTCCGGCAGGGGTGTTGCGTCGGTTGCGAGGGCGGGCGCCGTCTCGACCAGTGGCTTCGCCACGGACCCGGCCGCAACGTCCGGGGTGTCCACGCCCTCAGGTTCGGCTGCGAGGGCAGGCGTCGGCTGGGCCTCCGGCGCAGATGTCGACTCCGTCTGCGGTTCCAGTACGGAGGTGGCTGCGGCCTCAACTTCAGCTTCCGGCATGAGCGTTGCCGCAGGCTCGGCGGCGGGTGCCGCCGCCCCGGCAAGCGGTTCCGGCGCGGGCGCAACGTCGGCCTCTGGCGCAGGTGTTGCCTCCGTGACGGGCTTCGCCACGGACACCGGGACGCCCTCGGGCTCGTCCGCAGGGGTAGGCGTCAGCTCGGCGTCCGGCTCCTGGCCCGAGTCGGGCGCAGCCGTAACTTCGGCCTCAGGCAGAGCCTCGGGCTCGACTGCAAAGGCAGGCGCCGGCTCGGCGTCCTGCGTCAGCGCCGGTACCGGCTGGTCCTCCGGCGCGGGCGCCGACTCAGCTTGCGGTTCCGTTACAGGGACGACCGCGGCTCGAACTTCGGCCTCTGGCAGGGGCGTTGCGTCGGCTTCGGCCGCGAGGGTGGGCGCCGTCTCGACCAGCGGCTCCGCCGCGAACACGGGCGCAACCTCCGGGGTGGCCACGCCCTCGGGCTCGCCTGCGAGGGCAGGCGTCAGCTCGGCGTCCGGCTCGGTCTGCGGTTCCGGTACGGAGGTGGCCGTGGCCTCAACTTCGGCTTCCGGCAAACTCGTTGCCCCGGCCTCCTTCGCGGCGGCGGTGACCGTTGCGGGGACTTCCGCCTCCGGCAGGAGCGTTGCCTCGGCCGGAACCTCGGGCTCCGGGGCGGACGACCGTACCGCCGTAACCTTCGCCTCGGTCGAGGGCGTCGTGCCCGGCTCGGCCTCCCGCTCCGGTGCCGACGCCGACGCGGCCCGAACCTCCGCCCCCGGTACCGGCGTTGCGCCCAGCTTCGCTTCCGGCTGTGGTGGGATTCGGGGGTTGTCGAACGCCGCGGCCACCAGGTCCGCCGCCGCCGTCTCGACCGGGGAGGACTGCGGTGCCGCTGCCTCGGCCCGGGTGGCCGGTTCCGGTGTCTCGGACTCGCCTGGGGCCGCCTGGGCCGCCTCGGCCGGCTCCGCCGGCCCCGGCCCCTCCGCACGGTCGCGTCCGAACACCTTGCGCAGCAAGCTCCGAATGCCCATGGGCGAGGCCTTTCAGATCAGTTGGGTGCGGTGTCCGCCACCGGGGACAAGGCGCATCCCTGGCCAGGGCGGATACGTAAGGTTAGCGGCCGTCCCGTTGATCCACGGCAGGGGCGGCCTCCCCCCGGCCGCGTGGCCCACGGACGGGTGATGCGCGACGGACGTGCAGACGGACGTACAGCAGACGCACGGAGTGCGCGCCGGGGCGCGGGGGAATACCCGCCCCGCCCCCATCTCCCGTGCCCCGCAACGCATTACCCTCCCCAGACCACCCGGTCGCCCCGCGTTCATGTTTCGTTCACTCCGGCGCTGCCGCCATGCTGGCCATCCCACCTAGCGTCACCGCCGAGACATTCCGACACTGTGTCGGCCATGTCGGCGCGGGGCGCGCCGAGACACCACACCCACCGGAGGCGAAAGTGCGCAAACTGCTGCCCCTGCTCAACTCCCACCCGGGCGGACGTTCCGCCCTTACCTGCCGTTACCGCTGCGGCGACGCCTGTTTCCACGAGGTGCCCAACACCAGCGACAACGAGTACGCCGGCGACATCATCGCCGGTGCCCTGTCCAGACGTTCCATGGTGCGCGCCGCCGCCGTCGTGACCGTCGCCGCCGCCGCGGGCACCGCGGTCGTCGTGGCCGGCCCCGACAACGTCGCCTCCGCGACCCCGCTGGGCGGCAAGGGCCACGGCCACACCCCCACCCCCGACGGCGCCCGCGGCCTCCGCTTCACCCCGGTCGCCCCCAACGTCGCCGACCAGGTCACGGTCCCGTCCGGCTACAGCCAGAACGTCGTCATCCGCTGGGGCGACCCGATCCTGCGCGGCGCCCCGGCCTTCGACCCGGACCGGCAGACCGCCAAGGCGCAGGCCGGCCAGTTCGGTTACAACAACGACTTCCTGAGCCTGCTGCCCCTCAAGGGCGAGCGCGGCCGTCAGGTCCTCGTGGCCAACCACGAGTACACCGACGAGATCCTGATGTTCAAGGGCTACAACTCCGCGGCCCCGACCCGCGAGCAGGTCGAGATCGCCTGGGCCGCCCACGGTCTCTCCGTCGTCGTGGTCGAGGAGGACCGCAAGACCGGCAAGCTCACCGCCGTCTCCCGGCACGAGCTGAACCGCCGTCTCACCGCCACCAGCAAGTTCGAGCTGACCGGCCCGGCCGCGGGCAGCGAACTGCTGCGCACCTCCGCCGACCGCACCGGCAGCCGTGTCCTCGGCACGCTCAACAACTGCGCCGGCGGCACCACCCCCTGGGGCACCACGCTGCACGGCGAGGAGAACTTCAACCAGTACTTCGCCAACGGCTCCAGCCCCACCGACCTGCGCTACGGCGTCGGCACCGGCGCCACCGAGCGCAAGTGGGAGCTGTTCGACAAGCGCTTCGACCTCAAGCAGGAGCCCAACGAGGTCCACCGCCACGGCTGGGTCGTCGAGCTGGACCCGTACGACCCCGACTCGACGCCCAAGAAGCGCACCGCCCTCGGCCGCTTCAAGCACGAGGCCGCGCAGCCGCGCCTCACCGCCGACGGCCGCCCGGTCATCTACATGGGCGACGACGAGCGCTTCGACTACCTCTACAAGTTCGTCTCGTCGAAGCAGATGAAGCAGGGCAACAGCCGCACCGCCCACCAGCACAACCTGACCCTGCTCGACGAGGGCACGCTGTACGTCGCGAAGCTGACCGGCGACAGCCCGGCGAGCGAGTTCGACGGCACCGGCAAGCTCCCCAACGACGGCGAGTTCGACGGCTCCGGCGTCTGGATCCCGCTGGCCACCGGCGATGTCTCGCACGTCCCGGGCATGACCGCCGACGAGGTGTACGTCTTCACGCGCCTCGCGGGCGACAAGGTCGGCGCCACCAAGATGGACCGCCCCGAGGACGTCGAGCCGTCGCCGCGCAGCGGCCGTGTCTATGTCGCGCTGACCAACAACACCGACCGCGGCAAGGCCGGCAAGGAGGGCCCCACCGAGCCCAACCCCCGCAACGCCAACAAGCACGGCCACATCCTGGAGCTGGCCGAGAACTGGGACGACCCGTCGAGCGACGGCTTCGCCTGGCGCCTCTTCCTGGTCGCGGGCGACCCGACGGACCCGGCCACCTACTTCGCGGGCTTCCCCAAGGAGAAGGTCAGCCCGATCTCCTGCCCCGACAACGTCGCCTTCGACCCGCACGGCAACCTGTGGATCTCGACGGACGGCAACGCCCTCGGCACCCACGACGGTCTGTTCGGTGTGGCCACGCAGGGCGAGCGGCGCGGTGAGCTGAAGCAGTTCCTGACCGTGCCGAACGGCGCCGAGACCTGTGGCCCGGTCATCCAGGACCGCCGGGTCCTGGTCGCCGTGCAGCACCCGGGCGAGATCACCGGCGCGACCGTCGAGCAGCCCGCGAGCGCGTGGCCGGACGGACCGGGCAAGATGGTCCGCCCGTCGGTCGTGGCGGTCTGGCGCAAGGACGGCGGCGACATCGGCGTCTGAGCCGATACGGGCCGATACGGGCCGAGCCGTACGGCCGCTGTCGCACGACAACTGCCGTACGGCGGCCACCGCCGTACGACTCGCTGAACCGCTGAACCGCTGAACCGCTGAACCGCTGAACCCCTGAACCCCTGAACCCATCCGGCAAGTCGCGGGGTGGCGCCGACTCGGACCGGCGTCACCCCGCTTGCTGTCTCACCGGGCGCCGTCCTGCCGCCCGCGGCGGAACGCCGTGATCTGTTCCGCCGGATCACCCGTGTACGCCCACGGCACCCGCGCCGCCCGCGTCCCCATCAGCTCGAAGAGCTGCCGGGCCTCCTCGTGCAGCCCCGCGTAACAGGCCGCGTGCGTCAGATAGTTCAGCTCGCCGGTCTCCTCGGGGACCACCGGTCCGGGCGCCCGCGCCCCGATCCAGCGGTCGAAGGTACGCCGTACCTCGGTCACCGCCAGCTCGTGGTGCCAGTGCCGGCCGAAGTTCCGTACGGGGCCCCGCCCCCGTACCCCCTCCGCCGCGTAGCGGTACTCCTCCACCCGCGCGATCTGCACCAGCACCGGCAGCGGCGACCCGGGCGGTGCCGCGCCCGCCGCGTCCCTGGCGAAGTCGTACATCCGCCCGTGGGTGCCGTGCCAGCGCGCCGCGTGGTAGCGCAGCAACTGGGTGTGCCCCTCGGTGTTGTACGGGTCGCGCCGGCGCAACTCGTCCCACCAGCGCCGCAGTTCGCCCCGGCTCACCCCGTCCTGGTACAGCCGCGCCACGGTGAGCAGCGACACCCAGGGCATCGGGTCGGCGGGATGGGCCTCGGCCGCCTGAAGGCAGATCAGTACCGTCGCGTCGAGCCGCGCCGGGTCCGTCGCGACCCCGCGCCCGGCGGCGATGGCCAGGTTGAAGGCCCGTACCACCTCCGTCGCCGCCCGCAGCACCGCCACATCGGGACTGTCCGGCTCCGCCGCCCGCCAGTTCTCCACGGCCGAACTCCCGGCTGCGGCGTGCGAGAGCAGCCGTATCCGGTGGGTACGGCGCGGCCAGTCGTCACCGGTGGCGCGCAGCAGATCGCGTACGCCCTGCCAGCGGCCGATGACGATGTCGTGCCGCGCCTCGGTCAGCGGCCGGTCGCCGAAGTCCGGGTCGAATTCGGGCGCGGTCTCCCGCCCGGAGGACCGCCCCGAGGACCGTCCGGAGGACCGGTCGGGAGACCCGCCCCGGGACCGGCCCCGGGCGGCGCGGTGCCGGGCTTCCGCCATGACGCCCCCTGCCTCTCTTCGCAACGTCCCAACGCCCTCGGATACCAGCGCTCCTTCGCACGCGCTCCCTTGAACCAACGCTCCCTCGAACTGACGCTCCTTCGAACCAGCGCTCCTCAGAAGTCCGTCGCCAGCGCCTCACCGGCCTGCGCCGGCCGGTCGGCGCCCGGGCCGCCGTACGCCTCGCCGTCGTCCGGCGCGCGGGAGGCGTCCAGCCGCGCGGGCCGGTAGTACGAACTGCCCCGCAGCCAGTACCAGACCATCGGCACCAGCCCCGCGGCCAGCCCGCCGATCCCGATCGCGATCGCCACCGGGGTCAGCTCGCTCAGCGACTCGTAGAACATCCAGAACATGAACAGCGCGCCCAGCAGCGGCCAGAGCCCGGCCAGCACGAAGTCCCGCACCGAGCGCAGCAGGACCTTGCGGTACGCGACGACGGCCGCGATGCCCGCCAGCCCGTAGTACACACAGATCTGGAGCGAGATCGCGGTGACGGCGTCGGAGATGATCTCGGTGACCGAGCCGAGCGCGGAGGCCGCCGCCAGCATCCCGAGCGCGACGGCACCGACCACGGCGATCGCCACCCAGGGGGTGTTCCAGGTGCGGTGCACGGTGCCGAGCGCGCGGGGCATCGTACGGTCGCGGCCCATCGCGAACAGCGAGCGCGTCACCTGGATCAGGGTGGTCTCCAGGGTCGCGATGGTCGACATCATCACCGCCACGATCAGCAGCTTGCCGCCGATGCCCGGCCAGATCTCCTCGCCCAGCACCCCCAGCACATTCGCGCTGCCCGCCTGGATCTGGTCGGCGGTGAGGATGACATTGACGGCGATGGTGAAGGCCTCGAAGAGCAGGAAGACGATGCCCATGCCGATCAGGGCCGCGAGCCCGGCGGTCCTGCGGCTGTTGCGGGTCTCCTCGCTGAGATTGCTGGTGACGTCCCAGCCCCAGTAGTAGAACGCGGCGACGAGCGCGCCGGCCGCGAAGCCCGACGTCCCGTCGAAGTGGCCGAACCCCAGCCAGGACCAGTCGAAGGCCTGCGCCGAGCCGTTGTGGACGACGGCCGCCAGCACGAACAGCAGGAGTACGGCCAGCTCCACCCCGGTGAGCAGGAGCTGTGCCCGTACGGTGAGCCGGGCGCCGCCCAGCACCACCAGCAGCATGACCAGGAACCAGCCGGCCCCTACCAGGAGCGCCAGCTCGGTGTCGACGGCCAGCGCGGGATCGAACAGCGCGAGCGTCATGGCACCGGCGGGCAGTGATCCGGCGACCATGAAGATCGTTGCGGAGACCACCAGCGCCCAGCCGGAGAGAAAGCCCAGGGCGGGGTGGAGCGTACGGCCCACCCAGGAGTAGGCGGCGCCCGCGTGGGCGTCGAGCCGGCCGAGCCTGCTGTAGGCGAGGACGATGCCCAGCATGGGTATCGCGCAGTACAGGAGCGCGGCGGGGCTGGCGAGACCGACGGCGCCGACGAGGACCGCGGTGGTGGCGGTGATGGAATACGCCGGCGCACTGCCCGCGACCGCCATGACCACGGTGTCGAAGGTACCGAGGACATTGGGCTGGAGGCCTCTGCCCGGGTTGTTGCGCATGGCGTTCACTGCTTCCGGAGCGGTGTCCTTGTGTGGCACGACATGTGTCGGCATTTCAGAAACAGACTCCCCGTCCGGAGACATGTCTCCGTTCTCCGTAAAGGGAACGAGCGCATCGTAGTCGCCGGCATGGGGAGTGATGCCACGGTTGCGTTGCGGAGTTGTTTCGGCCGGGGGACGTGGTCGGGACGGGGGACGCGGTGGGGACGGGGGACGCGGTGGGGACGGGGGACGCGGTGGGGACGGGGGACGCGGTGGGGACGGGGGACGTGGTCCGGGAGTGAATATCGCTGGGGCCGGGGGCCGTGCCGCGCTTACCCTCGACATATGGCTTCTGTGGTTTCCGGAGGTACGGGCGAGGCGTCGGGCGACGGCGCCGTACGGGTCGACAGTTGGATCTGGTCCGTACGCCTCACCAAGACGCGCTCCCAGGCGGCGTCCGCCTGCCGCGCCGGGCACGTACGGGTCAACGGCGAGCGGGTCAAGCCCGCCCACTCCGTGAAGCCCGGCGACGAGATCCGGCTGCGGCACGCGGGGCGCGAGCGGATCGTGGTGGTGTCGCGGACCGTACGGAAACGGGTGGGCGCGCCGGTGGCGGTGGAGTGCTACGTGGACAACAGCCCGCCGCCCCCGCCGCGCGAGTTCACGGTGCCGATCGCGCTGCGTGACCGCGGGACGGGCCGGCCGACCAAGCGCGAACGCCGCGATCTGGACCGGCTGCACGGGCACTGAGCTGCGCCCGGAGGCCGGGAAGGGGTGCCGGGGCCTGGGAGGCATTACCCCCAGAGATGAATTCTCGGTGCCCCGCGAGCGCAACGGCCCTTGTCCTCAAGGTGGTTGCGAGGCGGGGCGGACATCGTGGGAAACTCCGCTCAGTCATCACCGTTGTACGGAAAGTAAAATCCGTACTTCAGGGAAGGTCCTTCCCATGAACCTCGACGGTGAGCAGCTCGACCAGTACGACCATCGCAACCGGCGCGATCGGTACGTCACCTTCCGCCTCCCCAGTCACCCGCGCAGTGTGGGCCGTGCGCGCGAGGCTCTGTGCGCGTATTTCGATCTGCCGGAGGAGCCCGGCGAGACGGCGGCGCTCCTGCTGTCGGAACTCGTCACGAACGCGCTGCGCCACGGCAGCCCGCCGGGACGGGAGATCGCGGTCACGCTGCGCCGGGTGGACGGGCTGCTCAGGGTGGAGGTGGAGGACGCGGGAGATCTGCTGCCCCGGCCACGGGATCCGGGTCTGGACGACGAGTGCGGCCGGGGGCTCGCGCTGGTGGCCGCGCTGTCCGACGACTGGGGTGTGGTGCCACGGCAGGGACCGGGGAAGCGGGTGTGGCTCACACTGAAGGTCCCCGACAGGTAGGCGCGGCGCGGGGGTGCGGGGCCGGCGACCGGGGTGGGCGGCGGGTCGGCCGTGGCGGTCGCCGCGGTCGGGGTCGTTGGATGGCGGGTGTGCGTACGTACGCGTATACGGGGACAGCGGTCATGGCCACTGTTCCCGTATACGCGTACGTTCGTTGGTCGGTGGGTTCGGTTGTGTGCCTGGGGGCTGTGCCGCCGTCAGAACCTGTTACCACCGGTTCCGCCGCCGGCCGCTCCCGCGCCCGGTCCCGCACCCGAGCCCACGCCCGGACCGGTCTCGGCTCCGGCTCCCGCGCCCGACCCCGCTCCGGACCAGAATCCGCCGCGGTCCGTGGCCAGCGCCCAGATGACCCACGCGGCCAGCGCGATGCCGATCACCGCCCAGACGGGCTGGTACGGCAGGTACATGAACTGCGAGACGAGGAGCAGCGCGGCGACCGCGATACCCGCGTACCGCGCCGGCCGGATGCGCATCAGAATCGCCAGTCCGACCACGGCGACCAGGATTCCGAGGGCCACATGCAGCCAGCCCCAGGAGCTGAGGTTGAAGTCGTAGGCGTAGCCGGTGACGGTGTTGAGGATCCGGTCCCTTCTGATGGCCGCTACGCCCTGAAGTATGGCTGTCGCCCCCATGATCACCATGAGCACGCCGGCGAAGAAACTACCGCCGACGGCCCAGGCGGCCTTTCTCTCCGTATGGGCTCCGGTGCCCGCTCCGTATCCGGTGCCGGGCGCGGTGCCCATGCCCATTCCAGTGCCTGCGCCTGTGCCTGTGCCCATGCCCGTGGTGGGGGGCCTCTGTGTCGTGTTCTGGCTCATAACCCCATCGTGCGCCAAATGGTGCAAAAGGGACATCCGGCCGGGGGTTATCGGTATAAAGATTCAGTAAAGTCCGGTGAGGGGCGTGGGGCGGGGCAGGGAGCGTGCCGGTGCCGGCCCGTCAGCCAGGCGACGGCGGCCAGACCGAGCCCGCAGCCGAGGACCCACCAGGCCGTCGTACGGAGCGAAGCGGTCAGCGCGTCATAGATGGCGGCTGCCGCCGAGCGGTCCCCGTTGTCGGGCAGATTCCCCAGACTGGTCGCGCGCGCCACCGCCACGACGACCGCCAGCGCCACCGCGCCCGCCGCGAACGCCAGGCCGATCCCGATCAGCGCGCGCCGCCGCCGTACCGCGATCAGCAGCGCGGCCACCGCCAGCACGCCCGTCGCGAAGGCGGGCCGTACGCCTGCGGCCTTGAGCCCCCGCGCGACATCCCGCCAGACCCCGAGCCCATTGGCCTTCAGCACGGTGATCTCGCTGTGCCGTACGGGAATCCGGTCCGCGTACGGCACCCTGTCGGCCATCAACTGCCGTTTCACCTGCTGGGTGACCGGCGCCAGATCGATGGTGACGGCATCACCGCCGCCGCTGGCCAGGACCTGTTGCGCGGTGGTGTGCGCGGCGCGGGCCGCCGTCGTCCAGGCGTTCTTGAAGGCCTCGGTGGTGGCGAAGGACAGCACGGCCTCGTGCAGCAGTTCGCGCGCCCCCGCCTGGAGCGGGCCCACATCGATCTGCGTCATGACCTGGTCGGTCACCCGGTCCGCTACGGCTCCCTGTACGGCCGGGTCGGAGGCGAGCGGCGCCATCGTCGAGACGAAGCGGCCCGTGTCGCCGATCTCCAGATCGGCCCAGGCCGCGATCGCGCTCAGCGGGGTGAGGACCGCGAGCAGGACGATCAGCGCCGTGGAGAGATAGCTCCGCACCCCTCAAGGGAACGTGGCGTGCGCGGCGGGCGCGAGCGGTGCGCCGCCGACCCGGTGAGCGCGGGTGGCGCCGGAGTGAGCGCGGGGGCGAGTACAGGTGAATACATGCGTGAGTACATGGGTGAGTGCATGGGTGTGCTGTACGTGCGTGAGTACGTGGGTGTGCGCGGTGGTGTACGCGGGGTGCGCGCCGGAGTGAGCCGCCGGGGTTGCCGCGTACGACGGGCGGGTGTGCGCTGGAGAGATACGGCAAGGGCTCAAGGGCTTGCGCGGGCGAGGAAAGGAGCGCGCTGCCATGGCCACTCAGGCGCCGACGCGGCAACCGGCCCGGCACCCCCTCTCCCCACAGGGGCTGCTGGAACTGCTGGAACGGCATCACATCCCCCCGCACATCGTGGCGATACCCCTTCTGCTGGGCATCCTCTACGGCGTGTACGCCTCGTACATCGCGCGCGGCGGCGGACCGGCCAGCTACGGGCAGCTCGCCCTCGCCCTGATCTCCGGGGCGCTCTTCGCCCTGCTCCTCTTCACGCTCCTCCGGTGGCAGCACCGCCTGATGCCGGAGCTGCGGGCCGCGGCCTGGGGCGTACTGGTCGGCGGTTCCATGGGCTTCATGTACAGCCTGACCGACCACAGCGTGCTGCTGTCGTCGGGGATCGGTCTGTCGTTCGCCGTGGGCACGGTCATCGTGACCTTCTACGCCTTCTACACGCACGCGCCATGAGCCGCGGGGCCGCCGTGCGGGCCGTCGGGACCGCGATGCGGGGCGCCGGGATCGCCGTGCGGGGCGCCGGGAGCTGACGGCTGTTCCGGCTGTTCCGGCCGCTCCGCAAGGGCCGCCTCCATGCCCAGCTCCTCCCCTCGTACGAAAGCGTCGTCGTACGCCCGTACACCCACGGCATCCCGTACCGCCGCCGCGATCCGGTCCACGTCGCCGCGCTCGGCGGGCGGAAGCGGGGCGCCCGCGTCGCGCCGGGCCGCGCTCGCCGCGCCCAGCAGCAGGGCGGCGCGTGCGGACCGGCCGGCCAGCGACTCCGCACCGGCCAGCCCCTCCACCGCGAGCGCCACCGCGCGCGGGTCGCCGACGGCGCGGGCGACGGCGAGACCGTTGAGATGCAGGGCGCGCGCCCGCGCGTAGTCGCCGCGCTGCTCGGCGACGAAGCCCAGTTCGGCGAGGACGAGCGAATTGCCGGCCTCGCTCGACACCTCCGCGTACCAGTCGCGGATACGGAGCAGATACCGCTCCGCCGTGGTCAGGTCGCCGGACCGGCGCGCGCCCAGGGCGAGGCCGAGTTCGGCGTGGATCTCGCCGAACCGGTAGCCGTGCTCGGCGGCGCGCCGGCGGGCGCGTTCGTGCAGGTCCCGGGCGCGGTCCGGGCCGCCGGTGAGCAGCGCCAGCCGGCCGAGGCCGGAGAGCCGGGCGGCGATCTCGGCGCCGAGGCCCAGTTCCTCGGCGATCCGTAGCCCTTCGTGGTGGATCCGGGCGGCCCGCTCGTACTCCCCGTTGAACTCGGCGAGCGAGGCGAGCGGCGCGACGGACTGCAACTGGCCCCAGCGATCGCCCAGTTCCCGGAAGAGCGCGGCACTGCGCTCGCCGTCGCGGCGCAGCGCGGCCAGATCGCCGCGGATCACGGCGTGCTGGGCGCGCCGGCCGAGCGAGGCGGCGATGCCCCAGCGGTCGCCGATGGCGCGGAAGCCGGCGAGCGCGCGGGCGGTCAGCTCCTCGGCGGCGGCGAGATCACCGGCGTTGAACAGGCCGTACGCGAGCAGCCACTGGGCGCGGGCGCGGCGGGCGGGGGAGACGACGGCGTCGTACGGGTCCGGGGCGGGGAGACGCGAAGCGGGCGGGCTCGCGGGCTCGCCGGAGAGGAGCGCGAAGGCGGTACGGAGGGCGCGGGCCTCGGCGAGTGCGCCGGCTTGGGCGCGGGCGTCGGCTTCGAGTGCGCCGGCTTGGGCGGGTGCGTCGGCTTGGGTGCGGGTGTCGGCCTGGGGGCGTGCGTCGGCTCGGGAGCGCGCGCCGGCTTCGGCGGGGGCGTGCGGCGGGAGGGGCGTGGCCGTGTCCAGCGCCGCGTCGAGCGCGCGGCGGGCCTCGCGCAGCCGTCCGGACAGCAGCCAGTACCAGGACAACGCCGTCACCAGCCGCAGCGCCTCGCCGCCGCGCTCCCGTCGCACGGCCGTGTCGAGCGCGGCGCGCAGATTCCCGGTCTCGGCGTCCAGGAGCGGCAGCCAGCGGTGCTGCTCGGGGCCGCGGAGCCCAGGCTCGGCGCGTTCTGCCAGGTCCAGATAGTGGGCGAGGTGCCGGTGGCGTACGGCGGTCTCGTCCCCCGCCTCCCGCAGCCGCTCGGCGGCGTACGCGGCGACCGACTCCAGCAGCCGGAACCGCGTGCCTGTCCTCACCACCAGGGAACGGTCGACCAGCCGCGCCAACAGATCGAGTACGTCGCCGTCGGCGACCCCGTCCCCGGAACAGACCGCCTCGGCCGCCTCCAGGGTGCAGCCGTCGGTGTGCGCGGCGAGCCGTCGCAGCACGATCCGCTCGGGTACGGTCAGCAGCTCCCAGCTCCAGTCGATCACCGCCCGAAGCGTCCGCTGCCGCGCGGGCGCCCCCCGCTGCCCCGCGGTCAGCACCCGGAACCGGTCCCCGAGCCGCCGGTCCAGCCGCCCGGCCAACTCCCGTACCCCGAGGGCCCGTACCCGGGTGGCGGCCAGTTCCAGAGCCAGCGGAATCCCGTCGAGCCGCCGGCAGACGGTGTCCACGGCCGCCAGGTCCGGCGCGTCGAGGACAAGGCCGGGCGCCGCGGCGAGGGCCCGCTCGGTGAACAGCCGGGCGGCATCGGCGGGCGGCAACGGCTCGGCGGGATGCACCACCTCGCCGGTCAGCCCGAGCGGCTCCTGACTGGTGGCGATGACCCGCAGCCCGGGAGCACCGAGGAGCAGGGTCTGCGCGAGCCGGGCGACGGGCTCGACGAGGTGCTCGCAGTTGTCGAGGACGAGCAGCAGGCGCCGCGCACGAAGGGCGGAGACGAGACGCCGGGTGAGGAGGTCGGGGGAGGGGGCGGGGGCGGCTGGTGCTCGGGCCGGGGCGCCCGGCGCCGGGGGCGCGCCCGCGTGCGCCCCCGGCGCCCCGGGTGCGGGAAGGCTTGGCGCCGTGTCGTCCCGCAGGCCCAGCGCGAGCGCCACCGCGTCGACCGGGTCGGTGTGCCGGCCGGCCAGTTCCACCAGGCGTACGCCGTCCGGGAACGCCTCCGGGGTGTCGTCCGCGATACGGGCGGTGGCGGCCAGGGCAAGCCGGGTCTTGCCGACCCCGCCGGGACCGGTGACCGTCACCAGCCGGGCGGTACGGAGCAGTTGGCCGATGGCGCGCACGGAGTGCTCGCGGCCGATCAGCGGAGTAAGCGGCGCGGGCAGCGCGGGGACGGCGAGCGGAGCGGGTGGGGCAGACGGGGCAGGCAGGGCCGCACTGGCGACGAGGACCACGGCTGGTCCGGCCGCCGTTGCCCCGGCTACCGATCCGGCCACGCCCGGTCCGGGCGCCGCCGGCCCGGCCACCGCTGGTCCGGCCATCGATCCGGCCACAGCCGGTCCAGCCGCCGCCGGCCCGGCCACCGTTGTCCCGCCCACCGCTGATCTGGGCGCCCCTGATCCGGCCGCCGTCGTCCAGGCCGTCGATCCGGCCACGGCGGGTCCAGGCGCCGCCGGTTGGGTCACGGTCGTCCCGGCCGCCGCCGGTTCGGGTGCCCCCGGTCCGGCCCCGGCCGTGGCAGGTCCGGCAACGGTCGTCCCGGTCACCGCTGGTCCGGCCGCCGCCGGGCTGGTCACCGTCGTCCCGACCACCGCTGGTCCGGGCGCTGCTGGCCCGACCGCCGTCGTCCCGGCCACCGTCGATCCGGGCGTCGGCGCATCCAGCACACGACGCGGCACATCCAGCACAGGACCCGGCACATCCAGCGCCGGGTCCTGGCGCAGGATCGCCTCGTACAACGTGACCAGCGCCGGCCCCGGGTCCACCCCCAGCTCCTCCGCCAGCCGCCCGCGCAGCTCTGCGTACGAGGCCAGTGCCTCGCTCTGACGACCCGTCAGGTACAGGGCCCGCAACTGCACGGCCCGCAGCCGCTCCCGTAACGGGTGCCGTGCCACCAGCGCGGTCGACTCCCCTGCCAGCAGGGCGTGTTCGCCCAGTTCGAGCCGTGTCTCGCCCTGCTGCTCCAGCGCGGTCAGCCGCAGTTCCTCCAGCCGCTCGGCCTCAGGCCGTACGAACACCTCGTCCGTGAACCCGGCGTACGCGGGCCCGCGCCACAACCCCAGCGCCTCGGCGAGCAGTTCCGCGCGCCGTCGTGACGCGCCGGTGGCTCCGGCGCGTACGAGCAGCGCCGTGAACCGGTCCGCGTCCACCTCGGCGTCGGACAGTTCGAGCAGATACCCCGCGGGTTGGTGCACGATCCGGTCCCGGCCGAGCGCCCGGCGGAGCTGGGACACCTTGGTCTGAAGGGCGTTGGCGGGCTTGCCGGGCGGGTGCGCGCCCCAGAGGTCGTCGACGAGCCGGTCCGCGGAGACGGGCCCGCCGCCGTGCGCGAGCAGCGCGGCGAGCAGCGCGCGGACCTTGGGTCCGGGTACGGCGACGGACCGTTCCTTCCCTGCCGTGCCGTCCCACACGGCCAGCGGACCGAGGACCCCGAATCGCATACGGAAACGGTACGTCGTCGGCGGCCCCGCACCCGTCGGCCCACCGGCCGTCAGCCGTCAGCCCACCGGCTGTCCGCCGTCCGTCTGTCAGCGCCCCATCAGCGCCCCACCAGCGACTCGTCAGCGTTCACCCGCAGGGTCGTCCCGACAGACCGACCGACAAGCACGCGCGGCCGGGAAACGGGAACAGGGAGCGGACCATGAGTACGTACACGGGCAAGAAGGCCGTCGTCATCGGCGGCAGCGCCGGCATCGGACTGGCCATCGCCGAACGGCTGGTGGAGGGCGGCGCCGAGGTGCTGGTGACCGGCCGCGATCCGGGGCACCTCAAGGAGGCGGGGGAACGGCTCGGCCCGACGGCCCACGTCCTCGCCTCGGATCTCGCGGACCTGGAGGCGGTCGAGACGCTGGGCGGGACGGTCGCGGAGATCCTCGGTTATGTCGACTACCTCTTCGTCAACGCCGGAATCGCCAGGCTCGCGCCGGTAGAGCAGGTCACGGAGGAGATGTACGACCTCCACTTCGCGGTGAACACCAAGGGCGCCTTCTTCACCGTCCAGCAGTTGATCCCGCTGCTGGACGAGGGCGGCGCCATCGTCTTCACGACGTCCGTCGCCGACTCCCTGGGGGTCCCGGGGATGAGCGTGTACTCGGCGACCAAGGCGGCCCTGTGGTCGTTCGCACAGACACTCGCCTCGGAACTGGTCGGCCGCGGCATCCGTGTCAACGCCGTGTCCCCCGGCTACACCGACACACCCAGCATCGGAGTCCAGGGCATCACGGACGAGGAACGCGAGGAGTTCAAGCGCGTCGGCGACGCGACAACCCCGATGCGACGCCACGCCACCCCGGCCGAGGTGGCGAGCGCCGCGGTGTTCCTGGCGGTGGACGCGACCTTCACGACGGGCGTGAAACTGGCGGTCGACGGCGGCCTGGGCCAACACGTGGCAGTCCCCCGAACCTGACAGCCCAAGCCCCACCGGCGGCCCCATCCGGCGACCCCGCCTGGGGCCCCGCCCGGCGTGCCCACCCGGCGGCCCTGCCCGACTCCGCCTGGCCCGCCCGGCACGCCCGACGGCCCCACCCGACCCCACCGGCGGCCCCACCCGACGGCCCCGCCCGGCCCCGGCCTGCCTCCGACCGAGGCCGGGCGGGGGTCGGGTCAGGCCCTGGCGATGTCTCTGCCCGGCATCGGCTCCGCGAGCACTGTCCGCCATTCGGGCGCGCCGAAGGTGTCCGCGAAGTACTGCGTCTCGTGCACCACATGCCCGTCGGCGAATTCCGTGATGCTCACCGAGTGGGTGGGCACCCCGTCGTACGTGATGACACACTCGCTCACCCACAGATCCCCGCTGCCGACGATCCGCTGGACGCTGAAGTGCCGACTGGCGGGGTGCCCGCCACGCTGCGCCGAAATCGCCGCGCGGCCCCGGAACCGTTCACCCGACTGGGGGTAGTCCAGGATCGCGTCCGCGGCGTAGATGGCGTGCTCGGCTTCGGTATCCCCACGTTCCGATGCCCGCCAGTGTTCTTCGAGTGCGGCCCTGGTCCGGATATCAGGATCCATCGCACTGTCCCTTCTGCGGCTTCTGCGGCTTCCGCGGCCGACGGCCGGAGCGACCCGGGGACCTGGAAACGCTTCGAGACTCCCTCCCAGACTCCCTCCCAGAACCCCGAGCCGCGCGACCCCGGACAGTCCTTCACAAGGGAGCAAGCACGCAGCACGCGCACGCGTCCGTCCCGCTGGGCCCTTGCCCCGGGCATACGAACGAATGCCTGATGGACTTATGCCCGAACTGCGCCCATTTCAGTCGGCCCGCCGGAGCCCGACGGGTCGGCTGACGCACAAGGACTCCCTCCGGAAGGAGCGATGCGATGCCCAGAGACTTGCACGGGGACTGGCCCAGAGACTCGCACGGGGACGTGCCCACGGACCCGCACGGCGACTTGCGCTCGGTTCCACGGGCGCCGGGACGCCTGCCCGCTCTTGGTCATCTGCCGTCCCTGTTCCGGGACCCTCTCGCCTTCCTGGACTCACTCCGTACCCACGGTCCGGTCGTGCGAGTCGAGCTGGGCACCCTGCCCGTGTACTTCGTCACCACCGCCGACCTGGTCCGCGAGGTGATGGTCGCCCAGGCGCGCTCGGTCACCAAGGGGCGGCTCTTCGGGCGGTTGAGCCTGCTCGCCGAGCAGAGCCTGCCCGTGATGGACGGCGGTGAGGTCCACCGTCGGCACCGAAGACTGATGCAACCGCTGTTCACCCCGGCGCGGGTCGCCGACTACGCCCAGGTCATGGGCCGCCGGGCCAGGGAACTGGCAAACCGCTGGACGACCGGGGACCACATCCTCCTCGACCACGAGGTGGCCGACCTCGTGATGGGCACATCCATCGAGACCATGTTCCGCTCATCGATCGGGCAGCGCGTCGCCGCCGGCCTGTGCCGCGACACCAGGATCATCTCCAAGAACGCGCTGCTCCGGACGGTCTGCCCGCCCGCGCTGGAACGGCTGCCGTTGATCCCCGCGGTCCGCCGCTTCGACGCGGCCGCCGCCCGCATGAAGGCGGTGGTCGACGAGGTGGTCGCCGCCTACCGCAGCGACGGCGCCGACCACAACGACCTGCTGTCCACCCTGCTCGCCGCCCGGGACGTGGACACCGGAGCAGGGCTGAGCGACGCGGAGGTGCGCGACGAACTCGTCATGATGCTGCTGGCCGGCGGCGAGACCTGCTCCGCCGCGACGTCCTGGGTCTTCCACGAACTGGGCCGGGCCCCGCGGACGCGAAAGCGGCTGGGGGACGAGCTGGACACCGTCATCACCACCCCGGAGATCGGTCACAGGGAACTTGAGCGGCTGGAGTACACCGCATGGGTGGTCGACGAGGCGCAGCGGCTGCACTCGGTTCCCGTCCTGACACGGCACACCGTCGCCCCGCTCGACCTCGGCGGCCTCCGGATTCCGCCCGGTACGGAACTCGGGCTGAGCCTGCACGCGCTCCACCACGACCCGCACACGTTTCCCGACCCCGCCCGCTTCCTCCCCGAACGCTGGCGGATCCCTCCGCCCCGGCACACCTTCGTCCCGTTCGGTGCGGGAGGCCGCAAATGCATCGGTGACACCTTCGGCCGGACCCAGGTCCTCATCGCCGTCGCCACGTTGGCCGCCCGCTGGCGATTCCAGCCGGCCCCCGACCACCGGGTACGCGAGGTGTTCGCCACGGTACCGCGCCCCGACCGCCTCCCCATGGTCCTCGCCGAACGCTGAACAGCACCGGCACCGAGGGAGCCCCGCCGGCCATGCTTGACCTTCCTCCGTGGGGAAGGCCCAGCATCGGTGGGGCCGGGCGGAGCGCCCGGTACGAGGAAGGAAGCGGAAGAAGCGGAGGAAGCATGGGGTCGCTGACGATCGGCGCGTTCGCCCGTGCGTCCAGACTGTCCGCGAAGGCGCTGCGCCGCTACGACGAACTGGGCCTGCTGCGTCCGGCCCGGGTCGACGCGTACACCGGTTACCGGTACTACGAAGTGACGCAGTTGGAACGGGCCCGGCTGGTGGCGTGGCTGCGGCACATCGGTATGCCGCTGGCCCTCTGAGCAACCCTGGCCCGGGCCTTGGAGGGCGGGGCCGGATCCCCTGCGTCGTATGTATGTGTGCGGTACCATACCCGTATGACTCTGAAGCGGACCACGGTCTACGTGGACGAACAGGACCTGGCGATCATCAAGGAAGCCGCCACCCGTCGTGGGGTCCCTGAAGCGGAGATCATTCGACGTGGGGTCCATCTGGCGGCCATGGGCGAGCGCCGCTGGGAGGAACCCCTGGACATGCCGACTTTCGACAGCGGCGATCCCACCTTCGCGAACCGCGTCCATGAGGTTCTGTACGGCGATGACAGCACGGACCACGCGGCGTGATCCTTGTCGCCGACACGGGGGCGCTGCTTGGCGCGTACGACCGTGCGCACGTCCTGCAGAAAGACCTTCAGCGCGCGCTGGCGGAGGCCGGCCTGGTGGTCATCGCGCCGATGGTGCTCACCGAGCTGGACCATATGCTCCGCAAAGGCGTCAAGGAGCGCAGTGGCGGGCGGAGGCCGCATGAAGTCCGGCGGTTGGGGGCCGAGGAGTCGCGGCGGCTGCTCGACTGGATCCTGGCTCAGGTCGCCCTGACGCGATTTGTGATTCCCGCCGTCGACGAGAACATCCTCCGTTCGGCCAGCGCTGTGATGGCTCGCTATGCCGACCTCGCGGTCGATCTGACGGATGCCACCTGTGTGGCGCTGGCCGAGGAGTACCGCACCGACTGCGTGCTCACCGTCGACGAGCGGGACTTCCGCGCGATCCGGCCGCTCACCGCTCACGACTCCTTCCGGCTGCTCCCCTTCGATCGCTAGTGCCCTCGGCGGCGCTACGCCGGCCTTCCGAGCAGTTCCTCGAACGGCACCACCTTGGCCTCGGCCGGCTCGTCCGGCCCGGACGCCCCTGTCCGCGACCGCTCCTCACCCCGTACCGCCCCCACCAGCCGTCCGAACTCTGCGCCCGCGCGTTCGATCCGGGTGGGCAGGCCGCCGCCGTATGTGTCGGCGCCTGCGCCCCAGTCGTCCGTTGCCGCGTAGACCGCGGTCGGCAGGGGCAGGGCGTGCAGGTACGTGAAGAGCGGGCGCAGTGCGTGTTCCAGGACCAGGGAGTGCCGTGCGGTGCCGCCGGTCGCGGCGAGCAGTACGGGCGTACCGGCCAGCGCGTCCGGTTCGACCAGGTCGAAGAACGACTTGAACAGCCCGCTGTACGAAGCCGCGAACACCGGCGTCACCACGATCAGCCCGTCCGCCCCGGTCACCCGGTCCAGCGACGCGCCCAGCGCGGGCGAGGGGAAGCCGGTGACCAGGTGGTGGGCGATGTCGACCGCCAGCTCGCGCAGTTCGACGATCTCGACCTCCACCTCGCGGTCGGCGGCGGCCAGTCCGCGTACGGTCGCCTCCGCCAGCCGGTCGGCCAGCAGCCGGGTCGACGACGGTCTGCTCAGCCCCGCCGACACCGCGACCAGCTTCAACGCGCCCACGATCAGACCTCCTTGGCGCCATCGTCGGAAGCGGTACCAGCGGTACCAGCGGCACCAGCCGCACGAGCCGCCACCGCCGGATGCACCGGTCCCTCCGGCACCCCCGCAGCCCGCAGGCTCGCGAACTCCTTGCGCAGCACGGGTACGACCTCCTCGCCCAGCAGATCGAGCTGCTCCAGCACCGTCTTGAGCGGCAGCCCCGCGTGGTCCATCAGGAACAACTGCCGCTGGTAGTCCCCGAAGGACTCCCGGAACGTCAGCGTCTTGTCGATGACCTCCTGCGGGCTCCCGACGACGAGCGGCGTCTGCTCGGTGAACTCCTCCAGCGAGGGCCCGTGCCCGTACACCGGCGCGTTGTCGAAGTACGGCCGGAACTCCCGTACCGCGTCCTGCGAGTTCCTCCTGATGAACGCCTGGCCGCCGAGGCCGACGATCGCCTGCTCCGGGGTGCCGTGCCCGTAGTGCGCGTAACGGTTCCGGTAGAGGCGGATCAGCTTCTGGAAGTGCTCCTTGGGCCAGAAGATGTTGTTGGCGAAGAAGCCGTCCCCGTAGTAGGCGGCCTGTTCGGCGATCTCGGGCGAGCGGATCGAGCCGTGCCAGACGAACGGCGGGGTGCCGTCCAGCGGCCGGGGCGTGGCAGTGAAGCCCTGGAGCGGCGTACGGAACTTGCCCTCCCAGTCCACCACGTCCTCCCGCCACAGCCGGTGCAGCAGCGCGTACTTCTCGATCGCGAGCGGGATGCCCTGGCGGATGTCCTCGCCGAACCACGGATAGACCGGACCGGTGTTGCCGCGTCCCATCATCAGGTCGACGCGCCCGTCGGCCAGGTGCTGGAGCATCGCGAAGTCCTCGGCGATCTTCACCGGGTCGTTGGTGGTGATGAGGGTGGTGGAGGTGGAGAGGATCAGCCGCTCGGTGAGGGCGGCGATGTGGCCGAGCATGGTGGTGGGGGAGGACGGCACGAACGGCGGGTTGTGGTGCTCGCCCGAGGCGAACACATCGAGCCCGACCTCCTCGGCCTTCCGCGCGATGGTCACCATCGCCTTGATCCGCTCATGCTCGGTCGGCGCACGTCCGGTGGTCGGGTCGACCGTGACATCGCCGACGGTGAAGATCCCGAACTGCATCGTGCTCACCTCTCGTGGTTCCGGAGCCCGGCTTCCCGGCTCTTTGGTTGAATCTTAAACTGTCACCTCCAACGACACCACTGCACCCCCTATTCCTCCGCCGCCTCCGCCCGGCCGCTCAGGCCCGGCCGCCCCGCCCGGCGGCCCCTGCCCGACCGTCCCGCCCCTCAGGAACTCCGCTCGCGCGTCCAGTACCGCAACAGATCCGCTGCCATCACCGTGCTCGGATGCTCCGCCCCCAGCAGCCGTTCCCGGTCGGCGGTGACCTGCTCCCCGTAGTGGAACCACTAACTGGCACGGGCCTGGCACGTATGCGTGTGGCCTATGCCAAAGGCATCCACGCACGGGTAAGAGGGCCGCCTGTCACACCGCCGGCCGGTGACCTGTACGGGGTGCGGGGCCCTGGTCGTACGCTGAGGGGGACCTGATGGGAGGACTGTGGTGAGTAACGACGACGAGAGCTGGAAGGAGCGCGGAGTCGCCCTCCGCGTCTTCTTCTACATCTTCGGGACGCACCTCTTCGCCGGGTTCATCTGGCTGCTTTTCTACGTCGGGCAGCACGCCCAGAAGTGAGACCGCCCAGCCGCTGACCCAGTCGGTGGCCGCTCGCACGGCCCTCGGCGCGGGCCTGGTTGAGCAGGCTGATCAGCGTGAATCCCACCGCGATCAGGCCCAGGATCACCACCACGCTGATCCAGTTGCTCATGGCGCGTTCGCCTCCTCCTTCCGTCCAACGTACTCCCGCGCCGGTTTCGGCACTCCCGCGAAGGTTCCGCCGCTGTTCAGGGGTGCTTGGTATCTTGAACGGCGATGATTAGGTTAGGCACACCTAAGTATTCGGCATGTGCCGGCGGCCAACGCGTGCCGGGCGGCCTCACGTGTCGCGCGGTCGCGCACGCCGGGCGACGTGGCGCGCTGGGACGGGCCGCGTCCAGGCCGTGCGGCGTCCAGGCCGTGCGGCGTCCAGGACGGGCCACGTCCAGGACGGGTCACGTCCAAGCCGTGCGGCGTTCAGGACGGACCGCGCGTCCACGTCGGCCGGGGCCGGGGCGCGCCAGGTTCGGGCGGCTTGCGTCAACTTCGCCGTCAAGTCGGCCGTCAACTCTGCTCCTCCACCGCCCGTATCGTCCGCGCCGCCGTCAATTCCCCTGTGCCGCAAGCTGTTCGCCAACGCCCGGTCCCGATGCCCGGTCCGCCCGACGCCGGCCGGCAGCCATGAGGTCCGTCCTTTTCGCCCCCACCCGCGAGGTAGAGCCAGCCGTGCCCTTACAGTTCCCGTCCTCCGCCGCGCCCCGGTCCGCCGGTCCCGTCCCCGTGTCCGCCGCCCCCGTTCACGCGGGCGGCGAGGCGGTCGACGCAGCGGGTCGTGCCGCGTATCCGTGCCGGTGCGATGTCACTCGGTTCGGTGAAATGGCCGGACGGATGGAACCACCGGCCGGGGTGAAGTCCGTGCCCGAACCGGGCCGTTGGCTGATCGCGGACCGCGGGTGATCCGTACTCCCTTTTGCGCTTCCTTTCGCGTTTCCGTTCGAGCCCGTTCCTTTCTCCTGTCTCTCCCCCGATACCCCGGAGCCGTGTCATGACCGTGCCCCCCGTCACCCTGCCCGCGAACGGGCCCGTGCCCGCGAGCGGGCGCTCCGCCGGCTCTCCGGCCGCCCCGCCGGCCGACGCGGACGCCATTCTGGGGCGGCAGCGGGCCAGGGAGTCCGCTGCCCGTACGTACGCCCGTTCGTTCCCGATCGTCCCCGTCCGGGCCAAGGGCATGACGATCGAGGGGACCGACGGCCGCCGCTATCTCGACTGCCTCGCCGGTGCGGGGACGCTCGCGCTCGGGCACAACCACCCCGTGGTGCTGGAGGCGATCCGCCGAACGGTCGACAGCGGGGCGCCGCTGCACGTCCTCGATCTGGCGACGCCGGAGAAGGACGACTTCACGGACGCGCTGTTCGCGACGCTGCCGCCGGCCTTCGCCGACCGGGCGCGGATCCACTTCTGCGGGCCGGCCGGTACGGACGCGGTGGAGGCGGCGCTGAAGCTGACGCAGACGGCGACCGGGCGGAGCGGGGTGCTCGCGTTCACGGGCGCGTACCACGGGATGACGGCGGGGGCGCTGGCGGCGAGCGGGGGTGTCGCGGTGAGGGAACGGGTCGCGGGCGGCGCGGCGGAGGTGACGCGGCTGCCGTACCCGTACTCGTACCGCTGCCCGTTCGGGATCGGCGGCGAGCGCGGCGCCGAGCTGTCGGCGACGTACACGGAACGGCTGCTCGACGACCCGTCGGGCGGGGTCGTGCCGCCCGCCGCGATGATCCTGGAAGTGGTCCAGGGCGAGGGCGGCGCGGTACCGGCGCCGGACGGGTGGCTGCGCGAGATGCGGCGGATCACGGCGGAACGGGAGATTCCGCTGATCGTGGACGAGGTGCAGACGGGCGTCGGGCGGACCGGGGCGTTCTGGGCGGTCGAGCACAGCGGGATCGCGCCGGACGCGATGGTGCTGTCGAAGGCGATCGGGGGGAGCCTGCCGCTGGCGGTGATCGTGTACGACGAGAAGTACGACGGCTGGCTGCCGGGTGCCCACACGGGCACGTTCCGCGGAAACACGCTGGCGATGGCGGCGGGCGCGGCGACGCTCCGGCATGTGGCCCGGGAGGGCCTGGTCGAACGCGCGGCGACGGTGGGCGCGCGGATGATGGCGCGGCTGGAGGGGCTGCGTTCGGAACTGCCGGTGATCGGCGATGTGCGCGGGCGCGGCCTGATGATCGGGGTGGAACTGGTCGACCCCGAGTCCCCACGCGACGCCTGCGGCGCCCACCCGGCGGCCCCGGCCCTCGCGGACCGCGTCCGCACGGCCTGCCTGGAGCGCGGCCTGATCATCGAACTGGGCGGCCGCTTCGGCTCGACGGTGCGTCTGCTGCCGCCACTGGTGATCACGGACGAACAGGCGGACGCGGTCCTGGACCGCCTGACGGACGCGCTGTCGGCGGCGTCGCGGGACGGGGGCGGAGGGGAGTGAGGGGGCGGACAGGTACGGGGGAGGACGCGCTTGGCGGTACGGCCCGGGGCGCGGCTCCGGTCCCGGGGGCGGCTCCGGGCGTGGCTCCGGCTCCGGGCGCGGTCCCTGGTACGGGTATGGCCCCGGCCCCGGGTACGGACGCGGCTCCGGGTACGGCCCCGGGCGCGGCCTTGGCCCCGGGCGCGGGGGCGGCCCCGGCTCCGGGTACGGCCTCGGGCGCAGGCGCGGCTCCGGGCGTGGCTCCGGCTCCGGGCGTGGGCGCGGGGGCGGCCCCGGGTGCGGGCGCAGGCGCGGGCACGGCCCTGGCCCCGGGCGTGGGCTTCGGTACGGCCGGGCGGCCGGGTATCGGTACTGGTACGGCTCCGGGCGGGCCGCCCGTCACCGCGCTGTCGGGCGGGGCTGGCGGCGCGGATGCGCTGGGGCCGCTGGTGGACACGGTGCTGCTGGCGCTGGCGGAGGGGGCGCGCGGCCGGGGCGGGCCTGTGGCGGCGGGCGGGCCGGAGGAGGTGGCGGTGGCGGTGGCGGATGCGCTGGGCGTTCTTTTCCCCCACCCCGCCCCTTCCCGTAACCAGGGGCTCCGCCCCTGGACCCCGAACCCCGGGCCGTCCGCGCCAGGACCCGGGGTTGCGCCCGATGGGCGCGTACCCGTGGGCGGAGCCAGCGTTTCCGGGCCGCAGGGTTCGGGGGCGGGCGTCCCGGCTGCTGTGCCCAGCGGTGCGGAGGTTCCGGTGCCGACGGGTCCCGAGGGGCCTGCGGCCCTGGTACGGCGGGGGCCTGGGGCGGCTGCTCCGGCCTGCGGGGGCGGACCGAGTGGTGTCGACGTTCCGGCGTCGACGGGGCCCGCCCCGGACGGGGCCGGTGTCCGGGTTGCGTCCGATGGGCGCGTGCCCGTGGGCGGAGCCGGTGTTTCCGAGCCGCAGGGTTCGGGGGCGGGCGTCCCGGCTGCTGTGCCCAGTGGTGCCGACGCTTCGGTGTCGGCAGGCCCCGAGGGGCCCGCGGCCCCGGTACGGCGGGGGCCCGGGGCGGATGCCCCGGCTGCTCCGGCCCGTGGGGGCGCGTCGAGTGGTGGCGGCGCTTCGGGGCTGGCGGGTCCCGAGGGGCCTGCCGCCCCGTTTGTGCCGGGGGCAGGCGTTGCGTCCGATGGGCGCGTGCCCTTCGGCGGAGCCGGTGCTCCTGCGCCACAGGGTTCGGGGGCTGGAGTCCCAGCCGCCTCCTCCCGTGGTGGCGGCGCTTCGGTGTCGGTGGGGCCCGAAGGGGCTGTCGCGCCGGACTCGGGCCGTGCTTCCGGGCCGCAGGGCTCGGGGGCTGGCGGCACGTTTGGCCACGGTTGTGCCGGGGATCCGGGGGCCGGGGCGGAGTCCCCGGTTCGGGAAGGGGCGGGGTGGGGGAAAGAGCCCGGCGCGCCGAACCCCCTCGCCCAGCTCACCTCTCTCCTCGCTCACCACAGCGCCGACCCCGCCGACCCCCACTGCGCCGCCCATCTCCACTGCCCGCCCCTCGCCGTCGCCGTCGCCGCCGATCTCGCCGTCTCCGCGCTCAATCCCTCCCAGGACTCCTGGGACCAGGCTCCCGCCGCGACCGCCCTGGAGACCCTGCTGCTCAAGGAGTTGGCGCGCCTCGTCGGGTACGAGCCCGGCACCGCCGCCGGGGTGATGACCTCCGGCGGTACCGAGTCCAACCTCATGGGGCTCATGCTCGCCCGCGACCAGGTCCTCGGGGCCGCCCTCGGACGCCCGGTCGAGCTGACCGGGCTGGCCGGGCTGGCCGCGCAAACCGCCCAGGCCCCGAACCCCCAGGCCTCGCACGCCTCGGCCCCGCGCCCCCGGCCCCCGCACGCCCAAGCCCCGAACCCCCAGGCCCTGAACCCCCAGGCCCCGCAAGCCCTGACCCCTCACCCCCAAGCCCCCCACCCCCCAACCCCCCGCATCCTCGCTTCCGCCTCCGCTCACTTCTCCGTCCAGCGCGCCGCCGCTCTCCTCGGGCTCGGTGAGGACGCCGTCCTGTCCGTACCCGTCGACCATCACCTCCGTATGGACCCCGCCGCCCTCGCCGCCGCCCTCGACGCCTGCGTGCACCGTGGCGAACTGCCCATCGCCGTCGTCGCCACCGCCGGTACCACCGACACCGGCGCCATCGACCCCCTCCGCGCCTGCGCCGCGCTCGCCGCCCGGCATGGCGCGTGGCTGCATGTGGACGCGGCGTACGGCGGCGGCGCCCTGTTGTCCGACCGGCTCGCGCCGCTCCTCGACGGCCTCGGCCTCGCCGACTCCGTCTCGCTCGACTGGCACAAGCTCGGCTGGCAGCCCGCCGCCGCCGGTGTGTTCCTGGTGCGGAAGGCCGAGACGTACGCCTCGCTCGCCCGCCGCGCCGCCTATCTCAACCCGGCCGACGACGAAGAGGCCGGCTACCCCAGCCTGCTCGGCCTCTCCCTCCGTACGACCCGCCGCGCCGACGCGTTCAAGATCGCGGTCACCCTGCGGACCCTCGGCCGCGAGGGTCTCGGCCGGCTCGTCGACGCCTGCCACGATCTGGCGCTGGCCGGGGCCAGGGTCGTACGGGACCACCCCCGGCTCGACCTGTACGCCGAACCGGTCCTGACGGCCTTCCTGTTCCGCTACCTGCCCACAGGCCCGGGCCCGGGCCCGGGCCCGGGCCCGAAGCCGGACCACGACCCCGACCCAGCCCTCGACCCCGACCCCGACCCGTTCCGCTCCGACGAGATCAACGCCGCCCTCCGCCGACGGCTCCTGCGTGAGGGCCGCGCCGTCGTCGGGCGTACGGAACTGCCCGGGACCGGCCCCGGACGCGTACGCCTCAAGCTCACCCTGCTCAACCCGCACACCACCCCCGCCGAGGTGGAACGGCTTTTGGACATGGTGGTGGCGGCGGGCCGCGCCGAAGAGGATGCGGCCACGGTGAACGATCCCCAGGGAGACGAAAGATGACGATCAGTCAGCAGAGTCGGCACGCCAACGAGGACGCTGCCGGGCAGCGCGACAACTCCACCCCGTACTCCACCCCGTACGACCTGATCGGCATCGGCATCGGCCCCTTCAACCTCTCCCTCGCCGCGCTCTCCGACGCCGCCCCCGACCTCCGTACCCTCTTCCTCGACGCCAAGCCCGCCTTCTCCTGGCATCCCGGCCTGCTCATGGAGGGCACGGTCCTCCAAGTCCCCTTCCTCGCCGACCTGGTGACAATGGCGGACCCCACGAGCCGCTGGTCGTATCTGAACTATCTGCGCGAGCACGACCGGATGTTCCCGTTCTTCTTCTCGGAGCGCTTCCACATACCGCGCCGCGAGTACGACCACTACTGCCGCTGGGTCGCCGGGCATCTGCCGTCGTGCCGCTTCGACGCGCGGGTGACGGAGCTGGAGTGGGAGGAGGACGAGGGGGTCTTCGCGGTCACCTACCGCTCGTCGGCAGACGCAGGTACGGTCCTCCGCGTCCGGGCCCGGCAGGTGGTCCTCGGCGTGGGCACGCTCCCGGTCGTCCCCGAGCCCCTGCGCCCGCTGCTCACCCCCAGTGCACCGGAGCGCCGCGGTGCACCGGAACGCCCCGGTGAACCGGAACGCCGCGTCCTCCACAGCGCCGACTACCGCACCCACCGCGACCACCTCGCCACCCTCCCCGACGTCACCGTCGTCGGAGCGGGCCAGTCCGGCGCCGAGGTCGTGCTCGATCTGCTGCGCCGCCAGGACGGGAGCGGCGAGGGCGGCCCGTACGTACGCTGGCTCGCCCGCACCCCCGCCTTCGCGCCCATGGAGTACTCCAAGATCGGCCTGGAGCACTTCACCCCCGACTACATCCGCTACTTCCGCGCGCTGCCGGAGGCGCGGCGCGACCGCCTCGTACGCGAACAGTGGCAGCTCTACAAGGGCGTCAGCGAGGAGACGCTGGCCGAGATCCACGACGAACTGTACGAACGGACCATCGGCGGCACGGAACCACGGGCGGCCCTGCACCCCGGCGTCTCGGTCGAGTCGGCTCAGGGGTCCGCCGACGGCGGTTACGTACTGACGTGCCGCCACACCGAGCAGGACGAGGTGTTCGAGATCCGTACGTCGGCGATCGTCTCGGCGACGGGCTACGCGGCGGCCCGCCCGGACTTCCTCGATCCCCTGGCGAAGCTGATCGACTGGGACGAGAAGGGCCGCTACCGCATCGACGCCGAGTACCGCGTGGCCCTGGACCCCCGGGTGACAGGCGCGTTGTACGTCCAGAACGCCGAACTCCACACGCACGGCGTCGGCGCCCCCGACCTCACGCTGGGCGCCTGGCGAGCGGCCACGATCCTGAACGCGGCGGCGGGCAGACGGGTGTTGAGGCTGCCGGAGCGGGCGGCCTGGACGACATTCGGCTCGCCGGACACGAGGCGCCCTGGTCCCTGACCGGTCGCCCCCGCACACGAGGTGCTCGACGACATACGAGGTGCCCGACGACGCGGTACCGCACGTCGTCGAGCACCTCGCGAGTCTTACGGATGGAGCAGCACGAGAACCGGACCGAACCGGACCGGATCAGTGCCGGAACGGGGCCGAACCGGACCGGACAAGTACGAGAGCCCGGCCGGACCGCACTAGAACTGGAGCGCCCACGAGTCGATGTACCCCGTGTCCGCCGACGCGTTGTCCGACACCCGCAGCTTCCACGTTCCGTTGGCCACCTCCGAGGAGGCGTTCACCGAGTACGTGGTGTTGATGTTGTCCGCGCTGCCGCCGGTGCCGTACGCCTTGAGCGTGTAGGCCGAGCCGTCGGGGGCGATGAGCTGGACCTGGAGGTCACCGATGTACGTGTGCACGATGTTCACCGGCACGCTCAGCGCGGCCGGGGCGTTGCCCGCGACGCCGCTCACGGTGACCGGCGACTCGACGGTGGCGTTGTCGCTGATCGTGTAGTTGGCGGTGTTCTCGAACTTCGCGCCGGGCGGGGTGACCGTACCGCCGGGCACATTGAGCAGCCGGTTCGGCGAACCGGTGCCCGGGTTCGAGACGACGCCCGTGCTGGCCAGGGAGACCAGGCCCGAGGCGACCTGGGCCGGCGTGGCCGACGGGTTGGAGGCCAGGTACAGCGCGGCGGCACCCGCCACATGCGGGGTCGCCATCGACGTACCCGAAATGGTGTTGGTGGCCGAGTCGCTGGTGTTCCACGTCGACGTGATCGACGAACCCGGGGCGAAGATGTCCAGCGCCGTGCCGGTGTTCGAGAAGCTGGAGCGCGCGTCGGTGGAGGTCGTGGAGCCGACCGTGATGGCCTCGGCGACCCGGGCCGGCGAGTAGTTGGAGGCGTTCAGGCCGTCGTTGCCGGCGGCGACCGCGAAGGTCACGCCGGACGCGATGGCGTTGCGGACGGCCGCGTCGAGCGTGCTGTCCGCGCCGCCGCCGAGCGACATGTTGGCGACGGCCGGCTTGACGGCGTTCCGCGCCACCCAGTCGATGCCCGCGACGACGCCCGCCGTGGTGCCGGAGCCGGAGTTGTCGAGGACGCGTACGGCGACGATCTTCGCCTTCTTGGCGACACCGTACGCGGTGCCGGCGACGGTACCGGCGACATGCGTGCCGTGGCCGTTGCCGTCCTGCGCGACGTTGTCGTTGTCGACGGCGTCGTAGCCGTTCGAGGCGCGTCCGCCGAAGTCGCTGTGCGAGATCCGGACGCCGGTGTCGATGATGTACGCCGTGACGCCCTGGCCCGCCGAGTCGGGGTAGGTGTACTGGCTGTTGAGCGGAAGGTTCTTCTGGTCGATGCGGTCCAGGCCCCATGACGGCGGGTTGGTCTGGGTCGCTTCGGTGTGGAAGGTCCGGTTCTGGACGACGGAGGCGACGGCCGGGTCGGCGGCGAGCTTCTTCGCCTGCGCCTCGGAGAGGGTCACCGCGTAGCCGTTGAGGGCCTTGGTGTACGTCCGCTCGATGGTGGCGCCGTACTCCTTGGCCACCGCCTTGCCGGAGGCGGAACCGGCCTTCGCGGCGGAGCCGTTGAGGGTGACGATGTAGCTGTTGGCTATCGAGCCGGCGGCGCCGGCGTACTGGATCCGGCCCTCCTGCTGGGGGGCCGCGCTCGCGGGGAGCGCGGAGACGGTGCCGAGTACGAGGGCTGCGGCGGCTGCCGTACCGATTCCGGCGAGGCCGAGTCTTCGCCGGGCCTGACGCATTGCTGCCATGTGAGGGTCCTCCTCAAGAGGCGGTGCGCGGATGGGGTGACGATTGACGGTTGACGTGATCATGTCAAGCAAGACGGGATCGACCTGACATGTCCAGGGTGGGATGCCAACTCGGTGTGTCAGCCGAAAGATTGATGGCTGCGCGGGAATTCCACAAGGGGACGCGCGTAGACGTGACACGGCCGCCATGCGGTGGTCACGATCCGGAGCGCGCCGAACCACCGCCAAATGCCATATATCCGACGCCGTTTCGGCCCGCCCCACGAGACCGCCGCGGCCCCCGCTGCGGAACCCGGCGGCCCCTCACCCGTCCGCGGTTCGGCGCGGGCCGTTGCGCCGGGGGGCTCGCGAGGCCGAGGCCGCCGACAGCGGCCCGCCCTGGCCCGGCGAACCTCACCCGGCCGCGCCCGGGCCGGGCGCCCGTCACGCAGCCGCAGGCCTGGCGTCCGTTCGGCGCGGGCCGTCGCGCCGGGGCCTCGTGAGGCCGAGGCCGTCAGTGGCCGCCGGGTCCGGGGAGCGGTAGCCCGTCACTCGACCACCGGCCGGAGCGCCGGCGTATCCGTCAACGGGGCCCCGCCCCCGCATAGTTCTTCTCCATCGCGTCCAGGATCTGACCCGCCCCCGTGTAGCCGATTCCCAGCATCCACAGGTTGTCGTCGACCTTGAACGCCGTCTTCCGCTTCACCGCGTCCAGGTTCTTCCAGAGCGGCCCGCCGACCGTGTCCGTCTCCTTCGCCTTCTTCGGGTCGCCGTACGTCGAGTAGAAGATGACATCGGCGTTGGCCTTGTCGATCTGCTCCGCGCTCACATCCAGCGAGAACCCGGTCGTGTCCTGGTTGGCGGGCCGCCCCACCTGGAGGTCCTTGAAGATCGAGCCGACGAACGTGTCGTTCAGATACAGCCGCGTGTCCGCCCCCTCCACGAACCGTACGAAGCCCACCTTCGTCTCCTTCGCCTTCGCCGCCCCGCCCAGCGCCTCCGTCAGCCGCTTCACATGCGCGTCATAGTCGGCGACGACCGCCGCCGCCTCGTTCTTCTTGCCGAGTGCGTCCGCGTGGAGCTGGAAGTTCTCGCGCCAGGTCGGTCCGGTGGTGTCGGAGAGGACGGTCGGGGCGATCTTCGACAGCGACGCGTAGTTCTTCTCGTCCCGGACCTTGTTGCTCAGGATCAGGTCCGGCTTCAGCGCGGCGATCGCCTCAAGATTCGGTTCGGCGATCAGCCCGACCGGCTCGATGCCCTTGAGCTTGTCCGCCGGGAGGTACGTCGAGAAGGGCGCCTTGTCCACGACCGTCGTCGCGCCCACCGGCGTGACCCCGAGAGTGACGGCCGAGTCGAGCGCGTCGGTGTCGAGCACCACTACCCGCTCCGGCGCCGCGCCGACCTCCACATCGCCCATCACCGTCTTGACAACGCGTGCGTCGCCCTCTTTCCCGGCCGCCGCCGTGTCCGACGAGGACGCGGGCCCGTCCTGCTCGCTCCCGCCACAACCACTGAGCGATACGGCGAACGCGGCGGCCGTGGCGACCATGCTGATACGGCGGGCAAGGGTTCTGGGCGCAGTGGACCTGGGCGCGGTGGACCTGGACGCAGTGGACACGGTACGGAGGCCTCCCTGACAGCAGCCCGGACTCTCCCGGTGCAAGTAAGGCAAACCTAATCTCGGCCGCGCGATCGCAACAAGTCCCGTTCCCGTCACGGCGGATGAGCGGGCGGGATCGGAGAGAGGGCGAGCGGGCGAGCGGGGAGATCAGCGAGTGGCGCCGTAGCGCAGTCCGTCGACAAGCAGCGCGATCATCCGTCGCGTATGGCCGTTTGTGTCTTCCTGCGCGGGCAGGGTCAGATTGCGCGTGGCGATCAGCACGTCGTCGGGGCCGACGTCGGAGCGGATCTCGCCCGCTTTCGCCGCCGTGTCGAGGAGTTCGCCGAGGACGGGCATGAGGCGCTGCTCGAAGTAGGAGGGGAGGGTGTCGTAGGTCGGATCCCCCGAGTGCAGCGCGGCGCTGAGTCCGCGTTTCGTGGCGATGAAGACCGCGAAGCGCTGAAGCCACTTGGTGAGCGCTTCGGCCGGTCCGTACCGCGCCGAGAGGTCGGTCGCGGCTTCGACGCAGGCGTCGACTTCGTGGCGGAAGACCGCGGCGATGAGATCCGAGCGCTGCGGGAAGTGGCGGTAGAGGGTGCCGGCGCCCACGCCCGCCTTCGCGGTGATCTGACGTACGGGTGCGTCGACTCCCGAGATGGCGAAGACTTCCGCGGCGGCCGTGAGCAGGGCGTCGGTGCTGCGCTGCGCGTCGGCACGCACGCGCTTGCCCGGCTGCCGCTCGGCTGAGGGCTGCCCCTCGGCCGTCGGCTGTCCCCCGGTCGCAGACCGCCCGTCAACCGTGGACCGCCCCTCGACCGCGGACCGCCCCCCGGCCGCGCCTGCATCCGCTTCCCGGGTCGTGTCCTCGCTCACCATGCTCCCCTTGCTAACCGGAACGCTGTTCCGTATCGTCTAAGTCGAACGCCGTTCCGTTTGCGTCAGCGTAGCGCGCTGCACCGGACGCCGGCCATCCCGCATGTCACATCGCGCAGCGCACATCACGTATCGCACATCACGTATCGCTCATCGGTCATCGCGCAGCGCACATCGTCAAGGAGACTCATGAAGTACCGCACACTCGGCCGAACCGGCATCAAGGTCAGCCCGTACTGCCTGGGCGCCATGATGTTCGGCGCTCTCGGCAACGCCGACCACGACGACGCCGCCCGGATCATCCACAAGGCGCTGGACGCGGGCATCAACTTCGTCGACACCGCCGACGCCTACTCGCGCGGCGAGTCCGAGGAAGTCGTCGGCAAGGCACTCAAGGGCCGCCGGGACAATGTCGTGCTCGCCACCAAGGCCCATCTCCCCATGGGCGACGACCCCAACCAGCGGGGAAACTCGCGGCGTTGGCTGGTCCGCGCGCTGGAGGACTCCCTGCGCCGGCTGGGCACCGACCATGTCGATCTGTTCCAGATCCACCGGCCGGCGCCGGACACCGACATCGAAGAGACGCTCTCCGCGCTCACCGACCTGGTGCGCGCGGGCAAGGTACGGGCCATCGGCACGTCCACGTTTCCCGCCTCGGACATCGTCGAGGCGCAGTGGGTCGCCGAGCGGCGCGGTTTCCAGCGGTTCCGCGTCGAGCAGCCGCCGTACTCGATCCTGGACCGTGGCATCGAACGCGAGGTGCTGCCCGTTTGCGAGCGTTACGGCATGGGCGCCATGGTCTACAGCCCTCTCGCGAAGGGCCTGCTCACCGGCCGCTACCGCAAGGGCCGTCCGGCCGACACCCACCGGGCCGGCTTCGGCTTGAAGCACTTGGGTGACGAGCGCCGGCTCGATGCGGTGGAGCAGCTCATCCCGCTCGCCGAAGAGGCGGGGATGCCGCTGGCGCACCTGGCCATCGCGTTCGCGATCTCCCACCCCGGCGTCACCGCCGCGATCATCGGGCCGCGCACCATGGACCACCTCGACGACCTCCTCGCCGGCGCCGGGGCCGTCCTGACCGACGACCTCCTCGACCGGATCGACGCGATCGTGCCCCCGGGCACCGACATCGGGATGCGCGACGGGACCTACAACCCGCCCGCCGTCGAACACCCCCACATCCGCCGCCGCCTCCCCGCCGACCGCCCCGCCGCCTGACCCGGCGCCGTCCCGGCAGATACGCGGAGCCGGGGCCGGAAGGGGGGACCCGCGATCCGTGGTTACGCCCGTCCGCGGGCTATAGAAAGGAAGCAGCGCCAAAGGAGGCAGCGCCAGGCGAGAAGCAGCGCCACCGGAGCAGCAGCGCCGGGACAGAAGCAGCGCCGGGACAGAAGCAGCGCCGGGACAGAAGCAGCGCCGGGAGAGCAGCAGCGCCGGGAGAGCAGCAGCGCCGGGAGAGGAGACGCATGGACATCGACCGCACCGGACTCGCCGCGTTTCTCCGGCGCCGCCGCGAGCTGCTGCAACCCGAGGACGTCGGCCTCCCGCGCGGACAGCGCCGCAGGACCGGCGGGCTGCGCCGTGAGGAGGTCGCCGCGCTCTGTCACATGTCGACCGACTACTACGCCCGGCTGGAACGGGAGCGCGGCCCCCAGCCGTCCGAGCAGATGATCGCCTCGATCGCCCAGGGTCTGCACCTCTCCCTCACCGAGCGCGACCATCTGTTCCGGCTGGCCGGACACCGCCCGCCCGATCGGGGCGCGGCCGGTGAGCACATCAGCCCCGGCCTGCTGCGCATCTTCGACCGCCTGGACGACACCCCGGCGGAGATCGTCACCGAACTCGGGGAAACTCTGCGCCAGACCCCGCTCGGCATCACACTCACCGGCGACGCGACCCGGTACACCGGCCCGGCGCGCAGCTTCGCCTATCGCTGGTTCACCGACCCCGCCACCCGCGAGCTGTACGCGCCCGGGGATCACTCACTGCTCTCGCGGATGTTCGCGTCCGGCCTGCGGGAGATCTCGACGCTGCGGGGCCCCGGTTCCCGGGCGGCCCACTACGCCGGCCTCCTCCTCGCGCGAAGCGAAGAGTTCCGGTGCCTGTGGGAGAAGCACGAAGTCGGTGTCCACCCCCAGCAGGTCAAACGCTTCATCCACGCCGAGGTCGGCCTGATGGAGCTGAACTGCCAGGTGCTGCTCGATCCCGACCAGTCGCACCGCCTGCTCGTCTACACCGCCGCGCCGGGCACCGAGAGCCACGACAAGCTCCGGCTCCTGTCCGCCATCGGCACGCAGACGTTCCACTGAGCCCACAGTCCACTCAGTCCGCCATCCACTCAGTCCGCCGTCCGCTGAGTCCACCGTCCACCGATCGGACCTCGGGCGGCGCGTCACCACGGCCCCCGGCAACCGCCCGCATTCGGCAACCGCCCCCAGTCGCAGCCGCCCGCAATCAGTGACCGCCCGCAGCCGTGCGCAATCCGCGTGCGTACGGAGAGCGTCCGTTCCGCTGCGGAAAGAAATTCGCATCCGCTGCCGCAACCTCCGCCAGGCATGGACGTCTGTCGGGGTGGAGGCGCCTCCGGTCCACCCGATGCCGAGCTGATTCGAGGAACGAGACATGCCCGCAGACAAGTCCACAGCCGCAGAGACACCGAACAGTGCCGGTGCGGTACGAGGTGCCTTCCGCGGCCGGGTACGCCTGATCCTGGGTACCAGTGTCGCCGTCGCCGCGCTGGCCATCGGTGGAGCGATCACCGCGGCCCAGGCCGATTCGCCCACCCCGGTACCGTCCGTGCCCGCCAAGCCGGTCCCGGCGAAGCCGAAGCCCGTGCCCGCGAAGCCCGCGCCCGCCAAGCCGGTCCCGGCGAAGCCGAAGCCCGTGCCTGCCAAGCCCGCGCCCGCCAAGCCCGTGCCCGCCCCCGTCCCGGCCAAGCCGGCCCCCGGGCACGCCGAGCCCACCCCCGTACCGTCCGTGCCCGCCCCGGTCCCGGCGAAGCCGAAGCCCGTGCCCGCCAAGCCCGCGCCCGCGAAGCCGACCCCGGCCCCCGCCCCCGCGAAGCCCGCACCCGGCAAGTAGCAACTCCCCAGGGGGCCGCCCGGTGACGACCCGGCGGCCCCCGACCCCGGCCCCCGAACCGGCCCCGCCCGTCCAGGAGAACCATGAGCACAGCGGCAGCGACAGTCGCAGCCACCTGCCCGGCCCCCGCCCCGGCCCGTTGGCGCCTGCTGCTCCGCCGTCTCTCCGAGAGACTCGGCCGCTCCGAAGGACTGAGCCGCTCCGAGGGACTGAGCCGCTCCGAAGGACTCAGCCTCTCCGAGAGACTGAGCCTCTCCGAAAGATTCAGCCCGTCCCGCCCCACCACCGCGCCCGCACCCGCCACCACCCCCGCGATCGACGACCTCTACCACCACCGCCGGCTCCAGCTCGTCCGTCTCGCGCTCCTCCTCGTCGACGACCTCCCCACCGCCGAGGACGTCGTCCAGGACGCCTTCGCCGCGCTCTTCCGGCGCTACGGCGAGCACATGAAGGGCCTCGACGACCCCGAGGCCTACATCCGCACCTGCGTCATCAACGGCGCCCGCTCCGTCCTGCGCCGCCGCCGCACCGTCCGCGCCCATGTACCCGAGCGCGAAACCCATGTCCCGCCCGCCGAGGAGTCCGTACTCCTCCGCGAGGAACACCGCGAAGTACTCGCCGCGCTCCGCCGCCTCACCCGCCGCCAGCGCGAGGTCCTCGTCCTCCGCTACTGGTCGAACCTCACCGAGGCCCAGATCGCCCACACCCTCGGGGTCTCCAACGGCACCGTCAAGTCCACGGCCAGCCGCGCGCTTGACGCCCTGGGCCGACACCTGGAGGTACGTTCATGAGCCCCCGGCACCCGAACGGCCACCACCGGGCCCTCCCCGACCGCGACTCCGACCTCGAACTCCGGCTCCGCGCCGCCCTGGAGGCCCAGTCCCGTACGGTCGTACTCCCCGCCCTCCGCCGCGCCGCCCCGCCGTCCGCCGCGCACACGGGCCCGCGCTTCGCGTGGCGACCGCGGGGACCATGGAGCAGCGCCGCGGTCGCCCTGCTGGGCCTGGCCGCCGCGCTGCTGTGCGTACTGCTGCTCGTACCGCGCGAGCGCCCCCAGGAACCGGCTTCCCCGCCGCCGCTCACGCCCGCCCCCACCGCCCGCCCGTCCGGCCCCCTTCCGGCCCCGGCCCAACCGGTCCCGGTCCCGGACAAACCGGCCCCTCACACATCGGTACCAGTACCCGACCCGCCCGTGCACAAGGACTGAGGGCGCCGCCCGATCGACCCGTCAAGTTCCCGGACTTGACGGCGCCCATGCACACCGCGGGCATGGGTACCGTTCTGGGAGACAGGCCCGAACGGATGGAGCCCCAATGCCCTGCCGACCGCATGAGCACAGCAGGCCCGCCGCAGTCTGGGGGATGCGCTGATGCTGGAGGAATCGGAAGAGATCGGCCGACGCGTACGCCGGGCGCGCCTGCGCCTCGGGATGCCGCAGGCGGACCTGGCTTCAGACCTCGGGAAGTCTCAGGGCTGGGTGTCCAAGATGGAGCGTGGGCAGATCGAGATAGACCGTGTGGGGCTGCTCAACCTCATTGCCGCCAAGCTGCACGTACACCCCAACGACCTGATCGGCCGCCCGTACACGAGCAGTCCGGCGGAGAATCAGTGGCAGGTCGCTGCGGCGTCAATCCTGCGGGAGCTGCGCCGCTACGACCTCACACCCGTGTTCGACGGTACCCCTCGGCCGTCCGGTGAACTGTGGCGGGATATGACCGGACTGCACCGCCTGCGTGACGCCGCAGCCAGCATCGCGATCCTGCGCGCCTTGCCCGACGTGCTGCGCGAGGCCCGGGCTCTCGCCGAGGTCGCCACCGGGCACGAGCGTGAAGAGGCGTACGCCGTGTACGCGGTCGCCTGCAAATTTGCCCACACTGCCGCGCACGCGCTCGGACACCCCGAGCTGATCGCCATGGCGGCCGAACGCGCCGCGTGGTCCGCCCGCCTGTCCGGCGACCCTGTCATGCCGTCGCTCGCGGACTGGATGCGGGTGTGGGACATGTGGGCGACGGCCGATTGGGCCGACTCCCTTGCCCTGGCGGACAAGGCATTGACCGGTATCCAGGAGGACTACGACCGCGGCGACCCGCTTGCGGTGCGCATGTGGGGCTCGCTGCAACTCAGGGCAGCCGTAAGCGCAGCGCGCGGGGGGCGACCGTCTGAAGCAGATGACCGGATCGGCCTCGCGCGTACCGCCGCCGACCGCATGGGCGACCACCAGGGGCCGCCTGTCTACGACCGTCATTCAGTGACGTTCTCTCCGGGCAACGTACAGATTCACGCGATCAGCGTCGCTCTGGAAACCGGCGAACAGACCAAAGCACTCGCGATCAACCGTCGTACAAGCCGTGAGATGGTTGCCGCGCTGCCCAGCTCCCGTCGCGGACACCATCATATGGACCTCGCCCGGGCCTGGCTGTGGGACGGCAACCGCGACAAGGCACTCGCCGAACTGGAGTGTGCCGAGCGCATCGCCCCGCAACTCGTACGGAACAGCCCGCGACCGATGCGCGGACACTGATCAGCGCTGATTTACGGGCAACCCTCGCAGCGAACATGCGTGCCAAGTTCACCTGCATGACCGAGGATCAGGCGCACCGTGGCATCGGGCAGATGCTCGCCTTCCTCGCCACCGGGGCCCGAGACGAAGCGCCGCTCAGCCCGTCGCCCCTGGTCGATGATTTCTGGCACGCCTTCCTGCTCCACACCAAGGCGTATCAGGAGTTCTGCGCCGGCACGCTCGGGAAGTTCGTCCATCACCAGCCGGGCTTCCTCGACAAGCAGGAACACGGTGGCGGCAAGGCCCTGCGCGTCCGCACCATCGACGCGATCGCTGCGGCCGGATACATCGTCGACATGGAGTTCTGGCCGGAACTCGACATCGCCGACTGCTCGCAGTGCCATGCCAACTGCCACAACAGTCCGAAGCACGCTTGACACAGTCCTGCGGCCGGTCCCCGTTTTGTGCCACGCTGTGGCCGAGCCGGGGGCCGGCTTCCGTTCTGCGCGAGGAGGCACGCGGGTGGACCGCACCGCATGGCATGAACTGCCGCCCGCGGCCCAGGAAGCCGTAGAGAAGCACACCGGGCGCGTGGACCACGCGGAGACTGCGGGAAGCGGTGTGATGTCACGCCTCGCCTGTACCCTGCACACCGCCCTGGGGCGCGCGTTCGTCAAAGGGACCCGCCTCGACGACGAGACAGCGTGGATGTACGACTACGAGGCGCGGGTCACGAGGTGCGCGCCGCGCGCTCCTCGTCTGCTCTGGCAGGTGGAGGCGGGAGGCTGGCTGCTCGTCGGGTACGAGTTCATCGACGGCCATCACCCCGACCTCGCCCCCGGCTCGGCCGACCTTGCCCCGCTGGTCGCCACTCTCACCGCTCTGTCGGCCGCCTCATGGCCCGCGACGGTCCGTAAGAAGCCGCTGCATGTGCGGTGGCGCGGCTTCTTCCCTGCCGACTGCACGCCCGACCTCGAAGGCGGCGCATTGGTTCATACGGACGTGTCCGCGTTGAACATGGTCGCCACCCCCGATGGCATTCGCCTGCTGGACTGGGCACTCGCATGCCCTGGGCCCAACTGGGCCGATACCGCGTTCGCGGTCGTCCGGCTCATCCATGCCGGGCACACCCCGGAGCAGGCCGAAGAGGCCGCCCGCGAGGTTCCGGCCTACCGTGCTGCCTCCTCCTCCGCGGTCAGCACCTTCGCACACGCCCTGCACGCCGTCTGGGAAAACAGAGAGAGAACAGACCCGCTACCGCACCGCGCTGCACTGACCGCCGCCGCTCGGTCCTGGGCCATGTTCCGGGGGCCGGCCGGGGCGTGAGGCGAGGCGGAACCCTCATCCGCGGCGGCGGTGGCCAACGGATGAGGGGGTTGGGCGGTCAGGCGGTCAGGCGGTCAGGCTGGCGTCCTTGATGGCTGTGATGAACGTCGACCAGTCGTTGGTCTGGAAGAGCAGGGTGGGACCGGCGGGGTTCTTGGAGTCCCGGACGGGAACGCTGGCGTATCCCTCGGCCACTTCGAGGCACTCGCCCTGGGCAGCCCCGCTGTAGCTGGACTTGCGCCAACCGACAAAGCGCTCAGTGCTGTTCATCTTCGTATTCCTTCGCTATGGCCCTGATCATGGCCAGTGACTCCTTGTGTGGCAGAGCATCCCCTAGGGCCAGGCTGTAGGCCACCTGGCACTTCCTGACCTCGGCTGGATCGTCCTTCAAGTACCCCATGTGGTACCCCTCGACATAGGCCACCGGCGGGGCGTCCTCGAAGTTCATCAGGTAGACCATGCCCTCCAACAGGGCGTGCTCTCCCGCCTCGAATGGCAGCACGTGCAGCCGGAGCCTTCCAGACTCTGTCATGTCCGCGATTTTGTGGAGCTGCTCGGCCATGACCTGCGAGCTTCCAATTTTTCGCCGGAGGCATGCCTCATCCAACAGGGCCCAAGTTACGGGTGCTGATGGGCCCTCAAGTGTCCGAGCGCGTGCCGTGCGAACGACCACGAACGCGTCAAGATCTTCGGGCCGAGGGTTCGGATCGTAGACACTGAACACCGCTCGTGCGTACGCCTCGGTCTGAAGCAGACCCGGGATGAGCAGGGGGCCGAACTGTCGGATTTCCGTCGCCTGCTGCTCCAACTCGGCCGCCAGGACGAAGAAGTTGGCGTAGCTGGCGTCGAGGTCTTCCAACCACCTGGAGAAGAAGCCGTCCGTATCCAGCGCCGCGTCGATGCGCTTCGCGTCGGTCGGGTTGGGCAGGCGGCGGCCCGCCTCGAAGTGGCTGATCAGCGTGGGCGAGCACACCACGATCTCGCCCAACTTCTCCTGAGTCATGTCCGCTGCTATCCGGCGGAGCTTCAACTCCTCCCCGTACTTCTGCCGAGGGGTGCGTGGCTCACGAGCCTTCGCCATGCCATCAACTCCTACATCTGAAGCGGGTGTTGTCAACCCCCTACTACTGGCCACCATAGCTGGACTCCTATCACTCTGTGAGGTGTTCGTCACAGAAAGCGAGCAAGGGCAGATGGAGGTCGTGTGACATGTGCGGGAGCGGCAGGCCGGACCAAACCGTCGGCAGCGTTGTGCTGCGGTGGAGCAGTCACCCGAGGTGTGTGGCGTTGGCGCGGTTGGAGTTGCGTAAGGCGTTGGCCGATTGGGGGTTGTCGGAGCTGGAGGACGCGGCGGTGCTGATCGTGTCCGAACTGCTCAGCAACGCCGGGCTGCACGCGAAGGTGACGCCGGAGCAGATCATCGAGACGCGGTATTTCCGCAGTTCGGGGGCGTTGCGGATCGAGGTGCACGACGGTTCGCCGGAGCGTCCGCGGCCTCGGCCTGCCGATCCGGAGGCGCCGGACGGGCGTGGGCTGCTGCTGGTGGACGCCTTGGCGGATGCGTGGGGTGTGGCCGAGCGGGGTGGGCCGGGGAAGATGGTGTGGGCCTCGTTGTCGCTCCAGGGCATGGCGGGCGGGGGGCCGGAGCGTGGCTGATGTGCCGGCGACGGAGGGTGACCGGCTGCCGCTGGGCGCGATACCGCGGCCGGAAGTCGTTCCGTACATCGCCTGCTGGTCCTCCGAGCACCAGCCTTCGGGCGTGCTGGTGGTCCGGGGCGGTGGGATCGCGTACGCCGATGAAGGGCCGTACGAGCGCGACGACATGGGTGTGCTCTGGAAGCGGGTGGGGATCAGCCCGGGGAAGGGGCGGCCGGAGTTGGGGAACGTGCACTTCCTGCGGCAGCGCCGGGCCATGCGGAAGCTGCTGTGCCAGATCTGCGGCGGGCCGTCGGACCGTACCGACGATGGCACGCTGTGGGTCGTGGGCGAGGACGCGGACGAGCCGGAGCTGCACAAGCCCGGCTATGTCACCACGCATCCGCCCCTGTGCGTGCCGTGCGCGGTCGCCTCGGTCGGGGCGTGTCCGCACTTGCGCAAGCGCCATGTGGCCCTGCGGGTGCGGGCGTTCGTGTTGGTGGGGGTGCACGGGGCGCTGTATCGGCCGGGCGGGCTGTTTCCCGTGGTGTACGACGCGGGGGGCGTGGCTTTCGAGAGCTGGCGGCTCGGCTGGGTGCTCGCCAGCCAACTGATCATGGAGCTCCTTGAGTTCACCGTCGTCGACCTGGACGCGGAACACACCGCGTACCTGAAACGCGCGGAAGCGCGATAGAAGGTGTCCGCCGGGACACCGGACTCGGCCGGCGCCTCCAGCTCGGCTTCCGTGCGAGGGGTGGCGGCCTGGGTGTTGGTGTCGCGGCAGATGTCGCCGATGCCCGCGATCGGCACCCGGTGCCGCTCATGCGTCGGGGCGGTTCGGGTTGACTCTGCTTGTTGCATGTACAACACTGGAGACGTGAGTGCTTCTTCCATCGACGAGATTGTGCGCGACTGTCTGGCGGTACGTGTCCGGCTGATCGGCCGGGCCGTCACGAGCCTGTACGACGGCGCCCTCGCCGGTCATGGGGTGACCATCGCGCAGGTCAACCTCTTGGCCGCGCTGGGCAAGGCCGGTCCGTGTCCAC
This sequence comes from Streptomyces sp. GMY02, assembly GCF_019056675.1. NCBI lineage: Bacteria > Bacillati > Actinomycetota > Actinomycetes > Kitasatosporales > Streptomycetaceae > Streptomyces > Streptomyces sp. GMY02. The sequence continues at coordinate 4,044,208 of NZ_CP077658.1, read as the reverse complement.
CGTCCAGGCTCGGCGATGTGCTGCAACTGGAGAGGTCCACGGTCAGCCGGAATGTGAATCTCCTGCTGAACCGCGGCTGGATCGAGGCCCTGTCGTCCGATGCGAAAGGGATACGGGAGATCGCGCTCACCCGTGCCGGCCAGGCCAAGGTCGAGTCCGTGATGCCCGAGTGGCGGGAGGCTCAGCGGCAGGCCGCGCGGCTTCTCGGGACGACGGGCGTGGGCGCGGTCCAGGGGATCGCGGGCGGCATGGGGTACGCGCCGGACGCCTAGCGCGCCTACTAGCGCGTATCAGGCGGAGACGGGGTCGGAGACGGAGACGGGGTCGGCTCGGGAGCGTCCCGGCGGCACATGTCGCACTACATGTTGTATATGCAACACGAAAGGGAAGTCATCGTGAACGCGTTCTTCGCGAACAAGGTGGTGCTGGTCACGGGCGCATCACGGGGAATCGGCAGGGCCGTCGCGCTGGCGTTCGCCCGGGAAGGAGCGCGGCTCGTTCTCGCGGCCCGCTCGGTGGAGCGGCTCACTCAGGTGGAGAACGAGGTTCGCGATCTGGGCGCTGAAGTGCTGTCGGTGCCGACCGATGTGACCTCGCACGATGCTGTGGCGGCCCTGGTGGACGCTGCGGTGGACCGGTTCGGCGGGATCGATGTGCTGGTGAACAACGCCGGAATCGGCAAGGTGGGCGGTATCGAATCGGCGGCGTTTGAAGAGGACGTCCATCAGACACTGCGGGCGAGCCTGTTCGGGATGATCGACGTGACGCGGCGCGCACTCCCGGTACTGCGGCGACAGGGCTCGGGCACGATCGTCAACATGTCGTCCGTGATGGGGCGCAAGGCGTTCGCCCGATTCGGCTCGTACGCGATCGTGATGCACGCGGTCTCCGCGTTCTCGGACAGCCTCCGCCAGGAGGTGGCCGACGCCGGTATCCGGGTCGTGGCGGTCCATCCGGCGCTCACCGCCACCGATCTGCTGAAGGAGGCGGCGGAAGCCGAGATGCCGCCCCCGTTCCGGCACATGACTCCGCTGTCGTCAGAAGATGTCGCGCGCGCTGTGGTGACCGCGGTCCGGCGCGGGAGCCGACGTGTCGTACTGCCGCGAACGGCCAACATGCTGCTGCTCGGCGAGGCACTGTCCCCGCGCATCGGCGACTTGATCGCCACCGCTCTGACGATGCGGCCCGTCGCCGGACTGCTCGGAATGAGCCGCGGGAAGACGTACCACGAAACGATCTTGGGTCGGCCGAGCCTGGAGGGACAGCGCGGCAGCGTGTAGGGACGGCGCGGCGGCCTGGGCGCGGGAGCGTGTTAGGGACGGCGCGGCAGTCGGTGGGGACCGTGCGGAGGCCGGTGGGGACCGTGCGGCCGGAGACCGGCTCGCGGGGGGAGTTCCCGCGGGCCGGGGCTTGGTTAACCTGCACGGGTGACCACCGACCTGACCCTGCTGCCGCGTGTCGCCTATCGCGGACAGGAGGTCACCGCGCCCCGGCTCCGCGGTCTGCTCGCGCTGCTCGCGGGCGCCTCGCGCACGGGGTGCGGCACCGAACGGCTCGTGGCGGGGCTGTGGCCGGACGAGTTGCCGGAGCGGCCCGGAAAGGCGCTACAGGTCCTGGTGTCCAGGGCCCGTACGCAACTGGGCGCCGACGTCATCGTGAGCACGCCGGCCGGATACCGGCTCGCACTCGCCGAGGAGCAGGTCGACAGCTCCGCCCTGCTGCTGCACGCAGCGGCGAGCGCGGACCGGGCCAGGGCCGGGGACCACGCGGGATCGCTGGCCGCGGCCGAGGCCGGGCTCGCCCTGTGGGAGGGGACCCCGGACGCGGACGGCGACACCGGCGACCCCCTGGCCGCGTTGCGCGCCGAGCGCGCCCCCGTCCGCGGCACGCTCGTACGCGCGCGGGCGCTCGCGCTCGCCCGGCTGGGGCGGCACGCGGAGGCGGCCGGGCCGCTGGCCGTGGCCGCCTCGGAACATCCGCGCGACGAGGAAGTGCTCGCCGAGCTGCTGCGCGGCGAGGCCGCGACGGCGGGCCCGTCCGCCGCGCTGACGCGGTACGAGGCGTACCGCCGTGAGCTGCGCGACCAGCTCGGTACGGATCCGGGAGCCGGGCTCAAGGCCGTACAGCGGGAGCTGCTGCGCGGCGAGTCGCCGGTGGTCAGGCACGGTGTGCCGCACGAGCCGAACCCGCTGCTCGGCCGGGACGAGGACATCGCGGCGGTGGAGCGGCTGCTGCGCGCCTCGCGCGCCGTCACCGTCGTCGGTCCCGGCGGCCTCGGCAAGACGCGGCTCGCGCATGCCGTCAGCCGCCGGGCCGAGCAGCGCGTGGTGTATTTCGTTCCGCTCGCCGGTGTCACCGCGGACGAGGACGTGGCCGCGGAGGTGGCCTCCGCGCTCGGCGCGGGCGAGGGACGGCCCGGCGCCATGAGCGGCCACGCCCCGGCCGACCCGGTGTCCGGCGTTCTCGGCGTGCTCGGTTCCGGGCCCGCGCTGCTGGTCCTGGACAACTGCGAGCAGGTCGTCCGGGGCGCCGCCGGCCTCGTACAGGCCCTGGTCTCTTCGTCCGAGGACCTGCGGGTGCTCGCCACCAGCCGGGCCCCGCTGGGACTCACGTCGGAGGCGGTGTACGCGCTGCCGGAGCTGGGTCCCGACACCTCCGCCGAACTGTTCACCCAGCGGGCCCGGGGCGCCCGGCCCGGTGTGGAGCTGCCGCCGGACGCGGTGGCCGAGCTGTGCGGGCACCTCGACGGGCTGCCGCTCGCCGTGGAGCTGGCCGCGGCGCGGGTGCGGGTGCTTTCGGTGCCGGAGATAGCCCGCCGCCTCGGCGACCGGTTCGCGCTGCTGCGCGGCGGGGTGCGGGGCGTGCCGGAGCGCCACCGTACGCTGCACGCGGTGGTGGAGTGGAGCTGGAACCTGCTCGCGGAGGACGGCCGGGCGGCGCTGCGCACGCTGTCCGTCTTCCCCGGCGGCTTCTCGGGCGAGGCGGCGGAGCGGGTCCTCGGCGAGGACGCGCTGCTTCTGCTGGAGCAGTTGGCCGGTCAGTCGCTGCTCACCGTCGCCGACACCCCGGCCGGCGTGCGGTTCCGGATGCTGGAGACCGTACGGGAGTTCAGCGCGGCCCGGCGCGCGGAGGCGGGCGAGGACGAGGCGGCCGTCAGCCGGTTCCTTACCTGGGCACGGGACTTCGCGGTCGCGCACCACGACGCGCTGTTCAGCCCGGAACCCCTGGCCGCCTGGGAGCGGATCAAGGCCGAGCAGGACAACCTCGTACTGGCCCTGCGGCAGGCCCTGGCCCGTACGGACGGCCCCACGATCGCCGCCCTCACCGCCGTCCTCGCCACGCTGTGGTCCACCGACTCCAACTTCCCCCGCCTCGCCGCCCTCGCCGCCGACACCGGCCAGGCGCTGTCGCACTACCACCCCGAGCCCGCATACGTCGAAGTCACCCGCGCCGCCGCGGTGTTGTGCACAGCGGGCCTGTTCATGGGCCACGGCCCGCGCGCCGTACGGCAGCTCGTCACCCTGCGGCGGCTGCCCGCGGCCCCGCCGGACACGCTGCTGCGTGCCACGGCGGTCGTGGTGAGCGCCATCCCCGAGATGCTGCCGCCCGGCTACGGCGTGCTGCGGGGGCTCTGCGACAGCGGGCAGCCGCTGGTCGCCGGCATCGCCGAGTCCATCGCCACGTACGTCTGGGAGTACGAGCACGACATCGAGCGCGCGCTCATCTCGGCCCGCCGGATGATCACCGAACTGGCCCCGGTCGACAATCCGTCCGTGCAGCTCATGGGGCATTCCCGGCTGAGCGAGCTGTACTTGCGGCTGGGGCGGGGCGAGGAGGCGTACGGGCACCTCAAGGCGGTGCTCAAGGTGCTGCCGCGGCTCAACGACGGGCACGACTACATCTTCATCCGCTCCTCCCTCGTCCTCGCCTGCCTTCAGCGCGGCGACCCCGACGAGGCCGAGTACTGGCTGCGGCGGGCGGAGAGCGACAGCCCGCCGCGGCAGGACGACTACTACCGGCCCGACCTCGGCGGGCGCGCCGAGATAGCGCTCGCCCGCGGTCTGACGGAGGTCGGGCTCGGCCTGTGGCGCGGCGAGGTGGAGCGCGTGCTCACGGTCGGCTCGACGCGCGGCGGCGACGCCCTGCTCGGCCCGTGGCCGTATCTGACCCAGGCGGTGGCGGTGACGGCGCACGCGTACGCCGGGCGGCTCGGGCTGGTCGCGGACGTGGTCGAACGGCTGCGGCAGCGGCTGCGGACGCTGCTCGCCGATCCGGTCGGCCCGCCCTCCGAACTCCCCCTGTTCGGCACGATGCTGCACGCGCTCGGCATGGCGGGGCTCGCGTCGGGTGGTGCGGGTGCGGGTGCGGGTGTGGGTGCTGGTGCTGGTGCTGGTGCTGGGGCTGGGGCTGGTGCGGATGCCGGTGCCGATGTCGGGGGCGGGGCCGGTGTGGATGCCGTACGGATGATCGCGCTGGCCGAACGGCTGGGGGTGCAGCGGGACTTCCACCCGACGATGTCGGCGGACCGTGCCCGGGAGGCGGTCGGGGCCGCCGGGGACGCCGGCAGGGCGGCGTACGCCGACGCGGTGTCGGAGTACGCCGCCCTGGAGCGGGACGAGCTGCGTGCGGCAGCCCGCGCTGTCATGGCGGTTACTTCGGGTCGCGGTTGAACGACGACGTCGACCAGCGGTAGCCGAGCGCGGCCAGGCCGACGCACCAGACGACGGCGATCCACCAGTTGTTGCCGATCTCGGTGCCCAGCAGCAGTCCGCGCAGGGTCTCGATGGCGGGGGTGAAGGGCTGGTACTCGGCGATCGGCCGGAACCAGCCCGGCATCGTGTCGGCCGGGATGAAGGCGCTGGAGATGAGGGGGAGGAGGACCAGCGGCTGTGCGCTGTTGGCGGCCGCCTCGGCGTTCGGGCTGGCCATGCCCATTCCGACCGCGATCCAGGTGAGCGCCAGGGAGAACAGCGTGAGCAGTCCGAACGCCGCCAGCCACTCCAGGGCCGTGGCGTCGGTGGACCGGAAGCCGATGGCCAGGGCGACGGCGCCGACGAGGACCACACTGGCGACGCACTGGAGCACGCTGCCGACGACATGCCCGACGAGCACGGACCCGCGGTGGATCGCCAGCGTACGGAAGCGGGCGATGATGCCCTCGTTCATGTCGGTGGCGACGGACACCGCGGCCCCGATCACGGTGCCGCCGATGGTCATCATCAGGATGCCGGGGACGATGTAAGCGATGTAGTCGGAGCGGTCGGCTCCGCCGCCGCCGATGCCCGCGCTCATCACGTCGCCGAAGATGTAGACGAAGAGCAGCAGCAGCATGATCGGCGTGAGCAGCAGGTTCAGGGTGAGGGACGGGTAGCGCCGCGCGTGCAGCAGGTTGCGGCGCAGCATCGTGTGCGAGTCGCGGACGGCGAGGGAGAGGGCGCTCATCGGAGGGTCTCCTTGGAGTGGTCGGTGCCGTGGCCGGTGCCGCGGCTGGGGAGGTCGGTACGGTCGGTCGTGACGTGGCTGTTCGTGGCGCGGCCGGTCGTGGTGCTGCCGGTCGTGGCGCGGTCGGTCCTGGCGCGGTCGCTCGTGGCGCTGCCGGTCGTGGCGCGGTCGCTCGTGGTGCTGCCGGTCTCGGCGCCGCTGCCGGTCAGGGCGAAGAACACGTCGTCGAGGTCGGGGGTGTGCACGGTCAGCTCGTCCGCCTCGATGCCGGCCGAGTCCAACCGGTCGAGGATGGAGCGCAGCTCGCGCTGGCTGCCGTCGCTGGGGATCTGAAGCGTCAGCGCCTCGTCGTCCCGGGTGACCTCGCGCAGGGAGACGGCGGCGGACCGGTACGCGTCCGGGTCGGTGAAGCGGAGCCGGACGTGTCCGCCCGGGATGAGCCGCTTCAGCTCGTCGGCGGTGCCCTGTGCGGCGATCCTGCCGTTGTTGAGCACGGCGATGCGGTCCGCGAGCTCGTCGGCCTCCTCCAAGTACTGGGTGGTGAGGAAGACGGTGACGCCGTCGGCGACCAGTTCGCGGATGATCCCCCACATGTTGTGGCGGCTGCGCGGGTCGAGGCCGGTGGTCGGCTCGTCGAGGAAGATGATCCGCGGGTCGCCGACCAGCGTCATGGCGAGGTCGAGTCGGCGCTTCATACCGCCGGAGTAGCTGGAGGCGGGCTTCTTCGCGGCGTCGGTGAGATCGAAGCGCTCCAGCAGCTCGGCGGCGGTACGGCGGCCCGCGGGGCGCGGGAGATGGTGCAGGTCCGCCATGAGGAGCATGTTCTCCTCGCCGGTGATCAGGCCGTCGACGGCGGAGAACTGCCCGGTGACGCCGATCGCCGCCCGTACGGCCTGCGGGTCGGCTGCCAGGTCGTGGCCGCCGACGTGCAGGTCTCCGGCGTCGGCGGTGATGAGGGTGGAGAGGATCTTGACAGCGGTGGTCTTGCCGGCGCCGTTCGGGCCGAGCAGGGAGAAGACGGTGCCGGCCGGCACCATCAGGTCGATGCCGTCGAGGACTGTCTTGTCCCCGTAGGCCTTGCGCAGCCCCTTGGCCGCGATGGCGGGTGAGTGCGATGTCGTTGTCGTCATGCCGCAGAGATTGCGGGAGGGCGCGTTCAGCGCGGTTTCACGACGGTTTCAGCGCTCTGGAACCGGGCGGCGGAGGGTGCGATGGCTGTCGGGGCATCGCGCTGCCGAGCCGTCTGCCGGGTCCGCCGTCACGCGAACAGGTGGAAAATGCCATTACGGAGCGTGATGTTTGCGCCCGGAGGTTACCCCTCGGACGTAGCTGTGGAATTGGCCACGGCGACGTCTGACGAGGGATGAGGAGCGCCAATGAAGAAGCTGAAGAAGGCCGGTGTCGTGATCGCGATCGCCGGGAGCCTCCTGGCCGCCGGGGGCGGGCCCGCATTCGCCGACTCGGAAGCGGAGGCCATCGTGAAGGGGTCGCCGGGCGTCCTTTCCGGAAACGCCATTCAGATCCCGATCGAAGTCCCGATCAACCTGTGCGGCAACACGATCGACATCCTCTCCCTCCTCAACCCGGCAGCGGCCAACACCTGCCTCAACGCGGGCTGAACACCGACGGCTGAACCGCGAGGGCCGACCCCGGCCGGCCGAGCCGGGACCGGCCCTCGCGCGGCGCGACACGCGTCCGGGCCCGGCCCGGATCGGGGGCGGCTGCTCAACGGGGCGCGTCGCCGGGTCCGGGTCCGGGGCGAGCCCCGCCCCGTGTTGTTCAGTCGACGACCGCCGTGGCTTCGACCTCGACCAGATGCTCGGGCACGTCCAGCGCCGCGACGCCCAGCAGCGTGCCCGGTGGTACGGGCGCGACCCCCAGCTTCGCGGCTGCCCGGGCGACCCCCTCCATGAACACGGGCAGCTTGTCGGGGGTCCAGTCGACGACGTACACGGTCAGTTTCGCCACGTCTTCGAAAGAGGCACCGGCCCCGGCCAGGGCCGTGCCGACATTGAGGTAGCACTGCTCGACCTGTGCGGCGAGGTCACCGTGGCCGACCGTGACCCCCTGGGCATTCCAGGCGACCTGTCCGGCGATGAAGACCAGCTTCGAGCCGGTCGCGATCGACACCTGCCGGTAGGCGTCGACTTCCGGCAGTCCGCTGGGGTTCACGAGGGTGATGGCCATGCTGACGGTCTCCTTGTCCTGAGACCCCGTGGTCTCTTGTGGGTACTTGGGAACTGTAGGAGAGTGGTCGCTGACGTGGAAGAATGCACTTTTTGGTGACTGGGGAACCCAATGGTGACCAAGCAGTACGAGGGCTTGCCCGACGAAGCGAACCTGAGGCGCGCGGACTCCTTGGCGCGGGAGATCTTCTCGGACGTCGCCAACAAGTGGGCGCTCCTGATCATCGAGGCCGTGGGCGAACGGACGCTGCGCTTCGGCGAGTTGCGGAACGAGGTCGAGGGCATCAGCCACAAGATGCTCACCCAGAACCTGCGCATGCTGGAGCGGTACGGCCTGATCGAACGGGACGTGCACCCCACCGTGCCGCCGCGGGTCGAGTACACCCTTACGGAGCCGGGCCGGGCGCTGCGCAAGACGGTCGACACGATGTGCGACTGGACGCACCGTTACCTGGGCCACATCGAGGACTCCCGCCGCCGGTTCGACGCGTGAGCCCGCGTCAGCGGGGCGCGTCGCCGGGTCCGGGGTCTGGTCCGGGGCCGGGGGCCGGGTTCAGGAGGGCGCGGGCGCGGGCCTGGTCGGCGGGGTCGGCGAGGGTGAAGCGGCCGACGTGGAGGCGGGTGTGGCCGTACATGACTCCGCCGAGTTCAACGGTCCGCTCGACCTCCATCGCCCAGACGGCGTGCGGCAGTTCGAGCGTCCCGGGCTTGGGCACGGTACGCGCGCTCCACCCGACGGAGATCAGCCAGCACGCCTCGGCGAACCCTTCGGCCCCGGTCGACCCGTACATCAGCGCGGGCTGGTGCCGCGCGGCGACGTCCATGAGGCTGAGATCGGCAACGCCGGGCACGGACACGTACCCGACGAGCGCGGTCTCCCCGTACGCACCTTGGGTCGTATAGGCGACGACCCCATACCGCCCGGGCCACCGCTGCAACAACCGCACCACAGTCACCCTGCCCTCACCGGTCAGCCGCCCCATCACGCCCGCGCTCCCGTCGCCCCGAAGGTGTGCGTTCGTTATAAATCACCACAAACGGGATACCGCGAACGCCAACGGCACGCCCGCGGGGCGGCGCGGCTCCGGATTGCGCGGAATTGTGCGGGCGGGGGCGGTGTGGGGTGGTGTGTGTGACGGGGTGGGCGCCGGGGGCGCTCGTTCGGCGGTGGCGGTCCTTGGCCCCGGGGTGATCACTCGTTCGGGGGAGTGCCGCATACCTGGTGTCGTCTGCGGAAAGTCACTCTCCGTAAAGATCTGTTGCTTTGCGTGAGGGGGGACGGGTTCATGGAACACCCGCTGGGATCGCGACCGGCCCTGCCCGCAGGCCAGTTGGTCTGGCGCACGGGCAACATCCAGCGCGTACCCGAAAGGCTGCACATCCTGTGGTGAACCCACGCGCACGATCGAGAGCGACGAGTCCTCCGTCCCCCGTACCCGCCCCCGCACGCACCCCCGCGAGGCCCGCCGCCGGCGGGCCGGGGAAGCGGGAGAGCCCGCGCCGGGTTGCCGTCGCGAGTTTTATCGGCAACACCATCGAGCTGTACGACTTCTTCATCTACGGCATGGCCGCGGCGCTCGTCCTCGACGACGTCTTCTTCCCCAACCTCTCCCCCCTCAACTCCACGCTCGCGTCGTTCTCCACGTACGCGGTCGCCTTTCTGGCCCGCCCGATCGGTTCGCTCGTCTTCGGGCACTTCGGCGACCGCGTCGGCCGCAAGTCCGTCCTGGTCGCCTCGTTGCTGCTGATGGGGCTGTCCACGGTGATGGTGGGGCTGCTGCCCGGCTACGCCACGCTGGGGAGCTGGGCACCCGCGCTGCTCGTGCTGCTCCGCTTCCTCCAGGGGATCGGGATCGGCGGCGAGTGGGGCGGCGCGGTGCTGCTCGCCGTGGAGCACGCGCCCCGCGAGCGGCGCGGGCTGTACGCGGCGTTTCCCCAACTCGGCCCGCCCGTCGGCTTCTCCGCCGCCACCGGCGTCTTCTGGCTGATGTCCGCGTCGCTCGACGAGGCGGCCTTCGCGAGCTGGGGATGGCGCGTTCCGTTCCTGCTGTCGTTCCTGCTGGTCGTGGTCGGACTGGTCGTACGGCTGAAGATCAGCGAGACCCCCGTCTTCGCACGGTCCGTGGCGCACCGGACGACGAGCAGCGCACCCATGGCGGAACTCCTGCGGCGCCATCCGCGCGAACTGCTGCTCGGCGCGGGCGCCATGGCCGTTGTGTACACGCTCTTCTACTCGTCGATGACCTACGGCTTGTCGTACACCACGACAACCCTGGGCATGCCGCGCAATACGATGCTGGCGCTGTCGCTGATCGCCTGCTTCTTCCTCGCCACCGCGATCTGGCTCGCCGCCACCCGCTCCGACACGGCCGGCCGGCGGAAACTGGTGCTGACGGGCTGCGGACTGGCCGCGGTCTGGGGCCTGTTGCTGTTCCCGCTGCTCGACACCAGACACCCGGTGGTGATGGCGGTGGCCATGGGCGGCGCGGTGTTCTGCGTGGGCGTGACGTCCGGCCCGATGGGCGCGTACCTGCCGGAACTGTTCCCGGCGCGCGTCCGCTACTCGGGCTCGTCCCTCTCGTACAACCTGGGCGGCGTCCTGGGCGGCGCGGTCTCCCCCTGGTCGTGCCACGCCTCCAGTCCGGCTTCGGCTCGGCGTCGGTGGGCCTGTACATCAGCGCGACGGCCGTGGTCTCGCTGCTGTGCGTACGCGCACTCCCGGAGACACGGGAACGCGAACTGGACTAGGTCCTGTCCGGCCGCCGTGAGCTGCCCGCCGTCCGCCGCCGACGCCCTGGCCAGGGGATTCAAGGACCGTCACAGGTTTTCGCAATGCCGGGACGACAGGCTCGGTCTCGCAAGGCAGGCACTCCCGGCGTTCCTGAGGAGGAACCATGTTCGGCAAGTTGACGAAGGCAGCGATGGCCGGTGGCATCATGGCGGCGGCGGTGTTCATGCCGAACACCGCCAACGCCGCGGTCTCCGGTGCGGCCGGATCGCAGTGCGGGACCATCTACCCGACCTCGGGCGGCGGCTCGGCGTATGTCTGCAAGTCCTGGGTGAACCCGGACAGCGCGGGCCGGTACGACGGGGACTGGTCCGGCGACCCGACCTCGGGCGTCCACATCCGGGTCTTCTTCGAGGGTGTCGAGCAGACCCACCTGCGCACGCCGGCCGGCTCCTACTCCTGGGGTTCGTACCAGAACGTCAAGAAGTTCGCGCTGAAGGCCTGCAACACCAGCACCTGCAGCGCCCTCTGGTAGCCGTCCGCGGCAAGCATCGTCCGCGGCGGACCGTACGGACCGTACCGCTGGGGCCGTCCCGTACCACCAGGGGCGGCCCCCTCAGATCACCGGCGGGCGTCCCAGCGCCGTCATCCGGCCCACCGTCCGCCAGCGGATCGGGCGGCGGGTGCCGCAGGCCGTGCGGATTCCCTCGTAGAAGCCGCCGAACCACGCCCGCAGGCCGCTCGCCGAGCGGGTACGGGCCACCGTCAGCAGGATCCAGTTGCCCAGATAGACCGGGACCAGCGGGGCCGGGAGGTGGCGGCGGGCGAGCCAGACGCGGTTGCGGGCGGTCATCCGGTAGAACTCCGCGTGCCGCGCGGGCGAGGTGCGCGGATGCTGGAGGACCAGTTCCGGTTCGTACCGGATCGTCCACCCCGCGTCCAGCGCCCGCCACGCCAGATCGGTCTCTTCATGCGTGAAGAAGAACTGGTCCGGCCAGCCGCCGATCTCGTCCAGCATCGGCATGGACAGCGCGTGACCCCCGCCCAGGAACGTGGTCACCTCCCCGCCCCGCATCGGATCGTCCACCCGCAGCCGCGGTACGTGCCGCCGCGCCGTGAACCCCGTCTCGTCCGCGATCCGGAAGCTGATGACGCCGAGCCGCGCGTCCGCCTCGTACAGATCGGCGACCCGTGAGATCACATCGGCCTCGATGAGCAGGCCGTCGTCGTCCAGGTCCACCAGTACGTCCACGTCCCCGGCCGCGCGCAGCTCGCGCAGGGCGACATTGCGCCCGCCGGACACCCCGAGATTCCGCTCCAGCTCGATGCCGACGACCCCGGCGGGCAGCTCGGGCAGCGGCGCGCCATTGCCGACGACCACGATCCGCGCGGCGGGCTCCCGCTGCTTGGCCACGGAATCGAGCAGGGCCCGCAGCTCCACAGGCCGGGTTCCCATGGTCAGCACGGCCACACCCACACGCGGTCGGGACACGTCCGGATCACCCAGCTCTCGGTCGACGGCGGAAACAGCGGACAAGCGGAACAGCGGACAAGCAGAAGCGGCGCACAAACGGAACAGCGGGCACAGCGGAACAGCGGGCACAGCGGTACGGCGGAACTCGATGCTAACCGTCGATGGACATCCGGCGGCCACTGCAAGGTATCCCGTGCGATGTCGTAAGTTCATCTTTGCCTCCGAATGGAGGGATGTTTAGCCCGCTTTAGTGCGATATGGCCGGGGTGCGGCCGCCATGTAACTCCCGTACGTTCACGGCCCGTCCGCCCCAAGCCCCCATGTCCTGGACCCGGCCCCTGTGGGAGACTGCCCCTATGGCGCTGGTGTTCGGTGGTGAGGTGTGAGCGAACCGCGTTCTGCGCCTACCATCGGACAGATCGTCCTCAGCAGACAGTTGCAGACCCTCCGTGAGCAGGCGGGTCTCACCCGTGACCAGGCCGCCAAACTGCTGCATGTGACCGCCGCGACCATTCGGCGCATGGAGATGTCCGAGGTCGGGCTGAAGATCCCGTACGTCGAGATACTGCTGTCCGCGTACGGCCTCGATGACGCCGAGCGCGCCGAATTCATCCGGCTCACCGAGGAAGCGGTGAAGCCCGGCTGGTGGCAGCGGTTCTACGACGTGCTGCCGGACTGGTTCGGCGGCTATGTGAGCCTTGAGGGAGCGGCGAAGACCATCCGCTGCTACGAACCGCATTTCGTACCGGGGCTGCTCCAGACGGAGGACTACGCGCGTTACGTGCTGAAGTTCGGCGAGGTCGGACGGTCCGATCCGGGGCGCGTCGAGCGACGTGTCGCGCTGCGGCTGGAGCGGCAGAAGCTGCTCACGCGCGCGGAGTCGCCACCGGTCTTCTGGGTGGTCATGGACGAGACCGTGCTGCACCGGCCGGTCGGGTCGTCCGAGGTGATGCGGGGTCAGATAGACCACTTGCTGGCGATGGCCGAGCTGCCCAACGTGACGATCCAGATAGCCGAGTTCGCGTCCGGCCACCACCCCGGCACGTACAGCCCGTTCGTCCTCTTCCGCTTCGCGATACCCGAGGTGCCGGACATCGTCTACATCGAGTATCTGACCGGCGCGCTGTATCTCGACAAGGCCGGCGAACTGTCCGAGCACAAGGAAGCGATGGACCGGATGGTCGCGCACGCGGAGTCCGCGGGGCGGACGAAGGAGATCCTGGCGCGCTTCCGCAAGGAGATGTGGGGCCTGTGACGCGGCGAACAGCGATGCGTCGAGCCGTGACGCCGCGCATCGTGACGGCGCGCATCATGACGCGGCGAACCGTGACGCGGCGAACCGTTACGCCGCGCACCGTGACGCGTGGAGCGGTGACGCCGCGCACCGTGACGCCGCGCACCGCGACGCCGCGCCGGATCCCTCCGTACCCCTCGTGCGCCCCGTGCCCGCCGTACCCCCCGTACCCCCGATCCACCAGGTAACAGAATTACGGAGTCCCACCGATGACCACAGGCATCCCCAAACCCCAGGTCGACACCAGCAAGCCGCATCCCGCGCGGGTCTACGACTATCTCCTGGGCGGCAAGGACAACTACACCGTCGACCAGGAGATAGGCAAGAAGCTCCCCGACGCCTCCAAGCAGGACGCCCGGCTGAACCGCGCCTTCATGCACCGGGCCGCGGCCTGGGTGGCCGGGTCCGGGATCGACCAGTACCTCGACATCGGCACGGGCATCCCCACCGAGCCTAATCTCCACCAGATCGTCCAGGGAATCGTTCCGGCGTCCCGGGTCGTCTACACCGACAACGACCCGATCGTGCTCCGCCACGCGGAAGCCCTGCTGATCAGCACGCGCGAGGGCGCCACCGACTACATCCAGGCGGATGTGCGCAGGCCGGACGAGATCCTCGACCACGCGCGCGGGATCCTGGACTTCGAGCGGCCGATCGCGCTGTCGCTGATCGCGCTGATGCACTTCATCCCGGACGAGGACGACCCGTACGGCATCACGCGCACGCTGGTGGAGTCGCTGCCGGCGGGGAGTCTGCTGCTGTTCTCGCACGGTACGGCCGACTTCCAGCCGGACAAGCTGGTGGGCCATGTGAACGATACGTACGGGAAGGGCGGGATCTCGCTGCGGCTGCGGAGCCGGGCCGAGGTGGAACGGTTCTTCGAGGGTCTTGAGATGGTGGAACCGGGGCTGGTGACGGCCCCGAACTGGTACAAGGACACCCCGGCGCCGGAGGACGCGCACAGCTCGTTCTACGTGGGGGTCGCGCGGGTCGGCGGCTGAGCGGCGACGGCAGTGGCGACGGCGGTCGTGTCGGCGGGGGAGAGGGCGGTGGTGTCGGCAGCGGTGACGGTGAGGGGCGGCGTTCCGGGGCGGCCGCCGTCTCTGCCGGCGATGCCGCCGACCCAGACGTTGGTGATCGCGCTGATGTAGCGCGCCCCGCAGTGGTCCGAGGGCACGACGAGCTGACTGCCCGCCGTGTCCAGCCGCTCCCCGTCCATGGTGGTCGCGAGCAGGACGGGTACGTTGCCGAAGTCGGCGTCCAACTCCGCCCAGGACAGCACCGTATGGTGCCCGTCCCCGCCGGTCACGGCGAGCAGAAAGCGCGAACGGTCCTTGCGCCGCCGCGCGTCGAAGGCCGGCTTCGCCGTGTCGACGACCTCCCGCAGCAGCGGGCCCTCGAAGACATGGTGCCGGGGCCCGCTGGTGGCGCAGTGGAACACCACGTCCGCACGGTGCTGCTCCCATCGCTCGCGCAGATCCGCGACGGTCAGTGAGACGGGCCGCTCGACCTCGCCGGCGAGCAGCAGGGCGACGGCGGACGACGATGGGCTGCTGGTGCTGGTGCTGGTGCTGGTGCTGGCGTTGCCGTTGGCGCTGGTGCTCGGGCTGGCGCTGGGGGTCGGATCGGGGCTGTGGCTGGGCCGGGTCATGGGATTCCCCCTCCGGAGGCGATGGCCACCAGGGGTGATGCCCAGCCGCCGCGACGGGGAATCTCGGATGCGAGCCAAGAGTGTGTATATGGCTTGCTGATGCGAGCCAAAAGGCGGAGATCGACTTGCAGAAGCGTCTCCAGTGGCGGGCCCGGGGGGCGGGCTTGGGGGCGGAGGTCGGGGGTCGGGAATGGGGGTTGGCGTTGGGGGTGGGGTGCCGGATCGCGAACCGTACCCACACGCAGAGGGGCCCGGTCGGCTCCCCCCGCCGACCGGGCCCCTCCCCCCTCGCTCCAGCGCGTCAATCCGTGATCTCCACCTGCCCGTTGGCCGGAGCCGCCCCGGTGGCGCCGTCGCTCCCGCCCGTCGTCGCCCCCGCTTCCGTCCGGCCCGCCGCCAGGCCCTTCAGCAGTGTCGCCAGGTCAACTCCCGTGGTGGAGCTGAGCAGTTCGACGCCCTGCGCGACATTGTCCGCGACCGTACGGGAGAGCCGGCTCGCGCCGTCCGTCGAGATCACCGTCATCTTGTCGACCGCGCTCAGCGGTTCGGACGCCTTCGAGACCACCGTCGGCAGCACCTCGACCAGCATCTGGAGCACCGCCGCGTCCCCGTACCGCGCGAACGCGTCCGCCTTCTTGTGCATGGCGTCCGCCTCCGCCGCACCCCTCGCACCGATCGCCGCGGCCTCCGCCTCGCCCTCGATCCGTACCGCCGCCGCGAGCGCAGCGCGCCGTGCCTTCTCGCCCTCACCGGTGAGCCGCGAGCGTTCGGCGTCGGCCTCGGCCTGCTTGACCAGGGCGATACGACGGGCCTCGGCCTCCTGCTCGGCCTGGTAGCGCGCCGCGTCCGCGGGCTTGCGGACCTTGGTGTCGAGTTCGCGGTCGGTCAGCGCGGCCTGCCGCTGCGCCACCTTCTCCTGCTCGGCGAGCACGTCCTGTTCGCGCGCCGCCCGCGCCAGCGGCCCCGCTGCCGCCGCCCGCGCCGCCGCCTCGTCCGTCTCGGCCTTGATCTCGGCCTGCTTCAGCGCGAACGTACGCTGCGCGATCGCGATCTCCTCCTCGGCCTTGAGCCGCGCCTGCTCGGCCGCCCGCCGCGCCACCGCCTCCGCGATGTCCGCCTCCTGCTTGGCGCGCGCGGCCTCGGGGCGCCCGAGGTCCTCCAGATACGAACCCTCGGTGGTGATGTCCTGGATCTGGAACGCGTCGAGCATCAGACCCTGCCCGGCCAGGCTCGCCTCCGCCTCCTCCGCGACCTGTCCGGCGAAGGCCGCCCGGTCCCGGATGATGTCCTCCACCGACATCCGGCCGACGATCGAACGCAGCGCACCGGAGAGCACTTCCTGGGTGAACCCGACGATCCCGCCCTGCTGCCTGAGGAACCGCTGCGCCGCGGCCCGGATCGAGTCCTCCGTGCCGCCGACCTTGACGATCGCGACCCCGTCCAGGTTCGCCTTCACCCCGCGCAGGGTGACGGCGCCGCGCACGGCGACCGGAATGTGCCGGCTGGACAGGTCGAGCGTGAACCGCTGCTGGACGAACGGCACGACGAACACCCCGCCGCCGACCACGACCTTCTGGCCGCTGGTGTCCACGGACACCCGGCCGGTCGCCGGATCCGTCGACCGCTTGCCGCGCCGGCCGGTGACGATGAACGCCTGGCTGGGCCCGGCGACCTTGTACCGCGTGATGACGGCCAGTGCCAGCAGGACGGCGAGTACGACGACCCCGAGCACGGCGATGACGACTGGACTCATGATGCCCTCTCCTTCGTCCCCCCGAGGGACGGCAGTTCGAAACGATTCGCAAGGGATGTCCCTGCGGCGTACAAGCCGATGCGGCCTGCCGGGGATCCGTACGGCGTGCCAGGGATATCCGTACGGCGTGCGACGGACATCCGTGCGGCGGGTCCCGGTCCCCGTACCGGGGGTCCCGGTCCCCGTACCGGAGGTCCCGGTCCCCGCGGACCGGTCAGCGCTGAACTCGGCGTACCGACACCGAACTTGACGACAACGTCGCCTCCACCCAGATCTCGGCTCCGCGCTCCACCGGCTCCTCGCCCTTCGCGGCGTACTTCACCGTCTGGCCGCCGAGCCGCAGCAGCACTTCCCCGTATCCGCCGGCCGGGATCGCCGTGACGACCGTGCCCGCGGTGCCCACGAGATCGTCCCCCCGCGGTGTCGCCACGGTCTGGTCGTCCCGCATCAGCGCCTTGCTGAACTTCCAGGTCAGCCAGGCCGCCCCGGCACCGGCCGCCGCCCCCGCGACGACCGCCGGTGCCGTGCCGAGATCCGTACTGCCCTCCACGATCGCCGCGGTGAATCCGAGCATCGAGACGAACCCGGCGATCACCGGCAGCGAAAGCAGCCCGTCGAACAGCCCGTTCAGCAGCGAGATACCGCCGAAGAGCCCTTCGAGAATCCCGTCGAAGATCAATGACAGGACGAGCAGTACGATCCCCGCGATGCCGAGACCCAGAAACACGGTCATCGGACCCCCTCCCCCCTGCCCCCGGAATCCCCCGTGGTCCCCCTCGGGCAGGGCCCCATGTTCCCATCAATGGACGACCGTGCGCATTGCCGGAACCCGGCAGTCTTAACGCGTTCTTTATGCCGACAGCAGACTGTTCGCAGCAGGTTGTTTCAGGCCACCGTCCGACGATTGCCACCGGTTGCCCACCTGCCACCGGCCACCGGTTGCCCACCGGCCACCGGCTGCCACCGTCCGTCGGCTGTCAGCGGCTGCCGTCGGCCGTCGGCCGTACTTACCTTCACGCGCCTGAACCCGGAATGGTTTCAGAACGGCTTCGCGGGCCAGTCCAGCAATCTCGCCCCGATCACCGCCGTCTGCAAGGTGTAGCGGTGCATCGGGTCGGCGGGGTCGGCGCCGGTGAGCTGGTGGATCCGTTCCAGCCGGTACGTCAGGGCCCGCACGCTCAGCGACAGCCGCCGCGCGGCCTCCGCGGCCACGCACCCCGCGTCGAAGTACGCGGTGAGCGTTTCGAGCAGCGGCCGGGCCCCGCCCCGGGCGGCCTCCAGCGGTCCGAGCGTGCCGAGGACGAGTTCGGTCATGGCCTGCCGGTCGCGGGTGAGCACTGGATAGACCAGCAGGTCGGCGGCGCGCAGGACAGGGGCGTCCATATCGAGCCGGGCCGCCAGATCAAGGACGTTGAGGGCCTCCTCGTACGACTGCACCACCCCGCCGACTCCCTGCTGCGGGCGCCCGATCGCGACCCGCCCGCCGTCCGTGGCGGCGAACGCCTGCTCGGCGAAGTACGCCAGCACCTCCCCCTGGTCGCCGGGCGCGACACACACCAGCCGCCCGTCCTTGGTGGTGAGCAGCACACTCCGGTCCCCGAACCGCCCGATCAGCGACTGCTCCACCGCGCGCGGTACGGGCTCCTCCTCGTCGTACGGTACGGAGCCCTCGGCGACGGCCACGGCATGCGCGTACGAGAGCCGCAGCCCGAACCGCTCGGCGCGCTCGGCCAGCCGGCCCGGATCGCTCCGCCCGTACAGCAGATCGTCCACGAACTCCCGCCGGGCGCCCACCTCTTGGCGTACGGCCAGCCGCTGGGCCCGCTCGTACCCTTCGGCGAAGGCGTCGACGGCCTGTTCGACGGCGGCGAGGATACGGAGGCTGGTGCTGGTGCTGGTGTCGGCGCTGGGTCCGGTGCTGGTGCTGGGGACCGTGCCTGTGTCGGTGCTGGAGCCCGTGCCTGTGTTTTGACCGGCAGTGGGCCATCGCAGCCGCGCCTCGGCGAGGTGCGCGCCCACCAGCGCGCGCAGTCCGAAGCCGGCTTCGGCGGCCCGGCGTCCCAGTTCCCTGCGGGCGAGGAGTTCGTCCCGGGTGAGCCGGCGGCCGGTGGCGGCGACGGCAGCGAGGTTCTCCGCATACCCCGCCAGATATTCCTCGGGTATCGCGTGCCCTGTCACCCCTGCTCCTTTCACCCGGTCCGGCCCCCATTGTGGCTTCCGGGCCGGCGGGCGTCAGCGAGTGTCAGCGGGTTTCAGTGCGTGCGGTGGGGGCCCAGGTCTCTGAGGACTTCGGTGAGTTCGGTGGGGGTGAGGGGCGGGGCCGCGAGGGGAGCGGACGGTGTGGAGGGAGCCGGGGGAGTGGGCGGTGTGGGAGACATGGGCGACGTGGCGTGAAGGCCGTTGAGGGTGAGGGCCAGATAGCGGCGCCAGGCTTCGGGGGCGGTGGCCGCGAGGGCCGGTACGGTACGGCCGAGCGCGGCCAGGACGAAGAGCACATCCTCCGTCGTCAGGTCCGCGCGCATCGTGCCCTGCCGCTGGGCCCGCAGTACCAGAAGGCGGACCGTCTCCCGGTTCTCGGTGTGCAGCGTGTCCAGCGAGGGCACGCCCGGAATCCCGGTGGTCATCAGGTCGTTGGCGCCGCGGTCGGCGGCCAGGCCCGCGAAGACCGAGTCGAAGTACGCGGTGAGGCCGGCCCAGGCGTCCTCGTACTGCCGCGCCTGCTCACCGGCGCGGGCGGTCGCGGCGAGGGTGTCGTGGAAGACGGCCTCGACGAGCGCGCCCCGGTCGGGGAAGTGCCGGTACAGCGTGGCGTTTCCGACGCCGGCGCGGCGGGCGATCTCGTCGAGGGGGGCGTCCAGGCCCTGTTCGGCGAAGACCTCGCGGGCGGCTTCGGTGAGGAGGGCGCGGTTGCGCCGGGCATCACTCCTGAGCGGCGCCGCTCTCCGCTCGCTCGCTGCCACCGGGTTTCGCCGCCTTCTGCTGATCGCTTGACTGGTCGCTCGACCGTTCCGGTGGCTGATCGTACCGGCGGGGGACGGGACCGGCGGGGGACGGACCGGCGGGAGACGGAGTGGCGGGAGACGGAGTGGCGCGGGACCGGACTGGCGGGGTCCGGACCGTACCCGCTGAGCCGCCACGGCCGAAGGGGACCGTGGCGGCTGCGGGCGCAGCTATTGGCGCAGGTCGGGCACAGGTCGGGCGGGGACCGGGTGAGGGCCGGCCGGGGGTCGGGCGGCGGTCAGGCGCAGGTGGCCGCGTTCAGGGTGAAGCCGGCCGGCGCGGGATTGGTCCCCGTGAAGGTGGCCTGGAAGCCGAAGCTCACCGAACTCCCGGGCGCGATCGTCCTGTTCCAGCCGGCGTCCTTGGCGGTGACGGCCGTACCGCTCTGGGTGACCGTGGCGTTCCAGGCGCCGGTCACCCGCTGCCCGCCCGGGTACGACCAGCCGAGCGTCCAGCCGTCGACCGGGGTGGTGGAGGTGTTCTTGACGGTCACGGTGGCGGTGAACCCGTTGTTCCACGCGCTGTCGATCCCGTACGTCACCGCGCAGCCGGCGGCCGGCGTACCGGGGTCCCCGCCGTCCCCGCCGTCACCGTCACCGTCGTCGCCGGAGGTTTCGGCGGCGAACTGGGTGAGCCAGGCCAGCGGCGCGTTCCAGTTGACCGCCACTTCGTTGGTCGAGTACGAGCCGATGTCGTCGATGTAGCAGGCCGCGGGCTTGCAGCCGGCCAACTCCTCCTCCGCGACCGGGTCCTGGAGCGCGGCGTTGGGCCCGCCGGCGATGGACCCGGCGGGCGGGTTGGGGAACGAGGCGTCGTACTGGTTGGCCCAGAAGCGGTGGTGCTGGTTGCGGGATGCCTGCTCGCCGTACCCGGTGACGTACGACTGACCGAGCGCGTTCCGCCCCAGCAGATAGTCGAGCGTCTCGATGCTGCCGGCGCGGTAGCGCTGCTGGCCGGTCAGTCCGTACGCGACGGCCATGACGATGCCGTTGTTGGCGACCTGGCCGTTGGAGCCCCAGACGTACGCGGTGGAGGGGAGCGGTACGGCGTATCCCTGGCCGGACATGGTGCTCAGGTGGCTGTCGGCCGCGGCCGTGACCGAGGCGCGCAGGCGAGTGGTCTCGCCGGCGGGCAGACCGGTGGGGACGGTGGCGAGGACGATCCGGCCGAGGGCGGCGGTGTCGGCCCAGCCGAAGCCGAAGGAGGTGAAGGCGCCGGGCGAGGTGTGCCAGGAGGAGGCGGTGACGACGTCGCGGTACGCGGCCTCGCCGGTCGTCGCGTACAGCTCGGCGCCGGCCCAGTAGAACTCGTCGCTGACGGTGGCGTCGCCGTACGCCCCGCCACCGTTGCCGTCCGAATCCGGCGCGATGACGGCCGGGTTGGCGCGGGCGGCGGTCCAGGCGCGGCGTGCGGAGTCGAGGCAGCGGGCGGCGAAGGCGGCGTCGTACGGCGCGTAGACGCGGGCGCACTGGGCGGCCGTGGCGGCGAGATTGAGGGTGGCGGCGGTGGAGGGACGGTGCAACTCGCGCTGCTGGCTGTCGAGTTCGGGCCGCATGGGCAGCCCGGTCCAGTTCGCGTCATGGATCTTGTGGAACGCCATCCCGGCAAGCGGCCGCCCCTCCGGCACCTGCATCCGCATCAGGAACTCCATCTCCCAGCGGGCCTCGTCGAGCACATCGGGCACGCCATTGCCGCGCTCGGGGATCCGGAGGGTGGAGTCCCCGAGGGCGCCATCGGTCCCGGCGCGCTTGGCCCGCTCGAAGGAATTGACGAGCAGCCAGGTGGCGAGCCCGCCATTGACGACGTACTTCCCGTGGTCGCCGGCGTCGTACCACCCGCCGCGTACATCCCGGCTGTAGTCACAGACCCCGGCCTGGCAGGGCACGCTGGTGTCACCCTTGTTGGGTGCTACGCCGAGATGCCCGGCGGGGCGGGCGTAGGCGGCGCCTCCGGCGAGCGAGGCGTCGATGGCGATGCCGCTGCGCTGCTGGTAGAAGAACGACATGGCGTCGGAGCGGAGGGTGTTGTAGAGCCCGGCGGAGATGTCGAACGGATGACTCGCCCCCTGCCCGTCGACGGCGAGCGTGAGCCCGGTGCCGGTCCCGGTGTACGAGGAGAAGTCGACGGTATGGGTGGACTCCCCGGACGCGGTGTCGCCACCACGGGGCGCGCTGACCCCGGACGCGAGCACGGCGCCGCTGCTGGAGCGTAATTGCCAGGGCGTGGGGCTGCCGGAGGAGGAAACGACGGTGGCGCGCTTGGGCCCGTCGGGGAGGTAGCCGTGCTGGTTGAGACGGATGGAGGCGGCGGCTTGGGCTTCGGCGCGGGCGGGGCTGGCGCCGGCGGGGCCGGTGGGGCTGGGGGCGGCTTGGGCGCTCCCACCGAGCAGCGAGCCGGCGGCAAGGGCACAGCCGAGGAGCCCAACGAGCGCCCGACGCAGGGCTGGGCGGCTTCTGAACATGGGGGTGGGCATGACGAGGAACCTCCGGATGCGGAGTGCGGGTGACGGTTCGGGCAGGACCGGATCGAACGCTGGGAGCGCTCCCATTCCGCAGACTTACATGCCCATGCCACCCCGTCAACGCTTTGCGCAGGGGGCGGGGGTGCGGGGCGGGGCCCCGGCGACTGCGGGGGCGGGGGAAGCTCCGCGGGCGCGGGGACGACGGCCTGCACGGTTTCAGCTTCGGCGAGTTGCTCGGACGACCCCGCGTGTGCGGGGACCATACTTCCTGAGCTGGGGTTTTATTCGGCCGGTAGGCTGTTCTCGCGTAGTTTCAGGGAAACCGGCATGGCTCCTATTTCTCCCTAATCCGTGCAATCCGTCCCGCCCCACCCTGAGAGCATGGCAACGTCAGTGCAGTTCGAGCACCATCACGTCGTACAGCGGTGAGTCGGGGAAGGGGAGCTTCTCGCCTGCGTGTTCGTAACTCCAGGTTTCGTACATGGCCCGGAGGCGGGGACGCTCACGGCGGACCAGCAATTGGGACCTTTGTTCTTGGCGGTGGCTCATCAGCTCGTCGTGCATCAGCCGGGAAATTCCCCGCTTGCGCCACTCCTGCCGCAGCATGTTTTCGCACAGCTTGAACGTAGTGTCGTCGTCGCGTGCCGTGAACCCGTAGGTGAAGCCCGCAACTTGGTCGCCAACCTCGGCAACGGCGCAGCCCCACCCTGGCGCAGATGTGTGCGCCTCCAAGCGCTCTTCAAAGCGTTCTATGGAGAAGAACGGATCACTTCTGATGTCGTCCGCATAGACGTCGGCGTACACATCCAGGATGGTGCTGCGGATCTGGGGAAGCCGCGCTCGGGTGTAGTAGCTGATCGTCAGCAGATCTACGGACATGTGGCCACCGCCTTATAGCGTTCGGAGAATTCCGCGGCCCTTACGGGGCTGCGGTCGAGCAAGTCGTCACGGAGTTGCCGCAGACCCGCGCTGATCCGGGGACTGCTCACCTTGGGCACGAGATCGAGTGCCTTTTCCCCCGATGCAACGGCCGCTTCCAACTCGCCTGCTGCCACCAGGCTCCTGCCAAGACGGACATGCGCCGCCAGCTCGTTCCGCCTCAGCGGCGTCGACTGCACTACGGCCAGCGCGTCGAGGGCAGCGTCCACAGCTTTGGAGGGCTGGCCCAGGTCGATCAAACAAAGCGCGGCCGTGCTTGAGATCTCGCCGGCGTTGAAGAAGCTCAGCCAACGTTGTGGTTGGTCGGGCAGACGTTCAAACTCCTGCTCGGCCCGGAGCATTGAACGTGCGCATCGGCCGCTTTGACCCTGTACGGCGTGACCGCGGGCAACGCGAGTATGCAGAAGAGCGGAGAGCTGCCCGTCCCGCCGCCCGCGTGTCTCCGCGAGTGCCACGCGAGCGATGGCCACGGCCTCGCCTCCGTGCCCCAGCACGCTCGCCTGATGCGACATGGATGACCAGATCCGTGCCTGGAGTCTCTTGTCATTCGCAAGCAGGGCGTAGCGCAGTCCTGAATCCCACCAATGACGAGCAGTCCTTTGCTGTCCGTCATCAAAGGCGAACCAGCCCGCACTGGTTGCGACTTCCCCAAGCGCGCTGTAGAGGCCGGTCTGGACTCGGTCACCGTAGGTGCAGCGTCGTGCCGCACTCTCGACGTGATCAATGTAATGGGCTGCGGCCTTGGACAGTTCGGCGCCTCCGTGGAGGTCGTCGAACTGGTGTAGCCGTACAGCGGCGCTTCGAACGCGTTCCACATCCGCCAGGCCGAGTCGGCCGGCCTCTGGAAGGGTGGGAAGCGCGAGCAGCGTACCGGTCAGGCTGAGCACGAACTTGCGACGGTGCACGGGAGAGTCCGGGGAGTTGGACGAGGCTTGCTTTGACCTGCGAACAGTAACCCCAGGTGCACCTACGGCGGGAGCCTTGAATCCCAGTTCGCCGGCGGGCCGACCGAAGACGGCTTCCAGCGGCATGCGGCTACGATCTCGCGGCCAGGTGATTCTCCCGCTCAGCCAATGCCCCACCAGGCGCGCGGAACATCGGCCGGGTTCGCCAAAGATCTCTTCGGCGGTGTCGTTGACCTCTTCGGCAAGCCCTTCGCGGGTGAAGCCGTACTCACCCATGAGTAACCGGAGTGTGAAGTTGGGCTGGTGATGGGTCATCAAGTCTCCCTGGAAATGACCTGTGTCACCGTAGCGAGGGTGCAGACTCGCTGTGTAGAGAAGTTTCCCCTTCCCGTGAAGTAAGCCTTCCTGGGACTTTCCTTTCCCGACGCCCGGCCGAGAGGAGACGGTGGAATCCCAAGCCCTTTCCGCCAGGGAGCGACCCATGGGAATCAACGCCGATGAACCTGCACCGCCCGAGCCCGAGTCACTGCCACCCCTCGACTTCGCCACCATGATGGACACAGCTCGGGGTGTGATCGCCTCGGAAACCCGGTTGTCGGACGGGGAGCTGGAGACGGCCGCGCGCCGATTGCGCGGCCACTTGGCGCTCCTGATTCCCGAGGCGGAGGCTCGTCTCGGACGCCTCGCCGAAGCGGGCGTCGAGGAGGCCCGGCGGCGCCTGACCGCCGGACCCGGACTGCTCGGCCCGGGGCGGTACGTGCACTGTCTGGCGCAGTCCGTGCTCACGTTATGCGATCAACTGACCCCAACAGGCTGCGGTGTTGTGCTGCGGTGGAGTCGGGATCCGCGGTGTGTGGGGCTGGCGCGGTTGGAGTTGCGTAAGGCGTTGGCGGATTGGGGGCTGTCCGTGCTGGAGGACTCGGCTGTTCTGATTCTGTCCGAGCTGCTGAGCAATGCCGGTTTGCATGCCAGGGTGACGCCGGAGCAGGTCATCGAGACGCGCTACTTCCGCAGTTCGGGCGGGTTACGGATCGAGGTGCACGACGGTTCGCCGGACCGGCCGCGGCCGCGTACGGCGGATCCGGAGGCGTCGGACGGGCGGGGGCTGCTGCTCGTGGAGGCGTTGGCGAATGAGTGGGGTGTGGCTGAGCGGGTTGGGCCGGGGAAGGTGGTCTGGGCGTCGTTGTCGGTGCCGCTCGTACGGCCCGTCGAGCGGGACGGCTCGTGACCGCGCCGGTCGGGAAGCCTCCGGTCGTTCCGTACATCGCCTGCTGGTCGTCGGAGCACCGGCCGCAGGGCACGTTGGTCGTCCGGGGCGGCGGTATCGCGTACGCCGACGAAGGGCCGTACGAGCGTGATGACCTGGGCGTGCTGTGGAAGCGGGTGGGGCTGAGTCCGGGGAAGGGGCGGCCGGAGTTCGGGAACGTGCACTTCCTGCGCCAGCGCCACGCGATGCGGAAACTCCTGTGCCAGATCTGCGGCGGGCCCTCCGACCGTACCGACGACGGCACGCTGTGGGTGGTCGGCGAGGACGCGGACTACCCGGAGCTGCACAAGCCCGGCTACGTCACCACCCACCCGCCCCTGTGCGTACCGTGCGCGGTCACTTCGGTCGGGGCGTGTCCCCACTTGCGGAAACGCTATGTCGCGCTGCGGGTGCGGACGTTCGTCGTGGCGGGGGTCCACGGAGCGTTGTACCAGCCCGGCGGGCTATTCCCAGTGGCCTACGACGCGGGCGGCGTGGCGTTCGAGAGCCGGCAGCTCAACTGGGTGCTGGCAGGCCAACTGATCATGGAATTGCTTGAGTTCACGATCGTGGACCTGGACGCGGAACATGCGGCCTACCTGAAGCGCGCGGAAGCACGGCGCAGAGTCTTCGGTGGACGCCTCGATAACCGCCTGGACGAGCGCCGAGGATTCTGACAACAGACGCCCAGCCCCTGGTTCCTGCGGTGTGCTCCTACTGCGGTCGCATCAGGTCCAAGTCCTCACCCCACGCGTCCAGCACCGCGCCATGCCCGGACCGCCGGGCCACTGCCTCGACCTGGGCGAAGAGACGACGCTGGCGTAGGCATCGAGCCATTCGCCGGCCTCCCTGAAGGCTTGATCGGCGTCGAGCCGGGCCTTGTCGGCCAGGATCCGAGCGATGACTCCGTCGAGCCGGTCGAGCACGATCCGGGCGCGGGCGAGGGCGTATCGCTCGAAGCCGGGCATTCCGGCGGCGCGGAACTCGTCGAGGATTCCGTCATCGGTGCGGCATGGGTACGCCTGCGGCGCGGAGCTTGGCCTCGGTGAGCGCAGTCAGCCGGGCCGCGACCGGCGCTTGGTCCTCGCGGTGGTTGTTGATCAACTTGTACTGGGCCGAAGCCTTGGCCCATGCCCGCAGACTGGTGTGATCCCCTTGCAGCCCGGGATTGGCGAGGTAGTGGCCGGCCATGGCGGTCGCGAGTTCCTCGATCCTCGGGTCGTCCGGTTCCCAGCTCTCAGCCTCCCGGCCGCGCTTGGCCAGGTCGACGTACTCGGGATCGTCGAGGCCGTGTTCGAGCTGGCTCAGGAAGCCGTCGAAGCCCTGCGGCACCAGCGCCTGGGCCAGCACCAGGGCCTCGCGTTGTGCGGCCACGTAGTCGGGGCTGAAGCCGAGGCCGGGCATCCGGTCCAGAATCGCGCAAGCGCGCTCGGGCAGCAGGGCCCGGTCGCCGTCGGCGAGCCGGTGCAGCGTGTCGCGGCGGGCGAACAGCTCATCGATGCGTTCGGTGAGCTGCCGCTCGACATCGGCGAGCGCGGCGCCGAACCGCGCGGCATCGGCGTCGAGCATGGGCCCGATCTCTGCCAGCGGCACGCCCGCGGCGGCCAGCGTCCGTACCTGCACCAGTTGCAGCAGCTCTCCGGATCCGTACCGCCGATAGCCGGAGCTGTCCCGTTCCGGCTCCGCGACCAGGCCGAGCTTGTGGTAGTGCCGCACCGTCTTCAGCGTGACGCCGACGAACGCCGCCGCCTGCCCGATCGTGACTCCGTTCCTCATCAGCCCAGTTTGCCGCAGAACACCTCGGCGACGAGTCGCTGTTGGGCGGTCCGGAATGCCGGCGCTATCGCCAGGCCGGCGTCGTCCACCCAGGTCAGCCCGGCGGTCAGGGTTTTGGTCCCGTCGGCTGTGCTGTACATCAGCGCCGCCGAGCCCATCGTGGCGCCGTTGTGATGGAAGACGGTGCCGCTGTCTGTTTCGTGCGCGAACACCCCCAGGCCGTAGCCGACCGTCGCCTCCGGCGTGCGCATTTCGGCCAGCAGTTCGGTCGGCAGGAGCGTGCCGCCCATCAGCGCGGAGAAGTACGTGTGCAGGTCTCCGGTGGTCGAGATCATGTCACCACCGGCTCCGATCCAGGACGGGTTCTGACGGGTGACATCGACCGTCCGCTCCTGCCCGGCGTCCTCGTAGCGGTAGTAGCTGTGGTTGTGCGGCTCGGGGATCTCCGGCGAGGTGCCCGGCACCACGGTGCCGGGCATCCCCAGCGGCCCCAGGATCAACCGCTGCAACTCCTCGGCGAACGAACGGCCGGTGACCTTCTCGACCACCAGCCGGGCCAGCACGTAGTTGGTGTTGGCGTAGCTCCAGCCCGTGCCGGGCGCGAACCGTGTCGGCTTGGA
The DNA here is from genome assembly GCF_019056675.1 of Streptomyces sp. GMY02. NCBI lineage: Bacteria > Bacillati > Actinomycetota > Actinomycetes > Kitasatosporales > Streptomycetaceae > Streptomyces > Streptomyces sp. GMY02. The sequence goes on along the minus strand of NZ_CP077658.1, from coordinate 4,016,733 downwards.
CAACGACAACCGCACCAGCTCTTCGGGCAGGTAGGTCTTGAAGCGGCCTTCCACCCACTCCTTGCCCTGCCAGGGAACACCCGGCACGATCGTCCCGTCCTCGTAGAGCTCGCCGGTGTGGTTGAAGATCCCGCTGGTGTGCTGCAGCAGCATCCGCACCGTGATCCGCCGGTCGAGCCCGAACTCGGGCAGGTAGTCATCGGCCGGGGCGTCCAGGCCGATCCTGCCCTCGGCCACCAGCAGGAGCACCGAGGCGGCGACGAAGTTCTTGGTACTGCTGCCGATGCGGAAGTGCCCGTTGACCAGCGGCTCGGCGCGCTGACCCAGCTCGCGCACGCCGGCGCTGCCGACCCACTCGCCCTGCTCGTCGTTCACCCGGAGCTGAACCCCGAGGAAACCGGACTCGACCAACTCCTCGATCGACTTCCGCAGTTCCGGACGATCCTGTCCCTGGCCGGAAAGGCTGGTGAACATGTTGCTCCCTCACATCGGTTGTGCCCGGGTCGGCGTCGTGCCGATGCGACGAGCCTCCACCCTGCCCCAAGGTCAACCTCAACTGTGATCCAGCCCATAGCCGTCGCCTCCGGTCGGCGCGGCTGACAGCCGTGCCGGGGTCAGTCCGGGGGCGGGCGCCTTGAGTTGGCGCAACCCCGCGGCGGGAGGCGTGCTGGAGGACCGGCCCCGCGTGTGCGGGGACCACTTCTGCCACCCCCTAAGCGTGGAGGTGTCCCCGTTTCTTGGTAGGGTCGGGCCCTTCTGTGAAACGGGGATGTGTCCCCAGTTGGCTTGGAGGCGCCATGCGTGCCGATCAGATTGTTGAACTCACCTCCGCCGCGCCCGACTTCTTCGCCGATCCCTATCCCGCCTATCGCAAGCTCCGTGCCGAGGGACCCGTGCGGCGGTTGCGGATGCCGGCCGGGGAAGACGTGTGGATGGTGCTGGGATACGACGCCGTTCGCGCCGCGTTGGGGGACTCGCGGTTGCGGAATGATGTGCGGCACTCCGTCTCGTACGACAGCGACGGCGGTTATGCCATCGGGCGCAACATGCTTCAGGTCGATCCGCCTGATCACACTCGGCTTCGCGCGCTCGTTTCGCGGCAGTTCACCGCGCGGCGGATCGCTGAGCTGCGGCCGCGGATCCAGGAGATCGCGACCGGGCTCCTCGACGACATGGCCCCCGCCGCCCCGGCCGCCCCCGCCGGACCCGGACCCGGCACCGCCGCCCCCGGCCCCAGCTCGGACGCCGCCCGCCACGCCGATCTCGTCACCTCCTACGCCTTCCCCCTCCCCATCACCGTCATCTGCGAACTCCTCGGCGTCCCCGTCGCCGATCGCGATGCCTTTCATGACTGGTCCGGCAAGATCGTCGCCTTTGACGACGCGGAGGCCGCGGCCGCCGCCGCGGGTGCCATGACCGCGTACCTCACCGGCCTTGTCGAGGACAAGCGTCACTCGGCCGCTGTCGGCGGTGATCTTCTGTACGACCTCGTCCGTACACACGACCGCGACGGTGACCACCTCGCTCCCGACGAACTCCTCGGCATGGCCTTCCTGTTGCTCGTCGCCGGGCACGAGACCACCGTCAACCTCATCTCCAGCGCCGTCCATCTCCTCCTCACCCACCCCGGCCAACTCGCCGCCCTCCGTGCCGATCCCGCCCTGCTCAAAGGAGTCATCGAGGAGACCCTCCGTTACGAACCGCCCGTGCAGATCGCCGCGTACCGCTACACCGCCGAGACCCTCACCCTCGCCGGCACCCGCATACCGAAGGGTGAGCGCGTCGTCATATCGCTGGCCGCCGCCAACCGTGATCCGGCGCGTTTCGCCGACCCCGACCGGTTCGACATCCGTCGCGACCCGGTCGCCAACCGCGCGCAACTCGCCTTCAGCCATGGCATTCACCACTGCCTCGGTGCGCCCCTGGCCAGGCTCGAAGCCTCCATCGCGCTGCCCGCGCTGCTGCACCGCTTCCCGGACCTCGCCCTCGACGGCACCGCCGTACCCGAATGGCGTCCGAGCCTGCTCCGCGGCCTCCACCGGCTTCCCGTGCGCTGGTAGCGCGAGCAGTGGTACGAGGCGTACGACCGGCGCCCCGCCCCGCGCCGCCCGTCCCGCCCCGAGCCGCCCGCCCCGGCCCGTCCGTCCACCCCTCGGAGCACCCTGTCCATCCCTCGGACTGCCCTCCGGCCCCGTGTTACGCGTTCCGCAAACGCCCAGGTCAGACCCCTCGGCCGACATATCCGGTACGTCATCGTTCAATCCGTTTTCCATGACACCGAGATCAAAAGTGGGAAACTTCTGGGTTTCATTGCCCAATTCAGATAGTTCAGATGTGAACGTTTGCCCGGCTCTCGATCAGTCGAGCGCCTCGCGTCCCCCGACGCGACGCGCCTCGCGTGGACGGCTGTCGTCCGCGCGCTCGAAAGTGAGGTCAGGCACCCGTGCACATACGAAGAGTGGATATAACAAGACCCGTGCGGACGCGTCTGCGTCCGCTCGCCGCGGTCGCGGGGCTGGTGGCGCTCAGCGCTGTCTCGGTGTCCCTTGCGCCAACCGCCCTCGCCGCCCCCGCCACCGACGACTCCCCCGTCGTCCGCTCCGGCGACGGCTGGACCGTCACCCGCGCCGCCGGCGGCTACCTCGTATCCCTCAAGCTCGACGCCCCCCTCCCCGTCAAGGACGACCTGCCCGAACTCCTCGCGGACGGTACGGATCTGGGTCCGGCCGCCGAGTCCGCCGACGGGCGTACCCTCACCGTCGCGACGACCGACGCATCCGTCGCCGACGCCGAGAAGATCGACTGGCAGTGGTCCAGCGGTGGCGACAGCACCGCCACCGGGCCCACCGCCCTCGTCTCGCCCTCCGCGCAGGCCAAGGCGCGCAAGCTCACCGAGGCCAACGAGGCCAAGAAGCTCGCGGGCGAGGAAGAAGGGCCGGAGGGCACCACCCCCGACGACCCGACGACCATCGGCACCGGTTCGTACACCATCGCCGACTACAACTTCGGCGCGCAGTCCATCCCGCTCGCCGACATCGGCGGTATACGCGGCGAGTTCCAGGGCCGTATCTATCTGCCCACCGACGGCAAGCCGCACCCCGTGGCGGTCTTCCTGCACGGCCGCCACAGCTCCTGTTACAACCTCACCACCCTGCGCGGCGCGAGCGGCTGGCCCTGTGCGCCCGGTACGGCGCCGATCCCCAGCTTCGCCGGGTACGACGCGGCGGCCGAGGCCCTCGCCGCCGACGGTGTCACCGTCGTGTCGATCTCCGCGAACGCGATCAACGCCAACGACAACCAGCTCTCGCCCGACAACGGCGCCGCCAGCCGCGGCCAGCTCGTTCTCGACACACTGGCCATGCTGAAGAAGGCCAACGCCGGCGAGCCCGTCTCGTACCACGACGCGGTGACGGATCAGGACGTCACCCTGGAGCAGGCGCTGACCGCCGGCAAGGCCACCTACCCCGGCTCGGCCATCACGGCGTCCCAGCTCGTCGGCACCATGGACTTCGGCTCGATCGGGCTGATGGGCCACTCGCGCGGCGGCGAGGGCGTCGTCTCGGCGGCCGCCCTCAACGCGGCCCTGCCGGACCCGTGGAAGATCAAGTCCGTACTCCCGCTGGCCCCGGTCGACTTCACCCGTACGACCCTGCCCGACGTGGTCACCACCACGATCCTGCCGTACTGCGACGGCGACGTCTCCGACCAGCAGGGACAGCACTTCTACGCGGACTCGCGCGACGCGTTCTCCGACAATGTGCTGCGCTCCAACCTCTGGGTCATGGGCGCGGACCACAACTTCTTCAACTCGCAGTGGACACCGCCCTCCCCGGGCGGCTCCGACGACTGGTCGAACACCGCCGACCCGGTGTGCGGTACGAGCCCCGCCGCCCTGGCCTCCGGGAAGAACCTCCGGATGACCGCCGAGCAGCAGTACCAGCTCGGCGCGGCCTACATCTCCGGGTTCTTCGAGCTGACCCTGCGCGGCAGGACCCAGTTCCAGGGCCTGTTCGACGGCTCGCAGCTCACCCCGCCCTCGGTGGCCGCCTTCGCGGGGGACGTCCGTACGGTGGCACAGCAGCCGTCCTCCACGCGCCGCGACATCACCGCGTTCAAGACCACCAGCCCGCTGATCGGTACGACGTCGACGGCGACGGCCACGATCTGCGCGAGCAAGTCGGGGCGTACGGTTCCCCAGCCGTACCCGCTGTGCACCAACCCCGGCAGCACCCTCACCAACCAGCAGCTCCCGCACTGGACTCCGGCCTCCTTCGCGCCGAACGTCCCGCTCAATGTCATGACGCATCTCACCTGGACGGCCACGACCGGCGCGCTCGGTGTGACCCTGTCGTCCGCCCAGCAGAATGTGTCGGCGTACGACGAGATGACCGTCGCCATGTCGCCCGACGAGAGCGTCACCACCGGTACGGACATGACGCTGAGCGTCACCGACTCCGCCGGGCACACCTGGAGCAGCCTGGTCTCCGCCCTCAACACGTGGGGTGTGACCAGGATGCCGGCCAGCGGCGCGTCGCAGTTGGGCAAGATCGTGCTCCAGCAGGTGGCGGTGGACACGGCGACCCTGGCCGAGGCCGGGCTCGACCTGAAGCACATCACCAAGGTCACCTTCACCGGCGCGGTCGGCGCGGACACCACCGCGAGCGGCGGGGTGTATCTCTCCGACCTGGCCTTCGCCGACAAGAGCGTCGGTACGGCGAGCCCGCAGGCCCGTCCGACCGTCAACATCGCGTCGACGAAGACCGAGGAGGGCAACGGTCCGGGCGCGGTCCAGGCCGCGGTCTATCTGTCGCGTACGAGCGCCGCGCCGGTCACCGCGTACGCCACGGTGGTCGGTTCCGCGACCGGCAAGGTCGGACTCGCCATGCAGAAGGTCACCTTCGCGCCCGGCGAGACCTGCCAGGTGGTCGACATTCCGGTGACCGGCGACACCGCCGCCGGGGCGACGCCCAGCACCTCGTACAAGCTCGGGGTGTCCAACTCCAGCAACGCGGTCCTCGGCGCCCAGGACTTCGGCACCATCGCGGTCCGCGAGGACGACGGGGTGGCCGAGCCCGCGACCGCCGTGCCCGCGGTCGGTGTCCAGGGCGATGTCTGCGCCGAGTACGCGGCGCTCTCCCGGCCGGGCACGCTGACCGTCAGCGACGCCACACCCGAGCCCGGGGCGACGGTCACGGTCACCGGGAGCGGCTACCGCGACGGTGAGAGCGTGGCGTTCACGCTCGGCGCGGTGGCGGGTGGTTCCGCGGCAGGCGGCCCGGTGACGGGTGGTTCTGCGGCAGGCGGCCCGGTGGCGCTGGGCAGCGCGGTCGCGGCGAGCGACGGTACGGTCTCGTTCCAGGCCGCCCTCCCGGCGGACCAGCCGTACGGAAAGGCCGTGATCAGCGCGGCGGGCGCGGGCTCCGGCTTCACGGGCACGGCGGGCGTCACCGTCCTGGCGACCACCTCGACCGCGCTCACCCTCGACCCGGCCGCGCCGAAGATCAGCCAGTCGGTCACGCTGAAGGCGACGGTCACGGGAGCGGGAGCCGCGGCAACGGGCGCGGTAACCGACGGCGGTACGGTCACCTTCCGGGACGGCACCACCGTCCTCGGTACGGCCAAGGTCTCCGGCGGGGCGGCGTCCCTGCGGATCCCGGCCGGCTTCAAGGCCGGTACGCACACCTTCACCGCGGCCTTCGGCGGCACCGGGACCGCGGACGTCTCGTCCTCGGCACCGGTGCAGTTGGTACTGACGAAGGGCCGCAGCGCCATCGCCATGGCCCTGCTGTCGAAGTCCGCCGACTACGGGCACGCCGTGTCCGGCGTCTTCTCGGTGGCCGGGGCGACGAACGGCACGGTGAGCGTCTCGTACGGTACGGGCTCGCTGACCGCGAAGGTCGGGGCGAGCGGGGCGGGTACGTTCAAGCTCCCCGCGTCCCTGGCGGTCGGCACGCACACCGTGTCCGTGCGGTATCTGGGTACCGATCTCGTCGAGCCCAGCGATGTCGTGACGCAGAAGCTCACGGTCGTCAAGGCGAAGACGACGACCTCGCTGACGCTGTCGAAGACCACGCTGGCTCGCGGGAAGTCGGAGACGGTCAAGGTCGTGGTCGGCGGGCACAGCGCCGCGGATTACCCGACCGGGACGATCACGGTGACGGCGAAGGTGGGCGGTACGACGACGACCACCAAGGTGAGTCTGACGGCTGCGAAGAAGGGCGTGATCAGCTTCTCGGTCACGCTGCCGAAGGTGAAGGGGACGGCGACGGTGACGGCGTCGTACTCCGGGAACGGGAACTTCGTGTCGAGTACGTCGGCGAAGAAGCAGGTGAGGCTGACGTGAGGCGGGGGGCTGTTACGTAACTGACCCGCGCGTAAGCGATCGGCACGTAAGCGATAGGCACGTAGCCGATCCGGCACCCGCACTGCCGGTCGGGCACCCGCACGGCCTCACCCGGCACGCACCCGCACTGCCGGTCGGGGGGAGGAGCCGCCCCGCTCCTCCCCCCGACCGCGTCCCGGCACACATGACCCTGAGGCCTATGGCGCCGGGCACTGTTGCCCACCCCCGTGGGGCAGCGGCGCCCAGCGCCCTGCGTAGCCGGGTGCCGTCGAGAAACGGCCAAGAGGTGCATCCCCAGCGTCTCGATCCTGTACTTGACCTGAGCGTAAGTCAACTAAAGTTGATTGCTTGATGAATGATTGGCGGTATTTTCTCGCTGGATGAGTCTTTTGACCGGCTCACTCGACACGATCGTGTAAATCGCGCTGGCGGCGGGGATCCCCTTCGTTGGCCGAAGGGTCCTATGATCCGGCTCATGGCCACCGATTCTCCACGCTCGGAAGCATCAGCTCTTGGACCTGGTGAAGGGGGAGAGCCGTCGGACGGGGGTCGGGTATGGACGCGGGCACGGGCACGGGCACGGGTGCGCCGGGTGCGGGTGCGGACGACGCCGTACCGGTCTCATCGGATCCGGACGTCGGCCGGGATTCACGGGGCCCGGACCCTTCAGACGTCGGCCCGGACTCACCGGACTCGGACCTCGGCCCGGAGGATTCGGACGCGCTGGACTTCGCCGCCCGCTTCCGGCGCGTGATTTCGGTCATCTACCCAAAGGATCTCGGCCGTCCCTGGCGCGACTCCGAGATCGCCGAGGGCACCGGCCTGAGCGGTACGTACATCGGGAATCTCCGCAAAGGCACCCAGAAACCCAGCCTGGAGAACGCAGTGAAGATCGCCAAGTTCTTCGGGATCCCGCTGAATTACTTCACCGATTCCGCCACCGCCCGCGCCGTCGAGCGTGACTTGCGTAAGATCGAGGCACTTCGGGACGCCCGGGTGGAGCGCATCGCGATGCGGGCGGCCGGACTGCCCCCGGAGATGCAGGACGCGGCTCTGACCGTGGTGGAACAACTGCGCAGGGCGGTCGGACTGCCCAACAGTCCCGACGGTCCGGACGGTCCCGAGGCGTGACCGACGACCGGCTGACGCCGTTGGGGCACTGGCGGACGGCTGATGGGGAGAACGTGCGAGATCTTGGACGTACCCGCCGCCGGATGCGGGCCATGGTCCGGCAGCTCGATCTTCCTCGGATGAGCACGGTGGAGGAGCTGTGCGCGGCGGTCGCCGAGCGCTCCGGCCGCGAAGTCCGGCTGGTGCCGCGGCGGATGCGGCTGGGTGAGCCGTCCGGGTTCGTCGAGCGGCGCGCGGACGAGGACATCATCCACTTCGAGCAGGAGACCTCCGGCCTGCACCAGGCGCACATCATCTGCCATGAACTCGCCCATCTTCTGTGCGGGCATCTCGGCGAGCCCCCGGCCGAGGACGAGGACGCCGCCCATGTCGAACTGCCCACCATCGACGCCGACATGCTCCGCCTGGTCCTGGGCCGCTCCCACTACGACGGGGCGGCCGAGGAGGAGGCGGAGATCCTGGGCGCCGAGCTGACCCGCACCCTGCTGCTGGCGCCGGGGGACGGTACGACGTCGCAGCTCGCGCCCGCGCTGGAGAACCGTAAAGGCCAGCATGTCTGACATACGCACGGACCGGCGGGGACGGCGGGAGCAGCGCGAGCAGCGGGAGCGGTACGGACAGCGCGAGCGGTACGGACGACGGGGGCGGCAAGGGCGGCGGGGGCGGCATGTCTGACATACCCGAGGCGCCGTTCAACGCCGTCTACCTCGGCATCGGTACGATGGGCTGGGTCGTGGCGATCCTCAAGTTCCGGGCGTGGCGCCGCGATCCGTCCCCCGGTCTGCTGGTCGTCGCGCTGACGATCGCGGCGCCGTCGACCGCGTTCGTGCTGGCCTCGCCGGTGCTGTACCGGCTGATCGACAGCGTCACCGGCCTCGGCAATCTCTCAACTCTCCTGGTCTATCTGGGCATTACGAGCTTCTCCGCCGGGGCCGTCGTACTGGCGCGGATGTGGACCCCGCCGAAACAGCGCGCCAACGCGCGGGTGTGGGACGCGGCGGGCGACACCTGGCGTCATGTACGGCGGCGCCTCGCGGTGTTCGCGGTACTGGCCCCGGTGATGGCCGTCCTCTTCTTCACCGGCGGCGCCGACAGCCCGGAGTCCCCGCTCACCTTCGACACCACCTTCGCGACGATCCCGCAGATCGCGGTGTTCCTGGTCATTTACCAGGTGCTGTTCGGCTTCGCGCTGACCGACATCAGCCGGGTGTGTTACGGACACGCCTCCCGGCTCCCGTACGGCTGGCTGCGCCGCGGCATCCGGCTGATCGCCCTCGGCGGCTATGTGGCCTGCGGCTATGTGGTGTGCAAACTCATCGCGATCGGGGCGGCGTTCGCGGGCGTGACCGGTACGGAATGGCTGAGCACCGCCCTCGGCCCGGTCTTCGCGGCGCTCGGCGCGATGCTGATCACGGCCGGTTTCGCGGGCCCGGCCGTCGCCGCCTGGACCCGCAGGCGCCGCGACTACCAGGCGCTGCGCCCGCTGTGGGACCTGGTGTACGGCGCGGACCGCCGCCTCGCCCTGGAGGACCCGCCGTCCGCCTGGACCGAACGCCTCGCGTTCCGCGACCTGGAGTGGCGCACCGCCCGCCGCGGCCTGGAGATCCGAGACGGCCAGCTCACCCTCCGCCCCTGGATCGCCCCCGAGACGGTCACGGCGGCGGCGACGGTCGCCGAACGGGCGGGCCTGGACGCCGCGGACCGCGCGGCCCTGACCGTGGCGACGGCTCTCCGCTCCGCGGTCGCGGCCCTGAACACCGGAACCGAGCCCCGCCCCCGCGAGAACCAGACCCCCCTCCCGGGCCTGGACACGGAACCGGTCGACGAACGAGCGCACCTGGTGCGGGTGGCGGGCTACTTGTACGCGCCGCTGACGGACGAGGCACTGGCGGTGGCGACGGGATGAGGGACGGCGGAATGCGGGACGGTACGACGACGGGCCCGCGGGAGGCAGCCGGAGGCACAAGGGCACAAGCCGGGACACAGGGCCCGTGGGCGGCTGGCACCGGCTACGGCGCGTACGCCCGTCTGGTCCTGGAGACCATGCCGGAGGAAGCGAAGGCCGGACTCAGCCTGGGTTTCATCCGGACCTTCGGGATCCCGGACATCGCGCGGGTGCTGTACGCCACGGGCCGGATGACCGACGAACCGAGGGCACGGGCGAAGGCGACGGGCGTGGCGATGTTCGCGCTGATCGGGGAGGGCGTGGACAGCGAGAACGGCCGCCGCATTGTGGCGGACCTGCGCCGGGTCCACACCCGCCCGGGCATCACCCCGGAGTTGATGCACTATGTGCTGGCCTGCTTCACCGTATGCCCGCTGCGCTTCATCGACGCCCACGGCCACCGCCGCGTGACGGACGAGGAACGCGCCGCCGCGTACGCCTTCCACCGAGCCCTGGCGTCCGCACTGGACCTGCCGGACCTGCCGGACCTGCGGGGCGACGACCTGCCGGCCGTGGAACGCTGGATGACCGCCTACGAAACCGCCCACTTCGCCCCCACCGAAGCCGGCCGCGCCCTCTGGCACTCGGCCAGCCGCGCCCTCCTCTCGTCCCGCCTCCCCGCTTTCCTGTCCCGCCTCGCCCCCCTGGCAGCCGCGGCCCTACTGGACCCCCCACTCGCTCGGGCACTCCAGGTCCCCAACCCGCCATGGCCCATACGCCCCTTGACCAGGTACGCCCTGAAGGCCCGCAGCAGCAGAAAGCGCCGGCGCCACGACGCGTCCTGATGTCGGCCGCGACGAGCTGGTCGACCGGCTCGACAGTCAACTCGACCCGCGGGAGTGACGGCACCAAAAAAGAGGGGGCGGTGAATACCGCCCCCGTTTTCAGCCCTGACTATATCGGCATGTATATCGGCATGTATATGCTCTCCCCGAGGCCTCGGGACATGCTCGATGTCGGTGCCGGTGTTGAATCCTTGGCCGCTGCCATTGCCGCCCCTGATCCGGCGAGGGTCAGGGCTGCCGCGATCGTCATGGCTGATAGGGCCTTCTTCACCACGCGCATGTCTTCCTGTCGAACTTCGATCAGCGTTGCGCGATCAGGCTACTGGATAGCTGGGCGACAGCCAAAACGTCAAGGTTCTCAATTGGCCCAGACCAATTTCGCTGCCGGTACGCCGTGCCCGTCGTCGTACCGGGAAATCACGGGTGGTCGGTGGCGCCCCGTTGGCTGCTCGAAGAGGGGGCTGTCCTCGTCAGCCCCTGGAGCGCGAGACTTGCCTCGTGCGCCGCACCAATTTTGTGGGCGATTTTATATGCGTCTCGATAGCAAGCGGCGGCTTCTTGCTGGTCACCTGCGACGCGGTACGACTCGCCCAGTCCGATGAGGACGTTCGCCTGGCTCTTCCTGTCGCCGAGAGAACGAAATCCATCGAGGGAATCTCTGTATAATGGCAAAGCGGCCCTGCTGTCGCCGATTTTCGTGAGGAAGTCGGCCAGATTTGTTCGCACGGTGGCCTTCTCGTACAGGTTTCCCGTACTCTCCAGAAGTGTCAGTGCTTCTTCGAGCGACCGACGTGCTTCCTGTATTTCTCCGAAATGCAGATACAAGTCGCCCAGATTGCTCAGAGCTTTTCCGAGGCTTCTCTTGTCGCCCGCTTTTCTGAACCCCTCTGCGGCCATCTGAAAACGCTTCCGGGCCTGATCGTACTCTTCCAGGGCCGGCAGCATCATCGCGACGTTATTGTGAGCCCGGGCGGTTTCCCAGACATCCCCCGAAGCGGCCTTGATTGCGAAGGAGTCCTCCAGCAACGCCAGCGCCTTCCGGTTCTCGCCGATATGCCATTGCAGTACCCCCAGCACACGCAGCGCCTCCGCCTCCGCTCTGGAGTCGCGTGTCGCGCGGGCGATGGCGAGGGCCTGCTCGCCGGTCTCCGCCGCCTCCGGGTAGTGCGCCGTGTTGGCGTGGGTCTCGCTCAGGTACACGAGGATCTGGCAGAGCGCCCGCTGGTTTCCGGTGCGGCTCCAGTGGTCGGCGGTGTGCCGGGCGATGACACTCAGGTCCGACCAGTGGCACTCCGCGTCAAGGAACGCCGCCAGCACATGCCCGAGCCGGGCGGCTCGGTCCGGTGAGCCGTGTGTACGGGCGTACTGCTCGACGGCCAGCAGATTGCCCCGCTCCGTGGTGAACCATGCTCTCGCCTCGTCGGCGTGGCGCGGGCGCACCGCCGACTCGTCGTCGCGCGCCGTCAGCCGCAGCCGGCGCGGATACGCGAGGTGGTCGGCCTGGTCCGCGGCCTCGATGTAGAAGTCGGTCAAGCGGTGCAGAGCCGCACCGCGGTCCTCCTCGCTGTCCTCGGACCCGGCCAGCGAGCGGGCGTATTCGGCGAGCAGGTCGTGCATTCTGTACCGGTTGGGAGTCGGCTCCAGGATCAGATGGCATGTCAACAACTCCTCCAGTAGCCGCTCGGTCTCCGCAGCGGGCAGATCCAGCAGCGCCGCGGCCGCCTCTGCTCCGAACTCCGTTCCCGGATGGAGGCCCAGCCGGCGGAACGCGGTGCGCTGCCCCGCGCTCAACGTCTGGTAGGAGACATCGAATGCTCGCCCCATGGAGTTGTAACCGTCCGTGATCTGGCCGAGCCGGCCGGGGCTGCGCGCGAGCCGTTCGCCGAGGGTGGCCAGGGTCCAGGACGACCGGGTCCGGAAGCGGTTGGCGACCAGCTCGATGGCCAGCGGCAGATAGCCGCAGAGGCGTACGATTCCGGCGATCTCTCTTATGTCCTGTGTGCGTTCCTCGCCCGCGAACTTCCGGAACAGCGCGATCGCGTCGCCGGGAGGCAGCGCGTCCAGCGGCACCGGATGGGCGTCCGGCAGGCCCGCCAGATGGCGGCGGCTGGTCACGATGGTGAGAGACGCCGAGTCGCCGGGCAGGAGCGGCCGGACCTGATCGGGATTGGCCGCGTCGTCCAGCACGATGATGGAACGGCGGTCCGCGAGCATGGTCCGCCACAAGGCCGTGCGCTCCTCCAGGTCTCTGGGGATCGCCGCGGCGGGGATACCGATGAGGCGAAGCAGCAGGGCGAGCGCCGCCTCCGCGGTCAACGGTTCCTGAACTGTGGAATGTCCTCGTAAGTCCACATACAACTGCCCGTCCGGAAAGTGCTCGGCGAACTGGTTCGCCGCGTGGACCGCTATGGCGGTCTTCCCCACTCCGGCCATTCCGGACACTGTTTCCAGTGTGACAAGGGATCTGTTTCCGGCGGCCGTGTCGATCGCCGCGCTGAGGAGCCGCAGTTCCTCACGTCTCCCGACGAGGGGCGTCTGCCGCGGAAGGTTCCGGGGCGCCATGGGGCGCGCTGTCGGGCGGGACGCCGGAGCGGGTGGTCCGGTGTCCCGGGCGGCGGAACCGCGCGGCCCCGAGTCCCGCGTACGGCCCCGTACCGAGCCCGGAATCAGATCGTCCACCGGAACGCGGTCGAGAATGCCGCGGTGGATACGATCCAGGTCGGCGCCCGGGTTCGAGCCGAATTCCGCCCGCAGTGACTGACGCGCCTGCTGGTGGACCCGCAGCGCGTCGGCGTACCTGCCACTGCCGTAGCACGCGACCATGAGATGTCCGATGAGGCCTTCGTCGGCCGGATGCTGGTCGACGAGTGCCGACAACTCGCTGATCAGCTCGGTGAAGCGGCCGAGCCGCAACGACGCGGCGATGCCGGAGACGGTGGCTTCGAGGCGCTTCTCCGACAGCGTTCTGCGCTCTCTCTCCGCCCAGGTGCCGGGCAGCCCGGCGAGTGCCTCGCCCTTCCACAGGCCTTCCGCCCGGGCGAGCCGGGCCAGGGCCGTTTCGTCGTCGCCGACGTGGGACGCGGCGCGCGCCTCCGCGTAGAGGCGCCGGCAGCGGTGCCAGTCGATCGAGTCCGGATCGGCGTCCAGGGTGTACGTATGGGCCCGGTGGCTGATCCAGGGTGCGTCGGGGGCCTCCCCGGCGCGGCGCAGATGCCGACGGGCACGCGAGACGTATGTGTGCGTGTTCTGACGCGCCTTGGGCGGAGGATCGTCGTCCCATAGGTAATCGACGAGCGTATCCAGGGCAATGGGGCGTCCTGCGTGGAGCGCGAGCGCTGCGATCAAACAGCGCAATTTGTCGGACCCCAAGTTCAGCGGGTGCCCGTCATTGCTGATTTCGACCGGACCCAGAATCTGGAAGTCCACCAGCGCCCTCCCGCTGCTGGTCCTTCATATTTTTGATGAGGATGTCACGCTCCCAGGAGGGCCGCCAGTCGGCCATGGGTGAAACTGGCTGATCTGTTCTCTTGCGTGATCGACTGATGTCTTCTTCTGACTATGGACTGGGTAGTGAAATAGAGACGAGGAATCAGAGGAATCGAGGGGCGGCGACAACAGCGTTCGCGCATACGGTGGTTGACCAGCGGGGGGCCCATGGATCCGGTTACGGCCGCCGAGGTGATGAACGTGCTCGCGCGCGCTTTCACCCAGGAGCCGGACGGCGACGGCCGGCGTGTCCGGCAGGAGCTTTCAGCGCTGATTGGCGCGGAAACCTCTGCGGGGAGCGTTGAGTCCGAGGTGTGGCGGCGGGCAGCCGCGGCGCCGGGCGATTCCCTGTTCCGCAGACTGCTCGCCGACGCGCTGACCGAGGCGGCCCGTACGAGACCGCCCCTGATGGCGGGACTCGTCCGGTTGGCCAGGAGCTCGCCGCGGCCGGCGGTCCAGCCCCGGGCGGTGACCGGCACGAGCGGCGGCCACGGGAACACCATTGACGGCGCTGCCCAGTTGTACGGCCCGACGGTGCAGGCACGCGATGTACAGGGCGGCATACACATTCATGCCGCGCCCGTCCCCGCCTCCCCGTCTCCGGCGTTCCGTCCGTCGGTACCCCGGCAGCTCCGGTCCGTACCCGGCCACTTCGCCGGGAGGGAGAGCGAGTTGGGGGGCCTGGACCGGCTCCTCGTACAGAAGCCGGGATCCTCGCAACTGCTTGTGGTGGTCAGCGGTCCGGCAGGGGTGGGCAAGACGACGCTGGTGTCCAAGTGGCTGCACTCGGTGGGCGAAGAGTTTCCCGACGGGCAGATGTACGCCGATCTCCGGGGGCATGTGAACCTCGGGACGGAGCCCGCCGGTACGGTGTCGGCCACCGGACCGGCGGAGGCCGCGGGCCCGGCCACGCCCACGGAAATCCTTGGGCAGTTCCTGCGAGCGCTCGGCGTCGTATCGGTCCCCGCGGACCTGGCCGAGCAGGCCTCGCTCTGGCGCTCCGTGACCGCCGGCCTGCGGATGGCGGTGATGCTGGACAACGCGTTCACCGCAGCCCAGGTCCGTCCACTGCTGCCCGGCGGTCCGGACGGCCTGGTCGTGGTGACCAGCCGACGGCGGCTGACCGGACTCGGTGTCGACGGCGCGGTGTTCCGCCCGCTCGGAGTGCTGGACCCGGCCGCGAGTCTGGAACTGCTCGCGCACGGGGTGGGCAGCCGGCGTACCGCCGGCGAACTCCGCGCGGCGCGCGAGGTGGTGGCTCTCTGCGCGGGTCTGCCCCTGGCACTGTGCCTGGCGTCCGCGCGCCTGGCAGCGCGCCCACGCCAGTCCCTCAGGACACTGGCGGACGCGCTCGCGCGGGACGCCGGACCGCTGACCGTACTCGAAATCGAAGGGGAAGCCGCGGTGCGCAACGCTCTGGACGCTTCGTACACCGTGCTCACAGCCGATGCCGCACGCCTGTACCGGCGGCTCGGCCTGCTTCCGGTGGGGACGTTCGACGTCCGGACCGCGGCGGCGGCGTGCGGGGTGTCCGTCGGGTCGGCGGAAGGTCCGCTGGACGAGCTGATCGAAGCCAACCTCGTCGAGGACATCGGCCCTGACGTCTGCCGCTTCCACGATCTCGTACGCGCCCACGCGCGCGACCGCGCCGCCCGGGACGAGAGCGAATCCGCGCGGACGGAGACGCTGCGGCGGGTGTGCGACTGGTTCCTGGCGACCGTGACCGCGGCGGAGGAACGGCTCACTCCGGCGCAGTTCACGTTACCGAGGGACTATCTCTATCCATCGGACCTGCCGCTTCCTTTCTCGGACGACGCGGGCGCACTCGCGTGGCTGGACGGACACCGGCTGGATCTGATGGCCTTCGTGCGCATCGCCTCGGACAGCGGGTGGGACGACTGCGCCTGGCAGCTCGTCGACGCCGCCTGGCCCCTGTTCCTGCGCCGGCGCCACTACGACCTCTGGATCGAGGCTCATGAGATCGGGCTCGCCGCTGCCCGGCGGGCCGGCAACAGTACGGCGGAGCGCCAGATGCTCAACTCCGGAGCCATCGGCCTGGACGCCGCGGGCCGGATCGATGACGCGATCGTGTGGTACGAGGAATCGCTTCGGGCGGCGCGGGCGGCGGGGGATGTGCGGGACGAAGGACAGGCACTGCACGGCCTGGGTGCCTGCTGCCGCAACGCCGGTCGGCTGGACGCGGCCGTTCCTCATCTGACGAGGGCCATCGCCGCGTGGGAGAGCTGCGGATATCTCAGGGGTGTGGCGCTGTCACAGGTCGTACTGGGCGAGATCGCACTCGCGGTGGACGAACCGCAGCGAGCCGTCGCGTACTTCACCCGGGCCCGCGACACGCTCACGGCGGTGAAGGACCCGCACGACACCGCGCGTGCGCTCGCGTTCCTGGGCCGTGCCCGGGTGTGCGCGGGCGAGTACGCGCCGGGTGCGGCCCAACTCGGTGAGGCACTGGCGGTGTTCACCCGGTCCGGGTCGCTCCACTGGCAGGCCAGGACGCTGGAGATGCTCGGTGAGAGTGCCCGGGAACACGGTGACATGATCATGGCTGTGGATGCCTATACGCGGGCGCTGGCGCTGCACGAGGTCACCAGCCCGGCCGACGCGGACCGGATGAGGGACCGGCTGGAGAGCCTGGAGAGGCCTCCGGCCGGTCCTTCGCAGGAGGGTGTCACTTCGGAGTGACCCGGCGGACCGTCGAGTTACCGGGTCCGCGCACCGGAACCTTCGTCCCCGTGTCTCCGGAGTCCGGTACCGGCGAAGCGGTTCACGCCGACTCCGCCCCTCGCGCTGACGCGGCGGTCCACGCCTTCAGCGGGGGAGGCATCGGCAGCGGTACGGTCAGCGGCTCATGGGCGGGCTGCCCCAGCCCGAGCACCTCGTACATCAGCCGTCGCATCCGTCGGTTGAAGCCCCCCGGTTCCGAAGTGATACGGGAGGCGATGGCGGCGTACTCCTCCTCGCGGTACTCGGCCGCCGCGTAGTCGAGCTGGCTCACGAGCGGATGGGCAGGGGAGAGCGTGGGTGCCGTCATGGCGAGCGCGGCGGCCGGAGACATGGGATTGATTTCCTCCGCGGGCGAGCCGGTCAGCAGTATCGGGGCTCCGGTGAGCGTCCCGTACAGCGTCACCGATCCGTGGTCACCGAGGAGCCGATGCGCGGCGATCAGTACGCTCCGCCAGTCGGCCTCGGGAGGCACGATCGCGATCCCCCGCCTGCTGCACTCCGCCAGCCACGCGCGAATCTGCCAGGGGCCGTGTCCCGACCACACATTGGGGTGGACGAGGACCGCCGTCCGGTACCGGTCGGCCGGCAGTTCGCCGATCAACCGCGGAACCAGCGCCTCGATCCGCCCGAAGGACGAGCCCGGCCCCCAGGTCGAAGCGAATACCACCAGTTCCCGCCCGTCCGTGAGCCCGAGCGCCCTGCGGTACGCGTCGCGCAGCGGCAGGCTCGCCGTGATCCGGTCGTGGGCCGGATCTCCGATCACGTGCGCGACGGGCAGAGCCTCCGGGCAGGACCGCGCCAGCTCGCGCAGCTCGTCGCGATGCGGTACGACGAGTGCCGCGGGCAGTGTCTTTCCGTCCGGCATGATGTCCCTCCGGCGCAGCCCCGCCACACCGGCCTCGGCCTCCCCGGCTCCGACGATGCGCTTCACGTAATTGGCTCCGTGCGGCAGCGCGATGAGCGGTGCGCTCACATCCGCGACACCCTGCGGACCCGCGGCCAGCGCCAGATCGAACCTCAGACGTTTCGCTTCCTCCCAGGGCAGCAAGGGGCTTCCCAACTGCGCCAGGTAGCGGGGTACTTCGTCGCCGAAGACATGCGGCGGCACAGTGAAGACCACTTGCACACGGAAGTCGGCCTCCAGCAGCGACAGGACGTCGAGGAGCCGCTTCACGTAGGTGAGGGTATGGGCAATGGCCAGCACTTTCTTGCGTCCCGCGAGCGTCAGCCACTGACGTGATCTCGCGGATGGTTGCTGTCCGGTCGTATCCGATGAGCCAAGCGCAGACATGGTGTCCCCCGTGATTCTCTGCGGATTGTTCCTCCGTCAGAGGCCTTTTCCGCCGACCGGGACGGAACGCCTGCCGCACCCTTGCGAAAACCTTGCAGGGGGCTGCCGAGTGCCGTCGGGCCAAGGGGGCTGCCCTGACCCGACGGCACTCGGCAGCGGAGAAATCCACACTCGTGCAGCGCCCGCTCCGCGCCCGTACAGCGCCCACTCCGCGCCCGCTCAGATCGTCGCGACGTCGATCACGAACCGGTACCGCACATCGCTGTCCAGCACCCGCTCGTACGCCTCGTTGATCTGGCTCGCCTCGATCAGTTCGATCTCCGCGCCCAGGCCGTGCTCGGCGCAGAAGTCCAGCATTTCCTGGGTTTCGCGGATTCCGCCGATGCCCGAGCCGGCCAGGGTCTTGCGGCCGCCCAGCAGGGAGAAGAGGTTGAGCGAGACGGGCTCCTCCGGCGCGCCCACGTTCAGCAGTGCGCCGTCCGTCCTGAGCAGGGACAGGAACGCGTCGAGATCGATGGGCGCGGAGACCGTCGAGAGGATGATGTCGAAGGTGCCGCGCAGTTCCTCGAAGGTCTTCGGGTCGCTGGTCGCGTAGTAGTGGTCGGAGCCGAGGCGTAGCCCGTCGTCCTTCTTGCGCAGCGACTGACTGAGTACGGTCACCTCGGCTCCCAGCGCGTGAGCGATCTTGACGCCCATGTGTCCGAGGCCGCCCATGCCGACGACCGCGACCTTCTTGCCGGGGCCGGCGTTCCAGTGGTGCAGCGGGGAGTAGGTCGTGATGCCCGCGCAGAGCAGCGGCGCGGCGACATCGAGCGAGAGGCCGTCCGGGATGCGGAGGGTGAAGTTCTCGTCGACGACGACCTGGGCGGAGTAGCCGCCGTAGGTGGGGTCGCCGT
Source organism: Streptomyces sp. GMY02 (assembly GCF_019056675.1). Classification (NCBI taxonomy): domain Bacteria; kingdom Bacillati; phylum Actinomycetota; class Actinomycetes; order Kitasatosporales; family Streptomycetaceae; genus Streptomyces; species Streptomyces sp. GMY02. The sequence goes on along the minus strand of NZ_CP077658.1, from coordinate 3,998,114 downwards.
TCTTGTCGAGGGCGTTGTACGTGCCGACGTTGCCCCGGAGGCAGTACTGCTCCAGGCCGGCGCGGCAGTTCTCGCACTCGCGGCAGGAGTCGACCATGCAGCCGACGCCCACGCGGTCGCCGACGGCGAACCTGGTGACTCCGGAACCGACCTCGGCGACGATGCCGGTGATCTCGTGGCCGGGAACCATGGGGAATATGCCCTCGCCCCAGCCGTCGCGGGTCTGGTGGATGTCCGAGTGGCAGATGCCGGCGAAGTGGATGTCGATCAGCACATCGAACTCACCCACCGGACGGCGTTCGATCGTGGTGCGCTCCAGCGGAGCCTTGGCGGCGGGAGCGGCGTATGCGGCAACGGTGGTCATGCCTGGGGGGTCTCCTAGAAAGATCATTCCGCGCCCGGGACCGACTGGTCCGGGCATGCCGACCAGCGTGGTGCGGGCGCGGGGGATTACCCAGTCCACCGGTTTGCATACGTTCAGTGGTCGTACTACTGGCGGGGGTACCACTGGCGGGGTCAGGCTTCCGGGCGTACGACCAGGAGCACCCAGCAATACTGGATGGCATGGACGATCGGGCGAACGCATTCGGCGCTGCGGGCGCGGCCACCGACGTTTCGGGCGGTACGGCCACGGGCGCGGCTTCCGCTGCGGCCTTCAGCGATACGACGGGTAGGGCACGTACGGCAGGCGCGCCGGGGGTCCGGGCAGGTACGGCGGGTACGGCGGGGGTCCCGGCAGGTACGGCGCGTGCGGCTGGGGTCCCGGCAGGTGCGGCGGAGGTCGCGGCCCCCGTCGGTACCGCCGAGCCCCTCGACCGCCGGGCCGAGCTGGTCGAGTTCCTGCGTACGAGGCGGGCCAGGCTCAAGCCCGAGGACGTGGGCCTGCCCGACTTCGGCAGGCACCGGCGCGTACCGGGCCTCCGGCGCGAGGAGCTGGCACAGCTCGCAGGGGTGTCCGTCGCGTACTACACCCGCCTTGAGCAGGGCAATGGGCGCAATGTGTCGGCGGAGGTACTCGACGCGATCGCGCGCGCCCTCCGGCTCACCGCCGCGGAACGCGCCCACCTCAACCATCTCGCCAGCCCCAAGCACCACAAGAAGCGCCAGACCGCCACCCGCCCGCAGCACGTACGGCCGGGCCTGCGTCAGCTCCTGGAAGTGATGGAGGGCGTCCCCGCCTACGTCAGCGGCCGCCGCTCCGAGGTCCTCGCCTGGAACCGGATGGCCGCGGCGGTCTTCGGCGACTGGGGCGAGCTGCCGCTCCGCGAGCGGAACTGGGCGCGCCTGGTCTTCCTCTCGCCCGCCTACCGCGACCTCTTCGTCGACTGGGACTCCAAGGCATCCGACCTGGTCAGCTCGCTACGCCTGTACGCGGGCTGCCACCCGGACGACCCGGAACTGTCCGCGCTCATCGGCGAACTGTCGGTGAAGAGCGACGAATTCCGCCGCCTCTGGGCCACCCACGACGTGAAGGAGAAGAGCCACGGCGTGAAGCGGCTCCGCCACCCGCTCGTCGGCCCGCTGACCCTCTCGTTCGAGGGCATGTCCCTCCCCGACGACGACGAACAGATCCTGGTCGTCTACCACGCCGAACCAGGCTCCCCCTCCGACGAGGCCCTCCGCCTCCTCGCAAGCTGGAGCACAACCACCCCACACGCGACAACGACAACGGGCCAGGCCTGAGGGCCGCGCGGGAGTCGGTGCGTACATACACGAGAGCCCGTACCGAACACCTCTCACTCACGGAATATCCCGGAAAGCTGCACTTGATCTCCGCATCGGCGCGCTGGCCGTGTGCATCACACGCTAAGGTTCAACCTCGCACACGGAGAGTGCGGTACGGATCACATTGAATGACATCGCGAGACCGGTCGGACCAGCGCAGCGCGGCCCGGGCGCCGTCGCGTGGCTGGGGGGCCGCATGCTGGAGATGGTCAAGGGCGCCAATGTCGGACTGGACACCCTGAGCGAGGACACCGCTTCCGTCGTTCTGAGTCTGGCCTGGCGCAGCGCGACGGGGGACGGGGACGCGGATGTGTCCCTGCTGCTGGTGGGCGGGAACGGGAAGGTGCGTGGTGACGCGGACTTCTTCTTCTACAACAACCCCGCGTCGGCCGACGGCAGTGTTGCAGTTACTGGGCAAGACGCCCACGGCCGACGGCAGCGAGGACCGGATCACCCTGGATCTGAGCGCCATGCCGGCGGATGTGGAACGGGTCGTTCTGGCGGCCAGCAGATACGGCGGCGCGCGGTTCGGAGATCTGGACGAGCTGCGCGTCACGCTCGCCGACCGCACCGGCGAACCCCTTCTCACCTTCTCCATCGACGATGCCGGGACGGAGAGCGCCTTTATCTTCGGTGAGTTGTACCGGCGGGGCGAGACATGGAAGTTCCGGGCCGTGGGGCAGGGGTACGAGAGCGGCCTGGCGGGACTGGCGACGGATTTCGGCATCGATGTGGACGATGCGGATGACGTGGACGACGCGCGCGAGTCCGACGCGGCCGAGGCCGACGCGGCTGAGTCCGAGTCCGTGCCCTCGGCCGCAGTTTCCGCTACGCCGGTTCCTGCTCCTGCTCCTGCTCCGGCTCGTGCTCCTGTTACGGAGGAGCCCGTGACCGCGCTCCCCGTATCGCTCCCGGCACAGCCCGTACCACCGGCCGCACCCCAGCCCGTACCAACAGCAGGGCTCGCCGTGCCCCCGCCGAGGCGTCCCCGTACCGCCAAGAAGAAGGTCGTACTCCCCAAGTCCACCGGGAAGTCCCTCGCCGAGAACGACGCGTGGCAGCAGGCCCGGCTCTTCCCCGTGCCGTCCCTCAAGAGCGATCGGGAGCGGGAGACGCGCGCGACCTCCGTACTGCTCTCGGTGATGGCGCAGGTGCCGGAGTTCGGTCGCAGGCTCACCGCGGGGTTCGGCGCGCCGGCCGGCCGTACGGAGACCTTCACCGAGGTCTCGCTGCCGCACGGGGACACGCCCAAGCGCCCCGACGGCGTCATCCGTGTCGAGCGCGCCGGGAAGCTGTGGACGGCCCTGGTCGAGACGAAGACGAACGGCAACGCGCTCAAGGCCGCGCAAGTGCAGGACTACATGGACATCGCGGCCCGGCGCGGTTACGAGGCCGTGATCACCCTGTCCAACGATGTGGCGCCGGACGGCAGGCACCCGGTGGACGTCAAGACCGACGGCCGGCGCAAGCACAAGGTGGGGCTGTGGCACCTGTCCTGGGCGGAGGTCGCACACCAGGCACAGATGCTGATCCGGCACGAGGGCGTCGGCAACGCCGCTCACGCGTGGCTGCTCCTGGAGCTTCTGCACTACCTCCAGCACGAGAATTCCGGCTGCCACGGTTTCCAGAACATGGGGCCCGCCTGGGTGCCCGTACGCAAGGGAATCGACGAGGAGACGCTCTGCCAGGGCGACCCCCGTGCCGTGCAGGTGGTCGAGAGCTGGGAACGACTCGTACGACAGGTCTGCCTGCGGCTCGGCGGTGAGCTGGGCCAGAAGGTCCTGCCCGTACAGCGCGCCAAGCGCGGCACCGACCCGCAGACGCGCCGCGTCGCCCTCGCCGACCGTCTCTGCGAGGACGGGCGGCTGCACGCCGAACTCCGGATCGACGGTACGCCCGGCACCCTGTCCGTCGCCGCCGATCTGCGCACCGGCAAGCTGCGGACCTCGATGGACGTCCCGGCGCCTGAGCAGGGTTACCCCCTCTCCTGGGCCAAGCGCCTGATCCGCCAACTCGCCGAATCCCCGGCCGACTTGCACGTCGAGACGCTGGTGGAAACCGCTGGTGCCGGCCCGCGCGGCACGCTGGAACGCCTCCGTCCCGAACCGGCTGACATCCTCCCGCGCGACGGCGCGACGATCACCGGATTCCGGCTGTCGCTCCTCAGAAGCATGGGCAGCACACGTGGCAACGCCGACTCGGGTTTCATCCGAAGCGTCGACGATGCCGTGGAGCGCTTCTACACCGGAGTCGTGGCCCACCTCGAACGCCGTCCGACCAGGCAACGTTCGTAGGTGACGGCGGCGGTTGGCGCATACGGCACGATCGCATGCTCTGCTGCTCGTCGTACGAACATGTCAGCGGTTCGGCTGATCAGCCGAGGCAGATGACGAGCAGGCAGAGCTTGTCGTCCGGTTTTTCCGTGGCCGGCGGGGGAGCTGGAGGGCGGGGTTTCCGGGGTGGAGTCGTCGGTGGGCGGGGTCGACGGCGGGGGTGTGGTCGTCTGCTCCGGGGGCGGCGTGGGATCGGCGGTGGCGGGCGTCTCGTCGTTCGTCACGCTCGTCGCGGGTACGGTCCGCGCCTGCGGGCTCGTTGTCGCCGTGGGGCGGGCGGCGACGCTGGTCAGCCGGAGGGCCTTCGTAGCCGTGGTGGTCACTACGGTGGTGGCGTTCCGCGGCGGGCTGCTGATCGCGGGCTGCTGAGTCGGCGTGGCAGAGCCCTGCGGATCGCCGGTGCGCTGCCGTACGGTCGACGAGTCGGTTTCGGTGGCGTCACCCAGGGTCGTGGCCGCGGCATGGGGCTCGGGCGCCGCGGCCGCCTGCGCGTCATGGCCGGTGGAGGGCCGGGACGGCAGTATGGCGAGCGTCAGCCCGCCTCCGACGAGCGCGACCGTCGACGCGACCACGGCCCGTCGCCGCTGCTTCTTCCAACGGGCCAGCTCCCGCCGCCGGGCCGCACGGCCCTCGGTGGCGGGGACGGCGGAGGCGGATGAAGCGACCGGGACTGCTGAGGCGGCTGAGGCCGCATACTCGGAGCTGTCGGCCGGCTCGTCGTCCCAATCGTCCGCCGCGCCAGCGCCCGCGCCTGCGGCCGTGTATTCGGGTATCTCGGAGTGGGCCGCCGACTCGGCACCGAGCCGCGACGTGGGACCGAAGTAGTCCGCCGCGACCGGGAAGCCCCGCCCGCGCCACGCCTCCGAAGTCGTCACGGCCGCCGGCGCCGAGTCCTGGCCCTGATGCCCGGGCGGCGCGATATCCGGAGCGTACGCGCCACACCCGGGGCACACGAGAGCCCCGTTGAGCGTCCGACGGCACGAGGAGCAGTAGTCCATCCGCGATCTTTTCTGTGCTGACTGCGCCACCAGGGACTCCGGCGACCGGATCAAGTTCGCACTCAGGATCGAGCGGCCTTCAACGTAACGGCGCCTGCGGGAGGCGGTGCGTATTCCATGTGTTGCTCTCGCGAAGATTCCCCACCGCGGATGGGCGGATACGCGCCCGCACCTGACGAATCCGACGGCTGACGGGGCGCGAATTCCGCGTACGCCGGGATCACATCCACGGCAGGTCGGCGTCCAGCGTCATCAAGAGACCAGCCCCGTACGCGCGGGGATCACACGGTGCTGCACCACGCGGCCTGCACGGCGATGGGACCAGCCCCGCATGCGCGGGGATCACCGGAGCCGATCTGTGGATTCACATGGCTGGCGACCCGGTGGTGCTCACTGCCAGGAATTCCGGCACAAGCGCCATATCGACACCTCTTCCGGTGAACCGCCCGGGACGTTGTACCGACCCGGCATCCGCGCCCCAGCCCTCAGCCAGCCGGATGTTCGAACTGAGCCTTACCAGTCACACGACAGCCTTGCGGCGATGCCCTGCCCCCTGCCCCGATGGCTGTCGACGCAAGTCGTCAATCGCTATTCAGCCGTCATCCTCCGGCGCTTCCAACTCCTTGAGTCGTTCCACCAGCCGAGTTGTTCCATCCCGGTCCCAGTCCCAGTCGCACGGCGCTGGGCGCCGCTCCTGGCGGCCACGGTCATCGCCGTGGTGCCGTCGCGATGCAGCGTCACCGAGCGCGTACTTCGCCGCTCAGGTGCAATTGGCCCGTTCCGTACCACTGGCCCGACGAGGTGACTAGCGTTACGTCCCGTGTACGACAGTCGAGAAGCCACTCCCGCCAACCTTCCCGATGAGGGACTGGCGCGCCGGGCAAAGGCACTCGCCTGCACAGCCCCTCTGCAGGCTTTGGATGAGAACAAGGGCAGTTTGCGCTGGGTGAAGGCGGAGGTCTATCAACTGGCCGAGATCGCCCTGCACACCATCGACCAGGTCACCATCTCGATGGACTTCGACTCCGGTGCGAGCCAGGACAAGGTTCTTGACCAGGTCGAGCGGTTCGTCGTACTGCAAGCGCCGGACCGTTCGGCCGAGGAACACCGGAAGGTGGCCCGGCACGTACTGCAGCGGCTGATCAACGTCGGCACGGTGGACCGGAGTTTCAGCGAGACCTATGGGTCGGTCGACGAGCACGGCATCTACCGGCGTTACTCGTTCGAGTTCAATTTGCTGGTCGAGCGGGCGGGCCCGGAAGGAAAGATCTATCTTCGTGCCACGGACGAGGCGATCAACGTCCTGGTCGGCGCGCTGGACACGGACGTGGAGTCGGCACAGATCGCCGCAGAGGTGAAACTCGGCAGCCTGATCAAGCGCGGCAGACTCGCCGAGGCCAAACTTGCGGCCGAGCAGGCCCGTTACCGAACGGTTCAGTACGGGGAGATGCTGCGCCAACTGCTGGATGCCACGACGCGAGACGTCCGCGCGGTGGACTGGGAGCACGAGGTACCGAAGCTCCTTGCGGACGCACTGGTGCACATCGAGGAGCGGTACGACTTCGAGCACCGCATCCTGAGGAACATCAGCGAGGCGCGGGACAAGTCCGACGAACCGATTCAGAAGCAACGGGCCGCGGAGCTGGTCAGCATCGTCCGTGACTGCATCCGCCGCCATATGCAGTTGCAGAAGAGGCTGCTCACGGCCCGTTCCCTCTTCCGTGAGGAACAGGACCGGCAACAGTTCGCCGAACTGCCCCGACGTGCCGTACTCGATCTGCACGGACAGGTGCTTACGCCGGTTCTGGGACTCCCCGTCCGTGACGCGTTGTCCGTCGGCGCTGGCTTCTTCCGCGCCGCCGTCGTACCCGAACCCCCCGCTCTGCTCGGCCTGCCGTCCCTGATCGCCCGGCTGCTCAAACCGGCATCCGAACGTGAGCGGCTGGGCGAGGAGATCCCGGAACCGGTCCTGACGGAAGCGGAGGAACGACCCCCGTTCACCGTGGAGGACTGGGCGGTCACTGATGCGCTGCTCGATCTGCGCGATGCGCCACGGCCGATGAGCGCTCTGCTGGCCGAAGCGGGACTGACGGCGCCCAGCACGGCCGCACTGCTCCTGCACCGTGCGGTCAACGCGTTCAGCCCGGTGGTGGGCGAACGTATCGAGCACGGTGACTCGCATGTCCTCATCGGGGTGCGTAACGGAGACCTGCTCGACCTCGCCCGTTTCGGCGGCGACGATCTGCTGCTCCACTCCGTACCCATCACCTCGCCCCCCGACGACACCGACGACGGCCGGGCCGGCCGCTCTCCCGAGGAAGCTGCCGAATGAGCGACACCTTCACCGTCTCCGACGCGGAGGGCGCTGCTCAGCTTGTGGCCTTCGGCATGCGCCCGCGCCTGCACCCTTCTCAGGACCACGAGTACGAGGGCCTCGTCCGCCGCTATCGCGAGGATGACGGCTTCCAGTTCCTGACCGACCGGATCGCGTTCAGCCTGGGCCTCCACATGGTCAAGGTCAGCGCGGCGACCGGTGCGGTGCTGACGGCCCTGGAGGGATCGGCCTTCGAGACAAAGATCGAGGACTATGCGCGTACGTCACGGCATCGCGGCGACGGCGAGAAGGTGATGCACGGAATCATCCATCTTGCGGTGGCCGCTCTGGCCTTTCCCCGCCCTGCCGACCTGGCGGACGACGGCTACATCGGCCGCGTGAAGACGGGCCTGGTGGACGAGACCGTACGGGAGATCTGCCGCAAACTTCAGCGTCGGGCGGCGCAGAACGAGAGCGCCGAGGATGCCCCCTCCGGCACACCGGAGCTGGAGCGGGCCTGGCGCGCCTACGCCCGTCGGCCGGAGACCTCCGAGACCAAGGACAAGCGCGCTGCCTCCAATTCGACCAGAGCGATGACGTCTCGTGCGCTGCGCTTCCTCATGGACCAGGGTCTCCTGACGATGGTTGAGGACGTCGACGCCGAGGAGGCGGTCTACCGCACCACGCCCCGATATCAGGTGCAGGTCCGTGAACTCGCCTCCACTACCGCTTTCAGGGAACTGTTGAGTCTCGGCGTCGTCCCTCCGATCACCGACCCTGCGGGGACGCTGCGGGTCGGCCTTCCCGGTGCACGGGCTTCCGAGCCCAACGACGTACCGAAAGCCGGCACCGATGTATGAGCTGTCCCGGGTACTGCTGCAGTCCGTCGGTCCGGCGGGGGCTCGGTACCAGAACGTCCTTCTCGACTTCAGCGCGGTTGGCCGGCCCGTCTCCGGCGGCGAGATGCCCCAGTTCGGCGCGGGAGCACCGGCACGGCGTCCTTCGCCTGCGACTGTCCTCTTCCTGGAGAACGGCGGCGGCAAATCCGTGCTCATCAAGTTGATCTTCTCGGTGGTCCTGCCGGGACGGAGACAGGTCGTCGGTGCGACCGGCGGCGGTGTTCTGGAGCGCTTCGTCCTCCCCAAGGACACAGCGCATGTGGTCCTGGAATGGACGCACGCCCGCAGCGGCCGAAGACTGATCACCGGCAAGGTGTCGGAGTGGAAGGACCAGCGGGAGTCCACCGATCCCCGGAATCTGATCGAACACTGGTATCACTTCCGTCCCACCGCCGCCCTGGGCCTGGAGAACCTCCCCTTCTCCACCAGCAATCACTACCTCAGGCAGGCCGCGTACCTGACCGAGCTGGCGAAGGCCAACGCCGCCGATCCCGCCCTGGAATACTTCGATTTCGCGCGGCAGGGCGCATGGACCGAGCGCCTTGTCGAACTGAGCCTCGACCCGGAGCTGTTCCGGTACCAGCGCAGCATGAACGCCGACGAGGGCGAGGCGGCCGAGGCGTTCTCCTTCACCAGTGACATGGCCTTTGTGAACTTCCTGCTCAGCGCTGTCCTGCCGGCCGGCCCTGCCAAGGAGCTCGCGGACCTGGTGGACACTTACGCAGAGCGGCTCAGCCGTCGTACCGAACTGCTCCTCGAACAGGACTTCGTTCAGGGTGCGCTGGACATCCTTGAGCCGCTCGCTGCGGCACACGGGAGCGCCGACCAGGCCCGCAGCCGGAGGACGGCCGCTGCCCGGAGCATGGCCATTCTGCTACGCCGTCTGCGTGCCCGCGCCGAGGCCGAGGCCGCCTCCGTCCTCCAGATCCAGGAGGAGACCGGGCAACTCGCGGTCGAGCGCGCCAAACGGCACGCCGAACACACCCGGCTGTCTGCGGTCACGGTCGAGTTGGAGCGTCTGGTGGCGCAGCTCCGCTGGGAGGAAGCGGCCTCGGAGTACCGGCGCGCCGAGACCGACGCCCAGCGGGCTGAGGCTGCGGCGGCAGCCTGGAAGATCACCCCCGCGATCCTGCGGCAGCTCACGGCGGAGCAGCGGCTGGGCAGCCTCCGCGCAGTGGTGGAGGCCGCAGAGGAAGCCGCTCGGCCCGCACTGGCAGCCCGGGATCAGGCGGCGGCCCGGCTCGTGGGCGCACTCCGCGACGCCGTAAAGGACCTGCTCGACAAGGCAGCGCAGACCGAGGCGAAAGCCGGAGAAGTCGCCGCTCGGGCCGAAGACCACCAGACGGAGCACAACGAAGCCCTGGCCCGCTCGATCGGCTGGCTGAAGGAGGCCGAGACGGCCGAGCAGCACGTGCGCGAGGTACGTGACGCGGTTGCGATCGCAGTCCGGAACGGACTGCTCCCACCGGACACCTCTGCGGGGACTGCGCTGAAGGAGGCGACCACCGCTGCCGAGGAGAACGCGAGCCGGCTCGCCGTGCTGGAGGCCGAGGCCAAGCGGCTCGAAGACGAGCAGCAGCGTGCCGCGCAAGCCGTCCGGGAATCGGAAGCGAGTGTGGCCGTACTGCACCGGGTGCTCGATACCGCCGAGCAGGACTGCGGAGCGGCGGCCGCCCGCAAGGACGCGCTGAGCGCCGATCCCGCCTTCGTGGACCTGCTCGGGCACGGGCCCGGAGACCTGGAAACCGCTGCGGAGGCGCTTCGGGCCGGGCTGACCGAGGTGCACGACAAGGCGGTCGCGGAGATCACGGATCTGCGGGTGGCCGAGGCACAGGACGAGCGCGCCCGCATCGCCCTGGAGAGCACCGAGCTGCTGCCCGCCTCTCCAGAGGCGGTGCAGGTCAAGGAGATCCTCGCGGAGGGCGGAATCACCGCTTGGACCGGCTGGGAGTACCTTGCGGCCATCCCGGACATGGACCGCCGCCGTGCTCTCGTCGAGCGGGTACCGCAGCTCGTCGGCGGTGTCCTGCTCAACAATCCGGCGCAGCTCGACGCGGCGCGCGAACTGATCAGCAGCCGGGAACCGCACCCGAGCGGCTTCCTGGCGGTGGGCACCACCAAAGCCGTGGCCCAGGAGCACCCCACCGTCAGCGGTGTCGACTTCGTCGTCCCACCGCACCCGGCGCTGTACGACGAGCGGGCCGCCGACGCGGAACGCCGACTGGTCAGACAGCGCCACCACCGGCGCGGGGAACGCCTGACGGAACTCACCGAACGGCGGAGTTCCGCTGCCACGCTGGCGGCGCGGCTCCAGGAGTGGCGCAGGGAATTCCCTCCAGGCCGCCTGGCCGAACTCCGGGAACGGCTGGAGACCCAGCGGCAACTGGTCGAAGACGGCGAACGCGAAGCCGAGGAGCGGCGCGCGGTACGTGAGGCGCTGAGGGAGAGCCGTACGGCCGTCCTGGAGGAGGCCGAACCGGTACGAGCCGCCCAGCGGGGACTCGACGAACGTGTCCACCGTCTCCGCGGGCTCGCCGATCGGGAGTCGAGGGTCCCCGGATGGGAGGCCACCGCAGTCCTGCACCGGGAAGCCGGCGAACGTGAGCAGGAGAGGGCCCATCACGCTGCGGAGAAAGCCGGGCACGGTCGCGAACAGGCGGGCGGTCTGCTGCGTGAGACGGACGGGCTACGAGCCTCCGCCAGCCGGCTCGGAGAGGAACTGGCCGGTCTGCCCGCGGATGCGGAACCGGTGGCACCGGAACAGCCGGGCGTACCGCTGGAGGTGCTGCGACGCGGCTATGCGAACGCGGCCGAGGCATACCTGCGGGCGTCGGTCGGGGACAAGCTGCTCGCCGATCTGCAACAGGCCGAGGGCGGCGCCACCCAGATCGCTACCGAACTCGCGGAGCATCCGGACGCTGTGGTCGAGCTGGCTCGACAACTGCTGGACGGGCCGGAAGGCTCTGACACCGCCTCCCGCGAGCTGGCACGCAGGCTCGCCGAGCAGGCGGCACCGGAGCTGCGGAGCCGGGCTGCCGAATTGAGCGCACGGGCGGCCGGCCGGAAGGAGGAGTTCGAGAAGTTCGCCGCTCCCGTTGCCGTGGCCGACCTGACGCCGTTCGAGAAGCCACGTCATCTCGGCCACGGTCTACGGCTCGTGGAAGAAGCGAAGCAGGCGCGCGAAGAAGCCTGGCGTGTGGTGCAGGACCTGGACGGGCACGGCAGGCGATTGAAGGAGTCCTTGGCAGACGCACAGGTTTCACACCAGGGGTTTGAACAACTCATGCTGGGGTGGGAGGAGTTTTCCGCATTCGAGCCCGCCGAACTGGTTGATCCCGAACCGTTCGAGGGCGATCTGTCCGCCGCCAGGGCGGAGCATCAGGCGGCCCGTGCGGAGCACGAGGACGCCCGTAAACGGAAGGCAGCGGCGGAGGACGACGAACGCCGGTACTCCGACCGGCTGGTCCGGCATGCGGGCCGGGAAGCGTTCCTGCCGCTGGAAACGAAGAGCCGACAGATCATTCTCGAAAGCGAGCGGTCCGATCTGCCCAAGCGCGCCACTGAGTGGGCCGGTGCCATGCGCGGACGCGTCCGGTCGCTCACTGATGACCTGGACACGATCGACCGCCATCGAAAGGCGATCGTCCAGCAGTTGGCCCAGCAGGTCGCCGATGCACTGGACACACTGCGGCGGGCCGAGCGGCTTTCGCGGCTGCCGAAGGGACTCGGTGACTGGTCCGGCCAGAGGTTCCTCAGGATCCGATTCAAGGAGATCGGCGAAGAGGCTCTGCTGGACCGCATGGGCCAGATCGTGGACGACATGGCAAAGAGCACCATGGAAGCCGTCGCGGCGGGCCGGGAGCCCAAACGGGACGGCATCTCCCTGATCCTTCGAGGGGTGGCGGCGGCCGGAGCGCCGAGCGGATTCAAGGTGACGATCCTCAAGCCCGACGCCGTACTGCGCACCCAGCGGGTTCCCGTGTCCGACATCCGGGCGGTGTTCTCCGGCGGCCAGATCCTCACCACCGCGATCATTCTGTACTGCACCATGGCGGCACTGCGCGCCAATGATCGCGGCCGTGTGGGCAATCAGCACTCCGGCGTGCTCTTCCTCGACAACCCGATCGGCCGTGCCTCGGCCACCTACCTGCTGCGGCTTCAGCAGTCCGTGGCCCGGGCGCTGGGCGTCCAGCTCGTGTACACCACAGGTCTGTTCGACACCACGGCGCTGGACACGTTTCCCCTGGTGGTCAGGCTGCGCAATGACGCCGACCTCCGCGCCCGACGCAAGTACCTGTCCGTGGGGGAGGTCTTCGGGCGCTACCTGGACGAATCGCTGCCAGAAACCGGTGGTCCCCAGATCTCGGCGACCCGTTATTACGCCAAAGACGACGGTGCAGATGACAGCGAATGACCTTCAGGCGCCCGGTGCGACTCCGAGCGAGGAGGCCTTTGAACTCCTCTCTCTGCTCCACAACCAGGCTCTCGACCGCAAGTGGAAGAGAACTACCAAGAAAACCATACCGATCGCGGATGTGAAGGAGGCGTTTCGCCGTATGGCACCGCCGCCCGGAAAGGAGAAGGAACTTCCGAACCGTGTACTCTCGGAGTACTTGCGGCAATTGGCCGGGGCCGGCCATATGAAGCGCTCACCCAGAACGGATGGTGAGCGGGTACCGCTGCCGATGAGCATCACGCTGGCACCCATCGCCTCCGCCGTGAGGCCCATTCTGCCGATGCCTCCCTTGTGTGAAGAACTCGCATGTGTCGAGGGTTATTGGGCTTTGCCCCACACCACTGACCACATCCGCAGGGCGTATACGGCACTGAACACCTGGCTGCTCAGAGGAGACAAGGGCACACCTGTCCCGCTGCGTGAGCGGGCCCTGAAGATCTTCGGAAGCGATCGCCATTTCCAGCAGCCAAAGCATCCGGCGGAGAAGGTCTTCGACGGATTGAACGCGAAACCCCTTTTCTCGGACCGTTCGACGCTGCTAAAGATAATCAACGCCTTCGATGTGGATCCACCGTTGCTCACCAAGGAATACGATTCGGTTCCATTGGAGGAGGACAGCGGCTACCACAGTCCCGGCGAGGGGCGCAGGCTTCTGGTCGTCGAGAACTCCACCACCTACTGGTCGATCTCCCATATGCTTCAGCGCATCGACCATCGGATCGGGCATGTTGCCTGGGGTATCGGCGGCACCTTCCAGAAATCCATCGGCAGCATCACCCCGGAAGACGAGATATCCGACATCGTCTACTTCGGGGACCTCGACGTCAGCGGCTTGAGGATTCCAGTCAATGCCGGTAAACGTGACTCTCACCTGCCGCCGATCCGCCCCGCCGTCGAGTTGTACGACGCGCTGTTCCGGTTGGGCGAACCGGGCCGCTGCCCGCCCAAGGAGGCAAAGGTATCGGCGGCGAAAGCTCAGGAGCTGGCCTCCTGGCTCGACCCCCGACACCGTGACCAGGCTGTCGACCTCATGGTGCGCGGTGAGCGGCTGGCACAGGAGTGGGTCGGCCTCGATCACCTGAGTACCGACGAGCGTTGGCACGCGGACGTGCGATGACGTAACCCCACCCGGGACCGGGCCGTTCATCGGGACGACCGGAGACCGAAGCGGCATGACCCAGTTGACCCCCGGCGGCAGCCGAACGCACGAGAGGCAAGTTGAGTGACTCATCCAGAGGGCGAGGCCGGCAAGTCGTCGTGGAGACCGACGGGTCAAATCGTTCCGGTCAGCCGCCCGTATCTCTCGGACGAAGTCGTCCGGGGCCTGAACCGCTACCGCATCGTGGTTGTGAACGGCCCCAACGCCGTCGGCAAGTCACACCTCGTCATGCGAGAGGTGTCCCGCCAGTGCGCCGACCACTTCGGGGAAGTCCTGCCGGTCACTGGTGAGCTCTTACAGCAACTCGATGCGGTATCCAGCGAGTTCGTCCCCCATCTGCGCCCACCGGTGCTGCTGCTCCTCGACGACGTTCCTGGCCCCGAGTCCCTTCCCGACAGCCTGCTGAACAGCGGTGCTCAACTCGTCGTCGTCTCCCGTGCCGCAGCCGACAGCTGGCGGCATCTGGCGAAGGTGGTGACGGTCGGGCCCTTCGCCCGCGAGGAGTCGGTCCGGTTCCTCACCTCCAATCTGACGGGGCTGTCCAGAGGAGAGGCCGACCGGTTGGCCGAGCACCTGGGTGATCTCCCCCTGGCGCTCACATGCCTGCTCCACTGGTACGTACCAGGTGTCACGGCCGAGGTCCTCCTCCATCAGGTGAAGAACCACGCCCCTGTCATGTTCGGAGCCGGCAAGCCTGACGACTATCACTCCTCGCTGGTGACCGAGATGCGCAGGGCCATGGACGCCCTGCCACCGGACGATCTGCTCTCGCACGGTGACGTTCTGGGCGCACTTGCCCTGATGGACGGCGTGTCTTTCCCTATCTCGCTCCTCAACACCCAGCCACATCGACGCAGGTGGCGTTCCGCCCTCAACGAACTGCCGTCCGAACGGCGTGTGCCGCTCTACCGCTTTGATGCGATGCTCAGGGATCTGGAACAGCGCGAGTTCGTCCGGGTCGTCAAAGGTGAAGTTCACGTCGTCTGGCTCACTTGCCAGTTGGTGCGCCACGCCATGTCGTCGGCCGAGTTCGAACGGGCCATGCGCGTGGCCGAGTCGATGCTGCTCGGCACGGTGCCCGCCAGCAGAGGCGTTGCCCGTTGGGAGGACTGGCCGTGCTGGGAGGCGAGCGTGGACGCCCTTCAGTCCATCGACCCAAAATTTCTGACCACTTCCCCGGGCCGCTACGCACTGCTCGCCGCCTGCGACTTTCTCGTGGAGCAAGGCCGCGCCGCCGAGGCTCGGGACCGTTTGCTGGCACTTCGGTCGGACTGGAAGCGTACGCGGGACGTTCCGTGGGATCTGCGGTTGAGGGCCGTCGATCTGCTCTCGCAAGCTTCCTGGCGGCTCGGCGACACCGCGCGGGCCCGCCGGTACGGTGCGACCGCTTTCCGAGTCAGACGGTTTGTGCAGGGTCCCCACCACCCCGACACCATCGCCAGCGCCGCCCGCTGGGCGCTGGCCGCTTGCCGTATCGACCGTCTGGAAGAGCTACGGCCACTCGCCGAGGCCATCCCGGATCAGCGTCTCGCGTTTCGTATCTCGGCCTTCATCGCTCTGCTTCGCGAACGGTCCTTTCACGGCCCCGGCCTTGTCGAGTGGATCGAAAAGATCGCCAAGGCACAGAGCGATCTCCTCGGCCCCGGCCACCCGCACACCCTTGTTACGACCCATCTCCTGGCCCAGGCCCTCAGCAGGGCCGGCGAGCCAACGAAGGCATGCGAGCAGTACGAAGAGACCCTGGCATTCCGCACCAAGACACTCGGTCCTCGACATCCCGACACGATCGCAACAGCCCGCGCGTTGCGCGCGCAGCGTCGCGAATTGAGAAGTTGAAGGCTTGAGATGGTTCATCCAACTGTCCGCAGAGAGCCGCCTGGTCGCCTTCGCAGTACGGCCGGGGTGGTTGCTGTTGATCTGGATGAGGGCCGAGTCCGGCTGTCGATGGCCGCCACCGAGAACCCAGAACTGTGGACGTTCCTGAAGTCGCTCCACCGCGGTGAGATCCTTTCCGGCACGGTCGCGGCGATCGAGCGGTTCGGTGTGTTGTGGGCGCTGGAGGACAGTCCCTGCCATCCGGTCTTCCCCGGTGCCGGGTTCATTACGGTCCCCGAGTTGTCCTGGCGGCGTTTCGAAGCGGCTTCGGGCGTCGTTCAAGGTCGGACAGCGCGTCTCATGCGAGTTCCTGGAGTTCGACACCTGGAACGGAGAAGCCAGACTGTCCGTGCGAGCGACGCAGGCTGGCCCTCTCCCGACGACAGGTTGCAGCCCCGCCCTCCTGTGACTCCTGAGAGTTCGTCCCCGGCGGTGACCTGATAACGCCCGTGGCTCGAATCGTGCTCTTTCGGTCCCAAGTGACGCGTCTCACCCTTCGGTAAGGGGACATACGGCGACGCTGTGGGATCGACGGGGGCCGCGATGGGCGAACCACTTTATGTACCCGTGCTGCCTACGACACGGGCAGCCCGGACCGCTTACACGCGGCTGGATCGTCGCGTGCGACAGCGGATCGCGCCGCTCTGGACGGTTGTGCCACGTCTGGGGCCCGAGCGCGCAAGAGGACTGCATCCCGTCCCGGATCCGGAAGCCGGCCAGGTAGGGCTTCACACATGGCTCACGCCGCGCATCGACGGCCTCGTTGCGGCGACGGGAGACCACGGCGGCTGGGTGGACGCCACCCACGTGGAGCGCCTTGTCGACGCCTCCGCGACCGGTCTGTGGAATCTGATGACATCAAGCCGCTTACGTCTGATCACCGGACCGGAACGGGATATCCGGCACCAGCGCCACGCCGCCGATCTTGCCTTCCTCAGTGGTCGAGGACTCGGGATACGTGTCCTGCTCGACAACCCACCGGACGAACCCCGCTCGACGCAGTTGCTGGCTTTGATCGAACGACTCCGACTGCCGCCCTCTCAATTGGATCTCCTCCTGGACGTGGGTCCGGCCCATGACCCTGTTGAAGCCGGCAAGACGGCCCTTATGGCTCTCGACCTGCTCGGCCCCCTGGTGCCCTGGCGTACGGTCGTCCTGACGTCCGGTTCCTTCCCGCGCGTTCTTGAGAACCTCGCTACCCAGCCCAGGCGCATCATCCGGCGCCATGACTGGGATCTCTACCGTTCGGTACGCGATGCCCGCCCGGCCCTTTCGTCCAGGGTGATCTATGGCGACTATTCCGTGGAACATGTCTTCAGCGCCAACATGGCCGCAGTCCGGCATCGTGGCCCAGGCTGGGGCCTCCTGCGTTACACCGCACCGGACACATTTCTCGTCGCCCAGGTTCCAACGCGAGGCCCCGGGCACGTCTCCCGTGCCCGTGCCGGGGCGCGCTGGATCGTGGAGTCCGACTCCTTCCGCGCGCCTGACGGCATTCACGGCAGCGAAGGCGAACGCTGGTTGCACGCAAGTGCTCATGGCGATGGGCCTGATGGCTCGGGGAACGCCGAGAAGTGGATGCAGGTCGGACACATCCAGCACATGAACTTCGTTGTGGACCAACTTGCCGGACTCGGATGATGCCTCGATCGGAACTGGGCTGCTGGGGGCCGATGGGCCAGGCAGTTGGTTGCGGAGCTTGCGCACGGAGGGCAGGGCGGCCCGGATAGCAGAAGAGGTCCGAGCCCGCTGGCCTTGCATGTTGTTGTGTTCAGTCGGCCGTCGGGTGTTGGCCGGTGTCAGTGGTCGGCCGTCGGTGCGGCCTTGATCCGTTCGGCGCGCCCATGACAATGTCTTTGCATGCGCATTCTGTGAACGCGGGCGTATGTACGGGGGGTTGAGGGTCGTGGCTGTCACGGTGCCGGAGTGGGCCGACGTTCTGCTGGATCTGATCGGTGTGTCCTGGCCGAACGTCGATGAGGACGCCTACCGGGACATGGCCGATGCTCTGCGAGAGTTCGCGGAGGATCTGGAGGATGACGGGCAACTTGCGAACAACCATGTGCAGCGCCTGATCTCGTCCGGGCACGGGGAGGCTCTCGATGCGCTGAACGGGCATTGGGGGAAGGTCAAGGACAAGCACATCAGCGACATCGCCTCGGCGGCGCGGACGATCGCGGGTGCGCTGGACACGGCGGCCACGGCGATCGAGGTGATGAAGGGCGCGGCAATTGTTCAGCTCGGCTATCTGGCGGCCGAGGCGGGGATCGCGCTGTCGCTGATCCCGGTCACGGGTGGTCTGTCGGCGCTGTTCGGTGCCGCCGCGATACGGGCGACGCAGGAGGTTGTGAGGCGGCTGATCAAGGAGGCGGCGGACGAGGCGGTCGGTTACATCGTCGCGGCGATGACCGAACCGGCTGTCGCGGCCCTGGAGAACCTGGCCGCCGATCTGGTGGTCCAGCTCGGTGCCACGGCCATGGGGCTTCAGGACGGTGTCGACCTCGGCCAGGCGCGGCAGGCCGGTACGGACGGTTTCCGGGAGGGCGTGCAGGGCTCGAAGGACGCCATGCATCTGGCTTCAGCGGGCGGCGGAGGTGGCGCGGGTGGTCCCGGTTTCCATATCGAGCACGCCGAGCACGACTTCGCCTCGACTCAGCTCAACGGCGTCAGCGTCAGCATCCATGGAAGGACTGCCAGCAAGCTAACCGAAGCCAGGACGGCTCACGGCCGTAACCGTGGCCGGGACTCCATAGCCGAAGTCATCGATCCGCTGGCTGACAAGGCCATGGACGCGCTGGAAAAGGCCGTCAGGACCATGGGCGACCACGTCGGCCAGACCCTCCCCCAGGCCGTCCGCCGGATATCCGACGACCACAGGAACAACGCCGACGACATCCGCGCCCGCCTCGCCCGGGAGCGCGCCGACGACAGCGGTACCGGTGGCCCGACGAGTCGTACTGCCCGCCGCGGCGACAGCACATCCACACGCACCCGACCGGACTCGCTCCGTGGTGTTGGGGACGACCCACGCCGACACAGCATTCCGCTGACCAAGAAGACGTGCAAGAACGATCCGGTCGATGTTGTGACAGGCGAAATGACACTGCAGCACAAGGACATCTCGCTGCCCGGCGTGCTGCCGCTCATCCTCACCCGCACCCACCTCTCCACATATCGCTACGGCCAGTGGTTCGGCCGCACTTGGGCCTCTACGCTCGACGAACGCATCGAGCTCGACCCGGTCGGTGCCGGCGCCGTGTGGGCCCGCGAGGACGGCTCCCTTCTTCTTCTACCCTCGCCTCCCGCAGCCCGGCGGCGAGCCGGTCCTGCCGCTGGAGGGCCCGCGCCTGGCCCTCGCTCATGGTGGCCAGTACGCGGACGAGACGACGTACACCGTGACCGACACCCGTACTGGGCTGATCCGGTCGTTCACCGGCAGCCCGTACCGTGCCTCGACCGCCCACTGGCTGACCGCGATCGAGGACCGTAACGCCAACCGCATCGCCTTCGCCCGCAGGCCCGACGGTTCGCCCACTGTCGTCAGCCAACGCGACTTCAGTCTCGACATACTGCTCGAAAACCCTGAACACGCTGCCCAGCAAGAGCGACGCCGCAGAGGAATCCAGTGACTGACATCGCCGCACTGACCCAGCTCTGCCCGCCCCCTCAGAGCCCGCCTCGCCCCGTCGACTGGGACGGAGTGGAGGCCGGCCTCGGCGTGCGGCTCCCCGAGGACTACAAGCGGCTCGCGGCCGTTTACGGCCCCGGGGTCTTCTCCGGCTACATCCACATCTACCACCCCTGCGGCCGCACCGAATTTGTCGACCTCACCGGACCGATGCCGGGCAGGATCCGCGCGCAGCTCCAGCGGGACTATGACCAGGGCACCCATCCCGTCCCGTACGATCCCCGGAACCTTTTCGCCATCGGTGTCACGGACAACGGGGAACACCTCTTCTGGATCAGCGAGCCGCAGGACGCCCCCGACACCTGGCGCATCGCCGTGAACGAAGCACGCGGGCCCCGTTGGTTCACCTTCGAGGGCACTCTGACCGGATTTCTCACGTCCGTTCTGAGCGGAGGCACAGCCGTCCCCGCGTTCCCCAAGGACCTCCTGGAGCAGGCGACAAGCTTCACCCCTTCGGACCCTGCCTCCTGGACGCCCCCGCAGGCCCCGGCCAGGCAACCTGTCGCCACTGACACCATCCGGCAATGGGCACGCGCCAACGGTTATGAAGTGCCCGACCGTGGGCGTATCCGTGCGGAGATCCGAGATGCGTGGGAGCGGGCCAACCCCACCTGAGAGCACCGCCAACCTCCAGGTGCTCTCTGCGGGCCGCATACCTCACGCCCCCGTCCGGACCGCTTCCGCCGGTGCTCTGCGCAGGGCCTGGCGGGTGGGCAGTTCGATGGTGAGGAAGGACATGGCGACGACCGTGAGCGCGGTCGCGGGCAGCAGCCAGGTGGGGCCCGACGGCCAGGGGCGGTCCAGGAAGCCCTGGCCCAGCAGGGCCAGCGGGACGGCGGACAGCAGCAGGCCCGTGGTGAGCGCGGCGGTGGCTATCACGGCGGCCTCGCGGCGCATCATCGCGCGGATCTGACGTGGTGTCGTGCCGACCAGGCGCAGGGCGGCGATCTCGGTGCGGCGCTGGGCGGTGGCGGCGACGAGCTTGTTGGCGATGCTCAGCAGGAGATAGGCGAGCAGCACCACGATGACGGCCAGATTGATCCACACCTCGGGCGGGGTGCCTGAGCCCCCGGTCCCGCCGGACTCCGCGTCGGATCCCGGCGCCGGCGCCGTGGCCGACAGCGCCAGGCCCGGACGCGAGGCCGCCAGTGTGCTCAGCGCCCGTTCCGCGGCGGCCGTACCGTCCGTGCGGACCAGGACGCTCTGGTCCAGTCCCGCCGTGGTGTGCCCCGAGGCCAGGTCGCGCGAGAGGACCAACGGGCCGAAGCCGAGCCCGCGGTCGTACACGGCGACGACCCGGGCGTCGACCTGCGCGCCGTCGCCGAGGATCAGCCGTACCCGCTGGCCCGTTCCCGATCCGCGCCAGCGCGCGATCTCGCTGCTGACGGCGACCGTGGCCCCGGTGAGACGCGTCAGGCTGCCTTCCCGTACGCCGAGGTCGAGGACGTCCGCGGCGGCCGGTGTCAGGATCATCGCGGAGGCGGACTCGGTCGCCGTGTCGCCGAACTGCTTCTGGGGCCACGCCACCGTGGTCGTACTGACGGGTGCCGCCGCCCGTACGCCCGGCAGGTCCCGTACGTCGGACAGCGTGCCGGTCGGCAGGCCGCCGAGGCCCGGCGCGCTCAGCCGGTGCCGGGCGAGGGTGCCGGCGTCCGTGTCGTGCGAGGTCGCGGCCATCACGGTGGTCTGCGCGAGCGTGTACGTCAGGACGAACACGACCGCCATCGCCAGCGGGCTGACCACCCCGGTGACGCGCTGCGCGTACGCCCGTACGTTGGCCAGGGCCAGCCAGGTCGGAGCGGACACGCCGGGGCGCAGCCGTCGTACGGCCGCTTCGCCCACGCCCTTGACCAGCGCCGGGCCGGCCAGGGCCAGACCGATCGCGGCGAGGATGCCCGCGATGGAGGTGGCCGAGGCGCCGATGAGGGTGCGTTGCAGCAGTGGCGCGGCCGACATCACGCACGCGGCGACGATCAGCAGCAGTCCGGCACGGGTGCGTGCCCGGGACGGTTTCCGCGGCTCGCTGCGTGACTCGGCGACCGCCTCGGTGGCCGGCATACGAGATGTACGCCAGGCCGCGCACCGGGCCGAGATCCGCACCGCCGCCGCCATGAGGAGGACGGTGGCGAGGGCGGGCAACGGACTTATGGTGAGGGGGAGTTGGGAGGGCAGGACACCACGGTCCACCAGCATGCCCCGGAACTGCCCGGCCAGCAGATAGCCGACGGCCACGCCCGGCACCAGGGCCACGGCCGCGACGACCGTGGACTGGGCGGCGGCCAGGTGCCGTATCTGCTTCGGCGTCGCGCCGACGGCCCGCATCAGCGCCAGATCGCGGCGCTGCCCGGCGATCGACACGCCGAGCGCGCCCGTGGTGACGAATCCGGTGATCAGCAGGACGATTCCGGCGAGCGAACCCGACAGCAGGACGAGGAGGGAGCGGGCCGAGCCCACCCCGGGTGACACGGTCTCGCCCCGGTCCGCGCCCGTGAGGACCTTCAGCCCGGTGCCCGCCACCTGGCCGCGGACCGCGGAGGCGACCTGTTCCTCGGCGCCGGGTTCGGTCGTGAGGCCGATCAGGTCGACGGTTCCGGCGCGCGGGCCGGCGGCCGGGGACGTACCTCCTTCGTGGTTCGCGCGGCTGTCGTGGCCGGCCTGGCGCGCGCGACCGGAGAGTCGTACGGCGGTCTCGTCCGCGAAGAACACGCCCGCGCCCGCGCTCGTACCCGGGGCCGCGCCCGCGCTCGTACCCGGGGCCGTGCCTGGGGCCGAGCTCGTATCCGCGCCTGGGTCCGCGCCCGAGCCCGGGTCCATGTCTGGGTCCGAGCCCGCATCCGTGCCCGCGTCTGCGCCCGTGCCCGCGCCAGCACCCGCATCCGCGTCCGCGTCCGTCGTCCCGACCAGCGCCGAGACTCGATAGGGCGCGGCGGGGCGGCCGTTGGCGACGACCCGTACGCGGTCACCCACGTTCAGGCCCGTCGCGGCGTCCACGGCGACCTCGCCGGGACCCGACGGCGCGCGGCCCTCGATACGCGGATCCGCCAGCAGTTTCGTCGAGGACCAGCCGTGCCCGGCCGACGCGGGGTCGCCGTCCGCCGACGGTACGATCCGTCCCCGCGCGTCCACGAGCGCGGCCGGGAACCCGATGTCGCCGACCGCCGCCGTCACGCCCGGCAGCGCGGCCAACCGGTCCGTGAGCCGCGCCGGGACCGTGGCGCGCTCGGGCAGCGGGATCGGCAGGTCCGCCTCCCGGTGGTACTCCTGGTCGGCCGCGACCACGACGTCCGCGCCGCCGAGCCGGCCGGGCGGCAACTGGGAGCGCAGCCCGGACTCGGCCAGCACACCGGTGGCGGTGATCAGCACGGCGCCGCCCAGGACCGCGCACGCCACGGCGAGCAGCGCGGTGATCCGGTGCGCGGTCATCCGCAGAGCGAGATGCAGCATGGTCTACCGCTCCCCCAACGCGACCAGGTGGTCGGCCAGTTGAGGCGCGGTCGGCGCCTCCAGGGCCTCGACCACCCGGCCGTCGGCCATCACCAGCGCGCGGTGCGCGCGGGCCGCGGCGGCCGGGTCGTGGGTGACCATCACCACCGTCTGGCGCAACTCGTCGACGAGGCCGCGGAGCAGGTCGAGCACCTGGTGTGCACTCCGCAGATCGAGCGCGCCGGTCGGCTCGTCGGCGAACACGACGGCCGGCTGTGCAGCCAACGCCCGTACGACAGCGGCCCGTTGCTGCTGGCCGCCGGAGAGTTCGGCCGGGCGGTGGCCGAGCCGGTCGCCCAGCCCGACCCGCCCGACCAGTGTGTCCAGCCAGGCCCGGTCCGGGCGCCGCCCGGCCAGCCGCAGCGGCAGTGTGATGTTGTCCGCGACGGAGAGCGAGGGGATCAGGTTGTACGCCTGGAACACGAAACCGACGCGCTCCCGGCGCAGTTCGGTGCGGCGGGTCTCGTTCAGCCCGGCAATCTCCTGGCCGTCGATACGGACACTGCCCGACGTCGGGGAGTCGAGCCCGGCGGCGCAGTGCATCAGCGTGCTCTTGCCGGAACCCGACGGCCCCATCACGGCGAGGAACGTGCCGTGCTCCACGGTCAACGACACGTCGTCGAGGGCCCGTACGCCACCCTCGTACGTTTTGCTGACGCGACCCAGCGCGATGGCGGGCGTCCGCTGCGCGACACCGACGGCGGACGTACTCACCGACTGCCCCTGGCGTAGCGACGACATCGGCTGCGTCGACCGCACCGGCTCCATCGATGTTTGCGACCTGCTTCGCAGCCTCATCGACGGCCTCGCAGACTGCGCACGACCAGGGTCGACGCGGCGAGCAGGGTGACGGTGCCGCAGGACAGATGCACCCAGGTGCTGACGCCGCCGTACGAGGCCACGGTGTTGGCGACCGCGCTGATCACCACCACCGTCCACAGCAGCGTACGGACGACGTCGCCGCGGGTGACGCCGCTCGTGCCTCCGGCCGTGGCGGTCGGGGTAGGGGTGGGGGCGGTGGTGAGGCGGTACGGATCGGTGTGCGCCATGGGGACTTCCTCCTGCGGGGATCGCCGCTGTTGTCGTCACCGACGTTACGGAGCGTGACCACCCTTGGACGATCCCGTGGACCGCCCTATCCGGGGTACAGCAGGCTGTACCCCCGAGCCCCAGCGCGCCTTACCCCCGAGCCCGGGTACGCCTTACCCCCGCTGCCCGCCTCCGCCGGCCCCGCGCCCTCCGGGCCGTACTTCCCGACCCCTGGGCCCACGGCGAACGCCCGTACGCCTAAGGTCGTTCGCGACCAGAGGGAGAGCGCATGGCAGGGCGGATGGCGACGCAGCAGGACACCGCAGCGGCAGCCGGAACCGGGGCCCCAGCCGGAGCCAAGACCGGGACCCCAGCCGAGACCGAGACCGCAGCCGAGACCGGGACCAGGACCCCAGCCGAGACCGGCGCCGGAACCGCGGCCGACGGCCTCAACGACACCGCCGTACACAACGCCGTACACACCGCCGTACGGACGCTGAGAGCCTCCGGCGCCGCGCTCGCACAACTCGCCGGCGGACTCGGTACCGCCGCCATGGCACTCGGCGTCCTGTTCCTGCTGGCGGTGACGGCCGTGGCCTCACTCGTCGGCGTGGGCCTGCTCCTGGCGCCGCTCGTGCTGCGCGCGCTGCACGCCCTGGCCGGCCGGGAACGCGCACGGCTCGCCCGCCGGGGCCCCGAGGTCATCGCCCCGGAACCCCCGCCCACACGGCTGCGGCTCGCACTCGTCGACGCCACCACCCGCCGCGAACTGCGCTGGCTGGGCCGGCACGCCACTTCTGGGCTGCTCCTGGGGCTGCTCGGCGTACTGCTGCCGGTCATGGCCGTACGCGACACGGCCTTTCCGCTGTACTGGCGGCTCATGCCCCGGAACGCGACCGCCACGTCCCTCGGTTTCGGCTCCGCGCACTCCTGGCCGGACGCCCTCGCCGTGACCCTGCTCGGGGTGGGCTGGATCGCCATCCTCCTGGGCCTGGCCCCCGGCATGGCACGGCTTCAGGCGGGCCCCGGACGGCGTCTCCTCGCGGCGGGCCCCGACACCGACCTGTCGCTCCGCGTCGCGGAACTGACCGCCACCCGCGCCGCCGCCCTGGACGCCCACGCCACCGAACTGCGCCGTATCGAGCGCGCGCTCCACGACGGCACACAGAACCGGCTCGTCTCGGTGACCGTCCTGCTCGGCGCCGCCCGCCGCCAGATGGCCCGCGACCCGTCGCGCGCCGACGAAATCCTCGAACGCGCCCAGTCCGCCGCCGAACAGGCGCTGGCCGAACTGCGCAGCGTCTCGCGCAGCATCCTGCCTCCGGTCCTGGACGACCGAGGGCTGGCCGGGGCTCTCTCCGGGCTGGCCGCGAACTGCGCGGTGCCCTGCCGTATCGATGTCGACGTACCCGAACGGTGCGCCGCCTCCGTCGAGGCGACCACCTATTTCGTCGTGGCGGAGGCTCTGACGAACATCGCCAAGCACAGTGCCGCCGCCTCCGCAACGGTGACGGTACGGGCCCGTGGCGGACGCCTCCGACTGACCGTCACCGACGACGGCCGGGGCGGCGCGGACGAGGACGGCGGCTCCGGTCTCACCGGCATCCGCCGCCGTGTCGCGGCACACGACGGCACGCTCCGCCTGGCCAGCCCGCCCGGCGGTCCGACAACCCTTGAAGTGGATCTCCCCTGTGGATCGTGACCTGCCCGTGGATCGTGGCCTGCCTGTGAGCCGTGGCCTGCCGGTGAACCGTGGCCTGCCTGTGGATGTCGGCTCGCCCGTGGCTCGTGAACCGCGGGTCGTCATAGCCGAGGACGACCCGTTGCTGCGCGAGGGGCTCGCCCTGCTGCTGCGCGCGGAGTCGCTCGACGTGGTGGCCACGGCCGGCGACCCCGACGGAGCGCTGGACGCCATCGACGCGCACAAGCCCGACATCGCCATCTTCGACGTACGGATGCCGCCCACGCACACCGACGAGGGCATCCGCGCGGCTGTCGAGGCCCGGCGCCGGCGCCCCGATCTGGCCGTCCTCGTACTGTCCGCGTACGTGGAGCAGAGCTTCGCCACCGAGCTGCTCACCGGCGGGGTCGGCGGCCTCGGCTATCTGCTCAAGGAACGGGTGGGCCGGGTCGAGGAGTTCCTCGACGCGCTGCACCGGGTGGCGTCCGGCGGCACCGCCATCGACCCCGAGGTCGTCGCCCAGCTCTTCACCCGCTCCCGCCAGGACACCCGCCTCGAACGTCTGAGCCCGCGCGAGCGCGACGTACTCGCCCTGATGGCCGAGGGGCTGGGCAACAGCGCCATCGCCGGACGGCTCGTCGTCACGGACGGCGCGGTCCACAAGCACATCCGCAGCATCTTCGCCAAGCTCGACCTGTCCCCGGCCGACCAGGTCGACCGTCGGGTGGCCGCGGTGCTCCGTTATCTGGAGGACGCCCGGCGCCGGGCGTAGTACGGGGGCGCGGTACGGGGCGGGGCGCGCCCGCGCGGTACGAGGCGGCGCGCGGCCGCGAAGTACAGCCTGCTGTACCGCCACTTGGGGCGCGCACGGCAATGATCCGCGGACGCGGCGCTGATGTGCTGGACACGTCACATCAGCCCCGTCCGAAGGGACACCGCAGTGAGCACCGAAGCCCCCACCGGCCGCGAAACCGGCCACGAGGCCGTCCGTGAGACAGGCCGCGAGACTGGCCCGGCCGGAACGTACCGTGACGACCAGACCGGCACGACCCGCAACAACGCCGGCACGACTCGGACCAGCGAGGACAACTCCTTCCGCCTGCCGACCCAAGAGGGCAACTCCTCCGGCCTGCGCGCCGGCCTCCGCCGCCGCCCCCTGACCTGGTTCTTCCTGCTCGCCTTCGCGCTGAGCTGGCTGGCCTGGACCCCGTACGTCCTCTCCGAGAACGGCCTGGGCGTCTGGCACTTCGCCTACCCCGCGATCGGCGGCACCACCCAGCTCCTCGGCGTCCTGCCCGGCGCCTACCTCGGCCCGATCGTGTCGGCGCTCCTGGTGACCGGGCTGACCGAGGGGCGCGGCGGGCTGCGGGCCTGGCGCGGCCGGATGACCAAGTTCCGGGTCGGCTGGCGCTGGTACCTCGTGGTGCTTCTCTCGGTGCCCGTCGCGCTGACGCTCGCCACGGCCGCGCTGACCGGCCGGAGCCCCGTACCGCCGTCCGTCGCCGTACTCGCCGCGTACCTGCCCGGCCTGCTGCTCCAGATGATCACCACCGGCCTCGCGGAGGAGCCCGGCTGGCGCGAGTTCGCGATGCCGCGCATGCAGCGCCGTTACGGTCCTGTCGCCGCCACCCTCGTCGTCGGCGTCCTCTGGGGCGTCTGGCACCTGCCGCTGTTCCTGACCGAGTGGGGCGGCTGGCCGGACGTGGACGCGACGAAGCCGCTGGAGTTCATCGTCACCGCGATCGCCTTCAGCTTCGTGATGACCTGGGTCTTCAACCGCTCCGGCGAGAGCATGCCGCTGGTCATGCTGCTGCACACCAGCGTCAACAACTTCTTCTCGCTGGCGTGGACGGGCATGTTCCCCTCGCTCACCTCCGCCCAGGGCAGCCGCGCGTTCCTGCTCGCCTCCGTCACGGCGGCCCTCATCCTCCTGGCCACCACCCGAGGCCGCCTCGGCCTCCCCAAGGCCACAGAGCTCCCCGAGCCCGCAAAGCCCTTGGAGACGTCCCGGGACCGGATATGACGCCCCAGGTCCAGCTATGACCTCGTCAGCAATGCCGCCTTGATCCGTTAAGCGCGCTCATGACAATGTCTTTGCATGCGCATTCTGTGAACGCGGGCGTATGTACGGGGGGTTGAGGGTCGTGGCTGTCACGGTGCCGGAGTGGGCCGACGTTCTGCTGGATCTGATCGGTGTGTCCTGGCCGAACGTCGATGAGGACGCCTACCGGGACATGGCCGATGCTCTGCGAGAGTTCGCGGAGGATCTGGAGGATGACGGGCAGCTTGCGAACAACCATGTGCAGCGCCTGATCTCGTCCGGGCACGGGGAGGCTCTCGATGCGCTGAACGGGCATTGGGGGAAGGTCAAGGACAAGCACATCAGCGACATCGCCTCGGCGGCGCGGACGATCGCGGGTGCGCTGGACACGGCGGCCACGGCGATCGAGGTGATGAAGGGCGCGGCAATTGTTCAGCTCGGCTATCTGGCGGCCGAGGCGGGGATCGCGCTGTCGCTGATCCCGGTCACGGGTGGTCTGTCGGCGCTGTTCGGTGCCGCGGCGATACGGGCGACGCAGGAGGTTGTGAGGCGGCTGATCAGGGAGGCGGCGGACGAGGCGGTCGGTTACATCGTCGCGGCGATGACCGAACCGGCTGTCGCGGCCCTGGAGAACCTGGCCGCCGATCTGGTGGTCCAGCTCGGTGCCACGGCCATGGGGCTTCAGGACGGTGTCGACCTCGGGCAGGCGCGGCAGGCCGGTACGGACGGTTTCCGGGAGGGCGTGCAGGGCTCGAAGGACGCCATGCATCTGGCTTCAGCGGGCGGCGGGGACAGCGGAGGCGGCGCCGGCGGCGGACGCGGCTCGGGTCCCGGTTTCCATATCGAGCACGCCGAGCACGACTTCGCCTCCACTCAGCTCAACGGCGTCAGCGTCAGCATCCACGGGAAGACCGCGGGCAAGCTCACCAAGGCCAGGACCGCCCACGGCCGCACCCGTGGCCGGGACTCCATAGCCGAGGTCATCGATCCGCTGGCGGACAAGGCCATGGAGGCGCTGGAAAAGGCCGTCAGGACCATGGGCGACCACGTCGGCCAGACCCTCCCCCAGGCCGTCCGCCGGATATCCGACGACCACAGGAACAACGACGACGACATCCGTGCCCGCCTCGCCAGGGAGCGGAACGACCGCGACGGCGCGGGGAGTACGCCGGTGGCCCGGAACGGCGGGCGCCGCGCCGAGAGTGACACCCGGACCAGGGCGAACGCCGTTCGAGAAGCGAGGGACGACGCCCGCCGCAACAGCGTCTCCCTTGAGAAGACGATCTGCAAGAACGACCCGGTGGACGTCGCCACCGGCGAGATGCTGCTGCCTCAGACCGATCTCTCCCTGCCCGGCGTACTCCCTCTCGTCCTGCGCCGCACCCACGTGTCCGCGTACCGCTACGGCCACTGGTTCGGCCGCAGTTGGGCCTCGACCCTCGATGAACGCGTCGAACTCGACCCGGTCGGCGGCGGCGCGGTCTGGGCACGCGAGGACGGCTCGCTCCTCGTCTACCCCAGGCTGCCGCGCGCCGGTGGCGATCCGGTCCTCCCGCTCGAAGGCGACCGTCTTCCGCTCGTCCACGGCGGGGAGGACGGGGACGTGACCACCTATCTCGTGGTCGACCCGCACAGTGGTGTGACCCGCTCGTTCACCGGCAGTCCGTACCGTTCCTCTCCCGCTTTCTGGCTGAGCGAGCTGAGCGACCGCAACGACAACCGCGTCAGCTTCTCGCGCCGCCCCGACGGCGCGCCGACGACGGTGACGCACACCGGCGGGTACACGGTCCGGCTGACCGCCGACATGTCACGGGTCACCGCGCTCGCACTCCGCGTCCCCGAAGGCCCGGTCACCCTGCTGACATACGGTTACGACGCAGCCGGCGACCTCACCGATCTGATCGACGCCTCCGGCTCACCGATGCGTTTCACGTACGACGCGGAGAGCCGCGTCACGTCCTGGACCGACCGGAATCTGTCGACGTTCCGGTACGTCTACGATCCGCACGGCCGTGTCGTACGTACAGTCGGCCCGGACGGCTGCCTGTCCTCCACGTTCGCGTACGGCGTCCATGCCGAGACCGGACAGCGCGTCACCCGCTACACCGACTCCACCGGCGCCACCACCGTCCTCCATCTCGACGACCGCCTCCAAGTCGTGGCGGAGACGGACCCGTTGGGCAACACCACCCTTCACACCTGGGATGCCTACGACCGCCCGCTCACCCGTACCGACCCGCTCGGCCACACCACCGAGCTGACCTGGGACGAGGCGGGCAACCTTGCGGCCGTCCGGTTTCCGGACGGCGGCCTCGCCACCGCTCGGTACAACGGACTCAACCTGCCGGTCGAGATCACGGACGCGGACGGCGCCGTGTGGCGGCAGACCTTCGACGAACTGGGCAACTGCACCAGTACGTGTTCCCCGGACGGGGCCGTCACGCGCCTCACCCACGACCGGACCGGAGCGGTCGCGAGCATCACGGACGCGCTGGGCTCCGTCACCCGGATCCGCGCCGACCGCGCGGGGCTTCCCGTGGAGATCACGGACGCTCGTTCGGCCGTCACCCGTGTCGAGCGCGATCACCAGGGCCGCCCGACGCGTGTCGTCGACGCCGCGGCTGGCGTCGAGAGCTTCGAGTGGGATGTCGAGGACCGGCTGCTCGCCCGGATCGCGCCGGACGGCAGCCGGGAGTCCTGGGACTGGGACGGCGAGGGCAACTGTCTGGCGCACACCGACACTCACGGCGGCGTCACCACCACCGAGTACGGCCCGTTCGACAAGCCGGTCGCGCGCACCGCCGCGGACGGGGCCCGTTACGAGCTGCGCTACGACACCGAACTCCGTCTCGTCCAGGTGACCAACCCCCTCGGCCACAAGTGGGACTACACGTACGACCGCGCGGGTCACCTCGACTCCGAGGCGGACTTCGACGGCCGGGAGACCCGCTACACGTATGACGCCGCCGGGCGCCTGGTCTCGCGTACCGCCCCGCTCGGCCGGACCGTCAACTACACCTGGGACGCGATGGACCGGCTGCTGACCAAGGAGGTGGCCGGGCCCGGGCCCGAGGACGGGGCCCGATCCGGGGCCGTCACCCGGTACGACTACAGCCCCGGAGGCATGCTGCTGGGCGCGGTTTCCGCCACCTCCACGCTCACCGTGGAACGGGACCCGCTCGGCCGGCCGGTGGCGGAGACGGTCGACGGCCGGACCAGCCGCTACACGTACGACCTCCTCGGCCGTCGCGTCTCGCGCACCACACCTGCCGGCGCGGTCACCCGATTCGCCTACAGCGCAGAGGGCGACCGCGTGTCCGTCGCCACCGGCGGGCACGCCCTCTCCTTCACCCACGACCTTCTTGGACGCGAGCTGTCCCGGTCCTGGGGCGCGCCCGGCACGCCCGTGGTTCTCACGACGGCCTGGGACACCCGGAGCCGTCCCGCCGGTCAGTCACTGATCACCGCCGAAGGCACCGTGCTGTACGCGCGGGACTACGGCTACCGGGCCGACAACCACCTGGTCTCCGTGGCCGACCTGACGTCCGGCACCCGGCACGAGAAGCGTGTCTCCCTGGACCCGCTCGGCCGGCCTCTGGCCGTCACGGCCCCCGGCTGGACGGAGAGCTACGTGTACGACGCGGCAGGCAACCAGACCGCGGCGCACTGGCCCGGGACGGTCGGCCGCGCCGACGCCCGCGGTGACCGCGCCTACGACGGCGGACAGCTCGTCTCGGCCGGCTCGGTCCACTACGCGTACGACGGCGCCGGCCGGGTCGTGC
This sequence comes from Streptomyces sp. GMY02, assembly GCF_019056675.1. Classification (NCBI taxonomy): domain Bacteria; kingdom Bacillati; phylum Actinomycetota; class Actinomycetes; order Kitasatosporales; family Streptomycetaceae; genus Streptomyces; species Streptomyces sp. GMY02. Next base: position 3,966,651 of record NZ_CP077658.1, on the reverse strand, counting down.
GGCGCCGCCGCACCAGGCTCTCGAAGAAGCCGGACACCTGGCGCTACACCTATGACACCGAGGACCGCCTGGTGTCCTGCACCACGCCGGACGGCACACAGTGGCGCTACTCCTACGATCCGCTGGGACGGCGTACGGCCAAGCACCGCATGGCGGCGGACGGGCAGGCGGCCGTGGAAACCGTTCATTTCACCTGGGACGGCAACGACGTGGCCGAGCAGACCGACTCGGCCACCGGCACCATCCTCACCTGGGAGTACGAGGGGCACCGACCGCTCCTCCAGTACGAACGCAAGCCGCTGGGCGCCGACGAGACCGACGCCCGGTTCTTCGCCATCGTCACCGACCTGGTCGGCACGCCGACCGAACTGATCTCGGAAGCGGGCGAGACCGCCTGGCGCTCCCACTCCGCCTGCTGGGGCACCACCGCCTGGCACGCCGGAGCCACCGCCTATACACCGCTGAGATTCCCCGGCCAGTACGCGGATCCCGAAACCGGGCTGCACTACAACCACTTCCGGCACTACGATCCCGCGACCGCCCGCTACACCAGTACCGACCCCCTGGGCCTGGCCCCCGCGCCGAACCCTTCGACGTATGTACTCAACCCGTGGACCTGGACCGACCCGCTCGGCCTCGCCCCGAAGGTCTGCAAACAGGATGCCTACGCCTGGGACGGCAGCATTCGCTATGGGCGTCTCGACCACCTGGGCCGCCCGACGGGTGTCCACGCGCAACTGCGCCCCGAGATGCTGCGCACCGGTACGCCGGCCGGCACCCTCCGGCCCCCGGGCTGGCGCGGCAACGGCGACGCGTTCAACGAGGCCCGCGGGCACCTCCTCGCCGACCGGCTCGGGGGAGCGGGCAAGGGGCGGCTGGCGTTCCACAACCTGGTCACGCAGACCAACAACCCCACCAACTCCCCCGAGCAGCGGGACCAGGTGGAGCAGAAGATCTTTGACGCGGTGGCCGCCGGTGAGATCGTGCAGTATGTGGTCAAGCCGGTCTACGAGGGTACGAATCCGATTCCTGTCAGGCTCGAATACACGGCCTTCGGCAATCGCGGCTTCACCCTCACCCACAGCCTGGACAATCCCGCCGCCGGTGTGAGAACCGGCGTGTAGCATCCGCCTGGGATGCCAGATGGAGGAAGAGCGTGACGCGCACCACCCCCGAGCGGCCGATCGATATCGAAGCGCTGTTTCCGGAGCTCGCCGGATATCGGCGTACGAGTACCCGGCTGCATCCCCGAAAGGGCTTGCCGAAGCCCCAGGACAGCTCGGTGGCCGGGCCTTTCCTGTGGCCCGCCGACGAGCCGTGGCCGGTGTGCACGGCGGTCCATGAGAAGGGCCGCGGGCAGCGGCTGACCGATGTACGGCTGCGGCGCCGCGTCCTTGACGAGGCATGGCGCCGGGATCCGAGGCAGGGCCCCTCCGAGGCGGACCGCGAGATCCTCGACGGCATCGAGCGCGAAGCGCACGTCCAGGAAATACGGGACACCGACCCGGTTCCGCTCCTCGCCGCCGCCCAGTTGTTCGTCCGTGACATTCCGGACCTGACCGGCCCCGAGGGGTACGACCTGCTACAGGTCCTGTGGTGCCCGTTCGAAGTCCACGGACCGGAGCGGACCATGGACGTGGTGCTGAAATGGCGGCGCTCGCAGGATGTGACGGAAATCCTCACGGACATTCCGGAGCCGATCGTCGTGGGCCGGGCGGAGTGTGTGCCGAATATCTGCGTGCTCGATCCGGAACAGATTGTCGAGCACGAGTACGTGGAGCTGCTGAGCGATGAATTGCGGGAAGGAATCGAGGCCTGGGAGGAAGAAATCCTGGACGCGGCGGAGGAGAACGGGACGGAGTACCCGGCAGGTGAGGAGTACGAACTCAGCTACCAGGGCGATCTGTCCATTCCGCCGGGCTGGAAGGTCGGCGGTTTCGCCGCCTGGCCCCTGACCGGCCCTGCCGCGGTCGACTGCGCCTGCGGCTCGCCCATGCGGCCCCTGCTGACCGTCCATGACCGCGAGTGGGACAACGGCTCACTGAGCTGGGTGCCCCTGGAGGACCGCGGAACGATACGGACCATGGGGGCGAACACACCGACCGGCGTATACGTCGGCCGGGGCCTGATGCGCGTCTTCACCTGCCCGGCGGACCCGACGCACCCCCACCGCCTCGGCTTCCAGTGAACGCGCCGGGCAACTCGCCCGGCCGGGCACGACCCAAGGGTCTTGCCGCGGCAAGGATCACGACCGCCGTCGGACGCCCGAGTCCGGCTGGTCCCTCAGTTGTCCGCGGGACGTGATGCCGGCCGTGGCCGCGAGTCCGACCGGAGCGTGAGCTCCGTCCTGGAGGACCCCGCGACCGTGGGGCTTCAGGTGTCCTTCAGATGCGCGAGTGCCGTGATGAGCCGGTCCGCGATGTCCTCCGGCCAGGGGAAGGCGGCGGTGACGGCCCGCTGGTGGGCGAGTCCGTGCAGGCCCAGCCAGAGCGCGACCGCGTCGCCGGACAGGTCGGTGCTGGTGGCCTCTCCCGCCATGACGCAGGCGCCGAGCGTGTCGACGAGGAGTTGCAGGGTCGCCGCGCCGAGGCCCGCCACGTCCTCCTTGGTCACCGAACTCTCGCCCAGCGTCGGTACCCAGAGGCCGCCGAACATCGTGCGGTAGCGCTCGGGATGGTCGCGGGCGAAATCGAGGTAGGCGTTGCAGACGGCGTACAACCGCGGCCGGGGCTCGTCGCCCGCCTTCTCCGTGGCGGACCGCAGGCCGCGCTCCAAGTCCGCGAATTCCCGCTCGACGACGGCCAGCATGATGGCCGGCTGGTCCGGGAAGTGCGGATAGATCGAAGGCGCGGCGATCCCCACCCGGCGTGCGACCGAGCGCAGTGTGATCGCGCGTTCGTCACCGGCCTCGTCGAGCAGCTCCACCGCGGCGGCGATGATGTCGTCGCGCAGGCGCCCGCCCTCGCCGCGCCGGTTGCGCGTACGGGCCCGTTTCGGTGTGCCGGAATCCGCCGGTCTGCTGTCTTCCACCCCGTGACCTTACACCTGAAAGTTTATTGGCGCACCTCCTTGCCGGGCGCGGTTTACGTATGTAGCTTTACGGCTGTAAGTAAACGGGTGAAGCCCCAAGGAGGCCGCCATGACCAGCACCATCACCACCCGCGCCACCGAGATAGTCCTGCCCGCCGCGGTCGAGCCCAGCGGTCTGGAGGTCCGGACCCGCGATCTTCCGGCCCCGTCCGCGGGCCAGGTCGTTCTGCGGATGGACGCGACGGGCATCTCGTTCGCCGAGCAGCAGATGCGCCGCGGCAAGTACTACGACCAGCCGCCGTTCCCCTTCGTGCCCGGCTACGACGTGGTGGGTACGGTCACCGCCACCGGGCCCGGCGTGGACACCGCGCTGACCGGACGCCGGTTCGCCGCGGTCACCAAGACCGGCGGCTGGGCCAGCCATCTGCTGATCGACGCCGCGGACCTGGTGCCCGTACCGGACGGCCTGGACGCGGCTGCCGCGGAGACTGTCGTCGTCAACGGCATCACCGCCTGGCAGATGCTGCACCGGATCGCCGAGGTCCGCTCCGGCGGGACCGTCGTGGTGCTGGGCGCCAACGGCGGCGTCGGCTCCACGCTCGTACAACTGGCCCGGCACGCCGGGATCACGGTGATCGGCACGGCGTCGCCGCGCCACCACGCGTACGTACGTGAGCTGGGCGCGACCCCGGTCGACTACCGCGACCCCGACATGTACGGCAGGATCCGCGAGGCCGCGCCGGACGGCGTGGACGCGGTGTTCGACCATGTCGGCGGCGCCGGACTGGTGCGGTCGTGGCGGCTGCTGCGCCGGGGCGGAACACTCGTCTCGTACGGCACCGCGGCGACGAAGGACGAAGAGGGCAACTCGCAACTGCCGGTGCTGAAGCTGTTCGCGCGGATCCAGGCGTGGAACGCCCTGCCCAACGGGAAGAGCGCGCACTTCTACAACTTCTGGGCGGGCCTGCGCCACCGCGACGACTTCCGGCGCCGGCTGAACGAGGACCTCACCCAGGTGCTGCGGCTGCTGGCCGGCGGTGTCCTCACCCCGCAGATCGCCGCGCGGATCCCGCTGGCCGACGCCGCCTCGGCACTGGCGCTCGCCGAGTCCCGTACGGTCGCCGGCAAGGTCATCCTCGTACCCGGCGAGTGACGCCATGGGCATCGCCGCCGGTTCGTCGCCGGACGGCCGGGCCGCGCGCTCACCCAACCGGCGAGGAGAGGGCACCCGTCTGCGGGCCGACATCCTCGCCGCCGCGACCGACCTGCTCGACCACGGCGACGAACGGGCCGTGACCCTGCGGGCCGTGGCCCGGAGGGCCGGGATCGCCACCCCCTCGATCTACCCGCACTTCCCCGACCGGTCGGCCATCGTGCTCGCCGTCGTCCGCGCGGCCTTCGGTGAGCTGTCCGGCCGGCTCGGGGCCGCCGTGGACGCCGCCGGCGACGACCCCCGGCAGCGGCTGTACGCCGTCTGCCACGCCTATCTCGACTTCGCCGCCGCCCACCCCGAGCGCTACCGCGCCATGTCCGGTGACATCCGGAGCCCCTCCGTCGCCAACGGCGTCGCCATCGCCAACGACCCGGCGTGCCCCGGCGCGGGGGCGCTGCGGATCCTCGCGGGCATCCTCGCCGACTGCGTCGCCGCCGGGTACTCGACCAGCACCGACCCCTTCGCCGACGCGGTCGCGCTCTGGCTCGGTCTGCACGGATTCGCCCACCAGCGCGCGGTGACCCGTACGTTTCCGTGGCCGGCCGACCTTGTGCGGCGCTTCGTGTCCCCGCTGTCGCACATCGGCCCGGTCGGGCCCCGGACTTCTGCCGAACCCCTTGATCAATCCCGTTAGGTCCTGCCCGTGGGACAGGGCCTACTCCGCCCATCGGTTGGCCCGTTGGTCCGCCCGTGCGTTCACGTCCGTACGGTGCACGCCCGGAACTGAGGGCGCGGCGGTACGGACGGGCCCGCGCGACGGCAGAGCCCCGGGCCACCCGGCCCGGGGCTCACAGCGCAGTCAGGGCTCACAGCGCAGTCAGGGCTCACGGCGCTGTCAGGGCTCACGGCGCCGCAGGGCTCAGGGCACCAGCCACCACGGGCTGGAGTAGGCGACGCCCAGGTCGTTGCACGGGTGGCCCGCCGGGCCCGGCTGCCCGTTCGGCTGCGACGGGTCGGAGACCCGCAGCACGACCCACGCACCGTCCTCGACATCGAGCGGGACGGTGAACTCGACCAGGCTGCCGGACGTGGTCTCGATGACGTCGGCCACGTCGGGCGCGTCCGTACCGGGGCGCAGCACCTGGACGTTGAGGGGCTTGCCGGCCCACACGGCACCGCGGTCGAGGTCCACGGCGAACCGTACGTCGCCGGACGCGAGCGGCAGGTCACCGCCCATCCGCACCCCGTTCGCGGTCGCGTCCAGGCGCAGGCCCGAGAACCGGCTCGCGAAGAAGCGGCGGGCGCGCAGCGCTTCCAGCACACCGGCGCGGGTGTTCTCGGTGACCCAGAGCCCGGCGCGGCCCACGCCCTCGGGGTGGCCCCACTCGGTCCCGTGATGGTCGCTCACACCGGTGATACCGGTGCGCCAGCCGGCGTTGAGGCAGGCGTTGAGGTGCGAGGACCCGTGGTCCGCCCAGCCGTCGAAGAGATAGTCGTCGCCCCGGTTGAACATCTCGACGCTGACCATCTTCTCGCGCGCCGCGGCCACGTACGCGAAGTTGTTGAAGCGTCCGGCCTCGCGGCCCGGGTGGTTGAAGCCGGCGACGCCGTTCCGGCTGCCGAGCCAGTTGTAGAGCGAGTTCATCGACGTGGCCCCGCCGAGATCGACGAACTGGTCCGTGAACCACACGTTGGCGTGGCCGAGGAGCGGGTTGGACCACTCGAAACCGCGGATCGCGGTGTACGCGCCCGGGTCGTCCGCGGCGTCCGCGAGCTGGCGGGTACGGTCCCACTCGCTCTGGGACAGACCGCTGATGCCGAAGAGGGTGGTGTGGTCGGTGAGCGCCGCCACGTCGAGCCCGGCGTCGCGCATGGAGGCGAACGCGAGGGCGGGGTCGCCGTCGCCGTCCGACATCAGTGTGTGGTTGTGCAGATCGGCATGGACGAGCTGGGTTCCCTGGGTGACCAGGGACGTGCGGGACGCTCCGGCCCTGGGCGCGGGCACGGGGCCCGACGCGGCGCGGGTGGCCGCCGCGTACGCGGTGCCGGGTACGGCGGCCGCGATCAGCAGACCGCCCGCGGCGGCGAGGAGGGAGCGACGGCTCGGTCGGGGGCTGTGGCTGTGGGCGTGCGGGTGGAGGTGGCCGTGGGGGTCGGAGTGCGCGTGCGCTGTGTCAGCGTGGTGTCCACTCATGGTGACCAGTGCAGCGAATTGTCAGGAGCATGACCGGAATGCGAGGTGCCCGAGGGGTGAACGTTGCGCGCCCGCACGGGGGTTCGCCCCCCGTCGTACGAGGGCGGCTCGGCCACGGTACGGCTTCAGCCGGACCGGTCCTCGCCCGGAGACCGGCCGCGACCTCGCCTGGAGGCCGGACCGCTCCCGACCTCGACCGGAGAGCGTCCCGGTCCCGCGTCCGGAGACCGTCCCGGTCGTCGTCCGGAGACCGGTCCGGTCCCGCGTCCGCAGACCGGGCCGGTCCTCGCCCGCATACCGGCCGCGACCTCGCACGGAGACCGTCCCAGCCCCGCGTCCTGCGACCCGGCCGGCCCCCCGTCCAGCCACCCCGCCGCGTCGCGCCTTCGTCGGGCGTTCACCCGGAAGCCGTTCCGTACTCGCTCGCCGGTGAAACGATCCTGCTCCGTCACTGTCGTGCAACGGAGAAACGATGCCCCCAAAGAGAACCTACGCCGCGCTCGTAGCCGTAGCCGTCACCGCCGGCATGCTGGCCGGCACGGGCGCGGCGAGCGCACACCAGAACGCGGCGAGCGCGCACCACGAGCAGCGGCGGCCGGTCGCCTTCGACCGCACCGCCACCTACCCGGTCTTCCAGAACCGGCCGGCCGGCGAGGACCCGGCCTCCGCCACCGTCGCCGAGATCTCGGCGACCAGTGAGGACGGCCGTACCCTCGTCTACACCGACGCGGCGGCCCGGCGGATCGGCTTCCTGGACATCAGCAACCCGAACCGGCCGCAGGGGCTCGGAACACTGTCGCTGACCGAACTCGGCGACGCCGAGGACGAGCCGACCTCGGTGGCCGTGGTCGGCAAGTACGTCCTGGTGGTGGTGAACACCAGTGCCTCGTACACCGAACCGTCCGGCCGGCTCGACGTCATCTCGCTGCGCGACCGCAAGCGGGTGGCGACGTACGACCTCGGCGGCCAGCCCGACTCCATCGCGATCAGCAAGGACAAGCGGTACGCCGCCATCGCGATCGAGAACGAGCGCGACGAGGAGGCGACCCCGCCCGGCCGCGAGGAGGGCGACCTGCCCCAGCTTCCGGCCGGCTTCGTGCAGATCGTCGACCTCAAGGGCGACGCGCCGAAGCAGTGGCGTACCCGTGCCGTGCCGTTGACCCAGTCGAACGGCGGGGCGCTGCCCGCCCTGGTCGCCGCCGGGATCGCCGAGCCGACCGACCCGGAGCCGGAGTACGTCTCCATCAACAGCCGCAACCAGCTCGCGGTGACGCTCCAGGAGAACAACGGCGTCGTCATGCTGGATCTGCCGACGGGCAGGATCACCAAGGCCTTCAGCGCCGGTACGGCGTCGGTCAGCGGCATCGACACGGTCGAGGACGGCAACATCGACCTGACCGGCTCGATCAGCGACGTGCCGCGCGAGCCCGACTCGATCGGCTGGGTCGACGACCGCTATCTGGCGACCGCCAACGAGGGCGACTGGCACGGCGGCACCCGGGGCTGGTCCGTCTTCGACAGCCGCACCGGCAAGGTCGTCTGGGACGCGGGCAACAGCTTCGAGCTGCTCGCCGTGCGCCACGGGCTGCACAACGAGGACCGCGCCGAGAACAAGGGCACCGAGCCGGAAGGCCTGGCGATCGCCGAGTTCGACGGTGTGCGCTACGCCTTCGTCGGTTCGGAGCGCAGCAACTTCGTCGCCGTGTACGACATGAGCCGGCCCACCGCCCCGGTCTTCCGCCAGGTGCTGGCCACCACCAACGGCCCCGAGGGCCTGCTGCCGATCCCGTCACGCGACCTGCTCGCGGTCTCCAGCGAGGAGGACGACGCCTCGGTCAATGTGCGGGCCTCGGTGAGCCTCTTCCGCCTGGGCAAGGGCGCCCCCGCGTTCCCGGACATCGTCTCGGCGGCGGACTCCACGGGCGCGCCGATCGGCTGGGGCGCGCTCGGCGCTCTCTCCGCCGTACCCGGCAAGCCGCACCAGCTCTACAGCGTCACCGACGCGGCGTACTCCACCACGAAGATCCTGACCATCGACACGGCGCGGCAACCGGCGGTCATCACCCGGTCGTTGACCGTCAAGGACGCCGACGGCAAGCCGGTCGGCTACGACGCGGAGGGCATTCACGCCCGTCCGCAGGGCGGCTTCTGGCTCGCGGTGGAAGGCGCGAAGGGCGCGGACAACAAGCTCGTACGGCTCGACAGCACGGGCCGGACCCAGCAGGTCGTACCGCTCCCGGCGGACATCGCCGCCGGCCTCGGCGGACAGGGCTTCGAGGGCGTCACCGCGACCACCGACCGCAACGGCCGCGAGGTGGTCTGGGCCACGCTCCAGCGCGAGGTCAAGACCGACCCGGCCGGGATCGTCCGGCTCGGCCGGTACGACGTCAAGGCCGGCACCTGGAGCTGGTACGGCTACCGCATCGGCAGCACCACCACCCCGGGCGACTGGATCGGCCTCTCCGAAATCACCGCGGTCGGTGACAAGCTCGCCGTCATCGAGCGTGACAAGCTGAACGGCCCGGCCGCCAAGATCAAGCGGATCTACACGGTCGACCTGCCGAAGTCCCCGGCCCCGTCGGGCTCGCTGCCCGTACTGCCGAAGAAGCTGGCGCACGACGTGCTCCCCGACCTGCGCGCCACCAACGGCTGGACGCAGGAGAAGCTCGAAGGCATGACCGTGGCCGGCGACGGCCAGGTCTACGCCATCACCGACAACGACGGCCTGGACAACGCCACGGGCGAGACGGTCTTCCTCCCCCTGGGCTCCAGCAAGAAGATCTTCGGCCACCACTGAGCCGCTGAGCCGCACACCAGAAGCCCCGGGCCACTGGCCCGGGGCTTTTTCATTGGGCATGCCGACGTGAGCAGTTGGCTTCCGGTGCGTCTCCACAAGGTGACATGGATCATAAAAGTGACCCGCGTGGGGAGCGCAACTATCCCCTAATGCGGCAAATTTCCCGCGTGCGAGGGTGGTGTGACGTGCCCGTCACGCGCCTAATGCGCTTCCGGCAATGGCGTTTTCGGTCATACGATCGCCGACGAAGCCCTGCGTGATGTCGCCGCAGCGGCCGCCTCAGCATTTTTTCGAAGCCGCATTTCGTAGCCGTTTTCCGGACCCGCGAAGGACTCTGTTGAAGATTCGCCGCACTCTTGCCACGGCCGTCGTCGCCGCCGTGACCACCCCCGTCGTCCTGCTCTCCGTCACCCCCGCGCTCGCCGACGCCAATGCGGCCGTCGCGGCGCAGGCACAGCAGCGGGGCGAGCGGGACAAGCCCTCGATCGAGGAACTCGAAGAGGCCGCCGAGAAGGCGCAGAAGGCGTACGACGATGCCGTCGCCGCGGAGAAGGCCGGGCGTGCCGTTGTCGAGGCCGCCCTCTCCGACGACGCGCCTCTCGCCGTCGCCGCGAAGGCCGCCAGGGAGGAGGCGGCCGACGCCGCCACCGCCAAGGAGAACGCCGACAGCGCGCTCGTCGACGCCAGGGCCGCGCTCGCCGCGCTGCCCGAGACCGCCACCGCCGAGGAGAAGGCGGCCGCGGAGAAGGCCGTTGCCGACGCCGAGACCGCTGCCACGTCGGCGGAGGAGGCCAAGGCCACCGCCGACGCGAAGGCCGCGGCGGCCGTCGATGCCTCCGACGACGCCCGCGTCGCCGCCGTACGGGCGTACTCCAAGCTCCAGAACGCCGTGAAAGAGGCGCTCACGGCGAAGGAGGCCGCGGACAAGGCGCTCGCCGACGCCAGGGACGAGGCGGAGCCGGACGAGCCGGAGTGCGTCTTCGAGAGCAAGCTCAGCACGGTCGTCACCGGCCTGCCGTCCAAGATCGTCGCGGGCTCGACGACCAACTTCTCGCTCCGCGTGACCAACGGCACGGACAAGACGCTGGACGAGGTCTCCCCGTACGTCTACTTCCACGCGACGGACAAGAGCGGCTACAACGTCATCGACGACGCCTTCCATCTCCAGTGGTCGACCGCCGCCTCCCCGGCCTGGAAGAACGTCGAGAAGGGCAGTCGCGCCGGCTCCATCAGCCCGCTGAAGGCCGGCGCCCACGCCGATGTGAAGCTGCGCCTGAAGGTCGACGCCAAGGCTCCGGCCGGGGACGGCCTCGCCTTTGTCGCGGGTGACTACGTCAACGACGACGAGTCCTGCGGCGGCAACCTCTCCACCGAGTACGACTTCGAACTCCTGGCCGCCGGCAGCAGCGTCCCCGGCGACGTCGACGACGCCAAGCCCGGCAAGACCACGCCGCAGACCCCGGACAACAAGCCGCAGGGCAGCACGTCCACAACTCCGTTGGACTCCGCCAACACCGCCGATTCCGCGGCCACCGGCTCGCTCGCCAGCACCGGCTCTCCCTCGGCCCTCCCGCAGTTCGCCGCAGCGGCCGGCGCGGCGGTCGCTCTCGGCGCCGTCGCGGTCTTCGTCGTACGCCGCCGCAAGGCCGACTCCGCCGCCTGACGGCCCGTAACCGTAACAACTCCTGACGTGGCCGCATCCGGTCCGCGCCGAGAGAAGAGGTGCTCTCTTCCCCTCGCGTTCCGGTAGTCGTCTTCCGGTGGTCGTCCTCCAGTTTTGGTGGTCGTCCTCCAGCGGTCGCCGCGGCACTCCGGCACCGAGACGGGCAGCCCCGCCGAGTCGCTCCACTGCTTGGCGGGGCGCATCGCCCTTGGCCGGACGGCCCTGATGCGTTGCCGCAGGAGCCAACTCACTCCGCTGGGCGGTTCCTTCGGTAGGAGATCCAGGCCGTGATTCCGAAGACGGCCACCCAGCCGGCGCCCAGCACGGCGAAGGGACTCAACACCGACTGCGCCCACTCGGGGAATTCGACGAAGACGGGAAGCAGCGCCAGCGCCATCAGAGGCAGGATCGAGAACATCGAGCAGCCAACGCCCGACATCAGCGCTTGCTGGCGGGCCAGGCCGCGAGCGACGTTGATCGCCGCGGTCGCGTCGGCCGTCCAGCCCTCGCCGCGCAGCTCCTCCCAGATCTCGTTGAGCAGACGGACCTCCCGCGCGACATCGACATGGAGGTCGTCGACGTAGGGGAGCAGCCTGCGCTTGCCGTCATCGCCGTACGCGTAGGTGATCGTGTACGGCGCGTTGCTCTGCGTGCGAGCGCTCGGGTTGTGCGCGGCGTCGATCCCCTGGATCTCCTCCCAGGCCATCCGGTGCCGGCGGAAGAACCCACGGACCTGGATGCCCTTCAGATCGGCTGTGGTGGCCAACTGCCGTGCCCTGTAGATGGTCCAGCTCACAAAACTCACCATGAACACGGTCACCGAAACCGAGACCCAGCCCGGAAAGTCCCCGACGAACCACACCGACAGCACAGCGCCCGGGACGGCCAGGCCCGAACTCACGATCAGAGCGGTGGTTCTGCCGGGCCGCATCCGGTATTCACGTGGCAGCCTATGCGTGCTCATGCCCTTACCCCCGCGTCGTCGGGCCCGTCCCCGGGACGGCATCGCAGTGTATTGGGGACTGCCCGTGGGGCCGGCCCCGGATGTACCGGGGGACCGGACCGCCTCGGCCGGGAGTGCCGGAGACTCGGCCGGCAGTGCCGATGGTTCAGCCGGGAGTGCCGGGGACTCGGCCTGGAGCGCCGCGGGTTCAGCCGGGAATGCGGGGGACTCGGCCTGGTGCGCCGCGGGTTCAGCCGGGAATGTTGGGATATGACTCGTCCCGGCCCCACCCGGAGTAACCGGGCGGATAGGTGTACGCGGGCCGCCCCGCGTTCCCGCTCGTACGGAACGGCTTGCCCTTGTCGTCGAGGCGTACGGTGCCCTGCCGGTCGCCGCTCGACCAGTCCAGCTCCAGGTACCAGCTCACGTTGTTCGCCCGCGCGTCGGCGAAGACGTAGAAGACCTCGGGATCGGACTCACTCACCTTGTACGGGAACTCGCGCTGCCCGGCCCTGGGGGAGAGCGCGGGCCGGCCGGCATCGAGGTCCACGCCGAATGACGTCGTACGCACCTCACCACCGCACCCGACGCCCATCGTGAAGTCGTTCCAGGCGAGCGGAGCGCTCTTCGACACCACCCGTACATGCAGCGCCTCCAGGACGACCGTCGCCTTCCCGGTGCCCTGTACGGTCAGCGCGAGCATCTGCTGCCCAGCGGCGACCCCGCCGAGGGCGTTGACCCATCCGCGGGCGTCCGGCTCGGCCGGTGGCGGAGGTACCTGTTCGGGCTGCTGGTCGACCAGGTAGTGCTGGCTGCACTGGTCTTCCCACTTGTACGGATTGACGGCGACGGTGGGCGCGGTGGCCCCGTCCTGCGAACCGCCGTCGGAGCCGGAACCGGAGCCGGAACCGTTGCCCTCCGCTGCCTGGGACTCTTCACTCCGGGCGGGGGAGGCGGGGGCGGAGCCGGAGGCCGCGGGACTGCCGCTGCGCGAGGCGGACATGGACGGCGAGGCCGACCCGCCCTTCGCGTCGGCCGGCTCGGAGGCGTGGGGACGGCTGTTGACGGACTCGGCGGCGGCTCCCGCGGACTGCTTTCCGCTCCGGTCGTCAGGGCCCTTGTCGGGTACGAGATTCACCACGAGCGCGGCCGCGGCGACGGCGGCGACCACGGCGGTACCGGCGAGGACGACGGTACGCCGGCGCCGCACCGGGGGAGCGCCCGCCGGGGACGCGCGCTCGACCTCGGGAACGTCTTCGGCTGCGGCTTCGGACGCGGGTGTCGTTCCGGATCCGGTTGTCCCGGGCACGGCTGCTGCTTCGGACCCAGTTGCGCCGGGTACGGCAGCCGCGTCGGATCCGGCAGCCGCCTCGGATCCGACTGCCGTTTCGGACCCGGCTGTGCCGGTCACGGCCTCCGCCGTCCGTATCTGCGGTGCCTCCTCGGCCGGGGCCTTGCCCGCCTTCTGCCCGCGCCGGGCATCCGCGAGGATCCACTGCCGGTGCAGCTCCACCAGTTCCGCGGGCGTCGCCTTGCACACCCGGGCGAGCCGCTCCACGGGTGCGTAGTCCGTCGGTACGGCGTCCCCGTTGACGTACCGGTGAAGTGTGGACGCACTCATGTGCAGCCGCTTCCCGAGCACCCCGTAACTGAGCCCGGACCGCTCCTTCAACCGGCCCAACAGCTCCGAGAACTCGTCCGCCGCCACTGTTCCTCCTTCTCCTCACGTCCCGCACGGTCCTCTTGACGTCCCGGACGGCCATTCCAGGCGGAGGTCGTTCCCCCAGCTCAGACCTGTTGCAGGCGTTCCAGCATTCCGGATGTCCCGGCCGTTGTGGCGGCCGGGACGGATCGCCGCACAAGCTCAGGTCATCCAAGCACGCCGCTCCCGGCACCCGGTCGAGCGGCCCGTGCACAAGACCCGTACCGCACCTGGGGGATCACATGTCCGCACGTATCAACCGCACCCGTATGCTCGCCGCCGCCGCGCTCACGGTCGCCACTCTGGCACTGACGGCGTGCACCAACGGAGAGGGCACCCGCGACGAGGGCGCTGCGGCACTGTCCGCGTCCACCGAGTCCCTCTCGCCGACCGCGGCCACCTCGTCGACTTCGTCCGACTCGTCGTCCACGGCGTCCGGCACGCCTTCGCCCGCGGCGGGCGGCGGGACGTTCACGGCGACGGGCCGGTCCGACTCCGCGGCCTCGGCCCACTCCGCGGCCTCGGCCTCCAAGGGCTCGACGGGCAGGGCAGCCTCTACGACTGGCGCGGCCTCGACGGCCGGCGCAACCGGTTCGAAGGGGAAGACGAACGCCACGGGTTCCACGGGTTCCACGGGCTCGCAGGGCTCGAAGTCCGTTCTCAACCCCTGCACCAGCACCACCACGAGGACCACCGCCACGGTGGTTTCCCGCCCTCTGAACCACCTCCTTCTCACCGTCACCAACACCGGCTCGAAGAACTGTGACCTCGTCGGCTACCCGGCCGTCCGGTTCGGCGAGGCCCAGTCCGTCCCGCCGGTCATCGAGGACTCGAAGCCGCAGGCCGTGGTCACGCTGCCGCCTGGCGAGTCGGGCTACGCGGGCGTCCTGCTCTCGGCAGCGGACGGCAGCGGCTCCAACGGCTACACGGCCAAGTCCCTCGCGGTCTACTTCGGCAAGAGCCCGAGCGCCGCCCACCCGTCACTGCCCGCGAAGGGCGTGTACGTCGACAGCTCGCTCAGCGTCACGTACTGGCAGGCGGACATGGCCGACGCCTTGACCTGGTGACACGCGGGCTCACCACGTACCAGAAGCTCCCCGGAGCTCCCTGAGCTCCCTGCGACCACGACGCAGCCGGGACTGCCCGGGTGATCCCGGCCAGTCCTGCGCCCGGCCGGATGACTACGGGACCGGCCGCAATCACCCCCGGACTGACCGCGATCATCCGGGACCGGCCGCAGTGAACGCGGCAGTGGACAAAAGGTGTTGGTCTTCGGCCCCCGGTCCGGGATGATCGGGCCTGTTCAGCAGGGGGAGGACTGATGGCCGTCGTGTTCGCGTGCGTACGGTGCGACGCCGTGCTGACGGCCCCGGTGTCGCGACGCGCGCTTCCCGTCCATGCCCACCAGAAGTACGGACACCAACTGCTTCCCGCGCTCATGGAATCAGGGACGTACGCCGTCGATCCGGAGCCTTCAGGGCCTCCCTGGCGGCCCCGGAGCGAGATCGGCCCGGACGGGGCAGAAGCGCGCGGTGTGTTCGCCCCGGTTTCCGGACTGTCCTTCGGGGCGCCCGGAGCGATCGTCGTCGCGCCGGGCGACACCCGCGACACCGTCTTGATTCCCGAGCGGTGTGGCGGCTACTGCATGGGGCTGGACGGAAGTGACGGCCCGAATCTGGCGTGCGCGGGGTGCGGGCAGGAGGTGGGCACCCGTATCGACGACTGCTCGTACTGGCAGGCGGTACGTCTCGACCCCCGCGCCGTACGCCGTCTGCCCACCGATGGCCCGGCGTGCCGGACCATCGAGTGGGAGGCGCTGGCGGAGGAGCGGCCGGGCACACCGCCGGTCGAGCAGTCCGGAAGGTGGGACCCACGCTGGGAGGCGGCCACGGGGGCAGCGCTGGCCCACCTGCTGGCGGCTTCGGAGGGCGCGCCCGTAACCGTCCCCGACGGCCTCCTCACGGACATGTTCGGCCGCGCCCTCGCCGCACTGCTTCCCCCGGGGCCGTCGGCGGCGCCGACGAGAAAAGCAGCCTTGGCCGGACCGGGCTTGCCGGCCCTCACGCAGGCCGGCGACATCGCCCTGGTTCCGTGCCACCCGCAGACGGGAAAGGCATGGCAGCCGCACAGCACTGCCCCCGCCCCTGCCCCTGTCGTGCCGCTGGCCGCCGAGGTGTGGACGTATCTGAACTCCCCACACGAACGGCTACCGGTCCCCGCGACAGGCGGACTGCCCGACGACGTCCTCCGCGACGATCCGCTTCCCCCGCACCCCCGGAGACCGTTGCGGCCTGACTGGGCCATATTCCTCAACACACTGGCCCACCTGCCCGCGGTCCATCAGCCATGGCTGCGCCGAATCTACGACGACGTGAGGGACCACCCGTACGTGGCCCCGTTCTAGTCCGCGGCATTCACCCGGGCAACGGCCCGCGGAACATTGCGAATATATCTGTCGACGAACCGAAGTCCCTTATTTGTGGCCTTAATTGGGGCGCACCCCGGTCCTGGCGAATGTTAGCCTCCCCCGAATTTGTATATAGGTATTGGGGGGTTCGAAATAGTGAAGCAATGGCACAAGCGTCTCTTCGGCAAACTCACGGCAAGGGCCACCGCAGCGATGGCAGCGGCCACGCTGGTCGTGCTCTCGGCGGGCTCCGCCGGCGCGGCTCCGTCGCTCGTGGTGCCCGCGGCACCGACCGAGCAGGGAGTGGTCCAGGGCAGCGGGCCCCTGTGCTCAACCGACATAACTGCGCCCGCCGTCGTCGCCGACCCCACGCCTCGGATGACCGCGCGGCTCGATACCGTGCCCGGGAGTGAGCAAGCGGGCTATCTGCGAGCCGAGTTCACCGTGCAGAGCCGTCAGACGAACGGCTCATGGACCGAGGTTGCTTCGTTGGCGGTGCCTTCGGCAGGGTATGTAACCGCAGGCCAGGCCGTGGTCGGCTCGGCAGAGGCGACTCTCGTCGAGGGGACGCTGTACCGGGAGGCCGCCTCGACGCTGTCGTACACCGCCGACGGAACGAGGCACATCAGATCGCACAGCACCGCGCACACCACGGGCTGGTGCTACTTCACCGTCGACCCCACGGCTCCCCGCCCGCCGAAGGTGACTCTCGGTGCCCCGTACATCGATTGCGCGGTCGAGTGCTCTCCCGAGGGCGGTCCCGGAATCGCTGGGTCTTTCAGCTTTGAGCCCGCAGACGGTGACTCGCCGGTGGCGGCGTACCAGTACAGACTCGGCTCCACCTGGTCGGAAACGGTTCACGGCTCCACGGTGCGTCTGGACATCGCGCCGCCCGACTCGGGCCTGACGGTACTGCAGGTTCGTGCGCAGGACGGCATCGGCCGCTGGGGCCTGGCGACCAGGGTCACCTTCAACGTGGCCCTGCCCTCGACGGCCGTGGGTACGTGGCACTTCTCGGACGGAAAGCCCGGCGACGGTTCGACGACCGCGGCCGACACGGCGACCGGCCCCGGGGAGCGGCACACGGCGGAACTGGCGAGCGCGGATGCCGACTGGTCGCCGCTGGGACGCCTCGGTGACGGTGACGGCGCGCTCGCGCTCGGCGGCACCACCGGACACGCCTCGACCGAGGGCCCGGCGGTGGACACGAGCCGGTCCTTCGCCGTCTCCGCGTGGGTGTTCGCAACCGGTCTCGGACGTGACCGCACCGTCCTGTCGCAGACCGGCGCGGACGGCTCCGGCTTCGGTCTGGGGTACTCGGAAACCGCGGGCACCTGGCAGTTCCAGCGAACCTGGAACGACGGCGGCACCCGGGAGACGGCTGCCGCGGTCGCCGGCACTCCGGCGACCGCGGGAGTCTGGACGTACCTCGCGGGTTCGTACGATTCGGCCGCGCACACCCTCACGCTGTACGTCAACGGCAGGCCTCAGGGCGCGCCGGTAGCCGTTCCCGCGGTGGACACCGAACCGGGTGCGGACGGCGATCTGGAGTTCGGGCGGGTCGTGGCGGCCGCACCCGGAGGCTACGAGGCGCACTGGAGTGGCAGGCTGGACGAGGTCGGGGTCTGGCAGCGTGCCTTGTCCGCCCGTGACGTACGCGTCGACGCACAGCTTCTGGACGTCAACAGCACCAGCCGGGCGACGGCGCAGGTCGCCGCGTGGGACCCGGCCGGCGCGTCCGGCACGGCCCTCGCCGACACCGCCTCCGGATACGGCCGGACCCTCACCCTTGACGGCGGGGCCCGGCTCGACGGCGGTGCGATCGAGCTGGACGGGGTCGACGGTGCGGCGAGCACGGCAGGACCGGTGGTCGACCCGAGTGGATCGTTCACCGTTACGACGCGCGTGCGGCTCGACACCGGTGCCTTGGCCGCGCTGCCCGCCGGGTCGATGGTGCAGGTGGTGGGGCAGCGGTCGCCGGACGGCTCCGCCTGGGGCATCTGGTCCAGGGTGGGACGTATGGAGGTGCTGGATCCGGAAACCTCTGACCTCGTGACCGTCCCGACCGCGCAGTGGATGTTCGGCCGCGCCACGGCGGACGGGACATTCACCGGTGTGTCGGAACAGGAGGCGCAGATCCTGGACGGCACCACCCCTGACCGCTCGATCCAGGTGACCGGTGTCTACGACGCGCCGAACGGCACGGCCGCGCTGTATGTCGGGGACAGAAGACAGGGCGAGATTCCGTTCGTCAACGAAGCCGGTGTCGGGGACCTGACGATCGGAAAGGCGCACGGCAGCGGAGCGTGGGCCCACTATCTGCCGGGCCGAGTCGAGGACATCCGGCTCTGGGCCGGGGCCATGGACACGAACACCCTCGTATCGGTGATCGGTCTCTGAGCCTGGCGTTCAGGATGCGGTGCCTGGTCCGGCCTTGGAGCGGCCGGCGGGCCGGGGCGGGTTCCGGCTCCGGGTTTCTCCCGGAGCCTCGGCCCGTCCCGGCCCGCCCATCCCGCATCCGGAAGCCGGACGCTACGCCTTGCGGAGTCGGGCGATGATGCCGTTGAGGTCGTCGACGAACAGCTCCGGGCGGACGTGGTGGCCGCCGGGTACCTCGCGGTACTCGTACGGGATACCGGCCCGGTCGAGGTAGCCGCGCCACTCCCGCTGGGTTTCGAGTACGGCGGTCTCGTTGAAACGGTCCCAGAAGGTCGGCTCGGGACTTGTGCCGGCGACCATGAAGATCCGCTTGTTGCGGTAGCTCTCGACCCGCTCGCACGGGTTGTCCATGCTGACCCTGTTCTGGTCCCACGGCACGCCGTAGACGGTGGCGCCGCCCAGTTCGAGGGCGGCGGAGGACGCGTTGGCCCAGTGCACGATCCCGCCGGGGATCCCGTCGGCGTTGCCGCGCAGGCTGGCCGGGCCGGAGTGGGAGCTCACCGAGGCGAAGTGGCCCCAGTACTTGGCCGCGTACTTCAGCGCACCGAAGCCGCCCATCGAGAACCCGGAGACGGCACGGCCGTCGTACTCCGCGAACGTCCGGAAATTCGCGTCGATCCACGGGATGAGCTGGTTGATGTGGAAGTTCTCCCAGTTCCGCGGGCCGACGTTCGAACCGACCGGGTTGGAGTACCAGCCCGCGCGGCCGCCATCGGGCATCACCACGATGAGCGGCTTGCCCGCCGTCCAGTCGCGGATGTGCAGGCGGTCGAACGTGATGAAGTCCTGGCCGTCACCGCCGCCGTGGAACAGGTAGAGGACGGGGTACGTGCGTCCGCTGAAGTGGTAGTCGTCGGGGAGCAGGACGTTGACGGCCGGCCTCCAGCCGATCTCGGCGGTCTCGAAGCGGTAGTACCACATACGGGGGTCGCCCTCGCCGCGCTCCACGATGCGCAGCCCGAAGCCGTCGTCGGCCGCACTGGCCGCCGACGCTGCCGCCGCCGCCGAGGAGGTGGAAAGGACGGTCCCGGCACCGAGCGCCAGCGCCGCGGAGGCTCCGCCGACGGCCTTGAGAACATTCCTGCGGGTGGGTCGAAGCTCGCTCAACACAATCTCCTGGTCTGTGATCATCCGTAAGTGCCGCTGGGTGTCGGTGTCGGTGCCGGTAAGTGAGTCCGGGCGCAGGTCAGTTGTCGGTGATCCAGGTGCCCCGGCCGGCGTTCCAGCGGATCGTGGCCTGCTGGAACCGCTGGACCTTGCCGCCCGGCTCGTCCATCTCGTCGGTCACGGGATAGCCGAGCGCGCTCTCATGGCCGGCGGCGTGGAAGGCGTCGTAGATCGCGCCGTGCACGGTGTGCGCACCGGTCCGCGGCGACCACATGAACAGTCCGCGCTCGAAGAACTGGTAGCGGCCCCGCGTCCCGTCCGGAGCCTGTGCTCCGTCCGCCTCGTCCATCGTCGGGAAGCCCCAGCGCTGCTCCGAGTCGGTGTCCCAGAACTTCGTCAGGATGTCCCCGTAGACCGCGTAGGCGACGTCGGGACGCCAGATGACGATGCCGTTCCGGAAGAGCTGGAAGCGTCCGCCGAGCCGGGCGTCCTCCTCGGCGCGGAGCGGCGGGCCGAGCGGTCCGTTCTGGCCTCCCAGGGCCGCGTACTTCGCCCCGATCGTGCCGTACGGCTGGAACGCCTCGCCCATCAACTCCCGTGCGTAGCCCTCCGCCTGGGGATAGCGCTCCGGGTAGGCGGAGCGCTGGACGGCCTGGGCCAGCTCCCCCGCGGTGTCCCAGTCGGGCTCCATCTGCTGGGCCACCTCGAAGAACTTGTTCGCCGCGTAGTCGACGTCGAGGCACTGGTCCGGGTTGCACCACCCCTGCGAGGGCCGCTGCTGGAAGACGCCGAGCGAATCCCGGTCCCCGCAGTTCAGGTTGTTCATACGGGACTCGACCCAGCCCGTCTCGAAGCCGGCGAGCATCACCTTGTCGGACACGCCTCGGCGCTGGCCGACCTCGTACACCTTGCGGGTCACCGCGATGTCCCGCTCCGCGGGGATGTCGCAGTACGCCTCGGCCGTCGCGGTGTGCCCGAGGGGACCGGGCACATCCTTCGGGCCCTGCGCCCGTGCCGGGCCGGCCAGTGTGGAAACGGCCGTCGCGACCAGCAGCATCACTGTTCCGAGTCTCGCGCGCCGTGCGGTTGCGCCATGCACGTGCCTGCTCCTTCTTGGGATCGTGCCGGGATCATGTGAGGGATGAGCGCGGTCCGGGGACCGACGCTCCGCAAGGTAGTTGTGGAAGCGCCGGGCCCGGCACCCGGAACGATCCGGAGTGACACGCGTGAGGATCCGCGATGGACGCTGTTGGCACGGATGCCGCGCCGCTGCGGCGATGCGCCGTGATTGCAGCTCATCCGCCGTACTGGGCAGGGCGGTTGACCGCGGCGGAGTACGGGGGCGGGCTCGGCCTGGGCACGTCCGGCGGTGGAGCGTCCTCGGCGGTCCGGGAACACCCCTCACCGTACGGAGGTGGGATGCGGGCACTCGGGGACCGCGGGGCGGTCCTTCGTACGCACGGCGGGCAGCCAGGCGGTGGGCCGCTCGGAGCCTCGCGGGAGCCGGACGCGGTACCAGTCGGCGGACACTGTGTCCGCCTCGTCGATGATGGGCATGCCCCGGGTGAGCCGGCAGTCGACGGCGAGGACGTCCCCGTGCCACACCCGGACCGTTACGACGTTGTCGATGGTGTACGGCCGCAGCGGGTCGATCGCCAGGCCGAGACTGCACCGCCGGTCCCGGTCCGTACGGCCCCGGCAGCTCTGCTCGGCGTTGAACACCCTGACGCGGCCGACGGCTTCGGCCGTCGTGGCGCCGGGCCCGGACGCGCTGTCGCGCGCGACGACGTGCGGCCAGATCGTCGCGCCCACCGCGCACACCGCGACGGTGACGAGCGCGGCGCGGGTCCGTCTCCGGCGGCGCGCAGCGAGGTCCTGTCCGGACCGCTCCGCCGCGCCCGCCCCGTCGGCCTGCCGTTCGCTGATGCGCGCCAGCAGACTCTCGGCGGTGTGCCGGGCGCGTACGGAATGCGTCGGGGCCAGGCAGTCGGCGGCCAGCGCACGCCAGAACGGCGGCATCGCGCTGTCCAGGCGCAGCGGCGCCCGCCCGTCGGCGTACTCCTGTACGGCGGCGCCGCGCGCCATGGGCGTGGCACCGGGGAACGGCGAGGCGCCGGAGGCGAACAGCTCGTGGATCGTGATGCCCAGGGCCCAGATGTCGGCGCTCGGCCGGACCTGGACACCGTGCTCGCCGAGCGGCGCTCTCCAGCGCTCGGGCGGGAGATAGTCGAAGGTGCCCATCGGGGGCGCGTACCCGTGGGTGCCATGGGTGCCGGTCAGCTCTGTGACGAGCCCGAAGTCGGAGAGCTTCACCGAACCGTCCGCCATCAGCAGGATGTTGTCGGGCTTGAGATCGCCGTGCACCCAGCCGCTGCGGTGCAGATGGACCAGGCCCTCACAGATCTCGGCGGCCAGCCGGGCACCTTCGGACTCGGTCACGCCGGTGTCGAGCACATCCCGCAGACTGCGCTCGGCCCGCTCCATGACCAGCACGATCGCGCCGTCCAGGAACGGGCGGTCGGGTTCGCCGAGTACGACGGTGTCCAGCAGGCGGATCAGCCTCGGGTGGGAGGAGCGGCGGCCGAACTCGACCTCGCGCCGGGCGGTTTCGGCGACCTTGCGGGCCTGGCTCGGCGCCAGCCCGGCCGTCGGCAGAACCTTGAGCGCTACGGCGTCGTGCCGCTGCGGCCCCGCTCCGTCGCCGTCGTCGCCCTCGGCTAATCGTCCCGCGTGGACCGTTGCCCAGCCTCCGGCCCCGATCCGCTCGGTCACCTCCCAGCGGCCCACGCGGTAGCCGCGCGGGAGGAATTCCGCGCGGTCACTCCCCGATGTGTCGGCCGGACCGTACACCGTGTCCCCTTTCGGTCGGCCGGCCGTCACGGTGTACGGGACGCTGCCTCATCCCGCGTACGGGGCGCCGCCCCCCTCATCCCGCCGTCCCCCGCTCCGGCGTCGTCCCCCGGCCCCGCACCGGCGCCCCGGGCCGCTCCCGCCCGCCCGTCCCGGTCCTGGGCGGCAGCAGCGCGAGGTGTTCCTCCCGTACCAGACCGAACCGCAGCACAAGCCCGACGACGGCCTCCCGTTTGCCGTTGCGGCGGGCTTCCCTGCGGGGCTCGTACTCTGCCGGTGCGCTGATCCGCATCTTCTCGTCGGCGAGGTAGTCGATGTGCGAGCTGACCGCCCGGGCCGTGAGCCGGCCGCACGCGGCGTGCCCCTTGAGCCGTTCGACGATCTGGGGAGTGGTCGGCACCGCGACAGGTGACTCGTCGCGCAGCCGCGGTTCGCAGAGCGCGACGAGGATGAGGAAGTAGAGGGCCGTCTCGTCCAGGGAGTACGCCGTGACGGTGCGGCTTCCCCACGGGCCGCCCATGGCGTCCGGGTCCAGATAGACGTGGTCGGGCGCGAACACCTGGAAGGCGACCGTGGTGTTGCGGCGGGTGGGCAGCACGACCCGCGAGAACTCGAAGGGGATGGGCGCTCCGGCCCGCCGCGGCGGCACCCGCAGATACTCCCCGGCCCCTTCGGGGTTCTCCACCAGATAGCTCTGCGTCGTACTGAGGTTGCTGAGCTGCCAGTGATCGTCCGTCACCCGGATCTCTCCCGCGAGCCGGGAGATCGCCTCGTCGTCGAGGCGGAGCTCGACCGGGGTCGTCGCGGAGCCCCGCCCGAAACGTGCCACCTCCCCGGGGCCCAGCCGCAGCGTCACCGCGTCACCGTACGGCTCCCCCGCGGCTTCCCCCCTCCCCCCGCGGCACATGGATCACTACCCCGCTCACTGCCCCTCCTCGCCCCGTGTCACCGGTCCTCGGTCAGGCCGAACGTTACACATCCTGACCAGCGGTCAACTCCTAGGATTTGGCCGATTTCATACCATCTAAGCAGGGTCGATTTGCACTGATCCAGCACGGTTCCGGACGGGTTTTCGAACGGTGCTCCGTACGGGTCTCTGTGCGGGCTTCCGTGCGGGCCCACGTACGGGTTTCCGTACGCGCTTCCGTACGGGCCCGCGCTCCACGGCCGCTTGTCAGTCCGTAGCGTTCCGGGTGCCCCCGCCGGGCAGCGCGCGGCTACTGTCCACCCCGACTCGACCTGAAGGGGGAGGAACAGCACATGTCTCACGGTATTTCCCGGAGTGCGCTGCGCTTCGTGCTCGCGGCGGCAGCCGCCGTACTGCCGTCGCTGGTGACCGTGTCCCCGGCGGCTGCCCAAGCCGTCGGCTTCGCCGGATCGTGCCCCACCACCGGCTTCGTGTCCCAGCACTACAGCGACAGCCACGACGGCATCGACATCGCCAACGACTACGGCACGCCGATCTACGCCGTCGGCGACGGCGAGGTCATCAACTCCGGTCCCATACAGGGCTACGGCCAGTGGATCCGCATTCTGCATCCGGACGGAACGGTGACCGAGTACGGGCACATGTACCAGCGGGACGTCGTCGTCGGCCAGCAGGTGGCGGCCGGCCGGCGCATCGCGCTCATGGGCAGCGAGGGCGAGTCCAGTGGCCCGCACCTCCACCTGCGGGTGCGGGTCGGCACCTCCACCGGCGTCCGCGGTATCGATCCCGTCCCCTACCTCGGCGAACGCGGCGTGGGACTGCCGTGCACCCCTGGTGACGGGCCCAGGCCCGTGCCGTTGGTGTATCCGGTGGAGTCGGGGCGGGTGGTCTCGACTCGGTCGGCCGACGGGCGGCTTGAGGCGTTCGCGGCCGGGGCCGACGGGGTGCATCACGCCTGGCAGTCGCAGGTGAACGGCGCTTGGTCGGACTGGGAGCCGCTGGGCGGTCCCGGCAACGCGGAACTCGCGATCGCGCCCAACGCCGACGGGCGCCTGGAAGTGTTCGCGCTCAACGGTGACGTCCTCCAGCACCGCTACCAGACGTCACCGTCCGGTGGCTGGTCGGGCTGGGAGAGCTTCGGCACCGGCGGGCGGTACATCACCGCCGGGGCCAACGCCGACGGGCGCGTGGAGGTGTTCGCCTCCGGCCCCTCGGGCGTGTTCCACACGTACCAGACCGCCCCCAACGGCGGCTGGTCCGGCTGGGAATCCACGGGCGGCGGTCCGAGCGGCGGCAGGATCGAGATGGAGAAGTCGCCCGACGGCCGGCTGGAGGTCTTCGCGCTCAACGACAACGTCTTCCAGCACCAGTACCAGACGGCTGTCAATGGCGGCTGGTCGGCGTGGGAGAACTTCGGTGGCGGCGGGCACGACCTGACGGTCGACCACAACGCCGACGGACGCCTTGAGGTGTTCGCCTCCGGCCCCGTGGGCGTGTTCCACAAGTACCAGACGGGAAGCACCAGTTGGTCGGGCTGGGAGCCCACCGCCGGTCCCGCCGACTCCCGGCTGACCAGCGACCGCGCCCCCGACGGCCGGGTCGAGGTGTTCGCCATCAACGGTGATGTGGCCATGCACACCTGGCAGACCGGAGTCAACGCCGCCTATGGCGACTGGGCCGCCTTCGGCGGCGGTGGCACCGGGATCACGGCCACCACCAACGCGGACGGCCGGATCGAAGTGTTCGGCTCCAGCCGCGCCGGGGTCCACCACAAGTGGCAAACCGGCTTCAGCACGTGGTCCGACTGGTCCTGGCTCGCCAACACTCCCGGTCCAGCCGTCGGTTGAACAACCCTCTGCACCGTCCGACATCGTTGCCGTAAACACCGTCGAAGCACGTACGCCACCTATTGGACCTGACGGCATTTCTGTACGGTGCCGCATTTCACTGGCGATGCGAGAGGATTCGTCTGCCGTTCTACCAGGCGCAATTACGCGGAGGTTGACCAGCGCTATCGTGAACGCGAGGACATGTGTACGAGAACTGACTGGTCGTTTTCGTGGTAGAGTCTAATGAATTCATAGGACGCCACGAAAAAAGGGGAATGGCGTGAACACCGAGAAGGTTACGGCTCGACGTCTTACGGCCGAGGAGGTTTCAGAGTTGGGCGTCCAGGACGGCATCTTCGTCTCGGCAGAGATGGATGGCCTTCCTCTCGACTGCTACGCCCCGGCTTTCCTCACGGAGCCGGGTAAGAATTTCGAAGGAGGGTCCTTCATTGCGAGGACGGTCTTCGGTGAGGAAATCCATGTTCTCCCGGACAATTCCGAGGAGCGGGGGATCTGGATTGCCGACGAGGCAGGGGAAGAAATCGAGGTTCTCCAGAGTGCCGGCGTTCTCCTGAATCTCGCCCTCTTTGTGCCCAATGGGAACAAGGAATCGCTGGAGGCGCTCTACTCCGCCGCGCGGGACGCGTTCGGCGTGGGGATCGTTCAGCGCTGGAGCGAGGAAGTCGTCGCGGTGCCGGACGTCAAGGTCGACCTGTTCGAGGAGCCGGTCCGGGGGCGTAAGAACGCGACCAGCCAGAACCGCGACCGCCGCGCCCTGGACATCTACCCGACCCGAGTGCGGTTCCTGGAGCCCAGCGACGGCTGGAAGTTCATTGTCGAACCGCACAAGGAGGTCGTCGACGAGACGCCGACGATCTGACCTGACAGCGGCCTGCGGGCCACGCGTCGGCAGCGCGACCGTCCCCGGTGGCGGCTTCAAGGGGGCGTAGCGGCCTGCTGGTCGTACGGACGTTGTCGGCGGTTCAGCAAAACGCTCGGCTGGGATCTCCCAGCCGAGCGTTTTGCTTGAGGTCTCGAACCGTCAGGTCAGCGCGCCGTCGGCGGCATCAGGACCCAGTCCGCGCCGGGGGCGGTCTCCGTGCCGTCGGCGAGGACGGCCGTCACCCAGTAGTAGTGGGTCGTGCCGGAGGCCGCTGTTGTGTCCGTGTACCTCGTGGACGCGTGCGGGTCGGCGCCGGTCAGCGGCGCGTACTGGCCCGTGGCCCGGTCCCAGCGGTACACGCGGTAGCCCGTCGCGCCCTCCACCGCGTTCCAGGACAGGTCCACCCCGCCCTCCGACCCGGGCTGGGCGTTCACGTACAGGGGCGAATCCGGCGGAGTGGGGACCGTCGGAGTCAGGTCCAGGGCGGTGACGATCCTGGCGTCGGCCGTCCTGGTCCACCGGTAGTTCGAGTTGCCACTGGTGTCGACGGCGTCGATCCAGAAGCAGCGCTCGTAGCCGTTGGGCTTCGCCGGGTACAGGTAGTGCGTGGTGGAGGTGCTGAGGTACGCGTACTCCGCGCCGCTGCACATGGCCTCGCCGTCGTCGTCGCGCAGTACCTCCCCGACGTAGACCACATACCGTGCGAGGTCCGGCTCGGTGTTCGCCTTCCAGTCCAGCACGATGCCGTACTCGGTCGCCTCGGCGGTGAGCCCGCTGACGGCGGCGGGCGGGGTGAGGTCCCGGTCGGGTACGAGCGTGGTGACGGACGCGGTGCCGGAGGCGACCGACTCGCGGCTGCCGTTGTCGTAGCCCTTCACCACGTAGTGGTACGTGGTCTTGGACGCCGTGGTGGTGTCGGTGCAGGTGTACTGCTTCTGGCCGTCGGCGAGCGCTGTCAGCCGCACATCGCACCGCACCGGCTCGCCGGTGGTGTTCACCGGCAGGGACGTGGAGCGGTAGACGTGGAAGCCGAAATAGCTTCCGCCCGTGGCCGAGTTGACCTTCCAGGTCAGTACCGCCCGATTGGCGTCGGCCCGGGCGGCGACCTCGTGCGGCGCCGCGACGGGGCGCGAGACCTCCACGCCGGAGTAGCCGGAGTACCGGCCGGATCCATCGATGGACCGCACCAGATACGTACGGTTCTCGGAGCGGGGGGCCGCGGTATCGGTGTAACCGGTGGTGGTCGTCGCGCTGAGGAAACGGATGCTGCCGTCGGTGGCGCGCCACTCGACGGAGTACTTCACCGCTCCCGGCACCGCCTTCCAGGTCAGCTTGTTGCCGGAGTCCAGGCCCTGCGCGGCCAGTCCGGCCGGTGGGGTCACGGCGACGGTGGTGACCGGCACATCCGTGCTGCCGGTGGAGACGTTGCCGGCCTTGTCGTACGCCCGGACCTCGTAGTAGTAGGTACGGCCGGCGATCGAGGGCAGGTCGGCGAACGAGGTGCCGGTGGTCATTCCGACGTAGGCCCACGTGGTGCCGCCCGCGTCCCGCCGGTACACGCGGTAGCCGGCGAGGTCCATCTCCTTGTTGCGTGCCCAGGACACCACGGCCTTGGCGGTGGCATTGTCGAGCCTGCCCGTCACCGTGCTCGGGGCGAGCGGCCGGACCTTGTCGACCGTGGCGGTGACCCTGGGGGTGTACGAGAACTTGACGTTCGCGGACCCGGTCCAGTTGACGTAGTCGATACGGAGGGTGTGCGTGCCCTTGGGGACGGTCAGGTTGACGGTCTTGGAGACGGTGGTGGTGCCGTTCTTCCACAGGTCGATCTTGCGTACGCCGTCGAGGTAGACGCGGATGCCGTCCTGGCCGGACGCGGTGAGCGCGAAGGGGCCGCCGGAGCCGAAGTCGCGCTTCACGCTCCATCGGACACCGAAGTTGTCCTTGCCGACGCCGGAGACCCCGGGCGAGTTGCTGCCCCAGTTCTCGCTGATCGTGGCGTCACAGTCCGTGCGCTTCGGCGCGCCCGAGAAGCCCGTGTTCGCGAAGAACTGCCGGGTGTAGGTGTTCGTCGCGCACGCCGCCGCCGACGCCGGCGAGGTGGCGCTCGCGACGAGACCGCCCGTCAGCGCGACCACCACCGCGGTCGCGGAGGCCCGACGGGATCTTCCGACACTGCTCACTGAGTCCCCTTTTGGACATATGACCGCCCCGCAGGCAGTCGTACGAGATAGGAGATTCACGAGGGCGCCCTGTGGTTGTACGGCCGAGCGGAGTCCAGTCGCGATCGGCAGAGGGACGGACGGCCACCTCGTCGGGCGACGCGGCGTGCGACGGGGTGCGGCGTGCGCCGGGGCCGTGGCCGCCGGGGGCCGCGGTCGTCAGTTGAAGACGGTGTCGGCCGGGAGGCCGGACTGGCTCAGCACGTCGGCGCGGTTGTAGTAGTCGTCGTTCGTCACGATCTTGTTCCCGCGCATCTTGAGGATGGCGACGGCAGGCACGGAGAACGGCTTCGGTGCCCCGGCCAGGTGCCCGCTGAACGTCCAACTGATCGCCACCTGGCCGTCGTCGGCGAACGCGCTGTTGACCTGGACGTTGGCGTTGTTGACGAACTGCTTGGTGACGGTCGCCCACTGGGCGACCCCGTCGCGGCCCCGGAAGGTCTGGCCGAGGGCGTGGTCGCTGTAGCGGGCGTCGCTGGTGAACAGGGCGGCCAGGCGCTTCGGGTCCTCGCTGTTCCAGGCCTTCTCCCAGGCGTTGGCGATCGCCGGCTTCCCGTGCTGCCAGTGGCGGCCGGCCTTTTCGACCGACGCGGAGGCCGAGCGGGTGGGCGTCCGGGCCTGGTCGGGCTGCTGGGAGTTGTAGGCAGCCGCACCGGTTATCCCGGCGACGCCGGCCACGGCGGCGGTGATGGCGGTGACGAGGGAGTGACGGATGATCTTCATTGGTTCCCCAGGAAAGGGCATTGGCTGATGTGCGTGGTCGTCAGGTGACGACGGCGGACGAGGATGATGACCCGCTTCCGTTGCCGAAAGCGGATTCCCGTTACCCCGCGGCCAGGGACTCCAGGGCAGCCATGCCCTCCAGCGAGAGCACGCGCGCGTTCTGCAGCGCCGTGACGACCCAGCGGTCGTCCCGCCACAGCGTGACGAAGAGCTGCATGGAGAAGCGCGTCGGAGGCGGCTCCTCCTCGCCCGGCAGGAGGATGCCGACGCGGTTGTGGATCACGCCGACGCCCGGGCTGACGATCCGGGCGAACGGCACCTCGCCCCGTACCAGTCGGGAACCCTTCATGACCGTGCCGAGCAGCGCTTCGTGCGCCGTGATCATCTCCGTACGGCTCCGGTAAACGGTTCCCTCAAGCTCCGCGAACAGGGCGTCCTCGGCGAAGTCGGCGAAGAAACCGGCGACGTCCCCGCGGTTCCACGCCTCCTGCATCCGAGCCGGAATGGTGCTCATCGTTTCGACCGACTGTTCCATGCGATTACCTTTCTGCGATGTGCGCGTCACCATCCTCAGTGGGCCGGGCAGCGGGCGCATTGACTGTCCGCGCACGGCTGCTGGATGTCAGCGCCGCCGCGTTGTAGCCGTACGTCGCCTTGAACAGCCTGCTGAAATGCGCCGGATCGGCGAATCCCCAGCGCGCGGCGACAGCCGCGACCGTCCGGTCGCTGCGCGCCAGATCGTCGCGGCACCGCTCCAGGCGGCGCCGGCGGATCAGGGCCGCGACCGTCAGCGGCTGGTCCTGGAAGAGCTTGTGCAGTCGGCGTACGGAGATGTGGTGTGCCGCGGCGATCCCGGCCGGAGCGAGATCCCGGTCGGACAGCCGCGCCTCGATATAGCCGAGGACGCGGTCGCGCAACGCCTCGTCGGGAGCCGGGCGTACGTCGCCGAGCTGGGCTTCGAGCGCCACCGAGACCAGCTCGATGACC
Organism: Streptomyces sp. GMY02; assembly: GCF_019056675.1. Classification (NCBI taxonomy): domain Bacteria; kingdom Bacillati; phylum Actinomycetota; class Actinomycetes; order Kitasatosporales; family Streptomycetaceae; genus Streptomyces; species Streptomyces sp. GMY02. The sequence continues at coordinate 3,936,797 of NZ_CP077658.1, read as the reverse complement.
GCGGCCGCCGACCGGTCCGCCTCGCCGGCGCGGAACCCGGTCAGCGACCGGACCATGTCCTGCGCCAACGAGGACACCAGGGCCGCCGGACCGCGGTCGCCTTTGATACGTACGCCTGCCAGGCGGGCGGCGTCGCCGGGCCGGAGCCGCAGCTCCCGCCGGGGCACCAGCATCGTCACATGGGTGGAGGCGGTGCTGGCGAACCGTACCGGCCGCGCCGGATCGATGAGGACCAGGTCGGCCGACGAGAGATCGGCGCTGCCGCGGCCCTGCTCGACGCGCGCCCGTCCCCGTGTCACCAGGTCGATCTGCCACAGCTCCTCGTCGGCGGCGCGGGTGCTACGGGCGTCCCGGAAGCACTCGCCCTCGGGCGTGGTCAGCTCGATCAGCTTGAGAGGCCCGAGGTCGCGCGCCACGACGGCGGCCCGGAACTCCCCGCCGTCGTGCCGCCTGCTGAGCACGGGCGGCAGCCCGCTGGCCGCGAGCGTCTCCCCGAAGGCTTCGATGTCGGTAAACACGGAACCCACGGTAGGGCCGATCGGTGACCGCCCGGTTCAAGCGCCCGCTGCCACACCGTACGAAGAGGCGGACGGAACTCACCGCACAGCACACGGTGTTGGGCGACCGGAGTGGCGGCAGGGGGCAGGGGTCAGGGCCTCGGCACGGCTGCCGGACACCGATACGGCCGTGCCCGGCAGCCTCTGATCGATCAGCGCTCGCCGACAGCCGCGACCGTGCCGCAGTTGCTCAGCACGCCGAAACCGAAGAACTCCGTGACGGCGGGGTTGCCGCAGAGCTGCGAACCCGTCCCGACGAAGGCGCTGTTGATGTCCGTGTTCCCGAGGCGTGCGGTCTCGACGACGACGTAGACCGGATAGCGGTGGGGAAAGGCGGGGTTGAACGTGCCCCGACCGGTGACGGGTGCCACTCCGTCCACCGGCACGAGCACGGCCCTGCCGCGGGTGTCCGCCTCCACACCGTTCCTCTGGGCGATGTAACTGGAGATCGAGAACGGCACGATGTGACCGGCGGCGGTCAGGACCGCGCCGTTGTTCTCGGAGACGGCGGTGCCGACGCAGGCGCCGATCTGGGCCTCGCTGATACCCAGCATGGAGAGCCACCCGCTCCGGCTGGCGGAGCCCGGCTGCGGCAGCAGCGGGTTCACGGGGATGCCGGCCACCTGGCCGAGTTGGCATGTGTAGATCTGGCGGAGCATCGTCAGTGTGAAGGGCTGGCCGCTCAGCGGGCTGTCGTTGCGGACGGCCGCTGTCACTCCGTCCGCGGCGAACTGGATCCAGCTCAGGTCCCGCGTGGAGACGTCGAGGGGCCCGCGGGTGACCCCGGCGAAGTCCAGGCACCTCGTTCCGGCGTCGATGTCCGCGCGCAGCGCGTCGATGACGGCCGTAGATCCGTTCGGGCGGGCGATCTGGCAGTTGACGGGCCGGGTCTTGATGACCGGCGAACCGCTCGGCCCGTAGCAGGCGAAGATCCCCTGGCCGAGCGCATCGAGTACGGGCGTGACCTTGTCCACGCACACCCCGGCGAGCGGGGGATAGGTCCCGGCCGGCGGATCGGCCTGGGCCGGCACGGCAACGGTCAGGGCCAGACCCAGACCCAGGGCCACGGCGACTGCCGCACCGGCCGCCTTCGCCGCCCGCCCGACGTTCCTCAGGAAGTTCACGTGGTGCCTCCTTGTCTTGGGGTGCGCCGAAGCCGTGGGGGCACTGCATGGCCGACGGGGGGCGCTGTGGTGACCCCCCGCGTGACGTCGGAACGCACCAGGCGTAAACACGTGCCCGACGATCGTTCGGGAGCGTGGTCTACGGGCGCGGAAGCGAATGTGACCGAGGCGCGGCCGAGGCAGCAATTCCGTCCGCGTCCCCGGCCCTCGCCGATACCTTTCGAGGCCGTCGCGCCCCCCGTCCGTCGTGCCCCCGTCCGTGGCGCCCCCTCGTCCGTCGTGCCCCTCGTCCGTCGCGGAATTCCTGCGTTTGTCGCCGGTCCCCTGTGTATTCGTCCGTGATCGGTAACAGAGGGATCTTGTACGGGCGTTCGCATGTCCTCACCGGTGCACGGCATCGGCGGAGACAGCGAAGGGGCGGGCGGACATGGCGAGGCACAAGGGAAAGGGTTGGCACGGCCGGCTTCTCGCGGCGGCGCTCGGGGTGACCGTGGCGGCGGCGGCCACCTCCGTGTGGACCGCGCAGGCCGACCCCGTCGGAGGGCGCAAGCCGCAAGCGCGTGTCTCAGCGCCGGACGGGCGGGCCCAGGACCGGAAAGTGGCCAAGGTGGCGGCGGACATCGCGCACGCCTCGGACCGCGGCGCCCGGGGCGTCAACATCACCATCGACGACGGGCCGGATCCGGCCTGGACACCGCAGGTGCTGCAACTGCTGAAGGACAACGGGGCGAAGGCGACGTTCTGCATGGTGGGCACGCAGGCCCAGGCGTACCCGGACCTGGTCAAGGAGGTTGTGGCGGCCGGGCATCGGCTGTGCAACCACACGGTCTCGCACGACACCACCATGGACACCCGGTCCGAGGCCTACCAGTCCCAGCAGATCCTGGATGCCGAGCGCATGATCATCAAGGCGTCCGGCGGCGTCCGGCCGCAGTACTACCGGGCCCCGGGCGGTGCTTTCACCCCGTACAGCCGGCAGCTCGCCGCGTCCCGGGGGATGCGGCCGCTGGGCTGGAACGTCGACTCCAGGGACTTCGAGCGCCCCGGCGTGGACACCATGGTCGCCACCGTCAAGAGTGAGATCTCCGACGGGCCGACCGTCCTCTTCCACGACGCGGGAGGGGACCGCTCCCAGACCGTGGCGGCGCTGAGCGAGGTGCTGCCCTGGCTGAGGGAGCAGGGGTACTCCTTCGGCTTCCCCGTACGGTGAACTTCGAGGGCGGCGGCCGGCAGGGCAGGGCGGCGCGCTCAGGCGAGGGCGGCGGCCAGCAGGGCGAAGGCGGCGATGATGACGGCGACGCGGACGTAGTGGAAGCGGTCCCAGCGGTTCATCTGCTGCTTCCAGTCGGCCGGCAGGCCGTCGGCGGTCCACGTCCTGACCCGGTTGTTGATCGGGACGAGCAGCAGGACCGACATGACCACGCTCAGGATCAGCAGCGCGGCGGCGATGACGACGAGACCGGCGCCGCGGTGGTGCCATCCGGCGACAGCCCAGATCGCGGCGAGCACGAGCGAGCCGATGTACCAGAACGGCATCACGGCGCCGAGCATCCGGGCGCCGTGGGTGCGGCCGCGGAGGCCGTTGTCGCCGGGGAGTCCGTCGAGGATCGGGTTGATGACGAAGGCGACGGAGAACTCCACCCCCACCATCAGGCCGACGACCACGGTGGTGAAGACCTCCAGTGCGTTGAGCATGATGACCCCTCCTGAGATCTAGCGATGCTAGGTTGCGGGGCAACGCTAGTACTGTTGCCGCTCGATTGTCTAGCGGTGCTAGGGTCGCATCATGTCGGTACAGGAACGCAAGGAGCGCGAACGGGCGGGCCGCGAGCGCCTCATCTTGGCGACGGCCCGCGAACTCGCCGAACAGCAGGGCTGGGACGCGGTCACCACGCGCCGGCTCGCCGAGCGCATCGAGTACAGCCAGCCAGTCCTCTACAGCCACTTCCGTGGCAAGCGCGAGATCATCGGCGCCGTCGCCCTCGAAGGCGCCGCCGAGATGGCCGCGGCGCTGAGGGCCGCTGCCCGCGCCGCGGACGGCCCGCGCGCCCGGGTCACTGCCCTCGCCGGCGCCTACCTCGACTTCGCCGCACGCAACCCGGCGGTCTACGACGCCATGTTCCAGCTCGACGGCGGCCTGGCGTTCGCGCAGGAGGACACCCCGGAGCCGCTGAAGGACGCCTTCGCCGCCCTGCTGGAGAGCCTCGGCGAGGTCGCCGGGGACGGCGTCCACCCGGCGCTGTTCACCGAGGTGTTCTGGGCGGCCCTGCACGGGCTGGCGACCCTGAGCCGGGCGGGACGGCTGCCGCCGGGGGACGCCGAGCGGAGGACACGGCTGCTGGTCGACCGGCTGGCCGTGATCTGACGCGCACCGTCCCGGCGGGGGAGGCAGCCGGGGTCCTCGGGCCGCGCCGGCTGCCTGCGGCATCGCTTCCGGCCACTCGCGCCTGCACGGCGGAGCGGTGGATCGCCGGGCCCCCGGTCCCGTACCCCCGCCGGGGCACGCGCCCCGGAAGCTGCGGTCAGTGGCCCGACCGCGCTGGGCCACATCAGCCCTGGACGTCAGCCCTGGGCCACGGTCAGCCTTCGGTGACGTCAGTCTTCGGTGACGCGGATGATCGTCTTGCCGGGGGTTCGCTTGCCGGGGGCGAACGCCGCGGCGGCCTCGGCGAGTGGCCGGACCGATCCCACGATCGGGGTGAGCCGTCCGTCCCGCAGCCGCGCGGCGAGATCGGCGAGGCGCGTACGGTCGGGTTCGACGACGAAGAAGACGGCCCGCCCGTTCGCGGGCTGGACGGTGACCGGCTGGGCGATGGTGACCAGTGTGCCGCCGGGACGGACCAGCGCGGTGGACCGGTCGAGGATCTCGCCGCCGATCACGTCGAACACCACGTCGACGTGGCCGGTCTCCTCCAGGCGCTCGGCCTGGAGGTCGACGAAGGTGTCGGCGCCCAGCCCGAGGACGGTGTCACGGTCGCCGGTCCGGCCGGTGCCGATCACCCGCGCGCCGGCCTCGCGGGCGAGCTGTACGGCGATGGAGCCGACACCGCCCGCGGCGCCGTGGACGAGTACGGACTGACCGGTGGTGAGGCGGCCGTGGTCGAAGAGGCCCTGCCAGGCGGTGAGCCCCGAGATCGGCAGCGCGGCGGCCGTGACGTGGTCGACGTCCGCCGGGAGCGGGGCGAGGTTACGGGCCTCGACCGCGGTGTACTCGGCCAGCGAGCCGTCGCGGGTCCAGTCCGTCAGCCCGAAGACCCGCTGGCCTACGGTCAGACCCGTGGTGCCGTAGCCCAGCTCGGCGACCACACCGGACAGCTCGTGGCCGGGCACGCTCGGAGTACGGTCATGACCGGACCGGTCGGTCCACGTACCGGGCCAGGACAGCTCACCCGGGGTGAACCCGGCGGCGTGGACGCGCACGACCACGTCGTTCTCCGCGGCGTGCGGGTGAGGCAGATCCGTGAGAGTGAGGCCGCCGACACCGGCGTCGCGGTCCTGAACGGTGATGGCTCGCATGGGGGTTCCTCGGGGGTAGGTGCTTTCGAGGACGAGGGCAGACCTCATGGGCACGGATACCGGTCCCGTACCGGGTCCCACACGTCCCGTACCGACCGTAGCCGCAAGGCGCCCCGGACGTCGGGGACGTTGGGCCGATCAGCAGGCCCCGGACTGGGCGATTCGACAAGCGCCACGCCAGAACACGGCCCACCGGGCCGTGGAATCCCACGAAGGTCTTCCGGCCCGTGGCTTCCGCCCATGGCGATGCAAGGGAAGGGCCCCCGGTCGGCGGTGATGCCGTCCGGGGGCCCTTACAACTGGCCGGAGTTCAGCCGATGTCAGTCGGAGTCAGCCAGTGTCAGTCGGTTTCCGACGAGGGGATGTAGGCGCCGGGGACGTCCTTGGGCTGGTAGATCTTGCTCTCGCCCGGGTACGGCTTGGACCAGTTGTGCGTCTCGTACCAGGTGAGGTGGTCCATCTGCGCGGGGGGCGCGTAGTCGGGCACGGCGTTGGGGCCGGTCAGCCGCTGGTGCGACTTCCAGTCGTTCCACTCGTTCGCGAGCGCCGTCATGCTCGCCGGGACCTTCGTCGCCGGCACGGCCGCGGCCTGGGGGTTCTGCGCGGCCGGGGTGTCCACGCCGCACGACGGCACGGTCTTCACGCCGTCGGTCAGCGGAACGCGGTTGGGCAGCGCGGTGAACGGGGTGAGGTCGGGCTTCTTGGTGAACGCCGAGGCCATCGGGGTGGCCGCGCTGTCCTTCTGGTTCATCGGGCGGATCCCGAGGATCTGCTCGATGGTCCGGACCATGGTGATCTGGGAGTAGTAGTGGCTGTCGACGACGCCGCGCTGGGCGTACGGGCTGATGATCTGGACCGGCGCGCGGTGGCCGTCGACGTGGTCGAGGCCGGCCTGGGAGTCGTCCTCGACAACGAAGATCGCCGAGTCCTTCCAGTACTTGCTGTGTGAGATCTCGTCCACGATCCGGCCGACCGCGAGGTCGTTGTCCGCGACCTGGGCGGCCGGGCTGACCGGGCCGCCGGTGTGGTCGCTGGAGAGCCAGAACATGTTCAGGTTCGCGGGCCCGTTCTTCTCGAAGTCCTGCTTCCAGATCTCGGACCGGTAGACGTCCGGGACGCTGGTGTCGTACTTCGGGAAGCCGGGCACCGACACGTCGTTGAGCGACGGTATCGGCGAGGACGAGGTGAGCGTGTACGCGGACGGCTTGCCGGACACATTCATGTCCTTGGCGTCGCAGTACAGGTTCTGCCAGCTCGCGCCGGACGGCTTGGTCAGGAACTGGTGGAACTCGCCGAAGTCGCGCACCGACTTGCCGGCGGCCTGCGCGCCGGTCCAGATGAAGCCGGTCTTCTGGTGGCCGAGCGCGTCGTCCTCGGTGTCGTAGCTGCGCAGGTACTCACCGGCCGAGGACTCGGTGTACTCGGGGTTGTCGGCCTGCATCAGCCAGTTGTGGCCCTCGGCGGAGTTCGTGCCGACGTCGTACGTGTTGTCGTACAGGCCGAACTGCTTGGCCAGCGCGTGCTGGTTCGGGGTGACGTTCTCGCCGAACTGGGCCAGCGTCGCGTCGCCGTCGCCCTGCGGGATGTCGCCGAAGACCTGGTCGTAGGTCCGGTTCTCCTTGACGATCAGGAACACGTGCTTGATCGTCGAGGGGTCACCGATCTTCGCCGGCACCGGTACCGGCTTGGCCTTGCCCTTGCCGTTGGCGAGCTGGACGGAGTTGTTGGTCCAGCCGTTCTGCTTGAAGACCTTGTTCGTCTGGGACTTGATGGTCTTGTCGTCCGGCAGTGTGAAGTGCGTCAGGCTCGCGGTGGTGTCGTGGGTGCCACGCCCGGCGGCGGTGGTGGGACGGCGGGCGTCGATACCACGCGTGTTGGAGACGACGATCTCCTTGCCCACGGTCGCGATCTCCGCGGGGAAGTAGTCGGTCGGCAGCAGGCCCACGTAACTGACCGGCTCCTGCGCCGACTTGTACTTGTAGACGGCGACCGCGTTGGCCCGGCCGAGCGTCACCAGCAGACGGTTGTCGCTGGTGAGCGTCACCGCGTTGGGCTCGTACCCGACCGACGCCTCGGGCCACGGCTGGGTGGAGATGGTCTGGACGACCTTGTCCTTCGTGGTGTCGATGACCGAGACGGTGTTGTCGGCGGTGTTGGTGACGAACACCGTCTTCTTGCTGGCGTACACCGCGGTCGGGTGCAGACCCACGGTGATGCTCTTGGCCGCGGCGGACGGGTCGGCCAGGTCGATGACGCTGACCGTACCGGTGGTGGTGGCACCCGTCACCGGGCTGGCCGGCACCTGCGTGCCGTAGGAGTTGATCGTGTCCTCGCCGGGAGCCGCCGGACGCCCGCCCTCGTTGCTGATGTAGAGCTTGCCGCCGACCTGGACCATGCCGCGGGGGGCGTTGCCCGTGTCCCAGCTCTGTACGACCGCGCCGGTCGCCGCGTTGATGGCGACCACCCGGTTCTGCCCGTTGACCGCGGAGTAGACCGTGGAGCCGTCGGCGGAGAACACCGCCGCGGACGCCAGAGCGCGCTTGGAGCCCTGTGCCGGGATGGAGACGGTGATCGGGTCGGACAGACTGCCGTCCGGGTTCACCGTGAACTTGGTGTAGCCGTCGGCCCGGCCCAGCCACAACTGCTTGCCGTCGGGCGAGTAGGTCGGGCCTTCCTGGCCCACGTCCCCACCGCTGATCTTCAGGTCGGCCCCGGCGCCGCTGCCGATGACCTGCTGAATCTTGTAGTTCTTCAGATCGATGATGTTCAGCACCATCCCGCCGTCGGTGACGGTGGCGGCCATGTGCTTGCCGTCCGGGCTGATGGTGGACGACATGATCTTGCCGTTGTTGACGACCATGCGCTTGCCGTAGGGGGCGAGGTACTGGTCGCTGGAGATGAGCTGCCCGTTGGTGGTGGTCTGGCCGACCTGCACCGTCCCGAAGGAGTCGGTCGCGGCGAAAGCGGTACCGGCGGCCGCGACGGCGAGAACGGTGACCCCGGCCGTCATGAGCGGTATCCGGCGGCCAATGCGTCTGTTGCCGAGATAGACGAAGTCGTCCCTCTCCGCCTGGACGCGGCGACGTGCTACCTGCATCGAATCATCCTTTCGAAATGGAAAGCAGCTCGACGTTGCTGTCGAACTGCCACAACGGGTTCGGCGTGTCCCCGTAAGGGGTCCGCACCAGGAAGTAGCCGTTGACTTCCTTCGGTCCGTCGCCGTCGGCGACGAACCGCCCGTCCGCGGTGAGGTCGAGTTGATAGACGGCCTGTCCGGTGGCCTCGCTGTCGGGCAGGTGCCACGACACGACGCAGCGCCAGTCGTTGCCCGCGCCCTCGGCGTCGTGGTCGACATTGCCCTTGGTGCACGCGGCGCTTGACTTGAGCTGCGCCTCGGTGACGGCGGGACGGTGGAGCTGATCGGCCTGCATCCGGTAGAGATGCGCGAACGCCGTGGCCAGCGAGTGCTCCACCTTGGCCTGCTGGATGCCCGAGCCCGAGAAGCTCGCGGTCGTCACCGCGGGAAGGACCGCGATCGTCACCGCGAGCAGCCCGGCCAGCGGCAGGACTCCGGCGGTCAGCGCGCGGCGCGTCAAGCCGTCATCGGTCAGATTGGTGAAGTCGCGGCGCAGGAAGAGCAGATAGGCCAGCGCCGTGGCGACCACGGCCCACACCAGGCTCACCACGATGCCGATCAGGAGCGGGCCGAGCTGCAACGGGCTGGTGAACAGACCGTTCCACGCGATGAAGGCGTAGCCGGGCAGGGCCAGGCGCACGGCCGCCGACAGCGGCAGCATCTGGGCCAGTTGCATCGCGAGCCCGACAAGCGCGGGCAGCAGCAGTCCCATCGGGGAGCGCCCCAGCGTGACCGACCCGAGAAGTCCGATCCCGGCGAGGGCCAGCGTCGGGGCGAGCACACAGGCCCAGGCGAGCAGTACGGTGCCCGCGGCGCCGCCGGGCGTCATCAGATGATCGTCGAGGCCGACCAGCGGACGGTTGCCCACCGCCGCGAGCCCGCCGAGAACGCTGGACACGACCAGGCCGACGACCAGCAGCAGGATGACGGTGAGGCTGGCCAGTACCTTCGCTGCGAAAATCCGCCCGGGGGACCGCACGGCCACCAGCAGATGGCGCCAGGTGCCGAGGCGGTCCTCCGCGGCGAAGACATCGCCCGCGACCACCGATGTCAGCAGCGGAAGGGCCCAGGTGCCCGCGAAACCGAGCGTCACCAGCGGGCCGGCCCAGCCCGTGGCCTGCATCCAGCGGCCGAAGAGAGTGTCGACAGGCAACGTTGTCTGCTGGCTCACCGCGACGACGAACAGCCCCGGCGCGATCCAGCAGGCAAGGACCAGCAGACGGATCCGCCATTGCGAGACCAGCTTGACCAGTTCGAAGCGGTAGGCGCGCGACACCGGGACGCGACGGACGCCGCCGTCCGGCTGATCCACGAGGGCCGCGGGTACGGTCGCAGTCATCGGGAGTCCTCCTGCTGCTCGGTGAGGGCGAGGAACGCCGCCTCCAGCGGCGATACGACGGGTGCGAGCTCGCGCAGCGCGACGCCCGCCGTGACCAGTCGCACCACCAGTTCGTCCACGGCCGGCACCAGCGCCCGCACGACGAGAGCTTCGGCGTCGTACCGCGACGGAGCGCCGTCGACGACCTGGATCCCGGCGGTCTCGGCGGCGACGCGGCGGGCGGCCCGGGCGTCGGAGATGATCAGCCGGTAGTCGAGTTCACGGTTCTCGGCCGCCAGCTTGCTCAGCGGGCCGGAGAAGACGACCTGCCCGGTGGCGAGGATGGTGACCTCCGAGCACAGTTCCTCGAGGTCGTCCATACGGTGGCTGGAGAGCACGACGCTCACTCCCTCCGCCGCGAGCCGGGTGAGCACGCGGTGTACGTGTCTCTTGCCGGCGGGGTCCAGACCGTTGGACGGCTCGTCGAGTACGAGCAGCCGGGGCCTGGTGAGCAGAGCGGCGGCGAGACCGAGCCGCTGACGCATACCGAGCGAGAAACCGCGGGTCTTGTCGTCGGCGACAGCGGTGAGGCCGACCTGGTCGAGGGCGTCGTCGATCCCCGCCGTTCGTACGTCGTGACCGCGGAGCGCGGCCAGCGCGGTCAGGTTCTGCCTGGCGGTGAGCGACGGGTACAGACCAGGGCCGTCCACGAAACCGGCGACACCGTCAGGAGCGGCGAGTGCCCGCCCGACCGGTGTACCCAGGATCTCCAGTTGACCCGCGTCGGCGACGGCCAGGCCCAGCAGCAGGCCGAGCAACGTTGTCTTCCCGGCACCGTTCGGGCCCACCAGGCCGTGAATCTGACCTTGCGTCACATCCAGATCGACGCCGTCGAGTGCGACGACATCGTCAAATGTCTTGGTGATCCCACGAGCCCGGATCGCGTTGAGTGTCTCCATGAGTCCCTTCCTTCACGGCCCTCACGGACGCTAGGCGGGTGTCGGAGCATTCAGACGGAAACCGAGTTGAACAGACGAAGAACGGTGAACTGCCATTTCGCCGTGGGGTGGTGGCGGTGCCATCACCGGACAATTCGGTGCGCACGGGCATCGTGGCCCTGCCGGTCCGCGCGATCCGGCGCCCGTATATCCTGAAAGGCCACAGTTTGTGGTCGATGATCGCGGCGGGAAGCGCTGGACCATGCCGCGTCGTTCGTGGAAAGTGGTGAGCGCGGAATCACGCCGCCTACACTTCCTCTGCCCGTCGACGCATGACGATCATCCGCCCGCCGCCCGCCGCTTGACCCGAGAGCGTTGCGCCGAAGTTCACCCGTGGCGCATCACCTCGTCCTCCAGCGACTCCGACGTACCGATTGAGCCATGCCCGAACTCATCTGTCCCCGCTGCCGGCACCAGGGGCAACAGCACCGCTGGTGGGCACACCGCCACGACGGCGTGATATGCCCGCGTTGCCATCTCACCGAACGGATCACAGAGGTCCTCGACGACGGCACCGGCCGGGTCTCCCCTGCCCTGCTGCCCCTGCACGAGGCCATCCGCACCCAGCCCCGTCCGGACGCCGGGCTGGTCTGGCTGGTCGGCAACCGGCACGTCTCCCCGCTGCTGGCCGATCTGGCGACCGGCCGGCTGCCCCTCAGCCATGAATCGCTCAACGACCATCCCTCCCCGCAGTCCGCGGCACACCTGCGCGACCTGCTCGTCCAGCACAAGATCCTTGAGCAGCGCGACCGCTACCTGGTCCAGTTCGAGGCCTGGCTCTCCCGGACCCTCGCCTCCGTCGAGCCGGCGGAAGACCGGGAACTCATCAGCCGGTTCGCCACCGGACACAGCCTGCGCCTGCGGGAACGCGCGACCCAGGAGCCCCTGACGCCGGGTCTGGTCGACCGTCCGCAGCACGAGATCAACTCCGCGAAGGCCTTCCTGGCCTGGCTGCGCGACCACGACGTCACCCCGGCCGCATGTGCCCAGGCCCAGATCGACACCTGGATCGCCACGGGCAGTACGAGCCGCCAGGGCACCCGGGCCTTCATCACATGGGGCGCCGGGGACGGAGCGTTCCCCCGCGGCCTGAGCGTGCCGTACAACGTCCAGGTCGCCCGCCGGCGGAAACCCGCACGCGGCACGTTCGACCACGACCAGCGCCTGCGACTCCTGCGCGACATACTCGATCCCACGACCGACTACATCCTCCGCGACCGCGCGGCCTTCATCATCCTGATCCTGTTCGCCCGGCCCCTGGCTCACATCACCGCGCTCGGCATCGACGACCTGGCCCTGAACAACCACGAAGTCCGGATCAGCATCGACCGGCCGCAGGAACCGGTCCTGGTGCCCGATCCCTTCGCGCCGGTCCTGCGCGACCACGCCCTCAGCCGGGGCCCCCGCAACATCGAGGCCAACCGCAGCAGCCCCTGGCTCTTCCCGGGCAACCGCCCCGGCCAGCACATCCACGCCAAGCACCTGAAGAACCACCTGAGCCGCTACGGGATCGAGGTCACCAGAACCCATCTCGCCGTCCTCCGGACGCTGGCCCAGGAAATGCCCCCCGCCGCCACCGCGCTGAGCCTCGCGAACGACGCTGTTTGAACCTGGTTCGCGTCCCGTTCAACCCCCGGGGGCAACAGCCCGGCTCCGCCCGTCACCGTGCCCGCCCGTCACCGTGCCCGCGCTGTACGCGAAGGCGGTGACGGTCTCCGCTGCGTCCGGCGCGCATCTCCTGTGTGAGTTCCGTTTGCCCGTTGTACGCCTTTTCCCTGTCTGATAACGCACGTTCGTGAACGGACGGGTGCAGTCCCGTGCGTCCACAGCCGTCTCGCTCCGCACGCTCCGGTCGCGCTGCGGACAACGTCGACAACGTTGTCCGCATCCAGGGCGGACTGTGCGGGCGTACCACGACGCTGGAGAGGTTACGTGCCCATCAGATCCCGAACTCCCATGCCCCGCGCGGTCCTCGCGCGGACCGCCCGCAGACGTCATCGGCCCCGGCCCCTGTACGCCACGGTCGCCGTGCTGCTCAGCGGCGCGCTCGGCTTCGGCGCGCTGGCCGGTGCCGGCTCGGCCGCCGCGGTGCCCGGCGCCACCACGTCCACGCCCTCCGGCGGGACGTCCGGCGGTACGGACTACACGAAACTCGTCGACCCGTTCGTGTCGACCGCCGGTGACGACGGCAACGACCTGCCGGGTGCCCAGGCGCCCCACGGTCTGGCCAAGGTCAACCCGCTGACCACGCCGAACCGCAACCACACCGGCTACGACTACAACGAGGACCACATCGCCGGGTTCACGGCGACGAACCTCGACGGCGTCGGCGGCTCCGGAGGCGGTGGCGACCTGCTCGTCGTCCCGACCTCCGTGCGGTACGACAGCCGGCCCGCCACCGGCACGTACGCCCACGCGTTCAGCCACGACGACGAGACCGCGACGCCCGGCTACTATCAGGTGGGTCTCGGGGCCATCTCCGGTCCCGCGTCGTCGGTGAAGCAGGACTCCGGCACCATCAACGCCGAGACGACCGCGACGACGCGCACGGCCCTTCAGCGGTACAGCTTCCCCGCCGGGTCGGACCCCGAGCTCGTTCTCGACCTGGCGAACAACTTCACCAGCCGCACCCGCTCGACCATGAAGGCGACGACGCTCCCGGACGGGACCACGTCGATCACCGGGCTCATCGCCGGGTCGTTCAACGGCGCCTCGTACAAGCTGTACTACGCCGCCACCACGAACGTCCCCGTGACCTCCCTGAAGAGCTGGGGCAACGACGGCAGGCTGAGCGACGCGACCGCGCAGGACGGGTCCGACACCGGCGCCGTCCTCGGGTTCGACAAGGCCGCCGGGGACGACATCGAGCTGCGCATCACGCTCTCGCCGATCAGCGCCGAGCAGGCCGTGACCGACCAGCACAACGAGGTGGGCGACCTCACCTTCGACCAGGCGCGCGCCCGGACGAAGGCGGTCTGGAACACGTCGCTCGGCGCCGTCGACGTGCGCGCCTCGGCGAAGTCCGACCCCGGGTCGACGCTCACCAAGGAGTTCTACACGCACCTGTACCGCATGTACGCGCTGCCGGTGAACGCCACCAGCACCAGCGGTACGTACCGCGGCGCCGACGGCGCGGTGCACAAGGCGAACGGCTTCACGTACTACGACGGCTGGTCCACCTGGGACGACTTCCGCAAGTACTCGGTCGAGGCGTACATCGACCCGGCCACCTACCGGGACATGATCCAGTCGCTGATCCAGCTCTTCGCCGACACGCGCACCTCCGGCAAGAGCCTCGGCAGCCTCACCCACTCGGTCCCGACCGTGCGCTGGGAGCGCTCGGCCGTGCTGGTCGCCGACGCGCTGTCGAAGGGCTTCAAGAACTTCGACCGGCTCGACGAGGCGTACCCGGCGCTGCTGTCGTACTCCGGCTACTACACCGGGGCGCAGTTGCGGCAGGGATACGTCACCGGTGATCCCGGTACGACCGTGCAGCGCGGCTACGACCAGTGGGCGCTCTCCGTCATCGCCGAAGCGCTCGGCAAGAAGGACGACGCGAAGGAGCTGCGCGCCCAGTCGACGATGGCGATCGACAACCTCGTGAAGTCCGGTGCCTGGACCGCGCCCGACGGCACCGAGGTCGGTCTGCTCACCCCGCGTGCCGCGAACGGCGACTGGCAGAGCGCGGACTACGAGAAGTTCGAGGCGGCCGGCCTCTACCAGGGCACGCTGTGGCAGTACCACTGGTACGACGCGTACGACATGGGCGGCCTCATCGAGGCCATGGGCGGCGAGAAGGCCGGCAAGGCCGCGGTCAAGCACATGTTCGGCGAGGACTCCGGCGTCGATGACGGCTCGACCATGCTGCACTCCAACGCGAACGAGATCGACCTCCAAGCCCCGTACCTCTTCAACTACGTCGGCGAGCCGAGCCTGACGCAGAAGTGGGTACGCGCCATCTACACCGGCACGACCTGGAACCGCTACATCGCGACGGGCTCCACCAACGAGGCCCCCAGCTCCGGCGGCGAGTTCCGCCCGCCGGTCAAGACCCAGGTCTACAAGCTCTCCCCGAACGGCTTCCTGCCGACCATGGACAACGACGCCGGCACCATGTCGACCATGTTCGTCGGCGCCGCCCTGGGCCTGTTCCCGGTGACCGCCGGCTCCAGCCAGTTCCAGATCGGCAGCCCGTTCTTCGACTCCACGACGATCACCTACGCCAACGGCTCCCGGTTCACGGTGAAGGCCGACGGCGTGTCGCCGAGCAACTACTACGTGCAGAACGCGACCCTCAACGGCAAGCGGTTCGACAACACGTGGCTCGACTACTCGCAGATCATCTCCGGCGGAACCCTGGACTTCACCATGGGTTCCAAGCCCTCCCCGTGGGGCGCCCGCACCGAGCCCGCGTACTCGCTGAACACCGACTCGGGCGACACCGGTGACGGCGGCACGGGCACGGACAAGGGCAACACCGTCGTCTCCGCCCAGCCCGGCACCGTCGCCACCACCGAGGACGGCACCGTCCACGACAGCGTGAAGCTCACCCTGACCGGACCGGCGTCCTTCGACGCCCGCAAGGGCACCAGCCTCACCAGGACCGGCGCCGCGAGCGTGACCGGCCTGCCGGCCGGTGTCACGGCGGACCTTCGCGTCAGTGACAAGCGGACGGCGACGCTGTCGCTCACCGGCACCACGGAGGTCGACGCGCGCTTCGGCATCACCTTCCGCGACGCGGCCTTCGCCCACGGCGTGCGGGCCTCCACGGTGAGCGGCACCGGGACATCCCCGACCGACCCGCTCCTGATCTCGGCCGCCGCGGTGCAGCGCAAGGCCCTCGGCGCCCTCGTCGACCAGGCGTCCCTGGTACGCGGCACCAACTACTCCGACGGCTCCTGGAACCTGTTCCGGTCCGCCCTCGAACGCGCGCGGACCGTCCTCGCGGACACCACCTCCGCGACGGGCACGATCATGGCCGCCCAGGACGCGCTGCGGACCGCCATCGACGGGCTGACCATCGACGAGGGCGGCTACGCCGTTCTCCAGGCCGAGGACCCCGACCAGAAGGAGGGCCCGAGCCTTGTGAAGGAGGCGTACTACTCGGACGGCAACCTCGGCGGTGTGACCGAGGGGTCGTGGGAGCGGTACACCAAGCTGGACTTCGGCGGGGTCGCCCCGCGGACCGTCTCGGTCCGCTACGCGAACTCGCAGCCGACGAACGCGAAGCCGAGCAGCGTCGACATCCACGCGGGCGCCGCCGACGGCCCCGTCGTCGCCACCGTCCCGCTCCCCGGGACCGGCGGCTGGCAGTACTACTCCACGGTGCAGGCGGCCGTCACCGACCCCGACGCCCTGCTGGCTGCGAAGAGCGCGACGTTCGTGTTCCACGCCCCGTCGGGCCAGCAGTGGGTGTCGAACTTCGACTGGTATCAGTTCTCGCCGTACGAGGTCCCGGAATCCCCCACGACCACGCTCGCCACGCTGACCGCGGTGAACAGCACCACGACCGGCAACGGCTCGCTCCCGCTCAACCTCTCGAACGGCATCTTCGAGAACGTGACGAACGGCGCGTGGGCGCAGTGGAAGGACACCGACCTGCGCGACGGCGCCGACACCGTCACCGTCCGCTATGACAAGCCCCAGTCGCGGGCGGCGTCGGACTCGCACATCGAGCTGCGCCTCGGCTCGAAGGACGGTACGAAGAGCGTCGACATCCCCCTCGACTACAGCGGATCGGGCTGGGGAACCGTCGCCACGACGAGCGTGCACCTCGACCCGGGCGTCTTCACCGGCGTCCAGGACGTGTACGCGGTGTTCGTCTCCAGCACGCAGACCGCCTCCCAGCCCTACGTGGGCAACATCTACTCGCTGGCCCTGACGCAGAACGCCGACGCCCCCGTGGGCTTCGACGCCACGGCGTTCCGTTCGCACAGCGGCGGCGGCCTCAAGAGCGAGCCCGTCGGCTGGACCGGCTCGGGTTCCACCACCGACCTCGGCGGTACCTACGACGGAGCCTGGCTCGACTACGGGGACATCGACTTCGGCAGCTCCCCGAAGAGCACCGTCACGATCACCTACGTCAACAACTCCGCCCGCTGCGGCACCGGCTCCGCCGTCCAGCTCTACCTGGACGACTTCGACGCGGCCGACCCCGGCACGCCGTACGCGACCGTACCGCTGCCGGTCACGGGCAGCGCGTGGTCGTCAGGAGGGACGACGAGCCTGACACTGCCCAGGGCGATCACCGGCACGCACTCCGTCCACCTGCGGCTGACCACGACCCCGGACTCCTCGCACCCGTACGTCGCGAACCTGGGCCGGATCACCTTCGACCACGTCGAGACGCCCCCCGTCACGGACAAGTCCGCCCTGCGGAAGGCGATCGAGCAGTACGAGGGGCTCGCGGCCGACGCGGCGCGCTACAACGCGATCGACTTCGGTGTGTACGAGCGTGAACTCGCGGCCGCACGCACCCTCGTCGCCGCCGCCGACGCGACCCAGTTGGAGGCCGACAGGCAGACGCGCAGCCTCACCCTGGCCGCCGGCCAGTTGATCCCGCTCCCGAGGCTGAAGCTGGAGGACCTGGTCGCCACCGCGTCGGCCCTCGGCAACGACCGCTACACGGACGCGTCGTGGAAGGCGTTCACGGCCGCACTCGGCGCGGCGAAGACCGCGGTCGCCGACGGCACGGCCACGGACGCGACGCTCACCGCCCGGTACGACGCCCTCCGCCATGCCGTGTCCGCGCTCACCACGAAGCCCAGGACGGTGCCCGCCGCGCCCGACGCGGTCTCGGCGACCTCGTCCGGCACGAGCGTGACCGTCGCCTGGGCCGCACCCGCGGACACCGGCGGCTCACCGGTCACCGGCTACCGGATCACCCTCGGCGACGGTCACCAGATCAAGATCGACGACCCGGAGAGCCGGAGCACGACGTTCACCTGGCTGCGGGCCGACAGGTCCTACACGGCACGCGTCCAGGCGGTGAACGCCGTCGGCACCTCCCGCCCGAGCGCGGCCACGGCACCCGTGGTCACCGGCGGCGGCAAGCCGCAGAAGCCGGCCGTGACGGGCGTGATCACCGACGGCAAGCAGGTCCGCGTGAACTGGCGGGCGGCCGGCGACGGCGGATTCCCGGTCATCGGCTACACCGTGGCCCTCGACGACGGAACCACCGCGCACGTCCCCGCCACGACGGGCACGACGCTGCTCACGACCACGGGCAAGGCCAAGGCGCACACGGCCACCGTCACCGCGGTCACCCTGGCCGGAACCTCGGACGACTCCGCCGCGACCGTCCCGGCGACGGCCTCGGCGTCCGCCGCGGCGGACGCCTCCGACCCGGCGTACGAGCCGTCCCCCTTCCCGGACGACACGCTCAACGCCACCTACGCGTCGGACAAGTGGCCGGGCACCGGCGACGGGACCGACTACTTCTATGAGCTGCTCAACGGCATCGAGGACCTCGGCTCCGACGTCCTCGGCGCCAACACCAAGATGCCGAACGGCACCGCGCTCACCGCTGAGAACGACCGGATCGCCGTACGCGTCAACAACGCGGCGACGCAGAAGGAGGTGGACCGCGCCGAGGTCGACGCGACCGACAGCGCGACCGTCACGATGGCCGACGGCCTCGGTTCCCGGCTCGGCCAGATCTACCGCGACGCCCTGAACGGCGGCCGGCTGCCGAAGACCAGCGCACTCTTCTCGCGCGTCACGAAGAACCTCGACAAGGTCGACGCGGCGAAGGACCACTACGGCTACCAGCGCCCGTACGTGCGGCTCGGGTTCGTCGGCGACGGCGGCGACATCTACGAGTCGCAGGACGGCTCGTACGGCAGCCTCACCACCAGCGGCTCGTACCCGAGCGGCCACACCTACGGCGGCTACGAAGCGGGGACGATCCTCGCCACGCTCCTGCCGGAGCTGGCACCGTCGATCCTCGCCCGCACCTCGGAGTACGGGAACAACCGCATCGTCCTCGGGTTCCACTACCCGCTCGACGTCATGGGCGGCCGCATCACCGGACAGGCCACCGTCGCGCACCGGTGGGCGGACCCCGACTTCGCGAAGCTGCTGACGCAGGCCCACACCGAGATGGAGAACGTACTGCTCGCGCAGTGCGAGAAGGAGGGCTACGGCGACACGCTCAAGGCTTGCGCGGGCGACTCCTACGCGGGCTTGAGCACGGCGCGGCAGGTCGACCTGTACACGCAGCGCCTGGACTACGGGTTCTCCCGGGTCGGGAAGTCCGGGCAGGCCCTCAAGACACCGTCCGACGCGGCGGCCCTGCTGATCACGGCCTTCCCGGACCTCACCACCGCGCAGCGCACCCAGATCCTTGAGCAGACCGCGACGGACTCCGGCTCCCCGCTGGACCTCACCGCGGACGGCGGAGCGAGCTGGGAGCGGATCAACCTGGCGGCCGCGATGTCGGCGCAGGTCGTCGTCAACGCCGACGGGTCGGTCAAGGTGACGAACTACTCGGACGCCACCAGGGCCGGCGACGCCGACGCCAAGGCGATCACTGTCGGAGGTGTCGCGATCGACGGGTTCGACCCCGCCGTGTCCACGTACGTCGTCGACTGGCCGAAGAACAGGAAGATCCCGGCGCTCTCCGCCGTACCGGCGCAGTCCGGCGCGCGGGTCAGGGTCACCGACGGAAGTCCGGTCCTCTCCTCGACCGGGCCCCGGTTCACCACCCGCACGATCAAGGTGACCTCGGCCAACGGTTCGGTCACCCGGACCTACACGGTCGGGTTCCAGCTCACGGACCGGGACGACCGGCCGGTCGCGGCCGGCGGCAACGGCCGTGACGGCCGTGACGCCGCCGTCGCGGGATCCGGCCTGTGGCCCACCTCCGGCCTGTTCGGTGCCGGGGGCATCGGGGCACGTCCGGTCATCGGCGCCGGACCCAGGTCGTCGGTGCCGGCGTGGGACGGAGCTCAGGTGATCCCTGGGGTGCTGGGCACGATGTAGCCGGGCACGACGTGACCGCCGGACCTGCCGCGCCCCGTGGGGCCGCGGCAGGAACCGGCTGATCCTCCCGAGGCGCACTGCCGCCGACC
Source organism: Streptomyces sp. GMY02 (assembly GCF_019056675.1). NCBI lineage: Bacteria > Bacillati > Actinomycetota > Actinomycetes > Kitasatosporales > Streptomycetaceae > Streptomyces > Streptomyces sp. GMY02. The sequence continues at coordinate 3,917,077 of NZ_CP077658.1, read as the reverse complement.
GACGGCCCCTCCGGGCGAACCCTTGGTGTTCGCGCGGAGGGGCCGTCGGCATGACGGCACGGCCGGTGGACGCTCAGCGAGAGATCCAGGCACCGCCGTTCCGGTACGACCGAGCCACCCGGGGCGGTGGTCTTCGCGTACAGCCCGGTCGGTGGTCTTGGCGTACGAATCAGGGCTGGTGGCCCCAGGCGAGCAGGACGCCCCCTTCGCGGGGCTGTGCCCCCGGGCCCCGGGCGGTAGCCCTCCGCCCCAGGGCCTGCCCCGACTCCGCCCCCTACCGCGGTAGTACGTCCAAATTGGCTCCCGGGTATGACGCCCGGCGCGCAGCCGTCCTTGCACTCTGCACCTCGTCAGCACGAGAAGATCGCGAGAGGGCAGGGCGGCACATGAGGCTGCGCAACGGCAAGTGGCAGAGGCCGGACGACCGACCGGAAGCCTCGGCCGCCCCACCCGGTCCCGGGATCGGGAAGGCCGCTGTCGCGGCCCTCGGCATGCTGGCGGTCGCCACCGGTGCCCTGGAGTCGGTGGTGACGCCGACGCTCCCGCTCCTGCAACGCGAGCTGGACATGAGCCCCGCCGAAGGGGCGTTACTCAGCATCGTGCTCCTCATCACCGGCGCGCTCGTCACACCGCTCGCAGGCAAGTTCGGCGACCGCTACGGCGGGAAACGGGTCCTGATCCGGCTGATGGCGGTGGTCTGTGCCGGTGGTCTGGTGTCCGCGCTGGCACCGAACCTGCCGGTGCTGCTGCTCGGCCAGATACTCCAGGGGGCGATGGTGGGCGCGCTGCCCCTGTCGTTCATCCTCGTGCGCAAGCACCTCCCCGCGGGGGAGTCGAAGGTGGCCATCGGGGTGGTCAGCGGGTTGTTCGTGGGCGGCGGGATGGCGGGAACGCTGTCGGCCGGGCCTGTGGCGGAAGGGCTGTCCCGGCACTGGATGTTCGCGCTGCCGACGATCGCGGTCATCGGGGCCACCGTGCTGGTGAACAGGCTGATGCCGCATGATCCGCCGGGCCGGCCGGACGACGCAGGGTTCGACTGGCCCGGCCTGGCTCTCCTGAGCGGGACCCTGGTCACGCTCATGCTCGCGCTCGCGATGGCGCCCGACATCGGCTCGCAGCCCCTCGTGCTCGGCGCCCTCATCCTGCTTCTGGCCGCCTTCGTGACCGGGTGGACGGCCGTCGAGCGTCGCGCGGTCTCACCGATCATCGATCTGCGCATGGTGGCACGGCCCGTGGTGTGGAAGTCGTGTGTGCTGACGTTCGTGATCTGCGTCGGCACCTCGGCGGCGGTCTATCTCGTACCGCAACTGTTCGCGGTGTCCGCCGACGCGTACGGATTCGGGGCCGGTGCCACCGAGATCGGCTTCTACCTGCTGCCCGGCGCCGTGGCCGCGTCGCTGGCCGGGCCGGTCGGCGGGATCGGGGCGCGGCGTTTCGGCTCGCGTGCCGTCGTCACCGCCGGGATCGTCATCATGGCGGCCGCCCTGATCGCCCTGGCCGCCGTACACACCGACGTCCGGCACCTCGTCGTCGGCAAGGCGCTGGTCGCGCTGGCCAACGGTCTGTGCGTAACGGCGCTGGTGACCAGCACCGCCACATCCGTCGATCAAAGCGACACCGGCATCGCCACCAGCCTGGTCCTGGTGACTCGTGTGATCGGCTTCGCCGTGGGTGTGCAGGTCAGCGGCGCGCTCCTCACCGCCGGGACCCCTTCCGGGTCGGACGTCCCGGCCGAATCGGCCTTCGTCACCGGCTTCGTCGTCGCCGGCGCCCTCACCGCGCTGTCCCTGCTTGTCGCCCGCACCATGAGCAAAGGAGTCAAGGAATGACCCTCACCGATCAGTTGACGGACGTCCGTACCACGCCGAGGCGCAAGGTCCTGATCTCCGGGGCCGGCATCGCGGGTCCCGCCCTCGCGTTCTGGTTGAACCGCTACGGATACGCGGTCACGGTGGTGGAGAGGGCGGGCACGCTCCGCAGCGGTGGTTACCCCGTCGACGTGCGCGGCACCGCACTGGAGGTCGTCCGGAGGATGGGGATCCTGCCGCAACTGCGGGACGCACACATCGACCTGCGCCGACTGACCTTCCTCGGCGGGAACGGCGGCGAGGTCGCGTCGGTCCACCCGCATACCGTCACCGGCGGTGTGGACGGACGGGACCTGGAGGTGCGGCGCGGGGATCTGACCGACGCTCTCTACGCGGCGGTCCGTGATGACGTGGAGTTCCTGTTCAACGACTCCATCGACACCCTTGGCCAGTCCGGCCACGGGGTCGATGTCACCTTGCGCGGGGGCGGCAGACGTACGGTCGACATGGTGTTCGGCGCGGACGGTACGCACTCACGCACCCGGGAAATGCTGTTCGGCCCCGAAGAGCAGTTCCACCGGTACCTCGGCCACTGCTTCGCCGTGTTCACCATGCCCAACACCTTCGGGCTCTCCCACGAGACCGTGATGTGGAACACCCCGGGCAGGGCCGCGGCACTCTATGCGGTGGGGGAAGACGACGAGGTGCACGCCTTCCTGAACTTCGCCCGGCCGAAACCGCCGTTCGAAGCGTTCCGGAACCCGGAAGCCCAACGCGACTTGGTCGCCGCGGTCTTCGCCGACGCGGGATGGGAGGTCCCGGGCATGCTGGCCGCCATGCGCGACGCGGACGACCTGTTCTTCGACGGGGTCGGCCAGATCCGCATGCCCCGCTGGTCCAGCGGCAGGGTCGCGCTGGTGGGCGACGCCGCGTACGCGCCCTCGTTCCTCACCGGCCAGGGCACCAGCCTCGCGCTCGTCGGCGCGTACATGCTCGCCGCTTCCCTGGCCGACCGGGACCACACCGCGGGCTTCGCCGCCTACGAACAGGGCACCCGTGAGTTTGTGACCGCGAACCAGGGCCTGGCCGGCGAGGGCGGGGCCACCCTTTTCCCGACCACCGCCGAGGCCCTGGAGCAACGCAACGAAAGGCTCCGGGGTCTCCGCACGATGCCTACCGCAGGGGGACAACCGGCCCACCGGTCCCTGACCCTGCCGGACTTCATCCCTACGACGTGAGCCCGGCCCCGGCCCCGGTCCTGCCGTCGGCGGCCGGGCCAGTAGGCCGACGAACCGCGCGCGGTCGGGTGGCGTGCTGTCCGCATGCGGTCGTCCGCACCGCCGCTACGAGCGCAAGGCCGAACACTTCCCGGCGCCCAGTGGTCAGAGGCTGGAGAGCAGGCCGTCGAGCGGGGCCGGGACCTGGTCGGGGCCGAGGGCCTCGACGAGCACACGGCCGTAGTGGATCTTGCGCCCCTTCTTCGTTCCGAGGAAGCGCCTGAACTGCTGCTGTGGCGCGCGGCCCTGCTGCGCGGGCTGGCGCAGGAAGGTCTGGAGGGCACGCAGGTCGCCTTCGGCCCGGACGAGTTCCGCCACCCGTGTCACGCCCAGCACGCGGATGAGCTCGTCTTCCAGATCTGCCGCGCAGACGAAGAAGCCTTGCTGCGTCGCACCGGCCCGTTCGAAGCCGCGTGCGTAGTAGGGACGCTCCGCCTCGTCGCACAGTCCCGTGAGGCGGAGGTCCAGACCGGGTGAACCGAGAAGCCGGGCGTAGCGCCCGATGCTCATCGCACCGCCGATCGGCAGAACGCAGACCCCTTCGGCCGCCAGGTTCCGGCCGCGGCTCTCTGCCAGCGTGTTGACCGCCGCGACGTCGCTCGGCCCTTCGAGCAGGACGGCCGCCCGGACGGCCAGCCGCGCGGCCAGCTCGCGCGCGGGATCGCCGGGACCACCGGCCGCCCACGCGGTGACCGCCTCCCGGAACGCCCCCATGTCATCCATGCGACGAGTCTCAGCCCGTTCCGGCCAAAGCGCGAGGGGATTTCCGCAGGTGCGGCGGCGTCGGACGGACTGTACGACCAGGGCGAAGCCGCCGCGGCCGGGAATGGAGAGCGCTGTGCGAGGGGCTGAGCCACATGGCAGCCGGACCGGCCGGCCGCCGATGGACCCCCGCCTCCTGACGTGCGGAGTGGACCCGTTTTGTACTGTGCGTGCGGACCTGAAAATTTGAAAGGAAAGCCGTTGTGAAGACCTTCACCCTGCCCGGCACCGACATCCTCGCCCCGAACATCGTGCTCGGCTTGATGCGTATCGCCGACAAGACGGACGAGGAGGTCCGCGAACTCGTCCGCACCGCGCGCGACGCGGGCATCGACTTCGTCGACCACGCCGACGTATACGGAGGCGAGCTGCACCATTGTGAACGCCGCTTCGCGGACGCGATGGCGCTGAGCCCGTCGCAGCGCGACGAGATCACGATCCAGACCAAGGCGGGAATCGTCACGGACGGGCCGTACTTCGACTTCTCCTACGAGCACATCGTCAAATCGGTCGAGGGCTCACTCGCGGCCCTGCGGACCGACCGTATCGACATCCTGCTGCTGCACCGCCCCGACGCACTTGTCGAGCCCGAAGAGGTCGCCCGCGCCTTCGACGAGCTCGAATCCTCGGGCAAAGTGCGCGCCTTCGGTGTCTCGAACCAGACCCCGCGCCAGATCGACCTGCTGCGCAGGTACGTGCGTCAGCCCATCGTGGCCAACCAGCTTCAGCTCTCGATCACACACGGGCCGATCATCGCTCAGGGGGTCGCTGCGAACATGCTCGCGGAGCAGCAGTCGGTCACCCTCGATGGCGGAGGGATCGTCGACTACTGCCGTCTGAACGACATCACCATCCAGGCGTGGTCCCCCTTCCAGGCCGGTTTCTTCACGGGTGTCTTCCTCGGCTCGCCGGACTACCCCGAGCTCAACGCCGTTATCGACCGTCTTGCCGACAAGTACGACGTCCCCGCCATCGCGATCGCGACCGCCTGGATCACCCGCCACCCCGCTCAGATGCAGGTCGTACTGGGCACCACCAGCCCGGAGCGCGTCGCGGGCGCCGCCCAGGGCTCCGAACTTCCACTCACCCGGGCCGAGTGGTACGAACTGTTCCGCGCCGCAGGCCACATCGTCCCCTGAACCCGCCTGGAATTCGGGACAGTCCGCCAGCGCCCTTCGGGACGCTGGCGGGCTACCGGGCTCCGGACGCTAGCCGCCGAACCACCCTGGAACCGTCGCGTCGCACACCGACGCCCAGACCTGGCCCACACCCGTGAGGTGCGTTCTTGCAGACCTGTGGGCCCGTATTGACTGCTGTTGACCTCCATGACTGGCACGGAGCGGCATGCGCCGTTCAGGAGGCTGGGGGCTATACGCCGCCGGGTGCGAGAGGGCGCCCCGTGCCCTCAAGGGCGCTCCGTTCCCTCAACGGATGAGTGAGCGGACTGTGGGCGCCAGCCGCAGGAGCTGGGGGGCTGCGGTCTGTGTCCGCTCGATGTCCGGAAGAATCTCGTTCCGTACGAGGGGATGGGCCATCGCATCGGCGAGGTGGCGGCGGTGAGCGTTCTCGTCCGAGTACGAGGTGAAGACCGCGACGATGTTCTCCCCGGTGCGGACTGGGAGCCTGGGAAACGTGTTGGCTGCCGTCTCCGTGGTGAGAACGGCGAACGGTGCGGGCCCTGCCTGCCGCAGCAGCGGGACGAGGCCGTCCTGGATCAGTTCGATGCCGTCGTGGGTGTGCGGAGGGAAGTGCCACAGCGTGGCGGCCACGAACCGGTCCGGTGCCGTGGCGCCTGGCTGCCGCCGTTCGGACGGGGTCACCCCGAAGCCGCGCCCAGGCGGCAGGGGCCGCAGCAACAGGACATTGTCGGAATCGACCATGGTGGCGTTGGCCTGGGGGCCGTGCGCGGCCCAGACCGGCCCGCCGTAGAAGGCTGACAAGGCCTGCCGCCGGGCCTCCATGTCCTTGAAGCCGCGCAGCCAGACGAAACGGTCCGGATCGTCGAGGTCGCGGAACTGGCCGAGGACGATCATTCCGGTCTCCTCCTGCGTTTCGACGAACTCCCGGTCGAACAGCTCGATGAGCTCGTCCCGTCGGCCAGGGCGCAGGGTGTACTGGCGCAGCTCGATCACGGCAGGGCGGACGGCGGGGCCGGTTCCGGGCACAGCGGACTCCGTTCTTTCGCGCACTTCGAGTCTTTCCCACACTTCGAGCCGGGTGGACCGGCCCGTGCCGACGGTAGGGCCCAGGTGTGCCAGTACCTGTCAGTGTTTCGGAGCAGAATCCTCGTATGTCTGCCGACCGGTTGCTGTCGATGCTGCTGTTGCTCCAGACCCGTGGCCGCATGTCGGCACGAAGGCTGGCCGACGAGCTGGGGGTCTCCGTGCGTACCGCCTACCGAGACCTGGACCGTCTGCGGGCCACCGGGTTCCCGGTCTACGCCGAGCAGGGCCGCACCGGCGGCTATCGGCTGCTCGACGGTTACCGCACCCGCCTCACCGGGTTGAGCGAGCGCGAGGCCAGGGTGCTGTTCCTCGCGGGACTGCCCACGCCCGCCGCCGATCTGGGGCTCGCCGAGGAAGTGGCCGCGACGCGGCTGAAGCTGCTGGCCGCTCTGCCCGCAGGCATGCGCGAAGAGGCGACGCGGACCGACGCGGTGTTCCACCTGGATGCTCCGGGTTGGTACCGGGAAGCCGAGGCGACCCCGTATCTGCCCCTGCTCGTGGACGCGGTGTTCCGTCGGCAGGCAGTGGACGTGCGGTACCGGCGTTGGCGCGAACCGCAAGAGGTGGACCGCCGGCTGTATCCCTATGGCCTGGTGCTCAAGTCCGGTACCTGGTATCTCGTGGCAGCGGCCAAGGGCCGGACCGCCACCTACCGGGTCACCCAGGTCCTCGACGCGGTCTTGAGCGATGAGCGCTTCGAACGGCCGGAGGACTTCGTCCTGGGTGAGTACTGGTCGTCCTATCTGGACGGCTTCCAGGCGCGTCGTCATACGGGCACCGCCACCATCCGGCTGTCGCCGAGGGGCCGCGAGCGGCTGGCCGCCAACGTCCCCCCTGAGGTGGTACGGGCATTCGACGCCACCGCAACCGCAGTCGGCGGTGACGGCTGGAGCGAGGCCGTCATCCCGACGGAGAGCACCGAGCATGCGTGTGGCGAGCTGCTACGGCTCGGTATCGATGTCGAGGTCGTCGCGCCGGAAGAACTGCGTCAGGTCATGGCCGACGCGGTGTTCGTACTCGCCCGGACCTACGGACACATCTGCCCTGGTGGCACCGAGGCGGGGGTACCCGGGCGACGTGCCGCAGACGTGCCGCAAGATGCCTGAATCGGTCTGGCCCGGTCGCCGGTCCGCCCCGGTCCCAGCGCACACCTGTCGGTCGGGATCACCAGCAGTGCGGGCGGACGAACCATTGCTGGCCCGCGCACTCCACCGGCTGCACCGGCATCTCGGCGGGCTTCGCCTGTTTCATCCGCTCAGGAGTCCAGAACGTGAGGACCTCCTCGCGGGACGCCGTCTCGCGATGCGTGTCCACGCCGGCGGAGCCCCCTGCGTCCAGGACCGCGGCCGAGACGGCCGCGCCGGAGAGTGCGATCAACCAGACGGACGCCGCGTGCACGCTCCATGCGCGGGGCGGCAGCGTGGCACGGCGTTTGCCGCGGCGGGCGGCACTCATCGGGTCTCCCCGCGCTGCGGATCGGCGGCCTCGGTTTCGTGGCCCAAGTACGCATTCGCCACATCCGACTCTCCAGCAGTCCTCGTTTCCTCGGGGCAGGGCGCTCGCCCGCGCCGGGCAGCGTCAGGTCTCGCCGCGCAACCGGCCTGACTCCTCGATGAGCCAGGCCGGTCGAACCATTTCGACATTGCCGCCGACACCGTCGGCGGCCCGGGCCAGCGCGTCGGCGGCCGTCCGCGGGTCGGGCACCATCCGGGCGTGGGCCGCCTCGGCGAGCGCTTCCGCCGCCGTCGCTTCCGACGCCCCGGCGAGCTGTAGTGAGGCCGCTGCTCGCTCGGCGGCCCCGGCCACCTGCTCGTACCGGCCATCGGTCCAGTAGGCCCACGCCATGTTGTAAAGGCAGACTCCCTCCGCGCGTGGGTTCTCGATCAGCGACGCCTCGTCGAGCGCCTCGTCGAGTGCGGCCAGCGCTTCTCCCGTCCGCCCCAACGCGATCAAGGCGATGCCCTGGGCGTTGAGGGCGTAGGTGACCGCTTCCTTGCTGCCCGCGTCCCGGTACGCACGCATGGCTCCGTCGCCGGCCGCGATCGCCTCCTCCCAGCGGCCCAGGACCAGCAGGGCGATTGAGCGTGCGTTCCAGGCACGGGCCTCGGTGAGCAGGTCGCTGGATGTGCGGGCGAGTTCGTGCAGCCGGTCGGCACCAGCAAGGGCCGCCGCCCCGTCACCCAGGTAGCTGTGGGCGAGGCTGAGGCTCAGGATCGCGTGCACCTCGCGCTCGGAATCGCCGATCTCGTGAGCCAGCTCCACAGCCTGGGCCAGCGGGTCCACCGCGGCGTCGAGGCGGCCCAGCTGGCGGTAGGCGTCGCCCAGGCCGAACATGGCGTTCTGCAGCGCCTGGAGGTCACCGATCCGCCCCGCCAGGTCGGCCGCCTCGATGAACAGGTCAGCCGCGTGTGCCATCGGGCCTCCGCTCAGCCGGGCGTGCCCGAAGCCGATCAGATGGGCAAGGCGCGCCCGTTCGTCGGTCAACCGTCCCTCCGTGGTCAGATGCATCGAGATCACGGCGAGCACCGAGCCCTGCCAGAGCATCCATTCGCTGATCGCGCCGAGGACCAGTGCGGCATCGTCCATGTCCCCGGCGCGCACACGGTGGTCGAATTCGCGCCGGTACGGCTGTATGTCGTCCAGACTGCGCCAGTGCGAGCGGGGCGGGGCGATGCTCGCGTACCAGTCGGCTGCCCGCCGCTCCACGGACAGCCGTCCCAGCGTGCCATCGCGTGGCATGGCACCGTACGCGAGGTCGGCGTCCATCGGGTGCAGCGCGAAGGTGCGGCTGGTCCGGTCCACCGACAGCATGCGTATCCGTAGCAGGTGGGACAGGACCGGCGTGATGTCGAGGCCGGGATCGAGGCCGCCCACGATCCACTCGATCGCCTCCCGTGGCACGGGCGTGCGCAGCACCGCGAGGACGTTCAACACGGTGCGGCCTTCGGGGACGAGCCGCCGGTACCGGTCCTGGGCGAGGCTGGCGACCACGTCGCCGCGTTGGGTGAAGTCCTGCAGTACGTCCTGCAGCGTCGGTAATGTCAGCGTGTCGTCGGCCACTACGCCTACCAACAGCTCCAGCGCGCGAGGAACCCCGTGGACGTGGACCGCCGCCTGCAGCAACTGCTCGTCGGACAGCTGCGCCACACCAAGGCCCCCGTCCTGGTCGAGTTCGCGCAGCAGCGCGATGGAGTCGGCGGGCGGCAGCCCGTCGGACAGCTCGACTTCTGCGGCGAAACGGCGCAACTCGGGCGCGAGTCGTAACGGTATCTGTGACGTGATCAGCAGCCGTGGCGTGGATCTTGCCCGGAAGAGGCAGTCGAGGAAGATCGCGAGTTCGTCGTCGTCGAGTCGGCCGTCGTCCTGAAGCCGGTCCTCAAGGTTGTCCATCAGGATGATGAAGAGCTGGTGCCCCATCGCGGCGAACAGCTCGCCGATCTTGTCCTGTACGGGGCGGTTCGCGGCCCAGATGTCCAGCAGACGCGTCTCGCGATCGGAGCCGAGCAGGCGGGCGCAGTCGAAGTAGAGGCGCTCCAGGGAGATACCTGACGTACGGGTGCTCAGATTCACCAGCCCCGACGGAACCGGAGCCTGGGCGATGCCCGGCCACTCACCCCGCTCCAGCATCTCCATGACCTTGGCAGCGACCGCGCTCTTGCCTATGCCTCGTCGCCCGGTGACGGTCACCATGCGGATGGCCGGATCCGAGAGGTGGCGGCCGATCGTCTGGCGTACGTCAGTACGGTTCTTGAACAACTCCAGCCCATGCGTGACCGGCAGACCGATGACCTTCGAACTTGCCTGCGGTGGCGGCGAATCCGCAATGGGCGGCCTGGGACCCACGTCAGGCAGCGCCTCCGGGTCGGCGATCGTCAACAGCTCGGCCAGCTCTCCCCGGTGCGGCTCGCCGACCCGGCGCAGGGTGTCGTCGATGCGGGTCGCTGTCAGCCGGCCTGTCCCTTCCCACCGGTGGTGTTCGGCGACCACTCCGACTATGTGGCACCCGGCCCATACGGCGGCCCCTGACATCCCCGACCAGGGCGACACCTTGGGGTCAGGGTCGGCAGTCGCTGCCGGAATGGTGATCTCCAGGGTGCCGGTCCTCAGGTTGGACAGCGCCGCCACGGTTCCATCCGCCTGGTGCAGTTCCCGGAACTGTTTCCCATCGGCGCCGCGGCGCCGCTTCCACAGCGGGAATCCCGCTGCATGCACACCGATGACGGCATGACGGTCGTCACCGATACGCCCGAACTGTGCGGGCGCGACGGGCGTGGCACCCGGTTGGGCCGCGAAGGTCAGCACAGCCACATCGGTGCCGGTGTCACACCAGGCCACCGCCGCCGCCGCGACCCATTGACCCGGTCGGTCGGCATCGAAACGCACCTGCACCCCCGCGGCCTCGGCCACTACATGGAACGCGGTCAGCACGGCCGTGTCGCTGACCCGGTACCCCGACCCGCGCCGCCTGCCACCGGCGGTGGTGGTGACGATGACCTCTGCGATGCGGTGCGGGTCCAGCCCGCCGCTTACGGCCGCCCCGTCAGTCCTCACCGGGCAACTCGTCTCCGGAGATCAACGCCATCTGGTCCGGCGTGTCCGTCCGCACCGGCTGCAACGTCAACGTGAGCTTTTGAGTGACCGTGGCCGATCGCTTCGCCGTAGCACCGGCGTCGAACACCCAGAACCTCACCTTCACCCCCGGCTCATGGGTCCGCTCCACCCCCACAGTCAGCTCCAGCTCCACCCGCTCCGCCTTGAACCGCAGGTCGGCGTCCTCACCGGCTGACATCGCCCGGCTCAGCTCCTGGCGCAGCTGCGCGATCATGTCTGCCAACTCGACGGCATCATTCATAAGCAGGGCCCCCAACCGGCTCTTCTGATCACCTACCCACTGATCTGAGCCACATCATCCGCATCAGCCCCCGGCCCGTCCACCCCGGCAATCGGCCTGATCTCTCGCGAGGTGAAGATGAGGTCGGTGCTGCGCCAACAGGACGATGCACCCGCCTGCCCGCGTCACATGACCCGCGAGGAACGCGAGGACGGCAAGCACGCGTCCTTTTGAGTGTCGGGCAAGTGCGCCAGATCTGCCTCCTCCGCCAGATGGGGCACGCGGAGGGCACGCCACACCCCCGCGGTGGGCTGACCACGAAGATCCACCTCGCCGCCGACGGCAACTGCCGCCCTCTCGCGTTCGTCATCACCCCCGGCCAGGCCGGTGACGCACCCGCATTCACACAGGTCATGGCACGGATACGGGTTCCACGACCGACCGGGCGGCCCCGGACGACACCCGACGTGGTCCTCGCGGACAAGACGTACTCGTCCCGGGCGATCCGTACCCGCCTGCGCCGGCGCGGGATCCGGGCGGTGATCCCCCAGCCCGCCGACCAGGCCGCGAACCGCAAACGGCTCGGCAGCACGGCGGACGTCCACCGGCCTTCGTGGAGCGGGTGACGAGAATCGAACTCGCGCTCTGAGCTTGGGAATCAACCGGCGCTTGACCGCGAGTAGTGCCTCCGACCGGAGAAAACGAAGCGCGGATGTGCTCTTGGCCAGCGGTCGGACGGGGACCGTGCTGACCGCTGTTTACCCTGCTGAATGGCACACAGTGGCGCGGAGTATCCGCAGAGGCGTCGCGCAGGGCAGGGGGTGCGTGCGGGAAGCAGCCGGGGTGTCAGGATCCCCGTAGGATCCGCTCTGGCGACGGTTCGGGGACGGTCGCGGTCAGCACGCGAGAGGTGACGCGCCGCCCTTCCTGGCCTCGCGAAGTACCTCGTGGAGTGTGACGAGTTCGCTCAGGTCGTTCGTGACCATGACGTGTGCGAGACGTCCGGCGATGGCCACGACCTCCGGCCAGTTGTCGGCGCGGAGGTATTCCTCAGTGGTGTCGTTCGGAGCCTCGTCGCCCGCGGCGTTGAGCGCGGCTCCGAGTTGCCGCATGAGGGAGACCTCTTCCTCGGTCCGCAGGCTGGTTCCGAGGTATCGCTCGGGGTTGTCGGCGTCGCAGAAGTCGTCGAACAGGGTGTGGAAGATGTGGTCCAGGTTCTCGGATGTGGACCGGTCGAGCCACACGTCCTGCTGCCACGGCGGATTGGCCAGTGCCAGCACGGCGGGTACGACGTGGACGCGGAAGTTCGCCATGCGTTGACTGTCGTCGTTCACCGGGCGGAGCCTAACGGTTGAGCCCTCTGGGCGGCACCGCCGTATCCGGCACAGGCCGATATACCAGCCGCACCGCCGGCACGCTGCCGGTGTGCACCCCGCGTTCCCAGTTGTGCCGGCGCGGGGTGACAAGGCTGGAGGCCGCAGTAACCAGGAGCGGATCCCGAGCGACGGGTACTCGCCCAGCGCTTCCGACCGTTCGCAACGGGCACGGAGTGGTGCACGACGTCAACGAGAACGTGATCACGTCGATTCGCGGCGTCGGGCCGAGCCGGCCCCGGACGCGCTATCGCTACAGCTATGCCATCTTCTCCACGTCCGGCTTCAGCCGGGATGCCCAGGAGTACGCGCTCGCCCTCCAGATATCGCTGGTCGACCTCTCCATCCAGGGCTCCGCGTTCGGTTCGCCGGCGTACTGATCGTGAGCGTTGTTGACGTGGAGGTCGTGATCAAGGGCGAAGACCTCCGTGGGCGGGTGCTGGGACATGGGACAGCTCCCGCCGCACAGAGGTCTTCGCCATGTTCGAGACCCGACGAGCGTCGACAACGCTCGTGATCGATACACCTAGCAGTTGCCGTCCGACACCTGCAGCCCCTTGTTGGCACCTGCCGTCCGGGCCACGATGTTCGGCACGCAGCCGGCCGCGTCGAGACTGTAGGTGTAGGGGATGCTGACCGTGGTGTTGGACTTCAGGTCGGGCCCCGCGGGGTTGTTCTCGCTACTGGGGCTGGACCAGGTCACGTTGTCGAGAATGTTGCCGCTGACCTGCCAGTACCCGGCCGCGTCGGTGTAGAAGGTGCCCAGGACGTCCTTGGAGTCCTTGAAGTAGTTGTTGTCCACCTTGGCGCGGGCCCCGGCCCGGGAGTTGATGCCGGACTCGTTGAGCTTCACGTAGTGGTTGTTGTAGATGTGGGCCACGCCGCCGCGCAGCAACGGTGTGCGGGAGTCGATGTTCTCGTACAGGTTGTGGTGGTACGTGATGAAGCTGTTCGAGAGTTCGCTCTCGCTGGACCCGACGAGGCCACCGCGGCCGGAGTTGCGCAGCGTGCTGTAGGAGAGGGTCACGTACCGGGTGTTGTCCTTCAGGTCGAAGAGGCCGTCGTACCCCTCCGACTCCCCACCCGATGCCTCCAGGGTGACGTGATCGACCCAGATGTTATGGACGTCGCTCTCCATGCCGATGGCGTCACCGCCGTTGGACGTGGGCGAGCCGGACTTCTTGACGTTCCGGACGGTCACGTTCTGGATGATGATGTTGCTGGACTTGCGGATGTGGATGCCCAGTTGGTCGAAGACGGCTCCACTGCCGACACCGATGAGCGTCACGTTGCTGATTTCTTTGAGCTCGATCACGCCGGCGGCGGTGTTGCAACTGTCGCCCGACACCTTGCTGGTGTTGCCGTGGTTGATCGTCCCCTGCACCTCGATGGTGATCGGGGTGCTGCTGCTGGCCCGGCCGCACAGGGCCGCGTGGATCGCGGTCCCCGTGGTGGCCCGCACCGTCTGTCCGCCCGTACCGCCGGTGGTCCCACCGTTCTGGGTCGCGTAGCCGGTGACACCGCCGGTCGCCGCCGATGCCTCGGGCATGGACAGAACCACACCGGTCACGGCCGCGAGAGCCATCGTGGCCAGCGCAGCGTGGAGTCGCAGTGCGACTGATCGTCCTCGCCTCATCTTCGCCTCAACTTCCTTCTCGTACACGGGTGTTGTCGTTGTCGCTGTCGTTGTCGTTGCGCCGGGACATGCCCTGCGGAGAAAGCCGGTTACGGTGTGACCTGGTCGCCGCCGAAGGTCACCGCGAGGCGGCCGTCCGCGGCGAAGGACCAGCCCAGCGCCCCGGCGTACGCGGAACACCGCGATCCGTTCGAGCCGGTCCAGAACTGGTTCGATCCGTCGGCGTCGCCCACGGTTTTGTCGTTGGACCCGTCGTCGTCGCGGCAGGAGACGTTGCCGCGGAAGACCGAGGTACCGGCGTCGTACGAGAAGTTGCGCTCGGCGTTGTCGATGCTGACGTTGTCCGAGATCGTCATGCTGCCCGGGTTTCGGTTGTACGTGAATCCGTGCTTGCCGTTGTCGTAGGCGATGCTGCGGCGAACGACGTGATTGACCTTGATGTCCTCGCCGCCGAGCTTGTAGCCGTTGCGGTCACCGCTGGAGTTCTGGGTGCCGTCTGAGAGGGTGCCGTTCTCGTAGGCGAGGGAGTCCTCGATGGTCACCGCGCCGATCGCGCCGGTATCCGGCTTGGTGTAGAGGTCCCAGCCATCGTCGATGTTGTTGTGGGACACGGCGTAGCGGAAGACATTGCCGGGTCCGGAGGTGAGCTTGGCGGCGAAGCCGTCGGCGTCCTCACCGTCGGAGTCGGCGTTGTCGTGCGACTCCGCGCTCAGGATGAGGTTGTTGGACGGCCACTGGTCGCGGGGAGTGTCGGATGCGATTCGCGAGAGCTGCAACCCGGTGTCGCGGTTGAAGCGCGTCACCGTGCGCTCGAACACGTTGCCACTGCCGCCGACGAAGATTCCGTTGTCCCCGGCGCGCTCGACGACGATTCCCTTGACGTGCCAGTACGACCCGTTGACGGCGAGCCCGCGGTTCGACGAACTCTCCGACTGCGCCGCGAAGTTCAGCACCGGAGTCTCGCCCGGATAGGCGGTCAGTTCGGTGCGGTCGCCCGAGGTGCCATCGGCGCCCTGCGGGATGGTGACGGTCTGCGAGTAACGGTACGTGCCGCCCCGCAAGTAGATCGTTCCGCCGGGTGTGATCCTTGCGATCGCCGAGGTGAGGGTCGTCGGGGCGGACTGCGTGCCCGCCGCGCTGTCGGTGCCGTTCGGCGACACGTACAGCGCGGCGGCGGCGGCCGACGCCTCGTGAGGTGCGGGTACAGCCTGTGCGGTGGTGCCGGGGAGGGTGAAGAGCGTGCCGGTCAGCAGGCTGACGCACGCCATGAGGGGCTTCACTTGCATCGTGTCTCCAGGTGGGTTGGGTCTGGTCAGGACTCAGTGGAGGTACCGGAGAAGGCGCTTGGTCAGGAACGGTAGGGATGCTCCATGGACACGTCAATGACTGTGTACATGATTCTTGTTCAGTATCCTGAACGCTTAAGGGGCATAAAGGTGCTTAGTGGACATGTGCGCGGCCCTGTACATGATTCCTATCCAATAACGTGAACGGGATGGAGGTCGCGCGCCTAGCTAGGTCCTGTCCGGATCTGGAGCCCGCGCGCGAGGGCCCTGGCCGTCCCTGTCAGCGGCGGTGTGGCGGCGTCCGCTCCAAGCGGCGCCGCTCCGGGCCCACGCCGCGGTGCGTCCCGACATGGACGAGCGCTTCGGCCCAGCGGCCGGCGGTGGTCAGGGCGCGGGTGCCGCCGACGAGGAGGCCGCTCCACAGCCGGGTGCGGACGTCATGGCGGTTCGGCGGTATTCGCTATGAGGACGGCCCGGGTCTTTGACCTGGGGGTTTGTCATGGAGCGGGTGACGAGAATCGAACTCGCGCTCTGAGCTTGGGAATCACCCGGCTTCCGACTGTCGGAAGGCCCTCTGAGCTGCTGAAACAGTCGATCCGAGAGCAGCTTGGGGTTGCCTTGTCGGTACTGCTGGTGACCGCTGTTTACCGCTCTGACTGGCACGTTATGGCACGGTCGGGTCGACTGCCGCAGATGAAGTTGACCCGGTGAAAGCTGCATTGACGGGTTGCTCAATCTGGGCGAGGGGCTGCGGCAAGGTGTGCCGTGATCGGACTTCCCTGATGACTTGCTGCGTAACTGATTTGGGGGCATGAGAGGCGTCCGGAACGGGGTCGTACGCGGCTTTGGCGGGCCTGTTGACACGTTTTGGGCGTGGTGCGTGGCGGCTGGGCCACCTGCTGCCGGGCACGTCCTCACCCGCCGGGCTGCGACTTCGGCGAAGTGGCCCTGACCTGGTGTTTTCTTTGATTCCGCCTAGGCTGGGGAGGTCTACTGGACGCGATGGGAGGGGCCTTTGTGAGTGGGGACGGCACAGGGTACGACGCTGCCCGGATCGAGGTGCTTCAGGGGCGGGAAGCCGTTCGGAAGTGGCCCGGGATGTGGATCGGTTCGACCGGCGAACGCGGACTGCACGGCTTGGTGTTCGAGGTCGTCGGCCGGGCGGTGAACCAGGTTCTGTCAGGGGGCGGAGGCTGCGTCGACGTCACGCTCACGCTCGACGGCTGCGTGCGGGTGGCCGACGACGGGCCGGGGGTTCCCTTCGACGCCACCGGGGACGCCGACCGCCCGGATCTCGAAGCGCTGCTGACCCGCATGCCTGCCGGGCCCCAGCCCGCAGGCTGGTGCATCGGGGCCATAAGTTACTTCAGCGCGGGGCTTTTCGTCGTCAACGCCCTGTCGAGCCGGCTGACGGCCGAGGCGCAGGGCGCGGGGGCCGGCCGGGTGGTTCGGGAATACGCGCGCGGAGTCCCGGTCGCCCCGCCCACCGCCGTGGGGTTGGCGACCGGTAGCGGTACGACCATCGCGTTCTGGCCCGACACCGAGATCTTCACGACGACGCGATGCTCGTTCGCTGTCCTGGCGGAGCGCTTCCGGCAGGTTGCCTTCCTCAACCGGGGCCTTGAGATCTCGCTGACCGATGAACGCCCCGTGGCCGGCCCGAGGGCGGTGAGCTTCCGGTTCCCGGACGGGGTAAGGGATTTCGTGGCCGCCCTCAACGCGGAGACCGGGCCGTTCCTCCATCCAGACGTCATCGGATTCGAGCGGCAGGACCCGCGCATCGCGGGGACGATGGAGGTGGCCCTGCTGTGGAGCGACGCTCACGAGGAGCGGCTGCGCAGTTTCGCCAACAGTCGGGCCACCTCCCAGGGCGGCACGCACGTGGATGGCTTCCGTGACGGAGTAGCAACCGCGGTCATCGGGTATGCGCGGGAGCAGGGACTGCTAGCAGCAGCGGACCCCGATCCCCGCGCCGACCAGATCAGCGAAGGTCTCACGGCAGTCGTGTCCGTGAGACTCGACCAACCCGAATTCCTCGGCTCCACACGCGAGCAGCTGGGCAACACCGACGTGCGGGACTGCGTCGAGGAGGCCGTGCGGGAACACCTCGGCAACTGGCTCAAGGAACACCCGGAACAGGCCGCAGAGATCGTCAACCGAATCCTCGGGGTGGCTGCATAGGTCACAAGCGGGAACGGTTGTTGGCGGATTGGGGATCGAGTCCGTAGGTGCAGCCCTGGAAGTGTTGCTGAGAAGCAGGAACGATGGGCTGCTCGTGCGCGCGATCTGATGGTCGGATGCCCGGGGCTCCCAGGGTTTGTCCATGAGGGGGATCCCCTTGTGGACAGAGTTGTTGATCTCGACGCGGCGGCTGCCGTGCTGGCGGAGCGAGCCGCGCGCTGGAGATCAGCCGGCCTTGCGGTGGGAGAGATGACCTGGAGGGATTGGGAGGCTGAGTGGCCCCAGCCTTTGGAGACCGACTGGGCTCGGGTGAATGATCCCGATCCGCTCGGATTGATCACCTCCGGTTCAGCGGAGGCTTTGCTGTCAGTAGTTCTGTTTCGCGGTGGCTGGGCCGATGTGGACTTCTTCGATGGCCTCGACGATGGTGGCGCCCTCCCCGCCTCGGACATCGAATCAGCAGCGGACTTCGCGGCGAGGGTGGATCAGTGGATTGTGCGAGTCTTCGGCGGCCTCGGAAGCGTTCGGTGAGGGTTGGTCCGTCTCGGTTCAGCTGATCGGCCGTTGCTCGACGCGGGCTCGGGTAACGCCGACACCAGAAGTCGTTCCTCCTCCCGTTGTATGTAGACGACTTCGCCCTCACGGCCTCCAGCGGAAGCAAGGGGCGCCGACTGCGCGTCGGTGGTTTAGTGACACACGCTTTGCGTATGAAACGAAGTGCTTCCCTTGGAGTCACGCGGGTCACATCAATGCCGTCTCGGAATGTGGGACGTGCTCGCTGCCGCACCACCTTGTTGTGCGGCAGTGAACGTTCGGCCTGCGAATTTCCTGCGGGCACGTGGAGGGCGCGGACAGCCCTTATAGGTCTGTACAGCAAAACAACCCCAGGTCGCTGACCTGGGGCTTTCACGTGGAGCGGGTGACGAGAATCGAACTCGCGCTCTGAGCTTGGGAATCACCGAGCACGTGATCCCCATGCATGGCTCTGACCAGCGAAAACGTAGTGCGGATGTGCTCCTGGCCTGCGGTCGAACAGGGCCCGTAGTGACCGCTGTTTACCCCTGGCAATGGCACGTAGTGGCATGCGGCTCCCGTAAGGCGCCGCGTGGAGCGGACGCTTGCGAGAGGCATGCCGAGGGGGTCGGCCGGTCTTGGACCGGATGAGGATCTTCCTGGGCTGATGAGGAGCCGAGGGACCGGCGGCCGTCCGGTCCTCCACGGTGGTCGTCATCAGCCCTGGAGGGCTCGCAACGGTGTCAGACCGCCAGTTGAGGCGCGCTGTTCATAATTCCCGTTGCCTGTTCCCGTTCCCTTGATCACCGGAATGTCGTGCTCCGTGCCATGGGCCCTAAGCTGTCCCGCCCACCCTCGTGGGCGGGTGGGAAATGAAGGGGGGGCGTGGGTGAGACTGCGCGTCGGCTTGGGCGACGACGATACGGCAGAGGGCGAGCTGCGGTCACTTCACGCGTGGCTGCTCGCGGAGCCTGCGGCCCGTCGCCACGCGCGACCCGTACTCGACACGGCACGGTCGCTCCGGGCGGGAGCACAGGGCGATGTGATCGACCTGATCTCGCTAGTGGTGAGTAGCGGCTTCAGCGCCGCCTCGCTCGCGCTGTCCCTGGCCTCTTGGCGCGCGACACGGTCAGGGCAGCCGGTCGTCACGGTGGAACGCCCCGACGGCGCCAGGGTCACCATCTCCGACTCCTCGCACGACGAGACGCGGCGCCTGCTGGAGTCCCTGACTGACGGTAGGACCGACAGTCGAGGCGACCGGACCGGCAGTCGGGAGGACCGGACCGACGAGCAAGGGGACGGGCGTGGCGAACCCACCTGACCCCGCGACCTCACGCGCGGTGCTCATAGGAGTCGGTGCCTTCGAGATGCTCGATGATCTGCCTGCCGTCGCGAGCGGAGTGAAGACCCTCGCGGATCTCTTCGCGCAGCAGGACATCTGGGGACTTCCCCCGGAGAACTGCCATCTGGTGCTCGATCCACAGACGCCGCGGCAGCTCTCCAAGTCCGTGGCGGAGGCGGCGGAAGCCGCCAAGGACACCCTGCTGGTGTATTACGCGGGGCACGGGCTGATCGAACCGAGGACGGGCCAACTGCACCTGGCCGTCGGGGACAGCGACAGGATGTCCGTGCACGACACGGCCGTCCCCTACGAATGGATCCGCCGGTCGATCGAGCACAGCCCCGCCGCCCGGCGGATCCTCATCGCCGACTGCTGCTACAGCGCGCGCACCTTCGGCGCCCAGTCCGCCGGGGCCGAGCTGGAGGTCGAGGGCACCTATCTGCTCGCTGCCGCCGCCGAGAACGCGGTCGCGGTGTCCCCGCCCGGTGAGCGGTTCACCGCGTTCACGGGCGAACTGATCAGACTCATCAAGGACGGTGTTTTGGAGGGCGGCGAATTCCTCGATCTGGACACGATCTACCAGCGGCTGCGGGTGGAACTCGGTCTGAAGGCCCTGCCCGAGCCGCACCGGCTCTGCCGTGACAGCCTGGGCAAAGCGCCCTTCCTCCGCAACACGGCTTTCCGGCCCATGGCCGCGACCTCGCAGCGCGGCTGGGACAACTGGACCGCGGCACAGGCGACCGCCGGGGACCACGCCGAGTCGACCGTCACCGAGACGGAGCCGTACGTCCGGCTCGCCAGCCTACGGAGCCTGCTCGACCAGCTCATCAGCCAGGTGTCGCCCGCGCGGAGCCTCGCCGACACCCTTCAGTCCGTCGCCGACGGCGTCGTCGCGGGACTCGGGTACCAACTCGTCGCCGTCAATCTGGTGCGCCCCGACGGTGACCTCGTGGTCGCCGCCTTCTCCGGCAGCCCTGCCGCCGATGCCGTGATGACCGGCAGAGTGGGTTCGCGAGCATCCTGGGACCGACGCCTCACCATGGGTGAGGCGTGGGACTCCCTCCGTTTCATCCCGCACACTGAGGGCTGGGTCCTTGACGAGGACGACGTACCGCATTGGCACCCCGAGGGACCCGTACTTCCGTTCGAGGACGCATGGCACCCCGCTGACCGGCTGTTCGCACCGATGTACCTGCCGAGAGAGGGTGAGGGGGAACTCCTCGGTGTCATATCGGTCGACCGGCCGCGCAACGGGATACGCCCTGGCGCATTGGGCCGGGAGGCGCTTCAGGTCTACGCGGCCCATGCCGCAGTCGCCATCAACAACGCCCGGCTGCACGGGAACATGCAGCGGGCCCTGGTGCGCCTGGAGCGGGAGCAGCAGGCTCTGCGGGCGAGTGAGGAGTCGTTCCGGCAGGCGTTCGAGTACGCCCCGAGCGGCATGGCCGTCGCCGAGATGGGGGGCGCTCAGCACGGCCGGATCCTGCGGGCCAATGATGCGCTGTGCCGGCTGCTCGGCCGACCCGCGTCCGCGATGCGCCGGTACTCGTTCTCCGATCTCGTGCACACCGAGGACATCGGGACCCTGCTGCGAACCTCGGCCGAGGGCGGCCGCGCCGAGTTACGCCTCAAGCGGCGCGACGGCTCGTTCGTCTGGGTGTCCATGCGCAACTCCGTTGTCGCGGATACCGTGGACGGTCCCCGTTATCTGCTGACCCACGTCGAGGACATCGAGGACCGCAGGGCCCCCGGCGGCACCGTGGCAGCCTCGTAAGAGGAGCTAGCAGAATGTTCTGACGCGTCGGTAGGCGACCAGGCAGCAGGCCGGCTTGAGTAGCACTTCCTGGATGTCATCGTGCCTCTCCCCGCAAGCTCGCAGGCGTCGGAAGCCATGGACCCAGCTGCTCGTTCGCTCTACCACCCAGCAGGCGGCTCCGAGCTCGGAGCCGCCTGCTAAGGGGCCGAACCCGTAAACTGACGGGCGCCACTGACCACTCCGCAACAGTCGTAGCCGTGCATTGCCCAACGCCCTGACCTGCGCTGATGCATTACCACCGGATCACTGCAAGATCCGCCCGAGACGCCGCTGTCAGACGGCACTGACCAGCGGTTTTACCCTCGGTGCCGGCATCAGCCCTGGAGGGCTCGTAACGACCGGGGACGGACCAGACCGGAACACTGCTCTTGAGCCGTCATCAGCTGGCTGCTTGGATTCCAGCAGTCCACCGGTGTGACAACTGGACCCGCGAAAGCTCGGGATTCGGTGCTGAACAGGTCTCAGTAATAGGTAATCTGCAGCGGGCCTTTGTCGACATGGCCGCGGGCGAACCAAGGCGCAGACGGTTTATCCGGATGCCTTTCCGTGGCCGTCGCCTCAAGCGGTGACACAAGAGCACGTACGCCAAGGCCCGCTGCCTCGACGAGCAGGGCATGACCACCTTGAAGCTCTGGCGCTTCCTGCGGAAGCTTCGCTGCAGCACTAACCGCATCACGGCCATCGTCCTGGTCCTTCTCCTCCTTCACCATGTCGTCGTGAGGTTGGAAAGGGCTCAGCGTCTACTTCTGCGCCGGTCCGAGGGGCGGGCCGGCCCTCTCATCTATTCTTGCGGCGATCTTTCGAGGCGGCCGAGATGTGGGGGCGCTTTAATGTTCGGGTAACAATGCTACTTGTGACTCCACTGTCGATGCGAGAGAGGTGCACCTTGGGCAGGCTGCTGGACATATTTGAAACCGTGGTTAGTCCAAGCCACCGCCTGTTTGGGTTGGTTGATACAGCTGTCGATGCGTATGGGCTAGATCCGGATAATGCACATTGGTTACTCTCCGCCCCCGGCCTGGTCTATCTGCAGGTGCCATCTCAGGTAATTGAGGCGGTCGTTCGGTTGGAGAGCTGGTCTACCCCCCCTCCCGAAAAGGATGCCAATTGGTTCGGCCGGGAAGAAGTGGAGGTGGAACTTCCCGGAGGTGACCTTGAAATTTATACCGTTGACGGCGGGGTGCAACAGGTCCCTTTGATCCTGCCCTCGCATGGCCTGTACAAAATGCGATGGCAGTGGATGTTCAACGGCGAGAGGGGGCCTTTCATCTCCCCACTTTCGTGGCGCACCCTGGAAATTCCGCTGGGGCAGGAAGAAGAGTTGGACGGTAAAGATCAATACTGCCTCGTGCAGATTTGGCGGATAGCTGCCGCGCCAAGGCCAGTTGAAAGACTGCGAGGCCGGCAGGATCCGATCGTTGTTGTACCAGGCTCCGAGGCGGCGCCCAGCCTCTTGGTTTTTCAACCGGGTTGATATAGCGAACGGAGAATTCGTCCGTGTACTGAGCTCCTTCATAATCCGTGCTACGGTCGACGAGCCTGGCCAGCACTTGCTGCGTGTAGCCGCGGCGTCTGCGGTGGAAGGCGATCCGCTCGCCGATGCTCAGGTGAGCTCTGACACCACGCATACGTGCTGCCTCCCGTGCGGCACTCCGTGTAGTTCCGGGTGTGGTTCTGCGTCAGGATGGGCGGGTGACGGTGAGCGAAGTGGATCTGCTGGCGCTGCTGCGTGAGCTCGATGATCCGGAGTGGCTGGAATGGCCACGACACTACGACCGAGGTGAGAACGCCGTTCTTTTCGGGAGCCTGGTGGCCCGGCTGGAAGACCGCTTTGCGGTTCGCTGCACGGCTGAGCAGGACACCCAGGACTCCAGTGAGTACGGACGTGTCGTCGTACCGGCGGAAGCAACGGTGTGCGGGACGCGGATCGTCGTCTGCGTGAGCAAGTTCGGCTCCTTGGCTCTCGTCTGTGCCGACAACCCAGGAGCCTTCCTGGGTACGGACGAGGCCCAAGCCGATGGGGAGTTGGACGCCGCCGATCTCGCCAAGGTCAATCGAGTACTGGTCGACCTCGGATATGTGGTGGTTCCCGAGGAACTGCTGGAGTGCGACTACGACGGTCCGAGCCGGCTGTCCTGGCACGTTGAGCGGCCCACCTGGTCGGATCGCTTCTTCGGCATCTTCTGACTGATCACGTCCGAAGCCATCCCGGTGTCAGAGGCGTGCGGTTGGATGTGCGCGTGACTGTGTATGACGTTGCTCGACGATTTCCCGCCATCGGTGACCTGCGGAATCTGTGCCGTTCCTTGGCGGTGCTCGACGCGATTCTGAGCCCTGACTGGGAGTACCGGTACTACTCCTTCAACTCCGCCTGGGCCGTTGGTGAGGAGATGGCCTCGATGCGCAACGGCTCAGGGGACGAGTACTCCATCGTCTTCTCACCGGTAGGTGCCTATGTTCGCGGTTTCGGCCATGAGTCACCGATGAGTCCGTATGCACGCGATGGCGAACCCTGGCCGGGTGTGATCGACAGCGTCCCCTCGGTCTTCAGGCCGTGGGTCGAAGAGCCCGCGTTCACCGACGAGGGCAACGTGCCTGTCGTTACTGCCTGCCTGTGGCGCGAGGTGGCGGACAGCCAGTGGAGGCACGGAACGATCGATTTTCCCGCTGGCCATGACGACCCTGACGGGGCGGAGAGGCTGTTCCACCTGCTGGCGGATCGTTCGCCTGAGGCATACCAGCGGTTCGCTGAGGACTACTACGAGGTTCCCGTGGACCCGGAAGCCGTACGTCATGTATATGCCTTGCGGCCACTGACGCCGGAAACAGTCTCGTCGTTGAACGCCGAGACCGATCTGTCTGACTTGGATGAGGAAATCAGGGAGATCGGCTATCCATCGCGGGGTCGCGACTCGACATGAGCGCTTTCTCATCGGTCAGGAGCGAGAGCCCAAGCTATATCGGCTCCAGACAGCCTCGGCTTGCGTCGCCGGCCTGACCAGAGCCAACAACCGTCGAATACACGACCTCACCAGCCCAGAGGCCGACATCGCACCCGCAAAATGTCGTGACAGCTCACATCCGTGCGACCCACTTCACATGAAATGTGTCTCGCCATTTGAGGAGCCTGGCGCCCAAAGGCTCCCAGGTGGCGCGGAAAGTCACTCAAACGTGGCCCCTGCCAGCAGATAGGGCTGGCGGAGGGCCGGCTCACCCGGAAATGGTCTAGACAACAAATAACCCCCGGGTCATCGACCTGGGGGTTTATCGTGGAGCGGTGGACGAGAATCGAACTCGCGCTCTGAGCTTGGGAATCACCCCGAACTTCGGCCAGATAACGGCCTCTGGCCTGGGGCGATGGTTGTTTGTGGCCGTTCACTCAAGGCTTCGGTGAAGCCCCTGGTGGCCGCTGTGTACCGACGGTACTGGCACGTTGTGGCACGGCCCCGTTGTGCTGAGTCTTGGGAGACGGTCGGTCTGGTCGGGGAACTGGGCGCTGGCCCACCTGGATGCGGCGGCTCCTCGGAGTGAGAGGGGGGAGGGTAGATCCGCTGAGGCTGATCTGCTTTCCCGGCCGGTCGGGCGGGCGGATCAGCGTAGTCCGGCGAAGAGATCGTTCTCGGGTACGGCCGCCTCGGTGGCGTCCTGGACGCGTACGAAGGTCTCCATGCCCATCAGCTCGCCGAACCTCTCCTTGCCCATCTTGAGGAAGAAGATGTTCTCGCCCTGACTGGCGTGCGCGGCCAGCGCGTCGAACTTCTGACCGCTGAACGCGGTGGTGTCCACCCACGTGGTGACCTCATCGTCGGGGAGGCCGATCTTGGCCATCGCGGCGGCCTCGGCAGGATCCGGCTCCGGCATGTCCTCCTGAAACTCGCGCATTGTCTCCCCGAACCGCTGCATCATCGAGCGGGGCATCGTCGTCCAGTACACCTTCGGTGTCAGCGCGGTCATCTCCAGCGCCGCCATTGTGATGCGGTGCGCCTGGATGTGGTCGGGGTGACCGTAGAAGCCGTTCTCGTCGTAGGTGACGACCACATCGGGTCGGTAATGCCGCATGAGTTCCGCAAGCCGGGCGGCGCCTTTCTCCACGGGGGTCTGCCAGAAGGATCCGGGGGCGTCGTTGCTCGGCCAACCCATCATCCCGGAGTCGGCATAGTCCAGCATCTCCAGATCGCTGACCTTCAGGACGTCGCAGCTCGCCTCAAGTTCTTGGCGGCGCAGCAAGGCGACGGCCGCCGGATCGTGACCGGGATCGCCCGGCTTGACACCTCCCGGTCCGTCACCGCAGCTGCCATCGGTACACGTCACGAGAACCGTGCGGATGCCTTCCGCCGCGTACCGCGCGAGGACCCCGCCGGTTCCGGTGGCCTCGTCGTCAGGATGGGCGTGTACTGCCATGAGCGTCAGGGGCCGGTCAGTCATAGAGCAAGTCCTCTGTAGAAATACGTCTTGGTCCGAGTGGCGGCGGGCGTACCGCGACCCCGAGAACCCGGATCCAGGTGGGGCGGACGACCTCGTGGTCTCCGCGTTCCCCGCCCGTGCGGCGCCGGTCCCTCGGTCGATGCAACCGTGCCGACCGCGCCGGCTGTTCCCGGCGCGGCTACCTCGGCTTTCCAGGCGCCGACGTTTCTACGCGAACTAGGTACAGACACGACCTGCACGTCTCAGCGCCACGTCGGGTCCGACTTCCGTCCGGCACCCGCTGTGAGATTCCGACACGAAGTCTGAAACCGTACGGCGGTCCCAGAGGTCAGTTCGCCGGGGCCGACAGGAGAAAACCACGAAGGGCTGGCCATGCGGGCCGTACGGCCTCGTCGACGTGGGTGAGCGGGGTGCGGCCCTCCTCGGCGCCGGCATCAGCCGGGAGTGGCCTGCTGCCCGCGTCGCGATCGGCATGCCGAAGGAGTTTCGCTTCTACGACCTGCGGCACCCTGGGAACCTCGCCGCCGACAACGGCGCCAGGCTGAAGGACCTGATGGCTCGCGGGGGCCAGCCGTCCGAGCGGGCTCAGCCGATCTACCGGCACTCCACCGAGGCGCCGACGCAGGCGCCAGCGCCAATGACGCAGCCTTCCGCTGCGCCGCATGCCAGTAGGCCCGCGTCCGGCACCGGGCTCGACCGGCGCCGCCCGCCGGCTCGTGCCCCCCACCCGGCTCCCGACGCGCTGCCCAGTGGCCAACCTGGCTCCCCCGCAGGGCACTTATGGCGGGCAGAACGACGCGCAGGCTTTTGAGAGATCTGGACAAACAATCGAACCCCAGGTCTCTGACCTGGGGCTTCTTTGGAGCGGGTGACGAGAATCGAACTCGCGCTCTGAGCTTGGGAATTACTGGCGCTTTGTTTGCCTCTTCGCAGGTCAGCGCCTCACGTGGCTGTTGGGTTGTGATCTGCGGAGTAGCTATTACGTGCTCCGGCTGGCCGTGGTATATCGCCTTGACTGGTGCGGCAGCGGTGCGAGATGGATAAGCGCCACTTGTGTGTCGCTGTTGAAAAGGTGACAGAAGGTATCCCTGCTGGGCTGTGCTCTTTGAATGACAGGTCAGTGCTGCTTGACGGCCGTTGGCCGGGGCCGCACGAATCGGCGCCATCTCCCTCTCGGACCGGTGTGCGAACTCTCCTGGACTGATGAGGACCACCGCACACGCGGACGCGACCGGGCAGAACCGGTAGTTGCGAACTCTCCTGGGGTGATGACGACCGGAGGGCACGCTGGAGCGCTCAGGCAGGGGTCGCTCGGTTGCGAACTCTCCTGGGTTGATGAGGACCCCGGTACGCACACCGTTGGTCAACCTAAGCAACCGTTGCGAACCCGCCTGGATTTATGAGGGCCGGCGATTCGGTATTACGTTGTTGCCCCTGGTGGGGTGACGGCTGTCCTTGAAGGCATCCGGCTCCCTCGCGTCGGACCTGGTCGTCCTCGTGTTCGTCCGCTGGGGTGTGTGGGGCGACAAGGCGTACTCCTATTGCGCCAACCGGGCCTATCTGCGTAAGCGCGGGATCCGTTGCACGACCCCAGAGTTGGCCGACCAGGTCAGGAACCGAGCGTGGCGTGGGAAGGTCGGCGGGCGGCCTCCGGTCTTCGACCGCGAGGACTACAAGGCCCGGCACGCGGTCGAGTGCGGGATCAACCGGCTCAAGCGAAACCGTGTGATGGCCACCCGGTTCGACAAACTCGCAGTCCGCTTCGAGGCCACCGTCCTTATCGCCGCGATCGGCGAATGGCTGCGACCGGCAGGACTTCCGATGCCGCACGCTCGTGCCAGCCCAAAACCCCCGTCGTGATCACAGCCAACTGGCCCAGCCGAAAGTCAGTAGGTAAGCGCGCGTGACTGCGGCCCGCCCGCGGCGGCCACGGCGGACAGTCACGAAAAGGGCGGCGATGAACCAGAACGCAACTGCTCCACCGACGATCACAGCCCACAGGGCACCGCCAACGGCAGTGAACAAGGCCACGATGAAGATCGTTACGGTAAGCCCGGCGTGGGCACCGCCGATGCTCGCACGGAGCATCTCACGCACGACTCGACGGTCCTCCGCGAGGACCCGCTCGTACGCGTTCAGCTCTCGACCCGCACCGTCTCGTTCCTCCATACTCCGCTCCACAAGCTCCCTCAACCAATCCGGCCCAAGCTGAGCCCCTTATTGTCCAGACGCTTCAGCCCGCCACACTGTTGCCGATCAGCGGCCTCCAAGGCATGTCCTGGTCGCGGCGTTGAAGGATGTAGAGGTCCCAGCTGTCGGGGTCGCCGATGTAGACGAACAGCTTCGGGTGCTCGGGGGTCCCGAATACCTCCCAGTTGTCCATGGAGCAGTCGTCGACGGACACGACCACCTGCTGGGACCACGGTCCGGCACCCGGGTCGTACTCCCAGGTCCCGGTGCCGCTGCACTTGTGCATCACGGGGTCGAGGACGTCGTCCTCGAACGTCTCGATGCGGGTCGCCGTGGCCTTGCCGTCCGCCGTGAGGACGAGCGTTCCGCCTTTCCCGTCGGACCACGTCCCCATGGCCCGTTCCATGCTCAGCCGTGGAGGCTCGTATCCGATCCCGGCGTACAGGCCGATGCCGACGAGCGTGCCGGCGGTGACGACGGCGAGCGTGCCGTACAGCACCACCCGCCCGAACATCGCGCCACCGGAGAGCCGCGGGCGGTCCGGCAGTAGCAGCCTACGGGCGACCAGCGCCGCGGCGGCGAGCGCGGTCGTCACCGCGAGCCATCCGCCGAGGCCCGCCAAGAGACCGGCCTCCACAAGTACCGCAACGGCCAGGGCCGGCGATGCGGTTCCGGCGGCAGCCAGTGCCGGGACCCACCACCACGCCTCGTGTCCCGAGAGCCGACGGCCGAGCCATCCGGCCGCGGCCAGGAGCGGCATCACCACGCCGACCGACAGCAGGGCGCCGACGACGGCCGCGGCCGCCGCCACGAACGGCGCCATCACGATCAGGAAGAAGACCCCCATCGAATTGTAGGGAAGGCCCGGGGTCTCCTGGGTCTGCTCCCATGCGACGAGCGCCATCGCCCCGATCACAGCCTCGACGGACAGCACCGACATCGAAGCCGTCAGCACCGCGCCGAACCTGTCCCTCACGCGCGCCTTCGTCTGCCCCGGCTCCCGCATTTCTGAACGCATTCAATTCCCCTCCCGCCCCGCATCCTTCTCCATGCGGACGGGCCTTTGTAACTGGGGGTCCCCTCCGGCGAGCGCCGTCTTGCACCAGAGCTCGGGCCGGCAGCGGCCGGGGCCCTCATTCCGGGAGGCGCCGGCGGCGGGCCGGGCGACAGGACGCGGCCATACAAGGCGTCATGCGGCGCTGTGAGCGTCTGAGAAGTCCTTGATCACGGCTCCACCCCGCCGCCCACTCGCGCTCTGAGCTTGGGAAGGTCGGGCGCTCAGGGGCGTATCTTCGCAGGTCGGGCGAGGTGTGGCGTTGATGGGTGGTAACCGGTGTGGACCCCTGTTGTCCGTGGCACACCGCCCTATGTGGTGTGGCAGCGGTGCGGGTGGGCCTCCCAAAACGTCCCGCAGCAGGGTGCGTTGGTCCTTCCGTCTGAGCCAGGTTGTCTGCCGTTACGGTGTGCGGAGCGGGACCTCGGGTGCGCGGTGTGCTGTCGTGTGCGGTTCCTGCTCGAATGACTCGTGTGGAACGTCGGAGGCTCTGTGACGCCCGGCCCCAGTGGCCGATCGGTATGGGATGTGCGCGACGCGCTCGCCGAGGTGGACAGTGTCTTCGGTTCGCCTCCCGGGTTACGAGGACGCGGCGAACGGCCGGCACGGCCAGGGCCGGCAGGGCCCGGGCTCAGGGCCGCAGGGAGCCATGACGTGCCCCGTCCAGACGGGCATTGGTCATCACCGCTCCGTCGGTCTTCGCCGAGATCAGCACAGCGGACCGCAGGTCCGCGTCGCTCAGCGATGCGTCAGACAGGTTCCCGCCGGTCGGCGATGCGTCGGAGAGGTCGCAGCCGCTCCGCGGCGTCGTATGTGTACGACCAGCTCAGGTCCTGCGGGTTGGTCACCCGTGTCAGCCGCAACTCGGTGTCGTGGGTGTACTCGTAGCGGGCGCCGACCGGGTCGGTGCGGGCCATGAGCGGATCAAAATGGGTGTACTCGAAGCGGGTGGCTCGCCCCATGGGGTCGGTATGCCTGATGCAGTTGCCCTCGCCGTCGTACGTCCAGGTCTCGGTCGCGCCGTCGGGCCCGGTCCGGCGCGCGAGCCTGCCCTCGACAGTCCATTCGGAGCCGGTCGTGGCGCCGTCAAGTAGCCAGGGACCGGCCCGACCCGTCCGTCACGGACCGGGCCGGTCCCCGCTGGTCAGGACGTGCTGGGCAAGTGGGTACATTGACGCGCCGTACGGCTGAGGTATTTCCGGAGCCGACGGCTATGGGGGGATGCATGGGCAGCCGACGGTTGCATGGATGTCTCGGCACCGTGGTGGGGCTGGTTCTTGCGGTGCTTACGGCCATGCTTCTCGGCAGGGCGTTGAGCGCCTGCGACGCTGGAGTGAACAATGCGGCGAACAGCACCTTCCTCTTCTTTCTTTTCATTCCATGCCTCTGGGCTGTCCTGCTCCTGGGCTGGGTGGTGGTGGGCGCCCTCCTGGGGAACCGACCGCTCCTCCACGCTCTCGCCCTCGTGCTGGTACTCCTTGGCCTTTCCTGGTGCGCCATCTCGCTTTTCTGGAGTGGCATCACATATGACTGTCCCAGCGGTGTACCGCCGTGGTGGCCAGGCTTCCTTCCCGTCCCCGGGTTCTGAGTAGGGCCGGGGATCGGCGCTGTGGTTTCCAGCCTCCGCCGCTTCAAGTGGAGTAGGCCGCCGACGAGGTGCCCGTGGCCGGAGCCGGATGCGACGCCGCGGACCTGGGCCGCTCCGCCGTGGACGACGACACGGTCGGGGTCGTCCTCGATGGGGCCGACTCTTTCCGCTCGCCGACGACGCGGCAAAGCTGCCCAAGCGGCTGCTCAAGGCCATCAGGGGGCCGGTGGTCGAGGACGACATGATCCGCAAGAACCCGTGCCGGATCCGCAGCGTCGACCGCGAGGAGGCGGACGAGCGCCCCGTCGCCACGGTCGCGCAGGTTTTCGCCCTGGCCGATGTGATCGGGCTGCGGTGGCGCCTGATGGTGCTGCTCGGCGCGTTCGCCTCGATGCGCCCGGAGGAACTGGCCGAGCTGCGGCGGGGCGACATCGACCTGGACGCCGGGTCGGTATGGGTGCGGCGTGCCGCACCCGAGCTGAACACCGGTCACCGCGTCGTGGGGGGCCCCAAGTCCCGTGCGGGTAAGCGGGAGATCGTGCTGCCGGCCTTCGTGCACGTCGACGTGCGGCGGCACCTGGACTGGTTCGCCCAGCCTGGCCCTGACGGCTGGTGTTCGTCGGTGAGAAGGGGGCGGCGCTGCGGGGAGCCACCTTCGGCCGCAAGTGGCGCAGGGCGCGCGACAAGGTCGGCCTGCCCGGGGATTTCCGCTTCTACGACCCGCGGCACACAGGCAACACCCTCGCCGCCGACACCGGCGCCAAGCTCAAGGACCTCATGGTCCGCGCGGGTCAGTCGTCCGAGAAGGCGCAGTTGATGTACCAGCACTCCACCAAGGAGCACCAGCGCAAGCTCGCGGCCGACATTGACACCGACGTACGCCGTCAGCAGGTGAAGGCGGCGGACGGCGCCGGCGAGGGCGCGACAGTCCACCCACTCGTTCCGCGTCCGCGTGACGTCGATGGACCGGCCCTGCCGGAGGCGTGACGCTTCTCTGAGCGCCGGACCGGCACTCCGCTGGTCCGGCGCTTCACGTCCGCGCAACATCCACGATCCGGCCATCGTATGGCGCAGGTCACTCGAAATGGATCTCGCGATATGAGATGGCCGGGCGTCGGGTCGTTGTCCACGGGCTTGCGCTTCTCAATTCCGCGCGATAATCGGTCTCTTATGGCAGGCGAATGGCACGCGGCCTCGAAATGGTCTAGACAACAAATAACCCTCGGGCCATTGGCCTGGGGGTTTGTCATGGAGCGGGTGACGAGAATCGAACTCGCGCTCTGAGCTTGGGAATCACAGGGGCTCTTTCGCAGTCTGTGCTGGTCAGCTACACGTATGGTCCTGAAGTGCCCCTTGGACCGGTGTCGTTGGTGACCGTGGTTGACCGCTCTGTACTGCTGCGCGTGGTGCGGAAGTGGCGCGGCGAGCAGGCCCTACCGGTCGTGAAGGACGGTGGGCCGGGTGACGGGTACGACGGTCAGCAGCTCGTCGAGGCCCTTGTAGTCGTCAGGGTTGGTGGTGAAGAGCGGTAGTTCTTCGGCGATGGCAATGGCGGCGATCATGAGATCTGCGATCCGGCGGCGGGGTTTGCGGCCGGCGCCGATCACGGCCGCACATACTCTCCCGTAGATGCGGGCGGCTTCGGCGTCGAAGGGGATGGGGTCGAACTCGCTCTCGGCGCGTTGCAGGATGTCGAGGCGGCGACCTCGTTCCGTGTGCTCGTCGTAGTCCTTCTGTTCTTCGTTCCTGCGTACCTCGTGGGGGCCTGCGGAGAGTTCGGCCAGGGTGATGGCGCTGATCGCCACCTCGGCAGGGAGTTCCTGGGGATCGAGCCACTTGCGCAGGATCACGATGTTGGTGTCGAGCAGGCCCTGAGCGTATTCAGCGGGCATAGGGGTCGTCCGTCCCCTGCTCGGCCGTGGCGTCCTGATCGGACCGGAACGCCTCCAGGGAGACGTCCGAGGCAGTGCGGGACATGGCGGCGAACTCCGAACGTGGGACGAACCGCCGACGCCTACGCAACGGGATCAGTTCGCCGATCCGGTGACCGTCGCGAGTGACGGTGAAGGACTGCCCGCCCTGGACGGCGTCCATGATCTCTTTGGAACGGCTACGCAGGTCACGTTGGGTGATTTCACGCTGGGCTGACATTGCTCCAGGGTAGCACTCTGTAGCACCATGTGCTCCGAAGCTCGGGTGCGGGCGAGCGTGAGCGGGAATGCCGATCGGTGTCGCCGGCGCCCGAGCGAGATACGGCGTCGCGGTGGGGGCCCGGCTGTCGGACCCTTCGGTCAGACTCGTCGCATGAGTGTTAGATCAGATTTCTCTTTGGATTTGCAGCTGGAGTGTGTGCTGGAGGCGACAGTTCACCCGGACGTGAAGGCTGCGCTCGTCTCGGCGCGCGCCCATATGAACAGTGGAAGTGGAGGCCATCGCAGAGGTGGGAAGGCCCTCATCCAGATGCTGGAAGCGACTCGTCGGCGCGCGGCGGATGTCGGAGAGTGGCAGGTCGTCCGGCTGGTCCAGGACTCTTTGGACTACGCCGAGGGGCGGATTCTCCAGCCTGACTTCGACGAGCGGTATCGCCTGTTTCAGGACGGCGTACGCAATGAGAACCTGCGGGAGTTCGCCGCGAACATGCTGTGGAACTCCTTCAGGTTCGTCGCGGAGGCGAGCCGTGAGTACGTGGATGAACACCCGCGGGCCGGAGTGGACGATCTGATCGCGCACTTCGGCTCACTCTCGGAGGACGCGCGGTTTCTCGACGCTCCTGAGGGCCGCCCGGGGCGGTACCGCGTTCTCCGCGGCCGGGCAGAGATGGCGGTGTGGCTGGAACGTGTCCTGCGTGAACGGGTGGACATCGAGGATCCGGCAGAGGCCGCCCGCCGGATCGCCACGTCACCCGCCGCCGTCGCCCTTCTTGCCGCCGACACGGAGGGGCAAATGGTTCTAAGAGCGGCGGAGTTGCAGCGGCGAGCGGCGGGCCTGGAGGCTTTGCGTGCAGTTGTGGAGGACACCACGGCTTCCGAACACGCGCTACAGCAAGCCCTGGAAGGACAACACTGGATCTTCGGCGGGCGGTTCGTGGGGGAGGCCGCCCACCGTAGGCTTGTGCCAGGCGACGAAGTCGACATCCCTCTGATTCGTGGTGACGGAGCGCTGCATGTGGTCGAACTGAAGCGCGCCGCAAGCTTGGCCGGCCCACTGGTGAAGAAGTACCGCGGTTCGTGGGTTCCCACGGCTCAGGTGCACAACGCCGTCGGCCAGGCAGTGAACTATCTGGTCGGCTTGGACGAGAACCGTCACCGGCTCCGCGAGGAGCTCGGGATCGAGACCCGCCGGGCCAGCGCGATGGTCCTTATCGGACACCCCTCGGTCCAACCCTCCGTGCCGGAAGAGTCGATCAACGAGGCACTTCGCACCCTCAATACACACGTCAATCGCGTCGAGGTGCTTACTTACAAGGAGCTGGTCGACAACGCCGAGCGTTCCCTGGGCAGCACGCCTTCGGCGTAGCCGCCGCCCGCCGACTCGCCCGCCACTTACGCTACTCGTTTCTCTACCAAAATAGCCATGCGCGGCCTGCGCAGCCCCAGGCTGTGGCCATGGAGCTGAGCGTGGAGCGGGTGGCGAGAATCGAACTCGCGCTCTGAGCTTGGGAATCAGCGGCGCCCAGGAGCGCATCAGGGCTCTGACCAGGGATAACCAGGGTCCTCGGCCTGCGCTGCGACCTGCTGAATCGACCGCTTCTGACCTTGGTGTACCCCACTGAAGGGCTGGGATAGGGCTGGCCTGCGACTGGGCGCATACGAAGACGGCTCGGGCGACGTTGGCCGGTACGGCGGGGAGCGTCGCGTTCGGGGCCACGAAGCGGTGTGCTCGAGCGAAGCATCCCGTGGCGCGAAGCGCGACGCTGCCCCAGCGCGAATACCTCGTTGCACGAGCCCTGGCGATCCTGACGTCCTCGAAGCTACGGCTTGGTGATACAGGTGAGGGTCGTACGGCTGAACTGCATCTCGCACGAGGTTCACGTCGGCGGCAGGTCAGCCTGCGGAGTCGGCAGTCGTGCTCCTTCGCTCGTTATGGCTCTCGTTGCCGCTGTAATGAACTCTGTGCGGGCTTCGTGGGGGTCTGTGCCGCCCAGGAGCAGATTGGTGAATTCGGTAAGCGGCCAGGTGACGAGGGCGCCGTGGCGGGCGAAGTAGAAGGCCACATTGCGGATGCGGTAGCGGTCGGTGGTGTCGAGCCAGGCATAGCACAGGAGTTGCCACAGCCAGCGGGAGGAGCGGTCCGGTCGGTCGGTCTTGACCACTGTCTTGACGTCGATCAGAGTGGCACCTTCGGGGCCGGATATCAGCAGGTCGCCATCGGCCCAGTGGCTGACGAGGACCGGGCCCGCTATGCCCAACGGCTGGCCAGGGGCGGGGTTTCCGGCGAGCCGGCGTAACTCGGCCAGGGCGCCGTAACTTTGTGTCTGCTCTGCCAGCCGCGCCAGCTCCTCGACCACCGGCTCACTTGCGGCCGCCCGCATCACCTCGACCGTTGGGACACCGGGCCGGAAGACCTGGTGCATCGACTCGTCCACTGCCCCGGAGCGGTAGACGCTCTCGAACATCTCCAACAGCCAGTAGCTCCTGGCGAGTCCGGCCTCGGCGCCCGGGGTGCCGAGCTGACCGAGTGGGGCGTGCCGCTCGGCGTAGGTCCGGGTGCGCTCCAGGAAGTCGGCCAGTACCGGTTCGGCGGGCAGAGCGAGGTTCGGCCCGGACCTGGTGCCCAGGGTGTTGCTGACGATTGCTTGCAGTTCGCTGCGTTGCGCCGAGGGTCCCGCCCCGGGCACCAGGTCCAGCCAGCCCGTGACGGTCGGCCGCACGTCCAGCGCCTTCCCTCGCTGCGCCGCGCCGAGCCCGGCGTGCGTCGGATATTGGGCCGCCTGCTCGTCCGCCCACTCCCGGCGGGCCAGTCCTGCCGCTACGAGTCCGTGCAGTGCGTAGTACGGCGGAGCGGGCTGCACCAGAGCGGCCAAGCGGGCGCCGAACGCGCCGCCGACCGCTGCCCAGTGCCGGCCGTCGACCTGACCGCGGGGGAACACCGTCCGCCGCCCTCGCACCGCTTTCGGCAGCAGCGCGGCGACCTCCGCCGTACCGGTCAACCGGCGCGTGCACCAGCGGCCGATCTCCCCGTCCTGTAGTTGGGATGTCAACGACATCGGCTCCACCCCGCGCTCGGATCTTCGCGACCGGGTGACAGGAAACCACAAGCTGCATCCGAGGGGTGGCTCATTGGGGCATACGACCTTTGCCGTTCGGCCTCACTATGAGGTCGCGGTCCGCGTCCACCTCATACCGGCTGGGCGCCCATCGGCTCATCAAGCTTGAGTCGGGAGCGCCTGGAGCGCTCTTTGCAAGATGATGCAAGACGGTCGCAGCAAGCCCGCCACCGCCCACCAAGCCCACCGCACCATCCGCGTCGCGCTCGGCGAAGCGGTCCGCCGAGGGGGACGAGAACCGAACTTGAGCTCTGAGCTTGGGAAACACCACTCCTTCGGGCACGGGTGACCCTCTGACCAGCGTCAACGGGCGCTCATGCGAACCGCAGCGCTCGGTCCGGCGCCCGCTGTTGACTGCGGTTTACCGCACCTTCGGGCACGGATCGGGCACGAGGTCGGGCGACGACCGCTTCGTCCCGAGGCAACTTGGGCCGGGGCTCGGCTTTGGGCCGGTGTGGCCCTCGCCTGCTGTGATAGTCCGCAGGTGTGCGCCGTTGTCCGCCGTCCTAGGGCGTCGTCACGCAGTTAGACACTCACGGCTATCGCTCAAGGGCGGACGTGTTGGGCAGGGAGAGCGGGCAGGTCACAACCAGGCGACAGGAGCCGCTCAGGTCATCAGCGCATCTCGGCCGCGGCGACCCGTCTTTGACCCGAAGCAATTTAGTCAAGTAGTCCCATCGCCCTAAGCGCTTCCGCGCCGGAGCTTCCCACATCACGCAGATTCTTCGCCGCCTCGTCGGATTTTCGACTCAATTCATAAGCGTGCTGCCTGGTAAGAGGAAGTCCATCTAAGGAAAGATGCAGAGCCACATATCGACGCTGTAGCTCCGTTAGTTCGATGGAAGTGGAGTAGCTATGATTTTTCGGTATCGTCAGGGCGGAATGGATTACATCTGCAAGAGCTTGTCCCGGCACATAATATATTTCTTCCATTGGGACGCCTTCTGGGTCTTCTGTCGGTTGTACGCTTTCCACCAACTCTGCCGGAATGTCTAGATAATGGTGGGCTACCCAGTGCATGTCCGGCTCCGATAGGGCATGAGATATTGCGGCGCGATCCCAAATGGCTAGCGTGCACTCATTGAGGGATAGTTCTTTGGTGAGTTTCATTCTCTTGCCGGACGGGATAGGCTGATTGGAGAAGAATATGATTCGGTTGAATTTACGGTCCGAAGATGCAGCGATTCTTGCCACATCGTTTCTTATCTTCTTGGCATACTCTTTTTCGAGGCTGCAAGCTACGGCCACGGTCGCGGTGGTAGCCCGAAGGGAAAACCAGGTGGAGACTTCGTATGGAAGTGCGCTTTCGAAACTTTCCGCATCCCTTCCCCCGTCGCCACCTGCGCTCACCGGTCCAGTGGATACCAGTAAATTCGTAGCTATGCGGCGTCGAGCAATTTCGGTACACAGTCGCTCAAATCGATGGTGTTCATTTCGTGACGCTAGTTGGCTCGGGTGGTAATCAATCAGATCGGAAAATTCTGCGGTGTTCATCCGGTGAAGCTCCCTCGCTTTCATTAGCTTTGCTGGTAATTCCTAATGAATCGACTTTCGCGCTTTCTGCTCATGCTTTTGTGTACCTCATGGCTTAGCCAGTGTCGATGATTCTGCCAGTAGTACGAGGTCGGCGGAACGGCTTTGGGCTGGAGCTGCTTTGGCGCGGGTGGTCATGGCCCCGTAAGCTTCCGGCGCGTCGGGCAGTCTGTGGACCTGTCCGGTGAGGCATGACGTTGGGGCCATGATATTCGAGGCTCGCGCCAAAGCGGCTGCCTAGAGCCGTGGAGCCGACCGCCCCAGCCACGACGCACCCCTTCTCTGAGATCAGGCGGCTGATAGCTGTGAGCGCGGTACGGGCGCCGGCCCGGCTGGAGCGGGGCGGAGACAGGAGCCTTGTTGCAAGTGGAGACGTCTTTCGACACCTACGGCGGCAACCTCTGATCCGTAGCTCTAGCCAGCTCGGTCAACGACGTCCATACAGGCTGCTGCTGGGGTTCTGAGGGGAGCCATGGGATGTGGTCGGTTGCTGTGGTTGCTGTACTTCGCTGCTGTACAGCAGGATTCCGATTCGAAATGTTCACCTGAGGGTTCTGGTGCTTACGGGAGCGTTCCGACCTGCGGTGGAGAACGTGAAGAAGGGTTGCCTGAACGGTGCTGTACGGAGGCGAACGCAACCGGAACTGCAACCAGGCCATGGGCGCTCCGACGGCGGTCGCGGCCTTGCTAGCTGCCTTCGCGGAGGTGCCCTCAGGTCCCCAAGCTGGAGGCTTACAACGGCTAACACAAAGAGGTGGATCGGTGCTGATGGCCGTGTCCAGGGCGGCAGTTGAGCGTTCCGTCTGGTGTGGGGATGTCGCCGTGGATCGTGTCGGATGCCCTGTGGGACCGCGTTGAACCGCTGCTGCCGCAGCGTGAGCGCAGGTTCCGGTACCCCGGCCGCAAGCCGTTACCGGACCGGGAAGTACTGTGCGGGATCCTGTACGTGCTGCACACCGGAATTCAGTGGGAGTACCTGCCGCAGGAGTTGGGTTTCGGCTCGGGTATGACGTGCTGGCGGCGGCTGCGGGACTGGAACGAGGCCGGTGTGTGGCAGCGGCTGCACGAGGTCCTCCTGGCCGAGCTGAACGCGGCCTCACGGCTGGACTGGTCGCGGTGTGTGGTCGATTCCTCTCACGTCAGGGCGTTAAAAGGGGGATCCACACGGGCCCCTCGCCGGTCGACCGGGGCCGGCCCGGCTCGAAGCACCATCTGATCACCGACGGGCACGGCACCCCGCTCGCGGTCCTGCTGACCGGCGGCAACCGCAACGACGTCACCCAGCTGCTGCCCCTGCTCGATGCGATCCCGCCGGTCCGCGGCCGGGTCGGCCGTCCCCGCCGCAAGCCGGACTCACTCTTCGCGGACCGGGGCTACGACCACGACATCTACCGCGACCAGGTCCGCGCCCGCGGCATCGTCCCCGCCATCGCCCGCCGCGGCACCCCGCACGGCACCGGGCTGGGCACCTACCGCTGGGTCGTAGAACGGAGTTTCGCCTGGCTGCACGGCTTCCGACGCCTGCGCATCCGATGGGAACGACGAGCAGACATCCACGAAGCCTTCCTCAAACTCGCCTGCTGCCTCATCACCCACCGACAACTCAACTCATTACGTTAGCCGTTGTTATGGCAGGCGAATGGCACGCGGCTTCGAAATGGTCTAGACAACAAATAACCCCCGGGCCACTGGCCTGGAGGTTTGTCGTGGAGCGGGTGACGAGAATCGAACTCGCGCTCTGAGCTTGG
This sequence comes from Streptomyces sp. GMY02, assembly GCF_019056675.1. NCBI lineage: Bacteria > Bacillati > Actinomycetota > Actinomycetes > Kitasatosporales > Streptomycetaceae > Streptomyces > Streptomyces sp. GMY02. The sequence goes on along the minus strand of NZ_CP077658.1, from coordinate 3,878,223 downwards.
GAAGCTCATGTTCTACCATTAAACTACACCCGCGAAAGTGGGGCTCTCATCCGCCCCGCATCGTCGGTCACTCTACCCCATCGTCGACCCCGGGCGTATTTCGCCGCGGGGTCGCTGTGTTGTTCGGGGGGTGGAGGCGGTAGCGGCGTGGGGGCGATGTGGGCTTGGGGGGCGGGAGTTGGGGCGTAGGGTCGGGGCGGAGTGCCGGGGTGGGGGGTGTCTTCTTCATCCCTTAGTGTGGGCGTTCGTCCGTGTTTGTTGGGGAAAGGACCTGATGGACTTGATGGAGCGCACCGTCGTCCGCTGTGCCGAAGGGCATGTGTTCAGCACCACGACGTTCCCGATGCAGCAGCTCGACACCGCCAGGATCGGGCCCGGGCGGCTCATCCGGTGTCCTCGGTGTGCGCGGTTGCGGCATGCCGTGCCCGTGGCGGCCGCGGAGCCCGTGAAGACGGTGGAGTCGGCGGGGCCGACGGGGCCGGTGGAGCCCGTGGAGTCGGAACAGCGCTGACCGCGCTGACCAAGGGGTGAGGGAGCGCGCGGGCCGCCCGACTGAGGCGGGCCCGCGCGCTCTGCGTATCCTCGGGGCGTGCTTCTCTCAGACAAGGACATCCGGGCCCAGCTCGATTCCGGACGTGTGCGCATCGAGCCGTACGACGGGTCGATGGTGCAGCCCTCCAGCATCGATGTGCGGCTCGACCGGTACTTCCGGGTGTTCGAGAACCACCGCTATCCCCATATCGATCCAGCCATCGAACAGGCCGATCTGACACGTACGGTCGAGCCGGAGGGCGACGAGCCGTTCATCCTGCACCCCGGGGAGTTCGTACTCGCCTCGACGTACGAAGTGATCTCACTGCCCGACGACATCGCCTCCCGGCTGGAGGGGAAGTCCAGCCTCGGACGGCTCGGGCTGGTCACGCACTCCACCGCCGGCTTCATCGACCCCGGATTCTCCGGGCATGTCACCCTCGAACTGTCGAATCTCGCCACCCTGCCCATCAAGCTCTGGCCGGGAATGAAGATCGGGCAGCTCTGTCTCTTCCGGCTCAGCTCGCCGGCGGAGCATCCGTACGGTTCCGAGCGGTACGGTTCGCGATACCAGGGCCAGCGCGGGCCCACGGCCTCGCGCTCCTATCTGAACTTCCATCGGACTCAGGTGTGAGACGGAGACGGGGGAGACGGTCGGTATGACCGGGGCACGGGAGAATCTCTCGTACGAGCAGTTCGGGCACGCCGTTCGCGCACTCGCGCAGACAATCGCCGACGACGGTTACGAACCCGATGTCGTCCTCAGCATCGCGCGCGGCGGCGTCTTTGTGGCCGGCGGTCTCGCGTACGCCCTGGACTGCAAGAACATCCATCTCGTCAACGTCGAGTTCTACACCGGCGTCGGCACCACGCTCCCGATGCCGGTCATGCTCGCGCCCGTACCCAATGTGGTGGACTTCTCGAACAAGAGAGTCCTCATCGCGGACGATGTCGCCGACACCGGCAAGACGCTCAAGCTGGTCCGCGATTTCTGTGTGGACCATGTGGCCGAGGTGCGCAGCGCGGTGATCTACGAGAAGACTCAGTCCCTCGTGAAGTGCGAGTACGTCTGGAAGCGCACCGACGACTGGATCAACTTCCCCTGGAGCGTCCAGCCGCCGGTCGTACCGGTTCTACGCCGCCCGACGGACGACTGAGCCACTGAGCCGCTCCCGCACCCGTCAGATCGTGCCCGGCCCCCACCCGTCAGATCATCGTGCCCAGCCCGCACACGTCAGATCGTTCCCGGCCCGCACATCCCTCAGATCGTGCCCAGCTTCAGCAGCGACAGCAGCGCGATGAGCTGGATCGCCGACGCGCCCAGCGCCTTCGGCCACGGCAGGTCGTGCGACTTGCCCACCATCAGTGTGAAGAGCGCCCCCGACGCGATCCAGGTGACCCAGCCGAGGATCTGCACCAGGCCGTTCTCGCCGCCCAGGAAGACCGCGAAGACCAGTCGCGGGGCGTCCGTGATCGACATGATCAGCATCGAGAGGCCGACGGTCGGCTGCCACGCGCCGTCGCCGCCGAGCTGGCGGGCGAGCGTATGGGTCACCGCGCCCAGGATCAGCCCGCCGAGGACGAAGGCGACAGCCGTCGTCAGGACGTACGGGATGGCGGTCGTGAGCGTCGCGTTTATCGTGTCGTCGCGGGCCGCGTCGAAGCCGAAGAGCGCCAGCAGGCCGTAGAGGAACGTCACGATCAGGGCGGGGCCCCAGACCGGGTAGTCGCGCATCTGCAGGAACGTCGCGCCGGGGCGCAGCACGATGCCGCTCAGCAGGTCCTTCCAGCCCAGCCGGGGGCCGGCGGGCGCCGGGGCGGCGCCGGCACGGTAGGTGTCGCCGTCGCCGTACGGGTCCTCGCCGACGCTGAACATCTGCGTGTGGCCCGGGGTGTTGGCGTACGGGTCGCCGTGCGGGCCCTGCGGGGGCTGCTGGCCGTACGGGTCACCGAAGTACTCCGGCTCGCCGTGCCCGCCACCGCCGCCACCGCGCTGCGCACCGCCGTGCCCGCCCGGCCCGCCGTACTGGCCTCCGCCGCTGCTGCCCGCCGGGGGCCACTGCTGCTGACCGTACGTAGGCGCAGCCCGGTGCCCGCCGCCGTAACCGGGCGGCGGCGGTGCCGCCTGCCGTCCGTACGGCTGCTGTTGCGGTTGTTGCCGCTGCGGTTGCTGTTGCGAGGTGCGGTTGTCCCGGCCGCGTCCGATCCTGAATCCAGCCACGCGATCGAACGTACCTGGTCTTGGCGTCCGGCATCGCTGAGCCGGCCCAACGGACCGTCCATTGCGGCCGAGCTGTGACATCCCCTAAGGGGACCCTGGGGGGTTTGCCCCAGGAACCCGCCCAGGAACCGGGGGAGTTACTTCAGGAAGAGCGATGTGCTGAACGTGAGCACCGGACGGTCCGCGAAGCCCCCGCCGGTGCCACCGCCCTTGCCACCGCCCGTTCCCCCACCCGTTTCCCCACCCGTCCCGCCGTCCGCCCAGTCGGCTCCCGCCGTCCCGCCGCCCGTCCCCTCGTACACCGCGATCACATCCGCCGTCTCTCCCCGGTGCGTACGGGTCACCAGATCAGGCCGCTCGTCCCCGGTGAAGTCCGCGGAGACGAGCACCTCGGTGGCACTCTCACCGCCGCCCTTCCCGTTCGGCAGCGCGGGCGCGGGCGGCAGCCCCACCGCCTTGAAGCGGTACGAGCCGCCCGCGCGCCCCGGACCGTCCGGGCCCCCGAGCAGCAGCGCGCCACGAGCGGCCGTCCCCGGCGCGTGGGCGCGGGCGGAGTACACCAGGTCGTCGTAACCGTCGCCGTCGGCATCCGCCGCGGGCGCGGGCGCTTCGAGCGCCGGGCCGCCGCCCGGAACCGGCGCCGAGGCGCTGCGTGGGGCCCCGGCCCGGCTGAACGGACCGCGCAGAAAACTCACCCGGCCCGCGCTCGCGGTGACCGCCAGATCCACCGACCCGTCCCCGTCGAAGTCACCGCAGACCGGGTGGTCGGGCCACTCGTTGCCGAAGCGCGCCTGGCCGGGGATCCGCAGGACCACCGCCCTGCCGGTCAGGCCGGACGGGCCGCCGAAGAGAAGCTGGAGTGGTACGGGCGGCATGCCGGTGCCGTCGTACGGCGGGTCCGTGGCGATGACCAGATCGCCGTACCCGTCCTTGTCGAGGTCGCACGCCGCCATGGCGTCGAACGCGGCCGGGAGCGTGCCCCCGACCCGGGCGCCATGGGTCCGCGGGCCGAGGATCTGGCGTACGGCGGGATCGAGCGCGGCCCCCGAGCCCCGCCCCGTGCCCGTACCGCCACCCGAGCCCCGCGCCGTACCAGAGGCGCCCGAACCGCCCGCGCCCGTCCCGTACACGATCCCGATCCCCGCGTCGTCCCCGTACGAGTCGTCCGCCGCCTTGACCAGGTCGTTCAGTACGAGATCACGGTGGCCGTCGCCATTGAAGTCGTCCGGGAGCCGGCTGCCCCGGCCCTGCGGTACGGGACGGCGTGCGGCGTCGCCCGTGCCCGCCAGCGGCGCGGTGTCGCCGTTCTTCGCGTCCCCGCCTCCGCCGCTGCCCGCCGGGTCCGGGGCCGCCGTGCACCCGGCCAGCAGCACCGCCGTACACACGGAGGCACAGACGGAGACCACACCCGCACCGATCCGCATCCGCCATCGCATCCGCACGACCGAACCACCCCGCCCCACGCGTCCCAATCCGATGCGCACAGGTAAGCAGACGTACCAGCACAAGAAAACGGAGACGGCCTGCAAGCGCGAGAAAGCGGAGACGGCGACAGGCAACAAGAAGACGGCGAGCACAAGAAAGCGGCAAGCACAAGAAAACGGAGACGGCCGGCCCGGACCCGCTCCCAGTCAGGTCCGGCCGCCGGCCGTTCGTATCCCGAACACTTACCTCACGGGCCCGCTACTTCACCGGTTCAGGCTCCGGCGTGCTTTCCTGCGCGTCCGCACCCTCCGGCCCCGCGGGCGTCCGTACCGAATCGAGCAGCAACTGCGCCACGTCCACCACCTGGAGCGACTCCTTCGCCTGCCCCGCGTTCTTCTTGCCGTTGACCGAGTCGGTCAGCATGACCAGACAGAACGGGCACGCCGTCGAGACGATGTCCGGGTTCAGTGAGAGCGCCTCGTCCACGCGCTCGTCGTTGACGCGCTTGCCGATCCGCTCCTCCATCCACATCCGCGCGCCGCCCGCGCCGCAGCAGAAACCGCGCTCCTTGTGGCGGTGCATCTCCTCGTTCCGCAGTCCCGGGACCTTGGCGATGATCTCGCGCGGCGGTGTGTAGACCTTGTTGTGACGGCCCAGATAGCAGGGGTCGTGGTACGTGATGAGCCCCTCGACCGGCGTCACGGGCACGAGCCTGCCCTCGTCGACGAGGTGCTGGAGCAACTGGGTGTGGTGGATGACCTCGTACTCGCCGCCGAGCTGCGGGTACTCGTTCGCGATGGTGTTGAAGCAGTGCGGGCAGGTCGCGACGATCTTCTTGGACGACTTCGGCTTCTTCGTGGCGGCGTCGGCGGTGCCGTCCTCGTCGAGGGACTCGCCGAACGCCATGTTCAGCATCGCGACGTTCTCCTGGCCGAGCTGCTGGAACAGCGGCTCATTGCCCAGACGCCGGGCCGAGTCGCCCGTGCACTTCTCGTCCCCGCCCATGATCGCGAACGAGACACCCGCGATGTGCAGCAGCTCCGCGAAGGCCTTGGTGGTCTTCTTGGCCCGGTCCTCCAGCGCGCCCGCGCAGCCCACCCAGTAGAGGTAGTCGACCTCCGACAGGTCCTCGACGTCCTTGCCGACGACCGGCACCTCGAAGCCGGCGCCCTCCCGCAGCAGCTCTTTCGTCCACTCCAGGCGCTGCTTCTTGGCCAGGCCCCAGGGGTTGCCCTTCTTCTCCAGGTTCTTGAGCATCGTCCCGGCCTCGCTCGGGAAGGCGCTCTCGATCATCACCTGGTAGCGCCGCATGTCGACGATGTGGTCCACATGCTCGATGTCGACCGGGCACTGCTCCACACACGCGCCGCAGGTGGTGCAGGACCAGAGCACGTCCGGGTCGATGACGCCGCCCGCGGCGAAGCCGCCGTCGGACGCGGCCTCCAGCGTTCCGATCAGCGGGCGCTCGGCCTCCGCGAGGGCCGCGGCCGGCACCCCGGCGAGCTGCTCGGCGGAGGCCTTCTCCTCGCCCTCCGCGTCCTTGCCGCCGCCCGCCAGCAGATACGGCGCCTTCGCGTGCGCGTGGTCGCGCAACGACATGATCAGCAGCTTCGGGGAGAGCGGCTTGCCGGTGTTCCAGGCCGGGCACTGCGACTGGCACCGGCCGCACTCCGTACAGGTGGAGAAGTCGAGGATGCCCTTCCAGGAGAAGTGCTCGATCTGGGAGACACCGAAGACATCGTCCTCACCCGGGTCCTCGAAGTCGATCTCCTTGCCGCCGCTGGTCATCGGCAGCAGCGCGCCGAGGGCCGTGGAACCGTCCGCCTCGCGCTTGAACCAGATGTTCGGGAAGGCCAGGAAACGGTGCCAGGCGATCCCCATGTCGGTCTTGAGCGCGACGGTGATCATCCAGATGAAGGACGTCCCGATCTTGATCATCGCGATCAGGTAGACCAGGTTCTGCAGGGTGCCGGTGCTCAGCCCCTTGAAGGCGGCGACCAGCGGATACGACACGAGATACGCGGCCTGGTACGAGTCGGCGTGGTGCAGCGCGCCCTCCAGGCCGCGCAGCAGCAGGATCGCCAGCCCGATGATGAGGATGACGGCCTCGACGAAGTACGCCTGGCCGAAGTTGGAGCCCGCGAACCGCGACTTGCGGTCGGCCCGGCCGGGGAGCGAGAGCTGCCGGATGACGATCAGGGTGAGGATGCCGAGAGTGGTCAGCGCGCCGATCAGCTCGACGAACACCTCGTACGGGGTCCAGTCACCGATGACCGGAAGCAGCCAGTCGGCCTTGAAGAGCTGCCCGAAGGCGTTCACCAGGGTCAGTACGAGGGTGAAGAAGCCGACCGCGACGAACCAGTGCGCCACCCCGACGACGCCCCAGCGGTTCATCCGCGTGTGGCCGAGGAACTCCTTGGCGACCGTCAGGGTGCGCCGGGCGGGCTCGTCCGTGCGGGTGCCTGCGGGGACGTCCTGGCCGAGCCGTACGAAGCGGTAGATCTGGGCGATGGCCCGGCCGAACAGCGCCACACCGACGACGGCGAGCACCAGCGACACGATGATCGCGGCGAGTTGCATGGAGTGGCTCCTCGGGGCCTGCGCGGGTGGAAAGCGGCTGGTTACAGCGACTGATGACAAGAGTAGGAAGTCCCACTCTACTAAGCGGTAACTTAATCAGTCCGTGGCTGAGGTTACCCACTTGTCCCGCCGCAATGTAGCGGCGCAGCCGGTGATCTGCGTCGCTCCGGGGCCCGGCCGCCGCTCGGGGGTGCCGGCCGTGGTCGCGGGGAGCCCGGCTGCCGCTCAGCGCGCCCTGGCCGCCCCCTTGGCCGGGACCGCCGCCGGGCGCCGGGCGTGCGGCAGTCCGGGGTCGGGCCGTCGTACGGTGCCCAGCCAGTAGGTGTCCGCCCGGGAGTGGCCGCGGGGGAGGCGGTGGGGGTCCCGCCGGACCCGCGCCTTGTAGAGCGCGGGCAGGGTGTGGGCCAGGATCGCCAGGTCGAGCCCGATCCAGTGGTGCTCGACGTAGTGCTGGTCGAGGAGCGGTGTCTCGTCCCAGGGCAGTGTCGAGTGCCGCCGTACCTGCGCCAGACCGGTCAGTCCCGGCCGTACGAGCTGACGCCACGGCGCCGCCCCCGCGGCGGAGCCGACCTTCAGCGGCGCGGGCCCCACCAGGGAGAGGTCTCCCCGTACGACATGGGGCAGCCGGGAGAGCAGATCCAGCCGGAACCGGCGGGTACGCAGGGAACTCAGGATGAAGGGCCGTCCGTTGAGCCCTGTGCGGTAGTCGCGCAGGAATACGCCGTCGGCCGGCCGGGAGAGTGCGAGGACGAGGACGGCTGCCGTGAGCAGGGGCGCGGCCAGCACCAGAAGGGCCGAGCCGAGCGTCAGATCCAGAAGGCGCTTGGGGTCCGGGCGGTGCTGCGGGCGCCACATCATGCGTCGCTTCAAGGTCACACCTGACCGTTTCTGTGCGTTCTGTTACGTTTCAGAGCCTTTAGGGATTACATGGCTTCTGGCTCATTCAAGGTATTTGATACAGAACGATCGCATGGGGAAGCGTCGTGAACCGGGGGCAACCCGCCGGGCGCAAGGCATCCGCACAATAGTTGAGTCCCCTTGGCTCAGGTCCTTTGACTCGCTGGGGTCTGTGATGCATCCTTGAGCCTGTTCCACTCAAGTCATGGAGGAATCGAAATGGCACGTGCGGTCGGCATCGACCTGGGCACGACAAACTCCGTCGTCAGCGTTCTCGAAGGCGGCGAGCCCACCGTCATCACCAACGCCGAGGGCGCCAGGACCACGCCGTCCGTCGTCGCCTTCGCCAAGAACGGCGAGGTGCTCGTCGGCGAGGTCGCGAAGCGCCAGGCGGTTACGAACGTCGACAGGACCATCCGTTCGGTCAAGCGCCACATGGGCACCGACTGGCGGATCAACCTGGACGGCAAGGACTTCAACCCCCAGCAGATCTCGGCCTTCGTGCTGCAGAAGCTGAAGCGGGACGCGGAGGCGTACCTGGGCGAGAAGGTCACCGACGCGGTGATCACCGTCCCGGCGTACTTCAACGACTCGGAGCGCCAGGCCACCAAGGAGGCCGGCGAGATCGCGGGTCTCAACGTGCTCCGTATCGTCAACGAGCCGACGGCCGCCGCCCTGGCGTACGGGCTCGACAAGGACGACCAGACGATCCTGGTCTTCGACCTCGGCGGCGGCACCTTCGACGTCTCGCTGCTGGAGATCGGTGACGGCGTCGTCGAGGTGAAGGCCACCAACGGTGACAACCACCTCGGTGGTGACGACTGGGACCAGCGCGTCGTCGACTTCCTGGTGAAGCAGTTCGCCAATGGACACGGCGTGGACCTGTCCAAGGACAAGATGGCTCTCCAGCGTCTCCGCGAGGCCGCGGAGAAGGCGAAGATCGAGCTGTCGTCCTCCTCCGAGACGACGATCAACCTTCCGTACATCACGGCGTCCGCCGAGGGCCCGCTGCACCTGGACGAGAAGATCAGCCGCGCCCAGTTCCAGCAGCTCACCGCTGATCTGCTGGACCGCTGCAAGACCCCGTTCCACAACGTCATCAAGGACGCCGGGATCCAGCTCTCCGAGATCGACCACGTGGTGCTGGTCGGCGGCTCGACCCGTATGCCCGCCGTCGCGGAGCTGGTCAAGGAGCTGACGGGCGGCCGCGAGGCCAACAAGGGCGTCAACCCGGACGAGGTCGTCGCCATCGGCGCCGCGCTCCAGGCCGGTGTCCTCAAGGGCGAGGTCAAGGACGTCCTGCTGCTCGACGTCACCCCGCTGTCCCTCGGTATCGAGACCAAGGGCGGCATCATGACCAAGCTGATCGAGCGGAACACGACGATCCCGACGAAGCGCTCCGAGATCTTCACCACGGCCGAGGACAACCAGCCGTCGGTGCAGATCCAGGTCTACCAGGGCGAGCGCGAGATCGCGGCGTACAACAAGAAGCTCGGGATGTTCGAGCTGACCGGTCTGCCGCCCGCCCCGCGCGGTGTGCCGCAGATCGAGGTCGCGTTCGACATCGACGCCAACGGCATCATGCACGTCGCCGCGAAGGACCTCGGCACCGGCAAGGAGCAGAAGATGACCGTCACCGGCGGCTCCTCGCTGCCGAAGGACGAGGTCAACCGGATGCGTGAGGAGGCCGAGCAGTACGCGGACGAGGACCACCGCCGCCGCGAGGCCGCCGAGACGCGCAACCAGGCCGAGCAGCTCGTCTACCAGACGGAGAAGTTCCTCAAGGACAACGAGGAGAAGGTCCCCGGCGACGTCAAGGCCGAGGTCGAGGTGGCCATCGGCGAGCTGAAGGAGAAGCTGAAGGGCGAGGACACCGCGGAGATCCGTACCTCCACGGAGAAGCTCGCGGCCGTCTCCCAGAAGCTCGGCCAGGCGATGTACGCGGACGCCCAGGCCAGTGCCGCCGCGGGCGGCGCCGACGGTGCCGCGGGCGCCGGGCGGACCCAGGCCGACGACGATGTCGTCGACGCCGAGATCGTGGACGACGAGCGGCCCAAGAAGGACGGTGCGGTGTGACCGAGGAGACCCCGGGCTTCGACGAGAAGCCCGACGTCCCCTCAGGCGCCGGACACGATGACGCCACGCCGAATGCCGCCGAGCCGGACCCCCTGCGGGATCCGGGCCCGGCGGCCTCGGCCGGGGACGTACAGGAAGTAGCGCTGACCGCGCGGCTGGACCAGGTCCGTATGGCGCTCAACGAGCGCACCGCGGATCTCCAGCGGCTCCAGGCCGAATACCAGAACTACCGCCGGCGGGTGGAGCGCGACCGCGTCACGGTCAAGGAGATCGCCGTCGCGAGTCTGCTGACCGAGCTGCTTCCCGTGCTCGACGACATCGGCCGGGCGCGGGACCACGAGGAGCTGGTGGGCGGCTTCAAGTCGGTGGCCGAGTCACTGGAGACGGTTGTCGCGAAGCTGGGCCTCCAGCAGTTCGGCAAGGAGGGCGAGCCCTTCGACCCGACGGTCCACGAGGCCCTGATGCACTCGTACGCGCCGGATGTCACGGAGACGACGTGCGTCGCGATCCTCCAGCCTGGGTACCGGTTCGGCGAGCGGACGATCCGGCCGGCCCGGGTCGCGGTGGCCGAGCCCCAGCCCGGGGCCCAGCCCAAGTCCGCCGACGAGCAGGCCGAGCCGGCGAACGACAAGGAGAGCGGTGGCCCGGAGGAGGGCTGACGCGGTGCCGGCCGGAGACGGCAGGGGCATTGACGGCGACGGAGAGGAGGGACGTCGGGAATGAGCACGAAGGACTTCGTGGAGAAGGACTACTACAAGGTTCTCGGCGTCCCGAAGGACGCGACCGAGGCCGAGATCAAGAAGGCGTACCGGAAGCTCGCCCGCGAGTTCCACCCGGACGCCAACAAGGGCGACCTCAAGGCCGAGGAGCGCTTCAAGGAGGTCTCCGAGGCGAATGACGTCCTCGGCGACCCCAAGAGGCGCAAGGAGTACGACGAGGCGCGCGCCCTGTTCGGCAACGGCGGGTTCCGGCCCGGACCCGGCGCCGGCGGCAACGGCTCGTTCAACTTCGACCTGAGCGACCTCTTCGGCGGTGCCCAGGGCGGTACGCAGCCGGGCACCGGCGCCGGCGGCTTCGGCGGCGGGCTCGGGGACGTCTTCGGCGGCATCTTCAACCGCGGTGGTACGGGCACCCGTACGCAGCCGCGGCGCGGCCAGGACATCGAGTCCGAGGTGACGCTCAGCTTCACCGAGGCGGTCCACGGCGCGACGGTCCCGCTGCGGATGTCCAGCCAGGCGCCCTGCAAGGTCTGTTCGGGCACGGGCGACAAGAACGGCACACCGCGGGTCTGCCCGACCTGTGTGGGCACCGGGCAGGTCTCGCGCGGCACCGGCGGCGGCTTCTCGCTCACCGACCCGTGCGTGGACTGCAAGGGCCGCGGGCTGATCGCCCAGGACCCCTGCGAGGTCTGCAAGGGCAGTGGGCGGGCCAGGTCCTCGCGGACCATGCAGGTCCGGATCCCGGCGGGCGTCAGCGACGGCCAGCGGATCCGGCTGCGCGGCAAGGGCGCTCCCGGCGAGCGCGGCGGCCCGGGCGGCGATCTCTATGTCGTCGTGCATGTCGACGCGCACCCGGTGTTCGGCCGCAAGGACGACAACCTCACGGTCACCGTGCCCGTCACCTTCACGGAGGCGGCGCTCGGCGGCGAGGTGAAGGTGCCGACCCTCGGTGGCCCGCCGGTCACGCTGAAGCTGCCCCCGGGGACGCCCAACGGCCGTACGATGCGAGCGCGTGGCAAGGGCGCCGTGCGGAAGGACGGCACCCGTGGCGACCTGCTGGTCACGGTCGAGGTCGTGGTGCCCAGGGATCTCGGCGCGCAGGCACGTGACGCGCTGGAGGCCTACCGCAAGGCGACCGCGGACGAAGACCCGCGGGCGGAGCTGTTCCAGGCGGCGAAGGGAGCGTGAGCCCCGTGAACATGGCTGACAGGGCGGACAGGCCCGGTGGGGACGGCCGGCGGCGCAATCCGTACCAGCTCACCGAGGAGACGCCGGTGTACGTCATCTCGGTGGCGGCCCAGCTCTCCGGGCTGCATCCGCAGACCCTCAGACAGTACGACCGCCTCGGTCTGGTCTCCCCGGACCGTACGGCGGGACGCGGGCGCCGCTACTCGGCCCGTGACATCGAACTGCTCCGGCAGGTGCAGCAGTTGTCGCAGGACGAGGGAATCAATCTGGCCGGTATCAAGCGGATCATCGAGCTGGAGAACCAGGTGGCCGCGCTCCAGTCCAGGATCGCCGAACTGTCGGCGGCGGTGGACGGCGCGGCGGCGGCGATGCGGCAGCGCGAGGCGCAGGTGCACGCTTCGTACCGGCGGGATCTGGTGCCGTATCAGGATGTGCAGCAGGCGAGCGCGCTGGTGGTCTGGCGGCCGAAGAGGCCGACGGAGTAGGGCGGGCGCTTACGCAGGGGAGCAGGGCGGGCGCTTGCGCAGGCCCGGGGGGCGGCGGCTCAGGGACGGGCGGCCCGGTGGCCCTGTACGGCTCTGTGAGGGACCCTCAGCCCATAGGTGGGGCTGGGGGTCCTTTCCTGTCTGTCGCGGGTCCTTACCCGTCTCCGGTCCGGCCGCCCCCGTACCGCCCCCGTGGCTCCCGTACCGCTCCCGTCGCCCCGCGTACCCCCGCTCAGCTTTCCTCCTCGCGGTCCAGGATCCCGGACTGCGCCACCAGATAACCGAGCTGCGCCCGGCTGCCGCTGCCCAGGGTCGTGGCCAGCTTGGCGATGTGCGCGCGGCACGTCCGTACGTTCATCCCCAGGCGCCGGGCGATGGCCTCGTCCACGTACCCCTCGACCAGAAGCCTCGCTATGGACCGCTGGATGCCCGTGATGCCGTCGGGGGTGGGCTCGTACGCCACCTGCTCCGTGAGGGGCGTGGCGCGCCGCCAGAGCTGCTCGAAGACCTGCGCCAGATAGTCGACCAGCCCCGGGTGGCGCAGCTCCAGGGCGATCTGCCGGTCGGAGCGCGCCGGTATGTACGCCACCGTGCGGTCGAAGATGATCAGCCGCTCTATCAGTTCTTCGAGTGTCCGTATCTCGACCTTGCCCTCGGCCAGCCTCTCCGCGTAGGCGAGGGTGCCCTGGCTGTGCCGGACGGTGTGCTGGTAGAGGGTGCGCAGACTGATGCCGCGGTCGACCACGGCCCGGCCGCGCTCCAGCGCCTCCGCCAGCACATGTTCGCTGCGCCCGCCGCCGGGCTGCACGGTGAGGACCTCGGTCCTGCACTCGGCGGTGGACAGGTCGAGCGCCGCGTTGATACGGCTGACGCCCTCCAGGACCGTGATCGCGTGGGTGGTCGGCGGGTCCTGTGCGCTGATCGTCATGAACGGCTCGAAAGAGTCGGTCAGTTCTACGGCGAAGTGACGGCGTTCCTGGATCTCGCGCTCTATCGGATGGAGCCGCTTGGCGAGCGCCGCGGACGGCGGAACAGGGCGAAGCCATGCCGCGTCGTCCGGATCGGGGTGCAGAAGCGCGAATTCCATGAGGCATGGAGTCCCCGCGGCCTCGCTCCGGGCTATGCGGCCGGAGCGCAGCGCACTGGCGTAAAGCCGTCTGCCGTCATCACACAAATCGGTGACGGCATGGGGATGTGTCTGTTTTGAGTCGTTCGCTGGCAAATCTCCACCCCCCAGGGTCCTGAACATACAGGAACATGATGCCTCGTCCCGGTGGTGTTGACGTGCTCGGGTGAGACATCGTCTACATGGCGGGGGAGAGGAATCCATCAAGTGAGGACGAAGCCGACTATGTACAAGAGAATGCTTCGCGCGGTGGTAGCCACTGCTTTCTCTGCGGCTCTGGCCTATGGCGCGCTGGCTGTCGGGGGGGACATCAGCTGGGACTCCACGCCGGCCGGATCCACTGTTCAGAGTGCTCAGGGCCCGACGTCGGGTGACATAAGCTGGGACAGCGCTCCGCAGGACGTTACCCCGGGCGACATCGGTTGGGACGTGGCACCGGCGCAGAGCAGCCGGGTCCCCGCATCGGCCGATCCGAGCGCGTGACCGTCCCGCCGGACGACCGGGTCTTCCGGCGCGAGATGGCCACGGCCTACCGGTCGGGATGGCACTTCATCGATCTTGTCACGGCCATTCCTCACCGTGGCGACTCGCTGATGGTCACCCTGTTCGGAGAGCCGATCGTCGTCGTACGCGAGGAGGACGAGGACGTCCGCGCCTACCGCTGCCTTCGGAGGCCGCGTGGGGCTCCGCAGCCGGTTCGATGTGCCATCCGTTACGACATGATCTTCGTGAACCTCGACCAGAGGGACCACCAACTGGTCGAACCGCAGACCACCATCGCCACCCCCCGCAGCGCCTGAGCGATTCCCCCGTCGTTGTAAATCGCTCTGGCGCTTCCCCCACACAACGGCGCCATCGTGGACCTGAAACACGATGGCGCCGTTGTGCTGCCCGGACTCGGGTCGTGCCGTGTCCCGGCCGTCCGGGCCTTCCGGGTCCGGTCCGCGCTGTCCGGTGAATCCGCGCTGTCTCGTGGATCCGCCCGTGGATCTGCCCGCACTCCGTGCGCCTCAGGCGCGGCCCATCGCCCGGTCCAGGGCGATCTCGATGACGATCCGGTCCGGGTTGGGCGAGGGAGTACGTCCGTACCGTTCCGCGTAGCGGCGCACCGCGTCCGCCACCAGCTCCGGTTCCGTACGGACCGTGGCGCGGCCCTCCAGCGTCGCCCAGTGGCCGCGCTTGACCTGGCACACCGCCACCCGCGCGCCCCCCGGGCCCGCCGCCAGGATGTTGGCGACCTTGCTGCTGTTCTTGTTGGTGATGATCCGCGCGAGCCCGGCCTCCGGGTCGTACGTCACGCCCACCGGGACCACATGCGGGGTGCCGTCCGGGCGGAGTGTGGTCAGGGTGCACACATGGTGCTCGCGCCAGAACGCGAGAAAATCGGGGCTGGGATCCCGTACGTCGATGGACATACCGGAAGCCTAGGGTGGCGCCCTTGAGTGGAATAGACTCAACTTTGCATAGGTTGACGCAGTCAGGTCGAACCAGCTAGGAGGAGAGTGGGCCCGTGGACGCCGAGCTGACCAACAAGAGCCGGGACGCGATCAACGCCGCCACCAATCGCGCCGTGGCGGCCGGACATCCCGATCTGACCCCCGCACATCTGCTGCTCGCGCTGCTCGAAGGCCAGGACAACGAGAACGTCACCGATCTGCTGGCCGCCGTCGAGGCGGACCAGGCGGCGGTACGGTCCGGTGCCGAGCGGGTGCTGGCCGCGCTGCCCAGCGTGACCGGGTCCACCGTCGCGCCCCCGCAGCCCAACCGTGAGACCCTCGCCGTCATCGCCGACGCCGCCCAGCGGGCCAAGGAACTTGGGGACGACTATCTCTCCACCGAGCACCTGCTCATCGGGGTCGCGGCCAAGGGCGGCCGGGCCGGAGAGGTGCTGGAGGAGCAGGGCGCCGGTGCGAAGAAGCTGCTGGACGCGTTTGAGAAGGCAAGGGGGGGACGCCGGGTGACCACACCCGACCCGGAGGGCCAGTACAAGGCCCTGGAGAAGTTCGGTACCGATTTCACCGCCGCCGCCCGTGAGGGCAGGCTCGACCCGGTCATCGGCCGGGACCAGGAGATCCGGCGCGTGGTGCAGGTGCTGTCACGCCGTACGAAGAACAACCCGGTGCTGATCGGGGAGCCCGGCGTAGGCAAGACCGCCGTGGTCGAGGGGCTCGCACAGCGGATCGTCAAGGGCGACGTGCCGGAATCGCTCAAGAACAAGCGGCTGGTTTCGCTGGACCTCGGCGCGATGGTGGCGGGGGCCAAGTACCGCGGGGAGTTCGAGGAGCGCCTCAAGACCGTTCTCTCCGAGATCAAGGAGAGCGACGGCCAGATCATCACGTTCATCGACGAGCTGCACACCGTGGTGGGCGCGGGCGCCGGCGGCGACTCCGCCATGGACGCGGGCAACATGCTCAAGCCGATGCTGGCGCGCGGCGAGCTGCGCATGGTCGGCGCGACCACGCTGGACGAGTACCGCGAGCGGATCGAGAAGGACGCGGCGCTGGAGCGGCGGTTCCAGCAGGTGCTGGTCGCCGAGCCGACCGTCGAGGACACGATCGCGATCCTGCGCGGGCTCAAGGGCCGGTACGAGGCGCACCACAAGGTGCAGATCGCGGACGCGGCGCTGGTCGCCGCCGCCGCCCTCTCCGACCGTTACATCACCTCGCGGTTCCTGCCCGACAAGGCCATCGACCTGGTGGACGAGGCCGCGTCGCGGCTCCGGATGGAGATCGACTCCTCGCCGGTCGAGATCGACGAACTCCAGCGCGCGGTCGACCGCCTGCGGATGGAGGAACTGGCGCTCAAGAACGAGTCCGACCCCGCCTCCAAGCAGCGGCTGGAGAAGCTGCGCCGCGATCTGGCGGACCGTGAGGAGGAGCTGCGCGGCCTCAACGCCCGCTGGGAGAAGGAGAAGCAGGGCCTCAACCGGGTCGGTGAGCTGAAGGAACGTCTCGACGACCTGCGCGGCCAGGCCGAACGCGCGCAGCGCGACGGCGACTTCGACACCGCCTCCAAGCTGCTGTACGGGGAGATCCCTGGCCTGGAACGGGAGTTGGAGGCGGCGGCACGGGCCGAGCAGGAGGCGGCCAAGGACACGATGGTCAAGGAGGAGGTCGGCCCGGACGACATCGCCGATGTGGTCGGCTCCTGGACCGGGATCCCGGCCGGGCGGCTGCTGGAGGGCGAGACGCAGAAGCTGCTGCGCATGGAGCAGGAGCTGGGCAGGCGGCTGATCGGCCAGACCGAGGCGGTACGCGCGGTGTCCGACGCGGTACGCCGTACCCGCGCCGGGATCGCCGACCCCGACCGGCCCACCGGATCGTTTCTCTTCCTCGGCCCCACCGGGGTCGGCAAGACCGAACTGGCCAAGGCGCTCGCGGACTTCCTCTTCGACGACGAGCGGGCGATGGTCCGTATCGACATGAGCGAGTACGGCGAGAAGCACTCGGTCGCCCGGCTGGTCGGCGCGCCTCCCGGCTATGTCGGGTACGAGGAGGGCGGCCAGCTCACGGAGGCGGTGCGCAGGCGTCCGTACTCGGTGATCCTGCTGGACGAGGTGGAGAAGGCCCACCCCGAGGTCTTCGACATCCTGCTCCAGGTGCTGGACGACGGCCGGCTCACCGACGGCCAGGGGCGGACGGTGGACTTCCGCAACACCATCCTGATCCTGACGTCGAACCTGGGCAGCCAGTACCTGGTCGAGCCGACCACGACCGAGGAGACGAAGAAGCAGCAGGTCCTGGAGACTGTGCGGGCCTCGTTCAAGCCGGAGTTCCTGAACCGGCTCGACGACCTGGTGGTCTTCTCGGCCCTGACCAAGGACGACCTGGCGCGGATCGCCAAGCTCCAGACCGACCGCCTGTCCCGCCGCCTCGCCGACCGCCGCCTCACCCTGGACATCACCCCGGAGGCCCTGGACTGGCTGGCCACGGAGGGCAACGACCCGGCCTACGGCGCCCGCCCCCTGCGCCGCCTGGTCCAGACGGCGATCGGCGACCGCCTGGCCAAGGAAATCCTGTCGGGCGAAATCAAGGACGGCGACACGGTCAGGGTGGACCGCTTCGCGGACGACTTGATCGTGGGCACGGCGACCTTGGAGCCGCCGGAGCCGCCGGAGCCGAGCGGGAAGACGCTGTAGGAGGGCCACAGGCCGGGCCCCAGGCCGGCCCCCGAACGCAAAGACGCGACATCCCAGGAGGGGTCGGGGTTGCCAGGGCCCTGCTGGGATGGGGGAGGATGGCAGGAACCGTACGAAGGGAAATTCACGGTGAGCATCGACCCGTCCTCGATTCCGAATTTCGGGGGCCAGCCCCAGCAGCAGGGTGCGGGACCGGCGGGCCCCGTCGTCCCTGATCAGGATCTGGTCAAGCAGCTTCTCGACCAGATGGAGCTGAAGTACGTCGTCGACGACGAGGGTGACCTCGCGGCGCCGTGGGAGGAATTCCGTACGTACTTCATGTTCCGCGGCGAGGAGGACCAGCAGGTCTTCTCGGTGCGGACGTTCTACGACCGGCCGCACCCCATCGGGGACAAGTCCAAGATCCTCGACGCGATCGACGACTGGAACCGCCGCACGCTGTGGCCCAAGGTCTACAGCCACATCCACGAGGAGGGCGACAGCCTCCCCACCGTCAGGCTCATCGGCGAGGCGCAGATGCTGATCGGCATGGGCGTCAGCCTGGAGCACTTCGTGTCGTCGACGGTGAGCTGGGTGCGGGCCTCGATCGAGTTCGACAAGTGGCTCGTGGAGCAGCTCGGCCTCCAGCCGGGCGACGAAAAGCCCGACGACGTCTGAGCCGCGCCCAGGCGCCCTCGGAACGACAGAAGCCCGGTGGGGCCGCGATCAACTGATCACGGTCCCGGCCGGGCTTTGTCCATGCCCGTGCGCGTGTACGGAGCGCGTGTACGGGCGTACCGCTACGCCAGCGTCTTCAGCCGCGCCGCCGCCTCCACCAGCACATCCGTGCGCTTGCAGAACGCGAAGCGTACGAAGGGCGCGCCCTCCTCGTGGTGGTCGTAGAAGACCGCGTTCGGGACCGCCACCACGCCGCAGCGGGCCGGCAGGCCGCGGCAGAAGGCGAAGCCGTCGGTTTCGCCGAGGGGGCGGATGTCGGTCGTCACGAAGTACGTGCCGGCCGGGCGGTAGACGTCGAAACCGGCCGCCGTCAGCCCCGCCGAGAGCACATCGCGCTTGGCCCGCAGATCGGCGCGTACCCCCTCGAAGTAGCTGTCCGGCAGCCGCAGCGCCTCCGCGATCGCGTACTGGAACGGCCCCGACGCCACATAGGTCAGGAACTGCTTCGCGGAGCGCACCGCCGTCACCAGCTCCGGCGTTCCCGTCACCCACCCCACCTTCCAGCCGGTGAAGGAGAACGTCTTGCCGGCGGAGCCGATCGTCAGGGTGCGTTCGCGCATGCCGGGGAGGGTCGCGATCGGGATGTGTTCGCCGTCGAAGACGAGATGCTCGTACACCTCGTCCGTGACGACCAGCAGATCGCGCTCGACGGCGAGTTCGGCGATGGCCGTCAGCTCCTCGCGGCCGAGGACCGTGCCGGTGGGGTTGTGCGGGGTGTTGAGGAGGATCAGCCGGGTGCGGCCGGTGACGGCGGCGCGCAGTTCGTCCAGGTCCAGGTGGTACGCGCCGTCGCGGGGCCGCAGGGTGACCGGTACGCGGGTGCCGCCCGCCATGCCGATACAGGCGGCGTACGAGTCGTAGTACGGCTCCAGCGCGATCACCTCGTCACCGGTGCCGACCAGCGCCAGCAGCGCGGCGGCGATCGCCTCGGTGGCGCCCGCCGTGACCAGGACCTCGGTGCCGGGGTCGTAGGAGAGGCCGTGGAAGCGCTGCTGGTGGTCGCTGATCGCGGCGCGCAGCTCGGGGACGCCGGGCCCGGGCGGGTACTGGTTGCCGCGGCCGTCGCGCAGCGCCCGTACCGCCGCCTCCCGCACCGACTCCGGGCCGTCGGTGTCGGGGAACCCCTGGCCGAGGTTGATCGCTCCGGTCCGCACCGCCAGCGCCGACATCTCCGCGAAGATCGTCGTTCCGCCGAGCCATTCTTTGGTCATGCCGGTCATCCTGTGCCGAACCTCTGGAGTTGCTCAAGTCAGCTTTGGGCCGCCGAGGCCGGGGGGACACCCCAGTCACGCGCCGCGTTCACGGACAAGTGAGCGCGGGACGCGGCGGGATGAGTGCGAGGGCGGCCGGGCGACGGGGCGCGGACGGCCTCGCTTCGGGGGAACGGAAAGCGGTGAGATCGATGACAGGTTTGGGAATCGCGGTCGTTGTGATCATGGTGGCGATCGCGCTGGTCGGGCTGGTGTCGAGCGTGGGCAACCGGGACAAGGCGCGTGCGAAGCGCCTCTCCCGCATGTCGCGCAACGCGAGCAGGGGCCGTGCCGCCCGCGGTGCCTCGACGAGGACCAGGAAGCGTCGCTCCGACGGGAGTTGGTGGGCCGGGGGCGGCTCCGCGTCGAGCGGGTGCGGAGGCGGTGACTCCTCCTCCTGCGGAGGGGGCTCCTCGTGCGGTGGTGGCGGGGGATGCGGCGGCGGAGGCAGCTAACACGGGGTAGCTGGTCCGCGGTGCCGTCGATGCCCGGTGGGAGTGAACTCCCGCCGGGCATCTCCGTGTTGACCGATCGCGAGCCCTTCTCCACCGGTCTTCGTCGCTTTCGTTGAACAGTTGAACTGTAGAGCCCCCGAGGGGATGGAAAACCCCGTCAAGTTGGGTAAAAACGCTGTGAGCATGGCGTACTTCGTGATTCCCTCACTGATGAGAGCTTCCAGCCTCGGAACTCCCGCGGAGTCGAGCCGGCGATCTCCCCCCACAGGTTCCCTCGCTCATCGTCGGGGTCGTCCCCGGTCCACCCGTCAAGCGTGTTTGCGGAGCCTGCCCATGCTCACCCATCTCAATACGGCCTACACCGACTCCCGCGCCGCCGATCTGGCCTGGGCGCTGGGCCGGGAGCCACTCCCCGCCCTGGCCGTCCTCGATCTCGAACTCGACGGCGCCGGAGTCCAGCTCAGACTCCTCGGCGCCTCCCACCAGGTGCTTCTCGAGGAGGAGCGCGGCGTCTGCTCGGAGACCGTCGCCTGTATCCCGGGCAGCAGCACCCCGTTACCCCTCGGTGTCTCCAAACGGCTCGGGGACTGGGAGTACGAATTCGCGGCGCGCGTCGAGACCCTCTCGCACGGCTCGTTCGCGGGGCGCGCGCAGGAGCTGCTCGCGCTGGTCGCGGACCATCCCAACGGGCTCGCGGGCATCTTCCCCGGCGCGCCGTACGCCTTCACCGCGATGCTGGCGCAGCGCGACGAAGGCCAGGTCCACTGGCGTACCTGGCACGCCTACCCCCAGGAGGGGCAGCTCGTGGTGACCCGCACACGGGTCGGCGCCCGTATGCCTGCGATGCTCTAGTTACACCCGTGTGGGTGACAAACCGCAATGAATTCGTGACGTAGCGTTACGGACATGATCCAGCAGACCGCGTCCTCGCCGCCCCAGGGTGCGACACGGCTGCCCGTGCGGCCGGATGCCGGGCGCTTCCTGATTCTCGCCGTGGTCTTCATCTGCGCCGCCTGCGGACTGGTGTACGAGCTGGAGCTGGTGGCGCTCGCCTCGTATCTCATCGGGGACTCCGTCACCCAGGCCTCCGTCGTCCTCTCCGTGATGGTCTTCGCGATGGGGGTCGGCTCGCTGCTCGCCAAGCGGCTGCGCTGCCGGGCGGCGGTCGGATTCGGGCTGCTGGAAGCGGCGCTCGCGCTGCTGGGCGGCTGCTCGGCGCTCGTGCTGTACGGAAGCTTCGTGTGGGTGGGCGAGTCGCGGTATGCCCTGGTGGGCTTCTCGCTGGCCATCGGCATCCTCATCGGCGCCGAGATCCCGCTGCTGATGACGCTCATACAGCGGTTCTCCCGGCAGGACGCGGAGGGGACGGTCGCCGATCTGTTCGCGGCCGACTATGTGGGGGCGCTCGTCGGCGGGCTGGCCTTCCCGTTCCTGCTGCTGCCCTGGCTGGGACAGCTCACGGGCGCGCTGCTGACCGGCGGGGTCAACGCGGTGGCGGGCGGCGCGCTGGTCCTCTGGCTCTTCCGGCGCGATCTGAGCCCGCGCTCGCGCTGGCTGCTGGTGGGGGCGAATGTGCTGGTCCTGTCGGTGCTGGCCACCGCGGCCGTACTGGTCGACGACTTCGAGCGGGCGGCCCGCCGCGCGGTGTACGGGGACCGGGTGCGGGTCGCCGTACACACGGACGTCCAGGAGGTCGTGCTCACCGGCGGGCGGGACGGGCCGCTGGACCTCTATGTGGACGGGCGGCTCCGGGTCAGCGGGCGCGACGAGTACCGCTACCACGAGGCGCTGGTGCACCCCGCCATGCGCGGGCGCCACCGGCGCGTGCTGATCCTGGGCGGGGGTGACGGGCTGGCCGCGCGCGAGGTCCTGAAGTACGGGGACGTGCGGGTGGTCACCGTCGTCGAGCTGGACCCGGGCGTGGTCCGGCTGGCCCGGGAGGACCCCGCGCTGGCCGCGCTGAACGGGCACGCGTTCGACGATCCACGGCTGCGTACGGTCTACGCGGACGCGTTCACCTGGCTGCGGGCCGGGCCGGAGCGTACGTACGACGTGGTGATCTCGGACCTGCCGAACCCGGGGATCACGGCCAGCACCAAGCTGTATTCGGAGGAGTTCTACTGCCTGACGACCCGGGTGCTCGCGGAGGACGGGCGGCTGGCGGTGCACGCGGGATCGCCGACGACCCAGCCGCGTACGTACTGGACGGTCGACGCGACGCTGCGCGCGGCCGGCTTCGGCACCGCTCCGTACAGCGCGACGGGCCCGCCGTCCGGGTTCGCCGCGGGGCCCGACCGGGTGAAGGACGGCACCCCGGCGCTGTCCGACTGGGGGTTCGCGCTGGCCCGGCTGGGCGCCCGCCCGGATCTCGGTCTGGCGGAGGACGCGCCCAGGCTGCGGTCCCTGGGGACTCCCCTGCTGGCGGCGGGCGCGAGAGGGGTGGAGCGCACGCGCATACCGGACCTGCCGCCGTCGACGCTGGTGCACCCGCGGTACACGGAGTGAGCGGGGGTGAATCCGCCCGGGCAAGAAGGCCGCCTCGGGGGCCTGGGCTGAGTAGGCTCGGTTTCCATGGAGCATGAGGTATTCGTTCCGGTGGCGGCAGAGGCCCTCCGGCAGACGCTGCGGGACCCCGCGCGGGTGGCCCGCTGTGTTCCGGGCTTCCAGCAGGACGCCGACGCGTCGGCGGGCCCGCTCTCGGGCCGGCTCAAGGTCCGTGCCGGCGGCCATACGATCACCTACCGCGGCACGCTGACACTGGCCGAACGGGACGGGGTCTTCACCGCCGAGGGCGAGGGCACCGAGGCCCGGGGCACCGGTGCGGCGAAGCTGACGCTCACGCTCCGGCTCGCCGCGGCACCGGGCGGTACGGCGCTGACGTTCACCGGCGGATCGAGCGTGGACGGCCGGCTGGCGGACCTGCCCGCCGAAGCGGTGACGGCGGCGGCACACCGGCTTCTGGACCGGCTGGCGGCGGGGCTGGGGGAGGTGGCGGCGGAGCTGGGCCTGGGGGCTGGGACGGGCGAGTCGGCTGAGCAGGCTGAGTCGGCTGAGTCGGTCAAGCAGGCCGAGGCGGCTGAGTCGGTCGAGCGGGCTGAGGCGGCCGGGCAGGGCGAGGCGGCTGAGCAGGCTGAGGCAGCCCGGCAGGCCGAGGGCTCGGATTCGGGTGAGGCGGGTGAGGCGGGCGGGATCGCCGGGGCCGTGGAGGCTTCGGGTGGGTCGGCGGCTGCGGCGGCTTCGGGCCGGCCTCCGGCTGCGGACGCCGTACCGGAGAGCGAGGCTGGGGCGGAGCCCGAGGAGACCCGGGCCGAGGGGACCGGGGCCGAGGGGACCGGGGCCGAGGAGTCCGGAGCCGAGTCCGGGGCCGAGGACATCGAGGCTGAGGACACCGGCGAGGCCGGCGGCTCTACTGACCAGCCCGTCGGTCCCACCGGTGAGCGCGACGGCGATCTCGACGCCGACGACATCGACGCCGACCGCCTCGACGCCGACGATTTCGATGAAGACGACCTGGACGACGCCGAGTTGGACGATGAGCTGGACGACGACGAACTCGACGTCTCCGCCTTCGAGGTCGACCTCCCCTCGTCCCCCCTCGACGGCGAGACCATCTCCGGCGAAGGCGACTTCCTCATCCAGGGCGAACCGCCCGCCGAAGCCGCCCACGCCCGCCGCACCATGATCGGCCGCAGTGCCGAAGAGGTCGACCACGCGCCGCCGCGCGGCCGGTACGCCCCCGTGCCCGCGCCCGACTCCGGCAGCGCGGGGGCCACCCTGCGCTGGGTCGCGCCGGCCGCCGCGCTGGCGCTCGCCTCCGCCGTGGTGGTGGGCCGCGCACTGCGCCGCCGCAAGTAGTGTCGGGGTGTGAGTAGCAGCGAAGAGAGCATCCGACTGGCGGCGGGCGACGCCGAGTTGACCATCAACCCGGCGAATGGCTGCCGGATCGGCAGTCTGCGGATCGGCGGGACCGAACTGCTGCGCCAGGGCGCACGGTACGGCTGTTTCCCGATGGTGCCGTGGTGCGGGCGCATCGAGCACGGGCAGTTCCGCAACGGCGGCGTGGTCCATCAGATGCCCCTCAACTCCCCGCCGCACGCGATCCATGGCACCGGCCGGGACACGGCCTGGCGCACGGCCCGGGCGGGCGCCGGCGAGGCGGCGTTCACGTACGACCTCGTCGACCCCTGGCCGTACAGCGGGCGGGTCACCCAGACCTTCGAGCTGACCGAGGACTCGCTGTCGCTCGCGCTGGGGGTGGAGACGTACGACACGTCCTTCCCGGCGCAGGCCGGCTGGCACCCCTGGTTCCTGCGCACCCTCAACGGCAGTAAGGCAGGTATCGACTTCGCCCCGGCCTGGCAGGAGGAGCGCGGCGCCGACCATCTGCCCACCGGCCGCCGGGTCCCGCCGAGCCCCGGCCCCTGGGACGACTGCTTCGGGATGCCCGACGGCGTGGCGGTGACCCTGACCTGGCCCGGCGAACTGGAGCTGAAGGTCACGAGCCGGGCGGAGTGGGTCGTGGTGTACGACGAGCAGGCCGAGGCGGTCTGTGTGGAGCCCCAGTCGGGCCCGCCGAACGGGCTCAACACCCTGCCCCGGCTGGTCACCCCCGTGGAACCGCTGGAGATCACCGCGAACTGGACCTGGCGGCGGCTCTGAGCACGGCCTCGCGATGCGGGGCGCACGGCGCCGACCTGGCCCCAGGCCGCGTACGGCGTACGGCGCGGACCTAGCCCCGGGCCGGGCACGGCGTACGGCGCCGACCTGGCCCCGGGCCGAGCACAGGCGGCGGGGTCCGGTCCCGGGGACGGCATCCGGGCCGGCCGCGCGCAGCGCATAAGCTCGGGGCCATGACTGACGCACGGGCTGAGCTGCTGCAACTGATCAAGGACAAGGCCGTGGTCCACGGCCGGGTGACCCTCTCCTCGGGCCGTGAGGCCGACTGGTACATCGATCTGCGCCGGATCACCCTGGACGGTCATGCCGCGCCGCTGGTCGGTCAGGTCATGCTCGACGCCACCGCCGAGCTGGACTTCGACTGCGTCGGCGGGCTGACCCTGGGTGCCGACCCGGTGGCCACCGCGATGCTGCACGCCTCCGCCGCCCGGGGCCGGCGCCTGGACGCGTTTGTCGTCCGCAAGGCACAGAAGGCGCACGGTCTTCAGCGCCGGATCGAGGGTACGGAGGTGAAGGGCCGCCGCTGTCTGGTCGTCGAGGACACCTCCACCACGGGCGGCTCGCCGCTGACGGCCGTCGAGGCCGTACGGGAAGCCGGCGGCGAGGTGGTCGCGGTGGCGGTCATCGTGGAGCGGGGGGCGGCTCCGGCCATCGCCGAGGCGGGACTTCCGTATCTCCCTGTCTATGGGCTGGATGAACTGGGTCTGGCCTGAGTCGGGGACGCCGGGACGCCCGGGACGTACCCCGCCTCGGCGGTCTCCCCGGCCGGCCGGCTGCCCGTACGGCGTCCGTACAGCAACTCTGAGCTGGGCATTTGGTGTGGCCCTGGCTGTTTCACGTGAAACAGCCAGGGCCACTGCCGTTGTCCGGTGGCCCAGACAGGAGCCGCCAGGGTGGTGCTCCGAGTGGAGCCCGTGCGGGAGTCTGGAAGGATGGAGTCGACGATGACGTCGCCCCCAGGTCAGGGACCCCAGTCAGGGACAAGCACCTCACACCCGCACATCACAAGGAGCGGCCCGATGCCCATCGCAACCCCCGAGGTCTACGCCGAGATGCTCGACCGGGCGAAGGCAGGCAAGTTCGCCTACCCGGCCATCAATGTGACCTCGTCCCAGACCCTGCACGCTGCGCTGCGCGGCTTCGCGGAGGCCGAGAGCGACGGCATCATCCAGATGTCCACTGGTGGTGCGGAGTTCCTGGGCGGTCAGTACAACAAGGACATGGTGACCGGCGCGGTCGCCCTCGCCGAGTTCGCGCATGTGGTCGCGGCGAAGTACGACATCACGGTCGCGCTGCACACCGACCACTGTCCCAAGGACAAGCTCGACGGCTATGTCCGTCCGCTGCTCGACATCTCCGCCGAGCGGGTACGGGCCGGTCGCGACCCCCTCTTCCAGTCGCATATGTGGGACGGCTCCGCGGAGACGCTGGCCGACAACCTGGCCATCGGCGAGGAGCTGCTCGCCAAGGCCGCCGCCGCCAAGATCATCCTTGAGGTCGAGATCACTCCGACCGGCGGCGAGGAGGACGGCGTCAGCCACGAGATCAATGACGAGCTGTACACGACCGTCGAGGACGCGCTGCGCACGGCCGAGGCGCTCGGGCTGGGCGAGAAGGGCCGCTATCTGCTGGCCGCGTCCTTCGGCAATGTCCACGGTGTCTACAAGCCGGGCAATGTGGTGCTCCGTCCCGAGCTGCTCAAGGACCTCCAGGAGGGCGTGGCCTCCAAGTACGAGAGGGCCGCGGGCAGCCAGCCGTTCGACTTCGTTTTCCACGGCGGCTCGGGCTCCTCGGCCGAGGAGATCGCCACGGCGCTGGAGAACGGTGTCGTGAAGATGAACCTGGACACGGACACCCAGTACGCCTTTACGCGTCCGGTCGCGGCGCACATGTTCACCAACTACGACGGTGTGCTGAAGGTCGACGGCGAGGTCGGTTCGAAGAAGACCTATGACCCGCGGACCTGGGGCAAGCTGGCCGAGGCGGGCATGGCGAAGCGGGTCACGGAGGCCTGTGCGGCGCTGCGGTCGACGGGCACGAAGCTCAAGTAGTTCCGCTGGTTCCGCGCGGTTCGCGTCTTCGGGCGCCGGGCCCGGCATCTCGTACGTACGGTACGCGGTGCCGGGCCCGAGCCATGTCGTCGGACCAGACCAGACCGCACCGCACCGGTCCGGTCCGGTGCCGGTGGCCGGGTCGCCCGCTGGCGCGGGGGCGAGGGATGATCCCCGTATGGAAATCAGGCTGTCCTCGGCCACGGGCCGCTGGATCATTCTGACGACGGTGCTGGGTTCGAGCATGGCTCTGCTCGACTCGACCGTCGTCAATGT
Organism: Streptomyces sp. GMY02; assembly: GCF_019056675.1. Lineage (NCBI taxonomy): Bacteria > Bacillati > Actinomycetota > Actinomycetes > Kitasatosporales > Streptomycetaceae > Streptomyces > Streptomyces sp. GMY02. Next base: position 3,851,411 of record NZ_CP077658.1, on the reverse strand, counting down.
GGCGCTGCCGCACATCGGGAGGTCGCTCAACGCGGATCTGGCGTCCCTCCAGTGGACCGTCAACGCCTATCTGGTCACGCTGGCCGGGCTGATCCTGCTGGGCGGGTCGCTCGGCGACCGGTACGGGCGGCGGAAGATCTTCGTACTCGGGGTGGTCTGGTTCGCACTGGGCTCGCTGCTCTGCGGAGTCGCGCCGAACGCCGAGGTGCTGATCACCGCTCGGGCGTTGCAGGGCATCGGCGGGGCGCTGCTCGTCCCCGGATCGCTGGCGATCATCCAGGCCAGCTTCCATCCGGACGACCGGGCGCGGGCCGTGGGACTGTGGTCCGGGCTGGGCGGGGTGGGGGCGGCGATCGGGCCGTTCGTCGGCGGCTGGCTCGTCGACGGCCCGGGCTGGCGCTGGGTGTTCCTGCTGAATGTGCCGCTGGCCGCGATCTGTACGCCGGTGGCGCTGCGGCATGTACCGGAGACCAGGGCCCCGGCGGCGCACGGGCGGTTCGATGTGCTGGGCGCGGTGCTCGGGGCGGTGGCACTGGCGCTGATCACGTACGCGCTGATCGGCGAGACGGTCTGGGCGGGGCTGGCCGGGGTGGTGGTCGCCGTGGCCTTCGTCATGGTCGAGCGACGCCGCCCGGAACCGATGCTGCCGCCGTCGATCTTCCGGTCCCGGCTGTTCACCGCGGTGAATCTGGTGACGCTGTGCGTGTACGCGGCGTTCGGCGGCTTCTTTTTCCTCGCCGCGCTCCAGCTCCAGGTGGTGGTCGGCTACTCGGCGCTGGGCGCGGGGGCGGCGCTGCTGCCGACGACGATCCTGATGCTGCTGCTCTCGGCACGGTCGGGCGAGCTGGGGGAGAAGACGGGACCGCGGCTCCCGCTGACGGTGGGGCCGCTGCTGTGCGCCGGGGGCATGCTGCTGATGCTGCGGGTGGGCCAGGGGTCGTCGTATCTGGCGGATGTGCTGCCCGCGCTGCTGGTGATGGGGCTGGGCATGGTGACGCTCGTCGCGCCGCTGACAGCGACGGTCCTGGCGTCCGTGGACACCGCGCGGGCGGGCCTCGCCAGCGGCATCAACAACGCGGCGGCCCGCGCGGCCGGCCTCATCGCGGTCGCGGCCCTCCCCCTGCTGACGGGCCTCGGCCCGGAGGCGTACCGCTCGGCCGCCCAGTTCGGCGCCAGCTTCGACCGCGCGATGCCGCTGTGCGCGGGCATCCTGGTGGTCGGCGCCCTGATCGCGGCGGTGACGATCCGTACCCCGAAACCCACCGGCGAACAGCCGGAATGCAAGGTCCACTGCGGCCTGGCGGCCCCGCCCCTGGAACCCGAGGCGGTACGGCCGGCCCGGGACCAGGTGCCCGGGGACCGCGGCCCCACGGACCGCCCGGCGGCGGACGGAAAACCGGATGTCCCGTGAGCGGGGCGCGGGCCGGGGCAAGGCAGACTGTACGTATGGCCATCCATGGAAACCTTCTGGGGGGACCGCCCCCACTCATCTGCCCGATGATCCGGAGCCGCGGGAGCTGCTCGCCCAGGGAACGCCGGCCGACGAGGTCGCCGCCAAGTATCCGGCGTCGTCGCTGGCTTGGGCACAGCTTGCCGATGGGGCGTTCGAGGCCGGGCGGGTCGTCGAGTCGTACGCGTACGCCAGGACCGGTTACCACCGGGGGCTCGACGCCCTGCGGCGGAGCGGGTGGAAGGGGCACGGTCCGGTGCCCTGGGAGCACGAGCCGAACCGCGGGTTCCTGCGGGCGCTGCACGCGCTCGGGCGGGCCGCGCAGGCGATCGGGGAGCAGGACGAGTACGAGCGCTGCTCGACGTTTCTGCGGGACTCCTCGCCGCTGGCGGCCGACACGCTGGGCTGAGCGAACCCGAACCCGAACCCAAGCCCAAGCCCAAGGCTGAGCCCGAACCCGAGGCTGGGGCGCCCGCGCCGGGCCGCACCCCCGGGTCAAGTAATTCGGTGCAGCACGCAACCTTTCGAAGGCCCCGCCCGTCTGCCAGGGCGCGGGCCTTCGGTCTGTACGACGACCTGTACACGACTCCGTACGACGCACTTGTACGACCTGGTCCCGCCGCTACCACCGTTCGTATCCGGTACACCGGTCTCACCAGGGAGAAGTCCCGTCTTGGGCAAGCGCGCCACCAGTCGTCGAGACACCAGCGGACGCACCGGCCGAGGCACGAGCCGAGGCAGCCGTCGGCGTTCGCTCAGTCCGCTCGCCCTCGGCGGGTTCGGCCTGGTCCTCGTGGTCGTCCTCGGCGGTGCCGCGTTCGCGTTGCGGTCGGGGGACGGGGGCGAAGCCAGTACCGGAGGGGCCGCCGAGACCGCTGACGTGCGCGGCCTGCGGCCCCCGGAGAGTTCCAGCACGACGGCGCCTCCGAAGAGTCCCAGCGCGCCGACGCCTCCGGAGCGCTCCCCGTCGCCGTCGTCCCCGTCGCCGTCCTCGTCACCCAGCCGCTCCCCGTCCCCCAGCAGCTCCCCGCCCCGTGTCCCCGCCTCCGGGCCCGGGACCTTCACCACCGCGCAGGCGCAAGGGCGCCGGGTCGGTTCCGGTCCACTGCGCCGCTACCGCGTCCAGGTCGAGAAGGGCGTCGACATATCCGCGAAGGCCGCCGCCGCCGAGATAGAGGCGATACTCGCCCACCCGCGCGGCTGGGCCGCCCACGGCCGCGGCTCCTTCCAGCTCGTCTCCTCGAAGGCCGACGCCGACTTCGTGATCCGTATCGCCACCCCCGCCACCGCCGACGCGCTCTGCCTCGCCGAGGGCCTCAACACCCACGGCGAGCTGAACTGCGAGACCACCGACGGGGTCGTGGTCAATCTGCGCCGCTGGCTCCTCGGCTCGCCCACCTTCGACGGTCCTCCCGCCGAATACCGCCACCTCGTCATCAACCACGAGGTCGGCCATGAGATCGGCATCCACCACCATCTGGGCTGCTCGGGCCCCGGCCGTCCCGCGCCGGTCATGATGCAGCAGATCAAGGGTCTGGACGGCTGTGTGTCCAACGCGTGGCCGTACGACGAGCACGGGACGTACATCGACGGACCCAGGGTCTGAGCCCCGGTCCGGGCCCGCCTCGACCCCGCCTCCCACGCCGGTACCGGCTTATGATGCCCACAGGGGACCGGGGCTCCGTAACCAACACGGAAGGGGCGGACCGCTACCCGGAGCACATGTCGAGGAGACAGAGATGTCGCACGCCCCCGATACCCCCGAAGCCGGTTCGGAAGCCCCGAACCTCGACTTCGCCGGGACCACCCCGTACGAGGACTACGTCCAGGCCGACGTCCTCACCCACCTCCAGCACCCCCGCTCCGACGACCCCGGCGAGATGGTGTTCCTCGTCACCACGCAGGTCATGGAGCTGTGGTTCACCGTCATCGTCCACGAGTGGGAGACCGCGTCCCGCGCGCTGCGCGAGGACCGTACGCGCCCGGCGGTCGACGCCCTCAAGCGTTCCGTACGGGAGCTGGACGCGCTCAACGCCTCCTGGCGCCCGCTCGCCCAGCTCACCCCCGCGCAGTTCAACTCGTACCGCGGCGCCCTCGGCGAGGGCTCCGGATTCCAGTCGGCGATGTACCGGCGGATGGAGTTCCTGCTCGGCGAGAAGTCGGCGTCGATGCTCGTACCGCACCGTGGCGCCCCGCGCGTGCACGCCGAGCTGGAGAAGGCGCTCCAGGAGCCGAGCCTGTACGACGAGGTCCTGCGGCTGCTCGCCCGGCGCGGGCTGCCGGTGCCGCCCGAGGTGCTCGGACGGGATCTGTCGGCGCGGTACGAGCCGTCGCCCGCGGTCGAGGAGATCTGGGCCGGGATCTACGCGGACCGCGACCAGCACAGCGAACTGATCCGGCTCGGCGAGGCGCTGACGGACGTCGGTGAACTGGTGTGGCGCTGGCGCAACGACCATCTCGTGGCGACCCGGCGTGCGATGGGGTCCAAGACCGGGACGGGCGGGTCGGCGGGCGTCGCCTGGCTGGAGAAACGGGCCGCGAAGAACGTGTTCCCCGAGCTGTGGACGGCGCGCAGCCATGTCTGAGTCGCTGGAAGAAGGCCGAGCCGTGTCCGAGTCGCCGGCCGCCACGTCCGGATCGCCGGAATCGCCGGAGGAGTCACGGCCCCTCGCGCTGCGCGCCGCCGCGCTCGACGCCGCCGACGAACTCGCCGGCCGCCGCGAGCTGTTCGCCCTCACGGACGGTGTCGTCTATCTCGACGGCAATTCGCTCGGCGCTCTCCCCCGCCATGTCCCCGAGCGCCTCCAGGACGTCGTCGCCCGCGAGTGGGGCGAGCTGCGCATCCGCTCTTGGACCGAGAGCGGCTGGTGGGAGGCGCCCGAGCGGATCGGCGACCGCATCGCGCCGCTCGTCGGCGCCGCGCCGGGCCGGATCGTGGTCGGCGACTCCACCAGCGTCAATGTCTTCAAGGCCGTGGTGGCGGGCGCCCGCCTCGCGGGCCCCGGCCGGGACGAGATCCTCGTCGACGCCACGACCTTCCCCACGGACGGCTATATCGCCCGGTCCGCGGCCCGGATGACGGGCAGCCGGATCGTGCCCGTCGCCCCGGCGGAGCTGGCCGGCGCGCTCGGGCCGCGTACGGCGGTGGCGCTGGTCAACCACGCGGACTTCCGTACGGGACGGCTCCACGACCTGCCCGGGATCACCGCCGCCGTGCACGAGGCCGGGGCGCTCGCCGTCTGGGATCTGTGCCACAGCGCGGGCGCGCTGCCGGTCGGTCTGGACGAGCACGGCGTGGATCTCGCGGTGGGCTGCACGTACAAGTATCTGAACGGCGGGCCCGGTTCGCCCGCCTTCCTCTATGTCGCCGAGCGCCACCAGGCCCGCTTCGACTCCCCGCTGCCCGGCTGGAACGCGCACACCGATCCGTTCGCGATGGCCGCGGACTTCACGCCGGCGGAGGGCGCGGTACGGGGCCGGGTCGGCACCCCCGACATCCTCTCCATGCTGGCGCTGGAGGCGGCCCTCGACGTGTGGGCCGGGGTACGGATGGAGGCGGTGCGCGCGAAGAGCCTGGCGCTCACCGACTTCTTCCTGGAGTGCGTCGAGGCGTACGCGCCGCCGGGCCGGGTCGCCTCGCTGACCCCGGCGGCGCATACGGAACGCGCCAGTCAGGTCGCCCTCCGCTGCGCCGAGGCGCCCGCCGTGATGGAGACGCTCATCGCGCGCGGGATCGTCGGCGATCTGCGCAGGCCGGACGTGCTGCGCTTCGGTTTCACCCCGTTGTACATCGGTTTCGCCGATGCGGAACGAGCCGCGCGGGTGCTCGGGGAGGTGCTGCGGGAGGTGGCGCCCGGGACCTCGCCGGGGGTGCCGGGCGGGATCTCGGCGGGCCTTCCCGGCGGCCCGGGCGCCGGGGCGGTGGCCGGACCGGGACGCGGGGTGTGATCGACCCCCTTCAGGGCTGATACCGTCCCCGCTGATCAGGTCAATTCGGCCCCCGTACCGAAAGGTTGGCGCAAGATGCCGGACCCCGCCGCGCCCGATGCCCTCGCGCGTGACGCCGCAGAGACCGAGTCGGTCCTGGCCCATCCGGTCGTCCGGCCCGATACCACCGCCGCGTACGGTGACCACCCTGATCAGGTGATCGACTTCTACGCGCCCCGGGGCGACCAGGAGCGGGTGCCGCTGGTCGTCGTCCTGCACGGCGGTGCCTGGCGGGCGCCGTACGACCGCGGGCATCTGACGCCCTTCGCGGACTTCCTGGCCCGCCGCGGCTTCGCCGTCGCCAATGTCGAGTACCGGCGGGGCCCCGCGGTCCCGCAGCAGGGCGACGGCGCTCCGGTGGCGGGGCGGTGGCCGGAGACGTTCGATGATGTGGCGGCGGCGATGGACGCGCTGCCCGCGCTGGTCGCGGACGCGCTGCCGCGCGCGGATGCCCGGCGGACCGTGGTGACCGGGCACTCGGCGGGCGGGCATCTCGCGCTGTGGGCGTCGGCCCGGCATGTGCTGCCGGCGGGCTCGCCCTGGCGGCTGCCGGAACCGCCGCCGCTGCGCGGGGTCGTCGCGCTGGCGCCGATCGCGGATCTGCTGCGGGCCGTGGAGCTGGACGTGTGCGGCGGAGCGATTCAGCAACTGCTGGGCGGCGAGGAGGAGTTCAAGCGCCGCAGGGAGAGCGCGGACCCGGCGGCGCTGCTGCCGACGGGGATCGCGACGGCGGTGGTGCAGGGCCGTACGGATCTGACCGTGCCGTACACCGTCGCCGAGGAGTATGTGGCCGCGGCGGCGAGGGCGGGCGAAACGGTCGGCCTGACGCTGCTGGAGGACGTCGGCCACTTCCCGCTGATCGACCCGAAGGCGGACGCGTGCGCGGTGGTGGCGGAGGAGATCGCACAGCTCGCGTGGTGAAGCGCGCGGGCCCCGCGCGGTGGCCCGGGCCCGCGTAGTGCCCGGACCCGCCCAGTGCCGACCCGTGTAGTACCTGGGACGGACGGCCGAGGATCCGCTTCCGTGGTGACGACCCCGTCCCCGCACTCCCCCTACCGTGGCAGCGTGACCCAGACAGATACCGGGAAGGCCCGGAGCCCGGAGTTCCGCCTGGCCGCGGGAGCGATCAGGAGCCTGCGCCAGGACCTCTTCCACGATGCCTTCGCCTACCGCCCGCTGGCCCCCATGCGGACGGACGGCCCGCTCACCCGCCGGCTGCCGGGCCGGATACGCGAGTACGCGGCCCGGACCCCGCACGCCGTCATCGTGGCCGCGGCGCTGCTGGTGCTGTTCATCGGCTTCGCCGACGGCGGCTCCCTGTTCCGCCTGCTGCCCGTCGTACCGGTGCTGCTGACCCTGACCAGGCCGGTCGGGGCCTGGTGGCTGGCGCTGGTGCTGTCCGCGGCGCTGAGTGTCGTGGGGTGGCGCGACTGGCCCTGGGAGCCCAGCGCCTTCGCCGCCTATCTGATCGTGATGACGGTGGTGGCGGCCCGTACCCGCCCGCGCACCGCCGCCTGGCTCTGGGTGATGACGGCCGCGTACGTGCTGTTCTCCGAGGTGCTCCTCACGCCGTACGGGTACAGCTCCTCGGGTGTCCCCATGCTCTTCGTCTCCGCGCTCGTCCTGCTGACCGTGAGCCTGCTCCAGGTGCGCAGGAAGGCGGAGCAGGAGGTGGCGGCGCAGCAGAGCGTCACCGCGGTCGAACGCGACCGGCGCACGCTCCTGGAGGAGCGCACCACCATCGCCCGCGAGCTGCACGATGTGGTCGCGCACCATATGTCGGTGGTCGCGATCCAGGCCGAGGCCGCCCCGTACCGGGTGGAGAACCCGCCGCCCGAGCTGGAGCAGGCCTTTGTCACGATCCGGGAGAACGCGGTCGCGGCGCTGACCGAACTGCGCCGGGTGCTCGGGGTCGTACGGGCGGCGGACTACCAGGCCCCCGACGCCCCGCAGCCCACTCTCGCCGATCTCGACGGGCTGCTGGCGAATGTGGGGGAGGCCGGTCTGACCGTGGAGAAGACGGTCACCGGGGCGGTACGTGAGCTGCCGCCGGGCGTCGAACTGTCGGCGTACCGCATCGTGCAGGAGGCGCTGAGCAACGCGCTGCGGCACGCGCCGGGGTCGACCGCGCGGGTCGAGATCGCGTACGTACTGGGCGGGCTGGGCCTGCGCATCGTCAACACCGCGCCGCGGGGCCTGGTCAAGCCGTCGCCCGGGGCCGGGCACGGCATCACCGGGATGCGGGAACGGGTGGCCATGCTGAGCGGGGAGATGACCGCGGAACCCACCGAGGACGGCGGATACGAGGTCGTGGCCTTCATACCGGTCGCGGCGGCGGAACGGGACGGGCGGGACGCCGAAGGCGGCGCGGGCGGCGCGGGCGGCGTGGGGCGCGAGCGGGAAGGGGACGCGGCGTGACGATTCGAGTGCTGATCGTCGACGACCAGGTGATGGTCCGCGAGGGCTTCTCGGTCCTGCTGAACGCGATGCCGGACATCGAGGTCGTCGGGGAGGCCGTGAACGGCCGCGAGGCGATCGGCCAGGTCACGGCGCTGCGCCCCGATGTCGTCCTGATGGACATCCGGATGCCGGAGCTGAACGGCATCGAGGCCACGCGCGAGATCGTGGCGGCGGACGCGGACGCGAAGGTGCTGGTACTGACCACCTTCGACCTCGACGAGTACGTCTACCAGGCGCTCCGCGCGGGTGCCTCGGGCTTCCTCCTCAAGGACGCCTCGGCCCGCCAGCTCGCGGACGGCGTACGGGTGGTCGCCTCCGGCGAAGCGCTCCTGGCCCCCACCGTCACCCGCCGTCTGATCACGGAGTTCTCCAAACTCTCCGAAACCCCGCGCGCCCCGGCCATGGCCCGCGTCGGCGACCTCACCGAACGCGAGACGGAGGTCCTGGTCCTCATCGCGCAGGGCCTGTCCAACGCGGAGATCGCCGAACACCTCGTGGTGGCGGAGTCCACGATCAAAACCCATGTGAGCCGCATCCTGGTGAAACTGGGCCTCCGCGACCGTACGCAGGCGGCGGTCTTCGCGTACGAGGCACGCCTGGTGACACCGGGCTGATCGGCCCGCCCGGGGCGCATGGCGAGTACTGGTCATTTGATCGCTCGCACGAGTGATCGGTTCGGCTTATGCGGCCGTGGCCGTCCGGGGACCTGTCACGCTGGCCTCCGCCTGACAGGAGGTGCACGATGACCGGTGCGGCAGAGCGCGCGGCTCAGATGTCGGTCGAGGAGTTCGAGAAGATCGCCAAGCTGGTCGACAAGGTGTCAGACACCGTCGAGCTGGAGTTTCTGGGCGGACAGATCTGCTTCAAGGCCACGACGGACGCCGACTGCAAAGAGATCACCACGTGGCTGAGACAACGCTGTACGCAGGTCCGGACTGAACTGCGGTTGTACGCGGGCGGCGAGCTGGGGCTGCTGGTCGGGGCGGACCGCGAGGGCCGGGCAGGAGTGCTGATGGCGGCCGAGATCGCCTCGTACGAGACCGGCTCCGAGATCGATCGGCGGCATCACACGGAGAATCTCGCTGCCTACGCTGCCGCAGGGATCCCGGTTCACCTGCTGATCGACCGCGACCACGGCACGGTGACCGTGCACAGTGATCCCGCGGCGGACGGCTACCGCGATCGGCATGTGATGGACTTCGGCGTGAAGGTGCTGCTCCCCGATCCCGTCGGCATCGGACTCGACACTGAAGAGCTGAAGGGATTCGTGCGCTGACGCGCGCCCGACGCGGCGGCCCGCTTCGTCCACAGGCTGTGGGCAAAGCGGGCCGGTGTCGTACGCGTACGGTCCGGTCTACGTCAGCATGTCCCGGCGGCTCAGGCCCCCCAGGCCCGCCGCTACAAGCGCCGCCGCCACCGCCGTCAGGATCAGGGCCGGGGGCCAGGTCATGTCCGCGCCCGGGAGCTTGGGGAGGTGGGTGAAGGGGGAGAGGTTCATGACCGGCCGGGGGAGGTTCACCGCCGGGCCGATCCAGCCCAGGGCCAGGATGAGGCCCGCGACCCCCCAAGCCGCTGCGGCCGCCTTCGGGTACAGGCCGTACAGCAGGACCGCCAGTCCGCCCACCACCCAGATCGCGGGGAGCTGGACGAGCGAGGCGCCGAGGATGCCCGGGAGGCGGTGGCCGTAGCCCAGGAACAGGCCGAGACCGCCCAGCAGCATGATCAGGGCCGCGCCGCCGAATGCGATCACCAGGTGGCCCGCCGCCCAGCGGAGCCGGCCGACCGCGCCCGCCAGTACCGGTTCCGCGCGCTGGCCGGTCTCCTCGCCGTACAGCCGGAGCACCGAGGCGACCACGTACAGCGCCGCGACCATACCGAGCATGCCGGTCATCGCGGCCAGGAACGAGTCCGTCAGACCCTGCCGGCCGCCCATGCGCTCGAAGATCTCCCTGGTCTGCTCGTTGCCGCCGACCAGGTCGGCGGCGCCGTCGGTGAGACCGCCGAAGATCAGCCCGGCCACCAGGAACCCCGCTCCCCAGCCGAGGACACCGCCCCGCTGGAGCCGCCAGGCGAGCGCGTCCGCCGTGCCCAGCCGACCGTGCGCCGGGCCCGGCCGCGCGGGCAGGAAGCTCATCCCGATGTCACGCCGTCCCGCCAGGGTGTACGCGATGACGGCCTGGACGCCGATCGCGGCCAGCAGGATCAGCAGCACCCACCACCGTTCGCCGGCGAACGCCCGGACGTTCTCGGCCCAGCCGAGCGGGGACAGCCAGGTCAGGACGGACGAGCCGTCGGCGGACGCCGAGTCGCCCGCGGCCTTGAGGACGAACGCGGCGCCGATGACCGCGGCCGTCATTCCCTTCGCCAGCCGCGCGTTCTCGGTGATCTGCGCGGCGATGGCGGCGGTGCAGGCGAAGAGCATGCCGACGCCCGCCGTGGCCAGCCCGACCGCCAGCGAACCGGCGAACTGCCCGGCGCCGCTCTCGCCCTCGCCCCGCGCGTACGTGGCCATCACCGCGGTGACCAGCAGCGCCAGCGCTCCGTTCGCGGTCAGCGCCGCCAGCAGCGCGCCGGTCAGCGGCGCCCGCCGCCCGACCATCGCCGAGGAGAGCATCTCCTGACGGCCGGTCTCCTCTTCCTCGCGGGTGTGCCGGATGACGATGATCAGGCTCATCACGGCCGCGAAGGCGCCCCCGAAGCCGATCATGCGCCAGGTCGCCAGCCCGCCGAGGGAGTCGCTGAAGACGGGACCGTAGAGAGCACGCAGCGAACTGTTGCTCGCCGTGGACCGGACGACATCCGCCCGCTTGGCGGCCGTGTCGTACAGCGCGGCGAAGGACTGCGCGACGGACATGTACGAAGCGCCGATGACCAGCACCCACACCGGCATCATGACCCGGTCGCGGCGCAGCGCGAGCCGCAGCAGCGGCCCGGTGCCGGCGAGATGGCGGGAGCGTACGGAGCGTGCGGCCGGGGCGCCGACGGTGGTGGCGGTCATCGGGCCACCGCCGCGTCGCTGCCGTCCGCTCCGCCGCCGGACGCGCCGGTGCTGTCCGCTCCACGACCGGCTCCGCGACCGGTTCCGGGACCGGTCGTATCCGGGGCATCGGCCGGGCCGCTGCCGTCGGCGGCGTAGTGGCGCAGGAACAGCTCTTCGAGAGTCGGCGGCGTGCTGGTCAGCGAGCGGATCCCGGAGGCGGAGAGCGAGCGCAGCACCGCGTCCAGATGCTCGGTGTCGACCTGGAGCCTGACCCGGTGGCCCCGGCCCCCTTCGACCGACTGCGCGGCCAGGTCATGGACGCCGGGCAGCCCGGCCAGCCCGTCGGGCGCGCCGACGAGTTCCGCGCTTACGCTCGTACGGGTGAGATGCCGCAGTTCCGCCAGCGAACCCGACTCCACGGTCACGCCCTTGCGGATGATGCTCACCCGGTCGCAGAGCGCCTCCACCTCGCTCAGCACATGGCTGGAGAGCAGCACGGTCCTGCCCCGGTCGCGCTCCTCCTCGACGCACCGCTGGAAGACCTCCTCCATCAGCGGGTCGAGCCCGGAGGTCGGCTCGTCCAGGATCAGCAGATCGACGTCCGAGGCGAACGCGGCGACCAGGGCGACCTTCTGCCGGTTGCCCTTGGAGTACGTACGCCCCTTCTTGGTCGGGTCGAGTTCGAAGCGCTCGACCAGCTCGGCCCGCCGCGCCGGGTCGAGGCCGCCGCGCAGCCGCCCGTACAGGTCGATGACCTCCCCTCCGGAGAGGTTCCGCCACAGCGTCACATCGCCGGGTACGTAGGCCACGCGCCGGTGCAGTTCGACCGCGTCCTTCCACGGGTCCCGGCCGAGGAGCTGTGCCGCGCCGGAGTCGGCGCGCAGGAGTCCGAGCAGGACCCGGATGGTGGTGGACTTGCCCGCTCCGTTGGGGCCGAGGAAGCCATGGACCTCGCCGGTCTCGACGGTCAGGTCGAGGCCGTCCAGCGCGTGTGTCCGGCCGAACGACTTGTGCAGTCCGGCGACCGTGATTGCCTTCGTCATGCTTCGGAACGTACGCTACTTTCACAAACTTGTGAAGTTAAGAAAGCGTCAAAAGGGGTCGCGTTAAGATCGGGAAGTGACCGGGGCGGATCCGAGCAGGGAGACGGTGGGGCGATGGACAGCGGGAGCCGTGACATGGGCGGTACGAGTGGTGCGGCTGAGCGCGGCGCTGCGGCTGAGCGCGGTGGTGCGGGCGGTACGGGCGAGCGAGGCGCTATGGGCGGTGCGAGCGGGCCCGGCCCGCAACGGAACGAGGAGGCCGTCTCCCGCTTCGTCGAGCGCTTCGCGGCCGACATGACCGAGGCCGGAATGCAGCGCACCGCGTCCCGGGTCTTCACGGCGCTGCTCACCTCGGACGACGCGAGCATGACCTCCGCCGAGCTGAGCGAGCGGCTCAGCATCAGTCCGGCCGCGGTGTCCGGGGCGATCCGCTATCTCAGCCAGGTCGGCATGGTCAGCAGGGAGCGCGACCCAGGTTCGCGCCGCGACCGCTACCGGCTCCACCACCAGCTCTGGTACGCCACCTTCGCCAGCCGGGACTCGGTGCTGATCCGCTGGGAGAACACCCTGCGGGCCGGGGTCGAATCGCTCGGCGCGGACACCCCGGCGGGGGCGCGGGTCGCGGAGACGAGGGAGTTCTTCGAGTTCCTCCACAACGAACTCGGGTCCCTGATGGACCGGTGGCGGATCCAGCAGGAGAGGCTGCACCCGGCGGAGCCGGACGGAGCGCTCCCGCCGGCCTGACGTCCGTACGCCCACCGGACCGGACCACCGGACCACGCCGGACCGTCGCACGCCCCACCGGACCGCCGGGCCACTGGACCATCACACGCCCCGCCGGACCGCCGTAAGCCTCCAGCCCCGGCCGCGGCCCCGGTCTCCCGCTCCGGCCCGCGGTCCGGGCCCCGCCCTACGGACGTGCCCGTGCCGCGCCGCTCGGCAGCGTCAGTTCCCACGCGTCCGGCCGCAGCGTCCACGTCCGTGTCCGTACCGGCCCCGCCACCCGGGCGTCCGCCCGGTAGCGGAAGTCCGCCCCCGACACCGTCACCGACAGAGCCTTCGCCCGGACCGGCTCCGGCGACGCGCACGTACGGATCACGACCTCCGCGCGCCCTCCGCACGACCGCACCGTGACGCCCTCGACCGGCTCGTCCAGATCGTTCAGCACGACCCCGTCCGCCTCCACCCGCAGCCGGTGCGAATGCGCCGCGAGCGCCTGCGGAACAGGCCGTACGAGCGTCCGTACCAGCGAACGGCACGCGTGCCACACCGACGCGGCCACCGGAGCCGCCCCCGTGCCGGGCGCGGGCAGCACGGGCAGCGCCGGGATCCGCAGATCGCCCAGCACCACCCCGTCGCTGTCGTCGACCAGCAGATCGAGCCGGCGCACCACCCCGTCCAGCACGGCGCGCGCGGCCGCCACCGCGCCCGTCGGGACGCCCAGCGACCGCGCCAGATCCACGGCGGCCCCCACCGGCACCACCGACAGTGCCCCGGAGGCCAGCTCCCGCTCGCGGTGCAGCAGCGAGACCGTACGCAGCAGCGCGCGGTCGTCGCCCACCACCACCGGCCGTCTGTTCCCGCGTCTGGCCAGCGCCCGCGCGAACTCCTCGGGGCCGTCGGGGAAGCAGATCTTCACCGCGGCGCCCGCGCTGAGCACGTCCTTCGCGATCCGCACCGATTCGCCGTCGGCTCTGCCGGCGACCGGGTCGATGACCACCAGAAGCTGCTGCGCGCCGTTCTCGGCGGGCTCTGGAGCCAACAGCTCGGTCCTTCCTCGGGTAGCATCTTTGTGCAAGAGCCCCTTGCGCTATTGCGCCAGGGGCTTCGTCTATTCCGGGGCACCGGTTCGACGGTCAGGGCTGACTCGTACGGTCGTACAAGCTCGTACAGTCATACAAGCGGTACGGCAGTGCAAGCAGTCGTACAGCGGTACAGCGGTTTCAGTGGCTACAGCGTGGTGCGATGTCGTACGGCGTACATGAGCACGAGCCGCATGGACGGCGTGCGCGGCCCCCGACCTTGGACATGCCCCGCCCGGAAGGGGTGTACGCCTGTGCCCGCACTTGTGCTGCTCGGTGCTCAGTGGGGTGACGAAGGCAAGGGAAAGGCCACCGATCTGCTCGGTGGATCCGTGGACTATGTCGTGCGCTATCAGGGTGGCAACAACGCCGGTCACACGGTCGTCGTGGGCGACCAGAAGTACGCACTGCATCTCCTCCCTTCCGGAATCCTCTCCCCGGGATGTGTCCCGGTGATCGGTAACGGAGTGGTGGTCGACCCGGCCGTCCTGCTCTCCGAGCTGAGCGGGCTCAACGAGCGTGGTGTCGATACGTCGAAGCTCCTGATCAGCGGTAACGCTCATCTCATCACCTCGTACCACACCACTATTGACAAGGTGACGGAACGGTTCCTCGGTTCGCGGAAGATCGGTACGACGGGACGGGGCATCGGTCCCACCTACGCCGACAAGATCAACCGCGTCGGTATCCGGGTCCAGGACCTGTACGACGAGTCGATCCTGACCCAGAAGGTGGACGCGGCTCTCGACTTCAAGAACCAGATCCTCGCCAAGCTCTACAACCGGCGTGCCATCGAATCCGGCAAGATCGTCGAGGAGCTGCTGACCTACGCCGACCAGCTCAAGCCCTACGTCTCCGACACTACCCTGGTGCTCAACAACGCCATCGACGAGGGCAAGGTCGTCCTCTTCGAGGGCGGCCAGGGGACGCTTCTCGACGTGGACCACGGCACGTACCCCTTCGTCACCTCGTCCAACCCGACGGCGGGCGGCGCCTGCACGGGCACGGGTGTGGGGCCGACCAGGATCAGCCGCGTCATCGGCATCCTCAAGGCCTACACGACCCGGGTCGGCGCCGGTCCTTTCCCGACCGAGCTGTTCGACGACGACGGCGAGGCGCTGCGCCGGATCGGCGGCGAGCGCGGTGTCACGACGGGGCGCGACCGGCGCTGCGGCTGGTTCGACGCGGTGATCGCGCGGTACGCGACCCGGGTCAACGGTCTGACCGACTTCTTCCTCACCAAGCTGGACGTCCTGACCGGCTGGGAGCGGATCCCGGTCTGTGTGGCGTACGAGATCGACGGCCGGCGGGTCGAGGAACTGCCGTACAGCCAGACGGACTTCCACCACGCGAAGCCGGTGTACGAATACCTGCCGGGGTGGTCGGAGGACATCACGACGGCGAAGTCCTTCTCCGACCTGCCGAAGAACGCGCAGGGGTATGTGAAGGCGCTGGAGGAGATGTCGGGGGCGCCGGTGTCGGCGATCGGGGTCGGTCCGGGGCGTACGGAGACGATCCAGATCAACTCGTTCCTGTAGGGCTTGTCCCTGTAGAGGGCGCGAGGTGGAGCGGGTTCGCGGGCCGGGCCGGGCGGCCCGGCCCAGTCCGCGAACCTGGCCGGTCAGCCGCTCTCGTTGGTCCTGGCGTACGTGAGGGATTCCCCGCCCTTCGACTCCCGGTGGAGGCTGCCGTCCGGCCCGATGGTCAGCTCGGTCGGCTTCCCCGGGGTGCAGGACGACATCGGCTCCCCCTCGGCGACCTTGGAGGGGCCTATACGGAGCGGGGTGCCGGGCTCCGGGGCGGCGGCGAGCGGCGCCTCGAAGACGCAGTGGTACTTCCCGCCGTCCTGCGCCGGGCCGTCCGCGGTGAGGGAGAGAACCGTCCCGCCGACCTCGCCCTGCCGGATGACCAGCAGCCGGGTGCTGTACCCGGCTGCGGTCTCCAGCCCTCCGGACCAGGTCCCGAGGTACTCCTCGGGTACGGCGCCGGCGTCCGCCGTGTCGGTGTCGGTGGGTGACGCGGACGGGCTGGAGCCGGGCGTGCTGTCCGCGGGGGCCTTGGGGCCGGGGGAGGCACTGGCCCCGGCCCGCCCGTCGTCCTGCGTGCTGCCGCCGTTCATGAAGGCGTACACGGACCCGCCCGCCCCGATCGCGACGATCAGCGCGACGACGATGAGCGCGGCGGTACCGCGGGCACTGCGCCGGGACGGCTGGTCCGGGGCGGGCACGGGGGCCGGACCGTACGGCGGGGTGGGCCCGAAGGGGCCGGCGGGACGGGCGGGGTTCGCGGGGCCGACGGGGCTGTACTGGCCGTAGGGCCGCGGTTGGGACTGAGGGTGGCCGCGGTACGGGTGAGGCGGCTGCGGTACGGGCAGGGGGGCCGGGTGCGCGCCGGGCTGGGGCGCCGCCGGTACGGCCGCTGCGGCGGCGTTGAGCACGGTGGGCGGGGCGTGGGTGGCCGACGCGGGTGCGGGCAGGGGCGGCCGGCCGTGGGGCTGCGCCTGGCCTTGGCCGTGCGGTTGTGACGGCGGCACGGGTTGGCCGTGACCCTCGGCCTGAGGCTGGTGCGGCACTTGGCCCGGTACCCGGGCCAGAGGGAGCGTTTGCGGCCCGGCCTGGCCCTGGGGTGCGTGCTCGCCCTGGTGTTGCGGCTGCGGCTGCGGCTGCGGTTGAC
This sequence comes from Streptomyces sp. GMY02, assembly GCF_019056675.1. Lineage (NCBI taxonomy): Bacteria > Bacillati > Actinomycetota > Actinomycetes > Kitasatosporales > Streptomycetaceae > Streptomyces > Streptomyces sp. GMY02. The sequence continues at coordinate 3,835,016 of NZ_CP077658.1, read as the reverse complement.
CGGGGACTGGCGCTTGCTGCTGGGCCTGAGCCTGCGGCTGCGACGGGGCCTGAGCCTGGCCCGCGGGCTGTGGCTGACCCGGTGCCAATGCCTGTGCCTGTGCAAGTGCTTGCGGTTGCGCCTGGCCCTGGACCCCGCCTTGTTGGCCCGGGATCTGGGCCTGCGGTTGAGTCTGGCCCTGTCCCTGGGGCTTCGGTTGGCCCGGTGCCGGTGCCGGTGCCGGTGCTTGCGGCTGCTGTTGCGCCGCCGGCTCTGGACGAAGCTGTTTCTGTGCCTGGGGCGGCTGCCCCGGTGCTGCCTGGCCCTGGGCCGGCACCTGCGGTACGAGTCCCGGCTGCGCCTGAGGCCGGCCCCCCGGTGCCGGGTGCGCCTGAGGCTGTTGCTGCTGTTGCTGTGCCTGAGGCTCAGCAGGCAGTCCGCCGGTGTTTGCTCCCGCCCCCGTACCCGCCTGTGCCTTCGGCGCGGCAGGCGGCCCCGTCGGTGTCTTCTCCAGGGTCGCCGCGGGCACCTGCGCCGCCTGCGCCTTTGCCGCGGCCGCAACAGGCTGCGTTGTCGGACCCCGCCCGGCTGCTGCGGCCTGCGCCGCAGCCCCCGCAGCAGCAGCCGCCTTCGCACCCTGCTGCAACGAGCCCGCAGCGGACCCGGCCGCTCCCGGCGCGACCCCCGAACCCGCCCCCGGCACCGCACCCGCCGCCCCCGGCGGCACCCGCAGCTCCGGGGTCCGTATCTGGCCCGTCGGGTCCTCGTACTCCAGCAACCGCACCGCGTGCTGGCCCAGTTGTGCCAGCAGGCCGCCCGGCAGCCAGGGTTCGCCGCCCGGGCCCGCGCCCGCGTCCGCCGCCTCGCCGACGCGGGCCAGGATGTCCCGCGTGGTCGGCCGCGCGGCCGGGTCCTTCTGGAGGCAGGCGTGCACCAGGATCGCGAGCTGCTCCGGCAGCCCCGACAGGTCCGGCGCCTCCTGCGCGATCCGGTACATCAGCGCGTGCGCGCCACTGTCCGCCCCGCCGAACGGCAGCCGTCCCGTAGCCGCGTACGCCAGCACCGAGCCCAGGCAGAACACGTCGCACGCCGCCGTCACCCGGTCCCCGCGTACCTGCTCCGGCGCCATGAAGCCGGGCGACCCGACCAGCGAGCCCGTCCGCGTCAGCCCCTCCGCCGTGACCGTCTCCAGTGCGCGGGCGATCCCGAAGTCGATGACGCGCGGCCCCTCGATCGTCACCAGCACGTTCGACGGCTTGAGGTCGCGATGGATGAGTCCGGCCGCGTGGATGTCCTGGAGCGCGTGCGCGAGCCCCGAGGCGAGTATCCGTACGGAACGCTCCGGCAGCGGACCGTGCCCGCCGGACACGATCGACTGGAGCGTCGGCCCCGCCACGTAACCCGTCGCCAGCCACGGCACCGGCGCCTCCGTGTCCGCGTCGAGCACCGGCGCCGTCCACGCGCCGCCGACCCGCCGCGCCGCCGCGACCTCCTGCCGGAACCGGTTGCGGAACTCCTCCTGTTCGGCCAGTTCCCGCCGTACGAGCTTGACCGCGACCGTACGGCCCCGGTCCGAGCGCGCCAGATAGACCCGGCCCATGCCGCCCGCGCCGAGCCGTGCCAGCAGCCGGTAGGCGCCGATGCGTTGCGGATCTCCTGCTACCAGCTTCTCCATGGCCGTGCGGCCCCTCCTCGTACTCCCCGTACGTCGTACGTCCGGTCCGGTGTCCGGCCTGGATCATCTCGCATGAGGCGAAGGGACTTGCCGGGTGTCCCGACTATCTCGAATGACACTTGGGGGAGTTGTGCGGGGGCTCGGCGTACGAGCGGTGAACCGGCGCGGTCGGTGAACCGGCGCGGGCGGGCGGCGAACCGGCACGGTCGGTCAAGGCACCCGGGTCCGCCGGGAGCACGGGGGTCCGGCGGGGGGCCCGTCGGCGGCACCGGGGTCCGGCCGGGGTCCGCCGGGGGTCACTCCGGCCAGGCAGAGTTCTCGATCACGTCCACGAAGTCCGTCCGTACGAACCCCGGCGAGAAGCGCGCCAGCACATCCGCCTTCACATTGCCGAAGGTCGTCTCCGGCCGGTGCTGGATGCCGTCCGTGAACGCCCGCAGGATCCGGTGCTTGAAGTCGGGCCGCGGATGCGCCGCGACCACCGCGTTCCGTACGTTCTCCGGCACGGTGTCCAGCCCGATCCCCAGCACGTCGAACTCCACCCCCGCCGTCACCAGCGCCACCTCCGGCTCCATGTGCGCCGGGATCTCCGGTGTCGTGTGCAGGGCGATCGCGGTCCAGACGAGCCGCGCGCTCTCGGCCGGCAGCCCCTGGCCGAGCAGGAAGTCGCGGGCCGCGTCGGCGCCGTCGATCTCGAAGCGCTGGTGGGAGGTGCGGTAGCGCTCGGTGAGGCCGAGGTCGTGGAACATCGCGCCGATGTAGAGCAGCTCGGGGTCGTACGCGAGGCCGCGCCGCCGGCCCTGGAGCGAGCCGAAGAGGAAGACCCGGCGGGAGTGGTCGTACAGCAGGGGGCTCTCGATGTCCCGCACCAGCTCGGTGGCCTCCTTGACGAGGCCGCTGTCGGGGATCTCGATGTCGGCGATGCGCTCGGTCATGGCGGGTTCCTTCCGGGTGGGGCTGCGGAGCCGTGCGTCCGCGACGGACTCCGTGCGACGGGCTCCGGGCCGGGGGCGGCCCGGGGGCGCGGGCCGCCTCGGCTCGGGCCTCGATGCCCGTGTGCGACACCGGGCCCTGCCTCCACTGTCAGGCCAGGTGGCGTTCTCCCGCCATGTCTCCAGGGACACACATCCCACACATCCGGCCATGGATCCGGGCTACGGTCGGTGTCATGCGGGGGCAGAACGCGCGGGGCGCGGGAAGAAGTCGTGGTGTTCGTCTACGACGGCGTTCGGCTGATGGATGTCGCCGCGCCTCTGGAGGTGTTCGGTACGGCGACGGGGCTGGGCGGCGCGTACGGCCCGGCGGGGTCGGGCGGCCCGTACGAGACCGTGGTCTGCTCGGCGGACGGCGGCCCCGTGACCACCTCCACCGGCACCCGCCTGCACGCCGACACGGCGGTGGCCGACGTCACGGACTTCCACACCCTTGTCGTCCCGGGCTCGGACGAACTGCCTCTGCGCCCGCCGCCCACCGGACTGCTCGACGCGGTCACCGACCTGGCCGGCCGTTCCTCGCGGGTCGCGTCCGTCTGCACCGGCGCGTTCGCGCTGGCCGCCGCCGGGCTGCTGGACGGCCGCCGCGCCACCACCCACTGGCGGCACGCGGCGGCCCTGGCCAGGCGCTACCCGGCGGTGACCGTCGAACCGGACGCGATCTTCGTACGGGACGGCCGTATGTACACCTCGGCCGGTGTCACCGCCGGCATTGATCTCGCGCTGGCGCTGGTCGAGGACGACGAGGGCGCGGATCTGGCGCGGGAGGTTGCGAGGGATCTGGTGGTGTTCCTGCGGCGGCCGGGCGGGCAGTCGCAGTTCTCGGTCGCGGCACGCACGCCGAGCCCGCCGCACGACGGCTTGCGCGCCCTGCTGCGCGAGATCGCGGCGGACCCGGCGGCGGACCACTCCCTCCCGAACCTCGCCCGCCGCGCCGGCCTGAGCACGCGCCACCTCTCACGCGTCTTCAACGAGCAGACGGGCACGACTCCGGCGGCGTACGTCGAATCGGTACGCCTGGAGGCCGCGAAGGCGCTGCTGGAAGCGGGCGAAACGGTGACGGCCGCGGCCCGGCGGACCGGCCTGGGCACCAACGAGTCCCTGCGGCGCGCCTTTCTCCGCCACCTGGGAGTCCCGCCGTCCACCTACCGGGCCCGCTTCCGTACGACGGGCCCGCCGCGGGGCTGACGGCTGCGGGGCCGGGCCGGCCCCCGCAGTGCGAGCCCCGGCCCGTCGAGCCCCGGCCCGTCGAGCCCCGGCCCGTCGAGCCCGGGGGCTACGCGCTCGCGGGCTACGCCTTCGGCTCGGTGAAGCGGATGTTGTTGCCGAAGGGGTCGCGGAGGCCGCAGTCGATTCCGTACGGGCGCTCGGTGGGCTCCTGGGTGAACTCGACCCCCCGTCCCACCAGCGTCTCGTACGTCTTGCGGCAGTCGTCCGTGCTGAAGATGACGCTGCCCATGGCCCCCTTGGTCACCAGCTCGCGGACCTGCTGGGCCGTCTCCTCCGGCATCGCCGGGGCGCCCGGCTTCTCCAGCAGGATCTGCCGCTCCGGGTGACCGGCGACGCCGACGGTCAGCCAGCGCATGAAGCCCAGGTCGACATCGGCGTGAACCTCCAGGCCGAGCTTGCCGACGTAGAAGTCGAGGGCCTCGTCCTGATCGAGAACGAATATCTGTGAATGCGTGATGGCGTTGAACATGTGCTTCACGCTAGCGGGCAAGCCGGACAAAAACTTATCCGAAACTGCTCAGTCGACCGGCACGGAACTGCTCGGTCGACCGGCGCGAAACTGCTCGGCGATCGGGACGAAACCACTCAGTCGACCGGCACCAGGGACGCCACGGGCCGGCCCGTGCGGACGGTCAGGCGCTGGGCCGCGTCCACGCCATCGTGAAGCACGTCGGTACGCCCGTGGCAGCCGCTTCCTTGCGGTACGTCCGCGGTGACCGGCCGACGATGTCGCGGAACGTACGGCTGAAGGTTCCCGGGCTGCCGAAACCGACCTGGTAGCAGATCTCCGTCACACTGCGGTCGGTCTCCCGCAGCAGGAACATCGCCCGCTCGACACGGCGGCGCTGCAAGTAGCGGTGCGGGGTCTCGCCGAACGTGGCCCGGAAGGTACGTGTGAAATGCGCCTCCGACACATGGGCGATCCGCGCCAGGGCCGGTACGTCCAGCGGTTCCGCGTACGCGCGGTCCATCGCGTCGCGCGCCCGGAGCAAGCGACGGTTGGACTCTTCGGCGGCACGGCTCACATCCCCATCACACCACGGCTCCCCACCGCCCGTAACGGCCCCGGCGACCCGGCGGCGGCGACCCGGCCCCGCCCACGCCGGCGATCACCGCGCCCCGCACCCGCCCGCCACACCCGACAACATGCCCAGCCGCGCCGCCCATGCCATACACCCTGGCCGTACCACGCCCCACCAGGCCTTCTCTACCCTGGCTCGCATGATCCCCTCTACCGATCCGGCGGCGGGCGCCGCCGTCAAGGCCGCCGACCGCGCTCATGTGTTCCACTCCTGGGCCGCGCAGGAACTGATCGATCCGCTCGCCGTCGCGGGTGCCGAAGGCGCGTACTTCTGGGACTACGACGGGCACCGCTACCTCGACTTCACCAGCGGTCTCGTCTTCACGAACATCGGCTACCAGCACCCCGCCGTCGTCGCCGCGGTCCAGGAACAGGCCGGGCGCCTCACGACCTTCGCGCCCGGGTTCGCGGTCGACGTACGGTCCGAGGCCGCGCGCCTCATCGCGCGGCGCACCCCCGGCGATCTCGACAAGATCTTTTTCACCAACGGCGGCGCCGAGGCCGTGGAGAACGCGATCCGCATGGCCCGGCTGCACACCGGCCGCCCCAAGGTGCTGTCCGCGTACCGCTCGTACCACGGATCCACCTCCACCGCGATCGGTCTGACCGGCGACCCGCGCCGCTGGCCGTCCGACACCGGAACGTCCGGCGTCGTCCACTTCCACTCGCCGTTCCTCTACCGCTCGCCCTTCCACGCCACGACCGAGGCCGAGGAGTGCGCCCGCGCGCTGGAGCACCTCGAAACGACCATCGCCTTCGAGGGCCCCGCGACCATCGCCGCGGTCATCCTGGAGACCGTCCCGGGCACGGCCGGCATCATGCCCCCGCCGCCCGGCTATCTCGCGGGGGTACGGGAGATCTGCGACCGGCACGGCATCGTGTTCGTACTGGACGAGGTGATGGCGGGCTTCGGGCGTACGGGCGCCTGGTTCGCCGCCGACCACTACGGGGTCGTACCGGATCTGCTGACCTTCGCCAAGGGCGTCAACTCCGGGTACGTCCCGCTCGGCGGCGTCGCGATCTCCGCCGAGATCGCGGAGACCTTCGCCACCCGCCCGTACCCCGGCGGGCTCACCTACTCCGGCCATCCGCTGGCCTGTGCCGCGGCCGTCGCCACCATCCGGGTGATGGAGGAGGAGAAGACCGTGGAGCACGCCGCGCGCATCGGGGAGACGGTGCTCGGCCCGGGGCTGCGCGAGCTGGCGGCCCGCCATCCCTCGGTGGGCGAGGTCCGCGGCATGGGCGCGTTCTGGGCCCTCGACCTGGTCAGGGACAAGGAGACCCGCGAGCCGCTCGTCCCGTACAACGCGACCGGCGCGGCGAACGCGCCCATGGCCGCCTTCGCCGCCGCCTGCAAGCGGAACGGCCTGTGGCCCTTCGTGAACATGAACCGTACGCACGCGGTCCCCGCCTGCAACATCACCGAGGCCGAGGCGAAGGAGGGGCTGGCGGTCCTGGACGGGGCGCTGACGGTCGCCGACGAGTACACGGCGTAGGTCCGCCGGACAGGGCCCGGGCGGGCCGGAGGGGACGGAGGGCGGGGAGGGCAGGAAGGGGCACCGCGCCGCTGCCTTAAGGTGTCCGGAGCCGGATGAGGGGAACGAAAGACCATGCCCGCCAGCGGAGCCGTGACCCGCAGCACCTTGCGGCAGCAGATCGCGGACGCGCTGCGTGACGAAGTGCTGGCAGGGCGTTTACTGCCGGGGCAGGAGTTCACCGTCAAGCAGATCGCCGAGCAGTACGGCGTATCGGCGACCCCGGTCAGGGAAGCCCTGGTCGATCTCTCCGCACAGGATCTGCTCGACTCCGACCAGCACCGCGGTTTCCGGGTGCACCGGTTCTCGATCGACGACTTCCGTGGCATGGTCGAGGCCCGCGCACTGATCGTGGACGGCGTGTTCGGCAAGCTGGAGGGCGAACGGCTGGCGGCCAGGGCGCACGGTACGGAGCTGGTGTCCGTACGGCGCCGGGCCGAGGAGGCCGCACGCGCGGCGCGATGCGGGGACCTGAACATCCTCATCGGCTACGACCTGCGATTCTGGCGAGAGCTGGGCGCGCTGGTCGCCAACCGCTATGTCGCCGATTTCCTGCACCGGCTGCGCGTCCAGGCATGGGTGTTCTCCGTCCCCTTCCTCCGCGAGGAGACCGAGGGCGGAAAGTGGCTGTGGAACGGGCATGAACAGCTCGTCGACGCACTGACCCTCGGCGACGCCGCCGGGGTACGCGCCGTGATCGCGGAGTACGACGACCACGCGCTCAAGTGGGCCGACAGACTGGAGAGTTCGCCGCGGTGAGCGGAAACGGGGGCGGGGACGGCGTGAACGCATCGGAGCCTGCGGACGGGAGCGCCGCGCCGGGCGCGGACGGGGGCGACCAGGGCGGCGTCCCCGGCGCGCACTCCGGGCGTGTGGATCTCAGCGTCGTTGTACCGGCGTACAACGAAGAGGCCCGTTTGCGCCCCACCCTCGATGCCATCTGTGCGTATCTGGCCGCCGACGCGGGCCGCTGGGGCGTGTGGGAGCTGATCGTCGTCGACGACGGTTCCACGGACGGTACGGGAGCGATCGCGGCCGAGGCGGCGGCCGGTGAGTCGCGGATACAGGTGCTGACCAGCGACGGCAACCACGGCAAGGGCCATGCCCTCCGTCAGGGCGTCCTCGCTTCGTACGGCCGTCGTGTCCTCGTCACCGACGCCGATCTCGCCACCCCCATCGACGAACTGGACCGGCTCGACAAGCAGCTCACGGCGGACGGCGGGGGCGCGGCGATCGGTTCGCGCGCCCACCCCGACGCGAGCATCGAGGTACGGCAGCTCGCCGTGCGCGAGTGGCTCGGGCGCGTCGGCAACCGCTTGATACAGCTCGTCGCCGTCGACGGCATCAGCGACACCCAGTGCGGCTTCAAGCTCTTCGACGGCGAGCAGGCACGGGCGGCCTTCGCCGCCTCCCGGCTGGACGGCTGGAGCATCGACGTCGAGATCCTTCGCTTCTTCCGGCGCTCCGGCTGGCCGGTGACCGAGGTCCCGGTCCGCTGGGCGCACCAGCCGGGCTCGAAGGTACGGCCGCTGGACTACGGCAGGGTGCTGCTGGAACTGGTACGGCTCCGAGCGGGACGCGCGGGCGAGCCGGGCGGCGCCGGCGCGTACGCCCGTACGACCGCCGGAGGCGGTCCGGATGCCCGTACCGCGTCCGGTGCAACCGTCCCCGCCGTCGGCGCCCCCCGCTCCCGACGGACCGATCTCGCCGTGGCCGGGCTGTTCCTGCTCGCCGCCTTCTACCTCTACAACGGCCTGTGGGCCGATCTCGACCACGCTTATCTCGCCGACGCCGGGTCGGACCAGAACCAGTGGGAGTGGTTCTTCCGGGTCACCGCCGACAATGTCGTGCATCTGCGGAATCCGCTGTTCACCACGTTCCAGAACGTCCCCGACGGCGTGAACCTGATGGCGAACACCGCCATGCTCGGGCTCTCCGTGCCGCTCACCCCCGTCACGCTCGCGCTGGGCCCGACCGTCACCTGGGCGCTTGTGCTCACCCTTGGTCTGGCGGCCACGGCCTACTCCTGGTACTGGCTGTTCGCGCGCCGGCTCGTGCGCGACCGGCGCGCGGCGGCGCTCGGCGCGGGGCTCGCGGCGTTCGCGCCCCCGATGATGTCGCACGCCAACGCGCACCCCAACTTCCTTGTCCTCTTCATGATCCCGGTGATCATCGACCGGGCGCTCCGGCTCTGCGAGGCCCGCACCACACGTGACGAGGCCCGCACCACGAAGGCCCGCACCACAACTGACGAGGACGAGGCGCGCCGGGTCATGCGGGACGGCCTGCTGCTCGGCCTCTTCGTCACGTATCAGATCTTCCTCGGCGAGGAGCCGCTGCTGCTCGCCGCGATGGGCATGCTGCTCTTCGCGCTGGCGTACGCGGTGGTACGGCGCGATGTCGCGCGCGCGGCCCTGCGCCCTCTGCTCACCGGGCTCGGCTACACCCTCCAGGTCTGTCTGCCCCTGCTCGCGTTCCCGCTGTACTGGCAGTTCTTCGGCCCGCAGAGCTACCACAGCGTCCTGCACGGCGACAACGCCGGCAACAGCCCGCTCGCCTTCCTGGAGTTCTCCGGCCGCGCGCTGCTGGGCGACGAGGCGACGGCCGACGCGCTCGCGATGAACCGTACCGAGCAGAACGCCTTCTACGGCTGGCCGTTGATCGCCCTCGCCTTCGGGATCGTGGTGTGGCTGTGGCGGCTGGCCGCGGTCAGGGCGCTGGCGTTCACGGCGGTGGCGGCGGCGCTGCTCTCGCTGGGGCCGAAGATCCGTATCCCCTTCACGGACGTCGTACTGACGGGCCCCTGGCGGGCCCTCGCCCACCAGCCGCTCTTCGAGTCGGTCATCGAGTCGAGGGTCGCGATGATCTGCGCCCCGGCGCTCGGCGCGCTGCTGGCCCTGGCGACGGCCCGGCTGACGGCGCGCGCGGCGACGGCGCACGCCGGCGCGAACCCGGATACGAGCGCCGGTACCGGCACCGGTACGGACGCGGGTCCGGATGCCGATGCCGATGCTGATACGAGCGCGAGTCTGGATGCCGGTGTCGGTGCGGGCACGGATTCGGATGCCGGTACGAGTACGAGCGTCGGCGCGGGCGCCGGTGCGCCAGTGATCCCGGTCGCTGCCGCGCGCTGGCGCAGGCACCGGCTCATCGGGCTCGCCGCCGTGGCCGCGGCGCTGATCCCGATCCTGCCGACCGCGCTGCCGGTACGCGACCGCCCGGACATCCCGCCGTTCATCGCCGACGGGATGTACCGCGCGTACGTCACGAAGGGCGAGTCCGTCGTACCCGTACCGCTGCCCGATCCCGGCAGCGCGGAGGCGCTGCACTGGCAGTCCGCGACCGGCCTCGGATTCTCCGTGCCCGGCGGCTACTTCAACGGACCGTGGGGCGAGGAACGCATCGGCATCTACGGCGCCCCCGCCCGCTACACCTCGAACCTCTTCCGCGATGTCCGCTACGGCGGCCAGACCCCGGTCATCGGCGCCAACTGGCGGGCGCAGGCGCGCTACGACCTCGCCTTCTGGCGGGCGGGCGTGGTGGTGCTCGCGCCCCAGGCCAATGACGCGGCCCTGTACGAAATGCTGGAGAAGCTGCTCGGACGCCCGGGGAAGCGGATCGGAGGCGTCTGGATCTGGGACCTGCCACCGACCGGGGGCACGGGTGTGAATACAGCTACAACTACAGCTACAGCTACAGCCCGTACGAGCGCGGGAGCGAGCCCGGCGGCCGGAGCTCTCCGCAAGGGATGACGAGCGCCGGCACCGCGCCCCCGGAGCCACCCGCGCGCTCCCGGGGCCACCTGGCGGAGCGTCAACCGCCTGGTCGCGCAACCGCGCCCCGACGGGGACCCTTCGCTGAACGTGCCCGCCGCATTACGCTGTCCCGACCATCGCGCGCACGCGTACGACCCGTTGGAGAGCGAGCCTCCCTTGGCCTGTGACCTGTGGTTGGTCCCCCTCGTCGATGTGCTGTGCCACAGCCCCGACAATCCCTTCGCCGAAGAGATCGCCGTATACGACAAGGCGCTCGGCGACGCCGGGCTGCCGTCCGTCCCCGTCTTCGCCTATATGCCGGGCCTCTCGGGCGATGTCGCCCCGGTCGCCGGCTTCGACTACGACGCGCTGCACTTCCTGCGCCGCGCGTACCTGCTCCAGCTCTGCGGCCTCGCGGTGACGCCGGTCGGCGAACTGGGCGGGGATTACGAGCAGTTGCTGGAGATGTTCGAGTCGACAGCCCAGCAGTCGCATCTCGTCTGGCACTACGACCACGCCGGCGCGTATGTCCCCGTGGACTACGACGCGCCCCTGTCGAACGACGAACTCCTCGCGGGCGGCGGCCCGTTGGGCTCCACGCAAGGGCTGCTGCGGGAGCTGGAGATCGTCGCCCCGGCGATCGGTATCGACCCGGCCAACCCCCCGGCCGCCCCCGCCCCGCCGGAGCGCCCCACGTCCTTGGAGGAACCGGCGACCTCGATCCCGTACGACGACAGTCCGTTCGCCCGGGAGCGCCATGTCTGGCTGGGGCTGCACGCGGCGGCCACCAGAAGCCTGGGCCAGGGCTCCATGATCATCTTTAGCTGACCGACTCGGCCGATTCGGCCGCTTCAGCCACTTCGGCTGACGGCGGGGGCAGGGCCCGGCGCGATCCACGCCGGCCCCTGCCCCCGCCGTCACCGCGCCCCGCCTCCAAGGCGGCCCCGGCGGCGGCCCGCCGTCACCTCGGCTCCGGTGGTCGCTGCCTCGGCATGTTCGGCCGGGTGCCCGGGGGAAGCGGGAAGCGCCCCGGGTGCGGCGGTACGGAGCCCTCGCCCCGCGCCCCGCCCATCGGCATCGACTGCATCACCAGGGGCGCCGGGCCCGCGCGGAACTCGATCATCCAGTCCGCCGTCTCCGCCCGTACCAGCTCGGTCACATCCTCGGTAAACCGCCGCAGCACCGTCAGGCACCGTTCCGCCGCCTCGCTCGCCGTACCCTCCGTCGGCCCGAGGACCTCCCGTACACACTCCGACGCCCAGTCGAACTGGAGCGTCTGAAGACGGCGCTGCACCCCTTGTGCCGTCGCGACCGCCCGCATCCACCCCGACGTCAGCCCGAAATACCGGTCGCAGGCCAGCGACGCGGCGCCGAGCAACAGCGAGAGATAGCCCCAGCCCGCCGCGCCCTCCAGCGCCCCGGTCAGATCCAGCAGCGGCAGGGCGGCGCCCGCGGTCCCGCCGAGCGCGGTCGCGGTCCGCAGGACGCGGGCGGCGCGCCGCTTCCGGAGCCGGGTGGTCAGATACCAGTCGACGGTGCGCAGCGCCCCGGTCTCGACCCAGCGGTACAGCTCGTCGAGCCGCTCCGCGGGCTCGCCCCAGTCGCCGTGCGGGAACGGGCCCCCGGTCAGATCGCCGTCCGCCTCGCCGCCGTGCGGCACGGCACCGCCTCCGGCACCCCCGCTCCCACCGCCGGTGCTCCCGCCACCCGCGCTCCCCCCACCCGCGCCGCCCGCGCCGCCCGCGCCACCCCCGGCACCTCCGGCTCCGGCACCTGCGTCGGACGAGGTCTCCTCCTCCCGGGCAGGGCCTCCGGGCTGCATCTCCGGCTGGCTCACCTGGGCACTCCTCTGCGGTCTGCTGTGACGGTGCGTGGCTGTGCGTGGTCGGGGCGGTCGGTGGATCGACGGGTCGGGCGGTACGCCGGGCGGCCGACGGGCGGCGGCGGGCGGTTTCGTGCATGCATTCCTACCGCCGAATGGTGGGCCGCGTGCCGGAAATCCCGGCATTTACCCGCACGTGTGGGCCTTGAACAGGTGGAGAAGCTGTGAGGCTCTCACTCGAAAGAGTTCGTTCCGGTGGGGTGGAGCGGGCCGCCCGGTGACCACGTAGGCTCGCCTTACGGAGAAAAACGTCGTCGAATGCCAGGAGTGACTGTGATTCCCGGTGGTGGTCAGCCCAATATGCACGAGCTGCTCCAGCAGGCCCAGAAGATGCAGCAGGACCTCGCACGGGCGCAGGAGGAGCTGGCGGCGACCGAGGTCGACGGCCAGGCGGGCGGTGGCCTCGTCAAGGCGACCGTCAACGGCTCGGGCGAACTGCGGGGGCTGGTGATCGACCCCAAGGCAGTCGACCCCGAGTCCGCGTCCTCCTTGCAGGAGCTGGGGGAGACGCTCGCGGACCTCGTGATCGCCGCCGTGCACGCGGCGAACGAGAACGCGCAGCAGCTTCAGCAGCAGAAGCTGGGTCCGCTGGCGCAGGGCCTCGGCGGTATGCCGGGACTGCCCTTCTGAGGCCCTTCTAAGGAGCCCCTGGCACCAACTAGCGTACGTACGGGGCGAGTATCCGGCCCGTAGCAGTCCAGTCCGATCCGGTTCAATTCAGTTCGATCCGATACGTACGTACTCGGCGAGACATCGCGGCGGCACCGCGGCGACAGTGCGGCATCAAGGAAGGCAGTCCGTTGTACGAAGGCGTGGTTCAGGACCTCATCGACGAACTGGGCAGGCTGCCCGGCGTCGGTCCCAAGAGCGCGCAGCGGATCGCCTTCCACATCCTCCAGTCCGAGCCGACCGATGTCCGCCGCCTCGCCCACGCGCTCCTCGAGGTCAAGGACAAGGTCCGGTTCTGCGCCGTCTGCGGCAATGTCGCCCAGGAGGAGCGCTGCGGGATCTGCCGTGACCCGCGCCGCGATCCTGCGGTCATCTGCGTGGTCGAGGAACCGAAGGATGTCGTCGCGATCGAACGTACCCGTGAGTTCCGCGGTACGTATCACGTGCTCGGTGGCGCGATCAGCCCCATCGAGGGCGTCGGCCCCGACGATCTGCGGATCCGTGAGCTGCTGACCCGTCTCGCCGACGGTACGGTCACCGAACTGATCCTGGCGACCGATCCCAACCTGGAGGGCGAGGCCACGGCCACGTACCTCGCTCGCATGATCAAGCCCATGGGTCTGAAGGTCACACGCCTGGCCAGTGGTCTGCCCGTGGGGGGCGACCTGGAATATGCCGACGAGGTCACGCTCGGGCGTGCCTTCGAGGGGAGACGACTTCTCGATGTCTGACGCAACGCTGCACGCCGCCCATCAGGACCCGGACGACTTCGCGGTCCAGATCGCCGACCAGATCGAGAGCTTCATCGTGGCCGTCACGGAAGTGGCGAAGGGCGATGAGCCGGACAGCGCCGTACCGTTCCTGCTGCTGGAGTTCTCCCAGCTCATGCTGGCCGGCGGCCGGCTCGGCGCGCACGAGGACATCCTTCCCGAGGAACGGTACGAGCCCGATCTCGGCCCGGAACCGGACGTCGACGAGCTGCGCGAGCGCTTCGCCGTGATCCTTGAGCCGATCGATGTGTACTCGGAGGTCTTTGACCCGTACGAGCCGCGCAAGGCGCCCGTCGCGGCCCGTATCTCCGACGACATCGCCGGGGTCGTCACCGACCTGCGCCACGGCATGGCCCACTACCGCGCGGGCCGTACGACCGAGGCGCTGTGGTGGTGGCAGTTCTCGTACTTCTCAAGCTGGGGCTCCACGGCCTCCGCCACCCTCCGCGCCCTTCAGTCCCTGGTCGCCCATGTCCGCCTCGACCAGCCCCTCCCGGCCCTCGACGGCCTGGACACGGACCAGGACCTGGGCGAGGACGCGCTGGCGGAGGAGGCGGGCAGGGTAATGGCAGCGGAAATCGCCGCCCCCTGGGCCTGCCCACCGCCCGCTGAGACTTACTGAGACCCGCCGAGACCCGCCGAGACCTGCCGAGACCCGCTGGGGGAACGTCCCGCTCCGCTGCCCGCGCGAGGCATTTGCCGCAGGGCGCGTGTGCCCTCCTGTGTGATGCGGCACACGTTCCCGCGTGCCTTCCGGCAGGCCGGGCATGCATCCTCAGCGAGTGGCCGGGCCCCGATGGCGGGTGGCGGTTGGTGATCACTGAGTGAGCTGGACGTCTCACGATGTGATATGTCCGAGTCGTCACGCGGCCGCTCGTTAAACTGAGCCGACAGTAGCGACGGACCGAGCGAGGAGCGCACGTGGGCCTTGTCGTGCAGAAGTACGGAGGCTCCTCCGTAGCCGATGCCGAGGGCATCAAGCGGGTCGCCAAGCGCATCGTCGATGCCAAGAAGGACGGCCATCAAGTGGTCGTCGTGGTATCGGCGATGGGCGACACGACGGACGAGTTGATCGATCTCGCAGGGCAGGTGTCCCCGATCCCTGCCGGGCGTGAGTTCGACATGCTGCTGACCGCCGGAGAGCGGATCTCCATGGCCCTGCTGGCGATGGCGATCAAAAACCTGGGCCACGAGGCCCAGTCGTTCACCGGCAGCCAGGCCGGCGTCATCACCGACTCGGTCCACAACAAAGCGCGCATCATCGATGTCACGCCGGGCCGGATCCGTACGGCGCTCGACGAGGGCAACATCGCCATCGTCGCCGGGTTCCAGGGCGTGTCCCAGGACAAGAAGGACATCACCACCCTGGGGCGCGGCGGTTCCGACACCACGGCCGTGGCGCTCGCCGCAGCGCTGGACGCCGGGGTGTGTGAGATCTACACCGATGTGGACGGTGTCTTCACCGCCGACCCCCGGGTCGTCACGAAGGCCCGGAAGATCGAGTGGATCTCCTTCGAGGACATGCTGGAGCTGGCCAGCTCCGGCTCCAAGGTGCTGCTGCACCGGTGCGTCGAGTACGCACGCCGTTACAACATCCCGATCCATGTCCGTTCCTCGTTCTCGGGGCTCCAGGGCACATGGGTCAGCAACGAGCCACAAGGGGACCGCACGGTGGAGCAGGCCATCATCTCCGGTGTCGCCCATGACACCTCCGAGGCGAAGATCACGGTCGTCGGCGTCCCCGACAAGCCCGGCGAGGCGGCGACGATCTTCCGCGCGATCGCGGACAACGAGATCAATATCGACATGGTCGTCCAGAACGTCTCCGCCGCGGCGACCGGTCTGACCGACATCTCCTTCACGCTGCCGAAGACCGAGGGCCGCAAGGCGATCGACGCGCTGGAGAAGACGAAGTCGACGATCGGCTTCGAGTCGCTGCGGTACGACGACCAGATCGCCAAGATCTCGCTCGTCGGCGCCGGTATGAAGACCAACCCGGGCGTCACGGCCGGTTTCTTCGAGGCGCTGTCGGACGCGGGCGTGAACATCGAGCTGATCTCGACCTCCGAGATCCGTATCTCCGTGGTGACCCGCGCGGACGACGTGACCGAGGCCGTCCGGGCCGTGCACACCGCCTTCGGCCTCGACAGCGACTCGGACGAGGCCGTGGTCTACGGAGGCACCGGCCGATGAACCCCCCGCGCGGCGAGCACCCGTACGGAAACGTCCCCGCGGGGACCCCATGGCGGAGCGCCGCGCGATGAACGGGCGGCCGGCGCTCGCGGTCGTGGGTGCGACCGGGGCCGTCGGCGCCGTCATGCTCCAGATCCTGTCGCAGCACGCCGACGTCTGGGGCGACATCCGTCTGATCGCCTCCCCGCGTTCGGAGGGCCGTGAGCTCTTCGTCCGCGGTGAGGCGACCAAGGTCGTCGGGCTCTCCGAGGAGGCGCTCGACGGCGTCGACGTCGCTCTGTTCCTCGTACCGGACGAGGTGTCCGCCCGCTGGGCACCCGTCGCCGCCGCCAAGGGCGCGGTCGTCGTGGACAGTTCGGCCGCCTTCCGGCTCGACCCCGATGTGCCCCTGGTCGTACCGGAGCTGAACCCCCACGCCGTACGGTCCCGCCCCCGCGGCATCGTCGCGAGCCCCGCCTGTACGACGCTGTCGATGATCGTCGCGGTGGGCGCGCTGCACGCCGAGTTCGGGATCCGTGAGCTGGTGGTCTCCTCGTACCAGGCGGTGAGCGCCGCGGGCCAGGACGGCATCAGCGCCCTGCGCGAGCAGCTCTCCGTCGTGGCCGGTACGGAACTGGGCACGCACCCCGGCGATGTGCGCCGCGCCGTGGGCGACACCACCGGCCCCTTCCCCGCGCCGCTCGCGCTCAATGTCGTCCCCTGGTCCGGCGTGCCCGAGGCGGGCGGCTGGTCCTCCGACGAACTGGCGATACGTGACGAGACCAGGAAGATCCTGGATCTGCCCGGACTGCGGGTGACCGCGACCTGTGTCCATGTCCCGGTGATCACCGCGCACTCCCTCGCCGTGCACGCCCGCTTCGAGCAGGAGATCACGGTCGCCCGGGCACACGAGATCCTGGCGACCTCGCCGGGCGTGGTGCTGTTCGACAACCCGGGCGCGGGCGACTTCCCGACCCCGGCGGATGTGGTGGGGACCGACCCGACCTGGGTGGGGCGCGTACGGAGGTCGCTGGACGACCCCAGGGCGCTGGAACTGTTCGTCTGCGGCGACAACCTCCGCAAGGGCGCCGCCCTGAACACGGCTCAGATCGCCGAAGGCATCGCGCGGGAGCTGTCGCGCTCGTAATCCGTGCCTGTGACTCGCGCCACGCACCCGTAAACGCCTCCACCCCCGGAGCGACCCACCGCCTTAACCGGTCGTAACCTCAGGTGTGGCTCAAAAGTCGACGAAAACAAGAAGCCGTTGAACCCTAAAACTTTGTACGATCTGTGAACGTCCTGTGGTCAAGCGCCTGGTCAGACGGATCTGTTCGGGCTGCTTGAGCGGGGACGCTGTCTTGTTCGACGATGCCCGTCCGACTTTTTGCGCGTGCGCTGCAACCGCCGACCGGCCGGGAAGCGTCTCTGCGGTCGCCCCTTCGCGGTGCTGCGAGAAATTGGGGCATAGGGGGAGATCGGGTACGCATGGTGGCATTTGGTGCAGCGTCAAGTGGGGTGACGTGCGCGTACAACCCTGACGGGGGGAAGCGTGTCCAACAGGCGTGGCAGAGGTTCTCGACATCACAGCGATCGCCCCGGTGCGCGGCGCGGCGGTACGGCCGCTCCGGCGGCCCCGTACGCCCGGCGGTATGCCGGTGATCGCCCCCATGCCCGCCGCGCGCCCGGCCGGGCTGCCGTCCCAGCGCCAGGACGCTGACGGCACGATGGCAGCGGGTACCACCGTCGATCACCTCACCGAGACCTATCGCGCCCACTACCGGTCGCTGCTCGGACTTGCCGCGCTGCTGCTGGACGACACCGCGTCCTGCGAGGATGTCGTCCAGGAGGCCTTCATCCGGGTGCACTCGGCGCGCAACCGCGTACGGGAGCCGGAGAAGACGCTGGCGTATCTGCGCCAGACCGTGGTGAATCTCTCGCGGTCCGCGCTTCGCCGTCGCATCCTCGGTCTGAAGCTGCTCTCCAAGCCGATGCCGGACATGGCGAGCGCGGAGGAGGGGGCGTACGACCAGCTTGAGCGGGACGCGCTGATCAAGGCGATGCGCGGGTTGCAGCGGCGGCAGCGCGAGGTGCTGGTTCTGCGGTACTTCGCGGACATGACCGAGGCGCAGGTCGCCGAGACCCTGGGCATATCCCTGGGCTCGGTGAAGGCGTACGGCTCGCGCGGGATCAAGGCGCTGCGCGTCGCCATGGAGGCCACGGCATGAGTGGGCGGAAGGACCGGCACGGCTTCGGCCATGAGCATGAGCCGATCGGGCCGGACGCGCCGTTGAACGACCTGACTGGGAACGGAATTGTGAACAACGGGCCGGATAACGAGCTGAGCGGCCTCGGGCATTCGGGTGCCGGCAGCAGTGGTGAGAGCGGCGACGGCCGCGGGAGCGACCGCGAAGACGCCGGCGGTACGAGTGGCGCGGGCAGTATGCGTGACGTCGGCGCTGCTGGCGGTACGAGCGGTGTCGGCGGTTCCGAGGCCGGCGGCGGTGCGGCCGACGGCCGCGAGGCCGCTGGTACGGGCACGGCCGCTGGTACGAGCACCGGGGCTACGGGTAGCCGCGAGCCGGGCGGTGACGCCGGCGAAGACGCCGGTGACCTGAAGGGCGAGCAGAGCGGCGAGCGGGACGCCGGCTTGAGCAGCGACCGGAGTGGCGAGCGGGGTGCCGGTCCGAGCGATGGTCTCGGCGCGGACCGGTCCGGTGGCCCGAGTACCGGTCTCTCCGGACTCAGCGGCCTCGGCGGGTTGAACCGCCTCGGCGGCCTCGACAGCGTCCAGGGCTCTGACGGCCTCGCCGGTTCCGGTGGCTCCGAGGGTTCCGGGGGTTCCGAAGCCGACGAACTGGCCCTGCGCCGCCTGCTCCACAGCGCCGTCGACGACCTGCGACCCTCCGAGGGCGCCCTCGACCATCTGCGCAAGGCCGTACCGGCCCGGCGCGCCAGGAAGCGCCAGGCCGTTGTCGGCATGGCCGCCGCGGCGCTGCTGTTCGGCACGGCCGTCCCGGCCTTCGTCCATGTCGCCAACTCCGCCGGCACCGCCGACGACCACTCCATCAACGCCGGCCACGGTGAACAGGCCCAGGGCGGCACGAACGCGAGCAAGGACTCCGGCGGCGGCTGGAAGGACTCCGACCAGCCCTCCGACAAGGTGTCTCCCGCCAAGGAAACCCCGGACAAGGTCGACAAGCCCGAGAACCCCGCCTCGGGCGGCACCACCGAGGGCGGTTCCGGCGACAAGGCCAACCCCGGTGACACCCACTCCTCGTCCTCGCCCGCCTGCTCCGCCGACCAGCTCGGGGTCACGGCCGCCGAAGCCGGCGCGCCCGACTCCGGGGGCACGGTGTACGGCACCTTCCGCGTCACCAATGTCTCCGGCACCGACTGCGCGGTCACCGGCAGCGGCTCGGTAGCGTTCCAGACCGGGGGCGCGGCCGACCCGAGCAAGATCAACGTGGTCGCGCACGCCGCGGGCGACGCGGCGACCGGGCTGCCCGACCCGTCCCAGGAGACAACGACGGTGCTGCTGGCGCCGAACAGCGCCTACGAGGTGAAGTTCGCCTGGGTGCCGGCCGAGACCTGTCCCACCACCGGTGCCTCTCCCGACCCGTCACCTTCGGGCGGCGACACCTCGGCGGGCGCGGGCACGACGGGTGGCACGGGCGGCGGCACCGGTACGGACGCGGGAACCGGCACGGGTACGAACACCGAGTCCCAGCTCCTCTCCGAAGGCGGCACCATGGACGGCAGCGTCTCCGTCCTGCACACCCCGGAGCCTGGAGCCCCGGTCGCCCAGACGACCATCCCCAACGCCTGCGCGGGCACGATCTACCGTACGGGCGTCCTCAACGCGCAGTAACGGCGCGGCGGTCGGCGCGCACCGGTCGCGCGGGGCCGCCCCGGGCCCGGACGCCCCTGGCTCGGACGTCGCGAGCCCCGGAGGTGTCGGGTCTCGGTGGTGCTCGCGACGGCTGCGCTCCTGCGCTCGTTATGCCGCGGTCTCCAGACCCAGCGCCCGGTCCTTGACCGCCTCCGCGTCGCGCCGGAACAGCCGGAACCACATGAACAGCACAAAGCCCGCGAAGACAAACCACTCACCGGTGTATCCGAGGTTCTGGAACGCCTTGAGATCCAGCCCCGTGTTCTGCGGCGCGGTCGCGGGCACCGGCAGCAGTCCGTCCGACGCGCGGCTGACGGTGATCCACGCGTCGTACACCTCGTACGGCACGACGTTGACCAGCGAGGCCGCGCTGATCATGGCGAGCTGCCCCGGCGGCAACCCCCCGCCCGCCCGCACTCCGTCGGATCCGGCGGACTCGGAGGCCTGGAGCGCCCCGGTCACCCGGACCTCGCCGCCCGGCGGCGCGGGTGCCTTCCTGCCTTCGGCCAGCCACCCGCGCACCACGGGCAACGCCTCGCCGTCGTCGGTGCGCAGCATGGTCAGGACGTACGAGCCGTTCCTGCCGTCCAGCTCCCGGTCCGGCACCAGGAACTGCTCCCCATACCGCCCGGTCGCCGTGGCCAGCCGGCCGGATGTCTCCTGATCGACGGGCAGCAGCGTCCGCAGCGCCACCGCGGCCCGCTCCCCGGGATCCGGCCGCTCCTGGGCCGCCTCGTGGGTGGCGACGCGGTCCTCGAACCGGCCGAGCTGCCAGGTCCCCATGAAGATGCAGAAGGGGATCGCCAGCACGACGAACGCATTGATTCCCCACCAGCGCGGAGTCACCAGAAACCGGTACACCCCTCCAAGGTACGGACCCGCATCCCACCACACGCCCCCGGGTCCGAGCTGCCGGGGTCCGTGCTTCCGGGTCCGCCCCCGCAAACCCCGACCGTCCGGACCCGACAACCTCGTCCGGGCCACCGGAACCCGTGCCCCAACCCTGGCCACCCCGGCGCGACCGCCGGACCAGGGCGCCAGCCACCTCGCCCGGTGCCCGCGCCCGACCACCCGGACCCGGCCGCCTAGTCCGGGCCACCGGACCCGTGCCCGAACCCCGGTCACCCGGCCGCGACTGCCGGGTCCGGGCACCGGCCACCTCGACCGTGCCCGGAAGCCCGAGCCCGGGAGCCGAGGTCCGGGAGCCGAGGGCCGCGAGGCCTGGCCCGGAAGCCGGTGCCTGTCGAGCCCAGGGCTCGACCGTCCGAACCCCGGCTCCCGCACCCCCGCGCCCCGGCCGGGGCGCCCCGTCTACTTCAGATGTCTAGTCGCGAAGTCCAGCTCCAATCTGACCTGCTTGATCCTCTCCTCCACCACCAGCGAGCCATGGCCCGCGTCATACCGGTACACCTCGTGCACCGCGCCGCGGGCCGCGAGGCGGTCCACGTAGTTCTCCACCTGGCGGATCGGGCAGCGCGGGTCGTTCACGCCCGCCGAGATGTAGACCGGCGCGCGGACCGCGTCGACATAGGTCAGCGGGGACGACGCGTTCCAGCGGTCCGGGACCTCCTCCGGGGTGCCGCCCAGCAGCGTGCGGTCCATCGCCTTGAGCGCCTCCATCTCGTCGTGGTACGCCGTCACATAGTCGGCGACCGGCACCGCGGCCAGCCCCACCGTCCAGGCGTCCGGCTGGGTGCCGAGCCCCAGCAGGGTCAGATAGCCGCCCCAGGAACCGCCCGCCAAGACGAGCTTCTCCGGGTCGGCCAGACCGGATTCGACCGCCCACTCCCGGACCGCCTCGATGTCCTCCAGCTCGATCAGCCCGATCCGGTGCTTGAGCGCGTCCGTCCACTCCCGCCCGTATCCCGTGGATCCGCGGTAGTTGACCCGTACGACCGCGAAGCCGTGGTCGACCCAGGCGGCAGGTCCAGCGGCGAACGCGTCGCTGTCGTGCCAGGTCGGACCGCCGTGGATCTCGAAGACCGTCGCGAACGGACCCTCACCCGCGGGCCGCTGCACCAGCGCGTGGATCCTGCCGCCGGGCCCCTCGACCCAGGCGTCCTCCACCGGCACCGAGGCGGGTGCCGCCATCCCCGGCGGGTCCAGCACGACCCCGCCCGCCGTGGACCGTACCCGCGGGGGCAGGGCCGCGGACGACCAGAGATACTCCACGCTCCGGTCCGGCCTGGCCGTCGCCCCCGACACCGTCCCCGGCGGGGTCTCCACCTGGATCAGCGCGCTCTTGGCGAAGTCGTACCGCCACAGCTCGCTGCGGCCCTCGAAGCTGTGCACGATCAGCAGCTCCGAGCCGTCCGGATACCACTCGGCGCTGATGTCCCCGGGCAGCTCGATCGCCAGATCGGTCTCCTCGCCGGTCAGCGGATCCCAGACGATCGGCTCCCAGCGGCCCCTGCGCTGATGGCCGACGAGCAGCCGGCTGTCCCCGTCCACCGGTGCGAAGCCGAGCACTTCGAGCCCCAGCTCGCGCGTACCCCCCTCGGTGTCGTCCAGATCCGCCACCACCGAGCCGTCCAGCCGCAGCACCCGCAGTGCCGAGTGCATCGCGTCCCCGTGCTCGGTGTGCTCGATCGCGAGCAGCGTCCCGTCGTACGACAGATCACCCACCCCGGCTGACTCCCGGTGCCGGTAGATCTCGACGGGCTCGGCCCCGGGCCGTACGACATGGAGCGTCGAGCCGTCCTCGTCGGTCGACCGCCCGACGACCGCCGTGCCGTCCCGGCCGAGCGCGAGCCCGGCCGGATAGGAAGGACCGAGCCCCGGCGCGGCCGGTTCGTCGAGCGAGGAGATCCCGCCCCTTTCCGGCTCCGCACCCCCCGCTCCGTCCCGGCCGCCCTCGCCGGCGGCCGCACTCTCCTGCCGGGGGATGAACGGCTGGCGCATCCAGACCCCGAACTCGTCCCCGTCCGTGTCCGAGAACCACCAGATCCACTCACCGTCGAGCGACAGCACCCCGTCCGTCGTCCCGTTCGGCCGGTCCGTGACCTGACGCTGCGCGCCGGTCGCGCGATCCCACGCGTACAGCTCATACGTGCCCGTCGCATTGGACACGAACAGCGCTCGGTCCGGCGCGTCCTCCGCCCAGTCGGGCAGCGAAACCCGCGGCGCCCGGAAGCGCTTCTCCCACTCCGGCATCGAACCGGCGATCTGATTCATGCCCCCATTCTGCGCCGGATCCCTGACATCCAGTCGGAGTCCCCCTCAGCCTGTGGACAACTCCCGCGCGGAGTCCGGCTCGACGCCTGTCGCGACGGGTCGCCCATTGACGTCCCATTAACGCGTTACTGACGCATCCATGACGCCGAAGTGTGGGGCGATCCCCCCTGGGTAGAGGAGAAATGAGACCTTATGTATACAATTTTTACATTGTATGGGTAGTCATTTCAAGTAAGTGTGATGTGATGATCCATTGCGTTGCTTCCCCATATGGGACAGGAAAGACGATGGCTGCTCCACCCAGGCTCTGTGCCGATCGGTCGTGCCTGTACGACGAACTCCTCGCCGTTCACACGATCCTGCGCCGGGGCACCGCCCTCGTATCCGAATCATTCGGGCGTCTCGCCGGCGGTGAGCCCGTCGACGTCAAGGTGCTCGTCAACACCGCTCGCTGGCTGATCGCGTCCATCCGCCGGCATCACGCGAGCGAGGACGTACTCTTCTGGCCGGCCCTGCGTGATCTCGTTCCGCTGGAGGCCCTGCGAATCGACGAACTGGCCGTCGCGCATGAAGCGCTGGACGCCGAACTGCAGACGCTCGCCAGGACGGTCGACACGCTCGCCGCCCAGCATGTGACGGGCGAGCCGGACGCGGCCCTGGTGGTCGTGGGCCAGGCGGCGCTCCTGGGGCTGCCGTCGGCGCAGCGGGTCCAGGCCGTTCTGAACAGGCACTTCGACCAAGAGGAAGCGGTTCTGCAGGACCTGATGCCGCAGGTGCCCGAAGCCGAGCTGACCCGATTGCGCAAGGCGATCATCGGTGGAGCGCCGCATACGGGTCCGCACCTGGTGTTCGGGTTGATGGAGGATCCCCAGGCAGTCCCCGGTTACGCGCCCCTGGTGAGCAACTTCCCCGCGCCGATGCGCTGGATCCGCCCGGTTCTGATGACGCGCTACCGCTCCTCCAAGAGGGCGCTCGGAGTCCCCGCGTAGTTCATGGTGGGCCTGTTGGGTGTGGGCGTGGGTGTAGGCGCGGGCTTGTTGGCCGGTCGTACGGTACGGGATACTTCTACAGACCTGTAGATACCGATGCGCCCGCATCGGTCCCGTACCGGCCACCCACCGGTCCCGTCCGTCCCCGGGAGAGAGCAGATCCGATGTTCGGCTTGAGTGAACTTGCCCTGATCCTCATCGTCGTTGTGGTGCTGCTCGGCGCCAAGAAGCTTCCTGAGCTGGCCCGTTCGGCAGGAAAGGCCGCGCGGATCCTCAAGAGCGAGACGAAGGCGCTGAAGAAGGAGAAGGAGGGCGAGGATGCGGGTGCGGGGACGAGGACGGATACGGAGACCACCGCGTCCGGCGGCCGTGTGGTGACCGGCACGATCGTCGAGCGGAACGATCCTCCTGTGCGTCCGTGAGCCCGTGGGGCGACTGGCTCCCCGTGCCTAGACTGAGCCGTCGGGTTCTGGTTCGGGCAGGTTCGGGCAAGTCGGGTCGAAGGACCGTGCGGGACGGGAGAGCGGTCGTGGCGGCAGACGTCGGTGGCTCCGCGATTCCCGACTCAGGGCGCCCTGGTTTCGGGCGCCTCAGTTCCGGAGGCCCTGATTCCGGAGGCACCGGCTTCGGGCGGCCCGGCTCCGGAGACCCCGATTCCGGACGGTTCGGCTCCGAGGGCCCCAACTCCCCGCGGTCCGGCTCCGGCTCCGAGGGCCCCAACTCTCCGCGCTCCGGCTCAGGAGACCCTCCCGCGGAGGTGTTCGCCGAGGCCGCCGCCGCGTTCGGGCTGCTGGCGTCGTCCGCACGGCTGCGTATCGTCTGGGCGCTGGCCCAGGGCGAGAGCGATGTCACCGGACTCGCCGAGCGGGTGGGCGGCGCGCTCCCGGCCGTGAGCCAGCATCTGACCAAGCTGAAGCTGGCCGGGCTCGTACGGTCGCGCCGCGAGGGGCGCAGACAGGTGTACTTCGTCGACGACCCCGAGGTCGTGACCGTGGTCCGGCTGATGCTGGGGCAGTTGACCGACCGTGCCACGCGCCCGCCGGCCCGCCCTGCCTGAGCGGGAGCCGGGGCGGGAGCGAGACCGGGCCGGGGACCGGCCCCCGGATCCCGCAGCCTGCTGGAAGCGCGGCCTGCCCGATTCGGCCCTCGGCCCCGGCCCCCGGCCTCAAGCCCGTACATCACCCCCGGACCCCGTTCCCGTACCCCTCAGGGGCTCGCCTGGTCGAACCCGTACCGCAGTGGCTGCTCCTGTACGCGCGGATCGCGCCGGTACACGTACAGCGCCTCCACCTGCGCTCCGCCCGCCGGCCCCTCCACCTCGCAGGGGTACGTCACCTGCACCACCGCGGGCCGGTCGGTGACCCGCATCCGTACCCCGTCCGCCGGCCCTCCGTCGAGGACCGCGGTCTCCCACTCCGTTCCGCGCTCCGACCTGCTCTTTGTTCTGCTGTGATCGTGACCGCTCATGCGCATGCCCATAGAGACACTTTAATGCGTGCGCAACTTTTGACGTATATGAATACCGATCCCCGCACGGATACGCATCACGTCGTGACCGCGGCCGGACTCAGCGTAGTGCGCTGCCCGCCCGCCACTCCTCCCAATCGAGGTTCCAGTCCCCGTAACCGTTGCCCGCCGCCACCGTCTCCGTCGAACCGGTCACCCGTACCACGTCCCCCGGGATGACCTCCTCGTAGAAGCGCCTGGCCGTGCCGTCCGTCGCGAGGCCGACACAGCCGTGCGTGACGTTTTGCCGGCCCGCGTAGGTGTCCGCCTTGGGGTTCTGGTGCAGATAGGTGCCGGAGGTGGTGAGGTGGACGGCGTACGAGTAGTAGCCCTTGTACGCGTCCCCGTAGCCGACCGTGCGGGAGTCCATCAGCACCCGGCGCTGCTTGTCGGAGACGACCATGGTGCCGTTCCAGGTGTCCATGCCCGGGGCGCCCGCGGTGATCGGGACCTGCCGGGTGGTGCCGTCCTTGACGACGGTCATCGTGTGGGTGCGTACATCGACGGTGGCGACCAACGAGCGGCCAACCGCGAAGTTACGGGTGACACCGGAGCCGGCCCGTACCGTCACTTTCGTGCCAGGTGCCCAGAACTGCCGCGGCCGGTAGTCGATCCGCTGTCCGTCCAGCAGATTGCGGTCCTTGATCCAGCTCCAGGAGCCGGTGACGCCCGTCGAGGTCGAGACCGTCAACAGCCGCTCCACGGCCGCCCGTTCGGCGGCCGGGACCGGATGGTCGAATGTGAGCGATATGGGCATGCCGACGCCCACGGTCTGTCCGTCGGTGACATTGATCCGTACGTTCTTGAGCGCCGCGGGCTCCGGAGTCGCTGAGGGCGTCGCTGAAGGCGTGGGCTGAGCCTGGGTGTTCGCGCGCCGGGCGGCGGGGTCCGCGGCGGCGGGCTGCTTCTGACCGGCTTTCCCGTTTGTGCCACTGGCGCTGCCGCTCGTACCGTCCGTGCTGCTCGTACCGTCCGTGCCGCCCGTACCGCTCGTGCCCGCCTGGGCCGAACAGCCCGCGAGCGCGAGCGTGACTGCGGCTGCTGCCGCGCAGACGGCCGCCGCGCTCCGGACACGGGCCGGACGACCTGCGCTACGGGCCGGACGACCGGTCCTGACTCCCGAGATCATGTGATTCCCCCTCTTGTGTTTCGATGTACGCGACCTGTACGCACCACGGAGCCGAACGGGTTGCACAAGAAACCAAGAAGTTCGGTGCGGTCGGTACGGGGAGGGGGCCGACGGGGGCATGACCGAGGACGAGTTCGACGCCTTCTACGCGTCCGCGTTCCCTCGGCTGACGGGCCAGTTGTACGCCCTGACCGGGGACCACGGCGAAGCGCAGGATGTCGTCCAGGAGGCATTCGTACGGGCCTGGGACCGGCGGCAGAGCTTCCTGGCCGACGAGGCTCCCGAGGCCTGGATCCGTACGGTGGCCATGCGGCTCGCGGTGAGCCGGTGGCGCCGGACGCGCCGCTGGCTGGAGCTGGTACGCCGTACCCACGCGCCCGAACACACCCCCGGCCCGGACCCCGAGCGCACGGCACTGGTCGCGGCGCTGCGGCAGTTGCCTGAGGCCCAGCGGACGGCGGTCGTCCTGCACCATCTGTGCGACCTGAGCGTGGAGCAGGTAGCCTCCGAAACCGGCGCCCCTGTCGGAACCGTCAAGGCCCGTCTGGCGCGCGGCCGGGCGGCGCTCGCCCGGCATCTCTCCGTGGGCGACGCCGATGAGCAGGGTGAGAAGGAGGACGGCCGTGTCCGATGACCTCACCGACCCCGCCGACCTGACTGATCCCACTGACCGCACCCGCCTCACCGACCGCACCCGCCTCACCGGCCCCGCCGGTCTCACCGCCCGCAGCGCGGGAGCGGAAACCGGAGCGGGAGCGGGAGCCGACGCGCGCTCCCGTGCCCAACTCACCGACGCGCTGCGCGAACTGGCCCAGTCGCACGAGAGTCCGCCACGCCTTCCGGGTGCGGAGATCAGGCGCCGTGCGGCCGTACGACGCGGCCGGAGACGCGGCGCGGCACTGGCGGGTGGAGCTGTCGCCGCCGGAGCCGTTGTCGTGGCCCTGACTGTCGGCCTCGGTGTCGGTCAGGGCGGCACCGCCGGGCGGACAACCACCCCGGCGGCGAGCCACAGCGCTCCGGCACCCCCCGCGGGCACGGCCGATCTCTCGCGTCGGCTGCTGACCGTCGAGGGCCGCGAACTGCCCATCTCCTCGGGCGCGCTCAAGGCCCCCACGCCCACCGGCCGGATGACCGTCACCGCCAAGTACCCCACCAAGCTCATGCCCACCGAGGGCATGGGCGCGGGCGCGGTCCTGGGGGGCGAGTACGAGGTCAGGCTGCCGTGGGTCATCGAACTGCGCACCCCCGACAACCGTACGAATTACATCGTCGCCATGACCTACAACGAGAGCGCGGTCGGCCGGCAGGACACCACCCACGGCTGGATCGGTCTGCGCTCGTCCGACGCCGAGTGGCTGTACGAGCGGCTCCGGCCGGGCGACATCCTCGCGGTCGAGGGGGCCGCGACTCCAGGGGGCCGCGACTCCGCGGGGGGAGCGGGCAGTGACGGGGAGCGGGCAATGACGGGGAGTGGGCAATGACGGATCAGTTCCAGGATCAGCCGATTGACGGTCAGTCGGATCAGCCGACTGACCGGCCAGGTGATGAGCGCAAGAACCCGTTTCTGTATGTCGTCGTCTGCGCGGCCGGGATCGCCGCGGACGTCACCACCCTGATCGCCGCGGCTCAGGAGCGGCACTGGGATGTGGGCGTGATCGCCACACCGCATGCCCTGAGGTTCATCGACACCGATGCGATCATCGCCCGAACCGGTTATCCGATCCGCTCGGCCTGGCGCACCCCGGGCGAGCCGCGCCCCCTCCCGCCGCCGGACGCGATAGCGGTGGCCCCGGCGACGTTCAACACGATCAACAAGTGGGCGGCGGGCATCTCCGACACCCTGGCCGTCGGCATCCTGTGCGAGGCGTACGGAATGGGCATCCCCACCGCCGTACTGCCCTTTCTGAACGCGGCCCAGGCCGCCCACCCGGCGTACCGGCAGAGCCTGGACCGGCTGCGCGAGATGAACGTCCTGATCGGTACGCACACCCCACACGAGCCCGACGGCGGCGCCGACGCCGCGGAGGGCTTCCGCTGGGACGAGGCGCTGGACCTGCTCGCGCCAAGGGTGTGACGGGGCTAGCCCCGTGACGACACGGAAGCCCGGTGATGGCGCGATCAGCCCCGCGCCTCGATCAGCCCTGCGTCTCGATCAACCCTGTGCTGCGGTCGGACCTGCGCGAAGCCGCCGTCAGACCTGTGCGAAGCCGCCGTCGACGAACAGTTCGGCTCCGGTGGTGAACGAACTCTCGTCGGAGGCGAGGAACAGGGCCGCGGCGGCCACCTCGTCCGTCCGGCCCATCCGGCCGAGCGGAATCCGCGCCGTAATGCTGTCCTTGAAATCCTTCTCGGCCTGCGGATCGCCACCGGCCATCCTGAGGATCCCGGGTGTGTCGATGGGGCCGGGGCTGATGGCGTTGACGCGGATGCCGCGCCCGGCGAGTTCGGCGGCCCAGGTGCGGGCGAGGTTGCGGATGGCGGCCTTGGTGGCGCTGTAGACGCTCAGGTTCTCAAGGCCGAGTGAGGCGTTGATCGAGGAGAGGACGATGATCGAGGCGCCGTCGGGGAGCAGCGGGAGTGCCTTCTGGGTGGTGAAGAGGAGCCCTTTGACGTTGACGTCGAAGGTACGGTCGTAGTGCTCCTCGGTGATCTCCCCGAGCCGCGCGAAGGTGCCGCCGCCGGCGTTGGCGACAAGGACGTCCAGCCGTCCGCTGCGGGTCCCGATCATTTCGTACAACTGGTCGAGGTCGACCAGATTCGACACATCGCTCTGCACACCGATGGCCCGCTCACCGGTCGCCCGCCCGTTGATGATCTCCACGGCCTCGTCCAGCTCGGACTTCCGCCGCCCGGTCACGTATACCGTCGCCCCCTCGGCGGCCAGCCGCTCCGCGATCCCACGGCCGATCCCGGTCGTTCCGCCGGTCACGAGAGCCACTTTGCTGTCGAGTTGTCCCATCGCGCCAATCCTTTGAGATTTCCGAGCTTTCCGAGATTTCCCTTTGGGATTTCGAAGGGAACCATTTCGGTTACGGCAAACTTAGCGACCGCCGGGGGCATTTTGAGGAATCCGAACCAGTCGACACGGGGCACGTCGGCACCGGTCGGATCGATGCCGGTCAGAGCGCGGCTCGCGGTCCGGAGACGAGCCGCGGTCTTGGCCGCAACGCTGCCGGTGGTGACGATTCTGCCCGCCGGTGCAGCGGCGAGCAGAGGGGCCAGCCATCCGGTCAGGGCGAAGTGCCCGAGGTGGTTGGTCGCGAACATCAGCTCGTGGCCGTCCGTGGTCTCGTGACGCGGCGGATGGTCCAGCGCGACACCGGCGTTGTGGACGACGGCATCGAGCCGGTCCAGCCCGAGAGCGGCCACGGACGTTTGGGGCTCCTTGGTTTGGGCTCGCCAAGGCGGGAGCGGCGGAGGGCTCCGACGCCAAACGACGCGTACGCCCCTGCCCCCGCCCCCGCGCACACACGCTCCCAGCCCCCACCGACACCCCGCCGACAACCAACCGACAGACCGAAAGCCGCACCCGCACGGCCGATGCCGGCAACCGCGGGGCTCGGACGTCTCGGCGTCGTACCGGCGACAAGTGGCGGGCGGGCGGTGGGCGGAGGGAGATGTCACTTCGCATATGTGATGGTGCCCACGGAAGCTTCTCGGGCGTTCATGGCCCGCGGGCACTGCCCCCACATGCGCTGCTGTCGCTCCACCCGGCAGGAACTCCTCCACTGGGCCGCGGTCATCGCCTCCGCCTCGCGCGTGGCCGCCCTCGACTCCCGCCGCGATACCAGGTGCGGCCGTTCCCGCGGCCGCGACGCGGTGTCGGCCGTCAACCTTGAGTTGGTCACGCTGACCGAAGACCGGGCCGTTGTCACCTGGTACACCGGTGTCCCCGGGACTGACGACGGCCTCGGCCGTATGCTTCCCGCCGTCACCGAGGGCGAGGTCGTCTACGGTACGCATCCCGCCCGGCTGGACCGCATTGCGGTGGGGGACGGCCCCAGCGCGTACCACTATGTGGAACTGACCGGCCTTGAGCCGGGCCAGACGTATTACTACCGTGCGCGCTCCCGGGGCAGGGCGGCCACGCCCACCCCTCTGCACCTCGTCTCGGGCAACGCGGTGGGCACCTCTTCGTACGGGCTCGGCTCAGCGGGACCGTACTCCTTCACCACGCCCCAGCCGCCGCCCGGGCGTTACCTGTTCTCGATCGCGCTGTGCAACGACCTCCACCTCGGGGAGACCACCGCCGGGCGGATCGCCGGCATCCCGCTGCTGCGCGGCCTCGCGCAGCGCCCGGGGCTCGCGCCGTACCCGGAGGTGATGAGCCGGGCCCTGGTGGAGGACGCGGCTCGGTGCGGGGCGGACTATCTGCTGGCCGCGGGGGACATCTCCGCCGAGGGCGGGGCGGCGGACCTGCGCAGGGCGAAGGAGATCCTCGACGGCTTCGGCAACTACGGCCAGGACTACTTCGTCGCCCGCGGAAACCACGACCGCCCCAAGGCGTACGACTCCTTCCGCGACGGCTTCTTCGAGGGCGACGGGCCCACGTACTTCTCCCGCGACCTGCACGGTCTGCGCGTCGTCGGCCTGGACACCT
The DNA here is from genome assembly GCF_019056675.1 of Streptomyces sp. GMY02. Taxonomy (NCBI): domain Bacteria; kingdom Bacillati; phylum Actinomycetota; class Actinomycetes; order Kitasatosporales; family Streptomycetaceae; genus Streptomyces; species Streptomyces sp. GMY02. The sequence continues at coordinate 3,803,989 of NZ_CP077658.1, read as the reverse complement.
ACGACAAGCCGGGTAACGGCGGCGATGCCGGTGGGCTCTCGGGAGAACAACTGTCCTGGTTCCGGGCCGGCCTGAGGCAGCACAAGGACCAGCCCACGGTGGTGTTCGGGCACCATCCGCTGGCCGTACCGCACTCGCCGTTCCCGGTGACCAGCGGCCAGCGCCTGAACAGACGCCAGGCCCGGTCGATCCTGGACGGTTACGCCTCGGCGCCCGGCGTCTTCCTGCACCACGCGGGCCACACCCACCGCAACAAGCGGACCATCGTCCCGCGGGCGCCCGGCGTGACACTGCAGGAGGTCAGCGCGGTGAAGGAGTATCCCGGCGGGTTCTGCCTGCTGAGGGTCCATTCCGGCGGTTATGCGCTGAACTACTACAAAACCAGGAGCGGGCCGGCCAGGGAGTGGAGCGAACGCAGCCGCCGCCAGGCCGCCGGGATCTGGCCGCAGTTCGCCCTCGGCCGCAGCGTCCACGACCGCAACAGCGTGACCGCGCACGACCTGTCCGGCGTCCGCAACCGTCCAGCCGTACCAACGCGGGACGTTACGGCCACCGCCCTGGCCGCCAGGGGAGCGGTGCCGGGACCGGCGCGGGGGCCGGCATCAGGGGCGCCGGTCAGGTCCGCCGGGTCGGCGACCGGTTGACTTCCGACGCGGTCGCCACCCTCCTCCTCACCGAAGACCGCTCGCCCCAACCCTCCCGAAGCCACTCCGGGAACGCTTGAGGGCCGCCGGCCTTCCCGAACGGTCGATCGGATCGGATCGGATTGGATCGGAAGACCGGCCCTGACCCGATGTTTCGGCCGTCGGGGTGACGGGATGTGAACCCACGGTGTGCATGGCCTTCAGGAGCGCCGATCCGTTCAAGAACGCCTGGGTGTGCCATACACGGGCCTGCATCGGTGTGTCGTACACGAATTGAGTCCCGGCCGGAGTCTGCTCGAACTCGTAGCTCTCCCCGGTAGGCCCGCGGCAGCACCTCGATCACCGTACCCGCCAAGAATTTTGGGACCTGCCGACTCCCGCCCCGGCCCTGGATCTTCGCCTCACCGGCCACCGCCAGGACCGACCACCACAATGCGATCGATCGCGGGAGCACGGAACATGGGTGGGAGCGATCGAATGGACGACCACTAGTTCGGGCGCCGGCACGGGCCCGAACCGCACCGTGAGGGATCTGTGATGAGAGACTTTGCCGGGGCCAAGTGGGGCTATGTGACGCGCCGTATCCACGACCGGGACGCGACCGCGCCCGGTGGATCGGTGCGCGAACCGCAGCTCGGGGATCTTGTGGTAGCCACCGTGGCCCACCTGGGCGAGCTCGACCATCTGGAGGATGTCCATGGTCGGCGCGTCCGTCTCTACTCGGGCGACATCGTGGTGGGTGCGTACGGCAACCGGTATGCCACGGACTTCTACGAGGGCTACCTGCCGACCGGACCCAACGTTCATCTGCTCACGGCGGGCGGCCTTGTGGGAACGGTCGCCTCGGCGCATACGCGACGGCTGCCGCCGACCGAGTTGAAGGTGATCGGCACGCTGAACGACCGGTCCGGGATGCCGCTGTCGCTGGAACACTACGCGCGGACGCCGTCGCCGCACACGGCGCCGGAGTGGGGCACTCTGGTCGTACTCGGCTCGTCGATGAACGCGGGCAAGACCACAACGGCATCGGCCATGGTGTGCGGCTGGACGCGAGCCGGACTGGCTGCCGGTGCGGGCAAGGTCACCGGTTCCGGCAGCGGCAAGGACCGCTGGACGTACATCGACGCGGGCGCCCGCGCGGTAGCCGAATTCCTCGACTTCGGCATGTCCTCCACATTCGGCTATCCGGTCGAGCGGCTGCGGACCACGATGGTCGCCATTCGCGATGCCCTGGTCGACGACGGTGCGGACGCGGTCGTCCTGGAGATAGCCGACGGGCTGCTGCAGTCCGAGACACGGGCGCTGGCCGAGTGCCTGCCCGGATTCGCCGACAGTGTCGTACTGGCGGCGGCCAACGCGCTGGACGCGGTGGCCGGGGTGACGATCCTGCGGGGAATGGGCGTTCCGGTCCGCGTGGTGAGCGGCCTCGTCACCGCCAGCCCCCTTGCCTCCCAGGAAGCACGCGCGGCCACGGGCCTGCCGGTCGTGTCCCCGCCACAGTTGGCGAACGGCGCGGCTGTGGACCTGGTGCGCGCACCGGACCGGCAGCCCGTCGCCACGACGGAACCCTTCGCCGACGCTGCTGCTGCCTGGGGATGATGCCCCGTGATCCCGGCGATCGTCTACATACCTGACGGGCGTTCCCGGCCCGGGCAGTTGCGCGAAGCCGCCCTGGACGTCCTTGAGCTGCGGCCGGCCGAACTGGTGCTGCCCGAGGCCACGATCCGTGACGAGCGCGGCGGGCTGCTGTTCGACGGCTCCACGCTGATGTTCGACCCCGCCGGCGGTGGCGGCCCCCTGGCTGACGCCGCCGCGGACCGGCAGGCCCGAGCATTCGGCGTGACCAACACGGCCTTCCACGTCCAGCGTGCCCTGCGGTTCGCTTCAGCCCTGCTCGGCCACCCTCTCCCTCACCTGGTGGTCAGAATCGGGATGCACAACCAGCCCCGCCGCTGGCACGGAGGGCATTACCGGCTCCCCAGGCCGTCACTCACGGACGAGCCCGCCGCTCTGAGCTGTGCGGGCGAGGTTCATCTCGGGGGCGGCGCCGGATTCGTCCCAACACCGGACGGCAGCCGGTATTTCCACGCCCCCTCACACAACGTCGCGATCATCTGTCACGAGGTCGGTCATCATCTGTGCCGGCACACCGCGGACTTCCGGCTCAACCGGCTGCGTCCTCCGGCCCAGCAGTCCAACCGGAAAATCGCCCTGGACGAGGGCACAGCCGATTTCCTCACGGCCATCCTGCTGGGCACCCCGGACATCTACGGCTGGCACCGCGGTGCCATCGCCGAGTGGGACCCGCGGCGCCGCAAACTGCAACCCCGGTGGACGATGGCGCACTTCTGGGGCGGGCCGGACCAGGACCCGCACGCCGACGGCACCGTGTGGGCATCGGCATGCTGGTCCGCCCGTGAGCGGGTCGTCGCCACGGGTGCCGACGCGGCGCGCTTCGATACGGCGCTGCTGCGCGGCATGGAGTCGGCCGGGGCCGATACCGCCGGGGTGACCGAGCCGACCAAGGACGCCTTGAACGAGCGCGGCCAATTCTCACGGCTGCTGTCCGCGATCACGCGTGCCGACCCCGGACTCGCGCCGGTGGTGCTGACCGCCATGGCCGAGCACGGCATACGCCCGGGCGCGAGCAACGCGGCCCTCAAGGAGGCCGCCCGCGCGGACCTGAGCGGGGAGGTGGGCAGATGAGGGGCCGCAGTGCGGATACGGGAATGAGGGGCCGTTGTGACGATGCGGGGATGAAGGGCCGCTGTGACGACGCGGGGACGAAGGGCCGCTGTGTCGATACGGGGATGGAGGGCTGCCGTGTCGATACGGGGATGAAGGGCCGCTGTGACGACGCGGGGACGAAGGGCCGCTGTGTCGATACGGGGATGGAGGGCTGCCGTGACGATGCGGGGACGAAGGACCGGCGTGACGACGCGGGAATGCTGCGACACCTATGGCGATTCCGTTCCTATGGCCGCCCGCACCTGGGCACGCTCGTGCTCGGCGTGCTGCTGCGCATCGGAGAGCTGATCGCCGACCTGGCGGCACCCTGGCCGCTGGCGCTGGTCATCGACAACGTACTCAAGGGCCGGACCAGCGGCCCACTGGTCTGGCTCACGGGCATCGTGGGCGATTCCCCGCTGGCCATGCTCAGCGTGGCCGCCGTCGCACTGCTGCTGATCACTCTCGCCTCGGGGGCGTTCGACTACCTCGGTGACCGTGTGATGAACAGCGCCGGAGAGCGCATCACCGCGGAGATCCGCACGGACGTCTTCGCCCACATGCAACGGCTACCCATGAGCTACCACGACCGGCAGGCCGCCGGGGAACTGACGAGCCGTGTCGCGATCGACACCAGCCGGATCCAGGACGCTCTGGTCGACCTGTTCTCCACACTTCTGCCCGGACTGCTGGCCCTCACCGGTTACGCCATCGTCATCCTCTCCGTCGACTGGCGCCTGGGGTTGATCGCGATCGGGGGCGCCCCGCTGATACTCATCACGGCAGCCCGCTACACCCGGTTGACCCGCCAGACGGAACGGCGGCAGCGCGCCGCCGAAGGACACCTCGCCGCGTTCGTCACCGAATCACTTCAAGGCATCCGTACCATTCACGCCTTCGGCCGCCAGGATCTGCACGACGCGCATTTCGCCAGCAGCAACAGCAGCACCCTCGACGCCGGCCTGCGCAGCGTCGAACTGCGGGCCCGATTCACTCCACTGCTCGAAGCCGCCGCCGCGGTGGCCACCGCGGCACTGCTGTGGACGGGCGGCCTCGGTGTCGTGAACCACTGGTGGACCGTCGGTCTGCTGGTCGTGGTGACCAGCTACCTCAAAGACATGATCAAGCCCATGCGATCGATGTCCCGCCTTTCGATCACCTTCCCCCAGGGCGCGGCCTCAGCGGAACGCGTCGCCGCCATCCTCGACCAGCCACCGCCGCCCCCGACATCGCGTCGGCGCCTGCCCGACCGCGCCACCGGCCGCATCGACCTGCACGACATCACCCTCGACTACGGCCGCGGTCCCGTCCTGAACCACTTCGACCTCACCGTCCACCCCGGCGAACACATCGCGCTGCTCGGACCGAACGGCTCCGGCAAATCCACCGTGCTCTCCCTCATCGCCGGGCTCTACCCGCCCACCCGCGGCCACCTGCTCCTCGACGGGCTTCCCCTCACCGACATCCCCGCCATCTGGCTGCACCGCCAGATCGCAGTCGTGCTGCAGGACACGTTCCTGTTCTCCGGCACCATCGCCGACAACATCCGCTACGCCCGACCCGACGCCGGGCCGCACGAGGTCGCCCGGGCGGCGGAGGCAGCCCTGGTCACCGAGTTCACCGAACGCCTGCCCGACGGCCTGGGCACCCGGCTCGCGGACCGGGGCGCCGGACTCTCCGGCGGCCAGCGCCAACGCGTCGGCATCGCCCGCGCCCTGCTTGCCGACGCCCCCGTTGTACTGCTCGACGAACCCACCACGGGACTGGACAACGCCGCCGAAGAACTCGTCGTCCGCGCGCTCGGCCGCCTGGTCGAGAGCCGCACAGCGATCATGACCACCCACCGCCCGGCCCTCACCCGCCTAGCCACCCGCACCATCCACCTCCACGACGGCACCCGGCGCATATGGCACAGCCCGACGCCGACGCCGACGCCGGCCCGACGCGAGTCTGCACGTGCAACCCGACGGACGGCCTGACGGGGCCGAAGCCGCCGACGCCGTCCAACAAGAGGTACGCGGGGCGCGCCGCCGGGGGCCTCAGCTCGAACGGCTCAGGACGCCCCCGGGAACCACTCAGGGGCCCGACCCGCGATGCGGATCAGGCCCTTGACCTGGTGTTTCGACTGTCGGGGTGGCGGGATTTGAACCCACGACCTCTTCGTCCCGAACGAGGGTCGGTCGGGATCGACACCGGCCGGTTTGCTGTTTTGCCTGGTCAGGGCGTTGGGGCGGGGTGGTGTCGGGTGGTCTCGGAGGAACTTGGGGAGCGGATCGGCTCCCAAATGGCTCCCAGTGGGACCTCAGCCAGCGGCCGCTGAGTCCGGCCTTCCCGCCGTGTCCACCGAGGCCCTGCGGCGAGCAGTTCGACCTTCCGCTGAGCCATGCGCAGCTGACTTAACGCTCCGCGGCAGGCACGAACCACGCTCACACGGTGCAAGGACCAATCTTGCCAGCCAGTGGACGGGCCCTGAACCGGTGGCTTGCGCGATGTCTGTGACCCAGCGCTACGGCTCGTCACGCTACCAGGTGTATGTGTCACAGAAAGTTATATCCCGGGCCGGTTGGCCGACGGGCCGCTCCGTGCCGCCCTGGCCGAGTCCCGCTCTACCTGCGGATCGTCTGGTCTGATGCCATGGCTGGGAGAGCGGGTCGGGACACCGTCGGGTTGGGGGCGCTGTGGGGACATCCACGCGGTGGAAGGGGCCGAACGGCGACCAGTGGAGCTCCGCTGCGAGGCGGCTGGCGCGCTGGCGAAAGGACTCGCGCAATGCGGATCAGCGGCTGGAGGAGATAGCCGCGGACCATCTACGCGCCCTGCACGAGACGCTCCGTGCCGATCGATCGGCTTTCGGGTTGTACGACACGGCCTGTGCGGCCGGTGAACGGCTCGCTGGCATCCTGGGCTCGCTGGCCGCAGAGGGCGCGGAGTCGGAGGACGCGCTCGTCGCGCGCCTCGTCTCGGAGCTCGGCGGAGACGGTGGCACACTCGCCGACGCCGCGGTGCGCAGGGCTGTGGCCACGGCGGTCCGCGATGTTTGGGACAGGCATCTCGGGCCGGACAACGCCATCGAGGCGGGTGGCACGCGCGGCGGATTCACCTGGGACATCCTCTGTGATCTCTACCAGGTCTTCTTCGCCGACATCGTGGGGGAGTTCCTCCGGTCCGTTGTTGCTGAGCACGTCAAACTGACAGTGCCGGTGCTCATCGCGACCGATCCGGAAGGCAGGATCGCGGACTGGGTCGCGGAGAAGGTGGTGGACCTGGTCCCGAATCCCTGTGAGGAGTCCGCCGAAGCTACGCATCTCGAACAGGCCGCGGACACCGCGCAGTCGGTGGTGGGCGATGTGCAGGATCCGTCGGCCGCGCTGCTCAAGATCGCCGAGTTGCTGGTACCTCGGGCGGTCGGCAAGGTACTGGGCCTGATCACCGAGGAGATCACCGGTGGAGAAGGAGCCGCGGCATGACCGATTCCGACCATTTCCTGTGGTGGCGCGGCCACCGCGGGGATCGGCCTCGCGATGCCCGCTGGACGGAGATCGGCGCGGAAGCCTTCCAAGAAAAGGAGCGCCGCATTACTGGCCGGCACCATCTCCCCGGTCCGGTCTCCGACTGGGCCGAGGACCTGTTCCGCGTCGCCAGGGCCGCGTTCATCGCCGACAAGTACGTACGCCGGACCGCCGAACGGGACCGGTGGACCCGCCGCATCAGCCTGGCCGTGCCCGTCACGGAACACGAGAGATGGCAGAGCGCAGCCGCCTGTACCCACCTCACCGCACTCCTCCAGATCCTCACCGGGGACCTATGGAATGTGGACTTCCGGCCTCTCACCGGTCACTACGTCGAGGAGGCGATGCTCTCCCCCGACGAACCGCGTGCCTCGGAAGTAGCGCTGTTCTCCGGTGGACTGGATTTCCTCAGCTGGGCCGCCACCCGTTCGCGCGCCGACGACTCCCGACCGCTGCTGCTCGTGATGTTCCGCGAGATCGGCCTGCTTCGTCTCCAGCAGCGGGTGTACGGGGCCGTCGAGCGGTTGGAAGGACCACGGCCGGTGATGCTGCTACCAATGAGCCAGACCCCGGCGGGCGACGGCTCCGGCCTGCGGCTTGAAACCTCCTCCCGCACCCGCGGTCTGCTCTACGCGGCCGGCGCGATCCGCGCCGCTACAGCGCACGGAGTGGCGACCGTGCACATCCCCGGGAACGGCCAGCTCGCCCTCAACCCGCCCTTGACGCCCGCGCGTTCGGCGGCCTGCTCCACCCGTTCCGTGCACCCGTGGACACTGGGCCGTCTGAACGCCTTGGTAACCGTCGTGGGTGATACCGGAAGCGCGGTACGGGTGGTCAACCCCTTGGCAGAGCTGACGAAAGGCGAGGTGTGCAAGGCTGCACGTGTCGCGGGCCTTACCTCGTCCGACTTGGAATCCACCCTGAGCTGCGGCAAGCCGCCCACCCGCCGCAGCGGCGGCCCTCCGATAGCCAACTGCGGCGTCTGCTTCCCGTGTCTGGTGCGCCGCTCCGGGCTACTCCACGCAAACGGCACCGATGGCACCCGATACGAGGCAATGCCGTGGGCCGAGGACCTGTCCTTCGACCGGGGCACCGACTGGCGCGCACTGCAGCGGTGGCTGCTCGGCAGCTACACCCTTACGGATCTCCTCACCGATACCCCGCTGCCGCCGGACAGGGACCCGACTGCGGCGGTCAATTTGATTAGACGCGGGCGGCAGGAACTGGCCCGGCTGCTGCAGATCGCGGATACGGCTGAGGCGGCGTAGGCGGCGCAGACGAGATCTGGCTCGCACCAGGCTGCCTTGGTGGTCAAGGACGGCATCTAACCGGACCCGTGCAGCGCTGTCAGCGCCGTCTGGTTGGCTGGTTGGCTGGTGTCATTCCGGTACACAGGACGACAAGCAGCCCACCGGCTATCGAAACTGTCTCGCACGGTGCAGCGGGTGCAGCGCGCAGGGTGAGGATTACCACCACGAGCGGCGCCCCCTCGGGCACCGTGTAGGCGGCCTCTTTTGGTGAACCGGCAGCCAGCCGACCACATCAGCACCGACCACCGTCGGTCGTCGCCTTGGGAGTACGTCGCATGGACCCTGTCCAGAAGCTCGACCGCGTTCTGCTGATCTTGATCATCGCGGGCCTGGTCACCTATGTGGCTTTTCTTAGCCCGCTGCTCGGGGTTGCGCTCCTGGTGGGGATCGGAGTCGCGATGTTCGTCCATCAGATCCTCGGATGAGCACCCCACCAAGGGCCACATGGGCCTTCTGCTCTTCCTGAGCCTCGTCGAGCACTTGGGCGAGGCTCAGCCCATGGGGTCACCCGAAGTCACAGGCTTCAAATGCACCACACTGGCCCGCCTTCACGGCATGGCTGGGTGGGAGACGCGAACTACGGCGTCTCAGTGCCGAGTTAGTCGAGTTACGGGAAGGACTGGTCCCAGATGCGCAACGCCCCCGATGTTCGAGGGCCGACGGACCCGCACGACCTACCGAGTACGCCGCAGCACCTGGTTCCCGGGGCGCGTATCTCACCGGAGGCCAAGCGCCGCCGTCGGCTGACGGAGGAGCAGGTTGAGGAACTGCAGCGCTTGAAGCCCTTCCTTGAGGGGATGGTGCGCCAGGTGCGCATGGAATACCTGATGGAGGACTTGGTGCAGACCTGCGCAGTCCAGTTGGTGCGCGCGTGGTCGAAACCGGACTTTGTCCTGGACCGACAGGACGGCGGGCGTGCTTTCGCTCGCAAAGTGATGCGAGACGTCATCGCTGATGCGGCGAGGAGCAACGACCGAGACCTCTCGTTCCCGGTGGATGACTTCCCCGAGATCTCGATTGCGCCCGACGAGGGTGCGCACGTCAGCGCCGATCGGCTCCGGTCCATCGACAAGTTCCTTGCGGGCGTGCTTCCCGAGAAGCTGTGTCAGGTCGGCCGCCTCGCGATTGTCGAGGGGCTCAATCAGAGCGAGATCGCCAACTACCTCGACATCGACCGGCACACGGTGGCCCGTCGCTACAAGAAGGTGCGCGAGGCGCTGGAGCTCTACAAGGACACGATCCATGACGAGGTGCTTGGCGACGTGACGAGCTAGTGCCGTTACTCGGGCTCACGGGAGGGGGCCAGCAAGCCGCCTCCCGTGAGCCCAGGTTGGGTCCTAGCGACCCGTACAACGACAAGGAACAGCGCTTAAAGGATGGCAACCAATAAGCGTCAACACGAACCACCACACGCACACCCACCGGGAGGGGCATACCGGATGTACGACACCTTCGAACTACTCCGCCGTGTGGCGGAGGACAGCCGAGAGGCTGCCCGGCAACTACATGGCGGGATTGACTCCGTCACCTGGGAAGCACTCCTTGACCGTGTCGAGGACCAATTGGAAAAGGATGACCGCGAAAATGATGGCGTCTCGGAGTCTGCTGAGTCCTCCTCGCTGCATTCCTGCACGCGCGTGGGGCTTCCACTATCAATCTTTGCGGGTGGGGCACTGGGTGCGGCTTTCATGCAGCCTGCGGTTGGCACGGCAAGCGGTGGGAATCAATTCGTTCAGTGCCTTGCTGCTGGCGCTGCATTGGCCGGACTAAGTCTAACTGCATCGTCTGATCGGAACGGATATCAAGCCAAGTTCAAAGAAGAGGGGGGCATCTGTCTATAACGGGTGCTCTACACTCGCCGAGAGCGATGCTCCGGAACGGAGCACAGACAGAGTTCACTGCCAGAACCTCGCGGGGGATGGCTTCGGCAGCGAATGAAATCCGCTTCAAGGTAGATGAGTCCAAATAGAGGGATGCTGTCTCCTCAAAGAACGCTGAGGGGACAGCATCCTCGGTGGGGTACCCCGGGGGATGAGGTATCCCCGACGGCGGTGGACTGACTGCTGAGGAGCGGGCTCGGCGTGAGGCCCGGAGCGGAAATGCCAGTCGAACCACCACACCCGCAGCAGCCACCGCGCCCCGCATCGGCGAAGTGACCGTCGCCATCGCCGATAGCACCATAAGTCGGCCGGCCCACACCGAGGAACGCGGGCTCAACGCGGACTCCGGGCCAAGGCGGCTTCGAACGGATCTCGAGAGTACCGGCCGGAAGTCATCGACAGTGCAGACGACTTCTCGTCCAAGTGACATTCTTGGAGCTGCACGGCGGCGAAAAGGAGTTGGCTCATGCGGTGGACGGTTCATGGCGAGCGTCAGATTTACAGCAACCCGTGGGTCAACCTCTGGCTCGTGGATGTTCAGCAGCCGGATGGCCGGCGCTGGGAGCACCATGTGGTGCGGATGCGGCATCTCGCGGTCGCTGCGGTGGTGGATGAGCAGAAGCGGGTGCTGATGATGTGGCGCCACCGGTTCATCACGGACACGTGGGGCTGGGAACTGCCGATGGGCCTGATCGAGGCCGACGAGACGCCGGAGCAGGCGGCGGCCCGTGAGGTGGAGGAGGAGACCGGCTGGCGGGTGGAGGGCCTGAAGCCTCTGGTGTACGCGCAGCCGGCGAACGGCATCACCGACTCGGAACATCACGTTTTCCGTGCTCAGGCTGCCGCTTATGCGGGCCCGCCAACCGAATTGAACGAGTCGGACCGTATCGAGTGGATCCCGATCTCCGAGATCCGCGGCATGATCGACCGTCGCGAGGTGGTCAGCAGCGGCAGCCTGGTCGGACTGCTGTACCTGCTGCTGGACGAGGCCACCAGCGCTGCGAGTTAGCCGAGGGCCTCGCGCATGCGCTGCTCGAAGGCGAGCACGGGCGTCTCGCGGCCGTGGGGGGCGAGGCGCTGGTGGAACTCGTGGACGTGGCCCGCGACCCGTGGCGAGTCGAGGGATGCGCTGAGGTCCAGGGCGAGCCCGGCGCTGTGGCACGCGGCATCCAGCTTGCCCTGCTGGAGCTGGGCTGTGGCAAGCCAGAAGGCGTGGAATGCGCGGCCTCGCTGTTGTGCGCCTGTTTCCCGTCGCAGGCCCTCGGCGATCAGTGGCTCGGCGCGTTCTGACTCGTCCAGTTTGGCGAGTGCGATTCCTGTGTCGACGATCAGTTTCGTCTCGTCGAGGTAGCGGACCCAGGAAGGCGCCTCGCCCTCTTGGCCGCGGGCTGGCTCGTATGCGTCCCGGGAGCGTCCGATGGCTTGGTGGCAGGAGGCGGCGTCGCGGAGTGTGGCGTGGGCGAAGGCTTCCCGCAGTTCCGGGAAGCGGGCGCGGCCAGAGTCGAGGTGGAAACGGAGATAGTCCTCGATCGACGGGTTGTGGAACGCCACCCGTCCTTGTTCGACCGAGACCATCGTGCCGTCCGACAGCTGCAGCGCACTGTGGACGTTCTGCCGTCCGCGGCCGGGTCCATCTCCTTGCGGTACGAGCGCCAGCACTTCTCCGGGTCGTCCACAGCTTTGTCCCTCAGCTCGTTCTCAACGATGCGTTCCCATATGCGGCACGGGTTGTCCAGGTTCTCCCAGCATCGCACAGCTACGTCTCCGCCCCGGCGCGCGGACAGCCGGAGGCTCTCCTCGACCAGCCGCGGGTTGACTTTTTGTGCCGGACTAGCTGGATGCCACACCTTCGGATCGGCGAACCGGCGCTTGTCGTTGGTCGGTAGGGAGGAGTGGTGGACGTGTTTTGGGACGGCCAGGGTTGGTTTTCTCCCAGCGTCTGTGTCGGGCGAGCGTGGGGCGGCCAGCCCAGTCTCCTTCCGCAGGGACCGCACGGGACTACGCATCAGCTTTTGGCGGCGCATGGCGGGGCCACAACCATACGTGGGCGTTGCAGCGTTCGAGTGGCAGCTTTGGAGTCACTCGCAGGCGGACGACCTTGCCGCTGCCGGCATCGAGTTGCGGCTTCAGGTAGTCGCGGCAGCTCAGTACGACCGGCTGTGTCTGATCGTTGAGAACCGTGAGGGCAAGAACCCGAGCTCCACGGGGCAGTCCGCCGACGGGACGGCCAAGGACGCCCGATGCTTCAGGTCGACCACGTTGTGGACTGCCCGCGGGGGACACGACCATCCCGGCCGGTTGGTTGAACTGTGCCCGACTGCTACGCGATCAAGACCCGAGGCCGGAACTGGGAGGAAAGCTGGGCAGACTTGCTTGGTATGGCGCAGGAGCGCCACACCAACTGGACTACATTCGAGGATTCCCGATGGCAGACGGCAAGCTTGTACGAGACCTGATTCCCCAGATTATCCGCGCAGGCGGTGGGGAGCCGATGGCTTACGTTGCCAGCCCGGACGAGTACCGGAGGCGGCTGCGCCACAAGCTTAGTGAGGAAGTGAGCGAGTTCCTCGCCGCAGACGACTCGGCTGCTGCAGAGGAGCTGGCAGACATCCTTGAAGTGGTTCACGCACTTGCCATCGACCTGGGCATGACGCTGCGCCACTTGGAAGAGCTTCGAGCGCAGAAGGCTGAGGCGAGGGGCGGCTTCGCAGGCAGAGTTGTCTGGACTGGCAATGCCTGATCCTGTTGTGTTCTCTTGATCCCTGGACACCGCGAGCCCTTGGGGCGGGCTTCCTGTCCGCCCCGGTTCCTGCTGCCGATGTTCCCTTGGACGACCGACGACCCCAGCGTCGAGGAATGGCTCCCAATATCTTTACAGCGTAGGGTTCGGTGCCCTTGTGTAGATTCGCTGGTTGAATCCCAGGAAGGCGCGCTTCGGCCGTACGGATTTGTCTCGGGGAGCAGCCTTCTTCACGGAGATTTCCAGCGAATTCGTGGCGTGCTCAAGCTGGCCTGCCCTCGGTTGACTTCAGCTGTGCCTTGCCCAACCAATCGAGCCACTTCGGGTTTTCCTCTGCTGTGTGACGCTCCACGAGGGAACCGGCACGGTTCACAGCCGTACCGACCCTCTGGTGAGCGTCATGGCCCGCTCCTTGGATCGTTGCCGCGTGGACGCCTTCGATGGGGCCACAATGAGTCCGTCATGTTTCAGAGACGCTGAAACGCCCTTGCGGCGAGGGCGTCACTGTCGGCATCAGTGGAATCACGCTTACGAAAGGATTTGTCCCGTCTATGCCTACTAGCAAGTTGGCCTTCTGTACCGGAAACGCTGGAAAGTTCGCGACCGCGCTGGAGCATCTCGCTCCGTGGGGGATCGAGATCGAACAGGTTGCCGTGGAGCTGGATGAGATCCAGACGACGTCTGTCGAGGAGATCGCCCGACATAAGGCCCGCCAGGCGTTCGAGCTCTTCCGGCGACCACTGTTTGTCGAGGACTCCGGCTTCTACATCGAGGAGTTCAACGGCTGGCCAGGCCCTATGGTCAGGCACGCCCTGGACGCCTTCGGTCCACGGGGGCTGACGCATCTCGCGGACCTGACAGCCACCCGGACGTGCCGGTTTGCGAGTGCCGTTGTTTACGTGGACCCGGAAGGAGAACTCCACGCGTTCGCCGACGACATGCGGAAACCGGGCACTGTGGCGGCCGAGCCGAGGCGCGGGACCGGTGAGCGTTCGTGGTCCGATCTGTGGTCGATCTTTGTGCCGGAGGGCGCTGAAACCACGTTGTCGGCCCTGCCCGCCGATGAGCAGGAGCATCTTTTCAGTGAGTGGCGGCGGCACTCGGTCGTATCGGCGTTGGGCTCTTGGCTGGCGCGGAGCAACACGCTGGCGCCTTGACCGTCGGGCGATAGGTGTTTCTCGGCTCCTGGAGATTACCGGCGAGATATCTCTGGCGTGATGGGTGTGCAACGGAATTAGTTGAGATGGTGGGGCTTGCCGTCGGGGAAGTTTAAAGTATCCGGCAGAATTTTCCGGTCGGTCTTCTCCGATGGCTTCCCGTGATCAGTCCAATGAAGAGATCGCGGAACTTTCCAGACCGTTCCTGCGAGAGGTCTCCACCATGCCGACCCACGCACTCTATGAGTGGTCGTACGGGTTCAAGGTGTCAGCTGCGATCGAAGCCGTGCCGCCGGCACGTCGCCGGGTTCGCGCCATCGTGCAGAGCCTTGATCTGCCGGTGAACGAAGACACGCTGGCCGCGATCGAGCTGATGGCCGGCGAAGTGATCGCGAATGCCGTCATCCACACCGGGGCCGCGTGCGCGGTGTATGTGCGCGGGATCGGGGAGCGACTCCGGGTGGCGGTCACCGATCCTGACCAGTCCGTGGCTCATCCCCAAGCCGTCGGGCCCGACGATGAAGGTGGCCGCGGCCTCGTCCTCGTCGCGGCCCTTTCCGATGTCTGGGGCACGACGCCGGAGCCCGTTGGCAAGACGACCTGGTTTGAAGTCAGCGTCGCGTCGGGTGCGGAAGCTGCGCGGGCGGCTTCGAGTCACCAGGCAGCGTAAACACTTGTCCGTACGTTCTGAGGCGACCTCGTGGTGGCGCGCGAGGAGCTGGTCGAGACACCGTTGCTCTGCGGTAGTCGCCGCCTCATATCCAGTGTTCAGGAGGTGCCCTGCTCTCGCTTCCGGGGCTCGCGGCGGCGTGGAAGCCCCTCGCCAGTTCCGCTGAGGGGCAGCAAGGACTCCAGCCGGGCTCCGGCGTTCCACGAGCCGAACAAGTTTCGGTTGAGCGCGGTGACGTTGTGCCGTAACGCGAGGTCGCGAGCCGCCTTACCGAACGTGCAGGTCGCGACAAAGAGCGCGACGTCCGCGTGGTGCTCTTTGAAGGCCATGCCGATGAACTTCTGCATGTCGCCGCTGGGTACTTTGCGGTGGGGCGCGTAGTGCTTCACCTGGACGACCAGGCGTCGTCCATCGGGCATGCGGCCGATGATGTCCGCGGCGAGGTCGCCGGTGCCACCGACCACGGCGACGTCCGTGCATCCGTCCCGGCGACACAGCTCCGCCACGTAGTACTCGAAGTCCTGCCACCTCATGGCGTCGATGGCGGTCATCGAGCGTTCCAGTTCAACGCGCCGATCTTCTTCGCGCCAGACACGATCGCCAGCCAGCTCACGCTGATGAGCGTTCCACAGAAACCAGCACACGACACCAGCCGAGCCGACGCCGAGGCAGATCAGCAGCACCCATGGCGCTTGCCACAGTATGAGTAGTGCTGCGGCAAGACCGACCACGGCCAGGGTCGCACGCTGACGAAACTCGCGCCGGCGTCCCGCCTTCGTGTGACGCCCCTTCTTCTTGGGCATCGGTACCGTCCTCCTGAATGGGCCGGTGGGCAGTCTGGATTTACCCCGCCATTTCGCCAAGATGGCCTTTTCGGCCGCGGCCGGTACCGAAGGTGCTTGGAGCGTCAGTGTTCGCTGCTTCGGGTCATGCTCGGCCCCACCAAGGTGCCGTCTCCCTTTTGTGAAGGGACCTGGCGCCATAGCCCGGTGAGCTACTTGGTCGCGATGACGTAGACGCTGCCCCACTGCCGCTTGGGGGAGGCGATCTCCGGATCGAAGTCCCATCGCTCGACCCTCTTGAACCCAGCTTCGGTGAAGAGCTGGACGAGCTTCTCGTAGTCGTACGCCCAGTAGTGCGGGTTGTACTTGGGGTCGTCGTCCTGGTCGCGGAAGACATAGTTGATCAGGTCCAGGTGGGTGTTGATGTCGGCCAGACAGTCCCGGTTGCCGTACCACCTCCTGATCATCTCGGTGCTCTCGCTCGTACCGATCGGATAAGGGTCCAGGACGAAGGAGGCGTCCGGTACACCGGTGATCAGTTGGCCGCGTGGGGCAAGGACCCGGTACGCCTCGCGGGCGTAGTACTTGGCTGAGCGCGGATAGTCGATGTGCTCCAGGAAGTGCTCGGAGAACAGTTCCCGCACCGTGCCGTCGTGGAGCGGAATGCCCTCCCGAACGTCCCAGAGAAGATCGGCGGGAGGTACGGCGTCGATGTTGAAGAAGCCATCGATGCGGTGGGAGCCGCCTCCGATCTGGACCTTGCGGGGCATCTGGTCGATATGACCGCTGGGCCACGCCTTCTGGCTGGCCGAGTGGTGGCGGTGCAGATTGATCTCTTTTGCCGCGGCACGCAGCGTGCGGGCGAGGCCGTGGGTCGTCGATGGCTTCCGCAGGAGAGCCGCGATCTGCTGGGCGAGGGCGTCGACGGAGGATGAGGACTCTGTGTCGTGCGCGGACATGGGCTTGTTCTCCTCGCGGTAGGTCATGCGGCGCTGGGCGTCGGCGTCGTCCACTGGTTGTTGCGCATGAGCGTGTACTTGATGTCGACGAGGCGCGGAGCGATCGTCAGCTCCAACTGCTCCGTCGGGACCAGTTGGCCGGCAGCGTCCTGCTCGGCGAGCCAGACCCGGTACTCAAGGTCGGGATACGCGGGGTTGATGCCGACCTCGCCTTTGGGGATCGTGCCGTTGAACGGCACGACGATGTCCATGTGGTTCCAGTAGTTCCACGCCTGGAGCGCTTTGTGCTGGTCGAAGTAGAAATAGAAGTCCGGGTACCGGCCGAAGGTCCGGAGTTCGCGATGGATCAGATGGCCCAGCAACGGCCCGAGCTGGGCGGCGAGACTGTCGAACTCCCACCGCCTGTGGTGCCATGCCTCGGGGATCTGTCCCGGGGTGAATAAGCGCGCGGCGACGAGGTAGCTGATGCGCTCGACGAGGTACTCACGCGCGTGCGCCGGGTCGACGGTCGCGTCGACCTGTGTGAGGAGGCCGTCCAGATCACCTGGCGAGGGCCGGAACTTGGCGAGGTCGAACTTCCCGGCCATGTGTGGGAAGGACGCGAACAGCATCTCCTTGTAGAGCCAGTTGTTGAACTCTCCGTGCTCTGCCGCACGCCGGGTCCGGCCACTGGTGGAGTGGAGCATCAGATACTCGGCAAGGGCTTCGAAGTAGATGTATCCCAGGATCGGCAGGCGAGGGATCGTCTCGTCGAGGAGCTGCAGGAACGAGTGCGAGGAGACGGCCGCGCCCTGGTGGGCGACGGCGGAGGCGAGGGCCAGGAATCCGGCGGAGTTCTTCGTACGGCTGACGATCGTTTCGCGCAGCTGGTGCCGCTCGGCCTTCGAGAGCAGGTATTCGAGATGGCTGTAGATGTTGAGGTGGATCGCGCCGAGTCGCAGGTAGTCCACTCCGGCCAGACCGCGGTACGCCTGGGGCGGCACGGATATCTCGAAGATGAGCGGAGTGGGAGTGCGCTCCGGTTTGCCTACCTTCTTCAGGAAGGCCGGGGCTTCCTTGTTCAGCACGTACGAGCCGAGGTTGTGCATCCGGTAGCCGTTGTCGGTGACCGTGAGCGGGGCGCAGTAGATGCTGCCGACCAGACACCCGCCGGAGGGATAGAGGATGCCGTCCTTGCTGATCTCTTCCAGGGCGTGGGTGACGTGCAGGAGGTGGAGCTTGCCGCTTCCGCTGAGGGAGTCGAAGAGGGCGTTGCTCCTCATGAGGGATCCGTTCGGGGTTTCCTGGGACAGACGGGTGTCCCAGGCCGACGTCTGCTCGGCCAGCGGGTCCCCGGTCCCCGCTGGGCCCGGGATGATCGGCGCTTCGAAGAACGCGTGCGCGTCCGCCCACAGGTGGTAGGTGTCGAGGAAGTCCATCAGCCGATCAGCTCCCGCTGTTCGAGGGCCTTGAAGACGGCCTCCGAGCTGGAGAGGCCGGCGAGGAACGAAGCGTCGGAGCACACGACAAGATCGAAGGCGATGGTCCGCAGCCGCGCGAAGTGGGGGACTCGTACCCGCGCGGGGTTCGGCCACCACTTCAGCTTGGGCAGCCGGTAGCGGTCGAGGGCGTCGGCCGCTTTGAGGAGGTCACTGATGGATTCGGCCCGCTGGTGGTCAGCGAGGTCATTAGCGGTGAACGACGCGTAGGGAAGGTCGTGGAGCCGGACGGCCGTGGCGGCCTGGTCGATGGCGCGCGGGGTGGCATCCAGATGGAAGTGGCCCCACACGGCATCGGCGTTCTCGGTCAGCCAGATCGCGGCTCGCGCGCCGTGGCCGGGGTCGCCGTTGTCGTGGATCCTGCGGCAGTCGTGAACGGCAGCCGCCGTGATGAGTGTGGCCGCGTCGGTGTCGTCGAGTTCGGCCAGCTCTGCGAGGAGGGCCGCGAGGGCCGCGGTCCGCATGGCGTGCCGGATTCCATGCAGTGAATCGGCGAGTGCGGCCTCCGCGAGCCAGTCCACTGGTATCGCGGAGCCGCGGAGCAGCCGCTTGGACGCGGCCCGAATAGGTGGCGGCTGGATGTCGGGCAGGTCAGGCCGGTGCGCTTCGATCCAGCGGACCGTGGCGTGGTCCGTGAACTGGTGACGCGGGAGCTGCTTGCTCGCGGCCAGTTCGACCAGGCTGACGGGCGACGGGGTCGTGTTCATCTGTCGCACCCCTTGCGGTGGTCTGAGGCGAAGAATGGGTCAAGCGGTGCTGTGCGCGGAACCGGCGGGTTGTTCCTGACGGGCTCGCTCGGACGCTTCGAAGGCCGCGGTGAACTCCGCGAGCTGCGCCTCGGTCATCAACGTCACCCCCAGTTCGTCGGCGACGGCGGCGATGCGGTCGCCGGCCTCGCTCTTCGCCGCGGGACTCGGATCGTCGCCGAGCAGTACCTCGAACTCGGCGTGGTGGCCCCATGCCTCGCTCCACTTCACAGCGATCTCGACCCCACGGAAGCGGAAGTTGCGCCGCTGGTTGTACGCCCGATGCATCGTGCTTTCGAACCCGAGCGCGTTGAAGATACGTACGGCCGCAGCCACGTCGTCCTGGGCGATGGCGATCTCCGTCTCCGGGAACGCGGCGCCCTGTCCGATCTTGTTGCCCTTGAGGGTGATCTTGGCGGACCCTGTCGCGATGTTGTCGGTGACTTTCAGGAGCTGCTCGGGAAGCACGTAGAAGTAGATGCGCTTGTCGTCACACCCAAGGTCCTCGCCATCCCGCTCCAGACGCGAGATGAGCTGGTCGTGATCTTCTCGGGTGAAGCGGGCTCGCATTTCGATCTCGACAGGCACAAATCTTTCCTTTCGCGTGTGGGCATGGCTGATCCCGGCCGAACCGACTGAGCGGGCTCGGGCGCCGCGGATTGAGTGGTGTGACGCTGTACCGCCGAGGGACGGCGCGGTTCGCCGGTCGGCGGACCGCGCCGTCTTCTCACGGCACGGAGAATTTCCTCAGGCGCCGTCGCCGAATCGGTCCCGTACGACGCCGTCGTGCAGATAGGCCGGGAGCTGGACCCCGCCCACCGACATGCGTTTGGTGGCAACGTCCTCCAGCGTGTCGCTGGGGAAGCCCTCCAGCAGGAGCAGGCATTGATTCACCCACTCGCGAGAGGTGTCCCAGTCGCCGTTGTCACGGTGCCGAACCGCCAGCGCGTAGGCGCTCTCGGCGGCGGACCAACGATCGGTCCCCAGTTCCCTCTGGAAGCCGGTTTCCAGCTCCTCTACGGACGCGACGCGGGTTTCGCTGGTCATGGGTGCCCTCTCTCCTCGGGTGGTCCCCGGTGGTGCTCAACGCGTCGACGCCGGCTCGGTGACGTCGGGCCGCTCAGTAGGTGAAGATCTCGGCGAGGGTGCGGTAGTCGTGAAGCTCGTCCTTCTCGAACCACAGCTCCACTTCCTGCTCGGCCTCCCGCTTGTTGCCGGAGGCATGGACCAGATTCGCGACGGCCTTTCCCGAGGCCACGCTGGCGGCCTTGCTGTAGTGGGAGAAGTCCCCGCGGATCGTCCCGGCCGGCGCCTCGTTCGGGTACGTGCTTCCGACGATCTTGCGGACGGTCGCCACCGCGTCGCCCCCCTCCAGGACGAGGGCGATCACCGGCCCCTGCTGCATGAACGTGGCGGTCATGTTGTAGACGGCGGAGCCGAGTCGTTCCTCAAGGTCGAAGTAATGGCGTCGGGTGAACTCGGCGTCCATCTGCTTCATCTTGACGCCGACGATCTTCAATGCCGCGTCCTCGAATCGGCCGATGATCTTTCCGGCGTAACCGCGCACGAGTGCGTCGGGCTTGAGAAGTACGAGAGTGCGCTCCACCGTGTATTCCTGATCCTGGGCCATCAGTTCCCTTTCGGCGTTCAGGCGTGCGATATGACGAGCATTCAGCCCATCATCGAGCCGAGGTTACCCGCGCCGGAAGGGCGTGCCGTTGGCGAACGCCGTGAGGAAGCTGCCGCTTGCTGTGACTGCCTGGCCGCTGTGATCCCACACATCCGTGGGCGCACCGCACCGCTGATTGAGAGAGATCATCGCGGCGCGCTGTCGGCAGCGCACATCACGCTGGTGATATGACAACCGTGATCTGGATTGATCACTGTCGTCCTGTCCAATTGAGGGCCGGCAGGGGAAGCATCCGGCCATCGCGCGAGCCACTGACGGAAGCAACCAATCCCCTGTGCCTCGTGAACTAGCATTTGAGGCGGGAAAACCTGGGTTCACAGGCAACGGGCTGGACCGATCCGTGGACTTCTCGGCGCGCGTCACGACCGCTGAGGAGGGCTTTTGTCCATGCCACGAGTGAACCGGATCCGCGGCCGGCCCGCCACGAACCGACAGTGCAACGAGAGTGCACCCGCGGTGCAGTGACCATGCAGAACCCAGGAGCAAGCCGGGGGAGGCTCGGATGGACGTGGTCGAGATCTGGAGCGGTCAGCACGCGTGCACGCTTCAGGCCGCGCTGCGCATGACGAATGAAGCCTTCGCGGAACGTCTCGGTATCGCTCAGCGCACGGTCGCGACCTGGCACACCAATCCCGCCGTCGTCCCGCGTGCGGAGATGCAGCAGCTCCTCGACGAGGTCTACGAGACAGCTTCTCCAGCGGTGCGCCGACGCTTCGCCCTGCTGGCATCGAGTGAAGGCACAGCTGCCGTCGCGGGCTCCCCCGCGGTCCAGCCGCTGCGCGTCGCTGTCGCCGTCGTCATCCGTGCGGACCAGACGCTGCTGGTCTGCCGACGGGAGGACGATGCTTCGGGCCTCACCTGGCAATTCCCGGCCGGTGTCATCAAACCAGGGGCGCGAGCGGAGACGGCCACCGTTCGGGAGACGCTGGACGAAACGGGTGTGCATTGCGCCGTTGTCCGGAATCTCGGTAACCGGTTGCACCCGGTCACCGGCGTGCAATGCGAATACTTCCTCTGTGAGTTCCTGGCGGGAGAGGCCAAGAACAGCGATGTCCTCGAAAACGTCGATGTGCTGTGGGTCGCGAAAACCGCGGTCACCCGGCTCATACCCGCCGATAGGATCTTCCCACCGATCCTGGCAGCTCTGGAGGAAGCCCCATGACGCACGCGAGTGCTGAGGAACGACCGGGCATCGCGGCGGCGATCGTCGTCAGCGAAGGCCGCGTTCTGATGGTGCGGCGACGGGTGAAGGAGGGGCAGCTCTCCTGGCAATTCCCCGCGGGAGAGGTTGAGGCCGGAGAGTCGGACGAGGACGCGGCGGTCCGGGAGACCCAGGAGGAGACGGGCCTCACCGTCAAAGCCGTCAGGGCACTGGGAAGCCGGGTCCATCCGAAGACTCAACGCCATATGTCCTACACGGCGTGCGAGGTCGTATCCGGGACCGCGTACGTGGCCGACACGGAGGAACTGGCGGAACTGATCTGGTGCTCCCTCGCCGAGATTCCGGAGTATGTGCCGTACGGCCTCTTCGAGCCGGTACAGGCTTATCTCGACGACGTGTTGCACCCGTAGCCCGAGATGTTCCGCCAGCTTGCAGGGCCGCTCAGTGCCGTGTTGTGACCGTGCTGATGGCCGCCATCAACCGCTCAACGTCTTCAAGGCTGTCCAGCACCATGTCCGCGCCGGCCGCCCCGAGATCCTCCACCGGAGTTGTGCCGCTCGCGACGGCGATGACGGACGCTCCGCCCTCGCGCCCTGTTCGTACGTCTTCGAGGGAGTCACCGATGATCACGGTGTTGGCTCGGGTGAACGGGCTTCCGTAACGGGATTTGGCTCGGTTCTGGGCCACGGCTACGAGTGAGGGCCGATGGCCGCTGTCGGAGGCGTAGCCGCCGATCTCGGTGTCAACGAACCGGACGAGGTCGAAGGCGTCCAGCTTCAAGCGGGCGTTGGCCTTGAGATTGCCGGTGACGATCGTCGCCACCAGCGGCGGGGCGTCGGCGACAGCGCTGAGCGCGGCGACGGCCCCGGGCATGAGGATGCCCTCACGTCGCATTTCTTCCGAGTGATCGGCCAGTTTCTTCGGTAGTAGCTGGACCATCTTCTCCAGTAGTCCGGGCACGTTCTGCTCCGGTACCCCGTTGTCCAGCAGAAGCCCGCGGATCGCGAGTGGCATCGTCATCCCGGTCCCGCGCGCCGGAAGGCGTTCCGCCGGGCGGCCGACGATTTCGGCGAAGCACTCCCGGTAGACCTGCCGGTCGATGTCTCCCACGTACAGCAGCGTGCGGTCGATGTCCCACAGCACCAGGACCGGTTCGGCCTCGGTCACGCTCTGCTCCTCATCCAGCTAGGGTGGCTGCCCGTTCAAGCAGGTCACGAGCGTACGGGGCGTCGCTGAACAGGGTGAGTTCACCCACGACATCGTGGACGTGCTCCGTAAGGCGAGCCGAGTCGAGCTGTTCGGCCAGATCGATCGCCGCGTGCGCGGTGGCGGCTCCGGCTTCCGCGTCACCACCCCGAATCTGTGCGGAAGCGGCTCGGGAGAGGACCAGACCCCGGGTTCTGAGATCAGTTGGGCTGAGCGCTCTGTGTGCCTGGACGAGGCTGTCGGCCGCGCGCCGCGAATCCCCGAGATCGAGATGGCAGCTGCCGGCCTGCCCGTGGATCTCACCCTCGTTGATCCAGTACAGCCACCGGGGATCGTGCTCGGAGCGGCCTTGTGCGCAGAGCTCGGCGGCCTTGCCCAGCGCGGTGAGGGTGGCCTCCCGTTCTCCGAGCTTGGCGTGACCGCGGGCCTGGCGAGTCAGGAGCATGGCCTCCAAGAAAGGCGTGCCGAGTCCCTTGACCCGCTCTCTGGCTCCTCGGGCCGCTTCCACGGCATCCTGCGGAGCACCCGTGGAATAGCCGTGAATAGCGAGGTACGACAGGGCGCCGGCACCCAGCCTCGCGTCACCGGACGCCTTCGCCGCGCGCAAGGCGCCGAGGAAGTACTTCCGAGCTGTGTTGTGTTGCCCGGAGTCGAAGGCGAACCAGCCGGTCTGCGTGGCTGTATCGGCGACGATCGCCGCGAGAGCCCGCCCGGTGGCCTCACTGTAGGAAGCCTGTTTGACGATGCGCTTGAGCAGTCCGAGGTGAGCTTCGCCCATCTCGGTAAGAGAGCCGCTGCCGGCACTCGCGTCCATGATCCGCAGCTCGTCCGTCGTTCCCTGCAGATTGCCCAGTAAGGAGTCCGAGATTCTGCCGCCTGCTCCGTTACGTATGAACGGCTCGGCTTCCGCGCTGCCCCAATGGCGCACGTACTCCGTCAGCGCGAAGCCGGTCACACCGAGGAACTCACGCCGTTCCACAGAGACACCTCCTGCCGCGTCGTTCAGTGCCGTCACCATGCGGTTCGCGGTCCATGGCAAGGACGGGTCCAGCTCGTCGGTGAGCGGCTCCGGCAGGCTCTCTCCGGTCGAGCGGACCTCGCTTCGCGGCAGGGGGAGAGAAACCAGATCCGCAGGTGTGCCCAGGCCGGCCAGAAACTGGATGATCTTGTCGATGCTGGTGAGTCTGCGTGCCCCGGACTCGATCATCGACAGGAACGCCTGGCTCAGCCCGGTCAGTTGAGCCATGTCATCCTGCCGGAGCGAGCCACGCTGTCGTACGAGGCGGCTGACCTGCCCGAACTCCCAAGCGGCCAGAGCCTCACGTACCTCCGGGTCGCGCCACACTCTGTCGGGCACGGCGGGGAAAACGTGGCGTGTCGCTCGTCCTGAACGCACGCATGCCGCGCACAAGGAGTCCGGGTTGTACCGGCTCAGCTCACACCCGCACTGGGGGCATCGCCGTCCTGGTCCCTGAGCCACCCCACTGCCTCCCCGAGAGCTCCCCGAATGACCTTAACGCCCGCTCCTGGAAACACGATCACTCCAGTGATATCACCCACGGAATGTGCGGGATCACTTTTCGTCGAACAGTCTTGCTGCTCAGCCGACGTCCGACCGATCGACCGTTCATCCGCCATGGCTCGACGGGAGGTGTCGGACTCTCTCTGAGGTCTTCTCTCACCGGAGTCAACCTTGTTGCCCGACACCCTGACTGAACTGCCTTGGCGGGCTGTACTCGACGAGTATCCCGCCCCACCGCTCGGCCCTGTCGACATGGTGCAGACCGGCATGCGTGTGGGACTGCGGGCGCTGGAAGAGGCGCGCGGTCGCGCTATACCGGTGGGCCCCGTCCGGTGTTGCTTGACTCACGCGCTCGTGCATATCCCGGTCGAGTCCGGCACCGCCCACCGGTGGCACGCCCCGCAGACGCTGTGCCGACCGGGCGCGTCGCCATGTTCCGTGGTGGAACCGCGATCAGCTCCGTACCCATGCGCCCGCATATGGCTCTTTCCTTATGAGGGCGTGCGCCCTCACACGGACAGCACGGAACTCCACCACCTTCTCGCGCTCACACGCTCAACCCAGCGTGGCGGTCGGGCTATGGCCCGTGGGCGTCAGATTTACACCCAGTGATCAGCGGTACCGACCCCTGCCCTGGGAGCGCCTGAGCTGGCGGCCCGGCCCGTTTCACCGAGCTCTGGCCCACCTCCCGGCGCGCTTCACTCCGATCACTCCCGACCAGGCAGGAGTCACCCCATGGAGCAGCAGCCCTTCATCCTTGACGCCACAGGCGGCAACATCCACGCCGAGGCCGACCAGCTCCGAAGCCTCGGGCCCGCGGTCCGCGTGATCCTGCCCGGCGGAATACCCTCCTGGTACATCACCAGTCACGCGCTCCTCAAAGCGTTGCTCACCAACGACCAGGTGTCCAAAGATCCCAACCAGCACTGGCCGGCCTGGATGAACGGCGAGCACCGCGACACCTGGCTGCGTAACTGGGTCGGTGTGACCAACATGTTCACCGCGTACGGTCCCGATCACCGTCGGCTGCGCAAGCTCGTCGCCCCCGCCTTCACCGCTCGCCGTACGGCCGGAATGGCTTCGCGCGTTGAGGGCATCACCCGCACACTCCTCGATGCCATGGCGGACACACCCCGGGGTGGGACCGTCGACCTTCGTGCGGCTTACGCCCACCCGCTGCCGATGCGGGTCATCTGTGAACTCTTCGGGCTTCCGGAAGAGTCCCGCGACAGCATGGCCCGCTTCATCGAGCGGATCATGGACACCACCATCACCTCCGAAGAGGCCCTGGCCGTTCAAGCCGAGGTGCGCGCCATCCTCGCTGATCTGGTGGCGGGTAAGCGCGCGGAGCCGGGTGAGGACATGACCAGTGTCCTGGTCGCCAGCCGTGACGAGGACGGTTCGCACCTCAGCGAGGACGAACTCCTCGACACCCTCTTGCTGATCATCGGCGCCGGCCATGAGACCACGGTCAACCTCATCGGGAACGCGGTCCACGCACTGCTCACCCATCCCGAGCAGCTTCGCCTCGTACGTACGGGTGCCGCCTCGTGGAGCGATGTCATCGAGGAGACGCTTCGCTGGGCCCCCAGCATCGCCAGCCTTCCCATGCGTTACGCCGTGAACGACATCCATGTCTCCGGCGGCCCCACCATCCGGGCGGGAGATGCGATCCTCGCCACGTACGCGGCAGCAGGCCGTGACGCAGCCCAATACGGCTCCTCAGCAGGTGAGTTCGACATCACCCGCCCCGCGCTCGACCATCTGGCGTTCGGCTACGGCGTCCACCATTGCCTCGGCGCACCTCTCGCCCGCCTCGAAGCCGGCACCGCGCTCCCGGTCCTCTTCGACCGCTACCCCGAACTGGCCCTCGCCGCTCCGCCTCACGGCCTTGAGCCTGTCGGCTCCTTCATCGCCGACGGCATGCGGACCCTGCCTGTACGGCTACGGCCCGGATCATCGCCAGCCTGATCCCCGCAACCGCCACGTACCGCCGCTTCTTATCGAACAAGACGAAGGGATGTCTGACCTCCATGCCGGGCCAACCCCGTACGACGCCTCTGCCCCTCACACCTGCCCAGATCCGCGTTCTCGGCAAGATCGCCGAAGGGAAGACGACAGGTGAGACCGCACACGAACTCATCGTCACTTCGGGTACCGTCAGCGCGCAGCTGGCGGCCATCAGCCGGAAGCTCGGGGTGAGCGGCCGGGCCGCACTCGTGCATGCCGCTTATCTGACCAAGCAGCTGCCCCGGCCACAACTGGAGACCTTCGACGGTGAGTTCAGCGAGGCCGAAGTCCAGATATGGCGTCTCATCGCTTCCGGCGCCTCGGCGCGGCAGGTGGCCGACACGTGTCGGTTCCCGCACGAGACGGCCGGCGAGCGGATCGCACTTCTAAGACGCCATGTGAACGCGATCAACGACCCGCACCTGGCGACTCTGGGCTGGCGTTATGGAGTGATCGACGAATCACTGGTCGACATGGCATCGGGCACGATCACCGCAGCTCCACCGCGTGGATGACTTCCCAGCGGTAGGCGCGAGCCTCACGCCGGAGTTCGACGAGCTGGACCTCCGGGACCCGTATGTCCACTCCATCGAGATCACGGAGGGGGCGAACGGCTTCGCGGACGACGTCGGCGGGCATGGAGCGGTTGCAGTAGGCGATGCCGAGGTGTGGTCGGAGCGCGGAGGTCCGTCTGCGCGGCGGCAGCCCTACGGCGGCTCCTGCCACGGAGAGAGCCGCGTGCAGCTCTACGATCGGTTTCCACGGTGCGACGCTGTATCGGATGGCTCCGCGGGACGCGGTAAGCGGCACTGCTCGGAGAGTGAAGGCTTCCGGCCGGACCTCGCGCAGGGACGCCATCAGATCGTCGAGATCGGTGGCGGCGGTCTCGTGCACGGCGCCGACTCTTCCGAGGGTGATGTGCAGACCGCGTTCGTCGATGTTGTCGAAGCCGAGCCGCTGGAGGGCGAGTTGGCAGCCTCGCGCGTGTCTGATGAGCGAGGGGGTGTCGGGGAAAGCGAGCATCCAGTAGTAGGCACGGGTGGTCTCGGTCCAGCCGGGCCGGTCCCAGTGGTTGGTCATCTCCGTGATGGTGCCGAAGGAGGCCCAGTCGTGTGCGGCGATCACCGCCGCGTCAGTAGTACTGGGGGGAGGCGTCGGAGGAAACGCCTCCGGATCGGCCCTGAGCCTCATCCACCGCCTCTTTCGTCCGCTTGCTCTGGCGCGCCATGCTCGCAGAAAGCGCCAGGTCCCGGGTGTGCGGGGTCGACTGCCAAGACCGAAGGGCATCGCCGTACTCCCGTACGGCTGTGAGTTCCCGCCAAGCCTCCGCTCGGTCATGGAGTTCACCGGCGCGCTGCACGACGGATCGGATGAGTGGCCCGCCACCGGCTTTGAGGACCTGGTGGCCGAGGACCATGGCGTGCTCGACTTCCGGGTGCGGACCGGAGAGAAGCGCGGTGGCCACATCGAGTCGGACCAGTGCCCGGCTCCAGGCTGAGTCGGACTCCTCGAC
Source organism: Streptomyces sp. GMY02 (assembly GCF_019056675.1). Lineage (NCBI taxonomy): Bacteria > Bacillati > Actinomycetota > Actinomycetes > Kitasatosporales > Streptomycetaceae > Streptomyces > Streptomyces sp. GMY02. The sequence goes on along the minus strand of NZ_CP077658.1, from coordinate 3,776,284 downwards.
CAGTGAGTCGATCTGGTTGGCGTAGGCGAGCACGCGTGGTGCGTCGCCCAGCGACACATGGGCGGTCGCCGCGTTGGCCAGGGTTCGTGCCTTCCCGTACGGCTCGAACGAGATACAGGACGTCAACCCCACGGGAACGAGGTGCCGGTCGCTCAGCTCCTCGGCCGATGCGATCGCGCGTTCGGCGCCGGTGCGGTCGCCGAGCTTGCCCAGTGCCCGAGCACGTCCGTTGGACTGGAGCCGGATGGCTTGCGGATGACTCGGTTCGATCGCGAGCCCGGCGTCTGCCCACTGAACGGCTTGCTGGTATCTGCCCGCGTAGTAGGCGTTGAGCGATCGGGTGCCGTGCGTCCACATGAGGACTTCCCGATCGCCGATCTCCGTTGCCAGCCCCTCCGCTTCCTTGCAGTACGCCTCCGCCACGGCTTCACGCCCGGCGTTGACGGCCATATATCCGAGCAACCCCGAGGCTTGGGCGGCGAGCCGGAACAGGGCCTCCCGCTGGCGTGGCGGCTGTCGGCCGTTCAGTTGCTGCTGCACGTAGTTGCGCAGGTCGACGGCTTCCGGGGCGAGGCGGTGAGGGCCTTCGGCTTCGTAACGGCCGACCAGCTCCGCGATGCCCTGTTCCAGCAAGGCGACGGTCGTCGGGTCGATGTTGGTCGAGGTCGTGCTGTTCAGTCGCTTCGCGATGTCCAGCGGGCTCTCCCACGCCGGCGCTGGTGACCAAGCGGAGTCGTGCGCGGAGTGCTGTGCCGAGGGGCGCGGGCTGGGCGAGACCTGGGGAGGGACACCCAGCCGGTCCAGGACGATGATGATCTTCTCGATGTTGACGAGTCTGCGCGCCCCGGACTCCAGGGTGGAGAGAAAAGACTGGCTCAACCCCGTGATCGCGGCCATGTCTTCCTGGCGCAGCGTTGCGATCTGCCGGATCAGGCGGAACGCCGTGCCGAAGTCCCAGTCGGCCAGGGCCGCGGTGACCGAGGGGTCCTGCCACACTCGATCCGGCACACTCACGGACGCCGCAGGTTCATTGCCGGCGGCCCGAGTGCACGCCGAGCATCGCACGTCTGCGTTGTACCGGCTCAAGGGAAGCCCGCACCGATCGCACCTACGTTCTGCCATATATGCCACGACTGCCTCCCGATCAGAAGGAAAATCCTGACCCGGGGCTTGTATGGGACACCATTACGCCAGTGATATCGCTGCTCGGATGGCCGCCGATTGGCGGCTCGCCGTAGCGCAGGAGCCAGGGAATCTCATCGTCACTGGCTCGCTCTTCCGGTCGGTTGCCCACGGTCTGCTCGCCAATGGCCGCCCGTCCGCCGTCCGAAACCTCGTGGTGGTCTCTGTGGGCTATCTGAAGGCGGTCTTGCAGATGCCTCGCCGACGTACCTGTCGATCTACGGCACACTCTTGCTCGTCGGAGCGATGGCCGCCGCCCGGATTGAGGACCGGGCCACGGCGAACAGGTTCCTCGCAGAGGCCGAGCAGACGGCTCAGCGTCTCGGACATGGCGCCAACCACATGTGGACGGCGTTCAGCCCGACCAATGTCGCTATCCACCGCATCTCAACAGCCGTGGAACTCGGCGACGTCCAGATCGCCGTCGACCATGGGCCACGCATGGACTCTTCCACCCTGCCCTCGGAGCGTCGCGTCCGGCACACCCTCGAACTGGCCCGCGCGTACAGTGCTCAGAACCGCACGGACGAAGCTCTCGCCCTCGTCCTGGACGCGGAGGAGCTCGCGCCCGAGCAGGTCCGCTACCACTTCATCTCCCGCCACCTGGTGACCGTCTGGGTACGGCAACAGCGCGGGAAGCCATCTGCTGGCCAGTGTGGCTTAGCCGCTACGTGTCGTCGGGTGGTCCGTGTGCGATGACTACAGTCGTTGTCATGAGCGACTTGGAAGCCCACGAGGCGGTGGCCCGGCCGCGCACCGCCGCCGGGGTGCTGTTCTTCGACGAGGCCGGGCGGGTGCTTCTGGTCAGGCCGACGTACAAACCCGGTTGGGAGATTCCCGGCGGCTACCTCCACCCGGGCGAGACCCCGAGCGAAGGCGCGGCTCGGGAGGTCAAGGAGGAGATCGGTATCACCCCGCCCATCGGCCGCCTCCTCGTCGCGGACTGGGCGCCCCACCCGGCCGAGGGCGACAAGCTGCTGTTCGTCTTCGACGGAGGCATCCTCCCGGCTGACCAGCGGGCCCGGATCGTCCTGGACGGCGTGGAAGTCGACCAGTTCGGCTTCCACCAGGCCGATCAGATCGACGGGCTGCTCATCCCCCGGTTGGCCCGCCGTGTCCACGCGGCGATCGGTGCCCGTGCGCGATCGGCGACCGTCTACCTGGAGAACGGGGCGGGCCTCGGCGCCGAGGGCTGATCCGTGCGTTTTCAGGCGGTCCGGGTCGCGGGGCGTTTGAAGACCTGGAGTCCGTGCCACACGACGTGGTCGGGGTCGATGCCGGGCAGTCCGGGGCGCGGCGTAGTGATGGGCTGGCCGTGGAGAGCGTCGATGGTCCGGCCCGCGTGGCTGCGTGCTACGTAGGACTGGGAGACCTGTATGTGCAGGGCGGGTGTCAGTCCGAGGACGCCGAGGTCGAACAGGGCGTGGTGCAGAGAGCACAGTGCCAGGCCGTTGTTCACCTCGTCCGGGCCGTCCTGGCTGTGCCACCGGACGTGTGCGGCTTCGAGTCCGACGGGGTTGCGTCCGAGCGCGCCGTCGAAGCCGCAGAAAGCGCAGGCGTACGCGTATGCCTGAAGCACCTTCTCTGCGAATGAGGGCCGGGCGGGATCACCACCGGGCGGTTTGCTGTTTTGCCTGTTCAGGGCGTTGGCGTGGGGTGTTCTCGGACAGTCCGGGAGGGTTCCCGCGAGCGATCCGGCTCCCAGATGGCTCCCAGGGGAGTCATCACTCGGACGGGTCGCTTTGATACCAAGGCTATGCCCGTGGTGTGGTCGACGGCGGTTACCCCGAGCTGTGTGGGATGCGATCAGCTTTGGCACACGCCTCGCCTGTAAGCCGGACCTCTGGAGCGAGTGTCACGTAAAGTTCGGAGCTGTCGCACGCTGGCCTATCCGTGAATCAGGGAACACCGATGACCCAGCAGCTCTGGACCAGTCAGAGACATCACACCGCCATCGGTCGTGTCGGCCTGTCGCTCCCCGCTCGTCGTGCCGTTGGCGACCTTCAGCTGGAACCAGCCACGGGGGTACTCGATTACGGGTGTGGACGGGGCGGCGACGTTCGGGCATTTCGGCACCTCGGCCTCGATGCCACAGGATGGGACCCGGTGCATTTCCCGGACGGGCTCCGCGAGGCGGCCGAGGTGGTCCTGCTCACTTATGTCCTGAACGTCATCGAGGATCCCGCTGAACGACGAGACACACTCCTGAGTGCCTGGGAACTCACGAAGTCCGTGCTCGTGGTGTCCGCACGGTTGAGGTGGGAGCGCAACCAGATCAAAGGCACGGAGTACGGCGACGGCATCCTCACCCAGCGCCGCACCTTCCAGCACCTCTACGCTGCTGGCGAGCTCCGCGATTACATCGAAGAAGCAACCAGCGTCCGCTGCGTGTCGGCGGCACCGGGCATCGTCTACGCCTTCAAGGACGATACGGCGCGCTTGAGCTACCTCGCCCGCCAGGTCGCCCCGGACGGGGGCTGGCTGGCCTCTGAGGACACGGCCTCGGCGATCACCTCCGTCGTCGCTCATCTCGAACAGCGGGGCCGGATGCCTCAACTTGAGGAAATGCCGCAGCCCACCATCCGACTGCTCGGCCACCTGCGCCCCGGTGAACTGAAGCGCCTCGCCGAGCAGGAAGCGGACCCCGTCAAGGTGGAACGGAGCGCCGAACGCGGAGCCCTCGATACGCTGCTCTTCCTCGCCCTAGAACTGTTCCACGGCCGAGGCCCCGTGAGCAGTCTGCCCCTGCCTGTACAGCTGGACATCAGGGCGTTCTTCCCCTCATACACCGAGGCGTGCCAGCGAGCCGATCGCCTGCTGTTCAAGCTGCGAGACGATGCCTACGTCCGCCGAGCGATGAACGGATCTATCGCTGGCAAGTTCACGGCGACTGCCTTGTACGTTCACCGCCGGGCACTCCACCGGATCCCGGCCGTGCTGCGTTTGTACGAGCAGTGCGCGAGCGTCGCTGCCGGCCGTCCCGGGGAGTGGTCTGTCGTCAAACTCCGCCACCAGGGCCGTGGTGTCAGCTGGCTCGACTATCCCCAGTTCGAATCGGATCCCCACCCGCGTATCGCGGCCTCGTACGCCGTCGACCTGAAGACCCTCAAGTCCTCCTTCACTTCGTACGCGGACTCCACCAACCGTCCCCTGCTGCATCGCAAACACGAGTTCCTCGCCGAGGATGATCCCGACGCACCCAAGTACCGGCGGCTCACTGACGCCGAGGTACGCGCCGGCCTGTACGAGAGCCCGCACCTGATCGGCACGGAAGAAGGCTGGGAACGCGAACTTGTACGCTGTGAGCGGGAGTTGCGAGGCCACCGGCTCGTACGGCGCAGCACCAGCACTTGAGCATCGCACCGGCTCTCGGCATGGAGCGATTGTCAGTGCTGTGTGCCACGCTGCACCCATGACCACTCCCCAGGCGGAGGGCCTTTGCCTGCCCTCATATCGCACGCTGCCGACCCTCGCGCTGTCCGAGCCGGAGGACCACGTCCGTGAACTCACCGACTGGGTGGAGCACGCCTCCGCCGTTAATGGAGCCCCCGGGGCGCAGAACAGCTGGGACACGGCCTACAAGTGGCTGCGCCTCGCCCAGGGCCTGCGGACGGTGACGTTCGACATGTCGTACGACGACGGCGGCATGTGCTCGGCGGGCCTCGACTTCGACGCCGTCTGGACCGAGATGATGGAGGAGTGGCAGCAGCACCAGATCCGTCTCGGCTACCTGCGCGCGGCGCTCGAAGGATTCGTCCGGTTGCTGTACCCGGACACGGTGGAGCCGGGGCTGGCCGTCGAGACCGCCGAGCAGCAGCTGCACCAACACGTCGGTGCATGGCCTGTACACGCTCATGCGGTCGCCGACCATCTGCGGACACACGCACCGGACGGTGCATCGGGCGTCGGCACGTCGGTGGCGGCAGCGGTGACTCAGGCGATTGCCCTGCACGAGATGGCCGTCCGGGGATCCGCTTCCGTCCCCGAGCCGGACAGCGACGAGGATGGGAAGGTCTTTCCTACAGGGCACGCCGAGGTCTGCGCGGTCAAGGAAGCCTGCACGATGCTGATGCTGGCGATGCAGCTGCTCCTGGCGGCAGCGGTTAAGGAGGACCGCGTCGCTGACTTCGACGACAAGTACCTCCTTGACGGCATGTGGATTCCCGACGCCTCAGGCGGCAGCCGCTGGGTAGACGGAGAGATGCCCTACGGCGAGTACCTCGCCGTTCTGCACCTACAGCCCGGCGAGCCGCCCGAGCTCTGATTCCGCCACCTGCAGTGCCCCACGGCGGCAATGTCGGCAGCCCTGGAGCGAAACGGCGGGTGGGCCCGAAGCGCGATGTCTTCGGGCCCACCCGCCGTGGCCTGCTCGGCACGTATCAGGTCATGCACCAGCCGGAGTCGCATGCCCCCTCGTCCTCATCGGTGTCGACTTCCCCTGGGTTCTCGTCGGGGATGGCTTGAGCGAGCGGGACCCCGTACCGCGTGAGATACACGGCATCCCGTCCGAGTGCGGCCCGCCGTCGGTTGATCGTCTCCTCCAGTCGGACCGACTGAGAGAACAACTCCGGCTCGTGCCGACGCTGGTGGCGCCAGGCGTCGACGGTACGGAAGGGGCAGAAGAAGCAGGAGCTCTTGGGCGGCACAGGCAGGCCGGCCTCGGCGATGACGCGCTCGCAGTCGTCCCGGCGCAGCCCGAGGTCGAGGAGGGGGTATTCGATGACCTCGTGGGTTTCCCGCCGCCGGCGGTTGGCGCGATGGATTTCGTCGAGCGATATGCCGATGGCCACTTCCCCCGGGTTGTCGGCGGTGGCGCCGTGCTCCCGCAGCCATCGCCCGACTACCTTGATCTTGAAGTCGGCTGTGCAGTTGCGGCGGCCGGGTGCGCCGTTGGCCATGCGGACCGGGATGGGAATCGACCGGGTGTCCGGCCGGTTCAGCCGCTGCATGAGCGTTTCCGTGGCCCCGTCGCGGCGGCGTCGCTTGAGCTCGTGGATGTCCAGTCCCACACGTGTCGCGTATGGGATAGCGATGTCGCGAACGTACGCGAGGGTCGCCGGGTGCTCGCTGTCGTCGCCGACGTTGGCGAACAGGAAGGTGCGGAAGTCGATCTCCCCCTGAGCGGCCAGCACGAGAAGGGCTGTGCTCTGGACACCGCCTCCGTAGGAGACGACCTTCATCGGGCGGTCACCTGACTGGTGAGCGGCTCGGTCGGTGACGGTCTGTGGGCCGGTTTCCGTTGTGTTGTCGTGGGGGGGCTCCGGGTGTGCGTGACAAGATCGCCATGTGAGAGACAGTATGGATAGAGATTTAGGGAATCAAGTGTTTCTCTCGCAGCTGTCGGCGAACACTGCTATGCGGGCGGCGCTGTGTTCTCTTGGGAGTCCGCCTCAATTCGGAACGGAAGGCGAGCTAAGGCCGTGGCTCGATGATGACAGAGTGTCCCTCCGCCAGGACTGCTGTCAGGAACTCTGCCGCAGCAGTCTGTTCCGCTCTGGTGAATGCCCGAGCTGGGGGCAGCGCTTTGCGTGACGGCTGCGAGACGGTCGCTCGTTGCTTGCGGCCACGTGGTTTCTGCGGGGCGCGGTGGCCTGCGCTTAGGAGCTCGACCTCGGACGGGAGGATGGTGCGCTGCCGCTGTTGCGCATCATTCAGGATGCTCGAGAGGAGCCAGAGAGGCGAGCCGGAGAGGACCAGGTCGGCCTCGGCGATCTGCCGACGGTTGCGCCATCGGGAGATCGCCTGCGCGTCTCTGTCGAGGACGCGGGCCGCCTCCTGGATGCCGAGGACAACAGGCAGGTCCTGCTCCTCCTGGACGTCGTAGCCACAGGGGATGCTGGCCTTGTAGGACGTCAGCCGGTCTTGCGCCACCCGGCGGTCGCCGACACCGTCGAGCTGCAACACCGTCACTAGCAGCCAGTACGGGTTGCCGGACGCGATCAGGTCAGGTGCAGCGAGGGCGCCCTCTGTCCGCCATTTCTGCGATGTCTGGCGCTCCACTCGATAGAGGGAGGCGATTTCGGCATGGCCCAGCAGGAACGGGACCCGCACCTGTGCCATGAGGGGGCCTCCCCATCACCTTCGTCTCCGTGGGGTGGCGATGAGCGGGGGAGTTGCTCCGCCGCTCTACGCCGTGCACGCAGATCTTAGGTGTGCTCCCGTCCTGGCCGCAGCTCCCACGAGCCCACCTCGGTGTAATAGCGGCCGAAGTGCTGCAGCCAGGACGCAAGTGTCTCGGTCGTCCTCCGTGCCTGGTCTTCTGGGTCTCCTGTCCGGTCCACGATGGCCTTCTGGAGCTCGATGTTGCCGAGGCGCTTGCCGACGAGCAGCTTGTGGAGTTCTGGGATGGCGTGCAGCCGAACTTCGACTGCCGAGTTGAAGTCGTGCTCCGCCAAACCTGCCGGGACATCGAGCATGGCAAGGTCCTGGATGATGCCGGCCTCAACCGGCGAGGTGAATCGTGTTCGCCCGCTGTAGAGCGCGAACACGTTCTCCGGGCGCCTCGTCTCTGGGTACCAGAGAGAGGCGGGTTCGCCCTCGGCCGGGGGCGTGATGCGTTCTTCCTTCAGCAGTTCTGCCTGCTGCCGAACAAGGGCGGCCACCAGGGGCGTGGCCGCTGTCGAGCGGGCGTCGATCTGACTGAGGACGCGCTGCACTTCAGGATGCGTGACGGGTGCATCCAGCAAGAGCTCCACGTTGGCGTTGGGGACTCGGCCGGTGGCCTTGCCGGTCAGGTTCGCGGATCCGACCAGGCATCGGTCGTCGGCGACGTAGATCTTGGCATGCAGCGACGGGCAGAGAGAGATCTGCACGCGTTCGTCCCGCTCCGCCGCCTCGATGATCTCGGGGTCGGAGACTCCGGCGGCTACTTCCGCCGGAGTCCAGCGCGTGACGCATTCGATCTTCTCCACCGAGGTCGGCACCGAGGCGAGGGTCTCTTCGAAGACGGCCTTCTTGATGAAGGGCGCCACGAGGATCACTCGCGTGGTGGCGCGCTTCATCAGGTCGGCTATCTGCTGCCAGATGTGGTCCGGCTGCCTCACTCGTCATCGCTCCCGTCTTCGATGAAGTCGCGGGCGTAGCGGCCCCAGTCGCGCCGGGCGTCCGAGATCCTGGCGCGGTCCCGCTTGTTGGGGATCTCGTCCTCCATACGGGCCCAGGAGAAGACGAGGAGTTTGAAGGTGTCGGAGGCGCGGGCGAGGCGTTGGCGGAGTTCGGCCTCGCTCGCGTCTTCGGGCACGTCTTCAAGGACGGTCATCAGCTCGCTGTGCAGGGGGTGTTCGGTGTTGAAGATCACCTGCAGCATGCCGGCCATGAGGTCGATGTTGAAGAATGCCGTGGAGTCCTGCGGGCTGGAGATCCAGCGGACACGCCAGTCTTTCTCCAGAGCCTCGTCGACCATGGACTGAGCGGTGTCCTCGTCGAGGTGATGCCGCTCGGTGAGCGCCGCGAACTGCTCCTGGCGCTTGTCGTTCTCGGTGGCTTCCTCTGCCAGGCGGTCGGTCGTTCCAGTGTGACCGTCCTCCTGCCGGCGCTTCACCGCGTCCGTGGCCTTGGACGTGACGACGTCGTCGTGGCGCTTCTTGCCTCCCCGGTTGCCCAGCGTGTGCTGCTTCAGCTTCCGCCGTATTTTGGGCAGAAGGTTCTTCTCCAGGTAGAGCGCGAGATCGATCAGGGGCAGGCGCGGGTCGCCGAATTCGGCAATACGGTCCTTGAACGCCTTGGGCGTCTCGTCCCCCTCGGCCTCGGCTGTCCAGTCGAAGTGGGCGAGAGACGAGAAGACCGTGGCGGTCTGCTTGTTGTTCGTGACGCCGAAGATGTCGTCGAGCTCCGGGGGAATTCCACCTCGATGCCCCACCAGCGCTCGACGGGGTCGTACCCGATGGCCCACTTCGAATCGAGGTCGAGTTCGCGCCCCTGCCGGACAAGGGAAATCCCGATGTTCCGTCGAGCATGCTGACCCCATGGGTGGAAACCGGCATCGCGGTTGGGGTTCGCATTGTCGGGCCACGGGTGACCTTCGACGTCGGCCCGGCGGGCCTCGGGCCGGGCGATGGATGCCCGCACCTTCACGCTGTGCTTCGTCCCGTCGACCGTGATCGGGAAGTAGGCGACCCCGGGTTCCTTCTCGTTGCCCATGTCGAAGGGCTCGAACATGGGCTTGTTCCCGAACGGCGCCGGCGTCCCGGTTGAGTCCATGAGGTACAGGGGATCGTTGGGCTCGGCGAAGTACGCTCCGTTGTCCCCTTCGAGTACCTTCCCTTCGCGAACCGGCGCCATCTTGATCTCCACCCTGCCGTCGTGGAGGTAGTGCCGGTACACACGACCAATCAGCTCGGCAGTGTTTCGCAGGGTGGCGCCAGCGCCGTGCCATTTGACCCGGTCAAGGTCCGACCAGACCACGAGCGTGCCGGTGGTGCCCAGGGGTGCTTCGCTGAGGTCGCTCCAGTACTCCGGCACGGGGCGGTGTACGGGAGGGGGGACGTCGTCGAGTCCGCCGTTGATCTCCTCGAGATCGAGGTAGGTGTACATGGCGTTCGGGGACCCATTGGTCCAGGACCAGACCTCGACCTTGGTGCACTGGGACATGCTGGAGTTGGGCAGCCCCATGCCGAAGCGTCCGATGCGGTTGCGGTCGCCCCCGAGGCCGTCGCCGTACTTCAGGGCGCGCCGCAGGAGTTCGGCGTCCATGCCCTTGCCGTTGTCGAGGACAGCTATGGCGTCCACACGGTGTCTCGTCTGGGTGGCGCCCTGCACCGGGCTCTCACAAGCGAAGACCTGTACCAGTGTGGCTTCCGCGTCGATGCTGTTGTCGATCAGCTCGGCGAGCGCATAGGCGGTGTTCTTGTAGCCGCTGTCGCGCATGGCCTTGACGGTCAGCGAAGGGCTGACGATCCGGTATTTGCTTCCCTCGCCGGTCACGCGGTCTCCCATACGTCTTCCCAGTTGGTGAATGCCTCGGCCACGTCTCCGAACCCGGGAAGCTCCGGGTCGACGACGGTGACGATCTCGCAGGTGGCGGTTCCGCCGGCCTTGGGGCCGCGGATGACCCGGCCGACCATCTGGCTGTACAGAACCAGCGACTTGGTCGGTCGGGCGATGATGGCAGCACTGGCCGCCGGGGCATCGAAGCCTGTGGTCAGGACCCCGAAGTTGCACAGAATCATGGGGCGTCGGCCGGCGCCCTTGAAGCGTCTGATGGCATCGTTCCGGTGCCGGGCAGAGGACTCGCCGGTGACGAAGTCGGCATCGAGGCCGAGCGCCGACAGGACGGCGGCGATCAGGCGGCAATGGTCAACGGAGGCCGCGAATACAAGGATCCTGCGGTGCTGGCGTTCCAGTAGCTCCAGCACGGTCTGGACGACCTTGAGGTTCCACTGCTCGTCGCTGGCCAGCGACGCGATGATGTCCGACGGGATGTCGAAGGACTTCGCGAGCAGCTGCTGATCGCGCGCGGACAGATGCAGGCCGGCTTCGGAGGCGACGGTCTTCATGATGGGCTTAGCCAGGTAGCCCTGTTCGATGAGGGCGGTTACCGGGTTGCTGTATCCGTCGATCTGCAGCATGACCTTCTGGCGGGCGAAGAAGTCCGACAGTCGCTCATCTTGCGTGACGTCCGCCCAGGTCCGGCCGGGGGTGGCCGTCAGGCCCAGCAAGCTGGCATCGGGGCGGATGGTGAGGGCGTCCACCACTCGCTGGTAGGTCGGGGCGATGATCTGATGGGCCTCGTCGAAGACGGTGAGAGTGCTGCGTGATGCGAGTTTGCGGAGAAGCTCCGGATCGCTCTTGTCCGCGGAGACGGCCTTCTCCAGCCCCAGGATGACAAGGCCGTCCGTCAGCGCCGCCACATCGGTGGGCGCCTCACCCCACACCCGGACAACCGCAATCGGACGGTCGCCGAGCTTGCACCACGCGCGCTCGAACTCCGCAGCTGCCTGCTCCAGCAGTTCCTGCCCACGCGCCAGCCAGACCACGAGCGTGGGCTCGTGCTGCCGCAGATGGTCGGAGATCAGGTTCATTCCGGTGCGGGTCTTGCCCACGCCTGTCGGCAGGTGGAGGACAACCCGCCGCGGCCCGTCGTACAGCAACTCCTTCACGCATGCGGCTGCGCGCCGTTGGTGGGGGAACAACCCGTACTCGGGTTCGGAGTCTTGCCGAAAGAGCGGGGGCAGCGCGGGTGCCCTGTCGACGCTGAAGCCGAAGAACTCCAGCAGCTCCCGCTGTTGCTCACTCGCCCACTTCAGACCGTCCAGGTAGACCAGGGCATCGGTGCCCGCGCCGTCCGCCCCAAGACGTTGGGCAAGCTCTGCCTGCTTGTCGGCGGGCAGGAGCCGCAGCAGCTCCTCGCGGTCCGTCTGATTGGACACGAGTGTCTCGGCGTCCACCGCCACGGCAGCGACTGCTCGGAGCCGCTCATCGCCAGCGCTTCCGCCGTCGATGAGGTCGAGCAGAGCGCACATGTGCTTGCCGAGTCGCTCGCGGATGTACGGCATGGGAGCGCTGTCCAGCACGGCTTGGAAGGACAGGCCGGGCGACCACGCTGTCATCGATTCACCACCCCTGCGGAACAGGGGAGATTTCCCCCACTGCCTGAATGACCGTCAACTTGCGGAGCCCCCGCCTCAGTTCTGTGCATGCAGAGCTGCCCGCAACTCTGAGTTGCCCCAGAGTTACAGTGCCCGATCACCATAAACCCACGCACTGACACTCGGATCTCAGTGATAGATATTCGCAGCTCAGGGGCGCTGATGAGGTGCGGTAGGCCCCCTGGAGGATCCCGTGCCGCCTCTGCACCGATGCCCTTTCCCGATATCGGTTGCAGGCACCCAAGCAATAGGGAACATTAGTTCGAGTTCCGGTTTGCGCTCCGGCCTGAGTGTCGGTTTCGCGAACTGATCGATCTCGATCGCTACGATCGCGATTCACTCCTGGTGCTGTCCCCGGTGCGCACGTCCGGGTTCCACCAGGAGTAGATTGTGTGCGGTGTTGAGCGAGACGAGGTGGGGCATGAGGGATGAGTCTGATGGGCCGGTTTCGGCGTATCTCGACTACAACGCGACGGCGCCAATTCGGCCCGAGGCGTTGGCGGCCATTGTGGACGCCCTACAGGCCGTCGGTAACGCGTCGAGCGTGCATCATCCCGGCCGGGGCGCCGCCCATCGCGTAGAGGTCGCTCGTCGACACCTTGCTGACCTGCTGAACTGCTCGCCCGGGGAGATCATCTTCACGTCGGGGGCAACCGAAGCGAACAATCTCGCGCTGCGCGCGGCTCATCGCCGCGGGGCCCGGATTGTGACGAGTGGTGCAGAGCACCCTGCGGTGCTGGAGACAGCCCGGGATCTGGCCCAAAACGAGCCGGGATCACTGACCGTCTTGCCGATGCGGGCGGACGGCGTGGTGGCAACCGTGGCCCTGGAGGAAGAGCTCGGCCGGGGCGACGTCGGTCTCGTCTCCCTGATGGCGGCCAATAATGAAACCGGGGTTCTCACCGACCTCACGCCGGTGGTCAAGGCGGCGCATGCTGCAGGCGCACTGGTCCACACGGACGCCACACAGATGATCGGCCGGCTGCCTCTGGACCTTTCCGACGTGGACGTCGATCTTCTGTCCCTGTCGGCCCACAAGTTCGGCGGCCCTCAAGGCGTTGGCGCACTGTTCGTACGACGCGGCACACCGTTGCCGTTCAGGCCGCTGATCACCGGTGGCGGGCAGGAAAAGGGGTGGAGGGCCGGCACCCTCAACGTGCCCGGAATCGCCGGTGCCGGAGCTGCCGCTGCGGCCGTCAGCCGTGACCTTGCCGACGACGTCGCCCGCGTGACCCAACTGCGCGATCAGCTCGAACACATGGTGACCACGGCTGTGGGCGGATGCCGTATCAACGGGCAACGAGCCCCCCGCCTGCCCGGTGTGGCGAGCATCACCTTTGCGGGTGCCCCGGCTGACGCAGTCATGGCCGCCATGCCGCACATAGCCGCATCCGACGGAAGCGCCTGCGCCTCGGGAGCCCCAACTCCCAGCCACGTCTTGCTCGCTATGGGGCTGAGCCGGGAGGAAGCAGAGTGCACTGTGCGCTTCTCCCTCGGCTACGCCACAACCGCAGACGAGACCGCCGCAGCTGCCGAGGCGGTGGTGCGTGCGGTCCACCAGGTGCGCGCCGCCATGGCAACGGCAGCCGGCGCCGCTGCTCACTGACTTCAGCAGTTCCCTTTATCTCTTCTTATATTGAGAGGCCCTCGTATGGCAGACAGCAGGCTCGCGGAAGCCGCACATTCCAGCTTCGCGCGCCATGAGACCTTCGCCCCACGCTTCGGCTGGCTGCATAAGGCGTACTTGCAGGTCAAGGACAATCCGGCTGCTTTCCTTGCCGAAGATGCTCCGGTCCTGCTCGGCGTGGGTAAGAACATGGTCCATGCCATGCGGTACTGGTCAAAGGCGTTCAAGCTGACCCGCGAGCACGCCGACCCGGCGGGTAAGACGAAGGCCCAGTACGCGTCCCCGACTTGGGAAGCGCGGTGGCTGCTCGACGAGAAGGATGGCGCCGATCCCTACCTTGAGGAACCTGGCAGCTTGTGGCTGTTGCACTGGTGGCTCGTGTCGTCGCGGCCGGGCGCCAAATGCTGGGCCCCCGCGTGGTACACGGCGTTTCACCTTGCTCCGTTCTCTCGCTTCACCGTCGCGGATATGACGCAGGTCGTGACGCGGCATGTCAACTTCTCCTTTAGTGATGGGCCGGTGGAGGCGTCGATCACCCGGGATGTCGAGTGCCTGACCAAGATGTATGCGCGCACGCCTGTCGAACAGAGCGGTTCCCGCGCCACCTATGAAGACCTCTTGGCCTGCCCTTTCCGTGAGCTGGACTTGCTGACCTCCGTGGGCACCCGGGGCAAGCAGGAGTGGCAGTTCACCACTGGCACGCGCACCTCTCTCCCCGCCCACGTCCTGGTCTATGCGTGCCTCGACTACGCCGCCCGCGACACTCAGGGTTCCGGCTCCATCTCTCTGGCGCGGCTTGCCAACGAGCCCGGAGCGCCCGGCCGGGCCTTCCGGGTCCGCGAGCCTGAGATCGTCGCCGCCCTGGACAAGGTCGCCGTGGGTCGCCCGGAACTCAACAGGGTGGACGCCGTCGGCCAGCGGACCATGTCCTTCTCCAGCGATCCGAGGGCACTCGCCTGGGACATCCTCGACGAACAGTACGACCACGTCACCCTGCGCCCCGGCTTTCCCACCCGGGACGAATGGAGCGCTCAGTACCCGCAGTTGGCCGAAGCAGAGAAGGCCGAGAAGGCTGAGAAGGCCGAACGCAAGCCCCAGGACCACCAGCTCACGACTCAGGAGATCGCGTGACCACCGCAGCTCCCACGCGGACCTCCCGCACCCCGCAGGACGAGGCAACCCCTCAGTTCCCTTCCGGAATCGAACTGGTCGGCTCCCAGATGCGGTCGACCAACCTCGAACGCGACGTCGAGGACGAACTGCACGGACCGTATGTCGGCGCGAAGGCAGTTGACGTACTGGAGCGCATTGCCAACGCAGTCAGCGACCTGCGGCGTCCCCGCGCCTGGTCCTTCACCGGACCCTACGGCTCCGGGAAGTCCACGCTGGCTAACCTGATCGAAGCGCTTCTCGGCCGCGACGAGGACCGCCGCGACGAGGCTCACCAGATCCTTGCAGACACCAGCCCAGCCCTCGCCGAGCGTCTCGCCACGGCTCGGGCTGAGCGGACGGGCACCGGGTTCCTCGGAGCCGTGGCCACCGCGCGGCGTGAACCGCTGGTCGCCACTGTGACCCGTGCGCTGGAGACCGCGGCAAAGCGCCGCTGGGGCAAGCGCATCCCGAAGAACATCGCCGCAGCACTCGCGGCCTGCGAAGACCCGACGACGACCGGGCCGAAGACGAAGCAGGTCATGGCCGCCATCAAGGCCCTGACCGGCAATCAGCAGCCGCTCTTGTTGATCATCGACGAGTTCGGCAAGACCCTGGAACACCTTGCCGGACACAACGAATTCTCCGGCGCCGAGCACGATCTCTTCCTCCTGCAGGAGCTCGCCGAGCACAGCGCCGGGCCCAACGGCCTGCCTGTCTTCCTGGTCACCCTGCAGCACCTGTCGTTCATGGACTACGCGTCACGGTCCAGTGAGCTCAAGATCCGCGAATGGGCAAAGATCCAGGGCCGCTTCGAGGACGTCACCTTCGTCCCGCACCACGGTGACTCCCTGCAGCTCCTGCGCCGGCGTCTCGACCACTCCGCGGTCGACGCAGCGGGCCAGGACCTCATCCGCGCCTCGGCCCAGGCATCAGCCCTCGCGTGGAAGAACCACGGTCTGAACGTCCTTACTGAGCTGGCCAGCGACGACTTCGTCGGCCTCTACCCGTTGCACCCACTGACGGCGATCGCTGCGCCGATCCTGGCGGCGCAAATCGGCCAGCACGACCGCAGCCTGTCGGGCTTCCTCAACAGCGGAGAGCCCAACACCGTCCGCGACTCGCTGGCCGCACACTCCCAGCCGCATGCCGAACTCGCCAGCACAGTGCAGCTGCCACAGCTGTACGACTACTTCCTCAACTCCGGCCGGACCTCGCTGCTCGCGGCCTCTAACGCCGGCCGCTGGATCGAAGTCGACGCGCGCATCAAGGAAGCCAACGGACTGCCCGACGCCGACCAGGCGCTGCTGAAGACCATCGGCGTTCTGAACCTCATTGACGCCGACGGCGCGCTCAGCGCTACCAGCGAGATGATCCACCTCGCGCTCCACGACCCGACCGATCTGACCGACGCGGGCGCTTTCGCCCGCCTTGAGGAGCAGCTCGCCGACCTCGTCCGCCGCGGCTTCCTCGTCCACCGGGAGTTCAGCGGTGAGTATCGCGTCTGGCAGGGCACAGACTTCGACATCGACGCCCGCCTGAAGGAGATCATCAGTCACCTCGACGATGCCTCCATCGTCCAGCGCCTTGGCGCACACCTCCCCAGCGCCGTGGTCGCCGGCCGCCACAGCCAGGTCACCGGGATGATGCGGGTGTTCCTCACCGCCGTCAGCGGCCCAGAGACCCGCGAAATCCAGGCGCCGGACGAGCTGAAGGACCCGGCCGACGGCCTCCTCGTCTTCCACCTTGGCCCCCGGGACCGGCTGCCCACCGTCAATTCGGCGCTGCCGGTGATCCTCGGAACAACCACCCACCCCGACGTGGTACTCAACTCCGCCACGCACCTCATCGCCCTGAAAGAGCTGCTCGAAGACAAGGAACTCGATCACGTCGCCCGGCGCGAGGTCACCGACCGCGCCGTCCAGGCGGAGGCCGAGCTGCGGGAGGTCATTCAGGCGGCCTTCTACCCGCCGACCCAGGACGCTACCTGGAACCTGTGGAACGCCGGACTCGCCCCGGGGACGGACCCCGACAGCTCGAGCCTGCCAGCCCGCAGCCTCAGCGGCCTGGTCTCCCTGGCCTGCGAGAGCGTCTACCCGCACACTCCGCACATTCGCAACGAGATGCTCGGACGGCACTCACTCACCAGCAACGCCGCCCGTGCCCGCAGCGATGTGCTGGACGCGATGCTCAACCGCTCCGGCGAGCAGTACCTGGGCTTCGACGCGACGGCCGGAAGATACGGTCCGGAGCGAGCCATCTACAGCGGCGCGCTGGCCTACCTCGGCCTGCACCGGGCCAACGGCACAATCCAGGCAGAGAATTCCCCCAACAGCCTGCTGCCGTACGGCTTCTCCGCTCCAGGCGAGGGCCATGAACACGCCCAGCCCGTCTGGGAGGCGCTGCAGGAGGCGCTGGACGCAGCAACCCGGCGTACCAGCATCGACCACATCATCCGGGTCCTGATGAGCCCGCCCTACGGGGTGAAGGCCGGTATCTGGCCGCTGCTGGTCGTCACCGCCCTGGTGATCCGCCGACACGATGTCGCCCTCTTCGAAGAAGGCTCCTACCTGCCCCGGCTGACGCCGGACGTCGTCGACCGCATCCTCGCCGCCCCCGCCCGTTTCGACGTGAAATACACGCCGGTCGGACAGGGGCAGCGCGCCAGCGTGATCAAGAAGCTCCTGGTCTCCCTGAAGGTCGAACCACCACGCTCACAGGCACTGCGTAACCCAGATCTGTTGTCCGTAGCCAGGGCGTTGCTCGAACGCGTCATGGTTTTGAACAGCTACGCTCGCAAGACCAAGCGCATCTCTCCGGATGCACTCGCCGTGCGCAACGCCCTGGCAAACTCCCAGGATCCGGACGACCTGCTCTTCCGGGCTCTGCCCAAGGCGCTGGGCCTCGCCCCTATCGAAGCCGGCACCCGCGCCAACGCGGCAACCGCCGCGGAGTATGCCGACAGGCTGACCGCAGCGGCAGACGAGATCACGGGAATCGAACGCACGCTGCGGGAAGAAGTGGTCGCGGTTCTCGCCGAAGAGTTCCGTCTGCCCACGACCCTTCACGAGCTGCGGTCGACACTCGCCGCGCGGCTGAGCGGCTTCGCGACGGTGTCACTGAACCCGGAGCTGCGGGGCTTCGTCGACTTCGTGCTCAGCGAAAGCCTCGCTGACGAGGACTGGCTCGACCCGATCGTCGTCCGCCTCACCAACAAGGCCCTCGGAGACTGGGACGACCGGGACGCAGGCATGTTCCCTCGCCTTGCCCGCGAGATGTCCGCATCCCTCGACCGTGTCGCCCACCTCTACCAGGACAGCAGCGAGACCCGCGAGCAGGAAGTAAATCTGGAGACGCGGCTGTTGACCTTGACGGACAAGACAGGAGCCGAACGACGGACGCTGATCTACGTGCCGGAACAGTCTCGCGGCCAGGCCAACCAGCTCGCGGCCGACGTACTGCAGCAGGCTGAGCAGGCCCTCGGACCCGACGGCGCACGGATCCTGCTCGCCGCTCTTGCACAACGCGTTGCCGATGGGCCAGCTGTTACAGCAACTGAAACGAAGGAGGGGCCATGACGGATCCAGTCACCCAGGAGAAGGTTCGCCACGTCCTGGGTATCTCAGGCGGCAAGGACTCGTCGGCGCTCGCCATCTACATGCGCGATCGCGTGCCGGAGATGGAGTACTTCTTCTGCGACACCGGTGCTGAACTGCCAGAGACGTACGAGTACCTCAACCGGCTGGAAGCGGCGCTCGGCAAGCCCATCGAGCGACTCAACGCCGACCGGGACTTCGATCATTGGATGGAGGTCTACCAGGGCACCCTGCCCAGCCCGCAGATGCGCTGGTGCACCAAGAATCTGAAGATCAAGCCGCTGGAGGAGTGGGTCGGCGACGACAAGGTCATCTCATACGTCGCGATCCGGGCCGACGAGAACCGCCTCGGCTATGTCAGCACCAAGCCGAACATCGATGCCGTCTTCCCCTTTCGTGAGGACGGCATCGACAAGGACGGCGTGATGCGCATCCTCGACGAGGCTGGCATCGGACTTCCTGGCTACTACGAGTGGCGCACGCGTTCGGGCTGTTACTTCTGCTTCTTCCAGCGCAAGCACGAGTGGGTCGGTCTGAAGGAGCGTCACCCCGATCTGTACGACAAGGCCGTCGAGTACGAGGACAAGGTCCGGTTCCGCCACACGGCCATGAAGGGCCGCAACTACACCTGGTCACAGGGCGAGTCGCTCCCGGAGCTCATAGAGCGCAAGGATGAGATCGAGGCTAAGCACCAGGCGGCCCTGGACCGCGCGGCCAAGCGCGTCAAGCCGAACAGGCCCCTCCTGGAAGTCCTGTCCGACGCACTTGACTCCGATGACGACGAGGCCGGGTGCTCCGTCTGCCACCTCTGAGGCGTAGATACAGGTAAGTGGCCCGGCTCGGTCTGCCCAGCCGGGCCACTGCTCTTTCCGGGTAGTTAGCGCCCGCGAAGCCACCTGTGCCCCGGGCCGCGAGCGGTCAGTCAGACGGCGGCGGAACCAGTGGCAGGGCCACTACTCAACTGGATGTCGCTCTGCGCGATGAGGCATCTTGTGGCGCCAGTCGGGCTGGAGGGAGGCAGGAACCTAAGCGCCGAACTGGGCGAACGTCAATGACCAGCCCATGTGGATCCCGGCGCTGGTGCCCAGGAGTCTTTGGCGTGTCATCCCTTTCAGACCCTCATCCGCCACCAAGTCGGCAAGTTCCCGCGCAAGTTGAAGAGGGCAACTGCTAGGGTATGGGATCGACTTCCGGCAGAGCGAGCGGATCCGCGCGTCCGTGCACCATGGGGGGATGGGTGTTCACTGCGTTCGAAACGCGCGTGCTGAACGTTCGCGAGTACTTGGCGATGGGACGGGAACGTTCCGAGCTGATACCAAGAGTGCCTGGCATCTATATCTGGACACTTGACTTCACTGATATCGGAAAGACAGCACTCGAGCACGAACCGGAAGACATATTTTCTCTCATTCAGACGAGAATCAGCGCGCCCCGTGGTGAGCCACTCGAAATTGGAATGGTTGGACGGTATAGAAATGTCCTCATTCAGGATGTCCCGCCTGAGCTGACGCGTGCTTCAGCTGTCCGGGTGGAAGAGATGATAAAGGCTCGCAACCTGCATCTTGAATGGGCTTTTCTGTGCGCGACGTTGTTTCAGAGGCCGCTGTACGTAGGTAAGGCTGTCAACTTGTCGGTGCGCCTAAAAGCGCACATGAAGTCGGACTCTCACCTCAGTGGCGAGCTTGAACGCCTCGGGCTGACAGTCAATGACTGTGCGGTACTCATGCTCCCTGTGAAATCACCCGACAATATCGCGGACCTTGTGGCAGCTGAAGAGGAACGCGCTCGTGCCTTGCGGGCGGCCGGCGTGGCCCAACCGACCGCAAGGAATATGCTTAACGCAGGAGAATATGACGGCGCAGACGAGGACGATGACGGGGGTAACGATTTGGACGCCGAAGACGATGAAGCTCTCTTCTCAGACTCCGAACTTGACGCCGCAGCAGCCCCCGAGTTGAGACAAGCAGATCAGCTGGTGCGTTTTGCTGAGTCGCTGACCATTCGCGCCGCCCACCCTTTGCTGAATATGAAGATGGACTAACCCATGAGCCTTTCGTCACTAAGTCGTCGGCGCCCAGCCTATACCGACCAATACTCCTACGTCCGAGGCGAATACGCCATCGGTGATGAGAAAGTCCCCTACTTCTCCATCTCGATGACCATCAGGGAAGCAGATCAGTACCTGCGCCTGGCCCGGGAGCTAGCATTTAGTGACGACGAGCCCGTAAAACTCGAGGAACTGTTTCAGCGAACGGTTGACGAGGACCGTGCCGCCGGCCCGATCGCTACTTACTTGAGGCAACCCGGCTCACTCAAGTTTTTCAACGCCTTCACCGTCGTCCTCCTACCAGTCGATCCAGACAAGGCCGACACAGTCGCTGAAAGCTACATTGAAGACTCAGCCGCCCCAGCTGAAACCCCGGATGGTGATCTGGAGCGTACGTCGATCGGCCCCGTCCAAATCGACAACTTGCCCGGAACGGATATCGGGTTCATCCGGTGGAGTACTAAGCTTGCTCGTGCCGTGATTCTCGATGGCCAACACCGCTTCCTGGCCTTGAAGAAGATCCTCGACTCACCGCAGACCAACCTACTCAAGCCGGATACCACGAAAATTCCTGTACTTCTTTTGGTTCTTGACGAGAGAGCCGGATTCGTTCCTGCTCGAGATCAGGACAGGCTGCTCCATGCCTGCAGGAGCATTTTCGTCGCCCTAAACAAGCATGCCGTGGCGGTCTCAAAGACACGCACATATCTGCTTGACGATCAAGACCTTGTGTCCGTAAGCATGCGCCGTCTCTTGACGTCGGAAGTCGGAAATGGTCGCGATGGCCAAGATTCGATTGATCGAATTCCGCTGGCCCTCGTCGATTGGCACTCGGATCAGGCAAAATTCGATCGGAGTCTTCATCTTACAAGTGTCCTCGGATTGCATGAAACCATCCGGCAGATCTATCCGAATCGTTGCGACGAGTCGGACTATGAGGGTCTACGTGAATATATCACCAAGGTGAGTGCGCTCATCGGCCCTACAGGTGATTCGCGCTGGTCGGAGCTTGCCCTGCGTAATAGGGTGAGTAAGTATGAAGACGACGCATTGCCATTCATATTTTCTGCTGAAGAAGTCTCTGCAGTTGCGGATGCTTTCGCGAGCGGTGTTGGGCAGGCGATCGTGCGCCCCCTCCTACAGCTGGAGCCCTACAAAAAGCTGCGGGAGGGCTATCAGGCGGCAGGGCTGATCGGCGGCCCCTTGGAGCTCTGGCTTGGCTTCGACAAGTACGGAAAGCAGGCATTCCAAACCCGCACGGGGAATGACCCGAGTGACCTTGCCCGCAGTATCGCCGAGAATGTGAAATCTGGCGATAACGCATTTGCCGTGATCTTTCAGCGCGGCATCCTCCTCTCGGCGGTCAGGTTTGATATCGCCCGGTCTGACTTTTCCGGCGAGTGGGAATGTTCATCGGATAGATTTGCTGTCCTGGATCGCTGGATCGAACGAATGAACGCGCGGGTTGCTCCCTATCTCGCCAACCCTGACTTCTGGCTAGGAACCGGAATTAAGGGTGACCGCAATGTCAACTACACTAAGGTGGGTGCCAATGGCGTCAAGGGATTGGTTTCCCTTGCGGCCATGTGCCCGATTGCCGAGCTGACAGGGAATTCGACGACGCTCGCCGAGGGCGGTATCCCTTCAGAGACCCTAACGGGCTCTGAACAGCGCGCCTGGAAGATGATCTCAGATCCCGACAGTCCTTACTTGCGAGATGATCGAGTGATGGCGGACGCCGCAGAACACAGCCTTCAGTTTGCGGCGTATCGCTGGCTTGCTCAGCAATTCGAAACAATCGGTCGCGGACGGGCGCCGGGCGTTGTGGCTGGCGTTACCCGACAGGCATGCATCGAATATCGAAATGCGGCGAAAGCGTACGTCCAGAGCGAACTCCGTGCATCGGGCCTGCCAGTAGACGAAGAGGTCGTACTGCAAGGGGTTCTTGTCCTCGGGGCCCGCCGCCTGGCCCAGATCGCGCTTTCAGCTGGGTGACACTCTCTCGTCTACCGGCGGGGGTGCTTGATATCAATTTCAGATATCCCGCAAGCCCTGCTCCTAATCGTCACCATTGTGTACGTGGGTGTGGACCGCATGCGGTCTGCCCGAGTGGGGCCAGTGTGGGCGCTCGGATTTGGCTGGCATTTTTCTGCTATGCACCTTGACTCCAGTGATGGCGAGACGTGCTGTTCCGTCTGTCAGGAGTCAAGTGCTTGGGCCGACGGCCGTGTCCTGTCCTTGGTAACCGTTGCAGGGCGCCTGTAGGCGATAGGCACGGGGCAATCCGAGCAATCAGCTGCTATTGGTGGGTTGCGTCTAAACCTGGACTGGTTACGACAGTGACCTTCGCACTGCGTCTACCAAAGATTCAGCACGTATATCGCTGGCTCCTCCGATGATGTTGTTCATTGCGTAACCGAAGGCAATGCCATGCTCAGGGTCGACGAAGCCGAGTGAGCCCCCTCGGCCGGTGTGGCCGAAGGCATTTTGGCCAGTCATGAGGTTGGTCTCGGTGGGCAGCATGAATCCGCTGCTAAATCGGCTCGGGATCAGCATCACCTGGTCCTTCCCGCTCGCCTGCTCCTTGGTCGCCGATTCCAAGGTCTCCGGAGTAAGCAGGCGCACGCCGTCCACCTCGCCGATCAACGCGGCGTACATGCGCGCCAGCCCGTGCGCGGTGCCGATGCCGTTGGAGGCCGGGAGTTCCGCGGCCTGCACCTCGGGCGAGCCGAAGTCGATCTCGGCAGGATCGGTGACCGCGTACGCCCTGTTGCTGAACGAGTCCGGGTCGCGCCACGCGGCAACCTGCTCGCGGAGTTCCTCGGGAACGGACTCGGCGGGCACGGTGGTGAGGTCGATGGCCGGTCGCTGATACACCATGCGGCTGACCCGTTCGCGTTCATGCGCCGGCAGTCCGATGAAGAAGTCGAGCCCGAGGGGGGCGGCGATCTCGTCGGCGAAGAAGCGGCCCGGCATGTGGCCTGATACCCGGCGGATCACTTCACCGACGAGCCAGCCCCAGGTCCGGCCGTGGTATCCGCGCGTCGTGCCCGGAGTCCACTGGGGACGCTGAGCGGCGAGTGCGGCGGCCATGGGATGATAGGCCAACGCCTCGTTCAACGGGACGGGTTGGTCAAGTGCGATCAGGCCGGCCTGGTGGGACAGCAGCCAGCGCACTGGGATGTCTGCCTTGCCGTTCGCGGCGAACTCCGGCCAGTACTTCGCCACCGGAGCGTCCATGTCCAGCGCGCCGCGCTAGGGCGAAGGGCTCATCCCGCCTTCTGCGTGATCGACACCCTGATTCCACACTGCCGAGGTTGAACACCGAACTGACTGATGCGCACGATGCAGAACGGCGCCATCGCGGGCAAGGTCGTGGACATTCAACCCAGTCCGCGCAGGTCAGCGGGTTACCCACGACTGACTTCGCTGTCAAGGACAGCGGTTCGCCGACGGCAGACAGGAAACATCCCTCAATGACTGGCATGCCGCGCCACGGCATGTCAACGTACAACGCTCCGCTGGAAGATCTGCTCCGAGCCCATGGAGGCGCCCCTGCACCCGCACCACCCCACGGACCCTTCCCTCCCCTCTCCGACGGATCCGGTGTACTGGGTCACCCCTCGCCACCTGGCCGGTGACGACAGTGCTCTCGCCGAGCAGATCGGGACCACCCTGACCGGCCTCGGCTGGCGCATGTGGCCCACCTCCCGCAACACCTTGTTGTACGTGAGCCCGGACGAACTGTGCGGCGCCGAGTGGATTCTCGCGGCGTACCCGTCCGAACTGGGCGGACTGCCCGTGGCCTGGCACCTCAGCGCTCGCCCGCATGCCGACACCGCCATGACCGAGTGGAATGCCTACTTCACCGCGGGTATCCCGTACGAGGTTCTCGCCGATCTCCTCGTGGCGATCGACGCCCGCGAGGCACCCGACATCGGCTTCGAGGGGCCCGAGACGGTCCTCAACGCGCTCGCTGCCCAAGGCTGGGTCCGTGACCTGGACAGCCCCCACACCACCGCTATGGACCCCGGGTTCTCCGCAGTCGTCTCCCTGGGACTGCAGCCGCCGCTTGTCCAGGACGCGGACCCGCGCCCTGACTTGATGGGATGGCAGGCGTGGGCGGAACCCGTTCTCGGCGCCCCGTATCTGTGGTGCGCCAGCTTCAGCGCCAGCGTCCCCCACGACCTGGTCGCCGCCTTCGCCTCCTCTCTGGCGTCGCCAGCCCTGGTGCCCCGCCGCACCCTGCCCGAGGAAGCCGTAGGACGGCTCTTGATCGTCCGCCGCAGCTGACGACCCGAGCCCTGGGAGTGGCTGTTGTGCTGCTCCTCGCCGACCGCCGATTTCCGTGACCGGCCTGTCCCTCGAACTCGCCAGCTGGCAGAGATGGAGACCTCTATGTTCCGAATATTCCGGCAACGTGCTCGCTTCGACCGTGAGCTCCGTGATGCCCAGCGTGCGGGCAAGGCGTTGTTGCAGATGCACACCGAAATGCCCTGGCCCGATGCGGTTGGCTCGGCCGCCGCTACCGCCCAGGACGCCACCGAGGCCGCGGTGGAGCCCGACTTCCTGCCGCCGGATTTTCGGGCGCCCTCCCGACAGGACATCGCTGGCTTCATGATGCGCTGGGACCAGCCGCTTGTCATTGACGGCGAGGTACGCGAGTGCCCCCAGTGCGGCGCGTACCGGACCTGGGTTGTCCTCTGCATGCGCGACGACTCGGTGTGGCTGCGATGCCGTGCTGGCCATACGACGAAGGAGCTGGGCTTGGACGCGGCCTGGTACAACCGCCACTCCGGTCCGGCCGATCACTGGCACCCCACCCTTGAGGAAGGGTTGCGTCACCTCGGCCACTGAACCCCGGAATCCAGTTGAACCCCGATCCCGTTTCCCTGCCGGCGCTCAGAGGACCGGCCTGGTCAACCTGCCCGCTCCGCAGATCACCAAGGGGTTCGCATGCGCCTTCACACCACGACCGTCCTCAGCGTCACGGCCCTCGCCCTGACAGGGTGTTCGACCGGAAGTGCTGATTCCAAACGGCCCCACTCCCTCGACAGCCATTTCGGCGCGCTCAGAGGGCGCGAGGGCCTCGGTGCCCGCTCCACTGTCCTCGTCTGCGCTGGTGGAGCGGCTCCTGGACGAGAGGGATCTGGGCGAGGGCTACGTTCGGCAGCCGCAGCGTGCAGAGCGGCACGATGGCGTCTCCGTGATTGGCTGTCCGGCGCTGGAGGAGCTCGGTGGCGAGGCTGCGGTCGGCGGCAGTCTCGACTTCTCCCACAAGGCGAAGGTGTCCTTCGCCTACGTCGGTGACGGTGGTTCCCAGGTGTCCGAGGAGCTGTACAGCGACACCGAGACCAGGCTCTCGAAGGGGGCGGCCCGGATCTTCGACGCGATGACCTCCTGCCCCACGTATCAGATCCTCGGCGGCAGCACCTCCGTCACGGTCACGGCTCAGAAGGCGCACGCCGCCCAGTTGGGCGACGAGCAGTGGAGCCAGTTGCTGACCTTCTCCTCCGGCGGGAGCAGGAGCATCGTCAAGCAGACGGCCGTCCGTACCGGGACGGTGGCTGTGGTCGCTTCTGGCTTGCCGGGCATTGTCGACGCGTACCTGGCGAAGGCCGTTGACAAAATAAAGCGCACACGGTGACTTCGGAGGACGCGAAGGGGGCCGGTGACCGGGATGGTTTCCCGGTCACCGACCCCCTTCCTCATCTGGCGATGCGGTCCGTGCCGCCGTTTGTCAGAAGACGTACGGGGTGAACGGGCGGACAGGTTCAGTCGCCGCGTTGACCAAGCGCTGGAGCTTCAGGCGCTCGTTGTCGTTCATAAGGTTGATGGCGTTGCCGAAGGACTTCGTGTCGGCCTGGTCCAGGAAGGGGGCGAGGAAGCGGTCCAGGTCCTCGGAGGCTTCGATCCAGCTCTGCAGGTACTTGTGGTACCGGTCTATCTGCTTCTTCGCCTCTTTGACCTCGTCAATGGTGGGCGCGAGGGCGGCGGCCTGTTCCGCCTTGGTGAAGGGGCCTCCATCGTGGTGGAACCAGGTCTTGGTGCCCATGTGGGACTTGAAGTACGCGCCGCACAGCTGGACGACGTGTCGGCGGGGTTCGGTGAGGGGAATGGGGGTGCTCCTTGTTGAGGGATGGGGCGGTGGGGCAACACATGGGCTCCGGAGAATCCCCTGTTTCGGTAACCGGGGATGTGTAGCTACGACGCGTCGGCTTTGTAGTGGTCCGTGGCTACGCGTGGTGTCGTTCCTCGTGGCCCGCGCCAGGGGCTGCGGCTCAGCGCGACCGTCCGGCGTGGGATGCGGGCGGCGCGTACGCGCTTGGGATCCCGGAATCGGTCTGCGGGGCGGTCTGAGTGCCGAGGCGGCGAGCCTGCGCGGTTCGTGCGCCGGGGCCGGGTGCGTGCCGGTCGCCGAGACGCTGGATGCGCCAGACGAGGACTTCGGATGCTGACTTGGCGTCGTCCAAGGAGCGGTGCTGGGCTGTCTGTTGGAGGACGGTGGCCGGGTTGTGGCCAGCGGCTTCGGCGGCGGCGAGGGTGGCGGTGAGGGCGGGCCAAGCGTTTTCGGTGAGTATCTGTTCGGCGTGGAGGGGCAGGACCTCGTTCAGGATGCGCGCGTACCGGTGCACCGTGTTGTCGGAGGGACTGTGCTTGGCGAGTGCGGCGAGGCTGGCGGGGCGTATCTGGTCGTAGGCGGCTTGCAGGTGGGTGAGCGTCTTACGGGCGGCGGCCACCTGCCGGTCGTGGTGGTGCAGTGCGCTGCGGCGCTGGACTGCCAGGACGATGAGGATGGCGGTGTTCAAGAGCATGGCCAGCCCGGTGTGGTCCGCGGGCTGGTAGCGCATGGCCTTCAGCGCGCCCCGCAGTGCGCGGGCGTGCTGGTGGTCGGCGCGGGCGCGGGTGTGGGCGGCATGTTCGAAGGCGGAAGCCGCACGTTGGAGTTCGGCCCGGAGTCCGGCAGGAGCATGGGCGGGGAGCGCGTAGAGGACTTCGCCGAAGACGGTCAGGTGGGCCTGGACGGCGCCGTCGTCGGCGTGGGCGAGGTGGTGGGGGATGCGTTCGGCGGCAGCGGTTGCCACGTGCCAGGGGTTGGGGCGGTGCTGGCGGGGTGACGGGGTTGCTGTGGGCTGTGCCTCGGTGGCGGCTAGGCGCTGGCGGATCTGGGGGAGGGACAGGTCGGTGGCGAGGCTGGAGCCGGAGAACCAGATGGGCGTGCCGTCGTCGGGCAGGGCGACCTTGTAGCCGCCGAGGTCGCCGGAGGGCAGGGTGCGGGTCTCGACCTGAAGGCCGGCATCGGCGAGCAGGTTGAAGAACTCGTCCAGGTCCTTCGCGTGGGACAGGGCGGTACGCACGGTGTGCCGCAGGTGCTCACGCGCGGTTTTGTCGTGGCCCAGTCGCTTGGCCTTCTCCTCCTCGGCCCGGGTGGAGCGCTTGACCGCCGAGGTGCTGGCAGTGGCTTCGGGGCCACGGGCAACTCGGGTGAGGCCGAAGTCTTCCTCGACGGCTGTGAGTTCGTTCATGGCGCGGTGGTAGTCGTTCCAGTTCCGCGGCGGGCGCAGATCGCCGCGCACCTTGGTGGCGACGATGTGGATGTGGTCCTCTGCGTGCCGCACGGCAACCCAGCGGCAGCCGTCCGGGTCGCCGTCTGGTGCGATGCCGGTCGCGTGCAGTACGCGTCGGGCGATGGTGGCCCATTCGGTGTCAGTGAGGATGCGGTCCTGGGGCGCGGCGCGGATCGAGCAGTGCCAGACGTGCCCCTCCGGTGCCTTGTCGCCGGCTTGCTCGACCCGCAAGTCCAGGGCATTGGTGAGCTGGGCGAGCCGTTGCTTGTGGCCAGGGCTGTCCCACGGCCCGGGGTCGGGGATGAAGTCGTCCCAGGAGGCGACGATGTGCTGGTCGGTGTGTTCGTTGGAGCGGCCCTGTTCGAAGAGGTATTTCAGGACGCCGTAGGTGTGGTTGCCCGGCCTGACGATGTTCGCGATCACCTCAGACCGCCCACTTCTGCCCGGCTGCCCGGAAAGCGGCGTCGTCGATCGCCCGGACCGTGTCGTGGGCGGTGGTGAGCAGACGGTCCGCCCGGTGGAGGATCGCGGCGTCCACAGGGTGTGGATCGCCGTCCGCGTTGAGGCGGCGGGCGATCTGGTTGACGTTGTTGCCGATCCGGGCGATCTGCGCCCGCAGAGCGGCGAGCTCGTCGACCGCATCGTCGTAGACCGTGCGAGGAGCGGCGACGGTGATCTCACCGTGGACGCGGGCCATGGTGGCGTCGGCGATGTAGCGGGCCATGGTCACGTGAGCGGTCTTCGCCGCCGACTGGATGTCGTGCTTCTCGTACGGTGCGAAGCGGGCGGTGACGTGCTCGGAGCGCTGGGCGTCGAGGTTCGCGCGACGGTGCGGCACGCGCTGCTTGGCCCCAGCGGCAGGGACGGTCGGCTGTCCGCCAGCCCCCACCCGCTCCTGCTCCGGCACGCCCTCGTGCCGGAGCTGCTCCTCCGCCACCCCCGGGGCGGAGGAGTCCGCGATGGACCGGCCTGTGGACGGTCCATCGCCATTGCTTGCTGCGCGTGTGACGGGAGTGGTGACCATCTGCTTTTGGGGTATGGGGAGTTCGGCGTACCGGTCGCGCACGAAGAGATGTCCTTGTGTCGGGGTTGCGGGGGTGGTGGGTTCAGGCGGCACGCGGTTGCGTGTTGAGCTCGGCGAACTGCTCGGCGGCGAGGTCGAGCAGATCCACCAGGTGCCGCTCCGGGAGGCGAGCGGCGGTGGTCAGGGTGTCGTCGATGCGCGGGTCGAGGGTGCTGACGGCATCCAGTCCGGCGGCGCGGGCGACAACCAGGCGCAGCTCGGCTGCGAGCCAGGCCCAGTGCTCGGTCGCGGGCACCGGGGTCCCTTCACCGGTCGAGCCCCTGAGCCGGCTCAGGTAGTCGCCGCCGGCGGACAGGATGTCGGGCAGGGGAATGTCGTCGCCGGCCATCCAACGGCCCTGGTCGAGCAGGGTGAGAATGGCGCAACGCAGCATGCTCATCTCGTCGCGTTCCGGAGCGGTGCAGATCGGGCAGGCGTCGTCGTCGCAGGTCCAGGCGGGCACGGTCGAACGGGGCATGGCAGAAGTGCCTTTCAGCGATGGGTGGTTAGAGGTGCGGGGGGAGCGTTCAGTGGGGGTGGCCTGTACGGGCGGGCGCCTGGTGCTCGGCCTTGACCGCGTTGACGATGCTCTGGGCAAGGTCGGTGCCGACCTGGTGGCCGTCGGCACGGACGGCTGCCTTGAGGGAGTCACGCGAGAGGCGACCCGTCTCGCGGTAGATGCGCTCCGCGTACGCGATGAGGGCATCCCGCGGCAGGTCGGGCTTGCGACCCTGGCGTTTCGGCTCCGGCTTCTCGCCAGGCTCGGCATCCGCGTCTCTGCCCGTACTCACCTCCGCGCCCGCATCAGTAGCGGATTGAGGGCGGACGATGGATTCCGGGCGGTCCGAGCGGTGTACGCCTTCGTCGCCCGGATTCGGTACGGCCTCCGGGCGCTCGGGCCTTGCCCGCTTCGTCGCGGCAGTGCGGGGCCGGCTGACTCGGTATCCGGGTGTCTCCCACCGTTCGGGCAGCGGGAGCGAGGCCAACCGTGTGGCCTGCTGTCGGGTCCCGAGCTTCCGCAGCAGCAGCTCGTCCTGGCGAAGATCACCGTCGACGTCGGCCCTCTCCAGCGCTTCGTGCAGGCGCCGAGTCGCACGCCGGCCACGCCCCTT
Source organism: Streptomyces sp. GMY02 (assembly GCF_019056675.1). NCBI lineage: Bacteria > Bacillati > Actinomycetota > Actinomycetes > Kitasatosporales > Streptomycetaceae > Streptomyces > Streptomyces sp. GMY02. Next base: position 3,746,354 of record NZ_CP077658.1, on the reverse strand, counting down.
GTTGCGCTTCGTCTCGGGCATCGCTTCGACGCGGAGGATCAACGTGACGGCCCGGCTCAGGGCGCGCTCACGGATGAGTCGTGCGGCATCGGCGTCCTGGTCGTGGACGCCCAGGCGCGCCAGGAGTCGCTCGCGTGCCTGCCGGCCGAGGATCGCGAGCAGGCTGCGTGAGGCGGCCTCGGGGGTGTGGTTGCGTAGCTCGATTCCCATGGCCAGGTGCCAGAGGACTGCGGCCATGACCGGGCCGATCAGGGCACGGACCGTGCCACCGACGGGACCGGACTCGGCGTAGGCGGGGATGATCTGGCCTCCGGTGATCACCCATACCAGGACGCCAGGCGGCCCCGGCGCCTGCCTGGGACCCTTAAGGTTCTGGCGTGCCATCAATGCCATTGCGAACAAGGCTAGTTCAGCGGTGGCGAACATGAAGGCGCGCTCGACGGTGCTGCCCATGCCGAGGTAGTCGGCGGCGAAGCGCCAGCTGGTGTCCGCGCTGTAGGCGGTACAGCCGATCGCGGCGACAGCGGCGACCCGGACGGCGGCGCTGCTACGCCGCTTTCCGCCGCCTAGCTTGCGGGCGCGCGGCCACAGCCATCGCGTGACTAGTGCGAGGGCGATGAGCAGGGTCGCGATGGCCGCAGGCGCAGGGATCCAGTGCGGCAGGACGGGCATGCCGGTGCTTTCGACGCTGATGAGCGTGGTGGTGCCAGGGGTCATGCAGAGGCTCTCCATGGGGTCCGCGCGTTCGAGGGCAGGCGGAAGCGAGGTTGGGCGAGGCGGTGGGAAGGGAGCGCGTATCCGTCAGGCGGCGGGTGCGGTGCGGCGTCGGTCGGGGCCGGTGAGGATGACCCGCTCGGTCATCTCGGCGAGACGGGAGGCGACGCGGTCGCCGAGCGCGATGCGCAGCTCGGCGGTGGGGAGGTTCGTGGTGATGAGGGTGGGGAGCATGCGCTCGTACCGATGGTTGATCAGCCGGTAGGTCAGCTCCTCGGTCCACTCGCTGGTCTTGGCCGCGCCGAGGTCGTCCAGGAGCAGCAGCGGGCAGCGGGCCAGCGTCTGGAGCTCGCGTTCGCCGTCGTGGCCGGCGCGGGGGCGGAGCCGCGCGTGGAGGTCTGCGGACGTGGTGGCCTCCCAGCGCAGGCGGACGCCTCGGGTGAGGAGGGCGCGTACGGCGCCGTACGCCTGGTAGGTCTTGCCGGTGCCGGTGGGGCCGGCGATCAGCAGCGAGGGGCCCTCGGCGATGCCGGGTCCGGTCGGGCCGGGTCGTCCGGCGCGGGCGATCTGGTCGGCCCAGGTGGCGATCTGGGGGTGGTCGGCCAAGGCGCGGCGGTAGCGGGCGGGGATGCGGGCGTCGGCGAGTTCCAGGGCGGTGACGGTCTCGGGCGCCGGCTCCTGGGTGGCAGCGGCGGGGTCGATGCCGCGGTTGGCGAGGATCGTGTTGAGCCGGTCGGCGAGCGGGCCGACGCGCTGGGGAGCGCGGGTGAGGGTGGCGGTCAGAGTTCATCTCCGTAGGCGGCGACGACGTCGGTGGGGTTCGTCCACGCCCGGTGGGCGGCGGGCGTGGCGGAGGAGGTGGCGTTCATGACCTCGTGGACGAGGCTGGGCAGGACGCTCGGGGACAGCCCCTTGGCCCTGTGGCGTTCGAGGGCGGCCCGGAGGTGGGCGGGGGCGATGCCCTGGTCGAGCAGCTTGCGCACCTGTCCGCCGAGATGGTTCAGGAAGGCGTCCGGCGGGCGGTGATTGCACGCCGCGATGTACTCGCCGAGGAGCTGCTTGGCCGAGACGATGTCGGGCGCATGGGCGCTTGCGCCCCCCGAAGGGGTATCTCCTAGATCCATGGTCCTAGGTCCTAGATCCGGGCAGTGAGGGTTCACTGACGGCTCCGGGAGGACTCCATGAATCCTCAGGGAGTCCTCCATGAATTTGTCCTGACCTGTGGTTTCGCAAGCGGCACCCGGATTCGCTGCGGGCTCGCGCATTCCCCTTGTGCCCTCGCGGAGGGCTCCGTGAGACGGCAGTGAGGGCTCCGTGAATCCGGCCTCGGCTGGGCCCGGTGTGACTCCGGCCGGAACCTCGTGATGCGGGCATGCAGGGAGGCGGCTCTTGCTGGGCCGGTTGATCTTCTGATGGAGGCCCCAGGTGACGATGTGCAGGTACCGCTTGTGATCCGGCGCCTTGTAGCGGCAGATCAGCCCGGCGTCGGCGAGTTGGGCGAGGTCCGTCTCGACATCGGACGGGGTGTGCTCCGGGCGCAGGACCCACAACTGTCCGGCGATGATCGCGGCGTGGTCGCGGTGTCGGCCCTGGTCGTCGGCCTGGGTGAGCAGGCCGAGGAAGGTGCGCTCGGCGGTCAGGGAGACGGCGGCCAAGGACTCGGAGACGAAGGCTTCGGGCTTGATGGTGCGGATTCGTGCCAAGTGCGGGGCGGTCCTCACTCGGTGGCCTGTGCGTGGACAGCACGGCTCACCGTCGGTCGGGGCGGGATTCGAGCGGGGGACGTTGGCGCGGACGCGCGCCGGGAAGCGATTGCGTTTCCGGGGGTGTCGTCAACATAGCCACACCCCCGTCGCGCAAGTCCAGCCCTATCCGGCGCAATCTCTCACGGCAGAAAGGCTGCGAGAAATGGGGCTGGGTGGGAGGCGGGAGGAAAACCGTAAGGCACGATCCGCTGTTGACCAAATAGTTGCCCGGACCGCACAGCCAGAAGCATCACATCGGCAAGCCGTTGACGCGCCGCCGGCAGGGAAGCTACAACACAACACCCCACGTCAGATCCATGATCGACGCCCCGCTCCAAGCCGTTCCCGGTCCCTCGGGAACCACTTCGCGGCGAACCGCGCGAGCGCAACATAGCCGACGATCGCCGGTTACCAAAACCGGCGATTGGGCCTTTCAATTGGAGTCATGCTCCCACGCTCATTGGAAGTCGGACCCGCTGGAATACAGGCGGCCCGCACCATCGGAATCCTCCGGACCGAACGAGGCTTGTCACAACGGCAGTTGGCCGTCCGAGTGACCGCCCTCGGCCACCCGATGTCTAACACCATGCTGTCCCGCATCGAACGCGCCCAACGACGATGTGATGCCGACGACCTCGTCGTGATCGCCGAAGCCCTCCTCGTCTCGCCTCTCGTGCTGCTGCAGAGGCAGACCGCCACGTGACGAGGCCCGCCCAGCGCCGCTGACAGAGCACGCTCCGACCCAGTAAGGACCCGCCCTTCTTGCACCACTCCGACATACCCCCTGCCCTCGTGCGACACCTTCCCGGCACCGAGGGCGGAGCCCCATTGCCCCGTCTCTACCGCCCCGAGGAAATCGCCGAAGCCCTCGGCTGTTCCGCCTGGTGGGTCAAGGACCGGGCCCGACGCGGACTCATCCCGCACACCCGCGTCGGCCGCGCCTACCGCTTCACCGTCACACACCTCGCCGAGATCGTGCGCCTCTACGAAGAACGCCCGAGGCGATCCGTCAGCAGCGCGTCGGCCAGTCCGGCAGCAACAAGACCTCCCACTGCACGAGCGCGTGCCGCCCAGCCTCCTGGGCCGACTACGGCTCAGACGACAGGGCGTCTGAGGGCCCGACCGCCGCGCCGTACCCAGTACGAGACCGTCGCGTAGCACGCCCGCGCCCAGTCACAAGCCGAGAGCAGGGGAGGAAGACGGAAGTTGGGTTTCGCGGAGAAGCGCGGGAACTACTGGCGCGGCCGGTACAAGACGGCGCCCGGCAAGCACCTCACGGTCGTCGATGACAACGGCAAGGCGATCCGGTTCGCCACCAAGGGCGAGGCCCAGCGCGCCGCGAGCGAGGCCGAGAACAAGTACCGGCGCGGCGACTGGCGCGATCCGGCACTTGGCCAGGAGACCTTCGGCGAGTACGCGAACCGCTGGTACGAGGCTCAGGACCTGGCCGCCTCGACCATGCAGAACTACAAGCGCCACATCGAGGAGCACCTGCTCCCCGACTTCGAGGACAAGACGCTCGCCGGCATCCTGCGCACGGACGTCGACCTGTGGGAGAAGAAGGAGAAGGCCGTCTACGCGGCTTCCAGCGTCAAAACCTGGCGCTCGACGCTCCACCTGATCTTCGAGGACGCGATCGACGAAGATCTTATCACGTCCAACCTGGCTGCCAGACGACGCGGACGCGGCAAGCGCGCCGGCCGCTCCCGCGACCGCGGCCCGGAGAAGGTCGTCACCGACCCGCTCGGAATCCTGCTCACCGCCGAGCGCGCCGCCCTGCTCTCCGGCCGTGACGACGAGTTTGTCGCCGTCGTCCTCAAGGGGTACACCGGCATGCGCTGGGGCGAAATCGTCGGCCTGGAGACAGAGTTCGCCCGCCCCGGGTCCGTCCGCGTCGAGTGGCAGCTGTACGAACTCGACACCGGCGAGCTGGTGCGCTGCCCGCCCAAGGACGACAGTTACCGCACCATCGACGCGATGGACTGGCTGTCGGCCCTGGTCTCCAACCACGTCGCCCGCACGAAGCCGAAACTCTGCCTGTGCCACGGCAAGACCTACGTCTTCCGAGGCCAGGGCACGGCCCGCACCGGCGGTCACCAGGGCGCAAAACTGGTCGACGTCGCACGCCGCGCCGAAGTCTCCACGGGCACGGTGTCCAACGTCCTCAACCACCCCGACCGCGTGACCGAAGTCAAGCGGGTGCAGGTGGAGCAGGCCATCGCGGATCTGGGGTTCGTTCGGGGCGGCGCGGTGGCGCAGCACGCAGCACACTGGCGCCGAAACGGGTTCGCGACCTGGCTGTTCACCCCCGCGGTCTCTGGCTGGTACCCCAAGAAGGCCCCGCAGGAGCCCCGCCCCGTACCACTGCTCGGCGAGCCGTGGCCCGGCGTCCCGGCCCGAGGGCGCGGCGCTGGCGATCGGGCGGATGCCTGCTGGCTCCCGATCGCCAAGGGCCTCACACCTCACGGTCTCCGGCACACCCACCGGACCGTGATGGAGGACCTCGGCACCGAGAAGGTGCTCATGGACGAACGTATGGGCCACATCGACGGCTCGGTCTCGGCGCGCTACGCCCACGTCACCCCGGGCATGCGCAAACGCCTGATGCTCGGCCTCACCGGGCAGTGGGAGGCGGCACTCGCCGCCCGGCTGGCGATGTACCCATCGTCACCGGTACGCGTGCTAAACGACCTCCTGCGCGCACGTGCGATTCCCCTCCGGTAGCTCCACGGTGCCCCGCAACGAGGTTGCGGGGCACCGCTGATTTCACCCCTACGGCTTCGCCCCTCAACCTCCGGTGCGGCAGCCAGATCAGGAGCAGGCCAGGTAAACACCGTCAAGGCCACCGTCTGCAACGTGCGCCCGGCAGCGTGGGACCGGTCATCAGTGGTGCCCGAACTCAATGAGGCTCACCGGCTTGCCCAAGAGAACAGGGCCAAGGGGTTTCTGAGAGGCGTTAAGGACCGTTCCGCTTCGTAACAATAAGGTTGTTACGTAATGGGGCGAGGGGACCGTTCCGAAAAGGAACAGACGGTGCGCTCCCCTCGGGTGAGCGGTGCGGTCGCAGAATCACGGGGCCTGCTCTGGTCGACATGGCGGGCAAGGTTCGCAGCAGACTTGCACGATCATATCGACAGCGGCCCTTAAATGGTCCATGTTGAGGACTTTTTTCGGATAGGGTATGGTTTTGCGAGCTGGCGTCGATCCGGCCCGCTCGATGACCCCTGAGGAGTAGCCCATGGGCTTGAACAAGCCCGATGGCCGCCCCCTGCGGCTGGCGGGTGTCGCCGAAGCAGCAGCCATCTACCAGGCCGACAAATCCCAGACTCGCAGGCTCCTCGCCCGCGACGACGCCCCCCAGCCCATCGACACCATCGCCGCCGGCCCTATTTATGACCGCGAGGACCTCGAACGCCACGCCGCGACCCGGACCAGGAAACCGGGTCGCCCGAAGAAGGACAAGGAGCAACTCCCCGTGTACCTCGACGACGCCCACCCCATGTGGGACAAGCACGACGGTGGCTCGGGCCACGACGGCCCCGACTGGAAGGCCGGGGACCACGCTCAGGCTGTGGCCTACTACGAGGCCCTGTCCAAGCCCGCACAAGAGATCTTCGACTACCTGCGAGCCACCCCCGGCCGCCTGGTTTCCTGCGACGAGGTCGTGGAGCGGTTCAACCTCAACCCCGACGGCACCAAGAACAACCCCAACGTGCTGGCCGGGTACATGAACACCACCGGCCGGGCGCGCAAGGAGTCCGGGCGCCGCTTCCCGTTCTACTGGTGGGAGGCCGATGGCGGTGCCAGCTACGCGGTGAAGCAGTCCGTCGCCGACATCTTCAACGCGGCCTTGGACGCGGGGGCGTCAGCACAGTAGTGATGACGGTGGTGCTTCCCCCTCAGGAGTGGCGGATACCTCTGATCCCGGCCTCGGTCGGGGCCGTGGCGGCGGGGGCGTGGCGGGGTCGGCCTTGGGTGTGGCAGGAGCCGAAGCCGTACTCCGTCTCCGCGCTCTCACCGGCCTTGACACCTACTGGGCCTACCACACAGCATGCGAGCATGAACGGCTCTACATCAGCCCCGATCGGGCCGAATTCGGATTGACCGCCTGATCCAAGATCTTCACTTCAAAAAGGCCGCACCCATCGCCAATAGCGAGGGCAGCCGGCCGCTGGGGCCGCTCCGGCACGGGCAAGCGTCCCTTGGCTCGTTGTGTCCCTCGCGTTGATCGCCGGGCACAGTTGTCTCCTGGTGCCTTGAGGGGGGGCAATGTCACTCCGACGCAGTCATTTCTTCGTGGTGATTGCGGTGAACGCCGTGTCATGGCGCCAACTGACCTGCCTCAATAGACACATGGAGTTTGGCGAGCACTGGGCATACCGCGCGACGCCGAAGGAGCTGGGCAGTGCGGTCCGTCAGGTGGAGATCGTTCGAGTGGGCGGCCCCGGCAGGTCCGGTTGGATCCATGTGCGGTTCCTCGATGGTGACGACGCGGGTCTGCAGGAGTGGGTCAATCCGAACTGTCTCGTAGCACCGTGGGCGGACGTCGACGTGTTCCGCAGGGACGATGCGGGAGAGTTGGCACTGGCCGAGGCGTCACGCCAGGTGCGGGGGAGCACAGAGTTCGAGGTCGCGCGCATGATTTTTGGGTTCGTTCGGCCGAAGAACAGGCTGCGTCTGCGCAGGGGCGTTGTGGACGCAGGTGTCCTGGAGTTGGGCCACGTCGACGATGCGGCACCCGTCATCGGGATGGACGCCGCTGAACTACGTGCTGACCCGATGGTCTACGAGAAGAGCGACGGCTCGTGCCTGGCCGGGTGGTCGGTCACCGAGCGCGTCGCCCGCCAAGCGGCTGGCCGCCTCGCCGACGAGATCCTTCCGGAGGTGGACCGCAAGCAGCAGGCCATTGAGCAGGAGCGCGCGCAGTCCTCCTGGTACTCCTACAGTCGGCGTGACGATCGCAAGTTGGACGCGGAGGCGGCCGTCCTGCGAACCGTCCGGGCGTGGTGCGGCCAGGACAAGGCCGACCGCTACGACGAGTTGGTCGCCTTGCGCGCCGAGGTCATCAGGCTCGGTCAGCTGGTGGAGAAGGCGGTCAAGGCTCTACGCGACCGCGGCCACGGCGTCATCGCCTCCACCATTGAGCGCGACCTGGGCGTCCATATCTCCAGCCTTGATCCTGACGTGCGTCGATGAGACCGCGCCACGGATCTGCCTCCGCCTTGGGCGGCGCTGGCTGAGTGGCGGGCTTCTTCTCCTTCTCCGGCCGGTGTGGGTGCCAGCCGTCGAGGAACGGCCGCAGTTGATCCCCCGTCGGCTCCGCATGGAAGTTGAGAGAAGCCAAGCCCTTGCCGCTAAGGGTGGGGTCGAGCCGGTTGGCCTCCGCCTTCCCCCAAGCCGACCACTCTCGCAGCCTCTCGGCTTCGAGGGCGTCTTCCGACGCCGCGGCGGCTTCATCCAGAGCGGCACAGAACATCCGGATGTCCCCTGCGGCCTGCCACTGCTCAAGGGCCGTGCCGAAGCGCTCGGCCCGTACCGCGTGAACCGCCTTGATCGAAGCCACGCTGACGGCAGCCTCCCACTCCCGCCGCTCGCGCTCCTCCCGCTCCGCTTCCAGGCGCCTGCGCTCGGCTTCCTGCCGCTTCCGCTCTTCTTGCAGGCGCTGCTGCTCCGCCTCGCGTTCCAGCCGAGCCCGCTCCTGTTCCTCCGCGCGTACCTTCAATGTCCGGAAGACTGAGCCGATTTGCTCTTCCAACGGCTTCTTGGCCGTGTCGGCCCACTCCTTCTTCCAGCCGTAGCTGTAGCTGGAATCCGAGTGCTGGCTGACCAGCAGCTCCAATTCGCCGGACGGCTCGAACTTGTGGGCCGGGGTGACACGTTGCCAGTCGTACGTACGGCGGCCCGGCTGCTTGGGGACATACCGAACCTGCTTCTGCCGTTCGCGGAAGCTGATCTCGTACGTCCGGCCGTGGACAGTGAGCAGCGGCCTCGGCTGCTTGCGCTTCTTGGACACCGCGATCTCGCCGTGGCGTGCGAGGGCTTGCTCAGCGAGGAGCCGGAGCAGTGAGAGCACCCGGGGGAGGACCTCCTCTGAGATCTCGAAGGCGCTGTGATCCGCGGTGACTGCGGCGATCACGTCCTCGACATCGGTGATCACACGGCTGCGCGCCAGCCGGATCCGGTTCCACTCGGTCTCGTCCTCGCCGGTCACCCTGAGCAGGCCGAGGAAGAAGTCCCCCTTCGCCCGCCCGCTGTACTTCAGGTGGTATCCCTCAGGGGCACACTGCCGGGCTGCGTCGAACGCCCTGCGGTAGCGGGCCCGTTCCTTGTCGCTGGGGTTCGGGATCCGGAGGAACCGTCCAGCCTGCTGTACCTCTGCGATCAGAGCTGCTCCGACTTTCTCCGGCGACGGCTGTGGGGGCTTGGTGGCCTGCTGCGGCGCTGGCTTCGTGGTAGGTGGGGCTGCGGCTTGCTTCTGCGGTGAGGGGGCCGTTCGTGTCTGTTGCTCGGGACCCGTCAACCGTTGCTTGCGCTGAGCCGGCTCCGGCCGGTTTGGGTGATGGCCGTGCTCCAGGTAGAAGCGTCCCGCGTCGGTGATCTCCGCCTGCCACTTCCCGCCCTGCTTGGGCATGGTGATCAGGCGCCGTTCCTTGAGCGCGCGGGCGGTGAGAGCGAGCTCGGGGCTGTCCGACGTGACGGGGTCGGTTCCGTCCCCGATGCGGGTGAGGAGTGCGAGCTGCCGGTCGTTCAACGGGGACCATGGGCGCATGGCGATCGTCGTACCGTCTGTGGCCTCCTCGGCACAAGCCGTGGGGTGACCCTTCCAGCGCGCACGCAGCGCACAGCGCGCTCGAAGGCGGAACGCCCCCTCGCTGAGCCACCCGGGAGCCGGATCTCGAAGATCACACCCAGTTGGCTCCCAAATGGCTCCCAATACGGGGCCACAAAGCAAATCAGACCCGGTACTGATTCCTCAGTACCGGGTCTGACCTGGTGTTTCGGCTGTCGGGGTGGCGGGATTTGAACCCACGACCTCTTCGTCCCGAACGAAGCGCGCTGCCAAGCTGCGCTACACCCCGATGTCGCTCGTGTGGCGGCGACATCGATTACTTTAGCCCACCGCTGGCCGGAGACGAAATCCGGTTTTGCGGTGGCTGCGGGGGGTCACGGGCGGGTGGTGAGGGTGAGGAGGGTGGCTTCGGGGGGCAGGCGAAGCGGAGGGGGTGTAGCGGTTGGTGCCGCAGCCCGCGGAGACGTGGAGGTATGAGGTGTGGCCCGCGGAGTGGTGGGTGGAGAGGCCCTTGACGCGGTCCGTGTCCAGGTCGCAGTTGGTGACCAGCGCTCCGTAGAAGGGGATGCAGAGCTGCCCGCCGTGCGTGTGGCCCGCCAGGATCAGGGGGTAGCCGTCGGCCGTGAAGGCGTCCAGGGAGCGCAGGTACGGGGCGTGCACCACGCCGATCGAGAGGTCCGCGTCCGGGTCGGGGCCGCCCGCGACCCGCTCGTACCTGTCCCGCTTGATGTGCGGGTCGTCCACGCCCGTGAAAGCGATCTCCTGGCCGTCGATCTTGAGTCGGCCACGCGTGTTGTTGAGGCCCACCCAGCCCGCCGCGTCGAAGGCGTCGCGCATCGGTTCCCACGGGTTGTGCACCGCGGCGACGGCCGGAGCGTTGCCGTTCAGACCGTGCCGCCCCTGGGCCTTCTCCAGCAGGTAGCGGGCCGGGTTGCGTAGCTTCGGGCCGTAGTAGTCGTTCGAGCCGAAGACATAGACCCCCGGGAACTCCATCAGCGGCCCCAGCGCGTCCAGCACCTCCGGTACGCCCTCCGGGTCGGACAGGTTGTCGCCCGTGTTCACGATGAAGTCGGGGCGCAGCCCCGCCAGCGACTGGAGCCAGCGCTGCTTCTTGCGTTGGCCGCTCACCATGTGGATGTCCGACACCTGGAGTACCCGGAGATCGCGCATCCCGCGCGGCAGCACCGGTACGGAGATCCTCCGCAGCCGGAACGAACGGGCTTCGAAGCCGGCGGCATAGGCGAGGCCGGCCGCGCCGACTGCCGCGATTCCCAGGGGTACTCCGTAGCGTGCACGCATGTGCCCATCGTCGCAGACACCGTACCGGCGCGTAATCCGTGGGCCTGTGCGACGGTGCACCTGCCACACTTGGGCCCATGAGCAGCCTCAAGTCCAAGCTGAAGGAAGACCTCACCGACGCCATCAGAGCGCGCGACGAGCTGCGCTCCGCCACGCTCCGGCTGACGCTCTCCGCAATCACCAAGGAGGAGGTCTCGGGCACGAAGGCGCGCGAGCTCTCCGACGACGAGGTGCAGAAGGTGATCGCCAAGGAGGCGAAGAAGCGCCGTGAGGCGGCGGAGGCCTTCACCCAGGGGGGCCGTACGGAGCAGGCCGAGCGGGAGCGGGCGGAGGGCGCGCTGCTCGACACGTATCTGCCCGCGCAGCTCAGCGACGAGGAGCTGAGCGCCATCGTCACCCAGGCCGTCGAGGAGGCGAAGGCGGCGGGCGCCGAGGGGCCGCGCGCGATGGGTGCCGTGATGAAGATCGTGAACCCGAAGGTCGCCGGTCGCGCCGAGGGCGGCCGCGTCGCCGCCCTGGTCAAGCAGTCCCTCGCCTGACACGGTCCGGCGCGCCCTCCGGGCCGGACCCGGGGGGCGCCCGCCTCGATCGCGCCGGGCCCGGATCAGCCGTACAGCCGATCAGCCATATGCCGGATGAGCTGTACGGATGAGCTGTACGTAGGACCGTCCCGCGGTCATACCGTCGTACCTTCGCGAGCGCTGTGTATGGACGTGTGTACGGGGCGTGCGTGCGAGCTGTGTTTACGCTGGCCGCCCCTACCCCCCCGCATGTACCGCACGCACATGTGCCCAGAACACATGTCGCGGCCCCACACGTCACCACCGCACATGTCGCGCCCCCACACCTACCCCGCCCACACAGACGCGCGCACCCACCAACAAGCACCCACCCACACACAAGCGCCCGGTCCGTGATTCCTCACCGACCGGGCGCCTCGCGTCTGCTGTAAAGCTCGTCTACGGGAAGTTACTGCCGCCGTCCTGGCTGCCGTTCCCGTTGCCGCCGCCGTTGCGGCCACCGCCACTGATCAGTCCCGGCTGCGGACCCCCGGGAAAGACCGGGTCCTCGCCCCCGTTGCCGCCTCCGGGCGCACCGTCCTGACCGCCGTTGTCCTGGCCGCCGTTGTCCTGACCCGCGTTGTCGTTGCCCGGCTTGTTCGGGTCCTCGTCCCGGCCCTTCGGCGCGTCCGGGATGTTCACCTCCGTGAAGCCGAGCGCCGGCCGCCCGTCCAGCGCGCCCGACATGGCGTCCTTCCAGATCGGCCCCGGAACCTCGCCACCGAAGACCTTCTCGTGCCACTCACCGCCGATGGTGATGTCGACCATCTTCTTCGAGTGACGTGGGTCCCCGACCCATACCGCGCCCGACATGTTGGGCGTGTAGCCCACGAACCAGGCCGCGTAGCGGAAGTCAGTCGTACCGGTCTTGCCCGCGCTCGGCCGGCTGCCGAGGCCCGCCTCCGTACCCGTACCGTCCTCCACCACGCCCTTCAGCAGCGTGTTGACGGTGTCCGCGGTCGTCTCGGACATCGCGCGGTCGCACTTCGTCTTCGGCACCGGCATCGGCTTCTTGTTGGGGCCGGTGATCGACTCGATGGCGACCGGGGTGCAGTACATGCCCCGGCTCGCGAAGGTGGCGTACGCCGAGGCCATCGTCAGCGGCGAGACCTCCTGCGTGCCCAGCGTGATCGAGGGGACCTGCTGGATCTTCTTCCCGTCGGCCCGCTTCACGCCCATCTTGTCAGCCAGCTCGGTGACCGGGCAGACGCCGATCTGGCTGATCAGCTCGACGTAGTACGTGTTGACCGACTTGGCGGTCGCTTCCTTCATCCCGTACGGCCCGACCTCGTTCTCGTTCTCGTTCTCGACCGGGACGTCCCGGTCGGTCCAGGGGCCGTCGCAGGTCTGCACCGGTGTCGGGTACGTCATCTTGTACGGGGACGGGTACGTCTGCGTCGGCGGAATGCCCCGCTCCAGCGCGGCCGCCGCGACGATCGGCTTGAAGGTCGACCCCGGCTGGTAGCCCGCGCCGCCGCCCATCTTCTGGTCGACGGACAGATTGATCTGCGTCTCGTTCTTCCCGAAGCCGTACGGCCTCGACTGGCCCATCGCCATGATCTTGCCGGTCCCCGGCTCGACGATGGTCAGCGCCGTCGCGACCGCGTCGCTCTGGAAGACATGGTCCTTGATCGAGTTCTGCGCCGAGTTCTGCGCCTGCGGGTCCAGGGTCGTACGGATCGTCAGCCCGCCCTGGTTCCAGACCTTGGCGCGCTCCTCGCGGTCCTTGCCGAAGACCGGGTTGGTGAGGAAGACCGAGCGTACGTAGTCGCAGAAGAAGCCAGCTCCGCTGACGGCCGTGATGCAGCCGTTCTTGGGGCGGCTCACATTGAGCTTGATCGGCGTGGCCTTGGCGCGGTCGGCCTCCGCCTGGGAGATGTCACGGACGTCGGCCATCCGCTGGAGCACGGTGTTGCGCCGCTTGGTGGCCTCCTCCTCGTCGTTCACCGGGTCGTACCGGCTCGGCGACTGGACGATGCCCGCGAGCAGCGCCGCCTCCTCCAGCTTCAGATCCTTGGCGGCCTTGGAGAAGTAGCGCTGGGCGGCGGCCTCGACGCCGTACGCCTGCTGCCCGAAGAAGGTGATGTTCAGATAGTTCTCCAGGATCTTCTTCTTGCCCAGCTCCTCCTCGACCTGGATCGCGTACTTCAGCTCCTGGATCTTGCGGCCCAGGGTCTGCTGGGTGGCGGCGGCGACCTTCTCCGGGTCGTCGCCCGCCTCTTCGACGAAGACGTTCTTCACGTACTGCTGGGTCAGGGTCGACGCGCCCTCGGAGACGCCGCCCGACTGCGCGTTGCGGTTGACCGCGCGCAGCACGCCCTTGAGGTCGATGGCCCCGTGTTCGTAGAAGCGCGAGTCCTCGATCGCGACGATCGCCTTCTGCATGTACGGGGAGATGTCCTTGAGCGGTACGACAGTACGGTCGCGCGAGTAGACCGTGGCGATACGGCCGCCCTGCGAGTCCAGGATCGTGGTCCGCTGGCTCAGCGGCGGGGTCTTGAGATTGGCGGGAATCTCGTCGAATCCCTCGACGGTTCCCTTGGCTGCGAGCCCCAGCGCGCCGAAGGCCGGCAGAGCGATTCCTGCCAGGACCGCTCCCGCGAGCACGCTGACACCGAGGAATTTGGCGGCCTGCTGGGTCCCGGTCAGACCCCCGCCCGAGCGCTTCTTTGGCATGGGGGCAGCCTACGTTCTCATTCGCCGGACACGCGTCAAGGCTCTGGCCTAAGCTGTGCTCAACTGTCACAGCAGAGTGGTTGCGCATCAAGCCTCCGACATGAACTTCCGGTGAACCCGAAACGCGGGAAGCGATGTCCGGTACGCCCCGGCCTGTAGTCGGGTGCCCGTTGTGACTCAAGCGAAGCGTCCGGCTATGTCGGATAAGCCGGTTATGCCCCGGGGTCACTCCCCTGGGTGATCTGCCGCGTACGCATAGTCCGTTCGGGCCATTCAAGATTGGGCCCGAAGGGGGTGTTGCGCTGTGCCCGCCTTCCGTAACGTCCTCAACTGGCAGCGGTGAATATGCCGCTGCCGCCGTGGGGGAGCCTCAATTCGGGAGAGGACGGCGCCAGCATGGGCTGGGTAACCGACTGGAGTGCGCAGGCAGCTTGCCGCACTACCGATCCAGATGAACTGTTTGTGCAGGGTGCGGCGCAGAACAGGGCCAAGGCGGTGTGCACCGGATGCCCGGTGCGTACGGAATGCCTGGCCGACGCGCTGGACAATCGCGTCGAATTCGGCGTGTGGGGCGGAATGACCGAGCGGGAGCGCCGCGCACTGCTGCGCAGGCGACCGACCGTCACCTCGTGGCGTCGGCTGCTCGAGACCGCGCGCACGGAGTACGAACGCAGCGCGGGCCTGCTGCCCGTGGGCTTGGAGGATGACGAGACGTACGAGACGTACGCCGCCGTCGGGTAGCCGCCGAGTGGCGGCCGGTCCGACCGGATGATGCCGACCCGCAGGTCAGCAGGCCAACAACGCCGGCGGGTGGGGCGAGTGCGGTCCGGTGACGACGTGGTGCAGGGGGGCGGTCGAACCGTACGGCCGAAACGGTTCTCCCTGGCCGGCCAACGACCCGGTCGGCCAAGAGACCCGGCTCGCCAAAAGATTTGGCTGACCAAGAGACCCGATTGGCCAAAAGATGCGGCCGAGCAGGAGACCAGCCGAGCAGGAGACCAGCCGGGCAAAAGACCAAGGGCCACGAGATCTTCGGCTGAGCAAGACTGCTGAGCAAGAGACGCCGCCTCGTCGTCGCAGGAGACGTCTCGTCATTCGTACGCGTACAAGCACGTCCAAGGCTGTCGCGGCTCGATCAGCCGCGCCGCCCCTGCGACGCCTCGCCGTTCAGGTCGTAGCACGACCGTCCGCGAGACGATCGCCGATGGCCCTGAGCCCTGCGAGGTCGTGAACATCGCCCGGCAGGGCGGCCACTTCGGCCACCGCCACCTCGGGATGCAGTGCGGTGAAGCGGTCGCGCGTCCGCTGCTCACGCGCGAGGACCTGCATACGCTCGGCGTGCAGGTGCAGCAGACCCGCGGTCAGTTGTTCCACAGTTGTGACAGAGCGTGCGTCAGAAGCCTGCGCGAACGTGGGATTCGACGCGGGCGCGGCGGGGTCGGGCGAGGCGTGATCTTCGGGGGATTCTGCGGCTGCGGCGGCTTCCGTGGCCTCGTACGTCCCGGGGGCTTCGGGAGAAGAGCCGTCCGGGGCAGCACCGCCACGCTCAACAGCCTTCCCAGCCTCCTGATCCACAATGCGGCCGTCTTCAAGATTTTCTGCCGCGGCCCTTGCCCGCTCGGCCGACAGCCGGGCGGCGCCGCTGCCATGGACCCGGTTGAGGACCAGCCCGGCCAGGGGCATCTCCTCGGCCGCCAGCCGCTCCACGAAGTACGCGGCCTCCCGCAGCGCGTCCCGCTCCGGAGCCGCGACCACCAGAAAGGCCGTGCCCGGTGCCTGGAGCAGCCGGTACGTGGCGTCCGCGCGCGTGCGGAAACCGCCGAACATCGTGTCCATGGCCGTCACGAACGTCTGAACATCGCGCAGGAACTGACCGCCCAGCAGTTTGCCCAGCGTCCCCGTCATCATCGACATACCGACATTCAGGAACTTCATCCCGGCCCGCCCGCCCATCTTCGCGGGCGCCATCAGCAGCCGGATGAACTTCCCGTCGAGAAAGGACCCGAGCCGCTTCGGCGCGTCCAGGAAGTCCAGCGCCGAGCGTGACGGCGGCGTGTCGACGATGATCAGGTCCCACTCGTCGCGGGCCCGCAACTGCCCCAGTTTCTCCATCGCCATGTACTCCTGCGTGCCCGCGAAACCGGCCGACAGGGACTGGTAGAAGGGGTTCTCCAGAATCGCCCGCGCCCGGTCCGCGTCGGCGTGCGCCTCGACGATCTCGTCGAAGGTCCGCTTCATGTCGAGCATCATGGCGTGCAGTTCGCCGGGGCCCTCCACGCCCTTGACCTGGCGCGGGGTGTTGTTGAGCGAGTCGATCCCCATGGACTGGGCCAGCCGGCGGGCCGGGTCGATGGTGAGGACGACCGCCTTCCGGCCGCGCTCCGCCGCTCGTACGCCCAGCGCCGCCGCGGTCGTCGTCTTGCCGACACCGCCGGAACCGCAGCACACGATGATGCGGGTGGCCGGGTCGTCGAGGAGCGGATCGATGGCGAGCGGGGCGGCAGCCGGGTGCAGGGTCATGCGAGGACCTCCCGGTCCTTCGGGTCCAGGGGCAGGTGGGCCAGGTACGCGTCGTGCGACACGACGCGGTGCGACACGAGCAGGCGGTACGACGCGTGTACCCGGTACGACACGAGTACGCGGCACGACGCGGGCAGGCGGTACGACACGGGCAGGCGGTACGACACGAGTACGTGCGCCAGAGGCAGGCGCGCCAGAGGTACGTGGGACATCGTGCGGGAGTGGCACATACGGCGGCGGTGCGACCGAGGCGTACGGCAGCGGGACGAGCAGTGGGACGAGCCGCGAGACGAGCGGTGGGAAACCGGAGGGGACGTACGGAGTCGGAAGCGGCGGGAGCCGGATGTACAGAAGCGGGAACCGCGGGAGCCGGACGTACGCAGTCGGGATCCGCTGGGGCCGGGCGTACGGGAGCGTGATCCGCGGGAGCCGGACGTGCGGAGTGGGAAGCCGCTGGAGCCGGATCTGCGGAGCGGATCTCCCGTACCGCCGTCACGGGCAGCGCCGCCGGCGCCGGAATCGCGGCCGGGCCAGGAACCCGGGCTCACGAGAAGGCCTTCCCCAGGCTCCGCAGTTCGGCCGCCAGCCGGTACAGACCCGCGAGGTCCATCCCCTCCCCGATCAGCGGCAATTCGTACGTGGGCAGCCCGAGCTTCGCCAGCACGCCCCGCTGCTCGCGTTCCAGCTCCACCCGCTGCGCATGCTCCGCGGCCTGTTCGAGCAGCGGCCCGACCAGCTTGGTCGGCGCGCTGAGCCCGGCGGCCGCGAGCGTCTTCGCGACCTCCTTGCGGCGGTCGCCCGCGGCGGCCCGGACGGCGGCCTCGTCGAGGAGATGCGGACGCACCATGTTCACGATCACCTTGCCGACGGGCAGCTCCGCGCCCTTCAGCTCGGTGATGCCGTCCGCGGTCTCCTGGACCGGCATCTCCTCCAGCAGCGTGACGAGATGCACCGACGTCTCCGGCGACTTCAGGACCCGCATCACCGCCTGCGCCTGATTGTGTATGGGGCCGATCTTCGCCAGCCCCGCCACCTCGTCGTTCACATTCAGAAAGCGGGTGATACGACCGGTCGGTGGCGCGTCCATCACCACGTAGTCGTAAGTGAAACGTCCCTGCCGGTCCCTGCGCCGTACCGCCTCACACGCCTTCCCGGTCAGCAGTACGTCCCTGACGCCGGGCGCGATCGTCGTCGCGAAGTCGATCGCGCCGATCTTCTTCAGCGCCCGGCCCGCGCTGCCGAGCTTGTAGAACATCTGGAGATAGTCGAGCAGGGCGCGCTCGGCGTCGATGGCCAGCGCGTACACCTCACCGCCGCCCGAAGCGACGGCGATTTTCCGCTCCTCGTACGGAAGGGCCTCCGTCTCGAAGAGCTGCGCGATCCCCTGTCTGCCCTCGACCTCGACCAGCAGGGTGCGCTTGCCCTCGGTCGCGAGGGCGAGCGCGAGGGCGGCGGCGACCGTTGTCTTACCGGTACCGCCCTTGCCGCTGACGACCTGGAACCTGCTCACGTATTCGAGCCTAACCAGTGGGGCCGCGGGCTACGCACGAGGCCGCCGCGCGGGGCGGCTACAGTCGGGCCCATGACCAAGTGGGAATACGCGACCGTGCCCCTTCTCGTGCACGCGACCAAGCAGATTCTGGACACCTGGGGCGAGGACGGCTGGGAGCTCGTCCAGGTCGTTCCCGGGCCGAACAACCCCGAGCAACTCGTGGCCTATCTGAAGCGGGAGAAGACAGCGTGAGCGGAGCCGTCGAGACGGCCCTCGCCGGACTGGGCCTGAAGCTGCCCGAGGTCGTACCGCCCCTGGCCGCCTATCAGCCCGCGGCCAGGACGGGCAGGTACGTCTACACCTCGGGGCAGCTCCCGATGGTGGAGGGCAAGCTTCCGGTCACCGGCAAGGTGGGCGCCGAGGTCAGTCCTGAAGAGGCCGTGGAACTCGCCCGTACCTGCGCGCTCAACGCGCTCGCCGCGGTCAAGTCGGTCATCGGCGACCTGGACCGTATCGCCCGCGTGGTCAAGGTGCTGGGCTTTGTCGCCTCGGCCCCCGGCTTCACCGGGCAGCCGGCCGTCCTGAACGGTGCGAGCGAACTGCTCGGGCAGGTCCTCGGCGAGCGTGGCGTGCACGCGCGCAGCGCGGTGGGCGTGGCGGTGTTGCCGCTGGACGCTCCGGTCGAGGTCGAGATCCAGGTCGAGCTGGTCCCGGAGGACTGATTCTTCTCGGGTTCCTCGGGGGTGCCTCGCGGGTGCTTTTCGGGTGCCTCCGGGTTCCTCTTCCTCTCGGGCGCCTGCTCGACGGCGGTCCTGCCCGGTACGCACGGGGTACGACGCGTACCGGGCGGCCGTCTTTCCTTGAGGTGGCAGAGGCGGTCGGCTGAGGCGGGCGGCTCTGCTGGGCACGGGTGCCTCAGGCCATGAGCCTGAGCGCTTTGCCGGGCATGAGCGCCTCGCTGAGCATGAGTTGCCCCACTGCGCCTGAGTTCCCCTCGAACCTCACCGCCCCAGCGCATAGCATCCGGCCATGCCGAATGGTCAGTGGTACCCGCCCGAATGGCCGATGCGGATCCGCGCCCTCGCCGCCGGTGAGATCACCCCGGCGGAGCCCCGGCGGGCCGCGACGGTGATGCTCCTGCGCGACGGACCGCCCGGCTCGACGAGTACGGACACGGGGCCCGACGGTCCCGGTCACGGTCCCGGCACCGATCTGGGTGCCGGTCCCGGTCCCTACGTACATATGCTGCGCCGACGCGCCTCCATGGCCTTCGCTGCGGGCGCGTACGCGTACCCCGGCGGCGGGGTCGATCCCAGGGACGACGACCGGGTCGTACGGTGGGCTGGGCCGCCCCGTGACGTATGGGCGCGCCGGCTCGGCGTCGACGCCGCCTCCGCGCAGGCCATCGTGTGTGCGGCGGTACGGGAAACCTACGAGGAGGCCGGAGTCCTCCTCGCGGGCGAGTCCGCGGGGACGGTCGTGAGCGACACCACGGGCGACGACTGGGAGGCCGACCGGGCCGCCGTGGCCGCCCACGAACTGTCCTTCGCGGAGTTCCTGGACCGGCGCGGGCTGGTGCTGCGCAGTGACCTGCTGGGCGCGTGGGCCCGCTGGATCACACCGGAATTCGAACCGCGCCGCTACGACACCTGGTTCTTCGTGGCCGTGCTCCCGGCCGGGCAGCGTACGAGGAACGCCTCCACCGAGGCCGACCGTACGGTGTGGATCCGACCCGCCGAGGCGACACGGGCGTACGACAGGGGCGAGCTGCTGATGATGCCGCCGACCGTCGCGATGCTGCGTCAGCTCCAGTCGTACGGTTCGGCCGGCGAGGCGCTCGCCGGGGCCGACGGCCGGGACATGGCGCCCGTACTGGCGACGGCGCGGCTGGAGGGCGAGGAACTGGTACTGAGCTGGCCCGGGCACGACGAGTTCACCAAGCGCGTGGACCCGGCGGGACAGGCCGGGCCTGCTGGACCTGCCGGGCCTGATTCGGAACAGGTAGAGGGGCTGGGGCTGGGGCGTGAGCCGGAGCCAGGGCCGGGGCAGGCGTCCGGGCCGGAGCGGGAGTCGGGGCAGGTGCCTGATTCGGAGTGCGGGCCGGATGCCGGAGGTGCCTCCGACGCCGTACCCTCCGACGCCATAGCCACCGATGGCGCCGTATCGCCCGGTGCCGCCGTACCCGCCGCCGATGCTGCCGTGCTCGCCGCCGATGCCGCCGTACCTGCCGCTGATACCGCCGTACCCGCCGCCGCCGGCCCGAGCGCGCAGCACCCGGGCAGCGGCCACACCCCGACCGGAGGCCCCCGATGACCGACGCCGCCGCCCTCCCCGGCCAGCCGCGGGGCGGGGTGCTGTCCGGCCCGGCGACCGCGCGCGCCGTCAATGTCCTCGCCCCGAACGCCTCCCCGATGACCCTGGACGGCACCAACACCTGGATCGTCTCGGAGCCGGACTCCGAGCGGGCCGTCGTCATCGACCCCGGTCCGCTCGACGACGTACATCTCAAGGCCGTCATCGCCGCCGCCGAGAACGCCGGCAAGCGGATCACGCTGACCCTGCTCACCCATGGCCATCCGGACCACGCGGCCGGCGCGGCGCGCTTCGCCGCCCTGACACGCACCCATGTACGGGCCCTGGACCCGGCGCTGCGACTGGGGGACGAGGGGCTGGCGGCCGGGGACGTCGTCACCACCGGCGGTCTTGAACTACGGGTCGTCCCCACCCCCGGCCACACCGCCGACTCGCTCTGCTTCCATCTGCCCGCCGACCGCGCGGTGCTGACCGGTGACACCGTCCTCGGTCGCGGTACGACGCTGGTCGCCCACCCGGACGGCAGGCTCGGCGACTATCTGGACTCACTGCGTCGACTGCGTTCGCTGGCGGTCGACGACGGGGTCCATACGGTGCTGCCGGGGCACGGGCCCGTACTGGACGACGCCCAGGGCGCGATCGAGTTCTACCTCGCCCACCGGGCCAGCCGGCTCGCCCAGATCGAGACGGCCGTGGAGAACGGCTACCGTACGCCTGCCGAAGTGGTCGCCCATGTGTACGCGGCCGTGGACCGCTCGCTCTGGCCGGCCGCGGAACTCTCCGTACGGGCGCAGTTGCAGTACCTGCGCGAGCACGGACTCATCTAGTCCCTGTCCGGCACCAGTCCCTGTCCGGCACCAGTCCCTGTCCGGCGGGGATCCGGGCGCTGATCCGGCTGCGGGTCCGGGGGGCGGGGTGGGGTGCGGTTCCGGCCAGTTCCTGCGCGATTAAACGATTTACGCGATCGTCGGACCGGGCGGTCCCGGGCGGTCGCGGACAGTCTCGGTCGGCCGCAACACCGAAGGGTCCCCTCCGGCTGGAGGAGACCCTTCGAGTGGAAGTGCCTGTACGCGGTTGCTCAGCGCGAGCGCTTCGCCAGCCGCTCCACATCCAGGAGGATCACCGCGCGCGCCTCAAGCCGCAGCCACCCTCGCTGCGCGAAGTCGGCGAGCGCCTTGTTCACCGTCTCGCGGGAGGCGCCGACAAGCTGGGCCAGTTCTTCCTGTGTCAGGTCGTGGACGACATGGATGCCCTCCTCCGACTGCACACCGAAGCGGCGCGACAGATCGAGGAGCGCGCGCGCCACCCGGCCCGGGACATCGGAGAAGACCAGGTCGGACATCTGGTCATTGGTCTTGCGCAGCCGCCGGGCGACGGCGCGGAGCAGGGCCGTGGCCACCTCCGGGCGCGCGTTCAGCCAGGGCTGGAGATCGCCGTGGCCGAGGCCCAGCAGCTTGACCTCGGTGAGCGCGGTCGCGGTGGCGGTGCGCGGGCCCGGGTCGAAGAGGGACAGCTCACCGATCAGCTCGCCGGGGCCGAGCACGGCCAGCATGTTCTCGCGGCCGTCGGGGGAGGTGCGGTGGAGCTTGACCTTGCCCTCCGTGACCACGTACAGCCGGTCGCCGGGATCGCCCTCGTGGAAGAGCGCGTCACCACGCGCGAGCGTCGCTTCACTCATCGAGGCGCGCAGCTCTGCCGCCTGCTCGTCATCGAGCGCCGCGAAGAGCGGGGCACGCCGCAGAACGTCGTCCACGTGTTCTCTCCTTGTCGACCTGCTCAGGGAACTGTGGTCCCCACCTGCGCGGGAACCGTCGTCCCCATGATGCCGTACGTGCCGCTTCTTCTCGGGTGGCTTGGCATCCCTGGGCCGTTCGGCCCTCCGCCGGATTCCGCTTGTCCGAAACCATGCGATCAGTCACAAGTTTGACGTACGTACGTGCGTTCAGGTGCCCCCTGTGCCGATTCGGGTGGTGATCGGCCATGGCCGGGGCGGATGTCAGTGCGGGGCTTTAGGCTGGCCGAGTGTCGAATCCGCCGATGACAGCGCAGGCCAAGGGGGCTGGAAGAGTGTCAGCGGAGCCAAATTCCGCTGTGGGCGAACAGCCCTCGGCGAAACCGAAAAAAGCCGCAAAAGGATCCACGAAGAGTTCCGTGAAGGGTTCCGCGAAGGCGCCCGCACAGGGCAAGGGACCCGCACAGGCCAAGGAGTCCGCACGGGGCAAGGAGACCGCGAAGGGACCGGCCGCGGGTGCCAAGGGCGCGGGTGCGGGCGCGGGTGCCAAGCCCGAGTCGCGGCTGGCCATGGTCCGCCGCGCCCGCCGGATGAACCGCGAGCTGGCCGAGGTCTATCCGTACGCCCACCCCGAGCTGGACTTCCGGAACCCGTTCGAGCTGCTGGTGGCCACGGTCCTGTCCGCGCAGACGACCGACCTCCGGGTCAACCAGACCACGCCCGCGGTCTTCGCGAAGTACCCGACGCCCGAGGACATGGCCGCGGCCGTGCCTGAGGAGCTGGAGGAGATCATCCGGCCCACGGGCTTCTTCCGGGCCAAGGCGAAGTCCCTGATAGGGCTGTCCACGGCGCTGCGCGACAACTTCGACGGCGAGGTCCCGGGCCGGCTGGCCGATCTCGTCTCGCTGCCGGGCGTGGGCCGCAAGACGGCGAATGTGGTCCTGGGCAATGCCTTCGGCGTCCCCGGCCTCACCGTCGACACGCACTTCGGCCGGCTGGTCCGCCGCTGGAAGTGGACCGAGCAGGAGGACCCGGAGAAGGTCGAGGCGGAGATCGCGGCCATCTTCCCCAAGAGCGAGTGGACCATGCTCTCGCACCGGGTGATCTTCCACGGCCGGCGTATCTGCCACTCCCGCAAGCCGGCCTGCGGTGCCTGTCCGATCGCACATCTCTGCCCGTCGTACGGCGAGGGCGAGACGGACCCGGAGAAGGCGCGGAAGCTGCTCAAGTACGAGATGGGCGGCTATCCGGGCCAGCGGCTGAACCCGCCCCCCGACTACCCGGGCAAGGCGGCCGCGCCGATGGGTGCCGTATGAGAGGCGCGTCACAGGCTGCGTCGGCGTTACCGGCGACGCCTGCCTCACGACCTGCTCCTGCTTTACGAGCCGCCTCTGCCTTACGAGCTGCTCCTGTCTTACGAGCCGCTCCGGCCTTACGCGCTACGCCTGCCTTACGAGCTGCTCCTGCCTTGGGCGCGACGCCTGCCTTACGCGCCACGGCGGGCGGCATCCGGAGGCCCAGGTCCGGCAGGCGCCGCTCGGGCGGTGCGGCGTACGCGCGGGGGACTACGGTACGAGGCCGCCCGGGCGGAACGATCCGGCCGGTGGAAGGCGTTGAGCGACAGGGGTGCCTATGACACGAGCCGACAAGACCTACGACGATCCGAGGACCGGGATCGCCGTGACCGCCGACGGGCTGCCGGAGTGGCTGGCCCCCGTCGAGCGCGCCGCGCAGACCGTGGCGCCCGAGCAGCTCAGCCGTTTTCTGCCGCCGGCGAGCGGACGCGGACGGCAGTCCGCCGTGCTCATACTCTTCGGCGACGGCCCCCGGGGTCCCGAGCTGCTGTTGATGGAGCGGTCGACCAGTCTGCGTTCGCATCCGGGACAACCCTCGTTCCCCGGCGGCTCCCTCGACCCCGAGGACGGCGATCCGGCCACGACCGGACCGCTGCGGGCGGCGCTGCGCGAGGCCGAGGAGGAGACCGGCCTCGATCCGTCGGGCGTCCAGCTCTTCGGCGTACTGCCGAGGCTCTACATCCCGGTGAGCGGTTTTGTGGTGACACCGGTCCTCGGCTGGTGGCGCAGCCCCACCCCCGTCGGCGTCGTCGACCCCGCGGAGACCGCCCGGGTCTTCACCGTGCCCGTGGCGGATCTCACGGACCCGGCCAACCGCGCGATCGCACGCCACCCCAGCGGGCATCACGGCCCGGCCTTCCTGGTGGCTTCTGCCCTGGTATGGGGCTTTACGGCCGGGGTGATCGACCGGATTCTGCATTTCGCGGGATGGGAGCGGCCGTGGGACCGCTCGAAGCAGGTCCCACTCGACTGGCACACATGACAGTCTGGCCCTCATGCTGTGCCCTTCCGGGGGCGGTGACCCTATCCGGGCCCTGTGACCGTGGCGGATTCCGCCACGGCTCGCCGGGCCCGGCCGCCGACCGGACGGGGACGGGGGGCCGTACCACCACCGGCCGGGCGGCGGCCCGTACCGCCGGCCTGGCCGGGCGACCGAGACGTATCCGCGAGGCTAGCGAGGCAATTGACGGTGAACGTGCTGGACATCCTGCTGCTGCTCGCCGCCGTATGGTTCGCGGTCGTCGGATACCGCCAAGGCTTTGTCGTGGGCATCCTGTCCGTGATCGGCTTCCTCGGCGGCGGCCTTGTCGCGGTCTATCTGCTGCCCGTGGTCTGGGCCAGGCTCACCGCCGACTCCGAGGTCTCCACCACGGCCGCCGTGGTCGCGGTGGTCATAGTGATCGTCTGCGCCTCCGTGGGCCAGGCCTTCACCACCCATCTCGGCAACAAGCTGCGCAGGCACATCATTTGGTCGCCCGCCCGCGCCCTGGACGCCACCGGCGGTGCGCTGGTCAATGTCGTGGCCATGCTGCTGGTCGCCTGGCTGATTGGTTCGGCCCTCGCGGGTACGTCACTGCCGACGCTCGGCAAGGAGGTCCGCAGCTCCAAGGTGCTGCTCGGGGTCTCCCGGGTGGTGCCCGCGCAGGCGTCGACCTGGTTCACGGACTTCTCGTCCGTCCTCGCGCAGAACGGTTTCCCGCAGGTCTTCAGCCCGTTCGACAATGAGCCGATCACCGCGGTCCGGCCCCCGGACCCGGCGCTCGCGGGCAGCCCGGTCGCGGCCCGCGCCCAGAGTTCGATAGTCAAGGTCGTCGGTACGGCGCCGAGTTGCGGCAAGGTCCTCGAAGGCTCCGGCTTCGTCTTCGCCGAACGCCGGGTCATGACCAACGCGCATGTGGTCGGGGGCGTCGAGGAGCCCACCGTCCAGATAGGCGGCGAGGGCAAGCTGTACGACGCCAAGGTCGTCCTCTACGACTGGCGGCGCGACATCGCCGTACTGGACGTGCCCGATCTGCCGGCCACGCCGCTCCAGTTCACCGACTCGGACGCGGTGACCGGCGACGGCGCGATCGTCGCGGGCTTCCCGGAGAACGGCGCGTACGACGTACGCTCCGCGCGCGTCCGCGCCCGTATCAACGCCAACGGCCCGGACATCTACCGGCGCGGCGAGGTGCGACGCGATGTCTACTCGCTGTTCGCGACCGTACGCCAGGGCAACTCCGGCGGTCCGCTGCTCACCCCGGAGGGCAAGGTGTACGGAGTGATCTTCGCCAGGTCGCTCGACGACCCGCAGACCGGCTATGCCCTGACGGCCGATGAGATCCGCGACGACATCGCGCTTGGCAGGACCGCCAACCAGCAGGTCGACACCGACCAGTGCGCGCTGTAGCGGAAGGCTTCCGAGCCCGGTCGTAGCCGAAGGCGCAAGTCCGGTGCCGGACAGGTCTGGCACCGGACCGGCCCGGTCGCAGCCCGAGGTCGCAAGTCCGGCACTGGACAGGCCTGACGCCGGACCGGCCCGGTGCCGGACCGGCCCGGTGCCGGACCGGCCCGGTGCCGGACAGGTCTGGCGCGGGAGAGGGCCTAGCTGCGCTGGTGGCGGAGTCGGGCCGAGACCCAGCGCGCCCTCCGGCGGAGAATCAGGGAAATGCCGAGCCGCGGATCATGGCCCTGACCTTCCGCGCCGCCCCTCTTGTGGGGGATCGGCCCAGCGGCCGAGCGGCGGTTGCGTGCTGCGTCACCGTAGTCGTGCGTCCAGCCCATACCCCGACGTCTGCCCGGGCCCCATGGTCGGTAACCGTACGGGAGAGGGCCAATTGGCCTATGCGCGAGGCAATTGGCTGTTCGTAGGACAAGCGTTCAGCGGGTGACCATAACGGCCCAGGGGCGCCGCCGTGCGGCCCTGCTGATCAGCCGTTCGGATCACCGGTCCGGGTGATGGTCGGTGATTCGGGTTATATGGTCAGCGATCCGGTTCGGGGTCCTGGAGCCAGTTGATGAGCTCTGAGGAGAACGCCGCCGGATCCTCCTCGTGCGGGAAGTGCCCCAGCCCATCGAACAGCCTCCAGCGGTAGGGCGCTTCCACATATTCGGCCGATCCCGCCGTGCTGCGCGTCCGCATGGCCGGATCCAGCGACCCGTGCAACTGGAGTGTGGGCACCCGTACCGCGCGCTTCATCCGCCGGTTGAACTGGATGCCGTCGGGCCGCGCCATCGACCGCACCATCCACCGGTACGGCTCGATCGAGCAGTGAGCCGTCGACGGGATCGTCATCGCACGCCGGTAGATCTCGATCGACTCGTCGTCCGGCAGCCCGGGCCCGGACCACTCCC
Organism: Streptomyces sp. GMY02; assembly: GCF_019056675.1. Lineage (NCBI taxonomy): Bacteria > Bacillati > Actinomycetota > Actinomycetes > Kitasatosporales > Streptomycetaceae > Streptomyces > Streptomyces sp. GMY02. Next base: position 3,719,825 of record NZ_CP077658.1, on the reverse strand, counting down.
GGATCAGCCGTCCCACCAGCGCCGCGTCGTCCGCGACAAGCTGACGCTCCGGCAGCCATGGGCGCTGGAAGCCCCAGATATAGGAACCGGCCCGGCTCTGCGAGAAGTCGGACAGCATCGCCGAGCGCCACCGCCGCGGATGCGGCATCGAGGAGACCGCGAGCCTGCGCACCAGCTTGGGCCGCATCACGGCCGCGGTCCAGGCGAGATAGCCGCCCAGATCATGCCCGACGAGCGCGGCGTCGGGCTCACCGAGGGATCGCACCACCCCGGTGATGTCGAGGGCCAGATTGGCGGGGTCGTACCCCCTGGGCGTACGGTCGCTGCCGCCCACCCCGCGCAGATCCATGGCCACCGCCCGGTAGCCGGCGTCCGCGAGCGCCGTGAGCTGATGCCGCCAGGTCCACCAGAACTGCGGAAAACCGTGGAGCAGCAGGACCAGCGGCCCCTCGCCCACCTCGGCGATATGGAAGCGGGCACCATTGGCCGCCACATCCCTATGTGTCCAGGGACCAGGAAGACGGACGGCAGAGGCCGGCGAATCAGCGGCGGTCATACAGACGAGCGTGCCACAGACGTGACGCGCTTCCCCACCTCGCGTGGGTGGGGCTTGACGTTCTGCAGCACCGCGGCCGTCTGCTTCGCCGAGGCGATGCTCTTCTCCGGCGGCTTGACCTTCTTGAACTTCAGCAGGGCGAGCCCGGCGGCCAGCGCGGCGAGCACCAGAAACGCTCCGCCGACGATCAGGAACGACCAGGCGAGCCCGAGCCCCAGATTGTGGATCCCGTACGCGGCGGCGAAGCTCAGCACCGGCAGCGAGAACAGCGCGAAGACACCGGCGATGCTGATCGCGGCACCGCCCATCGCGCCCCGCCTGACGTCCTGTCGGATCTCGGCCTTGGCCAGGGCGATCTCGTCATGCACCAGCGCGGACATCTCGGCGGTCGCCGAGGCGACCAACTGACCGATACTGCGGTCGGTGCCGACGGGCTCGACCACTGTGCCGGTCCGGACAGCGTCGGCGACATGCTTGCCGGGGTCGCTCATCGTGACTCCCTCTTCTCGCTTCTGTGCTACGGATCCGATGTCCGATCATGCCGGACTGTTGCCGTTGCCGCGCGCCGCCCCCGCGTGTTCCGCCAGCCTGCGGTGCTCCGCGGCCTTCGCCTCGTACAGCGCCGCCATGCGCAGGTGGTACGCCGGATCGTCCTGCTCATAGATGTCGGGTATGCCGTCGAGGTCCTCGTCACGTTCTTCCTCCTCGCACAGCACACGGTAGGTGCGGACCCGCATCTTGAGGAGGGCACAGGATATGACGGCGGCGATCAGCGAACCGGTCAGGACGGCCGTCTTCACCTCGTCGGTGAGGACCGGATCGTTGGCGAAGGCCAGCTCGCCGATGAGCAGCGAGACCGTGAACCCGATCCCGGCGAGCGAGGCGAGGGCCAGGACATCGGGCCAGGCCAGGTCGTCGTTCAGCTCCGCCCTGGTGAAACGGGCGGCCAGCCAGGTGCCGCCGAAGATCCCGACGGCCTTGCCGACGACCAGTCCCAGGACGACCCCGAGGGTTTCCGGCTGGGTGAAGACCTCGCCGAGCGCGCCGCCGAAGACGGGGACACCGGCGGAGAAGAGAGCGAAGAGCGGTACGGCCAGACCTGCCGAGACCGGCCGTACGAGATGCTCGATCCGCTCGCCCGGCGACTGCTTCTCGCCTTCCCTCCGGTGGCAGCGCACCATCAGGCCCATCGCGACACCGGCGATGGTGGCGTGGACGCCGCTGTTGTACATCAGGCCCCAGATGACCAGCGCCAGCGGTACGTACACGTACCAGCCGCGCACCCCCTTCCTCAGCAGCAGCCAGAAGACGGCGAGGGCCGCGACGGAGCCGCCGAGCGCCGCGAAGTTCAGATCGCTGGTGAAGAAGATCGCGATGATCAGGATCGCGAAGAGGTCGTCGACGACCGCGAGGGTGAGCAGGAATGCGCGCAGCGCGGAGGGGAGCGAGGTGCCGATGACCGCGAGGACGGCCAGCGCGAAGGCGATATCGGTGGCCACGGGCACGGCCCAGCCATCCAGGTTCCCGCCGCCGACCACGTTGACCAGTACGTACACCAGCGCGGGTACGGCCATACCGGAGAGCGCCGCTATCACGGGGAGCACGGCTGCCTTGGGATCGCGCAGTTCGCCCGCGACCAGCTCACGCTTCAGCTCGATACCGGCGACGAAGAAGAAGATGGCCAGCAGACCGTCCGCTGCCCAGTGCTGTACGGAGAGGTCGAGGCCCAGGGCGGCGGGCCCGAAGTGGAATTCGCTCAGGGATACGTAACTGCCGCTCAGCGGAGTGTTCGCCCAGATGAGAGCGATGACGGCGGCGACCAGCAGAATCACACCGCCGACGGTCTCGGCGCGCAGCGCGTCCGCGAGATAGTTCCGCTCGGGCAGCGACAGGCGTCCGAGGAACTTGCGGGTGGGGGGCGTGGGCGCTGACACGGGTCTTGACCTCCGGGTCGGTTCTGTGCGATCGGCGAACATGACGGATCGCATGCCGACCAGACTTCCCGGCGCACCCACAATCTTGTTGAGCTATTGACGCGCTGCCCACCTTACCCGGGGTGCGCGGAACATGTATCCGATGATCTCCTGATCTCCTGGTCTTCACGCGGAGCGGTACGGCACAGAGCGGGGCGCCCGGCACGATGGATGTGCCGGGCGCCCCGCTCTGCGCATGCGTACCCGTGGTGGTGGGGGCGTGCCCCGCCGTACCGCTGCCGCTCAGTCCTCGCTCGCCGCTGTGGGCAACTGCCGCTGGATCAGCTCCATGACGGAGGAGTCGGTGAGGGTGGTGACATCCCCGAGCTGGCGGTTCTCGGCGATATCGCGCAGCAGCCGTCGCATGATCTTGCCGGAGCGGGTCTTGGGCAGCTCCGCGACCGGCAGGATCCGCTTCGGCTTGGCGATCGGGCCGAGCGCGGTGCTCACATGGTTGCGGAGTTCTGCGACAAGACCGTCGTCGACGGTCGCGCTGCCGCGCAGGATCACAAACGCCACGATGGCCTGACCCGTGGTCTCGTCGGCCGCGCCGACCACGGCGGCCTCGGCGACCTTGGGGTGGGAGACCAGCGCGGACTCGACCTCGGTGGTGGAGATGTTGTGGCCGGAGACCAGCATGACGTCGTCGACCCGGCCCAGCAGCCAGATGTCGCCGTCGTCGTCCTTCTTGGCGCCGTCCCCGGCGAAGTACTTGCCCTCGAAGCGCGACCAGTAGGTGTCGATGAACCGCTGGTCGTCGCCCCAGATCGTACGGAGCATGGAGGGCCACGGCTCGGTCAGGACCAGATAGCCGCCGCCCCCGTCCGGCACCTCATTGGCCTCGTCGTCGACGACGGTCGCGGAGATACCGGGAAGGGCCCGCTGCGCCGAGCCGGGCTTGGTCTCCGTGACCCCGGGAAGCGGGGAGATCATCATGGCGCCGGTCTCGGTCTGCCACCAGGTGTCCACGATCGGGGTCTTGCCCGCGCCGATGTTCTCCCGGTACCAGATCCAGGCCTCGGGGTTGATCGGCTCGCCGACCGAACCCAGGACGCGCAGGGAGGTCAGATCGAACTTGGCGGGGATGTCGTCGCCCCACTTCATGAACGTACGGATCGCCGTCGGCGCCGTGTAGAGGATCGTGACCCCGTACTTCTGGACGATCTCCCAGAAGCGGCCCTGGTGCGGGGTGTCGGGCGTGCCCTCGTACATGACCTGGGTGGCGCCGTTGGCGAGCGGCCCGTAGACGATGTACGAGTGGCCGGTCACCCAGCCGATGTCGGCGGTGCACCAGTACACGTCCGACTCGGGCTTGAGGTCGAAGACGGCGTGGTGGGTGTAGGACGCCTGGGTGAGATAGCCGCCCGAGGTGTGCAGGATGCCCTTCGGCTTCCCCGTCGTACCCGAGGTGTAGAGGATGAACAGCGGGTGCTCCGCGCCGAACGCCTCCGGGGTGTGCTCCGCGGACTGGCGGCCCACGATGTCGTGCCACCACACATCACGGGTGTCGTCGAAGGCGGTGTCCTGGCCCGTACGCCGTACCACCAGCACATGCTCGACCTGCGGGCACCTGGTCACGGCCTCGTCGATGGCGGGCTTGAGCGCGCTCGGCTTGCCCCGGCGGTAGCCGCCGTCGGCGGTGATCACCAGCTTGGCGTCGGCGTCCTGGATACGGGAGGCGACCGCTTCGGCGGAGAAGCCGCCGAAGACCACGGAGTGCGCGGCTCCGATCCGCGCGCAGGCCAGCATCGCGACGGCGGCCTCGGGGATCATCGGCAGATAGACCGCGACCCGGTCGCCCTTGCGCACTCCCAGCTCGGCGAGGGCGTTGGCGGCGCGGGACACCTCGTCCTTCAGCTCCGCGTAGGTGATCGCGCGGCTGTCGCCGGGTTCGCCCTCGAAATGGATCGCGACCCGGTCGCCGTGGCCGGCCTCCACATGGCGGTCGACGCAGTTGTACGCGACATTCAGCTCGCCGTCCGCGAACCACTTCGCGAACGGCGGGTTCGACCAGTCCAGCGTCTCGGCCGGCTCGGTGACCCAGGTGAGCCGCCTCGCCTGCTCGGCCCAGAAGCCAAGCCTGTCCGCCTCGGCCCGCTCGTACGCCTCCGCCGTCACATTGGCGTGCGCGGCCAGCTCGGCCGGCGGCGCGAACCGCCGCTCCTCCTTGAGCAGGTTGGAGAGGGAAGAAGTCTCGCTCATCGCTCCCCCTCCGTCCTCGGCAGGTTGGCCAGGCTTTCGTTGCTCACGACATCTCCCTTTCCCAGGGCGTCCTATGTGTCCCGGGCCTAGCTCATCAGGCGGATGCCCGGGTGACAAGGGTGTTCCGGAAATTGGTTTAGACCTATGCGGCGCCTGCCCCGCTGCGGCGTTCCGTACGGTGCTGGGCGGCCCTCCCTTCCGGGGCAAATGAGGAAGGGGCGCCACACACTCTCACGGATGGGGCAGGGGCCGGGTTCAGGCGCGCGACTCCTCCAGCGTGGTCGGGGTCACCCGGTTGAACACCTCTTCGCCGGCTCCGCCGCCGAGGCCGGTGCCGATGCCGTCCGCCAGGAGATAGGCCTGGGCCTCGCCGACATGGAAGTACATACCGTGCAGCTCCAAGGTGCCCTCGGCCAGTCTCCGCGCCACCGATTCCTGGGCCCGCAGATGCTGCAACTGCTGGACCACATTGGTGAGACAGAGCTGCTCGACCGCGTCGGCCGGCAGCCGTCCGGCGATCCGGGCCCAGGAGTGGTGCGGGCTTCTCATCCGCTCCAGGCTGGGCAGGCCATGGCGCAGCCAGCGCCGCAGAGGTGTCGGAGGCTCGTCGTCCGCGTCGTCAGGCGCGTTGAGCAGGGCCTGCATCGCACCGCACCCCGAGTGCCCGCAGATGGTGATGGAGTCCACCCGCAGCACATCGACCGCGTACTCGATCGCCGCGGCCACCGAATCGTCCGTACCCCCGCCGTCCGTCCCCGGCAGCGGCACCAGATTGCCGACGTTCCGTACGGTGAAGAGGTCGCCCGGGCCGCTTGATGTGATCATGCTGGTGACCAGCCGGGAGTCGGCGCAGGTGAGGAAGAGCTGCGAGGGCTGCTGGCCCTCCCGCGCCAGCCGCGCCAGTTCGTCGCGCATCAGCGGCGCCGTGTTTCGCTGGAAAGAGCTGAGCCCGCTGGCCAGTTGACGGATGCCCGGAGTCAGGCCCGGGCCTCCAGTTCCTTCAGCTCCTTCCTGTCCGTCCGACCGGGCTTGGCCGGGCCGGTGAGTCTCGTCCCACGGATCGCCGCCGGATCCAACGCCGGATCCAACGCCGTTGACAGCGCCCTTGACCTCGGTGGCCTGGACCGCGGCAGCGTTGGGCCCGATGGCGTTGACCCCGGCAGCGGTGGCCCCGGTGGTGTTGACCCCGACAGCGTTGGCCTCGGCGCCGTCGGGCCGGTCGCGGCGCGGCCAGAAGTCGGCCGAAGCCCCGCCTCCGGTCCGGCCGTTGGCCGCGTGCTCCTTCCCCACCGCCCCCACGCCGGCGTAGCTGGGCTCCTTGGATCTCGCGGCGGCTGGCTGCTCCGATGTCGCGTGCTCATCCGTGGGATGCCGGCCGCAGTGGTGGTTGCGCCAGGACGTCCAGGGCCGGCAGCAGGCATGGAACTCGACCGCGGGTTCGAGCTGCGCGCCCGCGCCGCCGGTGAACTCTGCCGTACCGCCCCGGGCGATATGCGCGGCCCGCCAGTCGTACAGAGCCTCATGCGCCGCGTGGTCCATGAAGGACCCGTCCAGCTCGATGACACAGTCCGCGCCGTCCGGCACCTGTTGCAGCATCCGGCTGAGCCTCGGCACGGCGAGGAACGTCAACTGCCCGCGCGCATGGATACGGTGCACACCGCTCTGCTCCTCCGTGGTGATCCGCGTCCTGGTCAGGCGGTGCAGCGACAGCGCGACCGCCACCGCGATCCCGATGACCACGCCTTCCAGCACACCGGTGAACACGACCGCGGCCAGCGTCGCCACGTACACCACCAACTCGCGGTTCCGCCGCACGTTCCGCATATGCGTGAGGTTCACCATCTGGATTCCGACGAACATCACCAGCGCCGCCAGGGCCGCAAGCGGGATCAGATCGAGTACGGGCACCAGCAGCAGGGCCGCGACCGCGATCCACAGGCCGTGCAGCATGGTCGAATTCCTGCTGACGCTCCCGGCCGCCACATTGGCGGCGCTGCGCACGGCGACCCCGGTGATGGGCAGTCCGCCGAGCGCGCCGGATACGACATTGCCCGCGCCCTGCCCGGCCAGCTCCCGGTCAAGACGGGCCGGCGGGATCTGGACACGCGGCGCCTTGCGGCCGGCCACCAGCTTGTCCACGGCGACAGCGGAGAGCAGCGACTCGACACTTCCGACGATCGTGACGGTGAGTACGGCCGCGAGCAGCCCCAGCACCGGCCCCTCGGGCAGTTCGGGCATGGCATGGCTCCGCCAGGAAGGCAGATCGACGCGCTCCAGACTGAGCCCGACCAGGGCGGCCGCGGTCGTCGCCACGGCCACTGTGGCGAGCGCGGCCGGAACCTTCCGTACGATCCGGCCCACGCGGCCCGGAATCCGCGGCCACACCAGCAGCACCGCGATGGTCAGGGCGCTCACGGACAACGCGCCCGGATGCAGATTGGCCAACTGGGCGGGCAGCCCCAGCACATTGGCGACGGCCGAGCTCTGGGGCGAACCGCCGAGCACGATATGAAGCTGGGCGAGGGCGATGGTGACGCCGATGCCCGCGAGCATGCCGTGCACGATCGCCGGGCTGACGGCCAGCGCCGACCGGGCCACCCGCAGCGCCGAGAGGGCGAGTTGCGCGAGCCCGGCGCCGATGGTGATGGCGCAGGTGGTGCGCCAGCCGTACCGCTGGATCAAATCGGCCGTCACGACCGTGAGTCCGGCCGCGGGCCCGCTGACCTGGAGCGGTGCGCCGCCCAGCCGGCCGACGACCAGCCCGCCGACCGCGGCCGCGACCAGACCCGCTTGGAGCGGTGCGCCGGTGGCGAGCGCGATGCCCAGGGAGAGCGGCAGCGCGATCAGAAAGACGGAGATCGAGGCGGACAGATCCGCCCCGGCGATCCGGAAGCGGCGCCCGCCCGGAGGCGGGCTGTGGGGTCTCCCGAAGCGCGAGATCCGGCGGAATCGGGATCTGGCAGTGGTGCGGCTCGTCTGCGAGGCGTGGTCGGTACGGGTGCTGACGCAACTGGACATGTTCTCCGTCTCCTCCGGGGGCGGCGCGGTCGCGGGCATGAGCGCGGCCGTGAGGCACGGCGTGCAGCAGCGGAATGCGCAGCTCAACTATTGGTAAACGGATCGTAATGGAGGGTAAAGATTGCGGCAGGATTTTCCGGGCAAATAGGTCAACCATTCACCTGTGTCAGTGATTAGTGATTTTGTACGGCTTGTCGTTTCTTCGTCTCGTCGGCCCTGATGCGACGGTGTCCACGCTCGGCGCCGTGTCGGCAGTCGCCGCTCGGCACTTCGGTACTGAAACCTGAAGGAAGAGGGTGGGCGGATGCTGGCCGTTACTAGGAGAACCGCCTTCGGCGCCGTCGTCACGGCGCTTGTCGTGGGCATGGCCGGATGCTCCGGGCCGGAGGCGGAGGAAGCCCGGAAGGACGCCCCCGCGGCCAAGAAGGGACCCGGCGCCCCCAAGGCGATCGTCAAGCTGATCGGTGACGGTTCGACCGCGTTCACCGGCGCCCAGCCCAATCTGGCCAAACCCGAGCGGCTCAAACCGGGGGAGCAGCCCCCGCAGTTCGTGGTGTTTTCGTGGGACGGGGCCGGCGAGGACAGCCAGCAGCTCTTCTCCCACTTCCGCGAGCTGGGCAAGAAGTACAACGCGACCATGACGTACTTCCTGAGCGGCGTCTATCTGCTGCCGGAGGAGAAGGCGGAGCAGTACAAACCGCCCCAGCACTCGCCCGGCAGTTCGGACATCGGCTTCAACGACATCAAGGGGATCAAGGCCACCCTGCGCGAGCTGCGTGCCGCCTGGAACGACGGCAATGAGATCGGCACCCACTTCAACGGCCACTTCTGCGGCGACGACGGCGGTGTCGGCACCTGGTCCGTCGAGGAGTGGAAGAGCGAGATCAAGCAGGCCATGTCCTTCGTGAAGAACTGGAAGACCAATGCCGGACTGAAGACCGAGGCCCCGCTGCCGTTCGACTACGACAAGGAGATGGTCGGCGGCCGCACGCCCTGCCTGGAAGGGCAGAAGAACATGATGAAGGCGGCGCGGACGGTGGGCTTCCGCTACGACTCCAGCGGGATCAGCAACCAGGTCTGGCCCAAGAAGACCGAGGGCATGTGGGACATCCCGCTCCAGCTCGTACCCGTACCGGGCCGGGACTTCGAGACCCTCTCGATGGACTACAACTTCATGTGGAACCAGTCGGGTACGGTCTTCGGCGACCCGTCACAGCACACCTACTGGGGCAACCAGATGCGGGACGGTCTGCTCCAGGCCTTCGACCGCGCCCACAAGGGCAACCGGGCCCCGCTGATCATCGGCAACCACTTCGAGTCCTGGAACGGCGGTACGTACATGCGCGCCGTCGAGCAGACGATCAAGAAGATCTGTGTGCAGAAGGACGTACGGTGCGTGTCGTTCCGTCAGCTCGCCGACTGGCTGGACGTACAGGACCCGGCGCAATTGGCCAAGCTGCGCACGCTCCGCGTCGGCCAGGCTCCGAAGGGCGGGTGGGAATCCTTCCTGGCCACGGCGGCCGCGGGCCCGAAGGGCAGCGGCGGCCCGTCGTCCCAGCCGTCCGGCCACGCCGAGAAGCACTGACGGCCCGCGGTGGCCCCGGCCGCGTGGACCGGGGCCGCTCCGCGGCGGCTGGGGCCGTACGTACTACGACGGCTGAGGCACGGCGAGGGTCTCGCTGAGCACGAAGGCCGGGTCGATCTGGGCGGCCAGGTCGATACCCGTCTTCGCGTTGCCCCAGCTCTTGGCGTTCTTCAGATGGAAGTGGACCATCTGCTGCGTGTACCGCTCCCAGTCGCGGCGCTCGTACGAATCCTCCGCCGCGTCCTGGAGTGTCTGGAGCGCGCAGCGGTTGTCCGCCTCCAGCAGATCGAACGGGGCCGGCCTGCCCTTCTCCATGGCCCGGACCCAGTCCGAGTGCCCCACCGTGATCAGCAGGTCGTCGCCGACCTCCGTACGCAGGAAGTCCAGGTCGTCCTGGCCCTGCACCTTGTTGCCGACGACCGCCAGCGAGACACCGAAGTCCCGGGCGTACTCCTTGTACTGGCGGTAGACGGACACCCCCTTGCAGGTCGGCTCGGCCACCAGGAACGTCATGTCGAACCGGGTGAACATCCCGGAGGCGAACGAGTCCGAACCGGCCGTCATGTCGACGACCACATACTCCTCGGGGCCGTCGATCAGATGGTTGAGGCACAGCTCCACCGCGCCGACCTTGGAGTGGTAGCAGGCCACCCCCAGATCGGACTCCGTGAACGGTCCTGTGGCCATCAGCCGGATCTCGCCGCTGTCGAGCGAGACGGTCCGGGCGCAGGCGTCGTACACCGGGTTGTCCTCAAGGACCCGCAGCAGCCGCGAGCCCTCGCCCGGCGGCGTGGTCTTGATCATCGCCTCGGCGGAGGCGATCCGTGGATTGCCGCCGCGCAGATACTCCTTGATCAGCGGAAGGTGCGCCCCCATCGCGGGCAGCGCGGCGGCCTCCCTCTCGTCGAGGCCGAGCGCGGCCCCGAGATGCTGGTTGATATCGGCGTCCACCGCGATGACGGGGGCCTCGTTGGCGGTGAGATGGCGGATGAAGAGCGAGGACAGCGTCGTCTTGCCGCTGCCGCCCTTGCCTACGAAAGCGATCTTCATGTTCACATAGGGTAGTGGTGATCTCGCTCAAGGTGACCAATTGGCGTGACGAAGACCACTCCAAGGTGGGGCGCACGCCATGGGCGCGTAGCCTCCCTACTTATGAGTACGACAGCCTCTGACGCCTTCTTCGCGCCGCGGCCGGAGGATCCCCTGGCCGCGCTGGCCGCCCTCCCGGGGGTCCCCGGCGCGGTGGAATCCGTACGCGCGGCGGTCGACCGCGTCTACAGCCACCGTGTTATGCGGCGCCGCAGCAACGAAGTCACCTCGGAGGCGGCCCTGCGCGCAGCACGCGGCTCCGCAGCGCTGTCCGGCGCCGACTGGGCGCTCGAAGAGGTACGCCGACGCACTGACTTCGGCTCGGATGCCGAGGCGCGTACGGTCGGCGCGGCCCTGCGGCTCAACGCGGAGGCCGGTCAACTCCTTTCCATCTGGGCGCAGTCGCCGCTGCGCGTTCTGGCCCGGTTGCATCTGGTGGCCGCGGGTGGCGCCGGTGTCCCGGACCGTACGGTGGGCCGGCCCCGGCTGGCGGGCGAGCCGGTGACCGAGGTGCCCGGGAGCGAGGTGCCCGGGACGGGCGGGCCGCTGGCCGAGGCTCCGCTGCCCGCCGCGGACGAGGTCGCGGGACGGCTGGAGGGGCTGTCCGAGCTGATTGTCGCCGCGAGCCCCGCCCCGGCCCTGGTGACTGCCTCGGTGGTGCACGGCGAACTGCTCGCGCTGCGTCCCTTCGGCTCGTACAACGGTCTGGTGGCGCGGGCGGCCGAGCGGGTCGTGCTGGTCGGCAGCGGTCTCGACCCCAAATCGGTCTGCCCGGCGGAGGTCGGCCACGCGGAGCTGGGGCGCGCTGCGTACGCCGCCGCCTTCGAGGGCTATCTCTCGGGGACTCCCGGCGGCATGGTGGCGTGGATCACCCACTGCGGACGCGCGGTGGAGCTGGGTGTCAGGGAATCGATCGCCGTCTGCGAGGCGCTTCAGCGGGGCGCGGCCTGATCGGCGCTGCCCGAACGGGGTTGCGGCGGCACCCAGTTGGCGCCGCCGCCCGTATGTCCACCGAGTTACCAAGCGTCCTCGATAAGTTGCCCATCAGGTCGGGTGCTTTGCCCGTCGCCTGGTGCGGCTGGCCCGTATTCGACGGGTCGACGTCGCGTGGGTACTCCGTTTTCATACTTCGGTCCGTGGGGCCTTATGCGTTAACTGGTGATCCTCTCGGATGTCCTTGGTCTCGCGGGCCGTTGAATCCTTTGTACTCCAGCCTGCGGTAATGCGGAACCCTTACTCGCACTTCTTTACTTTTAGCTTCAAATAAGGGCGAATCGGTCATGTGTTGATGGCTTTCTGTCGGCTGCGTCAATTTCCGGTCAGGCGGGTGTGGACTGGCGTCGCCGGCTGGCGTACCAGACCAGTCCGGCCGTGGCCGCGGCGGCACCGACGGCCGCTGCCGCGACCAGTGCCGGGCGGGGCGGCATGGAGAACGCGGGCAGCCGCTGCTTGAGCCGAACGGGCCGGTTGAAGACCAGAATCGGCCAATCTCGCGCCAGCGCCTCGCGGCGGAGCGCGCGGTCCGGATTGACGGCGTAGGGGTGGCCGACCGACTGGAGCATCGGTACGTCGGTGAAGGAATCGCTGTAGGCGTAACAGCGGGACAGGTCGTACCCCTCGGACTCGGCGAGCGCCTCGATCGCCTCGGCCTTGGTGGGTCCGTACGCGTAGTACTCCACCTCGCCCGTGAAGCAGCCGTCGGCGCCGACGACCATGCGGGTGGCCACGACCCGGTCGGCTCCGAGCAGCTCGCCGATGGGCTCGACGACCTCCGCGCCGGAGGTGGAGACGATCACCACATCGCGGCCGGCGGTGTGATGGTCTTCGATGAGGGACGCTGCCTCGTCGTAGATGATCGGGTCGATGAGATCGTGCAGTGTCTCGGCGACGATCTCCTTGACCTGCTGGACGTTCCAGCCCTTGCAGAGCGCGGAGAGGTACTCCCGCATCCGCTCCATCTGGTCGTGATCGGCTCCTCCGGCGAGGAAGACGAACTGCGCGTATGCGGTACGCAGTACGGCGCGGCGGTTGATCAGGCCGCCTTGGTAGAAGGACTTGCTGAAGGTCAGCGTCGATGACTTCGCAATGACCGTCTTGTCCAGGTCAAAGAAGGCTGCTGTGCGCGGCAAGGAGTGGTTTTCCACGGGCATGAGCATATGCGCCCACCATTCGGCGTAAGCTCGGGCGCGTGGGTTTGCCTGAGAAGGCTCTCGGGTACACCATGGAAGTCACGGATCGTTCGCGACCGTGCTAACCCGGTCCGGCTCCTCCCCCCCGAGTCGGCCGTGGGGACGACCCCCGCTCTCCCCCCCGGCGGGGGTCGTCGCATGTCCGGACGCGTTTTGGGCTCTCCATCACGCCGTCCTCCTCTTCTCGGTGGCTCTGTGCGGCGGCCTCTCTCCATGTATACGCGTCACGGTGCGTAGTCGGTGCGCTGCTCTCCGGAAGTCACCGGTATGAGCGAGCGGGATATTCACAACTGGTGAGTTGTCCACAGTTTTCGAGCAAGATCCACACGATTTTCCGTTCCGCCGCACGGTGATTCCTGTCGCGAAGTTCGCGGAAGCCGGAATCGCCGATACCGGATGAGTGCGAGATCGCGAGAGAGCGTTCGCAGATCCGGATCGGGACAGAGATAGATAGGGGGCGGAGATCGTGGCTGGATCCATGACATCCGATCGGTCGGAGGTCGCCGAAGGACGCGGGGCGGGACCGCTGATCGTCACCGAGGACATGGGGTTGCTCGACGATCTGCTGCGGCTGTGCGCCGCGGCGGGCGCCGAGCCGCAGGTGCACCACTCGGTGCCGGAGCGCAAGGAGATCTGGGAAGAGGCCCCGATGGTGCTCGTCGGGGACGACGCGGCGGCACGGTGCCGAGGCGCCACCCGCAGGCGGGGTGTGATGCTCGTCGGGCGTGACCAGGACGACCCCGAAGTCTGGCGGCGGGCGGTGGAGATCGGCGCCGAGTGCGTGCTGCGGCTGCCCGACGCGGAGAGCTGGCTCGTCGACCGGATCGCGGACGCCGTAGAGGGCGTGGGCCGCCAGGCGCTGACGGTCGGAGTCATCGGCGGTCGGGGCGGTGCCGGGGCCTCGACGCTGGCGTGCGCCCTGGCCGTCACCGCGGCGCGGGCCGGCCGCCGCACGATGCTCATCGACGCCGATCCGCTCGGCGGCGGGCTCGATGTGCTGCTCGGCGGAGAGCAGGCGGAAGGCAGACGATGGCCGGATTTCGCGGCTTCCAAGGGGCGGGTCGCGGGCGGGGCGCTGGAGGAGTCGCTGCCCCGTCTCCACGCACTGCGGGTGCTGAGCTGGGACCGAGGAGACTCGGTGGTGATCCAGCCGGAGGCGATGCGGTCGGTGCTCGCCGCCGCCCGCAGACGCGGTGGTGTCGTGGTCGTGGATCTGCCGCGCCGTGTCGACGAGGCCGTGGCGGAGGCGCTGGCCCAGCTCGATCTGGGGCTGCTGGTCGTCCCCGCAGAGCTGCGGGCCGTCGCGGCGGCCCGCCGGGTGGCCTCGGTGGTGAGCATGGTGCTCCCGGACCTTCGGGCGGTGGTCCGCGGTCCGTACGCGGCCGGACTGGACGAGCAGTGGATCGCCGACGCGCTCCGGCTCCCGCTCGCGGGCGAAGTGCCACTGGAGCCGGGCCTGCCGCAGGCCCAGGACGGCGGGGTGCCGCCGGGGGCCCGGGCGCGCGGACCGCTGGCCGCGTTCTGTACGGCCTTCTGGGAGCGTGCGCTGGCCGGGGACGGGAGCGTGGCGTCATGACCGCCGGGACGGCCTCCGGAGGGCTGCTGGACGCCGTACGGCAGCGGCTCGCACAGAGCGGCGCGGATCCGACACCGGCACGCGTGGCGGCTGCGCTACGGGCACAGGGGCGGTTGCTGGGCGATACGGAAGTGCTGGGCGCCGCCGAGGAGTTGCGGTGCGAGCTGGTCGGCACCGGGCCGTTGGAGGCGCTGCTCGCCGACCCGTCGGTGACCGATGTGCTGGTCTCCGCGCCCGACCGGGTGTGGGTGGACCGGGGCGGCGGTCTTGAGCTGACGGCGGTGTCGTTCGCCGACGCCGCTTCCGTACGAAGGCTGGCTCAGCGGCTCGCCGCGGTGGCGGGACGCCGGCTGGACGACGCCAGACCCTGGGTGGACGCCCGGCTCCCCGACGGAACCAGGATGCACGCGGTGCTGCCACCGGTGGCGGTCGGCTCGACGTATCTGTCGCTGCGGGTGGTGCGGCCGAAGGCGTTCTCTCTGGGCGAGTTGACCGCGGCGGGGACGGTGCCGCCGGGTGGCGAGAGCGTGCTGCGGGCGCTGATCGAGGCCCGGCTGTCGTTCCTGATCAGTGGCGGCACGGGTACGGGAAAGACAACGCTGCTCTCGACCTTGCTGGGCCTGGTCGGGGCGCGGGAGCGGATCGTACTGGCCGAGGATTCGGCGGAGTTGAGGCCCGACCATCCGCATGTGGTGCGATTGGAGGGCCGGCCGGCCAACCAGGAGGGCGCGGGCCTGGTCGAACTGCGCGATCTCGTCCGGCAGGCGCTGCGGATGCGACCCGACCGGCTGGTCGTCGGCGAGGTGAGAGGCCTTGAAGTCACCGAACTGCTGGCCGCTTTGAACACTGGCCACGAAGGTGGCTGCGGCACTGTCCATGCCAATACAGCGGCGGACGTTCCCGCTCGGCTGGAGGCCCTGGGGACGGCCGCGGGCCTTGACCGGACGGCGCTGCACAGCCAGTTGGCGGCCGCGCTCTCGGCCGTGATCCATCTCGTGAGGGACCGGGACGGGCACCGCAGGATCGCCGAGGTGCACGTGCTGGAGCGGGACACCGCCGGGCTGGTGGTGCCCGTGCCCGCGCTGAGCTGGGGAGCCGAGGGCTTCGCGTACGAGCGGGGCTGGCCACGGTTGCGGGAGCTGATCGGGGGTGCGCTGTGACGGGCCTGTGGATGCTCGCCTGCGTATGCGCGGCCGCGCTGTGCGCGGGAGCCGCGGTCCGGTTGACGGCCGGGTACGGGCGCGGGCTGCGCCGGGCCAGGCTGCTGTTCGCGGACACAGGCGTGCCGGACCAGGCCCTGGCCGGGCCTTTACGGGGCCGCTGGGCGGCGGAGGCTCGTGCGCGGGCGGGAAGGCTGGGCCGGGAGTGGCTCTGTCTGCCGCCGGCGGTGGTGCTCGCTGTGCTGGGGGAGTCGGTGCTGCCGCTGATCGCGGGCGCGCTGGCGGTGCCGCTGATGAGGCGGAGACTGCGGGCCGGGGAGCGGAAGCGGGCGCGGGAGCGCCGGGCCGACGGGATTGTCGCGCTGTGCGGCACTGCGGCGGGTGAGCTGAGGGCCGGTCTCCAGCCCGTACAGGCCCTGCTGGCCGCCTCGGCGGCCACGGGCGGGCTGGCGGGCGCCGAGGCCGCCGTACTGGCCGCTGCGCGCTTTGGTGGTGACGTACCGCGCGCTCTGCGGCAGGCGGCGGGTGAGTCGGGCGCTGACGGCCTTGTGGGGCTCGCCGCCTGCTGGCGGGTGGCCGTCGACGGCGGGGCGGGGCTCGCGGCGGGGCTGGACCGGCTGGAGGCCGCGCTGCGGGCCGAGCGGGATCAACGGGAAGCGCTGCGCGCGCAGTTGGCGGGCGCCTGGTCGACGGTCGTGCTTCTCGCGCTGCTTCCGGTGGCGGGTCTGCTGCTGGGCTCGGCGCTGGGCGCGGATCCGCTGCGGGTGCTGCTGCACACCCCGGCGGGCTGGGGCCTGCTGCTGGTGGGCGGAGCGCTGGAGAGCGTGGGCCTGTGGTGGGCCGCCCGGATCGTACGGGCCGGGGAGGCGTCATGAGCCAGGACTTCGTCCACAGGCTGTGGGGAACGCTCCCGGTGCTCGTCGCCCTGGGATGCGCGGCTCTGGCGGTGGTGGCCGTACGGCGTGAACGGCGGGTGCGGGGGCGGCTCGTGGCCCTGCTGGCAGTCGAGGAGCGACGGCGGCGGCCGAAACCGGCGGCGGCGGCGTGGGCGCGGCGCTGGGGCCCGCAGCTCTGCGCGCTGATCGGCGGCTGGGTCCTGGTCGGCGGTGTGCCCGGCTTGCTGGTGGGGCTGGCCGGGGCGTACGGGGTGCGGAGATGGCTGCGTACCAGGAAGCCGGACGACCGTCCCCGGACCGAAGAGGCGGCCCGTCAGCTTCCGCTCGCCGCTGACCTGCTGGCCGCCTGTGTGGCGTCCGGAGCGGGGCCGCGGGAGGCGGCTGAGGCGGTCGGCGAGTCGCTGGGCGGACCCGTGGGCGACCAGTTGGCGCGCACGGCGGCGGAGCTGCGGCTGGGCGGTGAACCGGCCGAGGCGTGGGGGCGGTTCGGCGCGATACCGGGCGCGGCGGGACTGGCCCGCTGCCTGGAGCGGGCCGGGGCCACGGGAGCCCCGGCGGCGGAGCCGGTGTCCCGGCTGGCCGACGGCCTGAGGGCGGAGCGGTCGCGCACTGCCCTGGCCAGGGCCCAGCGCGCTCAGGTGCTGATCACCGCTCCGGTGGGGCTCTGCTTCCTGCCCGCGTTTCTGGCGGTGGGCGTGGCCCCGGTTGTCATCGGTCTCGCGACCGGGCTGCTGAAGGGCAACTGAGCCCTTCGGCCCGGCTCTTGGGCCGGGATTTCTCTTCAGTTTCCAACCAGCGATTCCTACGGGGAGGCAGACATGTGGTTGACCATGCGACGGATGGTTCGTGCGGGTCAGGTGGGTCGGACGGGCCGGACGAGGTGGCTGTGGGCGCGTCGGCTCCGTACCGACAGCGGGATGGCCACTTCGGAGTATGCGGTGGCGACGATCGCGGCCTGCGCGCTCGCGGCGGTGCTCTACAAGGTGGTCACGAGCGCGACGGTCTCGGCCGCGCTGCAGTCGGTGCTCGGGAAGGCGCTCAATGCGCAGATCTGAGGCCGTCCGTTCGGAGCGCGGGTCGGTGACGGCGGAGGCGGCCGTGGCGCTTCCGGCGCTGGTGGTGTTCGCGATGGCCCTGGTCTGGGCCCTGATGGCGGCCTCTGCCCAGATCCAGTGCGTGGACGCGGCACGGGCGGCGGCGCGGGCCGCCGCCCGGTCCGAGCCACGGGCCGTGGCACTGGAGGCGGCGCGTTCGGCCGCCCCGGAGGGCGCCGAGGTGACGCTGGGGCGTACGGGCGATCTGTGGCGGGCGCGGGTGGAGGCTCCGACGCCGGGGCCGGGCGCCCTGGGCCTGACGCTCACGGCCGAGGCCGCCGCGTCGGCCGAGGACGGCGTGGAGGCCGCTGGGGACGGCGTGGAAGGCACGGGACCGGTGGAGGCGGCGTCGTGACCAGGGACCGGGGTTCGGCGAGTCTGTGGGTGGCGATGGCGGCCACCGCGATATGCGTGGTGTTCGCGGCGGTGCTCGCCATGGGACAGGCGGTGGTCGCCCGTCACCGAGCGGCAGCGGCGGCCGATCTGGCGGCCCTCGCCGCGGCCGACCACGCACTGCTGGGGTCGGCGGACGCCTGCCGCAGAGCGGCCGATGTGGCGTCGGCGCAGGGAGCGGAGGTGGTGAGGTGCGCGCTGAGCGGGGGCATCGCGGATGTGACGGCCCGGGCCGCCTTCGGACCGTACGCCCCGACGGTCAGGGCCCGCGCGGGTCCGCCCCTGGCGACGCTGCCGCCCGGAGGCGGGGAGGCCGCCATGAGATGACAGCGCGGCCCGCAGTGGCGCTACTCCGCGACCGGCCCGACCGGCTCGGCCTCCGGGGTTTCCACGGCGGCCGGGTCCGGAGCCGATCTCAGCAGTTCGGTGAGGAGGCGTACGGCGCCTCGCTTGTGGAGGGGATCGTTGCCGTTGCCGCACTTCGGGGACTGGATGCAGGACGGGCAGCCGGCGTCGCACTCGCAGGAGGAGATGGCCTCGCGGGTGGCCGCGAGCCACTCGCGGGCCGTCCGGAAGGCCCGTTCCGCGAATCCCGCGCCGCCGGGATGGCCGTCGTACACGAAGACCGTCGGCAGCAGGGTGTCCGGGTGGAGCGGCACGGAGACTCCGCCGATGTCCCAGCGGTCGCAGGTGGCGAAGAGCGGGAGCATCCCGATGGAGGCGTGTTCGGCGGCGTGCAGCGCGCCGCCGAGCTGCTCCGGATTGATCCGGGCCCGGTCGAGCTGGTCCTCGGTCACCGTCCACCAGACGGCCCGGGTCCGGAGCGTCCGCGGCGGGAGATCGAGCTTGGTCTCGCCGAGCACCTCGCCGGTGATGAGCCGGCGGCGCAGGAAGGAGACGACCTGGTTGGTGACCTCGACGGAGCCGTAGCAGAGGCGTCCGTCGCCCCACGGCACCTCGGTCTCGGTTTCGAGCACGGAGATGGCGGTGGTGTCGCGGGCGGTGGTGGAGTACGGCGGGGACGCCTCCTCGACCAGGGCGACCGAGTCCGCGAGATCGAGCTGCCTCACCAGATAGGTGCGGCCCTGGTGGAGATGGACGGCGCCGTCGTGGACGGAGGTGTGGGCGGCCGCCTCGTCGACCGTGCCCAGCAGCCGGCCGGACGCAGCCTCGACGATCTGGACGGGACGGCCGCCCTCGCCCCGGATGTCGGCGAGGTCGGCGGCCCGCTCGCGGCGGGTCCAGTACCAGCCCGAGGCGCGGCGGCGCAGCAGCCCCGCGGTCTCCAGTTGCGGGAGCAGCCCCGGGGCGGCCGGGCCGAAGAGCGTCAGATCGTCGTCGGTGAGCGGAAGTTCCGATGCCGCGGCACACAGATGGGGGGCGAGCACATACGGATTGTCGGGGTCGAGGACGGTGGACTCGACGGGCTGCTGGAACAGCGCCTCGGGGTGGTGGACGAGGAAGGTGTCCAGCGGGTCGTCCCGGGCGACCAGGATGGCCAGCGCCCCTTCCCCGGACCGCCCGGCGCGGCCCGCCTGCTGCCACAGCGAGGCGCGGGTGCCCGGGTAGCCGGCGATGACGACGGCGTCCAGTCCTGAGACATCGATGCCGAGTTCCAGGGCGGTGGTGGCGGAGAGGCCGAGAAGCTCGCCGGAGTGCAGCGCGTTCTCCAGGGCGCGGCGCTCCTCGGGCAGATAACCGCCCCGGTAGGCGGCGACCCGGCGGGCCAGGGAGCGGTCCACCTCGGCGAGGCGTTCCTGGGCGATCACGGCGATGAGTTCGGCGCCGCGACGGGACCGTACGAAGGCCACGGTACGGGCGCCCTGGACGGTGAGGTCGGTGAGGAGGTCGGCGGTCTCGGCGGTGGCGGTACGGCGGACGGGAGCCCCCTTCTCGCCGTGCAGCTCGGTGAGCGGGGGCTCCCAGAGGGCGAAGACCAGTTCGCCCCGCGGCGAGGCGTCGTCCGCGACCTCCCGTACGGCCAGGCCGGTCAGCCGTCCGGCGGCCACGGCGGGTTCCGCGGCGGTGGCCGAGGCAAGCAGGAACACCGGATTCGCACCGTAACGGGCGCATACGCGGCGGAGCCGGCGCAGCACCTGGGCCACGTGCGAGCCGAAGACGCCGCGGTAGATGTGGCACTCGTCGATGACGACATAGCGCAGGGAGCGCAGAAAGGAGGACCAGCGGGGGTGGGACGGGAGTATGCCCCGGTGCAGCATGTCCGGATTGGTGAGGACGTAGTTGGCGTACTGCCGGACCCATTCGCGCTCTTCGACGGGGGTGTCGCCGTCGTAGACGGCGGGGCGCACACGGTTGCCGAGCGGGTCCGCCAGCGTCCGTACGGCCCGGCGCTGGTCGGCGGCGAGCGCCTTGGTCGGGGCGAGATAGAGCGCGGTGGTGCCCCGGCCGTTGGCGGCCTCGGCCCCGTCGAGGAGCGTGGTCAGTACGGGTGCGAGATACGCGAGCGACTTGCCCGAGGCGGTGCCGGTGGCGATGACGACGGACTCGCCGTCCAGGGCGTGCTCGGCGGCGGCCGCCTGGTGGGCCCACGGGTGATCGATCCCGGCCCGCAGAATGGCGTTGATCACTTCGGGTCTGACGCGGTCGGGCCAGACCGCATGACGTCCCGGGCGCGGGGGCAGGTGCTCCGTATGGGTGATGCGCGTAGCACGGCCCGCTCCCGCGGCGAGCCGGTCGAGGACCGTGGCCGGGGAGGGCCGGTCGCCCCCGCTCGCTGGGGGCCCACTGGGGTGGAGATTCCTGGCCATCGGGATCGAGTGTGTCACTGGTGTGACGGACAATGGGCTCAAGGCGTCGTGCGCGACTGCTGGTAAGTGATTGAATGCCATCGCGGCTGGCGATACGTCCCCTGGCTCCGTCGGGGAGACCCGAGGGGCGACCGCTCGATAGCAAGGTGCTGGAGGATCCGTGGACCTGTCCCTGTCGACTCGCAATGTGTCCGGCCCTGGTGGCGACCGTACGGTCGTCGAGGTCGGTGGCGAGATTGATGTGTATACCGCGCCCAAGCTGCGCGAGCAGTTGGTCGAGTTGGTGAACGACGGCAGCTACCACCTGGTTGTCGACATGGAGGGCGTGGACTTCCTGGACTCGACCGGTCTCGGCGTGCTCGTGGGTGGCCTCAAGCGTGTGCGCGCCCATGAGGGCTCGCTGCGTCTCGTGTGCAACCAGGAGCGCATTCTCAAGATCTTCCGGATCACCGGTCTCACCAAGGTGTTCCCGATCCACACCACGGTCGACGAGGCCGTGGCGGCCACCGACTGAGGCCGGCCGCAGCTTCCGGAAGAGGGCAGAGGCACCGGGCGTTCCGCCCGGATGCCCTCGCTCGTGAGTTCGCACGCTCGTACGTTCGAGGGGGATCGCATGGCCACCGTTGAACTGCGTTTCAGCGCCCAGCCCGAACATGTCAGGACGGCCCGCCTGGTGGCGGCCGCTGTGGCACGCCGGGCCGGTGTCGACGAAGCAGTCCTGGACGAGGTCAGACTCGCGGTCGGTGAAGCATGCAGCCGGGCGGTCGGGCTGCACCGCAGCCATGGCATCACCGCCCCGGTGAGGGTCGTGCTGACCGAGGAGGAGAAGAACTTCTCCATCGAGGTCGGCGACGGCGTCACCGGCACCGGTGGCGGTGCCGGTGGCGCGGACTCGGGCACGCCCGAGGGAACGTCCTCCGGTGATCTCCATGACGGCGACGCCGAGGGCGAGGACGAGATGGGGCTCGCGGTGATCAGCGGGCTCGTCGACGATGTGGAAGTCACCTCCGGAGACGACGGTGGCGTCATCCGGATGAGCTGGCCGACGACTCCGGCCGTGGCGATGCCCTGAGCCGTGCTGCTCCGAGCCGCGATGCCCTGATCGAACGGCCCTGCCGTCCTGCCTTGAAAGGCCCTGCTGAGCAGGGCCTTTCCTATTTCCCGGAAGATCGTCGATCATTTCATCAATGCGTTTATCCCATTACTTATTTTCAGTGCGATCATTTGCTTACGGATAAGTCAAGGTCAATTACATGTGGCGTGCTCTGTTTTGATCAGGTTCTGCTCCCTACAATCCGTCCATCTTGAACGCTGAGCGTCAAGGAGGACGAATGGCGGGGCACTTCCATCCACAACTGTCCGAATACCCCACTTCTCTCGCGGCCGCGATACTCACGGACGACAACCGGCTCATCGTGATCGTCATCGCGGTGGTCGCGCTGGCGGCGCTGTTTGTCGCCCAGCTACTGGTCCGGCAGGTCCTGGCAGCCGGCGAGGGCACCGATTCGATGAAAGAGATCGCGGCGGCCGTACAGGAAGGCGCCAATGCCTATCTGGCCCGGCAGTTGCGCACCCTCGGCGTCTTCGCCGTCGTGGTGTTCTTCCTGCTGATGCTGCTTCCGGCCGACAACTGGTCGCAGCGCGCGGGACGTTCGCTGTTCTTCCTGGTGGGTGCGCTTTTCTCGGCGGCCACCGGATACATCGGCATGCGGCTCGCCGTACGCAGCAATGTGCGGGTCGCCGCCGCCGCGCGCGAGGCGACCCCGGCGGAGGGCGAGCCGCAAAAAGATCTCACGGCCGTTGCGCACACGGCGATGAAGATCGCATTCCGTACGGGCGGTGTGGTCGGCATGTTCACGGTGGGCCTCGGCCTGCTCGGTGCCTCCTGCGTGGTCCTCGTCTACGCCGCCGACGCGCCGAAGGTACTGGAGGGCTTCGGGCTCGGCGCCGCGCTGATCGCCATGTTCATGCGAGTCGGCGGCGGTATCTTCACCAAGGCCGCCGACGTCGGCGCCGACCTGGTCGGCAAGGTCGAGAAGGGCATCCCCGAGGACGATCCGCGCAATGCCGCGACCATCGCCGACAACGTGGGCGACAACGTCGGGGACTGCGCGGGCATGGCCGCCGACCTCTTCGAGTCGTACGCCGTGACGCTCGTCGCCGCGCTGATCCTCGGCAAGGCGGCGTTCGGGGACTTCGGGCTCGCCTTCCCGCTGATCGTTCCGGCGATCGGCGTGATCACGGCGATGATCGGCATCTTCGCGGTCGCCCCGCGCCGCGCCGACCGCAGCGGAATGAGCGCCATCAACCGGGGCTTCTTCATCTCCGCAGTGATCTCGCTCGCCCTGGTGGCCGTCGCGGTCTTCGTCTACCTGCCGTCCTCGTACGCCGGGCTGGACGGAGTGGACGACCAGGCGATCCTGACGCACTCCGGCGACCCGCGCGTGCTCGCCCTGGTCGCGGTCGCCATCGGCATCGTGCTCGCCGCCCTGATCCAGCAGCTCACCGGCTATTTCACCGAGACCACCAGGCGCCCGGTCAGGGACATCGGCAAGTCCGCGCTGACCGGCCCCGCCACCGTGGTGCTCGCGGGGATCGCCATCGGCCTGGAGTCCGCCGTCTACACAGCGCTGCTGATCGGTCTCGCGGTGTACGGGGCGTTCCTGCTCGGCGGTACGTCGATCATGCTCGCCCTCTTCGCGGTGGCGCTGGCCGGCACCGGACTGCTCACCACCGTCGGCGTCATCGTCGCCATGGACACCTTCGGTCCGGTCTCCGACAACGCCCAGGGCATCGCCGAGATGTCCGGCGACGTAGAGGGCGCGGGCGCCCAGGTGCTCACCGACCTCGACGCCGTCGGCAACACCACGAAAGCGATCACAAAAGGCATCGCCATCGCCACGGCCGTACTCGCCGCGGCGGCGCTCTTCGGCTCGTACCGCGACGCCATCGCCACGGCCGTCGCGGACGTGGGCGCCACGGCGGGCGGGCTGACCCTCAGCCTGGACATCTCCCAGCCCAACAATCTGGTGGGCCTGGTCCTCGGCGCCGCGGTCGTCTTCCTCTTCTCGGGACTGGCGATCAACGCGGTGTCGCGGTCTGCCGGCTCGGTGGTGTACGAGGTGCGACGGCAGTTCCGCGAGCACCCCGGGATCATGGACTACACCGAGAAGCCGGAGTACGGGCGTGTCGTCGACATCTGTACGAAGGACGCGCTGCGCGAGCTGGCCACCCCGGGGCTGCTCGCCGTCCTCACCCCGATTGCGGTGGGCTTCTCGCTCGGGGTCGGGGCGCTCGGCTCCTTCCTGGCCGGCGCGATCGGCACCGGCATCCTGATGGCCGTCTTCCTGGCCAACTCGGGCGGCGCCTGGGACAACGCCAAGAAGCTCGTCGAGGACGGCCACCACGGCGGCAAGGGCAGCGACGCCCACGCCGCGACGGTGATCGGCGACACGGTCGGGGACCCGTTCAAGGACACCGCGGGTCCGGCGATCAACCCGCTGCTGAAGGTGATGAACCTGGTGGCGCTGCTCATCGCGCCGGCGGTCGTGCAGTTCAGTTACGGGAGCGACGCGAGCGCGGGGATCCGCGCCGTGGTGGCGGTCCTCGCCATCGCCGTCATCGTCGGGGCCGTGTACGTCTCCAAGCGGCGTTCCGTGGCGGTGGGCGACGGGGACGGCAGCGGCGGCGAGGGTTCCGGCGGCGGGAGCGAGAAGTCGCCCGATCCGGCGGTGGCTTCCTGATGGCCGGCCGGAGGTCCGACCGGGGCCCGTGACCGTACCGGCCGGTCCATGACCGTACCGGAGAGGCAGCGGGTGGGCGGCGCGGAGGGACGCGCCGCCCGCCCGTGGGCACCACCGGGAACGTGTGGTGAGCGTGAGGGTTCTCTCCCTTGGTGCAAATGGCTGCAATAGCACACAGACTGGGCTACTGGGGCGCGGTTGTCGCCCACATGGCGTGTATGTTCCGGGGCCGAGAGCCTTGGAAGGGACCATCCGGTGAACAAGAAGCTTGTGGCCGCGCTGTCCGGCGGTGCGGTACTGCTCATGGCGCTGTCCGGTTGCAGTGACGACAGCGAGAGCAAGGTGAACGACTGGGCCAAGAAGGTCTGCGACCAGGTTCAGCCCGAGCTGAGCAAGATCGGGGCCGCCAACACCTCCATCCAGCAGGCGACCTCGGACAGCACCAAGCCCGCGGATGTCCAGAAGACCGACTCCGCGGCCTTCCAGTCCATCTCCGGCGCCTACAAGGCGCTGGGTTCCGCCGTGAACAGCGCGGGCGCCCCGCCCGTCGCCGACGGCGAGAAGACGCAGCAGGAGGCCGTGAAGGAACTCAACGCCACCTCGGCGGCGTACGCGAGCCTCCAGAAGAAGGTCGACGGGCTGGACACGAAGGACCAGGCGGACTTCGCCGACGGCCTCAAGGACGTCGCGGACGAGCTGGACAAGCTCAGCAAGAGCGGTGACCAGGCGCTCCGGCAGCTCCAGTCCGGCGCTGTCGGCGCGGCGATGGCGAAGCAGTCCGGCTGCCAGAAGACCCCGGCGGCGAACGCCGGCGGCACCGGCGCGCCCGCCGACGGCAGCTAGGCCCGGTCCGGCGGCCAGGCCCTCGGCAAGACACCTCCCCAGGGCCCGGCCGACCCGATGGGCACCAGGCCGTACGGGCGTGACGGTGGCGGCGCGCTGCCAGGGTTGGGCGGCGCGCCTCCGCCTCGTGTCCCGCTCGCGTCACGGCCCGTACGTCGTACCCCCGTACCTCCTGTAAACCCCGCAACTCCCGCTCTCGAACACCGCACCGCGGCCCGGTCCCCCCGAACGGAGGGACCGGGCCGCGGGCCGTTGTCAGTGGCAGCCGCCACAATGGGCGGGTGAGTACGACCAGCCTTCCCACGCCCGACCACTCGACCCGACTCCGTGCGGCTCTGCTCGCCGCGGACTTCACCGTCGACGGCCTCCTCGACCTGCTCGGCGCGCCCGCGTACGCCGCGCTGGCCCGCAGCGAGACCGTGCCCGCGCTGCGCGCCACCCGTGGCGACACGCCGCTCGAAACGCTTGTACGGCTCTTTCTGCTCCAGAGGCCGGTTTCGGGGGAGCGCGCGGCGGCCGCGCTGCCGCTGGACGAGACGCTGGCGGACGGCTGGCTGGTACGGGACGGGGCGGAGGTCCGCGCGACGGTGGATGTCCGGCCGTACGGCGGGCCGGCGGGGCAGGACTGGTTCATCGTCTCCGACCTGGGGCTCGCAGTCGGGGGCGCCTCAGGGGCCAGCGGCCATGACGAGGGGGTGGTGCTCGGCGTCGGCGGCGCCTCGACGACCCTGGCCGGGATCACCGTACGTACTCCCGTCGAGAAGGCGCTCGATCTCGGCACCGGCTCCGGTATCCAGGCGCTGCACGCGACCCAGCACGCCACACGGGTCACCGCCACCGATCTCAATCCGCGGGCGCTCGGCTTCACCCGCCTGACGCTGGCTCTGTCCGGCGCGCCGGCCGCCGAGTTGCGCGAGGGATCGCTGTTCGAGCCGGTCGGGGACGAGACGTACGACCTGATCGTGTCGAACCCACCGTTCGTCATCTCGCCCGCCGCCAGGCTGACTTACCGGGACGGCGGGATGGGCGGGGACGATCTGTGCCGGACGCTCGTTCAGCAAGCGGGGGAGCGGCTGCGCGAGGGCGGCTTCGCGCACTTCCTCGCCAACTGGCAGCACGTGGAGGGGGAGGAGTGGGAGCAGCGGCTGCGCTCATGGGTGCCGGCCGGGTGTGACGCCTGGATCGTGCAACGCGAGGTCCAGGACGTCACGCAGTACGCCGAGTTGTGGCTGCGGGACAGCGGGGACCACCGGGAGGATCCGGAGGAGTACGCCGCGCGGTACGAAGCGTGGCTGGACGAGTTCGAGACCCGTAAGACCAAGGCCGTCGGCTTCGGTTGGATCACTCTCAGGAAGTCGGGCGCGCAGCGGCAGTCAGTTGTCGTGGAGGAGTGGCCGCACCCGGTCGAGCAGCCGCTCGGCGAGACCGTACGTGCGCACTTCGAGCGGCAGGACTATCTGCGCGCGCACGACGACGCGGGCCTGCTCACCGGGCACTTCGTCCTGGCGCCCGAGGTCGTCCAGGAGCAGGTGGGGCTGCCGGGCGCCGAGGATCCGGAGCATGTGGTGCTGCGGCAGCACCGGGGTATGCGGCGGGCGACGAAGGTCGACGCGGTCGCGGCCGGATTCGCGGGGGTCTGTGACGGGAGGCTGAGCGCCGGCCGGATCGTGGACGCGATCGCTCAGCTCATGCAGGAGGATCCGGTGCTGCTCCGTGACCGTACGCCGCAGGCGATCCGTCTCCTGGTGGAGGAGGGCTTTCTGGAACCGGCACCGACTTCTGAATGACGGGCGGGCACGACGGGCGGGCGGCGCGGGGTGCCGGGCGGGCCGGGCATGGTGCGTACTCGGGCCGGCCTGCGTACCTGGGTCGGCGCGTGCACTCGGTCGGTACGTACCTGATCGGCCGGACGCACGCGATCGGGCCGGTACGTACATGATCGACATGCGGGCTGACGGCTCCCGGGATCGGCCGGGCGGTCGGGCGCGCAGGCGCGCGGCGGGCGATGCGCCAGGGGCCGATGCGGGCTCAGCGACGCCTTGAGGCGGTCCGATCCGGCCGAGTCTGACCCGGCTCGATCCGACTCGGTCCGGCTCGATCTGGCTTGGACCGGACTTGACCGACCCTGTCCGGAACGCCGCCTGGACCGTCCGGCGGCGGCCGAGCGGCTGCCGAGGCCGACCGAGACCGGCCCCGGGCGCGCCGTGGCTCTCGGCTGGTGCTGCGGCATGCCGGGCGGCACCCTCGCACCGGCCGTAGCGGGCCGGGGGAACGCGTGCGGGGCGTTCACCCGGAATTCGTACCGCTGACGCCCCGAGGTGCCAGCCTCGGCCTCCTGGATCCCTGCCGCCCCACGGGACGGCATCGCGCAAGGAGTGAGGTACGGGCATGGAAAGTGGGCCGGCGATCTTCGCGGGGGCGACATTCGCGCTGTTCGGCGCCGGACTGCTGCTGTGGACCGGGGTACGCGTGCTCCATCGCGCACCCGTCGCCCACGGGATACGGCCTGCGGCGTCCATCACGCTCGCGACACTCTCGGGCGTGGTCTTTCTCGCTCTCGGCGTGTGGTGCTTCGGTCGCGTCTGATCCCGGTTCTCCGAGCCCGGCCGGAATCCCCGGGCCATGATCGAACAGGTGCGCGCAGACCGCCGCCAGGCGGCTCGACCTGCACCGGACGGGTTTCGGAGCCCCGCGACCGGGGCAGCTTGAAGCACCCCGGCGGAACCTTCGCCACCGGTTCCCGACGCGACGGGCCCGGGGGTCCGGGCGGCAGGAATGGCTGGAGTCGGGTTACCGTTCGAGTGGCCGTTGCGGGCTTTTGCCGTTTGACACGGGGGCGGGTTGTACCGTCACACTCCGCAGCGAAGCAGCGTCACCGCTGGGCCGTCCGCGCCCGGCCGTGCCGTACGCCCGTACGGTGCCGTACGGGCCCACCGAGCGTCGACCGGAGAGAAGAGCGAAGTTGTCCCCGACCAGCGAGACCGCACACGGCGGCCGCCGACTCGTCATCGTCGAGTCGCCTGCCAAGGCGAAGACGATCAAGGGCTACCTCGGCCCCGGCTATGTCGTCGAGGCGAGCGTCGGGCACATCCGCGACCTCCCGAACGGCGCCGCGGAGGTGCCCGAGAAGTACACCGGCGAGGTGCGCCGCCTCGGTGTGGACGTCGAACATGACTTCCAGCCGATCTATGTGGTCAACGCCGACAAGCGGGCCCAGGTCAGAAAGCTCAAGGAGCTGCTGGCCGAGTCCGACGAGCTGTACCTCGCCACCGATGAGGACCGCGAGGGCGAAGCCATCGCATGGCACCTCCAGGAAGTCCTCAAGCCCAAGGTCCCCGTCAAGCGGATGGTCTTCCACGAGATCACCAAGGACGCGATCAGGGCCGCCGTCGCCAACCCGCGTGAGCTGAACTCGCGCATGGTCGACGCGCAGGAGACCCGCCGTATCCTCGACAGGCTGTACGGCTACGAGGTCTCGCCGGTCCTGTGGAAAAAGGTCATGCGCGGCCTCTCCGCCGGCCGGGTGCAGTCCGTCGCCACCCGGCTCGTCGTCGAGCGGGAGCGCGAGCGCATCGCGTTCCGGTCCGCCGAGTACTGGGACCTGACCGGTACGTTCTCCACCGGCCGCGCCGGAGACGCCTCCGACCCGTCCTCGCTGGTCGCCCGGCTGAACGCGGTCGACGGCCGGCGTGTCGCCCAGGGCCGGGACTTCGGCCCGGACGGACAGCTCAAGACCCCTCAGGCGCTGCACCTCGACGAGGCCAACGCGCGTGCGCTCGCCGCCGCCCTGGAGAACGCCTCCTTCTCGGTCCGGTCGGTCGAGTCCAAGCCGTACCGCCGCTCCCCGTACGCCCCGTTCCGTACGACGACCCTCCAGCAGGAGGCCTCGCGCAAGCTGGGCTTCGGGGCGAAGTCCACGATGCAGGTCGCGCAGAAGCTGTACGAGAACGGCTTCATCACCTATATGCGTACGGACTCCACGACCCTCTCCGACACGGCCGTCTCGGCTGCTCGTGCGCAGGTCACGCAGTTGTACGGGGCGAGCTATCTGCCGGACAGGCCGCGCACGTACGCGGGCAAGGTCAAGAACGCGCAGGAGGCGCACGAGGCGATCCGGCCCTCGGGCGACCGTTTCCGTACGCCTGCGGAGACGGGTCTGACCGGCGACCAGTTCAAGCTGTACGAGCTGATCTGGAAGCGGACCGTCGCCTCCCAGATGAAGGACGCGATCGGCAACAGCGTCACCGTCAAGATCGGCGGCACGTCGAGCGACGGCCGTGACGTGGAATTCAGCGCCTCCGGCAAGACGATCACCTTCCACGGCTTCATGAAGGCGTACGTGGAGGGCGCGGACGATCCGAACGCCGAGCTGGACGACCGCGAGCGCCGGCTGCCGCAGGTCGCCGAGGGCGACGCGCTCACCGCCGAGGAACTGTCCGTCGACGGTCACGCGACCAAGCCTCCGGCCCGCTACACCGAGGCGTCGCTGGTCAAGGAGCTGGAAGAGCGCGAGATCGGCCGCCCGTCGACGTACGCCTCGATCATCGGCACCATCCTCGACCGCGGCTATGTCTTCAAGAAGGGCACCGCGCTCGTCCCGTCCTTCCTGTCCTTCGCCGTGGTCAATCTGCTGGAGAAGCACTTCGGCCGGCTGGTCGACTACGACTTCACGGCCAAGATGGAGGACGACCTCGACCGCATCGCGCGGGGCGAGGCCCAGGCCGTGCCGTGGCTGAAGCGGTTCTACTTCGGCGAGGGCGACGACAACGCGGGGCTCGCATCGGGCGCGGGCAACGGCGACGGAGACCACCTCGGCGGTCTCAAGGAGCTGGTCACGGACCTCGGCGCCATCGACGCGCGCGAGATCTCGTCCTTCCCGGTCGGTGAGGGCATCATGCTGCGCGTCGGCCGGTACGGGCCGTATGTCGAGCGCGGCGACAAGGACGAAGAGGGTCATCAGCGGGCCGATGTGCCGGAGGACCTGGCGCCCGACGAGCTGACGGTCGGGTACGCGGAGGAGCTGCTGGCCAAGCCGAGCGGCGATTTCGAACTGGGCGCGGATCCGGTGACGGGTCATCAGATCGTGGCGAAGGACGGCCGGTACGGGCCGTATGTCACCGAGATCCTCCCGGACGGCACCCCGAAGACCGGCAAGAACGCGGTCAAGCCGCGTACCGCCTCGCTCTTCAAGTCCATGTCGCTGGACACGGTCACGCTCGACGACGCGCTCAGGCTGATGTCACTCCCGCGAGTGGTCGGCCAGGACGCCGAGGGCGTTGAGATCACCGCGCAGAACGGGCGGTACGGCCCGTATCTCAAGAAGGGCACGGACTCGCGGTCGCTGGCGACCGAGGACCAGCTCTTCAGCATCACGCTGGACGAGGCGCTGGCGATCTACGCGCAGCCGAAGCAGCGCGGGCGGGCCGCGGCCAAGCCGCCGCTGAAGGAACTGGGCACGGACCCGGTGAGCGAGCGGCCGGTGGTGGTGAAGGACGGGCGTTTCGGGCCGTATGTCACCGACGGCGAGACGAACGCGACCCTGCGGACCGGGGACAGCGTCGAGGAGATCACTCCGGAGCGCGGGTACGAACTGCTCGCGGAGAAGCGCGCCAAGGGTCCGGCCAAGAAGACCGCGAAGAAGACGGCCAAGGCCGCGGCGAAGAAGGCTCCGGCCAAGAAGACGACGACGGCGAAGAAGGCCGCGGCGAAGACGACGGCGTCGAAGACCGCGGCTGCGAAGACCGCGGCGGCGGCCAAGAAGACGGCGTCGGCGAAGGCTGCGGCTTCGGCGAAGACGGACGAGTGACGGACCGGGAGCGGTAGGGCGCGCGTCGGCTGGTTGCGGTGCGGGGGCGGGGGGTTGGCCGCGCTGCGGTTGATCGCGGTGCGGTTCGGTGCGATGCGGTTCGTTCACGGTGCGGTTCGTTTATGGGACGGCACGGCGCGGTTCGTGCGGGAGTCTGGATGGCGGCGGGTGGTCCGAGTTGTTCCGGATTGCCGCAGGCAATGGGCGCCCGCATGTTCGGACGGGGACACCAGGGAGTCAACAGCTCCCGATAGGCTGGCCGAATGACGCGAGCCGAGCAGCCAACGGTCGTGAGCCCCACCTCCGACTCCGACGCACTTGCCGCAGACTCACGAGAGCGTGCCGTGCGATCTCTGCTGCGCCTTCCTCCGCTGAGGCGGTTGTGGGGCGCGCAGTTCGCCGGCGGCGTCGGCGACGTACTCGCCGTACTCGTGCTTCTGCTGCTGTCGTTGCAGGCGGCGATCGCCGAGGGCTCGTTCGGGGCGGGATACCGGGGCGCGGCGTTCGCCGTCGCGGCGGTGTTCGGCGCCCGGGTTCTCGCGACGCTGCTGTTCGGGGCGGTCCTGCTCGGGCCGCTGTCGTCGCTGATCGAGCCGGGCAGTGGCGTACGGTCCGCACGGCCTGCTCCCAAGGCCGTGGCAGAGCCTGTGGACGAGGCGGCCGACGGGGCGGGTGAGGCGGCCAAGAAGCGGGCCAAGCGGGTCAAGCAGGCGAAGGACGGTGGGCCTCTGGACCGCCGCTGGACGATGATCGTCGCGGATGTGCTCCGCCTTGTGCTGCTCATCATCGCGCCGCTGTGGATCGACTGGTCGCCGGACCGCGCGCTCCCGATCCTTCTCAGCACCGTTTTCGTGCTGGGGGTCGCCGAGCGGTTCTGGACGGTCGCCAAGGAGAGTGCCGCGCCCGCGCTGCTGCCGGCCCCGCCGCTGGAGGGCGCCGCGGTACGGCCGCTGCCCGACCACCTCGACGCGCTGCGCCGGCTCTCCCTCCGTACGACCTTCGCCGCGGTGCCCGTCGCGGCGGCTGTCCTGCTGGTGGCCACGCTGGTCGGCAGCCTGATCGGCACGGGCGTCGACTGGTTCTCGCTGCATCAGGCGGCGCTCGGCTCGTATGTCGCGGCGGGGCTGTTCGCCGCGTCCGTGTCCACGCTGTACTTCCTGGAGCTGCCGGACGGGCACACGCCCCGGCCGCGGTCGCCGCTCGAAGGGCTGCGCAGGCCGTCGGCCGTGGGCGGTACTGGTGTCGGCGCGGGCGTTGACGCTGTTGATGGCGGCGGTGCCGGTGGCGCCGACGGCAGTGGTGGCGCCCGGGACAAGGGGCGTACGGGCGCGCTGCCTCTGCTGGTCCTCGCCTGCGGCGCGATCGCGGCGGCCGTCGCGTCCGCCGTGGCCGTCTCCGTACTGCACGCCAAGGACCTCGGCGGCGGTCCTGTCGCCTTCGCTCTGCTGGTCCTCGCCCTGACCGGTGGTACGGCACTGGGCATCCGCGGCGCCGCGAAGGTGCTGCCCTCACTGTCGCGGCGGCGTCTGTTCGCGCTGGCGATCGCCGTCACCGGGATCGCGTTGCTGGCCATGGGGCTGGTGCCGGACACGGCGACTGTGGTGTTCCTCGCGCTGTTCGCGGGCTTCACGGCCGGGGTCGTGGCGAGTACCGGCCACGCGCTTATCGACCTGGAGGCGGAGGAGTACCGTCGTAATCGAGTCACCGAACACCTGCAAGCCGTTGTAAGGGTTTTTGTCGCGCTCGGCGTGGTTGTCGCCCCCCTCGTCGCAGCCGCCATCGGCCCGCACCGCCTCGCCAATGGAACCTTTGTCTTCGCGCACGACGGCGCGGCCTTCACGCTGATGCTGGTAGGCGCGCTGTTGCTCCCGGTCGCGGCGGTCGTCCTGGCCAAGACGGACGACCGTTCAGGGGTGCCGCTGCGTCGCGATCTCCGCGACGCGCTGCGTGGTGGCGCCGATCCGGCGCAGGCTCCAGCCAAGAGCGGCTTCTTCCTCGCGGTCGAGGGAGGAGACGGCGCCGGCAAGTCGACCCAGGTCGAGGCGCTGGCGGAATGGATCCGTGCCAAGGGCCACGAAGTGGTGGTCACCCGCGAGCCAGGTGCCACGCCCGTCGGCAAGCGCCTGCGCTCGATCCTGCTGGATGTGTCGAGCGGAGGTCTGTCGAACCGCGCGGAGGCGCTGCTGTACGCGGCGGACCGTGCCGAGCATGTCGACTCCGTCGTGCGCCCCGCCCTGGAGCGCGGCGCGATCGTCATCTCGGACCGCTACATCGACTCGTCCGTGGCGTACCAGGGCGCGGGGCGCGATCTCTCGCCGACCGAGATCGCCCGTATCTCGCGCTGGGCGACGGACGGGCTCGTACCGCACCTGACCGTGCTGCTCGATGTCTCGCCGGAAACGGCACGCGAGCGGTTCACGGAGGCGCCGGACCGGCTGGAGTCCGAGCCGGCCGAGTTCCACCAGCGGGTACGGTCGGGCTTCCTGACCCTGGCCGCCGCCGACCCGGGTCGTTATCTGGTCGTCGACGCCGCTCAGGAGCCGGGGGCGGTCACCACCGTCGTACGGCACCGGCTCGACCAGATGCTGCCGCTCTCCGAGGCCGAGGTGAAGGCCCAGGAGGAGGCGCGGAAGGCCGCCATCGAGGAGGCCAGGCGCAGGGCGGAGGAAGAGGCCGCGCGCAAGGCCGAGGAGGAGCGGCTGGAGCGCGAGCGCCAGGCGCAGCTCGCCAAGCTCCGCGCCGAGGAGGAGGAGCGCAAGCGCCGCGAGCTGGAGGAGGAGCGGCAGCGCGAGGCCGAGCGGCAGGCGGAGGAGGCCAGGCAGCGTGCCGAGGAGGCGCGGCGGCTGGCCGAGGAGGAGCGCAAGCGGCGGGAGGCCGAGGAGCGCGCGTACGAAGCGGAACAGGCGCGGCTCAGGCGGCAGGCCCAGGAAGAGGCGAGGCTGCGCGCGGAGGCCGAGGAGCGGCGCCGTGAGAAGCAACGCAGGGCGGAGGAGTCACTGCTCCGGGCCGAGGAGGCACGGAGGCTGGCCGAGGAGGCAGAGGCTTCGTCGGCCGGAGGCGCAGAAGGCAGCGGCGGCGCTGAAGGCGGCGGCGCTGGAGGCGGCGGAACCGGTGGGCCTGGTGCAGCCGCCGGGAGCGCCGGGGCTTCGGGTGCGTCTGCCGGCTCCGGGATTTCGCCGAATGAGATCACGGTGCCCACGCGCCTCGTGAAGCAGCCGCTTGCCTCGGACGACGTGACGCAGGAAGTTCCGGCGGTACGGCGGCACGATCTGCGGAAGAGGGACGTGCCGGACGCCGAGGAGACGGCGGTCATCCCGCAGGTGCCGGAGCGGCCGGAGGTGCCTAGCTGGGCACGTAAGGCCGACGAGACGGCCGTGCTTCCGCCGCTACAGGCCGAGCAGCCCGTACGGGACGCCGATCCGGCCGACCGGGTGCCGCAGGGATTCTTCCGCGAGGACGAGACCGCTCCGCGCGGGGACGGCGGCAACGAACGTACGCGGGAGCTGCCGCAGTTCGACCCGCAGGACAGTGCGGTACGGGAGCCGGAGCAGCGGTCGGATCGCCCGCGCCGGCGTTCGGACTGGGCGGAGGAGACTCCGCTCGACGATCTTCCGAGCCTGGCGGACGAACTGCTCGGCCCGCGCGAGGACGACGACGAGCCCGACAGCAGGCGCCGCCGCCGGTAGGCCGGTGCTGGCTCACTGGTCCGTGCTGTAGCTGGATTCGGCCGGCCGCGCTGGATTCGGGTGGTGTGGTCGCCGGTCGGTGCTGTTTGTTCGAGTGGCGTGTTCGCGCCGGTGGGGCCGGGCTGTCAGACCCCGGCCCCACAATGGATTCCGAGCGGCACCGAGCGTTCCGGGCGGCACAGTGGGCGGTGCGCCTGGGCTCGGCCGCGTGTGGCCGCGTATGGCTGCACGGATCCGTACAGGGCCGTCACGGATCCGTATCCGCAGGACAGCAGACGGCAAGGAGGCGGTGACGGCGAATGACCGTTTGGGAAGACCTGGTCGGGCAGGACCGCGTTCAGGCGGCGCTGTCCGCCGCCGCCCGTGACGCGGACGCGCTCGTGACGGCAGAAGCCTCGGGCACCGCGCCGCCCGAGGCGTCGAAGATGACGCATGCGTGGCTGTTCACCGGACCGCCGGGCTCGGGCCGTTCCACCGCGGCCCGCGCCTTCGCCGCAGCCCTCCAGTGCGTGAGCCCGGATCGCGCGCTGGGCGGGGAGCCGGGCTGCGGGTTCTGCGACGGCTGCCACACGAGCCTGATCGGCACGCACGCCGACGTCGAGGTGATCCGTACCGATCTGCTGTCCATCGGAGTCAAGGAAACCCGTGAGCTGGTGCGCCGTGCCCAGCTCTCCCCGGCCGTGGGCCGCTGGCAGGTCATCGTGCTGGAGGACGCCGACCGCCTCACCGAGGGCGCGGGCAATGTGCTGCTGAAGGCGGTGGAGGAGCCGGCGCCCCGTACGGTCTGGCTGCTCTGCGCGCCCTCCCTGGAGGACGTGCTGCCCACCATCCGCTCGCGCTGCCGCCACCTCACACTGCGTACCCCACCGGTGGAAGCCGTCGCCGATGTCCTGATACGGCGCGACGGGATCGAGCCCGAAGCGGCCCATGCCGCCGCCCGCGCCACCCAGGGACACATCGGCCGCGCCCGTCGGCTCGCCACCGACGAACGGGCCCGCGCCCGCCGCGCCACCGTTCTCAAGCTGCCGCTGCGCGTGGACGACATGGGCGGCTGCCTCAAGGCGGCGCAGGAGCTGATCGACTCCGCGACGGAGGACGCCAAGCAGGTCGCCGAGGATGTGGACGCCAAGGAGACCGAGGACATGAAGGCCGCACTCGGCGCCTCGGCGGGCGGCCGGATGCCCCGGGGCACGGCGGGGGTGATGAAGGAGCTCGCCGATCGCCAGAAGCGGCGCTCCACCCGTACGCAGCGGGACAGTCTCGATCTCGCCCTCACCGAGCTGACGGGCTTCTACCGCGATGTGCTGGCGCTCCAGTTCGGTTCGCGGATCGCGCTTGCCAACGAGGACATACAGGACGCGCTCGACCGGGTCGCCCGTGCCTCGACACCGGAGCGGACCCTGCGCCGGATAGAGGCGATCGCCGCCTGCCGCGAGGCGCTGGACCGCAATGTGGCGCCGCTGCTGGCGGTGGAGGCGATGGCGGTGTCGCTGCGCGCGGGTTGATGGGGCACGGGGCAGAGGGGGCGTGCGGAAGCTGACAGGGCACGTGACGGGGGTGACGGGGCATGCGGGCCGATGAGCGGTCTATTCACCCGTACGAGTACCGACAGGCGGCGTACGCCATCCGGCGGCTAGGCTCCCGGAATGGACAACAGGCGTCTGTTCCGTGCCACCGCCACCGCGTTGGCCGCGGCCGGTCTACTGATCTTCGGCTGCACTCCGGCCCCGGGCTCGGCGGCCCCGGAATCGCGTGCCTCGGGTTCGTCGGCGCCGGATTCGGCGGCGCTGAAGAAGTTCTACGACCAGAAGCTGAAGTGGCGTTCGTGCGGGGCCCCGGGTTTCCAGTGCGCCACGATGAAAGCCCCGCTCGACTACGCGAAGCCGGACGGCACCGAGATCGAGCTGGCCGTCTCCCGCAAGAAGGCCACCGGCCCCGGCAAGCGCCTCGGCTCCCTCCTGGTCAACCCGGGCGGCCCCGGCGGCTCGGCGATCGGCTACCTCCAGGGGTACGCGGGCATCGGCTATCCGGCCCCGGTCCGAGCCCAGTACGACGTGGCGGCCATCGACCCGCGCGGTGTCGCCCGCAGCGAGCCCATCGAGTGCCTCACCGGCCCGGAGATGGACGCGTACACGCAGGTCGACCAGACCCCCGACGACCAGACCGAGAGCGGGCTGCTGGCCGCGTCGTTCAAGAAGTTCGCGCAGGGCTGCGAGAAGCGGTCCCCCGGGATCCTGCCGCATGTCTCCACGGTCGAGGCCGCCCGTGACATGGACATCTTCCGTGCCGTGCTGGGCGACAAGAAGCTGTCGTACGTCGGCGCCTCGTACGGCACCTTTCTGGGCGCGACGTACGCCGAACTGTTCCCGCAGCGCACCGGTCGCCTCGTCCTCGACGGCGCGATGGACCCCTCCCTGCCTGCCCGCGACCTGAACCGTGACCAGACGGCAGGCTTCGAGACAGCCTTCCAGTCCTTCGCCCAGGACTGCATCCAGCAGCCGGACTGTCCCCTCGGCAACACAACCGCGGCCGAGGTCTCGGCCCGGATGAAGGCCTTCTTCCTGACGCTGGATGCCAAGCCGGTTCCCACCGGCGAGAGCCGCCCACTGGGCGAGTCCCTCGCCACGACGGGCGTGATCGCCGCGATGTACGACGAGTCCGCCTGGCCCCAGCTCCGCGAAGCCCTCGCCTCGGCCATGGACGGCGACGGCTCCGCACTCCTGGCGCTCGCCGACTCGTACTACGAGCGCGAGAGCGATGGCTCGTACGCCAATCTGATGTACGCCAACTCCGCCGTGAACTGCCTGGACCTTCCAGCCGCCTTCACCAGCCCCGAAGAGGTCACCCAGGCCCTCCCCGCCTTCGAACAGGCCTCCCCGGTCTTCGGCAAGGGCCTCGCCTGGGCGTCCCTGAACTGCGCGTACTGGCCCACCAAGGCCACCGGCACCCCCCACCGCATCGAGGCGAAGGGCGCGGCGCCGATCGTCGTGGTCGGCACCACCCGCGACCCGGCCACCCCTTACAAATGGGCCCAGTCCCTCGCCACCCAGCTCTCCTCCGGCACCCTGCTCACGTACGACGGCGACGGCCACACGGCCTACGGCCGCGGCAGCGACTGCATCGACACGGCGATCAACACCTACCTCCTGGAGGGCACCCCTCCCCCTCCCGCCAAGAAGTGCTCCTGACCTGCACAAAGACCCCCGCCCCAGGGGTGTACGGAGCACCCCTGGAAACTGTGTAGACTTGGCGGCGCCGCAGACCACACCATGGTCCACACGGCCTGCCGCCTTAGCTCAGTTGGCCAGAGCAACGCACTCGTAATGCGTAGGTCTCGGGTTCGAATCCCGAAGGCGGCTCATTCAAGGCCCAGGTCAGATCCCTTCTGACCTGGGCCTTTTGCTGTTCGGTGGCTCTGAAGCCGGTGGCGTGCCGTTGGTTGGCCGGTCGTGGGCGACCGTAACGACGCCTGGCGTGAAAGCCCAGTCGCGGTTGATGAATGGGCTCAGCCGGTGGGCGCCCAATTCGCCGTAGGGCGTGTCCCCGTCCCGTTCTCGAAGTGGCTTCTCGCCCCTGGGGGTTGCTGCCTGGTGCGTGCCCGGGCGTGTGGGGTGTTGCGTCGGCTGTCTCCCTGTTCAGACGGTCTAGATCTCAATATTCCAGCAGCGACCGTCCATCCTGTACCGTCGATCTTGGCGGTCGGGAGTAACCGGCACAGCGGCTACAACCCCCGACCGTCCGGCAACGCGAAGAGAAACCGCTGTGAGAGTCCCTCTCCCAGGGCGCGCAGCTTCCACTGACTTGGAGATATGTCATGCTCAATCGTCGTTCCGCCATCCTGGCCGTAACGGGTGTCGCCGGCGTGGCTCTCGCGGCCGGCCCGCTGGCCATGTCCGGTTCCGCGACAGCCGTCGGGCACTCGCCGAGCAACCGCCTCAAGCCCACCGTCGTTCTCGTCCACGGTGCCTGGGCCGACGCGTCGAGCTGGAACGGGGTGACAGAGCGCCTCCAGGCGGACGGCTACACCGTCACCGCTCCGGCCAACCCGCTGCGCGGACTGAGCAGCGACGCCAGATACCTGGCCGACTACCTCAAGACCATCAACGGCCCCGTCGTCCTGGTCGGGCACTCCTACGGCGGCGCTGTCATCACCAACGCGGCCACGGACAACCCCAACGTCAGGGCCCTGGTCTACGTCGCGGCCTTCGCCCCCGACAAGGGAGAGAGCGCCTCCGCCCTGGGCGCCAAGTTCCCCGGCAGCCATCTC
The DNA here is from genome assembly GCF_019056675.1 of Streptomyces sp. GMY02. NCBI lineage: Bacteria > Bacillati > Actinomycetota > Actinomycetes > Kitasatosporales > Streptomycetaceae > Streptomyces > Streptomyces sp. GMY02. The sequence continues at coordinate 3,680,981 of NZ_CP077658.1, read as the reverse complement.
TCCGACGACCCCGACGCCCCTGTCCCCACGGCCCTCAACGCCATACCCTTCACCCAGCCCGACGGCAGCACCGGCATCGACCTCTACATCAAGCCCGACAAATACCGCGACGTCTTCCTCAGCAACACCCTCAGCAGGAAGACCGCCGCCGCACTCGCCGCGAGCCAGCGCCCCATCACCCCCCAGGCCCTCGGCGAGCCCTCCGGCACCCCCGCCTGGAAGACCATCCCCTCCTACTACCTCATCGCCACCGACGACAACACCCTCCCGCCGGCCGCACAGAAGTACATGGCCGACCGCGCCCACGCCCGCACCGTCAAGGCCAAGGCCCCCCACGCCGCGACCCTCACCAGCCCCGACGCCGTCACCCGCCTCATCGAAGACGCGGCAACCACCAAGTAGCCCACCGCGCACATCGATACCGGGCGCCCTCACCGCCCCATCGAAGGGGCGCGGCGCGCCTCCGGGAGCCGGACTTTGAACGGTCCAGGGGCTCGGGGGCGTAGCAAGGAATGGGGGTCTCACTGTCATGGCGATGGCGGTAGGACCTCGACTGGAGCCTCCTCCCGAGGAACTGACTGTTACGCCCGCTACGTTCGGCGGCGCCTGGGCACCTTGCTGCCCTGTGGGCTTCTGGACAGCGGAGAGGCGCCGGCCTGTACCCCCGGGCAGGCCGGCCCCTCAGCGGTTGTCGTCCCCGTACCGTCGCCGCCCCACGAGGGCGTTCACGTCGAAGGAAAACCATGTCCGTACAGATAGTGCCCGGCCGTAACACCGCAGCGGTTGAGGGGGACATCGTCGTCTTCCATATCGGCCTGCGCCTCAACCGCCTGCGCGCGATATCCAGTTGGCTGCCGGCCCTGAGGTCCATGCCTCGCATGCTGCGGGAACTGTCCGAAGACAAGGACAGCGGCCTCCTCGGCTTCAAGATTCTCTACGGCAGCCCGAGAGACTTCTATATCGTCCAGTATTGGGCGGACAAGGAACGACTCCTCGCCTACGCGTATCAGCAGGACAAGCAGCACCGGCCGGCATGGGCGGCGTTCAACCGTCGGGCCCGTAACGGCAAGCAGGCCGTGGGTATCTGGCACGAGACGTACATCGTCCAGGCAGGCAACTACGAGACCGTGTACGTCGACATGCCCGCGTACGGCCTCGGCGCGGCGACCGGTCACGTGCCGGTCGGCCGACGTGGTGAGACTTCGGCCGAGCGCCTGGAGGCAGGGAAGAAAAAGAAGTAACGGCTGGCTCCACCTGCTTGATTGGCGTCCGGCCTGTTCCGCTGCCTCTTCCGGTCGGGTTATCGGCGCGAGGCCGTCGATGACCCGACCGGGATGCGTTTTGGTCCCGGTCCACATTCGCGAATGGCTTTGGTGTGCCGTGCGGGCTCAGTAAATGGCGAGCAATAGCGAGAAATTACGAGTCTTCACGTTCACGGATCGACAACGCTCGCCCTGAGGTCGCGGTGATGCTCGTTCCATTCCGGTCCCCCATCGACCGACAAGAATTACGGTACGGTGTGGACGATCCCGTTTGGAACGTCGAGTGTCAGGGCGTCTGAACCAGAAGGAGGGCAGTGATGCCATCCACGCTTCCCATGAGCGGCTATGTCGTGCTCGGCCTGCTGAGCAGGCACAACGACGCGACTCCATACCAGCTCGACCAGAACATCCGCCAGACCATCGGCCACTTCTGGGCCTTCCCCCGCTCGCAGTTGTACGCGGAAGCCGCGCGGCTGGTGCGGCGCGGACTGGTCATCGAGCGCCAGGAGGAGGGTGGGCGTCGCCGCCGCACTCTCTCCCTGACCGACAAGGGGCGACACGAGCTACAGCAATGGCTCGCTGCTCCAACGTCGGCGGTCACCGAAATCCACGATGAAGGGCTGCTCAGGCTCTATTTTCAGCCGCTGGGAGGAGTCGAAGACGCCGATGGAAACGGCGATGCGGATTCGGGTGATGCAGGTGATGCAGATGCAGCAGACGCCATCGGCCGACTTGCCACCGAGCAGATTCGGGCCCACGAAGGGCGACTCGCGGTTTACCAAGAGCTTGTGACCTCCGGAACGCTCCCGTCCGGCTCTCCGCAGAAAGCCACATTGGAGCTGGGACTGCGGTTCGAGCGCCTGATCATCGACTTCTGGCACGAAGTCGCCGCGTCGTCGGCGGATCTCTTCGCAGAGGGTGCCCCTGAAGACGGATGAACGCGACCGCGCCGACTCCGCTTCCCGACGATGCCGCCCGCACCAGGTGTCGATGTTCCCGCTCCGGGAACACCTGGGCGGGCGTCGGCGTGCCTGCCCTCGTTCCGTGCCATTCCGTTCTATTCCGTTCCGTTCCGACCGGTCAGGTGCGGGATTGAACTGAGCGAGGGCCCGCAGCCGTAGGTGGTTGCCGTGGGGAGCTCACGGAGGCGGACGACCTTCCTCCGGCCACACGCTCACATGCCACCCCCGCCCGAACGGCGAGGCATACGCACACGTCCTCGGCTCCCCCGATCGTCGACACCGCCCCGGTGTTCGGCGTACCCGGAAGCGCCCTGAGCGGGAGAAGAAGAGGGGACACGACAGGACATGGCATCGAACAGTGACGTGGACACGGACGTGCACGTGGACGTGGACGCCGAGGGGACGGGGGCCTGGGACACCGGGGGGTGGGTGCGCGCCGCGCCGCTCATGGAGCCGGGCGACGCGGCCACCGTAGCGGCGGAGGACCCGGCCGACGCCCCGGTCGACGACCCGGCCGACGCCCGGGGCGATGAACCGGTCGACGACCCGGCCCGTTCATCGGCCGACCCCGTTGCCGATCCCATGGCCGACTCCTACGCTGACCTCTTCGCTGACCCCTCCGCTGAGCCGGCAGGCGATCCGGCAGGCGATCCGACGGCCGATCCCCAAGCCGATCCGCTGGCCGATCTGCTGGCCAGTCTGTCTGCCGATCTGTCGGTCGAACCCCCGTCTGGGGCGCTTCCGGAACTTCCCCCGGCCCCCACCCGTACGACCCCCACCTCCTCGGACGACCCGCCGTTCATCCTCTACAAGACGGGCGAGGAGTACGGCGCGGCCGTGGCCGACCTCGCACAGTGGGTGCACGGGCTGCTGCTGCCGGTCTACGGCCGGGAGATCTCCTCCACCGCCCCCTGGTGCCCGCGCTGGTACGAACACACCGAAGCCATCGGGCAGTTGTACGGCCTCTGGATGGCCTGGCAGGACCTCACCGGGAGCCTGGCGCCGCTGACCGGCCCCGCCATGTGGCACCGGGACTTCCTGACTCCCGCGATGAACTCCCTGCGCGACCCTTCGGGCATCTTCGCGGGCTGCAAGCCGGGCCAGCACCGGCCGAAGGAGTCACCCCCGATCGAGGAACCCTGACGGTGCCCGGCGCCGGCCGTCCGACTCGTACATCCATCAATCCCCGGACCCGAGGAAGCAAGCCCATGACGGCTGGTGGGGGAGTGCCGCTCGTGCGGGTGTCCCGGCTCCCGCAGATCGACGCGCTGCGGGGGTTCGCGCTGCTCGGTATCTGCGTGGTCAACGCCCCGGTGATCGCGGGCGCGTGGATCCTGGCGGAGGGCGCCGGCACACAACCGTGGGACCGGGCGGCCGCCTGGCTGGTGACGGCCCTGTTCACGACGAAGTTCTATCTGCTCTTCGCGTTCCTGTTCGGCTACAGCTTTGTCTTCCAGGAGGCGGCGGCGGACGGCGACGGAGTGCCCTTCGCCCGCCGTCACGCCCGTCGCCTCCTGGGACTGTTCCTGCTGGGCCTGGCCCACGCGGTCCTGCTCTACCCCGGCGACATCCTCATGACCTACGCGGTTCTCGGCCTGGTCCTTTTCGCGGTACGGGGGCTGGGTGCGCGGGCCCTGCTGTGGACGGCCGTGGCCCTGGTCGTCCTGACGACCGCGGTCTTCCTCGTCATCGCCGTACTGGCGCTGGGGCTGGAGGACACCGGGCAGGCCGCCGCCGGCGCGGTGGAGGCGCGGCAGAGCGCGCGGTACCGGGGCGGTCCTCTCATGGTCGTCCACGCCAACCTCGCCGCCTACCGGCAGGCGTTCGCCGGCGCGCTTCTCTACGGCCCGCATCTCCTCGCCGCCATGCTGACCGGCCTCGCCGCAGGCAGGCTGGGGTGGCTGGACGCCGCGCGCTTCTCAGCCGCGTCCGCGGTGCGCAGGCGCGTGCTCGCCGGCGGCCTCCTGATCGGCCTGCCGGGCGGGGTCCTGACGGCGATGTGCACGTACGGCCCGTTCGACGCGCGCTTCTACTACCTCGGCCAGGTGGTCGACATCCTCACCGCGCCCGCGCTCAGCGCCGCCTACGCGACCGTACTGCTGTCGCTGCTGCACGGCAGGTTCGGCCGGAGGATCGCCGGGTTCCTGGCACCGGCCGGCCGTATGTCCCTGACGCACTACCTCCTCCAGTCCGGCATCCTGGCCTTCGTCTTCACCGGCTACGGCCTCGCCCTGTACGGCACCGTCGGCCCGGCCGCGCTGGCCTGCGGCTGCCTGGCCCTCTGGGCGGCCCAACTCGCCTTCACCGCCCGGCATATGGCTCACCTGCGGCACGGTCCTGCGGAGACACTGCTGCGCCGTATCACCGGCCGCCGACGGCCGGTGCCGGAGGTGGGGGCCGGGGCGGAGGCGGCCAGTCGGCACGTGGGGGTGTGAGGGGAACGGGGAGTCGGGTGGTGCGGTCAGCCGGTGAGCCGGGCCGCCCGCTCGCGGGCCTCCGGGAGGTCAAGATACGCGGCCGAGCCCGGGCACTCGGTGGACGTCCAGTCCTGGTGGCCGCCGAGGGCGGGTCCGGTGGCGGACTTGCCGCTGGTGGGGCTGCGGTAGGTGATGTCGGCCAGCGGATCCAGCTCGTGCCGTGCCGCGAGGGAGGCCGTCAGCCGGACCAGGGAGTCACGCATCCGGGGCGGCGGCTGCTCGTTGCTGAAGTCCCCCAGCAGGGCGATGCCGATGTTCCCGGGATTGAAGCCGAAGGTGTGGAAGGCGGTGACGACCTCGTTGCGTGTGTTGTGTGCGGCTATCCCGTCCGCACCGCTGTACCGGCCCTCGTAGATGAGTCCCTGACCGTCGATCAGGAAGTTGTAGCCGATGTCTCCCCAGTCGTTGGAGACGGCGTGCTGCTCATAGATCGCGCGTACGGTGGCGGCGGGGTCGGGGTCGTCCAGGGGTGTGGCGGTGTGGTGGACGGTGATCATCTGCGCCCGGGAGAAGCTGGTGGGCGACGACTCCCGGCCGTCCGCGGTGAGCCGCTTCGCCTCGTCGGCGCCCCAGGCGGCCCGGAGGACCAGATCGGTCGGCGGGAAAGCGGGGGCGGCCGGGGGCCCGGATACGGCGGGTGCGGCGGGTGCAGTCGACGGGGTGCTCCTAGCCGGCGTGCGGGACGGGGCGGGGCGCCGCTCCGGGACGAGGCGTCCGGCGTCGATGGCGATCGCCTCGGTGACCTTCACTCCGGAGTCGACGTCGAGCTGGTAGCCGTAGGTGCCGTGGGCCGGTACGAGCGTCCGGTTCGGCGGTGTGGCCGACTTCGTACGTTGGATCCCGGCGTCCTTGCCGCACGGGCATCCGGCGGTCACGTACTGCCAGCCGCCGGGCTCGCCGTCGCGGTCGATCAGCCGTAGCCGCACACCACGCGGGGAGCCGGTCCAGGTGAGGCCGACCGCGGTGATCGGGAACGAGGTCCGCTTCACCCCGTTCCCCGGACGGGCCGCCTGGGACACCCGGACCCGGGGCGGCGCGCCGCCCGACGGGCCCCGGTGGTCCGTGGCCGCCGCCGAGCCGCCCTGGGCTGTGCCGCACGCTCCGAGCAGCGGCAGCCCGACGGCGGCGGCACCGAGGACCGTGAGGAAGTGCCGGCGTGACGCGGGAAGCCCGCGCTCCGCCTTGGGCCGGTGCCGGGGGTACGTGTTGTTCACCATGCGCTCCGTCGAGATCGGCTGCCTTCTACCGACACCTACGGCGGGGCGCGGAAGGTGAGTTCACTCTTCTCCGCAAAGGGCGCAGAAGCGGCGCGGCGTGACCCGCCGTGGCGGCAGCGCGGGGCCGCCCGGCGCGGGGGCGAGGCCGGGCGCATGGCGCGCTGGGCGGGGCGCGGGGCGCGTGGGCCTGATCGGTATTCGGCCAAGCGGTGATTTCCGGCCTTGTGCGGTGGGAATCGAACTGCCGCCGACCTGGCCGCCGTAGTAGCGCATGGATGCCGGGTTCGCCGAGGTGAACCACTGGCCGCATCCCCCGTAGCGGACGGTGGCGCGCGCTTCTCGGCATCCAGCCCCGCCCCGGCCCCTCCCGCCCGGGCGGGAAGGCCGTGGCCCGACTCCGATATTCGCCTGCGGAGCGGGCCACGGCGCCGTTTCGAGCCGTCGGCCCGCGAAGATCTGCCGGACAGGGCCTGACGGTTGTGTGCTTCTTCGTGCCTCTTCTCCGTTCCGTCCGAGACCTGACCGGTGTCTCCCGCTGCCTCGTCGCGACTCCTTGCCCGCCTCGACAGGCGCAGCTCGGTGCGACGCAACCAGCGCTCCACGAAGGGAAGTTGGCCGGTGATCCATGTCACGAACGTCCGTTGAACCCGGAGGGTGTTCAGCTCGGTGTGTCTACCAAACCAGCGGGGACACATGGGAGACAGTGAATGGCGATACTGCGGCCGCGTGCCACAAAAGCCACAAGTCACGAAGCGGTCATCAGGGCTCTCTACGCGGAGCACGGCAAAGCCCTGTTGGCGTACGCGACACGTCTGACCGGTGATCGGCTGATCGCGGAGGATGTGGTCCAGGAGACACTGATCCGTGCCTGGCGCCATCCCGAAGTCGTCTCCAACCCCCGTGCGTCACTGCGGGGTTGGCTGATCACGGTGACGCGCAACCTCGTGGCGGATCGCTATCGCGCCAAGACCGCCCGTCCGACGGAGGTGGGGGAGAGCGAGGCGACGGTGCCGGTCCAGCAGGACCACGCGGACAACGTCGTCGAGTCGGTCGTCCTGATGGAGGCGCTCGCCCAGCTCAAGGCCGACCACCGCAATGTTCTGATGGAGGTCTACTACCACGGGCGCAGCGCGGCCGAGGCCGCGGTACGGCTCGGCATCCCGGAAGGTACCGTCAAGTCCCGTGCCCATCACGCTCTGAAAGCCCTCCGTAAGGTGTACGTGGGCAAGCCCGGCAGTGACGTTCAGCTTCGGAAGGTGGCAGCGTGACCGCGCAGGAGCACTCCCATGACGGACTCCTCGGTGCCCATGCCCTGGGCCTCCTCGACGCCGACGCGCGATCCGGGCTCGAGGAACAGATCGAGGCGTGTGAGGCGTGTCAAGTGGAGCTGGCTGATCTGAGGGCGCTTGAGGCCGAACTCGGTGAGGTGCCACCCGAGTTCTTCCTGGAGGGCCCACCGGACGACGGCGAACTGCTCCTCCACCGCACATTGCGGCAGGTCCGGGAGGAGCATGCGGTCACCCGGCGGCGCCGGACCCTTGTGGTCGGTCTCGCCGCCGCGTGTCTGGCCGGTGTGCTGCTCGGCGGCGGCTTCGTCGCGGGCCAGGCGCAGAACCCGTCCAAGACGATTGCCTCCCGGTCCGGTCCGGCGGCCCCGGACGGGGGCGTGACGGCTTCCGCGACGGACGCGACCACGAACGCGGCGATGAAGGTCAGCCTGACACCCGCCGCGGGATGGGTCCGGCTCAATGCCGCGGTCAGCGGTCTTCAGCCTGGCGAGAAGTGCCGGCTGGTTGTCCTCTCCGAGACGGGTGAGCGGGAGATCGCGGGCAGTTGGGTCGTGGGGGAGCAGAAACAGACAGCCGACGGGGAGGGCCTGGAACTCACGGGCTTCGCGGCCGTACCCATGGACCAGGTGAAATCCGTGGCCGTGGAGAACGACCAGGGCGAGCAGTACGTGGAAGTGGCAGTCTGAAACGAGCACCCAGGGTCACCGGTCGACCGGCCGGTGATGAGTGACCCCTGTCCGACGACCTGTGGATGAACTCCCTGGCCTGGCCCGCGTTTTCGGGGCCAGGCCGCCGTCACGTCCGCGTCCGGCGGGGGCCGCTCAGCGGTCCGTGGCGTCGGTCATGAGCCCGCGGTGCGCGGCGATCCGTTCCCTGAGGACGAGCGAGGCCATGGCGGTCGACAGCCGCAGCATGAACTGCTCCTGGGCCTGGCGCACCACATCCGAGACCAGGACCACGCGTTCACGGCGCCGCACCGCGTGCCGGATCGCGGCCTCGGCGGCGGCACGGGCCCGTCGCCAGTCGTGCGCCGACGCGGTGTCCGTGAGGCGGCTCTCTTCGAAGGCGGCCACGCGGCGGCGGAGCAGCAGTTCGACAAGTTCGGTCCATTCCATGCCATACATATAAGAAGCAACGGTTCCGGAGCCGATCAGGGTCACCGTGTCGCGCACTTTCTTCGCACCGCCGTGTTCCCTTCGCCGGCAAGTCTCGATCTGAGGGCGTTGAGCGCGTAGTGGTGACGGGATTTCACGGTGCCGACCGGTATCCCGATCAGTTCGGCGGTTTCTTGCACACTGTGCTCGAACACATAGAGATGGAGAACGACTTCCCGGTGTTCACGGGTCAGACCGTGCAGCAGTGCGAGGGTTTCCATGGAGGTGGCGACGGATTCGGCGTGATCCGGCGCCGTGGTCTCCTCGGCGCCCGCCCCGAGCATTTCGCCGGCTCCGACCACCTCGTTGCGTGCCATGGAACTGCGTGACCGGTCGATGATCAGATTCCGGGTCACGGTCAGCAGCCAGCCGCGGATGGAACCGGCGGTGGAACAGAGCCGCTCCGTGTGCGGCCAGGCCCGGATGAACGCCTCCTGGGCGATGTCCTCCGCCAGATACCGGTCCCGGAGAATCCTCTCCGCGTAGGCGATGACGGCGGGGGAGTGCTCGGCCATCAGGGCGTCCAGCAGGTCGGAACCGAGTTCGCGGTTTCCGAGGGCCGTGGCATGCGTGTTCATCGTGACCGGATTTCTGTTGCGGAACGTCGGCATGCCGGAACCCGACTCATCGCATGGCGAGGGGCGGCGCGGCAGCCCGCGGGGAGAATCCGCGGCGCGACCGCCGAGTTCGGCAGGGCCATTTCCCGGTCAAGGCAACCAGTCGCCCGTATATGTCCCGTTGAGGACTGGTCTACGGATCGTGCACGCCGGCGCCCGTCAGGCTTCGGGCGTTCCGCGCCACCCCCTTCCTGCCCCCTCCGGTGCACCGTCACTCGCGGGATGTGCTCGTGAGCAGGCGTGACGCCGACGAGTGAACGCGCGGGGCGGCGTGTGCCGTAGCACCCGATGAGCCTCGGGAACGCCAGGGGCGGACGAGGTCCCTCGTGAGAAGGAGAGAGATGGCGTACCTGGACGAAGTCGTCGATGCCGTGTACGCGTACAGCCGCCGGCCTGGCCCGCTTACGGCGAGAGAGCTGTTCTCGGAGAAACTGGTGATTCCGGAGGACGCGATGTGGTATGTGACCGATAAATTGGCCGCGCGTATGCGTCAGGAAGAGCGCAACTTGTCTCTCTCGAAAGGGATGAGGCCTGTCGACGAAGGGTGGTCCCGATTTTACAAACAAGCTGGCGATCATATCAATGAGTATGTTGCGCAGCAGGAATTTGCCGCCGCCCATCGGGAGTTCGTAAGAATGAGTGAGATGTGCAGGAAAGAGATGGGCCAGGCCGGGCGGCGTCGGGATGTACTTCTTCAAGGGATTGCGATAAGCGGTCTCCCGGGAGGTCCGAGTGAGGCGGGCGGGCGCGAGTTCGCGGAAGCCTTGGGGTCTGCCGTAAATGACATGGACTCGATTTATGATGGCGTCCGGAGCAATGTGGGCGAGATGCAAAGTCTCATAGCTGAGGGGATGAGACTGGGTCCGGACAAATCGGCGATGAGTCATTTTGTTGATGACCTGACCCATGGGCTGCTGGAGCGGAGCAAGGAACTGGGGAGCGCACTGGAGACCATGCGCGACTCGGTGGCGAAAGCAGAAAGTCGCTATTCCGAAAATACACAGAGCGAGCGTTACATAAGGCAGCTTTTGTCGGGCGAACGGCCCATGGCGCCCGGGCCCGCCCCCGCTGGCGCCCGCGTCCAGGCTCACGCGGCAACGGGAACGGCGGTGGCAGCGGCGCTGCGGAGTGCCTCGCCCACGAGGGCCCCTGCGGCTGGCGTCACTCGCCGCGCTCCGGAAGTGTCGCCGTCTGCCTACTCCTGGCCTGCCCGCGACTCGCGCGGCAGAGGAGGGCGCTGATATCCGGCGCCGAACCCCTCGGCCAAAGGCTGAACTCGGAAGAGGGCCCTGCCCGTAGAACCAGTTGACCAACGGGATTGATGAGCCGTCGAGAGATGGCTCCGTGACAGAGGAAGAAAAGATGGAGAACAAGAGAATAGTGACCGCGTTGGCCAGGTTCTACGACCGGCTGGTCGACGAGCGAGGGCACGTCGATGCGAAGGGCGGATCTTTGGACAATGCCAAGGTCGCCGCGGTACTGGCGGAGGCCGGGCTGGCCGAAGAGGGAAAAGTCGCCCTTCTCCTTGCGGACATCAAAGCGCGAGTGGCCAGTGGGGCGGACTCGGATCTGATCTACCACCGCGAAAGGATGTTCCGGGCCGAGTATGCAGTATCCAACGGGATGGAATCACTCAGGCCCGAGGAGGCCGCCAGGGCGATTGACGACAGACGGTACGCCGATCACTACCTCATCGGGATCCAGCGTGCTCGCGCATTGCATATCGATACCCAGTCCACGACTGAGTACCCGACGGCCGAGCAATGGACAGCGATTGCGGAGTCGAAGTTGAAGCAGGCTGCGACTCTGGGGATGGACGGGTTCGCACAGCCCCTGGTGGCCCGGGCGAGGGTGGAGCAAGCGGCCGCGGAGTACCAGCGGCTGTTGGCTGAGGTACAGCGGCAGCAACTGGCCGCGGAGTACCAGCGGATGTTGGCTGAGGTGCGGCGGCAGGAGATGGCTGAGGTGCAGCGGCAGCAGATGGCCGCGGCCCACCAGCGGCAGTTGGCTGAGGTGCGGCGGCAGCAGATGGCCGCGGCCCAGCAGCAGATGGCCGAGGTACAGAGGCAGCAGTTGGCTGCCGCCCGCCAGCGGCAAATTTCCTCGGCGTATCAGCAGGTTCCCGGGGCGTACCGGCCCAACGGCGTCTTCCCCGTCATGGCCCCGTCCGCTGCCGCTCACCCGCCCCGCGCCGCAGGGCCGCACGCCACGGTGCCTGTTCTGCCGCAGTTCTACGCCCGCCCGGCGGCTCATGCCTACGCGCCCGCAGGTGCTCAGGCCCCTCGGGCGGCCGCCCAGTACGACGCCCGGTACGGGGTTCCGCACGGAGCGGCCCCGGCCTTCGCACCGAACCAGCCGTACCGGCCGCACGGACGGAGGCCGGGCCAGTAGCCGAGAGGAGCCGCGCGACAGGCCCGCGACAGCCGGGAGCGGCAGAACCTTCGGGCGGCAACCAGTAGGAGTCGAAGAAGCACAGAGACCGGTTCGGCCGCCCCCGGGGGCGGCCGAACCGGTCTCTGAGGTCATGCCGGTCATGAGGTCAGACGGCGCCCCGGGGTCTTGGCCACAGGGGTGACAGGTCGGGTGGCCGAGTCCCGCGAGGCGCTGGAGGACGCGGTCCGCTCCGTGCCTCCGGCGCGCAATGCGGCGAAGCCGGCAACCTCGCCGCTCGCCCTGAGCCCCGTCCGGTGGGTGTCGGAGCGTGCGGGGCCGTCGAACTGCCGGGAGCGGGGCCGGTCCGGTCCCACGGCCTGCGTCCGCGTTCGGTTGGTGTCCTGACGGGGGGAGGAGACGCTCGGAGCCTCTCTCGTCACCTGCGGCTCTCCCCGGGGCACACTCTGTCCGGCGAGTCTCCAGTTCTTGTAAGCGCGCACTAGGAGCTGCGTCACGGCGCCCACTGCGGCACCCAGCCCGGCGCCGATCACCGCGCCTCCGGGGCCCAGCCATAGGAAACCGCCGACCCCTCCGGCGACCGCCCCGGCCGTGAGCCCGGGATTGTCCTTGGCGAACTGCGCGGCGCGGTCCACCAAGGGCTTCACCGCCTGCCATGCGCGCTTCGCCCGGTCGCCCAAGTTCGCCGCCTGCCATCCGCGCGTCGCCCGGTCGAGCAGGCTGCCGGGCGCCGACGGGGAACTGCCGCGCGCCGGACGTGGGGTGGCGCCGACCACGGAGACCGGTGTTCCGGGGCCCAGCTCCTCTCTGAACCTGCTCTGTGGTTCCTCGGCGAACCCGACGCGCGGCCGTGTCGTGGGCATCGCCGTAGGGACGGCCGCCCGCGGACGCTCCGGTTCGGGAACACCAGGAGGCGGCACTTCGGTGCGGGGCGCTGCTCTCTCTCCCGACAGCGCGGCCAGCGTTTCCTGGCGATGGCGTGCGATCCGGTCCGCCTCGGCGATGCTGTCCTGGTACGCGAGCCACTCCCTCCCGCCGTTCCGGTACAGGTCGAGGAGTTCGGGATCCAGCGATGCCGTACTTCGCCGGTCTGCGGTCGCTTCGCCATCTGGACGGGTGGGATCTGCCATTGGGGCCTCCACGGGTGAAAGGGATGCCGCGCGAGCGGACGGGATTCGGGGATGCCCGGTGGCTGAGAGGCCGTTCACATGGGCCGCCCGCCCGGCACCGCACGGGCCGGCCGGGCGGCCCGTGCGGTGCCGGGCGCGGTTGGGCCGTTACGCGATCGGGCGCCGGGTACCGCCCGTACGGGGCGGCACCCGCCTTGGCTCCCTGGCCGCCCGGAGGAATGTCGTAGCGCCGGACGACGGGGCGCGGCCATGGCGGTCGCGCGCCCCGTCGGGATCCCTCAGAACCGGGCGGGCGCTCCGCCGCGGCTCCCAGATGAACCCGGACCATGTCCGTGGTGCCCCTGATGATTCGGCATACTGTGTGCGGCGCTGGTATTGATAGCGCGGATCTGGTCTGCGATTTCGTGCATCCTTTTCGTCATCTGCTGCATTCTTGCGAGTTCCTGATTATTATTCTGGACTGTCGCTTCGGCGAAGCCGATAGCTTGCTCGGCGAATCTCCGGTTGGCGTTTGGAATGTTTACCTGAGAGACTCCGTTGTTTATCTGGCCGGTGATGTCGTCAAGGGCCGCCATTTGAATCCACTGCCGCTGGTTCAGCGCGTCTGTGAGACCAGCCACCTGCTGTGCCCGACGCTCATCGAACGGTATTCCCATTCGTGTTGCAAGGTGCTCCACGAATTGGTCTCTGGGGAGGACGACATTCCGACACGCCAGGATGCCTCGTGCCAGCCGTACGCTCGCGACGTTAGCAGGCTGGCTTAGCCGCTGATGATTTTGGTTAAACTCAGTCCCGATTGCACTGAGCTCGGCTTGCAACTGTTGAATCCTCGTAGGTGGGGCCACGCTTCGCTGCATCATGTTCTGTTCTCCTCGCTCGACTGCGCACGGGTTCGATGAGTTCGACTTTTCCCTGCGAAAGTACCGACGGCCACGTCGCCTGTTTGGTTCAACGCTGTGCCGATGTTTTCGTACTGGGGGAAGCGGAATCCTTAACGGTTCTTCCGCCCGGGGTTGCCGGCTTTTCACCGGTCCAGTCCCAGACCCAGTCCCAGGTCCACCTTCACATCTGTGTTCGGGGAACAGACGCTTCAGGTCATCCGTGAATCTCCGCTGCCCTTCGATGCGCTGATCCCGGCCCATGAAGAGTGGGCGGAAGATGCATGGCCCCTCGCTTCGTCGAATTCCGTGATGTTCTTGCCTGACATCCGGAACAACGGCCGACGGCAGCGGTCGGGTTCAATTTTTCGGTACGTCGAGTTGCCGAAGTTTCGTGCTCACCTGTTGGGCGTTCGAGTGGCCGAGCGTCTGCATGGTGTCGAGTGCCTCCGCCCACACGGCGCGTGCCGAGTCCAGGTCGCCGGCACTCACGTAGGAGTCACCGAGACGCTCAAGCGTTTCCACGGCGTACCAGGGCGGGCTGCCGTGTGCCCGGTCGAGGGCGATGGCGTTGCGGTACTCGGCGATCGCCTCGTCGTACCGTCCGAGACAGTGATGGGCGTACGCGATGCTGTCCCAGGTGTTCGCCGCGTTGACGTGGTCGTCGAGTTCCTCGCACAGAGCCAGGGCTTCGCGGCAGTGCTCGAGTGCCTCCTGGTGCCGGTCGAGTTGGGTCAGCTCCCAGCCGAGCGCGTTGAGCGCGGACGCCATCGCCACCCGATGGCGCTTGCTGTCGTCCCGGGAGGTCACCTCCCGCAGGAGGGCGAGCGCCTGCCGCGCGGAGTTGAGCGCGGTGTCCAGGTCGCCGCTCCGCTCCGCTGTTTCTTCAAGCCTGCGGTAGCTCTCCGCGCGGACGGCCTCATCGCTGAACTCGTTGAACAGTTCGACCGCCCGATGGGCGTGCGCGAGTGCCTCTTCGAGGTCTCCCTGGCCTGTCTTGGCGGTGCTGAGGCCGCGGTGGGCGTACGCCTGCGCGGTCGGGTCGCCCAACCGGCGGGCGGCGTCCATGGCGGAACGGTGGACGACTTCTTCCTCCTGCCACAGGCCGCGGCCATGGAGGTAGTTGGCCATGCTCCAGGCGAGTTGCCAGGTGTGCACATCGTGCTGGTGCCGGCCGGCTTCCTCGGTGACCGCCAGAAGCACCATCAGCTCGGTCGCGAACCACGCCTTGGCTCTGACGGGATCTCCGTTCAGCTCCTCCACACGCACCCCCTCGGCGGGCGGCGGCAAGGAGATCAGCGGTCGTCCCGGGGAGGCCAGCGCGCACGCGTCGTACGCGGTGTGCAGATAGTGGTCGAACATGCGGTTCCGGGCGGCTCGGACCTCCTCGGGAGGGTCGACGGCCTCGGCCAGTTCGCCGGCGTAGGCACGGACCAGGTCGTGGAAGACGTAGCGGCCGGGGGCGCTCTCGTTCAGCAGATGCGCTTCGGTGAGATGAAGCAGGAGCTGGTTCGTACGGGCGGCGGGCCGCCCGGCCAGACTCGCCGCGGCGGGCAGGCTGATGTCAGGGCCGGGATGCAGGGCCAGCAGGCGCAGCAGGCGTCCGGCCTCGGCGGGCAGCGCGCGGTAGGACCAGGAGAACACCGCGCGTACGTCGGCGGCGTCGTCCCCGTCCTGGAACGCGTCCAGCCCGCTGGCACCGGCCCGGAGTCCTTCGGCGACGGCCGCCAGGGAGAAGGACGGACGCAGCGCCGCGCGGGCGGCGATGACGGCCAGGGCCAGCGGCAGGCGCCCGCACCGGGCGATGATCTCCTCGACCGCTTCCGGCTCGGTGGCCACGCGCCGCTCCCCGAGGCGGCGGGCGAGCAGTGCCCGGGCCTCCGCGGGAGGAAGCACATCCAGGTTCAGGGGGACCGCCCCGTCGACGGCGACCAGTCCGGAGAGCTGGTTGCGACTGGTGACGATGACCAGGCAGCCGGGCGCTCCGGGCAGCAGGGGCCGGACCTGTGCCGCGTTGTGGGCGTTGTCCAGCAGGACGAGCACGCGCTGTCCACTGAGCAGGGTGCGGTACCGGCTGGTCAGCGCGTCGACGTCGTGGGGGAGTCCGTGGGGGTCCGCGCCGAGCGACTCCAGGAAGAAGCGCAGCGCGTGCTCCACGGGCATCGGCGCGCTGTTCGGGTCGAAACCCCTCAGATTGAGGTACAACTGCCCGTCGGGAAAACGGTGTGCCACCTGCCGGGCCCAGTGCACCGCGAAAGTGGTCTTGCCCACGCCCGCCATACCCGCGATGGCACTCACCACCACGGTGGAGCCCACCGAGAACTCTTCCGTGCCGGCCAGTTCGCTCTCCCGGCCGACGAACGCGGTCAGATCGGGCGGGAGTTGGGCCGGCAACGGGTGGGTCCGGACCGGGGCCGGCTTCAAGGGGGCCGGGGATCCGAGCAGTTCGCTGTCGGCGCGCAGGATGCGCTGGTACAGCGTCTGAAGGGACTGGCCGGGATCGACACCCAGTTCGTCCGCGAGCAGCGCCTGCGTCTCCCGGTAGGTTTCGAGCGCCGCCGCCTGCCTCCCCGACCGGTACAGGGCAAGCATCGACAGCGCCCGGAACCGCTCGTCCAGCGGATGCCGGGCGATCAGCTCGGTCAGCTCCGCGGCCACGTTCTCCTGCGCGCCGAGGTCGAGTTCCGCCGTGAGTACGGACGCGTGCGCGGCCAGCCGCAGTTCGCCCAGCCGGTGCTGGTGGACCTGCGCGTAGTCCCCCCGGACATCGGCCAGGGCCGGGCCCTCCCACAGCCCGAGAGCCTCACGGAGATGCTTCGCCGCGGCCCTGGTGTCACCCGCGTGCCGCGCCTGTTCGGCACGCGCGAGCAGTTGCCGGAAAGCACCGAGATCCGTCGCGTCCGCCTGGACGCCGAGCTGGTAGCCGTCTCCCACGGAACGGATGACGGATGCCGCTGCGTACCCGGCGGGTTCCAGCGCCCTGCGGAGGTGATGGATATAGGTCCGGACGATGCTGGGCGCCGAGGCGGGTTCACCGGCGGGCCCCCACAGCGCTTCGATCAGCGCGCTTCGCGGAACCGGCGCACCCTCGGCCAGCAGAAGAACCGCCAGCACGGTGCGCTGCTGCGGTGAACCGAGCCTGATCTGTTCGGAGCCGCGCCATGCCCGGACCGGACCCAGCACCGCGAAACGAAGCCCCTCTTCCACCGGCCATCCCCCCGACAGTTCACGTGCGAAACCGGCGTGCCTGATCGGCATCCGGCCGCCCGCGCGCTTCGCCCGAGTGTACGACTGCGGCCACCTGCGCTGACGAGGCGTTCGCCACCTCGCGGTCGTCGCACGACACGGTGGACGGAGATCGGTCTCGGACAGGGGCGGAGGGTTTTCGCTGTCGCCTGTCATGGCGGCCTGCCGCCGGCTCCCGGCGCGGCCTGCCGCGCCGGGTCCCCGGCGGCGGCGTCAGCCCGCGTTGCCGCCCGCGCCGATGGTGTCGAGCAACTCCCTTGCCTCGGCGTCGAGTCGGGGACCCGCGAGCCACTGGGCATCGCTCGGCCCGACCGAGGTGTTGCTGACCAGCCGCAGCGAACCGTCGGCGCCGGGGACGAACCAACCCCCGCCCGACGCACCGCCGTTCATCGTGCAGCCGATCCGATAGAGGGTGGGGTCCTCCGCGGCGATGGACAGCCTCGTGGGCCGGTCCTGGCACGAGAACAGGAGGTTCCCGTCGAACGGCGCCTCCGCCGGATAGCCCCAGATCTTGAGGGTCGGTATCCCGGTGATGGCCGGCGCGTCGAACGCCACCGGGATCACGTACCCGATCGACTCCTCCAGGGACGCCGAGGGATCCCCCGAGCGGCGGACGTGCAGCACCGCGTAGTCGAAGGGCGCGCCCGCGCCGCCGACCTCCTCGCCCTCCCGGGCCCAGCCGGTGGACACGCCCGCCCGGTCGGCCCACCACACGCCCAGCGGTGAGATCCGCTCCGAACTCGTGTCGTTGCGGGTGACCCCGGACAGCGCCTCGTTGTTGTACGACGGCACGAACACGATGTTCCGGTACCAGACGCCGGTCCGGCCGGTGTGCACACAGTGCCCCGCGGTCCACACCAGGCTCGACGCGCCGGGGTCCTCGGGGTCCGCCACCGCGGTTCCGGAACAGACGCGCGGGCCGTCGGGAGTGTCGAAGAAGACCTTTCCCAACACGGCCGCGTTCTCGACATAGGGCGCCTTCTCCGGCTGGGCGGGCACGGCTTGCGGCTCGGGGTCGGAAACACGCTGGTCGATCTCGGTGTCGTCCGGCATCGCCATGTCGTACGGGGTGGCTTCGGACATGTCCGACGACGACCAGGTCTCGGGCTGGGTGAATTCCCCGACCACCTGCGATGCCGGGGCGGGCTGAAGCTGGCAGCCGGAGACCGCGAGCAGAACGGCGACCATCACGCCGAGCGGGGCCCCGAGCAACCCGCGCGTTCCGTACTTCCTCTGCATTCCGGCCCCCGTCGCCTCTCGCCGGCCTTTTGCGGCCACTCCGAACTGGTGATCCACGATTCATGTCCGATACACGTGCGGCCACCCCTGTCAGGGAATGGACCATCTGACAGGGGTGGTTTTCAGCGTCTGCTGTCCGAGAGGGTCACCGGCTTCAGGAGGCGAACTCCCCGATGAAGACGGAGCGGGTCTTGTTGTCAAAGTTCAGCGTGGCGAGATTCGCGGCGACGCCCCTTTCCAGCAGGAGCGACTTCCCGGTGCAGTTCCGGCCGTCCCACAGCTTGATCGGCTTGCCGACCGACTGGTCGTCGTCCGGGCTGATCGCGGAGATGGCACCGCCCAGGGAGGTGTTCTGGCAGCCCCTGCCGGAGACCGTACCGGCCGCGCTCTCGGCGTCGTTGGGGTCGTCGACGAACTTGTAGCGACCGTCCTCGGAGCGCTCGACCAGCTCGGTGCCGCCGGTCCCGCCGCCTTCCGTGCCGCTCCCGGTGCCGGCGTTGCCCGGCTCCTCGATCTCGGGCTCCGCCATGTCGCCCCCGTTCTGGCCGGCCCGCTGACCGTCGGGCGTGACACCGAACCACGTGCCACCGACACCCTGGCCGTTGGTGTCACCGGGCGCCTCGTCCTTGCTGAACAGATACAGCGGCGCCTTGCCGAGCGTGAGCTGGAACGCCTTGCCCCGCGGGATGAAACCGACGTCTTCCTTCTTGATGCCGTCGATGAACACCTTGCCGCCCGGCTTCACGAGATACGGCGGCCACGTCCTCTCGCACGCGTCGAAGCAGTTGGACTTCGACGGCTCGTCCTTGTCGAACCGGTAGAGAACAAAACCGGCGGCGTTCGTCACCACGGGATCCAGGTCACCCGCAGAGGCGGCGGAAAGCTGCACCCATTTACGGATAACCGGGTTGGATTCCCTGGACTGCTTGGCGGGGGTCGCGTTGGCGGCGAAATCTCCGGTGCTCAGATCGGCCTTGTTCTGCTTGGCTGTGCCGTCCTTGAAACTGACCTCATCCGCCGGGATCGTGGTTTCCGAAGCTTTCGCGCCGCCCTGCTCGTCCCCACCACCGCAAGCGGTGAGAAGCAGGGCGCCGGCCATTGCGGCCGCCGCGAAAGCGGCGATGCGAGTGCGATACATGGGAGAACCCCCGATAGAAGATGACTCTGCCGTTCTGGTCGTTCCAGATCGGTCGACACACCCAACACGGCTGCCGCCTCGTGTCGAGTTCTAAGAAAATGCCCGCGTTACCTGAACGTGATCCGGAGGGGGCGGCAGGGCTTCCGTACGCGCGGGGCGCACGTGTGCCCCGCCGCTCACACACGTGCGCCCCGCCGCTCCGCGCTCCACCGGAAGTGCTCGACAGCGGTGGTGCGCAGAACGACGGGGTACGGGGACGGGGTGACGGCGGGCGGGGACGGCGTACGGGACGGGGTACGGGACGAAGGTGACGGCGGGGTGGTCAGAGCTGGACGCCGAGGGCGGCCAGATAGGCGACCGGGTCGACGTCCGAGCCGAAGACCGGTTCCGTCCGCACCTCGAAATGAAGATGGGGTCCGGTCACATTGCCGGTGGCCCCGGAGAGGCCGACCCGCTGCCCGGCCGCCACGGTCTCCCCCGCCGCACGTCCAGTCGGGAGAGATGGGCATACAGGCTGTACTCCTGCTCGGCGTGCTGGATCAGTACGTAGTGGCCGTAACTGGGGTCGGTGGCCGACACCAGCACCATCCCCGGCCGCACCGCCACCACGGGGGCGCCGACCGGTACCGCCAGATCGACTCCGGTGTGATGTCCCGTGGACCAGTTCCCCGCCTGGGCGTACGTGGAGGTGATCACGTACCCCTGGAGCGGTGCGGCCGCCGCCCCGCCCGACCCCGAACCCGAGGCTCCCCGGCGCTGTCGCCCGGTCGTCGGGGGTTCGGAGACCAGCACGTCCGGCTGCTCCACGCCCGCTTCCTCCTCCGGTGGCACCGCGACGGAGTCCGAGTTCGGGTCCGCGTCAACGTCCTGGTCCCCGACGGGATCCCGGTCCTCGTCGCCCGTCAGCTCGGGTGCCCGGATCACCCCGCCGTCGGGCTGCTCGTCGGCATCCGGCGGCGGCATCACACTCGCGGTCGGAAACGCGGGGAACGTGGTGACGGTCGACGGCGGAGGCACCTCCCCGGCGACGGTCCGCTCCTCGCCCGACAGGGCGAACGCGGCGACCGACCCGGCGGTGAGGAGAAAGGCGGCGGCCACTATCGCCAGAGCCTTCTTGTCGAGACCGGGAACGAGCGGGGAACGAGCGGAACGCGGGACGCCCGGAGGGCGCCGCACACTGAAGCGCGCACGGGATCGCGTACCAAAACCCGCACGGAGACGCGCACGAAGGCGGGCGCGAAGGCGTGAGCGGTTCGGTATGCCGAAGTTTTCGTCCGGCAGGAAATCCGATTCCGGATCGATGTCCGAGCTGCCGCCGTCGTCGCGGTCGGGGGTGAGGCCGGGGGAGATCGGCCGCCTGAAGTATTCCACGGGAATCTCGGGGAGTTGCGTTTAGTCCGGGTATTACGGTGCGACGTTGTCACTCGCCTCGGGCTGCCAGGAGGATATTGCGTTGTCGAGCCCGTTGCCCTCCCCGTCCGGGTTCAGCGTGCGCAGATAGGTCCGCGAGGGCATCTTGATGGCCGCGCCTCGGAAATTCTTGTCGGTATAGAACACGAGGTTGAGATCGCTGAGATTCTGGATCGAGGTGATCTTGTTGTCGAGCTTGGTGCTCGCCTGGGAGACGGGAACGTCCTCGCACTCGCCCTGCAGCCCCGCCTCGGTGCAGACGTTGATTATGGCCCGCTCAGCCGCGCGGCCCTGCACCTGCGGCTGCCACGAGCTGATCTTGTCGTTCAACTCGACCGGCGAATGCGGTGTGCTGAGGTTGTCGATCGACTCATGCGGCTTGATCGTGATGGAGGCGCCCGTGAAGTCCCGGTCGCCGTAGAAAGTCATGCTGAAGTTGTTGTCGTTGCGGATCGAGCTGATGTCGTCGTTGAGCACGGGAGCCGAGGTCGCGAACAGCGGCGTCATCGTGCACTCCTGGAATCCGGTATGCCGGCATATCGTGACACCGGACTGACCCTGCGGGTTCGGGTTGGCATCGAAATTCGGCAGGGGGATCTCCTGCTCCGACACTACGCGCTGCACGCCGCTGAGCGCCTTCAGACCGGGCTTCTCGGAAGAATTTCCGGCGGACTGGTCGGACTTCTCGGCCCCGCAGGCCATGAGACCGAAGGAGGCAACCAGAAGAGCCGCCGTGTACGCTGCCATTCGAGACTGATTCATTGTCATTCCTTGTGGTGTGTGAAATTCCTGGACGAAACCACTTCGGCCAAGTCTTCGAGGTTTCATTTCTTACGACGTGAATACTCGGTCGACAGTTCAAAAAAGTTTCCGGGGACGTCGTACGCCGGTGGCGCCAGGCCAGGCCGCCTTCTCGCTGTCACGGGAGCGTCAGGGACGCCGCGAAAGCAGGAGGGGTCACCTGGGACAGCGCGGCCAGGCGCTGCTCGGCCGCCGCGTGGCGCTCGGTTCCGTCGGCCGCGCAGATCAGACTCCACAGGGGCAGCAGCCGTCTGCCGAGCGGTACGGCGGTGAACGGGGACGACACCAACTCCCAGGAGGCGACGGCACGTTCGACGTCCTCACGGGCCCGGACATCGCCCTGCTGATGCCGTTCCTCGGCCACCTGGAACGCGAGCGTGGCCGCCGTGGCGTGATCGCCCATCAGATGGGCGACATACGCTTCGAGGGCGCGGGCCTCCAGTGTGTAGAGGTGCTCCGGCCCGAAGCGACGGGCCGCCTGCCGTTGCAGTGCGGACGCCTGGGCCTTGGCCAGAACCAGTTCGCCGGTGGTGACGGTCTCGCAGACCAGCGTCACCCCCGCGATCATCTCCTCCGGCACCGGAAGCGGCCCGGGAGGCGCGGGGGCCGAGGGCGGTGGCGGAGGCGGGCTCGGCGCGGGGACGGGCTGGGACGGGGGACTCGAATCCGGCTGCGGAGAGGGCGTCGGGGCCGGTGCGGGCGGTGCAGGCAGTGCGGGCGGTGCAGGCGGTGCGGGCGGTGCAGGCGGTGCGGGCAGTGCAGGCGGAGCGGGCGGTGCTTCGGGCCCGTCCAGGGGGAGCGGGTCCTCCAGCAGCTCGCTCGCTCCGTCCTCCCGTACCCGGATACGCAGAACAGTGCGCCGTTGCTGATCCAGGACCGACGCCTCCACCGGCGCGCCCAGCGTCAGCGCCCGCCGGTGCAGATGGTCGAGTACGGCTGTCTGGGCGCTGTCGCCCGAGCCCGCCGCCGCGATGACCTCGCCGTCGACCACCACGGTGCCGGCGATGGTGACGAAGACAGAGCACGGCCCGCCTTCGGGGCGGTCACCCCGCTCGGCGTCGCCCTCGGCCGGCGCCACCGCGTCGGCGCCGGGGTCGGCCGGTGCGGGCCTCGCGCCATGCCGTTCCGGTCGAAGCATCATTCTCACTGTCCTTCGGTGTCTTGGGCGGGCGGGGACGCGGGCACGGCGCCCTCGTAGATCGCGAACTTGGCCCGGACCGCGAGGACGTACTGCTGGGAGGCGTTGGTCCGGGGGACGCGGCCCGCTTCGAGTACGGCGTCCGGGCCGGCGTCGTAGGCCGCCAGGGTCAGGCTCACCAGATCGTTCAGCGGCTCCGCACTGACCAACGGCCGCATCTGGTCGGCCAGTTCACACATGTAGCGGCCCTGGGCCAGGATCGAGTCGGCCGCGTCGAGCGCGGAGGTCTCGCCGTTGTCGTCGTCGTCCTCGCCGAGGCGGGTGAACACGTCGGGCGGGAGCTGGGACACGCCCTGCTCGCCCTCGGGACCGGTCTTGTTGTTCTGGAAGCCGGATTCCTGGTCGATCTGGGCGGCGATGACGATCGGACCGATGCCGGGGCAGAGCGCGCCGGCCTCGGCGATGGGGTCGGCCATGCCCTCCGGCACCGACTTCGGGTCGAACTCGCCGCTCCCGTCGCCCTGGATGATCTCGGAGATGCGGTCGGGGTCGGGCGCCTCACCAGCACCGTCGCCCCCGCCGCCCCCTCCGCCGCCGAAGAAGAGGATCAGGGCGATCAGCGGCGCGAAGAGCACTCCGAAGCCGCCGATCACGAACACGGCGGAGATCGCCACGGTCATGGCGACCGGAGACATCAGACATCCCAGGCCGCCCACCGCCATACCGGCCTTCACGGCGGTCCCCATGCCTTCGGCGCCCGTGCCCCCTCCGGAGTCACCCGCGTTCCCGCTCACCGCTCCCGCCTCTCCCCGTGGCCGTTCCCGCGCGGCCCGGCCCGAACGGATCCGGCACGCTCCCCGTGGCCGGGGCCGGGCGCGGATCTTTTCGTGCTCGGCAACGGCCGGGAGCGCCCGGACAGTTCAATTTCGATCAATCGGATCCGGGATTGAACTGTCCGCGGGGCCCTGGCCGTAGGTGGCTGTCGTAAGGGAGCACACGGAGGCGAACGACCCTCCTCCGGCCACCTCCGACGGCCCGGCACCGCCACTCGGCAGCCGCCGGACGGAGGGACCCGGAACCCCGGCGCCCCGCCTGTCTCCGGCGGGACGCCAGACGTCCGCACATGTCCTCGGGCTCCCCGAACCGCCGTCACCGACCCGGTGTGCGGCGTGCCCGGAAACACCCCCGTGCGGAAGAAGGAGAAGGGACACGATGAGTACCCCGGCCGCGAAACCCGCCTCGGACCCCTGGGTCCGCGGGCCGGTGACGGTGCGCCAGCCCGAGGCAGGACCACGGCCGTTCGAGCGCCCCGCGCCCCAGCCGCCCACCCCTGCCTCGGTCGCTGCCCCTACTCCTACCCCTACTCCTGCCCCTGCCTCCGTCTCCGCCCCTGCCCCCGCTCCTGCCCGCGTCTCCGTCTCTGCCCCCGCCCCCGTGGACCGGTTCGACCCGCCCACCGCCGTCCTGTCCCTGCCCGCGACGTTCGAGAAGGCCCCGCCCGCCGTCGTCCGGCCCGCGCCCCCACTCGCCTCCGGCGCCGGCGTGAGCTGGGTCGGCGCGCACGGCGGCGCCGGGGCGACCACGTTCGCCGGGGCGCTCGGCGGGACGGACGTCGGTCATGCCTGGCCGGACGTCGCCCAGGGCGACCCCGGCGACATGCTGCTGCTCGCCCGGACCCATCTGGCCGGCCTCCAGGCCGCCTCCAAGGCCCTGGACTCCCTGCGCACGGGCCGGCATCCCGCCGGAGTACGGCTGGTCGCGCTCGTTCTGGTGGCCGACGCGCCGGGCCGCCTCCCGACTGAACTGTGGCGCCGCGTACGGGTGTTGCGAGCGGCCGTACGCACCTTCAGCGTGCCCTGGATCGCCCAGTGGCGGGTGGGCAGGCCCGCGCCCAAGGCACCGCGGTCCGTCGTGGAACTCGCGGCGCTCATCCCCCCGCGTTCCGGGGCCCCCGACCGGGCCGACACCCGCGCTGGTGCCGGAGCACCGGACCGGCTCGACCACCCCGCCCCATCCATCCGACCCGTACCGAAGGACGGACCATGATCCGCGACACCGCCGCCCACCAGGTCGTCGCCGCCACTTTCGACCCCGGCGCCGACGCCGACTTCCTCCTCGGTGTCCTCGCCTGGTGCGCTTCCGCTGCCGGAGTCGCCGGCGTGATCTTCACCGGCATCCTCATGGCCGTCCAGCTACGCCGCGGCGAACCCGGTGAGGGCGCCTCGTACGCGCGCGGCCTGTTCTTCGTGCTCACCGGGTGCGTGCTCGCCGCGACCGCCGGACCGATCGTGCAGTTCCTCGGCCCTCTGGGGCTGTGACCACGGCCGCCCGGCCCCACGTCTCATTTCTCATCAGCCTTCCCATCACCTTCCCACCGCTCGTCAGGAGATCCGTCATGTCCTTCCTCGCCGCCGCCGTCCCCGACCCGCAGCGCCAGGCCCCCGCCGCCCTCACCGACAAGATCGACCTCGTACTGGGCATCGCCGCCTGGGCCGGTACCGCGGCCGGGGTGGCCGGAGTGCTGGTGACGGGCGCGATGATGGCCATCTCCGTGAAGCGCGGCGAGAGTTCGGAGCACATGAGCCGGCTCGGCATGGTGCTGGGCGGCTGTGTCCTGGTCGCCACCGCGGGCCCTCTCGTCCAGTTCGTCTTCAACTGAACCGGCGGGGAGACAGCCCATGTCCACGCCGGCCGACCGCGGCGGGCCCCTGCCCGCCCCCTCCCCGGACGAGGGCGAGGACCCGTTCGCGGTCCCCTTCTGGAGACAGCGGGGATGGCTGCTCGCCGCCGGGTTCCTCGCGGCGGCCCTCACCCTCTCGCTCCTCACCGTCGTCACCCGCGACGCGGCCCCGCCGCTTCTCGAAACCGCGTCCGCGCCCGGCCCGTTGACCCGGGCCGCCTCCGACACCACGGGCCGGCCGGCGGGCTGCGCCACCGACGACGGCGACCGGGCCACCCCCGAGGCACCGCCCGCCGACATCCGCTGGCGCACCATCGGCGGCACCCGCGTCCCCCTCTCCGCGACCGCCGGGCCCACCCAGGAGTCCGGACCGGTGCTGTGGTGCTTCCCCCGTACCCCGACGGGCGCGGTGCTGGCGGCCCATGTCATCCCCGCCCAGATGACCTCACCCGACTGGCGCGCGGTGACCCGGGACCAGGTGGTGGCCGGATTCGGACGCGACCTGTTCGTCTCGCAGCGCGCCTCGATTTCCGACGCGCGCCTCAAGACCCGGAAGAACGGCACCTACGCCGGATTCCTGCTCGCCGAGTACAGCCCCGCCGCCGCCACGGTCGACGTGCTGATCAAGAGCCCGGACGGGCCGTACTTCAGCACCTCGGTCCGGCTGCTGTGGAGCGGCGGCGACTGGAAGGTCCAGCCCGCCAACGACGGGGGACTGCACACCGAACTGTCCTCGGTGAGCGGCACCGACGGCTACACGCTCTGGGAGGTGTGACATGGCCTGTGAAACGGGAAGCGGCCCCGGCGATGTCATCAAGGGCTTCTTCGACTTCCTCGGCGACCCCATCGGCACCATCCTGGAGGTCATCGCCAACAAGGTGCTCGCCGGCGCCATCGCGGTCTTCGGCGACCTCACCACCGGCATCCCCACCCTGGTCTCCGACGGCACCGCGAACAAGGTCAACCAGCAGACCCAGTGGATCGTCGTCTACACCGCCGTCGGATCGCTCATCTTCGCCGCCGGACGGATGGCGCTCGAACGGCGCGGCGAGGCGGGCACGGCAGCGCTCAAGGGGCTCCTGCGCGTGGTGCTCGTGGCCGGTGGCGCGACCGCGGTCGTCACCGCCCTGGCGAGCCTCTCCGACCGGTACGCCGACCATCTCTTCGCCACCGGCGCCCAGGAGCAGCTCACCAACATCGGGTGCAGCGGCGCCGACGGCATTCCCGCGGTCCTGCTGCTGGTCCTCGCGTTCCTGCTGCTGATCGCCGCGATCGTGCAGACCGTGCTGCTCTACATCCGGCTCGGCGTCATGATCATCCTGCTGGGCACCCTGCCGGTGGCGGCCGCCGCCTCCATGACCGACTGGGGCGGCGGCTGGTGGCGCAAGCACATCGGCTGGATGGTCGCCTGGCTGCTCTACAAGCCCGCCGCGGGACTCGTCATCTTCGCCGGAGCAGCGATGCTCTCCAACGACAGCGACGGCGGCATCCACGAGAAGATCGCCGGCATCGGCGTCCTGCTCCTCTCGGCGCTCGCCCTGCCCGCCCTGCTCAAGCTCATCGTCCCGGCCACCGCCGCGCTCGGCAGCGGAGCCCAGGGCAGTACGGGTGCCGTGGTCGGCGCGCTCGCCTCGGGCGCCAAGTCCATCGGCGGCGGGGGCGGTTCACCGGGCGGGGGCGGCGGGATGCCGGGCGCCGCGGGACCGTCCGGTGCGGCCGGGCCGTCCGGCGCGGCAGGCGGGTCCGGGGCCGCGGGTGCCGCGGGGGCCGGCGGAGCACGCGCCGCCGCTGCCGCCGGTCCGGTGGGTGCCGCCGCTGCCGCCGCGATGACCGCCGGTCAGATCGTGGGACGGGTGGCCGCCGGAGCGATCGACGGCGCCGACGGCGACCGCGGACACAACCGGTGAGGCGACGCGGGGCACGCACCGACAGGGCGTACGGCCGCCCGGTGCCAACGGTGACCGGACGCGGGCCCGGCGCCACCGCCCCGGGCGCTTCCCCGGCCACGCGCACGCCGCCGTCGTAGCCGAAACATCCCCGCAGCGCACCGTACGGCCGGACAGTCGCCGTCCCGCGGTCGCGCTGCGGAGGCCTCTGTCCCGGACGAACCATCAACTTCCACCTCAGGAACCCTCATGTCGACGGAATCGGTTGTCCCCACGTACGGGAACTGGCGCCGCCCCCGGCGCCCCGGACTCGGCCCGCTCGGGCTGCTCGGCACGTTCGGGGTGTTCGGCGGGCTGGTGCTCACCCTGCTCGTATCCCTGGTCTCCCTCGTGGCGGCCCTGTTCGTCCTGCTCCCGCTCGCCTCGGTCATCGCGCCGCTCATGGTGCGCACCCAGGACGGCCGCAACCTCTACCAGTTGCTCGCCCTGCGCGTCGGCTGGCTGCGGCGCCGCTCCAAGGGAGCCCACATCTATGTCAGCGGACCGCTGTCGACCCGCCCCGGCGGCCGGTTCGCCCCGCCCGGACTGCTCAGCCGCCTCACCATGAGCGAGGGCCGCGACGCGTACGACCGTCCCTTCGGGGTCCTGCACCACCCCGGCCGCAACACGTACACCATCGTGCTCGGCTGCGAACCCGACGGCGGCTCGCTCGTCGACCCCGACCAGACCGACGTATGGGTCGCCGCCTGGGGACAGTGGCTGGCGCGGCTCTCCCAGGAACCCCAACTGCGCGGCGCCTGCGTGGTGGTGGAGACCGCGCCCGACTCCGGGACCCGGCTGGCCAACGAGATCCTCCCGCGGATCAAGGAGGACGCACCGGCGGCGGCGCAGGCCGTCATGCGGGAAGTGGTCGAACGCTATCCCTCCGCCTCCTCCGAGATGCACACGTACATCGCCCTCACCTACGGTGTCCTCCCCGGCCAGAAGCGCGCACAGTCCGAGATCATCACCGAACTGGCCATGCGCATACCGGGGCTGCTCAGCGGACTCGTCGGCGCGGGCGGCGGCTCGGCCGCACCGCTGTCGGCCGAGAGCATCGCCGAGATGGTGCGCGTCGCCTACGACCCCGACATCGCCGGAGACGTCCTCGACGCGCGCGCCCGCTACGGCGGGACCGGACTGGTCTGGGAGGACGCTGGCCCCGCCGCCGCGGTCGAGACCGTCGGCTCCTACCAGCACGACTCCGGGATCTCCCGGACCTGGCTGCTGACCCTCGCGCCCCGGGGCACCGTGCGCTCCAGTGTGCTGCGCGGCCTGCTGGAGGCCGCCCCGAACACCCGCCGCAAGCGGGTCGCCCTCCTCTACCGGCCGATCGACCCGGCGACCTCGGCCCGGATCGTCGAGGCCGACCGCCGCGCCGCGCAGTTCATGGCCACCTCGGGCAAGGGCATGGTCCAGGCCCGCGCGGCCTCCGAGATGCGCGCCGCCGAGCAGACCGCCGCCGAGGAGGCCGCCGGTGCCGGACTCGTGGAGTTCTCCCTCATGGTCACCGTGACCGTCGACACCCAGGAGCAGCTCGCCGACGCGGCCGTCACCGTACGCAATCTCCAGGCCGCCGCCCGGCTCTCGCTGCGCCCGGCCGACCGTATGCAGGCGGCGGCCTTCACCTGCACGCTCCCGGTCGGCGTTCTGCCGTGGGAGCACACCCTCGTCCCGCAGACACTCCAGGAGGCACTGTGAGCGGCACCGGCTCCCGGCCCGCGACCCCCAAGTCCCCGTCGCCGGGGCTGCCCGGCGCGCGCGGCTGGCCCGGCCCCGGCGGCGGCGAGGTCGGGCACCTCGACCCGCCGACCATGTGGCGCGCCACGACCGTACAGGCCTGCGGGCTCTGGCCGTTCGCCGCCGGATCGGGCTCGCCGATGACGGGAGTGCCGCTCGGCCAGCACATGGGCACCGGCGCCACGGTGTGCGGGGACCCCATCTCCTGGTTCACCAGGGCCCGTTACATCTCCAACCCGTCGCTGTTCATGCTCGGCATGCCGGGCCTGGGCAAGTCGACGCTCGTCAACCGTATGCTGATCGGCCTCGCCGCGACGGGAGTCGTGCCCCTCGTCCTCGGCGACCTCAAGCCGGACTACGCCGACACCGTGCGCGCGCTCGGCGGGCAGGTCATCTCGATCGGGCGCGGAGTCGGCGGCATCAACATCCTCGACCCCGGCGCGATGGGTGCCGCCGCCGCCCGCCTCGGCGGCCAGGCGGGGCAGAGTCTGGCCGCCGAGGCGCACGGCCGCGTCCTCAACATGGTCGCGGCGCTCATCTCCGTCGTCCGCAGCCGCCCCATGGACGACCATGAGCAGTCCGTCCTCGCCGCCGCCCTGCACCACCTCAGGGAACGTACGCCGGCCGGCCGGGCGCCCCTGCTGCCGGACCTGCTCGCCGTCCTCCAGCAGGGGCCCGACCGGGTCCGCGCCGTCACTCTGGACCGCGGCGACGACACCCGTTACCGCGACGCGGTCGACCCCCTGCACCGCTCCCTGCTCGGCATTCTCGACGGACCGCTGGGTGACACCTTCTCCTCGCCGACCTCCACCCGTATCGACCCCGCGGCCCCCGCCGTATGCATCGACATCTCCCGCATCGGCGAGTCCGACACCCAGCTCACCGCCGCCGCCATGCTCGCCGCCTGGTCCGACGGACTCGGCACGGTCGCCGCCGCGCACGCCCTCGCCGACGCCGGACTCACCCCCCGCCGCTGGTACTTCACCGTCCTGGACGAACTCTGGCGCCCGCTGCGCGCGGCCTCCGGCATCGTCGACCGCATCGACGCGCTGACCCGCCTCAACCGGTCTCTCGGTCTGGGCGACGCGAAGATCACCCACACCCTGAAGGACGCCGAGGCCCTCGGCAGCGAATCGGACCGCGCGAAGGCGCGCGGTTTCGTGGAACGCGCGGGCATGGTCGTCTGCGCCGGACTGCCCCGCACCGAGATGGAGGAACTGGGCCGGGTGGTCGGACTCTCCGAACGGGAGATCGACCTCGTCTCCTCCTGGTCCTCACCGCCCGGCTGGGCCGTCACCGGCGGCCACGAAGAACCCCCGGGACGGGGCCGGTTCCTCATCAAGGTCGGCGGCCGGCCCGGCATCCCCATCAAGGTCGCCATCACCCAGACCGAACGCGACCTGCACAACACCAACAGCCGCTGGGCAGCCGGAGAACCGCTCCGCCCCGCCGGCCCGGACCGCGGGCGGACGGCATGACGGCCCGCCCCCGGCCGACGGGCAACGAACTCGCCCCCTGGGCGATCGTCGCGGTCGCCGCCACCGCCCTGCTGCTCTCCGGCACCGTCTGGCTCGGTGGCACCGCGGCCGCGGCCCTGACCGGCGCGGGCTGGAACCCGCCGCCGTTCGCCCTGTCCACCTTCACCGGGCTCGCCTCGCACGGAACGCGGACAGCATGGCCCGGTGCCGCGCCGCTCGCCGTGTACGCCGGCATCGCCGCCGCCTTCGCCGCGATCGTCGCCCTCGTCGTGGTGGTGCTGGCCCGCGTACGGGGAGGCCGAAGCCCCGTCTCCGGACTGGCCGGTGCCCGCGAACTCGCCGCGCTCGCCCCCGAGGGCATCGCCGCCCGCGCCCGCGACCTGCGCCCCTCCCTCAAAGGGATCAAGGAACTGCACGCCGACGAAACCGGCAACCTCCTCGGCGACCTCGCACCCGACGGCCCCGAACTGCGCTCCTCCTTCGAGGACGTCGAACTCGACCTCATGGCGCCACGCGCGGGGAAGTCCACCGGCATCGCGATCCCGCGCGTCCTGCGGGCCCGCGGTGCCGTCCTGCTGACCTCCAACAAGTCCGACGTCTACGCCGTCACCCGCGCCGCCCGCACCGAGGCCGGCCGGGTCTGGGTCTTCGATCCGCAGGGCATCGCCCACGCCCCCCGCGAGATGTGGTGGGACATGCTCGCGGACTGCGTCACCATCGAGGGCGCCCGCCGCCTCGCCGGACACTTCGTCGCCTCCGTCAACGACGACTCCTCGAAGAAGGACTTCTGGATCTCCGCCGCGCAGAACACCCTCACCGCGCTCTTCCACGCCGCCGCCGGCGGTGAGCGGCAGGTCACCGACCTGCTCGCCTGGCTCGCCGACCCGGCCGACCGCACCCCGATCGACCTGCTGCGCGACATGGGCATGCACGCCTTCGCCGAACAGCTCCAGGGCACGGTCCGCGGCGCGGTGGAGACCCGGGACGGCATCTACGAGACGGCCCGCCAGTGTGTGTCCTGTCTGCTCGACCCCGAGATCGTCGCCTGGGTCACCCCGCAGCCCGGCATCCCCGAGTTCCGGCCGCACGACCACGTCCTCACCCGGGACACCCTGTACCTGCTCTCCAAGGACGGCGGAGGCTCCGCGGCCGGTGTCGTCGCCGGCATCGCCGACGGCACGATGCGCGCCGGGGTGATGGCCGCCGAACGCATGGGCGGCCGCCTCGACCCGCCCATGACCGCGGTCCTGGACGAGGCCGCCAACGTCTGCCGTATCTCCGATCTCCCCGACCTCTACAGCCACTTGGGCTCTCGTGGCATCAACGTCGTGACGCTGCTCCAGAGTTACCGCCAGGGCAGCCGGGTCTGGGGCGAGGCGGGCATGGACGCCCTGTGGAGCGCCGCCACGATCAAACTGCTCGGCGCGGGCCTGGACGACGCCGACTTCGTCGACAAGGTCTCCAAACTCGTGGGCCAGCAGGAAGTGGCCACCGTGAGCGTCTCCCGCAGCAAGGACGGCACGTCACGCTCGACGTCGTACCGGCTCGACCCCATCCTGCCGCCCGACCGCATCCGCGCCCTGCCCAAGGGCACCGCGCTCCTGCTGGCCACCGGCGTCAAGCCCGCGATGATCCGGCTGCGCCCCTGGTTCAAGGAGCCGGGCGCCGCGGCCATCTCCGCGGCGGCGGCCCAGGAGGCGGAGGCCATCACCCGACGCGCCGCAGAGAAGTGGACGGGACAGGGCACCGAATTCTGAGGGCGGGAGCACGCGTCCAGCCGCGTGGCCCGGTGCGACGCATGGCCCCGTACGACGCATGGCCCCGTCGACGAGGGCCGCGTGGGGCGTGCCCGGCTGCGGGACCCGGCCGGGCGGCTCTGCCGGGCCGGCATCGGACCGGCTTCGCACCGGGGCCGGTCCCCAGCCGTGCCGTCCGGCCACGGC
This sequence comes from Streptomyces sp. GMY02, assembly GCF_019056675.1. Lineage (NCBI taxonomy): Bacteria > Bacillati > Actinomycetota > Actinomycetes > Kitasatosporales > Streptomycetaceae > Streptomyces > Streptomyces sp. GMY02. Next base: position 3,648,866 of record NZ_CP077658.1, on the reverse strand, counting down.
GTGCCGGGACAGGGGTCCGACCCCGGTTCGAACGGACCGGGCCTGCTGCTGTGCTGGGGGCAGTCGAGTGGAACTCCGATGACATCGATGCCCGTGGCGGGCCTCGCATCGGTCTGGCCCGCGGTGGCCGCGATCGTGCTCGGCACGGCCGGCGGTCCGCCGCGAGCGCCTGAACCCCTCAGCGCCGCACCTCCGAGCCGGAAAGGCAAGTCCATGAACCCGATGCCCTGGAACGCCCAGGCGAACCGCCGGACCCTGTTGCGTACGGCGGCCGCGCTGCCCCTCGCAGCCGTCGCCGGCGCCGCCCTGGAGGGCACCGCCGCCGCGGCCGACGCTCCAGGCCTTCCCGACTTCGCACCGGTCCCGGCCGCCGCCACCGGGCCGGACCTCAACGACTCGGGGTACTTCGTCGGCCGGATCGGCGGAAACCTGTACTGGGTCACCGACGGCTACTACCAGGCGATGTTCCTCAGCACCCGGGAAGGCGTCGTCCTGGTCGACGCGCCGCCGACGATCGGGCACAACCTCCTGCGGGCGATCGCCGAGGTGACGCGGGCCAACGGCCGTCCGTCGAAGGTCACGCACCTGGTCTACTCGCACTCGCACGCCGACCACATCGGGGCCTCGTCGATCTTCGGCAAGGACGTCGTGCGCATCGGCCATGCCGAATGCCGGCGCCTGCTGCGGCGGGACAACGACCCGAACCGTCCGGCGCCGTCCGTCACCTTCGAGGACCGCTACACGCTCCACGTCGGCGGCGAGCGCCTGGAGCTGGCCTACCACGGCCCCAACCACAGCCCGGACAACATCTTCATCCACGCGCCGGAACAGAAGACCCTGATGGTCGTCGACATCCTGTACCCGGGCTGGGTGCCGTTCAAGAACCTCGCGGTCTCCCAGGACATCCCGGCCTGGCTCCGGGCGCACGACATCGCCATGGGGTACCCGTGGCGGACCCTCGTCGGCGGCCATCTCGGCCGGCTCGGCGTGCGCGCGGACGGCGACCTCCAGCGCGCCTACATGGCCGACCTCGAAGCCTCCACGCGGGCGTCGATGAACCTGGACCCCACGCCCTACTTCGAGAAGTACGGCCCGCAGGGCAACTCGTGGGCGATCTTCAAGACGTACCTCGACGCGGTGGCGGCGCAGGCCGCCGCGCCGGTCATCGCGAAGTACACCGGGGTCCTCGCCGCCGCCGATGTGTTCACCCTCGACAACGCGGCGGCCCTGGTCGAGTCCTTCCGTATCGACGCCGGGATGCTCGGCCCGTTCAGCACCCGCCCCTGATTCCCGCACCGGCATCGGCGGACCCGCGTCCGCCGATCCGATGCCGCTCTTGAGAAAGGCCTCACCGTCATGACCAGTCCGACCCCGGTCCTCTTCATCCACGGCCTGTGGCTGCACAGCACGTCCTGGCAGCCCTGGATCGACCTGTTCCGCGAGGAGGGCTACGCTCCGTCCGCGCCGGGCTGGCCCGGCGATCCCGACACCGTGGAGGAGGCGCGCCAGAACCCGGAGAGCATCGCCGACCACGGCATCGACGACGTCGTCGAGCACTACGCGGCGATCATCCGCTCCATGGAGACACCGCCGATCCTCATCGGCCACTCCTTCGGCGGCATGATCGCCCAGAAGCTCCTCGGCCAGGACCTGGCCGCGGCGGCCGTGGCGATCGACGCGGCCCAGATCAAGGGAGTCCTGCCGCTGCCGCTGTCCGCGCTGCGGGCGACGCTGCCGGTGTTCAGGAACCCGGCGAACAAGCACCGCGCCGTGTCCCTGACCGCCGAGCAGTTCCGCTTCGCGTTCGGCAACGCCCTGACCGAGACGGAGTCCGACGCGCTGTACGAGCAGTGGACCATCCCGGCGCCGGGCAAGCCGCTGTTCGAGGCCGCCGCGGCGAACTTCGACCCCCATTCGCCGGCGAAGGTCGACACCGCGAACTCCGGGCGCGGTCCGATGCTGCTGATGTCCGGCGGCAAGGACCACACCGTCCCCGAGGCCGTCACCCGTGCCACGCTCAAGCAGTACCGGCACTCGCAGGCCGTCACCGAGTTCATGAGCTTCCCCGACCGCGGGCACTCGCTCACGATCGACGGCGGCTGGCGCGAGGTCGCGGACGCGGCGCTGGCCTGGCTCCGGCGGCAGAGCCTGGAGACCCTGCGGTGACCGCGCCCGCCTTCGACCTGGGCCTGGCCGGTCAGCGGGCCGTGGTCACCGGCGCGGGCCGCGGTATCGGCCTGGCGGTCACCGAGGGCCTCCTGGCAGCCGGGGCTCGTGTCGTCGCCGGGACCAGGAAACGTACCCGGGAACTCGACGACCTGGTCGAGGAGGGCGCCGATCTGACCGTCGTGGAGGTCGACCTGGCCACCCCCGACGGCCCGGGTACGCTCGTGGCCGCCGCGGCAGGGCTGTACGGCGGTCTCGACGTCCTGGTGAACAACGTCGGCGCGGTGCGTCCGAGGGTCGACGGCTTTCTGGCCACGACCGACGCGGACTGGGACTGGACGTTCACGGTCAACGTGATGGCCGCCGTCAGGGCCACCCGCAGCGCGCTGCCGCATCTGATCGCGTCCGGCGACGGCCGGATCGTCACCGTCTCGTCCGTCAACGCCCGGCTTCCCGACCCGCTGGTCATCGACTACAGCGCGGCGAAGGCGGCCCTCTCCAACTTCTGCAAGGCACTGTCCAAGCAGGTGGGACCGCAGGGCGTACGCGTCAATTCGGTGAGCCCGGGGCCGGTCGAGACCGCGCTGTGGAAGGGCGCGAACGGGGTGGCCGCGACCGTCGGCGCCGGCCTGGGCGTCGATCCGGACACCGTCGCCGAGACGGCCGCGGCCGACGCTGTCACCGGCCGTTTCACCCTGCCGTCCGAAGTGGCCGACCTGGTCGTGTTCCTGGCCGGCCGGTGTTCGGGCAACGTCACGGGCGCCGACTTCCCCATCGACGGAGGCATGACCGACACGCTCTGATCCCGTGCGCTGTCGCTGCCCGCCGACGTTCCGTCACCCACCACCCCATCCAGGAGTACCGAATGAGATTCCCCCTGCCCGGAAAGCGCCGCGTGCTCGGTGTGGCCCTCGCCGTGGCCGTCGCCGTGGGCGCGACCACGATCACCGCGGCCGCACCTCCCACGACTCACGCGGCTCCCACGACTCACGCGGCCCGCGCAAGCCACGCGGCTCCCACGGCCCGCACGTCCGCCTCGTCCGCCGGCGAGAAGGTGCCCGCGGGGTTCAGCGAGCACAAGACCCGCGTCGCCGGTATCGGTCTGAACTACGTCATCGGCGGCCACGGACCGACGCTGCTGCTCATCCACGGCTACCCGCAGACCTGGTACGAGTGGCACGGCATCATGCCCGCACTCGCGAAGCACTACACGGTCATCGCCCCCGACCTGCCCGGCGCGGGAAAGAGCGACGCCCCGCCCTCCGGCTACGACAAGAAGACGATGGCCGCCAAGCTGCACGCGCTGCTGGCATCGCTCGGCAAGGACGACGACGTACGGGTCGTCGGCCACGACATCGGCTCGATGGTCGCCTACTCCTACGCCGCCCAGTACCCGGACACCGTCACCAAGCTCGTCCTGAGCGAGGCGCCGATCCCGGACCTGGGCATCTACCAGATCCCCTCGCTGACCGAAAAGGGCCCCGGCGTGTGGAACTTCGGGTTCTTCAACCTGTCCAACGGGCTGGCGGAGAACATGATCAAGGGCCGCGAGGTCGCCTGGACCGCCGGCTTCATCGGCGGGTTCGAGGGAGTCCAGGGCGCGGTGAGCCCGGCGGACATCCGGGTGTTCGCCCACTACCTGCGCGACCCCGCGCACCTGGAGGCGAGCCTGGCGTGGTTCCGCGTGTTCCCGCAGGACATCCGTGACAACGAGCAGTTCCAGAAGACCCCGCTGCGGATGCCGGTGCTGGCCGTCGGCGCCTCGGGCAGCCTCGGCAGCGCGGTGGGCGATCAGGCCGCGCAGTACGCCACGGACGTCACCGGGGTGACGGTTCCCGACTCCGGCCACTGGATCTACGAGGAACACCCCGAGGAGCTGACCACCACGCTGCTCGGTTTCCTCGGCCGCCCCTGACCGCCGTACGCCCCTGAACCGCTGTACGCACCTCACCGTCGTACGCCCCTAGGAACGATCATGATCAAGAATTTCCCCGGCTTCGAGTCCACCCCCGAGCGCGAGCCGTTCTGGTTCCTCGGCGGGCAGGCCAGGATCCTGCTTCCCGGCTCCGCGACCGGCAACGCCGTGAGCCTCATGGAGTTCTCGGACCCGATAGGCCACGCGCCGCCGCGCCATGTGCACGAGAACGAGGAAGAACTCTGGTTCGTCCTTGACGGCGAGGTGTCGTTCTTCGTCGGCGACGAGCGCCACGACCTGACCGCCGGACAGGTCGCCCATGGCCCGCGCGGTGTGCCGCACAGCTATCTGGTCCGCTCCGAGGGCGCCCGGCTCGCCGTCGTCTTCAGCCCGGCCCTCATCGAGGAGTGGTTCAAGGCCAACGGCACTCCGGTCGCCGAGACCGGTGACCTTCCGCCGGCCTTCGACCTGGCGGCCGTCGTGGGTTCGGCGGAGGCATTCCGCCTGCGTGTCACCGGGCCGCCGCCGACGCTGTGACCGGCCCCCGAGCCCCGAGACCCCGAGACCCCGAGCCCCCGAGTCCCGAGTCCCGAGTCCCTGAGACCTTGAAGGAAGACGACATGACGTACCCCCAGCCCGTGCTGTCCGGCCGGGCCCTGCTGCGGCGCAAGAGCGTCGTGATCCCCGCGCTGGTGGCCGCGGCCCTGCTCGCCATCCCGGCGAGCTCGCAGGCCGCCCCGAACCCGGCCCCGGCCGCCGCCGCCGTGAAAACGGCCAAGCCGACGATCGTCCTGGTGCACGGCGCCTTCGCGGACTCCTCCGGCTGGGACGGCGTCGTCGCCCGGCTGGAGCGCGAGGGCTACCCCGTACTCGGCCTGGCGAACCCGCTGCGCGACCTGCCCGGCGACGCCGCCTACCTGTCCAGCGTCCTGGACACCATCCCCGGTCCGGTCGTCCTGGTCGGGCACTCCTACGGCGGCGCGGTCATCACCAACGCCGCCGCCGGCCACGCCAACGTCAAAGCCCTGGTCTACATCGCGGCCTTCGCGCCCGACCAGGGCGAGAGCAGCCTGCAGATCACAGGCGAGTACCCGGGCAGCCAACTGCCCTCGTCCCTCGTGGTGCGGCCCTTCCCCGGCGGTGGCCAGGACGCCTACATCGACCCGGCCGCCTTCCAGAAGGTCTTCGCCGCGGATGTGCCGGCCCGCGAGACCCGCCTGATGGCGGCCGGACAACGCCCCGTCGCGCTCGCCGCGCTGGCCGCTCCCAGCAGTGCGCCGGCCTGGCGGACCATCCCGTCCTGGTACCTGGTCGCCGGCGCCGACCAGGCCATCCCGCCGGCCGCCGAGCGGGCCATGGCCCGGCGCGCCCACGCGCACACCGTGACCGTCCCGAGAGCCTCGCACGCCGTGATGGTCTCCCACCCGGAAGCCGTCGCGGACCTCGTCGAGGCGGCGGCGCGGGCCACCGGCTGACCGGTTGCGTTGACCAGCGATCGGCGGGACCGTGCGGCCACGGCGCGGTCCCGCCGCTTCGTCCGGAAGGAGAACGACCCCTGCCCGGGCGGTGGCGTCAGCCGTTCAGCCGACCGAAGGAGGTCAACCGGCCGAAGGCGGCCGCGGCGAGGACTGATCGCCGTGGTCGGCCAGCGCGGCGGCGAGCTGATTGCGGGAGGCGATTCCGAGCTTCGGGAACATCCGGTACAGATGCGAGCTGACCGTACGGTGCGACAGGAACAGCCGCTGTCCTATCTCGCGGTTGGACAGCCCCTGCGCGGCCAGCTCGGCGATCTGCGTCTCCTGCGGCGAAAGCAGTTCGCGCGGGCTCGACGTCGGCTGCCATCCGCGTTCGCCCGTCGCACGGAGCTCCTGGTCGGCCCGCCGCGCCCAGGTGCGAGCACCTACGGCGTCGAACGCGGTCCTCGCCGCCCGCAGCGGTTCACGGGACTCGACGACGCGTCGTTGCCGCCGCAGCCACGAGCCGTAAGCCAGCTCGACACGGGCCCGGTGCCAGGGCAGCTCGCGAGCCGCGCCGGCCATGGCCGCCCGGAAGAGCGGCTCGGCCGAGGCGCGGTCGGCCAGCACCGCTCTTGCGTACTCCAGCGCGATGGCCGCGCCCGTGGGAGGGCACGTCCCCGCGATCTGTTCGATGGAGGCCAGCACGGATCTCGCCTCGGCCCGGTGATTGGCGCGGACGGCGGCGTCGGCCAGGTAGCTGAGTGTCCACACCTGCTGCGTCCGCTGGAACGCGGGGTCGGCGGGCGCGAACACCCGGCGAAGCTCGCCGTACGCCTGCTCGTGCCGGTTCGCACCCAACTCGGACATGCCACGGGTCAGTTGCACGCCGGCCAGAAGCGACGACGCGGCATTCGGGGTCCGCAGCGCGGCGTGCTCGGCCTCCGACAGCAGACCGTGGCGGGTGTCCCGGTCTCCGCGGACCGCGTCGATCAGCGCCACGGCGATACGTGCGGTGGCGGCCCACAGCGACTGACCCGTCTCGTCCGCGAGCCGCATGGCCTCGTCGGCCGAGCGGGCCGCGTCAAAGACCCCCAGGTAGACCTCGGCCCAGGCCCGTATCGCCAGCGCCTCGGCAAGCAGGCTCATGCGGCCCTGGGCGCGAAGCTCCTGGACGGGTGTGGACAGGAAGGCGACGGCATGGCGGAAATCGCCGGTGCAGAACGCGGCGATGCCCAGCAGGCCGGCCAGATCCGGTCGTCCGCCGGCGTCGGCCGGCCACCGCGCGAGCTGTTCGACGACCACCGGCCTCTGCTCGTCGGACTGGGAGAGGGCGTAGATGGCCAGCAGCCCGGGGTCGTCGGCCGGCAGGCTCACCTGCTGCGCCGCCCGGACGATCTCGTGCCGCACCGTCGGACCGGGATCGCGCCACCACACCCTCCGGGCCGCGCCGACCAGCAACTGCATGGCGAGGTCGACGTCCTGTGCGCCGATGGCGTGCCGCGCCAGGCCGACCAGGTGGCGTACTTCCGCGGGCTCACCCGTGGAGCCGTCGTGGAAGACGCCTTCGAGCGCGGCCAGCCTCGACTGGTCCCGGTGCCGGAGCGTCATCCCCGTGACCTGCGCCTTGATCTGCTCGACCTGGCGGAACCGGCCGAGCTGATAACCGAGTTCAGCGGCGCTGAGCAGACGGGCGGCCTGTGACCGAGGGTCCGGACTCAGCGCGGCCGCCCGCTCGAGCCACGCGGCGGCCGAGGCGACCGCGCCGCGGCGCTGGGCGTTCTCGGCCGCCCGTTCCAGCTCGGCCGCGATGTGTTCGTCGCGGCCCGACACCGAGGAGGCCCGGTGCCATGTCGCGCGGTCCGGTTGATCGGCCAGGACACGCGCGAGCGCCGCGTGCGCCCGCAGGCGGGTGGCCGGCGGCATGCCCTGCCGGAGGGCCGAACCGACCAGCGGGTGGGCGATCCGGTACCGCTCGCCGAGCACGGTCAGGAGCCCCTGCTCGAAGGCGGGCTGCGCCATGACGAGGTCGACCGGCGAACCGAACAGGATCCCCGCGGCCGCGAGGACGTCGTCGAGGTCGTCGCCGTCGTCGACCGCGGCAATGGTCAGAACCGCGCGCACGGCCGGGGCGAGGTGCTCGGCATGCCGTGCGAACGTACGTTCCAGGCGGGTGGTCATGGGCAGGTCCTGGTCGAACTCGGTCCATGTGTACCGACCCGACTCCAGCGCGCTGGCGAACTCGATCAGGGCGAGCGGATTGCCGCGGGCCTCCCGCAGTACGCGATCGCGCACGGTCGGGACGAGCCGAGGCGCCCGCGCGTCCAGCAACGCGGCCGACGCGGCCTCGTCGATGCCTTCCAGCTCCACCCACTCGATCGTGTGGGCGTCGGCGAACGGCAGCGACTCGGGCCGCGATGTGCACAGTACGATCACCCGCTCACTGGCGATGCGACGGCTGACGAAGGCCAGCACGTCGATCGACGGCTGGTCCATCCAGTGGAGGTCGTCGAGACACACGAGGACCGGCAGGTGTTCCGCCGAGTCGACGAGCAGTTCCAGAACGGCCAGGGATGTGAAGAACGGCTGCACCTCGGTCGCATCGCTCATCGCGAAGCAGGCGAGGAGGGCGTCGCGCTGCACGGCCGGAAGCCGGTCGACGCGGGGCAGCAGGGGCCGCAGTAGCTGATGGAGTCCGGCGAACGGGAGGCGCGACTCGGACTGATTGCCCCGCGCGGTGAGCACGGTGAATCCGGCGGACCGCGCGTGCTCCACGACCTCTGCCAGCAAGGCACTCTTGCCGACCCCGGGTTCTCCGAAGAGCCCGATCGCGCGCCCCCTGGAATCGATCTCGTCCAGGTGTCCGAACAGGGATCGAAGCTGGTCGTCGCGCCCGACGAGACGCCGGCCGTTGGTCGTGCACACAGAACGATCGTGCGATCGGCAGTGCCCGCTGTCCACCATGAGCTGGGCAAAACTGCTCGGACACGCTGGTCAGAACCAGGTCCAGCCCGGCGGACAGGACCTAGTCCGACGTTGGGGGACCGTCATCCAATCCCGGCCGGTCGAGTGCGGCGGCGATCTGTCTCCGCGAGGTGAGCCCGAGTTTGCGGAACACCTTGTTCAGATGGAACTCGACCGTCGAGGTCGTGATGAACAGCCGCGAGGCGATCTCGGCGTTGGTCAGTCCCGAAGCGGCCAGCAGGGCCACCTGCCGTTCCTGGGGCGTCAGATCGAATCTGGTTTCCGGGACGCGTCTGCGCGCTGTCTCCCCTGTCGCGAGCAGCTCGATCCGGGCTCGTTCGGCGAACAGTGACGCACCCCACGCGTCGAAGGACTCGTACGCGGCCCGCAGATGGACCCTGGCCTCGGACCGGCGCTTGCGCCGGCGGAGCCACTCGCCGAACAACAGGCGTGACCGTGCGTGTTCCGCGGCGACGGGGACAGTCGCCAGAAGGTCGATCGACTCCCGGTACCGGATCTCGGCGTCGGCGGTCTCGTCCGTCAGGGCCCGGCACCGGGCCAGGAGCCCCAGCGCCCACGGCGTTCCGGCACGCCGTGCGCGGTCTTCGAGCCGCTTCAGCGCGAGGTCCGCCGTGTGCCGGTCGCCTGCGCGGACGGCGGCTTCCACGAGAAGCGGCAGTACGAGGTTGCCCTGCGACGGCACGTCCTCCTCGTACACGGGCAGCGCGTGGCGCAGCGCCTCGTCGTAGCGCCCCATGCCCAGGTCGAGAACGCAGAGCGCGTGCAGCGCCAGGTGGCGCATCATGCCCAGTCCGTATGTCGTGGCGACGGCATCCATCATCGCCACGACGGCGCGCACATCGCTCTCCCTGCCCATCCACGCGTACAGCAGGGCCCTGTTGAGATCTCCTTGCGTGGTCAGTCCGATGGCGGTGGCGTAGTCGTCGGACTCGGCGAAGAGCGCGTCCGCCGCGGTCAGCCGCCCGTTGCGGATCTCGGTGTACGCCAGGACCGACAAGGACAGGCTGAGCCCGTACAGCGCTCCCTGGCCGCGGTCCTCGGCCGCGAGCCGGCCGACGATCTCGACGGATGCCTCGATGTCCCACACGTCGTCCGCCGCGAGGCTCACGATGATGCTGAACGGGCTCGCCACGTCGTGCAGTTCGGCCGAGGCGCGCAGTTTCGCCAGGGCCTCCTGGATCGTCGCCACGCTGCTCTCGTAGCCGTAGACCGTACGGAGAGCCAGGCCTTTGATCAGCTCGTCGGGGCTCCAGGCCGGGGCGTCCGGGCGGTGCGGGGCGGCGATCGCGGCCTTGGCCACGTCCGCCAGGGTCGTGCGGTGCATGGGGTCGCGGGCGATGACGGCGGCGTGCATGGCCTCGTAGAGCAGTTCCCAGGTCATACGGGGATCCGCGTCGGCGAGTTCGGCCACGGCGTCGAGCATCATGGCGGGGACGCGGTTGTTGCCGGTGTCGAACAGCTCTGCCGTGGCCCGGATCCGGAGCGCCCGGGCGCGGGCGGAGGGGTGTTGCAGGGCCGGTACGGCGAGGTCGAGCAGGGGGTGCACCGCGGCGCGGTCGCCGGAGGTCAGATGGGCCTGGGCCGCGGCGAGATAGCGCTCGGCGCGTTGGGCCGGCTCGACGGTGAGCTCCGCGGCCTTGGACAGGAACAACGCCTGGGCGGAGTAGCCGCCCCTGGCCCGGGCCCAGTCCGAAGCGGCGTCCAGGTCCGCGGCCGCCGCGTCGTCGGGGCCGATGGTCGCCTGGGCACGGTGCCAGGCCCGCCGGTCGGGAACACGGGCCGGATCGCTGGCCGCCTCAAGGGCGGCATGGATCCGCCGCCGGTCGTCCCCGGAAGCCGCCGCGTAGACGGAGGACCGGATGAGCGGATGCCGGAACCCGAGGCCGGCGCCATGGTCCAGGATCCCGGCCTCGACCGCCGCGACCGCGGACCTGGCCGGCAGGCCCAGCACGCCCGCCGCGTGCCAGACCACCGCCATGTCGTCGGTCGGCGCCGCGGCCATGAGCAGGAGCAGCATCCGGGTGTCCGACGGCAGCGCGGCCACCGACTGCCGGAAGTGCTCCTCCAGAAGCCTGCTCACCGGCAGCGGCTCGGGCATCGGCGCGACCCCGGCCAACTGCTCGGCACCGAGACGCGACGCCAGCTCGATGAGCGCCAGCGGATTGCCGCCGGTGCCGGTCACGATGGAGTCCGCGACCGCCGTGTCCAGATGCCCGTCGACGGCGAGGGACAACAGCTCCCGGGCGTCGGCGGCGGGCAGCCCGCCGACATGCAGGGAAGGCATGGCGTCGAACAGTCTGTGGTCGGCGAGGTCGTTCCTGGCCGCGAAGATCAAGCCCAGCGAGTCGGCGTGGAGCCGCCGGGCGACAAAGGCCAGCGTCTCGGCCGACTCCCGGTCGAGCCAGTGGACGTCGTCGATCAGGCACAGCATCGGCAGCTCCGACGCGGCGGAGGACAGCAGCGCCAAGGTCGCCAGACCCACGAGGTACCGGTCCGAGTGCGAGATGTCGGCCAGGCCGAGGGCGGCGTTCAGCGCGTCCTGCTGTACGGCGGGAAGCCGGTCGATGCGGTTGAGGTGCGGCCGCAGGAGCCGGTGCAGCGCGCCGTAGCCCAGAAGCTGCTCGGCCTCGACGCCGACCAGCCGCGTCAGCCCGACACCGGCGGCTTGGGCCGCCGCGTGTTCCAGCAGCCGCGTCTTGCCGATCCCGGCTTCGCCCACGAGCACCAGGACACCGCTGAGTCCCTCCCGAGCCGCGTCGATCAGTTGTTCGATCGCCTCGCGTTCGGCGAAGCGGCCGACCATCGGCCGCACCGCCCCGGGACGAGACCCGCGCCACACCATGGAATCCCCTGTCGTCGAGACCCTGACGTGAGAAGACGCTAGGCGCGCGGGGATGTCGTAATCGAGCGTCACATGACGGTGATCCACCTCGAAGCGCCACCGGTCTCGCACGGCTCGGCGGAGGAGACGAGGCTGAGCGCGTGCCGACGCGGGCCGCGGACCTGTTGTCGGCACGGTGGCCGGTACGGTCCGATGCCGGCGATGGCGGGGGCAAGGGGTGTCAGCCGGTGACCCCGAACGGGGTGATTCCGATCTTTCCGTGGCAGGGCGAGATGCGCGGCCAGGTCAGGACCAGGGGCGTGGAGTCGTCGGGCACCCAGATGTCCGCAGCGTACGGCGGGTAGTAGAAGTCGGCGCCGTTGCAGACCGTGGCCGTGGCCGACTTCCAGACGATGCTGAACGGAGTGCTCTGCCCGGGAGCGAGCCGGACAGCCGTGGGGCGCCCCGGACCGTAGCGCGTGACCGACAGGGGCCGCCGGGTCGTCGTGTCGATGCGGCCGAGGCACTGCGGACCCGGATAGCTCGGCATGCATGTTATGGGGATCTCTTCCCCGCCGATGAAGACGACCCCCGGCCACCCGTCGAGCACACACCTGATGCCGGAGCGATTGCGCAGCCGCACGTCCATGGCCACGTCCCCCGGGTTGCCCAGGACTGCCTTCCTCGGCTTGTCGGAAGTGAGTACCAGATCGCGGGCGGCGCAGCCGTTCTCCATTTGTCCCCCGGAGACGACGGCAGGGGACGGGGACACGGTGGATCGCGTCGGGGACGCGCTCGGGGCGGGCGTAGCGCTCCGCCGGGCCGTCCGTGTGGGAACCGCCGACCGGGTGACCGGGGCCGCCGACGGGGTGACCGCGGTGTGCGGCGGCGCGCTGGAGCGCGGGGCCGGAGCCACGACGGTGTCGTCGTCGGGCGGCGGCGTGACGTCGCACGCGACGGCGGTCAAGGCTGCCAGAAGGCAGAACAGGAGGGCGGTGATGCCCCGGGGATGTGTCACCGCTCGCACGATAGGCAGGTGACCGGCTCCGCACGAGCCGACCAGGAATTCGGCCTGACATTCTTCATCGCGCGTTCACCGCTCCCCGGCCCCGGCCTTTCTCCTACGCCTTCGAGTTCGGCTTCCAGTCCTGGACGAGGAGCCCGAGCAGCACTTCGTCCAGGAACTCGCCCATCACCCACGCCGAGGAGCGCAGCGCGCCCTCGCGGATGAAGCCGTTGCGCTCGGCGGAGCGGAGCATTGCGGTGTTGTCCGCGAGCGTTTCGATCTGTAGCCGGTGCAGGCTGCGTACGACGAAGCCGTAGTGGCACAGCGTCGCGACCACGTCGGTGCCGTACCCCTTGCCTCGGCAGGACGGGAACAGCCCCAGCCCGATGTGCGCGGACCTGTTGTGGGTGTCGATGCCCCACAGCGCCGCGGCGCCGACCAGCGTGCCGCCCGCCAGTTCCACCACGGAGAACGGGACGCGCCTCTCCTCGTTGTCGTCCACCACGAGCCGCGGGTCCTTCGAGCCGGGCGTGATCGGCCGCCACGGCTTGCTTTCGGACCGTGAGGAGTTGACCACGTCGTCGTAGAGCTCGGCCCGCAGGACCGGGACGTCGTCCTCGTGCCGGGCCCTGAGCCCGACCTTGCCGCCTCTTAGCATGCAGGTTTCCTATCCGGCCGGACCGACGGGCCGCAATCCAATATGCGGTCGTCCCAGTCGGACGGCCCGCGAGGCGGGATGGCCCAGTGAATGGCGCACGAGGCTGGATTGCCCGCGACGCCGAACCAATCCTCGGGCGTCGAGGGCCGCATTCCGCACAGGGTGCAGTCCGGGCATTACTCCACGTAACGCTGCGTGACATCAATCACAGTCGTCGGGTAGACCTGTGTGATTACCTGGCTTTTGTTGAATCAAGTCGGCTTGAGGCCGGTCCGCGTGGTGGGGCCGGATGTTGGCAGTGCGCGTTCCCGGCGGGGTGGTCATGGGGATGTGAGGCACTGACCACGTTTCCTTCTCAGGCCGCCATCTGCTGTTTCTTTCGGCGAGTAACTGACAATGGGGTGGGGCTGCGTGACGCGGCGTCGGATATGGGTGACCGCGGCTACAGCCGTGGCGGGTCTGGCCGGGGTGTTCGTCCTGCAAGGGGTGACCGGCAGTGATGAGGGCCCCGCGGTGGCCGGCGGCAAGCCCGCCCCGGTGAAAGTGAAGGCGGAGACCGCCGAGCTGACATCGGAGGACGGCGGGCGCAGTGCGTCGCTCGTACGGCGGGACACCGGTCAGTTCAGCATGCTCGGCGTGACCTGGACCGATCCCGGTGCGCATATCGCGGGGACCGTCGAGGCCCGTACCCGCGCCAGTGGCTCAGGGCAGTGGTCGCCGTGGCTCCGGCTCGACGGCGACAGCGGTCAGGGGGAATCGGGAGCCGCACGCGGCGGTACGGAGCCGGCCTGGGTCGGCCCGTCCGACGCGGTTGAGGTGCGGGTGAGTTCCGGCAAGGGGACTTCCACGGCACTGCCGGCCGGTCTGCGCCTGGACATGGTCGATCCCGGAACCGGCAAGGTCACCGGTATGGAGCCCGCCGCGTTCTCCGTCGAGGAGAGCGATCCGCCCGCGCCCACCGGCACAGTGGCCGAGCCAAGTGACCCCGCGTCACCAACGTCGTCCCCGGAGGAGACGATGAGCGAGTCACCGACGACGCAGCCTCCGCCGGCCGTCGAGTCGCCGTCCGCGTCTCCGACGGGCAGCGGTACCCCGTCGCCCTCGGTCTCGCCGCCGGTCAGTCCCACGGCGACCGTGACGACTCCGCCCGCGCCGCCCTCGACCGCGCCGAAGCCGCCGATCGTCTCCCGCGCGGGCTGGGGAGCGGACGAGTCGATCAGCCCCGAGGAGCCCGGTTATCTGCCCGACGGCAGGATCAAGGCCGTCGTCGTGCACCACACCGCCGAGTCGAACACGTACACCTGTGAACAGGCCCCCGCCGTTGTGCGTGGTATCTACGCGTATCACGTCCAGCAACTGGGCTGGAAGGACGTCGGCTACAACTTCCTCGTCGACAAGTGCGGCACGGTCTACGAGGGCCGCAAGGGCGGAGTCGACCGCCCCGTACTCGGCGCGCACGCCTACGGCTTCAACACCGAGACAACCGGCATATCCGTCCTCGGCACGTACACCGACACCGCTCCGTCCCAGGCCGCGATGGTCTCGGTGGCGCGCGTCGCCGCGTGGAAGCTCGGACAGTACGGGGTCGACCCCACCGGCACCACCACCCTCACGGCCGGTGACAGCGGCCGCAGTTACACGGGCAAGACCTGGGCCAAGGGCGCCCAGCTCTCCTTCCCCACGATCCACGGGCACCGGGACGGCTACAACACGCAGTGCCCCGGCGACGCCTTCTACAACCAGCTCGCCACGATCCGCTCCTGGGCCGGCGGACCCGTCGCGGGGCTGACACTGAAGTCCGTGACCGGCGCGGGGGTCTCCGGGACGACCCACTACACGAAGTCCGCGATCACCGTGAACTGGTCGGCCACGACGCCCGCCGCCCTGGTCAAGCAGTACGAGCTCCTCGTGGACGGCAAGGTCGCCGCCACCGCCGCGGGCAGCGCCACCTCCGCCAAGGCGAACCTCGCCATTGGGAGCCACAAGGTCGCCGTACGGGCGGTCCACCAGTCGGGCAGGACCAGCACCACGGCGACAGCGACCGTCGTGGCGGAGACGACCGCCCCCACCTTCAGCACGAAGCCGGCTCTTGCCCTGAAGGCCGGGACGGTCAACACCGCCGCGGTACCCGTCACACTGAGCTGGAAGGCGACGGACACCGCCGCGCTGAAGGAGGTACGGCTGACCGCGCCGGTGGCCAGGACGTACGGCCCGACCACCTACAGCGCCGCGCACACCGCCAAGTCGGGCGCGGCGACCGCCTGGAGCATGACGGCGTACGACCAGGCCGGGAACTCGGCCACCGCGTCCGTGTCCGCGACGCCGGTCATCCTCCAGGAGACGTCGGCGGTCCGGAGCGGCACGTGGACGACGAAGTCCTCCACCAGCTACCTCGGCGGCAAGTCCTACTCCAGCTCGACCAAGAACGCGAGCCTGACCTGGACCTTCACCGGGAAGTCCGCGGCCTGGGTCGTCTCCCGCGCCACCACGTCCGGCCAGGCGTACGTGTACGTGGACGGGGTCAAGGCCGCGACGGTCGACCTGAAGTCCTCCACCACCAAGTACCGCGACGCGATCTGGACCAAAACCTGGTCCACCAGCGCCAAACACACCGTCAAGATCGTCGTGGTCGGCACCACCGGCCGCCCGGCCATCACCACGGACGGCCTGGTGTACCTCAAGTAACCTACGGATAGGCACAGGAGGGCCCGGACAGGACATGTCCGGGCCCTCCCGCTGTCCGCGCCCACGTCCGGGCCGGCATTGCCGGATCGAAGGGTTGGCGGGATCAAAGGGTGTGGGGCGGGGTGGTGGCGGAGGGGGGTGTGGGGGAGTTGATGGCTACTCGGCGGGCGTAGCGGGTGTGGGGGTAGTAGTCCCATGTCGCGTGGTGCTGGACGCAGCGGTTGTCCCAGAGGACCAGGGTGTTGGGGGTCCAGCGGACGCGGCAGTGGAGGAGGGGGGTTGTGGCGATGTAGTCGTACAGGGTTTTGAGGATCGCCTCGCTCTCGCCGCGGGAGAGCTGGGGGATGTGCGAGGTGTAGGCGCCGTTGACGTACAGGAGTTGGCGGCCGGTGTCGGGGTGGCGGACCACCACCGGGTGTTCCGTCTTCGGGATGACCAGCCCGGGCGGCGGGGTGTGGCCGCGCCAGGCCAGGAGGCCGTCGTGGATGGCGGTGAGGCCGTCCAGGAAGGTCCTCATGGGCGGGGAGAGCATTTCGTACGCCAGGTGCATATTGGCGAACAGGGTGTCGCCGCCGCTGCCGATCTCGGGGGTGCGGGTGACGTAGAGCATGGAGCCCAGGGACGGCAGGGCGTCGGCGGTGCCGTCGGCGTGCCAGCCGTTGCCGGCCACGACCCGCGAGTTCTTGTTCGCGCTGACTTCCAGGATGTACGGGTCGGAGTCCGGCGGGGGCGGGGTCACGGGGTGCAGTTCGCCGAAGAGGCCGGCGAAGCGCTTGTGGTCCTCGTCGCTCAGGTCCTGGTCGCGGAACACCAGCACGTGGTGGGTCAGAAACGCGCGCCGTACGTCGTCCGTCTCGGCCGGGGTCAGTTCCTTCGACAGGTCCAGGTCGAACACCTCCGCGCCGAGCAGCGGGGTCAGCGGCTCGACCACGATGCTGTCGTAGACCTCCGGCGGCCTCGTGGTGACGCGTTCGATGGCGTCCAAAGCGAACTGTTCCATGGTGTCCAGATGTCCTCTCGGATGGGCGGGGCGTACCAGGCGTGGGCGGACGGGGCGTGGGCGTGCGGGGCGGTGCCGGGGCCTACGGGGTGGTGCTGGGGCGGACGTTCCGTGCGTGGCAGTGGTGGTGGCGGTGATGGTGGTGGTCGTGGCGGGTCGGTCGGCGATGGGTCAGTCGGCGGCGGGGGACTGCCGGGACGTTGCCGCGTTGATGGCGTCGGCCACGTCCTTCACGTACGGCGGTTGCACCAGGCCGTAGTGCGTGGTGTCCACGACATGCCCCTCCGCGGGTTCTGGCAGACGGGTACGCCATGCTCCGAGCTGGGCTTCCGGCGGTTCGGGGGCCGGCAGGCCGGATACGGAACGGGCCGCGAGCCACAGGGTGCTGGGGGTACGGGTCAGCCGGGGCGGCCGGTGGTCGCGCATACTGGTCAGATTGGTCCGGCAGCACTGCGCGAGGCGCTTGGCGTACGCCTGCGGGCCCTCGCCCAGCGGGTCGCCGGAGGCGTTCTGGTTCAGCTCGCGTGCGAACACCTCCTGGAGTTGACCCTCGTCGTAGCCACCGAGCCGCGGTCCCGCGTCGGGGGGTGGCGGGTCGAGCAGATACAGCGCGTCCGCCGGCCGCCCGGCGGCTTCCGCCTCGGCCGCCATCGCCTGCGCGACCCACGCGCCGAAGGACCAGCCCGCGAGCCGCCAGCGCCATGTCCCGTGCGGGAAGCGGGCTTGGAGGGCGGCGTGGTAGCGGCGGGCGCGTTCGGTGAGTGTCCAGGCCGGACGATCCGTGTCGCCCGGCTTCGTGTTGCTTGGCTCCGTGTCGTCGAGCGTGGTGTCGTCGGGCGCGGTGTCGCCGGGAGCCGGGAGGCCGGGGCCGGAGTCAAGGTGAGCCGGGCCGGAGCCGACGCGGGCGGAGTCGGTGTGCCGTAGCGCCGGGTCGGCGATCAGACAGACGGTCGGGCCGGGGTCGAGCGCCGAGACCAGCGCCCGGTACGCCTGGATGTCACCGCCGACCGGGTGGACCAGGCACACGAGATCGTGTCCCGTGCCGGTTTGCCAGATGTCCAGGGGCACCGGGTCGGCGTCGCCGGAGTCGACCTCCGTTTCCTGGTCCAGCCTGCTCAGCACCTCGTTCAGGCTGACCCGGTGGCTGAGTTCGAACAGCTCCAGATCGACCCCGTACAGCCGTTTGACCTCGGAGATCAGATCCAGCAGGGTCAGCGAGTCCGCGCCCAGGTCGTACAGGGAAGTCGACGGGTCGAGTTCGTCGACGCCCAGACGTCGGCGCAGGCTGTCGGCCAACTGCTCGGCGGGCGAGACGGTTCTGGTCTCATGCACGGACTCGGTGGCCGCGGTGGCCGGCGGCTCGTAGAAGACACGCGCCTCGTCCATGGAGACCGTCGAGACCATGAGCTGCGGCAACTGGAGTCGCAGAGCTCGCGCGAACAGGCGTCGGCCCTCCTCCGTACTCAGCCCGGTGGCGAGATGCGCCCGGTGGCGGGCGTCCGTACGCAGGGTGTTGCCCGCCATGCCGACCTCCCGCCAGACGTCCCAGTCGATGCCGATACGGACGGTGCTCTCGTCCGGGCCGGCCTGGTGGCGCGCGAAGGCGTCGAGGAGCCCGGCGGCGGCCGCGTAGTCGAACTGCCCGACGCCGCCGAACAGTACGGACATCGACGAGCAGTACACCGCGTACGCCGGATCGCGGTCGACGATCAGCCGCTCGACGAGCAGGGCCCCGCGTACCTTGGCCGCCATCGCCTGCCGCATGGAGTCGGCTTCGCGCCGCAGGATCAGGCTGCCCGCAGCCGTACCCGCCGCGTGCACGACGCTTTCGAGCCGGCCGAGGTACGGGGTGACACGGGCGAGGATCGTGTCGAGCCCCTCCTGTGCCAGGTCGGCTTCGACCAGCGTGACGCGGTCGGCCCACTGGGTCAGTTGGGACGGGAGGTACGGTCGGCGCGCCAGCAGGACGACGTCGGAAGCGGTCTGTTCGAGAAGAAGGGCCGCGATGGCGGTGCCGATGCCACCAGTGCCGCCGAGGATGAGGTGGGTGGTGCGGACCGGCTCGGCCGGCTGGGCCGGCTGGTCTTCCGGCTGGGACACGGGACCGACTACGGAGCCGACTACTGGGCTGATTTCGGGGCTGACCGCCAAGCCGGCTACGGGTTGGACGGTCTGGTGCCACCAGTAGTTCTGGCGCAGCGCGAGTCGGTGGGGGAGGGCGGTGCCGTCCTCTGCGAGGAGTGCCGCGAGCAGGGGCACCCAGGGGGCGGGAGCAGGAGCGGTCGTATCGGGAGCGGTTGTGTTGGAGGCCGTTGGGTCGGTGGGTGTCGGGTCGGGGTTCGGCAGGTCCAGCCAGTGGCTGTCCGCGCCGGTCTCCTGCCGTGCCACCTCGCCCACGCCGGCCAGCAGGCCCAGTTCGGGGCGCTGTACGAATCCGTCGACCGGCTGTGCGCCGTACGAGAGCCACCACAGGCGGGGCTTCGGGAACCCGGGTGTTTCCGCGATCGCCCGGAGCAGGGCGGCGGGGGTGTCGAGGCAGGCCCACTGGGCGCGGGCGAGTGTGTGCTCGTCGCCTGTGCCGTCGATGGCCAAGGGAAGGGCGTGCAGCCAGTCGATGCCGGACGGCGGTATGCCGGTGCCGGTGCTGGTCAGGGCGGTGAGGAGGAGGCGGAGCGAGGCGGGGTCGGCCGGGTCCACCTCGTAGATGTCGTCCGCGAGCCGGGCGAAACCGTCGGCGGCGCTGACGCGGATCACTCGGGTGTGCGTCCGCTCGAAGGGCTGCCAGGCCGCCGAGGTGGATGGGACGGCGGTGAGCACGACCAGGGTGCGGGCAGTTGCTGCCCCGGCTGTCGTACGAGTGGAGGCACCGGCCGGGGTACGGATCGGAGTACCGGCCGGGGTCTGGGCCGGAGTACCGGCCGGGGTACGGGAGGTCGCGCGGCGGAGTCGTACCCAGTGCGGCTGGTGCAACCACTGGTCCTCGGACAGCCGTTGCGGTGTCGTCGCGTCGGGCTCCGCGTTCGGCGTGGCACGGGGGAAGTCGTAGTCGGTCAGTTCGAAAGCGGGCGGCGGGAAGTCCCAGGGTGCCTGCGCGGTACCGGCGGGCCAGTGGATCGTACGGCCGGAGGCCCAGGCCGCGGCGAGTTCGCCGGCGGTACGGTCTGCGGCGGTGAGGCCGGGTTCGTCCGGCGCGGGCGGCTTCGTCTGCCCGTCCGGTACGGTCGAGACGCCCCCGGCAACGGTCCGCAGCCAGTCCACCGCGGCGCCGGCGTCAGCGCACTCTGCGGCGGCCCGCCAACGATGAGTGGGGCGGCCGGACCGAAGATGCCGCAACACCTGCGCGTAGGCCTCGGGCCGGGCGGCCAGATAGTCGCCGATCCGTTGGGCGTCGGCGCGCAGCCCCGTGGGGCTGCTGCTGGAGAGTACGAGGCACGGGATGGCGTCGGGATCGCCGAAGCCTTCGTGGCTGCTGGTGCCTTCATAACTGCCCCGGCTTCCCCGGCTGTCCGTCCTGACCCGACTGTCCCGGCTGTCGGCCCTGTCCGCGCTGCCCTGGCTGCCCGTGCCTACGCGTGTGCCCGGAGCCCCGGACTCGTAGCGGTTGACGGCGCTCGCGCCCCGGGCGCCACAGCCCGCGCTCCGAGCCGCCCCCGCGCCCCCACCTCCCGCCTCCACGATCACATGCGCGTTCGTGCCGCCGATTCCGAAGCTGCTTACCGCCGCCACCCGTTCACGGTCCGCCGGCCACGGCAGCGAACGCTCCGGGATGTAGAACGGCGTCGCGTCCTCGCCGATCTGAGGATTCAGCCGCCGGAAGCCCAAAGTCGGGGGGATCTCGGCGTGGTGGAGGGCGAGGGTGGCTCGTATCAGACCGATGACCCCCGCCGCCGCGCCCAGGTGGCCCAGTTGGCTCTTGACCGAGGACAGGGCGCAGTGGGCGGCGGGGCCGGTGGTGCCGAAGGCCTGGCGTAGGGCGGCGAACTCTACCGGGTCGCCGAGGCGGGTGGCGGTGCCGTGGGCTTCGACGTACCCGACCTCGGCACCCGTACGGCCGCTGCGCCGCAGCGCGGAGCGGATCACCTCGCGCTGGCCGGCCAGCGAGGGGGCGCTGTAACCGAGCTTGTCGGCCCCGTCGTTGTTGAGGGCGGAGCCGGTGATGACCGCGTACACCGTGTCCCCGTCGCGTTCGGCCAGCCGTAGCGGCTTCAGCACCACTACGCCCACCCCGCTCGCCCCGATCGTGCCCCCGGCGTCGTCGCTGAACGGGCGGCAGTGTCCGTCCGGGGAGAAGATGTGCTGCGGGCGGTAGTGGTAGCCCTCGCTCAGCCCTGTGTCGACAAGCACGCCGCCGGCCAGCATCACGTCGGCGTCGCCCTGCCGCAGCAGACCGGCCGCCACATGCACGGCCACCAGCGAACTCGCGCAGGCCGCCTGCACCGTGAACGCCGGTCCTGTCAGACCGAGGTGGTAGGCGGCTTTGGTGGCGAGGAAGTCCTTGTCGTGGTGGAGCGCGAGCTGGAATTCGTCCGGCAGGCCGGCGGGGTCGGCCTCGCGGAGCATGGCCCGGTAGTACGTGTTCTCGCCGCAGCTCGCGACCAGACCGACGCGCGTGACCCGCTCGCCGCGCCGCCGCTCGGCCGGGGCGCTCCGCCGCCCGTCCGATACGGCACGGACCCCGTCAGGAGTGGCGATACCGGCATGTGCCAGCGCCTCGACGCAGTTCATCAGCAGATGCCGCTGCTGCGGGTCCATCAGCCGCGCCTCGTGCGGGCTGATGCCGAAGTGCCCGGGGTCGAAGGACAGCAGACCGTCCATCTGGCTGCGGGCGCCCACGAGCCCCTCGGCGGCCTCGAAGTGTTCGATACCGCTGCCGCCCGTCCGTACGAGGTCCCAGAAGGCGGCCAGGTCCCGGGCACCGGGCAGTCGTACGGCCATCCCGACGACGGCGATCGGTTCGTCCGGCGAACCCGCTGGACCACCGGCCGAAGCGGAAGCTGAAGCCGGTCCCGGTATCGGTTCCACAACCGACTCCGAAACCGATTCCCGCTCCGGAACCGAAACCGATTCCGCAGCCAAATCCGATTCCGCAGCCGGATTCGAAGAAGCCGACCCCTCCAGGAACCGTGCCAACCCCCTTACCGTCACATGCTCGAACAGGTCGGCGACGGTGAAGGCCACCCCCAGTTCAGTCGTACAGCGCAGATGAAAACGCATCAGGTCCAGGCTTGTCGCCCCCGCGTCGAAGAACCGCTGATCGGGCCCCACCCGCTTGCCCGTCACCGTCTCGAACAGCCCGGCCAGCCGCGCTTCCCCCGCCGACAGCACCGGCTCGTCCGACCCGTACGCCTCCAACTCCTCGCCCGGCGCCGTCAGTACCGCCCTGCGATCCAGCTTGCCGCTCGGAGTGCGCGGAAGCGACCGTATACGGCGGAAACGGCGTATCCGCACAAAAGATGGCAACAGTGGGGCGAGATGCTCCGCCATCTCCTGTGCCGTCGGGCCAGGATCGTGGCACTCCAGGCACGCCACGAGGTCCTCGCCGTCCCTGGTCACCACCGCATTGACGATCCGGGGGTGCTCCAGCAGGGCCGCCTCCACCTGACCCAGTTCGAGCCGGTGGCCGCTCACCTTGATCTGCTCGTCGTCGCGGCCCATGTAGTGGAGCAGGCCGTGCCGGTCGAAGCGGGCGAGGTCGCTACTGCGGTAAAAACGCACCGCCCCGGGCTCCGCCCCCGCCCCCTGCTCCAACCCGGGCTCCGCCAGCCCCAGCCCGGCCGCCGCCGACCCCGCCGCTGCCGCCTCCCCCGCCGACCCCGTCCCCGGCAGCTCCACGAACCTCGTACGGTTCAGCTCCTCGTCGCCGAGATAGCACGGCGCGACCATCGTCCCGCCGATCAGCAATTGCCCCGTACGCCCCGGTGGCACCGCCTCGCCCGCCTCGTCGACCACCCGCAGCCACGCCCCGCCCACCGGCCGGCCGATCGCCGGACGGGCGGGCCACCGCGCCGGGTCGCCCTCCAGGCACAGCCCGCTGACCACATGCGTCTCGGTCGGACCGTAGTGGTTGAACAGCCGCGCCCCCGGCATCCCCGCGAACCAACGCCGGACGGCATCGGTGCATACGAGCTGCTCGCCCGCAGTGATCACCTCGCGCAGCCGGGAGGGATGGCGCCCCAGCCGGACACCGTGCTCGGCCAGGAGTTGAAGCGCCACGAAGGGCATGAAGAGACGCTCGACACCCGCGGTTTCGAGCTGTTCCAGCAGCGCCGGGACATCGTGCCGCCAGCCCGGCCGCACCAGATGGAGCTGCCCGCCCCCGCACAAGGTCGTGAAGATCTCCTGGAAGGAGACGTCGAAGGACAGCATCGAGAACTGCTGCGTCACCGCGGGCCCCGCCAGTCCGCCCGCCCCCGACTGCCACTCCAGCAGATTGCACAGGGTGCGGTCGGGTACGTCGACGCCCTTGGGCGTACCGGTCGACCCCGAGGTGAACAGGGTGTACAGCGGCCGTCGGCCCTCATGAAACGCCGCGCTCCCATGGACCGCACCGGGCGTGGACGGCGCACCGGGCACAGAGGGCACGACGGGTACGGAAGACTCGACGGGCACGGACCGCGCCAGCGCCGCCAGCGCCACCGGGTACCGCGGCAGATCGTCATGAGGAACGTCGAGTACGTCCTCCCCGCCCGGCGGTACGAGGACACACAGCGGCCGTGCCTGATCCAGGATCCGCCGCAGCAGAGCCGGCGGGTACGCGGGATCGAGCGGTACGGCGGTGAGGTTCAGCCGGGCCAGGGCCAGCAGCGCCACCACGTGTTCCGGTGACGGCGGAAGGTGCAGCGCGACCCGCGCCGGGGAACCGTCGTCCAGCGGCACCGGATGACGGGCCCGCAGGACCGCCGCCAACGCCTCGGCCCGGGCGTCGAGTTCGGCGTAACTCAGGGTCCGCCCCTCCGCCGTCACCGCCGGCGCGTCCGGGGTCCTGCGGACCTGCCGCGCGAACCCCTCGGCCACGGTCGTGAACGGGAGCGCTACGGAGGGGCCGCGCCCCGGATCGGCCAGACCGCGCCGGTACGGGGCGATCAGCTCGGTGAGCGTGGCCGGACGCCCCTCCGCCAGCCGCTCGACGCCCTGCCGGAAGAGCAGGGCCGCCGCCTCGGCCTCGGCACGGCCGAAGTGATCGTCGGCGTACTCCCACAGGCAGTCGAAGCCGGACTCGTGCTCGACCACCGACAGGGTCAGCGGGCACTTGGCCTCGGCGGGTTCCGGCCACTCGGGACGGATCTCGCAGCCCGGCAGCGCCAGCGCGCCGAACTCGGTGTTCTCCAGCACGAAGAGGAAATCGAAAGGGGGCCCGTCCGTACGGAAACGATGGTCGGCCAGGACATCGGCGAGGACCACGTCCTGCCGGTCCAGGACCGCCCGAGCCTCGGCGCCCTGCCGGGCGAGCTGGGCCCTGAGATCCTCCGCCGGGCCCAGTTCCAGCGGCACCAGCGCGGTGTTGGCGAACATGCCGACGGACGACTCGAATGCGCGCAGCGGCCGGTTGGCCACCGGAGTGGCGATCAGCGGCCGGGCGTCGCCGGTCACCCCGTACAGACTCCACGCGAACACGCTGAGCAGGAGCTGGAACCGGGTGAGGCCCAGTTCGGCGCCGAGCCGGTCGAGCGCGGTGCGGTGGTGCTGGCCGAGGGAGGTACGGAGGAGCCGTCCGGCGGCACGGTCCGGCGGGCGGACGGGCCGTACGGGAAGCAGGGGCGGCGATACGGCCGGGCGGCCCGCGTAGTGCTCCTTGAGGGCGGTGCGCTGGTCGAGGTAGGGGGTACGGGCGAGCCAGCCCGCCTGCCAGTCGGCGAAGTCCAGGGGGTGGGGACGGCGCCGGCGTCCTCGGGCGGGCCGGACTCCTCGCCGTACAGCGCGGCTCGGTAGTACGCCGAGAGGTCCCGGAACAGGACGGTCAGCGACCAGCCGTCGACGGCGATGTGGTGCAGATGCAGCAGGAGTGTTCCGCCGTCGCCTTCCGGAGCGGGCAGCCAGGAGGCTTGCAGCATCCGCGGTTCGGCCAGGTCGAAAGGCGCGTCGAAGAGGAAGCGCCCGGCGGAGCCGTCCGAGCCGCCCGCGTCCGGCGTCGCGTCCCGGGGATCCGGCGCCGAGACCCACGGGTCGTACGGTTCGCCCACCTTCTGGCGCAGCCCCTCCGGCGTCGTCCGGAACGACGTCCGCAGCGCGGGATGGCGCGCCACCAGGCGCCGGAGCGCCTCACGCAGCGCCGCGATGTCGAGGGCGCCACGGAGCCGGAAGGCGAGCGGCACGTTGTACGCGCGCGAGCCCGGGTCCCGCTGCTGGAGCAGCCACAACCGCTGCTGCTCGGAGGTGGCGGGCGCGGACCGGGCCCCGGACGGCGCCGGCGCGGACGGATACCCGGACTCCCTCGGCCCCTGCCGCCCCTCGGCGATCGCGGCGGCCAGGGCGGCGAAGTCGGCGCGCAGGACGAGCGCCTGCGGCAGGTCGCGGTCCCAGCGGCGGCTCACCTCGTGGCGCAGCCGCAGCGCCTTGAGCGAGTCGCCGCCCTGCGGGATCCAGCGGTCGTCCGGACGCAGATCCGGTACGCCGAGAACGCCCGCGGCCAGATCGAGGACCTCCCGCTGCCAGGCGGAGACCGGTTCGCCGTCGCCGCCCGCGTCGCCTTCGCTGCCGCCTTTGCCTTTGCCGTCGCTGGAGCGGGTGGCGAGTCGGCGCCATGGCTCGGCCCCGCTCCTCAGAAGCGCGTCCTGGTCGACCTTGCCGTTGGCGTTCAGGGGCAGCGCGTCGACCAGATACATCCGGTGGGGCCGCATGTAGACCGGCAGTCCGGCCGTCAGATGGCCGTCGAAGTCGTCGAACGGCAGATCGCCGCGCGGAACGAGATACGCCAGCAGCTCGTTCGCCCCGGCGGTGTCGCGGCGGGTGCAGACGTATGCCTGCCGCACCGCCGGGTGGGACAGGATGTGCCGCTCGATCTCGCCCGGCTCGATCCGGAAGCCGCGTACCTTGACCTGCCGGTCGGCGCGTCCGACGTATGTGATGAGCCCGGCGTCGTCGCGGCGCACCAGATCGCCCGTCCGGTACCAGACGCGGTCGCCGCCCTCGTACCACGGCAGCCGGACGAAGCGGCGCTCCGTCTCCTCGGGCAGATCGCGGTAGCCCGCGGCCAGCCCCTCCCCGGCGAGGTGCAGTTCGGCGATCTCGCCGGGCCCGGCCACGCGCGTGCCGTCGGCGACGAGCAGCGCCTCGGTGCCGGGCAGGGGTGCGCCGATCGGTACGACATCCGCGTCGAAGCCGCGCGGAATGGGGTGGCAGAGGGCGAAGGTGGTCGACTCGGTGGGGCCGTAGACATTGTGGAGGCGGGTGGTGCTGGTGGGGTTGTCGCGGTACCAGCGGCGGATCAGCCCCGCGTTGAGCTGCTCACCGCCGATCAGGACCCGGTCGACGGTGGCGAAGCAGTCGGGCACCTCGTCGACCACCGCGTTGAAGAGGGCCGTGGTCACGAAGAGGGTGTCGACGCGCTCGCGCTCCAGGGCCGCCGGGAGCAGCCGCGGGGTCTGGACCTCGGTGTCGCCGAGGATCACACAGCAGCCGCCGGTCAGCAGGGGCACCCAGACTTCGAAGCTGAGGGCGTCGAAGGCGGGGTTGGCGAGGCAGGCGTAACGGGAGCCGTCGGCCGGTGCTGTGCGGCCGGGCTGTGCGTGACCGGGCTGTGCGTGATCGGGCTGGGTGTGGCCGGACTGCGTGTAACCGGGCCGCGCGAGCCGCAGAATGCCGGCGTCCCGGACCTCAACGCCCTTGGGGCGGCCGGTGGTTCCGGACGTGTAGAAGAGGAACGAACAGGCCGACCCGGGCCCGTCGGCTTCCGGAAAGCCCGGGTGGGGCTGCTCGTCGTACGGCTCGGGCCCCGGCGTCTCGTACGGTACGTCCTGGCCCTCCGCACCCGCCCCCAGCAGCGTGTCCGCCGCCAGTGACACCACGGCCGGTGCGAGTCCGCCGGGCGGTTGCTCGTCTTGGCCGTTCCCGTTCCCGTTTCCGTATCCGTGCCCACGCGCATGTACGAGCGCCACGCTCGCCGAATCCTCCAGGATGTGGCGCTGCCGGGCGGGCGGGCTCTGCGCGTCGAGAGGCACGACCGTCGCCCCCGCCCGCAGGATGCCGAGCATCACGCACACCAGGGACCACGAACGCGGCAGGCACACCGCGACCGCCTGTCCGGGCTGTACCCCCTCGCTCCGCAGCGCACGGGCGACGGCCGCGCTGCGCCGGTCGAGTTCGGCGTAGTCGATCCGCCGGCCACCGTCCACGACCGCGGTGGCCGACGGCGTACGGCGCGCCTGTGCGAGGACCGACCCGGCGAGGCTCCGGGGAACGGCCCGGTCCGGAACTGCGGAAGCCCGATCCATCACGCCTGCCGCCCCTCGAACCGTACGGCCGACCGCTCACCGGCTGCGGCCCGTTCATCGATCGCGATCGGAGAGGCCCCAGCCCCAGCCCCGGCCTCTGCCCGGGGCCCCGCCCCCAGCCGCCGCAGCTCCTTCTCGATCACCGCCGCCACACGCACCACCTCGCCGCTCTCCAGCAGCTCCCAGTGGTCGCAGTCCACCGGCTCCACCTGCCAGCCCCCCTCGGCCCGCCGCTGCCAGAACTCCCGTACCGCGCGGTGGAAAGGCGTGTCATCGGCGCCCTCCACGGCCTGGACCAGCACCAGCCGGGCCGGTGAGGGCAGTGGCAGATGGTCGCGGGCGGTCATCCGGTTGTGGTTGTAGACGCGGAAGTAGCGCTCGATCTGCGCGTCGTCGATCCCGGGATACATGCCGTTGAACCTCACGAGCTTGTCGCGGAACTCCGCCATGTCCACCGGCGCGACCGCCGCGCGGTCTGCGGGATCGTCGCTGGCCTGCGTGTCGAGCAGGACCACGCTCACATCGTTCCTGCCGCTCAGCGCCAGCCGCCGCCCCATCTCATGGGCGACGAGACCGCCGTACGAGAGGCCGGTGAGGACCAGCGGTCCGGCGGGCAGCGGTTCGACCAGCCGCAGATAGGCCTCCGCCATGGCCTCGACGGAGCGCAGGAACGCCTCGCCCGGGTTCAGTCCTGGGGACTGGATCCCGTACAGACCGATGGACTCGGGCAGCGCCTTGGCCAGTGACAGATAGCAGAAGGCGGTGCCCCCGGCCGGATGGACGCACACCACCCGGCCCTGGTCCCGGCCCTGGTCCCGGCCCTGGTCCCGGCCCTGGTCCCGGCCCTGGTCCCGGCCTTGGTCCCGGCTCTGGCCCCGGCCCTGGTCCTCGCCCGCGCGGAACTCGATGAGGCCGTTCCCCGGGCGGTCCGGAGCGCCGTGCCTGAGGAGTCCGCCGAGGGACTCGATGGTCGGATGCAGCAGGATGTCGCGTACGGGGAGCGGCACGCCCAGGCTCTCGCGTACGGCATGGGCCATCTTGATCGCCGACAGGGAAGTGCCGCCGAGGTCGAAGAAGCTGTCCCCTATACCTATGTCGGGGTGCAGCAGAATGTCCCGCCATATCTGATACAGCGTTAGCTCGATATGGTCGCGGGGACTGGCCTGGTTGACCTGTCCCTGGCCGTCGGCCCCGATGCGCCGCAGCAGGGCCGCCCGGTCGAGTTTGCCGCTGTGCGTGAGGGGCAGGGAGGGCAGCTCGACGAAGGCGGCAGGGATCATGTAGTCTGGCAGGCGCTCGGCCAGCGCGGCACGCCATGCGTGCGGCCCGCGCGGTTCGGCGTCACCGTGGCCGATTCCCGCCACCAGGCGCGGCTGACCGGCCGGGTCGTGGTCGGCCAGCACCGCGGCCTCGCGGACCCCGGGCAGCGCGAGCAGCGCCGCCTCGATCTCGCCCGGCTCGATACGGAAGCCCCGGAGCTTGACCTGGTCGTCGCTCCGGCCCGCGTACTCGGCGTTGCCGTCGGGCAGTCTGCGCGCGAGGTCGCCCGTACGGTACATCCGCTCGCCCGGCACAAAGGGATTGGCGACGAACCGCTCGGCTGTCAGATCCGGCCGGTGCAGATACCCCCTGGCCAGGCTCGCGCCGCCCAGAAAGACCTCGCCCGTCACTCCGGCCGGTACCGGCCGCAGCCGCTCGTCCAGCAGATAGAGCCGGGTCCCGTCCAGCGGCCGGCCGATCGGGCAGGGGCGGTCCAGGGGCTGTGGAGCGGTGTACGCGGTGCTGTAGAGGGTGGCCTCGGTGGGCCCGTACCCGTACCGGATCCGCAGACCGGGCAGCGCCCGGCACATCCGGTACAGCGCCGTCTCGGGCAGGCTCTCCACCCCGGTCAGCACCTGGCGCAGGGCCAGACCGCGCAGCCGCTCCTCCGGCGCTTCGTCGATCCACTTGATGTACGAGGGGGGCAGGAAGGCCTGGACGACACGGCGCTCGCGCAGCCAGCCCATCAGCGCCTCGGGGTCGCCGCGCAGCTCTTCGGGGACGAGATGGAGGGTGCCGCCGGTGGTGAGCGGCATGAGGATCTCGTGCACGGACGCGTCGAAACCGATGCTGGACCAGGCGGAATGCGCCTCGCCGGGCTCGTCGCCCATCAGCGCGCGCCAGGAGTCGAAGAGGTTGAGGACGCTCGCGTGGGTCACGGCGACGCCTTTGGGGCGGCCGGTGGATCCGGAGGTGTGAATGACGTAGGCGAGGCGGGAGGGCGGGACGGGGACGGCGGGGGAGTGGTCGGACTGGCCCTCGTCTTCCACGGCGGTGAGTGCGTGCCGGCCTTCGGGCGCGTCCTCCGGTGAGGAGTCCGGTGAGGCGTCCGGGGTGGCGTCGGTGAGGACCAGGGCCGGAGCCGAGTCCTCGACGATGACCGCCAGCCGCTCTGCGGGCTGCCCGGGGTCGAGCGGCAGATAGGCGGCGCCTGCCTTCAGGATCCCCAGGATGCCGACGACCAGTTCGGGCGACCGCCCGGTGTGCAGCCCGACGACCTGATCGGGGCGGACTCCACGGGCGATGAGGGCGTGGGCCAGGCGGTTGGCGCGCCGGTCGAGGGTGGCGTAGTCGAGCTGCTCCTCGCCGGCGACGAGGGCGGGGGCGGAGGGGCGTATGCGCACCTGCTCCTTGAACCGTTCGACGAGGCCGGGGCTTGGGGGCTGTGGGCGGGGCGCTGCGCTTTCCGGCGATGGCGACTGTGACTGTGCCAGCGACAGCGACTGAGACGGCAGCGGCAGCGGCGACTGTGCCGGCGGCGACCCGGGCTCGGCCAGGCCGTTCCAGTCCGTCAGCAGCCGTCGGCGCTCGTCCGCGTCCATCAGGTCGAGATCGTCGACCGGCCGGTCCGGATCCTGCGCCATCCCGGCCAGCACCTGGCCCAGATACCCCGCGTACCGCTCGGCCGTTTCGTGGTCGAACAGCGCGGTCGCGTAGTCGAGTTGGCCCTCGATCCGCCCGTCGGTCTCGCTCAGCGACAGTGCCAGATCGAACTTCGCCGCCGCGTGCGGGATGGCGAGCGGCCCCGCGTCGATGCCCGGAAGATCCAGCAGGCCCTTCCTGTCCGGAACCCAGGCGCACATGGTCTGGAAGACGGGGGTGTGCGCGGCGCTGCGCGGCGGGTTGACCAGTTCCACGACCCGCTCGAACGGCAGGTCCTGGTGGTCGAGCGCCCCTCGTACCACCCCGCGCACCTGCTTCAGCAGCGCGGCCGACGTCGGTGAACCGGACAGATCGACCCGCAGCGCAAGGGAGTTGACGAAGAAGCCGATGAGCTTGCGGACCTCCGGGCGGCGGCGGTTGGCCGCGGGGGTGCCGACAACGATGTCCGTACGACCGGTCAGCCGCGACAGCACGACCGCCCACCCGGCCAGGACCGCCACGAACAGCGTCCCGCCCTGCCGCCGCGCCACACTCGCGAGCCGCGCGGTCAGCTCCTCGTCCAGCGAGAAACTCACCCGGCCCCCGCGGTGGTCCTGCTCGGGCGGCCGGGGCCGGTCGGTCGGCAGTTCCAGCAACGAGGGGGCGTCGGCCAACTGCTCCTTCCAGTAAGCCGCCTGCGCGCCGGGCACGTCCCCGGCCGCCCAACGCCGCTGCTCGGCGGCGTACTCGGCGTACTGGAGGGGCAGCGGCGGCAGCGGATCGCCGGTGCTGCCCTGGGCCAACGCGGTGTAGAGCGCGCTGAGTTCGCGCAGCATCACATCCATGGACTGGCCGTCGTAGACGCTGTGGTGCATGGTCAGCAGCAGGATGTTGTGATCGCTGCCCAGTACGATCAGCCGCCCCCGCCCGAGCGGCCCGTTGGCGAGGTCGAAGGGCGTGGTGAGTTCGGCGACCCGCAGCTCGGCGACGCGGTCCTCGACGCGGCTCGCGGTGCGGCCCCCGGCCCGCTCCTCGGCGCCGCCATCGGCATCGCCCTCAGCACAGCCCTCGGCATCGACCAGACCGCTTAAATCATCAATCTCCAGGGCGAATCCGGTGTCCACCGGCCCGATGAGCTGGCGTACCTCCCCCTCCTCGGAAACCAGCCGGGTCCGCAGCGCCTCATGCCGCGCCACCAGCGCGTCGAGCGCCCGCGCCAGCACCTCACGGTCGAGCGGCCCGCGCAGCTCGAACGCCATGGCCTCGTTGTACGCCGTACTCGCCCCCGGCATCTGCGACAGAAACCAGAGCCGCTGCTGCTGAAAGGAGGTGACGGCCGACGCGTGGATGAGTTCTCTGGGCGACAAGCTGGCTCTCCTCGTCCGCGGGTGTCTCACTGGGGAGGGGCAACACGCGCCGGGCATATGACGACAACGTTGCCATCGAGTAATGGATCACCAGACACCAGCCGCCCCGAACGTACGGAACGACTGCGGCACGGGGTACCGCGACACTCCCGGAACCACATGCTCCGCGATAATCGATCACCCCCCAAGACCCTGTCAATGGGCCCTTGTTATAGGGAAGTTCAAGCCGCAATCGACACCAGCCAAAGCCGAGCCGGGGCCTCCGGCGAGTGCCGGAGGCCGTCTCGTACGGCGGGTCAGTGGTCAGCCGATGGTCTGGCGGGTCTTCCACCAGCTCTGGGCTCCGATGATCTCCGTGCCGTTGCCGGTGAGGGCGGTTCTGCTGCCGGTGTGGAGGTGGACGGAACCGTCGGAGCGTACGGTCCAGATGTCGGGGATGGAGTCGCCGTTGGTGTCGGGGGTGCCCATGATGTGGGGGACGGCGGTGCTGGACCAGCCGGAGGCTCCGTACTGGCTGTCCGCTCCACCGGCCGAGTTGACGGCCTGGGCAAGGGAATTGAGGTCGACCCCGCCGGATGCCGCTTTGATACCGGTGCGGAGCATCAGCCGTCCGGTCTCGTCGGTGCGGAAGATCATGTCGGTGACGCCGTCACCGGTGACGTCCAGGACGGTGACGATGTCCCGGGGCGTCCATGAGGCGCCGGCGAGCCTGGTTGCCTTTTCGACGGTGGCGCCGTTGTAGCCCGTGAGGACCCAGAACGTGTCTCCCACGGTGACGAAGAAGTCGGCTCTGCCGTCTCCGGTGGCGTCGCCGGCGGAGACGATCTGGGTGAAGGTGCTGGGGTCGGGGGCTCCGGCTGGGAGGAGGATCTCGCGGCGTTTGTCGATGTTCACGGCGCCGTAGCCGTCTCCGGGGTAGACCCAGAGCTTGCCGTCGACGCGGGCGACGAGGTCCTGGAGGCCGTCACCGCCGTAGATGTCTCCGTTGTGGGTGATGAGTGCGCCGTCGAAGTGGCCGGAGGCGCTGACGTAGTACGGGAGGTCGTCGCCGTTGGGGTCCTTGTCGGGGTTGTCGCGGTAGGCGCCCGACATGGCGTAGTCCAGGTCTCCGCTGCCCTTGGTGAGGTCGTTGGTCGCCTGTGAGGGGTATACGGAGAGACTGCCGCCTTCGGTGACGGTCAGCAGGTCGGGCAGTCTGTCGCCGGTGAAGTCGCCGGGTGCATCGGCTTGGTCCCTGGGGCTGACGTAGAAGAAGTATTTGGTCGGTTCGGAGACATTGCCGGCGCCGTCGACGGTCCGTACGTAGAGCACATTGGGGCCGGCAGTGGGCGGTTTGGTGTTGGAGAGCGTGGCGCTGACGGTCGTTGCGGTGCCGGCGGTGCGGGGCAGGGAGAACGGGTAACTGGGGGAATTGAATCCGTACTCGTAGCGCACGACGTCGGTGTTGAGGGCACGGACGGTGAAGGAGCCGGGGGTGCCGAACTTTTTCTCGCTCCAGATGGAGTCCTCCGGCTGGGTGCCGAAGCCGTTCTCGTTGCTGTCGGCGTTGGGGAAGTCGGTGGAGGAGACTCTGGGCGGTTTGGGCGCGGCTGTGTCCAGGACAAAGCGGCAGGGGGTGTTCTTGGGCGAGTAGGCGGAGCTGGCGTTCGCGTCGTCGAAGGCTCGTACACGCCAGGAGTACACGGTGTTGTTGGTGAGTTTGCTGGTGGAGAATGCCGAAGTGGTGACACGGGCACTGTCGGTGTTCCCGCCCACGGACTTGTTGCCGGTGGCCTTGAGGAGATCGCCGGTGGTGTCCCATTTGCCGGTCGGCCACAGATCGAAGTCCAGGCGGTCGAGGTTCTTGTCCTTGTCGGCGGCAGACGCGGTGAAGGTGATTTCACCGGCGCCCATTCGGACATATGGCTCGGTGGTGGTGCACTTGGCTTCGGGCCCGAGGTCGAGGGAGGTCGGCGCGCCGGGACGACGGTTGTAGACGAGTACGAGGACAGGGGCGTTCTCGCCGTTGGCGGTGAACTTCTTCCAGGAGTACTGCGACTTCTCGTTCACGGCGCGCATGCCGAAGGTGATGCTGTTTCCGCCTGCGTCGGCGGTCTTCTGCGCGGCCTTTTTGACGTCGAAGGTCTCATACGCGTCCCGGCAGCCGGACTTGTAGCCGTGTGCGAAGCTCTTTGTGGCGATCTTGTTGCCGTCGTGGAGTCTGGGGGCGTTGCTCCAGTTGCTCTTGGAATCGATGCGGTCGGTGAGGTGCACACTCATCGCACGGCTGTCGCAGGACCAGGAGTAGGTCTCCAGGACCTGGAGCGTCGCTTTGGAGATGACCGCGCCCTTCAGGGACTCGTCGAAATCGATGTTGAAGAACGAGCGCGAGGTGCCCCAGGTGTCGGACTCGAAGCCGACCCGTGCCTCGTGGGTGCCGCCCTTGTTGAAGCCTTTCCCGTTGTAAAAGGTGGCCTTCGGGTAGCGGTTGTAGACCGTGGTCCAGTTCTGGGTGTGCTTCTTGACAGAGGGGTCGATGAAGACCGGGAAGACGGTGGACGGGTCGGACAGCAACTCCGCGTCAGGGGTGAGCACCCAGTTGGTGCCCGACAGGTCGGCGTCGACCAGTGCGCCGTGCGAGTCGGGGGACGGGCCGTCGAGCCCGGGCAAAGACAGTGTGGCGTCCGGCCCGGTCTGCGAGGGGGCGGGCGTGGGCTCGGCGGGAGCCGGCGGCAGCGGCGATTCCGATACGGGTGGCGCGGACTCGTCGCTCGCGGACGGGAGCACCTCGGCGTAGGGGTCCGTCTGCTCGTCCGCCTCGACTTCGTCGTCGGCACTGGCCGAAGGCGAGGGCTCGTCGGAGGGCGTCGCCGTTTCGGAGGGGAGGACCTCGGGGGCGGTGGGCTGGGCGGTGGCGCCGACCTGTCCGTCGGTGACGGCGGTCGCGCCGGCGTTGTCCCACATCACCGGTGAGGGGGACATCGCCACCTCGTCGCCGTAGGGGTCCTCGGCGCTGACGATGTCGGATCTCGGGTCGAGCCGGAAGGTGAGGGTGGGCGAGGACAGACCGTAGGAGAGCTGGGCGATACGGGGATCAGCGGCGGCAGTACGGTTCTTCACCACGATGAGCTGGGCGAATCCGTCGTCGTCCGCGGTGAGGACCAGATCCGCGCCCGGGATGATCTCGGGATACAACGCCCGGTTCGCATCGATGATCGGCTCGGGGACGGGACCGGGCCAGGTGAGCTGGATGTCATGGCCGTCGGAGTGCAGTGTGACCAGGGCATTTCCGGCCGCATCGGCCCCGGAGACCGCGCCCTTCAGGAGCGGGGCCCTGAGAGCCGTCGTACGGGAAGCGCGCTCGTCACGTTCTGCGCCGCCCGCCGATCCGGCCGAGAACACCATGCTCGTATTTGTGGCTCTGGGCTCCCAGCCCCGGCCGGTGCGCCGCAGCGACCGGTCGATGGGCTTCCACTCGCCGCCGACCTTGGCGCGGACCGGCGACACATGAACCCGACGGGACATCAGGCCGTCCGGGCGCGCCCAGGTTGTCGAGTAGGGAGTCCGGAGTGCGGTGGCCTCCACCGGTTTGCCGGTCTTCGCGGCCCGGGTGATGGCATCCGACTCGCTCACCTGGGAAGTTCCGGAACCGGTGGTCGGCTCGGGGCCCGGCTCCGGATCCGCGAGCCGTAGCCCGGCGTATGTCAGGCCGGTCGCGGCGACAGCCGCCGCGCAGGCCAGGGCGATGGTGCGCTGGCCCGGCAGTCGGTACCGGCGTTGCGACATGAGTGAGACCCCTCCCCCTCGGCCCCGGCACTCGGCGGATCGCCGACCGGAGATACGGAGCTCCTCGCGCGGGCCTGAGCACACGGGACGAGCGAGCAGATCATGACCCATGAGTGAGCAGCCGTCACCCTGTGGATTTTCGGACGGGCTTCGGAGTGCACCGTCGGGGCTGGGGTGCCCTTGATCCTCTGACCTCACTCAACAGCGCTGCTGCTGCTCATAAATTGGTGGAAAATCGAATGAATCCTGCTGTCCCATCGGGTTAGTTGGATGCCAAAGTCACCTCCTGGGCGCTAGATCCGGATTGCGTCTCAGGTGTACCTCGCTGATCACTTATGGCCATCTATCCGGCATTCCCCGCGATAGAATGGGTGATTGATCCAATACGTGGCGTGACTATGATCACTTGATCACATCTTCTCTGGCCTTTCGTTACAGATCCCCCACAGAATCGGCGCGTCTTGCACGACATTCTGTGCGGCCCCAACCCCGGTGCCGCGCCTGGTGGTCCGGGGGGATCCTGGCGTGTCTCGTCAATCCGAAGCTCGCCGTCGCCGGCGCCGTGTCCGTCACACCGTGGTACCCGCGTTGGGCGTGGCCCTGCTGGTGGCCCTGCTGCCCACACAGGCGCTGGCGATTCCGCCGGTGCCGGGCAAAGACGGGCGCGAGGAACTGGTACTGGAGAAGCTCGATCAGGACCAGCTCGTGCCGGGCAGGACCGCCGACCGGAATCTCGACAGCCTCAAGACCGAGACGCCCGAGGACCTGGCGCAGGCCCCGGCGGGTACGACCACCGTCCCGCCCGCCGACAGCGGTGCCGTCACCTTCGGCTCCGGCGCGCTCACCGCCTCCATGCGCTCCAACAGTGCGGTACAGGCAGCCACGACTCCGGTCGAGGACCTGCCCGTCAGCCTGGGCCAGGCACCCGGCGAGGCGGCGCCGACCGGCACCTGGCAGGTCGCCGTGGCCGGCCGCACGGACGCGGTGGCGCAGGGCGTGGACGGCGCGGTGGTCACCGTGCAGGCGCCATCCACCGGGTCGGTGCCGGTGTCGGTGCAGTTCGACTACGCGAAGTTCAAGAACCTCTATGGTGCGGACTGGGCCTCCCGCCTGCGCTTCGTCCAGTTCCCCGAGTGCTATCTGGCGACGCCCGGACTTGAGGAGTGCCAGGCGTACGAGGAACTGGCGACGGTCAACGACACCGGAACCGGTACGGTCACCGCGACCGTGGACCCGGCCGCGGACGGTACGGTCACGCCCGCCTCGGCGTCCTCGGCCGCTCGGAACGGCGGTACGGCCGTCGTGCAGGCCGGTTACCGCACCAAGGCGGCAGCGGCCGGCGGCGACACGGCGGTGCTCGGGGTCACCGACTCGGGCGCGGGAGCGGGCGGCTCCTTCAAGGCGACTCCGCTGGCCTCCAGCGGTACGTGGGCGGCCGGTGGTTCCTCCGGCGCCTTCACCTGGTCGTATCCGCTGACGATTCCGCCGACTCCGGCCGGTCCGTCCCCCAACATCTCCTTCGAGTACAACTCGCAGGCGGTGGACGGCAAGACGGCCGTCTCATCGCCGCAGGCGTCATGGATCGGTGAGGGCTGGGACTACGAACCGGGCCATATTGAGCGGCGCTACCGCTCCTGCAAGGACGACACTAAGCCCCTCAAGGCGGGGACTCCCAACAACACCGCCAAGAAGGACAAGACGTCCGACCTGTGCTGGGTGTCCTACAACGCGGTGATGTCGCTGAACGGCCGCACCACCGAGCTGGTCCAGGTCGGCACGAGTGACCTTTACCGTCCGCAGAACGACGACGGTACTCGCGTCGAGCGGAAGACCGGCGCGGCGAACGGTGACAACGACGGCGAGTACTGGGTTGTCACCACTGCCGACGGTACGACGTACTACTACGGTCTGAACGCCGTTGGTGGCGGCCATGCCAACACCGGATCCGTCTCCACCGTTCCCGTCTACGGCAACCACCCCGAAGAGCCCTGCCACGCGGCCGTCTTCGCCGACTCCCGCTGCGGTGCGGGCAAGCAGCAGGCGTGGCAGTGGGGCATGGACAAGGTCGTCGACGTCCACGGCAACGCGATGATTGTCAACTGGAAGCAGGAGACCAACTACTACGCGGTCAACAAGAAGCACAATTCACCGGAGGGCTACAACCGTGCTGCCTACCCCGTCTCCATCGAGTACGGGATACGCACCGCCGACCTGACCAAGCCCTCGGCCGTCGTCGAGTTCGGCGTCAAACAGCGCTGCCTCAAGGAAGGCAGCGCCTGTGACGCGGCGAATTTCGACAAGACCGACGACCCCGGTGCCTACCGCCCCTGGTGGGACACCCCCGGCAACCTCAACTGCAAGTCCACGTCCAAGCTGTGCCCTTCCTTCCCGTCCTTCTGGACCCGGCTGCGTCTGGACACGGTGACGACGAAGGCCGCCCGCCCGGGCCAGACCGGGCTGGGCAAGGTCGACACGTACACGCTTCACCAGTCCTTCCCCGCCGACTGGTACGACACGTCCCCCGGTCTGTGGCTCAACTCCCTGACGCGTACCGGCTTCGCACCCGGCGACAGCACAGGAACCGTCCAGTCCAAGGACGGTGTCAGCTTCGCCCAGTACACGGTTGGCTCCTCCTCGCCCCTGAAGACGCGGTTGCTGGACCGTCAGCTCCCCAACCTCGTGCCCAGCGGCCCGGGGGACAAGCGCCCCGGGTTCACCCGGCCGCGTATCGGTACCGTGGCCACCGAGAACGGCGGTGACATCGAGGTCGAGTACACCGGCGGCTGCTCCGCCGAACCGGCCACCGACAAGGGCAGGGACAACGGCACGTGCTATCCGGTGCGCTGGTCGCCCGATGGCGAGGAGACGACACCGGCCAAGGCGTGGTTCAACAAATACGTGGTCGCCTCGGTCACCGAGACCGACAAGGTAACCACACACGGCAAGCCCGTCGTGATTTCGTACAAGTACACTTCCCCGGCCTGGAGCAAGAGCGACGACGAGCTCGCCCGGCCGTCCCTGCGCACCTACAGCGTCTGGCGCGGCTACCGCCAGGTCGCCACCGTCAAGGGCAGCAAATCCAGTTCCCAGCAGGGTGACCCTGAGTCGCAGTCGTACTCGGTCTCCCGCTACTTCCAGGGCACGGGCGGCGCGGTCAAGGACTCCAAGGGCGCGGTGGAACTGCTCGCCGACGACGCTCCGCAGTTCGCCGGAATGACCGCCGAGACCCTGACCTACGAGCACTCCGAGGGGCGGCTCCTCAAGCGCGCTCTCACCTTCCCCAAGTCCAAGCAGACCGCCTCCCGCACCCGAGAGGCCGAGGACGGCACCGATCTCGACCCGCTGCTTGCCCATCGCACCTGGGTCGCGCGCACGGACGCCATCCAGACCGTCGAGACCAGTTGGCAAGCGATACGGACCGAGACCACGGTGGACGACACGTACGGTCTGCCGACCCAGATCCAGATGTCGATCGTCAAACCCCAGGGCACCGGCGAGGCCTTGAGCAACCAGGTCTGCATGCGGACCAGTTACGTCCACAACGTCACCGACTGGATCATCGGCAAGCCGAAGGACACCCGGTCCACCGCGACGCCCTGCTCCGGCTTC
The DNA here is from genome assembly GCF_019056675.1 of Streptomyces sp. GMY02. Lineage (NCBI taxonomy): Bacteria > Bacillati > Actinomycetota > Actinomycetes > Kitasatosporales > Streptomycetaceae > Streptomyces > Streptomyces sp. GMY02. The sequence goes on along the minus strand of NZ_CP077658.1, from coordinate 3,610,104 downwards.
GCCACCGCGGACGCCAAGACCCAGTTGCTGAGTTCGGTCCAGACCTCGTACGACGATCAAGCCTGGGGAGACGCCCCGACCAAGGGACTGCCCACTTCGGTGGCGGACATCAACGGCGAGGGCACCTCCCACTCCCTGGTGACCACGACGACGTACGACCCGTTGGGCCGGGTGCGGAAGGTCACCGCGCCTCTCACCGGCACCAGTGAGACGCAGTACACCCCCGCCGACACCGGTGGTCCGGTGACATCGATCAAGACGATCAACGCCATGGGGCACTCGTCCATCACGGCCTATGACCCTGGCCGGGCCCTGCCATTGACCGTGACCGACACCAACGGCCGGGTCACCCGCACCGAGTACGACGGGCTCGGACGCCTGGTCAGAGGCTGGTCTCCGTCCCGTTCCTCCGGAGGCAAGGACCCGGACGTCCAGATCTCCTATCAGACGGCCGTCGCGACGGCCACGGAGACCAAGCCGGCCGCCGTCACCGTCAAAACCCTCAAGGACGACGGCGGCTACAGCAGCCAGGTCACCATCTACGACGGCCTGGCACGTGAGGTGCAGACCCAGACGGAGGCCCATGGAGCGGGCCGGATTATCACCGACTCCAAGTACGACGATCACGGCTTGGTGTGGGAGAAGACCGGAGGCTATCTCGCCAAGGGGAATCCGACCACCAAGCCGTTCGCCCGTACATCCGAGAGCCTGGTCCCGAGCAGGATCAAGACGCGCTACGACGGACTGGAACGTGTGGTCCGCGAGTCCGAGTACCACGGCGCCGACTACCAGTACGCCTCGTACACCTACTACGGCGACGACTACGTCTACAACGACCCTGCCGGCGCGACCGCTCCCTCGACCGAGACACATACCGATGCGATGGGCCGCGTCAGCGCGATCGACCACTACACCACCAGCGCCGGCCCCGACGCCGGCCGGACAACGAGCTACCAGTACGACGCACGCGGCAACCGCGCCAAGGTGACCGATCCGGCGGGCAACGCCTGGCTCTACTCGTACGACGTCCGTGGCCGGCTGACGAAGTCCACCGACCCCGACGCCGGCACGTCGCTTTTCGGCTACGACGACGCCGATCGTCAGATCAGGTCCGAGGACGCGCTGGGCAAGACAGTTCACACCCAGTACGACAAGCTGGACCGTGTCATAGCCGTTCGTGAGGGTTCGGCGACGGCCAGTCCGGTCAAGGAGTTCACCTACGACACCCTGCCCGGCGCGGTCGGGCAGCCGGTCGCCTCGATCCGCCACGACTCCGGCGGCGACTACATCAACCAGGTCACCGGCTACGACACGGACTACCGGCCCACCGGCCGCGAAACGGTCATCCCTGCCAACGGAATGACCGCGGGCCTGTCCGGCACGTACGCCTACTCGTACGCGTACACCCCCGCTGGAAAGCCTCTGTCGGTCACCCTCCCGGCGAAGGGTGGTCTCGCGGCCGAGAAGGTCGTCACCCGCTATGACTCCGACGGATTGGCGGAGTCGACTTCGGGCCTCGACTGGTACACCTCGGATGTCACCTTCTCGCCCTATGGAGAGGTGCTGCGTACGGTCAGCGGAGCGCAGCCGAACCGAGTGTGGACGACCAACTTCGTCGATCAGCACACGGGGACTCTCCAGCGCACGGTCGCGGACCGGGAAACCGCCAACAGCCACCGAATAGCGGACAGTTACTACTCTTACGACGCCTCGGGCACCATCACCTCCAACGCCCGCAAGCTCACCGACGCCACCGGCTCTACCTGGGACAACCAGTGCTACACCTACGACGCGCTGGGTGAACTGGTCCACGCCTGGACCTCGAACATCACCCCTGGCGGCTCGGGAACGGGCTGCCGCTCCTCCGGAGGCACCAACTGGGGTTACGAGGAGGACGGTACGGCCTCCAGCGGGCCGGTCAGCGATGCTCCTGACGCGGCTGCCGACACCACAAGCCCCGACGCCGGACTGACTGCCTCCCTCGCCGCCGCAGCACCCGCGACCGGCACGGTCTCCACCGGGGCCACCGCCTACCGCCAGTCCTTCACCTTCGACTGGCTCGGCAACCGCGCCACCCTTACCGAGCACGACACGGCCGACGCCGCCAAGAACGTCACGTACAAGTACGGCTACGGCCTGACCGGTCCGCCTGCCGGCCAGCCGCACACGCTGGCCTGGGTCAGCTCCACGCCCTCGGGCAAGGGCAGCAGTTACACCAATGACGCGGTCGGCAATACCAAGGTCCGCGATCTCGCTGCCACCACACAGCAGTTGGAGTGGACGGCCGAGAACAAGCTCTCCACGATCACCGACGACGGCGTCAAGACGACATACGTCTACGACGCCGACGGCAACCGGATTCTGGAGAACTCGCCCACCGGGTCGACCCTGTATCTGGGCGAGACCGAGCTGACCACGGACAGCACCGGCAAGATCATCCGGTCCTCCCGCGCCTACGCCCATCCGGGCGCTCCCACGGTCGTCCGTACCACCGTTGACGGCGCGACCACCGGCCACAAACTCAACGTCCTCCTCGCCGATCACCTCGGCACCGCCAACACCACCGTCGAACTGGGCGGCACCCAGACGGTCACCCGACGGGCCTTCAAGCCGTACGGAGAGTCTCGCGGCCCCAAGCCGTCGACCTGGCCGAACAAGCGCAGCTACCTCGGCGTCGGAATCGACGACGCCGCCACCGGCCTGACCCATATCGGCGCCCGTGAGTACGACCAGGCCGCAGGTCGATTCCTCTCCGCGGACCCGGTCATAGACATCGCCGACCCGCTCCAGATGAACGGGTACGCGTACGCCAACAACAGCCCCATCAGCAGCAGTGACCCCACCGGCCTGATGGCGATGGCCAACCGCAGCGGCGGCCCGAGCTACAGCGCTCCGCCGCCCCCGCCCCCGGGGCCCTCCTCGGGCAGCGCCACCACCGTCACCTACACCACCACCAAGACCGTCACGGTGACGAAGCCCGCCCCGTGCGACTGGCTGTGCAGGGTCAAGGGCTTCGCACGGGAACACGTCACCGTCATCACCGTCGTCACCGAGGTCGTCGTCGGGGTCGGGTGCGGCATCGGCGCAGCCGCTGCGGGCGCGGCCACCGCAGGAGTCGGTGCCGTCGTCGTGGGAACGGCCTGCGGAGCCGCCGCGGGCGCGGTGGCCGGAGCCGTCGGGAACGCCATCGATCCCAAGGCCGACCACAGCCTCGGTGGATATGTGTCCGCGGCGGGCAAGGGTGCCGCGGTCGGAGCGGTCAGCGGGATCGTCGGCGCGGGCGTGGGCAAGCTCGCCGGCATGGCGGTCGGCAAGATCGCCCAAACCGCCGTCGGCCAGTCGATCGGCAAGGGCGTCAAAGCCGCGGTCTCGAAGCTTCCCGGCAAGGGCGGAGCGTCAGCACGAGCCGGGGCGGGCACGGCCCAGTGCTTCCTCGCCGGCACTCCGGTCCTTCTCGCCGACGGCACCTCGAAGAACATCGAGGACATCGAGGTCGGTGACAAGGTCCTCGCCACCAACCCGGCAACGGGCGAGACAAGCGCCCAGCCCGTCACCGAACTCCTCCCGTCCGAGGGCGAGAAAAAGCTCAACGAGCTCACGATCACGACGGCCGGCGGCAAGAAGAAGATCACCGCCACGGCCGAACACCCCTTCTGGGTCCCCAAACAAAACGCCTGGGTCAACGCCGCCGACCTCAAACCCGGCACAACGCTGAGCACCGCGGATGGCACCACGGCGAGGATCGTCGGCAACCGCGCCTACACGGACCACGTCCGCACGTACAACTTCACCGTCGCCAAACTCCACACGTACTATGTGCTGGCAGGCACCACGCCGGTCCTGGTCCACAATACTTGCGGCCCGACTTTTGTTAAGAATCAGAAACTTACACCGAAGGAGTTGGCAAGGCCGGGTTTCCGTTACCAGGTGCGAGTCACGGGGCAAGATTTCGAACAAGTTTGGCGAAACGATGGGCGGATAATCAAGGTTGATGGAGGGCCGACATCTGAGGGCTATATGGTTGAAGCGAAATGGGCTGGCAATGAAAATCAGTGGGGAAGTTCTCCCTATCATCCATCCAACTACTTCAATGAAGATGGCGTCGTTGATCAGGCTGGAAAGTTGCTGGGATTGAACTCGGCCCTGGGTGGTAATGGGGTTCGATATGCGGTGTCAAATTCGCAGGGTGCTGCGTTCTTTGGTGCAGTATTTCGCGAGTGGTTCCCAAATGAGATGAGAAATGGAACTCTAGCCGTTTGGCACGTGCCGGGAAATGGGATGTGATGACTGTAGAGCCCGTGGTTGAAGTGATTGAGCGCATTGTGCGCTCGACTCGAGACCTGCCTGCGGAGTCCCTGGCGGAATTGTGTGCGCAAGCTGGCTGGGTGCCGATTGGGGCCACGGTAGAGCCGTTTCCTCGAAGATTGGGTCATGGAAATCTGCTAGCCGCCATTTTCTCTGAAGGGGCTGAGGATTTCATGGAGTTCATCTTCGAGATGATCCCCCCGGATTTGGGTAGGGCGGAGTTTGTTGACGCGGTCAATGGGGATTACTCTCCGCAGATTGATAGATTCCATCGCATTCGTGATGAAGTGCTTGAGCTTTTGTCCGTCGAGATCGCATTCGATGAGTTGTCGGAAGTCAGAGAAGATTCCGTCGACTTCGTTGAAAGTGGGTGCTGGAGGATTGTGCGTGGTTATCTCTCGATAGGGGTTGCCCATGCCGATGAAGACTCTCCAGTCTTGCTGCTTGCTCGTTTGAGGCAGTCTTAGGGAAAATGGCCGCATCCTACTCCCAACTTATTTGCTTGAGGATGTTCGGTCATGCTCGCTTGCGGCTGGGCCATAAGGCTGGATTCGTCCTTTGTTCGGCCCGGGCGGGCCGATCGTGATCGAACCTTCCGCGCCATAGAAAAAGACGAAGGCATCATGCTTGCTGATCCGCGGTCCGCAGTCTGCGATATGTGAAACCACAAAGCTCTCCCCACCGGGCCCGGGGCTGGGGAGGCTCGGTGGGGAGAGCGGTCTGTGCGGGTGGGGCCGCCGGGGACCGTCGGCGCGGGTGGCCGAGGTCCCCGGCGGGGGCGTGGTGCGGGTCAGTCCCGGGTGCGGGAGCGGACCGCCTGGGTCGGGCGCGGGGCCTTGCCCCCGGACGCCGTGGACGTGGCGCCCGTGATCACGAAGCTCGATCCCGGCTGCGTGACCACATTGCCGTCCGCCGAATTCGTGATCGTCACATTCGTCAGCGTCGCGTTGCCCCGCGCGCCGCTCATCGCCAGGATTCCGGCTCCGTTGTTCGACTTGTCGATCCGTACGTTCGTGATCGCGACGTTCGGCATATTGCCGCCGCCGGTCTTGAACTGGATTCCGTCGTACGTCGAGTCAATGATGTCGGTGTCCCGGATCGTGACCCCCGGGATATCCCTGGCCTGCGGGAACAGCGTGATCGCGCCGAACTCCTGGTCCTCGTTCCAGAACGCGCCGCCCGTGCGGTGCAGGGCGTTGTTGGCGATCAGGGTCTGGCCGGAGAAGGGCAGCGGGTCGTGGTCCGTCGCCAGCATGATGCCCGGGTAGTTCATGGTGTCGTAGATCAGATTGTTCTCGATCTTGTTGCCGTAGCCGCCGTAGACCGCGACACCATTGGCCCGCCAGGGCAGTTGGATGGTGTTGTTGAGGAACTGGTTGTCGTGCGCGATGTCCACCGACGGGTTCTTCACATACCGGTTGGCCCAGACCGCCAGCGAGTCGTCGCCCGTATTGCGGAAGGACGAGTTGAACACCCGCGAATTGCTGGTGCCATTGGTGAAGTTGATGCCGTCGGCATACGTGTTGCGGATACGCATACCGCTGAACTGGAGTCCGTCGCCCGGTCCCCAGAGGTCGGGGATGTTGTCGTAGTCACGGCCGACCCAGACACCCACATTGGCGTGTTCCAGCCAGACATTGGAGATCTTGGTGTTCTTGCCGAACCGCCCGTTCAGGCCGACGCCGCCTTCCGCGCCGCCCGGGCCGCCGCGGATCGTGCCGGAGCCGAAGATGGCGATGTCGGATATCTGGGTGTTGTCGTCAATGTCGAAGCCGAAGTTGCCCTCGTGCGGGTGGTTGATGCTGCCGACGGCCTGGTGCGGCTCGGTGAGGGTATAGAGCTGGGAGTGCCACATTCCGGCGCCCCGGATCGTGACATCGCGGATGCCGACCTGGTTGTACTGGCCCCGGTCCAGCGGGTCGTCCGTCAGGATCTTCTTCTCCTGCCGCCACTGCCCCGCCGGGATCCAGACGCACGCGATGGCGCCTTCCTGGTCGGCCGTCACCGCCCGCTGGATGGCGGCCGTGTCGTCGATGCCGTCGTCGGGGACGGCGCCGTACGCGGTGATGGAGGTGCACTCGGCGGGCTTGGCCGCCGGGGGAGCGACCTGCTCAAGATCGATCAGGTCGATGATGTAGAAGGAGGCCGAGTCGGCGGCGTCGCGCTGGAGGCGGAACTTGGTGCCGGCCGGGTAGGTCGTCGGCAGCAGGGCGTGCGACTCGTCGAAGAGGCGCCGCGCGTCGGCCTGGGGCGTGTTGGTCAGCGCCTCGGGGCCGTCGGTGTCGCCGTACAGCCAACTGTATTTCGAGGAGAGGGTGAGCTTCCTGGAGAAGGTGTCATTGATGTAGAGGCTGATGGTGGCCTCGGCGCCGCCGCCGTTCGGGGCGTCCGGGATCGAGTTGCGCACCACGATCGAGTTCGACGGGTTCGTCGAGGTGAACTCGACGAACTGGCCGGTGGAGTTGAGCCGTACCGACTTGCGCCCTGAGGACTCGGTGGCGAAGTTGGTGTGCCCGAAGGTGCGCAGCGGGTCGGTCTCCAGCAGGGTGCCCTGGTACCGCGCGGCCTCGGCCTCGTACTCGACATACGGGACCGCCGCCCCGCGCCCGACCACGATCGAGTGCGAGAACGCGTTGTTGGTCTCGTTGGTCTCGGCGACGGTGTTGGTCGCGTCGGCGGTGGCGACGATCGTGGCGCCGCCGTTGGTGGCGGTCCAGGTGCCGTTGACGCTGACATTCACCGTGGCGCCCGCCGCGATCGCCGGGGTGTCCGTGTTGAGCGTGGTGCCGCCCACCACCACCCGGGTGACCGTGGTGGCGGCGGAGCTGGTGGTTCCGCGGTTCTTCACCGCCACGGTGAAGCGGACCGCCGCTCCGACGGCCGGGTTCTGCGGGTTGGTCTCGACACCGAGGACCTGGAGATCGGGTCCGGGGCTCTGCGCGACCACCAGCTCGGGGGTCGCGGTGAAGCTGTTGTTGTCGTTGTCCTGCTCGACGACCGTGTCGGTCGGGTCCACCAGCGCCGAGACCCGGTAGCTGCCCATCGGCCGCTTCCCGACGCTCACCGGGACGGTGGCCGAGGCGCCCGCCGCGAGCCCGCCGACCGCGGCGCTGCCCGCGACCGTTCCGCCCAGGCTGACATTGACGGTGGTCGCTCCGGAGGCGGCCGTTCCGGCGTTCCGTACGGTCGCGTTGACCGTGACCGTGTCGCTCTCCACCGGGGCGGCGGGGGTCCACGACAGTCCGGTGACGGTCAGGTCCGGGTTGGGCGCCGGGGTTCCGATGACCTGGAGCTCGGCGACCTGTCCGCCGCTCGCGCCGGTGTTGCTGAAGATCTGGAGCTGTACGTCGGCGGCGCGTCCGGTGACCGGGATGGTGACCGAGTTCTGGTTCGTGGCCGGGTTGAAGGTGTAGTTGGCGCGGGCGGCCAGCGAGGTGAAGCCGGTCGCGGCCTGGTCGCGGCCCAGGACCTGGATGCTCTGGGTCCGGGTCCCCCAGACCGCGTCGGGGTTGAGCTTGAGCACCACGCCGGTGATGTCGGCGTTGGCGCCGAGCTTCACCGTCAGGTTCGACGGGTGGCCCGCGGACTCCCAGTAGGTGCCCACATTGCCGTCGTTGGCGTTGCGCGCGACAAAGGTGAAGACCGAGGAAGAGGCCTCGATCGGCTTGCCGACCGCCAGGTTGGTGCCCTGGGGATCTTCGCCCCCTTCGCCTCCCTCGCCGCCGCCGTTGTCAGGACCGTAGATCTCGAACTCGGAGACCTGCGCCGCGGGCCAGGTCGTGTTGCCGGTGATGTTCACCCGTACGTACCGGACGGACGAGACCGGGAAGTCGACGGTCACGGTGTTGCCCGAGGCCGGGGCGAAGGACCGGCCCTGCGAGGCGGACAGGGTGCTGAAGTTGACCCCGTCGGTGCTGCCCTGGACGCTCAGCGCCTGGGTGCGGGCCTCCCACGAGGCCGGCAGTTTGAGCACCACCTGGTCGACCTCTGCGCTGCTGCCCAGATCGACCCTGATCCACTGCGGGAACGAGTTGGCCGGTCCCTCCCAGTACGAGGGCTGGCTGCCGTCGGTGACATTGGCGGCGGGGTGGTTCCCCTCCGAGCCGCTCGCCGTGGCCGTCTTCCCCAGCGCCAGATTGGGGCCGGCGGCCGCCGAGGCGGAGACGGGCAGGAGCCCGACGGCGATCAGACCGGCGAGTACCGCGCCGATGATCAGCCGCCAGCGGAGCTGTTTCCGTTTCATGGTGTCCTCTGTCCTGTCGGAACGGTCGGAACGTTCGGAACGAGAAGATCGACGAGAGCGGACAGCCCGCGGGACCGGGCCGGCCGTGGGCCCATGCTGCGAAGTTTCATCAGCAGTGCAAAAAATTGAGCTGTATAACCATCTTTTTGCGAGTCACAGGTTGCAGTCGTGTCACCGTTTTGTCAACGGTTCTCGCACGCCTGCCGCTCGGCCGACGCGGCCGGACCGGTCGGCGACATGAGGAAACCCGCCTCCGCCGGGCCGGTGAGGGCCTGGCGGAGGCGGGCTGGGGTCCTGTGCGGATGAGTGTCCGGTGGTGAGGTCAGGGGCGGGGTCCGGGGATCAGGGGCGGCCCAGCGCCCGGTACTCCCACCCCGCCGCCCGCCACTGGGCCGGGTCCAGCGCGTGCCGCCCGTCGACGATCCGGCGCCGCGCGACCACCGAGCCCATCGCATACGGGTCGATCTCGCGGAACTGGGACCACTCGGTCAGCAGCAGCACCACATCGGCCCCGGTCGCGGCCGGTATCGCGTCCGTCGCGTACTCCAGCTCAGGGAAGGCGCGGCGGGCGTTCCCGGTGGCCGCCGGGTCCACGACCGTGACATGCGCGCCCGCCCGGTGCAGGGTCCTGGCGACATCCAGCGCGGGGGCGTCGCGTATGTCGTCGGAGTCGGGCTTGAACGCCGCGCCCAGCGCGGTCACCCGTACCCCGGCCAGCTCGCCGCCCGTCAGTTCGCGGACGAGATCGACCGTACGGGCGCGGCGGCGCTGGTTGATGCCGTCCACCTCGCGCAGGAAGGCGACGGCCTGGCCCACGCCCAGCTCCTCGGCCCGGTGGCTGAACGCGCGGATGTCCTTGGGCAGGCATCCGCCGCCGAAGCCGAGGCCCGGCTTGAGGAACCGGCCGCCGATCCGGTCGTCGTACGCGAGGGCCGTGGCCAGACCCGTCACATCAGCGCCGGTCGCCTCGCAGACCTCCGCCATCGCGTTGATGTACGAGATCTTCGTGGCGAGGAACGAGTTGGCCGCGACCTTGACCAGTTCGGCGGTCGGCAGATCGGTGACCACCACCGGGGTGCCCTGCGCGATGACCGGCTCGAAGGCGGCCCGTAGCTGCTCCTCGGCCCACTCCGAGGCCGTGCCGAACACCAGCCGGTCGGGCCGCAGGGTGTCCTCCACCGCGAAGCCCTCGCGCAGGAACTCCGGGTTCCAGGCCAGTTCGACCTCCGTACCGGCCGGGGCGGTCCGCTGCACCAGTTCGGTCAGCCGGGCCGCGGTCCCCACCGGCACGGTCGACTTGCCGACCACCAGCGCGCGTCTGCGCAGATGCGGGGCGAGCGCGCCGACCGCGCTGTCGACGTACGTCATGTCCGCGGCGTACGAGTCCCGCTGCTGCGGCGTCCCCACACAGATGAAGTGGATGTCCCCGAACTCCCCGGCCTCCTCGGGGCTCGTGGTGAAGCGCAGCCGGCCGGAGTCCAGGGCCTTGGCGAGCAGTTCCGGCAGCCCGGGCTCGAAGAAGGGCACCTCGCCCGAGCGCAGCCGCTCGATCTTGGCCGGGTCCACGTCCACGCCCAGGACCTCGAAGCCCAGGACGGCCATGCAGATGGCATGAGTGGCCCCGAGATAGCCGGTGCCGATGACGGTGATGCGGGGAGCGGGAGTGGTCATGCCGGCCTCCAGGGGCGTACGGATGGCGCGCGAGCGGTCGGGCGCCTGAGCGGAGAAAGCGGGGTGACTGGGTCGAGCGGGTGGTACGGGGGGTACGGGGCGCAGGCCTCGGGCCCTGTCGTGAGGCCCGGCCCACAGCCCGGCCAGGTGAAGCGAGCAGGCACCCCGGCCGGGCAGCGCGAGCAGTCAGCCGACCGGTCAGTCAGCCGGCCGCGCGGCCGATCAGGCAGCCTGATAGTCAGTCGGCCAGCCAGGCCGGCCAGCGCGAGCAGGTCAGGGCGTGCAGGCCGCGTTCGCGAGCCCCTTGGCCGCCCCGGTCACCTTGTTGTCGCAGGCCACCTCATTGCCGTCCGAGGTGAGATGGAAGCCCCAGCCGGGCCCGTCCACCTGCGCCGTATTGCCCTTGAAGGTGTTCCCGCTGCCCCAGCCCTTGAGGATCTCGTGGGTCTGGAAGCCGTCCTCGGGGGAGTGGCGGCCGGTGTTGCCCTGGATCAGCCAGCCGTTGCCCTTCACATCGACCCAGGAGTCGTTGTGGGAGCCGTCGAGCTTCGAGCCGTCGAAGGAGTTGCCGGTGATCCGGCCGCCGGTGGTGCCCTCCTTGATGTCGACGGCCTCGGCGGTGGTGTCGCTGATGCGGTTGCCGACCACCGCGTTACGGTCGCTCGCGTCCGGCTTGCACTGGCTGACGGTGCACCAGTTGGACTCGGCGGAGCCGATGTAGACACCCTCGCCGAACTTCTCCTTGCGCAGTCCCGTGGTCCGGATGGTGTTGTCCCGGACCATGTTGTCGGAGCTGAAGTTCCGCAGATGGATGGCCTCGTCGCCGATCCGCTCGACGGTGAGGCCCTGGATGACGGTTCCCCGTACCCGGTCCGCCATCACGCCCTTCTGGCCGTTCCGTACGGTGAAGCCGACCAGCCGCCAGTACGACGCGCCGTCGAGGTGCAGCGCGTACCCGCCGTCCGTGCCGCCGCCGTCGACGACCGCGCCGGGGCCGCCGCACAGGAAGACCGGATTCTCGGCAAGGCCGGGGGTCTTGGCGGTGAAACGGCCGGTGTACGTGCCGTCCGCCAGCCGGATGCTGTCCCCGGGCCCCGCCTGCGCGAGGGCCTCCTCCAGCGAGGGCGCGTCGAAGGCCGTGACCGAGGCCGGCGGGCAGTCGACCTGGCCGGAGGGCGCGGGCGAGGCGGAACCGGTGCTCGCCCCGTCGGTCACCACCGGGTCCGGCTCGGCCGGGTCGTCGGGCAGGGTCCCGGGCCGTACGGACCAGGTGGCGTTGGGCCCGGCCGTGGTGGCGCCGGCGGTCACCTCGGGTTCCGAGCTGTCGCCGCTCCCGGCGATGGCCACGACGAGCGCGGCGAGGGCGATCAGGAACGCGCCCCCGGACAGCCAGAGGGCCGGCCCGCTGGGCAGCCCGGTCCTGCGGGGCGGCTCGGGCGCCTCGGGCAGATCGGGCGGAGGTGGCGTGGATGACATCGGCGGTAACTCCGGCTTCGCGGGAATGAGTTGTCGGGGTCAGGGTCTCGGATACGGGTCCGGGCCACTGGGGTGCCTCCGGGCGCCAAGCCTTACGCGCCTGAAGCCAGGAGGCCGGGCGCCCGGAGGCCAGGCTCCAGGGCCCGGACCGGGAAGCAGGTCTACGTCGGCCCGGGACCGCCCGTCATCGCCGGGATCCTGTGCCGCCCCCTCGGCCTCGCCTCCGTATCGCCCAAGCCCGAGCCCGTGCCCGCACCCGTACCCGCCGCCCGCACCTCGGTGGCGGGCGCGCTGGGCAGCGGCATCTTGTCCGCGTACGGATGGACCCTCGGCCGCCCGTCCCGCTCAGCGCGCCGGCGCGCACCCAGCACCGCCGACACCAGGATCAGCACCAGGATGGACACCCAGAGCAGTGTCATCGGACTGGCGTAGTGCTTGAACTTGACCCAGAACGCACTGGTGTCGTGCCACGCGAAGGTCTGGTTCTCCTTGAGCGTGACCCCGCCGTGCGCCCGGCTCGTGTCCACCGCGCTCGGGCCGACCCCGGCGACGACGTTGTACGAGACGGTCGACTTGTCGATCCCGCCCACCAGTGAGATGCCGTGGTTGGTGGCGTCCTGGACGGTGTTGCCCCGTACCTCCGCCTGCGAGTCACGGATGTACACGCCGGTCTCGGTACCCTCGATGATGTTGCCGGTGACCGTGGCCGCCGACACCCCGTCGCGCACCGAGATGCCCTGGCGTGTCTGACCGGTGAGGTGATTGCCGGTGATGGCGACCTTGGTGGCGTCCTCGCGGGCCACGATGCCCATGTCGCCGCCGTCGACCTCGTTGTTCTGGACGCCGACGTTCACTCCGCCGAAGACCTCGATGCCGTACCGGCCGTTGTCCCTCGCGGTGCTGTCGGACACCGAGTTGGAGCCGTAGCTGCTGGTGGACTCGCCGGAGGCGGAGGGGCCGTTGGCCAGCGGCCGGCCGCTGAGCGTGAAGCCGTTGCCGCCGTTGGACAGCGCCTTCGAACCGGTGACCCGCACCTGCTGGGTCGCGCGTGACAGGACGAAGCCGTCACCGCCGTTCCCCTGCGAGACCGTGCGGTCCACGACCACATTGGTGACACCGCGGTGCAGCACCACCCCGTCCTCAAGGCTGTTGATCACCTTGGTGCGGATGATGTTGGCCCCGGTGGCGCCGGAGAGGAACAGCCCGTACAGATTGCCCGTGATGGTGGAGTTTTTGATCTCCGCGGAGACATAGGAGAGATCGGGCACCGAGAACCGGCTGTCCGGAGCCGCCAGTTCACCCGCGGGCTGGGCGATCACACCGCCCGCGTGGGGCGTCTGCTCGGATTCGCGCTCGGCCTTGTCGTCGGCCGCCGCCAGCTCCCGGCGGTTGAGATCCTGATCGCCGTCGGTGTACTTGATGTTGCCGGTGTCGGGCCGGTCCGTGCCGGTGAGGCTGAGGCCGCCCGTACGGCCGCTCCAGAACCCCAGATCCGAGACCTGGGCGTGGTCCATCGAGAACTGGCCGCCGATGGCACGCACATAGGCCCGCCCGTCCCGTACGTCCGTGTCGGGCTTGTTGGCGGCGGGGTCCCAGCTACTGATCTTCATCGGTGCCTGCGGAGTGCCCTCCAGGGTGAGCCGGCCGCCGAACGAGACGATCGACACGAAGCCCCTGGTGTTGCTCGCCAGCCGCAGGTTCAGCCCGCCCGGACTGGACAGCTTCAGCTTCGCCCCGGCGAGCAGATAGATGTTCTCGGTCAGCAGGTACGAGCCGTCGCGCTTGCTGCGCACAAAGGTCTGCGGGGCGAGTTTGAGCAGGTCGGAGACGCCGTACGGCTGGGTACGCGGGGTGAACACCAGGGTGTAGCCGCCCGCGGTCTCCAGCCGGTACGGGCGGGTCCACTTCTCGCCCTTCAGCGGGGCGACGGCGGCCACCGCGCGGACCTGGTCCAGCCGGTGGTCCTCCTCGGCGACCAGCGCGGTCTCGTTCTCGGCGTCCTCGGCGGTGGTGACCGGCCGGTCGTCCTGCCCGTCCGAGCCGTCGGCCGACGCGGGCGCGGGAGAGCCGAGGAACAGGGCCAGGGCCACGGGGAGTACGGCCGTGAGGCGCGCGGCGGCACGGAGACGTCGCGGTCTCCGCGCGGCGGACGGCGTGTACGAGTGACTCATCGCTGGACCGCCTCTGCCGGAGAAGCCGAATCGGTGTGCACAGGGCGCGCGACGGCAGCGCCTGCGGCAGCGCTCGTGCCGACAGGAGCGCCGGTGGAAGCACCCGCGTGCGCCGGAATCGCGCCCGACCGCCCGGAGTTGATGAGCGACGCCGCGTCCTGCCCCTCGCCGCCCACGCTGTCGCTCGTACGGGTAAGCCACCCTTGCTTGTTCATGGTGACGAACGCGTACAGCTTGATCGGCAGCGAGATCATGATGACCACCAGCGCCAGCAGCGGCAGCAGGACCAGGTCCTGCGGATATCTGCGCAGATGCGAGTAGCCGCGGATACCGCGTCCCGCGATGAGCCAGATCAGGACGAGCACCACCCCGCGCCCGTTCAACTCCAGCCTGCTGAACAGCAGATAGCCCAGCGCCATCCCCATCGTCACCGGCGTCAGCAGGATCTGGAGCACCGTGATCTTGGTGACCATGGGCACTCGCCAGAGCCAGCCCTTGTACAGCGCGGTCAGATAGCAGCGGTACGAGTTGCGGCTCCAGCGCACCCGCTGCTTCACGAACGCCGAGAGCGAGGCCGGGAACATCGACAGCGCCCGTGCGGAGGACTGGTGCACGGTCCGGTAGCCGGACGCCAGCACCAGCCAGGTCAGCCGCCCGTCGTCCCCGGCGACACACCGGCGGCCGAGGAAGAACTCGTTCTCAAGGTTCTCCAGCACCGGTTCGATCGCCGCGCGCCGGTACGCCGCCGTACGGCCGGAGAGACAGGCCACCGCGCCCGCGCGTCCCATGGCCGGAACGTAGTCGTAGTAACGGAGGTTGACCAGCCAGTCGGCCACCCGCCGCCAGACACTGGTGCCGCGCAGATAGACGTTCTGCTGGGTGCCGACGCCGCCCACCTCGGGGTCCACGAACGGCATCTGGACCGCCGCGAGAAGCCCCGGCTGCCAGCGGGTGTCCGAGTCGACCAGGACGACGAGTTCGCTGGTCGCCGCCCGTATCCCCACGCCCAGCGCGGACCGCTTGCCGCGGTGCTCGAACGCCAGCACCCGCACCCGCGGATCCTCCACCAGCGCCAGCCTGCGCAGGACTTCGGTGTCCTCGACGTCCGGGACGATGATGATCTCGGTGGGGTCCTGATCCAGCCAGGTCTTCAGACAGTCCAGAAGGATGTCCGGATCCTCGCGGTAGGCCGGGACCACGACCGACACCGTCGTACGGAACTCGTTCACCACCGGCCGGGCGAACCGCGAGAGGACCGCACGGTAGAGCCACAGTGCCCAGACGAAGGCGCCGGCCAGGCCGAGTGGCATCACCTCACGCCATGAAGTCTCCCCCACCGCTGTGACGATCCATGACCATATTTCATCAAAAAACCCCGACACCGAACCCGGCCCCCACCCCACGTGGTGATGTGCTTTTGCGCCAGATATGCGCGTGGAGCGCTACTGTACGAAAGAAAGTAGAGGCAGTGTGAGTACCTCTTCACACATGAAACGCAGGATTCACTCACTCTTCTCCGTGAACCGGCGCACCTCGGACATCAATTCCTGGCTAATGCCGCAATTCGGGCGTCGGTCGGGCCGAGTTCAGGCCACCGGGTAGAGGGTGCCGGGTGCGTCAGGCCACTTGGTCGAGGCTGGAACCGGATGTACTGGGGGCCGCGGTCTCCGGTACGTGCAGCGCCTGTTCGGTCCAGATGCACTTTCCGCTGCCGGTGTAGCGAATGCCCCAGTGCTCGGAGAGCGCCGCGACCATCTGGAGGCCGCGCCCGCCCTCGTCGGTCTCGCTGGCGCGGCGGATCCGCGGGGTGGTGGGGCTGCCGTCGTAGACCTCGCAGACCAGGGTCGTACAGTGCAGCAGCCGCAGCCGTACGGGCCCCCGGGCATGCCGGACCACATTGGCGATCAGCTCGCTCACCAGCAGTTCCGTGGTGGTCACCAACTCGTCGAGATGCCAGGCGGCGAGCTGCTCGCCGACGAACTTCCGCGCGGTGCCCGCGGACTGGGGATCGTCGGGCAGCGACCAGGTGGCGATGTCGTCGGGCGCCAGCCGGTGGGAGCGCACGACGAGCAGCGCGGCGTCGTCGGCGTTCTGCTGGTCGGCGGGGAGCAGGTCCGAGGTGAGCCGGTCGCAGAGATCGTCGAGGTCGCCGTCGTGATGGGCGGCCAGGAGCTGCGCGAGCCGGTCCATGCCGGTGTCGATGTCACGGCAGGACGATTCGATCAGGCCGTCGGTGTAGAGGACGAGCAGGCTGTCCTCGGGGACCTGTAGTTCCACGGTCTCGTACGGCGGTTCGGCCACGCCGAGCGGCGGGTCGGGGGCCGACTCGGGGAAGGTCACGGAGCCGTCGGGATGCACCACGGCGGGCGGCGGATGGCCGGCCCGCGCGAAGGTGCAGATGCCGTTGGTCGGGTCGTACACCGCGTAGAGACAGGTGGCGAAGGAGTCGTCGTCGAGACCGGAGATCAGCTCGCTGAGGTGGTTGAGGATCTCCTCGGGCGGCAGTTCGAGGTCGGTGAGGGTCCGTACGGCGGTACGGAGGCGGCCCATGGTGACCGCTTCCGACAGGCCGTGCCCCATCACATCGCCGATGACGAGCACGACCCGGCAGCCGGAGACGGGGATGACGTCGTACCAGTCGCCGCCGACGTCCATGCCCTGCCCGGCCGGCAGATAGCGGGCGGCGGCGGTGACGGCGGGCAGGGTGGGCAGCGCCCGGGGGAGCAGGGTGCGCTGGAGCTGCTGGGCCCGGCTGTGCTCGGCGTCGTACAGCCGGGCCCGTTCCAGCGCGTGCGAGACCAGACCGCTGACCGCCATCAGCAGGGTCCGCTCCTCGCCGGTGAACTCGTGCGGCCGGTCGAAGGCGATCACACAGACACCGACGCCCCGCCCGGACACGATCAGCGGCAGGAACGCGAACGCCTCCTTGTGGATCGCCTCGGGCCGCGCCGCGTACTCCGGGTAGATCTCGGTGTACTCCTCCACCGAGCCGCAGAACCAGGGGGTACGGGTACGCAGCCGGTCGGCGGCCGGCGCCCTGCGCGACGCGGAGACACCATTGACCTCCTGGCGGAACTCCTCGGGGTAGCCGACCATCCCGACGACCCACATCCGGTCGTTCTCATTGACCTGGATGACCAGACCGGAGGCGCCGAAGGGTGGCAGCACCCGCCGGGCGACGGCGTCGGTCACATCCTGGGTGGTGACGGCCTCGGCCAGATCGGCGGTCAGCTCCTGGATACGGGCGGCCCGTTCGGCGGCCTGACGCTCGGCCGCCTCGCGGTCCGCCTCACGCTGCCTGCGCTCGGTGATGTCGGCGAAGTAGCAGGCCAGGCCGTCGGGGAGGGGGACGAGCCGGATATGGAACCAGCGCCCGGTGTCCGGCCACTCGGCGTCGAAGCCGACTGCGGTCGTCCCGGCGGCGGTCTCGCGGCAGCGGGCCTCCAGCCCCGGCACCCGGTGGACCACCGGCAGATCCCACAGCACGCTGCCGACCAGCCGCCGGGAGGGGCAGCCCAGCAGGCCCTCCGCCTCCACATTGACGAAGGCGATCCGCCAGGAACTGTCGAGGGAGAGGAACCCGTCACTCATATGGCGCAGTGCGCGACGGATGGCATCGCGGCTGAGACCCGTCTCGGTGCTGTCCCAGGCCGTGCCCACGATCCGGTACGGGCGGTCTTCCGTGCCCGGTTCAGCGCGGCCCCGGATATGGGCCCACATCAGGGTGCCGTCGGCGGGGCGGCGCACCCGGTACTCCAGGTCGATCAGCCCGAAGGTGTTGACGGCCTGCTTCCACTCGTTGACCACCCAGGGCCGGTCGTCGGGGTGGATGATGCCGAGCCAGGTCTCGGTACGGCCGTCATAGGTCTCGGGGTCGAAGCCGAACAGATCGAGCAGGGTCTGGTCGACATGGAGGCGCCCGGTGGGCGCGTACAGCTCCCAGGAGCCGACCCGGGTGGCCTTGAGGACGTCCTGCGCCCCGGCCCCGGGGATGTCGGGGACATCGGGGAGCCGCGGAATGCCGGGGGCTTCGGGGGTTTCCGGGGTTACGGGGGCGACCGGGATTTCGGGGGCGACCGGGGGTACGGGGGTTTCGTGGGCGGCCGGGGCTTCGGGGGTGGCCGGGGCTTTGCGAGTCTCCGGGGTGGCCGGGGCTTCCGGGGTTTCAGGTGTGGCCGGGGCGGCTGGGGCGCTTGAGGCTCCGGCGGATGGTGGTGGATCCGTGACGGTGAGGCCGTTCCTGGACCAGTGGCGCGGGTGGCCGTCCCGTCCGCCCGTGACGTCCCGCGCCCCCGGTGCCGTCTGCTCCGGGGGCGGGACAGTGGGCTCCTCGGCCCGTCGGAGCCGGTCGGCGGCCCAGCCCGCGACGGCTCGGAGGGTGTCCTTCTGCGCGGTGGTCGGTTCGCCCGGGGCCGTGGTGACGACGGAGAGCGCCCCGAACGTTCCCTTCGGGGAGAGCAGCGGCGTCGACACCATGCCCGTGCCCGGGCCCGAGGAGGCGGGCAGCCATACGGTGGATCCCCCGCGCACGGCCAGCGCCGGAGCCTCCGGCCCGTCGTCCGGTATTCCGTCCCAGGCACGTGTGAGCGCACGCGGAAGCCCGCTGGCAGTGACCAGATACATACGGTGAGCGTTCACTGACCCACGGACATGGATCACACCGCCGAGACCGCTGAACTCCGCGACCGCCTGCTGAAGAGCGAGCCGCAGCACTTCGGTCTCCGGAAGAACGGCGTCCACGGCGTTCAGCAAAGCCAGCCGCTCGTTCATATGCGCCAATCATATACAAATCGGATGAGAAGCGTACTCGCGTGTCCATCGTGTCCTCTGCTACGCACGAGCACCACTCATTGCCGAGCGTCCGGGCGGCGCGGACCCGGGCTGTGACGGCGGCTGCGGTTGTGGCTGCGGCCCTCCGGGCCGGGACGCTCAGCTCAGGAGGTCCCTGCCCGACTTCATCGCGTCGGCGCCACCCTTCACCACGCCCTTGGCGGCCTTCACCTTCTGGCCCACCTTGTCTCCGATGACTCCCTCCACCACCGGACCGGCCTCTTCGCCGACCGCCGACGCGGTCTGGGCCGTACTGCTCAGGGTCTCGCCGAGATCGGCGTGGGCCGCGGACGGGGCGACGGCGGTGAGGAAGGCGGAGCCGGCGAAGGCGAGGAGAAAACGATGCGTGTTCATGATCGGTACAACGCGCGGGGACGCCGGAGGGCACGCGGTCGCCGGAGCACTCCGTTCCGCGCCCCCGCGGTGACCTTCCCAAGGCACCCCCGGACCACAAACGGCGGTATGGCTCGCGCCGTTGACCTCCATGCTTTCCCATGGGTACTAGTTGCCCTTGCGGGTAACCACCGGCTTCCTCCTAGCGTGGACACGTGACCAAGGACCAGAATCCGAACTCCCAAGAGGCGCGCCCCGGTACGCCCATGCCCGCCGTCGCGTACCGCGAGAGCCTCCCCATCGACGACCCCCAGAGCCTGGTGGACATCGAGCTGCCCGTCCCCGAGCCGGGCCCGCACGATCTGCTCGTACGGGTCGAGGCCATCGCCACCAACCCGGTCGACTACAAGGTCCGCCAGAACACCGACCCCGGCGGGCACCCGAAGGTGCTCGGCTGGGACGCGGCCGGTACGGTCGTGGCCGTCGGCGACGAGGTCGAGCTGTTCGCGGTCGGTGACGAGGTCTACTACGCCGGCGCGATCGACCGCCCCGGCGCCAACTCCCGCTTCCACACCGTCGACGAGCGTCTTGTCGGCCCCAAGCCCGCCACGCTCACCTTCACCCAGGCCGCCGCTCTCCCGCTGACCGCGTTGACCGCCTGGGAAGGCCTCTTCGACCGGATGGGCCTGCGCAATGGCGCCCTTGACCAGGAAGGCGTGCTGCTGGCGACGGCCGCCGCGGGCGGTGTCGGCGCCATGGTCGTACAGCTCGCCCGGTCACTGACCAGCCTGACGGTGATCGGCACCGCCTCCCGGCCGGAGACCACCGCCTTCGCCCGCCGCATGGGCGCCCACCATGTCATCGACCACCACCAGTCGCTCGCCGCGCAGGTCAAGGACATCGCGCCGGGCGGGGTCCGCTACATCTTCAGTACGGCCGCGACCCACCGGAACATCACTTCGTACGCCGAGATCCTCACCCCGTTCGGCCAGCTCGTGTCGATCGACGACTACGACTCGCTCGACATCGGTGTGCTCAAGGCCAAGAGCGTCTCCTTCCACTGGGAGTTCATGTTCACCCGCTCCCTCTTCCAGACCCCCGACCGCCAGAAGCAGCACCACATCCTCAGCCAGGTCGCCCGCCTGGTGGACCAGGGCGCCCTGGCCACCACCGTCGGGCGCGACCTCGGCCCCGTCAACGCGGCCAACCTCCGCGAGGCCCACCGCATCCAGGAGTCCGGCACCTCCATCGGAAAGATCACCCTCACCGGCTTCTGAGCCACCGGCCCCGCCTCACGGCCCCCTCTCCTGCCGGCTTCTTCTCACTTCCGGTCACTTCCGGACTCCTCTCACTTCGCGTCGGAGTAGCGCTCCACCGTCGCCGTCGTGAAGGGGAAGTGCACCGGGGTCTCTCCGAAGGCGATCCGTCCGGCCAGATCACCGGCCTCGCGGATCGCCTCCACGACCGCCTCGGCCTCCTCCTGCGGGCAGTGGACGATGACTTCGTCGTGCTGGAAGAAAACCAACTCGGCCCGCATGCCCGCGATGGACCGGCGCAGGGCCGCCAGCATCAGCAGGGCCCAGTCGGCCGCGCTGCCCTGCACGACGAAGTTACGGGTGAACCGGCCGCGCGCCCGGCCGTTCGACGAGGCGTAGCCCGGGGTGAACTCGCCGCCGCCGGAGTCCGGTTCGTCCATGCCCGGGCCCGGCGCGCCGGGTATCTCCTGGGGGATTCCGGCCTCGCCGTCGTCCTCCGCGCCCGCCGCCGGGGGACTTGTCCGGCCCAGCCAGGTCCGTACGATCCTGCCCTCCTCGCCCGCCCGCGCGGCGTCGTCCACATAGGCCACGGCCAGCGGGAACCTCCGGCGCAGTGCCGCCAGATTCTTCAGCCCGTCGCCGGACGTCTGCCCGTAGATCGCGCCCAGCAGCGCCACCTTGGCGTGGGCGCGGTCACCGGAGAACGCCCGGTCGGACAGGGCCGTGTACAGATCGCCGCCGTGCCCCGCCACCTCCATCAGGCCCGGATCACGGGAGATCGCGGCCAGCACCCGTGGCTCCATCTGGTCGGCGTCCGCCACCACCAGCCGCCAGCCGTCGTCGGCGACGACCGCGCGCCGGATCACCCGGGGTATCTGGAGTGCCCCGCCGCCATTGGTGGTCCAGCGGCCCGAGACCGAACCCCCGGGCTGGTACTCCGGTCTGAACCGGCCGTCCCGCACCCAGTCCTGGAGCCAGCTCCAGCCGTGCGCGGTCCAGATCCGGTAGAGCTTCTTGTACTCGATCAGCGGCTGCACCGCCGGATGGCCGATCTTCTCCAACTCCCAGCGCCGCGTCGACCGCACCTTGACACCGGCCTGGGCGAAGGCCTTCACCACATCCGCGGGCAGATCGGGCCGCACTCGCCGCCCGAAGGCCGCCGACACCTCGTCGGCCAGTTCGGCCAGCCGCCGTGGCTCGCCGCCGCCCGCGTACCGCTCGCCCAGCAGCTCGTTCAGCACCTCCCGGTGCACATCCGCCCGCCAGGGCAGCCCCGCGTGGTGCATCTCTGCGGCGACCAGCATTCCCGCCGACTCGGACGCCGTGAGCAGCCGCATCCGGCCCGGATGCTCGGCCGCCAGATGCCGGCGCTGCTGCTCCGCGTACACATCGAGGAGCGCCTCGAACGGAATCTCCGCCCCGGCGTGCGGCTCGAAGAGCGAGGACTGCGAGCCCGGCTCCGCCGAGCGCGCCGGCGGATCGGACGGCACCGGCGCGTTCCGCAGCCGCGCCCAGGCCGCTGCGGCCGACCGGGGCTCCCCGAGCCGCCCCTCATGGCCGAGCAGCAGCAGCTCCGCGGCCTCGATGTCGTAGCACCGCTCGATCCGCACCCCCGCCGCGAGCAGCCGCGGATACACCTCGGCGCTGGACCGCCACACCCATCGCCCGGCGTCGGCCAGCCGGGCCCCGACCGCCGCGACCAGATCGGGCTCCCGCAGCACGGGCCCCGCCGCCCGGCCGTCCGCGCCCAGCGGAGCCAGCAGCGCGCCACCGCCCTCCGCGGGGGCCAGGGCCCATCTCCCGGTCATACGCCGAGTCTCGCAGCCGGGTCTGACAACGGCGGGTCCCCCGCGTCCCCGCGAACCGCTCGGAAGGCGCGTGGGGCCGGACGCCGGGAGTATCGGAAATGTGGCCATGACCGTGGCCCGCGCGGAAGGGAGACCGACATGCGAGCGGCTGTGTTCGAGAAGTTCGGCGGCCCGGACGTCCTGCACACCCAGAACGTCGACGAACCGCACGCCGGCCCCGGTGAGGTCCGGGTGGCCGTCCGGGCGGCCGGCGTCAACCCGATGGACTGGAAGATCCGCCACGGATGGATGGAACAGCTCTTCTCCACCCGGCTGCCCGCCGTGCCCGGCCTGGAGTTCGCCGGAGTCGTGGACGAAACCGGCGAAGGCGTCACGGACATGACGGTCGGCGACGACGTCGTGGGGTGGACCGCCACCGGCGCCTACGCCCAGTACGCCCTCACCGAGACCGTGGTGCCCAAGCCGCCCTCCCTGGGCTGGGAGGAGGCCGCGGCGATCCCCGTCGCGGGCGAGACGGCCCGCCGGGTGCTCGACCAGCTCGCGTTGCGCAGGGGCGAGACCCTGCTGCTGCACGGCGCGGCGGGCGCGGTCGGCTCCGTGGCCGCACAGCTCGCGGTGGCCCGCGGCGCCACCGTGATCGGCACGGCGTCCCCGGCCAATCACGACTACCTCCGCTCGCTGGGGGCGGTGCCGGTGGCGTACGGCGAAGGACTGGTCGAGCGCGTCCGCGCGGTCGCGCCCCAGGGCGTGGACGCGGTCTTCGACACCGCGGGCCGAGGCGCGCTGCCCGACTCGATCGAACTGCGCGGCGGCACCACGGACCGGATCATCACCATCGCCGACCCCGGAGCGGCCGACCACGGAGTGGCCTTCTCCTCCGGCGTCACCGCCCCCGGCAGGAAGCGCGCCGCCCTCGCCGAGAACGTCCGGCTGGCGGCGGAGGGGAAACTGCGCCTCCGGGTCGCCGGGACCTTCCCGCTGGCGGACGCGGCGAAGGCCCAGGAAGCGAGCGAGAGCGGTCACGCGAGCGGCAAGTTGGTGATCACGCCTTGACAATCGCCGGAGCAGGCGCTGATACGGGTGACATGGCACGGCGGACTCCTCTCATGCACCATAGGTTGCTTTCAGTAATTCTTGATTCCAGAGAGTAACGATGCCCACCGACAGTGGACTTGTGCACGACGTCTACGACCCCGGCCGATCCTGGCTGCCCCTGACCCGAATCCCGCTTCCCCACAAGCCGGAAGCGGCCCCCAGGGCGCGCAGGCACGCCCGTGAGGTGCTCGCGCTGCGCCGGGTGGACGCCGAACTGAGCGCCACCGTCGAGCTGGTGGTCAGTGAGCTGGTGACCAACGCCGTACGACACGGTGTCTGCCTCTGCGGCTGCACCCGGGGGCCGGTCTCACTCAGCATCCTGCGCACGGAGGACCGCACCGAAGACCACACGGACATGCGCACGGACTTTCGCGCCGACTTCCGCGCGGACTTCCGCTTGCGGAACCGGCTCCGTGTCGAGGTCGCGGATCCGTCCCGTACGCCCCCGCGATGGCCCATCGGCACCGGTCCGGCCGGTACGGACATGGCGGACCCCGAGGAAGGCCGCGGTCTGCTGCTGGTCACCGCCCTGGCGGCGGACTGGGGCGACCACGCGGGCCCGGTGCGGGGAAAGGTGGTGTGGTGCGAGTTCATCGGCCGCTAGGCCGTGTCTGCCGGCACGCCCCGTGCCGGCGACCCGTCACTGGACCCGCCTCTCGGGGCTCTGCTCCCCCGGGGCCTTCCTTCTCATATCTGCAGAGTCATATCTCCAGCGTCCGGATCACCCGCGCCGGATTCCCCACCGCCAGCACGCCCGCCGGAAGGTCCTTCGTCACCACCGCTCCCGCGCCCACCACGGTGTTCTCGCCGATCGTCACCCCCGGGCAGACGATCACCCCACCGCCCAGCCAGACGTTGTCGCCGATGGTCACCGGAGCGGCCCGCTCCCAGCCCGCCCGGCGGCGTTCCGTGGCGAGTTCATGGATCGGGGTCAGCAACTGCACATTCGGGCCTATCTGGACGTCGGAGCCGATGGTGATCGGCGCGCAATCCAGGAAGACCGCGTTGAAGTTGACGAACGTACGGTCGCCGATGCTGATGTAACGGCCGAAGTCGCACTGGAACGGCGGCCGGATGCGCACGCCCTCGCCCACCGAACCCAGCAGCTCCGCGAGGATCTTGGCACGCTCGCCCGCCGGGGCCCCGCCATTGGCGTTGTACGCCGCGCAGAGCGCGAACCGGCGCTCGGTGTCCGCGCCCAGCTCCTCGTCGTCCGGGAGATACCACTCCCCGGCCAGCATGCGGCGCTTGTTCTCGCCCATGGAAGTCCTTCCCCGCGCCGGACCGTCGGACCAGGCGCTGTCGGATCAGGTGTTGGAGACAGCAACGGTAGTCGCCCCGCCACGCACAGCGCCCGGATATCCACAGCCTGTGGACAGACCCGCCCACCCCAAGAACCGCCCCTTCCCTTCCGGGATCGGTCCGTCCCGGAAACCGCCCGTCCCGCCGTCGCTCCCGCCGGACCTGGGATCATCGGGTCCATGAGTGACACGGATGCCACCGCCGCGGGTGCCCGAACCGTCGAGCGCGCCCTGCACACCGTGCTCTCCGCGCCGGACGGAGAGCGCAGCCGGGGCATCGACTCCGGCGCCTCCCTGCTCGCCGCCGACCCCGCGGCCGACGCCGAACTGCGCCTGCGCGGTGAGGGGTTCGTACGGCTCGCCTGGGAGCGCGGCTGGCAGCCCGCCGATCTCGTACGGCTGGTTCGCCGCGATCTGGACGCCCCGCATCTGCGGCTGCTCGCCGAGCTGATAACCGCTGAGGTGCAACGGTACGAGCGGCTGCCACCCCGTTGGACCGCGCAACTGGCGGACCTCGCGGAGTCCGCCGGTCCGGACGACGAGGGCGGCTCGTGGTCCCGCAGGACCGACCGCTTCTCGTACGCCACCGCCGTACTGGAGCTGTACGTGCAGCTCGTCCGGCTGCCCGCGATCGAGCCGGTGGGTCCGGTGCCCGGTACGCCCGTCCATCTGCCTCCCGCCGAGGGCGAGCCGCGCATGCTCACCCGGATCCGGGCACTGCTCGCCAAGGCCGAGGCGACCGGCTATCCGCAGGAGGCGGAGGCCCTCACCGCCAAGGCGCAGGAGCTGATGGCCCGGCACAGCATCGACGAGGCCCTGCTCGCCGACCGTACGCAACGGGGCGACGTGCCGGGCGCCTGCCGGATCGGGGTGGACGCCCCGTACGAGACCGCGAAGGCGATCCTGCTCGACGCCGTCGCCTCCGCGAACCGCTGCCGCGCCGTCTGGAACAGCGCGTACGGCTTCTCGACGGTCGTCGGCTTCGAACCCGATCTGGAGGCCGTCGAACTGCTCCACACCTCGCTGCTGCTCCAGGGGACGTCCGCGATGACCCGTGCCGAGGCCGCCCAGCGTGCGGGCGGTCGCAAGCGGACGAAGACGTTCCGGCAGTCGTTCCTGATGGCGTACGCCCACCGCATCGGCGAGCGGCTGGCGGAGGCCACGGAGCGTACGACGCGGGAGGCGAGCGCGAGCGGCGAGGGGGACGGGGACGGGGATGGCGGGCAGGGTGGCGGGCTGCTGCCCGTGCTCGCGGCGCGGGATGTGGCGGTGGCCGACCGTACGGACCGGATGTTCCCGGAGACGGTGGCGACCCGCGTCCGCGGAGTGACGGACGCGGAGGGCTGGCACCACGGGACCTCGGCGGCGGACGCGGCACGCGTGCCGCACTGACGGTCCCCCCTCCAAGCGACCCCCAAGCGCCGCCCTCTGCCGCTGTCCTGTGTCGCTGTTACCCACAGCCGCCGCTGCCCACGGCCGCCGTCCTCGGCTGCTGTCCTCTGTTGCCGTTGCTCACGGCCGCCGCTGCCCACGGCCGTCGGACGGTTCCGCTCAGGACCGGCCCGTCCGGCGACCGAGGACACACCGCCCCCGCGCTACGGCGTCGGCACAGCCGTGGGCAGATCCGTCGGCAGGCCCTCGGGGAACACCCCGGTCTCGGTCTTCGTCAGTGTGTCCTTCGTGCCCTTGCCCCACGAAATCACCAGCGTCTTGCCGTCGTTGGACTCGATCGACCCCATGGTGCGGTCGGTGTTCCCGTCGGCGCAGGTGAGGGAGAGCATCGGCTCGCCCATGTCCTCCACCGACCCCTGGCACACATGGTTGTCGGCGACGAGCGCGACCTTCCCCGCCTTGACGGACAGCGCGACCGCCTTGCCGTCGGTCAGTCCGGCCCAGGTGCCCTCGACACCGCCGCCGGCGTCCCCGCCGGAGCCGGAACCGGAGCCGGAATTCGAATCGGAGCCCGAACTGGAACCCGAGCCGGACGCCGTCGCACTCGGCGTCCCCGAACTGCTGCTGTCCTTCCCCGAGTCGCCGTCCGCGCCGTCACCGCCGCAGCCTGTGAGCGCGAAGGCGAGTGCGGCGACGAGGCCGGCCGTGGCGGCGCTGGTTCGTACGAGTTTCTGCACGTTCAAGTCCCCCTTGTCGGGTACCGGATACCGGACCGCGCCAAGCTACCAGGAGCACTTGCGTGCCCTATATCGACTACAAGGACACGGATCTGTCGCGGAATTCATCTCCGGCCGCGGGCGGATTCGGAGCCTCCGTGCGACGAGGGTGACGGCCCGGCAACAGCGTGCGCCGGCGCGGGCGGTCAAGAACGCCCCGGAATTGGCGCCGCCGCTGTACGGCCGGGCGGCGCGCTGAACCCCGCGGGCCCCTCCTGAGCAGGTCAGGAGGGGCCCCATTGTGTTGAACCGGTCTCATACCGGTCTCAAACCCATAGACCATGGCCGGAATTGGGATCCGAATGGGCATGAAACGCGTCTGTTCCTAGAGCACGAGGGATTCGCTCCGGACGGCCGCCTCGGTGCGGCGTCTGTAATCAAAGGACCACCCCGCGTGCACGTGCATTTGCTCATGCATCAGCACATGAAACACAGCTATGATCCGAGACAGTTGACTACTGCACCTTGAAACTCGGGGAGCGACCTGTGCACCACGTGTACAACGGCATAACGGCCACAGAGCTTCACGGAGTCGTCTGGCAGAAGAGCATGCACAGCAACTCGCAGGGGTCCTGTGTGGAGTTCGCGAAGCTGCCTGGCGGGGAAGTGGCGGTACGTAACTCACGCTTCCCCGACGGTCCCGCTCTGGTTTACACGCCCGCCGAAATAGAGGCACTGCTACTGGGTGTCAAGGACGGGGAGTTCGATCACTTGGCGACGGGCGCCTGAGCGCCTGCCGGAACGTTCCGGCAGGCGCCACGCCCGGCAACCGGCGTCGCCGCAGAGGCGTGTCCCGGGTCCTGAAGCCCGTACCGCCGCCGTCTCAACAGTTAGATTTCAGCCACTCGCCTGAGTGACCGCGCCCAGAGCGGTGGGTCCTGGTCGACTTCAGTCGGTCCGCAACTGGAACAGCGCCCAGACGACCTTGCCGTGCAGCGACCCCGCCAGTGGATGCCAGCCCCAGGTGTCGCTGAACGACTCCACCAGGAACAGTCCCCGCCCCGACTCCGCCGCGCCGTCCTCGCCGGCCTCGCGCGCCGCCGGCCCCGAGTGACTGGGGTCCCGTACCGCGCACACGAGCCGCGACGTCCACCGCATCAGGTGCAGGCGTACGGGCGGGTCCTGCGGCTCCCGCGGCGTGTCCGCGGGCAGGGCATGGCGCAGGGCGTTGGTGACCAGCTCGGAGACGACCAGGGCGACATCGTCGAAGCGGTCGTCCAGCTCCCAGCGGCTGAGTGTCGTCCGGGTGAACTGCCGGGCCCCGCGCACCGCTTCATAGCGGGCCGGCAGCGCACACGACGCGGACCCCGCGGCGCCCGCGGGATCGATCGGGGGAAGCCCCTGCCTTAACGGCTCGAGCATGGTCGATCCATTCATCCCCATGCGAGGCACTCCCGGGATTCGCGGCCGTAGCGATACTGCGGTGGTCCAGAGTCACATCACGTCAATCACGAACGAGCACGCAGGTGCGCGAGGACCATGGTTCCCAATGCGTAGGGCAGATGCAAGGGCAGATGCACGTGCACGCGCCGGACTTGACCACGACCGTACCGGTTCTGGCACATTTCTCCTCGTGACCAGTTTTGGTCGCTACGCAAAGGCTTCTTATTTCCGTAATCGAATGAGTACGGGCTGAAGCGTTTTGATGGCAGAATCCGGCACTTGGGGTCCGGGGGTGCTCCAGGCAGAACAACATGCGATGGGGAGGGTTGGAGACGTGACCGCAGCCGAATCGGGCGGTTCCGTGGTGCGGCGCATCCTGCTTGGCTCACAGCTCAGGCGGCTGCGCGAGACGCGCGGCATCACACGTGAAGCCGCCGGCTACTCGATCCGCGCTTCCGAGTCCAAGATCAGCCGTATGGAGTTGGGACGGGTGAGCTTCAAGGCCAGAGACATCGAGGACCTGCTGACCCTCTACGGTGTCGCTGACGAGGGCGAACGCTCTGCCCTCCTCGGCCTCGCCAGAGAGGCGAATGTCGCGGGTTGGTGGCACAGCTTCGGTGATGTGCTGCCCGGTTGGTTCCAGACGTACATCGGTCTGGAGGGCGCCGCCTCACTGATCCGTATCTACGAGGTGCAGTTCGTGCACGGTCTGCTGCAGACCGAGGCGTACGCGCACGCTGTCGTCACCCGCGGCCAGCCGGACGCGCCGCGCGGTGAGGTCGACCGCCGCGTGGCTCTCAGGCTGGAGCGGCAGAAGGTTCTGGTGTCCGAGCGGGCACCGCGCTTCCACGCCATTCTTGACGAGGCCGCGCTGCGCCGTCCGTACGGCGACCGCTCGGTGATGCAGGGCCAGTTGAAACATCTCATCGAGATCTCCGAGCAGCCGAACATCACGCTCCAGGTGATGCCGTTCAGCTTCGGCGGACATGCGGGCGAGAGCGGCGCGTTCACCATGCTGAGCTTCCCGGAGTCGGACCTTTCCGACGTCGTATTCCTGGAACAGCTCACCAGTGCGCTCTATCTCGACAAGAGCGAGGAGGTCGCTCAGTACGAACGGGTGATGGGGCGGCTACAGGTCGACAGCCCGGGGCCCGAGGAGAGCCGGGATGTCCTCCGCGAGCTGCTCCAAGTGATCTGAGACATCAGTACGATGACCTCACATCAGGAGTTTGCACCTGCAGTAAGGGATCGCATGTCCTACTTCACCGATCTGGCCCACCAGTACATCGACGGCGAGTGGCGGACCGGCAGCGGCTCGTGGGACATCATCGACTTCAACCCGTACAACGGGGAGAAGCTCGCAGCCATCACGATCGCCACCGTCGGTGAGGTCGACGAGGCCTACCGCGCCGCCGAACGCGCGCAGCGCGACTGGGCCGAGACCAATCCGTACGCCCGCAGGCTGGTCTTCGAGCGGGTGCTCAGACTGGTCGAGGAGCGCAAGGGCGACATCGTCGAGGCGATCATCGACGAGCTGGGCGGCACGCGCGTCAAGGCGGAGTACGAGGTGCGCAGCGCGCAGGAGTTCCTCCGCGAGGCCATCCAGCTCGCCCTGCGCCCGGAGGGCCGGATCCTGCCGTCCCCGGTCGACGGCCGGGAGAACCGGGTCTACCGGCTGCCGGTGGGGGTCATCGGGGTGATCAGCCCCTTCAACTACCCCTTCCTGGTGACGATCAAGTCGGTGGCGCCGGCGCTGGCGCTCGGCAACGCAGTGGTGATCAAGCCCAACCAGAACGCGCCGGTGGTCGGCGGCGGGCTCATAGCCAAGCTGTTCGAGGACGCGGAGCTGCCGGCCGGACTGCTCAATGTGCTGGTGACGGACATCGCCGAGGTCGGTGACGCGCTGATCGAGCACCCCGTCCCGAAGGTGATCTCCTTCGCGGGCTCCGACCGCGTCGGCCGCCATGTGGGCGCCGTCGCGGGCAGCAACTTCAAGCGGGCCATCCTCGAACTGAGCGGCAACAGCGCGCTGGTGGTCCTGGACGATCTCGACGAGGCGGGGCTCGACTACGCGGTGGACGCGGCCGTCGCCAGCCGGTTCATCTA
Source organism: Streptomyces sp. GMY02 (assembly GCF_019056675.1). Taxonomy (NCBI): domain Bacteria; kingdom Bacillati; phylum Actinomycetota; class Actinomycetes; order Kitasatosporales; family Streptomycetaceae; genus Streptomyces; species Streptomyces sp. GMY02. Next base: position 3,579,958 of record NZ_CP077658.1, on the reverse strand, counting down.
CCAGGGGCAGGTCTGTATGGCCGCCAACCGCATCCTGGTGGACAGCAGCATCGAGCGGGAGTTCACCGAGAAGTTCATCGCGAAGGTGACGGCGCTCAGGACCGGCGACCCGCGCGACCCGGACACCCAGATCGGCCCGGTCATCAACACCTTCCAGGCGGACGCGCTGACGGCCCTGGTGGACCAGGCGCTCGCGGAGGGCGCCACGGCGCTGGTACGGGGGCGGACGCGCGGCAATCTCGTGGAGCCGACGGTGCTGGCGGGGCTGGCCGAGGACTCGCCGCTGATGCAGCAGGAGATATTCGGACCCGTGGTGGTGCTGCTGCCGTTCGACGGGGAGGAAGAGGCGGTACGGCTCGCCAACAACACCCCGTACGGACTGAGCGGGGCGGTGCACACCTCGAACGTCGAGCGCGGCGTGGCCTTCGCCAAGCGGATCGTCACCGGCATGATGCACGTCAACGACTCGACGGTGCAGGACGAGCCGATGGTGGCGTTCGGCGGGGAGAAGTTCTCGGGTCTCGGCCGGCTCAACGGGGACTCCACGGTCGAGGCGTTCACCACGCAGAAGTGGATCTCGGTGCAGCACGGCCGTACGGAATTCCCGCTCTGAGCCCTGCTCCGAGCCCCTGCTCCGGCGGGCCGGCGGCGGGACGGGCCCCGCGCGGGCACCGGCCACGGTGCCGTCCGCCGGGGCCATAACCTGGAGCCATGTCAGCGATCCGTTTGCTCGTGCTCTTCGCGGTCCGTCAGCACGGCCGGGCCCATGGCTATCAGGTGCGCAACGACCTGGAGTACTGGGGCGCCCACGAGTGGTCCACCGCCAAGCCCGGCTCGATTTACCACGCGCTCAAGCAGATGGCGAAGCAGGGCCTGCTGCTGGCGCACGAGGTGGCGCCGAGCACGGCGGGCGGACCGCCGAGGACCGAGTACGAGATCACGGACGCGGGCCGCGAGGAGTACTTCCGGCTGCTGCGTGAATCGCTCACCACATACGACCAGAAGATGGACGTACTGTCCGCCGGGCTCGGCTCCATCGTCGATCTGCCGCGTGCCGAGGTCGTTGAACTGCTCAAGGAACGCGTGGCCGGGATAGAGGCCTGGCGGTCCGCCGTGACCGAGCACTACGTACCCGAGGACGGTCCGGAACAGCTCGGGCACATCGGCGAGATCATGAACCTCTGGGTGCATTCGGCGGACACCGGCGCCGAGTGGACGCGCGGTCTGATCAAGCGCATCGAGGGCGGCGCCTACACCTTCGCGGGCGAGGGCGAACCGTGGGTGGGCGTGCTCGGCGACGGCGAGGAGAACCCGTACGCGACGGGGATTCCCGACGAGGGCGACACGTACTAATCAAGTTTGACCAATCCAGGGGTGGGGACTACTCTTCGCGAGCCGGTAGTCAAGTTTGATTACTGCATAGGGGTGCGGAAATGGCAGGAAGCGGGGAGGCGAGGACGTGACCGAAGTGACCGACGTGGCCGAAGCGACCGACGTGATCGTTGCGGCCGGCGTGCACAAGCGGTACGGAGAGAAGCGGGCCCTGGACGGGTTCGATCTGACGGTGGCCCGTGGCACGGTCCATGGTCTGCTCGGCCCGAACGGCGCGGGCAAGACCACCGCCGTGAGGGTGCTGACCACGCTGCTCCGCCCCGACGAGGGGCAGGTGCGGGTGGCAGGCCTGGACGTACGGACCGAGGGCCGTGGGGTACGGCGCAGGATCGGGCTGCTGGGCCAGCACGCGGCGCTCGACGAGGATCTGAGCGGCCGGCAGAACCTGGAGATGTTCGGACGGCTCCACCACCTCGGCGCCCGGCGCGCGGGGGAGCGGGCCGACACCCTGCTGGAACGGTTCGGCCTCCTGGACACCGGCCGCAAGCCCGTCAAGCAGTACAGCGGCGGCATGCGGCGCAGGCTCGATCTGGCCGCGTCCCTGATCACCGGCCCGGCGGTGCTCTTCCTGGACGAGCCGACGACCGGGCTCGATCCGCGCGGACGGGCGGAGGTGTGGAGCGCGGTGCGCTCATTGGTCGGCGGCGGTACGACCGTACTGCTGACCACGCAGTATCTGGAGGAGGCCGACCAACTGGCCGACCGCATCTCGGTCGTGGACGGCGGCCGGGTCATCGCCGGGGGCACCGCGGACGAGCTCAAGGCCAGGACCGGAGGCGACCGGATCGATGTCGTCCTGCGCGACGCGGACCGGCTCGCGGACGGTGCGCGGGCCCTGGCGCGTACGGCGGGCACGTACGCGGTCAGTACGGATGTGGACCGGCGGCTGATCAGCGCGCCCGTGACCGACCGGATGGCGGCGCTGACGGAGACCGTGCGGGCTCTGCACGAGGAGGGGATCGAGGCGGAGGACATGGCGCTGCGGCGGCCCACGCTGGACGAGGTCTTCCTCCGGCTGACGGGCGGGGACAGCACCCAGGGTCATGACCAGCGGCACGAGAAACAGCAGGAGCAGCAGGCAGAGCAGCAGGAGCAGCGGCAGGAACGGGAGGTACGGGCATGACGGCCCTGCACGCCCCGGCACCCGTGCCCGCCGAAACCGCCGGCAGCAGGCTCCGCTGGGCCCTCGCCGACTCCTGGACCATGACCCGCCGCGAACTCGCCCGCTGGGCACGGCAGCCCGTCCAGGTCGTCGTCGGACTGGTCTTCCCGGTGATGCTCCTGCTGATGTTCGGCTATCTGATCGGCGGCGGCCGGGGGATCCAGGGGGAGTACGTCGAGTTCCTCGTCCCCGGCATGCTCGCGCTGACGATGGCATTCGGAATCGAGTCCACGATGCTCGCCGTCACACAGGACCTCAACAAGGGCGTGGTGGACCGGTTCCGCTCGATGCCCATGGCGCCTTCCGCGGTCCTGGTGGGCCGGAGCGTCGCCGACATGCTCCAGTCCGTGCTCGGCCTGTGCGTGATGATCGGCGTCGGAAGCGCCCTCGGCTGGCGCTGGCACGAAGGGAGCGCGTCCTTCCTCGCCGCCGTCGGGCTGCTGCTCCTGTTCCGGTTCGCGATGCTCTGGCTCGGCATCCAGCTCGCGATGGTGGCGGGCCGCCCCGAGATGGTGCAGGCGGTGCAGATCCTGGTCTGGCCGATCGGTTTCCTCTCCAACGCGTTCGCGACACCCGAGTCCATGCCGGGCTGGCTGGGCGCGGTCGTGGAATGGAACCCGATGTCGGCCACGGCCACCGCCGTACGCGACCTCTTCGGCAACCCGGCCGCGGCGGGCGGCTCGTGGGCCGCGGAGCACGCCGGACTGCTGGCGGTGCTCTGGCCGGTGGCCCTGCTCGCGGTGTTCTTCCCGCTGGCGGTGCGGAGGTTCGCCCGGCTCAGCCGCTGAGGAGCCGTACGTACACGTGGGGGCGGTGGGCCGCGCGAGACGGCCCACCGCCCGCCACGGCCTCCGTACAGCCCCGTGCGCTCAGTGGTGGAAGGCCGTGGCCAGCGACTTGTCCCGCACCGACGGATGCGGCTGGGCGCGGAGCGCGGGGAGGATCTGGTCCAGATCGTCCATCAGCAGTGCGGCGAGATCGGCCGAGAAGCCGTTGCGGCAGACGATCCGCAGCACGCACAGATCCTGCCGGTTGGCCGGGAAGGCGTACGCGGGCACGAGCCAGCCGTGCTGGCGCAGCCGGGCCGAGACGTCGTAGACATCGAAGTTCTCGTTGCCGGGCGCGGTGGTGAACGCGAACACGGGCAGTTGGTCGCCGCGCGTGAGCAGCCGGAAGCCGCCGAGGCCCTCGATCTCCCCGGCCAGTTTGGTGGCGATGTCCCGTGCCGTCTGCTGGACCGCGCGGTAGCCGTCACGGCCCAGCCGCAGGAACGTGTAGTACTGCGCGACCACTTGGGCGCCGGGGCGCGAGAAGTTCAGGGCGAAGGTGGGCATGTCGCCGCCCAGATAGTTCACGCGGAAGACGAGATCCTCGGGCAGTTCGGCGGCCGAGCGCCACAGCGCCCATCCGACACCCGGGTACACGAGCCCGTACTTGTGCCCGGAGGTGTTGATGGAGGAGACGCGCGGCAGCCGGAAGTCCCAGACCAGCTCCTCGTCGAGGAACGGCGCGATCATGGCCCCCGACGCCCCGTCGACATGGACGGGGATGTCGAGGCCCGTACGTTCCTGGAGGGCGTCCAGCGCCGCGCACACCTCGCCGACCGGTTCGTACGAGCCGTCGAAGGTGGAGCCCAGTACGGCCACCACCCCGATGGTGTTCTCGTCGCAGAGATCGGCGGCGGCCCGCGGGTCGAGGTGGAAGCGCTCGCCGTCCATGGGCACCTGGCGCGGTTCGACCTCCCAGAAATTGCAGAACTTGTCCCAGCAGACCTGCACATTGATGCCCATCACCAGATTGGGCCGGGCGGTCGCCGGGTAGCGGCCCGCGTTGCGCTTGGTCCAGCGGCGCTTGAGCGCGATTCCGGCGAGCATGCACGCCTCGCTGGACCCGGTCGTCGAACAGCCGACGGCCGCCGCGGGGTCCGGCGCGTTCCAGAGGTCGGCGAGCATCGCCACACAGCGCCGCTCCAGTTCGGCCGTGCGCGGGTACTCGTCCTTGTCGATCATGTTCTTGTCCCGGCACTCCGACAGCAGGGTCGTGGCCTGCGGCTCCATCCAGGTGGAGACGAAGGTGGCGAGGTTGAGCCGCGAATTGCCGTCCAGCATCAGCTCGTCATGGACGAGCTGGTACGCGACGGCGGGCGGGATCGGCCCGTCGGGCAGCCGGTGGACGGGCGGGGCCGAGGTCATTCCGCTGATCGGGTCGGCCTCCCCGTAGAAGGGGTTGATCGACAGCCGCTGCCGTTCGGCACGCTCGGCCTCGGGCATGCCGGTCAGGTCCGCGCCTCGGTGGAGTGGCATCGGCGGTTCTCCTCGGGGGCGTCGGCGCGGCCTGATCTGTTCGGGACCGGCCTTTTTCCGTTCAGCTTTCTTCATTTATGCCCGAAATGGTGCTGTGGTGCATCCGTGGTGCATGTCCGCAGGGCCGGGTGGAACCTGGAGGAGCAGGCGGGCGTTGATAGCTTGTGCGCGGCCGACCACGCCGAATTGACGATCGACCGACTATCGACACAACACAGGAGTCCGGAACCCGTGACCCCCCTTGCGCTCGGACCAAGCTGGCTGGACCCGGACTATCTGATCGGGACCTTCGGACTCATCGGTGTCCTGGTCATCGTGTTCGCCGAGTCCGGCCTTCTGATCGGGTTCTTCCTGCCCGGCGACTCGCTGCTCTTCACCACCGGCCTGCTGGTGACGGCCGGCACGCTCGACCACCCGCTCTGGCTCGTCTGTCTCCTGGTGGTACTCGCGGCGATCATCGGTGACCAGGTCGGCTATCTCTTCGGCCGCAAGGTCGGACCCGCGCTCTTCAAACGCCCGGACTCCAGGCTCTTCAAGCAGGAGAACGTCGAGAAGGCGCACGAGTTCTTCGAGAAGTACGGCCCCAAGTCCCTGGTGCTGGCCCGCTTCGTGCCCGTCGTACGGACCTTCACGCCGATCATCGCCGGTGTGAGCCGGATGAACTACCGCTCGTTCATCATCTTCAACATCCTCGGCGGCGCGCTCTGGGGCGCGGGGGTCACCCTGCTGGGAGCGGCGCTCGGCAAGATCGAGTTCGTTCACAAGAACATCGAGATGATCCTGATCCTGATCGTGCTGATCTCGGTGCTGCCGATCGTGATCGAGTTCCTGCGGGCCCGCTCCAAGTCCAAGAAGGCCGCGCTCACGGCCGGCGAGGACCCTGGTACGGCGCAGCCGGACGGCCCGGGCGCCGGCGGCCAGCGCGGCCGGCACGCCAAGCGCTGACCGAGCCGGACGGCGCGGAAGCCGTCTCCGCCGGCAGCCGTACGGTCCGGAAGCCGTCTCCGACGGACAGGAAGCCGTCTAGAAGCCGCGCGTCCGCTTGGCCGCGCGGCGGCTCGACGCCCGGCCCGCTCCCGGCACGGTGAGGAACAGCCGGGAGATTTCGCCCCCGAGATTCACCCCGATCGCGATCGCCAGGGCCAGCGCCGCCGCCTTGGACAGCGAGGCCAGCCCGCGGTCCGGATTGTTCTGCGCGATCCCCAGCAGCCCGAAGTAGGTCGCCGAGCCCGGCAGCAGCGGCCCGATCGCCGCCGTGACATAGGGCAGCGCCGAGGCGAACTGGTAGCGCGAGAAGAGCTGCCCGAACAGCCCCACCAGACCGGCCGCCACCGCCGTCGCGGCCACCGGCGAGATCCCGCCCGTATCGTGCATCGCCGCGTAGACGACCCAGGCGATCCCGCCGTTGAGCGACACCATCAGCACCGTGGAACGTTCCTGCTGGAGCAGGATCGCGAAGGTGAAGCTCAGCACCACGGCCGCGAGTATCTGCACCACCGGACGCTCCGCGGTGTGCGGCGCGGCGTCCGGGTTGAGCTGCGCGTCGAGCTGTACCCCCAGATAGAGCACGGTCAGCACACCGATGATGATCGCGATGAAGAAGTACATGACCTCCAGCAGCCGCGCCGACGCGGTGATGTAGTAGCCGGTCAGCCCGTCCTGCACCCCCGCGACCAGCGCGCGCCCCGGCAGCAGCGCGAACAGACCGCCGGTGATCACCGCCGAGGGCCGTACCTCCCACTGCGCCGCCGAGCCCACCAGCGTCAGCGCCACCCCCATCGCCGCGGGCGGCATCGCGGCCACCACGAACTGGTAGAACTCCGGCAGCCCGCGCCCCGCGCACAGCCAGGCCAGCCGGTCCCCGAGCATCGCGCCGAACGCCGCCGCCACGAACACCAGGAACCCGCCGCCGACCAGCACCGAGGCGGAGCCCGCCAGCACCCCGCTCGCCACCGTCAGCACCCACCCGGGGTACGGATGCCGGTTGCGCCGGATCTCCGCCAGCCGCCGGTACGCCTCCTCCAGCGTGACATCCGTGTTCGCGGTGGTGATGTCGTCGATGAGCGTGAAGACGGCGGACAGCCGCGTGTAGTCGGTGCCCCGCCTCCGTACCGTCCTGCTGGCCGTCACCGGATCCTCCACCAGCGACGGCTGATGGGAGATCGACAGCAGGGTGAAGGTGACGTTCGGCTCACAGCGGTCGAGTCCGTACGCGCGGCTCACCGCGAACATCGCGGCCTCGACATCCTCCGCGCCCTCGCCGCCCGCCAGCAGCAGTTCACCGATACGGAGCGTCAGGTCCAGCACCCGGGGCACCGCGGGCCCGTTGTCGTCGTGCCGCTGCACCGGCTCCGGTACGGGCCGTTCGCCGGCCGGCATCCGCAGCAGGGTGCGCATCCGGTCCTGCCAGGGAGCCCCCTTGGCCCACGCCTCGGGCAGCACGAACCCCGATCCGGGACGGTCGCCGCCGGTCAGCGCCAGCCGTTCCATCCCGTGCGGCGGAGTGAAGGCACTGTGCGCCTCGTCCGACTGGGGCTTGCGCTCGTCGGGGCCGTCCGGCTCGGCCGCCACTGTCCTCGCCGTCACGCCCTCACGCCCCCCGCTCCCTGTCGCCCTTGTGGTGCACGCCTCTGCGATGCACGCGCCCTTGCCGTGCTCGTCCGCTCGTCCGTTGCTCGTCCGCGTGTTCCGCAGTCCCGCGTCTGCCCAGTATGAGCACGGACATGAGAGGCCACACCCGCGTCGGCGGACCCGGGAGCCCAGCACCCCCGCACACGGACGGGCGGCGCACCTCACGAAGAGGTGCGCCGCCCGTCGTCCGCCCCGGCCGTCCGGCCGGTCATCCGGAGGAGTGCGCGGTCAGAAGTGCGCCGTCAGTGCGCGCCGCCCTGCGCCTCAAGTCGCTTGTACGAGGCCTCGATCTCGGCCTCCGCCTCGGCACGCCCCACCCACTCGGCGCCCTCGACGGACTTGCCGGGCTCCAGGTCCTTGTAGACCTCGAAGAAGTGCTGGATCTCCAGCCGGTCGAACTCCGAGACATGGTGGATGTCACGCAGGTGCTCCACCCGGGGGTCCGAGGCCGGGACGCACAGCAGCTTGTCGTCGCCGCCCGCCTCGTCCGTCATCCGGAACATGCCGATGGCGCGGCACTTGATCAGGCAGCCCGGGAAGGTCGGTTCGTCCAGGATGACCAGCGCGTCCAGCGGGTCGCCGTCCTCGCCGAGGGTGTTCTCGACGAAGCCGTAGTCGGCCGGGTAGCTGGTCGAGGTGAAGAGACGCCGGTCGAGGCGGATCCGGCCGGTCTCGTGGTCCACCTCGTACTTGTTCCGCGAACCCTTAGGGATCTCGATGGTGACGTCGAACTCCACGGGTGGCTCCTCCATGATCAACACATCTGTCCGGTCATACTGCTGAGTGCTGCGTCTTCGCGGAGGAGGGCCCCCGGACCGGCGGACTGAGGGGCCGCCGCTGGGCCGGGGTGCCATGCTCGTGGCAAGGCGCAGTGATTAAGTGTCCCCCACGCAGCAGTGTGATCGCGAAAGGGGCTGGTCGGCCGTGCTTGAGCCGAAAGTGTGGCAGCTCACGGCGGGTTCCGCCGTTGTCGGCCTGGCCCTCGCGGCCGTCGCCGTGGCCACGGCCGGCCCCTGGGAATCCGGTCAGCGCAGGTCCGAGCGGGCATGGGCGGCGGCGCACAGCCGCACGGGTGGCGCACATCACGAAACGCCCGCCCCCCGTACGCCCGCACCCGCCCCCAGCGCTCCCGGGGTGCTCTCCGCGCTCACCGCCCCGGCCGCCGAGCCCGCGGAACTGTCCGAGGACCTCAGGGAGCGGCTCGGGCCGCTGCTCGACGACCAGGACCTCGGCCGGCTGCGCAGCGCCTCGGTCGTCGACGCCGCCACCGGCAAACCGCTGTACGGAAGGGCCGCGGACACCCCGATGACCCCCGCCTCCACCGTCAAGATCGCGACCACGGTGGCCGCGCTCTCCGCCCTCGGCCCCGACCACCGCATCGCCACCACGGTCAGGGCCTCGCCCGACGCCACACGGCTCACCCTCGTCGGCGGCGGGGACTCCACCCTCGACCGGACCGGATTGAGCGCGCTCGCCGACGACACCGCCCGCGCGCTGCGCGACCGCGGGGTCGCCAAGGCCGAGCTCCGCTACGACATCTCCCTCTACTCGGGCCCCAAGCTGCACCCCATCGGCCCCAACGACAACATCGCCCCCGTCACCGCGCTGATGACCCGGCAGGCCCGCCTCGACGGCTCCACCCGCGGACCCGCGCTCCGCGGCGGCGATCCCGCGGGCGCCGCCGCCCGCGAATTCGCGGAGCTGCTGCGCGAGCGGGGCATCCGTACGACCGCGGCCCCCACCGAGGGCAGGGCCCCCAAGGACTCCAAGCCCCTCGCGCGCACCCACTCCCAGCCGCTCTCCGCCCTGGTCGAACGCACCCTGACCGAGAGCGACAACGACACCGCGGAGGCCCTCGCCCGGCAGACCGCGATCGCCCTGGGCATGCCCGCCAGCTTCGACGGCGGGGACCGGGCGGTCCGCGTCCAGCTCGGCAAGCTGGGCCTGCCGCTCACCGGGGCCCGCTTCGCCGACGGCAGCGGCCTGGACCGCAAGGACCGGGCCAGCGCCGCGCTGCTCACCGCGCTGCTGGCGCGCGCGGCCGACCCGGACCACCCCGAGCTGCGGTCCGTTCTGACGGGGCTGCCCATCGCCCGGTTCACCGGCACGCTCCGGAGCCGGTACGCGGACGCCGCCCCCGCGGCCGGACTCGTTCGCGCCAAGACGGGCACGCTCACCGGGGTGAACACCCTGGCCGGCACCGTCGTCGACGACCGGGGCCGGCTGCTGGCCTTCGCGTTCATGGCGGGTTCGACCACGGCCCCCGGGGAAGCGCAGACGGCTCTGGACCGGCTCTCGGCCGCCCTGATCGGCTAAGGGGTGTCCACAGAACCCGCGCGCCCCTCCTCGTACCGCCGCCGCGTGCCCGTCCCGCACGCCCCGCCGCACGCCCTCCCGTAATGCCCTCTCGTAGCCCCGTCCGCGTACTCCGCCCGGCCCTCCGACGGCCCAACCGGCGCCGGGGCCCCCGTCCCGCCCGGTTCCGGGCCTGATTCCCGGGTGCCGACGAGCCCTTAGGGGACGGTGCGACGGAAGATCCGGGTCCCTGACACCTCACCGCTCCGCGGGCCGACCACGTACGGTTGACACATGACGAGCATCGGTGGTGCCGAGATGGTCGACTGGAATCTCGCGGTGGCGACCGCGACCCGCCTGGTACGGCCCGGGCCCGAGGTGACCCGGGACGAGGCCCGCGCGATCGTCGCCGAGCTGCGCAGGCATGCCAAGGCCTCCGAGGAACATGTACGCGGATACACGCGGATGGTCCCGGACGGCCATGAACCCCCGGACACCCCCGTCCTGGTCGTCGACCGGGCCGGCTGGGTGAAGGCGAACGTCGCCGGGTTCCGCGAGCTGCTCAAGCCCCTGTTCGAAAAGATGCTGGAGCGCCGCTCGAACACCCCCGGCGGTGCCGTGCTCGGCGCGGTCGGCGGCAAGGTGACCGGCGTGGAGCTGGGCATGCTGCTGTCGTTCATGGCCTCCCGGGTGCTCGGCCAGTACGAGACCTTCGCCCCCGCCACCCGCGATCTCCCCGCGGGCGAACACAGCGCCGGACGGCTGCTGCTCGTCGCCCCGAACATCGTCCATGTCGAGCGCGAACTGGACGTCGATCCGCACGACTTCAGGCTCTGGGTCGCCCTCCACGAAGAGACCCACCGCACCCAGTTCACCGGAGTGCCCTGGCTGCGCGACCACCTCCAGGGCGAGATCCAGTCCTTCCTGGACGAGACCGAGGTCGACCCGATGACCGTGCTGGAGCGGCTTCGTGAGGCCGCCCAGTCGCTCGCCGGCGGCCGGCCCGAGGGCGAGGAGGACGAGCACGGCAGAAGCATCGTCGAGCTGGTCCAGACCCCCGGCCAGCGCGAGATCCTCAGCCGGCTGACCGCCGTGATGTCCCTGCTCGAAGGCCACGCCGACTATGTGATGGACGGGGTCGGGCCCGATGTCGTGGCCACCGTCGCCGAGATCCGCGAGAAGTTCCAGCAGCGCAGGGCGCGCGGTGCCAGCCGGCTCGACCAGGCGCTGCGCAAGCTGCTCGGCCTCGACGCCAAGCTCCGCCAGTACCGGGACGGGGAGCGGTTCGTACGGACCGTTGTCGAGGAGGTCGGCATGGCCGGCTTCAACCGGGTCTGGACCTCGCCCAACACCCTCCCCACCAAGGCGGAGATCGCCGAACCGGCCGACTGGATCGCACGGGTGCACCGGAGGGCGGACTGATGACCCGGGCCCGGCTCACGGCGGCCCACGACCGTGGCCCGCGGCCCGTGGCAGATGAACGCCCCATGTATCACCCATCCGAGGGACCGTGAGTGAGGGATAGGCGTGCAATGCTCGGGTAATGGCTCGGTTCTGTCACCATCGACGCACTCTGAGTGACGCTCTCCGTCTGTACAGCGGTCGGGACACCGAGCGAGGCACCCCCCAAACACATCACGAAGGGCACCGGATATGGGTCCCCATCCTGCGGTCGCGGCGATACGCCTGGCGGTACGCCGCGTACTCCACGACGTTCTGACCGACAGCGCGGTCGTCTCGTCCCCCACCGCCTCCCCGGCCTCCGCCGCACGCCTGTTCGGCGAGCGGCCGCTCGTGCTTGTCGCCTGCTCCGGCGGCGCCGACTCCATGGCGCTCGCCTCCGCGCTCGCCTTCGAGGCCCCCAAGCTCTCCGTACGGGCCGGCGGGATCACCGTCGACCACGGCCTCCAGACCGGCTCCGACCTCCGCGCCGCCGAAGTCGTCGCCCGGCTCGCCGCCATGCGGCTCGACCCCGTCGAGTCCGTCGCCGTGACCGTGGGCCGCGACGGCGGTCCGGAAGCCGCCGCGCGTGACGCGCGCTACGCCGCCCTCGACGCCGCGGCCGAGCGCCATGGCGCCACGGCCGTCCTGCTCGGCCACACCCGTGACGACCAGGCCGAAACCGTCCTGCTGGGCCTCGCCCGCGGCTCGGGCACCCGCTCCCTGTCCGGTATGGCGGCCGTCTCGGGGACGGCCGGCCGCTACCGGCGTCCCTTCCTCCAGCTCGACCGCCAGACCGCCCGCAAGGCCTGTCTGGTCCAGTCGATCCCGGTCTGGGACGACCCGCACAACAGCGACCCCGCCTACACCCGCTCGCGGCTGCGCCACGAAGGCCTGCCCGCGCTGGAGAAATGTCTCGGCAAGGGTGTCGTCGAAGCCCTGGCCCGTACGGCACAGCTCTCCCGCGACGACGCCGACGCCCTCGACGCCTGGGCCGCCGACGCGGACCACGCCGTACGGGACGAGACCGGACTGCTGGACTGCGCGAAGCTGTACGCGCTGCCGCCCGCCGTCCGCCGCCGGGTGCTGCGCAGAGCGGTCATCGCCGCGGGCGCCCCCGCGGGCTCCCTGTTCGCCCGTCACATCGAAGAGGTCGACCGCCTGATCACGGGCTGGCGCGGCCAGGGAGCCATCAATCTGCCCGGCCGAGTGGAGGCCATGAGGCAGGGTGGCAGACTGGTCGTCCGGCAGGGCTGAAGCGCGGAAGCACTACGGCTGTGTCTCCCGGGGCGTGAGTCCCGGACCCCCGGCCGACAACGAAAGTGATACGGGTGGACGACAAGGACATGGGCAGCGACCTCCAGTCGGTGCTCATCACCAAGGAAGAGATCGACGCGAAGCTGGCCGACCTGGCCGCGAAGATCGACGCGGAGTACGCAGGCAAGGATCTGCTTCTCGTCGGGGTCCTCAAGGGCGCCGTGATGGTCATGGCGGACCTGGCGCGCGCGCTGTCCACCCCCGTGACGATGGACTGGATGGCCGTCTCCTCGTACGGGGCCGGCACCCAGTCCTCCGGAGTGGTCCGGATCCTCAAGGACCTCGACACCGACATCAAGGGCAAGCACGTCCTGATCGTCGAGGACATCATCGACTCGGGCCTGACACTGTCCTGGCTGCTCTCCAACCTCGGTTCCCGCGAGCCCGCCTCGCTCGAAGTGTGCACCCTGCTCCGCAAGCCGGACGCCGCGAAGGTCGCGATCGACGTCAAATGGATCGGCTTTGACATTCCGAATGAGTTTGTCGTCGGATATGGCCTGGATTACGCGGAAAAGTACCGGAACATGCCTTTTGTCGGGACGCTCGCACCGCACGTCTACGGCGGCTAGTACGGCGGCTGATGCGGCAGCACGGCACAACCCGGCCCCGGCGCCGGAAAGGCTCCGCCGCCGGGAACCCCAGGGGCTCTCACGCCGTTGAAGCATGGGAAGACGGGTTTGTCAGCCGTCCCGTGCCATCGCGGGCCACAATGCTGGGGTACCGTCCGAAGAACAGTCTTTTTCTCACAGCAGCATTTACCTACGGGCAGGAGGGACGGGGCGACTTCGCTCCGTATGGATGGACGTGAAGCGATACTTCCGTGGGCCGGTCATGTGGATCGTGCTGGCCGTCCTCGCCGTGGTCGTGTTGATGCAGGTCGTCGGCTCGTCGGGCGGCTACAAGACGGTGGACACCGGTGAGGTCGTCCAGGCGATCGACAAGAACCAGGCCGAGCAGGTCAGACTGACCACCGGCGACGAACAGATCATCAAGGTCGACCTCAAGGACGGCCTGAAGGTCAAGGGCAGCGACAAGATCCAGGCGAGCTATATCGGCAGCCAGGGATCGACGCTGGCCAAGACGCTTCAGGTCAAGTTCCAGAACGGCGACATCAGCAAGGGCTATACGGTCTCGCCGTCGAAGCAGAGTCCGTTCGTCTCGGTGCTGCTGTCTTTGCTGCCCTTCGTCCTGATCGTCGTGGTTTTCCTGTTCCTGATGAATCAGATGCAGGGCGGCGGCTCCCGGGTCATGCAGTTCGGGAAGTCCAAGGCCAAGCTCATCACCAAGGACACCCCCAAGACGACCTTCGCCGATGTGGCGGGATCCGACGAGGCGGTCGAGGAACTCCACGAGATCAAGGAGTTCCTCCAGGAGCCGGCGAAATTCCAGGCGGTCGGCGCCAAGATCCCGAAGGGTGTGCTGCTGTACGGCCCGCCCGGTACGGGCAAGACGCTGCTCGCCCGCGCGGTCGCGGGTGAGGCCGGGGTGCCGTTCTACTCGATCTCCGGCTCCGACTTCGTCGAGATGTTCGTCGGTGTCGGCGCGTCCCGCGTCCGCGACCTCTTCGAGCAGGCCAAGGCGAACGCCCCGGCGATCGTGTTCGTCGACGAGATCGACGCCGTCGGCCGGCACCGCGGCGCGGGCCTCGGCGGCGGTCACGACGAGCGCGAGCAGACGCTGAACCAGCTCCTGGTCGAGATGGACGGCTTCGACGTGAAGGGCGGCGTGATCCTGATCGCCGCCACGAACCGGCCCGACATCCTCGACCCGGCGCTGCTGCGCCCCGGCCGTTTCGACCGGCAGATCGCCGTCGACCGCCCGGACATGCAGGGCCGGCTGGAGATCCTCAAGGTCCACCAGAAGGGCAAGCCGGTCGCCCCGGACGTCGATCTGGGCGCGGTCGCCCGTCGTACGCCCGGATTCACCGGCGCGGATCTGGCGAACGTGCTGAATGAGGCGGCGCTCCTGACGGCGCGCAGCGACAAGAAGCTGATCGACAATCACTCCCTGGACGAGGCGATCGACCGCGTCGTGGCGGGCCCGCAGAAGCGGACCCGGATCATGTCCGAGAAGGAGAAGAAGATCACCGCGTACCACGAGGGCGGACACGCCCTGGTCGCCGCGGCGTCTCCGAACTCCGACCCGGTCCACAAGATCACGATCCTCTCCCGTGGCCGGGCGCTGGGCTACACCATGGTCCTGCCCGACGAGGACAAGTACTCGACCACGCGCAACGAGATGCTCGACCAGCTCGCGTACATGCTGGGCGGGCGCGCGGCCGAGGAACTGGTCTTCCACGACCCGACCACGGGCGCGGCCAATGACATCGAGAAGGCCACGGCCACGGCCCGCGCGATGGTCACGCAGTACGGCATGACCGAGCGGCTCGGCGCGATCAAGTTCGGCGGCGACAACACGGAGCCGTTCCTCGGCCGGGAGATGGCGCATCAGCGCGACTACTCGGAAGAGGTCGCGGCGCTGGTCGACGAAGAGGTCAAGAAGCTCATCGAGACCGCGCACAACGAGGCCTGGGAGATCCTCGTCGAGAACCGTGACGTTCTCGACAATCTGGTGCTCGCGCTCCTGGAGAAGGAGACGCTCAACAAGGACCAGATCGCGGAGGTCTTCGCGACCGTCGTCAAGCGTCCGGCCCGCCCGGCGTGGACCGGCTCGTCGCGTCGTACGCCCTCGACACGCCCGCCGGTTCTCTCGCCCAAGGAGCTGGCACTGACCAATGGCGCGGCAGGGTCGAACGGCGGAATGCCCGCCGTGACCAACGGCGACACCTCCGCCGAGGCGCTCCCCGAGGACCGTCCGGAGAGCTGAGGCCCGGCCCCTCGTACGGCCCGGAATGGATGCCGCGCCCCCCAGGTTTTAGCCTGTGGGAGCGCGGCATTCGTCTGCCCGCCCACGAGGACGGCACAGGAACGAGGCACACATGACCGACCCGGTGACGCTGGAGGGTGAGAACCCCATACGCGAATTCGACGAGAAGCGGGCGGAGAATGCGGTGCGCGAACTCCTCATCGCCGTCGGGGAGGACCCGGACCGCGAGGGGCTGCGAGCGACCCCCGGCCGTGTGGCCCGCGCGTACAAGGAGATATTCGCGGGACTGTGGCAGACGCCCGAGGACGTGCTGACGACGACGTTCGATCTCGGCCATGACGAAATGGTGCTGGTGAAGGACATCGAAGTGATGTCCTCCTGTGAGCATCACCTTGTCCCCTTTGTGGGGGTTGCTCATGTCGGCTACATCCCGTCGGCGGACGGGAAGATCACGGGTCTTTCGAAGCTGGCCCGGCTGGTGGATGTCTACGCCCGCCGGCCGCAGGTCCAGGAGCGGCTGACCACACAGATCGCCGACTCCCTGATGGAGATCCTGGATCCGCGGGGGGTGATCGTGGTCATCGAGTGCGAGCACATGTGCATGACCATGCGCGGGGTGCGCAAGCCGGGGGCCAAGACGATCACGTCGGCGGTGCGCGGGCAGTTGCGTGTGCCGGCGACCCGCGCGGAGGCCATGAGCCTGATCATGGCCCGCTGACACGGCCGGCCGCTGTCGGCCGGCCGTGGCGCTCAGGGGCCGTCGTGGCTCAGACCGGACCGGCGGGGGCCGCGCCGTGGTTGTTGTGGTTCTTGTCCTCCGGGTCCTCGGGGAGTTTGCAGACGCGCTCCAGGAAGAAGGCCGCGACGATCACCGCGATGCCCGCCAGAACCGAGAAGCCCGCATAGATCGCCTGGTCGCGGCGGGAGGGGATGTCGAGATGGCCCAGAAGATAGACGCCCGTACCGCCGTAGATACCTGAGACCAGGGCCGCCACCAGGGCGCTGGCCTGGCCGAAGACGACCGCGCGGGCCGCCATCAGCGGATCGACCCCCTTGGCGTCGGGGCGGCGTTCGCGCTGGGCCTTGAGCCGGGCGCGCAGGGACAGGGCGGTGGCGGTGAGCACGGCGGCGATCACGGCCAGGACGATGGGCGCCGCGAGCGGGACGCTCGGCAGCGTGCCGAACGAGTCCCAGAGCCGGGCACCGGCCCAGGCGAGCACACCGGCCACCACGAACAGGCCGGCCAGGACGCCGATCCGCAACTGCTTCACCGAGAGAGCCGCCCTTCGCCTTGCCGTACCGACCCGCTGAGCCTAACGACTACTCGGGGAGGCGGAGTTCCAGATCCTCCCGGGTCCGCACACCGCCGCGGCCGATCCGCGCGAGCAGCTCGGCGACCGCGCCATGGCCGGCCACCTGTGCCTCCGGCTCCACGTCGTACCACGGAGCGAGCACGAAGGCGCGTTCATGGGCGCGGGGATGAGGGAGGGTGAGCTGCGGGTCGTCCGAGACGACATCCGCGTACGCCAGGATGTCCACGTCTATGGTGCGCGGTCCCCAGCGCTCGTCCCGGACCCGGTCGAACGCCTCCTCGATTGCCTGCCCGCGCTCCAGCAGGGACGACGGCGGCAGCGTCGTTTTGATCACGACGACCGCGTTGAAGTACGACGGCTGGGTGCCCGGTTCGACACCCCACGGCTCTGTCTCGTACACCGGGGAGACCGCCTTGACCCGCAGGCCGGGCGTGTCCTCCAGCGCGTCGATGGCGCCCTGGAGGGTCTCCAGTCTGTTGCCGAGATTGGAGCCGAGGGAGACCACGGCGCGTTTCGGATTGGAGAGCGTGGTGTCCGCCGCGTCCACCTGCGCGACCACGGAGGCGGGTACCGGCTGCACGGTGGGGTCGCTCTGCGGCCCATTGGTAGAGAACACGGTCATACTCGGCTCCGGGTGATGGTGACGGTGACATCGTCGAACGGCACGGTGATCGGGGCGTCGGGCTTGTGGACGACCACCTCGACCTCCTGGACGCCGTTGTGCTTCAGGCACCGCTGGGCGATGCGCTCGGCCAGGGTCTCGATCAGGTCGACGGGCTCCCCCTCCACGACCTCCACGACCTCCTCGGCCACGATCCCGTAGTGCACGGTCTTCGCCAGGTCGTCGTCGGCCGCCGCGGGACGGGTGTCCAGGCCGAGCACCAGATCCACGATGAAGGTCTGGCCCTCCTCCCGTTCCCGGGGGAAGACGCCATGGTGCCCACGGGCCTTGAGGCCGCGCAGCGCGACACGATCCACGCGAATCACTCCTGCTGTCGTTGGTCCGGGGGCACCTGACCGCGTTCGGGCGGCCGCGTGCCCTCGCCTGAATCTACTCGCGGGCACCGACAGCTCTACCCCGAGGGGGTGACGGGCGCGGCGCCGCGCCGTCGGAGGCCGTCCTCGCGCACGGCCTCCGGCAACCGGTTCACAAAGGGGCGCCTACCCACTCAGGCCGGTGTCTCGTCGTCCGGTTCCTCGTCGGTTTCGGTCAGAACGGGTGAACCGTGGTGGGACCAGAGTTTCCAGCCCTCAGGGGTACGCCGGAACACATTGGTGGCGACGACGAGCTGGCCGACGAGCGGTCCCAGCTCGCCGCTCTCCTCGGCCGGGCCGCCGCTCAGGATGTTCTCGGTGCAGGTCACCAGGGCGGTGTCCGCGGCGACGGCGACCGTGACATCGGTGAGGAAGAACTGGATGTACTCGGTGTTCGCCATGATCAGGGCGTACGAGCGGAGCACATCGCCCCGGCCGGTGAGCACGGGCCAGCCGGGGTGGACACAGGAGATCTCGTCGTCCTCGCCCTCCAGCCAGAGCCCGGACAGCACATCGAGGTCACCGCGCTCCATGGCCTCGTAGAAGGTCGTGTTGGCCTGCTCGACCTGTTCCTGGTCCGTGAGGGCGGTCACCGGGCGGCGCCCTCGACCGCGCGCGCCACCCGTACGGCGTCGGCGGTCGCCCGTACCTCATGGACCCGTACGGCCCAGGCGCCCTGGTGGGCCGCTATGGCGGAGACCGCGGCGGTGGCCGCGTCGCGCTCGCGGGCGGGCGGCGGGGAGCCCTCGCCGCCCGCGAGAACATGGCCGAGGAATCGCTTGCGGGAGGCGGCGACCAGCAGCGGGCGGCCCAGGGAGCGCAGTTCCGGCAGATGGGCGAGGAGCGCGAGGTCGTGGCCGGCCTGCTTGGCGAAGCCGAGGCCGGGATCGACGACGAGGTGTTCGGGGTCGATGCCCCCGGCGATCACCGCGTCCATGCGGGCGCGCAGTTCGCCGAGGACCTCCGCGACCACGTCCGTGTAGACGGCGCGGCTGTTCATGGTCTCGCTGAAGCCGCGCCAGTGCATCACCACGAAGGGCACGCGGGCGGCGGCGACCGCGGGCACCATGGCCGGGTCGGCGAGCCCGCCGCTGACATCGTTGACCAGGACGGCTCCGGCGGCGACCGCCTGCTCGGCGACGGAGGCGCGCATGGTGTCGACGGACACGGTGACGCCCTCGGCGGCCAGGCCCCGTACGACCGGTACGACGCGTCTCAGCTCCTCGTCCTCGTCGACCCGGGTGGCGCCGGGGCGGGTGGACTCACCGCCGACGTCGACCAGGTCGGCGCCCTCGGCGACGAGATCGAGGCCGTGCTTGACGGCGGTGGTGGTGTCGAACCAGCGGCCGCCGTCGGAGAACGAGTCGGGCGTCACATTGACGACACCCATGACCGCGCAGCGGTCCCACTCCGGCAGGCCCTCGACGGTGCCCCGTCCACGCAACGTACTCATATGCCCACAGTAGGGGGTGCCCGGTGGATCTTCCCGGGCCCCGGTGCCGGAAGGCCGCTCGGGGGGGACAGCGGGGTACGGCGTGCCTCCTCCCGGTACGGCCCGGACGGCGCGTCCGCCGAACGGGGGCATCCCCGTGGTGTGCCGCGGCCGATTCGGGGAGGGTTCCTCAGCGTTCCGGAAAATCTCACGGGAGAAAGCTCGGTGGACATGGGTCTTACCAGCCGTAAAGTTCTCGCCCTGGCCGTCCTGCTGGCCGTCCTGCTGTTCGTCGCCACGATCTGGCTGTGGCCGAGGCTGTCCGCCCGTACGGCGCGCGCGGTGCTCGGCCGGGTGGGGCTGCTGTTCGCCACCCAGGTGAGCCTCTTCATGGCCGTCGGCCTGGTCGCGAACCAGTACTTCCTCTTCTACGGCTCCTGGCGGGACCTCTTCGGCCAGGAGCAGGAGCTGGGGACGGTGGTCGGCCCGGCGGCCAACGGCAAGGACATCACCATCATGGACACGGAGCGCTCACCCGTACCCGGCAGCAAACAGCCCACCGTGGCCGGCCAGATCCAGAAGATCGCCATCGGCGGCCCGAGATCCGGGATCGACAGCACGGCGTACGTCTATCTGCCGCCGGAGTACTTCCAGCGGCACTTCCAGACCCTGTCGTTCCCCGCGGCCGTGGTCCTCACCGGCTATCCCGGGGTGGCGGAGAACCTGATCAAGGGCCTGAACTACCCCAGGACCGCCTGGGAGCTGGCGAAGAAGGGCAAGATGCAGCCGATGATCCTGGTGATGCTGCGGCCCACCGTGGCACCGCCCAGGGACACCGAGTGCGTGGACGTCCCGCGGGGCCCGCAGACCGAGACCTTCTTCGCCAGGGATCTGCCGCTGGCGGTGTCCCGGGCGTACCGCGTCAAGACGGCGCCGCGGAACTGGGGCATCATCGGCAACTCCACCGGGGGCTACTGCGCTCTGAAGATCGCCCTGCACCACCCGGAGCGCTACTCGGTGGGCGCCGGCCTCTCGGCGGACTACAAGGCGGCGGAGGACCCGACGACCGGTGATCTGTTCCACGGCGACCAGCGGCTGCGGAACCGGGCCAACCTGCTGTGGAGCCTGGAGCATCTGCCGCAGGGCAACTCGTCCCTGCTGGTCACCAGTTCCAAGAAGGGCGAGCGGAACCTGCGCGCCACCAAGGAGTTCATCAGCAAGGTCAGACCGCCCGCGCAGGTCGCGTCGATCATCCTCGACAGCGGCGCGCACAACTTCAACACCTGGCGCAGGGAGATCCCGTCGGCGCTGGAGTGGATGAGCAGTCGGCTCAGCGCGGAGTGACCGGCTCAAGGGGTCGGCCGAAGTCCGGCCCGGGGTCCGTCGAGGTCCGGTTGAGGGGTCGTTGAAGGGGTCGTTGAGGGGGGCGTGAGCGGTCGGCTCAGTGCGCGATGAGGCTGACGGTCTCCAGTTCCACGGCGGTACGGGGGATGTCCTGCGCGTCCGCGTCGATGGAGCGGCGCAGCGCCTCGTGCAGCCGGGCCGGGGTGAGGACCCCCAGGAAGCGGCCGGTCTCCTCCTGGTCGATGACCGCGATCCAGCCCGCGTCGTGCTGGAGCATCGTGGCGAACGCCTGCTTGAGCGAAGCCCCGACGGGCAGCCAGGCCTCCATCCGGCGGGCGTGTTCCCGTACCGTCCCCGAGGCCCCGGTGCTGTCGGTGGAGATCCAGCCGTGCAGATTCTCCTCGGAGTCCAGGACGACGGCCCAGCGCGCGCCCTCCTCGGCGAGCTTCGCGGCCGCGCGCCCGAGCGGGTCGTCGAGATGCACGACGGGCGGCTGCTCCAGGTCGCCCTCCTCGATGGGAGTGACGGACAGCCGCTTGAGCCCGCGGTCGGCGCCGACGAAGTCCGCGACATACGGGGTGGCGGGGGCACCGAGCACGGCGGCGGGGGCGTCGAACTGCTCGATCCTGCCCTGCCCGTAGACAGCGATACGGTCGCCGAGCCGTACCGCTTCCTCGATGTCGTGCGTGACAAACAGCACAGTCTTGCGGACCGCCGCCTGGAGCTTGAGGAACTCGCTCTGGAGGTGGTCGCGTACGACCGGGTCGACCGCGCCGAAGGGCTCGTCCATCAGCAGGACGGGCGGGTCGGCGGCCAGCGCGCGGGCCACCCCGACGCGCTGGCGCTGGCCGCCGGAGAGCTGCTCGGGGTAGCGGTCGCCGTAGACGGACGGGTCGAGACCGACGAGATCGAGGAGTTCGGCGGCGCGGGCGCGGCCCTTGGCGCGCTGCCAGCCGAGGAGATGCGGAACGGTCGCGGTGTTCTCCAGGACGGTCTTGTGCGGGAAGAGACCGACCTGCTGGATGACATAGCCGATACGGCGCCTGAGCTGGACCGGGTCGATGGCGGAAATGTCGTCGCCGTCGAGGAATATCCGCCCCTCGGTCGGCTCGATCAGGCGGTTGACCATTTTCATGGTGGTGGTCTTGCCGCAGCCGGAGGGTCCGACGAGTGTGACCAGTTCGCCCTGGGAGACCTCGAAGGAGAGGTCGTCGACGGCGGTCGTGCCGTCCGCGTACCGCTTGGTGACGTGCTCGAATCGGATCATGGTTCCCCATTGTGCGGCGTGTTGTGTGAAGGCCATGTTGCTGGAATGTGGCGGGCTTCCGCGAATGTCAGTGGTCGGGGATAGGGTCGCCAGACAGTAGGAACCAGCCATACGTCCGGGGAGACCGTTCGGGGAGACGGGGAGGTGGGAACGCATGACGACACAGAGTTGCCTGGCGGCGAACGACTGGATCTGCGGGGAATATCTCCGCTCCCGCAGCCAGGAGTTGATCGATGCCACCGTCCAGCACGTGTGGATCACCGCGGTCTCCGTCGTGATCGGACTGCTCGTGGCATTTCCGCTGGCGCTGCTGGCGCGGAGCAGGCCCTCTTTCGCCGGACCGGTGCTGGGGCTGACGACCCTGCTCTACACGATTCCGTCGCTGGCGATGTTCTCGCTGCTGCTTCCGCTCTTCGGACTCTCCGCCGGACTCGTGATCACGGGGCTGGTGCTGTATTCGCTGACCATTCTTGTGCGGAACATCATGGCGGGGCTCGATTCGGTGCCGGAAGAGGCACGGGAGGCGGCCCGCGGGATGGGGTACGGACCGGGGCGGATGCTCTGGGAGGTCGAGCTTCCGCTGGCACTGCCCGCGCTGATGGCCGGCCTCCGAATAGCCACGGTGTCGACGATCGCGCTGACCACGGTCGGTTCGATCGTCGGCCGGGGCGGTCTGGGCAATCTGATCGAGGACGCGCTGCCGAGCTTCTTCAAGGCGCAGGTGCTGACGGCCTCGGTGCTCTGTGTGCTGCTCGCGGTTGTCGCCGACCTGCTGCTGCTCGGGGTACAGCGGCTGCTCACGCCGTGGACCCGAATACGTACGGCGCGCCCGGTGCGCGGCTCCGGAGCGGGTCCGGCCGCTCCTCGTGAGGGCGGCGCAGCGCCCGCGCCCGAGCCGGTGAAGGCGGTGGGCTGACCATGGGGGTTCTGGGAGACGCCTGGAGCTGGCTGGCGACCGGTGCCAACTGGAAGGGCGACAGCGGTGTGTGGCACCGGCTGGGGGAGCATGTGCTCGTCAGCGGGGTCTCGCTCGCGGTGGCCTGTGCGATAGCCCTGCCGCTGGCGCTGTATCTGGGGCACATCGGCAGGGGCGGCGCGCTCGCGGTCAATATCTCCAATGTGGGCCGGGCGATCCCCGTCTTCGCGGTGCTGGCCCTGTTCATGGTCTCGCCACTGCGGAACGCGGGCTCGGTGCCCACGGTCATCGCCCTGGTGCTGTTCGCGGTGCCGCCGCTGCTGACCAACGCCTATGTCGGGATGCGGGAGGTGGACGGCGCGGTCGTCGAGGCCGCCCGGGGGATGGGCATGTCCGGGCGCCAGCTCTTCGTACGGGTCGAACTGCCCCTCGCGTACCCGCTGATCATGACCGGCCTGCGGTCCGCCTCCGTCCAGGTGGTGGCGACCGCCACCATCGCGGCGATGGTCGGCCAGGGCGGGCTCGGCCGGATCATCACGGCCGGTTTCAACACGTACAACACTCCGCAGGTGGTCGCGGGTGCACTCCTCGTCGCGCTGCTCGCGCTGTTCGTCGAAGGCGTGCTGGTGGCGCTGGACCGGGTGATCGACCCGGCCCCGGCCCTCGCCCCCCGGTCCTCCGGCGGCAGGACCCCGTCCCGCACGACCGCGTGACGACCGACCTCATGGCTTCTTGGAGATGGTGACCTGATGAGCAAGACCACGCGTATCGCGGGTGCGGTACTGGGGGCGGCGGTGCTGACCGTCTCGCTCGCCGCATGCGGCGGCGACAGCCTGGAGAAGGACAAGGGCGGCTCCGCGGCCGGCTCCGGCTCGGGTTCGGGAGAGAAGGGCTCGCTCGTCATAGGCGCCGCGGCCTTCACCGAGTCCAAGGTGCTCGCCGAGCTGTACGCCCAGATCCTGGGCGACGCCGGCTACTCGACCTCCGTGACCACGGTGAAGAACCGCGAGCTGTACGAACCCTCCCTGGAGAAGGGCGAGATCGACGTCGTACCGGAATACGCGGCGACGATCACCGAATTCCTCAACGCCAAGGTGAACGGGGCGGACGCGGCCCTGGCGAAGCCGCTCGCGAGCAGCGACGCGGACGCGACCGTCGCCGAGCTGAAGAAGCTCGCGGAGCCGCTCGGACTGAAGGTCCTGGCCGTTGGCCAGGCCGTCGACCAGAATGCCTTCGCCGTCACCAAGGAATTCGCCGAGAAGAACAGCCTCAAGACCCTTTCCGATCTTGGAAAGTCCAAGATCAAAGTGAAGATCGCGGCGGGCGACGAGTGCGAGGTGCGGCCGTTCTGCGCGCCGGGCCTGAAGAAGACGTACGGCATCGACGTCGCCGGTATCGACCCCAAGGGCGTCGGCACTCCGCAGTCCAAGCAGGCCGTCAAGGACGGTGTGGACCAGGTGGTTCTCAGCTCCACCACCGATGGCACGCTCGACAGCTTCGGACTGGTCGTGCTGGAGGACGACAAGAAGCTCCAGAACGCCGACAACGTACTGCCGGTGGTCAATGCGAAGGACGCCGGGTCGCAGGAGATAGCCGATGTCCTCGGCAAGCTGACCGCCGCGCTGACGACCGATGATCTCGCGCAGTTGAACCTGAAGGTCGATGCCGAGCGCGCGAAGCCCGAGGATGTGGCCAAGGAGTATCTGGAGTCCAAAGGTCTGGTCAAGAAGTAGTCGTGGAACGGCGGCCGTGCGGCCGTCGGCAGGTAAGTGACGGCAGGCAAAACGGAGTTCTGTAGAGGAAAGAGGGGAAAGGGATCGGCGGCTTCGGTAAGAGGGGTTGGTTTGATTGTTCGACCGGCCCCCCAATCCGTCTCGGCACACGGTAAATTTCAGGCCATGCCACGTGGACGCCACCGCCATTCCCCACCCCTCCACAAGCTTCTGCCGCCCTCGGCGGTCGCCGGAGCCGCGGTTCTCTGCGCCGCGGGCGCCTGGTTCTTCACGGAGCCCGTGGTGCTCCGCGGTCTGGTCGCGGCCACGGCGGTTGTCGCCGTCAGCGGCGCGGTCCTCATGCGTAGCTGGGACCGCGGCGCCGGCCGCCAGGTCGCCGAGCTGACCCGTGGCCGGGAGAGCGACCAGTGGCGGGCCGAGGAGCGTACGGCCGAGCTGGAGGCCGATGTCGAGGAGTCGCGTGAGCTGCGCCTCAAGCTGGAGGCCAAGCTGCGCGCCAAGCGGATCGAGCTGGCCGGGCTGCGCGGGGAGCACGCGGCGCTGCTGCGCCGGTACGCCACCGCGGAGACCGAGCGGGCCACCGCCCTGGAGGGGCGCCGTCAGCTCGCCATCGAGGCCTCGGCCGTGCCGAAGGCCCTGACGGCGGGCGGTTCGCCCACTTCGGCGGCGTATCTCAGCGCCGCGCGCGCCCTGGACGAGCTGTCCCGCAATGGCGCGGCCCAGCAGGCGAAGCAGTTGGTCGAGGCGGCTCGCGCACGCGATCTCGCCGAGCGGGCGGCGGAGACGGCCGCCGAGGCGGCGGAGCCGCAGGAGAAGCACGCGGCCGCGGGAGAGCAGCGCGGGGGAGACCAGCAGCACAGCCGCCCGTCGTCCGCCCTGCCCGCTCCCCGGGTGCCGGGGGCCTCGGCGATCGTTCCGTACGCCCCGCAGCGCCACCCGGTGCGGCGGCCCGAGGGCGGCTTCGACTTCTTCGGTACGCAGACCGGGCACGGCCACGGGCAGGCGCCGGCGCAGAGCGGCGGCCAGCACAAGAAGCCGGCGGCGGACGCGGAGTCCGCGGCCGAGCCGGAGGAGCCCGCCCCGGCCGCCGCCGAGTTGGAGCGGGCGGAGAGCGAGGACCTCGCCGATGTGGTGGGTGAGGAGGCACTCGCGGAGCGCCGCAGGACCGATGAGCGGGCCGTGGGCCAGGTCATCGATCTGACGGAGCACGACGAGACCGGGCCGGTCGGTGCGGAAGCGCTGCGCGACGCCGTCAGCACGTGAAAGCGGTCGGCGCCGGGCGGCGGTCCGCGCCCAGCGGCCCGGGGCCGCCGGGCGATCCGGTCGGCTCGCCCGCTGCCTGACCGCTGCGTGTCTGCGTGACCGTTACGTGTCTGGGTGAGTGTTACGTGTCTGCCTGAGCGCCGCTTGGCTGCTTGACGGGTGCTTGTTCGCTTGACGGCGGTGTGCCGGCTACTTGTCGATGTCGCCGACCACGAAGAAGAGCGAACCCAGGATCGCCACCATGTCCGCGACCTGCGTCCCGGGCAGCAGTTCGGTCAGCGCCTGGATGTTGTTGAACGAGGCCGAGCGGAGCTTCAGCCGGTACGGAGTCTTCTCGCCCTTCGAGACCAGGTAGTAGCCATTGATGCCGAGCGGGTTCTCGGTCCAGGCGTAAGTGTGTCCCTCGGGCGCCTTCAGCACCTTCGGCAGCCGCTGGTTGATCGGCCCGGGCAGCAGCTCCGCGATCCGGTCCAGACACGCGTCCGCCAGTTCCAACGCGTTGTGCGTCTGGTCCAGCAGACATTCGAAGCGGGCCAGACAGTCGCCGTCCTGGCGGGTGATCACCCTGAGGGTGTCCTGGAGTTCGCCGTACGCGAGATACGGCTCGTCCCTGCGCAGATCGAAATCGACCCCGGAGGCACGGGCGATCGGCCCGGACACCCCGTACGCGTGCACCGCCTCCCTTGACAGCACCCCGACCCCGCGGGTGCGGCCCCGGAAGATCTCGTTGCCGAGGACCAGCCGGTCGTACACGTCCATCCGCGAGCGGACCTCCGCGACCGCGTGCCTGGCCCGGCCGAGCCACCCCGCGGGCAGGTCCTCCTTGAGGCCGCCGACCCGGTTGAACATGTAGTGCATCCGGCCGCCGGAGACCTCCTCCATCACGGCCTGGAGTTCCTCGCGCTCCCGGAAGGCATAGAACACCGGGGTGATACCGCCCAGTTCGAGAGGGTATGAGCCGATGAACATCAGGTGGTTCAGTACGCGGTTCAGTTCGGCCAGCAGGGTCCTGGTCCAGACGGCGCGCTCGGGCACCTCCATGCCGAGCATCCGCTCGACGGCCATCACCACGCCCAGCTCGTTGGAGAACGCCGAGAGCCAGTCGTGGCGGTTGGCGAGCACCACGACCTGCCGGTAGTCGCGCGCCTCGAAGAGCTTCTCCGCACCCCGGTGCATATAGCCGATGACCGGCTCCGCGCTGCGGATCACCTCGCCGTCCAGCACCAGGCGGAGGCGGAGCACACCGTGGGTGGAGGGGTGCTGCGGCCCGATGTTGAGCACCATGTCGGTGCTCTCCGCGGCGCCGCCGATGCCGACCGTCGTCCGGGTGGTCTCCGTCATGGGCGACAGTCTCTCAGAGGCCGGCTGGGGACTGCCCTAGCGGTGCTGGGGCCCAGCGGTGCTGAGGCCTTGGGGTGCTGGGGCCTGGAGCCCGGCGCTGAGCCCGGTCTCCGGATCAGGCTCCGAGGTCCGGTGGTTCGATGCCGACGGGCTGCATCAGCCAGCCGAAGTCGCCGAGACCGCCGCGCGCGGTCAGCTCCGCCGCCTCGCCGGCCGCCGAGAGCGCCCGTACATATGCCGCCGGGTCGGCGGTGGCCAGGGACAGCGGCGGACGCGAACCGTTCACTCCGAGTGCGCCCAGCGCCTCGCGCTGGCTGAGCAGTACGGCGCCGGGCAGCGCGCAGGCGTCCAGTGCCACATGGGCGGTGAGGTCGCAGCTCCCGTCCGGTACGGGGGGCACCTCGCGGCCCGCGCGGAAGCCGGTCAGCGTACCGAAGGGCGGCCGGGCGTCCCGTACATGCGCGTAGTCCACGGCCACCGCGAGCCCCCGCTCCAGTGTGGCGACGGCCGCCGCCCACGCCTCGTCGCGCGGCCGGCCGATCTCCGCCCGGCTGCCCGGCCCGGCCTCCGGCCACCAGCGGGCGAGCCACTCCGCGTCCGGCCCGTCGACCGGTTCGCCCGGCTCCTCGGAGCCGTCCGGTCGTACCAGGACATACCGCACGGTTCCATCCGTGCCGGTCTCCGTGATGTCGACGGGGACGTTGTCCAGCCATTCATTGGCGAAGACCAGCCCGCTGACTCCGGGCGGCGGCTCGGCGCACCACTCGATCCGCGGATCCAGCCCCGGGGGCGCGGGGCGCGCTCGACGGCGTACGGCCGGACCGCGAGCCCTTCCGTGCGTACGCCGGGGAGTCCCTCCATGAGTACGCCGGGGAGCGCGGCCAGGATTCCGGTCAGCAGTTCGCCGCGGCCCGCGCCGATGTCCACCAGCGCCACCTCGTCCGTACCGAGCCGCCCGGCGGTCGCGGCGAGCAGCCGGGCGACGGCGGTGGCGAACAGCGGGGAGGCGTGCACCGAGGTACGGAAATGCCCGGCGGGACCCTCGGGCCGCAGGTAGAAGCCCCCGGGACCGTAGAGCGCGGCCTCGGCCGCCGTGCGCCAGCGCTCGGGCCGTGGCCCGTTCCGGACCCCCGGATCGTCCGCGGCCCGCCTGTCTCATCCGTCACGGAGCCAAGTCTCCACCTTGGGGAGTACGCTTCCGCCGACCGGATCGACCCTCCGGTTGACCCTTCCGTCGTCTCCATTTACCTACGCTGGGTTACGTGCAGCGCTTCTACGACTTTCTCCGCAGACACCCGACGGGCGTCGACAGCTTCTGGGCTGTCCTGCTCTTCGGGTTCTCTCTGCTGTGGGCGGTCCAGCAGACCTCGGGGGTGGGGCCGCGCCTGGTGGCCATCCCGACGGTCGCGCTGCTCAGCCTCGCCGTGGCGCTGCGCCGCCGGGCGCCGGAGAAGACGCTGGTCCTGGTGCTGGCGCTGGGGGTCGTGCAGGTCGCGCTCGATGTGCCGGTCAACCCGGCGGACTTCGCGATGCTGGTGGCCATCTACACCGTCGCGGCGCAGGGCGGACCGCGCTGGGCCTCCCAACTCGGGCTGATCGGCGGGCTGCTGGCCGCTCCGATCTCCCAGGTGCGCTGGCCCCAGGAGGAGTCCAGCATCGCGGGGCGGGTCGTCGTCTCCGTGATCATGGGCGTGCCGTTCGCCCTCGCCTGGGTGCTGGGGGACTCCTTCCGTACCCGCCGCGCCTACTTCGACCAGCTTGAGGAGCGCGCCACCCGGCTGGAGAAGGAGCGCGAGGCGCAGGCCAAGGTGGCGGTGGCCGCCGAGCGCGCCCGGATCGCGCGTGAGCTGCACGATGTCGTCGCGCACAATGTCTCGGTGATGGTGGTCCAGGCGGACGGCGCGGCCTATGTGCTGGACGCGGCGCCCGACCAGGCGAAAGAGGCCCTGGAGACGATTTCGAGCACCGGCCGGCAGGCGCTGGCGGAGATGCGCAGGCTGCTCGGGGTGCTGCGGACCGGCGACGCCAAGGAGAGCGGCGAGTACGTGCCGCAGCCCGATGTCGGGCAGATCGAGGAACTGGTCGAGAAGGTACGGGGCGCCGGCCTCCGCGTCGACTTCAAGATTGAGGGCACTCCGCGGCCGCTGCCCAGCGGGGTGGAGCTGACCGCGTACCGCATCGTGCAGGAGGCCCTCACCAACAGCCGCAAGCACGGCGGCCCGGATGTCGGCGCCAGCGTGCGTCTGGTCTACTTCGACGACGGGCTCGGGCTGCTCGTCGAGGACGACGGCCGGGGCGCGGCGCACGAACTGTACGAGGACGGCGGTGCCGACGGGCGCGGTCACGGTCTGATCGGTATGCGCGAGCGGGTCGGGATGGTGGGCGGCACGCTGGACGCCGGTCCGCGGCCGGGCGGCGGCTTCCGGATCAGCGCGCTGCTCCCGCTGAAACCCGCGCACTAGCTTCCGGGGACCGGGAGGGGCACCGGGCCCGGCCCTCACCGACAAGGAACCCGCAGCCTTCACCGATTAAGGAACCCGCAGATGACGATCCGTGTGATGCTCGTCGACGACCAGGTCCTGCTGCGTACCGGCTTCCGTATGGTGCTGGCCGCGCAGCCGGACATGGAGGTGGTCGCGGAGGCCGGGGACGGCGCGGAGGCGATCGAGAACCTCCGCTCCGTGACCGTGGACGTCGTGTTGATGGACGTCCGGATGCCCCGGCTCGACGGCGTCGAGGCGACCCGCCGCATCTGCGCGGAACCGGGTGCGCCGAAGGTGCTCATCCTGACCACCTTCGATCTCGACGAGTACGCCTTCTCCGGGCTCAAGGCCGGGGCGAGCGGCTTCATGCTGAAGGACGTGCCGCCCGGCGAGCTGCTCAGCGCGATCCGCTCGGTGCACAGCGGGGACGCGGTGGTCGCCCCGTCCACGACCCGGCGCCTGCTCGACCGCTTCTCGCCGATGCTCCCGACGAGCACGAAGCCGCGCAACAAGGAGCTGGACCGGCTCACCGACCGCGAGCGCGAGGTGATGCTGCTGGTCGCGCAGGGGCTGTCGAACGGCGAGATCGCGGGGCGGCTGGTGCTGTCGGAAGCGACGGTGAAGACGCATGTGGGCCGGATCCTGACGAAGCTGGGGCTGCGGGACCGGGTGCAGGTGGTGGTACTGGCGTACGAGTCGGGCCTGGTCCGAGCGGGGTCGCCTCCCGGCTAGGTCCTGGGCGGTCGTGGTGCCGGGCGGGTTGTTTCCGCCGGGCCCGCCCGGGGTGCCGGTTCGTCCTCAATCGCCGGACGGGCTGAATTTCGTACCCCGCAAGCCGACGGGACCCGCCCGCACGGCCTACGCGGACGCTGCCGCCTCCTCCCTCACCCGCGTCATGAACTCCCCCGCCGCCTTCCGTACGTCCTCCGCCGTCCACTCCAGCCCCGGTTCCGTCACCGTGATCTCCGTGAAGGAGACGCCCGGCGGGCCCGATCGTGGCGCCGACCAGACGCGGAAGAGCGACGTCTTCGTTTCCTCCGCCTGCCGGACCGACGCCTCGTTCAGGACCTCCGGGGCGTACGGAAGCCAGACCTGGAACTGGTGGGTGTGCGGGGGCCGCGGGTGTACGCGGGACCACGGCGCCGCCGACTCCGCGAACCCCTCCGCCAGCGCCGCCGCGACGACGCGCGCGTGTGCGACGTACGACGGCAGCCGCGGCAGCTCGCGCTCAAGACCCAGCAGCGCCGACAGCGCCGCCGGGAACTGCTGGAAGAGCTGCCCGCCGTAACGGTGGCGCCAGACCCGCGCCTCCTCCACCAGCTCCTCCGGCCCCGCCAGCGCCGCGCCGGACAGCCCGTCCAGCGACTTGTAGAAGGACACGTACACACTGTCCGCGAGCCCGGCGATCTCCGCCCGCGTGCGCCCGAAGTGCGGTTCGCACTCCCACAGACGCGCGCCGTCGAAGTGCACCACCGCGTCCCGCTCGCGCGCCGCGTCCACCACCGCGACCAGCTCGTCCCAGGACGGCAGGACGAACCCCGCGTCCCGCAGCGGCAGTTCCAGCATCAGCGTGCCGAAGGGGTCGGCCAGGCCCCGGACCTCCTCGGCGGTCGGCAGCCTCGGCTCGGTGGTCGGATGGACCGTACGCAGCCCGCTGACGGCCGACAGCGCGCCGCCCTCGTGGACCTCGGGGTGCGCGAGGGGATGCAGCGCCACCGTCGCGTTGCCCGTACGCCCCGCCCAGCACCGGAGCGCCACCTGCTGCGCCATCGTGCCCGTCGGGAAGAAGGCCGCCGCGGGGAAGCCGAGCAGTGAGGCGACCCGCCGCTCCAGCTCGGCGACGATCCCGTTCCCGTACAGATCGGACCATTCGTCCAGGTCGTACACCGACTCCGCGTCCGCCGCGAGCGCGGCCAGCCGCTCGCCCAGCCGCTGGTTCACCCCGGGCCGCGTCAGTATGCGCTCGGCCGCGGCCCATGCGGCCAGCCTGCGCCGCCGGGCCGCGTCGTCGGTCTTCCCGTCCTTCCCGTCCCGCTGGTCCCGCCCGTCCTTCCCGTTCTTTTCGTTCGCCGCTCCGTCCGTGCTCCCGGACGTCTCGGCACTATCCTCGCGGGCCCGATCGGCCCGGCCGGCCTGCTTGTCCTCTTCGTTCGTCTTTCCCATGGCCCGATCATGTCCCACCCGTCGCCCGCCGCGCACAGCCTGTGGACAACCAAGTGCCGAGGCCCTGTGGACAACTGACTGGCGGGCCCGGACGCTGGCGTAGCATGGCGAGAAATCGTCCGGTACCCCTCGCGGACTGGAACGGAAGGCCCCGCCGCGTGAATCCCACTGCACAGGAATCCCTGGACCCCCGGGACCGCCCGGCCCGGCTCACCGTCGGTGTGGTGGGAGCGGGCCGCGTCGGCCCGGCGCTCGCCGCGTCCCTCCGCCTCGCCGGGCACCGCCCGGTCGCCGTCTCCGGGGTCTCCGACGCGTCCCGGCGGCGGGCGGCCGCGCTGCTCCCCGACGTTCCGGTGGTCACCCCCGCCGAGGTGCTCGCCCGCGCCGAGCTGGTCCTGCTGACCGTTCCGGACGACGCGCTGCCGGGTCTGGTGGAGGGGCTCGCCGAGACCGGTGCCGTACGGCCCGGACAGCTCCTCGTACACACCTCGGGGCGGTACGGCGCCAGGGTCCTGGACCCCGCCCTGCGCGCCGGTGCCCTGCCGCTCGCCCTGCACCCCGTCATGACCTTCACCGGCTCCTCGGTGGACGTCCAGCGGCTGGCCGGCTGCTCCTTCGGCGTCACCGCCCCCGAGGAGCTGCGCCTCGCCGCCGAGGCACTGGTCATCGAGATGGGCGGCGAGCCCGAGTGGGTCGCCGAGGAGTCCCGCCCGCTCTACCACGCGGCGCTCGCGCTGGGGGCGAACCACCTGGTCACGCTGGTGGCACAGTCGATGGAGCTGCTCCGCACGGCCGGGGTGTCCGCCCCCGACCGGATGCTGGGCCCCCTCCTGGGCGCCGCCCTGGACAACGCCCTGCGTTCCGGCGACGCCGCCCTGACCGGACCGGTCGCGCGCGGTGACGCGGGCACGGTCGCCGCGCATGTCGCCGAGCTGCGCACCCACGCGCCGGGCGCCGTCGCCGGATATCTGGCGATGGCCCGTACGACCGCGGACCGCGCGCTGGCGCACGGGCTGCTCAAGGCCGAGCTGGCGGAAGACCTCCTGGATGTCCTCGCTGACGGGGACGCCCTCGGAGATCCCCGGGGCGGCGGCAGCGGGGGCGCCCGATGAGCCTCGTCCTCGCCTCCACCGTCGCGGAGCTGGACCGCGTGCTGGACGGGCACACGGGCGGCGGCCCCACCGCCGTCGTGATGACCATGGGCGCGCTGCACGAAGGCCACGCCAGTCTCGTACGGGCCGCCCGCGCCCATGCCGGCCGCACCGGTCTGGTCGTGGTCACCGTCTTCGTCAATCCGCTCCAGTTCGGCGCGGGGGAGGATCTCGACCGGTATCCGCGCACCCTCGAAGCCGATCTGAAGACCGCGGAGGCGGCCGGCGCCGACGCCGTGTTCGCCCCGGCCGCCGACGAGGTCTATCCCGGCGGCGCCCCCCAGGTCACCATCTCCGCGGGCCCCATGGGCGAGCGCCTCGAAGGCGCCTCGCGCCCCGGCCACTTCGACGGCATGCTGACCGTCGTCGCCAAACTCCTCCATCTCACCCGGCCCGATGCCGCCTTCTTCGGCCGCAAGGACGCCCAGCAGCTCGCCCTGATCCGCAGAATGGCCCGCGATCTGAACTTCCGGGCCGAGATCATCGGCGTACCGACCGTCCGGGAAGAGGACGGTCTCGCGCTCTCCAGCCGCAACCGCTATCTCTCCCGGACCGAGCGCCGTACCGCCCTCGCGCTCTCCGGCGCCCTCTTCGCCGCGCGCGACCGCCTCGCGGCGCTGCACGCCCTGCGCGCCCGCGCCGAGTCCGCCCCCGCACCGGGTGCCCGCGCGGCCGCGCTCTCCGCGCTCGGCGAGGCCCGCCTCGCGGCCGACGCCCACGCGGTGGCCGTCGCGGGGACCCCGGCCGCGCGGGCCCGTCCCTGCGGGCCCGATGCCGTACGGGCAGCGGCCCGCGCCGTACTGGACGAGGCGGCCCGCTCCATGCCGCCCCTCGCCCTCGACTATCTGGCCCTCGTCGATCCCGCCGATTTCACGGAGGTCCCCGACGACCACACCGGCGAGGCGATCCTCGCCGTCGCCGCCCGCGTCGGCGGCACACGGCTGATAGACAACATCCCTCTGACCTTCGGAGCGTCCCAGTGACCGGAACCGGAATACGGCTGACCGCCCCCGCACCCGGCTGGGCCATCGACGCCGATGTCGTCGTGGTCGGCTCCGGCGTCGCCGGTCTCACCGCGGCCCTGCGCTGCACCGCCGCCGGGCTCCGTACGGTCGTGGTCACCAAGGCCAGGCTCGACGACGGCTCCACCCGCTGGGCCCAGGGCGGCATAGCGGCGGCGCTCGGCGAGGGCGACACCCCCGCGCAGCATCTCGAAGACACTCTCGTCGCGGGCGCCGGCCTCTGCGACGAGGAGGCCGTCCGTACCCTCGTCACCGAGGGCCCCGCGGCCGTACGGCGACTGATCGGCACCGGCGCCCACTTCGACACCCATGCCACCGGCGAGCTCCAGCTCACCCGCGAGGGCGGCCACCACCGCCGCCGGATCGCCCACGCGGGAGGCGACGCGACCGGCGCCGAGATCTCGCGAGCCCTGGTCGAAGCGGTACGGGACGCGGCCCTCCGTACCATCGAGAACGCCCTGGTCCTCGATCTGCTGACGGACGATCAGGGCCGTACGTCCGGTGTCACCCTCCATGTCATGGGCGAGGGCCAGCACGACGGCGTCGGCGCGGTCCACGCCCCCGCGGTGGTGCTGGCCACCGGTGGCATGGGCCAGGTCTTCTCCGCCACGACCAACCCCGCCGTCTCCACGGGCGACGGGGTGGCGCTGGCGCTGCGCGCGGGCGCGGAGATCTCGGACGTGGAATTCGTCCAGTTCCACCCCACGGTGCTGTTCCTCGGCGCGGGCTCCGAGGGCCAGCAGCCCCTGGTCTCCGAGGCGGTACGGGGAGAGGGCGCCCATCTCGTCGACGCCGACGGCATACGGTTCATGCTCGACCAGCACGAGCTGGCCGAGCTGGCGCCCCGCGACATCGTCGCCAAGGCCATCACCCGCAGAATGCGCGAGCAGGGCGTCACGCACATGTATCTGGACGCCAGGCACTTCGGCGCGGAGATGTGGGAGACCCGCTTCCCCACCATCCTGGCCGCCTGCCGTGCCCATGGGATCGACCCGGTCACGGAGCCGATACCGGTGGCGCCCGCCGCGCACTACGCGTCGGGCGGTGTCCGTACGGATCTGCGCGGACGGACCACGGTGCCGGGGCTGTACGCGTGCGGCGAGGTCGCCTGTACGGGAGTGCACGGCGCGAACCGGCTGGCCTCCAACTCCCTGCTGGAAGGCCTGGTCTTCGCGGAACGGATCGCGGCGGACATCGCGGCGGATGCCGGTCCCGCGTCCTGGCGGTCCGGCGCGGTGGTCCCGGCCGAGCCCGCCGCCACCAGCCTGGTGCCGCTGATCACACCCGAGGCACGGACCGGAATCCAGCGCATCATGTCCGAGGGCGCGGGCGTGCTCAGGTCGGCCGCGAGCCTGGCGGCCGCCGCCGAAGCCCTGGAGACCACCTTCCAGCGCGCGCTCAGGGAAACCCCCGGAACTGCCGCGACCGGCTCCGGAAACGACTCAGCGAACGACTCCGCGAACGGCTCCGGAAGCGGCTCGGAACGCGGCTCCGGAAGCGTCGGAAACGCCTCCGCGCGTGCCTTCCCGGATGCCCTCGCCGATGCCTCCGGAAACGGCGAGGACGGCCCGGACGACGGTTTCGGCAAGCCCGCCGTGCCCGGTGTCGAGTCCTGGGAGACCTCCAACCTCCTCTGTGTCGCCCGCGTCCTGGTCGCCGCCGCGCGGGAGCGCGAGGAGACCCGGGGCTGCCACTGGCGCGAGGACCGGCCCGAGCGGAACGACACCGACTGGCGCCGCCATCTCGTCGTACGCCTGCTGCCCGACCGCAGCCTGGCGCTCCACCGCACCGAGTCGGCCGCCTTCCCGCCGGTCGGCCCCGGACTGCCCCGCTCCGTACGCCCCGTAGCCCCCGCACCCCACATCCCGCCGACGCCCCCAGGGAGCCATACACCGTGAGCACGCCCGAAGACAGTCCACGCCCCGAGCCCGTGGACGTACCGCTGATCCAGATCGGCGCCCCGGCCGCCGCCACTGGCGGCTGCGGCGACGGCTGCGGCTGCTCCGCCGACGAGGCCTTCGACCTGGAATGCGGCCTCGACCCCGCCCTCGCCCAGTTGCTCGTCGACGCCGGACTCGACCCCGTACAGGTCGAGGACATCGCGCATGTGGCCATCGAGGAGGATCTCGACCACGGCGCTGACGTGACGACCGTCGCGACCGTCCCCGAGGACGCCGTCGCCACCGCCGACTTCACCGCGCGCCAGAGCGGTACGGTGGCCGGACTGCACATCGCCGAGGCCGTCCTGTCCGTCGTCTGTACGGAGGAGTTCGCCGTGGAGCGGCACGCCGCGGACGGCGACCGCGTCGAGGCCGGACAGAAGCTGCTCAGCGTCACCACGCGCGTCCGCGATCTGCTCACCGCCGAACGCAGCGCGCTCAATCTCCTGTGCCGGCTGTCCGGTATCGCGACCGCCACCCGCGCATGGGCGGACGCGCTCGAAGGCACCGGGGCCAAGGTCCGTGACACCCGCAAGACCACGCCGGGGCTGCGCGCGCTGGAGAAGTACGCGGTGCGGTGCGGCGGCGGTGTCAACCACCGGATGTCGCTGTCCGACGCGGCCCTCGTCAAGGACAACCATGTGGTCGCGGCGGGCGGGGTCGCCGAGGCGTTCAAGGCCGTACGGAACCACTTCCCCGACGTACCGATCGAGGTCGAGGCCGACACGCTCGACCAGGTGCGCGAGGTCCTGGACGCGGGCGCCGATCTGATCCTGCTGGACAACTTCACGCCCGAGGAGACCGCCGAGGCGGTCGCCGTCGTCGCCGGCCGCGCGCTCCTGGAGTCCTCCGGGCGGCTCTCCCTCGACAACGCGCGGGCCTACGCCGAGACGGGCGTCGACTTCCTCGCGGTCGGCGCGCTCACCCACTCCTCCCCGATCCTGGACATCGGCCTCGACCTGCGAGAGGCCGGCGCCTGATGCTCCTGACGATCGACGTCGGCAACACCCATACCGTGCTCGGTCTGTTCGACGGCGAGGAGATCGTCGAGCACTGGCGCATCTCCACGGACGCGCGCCGCACGGCCGACGAACTCGCCGTACTGCTCCAGGGCCTGATGGGCATGCACCCGCTGCTCGGCGAGGAACTGGGCGACGGGATCGAGGGCATCGCGATCTGTTCGACGGTGCCGTCCGTGCTGCACGAACTGCGTGAGGTGACCCGCCGCTACTACGGGGATGTCCCGGCGGTCCTCGTGGAGCCGGGCATCAAGACGGGCGTACCGATCCTGGTGGACAACCCCAAGGAGGTCGGCGCGGACCGCATCATCAACGCGGTCGCGGCGGTCGAGCTGTACGGGGGCCCGGCCATCGTCGTCGACTTCGGTACGGCGACGACCTTCGACGCGGTGAGCGCGCGGGGCGAGTACGCGGGCGGTGTGATCGCCCCGGGCATCGAGATCTCGGTCGAGGCGCTCGGTATCAGGGGCGCCCAGCTTCGCAAGATCGAAATCGCCAGGCCGCGCAGTGTGATCGGCAAGAACACGGTCGAGGCGATGCAGTCGGGCATCCTGTACGGCTTCGCGGGCCAGGTCGACGGCGTGGTCCGGCGGATGGCCCGTGAGCTGGCGGAGGACCCGGGCGAGGTGACGGTCCTCGCGACGGGCGGCCTGGCCCCGATGGTCCTCGGCGAGGCCTCGGTGATCGACGAACACGAGCCCTGGCTGACCTTGATCGGCCTGCGCCTGGTCTACGAACGGAATGTCTCCCGCATGTAGCCGACGCGGGGCCCGCGCCCCGTCCGGCCGGGCCCGGCGCCGCACCGTGGCGCCGGGCCTCCGCGCGCCGCCCACCCCGGTCCCCCGTTCGGCGGGTGGGCCGCGCCCGAGGGGAGGTGTTAAGCGGATTTTGTCCTTTTGGCGCGTAGTGTCGCCGCATGCCCACGCCATACGGATCCCGCGGCGGCATGGCGTTCGGTGCGGAGGAGCTGCGTGTGCTCCGACGTGCCCTTGCCGTCGCCCTTCATCCCGTCCCGCTGCCGAACGAGGACGTACGGGCCTGTCTCCGGCTCGCCGAGTCCGTGGACGAGGCGGTACGGGAGGCCGGGCGGCTGCGGGACTTTCTGATGGCCGACCTCGTCCGGTACCGGCAGGCGCTCCCCGGGTCCCTCACCGGCTATCTGGAACTGCTCCAGGAGGCCCTGGCCGCCGGCTATGTCCCGCTGCCCGACGATCTCACGGCGCTGCGCGCCCTTCGCGGCAATCCGGCCGCCGCGGCCCTGCTCGACCGCTGCCAGGCGCTGGCCGAGCGGTCCGTACGGGCCCGTCTCGCCGCCCGCGTCACCGCCGCCGCCCCCGTCGGGCCCGCGGTCACGGCGGCCCCCGCGCCCCGCACCAGGCTCCGCGCGCTCCCCGGCGGCCTCTCGGCCGACGCCGACAGCGACGCGAACACCGGCGGGAACACCGGCTCCGGTTCCGGGCCGGACTCCGGATCGGACTCCGGCTCGGATTCGAACTCAGGGTCCGGCGAACCGGCACAGCCCAAGGAGCCCGACAGGAAACCGGACGAGAAACCCGGCAAGGAGCCCGACAAGGAGTCCGGCAAAGAACCCGCCGAGCCGGCGAAGCCGCCCCGGAAACCGGGCCCGCCCCAGCGCCCCGCGCCCGGCAAGCCGATGCCCAAGCCGTCCGAGGTGTTCCCGCCGCGCCGCCGCCCGGCGCCCCCGCCGGAGAAGCTGGCCGTCGGATAGCTACGCTGGACGCCATGGACTACGTATCCGCGCTCGTACCTCCCGTGGTGATGGCCGCCTTCTTCATCGGCCTCGTCGTGACGATCGTCAAGAGCCAGGGCGGCCCCAACAAGGCCAAGGAGGACGCCGCGGTCGACGCGGCCCTCGCCCGCGCGGAGGCCCAGTCGCAGGACCGTACCCCCGGCACCGGCAACGCCTGACCGCCGGACACCGCACCCGGCGGCATCCCGCGGCACCCCGCGCACGCACCCCGGGCGCTTAGCGCGACCCCGGCCGCCGCGGCGCGTATTCACCGTATGACCAGGACGTACGACTGATTCCCGTCGTACGTCCTTTTTGTTCCGTCAATAACCGGCCATTCGGACATCTCGCACTATGGTGAAGAGGTGCCCCGCCAATTGGGAGACCTGGAAGACGCCGTCATGACACGCGTCTGGCAATGGAACCGGCCGGTCACCGTCCGGGAAGTCCTCGAAGACCTTCAGCGGGAACGGTCCATCGCCTACACCACCGTCATGACGGTAATGGACAATCTCCATCAGAAGGGCTGGGTGCGCAGGGAAGTCGAGGGCCGCGCCTATCGATATACGGCGGTCTCCACCCGCGCCGCCTACGCCGCGGCCCTGATGAACGAAGCCTGGTCGAAGAGCGACAACCCCGCCGCCGCCCTCGTCGCCTTCTTCGGGATGATGTCGCCCGAGCAGCGCGAAGCACTTCAGGACGCCGTCCGTATGGTGCGCGTCGACCGCACGGAAGGCGAACGCCAGGAAGCCGCAGGGCCACCGGAGGAAGCCGAACCGGAAGCCCCGCGGGCCGAAGGCGCCGGGCTGCGGGGCGCCGATCGCCCCCCGGAGGCGGGGCGATAGCGTCCCGGCATGCGCTCAGCCCTTCCGCTTCCCAATGCCGAAGCAAATGCCATCACCGTCCGGCGGGCCAGGACCAGGGATGTACCGGCTGTCCGCCGTCTCGTCGACCCTTACGTGAGCGAAGGCATCCTGCTCGACAAAGCGCCCGTGACGCTTTACGAGGACATCCAGGAGTTCTGGGTCGCGGAACGCGACGGGGACGCCAGTGTCATCGGCTGTGGTGCCTTGCACGTGATGTGGGAAGACCTCGCCGAAGTACGCACACTCGCCGTGGATCCCGTGGTCAGGGGTGCCGGAGTGGGGCATCAACTGCTTGACAAGCTGCTGGAGACCGCCCGCTGGCTCGGAGTGCGCCGGGTATTCTGCCTGACCTTCGAAGTCGAGTTCTTCGCGAAGCGCGGCTTCGTGGAGATCGGAGAGACGCCGGTCGACGGAGATGTCTACCGAGAGCTGCTGCGTTCCTATGACGAGGGTGTTGCGGAGTTCCTCGGTCTCGAACGGGTGAAGCCGAACACCTTGGGCAACAGCCGGATGCTTCTGCACCTGTGATCGCCCGACTCAGCCGGATCCCTATGTCCGAATCGCGCACGTTTCCCGTGTTCTCGCGCTGCTGAACCTCTGCCGGGGGTTTGTGTTTTCCTGAGAAAAGCGGTTTCCTTTCCGCGTACTGCATTTTCGATGAAAGGAAATCCGGTGGCACAGAAGGTTCAGGTCCTTCTTGTCGATGACCTCGACGGCGGCGAGGCGGACGAGACGGTGACGTTCGCTCTGGACGGCAAGACCTACGAGATCGACCTCACCACCTCCAATGCGGACAAGCTCCGGGGCCTCCTCGATCCGTACACCAAGGGGGGCCGGCGTACCGGTGGCCGCGCCGCGGGCAGCCGCGGCAAGGGCCGAGTCGCCACGGGCGGTAACAAGGACACCGCGGAAATCCGCAAGTGGGCGAAGGAGAACGGCTACAGCGTCAACGACCGCGGCCGTGTTCCCGCCGAGATCCGTGAAGCCTACGAGAAGGCCAACGGCTGAGTATTCGTACGAAGGGCATTTCTGCGCGGCATACGCAACAAGCGGGCCCGGTGGCACTCAGTCGCCGCCGCGTCCACGAGTCGTACGAGATCGGGGGCACCCCCACCACTGCCCCCGCTGCCGCCGCTCCGCCCCAGGGGGGCGAGTGACGGCAGCGTCGGCTCCGTCTCGCGTCCGGGCCCGGGGGGCCGCAACCACGTGGCGGCCCCCTGCGCGGTGACGCCGGGCCACCGCGGTGGCGCGGGAGCGGTGATCCGCCCGCCCGCGCCGACAGCGGTCAGCCCCAGGGCGATTCCGCCCCATTCCAGCCAGTCGAGCAGCCCCGGCAGCTCGTCCGCGCTCCCCGCGGCCACCAGCAGGGCCATCCGCCCGCCGAGCAGCGCCACGGGCCCCGTCGGGCCGATCCGCCGCAGCAGGGCCGCGCCCGCGTCGGCGGGCAGCTCCAGCACATCGAAACGCAGCCCGGTCCGCAGCCGTACGGGAGGCCCCGCCTCCACGGCCCAGCCGAGCCCCTCCTCGTACCACCGCGCGAGACAGCTCTCCTCCGTACCGATGCGACCGCCAGGGAGCGGACCACGCGGGAGGTGACCACGCGGGAGGTGACCACGCGGGAGGTGACCGCGCGGGGGCGGGACAGTGGGGGCCATGCCCGGAGCAACTCCCGACCCTCGCGCGGAGTTACGCTACGTCCGTGCCCGATCGCTCAATGTGCCGGAATCGGGGGCGTGCGGGCGCATTCAGGAGCGCAAGGGTGTTCGCCCGTAGCGGAGGGAACTGGGGTGCGCCGCATGGAGTGTCAGTGCTTACGGGTAAGACATTCCTAGTGGGAAGGGACGACACGCGGTTCCGGGCGTCTTGCGTTCGCCATCGGCGTAGTGATGGCGAGGGTATCTGCCTGGCCTGCGGGAACATCGTCTCGCACCATCGGGTTGGAGCTGTTGTCCGGCGTTCGGGGCTGGGAGCCTGGGACAGGTAGTCGGCAGTTGGAATGAGCGGTCCCCGCTTGCGGGACTAAGCTGCGGAAGGACAGGGAGGGGACCGACCCCTTTACTGCCTGACCGCTCTGAGGAGCGATTAACGATGTTCGAGAGGTTCACCGACCGCGCGCGGCGGGTTGTCGTCCTGGCTCAGGAAGAAGCCCGGATGCTCAACCACAACTACATCGGCACCGAGCACATCCTCCTGGGCCTTATCCATGAGGGTGAGGGTGTCGCCGCTAAGGCCCTGGAGAGCCTCGGGATTTCGCTCGAGGCGGTCCGCCAGCAGGTGGAGGAGATCATCGGCCAGGGCCAGCAGGCCCCGTCCGGCCACATCCCCTTCACACCCCGGGCCAAGAAGGTCCTGGAGCTGTCGCTCCGCGAGGCCCTTCAGCTCGGCCACAACTACATCGGTACGGAGCACATCCTGCTCGGCCTGATCCGCGAGGGCGAGGGCGTCGCCGCCCAGGTCCTGGTGAAGCTGGGCGCCGATCTCAACCGGGTGCGGCAGCAGGTCATCCAGTTGCTCTCCGGCTACCAGGGCAAGGAGGCCGCCACAGCGGGCGGTCCTGCCGAGGGCACGCCCTCCACGTCCCTGGTCCTCGACCAGTTCGGCCGGAATCTCACCCAGGCCGCCCGTGAATCCAAGCTCGACCCGGTCATCGGGCGCGAGAAGGAGATCGAGCGGGTCATGCAGGTGCTCTCCCGCCGTACGAAGAACAACCCGGTCCTCATCGGCGAGCCCGGCGTCGGCAAGACGGCGGTCGTCGAGGGCCTGGCCCAGGCCATCGTCAAGGGCGAGGTGCCCGAGACCCTCAAGGACAAGCACCTCTACACCCTCGACCTCGGCGCGCTCGTCGCCGGCTCCCGCTACCGCGGTGACTTCGAGGAGCGCCTGAAGAAGGTCCTGAAGGAGATCCGCACCCGCGGCGACATCATCCTGTTCATCGACGAGCTGCACACCCTGGTCGGCGCCGGCGCCGCCGAGGGCGCGATCGACGCGGCGAGCATCCTGAAGCCGATGCTGGCCCGCGGTGAGCTGCAGACCATCGGTGCGACCACGCTCGACGAGTACCGCAAGCACCTGGAGAAGGACGCGGCCCTGGAGCGCCGCTTCCAGCCCATCCAGGTCGCGGAGCCGTCCCTGCCGCACACGATCGAGATCCTCAAGGGCCTGCGCGACCGGTACGAGGCGCACCACCGCGTGTCCATCACGGACTCCGCGCTGGTCGCCGCCGCGACCCTCGCCGACCGGTACATCTCGGACCGCTTCCTGCCGGACAAGGCGATCGACCTGATCGACGAGGCCGGCTCCCGGATGCGGATCCGCCGGATGACCGCGCCGCCGGACCTCCGCGAGTTCGACGAGAAGATCGCGGGCGTCCGCCGCGACAAGGAGTCGGCGATCGACTCCCAGGACTTCGAGAAGGCCGCCTCCCTCCGTGACAAGGAGAAGCAGCTCCTCGCCGCGAAGACCAAGCGGGAGAAGGAGTGGAAGGCCGGCGACATGGACGTTGTCGCCGAGGTGGACGAGGAGCTGATCGCCGAGGTCCTGGCGACGGCGACGGGCATCCCGGTCTTCAAGCTCACCGAGGAGGAGTCCTCGCGTCTGCTCCGCATGGAGGACGAGCTGCACAAGCGCGTCATCGGGCAGAAGGACGCCATCAAGGCTCTCTCGCAGGCCATCCGCCGTACGCGAGCGGGTCTGAAGGACCCCAAGCGCCCCGGTGGCTCGTTCATCTTCGCCGGCCCGTCCGGTGTCGGTAAGACCGAGCTGTCCAAGACGCTCGCCGAATTCCTGTTCGGCGACGAGGACGCGCTGATCGCCCTCGACATGTCGGAGTTCAGCGAGAAGCACACCGTCTCGCGTCTCTTCGGTTCGCCTCCCGGTTACGTGGGATACGAGGAGGGCGGCCAGCTCACCGAGAAGGTGCGCAGGAAGCCGTTCTCCGTCGTCCTCTTCGACGAGGTCGAGAAGGCCCACCCCGACATCTTCAACTCCCTTCTGCAGATCCTGGAGGACGGTCGCCTGACCGACTCCCAGGGCCGCGTCGTGGACTTCAAGAACACGGTCATCATCATGACGACCAACCTCGGGACCCGGGACATCTCGAAGGGGTTCAACCTGGGCTTCGCGGCGCAGGGCGACACCAAGACCAACTACGAGCGGATGAAGAACAAGGTCAACGAAGAGCTGAAGCAGCACTTCCGGCCCGAGTTCCTCAACCGTGTCGACGACACGGTCGTCTTCCACCAGCTCACCGAGGAAGACATCATCCAGATCGTCGACTTGATGGTCGCCAAGGTCGATGAGCGTCTGAAGGACCGGGACATGGGCCTGGAGCTCAGCCCGTCCGCCAAGTCGCTTCTCGCCAAGAAGGGTTACGACCCGGTGCTGGGCGCCCGACCGCTGCGCCGGACGATTCAGCGCGAGATCGAGGACGTTCTCTCCGAGAAGATTCTCTTCGGCGAGCTGCGCCCCGGTCACATCGTGGTCGTGGACACCGAAGGCGAGGGCGAGACAAAGGCGTTCACCTTCCGCGGCGAGGAGAAGTCGCCTCTGCCGGATGTCCCGCCGATCGAGCAGGCCGCGGGCGGCGGTCCGAACCTGACGAAGGACTGACGCGCCGAAGGACCGACAGGGACAGAAAAGCACTGACCCAAGGGCTGCCCCGGAACCGCTTCTTACGGTTCCGGGGCAGCCTTCTTTCATTTCTTCCGGAGCGCGGGCCCATTAACTGCATTGTCATTGCCGCCTCTTGGGGTCAGGACTTTG
This sequence comes from Streptomyces sp. GMY02, assembly GCF_019056675.1. Lineage (NCBI taxonomy): Bacteria > Bacillati > Actinomycetota > Actinomycetes > Kitasatosporales > Streptomycetaceae > Streptomyces > Streptomyces sp. GMY02. The sequence goes on along the minus strand of NZ_CP077658.1, from coordinate 3,535,793 downwards.
GTCCTGAATCGGACGGGCCTTCTGCCCGGCGCCCGTGACATGCCGCACAGGCGATTCCGTCCCTACGAGCCGGATTAGTGGCCGGTCCTGGCACCGGCCGGGGCCTTTGCGCGGGCGATCGAAGCCTTTGACCGGGGTCTTAGCAAGGGAGTTCAGGGGCACCCCTACGACGAGATGTCGTAGATGGGGTGTTTTGGCATGAGATGGGGTCCGGGTTACCAAGGTGTGGCCAGCCCGGCGCAAAGGTGCCGGGTCCCTTGATGCCCGGAGGTTTTCGGAATGTCGCCGCGCAAGCTGTCCCGTCTGACCCGCCCGTCCGCCCTTCGTACCCGTGCCGGTGTCCTGGCTGCCGGACTCGGGGTGTCGCTGGCGGCCGGAACCGGGGCCGCGTTCGCCGCGACCGGCGGTGCCGCGCCCGCCGCCCCGGCCGTCGCCACGGCCGCCGTCCAGCACCAGGCCGCCGTCCAGACCTCCGCCCAGACCTCCGTACCGGCCAAGGCAAAGGCCAACGCGGTCCCGTCGTGGATCGATCCGGTCAGCCAGTACACGCTGAGCGCGGGCTTCGGCAGGGCCGGCAACATGTGGTCCGCGAAACACTCCGGCCAGGACTTCGCCGTACCGATCGGCACCGCGGTGCACGCCGTCCACGGCGGTACGGTCGTCAAGGCGGGCTCGTCCGGCGCCGGTGACGGTCCCGCGTACGGCAACGCGATAGTGATCAAGCACGGCGACGGCACGTACTCGCAGTACGCGCACCTGTCGAAGATCCAGGTCCATGTGGGCCAGTACGTGAAGACGGGCCAGCAGATAGCGCTGTCCGGCAACACCGGCAACTCCAGCGGCCCGCACCTGCACTTCGAGATCCGTACGACCCCGAACTACGGCTCGGCCGTCAACCCGGTGAACTTCCTGCGCTCGGTGGGCGTCAAGGTGTGACCGTGTGAGCGCTGATCATCAATTCGGTGGAGACCTCAAGGATGGCGAGCCGCTTCTCCTCGGGGTCTCCTTCGATGTCCTTGAGCGCGAACAGCCCGGCGTGCAGGGTGAACAGCGCGGTCATGCAGCGGACCCGGTTGGTCAGGGACGCGTCGGGATCCTGGATCAGATCGCGCATGTCCACCATGCGGCCCTTGAACGTCTCGCCGATGCTCAGATCGCGCACCGTCGCCTGGTTCTCCTGCATGAAGCGGAAGAGCGGTGTCGCGCCGGCCAGCGCCTCGCTGTAGCGGCGCAGGATCTCCCGCTTGGTCTCCAGCGTGTGCGGCTGGCTCCTGCCCCAGGTGATCAGTTCGTCGATCGGGCGCATCAGATCCTCGAAGAGGCTGATCAGGATGTCTTCCTTGGTCTTGAAGTGGTAGTAGAGCGCGGCCTTGGTGACATCCAGCCGCTCGGCGATCTCCCGCAGCGAGGTCTTCTCGTACCCCTGCTCGGCGAAGAGCTCCAGCGCGATGTCCTGGATGCGCTGACGGGTGTCGCCCCGCCGCGGGTGCTGTGCGCTGCCCATGGTGCTCTCTCTCCCGGGAAATAACTTACTTGACGCCCGACAAGTAGAAGGTCTACCTTCCCCAGTGTAGTCGGCTTGCCGGGCGGCAAGTAAGTGTCAGGGGAGTGCAGGGGAGTGGGGAATATGAGTCCGACCGGGAAACAGACGGGGAAGGGCGCGTCAATCGGCGGCGACGGCGAAGCGTCCATGGCCGCGCAGACGACCAAGGCCAAGGCCGAACCGCAGCCGCGGAGTGTGCGCGTGGTGCTGCTCGCGCTGATGATCGCGATGCTGCTGGCCATGCTCGACAACATGATCATCGGTACGGCGATGCCCACCATCGTCGGCGAGCTGGGCGGCCTGGAGCATCTTTCCTGGGTGGTCACCGCCTACACCCTGGCCACCGCCGCCTCCACCCCGATCTGGGGCAAGCTCGGCGACATGTACGGGCGCAAGAGCGTCTTCCTCACCTCGATCGTGATCTTCCTGATCGGATCCGCGCTCAGCGGCATGGCCCAGGACATGGGCCAGCTCATCGGCTTCCGCGCTGTCCAGGGCCTGGGCGCCGGCGGTCTGATGGTCGGCGTGATGGCGATCATCGGCGATCTGATACCGCCCCGCGAGCGTGGCAAGTACCAGGGCATGATGGCCGGCGTGATGGCGCTCGCCATGATCGGCGGACCGCTGGTCGGCGGCACCATCACCGACCACCTCGGCTGGCGCTGGAGCTTCTACATCAATCTGCCGCTGGGCGCGCTGGCGCTGGTGATGGTCACCGCCGTACTGCATCTGCCGGCGAAGGACCGGTCGAAGGTGACGGTCGACTACCTCGGCGCCGCGCTGCTGACGGTCGGCATCACCGCGATCGTGCTGGTCACCACCTGGGGCGGCACGGAGTACGCCTGGGACTCGGCCATGATCATGGAGCTGATCGCGATCGGCGTGGTCTCGCTGGTCGGCTTTGTCTTCGTACAGACCAGGGTCACCGAGCCGATCATGCCGCTGCACATCTTCCGCAGCCGCAACTTCACCCTGATGTCGGTGATCGGGTTCCTGACAGGCTTCGTGATGTTCGGCGCGGTGCTCTTCCTGCCGCTCTACCAGCAGTCCGTACAGGGCGCCTCCGCCACCAACTCCGGGCTGCTGCTCCTGCCGATGCTGCTGTCGATGATGGTCGTCTCGCTGATCGCGGGCCGGGTCACCACCAGCAGCGGCAAGTACAAGATCTTCCCGATCGTGGGCGGCGGACTGATGACGGCGGGGATGTTCCTGCTGGCGCAGATGGACACGGAGACCTCACGGCTGACGTCCAGCGTGTACATGGCCGTCCTCGGTGCCGGTATGGGCTTCCTGATGCAGATCACCATGCTGGTCGCGCAGAACAGCGTCGAGCTGAAGGACATGGGGGTCGCCTCCTCCTCGACCACCCTGTTCCGTACGCTCGGGAACTCGTTCGGTGTCGCCATCATGGGGGCGCTGTTCACGAGCCGGGTGCAGGACGAGATGGCCGCCCGGGGCGGCGGGGGTGTCACCGAGCAGTCCGCGCAGCTCGACGCGGCGAGCCTGGCGAAGCTGCCGGACGCGGTGCGCGAGGCGTACCAGGTCGCGGTCTCGTCGGGTACGCACGCGGCGTTCACGCTGGGTGCGGCGATCGCGGTGATCGGATTCGTCGCGGCCTTCTTCGTCAAGGAGGTCCCGCTGCGGGGCGCCGGAACGAAGCCGGCCGCGGAGGAGGCACCGGCCCTGGACGGCAAGGTCCCGCAGTCCGCCTGATCCCCGGTCCGTCCGCACTTCCGCATCCGTAACTCACACCGCGGCTCACTCGTGGCTCGCGGCCATGGCCCCCGGCGTATCGCGCCGGGGGCCTTCGCCGTCCGGGCGCCTGTGCGGGACCGGGCGCGTTGTCAGTGGTACGTGTCAGGATCGGGACGTGGAGAGTACGGGGACGGGTCCTGGGCCCGCGCACCTCGCCCATCTGCGGCGACTGCGCCTGGCCAAGGACGCCATGGACCGCGACTGGGCTGAGCCGCTCGACCTGGACGCGGTCGCGGCCCATGCCGGATATTCGCGGTACCACTTCGTGCGGGCGTTCAAGGCGGTCTACGGACAGACCCCGGGGCGCTATCTGTCCCGCAGACGCGTCGAGCGGGCCGAGGACCTGCTGCGTACGGCGGATCTCTCCGTCACGGAGATCTGCGCGCTGGTCGGCTTCACCAGCCTCGGCACCTTCACCTCGCGCTTCAAGCAGCAGACGGGCTGCACACCGGGTGAGTACCGGGCCCGGTACACCGGGCGCGGAGCCGCGCTCATACCGGGGTGCTACGCGATGCTCTGGGCCGGCGGATTCCCGGCCAGGGGGACCACGGACACGACCGGGGCGACACCGGCGAGCGAGGGCCCGCAGCAGCGCGGGGACAGCAGGGACAGCGGTTCGCAGCACCGCAATTCTGGAGAAGCGGGCTGAGGGCCGTCCTGCCTACGGTGACGGAGCAGGCGGCACCGACCGCCGGAGCCACGCACCACCGAGGGAGCACGTCATGATCAAAGGTCTTTCGATCGCCACCGTCTGGGTCCTCGACCAGGACCGCGCGAAGAAGTTCTACACCGAGAAGCTGGGCTTGGAAGTCCGTACGGACATGACCATGGGCGAGGGAGGGATGCGCTGGCTGACCGTCGGTGCGAAGGACCAGCCGGACATGGTGCTGACCCTGATGGTGCCCGGCACCCCGGCGATGGACGAGGAGTCCGCCGAGGCGCTCAGGAAGCTGGTCGTCAAGGGCGTCCTGGGCGCGGGTGTGCTGACCACGGACGATGTCCACGGGGACTACGAGAGGCTGAAGGCGCGCGGGGTGGAGTTCGTCCAGCCGCCCCAGGAGCGTCCGTACGGTACGGAGGCGCTGCTGCGGGACGACTCGGGCAACTGGTTCTCCCTCACCCAGACCCGGCAAGGAGACCTGGACCTGGACAAGGAGTGGGCGCACTAGGCAGGACCTGGGGGTGTCCCGCCGATCCTGCCGAACTCGCGGGGCCCGGCCCGATCGGCGGGGACACGGGCGGGACACCCCTTAGGGGATCTTGAGGATCGGGAAGCTGCCCGTGGTCGTCGGGGCGTGTTCCGGGAGCCAGAGGACCGCGATCGCGCCGCCCGCCCCTTCCGCGCCCTTCGCCCCTTCCGCGCCTTCCGGGCCCGCGTTGCGGAACGTCAGTCTGGCGCCCAGGACCCGGGCCTGGCCGGCCGCGATGGTCAGGCCCAGACCGTGGCCATGGCCGGCACGGTCGGTGGCGCCCGTACGGAACCGGCTCGGACCCTCGCGCAGCAGCGCCTCGGGAAAGCCGGGGCCATGGTCCCGTACGCGTACGATCCGGCCCTCGACCGTGACCTCGACGGGCGCGGCACCGTGCTTGGCCGCGTTCGCCAGCAGATTGCCGAGGATGCGTTCGAGCCGCCGCGGGTCCGTGCTGACCCAGGACTCGTGCACGACCGTGACCTCGATCTCGGGGTTCAGCAGGGCCACCCGCCGCCCGACGAACTCGCCGAGCGCGATCTCCTGGAGTTCGGCACGCTCCGACGCGCTGTCGAGCCTGGCCACCTCCAGGACGTCCTCGACCAGGGTGCGCATGGCCTGGGCCCGGTCCCGTACCAACTCGCTCGGGCGGCCGGGCGGCAGCAGTTCGGCCGCCGTGAGCAGCCCGGTCACGGGTGTCCGCAGCTCATGGGCGATATCGGCGGTGACCCGGCGTTCCGCCTCTATGCGTTCGTTCAGCGCGTCGGTCAGCGCGTCCACCGCGCGCGCCAGATCGTCCGTCTCGTCGCGTACGACTCCGCCGACGGCGTCCCCGACCCGTACCTCCGTATGTCCCTCGGCGACCCGGCCGGCCGCACCCGCGGCCCTGCGCAGCCGCCGGGAGAGCTGCCCACCGATCAGCACGCCCAGAGCGCAGCCCCCGAAGACCACCGAGGCCGAGCCGATGATCAGGGAGCGGTCCAGATCCTGCATGATCGTCGCGCTTCGGTCGGCGAACCGGCTGTGCAGCGACAGGACCGTGCCATTGCCCATGGGCACGGCCGCCCAGACATCGGGCACGCCGTTGGCGCCCTCCTCCACATAGGTCGCGCGCCGGCCCTGCCGCATCTTGTCCCGCAGTTCGTACGGCAGCCCGGGATCATTGATCTTCGTACCGAACTTGGGCTCGTTGGTCGAGTCGTACATCCGCTCCGCGAACAGCAGCCGTTCGAGCTGCACTTCGCGCGCGTTGTCGAGCATCGAGACGCGGGCCGAGTTGTGTACGACGAGACTCAGCGCCAGCGCGACCAGCGCGCCCACCGCCGCGATCGCGATGCTGATTTTCCACCGGACCCCGGTGCGCAGAGCGAGCCGCCTCATGAGCCGCGCCGTTTCACGAGCTGTGCCGTTTCATGAGCCGCGCCGCTTCATGCCTTGAGCTTGTAGCCGAAGCCGCGGACCGTGTCGATCCGGTCCTGGCCGATCTTGGTGCGCAGCCGCTGGACATGCACGTCCACGACCCTGGTGTCCCCGCCCCAGCCGTAGTCCCAGACCCGTTCCAGCAGCTTGTCGCGGGTGAGGACCGTCCCGGGCGCGGCGGAGAACTCCAGCAGCAGCCGCATCTCCGTCGGCGTCAGCGCCACCGGCTCGCCGCCCCTGCGCACCTCCATGCCGTCCGTATCGACCTCCAGATCGCCGAAGGTCAGCACTCCGCCGCTGCCGCCGGGCTCGTCCTGCCCGTTCCGCTCGTCGCCCGCGAGGCCGCCGGCGTGGCCGAAGCGGCGCAGTACGGCCCGGATCCTGGCGACCAGGACCGCGCTGTCGAAGGGCTTGGTCACATAGTCGTCGGCCCCCGCCTCCAGGCCGAGCACCACATCGATGGAGTCGGCGCGCGCCGACAGCATGATCACGGGCACGGTCGACTCGTCGCGGATACGGCGGCACAGACTGACGCCGTCCAGACCCGGCACCATCACGTCGAGCAGCGCGATGTCCGGTGTACGGGCGCGGAACGCCTCAAGGCCGGACAGCCCGTCCGGTATGGCGGTGACCACGAAACCCACCCGCTCCAGGGCGAGTTGGGTGGCCTCGCGGATGACGTCGTCGTCCTCGACGAACAGCACATGGGTTCCGGCCATCCCGCGGCCCCTCAGCCCTGGTCCGGTGCGAGCGGGACGGGCGTCGCCTTGACTCCGCCGCCCACCGCCCTGCTGTAGCTGTTGCGCACCCGGTAGCGCTCGCTGAACTTGGCGTTCCCCCAGCTATAGGTCACGACATCCTCCCCCGAGGGGTACGACATGGGGTCGCCCTGCGCGTACACCTGCTGCGTCACGACCAGCGCGCCGCGGTCGATGGTGGAGTAGACGGCGGGCTGCTCGTTGGCGAAGACGTTCACATACCGGTGGTTCTGCGAGCGGTATACGTACGTTCCGATGCCGACCGCGTCACCGCAGGTCATCACGTTGATCACCACATCGGGCGCGGTACCGCCGGTGAGATTTCCGTACGAGGTGTCCACCGGATAGGCGTCCTCGGCGCACGGTTTGAGATCGGCCTTGATCCGCCGGCTGACCTTGGGATCGTGGCGGAGCAGCGCCACCGCGTCCACGGTCCTCGCCGGGCTCGGCTCGGGGGACGCCGACTGGGGGGCGGGGATCCCGCGTTCGACCGGCGTGGTCATCGCCGCGCCCTCGTCCCTGGTGCCCGTACCCCCGGCCGAGCAGCCGGTCGCGAGCACGCAGAAGGCGGCGAGCCCGGCCATGGCCGTGGCAGCCGCCGCGAATGATCCGCCCTCCGGACACCGGCCCCCGGGAGATCTGCTCCCGGAGGGGACCCCCGGCCGGTCAGGGACCTTCAGGCCGCGCACCTCGCCCGCCCCCGTTCGTCACGCCCGTCACCCCTGTCCCGCCCGTCCTGCCCGCCCCGCCCGTCGCGACGGAGATCCCCACGCTGAAGATCCGCACGCTGAAGACCGGCATGTTGTCGATCCGTGCGCTGAAGATCCGTACGCCTCCTGGCGCGGGCGCGGGGCCGCGGGCGCGCCGGCTTCCCGCTCTCCCGCTCCCGGTTCTCCAGCTCCTCACGCAGCCGGGCCAGCGCCCGGTGCAGTGTGCTCTTCACCGTACCCACCGACATTCCGAGCGCGGCGGCCGTCTCCTCCGTACTCATCTGCTCCCAGTGTCGCAGCACCACGACACTGCGCTGCTTGGGAGCCAGGACTCCGAGGATCTCGATGAGCAGGGCGCGGTCGGCGTGCTGCTCCGCGCCGTCCTCGACACGGGCGTCGGGCAGCTCCTCGGTGGGGACCTCTTCGAGCTTGCGGGCGCGCCACCACTCGGTACGGGTGTTGATCATGACGCGGCGCAGATAGGCGTCGGCGAGCGACTTGTCGGCGATGCCGTCCCAGCGTCCGAACGTACGGGCGAGGGCGGTCTGGAGCAGGTCCTGCGCGTCGACGGGGTCGGGCACCAGTCTGCGGGCGCTGCGCAGCAGGGCCTCCTGCCGGGTACGGACGTACTCCTCGAATCCGAGCACCTCGCCCTGCGCCATGCCGACCGCCTCCGACCCCGTGACCGTCCTCGCTGTTCGCCGCCGTTCGCGGACGGCAGCGAAGTCCTTACGGCGGCGAAATTACGGAGCGCTTGTCACGGGGCTGTGCGGGACAGCCGTCGGCGGACGCACGGCTGTCCATCGGTTGTGTAACGGCCGGAGCCGGCGGAGAGCCGGCCGGTGCGGTACGTACCCGGATCCGGTCAGCTCTGCGGGAGCCGGTAGACACCGTTCTCCAGGGGCTCGACCAGTCCGTCCGCGACCAGTCCGTCCAGCGCCCTGGCGCGCTGCACCGGCTCGTCCCACACCGCGTCGAGCGCCGTCTGCGGCACCGGCCCGACCGCCTCGCGCAGTACGGCGAGAAGCCTTCCCCGCACCTGGCGGTCCGTACCCGCGTACGACTGGCCGCGCCGGGGCGCGCCGTCGTGCGCCGGCTTGTCCGCCAGTCGCCAGGCACACCGCGCGGCGATGGGACAGCGTCCGCACGCCTCGTTCTTCGCCGTGCAGACCAGCGCGCCCAGCTCCATGGAGGAGGCGGCCCAGCGCGACGCGGTGGCCGCGTCCTCGGGCAGCAGGGCGCGGGCCAGCTTGCGCTCGGCGGCCGTGGTCGCGTTCGGCGGGTACTGGACACCGGTCACGGCACGGGCGAACACCCGCCGCACATTGGTGTCGAGCACGGCGTGGCGCTGTCCGTACGCGAACGAGGCCACGGCCGCGGCCGTGTACTCACCGATCCCGGGGAGCGAGAGGAGCTGGGCGTGCTCGCGGGGTACGTCGCCTCCGTACCGCTCCGTTATCGCCTGCGCGGCACCGTGCAGCCGCAGCGCGCGGCGCGGGTAGCCGAGCCGGCCCCAGGCGCGTACCGCCTCGCCGGGGGCCTCGGCGGCCAGGTCGGCGGGGCGCGGCCAGCGGGCGAGCCACTGCTCGTACACCGGGAGGACCCGGCTGACCGGGGTCTGCTGGAGCATGAACTCGCTGACCATCACACCCCAGGCGCCCGCTTCGGGGCGGCGCCACGGCAGATCGCGTGCGTTCGACTCGAACCACGCGATGACGGGGGTGTGCAGGGCGGCCGGATCGGTGCCGGCCAGGACCGCGGCGGCCTGCGGCGCCACGGATGCGGCCGGGACGGGCGGGGTGGCGGTGACGGGTGAGGTGGGAGTGACGGCGGGGGCGGGCGTGGTGGGGGAAGTCGCGGAGTGCGCGGAGGTAGCAGTCATGGCACCACCGATCCTGGCACGTCAGGAAGCGTTGACGGTGCAGCGGGCGAGCGTGCGCCGGAGGTTGTCGCACGGCCGCGTCCGGGTGGCTCAGCCGCGGGGGGTCCGCGAGCTGATCGTCCGGTTGTAGCGCCGTTGATGTGATCAACCTATGAATGATGTCTGATGGCCATACGGTCCGATGGTTCGATGACCGGGAAGTCGCCCCTGATGTATCCCGAGCGGGTCCCGGATGGGTGCAAAAGGTGCCATTCATCTCAAGTCCGTTGCGGCTGGCGACCGTTCCGGGATGATGATCCGTAAAACTTGCCAAGACGGGCGGCATGTAGGGCGGGAGCAGGCCCTGATCTCTCGTACAGTTTGCGCCGTGGGATCTTTGCGCAATCCGGTCGGGCCGCTTCCCTCCACCATCTACTGGCGACGGAGGGCCATCGCAGCGGCGCTGATCGCGCTGCTGGCCTTGCTTGTCCTATGGATGGTCAACTTCGGTGGCAGTGACGGCAAGAAGAAGGGCGACGTCTCCGACGGCGCCAATCCCGCGACGTCCATCACACCCGGACCCTCCGGTTCCGGACCGGCCATAAGCGAACAGCCTGGCGGGCGCGAGGAGTCGGGCGACGCCGACGAGAACACCGGTGGTACGGAGGGCGGTTCGGGCTCCGGCACCGCCGACGGCAACAACGGCGACCCCGGCACCACCACCGCCGGCGCGGGCGGCACGGGCAGTGCGGGCGCGGGTACCGGCGGCGCGGCCGGTACGAGCGGCGCGGGCGGCGCCGGCGGCACCGGTACGGGCGGCGCGACCGGCGGCACGGCGAACGGCGGTGCGGGCGGCGCCGGTACGGGCACGGGTACCGGTACGGGCACCGGAGACGGCAGCACCACCTCGGGCCGGCTGGTCGGCGCGAGCTCCTCGCTCCCCAACTGCGCCCCCAAGTCGCTGACCCTGAGCCTCACCACCACAAAGGTCGCCTACGCGCCGGGCGAGAAGCCCGCGTTCCGGCTGAGCGTGCGGAACACCTCGGACACCACCTGCAAGGCGGACTTCGGGCCGAAGGCCATGGTGCTGACCGTCACCGACGCCGAGGACGAGCAGGTCTGGTCCTCCGCGGACTGCCCGAAGACCGGGGGGCTCTACTTCGAGGTCCCGGCGGGACAGACCGTCATCCGTACCGTGCAGTGGAACCGGGCGCGCAGCGCCCCGCAGTGCGCCACGCCGCCCGCGGGGGCGGTGGGCCCCGGTACGTATCTGGTCGAGGCGAAGACATCGCGGGCCGTGGTCCAGTTGGGCCAGCAGTCCATCCGCCTGGACAAGGACTGAGCCTCCGGCCGCCGCCCGGCCGTGGTGTCCTCAATCGCCGGACGGGCTGGTTCGCCCGCCCCTCCGGCGACACGGTCCGGACAGGACCTAGGCCCTGTCCGGCGGATCTTCGCGGGCCCGGAACGCCTGGCACGGCACCTCGCTGCGTTGTCGGAGTCGTCCGAGTACGTCCAGTACGAGGACGATCCTCCGCCTTGCGATGCACCGCACCAGCCGCCCCGGGCTGATCCGCGAAGATCCGCCGGACAGGACCTAGACGTACCGCTCCAGGATCGACGACTCCGCCAGCCGCGACAGACCCTCCCGCACGCTGCGTGCCCGCGCTTCGCCGACGCCGTCCACCGTCTGGAGGTCGTCCACACTCGCCGCGAGCAGCTTCTGCAGCCCGCCGAAGTGCTCGACCAGCCGCTCGATGATGGCGCCGGGCAGCCGTGGCACCTTCGCCAGCAGCCGGTAACCCCGCGGCGAGACCGCGGAGTCGAGTGTCTCCGGTGCCCCGCTGTACCCCAGCGCCCGTGCCACGGTGGGCAGTTCGAGCAGCTCGGAGTGGGTCAGCGAGTCCAGCTCGCCGAGTGCCTCGTCGACCGTACGGGCCCGCTTCGCGGTCGGCTCCGGCACATAGTCGCGTGCGACCAGATCCCGCTCCGGCTCCACACCCGCGATCAACTCGTCGAGCTGGAGTGAGAGAAGCCGTCCGTCGGTGCCCAGCTCGACCACGTACTCCGCGATCTCCGTGGCGATCCTGCGCACCATCTCCAGCCGCTGCGCGACGGCCGTCACATCGCGGACCGTCACCAAGTCCTCGATCTCCAGCGCGGAGAGCGTGCCCGCGACCTCGTCCAGGCGGAGCTTGTAGCGCTCCAGGGTCGCCAGGGCCTGGTTCGCCCGGGACAGGATGGCCGCCGACTCCTCCAGGACCCGGCGCTCCCCGTTCACGTACAGCGCGATCAGCCGCATCGACTGGGACACGGAGACCACCGGGAAGCCGCACTGCTTGGACACCCGGTCCGCGGTGCGGTGGCGGGTGCCGGTCTCCTCGGTGGGGATGGAGGACTCGGGGACCAACTGGACACCGGCCCGCAGGATCTTGGTGATGTCCTTGTCGAGGATGAGCGCGCCGTCGAGCTTGCACAGCTCGCGCAGCCGGGTCGCGGTGAACTCCACGTCCAGCACGAAACCGCCGGTGCACATCGATTCGACGGTCTTGTCCATGCCCAGGACGATCAGACCGCCGGTGTTTCCGCGCAGGATCCGCTCCAGCCCGTCGCGCAGGGCCGTACCCGGCGCGACCGCGCTCAGGGAGGCGCGCATCAGCGCTTCGTTGCCGGAGCCCGCGCCGGACTTTCCGGGTGCTGATGCCCGGTCGTTGGCTGCCACTGCACTCCTCCGGCTCGTACGGATGGGCGAGACCAGGGCAAAGTCTACCGGCGAGCGTTGTCCTCCCGTGGGGCGTCCGCACGACCCCGGCGCGGCAGCACCCTGAGAGCATCGCCCATGTCGGCGACTTCTATGACCTTCATACCGGCGGGGACCTTCCCTGGATCGGTCGGAACAAGGGCCTGCGTGAAGCCGAGCCGGTGTGCCTCCGCGAGCCGGCGCTGCACGCCCGTGACCCGTCTCACCTCGCCCGCGAGGCCCACTTCGCCGATCGCGACCAGGTTCTTCGGCAGCGGGGTGTCGCTGGCGGCGGAGGCCAGCGCGAGGGCGATCGCCAGATCGGCGGCGGGCTCGGAGAGCTTCACCCCGCCGACCGTCGCGCTGTAGATGTCCCGCTTGCCGAGCGCGCTGATCCGGCCGCGCTGCTCCAGCACGGCGAGCATCATCGAGACCCGCGAGGTCTCCAGGCCCGAGGTGGTGCGCCGGGGCGAGGGGATCTGCGAGTCGACGGTCAGCGCCTGCACCTCGGCGACGAGCGGGCGGCGGCCTTCGAGGGTGACGGTGAGGCAGGTGCCCGGTACGGGCTCGTCGCGCCGGGTGAGGAAGAGGCCCGACGGATCGGCGAGGCCGGTGATCCCCTCGTCGTGCAGTTCGAAACAGCCGACCTCGTCGGTGGCCCCGAAGCGGTTCTTCACCCCGCGCACCAGCCGCAGCCGGGCGTGCCGGTCGCCCTCGAACGACAGCACCACATCCACCAGGTGTTCGAGCAGCCTCGGGCCGGCGATCGCGCCGTCCTTGGTGACATGGCCCACCAGCAGGGTGGCCATGCCGCGCTCCTTGGAGGCCCGGATGAGCGCGCCCGCGACCTCCCTGACCTGGGCCATTCCGCCCGGCGCGCCGTCGATCTCCGGCGAGGCCACGGTCTGTACGGAGTCCAGCACGAGCAGCGAGGGCTTGACCGCGTCGAGATGGCCGAGGACCGCGGAGAGATCGGTCTCGGCGGCGAGATAGAGATGGTCGTGGATGGCCTTGATCCGGTCCGCGCGCAGCCGCACCTGACTGGCCGACTCCTCGCCCGTCACATAGAGGGTGCGGTGCTCCGCGCCGGCCGCCTTCGCCGCGACATCGAGCAGCAGCGTGGACTTGCCCACACCCGGCTCGCCCGCCAGCAGCACGACGGCGCCGGGGACCAGCCCGCCGCCGAGCACCCGGTCCAACTCGGCCACCCCGGTGGAGCGCGCGGTGGCCGTACGGACGTCGACCTCGCCGATCGGGAGCGCGGCGGTGGAGACACGGCCGGCCGAGGTGGTCCGTACCGCGGGCGCGCCGTACTCCTCGACCGTGCCCCAGGCCTGGCATTCGGGGCAGCGGCCGAGCCATTTGGCGGTCGTCCAGCCGCATTCGGTACAGCGGTAGGACGGCCGGTCCTTGGCGGTCTTCGTACGGGCAGCCATGGCGTCACCGTATCGGGCTCCACCGACAACACGGCCACAGCCGCCGGACAGGGCCTGCCCCGCTCCGACGCCGGTCGTGGCCCGCCGCCCTCGGTGTGCACATTTTGTGTCCCCTTATGAGCGATACATTCACCCGAATGGATTAAATGTGCTCAAGGGGTGTGAAGGGCGCGGGCCGCGCTGTCTACCGTCGCCGGGTGATGAGCAGTAGCTCCGATTCCTTCTCGCACACCACCGGCGCACATCGCGCGCCCCGTCGGGCGGTCCGTTCGACGGCGCGGCGCCCGTCCGCGCGGTACGGGCGGTACGAGCCCCATCTGGATGGCCTGTTCACGTACTGCCTCTCCGTGCTCTGCGACCACGACGCGGCGACGGAGGCGCTCGGCGCGGTTCTGTCGGTCTCCGAGCGGCAGCACGCCCGGTGCCCTTCGGACACGGGGGAGCGCAGGGTGTGGCTGTACGCGCTGGCCCGCTGGGCATGCCTGCGCACGCTCGCGGAACGGCGCCGCGAGCGCCTGGGGGCGCATTCGGGCCAGCGCGCGCCGGAGCCCGCTCCGGCAGCCGAGGTCGCGCCCGAGACCGCCGCACGCCGTCGGCGCGAACTCGCCCTGCTGGCCTGGCCCGAGGCCGCCGGTACGAGCCCGGAGCAGCGGGAGGTCCTGGAACTGGCGGTACGGCACCGGCTCGGCGCGCGCGAGGTCGCCGCCGTACTGTCCATGCGGCCGACGGCCGCCCGCGAACTGCTCTCCTCCGCCGCCTGCGAGGTGGAGCGCACCCGCGCGGCACTCGCGGTGGTCGCCACCGGCGACTGTCCGTCGGTCGCCCGTCTCACCGGTGACAGCGAGGTACGTCTCTCCGCGGCCCTCCGCCGTGAACTGGTCCGCCACGTCGACGACTGCCCCCGCTGCCGCCGAAGAGCCGAACGCGCGGAAGCGGCAGGCCCCTGGCCGGGCTCCCACCCTCAGCCGGCGGCACTGGGCGAGCCGGACGCGCTCGGCGCGGCTGCCCCCGGTGTGTCCCATCCGCCCGATACCACCGGCCGGACCGGCGCCGCCGCCCCGGCCGACCCGCCCTCCTCGCCCGTCTCACCTGGCGAAACGATTCCTTCCGGCACGGCCGCCTCCTCCGCCTCCTCCGCCCTGGCGGTCTCCCCGGGACCGCTGCCCCTCGTCGAGGCGCCCAGGACCGCCGCGTACGTCGCCGCCGCCCGCGCCCCGAAGGGCCGGCGGGCGGCGCCGCGGTTCGGGCGGGACGGATTCCCGCTGGACCCCAAGGAGCGGGCGGCGCGCCGTGAGCGGACGCGGACGCGGGTGATGACCGGCACCGTCGTGGCCACCGTCATCGCCGCGCCCCTGCTCGCGCTCGGGACGGCGTACCGCACCGCGCCCACCGAGGACCCCGCCATCAGTGCCCCGGAACCGGAGCGGCGGGCTTACGGCCACGACAGGAGCCACTCGCGTACCGGAGGCGCCGCCGACCGCGGCGACACCCCGGACTCCCTTGTCGTCGAGGTCGTCGGCGACGGTACGACGGTGGCCTCGGCGAGCCTGTGGCAGCCCGTTTCCGGCCGTATCACCGTCGAGGCGCGACCGGACGGCCGTACGACACTGATCACGCTCAGGGCGTCCGGCGGCGCCCCGGTCAAATGGTCGGCGCGCGCCACCGAGCCCTGGCTCGGGCTGAGCCGCCGCCACGGCACGCTCGCGCCGGGCGAGTCGTGCACGATCCGGGTGTCGGTGGACCGCAGGCGCGAACCGTCGGGGCCCTGGAGCGCGGGGATCGCGCTGCGCCCGGCGGGCTCGGTGGTGAAGATCTACGGTCATGGCTCCAGGCCGCCGTCCACGGCCCGCCCGCCCGGTCCGGGCCGGCACCCGGGCCGCCCCGCGCCCGGCGGACCGTCCCGGCCGCGCCCGACAGACCCGGCCGGGAATCCGACCCAGGGCCCCGCGAAGGATCCGACCACGGGTCCCACGCGCCCCGGCCCCGTCCCGGGCGATCCGACACCGACGGCCCCCGGCGATCCCACACCGCAGGACCCAGGACCTTCCGCCCCGGGATCCCCCGCACCGAGCGCCGCGGACCCGTCACCGGGCACGCCCGTCTGACGAGCCGACCGGAGCCGGACCCGTAACCCCGAGCCGGACCTGTGACCCTGAGCCGGCCCCGTACCCCTGTGTCAGACCCGCACCCACGCCCGGCCGCCCCGTACGACCCCTGAGCCGGACCGTACGCATGCCTGCGCCAGGACCCGTACCCATGCCTGCGCCGGGTCCCCCCCGCTACGCCTACGCCTGCGGCGGGTCCGCCGGGTGCGGTGCCACCAGCGGAAGCTCGCTCGCCATGCGCCGCTCGCACAGCTCCACCAGCTCGTCGTACGCCGCCTTGCCCATCAGCTCCGTCAGCTCCGGCCGGTACGTCTTGTACACCGGATCCCCCGCCCCGTGCGCCGAGGTCGCCGAGGTGCACCACCAGTGCAGATCGTGGCCGCCGGGACCCCAGCCGCGCCGGTCGTACTCACCGATCGACACCCGCAGCACCCGCGTGTCGTCGGGCCGCTCGATCCAGTCGTACGTCCGCCGCACCGGCAACTGCCAGCACACGTCCGGCTTGGTCTCCAGCGGTTCGCGCCCCTCGCGCAGCGCCAGGATGTGCAGCGAACAGCCGGCCCCGCCCGCGAAACCGGGGCGGTTCTGGAAGATGCAGGACCCCTTCCAGCGCCGCGTCTGGCGCTCGCCGTCCTCGTCCGTCTGCGTCCAGCCGCTCGCCGCCCCCTCGTCGTGGAACTGCCACAGCTCCGGGGTGAGGCGCGCCACATGCCCTGCCACCCGCTTCTCGTCGTCCTCGTCGGAGAAGTGCGCGCCCAGCGTGCAGCAGCCGTCGTCGGCGCGGCCCGCCTGGATGCCCTGGCAGCCGCTGCCGAAAACGCACGCCCACCGCGAGGTGAGCCAGGTCAGGTCGCAGCGGAAGACCTGGTCCTCGTCGGCGGGGTCGGGGAATTCGACCCAGGCACGGGCGAAGTCCAGGCCCTTCTCGTCGGAGTCCGGGCCGTACTCGGAGGAGGACACCGGAACATATGGGTTCGGGCGCTTGGCTTTGCCCGGCTTCGCCTTTTTCGTCTTTGGCACAGGTCCAGCGTATGCGCGCGGTCGCAGTAGCGTTCGGTTCATGAGACTCGGAGTCCTCGATGTCGGTTCGAACACCGTTCATCTCCTGGCGGTGGACGCCCACCGCGGCGCCCGCCCGCTGCCCGCGCACTCGCACAAGGCCGAGCTGCGGCTCGCCGAACTGCTCGACACGGACGGCGCCATCGGCCCCGAGGGCGTCGACCGGCTCGTCGCGACGATCGCAGACGCGCTCCAGGCCGCCGAGGACAAGGGCTGCGAGGACGTCCTGCCCTTCGCGACCTCCGCCGTACGGGAGGCCACCAACGTCGACCAGGTCCTCGGGCGTGTCAAGAGCGAGACCGGGGTGGACCTGGA
This sequence comes from Streptomyces sp. GMY02, assembly GCF_019056675.1. Lineage (NCBI taxonomy): Bacteria > Bacillati > Actinomycetota > Actinomycetes > Kitasatosporales > Streptomycetaceae > Streptomyces > Streptomyces sp. GMY02. The sequence continues at coordinate 3,518,905 of NZ_CP077658.1, read as the reverse complement.
GGTGCTCACCGGCGAGGAGGAGGCCCGTCTCACCTTTCTCGCGGCCCGCCGCTGGTTCGGCTGGTCCGCCGGGAAACTGCTGGTCCTGGACATCGGCGGCGGCTCCCTGGAGATCGCGTACGGACTCGACGAGGAGCCGGACGCCGCCGTGTCCCTGCCCCTCGGCGCCGGCCGGCTGACCGCCGCCTGGCTGCCCGGCGATCCGCCCGACCCGGTCGACGTGAAGGCCCTGCGCCGCCATGTACGGGCTCAGATCGCCCGTACGGTCGGTGAATTCGCCCGGTTCGGCGCACCGGACCACGTGGTGGCGACCTCCAAGACCTTCCGGCAGCTCGCCCGTCTCGCCGGGGCGGCGCGCTCCGCCGACGGCCTGTACGTACAGCGCGAACTGAGCCGTACGTCACTGGAGGAGTGGGTCCCCAAGCTGGCCGCGATGACCGCGGGCCAGCGCGCCGGGCTGCCCGGGGTGTCCGAGGACAGGTCGCCCCAGCTCGTGGCGGGGGCGCTGGTCGCGGAGGGCGCGATGGACCTGTTCGGGATCGAGGTGGTGGAGATCTGCCCGTGGGCGCTGCGCGAGGGCATCATCCTGCGCAGGCTCGACCAGCTCCCGACGACGACGTAGCAGGCTTCGACGCGTAGCAGACGAGCCGTAGCAGACGAGACGTGGAAGCGGTCGTCTCGGCGACCGGTGCCGGTGAACGGCTGTCGCGAGCGGCCCCGATCGGCTCACGGCGGACCAGAAGGTGCCCTTACGCTGTCTCCGTGGCAGAACCAGTGGTGCGGGTCCCGGAAACGAAGGTCGCCCTGTCGACGGCCTCGGTCTATCCGGAGTCCACGGCGACCGCCTTCGAGATCGCCGCGCGCCTTGGCTACGACGGTGTCGAGATCATGGTCTGGACCGATCCGGTCAGCCAGGACATCGAGGCGCTGCGCCGCCTGTCCGACTATCACCAGGTGCCGGTACTCGCCATCCACGCGCCCTGTCTACTGATCACCCAGCGGGTCTGGTCGACCGACCCCTGGGTGAAGCTCCAGCGGGCGCGGGCGGCGGCCGAGCGGCTCGGCTCCTCGTCGGTGGTCGTCCATCCGCCCTTCCGCTGGCAGCGGCAGTACGTACGGGACTTCGTCACCGGTATCTGGCGGATGGCGGGGGAGACGGACGTACGGTTCGCCGTCGAGAACATGTACCCCTGGCGGTACCGGGACCGCGAGATGCTCGCGTACGCGCCCGACTGGGACGTCACCAAGGACGACTACCGCCACTTCACGGTCGACCTCTCGCACACCGCGACCGCCCGCACCGATGCCATGGCCATGATCGACCGGATGGGCGACCGGCTGGCGCATGTGCATCTCGCGGACGGCAAGGGTTCGGCGAAGGACGAGCACCTCGTACCGGGCCGGGGCACCCAGCCCTGCGCCGAACTGCTGGAACGGCTGGCGGCCAACGCGTACGACGGCCATGTGGTGATCGAGGTCAACACCCGCCGGGCGATGTCCGCGGCGGAGCGCGAGGCGGATCTGGCGGAGGCGCTGGCCTTCACACGGCTGCATCTCGCACGGCCCGGGAGCCGGCCGGCGGCTTCCAAGGCGCCGGCCTCCGAGGCTTCCCGGGCGTCGGCCTCCGGGGGCGCCGCTGCTTCCGGGGGAGCGTCCGCGGCCTCCGGAGGTACGTCCGCGGCCTCCGGAGGTACGTCCGCGGCGTCCGGAGGCACGTCCGCGGCGTGCGAGTCCCGTACGCCCGGGGCCTCCGGAGCGCACCCCTCATGACCCGTACCACCCCCCGTACCACCCCCACGACCACGATCGGCACCACGTTATGACCGGTACGGCACCGCGCCGCCGCGGCCGCCCCGCCCGCAAGGACTCCGACACCGGCCCCAGCGCCCGGCAGAAGATCCTTGAGGCGGCCCGTACGGAGTTCGCCGCACGCGGGTACGACAAGACCTCCATCCGCGGCATCGCCAAGGCGGCGGGCGTCGACCCCGCCCTCGTCCACCACTACTTCGGTACGAAGGACGATGTCTTCGAGGCCGCCGTCGAGGTCTCCTTCGAACCGGCCCTGGTGGTGCCCACCCTGCTGGCGGGCGGTCCGGAGGGCATCGGGGAGCGGCTCGCCCGCTATTTCCTCAGCGTCTGGGAGAACCCCGCGACCAGGGCCCCGCTGCTCGCGATCATCCGTTCCGCGCTCACCCACGAGACGGCGGCGAAGGTGCTGCGCACGTTCGTGCTGCGCCGGCTGCTGGAGCGGATCGCGGAGGAGCTGGACGTACCGGATCCGACCTTCCGCGCCGAACTGGCCGCCTCGCACATGATCGGCATCGCGTTCCTCCGGTATGTGATCAAGGCCGAGCCGCTGGCCTCCGCGGACGGCGAGGCGATCGTCGCGATGGTGGCGCCCACGATCCAGCGGTACTTGACCGAGGCCTGAGCAGCCCCCCGGTCCGTACGCACACCCGGTCCGTATACCGGACGAGGCGTCCAGATCTTGGAGCCGGGGCGTAGGCTCGGACAGAGCCATATCCGCCGAAGGATCCGCTGAAGGAGCGAGCGACGATGCCCGAGCTGAGGTCCCGCACTGTCACCCACGGCCGCAATATGGCGGGCGCCCGCGCCCTGATGCGAGCGTCGGGCGTAGCGAGCGCGGACATCGGCAAGCCGATCGTCGCGGTGGCCAACTCCTTCACCGAGTTCGTGCCCGGCCACACGCACCTCGCCCCGGTCGGCCGGATCGTCTCCGAGGCGATCAAGGCCGCGGGCGCCGTGCCCCGCGAGTTCAACACCATCGCCGTCGACGACGGCATCGCGATGGGCCACGGCGGGATGCTCTACTCCCTGCCGTCCCGCGATCTGATCGCCGACTCCGTCGAGTACATGGTCGAGGCGCACTGCGCGGACGCGCTGATCTGCATCTCCAACTGCGACAAGATCACCCCCGGCATGCTGATGGCCGCGCTGCGCCTCAACATCCCCACGGTCTTCGTCTCCGGCGGCCCCATGGAGGCCGGCCAGGCCACCCTCGTGGACGGTACGGTCCGCAAGCTCGACCTGATCAACGCGATCTCCGACGCCGTCAACGAAAGCGTCTCGGACGAGGACATCCTCCGTATCGAGGAGAACGCCTGCCCGACCTGCGGCTCCTGTTCCGGCATGTTCACCGCCAACTCGATGAACTGCCTGACCGAGGCCATCGGCCTCTCGCTGCCCGGCAACGGCTCGGTGCTCGCCACGCACACCGCCCGCAGGGCGCTGTACGAGAACGCGGGCCGTACGGTCGTCGAGATCACCAAGCGGTACTACGAGCAGGACGACGACTCGGTCCTGCCGCGCAGCGTCGCCACCCGCGCCGCCTTCGACAACGCCATGGCGCTCGACATCGCCATGGGCGGCTCGACCAACACGATCCTCCATCTGCTCGCCGCCGCCCAGGAGGCCGAGCTGGACTACGGTCTCGCCGACATCGACGCCGTCTCGCGCCGCGTCCCCTGCCTGGCCAAGGTCGCCCCGAATGTCGCCCCCGGCGGCACGTACTACATGGAGGACGTCCACCGGGCGGGCGGTATCCCCGCCATCCTCGGCGAGCTGTACCGCGGCGGGCTGCTCAACGAGGACGTGCACACGGTCCACTCGCCGAGCATCAAGGAGTGGCTCGACACCTGGGACGTACGCGGCGGCACGCCCTCCGACGAGGCCGTCGAGCTGTGGCACGCGGCCCCCGGCTGTGTCCGCTCCGCCGAGGCCTTCTCGCAGTCCGAGCGCTGGGACACGCTCGACACGGACGCCGCGAACGGCTGTATCCGCGATGTCGCCCACGCCTACTCCAAGGACGGCGGGCTGGCGGTCCTCAAGGGCAATCTCGCCGTCGACGGCTGTGTCGTGAAGACGGCGGGCGTCGACGAGTCGATCTGGACCTTCGAGGGCCCGGCCGTCGTCTGCGAATCGCAGGAGGACGCCGTGGAGAAGATCCTCCGCAAGGAGATCACCGAGGGCGATGTGATCGTCATCCGGTACGAAGGTCCGCGCGGCGGTCCCGGTATGCAGGAGATGCTCTACCCGACCTCGTATCTGAAGGGCCGTGGCCTCGGCAAGTCCTGTGCGCTGGTCACCGACGGCCGCTTCTCGGGCGGCACGTCGGGCCTCTCGATCGGCCACGCCTCGCCCGAGGCGGCGTCGGGCGGCACGATCGCGCTGGTCCACGACGGCGACCGGATCCGGATCGACATTCCGAACCGTACGATCGAACTCCTCGTCCCCGAGGACGAGTTGACGGCCCGCCGCGAGGCGCTGAACGGGGTGTACGCACCGGCCGCCCGTGACCGCAAGGTCTCGGTGGCGCTGCGGGCGTACGCGGCGATGGCGACGAGCGCGGACCGGGGCGCGGTGCGGGACGTGACCCGGCTGGGCTGAGCCCTCGGGCTCCAGCCTCTGGTCCGGCTTTGGTACTTCGGTACGACCTTCGGCACGCGCCTCCTGTACGAGACGACAGTGCGCCCCGGATCCTGCTCAGGGACCGGGGCGCACGGCTCGCACGCGGGAGCGCGAAGCGTCGTCACCAGCGCGCGGGATCCCGGCTGTCGACCGCGAAGACCGACCCGTCCGGCGCGCTCGCGAGGACCTTGCCCGGCACGGTCACCGGCGTCGGCAGGGCCCCCGACAGCGTGTCGCGCCCCTCGCCCATCCGCGGCCTGGTCTGCCCCACCAGCACACCGCGCCCGGAGTCCACGGCCAGCAGCCGCCCGTCGCCCGCGCTCATGAAGAGCCACTTCCCCTCGGCCGTGGGGCGCGACGCCCGGGTGACCGAGGTCTCCAGCCGCCACCGCTGGCCAGGACTGGCGGTCCCGCCGGCACTCCCACCGGCACTCATGTCGACCGCCACCAGCGAACCCGTGTAGCCGACCACATAGACCATGTCGTCGGCCACGGTCGCCTGGGCCTGGTCGACCGGCGAGGGCAGCGGGACACGCCGTACCGCCTGGTCCTCGGCGTCGAGCCGTACGACCGCGTTCGTCATGTCATTGGTGCCGCTGGAGAGCAGGAACAGCGCGTCGTCCGAGGCACCCGCCGGGGTCAGCGTCCCGGGCAGCCGCTTCGCCCACAGCGGCCTGCCGTCCACCGGGTCGACGGCGCTCACCTCGGTGGCCGTCCCGTCCGGCGACGGCGTCACGGCGAACAGCGGGTCCTCGGCGCCGCTCCCCGCCGTCCACACCGAACCGGTCCCGCCGCGCCGCGCCTCCCAGCGCTCGTCGCCGGTCGCGCTGTCCAGCGCCCGTACCAGCCCGTCGTACGAGACGAGCAGCACGGTATCGGCGGTGTGCCGGACCGTGGCGTACGAGGAGACGTCGACGTCCCAGCGCTTGGCACCCGAGTCCGGGTCCAGTGCCTCCAGGCTGCCGCCGCCCGGGGTGATGACATGCAGCAGCCCGCCGGAGAGGACCGGAGCCGCGCCCGCGTCGGCGTCGGTCGTGGCGCGGCCGTCCTTCACCGACCAGTCCATTCCGCCGTCCGTGGCGCTGAGCCGGGCGGCCTTGAAGCCGGGGGCCGTGCAGTAGACGGCGGCGCCCCCGGCGGAGCAGACGGGCATGGGGTTCGTGCCCTTGCCGGTGCCCAGCACGGCGGTCCACGGGCGGGACGCCTCGTCCGCCTGGGTGCGCGGCGGCGGGGGCGCGGTGTCTTCGCCCGCCCCCTGCACCCCGAGGAAACCGGCCCCGGCCAGCGCCGCCACCGCCACTCCGACCGCGAGCCAACGGGCGTGCGGGAAGCGGCGGTTGCGGGTCGGGACGGCGGAGCCCTCCGAAGCGTCCGAGGCGCCTGCCGCACCCGAGGTGCCCGACACACCCGAGGCCCCTGCCGTACCCGCCGCACCCGAAGCGCTCGCCGCGTCCGAAGCGCCCCGCGCACCCGGAGCGTCCTCGTCGGCCGGGGTCCGCCCCGCCCTGAGCCGCGTCGTAGGAGACCCGGACTCGTCACCCCCGGAGTGGTGCGTGGAATCCGGATCCTCGCCCCCGGCCGGCCCCGGCCCGCGCCTCGGCGCCGGTACGAGCGGCCGTACGCCCCGTATCTCCCCCGTGTCGTGCGCCGGCGCGCGCAGCGCGGCCATCAGCTCGTCCGGCGTGGGCCGTTCCGCCGGGTCCTTCGCCAGACACCGGCTGATCAGCGGCAGCACGCTCGCCGGAACCCCGGCCAGGTCCGGCTCGTTGTGCACGACTTGGTACGCCACGATGTACGGGCTGTCCGAGTCGAAGGGCCCGCGCCCGGTCGCCGCGTGCACAAGCACCGCGCCCATCGCGAACACATCGGCCGCGGGCCCGACTTCACGCGGACGCTGGAACTGCTCGGGCGCCATGAACGGCGGAGTGCCGATCAGCTTGCCCGTCTCCGTGCGGAGATCACTGTCCGTAGGGCGGGAGATACCGAAGTCGATGACCTTGGGGCCGTCCGACGCCAATAGGACATTGCTCGGTTTGAGATCGCGGTGCACCACTCCGGCCCGGTGGATGTCCCGCAGTCCTTCGGCGAGTCCCGCGCCGAGCCGGAACAATTCCGCCGCGTTCATGGGCCCGTTCCGCTTCACCCGCTCGGAAAGGGTCGGTCCTTCGATGAACAGCGTTGCCATCCAGGGCCGTTCCGCCTCCGGATCCGCGTCCACGACGGGCGCGGTGAACGCCCCGCTCACTCTGCGCGCGGCGGTGACCTCCTGGCGGAACCGGGCTCTGAACTCCGGATCCGAAGCGTGGTTGGTGTGGATGACTTTGACGGCCAGCCGCAACCCGGAAGCGGAGGTGGCGAGATGGACCACCCCCATGCCGCCCGATCCCAGGGCAGCTTCGAGCAGGTATTGACCGGCGTATTCCGGACGTTCCGCTTCCGGGGCCGACCCGGTATGGCGCAGTGGTGGCATCGCCCACCCCCGTGTATTCGTGCGCGAGCGCGACGCACGGAGCCTAGTCGATGATGCGTGCGATCCAGCCATGGGTTGCTAGCCTGCCGAGCAGATTGTGCACCTTCAATGGGGGAGGACCGAATGGCAGTCGAAGAGGTTGACAACTCCGTGGAGAACGTTGCGAATGACACGGAGGTGGAAGTACAGGCGGCGGTGCAGACGACCGGTGCCACACGCTATCCGATCGCGCCGGGCTATCGGGTGAATGTGCGCAGCGGCCCGGGTACGAACTACCAGCTCGTGAGGGTGCTCGCCTATGGCGCGAGCGTCCCGATCAACTGTCAGAAGCCGGGGGAATGGGTAACCGGCCCTTACGGCACCACCAACATCTGGGACAACATCGCCAACGGCCAGTATGTGTCGGACGCTTATGTGCACACGGGCAGCGACGGCTATATCACCGTCCGCTGCACCTGATGCCTCATCCGATACCGATGCTCACGCGGGAGTGAATCGCGCACGGGAATAGCACGGGGATAATCGGCCCGTGAGCGATCACTCCGAACAGCGTGAGCAGCACGAGCTGCGCGCACAGCGAGAAGCGCGCGAGCAGCAGGGACACGCCGGGGCCGTCGTGGCCGTGGACGCCGATGACGGCGGCCGTGGCCGCGGCGGCCCCGAGCCCGAGGCGATCCGTTTCTTCGGTACGAGCTGGCTCGCCCACGACCGCGGCTATCCGGCCCGGCGCATAGCGGTCTCCTTCGGCTCGCTCGCCGCCACCGTCGCCGCCTGCCTCGTCCTCCGCTTCGCGTACCAGGGCCTGGAGTCCGCGAACGTGGGCGGCTTCGTGGGCTGGCTGGTCGTGGTGATGTTCGGGGTGTGCGGCGCGATCGCCTTCCGCCACACCTGGGACGGCTATCTCCGCCGCCCGGCCGACGCCGACCGCGACGACTCCCTGCGCGGCGCGATGACGATCGGCTTCATCGGCTCCCTGGCGGCCTACTTCCTCCGCTCCTTGAAGGAGGCGCCCGGCGAGTCGCTGCGCCGCCGCGAGTACGAGAAGTCCCGCGCGGCCAGGTCACGCCCGTCCAACGATTGATCCGGACCGGTCCGGCGATCGAGCCACGCCTGTCCGGCGGCGGTGCCAAGTCCGTCCGGCGGCCGGACCGGGCCCGTCCGGCGTGTGAGGACACCACACGAAGCTCGTCCGGGCCCGTGCAGTGTTTGAGAGGACAGACCGGCAGCCGGCCGCCCCGGCGCAGCAGCACCCCCCGCCACCGGCCGCCCCCGCGCAGCACCGCACCCCCGTCACCGTCCGCCCCGGCGCCCCGCGCCCCCGCGCCGTCAGGATGGACGTATGACCAATCGCGCCCTGTCCTTCGACGCCGTCGCCGACCAGTACGACATCTCCCGCCCGGGCTACCCACCCGCCCTCTTCGACGCCGTCGAAGACCTCGCGGCCCGCCCCCTCCGGGGCTCCCGTGTCGTCGACGTGGGCGCCGGTACGGGGATCGCCACCCGCCTCCTCCGCGAACGCGGTGCCAGGGTCGTCGCCGTGGAACCCGGCCCCGGCATGGCCGCCCGGCTCCACCGCGGCCTCCCCGACGTCCCGCTCGTCCGGGGCTCCGGCGATGCCCTGCCCCTCGCCGGCGGCTCCGCCGACCTCATCACGTACGCCCAGTCCTGGCACTGGACCGACCGGGACCGCTCCCTCCCCGAGGCCCTGCGCGTCCTCGCGCCGGGCGGCGCGCTCGCCCTCTGGTGGAACGTCTCGGACGCCGAAGTGCCCTGGATCGCCGCCCAGGACGAACGTATCCGCCGCCACGCCCACGACGGCGCTCATGGCGCCCACGGCACCGCCCGCCCCGACCGCCACCTCCCGGACGGGGTGCGCTTCGCGGAGCGCCGGCTGCCCTGGACCCGCCGGGTCACCCTCGACACCCACCTCGACAACCTCGCCACCCACTCCGTCTTCCGGGTGCTCGGCGAGGACCGTACGGCCCGCTTCCTCGCCGACGAGCGCGCCGAACTGCTGACGGTCTTCCCCGACGGCCTCGTCGAGGAGGCATACGCCGTGGAACTGATCGTCGCCCGCAACCTCTGAAGCGCCGCACAGCCCAAAGCTTCAGCCGACGGACAGCAGATGGCAGCAGACGGCAGCCCGCCCCGCTGCTTGACGCCGCCGCCCGGCGACCCCGATTATTCATCACATGATGAATTCCATCGGGGTCGCCGCTGTCCGCGCACACGGCCTCACCGTCCAACGAGGCGACCGCACCGTCCTCCGCGGCCTCGACTTCTCCGTACCGCCCGGCCAGATCACCGGCCTGCTCGGCCCCTCCGGCTGCGGCAAATCCACCCTCATGCGCGCCGTCGTCGGCACCCAGGCCAAGGTCACCGGCACCCTCGAAGTCCTCGGCCGGCCCGCCGGCGACGCCGCGCTGCGCGCCCAGATCGGCTATGTCACTCAGGCGCCCTCCGTCTACGACGATCTGACGGTCCGTCAGAACCTCGAATACTTCGCCGCCGTACTCGACCCCGGCCGCGCCCGCCGCGACGCCCGCGCCGAAACCGTCACCCGCGCCATCACCGACGTCGACCTCGCCTCACACGCCGACGCCCTCGCCGGCCGGCTCTCCGGCGGCCAGCGCAACCGCGTCTCCCTCGCCGTCGCCCTCCTCGGCACCCCCGAACTCCTCGTCCTCGACGAACCGACCGTCGGCCTCGACCCCGTACTCCGCCGCGACCTGTGGGACCTCTTCCACCGCATCGCCGCCGAGCGCGCCGCGACGATCCTCGTCTCCTCCCACGTCATGGACGAGGCCGAACGCTGCCACCGGCTCCTCCTCATGCGCGACGGCCGGATCCTCGCCGACGACACCCCGGACGCCCTGCGCGCCCGTACCGGCTCCGAGACCGTGGAAGCGGCCTTCCTCCACCTCGTCGACCAGGCCAACGCACTCCAGGAGAGCGCCCGATGACCACCAGCACCCCGGCCACGCAGTCGGCCACGGCCCCCGCCGCACCCGCTCCCGTCTCCGCCGCCCGCACCCTCGCCACCGCCGCCCGCGTACTGCGCCAGCTCCGCCACGACCCGCGCTCGATCGCCCTGATGATCCTCGTACCGTGCGTGATGCTGTTCCTGCTCCGGTACGTCTTCGACGGCAGCCCGCGCACCTTCGACGCCATCGGCGCCTCGCTCCTCGGCATCTTCCCGCTCATCACGATGTTCCTGGTCACCTCGATCGCCACCCTGCGCGAACGCACCTCCGGCACCCTGGAACGCCTGCTCGCCCTGCCCCTCGGCAAGGCCGACCTGATCGCCGGATACGCCCTGGCCTTCGGGCTCCTCGCCATCGTCCAGTCCGCGCTCGCCACCGGCCTCGCCGTCTGGGCCCTCGGCCTGGATGTCGTCGGATCGGCCTGGCTCCTGCTGCTCGTCGCGCTGCTCGACGCCCTGCTCGGCACGGCCCTCGGCCTCTTCGTCTCCGCCTTCGCCGCCTCGGAGTTCCAGGCGGTCCAGTTCATGCCCGCGGTGATCTTTCCGCAGCTTCTCCTCTGCGGCCTGTTCACCCCACGCCCCGCCATGCAGCCCGTCCTGGAGGCGATCTCCAACGTCCTGCCCATGTCGTACGCCGTCGACGGCATGAACGAGGTCCTGCGCCACCCCGACATCACCGGCGACTTCGTCCGCGACACCCTGATCGTCGCGGGCTGCGCCGTACTCGTCCTGGCCCTGGGCGCGGCGACCCTCCGCCGCCGTACGGCATAGCGGCCCCCGCGGGCTCCGTACGGCCCGCCGTACCGCCCATCGGACACCTCACCCCCGCTGTCCGGCCCCGGTGCGAGGATGGGACGCGAACGACAGATGTACTCATTCCCACCGGCGAGGTGACCCCGCAATGCCCCAGACAGTCGCAGTCCTCGGCACCGGAAAGATCGGCGAGGCCCTGCTCAGCGGCATGATCAGGGCCGGATGGCGCCCCGCCGACCTGCTGGCCACCACCCGCCGCGCCGAGCGCGCGGAAGAGATCCGCGGCCAGTACGGCGTGGAGATCGTCACCAACGCCGACGCCGCCAAGCGCGCCGACATCCTCATCCTCGCCGTCAAGCCCCAGGACATGGGCAAGCTCCTCGACGAGCTCGCCCCCCATGTCACCGCCGACCGCCTGATCATCAGCGCCGCCGCCGGCATCACCACCGCTTTCATCGAGGAACGCCTCGCCAACGGCACCCCGGTCGTACGGGTCATGCCCAACACCCCCGTCCTGGTCGACGAGGGCATGTCCGTCATCTCCGCCGGCAGCCATGCCCTCGCCACCCATCTCGCGCACGCCGAGGAGATCTTCGGCGGCGTCGGCAAGACCCTCCGAGTCCCCGAATCCCAGCAGGACGCCGCCACCGCCCTCTCCGGCTCGGGCCCGGCGTACTTCTACTTCCTCGTGGAGGCCATGACCGACGCCGGCATCCTCCTCGGTCTGCCCCGCGCCCAGGCCCACGAGCTGATCGTCCAGTCCGCACTGGGCGCGGCCATCATGCTGCGCGACAGCGGCGAACACCCGGTCAAGCTCCGCGAGGCCGTCACCTCCCCGGCGGGCACCACCATCAACGCCATCCGGGAGCTGGAGAACCACGGGGTACGAGCGGCCCTCATCGCCGCCATCGAAGCGGCCCGCGACCGCAGCCGGGCCCTGGCCACCGGCACCGGCTGAGCGGCAGACGTCCGGCACCGGCCGAGCCGCCGCGGTCCGACCGACCGGGGGCGGCCCGGTGGCCGAGCCTCGGCCGCCCGCGGATTCGCTGCCGGGGGACGGCTTCCGTACGGTTCAGCCGGCCGGGAGCAGGCCCATCGCCCGGTACGCCGCGTCGACCACCGGCCTGGCCATCCCCCTGGCCCGCTCCGCCCCGTCCCTCAACACGCTGTCCACATAGCCCGGATCCGCCACCAGCGCCGCATGCCGTTTGCGCAACGGCCGCAGCAACTCGACCACCGCCTCCGCGGTGTCCTTCTTGAGCGCGCCGTACGACTCGTACGCACCGGCCAGCTCGGCCGGGTCCCCGTTCCCGCAGGCCGCGAGGATCTCCAGCAGATTCGCCACGCCCGGCCGGTTCTCCCGGTCGTACTCGACCTCCCGCCCGCTGTCCGTGACCGCCCGCATGATCTTCTTCCGCACGACGTCGGCGTCGTCCAGCAGATAGACGATCCCCGCGCCGGCCTCATGGGACTTGCCCATCTTCGACAGCGGGTCCTGAAGGTCCATCACCCGCGCCGCCACCGGCGGCCGGGTCGCCCGCGGCACGGTGAAGGTGTGCCCGTACCGCTGGTTGAACCGCACCGCGAGGTCCCGTGTCAGCTCCACATGCTGCGCCTGATCGTCGCCGACCGGCACCTCGTCGGCCCGGTACGCCAGGATGTCCGCGGCCATCAGCACCGGATACGACAGCAGTGAGAACCGAACACCGTCCCCCGACGCCTTCGCCCGCGCGCTCTTCTCCTTGTACTGGATCATGCGCCGCAGCTCCCCGTCGGTGGCCGTGCACTCCAGCAGATACGAGAGCCGCGTGTGCTCATCCACATGGCTCTGTACGAATACGGTGCACAGCGCCGGATCGAGCCCGGCCGCCAGCAGCAGACTGGCGGCCTGACGACTGAGTCTGCGCACCCGGGCCGGATCGTGCTCGACGGTCAGCGCATGCAGATCCACCACACAGAACAGCGCCTCGGCCCCGTACTGATCCACCTCGGCCCACCGCCGTACGGCCCCGAGGTAGTTGCCCAGCGTCAGATGCCCGGTCGGCTTGACCCCGCTGAAGACCCGCGTCATCTCTCTCATCACCCTCCTGAATCGGAGCCACCGCGCCCAGCGGCCGGACTCCCGGAGGGGAGAAAACAAACGGCCGCCGGAGCGGCGGCCGTTGAGCGCATACATGTCGGGCGGCCGCCGTCAGGCGGGCCACCACTGAAGGACATGTGGATGCGCTGTCATGCGTCCAGACTAGCGGCCGACCCACGAAGTTGACATGCCAAACATGGATCCGTAATGTTCTCCGGGCTGTCCGACGTGAGTACCGGCGCAAGTCGGTCCCCGGGCAGTCATTTCGCAGGATTCACTACAAACGTGCGGCGACCGGTCGCATTGTTTTGCGTGCGCTCTCGCGGAATGTGGAATCCAGTGTTCGAAGGAACGCGGCCCCGATTGGTGTCGAGGCCCTGGATACCGCTAGAGTTTGAAACGTCGGAACGGCCGAAGGGCCGGGAAGGCAAACCCCGCTGACTGGGAATCAGGCCCGAAAGGATCTGATAGAGTCGGAGACGCAAGACCGAAGGGAAAAGCCCGGAGGAAAGCCCGGAAGGGTGAGTACAAAGGAAGCGTCCGTTCCTTGAGAACTCAACAGCGTGCCAAAAGTCAACGCCAGATATGTTGATACCCCGACCAGCGGGAACGGTTTTCTGTTCCGGCAGGTTGAGGTTCCTTTGAAAAGAAACACAGCGAGGACGCTGTGAACCACTGGTCCTATTCCGGCCGGTGGTTCCGCTCTCGTGTGTGATACCGGATATCCGGTGCACATTCACGGAGAGTTTGATCCTGGCTCAGGACGAACGCTGGCGGCGTGCTTAACACATGCAAGTCGAACGATGAAGCCTTTCGGGGTGGATTAGTGGCGAACGGGTGAGTAACACGTGGGCAATCTGCCCTTCACTCTGGGACAAGCCCTGGAAACGGGGTCTAATACCGGATAACACTCTTCTCTGCATGGGGGAGGGTTGAAAGCTCCGGCGGTGGAGGATGAGCCCGCGGCCTATCAGCTTGTTGGTGGGGTGATGGCCTACCAAGGCGACGACGGGTAGCCGGCCTGAGAGGGCGACCGGCCACACTGGGACTGAGACACGGCCCAGACTCCTACGGGAGGCAGCAGTGGGGAATATTGCACAATGGGCGGAAGCCTGATGCAGCGACGCCGCGTGAGGGATGACGGCCTTCGGGTTGTAAACCTCTTTCAGCAGGGAAGAAGCGTGAGTGACGGTACCTGCAGAAGAAGCGCCGGCTAACTACGTGCCAGCAGCCGCGGTAATACGTAGGGCGCAAGCGTTGTCCGGAATTATTGGGCGTAAAGAGCTCGTAGGCGGCTTGTCGCGTCGGATGTGAAAGCCCGGGGCTCAACCCCGGGTCTGCATTCGATACGGGCAGGCTGGAGTGTGGTAGGGGAGATCGGAATTCCTGGTGTAGCGGTGAAATGCGCAGATATCAGGAGGAACACCGGTGGCGAAGGCGGATCTCTGGGCCATTACTGACGCTGAGGAGCGAAAGCGTGGGGAGCGAACAGGATTAGATACCCTGGTAGTCCACGCCGTAAACGTTGGGAACTAGGTGTTGGCGACATTCCACGTCGTCGGTGCCGCAGCTAACGCATTAAGTTCCCCGCCTGGGGAGTACGGCCGCAAGGCTAAAACTCAAAGGAATTGACGGGGGCCCGCACAAGCAGCGGAGCATGTGGCTTAATTCGACGCAACGCGAAGAACCTTACCAAGGCTTGACATACACCGGAAACTGGCAGAGATGTCAGCCCCCTTGTGGTCGGTGTACAGGTGGTGCATGGCTGTCGTCAGCTCGTGTCGTGAGATGTTGGGTTAAGTCCCGCAACGAGCGCAACCCTTGTTCTGTGTTGCCAGCATGCCTTTCGGGGTGATGGGGACTCACAGGAGACTGCCGGGGTCAACTCGGAGGAAGGTGGGGACGACGTCAAGTCATCATGCCCCTTATGTCTTGGGCTGCACACGTGCTACAATGGCCGGTACAATGAGCTGCGATGCCGTGAGGCGGAGCGAATCTCAAAAAGCCGGTCTCAGTTCGGATTGGGGTCTGCAACTCGACCCCATGAAGTCGGAGTTGCTAGTAATCGCAGATCAGCAGTGCTGCGGTGAATACGTTCCCGGGCCTTGTACACACCGCCCGTCACGTCACGAAAGTCGGTAACACCCGAAGCCGGTGGCCCAACCCCTTGTGGGAGGGAGCTGTCGAAGGTGGGACTGGCGATTGGGACGAAGTCGTAACAAGGTAGCCGTACCGGAAGGTGCGGCTGGATCACCTCCTTTCTAAGGAGCATCTAGACCCCCAACGGGGTCCAGAGCCACTACGCCGGCAAACGTCCGGCGGTGGTCAGCTCATGGGTGGAACGTTGACTATTCGGCACGACTGGTTCAGGTGACTGTTAGTACTGCTTCGGCGTGGAACACGGGTATCTGGTGCTGGTCGGGTCGGGCGCGCTGTTGGGTGTCTGAGGGTACGGGCCGTTGGTCTGTTTCTTCAGTGCCGGTCCCAGTGAACTCGCTGTCTAGCAGTGGGGTGGTGGGTGGCTGGTCGTTGTTTGAGAACTGCACAGTGGACGCGAGCATCTGTGGCCAAGTTTTTAAGGGCGCACGGTGGATGCCTTGGTACCAGGAACCGATGAAGGACGTGGGAGGCCGCGATAGGCCCCGGGGAGCTGTCAACCGAGCTGTGATCCGGGGGTGTCCGAATGGGGAAACCCGGCAGTCGTCATGGGCTGTCACCTGCTGCTGAACACATAGGCAGTGTGGAGGGAACGAGGGGAAGTGAAACATCTCAGTACCCTCAGGAAGAGAAAACAACAGTGATTCCGGGAGTAGTGGCGAGCGAAACCGGATGAGGCTAAACCGTATGTGTGTGATACCCGGCAGGGGTTGCGCATGCGGGGTTGTGGGAGTTTTCTTGATCGGTCTGCCGGCCGGTCGGCGAGTGAGAAACCGTATGGGTAGGCGAAGGGCATGCGAAAGGCCCGGCGTAGAGGGTAAGACCCCCGTAGCTGAAATTTGTACGGCTCGTTTGGAGATTTCCCAAGTAGCACGGGGCCCGAGAAATCTCGTGTGAATCTGGCGGGACCACCCGCTAAGCCTAAATATTCCCTGGTGACCGATAGCGGATAGTACCGTGAGGGAATGGTGAAAAGTACCGCGGGAGCGGAGTGAAATAGTACCTGAAACCGTGTGCCTACAAGCCGTGGGAGCGTCGCTGTGTGTGCTTGCACATACGGTCGTGACTGCGTGCCTTTTGAAGAATGAGCCTGCGAGTTTGCGGTGTGTTGCGAGGTTAACCCGTGTGGGGGAGCCGTAGCGAAAGCGAGTCCGAATAGGGCGTTTTAGTAGCGCGCTCAAGACCCGAAGCGGAGTGATCTAGCCATGGGCAGGTTGAAGCGGCTGTAAGAGGTCGTGGAGGACCGAACCCACCAGGGTTGAAAACCTGGGGGATGACCTGTGGTTAGGGGTGAAAGGCCAATCAAACTCCGTGATAGCTGGTTCTCCCCGAAATGCATTTAGGTGCAGCGTCGTGTGTTTCTTGCCGGAGGTAGAGCACTGGATAGGCGATGGGCCCTACCGGGTTACTGACCTTAGCCAAACTCCGAATGCCGGTAAGTGAGAGCGCGGCAGTGAGACTGTGGGGGATAAGCTCCATGGTCGAGAGGGAAACAGCCCAGAGCATCGACTAAGGCCCCTAAGCGTATGCTAAGTGGGAAAGGATGTGGAGTCGCAGAGACAACCAGGAGGTTGGCTTAGAAGCAGCCATCCTTGAAAGAGTGCGTAATAGCTCACTGGTCAAGTGATTCCGCGCCGACAATGTAGCGGGGCTCAAGCATACCGCCGAAGTCGTGTCATTGCAGCATGAGGGCCAACGCCTGCTGTGATGGGTAGGGGAGCGTCGTGTGCCGGGTGAAGCCGCCGTGTAAGCGAGTGGTGGATGGTTCACGAGTGAGAATGCAGGCATGAGTAGCGATTCACACGTGGGAAACGTGTGCGCCGATTGACTAAGGGTTCCTGGGTCAAGCTGATCTGCCCAGGGTAAGTCGGGACCTAAGGCGAGGCCGACAGGCGTAGTCGATGGACAACCGGTTGATATTCCGGTACCCGCTTTGAAACGCCCAGTATCGAATCCATTGATGCTAAGGCCGTGAAGCCGCCCTGGAGCCTTCGGGCAAAGGGGAGTGGTGGAGCCGTCGATCCAAGGTGGTAGTAGGTAAGTGATGGGGTGACGCAGGAAGGTAGTCCAGCCCGGGCGGTGGTTGTCCCGGGGTAAGGGTGTAGGGCGTTGTGCAGGTAAATCCGTGCAACATAAGTCTGAGACCTGATGCCGAGCCGATTGTGGTGAAGTGGATGATCCTATGCTGTCGAGAAAAGCCTCTAGCGAGTTTCATGGCGGCCCGTACCCTAAACCGACTCAGGTGGTCTGGTAGAGAATACCGAGGCGTTCGGGTGAACTATGGTTAAGGAACTCGGCAAAATGCCCCCGTAACTTCGGGAGAAGGGGGGCCACACCAGGTCAAGGCACGTGCTGCCGGTAGCTTGGGGTGGCCGCAGAGACCAGCGAGAAGCGACTGTTTACTAAAAACACAGGTCCGTGCGAAGCCGTAAGGCGATGTATACGGACTGACGCCTGCCCGGTGCTGGAACGTTAAGGGGACCGGTTAGCTCCATTTCGGTGGGGCGAAGCTGAGAACTTAAGCGCCAGTAAACGGCGGTGGTAACTATAACCATCCTAAGGTAGCGAAATTCCTTGTCGGGTAAGTTCCGACCTGCACGAATGGCGTAACGACTTCTCGACTGTCTCAACCATAGGCCCGGTGAAATTGCATTACGAGTAAAGATGCTCGTTTCGCGCAGCAGGACGGAAAGACCCCGGGACCTTTACTATAGTTTGATATTGGTGTTCGGTTCGGCTTGTGTAGGATAGGTGGGAGACTGTGAAGCGGCCACGCCAGTGGTTGTGGAGTCGTTGTTGAAATACCACTCTGGTCGTGCTGGATGTCTAACCTGGGTCCGTGATCCGGATCAGGGACAGTGTCTGATGGGTAGTTTAACTGGGGCGGTTGCCTCCTAAAGGGTAACGGAGGCGCCCAAAGGTTCCCTCAGCCTGGTTGGTAATCAGGTGTTGAGTGTAAGTGCACAAGGGAGCTTGACTGTGAGACCGACGGGTCGAGCAGGGACGAAAGTCGGGACTAGTGATCCGGCGGTGGCTTGTGGAAGCGCCGTCGCTCAACGGATAAAAGGTACCCCGGGGATAACAGGCTGATCTTCCCCAAGAGTCCATATCGACGGGATGGTTTGGCACCTCGATGTCGGCTCGTCGCATCCTGGGGCTGGAGTCGGTCCCAAGGGTTGGGCTGTTCGCCCATTAAAGCGGTACGCGAGCTGGGTTTAGAACGTCGTGAGACAGTTCGGTCCCTATCCGCTGTGCGCGTAGGAGTCTTGAGAAGGGCTGTCCCTAGTACGAGAGGACCGGGACGGACGAACCTCTGGTGTGCCAGTTGTTCTGCCAAGGGCATGGCTGGTTGGCTACGTTCGGGAGGGATAACCGCTGAAAGCATCTAAGCGGGAAGCCTGCTTCGAGATGAGGACTCCCATCCCCTTGAGGGGGTAAGGCTCCCAGTAGACGACTGGGTTGATAGGCCGGATATGGAAGCCAGGTGACTGGTGGAGTTGACCGGTACTAATAGGCCGAGGGCTTGTCCTCAGTTGCTCGCGTCCACTGTGTTAGTTCTGAGACCACGAACAGCCGTGACTTCTTCCGGCGGGTTGTGTGTTTCATTGTGTTTCGGTGGTTATAGCGTGAGGGAAACGCCCGGTTACATTCCGAACCCGGAAGCTAAGCCTTACAGCGCCGATGGTACTGCAGGGGGGACCCTGTGGGAGAGTAGGACGCCGCCGAACAAACTTTATGAGAAATGCCCTGTACCAGAGGTTTTGGTACAGGGCATTTCTGCGTTCAGGGCCTGCATCTAAGGTCGGAGTATGCGCTACGAACTGATCATTTTCGACAATGACGGCGTCCTCGTCGACAGCGAGCCCCTCTCCAACACCATCCTCGCCGCCTATCTCACCGAGCTGGGGCATCCCACCTCGTACGAGGACTCCCTCCGCGACTACATGGGGGCCGCCATCCACCGCGTCCACGACCTGGTCGAGGAGCGGACCGGCCGCCGTCTTCCCGTGGACTTCGACGACACCTTCCACACCCGTGTTTTCGCGGCATTCGAGCGGGAGTTGGAGCCGGTCGAAGGCGTGGTCGAGGTGCTGGGGAAGCTCGCCGTGGACGGTATGCCGTACTGCGTCGCCTCGTCGGGGAGCCATGAACGTATCCGCGTAGGACATCGCAAGACCGGGCTCGACCGGTGGTTCGAGGACCGGGTCGTCTTCAGCGCGCAGGATGTCGGGCGGGGCAAGCCGGCACCGGATCTCTTCCTGTACGCCGCCGAGCGGATGGGCGTTGCCGCCGGGCGCTGTGCGGTCGTCGAGGACAGTCCGCTCGGTGTCGCGGCGGCCAGAGCGGCCGGTATGGATGTGTACGCGTTCACGGCGATGACGCCGGCCGAGAAGCTCGCCGGCGCCACCGCGTACTTCTCCGCCATGGCGGAACTGCCCGGACTGCTTGGCTGATCCATTGCCTGATCCTGGGCTCGGCCCATCTATCCACCGGTAGGGGAGCGCCCTACGCTGTCCGGCCATGACAGACACGGCGGGCGCGAAGGAGTCTGCTCGGCTGCGGCGCGGCCGGGTGTCGCTGGCGCTGAGCTTCTTCGTCCAAGGCGCGACGTTCGCTCTGCTCGTGACCCGTATCCCCGCCATCCAGGACCGGTACGGAGTGTCCGACGGGCTGCTGCCCCTGTTTCTTGCCGCCGTTCCCGTCCTCGCCGGGATCGGCAGTGTCGCCACCGAGAATCTGGTCGCGCGGGTGCGGCCGGGGGTGGTGCTGCGGTGGACCCAGCCCGTCGTCCTGCTCGCGCTGCTCGGCGTCGGGGCCGGGGACACGATGTGGCAGCTCGCCCTCGCCCTCGGGGTGTTCGGGCTCGCGGTCGGGGCGCTGGACGCGTCCATGAACATGCTCGGGGTGAGTCTTCAGCGGGCGTACGGGCGCAGCATCATGCTGGGCTTTCATGCCGCGTACAGCCTGGGTGGTATCGCCGGGGCCTCGCTGGCGTGGGCGGGGGCGCACTGGGATCTGCCGCTGCTGCTGTCGTACCTCCCGGTGGTGGCGGTGCTGCTGCCGGCGGCGCTGGCCGGAAGCCGCTGGTACGCGGATGCCGCCCGGGAATCCAACGCCAAAGCGTCCGAGGCTGAAGGGTCTGAAGCCCAAGTCGAGGTGGCGGAAGACGATCGGGGCAGGGCTGCCCGACCGGTGGCGTTCAGGCTGCTGCTGCCGCTCTGTCTGGTGATGGCCTTCGCCTATATCGGCGACTCCACCGTGTCCAACTGGAGTGCCAAATATCTTCAGGACGTGCTGGGCGGTTCGGAGGAGCTGGCGACCGTTCCGTACAACGCCTATATGGTCACCACGCTGCTGGGGCGTGCGGTGGGGGATCTGGGGGTGCGGCGGTTCGGTCCTGTAGCTGTGGTGCGGTGCGGGTCGCTGCTGGCCGGGGCCGGGTTCGGGCTGGTCGCGCTGGCGTCCGGCGCCTGGGTGGGGATCCTGGGGTTCACGCTGCTGGGGCTCGGGCTGTGCGTGGTCGTGCCGCAGACGTTCGCGGCGGCCGGGCGACTGTTTCCCGCCTCCAGCGATGCCGCTGTCGCGCGGCTCAACGTCTTCAACTATGTGGGGTTTCTGGTGGGATCGCCGCTGGTGGGAGCGCTCGGGGACGCGTGGAGTTACCGCGGAGCGATGCTCGTACCGATGGTGATGGTTCTGGTGACTCTGGCGTACGCCCGCTCGTTCGGGGCGGATCCGGCCCTATACGGTGGCGGGCATGAGCGTTCGCGCGCGGTTGATGTGGGATGACGGGGTAACGGGATACGACTTCGGGTCCAGCCATCCGATGGATCCGGTACGGCTCTCGCTGACCATGGGGTTGGTGCGGGCGTACGAACTCGACAGAGCGGTGGAGGTGACCTCCGCGCCGGTGGCCGGGGACTCGACACTGCGGCTGGTCCACCACCAGGAGTACGTGGACGCGGTACGGCGGGTCTCGCTGGATCCGCGTGCCGCTGACGGATCGTACGGGCTCGGCACGATGGACGATCCGGCCTTCGAGGGGATGCACGAGGCGTCGGCGCTGATCGCCGGGCTGTCGGTCGGCGCGGCCGAGGCGGTGTGGCGCGGGGAGGCCGCGCACGCCGTTAACTTCGCGGGCGGGCTGCACCACGCCATGCCGGGGTCGGCGTCCGGGTTCTGCATCTACAACGACGCGGCCCTGGCGGTGGCCCGGCTGCTGGAGCTGGGCGCGGAGCGTGTCGCATACATCGATGTGGATGTGCACCACGGCGACGGGGTCCAGACGGCGTTCTGGGAGGATCCGAGGGTACTGACGATCTCGCTGCACGAGCATCCGCGGACTCTCTTTCCGCAGACGGGCTGGGCGGAGGAGACCGGCGGCGGTGCGGGTGAGGGCAGTGCGGTGAATGTGGCGCTGCCGGCCGGGACCGGGGACGAGGGCTGGCTGCGGGCGTTCCACTCGGTGGTGCCCGAACTGCTGGCGGACTTCCGGCCGGAGGCGCTGGTGACCCAGCACGGCGCGGACACGCACTTCGACGATCCGCTGGCGCATCTCGCGGTGTCGCTGGACGCGCAGCGCGCGGTGCAGGCGTCGTGCCACGAGCTGGCGCACGAGTATGTCGAAGGCGGGCGGTGGGTGGCGCTCGGCGGCGGCGGTTACGCGGTGGTGGATGTGGTGCCGCGTTCCTGGACGCATCTCGTGGGGATCGCGGCGCACGCGCCCGTCGACCCCGAGTCCGCGGTGCCGGAGTCGTGGAAGAGCGAGGTGTACGCGCGGACACGGCAGTTGGGCCCCGGTCGGATGACGGACGGGCGGACGCCGGCCTGGCAGCCGTGGGAGGCCGGTTACGATCCGGCGGACCGGCTGGATCAGGCGGTGCTGGCGACGCGGAAAGCGGTGTTCCCGCTGCGGGGGCTGCTGCCGTAGCGGCTCGGTGTCCGGTGGCCCGTCCGTTACGCCAACTGTGCGGTGTACGCGGGGTTCCGGCCCGGGCGGGCGCCGGACGCGGAAGCATCAGCAGGGTGTTGAGCACCGGAGCGCTGCGGGCGCATCTGCTGGCGGCCGGTCTGGCCGGGCCCGTGGCCACCTCGCGGGAGGACAGCCTGCGCAGCTACCGTCTCTTCGCTGCCCGGGATCCGCGTGTCATGCTCGGTCTCGAGCCCGAAGGGGCATGGGGCGAGCGGGATGTACTCGGTCTGATGGCCGACAGATGCGGGGTGTCGCGCGATCCCGGCCGGGTGACGGGCACTGACGCGATCGACCCCGAGCTGACGCTGCGTGCGCTGGACGCGTTCGCGGGGCGGCTGCGGGCGGCCGTGGAGTGCGGGGCTCCGGTGCTGTTGGGGACGGGGCACCCGGAGCGGCTGCTCGGTTTCTACGCGGCTCTCGCAGACGCTTTGTCGGCGGCGGGATGTCTCGTACTCAGCCCGGCGCAGGGGCGATGTATCGACATAACGACCCGGTTCGGAGTACGCACGTACCGCCTGGACTACGTACGGGGAGTCGCGCTGGTGCGGAAGGCGGGCGTGCGGTCCGGCGGGCGTGAGACCGGCGCACATACCCACTCGCCGCTGCCGGTCCGGGTGGCTCTGGACGGTCTGGCGCGGTCCGGCGGGCCGCTTCCCGGACTGGTCGTCGGCGATCACGGATGGGCCTGCGGAGCAGGTCAGCTCGGCATTGAGGCCATCGGTCCTGCCGATACGGATGATCCCGCGCTGTTCGTCGGAGAGGCCGAGGGGCGCGTGTCGGTGGCCGTTCCGCTCTGGGGAGGCGCACGGTCGCCTTACTACCTGCCGCTTACGCGCTATGTACTCAATCGGGCGTGTCTGTCACAGTAGGCGGCCGGAGGCTGCTCCTCTTCCCCACTCGTATCACCCGCCCCTAGTCTGGATGTGAGCGCACAGCGACGAAGAGTTACCGGAGGGGAAGCCGGTGACCGTCGGGTGCGGAAGGTACAGGTGGGTCATGGCTGCTGGCAGCGAGAGGCCTCTCAACGAGGTCAAGTTCCTTACCGTGGCGGAAGTCGCCTCGGTGATGCGTGTGTCGAAGATGACCGTGTACCGGTTGGTGCACAGCGGTCATCTGCCGGCGATCCGGGTGGGAAGGTCATTCCGGGTTCCGGAGCAAGCGGTTCACGAGTATCTCCGCGAGTCCTTTGTGGGGGTTGAGTCCGCCTAGGGCATCCCTCGGATTACGTCCCTCACTCGGTGACGGGTAGGCTGGGCCGACGTAGGTCGTGTGGGCCCAGACGCCCCGCACCGAGTGAAGAGAAGTGAGCGAGGGTAGTCGTGGGCTCTGTTATCAAGAAGCGGCGCAAGCGGATGGCCAAGAAGAAGCACCGCAAGCTGCTCAAGCGCACCCGTGTTCAGCGTCGCAACAAGAAGTAGGCGACTGCTGTTCGCGCATTCGCGGCCCTTCCACCGGCTTGGTGGGAGGGCCGTGGTGTTTGCCGGTGAAAGTACTGTGCGACGCGTCGTACGGTCGTCGCCGCGTAATACCGACCGGCTACGGTGACGCGTAGAGGAGACCTTCGGGGAGTCCTTCAGAGAGAGCTTTTCTAGCGGAAGGCGCTGATTCGTGGGCAAGGTCGTGCTCGTGACGGGAGCGGCCCGGCAGCTCGGAGGCCGTTTCGTACGGCGTGTTCAACGCGATCCCGGTGTCGAGCGGGTGATCGCGGTGGACGCGGTCGAGCCCGCCCATGAGCTGGGCGACGCGGAATTCGTCCGCGCCGATATCCGCCGGCCCGCCATCGCGCGGGTGCTGGCCGAGCATCCCGTCGACACGGTCGTGCATATGGATGTGACGGGTACTCCGCTGGGCACGGGTGGCCGGGCCACGGTCAAGGAGACCAATGTCATCGGCACGATGCAGCTCCTGGGCGCCTGCCAGAAGTCGCCGTCCGTGAAACGGCTGGTCGTCAAGTCCAGTACGAGTGTGTACGGATCGGCGCCCCGCGATCCGGCGGTTTTCACCGAGACCACTCCGCCCAAGTCGCTGCCGAGCGGCGGCTTCGCGAAGGACGCGGTGGAGGTCGAGGGGTATGTACGGGGCTTCGCGCGGCGCAGGCCCGATGTGGCGGTCTGCGTACTGCGTTTCGCGAACATCCTGGGGCCCGCGGCCGATTCACCGCTCGCCGAGTATTTGTCCCTGCCGGTTCTGCCGACGGTTTTCGGTTATGACCCGCGGCTCCAGTTCGTCCATGAGGACGATGTCATCGACGTACTGATGATCGCCTCGGACGAGCCGCGGCGCGGCACCCTCAACAGCGGGACCTTCAATGTGGCCGGGGAGGGGGTGCTGCTGCTGTCGCAGTGCTCGCGGCGGCTGGGGCGGCCGACGGTGCCGGTGCCGCTGCCCGCGGTGACCTGGGTCGGCACGGCACTGCGCACGGTGGGGATGACGGATTTCTCGCCTGAGCAGATCAGGCTGCTGACTCATGGCCGGGTGGTGAGCACGGACCAGATGCGCGAGACACTGGGTTTTGAACCGACGTACTCGACCGCGGAGGCCTTCACGGACTTCGCGCGCGGCCGGGGCGCCGGGCTGCTGCCGCCCGAGGCAGTGGCCCGTACGGTCGACCGGCTCACCGGTCTCGTCAGCAAGGAGCGCACCTGACATGCCTGATGCCAAGGTCATCCCCTTCGGTGATGAGCCGCGGTCGAGGCGTGGCTCCGGCGCCGGCCGGCGGCAGCACGCCAAGGAGGCGGCGGCGAAGCGCGCGGGCCAGGGCCCGGGGGCCGGGGCGGGCTCGGGATCGGGTACGGG
The DNA here is from genome assembly GCF_019056675.1 of Streptomyces sp. GMY02. Lineage (NCBI taxonomy): Bacteria > Bacillati > Actinomycetota > Actinomycetes > Kitasatosporales > Streptomycetaceae > Streptomyces > Streptomyces sp. GMY02. Next base: position 3,494,265 of record NZ_CP077658.1, on the reverse strand, counting down.
GGCGGGTACGGCGGGTCCGGGTACGGGTCCTGGGCGTACGGCGGGTCCGCTGAAGCCCGTACCGGAGCATGACGTACGGGAGCGGGATGTGCGCGAGCAGGACCAGGAACGCGAGCCGGAGCGGAGCGGCGGAAGCGGCTGGGAGCGGCGGGTGGCGGGCGGGCTGGCGTTTCTGCGCCGCCGGCTCACGGGGGAGTACGAGGTCGACGAGTTCGGCTACGACAAGGAACTCACCGACCAGGTCCTGATGTCGCTGATCCGGCCGTTCTACGAGAACTACTTCCGGGTCGAGGTGAAAGGCATCGAGAACATCCCGTCGGACGGCGGGGCGCTCGTGGTGGCCAATCACTCCGGGGTGCTGCCGCTGGACGGTCTGATGATGCAGGTCGCCGTCCATGACAACCATCCGGCGGAGCGGCATCTGCGGCTGCTCGCCGCCGATCTGGTCTTTGTGCTGCCGGTGGTCAACGAGCTGGCGCGGAAGGCCGGGCACACACTGGCGTGCGCGGAGGACGCGGAGCGGCTGCTGCTGCGCGGCGAGGTCGTCGGCGTGATGCCCGAGGGGTTCAAGGGCATCGGGAAACCGTTCGGCGACCGCTACAAGCTCCAGCGTTTCGGGCGCGGCGGGTTTGTGTCCACGGCGCTGCGGGCGCGGGTGCCGATCGTGCCCTGCTCGATCGTCGGGGCGGAAGAGATCTATCCGATGATCGGCAACGCGCGGACGCTGGCGCGGCTGCTGGGCATTCCGTACTTCCCGATCACGCCGACGTTTCCCTGGCTGGGGCCCTTCGGTGTGCTGCCGTTGCCGACGAAGTGGACGATCCAGTTCGGTGAGCCGATCGCGACGGACGGCTATCCGCCGGAGGCGGCGGACGATCCGATGCTGATGTTCAATCTGACGGATCAGGTGCGGGAGCAGATCCAGCACACGCTGTACAAGCTGCTGGTGCAGCGCCGCTCGGTGTTCTTCTGAGCCGTTGCCGTTGCCGTTGCCGTTGCCGTTGCCGTTGCCGCTGTTGCTGTTGCTGTGCGAGGCGTGGTGCTTCCTGTCTGGCTTGGGGAGCACCACGCCTCGAGGGCCGGCGCGTCGGTCGTGTCAGTCGGCGTCTTCGGCCCTGATGCCCAGGCCCGGCAGCAGATCCGGCAGCAGCGGCGGGATGGTGACATCCGGGGCCGGGCGCTCCGTACCGCTCTGGTTCTCGGTCGGGGACGGAGTGGCGCTGTTCGACGGCGGGTCGAGCAGTCCGCCCGTGCTGCCGCCGAGGAGCCCTTCCTCGGACGAGCTTTCCGAGTGCTGGCCGGGCGGGTGCGGTGCCTCCTCGCTGGGGTGCGAGCCCGCGCCGCTCGTGCTCGGTGAGGACGGCGAGGGGCGGTCGGGGCGGTTGGCGGCGGCCGAGTCCTGGGTGGCGCCGGGGCGGGTGATGCCCTGCTGAGTCTCGGGGGCGCGGGGCAGCAGCGACTGGAGCGGGGCGACCTCTTCGTCTATGGCGTCGAACACCGAACTGACCTCGTCCCCGACATCCGTGAGCTGTACGGGCAGCCGGTCGCGGAGTCCGTTCCAGGTGTCGCGGTGCGAGGCGGAGAACGAGGAGAGCGTGGCGATCGGGCCGAGTGAGCCGTCCCGTTCGTATGCCTGATGGAGCAGGCGGTGGCCCTCGGCGGCGTCGTGCTTCATTCCGTTGAGGGTGCGCCGGATCTCGGTCAGGGACTCGTGGTCGAGCCGGCCGGAGCGGCCGCGCTCCATCAGCCGCCGGGCCTCGCCGAGCCGGGTCGAGGCATGGTCGAGATACAGCTCGCCGCGGTCGGACTCGCCGTCCGCGAGATTGAGCTTGAAGTCCTCCATGCCGCGCTTCAGCCCGTACAGCGAGTCGCCGGGCAGGGCGTCGGAACTGGCCGCGGCCACCCCGCCGAACGCGCCCGCCGCCACGCCGACCGTGAGCCCGCCGGCCGCGAGTCCCTTGGACCAGCGGGATCTGGGGCGCAGCTTCCTGAACCGGGAGGCCCGGTGGGCGCCCCGGCCGGAGGTCCGCTGCTCAGGGACCGTAGGGCCCGGGGACACCCCCCGGCCGCTGTGCCCTCCAGCAGCATGGCCTCCATGGCCGCCACGAGCTGGGCCCGTTGTGCCACTTTGACCTCGGGGTCCAGCGTGGGTTTCGGCAGTTCGCCGAGGCCCTTCGCCAGAGCCAACAGCCGCCCCTGTTCGGCCGGTTCGGCCGACTCGGCGGGCTGTTGTCCGGCCGCCGCGCCCTGGACCGTCTGGTCTTCCAGGGCCTGGGCGAAGGCGTTCGCCCGCCGGTGTGCCGAAACGTTCGCGATCACTGGCGGCACCTCCTCTCGTCATGACGATCGACTCCCCTGGGGGTCCGGAAGGTTGCACGCCTTGAGCGCATCCACACGATCGAGTGAGTGGCTGCGGGCATGGCGTGACCGCAGGGAGCCTGCATCCCGCACAACGAGCGTCGCGGCACATGGGTTACGCGCGGAGGATGATCCGACCAGCGCGTCATCAAGGCGTCACCGAGGGTGAGTTGACGCTTGCGGCGAGAGACGAGGAGGGGGTACGGCGGGTGTGCGAGGGGGTGTTCGTGAGGGGCGGGCGAGGGGGCGGTGCGGGTACGGGGGGAGGGGAGGCGGGTGGCCACGCGGAGGGACGGCGGCGGTCAGCGGGCGTCTTCCGGGAGGAGCCGGGCCAGCGTACGGACGGCCCGGTACTGCAAGGTCTTGATCGCTCCTTCGTTCTTGCCCATGACCCGGGCCGTCTCCGCGACCGAGAGGCCCTGGAGGAAGCGCAGGGTGACGCACTCCTGCTGCTGCGGGTTGAGTTTCCGTACGGCTTCCAGCAGTGCCGCGTTCGACAGGGACTCCAGGACCGAGTCCTCCGGGCTGCGCTCCACCTCATTGGCGTCGAGCATTTCGCCCGTGGTCACTTCGAGCCGGAATCGGCTCGATTTGAAGTGGTCCGCGACCAGGTTGCGGGCGATGGTGACCAGCCAGGCGCCGAAGTCGCGTCCCTGGTAGGTGAAGGTGGAGATACGGCGCAGGGCGCGCAGGAAGGTCTCGCTGGTGAGGTCCTCCGCGGTCGCCTTTCCGCCCACGCGGTAATAGATGTAGCGGTAGACGGTGTCGCTGTACTGGTCGTACAGCCGGCCGAAGGCCTCGGCCTCGCCGGCCTGGGCGCGCTCGACGAGTTCCATCATGCGGGCGCTGTCGCTGTCGGCGGTGGGGCGGCGTGCGGGGGACGAGGCGGCGGTGGCGCCGCGGCTTCCCCGTCTGCCGACCGCCGCACCGCCGTTCGCCAGGGCATAACAAGGACCGATAGGGCCGCTCACGGCAGGGGCCGGTGCGGCGAGGGCGGGGACGGCGTACGCGGTGGGGACGAAGCCGCGCAAGTGGTCGAGGACCGTTGCGCGCAGCGTAGCCAGGCCCGAGGCGTCAACCCCGACGTGTGGGTACACGGGACTCCCAGAGGCAGAGCTTCCATCACGTGCAGTGCGGGACCATTCACTCGTCGTGGCGACGTGTGGGGTCCGGTATGCGTCTGAGGAGAATAACGCTTCGTACAGGCAGTGCTACACCCAGTTGCTCAAATCATCGATTACGTCGCTTCCGTGACGCCTAGGCGGCGTATCAAGTAGCACATCGTGACCGTTTATTGATCGGATTGCGTCAAGATCTGCCTGGTGTCGTGATGGGTTGTGGCGGGTGATGACCTGTGTCGCGCCACGGGCGGTCCCGGGGACTGGCGGCCGGGGCGCGCGGGTAGAACGGCCGGTTCGGCCTTGTACGGGCACGGCCGGAGGCACACCGGGAGCGCGGCGGTACGGGAGCGCGGAAGCGGCGGGGACACGGGCCGCCGGGTTACGGGGCCGCCGCTGGGTTACGGGTCTGGAGCGTCCGGTGTCAGCGGCGGCGGCGGTGCAGGGCGACCGCGGCGGCCGTGCCGCCCGCGAGGGCACCCACTCCGGCTGCCGCCGGGATGCCGACCTTGGCCGCCTTGCGGCCGGTCCGGTAGTCGCGCAGCCGCCAGTCGAGCCGGCGCGCGTGTTTGCGGAGCTTGGTGTCCGGGTTGATGGCGTACGGGTGGCCGACCAGCGACAGCATCGGGATGTCGTTGTGCGAGTCGCTGTAGGCCGCGCAGCGGTCCAGGTCGAAGCCCTCCCTGGCGGCCAGGGCGCGGACGGCCTCGGCCTTCGCCGGGCCGTGCAGCGGCTCGCCGACGAGCTTGCCGGTGTAGACGCCGTCGACCGATTCGGCGACCGTGCCGAGCGCGCCGGTCAGACCGAGCCTGCGGGCGATGATCGTCGCGGTCTCGACGGGCGCGGCCGTCACCAGCCAGACCTGCTGGCCGGCGTCGAGATGGGCCTGGGCCAGGGCACGGGTGCCGGGCCAGATGCGGTCGGCCATGTACTCGTCGTAGATCTCCTCGCCGATGGACATCAGCTCGGCGACCCGGTGGCCCTTGACGATGGAGAGGGCGCTGTCGCGGGCGTCCTGCATGTGCTCGGGGTCCTCGACCCCGGCCACCCGGAACCAGGCCTGCTGCCAGGCGAACCGGGCGAGCTCGCGGCGCTGGAAGAACTTCCTCTTGTACAGGCCGCGGCCGAAGTGGAAGAGCGCGGCGCCCTGCATCACGGTGTTGTCGAGGTCGAAGAACGCCGCGGCGCGCGCGTCCCCGACGACCGGGAATTCCGGGGTCTCCTCGCGGGGCTCCCGCGGCTCCGGGGTCTCCTGCGTGGACTTCAGTCCTGCCTCGGCTGCGGCCTCGCCCGCGAGCACGCTCCGCGCCGTCGCGGAGCGCTTGCGAGGGGTGAGCCATCCCAGTGCGGCCATAGCGTGAGCATAGCCAGTCTGTTCGGAACTGCCTGACGGGTGAGGATGCCATGGGGTGAACTCTGTCCGACCGGTGCGTTAATCGGACGATCAGCGGTTGCCTGTGGACAGCGGGCCGTCTCCAGGGCCGCCCGGGAGCAGAATGGGCCGCATGAGTCCTCTGTTGCGGCGTACGGCGAAGGCGGAGCCGGACGATGCGCCGAAGAAGAAATCGAAGGAATCGAAGAATGCGCGGAAGGAAGCCGGCGAGAGGGTGGTGACACTTCTCTCGAAGCCGGGGTGTCATCTCTGTGACGATGCGCGTGCGGTGGTCGCGGCCGTGTGCGCGGAGGCGGGAGCATCCTGGGAGGAAAAGGACATCACTCAGGACGAGGCGCTGTATCGCGCTTACTGGGAGCAGATTCCGGTGGTGCTGGTGGACGGCGAACAGCACACGTTCTGGCGGGTGGACGCCGATCGGCTCCGACGGGAACTGGGGGCTGACTGAAAAGACGGTTACCATCGTGGGCGCTTTGCTGGGTAAGGAGTGTGTGCGGTTTTGCCCCCTTCGTGTGTGCAACGGCTTGACGCGGTCGCCGGTTCCGGGACCGCCCGATCGGGATGCGTGACCCCGGTCACTTTGCTCGGACAAAGTGGACACAATCTTTGTGCACGCGTTCACAAAGACATAGCCTGCATTCGACGGGGCGGTCCTGGGACATACGGCCGCCTGCAGCCTCGCTCATCCCGCAGGAGCACCGTGGCAACTGGCCGAACTCACCGACCGGCGACTCGCAGCCGAGGAATCCCCGAGGCCACCGTCGCCCGGCTTCCGCTGTATCTGCGGGCGCTGACCGCTCTGTCTGAGCGTTCCGTCCCCACGGTCTCCTCCGAGGAGCTCGCGACCGCGGCCGGGGTGAATTCCGCCAAGCTCCGCAAGGACTTCTCCTACCTGGGCTCGTACGGGACACGGGGTGTCGGGTACGACGTCGAGTACCTCGTCTACCAGATCTCCCGTGAGCTGGGGCTCACCCAGGACTGGCCGGTCGTCATCGTCGGCATCGGTAACCTCGGCGCCGCGCTCGCCAACTACGGCGGGTTCGCCTCCCGGGGGTTCCGGGTCGCCGCGCTGATAGACGCCGACCCCGCGATGGCGGGCAAGCCGGTCGCCGGGATGCCGGTCCAGCACACGGACGAGCTGGAGAAGATCATCAGTGACAACGGCGTCTCGATCGGGGTCATCGCGACCCCCGCGGGCGCCGCCCAGCAGGTCTGTGAGCGGCTGGTCGCCGCCGGGGTGACCTCGATCCTCAACTTCGCGCCGACCGTGCTCTCCGTTCCCGACGGAGTGGACGTACGGAAGGTCGACCTTTCCATCGAGCTCCAGATCCTCGCCTTCCACGAGCAGCGCAAGGCCGGTGAGGAAGCCGCCACCGAAGCCGCGCTGGCCGCGGCGGCCGAGCGCGACACCGCAGCCGAGGGCCCGGCGGACGGCGCGGTCGACGGCGCCGCGAGCCGGAAGGGGCCCGACGGGGACGTTCCGGCGGTGATGCCGGCATGAGTCTCCTGGTCGTCGGACTGAGCCACCGCAGCGCGCCGGTGAGTGTGCTGGAGCGGGCGTCGCTGCCCACCGACACACAGATCAAGCTGTTGCAGGACGCCCTCGCCGCGGAGCCCGTGACCGAGGCCGCCGTTCTCGCGACCTGCAACCGGATCGAGCTGTACGCCGACGTCGACAAGTTCCACGCCGGGGTCGCCGAGCTGACCACGCTTCTCGCCCAGCACAGCGGCGCGGGACTGGACGAGCTCACCCCGTATCTCTATGTGCACTACGAGGACCGCGCCGTCCACCACCTCTTCTCGGTGGCCTGCGGTCTGGACTCCATGGTCGTCGGCGAGGGCCAGATCCTCGGCCAGATCAAGGACGCGCTGGCCCTGGGGCAGGAGCTGCACACCGCGGGCCGCCTCCTCAACGACCTCTTCCAGCAGGCGCTGCGCGTCGGCAAGCGCGCCCACAGCGAGACCGGCATCGACCGGGCCGGGCAGTCCCTCGTCACCTTCGGTCTGGAGCAGCTCGCGGCGGGCCGGGCGGTCGAGGACTGGGCCGGAGGCAAGCGGGCGCTGGTGATCGGCGCCGGCTCGATGTCCTCCCTGGCCGCCGCCACACTCGCCCGCGCCGGGGTCGCCGAGATCGTCATCGCCAACCGCACGGCCGCCCGCGCCGACCGGCTCGTACAGATCCTCAACCAGCCCGGCGGTACGGGTGTCAGGGCGCGCGCCGTGAGCATGGCGGCCGTCGGCGCCGAGCTGGCACACGCCGACATCGTCGTGTCCTGCACCGGTTCCACCGGCCTGGTGCTGACCGCCGCGGTCGTCGGGGCCGCGCTCCAGGACCGTACGGCTCCGCAGGCGCTCCTCGATCTGGCCATGCCCCGGGACATCGACTCCGGTGTGCACCGCCTCGGCGGTGCCAGACTGATGGACATAGAGTCGCTGGCCGAAGCCTCGGCGGACGCCCCGATGGCCGCCGATGTCGATCAGGTGCGCACCATCGTCTCCGACGAGGTCGCCGCCTTCGGCGCCGCCCAGCGCGCCGCGCACATCACACCCACCGTGGTCGCGCTGCGCGCCATGGCCGCCGATGTGGTGAGCAGCGAGGTCGCGCGGCTCGAAGGCCGGCTCCCCGATCTCGACGACAGACAGCGCGCCGAGGTCACCAGGACCGTGCGCCGTGTCGTCGACAAACTCCTGCACGCGCCCACCGTGCGGGTCAAGCAGCTCGCCAGCGAGCCCGGCGGCGCCGGGTACGCGGACGCGCTGCGTGAACTCTTCGACCTCGACCCGCAGACGGTCGCCGCCGTCAGCCGGGCCGACCTGAATGACACCGACGGTGTAGGCAGAGGGCGAGTATGACCGACAAGGCATTGAGGCCCGAGAAGGCACTGAGGCTCGGCACCAGGCGCAGCACGCTCGCCAGGGCCCAGTCCGCGCTGGTGGCCGAGGCGGTGCGCGAGCTGTCCGGCCGGCCGGTGGAGCTGGTCGAGATCACCACGTACGGCGACACCTCGCGCGAGCACCTCACACAGATCGGCGGTACGGGCGTCTTCGTCACCGCGCTGCGCGACGCGCTGCTCAGAGGCGAGATCGACTTCGCCGTGCACTCCCTCAAGGACCTGCCGACGGCCCAGCCCGACGAGCTGACGCTGGCCGCCGTGCCGCGCCGCGAGGACCCGAGGGACGCGCTGATCGCACGGGACGGGCTGACCCTGGACCGGCTCCCGGCCGGAGCCCGCGTCGGTACGGGGTCGCCGCGCCGCGCCGCCCAGCTCAACGCGTACGCCCGCAGTCACGGCCTCGCCTTCGAGACCGTACCGATCCGCGGGAACATCGACACGCGGATCGGGCATGTCCACGGGGGCAGGCTCGACGCAGTCGTGCTCGCCGCCGCCGGACTGCACCGGATCGGCAGAACCGGCGAGGTGACCGACTTCCTTCCGGTCGACACCGTCCTGCCCGCCCCCGGCCAGGGGGCCCTCGCCGTCGAGTGCGCCGCGGTCAACGTGGACCTCGCCGCCCTGCTCGCCGGACTCGACGACCCGCACACCCGGGCCGCCGTGACCGCCGAGCGATCCCTGCTCGCCGCCCTGGAGGCCGGCTGCAGCGCACCTGTGGGTGCCCTGGCCGACCTGCTGGCCGACGGACAGGTTGTCAACGAAATGCGCCTGCGCGGCGCCGTCGGCACGCTCGACGGCTCGACGCTGGTGCTGCTGTCCACCACCGGTCCCGTACCCACGTCGCACGGCGACGCCATCGCGCTCGGTCGCGAACTCGCGTCCGAGATGCTCGCCAAGGGTGCGGCCGGTCTTATGGGGGAGCGAGCACATTGAGCCCCACCACTGACCTTCCAGCCTTCGCCGCATCGGGGCACGTCACCTTCCTCGGTGCAGGACCCGGAGATCCGGGTCTGCTGACACTCCGCGCCGTCGAGGCGCTCTCGGGAGCGGATGTACTGATCGCCGAGCCGGATGTGCTCGCTGTGGTACGCAGCCATGCCAGGGCGGGAGTGAGCACCCCTGCACTGACGGTTGTCGACGATGCGTCAACAGCCGCCGGAATTCCCGCGATCCGGGATGCGGCCAATCTTGTCATGGAGGCCGCGCGGGGCGGCAAGCGGGTCGTCCGTGCGGTCACCGGGGACCCCGGTCTCGACGGCGACGCGGGCACGGAGATGCTCGCCTGCGCCTCCGCCGGGATTCCCTTCGAGGTCGTCCCCGGTATCGCCGCCGCCGTCGGGGTGCCGGCATACGCCGGGGTGCCGCTGCGCGACGCGCAGGGCACGGACGTACGCCTCGTGGACGCCAGGACCGCCAGCGACCGCTGCTGGACCGAGGTCGGCGCGAGCGACGGCACGGTCGTCGTCTCCACCACCCTGGAGTCGGTCGCGGGCGCCGCGGGCGAACTGGTCGCGGCGGGCCGCAAGCCCGACACGCCGATGACGGTCACCGTCGCCGGTACGACCACGCGCCAGCGCACCTGGACGGCCACCCTCGGCACCATCGGGCAGACCCTGAAGCAGGCCAAGGTGCTGCCCTCCCCGGAGGGGCATCAGCCCGTCATAGCCGTGGTCGGCGAGCGCAGCGCGGCCGCGCAGCGCGACCAGCTCGCGTGGTTCGAGTCCAAGCCGCTGTTCGGCTGGAAGGTGCTCGTGCCGCGGACGAAGGAGCAGGCCGCGTCGCTCTCCGACCAGCTCAGGTCGTACGGCGCGGTCCCGCACGAGGTCCCGACCATCGCGGTGGAGCCGCCGCGTACGCCCCAGCAGATGGAGCGCGCGGTCAAGGGCCTGGTCACAGGACGGTACGAATGGATCGCCTTCACCTCGGTCAACGCGGTCAAGGCGGTGCGGGAGAAGTTCGAGGAGTACGGTCTCGACGCCCGCGCGTTCGCCGGGATCAAGGTGGCGGCGGTGGGCGAGCAGACCGCCGCGGCCCTGGTCGACTTCGGGGTGAAGCCCGATCTGGTGCCCTCCGGCGAGCAGTCGGCCGCGGGGCTGCTGGAGGACTGGCCGCCGTACGACCCGGTGTTCGACCCGATCGACCGGGTGTTCCTGCCGCGCGCCGATATCGCCACCGAGACGCTGGTGGCGGGGCTGATCGAGCTGGGCTGGGAGGTCGACGACGTCACGGCGTACCGCACCGTGCGCGCCTCGCCGCCGCCGGCCGAGACCCGGGAGGCCATCAAGGGCGGCGGCTTCGACGCGGTGCTGTTCACCTCGTCCTCGACCGTGCGGAATCTCGTCGGTATCGCGGGCAAGCCGCACAATGTGACGGTGATTGCCTGTATCGGCCCGGCCACGGCGAAGACCGCCGAGGAGCACGGTCTGCGGGTCGATGTCCTCGCGCCGGAGCCGTCGGTGCACAAGCTGGCCGAGGCGCTGGCCGCGTTCGGCACGCAGCGCCGGGAGTCGGCGCGGGAGGCCGGTGATCCGGTGACGCGGCCGAGCGAGCGCAGGCCGGGGAGCCGCAGGCGGCGTACGACGACCTGAGCCGGCCTGAGCCGAGCGTGTGTGTGGTGGGGGGTCCGGCCGTCTACGCGGCCGGACCCCCCACTGCTGTGCCCGGTCCCGTGCCCGCTCCTGTGGCCGGTCTTTCCGGTCGCTGTGTCGGTAAGGCGGCGGGGTGCCCGGGGCTATGGTCGAAGGTGGTCCAAGGGCCGGCCGGATGTCCTGACCGACCCCGACGACACCGGAACACGAGCGGACCACGGACACCGAACGGCCACGGACACCGAACGACCGACACCGAGCACTCACGGACACCGAGCACACACCCAAGAGGCGACAGACGATGACTCAGTACGGATCCTTTCCCGGCGCGCGGCCCCGGCGGCTGCGGGTGAACCCGGTGCTGCGCCGCATGGTCGCGGAGACCCGGCTGCACCCGGCGGACCTCATCCTCCCCGCGTTCGTACGGGAGGGGATCACCCGCCCCGCGCCCATCGCCGCGATGCCCGGTGTCGTCCAGCACACGCTGGACACCGTGCGCAAGGCAGCGGTGGAGGCCGCCACCGCGGGCGTCTCCGCGATCATGCTCTTCGGTGTCCCCGAGGACACCAAGAAGGACGCGGCGGGCACGGCGGGCACGGACCCCGACGGCATCCTCCAGACCGCGATCCGCGCGGTGAAGGAGGAGACGGGCGACGAGCTGATCGTCATGTCGGACCTGTGCCTGGACGAGTACACCGACCACGGCCACTGCGGAGTCCTGGACGACCAAGGGCGCGTCGACAACGACGCGACGCTCGAACGGTACGCCGAGATGGCCCGGGTCCAGGCCGACGCGGGCGTCCATGTGGTGGGCGCCAGCGGCATGATGGACGGCCAGATCGGGGTGATCCGCCGGGCGCTGGACGGCATCGGCAAGGAGGACGTGTCGATCCTCGCGTACACCGCGAAGTACTCGTCCGCGTTCTACGGGCCCTTCCGCGAGGCCGTGGGCTCCTCGCTCAAGGGCGACCGCAAGACGTACCAGCAGGACCCCGCCAATGTCCGGGAGGCCCTGCGCGAGCTGGCGCTCGACCTCGAAGAGGGCGCCGACATGGTGATGGTCAAGCCGGCCCTCCCGTATCTGGACGTCCTGGCGCGGATCGCCGCCGAGGTGGCCGTGCCGGTCGCGGCGTACCAGATCTCCGGCGAGTACGCGATGGTCGAGGCGGCGGCGGAGAAGGGCTGGATCGACCGCGACGCGGCGATCATGGAGACCCTCACCGGGATCAGGCGCGCGGGCGCGGGCATGATCCTGACGTACTGGGCGACGGAGGTCGCGCAGAAACTCGCCCGCTGACGTCGGCTGAACCGCTCGCCCGCCCGTCGGTCAGGCCGGACGGGCGGGCGAACGGTTCAGTGGGTACTAGCGGGTGTCTTGTCGATCAGGCCGGATCGGTGGCCGGGCCCCGCGAGCCCGGCAAGATCGGCGAGACACCCCTCTAGAGGCGCTCGGGGGCCCGGATGCCGAGCAGGGCCAGGCCCTGCTGGAGCGTGCGGGCCGTCAGGTCGCAGAGGAAAAGACGGTTCTCGACCTGGGCCGGGGTGTCCGCCTTCAGGACCGGGCACTGGTCGTAGAACGTCGTGAAGTGCGACGCGAGCTGGTACAGATACGCCGCCAGCTTGTGCGGCTCGTACGAGGACGAGACCTCGGCCAGGACCTGCCCGAACTCGTCCACATGCAGACCCAGCGCACGCTCGGCCGGAGCCAGTTCCAGCTCCGGGTGGGCGGCGGGCCCGGTGTCGCCCGCCTTGCGCAGGATCGACTTGATACGGGCGTACGCGTACTGGAGGTAGACCGAGGTGTCGCCGTTCAGCGAGACCATCTGGTCCAGGTCGAACTTGTAGTCCCGTACGGCCGACGTCGACAGGTCCGCGTACTTCACGGCGCCGATCCCGACATACCGCCCGTTCTCGACGATCTCCCGCTCACTGAGACCGGCCTTCTCGGCCTTCTCCCGCACCACCGCCGTCGCCCGCTCGACCGCCTCGTCGAGCAGGTCCTGGAGCCGTACGGTCTCGCCGCCACGTGTCTTGAACGGCTTGCCGTCCTTGCCGAGGACCGTGCCGAACGCCAACTGGAAGGCATGCACCCGCTCGTCCAGCCAGCCGGCCCGCCGCGCCGTCTCGAAGACCATCTTGAAGTGCAGCGACTGCCGGACGTCCACCACGTACAGCAGAGCCGTGGCGTCCAGGTTCCGCACCCGGTCGCGGATCGCGGAGAGGTCCGTGGCGGCGTATCCGTACCCGCCGTTGCTCTTCTTGACGATCAGCGGGACCTGCTTGCCGTCCGGGCCCTTCACATCGTCGAAGAAGACACAGAGCGCGCCCTCGGAGCGGACGGCGACGCCCGTCTCCTCCAGGATCCGGCAGGTCTCCTCCAGCATGTGGTTGTAGCCGGACTCGCCGACGATGTCGGCGTCGTGGATCTCCATGTCGAGCTTGTCGAAGACCGAGTAGAAGTAGATCTTCGACTCGTCCACGAACTTCTGCCAGAAGGCGAGGGTCTCCTCGTCGCCCGCCTGGAGGGCCACCACGCGGTCCCGCGAGCGGTCCTTGAACTCCTCGTCGGAGTCGAAGAGGGCGCGCGAGGCCTTGTAGAGCCGGTCCAGGTTCGACATCGCGGTCTCGCCGTCGGCGGCGGCGCCCGCGTCGGTGCCGACGGCGTCGCTGCTCGGGCCGCCTTGACCGCCGTGGTCGCCGCCGCTCCTGTGGTCCAGCTCGTGCGGGTGCTCGATCAGATACTGGATGAGCATGCCGAACTGGGTGCCCCAGTCGCCGATGTGGTGCCGCCTGATCACCTTCTCGCCGGTGAACTCCAGGATCTCGACCATCGCCGCGCCGATCACCGCCGACCGCAGATGCCCGACGTGCATCTCCTTGGCGACGTTCGGCTGCGCGTAGTCGATCACCGTCGTGCCCGGCTGCTCGGCGTACGGGACACCGAGCCGGGTGTCCGCGGCGCGGGCCGCCAGGGTCTCGATGATCGCCCGGTCGGTGAGGGTGATGTTCAGGAATCCGGGTCCGGAGACCTCGATCTCCTTGATCACATCACCGGCGGCGACCTTCGACACGACCTGGGACGCCAGCTCGCGCGGATTGCCCTTGAGCTGCTTGGCGAGCGCCAGAATGCCATTGGCCTGGAAGTCGGCCCGGTCGCTGCGTCGGAGCAGCGGGGCGGCGGAACCGGCCTTCGGCAGGGCTGCCGAGAGGGCGTCCGCGATGCGCTGATCGACGGTCGAAGCGAGGGAAGAGACCGGGGCCATGGGCTGGTGCCGTTCCTGTCGAGTGCGGTGAGCAATCCCCAGTATCCCATGGGGCCGCAAAGGGTTTTCGCTCTGTCCGAGGGACCTGGGACAATGAGGGGCACCGGTTCCTCATGGCCACCGGTCCACCCGGATGACCACCGGTCCGCCGGTTTCTCAGGCAGGGCGTAGCAGAAAGAAGGACGTGCCGATCGTGGCTCAGAGCACCGAGACCGACTGGGTCTCCCGTTTCGCGGACGATGTCATCGCCGAGTCGGAGCGGCGTGCGTCTGGCGCGAAACAATCACCCGCCGCCGCCCCGGTGGTCGTCGTCGCGTCCGGGCTCTCCCCCTCCGGCCCGATCCACCTGGGGAATCTGCGCGAGGTCATGACCCCGCACCTGGTCGCGGACGAGATCCGCCGGCGGGGGTACGAGGTCCGGCACCTGCTCTCCTGGGACGACTACGACCGGTACCGCAAGGTGCCCGCGGGTGTGCCCGGTACGGACCCGTCCTGGGCGGAGCACATCGGCAAGCCCCTGACCTCCGTGCCCGCCCCGGCCGGGTCCCCGTACCCGAACTGGGCCGAGCACTTCAAGGCCGCGATGACCGAGTCGCTGGCCGAGCTGGGGGTCGAGTACGACGGGATCAGCCAGACCGCGCAGTACACCTCGGGGGCGTACCGCGAGCAGATCCTGCACGCGATGAGGCACCGCGCCGAGATCGACGCGATCCTCGACCGCTACCGGACGAAGGACAAGGACAAGAGCCAGGACAAGGGCACCGCGAAGGGCCAGGCGCAGGCCGGGCAGGCCGGGCAGGCCGCTCAGGCCAAGGGCGGGCAGAAGAAGGCCGAGGAGGCCGAGCTGGCGGCCGAGGAGGGCTCGGGCGCGGCCTCCGAGGACGACGGCAGCGGCGGCTCCGCGGGCTATTTCCCGTACAAGCCGTACTGCGGCGGCTGCGGCAAGGACCTGACCACCGTCACCGCGTACGACGACGAGACGACGGAGCTGACCTACACCTGCGCGGAGTGCGGCTTCTCCGAGACCGTGCGGCTGAGCGAGTTCAACCGCGGCAAGCTGGTCTGGAAGGTCGACTGGCCGATGCGCTGGGCGTACGAGGGCGTGGTCTTCGAGCCGTCCGGGGTCGACCACTCCTCGCCGGGGTCCTCGTTCGTCGTCGGCGGGCAGATCGTGCGCGAGATCTTCGACGGGGTGCAGCCGATCGGCCCGATGTACGCCTTCGTCGGGATCTCCGGCATGGCGAAGATGTCGTCGAGCAAGGGCGGCGTGCCCACCCCGGCCGACGCGCTCAAGATCATGGAGGCGCCGCTGCTGCGCTGGCTCTACGCGCGGCGCAGGCCCAACCAGTCGTTCAAGATCGCCTTCGACCAGGAGATCCAGCGGCTGTACGACGAGTGGGACGCGCTGGAGCGCAAGGTCGCGGACGGTTCGGTGCTGCCGGCCGACGCCGCCGCGTACGCGCGCGCCACGAGCACGGCCGCCGGTGAGCTGCCGCGTACGGCGCGCCCGCTGCCGTACCGCACGCTGGCCTCGGTCGTGGACATCACGGCCGGTGCCGAGGAGCAGACCCTGCGGATCCTGAGCGAGCTGGACCCGGCCCGGCCGCTGACCTCGCTGGACGAGGCGCGCCCCCGGCTGGACCGCGCGGAGAACTGGATCACCAGCCAGGTGCCGGCCGAGGCGCGCACGGTCGTACGGTCCGAGCCGGACCAGGAGCTGCTGGCCTCGCTGGACGAGCGGGGGCGGGAGTCGCTGCGGCTGCTGCTGGAGGGCCTGGACAGCCACTGGTCGCTGGACGGGCTGACCACGCTGGTGTACGGGGTGCCGAAGGTGCTGGAGGGCCTGGAGCCCGACGCGAAGCCGACGCCGGAGCTGAAGACCGCGCAGCGGCAGTTCTTCGCGCTGCTGTACACGCTGCTGGTGAGCCGGGACACCGGGCCGCGGCTGCCGACACTGCTGCTGGCGGTGGGGACGGACCGGGTACGGAAACTGCTCGGCGCGTGACGGGCGCGGGGCCGGGCGGGTCTGCTCGCGGGCTGCCCATGGCCTGCCCGCGGGCCCGGTTCCGCGAGGGGACCCTGCGGGCCCGGTTCCGCGGGCCGGCCGGTCCGGCTACGCGATGTGCTCCGCCCCGTCCAGGTTGGACTGGAAGCGGTGGCGGAAGTCGCGCAGATAGGTCCGGAGCGAACTCTCGCTCAGCGGGCCGCCCGTGCGGCCCGTGACGCCGTAGAGGTCCATGAGGTAGAGGCCGAACTGACGGGCGTTGGGGAAGTCCCCGTGCTCACTGACGTACTTGCGGAAGGCGCCGAAGTACGCCTCCTCGCGGGAGACGTCGTCGGGCAGGCCGGGGACGGGCAGTTCGTCGTCGGCCTGCCCGGGCGGTTCCGGGATCCGGTCGTCGGGTCCTCCGGGGCCCGGGGCCGGACCCTGGGCGGGGCCGGGGCCGGGCCCCGCCGCCTGCTGTGTCTGGTCGGCGTACTGCGGCTGCTGGTACGGCTGCTGCTGGTACGCCTGGGCCTCGGCCTGTGCCGCTGCCTGCTGCGGCGCCTGGGCCTGGGCCTGGGCCTGCGGACCGTACTGCCCGTCCATCCGGGGGCCGGGGACGCCGACTCCGCCGAGCGGGCGGCTGCGGCCCGGGCCTGACGGGATCATCACCGGGGTGGGCTCCAGGCCCTCCACATAGGTGGGGTTGTAGGCGCCCTCGTACGCGCCCTCCGGCACCTGCGGCGCGGCGAACCAGGGGCTCGTGTGGGACACGGGCTGGGGCTGCGGCTGGAACTGCGGATCTGGCTGGGGCTGGTGCTGGGGCTGGCCCTGCGGCTCGGCTTCGGGCTGCGGGTGCTGCTGGGCCTGTCCCTGCGGTTGCTGATGCTGCTGGGGCTCGGGCTGCTGGTGCGACGGGAGTTGCTCGTACCGGTCCTGCTGGTGCTCCTGCTGGTCCTGCCGCTGCGTGGCTCCCTGGGGGTCCGGCACCTGGGCGTTGGCGTTGGCCGGTATCTCGGTTCGGGCCTGCGGGAGTTCGGCGACCGGGGGTGCGGGCGGCAGCAGCACCGGTTCGATACCGGCGGCGGCGAGACCCGAGGCCGCGGTGTCCGCCAGCGGGACGCCGTACTTGGCGAGCCGCAGCGGCATCAGCGCCTCGATGGGCGCCTTGCGCCGCCAGTTGCGGCCGAACCGCGCCTGGAGGCGCGACTGGTAGATGAGCCGGTCCTGTTCGAGCTTGATGACCTGCTCGTACGAGCGCAGCTCCCACAGCTTCATCCTGCGCCACAGCATGAACGTCGGCCCCGGCGACAGCAGCCAGCGGGTCAGGCGCACACCCTCCATGTGCTTGTCGGCGGTGATGTCCGCGATCCGGCCGACCGCGTGCCGCGCGGCCTCGACCGAGACGATGAAGAGGAGGGGGATCACCGCGTGCATACCGACGCCGAGCGGGTCCGGCCAGGCCGCCGCTCCGTTGAAGGCGATGGTGGCGGCCGTCAGGATCCACGCCGACTGGCGCAGCAGCGGGAAGGGGATCCGGATCCAGGTCAGCAGGAGGTCGAGTGCGAGCAGGACACAGATGCCCGCGTCGATACCGATCGGGAAGACGAGCGAGAACCTCCCGAAGCCCTTCTCCTCGGCGAGTACGCGTACGGCTGCGTACGAGCCCGCGAAGCCGATCGCGGCGATGATGACCGCTCCGAAGATCACGACCCCGACGAGTATTCGGTGCGTGCGTGTGAGCTGCATCGCGGCCACCCGCGATCCCCTCCCGTAATCGACCCCTTTTATGACGCCGTGCGACGCCCCGCGACGTCGTGTGCGACACCGGGCACTCGGTCAGGTACTCGACAACCGATACCCGACGGCCCGACATCTGGCGGGCACAGCCTGGCACATGTGTGCGCATGGCGTGGCGCGGGGAGCGGAGCCGGCCCCCTCCGAGAAGGGCCGGACCCCATGGAAAAGCGAAGAAAACGCCCCGCGTGGAAGCGAGTTCAGGAACCGGGGCTCGTAGGCCTGTGGCCCGGGGCCCGTGTGTCCGTGCGTCCCGCTTCGCGCCGGGGCGCCGTGCCCGTACGTCCGTACCGCGCTCCGGGCATGTGCGTCCGCGAGCCTGTTCCCGTGTGCCTGTTCGGCTATTCGGCGGCGGATGCCTTGGGGCTGGCGGATCCGCTCGCGGCGGGGGCCTGGCCCGAGCCGGACGCGACCGCCGCGACCGCCTCCTTGGCCGCCTTCACCGCGTCCGCCGAGACCTCGGAGATGCCGGGCGACTTGGCGCCCGCGTATCCGGCGCCGTTGTAGTTGACGGTCACGACGACGTTCTCCGTACGGGCCACGACCGTGGCGTACGAGAAGTCCGCGTCCGTCTTCGTGAGCGAGTACGTGACGGTCGTCGCCTCGTCGCCGGTCCCGCTCGCCGGGGTCGCCTTGATCTCCTTGGCGCCCTCGGTGGCCCGCGCGCCCGCGACCTCCTTGGTGTAGAACTCGGTGGCGCGCTCGGCGCCGCTGCCGAGCGTCACATCGGAGTCGTACCGGGTGAGGGAGACATCGAGCCAGCGGTACTGCGAGCCCTTGACGCCGTTGTCGTCCAGGCCGTTCCAGGAGCAGCTCGCCCGCGTGGCCACATCGCTGGACTTGCCGGCCGTACCGCCCTTGACCTTGGCCTTCGGTACGAGCGAGTCGATCGTCTTGCGGCCGACCGTCGCGCAGGCGTCGGGCAGCCCGGTGAACTTGGCGGGGGCGACGGTCGCGGACGGTTTGGTGCTGGGGCTCGCCGAGGAGGCGTCGGCGTCGCTCGTACCGCCGGAGTCGGACGAGCAGCCGGCCACGGCGAGCATCACCGGAACGGCTGCGCAGGCGAGTATGCGGGGGAGTCGCGAGGCTGATCGGTGCATGGTTCCTTCAGTCGGTACTCGGTCGGTCGCTGGTCACTCGGTCGGACATACGGCGTGCGGTGACGCGGCGTGCGGTCGTGCGGCGCGTGCGGTGCGCGGTCGTGCGGCGTGCGGTCGCGCTGCGTTGGCGTGCCGTCGTACTGCGTACAGTCATGCCGTCGTTTTTTCGTACGGTCAGAGCGGCCACGGTAACCGGCGAGCCGGGCCCGCGGGGCCGGGAACCGGAGTCCGCGCCCGGCGCGGGGCCCGCCGGGCGCACGGACGGGGACCGTTATTCGTCGAGTTCCTCGGCGAGCCGCTTGGCCAGCGCCTGTGCCTTGTCCTGCAGTTCTCCGCTGTCGGGTACGACGGCGGGGAACGCGGGCTGCTCGGTGTACCGGACGGTGACGATCACATTGGATGTGCGGAACACCACGCTCACGGTGCGGTGCTGCGCGGCCGAACCGGAGCGGGCGAGGACATCGTCCAGGAAGGCCGCGTCGCCGAGACCGTCGAGGACGCGGGGCTCCAGGCCTTCGGCGGGCGGGGTCTCGGAGGGGGAGACGGACGGGGCTCCGGACGGGGTGAGGGAGGGGGCGGAGCCGGTCTGGGTGGTGGTGTTGGGGTTTGTCCCGGTTCCCGCGCTGGTGCCGGTCCCGGCGCCCGTGCCGGTTCCGGCGCTGGTGCCGATCCCGGTCCCGGCGCCGGTTCCCGTACCTGTTCCTGTTCCTCCCGTCCCTGTTCCGGACGTGGAGGGCGGCGATCCGCTGGGCGTGCCGGACGGGCTTCCGCCGCCGGTGCTGGGCGGCGGCAGCTCGGCGGCGGTCTCCTTCTGCGTGTACACGTCCTGCGCCCGGTCGTCGTCGCTGACCTCCGGGTCGTACGACACCACGCGTTCGAGGTCGATCACGAGCTGGTGCGACGCGTCGGTGCCGTCCGCCTTCCAGCTACAGCCGACGCGCCGGTCCGTGTCGTACGTGACGGACGCCGTGCCCTCGTACACCTTCGCCTGCTGGTCCTCGGGGAGCGAGTCCGCGCCGGGCAGCAGATCCTGGAGCATGGGGCGCGGCACGGTCCCGCAGGGCCTCGCGGAGCGTGCGGTACTTGCCGGGTGCGGCGGCGGTCGCGGTGGTGGGGCCGCCCGGCTTGGGGTCGGCGGCCGAGCCGTCGCCGCCGCCTCCGGAGCACCCCGCGACGACCGCGACGAGGAGCGCCGCCAAGCCGGGTAGGTACACGTGACGCGCCTTGGGCTGCACGGTTCCGGGCTCCCTTCTGTACGGGGTTCCGCGCGGGGTTCCGCGCGAAAACTGCTTGCCGCCGGATGACGGTCGGTGGACACAATGTCTATCGCACGCACTGCCGTCGACGCTGGTCGGCTGTCTCTTTTGACGGCCCCGGTTCCGGTTTTTGCGCTATTCGGATTTTCGGGGGAATCGAGGGGTTATGTCGTATGTAGAGATGCCGGGTGCGAAGGTGCCCATCCGGATGTGGGCGGACCCGGCGACGGTCGAAGACGGCGCGATGCAGCAGCTCCGCAATGTTGCCACCCTGCCGTGGATCAAGGGTCTGGCGGTCATGCCGGACGTCCACTACGGCAAGGGCGCGACGGTCGGCTCGGTGATCGCGATGCACGGCGCGGTCTGCCCGGCGGCGGTGGGCGTGGACATCGGCTGCGGCATGTCGGCGGTCAAGACGTCCCTGACGGCGAACGACCTGCCGGGCGACCTCTCCCGCCTCCGCTCCAAGATCGAACAGGCCATCCCGGTGGGCCGGGGCCTCCACGACACGGCGATCGACCCGGCACGCCTGCACGGCTTCCCGACG
Source organism: Streptomyces sp. GMY02 (assembly GCF_019056675.1). Lineage (NCBI taxonomy): Bacteria > Bacillati > Actinomycetota > Actinomycetes > Kitasatosporales > Streptomycetaceae > Streptomyces > Streptomyces sp. GMY02. The sequence continues at coordinate 3,473,967 of NZ_CP077658.1, read as the reverse complement.
GCGGGGTGGGACGACTTCTGGGAGCGGTTCGGGGGAGTGGCGGAAGCGGTCAAATTCCGCCAGGAGCGAGCCACAAAGCAGATGGGAACGCTCGGATCCGGCAACCACTTCATTGAGTTCTGTCTCGATGAGTCGGATTCGGTCTGGCTGATGCTGCACTCCGGATCGCGGAACATCGGCAAGGAGCTGGCGGACCACCACATCGGCGAGGCCCGGAAACTTCCGCACAACCAGGGTCTGGTCGACAGGGACCTGGCCGTCTTCATCGCCGGGACCCCGCAGATGGCGGCGTACCGGAACGACCTTTTCTGGGCGCAGGAGTACGCGAAGTACAACCGCGCGATCATGATGGGGCTCTTCCAGGACGTCGTACGCAAGGAGTTCAAGAAGGCCAGGGTGACCTTCGAGCCGGTCATCTCCTGCCACCACAACTATGTGGCGGAGGAGCGGTACGACGGCATGGATCTGCTGGTCACGCGGAAGGGCGCGATCCGCGCGGGCAGCGGGGACTTCGGGATCATCCCGGGTTCGATGGGCACGGGTTCGTACATCGTGAAGGGCTTGGGGAACGCGGCGTCGTTCAACTCGGCCTCGCACGGCGCGGGCCGGAGGATGAGTCGCAGCGCCGCCAAGCGCCGCTTCTCGACACGGGACCTGGAGGAGCAGACGCGGGGCGTCGAGTGCCGTAAGGATTCCGGTGTCGTGGACGAAATCCCGGCGGCGTACAAGCCGATCGAGCAGGTCATCGACCAGCAGCGGGATCTGGTCGAGGTGGTGGCGAAGCTGAAGCAGGTCATCTGCGTGAAGGGCTGACGCGACGTACGGGGGCGTGCCCGTCACCCGACGGGGCGTGTCCGTCACCTGGGAGGACCGGTCCAGAAGTCCTGCCCCGGACCGAGGGTTCATCGGTCCGGGGCAGGGCTTCTCGCGTACGGCCGCGACTACAGCTCGCGGTGGATCTTGGTGTTGGAGGCCTGGGCCCGTGGGCGGACGATGAGGAGGTCGATGTTGACGTGGCTGGGGCGGGTCACTGCCCAGGTGATGGTGTCGGCCACGTCGTCGGCGGTGAGGGGTTCGGCGACGCCCGCGTAGACCTTGGCCGCGCGTTCGGTGTCGCCGTGGAAGCGGGTGGTGGCGAACTCTTCGGTTTTGACCATGCCGGGGGCGATCTCGATCACGCGGACCGGGGTGCCGACGATTTCCAGGCGGAGGGTCTCGGCGAGGACATGGGCGCCGTGTTTGGCGGCCACATAACCGGCGCCGCCCTCATAGGTGCCGTGGCCGGCGGTGGAGGAGAGGACGACGACCGTGCCGTCGCCGCCGGCGGTGAGGGCCGGGAGCAGGGCCTGGGTGACATTGAGGGTGCCGATGACATTCGTCTCGTACATCCGCCGCCAGTCGGCCGGGTCCCCGGTGGCCACCGGGTCGGCGCCGAGCGCGCCTCCGGCGTTGTTGACCAGGACGTTCACGGAGGGGTAGCCGCCGAGTTCGGCGGCGAAGGCGTCGACGGCCGCGCGGTCGGTGACATCGAGGGCGTAGGCGGTGGCGCGGTGGCCGGCGGCGGTGATCTCGGCGGCGAGGGCCTCGATGCGGTCCTTACGGCGGGCGGTGACGATGACATGGTGGCCGGCCGCGGCGAGCTGCCGCGCGGTGGCGGCGCCGATGCCGCTGCTCGCTCCGGTGATGACGGCGATGGGGGTCCCCGCGGCGCTCATGACGTACTCCTCGCGCGTGTGATCGATGTGGGGCCAGGATAGGCGGGGGCAGGGGGCCGCTGCTTACGGTGTCCGGGGCGCGGGCGGCCCCGTGGCCGGCGGTGCGGGGTCTCCTCGTGGCCGTGGTGCGAAGGCGTCTTCGTGGCCGGTGCGAGGGTCTCCCCGGCGGCCGGTACGGGGGTCTCCGGGCCGCTGCGCAGGTCTCCGCAGCGGCCGGTGCGGAGACCTCCTCAGTGGCCGCGGGGCGCGTACATGATCACGGCCATACCGGCCAGACAGATCAGCGCGCCCGTGACGTCCCAGCGGTCCGGGCGGTAGCCGTCCGCGACCATGCCCCAGACGATCGAGCCTGCGACGAAGATCCCGCCGTACGCGGCGAGGATCCGGCCGAACTCGCCGTCCGGCTGGAGCGTGGCGACAAAGCCGTACGCGCCGAGAGCGATCACTCCGGCGCCGATCCAGATCCAGCCGCGGCCACCGCCGGAGCCGTCGCCGCGCACCCCCTGCCAGACGAGCCAGGCGCCGCCGATCTCGAAGACGGCGGCGACGACGAAGAGGGCGGCGGAACGGAGCACGAGCATTCCGACAGCGTGCCATGTGGGTGACCGGACCTGTGCCGGGCCTATGGTTTGTCGATATTGCGGTGTGATGATCAGTATGTTCCACCCATGGGTGTCATGCGGGTCGTGGGTGTCATGCGGGTCATGGGTGTCATGGGTGTCATGGGCAAAGTGCTGCTGGTCGGTACCGCGGCCACCGCGGCGGTGGTGACGGCCGCGGATCCGGGTGCCGGGGCCACCGGCGCCCCTCGCCCCGGTTCTGCCGCGCCTGAAGCCGACCTGTCGCACCACGGACATGTGTCGCTGTCGCACGGCGTGCTGACGGTCCGGCTCCGGTCCGAGAACCACGGCCCGTCCCCGCTGCCGGACGCGACCGTACGGCTGGACTTCTCGGCGCCCCTGCCGCCCGGCCAGGAACTCCCGGCCGCGTGCGTCTGGGCCGGCGACCGGACGGTGCTGTGCCGTACGGGACGGCTCCGGGCGCTTCAGCGCGGTTCGGGGATCACGCTCGGCCTCAGAACCGCGGGGCGGCCGGACGAAGTGGTCGTACGGATCGGCACGGCCTGGAACGGCGGGGCGAGCGACGACAACCCCGGCAACAACGAGCATCGCGTCCTGGCCCCGGACACGGGCGACCGGTACGCCTTCTGACCCGGGCACGACCCGGGCACGACCCGGGCACGCCGCTCACGCGGCCGCGTCGCCGAATTCCCGTACCGCTTCCTCGACGATCGCCGCCAGCCGGGCGTGGTGCGCGCCCCGCCAGTACACCCGCCCGCAGGCCCGGCACTGGGCGAAGACGTCGTACGAACGCTGGGTGCCCTGTTCGAGCTGCTCCTGCACGGAGTCCTTGTCTGCCGCGCCCAGTTCACCGTTGCAGGCGGTGCAGCGCGTCCAGGGCGCGAGGGCCGGCGCGAAGCGCTCCAGCACGTCCCGGAGCTGGTCGTCGGGGCGGTCGCTGTAGATGTACGCCCCTGCCCAGATCTCCCGCCGCCGCAGCAGCCCCCGGTCCCGGGACAGCATCACGCGGCGCTCACCGGCGGAGAGGGTGGCCAGCGCCGGGTCGCCGAGGTCCTCGCTCTGGTACGCCGCGTCGACGCCCAGCAGCCGCAGCCGCCGTGCGAGCGTGCCGAGATGGACGTCGAGCAGGAAGCGCAGGGGCGCGCCCGGCACCCGCTGCGGCCGGCTCACGGCCCGTACCTCGACCGACTCGCCCGCGGCCGGGATGTGCGCGACGGACACGTCACGGCCGTCGACGACCAGCCGCCCGACCTCGGTGAGCGGGACGCCGAGCGACTCGACGGCATGGCCGAGCGTGGACGAGCCGTCGGTGAGCACGGCCGTACGTCCCTGACGCCGCTCGGCCGCGACGAAGAGGCGCAGCTCAGGGGCGAAGCTGATCTCGATCTCCGGTCCGTTCACGCCGTCAGGATGTCACTGGACGAGGGGGACGGGCCAGGGGATTCAGGGCCGCTCGGGTCTACGACACGGCTGAGCGCACCTCGGTCCGGGGTGGTTCGGCTTGCGTCAGCCCCGTCCGGTCGGGGCCAGCGCGCGGCCGGTCCGCCCTGCGTCAGCCCTGCCGGGCTGCGTCAGCCGCGTCCGGTCGGCGTCAGTCCGGCCTGGCTGGCGTCAGCGCGCGGCCGGTCCGCCCCGCCCCGCGTCAGCGTGTTTCGGCTTGCGTCAGCGTGTCTCGGGGCGCTCCAGGTCGAGTTTCCAGTTGTTGCAGCGCATCACCTGCCCCGGTGGATACTCGAAGTCGCATTCGCCCTGCAAGGAGAAGCCCGCCCTGCGGCACAGCGCGTTCGACGGCGGATTGTCGACGGAGGGGAACGCGTGCAGATAGCGGTGCTTCTTCTCGGCGCGCGCCCGCTCGATCACGGCGGCGGCTGCCGCGGCGGCGATGCCCCTGCCCTGGTACGCGGCGAGGACGCCCCAGCCCGTCTCGTACACCAGCCGCCCCTGCCAGGTCTGCTCCCAGAACCCGATCGTGCCCACGGCCTCGCCGCCCGGGAGCAGTACGACGCGGAACATCCGGCCCTTGCCCGTCTGGTCGGCGCTCAGGTCGACATACCGTCTGTGCCGCTTGACCACCTGTTCGTCGGTCTCGGGGCCGCCGAGGTGGGTCATCAGCTCCGGCGCGTTCGTGGCGCGCAGAAGATCGAGATCGGTCTCCGACCATGGTTCGAGCCGTACGCGTGGTGCTTTGCTCTCCATGTCACGCACTGTAGGACGAGGGTCTGACATTCGGCCCGAATCGGTGAGGGGAGCGGCGCGGGGCTGTGGACAACCCAGGGCGCCGGACGGTTCGGACTGCGGATGGGGCGGGGTGGTGGAGGGCCTGGGGTGGCGGAGCCGTTACGGACCTTGGCGGGCGTACGCCGTCGGGGGGACGCCGACCGTCGCGGTGAAGTCGCGGACGAGGTGGGCCTGGTCGCTGTAGCCGAGTTCGGAGGCCAGCTCGGCCCAGTCGACCGCCGAGGCACTGCCGGTGCCCGTGCGCGTGCCGGTGCCGCTGCTGGGGTCTGTGCCCGTGCCCGTCCCTGACCCCGTACCGGAGCCGGTCCCTCCGCCCGCGTCCGACTCGGCCCGTTCCAGCGCCTCATGGATGCGGTAGCGCAGGATCACCCACTTCGGCCCCACCCCCACATACGCCGCGAACAGCCGTTGCAGCGAGCGCGTCGAGACCCCCTCCGCCGTGGCGAGCTGGGCCACGCGCCGGATCGTACGGTCCGTCCTGATCCGGTCGGCCAGTGCCATGGCCTGGTCGGCCTGCGGATCCGGGCGCGGCCCGATGCCCAGGAGATACGTGTCGAGCGCGGCCACCCGGGCGTCCTCCCCGGCCCCACAGGCCCCGGCAGCCTCTCCGGTCCCACCGGCCTCATCGTCGCCGAGCACCGTCTCGATGTCCGCGTCCGTCGCCGGCATGACCTCGCCGAGCGGCACCCGCCGCCCTGTCCACTCCGATACGGGCCACCGTGGCGCGAACGGCCGGAAGCCGCCCGGCCTGAACTGCACCCCGCACACCCGGCCCCGCCCCTCCAGCCGCTGGCTGAACAGTTCCAGGCCGATGCCCGCCACCTCCGCGAAGGACGAGCCGCCGGGCCCGTACCCGAACCGCTGGAAGACCACGTTGACCGAGGGGTGCGGTACCACCTGCGAGACATACGGCTGGTCCAGATCCCAGTCGATCAGCCAGTAGTGCTCCAGATACGGCCGCAGGGACGGCGCCGGTGCGCGGCGCCGGAACCGTACGCGCGCGAAAAGCCCCGGGGCGTCGACGATGCCCCGGGTGTCGCGCCGCGGACCTGCCATGGCCGGATCCTATGCCGCGTTTGTCCGCCGTGACCTGTCGTGTTTGTTCAAGACGGCGGGCGGCGGCGATTCGTACGGTCGGGCCATGAGCGACAAGATCAGCAACATGTTGGAGGCGGCGGCCGACCGTACCGTCACCGTCGTCCGTGGCATCACCGATGAGCAGCTCGGCGCGCCGACGCCGTGCAGTGAGTACGACGTACGCGCGCTGGCGGCCCATCTCTTCCAGGTCGTCGTGAACTTCCAGGCGCTCGCGGCCAAGAAGGACGCCGATTTCACGGTCCCGCCCGAGCCGTTGGAGGGGGCGTGGCGCGAGCGGTTCGCGGAGGAGACCGTACGGCTCGTCGAGGCGTGGGCCGTGCCGGGCGCGGACGAGGGCACCACGGGGGCCATGGGGTTGCCGGCCAGGACGGTCGGCGCGATGGTGCTCGGCGATCTGACGGTGCACGGATGGGACCTGGCGCGGGCGACGGGGCAGCCGTACGAGCCGGCCGGGGTGCTTCTGGACGTGGTCGGGGAGGAGTTCAGGGCTCTGGCGCCGATGGGACGGGAGATGGGGATGTTCGGGGAACCGGTGCCGGTCGCGGAGGACGCGGGTCCGTTCGAGGTACTGCTCGCCGAGACGGGCCGCGACCCGGGCTGGACGCGACGCTAGGGAGTGTCTTGCCGATCTTGCCGATCTCGCTGATCTGGCCCGGGCTCGCGGGGCTCGCGTGGCCCGGCACGCACGCTCGCGGCGCTGTCCGGCGGGGTGCGCTGGGCGGCCGGCGCGTGCCGGAACCCGTGGCGCGCAGGGGGTGGCCTCAGGGGGTGGCAGTGTGCAGGGGGCGGCCGCCGAGGAGATTCCACCGGCCGCCGCGCCCGCTGAGTTCGACGGCGGACAGCGGCTGTATGTCGATCCGCCAGAACGACCCGGGACCCGCGCCGAGGGCGTGGACCGCGGCGGCGCGGATGACGTCCGGCTCGGCCACGGCGATGACGCGCCCGCCGGCGACCGTTTCGGAACCGAGGGTGTCCAGCCAGTCGGCGACGCGGGTGTGGAAGGTCCGCAGGGACTCCCCGCCGTGCGGCGCGACGGCCGGGTCGGAGAGCCACGCGGCCACCGACTCCGGTTCCGCGGCGGCCACTTCGTCGAGTGTCCGGCCCTGCCAGCGGCCCATCGCGCAGGGCGCGAGGTCCGGCAGTGGCTTGGCGTCCAGACCGAGGACCTCGGCGGTACGGCGGCAGCGCGCCGAGGGGGAGACGTACAGGGCGGCGGTACGGGGGAAGCTCTCCCGTACCGCTTCCGCCTGCCGGAGCCCCAGCGGGTCGAGAGCGTCCAGCACGTCGGTCGCGATTCCGGAGGTGCCGGTCCCGGTCCTGGAGCTGTCGGTCCCGGTCGTGTCGCTACGGGAGGTCGCGGTTCCGGACGCCGCGCTCCCGGACGCCGCGGTTCCGGAGGTCACAGTCCCGGACGTCGCGGTCCCGGACGCCGCGATGTCGGCCTCGACGTCCTCGACGGTGGCGAAACGCGCCTCGCGCAGTGCTGTGCTGATGGCCGGTGAGATGAACATCACCCGGGTCGTCATACGGCTCTCCTCGCTCCAGGGCTGCCGGGCCCGCACTCCAGGCCTGCCGGGCCCGCCAGTTGGGCCGGGCTCCCCGTCGGGCCGGTTTCCGGGCCGGTCCCCGGGCGGGTTACTCCGGGCACGTCGCCGGTCGGGGCCGCGCCGAGGGCCTCTTGGCCGGTCTGCCGGATCGCGGTACCTTCACGTCGGTATATACGACGGCAAGACGGAAGTCCGGTGAGAGTCCGGCACGGTCGCGCCACTGTATGCCGGGTGCCGGCCGCCGCGTAACAGCGCGCAGGCGGTACGGAGCCCGGTGAGTCAGACCCGACGGCCGTCGTTCGAGCTCCACTGAATGGGACGCGAGTTCCCCAAGGAGGTTCCGTCATGGCTGAGTCCATCGCGCCGCCGGTCGTTCCGTCCGTCGCCACCGGCGCCACCCACCCGGTGACACCGCTTCCACTGCGCGCGGTGCTGCCGTGGGCCGTGTTCGTGGGCACCCTGATGCTGGTCCTGCTCTACTTCGTCGGCGCCGAACAGGGCGCCACCTCGGTGTTCTCGGGAGCGGAAGTGCACGAATGGGTGCACGACGGCCGTCATCTGCTCGGTTTCCCCTGCCACTGACCGCTGACGGAGATCACGCACATGCATGCCTCCACCGTCAGAACTCTCCTGGTCCGCGGCATGATCGCGGGCGTGCTGGCCGGACTCTTCGCGTTCGCGCTGGCGTATGTGGCCGGTGAGCCCTCCGTACGGGACTCCATCGCGCTGGAGGAGACACAGTCCGCACCGGCGGCGAACGAGCACGCCGGGCACACCGCGGCGGCAGCGGAGCAAGAGGGAGAGGAAGAGGAAGAGGAACTGGTCAGCAGGCCGGTCCAGTCGACGTTCGGGCTGGCCACCGGTGTCCTGGTGTACGGAGTGGCCCTGGGCGGCATCGCCTCGCTGGTCTTCTCCGTCTGTCTGGGCAGGATCGGCCGGTTCGGGCCGAGGGCGACCGCGGCACTGATCGCGGGCGCGGCCTTCACCACGGTCTATCTGGTGCCGTTCCTGAAGTATCCGGCGACCCCGCCCGCGGTGGGCAACCCGGACACCATCGGCAAGCGCACCACGCTCTTCTTCCTGATGATCGTGCTCAGCGTGCTGCTGGCCGTCATCGCCGTCATCGCGGGCCGGAGGCTCGCTCCGCGGCTGGGCAACTGGAACGCGTCCGTCGTCGCCGGAGCCGGATATGTGGCCGCCGTGGCGGTCGCCTGTCTTGTCCTGCCCGCCAACTCCGATGCCGTACGGGAAACCTTCCCGGCGGCTCTCCTCTGGGAATTCCGCCTGGCCTCGCTGGGCGTGCAGGCGCTGCTGTGGACGGCCTTCGGGCTGATCTTCGGGGCGATGGCGGAGCGGGTGCTCATGCCGCGTGCCGCGCGGGCCGCCTCGGGCGCGGAAGCGGGCTTGAGCGGATCCGTACGGCCCTGACCTGACGGGCGCGGCGGGCGCGGGGGACGGCGGGAACATGCTGGAGAAGTACGGGCAGTGAAATACGGACAGTAGAGTGCAAGGTCGGTCTTTTTCCAGCATGTTCCAGCTCAGAGGTGTTTCCCGGTGAGCGCACCACCCCCTGCCTCCGCCTTGCCCCCGGTGAGCGCACCGTCCTTCACCTCCGCCTCGCCTCCGCCCTCGGTGACCGTCCCGCCCCCGGTGACCGTCGTCGGGATCGGTGCCGACGGCTGGGCCGGGCTTTCCGCGCCCGGGCGGGACGCGCTGCGTGCGGCCGGGGTGATCGTGGGCGGCGCCCGGCAGTTGGAGCTGCTGCCGCGCGACGAGTGCGCGGGGGAACGCGTGGTGTGGCCCTCGCCGCTGCGGCCCGCCGTACCCGGGGTGCTCGCGGCCCATGCCGGGCAGCGGCTGTGCGTACTGGCCAGCGGGGACCCGATGTTCTACGGGATCGGGCGCACGCTCATGGAAGTTGTGGGGGCGGACGCGGGGACCGGGACGCTGCGCGTACTGCCGCATCCGTCGTCCGTCTCGTACGCCTGCGCCCGGCTCGGCTGGCCGGTGGAAGAGACGGAGGTCGTCACCCTGGTCGGTCGGCCCGTCGAGCGGCTCGCCGCCGCGCTGTACGACGGCCGCCGGGTCCTGGTGCTGAGCGCGGGCGCGGCGACACCGGCCGAGGTGGCGGCGCTGCTGCGGGACCGGGGGTACGGGCCGAGCCGTATGCACGTACTCGAACAGCTCGGCGGGGAAAGGGAACGGCGGACGGAGAGCCTCGCGGAGGACTGGCAGGAGCGGGCGGGTGCGTCTGATCCCGTTCCCGCGTCTGATCCCGATCGCGCGTCTGTACCTGTTCCCGAGTCTGTACCTCTTCCCGAGTCTGTACCTGCTTCCGTGTCCGTACCTGTTTCCGCGTTCGATGCGCTGAATGTGGTGGCGGTCGAGTGCCGTCGTGCGCCGGGCGCGGTCCGGCTCGGCGCCGTGCCGGGCCTGCCGGACGAGGCGTACGAGCACGACGGCCAGCTCACCAAGCGCCATGTCCGCGCCGCCACGCTGGCCGCGCTGGCGCCCGCGCCGGGGGAACTGCTGTGGGACATCGGCGGCGGGTCGGGTTCGATCGCGGTCGAGTGGATGCGTACGCACCGGTCCTGCCGGGCGGTGTCCGTCGAGCGGGATCCCGTACGGGCGGAGCGCATCGGCCGCAACGCGCGGGCGCTCGGCGTCCCCGGCCTGCGGGTCGTCACGGGAGCCGCGCCCGGCGCGCTGGCGGGGCTGCCGGTGCCGGACGCGGTGTTCGTCGGCGGCGGGCTGACCGCGCCGGGCCTGCTGGACGCCTGCTGGGACGCGCTGCCGGAGGGCGGCCGGCTGGTGGCGAACACGGTGACGCTGGAGTCCGAGGCGCTGCTGGCGCGCTGGTACGGCCGCTTCGGCGGCGAACTGGTACGGCTGGCGGTCGCCCACGCCGTACCGGTGGGCGGTTTCACGGGCTGGCGGCAGGCGATGCCGGTGACGCAGTGGTCGGTGACGAAGGGCGCGGCCGGGGCGCCGGGACCGGATGCGGCACCGGGGCTGGCGCTGGCCTCGCGTCCGGGCTCGGGCTCGGTGCCGGGGCCGACCTCGGCTGTGGGTCCGGGCTCGGTGCCGGGTGCAGGCCCGGGGTCCGCCGTGGCGCCGCAGCCGGACTCGGCCCCGGCGGCAGGCCCAGGTCCGGGTGCCGGCCCAGGGCCCGGTCCGGGTGCCGGCCCAGGGCCCGGTCCGGGTGCCGGTCCGGCCTCGGACCCGCAGGCAGGTCCTCCGTACGTCCCCTCAGGAGAACAACGATGACCGTGTACTTCATCGGCGCCGGCCCCGGTGCCGCCGATCTGATCACCCTGCGCGGCGCCCGCAGACTCGCCGCCTGCGGTGTGTGCCTGTACGCGGGCAGCCTCGTGCCGCGCGAACTGCTGGCCGAGTGCCCGCCGGGCGCCCGGCTGATCGACACCGCGCGGATGGACCTCGACGCGATCACCGCGGAACTGGTCCGCGCCCACGACGAGGGCCAGGACGTCGCCCGGCTGCACTCCGGCGACCCGTCGGTCTTCAGCGCGGTCGCGGAGCAGATGCGGCGGCTGGATGCGGCGGGTGTGCCGTACGAAGTGATCCCGGGCGTACCGGCCTTCGCGGCGGCGGCCGCGGCGCTGAAGCGCGAGCTGACGGTGCCGACGGTGGGCCAGACGGTCATCCTCACGCGCGTCGCCCAGCAGGCCACCCCCATGCCGGACGGCGAGGACCTGGCGACACTCGGCCGCAGCGGAGCCCTGCTGGTCCTGCACCTCGCGGCGCGCTACATCGACCGCGTGGTACGAGAACTGCTCCCCCACTACGGCCCGTCCTGCCCGGCCGCGGTGGTCGCGATGGCGTCCCGCCCGGACGAACTGATCCTGCGCGGCACACTGGCGGACATCGCGGACCAGGTGAAGGAGGCGGGGGTGGTACGGACGGCGGTGATCCTGGTGGGCAGCACCCTGGCGGCGGAACAGTTCCGCGACAGCCATCTGTACTCGCGGGACCGGGACCGGTCGTGCGAGGCGGATGCGGCGATGGCGGCCGAGGCGGGCGCGACCGGCTCGTAAACTGCTGGTTCAGGAAGAGTGGTTCCCGCGCGTGCGGGTCCGACCCCATCTCGATCCGGCCGAGGCCCACGTTGAGCCGGTGATCCCCGCGTGTGCGGGGTTGGTCCCGTTTCACCGTGCTGCGCGGCGCTGAGCCACGTGTGTTCCCCGCGTCCGCGGGGCTCTTATCGCAGCTCGCTTCGTCCCACCACCGTGCCCGCTCTGTCGATGCAGATGACGTCCACCACCACCGGTGCGCCCCGCAGGACCCGTAGTGCCTCGTCCCGGGCGTGTTCGGCGACCGCGTCACCCAGGCGTATGCCCTGGGACTGGCACAACTGCAGTGCCGCCAGGCCCGTGTTGGCCTCGGACACCGCTGTCGCCAGTGCGGCGTCGGCGCCCGCCGTGGTGGCCAGGGTCGCCAGGAAGGGCTTGTCGACCTGGGAGCGGGACGAGTGGAGGTCCAGGTGGCCCGCTGCCAGTTTGGAGAGTTTCGCGAAGCCGCCGCAAAGTGTGAGGCGGGGGACCGGGTGGCGGCGGAGGTACGTGAGGACCGCGCCCGCGAAGTCGCCCATGTCCAGCAGCGCGTCCTCGGGCAGGGCGTAGGCCTGGCGTACCGTCCGCTCGGACGTCGAACCCGTACAGCCCGCCACATGCGTACGTCCCGCCGCCCGCGCCACATCCACGCCCCGGCGGATCGAGTCGATCCAGGCGGAGCAGGAGTACGGGACCACGATCCCCGTCGTACCGAGGATGGAGAGGCCGCCCAGGATGCCCAGCCTCGGGTTCCAGGTGGAGCGGGCGATCTCCTCGCCGTCGTCCACCGAGACGGTTATCTCGACGTCGCCCGTACCGCCGTGGCGCTCCGCCGCCTCCGCGACCTGCGCGCGCATGAGCCGGCGCGGAACGGGGTTGATCGCCGGTTCGCCGACCGCCAGCGGCAGGCCGGGCCGCGTCACCGTACCCACCCCCGGGCCCGCCCGGAAGACGACCCCCGAGCCGGGCGGCAGCAGCCGTACCGTCGCCCGTATCAGCGCGCCGTGTGTGACGTCCGGGTCGTCACCCGCGTCCTTGACGATCGCCGCCATCGCACGATCAGCGGTCAGCTCTTCGCGCGCCAGAGCGAAGACCGGCTCCTGCCCCTTGGGGAGGGTGATCGTCACCGGGTTCGGGAACGCGCCCGTCAGCAGCGCGGTATATGCCGCTTTCGTTGCGGCCGTCGCGCAAGCGCCAGTCGTCCAGCCGTGCCGCAGACCGGTGTGCTTGAGTTGGGCACCGCGCCCCCCGCCCTCGCCCTCAGTCATGGAGAGACCCGACGCCGATGAGTGAGACGTTCCATGTGCTGCTTCTCGGTGGGACCACTGAGGCGCGTCGCCTCGCCGGACTGCTGCACGGCGAAGTGCTGCACAGAGAACCGCTCCACGGCGAACCGCCGCACGGCGAATCGGCGTACGGCCGCGCCATCCACGTCACCACCTCCCTCGCCGGGCGCGTCGCCCGGCCCGTGCTCCCGCCCGGGGAGGTACGGATCGGCGGCTTCGGCGGCGCCGAAGGCCTGTCGCGCCATCTGCGCGCGCACCATGTGGACGCGGTCATCGACGCCACCCATCCCTTCGCCGCGACGATCAGCCGGAACGCGGCCCTTGCCGCCGCCGACGCCCATGTTCCCCTGCTGGCCCTGCGCCGCCCGTCCTGGGTCCCGGCCGAGGGCGACGACTGGCATACGGTCGGTTCCCTGGCCGGCGCCGCCGAGGCGCTGGCCGCCCTGGATGCCCGACGGGTCTTCCTCACCACGGGCCGGATGGGCCTCGCCGCTTTCGCGGGCCTCGACGAACCGTGGTTCCTCGTACGGTCCGTGGACCCGCCCGAACCCCCGTACCCCGCCCGCATGGAGACGATCCTCGACCGGGGGCCCTTCACGCTCGAAGGCGAGCGGGAACTCCTGCGCCGGCATCGCGTCGACACCGTCGTGACCAAGGACAGCGGAGGCGCCGCCACCGCGCCCAAGCTCACCGCGGCCCGCGAGGCCGGGGTGCGGGTCGTGGTGGTACGCCGTCCGCCGATGCCCGAGGGGATATGTGTGGCGGCCACACCCGACGAGGCGGTGCGGTGGGTGCGTCAGCTCGGCGGATAGCGGCGCGGCGTCCAGACGACCTCCTCGCTGCCCCCGGCTTCGCCTCCCCCCGCTTCACCCTCCCCGGCTCCGGCGCCCCCGCGCCGTACCGCCACTGTCTGCGACGACCCGACCAGCAGGATCGTCCGCATGTCCACCTGCGCCGGATCGAGGTCGCCGAGCCGCACGATCCGTACGCTCTCCTCGGCCCCGCCCACATCGCGCCCGACGACGACCGGGGTGTCCGGGGCCCGGTGTTCCAGCAGCAGTTCGCGAGCCTTGCCGACCTGCCAGGTACGGGTGCGCGAGCCCGGGTTGTAGAGCGCGAGCACCAGATCGGCAGCCGCTGCCGCGTGCAGCCGTTCCGCGATGACGTCCCAGGGCTTGAGCCGGTCGGAGAGGGAGATGACGGCGTAGTCGTGCCCGAGCGGCGCGCCCGCACGCGCGGCGGCGGCGTTGGCGGCGGTCACGCCGGGCAGCACGCGGACGGGGACCTCGGTGTACGGGTCGACCGACGCCGCCTCCAGTACGGCCGTGGCCATCGCGAACACCCCCGGGTCCCCGCCCGAGACGACGGCCACTCGCCGCCCCCGCCGCGCCAGTTCGAGCGCGAACTCCGCGCGCTCCGACTCCACTTTGTTGTCCGAACCGTGCCGCTGCTGGCCCGGCCGGACCGGGACGCGGTCCAGATAGGTCGTGTACCCGACCAGATCGTCGGCCGCCGCGAGCGCGCCGCGCGTCTCGGGCGTGAGCCAGAGCGGCCCCGCGGGTCCGGTCCCGACGACGACGACCTCACCGGGGTCACGGGGGTCACGGGGGGCCGACTGTGCGTCCGCCCGTGCGTCCGTCCGTGCGTCCACCCGGCTCGGCAGCACGGCCACCGAGAAGTACGGCACGGAGTCCGGGTCGGTGTCGGCGAGCGGGCCGGTGCGCTCGCCGCTCATGGTGGCGCGTTCGACGTACCGCGCGTCCGCGAGCCGCCCGGCCCGCTCGACGGCCCGCCGTACGGCAGGGAAGGTACGGCCCAGCTTCATCACCACCGCCGAGTCCGCCGAGGCCAGCCGGGCCGTCAGCTCCTCCTCGGGCAGGGTGCCGGGCAGGATCGTCAGCGCCTCCTCGCCCTCGACGAGCGGGGTGCCGAGCCGGGCCGCGGCGGCGCTGACCGAGGTGACACCGGGGATCACCTCGGTCGGATAACGGTCGGCCAGCCGCTTGTGCATATGCATGTACGAGCCGTAGAAGAGCGGGTCCCCCTCGGCGAGTACGGCGACGGTGCGCCCGGCGTCGAGATGGACGGCGAGCCGGGCGGCCGACTCGGCGTAGAACTCCTCCATAGCGCCCCGGTAACCGCCGGGATGGTCGGTGGTGCCGGTGGTTACCGGATAGACCAGCGGCTCTTCTATGTGGTCGGGACCTATGTGGTCGACGGCTATGGAACGGGCTATCGAACGGCCGTGACGGGCGCTGTGGTACGCGATCACATCGGCCTCGGCGATGACCTGGACGGCGCGTACGGTCATCAGCGACGGATCGCCAGGCCCGAGCCCGACGCCGTACAGCTTGCCGAGGGTTGTTTCGTGGCCGGTGCCGGTGCCGGTGGTCGTCTCGCGGCCGGTGCCAATGCCGGTCATGTCGGTGTTCCCGGCAGGTGTGCTCTTCGCGTTCACTCTTCCTCGCTCGCGATCGCGTTGATGGCCGCCGCAGCGAGCGCGCTGCCGCCGCGTCGTCCTCGTACGACCAGATACTCAAGTCCGGCCGGATTTCCGGCGAGCGCGTCCTTCGACTCGGCCGCGCCGATGAATCCGACCGGTACGCCGATGACGGCCGCCGGCCTCGGCGCCCCCGCCGCGACCATCTCCAGCAGCCGGAAGAGCGCGGTCGGGGCGTTCCCGACAGCCACCACCGCGCCTTCCAGCCGGTCGCGCCACAGCGCCAGGGCGGCGGCGCTGCGTGTGGTCCCCAGCTCGGCGGCGAGCGCGGGCACGGCCGGGTCGGACAGGGTGCAGATCACCTCGTTGTCCGCGGGCAGCCGCTTGCGGGTGACCCCGCTGGCGACCATCGCCACATCGCACAGGACCGGCGCGCCCGCCCGCAGCGCCTCGCGCGCGCGGGCCACCACGCCGGGCGTGAAGGCCAGATCGCGTACGAGGTCGACCATCCCGCAGGCGTGGATCATCCGCACCGCTACCTGTGAGACATCGGCGGGCAGCCCGGCGAGGTCCGCCTCGGCGCGGATGGTGGCGAAGGATTGGCGGTATATGGCCGCGCCATCCTTCTCGTACGCGTACGTGGTGTGGCCGGACGGCGTGTGGTCGGACGCTGTGTGGCCGGACCCTGTGTGGTTGTGGACCATGTGGTCCGCCCCCATGGGGCCGGACGCCGTGTCGCCGGACACCATGGGGGCGGAGGCTGTGTGGCCGGACGCCATAGGGGCCGACTCCATGGGGTCGGACACCATGTGCCGGTTCACCGTGGGCTCGTTGGGCACTGTGGGCTCGCTCATCTCGTCACTGGGGGTCTTCGTGCCGCCGCCACCGCGTCGGCGAGTTCGGGTCCTGCTGCGGTCGTTGCCGACTGCGGTGCCGTATCCGTGGCCGTACCGCCTGCGCCAGCCGTACTGCCTGCACCGGCCGTATCAGCCGGAAGACTGTCCCGTACGGATACGACATAGCCGCCCAGGGCCCCGGCCGTCGCGACCACATCCACATGCGCGCCCTGCGGATGGCCGCAGCGGCGGGCGCAGCCCGACCAGTAGACCGGCAGGGCCCCATGGCCCGCCGTCGGCGGCGGGCGCAACGCTCCGGCCGCGTCCGCCCGTACGTCCGCGAGCGCCTTCGCGCACCCCGGCCGGCCGGTGCAGGCGCCGACGCCGTGCAAGGGGGAGTGGCGGTCGGTGATCAGTCCGGCGGTACGGAGACGGTCCAGCAGCTCGTCGGCGGCGGCCGGTTCGAGTCCGGGGACGATGATGCCGCGCCAGGGGGTGACCCGTAGCGCGCCCCCCGGCTGCTTCGCCTCCCGCCGTCGTCAGCAACCGCCACTGCGCCGCGCTCAGCCGTCCCAGCGGTGCGTACACGGACAGTGCCACGGTTCCGTCGGGGGAGCGGATCACCCCGGGAGCCGGTGGTTCCGCGCCCGCGCCCGCTGCCGCGGTTGCTGCGGGGGTTGCGGTTGCCGTAGCCGGGATCACGGGCATCTCCGCCGCGTACCCGGCCGTGATCCCCGCGTCCGCCAGCCGCGCCGCCACCGCCCTGTCCAGCCCGTGGCCGGGCGGCAATTCCTGTACCCGCCAAGCCCCCGAGCCACCCGTCTCCGCCACCGTGAGAAACGTCTCTGCGGCCAGCAGCGCGGCTCTCGGGGCGTCGGCGGCGGGTACGAGGAGGCCCGCCCGGTTCGCCCCGGTACGTACCATCGCCGTACCGTCTCGGCGTGCGAGCAACGTCACATCCGCGCCGAGCGCCGCGACATCCCCGCGGCCGTCGTCCAGGGCGAAGAGGAAGCGCCCGGAGAGCGCGGTCGAGGGCTCGCTCGCACAGAGAAGCCCGTCCAGTTCGCGCGCCCACAACTGCACGCTCGGGGGCCCGACTTCACGGCGCCCGTCGCCGCGCCCGACGCCGTGCCCATCGCCACGCCCGTCGCCATACCCGTCACCGTGTCGGTCGCTATATCCGTCGCCAAGTCTGTCGCCGTGGCCGTGGCCGTATCCGTCGAGTCCGGAGAGTGGTGACGCGACGATGTTCCGTATCCGCTCGTGCCGTTCGGAGGGCAGCAGTCCGGCCTGGCGCAGCAGCGTCGCGAGTTCGTCGCCGCAGGCCGCGCCCAGGCCCCGGAGCTGCACATTGCCCCGGGAGGTGATGTCGAGATGCCCGTCGCCCAGGCGCTCGGCCGCGCTCGCCAGCGTCTCGGCCTGACGGTACGTCAGCAGCCCTGCGGGCAGCCGTAGTCGGGCCAGCCGCCCGTCGTCCGCGGTGTGCAGCCGCAGCGCACCGGGACAGGCGTCACCGCCCTCGCGGACGGGACCCGCGGCGTCCGCGAGATCCGGAACGACACCTGCCACGGGACCCCGAAGAGAACCCCGAAGAGGACCCCGAAGAGGACCCCGAAGAGGACCCCGAAGAGGACCCTGAAGAGGACCCTGAAGGGAACCCCGAAGAGGACCCGGCAGCGGATCCCGGGCAGGATCCGCGAGCGGGCCCCCGACAGGACCCGGCGGCGGATCCCGCAGCGGCTCCGGGGCCGAAGCGGTTCCCCCGTCCCGCGGGTGGGCTTCGTCCCGGTTCGCGGGTGTTGGCGAGGTGGGCGGCATGGCGGCGAGCATACCCACGTACCCCCGCGTCCCCTTCTGCCCGTCCTGGCGCCCTCCCCGCCCGTGACCTGCTGCACTTACTATGCAGACGGCGGGTCCGGTGCCCGTCAACGCCAGTGACGGCGTCAGGGGAGGAAGCCCGGTGTGAATCCGGCGCGGTCCCGCCACTGTGAGCCCGGCATCCGTATGCCGCCGGGTGAGCCAGGAACTCCCGCCGTCCTCCCTACCGCCCGGGGCGCGGACCCCGAGGAAGGCAGACGCCGCATGATCCTGCTCCTGTCGACGTCCGACACCGATCTGCTCAGTGCCCGTGCGGCGGGCGGGCCGGTTCCGTACCGGTACGCCAACCCCGCCCGGCTCGCGCTCGACGAACTGCCGGGGCTGCTGGAGGGCGTGGACCTCGTGGTCGTACGCCTCCTGGGCGGGCTGCGCGCCTGGCAGGACGGGATCGACCTCCTGCTCGGCAACACGCCCCTCGACGACCGGGGCCCGGCATCCGACGGGCGCCCGCCGGCCGGCCCGGGCCCGGCCCCCGACCGGGTCTCCGCCGCCGACGGCCACCACTCGCCCGCCCAGCACCACCTGCCCGGCCAGCACCCCTCGTCCCCCCACGACGACCCCCTCGCCGACGCCCTGCGCGGCCTCCCCGCCCGTCCTCCCGTCGTCGTACTCACCGGTGAACAGGCCCCGGACGCGCAGCTCATGGAGGCCTCGACCGTCCCCATCGGTATCGCCGCCGAAGCCCACGCGTACCTCGCCCACGGCGGTCCCGCCAATCTGGAGCAGCTCGCGCGCTTCCTCTCCGACACGGTCCTGCTGACCGGCCACGGCTTCGAGCCGCCGGCCGCCGCGCCCACCTGGGGCCGCGTCCACCGCCGGGTGGAGACCCTCACCTTCGTCAGCGCCGCCCGGCCGATCGTCGCGGTGCTCTACTACCGCGCGCACCATCTCAGCGGGAACACCGCTTTCATCGACTCCCTGAGCGAGGCCGTCGAGGAGGCGGGAGGCCGTGCCGTGCCGATCTTCGTCTCTTCTCTGCGCGCCCCCGAGCCGGAGTTGCTGAAGGCACTGAGCGGCGTCGACGTCATCATCACCACCGTGCTCGCCGCGGGCGGCACCCGGCCCGCCGAGGCCTCGGCGGGCGGCGACGACGAAGCGTGGGACGCGGGAGCCCTGGCCGCGCTCGACGTACCGATCCTCCAGGCCCTCTGCCTCACCAGCAGCCGTGCCGACTGGGAGGCCTCCGACGAGGGGCTGTCGCCGCTGGACGCGGCGTCGCAGGTGGCGGTACCGGAGTTCGACGGCCGGCTCATCACCGTCCCGTTCTCGTTCAAGGAGCTGGACCCCGAGGGGCTCCCGGTGTACGTCGCCGACCCCGAGCGGGCCGCGCGGGTGGCCGGGATCGCCGTACGCCACGGCCGGCTGCGCCATCGCCTGAACGCGGACAAGCGCATCGCGCTGGTGCTCTCCGCGTACCCGACCAAGCACTCCCGTATCGGCAACGCCGTCGGCCTGGACACCCCCGCCAGCGCCGTGGCCCTGCTGCGCGAACTGCGTGACGAGGGCTACGACTTCGGTACGGAGCCCGTCCCCGGTCTCGAATCCGGCGACGGCGACGAACTCATCCACGCCCTCATCGAAGCCGGCGGCCACGACCAGGACTGGCTCACCGAGGAGCAGCTCGCCCGCAACCCCGTCCGTATCCCCGCCGCCGACTACCGCCGCTGGTACGGCCGGCTCCCCGCCGCCCTGCGGGAGTCCGTCGAGGAGCACTGGGGCCCGCCGCCCGGCGGGATGTTCGTGGACCGCAGCCGGGTCGCCACGGGCGGGGACCCGGACGGCGACATCGTCCTCGCCGCCCTCCACCGCGGCAATCTCCTCATCCTCATCCAGCCGCCGCGCGGCTTCGGCGAGAACCCCATCGCGATCTACCACGACCCCGATCTGCCACCCTCGCACCACTACTTGGCCGCGTACCGCTGGATCCAGGCCGCGCGCGAGGACGGCGGGTTCGGCGCCGACGCCATGATCCACCTGGGCAAGCACGGCAATCTGGAGTGGCTGCCCGGCAAGAACGCGGGGCTCTCCGCCGCCTGTGCCCCCGACGCCGCGCTGGGCGATCTGCCGCTGATCTACCCGTTCCTGGTCAATGACCCGGGCGAGGGCACGCAGGCCAAGCGGCGCGTACACGCCACGCTGGTGGACCATCTCGTACCGCCGATGGCGCGCGCCGAATCGTACGGCGACATCGCGCGCCTGGAGCAACTCCTCGACGAGCACGCGGCGATCGCCGCCATGGACCCGGCGAAACTGCCCGCGATCCGCGCGCAGATCTGGACGCTGATCCAGGCGGCCAAGCTCGACCACGACCTCGGGCTGGACGACCGTCCCGACGACGACGGCTTCGACGACTTCCTGCTCCATGTCGACGGCTGGCTGTGCGAGGTCAAGGACGCGCAGATCCGTGACGGACTGCATGTGCTGGGCGGTGCGCCGGTCGGCGAGGCACGGGTGAACCTGGTCCTCGCCATCCTGCGCGCCCGTCAGATCTGGGGCGGTACGGCCTCCCTCCCCGGTCTGCGCGAGGCACTGGGCCTGGACGAGTCGGCCGCGACCCGCAGCGGCGCCGACGAGACGGAGGCCCGGGCCCGCGCGCTGGTCCAGGCGATGGAGGACGCGGAGTGGGACCCGGCGGCGGTGCCGGGGGTGGTGGCGGCGCTGGGCGTCGCGGCGGGGGCGGACAGCGCGACCGGTCATGCCTCCATCGGTGATGCCTCCACTGGTCACGCCTCCTCCGGTCACGCCTCCGGTGACGCGTCCGGGCAGGGCGGCGCGTCCGGGCAGTTGGAGAGCGCGTCCGGGCAGCCGGAGGGCGCGTCCGGGGCAGGCGAGGCGGCCGGTGTTCCGTCCCGGGGCTCCGGCGGCTCCGGCGGCTTCGGCGGTTTCGGCGACTTCGGCAGCTCCCACGCCGGGGCCGTCGACGCCGGACAGGTCGCCGCCGTCCTCGACTTCGCGGCCCGCGAGGTCGTGCCGCGGCTGGCCGGTACAGTCGACGAGATCGACCATGTCGTACACGCCCTGGACGGCGGATTCGTACCGGCAGGCCCCTCCGGATCGCCGCTGCGCGGACTCGTTAACGTCCTGCCGACGGGCCGCAACTTCTACTCCGTCGACCCCAAGGCCGTCCCCAGCCGGCTCGCCTGGGAGACCGGCCAGGCCCTCGCCGACTCCCTCCTCGACCGCTACCGCACCGACAACGGCGACTGGCCCGCCTCGGTCGGCCTGTCTCTGTGGGGTACGAGCGCGATGCGCACCTCCGGGGACGACATCGCCGAGGCCCTCGCCCTGCTGGGGATCCGGCCGGTCTGGGACGACGCCTCGCGCCGGGTCACCGGCCTGGAGCCGATCGCGCTGTCCGAGCTGGGCCGTCCCCGTATCGACGTCACCCTCCGCATCAGCGGTTTCTTCCGTGACGCCTTCCCGCACGCGGTCGGGCTGCTGGACGACGCGGTACGGCTGGCCGCCTCCCTGGACGAACCGGCCGACGCCAACCACATCCGCGCCCACGCCCAGGCCGACCTCGCGGCGCACGGTGACGAACGCCGCGCCACGACCCGTATCTTCGGCTCCCGGCCCGGTACGTACGGCGCGGGCATCCTCCAGCTCATCGACAGCCGCGACTGGCGTACGGACGCCGATCTCGCGGAGGTCTACACGGTGTGGGGCGGTTACGCGTACGGCCGCGGCCTCGACGGCAGGCCCGCACGCGACGAGATGGAGACCGCGTACAAGCGCATCGCCGTCGCCGCCAAGAACACCGACACCCGCGAGCACGACATCGCGGACTCCGACGACTACTTCCAGTACCACGGCGGCATGGTCGCCACGGTCCGCGCGCTGAAGGGCACGGCCCCCGAGGCGTACATCGGCGACTCCACCCGCCCCGAGACCGTCCGCACCCGCACCCTGGTCGAGGAGACCTCCCGCGTCTTCCGCGCCCGGGTCGTCAACCCCCGCTGGATCGAGGCGATGCGGCGCCACGGCTACAAGGGCGCCTTCGAACTCGCCGCGACGGTCGACTACCTCTTCGGGTACGACGCCACGACGGGCGTGGTCGCCGACTGGATGTACGACAAGCTCACCGAGACCTATGTTCTCGACCCCGAAAACCGCGCCTTCCTCCAACAGGCCAACCCCTGGGCCCTCCACGGCATAGCGGAACGCCTCCTGGAAGCCGAGTCGAGAGGCCTGTGGGCCAAGCCGGACCCGGCGGTCCTGGAGGCGCTGAGGGAGGTCTTCCTCGAAACAGAGGGGGAGTTGGAGGACGAGGAGGGCTGAGGAACTGGGTCCCTCTCGCGGTACGGGCGGGACGGCGGGGTCGGCGGTACGGTGCGACCTCGCGCGCAGGCCCCGCCGTACCGCCCGTACCTCCCGTTCCGCCGTCCTTACGGGCTCCGATCGCCCACCGGTCAGGTGGGGATGGGCTTCGTCCGGGTGCAGTTCTTCCATTCGACCCAGGGGCGGGTGCCGCCGCTGGTGGGGCCCGTGGCGTAGGTCGGGTCGCCGGTGATGGTCTGTGTCTTGCTCTCGTGGGTGATGTCGATGCCGAAGAGCTTGAAGCCGAGGGTGAACTGGCCGGCGGAGATACCGAAACCGATGCCGAGCGAGGCGTTCCACCAGTCGGTGTTGGCCTTGTAGTCCAGCTTGCTGAGTTTGCCCTTGTCGTGCAGGAGCCGTTCGAGGGGGCTGGCGTCGTCGTCCGGTGCTTCGGCGGCGTCGGAGGGGGAGGGCAAGGGGTTTTTCGCGGGGTCGCCGTTGCCGCGCAGCCAGTCCTCGACGGTGGTGCTGTCGGCGTCGTTGTCGAGGATGAGTTCGGCGGTTTCGGTGTGTATCTGCGATTCGTAGCTTCCGCCGCCGCCACCGACGTCAATGGTGACGGGCCCGGCGTTGGCGCCTGCCTCGCCCTTGAAGCCGCCGCCGCCCCCGGCCTCCTGGCTGGTGGTGATGACCAGTTTCTCCGGGTGGTGCGCGGCGCCGTCGGCCTCTTCCTGGTCGTAGGCGGCGGCGTCGTACGTCACGGCCACCTGCTGCATCCTCTCGCCGGTGGCCTGGCCGCCCGCGCCGGCGGTGCCCTTGACGGTGAAGGTGTAGATGAAGGTGATCTTTCCGGCGTTCATCCCGGTGTTGTGGCGCATGACGACGACGTCTTCGGTCATGGTGCCGGAGAGGACCTCGCCGGAGATCTTGCCGAGGTCCTTGGGGCCGTCGCTCTTCCCGGAGTCCTTGCCGCTCTTGCCGTTGCTCTTGAACTTCCCGCCGAAGCTGGCGTTGCCGGATGCCTCGGTGCTGGTTTTGGTGATGTCGACGTCCGGTGCGCGCTCGGGCGGGAGGTCGGGCTTCTTCTTGCCGGCGTGGTAGCCGCAGATCATCCCGAGTTCGGAGGCGCGGGGGCCGGTCGTCTTGTTGCAGTCGTCCATGGCCTTGAGGTACTCGGCGAACTGCTGGGCGTCCGCGAGGTTGGCTTCCAGGTCCGCCTGGGGGTTGCCGGTCTTGTTCCCGTTGAACAGCCACTGGCCGCCGCTGCCGCTGCCCGCCAGATATGTGCCGCTCAGCTTGGCGCTGCCGCCCCAGTCCTTGAGACCGGGAATGCCAGCGGAGATGCTCGCCGTGACGCCGCCCGAGGTCTCGGTCACGCGTTCCAGGGTGACGGTGCCGTCCGACCACTGCTGGAGCTTGACCGTCTCCGAGTTGCTGATCTTGATGAAGAAGATCTGGATGACGACGGTGGTCTTGGTCTGGTCCTGCGACAGCAGACACCTCGCGGGCTCGAACGGGTCGCCGTTGGGGACGAAGCCGTCCCCGCCACCGCCACCACCGTCCCCGCCTCCGCCGCCTCCGTTCCCGCCGTCGGCGAAGTCGCCGGTGGCACAGGCGTCCGCGCCGCTGAGCGGATGGAGTATTCGGCAGACCTGGGTCTTGAGCCCGGTCGCGGTGTCGGTGGGTACGCTCAGGCCGACGATCGCGGCGACGACCAGCGACACGACCCCGACCATGGCGGCGTACTCGGCCCCGCTCTGCCCCCGGTCGCGATGTGTGCGGTCGACCAACCCATGGCTGCGTCCACGCCATTCGCGCAACCTGCCGGCGCCCGTCATCACATCTCCTCGCCACACGTCCCCGATCCCCCGAGCGACTGCAGCCTAGGTACGGTGACGGGCCCATCCGGAGGGCCCCTGGGCCCAGTTGAGGGGCCCAGTTTCCGCAGGTCAGGGCCGTTTCATAGGCGCCGGAAGTGGAATCGGCCCGACGACCGCATGAACCCTGGAAGGCACCATTCCGTCCGCCACACAGACACCACCCCGGGCCCCGGACGAGAGTTGCTCAGCCCACGGTCACGAAGAAGAAGACGGTCCGGGTCACCGTCGCCGCGGCTACGGATCTCATCTGGACAGAGACGGCGACGGAGTCGGATGCGAATAGCCCGGCCCGCCTGAACAGCACACCCAAACGCCCCCTCCGAGGGAGGGGGCGTAACGCTGTTCGACCACACCGACAAAGCCGCCCCTGCCCCGGGGCGCCTCAGCTCACGGCCACACCAAGCAGTACGGCTGATGCCCCGCCTCGTGCAGCCGGTGGCTGAAGTCCTGCCACTCGTGCAGCAGTTGGTACACGTTGTACGCGTCCCTCGGGCCGCCGCGGTCCGGGACCGTCGACCAGATGAAGGCTGCCGCGCCGACCGATTCCTCGCCGATGCCGCGCAGCGGGTCGACGACCGTCATCGGCAGTTTGACGACCGCGTAGTCGGGGTGCAGGACCACCAGTTCCAGCGGCGGGACCTTGTGCAGGGGCATGCCCTGGATGCCCGTGAGGACCATCGCCGCTATCGTCTCGGGCTTGATCTTGGTGAACATGCCACCCATGCCCAACTCGTCGCCGCCCAGTTCCTCCGGGCGCATCGAGATCGGGACGCGGGCCGCCGTGGCTCCGTCGGGCGCGCCGAAGTACTTGTAGGTCACCCCCACCCGGCCACCACTCCTGCTCTCCGGACGTCGTTCGCTTCCCGGAGGTTGCTCACGGGCCTCGCGCTCGCGGCGTCGGTGTTTTCCACGCCGGGCAGGCTCGGGACCCAGGTCGTCGGTCCCCTCACCCAGTCCGCCACCGCGATGCATATCTCCACCCGACCACTCGCGGCCCCGGCCGCGCAACCCGATCATCGTGACAGTGACCTCCCCCACGAACGTGCGGTGAAACACCTGTCCGCAAGAACGTCCGAGGCTCTGACACCATTGATTGCGTGAGCTTCCCCTATGACTATGACGCCCCAGTTTCGCAGACGCTTTTCGACCGCGCGGCTGTCGTGACACCCGGCGGCGTGAACTCTCCTGTCCGCGCCTTCCGGGCGGTGGGCGGTACACCCCGGTTCATGGTGTCCGGTAACGGTCCATACCTCATCGATGCGGACGGCCGCGAGTATGTCGATCTCGTCTGTTCCTGGGGGCCGATGATCCTCGGACATTCCCGCCCGGAGGTCGTCGAAGCGGTCCAGGCGGCGGTCGCCCGGGGTACGTCCTTCGGGACGCCGGGTGAGGGCGAGGTCGCGCTCGCCGAGGAGATCGTGGCGCGGGTCGCGCCCGTCGAGCAGGTACGGCTCGTCTCCTCCGGCACCGAGGCGACCATGTCCGCGATCCGGCTCGCCCGCGGGTTCACCGGCCGCGCGAAGATCGTCAAGTTCGCGGGCTGCTACCACGGGCATGTCGACGCGCTGCTCGCCGCCGCCGGCTCCGGGGTCGCGACCTTCGGGCTGCCCGACACGCCCGGGGTGACGGGTGCCCAGGCCGGCGACACCCTCGTACTGCCGTACAACGATCTGGACGCGGTACGGCGGGCCTTCGCCGCGCACCCCGGCGAGATCGCCTGTGTGATCACCGAGGCGTCGCCGGGCAACATGGGCGTCGTACCGCCACGGGACGGCTTCAACGCCGGGCTCAAGGAGATCTGCGCCGCCGACGGCGCGCTGTTCATCTCCGACGAGGTCATGACCGGATTCCGTACGTCGAGATCCGGCTGGTACGGGATCGACGGCGTCGCGCCCGACCTGATGACCTTCGGCAAGGTCATGGGCGGCGGCTTCCCGGCCGCGGCCTTCGGCGGCCGGGCCGATGTCATGGGGCGGCTCGCCCCCGCGGGGCCCGTCTACCAGGCGGGCACGCTCTCCGGGAACCCCGTCGCCACCGCCGCCGGGCTCGCACAGCTCCGGCTGCTGGACGACGCGGCGTACGAGAAGGTCGACGCGGTCTCGCTCCGGATCCAGGAGCTGGTGACGGAGGCGCTCGGCAAGGAGGGGGTCGCTCACCGCGTGCAGTCGGCGAGCAACATGTTCTCCGTCTTCTTCACGGCCGACGAGGTGCGCGACTACGAGGACGCGAAGAAGCAGGAGTCCTTCCGCTTCACAGCGTTCTTCCACTCGTTGCTCGCCGATGGCGTGTATCTGCCACCGTCCTCCTTCGAGTCGTGGTTCGTCTCCACCGCCCACGACGAGCGCGCGATCGAGCGCATCGCCGCCGCACTGCCGGCCGCCGCCAGGGCCGCCGCCGAAGCCACCGCACCGGAGAAGCCGGAGAGCACCTCATGAGCGAGTCGAGTGAGCCGTACGGAGTGACCGAGCCGTACGGAGTGAGCGAGCCGAACGAAGTGACCGTCGTCCATCTCATGCGGCACGGCGAGGTCCACAACCCCGACGGTGTCCTGTACGGCCGCCGCCCCGGCTACCACCTCTCCGACCTGGGCCGCCGCATGGCCGACCGGGTCGCCGAGCATCTCGCCGACCGTGACATCGCTCACGTCGTCGCCTCCCCGCTGGAGCGTGCCCAGGAGACCGCCGCGCCCATCGCCAAGATCCACGGGCTGACCGTCGACACCGACGACCGGCTGATCGAGGCGGCGAACATCTTCGAGGGCAAGTCCTTCGGCGTCGGCGACGGCGCACTGCGCAAGCCCGCCAACTGGAAGTACCTCACCAACCCCTTCCGCCCGTCCTGGGGCGAGCCGTACGTCGACCAGGTCGTACGGATGATGGGCGCGCTCAACGCCGCCCGGGACGCGGCCCGTGGGCATGAGGCGGTCTGTGTCGGGCACCAGTTGCCGATCTGGATCGTGCGCAGCTTCGTCGAGCGGCGCAGGCTCTGGCACGATCCGCGCCGGCGGCAGTGCACGCTCGCGTCCCTGACGAGCTTCACGTACCACGGCGACAAGATCGTCGCGGTCGCCTACACCGAGCCGGCCCGGGATCTGGTCCCCGCGCATCTCCTCGCCGGGGCCAAACCCGTGAAGGGCGGCGCGAAAGCCTTCGGCGCATAAGGCGGCCCGGCGCATAGAGCCATATCCCCCGCACAGCACGTCATCGGTACGTGATCGGGACTGCTTCAGCGCATCACCAGCGCATCATCAACGCATCATCTGTGTGTGATCAGTGCGTGACCGGTGCGTCAGTAAAGATGTGACAAGTTCTGGAATCCCTGGAACCTCCGTGTCCGGCACGACATCTCTTGTGTTGCCGCTTGTAGGACCCGTATGAGCGGCGTACGCACGAGTCGAGCGCGGATGGGACCTGTATGCGCGACATCAGCCGAAGGAATCTGCTCGGAGCCGGTATCGGCGCCGCCGCCGCGATCGGAATCGCGGGGTGCGGCACCACCGGCTCCGCCGGTCCCGCCCGCGCCGCGAAACCGCACCATTCCGGTGCGGGCGACGGCGGTGGTACGGGCGGTACGGGCGGAAAGCCGACGGCCACCGCTCGCCCCGCCGGAAAGGACGTCCGGCTCATAGGCGACGGTTCCACCTCCGACACCGGAAAACAGCCCCATCAGCCGCCCCCGCCCGTTCCACTCGAACCCGGTGAAACCCCGCCGCAGTTCGTGATCTTCTCCTGGGACGGCGCGGGCGAAGTCGGCAACGGACTCTTTCCCCGCTTTCTCGAACTCGCCAGGGACCATGGCGCCGCGATGACTTTCTTCCTCTCCGGCGTCTATCTGCTGCCCGAGTCGAAGAAGACGCTCTACCGCCCGCCCAACAATCCCGTGGGCGCCTCCGACATCGGATATCTCACCGACGCCCACATCAAGGACACGCTCACCAGCCTCCGCCGGGCCTGGCTGGACGGCCACGAGATCGGCACCCACTTCAACGGGCACTTCTGCGGCGGCTCGGGATCGGTGGACCGCTGGACCCCGCGGCAGTGGCGCAGCGAGATCGACCAGGCCGTCTCCTTTGTCACCGAGTGGCGTACGAACAGCGGCTGGACCGAGATCGACCCGCTGCCCTTCGACTACCGCAAGGAACTGACCGGCGGCCGTACGCCCTGTCTGCTCGGCCAGGACAAACTCCTTCCGGCGGTACGGAAACTGGGCTGGCGTTACGACGCGAGTTCGCCGGGCGGCACCCAGATATGGCCGGACAAGCTGCACGGCGTCTGGAATCTCCCGCTTCAGGCCGTACCGTTCCCCGGCCACAGTTTCGAAGTCCTCTCCATGGACTACAACATGCTCGCCAACCAGTCCCGGAATTCGACGAACGGAATGAAATCGCGGTACGCGGGCTGGCGAAAGCAGGCCACCGAGGCATATCTCGGCGGATTCCGCCGGGCGTACGAGACGAATCGCGCGCCGTTCTTCATAGGCAACCACTTCGAGCAGTGGAACGGCGGAATCTATATGGACGCCGTCGAAGAGGCGCTGAAGGGAATGGCGGGCAAGAAGGACGTACGGCTGGTGTCCTTCCGCCAGTTCACCGACTGGCTCGACGCGCAGGATCCCGCCGTACTCGCCAAGCTCCGTACGCTCGACGTCGGTCAGTCCCCGGCCGGCGGCTGGAGCACCTTCCTCCGGCCCGCCCGGAAAGGCAGTCCCCAAGGCACCCCGAATGCCGGACCGAAGGGCACCCCGGCAAAGGCGGCCTGAGAAACGCGGCCCGAGAAACACAGTCCGGCAACGGCCCCGGAGATGGGGCCCCGCCGGCACCCAGGGGGCGCCCAAGATCCCCGAAACGCCCATGCGAAACTTTTCACATGAACTCAGGCCGCGCCCTCCCACGCAGCTCCGACCGCCGGTTCCGTGCCGCCCTCGCGCCGGTCCTCGTCGTCGCGGCGGCGCTCACGCTCTCCGCGTGCGGTGGCGGGGGCAAGTCCGGTGGCGGGGGCGACACCAACTTCGTGACCAACACCGGCGGTATCTCCACCGTCGCGAAGTCCGAACGGCAGCCCGTCAACAAGATCGCGGGCGAGACCCTCGACGGCACGAAGCTCGATGTCGCCGACCTCAAGGGCAAGATCGTCGTTCTGAACGTCTGGGGCTCCTGGTGCGGGCCCTGCCGCCAGGAGGCCAAGCACTTCGCGAAGGCCGCCAAGGAGACCGAGGCGCAGGGCGTCGCGTTCGTGGGGATCAACACCCGCGACGCCAACAAGGGCGCCGCGGTCGCCTTCGAGAAGGACTACGGCGTCCCGTATCCGAGCCTGTACGACCCGATGGGCAAGCTGATCGTCAACGGCTTCCCCAAGGGCAGTCTCAACCCGCAGGCCATCCCCTCCACCGTCGTGCTCGACCGGAACGGGAAGATCGCGGCCCGTTCGCTGATGGCGCTGGACGAGGAGAAGCTGCGCTCGATGATCGACCCGCTGATCGCGGAGAAGTGATCGCGTGCAGGTTCTCGCCCCGGTCCCCGGGGTTCTCGCCCCGGTCCCCGGCATGGATGGAACGGTCCGTACATGAATGAGACCGTCTACAGCGGAGCGCTGCTGCTCGCGCTGCCGATCGCCCTGCTCGGCGGGCTCGTCTCGTTCTTCTCGCCCTGTGTGCTGCCGCTCGTACCCGGCTATCTGTCGTACGTCACCGGCGTCAGCGGCACCGATCTGGCCGAGGCGAGACGTGGCCGGATGGTGGTCGGCGCCACACTCTTCGTGATCGGCTTCACCGCGGTCTTCGTCTCGGGCGGCGCGCTCTTCGGCTACTTCGGCGCGACGCTCCAGGGGCACCGGGAGATCCTCTCCAAGGTGCTCGGCGCGCTGATGATCCTGATGGGCGTGTTCTTCCTGGGGCTGATGCCCTGGCTCACCCAGCGCGAATTCCGCTTCCACCGCAGTCCGGTGACCGGCCTCGCGGGCGCGCCGCTGCTGGGCGCGCTCTTCGGGATCGGCTGGACGCCCTGCCTCGGGCCGACCATCTCGTCCGTACAGGCCCTGGCGTTCAACGAGGCGAGCGCGGGGCGCGGGGCCGTACTGACCGTGGCGTACTGTCTGGGCCTCGGTGTCCCCTTCGTCCTCGCGGCGGTGGCGTTCCGCAGGGCGCTGGGCGCGTTCGGCTGGATAAAGCGGCATTACGCCTGGGTGATGCGGATCGGTGGCGCGATGATGATCGCGACCGGTCTGCTGCTGCTGACCGGTGCGTGGGACAGCATCGTGCAGGAGATGCAGGGCTGGTCCGACGGCTACACGGTGGGGATCTAGTGCCATGAGCAAGGCGTCCACGAACACGTCCACGAGCAGTGGGACAACAACGGACAAGGCGGATGCTGCGGAGGCTTCCGCGGCCCGCGACGACGCGGCCGCGGCCCCGGACAGCCAAGCCCGCGACGACGCGGGCGAATTCGGCGCCGCCGGCTCCCAGCTCTCCACCGCCCCCCGTGAGGAGACCGCCCTCGGCGGCCCGACCCTCTCCCTCATCGGCTGGCTCCGCTGGTTCTGGCGCCAGCTCACCTCCATGCGCGTCGCGCTGATCCTGCTCTTCCTCCTCTCCCTCGGCTCCATCCCCGGCTCGCTGATCCCGCAGACCAGCATCGACGAACTCAAGGTCCAGGACTTCAAGGACCGCCACGAGACGCTGGCGCCGATCTACGACAAGCTCCAGCTCTTCCACGTCTACAGCTCGGTGTGGTTCTCCGCGATCTACATCCTGCTGTTCATCTCGCTCATCGGCTGTATCGTCCCGCGCACCTGGCAGTTCGTCGGCCAGCTCCGCTCCCGCCCGCCGGCCGCGCCCCGCCGCCTCACCCGGCTCCCCGCGTACACGACCTGGCGCACCTCGGCCGCACCCGAGGCCGCTCGCGAGGCCGCGCTCGCGATACTCAAGCGGCACCGCTTCCGTACGCACATCTCCGGCGACGCGGTCGCCGCCGAGAAGGGCTATCTCCGCGAAGCCGGCAATCTGATCTTCCACATCGCCCTGATCGTGCTGCTGGTGGCCTTCGCCACCGGGCAGCTCTTCAAGTCCGAGGGCGGCAAACTGGTCGTCGAGGGCGACGGTTTCTCCAACACCCTCACCCAGTACGACGACTTCAAGTCGGGCTCGCTTTTCAACACGGACGATCTGGCGCCCTTCACCTTCAGCCTCGACTCGTTCACGGCGACGTACGAGCGCAGCGGACCGCAGCTCGGCACCCCGCGCACCTTCGAGGCCAAGGTCCGCTACACCACCTCGGCCGGCGGCCCCGAACGCACCTCGGTGATCGAGGTCAACAAGCCGCTCGAAGTGCAGGGTTCGAAGGTCTATCTGATCTCGCACGGTTACGCCCCGGTCGTCACCGTCCGGGACGGCCGCGGTCAGGTGGTTTTCAAGGGCGCGGTCCCGCTGCTGCCCATCGACAACAACGTCTCGTCCACCGGTGCCATCAAGGTGATGGACGGCTACCGGGACAAGAACGGCAAAAGGGATCAACTAGGCTTCGCCGCCTTCTTCGTACCGACCTACGGCGGCAAGAACTCGGGGCAGATGTTCTCCCAGTTCCCCGCGCTCGATTTCCCGGTGCTCAACATCGGCGCGTACCACGGCAGTCTGGGCGTCGACTCCGGGCTTCCGCAGAATGTGTACCAACTGGACACCAGGAAGCTGAAGCCCTTCAAGGACGCGAAGGGCAACCTTCTGAAGACGACCCTGCTGCCCGGCGAGAAGCTCACCCTGCCCGACGGCGCCGGCTCGATCACCTTCGAGAAGGACGTCAAGGAGTGGGCGAGCTTCCAGATCTCGCACCAGCCCGGTGACGCCTGGGCCCTGACCGGAGCCGTCGCCGCCATCGCGGGCCTCGCGGGCTCCCTCTTCATCCAGCGGCGCCGGATCTGGGTCCGGGCCGTACGGGGCGCCGACGGCGTCACCGTGGTCGAGATGGCCGGACTCGGCCGCAGCGAGTCCGCCAAGCTCCCCGAGGAACTGGCCGAGCTGGCCGGCACCCTCCATTCAGAGGCGCCCACCGCGCCTGATCCCGCGGGCAGTTCCGCGGAACGGACCGTCGAAGCCGAAGGGGCTGAGAAGTGAGTCTCGCCGCCGCAGCAACCAATGAGAGCCTGGCACAGACCAGCAATGTGCTGATCTACTCGGCCATGGCCGTCTACACGCTGGCCTTCTTCGCGCATATCGCGGAGTGGCTGTTCGGCAGCCGCAGCCGGGTGGCCCGTACCGCCGCCGCGCTGACCGGCGGCGCCCAGGAGTCCGCGGCGGGCCAGGTGGAGATCCAGGTCGCGCAGCAAGGCGGCGCGACAGCCGTACTGGAACGGCCGAAGATCATCACCCGCTCCGCGGCCGGTACGAGGAACATCCCGGACGGCCCCGGCGCGCACGGCGGAGACGCCCAGGGCGACTTGTACGGCCGGATCGCCGTGTCCCTCACCGTCCTCGCCTGGCTGGTCGAGGCCGCCGGTGTGGTCGCCCGCGCGCTGTCCGTGCAGCGGGCGCCGTGGGGCAACATGTACGAGTTCAACATCACCTTCTCCACCGTCGCGGTCACCGTCTATCTCGTCCTTCTCGCACTGAAGAAGAACGTCCGCTGGATCGGGCTGCCGCTCATCACCACGGTCCTGCTCGATCTCGGTCTCGCCGTCACCGTGCTGTACACCGACAGCGACCAGTTGGTCCCGGCGCTCCACTCGTACTGGCTGTGGATCCATGTCTCCACGGCGATCTTCTGCGGCGCGGTCTTCTACGTCGGCGCGGTCGCCACGCTGCTCTACCTGTTCCGGGAGCGGTACGAGACGAAGCTCGCCACCGGCCTCACGCCCGGCTCCTTCGCCACCTCCGTACTGGAACGGCTGCCCGCCTCCACGACGCTCGACAAGTTCGCGTACCGCGTCAACGCCGCCGTCTTCCCGCTCTGGACCTTCACGATCATCGCGGGCGCGATCTGGGCGGGCGACGCCTGGGGCCGCTACTGGGGCTGGGACCCCAAGGAGGTCTGGTCGTTCATCACCTGGGTCGCGTACGCCGGCTATCTGCACGCCCGCGCCACCGCCGGCTGGAAGGGCCGCAAGGCCGCCTATCTGGCGCTGATCGCCTTCGGCTGCTGGCTGTTCAACTACTACGGCGTCAATATCTTCGTGACCGGCAAGCACTCGTACGCGGGCGTCTGAGGCCGCGCGGGCGTCCGGCGTCACCGGGCGCCCGAGGCCCGCTCGTACGGCAGGTGCTACGGCAGTCGTACGCCTGCCAATACAACAGGTGCCCCGCGCGGACCGGTTCCGCGCGGGGCACCTGCCGTACGCACTCGCGTACGTGAGGAACTCAGTTGTCGCCGCCGCCCTGCTCCCGCTCGCGGCGCTTGATCTCCTCCTCGCGGCGGCGGAGATCCGCCTCCCAGTCCTTGAGCAGGGCCTCGTCCTTCTTGTTCTCTTCCTTCAGGGAGTCCAGGAACGCCGGATTGTCGTCCGGCGCCGTCCACTTCCCGCGCTGGTTCCGGTGCCACTCGGACGGTGTCGAACCGCCCGCGGGACCGCGCCGCACCTTGCCCACCACCAGCCAGGCGACCGGACCGACCAGCACCTCGCCGAACAGCAGGATGATGATGACCCAGACCACCTTGGGAAGGCCCTTGACCTCTTCCTCAGGGGTGTTGAGGCAGTCGATGAAGGCATAGATCCACAGCGCCAGGACCAGCAGGAACGGCAGATACCTGAGCATGGCTGGACGGACTCCCCGGGAGCGGTTGGGGGCCGTGCGACGGCCCCGGTGACCGGCCCAGGGTACCGGGTGGCCGATACTGGGACGCATGGCTTACGACGATCTTCGCTCGCTGCTCAGGGCGCTGGAGCGCGAGGGCGACCTCAAGCGCATCAAGGCGGAAGTCGACCCGTATCTGGAGGTCGGGGAGATTGTCGACCGGGTGAACAAGTCCGGCGGCCCCGCCCTGCTCTTCGAGAATGTCCGGGGCTCCTCGATGCCGCTGGCCATGAACGTGTACGGCACGGACCGCCGGCTCCTCAAGGCGCTCGGCCTCACCTCGTACGGCGAGATCAGCGACAAGATCGGCGGACTGCTCAAACCGGAGCTTCCCCAGGGCTTCATGGGGCTGCGCGAGGCGTTCGGCAAGCTCGGCGCGATGGCGCACGTACCACCGAAGAAGATCAAGGACGCGCCCGTCCAGGAAGTGGTCCTCACCGGCGACGACGTCGATCTGGACCAGCTCCCCGCGCTCTTCACCTGGCCGCACGACGGCGGGTCTTTCTTCAACCTCGGCCTGACGCACACCAAGCACCCGGAGACCGGCGTCCGCAATCTCGGGCTCTACCGGCTCCAGCGCCATGACCGGCGCACCATCGGCATGCACTGGCAGATCCACAAGGACAGCCGCAACCACTACCAGGTGGCCGCCCGCCGCGGTGAACGGCTGCCCGTCGCGATCGCGTTCGGCTGTCCGCCCGCTGTGACGTACGCCTCCACCGCGCCGCTGCCCGGTGACATCGACGAGTATCTGTTCGCGGGCTTCGTACAGGGCCGGCGGATCGAGATGGTCGACTGCAAGACCGTGCCGCTCCAGGTCCCGGCCAACGCCGAAGTCGTTATCGAGGGCTGGCTGGAGCCCGGAAAGACGCTTCCGGAGGGCCCGTTCGGGGACCACACCGGCTTCTACACCCCGCAGGAACCCTTTCCCGCGCTCACCATCGACTGTGTGACCATGCGCAGACGCCCGCTGCTCCAGTCGATCGTGGTCGGCCGGCCGCCGACGGAGGACGGGCCGCTGGGACGGGCGACGGAACGGTTCTTCCTGCCGCTGCTGAAGATCATCGTGCCGGACATCGTGGACTACCACCTCCCCGAGTCGGGCGGTTTCCACAACTGTGCGATCGTCTCGATCGACAAGAAGTATCCCAAGCACGCGCAGAAGGTGATGCACGCGATCTGGGGGGCGCACATGATGTCGCTGACCAAGCTGATCGTGGTCGTCGACGCGGACTGCGATGTGCACGATCTGCACGAGGTGTCCTGGCGCGCGCTGGGCAACACCGACTACGCGCGGGACCTCACGGTCGTCGAGGGCCCGGTCGACCATCTCGACCACTCGTCGTACCAGCAGTTCTGGGGCGGCAAGGCGGGGATCGACGCGACGCGCAAGCTCCCCGAGGAGGGGTACACACGGGACGGCGGCTGGCCGGAGATGGTCGAGTCCGACCCGGAGACGGCGGCGAAGGTCGACCGCCGGTGGAGGGAGTACGGCCTGTGAGCGCAGCGGAAGTCCTCGGGCCCGAACCGGCGCGGGCGGGCGGGAAAACCCGGGCGTTCCTGCGGCTGGTGATGATCGAGCACTCGGTGTTCGCCCTGCCGTTCGCATACATCGCCGCGCTGACCGCGATGTTCGGCCTGGACGGCAATGTCCACTGGGGCCGGCTGCTGCTGGTCACCGTCGCGATGGTCGGGCTGCGCACCTTCGCGATGGCCTGCAACCGGATCATCGACCGCGAGATCGACGCCCGCAATCCGCGCACGGCGGGGCGGGAGTTGGTGACGGGCGCGATGTCCGTACGCTCCGCCTGGACGGGTGCGGGGATCGCCGTGGTGATTTTCCTCGCGGCCGCCGCCGCGCTGAACCCCCTCTGTCTCGCCCTCGCGCCGATCGCCGTGATCCCGATGGTGGTCTATCCGTACGGCAAGAGGTTCACCAACTTCCCGCACGCCATTCTCGGACTCGCGCAGGCCATGGGCCCGGTGGGCGCCTGGATCGCGATCACCGGCACCTGGTCCTGGGACGCGGTGATCCTCGGCCTGGCGGTCGGGGTCTGGATCGGCGGCTTCGATCTGATCTTCGCCTGCCAGGACGTCCAGGCGGACCGCGCTCACGGAGTGATGTCGGTGCCGGCCCGCTTCGGTATCCCCGGGGCGCTGTACGGAGCGCGCGCCTGCCATGCCGTCACCACCGCCCTGCTGGTGTGGTACGGACTGGCCACGGACGCCGGGGTGTTCTTCTGGACCGGTCTGGTGATCGTGGCGGGTGCCTTCCTGTACGAGCACTCGATCGTGAAGCCGCACGACCTGTCCCGGCTCAACAGGGCGTTCTTCACGGTCAATGGCTTCATCGGCATCGCCCTGTTCGTGTGCGCGCTGCTCGACCTGGTGGTGCGCGGCCTCACGGGGTGAGGGCATGACCGGGGGCCGGTGCTCACATGGCACACCGGCACACCGGCGCAACGGCCTGATGTCGCGGCGTCGTTACGGGATGAGCGCCGTCCGGGCGGCCGGGCGGCGGAACATGAACGCCGTGGCGACGCCCGCGAGCAGGCCGATGAGATGGCCCTGCCAGCTCACCGTCGTATTGGCCGGGGATATGCCGAACAGGATCGAGCTGCCCCATATCGCGCCGATCACCAGACCCACGACGATGCCGGCGGGCTTGCGCTCGACGAAGCCGCGGACCAGGAGATAGCCGAACAGCCCGAAGATCAGTCCGGACGCGCCCGCGGTATTGGTGTGCGACGGTGATATCAGCCAGACACCCAGACCGTCGGCCACGATGATCACCGCGCATACGGCCAGGAAGCGGCGGATGCCGCCGAGTGCGGCCAGGAAGCCGAAGACCAGCAGCGGGACCGTGTTCGCCGCGACATGGGCGAAGCCGAAGTGGATGAAGGACGCCGGGACGATGTCGGCCAGCTCGGACGGCTCGCGCGGGACGATGCCGTAGCCGTCGAGGGAATGCGCGGTGAGGACGTCCACCAGTTCGAGCACCCACAGCAGGGCGATCCATCCCGCCATCAGCTTGGCGGCGGCCTTCGCCCGCGCGGTCCCTGCCCACCCGGATCCCGTACCGGCCATGATTCCCCCCCGTTCGCGGTCTCCTCTTCGGTTCACTCGCTCTTCACCGGGGGGAACGGACGGGGCACCTTACCCGGTTCCCGGCAGAGGGTGCCGGATAGGCTCGGATCCGTGAAGTCCGGACCGTACGCAGACCAGCCACCCCCCTCACGGCGGCCCTGGGTCGTCGGTGTCTCCGGTGCGTCCGGTACGCCGTACGCCGCGGCCGTGCTCCGCGCGCTGCTGGCGGCCGGGGAGAGCGTGGACCTGGTGGTGTCGCGCACGGCGCGGCTGACCCTGCTCGACGAGACCGGGATCGCCTTCCGGGACGCGCACTGGCGGGACGATCTCCGCGCCTGGCTGTCCCGTGGCGCGGACGGCAAACCCGACCGCTTCGCCGCGGACGTCGACGACGCGGCCCTCGGCCTCGTACGGCACTGGGCCGCCGGGGACCTGGCGGCCGGGCCCTCCTCCGGCTCGTACCCCGTCCAGGGGATGCTGATCGTGCCGGCGTCCACGGCCTGTGCGGCCGGAGTGGCGCTCGGCCTCTCGAAGGACCTGCTCCAGCGCGCGGCGAGCGTGACCCTCAAGGAGCGCCGGACGCTGGTCGTCGCCGTACGGGAGACACCCCTCAACGGCCAGACGCTGAAGCATCTCGTGGCGCTGGACGAGGCGGGGGCCGTGGTGCTGCCCGCCTCTCCCGCTTTCTACGCCGGGGCGGCGCACATCCAGGACCTGGTGGACTTCGTCGCCGGGCGGGTGCTGGACGCGGCGGGGGTGGAGCACCGGCTGTACCGCCGCTGGAAGGGAGAGCTGGGCGGCTCTCGCGGTGACTGACCGGACCTTCTCGACGGCATGCCCACTTGACGGGATGCCCACGGCCGGCCGGTGGCCTATGGGCGGCTTGCTTGATGGCTCAAAAGATTCGCAGGGCGCCAACCCTGCATGCCTTAGATTCTAGATATAAGCTTGCGAGATTGCTGAATAATGGAAGGCTTCAGGCATATGGACGCCGTGGATAGGCAGCTCATCCAGGCCCTCAGGGAGAACGGCAGGGCCTCGTACGCCGAGCTGGGTCGGCTCGTGGGGCTCTCCGGCCCCAGCGTCACCGACCGCATCAACCGGCTCGAAGCGGCCGGCGTCATCACCGGCTACCGCGCCACGGTCGACTCGGCCTCGCTGGGCCTCGGCGTCACCGCGCTGATCGGGATCTCGCTCTCCGACGCCGCCGACCACGAGGACGTGGCCCGCCGGATGCGGGATCTGGGGGAGATCGAGGACTGCTGGTTCATCGCGGGCGACGACTCGTACATGCTCAAGGTGCGCGCGGGCGACGTGGACGGACTGGAGAAGACCATCCGCCGGCTGAGCGGCACCAAGGGCGTCTCCCGTACCCGCACCACCATCGTTCTCTCCACGAAGTGGGAGAACAGAGTCGGTGAACTCCCGGAGGAGTGAGGGCCGGAGCGGGAGAAGCGGCGCGGCGCCGAGGAGCGGGGCCGGCGAGCGGAGGGCCGCGTCGGGACTGTCCGACCGGGGGCGTAGGCTCGACTGGCCCGATTGGCAGACATATGGGAGGCGGCCTGATGACTGCATCTGCACTGGATGTGGGTCTCAAGCGCGAGCTGGAGCAGAAGGTCGAAGCCGGTGAGCGGCTGACTCGCGAGGACGGCATCGCCCTGTACGAGTCGGACGACCTGGCCTGGCTCGGCGGTCTCGCCCACAAGGTGCGGACGCGGAAGAACGGCGATGTCGTCCACTTCAACGTCAACCGCCACCTCAACATGACGAACGTGTGCACCGCCTCCTGCGCCTACTGCTCGTTCCAGCGCAAGCCGGGCGAGAAGGACGCGTACACGATGCGCATCGAGGAAGCCGTGCGCCTCGCCAAGGCCATGGAGGGGGAGAACCTCACCGAGCTGCACATCGTCAACGGCCTCCACCCGACGCTGCCCTGGCGCTACTACCCGCGCTCGCTCAGCGCGCTCAAGGAAGCCCTGCCGCAGGTCTCCCTCAAGGCCTTCACCGCCACCGAGATCCACCACTTCGAGACGATCTCCGGGCTGTCCGCCTCCGAGATCCTCGACGAACTGATCGACGCCGGCCTGGAGTCGCTCACCGGCGGCGGCGCCGAGATCTTCGACTGGGAGGTCCGGCAGCACATCGTCGACCACAACACCCACTGGGAGGACTGGTCGCGCATCCACCGCCTCGCGCACTCCAAGGGGCTCAAGACCCCGTCGACGATGCTGTACGGGCATATCGAGGAGCCGCGCCACCGCGTCGACCACGTTCTGCGCCTGCGTGAACTCCAGGACGAGACCGGCGGTTTCCAGGTCTTCATCCCGCTGCGCTACCAGCACGACTTCGTCGACATGAAGGACGGCAAGATCCGCAACCGCCTTCAGGCGCGTACGTCGATGGCGACCGGCGCGGAGGCGCTGAAGACCTTCGCGGTCTCCCGGCTGCTCTTCGACAACGTCCCGCACGTCAAGGTCTTCTGGGTGATGCACGGCGTCCAGACTGCCCAACTGGCGCTCCAGCACGGCGCGGACGACATGGACGGCTCGGTCGTCGAGTACAAGATCACGCACGACGCGGACAATTACGGCACGCCCAACAAGCTCGGCCGTGAGGACCTGCTCGAACTCATCCGGGACGCGGGCTTCCGGCCCGTCGAGCGGAACACCCGGTACGAGATCATCCGCGACTACCCGGGGCCGGATCCCGACCGCCGCGAGTCCCCGCAGCCGATGCGGGTCTGAGAGGGCACGCCGATGTCGCTCGTATTCGAACTGGACCCGCCGGTGGACCGCGCCCTGCGCGACGGTGTCCTGGCGCTCTGGACGGACGTGTCGAACGCCGACGGGGCGGTCGGCTTTGTCCCCCCGGTGACGGCCGAGGAGATCCGGCCCGATCTGGTGAGGCATCTCACGGCGATGGCCGAGGGCCGCTGCCGGCTGCTGGTGGGGTATGACGATGAGGGCGCGGGCGCCGTCGCCGCGACGGCGTTCCTCACACTCAACCCCCACCGGCTGATGCGCCACTGGCTCTGGCTCTACACCGTGATGGTCCACCCCCGCCACCAGGGCAAGGGATACGGCCGCGAGCTGCTGGCCGCCGCGGCGGAAGCGGCCGGTGGCATCGACGGCATCGAGGCGATCCGGCTCACCTGCCGGGGCGGCGCGGGACTCGAACGGTTCTATGCCTCGTGCGGCTACAAGGAAGTCGGCCGGGTACCCGACGCGATCAGGGTCGCCCCGGGTGACGACCGCGACGACATCACGATGCTGCTCCCCCTGAACCGGCACTGAACGGGTCGTGCTTGACTGGTGGGTCAGGACTCCCGGCAGGAAGATCCCGGAAAGAGAGAAGGGCCGTTGTGACCGCTCCGAAGGCAAGCGCCACGATCCGCTACACCGTGATGCGCCTCGGCATCTTCGTCGGCTGCTTCGTGGTCGTCGCCGGGCTGGTCCAGGTCGGTCTGCTGCCCAAGGGGCTCGGCGACTCCAACTTCATCTGGGTGCTGCTGCTCGCGCTGGTGATCTCGGCGCCCCTCAGCCTGGTCCTGCTGCGCAAGCAGCGCGACGAGATGTCCGCGCAGCTTGTCACGAAGGTCGACGGCGCCAAGGCCAAACTTGAGGCCAACCGCTCCCAGGAAGACGGCGCGACCCAGTAGGCGCGGCCCCGCACGTGTCCGCTTCGCCCTCGCCGTTCCCCTCCTTGCCCGCCGATGCCCATGCCAATGCCGCTCCCGATCGTCTGCCGTTCCCGCCCCTGTCGCTGATCGAGCCCGTGAAGGTACGGGAGGACGGCGTCGTCAGGGAGGTGTCCGTAGCGCCGCTGGTCCCGCCCGTGACCACCGGCTCGCTCGCCGACATCCCCTTCGACAACGCCCGCGAGGCACCGGACGAAGCGGTCCTGAGCCGCAAGACAAGCGGGCCGAGTACAGCGAAGGCGAGTACGGCGAAGGCAAGTACAGCAACGCCGAGTACGGCAAAGGCGAATGCGGCAAACAAGGCAAAAGGGGCCAAGGGGAAGGTCCGCTGGCAGGACATCACCGCCGCCGCCTTCGCCGACGAGGTACGAGCCGTCGCCAAAGGCCTGATCGCGGCCGGCCTGCGCCCCGGCGACCGCCTCGCGATCATGTCCCGTACCACCTACGAGTGGACCCTGCTCGACTTCGCGGCCTGGGCCGCCGGACTGATCACCGTCCCGATCTACCCGACGTCCTCCGCCTTCCAGGCCCGCTGGATCCTCCAGGACTCCGGCGCGGTCGCCTGCGCCGTGGAGGACGCCCAGCAGGCCTGGCTGATCGGCCAGGAGCGCGGCCAGCTCCCCGGTCTCACCCACCTCTGGGCCTTCGACTCCGGCGCCGTCGACACCCTGCGCCGCGCGGGCGAACACCTCCCGGACGAGGCGGTCAGCGAGCGCCGTGCCGCCCTCACCCCTGACTCTGCCGCCACGCTCATCTACACCTCGGGGACCACCGGACGCCCCAAGGGCTGCGTCCTCACCCACGCCAACTTCTTCGCCGAGGTGGACAACGCCATCGAGCTTCTCCACCCGATTTTCAAGACGGTGAGCAAGGAGCCCGCCTCCACCCTGCTCTTCCTGCCGCTCTCGCATGTCTTCGGGCGGATGGTCGCAGTCGGCTGTCTGCGCGCCCGGGTACGGCTCGGACACGCGCCCTCCATCAGGACCCAGGACCTGCTCGCGGATCTGGCGGGGTTCCGGCCGACCTTCCTGCTGGCCATTCCGTATGTCCTGGAGAAGGTCTTCAACACCGGCCGCGCCACCGCCGAGAAGCTGGGCCGCGCCGCGTCGTTCGACCGTGCCGCGAAGATCGCCCGGCGGTACGGGGAAGCCGTGGAGGCGATGGAGCACGGCACAGGACCCGGGCCCTCGTTCGCGCTGCGCACGGCCCGTGCGCTGTACGACCCGCTGGTCTACCGCCGGATCCGCGCCGCCCTCGGCGGCAAGGTCACCTACGCGATCTGCGGCGGCTCACCGCTGGGCCGCCGGCTCGCCGCGTTCTACGCGGGCGCGGGCATCGAGATCTTCGAGGGATACGGCCTGACGGAGACCACCGCGGCCTCGACCGTCACCCCGCCGCACAAGCCCCGCCTCGGCACGGTCGGCTGGCCGCTGCCGGGTGCGGCGATACGTATCGCCGCGGACGGCGAGGTGCTGCTGCGCGGGGGGCAGGTGTGCGCGGGGTACTGGGACGCGGAGCGCGCGGCGGCCGTACGAGGCGTACGAGGGGACCTGACCGAGCGCGGGGACCGGGAGGACTGGGGAGCCTGGACCGACGACGGCTGGTTCGTCACGGGGGACCTGGGCTCCCTGGACGAGGACGGCTATCTCACCATCACCGGCCGCAAGAAGGACGTGATCATCACCTCGGCCGGCAAGAACGTCATGCCCGCGCCCCTGGAGGACTGGGTGCGGGCCCATCCCCTGGTCAGCCAGTGCATGGTGCTCGGCGACAACCGTCCGTACATCACCGCCCTGATCACCCTCGAAGAGGACGGTCTCGATCACTGGCGGATGATGAAGCGGAAGCCCGGTGTCCCGCTCGCCGCCATGGCCGAGGACCACGAGCTGCGCGCCGCCATCCAGCGCGCGATCGACGAGGCCAACCGGCTGGTCTCGCGCGCCGAGTCCATCCGCCGGTTCCGGGTCCTGCCGGTGGACTTCACCGAGGCCGCAGGCCATCTCACGCCGTCGCTCAAGCTGAGGCGCGGGGCGATCGCGG
Source organism: Streptomyces sp. GMY02 (assembly GCF_019056675.1). Classification (NCBI taxonomy): domain Bacteria; kingdom Bacillati; phylum Actinomycetota; class Actinomycetes; order Kitasatosporales; family Streptomycetaceae; genus Streptomyces; species Streptomyces sp. GMY02. Next base: position 3,431,543 of record NZ_CP077658.1, on the reverse strand, counting down.
AGGACTTCGCCGGGGAGATCGAGAAGTTGTACGGGCCGTAGCGCGCCCGTCACCGCGGCGGCGGACTGCCGGACCGCCGCGCGCCGGTGTACTGCCGATGCACTGATCGAAAGGCCCGCCGACACGCCCGGCCGGGAAAACCCGGCCGGGAAGTCCGTACGGTCCGGGCGGGCCGGAAAAAGGCAGGAGCTCCGCTTACCCCACCCGAGTGGGGAAAGCAGAGCTCCTTGGTACTGCGTAAGTCGTTCGCGATCGCCGACCCGGGCAACTAGGCCGGGGTGACGTTCTCCGCCTGCGGGCCCTTCGGACCCTGAGTGACGTCGAAGTTCACGACCTGGTTCTCCTCGAGGGAGCGGAAGCCGGTCGCGTTGATCGCGGAGTAGTGGACGAAGACATCCGGGCCGCCGCCGTCCTGGGCGATGAAGCCGAAGCCCTTTTCAGCGTTGAACCACTTGACGGTTCCGGTAGCCATAAGCCCTCCTTGGGCCAAAGGGTTGCCCTGCTCCAGAACCTGCAAAGAAGTCTGAAAACTACAAAAGCCTGCGGGTCACATGCTCCGCAGGCTCTGTACTGCAAGGGAAACCAAACTGCAACTTGCGGCGAGCCTAGCACGCACTCCGCGCGCAGCGGTAGAGGTAAAGATCACGTCACCCGGACGTTTGTATAGGCGTCTGACGTGCTGACGAAGGCCTGCCCCGAGGACATCGCCCGTACTCCGCGGGTCTAGCCTCGCGGTTGTGGACAGTCCCGTGGAAAACACAGAGGCGGCGACAGCGCCGGTGACAGTGCCCGAGACGGCCGGGTCCGTGACGGAGCCCTTGGCGGCGCCGGTGGGGGAGTCCGTGGCCGAAACAGGGCCCGTGGCGGCGGACTCGCGCAGCCGGCCGAGAGTCGGCCATATCCAGTTCCTGAACTGCCTCCCGCTCTATTGGGGGCTCGCGAGGACAGGAACCCTTCTCGATCTCGAACTGACGAAGGACACCCCGGAGATGCTCAGTGAACAGCTCGTGCGCGGCGAGCTGGATATCGCTCCGGTCACCCTCGTCGAATTCCTCCGGAACGCGGATGACCTTGTCGCATTCCCCGATCTCGCGGTCGGCTGCGACGGCCCTGTCATGTCCTGTGTGATCGTCTCGCAGGTGCCGCTGGAACAGCTCGACGGCGCCCGGGTCGCCCTCGGCTCCACCTCGCGCACCTCCGTGCGCCTCGCACAGCTTCTGCTCGCCGAGCAGTACAAGGTCGCGCCCGAGTACTACACCTGCCCGCCCGATCTCGGACTGATGATGCAGGAGGCCGAGGCGGCCGTGCTGATCGGCGACGCCGCGCTCCGTGCCTCCCTGCACGACGCGCCCCGGCTCGGCCTCCGGGTCCACGATCTGGGGCTGATGTGGAAGGACTGGACGGGGCTGCCGTTCGTCTTCGCGGTCTGGGCGGCCCGCAAGGACTATCTGGCGCGTGAGCCGGTGGTCGTACGGAAGGTCCATGAGGCGTTCCTGGCGTCCCGGGACCTGTCCCTGGAGGAGGTCGCGAAGGTGGCCAAGCAGGCGGCGCGCTGGGAGGCCTTCGACGCGGAACTGCTGGAGCGCTACTTCACGACGCTGGACTTCCGGTTCGGTCCCGACCAGCTCGCGGGGGTACGGGAGTTCGCGCGCAGGACCGGCCCGACGACCGGATTCCCGGCGACGGTGAACGTAGAACTGCTCACCGCCTGAGCCCGCGCCACCCTTCCTCAACCCCCTCGCCACCCCCACCCCCTAGGCTGCTGAGTGCAAGCGCGTGGACATGACGAGGGGGGACGGGCATGCAGCCGCTGGAGGCAGGTGAGCCGCCGGCCATCGGTCCGTACCGGTTGCTCGGACGGCTGGGGTCGGGCGGGATGGGCCGGGTCTATCTGGCGCGCTCGGCGGGCGGCCGTACGGTCGCGGTGAAGGTCGTCCATCCGCACTTCGCGATGGACGAGGAGTTCCGGGCCCGCTTCCGGCGCGAGGTCGAGTCGGCGCGGCGCGTCGCTACGGGCCCCGACGGGCCACGCTGGTCGGCGCCGGTGCTGGACGCCGATCCGGAAGCGGCCGTTCCGTGGGTGGCGACCGCCTATGTGGCGGGCCCCTCGCTGACCCAGGCGGTCGCCGGACACGGGCGGCTGCCGGGCCATTCGGTACGGGCGCTGGGCGCGGGTCTCGCGGAGGCGCTGGTGGCGGTCCACGGGCTGGGGCTCGTCCACCGGGACGTCAAGCCGTCGAACGTCCTGCTGGCGCTGGACGGCCCCCGGCTGATCGACTTCGGTATCGCACGCGCCACCGACGGCACGGCCTCGCTCACCTCCACCGGGGTCTCGGTGGGCTCGCCGGGCTATATGTCGCCGGAGCAGATCCTCGGCAAGGGCGTCACCGGCGCGGCCGATGTGTTCTCGCTGGGCGCGGTCCTCGCGTACGCGGCGACGGGCGCGAGCCCCTTCCCTGGCGACTCCTCGGCCGCGCTGCTCTACAAGGTGGTGCACGAGGAGCCCGAGCTGGGCGCCCTGGAGGGCGATCTGCGGGATCTGGTCGCGCGCTGCCTCGCCAAGGACCCGTCCGCGAGGCCCGCGCCGCGCGAGGTCGCGAGTGCGCTGGCGCCGGAGGGCGCCGCCGGGCTGGTGGCCGCGGGCTGGCTGCCGGGGCCGCTGGTCGAGGAAGTGAGCCGGGCGGCGGTGCGGCTGCTGGACCTGGAGGCGGCGGGGCCGGTGCAGACCGGGCCCGTACCGTTCAGCAACCCGTCCCTGGGCAGCAACGGCGGGGGTACGGGGAACGGCGCAGCGGCGCTCGGTGTCTTCGGCCCGCCCGTCGATCCGGCAGGGCTCCAGGGAACGGACCCCGCGCCGAACGGCTCGCTCCCGGGCCAACGGTCGAACGACGGGCGGCTGTCCGTCTCCTTCACGACCGACACCGGTACGGCTACGGGTACGGGCCCGGGCGGCACGGCGACCGGTACGGGTACCGGCGCGGGCGGCACCGGCCGCCGCGGGCGCAGGGTGAGCTGCACCGTGGCGCTGACCGTGGCGGGCGCGCTGGCCGCCGTGACGATCGGCAGCGCGTTCCTCTTTGACCTTTTCCCGGGCAGCGGGAACACCCCTTCCGACGACTCGGCGGCGACCGGGCCGTCCGTCGGCGCCTCCTCGGGAGCGCCCGCCGACTCGTATCCGGCCTCGCCGGACACGCCCGCGCCCTCCGGCTCCACCGCGGACTCGGACCAGGACACGGGCCCGCAGGTCACCGAGGTGCCCGCGGCCTTCGTCGGCACCTGGAAAGGGCCGACCAAGGAGAGCAGCGGGGTGACGCACGGCGACGCCACCGCGGTGATCAGCGAGGGCGCGAAGGGCGAGGACGTGGTGCGGATGACGTACACCTTCTCGATCCTCGGCGTCGACACCGAGTGCCGCAGCATCGGCACCTTCGTCTCGGGCACGGCCCGCCAGCTCCGAGTCACCGAGCGCACCGACGAGAGCGGTTCCAGTACCGAGGGCCTGTGCACCGGCGCCGAAGCCGGGCTGACCTTCACGCTCAAGGAGGACGGCACGGTGCTGTACGAGTCCGACGAGGCGGCGGCGGGCACCCCCACGGGCACGCTCACCAAGCGCTGAGCGGCGCCCGCGCCGTACGGCCGGCCGCGAGGCGTGTCGTACCCCTGACGTAGGGTGGATCGGCGTCATAGCTCCTTGGCGTCACAGCCCCTCTGGGAAGGACCCGCCGGTGACCGAGAAGGCCGACCCCACGTCCGTACATGTCACTGGCGTCCTCGACCGCGCCGCGGTCGGCGGCCGTATCACCCCCGAGGAGGCGCTCGACCTGTACCGCTCGGCGCCGCTGCACGCGCTGGGCGCCGCGGCCGACGCCGTACGCCGCCGCAGATACGCCGGCACGGAGCACATCGCGACGTACATCATCGAGCGGAACATCAACTACACGAATGTCTGTGTGACGGCCTGCAAGTTCTGCGCCTTCTACGCCGCGCCGAAGGACACCGGCAAGGGCTGGAGCCGCGGCCTCGACGACATCCTGCGCCGCTGCGCGGAGACCGTGGAGCTGGGCGGCACACAGATCATGTTCCAGGGCGGACACCACCCGGAGTACGGCGTCGAGTACTACGAAGAGCACTTCAGCGCCATCAAGCAGGCCTTCCCGCAGCTCGTCATCCACTCCCTCGGCGCCTCCGAGGTCGAGCACATGGCCCGGATCTCCGGGGTCTCCGCCGAGGAGGCGATCCGGCGCATCCACGCCGCCGGTCTGGACTCCTTCGCGGGCGCGGGCGCCGAGCTGCTGCCCGCCCGGCCGCGTACGGCGATCGCACCGCTCAAGGAGTCCGGCGAGCGGTGGCTGGAGATCATGGAGACGGCGCACCGGCTGGGTGTCGAGTCGACCTCCACGATGCTCATGGGGACGGGCGAGACGAACGCCGAGCGGATCGAGCACCTGCGGATGATCCGCGACGTGCAGGACCGGACGGGCGGCTTCCGCGCCTTCATCCCGTACACCTACCAGCCCGAGAACAACCATCTGAAGGGCCGGACGCAGGCGACGCTCTTCGAGTATCTGCGGATGATCGCGATCGCGCGGCTCTTCCTCGACAACGTCGCGCACATCCAGGGCTCCTGGCTGACCACGGGCAAGGAGGTCGGCCAGCTCTCGCTGCACTACGGCGCGGACGACCTGGGCTCGATCATGCTGGAGGAGAACGTGGTGTCGTCGGCCGGCGCCAGGCACCGTTCCAACCGGCTGGAGATCATCGACCTGATCCGCAAGGCGGGCCGAGTGCCGGCGCAGCGCGCCACGACGTACGAACACCTCGTCGTGCACGACGACCCGGCGAACGATCCGGTCGACGACCGTGTCGCCTCGCACATCTCGTCGACGGCGATCGAGGGCGGCACGGCACACCCCGAGCTGAAGCTGCTCAGCGCCAACTGAGCCGACTGTGCTGGTCATTCACCGCGTCGGCCTGCTGCTGCCCGGCGCGGACCGCGAGCCCGTGCCCGGCGGGGCGGTGCTGGTCGAGGGGCGTACGGTCGCAGCCGTCGGCCCGTACGAGAAGCTCGCCGCCGCGAGCCCGGGCGCGCGGGTCCGGGACTGGCCGGGCGTGCTCACACCGGGGCTGCGCAATCCGTACGGCCCTGAGCTGCTGGAGCAGGCGTACCACCCTGATCCGCGCGAGGCCGGCGCACTGGGCACCGAGCCGCTGACGGGCGAGGCGCTCGCGGCGCTGGAGATGCCGGAGGCTCGCTGGGGCGCGAGCGCGCGCCGCGGGGTCCAGCGGCTGCTGGCGCACGGCACGGTCGCGGTGGCGGGGGAGCTGAGGCGCGAGGCGGTCCGGGACGCGGTGACGCGCACGGGGTTGCGCATCGAGCCCCGGTACGAGCAGCCCCCGGGCCCGCCGACGCTGGACCCCTTCGCGGGGAACCGCCCGGCGGGGGAGGTCTTCATGCGGCCCCTGACGGAGGGCACCCCGGCGGACTTCGCGATCTTCGCGATGCCGCCGGAGGACGCCCCGTACCCCACCCTGCCCACCCACGCCGCGACCACCTGCATAGCGACGGTCATATCAGGCCGCCTACTCCACCGCCGCCGCTAGGGGGCGTCTCGCCGATCTTGCCGGGCTCGGGGGTCTGGCGCGCGTGATCGCAAGCGTCGCGCGCCAGACGGGATCCGCCGGACACGGCCCAGGCAGTGTCGGCGAATCTTCGCGGGCCCGCGCGCCCGCCCCCGCCCGCCCTGCCCGGCGGGCTTCTTTTCAGCCCGTCCGGCGATTGAGGACAGAGCACAGCAGCCAGTCCGGCGACTGAAGACACAACACAGCAGCCCGCCCGGCGCTTTCTTTTTCAGCCCGTCCGGCGATTGAGGACAAAACGGGGGTCCGGGGGCTTGCCCCCGGCTTCGGGAAGGGGCGGGGTGGGGGACACAATGGCCCAGTGACCCGCGCATCCCTGGACAAGCAGCCGCACGAAGTCGCCTCCATGTTCGACGACGTGGCGGCCAACTACGACCTCACCAACGACGTGCTCTCGCTCGGCCAGGACAGAGTCTGGCGCAAGGCCGTCGCCAGGGCCGTCCACGCCCGCCCCGCCGAAAAGGTCCTCGACCTCGCCGCCGGCACCGCCACCTCCTCCCAGCCCTTCGCCGCCACCGGCGCCTATGTCGTCCCCTGCGACTTCTCCCAGGGCATGCTGCGCGAGGGCAAGCGGCGCCACCCCTGGATGCCGTTCACGGCGGGCGACGCGACCCGGCTGCCGTTCGCGGACGAGGTTTTTGACGCGGTGACGATCTCCTTCGGCCTGCGCAACGTCCAGGACACGGACCGCGCGCTGCGCGAGCTGTACCGCGTCACCAAGCCCGGCGGACGCATCGTGATCTGCGAGTTCTCGCATCCGACTTGGGCGCCGTTCAGGACCGTGTACACCGAGTACCTGATGCGCGCGCTCCCGCCGGCCGCGCGCGCCGTCTCCTCCAACCCCGACGCGTACGTCTATCTCGCCGAGTCCATCCGGGCCTGGCCGGACCAGCCCGCGCTGGCCGCCCGGCTCCAGGCGGCGGGCTGGTCCAAGGTGGCGTGGCGGAATCTGACGGGCGGGATCGTGGCCCTGCACAGGGGCGTACGCAACTGATCCGCACCCGGCGCCAATTCGGTCAGCACTGAACCGCACCGAACCGAACCGCACTGAACCGAACTGATCCGCCCCCGGCACCGCGCACAGCGGCACCGCGCACAGCGGCACCGCGCCCCCGGCCCCGCGGCGCGGCCCCGCGCACCACACCCCCGGAGCCGGGCGGCCTACAGCTCCAACCGGAAGCAGTACGCCCGCTCTTCGACCCCCCGCGCCGTGAACGGGTACGTCTCCACCAGCTCCATCCCCAGCCGCCGCGTCACCGCCACCGACCGTTCGTTGCGCGCGTTCACCATCGCCACGACCCGGCCGACGCCCGCCGCCCGTACCCGTTCCAGCGTGGCCCGCGCGGCGGCTGTCGCGTAACCGCGGCCCCAGTGCGCCCGCCCCAGCCGCCAGCCGATCTCGATCTCGCCGACCGGCCCGAACGACTCGTGCGGCCAGGGCTGCGCGCCGGTGAAGCCGGTCACCTCGCCGTTTTCGTCCAGCATCGTCCAGAAGCAGAAGCCGAGTTGGGCGTCGTGCTTGCGCTGCCGGGCGGTCAGCTCCTCGTACACCGAAAGCTCCGCCGCCACCCCGCCGTGGAACTCCATCACCTCGGGATCGTCGAAGACCCGGTGCCAGCTCAGGGCGTCCTCGTCGGTGGGGACCCGGAGCCGCACCACGGGGACGGGAAGCGGTGTGGTCATGTCGTTCACAGGGACAGCCCTTCGCTGGAGGCATCGCCGGACGCATCGACGCATCACCGGAGGCATCGGCGGGGGTGTCGGTGCGCCCCCATAGACTGCACATGTCCCGTGCCGTCCGGTACGCAATTTCGAGTCTTCGGGAGAACCCGCCGTGACCGAGCCCCTCTCCGAGAACACTGCGGACGTGATCGTCGTCGGCGCCGGTCCCGCCGGTTCCACGACCGCGTACTACCTCGCCAAGGCAGGCCTGGACGTCCTGCTGCTGGAGAAGACGGCGTTCCCGCGTGAGAAGGTCTGCGGCGACGGGCTCACCCCGCGTGCCACCAAGCAGCTCGTGTCGATGGGCATCGACATCTCGGAAGAGGCGGGCTGGCTGCGCAACAAGGGGCTGCGGATCATCGGCGGCGGCGTGCGGCTCCAGCTCGACTGGCCGGATCTGGCCTCGTACCCGGACTACGGACTGGTCCGCAAGCGGGACGACTTCGACGAGCAGTTGGCCCGGCAGGCGCAGAAGGCGGGCGCGCGGCTGTACGAGCGGTGCAATGTCGGCGCCCCGATCACCGACGAGCGCACGGGCCGTATCACCGGTGTGCACGCCAAGCTGGGCGAGGAGAAGACCCCGGTCACCTTCCACGCGCCGCTCGTCGTCGCGGCCGACGGCAACTCGACGCGGCTGTCGCTCGCGATGGGCCTGCACCGGCGCGAGGACCGGCCGATGGGCGTGGCGGTCCGTACGTACTTCACCTCGCCCCGGCACGACGACGACTATCTGGAGTCGTGGCTCGAACTCTGGGACCGGCGTGGCCCGGGCCAGGACCGGCTGCTGCCGGGGTACGGCTGGATCTTCGGGATGGGCGACGGTACGTCCAATGTCGGCCTGGGCGTCCTGAACACCTCGGCCTCGTTCAAGGAGCTGGACTGGCGCGAGGTGCTGAAGGCGTGGTGCGCCTCGATGCCGGAGGACTGGGGCTACACCCCGGAGAACATGACGATGCCGATCCGCGGCGCCGCGCTGCCGATGGCGTTCAACCGCCAGCCGCACTACACGCGCGGGCTGTTGCTGGTGGGGGACGCGGGCGGGCTGGTCAACCCGTTCAACGGTGAGGGCATCGCGTACGCCATGGAGTCGGGCCAGATCGCCGCGGACGTCATCGTCCAGGCACATGCCCGCGCCACGCCCGCCCAGCGCGAGATGGCCCTGCACCACTACCCGAAGGTCCTCAAGGACACCTACGGCGGCTACTACACGCTGGGCCGGGCGTTCGTGAAGCTGATCGGCAACCCCAAGATCATGAAGCTGGCGACCCAGCGCGGGCTGACGCATCCGCTGCTGATGAAGTTCACGCTGAAGATGCTGGCGAATCTGACGGACCCGACGGGCGGCGACGCGATGGACCGGATCATCAACGGCCTGTCGAAGGTGGCCCCGAAGGCCTGAGCCGGGGCGGGAACCATCCGCCGCCGACAGGAGCTACCCCTCGGCCCACTTCCGCAGCGCGGCCCGGTCCGCGAACGCGCCGACGTTCGTGTCGACCGGGCTGTCGGTGTACTGGTGGAACTTCCACTTGGCTTTGATCCGGGGCTCGCCGGGCGTCACATAGTCCGCGATCCACAGGGCGTCGCCGGCATTGCTGGTGGTGTCCCGGTGCAGCCAGAAATACTGCCCGCAGTAGAGCCCCACCCGATGGGTCTCCCCGCGCAGCCGCTTCACCTCCGCGAGGAACGCGTCCTTCTCGGCACAGGACACCCCGGTGTCCTCCCAGTCCGCGAAGAGCGGATCCCTCTCGACGCTGGCGCACTCCTCCACGAAATACCGCGCCTGCGCCTTCATGTCCCCGGGCCGCAGGAAATGGTAAAACCCCACCACCAGCCCCGCTTTCCGCCCATGGGCGGCCTGCTGGACCATCCGCGGATTGATGTACGAGACCCCCTCGGTGGCTTTCACAAACACAAACGAGAGGCCGCTCGTACTGAAGGTCGAACTTTGATGCGACGAAACGTCGATCCCATGGACGGTCATGTGCGCTGGCTCCTGTAGTGGGGGGTCGGGCAACGCTGCTAAGCGCTCATGCCTGTCCTACCCAGGAGCGATTGGCACCCATCACGACGGGGTCGGCGGTGATATGTGCGAATGCTGAATCGGTGAACGACCCCGGCATGAACTCCGGTCGGCCATGGAGCCGAGCCGACGGCGAAGGCCCGCGACCCCCCGAGCGGGATGCGGGCCTTCGCCGTACGGTCGTGGCGCCCGTACACGTACTCGCACTCGTGCTTGTACGGGTACCGGCGTGCCGGCCGGTGTGTCTCAGAGCACGCGCACCGCGCCGGTCGGCTCGTCCCAGTCCAGGGCGTGCTGGACCACACCGGAGCTGGGGTTCTGCGCGCCGATGAACTCGCCGCCGCCCACATAGATCGCGGTGTGGTACGCGCTGCCCGCGCTGCCCCAGTAGAGGATGTCGCCGGGCTGGAGGTTGCTCAGCGAGACCTGGGTGCCGGCCGTCGACTGGTCCTGCGAGACGCGCGGCAGGTCGATACCGATCTGCTTGTACGCGGCCTGCACCAGGCCGGAGCAGTCCCAGGTGTTGGGGCCCGTGGCGCCCATCACATACGCGTCGCCGAGCTGCGCCTGGACGAAGTCGATGACCGAAGCCGCGGAGCCCGTCGCCTTCGTGGCGCTCTTCGTGGCCGTACTGGCCGTGCCGGAGCCCGAGTCGCTGCTCGACGAGGACGCGGCGAGCTTGGTGCGCTCGGCGGTGCGGGACGCGCGTGCGGCGGCGTCGGCCCGGGCCTTGGCGGCGGCCTCCGCGCGGGCGGCGGCCTCGGCGGCCTTCTTCTTGGCCGCTGCCTCCGCCTTGCGCTGCGCCTCGGCCTTGGCCGTCTTGGCGGTCTGCGCGGCCTTGGTGGCCGCGGCGTTCTCCTGGGCGGTCAGCTCAAGGTTGAACGCGACCCTCTGGGTGGCGTCGGCGGACTGTGCGACGGCGCTTGCGAGCCCGGATGTGAGCGTGGGCATTTCGATGGTCTCGGTCACCGGCTCGGCGTGCGCCGGCCCGGCGGCACCGGCCACCGCGATCGTGCTGAGGACGCCACCGGCGACTCCGGCACGGAGCGAGCTCTTGGAGGCTCCGCGGCGGGGTTTCCGGTGGCTGGGTATGTGAGCGGTGTGGGACATGAGTACACCGCTATCAGGAGTGACCTGGTTCCCGTCAAGCATCGTGTATTGCGCCACAGTTACGTTCGGAATCTGTGAATCCGCTTTCTTGGAACACTTATTGACGCCGTAAGGGGCAAAACGGACGCGAGCGATCATGGCGTTGATCGCGGTCTTTCGAGAAAAGGTCCGAATTGCCCGCCGCTTACCACCCCTTTACGTTCATGGCCAAGCCCGCTTCTGTTGGGGGTGATGTGAAGTGGTGCAGGTCACAGGATGGTCACCGCCCACGGTCGGAACGATCACGGAGTCCGGCGGCCCGCCGTACGCGGGCGAGCCAGGGCGCCCGCGGGGCCGTCCCGCTTGCTCGTGAACGCGCGCACGTGTCCACTTCGCTTTCCGGGGCTCCCTCGCCCGAGGGGATCCCGGGCCCATACCACTCCGTGGCATCTCATTGCCAATTTGCCTGTACGGTGCATCTCTTGGTAGTGGCGCACGCCTCCGACCAGCGCGAACGGGCTCGGATGTCACATCTCGTGAGGGCCCGGCCGCTTCGCGTACGAAGATCACCGCTCATCCGACTTCATGATCGTTCGTCAGGTGGTGGAGATCACAAAGGTGTTGCTGTACCCCGTGTCGCAGATCACAGACCACCGGGCATAGGATGCGGGGCAGTCGGGCTTGTGAACTGCCTCACATGTACGCGATCTTCAATGATCGGGGGTGGGGCGGCGAGGTGAACGCCCGGTGCGGTCCAACGGTCAAGGACGACTGGAAGGAGCTGAGGAGCGTGAATTCCTACGCGCCGATCCTCGCGCTCGGCGCCCTCGGGGCTGGGTTTGCCATCTTCTCCGTGGTCATGGCCACGCTTATCGGCCCAAAGCGGTACAACCGGGCGAAACTTGAGGCGTACGAGTGCGGTATCGAGCCCACGCCCACACCGGCGGGCGGCGGCCGTTTCCCCATCAAGTACTACCTGACGGCGATGCTCTTCATCGTCTTCGACATCGAGATCGTCTTCCTTTACCCCTGGGCCGTCACCTTCGACGCGCTCGGGATTTTCGGGCTCGTGGAGATGCTGCTCTTCGTGCTCACCGTCTTCGTCGCCTACGCCTATGTATGGCGGCGCGGCGGCCTAGAATGGGACTAAAGGGGCCAAGGGGGCACCAATGGGACTCGAAGAGAAGCTGCCGAGCGGTTTTCTGCTCACCACTGTCGAGCAGGCGTCGGGCTGGGTGCGGAAGTCGTCCGTCTTCCCCGCCACCTTCGGCCTCGCCTGCTGTGCCATCGAGATGATGACGACCGGCGCCGGACGGTACGACCTGGCGCGGTTCGGCATGGAGGTCTTCCGCGGCTCCCCGCGGCAGGCCGACCTCATGATCGTGGCCGGACGGGTGAGTCAGAAGATGGCGCCGGTCCTGAGGCAGGTCTATGACCAGATGCCCAACCCCAAGTGGGTGATTTCCATGGGGGTTTGTGCGTCTTCGGGCGGGATGTTCAATAATTACGCGATTGTCCAGGGTGTTGATCACATCGTCCCTGTTGACATCTATTTGCCCGGCTGCCCGCCGCGCCCCGAGATGCTGATGGACGCCATCCTCAAGCTCCACCAGAAGATCCAGAGTTCCAAGCTCGGGGTCAACGCCGAGGAAGCGGCCCGTGAGGCGGAGGAAGCGGCGCTCAAGGCGCTCCCGACGATCGAGATGAAGGGGCTGCTGCGGTGAGCGACGAGCAGCGATCCGGAAATAACGTTCCGTCCCCCCGCGACGACACCGGTGAGGTCATCGGCGTACGGAAGGGCATGTTCGGCGCCAACAACGGCGGCGACACCACCGGCTACGGCGGTCTCGTACGGACCGTGACCCTGCCGGGCGCCTCGGCCCGTCCGTACGGCGGCCCCGGCGGTGTCTTCGACGAGATCGCCGACGAGCTCGAAGGCGCTCTGGAGGAGCAGGGGCTCGTCCCCGGGAACGCCATCGTGAAGACCGTCGTCGACCGCGGCGAGCTGACCTTCCACATCGCCCGGGAACACCTCGTACAAGTGGCGCGCACGCTCCGTGACGACCCCGCGCTCCGCTTCGAGCTGTGCACCGGGGTCTCGGGCGTCCACTTCCCCGGTGACCAGGGCCGTGAGCTGCACGCCGTCTACCATCTGCGCTCGCTCACCCATGGCCGGCTGATCCGGCTCGAAGTCACCGCGCCGGACGCCGACCCGCATGTCCCGTCCCTGGTCGCGGTCTACCCGACCAACGACTGGCACGAGCGCGAGACGTACGACTTCTTCGGCCTGATCTTCGACGGCCATCCCGCGCTGACCCGGATCATGATGCCGGACGACTGGCAGGGCTTCCCGCAGCGCAAGGACTACCCCCTCGGCGGTATCGCCGTCGAGTACAAGGGCGCCCAGATCCCGGCTCCGGACCAGCGGAGGTCGTACTCCTGATGTCTGCACCCCACGAAACCCCGCACGCCACCCCCAGGGCGACCACCGAGGGCACGGTCTACACCGTCACCGGCGGCGACTGGGACGAGGTCGTCCAGTCCGCGGCCAAGGCGGACGACGAGCGGATCGTCGTCAACATGGGTCCCCAGCACCCCTCCACCCACGGGGTGCTCCGGCTGATCCTGGAGATCGAGGGCGAGACCGTCACCGAGGCCCGCTGCGGCATCGGCTATCTGCACACCGGGATCGAGAAGAACCTCGAATTCCGCAACTGGACGCAGGGCACCACCTTCGTCACGCGCATGGACTACCTGACCTCGTTCTTCAACGAGACGGCGTACTGCCTGGGCGTGGAGAAGCTGCTCGGCATCGAGGACGACATCCCGGACCGCGCCACGCTGCTGCGGGTCCTGTTGATGGAGCTGAACCGGCTCTCCTCGCATCTGGTCTGCATCGCCACCGGCGGTATGGAGCTGGGCGCGACCACGATCATGATCTACGGCTTCCGCGATCGTGAACTGATTCTCGATGCCTACGAGCTGATCACCGGCCTGCGGATGAACCACGCGTTCATCCGGCCCGGCGGACTCGCCCAGGACCTGCCCCCGGGCGCCGTCGACCATCTCCGCGAGCTGGTGAAGACACTCCGGAAGAACCTGCCGGAGTACGACAAGCTGGCCACCGGCAACCCGATCTTCAAGGCCCGTATGCAGGACGTCGGCTATCTCGACCTGGCCGGCTGCATGGCGCTGGGCGCCACCGGCCCGATCCTGCGCTCCGCCGGGCTCCCGCACGATCTGCGCAGGTCCGACCCGTACTGCGGTTACGAGACCTTCGAGTTCGACGTCCCGACCGCCGACTCCTGCGACTCGTACGGCCGTTTCCTCATCCGTCTCGAGGAGATGCGCCAGTCGCTCCGCATCGTCGAACAGTGCCTGGACCGGCTGGAGCCGGGCCCGGTGATGGTCGCCGACAAGAAGATCGCCTGGCCCGCGCAGCTCGCCCTCGGCCCCGACGGTCTGGGCAACTCGCTCGACCACATCAAGAACATCATGGGCACGTCCATGGAGGCTCTGATCCATCACTTCAAGCTGGTGACGGAGGGCTTCCGGGTCCCGCCGGGACAGGCGTACGCGGCGGTCGAGTCGCCCAAGGGCGAGCTGGCCGCGCATGTCGTCTCCGACGGGGGCACGCGCCCCTACCGGGTCCACTTCCGCGACCCGTCCTTCACCAACCTTCAGGCCATGGCGGCCATGTGCGAGGGCGGCCAGGTCGCCGATGTCATCGTCGCCGTCGCGTCCATCGACCCCGTGATGGGAGGCGTCGACCGGTGACCGCCACACCGCCCAACTCCGGGGTCAGCCTGGGAATGCCCCAGCTCCCCGCCCCCGACTACCCGGCCGATGTACGGGCCAGGCTCGAAGCGGACGCCAAGGAGATCATCGCCCGCTACCCCGGCTCGCGCTCCGCGCTGCTCCCGCTGCTGCACCTCGTGCAGTCGGAGGAGGGCCATGTGTCCCGTACGGGCATGGCCTTCTGCGCCGAACTGCTGGACCTGACCACCGCCGAGGTCACCGCCGTCGCCACCTTCTACTCCATGTACCGGCGCAAGCCGGGCGGCGACTACCAGGTCGGTGTCTGCACGAACACGCTCTGTGCGGTGATGGGCGGCGACGCCATCTTCGACGAGCTGAAGGAGCACCTCGGCGTCGGCAACAACGAGACGACCGAGGACGGCAAGGTCACCCTCGAACACATCGAGTGCAACGCGGCCTGCGACTTCGCGCCCGTGGTGATGGTCAACTGGGAGTTCTTCGACAACCAGACGCCCGAGAGCGCCAAGCGGCTCGTCGACGACCTCCGTGAGGGCCGTCCCGTGGCGCCCACCCGTGGCGCCCCTCTCTGCACGTACAAGGAGACCGCGCGCATCCTGGCCGGCTTCCCCGACGAGCGCCCCGGCGCCGTCGAGGCCACCGGCGGCGCCGGACCCGCGTCGCTGACCGGACTGCGGCTGGCCAAGGGCGAGCCGCCCCGGCCGCGCGTGGTCCGCCCCCGCGACTCGGAGGCCCCGCACGACGCACCGCCGCAGACGCCGGCCGCCGACCACCCCGCCGACCCGGCCGGACCCGCTGAGGAGGGGGAGTGATGACCATGACAGCCGAGCTGGACGAGAACGGGACGAGTCCCGAGAAGCTCCTCGCACCCGTTCTGTCCGCCTTCTGGGACCAGCCCGAATCCTGGACCCTGGCCACCTATGAGCGGCACGACGGATACGAGGGCCTGAAGAAGGCTCTCGCGATGGCGCCCGACGACCTCATCGCGTACGTCAAGGAATCCGGGCTGCGCGGACGCGGTGGCGCCGGCTTCCCCACCGGAATGAAGTGGCAGTTCATTCCGCAGGGCGACGGCAAACCGCACTATCTCGTCGTCAACGCGGACGAGTCGGAACCCGGCACCTGCAAGGACATCCCCCTTCTCTTCGCCAATCCGCACTCCCTCATCGAGGGAATCGTGATCGCCTGCTACGCGATCCGCTCGCAGCACGCCTTCATCTATCTGCGCGGCGAGGTCGTCCCCGTACTGCGCAGGGTGCACGAAGCGGTCCGCGAGGCCTACGCGGCGGGCTATCTCGGCAAGAACATCCTGGGCAGCGGACTCGATCTCGATGTCACCGTGCACGCGGGCGCGGGCGCGTACATCTGCGGCGAGGAGACCGCGCTGCTGGACTCCCTGGAGGGCCGTCGCGGACAGCCCCGGCTGCGTCCCCCCTTCCCGGCGGTCGCGGGTCTGTACGCCTGCCCCACTGTGGTGAACAACGTCGAGTCGATCGCGTCGGTTCCCGCCATCCTGCACCGCGGCAAGGACTGGTTCAGGTCCATGGGCAGCGAGAAGTCCCCCGGCTTCACGCTCTACTCGCTCAGCGGGCATGTCACCAACCCCGGCCAGTACGAAGGGCCCCTCGGCCTCACCCTGCGCCAGCTCCTCGACATGGGCGGCGGCATCCGCAAGGGCCACCGGCTCAAGTTCTGGACGCCGGGCGGCTCCTCGACCCCGATGTTCACCGACGAGCACCTCGATGTCCCGCTGGACTACGAGGGCGTGGGCGCCGCGGGCTCCATGCTCGGCACCAAGGCGCTCCAGTGCTTCGACGAGACCACGTGTGTCGTACGGGCCGTCACCCGCTGGACCGAGTTCTACGCGCACGAGTCGTGCGGCAAGTGCACGCCGTGCCGTGAAGGGACGTACTGGCTCGTCCAGTTGCTGCGCGACATCGAGGCGGGCAAGGGCCGGATGTCCGACCTCGACAAGCTGAACGACATCGCCGACAACATCAACGGCAAGTCGTTCTGCGCCCTCGGCGACGGCGCCGCCGCCCCGATCTTCTCCTCGCTGAAGTACTTCCGCGAGGAGTACGAGCAGCACATCACCGGCAAGGGCTGCCCCTTCGACCCGTCCAAGTCGACCGTCTGGGCGGACAACCACCTGGAGGTGAACGCATGACCGTCACCACGTCGGCCGCCCACTCCGGGAGCGGTGAGGCCCCGGTCCCGCCCGAGGACCTCGTCTCGCTGACGATCGACGGCATCGAGATCTCCGTCCCCAAGGGGACCCTGGTGATCCGCGCCGCCGAGCTGCTCGGCATCGAGATCCCGCGCTTCTGCGACCATCCGCTCCTCGACCCGGCCGGCGCCTGCCGGCAGTGCATCGTCGAGGTCGAGGGCCAGCGCAAGCCGATGGCCTCCTGCACCATCACCTGCACCGACGGCATGGTCGTCAAGTCGCAGTTGACCTCGCCGGTCGCCGAGAAGGCCCAGCGCGGGGTGATGGAGCTGCTGCTCATCAACCACCCGCTGGACTGCCCGGTCTGCGACAAGGGCGGCGAGTGCCCGCTCCAGAACCAGGCGATGCAGGTCGGCGACCCGGACACCCGCTTCGAGGGCAGGAAGCGCACCTTCGAGAAGCCCGTACCGATCTCCACCCAGGTGCTGCTCGACCGCGAGCGGTGCGTGCTCTGCGCGCGCTGCACCCGGTTCTCCAACCAGATCGCGGGCGACCCGATGATCGAGCTGCTGGAGCGCGGCGCCCTCCAGCAGGTGGGCACCGGCGAGGGCGACCCCTTCGAGTCGTACTTCTCCGGGAACACCATCCAGATCTGCCCGGTCGGCGCGCTGACCTCGGCGGCGTACCGCTTCCGCTCCCGCCCGTTCGACCTGGTGTCCTCGCCGGGTGTCTGCGAGCACTGCGCGGGCGGCTGCGCGACCCGTACCGACCACCGGCGCGGCAAGGTCATGCGGCGGATGGCGGCGGACGACCCCGAGGTCAACGAGGAGTGGATCTGCGACAAGGGGCGGTTCGGCTTCCGTTACGCGCAGAAGCCCGACCGGCTCACCACTCCGCTCGTACGGAACGAGGACGGCGTCCTGGAACCGGCGAGCTGGCCCGAGGCGCTGGAGGCCGCGGCCCGCGGTCTGGGCGCCGCCCGCGGCCGGGCGGGTGTGCTGGCGGGCGGCCGGCTCACCGTCGAGGACTCGTACGCGTACGCCAAGTTCGCCCGGATCGCCCTCGACACGAACGACATCGACTTCCGCGCGCGCGTGCACAGCGCCGAGGAGGCCGAGTTCCTCGCCGCGCATGTCGCGGGACGGGGCCGTGACCTGGACGGTACGGGCCTGACCTACGGCACGCTGGAGCAGGCGCCGACGGTCCTGCTCGTGGGCTTCGAGTCCGAGGAGGAGGCGCCCGGGGTCTTCCTGCGGCTGCGCAAGGCGCACCGCAAGCACGGCCAGCGCACCTTCTCGCTCGCCACCCATGTCACCCGCGGTCTGGAGAAGGCCGGGGGCACGCTGCTGCCGGCCGCGCCCGGCACCGAGACCGAGTGGCTGGACGCGCTCGCCTCGCAGACCGGACTGGAGGGCGACGGGATCCGCGCCGCCGAGGCGCTGCGGGCGTCCGGCGCGGTGATCGTCGTCGGCGAGCGGCTCGCGGCCGTTCCCGGCGGGCTCACGGCCGCGGCGCGGGCCGCCACCGCGACCGGCGCCAAGCTGGCCTGGATCCCCCGGCGGGCGGGCGAGCGCGGCGCGCTCGAGGCGGGCGCGCTTCCCGCGCTGCTGCCCGGCGGCCGCCCCGCCACCGACCCGCGGGCCCGCGAGGAGACCGCGGCGGTCTGGGGCGTACGCGAACTGCCGCACCACTTCGGGCGCGACACCGGCCAGATCATCGAGGCCGCCGCCACCGGGCAGCTCGGCGCCCTGGTCGTCGCGGGCGTCGAGGTCGCGGACCTGCCGGACCCGGCGGCGGCGCGCGCGGCGCTGGACGCGGTCGGCTTCCTCGTCTCGCTGGAGCTGCGGCCGAGCGAGGTCACCGAGCGGGCCGATGTGGTCTTCCCGGTCGCCGCGGTCGCGGAGAAGCCGGGGACCTTCCTCAACTGGGAGGGCAGGGCCCGGCCGTTCGAGGCCGCGCTCAAGCCCGAGCAGATGACCCGGCGGCTCGCGCCGAGCGACGCGCGGGTGCTGCACATGCTGGCGGACGCGCTGGACACGCATCTCGCGCTGCCCGACCTCAGGGCCGTACGAGCCGAACTCGACCGGCTCGGCGGCTGGGACGGGGAGCGCGCCGCCGAACCGCTGGAATCGTCCCGTCCGGTGCCGCGCCCCGGCGACGGCGAGGCCGTTCTCGCGGGCCACCGTCTGCTGCTCGACCTGGGCAGGCTCCAGGAGGGCGACGAGGCACTGGCGGGCACCCGCCACGCCGCGGTCGCCCGGCTCTCCGCCACGACGGCCGCCGAGACGGGCGTCAAGGACGGCGACGAACTGGCTGTCACAGGCCCCGCGGGCACGGTCACTCTGCCGCTGCTGGTGACGGAGATGCCCGACCGGGTCGTGTGGCTGCCGCTGAACTCCACGGGCGGCGGTGTTCTCGCGGACACCGGGTCACGCCCCGGCACGCTGGTCCGTATCGGCCCGGCCAACCCGGCACCGGAGGTGCGCGCATGACCGCCCTCGCCCACTTCGCGACGGCTCCTCAGACGGTCCTCGCCGCCGAGGACCTGTCGATGTTCGGCCGCGACCCCTGGTGGCTCGTGGCCATCAAGGCGGTCTTCTGCTTCGCGTTCCTGATGGTGACCGTGCTCTTCTCCATCGTGTGGGAGCGCAAGGTCGTCGCGTGGATGCAGCTCCGGATCGGCCCCAACCGGCACGGTCCCTGGGGCATGCTCCAGTCGCTCGCCGACGGCATCAAGCTGATGCTGAAGGAAGACGTCATCGTCAAGCGCGCGGACAAGGTCGTCTATGTCCTGGCGCCGATCGTCGCCGCGGTGCCGGCCTTCATGGCGATCGCCGTGATCCCGTTCGGCCCGTCCGGCAACGAGATCTCGATCTTCGGCCACCGCACCACGATGCAGCTCACCGACCTGCCGATCGCGATGCTCTACGTCCTCGCCGTCGCCTCGGTCGGGATCTACGGCATCGTCCTCGCCGGCTGGTCGTCCGGCTCGACGTATCCGCTGCTCGGCGGATTGCGCTCGTGCGCGCAGATGATCTCGTACGAGATCGCCATGGGCGCCGCGTTCGCCTCGGTCTTCCTCTACTCCGGCTCGATGTCGACGTCGGCGATCGTCGAGGCCCAGGCCGACCGCTGGTACATCGTGCTGCTGCCGGTCTCCTTCATCATCTACATCGTCACCATGGTGGGCGAGACCAACCGCGCCCCCTTCGACATGCCGGAGTCCGAGGGCGACCTGGTCGGCGGCTTCAACACCGAGTACTCGTCGATCAAGTTCGCGATGTTCATGCTCGCCGAGTACGTCAACATGGTGACCGTCTCGGCCGTCGCGACCACCCTCTTCCTCGGCGGCTGGCGCGCCCCCTGGCCGATCTCCACCTTCTGGGAGGGCGCGAACCACGGCTGGTGGCCGATGCTCTGGTTCGTCGTCAAGGTCCAGCTCCTCCTGTTCTTCTTCATCTGGCTCCGCGGCACCCTGCCCCGGGTCCGCTACGACCAGCTCATGAAGCTCGGCTGGAAGGTCCTGATCCCGGTCTCGGTGGTCTGGCTGATGCTCGTCGCGACCGTCCGGGCCCTGCGGAACGAGAACTACGACTTCCAGTCGATCGTGCTGTACGTCGGCGGGGCGGTCATCGCACTGCTGCTGCTCTCCTTCGTGGTGGACGTCTTCCGCGACAGGCAGGAGAAGGCCGCCGCGGCGAGGGAGCCCGAACCCCCCGCCTTCGATCCGATGGCAGGCGGATTCCCCGTACCACCACTGCCAGGACAGACGCTCCCGCCCGTACCGCGCAGGCGGCCGCGGGGCGAGCGCGAACTCATTGTCAGTGGCGGGGGCAATACTGTGAGTGACGGTACCGAGAGTGACGGAAAGGAGGCTGACGGTGTCTGACTCTTCGCACGGGGACATCCCCCGTCCTCCCCGGAATCCGGTGGCCGGCTTCGGCGTGACCTTCAAGGCCATGTTCAAGAGGCGGCTGACGGAGCAGTATCCGGAACAGCAGAAGGTGACGGCTCCGCGCTTCCACGGCCGGCACCAGCTCAACCGGCATCCGGACGGCCTGGAGAAGTGCATCGGCTGCGAGCTGTGCGCCTGGGCCTGCCCGGCGGACGCCATCTATGTGGAGGGCGCGGACAACACCGAGGAGGAGCGCTACTCCCCGGGTGAGCGGTACGGCCGCGTGTACCAGATCAATTACGCGCGCTGCATCCTCTGCGGACTGTGCATCGAGGCCTGCCCGACCAGGGCGCTCACCATGACCAATGACTTCGAGCTGGCCGACAGCTCCCGCGAGAACCTGATCTATACGAAGGAGCAGCTCCTCGCGGGGCTTGAGGAAGGAATGGTCGAGACTCCGCACTCGATCTTCCCCGGCACGGACGAACAGGACTACTACCGGGGCCTGGTCACCGAGGCCGCGCCCGGCACGGTCCGGCAGGTCGCGGTGAGCAAGGGCGAGAAGCCGTCCGACGAGGAGGCGCGCGCATGAGCACGCTCGCAGCCTCCGCCGGCTCGCTGGCGTCCGTCACCTCCGCCGCTTCGGCCACCTCGACGGGCGAGGCCATCCAGTTCTGGATCCTCGGCACCGTCGCGGTGGTCGGCGCGCTCTGTACGATCCTGATGAAGAAAGCCGTGCACAGCGCGCTCAGCCTCGCCGGGACGATGATCGTCCTGGCGGTCTTCTATCTGGCCAACGGCGCCTACTTCCTGGGCGTCGTCCAGATCATCGTCTACACCGGCGCGATCATGATGCTGTTCCTTTTCGTGGTCATGCTGGTCGGCGTCACGGCGGCCGACTCCCTGAAGGAGACGCTCAAGGGCCAGCGCTGGCTGGCCGCCCTCTGCGGGATCGGCTTCGGCGTCCTGCTGATCGCGGGGATCGGCAATGCCTCGCTGAACTCCTTCACCGGGCTGGGCCAGGCCAATGCCGGCGGCAATGTCGAGGGACTGGCCGCCCTCCTCTTCACCAAGTACGTCTTCGCCTTCGAGATCACCGGCGCCCTGCTGATCACCGCGTCCGTCGGCGCGATGCTGCTCACGCACCGCGAGCGCACCGAACGGGCCATGACGCAGCGGGAGATGGCGGAGGAGCGGGTACGGAAGGGCACCCAGCTTCCGCCGCTGCCCGCGCCCGGTGTCTACGCCCGGCACAACGCGGTGGACATCGCCGGGCTGCTGCCCGACGGCACGGCCTCCGAGCTGACGGTCAACAAGACGCTGAAGGCCCGGGGCCAGATCCGCGATGTGTCGAACGAGGCGATCGCGGACCTCAAGGCCCTGGAGCAGCGGTCGGCGGAGCGGCTGGGCCGCGACGAGGAGGAGGTCAACTCATGAACCCCGTGTACTACCTCTATCTCGCGTCCCTGCTGTTCACCATCGGGGCCGCCGGTGTGCTGATCCGGCGGAACGCGATCGTGGTGTTCATGTGTGTCGAGCTGATGCTCAACGCCTGCAATCTCGCGTTCGTGACCTTCTCGCGGCTGCACGGCAATCTCGACGGGCAGATCATCGCCTTCTTCACCATGGTCGTCGCCGCCGCGGAGGTCGTGGTCGGGCTGGCGATCATCGTGTCCGTGTTCCGTTCCCGCCACTCGGCCTCGGTCGACGACGCCAGCCTGATGAAGCTCTGAGGGGTCGCTGAATCGTGGAGAACTTGATCGCGCTGCTCATCGCGGCGCCTCTACTGGGAGCAGCGGTCCTCCTCTGCGGGGGCCGCCGGCTCGACCGCGTGGGCCACTGGCTCGGCACACTGCTGGCGGCCGCGTCCTTCGTGGTCGGCGTGGTGCTGTTCAGCGACATGCTCGGCAAGAGCGGTGACGGACGGACACTGCACCAGCACCTGTTCAGTTGGATTCCCGTCGAGGGCTTCCAGGCGGACATCGCCTTCCAGCTCGACCAGTTGTCGATGACCTTCGTCCTGCTGATCACCGGTGTGGGCACACTGATCCACATCTACTCGATCGGGTACATGGAGCACGACGAGCGGCGCCGCCGCTTCTTCGGCTATCTGAACCTGTTCCTGGCGGCGATGCTGCTGCTGGTCCTCGCCGACAACTATCTGCTGCTGTACATGGGCTGGGAGGGCGTCGGTCTCGCCTCGTACCTGCTCATCGGGTTCTGGCAGCACAAGCCCAGCGCGGCCACCGCCGCCAAGAAGGCCTTCCTGGTCAACCGCGTCGGCGACATGGGTCTGTCGATCGCGATCATGCTGATGTTCACCACCTTCGGGACCTTCGCCTTCGGGCCGGTCCTGGGGTCCACGGGGGACGCCACCGAGGGCAAGCTGACCGCGATCGGTCTGATGCTGCTGCTCGCCGCGTGCGGCAAGTCGGCGCAGGTGCCGCTCCAGTCCTGGCTCGGTGACGCGATGGAGGGCCCGACCCCGGTCTCGGCCCTGATCCACGCGGCGACGATGGTGACCGCGGGCGTCTATCTGATCACCCGGTCCGGAGCGATCTTCAACGCGGCCCCGGACGCCCAGCTCGTGGTCGTGGTGGTCGGCGCGGTGACGCTCCTCTTCGGTGCGATCGTCGGTTGCGCCAAGGACGACATCAAGAAGGCCCTCGCCGGTTCGACGATGTCCCAGATCGGCTACATGATCCTGGCGGCGGGCCTCGGCCCGATCGGCTATGTCTTCGCGATCATGCACCTGGTGACGCACGGCTTCTTCAAGGCCGGGCTGTTCCTCGGGGCCGGTTCGGTCATGCACGGCATGAACGACGAGGTCGACATGCGCAAGTACGGCGGCCTGCGGAAGTACATGCCGGTCACCTTCGTGACCTTCGGCCTGGGCTATCTGGCGATCATCGGCTTCCCCGGTCTGTCCGGCTTCTTCTCCAAGGACAAGATCATCGAGGCGGCCTTCGCCAAGGGCGGTACGGAAGGCTGGATCCTCGGCGCCGTCACCCTGCTGGGCGCGGCGATCACCGCGTTCTACATGACCCGGGTGATGCTGCTGACCTTCTTCGGCGAGAAGCGCTGGCAGCCCGACGAGAACGGGAACGCGCCGCATCCGCACGAGTCGCCCCGGTCCATGACCATCCCGATGATCCTGCTGGCCGTCGGTTCGGTCTTCGCGGGCGGGTTCTTCTCCATCGGCGACCGGTTCGTGCACTGGCTGGAGCCCGTCACCGGATACCACCACGGAGAGGCGCCGATCAGCGCCGCCACCGTGACCGGCGCCACCATGGTCGTCCTGGTGCTCGGTGTCGCCCTGGCCTGGCTGATGTACGGACGCAAGCCGGTTCCGGTGACCGCCCCGCGCGGTTCGCTGCTCACCCGGGCCGCCCGCCGCGATCTGCTCCAGGACGACTTCAACCATGTGGTCCTGGTCCGCGGCGGCGAGCACCTCACCCGCTCCCTGGTCTATGTCGACCACACCCTGGTCGACGGAGTGGTCAATGGCACGGCGGCGTCGTTCGGCGGGCTCTCCGGCCGGCTGCGCAAGCTGCAGAACGGCTACGCCCGCACCTATGCGGTCTCGATGTTCGGAGGTACGGCAGTGCTCATCGCCGCGACCCTGCTGATGAGGGCGGTGTAACCGGATATGTCGTTCCCCCTTCTGACGGCCACGGCGGTGCTGCCCGCGGTCGGCGCGATCGCCACGGCGGCCGTCCCGGCCGCCCGGCGCTCCGCCGCCAAATGGCTGGCCCTGCTCTTCTCCCTGGCCACCCTGGTGCTGGCCGCCGTGGCGGTGGTCCGCTTCGAGCCGGGCGGTGCCCGCTATCAGCTCACCGAGTCGCACGCCTGGATCTCCGACTTCGGGGTGCGGTACGAACTGGGCGTGGACGGCATCGGGGTGGCGCTCCTCGCCCTGACCGCGCTGCTGATCCCCTTTGTCATCCTGGCCGGCTGGCATGACGCCGACCCGCTGGAGGATGTGAACCCGAACCGCCGCTGGCGGCCGACCCAGGGCTTCTTCGCGCTGATCCTGATGGTCGAGGCGATGGTGATCCTCTCCTTCGAGGCCACCGACGTCTTCCTCTTCTACATCCTCTTCGAAGCCATGCTCATCCCGATGTACTTCCTCATCGGCGGCTTCGGTGACCGCGCGCACGCAGGCGGGGACGAGGCGGCGGCGACCCAGCGCTCGTACGCTGCCGTCAAGTTCCTCCTGTACAACCTGGTCGGCGGTCTGATCATGCTGGCCGCGGTCATCGGGCTGTATGTGGTCGCGGGGAGCTTCTCGCTCTCCGAGATCGCCGAGGCCCGCGCCAGCGGCTCCCTGTCGATGGCGACCAGCACCGAGCGGTGGCTCTTCCTCGGCTTCTTCTTCGCGTTCGCCGTGAAGGCGCCGCTGTGGCCGCTGCACACCTGGCTGCCCAACGCCATGGGCGAGTCCACCGCGCCCGTCGCAGTCCTGATCACCGCGGTGGTCGACAAGGTCGGCACGTTCGCGATGCTGCGCTTCTGCCTCCAGCTCTTCCCGGAGGCGTCGAAGTGGGCCACCCCGGTGATCCTGGTGTTGGCGCTGATCAGCATCGTGTACGGAGCACTGCTCGCGGTCGGCCAGCGCGACATGAAGCGGCTGATCGCCTACGCCTCGATCTCGCACTTCGGCTTCATCATCATGGGCATCTTCGCCATGACCAGCCAGGGCCAGTCCGGCGCCACCCTCTACATGGTCAACCACGGGATCTCCACGGCCGCGCTGATGCTGGTGGCCGGCTTCCTGATCACCCGGCGCGGCTCGCGGCTCATCGCGGACTACGGCGGGGTGCAGAAGGTCGCCCCGGTCCTCGCGGGCACCTTCCTGGTCGGCGGTCTCGCGACCCTCTCGCTGCCGGGGCTCTCCCCGTTCGTGAGTGAGTTCCTGGTCCTGGTCGGCACCTTCAGCAGGTATCCGGTGGTCGGCATCATCGCCACCATCGGCATCGTGCTGGCCGCGCTCTATGTCCTGGTGCTCTACCAGCGCACGATGACCGGACCGGTGAAGGCCGAGGTCCAGGGCATGCCCGATCTGAAGGTCCGGGAGCTGGTGGTGGTCGCCCCGCTGATCGCGCTGCTCCTGTTCCTGGGCGTCTATCCGAAGCCGCTCACCGAGATCGTCAACCCGGCGGTGGAGCACACGATGTCCGACGTACAGCAGACCGACCCCAAGCCCGAGGTGGAGGCCGCCCCGTGAGTGCGACAGCCGTCCACAGCCTGTGGACAACGACGGCGGCGGGCGGGATCGACAAGATCCCCGCCCCGACCATCGAATACGCGCAGCTCGCCCCCACCCTGATCGTGGCGGGCGCCGCGGTCCTGGGGATCCTGATCGAGGCGTTCATCCCTCGCAAGGGGCGCTACCACGCGCAGCTCTTCCTCTCCCTGGTCGCCCTGGCCGCCGCCTTCGCCTCGGTGGTCGCCCTGGCGGCCGGCGGATACGGCACGACCAAGAAGCACCTCGCGGCCATGGGCGCCATCGCCATCGACGGCCCGACGCTCTTCCTCCAGGGCACGATCCTGCTGGCCTCGGTCGTCGCCGTGTTCACCTTCGCCGAGCGCAGGCTCGACCCGGAGTCGCACGGCAGCCGGGTCGACTCGTTCGCCGCGCAGGCCGCGGCCGTGCCCGGCAGCGACAGCGAGAAGGACGCGGTCAGGGCCGGGTTCACCACCACCGAGGTGTTCCCGCTGGCCCTGTTCGCCGTCGCGGGCATGCTGGTCTTCCCGGCGGCCAACGATCTGCTGACACTCTTCATCGCCCTGGAAGTCTTCTCGCTCCCGCTCTATCTCCTCTGCGCCCTCGCCCGCCGCAAGCGGCTGATGTCGCAGGAGGCCGCGGTGAAGTACTTCCTGCTGGGCGCCTTCTCGTCGGCCTTCCTGCTCTTCGGGATCGCCCTGCTGTACGGCTACGCGGGCTCCGTGTCGTACGCGCGGATCGCGGAGGTCGTCGACGGCACCGTCCAGAACGTCAGCCCGGCGCTCGCCGACACCATGGGGAACGACGCGCTGCTGCTCATCGGCGGCGCGCTGATCCTGATGGGGCTGCTGTTCAAGGTCGGCGCGGTCCCGTTCCACATGTGGACCCCGGACGTCTACCAGGGCGCCCCCACCCCCGTCACCGGCTTCATGGCCGCCGCGACGAAGGTGGCGGCCTTCGGCGCGCTGCTGCGGCTGCTGTACGTGGTCCTGCCGGGGCTGCGCTGGGACTGGCGGCCGGTGATGTGGGCCGTGGTCATCGTCACCATGCTGGGCGGCGCGATCGTCGCGATCACCCAGACCGACATAAAGCGGCTCCTGGCGTACTCCTCCATCGCGCACGCGGGCTTCATCCTGGCCGGTGTGATCGCCGCGACCCCCGAGGGCATCTCGTCCGTCCTCTTCTATCTGGCGGCGTACTCCTTCGTCACGATCGGCGCGTTCGCGGTCGTCACGCTGGTGCGCGACGCGGGCGGCGAGGCGACGCATCTGTCCAAGTGGGCCGGGCTCGGGCGGCGTTCACCGCTGGTGGCGGCGGTCTTCGCGGTCTTTCTGCTGGCCTTCGCCGGTATCCCGCTGACCTCGGGCTTCTCCGGGAAGTTCGCGGTGTTCAAGGCGGCGGCCGACGGCGGCGCGGGCGCGCTGGTGGTGGTCGGTGTGATCGCCTCGGCCATCGCGGCGTTCTTCTACATCCGGGTCATCGTGCTGATGTTCTTCAGCGAGCCGAGGCCCGAGGGCCCGACGGTCGCGGTGCCCTCGGCGCTGACGACCATGGCCATCGGGGTCGGGGTGGTGGTCACCCTGGTGCTGGGCGTGGCGCCGCAGTACTTCCTGGATCTGGCGAGCCAGGCCGGGGGCTTTGTGCGCTGAGCCTCTCCGCCCCGGCCGGGGCATCTCCGTACGGCTCCGTGTGTGTCCGTACGGACGGACAGCAGGGCCCGGCACCTCACCGAGGTGCCGGGCCCTGTGCGTGTCTCAGCCGGAGACGACCCGACCCGTCACCTTGCCCAGCCCGACCCGGGTGCCGTCGGGGCCCGGCGCCCAGGCGGTGAGGGTGACCTCGTCGCCGTCCTCCAGGAACGTCCGCTTGCCGTCAGGCAGTTCGAGCGGCTCGGTGCCGTTCCAGGTGAGTTCGAGCAAAGAGCCGCGCTCGTCGCGCGCGGGGCCGCTGACCGTACCGGACGCGAAGAGGTCGCCCGTACGGAGCGAGGCGCCGTTGACCGTCATATGGGCGAGCTGCTGGGCGGCCGTCCAGTACATCGCCGAGAACGGCGGCTCCGAGATCACCCGGCCGTTGAGGGACACCGTGATCCGCAGGTCGAAGCCGCCCGGCTCCTCGTCGTCCGCGTCGTCCAGATAGGGGAGCAGCGGTTCGGTACGGGCCGGGGGCGCCACCCTGGCCGCGTCCAGGGCCTCCAGGGGGGTCACCCAGGCCGATACGGAGGTGGCGAAGGACTTCCCGAGGAACGGGCCGAGCGGTACGTACTCCCACGCCTGGATGTCGCGCGCCGACCAGTCGTTGAGCAGGGAGAGCCCGAAGACATGGTCGCGGAAGGCGGCCGACTCGACCGCGGAGCCCCGCGCCGAGGGCGCGCCGACGACGAAGGCGACCTCCGCCTCGATGTCGAGTTTCGTGGAAGGACCGAAGACGGGCACCGGGTCGGCCGGGCCCTTGCGCTGCCCCGACGGGCGCACCACGTCCGTACCGGAGACCACGACCGTGCCGGCCCGGCCGTGGTAACCGATCGGCAGATGCTTCCAGTTGGGGGTCAGCGCGGCGCCGCCGGGCCGGAAGATCCGCCCCACGTTGGCGGCGTGGTGCTCGCTCGCGTAGAAGTCGACATAGTCCGCGACCTCGTACGGCAGATGCAGGGTGACGGAGCCGAGCGGGTGGAGGAGGGGCTCTATGTCCGCGCGGTGCGCCGGGACGGTGACCCACGCGGTCAGCGCCCGCCGTACATCGCGCCAGGCCGTGCGCCCGGCCGCCATCAGGGGGTTGAGGCCGGGCCGGTCGAGCAGTGCCGCGTACGGGGAGCCCAGGGCGTGCGCAGCGGCCCCCGCGTCGAGCACCTGGTCGCCGATACGGACCCCCAGCCGGCGGCGGTCGGGCTCGTCGGCCGTGGAGAAGACTCCGTACGGCAGGTTGTGCGGGCCGAAGGGGTCGCCCTCGGCCGGTACGAGCGGGCTCTGCTCGGGCATCGGTGCTGCCTCGCTTTCCGGATCGGTGCAGGACACGTTACGTCGACGCCGCCCCGGCGCGGCAGTGGCGAAAAGCCCGCTTCGACCGGAAAGTACCAGGTGGGCGGGGAGGTGTGCGGACCGTACCGGCGGTAGCCCTCCGGGCGCGGTCGGTACGCGCCGGTGGAGAGCACGTGGGACACGGCGGGCACCCTGTCGCCGGGGGTGCCGGAGGCGGGGTGGCGGGGTGCGGTGCGGCCGTGTGACGGGGTACGGCGCGGCAAGTCCGGCGACCGGCGGAGGCCGCTCGGTGTTCGCCTGGGCGTCGGCAGCCGTTCCGGACAAAACCGTTGCTCCAGGTCGTATGACTGATCCCGAACATACCGGCGGTGCCGGGAAGGCGCCCATGGTGATCGAAAGGCGACCCGATACGCTGACTTGAGTGATGACAGCGACACATCGACAATCCGTGTGATCGTCAGCAGACAGGAGTACCTCTCGTGACCGTCGTCGGGCCGTTCGGGCTGAGCGTGCGGGACCAGGCTCTTGAGGCCGATGTCCAGACCGGACTGGCGGCCGTCGAGGCGGGGCTGCTCGATGCCACCAAGAGCGAGGTGCTCTTCATCACGGAGGCCGCTCAGCATCTCGTACGGGCCGGGGGCAAGCGGTTCAGGCCGCTGCTGGTGATGCTCGCCGCGCAGTTCGGCGACCCGTACGCGCCCGGGGTCGTCCCCGCGGCCGTGGTCGTCGAGCTGACCCATCTCGCGACGCTGTACCACGACGATGTGATGGACGAGGGGACGGTCCGCCGCGGGGTGGACAGCGCGAACGCCCGCTGGGGCAATTCGGTCGCCGTCCTCACGGGTGACTTCCTCTTCGCCCGCGCCTCGCACATCCTGGCGGACCTGGGCCCCGAGGCCGTCCGTATCCAGGCGGAGGCGTTCGAGCGGCTGGTGACCGGCCAGATCCTGGAGACGGCCGGGCCGCGCGACGGACGCGATCCGGTCGCGCACTACCTCGATGTGATCGGCGGCAAGACGGGCTCGCTGATCGCGGTCTCGGGCCGGTTCGGCGCGATGATGTCCGGCGCGGACGAGACCGTCGTCGACATCCTCACCCAGTACGGCGAGCGGCTCGGTGTCGCCTTCCAGCTCGCCGACGATGTCCTCGACGTCGCCAGCGACTCGCACGAGTCCGGCAAGACCCCCGGCACGGACCTGCGCGAGGGCATCCCGACGCTGCCGGTGCTGCTGCTGCGGGCGCAGGCCGAGGCCCACCGGCTCCCGGACGACCTGGCGCTGGTCGAGCTGCTGGACGGCGATCTGGCGGACGAGGCGCGGCACGCGGAGGCGCTGCGGCGGCTGCGCGCGCATCCCGCGCTGGAGCAGGCGCGGCGCGAAACGGTGCGGTACGCGGAGGAGGCGCGGTCGACGCTGGCACCGCTGCCGGAGTGCTACGCGAAGGCGGCGCTGGTGGAGCTGTGCGACGCGGTGGTCCACCGGGCGGGCTGACGTCGGTCGCGTTCTGACGCCGACCGCGTCCGTTCGGATGACGCCCTCCGGGCCTGTCCCCCGAGCGGGCTGACGGCCCCTCATCACTCAGGTGGTGGCGGTGACGGCGGCGCGTAACGGTGCTCCCGCGGGGTCTTCGCGCCGGTCAACGGCCGTCCCCTACGGGCCGCGAGAGGCATCTCCTCGAAATGTCATCCCTGAGCAGTACCTGAAGTTGCTTCCGGGGTCTGACGCCTACAGGCGGCCGATTTGGTCAGATGGACAACACCACTCCTGACCAATTCGGGTGAGAATGGCGGCGCGGGGTGGACACGTGCAGAGGACGGAAGGCCGCCGACCACGGAGGTAGGGCACACATGGCACCGAACGACAGCGCACAGACCACCGAGGAGGACAGGGAGCCCGGCGCGGGCCGCCGCATGGCGGCGCGTTACGCGGTCCCTGTCGCGGTGGCGGGGGTGGCTGCGGCGACCATCGGGCTCGTCCCGGCACTGGCCGCGACCGGGGACCCCGAGCTGCCGAAGATCAGCGCACAGGAACTCATCGAGAAGATCGCCGCGTCCGACACCGAGCAGCTCTCCGGCTCGGTGAAGATCACCACGGATCTGGGCCTGCCTTCGCTGGGCGGCCTCGGCGGCGCGGCGGGCGGCGCGCTCATGCCCAAGGGCGACGCGGGCGCGGGCGGTTCCACCGCCGACCCGAACGCCAAGCTGATGGAGCTCACCTCCGGTACGCACACGTTGCGGATCGCGGCGGACGGCCCCGACAAGCAGCGGATCTCGGTCCTGGACGACGCCGCCGAGTACAGCCTGATCCGCAACGGCGACGAGGTCTGGGCGTACGACAGCGCCTCCAACGAGGCGTACCACGCGACTTCCCCCAAGGACGACGGGAAGGACGCGGGGAAGGACGCCTGGAAGGACGCGGGCGCGGGCAAGGGGAAGCACCAGTGGGGCGAGAAGGGCGCGGGTGCCGAGGGCGCTCCCGCCACCCCGCAGGACTTCGCCGAGCAGGCACTGAAGGCCTCCGGCGACACCACCTCGGTGAGCGTCGACGGTACGGCCCGGATCGCCGGGCGGGACGCCTACCAGCTCCTGATCAAGCCCAAGCAGAGCGGTTCGACGGTCGGCTCGATCAAGATCGCGGTCGACGCGGAGACCGGCACCCCGCTCAAGTTCACGCTCACGCCGAGCAGCGGCGGCAAGGCCGTACTCGACATCGGCTTCACCACGGTCGAGTTCGCCAAGCCCGCCGCCTCCACCTTCGACTTCACGCCTCCCAAGGGCGCGAAGGTGACGCAGGGTGAGGAGCACGAGGCGCCGGAGATCCCCAAGGGCGATGTGGACGCCTTCAAGGAGTCCGGCAGCCAGAAGGTCATCGGCAAGGGCTGGAACGCGGTCTACGAGCTGACGACTCCGGGCGGTACGGACGTACCTTCGGCGGCCGCGTCGTCGGCGGGGGCGGGCGACCTGCCGGCCGAGGCGCAGTCGTTCCTGGACGCGCTGGGCGACAAGGTCAGCGGCAAGTTCGGCTCGGGCACCGTCTACAAGACCCGCCTGGTCAACGCTCTGTTGACGGATGACGGCAAGGTCTATGTCGGTGCCGTGACGAAGGACGTGCTGGTCAAGGCGGCCAACGAGGCCAAGTGACGCCGTAGCGGACCGCCCCGTCGCGCACTGTGTGCGGCGGGGCGGAACGCTGACCGGGGCCGGTCCGTTCTTGTCTCGAAAGGGCGCGCGAGGATCACCTCCGGCGGACCGGCGAGGCTGGCGAGGCCGGCGGGAGCAGTGAGGCCGGCGGGAGCACCGCAGGCGGCGCGCCCGCCGGAGAACGGGAGCGGGACAAGAACGGGAGCGGGAAGGGGGAGCGGGATGACAGCCGTCATCGGAGCGGTGCCGGGCGATCCGGGCACGCCGCCCGTGCCGCACGCACCGCACGCGCCTCATGTGATCGAGACGCGTGGGCTCACCAAGCGCTTCCGCGGCGGGCAGCTCGCGGTCGACCGCCTCGATCTGACCGTGCCCGCGGGCAGCGTCTTCGGTTTCCTCGGCCCCAACGGCTCGGGCAAGACCACCACCATCCGGATGCTGATGGGGCTGATCCAGCCGACCGCGGGCTCGGCGACACTCCTCGGCCGCCCGGTGCCGCGCGCGGCCCGTGCCGTGCTGCCGCAGGTGGGGGCGCTGATCGAGGGGCCCGCGCTGTACGGCTTCCTCACCGGCCGCGACAATCTCGTACGGTACGACTCGGCCGATCCGACCGCCGATCCCCGTACCCGCCTCACCCGGGTGGCCGAGGCCCTGGACCGGGTCGGGCTGACGGCGGCGGCCGGCAAGAAGGCCAAGGCGTACTCCCTCGGTATGAAGCAACGGCTCGGGCTCGCCGCGGCCCTGCTGCAACCGCGTCGGCTGCTGGTGCTCGACGAGCCCACGAACGGGCTGGACCCGCAGGGCATGCGGGAGATCCGGACCCTGGTGCGGGAACTGGCCGCGGACGGTACGACCGTCTTTCTCTCGTCGCACCTCCTGGACGAGATCGAGCAGGTCTGCACGCACGCCGCCGTGATGGCCCAGGGGCGGCTGATCATCCAGGGCCCGGTCGCCGATCTGGCGGCAGGGACCCGGGGCAGGCTGGCCGTCACCACCCCCGACCCGGGCGAGGCCGCGCGGGTGCTGAAGGAGCGCGGAGTGACCGATGTGGTCATGACGGACGACCGGGTGACCGGGGAACTGCCCACGGCCGAGGGGGAGCCGCTGGATCCGGCGGACCTCAATGCCGCGCTGGTGGGGGCTGGGGTGCGGGTGCGGGCCTTCGGGATCGAGCGGGCCTCGCTGGAGGACGCCTTCGTGGCGCTGACCGGGGAGGGCTTCGATGTCGCGGGCTGAGGGCGGGACGGGCGCGGAGGTGCTGGACGCGGCGAGTACGCGGGCGGAGTCACCGGCGGGCGGCGCGGGGGGCCGTGAGGTGCGGCTGTGGTGGACGCTGGGGCTGTTCCGCTCCGAGCTGACCACCACCTTCAGACGCTGGCGCACCCTCGCGCTGCTGGGCGTGTTGGCGGCCGTTCCTGTCCTCATCGGTATCGCGGTGAAGATCGAGACGAGTGACGGCGGGGGAGCGGGCGGCGGCCCCGGCGGCGGTCCGGGCGGTGGCGGGCCCGCCTTTCTGACGCAGATCACCAACAACGGCCTGTTCCTGGTCTTCGCCGCGCTCGCCGCGACCCTGCCCGTGTTCCTGCCGATGGCGGTCGGAGTGATCGCGGGCGACGCGGTCGCGGGCGAGGCGCATGGCGGGACACTGCGCTATCTCCTGGTCGCGCCGTCCGGCCGTATCCGGCTGCTGCTCGCCAAGTACGCCTCCACCATGGCCTTCTGCCTGGTCGCCACCCTGGTCGTGGCCGCCTCGGCACTCGCGGTCGGAGCGCTGCTCTTCCCGCTGGGCGAGGTCACCACCATCTCGGGCACGCGGATCTCCTTCGGGGACGGGCTGATACGGGCCCTGCTGATCGCGGTGATCGTGGCCGCCTCCCTCACCGGGCTCGCGGCCCTGGGCCTGTTCATCTCCACCCTGACCAACAGCGGGATCGCGGCGATGGCGGCGACCGTGGGGCTGCTGATCACGGCGCAGATCCTGGACACGATCCCGCAGTTGCACGCGATACAGCCCTATCTCTTCCCGCACTACTGGCTGTCCTTCGCGGACCTCCTCCGCGAACCGGTCTACTGGGACGGGATAGCCAGGAACCTGGGCCTTCAGGCGCTGTACGCGGCCGTCTTCGGCTCGGCGGCCTGGGCCCGCTTCACCGCGAAGGACATCACGGCCTGAGCGGTGGACGGCCGCTGCCCGCCCGGGCGGTGGCTCAAGGCCCGGGCGGGCAGCGGTGGTTGCGGTTACGCGGTCATGCGGTGGCGCGGTGCACGGTGCGTGGCTGAGGCGCTGTGAGGCGCTGTGAGCCCAAGGCTCAG
The DNA here is from genome assembly GCF_019056675.1 of Streptomyces sp. GMY02. Taxonomy (NCBI): domain Bacteria; kingdom Bacillati; phylum Actinomycetota; class Actinomycetes; order Kitasatosporales; family Streptomycetaceae; genus Streptomyces; species Streptomyces sp. GMY02. The sequence goes on along the minus strand of NZ_CP077658.1, from coordinate 3,397,579 downwards.
AAGGTGAGGCTCCAGCCGTTGATGTAGCCGGTGTCCTGGGAGGCGACGTCCTGGGCACGGAGCCGCCAGGTGCCGTTGGCGAGCTCGCTCGACGCGTTGACCGTGTACGTGGCGATCACATTGTCCGCCGAGTCGCTGCTGCTGGAGTTCTTGAGCCGGTAGGCCGTACCGCTCGGGCCGACCAGGTCGAGGACCACATCACCGCGCCAGGTGTGCCTGACGTCCACGCTGACCCTGAGCGTGGGCGGGGCGTTGCCCGAAAGGCCGGTGACGGTCACCGCCGAGGTGACGGCGGCGCCGTTGTCCGGGATGGCGACGTCCGTGAGGTTCTCGAAGGTCGGGCCGGTGGGCGGGACGGGGGCGGCGGACAGGGCCCAGACCGCGTAGGCGACGGCGTCGCTGTTGCGGTCGAGCGCGGTGTCGTTGATGTTCGCCGTGGTGTCGCAGGAGGAGTGGTAGCAGCGGTCGAAGGCCTGGCCCGAGGTGCCGCCCCACTTCTGGGCCTGGGCCGCGGTCTTGATGTAGTCGGCGCCGCTGAAGAGCCCGCCGACCGGTACGCCCGCGTTCTTGAACGGGGCGTGGTCGGAGCGGCCGTCGCCCTCGGTCTCGATCTCGGTCGGGACACCGAGGCCCGCGTAGTAGTCCTTGAAGGTCTGCTCGATGGTCGGGTCGTCGTCGTAGACGAAGTAGCCCGGGTTCGGGGAGCCGATCATGTCGAAGTTCAGATAGCCGGTGATCTTCGCGCGGTCGGCGGTCGGCAGGTTGGTCACGTAGTACCTGGACCCGACCAGGCCCAGCTCCTCGGCGCCCCACCAGGCGAAGCGGAGGTGCTTGGCCGGCTGGAGCTGGGCGCGGGAGACGGCGAGGGCGGTCTCCAGGATGGCCGCGGAACCCGAGCCGTTGTCGTTCATGCCGGCGCCCGCGGTGACCGAGTCGAGGTGGGAGCCCGCCATGACGATCTGGTTCGGGTCACCGCCCGGCCAGTCGGCTATCAGGTTGTAGCCGGTGGCGCCGCTGGAGGTGAACTGCTGGACGGTGGTGGTGAACCCGGCCGCGTCCAGCTTGCCCTTCACATAGTTGACGGACGCCAGATAGCCGGGCCGGCCATGGGCGCGATTGCCGCCGTTGGCGGCGGCGATCGACGAGAGCTGGGTCAGATGCGCCTTGACGTTGGCGAGCGGGATGTCGGGGGCCGCGAGGACGGCCGCCGACGCCGACTGCGCCGGTCTCAGCGAGTCCACGGGCGCCGCGGTCGCACTGGGCGCCGTGGCGGCGGCCAGTCCGGCGAGGGCCAGCCCGGCGGGCAGGACGACTCGGGCGAATCGGGAAGATACGGCCGGTATTCGGCGCACTCCGGGAACGGAGAGTTTCATGTGGGGGCTCCGGATTCCGAACGGGGACAGGACGGAACGTGCAAGACGCCCCACGGCGACTGCGGCGTGGGGCGTTGGAGCTGTTGGTGCGTTGTGCGTGCTGAATGGTGAGTGAGAGCTTGACTCTCCGTCAAGAGTGCGATCGGGACACGGGTGTCCGCTGTGCGGACGCGGGTGCTGCCGACGGGCGGGCCAGGTCCTGTCCGGCCCGACAGCGCAGGCCCAGGGGCCTGGCGGATGTCCTACGGGACCTGGTGGATGTAGAGGGCGCCGCAGGCGTGGCAGAGGGGCTGTCCGGCGGGGGTGCCCCACGCCTCCTCGGACTGGGTGAGGGCATCGGCGTCCAGATCGCGCCCGCACAGCGCGGTCGCCTCGTTGAGCCGTGTCATGTGCCACACCTCCAGCCGGGGATACCGGTCGCGGGGCGATGAGTCGTCCGCGTACTGCGCGCGCATTTCGTACTGCATGCCTTGTCTCCTGACCCCGTGCGACTCGTACGGCTCATATGCCCGGTGCGCCCTTTGCGGCCCGTGCGGCGGGTGGCTCGTGCGACGGGGGGACACAGAACCAGCAACGCTCGGGCCGGTCCGCGCGTGCACGCCGCCTGCGCCCGAATGGCCGCCTGAAGAATCGTTCCTGCGGTCATCCGTTCGGAGGTGTCGCCGGGGGTGACCGTGACTGACGTGTTGACCACCCTGCGGGTGAAGTGCGTCACAGGCGTGGTACGGGAGGTCTGAACCACCCCTGCGGCGGCCGCTGTTGGGAATCCGACGATGTCCGCTTCCTGCCGGATCCAGTCAGGCGCCTGACCGGATACGACCACGACCGGTCGTCATCGGGGCGATATCGATACGAGTGGCCGATTAGGCGGATGGTATTTGTTGCATACTCCGCGCCCATGAAAGGCGCCGGTATGGTCATGTGTTCTTGGGTCACTCTATTGCCGGGCAACTGTCGTAAGGTGTTCGTTCGTTTACTGCGTATGACATCACCGAATTCGCATTCTTGGCCCATTAGTTGGAGCCTGGGCGCCACTACCAGAAGCATGGTTGTGTCCCCAACGAGGGCGGAGCCTGGTGGTGACGCGGAAGTGCCGGTGCACGGCGCCGACCTGGTGGAACCAGGCCATTGCGGGGATTTGCTGGACGACTTCATGCGGGTGATGGACCGTATCGAGGACGGCTTCCACAGCCATATCGGCATGCCGGCGCCCCGGGCCGCCGCCTCCGGATCCGACAGCGGGCCCGGACAGGTGCGCCATGCATGATCACGCCGATTTCCATGATCCGCACTACATCCGTTTCGCCGAGTCCAGGGAGCCTTTCGGAACGGGCCTGTCGCAGGAGACCGGTTCGCCGCAGGATTACGGTGCCTATCCCGATCCCGGCGCCTATGCGGAATCCGTCACGTTTCCCGAGGCCGGCGCCTATCCGGAGTCCGGTCTCGGTTCCCTCTCCGGTTCCGGTTCAGGCCCTGGCCTCAGCTCCGGCCCCGGCCCCGCTTCCGGTCTCGGCGCCGGCCCCGGTACGGAGGCCAGGTTCGGCCAGGAGCCCGGATTCGATCCGGTCGTGGACACGATCAGTCTCGAAGAGGGGCTGGCCCAGCTTCTGCGCGCCTCGGCGGCAGACGGTGCGCCTGCCGCCGCCGCCCCGCCACCGCCGATGGGCGTACCGCGCCCGCGGTCCCACAACCGGCGCAAGCCCAAGGAGCCGCGGCTGGGTTCCGGGACATGGGTGAAGGTGCTCAGTCTGCTGCTGTCCACGCTGACGGCGGCGGCCGTCACGGTCATCAGCGCGCTCGGGGCGAGCGTCTCGTACCAGCCGCTCGAACAGATGGCCCTGACCGTCGCGCCACCGGGCCTGGCACGGTGGTGGCCGCTGCTGGTCTTCGGCCCCTGGCTGGTGGCGACGTTCTCGATCCTGCGTTCCGCGCTGCTCCGCCGCAGGATCACCCATCCCTGGCTGATCCTGCTGCTCTTCTCGTCCGTCGCGGTGACGCTGTGCGTGAGCGCCGCCCCCAAGACCCTGCCCGGGATCGCGGTGGCGGCGCTCCCGCCCATCTCGGCCTGCGCGTGCCTTTACCAGTTCATCCGGCAGATCGCCTTGACGCGTTTCCCCGAGCCCCGCCACACCCTCACACCGCGCTCGGTCCCGCGCAGAGGGACCGTACCCAAGAAATGACCGGCATCGATGACGGACGCGAGCGGGCCAGGTGTCAGGTCGCAGGTTCGCGGGGGCTCGGGGAGGGCTCCCGCGCCGCGCCCTTCTCCTGCCCCGCGCCCGGCTCCCGTGCCGGGCGGTTCTCCGCGGCGGCAGCGGCGGCAGCGGAGGCAGCCGCTGCCGCCGCCAGGCGCAGCGCCTCCGACCGCGTACGGCGGGCATTCCGCAGCGCGTCCCAGGTCAGAACCGCCAGCGCCAGCCAGACCAGGGAGAAACCCGCCCACCGCTCCGGAGGCATCGCCTCATGGAAGTAGAGAACGCCCAGCAGGAACTGGAAGACCGGCGCCAGATACTGCAGCAGCCCCAGCGTCGACAGCGGCACCCGGATCGCCGCCGCGCCGAAGCAGACCAGCGGCAGGGCGGTGACCACGCCCGTCGCGGCGAGCAGCGCCATATGGCCCGTGCCCTCGTGGCCGAAGGTGGCGGAACCGGTCGCGCCCTGCCAGATCAGATAGCCGAGCGCGGGCAGGAACAGGACCGCGGTCTCCGCAGCCAGCGACTCCACACCGCCGAGGTTGATCTTCTTCTTGATCAGGCCGTACGTCGCGAACGAGAACGCCAGCACCAGCGAGATCCACGGCGGTTGCCCGTACCCCACCGCCAGGACCAGCACGGCGCCGAGGGCGATGAGGACCGCCGTCCACTGGGCGGGCCGCAGCCGCTCCTTGAGCAGCAGCACGCCCATGGCGATCGTCACCAGCGGGTTGATGAAGTAGCCGAGGGAGGCCTCCACGACCCGGCCGCTGTTGACCGCCCAGATGTAGAAGCCCCAGTTGAGGGAGATGGTGACCGCGGCCACGGCGATGAGCCCCAGTTTCCGGGGCTCGCGTATCAGCCCGGGGACCCAGCCCCAGTGGCGCAGCGCCAGCAGCCAGATCACGACCACGCCCAGCGACCAGACCATCCGGTGGGCGAGGATCTCGGTCGCGCCGGCCGGTTCGAGCAGTGGCCAGAAGAGCGGGACCAAGCCCCACATCCCGTAGGCGCCGATCCCGTACAGCAGTCCGCTTCGCTGCTCGCTGTCCGCCTTCACTGGCCCTCCCCGCTCCCGCCCCGTCTCCGCGCGGCCCCGCGCCGCCGGCGCCGTCCCGCCATGAAAGTAGCGCCGGGCGGGGCCGCATGTCATTTCCGTACCGTCATACGGTCATGACGGTACGGGCGCGGTACGAGCACAGGAACCCGGTCACGTACGGGCCCGGGGCGAGCGCGACGCGGAAGGCGGTACGGAGGCGGGGCGGGTCGCGAAAGGGGTGGTGACGGTACGTCAGGCCTTGAGCGCCTCGGCGACCGACTCGGCGAGCGGTGTCGTCGGGCGGCCGATCAGCCGGGCCAGATCGCCCGTACCGCCGGCGAGCCGTCCCCGTTCCGCCGCGTGGTCCACATCCACCAGGATCGCGGCCAGCGCCTCGGGCAACCCCGCGCCGGTCAGGATCCCGAGCCGCACCTCGCCCGGCACATTGTCGTACCGGATGGTCCGGCCGGTCTGCCGCGACAGCTCCGCCGCGTACTCGGCGAACGACCACGCCGTGTCGCCGCTCAGCTCGTACGCCGTGTTGAGGTGCCCCTCACCGGTCAGTACGGCCGCCGCCGCTGCCGCGAAGTCCGCGCGGGCGGCGCTGCCGATCCGGCCCTCGCCCGCGTTGGCCACGACGGCACTGTGCTCCAGTACCGGAGCGAGGTTCTCCGTGTAGACCTCGGTGTAGAAGCCATTGCGCAGGAAGGTGAAGGGCAGCCCGGAACCGAGGATCAGCCGCTCGGTCTCCTTGTGGTCGGCGGCCAGGTCGAAGTCGGCCTCGGGGCCGCCCAGGACGCCCGTGTACGCGAGCTGGGCCACGCCCGCCGCCCGTGCGGCATCGATGACCGCACTGTGCTGCGGTACGCGCCTGCCGGGCTCGCTCGCGGAGATCAGCAGCACCCGGTCGCCCGCGCGGAACGCCGCCGCCAGCGTCTCGGGACGGTCGTAGTCGGCGACCCGTACCTCGATTCCGCGTGCCGCCAGACCCGCCGCCTTCTCCTCGTTCCGGACGCCCGCGACGATTCCGTCGGCCGGGACGCCGGCGGTGAGCAGGGACTCGACGACCAGCCGGCCGAGGTGTCCGGTGGCTCCGGTGACAACGATGCTCATGGGTGATTTCTCCAGTTCATGCGATTTCATTGCGCTCTGGCACTCACCCTAGGGGCTGCACTAACCAAGTGAAAGTACCCACTTTGAAGTAAGGTACTGGTATGACCGTAAGCAACATGCCGGACGTCAACCGGCAGATGTGCCCGTCCCGGGTGGTCCTGGAGCACGTCACGAGCCGCTGGGGCGTGCTCGTGCTGGCCGCCCTGCTGGAGCGCTCGTACCGCTTCAGCGAACTGCGGCGCGAGATCGGCGGTGTCAGCGAGAAGATGCTCGCGCAGACGCTGAAAACGCTGGAGCGCGACGGTTTTGTCCATCGCGACGCCCGGCCCGTCATCCCGCCGCATGTGGACTACTCGCTGACCGCGCTGGGGCGGGAGGCCGCCGAGCAGGTGTGGGGGCTGGCCCGCTGGGTGGAACAGCGGCTGGACGAGGTGTTCGGGGCGCGCGAGAAGTACAACGAGGCCCATGAGGCGCACGACGAGGCGCCCCGGCCCGACGGGCGCCCCGAGGCATACGCGAAGGCCCGGACCTCCTGAGAGATCCGGGCCCTGTCGTTTACCGGCGTCGTGATACCGGGCGGATACCCGCCAGCGGCTCAGCCCCGGCCGGTGGCTCAGCCGACGACGGTCCAGGTGTCGCCGCCCGCGAGCATCGTCGCCAGATCGCCCTTGCCGTTCCGCTCGACGGCCTGGTCGAGCTGGTCCGACATCAAGGTGTCGTAGACCGGACGCTCGACACTGCGCAGCACCCCGATCGGGGTGTGGTGCAGGGTGTCCGGGTCCGCCAGTCGCGACAGCGCGAACGCCGTCGTCGGGCTCGCGGCGTGCGCGTCATGGACAAGGACCCGCGACTCGTTCTCGGGCGTGACGGCCACCACCTGGAGATCACCGGTGGCCGGGTCCCGCACCACGCCCTTGGACCCGTCGGCGCCGAAGCGGATCGGCTGCCCGTGCTCCAGCCGGATCACGGCCTCTTCCGCCCGCTGCTTGTCCTTCAGCACCTCGAAGGCGCCGTCGTTGAAGATATTGCAGTTCTGGTAGATCTCCACCAGCGCGGTGCCCGGGTGGTCGGCGGCCTGACGCAGCACCTCGGTGAGGTGCTTGCGGTCGGAGTCGACCGTACGGGCCACGAATGACGCCTCCGCGCCGATCGCCAGCGACACCGGGTTGAAGGGCGCGTCGAGCGAGCCCATCGGCGTCGACTTGGTGATCTTCCCCAGCTCGGAGGTCGGGGAGTACTGGCCCTTGGTCAGTCCGTAGATCCGGTTGTTGAACAGCAGGATCTTCAGATTGACATTTCTGCGCAGCGCGTGGATCAGGTGATTGCCGCCGATGGAGAGCGCGTCACCGTCGCCCGTGACCACCCAGACCGACAGATCGCGGCGCGAGGTGGCCAGTCCGGTGGCGATCGCGGGGGCGCGGCCATGGATGGAGTGCATCCCGTACGTATTCATGTAGTACGGGAAGCGGGAGGAGCAGCCGATACCGGAGACAAAGACGATGTTCTCCTTGGCCAGGCCCAGTTCGGGCATAAAGCCCTGGACCGCGGCCAGCACCGCGTAGTCACCGCAGCCGGGGCACCAGCGGACCTCCTGGTCCGACTTGAAGTCCTTCATCGTCTGCTTGGCCGCGGCCTTGGGCACCAGCGTCAGCAACTCGTTGGCATCAGACATCGATGGCCTCCTTGAGAGCGGTGGCGAGCTGCTCGGCCTTGAACGGCATGCCGTTGACCTGATTGTACGAGTGCGCGTCCACCAGATACTTGGCCCGGAGCAGGGCGGCGAGCTGGCCGAGGTTCATCTCCGGCACCACGACCTTGTCGTAACGCGCCAGGATCTCCCCGAGGTTGCGCGGGAAGGGGTTGATGTGGCGCAGATGCACCTGTGCGACGGGTGTGCCGGCCCGGCGCAGCCGGCGGACGGCGGCGGTGATCGGGCCATAGGTCGAGCCCCAGCCCAGCACCAGCGTACGGGCGCCGTCCGGGTCGTCGACGGTCAGATCGGGTACCTGGATGCCGTCGATCTTGGCCTGGCGGGTGCGCACCATGAAGTCGTGGTTCGCCGGGTCGTACGAGATATTGCCCGTGCCGTCCTGCTTCTCGATCCCGCCGATGCGGTGTTCCAGACCGGGGGTGCCGGGCACCGCCCAGGGGCGGGCCAGGGTCTGCGGGTCGCGCTTGTACGGCCAGAACACCTCGGTGCCGTCGGCCAGTTGATGGTTCGGGCCCGTCGCGAACCGTACCCGCAGATCGGGCAGTTCCGCGGTCTCCGGGATCCGCCAGGGCTCGGAGCCATTGGCCAGATAGCCGTCGGAGAGCAGGAAGACCGGCGTGCGGTAGGTCAGCGCGATCCGGGTGGCTTCGAGGGCGGCGTCGAAGCAGTCCGCCGGAGTCTGCGGCGCGATCACCGGCACCGGAGCCTCGCCATTGCGTCCGTACATCGCCTGAAGGAGGTCCGCCTGCTCGGTCTTGGTCGGCAGACCGGTGGAGGGGCCGCCCCGCTGGATGGCGACGACCAGCAGCGGCAGCTCCAGGGTGACCGCGAGCCCGATCGTCTCCGACTTGAGCGCCACACCCGGACCGGAGGTGGTCGTCACCGCGAGGGAACCGCCGAAGGACGCGCCCAGCGCGGCGCCGATGGCGGCGATCTCGTCCTCGGCCTGGAAGGTCCGTACACCGAAGTTCTTGTGCCGTGACAGCTCGTGCAGGATGTCCGAGGCCGGGGTGATCGGGTACGAGCCGAGGTAGAGCGGCAGCTCCGCCTGGTGACTCGCGGTGATCAGGCCGTACGCCAGGGCCAGATTCCCGGAGATGTTGCGGTACGTACCGGTCGGGAAGGCCGTACCGGCCGGGGCCACCTCGTAACTGACCGCGAAGTCCTCGGTGGTCTCGCCGAAGTTCCACCCGGCGCGGAACGCGGCCACATTCGCCTCGGCGATCTGCGGCTTCTTGGCGAACTTGGCGCGCAGGAACTTCTCGGTGCCCTCGGTCGGCCGGTGGTACATCCACGACAGCAGCCCGAGCGCGAACATGTTCTTCGAGCGCTCGGCCTCCTTGCGGGAGAGCCCGAACTCCTTGAGCGCCTCGATCGTCAGCGTCGTCAGCGGCACCGGGTGGACCTGGTACCCGTCCAGTGAGCCGTCCTCCAGCGGCGAGGTCAGATAACCGACCTTGGCCATCGGACGCTTGGTGAACTCATCGGTGTTCACGATGATTTCCGCGCCGCGCGGCACATCGCCGATGTTCGCCTTGAGCGCGGCGGGGTTCATCGCGACCAGGACGTTCGGCGCGTCGCCGGGGGTGAGGATGTCGTGGTCGGCGAAGTGCAACTGGAACGAGGAGACACCCGGCAGGGTCCCGGCGGGCGCCCGGATCTCGGCCGGGAAGTTCGGCAGCGTCGACAGGTCGTTGCCGAACGACGCGGTCTCCGAGGTGAACCGGTCGCCCGTGAGCTGCATTCCGTCCCCGGAGTCGCCGGCGAAGCGGATGATGACCCGGTCCAGACGACGGACTTCCTTCTCGCCGGACTTCTCGCCAGACAGAGAGGCATGCCGATCACCGGCGGCGCGCACGCTACTGCCGGCGTCGTCGGCCTCATCGGCGTGCTCTGCTGGGCTACTGACCTGGCTGGTCACTGAACTGGACCTCCCTCGAGGCGGCGGCTCGGGAGATGCCGGCCACCCGGCACTCCCAGTGGCAACCCTACGTCGGTAAGGGTCGCCTTCCCCGGACCGATCGTATGGTGGACGCCAGTCCGAGATAAACCGGCGTACCTGTCTGTCGTATTTTGTCTGCGCCTGAAGTCCTTCATGGCCGTCGCTCGGCTCTCATCCTTTGGGTCTAGGTCCTCGCCGGATCCTGCCTGGTCCTGCCCGGGCCGTGGGGGCCGCCACACATCTGACGGGGCGGCAGTGGAGGGGAGTGAGCGGAAGGTGAGGGCGGGGTGTGTACGGCGGTGGGCGCCGGTGCCGTATGGAGGAGCAGAGCGCGGACAGCGCGGGCGGGACGGGGCCGGGCGCGGTCAGTTTCTCAGGTAGGTCAGCACGGCCAGAACCCGCCGGTGATCCCCGTCACTCGGGGACAGCCCCAGCTTCAGGAAGATATTGCTGACGTGCTTCTCGACCGCGCCGTCGCTCACCACAAGCTGTCTCGCGATCGCCGAATTCGTCCGCCCCTCGGCCATCAGACCGAGGACCTCCCGCTCCCGGGGGGTCAGCCCGGCCAGCACGTCCTGCTTGCGGCTCCGGCCCAGAAGCTGAGCCACCACCTCGGGGTCCAGCGCGGTGCCGCCCCTGGCCACCCGGACCACCGCGTCCACGAACTCCCGGACCTCGGCCACCCGGTCCTTGAGCAGATAGCCGACGCCCCGACTGCTGCCGGCCAGCAGCTCGGTGGCGTACTGCTCCTCCACATACTGCGAGAGCACCAGCACCCCGATCTCGGGATGATCGCGGCGCAGCCGCACCGCCGCCCGCACCCCCTCGTCGGTGTGGGTCGGCGGCATCCGCACATCCGCGACCACCACATCCGGCAGGGCGTCCTGGTCCGCCAACTCGCCCACCGTCTTGATCAGCGCTTCCCCGTCACCGACTCCGGCGACCACATTGTGGCCGCGGTCGGTCAGCAGCCGGGTCAGGCCCTCCCGGAGCAGCACCGAGTCCTCGGCGATGACCACCCGCACCCTGTCCTCCACGACCATGTCGCGCCCCCACTGTCGAAGTCCGTCGTCCGTCCATCTGCTGTCGCGCGTCCCAGCATCGCAGTATTCGGATCGCTTCGCGCAGCCTGTGGATAACCGGTCGACAGCCGGGGCAGCCAGGTAAAGCCGACGGTCGGACTCACCCTCGCCAGGGCAGTTCCGCCGTGACGGTGGTCGGGCCGCCGGGCGGGGAGTCGATGACCAGAATCCCGTCCACGGCGTCCAGCCGCTCGGTCAGCCCCGCCAGACCGCTGCCGGCCGAGGTGTCCGCGCCGCCCTTGCCGTCGTCCGTGACCTGGAGCATCAGCCGGTCGTGCGTCTGCCACACCTCCACCGCCGCCCGCCGTGCCTGGGAGTGCTTGCTGATGTTCTGGAGGAGTTCGGAGACGGTGAAGTAGGCGATGCCTTCGATGGCGGGTGCGGGGCGTTGGGTGAGGTCGACGGTGACGGTTACGGGGACGGTGCAGCGGGCGGCTATGGAGGAGAGTGCTGCGTCGAGTCCGCGGTCGGTGAGGACGGCGGGGTGGATGCCGCGTGCGAGGTCGCGTAGTTCTTGGAGGGCTGTTTTTACTTCGCCGTGTGCTTCGTCGACCATGCGTGCTGCGGCTTCGGGGTCTTCGGTGAGTTTTTCCTTGGCCAGGCCGAGGTCCATGGCGAGGGCGACGAGTCGGGCCTGGGCGCCGTCGTGGAGGTCGCGTTCGATCCGGCGCAGGTCGGCGGCTGCGGTGTCCACGACCACACCCCGGTCCGACTCCAGCTCCGAGACCCGGGTGGCCAGCCGGGACGGTCCGAGCAGCCCGGAGACCATCAGCCGGTCCACGCTCACCAGGCCGCGTATCACCCAGGGCGAGGCAAGGACGATCACCAGCCCGATCGCGGAAGTGATACCGATCTCGAACGGTGTGTCGACATAGAAGTCATTGCCGTCGACGTCGCTGTACAGCGCGATACCCGGCTGGCCGAGATACCTGGGGGACACCCAGTGCCACAGCGGATACAGGAACAGCGTCCACCCGGTGGTCCAGAACGTCACCGACACCACGAATCCGAACAGCGCCCAGGGAAAGTGCAGCACCCCGTAGAGCAGATGCCGCCAGGACACCCCGCTCTTCAGGACCGCGCCGACCCAGGACATCACTCCGCTCTTCTTGCCCCGTACGGGCTCGGGCTCGGGTACGTCCAGCCGCAGCAGACTGCGCGCCCGGGCCCGCTCCACCATGCCGAAGCCGCGGCAGCCGGCCAGCCCCACCGCCAGCAGCGGAATACCGATGAAGGTCACGAGCAGGCCGGCACCGAGCGAGAGCGTCGTTATCGCGTAGCCGAACAGGAGCGTGCTGATCGGCAGGCTGAGCAGCAGATAGCTGAACTCGCGCCAGGTGCGAGCCTCTATGGGCGCGCGCAGGGCGGGAGGGAGAAACGGGGGCCGTCGGCGCGATCCGCGCCCCCGTTCATAGCCGTATCGGTAGTCGTGGCCAGGGCCGGCCGCATGCGCGGATTCGGGGCCGTAGCCATATCCGTGGTCGCCGTATCCGTGGTCCGTGGCCATCGGCGGTGTCCGTTCTGCGAGCGGGCGGTTTCCGTATATCTCCATGCTGCTGGGGCCGCCGCGCCCGCACCATGAGGCCGGTCTCCGTCTTCGCCCTGGGGTTTTCCCTACCCCCGGGACCCCCGCCGCGGTGCGGTCAGTCCTTGCCGCGCTGCCGCCACGGCAGCTCCGCCGTCACGACCGTCGGCCCGCCGGCCGGTGAGTCGAGGACGAAGAGCCCGTCGACCGCGCCGAGCCGCTCGGCCAGCCCGGACATGCCCGTACCGCCGTCCAGCCGCGCGCCGCCGCGCCCGTCGTCCTGGACCTGGACCAGCAGCCGGTTCTCCGCCTGCCACACATCGACGGACGCGGTGCGGGCGCCGCTGTGTTTGCTGATGTTCTGGAGGAGTTCGGAGACGGTGAAGTAGGCGATGCCTTCGATGGCGGGTGCGGGGCGTTGGGTGAGGTCGACGGTGACGGTTACGGGGACGGTGCAGCGGGCGGCTATGGAGGAGAGTGCTGCGTCGAGTCCGCGGTCGGTGAGGACGGCGGGGTGGATGCCGCGTGCGAGGTCGCGTAGTTCTTGGAGGGCTGTTTTTACTTCGCCGTGTGCTTCGTCGACCATGCGTGCTGCGGCTTCGGGGTCTTCGGTGAGTTTTTCCTTGGCCAGGCCGAGGTCCATGGCGAGGGCGACGAGTCGGGCCTGGGCGCCGTCGTGGAGGTCGCGTTCGATCCGGCGCAGGTCGGCGGCTGCGGTGTCCACGACCACACCCCGGTCCGACTCCAGCTCGGCTATCCGCCGCTCCAGCTCGTCGGAGGGCGAGAGCAGCCCCCGCACCATCGCCCGGTCGACATTGGCCAGCCCGCGCACGACAAAGGGGAGGAACGGCCAGAAGACAAAGAGACCCACCAAGGTAACGGCGAAGGTCAGCACGCCCCAGGGCAGCCGTATGAATTCGTACAGCACCGTCCGCCAGGCCACCGGATCCTTGAGCCCCGCCCATACCCAGCTCAGCACACCGTCGGAGCGGTGCGCGCCCCGGCGTCCCAACAGGGGGCTCGGCTCCTCGATCCGTATGCCCAGCAGCGCGCGCGCCCGCGCACGCTCCGCACGGCCGAGCAGCCGCGCGCCCGTGAGACCGGCGACGAGCCAGGGCAGACCGATCACCGTCACCGACAGCGACGCACCGGTCGAGACGGTGAATATCACATAGGTGAATCCGATCAGCGAGACCGGAAGGTTCGCGAGGAGATGTGCGATCTCCTTCCAGGTGTGCCGGTCGTACGCGATGCGCGCGGCGGGCGGCCGGTCGTCGTCGGGGAGGCTGTTGCTCACGGTCATAAGGCTCAAGCCTGCACGCCTGCGATGCCGGACGCCATGGGGTTGCTGGGTGGGGGAGAGTAGGGATAACCCCACTCTCTGAGACGGGGCTGCTTACCGTCTCTTTAACAGGGCCTAGACTCCCGTCCGTACAGATCGTCGAGAAGAACTGCTACGAGGTCAGGGAGCGAGGGGCGGACGTGTCGGGATCGACCGTTCTCGCGGCGGACTACTTCCGGAGCTACTCGGTCGTCGGACTGCTCGCGGTCGTCGGTGTGCTGTTCGTCGCCGTGGCCTTCGGCGCGGGCCGGCTGCTGCGGCCGGTGGTGCCGACGCCGGAGAAGCTGCTCACGTACGAGTGCGGAGTGGATCCGGTCGGTGAGGGCTGGGCGCACACCCAGGTCCGCTACTACGTCTACGCGTTCCTCTATGTGATCTTCGCGGTCGACTCGATCTTCCTGTTTCCGTGGGCGACCGTCTTCGCCGCTCCCGGGTACGGTGCCACGACGCTGGTCGAGATGTTCGTCTTCCTCGGCTTCCTGGCCGTGGGACTGCTCTACGCATGGAAGAAGGGCGTCCTGGAATGGACGTGACCCCTGCCTCGGCGTTCGCTGCTGATTCCGCTTCCGGGTCCGAGTCCGGGGCCGCACCCGGATCCGGCGCCGGGCCTCAGACGCTGCCGGAGCCCAGACGGCTGGGGGTCCTCTCCCGGCTGGCCCCCAAGCCCATGAAGGTGGTCCTCAACTGGGGCCGCCGCTACAGCCTCTGGGTCTTCAACTTCGGTCTCGCCTGCTGCGCGATCGAGTTCATCGCCGCTTCCATGTCCCGGCACGACTTCATCCGGCTCGGGGTGATCCCCTTCGCCCCGGGGCCGCGCCAGGCCGATCTGATGGTCGTCTCGGGCACGGTCACGGACAAGATGGCTCCCGCGGTGAAGCGGCTGTACGAGCAGATGCCCGAGCCCAAGTACGTGATCTCCTTCGGCGCCTGCTCCAACTGCGGCGGCCCCTACTGGGACTCGTACTCCGTGACCAAGGGCGTCGACCAGGTCATCCCCGTCGACGTCTATGTGCCGGGCTGTCCGCCCCGGCCCGAGGCGCTGCTCCAGGGGATCCTGAAGCTCCAGGAGAAGATCGCCCGCGAATCGCTCGGCGAGCGCTACGCCTCGGCCGGCCGGCCCTCGCCCGCCGCGCTGCGCAGCGGCCTGGTCCCCGCCCCGCCGACACCGGGGGAGGGCGCCTGATGGCCGCCGACGGACGGGATCCGGACGGCACGGACGGCCGGGATCAGGGGGACCGGGAGGCTCAGGGCGCGGGCGGTCCCGGCGCCGGGGACGCGGCTGCCGCTTACGACCGGCTCCCCGAGGCCGTCGCCGAGATCTTCGGCGAGGAGGCCACGGCCGAGCGGGCGTACGACCTGCTCACGGTCGATGTCCCCGTCACCTCCTGGATCACCGCCCTCGAAACCGCACGCGACCGCCTTGGCTGCACCTACTTCGACTGGCTGAGCGCCGTCGACGAACCGGGCACGGGCTTCCGCGTCTGCGCCCATGTCGTCGCCCTGGGCGGCGGTACGGGCCGTACGGTCCGCCGCCTGCTCGTCCGTACGACCGTTCCGCACGAGGCGGCCGTCCTGCCCACGGCCGTCGGCGTCTACGCGGGCGCGGGCTGGCACGAACGTGAGACGCACGAGATGTTCGGTGTCTCCTTCACCGACCACCCGAACCTGGTCCCGCTCCTTCTCCCGGAAACCTTCGAAGGCCACCCGCTGCGCAAGGACTTCGTTCTCGCGGCCCGGGTCGTCAAGGCGTGGCCGGGCGCCAAGGAGCCGGGAGAGTCCGAACACGGCGGCCCCAAGCGCCGCCAGATGCTTCCGCCCGGCGTACCCGACCCCAACGAGTGGGGCCCCCTCAAGGGCCGGCTCCCCGCAGCGCCGGCCCGTGGTGCCCGCGCTGCCGGTGACCGTCCCGTACGGCGTACGCGGAGCGCCTCGGAAGGCTCGGCGAGCCGCCCCGCCGGTGCCGAGGACAGCGGCACCGGGCCGGCGGAGACACCGGGTACCGGCCCGGCCCGCCGGTCGCGCAGCGCGGGGGAGGGCTCCGCTTCCCAGCGGGGCGGGACACCGCCCGCACCGCCCACCCCGGACGCCCCTTGGCACAAGCCCCGCCCGGAGAGCGATCAGTCCGAGAGCGGCCGTCCTGAAAGCGGCCGTCCCGAGAGCGGCGGTTCCGAGGGTGACTCCGCCGAGAACGACCGTTCCGGAGGAGACGCGTGAACGACGTACTCGACGTCGCCCTCCGGCTGGTCGTCGTCTTCGCCGTGTTCCTGGTCCTCCCCCTGGTGGTCGGGCAGACCGAACACAAGGTGATGGCCCATATGCAGGGCCGCCTCGGCCCCATGCACGCGGGCGGCTTCCACGGCTGGGCGCAGCTCATCGCCGACGGTGTGAAGTTCGTACAGAAGGAGGATGTGGTCCCGGCCGACGCCGACCGCCGTATCTTCCAGCTCGCCCCCGCCGTCGCTCTCCTCCCGTATCTGCTCGTCCTGGTTGTGATCCCGGTCGGCCCCGGCGAGGGCGCGGTCGGCCAGGTCGTGGACGCGGGCATCTTCTTCGTCCTCGCCGTGATGGGTGTCGGTGTGCTCGGCTCGCTCATGGCGGGCTGGGCCTCGGCCAACAAGTTCTCCCTTCTCGGCGGACTGCGGACCGCCGCTCAACTCCTCGCGTACGAGCTGCCGATGCTGCTCGCCGCCGCCTCGGTGGCGATGGCGGCCGGCACCGTCTCGCTCCCCGGCATCCTCGATGCCTTCGAGTGGTGGTGGCTGCCCTGGCAGATCGTCGGCGCTCTGGTCTTCTTCGTGGCGGGCCTCGCCGAACTCCAGCGCCCGCCCTTCGACATGCCGGTCGCCGACTCCGAGATCATCTTCGGCGCCTACACCGAATACACCGGTCTGCGCTTCGCCCTGTTCCTCCTCGCCGAGTACGCGGGGATCGTCATCCTCTGCGCACTGACCACCGTCCTCTTCCTCGGCGGCTGGCACGGCCCGTTCGGTGCCGACAGCCTCGGCTGGGTCTGGACGCTCCTCAAGGTGGCCGTCCTCGCCTTCGCCGTCATCTGGCTGCGGGTGAGCTATCCGCGGCTGCGCGAGGACCAGCTCCAGAGGCTCGCCTGGACCGTACTCATCCCGCTCGCTCTCGCGCAGATCGCGCTCACCGGCATCGTGAAGGTGGCGATCGACTAGTGTCCCCGATCCCCGGCTCGGGCCTGGCCAAGGGCCTGGCCGTCACCCTGCGGACGATGACGAGGAAGTCCGTCACCGCGCAGTACCCCGAGACGCAGCCCGAACTCCCGCCCCGCAGCCGGGGCGTGATCGCGCTGTTCGACGAGAACTGCACGGTCTGCATGCTCTGTGCCCGTGAGTGCCCCGACTGGTGCATCTACATCGACTCCCACAAGGAGACCGTGCCGGCCGCGGTCCCCGGGGGCCGCGAGCGCAGCCGCAATGTCCTCGACCGGTTCGCCATCGACTTCGCGCTCTGCATGTACTGCGGTATCTGCATCGAGGTGTGTCCTTTCGACGCGCTGTTCTGGTCACCGGAGTTCGAGTACGCGGAGACGGACATCCGCGACCTCACCCATGAGCGGGACCGGCTCCGCGAATGGATGTGGACGGTGCCGGCGCCACCCGCGCTGGACCCGGGCGCGGAGGAGCCGAAAGAGGTCACCGCGGCCCGCAAGACAGCCGAGAAGCGGGAGGCCGGCGAGTGAGCCTCGCGGCGACCGCGGCGACCGCCACCGCGGCGGCAGAACGCGGCTTCCTCTCACCGACCGGCGTTGAGATCACCTTCGTGCTGGTCGGCCTGGTCACCCTCGGCGCGGCCATAGTCACCGTCACCACCCGCCAACTGGTGCACGCGGCCCTCTGGCTGGTGATGGCGCTCGGCGGCCTGGCCGTCGAATACCTGCTGCTGACGGCGGAGTTCATCGCCTGGGTGCAGGTCCTCATCTATATCGGTTCCGTCGTGGTCCTCCTGCTCTTCGGTCTGATGCTCACCAAGGCGCCCATCGGCCGCTCCCCGGACGCCGATTCGGGCAACCGCCCGGTCGCGCTCGCGGTGGCCCTCGCCGCGGCGGCCGCCCTGGTCTGGGTGGTCGTCGACGCGTTCCGTACGACCTGGATCGACCTGGGCGGTCCGGCCCAGGGCTCCACCGAGGTGTCGGGACGGTTCCTGTTCCGGAACTGGGTGCTGCCCTTCGAAGCCCTCTCCGTTCTTCTGCTCGCCGCACTCGTCGGCGCGATCGTCCTGTCCCGCAAGAACAGCGGCGCGGCGAAGGACGGCAGCCCGGCCGACGAAGACAGCGGCACCCCCGGCGGCAGCGGTAAGGAGCAGCGCTGATGCATCTCGCCTATCCCGCCGTGCTCGCGGCCCTCCTGTTCTGCACCGGGCTGTACGGCGTGCTCGCCCGCCGCAACGCGATCCTCGTCCTGATGTCCGTCGAGCTGATGCTCAACGCCGTCAATCTCAATCTCGTCGCCTTCGACGTCTGGATCCGCGACACCCTGCACACCGGCCAGGCGCTCACCCTCTTCGTCATCGCCATCGCCGCCGCGGAGATCGGCATCGGCCTGGCGATCGTCCTGATGGTCTACCGCAACCGCGGCAGCTCGGACGTCGACCGGCTCCGCGACACCGCTGAACGTGCGGAGCCCGACGCACCGGCGGCAGAGAAGGCCGAGGTCATCGCGTGAACACCACGACCCTCGCCGTGCTGGTCCCGTTGCTTCCGTTCCTCGGCGCGGTCGCGGGACTGCTCCTCGGCCGCACCTCGCCCGGATTCGTACGCCCCCTCGCCGTGCTGCCGACCCTGGCCGCCGCCGCCCTCGCCATCGTCGTGGCCATCCGCCAGGGCGGTGGATCCGGCAGCGGTACGGCGCCGCTGGAAGCCGCGACCCGGTTCACCCCCACCGGCTCGGTCCCCATCGACCTCGCCCTCTTCATCGACGGCTTCGCCGCTCTGGCCGCCGTACTCGTCGGTGTCGTCGCGTCGTGCGTGCAGATCTACTCGACCGGTTATCTGCGCGGCGACGCCCGCTACCCCTCGTACGCGGCGCTCGTCTCCCTCTTCACCTCTGCGATGCTGCTGGTCGTCTACTCCGGCGATCTGATGGTGCTGCTGGTCGGCTGGGAGGTCATGGGCATCTGCTCGTACTTCCTCGTGGGCCACTACTGGGAGACCCCCGAGGCACGCGCGGCCTCCCTCAAGGCGTTCCTGGTCACCAAGCTCGGCGATGTCCCCTTCCTGTTCGGCCTGTTCGCACTCGCCGCCGACGCCGGTACGTTCCGGATCACCGGCATCCTGAACGCCGTCACGAGCGGTGGCCTGGACCACCCCACCCTGGTCGCGCTGTTGCTGCTCGCGGGCGTGGCCGGCAAGTCCGCCCAGTTCCCGCTGCACACCTGGCTGCCCGACGCGATGGCGGGCCCCACGCCCGTCTCCGCGCTGATCCATGCCGCGACGATGGTCGCCGCCGGTATCTACTTCGTGGCCCGGCTCCTCCCCGTCTTCGCCGCCTCCACGGCCGCGATGGTGGTCCTGGGCGCGCTGGCCGCGGTCACCATGGTCGGCTCGGCGCTCGCCGCCCTCGCCCAGGACGACATCAAGCGGGTCCTCGCCTACTCGACCATCGGCCAACTCGGCTACATGTCGGGCGCCCTGGCCGTCGGCGACCGCGACGCGGCCGTCTTCCACCTCCTCGCGCACGGCGTCTTCAAGGCCCTCCTCTTCCTCGGCGCCGGTGTGATCATCCATGCCGCCGGCACCAACTCACTGGCCGCCATGTCCCGGATGAGCGGCCTTCCCCGGCGCATCCCCGACGCCTACTGGACGATGGCGGTCGCCCTGCTCGCCCTCGCCGCGATCCCTCCTTTCGCCGGCTTCTTCTCCAAGGAATCGGTCCTCGTCGCCGCCGAGCACGCCGCCCTGGGCGAGTACGGCAACGGCCCCGGCGCCGCCGGCTGGACGGTACTGATCGCCGGACTCCTCACCGCCCTCCTCACCGCCGCCTACGCCACCCGCCTGTGGCTGCTGGCCTTCCGCGGCCGCGGCGCCGAGGCCCCCGACCACGGCAAGCAGCCCCTCGCCATGAACGCCGTTCTCTGGGTGCTGGCCATCCCCTCCATCGGCCTCGGCCTGGCCGTCGGCCATCTCCCCGAATGGTTCGACGGCCACAGCCTCGCCCCGAACCTCACCACCTCCGTCCTCGGCACCGGAGTCGTCCTCGTCGGTGGTCTGGTCACCTATGGCTGCTGGCGCCACACCACCGCGCTCGCGGCCCGCACCCCGATCGACGCCGTCATCGCGCACCCGGACGCCGAGCCCGCCCTCGCCGAGGTGGAGGCAATGGAGATCCACACCCGTGTCTACGGCTCGCCCGCGACGGCCCCCGACCCGGCCGACCCCAGCCGGCTGCTGCTGGGCCCGCTCCACCGGCATGCCGCGACCGGCTTTCATCTCGACGCCGTTTACCACCGCCTGTTCGTACGCCCCGTCCTGGCCGCCGCCCGGTTGGTCCGCTTCCTGGACCGCGAGGTCGTCGACACCTACGTACGCGGAGCGGGCACGGGCACACGCTGGCTCGGCGCCGCCGTACGCCGCGCGCAGACCGGCAATGTGCAGACCTATGTGAGCGCCCTGCTCGCCGGCTCCGTCGTCCTGGCCGTCGCCGCCGTACTCGTCGCCGCCGGAGCGTGAGCCGTGATCGATATCAGTGAGTCCGTGATGCAGTTCCTTCTCGCGTTGATCGTCGCCGGGCCGCTCATCAGCGCCGTGGCCGCGCTCCTCCCGGCCCCGCCCGGACTGCGGGGCAGGAGCCCCGACCAAGCCGTGCTGCGCCACGGCGTGACCGTGACCGGCGCGATTCTCATCGCCGCGATCGTCCTGGCACTCGGCTTCGACCACGACCAGCCGTCGAGGATGCAGGCCACGACGGACGTGAGCTGGATCGCGGCACTGGACATCCGGATCCACCTCGGCATCGACGGCATCTCACTCCCCCTTCTGGTCCTGACCGCGCTGCTGACCTTCCTCTGCGCGCTCTACAGCTACTTCAAGCCGCCTGTCGGCCCCTCGCCGAAGGCATTCGTCGCCCTGCTGCTCGTCCTCGAGTCCGGCACCCTGGCGACGTTCGCCGTCCTCGATCTGATCCTCTTCTTCCTGGCCTTCGAGATGGTGCTGATCCCGATGTACTTCCTGATCGCCCGCTGGGGCGGATCGGAAGGAGTCACCGGCGGCAGGCAGGCCGCCGCCTGGAAGTTCATCCTCTACACGCTGCTCGGTTCCGTGGTCATGCTGCTCGGCCTGCTGCTCATCGGGCTCCGCGCAGGCACATTCGACATGATGGCACTCGCCACTGACAACGGCCGGGGGCTGAGCACATCCGTGCAGGTCATCGCCGTTCTGGCGATCGGTGTCGGGCTCGCTGTGAAGACTCCGATGTGGCCGCTGCACACGTGGCTGCCGGATGCTCACACCGCCGCCCCGACCGTCGGTTCCGTACTCCTCGCCGGCGTACTGCTCAAGATGGGTACGTACGGTTTCGTCCGCATTGTCCTGCCCATCGCCCCGGACGGGATGCGGATCTTCGCGCCGTACCTCGCCGCCTTCGCCGTCGTCGGCATCGTTTACGGATCCCTCGCCTGTCTCGCACTCGCCGGGCAGGGCGCGGGCGGCGACCTCAAACGGCTGATCGCCTACTCTTCCGTCGGCCACATGGGCTTCGTCCTGCTCGGCATCGCGACCATGACCCCCACCGGCGTCAACGGCGCGCTCTTCGCCAACATCGCCCACGGTCTGATCACCGGCCTGCTGTTCTTCCTGGTCGGAGCGGTCAAGGACCGGTACGGCACCGCCGACCTGGACACCCTCGCCGGCGCCACCGGAGCCGCGCTCTACGGCCGTGCGCCCCGCCTCGGCGGTCTGCTCGCGTTCGCTGCCGTCGCCTCGCTCGGACTGCCCGGACTCGCCGGATTCTGGGGCGAGATGCTCACGATGTTCGGTGCCTTCGACCCCGCGGACGGGCTGAGCCGTCCCGCATTCCTCACCTTCATGGTGATCGCGGGCTTCGGCACCCTGCTCACCGCCGCGTATCTGCTGATCGTCGTACGCCGGGTCTGTATGGGCGTCAAACCGCCGGAAGCGCCGCACCTCGCCGATGTCCGGACGTACGAACTCGCCGCCTGGACCCCGCTCGTCGCCCTGACCGTACTCGCCGGACTCTGGCCCGCGGCCCTCCTCGGCCTCACCGACCCCGCCGTGCAGCAGCTTCTCGCAGGAGGCAAGTCGTGACCGTGGCCGCCGCCGGGAGCATCGCGAGCGCCGCCGGGCTCGTCCAGTCCATCGACTGGCTCGCGATCGCGCCCCCCACCATCACGGCGGTGGCCGCTCTGGTCGTCCTGGTCGCCGATCTCTTCGTACCGGAGCAGCGCAAACCGCTCCTCGGGGCCCTGACGGTCACCGGTCTCGTCGCCGCCCTCCTCACGCTGCTGCCTCTGCGTGACGGTGGCCGCTCAACCTTCTGTCTTCCCGCCGACCCCACGGTGTGCAGCTACACCGCCGACCACTTCGCGCTGGTCATCCAGTTGCTGGTGCTCGGAGGGGCGCTGCTCACCGCACTGCTCTCGCTCAGCGGTATCCGGGAACTCCCCGTGGGGGAGTACTGGTTTCTGCTGCTCGCCTCCGCGGCCGGCGCGGCCCTGCTGCCCGCCTCGCGCGATCTCGCCACCCTGGTCGTCGCACTCGAAGTCGCCTCCCTGCCCGCCTTCGCGCTGGTGGGACTGAGGCGCGGCGACCGGCGCTCCTCCGAGGCCGCGCTGAAGTTCTTCCTCTCCTCGGTCACGGCGACGGCCGTGATGCTCCTGGGCGTCAGCTTCGTGTACGCCGCGACGGGCAGCCTCCACCTCACTCGGGTCGCCGCCCGGCTGGACGGCGGCGTCCCCGCCCAACTGGTCACCCTCGCCACGGCGGGCGTTGCCCTGACCCTGGTCGGATTCGCCTTCAAGACGGCCGCGGCCCCCTTCCACTTCTGGGTCCCCGACACCTATGTGGGTGCGCCGCTGCCCATCGCCGCGTATCTCTCCGTCGTCGGCAAGGCGGTCGGCTTCTCGGGCCTCATCCTGGTGACCGTCGTCGGTTTCCCCTCGTACGCGCACGTCTGGGGGCCGGTCCTCGCGGTGCTCGCCGCGCTCACCATGACCGTCGGAAACACCGCGGCGCTGCGCCAGTCGGCCACGCGCGCGGGCGGCGCCGTACGGCTGCTCGCCTGGTCGTCCGTCGGCCAGGCCGGCTACCTCCTGGTGCCGATCGCCGCCGCCGGCTACGCGGACACGGCACGGATCGGGTCGACCGTCGCGTACGCCCTGATGTACGCCATCGTCAACCTGGGTGCTTTCGCCGTCGTCGTTCTGGTGACGCGTACGAAGCCGCTGAACCGCCTCTCCGACTACCGGGGCCTCGCCTCCCAGCGACCGGCCGTCGCCCTCGCGATGGGCTTCTTCCTGCTCTGCCTGGCGGGGCTGCCGCCCGGCATCATCGGCCTGTTCGCCAAGGTCACCGTCTTCTCGACGGCCGTCGACGCGGGGCTCGGCTGGCTGGCGGTCGTCATGGCGGTCAATGTGGTGATCGCGCTCTACTACTACCTCCAGTGGACCGCGGCCCTCTTCCGCGCCCCGGAGGGCACTCCCACAGGTGACGGCTCCGGCGAGCCCTCAGGGGCGGGTGAACTGGTCATACGCCCCGCCCCGGCAGCACTCACCGCGGCCATCGCCCTGACCGCCGTGGCAGCGCTCGCCCTCTCAGGAGCGCCCCAACTGGTGCTGCGCTTCGCCGCCACCGGCCTGTTCTGAGACCAGCCGAAGACCACCGGGACCACGAACCCCGTCCCGTCACACCGCTCTCCTCCGTGCCGCACCACCCGGACGGCGTACGCCCGGGTCCGCGCGCGCAAGGGAACCCGCACCGCTCGCCTGGCGTTGACCAGTACGGAAGGGTCCACTGGAGAGTGGAGAAGCACCAGAAAAGGGTTCCCCTGCCGCACGACCTGGAGGGCGTACCGTGCACCGCCGGCACAATGGGTTGAGGACCGCCGTACTCCTCGGGGGACTGTCCGCACTCATCATCGGGATCGGCAGCGTCTTCGGCCGTACGGGCCTGATCGTCGCGCTTGTCGTGGCCATCGGCACCAACGCGTACGCCTACTGGAACAGCGACAAGCTGTCGCTGCGCGCCATGCGCGCCCGCCCCGTCAGCGAGTTCGAGGCGCCGCAGCTCTACCGCATCGTCCGCGAGCTGTCGACCGCGGCCCGCCAGCCCATGCCGCGGCTGTACATCTCACCGACCCAGGCGCCCAACGCCTTCGCCACGGGCCGCAATCCCCGTAACGCCGCGGTCTGCTGCACGGAGGGGATCCTCCAGATACTCGACGAGCGCGAGCTGCGTGGAGTGCTCGGCCATGAACTGAGCCATGTCTACAACCGCGACATCCTGATCTCCTCGGTCGCGGGAGCCCTCGCCTCGGTCGTCATGTTCCTGGTCAATTTCGCCTGGCTCATCCCGGTGGGCCGTTCCGACGACGATGACGGGCCCGGCATCGTCGGGTTTCTCCTGATCATGATCCTGGGACCCCTTGCGGCCTCGGTCATCCAGCTCGCGGTGAGCCGGTCCCGGGAGTACGAGGCGGATGCCTCGGGCGCGCAGATCACCGGCGATCCGCTCGCCCTGGCGAGCGCGCTGCGGAAGCTGGACGCGGGGACGAGACAGCTCCCGCTGCCGCCCGAGCCACGCATCGAGACCGCCAGCCACATGATGATCGCGAATCCCTTCCGCCCGGGACAGGGGTTCGCGAAGCTGTTCTCGACGCACCCGCCGATGGCGGAGCGCATCGCCCGACTGGAACAGATGGCAGGTCGCCGACCATGAAGACAATCCTCAACATCATTTGGCTCGTCCTGTGCGGCTTCTGGATGTGCCTTGGATATCTGCTGGCGGGCGTGCTGCTGTGCGTCACGATCATCGGAATCCCGTTCGGCGTGGCCGCCTTCCGCATCGGACTCTTCGCGCTGTGGCCGTTCGGCTACACCGCGGTCGAGCGGCCCGGCGCCGGGGCGCCGTCGTGCGTCGCCAATGTGCTGTGGCTGATTCTCGCGGGCTGGTGGCTCGCCCTCGGCCATGTCCTCACGGGCATCGCGCTCTGCGTGTCCATCATCGGAATCCCGCTGGCCCTCGCCAACTTCAAGCTGATCCCGATCTCGCTGATGCCGCTCGGCAAGGAAATCGTGCCCACCGACCAGCGGTTCGGGACGCGCTGACCCAGGTCAGGGGCGGGCGGCGCGGAGTTGTCCACAGGGCGGGCCGACTGTCCGTGCCATGGTCCACCATGAACTCATGACCGAGACCGAGCAGTTACAGAAGTCCGCCACTGTTGCGCGCCCGCGGGGGCAGAAGTGTATTGGGTACGCCGTGCGCCGGGCCACCGTCGCCGTTCACGGCGGCCGTGTCGCAACCGCGCCCGGCTTCCCCGGCGTCCTGAGGGGCAACAGCAGGAAAGGCAGGTTCAGCGTATGAGCATTCTCGGCTGGATCATTCTCGGACTGATCGCCGGAGCCGTCGCCAAGATTTTGCTTCCCGGCCGCGACCCCGGCGGGCTGATCGGCACGACGGTCATCGGTATCGCCGGCGCCTTCATCGGAGGCTGGATCTCGGCCCGGTGGCTCGACCGGCCCATATCCGCGGATTTCTACGACGGTGCGACGTGGGGCGCCGCCATCGGCGGGGCGCTCGTCCTGCTCGTCATATACAGGCTCCTCTTCGGCCACTCCCGGTCCCGCTGACCCGGCAGGAAAGGCCTCAGCCGAGGCCCGTCTCCCGCAGGGTGATGTTCAGCCGTCCGCCGCGCAGGCCGGTCGCCGGGTCGGCCGTACCGGGGAAGACCCTGGGCACGCCGTGGTAGGCGAAGCGGGACGCTCCTCCGAAGACGAAGAGGTCGCCGGAGGAGAGTTCGACATCGGTGTACGGCCGCCCCCGGTTCTCCGTACCGCCGAAGCGGAAGACACAACGGTCGCCGATGCTCAGGGACACCACCGGCGCGCCGGACTTCTCGTCCTTGTCCTGGTGCATCCCCATCTTCGCGCCGCCCTCATAGAAGTTGATCAGCGCGGTGTCCGGGGTGTACGCCGCACCGGCCGCCGGGTCGCCGTACGCCTCGGTGACCGCGGCACGCCCCAGTTGTACGAGCCAGTCGGGGAACTCGGCGACCCGGGCCCCGTTCACATCCCCGGCGGTACGGGTGTACGTGTACGGCTGCCAGTGCCAGCCCACGCAGACGGTCTGTACGGACATGACCCCGCCGCTCGGCAGCACCGTGTGCCGGATCGGCACCGGCCCGCGGGCCCACTCGCGGCAGGCGCTCACCAGCTCCCGCTGCCGTTCCTCCGACAGCCAGTCGGGGACATGCACGGCCCCGGGCGCGATGACCGCCCGTGGCCTCGGGAACAGTTCTCCGCTCATGACACGAGAGCACCCTCCAGGCCGAGGAGGCGCTCCTTGCGCTCCAGACCGGCGGCGTACCCGCGCAGCGCTCCGTCAGCGCCGATCACGCGGTGGCACGGCCGTACGACCAGCAGAGGATTCCGCCCGATGGCGGTACCCACCGCCCGAACCCCGGCCCCGGAGGAGCCGACCCGCGCGGCGATCTGCCCGTACGTCACGGTCTCGCCGTACGGAATGGTGTCCAGCGCCCGCCAGACCCGCCGCTGGAAGTCCGTGCCGACGTCCGCGTACTCCAGATCGAACCGCGTCAGCGTGCCGTCGAAGTACGCCCTGAACTGCCCGGCGATCTCCTCGAAAGCCTCGGGCGCCCGGACCCAGCCGTCCCGCACGACGGCCGCGCCCTTCTGCCCGGGCAGGGAGACCGAGGCGAGCGCGACACCGCCCTTGGCGGTGGCGGACTCCCGGCCGACCAGCAGCAGTTCACCCAGCGGACTGCCGATCGTCGTGTACACGGTCAGAGCCATGACCCGCTCCTCTCCTCGCACCGTGGTCTTCGGTGCCTCAGTGACGAGTCTCTGCCTCCGGAGCCCGCGAAGCTGGCGGAATTCGGACACCACCGTGCGGGTCGGATCACATGGTCACCGGTAGTTCACGAACTGGAGGGCGAAGTCGAAGTCCTGGCCCTTCAGCAGTGCGATCACCGTCTGGAGGTCGTCGCGGCTCTTCGAGCTGACCCGCAGCTCGTCGCCCTGCACCTGGGCCTTGACCCCCTTGGGGCCCTGGTCGCGGATGATCTTCGCGACCTTCTTGGCGTTGTCCTGGGAGATGCCCTCCTCGATCGAGGCGAAGATCTTGTACTCCTTGCCGGAGAGCTGGGGCTCGCCGGCGTCCAGCGCCTTCAGGGAGATCCCGCGCTTGATCAGCTTCGACTGGAAGACATCGAGGATCGCGTTGACCCGCTCCTCCGAGTTCGCCTCCATCAGGATCTTCTCGCCGGACCAGCCGATGGAGGCTCCGACGTTCTTGAAGTCGTAACGCTGAGAGATTTCCTTCGCGGCCTGGTTGAGGGCGTTGTCGACCTCCTGCCGCTCGACCTTCGAGACGATGTCGAAACTGGAGTCGGCCATGTCCTGTGGCTCCTTGTATCGGTGCGGCCCGGATGCTCACCGGGTGCACATCGGGTGCTCGTCGCATGCTCGCTGCGCGGCCGGACACCGCCGGTCGCTGCCGTAAAGCCTAGTCACCCGCACCCGCCCGGAGCGCTGATCAATCCGGTGGCGGAGCACCCCTGGGCATCGGGTATCGTTTACGTCGTTGCCACGGAGCACCGCCTCACAGCGGCCCACCCGGTCGGCAGCGACATCCCATGGCGGTGTGCCCGAGTGGCCAATGGGAGCGGACTGTAAATCCGTCGGCTTAGCCTACCCAGGTTCGAATCCTGGCGCCGCCACGCGATAAAAGAGATGGCCCCTGACCTGCGGAAACGCAGGCCAGGGGCCATTTTTGTGCGCTATGGCCATGGACGGTGTTGCACGGGCCGAGTCATGGCCCGCGCCCCGCAGGTCCCGCTCGGCGCCGAACAGGCATGGCCGATCGGGGAGTTGAGGAAGGCGTCCTGCGGCTCGGCCCCGGCTCAGCGGGCGGCTGTCTTCGTGGCCTCCGTCACCGAGGTCGGCCCGCTGGTCAGTTCCAGGGTGAGGCCCGTCGTGGCCGGGGTGTCCAGGAGTTCCGCGAGGACCGCCGCCACATCGTCGCGGGGCACCGCGCCCCGCTTCACCGACTCCGCCAGCAGGACAAGTCCCGTGCCCGCGTCGTTCGTCAGCATCCCCGGACGCAGCACCGTCCAGTCGAGGCCCGGCTTGGACCGTACGTACACCTCCGCCTTGCCCTTGGCGCGCAGATACGCGTCGAAGACCGCGTCCCCGCGGTGATCCGGGTCGGCGCCCATCGAGGAGACGAGGAGATAGCGCCGTACGCCGGCACGCTCCGCGGCGTCCGCGAAGAGGACCGCCGCGCCGCGGTCCACCGTGTCCTTGCGCGCCGCGCCGCTCCCGCTGCCCGCGCCCGCCGCGAACACCGCGCCGTCCGCGCCCTCCAGGACCGCGGCGACCTCCTCGACCGAGGCCGACTCCAGGTCCAGGACGACCGGTTCGGCGCCCGCGGTCCGCAGATCCTCCGCCTGATCCGGGTCGCGGATGATCCCCGCGACCTCGTTTCCGCGCCCGGCGAGCAACCGCTCCAGCCGTAGCGCGATCTGACCATGCCCTCCGGCGATCACAATTCGCATGGACACGACCGTACGCCGGATGGTCATGACCGTCCGAGCGACCGGGCCGCGCCACCCCCGCCGTCGGCCCTCGCACAGACCCTGCCGCCGGCTCCTTCACGGACCCTGCCACCGGCCCCTCACCGAACCTCGAACCTGCCGCCGGCCTCCGCGCAGACCCCGCCCCCGCTCCCCACGGGACGCCGTCCCCGCGTCCGTCAAGGACCGCCGTGCGCCGGGTCGGAGCGTCCCTGGCGCGGGAGTTCCAGCGCGACCGTCGCCGCCGTGTCGCAGTACTCCCGTACCGCGCTCGTCCGCGCCACCACCCGCCCCCGGTGGATCACGATCCTGCTGTACGCCAGCGACAGCGTGTCCGCGATCCGCTCCCCGCGCACCGCCAGCAGCTCCGCGGGAAAGCCCGCCTCCACCCGTACCTCCGGCAGCCCCATCGCCGCCCGAGCCGCCCCGCTCACCGCGTCGTACGCGTCCGCCGCCCGCATCCCGGACTGCGAGGCCAGCAGATACGCGGCCTCCAGCGGATCTCCGCGCCCCACGGGATTCGACACGTCCCGCAGCGCCCCGCTGCCCGCCGTGACCCGGACCCCGGCCGCGCGCAGCAGGGACACGGGGGCGACGCCCCGCTGCTCGGGACCGCCGCGTTCGACACCGCCGCAGCCTCCCTGCGGCAGACAGACCACCGTCACCCCGGCCGCCGCCAACTGGGCGGCCGACCGGGCCGCCACCTCGGTCGGCAGCCGGGCCAGCCCCGCGCACGGCCCGAGTGTCACACCGGGCCGCATGCCGCCCGCCATCGCCGCCAGCCGGGCGAGCCGCGCCGGATTGTCACCGTCCGTATGCAGATCGACCGGACAGCCGTGCTCGGCGGCGACCCCCAGCACCGCCTCCACATAACCCGCCGGATCAGGGTCGAGATCGGGGCAGCCGCCCACCACCCCCGCGCCCATCTTCACCGCGTCCCGCAGCATCGCGAGCCCGTCGGCGCCCGCGAGCCCCGTCAGCAGCCGCGGCACCGCGACGGCGGTCAGATCGCCGAGGCCGCGTAGCGAGCGCCGGGCCTGGAGGACCGCCTCCATCCGGCCGAGTTCCTGCGCGTCCCCGATCCGTACATGCGAACGCAGCGCGGTCGCGCCGTGCCCGAGCTGGAGCAGGGTGGCCTCGGTGGCGCGGCGCTGGACGTCCTCGGGGGCGTACGACACCGGGCCGTCGCAGGCGGGCGCGGTGAGCGCGGTGTCGCTGTGGGCGTGCGGTTCCGCGGGGGCGGGGAGCAGCAGATAACCGGCGAGATCCACCCGGGTGCCCTGCGCGCTGAGGCTGCCGGCCGTGCCCACCGCCTCGATCCGGCCCCCGCTGAGCCGTACGTCGACGGTACGGCCGTCGGTGAGACGGGCGCCGCAGAGCACCAGCGCGGCGGGATCGGCCGTGGCGCCGCCGGGCGGCTGCGGCTGGCTGTCGGGCATCGGGCTCCTGGTCGGGACTGTCTGGGCGGGCTCGGGCGTACGGGCATCGCGGCGAGCCCGCGCAGCGTGAGTCGAGCCTAGGGGCGGCCCCGCCGTGCTTCGAGGAGGAGCGCAATAGTCGTACCGGCGCGCCCGTCCGGTGGCTCATGAGCGTCCAGGGGCCGTCGGGGCACCTGGGACAGGAGTCCGGAGAAGTGCCGGGAGGGATCAACGAGGAGCCACCGAGGAGCCACCGACGGGCGGCTGAGGGGTCACTGAGGGGCCGTTGAGGGGGCCACTGACGGGCCGCTGCGTGGCCGCGGACACAGCGTCACCGGAGCAGCGGTGACACAGCGGCGAGACGACGGCGAGACCGGGCCAGAGCCGGGAAAGTGGCCGGGAAACGGATTTGGGCGAACGGCAATCGACCGTGTAATGTCTTCATCGCTCGCCCCAATAGCTCAGTCGGTAGAGCGTCTCCATGGTAAGGAGAAGGTCTACGGTTCGATTCCGTATTGGGGCTCAGATGTTCGGTGATCCTCGCCCGTCCGGGCGAGGAGATCCAACATCGCAGCGGTGTAGCTCAGTCGGTAGAGCAAGCGGCTCATAATCGCTGTGTCACCGGTTCAAGTCCGGTCACCGCTACACACAGTAGCCGATTGTGGGGTCGGTCCTTCGATCGGCTACTCTTTTCTGCGTTCATCTGTTCATCCGTTGTCCGTCCAAGGAGCACTCACGTGGCTGCCACCGACGTCCGCCCGAAGATCACGCTGGCCTGCGTGGAGTGCAAGGAGCGGAACTACATCACCAAGAAGAACCGGCGCAACAACCCGGACCGTCTTGAGATGAAGAAGCATTGCCCGCGCTGCAACTCGCACACCGCGCACCGCGAAACGCGCTGAATCAGGCTCGTCTGCGAGGCCGTCCCCATTGGGGGACGGCCTCGTGTCGTTTGTGGCGGCCCCCGTGTCGTTATGTAGTGGTCACATCCATCAGGAGGGAGCGAGTCCATGGCGCTCGATCAGTCCTTCGTGGGGCGGAGCTATCCCCCCACCGAGCCGTACGAGGTCGGCCGGGAGAAGATCCGCGAGTTCGCCGAGGCGGTGCGCGATCCCAATCCGGTGTACACGGACCCCGAGGCCGCCAAGGCGCTTGGTTACAGCGACCTGATCGCCCCGCCGACGTTTGTGTTCGCGATCACCTTCAAGGCGGCGGGCGATGTCATCGCGGATCCGCAGTTGGGCCTTGACTACAGCCGGGTGGTGCACGGCGACCAGAAGTTCGCGTACACCCGTCCCGTACGGGCGGGGGACCGGCTGTCCGTCACCTCGACCATCGAGACGATCAAGTCCCTGGCCGGGAACGACATCATCGACGTACGGGGCGAAGTGCACGACGAGGCCGGCGAGCATGTGGTGACCGCGTGGACGAAGCTGGTGGCGCGGGCCGCCGGGGAGGCATGAGACCGATGACCGCGAAGATCGGTTACGACGAGGTCGAGGTCGGTACGGAGCTGCCCGCGCAGAGCTTCCCCGTCACCCGGGCGACGCTGGTGCGGTACGCGGGTGCGTCGGGGGACTTCAACCCGATCCACTGGAACGAGAAGTTCGCGAAGGAGGTCGGTCTCCCGGACGTCATCGCGCACGGCATGTTCACCATGGCCGAGGCGATCCGGGTGGTGACCGACTGGGTCGGCGACCCGGGGGCCGTCGTCGAGTACGGTGTCCGCTTCACCAAGCCCGTCGTGGTGCCCAATGACGACAAGGGCGCGCTGGTCGAGGTCAGCGCCAAGGTCGCGGCCAAGCTGGACGACGGCAGGGTACGAGTGGACCTGACGGCCATGAGCGCGGGCCAGAAGGTGCTGGGCATGTCCCGCGCGGTCGTACGGCTGGCCTGACCGGCGCCACCAGGTCGACGCAGGTGGGCCCACATCACGCAGGTGGGCATCACGCCGCGTACGCAGCAAAAACCACACCACGTACGTCAGGATCACAGCGCGTAGGTAAGGGGCGCCGGCCATTACGGGCGCCCCTTACGCCGGGACCTCGCCCATACCGAGGGTTGACAGAGTTAGTAAGTACTCAATAACTTTCTCGTATGGTCAGGATGAGCGCAGAAGAGCGGCGCGAGAGCGTCGTCCGCGCGGCGATCACCGAGTTCGCCCGCGCCGGGTACAACGGCACCTCCACGGAGGCGATCGCCCGCCGGGTCGGTGTCTCGCAGCCGTACCTCTTCCGGCTCTTCCCCAACAAAGAGGCCATCTTCCTCGGCGCCGCCCAGCGCAGTCTCGCGGACACCACTCGCGTCCTCCGGCAGGCGTCCGAGGGGCTGGAGGGCGAGGAGGCCCTCCACTCCATGGCCACCGCCTACCAGCAGCTCATCTCCGAGGACCCGGAAAAGCTGCACATGCAGATGCAGATGTATGTCGCGGTGGCGGCAGCCGAGGCCGCGGGCGACCACGCCTTCGGCGATTCCGTACGGGCCGGCTGGATGGAGCTCTGGGACATGGTCCATCTCGCGCTCGGGGCCGACGTCGACACGACCACCGACTTCCTGGCCTACGGGATGCTGATCAACACCCTTGTCTCGCTGGGCTTTCCGTCTCAGGACCGTGTCTGGTCCGGGTTCTTCCCTTCGGCACGCCCGGTGGACCCGGAGCGGCCGGCAGACGGCTGAACCGCGCTCACTCGCCCGTGCGCGGCCCTGCCCGCGCACGCCCCGTTCTTCTGCCCCAGAAGTCTTCTGCCCCAAAAAATTAGTAATCAATAACTAACCCGAAAGGGAGAGCCATGCCCCAGTCAGCAGCCCGCGGCTCCGCCGCCTGGGCCCTTGTCGTCACCGGTGCCGCCAGCTTCATGGCCGCCCTGGACAACCTCGTCGTCACCACGGCCCTGCCCTCCATCCGCGAGGACCTCGGCGGCGCGCTGGAGGACCTGGAGTGGACGGTCAACGCGTACACGCTCACCTTTGCGGTGCTCCTCATGTTCGGTGCGTCCCTCGGTGACCGGTTCGGCCGCCGCAGGCTCTTCCTCACCGGCCTGACGATCTTCACCGGCGCCTCCGCCGCCGCAGCCCTCTCGCCCGGAATCGACGCGCTGATCGCCGCGCGTGCCGTCCAGGGCGTCGGCGCGGCGATCATGATGCCGCTGGCGCTCACCCTCCTCACCGCCGCCGTACCCGCGGAACGGCGCGGCGCGGCCCTCGGGATCTTCGGAGCCATCACCGGCCTCGCCGTCGCCAGTGGCCCGCTCGTCGGCGGAAGCCTCACCGAGCATCTCTCCTGGGACTGGATCTTCTGGCTGAACGTGCCGATAGGCCTGGCCCTGCTGCCGCTCGCCCGGCTGCGCCTCAAGGAATCGCACGGCCCCGGCGCCCGGCTCGACATGCCCGGCACCATCCTGATCAGCACCGGTCTCTTCGGCATCGTCTACGCCCTGGTCAACGCCAACGCCGAGGGCTGGACCAGCAACACCGTGCTGCTCGGCCTGTTCGCGGGGACGGCGCTGCTCGTGGCCTTCGTGTTCCACGGTCTGCGCCGCCCCGACGCGATGCTCCCCATGCGCCTTTTCGCGAGCCGTGCCTTCACCGGGATCAACGCGGCGAGCCTGCTGATGTTCCTCGGCATGTTCGGCTCGATCTTCCTGCTCAGCCAGTTCCTCCAGGGCGTTCTCGGCTACTCGCCCACCGAGGCCGGTCTGCGGATGCTCCCCTGGACGGCGATGCCCCTGCTCGTCTCGCCGATCGCCGGTGTGGTCTCCGACCGTATCGGCGGCCGTCCCGTCGTGGCGGCGGGACTGGCGCTCCAGGCCATCGGGCTCGGCTGGTTCGCGCTGGTCATCGAGCCGGGGGTGGCCTACTCGGCACAGCTTCCGGCCCTGATCATCAGCGGTATCGGCATGGGCATGTACTTCGCCCCGGCCGCCAGCCTGGTCATGTCCAGCGTCCGCCCCGCGGAACAGGGCATCGCCTCCGGCGCCAACAACGCCCTGCGCGAGGTCGGCGGAGCGCTCGGGGTCGCGGTCCTCGGCGCGGTCTTCGCGGCGCGAGGGGGATACGAGTCCGGCGACGCGTTCGTCGACGGCACCGTCCCGGCCCTCTGGATCGGCGCCGGGGCGGTGGCGCTCGCGGCGCTGACCGCCCTGCTCATCCCGGGGCGGCGCGCCCGGCGGACGGCCCCGGCCGGGGAGGGGGCGAAGGGGGTGGAGGAGTACGAGCCCGCCGCTGCCTGACGCGCCACACCGCCCTGCCTACGGGCCGTTGCGATCGCACCCGCGATTGCGACGGCCCGTAGTCTTGTCCCGTGCAGGAACTCCACAACGCGCCTCTCGCCCCCCTCACCACCTTCCGGCTCGGCGGCCCCGCGACCCGCCTCGTCACGGCCACCACCGACGACGAGGTCATCGACGTCGTACGGCAAGCCGACGCGGCCGGCACCCCGCTCCTGATCATCGGCGGCGGCAGCAATCTGGTCATCGGGGACCGCGGATTCGAGGGCACCGCACTGCGCATCGCCACGCGGGGCTTCGCCCTCGACGGCACCGCACTGGAGCTGGCCGCGGGCGAGATCTGGAGCGACGCGGTCGCCCGTACCGTCGAAGCGGGCCTGGCCGGCGTCGAGTGCCTCGCGGGCATCCCCGGATCGGCCGGTGCCACCCCCATCCAGAACGTCGGGGCGTACGGCCAGGAAGTGTCCAGCACCATCACCGAGGTCGTCGCCTACGACCGCGCCACGCGCGCCCCCGTCACGCTCACCAGCGCCGAGTGCGCCTTCTCGTACCGTCACAGCCGCTTCAAGGAGCACCCCGAGCGCTATGTGGTCCTGCGGGTCCGCTTCGCGCTGGAGGACGCCGACGGGCTCTCCGCCCCGCTCAAGTACGCCGAGACGGCCCGCGCCCTCGGTGTCGAACCCGGCGACCGTGTCCCCGCCGCAGTCGCCCGGGACACCGTCCTGAAGCTGCGGGCGGGCAAGGGCATGGTGCTGGACCCGGAGGACCACGACACCTGGTCGGCCGGCTCCTTCTTCACCAACCCGGTCCTGGCCGACGAGGAGTACGCCGAGTTCCTCGGCCGCGCGAGAGCCCTTCTCGGCGCCGAGGTGACACCGCCCGCGTTCCCGGCGGGGGAGGGGCGTACGAAGACCTCCGCCGCCTGGCTGATCGACAAGGCCGGCTTCACCAAGGGGTACGGCACGGGCCCGGCCCGTATCTCCAGCAAGCACACCCTCGCCCTCACCAACCGGGGCGGGGCGACCACCGAGGATCTGCTCACGCTGGCCCGGGAAGTGGTGGCCGGGGTCCACGCGGCCTTCGGGATCACGCTCGTCAACGAACCGGTGACGGTAGGCGTGACCCTCTAAAGAAGACCGTGGCCCTCTAAAGAAGACGGTGAGCCTCTGAAGTAGACCGTGGCCCTCTGAAGAGGACACGGACAGACGACACCGATTGCGCGGCGCGGCACCGGTTACGCGTCGGACCCCGCGGGTTCGTCCGTGAGCCAGGCGTCGATCCCCGCCAGCAGCTTCTCCCGTACCTCCGGCGGCGCCGCCGAGCCCCGTACCGACTGCCGTGCCAGCTCCGCCAGTTCGTTGTCGCTGAACCCGTGGTGCGCGCGGGCCAGTTCGTACTGGGCCGCCAGCCGGGAGCCGAACAGCAGCGGGTCGTCCGCGCCGAGCGCCATCGGCACCCCGGCCTCGAACAGCGTCCGCAGCGGCACGTCCTCCGGCTTCTCGTACACCCCCAGCGCCACATTGGACGACGGGCAGACCTCGCAGGTCACCTCCCGCTCCGCGAGCTTGCGCAGCAACCGGGGGTCCTCCGCCGCCCGGACGCCGTGCCCGATCCGGGCGGCGCGCAGATCGTCCAGACAGTCCCGTACGGACGCGGGCCCGGTCAGCTCGCCGCCGTGCGGCGCGGCCAGCAGTCCACCGTGCCGGGCGATCGCGAAGGCCCGGTCGAAGTCCCTGGCCATGCCGCGCCGCTCGTCGTTGGAGAGACCGAAGCCGACGACGCCACGGTCCGCGTACCGCACGGCGAGCCGCGCCAGGGTCCTGGCCTCCAGCGGATGCTTCATCCGGTTCGCCGCGACCAGCACCCGCATCCCGAGACCGGTCTCCCGGGCGGCCGTGTCCACGGCGTCCAGGATGATCTCCAGAGCCGGGATCAGCCCGCCGAGCATGGGGGCGTACGACGTGGGGTCGACCTGGATCTCCAGCCAGCCGGAGCCGTCCCGTACGTCCTCCTCGGCGGCCTCGCGCACCAGCCGCTGGATGTCCTCAGGGGTACGCAGACAGGACCGGGCGATGTCGTACAGCCGCTGGAAACGGAACCA
The DNA here is from genome assembly GCF_019056675.1 of Streptomyces sp. GMY02. Classification (NCBI taxonomy): domain Bacteria; kingdom Bacillati; phylum Actinomycetota; class Actinomycetes; order Kitasatosporales; family Streptomycetaceae; genus Streptomyces; species Streptomyces sp. GMY02. The sequence continues at coordinate 3,361,729 of NZ_CP077658.1, read as the reverse complement.
GCCGCGCTCGTCGGTCGCACGCAGCCGCGGCGGTTCGCCGCTGGTCAGCGCGTCGGGGAGATGGACGCCGTATTTCTCGGCGAGTTCCAGCAGGGTCGTGGGCCGCATCGAGCCGGTGAAGTGCAGATGCAGATGGGCCTTGGGCAGACGACCGAGATCGCGGGGTCGGGTGGTGCTCTCCATTCCAGGATCCTGCCGCACGTGAGGGCCGGCCGACAGCCTCTTTCCCCTATCGAGATCTTGCTCGAACGCAAAAACGGGCCCCCGGTCCTTGTCGGGAGCCCGTTCTCGCACAGCTTTCGCGAATTTCCCGGAGCTGGTCCGCGCGAAGTTCGCGTGACGTCGGTCCTGATGTCGGTCCTGATGTCGGCCCTGGCCGAAGTCAGTCCTGGGCCTCGGAGAGCAGCTTCTGGATCCGGGCGATGCCCTCCACCAGGTCCTCGTCGCCGAGCGCGTACGAAAGCCGCAGATAGCCGGGGGTACCGAAGGCCTCACCGGGTACGACCGCGACCTCCACCTCCTCCAGGATCAGCGCGGCCAGCTCGACCGTGGTCCGCGGACGCGTGCCCCGGATCTCCTTGCCGAGCAGGCCCTTCACCGAGGGGTACGCGTAGAAGGCGCCCTCGGGCCGCGGACAGACCACGCCGTCGATCTCGTTGAGCATGCGCACGATCGTCTGGCGGCGCCGGTCGAAGGCATCACGCATCTCGGCGACGGCGGTGAGATCGCCGGAGACCGCCGCGATCGCCGCGGCCTGCGCGACATTCGACACGTTCGACGTGGCGTGCGACTGGAGGTTGGTCGCGGCCTTGACGACATCCTTGGGGCCGATGACCCACCCCACCCGCCAGCCGGTCATCGCGTAGGTCTTCGCCACCCCGTTGACCACGATGCACTTGTCGCGCAGCTCCGGTACGACGGCGGGCAGCGACGTGAACTCGGCGTCCCCGTAGACGAGGTGCTCGTAGATCTCGTCCGTCATGACCCACAGCCCGTGCTCGACGGCCCAGCGGCCGATGGCCTCGGTGTCGGCGGGGCTGTAGACCGCGCCCGTCGGGTTCGACGGCGAGACGAAAAGGACGACCTTCGTACGCTCCGTACGGGCCGCCTCCAACTGCTCGACGGAGACCCGGTAGCCGGTGGTCTCGTCGGCCACGACCTCTACCGGGACACCGCCGGCCAGCCGGATCGACTCGGGGTACGTCGTCCAGTACGGAGCCGGGACGATGACCTCGTCGCCCGGGTCCAGTATGGCCGCGAACGCTTCGTAGATCGCCTGCTTGCCGCCGTTGGTCACCAGGACCTGGGACGGCTCGATCTCATAGCCGGAGTCGCGCAGCGTCTTCTCGGCGATGGCGGCCTTCAGCGCGGGGAGCCCGCCGGCCGGGGTGTAGCGGTGGTACGCGGGGTTGCGGCAGGCCTCGACCGCCGCGTCGACGACATAGCCGGGCGTCGGGAAGTCGGGCTCGCCGGCGCCGAAGCCGATCACCGGACGCCCGGCGGCCTTGAGGGCCTTGGCCTTGGCGTCCACGGCGAGGGTCGCGGACTCGGAGATCGCGCCGACTCGGGCGGAGACCCGGCGCTCGGTGGGTGGGATTGCAGCGCTCATACGGCCATGGTCCCAGACCCGAAACCGCGTCGGCACACAGGTTTCCCATGATGGACACATCAGGCGACGAGCTGCCCGCGGGACCGGTCGGGGACCGGTCCTCGACGGATCCGGCGCAAGCTGTTCGACGCGGGCGCCGGGACCACGTACACTCACTCGTCGTTGGCTCTCGGCAGACAGGTCCGTACCAGGCACTCCGTGCACCCGGTCGGATGCGGTAGGTTGAGGTTGACACAAAGGGTCGTAGCTCAATTGGTAGAGCACTGGTCTCCAAAACCAGCGGTTGGGGGTTCAAGTCCCTCCGGCCCTGCTACACACACCTTCGCCTAGGCTGTGTGCGCATGTACGTATATTCAACGCATCGCCGTGCGGCTCCCCCGGGCGCGGCACGGCCACGACCGGGAATCAGGTGAGAGAGCGTGACGGACGCCGTGGGCTCCATCGACAAGCCTGATGCCGACGATGAGTCCGAGGAGTCGAAGAAGCCACGCAAGGGTGGCAAGCGCGGAAAGAAGGGTCCTCTGGGCCGTCTCGCGCTCTTCTACCGTCAGATCGTCGCCGAGCTGCGCAAGGTCGTCTGGCCGACTCGCAATCAGCTGACGACGTACACCACAGTGGTGATTGTCTTCGTTGTCATCATGATCGGTCTGGTGACCGTGATTGACTATGGCTTCCAGCAAGCAATCAAGTACGTCTTCGGCTGATCCCGCGGAGGGCGCCCGGCGCGGCGCCCCTTTCGCGTGTTCCACCCATTGAGCCAGGAAGAAGCAGCCACCGTGTCTGACCCGAAACTGAACGACGCCAGCGAGTCGGAGGAGTCCCGAGAGGACGAAACCGGCATCGTCGAGGCGGCGGACGCTGTCGAGCCAGACCAGGCCGAAGCCGCTGATGTCGCCGCGGGCGAGCCGGCCGAAGAGGCCGCCGTCCATGTCGAGGACGACGAGACCGGAGCGGACGACGACTCCGCCGAGGACGCGCACGACGCCGACGACGAGGCCGGGGCCGACGGAACGGACGCCGAGCCTTCGGCCGATGTGCCCGCCGACCCGATCGCGGCGCTCCGCGACGAACTGCGCGGATTGCCCGGCGAGTGGTACGTGATCCACACCTACGCGGGCTACGAGAAGCGCGTGAAGGCCAACCTGGAGCAGCGCGCCGTCTCGCTGAACGTCGAGGACTTCATCTACCAGGCCGAGGTCCCCGAGGAAGAGATCGTCCAGATCAAGAACGGCGAGCGGAAGAACGTCCGCCAGAACAAGCTCCCGGGCTATGTCCTGGTGCGCATGGACCTGACGAACGAGTCCTGGGGCGTCGTCCGCAACACCCCGGGCGTCACCGGCTTCGTGGGCAACGCGTACGACCCGTATCCGCTGACCCTGGACGAGATCGTCAAGATGCTCGCGCCGGAGGCCGAGGAGAAGGCCGCCCGCGAGGCGGCCGAGGCCGAGGGCAAGCCGATGCCGGCCCGCAAGGTCGAGGTCCAGGTGCTGGACTTCGAGGTCGGCGACTCGGTCACCGTCACGGACGGCCCGTTCGCCACGCTCCAGGCGACCATCAACGAGATCAATGCCGACTCGAAGAAGGTCAAGGGCCTGGTCGAGATCTTCGGCCGCGAGACCCCGGTCGAGCTGAGCTTCGACCAGATCCAGAAGAACTGAGCACGGGACCGGCCGGGCGCCGCGCGCCCGCCGGGACGGCCCTCTCGCTTTCTGGAACCACAGCTTCCGACCAGGTCAGACAGGCTTCCGCAGATGTCTGACCTGTCGGTTTTTAGCCGCGCACCTATACCCGTTATCGTTGTGCGGTATGCCTCCAACCGGATGACCGGATGGCCGGCTGAAAACTCTCACTAGGACCCGGAGAGAGCACATGCCTCCCAAGAAGAAGAAGGTCACGGGGCTTATCAAGCTCCAGATCAGCGCCGGCGCGGCCAACCCGGCTCCGCCGGTCGGCCCCGCGCTGGGCCAGCACGGCGTCAACATCATGGAGTTCTGCAAGGCCTACAACGCCGCGACCGAGTCGCAGCGTGGCATGGTCGTGCCGGTGGAGATCACGGTCTACGAGGACCGTTCCTTCACCTTCGTCACCAAGACCCCGCCGGCCGCCAAGCTGATCCTCAAGGCCGCGGGTGTGGACAAGGGCTCCGGCGAGCCGCACGTCAAGAAGGTCGCGAAGCTCACCCGCGACCAGGTGCGCGACATCGCCACGACCAAGATGCCCGACCTGAACGCGAACGACCTGGACGCCGCCGAGAAGATCATCGCCGGCACCGCCCGTTCCATGGGCATCACGGTCGAGGGCTGACCCCACCGGTCACGCCCCGTGGCAGGGCCCTGCGCGGCCCGGACCACACCCTCCACCCTTGTATGAAGAACCACCAGGAGAAGAAGTGAAGCGCAGCAAGGCTCTCCGCGGCGCGGACGCCAAGATCGACCGGGAGCGCAGCTACGCCCCGCTCGAAGCCGTCCGTCTCGCCAAGGACACCACCACCACCAAGTTCGACGGCACCGTCGAGGTGGCCATGCGGCTGGGCGTCGACCCGCGCAAGGCCGACCAGATGGTCCGTGGCACCGTGAACCTTCCGCACGGCACCGGCAAGACCGCCCGGGTCCTGGTCTTCGCGACCGGTGACCGTGCCGAGGCAGCGCGCGCCGCGGGCGCCGACATCGTCGGCGCCGACGAACTGATCGACGAGGTCTCGAAGGGCCGTCTGGACTTCGACGCCGTCGTCGCCACCCCGGACCTCATGGGCAAGGTCGGCCGTCTCGGCCGTGTCCTCGGCCCGCGTGGTCTGATGCCGAACCCGAAGACCGGCACGGTCACCCCTGATGTCACCAAGGCCGTGACCGACATCAAGGGCGGCAAGATCGAGTTCCGCGTCGACAAGCACTCGAACCTGCACTTCATCATCGGCAAGGTCTCCTTCGACGAGACGAAGCTGGTCGAGAACTACGCCGCGGCGCTGGAGGAGATCCTCCGTCTGAAGCCGTCCGCCGCGAAGGGCCGCTACATCAAGAAGGCGACCCTCACCACGACGATGGGCCCCGGCATCCCGCTGGACGCCAACCGCACCCGTAACCTCCTCGTCGAGGAGGACCCGGCCGCCGTCTGACACTGACGGCAGCCCCGGGGCACGCGTATGCGTGGCAAGAGCCGGTCCGCGCACCTCGGCAGAGGCGCGCGGACCGGCTCTCCGCCGTGTGAGCTGCGAGATTAATTTGTGTGAGCTGTCAGAGGCGTGGGTTAGCGTGCTGGCAGGGGAAACCGGACCGAACCGGTGGCCCGGGACAACACTTGGGGTGGGGAATGAGCAAGTCGACAAGGGTGCGCGCCGGTGTGGCGGTGACGGCGGTGGCCGTGATGGTGGCTGTCGCCGGCTGTCAGAGCGAGGGGAGCGCCGCGGGCGGCGGGAAGGCGACGACCGGCGCCGTGAAGGCACAGGCCGCGCCCGCGACCGAGGTGATCGCCGCCGCCTACAAGAAGACGGCCGAGGCCAAGTCCGCCAGGGTCACCATGACGATGGAGACGCCGGGGACCGGACCTGACGCCGGGACGATCGAGATGTCCGGCGTGATGGGCTGGGGCCCGACCGTGATGGATGTGACCATGTCGGGGACGGCGCTGGCGTCCGACCCCGAGGGGCCCGAGCAGGTCCGTATGGTGTGGATCAACAACGTCATGTACATGGACATGGGTGCCGCCAGCGCCAAGGAGATGGACGGCAAGCGCTGGATGAAGCTCGACTTCGCCGCGATAGCCAAGGCCTCGGGTGACGCGAAGGCCGCCGAGGCGATGGCCGGTGGCCTGGAGAACATGAACCAGGACCCGGCGCAGCAACTGGGCATCCTGCTCGAATCCCCGAGCCTCAAGCACGTCGGCAGCGAGAAGATCGGCGGGATCCCGACCGAGCACTACAAGGGCCGGCTCACGCTGGAGGAGATGCTCAAGTCCAACAAGTCGCTCGCCGTCCTCAGCGCGAAGGAGCGGACGGATCTCCTCGCCGCGATGAAGAAGTCCGGTCTCAAGGCGTACGACACCGAGGTCTGGGTGAACGCCGACAGCTACCCGGTGAAGATGGACATCGGCATGGACACCCCGGAGGGCACGGTGCGTGTGACCGCGAGCTACACCGACTACGGAGTGAAGACCGACGTACAGGCCCCGCCCGCCGGGCAGACCGCCGATGTCTTCAAGATGCTGGGGGATCTCGCGGCCGTGGGGCAGGGCGCCGACGGGGGCCCGGGCGCCTGACCTCAGGTCCGTCACGGACCTGACCGCAGGTCCGTGACGGATTTGCTTGTGATACCCCGCTCACGTACTCTCACCAGGAAGCCAAAGACCGCTGGTCGTTGCCGTGTGCTCGTACGAGGGCGCGGTGGCCGAAGGATCCGCTAGCCGCGGACGACCTGCGCAGGTGACTGTGGAGAGCTCCCGGATTCCATTCGGTCGAGCTACGCCCCGTGCGCCTGCGCCGGGGCGTTTCGTTGTGCCCAGCCCCTTCCGAGCGGTCCTCATCACCCGGAAGGAGGCCGACGCTCATGGCAAGGCCCGACAAGGCTGCCGCGGTGGCGGAGCTGACGGACAAGTTCCGCAGCTCGAACGCCGCCGTGCTGACCGAGTACCGGGGTCTCACCGTGGCGCAGCTCAAGGAGCTGCGCCGTTCTCTCGGTGAGAACGCCCAGTACGCCGTGGTGAAGAACACGCTGACCAAGATCGCGGCCAACGAGGCCGGGATCAGCACGCTGGACGACCTGTTCGCGGGTCCGACGGCGGTTGCCTTCGTCACCGGTGACCCGGTGGAGTCGGCGAAGGGTCTTCGTGACTTCGCCAAGGACAACCCGAATCTCATCATCAAGGGCGGCGTCCTTGACGGCAAGGCGCTCAGCGCCGATGAGATCAAGCAGCTCGCGGACCTCGAGTCCCGCGAGGTTCTGCTCTCCAAGCTGGCGGGTGCCATGAAGGGCAAGCAGTCCCAGGCTGCCTCCCTCTTCCAGGCGCTTCCGTCGAAGTTCGTCCGCACCGCGGAAGCGCTTCGTGTCAAGAAGGAAGAGCAGGACGGTGCCGGTACGCCGGCTCCCGTCGAGGCCGACTCCGAGTAATCACGCTCGTTCGGTCGGAGCGGGCCGGTACGCCCGCGGAACTGTACGTACGGCACCAGCCGACATAGTGGAAGGACCGCCATCATGGCGAAGCTCAGCCAGGAAGACCTGCTCGCGCAGTTCGAGGACATGACCCTCATCGAGCTCTCCGCGTTCGTGAAGGCGTTCGAGGAGAAGTTCGACGTCACCGCCGCCGCCGCGGTCGCCGCCCCGGTCGCCGGTGTCCCCGGTGTTCCGGCCGAGGCCGTCGAGGAGCAGGACGAGTTCGACGTCATCCTCACCGGTGCGGGCGAGAAGAAGATCCAGGTCATCAAGGTCGTGCGCGAGCTGACCTCCCTGGGTCTGAAGGAGGCCAAGGACCTCGTGGACGGCGCCCCGAAGCCCGTCCTGGAGAAGGTCGCCAAGGAGGCCGCCGAGAAGGCCGCCGAGTCCCTCAAGGGCGCCGGCGCCTCCGTCGAGGTCAAGTAACCCCTTACGAGTCCGCCACCGCCCGCCCCCAGGGCGTACGGAGGCAGTCTCGGCGCCCCTGAGGCGCGATGTTGACGCGCAGGGCGATCACCCAGTCGGGTGGTCGCCCTTCCGCGTTCACGTGGGGGCTGCCTTGCTCTTCCGGCGGCGGCGAGTATCGTGATCATCGCCGTTCTCACGTACGCCCGGTAACGCTCCGCAGGGGGTGGGGGGCCTTGACGAACCGCACGCAGCGCGCAATTCTCAGGAACGCGTCGGCACAATCGATCCGGATCCGAGGCATGGATCGACGACGAAGAGGGCAGTATCGATGTGCGCCTACGGCGCGAAGGCTTCAGCGGTTGAGACAAGGGTGTTGAGAACAACGAGGGTGTCGGAAAACCCGGTCTGGACATCAGTGTGCCAAGTGGCTACACTGACCCTTTGCGCTGCCTGTTAGCTGCTCCCTGCCCGTCACCAGGGGCACCCCCTCGTATGAGCATCGGTGGTTGAAAGGCCCTGAACTGGGCTTTCTGCCTCCGTGCGCAGCTTGGGACCGGTACGCGCGTAGTGAGTCCGAGCCCTCGGAAGGACCCCCTCTTGGCCGCCTCGCGCAACGCCTCGACCGCGAATACGAACAACGGCGCCAGCACCGCCCCGCTGCGCATCTCCTTTGCAAAGATCAAGGAGCCCCTCGAGGTTCCGAACCTCCTTGCGCTGCAGACCGAGAGCTTTGACTGGCTGCTCGGCAATGCCGCTTGGAAGGCTCGTGTCGAGGCGGCTCTCGAGAACGGGCAGGACGTCCCCAGGAAGTCCGGTCTGGAGGAGATCTTCGAGGAGATCTCCCCGATCGAGGACTTCTCCGGGTCGATGTCGCTGACCTTCCGCGACCACCGCTTCGAGCCCTCCAAGAACTCGATCGACGAGTGCAAGGAGCGCGACTTCACCTTCGCCGCCCCGCTCTTCGTCACCGCCGAGTTCACCAACAACGAGACCGGCGAGATCAAGTCCCAGACGGTCTTCATGGGCGACTTCCCGCTCATGACCAACAAGGGCACCTTCGTCATCAACGGCACCGAGCGTGTCGTGGTGTCGCAGCTCGTCCGCTCGCCGGGTGTCTACTTCGACTCGTCGATCGACAAGACGTCCGACAAGGACATCTACTCCGCCAAGATCATCCCGTCCCGGGGTGCCTGGCTGGAGATGGAGATCGACAAGCGCGACATGGTCGGTGTCCGTATCGACCGCAAGCGCAAGCAGTCCGTGACCGTCCTCCTCAAGGCTCTCGGCTGGACGACCGAGCAGATCCTGGACGAGTTCGGCGAGTACGAGTCGATGCGCGCCACCCTGGAGAAGGACCACACCCAGGGCCAGGACGACGCGCTGCTCGACATCTACCGCAAGCTGCGCCCGGGCGAGCCCCCGACGCGTGAGGCCGCCCAGACGCTGCTGGAGAACCTCTACTTCAACCCGAAGCGGTACGACCTCGCCAAGGTCGGCCGGTACAAGGTGAACAAGAAGCTCGGCGCGGACGAGCCGCTGGACGCCGGCGTGCTCACCACCGACGATGTCATCGCGACCATCAAGTACCTGGTCAAGCTGCACGCCGGTGAGACCGAGACGGTCGGGGAGAACGGCTCGACGATCGTGGTCGAGACCGACGACATCGACCACTTCGGCAACCGCCGTCTGCGCAACGTCGGCGAGCTGATCCAGAACCAGGTCCGTACGGGTCTGGCGAGGATGGAGCGCGTCGTGCGCGAGCGCATGACGACCCAGGATGTCGAGGCGATCACGCCGCAGACACTGATCAACATCCGGCCGGTCGTCGCCTCCATCAAGGAGTTCTTCGGCACGAGCCAGCTCTCGCAGTTCATGGACCAGAACAACCCGCTGTCGGGTCTCACCCACAAGCGCCGTCTGTCGGCTCTTGGCCCGGGTGGTCTCTCCCGTGAGCGGGCCGGCTTCGAGGTCCGCGACGTGCACCCGTCGCACTACGGCCGCATGTGCCCGATCGAGACCCCCGAAGGCCCGAACATCGGTCTGATCGGCTCGCTCGCCTCGTATGGCCGGGTCAACGCGTTCGGTTTCGTCGAGACCCCGTACCGCAAGGTCACCGACGGCCAGGTCACCGACGAGGTGGACTACCTGACCGCCGACGAGGAGGACAGGTTCGTCATCGCCCAGGCGAACGCGACCCTGTCCGAGGATCTCCGCTTCACCGAGCCCCGGGTCCTGGTCCGCCGCCGTGGCGGCGAGGTCGACTACGTTCCCGGCAACGACGTCGACTACATGGATGTCTCGCCGCGCCAGATGGTGTCGGTCGCGACCGCCATGATCCCGTTCCTGGAGCACGACGACGCCAACCGTGCCCTCATGGGCGCGAACATGATGCGTCAGGCCGTGCCCCTGATCACCTCCGAGGCCCCGCTCGTCGGCACCGGCATGGAGTACCGCTGCGCGGTCGACGCCGGGGACGTCATCAAGGCGGAGAAGGAGGGTGTGGTCCAGGAGGTCTCCGCGGACTACATCACGGTGGCCAACGACGACGGCACGTACACCACGTACCGCATCGCCAAGTTCTCCCGCTCCAACCAGGGCACCTCGGTCAACCAGAAAGTCGTCGTCAACGAGGGCGACCGGGTCGTCGAGAGCCAGGTGCTGGCGGACGGTCCGGCCACCCAGCTCGGCGAGATGGCGCTCGGCAAGAACCTCCTCGTGGCGTTCATGCCGTGGGAGGGCCACAACTACGAAGACGCGATCATCCTCAGCCAGCGGCTGGTCCAGGACGACGTCCTCTCCTCGATCCACATCGAGGAGCACGAGGTCGACGCCCGGGACACCAAGCTCGGCCCCGAGGAGATCACCCGGGACATCCCGAACGTCTCCGAGGAGGTCCTCGCGGACCTCGACGAGCGCGGCATCATCCGGATCGGTGCCGAGGTCGTCGCCGGGGACATCCTGGTCGGCAAGGTCACGCCCAAGGGCGAGACGGAGCTGACCCCGGAGGAGCGGCTGCTCCGCGCGATCTTCGGTGAGAAGGCCCGTGAGGTCCGTGACACCTCGCTGAAGGTGCCGCACGGCGAGACCGGCAAGGTCATCGGCGTACGGGTCTTCGACCGCGAGGAGGGCGACGAACTGCCGCCGGGCGTGAACCAGCTCGTGCGGGTGTACGTCGCTCAGAAGCGCAAGATCACCGACGGCGACAAGCTCGCCGGACGCCACGGCAACAAGGGCGTCATCTCGAAGATCCTGCCGATCGAGGACATGCCGTTCCTGGAGGACGGCACCCCGGTCGACATCATCCTCAACCCGCTGGGCGTGCCGTCCCGTATGAACCCGGGGCAGGTCCTCGAAATCCACCTCGGCTGGCTCGCCAGCCAGGGCTGGAAGGTCGAGGGCAGCGAGGAGTGGATGGAGCGGCTCAAGGCCATCGGCGCCGACGATGTCGCCCCCGGCACCAATGTCGCCACCCCGGTGTTCGACGGCGCCCGCGAGGACGAGATCTCCGGTCTCTTCGAGGCCACGATCCCCAACCGCGACGGCAACCGGATGGTGCAGCCGTCCGGCAAGGCGCACCTGTTCGACGGCCGCTCCGGTGAGCCGTTCCCGGACCCGATCTCGGTCGGGTACATGTACATCCTCAAGCTCCACCACCTGGTCGATGACAAGCTGCACGCGCGGTCGACCGGCCCGTACTCGATGATCACCCAGCAGCCGCTGGGTGGTAAGGCCCAGTTCGGCGGTCAGCGCTTCGGAGAGATGGAGGTGTGGGCGCTGGAGGCTTATGGCGCCGCGTACGCCCTCCAGGAGCTGCTGACGATCAAGTCGGACGACGTGACCGGCCGCGTGAAGGTCTACGAGGCCATCGTCAAGGGCGAGAACATCCCCGAGCCCGGTATTCCCGAGTCCTTCAAGGTGCTCATCAAGGAAATGCAGTCGCTCTGCCTCAATGTGGAGGTGCTGTCCTCGGACGGTATGTCCATCGAGATGCGCGACACGGACGAGGACGTCTTCCGCGCGGCGGAGGAGCTCGGTATCGACCTGTCCCGGCGCGAGCCGAGCAGCGTCGAAGAGGTCTGACGGGTTGGCCGGCCGGATCCCGTATCCGGCCGGCTCTCCCCGGACCCGATCAGACCATTGCTGAAGTGCCCCATATTTCTCGCTGACGCGAGGGGGCTCGAACCCCCGAAAGAGGGATTGACGACAAGTGCTCGACGTCAACTTCTTCGACGAGCTGCGGATCGGCCTCGCCACCGCGGACGACATCCGGACCTGGTCGCACGGCGAAGTGAAGAAGCCGGAGACCATCAACTACCGCACCCTCAAGCCCGAGAAGGACGGACTCTTCTGCGAGAAGATCTTCGGCCCCACCCGGGACTGGGAGTGCTACTGCGGCAAGTACAAGCGCGTCCGCTTCAAGGGCATCATCTGTGAGCGCTGTGGCGTGGAGGTCACGCGCGCCAAGGTGCGCCGTGAGCGGATGGGCCACATTGAGCTGGCCGCGCCCGTCACCCACATCTGGTACTTCAAGGGCGTCCCGTCGCGCCTGGGGTACCTGCTCGACCTCGCGCCGAAGGACCTGGAGAAGGTCATCTACTTCGCCGCGTACATGATCACGTTCGTGGACGAGGAGCGCCGTACGCGCGACCTGCCCTCGCTGGAGGCGCATGTCTCCGTCGAGCGCCAGCAGGTCGAGAACCGCCGCGACGCCGACCTGGAAGCCCGCGCCAAGAAGCTCGAGACCGACCTGGCCGAGCTGGAGGCCGAGGGCGCCAAGGCCGATGTGCGCCGCAAGGTGCGCGAGGGCGCCGAGCGCGAGATGAAGCAGCTCCGCGACCGCGCGCAGCGCGAGATCGACCGTCTCGACGAGGTGTGGAACCGCTTCAAGAACCTCAAGGTCCAGGACCTGGAGGGCGACGAGCTGCTCTACCGCGAGCTGCGTGACCGCTTCGGCACGTACTTCGACGGCTCGATGGGCGCCGCCGCGCTCCAGAAGCGCCTGGAGTCCTTCGACCTGGAGGAGGAGGCCGAGCGCCTCCGCGAGATCATCCGTACCGGCAAGGGCCAGAAGAAGACCCGGGCGCTCAAGCGCCTCAAGGTCGTCTCCGCGTTCCTGCAGACCAGCAACAGCCCCAAGGGCATGGTGCTGGACTGCGTCCCGGTGATCCCGCCGGACCTGCGTCCGATGGTGCAGCTCGACGGTGGCCGCTTCGCGACCTCCGACCTGAACGACCTGTACCGCAGGGTGATCAACCGTAACAACCGCCTGAAGCGGCTTCTCGACCTCGGTGCCCCCGAGATCATCGTGAACAACGAGAAGCGCATGCTCCAGGAGGCCGTCGACGCGCTGTTCGACAACGGCCGCCGCGGCCGTCCGGTGACCGGTCCCGGCAACCGCCCGCTGAAGTCCCTGAGCGACATGCTCAAGGGCAAGCAGGGCCGGTTCCGCCAGAACCTGCTGGGCAAGCGCGTCGACTACTCGGCCCGTTCCGTGATCGTCGTCGGCCCGCAGCTCAAGCTGCACCAGTGCGGGCTGCCGAAGGCCATGGCGCTGGAGCTGTTCAAGCCGTTCGTGATGAAGCGTCTGGTCGACCTGAACCACGCGCAGAACATCAAGTCGGCGAAGCGCATGGTCGAGCGCGGCCGTACGGTCGTGTACGACGTGCTCGAAGAGGTCATCGCCGAGCACCCGGTGCTGCTGAACCGTGCGCCGACCCTGCACCGCCTCGGTATCCAGGCCTTCGAGCCGCAGCTCGTCGAGGGCAAGGCCATCCAGATCCACCCGCTCGTCTGCACCGCGTTCAACGCGGACTTCGACGGTGACCAGATGGCCGTCCACCTGCCGCTCTCCGCGGAGGCGCAGGCCGAGGCCCGCATCCTGATGCTGTCCTCGAACAACATCCTCAAGCCGGCCGACGGCCGTCCGGTCACCATGCCCACCCAGGACATGGTGCTCGGTCTCTTCTTCCTCACCACGGACGAGGAGGAGCGCGAGGTCAAGGGCGAGGGCCGGTCCTTCGGCTCCAGCGCCGAGGCCACCATGGCGTTCGACAACCGTGAGCTGTCGCTCCAGGCGAAGGTCGACATCCGCTTCCCGGTGGGCACCATCCCGCCGCGCGGCTGGACCCCGCCGGTGCCCGCGGACGGCGAGGACGCCGAGACGTACCAGCAGGGCGACAGCTTCCGGCTGCGTACGACCCTGGGCCGCGCGCTCTTCAACGAGCTGCTGCCCGAGGACTACCCGTTCGTCGACTACTCGGTGGGCAAGAAGCAGCTCTCCGAGATCGTCAACGATCTGGCCGAGCGCTACCCCAAGGTCATCGTGGCGGCGACGCTCGACAACCTGAAGGCGGCGGGCTTCTTCTGGGCGACCCGTTCCGGTGTCACCGTGGCCATCTCCGACGTGGTCGTGCCCGAGGCGAAGAAGGCGATCGTCCAGGGTTACGAGGCGCAGGACGAGAAGGTCCAGAAGCAGTACGAGCGCGGTCTGATCACCAAGCAGGAGCGCACCCAGGAACTGATCACGATCTGGACCAAGGCGACCAATGAGGTCGCCGAGGCGATGAACGCGAACTTCCCGAAGACCAACCCCATCTTCATGATGGTCAACTCGGGTGCGCGCGGAAACATGATGCAGATGCGTCAGATCGCCGGTATGCGTGGTCTGGTGTCCAACGCCAAGAACGAGACGATCCCGCGTCCCATCAAGGCGTCCTTCCGTGAAGGCCTGTCCGTGCTGGAGTACTTCATCTCCACGCACGGTGCCCGTAAGGGTCTGGCCGACACCGCCCTGCGTACCGCCGACTCGGGTTATCTGACCCGTCGTCTGGTGGACGTCTCGCAGGACGTGATCATCCGCGAGGAGGACTGCGGCACCGACCGCGGCCTCAAGCTGAAGATCGCGGTCAAGGGCGCCGACGGGGTCCTCCGCAAGACGGAGGACGTCGAGACGTCCGTGTACGCGCGGATGCTCGCCGAGGACGTCGTCATCGACGGCAAGGTCATCGCGCCGGCCAATGTCGACCTGGGCGATGTCCTGATCGACGCGCTGGTGAACGCCGGGGTCGAGGAGGTCAAGACCCGCTCGGTCCTGACCTGTGAGTCCGCGGTCGGCACCTGTGCCTTCTGCTACGGCCGTTCGCTGGCCACCGGCAAGCTGGTCGACATCGGTGAGGCGGTCGGCATCATCGCCGCCCAGTCCATCGGTGAGCCCGGTACCCAGCTCACGATGCGTACCTTCCACACCGGTGGTGTGGCCGGTGACGACATCACCCAGGGTCTGCCCCGTGTGGTCGAGCTGTTCGAGGCCCGTACGCCCAAGGGTGTCGCCCCGATCTCGGAGGCGGCCGGCCGCGTCCGTATCGAGGAGACGGAGAAGACCAAGAAGCTGGTCGTCACCCCGGACGACGGCAGCGACGAGACGGCGTACCCGATCTCGAAGCGCGCCCGTCTGCTGGTGGAGGAGGGCGACCATGTCGAGGTGGGCCAGAAGCTCACCGTCGGTGCCACCAACCCGCACGACGTGCTGCGGATCCTCGGTCAGCGCGCGGTCCAGGTCCACCTGGTCGGCGAGGTCCAGAAGGTCTACAACTCGCAGGGTGTGTCGATCCACGACAAGCACATCGAGATCATCATCCGGCAGATGCTGCGCCGGGTGACGATCATCGAGTCCGGCGACGCGGAGCTGCTGCCGGGCGAGCTGGTGGAGCGCTCGAAGTTCGAGACCGAGAACCGGCGAGTGGTGACGGAGGGCGGCCACCCGGCCTCCGGCCGTCCGCAGCTCATGGGTATCACCAAGGCCTCGCTGGCCACCGAGTCGTGGCTGTCGGCGGCGTCCTTCCAGGAGACGACCAGGGTCCTCACCGACGCGGCGATCAACGCCAAGTCGGACTCCCTGATCGGCCTCAAGGAGAACGTCATCATCGGTAAGCTCATCCCGGCCGGTACGGGTCTGTCCCGCTACCGCAACATCCGGGTCGAGCCGACCGAGGAGGCCAAGGCCGCGATGTACTCGGCCGTCGGCTACGACGACATCGACTACTCGCCGTTCGGCACCGGCTCCGGCCAGGCCGTCCCGCTGGAGGACTACGACTACGGTCCGTACAACCAGTAAGGCGTGAGAGCACTGGAGGGCGGCCATCCCCCAGGGGGTGGCCGCCCTCCGGCATGCGGGGTGCGTACGGCGTGTCTGGTCCAGGGCATTTGTTTTGACCGGAGTCGATGAGGTAGGTACGCTCAGACCTTGTGCCTGGGGTGTGCCTGGGCTCCTGTGCGTGTCTTCAGCCGCATGGCGAGTTCGAGTATCGGCCACCGTAATCTGCGCTTTCCTCGCTTGCGGCGGGGTCATGCAGCATTCGACACACCCGACCGCGTGGGTCGGAGTCGTTCCAGGTTAGTTGTACTGACGGCACACAGAAACCGGAGAAGTAGTGCCTACGATCCAGCAGCTGGTCCGCAAGGGCCGGCAGGACAAGGTCGAGAAGAACAAGACGCCCGCGCTCGAGGGTTCCCCGCAGCGCCGGGGCGTCTGCACGCGTGTGTTCACGACCACCCCGAAGAAGCCGAACTCGGCCCTCCGGAAGGTCGCGCGTGTGCGTCTGACCTCCGGTATCGAGGTCACGGCCTACATTCCGGGTGAGGGACACAACCTTCAGGAGCACTCCATCGTGCTCGTGCGAGGTGGCCGTGTGAAGGACCTGCCTGGTGTTCGTTACAAGATCATCCGCGGCTCCCTCGACACCCAGGGTGTCAAGAACCGCAAGCAGGCCCGCAGCCGCTACGGCGCCAAGAAGGAGAAGTAAGAATGCCTCGTAAGGGCCCCGCCCCGAAGCGCCCGGTCATCATCGACCCGGTCTACGGTTCTCCTCTTGTCACCTCGCTGATCAACAAGATCCTGCTCAACGGCAAGCGTTCCACCGCCGAGCGGATCGTGTACGGCGCCATGGAGGGTCTCCGCGAGAAGACCGGCAACGACCCGGTCATCACGCTGAAGCGCGCGCTTGAGAACGTCAAGCCGACGCTTGAGGTCAAGTCCCGCCGTGTCGGTGGCGCCACCTACCAGGTGCCGATCGAGGTCAAGCCCGGTCGCGCCGCCACCCTCGCACTCCGCTGGGTCGTCGGGTACTCCCGCGCCCGCCGCGAGAAGACCATGACCGAACGCCTCATGAACGAGCTGCTCGACGCCTCCAACGGTCTCGGCGCCTCGGTCAAGAAGCGTGAGGACACGCACAAGATGGCCGAGTCCAACAAGGCCTTCGCGCACTACCGCTGGTAGTCGCTACCCCCATCGAGACCGAGAGAAGATTGAGCCTCATGGCCACCACTTCGCTTGACCTGGCCAAGGTCCGCAACATCGGGATCATGGCCCACATCGACGCGGGCAAGACGACGACCACCGAGCGCATCCTGTTCTACACCGGTGTGAGCTACAAGATCGGTGAGGTCCACGACGGCGCTGCCACGATGGACTGGATGGAGCAGGAGCAGGAGCGCGGCATCACGATCACGTCCGCCGCGACCACCTGCCACTGGCCGCTCGAGGACGTCGACCACACCATCAACATCATTGACACCCCCGGGCACGTGGACTTCACGGTCGAGGTGGAGCGTTCGCTCCGCGTCCTCGACGGCGCGGTCACCGTGTTCGACGGTGTGGCGGGTGTGGAGCCCCAGTCCGAGACGGTGTGGCGCCAGGCCGACCGTTACGGCGTGCCCCGTATCTGCTTCGTCAACAAGCTCGACCGGACCGGCGCGGAGTTCCACCGCTGCGTCGACATGATCTCGGACCGCCTCGGCGCGACCCCGATCGTCATGCAGCTTCCGATCGGTGCCGAGATGGACTTCAAGGGCGTCGTCGACCTCGTGACGATGAAGGCTCTTGTCTGGTCCGCCGAGGCCGCGAAGGGCGAGATGTACGACGTCGTCGACATCCCGGCCACGCACACCGAGGCGGCGGAGGAGTGGCGCGGCAAGCTGCTCGAAACCGTCTCCGAGAACGACGACGAGCTGATGGAGCTGTACCTGGACGGCGTCGAGCCCTCCGTGGAGCAGCTCTACGCGGCGATCCGCCGCATCACCATCGCGTCGGGCAAGGGCGACGGCACCACCGTCACCCCGGTCTTCTGCGGAACCGCGTTCAAGAACAAGGGCGTTCAGCCCCTGCTCGACGCCGTGGTGCGCTACCTGCCCTCCCCCTGGACGTCGAGGCCATCGAGGGCCACGACATCAAGGACTCGGAGCAGGTCGTACGCCGCAAGCCGTCCGACGACGAGCCGCTGGCCGCGCTGGCGTTCAAGATCATGAGCGACCCGCACCTCGGCAAGCTCACCTTCGTCCGGGTGTACTCCGGCCGTCTGGAGTCCGGCACCGCCGTGCTGAACTCCGTGAAGGGCCGCAAGGAGCGCATCGGAAAGATCTACCGTATGCACGCGAACAAGCGTGAGGAGATCGAGGCCGTGGGCGCCGGTGACATCGTCGCCGTGATGGGCCTGAAGCAGACCACCACCGGTGAGACGCTCTGCGACGAGAAGAACCCGGTGATCCTGGAGTCCATGGACTTCCCGGCGCCGGTCATCGAGGTCGCGATCGAGCCCAAGTCCAAGGGTGACCAGGAGAAGCTGGGTGTCGCCATCCAGCGGCTCGCGGAGGAGGACCCCTCCTTCCAGGTGCACACCAACGAGGAGACCGGCCAGACCGTCATCGGCGGTATGGGCGAGCTTCACCTCGAAGTCCTGGTCGACCGCATGAAGCGCGAGTTCCGCGTCGAGGCGAACGTCGGCAAGCCGCAGGTCGCCTACCGTGAGACGATCCGCAAGGCCGTCGAGCGGGTGGACTACACCCACAAGAAGCAGACCGGTGGCACCGGCCAGTTCGCCAAGGTGCAGATCTCGATCGAGCCGATCGAGGGCGGCGACGCCTCGTACGAGTTCGTGAACAAGGTCACCGGTGGCCGTATCCCCAAGGAGTACATCCCTTCGGTGGACGCGGGCGCGCAGGAAGCCATGCAGTTCGGCATCCTGGCCGGTTACGAGATGACCGGCGTACGTATCACGCTGCTCGACGGTGCGTACCACGAGGTCGACTCCTCCGAGCTGGCGTTCAAGATCGCCGGTTCGCAGGCGTTCAAGGAGGGTGCCCGCAAGGCGTCCCCCGTGCTCCTGGAGCCGATGATGGCCGTCGAGGTCACCACGCCCGAGGACTACATGGGCGATGTCATCGGCGACATCAACTCCCGCCGTGGCCAGATCCAGGCCATGGAGGAGCGGGCCGGCGCCCGGGTCGTCAAGGGCCTGGTGCCGCTCTCGGAGATGTTCGGCTACGTCGGAGACCTCCGAAGCAAGACCTCGGGTCGCGCAAGCTACTCGATGCAGTTCGACTCCTACGCCGAGGTTCCGCGGAACGTCGCCGAGGAGATCATCGCGAAGGCCAAGGGCGAGTAACTCTCCCGAGTTCACGCTTTAGGCTTGTCACCGGCAAGCCCTGGGGCGTTTCCACCGCGTACGGAGGAAACGCCCCGGGCCCCGGCATCCCAGCAAAGATCACCTGGCGCCGATGAGTAAGGCGTACAGAACCACTCCACAGGAGGACCCCAGTGGCGAAGGCGAAGTTCGAGCGGACTAAGCCGCACGTCAACATCGGCACCATCGGTCACATCGACCACGGTAAGACGACCCTCACGGCCGCCATTACCAAGGTGCTGCATGACGCGTACCCGGACCTGAACGAGGCCTCGGCCTTCGACCAGATCGACAAGGCTCCTGAGGAGCGCCAGCGCGGTATCACCATCTCCATCGCGCACGTCGAGTACCAGACCGAGTCGCGTCACTACGCGCACGTCGACTGCCCCGGTCACGCGGACTACATCAAGAACATGATCACGGGTGCGGCGCAGATGGACGGCGCCATCCTCGTGGTGGCCGCCACCGACGGCCCGATGCCGCAGACCAAGGAGCACGTGCTCCTGGCCCGCCAGGTCGGCGTGCCGTACATCGTTGTCGCCCTGAACAAGGCCGACATGGTGGACGACGAGGAGATCATGGAGCTCGTCGAGCTCGAGGTCCGTGAGCTTCTCTCCGAGTACGAGTTCCCGGGCGACGACCTGCCGGTCGTCAAGGTCTCGGCGCTCAAGGCGCTCGAGGGCGACAAGGAGTGGGGCCAGACGGTCCTCGACCTGATGGCCGCCGTCGACGAGGCGATCCCGCAGCCCGAGCGCGATGTCGACAAGCCGTTCCTGATGCCGATCGAGGACGTCTTCACGATCACCGGTCGTGGCACCGTCGTCACCGGTCGTATCGAGCGTGGTGTCCTCAAGGTCAACGAGACCGTCGACATCGTCGGTATCAAGACCGAGAAGACCACCACCACGGTCACCGGCATCGAGATGTTCCGCAAGCTGCTCGACGAGGGCCAGGCCGGTGAGAACGTCGGTCTGCTCCTGCGTGGTATCAAGCGTGAGGACGTCGAGCGCGGCCAGGTCATCATCAAGCCGGGTTCGGTCACGCCGCACACCAGCTTCGAGGCCCAGGCCTACATCCTGTCGAAGGACGAGGGTGGCCGTCACACCCCGTTCTTCAACAACTACCGCCCGCAGTTCTACTTCCGTACCACGGACGTGACCGGCGTTGTGACCCTCCCCGAGGGCACCGAGATGGTCATGCCGGGCGACAACACCGTCATGACGGTCGAGCTGATCCAGCCGGTCGCCATGGAGGAAGGCCTCAAGTTCGCCATCCGTGAGGGTGGCCGGACCGTCGGCGCCGGCCAGGTCACCAAGATCAACAAGTAGTTACACCGACCTGGTCCGCGAGGGCCCCGCATTCCGTCCCGATGAGGACGGTGGTGCGGGGCCTTTGTCGTGCCGGGCGGGGGTTCGGTGCCGGAGGTCGGCTTCGAGGCTTGGGGCGTCGGCGTCAGACTTCGGGCGTCAGACTTCGGGCTTCGGGCTTCGGGCTTTGGGCTTTGGGCTTTGGGCTTCGAAAAACTTTCGGTTGTGCACGCCCATTGTTTCGGGGAATTCTCCGATCCAGTATGCAAAGAACTCACCAAAGGGCGTCGGCGACTGGAGGAGATTCATGGGTGCCATGGAGAGCGCGGTCCCTGGCGAGCCCAGCCGCAGAGCCGTTCTCGGCACCGGGATCGGGATCGGCGCGGGGGCGGCGGTCGGTCTCGGTACGACGGGCCTCGCCGCTCCGGCCGCGGTGGCCTCCTCCGGAGTCGGAGGCGCCCGGCCCACGGACCCGGGCGCGTACATCTCCTTCACCCCGCGGACCGGCGCCTTCCCGCTCGTACGGTCCGGGGACGCGGCACCGCTCGTGGTCAGCGCCGACGACCACCCCGGGGTGGTCCGTGCGGTGGGCGATCTGCGGGACGACATCGAGCGGGTCACCGGAGTACGCCCCGGACTCGCCAGGCGCGGTGTTCCACGGGGCCACCGCGAGATCACCCTCGTCGGTACGATCGGGCGCTCCCCGCTGGTCGACGGGCTGATCGCCGCCGGAAAGCTCGATGTCAGCGGGATCGAGGGCGCCTGGGAGACCTCACTCCAGACCGTGGTCGAGGACCCGCTGCCGGGTGTGGACCGCGCGTTCGTGGTGGCCGGCAGTGACCAGCGAGGCACGATCTTCGGGGTGTACGACGTGTCCCTCGGGATCGGCGTCTCGCCCTGGTACTGGTGGGACGACGTACGGCCGGTCCATCGCGAGGCCCTCTACGCCCTGCCGGGCCGCCACACCCAGGGCACGCCCGCCGTGAAGTACCGAGGGATCTTCATCAACGACGAGAACCCGGCGCTCGGCACCTGGGCCCCGGCCTTCTTCGGCCCCGGCAAGGCCGAGGGCCACCCCGGCGGCTTCAACGCCGGGTTCTACGCCAAGGTCTTCGAGGTCATGCTGCGTCTGAAGGCGAACTATCTCTGGCCCGCGGTCTGGGGGCGGGCCTTCGCCGAGGACGATCCGCTCAACCACGCTCGCGCCAAGGAGTACGGGATTGTCATGGGCACATCCCACGAGGCTCCGATGATGCGGGGCATCGAGGAGTGGAACCGCCATGCCGTGCCCGCCGTACGCGACAGCGACGGCGCGATCGTCACCCCCGGACACGATCCGTACGGCGGCACCGGCGAATGGTCCTTCCTCCGCAACGCCGACGCGATCAAGGTGTACTGGGCCGAGGGGATCCGGCGCATGGCCGACCAGGATTTCGAGGGCGTGGTCACGCTCGGCATGCGCGGCAACGGCGATACGAGCCTGCCGGACGGCGACGGCATCGAGCTGATGCGGGAGATCATCGCGGCGCAGCGGCAGATCCTGGCGGAGGTCCTGGGGGAGGCCGGGGGTGAGGGGGCCGCAGCGGGGGCCTCTCGTACGGCCCGTATCGCCAGTACGGAAGAAGCCTCCCGTACCGCCCGTACCGAAGGAGCCTCCCCTACCGCTCCCGCCTCCGTCCCGCAGGTGTGGACCCTCTACAAGGAGGTCCAGCACTACTGGGACCGCGGACTGCGCGCGCCCGACGATGTCACCGTCGTCCTCACCGACGACAACTGGGGCAATATCCGCAAGCACCCCGACCCGGCCGAGCCCGCCCGCAGCGGCGGCTACGGCCTGTACTACCACTTCGACTATGTCGGCCTCGGCCGCAACTACAAGTGGGTCGACACCACCTCCCTGCCGAACATGTGGGACCAGCTCCACCAGGCCGTCGCGTATGGCAACAACCGGCTGTGGGTCACCAATGTGGGTGATCTCAAGGGCAATGAGCTGCCGACCCAGTTCTTCCTCGACTACGCCTGGAACCCGGACCGCTGGACGCTCGCGGACCTGCCCGAGTGGGAACGGCGGTACGCGCGGCAGAACTTCGGCGAGGCGCAGGCCGCCGCGATCGCCTCCGTACTCGCCGCGTACGGCCGGCTCCAGTCCCGCCGCAAGCCCGAGCTGCTCAACCGCAGGATCACCCTGGACCCGGCGAAGGACCCCGCCACCGATTCTTCGGCGGTGGTCTATGACGACCAGGCCACGCCCTTCTCGCTCTCCGCCCACCGCGAGCTGGAGCGGGTCACGGAGGAGTGGCGGCAACTCGCCAGGGACGCCGACCGGATCGCCCGGCGGCTGCCGGCGGCGGACCAGGACGCGTGGTACGAACTGGCGGGGTACGCGGTCCGGGCCACCGCCAATGTGTATGTGCTGCGCGAGGCCGAGTTCACCAATCTGCTCTACGCCCGGCAGGGCCGCGCCGCCACCAACGACCGCGCGGCCGCCGCCGAGGCCGGGCTCGCCGAGGACTTCGCCCTGGCCGAACGTTTCAACAGCCGGATCGCGGGCGGCAAGTGGCGCGGCTTCCAGACCCAGCCGCACATCGGGTACGGGGACATCGAGCGGTACGGTCCGAACGCGCCCTGGCAGCAGCCCGAGCTGGACAATGTCGCCCTGCCCGACGAGCTGTTCCCGGCGGTCAGACGCATCGAACTGCCGGAGGCGGCGCGGCTGGGCGTGGCGGTGGACGGCTCGGAGGAGTGGTGGCCCGGGGCGGGAAGCCGGGCGGTGCTGCCCGAGTTCAGCCCGTACCGTACCGGGCCCGACCCGTACATCGAGGTCTTCAACCGGGGCCTGAGCCCCTTCGGCTACCGCATCGAGCCGTCCGTGCCGTGGATCACCGTGGACCGCCCGCGGGGCCGGGTCGACCAGCAGATACGGGCGGCGCTGCGGGTGGACTGGTCACGGGCGCCGCGCGGCAGGACCGAGGCGGAGATCGTGGTGTACGGGCCGGAGGGCACGGCGGTCCCGGTCACCGCGGTCGTCGACCACCGGCGGGTGCCGGGTCTCGACGGTCTCGCGGGCGTCAACGGCTTCGTCGAGGCGGGCGGCCATGTGGCCATCGACGCGGAGCACTTCAGCCGTGCGGTCGGGGCCGACGGTGTCCGCTGGCAGCGCGTCGAGGGCATCGGCCGTACGGGCGCGGGCATGACACCTTTCCCGGTCACCGCCGCGAGCCGCACCCCGAGGCGGGGCGGGGGCTCGCCCCGGCTGGAGTACGAGCTGAGCCTGCTGGCGTCCGGTCCTGTCACGGTGTGGGCGTACGTCTCGCCCCGCAACCCGGCACTGCCGGTGGCCGGGCTCCGGTACGCGGTCTCCTTCGACGACGAGGTGCCGCGTACGGTCGACATCATCGCGGCGACGGGCGCGGACGACGGACTCATGAACCCGCAGTGGGCCCGCAACACGTCGGACAACATCAACCGCACGGCGACCCAGCACATCCTGCCCAGACCGGGCCGGCACCGCCTGGTCTTCTGGATGGTGGACCCGACGGTGATCCTCCAACGCCTGATCATCGACACGGGCGGCCTCCACCCCACCTACCTGGGCCCCCCGGAAAGCTTCCGCACGGGCTGAGGGTCCAGGGCGGCCCGCTCGCCGCGCGGGCGGAGCCTTGCCACTCATGGTAACGAGTGGCAAGGCTCCGTAGCCGCGCGGCGGAACGGTCGGGGGAGGTGGTCAGGGCTGTTGGATCAGTTGGAACGACTGGGCCGCCGAGCCGTTGCAGGGGCTCTGGACGAGTTGGGTGCCGGAGGCGGTGGTGGGTGGGGCGCTCAGGCATTTGCCGCTGTGGCGGGCCGTGAAGTGGTAGCGGCCCGATGCCTCGGCGACCGCCTGCCACTGCTGGTTCAGGCCGCCGGCGTAGTTCCAGAGCTGGATCGGCGCGTTGTCGGCGGTCGACACATCGGTGACGTCGACGGCCTGCTGGGCGTTGCCGCGCGGTCCGATGCGCGAGAAGCCGCTGTCCGTGGCGCGGATCTGGTACTGCTGCGCGAGCGTGTTGTTGCAGGTGTACTGCTGGATCGCCGTGCCGTTCGCCGTGGCCGCGGCCCGCGCGTCCACGCACAGGCTGTTGCCGCTGTTCACCAGCGCGTACCAGGCGGACTCGTTGATCGGTCCCGGCGGCGTCGGGTTGCCGGTCTCGCCCGTACCGAGCCACTTGAGGCTGTCCAGGATGAACCGGTTCTGGGTGGCGCTGCCGAAGGTGGACGAGAGCGTCTGGCCCGTCTCGTAGTTCATGGCGTTGTGCCCGAAGTTGGAGTAGATCATCCGGTAGCCCGTGTTGGTCCACATGATCGGGTAATAGCCGCTGTACCAGGACTGGTTGGGGTCCGTGCCGAGCGGGAAGCTCACCGGGTCGACCGAGGACAGGATCTTGATGTTCGACCGGGTCCTGAGGTCGTTGCTCCAGCTGTACCACTCGCTGACGGAGGAGGTGAAGGTCGCCGGCAGGCCGGTGGTCGTGGGGTGGGTGCGGTCCTCGACCTTGAGCGTCGCGGTGGTCGGGCCCCAGGTGTTGGAGCGGAAGTTCCCCGAGCCGAGGAAGTCGTTGTAGTACCACGACCAGCCCCCGGCGTTCGTGGTGAACGCGGAGACATGGAAGCCGAACCAGGCCCCGCCGCCGCGCATGTAGCGCTCGAAGCCGGCGCGCTGCGCGGCGGTCTGCGGTGCGTCGTCGAGGAAGATCACCACCTGGTACTGGTCCTTGGTGATGCTGGTGAGCTGGTTCCAGTTGTTCGTCGCCGTGTACGTGAAGTTGTTGGCGGCGGCCTGCTGCGGGAACCAGGTGTTGGCCTCCCGTACGAAGCTGATGTGCGCGTCGTCCCAGGTGCCGTTGTAGAACGCCAGCACCTTGAAGGGCGCGGCGGCGGCGCCCTCGGCCCGTACCGCGCCCTGGGCGGCGGGCGCGGCGGTCAGGCCGAGCAGTACGGCGAGCAGCGCGAGGAGCCGTACACCGGCACTCCTCAGGCGGACCCTGTCTCTGGTCATCGGGGGATGGTCCCTTCCTCTGCCGGTGGGGGGTGGCGCACGAACCGGCCGGGGAGGTGAAGCTGTCATGGATATGACATCCCGACCGGTAGGTGTGGCCTGCTCGTGATTTAAGAAGTGAACCCACCCCACGTCAAGGCCCTGGTATGGACCAATGTCCGCGCGGCCCCGCGCGCGGGCCGAGGATTGCCCGTCATCGCCGTGGGGTACGCTTTCCGGCCCGATTGGCTATGGCCCAGGCCGCTGTGGCACACTAGCCAGGTTGCTCGGTTGAGTGCCGATGCTGCGCGCCTCCCGCCGGGGGGACCGGAAGCGAGTCCCACAGTACTCGTCGTCCCAACTGCCTTACGGGCAGCGCTGGGACGGACGTACGGGAATCTTCCGGGAAGCGTCAGCGGGGCCCCGGCCAGGCGCCCGGTGGTCAGTGCACGCACATGCGGCCTGTGACCGGCTTCGCGGACTTTTGGGCCGCACCCCCTCGGCTGGGAAATCCTTCGGGAGTTCTGAATAGAGGGGATGCGACACGCCCGACCGCGTGGGTCGGAGCAGAGCGCAGTGCCACCAGGGTTCCAGAGCGTTACGAGAGACAGGACTACGAAGCAGCCATGGCGGGACAGAAGATCCGCATCCGGCTCAAGGCCTACGACCACGAGGTCATCGACTCATCGGCGAAGAAGATCGTCGAGACGGTGACGCGTACTGGTGCGTCGGTCGCGGGCCCGGTGCCGCTGCCCACTGAGAAGAACGTGTACTGCGTCATCAAGTCGCCGCACAAGTACAAGGACTCGCGCGAGCACTTCGAGATGCGCACGCACAAGCGCCTGATCGACATCCTCGACCCGACGCCCAAGACCGTTGACTCGCTGATGCGCCTGGACCTTCCGGCCGGCGTCGACATCGAGATCAAGCTCTGAGAGGCGCGGAAGAGATGGCTAAGCAGATCAAGGGTGTCCTGGGCGAGAAGCTCGGCATGACCCAGGTCTGGGACGAGAACAACCGTGTCGTCCCGGTGACCGTCGTCAAGGCCGGGCCCTGTGTCGTTACCCAGGTCCGTACGAATGACTCCGACGGCTACGAGTCGGTCCAGATCGCCTTCGGCGAGATCGACCCGCGCAAGGTGAACAAGCCCCTCAAGGGCCACTTCGCCAAGGCCGACGTGACCCCCCGCCGCCACCTGGTGGAGCTGCGCACCTCCGACGCCGCCGAGTACACGCTCGGCCAGGAGATCACCGCCGCCACGTTCGAGTCCGGCGTCAAGGTCGACGTCACGGGCAAGAGCAAGGGCAAGGGCTTCGCCGGTGTCATGAAGCGTCACAACTTCAAGGGCCTCGGCGCCGGTCACGGCACCCAGCGCAAGCACCGCTCTCCCGGTTCCATCGGTGGCTGCGCCACCCCCGGCCGGGTGTTCAAGGGCCTCCGCATGGCGGGCCGCATGGGCAACGAGCGGGTCACCACCCAGAACCTGACCGTTCACGCCGTTGACGCGGAGAAGGGCCTGCTCCTGATCAAGGGCGCGGTCCCCGGTCCGAACGGCGGCCTCGTCCTGGTCCGTACCGCGGCCAAGGGGGCCTGAGGTAACCGATGAGTACCATTGACATCCTTTCGCCGGCCGGCGAAACGACCGGGACCGTCGAGCTCCCCGCGGAGATCTTCGACGCCAAGGTCAGCATCCCGCTGATCCACCAGGTCGTCGTCGCCCAGCTCGCGGCCGCCCGGCAGGGCACGCACAAGACCAAGACCCGTGGCGAGGTCCGCGGCGGTGGCAAGAAGCCGTACCGCCAGAAGGGCACCGGCCGCGCCCGTCAGGGCTCGACCCGCGCCCCGCAGTTCGCCGGCGGTGGCGTCGTGCACGGTCCCGTACCGCGTGACTACTCGCAGCGGACCCCGAAGAAGATGAAGGCCGCCGCCCTGCGCGGTGCCCTCACCGACCGGGCCCGGCACTCCCGTATCCACGTCGTCTCCGGCGTGGTCGACGGCGACGTGTCCACGAAGGCCGCGAAGACGCTGTTCGGCAAGATCTCGGAGCGCAAGAACCTGCTCCTGGTCGCCGAGCGCGCCGACGAGGCCGCGTGGCTGTCCGCCCGCAACCTGCCCCAGGTGCACATCCTGGCGCCGGGCCAGCTCAACACGTACGACGTGCTCGTCTCCGACGACGTGGTCTTCACCCAGGCCGCCTTCGAGTCCTTCGTGTCCGGCCCCGCCGACCAGCGGACCAGCGCCGACACCGACACCGAAGGGAGCGAAGCCTGATGGCCGAGGTCACCAGCAAGACCTTCACGGACCCGCGCGACATTCTTGTCAAGCCCGTGGTCTCCGAGAAGAGCTACGCGCTGCTCGACGAGAACAAGTACACGTTCATCGTCGCGCCCCACGCCAACAAGACCCAGATCAAGCAGGCCGTGGAAGCGGTCTTCTCGGTCAAGGTCGCCGGGGTCAACACGATCAACCGCCAGGGCAAGCGCAAGCGCACCCGCACCGGTTTCGGCAAGCGCGCGAACACCAAGCGCGCCATCGTGACCCTCGCTGAGGGCGACCGTATCGACATCTTCGGCGGCCCGGCCTCCTGACGGAGGACGGATCGTTCAGAAGTCCGGAATCTTCCGAGGACTGAGAAATGGGTATCCGCAAGTACAAGCCGACGACCCCGGGCCGTCGTGGCTCCAGCGTCGCCGACTTTGTCGAGATCACGCGGTCCACGCCGGAGAAGTCGCTGGTCCGCCCGCTGCACAGCAAGGGCGGCCGTAACAACGCCGGTCGTGTGACCGTCCGCCACCAGGGCGGTGGCCACAAGCGCGCCTACCGTGTGATCGACTTCCGTCGGCACGACAAGGACGGCGTGCCCGCCAAGGTCGCGCACATCGAGTACGACCCGAACCGCACCGCGCGCATCGCGCTGCTGCACTACGCCGACGGCGAGAAGCGCTACATCATCGCGCCGCGCGGCCTGGCGCAGGGCGCCCGTGTCGAGAACGGCCCGACCGCCGACATCAAGCCCGGCAACAACCTGGCGCTGCGCAACATCCCGGTCGGTACGACCATCCACGCCATCGAGCTGCGGCCCGGCGGCGGCGCGAAGTTCGCCCGCTCCGCGGGTGCCTCCGTGCAGCTTCTGGCGAAGGAGGGCGCCATGGCCCACCTCCGTATGCCGTCCGGTGAGATCCGGCTGGTCGACGTCCGCTGCCGCGCCACCATCGGCGAGGTCGGCAACGCCGAGCAGTCGAACATCAACTGGGGCAAGGCCGGCCGTATGCGCTGGAAGGGCGTCCGCCCGACCGTCCGCGGTGTGGCCATGAACCCGGTCGACCACCCGCACGGTGGTGGTGAGGGCAAGACCTCCGGTGGTCGCCACCCGGTCAGCCCGTGGGGTCAGAAGGAGGGTCGTACTCGTTCTCCCAAGAAGGCGAGCAACAAGTACATCGTCCGCCGCCGCAAGACGAACAAGAAGCGCTAGGAGCGGGTTTTCAGATGCCGCGCAGTCTCAAGAAGGGGCCCTTCGTCGACGACCACCTGATCAAGAAGGTGGATGTCCAGAACGAAGCCGGCACCAAGAACGTCATCAAGACCTGGTCCCGTCGCTCGATGATCGTCCCGGCCATGCTGGGCCACACGATCGCGGTGCACAACGGCAAGATCCATGTCCCGGTGTTCATCACCGAGTCCATGGTCGGCCACAAGCTCGGCGAGTTCTCGCCGACTCGCACCTTCCGCGGCCACGTCAAGGACGACCGGAAGTCGAAGCGCCGCTGACGCGGGGTGGAACGACTATGACTCACACCGAAGGGACAACCATGGAAGCCAGGGCCCAGGCGCGGTACATCCGCGTCACGCCCATGAAGGCCCGCCGCGTGGTGGACCTCATCCGTGGCATGGACGCC
Source organism: Streptomyces sp. GMY02 (assembly GCF_019056675.1). Lineage (NCBI taxonomy): Bacteria > Bacillati > Actinomycetota > Actinomycetes > Kitasatosporales > Streptomycetaceae > Streptomyces > Streptomyces sp. GMY02. The sequence goes on along the minus strand of NZ_CP077658.1, from coordinate 3,332,898 downwards.
ACGGAGGCTCAGGCGGTCCTGCGTTTCGCCCCGCAGGCCGCGAGCGTGCCGGTCGGCAAGGTGCTGGACAGCGCCATCGCCAACGCCGCGCACAACTACGACCACACCGACGCCTCTTCGCTGGTCATCAGCGAGGCGTACGTGGACGAGGGCCCGACCCTGAAGCGGTTCCGTCCGCGTGCCCAGGGCCGTGCCTACCGGATCCGTAAGCGGACCAGCCACATCACCGTGGTCGTCAGCAGCAAGGAAGGAACCCGGTAATGGGCCAGAAGGTTAACCCGCATGGGTTCCGGCTCGGTATCACCACGGACTTCAAGTCCCGCTGGTACGCCGACAAGCTGTACAAGGACTACGTCAAGGAAGACGTCGCCATTCGTCGCATGATGACGAAGGGCATGGAGCGGGCCGGTATCTCGAAGGTCGAGATCGAGCGCACCCGCGACCGGGTCCGTGTCGACATCCACACCGCGCGTCCGGGCATCGTCATCGGCCGCCGCGGCGCGGAGGCCGACCGTATCCGCGGCGAGCTGGAGAAGCTCACCGGCAAGCAGGTCCAGCTCAACATCCTCGAGGTCAAGAACCCCGAGGTGGACGCGCAGCTCGTGGCGCAGGCCGTCGCCGAGCAGCTCTCCTCGCGTGTCTCCTTCCGTCGTGCCATGCGCAAGAGCATGCAGTCGACGATGAAGGCGGGCGCCAAGGGCATCAAGATCCAGTGCGGTGGCCGCCTCGGCGGCGCCGAGATGTCCCGCTCGGAGTTCTACCGCGAGGGCCGGGTGCCCCTGCACACGCTCCGCGCCAATGTGGACTACGGCTTCTTCGAGGCCAAGACCACCTTCGGCCGGATCGGTGTGAAGGTCTGGATCTACAAGGGCGACGTCAAGAACATCGCCGAGGTGCGCGCCGAGAACGCCGCGGCCCGCGCCGGCAACCGCCCGGCCCGTGGCGGCGGCAACGACCGTCCCGCCGGCCGTGGCGGCCGCGGTGGCGAGCGTGGCGGCCGTGGCCGCAAGCCGCAGCAGAACCCGGCGGCCGAGGCCCCCAAGGCCGACGCCACCGCCGCGCCGGCCGAGGCGACGTCCTCTTCTACCGGTGGAACGGAGGCCTGACCGACATGCTGATCCCCCGTAGGGTCAAGCACCGCAAGCAGCACCACCCGAAGCGCAGCGGCATGTCCAAGGGCGGCACGCAGGTCTCGTTCGGCGAGTACGGCATCCAGGCGCTGACCCCGGCCTATGTGACGAACCGTCAGATCGAGGCCGCCCGTATCGCGATGACCCGCCACATCAAGCGTGGCGGCAAGGTCTGGATCAACATCTACCCGGACCGCCCGCTCACCAAGAAGCCCGCCGAGACCCGCATGGGTTCCGGTAAGGGCTCCCCGGAGTGGTGGATCGCGAACGTCAAGCCCGGCCGGGTGATGTTCGAACTGTCCTACCCGAACGAGAAGATTGCGCGTGAGGCGCTTACCCGCGCTGCTCACAAGCTTCCGATGAAGTGCCGCATCGTCCGGCGCGAGGCAGGTGAGGCGTGATGGCGGCCGTGACCAAGGCGTCCGAACTGCGCGAGCTGGGCGACGAGGAGCTGGTGAACAAGCTCCGCGAGGCCAAGGAAGAGCTGTTCAATCTCCGCTTCCAGGCGGCGACCGGCCAGCTTGAGAATCATGGGCGGCTGAAGCTCGTCCGTAAGGACATCGCGCGGATCTACACCCTGATGCGTGAGCGCGAGCTGGGCATCGAGACGGTGGAGAGCGCCTGATGACTGAGAACAACGTGACCGAGACCACGACCGACCGCGGATTCCGCAAGACCCGCGAGGGCCTGGTCGTCAGCGACAAGATGGACAAGACCGTCGTCGTCGCTGTCGAGGACCGCGTCAAGCACGCGCTGTACGGCAAGGTCATCCGCCGTACGAACAAGCTCAAGGCGCACGACGAGCAGAACGCCGCCGGCGTCGGCGACCGCGTCCTCCTGATGGAGACCCGGCCGCTGTCCGCCACCAAGCGGTGGCGCATCGTCGAGATCCTCGAAAAGGCCAAGTAAACCCCTCCGAGGGGGAGTTCCTCCTCGGAACAGTTCCGCCAGGCTCCGGGGGCCGAGTGACCGGCCCCCGGGGAACCGGCAGACGATCAGGAGATAGACGTGATCCAGCAGGAGTCGCGACTGCGTGTCGCCGACAACACGGGTGCGAAGGAGATTCTCACCATCCGTGTTCTCGGTGGCTCCGGCCGCCGCTACGCGGGCATCGGTGACGTCATCGTCGCCACCGTCAAGGACGCGATCCCCGGTGGCAACGTGAAGAAGGGTGACGTCGTCAAGGCGGTCATCGTTCGCACCGTCAAGGAGCGCCGCCGTCCGGACGGCTCGTACATCCGCTTCGACGAGAACGCCGCCGTCATTCTGAAGAACGACGGCGACCCTCGCGGCACCCGTATCTTCGGCCCGGTGGGCCGTGAGCTGCGCGAGAAGAAGTTCATGAAGATCATCTCGCTCGCGCCGGAGGTGCTGTAGGCATGAAGATCAAGAAGGGCGACCTGGTTCAGGTCATCACAGGCAAGGACAAGGGCAAGCAGGGCAAGGTCATCGTGGCCTACCCCCGCCAGGACCGGGTCCTCGTCGAAGGTGTCAACCGGGTCAAGAAGCACACCAAGGCCGGCCAGACGGCCCGCGGTTCGCAGACCGGCGGCATCGTCACCACCGAGGCCCCCATCCACGTCAGCAATGTTCAGCTCGTCGTGGAGAAGGACGGCAAGAAGGTCGTCACCCGCGTCGGCTACCGCTTTGACGACGAGGGCAACAAGATCCGCGTTGCCAAGCGGACCGGTGAGGACATCTGATGACTGCGACCACTACCGCGCCGCGTCTGAAGCTGCGCTACCGCGAGGAGATCGCCGGCAAGCTGCGTGAGCAGTTCTCGTACGAGAACGTCATGCAGATCCCCGGCCTCGTCAAGATCGTGGTCAACATGGGTGTGGGCGACGCCGCCCGCGACTCCAAGCTGATCGAGGGTGCCATCAAGGACCTCACCACGATCACCGGCCAGAAGCCGTCCGTCACCAAGGCCCGGAAGTCCATCGCGCAGTTCAAGCTGCGCGAGGGGCAGCCGATCGGCTGCCACGTCACCCTCCGCGGGGACCGTATGTGGGAGTTCCTGGACCGTACGCTGTCGCTCGCGCTGCCGCGTATCCGTGACTTCCGCGGTCTGTCGCCCAAGCAGTTCGACGGCCGTGGCAACTACACCTTCGGTCTCACGGAGCAGGTCATGTTCCACGAGATCGACCAGGACAAGATCGACCGGGTCCGGGGCATGGACATCACCGTGGTCACCACGGCGACCAACGACGACGAGGGTCGTGCCCTCCTTCGTCACCTCGGCTTCCCGTTCAAGGAGAACTGACCGTGGCGAAGAAGGCTCTGATCGCTAAGGCCGCCCGCAAGCCGAAGTTCGGTGTGCGCGGTTACACCCGCTGCCAGCGCTGCGGCCGTCCCCACTCCGTCTACCGCAAGTTCGGCCTGTGCCGTGTGTGCCTTCGTGAGATGGCCCACCGCGGCGAGCTGCCGGGCGTCACCAAGAGCTCCTGGTAGTTCCCCCGCGGGGGAATCGCATTCCCCGTAAGGGAACCAACCAGAAGCTCTCGGTAAGCAATTGGCCGGCCGGAGCCCTGCCTCGCATGCCGTAGGCTTGTGGGGTTGGGCGCCTGCCGTCCATTCAGACTTACTACGCCGTAGGTCCCCGCACCGCACCCGTCCCGGTACTCACCGGGGAGAGGGATGGCGCATACAGGAAACCCCGGCGAGAGAGGCCGAAGGCCAATTCATGACCATGACTGATCCCATCGCAGACATGCTCACGCGTCTGCGCAACGCGAATTCGGCATACCACGACGAAGTCGTGATGCCGCACAGCAAGATCAAGTCGCATATCGCGGAGATCCTCCAGCAGGAGGGCTTCATCACCGGCTGGAAGGTCGAGGACGCCGAGGTCGGCAAGAACCTCGTCCTGGAGCTGAAGTTCGGCCCGAACCGCGAGCGTTCGATCGCCGGCATCAAGCGCATCTCCAAGCCGGGTCTGCGTGTGTACGCGAAGTCCACCAACCTGCCGAAGGTCCTGGGCGGCCTGGGCGTGGCGATCATCTCCACGTCCCACGGTCTCCTGACCGGCCAGCAGGCCAGCAAGAAGGGCGTGGGTGGGGAAGTCCTCGCCTACGTCTGGTAGTCGGGAACGGAGGAAAGGCTCATGTCGCGAATCGGCAAGCTCCCCATCCAGGTTCCCGCTGGTGTGGACGTCACCATCGATGGCCGTACGGTCGCCGTGAAGGGTCCCAAGGGCACCCTCTCGCACACCGTCGCAGCGCCGATCGAGGTCACCAAGGGCGAGGACGGCATCCTCACGGTGTCGCGCCCCAACGACGAGCGTCAGAACAAGGCCCTGCACGGCCTGTCCCGCACGCTGGTGGCGAACATGATCACCGGCGTGACCCAGGGATACGTCAAGGCGCTCGAAATCAGCGGTGTCGGTTACCGCGTCCAGGCGAAGGGCTCCAATCTGGAGTTCGCCCTGGGCTACAGCCACCCGATCCTCATCGAGGCGCCCGAAGGCATCACCTTCAAGGTCGAGTCGCCCACGAAGTTCTCCGTCGAGGGCATCGACAAGCAGAAGGTCGGCGAGGTCGCGGCGAACATCCGCAAGCTGCGGAAGCCCGACCCGTACAAGGCCAAGGGCGTCAAGTACGCCGGCGAGGTCATCCGCCGCAAGGTCGGAAAGGCTGGTAAGTAAGCCATGGCATACGGTGTGAAGATCGCCAAGGGCAAGGCCTACAAGGCCGCTGCCATCAAGCGCCGCCACATCCGCGTCCGCAAGAAGGTCTCGGGCACGCAGGAGCGCCCGCGCCTCGTCGTGACGCGTTCCAACCGCCACATGGTGGCCCAGGTCATCGACGACATCGCGGGCCACACGCTCGCGTCGGCGTCGACCCTGGACGCCTCGATCCGTGGCACCGAGGGCGACAAGAGCACCCAGGCCAAGCAGGTCGGGTCGCTGGTCGCCGAGCGTGCCAAGGCGGCCGGTGTCGAGGCCGTCGTGTTCGACCGTGGTGGCAACCAGTACGCCGGGCGGATCGCCGCTCTGGCCGACGCCGCCCGCGAGGCCGGGCTGAAGTTCTAGGCCCCGGTTCCGGAGCTAGCGGACGTAACAGAGAGAGGTAGATCCAATGGCTGGACCCCAGCGCCGCGGGAGCGGTGCCGGTGGCGGCGAGCGGCGGGACCGGAAGGGCCGTGACGGCGGTTCGGCGGCCGCCGAGAAGACCGCGTACGTCGAGCGTGTCGTCGCGATCAACCGTGTCGCCAAGGTTGTGAAGGGTGGTCGTCGCTTCAGCTTCACCGCGCTGGTCGTGGTGGGCGACGGTGACGGCACCGTGGGTGTCGGCTACGGCAAGGCCAAGGAGGTGCCGGCCGCCATCGCCAAGGGCGTTGAGGAGGCCAAGAAGCACTTCTTCAAGGTCCCCCGTATCCAGGGCACCATCCCGCACCCGATCCAGGGCGAGAAGGCCGCGGGCGTCGTTCTGCTCAAGCCGGCTTCCCCCGGTACCGGCGTGATCGCCGGCGGCCCGGTGCGTGCCGTGCTGGAGTGCGCGGGCGTGCACGACATCCTGTCGAAGTCGCTCGGCTCGGACAACGCGATCAACATCGTGCACGCGACGGTGGCGGCCCTCCAGGACCTCCAGCGCCCCGAGGAGATCGCGGCCCGCCGCGGTCTGCCCCTCGAGGACGTCGCCCCCGCGGCCCTGCTGCGGGCACGTGCGGGAGCGGGTGCGTAATGGCCCGTCTCAGGATCACGCAGACGAAGTCGTACATCGGCAGCAAGCAGAACCACCGCGACACCCTGCGCTCGCTCGGGCTCAAGCGCCTGAACGACACGGTTGTCAAGGAGGACCGTCCCGAGTTCCGCGGCATGGTGCACACCGTCCGCCACCTCGTGACGGTTGAGGAGGTCGACTGACATGGCGGAGAACAACCCGCTGAAGGTCCACAACCTCCGTCCTGCCCCGGGCGCCAAGACCGCGAAGACCCGTGTGGGCCGTGGTGAGGCGTCGAAGGGCAAGACCGCGGGTCGTGGCACCAAGGGCACCAAGGCCCGCTACCAGGTTCCGGAGCGCTTCGAGGGTGGCCAGATGCCCCTCCACATGCGCCTCCCGAAGCTCAAGGGCTTCAAGAACCCGTTCCGCACCGAGTACCAGGTGGTGAACCTGGAGAAGCTCGCCGTCCTCTACCCCGAGGGTGGCGAGGTCACGGTGGCCGATCTGGTCTCCAAGGGCGCGGTACGCAAGAACAGCCTCGTCAAGGTCCTCGGCCAGGGCGAGATCTCCGTGGCACTCACGGTGACGGTGGACGCCGTCTCCGGGTCCGCCAAGGAGAAGATCGCCGCCGCGGGCGGCACCGTCACCGAGTCCGTCTGAGGCGGATCGATGGCTTGAACACCCGACCGGGGATGTCTCTCACACGAGGCATCCCCGGTTGGTCGTTCCTAGGGGGCACAGTCGCCGGTAAGGTGGCGTGCATTGTTGCTTGTTCCTTATCCGTCGATCCTCAAGACCGTCACCCTTGACGCAGTAGCGCGGGGGTCGCAGGAGGCACCGTGCTCACCGCGTTCGCCCGGGCGTTCAAGACGCCCGACCTGCGCAAGAAGCTGCTCTTCACGCTCGGCATCATCGTGCTGTACCGGCTCGGGGCGCACATCCCCGTGCCAGGTGTCAGCTACGAGAATGTCCAGACCTGTGTCGACGCGGCCCAGAAGGGCAATAACAGCCTGTTCGGCCTGGTGAACATGTTCAGCGGCGGAGCGCTGCTGCAGATCACGATCTTCGCGCTCGGCATCATGCCGTACATCACCGCGAGCATCATCCTCCAGCTCCTGACCGTGGTCATCCCCAGGCTGGAGGCCCTCAAGAAGGAGGGGCAGTCCGGTCAGGCCAAGATCACTCAGTACACCCGCTATCTGACCGTCGCCCTCGCCGTGCTCCAGGGCACCGGCCTGGTCGCCACCGCCCGCAGCGGCGCGCTCTTCAGCGGCTGCCCGGTCGCCTCGGAGATCGTGCCCGACCAGTCGATCTTCGTCACCGTCACCATGGTGATCACCATGACCGCGGGCACCGCGGCCGTGATGTGGCTCGGCGAGCTGATCACCGACCGCGGTATCGGCAACGGCATGTCCATCCTGATGTTCATCTCGATCGCGGCCGGTTTCCCGGGCGCGCTCTGGGCCATCAAGCAGAGCGGCACGCTGGCCAAGGGCTGGATCGAGTTCGGTACGGTCATCCTGATCGGCTTCGTCATGGTGGGCCTGGTCGTCTTCGTCGAGCAGGCACAGCGCCGTATCCCCGTGCAGTACGCGAAGCGCATGATCGGCCGGCGGTCGTACGGCGGTACGTCGACGTACATCCCGCTCAAGGTGAACCAGGCGGGTGTGATCCCGGTCATCTTCGCGTCGTCGCTGCTCTACATCCCGGCGCTGGTCGCGCAGTTCTCCAGCTCGAACGCGGGCTGGAAGACCTGGATCGAGGCGCACTTCGTCAAGGGTGACCATCCGTACTACATCGTGACGTACTTCCTGCTGATCGTGTTCTTCGCCTTCTTCTACGTGGCGATCTCCTTCAACCCCGAAGAAGTCGCGGACAACATGAAGAAGTATGGTGGGTTCATCCCGGGTATCCGGGCAGGTCGCCCGACAGCCGAGTATCTGAGCTACGTGCTCAACAGGATCACCTGGCCGGGCTCGCTGTACCTGGGTCTGATCGCTCTTGTACCGACGATGGCGTTGGCGGGCTTCGGAGGCGCGAACCAGAACTTCCCGTTCGGCGGGACAAGCATCCTGATCATCGTGGGTGTGGGTCTGGAGACCGTGAAGCAGATCGAGAGCCAGCTTCAGCAGCGCAACTACGAAGGGTTCCTCCGCTGATGCGAATCGTCCTCGTCGGACCGCCCGGTGCCGGCAAGGGAACGCAGGCTGCGTACCTTGCCAAGAACCTCTCGGTACCGCACATCTCCACGGGCGACCTCTTCCGGGCCAACATCAGCCAGGGCACCGAGCTGGGCAAGCAGGCGAAGGCGTTCATGGACGCCGGGAACCTGGTGCCCGACGAGGTGACCATCGCGATGGCGCTGGACCGGATGGCCCAGCAGGACGCCGTGAACGGCTTCCTGCTGGACGGTTTCCCACGGAATGTGTCGCAGGCGGAGGCGCTGGACGAGGCGCTCAAGCGCGAGGGCCTGAAGCTGGACGCGGTGCTGGACCTGGAGGTCCCCGAGGACGAGGTCGTACGGCGGATCGCCGGCCGGCGGATCTGCCGCAACGACAGCGCGCATGTGTTTCACGTGACGTACAGCCCCCCGCAGAAGGAGGGCGTCTGTGACCACTGCGGAGGCGAGCTGTACCAGCGGGACGACGACTCCGAGGAGACGGTACGGACCCGGCTGGAGGTCTATCACACCCAGACCGAGCCGATCATCGACCACTACCGGGCCCAGGGCCTGGTGGTGACGATCTCCGCGCTCGGCAAGGTCACCGAGGTGACCGAGCGTGCGATGGAGGCGCTCCAGAAGGACCGGGCCGCACAGGCCTGACCGAGCAAGGCAAGCCGGCTTACGGCCGTGGCGTCCCCCGGGCACCACGGCCGTAGTGTTGAGCGGGTACGGGAGCGTGGCTCCCGCACTCGACGGGTCATGACGAGTCCGGGCACCGGGCGGAAGGCAGAACGATGGTGGAGATCAAGACGCCCGAGCAGATCGCGAAGATGCGCGAGGCGGGACTGGTCGTCGCCGCCGTGCACGCGGCCACCCGCGAGGCCGCGGTGCCGGGTGCCACCACCAGGGATCTGGACGAGGTCGCGCGCAAGGTGCTGTCCGAGCACGGCGCCAAGTCGAACTTCCTGGGATACGGCGGGTTCCCCGCGACCATCTGCACCTCGGTCAACGAGGTCGTCGTCCACGGCATCCCGGACGACAGGACCGTGCTCAAGGACGGCGACATCATCTCCGTCGACGCCGGCGCGATCATCGACGGCTGGCACGGCGACGCGGCCTTCACGGCCTTCGTGGGCTCGGGTCACGCTCCGGAGCTGGTCGAGCTGTCCCGGGTGACCGAGGAGTCGATGTGGGCCGGGATCGCCGCGATGAGGAACGGCGGCCGGCTGGTGGACGTCTCCCGTGCGATCGAGACGTACATCCGGCGCCAGCCGCGTCCCGGCGGCGGCAAGTACGGGATCATCGAGGACTACGGCGGGCACGGCATCGGCTCGCAGATGCACATGGACCCGCATCTGCTGAACTACGTCTCGCGCAAGCGCGGCAAGGGCCCCCGGCTGGTCCCCGGCTTCTGTCTGGCGATCGAGCCCATGGTCTCGCTGGGCACGCCCCGTACGGAGGTGCTCGCCGACGAGTGGACGGTGATCACGACGGACGGCACCTGGGCCTCCCACTGGGAGCACTCGGTGGCACTCACCGAGCAGGGCCCGCTGGTGCTGACGGCGCCCGACGGCGGCAGGGCCAAGCTGGCGGAGCTGGGCGTGACGGCGGCGCCGGACCCGCTCGCGTAAGGGCCGGCCGCGGTTCCGCTTAAGGATCTCGTCCACAGGGCAAACTTCACGGATTCGTCTTTCCGGGTGTGCTGCCGTAGACTGACGCGTCGGCTCTGGTGTACCCGTGTGTTCGTTTGCCGTTGTTGAGTGTTACGGCTGTTACGGCTACGCGGCTGCCGGAGTTGATCAAGGTAGCCGATTCGAAGGGCGAAGCGTGGCCAAGAAGCAAGGTGCCATCGAAATTGAGGGCACCGTGATCGAGTCCCTCCCGAACGCCATGTTCAAGGTGGAGCTCCAGAACGGTCACAAGGTCCTCGCGCACATCAGCGGCAAGATGCGGATGCACTACATCCGGATCCTCCCCGATGACCGGGTCGTGGTGGAGCTGTCTCCCTACGACCTGACGCGTGGCCGGATCGTCTACCGATACAAGTAGATCTTGCTGATCACCCCTTCCCGGGGTGTTCGCACTGACCCGGAGAACCTCAATCCCATGAAGGTCAAGCCGAGCGTCAAGAAGATCTGCGACAAGTGCAAGGTGATCCGCCGTCACGGCCGGGTCATGGTCATCTGCGACAACCTGCGCCACAAGCAGCGCCAGGGCTGACGCACGACCGCCTGCCTCTCGCAGTACTTCGCGCGACGCGAGCACATCGTAATTACGCAGTGTCCGGTTCCCGTACGAGGGGACCGACACCTCCGGCGGAGGCCGGGGACCCGGACCGCACCGATTCCGGGACAGTCACTGCGGAAGACCTCCGAACATCAACAGGAGCCATGAATGGCACGCCTTGCAGGCGTTGACCTTCCGCGCGAGAAGCGCGTCGAGGTCGCCCTCACCTATGTCTTCGGTATCGGGCGCACCCGGTCCAAGGAGACGCTCGCCGCCACCGGCATCGACCCCAATGTCCGCGTCCGCGACCTCGCCGAGGAAGACCTCGTCAAGATCCGCGAATACGTCGACGCCAACCTCAAGACCGAGGGTGACCTCCGTCGCGAGATCGCCGCCGACATCCGCCGCAAGGTGGAGATCGGCTGCTACCAGGGTCTGCGCCACCGCCGTGGCCTGCCGGTGCACGGCCAGCGCACCAGCACCAACGCCCGTACCCGCAAGGGCCCGCGTCGCGCCATCGCCGGCAAGAAGAAGCCGGGCAAGAAGTAGTCCTCAGCGGACGCTCATCAGCGGTCTTCGCTGTAGGACCGATCACCTCCTCGCAGGAAGTCAAAACATGCCTCCTAAGGGCCGACAGGGTGCAGCCAAGAAGGTGCGCCGCAAGGAAAAGAAGAACGTCGCTCATGGGCACGCCCACATCAAGAGCACGTTCAACAACACGATCGTCTCGATCACGGACCCCTCGGGCAATGTGATCTCCTGGGCCTCCGCCGGCCACGTCGGCTTCAAGGGCTCGCGCAAGTCCACCCCCTTCGCCGCGCAGATGGCCGCCGAGTCGGCCGCCCGCCGCGCGCAGGAGCACGGCATGCGCAAGGTCGACGTCTTTGTGAAGGGTCCCGGCTCCGGCCGTGAGACCGCGATCCGCTCGCTCCAGGCCACCGGCCTGGAGGTGGGTTCGATCCAGGACGTCACCCCCACCCCGCACAACGGCTGCCGCCCGCCGAAGCGGAGGCGCGTCTGACCTTGGGTGCGGCTGGTCGCATCTGAGGCTGATGTGCGGTATGGGCGGCTCGGCGCTTTCGTGCCGTGCCGCCCGTACTCTTGAACGGAGCAGTACCGAAGGACGTCAAATAGCGGGCGTCCCCAACTGAAGGATTCACGCATGCTTATCGCTCAGCGTCCGTCGCTGACCGAAGAGGTCGTCGACGAATACCGCTCGCGGTTCGTCATCGAGCCGCTGGAGCCGGGCTTCGGCTACACGCTCGGCAACTCGCTCCGCCGTACGCTCCTCTCCTCGATCCCGGGCGCCGCTGTCACCAGCATCCGGATCGACGGGGTCCTGCACGAGTTCACCACCGTGCCGGGCGTCAAGGAGGACGTCACCGACCTCATCCTCAACATCAAGCAGCTCGTCGTCTCCTCGGAGCACGACGAGCCGGTCGTGATGTACCTGCGCAAGCAGGGTCCCGGCCTGGTCACCGCCGCCGACATCGCCCCGCCGGCCGGTGTCGAGGTCCACAACCCGGACCTCGTCCTGGCGACGCTGAACGGCAAGGGCAAGCTGGAGATGGAGCTGACGGTCGAGCGTGGCCGCGGTTATGTCTCCGCCGTGCAGAACAAGCAGGTGGGCCAGGAGATCGGGCGTATCCCGGTCGACTCGATCTACTCGCCGGTGCTCAAGGTCACGTACAAGGTCGAGGCCACCCGAGTCGAGCAGCGCACCGACTTCGACAAGCTGATCGTCGATGTCGAGACCAAGCAGGCCATGCGGCCGCGTGACGCCATGGCGTCCGCGGGCAAGACCCTGGTCGAGCTGTTCGGCCTGGCGCGCGAGCTGAACATCGACGCCGAGGGCATCGACATGGGCCCGTCGCCGACGGACGCCGCGCTCGCCGCGGATCTGGCGCTGCCGATCGAGGAGCTGGAGCTGACCGTCCGGTCGTACAACTGCCTCAAGCGCGAGGGCATCCACTCCGTGGGTGAGCTGGTGGCGCGCTCCGAGGCGGATCTGCTGGACATCCGCAACTTCGGCGCGAAGTCGATCGACGAGGTCAAGGCGAAGCTGGCGGGGATGGGGCTGGCGCTCAAGGACAGCCCGCCCGGATTCGACCCGACGGCCGCGGCGGACGCGTTCGGCGCGGACGACGACGCGGACGCGGGCTTCGTGGAGACCGAGCAGTACTGAGGCCCCGCCGCCCGGGGCTGAGGCTATGTCCTCAATCGCCGGACGGGCTCGGTTCTGCCGGGCTCGGGCTTGATTTTGCCGGGCTCGGGGCTTGGATTTCCCGGGCTCGGGCTTGAATGTGAACGCTTCCGGTGGGCAGCAGCTCGCCGGTCACTGACACCGGTACCTGATACGGCCGGTGCAGACACTAGGAGAAACACCATGCCGAAGCCCGCCAAGGGCGCCCGTCTGGGCGGCAGCGCCGCGCACGAGAAGCTGCTTCTCGCGAACCTCGCGAAGTCGCTCTTCGAGCACGGCCGCATCACCACGACCGAGGCCAAGGCCCGCCGCCTGCGTCCGGTCGCGGAGCGCTTCATCACCAAGGCGAAGAAGGGCGACATCCACAACCGTCGCCTGGTGCTCCGTTCGATCACGGACAAGGGCGTGGTGCACACGCTCTTCACCGAGATCGCGCCGCGGTACGAGAACCGCCCCGGTGGTTACACCCGTATCACCAAGATCGGCAACCGTCGTGGCGACAACGCCCCGATGGCGGTCATCGAGCTGGTCGAGGCCCTGACCGTGGCGCAGCAGGCGACCGGTGAGGCCGAGGCGGCCACCAAGCGCGCGGTCAAGGAAGACGCCCTCAAGAAGGACGAGGCTCCGGCCGAGGCCGTCGAGGACGCCAAGCCGGCCGAGGCCGAGGCCGACGGGGTCGAGTCCAAGGACGCCTGAGCGTACGGACGACGCTGACGGACGGGTCCGCTCCCCGCGGTGGGGGCGGGCCCGTTCCGCTGTGAAGGGGAAACAAGCAGGTGAGTGAGGACATCGAGGGAGCGGAGCCCGGCTTCGTACGGGTGCGGCTGGACCTCTCGTACGACGGCAAGGACTTCTCCGGCTGGGCGAAACAGGCCGGCCGGCGCACCGTCCAGGGCGAGATCGAGGACGCGCTGCGTACGGTGACCCGCTCCTCGCGTACGTACGAGCTGACCGTGGCCGGACGTACGGACGCGGGCGTCCACGCGCGCGGGCAGGTCGCGCATGTCGATCTGCCGGAGTCCGTGTGGGCCGAGCACCGGGAGAGGCTGCTGCGGCGGCTCGCGGGGCGGCTGGGCCATGATGTCCGGGTCTGGAAGGTCGCCGAGGCGCCGGCGGGGTTCAACGCCCGCTTCTCGGCGCTCTGGCGGCGGTACGCGTACCGGGTGGTGGATCACCCCGGCGGTGTCGATCCGCTGCTGCGGGGTCATGTGCTGTGGCACGACTGGCCGTTGGACGTGGCCGCGATGAACGCGGCGTCGGCCGGGCTGCTCGGCGAGCACGACTTCGCGGCGTACTGCAAGCGGCGCGAGGGCGCCACGACGATCCGTACGCTCCAGCGGCTGGAGTGGGAGCGGGACGCGCACGGGGTGATCACCGCGACCGTGCGGGCCGATGCCTTCTGCCACAACATGGTGCGGTCGCTGGTGGGCGCGCTGCTGTTCGTGGGCGACGGGCACCGGCCGGTGGAGTGGCCGGCGAAGGTGCTGGCGGCAGGGGTGCGGGACTCGGCGGTCCATGTCGTACGGCCGCACGGGCTGACGCTGGAGGAAGTCGGCTATCCCGAGGACGCGTTGCTGGCCTCCCGCAACCGGGAGGCGCGCAACAAGCGGACGCTGGGCGGCAGTTCTTTCTGCTGTTAGGCCCTGTCCGGGCCCGCGAAGATCCGCCGGACAGGGACTGGCCGTTGCCGGCCGGGGGACGGTTCAGGGGCGGCGCAGGCGCCGGGCCACCCGCCGCAGCAGCCCCGGCTTCGGCTTCGCGGGCTCGGGCGGCTTCGGCGCCTTGGGGACCGCCACCCGCAGCGAGAGATCGGTCTGGGGATTGGTCCAGTACGGCGTGATCCGGCGGTCCGGCGCGGTGGGGTGCGGTACGGGCGCGAGCCGCTCGGGGACGTCGGGGCCGCGCAGCGCGCCGAGCCGGGCGGTCCTGGTCCAGCCGAGCGCGGTGAACCGTACGTACAGGTCCCAGACGCCGTCGCCGAGCGGTGACCCGTCCACGGCGGTGGCGGGATCGAGGAGCGCGGTCCCGGCGACACTCAGCGCGCCGTCCTCGTGGCGGACGGTGAGGCCGGTGGTCAGGCGGTGTTCGGCGCCGCCCGCGCGCTCGCGCAGGACGAGGACGGCGGTGGCCTTGCCGGGTGCGGCCCCGCCGGTGAGCGGCTCGCGGGCGAAGCGCTCCAGCAGAGCGGGGGAGAGGCCGGCCGGGCTGAGGGCCGGTTCGCCTTCGCCTGTGGTGGTGAGGCCCACGAGGCCCTCCGCGGCGAGGAGCTCGGCGGTGAAAGCGACCCGGAGCGCGCCTTCCTCGTCCCAGGACAGCGCGTCCAGACGGGCCCGGCAGGCGACCGAGGCGTCCCAGCGGGCGAGTGCCGTCAGCTCCTCGGGACGGTCGTCGGTGATCAGCCCGACGGCCAGCCGGCGCGCGACCGGCAGCCCGGCCACGGCCGTGGGCGAAACGCGGTGCACGACGACCTTGCGGATCTCGTAGAACAGCTCGCGCCGGGCGTTGTCGTCCAGATCGAGCAGCCGCTTGCCGCTCAGCCGGTCCAGGATCTCCACCCGCAGCCAGCGCCGGTGCAGCCGGTCCCGCGCGGCGCCGGGCCCGGTGAGTGCGTCGGTCCGCTCCAGAAGCCCGCTCAGCGCGCCGTAGAACGCCGCGGGCGGTACGGGTGTGCCGGCGGCGCGGGGCGGCCCGTACTGGTAGCAGACACGGCTTCCCAGGACCGCCGTACGCCCCGCCCGCAGCGTCGCCTCGGCCGTGAACGCCTGCCCGGACAGCGGAGAGCCCTCGGGGAAGCGGATGCCGTGCCGGGTGAGGAAGGCGCGGTCGAAGAGCTTGTCGGGGGTGAGGCTGTCGGCCAGCGGGTCCTTGGCGAGAGTGGCCCGCGGGCGGTCCCGTACGAACAGCTCGCGCGGGACCGGCCGGCCCTTGCCCGCGGGCTTCCCGGCGACGATGTCGGCGTCGTGCTCGATGCCGTACGCGTACATGCGCTCCAGGGCGTCGGCGGTCAGGCGGTCGCCCGGCTCCATGAACAGGACGTACGAGCCGGTGGCGGCGTCGGCCCCGGCGTTGCGCGGCTCCGTGCCGGGCGGGGCCGTGTCCACCGGGATCACCTCGATGTCCCGGGCGGGCAGGGTCTGGGCGGTCAGCGAGGCGAGCGTGGACGCGACGGCTTCCGGGTCGGCCCCGGCGGTGGGGACGACGACGCTGACCTTGGGCGGCCGGGGGCCGGGCGCCGCGTCGGTGGCGCGCATGGTCAGGGCCAGCCCCTCGCCGTCCAGCGCGGCGGCGGTTTCATGGCCGGTCCCATGGCCGGTCTCATTGCCGGTCTCATGGCCGTCGAGGATCTCCGGCGCGGGCAGGCCGATGCCGTCGGGCGCGGTGCTCTCGCCGACCCGCGCGTACCGGTCGAATCCGGCGCCCATGAGCCGGATCCGTACCTCCCACACCCCCTCGCCCAGCGGAGCGCCACCTGCCGCGCGCAGCGGGTCGACGGCGAAGGTGCCGGTCACGACGGGCCGTACGAGGACCGTGCCGTCGCTCGGCTCCGGCTCTTCCTCCAGGACCAGAGAGGTCTCGCACGGAACGACCCACACATGCGCGGTCTCCGTGTGGTGCAGCAGCACATCCGCCCGGAAGCTCTTCAGTTCCCCGGTCACCTCGACCGGCTCGGCGAGGATCCCGTCGGTCAGGGCGGGAGCGAGGAAGTACCGCTCGCCGCGCCGCGCCAGCAGCAGCCCCGTGCCGTCGGGGCCGCCCTCGAAGCGGGCGCTGAAGGCAGCCTTGAACCTGTTCCGGTTCCATCGCGGTTCACCGACCGTGCAGCGGGCCACCAGATCCGTCTGGCGGCGCGTGAACTCGGTCAGCTCCGCCGGTCTGTCCTGCCGGAGCAGCTCGGATCTGGTGCGCTGTACGGCGGCCAGCCCCCGGTGCACCCCGTCCGTCATGAACTCCTCGGCCAGTTCGCGCACCACCTCGTACGGATCGTCGCGGAACGGCGGGTCGATCAGCAGACCGCTCGGCGGAACCCCCAGCCGGTGCAGCATCTCCACCCGGTAGAAGCGGCGCAGCAGCCGGTCGCGCTGGGCCCCCGGCTCGGTGCCCTCGACGACGGTCGCCATGATCCGGCGGAGATTCCCGTAGTACCACCGCGGGTCCATGGCCGAGGTGCCCGCGTTCTCGGCGTCCTCGCGCGCCCAGTACGCGTAACAGACGTAGTCGCCGAGTACGGAGACGACGGACGCCTTGAGATAGGCGCGGACCATGAAGAGCTGGTCCTCCAGGATCCAGGGGCCCTCGGGGTGCACGATGCCGTGCTCGCGCAGGAACGCCGTACGGAACATCTTGTGCGGGGTGAGGCTGTCGATGAGCGGCGCGTCCCACACCGTGCAGCTCTCGCGGGTGCGGCTCATCAGGCCGTACGGCACGCCCCTGCTGCGGAAGTTGCTGGCGACCTTGCCGATCACGATGTCCGAGCCGTTGCGGTGCGCCATCCCGTACAGCCGCTCCAGCGCCTCGGGCGTCAGCCGGTCGTCGTGGTCGGCGAACTGGACGTACGTACCGTTCGCCTGTTCCACACCGACATTGCGGGGCTTGCCGGGCCAGCCCGAGTTGGGGATGCGGGTCATACGGAAGTGGGGGTGCTCGGCGGTGAGCGCCGCCAGCCGGGCGGGCGTGCCGTCGGTCGAACCGTCGTCGACGAAGAGCACCTCGAACTCGGAGCTGGGCAGTGTCTGCCGGAGCATCGAGTCGACCAGCGGCTCGATATGGCTGCCCGAGTTGTACGTCGGGACCACCACCGTGACTTTGACCGTCATCCGCCCCACACCTTCGCGTCGCTCACCATTTCCCTACGTGCCGCACAGACTTTACGCGGGCCGCCACCTCGGCCCCGCAGTCGATCCGGAGGCCGGCGGGCAGTTCGTTGCCCGCGCCGACCCGTGCGCCGTCCCCGACGACCACCGCGTCCAGGCTGCTGTCGGCACCGACCATGGCCCGCCGGCCGATCACACTGCGCCGTACGCACGCGCCCGCCGCGATCCTGGCGCCCGGCAGCACGACGCTGCCCTCGACCACCGAACCCCCGGCGATCTCCGCCCCCTCGCCGATCACGGTCCCGCCGCCCAGCACCGCCCGCGGATGCACCCGGGCGCCGGGCAGGACGAGGGCCTCGCCGGCCGGTCCCGGCAGCGCGGGGGAGTGCACGATCCCGCGTACGAGATCGGCGGAGCCCTGGACGAAGGCCGCCGGGGTGCCCAGGTCGAGCCAGTACGTGTCGTCCACCACGCCCCGGACGGGGATGCCCGACGCCAGCAGTCCGGGGAAGGTCTCGCGCTCCACGGACACCACCCGGCCCGCCGGGATCCGGTCGATGACGGAGCGGGTGAAGACATAACAGCCCGCGTTGATCTGGTCGGTGACGATCTGCTCGGGCGACTCGGGCTTCTCCAGGAAGGCCAGCACCCGCCCGTCCGGGGCGGTCGGCACCAGGCCGAAGGCGCGTGGATCGGACACCCGTGTGAGATGCAGCGTGACCGCCGCGCCGGACGCACGGTGGCCCTCGCGCAGGGCGGCGATGTCCAGTCCGGACAGGATGTCCCCGTTGAACACCAGCACCGGTTCCTCGGGCCCGCCGCGCAGCCGCCGGGCCGCGTTGCGGATCGCGCCGCCGGTGCCCAGCGGCTCGGCCTCGGTCTCGTACTCCAGGCACAGCCCGAACCGGGCGCCGTCGCCGAAGTACGGTTCGAACAGCTCGGCGAGGTACGAGGTGGCGAGGACGACCCGGGTGACCCCGGCCGCCGCCGCGCGCGCGAGCTGGTGGGCGAGGAACGGGACGCCGGCCACCGGAAGCAGCGGCTTGGGAGTGTGGCTGGTCAGCGGCCGGAGTCGGCTCCCCTGGCCACCGACGAGAAGGATCGCCTCGGTCATACGGTGTGCTCCGCCTTCCCCCGCGGGGCGGGGCGGAACAGATGGGCGCGGCCGGGCACGCTTCCTCGCGCGTCCGGCCCGGCTCCGGGTCCCCCCCCAACGCCTTCGATGTTCTGCCTGGTCCGCCGGCCGCCAGGCACCCCCCGGTACCCGTTCGGCGGAGGCCGACAGAAGCCACATCGTGGCACATGTGGGCGGTTCGGGAAGGCCGAATGCGAAGATACGCGCGATTAGGGCCCGTTGTGCGTGATGTCTGTGCCGGGGGTCGGGTTGCGGGGGCCGTGGGTCAGGTTGCGGGGGCCGTGGCCGCCGCGGAGGCCTGGGCGCGGCCCCGGCCGAGGATCTGCCGGAAGGTGAACTCGGCTATGTCGTCACCGGTCGTGTACACGTTCTTGTCCGACTCGGTGACGTCCTTGCCGCTGGTGAAGCCGCCGACCGTGAAGTACACGTACCGGCCTATGGAGTTGGTGACCTTGCGGCAGACCGAGGGAGCCCGGCAGAAGACCGGGACGCCCTCCCCGGAGAGCGAGGCGATACCGTCCTCCGCCTCCTCCTTGGCCTTCAGCGCCTGCGCCTCCTTCTCGAAGACCGCGACACCGACGGTCACCGCCACCCCGTCCTTGCTGTAGGTGGCGCGTATGACCTGGTCGCAGCCGTTCGAGGCGAGGATGGAGCCGAGCGCGCCCTGCGCGGCCGCGGCGCAGTTGGTCGTACGGGCCGTCGCGCCCTTCTGGTAGACGCGGTCGCCCATCGTCAGCTTGCCGCCGGGGAACAGGGTTTCCGCGCTCAGCGGCGCCCTGTCCTTGTCGGCGCTGGCGATGAAGTCCTGCGGGTCCGGCGGGGGGAGCGGATCGACCGAGGAGAAGGTCGGCTCCGGCGCCGCGCTCTCGCTCGGCAGCTCGGGGGCGGTGGGCAGCTCGGTGGCGGCGCTGTCCGAGGCCCGGTCGTCGCCGCCGTTCATCGAGACGACCGCGGTCGCCACGATCGCGCCGACCGCGGCGGTCGCCAGCACCCCGCCGCCGATCATCAGCCAGCGCTTGCGGCGGGCACGGGCGGCGGAGGCGTCCGCCAGTGCCGCCCAGTCCGGTGTCTGCGTTCCGTACGGGTCCTGTCCGGGGCCACCGGGGCCGCCCCAGGGTCCCCCCTGCCCAAAGCTCATGCCGCGCAGTTTAAGGCCGCCCGCACGGGTGTTGTGCCCCGGAGCGGGAACAGCCCGCAGCCAAGGTGCACAGAAGGAGCACGGAAGGAGCGCAGGCGGAAACGCGGACCGGGCCGAACGGTCACGAACCGGAAAACGATTGGGCCCAGGGGCCCGCTGCCCCGACAATGCGCACCATGGGACATCTTGAGGCCGCGCACCTGGAGTACTACCTCCCCGACGGACGGGTGCTGCTCGGCGACGCCTCGTTCCGGGTCGGGGAGGGCGCCGTCGTCGCCCTCGTCGGCGCCAACGGCGCGGGCAAGACGACACTGCTCCGGCTGATCGCGGGGGAGCTGGAGCCGCACGGCGGCACGGTCACGGTCAGCGGCGGGCTCGGCGTGATGTCGCAGTTCGTCGGCTCGGTGCGCGATGAGCGTACGGTCCGTGACCTGCTGGTCTCGGTCGCCCAGCCGCGGATCAGGGAGGCCGCGGCGGCCGTCGACGCGGCCGAGCACGCGATCATGACCGTGGACGACGAGGCCGCGCAGATGCGGTACGCGCAGGCGCTCAGCGACTGGGCGGAGGCGCGCGGCTACGAGGCCGAGACGGTCTGGGACATGTGCACCACGGCCGCGCTCGGCGTCCCGTACGAGAAGGCGCAGTGGCGCGAGCTGCGCACGCTGAGCGGCGGCGAGCAGAAACGGCTGGTGCTGGAGGCACTGCTGCGCGGCCCCGACGAGGTACTGCTCCTCGACGAGCCGGACAACTATCTGGACGTACCGGGCAAGCGCTGGCTGGAGGAACGCCTCAAGGAGACCCGTAAGACGGTCCTCTTCGTCTCCCACGACCGGGAGCTGCTGGCCAGGGCCGCCGAGAAGATCGTGAGCGTGGAGCCGGGCCCGGCCGGCTCGGACGTCTGGGTGCACGGCGGCGGCTTCGGTACGTACCACGAGGCGCGCAAGGAGCGCTTCGCCCGCTTCGAGGAGCTGAAGCGGCGCTGGGACGAGGAGCACGCCCGGCTGAAGGCGCTGGTGCACCGGCTGCGGCAGCAGGCCGCGATCAGCCCGGACATGGCCTCGCGCTACCGGGCGATGCAGACGCGCTTCAAGAAGTTCGAGGACGCGGGGCCGCCGCCGGAGCCGCCGCGCGAGCAGGAGATCACGATGCGGCTGCGCGGCGGCCGGACCGGGGTACGGGCGCTGACCTGCGAGGGCCTGGAGCTGACCGGTCTGATGAAGCCGTTCTCGCTGGAGATCTACTACGGGGAGCGGGTCGCCGTCCTCGGCTCGAACGGCTCCGGCAAGTCCCACTTCCTGCGGCTGCTCGCCGGGCAGGACGTCCGGCACTCGGGGGTGTGGAAACTGGGTGCCCGGGTCGTACCCGGACACTTCGCCCAGACCCATGCCCACCCGGAGCTGCTGGGGCGCACCCTGGTCGACATCCTGTGGACCGAGCACGCGAAGGACCGGGGCGGTGCGATGAGCGTGCTGCGCCGGTACGAGCTGGAGCGCCAGGGCGACCAGCCGTTCGAGAAGCTCTCCGGCGGGCAGCAGGCGCGCTTCCAGATCCTGCTGCTGGAGCTGGCGGGTACGACGGCGCTGCTGCTGGACGAGCCGACGGACAACCTGGACCTGGAGTCGGCGGAGGCGCTTCAGGAGGGGCTGGAGGCGTACGACGGGACAGTGCTGGCGGTGACGCACGACCGCTGGTTCGCGCGGTCCTTCGACCGGTACCTGGTCTTCGGCGCGGACGGAGTGGTCCGTGAGACGCCGGAGCCGGTCTGGGACGAGCGCCGGGTGGACCGGGCGCGGTAGCCGCTGGGGGCTCCGCCCCCGGACCCCCGGTCCTCAATCGCCGGACGGGCTTGTTTTTCCGGCACCCCTGTTTTGACCCGTGCGGCGCGCCGACGGTATCCTTCTGGTTCGTTATGCGTATTGGCTTGGTCGTTCTCACGCGAGGGGCCCTTACGCCGGTCCACCGGGCCGATGACCAGCGACAGGCAGCGGGTTGCGTCCCCGTATGCAGGTCAGGGCTGTCGTGATCGCCGGGTGGCCTTGTCAGGACCGTCCCCTGCGCCCTAGTGGCCGGGGGAGACCCCATCACTGAAGAAGCGAAGGCTACGACCGTGCGTACGTACAGCCCCAAGCCCGGCGATGTGACGCGCCAGTGGCACATCATCGACGCGCAGGACATCGTCCTGGGCCGTCTGGCGACCACCGCCGCAACCCTTCTCCGGGGCAAGCACAAGCCGATCTACGCGCCCCACGTCGACACCGGTGACTTCGTCATCATCATCAACGCGGAGAAGGTGCACCTGTCCGGCAACAAGCGGACCCAGAAGATGGCCTACCGCCACTCCGGCTACCCCGGCGGTCTGCGTTCCGTCCGCTACGACGAGCTGCTCGACAAGAACCCGGAGAAGGCCGTCGAGAAGGCCGTCAAGGGCATGCTCCCCAAGAACACCCTGGGCCGTCAGATGCTCTCGAAGCTGAAGGTCTACGCGGGCGACCAGCACCCGCACGCCGCCCAGCAGCCGGTCCCGTTCGAGATCACCCAGGTCGCGCAGTAATTCCGGCCACCCCCTAAGACGAAAAGAAATCTGAGGAGCATCGTGGCCGAGACCACTGTTGAGAACCCTGTCGAAGGCGCCGACGGCGAGGAGACCTTCGACGCGGTGACGACCTTCGAGTCGGAGACCCCCGTCGAGGGCGAGTACACCTCCGAGTCCCTGGCGTCGCGCTTCGGCGACCCGCAGCCGGCGGCCGGCCTGGGCCGCCGCAAGAACGCCATCGCCCGGGTCCGGATCGTCCCGGGCAGCGGCAAGTGGAAGATCAACGGGCGCACCCTTGAGGACTACTTCCCCAACAAGGTGCACCAGCAGGAAGTCAACGAGCCCTTCAAGGTGCTCGAACTGGACAACCGTTACGACGTCATCGCCCGGATCGCCGGCGGCGGCGTCTCCGGCCAGGCCGGCGCCCTGCGCCTCGGCGTGGCCCGCGCGCTGAACGAGGCGGACGTGGACAACAACCGCGCCCCGCTGAAGAAGGCCGGCTTCCTGAGCCGCGATGACCGTGCCGTCGAGCGCAAGAAGGCCGGTCTCAAGAAGGCGCGCAAGGCCCCGCAGTACAGCAAGCGTTAATCGCTGCTGCGTTACGCCTCTACGGCAATCGTTCGCCCCGGCGGCACTCCGTGCTGCCGGGGCGTTCGTTTTATTGGTGATCTCGGGCGTATAACAGCATCAGACGATCAGTGTTTTTGCGTTTTCGTGTTTTTTTCGGAGGGAGAGCTGTGGGACGACTCTTCGGTACGGACGGTGTGCGCGGTGTCGCCAACGCCGATCTGACGGCGGAGCTGGCGCTCGGTCTGTCGGTCGCGGCCGCGCATGTGCTCGCCGAGGTGGGGACGTTCGACGGGCACCGGCCCACCGCGGTGGTCGGCCGGGATCCCCGGGCGTCCGGCGAGTTCCTGGAGGCCGCGGTCGTGGCCGGACTCGCCAGCGCGGGAGTGGACGTCCTGCGCGTCGGTGTGCTGCCCACCCCTGCGGTGGCGTATCTCACCGGCGCGTTGGGTGCCGACCTCGGCGTGATGCTGTCCGCGAGCCACAACGCCATGCCGGACAACGGCATCAAGTTCTTCGCGCGCGGCGGGCACAAACTCGCGGACGAGCTGGAGGACCGTATCGAGGCGCTGTACGAGCAGCACCGCACCGGCGCCCCCTGGGAGCGGCCCACCGGGGCGGGCGTCGGCCGCGTCCGTACGTACGACGAGGGCTTCGACCGGTATGTGGCGCATCTCATCGGGGTGCTGCCGAACAGGCTCGACGGGCTGAAGGTCGTCCTGGACGAGGCGCACGGCGCGGCGGCCCGGGTCTCCCCCGAGGCCTTCGCGCGGGCCGGTGCCGAGGTGATCACGATCGGCGCCGAGCCGGACGGGCTGAACATCAACGACGGCTGCGGCTCCACGCACCTCGGCCCGCTCAAGGCCGCGGTCGTCGAGCACGGCGCGGACTTCGGCATCGCC
Organism: Streptomyces sp. GMY02; assembly: GCF_019056675.1. Taxonomy (NCBI): domain Bacteria; kingdom Bacillati; phylum Actinomycetota; class Actinomycetes; order Kitasatosporales; family Streptomycetaceae; genus Streptomyces; species Streptomyces sp. GMY02. The sequence continues at coordinate 3,309,428 of NZ_CP077658.1, read as the reverse complement.
CACGACGGCGACGCGGACCGCTGTCTCGCGGTGGACGCGTCCGGCCGGGAGGTCGACGGCGACCAGATCCTCGCGGTGCTGGCCCTGTCGATGCGCGAGGCGGGCACCCTGCGCGGAAACGCGGTGGTCGGCACGGTCATGTCCAACCTCGGCTTCAAGCTGGCGATGGAGCGCGAGGGCATCCACCTGGTCGAGACGGCCGTCGGTGACCGGTACGTACTGGAGTCGATGAAGGAGCACGGCTACGCGCTCGGTGGCGAGCAGTCGGGCCATGTCATCGCCCTCGACCACGCCACCACCGGCGACGGCACCCTCACCGGCCTGCTGCTGGCGGCCCGGGTCGCGGCGACCGGCCGTACCCTCGCGGACCTCGCGGGCGTGATGCGGCGGCTGCCCCAGGTGCTCGTCAACGTGCCCGATGTCGACAAGACCCGGGTGCACACCTCGGCGGAACTGGCGGCCGCGGTGTCCGAGGCCGAATCCGAACTGGGCTCCACCGGCCGCGTCCTCCTCCGTCCCTCGGGCACCGAGCCCCTGGTACGTGTCATGGTCGAGGCCCCGGACATCGACCAGGCCAGGTCGGTCGCGAGCCGCCTGGCGGACGCGGTGAAGTCGGCGCTGGGCTGAAGAGCGGGCTCGTAGCCGCCGAGCCTTCCGGAAGGAACGATTTGCCTGCCGGGCCGGGCACTGCCGGGTCCGGCGGGAGCCGCCGCGGTACACACGCGGGAGCGGTATCCGTACGGAAGTGGTGCCCGTACCGAAGCGCGATCAGGTCCGCGTGCGGCGCGTCGGGCCGGGGTCAGGTCCGCGTGCGATGCCTGGGCCAGGTCATATGCGTGTACGGGGCTCCGCCCGGCCCGCCCCGTCCGCCTGGCGGTCCGTGACGCGGTCCGCTCGGTCCTCCGTCCGCCGTACCCGTTCCCGCTGGCTCGCCCAGATCAGTTTCTGGGCGATCAGGGTGAGCGTGCCCGCGACCAGGATTCCCGCCAGGTTCAGCAGGAGCTGGCTGCTGGAGCCCCAGACCTGGTTGTAGTCCCCGTACCCCAGCGCGACCGCCGCGTTGGCCGCGGCGGGGACGGTGGTCACCGAGATGGCGACGCCGACCAGCGCGCCCGAGCGCGACGAGGTCAGCGAGAGCATCCCGGCGATTCCCGCGAGGACGGCGACGACCAGCGAGAACGGGTCCGGGTTCCAGATGAACGAGGTGTTCGGGCGCTCCGCCTCCAGCATCGAGCGGGTGAAGAGCCCGAAGCCGTCCATCAGCAGACCGAACCCCGTCGTCAGCGCCATCGCCACCGCGAAACCGCCGATCAGCGCGACCAGCGAGCGCCACGCCAGCTTCGGGGCGCGCTGCACCAGCGCCGTACAGACCCCGGCCAGCGGCCCGAACTCCGGGCCGACCGCCATCGCGCCCACGATCAGGATCGCGTTGTCCAGCACCACACCGCAGGCCGCGATCATCGTCGCCAGGGTCAGGAACGCCAGATAGGTGAAGGAGAGCGTGGACTCCTCGTGGGTGACATCCTCCAACTGCTCCCACAGCACGGCGTCGACGCCCTCGCCCGGAGCCTCCTCCTCCGCCTTCTCCGCCCGCTCGGACAGCGACAGATCGATGTTCTCGACGGAGATGGAGCCGCTCCTGTCGAGCCCGAGTTCGCGCAGATCCGAGATCAGCCCGTCGCACGCTTCGCGCGCCACATCGACCATGACGAGATCGCCGAGCGGATCGCGCGCGGCGCCGGGGACGACGACGAGATGCGCGGTGCCGACCGTGCGCTCGACGGCCCGTACCACCTCGTCGGTACGGTCGTCCGGCACGAGCAGACGCAGATGCAGCATGCGGACGGCTCCTCGGGGTTCGCGGGCGCTCGGGAGTTTCGTTTCAGGGCTTTCCGGGCCTTCTGGGCTGTCAGAGCTTACGGAGCGAGAGCCGCTGGACCTTGTGGTCAGGACCCTTGCGCAGCACCAGGGTGGCACGGCTCCTGGTGGGCGCCACGTTCTCCAGGAGATTGGGCTTGTTGATGGTCCGCCACATCGTACGGGCGTAGTCCAGGGCCTCCTCCTCGGAGACCTGGGTGTACTTCCTGAAGTACGAGGACGGGTCCTGGAACGCGGTCGCGCGCAGCGCCCGGAACCGGTTCAGATACCAGCTCTCGATGTCCTCCGCGCGCGCGTCCACGTACACACTGAAGTCGAAGTAGTCCGCGAGCCCGACCCGGGTCCTGCCGTCCTTGCCGGGCAGGGCGGGCTGGAGGACATTGAGCCCCTCGACGATCAGGATGTCCGGGTGCCGTACGGTGAGCCGTTCGCCCGGCACGATGTCGTAGATGAGATGCGAGTAGACGGGCGCGGTGACCTCGTCCTTGCCCGCCTTGATGTCGGCGACGAACCGGGTCAGGGCCCGCCGGTCGTACGACTCGGGGAAGCCCTTGCGCGACATCAGCCCGCGCGCCTTCAGCTCCGCCATGGGCAGCAGAAAGCCGTCCGTGGTGACGCGTTCGACCCGGGGATGCTCCGGCCACCGCGCGAGCAGCGCCTGCAACAGCCGCGCCACGGTGGACTTCCCGACGGCCACGCTCCCGGCCACCCCTATGACGAAGGGGGTGCCGCGCTGTGCGCCGTGCCCGTTGCCCGCGTCCCCGAGAAAGGTGTTGAGCGCGCCGCGCAGCCCGGCCGTGGCCTGCACATAGAGATTCAGCAGCCGGGAGAGCGGCAGATAGACGTCCCGTACCTCGTCGAGGTCGATCACATCCCCCAGCCCCCGGAGCCGCTCCACCTCCTCCGCGGTCAGCGGCAGCGGCGTCCGCTCCCGCAGCGCGCTCCACTCGTCCCGGCTCAGGTCCACGAACGGGGTCGGACCGTGCTCCGCCCGGCGGGGGACAGTGTGTGGCGACGATGTGATCACACTTCATTGTCCCGGATCGGTTACGGGGGGCGCGGGGGCGGGCCCCTTAGGGTGCCGGTATGTGTGGAATTGTGGGTTACGTCGGCGGACAGTCGGCGCTTGATGTGGTCATCGCGGGCCTCAGACGGCTCGAATACCGCGGGTACGACTCCGCCGGAGTCGCGGTCCTCGCCGACGGCGGGCTGGCCGCGGCGAAGAAGGCGGGCAAGCTCGTCAATCTGGAGAAGGAACTGGTGGAACGGCCCCTGCCGGCCGGGGTCACCGGCATCGGGCACACCCGGTGGGCCACGCACGGCGCGCCCACCGACGCCAACGCGCACCCCCATCTCGACAATGCCGGCCGGGTCGCCGTCGTACACAACGGGATCATCGAGAACTTCGCCGTGCTCCGGGCCGAACTGGCCGGCCGCGGCCATGACCTGGGCTCCGAGACCGACACCGAGGTCGTCTCGCATCTGCTCGCCGAGGCGTTCTCGTCGAGCGGCGACCTCGCCGAGTCGATGCGGCAGGTGTGCCGCCGTCTGGAGGGCGCCTTCACCCTCGTCGCCGTGCACGCGGACGAACCGGACGTGGTGGTCGGCGCCCGTCGCAACTCGCCGCTGGTGGTCGGTGTCGGGCAGGGCGAGTCCTTCCTCGCCTCGGACGTCGCCGCGTTCATCGCCCACACCCGGTCCGCGATCGAGCTGGGCCAGGACCAGGTCGTGGAACTGCGCCGGGACGGGGTGACCGTGACGGACTTCGCGGGCGACCCGGCCGAGGTCCGCTCGTACCACATCGACTGGGACGCCTCGGCCGCTGAGAAGGGCGGCTACGACTACTTTATGCTCAAGGAGATCGCCGAGCAGCCCAAGGCCGTCGCCGACACTCTCCTCGGCCGGATCGACGCCCAGGGCGCGCTGACCATGGACGAACTGCGCATCCCGCAGTCGGTGCTCCGCGAGGCCGACAAGGTCGTCATCGTGGCCTGCGGTACGGCCTTCCACGCCGGGCTGATCGCGAAGTACGCCATCGAGCACTGGACCCGGCTGCCCTGCGAGGTCGAGCTGGCCAGCGAGTTCCGCTACCGCGACCCCATCCTGGACCGGCGCACCCTGGTGATCGCCATCTCGCAGTCCGGCGAGACGATGGACACCCTGATGGCGCTGCGGCACGCCCGCGAGCAGGGCGCGAAGGTGCTCGCCGTCTGCAACACGAACGGCTCGACCATTCCGCGGGAGTCCGACGCGGTCCTCTACACCCACGCGGGACCCGAGGTCGCGGTCGCGTCCACCAAGGCGTTCCTGACCCAGCTCGTCGCCTGCTATCTGCTCGCGCTCTATCTGGGCCAGCGGCGCGGCACGAAGTGGGGCGACGAGATCCGGGCCGTCATCAAGGACCTGTCGCAGATCGCGGGCGAGGTGGAGCGGGTGTTGGAGACGATGGAGCCGGTACGGGCCCTCGCGCGCTCCCTCGCGGACAAGGGGACGGTCCTGTTCCTGGGCCGTCATGTGGGGTATCCGGTAGCCCTGGAGGGCGCGCTCAAGCTCAAGGAGCTGGCGTACATGCACGCCGAGGGCTTCGCGGCCGGTGAGCTGAAGCACGGCCCGATCGCACTGATCGAGGAGGACCTGCCGGTGGTCGTGGTCGTACCGTCGCCTCGTGGACGGTCGGTCCTGCACGACAAGATCGTGTCGAACATCCAGGAGATCCGGGCCAGGGGCGCGCGGACGATCGTGATCGCGGAGGAGGGGGACGAGGCGGTGGTGCCGTACGCGGACCATCTCATCCGCATCCCGGCGACGCCTACGCTCCTTCAGCCGCTGGTCGCGACTGTGCCGTTGCAGGTGTTCGCGTGCGAGCTGGCGACGGCGCGCGGCAACGAGGTCGACCAGCCGAGGAACCTGGCCAAGTCCGTCACGGTGGAGTAGGCGGAGAAGTCCGGGGCAGCCCGGAGCAGTCGGCACCGCGGACAGCGCGGTGGGGAGCGGGAGTGAGCGAGTGATCATCGGGGTGGGGATCGATGTGGCGGAGATCGACCGGTTCGGGGAGTCGCTGCTGCGGACCCCGAAACTGGTCGAACGCCTCTTCTCCGAGCGGGAGTTGTACCTCCCGAGCGGGGAGCGGCGCGGTACGGCCTCCCTGGCGGCGCGGTTCGCCGCCAAGGAGGCCGTGGCCAAGGCACTCGGCGCGCCCGGCGGACTGCGCTGGACCGACGCCGAGGTCTATACGGAGAACAGCGGGCAGCCGCGGCTCCGCGTGCTCGGCACGGTCGCGGCCCGCGCCGCCGAACTGGGCGTACGGAACTGGCATGTCTCGCTCAGCCATGACGCGGGAGTGGCGTCGGCCGTGGTGATCGCGGAGGGTTGACCGTATGCGTATCGCTTACAGCGTGGAGACCGTCAGAAACGCCGAACGGGAGCTGATGGCACGGCTCCCCGAGGGCACCCTCATGCAGCGCGCCGCCCACGGCCTCGCCGTCGCCTGTGCCGGCCTGCTGGGTGACCTGCGGGGACGGGTGTACGGGGCGCGGGTCGTCGTCCTCGTCGGCAGCGGGGACAACGGAGGTGACGCCCTGTACGCCGCGGCCCGCCTCGCCCGCAGGGGCGCCGGGGTCGTGGCCGTGCTGCTGGCCCCGGGCCGGGCGCACGCCGGCGGACTCGCGGCCCTGCTGCGCGCGGGCGGCCGGGTCGCCGACGACCCCTCCGGAGCGCCGGCCTCCGGTGTGCGGGCCTCCGGTGTCCTGGCCGACGCCGATCTCGTCCTGGACGGCATCACCGGCATCGGCGGCCACGGCGGGCTGCGCGCCGACGCGGCCCCGGTGGCACGGGCGGCCCGGGAATCGGGCGCGGTGGTCGTGGCCGTCGATCTGCCCAGCGGGGTGGAGGCGGACAGCGGGGAGGTGGCGGGCGAGGCGGTGGGCGCCGATGTGACCGTCACCTTCGGCACGTACAAGCCGGGCCTGCTGATCGATCCGGCGCGCGAACACGCGGGCGCGGTACGGCTCGTCGACATCGGGCTCGTACCGCATCTGCCGGCCGTGCCCGAGTTCGAGGCGCTCCAGCACGCCGATGTGGCGCGGCTGCTGCCGGCGCCGACGGCCGAGAGCGACAAGTACCGGCGCGGGGTCGTCGGGATCGTGGCCGGCTCGGCGCGCTATCCGGGCGCGGCGGTGCTGGCCGTGGCGGGCGCGCTGCACGGTGGCGCGGGCGCCGTACGGTACGTGGGGCCCGGAAGCGGCGCGGTGATCGCGCGTTTCCCGGAGACGCTGGTGCACGAGGGACCGCCGTCGAAGGCGGGCCGGGTGCAGGCATGGGCGGTCGGTCCCGGACTGGGCGAGGGCGCCGACGCCGGCGGGGGCCACGGGGTGGCGGAGGTGCTGGCCTCGGACGTGCCGGTCCTGGTGGACGCGGACGGGCTGCGGCTGCTGGACGCGGCGACGGTGCGGAGCCGTACGGCGCCGACCCTGCTCACCCCGCACGCGGGCGAGGCCGCCGCGCTGCTGGGCGTGCCCCGGGAGGAGGTCGAGTCGTCCCGGCTCACGGCCGTACGGGAACTGGCGTCCCGCTTCGGCGCGACGGTCCTGCTCAAGGGCTCGACGACGCTGATCGCCGCCCCGGACAAGGACGTTCCGGTCCGGGTGAACCCCACGGGCACGTCCTGGCTCGCCACGGCGGGCAGCGGCGACATCCTCTCGGGCCTGTCGGCCTCCCTTCTGGCCGCGGGCCTCGCCCCGCGCGACGCGGCTTCGGTGGGTGCCTACATGCACGGCCTGTCGGCGCGGCTGGCTTCGAGGGGCGCGCCGATCTCGGCCCTGGACGTGGCGGGGAGCCTGCCGGAGGCATGGCGGAACGTACGCGGGTGACGATCCGGTCCGCCGGCGCGGCCGGAACCGGAATCCCCCGGTCGGCCCGCCACCCGCACCGGACCGGGGCCGGGCGCGGGCTCTGAGAGACTGGCCGTGATGACCGGAATGATGCAGACATCCACTCACCTCAGGGCCCGCGCCGAGGTCGATCTCGCCGCCCTGCGTGCCAATGTGCGCGCGCTCCGCGCCCGGGTGGGCGACGGCACCGCGCTGATGGGGGTCGTGAAGTCCGACGCGTACGGCCACGGCATGCTGCCCGTCGCCCGCGCCGCGCTCGCCGCCGGGGCCACCTGGCTGGGCACCGCCACCCCCCACGAGGCGCTCGCCCTGCGCGCCGCGGGCATCCGGAGCCGGGTGCTCTGCTGGCTGTGGACCCCGGGCGACCCGTGGCGGGAGGCCATCGAGGCCGATCTCGACATGTCCGTCAGCGGTATGTGGGCCCTGCGCGAACTCACCGCCGCAGCCCGCGAGGCCGCCCGCCCCGCCCGTATCCAGCTCAAGGCCGACACCGGCCTCGGCCGCAACGGCTGCCAGCCCGCCGACTGGCCGGAACTCGTCGGTGCCGCCCTCGCCGCGCAGGCCGCCGGCGAGGTCCGGATCACCGGCCTCTGGTCGCACTTCGCCTGCGCGGACGAGCCCGGCCACCCCTCCATCACCGCCCAGCTCGACGCGTTCCACGAGATGGTCGCGTACGCCGAGAAGGAGGGCGCCCAGCCCGAGGTACGGCACATCGCCAACTCCCCGGCCACGCTCACCGTCCCCGAGTCGTACTTCGACCTCGTACGGACGGGCATCGCGATGTACGGCATCTCGCCCAGCCCCCAGGTCGGCACCTCCCAGGACTTCGGCCTGCGGCCCGTCATGACCCTGTCCGCCTCGGTCGCGCTGGTGAAGCAGGTCCCCGGCGGCCACGGCGTCAGCTACGGCCACCACTACCTCACCCCGCGCGAGACCACCCTCGGGCTCGTCCCCCTCGGATACGCCGACGGCATCCCCCGGCACGCCTCGGGCCGCGGGCCCGTCCTGGTCGGCGGGGTCAGGCGGCGGGTGGCCGGGCGGGTCGCGATGGACCAGTTCGTGGTCGACCTCGGCGGGGACACCCCCGAACCGGGCACCACCGCCGTCCTGTTCGGCCCCGGTGACCGGGGCGAGCCGACCGCCGAGGACTGGGCCGAGGCCGCGGACACCATCGCGTACGAAATCGTCACCCGCATCGGTTCCCGCGTCCCCCGCGTCTATCTGAACGAGGACGAATGACGGGGCGCGGGCGCGCACCGGCAACCTGAGTGATCTCTCCGGGGTGAAGCCCGGCACGGCGGGGAAGGCAAGCCTGGACCCTGGACGACGAGGAGTGACGGTGAGCGAGAAGAGCCCGGCGGGGGAAGCGGCGGTGACGGCGGCGGCCGCGGTGGCGACGGCCTCGGCGGCCACCGCGGCCACGGCGGCCGTCACCGGCAACTGGCGCAAGGCGGGTATCGCCGGTGCCGCGATAGGCGTGATCGCCGCCGGAGCCGCCGCCGGTGTCGCGATCGAGAGGATGACCGTCGGCCGGGGCATGCGCAGGAGGGCACGGCTCGCGCTGGACGCGTCGGGACCGTACGGAGCACTGCGCGGCGCCCCGGGCAAAGCGCTCGCCGACGACGGCACGGAGCTGTACTACGAGGTCGAGGACACCGAGCCGGTGGACGAGGGCCCCGAGGCGAACGGGGCCGCCGGCACCTCGTCCGGACCCCGCAGGCGACGGCTCTTCGGGCGCAAGGCCCCGACCCCCGTGACCGTGGTTTTCAGCCATGGTTACTGCCTCAACCAGGACTCCTGGCACTTCCAGCGCGCCGCCCTGCGCGGGCTCGTCCGTACCGTCCACTGGGACCAGCGCAGCCATGGTCGCTCAGCCCGCGGCGTCTCCCAGAGCGGCCCCGGCGCCGTCCCCGTCACCATCGACCAGCTCGGCCGCGACCTCAAGGCCGTCATCGACGCGGCGGCGCCCGAAGGCCCGCTGGTGCTGGTGGGCCACTCCATGGGCGGGATGACGATGATGGCCCTGGCCGACCAGTTCCCCGAGCTGGTACGGGAACGGGTCGTCGGCATCGCGCTCGTCGGTACGTCGAGCGGCAGGCTCGGCGAGGTCAACTACGGTCTGCCGGTCGCGGGCGTCAACGCCGTACGCCGCGTCCTGCCCGGCGTGCTCAGGGCGCTCGGCTCCCAGGCGGAGCTGGTGGAGCGCGGCCGGCGGGCCACCGCCGATCTCTTCGCCGGGCTGATCAAGCGGTACTCGTTCAGCTCGAAGGACGTGGATCCCGCGGTCGTACGGTTCGCCGAGCGGCTCATCGAGGGCACCCCGATCGATGTGGTCGCGGAGTTCTACCCGGCCTTCACCGACCATGACAAGGTGCAGGCGCTCTCGGTGTTCCTGGAGGTTCCGGCCCTGGTGCTGGCGGGGGAGAGCGATCTCGTCACCCCCAGCTCGCACAGCGAGGCCATCGCCGATCTGCTGCCGGACGCGGAGCTGGTGCTCGTGCCGGACGCCGGGCACCTCGTGATGCTGGAGCATCCGGAGGTGGTCACGGACCGGCTCGCCGACCTGCTGGCAAGGGTGGGCGCGATGCCTTCTGAGGCTAACGTTGGCAGACATGGAAGCACCGCACAGCCCGGCGGCTGACACCCTCGGAGCAGCCGCCCGCGCCACCGCAGCCCCGGAGACCGCCGGCCCGGTCCTGACCATCGACTCGCCCGAACGGATGCAGGAGCTGGGGCGCGCGCTCGCGGCCCTGCTGCGCCCCGGTGATCTGGTGATGCTCAGCGGCGAACTCGGCGCCGGGAAGACGACCCTGACCCGCGGTCTCGGCGAGGGCCTCGGCGTCCGTGGCGCCGTCACCTCGCCCACCTTTGTGATCGCCCGCGTCCACCCGTCGCTGACCGGCGGACCCGCGCTGGTCCATGTGGACGCGTACCGCCTCGGCGGGGGGCTGGACGAGATGGAGGACCTCGACCTGGATGTCTCGCTGCCGGAGTCCGTGGTGGTCGTGGAGTGGGGCGACGGCAAGGTCGAGGAACTGTCGGACGACCGGCTGCGCGTGATGATCCACCGGGTGGTGGGCGGCGCGGAGCCCGGTGGTCCGGGCGAAGGCGCGGGCGAAACCACCGAACCGGGGGGCGCGGTACCCGGGGGCGCGGGCGAAACCACTGGATATGACGAACGGCGGACCGTCACGCTGACGGGATTCGGACGCCGCTGGTCGGAGACCGATTTCGGGGCGCTCGTCCGCTGACCCCGCCGTTCCCGCTGACCCCGTCGGAGGATTTGTCCGCGATTCGGCCAGCCGTTCCGTACGTTCCGACAAGACGTCGGCAAAATGTTGCGCGTGCCATGCCCAGCGTGGTCACATGGTAATCGAGACATGGTTAGGCCTGCCTAACTAGTACCTGACCACGCCTGCCCCCGGAGCCTCAGGAGGCATCCATGTCGGCGTCAGAGCGCGAATCGCGTCCCCAGTCCTCTCCGCCCCGGTCACCCTCGCCCCCGGCTTCGGCACCGTCCGTATCCATGAGCGCGCTGCTGGCGTCGTGCGCGGCTGCCGCTGCCGTATCGACCCCGCCGAGGGAGCCGTCGGCGGTCACGGCCACCGAGGCGGACAAACTGGAACGGCGGCCCGACGCGGCCTGAGGAGAGCCGTACCCCCTGAGGAGAGCCGTACCCGGGGGCGTACCGGCTGGTGGCTACGGGACGACGACCACGGGGGAGCCGACCGTCGCGAACGTCCACACCGCGTTGCCGTCCGCCTTCTTCATCCGGACCCCGCCCGTCTTCAGCGTCGGATCGGGCTTGGACAGCGAGCCGTCCGCCGCGGAGCCGAATCCGATGGTCACGTCGTTGACGGTCGTGAACCGTACGACATGCTCGACCCGTACCCCGTCCGTTCCGGTGACCATGCCGGAGCGCGAGGTCACCCGGTACGAACCGGGCATCGGGCTGACCGTGCTCGGCATGACGGAGAAGCTCCGGGTCGCCTGCTCGTTCTGGTTCACCAGCCACACCCGCCGCTGGGCCAGCGCGTACACGACCCGCGCGCCGGTGCCCGACTCCGGCGGGATCGCCTTCGGGTCCTTCTTCTTCGGTACGGCGGCGCCCGGGGCGGACGGAGAGGCGGAGGGCGCGGCGGGCTTTCCGACCGCCTTCGGAACGTTCGCGGCCGCCTGGTAGGCGAGGAAGCCGACCACCGCGACCGCCGCCGCGGTGAGCCCGGCCACGATTCCCGAGCTGCTCCTGGACACCTTGATCCACCTCTCGTACGTATGACTTCTCGGTGACGGTAGCAGCAGCCGAGTGACGGGGCGGGGCGCCGTGCCCCGGGCGCCGGAGCCGTAGGCTGTTTGCGTGCTTCTGCTCGCCGTTGATACCGCCACGCCCGCCGTCACCGTCGCTCTCCACGACGGCAGCTCCGTCCTGGCCGCCGAGAGCCAGGTCGACGCGCGCCGCCACGGGGAGCTGCTCCTCCCCGCCGTCGACCGGGTCCTCGCCGAGGCCGGGCTGAAACTGGAGGCCGTGACGGATGTGGTCGTGGGGGTGGGGCCGGGGCCGTACACCGGACTGCGCGTGGGGCTGGTCACCGCCCTGACCTTCGGCTCGGTGCTGGGGGTGCCGGTGCGCGGGCTCTGCACGCTGGACGGGCTCGCGTACGCCTCCGGACTCGACGGGCCGTTCGTCGTCGCGACGGACGCGCGGCGCAAGGAGGTCTACTGGGCGCGCTATGCGGATGCCCGTACGCGCCTGACCGAGCCCGCGGTCGACCGCCCGGCCGATATCGCCGGGCACGAGCAGGTGGCGGGGGTGCCGGCGGTCGGGGCCGGGGCACGGCTCTACCCGGAGGTCTTCCCGGACGCGCGGGGGCCTGAGCACCAGTCGGCGGCGGCGCTCGCGTCGCTGGCGGCGGAGAGGCTGGCGGCGGCCGGGGCAGGGGCGGCGGACGGGGTCGGGACCGAGGCCGGAGCCGGGGGTCCTGGCGAGGGCTTCTTGCCCGCTCTTCCGCTGTATCTGCGCCGTCCCGACGCGGAAGTGCCCAAGAACTACAAGGTGGTCACGCCGAAGTGACCGACGCGACCGACGGGGCAGGGGAGAAGCGAGTGGCGGAGGCGGCCGGCGCGACGGCGGCTCCCGCCGTCTCCCTGCGCGAGATGCGCTGGTGGGACATCGAGCCCGTACTCGCCCTCGAACACGACCTCTTCCCCGAGGACGCCTGGTCGCCCGGCATGTTCTGGTCCGAGCTGGCCCACGCGCGCGGTCCGCGGGCCACCCGCAGTTATGTGGTGGCGGAGACGCGGGACGCCGGGGCGGAGGACGCACGGGAGGAGGGGGCGCCGGGTGGCCGGATCGTCGGTTACGCCGGGCTCGCCGCCGCCGGTGGCATCGGTGACGTACAGACCATCGCCGCGGCCCGCGACCAGTGGGGCACCGGCCTCGGCTCCCGGCTGCTCACCGAGCTGCTCCGGCACGCCACCGCCTTCGAGTGCGAGGAGGTGCTGCTCGAAGTGCGGGTCGACAATCCACGGGCGCAGCGGCTGTACGAGCGGTTCGGCTTCGAGCCGATCGGCTTCCGGCGCGGCTACTACCAGCCCGGCAATGTCGACGCGCTCGTCATGCGCCTCCATATGAAGGCCCGGCAGGACGAAGTCCCGGGCTGATCCGCCGGACCTGCCCGACCCGTCGGACCCGTCCGACCCGTCCGACCCGTACGTACGACTCATACGACCCACAGGCCCACACGACCCATCGAGGAACTGAGATCCATGCCTGACGAACCTCTCGTTCTCGGTATCGAGACGTCCTGCGACGAGACGGGGGTCGGCATCGTCCGAGGGACGACGCTCCTCGCCGACGCCATCGCGTCGAGCGTCGACGAGCACGCGCGCTTCGGCGGGGTGGTGCCCGAGGTCGCGTCCCGCGCGCACCTTGAGGCGATGGTGCCGACGATCGAGCGCGCGCTGAAGGAGGCGGGTGTCTCCGCCCGCGACCTGGACGGCATCGCGGTGACCGCCGGCCCCGGCCTGGCGGGGGCGCTGCTGGTGGGGGTCTCGGCGGCAAAGTCGTACGCGTACGCCCTCGGCAAGCCGCTGTACGGCGTGAACCACCTGGCCTCCCACATCTGCGTCGACCAGCTCGAACACGGTCCGCTGCCCGAGCCGACGATGGCGCTGCTGGTGAGCGGCGGACACTCGTCGCTGCTGCTCGCGCCGGACATCACCAGCGATGTACGGCCGATGGGGGCGACGATCGACGACGCGGCGGGTGAGGCGTTCGACAAGATCGCGCGGGTGCTGCATCTCGGCTTCCCCGGCGGTCCGGTGATCGACCGGCTCGCGCGGGAGGGCGATCCGGCGGCGATCGCGTTTCCGCGCGGGCTGACCGGGCCGCGCGACGCGGCGTACGACTTCTCCTTCTCCGGTCTGAAGACGGCGGTGGCCCGCTGGATCGAGGCGAAGCGGAACGCGGGCGAGGAGGTGCCGGTACGCGATGTCGCGGCCTCTTTCCAGGAGGCGGTGGTCGACGTACTGACCCGGAAGGCGGTCCGCGCCTGCAAGGACGAGGGCGTGGACCATCTGATGATCGGCGGCGGCGTCGCGGCCAACTCCCGGCTGCGCGCGCTGGCCGCCGACCGCTGCGAACGCGCGGGCATCCGCCTGCGGGTCCCGCGGCCGGGCCTGTGCACGGACAACGGCGCGATGGTGGCGGCACTGGGCGCGGAAATGGTCGCCAGGAACCGGTCGGCGTCGGACTGGCAACTGTCGGCGGACTCGTCGCTGCCGGTGACGGAGCCGCACGTACCGTCGCACGACGACAGCGGGCACGCCCATGGAGGGCGTGACGACGGCGGTGATGATCGTGGCGAGCACGGCCACGGTGGGCACGGCGATGGCGGGCACGGGCATGGCGGGCACGGACATGATCACCTGCATGAGCTGAGCAAGGAGAACCTGTACTCGATGAGGCCGAGGCACGTATGACCGTGGCCGTGATGTGGGAGGCGAAGGCGGCCCCTGGCCGCGGCGCGGAACTCCTGGCCTGGGCCCGTTCCCAGCCCCTCCCGCACACCCCCCTCCGTCAGGACCTCCTCCGGGCCCCAGAGGACCGGGTTCTGATCATCACCTGGTGGCCCGCCCCCCACGCCCACCAGCCCCCCGAACTTCCCGACCCCCCTCCGCATCTGACCGCCCGCCCGGTCCACCGCTGGCGCTTCGAGGCGGTGGAGTAGCGGGCGGCGGGCGGGCCGGACGAAGAAGTTCCGGGCGTGTGTCGATCGGGGCGGATTCTGTTCGACGTATCAGTGAGAGGCGGGAACAGCCCGCGTCCTACTGAGGAGGCACCATGCCGCGCTTTCTGTCCATCATCAGCACTGACGAGAAGAAGGCGCCCACGGGCGGCCCGAGTCCTGAGCTGATGCGGCGGATGGGGGAGCTGATCGAGGAGATGACCAAGGCCGGGGTGCTGCTGGACACCGCCGGGCTGACGCCGTCCGCCCATGGTGTGCGGTACCGGCAGACCGCCGGGGAGCTCACGGTCACGGACGGCCCGTTCACCGAGGCCAAGGAGGTCGTCGGCGGGTACGCGATCCTCCAGGCGAAGGACAAGGAGCAGGCCGCCGAGTGGGTCCGGCGGTTCGTGGACATCCACGAGGAGGAGTACGACATCACGGCCGAGCTCCGCGAGATCGTCGAGCCGTGAGCGGTGGAGCCCGGCGCGAGTGAGCGGCGGGGCCGACGGGGGTGAGCGGCGGGAGCCGACGCGGGTGCGGCGGGGTCCGGCGCGGTCAGGCCGGCGATCGCGTTGTCCTGGGTGGTGTCAGGAGCTTGTCAGGAGCTCGTGAGGATGACGAGTTGCTGGGTCGCCCGGGTCATCGCGACATAGCGGTCGACCGCTCCCTCGATGCCCTTGCCGAACGCCTCCGGGTCGATGAGGACGACCAGGTCGAACTCAAGCCCCTTCGACAGCTCCGGCGTCAGTGACCGGACGCGGGACGTCGCCCGGAACGCGGGATCGCCGATGACACAGGCGATTCCGTCGGCGTGTGCGGCGAGCCAGTCATCGAGGATCGAGTGCAGATCGGACACGGATCCGTGTACGACGGGGATGTCGCTGCTGCGGATGGAGGTCGGCACATTGGCGTCGGGGAGCGCGGCCCGGATGACCGGCTCGGCTTCCGCCATGATTCCTTGCGGCGTCCGGTAGTTGATGCTCAGGGAGGCCACGTCGATCCGGTCGAGGCCGATCCGTTCAAGCCGCTCCTGCCACGACTCCGTGAACCCGTGCCTGGCCTGGGCGCGGTCCCCGACGATGGTGAAGCTCCGCGACGGGCAGCGGAGCAGCAGCATCTGCCACTCCGCGTCGGTCAGTTCCTGGGCCTCGTCCACGACGATGTGCGCGAACGGGCCGGCGAGCAGGTCCGGTTCGGCGGTGGGCAGTACTGTCTCGTCGACCAGGCTGACTTCGGCGTCCTTGCCGCGCAGCATCGTCACCAGGCCCTCGCCGTCGTCACCGTCGGCGCCGGAGTCGGCCGCGGCGTCGATCAGGTTGTCGACGACCCGCGTCATGTGCTCGCGCTGGGCGGCGAGGACGGCCTCGTTCCGGCGCTTGCGTCGGGCCGCCTCCGGGTCGCCGAGCCGCTGCCGTGCGGCGTCAAGGAGAGGCAGGTCGGACACCGTCCAGGCCTGGGGGGCCTCCTTGCGCTGTAGCTTCCCGACCTCGTCGGGGCCGAGCCAGGGAGCGCACATCCGCAGATAGGCGGGGACCGACCAGAGGTCTCCGACGAGGTCGGCCGCTTCGAGCAGCGGCCACGCGCGGTTGAAGGCCGTGAGCAGCTCCCTGTTCTGCCGCAGTGACCTGCGGAGCAGGTCGGGCGAGACGTCGCCGTCGTGCGCGTCCACCAGGATCGTGAGCAGCTCGTCCCAGACCTGGTCGCGCGCCTCGTTGTGCGGAGTACCAGGTTCTGCCGCATCGAACGCCACGGCCCAGTCGTCGGCGCTCAGCCGGATGTCGGACCAGTGGGTCGTGACCGTCATCCCCTTGGCGGGCGGCTCCTCGTAGAACCGGACGGCCTTCTCGATCGCCTTCACCATGTCCGCGGACGACTTCAGGAGGGCCACGTCGGGGTCGGTCTCGGTCGCTGCCGCGGCTCCCTCGGCGACGAGGTCCCGTAGGACGCAGGTCTGTACGCCCTCTTCGCCGAGGCTGGGCAGGACGTCGGCCACATAGGCCAGATAGGGCCGGTGCGGACCGACGAACAGTACGCCGCCGCGGCGGTGACCGAGGCGGGGGTCGGAGTAGAGGAGGTAGGCGGAGCGGTGCAGAGCGACGACGGTCTTCCCCGTACCCGGACCGCCGTCGACGACGAGAGCGCCACGGGATCCGGCCCGGATGATGGCGTCCTGGTCGGCCTGGATGGTGCCGAGCACGTCCCGCATCCGTGCCGACCTGTTGCCGCCCAGGCTGGCGATGAAGGCGGACTGGTCGTCGAGCGCGGCGTGCCCTTCGAGTCCGTCGGCGGTGAACACCTCGTCCCAGTAGTCGCTGATCCGGCCGCGGGTCCAGCGATATCTGCGGCGGCTCGCCAGCCCCATCGGGTTGGCGTGGGTGGCTCCGAAGAACGGCTCGGCGGCGGGGGAGCGCCAGTCGAGCAGCAGCCGGCGCCCCGAGCTGTCGGTGAGGCCGAGCCGCCCGACGTACACCGGCTCGGGGCTGTCGGCGCTGACCATGTGTCCGAGGCACAGGTCCAAACCGAAGCGGCGCAGGGCGCGCAGACGACCGGTCAGCCGGTGGATCTCCACATCCCGGTCCATCGCCTGCCGCCCCATGCCGCCGGGCGCCTTGCGCTCGGCGTCGAGGCGGCCGGACAGTTCGGCGATCGCCTGCTGAAGGCTCTGTGCGATGGCGGCGAAGTGCCGCTCGTCGTCGGCGATCAGTGCTGTGGCGGCTTTGGGGGAGAGATGGGCGGGGAGGTCGAACGCGCTGGTGCCCGGGGAGTTCCCGTCATCAGCTTTGAACTGCACACGCACTTCGTGAATCTCCCGTTTCCGCAGGTTCTGGGCTTGGCCAGTGATTCTGCGGTACGGCGGGGGCCTTGCCGCAAGCCCCCGGGTGCGCTATAGGTTGAAGGTGGCGGGGGGTCTCACACCCCCTCCCGCATCCCCTCCAACTCCCCCCTCACCCGCAGCAGTTCTCTCCGCCTTCCCCTCGCCCGTACCATCGCCGCCCCCGCCACCGCCGTCAGCAGTGCCCCCGTCAGGCCTGTGCTCAGGGCCGCTGCCGGGGTGGCTCGTACAGCAGCGAGTGCGATTCCCGCGACCGTTGTCGTGGCCGTCGCCGTCAGGGCGAGGCCGGCGCCCACCACGCGGTCCTGGGCGTACAGCGGGCGGCGCCTGCCGAGTGCCCGGGCCGCGAACGCCGCCCAGGCCAGGCCCACCGTGATCAGGCCACCGAAGGCGGCCTGGGTGCGCACCGGCAGCGTCTCCGGCTCCGTGGCCCACAGGACCGTGATCAGCCCCGCCCCGCACAAGCCCGCCAGCCCCACCGCGAGATGCCTCATCCGGGACGGCAGCGAGACCTCCGCCGCCAGCATCCGCTCCAGGCTCTCCGGCACCTCTCGGCCGGCCCCGTTGCCGCTTCCGGACCCACTCCCGTACGTCCGCTCGTTCACGGCCTGAACAGCCCCCTCAGCCGCTGTCGCGCCGCTCGCGCCCGCCGCCGCCCCCGCCTGCCCTGCTGACCAGCCGTTCCAGGCGATCGAAGCGCTCATGCATCGCCCGCAGCTCGTCCGCGACCTCCGCCTCCCCCTCGCGCCCGGCGTGTTCGACGGCCAGGGCGAGCCGGCGCATCCGGTGGACGGCGTTGCTCACGAACCAGGTCGCCAGCGACGCGGTCACGATGCTGAAGACCGAGATGCCCACGAACATCACCACACCCGCGATGACCCGCCCCCACGGAGTGACCGGATACAAGTCCCCGTAACCGACCGTCGTGGCCGTCTCGACGGACCACCACAGCGCGACCGGGAAGGACGTGATCGTCGCGCGGGGCGCCGAGGTCTCGACCGGGACGATGATCCAGGAGCCGATCAGCAGCACGAGTACGAGGAGCAGCGCGGCCCAGATGGCGGCCTTCACATGGAGCCGCTGCCAGTGCTCACCTCTCAGCAGCCGTTTCAGCAGGTACGCGAAGGAGATCGGCGGCATGGCCCCGAAGCTACTCGTGGTCGGCCGCCGGCCCCGCCCCTGACACACACCCTCGTCGGCGCCCCACGCTGCGCACCGCTACCCTCTGCCCAATGATCAGCAGGACCAGCAGGACCAGCCCCTCCGCTGCCTCCGCCGCCACCCGCCTGCCGCCGCCCCCGCCGCCCCTCCATCTCCGTACCTGGCCCGACCACGAAGCGCTGCTCGCGGACCGGGCCGCCGCCCTGGCCACGCTGACCGTACGGCGGCTCGGGATCGGCCGGCTCGTGCTGCTCTGGCTGCTGGGCGCGGTCGGCGTGGTCGGCTGGGCCGCCGTCGGACTGGCCATCCAGAGTTTCGAACAGGGCGGTCTGAACCAGGTGACCGGTCTGGTCGCGCTGTTCCTCGCCGCGCTACTGCTGATACCCACCGGGGTCGCGCTCGGCTTCTGGCTGGAGCGGGGCCGTACCGTACGGCTGCTCCTGGAGGCCTGGGCCGACCTCGCCCGGGACCCCGCGGTGGATGTACGCGTACGGGCCCACCGCCGGTGCGTGCTGTGGCTGCTGCCGTCCGTGGCGCTCTGCCTGCTGGGGATGTGGGCGACGGCCGCCGCCTGGTCCTCCGCCAGCGCTGGACCCGGTTCGCCCACCGTGGGCGAGACGGTCTACGCGCTGGGTCTCGGCCTCACGGTCCTGGCGACCGGGGTGCTGGGCGCCGTCCAGTCGTACGCGCATCAGAGCTGGTCGGGGCGGTTCCTCAGCCCGGTCCCCGAACGCTGGGGCGGAGGCGCGCACCGCTGAGCCGGTGCCCCGGGTGACCGTCCTGTCCTGAGTTCCGCGAGTGTCCGTCCTATCCTGAAGGGAGAACGCATGCGCCATTCACGGTGAAGGGGCGGCGGATGGAATGGCTCTGGTGGATATTCGTCTTCTTCATCGTCGGCGGCTTCGGCTGGATCGCCGACACCGGCCGCACCGCGCTCCGCACCCGCCACGAGCGCAGAATCGAGCTTCTGAGGCTTGAGGAGAAGGAACGGCTGGCCCTGGAGCAGGCCCACAAGCCCCCGGTGCCGGTCTGCGGCTGCACGCACCACCTTGCGAAGCATGACAAACGGGGCAAGTGTCATGAGGATGTCGAGGTGGCGACGGAGTGGGACGAGAACAAGAAGCCACTCCACTACGAACGCAGGCAGTGCAACTGCCAGCAGTACATCGGCCCGCAGCCGCTGTCGCAGATCTACGCGGACGACCTGACCGACCTCCAGTAAGCCCCACCGGGCGTCTCACGCCTGCCCCACCGGCCCTCTGGCGCCTGCCCCACCGCGCCCCTTGTCCTCGCCCTTGGCCCCTGCCCGGACGGGCCTCTCACGCCTCCACCGGATGCCCCAGCAGCATCGTCGGGGCGCCCGCCACGCGGGTCAGGAAGACCGTCACCGAGTGCGGACCCTTGAGTTTGAGCCGGCGCCGGAGTTCCTCCGGTTCCACGGCCGAGCCGCGCTTCTTCACCGTCAGGATCCCGACTTCGCGTTCGCGCAGCAGGGCCTTGAGCTTCTTGAGGCCGAAGGGGAGTTCGTCGGTGATTTCGTAGGCGGTGGCGTACGGGGTGGGGCGCGGCTCGTCGGCCGTGATGTACGCGATCGTCTCGTCCAGCAGGCCGCCCTCCAGCTCCTCGGCCACCTCGGCGACCAGATGCGCGCGGATGACGGCGCCGTCCGGTTCGTAGAGGAAACGGCCGGTGGCGCGGACGGGCGGGTCGGGGAGGCCGCGGCCGGTGAGGGTCACCGTGGGTCGGCCGGGGGCGAGCAGGGTGGCGCGGCGGGCACCGGGGGTGACGGAACCGGACGTTCCGCTGCGGCCGTCGTACCAGAGCACCGCCTCCTTGACGTCCCCGGAGTCCGAGATCCACTCGGCCTCGAAGTCGTCGGGGATCAGCTCGTGCGGAATGCCGGGCGCGATCTTGACCGCGCCCGTGCCGGCCCGTCGTACCGCCTCGACCGCCCACGACAGTGGCGGTGAGTAGGCCTCCGGATCGAAGATCCTGCCCCGGCCGCCGCGCCGGGCGGGGTCGATGAAGACGGTACGGGCCCCGGCCAGGTCGTACTCCAGGACATCGGCGCGCGTCACCGTCGCGGGCGGAGCGGGCGGACCCGGCGGACCGGGCGGAGCGGCCGAAGTGCCCCGGGTGGCCGAAGTGGCCTGCGCGCTCTGCGCGCCCGGAGCCAGCATGCGCAGGTTCGCGGCGGCGATCTCGCAGGTCAGCGGGTCGAGATCGACGGCCGTCACGGCGAAGCCCGCGCGGGCCAGCTCGATCGCGTCGCCGCCGATGCCGCAGCAGAGGTCGGTGATCCGGCGCTCCGGGGCCAGTGCGCGGAACCGGGCGGCCCGGTGGGCGGCGACGGTGGAGCGGGTGGCCTGTTCGATTCCGTTCGGCGTGAAGTACATGCGGTACGCGTCCTCCGCGCCGAACTTCGCCACCGCGCGCTGGCGCAGCCGCGCCTGGGTCAGCGCCGCCGAGACCAGCTCGGCCGGGTGCTCGCGGCGCAGCCGGGTGGCGACGGCGAGTTCCCCCGCGGGGTCGTGGTCGCGCAGCTCGGCGAGGAGCGCCTGGCCCTCGGCGGAGAGCAGCGGCGCGAGCAGCGGGGAGTCGGCGCCGAGGGAGGCAGGGGCGCTCTGGTGAGAGGCGGTGTGCGGGGGTGCGGAGGCGCGGTCGGTCACCCGGTCCATTGTGGGCCAGCCGGGCGATGGTGGGCGCCCCGGCGGCGCTGTCGTCCGGGCGCGGGCACCCCGCGCTGACAGGATCCGACACCATGCAACTAGTACGACAAAACGAAGAAATGATGACAAGGGTGACGGCGAAGGGAGGCAGGGGCGGTACGGGGGACAGGCGGGGCGCGGACGCCGCCACAAGCGGCGGACAGAGCGCAGGGGCAAGCACGGCCACGGCCGCGGCGGCGCCGCGCGCGCGAGGCAGACGCGGCCGCGCCGTACTGGCCGCACTCCTCGTCGGCGCGGTCGTCTGCGGATGCACCGCCGGCACCGGCGAGGTGCCCAGGCCCGCGGGCGCGCACCCCGGCCAGCCGGGCGCCCCCGGCCATGGCGGGCCGGACGCGCAGGAGGAGGCCCCGGCCGGGATGATCGCCGGTTACGCCGACAACCTCCGCCGCAATCAGGCCGCCCGTGCGATCGCAGCCAAGAAGTGGGGGCTCGACGCCACCCCGCTGCCGGCGCCCAGACCGCCGAGCGTCAAGCCGGTCATCACCACCCGCAAGGGCTTCGAGGTCGAGGACAGCGAGAATCTGCCGCCGATCTTCACCACCGTCCCGACCAAGGACAAGGTCGTCTTCCTGACCATCGACGACGGCTCCGAGAAGGATCCCGACCTGCTCCGGATGATGAGCGAGTTGAAGATCCCGTACTCCGCCTTCCTCAGCGACTACGTCATCAAGGACAACTACGGCTACTTCAAGCAGATGCAGGACCAGGGGGTCACCCTCAACAACCACACCCTCAACCACCCCTACATGCCGGGCCTGTCGTACGAGGAGCAGAAGCGGGAAATCTGCGGTCAGCAGGACAAACTCCAGAAGCGGTACGGGCACCGTCCCACGCTCTTCCGGCCGCCCTTCGGCAACTACAACCGCGACACCCTCGTGGCCGCCAAGGAGTGCGGTGTGAAGGCGGCACCCATCTGGGCGTCGGAGGCGTTCCCCGACCACATGGAGTGGCGTGAGTGGGACAAGGACATCCACCCCGGGGACATCATCCTGACCCACTTCCGGGGGCAGGACGAGTGGCCGGGCACCATGCCCGACATGATCCGGCATGTGATGAAGGTGATCACGGACAAGGGGTATTCCGTGGGCCGGCTGGAGGACTACGTATGAGGCGGGAGGTGCTCCGATGAAGCTCGGAAACCGGCTGATGGCGGCCGGAGCACTGGCGGTGGGCGCACTCGTCGCCGCCGGCTGCGCGCAGACGTCCGACCCGGTGGACCCGATCGAACGGCTCGGCCGCAAGGCGGCACAGAAAGCGGCACAGAAGGTCGCCCCGCACGCCTCGCACCCCGCACCGGGCGCGGCCGGGCGAGGAGCCGTACGCCTCGCCCGCCAGCCGCGCGAGATGTGCCCCGGAGAACGGCCGCTCATGGGTGCGGAACGATCGGCGGGCGGTACGGAGGAGTCCGCGGGCGGTACGGAAAAGTCCGCGGGTCGTACGGAAACGGCGACCGCGGGCGGTACGGAGCGGTGGACCGGGGGCGCGGACACGGAGCGGCCGGACACGGAGCCGGGGCCCGGGGGCCCGGGCGTGCGCGCCGGGGGACGGCTGTGAACGTCGCCGCGTTGTCCACAGGCGTGTGCGCTGTTCGTACAGTCGTACGGAATCAAGCCCCTGGTGACGGCGTTCTCCTATCGAGACCGAACCGCCACGCGCAGCCGTATTGGCACTCCGCTTGACCGAGTGCTAATCGCGGTCATAGTCTCGGGTCTGGCACTCCCCCATGGAGAGTGCCAAAGCGCGACTGGCAGGTCCGGCACCCGCGACGACGGATCGACCCTTTCGCCACCCTCAGACAGTCAACCCCGTGAGATCTCCGAAGGGGGAGGTCGGATCGTGACGACCGCCAGCACCAAGGTTGCCATCAAGCCGCTCGAGGACCGCATTGTGGTCCAGCCGCTCGACGCCGAGCAGACCACGGCCTCTGGCCTGGTTATCCCGGACACCGCCAAGGAGAAGCCCCAGGAGGGCGTCGTCCTGGCCGTCGGTCCGGGCCGTTTCGAGAACGGCGAGCGGCTTCCGCTCGACGTTTCCGTCGGCGACGTCGTTCTGTACAGCAAGTACGGCGGCACCGAGGTGAAGTACAGCGGCGAGGAGTACCTCGTCCTCTCGGCTCGCGACGTGCTCGCGATCATCGAGAAGTAATCACCCAGTTCGAGTTTGCTTGTGAACCGCGCCCCTGGCCGCCCTGCGATTGCCGGGCGGACAGGGGCGCGGTTCATGTGAGAGGACAGAGAAGCTCCCATGGCGAAGATCCTGAAGTTCGACGAGGACGCCCGTCGCGCCCTCGAGCGCGGCGTCAACAAGCTTGCCGACACGGTCAAGGTGACGATCGGCCCCAAGGGCCGCAATGTCGTCATCGACAAGAAGTTCGGCGCCCCCACCATCACCAACGACGGTGTCACGATCGCCCGTGAGGTCGAGATCGACGACCCGTACGAGAACCTCGGTGCCCAGCTCGTGAAGGAGGTGGCGACCAAGACCAACGACATCGCGGGTGACGGCACCACCACCGCCACCGTGCTGGCCCAGGCGCTGGTCCGCGAGGGCCTGCGCAATGTGGCCGCGGGCGCGTCCCCGGCCGCCCTGAAGAAGGGCATCGACGCCGCGGTCAAGGCCGTCTCCGACGAGCTGCACTCGACCGCCCGTCCGATCGACGACAAGTCCGACATCGCCGCCGTGGCCGCGCTCTCCGCGCAGGACCAGCAGGTCGGCGAGCTGATCGCCGAGGCGATGGACAAGGTCGGCAAGGACGGTGTCATCACTGTCGAGGAGTCCAACACCTTCGGTCTGGAGCTGGACTTCACCGAGGGCATGGCCTTCGACAAGGGCTACCTGTCGCCGTACATGGTGACCGACCAGGAGCGTATGGAGGCCGTCCTCGACGACCCGTACATCCTCGTCCACCAGGGCAAGATCTCCTCCATCCAGGACCTGCTCCCGCTGCTGGAGAAGGTCATCCAGGCGGGTGGCTCCAAGCCGCTGCTGATCATCGCCGAGGACGTCGAGGGCGAGGCGCTCTCCACCCTCGTCGTCAACAAGATCCGTGGCACCTTCAACGCGGTCGCGGTGAAGGCCCCCGGCTTCGGTGACCGCCGCAAGGCCATGCTCGGCGACATCGCCACCCTCACGGGTGCGACCGTCATCGCCGAGGAGGTCGGCCTCAAGCTCGACCAGGCCGGTCTCGACGTGCTGGGCTCCGCCCGCCGCGTCACCATCTCCAAGGACGACACGACCATCGTCGACGGCGGCGGCAACGCCGGGGACGTCGCGGGCCGCGTCAACCAGATCAAGGCCGAGATCGAGTCCACGGACTCCGACTGGGACCGCGAGAAGCTCCAGGAGCGCCTCGCGAAGCTGGCCGGCGGCGTGTGCGTGATCAAGGTCGGCGCCGCCACCGAGGTGGAGCTGAAGGAGAAGAAGCACCGTCTGGAGGACGCCATCTCCGCGACCCGCGCCGCGGTCGAGGAGGGCATCGTCTCCGGTGGTGGCTCCGCTCTGGTGCACGCCGCCAAGGTGCTGGAGGGCAACCTCGGCAAGGAGGGCGACGAGGCCACCGGTGTCGCGGTCGTCCGCCGCGCCGTCGTCGAGCCGCTGCGCTGGATCGCGGAGAACGCGGGCCTCGAGGGCTACGTCATCACCGCGAAGGTGGCGGAGCAGGACAAGGGCCACGGCTTCAACGCCGCGACCGGCGAGTACGTCGACCTGGTGAAGGCCGGTGTCATCGACCCGGTCAAGGTCACCCGTTCGGCGCTGGAGAACGCCGCGTCCATCGCGTCGCTGCTGCTCACGACCGAGACGCTGGTCGTCGAGAAGCCGGCCGAGGACGAGCCCGAGGCGGCTCAGGGCGGCCACGGCCACAGCCACTGAGACCCGGCGCGTACGCCCGTACGGTCACACCGAGGCCCGGCACCCCGCTCAGGGGCGCCGGGCCTCGGCGCGTCCCACGACCGGCCCGCACCGGTGCCCGGGCTCCGGCACGTCGGCGGGCCCGGGGGCTCCTCGTACCGGTGCCCGACGCGCGGGCCCGTGCGCGTCACCGCGTCCCGGACCGTCTCACGCCTCAGCTCCCCGCCCCCGCGACCATGCCGGTGCGCCGGCGGCCTCGGCGCGTCGTCTACTGCGGTCCGTACTTGCGGCCCGTCTTCGAGGTGACTCCGCCCAGCAGGCCGCGCGGCGCCAGCTTTACCGCGCCCATCAGCGCCTTGTACCGCGGGTCCGGTACGGACACCGTCTTGCCGCGGGCCAGATCCGCCAGCGCCGCCTCCACCACCCGGTCCGCGTCGAGCCACATCCAGCCCGGGATGTTGTCCGTGCCCATCCCGGCCCGCTCATGGAACTCGGTCCGTACGAACCCCGGGCACAGCACCATCAGCCGTACCCCCGTCCCCGCCACATCCCGGGACACGCCCTGGGTGAACTGCACCACCCAGGCCTTCGAGGCGCCGTACGTCCCGCGCGGTACGAACGCGGCCACGGACGCCACATTGACGACTCCGCCCCGGCCCCGCTCCCGCATGCCCGCCACGCCCGCCGAGGTGAGCCGCAGTACCGCCTCGCAGTGCACCTTCAGCATGGTCAGCTCGTCGGCCATGGAGACTTCGAGGAAACGGCCCTTGTTGCCGAATCCCGCGTTGTTGACCAGCAGATCGACGGACTGTCTGAGGTCCGAGAGCCGCCTCTCCACCGACGCGATCCCGCTGTCGGTGGAGAGGTCGGCGGTCAGTACCTCGGCCTCGATGCCGTGCCGGTCGTGCAGCTCGGTGGCCTGGTCCCGCAGGCGTGCGGTGTCACGCGCCACGAGGACGAGATTGTGCCCGTCCGCCGCCAGCCGGCGCGCGAAGGCCGCGCCGATCCCGGCCGTCGCGCCCGTAATCAAAGCAGTCGTCATACGGGCACGTTAGTGCCTGGATCAGTGGCCCTGATGTGCGTGGACGGCAGATGGACGACCTGCCCGCTGCCCCTTGTCGACCACCACGAACTGCCCCATCATCCCCTGGTCTTCGTGGTAGAGCAGATGGCAGTGGTACATGTACGGGGCATTCGGGTCGGCCGGCCCGTCGAACCGTATCGCCAGCTTCACCGTCGTACGGTCCGGCAGGAAGACGGTGTCCTTGGCGCCGCGCAGGGCCGGTTCCGGTGCGTGGCCGTTCACCGACAGGACCCTGAACTGCACCCCGTGGACATGGAAGTTGTGCGGCATCCCATTGGTGTTCCGTACGGTCCAGATCTCCGTGGCCCCGCGTGTGACCGTGCCGTCGATCCGGCCCATGCTCATGGGCCTGCCGTTGATCCCCGTCACCTGGAGGTTGAAGAACCGCCCGCGCGCGGCATGCGAACCGTCCGGTATCTCGGGCTTCTCCAGGGTGGCGGGCAGCGCCGGCGAGTGCCGCAGCCGCTTCTGGGCGCGCAGTTCCAGTACGTCGAAGGTGTCGTCGCCGCCGTTGAAGCGCTGGTTGTAGAAGTCCTGGCCGATGGAGAGCGGGTAGCTGCGCAGTACGGTGCGTTCCCCGGGCCGTACCCGTACCACGATCTCGGCGCGCTCGCCCGGCGAGAGCTGGATCCGGTTCATGGGCGCGGCCTTCTCCAGCAGCCCGCCGTCGGTGGCGATCAGCGAGAACTCCCGGTCGTCGTCGAAGCCGAAGTCATAGGTGCGGGCGGACGAGGCGTTGAGGAGCCGCAGCCGTACGAGTTCGTCGCCGACCACGCGGTACGGGTCGAGGGTGCCGTTCACCATCGTCCGGTCCCCGAGGAAGCCGACGGTCTGCAACAGCCCGTGGCCGTGGTCGAAGCGGGCCCCGTCGAACTTCACGTCCTGGACGATCAGCGGCAGATCGTTGACCCCGTACGTGTCGGGCAGTCCGAGCCCGAGGGACTTCGCGTCGTCGAGGATGAACATCCCGGCGAGACCGCGCTGGACATGGTCCTCGGTCTCGCCGTGCGGATGCGGGTGGTACCACAGCGTCGCGGCCTGCTGGTCGATCTTCCAGTGCGGTGACCAGGTCGCTCCGGGGGCGACCAGCTGGTGCGGGCCGCCGTCCATCGCCGCGGGCAGCCGCATTCCGTGCCAGTGCACGGTCGATGCCTCGTCCAGCGTGTTGCTGACCCGTATCCGGACCTTCTCACCGCGCTGGGCGCGCAGTGTGGGCCCCAGATAGCTGCCGTTGAAGCCCCAGGTCGGGGTCTTCTGCCCGGCGGTGAACTCGGTCTCGCCGGCCTGCATCCGCAGGTCGAAGACCCGGGTGCCGTCGGGGCCGACCGACGACTTGGCGAGCGGTGGTACGGCGAGCTGGTTACGGAAGGTGCCGCGGCCGGCCGTGGAGACCTTGGCGCCGGAGTACACCCAGAGGAATCCGCCGCCGGCCGCCACGGTCAGGACGATCCCGAAGGACACGAGAATGATGAGGAGACGCTTGAACCCAGACATGATCCGAGCGTCCCGGCGGGCCGGGTCCCGCTTCATCGGGGGCGCCCCCGAGGCACCCCCGAGACCCCGCCCGTCACTCTCAGGGGCATCCCCTACGCATGAAGTATTCCGTCCAACCCGCCCCAGGTCAGGGCCACTTCACCACGGGCACCAACCCTTAGGGGGTGTCGCCGCGAGCAAGGGCCGGGCGCCTGCCGGGCACGGCTTGAGGCGTTCCGCGCCGGCCGCTTGAGTGTCCCGTCTCAGACGCCCTGCCCGTACCGCTCGACGTACTCGCGTGCCTTCTTCAGCTTCTCCGAGTGGAGCGCCTCACCGGCCGCGAGGAGACGCGGCAGCAGATCCCGTTCGGTCGTGACGGCACGGAAGGCCAGGGACACCGTCACCTCGTGCGCGGGCCGGTGGACGATCTCGATCGGATCGCCCGCACGGATCTCACCCGGAGTGATGACCCGGAAATACGCTCCCGTCACCGCCTGGCCGGTGAACCGCTTGATCCAGCCGCGCTCGCCGAGCCACCCCTGGAACGTACGGCACGGAATCCGGCCGCTCGTCGCCTCCAGCACCACATCGGGGCCGATCCGCCAGCGCTCCCCGATCCTCGCGCCGGTGATGTCCATCCCGGAGGTGGTGAGATTCTCGCCGAAGATCCCGTTGGGCAGCGGCCGGTCCAACTCCCTTTCCCAGAAGTCGAGATCCTCCCGCGCGAACGCGTACACCGCCTGGTCATTGCCGCCGTGATGGCGCAGATCGCAGACCGAGTCCCCGACGATCCCGCTGCCGCCCGCGCCCTTGGGACCGGGATCCGCCACCCGCACGGGACCGTCGGCGGGACGCTTGTCGATACCCGTGAGGCCGCCCGGTGCGTCCGAGTACTCGACGGCCTTCGGCCGCCCCACATTCACGGTCAGAAGTTTCATACGCCCCACGCTATCCGCCGTCTTCTGCCGCGCCCTTTGAATTCCCGCGCCCCGCCGACTCCCGGAACTCCCGTGTTCCAACTCCCATGCTTCTCAAACTAATCCGCCATTATCTGGCAGCTTCCCAAAGAGTCGCTTATGGTGAAGAAATGATTGAGGCCCGCCATCTCCGCGTACTGCGCACCGTGGCCGCCACCGGCTCGTTCTCGGCGGCGGCGCGCGAGCTGGGCTGCACACAGCCGGCGGTCAGCCAGCAGATGAAGACGCTCGAATCGTCCGCGGGCACCCCGCTGATCGTCCGTACCGGCCGTGAGACCCGGCTGACGGAGGCCGGGGAAGTGCTCGTACGGCACGCGACGGGCATACTCGCCGGACTCACCGCCGCCGAGGAGGAGATGGCGGCCATCGCGGGGCTGCGGGCGGGCCGGGTCAGGCTCGTGTCGTTCCCGAGCGGCAGCTCCACGCTGGTGCCCGCCGCGCTCGCCGCGCTGCGCGCCGCCCACCCCGGCACCCGGGTCTCGCTCGTCGAGGCGGAGCCGCCCGCCTCGGCGGCGCTGCTGCGGGACGGCGACTGCGATGTGGCGCTGGCGTTCCGGTACGGCGGCTCCGCGGGGGAGTGGGACGACCTGGTCGTACGCCCCCTGCTGGTGGACCGGCTCGTCGCGGTGGTCCCCGACGGGCACCGGCTCGCGGACACGGGGACGGTACGGCTCGGGGAGCTGGCGGACGAGCCGTGGATCGCGGGCTGTCCGCGCTGTCGTGGTCAACTCGTCGACGCCTGCGAGGAGTCGGGGTTCACGCCCCGGATCGATTTCGCCACGGACGACTATCCGGCCGTGATCGGGCTGGTCGCGGCGGGTCTCGGGGTGGCGATGCTGCCGGAGCTGGCGCTGGAGTCCGTACGCCCCAAGGGGGTCCGTACGCTCGCGGTCGAGCCGTCGGTGCGCCGGGAGATCGTCGCGCTGACGCTGCCGGATCTGGCGTCCGTACCGGCGGTCGCGGCGACATTGGATCAACTGGTCCTGGCCGCCGCGCGCTGATGCCCCGCGGGCGTGAGCGGCAGGAGTGCGGTGGGCTCCTGGAGAGCGGGAGCCGAGATTGCAGGAACGTTTCTTCGCTGATTTCGTCAGGCTTCCGTCAATCGTCGGAGTGGCCGTTGGCTCCGCTGCCGCTGCCGTTGGCCGACGGGGGCGCCGAATTGGGGGCCGACGACGAGGGGGCCGAGGCCGACGCCGTGATCAGCCGGGTGCGGGCTCGCCCCATGAGTTCCTCGCGCTCGTCCTCGGTCAGCCCGCCCCACACGCCGTACGGTTCGCGCACCGCCAGCGCGTGCGCCGCGCACTCCGCTCGTACCGGGCAGCGCATGCACACCTCTTTCGCCGAGTTCTCTCGCGCGCTGCGTGCGGCTCCCCTTTCGCCTTCGGGGTGGAAGAAGAGTGAACTGTCGACGCCACGACAAGCCGCCAGGAGCTGCCAGTCCCACAGATCGGCGTTCGGTCCGGGAAGGCGGGAGAAATCTGCCATTGCTCATGTCCCCTTGAAACCGTGCTGAGGCGGATACGGGCCGCTGTGGACGCCGGGTACGAGCCCGACGCGCAACTCGCACCGGTGCTCACGACCGTACATCTACTATCCAAGTAGATGTAAATATGACTCATTGCGAATCTAGCCACAGACACCAGCAAAAGTGAAGAAAAGCCGCTAAATGGGGCATTAGCTCTGCGTGAAGCCGGGAGAACCCGGGAAGAGCGCCGTCGCTCTCCTCTGTGCGCGACCCCTCACAGGGAGTGCCGAACTCCACCGTCCGACCCGTAACTCTTTCGAGTGACCGTCGTTGAGTGTGCGAGGCGGTTGAGAGAACGAGCGCTCGGGCACATGTCCGAGGGCGTCAATCGCACAGGTGACGATATGTACCCAGCCTGGAGGCTCAAGGTGACGCGCACTAGCTGCGGAGGACGGTCATGACATCCGTCCTCGTCTGCGACGACTCCCCGCTTGCCCGAGAGGCGCTCCGCCGCGCGGTCGCGACCGTGCCCGGCGTCGAGCGCGTGACGACCGCGGCCAACGGGGAGGAAGTCCTCCGCCGCTGGGGCGCCGACCGGTCCGACCTGATTCTGATGGACGTACGCATGCCCGGTCTGGGCGGCGTCGAGACGGTCCGGCGGCTGCTCTCGGCCGATCCCGGCGCCCGGATCATCATGCTCACGGTCGCGGAGGACCTGGACGGGGTCGCGCTCGCGGTCGCCGCCGGTGCCCGCGGCTATCTGCACAAGGACGCCTCGCGCGCCGAACTGCGCGCCACCGTCACCCAGGCGCTCGCCGACCCGACCTGGCGGCTCGCGCCGCGCCGGCTCCGCTCCGCCGAGATGGGCGCCGCGCCCACGCTCACCGCGCGCGAGATCCAGGTGCTGGAAGGTATGAGCCACGGCCGGTCGAACGCGGAGATCGGCCGTGAGCTGTTCCTCTCCGAGGACACGGTCAAGACGCACGCCAGGCGCCTGTTCAAGAAGCTCGGCGCCTCGGACCGCGCGCACGCGGTGGCGCTCGGCTTCCGCTGGGGCCTGGTCCGCTGAGGCAGCGGGCCCGCACTCCCCGCCCGCCGCCGGGTCCCGTCCACGTCCTGTCCGGCCCGATCCACACGACGCGCCCCAGGGCGTGCCCGCCGGACGGGGCCCAGCCGGACAGGACCCGGGCGGAACCGGGCGGATCCGGTGCCGAGCCGGGCAGGGCCGGGCCCCGGCCGAGCCGGACACGCCCTTGGCGGAGCGGGACAACGTACGCCCGTGGGCGCCCGTTTCCCGCGCGATGCCGCATCCTTGAGGTGTGGAGTTCCTCGGGGACGAGTCGGACGAGCGCGAGGGGAGGGCGCAGGGGATGAGTTCTGCCGCACCCGCTCATAACGCTTCGGTGCACAACTACGGACGCGGTGCCACCGATCAGCAGCGGCCAAGGCACCATGGTCCGATGCGCGATGACGAGACCACGGTGATCGGTGCGCTCGTTCACCGTGCCGTCGACGGCGACGAACAGGCCACGCACGATCTCCTGGCCCGTGTTCATCCGCTCGCGCTCCGCTACTGCCGTACGCGGCTGAACAGGCTGCCCGGCGACGCACGGCACTTCGTGGAGGACCTCGCGCAGGAGGTCTGTGTCGCGGTTCTGATGGCGCTGCCGCGCTACCGCGACACCGGCAGACCCTTCGAGGCCTTCGTCTTCGCCATCGCCGGGCACAAGGTCGCCGATCTGCAGCGGGCCGCCATGCGCCACCCCGGATCCACGGCCGTGCCGTCCGACGAGATGCCCGAGCGCCCCGACGACTCCCTGGGGCCCGAGGAGCGGGCGCTGCTCAGCAGCGACGCCGAGTGGGCCAAGAAACTCCTCGCCAATCTTCCGGAGAACCAGCGCGAACTGCTGGTGCTGCGGGTCGCGGTCGGGCTGACCGCGGAGGAGACGGGACAGATGCTGGGGATGTCGCCGGGCGCGGTCCGGGTCGCCCAGCACCGCGCGCTGAGCAGGCTGCGGGCACTGGCCGAGCAGTGAGCCCGGACGGTCCGGCCGGTGTCACCCGGCGGTCCACGGGCGGCCGGCCCGCCGCCTCGCGGCGATCCGATCGGCGCGGGGCGGGGTCCGGATCGGTACGGGCGTGGAATGTGAGGCCCATGAAGCCCGTTAGCATGGACATCCGCACCGATCAAGGCCATATGGAGAAGGTGTCATGACCGCTAACGTCGACGGAGTGCCCGAGAAATTCGCGACGCTCGGGCTGACATACGACGACGTGCTGCTGCTGCCGGGCGCGTCCGACATGTCGCCCGACGTCATCGACACCTCCTCGTACCTCTCCAAGAACGTCAAGGTGAACATCCCGCTGCTCTCGGCGGCGATGGACAAGGTCACCGAGGCCCGGATGGCGATCGCCATGGCGCGGCAGGGCGGCGCCGGGGTGCTGCACCGCAATCTCTCGATCGTCGACCAGGCCAACCAGGTGGACCTGGTGAAGCGCTCCGAGTCCGGCATGGTGACCGACCCGATCACGGTCCACCCGGACGCGACGCTCGTCGAGGCCGACCGGCTCTGCGCCAAGTTCCGGATCAGCGGGGTCCCGGTCACCGACCGCGGCGGCAAGCTGCTGGGCATCGTCACCAACCGTGACATGGCCTTCGAGGCGGACCGTACGCGCCAGGTGCGCGAGGTCATGACACCGATGCCGCTGGTCACCGGCAAGGTCGGTATCTCGGGTGTGGACGCCATGGAGCTGCTGCGCCGCCACAAGATCGAGAAGCTGCCGCTGGTCGACGACGCCGGAGTCCTCAAGGGCCTGATCACGGTCAAGGACTTCGTCAAGGCGGAGAAGTACCCGAACGCGGCCAAGGACAAGGACGGCCGGCTGCTGGTCGGCGCGGCCGTCGGGGTCGCGGGCGACGCGTACGAGCGGGCCCAGGCGCTGATCGAGGCGGGTGTGGACTTTATTGTCGTCGACACCGCGCACGGCCACTCCCGGCTGGTCGGGGACATGGTCGCCAAGATCAAGTCCAATTCCTCGGTGGATGTCATCGGCGGCAATATCGCCACCCGTGACGGTGCCCAGGCGCTGATCGACTCGGGCGCGGACGGCATCAAGGTCGGGGTCGGCCCCGGCTCGATCTGTACGACGCGTGTGGTCGCCGGGATCGGCGTCCCGCAGGTCACCGCGATCTACGAGGCCTCGCTCGCCGCCAAGGAGGCCGGGGTGCCGGTCATCGGCGACGGCGGCCTCCAGTACAGCGGCGACATCGCCAAGGCGCTGGTCGCGGGCGCGGACACGGTGATGCTGGGCTCGCTGCTCGCGGGGTGCGAGGAGTCGCCGGGTGAACTGCTGTTCATCAACGGCAAGCAGTTCAAGTCGTACCGCGGCATGGGTTCGCTGGGCGCGATGCAGTCCCGCGGCGAGCAGCGTTCGTACTCGAAGGACCGCTACTTCCAGGAGGGCGTGGCGTCCGACGAGAAGCTGGTGCCCGAGGGCATCGAGGGCCAGGTGCCCTACCGGGGCCCGCTCTCCGCGGTCGTCCACCAGCTCACCGGCGGGCTGCGGCAGTCGATGTTCTATGTCGGCGGGCGGACGGTGCCCGAGCTCCAGGCGCGCGGCCGGTTCGTACGGATCACCTCGGCGGGGCTCAAGGAGAGCCACCCGCACGACATCCAGATGACCGTCGAGGCACCGAACTACACCAAGGGCTGAGCGTCCAGGGCCGACGACCTGGGCTGAGCGCTCACGGACTGGGCGCGCACGCACACCGCGCAAACATCGAGGGGCGGTCCCGGCGGTCCGGGGCCGCCCCTCGCGGGTGCGCCGGGGGTGCGCCGGGCGGTTCGGGGATACTGGACAACGCAGACGCAGAGGGAAAGGCCACACATCGTGACTGAGATCGAGATCGGGCGCGGCAAGCGCGGCCGCAGGGCGTACGCCTTCGACGACATCGCCGTCGTCCCGAGCCGGCGCACCCGGGACCCGAAGGAGGTCTCGATCGCCTGGCAGATCGACGCCTACCGGTTCGAGCTGCCTTTCCTGGCCGCTCCCATGGACTCGGTCGTCTCCCCGTCGACCGCCATCCGGATCGGTGAGATGGGCGGTCTGGGTGTGCTCAACCTGGAAGGTCTGTGGACCCGGTACGAGGACCCGCAGCCGCTGCTCGACGAGATCGCCGGTCTCGACGGGCCGAGCGCCAACCGCAGGCTCCAGGAGATCTACGCCGAGCCGGTCAAGGAAGAGCTGATCGGGCAGCGCATCAAGGAGGTGCGGGACTCGGGCGTGGTCACGGCGGCCGCGCTCTCGCCGCAGCGCACCGCGCAGTTCTCCAAGGCCGTGGTGGACGCCGGGGTGGACATCTTCGTCATCCGCGGGACGACGGTCTCCGCGGAGCATGTCTCGGGCGCCGCCGAGCCGTTGAACCTGAAGCAGTTCATCTACGAGCTGGATGTGCCGGTCATCGTCGGCGGCTGCGCCACGTACACGGCGGCGCTGCATCTGATGCGTACGGGCGCGGCGGGCGTGCTGGTCGGCTTCGGCGGCGGCGCCGCGCACACCACCCGCAATGTGCTGGGCATCCAGGTGCCGATGGCCACGGCCGTCGCGGATGTGGCGGCGGCCCGCCGGGACTACATGGACGAGTCCGGCGGCCGGTACGTGCATGTCATCGCGGACGGCGGGGTCGGCTGGTCCGGCGACCTGCCCAAGGCGATCGCGTGCGGAGCGGACGCGGTGATGATCGGCTCCCCGCTGGCGCGGGCGTCGGACGCGCCGGGCAAGGGGCACCACTGGGGCATGGAGGCGGTCCACGAGGACGTGCCGCGCGGCAAGCTGGTGGATCTGGGGATCGTGGGGACGACGGAGGAGGTCCTGACGGGGCCTTCGCACATCCCGGACGGCTCGATGAACTTCTTCGGCGCGCTGAAGCGGGCGATGGCGACGACGGGCTACAGCGAACTCAAGGAATTCCAGCGGGTGGAGGTGACGGTGGCGGACTCCCAGCACCGCCGCTGAGTTCGGTGCCGCGGGTTCTGTGCGTACGGGGTGCGTACGGGACGCGTGCGTACGGAAGGGTGCCCGGACCAGGCATACGGCCCCGGTCCGGGCACTTTCGCGTATACGTCAGAGGCCGAGGAAGTGGCTGACCGCGTGCTCCACTTCGGCCAGTTCGTCCCGGTCGAGGAAGTGCACCGGGTCTCCGTGGATGAACGCGACGTCTACGGTGCGGATCTGATCGACGAGCAGGCGGGTGAGGGAGCCGGCGATCTCCAGCTCGGGACGGAAGACGGCCGCTTGCGCGCTGGTGGATGTCGGGATGATCGTGGCCACGCTCCAGGGCATCGAACTCGGGCTCATGACAAGCCCGTAGCGCCTGCCCCGCTGCTCGTGCCCGCGCTTCGCGTCGCCCAGGTCGACGCGATAGACGGCGCCGCGGATCACCAGGCGTCCTCGTCGGACGAGACGTCCTCGTCGGCCAGCCGCTCGGCGTCCGTCCGCGCCTGGGCGAGCCAGGACTCCCGCTCCAGCAGCCGCAGGGCGCGCCGGATGACATCGCTCGTACGCTCACCCTCGCGCATCGATGTCCGGATGATGCGCTCGTCCTCTTCGGTGGGCCTGAACCCTATGGTCGCTGCCATGCCGTCCAGGCTAGCCTGGTGTGCGGCAACTGTCCAACAAATGTACAACCCGCAGCTCAGAGCCGGTGTGCTGTGCCCGCTGGGCTTGCTCCTCTTGTGTCCAGCAGGAGTTGTGCCTTGACCGCCAGGCCCTGGAGGTCGTACGTGCGGTGGTGCTGGAGCAGCAGTGTCAGGTCCGCCTGGGCCGCCGCCTCGTAGAGCGAGTCCGCGCGGGGCACGGGGAGTTCACGTACGCGCCAGTCCGGGACGTACGGGTCGTGATAGCTGACCGTCGCGCCCAGGTCCATCAGCCGGCAGGCGATCTCCGTGGCCGGTGAGCTCTCCTGGTCGGCCAGGTCCGGTTTGTAGGTGACGCCGAGGAGCAGGATCCGCGCGCCGCGTGCCGACTTGCCGTGTTCGTTGAGGAGGGCGGCGCAGCGCTGGATGACGTACCGCGGCATCCGTGCGTTGATCTCCTGCGCGAGCCCGACCATGCGCAGCGGATGCCCGGGCGTGCTCCCCGCGTACGGCAGATGGCTGGGGTCCATGGGTACGCCGTGGCCGCCGACGCCGGGTCCCGGCCGGAACGCCTGGAAGCCGAAGGGCTTGGTCTCGGCGCAGCGGATGACGTCCCAGAGGTCGACGCCGAGGTCGTGGCAGAGCACGGCCATCTCGTTGACGAGCGCGATGTTGACATGCCGGAAGTTGGTTTCGAGGAGTTTGACGGTCTCGGCCTCGCGCGGGCCGCGCGCCCGTACGACCTTGTCGGTCAGCCGCCCGTAGAACGTGGCGGCCGATTCGGTGCAGGCGGGGGTGAGGCCGCCGATCACCTTGGGGGTGTTGGCGAAGCCATGGGTGCGGTTGCCGGGGTCGAGCCGGCCGGGGGAGTACGCGAGGTGGAAGTCGCGCCCGGCGCGCAGGCCCGAGCCCTCTTCGAGGAGGGTGCGGAGGAAGCCCTCGGTGGTGCCGGGCGGTGCGGGCGACTCCAGCAGCACGGTTGTGTGCGGGCGCAGCCGCGCGGCCAGGGCGCGGGCCGCGTCGCCGACCGCGCTCAGATCCGGGGTTCCGTCGGCGCCGAGGGGGGTGGGGGCGCAGATGACGGCGGTACGGACCCGGCCCAGCTCGGTCGGGTTGGTGGTCGGCCGGAAGCCCCCCGAGAGCATCCGGCGGATCTCCGAGGCGGTGAGCGAGCCCTCGACGGGCGGATGTCCCGCCGCCAGCTCGGCGACGGGCCGCGGGTCGGTGTCGTAGCCGATGGTGTCGATACCGGCGGCCGCGGCGGCCTGGGCGAGCGGCAGCCCGAGGTGACCGAGTCCGATGACGGCGAGATCTGCGGGCATGGAGGTGGGCCGTCCTTCCCTTAGCCGAAGTGGACAGAGAGCGCAAGCCCGGTGGACAGAATGGGGAAGCGCAATGTCAGACTAGGCGTAAATATGACCGTTCTGTGGTATTGCGCGGCCGGGCACGCCCGTTTCTCCACCGAGCGGTTCCCCTGTGACGGCCGGTGTGACCGGGGTTATCCACAGCCGGTGGCTGAAGTCGCGTGGTGCGGACAGAATCGATGGTGGGAGCCCGATCAGTCGGGGCCTGCCCGCATCGGACGGGGCTCGGACGGGGCCCGATCAGTCGGGGGACTACGGGAGGCAGCGGTGAGGACAGCGACACTGGGACCCGCGGAGCGGGTCCAGGCGCTCGCGGCGATGGCCGAGCGGGAACTGGACGTACTGGTGGTGGGCGCGGGTGTGGTCGGGGCCGGGACCGCGCTCGACGCCGCGACCAGAGGTCTGTCGACCGGGCTGGTCGAGGCGCGCGACTGGGCGGCGGGCACGTCGAGCCGTTCCAGCAAGCTGATCCATGGCGGGCTGCGCTATCTGGAGATGCTCGACTTCGCGCTCGTACGGGAGGCGCTGAAGGAGCGGGGGCTGCTGCTGGAGAAGCTGGCGCCGCATCTCGTGAAGCCGGTGCCGTTTCTGTATCCCTTGCAGCACAAGGGCTGGGAGCGGCTCTACGCGGGCACGGGCGTCGCGCTGTACGACGCGATGTCGGTGTCGTCGGGGCATGGGCGCGGGCTGCCGGTGCACCGTCATCTCTCGCGCCGGCGCGCGCTGCGGGTGGCGCCCTGTCTGAAGAAGGACGCGCTGGTGGGGGCGTTGCAGTACTACGACGCGCAGATGGACGACGCGCGCTATGTGGCGACGCTGGTGCGCACGGCGGCGACGTATGGCGCCCAAGTGGCCTCGGGCGCGCGGGTCATCGGCTTTCTGCGGGAGGGCGAGCGGGTCGTCGGCGCGCGCGTGCAGGATGTCGAGGCCGGCGGGGAGTACGAGATCCGGGCCAAGCAGATCGTCAATGCCACCGGGGTGTGGACGGACGACACCCAGGGGCTGATCGCCGAGCGGGGGCAGTTCCATGTCCGCGCCTCCAAGGGGATTCATCTCGTCGTGCCCAAGGACCGGATCCACTCCTCGACCGGGCTGATCCTGCGGACCGAGAAGTCGGTGCTGTTCGTCATCCCCTGGGGCCGCCACTGGATCGTCGGCACCACCGACACCGACTGGGACCTGGACAAGTCCCATCCGGCGGCCTCCAGCGCCGATATCGACTATCTGCTGGAGCGGGTCAACTCCGTGCTGTCCGTTCCGCTGACGCGGGACGACGTCGAGGGGGTGTACGCCGGGCTGCGCCCGCTGCTCGCCGGGGAGTCGGACGCCACCAGCAAGCTCTCGCGCGAGCACACCGTCGCGCATCCGGTGCCCGGCATGGTGGTCGTCGCGGGCGGCAAGTACACGACGTACCGGGTGATGGCCAAGGACGCGGTGGACGAGGCGGTGCACGGCCTCGATCTGCGGGTGGCGGAGTGCGTCACGGAGGATGTGCCGCTGCTCGGTGCCGAGGGCTATCACGCCCTGTGGAACGCGCGGGCGAGGATGGCCGCGCGCACCGGTATCCATGTGGCGCGCGTGGAGCATCTCCTGAACCGGTACGGGACGCTGGTCGAGGAGCTGCTGGAGATGATCGCCGCCGATCCCGGTCTGGGCGAACCGCTGGGCGGGGCCGAGGACTATCTGCGCGCCGAGGTCGTGTACGCGGCCTCGCACGAAGGAGCGCGCCATCTCGAAGACGTGCTCACCCGGCGGACCCGCATCTCCATCGAGACCTTCGACCGGGGCACCCGCAGCGCCCGGGAATGCGCGGAGCTGATGGCGCCGGTGCTCGGCTGGGACAAGGACAAGATCGAACGGGAGGTGGAGTACTACGAGAAGAGGGTCGAGGCGGAGCGGGAGTCTCAGCGGCAGCCGGACGACCAGACGGCGGACGCGGCCCGGCTCGGCGCACCGGACATCGTGGCGATCTGACGTCCGGCCAACACCGGCGGGTATGCGCCAACACCCGTGCTCGCCGTGTCTTCACTCACTCCGTCCCCATCCGGCACACGCGCACCCAGCACATTTGTGTCAAGTACGAACAAGGCCATGATGTACCCAGGACCCGGGAGCGGCGGCGGTCCCGGGGTGAGGGACAATGAAGGCTCTGTCAGGGCGCGTTACGGCACCGCGCGGGCGGGCGGGCGGCAGTCGCGGGCCAAGGTCAGGGATCGCAGAGGGGACGCATGTCGGAGTCGGAGCAGTCGCGGGACACGGCGCGGGAGCCCCAGCGGGACAAGGAGAAGAGCGCCGGCAGCCCGGAGGGGCGTCTGCTCGCCGGCCGGTACCGGCTCACCGGGGTGCTCGGCCGTGGCGGGATGGGTACGGTCTGGCGGGCCCTGGACGAGACCCTCGGGCGCACGGTCGCGGTGAAGGAACTGCGCTTCCCCTCCAGCATCGACGAGGACGAGAAGCGCCGGCTCATCACGCGAACCCTGCGCGAGGCCAAGGCGATCGCGCGGATCCGCAACAACGGCGCGGTCACGGTCTTCGATGTCGTCGACGAGGACGACCGGCCCTGGATCGTCATGGAGCTGATCGAGGGCAAGTCGCTCGCCGAGGCGGTCCGCGAGGACGGCACGCTGACCCCGAGGCGCGCCGCCGAGGTGGGCCTGGCGATCCTCGACGTACTGCGCTCGGCACACCGCGAGGGCATCCTGCACCGCGATGTGAAGCCGTCCAATGTGCTGATCGCCGAGGACGGGCGCGTGGTGCTCACGGACTTCGGCATCGCCCAGGTCGAGGGCGACCCCTCGGTCACATCGACCGGGATGCTCGTCGGCGCCCCCTCGTACATCTCGCCGGAGCGCGCCCGCGGCCACAAGCCGGGGCCCGCCGCCGACCTCTGGTCGCTGGGCGGCCTGCTGTACGCGTCGGTGGAGGGCTGCCCGCCGTACGACAAGGGCTCCGCCATCGCCACCCTGACCGCGGTGATGACCGAGCCGCTCGACCCGCCGAAGAACGCGGGCCCGCTGGAGGAGGTCATCTACGGGCTGCTCGCCAAGGATCCGGCGCAGCGGCTCGACGACGCGGGCGCGCGGGCGCTGCTCAAGGAGATCATCGAGGCACCCGAGCCGGCCCCGGGGCTGCCCGAGCCGGGTCCCGACGCCACCCGGGTCGTACCGCTGCCGCCGCTGCCCGTGGAGGACAAGTCCGGCCGGACACAGGTGCGTTCGGCCGGCGACGCGAGCGCGGACCGGGCGGGTGCGGCGGCTGTCGGGGCGGGGGCGGCGCACCGTCCCGATCCCGCGCGGCCCGCGCCGCCGCGGGCGTCGCTCACCGATGTGGTGCCCCGGCGCACCCTGGTGATCATCGCGATCGTTGCCGCGGTGGCCCTGATCTCCACCGTCCTGACCGTCGCCCTGACCGGCGGCGACAGTCACACGGCCGACAACGGTTCGGACGGTACGGCGTCGTCGGCCGGTGCCGACGACGGCGCCAAGGGCTTGGACAAGGCGACGGGTCCGGACCAGGGCGCGGCCGAGAACGGCAAGGGGCAAGGGGAGACTCCGGCTTCGGCGGGAAAGGAGTCCGAGGATTCCGGTTCCGGTTCGGGCGCCGACACGTCGGGTGACTCCGGTGGTTCCGGCGGCTCGGGCGGTTCCGGTGGCTCCGGTGGTTCCGGCGGCAAGGAGGGCGGGGGCGGCGCTCTGCCCGCGGGGTACACCAAGGTCAGCGACGGGCGGTTCCGGTTCACGATGGCGATGCCCGAAGGGTTCAAGAGAACCGGCATAGCCGGGCAGAACTCCGGTGGCATATACAGCGCGAGCGGCGGATTCCCGCGCGTCCAGGTCGACTTCAACGACAGCCCGACCGATGACGCGGTGGCCGCCTGGCAGGGTCTTGAGTCCGCGGTCCGCGGCTCCAGCACCAACTACAAGCTTCTCGGTATCAAGAAGGTCGACTACAGGGGCTATCCCACCGTCGCCGACTGGAGCTTCGAGCGCGATCAGAACGGCCGGCGGATCAAGGTGCTCAACCGCGGCTTCAAGGTCGACGCGACGCATGGCTACTCGATCATGGTGAGTTGCAGGTCGAGCGAGTGGGACGGGCAGGAGTGCCGGACGCTGCGCGAGACGGCGTTCGCGACGTTCCGGCCGAAGGACTGACCAGGGGCCGAGGGGCCGCCCGGGGATCGACCAGGAACCTGTCGGGACTTCCGGGACTGACCGGCCGAAGGGACTGAACGGACCGCGGAATTCAGGCCGTTGTGGTGACCGTTTTCCGGGACCGGATGTAAACGTTCCGCAGCGGGTTGCCGCGACCCTGAGGCATGTTCGCCTGCGGCCACGTATCGTGAGAACCCGCGAACCGTACGCAGCCACAATGAGCCGGTAAACGACCGGAATTGGCGGTTTCGCGAGTCTCCGGGACCGGGAGACAGCGTGTTTGTGGGGGAGGCGTTGTGGACGACTACGCGGGGCGGGTGCTGGCCGACCGCTATCGCCTGCCGCTGCCGCCGTCCGACGAGTACGAACTCGTCGAGACCCGGGCGTTTGACACGTACAGCGGGCAGGAAGTCCTCGTCAGGCAAGTGCCGTTGCCGGAGGTCGTGGAGGCCGAGGTCGTCGACGCGGACGGATCCGCCGTACCGCGCCGGGTCCCCGGGCGGGCGCCGCGCAGAGCGAGCGATCCGGCGGTGCGACGGGCCATAGAGGCCGCGCAGAGCGCCGCGCAGATCCCGGACCATCCGCGGCTCGACCAGGTCTTCGACGTCTTCGCGGACGGCGGCTCGCTGTGGATAGTCAGTGAACTCGTCGCCGCCAGACCGCTGGCCGCGCTGCTCGCCGAGAAGCCGCTGAATCCGTTCCGCGCGGCCGAGATCGCGTCCGATGTGCTCACCGCCGTGCGGGTCGTGCACGCGCACGGCTGGACCCACCGGAACATCACCGTCCGTACGGTGCTCGTCTGCGACGACGGCCGGGTCGTGCTGACCGGGCTCGCGGCCGGCGCGGCGGAGGAGGCGCTCTGCGGATACGCGCCGGTGCCGGAGCCGCCGGACTCGGACGGGCCGGCCCCCGGCGTCGGCCCGGGACCCGAGTCGGTCTCCGGCCAGGGAACCGGCGGTACGGAACAGCTCGGGCAGCGCGAGCGGTTCGGCCCGTCGGACGGACTGCCGGGGCCCGAGACCCAGGACGCCACACGGGCGCTGGGATACGACCCGGGGCCGACGGCAGGGGTGCCAGGAGCGCCGGGCCGCCCCGCGCTGGGCACGGGCCACGCCGCGGAGAGCCCGTACGGCGACGGCACCTCGTCCGGTACGTCCGGCGCGATGCCGCGTCCGCACACCGGTACGCCCGGGATACCCGCTCCGTACGGAGGGCGTGCCGCCCTGCCCGGCGGGACCGCCTCGGGGGACATCCGGGCCGCGCGCGCCGGAGCGATCGCCGCGTACCGCGCGGGAGCGCGCGCCGCCGCGCGTGCCAGCGAGGA
This sequence comes from Streptomyces sp. GMY02, assembly GCF_019056675.1. Classification (NCBI taxonomy): domain Bacteria; kingdom Bacillati; phylum Actinomycetota; class Actinomycetes; order Kitasatosporales; family Streptomycetaceae; genus Streptomyces; species Streptomyces sp. GMY02. The sequence goes on along the minus strand of NZ_CP077658.1, from coordinate 3,267,386 downwards.
CCAGCGCGGCGCCGCGGTGCCGCCGCTGCCGGAGCCCGGCACGGGCGGCGGCCTGGGGCCGCAAGGGCCGGAGAGCCCGCAGGGCCCGCAGGGCCCGCAGGAGCCGCCGCACGAGGGCGGCCGGGACCCGGACTGGTGGGCGCAGCCCCGCGCGTTCGAGGAGCAGGACCAGGACACCGACGAGGACGACGACCCGCCCACGCCGTACCGCGCGCAGCTTGCCGGCACCTGGCGCGACGGCCCGAACCAGTGGAACGACGCCTCGGGCTCCGTCCCCGCGGGCGGCAGCCCGTACGGCCCGAACTCCCCGGGCCCCTTCGTGTCGGGCACGACGGGCATCCCGTCCCAGGGCGGCGGTACGGACCGGCCGGGGCCCGCGGCCCCCGGCCAGGACCGGACCGAAGCGCCCCGGACGACCGGCCTCCCGGCCACGGGCGACCGCTGGGACTCCCCGTCGACGGCACCGGACGAGCCCGGTCCGGCCAGGCCGGGCGCCGACGCGCCCGCGCTTCCGCCCGGCGCGGGTGGTTCCGGTGCCAGTGGTTCCGGTGCGGTTGGCTCCGGCGAGGTGCCCGGACCCCGTGCCGCCGAGGGCAGTTGGGGTACGCCCCCGTCCGGCGACCCCTACGCAGCGGGCCGGCCCGCATCCTCGCCGACCGGCGCCGGCGGCGGGACGCCCCGTGCCGATGTCGTGGTCGCCCGCGGCGGTGAGAACCCCTACTCCGGGCCCGGATCCGGGGGCTGGGCTCCCGGCGGGTCCAGTGACGCACTGCGGGCCGACGCCCGGCGGGATGCCCGGCTGCCCGCCGTGGCCGGGCAGGGTGCCGGGGCCGGGCGGTGGGACGAGGTCGTGGCGAGTGCCGCCGTGCCCGCCTATCGCGGGCCCGCCACCCCCTCGCCGCCGAGCGCGCCCGGCAGGCCCGTATCGCCGTCGTCGGCGCGGTCACCGAGCGGTGGGCGCCCGAGCAGGCCGGGCCCGTCCATGAGAACTGGCAGCTCGCGCCGCCCATCGGACCCGCCACCGACCTCTGGGCGCTCGGCGCGCTGCTCTACCGCGCGGTGCAGGGGCACGCCCCGTACCCCGAGGAAAGCGCCATAGAGCTGGTCCAGCTCGTCTGCGCCGAGCCGCCCGCCTTCGCCGAGGAGTGCGGTCCGCTCCGTCCCGTCGTCGAGTCGCTGCTGCGTCAGGACCCGACCGAGCGGCCGGACTTCGAGGAGCTGCGCGGCTGGCTGCGGTCGCTGATCCGGTCGGCGCCCGAGCCGGAGGCCGGCCAGGATGTCGTACCGATACCGGCGGACGAGACGAAGCTGCCGATAAAGCGCCGCCGCGGCGAACTGGTGCGCAAGCGCTGGGGCCGCAAGGGCGACGCGGGGCGCCACCGCCACAAGAAGGGCAAGGAGCCGCGCAAGGACAAGGGTGTCGACGGCGGGCTCGACGAGCAGCGCCAGTATCAGCCCGAGCAGCCGCCCGAGCCCCGCCACCAGCAGCCCCGTGCCCACCCCCAGCCCCGTGCCCAGTCCCAGTCCCATGTCCAGTCCCACGCGCACCCGCGCTCGCACGAGTCCGAGGAGTCGTACGACCGGCTGGAGGGCATGCTGGACCGGGGGCAGGCGGGCGGCTCCGGACGGGGCGGCGGCGGTGGCCGGGGCCCGCGTTCCCTGGGCCGTGTCCTGCTGGTGCTGATACTGCTGCTGGTCGTCGGGGCGATCGTGTTCGCCGTGATGTTCATGCCCAAGGCCGATACGGGTCAGCAGGGTCAGAGCGTGGGCGAGGCGACCCCCGGCGCGTCCTCCGCGCCGGCGCCCCCGGACGACGGGGACCAGGACGGTACGCCCACGGACGAGGCGCCCTCCGACCCCGACGACTCGGCCCCGCCGGCCACCGGTCCGGCCGTCGAACTCGCCGAGGGATACGCGCTGCGCGACGACTCCGAGGGCTTCCGGATCGGGGTCGACAAGGACTGGCAGCGCCGGCCCATCAACGACAGCGGGCAAGTCCGCTATGTCGGCGGCGACTTCACCCTGATCGTGGTCCCCGGCCGGGACAGCGTCGCGGAGAACGGCGGCGACCCGGTGGCGTACCAGCGGGACAAGGAGCGCGAGCTCCAGCCGTTCCGGGACTCCTCCTGGGCCACGGCCTCCGGGGTGCGCAGGATCGACGTGGGCCGGCAGGCCATGGCCGAGGGCCAGTACACCTGGCAGGACAGCAGCGGGCGCGATGTCTTCGTACGGAACCTCGCGATGATTGTCGACGGCCGGTACCACATCATCCAGGTCATCGGTCCCGACAGCCAGCGTGACAAGGTCGACGAGATCTACCAACAGGCCACCACCGCCTACCGGGTGACCGGCTGAGCGGTCGCGGCCAGGGGCGCGGGCGGCCCGGTCGGACCGCCCGCGTCACAGTGCTGTTTCCGTGCGCCACCCGAGGTTCCGTGTCCGACCGTCACCTCCGTACTCTGTGGTGCCGAGGAACGGGGCAGGGAACGTGGATCAGTCACAGGGAACGGGCGCGGGCGCGGGCACAACCGCGGGCTCAGGGCCGGGGGCCGACCCAAGGGCGGGCTCGGGGGCCGGAACGGACGGAGGCCCGGGACCGGGTACGGGCAACGGCGCCGGGCTGGTGCTCGCAGGGCGTTACCGCCTCGCCGAGTCCATCGGCGCCGGCGGCATGGGCAAGGTCTGGCGCGCACACGACGAGGTCCTGCACCGGACCGTCGCCGTCAAGGAGTTGACCGCGGGACGTTATGTCTCCGAGGCCGACCGCGCCGTACTGCACCAGCGCACCCAGAAGGAGGCGCGGGCCGCGGCCCGGATCACCCACCCCGGAGTGGTCACGGTCCACGATGTCCTGGACCACGACGGCCGCCCGTGGATCGTCATGCAGTACGTCGACGGCCCCTCGCTCGCCGACACCGCGAAGCGGACCGGCCCGGTCCACTACCGCGAGGCCGCCAGGATCGGGATCGAGGTGCTCGGCGCCCTGCGGGCCGCCCACGCCGCCGGGGTGCTGCACCGCGATGTGAAGCCGGGCAATGTCCTGCTCGCGCGCGACGGCCGGGTGCTGCTCACGGACTTCGGCATCGCCGCGATAGAGGGCGATACGACGATCACCAGAACCGGTGAACTCGTCGGTTCCATCGACTATCTGGCGCCCGAGCGGGTACGGGGCGCCGACCCCGGCCCCGCCTCCGATCTGTGGTCACTGGGCGCGACGCTCTACTCGGCGGTGGAGGGCACCTCGCCGTTCCGCCGTACCTCGCCGCTCTCCACCATGCAGGCCGTGGTCGCGGAGGAACCGCCGCACCCCGCCCAGTCGGGCCCGCTGGCGCCGGTGATCACCGCGCTGCTGTGCAAGGACCCGGCGGCGCGGCCCGGGGTGACCGAGACCGAGCGGATGCTGCGCGCGGTGCTGGAGGGGCGGCGGCCCGACGAGGCGCAGGCGTACGTACCGACCCAGGCCGTGCCGTACGGGGAGCGGGGCTCGGCCACCGCGCAACTGCCCCCGTCCGCACAGATACCAGCACAGATACCCGCACCGGTACCCGCCGCGGCATCCGCCCCGGCACCCGTCAGCGCTCCGGGGCCGGGGAGCACCGTCCGGGTCCGTCCCGCCCGTCGTCGTCGCTGGCGTACGGCCGTCGTGGCCGTGGTCGCCGCGGCGGTCCTCGGCGGCGGCGCCGGTTTCGCCGCACTGAAGTTCGGCGGGAACGACGACGGCACGGACGGCGCGCGGGAGGGGGGCACCTCGAACGGACAGACGGCGGACGGCGGTACGGGTCAGAGCGGCGGTACGGGTCAGGGCGGGACCCCGGACGGCGGCACCTCGGAGGGCACGGCCGACGGCTCCATAACCGACGGCTGGGTACGTGTCGACGCCCCCGAGGGCTTCAGTCTCAGTGTCCCGCCCGGCTGGGAGCGCCAGATGGAGGGCGACCAGATCGACTTCACCCCGGACAACGGCCGCCATCTCATCCGGATCAGCATCAGCCCGCCCGACTTCGAGAACCCGTATCTGCACATGCAGAACATGGAGAAGACGCTTCAGTCGCTGCCGGAGTACACCCGGATCAAACTCGCTCCGGACACCTTCCGCGACCAGACGAACGCCGCGCTCTGGGAGTTCACCTGGACCGAGGCGGAGGGGCAGGGGCACCCTGGCCCGCGCCACGCGATCGACCAGATCTACTACTCGGACGACAACAGCACCGAGTATGCGATCTATATGTCCAGTCCTGAGGAAGACTGGGCCACGACGCGGAAGCAGTTCGACGCCGTGCTGCGGAGCTGGCAGCCGCCGGACGGCGATTCCGCCCAGTGAGCGGAAGGGGACGGTATTGCCCGACGACCGGCAGCCCGCGGACAGCGGTCAGCCCGTAGACAATCCCGACGATCCCATGGACGGCAGTCAGTCCCCGGACAGTCACCAGGTTTCATCCAGTCAGCAGCCCGGTCGGCAGCGCGATCGGCAGCCCGATCGGCAGAGCGGTCAGTGGATCGGGCAGCGGGTCGATCGGCCGCCCGGTCACCAGGCCTCGGACCATGTCCCCCGTCTGATCGCCGGGCGCTACCGGCTGGGCAGCAGGCTCGGCCGCGGCGGCATGGGTGTCGTATGGCGCGCCGACGACGAACTCCTGGGCCGGCGTGTGGCCGTCAAGGAACTCCATGCCGCGCACGACGGCGAAGGGGCCGCGACCCTGCGCGAGGCTCGTGCCGTCGCCCGGGTCAAACATCCGCATGTGGTCGTCGTCCATGACGTCGTCGTGGAGGAGGACGGCCGCCCGTACATCGTCATGGAACTGGTCGAGGGCGGTTCCCTCGCCGACCGGCTCTCGGCGCGGGGTCCCGTCGGTCCGGCCGAGGCGGCGCGGATCGGGCTCGCGCTGCTGGGCGCGCTGCGCGCCGCGCACGGTCTCGGGGTGCTGCACCGCGATCTCAAACCCGCCAATGTGCTGCTGGAGGAGGGCACCGGGCGGGTCGTGCTGACCGACTTCGGGATCGCGCGTCTGGTGGGCGCCACCACGATCACCGATCCGGGTTCGTTCGTGGGCTCGCCCGAATACACCGCGCCCGAGCGGGTACTGGACGGCGATGTCGCGGGACCGGCCTCCGACCTCTGGTCGCTCGGCGCGCTGCTGTGCGCGACGCTGAGCGGCGAATCGCCCTTCCACCGCGACTCCTTGGCCGGGGTGCTGCACGCGGTGGTGGAGGCCGAGATCCGGCCGCCCGGGGCCGCCGGGCCGCTGCTGCCCGTCGTACGGGGGCTGCTGGACCGGGATCCGGCGAGCAGGATGGACGCGGCGGAGGCGGAACGGCTGCTGCGCGCGTACCTCGCCACCGCCACGCACCCGGACTCCGAACCGCAGTCTCCGCAGTCTCCGCAGTCCCCGCAGCCACAGCAACATCAGCAGCTCCGCTGGCATCAGAAGTCCCGGCGATCCCAGAAGCCCCAGAAGTCCCGGAAGGCGCACCCCGGCCCGGAGCCCCGCCGCCCGGCCGACACCTTCGCCCCCGCCGTTTCCGACGCCCCGCGCGTCCGCCGCCGTACCGCCCTCGTCGCCTGGGCGGTGGTCGCCGCGCTGGCCGGCGGCGCCGTATCGGTCCTGCTGCTCAGGGAGGGCGGCGGGCAGGTGGACCGTACGGACGGGCGCCCCGGCCGTACGACCGCCTCCGGCGCCGGTACGGTCCCGGCCCCCGGCAGCACTCCGCCGGTCGGCACGGTACGGACGCCCGTCTCTCCGCCCGCTCCTGTCGGATATCGCGTCGTCAACGACCCGATGGGCTTCACCCTCGCCGTCCCCGACGGCTTCACCCGCTCCCACGACGGCGAACGGATCTTCTACATGTCGGCGGACGGCGCGTTCCGGATCGGCATCCGCTTCCGCGGCCCGGTCCCCGGCGGACCGCTCGCCGCCATGCGCCGCTCCGACGCCGACGGCCCGGACACCAACCCCGGCTACCACGACAGCAGTGTCACGGCCACCACCCACAATGGATTCCCGGCCGCGCTCTGGGAGTTCACCTGGAGCGGTTTCTCGCGGGCGGAGGGCGAGCGCCACACCTTCGACCTCTGCTGGGGCCAGGACGGACGGCTGTACGACGTGTGGGTGTCGGCTCCGCTGGGCCGGCTCGACATGGCGCGGGCCCATTTCGACACCGCCCTGGACTCCTTCGTACCCCCGCCGGCGGGTGTGCCGCTGCCCAGTCCGGTGCGCTGAGCGCCGTGCGCCCCGCACCGAGTACGCGCACTGTCACGGCTCTGCATCTGCTCCGCTTCCGCGGTGGCGACCGCGATCACTCTTCGTAAGGATGTGGGCATGACGAACAACGGGGGACGGGCGAACGAGCCGACCAGTTACGAACTCCAGCCGCCGAACGCCCCGCGGATCCCGCCGCAGAGCGCGGGCCCCGGCCACCCGGCAGGCCCCGGCCACCCGGCGGGCCCCGGCCATACCGCTGGCCCCGGGCACACCGTGGCCGATCCGGCGGTGGGGCGGCTGCTCGGCGGCCGTTACCGGCTGGTCTCCCGCCTCGGGCACGGCGGCATGGGTACGGTCTGGCGCGCGCACGACGAGGTCGTGGACCGGGACGTGGCGGTCAAGGAGCCACGCGTTCCGGACCACTTGAGCGACCGGGACCGGGACCGGGTCTATCTGCGGATGCAGCGCGAGGCCCGCTCCGCCGCCCGGATCGACCACCCCGCCGTCGTCACCATGCACGATGTGGTGATCGAGGACGACAAGCCGTGGATCGTGATGGAGCTGGTGCGCGGCCAGTCGCTCGCCGACCGGCTCCAGGAGGGCACCCTCGACCCGCGCGAGGCCGCCCGTATCGGAATCGACGTACTGGACGGCCTCACCGCCGCCCATGAACAGGGCGTGCTGCACCGCGACGTCAAGCCGGACAACGTCCTGCTGGGCCGCGGCGGCCGGGTCGTGCTGAGCGATTTCGGCATCGCCCAGACCGAGGGCGAGCAGGGGCTGACCGAGACCGGTTCGTTCGTCGGCTCGCCCGAGTTCATCGCGCCCGAACGTGTGCTGGGCCAGCGGCCGGGGCCCGAGTCGGACCTGTGGTCGCTGGGCGTGGTGCTGTACGCGGCGGTGGAGGGCATGTCCCCGTACCGCCGCTCCAACGTCCCCGCCACGCTTCAGGCCGTACTCTCCGCGGAACCGCAGATGCCCGCCCGCGGGTCCGGGCCGTTCGGCACGCTGGTGATGCAGTTGCTGCGCAAGGATCCGGCGGCGCGGCCGGACCCGGCGGAGATACGGGCCGTCCTGGACTCGGTGGCCCGGCCGCCGCACCCCGTGCCGGCCGCGACCCTGCTGTCCGGGGGCCCCGGCGCGGGCAGGCCGACCGGCGCCGCCGCCTGGGTGCCGCTCGTGCTGTACGGGAGCCGCGCGGCGCGGTACGGATTCGGTGGCGGGGTGCTCGCGGTGGCGCTGGCCCTGTTCCTGATCTTCGCCAGGCCGTTCGCGGGCGCCGAACTGCCCGAGGGCTGGGGCATCCGCCCGGAGAACGAGATCCTCGGCGCGAAGGTCGGCGTCCCCGACGAGTACAAGCGCACCCAGGACATCAGCGACACCGGCGTCACCTACCGCGACCCCAGCGGCGTGTTCTACATCTATCTGGAACGGGTCCAGCGAACTGCGGACAACACGGACGACATCCTGGCGCCGGAGGCGGACGTCTGGAAGTCGCACTACGAGCGCGGCGGCGACAACGGTACGGAGATCAAGGACGCCGAGGTCACCACCAAGAACGTCGAGCACCAGGGCCGGCCGGGCTTCGAGACGGTCGTCGACTACACGGCATACGGCGATTCGGACGACGACCCGATCCGCTACCGCTGGCACGAACTCGTCATCCCCGAGGAGAACAATGTCCATCTGCGGCTGCGGGTCGCGATGCCGGCGGAGGGCGCGGCCGTGACGGACGGCGAGGAACTGTACGGAAATGTGGTCGAGCACCTCGACATCGAGCAGGGGCAGGCCGAGCAGGGATAGGCACCGCCCGGCCGCTCAGGGGCCGGTGAAAAGGTGTTACCGACGGGTACCCAAAGTCCGGCACGCGGCCTACCCTCGGCCCCATGACGGACTCGCAGGCTCCCGCCGCCCACTCCGGCAGCGCCCCTGACCCGAAGGGCACCCCTGACACCCCTGGCAGCCCGGGCACCTCCGGCACCGGCCCCGCCCCCGGCACCCTCGGCACCAACCCGGTGGCCGCCGCCCCGGCCGGAGCGCGCACCGCGGCCGATGTGGTCACCCCCGAGGTGGTCGCCCGGCTCACCCACGGTGTCACCGGCTCCGGGCGTACCGCCGGCCACGCCCCCTTCACCGGGCAGAAGCTGGCCGACCTGCCCGAGTCCACCCCCGAGGACGTCGCCGCCGCCTTCGAGCGGGCCCGTACCGCCCAGCCCGGCTGGGCCGCCGTCCCCGTACGGCAGCGGGCCGCCGTCCTGCTCCGCTTCCACGATCTCGTCCTGGCCCGCCAGGCCGAGATCCTCGATCTGATCCAGCTCGAAACCGGCAAGGCCCGGTCGCACGCCCACGAAGAACTCCAGGGCGTCGCCGTCGCCGCCCGCCACTACGGGCGCTCGGCCCCCTCGTATCTGCGGCCGAAGCGCCACATGGGCGCGGTACCCGCCCTCACCAAGGTCACCGAGCTGCGCCAGCCGCGCGGGGTCGTCGGTCAGATCTCGCCCTGGAACTACCCGTTCGAGCTGTCCGTCAGCGACGCCCTGCCCGCGCTGGCCGCCGGCAACGCCGTGGTGCTGAAGCCCGACACCCAGACCGCCCTCACCGCGCTCTGGGGCCGTGACCTGCTGATCGAGGCGGGGCTGCCGCCCGAGGTCCTCCATGTGGTCCTCGGCGAGGGCCCGGTGATCGGCCCCGAGATCGTCAGGCACGCCGACTACGTGTCCTTCACCGGCTCGACCCGTACCGGCCGCGAGGTCGCGAAGGGCGCGGCGGACCGGCTCGTCGGCGTCTCGCTCGAACTGGGCGGCAAGAACGCCATGCTGGTCCTCGGGGACGCCGAGGTGGAGAAGGCGGCGGCGGGCGCGGTACGCGCCTGTTTCTCCTCTGCCGGGCAACTGTGCATATCCATCGAGCGGTTGTACGTCCATGAGTCGGTGGCCGATGTCTTCCTGGCGCGGTTCGCCGCCCGTACGAAGGCGATGCGGCTCGGCAACTCCCTGGCGTACGGCGCCGACATGGGCTCCCTCGCGGGCGAACGCCAGCTCGCCACGGTCGTACGTCATGTGGACGAGGCCGTCGCCAAGGGCGCCACGGTCCTCGCGGGCGGCACCGCCCGCCCCGACATCGGACCGTACTTCTACGAGCCGACCGTCCTCGAAGGCGTCGAGGCGCCGATGGCGGTGTGTACGGAGGAGACCTTCGGGCCGGTCGTGTCCGTCTACCGGTTCAGCGACGAGGACGAGGCGATCCGCCTCGCCAACGCCACACCGTACGGCCTCAACGCCAGCGTCTGGACCAGGGACGCCGCCCGTGGCCGCGCGGTGGCGGCCCGGCTGCGGGCGGGCACGGTCAATATCAACGAGGGGTACGCGGCGGCGTACGGCAGCGCGCGGTCGCCGATGGGCGGCATGAAGGACTCCGGGCTGGGGCGGCGGCACGGCGCCGAGGGCATCCTCAAGTACACCGAGGCCCAGACCGTCGCGCAGCAGCGGCTCCTGCCCATGGCGCCGTCCTTCGGGATGGACGACGAGAAGTACGCGGCCCTGATGAGCCGTGGTCTGCGGGCGATGAAGGCCCTGAGGCTGCGGTAGTTCCCGACGAGGAGAGCGAGAACGCGCCAGTGGCACAGGACGACGCCCGGGACGGAGACGGCTTCGACGACGCCTCCGACCCCGACGATGCCCGCGACTCCGACGCCTCCGACCCCGACGATGCCCGCGACTCCGACGCCTTCGACTCCGACGATGCCCGCGGTTTCGACTACGACGTGATCGTCGTCGGCTCCGGCTTCGGCGGCTCGGTCTCCGCGCTGCGGCTGACCGAGAAGGGCTATCGCGTCGGTGTCCTGGAAGCCGGCCGCCGCTTCACCCCCGAGACCCTCCCCAAGAACTCCTGGGACATCAGGAACTACCTCTGGGCCCCGGCCCTCGGCCTCTACGGCATCCAGCGCGTCCATCTGCTCGGGCATGTGATGGTGCTGGCGGGCGCCGGGGTCGGCGGCGGCTCGCTCAACTACGCCAACACCCTGTACGTCCCGCCCGCCGCGTTCTTCGAGGACCCCCAGTGGGCCGGCATCACCGACTGGCAGCGGGAGTTGAGGCCGTACTACGACCAGGCGCGCCGGATGCTCGGCGTACGGCTCAACCCGACCACGACCCCCTCCGACGTCCATCTCAGGGCGGCGGCGGAGGCGATGGGCGCCGGCGACAGCTTCCACCCGGCGCCGGTCGGGGTGTTCTTCGGGGACGGCGAGGACGCCGACGGAACGTCGAAGGCCCGGCCGGGCACGTCCGTCGGCGATCCGTACTTCGGCGGTGCCGGACCCGCTCGCCGCGCCTGCACCGAGTGCGGCGAGTGCATGACGGGCTGCCGGCACGGCGCGAAGAACACCCTCACCGAGAACTACCTCCATCTCGCCGAGCGCGCCGGAGCGGTCATCCACCCGATGACCTCGGTGATCGCCGTGGAGGAGGACCCGGCCGGCGGCCACCGCGTCACCACCGTCCCCACCAACTCCCGCCCCTGGGGCCGCGGGCAGCGGCGCCCGGCCGTCCTGCGCGCCCGCCATGTGGTGCTCGCGGCCGGTACGTACGGTACGCAGACCCTGCTGCACACCATGCGCGACCGGGGGCTGCTGCCGCGGATCCCGGCGAGGCTCGGTGAGCTGACCCGTACCAACTCCGAGGCCCTGGTGGGCGCGCAGACCGACGACCGGCGCTACCGCAGGCGGTACGGCGCCGCCGCCAGGGCCGACTTCACCCGGGGCGTCGCCATCACCTCCTCGGTCCACCCCGACTCCTCGACGCATATCGAGCCGGTCCGCTACGGCAGGGGCTCGAACGCGATGGGCGCGCTGTCCATCCTCCAAGTGCCGCTGAGCGAACGGCGGATACGGGCCTGGCTCGCTAACGCGGCCAGGCATCCCGTACAGCTTCTCCGTTCGCTCTCCAACCGCCGCTGGTCGGAGCGGACCATCATCGGTCTGGTGATGCAGTCGCTGGACAACTCGCTGACGACGCACCGCAGGCCGCGCGGCCCGGGCAAGGGGCTGCTCACCGCGCGCCAGGGGCACGGCGCGCCCAACCCGAAGCAGATACCGGAGGCGACCCGGGCCGCGACGCTCCTCGCCGAGGAGATCAACGGCTTCGCGGGCAGCAATGTGGGCGAGCTGATGGGCACCCCGCTGACCGCGCACTTCCTGGGCGGCTGCGTGATCGGGGCAACGGCGGCGGACGGCGTGATCGATCCGTACCACCGGCTGTACGGACACCCCGGGATCTCGGTCGTCGACGGCTCGGCGGTCTCGGCGAACCTCGGCGTCAATCCGTCGCTGACGATCACCGCTCAGGCCGAGCGCGCGATGGCCCTCTGGCCGAACAAGGGCGAGCCGGACCCCCGGCCGGAGCAGGGCGCGGCGTATGTACGGACCGGGCCGGTGGCACCGAGGTCGCCGGCGGTTCCGGCGGAGGCGTTGGCGGTTCCGGCGGAGGCGTTCGGCGCGCTGAGACTGCCGTTCCTGGGGATACCGGCGGTGCCGCCGAAGAAGCCGGGGGAGCGGGGCGCCTGAGCCGGGGCGTTCGGACGGGAGACACACAGAGGCGCTGCACCCCCCTCCGAGTGCAGCGCCGTCGTGAGGCCCTCCAGATCCTCCAGATACGGATGTCACTGGTGGGGCCGGTCTTCACGCAAACAAGACCCGCGGCACGGGGAGATGGTTGCAGGCGACTTCACGAAATCTTTAAGTGGCCTGCGTCACAAAGGCGCCGCGTCACGGAACGGTGAGGGGGCGGGGTGAGGAGGGGACGGAGGACCGGGGCGGCCGGGCCCGGGCGTCCCCGGATCCGACCGCCGTTGGGTGACCGGGCTGCTGTCCCCTGCCTGCCGGTCACTGGCGCCGGGACGAGGTCCCACGACGTATCTGCGGTACGTCGCACGCCCCGGCGGAGCCACGCGTGGTGCTCTCTTCTCTGCGAGCCCGCCCCTGGGTGGCACGGACGCCTGGTCCAACGAAGCCCCTCCGGACCCGGTCACGCGCCGTACGGGTGAGAGCGGGCCCGAACTCAGATGCGGCCCCGGCTCAGCTCCAGCAGGGTCATCGCCAGTGCCGTGCCCGGCTTGCCGAGGGCGTCCCGGTAGCGGCTGAGGATCTCCATCTCGCGGGAGAGGCTGACCCGGCGGCCCCCGGAGCGGATCCGGGCGTCCTGGACGACGGCCGAGACCGCCACCCGTTCCTGGACGAGACCGATGATCCGGTCGTCCAGCGCGTCGATACGTTCCCGCGCGCCGCCGATCACCGCGGCGGCCTCGTCCGTACGCGCACCGGTGGTGTCCGCGGCCGTCGTGGCGGGAGCGGTGCCAGTGACAGGTGCGGCGGCCGGGTCAGGCGTGGCGGCCGGGTCGGAGGTGGCACCGGTGGCAGGCACGGCGGACGGGTCGGGGGTGGGGCTGGTCTGCATCGTGAGGTCCTTGTCGGGGGAGTCTGCGCCCCACGGGTCCTACCGGCCCGAACGCGACAGGCGCCCCGGGCCTTGTCGGCCCGGGGCGCCTGGGAGGTCGCTTGTCAGCTCAAGCAGCACGACCATGGCAGCCGGACGGGCCGGTGCCATAGGTAAAGACGAAGGTGAGCTGCTCGCGCATGAGCCCAGTATGGACCGGGCGCCGTCGCGCGGAGCACGGGGGTTCGGATGGTGAGACGTACCGCCGGCGGGACATACGCGGCCCCTCTCCATACCAGCGGCCCCTCGCCGTAACAACCCTCCCTGTTGGGCCCGGAGCATCCGGTGGACCGAGGGCATCGGCCCTCCCCGGTAGAATCGAGACAATCACTCCCGCTCGTGTTCACCGCCGGAAGGCCGTCCCGTGCCAGCAGCGCCCCCCGCCGCCCCCGATGTCGTCCTCGTCGTCGACTTCGGTGCGCAGTACGCCCAGCTCATCGCCCGTCGCGTCCGGGAGGCCCGGGTCTACAGCGAGATCGTCCCGTCCACGATGCCCGTGGCCGAGATGCTGGCGAGAAACCCGAAGGCGATCATCCTCTCCGGCGGCCCGTCCTCCGTGTACGCGGAGAACGCCCCCAGCGTGGACCGCGCGCTCTTCGAGGCCGGTGTCCCGGTCTTCGGCATGTGCTACGGCTTCCAGCTCATGGCGACCGCGCTCGGCGGCACCGTCGACAACACCGGGGCGCGTGAGTACGGCCGTACCCCGCTGCATGTCTCCAAGACCGGCTCCACCCTCTTCGAGGGCACCCCGGCCGAGCAGGCGGTCTGGATGTCGCACGGCGACGCCTGTTCCGCCGCGCCCGCGGGCTTCACCGTCACCGCGTCCACGGATGTCGTGCCCGTGGCGGCCTTCGAGAACGACGAGAAGCGGCTGTACGGAGTCCAGCACCACCCCGAGGTCATGCACTCCACCCATGGCCAGCAGGTCCTGGAGCACTTCCTCTACCGGGGCGCGGGCATCGAGCCGACCTGGACCACCGCCAATGTGCTGGACGAACAGATCGCCCTGGTCAGGGAGCGGGTCGGCACCAAGCGCGCCATCTGCGGTCTGTCGGGCGGTGTGGACTCGGCCGTGGCCGCCGCGCTGGTCCAGCGGGCCATCGGCTCCCAGCTCACCTGTGTGTATGTCGACCACGGGCTGATGCGCAAGGGCGAGACCGAGCAGGTCGAGAAGGACTTCGTCGCCGCCACGGGCGTCCAGCTCAAGGTCGTCGACGCGCAGGAGCGCTTCCTCACCGCGCTCGCCGGGGTCTCCGACCCCGAGCAGAAGCGCAAGATCATCGGCCGTGAGTTCATCCGGGTCTTCGAGCAGGCCCAGGCCGAGATCGTGGCCGAGGCGGGCGCCGAGGGCGAGGACGTGGCGTTCCTGGTGCAGGGCACGCTCTACCCGGATGTCGTCGAGTCCGGCGGCGGCACCGGCACCGCCAACATCAAGTCCCACCACAATGTCGGCGGGCTCCCCGACGACATCGAGTTCCAGCTCGTCGAACCGCTGCGCAAGCTGTTCAAGGACGAGGTCAGGATGGTCGGCCAGGAGCTGGGGCTGCCGGACGAGATCGTCCACCGCCAGCCCTTCCCGGGGCCCGGCCTCGGGATCCGGATCGTCGGCGAGGTCACACGCGAGCGGCTGGACCTGCTGCGCGAGGCGGACGCGATCGCCCGCGAGGAGCTGACCGCCGCCGGTCTCGACCGGGACATCTGGCAGTGCCCGGTGGTCCTGCTCGCGGATGTACGGTCCGTCGGCGTCCAGGGCGACGGACGGACCTACGGCCACCCGATCGTGCTGCGGCCCGTCTCGTCCGAGGACGCGATGACGGCGGACTGGACGCGGATGCCGTACGAGGTGCTGGCCCGGATCTCGACCCGGATCACCAACGAGGTGGCCGACGTCAACCGTGTGGTCCTCGATGTGACGAGCAAGCCACCGGGCACGATCGAGTGGGAGTGACCCCGGGCGGGGAATGACGGCCGGAGGCCGGGGCCGGTTGCCGGGTCCTGGAGCGGCGGGGCCGCCGGGGTGGCCGGGCCGCTTGAGCCGAGCGTCGGTTGAGCCGGTTGAGCTGGTTGAGCCGGTTGACTGGTGCCGGTTGAGCCGGTGCCGGTGGCGCCGGGGCCCGTGGTGCCGATGGTGCGCGTGAGTCAACACCGTAACCGTGTTCTCACCCGCCGCGACCGGGGCGACTGCGTACGGACCTCCGTCCGTACGGCACAATTCCCAGACGGTGCAAGGAAGTTCACGGGCAGGCGGGGCGGGGAAGGCGGCAGACGGCGTGGCGGTGCAAGTGGCGCGAGAGGGTACGCACGGCGGGGGCTGTATGTGCGGTGACTGCCCGCACGGAGCGCGCGAGGGGCACCGGCGGGCCGTGGCGGCTTTCCTGGCGAAGCGGGACGAACTGGCCGCGGGCCAGGGCCTGCCCGCCGCGGTCGCGTACTCCGCGAGCGCCTCCCGCCAGTGGGTGTCCGACGAACTCACCCAGTCCGCGAGGGCGGTGGCCGAACGCAGCCGCGAGGCGGGCGACGCCTGGCTCCACGCGGTGTGGCGGCACACCCTGTTCGTGGTGGGCGGCGCCGTCGTGGCGCTCGCGCTGGCGCAGTCCGTGACCGCGATAGGGGCCGGCTGGAGCGCCGCCCGTACGGCAGGGCTGGTCGCCGCGCTGGTCGTCGGAGCCCTGCTGACCGTGGCGGCCCGATTCCACCGGGCCCGCGGCGGGCTCCTCGCGCCGCTGATCGGTGAGGACAACCGGCTGTCCACCTCGCGGACCGTCGCCTCGTCCTGGGTGCTGCTGGTCGTCTTCTCCGTGCTCGTGCTCGCCCTCCAGCTCGCGGGCGCCTCCGGGCACAAGAGGCGCGACGAGCTGATCGCCGGGCTCGATCTGGCCCGGGGCGCGGGCATGGTGACCGTCCTGGCCGTGGTGTGCGCCATCGCCGTGGTCGTACGCCGGGTGGTGGCCGTACGGGTCCTGGCCCAGCGGCTCCAGAAGGTACGGGCCGAGCGCCCGCGGCTGGCCGATCTGCTCTGCGACGACGGCGGGCGCGGCAGCTTCACCGATGTCCAGTACGTCGTGGTGAACGCCGCCGCCCTGGTTTTCTCCGCCGTACGCCTCGCCCGGCGGCCCGAGCAACTCCCCGATCTGCCCTGGGCGCTGGCCCTGCTGGTCGCGGTCTCCGCCGCCACCTACTTCACCGGGAAGTACGCCGAGGGCGGCCGGCCCCTCGTGCTGTCGGTCGTACGGGCCAGGGAGGCGGGCGATCTGGACGCCCCCATCCGTACCGGCGACGACATCGAGATCCGCGGCGCGGGCTTCGTACCGCCCGGCGCCGGCACTCCGGACCGGCTGGCCCGGATGGTCGTTCGGATCGGCTCCGTCCATGTCCATGTCCCCCTGGTGCCGGTCCCCGGCGGCTTCGCCAACCCGTCGGACACCTGCCTCACCGTGCCCGTCCCGGTGGAGGTGGAACCGGGCTCGGTGGAGGTGCAGGTCGTCACGGCGGCGGGCGTCGAGACCAACCGTGTGATCGTCGAGGTCATGGACTGAGGGGTGTCGGCCGAGGCCTCCCGGCCATCGACCCCTGTCCTTCCCCTGTCCCTGCCCTTGACCTTGCCCTTGGCTTTGCGCCCCGGTCATCCTTTCCAGGCCATTGGTCCTTCCTCTTGAAGCCGGGCCGCGGCCGTGATCCCCTGCCAGGACTGAGCGCCCGGCGCGTCTGCTGCGTATGCATGGGCGAGGGGCCGCGTGGGCATACGCTCCCGCGGCAGCGGTGTGGGACAGGGGAGAGGCGGACGGGCGATGACGTATGGCTACCGGACGGACAGCTATGGGCAACTCGGCGGTGAGCCCCGCGGCTGGCGTGAGAACGCCGGCCGCTACGCGCTGCTTCCGCTGCGGATATTCCTGGGCGTCACCTTCATCTACGCGGGAATCGACAAGCTGACCCAGGGCGGCTTCTTCGCGTCGACCGGTACGGGGTCGGTCGGCGAGATGATGCGGGCGGTCAGAGACAGCTCGGCCATCCCCGCGCTGGTCGATCTCGCCCTCAAGAACCCCGCCGGGTTCGGCTATGCCATCGCCATCGGTGAACTCGCCGTGGGCCTGGGCACCCTGTTCGGAGTGCTGGCCCGGCTCGCCGCCTTCGGCGGTGCAGTGATCTCCCTGAGCCTCTGGCTGACCGTGAGCTGGCAGAGCGATCCGTACTACTACGGCAACGACCTCGCCTATCTGATGGCGTGGCTGCCGCTAGTGCTCGCCGGTGCTCCGGTGTTCTCGCTCGACTCCGCGCTGGCCAGCCGACGGCCGCGTATGTAGCGGCGTATGAGGTAGTCAGCCGCGGCCACCCACATGGCGAGGAACAGGCCGCCGAACACCACAGGGAACACCGCGTACCACGGGGTGTGCCAGGAGCCCGCCGCGTCGCCTCCGTACGCGGCGGCCGCGGCCAGCACCGACAGTCCCGCCACCAGCCGGCCGGGACGCATCTCATGGCGCATCTCATGACGCTGCACGGGTCACCTCCACCTGTCCCAGACCGACTTCGAGCCTCAGATCGAGCGTGCCGGCCGGGGCTGAGCCCGCCCGCGGGGTGAGCGTGCGCTGCCGCGACTGGTCGGGGGCGATGTCCACGTCGTTCGGCGGGTCCCCGGGCAGCCGCACATCCCCGAGCCCCGCCTGGGCCCGCAGCTTCACCGTCACGCCCTGCGGTACGACCACCTTGAGCTGTCCGGCGCCCACCTCGGCCGATGTGCTGACCGTACGGCCCCTGGGCACCGTGAGCCGGGTCAGGTCGAGCGTGCCGACGCCGGAGCCCAGTTCGTACCGCGGCTTCACCGCGGCCTCCGACACCGGTATCCAGTGCTGGCGGCCCCACTCCGTGGTGATGTTCTTCGGGACCGCCGTCGCGCCCGCGAGCAGCACGGCGGTGACGACGGTCAGGAAGACCGTCCCGATGCCCGTACGGCCCAGGAAGGCGCTGACCGCGAGGCCGAGCCCGAAGACCGCGAGCGCGGCGGTCAGGCCTATTTGCAGGCTCGTGCCGAACGGCCGGCTCTGCCACGACAGACCGGTGCCGAGGCCGCCCGCCATCAGCGCGAGCAACAGCACACTGCCGCCGATCCCGCGCGGCCCCGACGGGCGGGCCTGTCGCTCCTGAGCGCTCCTGCCCATGTGGTGCCAGAGCCCCATGCCGTGCCACCCCATGCCGTGCCACCCCATGTGGTGCCACGGCTGCCAGCGCCTGTCCGTATCGGCTTCGGTGTCCTCCGGTCCCCAGAGATAGGTCTGCGCGGAGGCCGGGCCCGTGGTGCCGTCCTTGACGATGGGATCGCGCCACCACGAGTGCAGGCCCGGGACCGGCGGCGCCATGGTCTCCGGCGGCGCCTCCGCCACCGCCTGCGCCGTCGCCGGGT
The DNA here is from genome assembly GCF_019056675.1 of Streptomyces sp. GMY02. Lineage (NCBI taxonomy): Bacteria > Bacillati > Actinomycetota > Actinomycetes > Kitasatosporales > Streptomycetaceae > Streptomyces > Streptomyces sp. GMY02. Next base: position 3,249,294 of record NZ_CP077658.1, on the reverse strand, counting down.
CCAGCACGCTGCCATGGGGTGCGGCGGCACGGCGGCGCTGCGACCACACCGCGGAGCCCACGACGGCCGTCGACAGCATCGCCGCGAAGCCCAGGGTGCCGTCGTTGCCCAGCATCGACAGGAACAGCGCGCAGCCGATCAGCGCCATCAGCACGGCGATCAGCGAGGCGCCGTCGACACGCCCCGACAGCAGCCGGCGCGCCTCGTTCTCCTCCTGGCCCTCCTGCGGGATCAGCAGCCAGGCGAAGCCGTAGAAGATCAGCCCTATGCCGCCGGTGACCGAGAGCACCCCGATGACGATCCGGAAGATCACCGGATCCACATCGCAGTACCGCCCGAGCCCCCCGCACACGCCCGCGATCACCTTCTGCCGCTGACTGCGCTGAAGCTGCGGCGCCGTGGCGTCGTCCGCCGGGCCCGCGCCCCCCGCGCCGGACGTGCCCGCGCTGCCGGCACCGGACGTGCCCCCGTTGCCCGCGCCGGACGTGCCCGCGGCTGTGGCACCCGCGGCGGAGGCGTCCGGCGAGGACGGCCCGGCGGCGGGCGGCGCGGTGCGCGGGTCGGGAGGCGACTGGGCCGACGGCTGGGTCATACGTCCATGGTGACGGCCCGGATCCCGTGCCTCCAGCCACCCCGACCCTGGGCTCTCCCTGATATTGGCCGGCGGACAACCTCAGGGATCATGGACGTTTGTGATCCGGTCGTTCCGGAGGGATGCCACGCGGGCCGCCGGGCGCCGCCGGGGGACCGGCCCGTACCGCGCCTCACCGCCCCGTACCGGATCCGTACCCGCAAGGCATCCACCGCGCCGTACACCGGCCGGAGTTGTCAGGTACGCGCATCAGGGTCGCCTCAGGGGCCCGACCCTGATGTACCCCCGTGCCCCGCCATGTGACCATCGAAGGCATGCCAGCCGCCCCGCCGCGCCCTGCCGCGCCCACCGCGTCCTCTTCCTACCGCGCCCCCGCGCCGGACGAGCAGCCGACGCGCAAGCTGTACCGCAGCGCGGACGGCCGGCTGCTCGGCGGTGTGGCGCGCGGGCTCGCCGGGCATCTCGGGCTGCCGGTCGTCTGGGTCCGGCTGGTCTTCCTCGGCCTCTTCATGGCGCAGGGCCTGGGCGCCCTGCTCTACGCCGTCTTCTGGATCGTCGTACCGCTCGGTGTCGGCGGCACGGCGGTCGAGCCCCGCACCCTGTTCGAGATCAGCCCCGACGGCAGACGCCGGCTGCGCAAGCCCGACAAGGGCCAGATCTTCGCGCTGATCGCGCTGGTGATCGGCGCCGGGATCTTCGTCGGCAATGTCAATCTCGGCCGCAGCCACGCCGACCGCTACATCTGGCCGCTGCTGCTGATAGGTGCGGGCGTCGTCCTGGTATGGCGTCAGGCCGACAACGCGCGCCGGGCCCGCTGGACCGAGGTCGGCCGCCGCCGCCGGCTCTTCCAGCTCGCGCGCACCCTCGCCGGTGTCGCCCTGGTCGGCCTCGGTCTCGCCGTGTTCATGGTGGTGCGCGGCTCGGCAGCCCAGTTCGGGAACGTACTGACCGGGGCCATCGCCGTCGTCGCCGGGGTCGCCCTGCTCGCCGGGCCCTGGCTCGTACGCATGACCCAGGACCTGTCCGAGGAGCGGCTGATGCGTATCCGCGCGCAGGAGCGTGCCGAGGTCGCCGCCCATGTCCATGACTCCGTGCTGCACACCCTCACCCTGATCCAGCGCAGCGCCGACGACGGCGGCGAGGTCCGCCGGCTCGCCCGCGCCCAGGAGCGGGAGCTGCGGGCCTGGCTCTACCGGCCGGAGGGCCGCGGCAAGGACGAGGAGGACGAGCCCGCCACCCTCGCCGAGGCGGTGAAACGGACGGCGGCCGAGGTGGAGGACCACCACGGAGCGCCGATCGAGGTCGTGGTCGTCGGCGACTGCCCGCTCGACGAGAAACTGGCGGCACAGATGCAGGCCGCGCGCGAGGCAATGGTCAACGCCGCCAAGTACGGTGGCGATGGGGGCGCGGTACAGGTCTTCGCGGAGGTGGAGGGCCGTACGGTCTTCCTCTCCGTACGGGACCGCGGCCCCGGGTTCGACCTGGACGCCGTGCCGGCGGACCGGATGGGCGTACGGGAGTCGATCATCGGCCGGATGCAGCGCAACGGCGGGACGGCCAGACTGCGTTCGGTGCCCGGCGGCGGCACGGAGGTCGAGCTGGAGATGGAACGGGCGGACGGATGAACCCGTGGCATCCCGCCGCGCGACGAGGACCGAATGACCGCGCGGCGAGGACCGAATGACGAGGACGAGGGGCAGAGACCATGAGCGAGGGCGTACAGGCCAACGGCAGTCCGGCGGACAGCGGCGGGACCCCGGCCGGGGACGGCCGTCGTGTACGGGTCGTGCTCGTCGACGACCACCGGATGTTCCGTACGGGAGTACAGGCGGAGATCGGCCGCACCGAACAGACAGGTGTCGAGGTCGTCGGTGAGGCGGCCGATGTGGACCAGGCGGTGACCGTGATCACGGCGACCCGCCCCGAGGTCGTCCTGCTCGATGTCCATCTGCCGGGCGGCGGCGGGGTGGAGGTGCTGCGGCGCTGCGCGCCGATGATGGCGGCGCCCGAGAACCCGGTGCGGTTCCTGGCCCTGTCGGTCTCGGACGCGGCCGAGGATGTCATCGGTGTGATCAGGGGCGGTGCCCGTGGTTATGTGACCAAGACGATCACCGGCACGGACCTGGTCGACTCGATCTTCCGGGTGCAGGAGGGCGACGCGGTGTTCTCGCCGCGGCTCGCCGGGTTCGTCCTCGACGCCTTCGCGTCGACGGACGCGCCGCCGGTGGACGAGGACCTGGACCGGCTCACCCAGCGGGAGCGCGAGGTGCTGCGGCTGATCGCGCGTGGATACGCGTACAAGGAGATCGCCAAACAGCTCTTCATCTCGGTGAAGACCGTGGAGTCGCATGTCTCGGCGGTTCTGCGGAAACTCCAGCTCTCCAACCGGCACGAGCTGACGCGCTGGGCGACGGCCCGCAGACTCGTCTGAGCGGCGGCCGTACGGGTGGTGTCCTGGCGACCGACGACAACGCCGCGAGCGTGCGTGCAGGGCCCCGCGAGCCCGGCAAGATCGGCAAGACACCCACTAGGAGCAGCGCCACTGGGTGATGTATGTCCGGTTGCGGTGCTCCATCAGACCGCGGATGCACTCGCCCGGCGCGGTGTCGAGCGTACGGGCCAGCTCGGCGCGGCCGTGCCGGGTGTGCCGTGTCCCGAACCACCCCGGGAACGCCACGATCCGGTCGTCCTTGCGCTGATAGCCGAGGCGTACGGCGGTGCCCGGCCGGTCCGTGTGCTGGACGTACCGCGTGGTGAACCGGCCCGCACCGCCGATCGGGCCCTCGATGCAGAGCCGGCCGCCGGAGAGGTCGCCGCAGCCCTTGGGCGTGACACCGACCGGTGCCAGTACGAAGAGCGCGCCGGCGGTGAGGACCGAGGCTCGGACGGCGGTGGCTCGTCTCACGGCTTCCCTTTCGCGGCCGACGGCGTACTGCTGCTCATCGTGACGCGAAGGCCGGAAAGGGGCACCCGGGGTGGTCCGTACCGGTTACGGGGCCGGTGTCCGGGAGAGAGGGGCAGACGTCCGGGACAGCGGCCCAGGTGTCCGGGACTGGCGGGGCCGGTGTCCCGGACGGACCCGGGCGGCCTTCGGCCTTCTCAGGCAGGCCGCGTCGCGCCCGCGAACGGCATCTCGTCGACCGGTGCCATCCGCACCGCCGAGCCCGGGCGCGGCGCGTGGATCATCTGCCCGCCGCCCACATAGATGCCGACATGGCTGACACCGGAGAAGAAGAACACCAGATCGCCGGGGGCGAGCCGGTCGCGCGTGATCTGCCGCCCCGCGCTGATCTGCGTGTAGGTGGTACGGGGCAGGGCGACGCCCGCCGCGCGCCAGGCGGCCTGCGTCAGCCCCGAGCAGTCGAACGCGCCGGGCCCGGTCGCGCCCCAGGCGTACGGCTTGCCGATCGCCCCGTACGCGTACGCCACGGCCGCCGCGGCGCGCGAGTCGGGCGCGAGCAGCGCGCCCCTGGCCGTCGCACGCCCCGCGTGGGCCGTGTACGCGCCGTACGGGCTGTTCCTGACCTCCTGCGTGTACCGGGCGCGCTCCGGCGCCGTGAGCCGGTCCAGGAGCGCCTGTGCGGAGTCGAGCTTCTTCCGGACGGTGGCCTTGTGCCGGGCCAGCTCCGCCCGGCGGGCCTCGAACTCGCCGAGCCGTCCCTCGGCGCGGTCGCGGAGCTGGGCGACCGACGCGAGTTCCTTGCGGATCCCGGTGACCATGGCGGCCTGCCGGGCCCCGGCCCGTTCGGCGAGCCCCGCTCGCTCCAGGAACTCGTCGGGCCCCGAGCTGAGGGCGAGCTGTACGGCGGGGTCGAGGCCGCCCGTACCGCCGCGGTACTGCGCCGCGGCGACCGAACCCAGCGCGTCGCGCGCGGCGTTGAGCCGGTCCGTCCTGCGGGCCGCCTCGTCCCGCAGCTCCGTCAGGGAGGCGCGGGCCTCGTCCGCCTTCTCCTTGGCGCCGTTGTACCGCTCCGTCGCCGCCTCGGCCTCCTCGTACAGGCCGTCGATCTTCGCCCTGACCTGGGCGGGGGTGAGCCGGGGCTCCCCGTGCGCGGGGGTGGCCGCGCCGGCGGTCGCGGCCCCGGCGATGGCCAAGGTGGCGGCGGTACGGCCGGTCGGGCCGGTGAGCCGGCGCTGCTTGCGTTTTCGGTGCGCTGCCACGGGGGCGTCCACTTCCTCACGTCCGTGCGGTCGGGCGGTACGAGTCGGCCGCCCGGAGAGGGACGCTAGGACGAGAGGTCACAGCCCGGTGACGGCATGGCCGCTATTGGCTGGAGGTGAAACTTCCGGACCGCTTTGTGACCGGGCGGGTCCCGGCGGAACCGCGCTCTTCCGGTCCGACCCGGCCGATAGGGAAAGAGAGCCCCACCTCACCACCAAGAGGTGATATGGGCCGGGCTACGCTCCCGCCATGGACGTACTCATCAATGTCTTTGTCGCCCTGCACATCATCGGCATAGCGTCGCTGCTCGGCGGCTTTCTGACCCAGATGAAGTCGATGAGCGCCGGCACGGCCCGGTTCAGCCCGGCGATGCTGCACGGGGCGCTGACGATGCTGGTCACGGGCGTCGCCCTGGTGGGCCTCAACCAGGCCGACGACAACCCCGTGAACAACATCAAGATCGGTATCAAGCTGGCGGTCCTGGTGGTGATCCTGGGCGTGGTCTATGTGAAGCGGGACGACGAGACCGCGCCGAAGGGCCTGTTCGGCGCGGTCGGCGGCCTGACGCTCGCCAATATCTTCATCGCGACGCTCTGGACCTGACCGGCGCTCCGGCCCGGGCCCCCGGGCCTTGTCAGGCCGGGCGGACGCTCCCGTAGATCGGCATGTAGTAGATCGACTCCTCGCGCACGTTCGCGCCCGGCTTGGGGGCGTGGATCATCATGCCGTCGCCTATGTAGATGCCGACGTGGCTGATGTCGTCGTAGAAGAAGACCAGGTCGCCGGGGAGCAGATCCCCGGTCGAGACGCGCGTGCCGACCTCGACCTGCTCCCAGGTGGTACGGGGAAGCTGTACGCCCGCCTCCCGCCACGCGGCCTGGGTCAGACCGGAGCAGTCGTACGAACTGGGTCCCGACGCGCCCCAGACGTACGGCTTGCCTATCTGCGCGCGTGCGAAGGCGAGGACCTTGGCGGCCTTGGTTGCGTAACCGCCGCCGGAGGTGCCGGAGCCGGTGTCCGTGCCCGTACCGGTGCCGGTACCAGGGCTGGTGTCCGTGCCCGTGTCCGTACCGGCCGAAGGCGGCTCCGCGGCCTGCTGCTGCTCGCGCAGCCGCTCGGCCTCGGCCTTCGCGCGGGCCTCCTCCTTGGCTCTCGCCTCGGCCTTTCTGCGGGCCTCTTCCTCCTTCTTGCGCTCCAGCGCCGCCAGCCGCTGCTGCTCCTCGGCGGTCAGCCGCGACAGCAGCGCACGGGCCGCCCCGAGCTTCTTCTGTACGTTCTCCTTGCTGGTCCGCAGGGCGGCCTGGGACGCGGTCAGCGACTCCAGGCTCTTCGCCGCCTGGGCCCGCTCCTTCGCCGCCGCGGCCTGCTGTGCCTGGTAGTCGGCGAGGACACCGCGCTGACGGTCCGCCAGCCGGTCCATCATCTGCGTCTGCTCGAAGTACGCCTGCGGGCTGTCGGCGAACAGCAGCGCGGCGGTCTGGCCGAGCCCGCCCTCGCGGTACTGCGCGGACGCGAAGCCGCCGAGCGTACGGCGGGCCTCGTTCAGCTTGTCCGCGCGCTTGGCGACCTCGTCCAGCACCCGGCCGACCGTGCGCTTCTGCTTCTCCGTGGCCTCTTTGGCCTTGTTGTACTGCTGCGTGGCGCCACCGGCCTGGCGGTACAGGTCGTCGACCTTCTTCTGCACCTCTTCGACCGACGGCCTGGGCTCGGCGGGCGCGGCGTTCGCGCTCTGCGTCGAGAGCAGCGTGACCGAAGCGAGGGCGGCCGTCGTGAGACCGACGGCGGGGGAGTTGGTGCGTACTCCGCCACGGGTGCGCGACTTGCGATGCGACGCCAAGGCCAGCATCTCCTTCCGTCGAACTTCCTTCTGGAATGTCCGATTTCAGCAAAGGTCGCCCGCTCGGCGCGGATCGCCTTGGGGGGTTCGGGCTGCCTGAGCGAGCACGCTAGCCAAACTGTGGTCCTCATGTGAAGGACGATGGGCGATATGCCCGATACATTTTCGTGACCATTTGCTTATGCGATGCGAGAAGGTCGCTGCAAAGGGTCGAACGGGGGTCGCGAGGGCATTTTCGTCACCTTGTGTGAGCGGGCGGTCGCCGCACTTCGGAGTGGCGCGGTCCGCCCGGACTTCGGAGTGGCGCGGTCCTGCCGAGGCGGGCGCGCCGGAGTCTTCCCAAGGCGGGCGCGGGCTGTCAGTGCGGCGCAATAGACTCGGAAAGCGATGAGCAGCCTCTTTGACGACAGCTTCCTGGCGGACCTCCAGCCCTCCGGCGACGAGCCCCCGCCGCCGCCCGAGGACCATGACGAGCACGCCCAGGAGGCGGTGCCCGACGATCTCTTCGAGGGTGCGTACGACATGCCCCCGGCGCGCGACGCATACCACCGCGACGGCTCTCCGCGGACCGTCGTGGACCCCGCCGCGCTGCTCGAAGGGCTGAACGAGGAGCAGCGCGCGGCCGTGGTGCACACGGGATCGCCCCTGCTCATCGTGGCCGGGGCCGGTTCCGGCAAGACCCGGGTCCTCACCCACCGGATCGCGCATCTGCTGGGCACCCGCAGCGTCCACCCCGGCCAGATACTGGCGATCACCTTCACCAACAAGGCCGCGGGCGAGATGAAGGAGCGGGTCGAGCAGCTCGTCGGCCCGCGCGCCGGCGCCATGTGGGTGATGACCTTCCACAGCGCCTGCGTCCGTATCCTGCGCCGCGAGTCAAAGAGGCTCGGCTTCACCTCGTCGTTCTCGATCTACGACGCCGCCGACTCCAAGCGGCTGATGGCCCTGGTCTGCCGTGATCTGGACCTCGACCCCAAGCGCTATCCGCCGAAGTCCTTCAGCGCCAAGATCTCGAATCTGAAGAACGAGCTGATCGACGAGGAGACGTACGCGGGACAGGCCGCCGACGGCTTCGAGAAGACGCTCGCCGAGGCGTACCGGATGTACCAGGCGCGGCTGCGCGAGGCCAACGCGCTGGACTTTGACGACATCATCATGACCACCGTCCATCTGCTCCAGGCGTTCCCGGATGTGGCCGAGCACTACAGGCGGCGCTTCCGCCATGTGCTGGTGGACGAGTACCAGGACACGAACCACGCCCAGTACACGCTCGTACGCGAGCTGGTGGGCCCGTCCGGCGAGGACCACGACCCGGCCGAGCTGTGTGTCGTCGGCGACGCCGACCAGTCGATCTACGCCTTCCGCGGCGCCACTATCCGTAACATCCTCCAGTTCGAGGAGGACTACCCGGACGCGACCACGATTTTGCTGGAGCAGAACTACCGCTCCACGCAGACGATTCTCAGCGCCGCCAACGCGGTCATCGAGCGCAATGAGAGCCGCCGTCCGAAGAATCTGTGGACAAAGGCCGGTGCCGGCGCCCGGATCACCGGCTATGTCGCGGACACGGAGCACGACGAGGCGCAGTTCGTCGCCGACGAGATCGACCGGCTGACGGACGCGGGCGAGGCCAAGGCGGGCGATGTCGCCGTCTTCTACCGTACGAACGCGCAGTCCCGTGTCTTCGAGGAGATCTTCATCCGGGTCGGCCTGCCCTACAAGGTCGTCGGCGGAGTGCGCTTCTACGAGCGCAAGGAGGTCCGCGATGTGCTGGCCTATCTGCGGGTCCTCGCCAACCCGGAGGACAACGTCCCGCTGCGCCGTATCCTCAACGTCCCCAAGCGAGGCATCGGGGACCGCGCGGAGGCCATGATCGACGCCCTCGCGCAGCGGGAGCGGATCACCTTCCCGCAGGCCCTGCGCCGGGTGGACGAGGCGTACGGCATGGCGGCACGCTCCGCCAACGCCGTCAAGCGCTTCAACACGCTGATGGAGGAGCTGACCACGGTCGTCGAGTCGGGCGCCGGGCCCGCGACGGTGCTGGAGGCGGTGCTCGAACGGACCGGTTATCTGGCCGAGTTGCAGGCCTCGACCGACCCGCAGGACGAGACCCGTATCGAGAACCTCCAGGAACTGGCGGCGGTGGCGCTGGAATTCGAGCAGGAGCGCGCCCAGGCGGCAGCGGCGGCCGACGACACGGGCGCGGCGGCTGCCCCGGCCGCGACGGGCACGCTCGCCGAATTCCTGGAGCAGGTGGCGCTCGTCGCCGACTCCGACCAGATCCCCGACGAGGACGAGGACGGCTCCGGTGTCATCACCCTGATGACGCTGCACACCGCCAAGGGCCTTGAGTTCCCCGTGGTGTTCCTGTCGGGCATGGAGGACGGCGTCTTCCCGCACATGCGCGCCCTGGGCCAGACCAAGGAACTGGAGGAGGAGCGGCGGCTGGCGTACGTCGGCATCACCCGCGCCCGCGAACGGCTCTATCTGACGCGGTCGTCGATGCGGAGCGCGTGGGGGCAGCCCGCGTACAACCCGCCGTCGCGGTTCCTGGAGGAGATCCCGGGCCAGCACCTGGAGTGGAAGCGGACCGGGGCGCAGATCCCGGCGGGGCCGACCACCTCGATCGCGTCCTCACTGTCCGCGGCGGCGGGCGGAACCGGCTCCGGCTCGCGCTCGCGGTCCGGCGCCTCGGGCTTCGCCACCCGGCGTATGAGCGACAAGCCGGTGATCTCGCTGGCGGTCGGAGACCGGGTCACCCACGACCAGTTCGGCCTCGGCACGGTCATGGCGGTGACGGGTACGGGGGCGAACGCACAGGCGACGGTCGACTTCGGAGACCCCAAGCCCAAGCAACTGCTGCTGAGGTACGCGCCGGTGGAAAAGCTGTAGCGGCGCTGCCGTGCGGTAGGGAAAGCTGTGGCGGGACGGAAAAGCTGTAGTGGCACCCGGCGCGGGGGGCTGGGGCGGGCGGTTCCGTTCCGGCCCGCGCCGTCCGGCGCGCCTCGTTACGTCGGGTCCAGGCCGTGGCTGCGGAGCCAGGACAACGGGTCTATCGCAGAGCCGCCGCCGGGCCGTACCTCGAAGTGGAGATGCGGACCGGTGGAGTTGCCCGAGTTCCCCGAATAGGCGATGACGTCGCCGGCCTTGACCGTGCCGTAACGGATCTTCGTACTGCTGAGGTGGCAGTACCACGTCTCCGTGCCGTCGGGCGAGGTCACGATGGCCATGTTGCCGTACGCGCTGTTGTACTGCGTCCGTACGGTCCCGTCGGTCGCCGCCATCACCGGTGTGCCGTACGAGACCGGGAAGTCGATCCCGGTGTGCACGGACATCCAGTTGATGCCGGCCTGGCCGTAGTACGCGCTGAGGCCGTGTGCCGCGACCGGCAGCGCGAACTTGGGGCGCAGGGCCTCCTTGCGCGCCGCCTCGGCCTCGCGCTGCTTGCGCTCGGCCTCCTGCCGCGCCTTGAGGTCGATGCGCTCCTGCGTACGGCTGGCCCGGTCACCGAAGTCCCGGGCGTCGGCGCTGAGCGCGGCGAGCTGGGTGTCCAGCTTGTTGTTGGCGGCCACGGGTTTGACGGTGGACGGGTCGGCGGCCGTCGCGGTGGTCCTGGTCTCCTCCGGGGCCTCCTCGCCGAGTCCGCCGACGGAGGCGGCGGCGATACCGGCGACGCCCATCACACAGGCGGAGGGGACGGCGACCGTGAGAAGCGCGGAGCGCTTGGCGGGGGTACGGCGGCGGCCCCGGCTGCCGTTTCCGCCGCCGGACCGGCCTACCGGACGAGGCGTCACGGTCACGGCGGGCACGGTCATGGTCGGGGCCATGTGCAGCGAGTCGGCCTCGGAGACGAAGTCGCCGGAGCCGGGAGCGTCGCCCGCGTCCATACCGTCCTCGGCCTCATGGACGGACTCGGCGTCGAAGTCGGCCTCCGCACCGGGTTCAGGTTCGGGCCCGGGGGCTCCGTACTCGGCGTCCGCGTCGTACGGAGCCGGGTCGTACGGGTCGGCCGGGTCCGCGGCGTACTGCTCCTGCGCGTCGTACGCGCCGTCCGCCGCGTACTGGTGGCCGTACTGGTCCTGTACGCCCGCGACATCCGCGTCCACGAGGAGCGTGTCCTGCGCGGGGTCCGGTGCTGTCCCGGCCGAGTTCCACGCGGTGGCGTCGTACGCCCCGGAGTCGAAGGTGGGCGCGATCCACTGCGCGGTCGGCTCGTACCCGAGCGGCGCGGCCGCGAACTGCTGGGCGTCGAAGGGCGCGGTCTCGAACTGCGCGGCCTGCGCCGGGGCGAACGGCGCCGCGACGGGCTGGCCCAGGGCGTCGTATCCGTACGGCGCGTTCTCGAACTGGCCGTTCTCGAAGGAGGCATGGCCGAGCGGGGCGTTTTCGAACTGCCCGGCGTGGCCGGTGCCGTTGAGCTGATTCGCCTGGTTCCAGGCGTCGGCGTCCCACTGGCCCGTCGCGTCCGGCCCGGCCGCCTGGACCGGGATGTCCGCCAACGGCTGGTAGTCCGGGGACTGCTGGTAGCCGGTGCCGCCGACGGTGGGGTCCGCCCACTGGCCGTTCGTGTCGTACTGCCCGTACTGCGATTCGTACTGCGGCGTGGCGTAGGCGTCGTATCCGGCGCCCTGCTGCTGGTGCGCGGCGCTGTCCCACTGGCCGCCGGTGTCGTACTGCTGCTCGTACGGCCCGTTGTGGGCCGGAGTCCCCTCGTAACCGCCCGGCAGGGAGCCGAAGAGCGGGTCGGCCGTGTAGCTGCCGTTCTGGTAACCGTCGTATCCGGCGTACCCGGCGTGGGCGTGCTGGTCGTTCACCAACTTCTCTCTCGCCTCGGCAGCAGGACCAGGGTCTGAGATCCGGTCCTGTGGGAGAAGGACCTCAGAGGGAAAGCAGTGGCCGCGACTGTACCCGGCGGTATGCGACGGCGACAATCTTCCGCAGGTTTTGGGCCCAGCGGAAACGGGCATTCGGCCGTGTTTCGGGGGACTGCGGGCACAGGCTTGGCCGTACGTTCGAAGCGTGTTCGAGTGGCGAGTGCGGTCGCGGGCGGCGATCGGCGGCGATCGCGGTGGTGATTGCGGTGGCGATCGCGGAGGTTGGCCGCGGACCGGGCGTCGGGCGCCGGGTTACGTGCGTCGGTTCCGGCCGGCGGGTTCCGGCGGTCAGGCGACGGACGCGGGTCCTTCGGTGGTGGGCGGACCCTCGCCGAGGTCGATACCCGACCCGAGATCGGGCAGAAAACCGGATTCGAGGACGTGCCGGACACCCGCCGCGACCGCGGGATGGACCGGCAGGGTCAGATGCCCGAGGCCGCTCACCCGGACGTTCTGCGCGAGCAGATCGGGGTGTTCGATACGGGCCGTCTCCACCGGGTCCATGAGCTGGTCCATGTCGCTCCAGAAGCTGACGAAGCGGGTGCGGCAGCCGGGCGCGGGCAGCCGCAGCTCGTCGATCAGGCCCGATCCCGGGCGCATCTGCCGCACCACCGGGTGGGCGTCCGCGAACGGTACGACGGTGGTGCCCTCGTGGGGCGTGCCGAGGGTGACGAGCGTACGGATCCGGCTATCGCCGCCCAGTCGCTGTGCGTAATAACGGGCGATCAGGCCGCCCATGCTGTGCCCGATGACATCGACCTGGCGGTGGCCGGTGCGGACGCAGATCTCCTCGATGTGCTGCCCCAGCAGCTCGGCGGCCGACCGTATGTCGAAGGTCAGCGGGGAGTAGTTGAGCGAGATGAGCCGGTCCCAGCCGTTCCGGGCGAGGGAGCGGCGCAGCATGACGAAGACGGAGCGGTTGTCGACCAGGCCGTGGAGCAGTACGACAGGGGGCCGTTCGCGGCCGTCGGCGGGGACCTGCGGGGCTTCCGGGGGCAGCGGGGCGGCACGGCGCTCCTGGATGATTCCGGCCGGGTAGAGGACGAGATGCCCGGTGAGGATCGCGAGGTCGAGCGCGGTGGCGCGGAGCAGCGCGGGGGGCGGTGACGCCTCGCGTACGCGGCTCACCTGACGCAGCAGCGGAGGCAGGAGCGGCGACAGCGGAAAGAACGGCTGGATCTGCATGGCCGACCTCCGAACGGCACCCGGCAGGCGGCTCTGCCCCCCGTGTGCCCTCATGGGGCGCCGCTCACGGCGGATCCGCGGCCGACGTGCCGGAGCCGACGCACAAGCCGAACCACCGCGCCACCCGACCGGCGGCCCGGTGGAACCGCGCCCATGTGGCGGCTCCTCTGCGGCTCCCCTTGCGGCTGTCCGCCCCGGCCCGGGGGCCGAGTGCTACCGGAACACCGCAAAGCGAACTTGTCCCAGGTGTGATTTCCCCCTCGCCGCCCGCCGCGAAACAGCCGGGTGCGGGATGCTGTGGATAACGTTCGTTCACCTCTCCGGGCCGCGCGGGCGCGGGAACCCGTGCCGCGGGAACCCGTACTGATGGCGGCGCAGTCGGTATGTGGCAGACGGTCGGTGCGCGCGGTCCGTATGGCCGGTCGGTCGGTATGTGCAGTCGTCGGTATGTGCAGTCGGTATTCGGTATGTGGAGGCAACGATGGGTGTGACCGGTCCGATCCGTGTGGTGGTGGCCAAGCCGGGTCTCGACGGCCACGATCGCGGGGCGAAGGTGATCGCGCGTGCGCTGCGTGACGCCGGCATGGAGGTCATCTACACGGGGCTCCACCAGACCCCCGAGCAGATCGTGGACACCGCGATCCAGGAGGACGCCGACGCGATCGGCCTGTCCATCCTGTCCGGCGCCCACAACACCCTCTTCGCGAAGGTGATCGAGCTGCTGAAGGAACGGGACGCGGAGGACATCAAGGTCTTCGGCGGCGGCATCATCCCCGAGGAGGACATCCCTCCGCTGAAGGAGCTGGGCGTCGCCGAGATCTTCACCCCCGGTGCGACGACCACGTCGATCGTCACCTGGGTCAACGCCAATATCCGCCAGCCGACCGGCGCGTGACACCGGGCGCCCGGCAGCGTGCCACCGGGCGCCGCAGGCGTGCCGTGCGTATGCCACGCGCGTGCCGTGCTACGGCTTTGCTCCTTCCGGTGGTTCGGATATCTCCGCTGTTGCCGCCCGCGCGGACATGCGTGGCGGCTCCGGCGGCTCGGCCAGCTCCGACAGCATCGCCGCGCGCAGGCGCAGGGTGGAGACCAGCCGCTGGAACGCCTCCGACCAGTAGCCGCCCGCGCCCGGCGACGCGTTCTCACCCTCGTCCGGGGTCGCCGTGAGCAGCTCCAGCCGGCTGGCCGCCGCCGGGTCGAGGCAGCGCTCCGCCAGTCCCATGACCCCGCTGAAGCTCCAGGGGTAACTTCCGCCGTCCCGGGCGATGTCGAGCGCGTCGACCACCGCCCGGCCGAGCGGCTCCGCCCAGGGCACCGCGCAGACGCCGAGGACCTGGAACGCCTCCGACAGACCGTGCGCGGATATGAACGCGGCCACCCAGGTGGCCCGTTCGGCGGCCGGCAGGGTCGCCAGCAGCTTCGCCCGCTCCGCCAGGGACGGAGTGCCGGGACCGGCGGCCCGCGCGGCCACGGGCGTACCGAGCAGGGCCGCCGCCCACCGCGCGTCCCGCTGCCGGACGGCCGCCCGGCACCAGGCCGCGTGCAGTTCGTCCGCCCAGTCGTCCAGGACGGGCAGCGCGACGATCTCCTCCGGCGTACGGCCGCCGAGCCTGCGCGGCCAGGTGCTCAGCGGGGCGGCCTCCACCAACTGGCCCAGCCACCAGGACCGTTCACCCCGTCCGGCGGGCGGCGCCGGGACCACTCCGTCGCGCTGCATGTCCGCGTCGCACTCGTGCGGGGCCTCGACCGCGATGACCTGGCCGCCGCCCGTACGGTCCATGCTCACGCAGGTCGCGGCCCGTGCCGCCATCCGCCCGGCGAGCGCCGACTCCGGCAGCGCCGAGAGCAGTTCGGCCGCGGTGGAACGGACATTGCGGCTGCGGTCCGACAGGGCCCGCTCCAGGAAGGGCTCGTCCGTCCCGGACAGCCCGGTCCGCAGGGAGTCCAGGAACATCAGCCGGTCCTCGGCGCGCTCCGTCTGCCACGTCGACGCCAGCAGCGCCCGGGCCGCCTCGCCGTCATGGGCCCGTACGGCGGCCAGCAGCGCGACCCGCTCGGCGAACAGCCCCTCCTCCCAGAGTCGCCGCACGGCCTCGTCGTCCCGGACATCGGGCAGCAGGGTCCCGCCGGATCCGCCGCGCAGGGCGAACTTCCACTCCGGGTTGAGCCGGGCGAGCCAGAGGCCGCGCGGCCCGGCGAAGGCCAGGGCCGCGGGCCGCAGGTCGGTACGCGCGCGGGCCGCGTCGAGCAGCGCGGGCAGTACGGGCGCGGGCGCCTGATAGCCGTGCTCGTTGGCGGCGGCCAGCCACTGGGGGAGCAGCTCGGTGAGATCGGGAGCCGTACCGCGACGGCCGCCGCCCGAGGGCGCCGACCGGTCGGCCAGCAACTGCGCGAGCCGTCTCGCGGCCGGTTCGGGCAGCCGCTTCCGGCCGTCGTGGGGCGCCCGCTCGGGCCGGGTGGCGGCGCGCGCGGGGCGCAGGCCGGCCCTGCGCCGTACGGTGTGGAGCGCGGCGGCGTCCAGCAGGGCGACCGGGGCGTCCCGGCCGGGTGTCATGATCCCGGCCGGTGGAGTACGCCGGTCCGTACCGAGCAGTGCCGAGGTGACCAGGTCTTCCCAGGGTGATCCGGCGCCACTGCCCGTTGTGCGACGGGTGCTCGGGACTGTGGCGTGGGTGTTGCTGAGCGTGCCGTCGGCTGTGCTGTTCACAGGGTCCTCCGTCCGTACATCGCGTCCTCCGAAGGTGTGCGGGCGACCGCGTGCGGCGCGGTCAGGTGAGGGGGACCGTCTCCGATATGTCCTCGGCCCAGGCCGTCAGCGGATGGAACCCCCGGTGCCCGCACTCGCCGAACACCGTGACCGGGCCGCCACCGGAGACCGCCGCCAGCTTCCACAGCCCGGAACGTCCCAGCGCCGTGGCCGCGACGGGCAGCGCGGACTCGCCGTCGGCGTCCGCCAGTTGCCAGCCGCCCCCCTCGCCGGGCACCGGGATGACGTCCCGCAGCGTCACCGGCCACGCGTCGAGCCAGGGGTCGGCCCGCAGCGCCGCCCCGTACGCCTCCATCGCCTCGACGGTGGATCCGCCGGGCGGCGGCTCCTCGATCGGACCGGGGACACCGAACTGCTGCCCCCAGTCCGCCCGTAGCTGCCCCGCGCCCGCATGCGGTGTGACCTCCGCGTCGATCACCAGGCCGACCGGCAGGCCCAGTTCCGGGGACCGGCCCGCCGCCCCGAAGGACAGGAGCAGCGCCGACCGCCCCGACTCCCGTCCGTACAGCCGGATACGACGGGTGATCAGCTTGCCGTCCGAGGAGTCGCACTGCGCCAGCACCAGCCAGTGGTCCCGGACCGGCGGACCCCCGGCGGGCGACGGCAGCCCGACCCGGGTGCGGACGGTCGTCGCCAGCGGCTCGGGCAGCCGGCCGAGCCCCTGCCAGCCCGTGTTGAGCAGATGCAGGAGCGCGGACTCCTCCAGCAGCCGCACCGGCCAGCCCGCCCCCGATCCCGGGATCGCCCCCAACTCCCGCACCCGGCTGGCCAGTCCGGGTGCCTGCGCGTCCACCATCCGGGCCGCCGTCTCCTCCCACAGCCCATACCCCGACTGCTCCGCCGCGGCCAGCCCGCCCCGCAGCAGATCCGCCAGCCGCTGCTCCAGCTCCGTCGTCCCCGCCGTGATCCGCGCGGCCCGGCGCTCCGCCCTGCGCCGCGCGGCCTCCGGATCGGCCGGCTTCCCCGCCCCGCCCCCGCCCGCCGTTCCGGCGTCCGTCCCCCTCCTCGCTCCGCCTCCTGCGCCCTTCGAGCCACTCCTCGGCCCACCCCGGCGCCTTCGCCTCCCCCACCGCCCGCTCGTCGGACGCCCGGAGCAGCAGCAGGCCCAGCGCGTGCTTGCACGGGAACTTCCGGCTGGGGCAACTGCACGAGTACGCCGGACCCGTGGTGTCCACCACCGTCTGATACGGCCTGCTCCCGCTGCCCCTGCACAGCCCCCACACGGCCCCCGCGGTGTCGGCTCCCGCCTCCGACCACGGCCCGGCCGTGCCCAGTCGTGTCCCCGCTCTGCGCGACGAGTCGTCAGGAGCCAGGGCAAGCACCTGTTCCGTCGTCCAGCGGACCCCCGTTGGATTCATGGCCACGACGTTAGGACCCCCCACTGACAATCGCCCTTGACCTGCGATTTCAAGGGGCCGGGCCGGACTTCGCGACGCCTCGGCGCTTTGGTTTTGCATTTCCTTTACGATTGGTCGCGAGAGGTGTCCGCGAGCCGGCGGGCACATGAACGACCGGGGGGATCACCGATGAACAGCACCACTCGCACCGTCCGCGCCGCCGTCGGCGCGCTCGCCGCCGCCGGACTCGCGCTGGGACTGACCGCCTGCTCCGAGACCGTCGACCAGGTGGACAAGGCCGTCAACGAGACCTACGAAGTCACCTATGAGGTGACCGGCGACGGCGTCGACACGATCGACTACCACGGTGGCGGAGGCAAGGCCATGGAGCCCAAGATCGAAACGGTCGAACAGCCCACGCTGCCATGGAAGAAGACGGTCACGCTCCGGGGGATCATGCCGCCCGCGGTCATGCCGATCGCCGTGGACATCACCGGCGCCGAGGTCACCTGCAAGATCATCTACAAGGGCGAGGTCATCAAGCAGGAGACGGGCGCGGGCCTGGCCACGGCGGGCGGCTGCGTCGCGGTCTCCCCGATCGCCGACTGAGTTCCCGCTCGAACTCCCGCTCCCCGCACGGCCGTCCGGCGCCCGCCGGACGGCCGCCGTGCCCACGGGGCCCGGATCCGGCTTGTCCACAGGCTCCGGCCTGCGGAAACGACCGATTGTCAGTGGCGTGGTGCACGGTGGGTACCACATCCGGTCGACCGATCTGGAGGGGGATCCATGACCGTGCCCGAAAACACCGCCGCCGCCGCGACCACCGACGGCGAGGTGCTGCGCCCGCACGCCGAGGACGCGTTCGCCGATGAGCTGAAGGCCCTGGCCGCGGCCGACGACCGGCAGCGGCCCGCGCGCTGGCGCCTGTCGCCCTGGGCCGTGGCCACCTATCTGCTCGGCGGCACGCTGCCCGACGGGACGGTGATCACCCCGAAGTACGTCGGCCCGCGCCGGATCGTCGAAGTCGCCGTCACCACCCTCGCCACCGACCGGGCGCTGCTGCTGCTCGGTGTGCCGGGCACGGCCAAGACCTGGGTCTCCGAACATCTCGCGGCGGCCGTCAGCGGTGACTCCACACTGCTGGTGCAGGGCACGGCCGGTACGCCGGAGGAGGCGGTGCGGTACGGCTGGAACTACGCGCGGCTGCTCGCCCACGGCCCCAGCCGCGAGGCGCTGGTGCCCAGCCCGGTGATGCGGGCCATGTCCGAGGGGCTGACCGCGCGGGTCGAGGAGCTGACCCGTATCCCCGCCGATGTGCAGGACTCGCTCATCACGGTCCTGTCCGAGAAGACCCTGCCCGTTCCCGAACTGGGCCAGGAGGTGCAGGCCGTCCGGGGTTTCAATCTGATCGCCACGGCCAATGACCGCGACCGCGGGGTCAACGAGCTCTCCAGCGCCCTGCGCCGCCGCTTCAACACCGTCGTCCTGCCGCTGCCCGCCACGCCCGAGGCCGAGGTCGACATCGTCTCGCGGCGCGTCGGCCAGATCGGGCGCGCGCTCGATCTGCCCGCCGGACCCGAGGGGCTCGACGAGATCCGCCGGGTCGTGACGGTCTTCCGTGAGCTGCGCGACGGCCTCACGGCCGACGGGCGTACGAAGCTCAAGTCGCCTTCGGGGACGCTCTCCACGGCCGAGGCCATCTCGGTGGTCACCCATGGCCTCGCGCTGGCCGCCCACTTCGGCGACGGAGTGCTGCGGCCGGGCGATGTGGCGGCCGGGATCCTCGGCGCGGTCGTCCGTGACCCGGCGGCGGACCGGGTGATCTGGCAGGAGTACATCGAGACGGTGGTCCGCGAGCGCGACGGCTGGAAGGACTTCTATCGCGCCTGCCGCGAGGTGACCGCGTGACCGCGCCCACGCCGGTACGGACTGCTCCCCGCGCCGCACCCGGTGCGGTAGGGGGTACAGCCGATGTCGGCCGGCGCGAGCCGCTGCTGCTCGGGGTCAGGCACCACGGTCCCGGTTCCGCGCGGGCGGTCCGGGCGGCGCTGGACGCCGCGGAGCCACGGGTCGTCCTCATAGAAGGACCGCCCGAGGGGGACGCGCTGGTGGGGCTCGCCGGGGACGAGGCGATGCGGCCGCCCGTCGCGCTGCTGGCGCACGCGGTGGACGATCCGGGGCGGGCCGCGTTCTGGCCGCTGGCCGAGTTCTCGCCGGAGTGGGTCGCGATCCGCTGGGCGCTCGCTCATGCCGTACCGGTGCGGTTCATCGACCTGCCCGCGGCCAACTCCCTGGCACAGGCGGCCGAAGCCGAGGAGGCGGCCGAGAAGAAGAAGGCCGAAGAGAAGGCAGAACAGAAGGCAGAAGAGAGGGGCGAAGAAGAGGCGGACGGGCTGCGGATCGATCCCCTCGCCGTTCTCGCCGAGGCCGCCGGATACGACGATCCGGAGCGCTGGTGGGAGGACGTCGTCGAGCACCGCGGGCCCGGCCGTGCGGAGGATCCCCGCACGCCGTTCGAGGCCGTCGCCGAGGCCATGGGCGCGCTGCGCGAGGAGTACGGCGCGGGCGGACACCACCGGGATCTCGTCCGCGAGGCCCATATGCGTATCCAACTGCGCGCGGCCCGCAAGGAGTTCGGCGACGGAGGGGTGGCGGTCGTCTGCGGGGCCTGGCATGTGCCCGCGCTGACCGCGAAGACGACCCTCGCCGCGGACCGTGCCCTCCTGAAGGGGCTGCCCAAGGTCAAGGCCGAGTTGACGTGGGTGCCCTGGACCCACCGCAGGCTCGCCCGGCACAGCGGCTATGGCGCGGGCATCGACTCGCCGGGCTGGTACGGACATCTCTTCGCCGCGCCCGACCGCCCGGTGGAGCGATGGCTCACCAAGGTCGCGGGTCTGCTCCGGGAGGAGGACTGGACCGTCTCCTCGGCGCATGTCATCGAGGCGGTACGGCTCGCCGAGACCCTGGCCGCCA
Organism: Streptomyces sp. GMY02; assembly: GCF_019056675.1. NCBI lineage: Bacteria > Bacillati > Actinomycetota > Actinomycetes > Kitasatosporales > Streptomycetaceae > Streptomyces > Streptomyces sp. GMY02. Next base: position 3,229,567 of record NZ_CP077658.1, on the reverse strand, counting down.
TGCGCGGCCGTCCGCTGGCGGGTCTCGGGGAGACCATGGACGCGGTACGGGCCGTGATGTGCGAGGGATCGGACGTACCGCTCGAACTCGTCCGGGACCGGCTCGTTGTCGGCGATGTGCTCGGTGAGGTCCCGGACACCGCGCCCGCCGTGCCTCTGCAGCGCGATCTCACCCGGCTCCAGAAGTCCCTGCGGCTCAAGCCCGAGGCGCTGGAGCGTCAGGTGGACCTCGATCTGCGCAAGGAGACCGACACCGCGCGCAGCAGACTGCTGCACCGGCTGCGGCTGCTCGGCCTCGGCTGGGGCGAGCCCGCCGCCGGGCGCGGGAGCACCGGCACCTTCCGTGAGAGCTGGCGGCTGCACTGGGAGCCCGAGCTGTACGTACGGGTCGCGGAGGCCGGTGTATGGGGCACCACCGTGCTCTCCGCCGCCACCGCCAGGGCCGAGTCGGGGGCCGCGTCCGCGACGGCGCTCGCCGAGGTCACCGCGCTGGCCGAGCGCTGCCTGCTGGCCGAACTGCCCGATGCCCTGCCGCTGGTGATGCGGGCCCTCGCCGACCGCGCCGCCCTCGACACCGATGTCGCGCACCTCGCCCAGGCACTGCCCGCGCTCGCCCGTTCGCTGCGGTACGGAGACGTACGGTCCACCGGCACCGCGGCCCTCGGGGATGTGGCGGCCGGGCTCGCCGAGCGGATCTGCGTCGGCCTGCCGCCCGCCTGCGCCGGGCTCGACGCGGACGGCGCCGCCGGGATGCGCAAGCACCTCGACAGCGTGCACACGGCGATCGGCCTCCTCCCGGAGAACAACAGCCGCAGCCGGGGCGCCGATCCGGCCGGACGCTGGGCGGGCGTCCTGCGCACGCTCGCCGAGCGGGACACCGTGGCGGGGGAGATACGCGGGCGGGCCGCCCGGCTGCTCCTGGACGACGGGCGGCTCGCGGAGGACGACGCCGCACGGCTCATGGGGCTCGCCCTGTCACCCGGCACCCCGCCCACCGACGCCGCCGCCTGGATCGAGGGCTTCGTCGGCGGCGCCTCGGGCGGAGGCCTGCTGCTGGTCCACGACGAGCGCCTGCTCGGTCTCATGGACCGCTGGCTGACCGCGGTGTCGCCCGGCTCCTTCACCGATGTGCTCCCGCTGCTCCGCCGTACCTTCTCCGCGTACGAGCCGGGCGTCCGCCGGACGCTGGGCGAGCTGGTCCGGCGAGGGCCGGGCGCCGGGGAACTGGTGGAGCAGGAGGCGGCCGCACCCGGTTTTGGCCCCGGACTCGACGAGGCGCGCGCCGACGCCGTACTGCCGGTGCTCCATCTGCTCCTCGGCACCGCTCCGGAAACCGCACCAGCCCTGGATCACGCCCAGGCCCCCACGGAGGTGACCGAATGACCAACGCTACGGGCACGCCCCCCCATCACCGCAGGCACGACCGACCCGGACCCGACCACCGCGGAAACCACGGCTGACGCGCCGGCCCGCGGCTCCTCTGCCGACGAGCGCCTGCGCCGCTGGCGGATGGTGCTCGGCGGGGAGAGCGCCGACGGCACGGGGCACGCGCTCTCCGGCCGGGACGCGGCGATGGACGGCGCGCTGTCCGCTCTCTACGGCGCGGGCAAGGAGCGCGGCGGCGGCACCGACCGCTCCGCCGGGCTCGGCGCCTCCGCGCCCTCGGTCGCGCGCTGGCTCGGGGACATCCGTACGTACTTCCCCAGCTCCGTCGTCCAGGTCATGCAGCGCGACGCGATCGACCGGCTCGGTCTTGCCGCGCTGCTGCTCGAACCGGAGATGCTGGAGGCGGTCGAGGCCGACGTCCATCTCGTCGGCACCCTGCTCTCGCTCAACAAGGCGATGCCCGAGACCACCAGGGAGACCGCCCGCTCGGTGGTCCGCAAGGTGGTCCAGGACATCGAGAAGCGGCTGGCCACCCGTACGAGGGCGACCCTGTCCGGCGCGCTCGACCGGTCCGCGCGGATCAGCCGCCCGCGCCACCGGGACATCGACTGGGACCGTACGATCCGCGCCAACCTCAAGAACTACCTGCCCGAGCACGGCACGGTCGTCCCGGAGCGGCTGATCGGCTACGGCCGCGCGTCGCAGTCCGTGAAGAAGGAGGTCGTTCTCTGCATCGACCAGTCCGGGTCGATGGCCGCGTCCGTCGTCTACGCCTCGGTCTTCGGCGCGGTCCTCGCGTCGATGCGCTCCATCGCCACCCGGCTCGTCGTCTTCGACACGGCCGTCGTCGATCTCACCGACCAGCTCGACGACCCCGTCGACGTCCTCTTCGGCACCCAGCTCGGCGGCGGCACCGACATCAACCGCGCACTCGCCTACTGTCAGTCACGGATCACCCGGCCCGCCGACACCGTGGTCGTCCTGATCAGCGATCTCTACGAGGGCGGGATACGGGACGGGATGCTCAAGCGGGTCGCGGCCATGAAGGCCTCGGGCGTCCAGTTCGTGGCGCTGCTCGCGCTGTCCGACGAGGGGGCTCCGGCGTACGACAGGGAGCACGCGGCGGCCCTCGCGGCCCTGGGCGCACCGGCGTTCGCGTGTACGCCGGACCTCTTCCCGGAGGTGATGGCGGCGGCGATCGAGAAGCGCCCGATACCCGTGCCGGACGGTGATCTGCCGGGTACGCCACTCATGTGACAGGTATCACCGCTCAGGCGTGATCTGCGATTTAGGGAGCCATGGCCCACGGGGATAACCTGCAAGACGGACATGCCGCGTACCGGACAGCGAGTACGCCTCCCTCTGTGACGGCGCAGTCACGTTGCCCTTCGCGGCACGCCCACGCAGACAACGAACCCGCGATCACCAGGCTGCGGTTAAAAGACACAAGGGACGGACACGCGTGGACCTGTTCGAGTACCAGGCGAGGGACCTCTTCGCCAAGCACGGTGTACCGGTGCTGGCCGGTGAAGTCATCACGACGCCTGAGGCGGCCCGCGAGGTGACCGAGCGTCTCGGCGGCAAGGCCGTTGTCAAGGCGCAGGTCAAGGTGGGCGGCCGGGGCAAGGCCGGCGGTGTGAAGCTGGCCGCCGACCCGGCGGAGGCCGTCGAGAAGGCCGGCCAGATTCTGGGCATGGACATCAAGGGCCACACGGTCCACCAGGTGATGCTGGCCGAGACCGCCGACATCGCGGAGGAGTACTACGTCTCCTTCCTGCTCGACCGCACCAACCGCACCTTCCTGGCCATGGCCTCCGTCGAGGGCGGCGTGGAGATCGAGGTCGTCGCGGAGGAGAACCCCGACGCGCTCGCGAAGATCCCCGTCGACGCCAACGAGGGCTGCACCCCCGAGAAGGCCGCCGAGATCGTCGCCGCCGCGAAGTTCCCGGCCGAGATCGCGGACCAGGTCGCCGAGGTCCTGCAGAAGCTGTGGACCGTCTTCATCGCCGAGGACGCGCTCCTCGTCGAGGTCAACCCGCTGATCAAGTCCGGTGACGGCAAGATCATCGCGCTGGACGGCAAGGTCTCGCTCGACGAGAACGCCGACTTCCGCCAGCCCGGGCACGAGGCCCTGGAGGACAAGGCCGCGGCCAACCCCCTGGAAGCCGCCGCCAAGGCCAAGAACCTCAACTACGTCAAGCTCGACGGCGAGGTCGGCATCATCGGCAACGGCGCGGGTCTGGTCATGTCGACCCTGGATGTCGTCGCGTACGCCGGTGAGGCCCACAACGGTGTGAAGCCCGCCAACTTCCTGGACATCGGCGGCGGCGCCTCCGCCGAGGTCATGGCGAACGGGCTGGAGATCATCCTCGGCGACCCGGACGTCAAGTCCGTGTTCGTCAATGTCTTCGGTGGCATCACCGCGTGCGACGAGGTCGCCAACGGCATCGTCCAGGCCCTGGAGCTGCTCAAGTCCAAGGGCGAGGACGTCACGAAGCCGCTGGTCGTGCGACTCGACGGCAACAACGCGGAGCTGGGTCGCAAGATCCTCTCCGACGCCGACCACCCGCTCGTGCAGCGCGTGGACACGATGGACGGCGCCGCCGACAAGGCCGCCGAGCTGGCCGCGGCACGCTGACTTTCACGCGTCTCCGACACGACACAGAACGAGGGACTCCAACCCCATGGCTATCTTCCTCACCAAGGAAAGCAAGGTCATCGTCCAGGGGATGACCGGTGCCACCGGCATGAAGCACACCAAGCTCATGCTCGCGGACGGCACCAACATCGTCGGCGGTGTGAACCCCCGCAAGGCAGGCACGTCCGTCGACTTCGACGGCACCTCCGTACCCGTCTTCGGCACCGTGGCCGAGGCCATCGAGAAGACCGGCGCCGATGTGTCCGTTCTCTTCGTGCCGCCGGCCTTCGCCAAGGCCGCGGTCATCGAGGCGATCGACGCCGAGATCGGCCTGGCCGTGGTGATCACCGAGGGCATCGCGGTGCATGACTCCGCCGCCTTCTGGGCGTACGCCAGCAGCAAGGGCAACAAGACGCGCATCATCGGTCCGAACTGTCCCGGACTGATCACCCCCGGCCAGTCCAACGCCGGCATCATCCCGGGCGACATCACCAAGCCCGGCCGTATCGGTCTGGTCTCCAAGTCCGGCACGCTGACGTACCAGATGATGTACGAGCTGCGCGACATCGGTTTCTCGTCGGCCGTCGGCATCGGTGGCGACCCGGTCATCGGTACGACGCACATCGACGCGCTCGCCGCGTTCGAGGCCGACCCGGACACCGATCTGATCGTGATGATCGGCGAGATCGGCGGCGACGCCGAGGAGCGTGCGGCCGACTTCATCGCCAAGAACGTGACCAAGCCGGTCGTCGGCTATGTCGCGGGCTTCACCGCGCCCGAGGGCAAGACCATGGGCCACGCCGGCGCCATTGTCTCCGGCTCCTCCGGTACGGCCCAGGCGAAGAAGGAGGCCCTGGAGGCCGCGGGTGTGAAGGTCGGCAAGACGCCGACCGAGACGGCCGGGCTGGCGCGCGCCATTCTGGCCGGCTGACCTCCGTATCCCCGCCGCCGTCTCCGTACGGCACTACGCGCGTGGGCCCGCACCTCGGTCAGGGGTGCGGGCCCACGCGCGTCGCCGCCGAGTCGCACAGCGATCGCAGGCCGGTCGTGCGTGATCAGAACGGCCAGAACGCGATCAGAGTGCGATGGGTGCGCGATCGGAGCGCGGTCAGAACGCCTCCGGTACGAGCCGCGGTGGCCCGTTCATCGGCTCGCCGCGGAGTTTGTCGCGCAGCTTCCGGTCCTCCTTGGACAGCCGCTCCGGGCCGCTGGGCACCGGTACGTCGCCGATCTGCTCGCCCGGGGCGAGCGGCGGTTCGTACCGCGACGGAGCGGTGGCCAGGGTGAAGCTCGTCGCTCCCACGATCAGCGCGGTGAAGGCGATGGCCGTCCGGGTCCAGAACCTGGCCCGGCGCTCGCAGCCCGTCCGCACGGAGCGGGGCGGAGCGACCGCCGACGGGGTCACCGCACGGGTCAGGGCGCTCAGGGTCTCGTTCAGCAGCGCGATCTCGGCGAATTCGGGCACTCTCGCGGCGACCGCCTCGCGGGCGTGTGTCAGCCGGCTCGCGGTGGCCGGGGTGCTCGCCTCGATCTCGGCCGCGGTGTCCGGCAGATCGAGGCCGAGACCGTCGTAGAGCAGCAGGGCGCGGCGGTACGACGGAGGCAGGGCCAGCAACGCCTCGCGGAGCGCCAGCCCGCCCTCGGGGTCCCCTTCACCGGGCACCGGCCGGGGCCGCTTGCGGTTGCGGCGGTGCATCCGGTGCCATGGCGACAGGGCGTACTCATGGGCCGCGGCCCGGATCCAGCCCGCCGGGTCCCGGTCGACGGCGACCTCGGGCCAGCGCTGCCAGGCGAGCCGGAAGGCCCGCTCGACGGACTCCTGGGAGAGGGCACGTCGTCCGGTCAGTAGATATGCCTGGCAGACGAGGGCGGGGGCGTGGGTCGCGTACAGGGCGTCGAAGGCCTGGTCGGCGGTGCGCGGCCCGTTGTCCGGCGTGTCGGCGGCGGTGTCCGTGGTGTCCGTGGTGCCCGTGTCCGCTGCGGGGCCGGCCCCGGCAGGAGCGGGCGCGGGTGCGTAAGAAGAGGCGGGAGCGGGAGCCGGCGCTGGGGCGGCGGTGGCCCAGGGCGGCGGGGTCCGCGCGGGTGTCCGGGGCACCACGGGCGCCTTGGCCGTCGCCCGGTCGCGGGAGGGATCGAGTGACGGACCGACGGTCGGCCAGGGCGACCGCGAGCCCGGCGAAGCCGGCGCCGACGGCGATGCCTGCGGTGGTCCGGCCCTTCGGCGGACCTGGGGCGCGGACGCCGCCGAGCCCGCTGAAGGCGCCGACGCCGCCGAAGAGGCCGACGACGACGCCGACGATGTGGCTGACGTGTTCCGCTGCCGTGCGGCCGAGCGTTCCATGGCCGCCCTGCGCGCCGCCCGTTCGGTCTGTGCTTCCTTCTCCCGCAGTTCCGCGCCGAGGGCGGCCAGCAGCTTCGCGTAGATCTCCGCCTTGCGCCCGCGCGGAGTCGTACGGCCGGCCTCCCAGGAACGGATCGTCGCCCGTGACACCCCCACCGCCGTCGCGACCTGCTTCTCGGTCATCGACTTCGACTCCCGCAGTCTGCGGCGCTCCTTGGGCGGAGGCAGCGGCGGGACGCTGGAGGAGCCGTCCGCGGTGCTCTGCGTGGTGTTCTGCGTCATGAGGGACTCCCCGCAGCACGGGTCTGGGGCGAAAAGCACATAAGGCTATATTGGGCGACACGTCGAACATCCGCCTGTTGCATGGATCAAGCGTGTGTCGTGGGCAGCATGGCGATGTGACCCAATTGACCGATCGCAGCGCGCCGTTGTCCTCGGCCTCGGCGGTGGAGCGCGGCAGGGCGGCCGCCCTGACTGTTTCGTTCGTCCGTGGAGCCGTCGCCGCGGGCGTCGGGCTCGGCGTGTTCGCCGTGCTGGTGCTGGCGATGTGGATCATTTCGCCGTACCCCGACAGCGGTGCCGGCGGTGCCCTGCGGGCCGCGGCGGCGCTGTGGCTGCTGGCCCATGGCACCGATCTGCTGCGCGCGGACACCCTCTCCGGCGATCCCGCGCCGCTCGGCGTGACCCCGCTGCTTCTGATGGCGCTGCCGCTCTGGCTGGTCCACCGGACGTCCAGGGACGCCCTCGAACCGGACGAGGGGCGGCCTCCGTTGACCGTGCCGAGTGTCGTCGCCACGCTGACCGGAGGTTATCTGCTGGTCGGCGCGGCGGCGGTCCTCCTTGTCGCGGGCACCACCCTGAGCGCGCGCCCGGTGTGCGCGGCGCTCACCCTGCCCGTGGTGACGGTCGTGGCCGCGGCGGCCGGGGCATGGCGGGCGCGTGGCCGTCCGCGCGGTCCCCTGCCGGACTGGCTGCCGGGAGCGGTACGGGGCGGACTCGGCCGGATCGCCGGAACGCCCGGGGTGCGGCGCGGGACGGTTCTCGCGCTGCGGGCCGGCGCCGGGTCGCTCCTGGTGCTGCTGGGCGGCGGCGCGCTGCTGGTGGGGATCTGGCTCGCATGGCACGGGGCGGGGGCGTACGGCTCGTTCCTGCGGCTCGCCGTGGACTGGCCGGGGCGGTTCGCGCTGCTGCTGTTGGGACTGGCGCTGGTGCCGAACGCCGCGGTGTGGGGCGCCGCGTACGGACTGGGGCCGGGCTTCGCGCTGGGTACGGGCGTGACGCTCACCCCGCTCGGGGCGACGGGCCGTGACGTGTCGTCGGCCTTCGCGCCGTTCGCCGCCCCGCCCGGCGGGGCGGGGCCGGGGCTGAACTGGGCCGTGGCGGCGGTGCCGGTGGCGGCGGCGGTGGCGCTGGCCTGGTTCACCGTACGGGTGGCCGCGCCGCCGTACACCACGAAGGACGAGGCCTGGGGAGCGCGGCCGACGGCGCTGACCGCGGCGCTCGGCGGGGTGGTGTGCGGGGTGCTGGCGGCGGTGCTGGCGGCGGTGTCGGGCGGGCCGATGGGCACCGGGAAACTGACGGTCCTAGGGCCGGTGTGGTGGCTGACGGGCGCGGCGGCGCTGGTGTGGACGGTGGGCCTTGGCGTACCGGCGGCGCTGCTGCTACGGGCCCGGCGGCTGCGGGACAGGGCCGTACGGGAAGCGGAGGAAGAGGCCGCGGAGCCCGCCGAGATGGCGGAGGCGCGGCAGAGTTTCTGGCGGCGGCCGGCGCTGCGGCTCGGGCCGGGGGCCGTATCCGCGTCGTCGGGGAAGACGGCCGGCGGCCTGGACCTGCTGGTCGCCGACGCCGAAGCGGCCCGGCGTGAGAGGGAGCGGGAGGCGGATGCCGGTGAACCGTCGTTCGAGCCCTATGACTTCCTGCCCGACAAGGCCTGGCACGAGCGGGGTGCGCGGCGGACGCGATGGGCGGCGGTCAAGCAGGCGTCGGGCGGGCTGATGGCCGACTTCCCTGACACGGCAAAGCGGTCGGGGCCGCTCCCGGTGAAGAAGAGGAGCGGCCCCGGCGGTTCGGACACGGACTCCGGCGCGGTTCCGGGCGGCGGTCCTGGCGCCACGTCCTGACGGCGCTGGTCCTTGTTCATTACTCGACGTTCACTACTTACTCGGCGTTCATGACGTGACATTCATTCCTTGACGCCGAAGACCGGGACGAGCGAGCGCGGCAGTTCGTCGTTGCAGGAGAGCTGGCCCGTCTTGGTCAGGGCGTCGTTGAGGCAGGTGTAGTAGTCGCGGTAGACGAGCTGCACGGTGAAGGTCGCCGCCACGATCGCCAGCGCGATCCCGGCCGTCACCAGCCCGCTGACCGCCGCCGTGGTCTGCTGCCTGTTCGACGCGGACGACGCGGACGGGAAGGGCGCCCCGGCCGTGTGCCCCGGGGCCGGGGCGGGCTGTGCCGCCGTACCGGCCGTCGCAGTGGGAGTGCCGGCCGTGTTACGGGAGGCCGCACCGGTGAGTGCGGGGTTCTGCCGGCCGTCCCGGCCGTCGCGGGACGATCCGTCGGCCGGCTTGTTCCGCAGGGCACTGGCGCCCCAGTACAGCGCCAGCGAACCGAGCAGCAGCGCGATCTCGGGGAAGTCGAAGAGCGCGAAGAAGAAGGCCCACATGCCGCCGAGCAGTGCGTAGCGGGCGCGGCGCTGGATCGGATCCGTCGGGTCCCAGCGCAGTCCGCCGCCACGGCCGCCCTCGGGGCCGTCCTGGCCGCCGTCCCGGCCGTTCTGCCCGTCCCGGCCTCCGGGGCGGCTGCCGAAGCCGTCGGGGGAGCGGCCCGGCTGGCGGCTGCTCCACTGGCTGCCCCAGCCGCTCCGGTCGGAGCCGGACCCGCCGTCGCCCGGTCCGCCTTCGGGACGGCGGGGGCGCCACGGCTGGTCGGGCCTGCCCTCGGGCGGCGGGGCGAAGGGGTTGTCGTCGGAGGGGCTGCCCGGTCCCGGGGAACCGGCCGGGCTGCCGGGGCCGCCGGAGCCGGACGAGCCGGAGGACCCGCCTGATCCCGTCGTACCCGAGCCCGCGCCCGTACCGGAAGCCGGGCCCGTACCCGCGCCCGCACCCGTACCGGAACCGCCGGCAGGGCCGCCGGCCGCAGCCCGGTCCTGCTCGGAGTCCGCGGATCCGGAAGCGCCCGGAGAGCCCGACGGTCCCGGGGTCCCCGACGGCCCGGTGGAAGAGGACTGGCGTTCCCGCGGCAGCAGCACCGGCCCGGCGGGCGGCGGGAGGTGGGGTGCCGTGCGGCGGCGTCGGTCCTGCATCTGGTGAACGTCTTCCCCTCAGACCCGTGGATTGCGGGGGTCTTGTCGCGAATGGCCCGCCCCGGAGACGGAAACCCTGTCCCCAGACGCTACCTCCCGGCTACGCCCCCGTCCCGTGGGGGCCGCTCGGTGTGCCGGTATCGTTGCTGACGGTCGGCTCCTTCGTAGAGTTCCCCGTAAGGGCGAATGTGATTCGTTCGTAGGACCCCACAAAGCCCCGCGGCCTTGTCGCAGCGCCGACCACACAGCCGACCACCTGACGCCGCACGACCCCGCGAGGCTGTGCTCGCTCCCAGAAAGGCGCCCGCCGTGGCCTCCCCGCCCCCCGCCTCCGCATCTCAGCCCGCCGCCTCCCCGCCGTTCGTCTTCCGGCCCGCCGCGCCGGGTCCGGCGCGGATCGTGGTCCTGGTCTCCGGATCCGGTACGAACCTTCAGGCCCTGCTCGACGCCATCGGCGACGACCCGGCGGCGTTCGGGGCGCGGATCGTCGCGGTCGGCGCGGACCGCGCGGGCATCGCGGGTCTGGAGCGCGCCGAGCGGGCCGGGCTGCCCACCTTCGTCCGGAGGGTGAAGGACTACGGTTCGCGCGACGAGTGGGACGTGGCGCTGGCCGAGGCGACCGCCGCGTACGCACCGGATCTGGTGGTCTCGGCCGGCTTCATGAAGATCGTGGGGAAGGAGTTCCTGGCGCGCTTCGGCGGCCGGGTCGTCAACACGCATCCCGCCCTGCTCCCCAGTTTTCCCGGTGCCCATGGCGTACGTGACGCGCTCGCGTACGGCGCGAAGGTCACCGGCTGCACCGTCCACTTCGTCGACGACGGTGTCGACACCGGCCCGATCATCGCGCAGGGCGTGGTCGAGGTGCGGGACGAGGACGTGGAAGACGCTCTCCATGAGCGCATCAAGGAAATCGAGCGACGCCTGCTCGTCGAGGTCGTGGGGCGTCTGGCCCGACACGGCTACCGCATTGAGGGACGAAAGGTAACCATCCAGTGACCGCCGAAGGTACGAATCGGCCGACGCACGAGCCCACGACCGACGACCGCGCTCAGCAGACGGCTCCGGCGGACTCGGGGGCCCGCCCCCTCCGCAGGGCGCTGATCAGCGTCTACGACAAGACGGGTCTGGAAGAGCTGGCCCTCGGGCTGCACGAGGCGGGCGTCGCGCTCGTCTCGACCGGCTCCACCGCGGCGAGGATCGCCGCCGCCGGGGTTCCGGTCACCAAGGTCGAGGAGCTGACCGGCTTCCCCGAGTGCCTGGACGGCCGGGTCAAGACGCTGCACCCGCGCGTGCACGCCGGGATCCTCGCCGACCTCCGGCTCGACACGCACCGCGCGCAGCTCGCCGAGCTGGACATCGAGCCGTTCGACCTGGTCGTCGTGAACCTCTATCCGTTCCGCGAGACCGTCGCCTCGGGCGCCAGTGCCGACGAGTGCGTCGAGCAGATCGACATCGGCGGGCCCTCGATGGTCCGTGCCGCCGCCAAGAACCACCCGTCGGTGGCGGTCGTCACCAGCCCCGAGCGGTACGCGGACGTCCTCGGCGCCGTACGGAACGGCGGGTTCGACCTGAACACCCGCAGGCGGCTGGCGGCGGAGGCCTTCCAGCACACCGCCGCGTACGACGTGGCCGTGGCGTCCTGGTTCGCGGACGACTACGCCGCCGCCGACGACTCGGGCTTCCCGGACTTCCTGGGTGCCACGTACACCCGGAAGAACGTGCTCCGTTACGGCGAGAACCCGCACCAGCCCGCCGCGCTCTACACCAGCGCCGAAGGCGGCCTGGCCGAGGCCGAGCAGCTCCACGGCAAGGAGATGTCGTACAACAACTACACGGACACGGACGCCGCGCGCCGTGCCGCGTACGACCACGCCGAGCCCTGTGTCGCGATCATCAAGCACGCCAATCCGTGCGGGATCGCGGTCGGCGCCGATGTGGCGGAGGCGCACCGCAAGGCGCACGCGTGCGACCCGCTGTCCGCGTTCGGCGGCGTGATCGCGGTGAACCGGCCGGTGTCGGTCGTGATGGCCGAGCAGGTCGCGGAGATCTTCACCGAGGTGATCGTCGCGCCGGAGTACGAGGACGGCGCCGTCGAGGTGCTCGCCCGCAAGAAGAACATCCGGGTGCTGCGGTGCCCCGCGGCCCCGGCCGGGACGGTCGAGGTCAAGCCCGTCGACGGCGGGGCGCTGCTCCAGGTCACCGACCGGCTTCAGGCCGACGGCGACGACCCGGCGAACTGGACCCTCGCGAGCGGCGAGGCGCTGTCCGGGGAGGAACTGGCGGAGCTGGCCTTCGCCTGGCGGGCCTGCCGCGCGGTCAAGTCCAACGCGATCCTGCTCGCCAAGGGCGGCGCCTCGGTGGGCGTCGGCATGGGGCAGGTCAACCGCGTCGACTCCGCGAAGCTCGCGGTGGAGCGCGCGGGGGAGGAGCGCGCGCGGGGGGCGTACGCGGCGTCCGACGCGTTCTTCCCGTTCCCCGACGGGCTGGAGATCCTGCTGGAGGCGGGCGTCAAGGCGGTGGTGCAGCCGGGCGGTTCGGTCCGTGACGAGCAGGTCGTCGAGGCGGCGCGCAAGGCGGGCGCGACGATGTACTTCACGGGGACGCGGCACTTCTTCCACTGATTCCGCCGGCCAGGGTTCGCCGGCCAGGATTCCGGTGAGCACCGGTTCCGCCGATCAACGGCTCCACCGACGCCGAAGGCCGTGACACCCGCTCCAGGAGAGCGGAGGTCACGGCCTTCGGCCGTGCGGACCGGCAGCCGGTCGGCAGCGGTGCCGTGTGCAGCGGTGCCGTCAGTAGCGGGGCCGCTGGAACCAGGCCGCGCCGTCCGACTTCGCGACGAACACGATGATCAGGATGCCCAGCGCCACGGTGACGATGCCCAGCGGCAGCGAGAGGATCCCGCCCAGCGTGGCGAACGAGCCGTAGACGATCGCGCAGACGCGGGTGGCGTTGCCGCCCGTCTTCATCTTCAGCGCCAGCAGGATCGAGAGCGCGGCGAAGATCAGCGTCACCACGGCGATGAACCCGACGATGCCCTTGCCCAAGTCGGCGAAGGTCTCGGCCTCGGCGCTGGTGGCGCCGGAGTTGCTGACCGCGTCGTCGATGGCGCCCATCGCCGCGAAGGTCAGCAGTCCGCTGATGATCTGGAAGCCCGAGATGACCCACAGCATCACCCGGGCCGCCTTGACGCCGCCCGGCATCTCCATCTGGCCGCCGGGCGCGCCCGGGTAGCCGCCGTACGGCTGGACCGGCGGGGCCTGCGGATAGCCGTAACCGGGCTGCTGGCCCGGCTGGCCCTGGGGATATCCATAGCCTGGCTGACCGGGCTGCTGCCCCTGCTGGCCGTAGGGGTTGTTGGGATCGCCGAAGCTCATGGCGGGGTTCCTCCGTTGGTGACGCTGGGGACGTACGGCCCAAGCGGGAGGAACTTCTCAGGACTGAGCGGACTGCCCCCCGACGCCGGCCGCGTACTGCGCGGCCATCGTGTTATCAACGTTCTATTTTGTCCAGTCACTTTGCGTGGGCGTTGTGCAAGTGCAACCTCCTGTCCGGCTTGCGCGCCTGTGACGCGGGCCACCGGGCGGACTCGAATTGGTACCGGAGCCGGGTCATCCGCGAGGATGGAGTCATGACCGCCCAGATTCTCGATGGCAAGGCCACCGCAGCCGCGATCAAGTCCGATCTGACCGCCCGCGTGGCGGCCCTCAAGGAGCGGGGCATCACGCCCGGCCTGGGGACCCTGCTGGTCGGCGACGACCCCGGCAGCCGGTGGTACGTGAACGGAAAGCACCGCGACTGCGCGCAGGTCGGCATCGCCTCGATCCAGCGCGAACTCCCGGACACGGCCTCCCAGGAGGAGATCGAGTCGGTGGTCGCGGAGCTGAACGCCAACCCCGAGTGCACCGGTTACATCGTGCAACTGCCCCTGCCCAAGGGCATCGACACCAACCGGGTCCTGGAACTGATGGACCCCGCCAAGGACGCGGACGGGCTGCACCCGATGAGCCTGGGGCGGCTGGTCCTGAACGAGACGGGCCCGCTGCCCTGCACTCCGTACGGCATCATCCAGCTCCTGCGGCACCACGGTGTCGAGATCGCGGGCGCGCATGTGGTGGTCGTGGGGCGCGGCATCACCGTCGGCCGGTCGATCCCGCTGCTGCTGACGCGTAAGTCCGAGAACGCGACGGTGACGCAGTGCCACACCGGCACCCGCGATCTGTCGGCGCAGCTCCGGCAGGCGGACATCATCGTGGCGGCGGCGGGGGTGCCGCACATCATCAAGCCCGAGGACGTGAAGCCGGGCGCGGCGGTGCTGGACGTGGGCGTGAGCCGTGACGAGAACGGCAAGATCGTCGGGGATGTGCACCCGGGGGTGGCGGAGGTCGCCGGCTGGATCTCGCCCAACCCGGGCGGAGTCGGGCCGATGACCCGGGCGCAGCTCCTGGTCAATGTGGTCGAGGCGGCCGAACGCGCCGCCGCCGACGCGGGCTGAACCGTACGGTGACGCGGAAGGGAGCGGCCATGGGCACGGGTACGGACAGGAGTACGGGCGACGCTGCCCGGCCGAAGCGCGCGGCGCAGGAGCGTACGGCGGCCGGGGCGCCGGAGCCGGCGGAGGCTGTGGTGAGTGGGGCGACGCCGGGCGAGACCGCCGGGGCGGCGGCTCCGGCCGTGAAGGCGCCGGACACGGGCGAGACGGTGGTACCGGTGGCGACGCCGGCCGGCACGGACTCGGACCCGGACTCCGCGAAGGGCGGCGGTGATGCCGTGACCGACGCCGTCACCGATGAGCCCGCGCAGGAGGAGGCGGCGGCCCCGGCGGCGGTGGCTACGGAAGCCGCGCGTGACGAGGCTGCTGTCGCGGTGGTGACGGAAGCCGCGCATGACGAGGCCCCTGCCGTGGCCGCCACGGAAGCCACGCACGAGGCGGCCCCGGCGGCGGTTGTGACGGAAGTCGCGCGCGACGAAGCCGCTGTCGCGGTAGCGGCGGAAGCCACGCACGACGAGGTCCCTGTCGCGGTCGCGGCGGCCGTCCCGGTCAATGGCACTCAGGGGCACGACAAGGCGCCCGCCGCCACGGCCGTGGTCGCGCCCGCCGACTCCGCCGAGGTCAGTCCGCGCTTCTCGGCGGTCACCCGGGACACCGCGCGCCCCGAGGGCGGTGGCCGGGCCGCCCCGGGCGACGCCTCCGCGCCCGCCCGTCAGTGGCCGCTGCTCAGCGTGCTCGGGACGATCGGCCTCGGGCTGCTGATCGTCGGCCTGCACCCGTTCGCCGAGGCGTTCCGGATCGGCACGATCCTCATCGGCCTCGCCCTGATCGGCGGCGCGCTGCTGCGCCGTGTGATGCCCTCCGTCGGCATGCTCGCCGTACGCTCGCGCTTCACCGACATGGCCACGTACGGCCTGCTGGGCATCGCGATCGTGATGCTCTCGCTCATGACGCAGCCCAAGCCGTGGCTGGAGATCCCGTTCCTGGAGGACGTGGTCCACTCCACCGTGCCGTAGCTCCACCGTCCCGTAAGGCGTGGCGATGGCCCGTACTCTCCCCCGAGGAGTACGGGCCATCCTCCCCCGTCCCGCAGGCTCGGCCCGAAGGCGGCGCGGGGTGGACCGCGCCGCCCGGTGTGCACCACAGACTGTTCCGCGTCAGATCGGCCGGCCGCCAGGGTCGCCCGCCGATCCGGGCGGTTGTGGGACGCGTACGGCGCGGACCTGCGGGGACGGCGCGTCCCGTGGGACGGCGTGGGACGGCGGGCCGTCCCACGAGGCCGGTCACCGTGGTGTGCGGCCTGTCCTGAACGCGGCGGACCGCGGTTCGGCCCCGGAACTCTGTGTTCAGCGGTCGCCGTCCCGGGGAGAACCGGGCTGAAGTGTTGGAGCGACCCCATAGCGCATGAGGTGGACATGCCGCGTTGGAAAGAGCTTCCGTCGGGACTTCCGGAAAGGGAACGGCAACTTCTCGTCCAGTTGAGGCGGTTGAAGGACCGTTCCGGCTTCGGTCTGGCAGCCCTGTCGGTGAAGACGAGCTACAGCCGCTCCTCCTGGGAGCGGTATCTGAACGGCAAACAGCCGGTGCCCCGGGCGGCGGTGGAGGAGCTGGCGCGGGTGTGCGGCGCGGATCCGACGCCGCTGCTCGTACTGCATGAGCTGGTCCATGAGGCGGTTGCGGAACGACCGCCGGCGGACCGGTCCGCGCAGGCATTACCGGCGGAGGCGTTATCGGCAGACCGGTCCGCGGAGGCCTTACCGGCTCAGGATGTCTCGGCGCCCCCGCCGCCCGATGACGAACCGGCGCCCACGTCCTCGCCCGCGTCACCCCGGCGCCTCGTCCCGCTGCGCTACGCGCTCGCCGGGGCCCTCCTCGCCGTGGCCGTGGGCTTCGGCGGGGGCACACTGCTGGCCACGGACGGGCAGGACACGGCGGCTCCGGCCGTACAGACGTATGGCCCCGGCCGTACGTACGACTGCGCCGCCCACCGCAAGGACGGCCTCGCCCACGCCGGGCACAGTCTCACCATCGACGCCCTGATCGACATCAACGGCAATGGGCGCGATGTTGTCGAGGCGCAGTGCCTGCTGCGGCAGCACGGGTTCGACCCGGGGGTGGTCGACGGGCTGTACGGTCCGGCCAGCAAGGAGGCCGTACGGAAGTTCCAGGCCGCGCGCCGGCTGGTCGAGGACGGCATCGTCGGTCCCGACACCTGGGCGGAGTTACGGCGGTGAGCGCGGCCGGCGCGGCGTCGTCGGGGGCCGCGGAGGGGGAGCGGCTGGCGGCCGAGCTGCGGGTGCTGCGGGAGCGTACGGGGCTGAGCCTGGTGGCGCTGGCCGAGCGCACGCCGTACAGCAAGTCCTCCTGGCAGCGGTATCTCAACGGCACGCAGCCACTGCCGAGACCGGCGGTCGAGACGCTCTGCGCACTGGCGGACGAGCCCGCCGGGCGGCTGCTGATGCTCTGGGAACTGGCCGACGCGAGCTGGAGCGGCCGGGCGGAGACGGCGGCGGCGACAGGAGCCGCGACGGGGGCCGCCGACGGCGCGGGTACGGGAGCGGGCACGGGCACGGGTTCGCAGTCGCGGGCCGGGGCGGCCGTGTCCGTACGGCTCCCCGCCGCCGGCCCCGTACAACAGCCGCCCCCGGCAAGGCCGTTCTTCCGTGAGCGCCGCTTCGGTCTGACGCTCGCCGCCGCCGCGGTGGTGGCGCTCGCGGCGGTACTCGCCGGAGCCGGGCTGTCCGGGGACGGCGGCGGGGACGACCGCCGGCAGGACGCCGCGGACGCGACCTGGATCCAGGCCTCGCCCAGGATGCCGGGGTGCACGGGCGCGGCCTGCGAGGGCCGGAACCCTTCGGTCATGGGCTGTGGCGCCCACGGGATGGTCACCACCGTCAACTCCCTGACCACGGCGGGCGGTCAGCGGCTGGAGCTGCGGTACGGGAAGCACTGCCGCGCGATCTGGGCACGGGCGAGCCGGCTGCGCCCCGGGGACCGGGTCGTCCTGACCGTACCCGGCGCGAAAACGGCCCGGTTGACCGCGACACAGCAGGACGTCGGGCGGTATGTCTCGACTCCGATGACCGGGGCGGGCCTGCTGGCGGACGCACGGGTGTGCCTGCGGCCGGGCGACGGCGGAAGCGAGGAGTGCTTCGGGAAGCGGTGAACGGCGTCCGTCCTCTCCCCCGAGGGAGGACGGGCGCCGCCCACGCACATCAGGCTCATGGACGCCGTGAACGGGTTCAAGGGTTGCCTGTTGCCTGATGCACGGAGGTGACCATTCCGGCATGGTGTGATCGGCGCGCAACGGATGCGAGACTTGAAGCACCGTTCGGCAGTGGGGGCGTGCGGGGGGAGCGCGATACTGCGTCCAATGCCTCTGTGCGCCGCCGGATCAGGAACTGGCATCCTGGGCCCGCGCATCCCTCTGGATAGCCGGGCGGGCCGGGGGACGGCGGCACGGGGCGGGCACATTCAGGCACGTGCGGGGGGACAAGGGGAAGGCTAATGCCTCGTTGGAAGGCGCTACCGGAGGAACTCGATCCGGAAGTCAAGGAGTTCGCGAGCCAGCTCCGCAGGCTCGTGGACCGCAGCGGTCTGAGCATCGCGGCGGTGGCCGACCGCACGGGCTACAGCAGAACGTCCTGGGAGCGCTATCTGAACGGCCGCCTGCTGGCCCCCAAGGGCGCGATCGTCGCGCTGGCGGACGTCACGGGCACGAACCCGACCCACCTCACGACGATGTGGGAACTGGCGGAACGCGCGTGGAGCCGCGCGGAGATGCGCCACGACATGACGATGGAAGCGATACGCATCGCGCAGGCGCGGGAGGCGCTGGCCGCGACGGGGGAGACTCCGGCGGTGGGCGGGCCCGGGGGACGCGGCGCGCCCGGACGGCCGGGTGGCAGCGGCACTGGCGGTGCCGGCGGCACCGGCGGGCCCGGTGGCGTCGGCGCGCCCGCGCGGACCGGAGGCCCGGGGCGATCCGGCAGGCCGGGTGACCCGGCCGGGTCTGCGGGACCCGGCGGGTCGTGGCGGGCCAGGGAACAAGGTGACTCCGGGTGGGTCGCTGGCCCGGGCAGGTCCGCGGTTTCTGACGGTTCCGCAGGACCCGGCCGGACCGGTGCTCCTGGCGGACCCGGGGGCTGGGCCGCTCGCCCCAACGGGCCCGTCGGCGGGTCCATGGGATACGGGGGGGCCTCGTGGTGACGGGGCCACCATGGACCTCGGCCGGGGGCGGGGCGGGGCCGGCGTCCCGGCCGGGCCCGGCGCGCGACCTGGGCCCGCGCCCGGGCCCGCGCCCCGGCGGCCGCGGCGGAGAGCGATTGTCTTCGCGGGCGCCGTCGTCGGCGCGCTGCTGGTGATCGTGGGTGCGGTGCTGCTTGTCGACATCGGCGGGGACGGCGAGGCGGCGCCCGCCGCCAAGTCCCCTTCCCCCTCGCCGTCTTCCAGCAGCCCCGTCCTGCCCGCCGGGGTGAAGTGCGCCGGTGACGACTGTTCGGGGCAGGACCCCGAGGCGATGGGGTGCGGCGGGACCTTCGCCAAGACCGTTTCCAGCGTCACGGTCGGTACGGCGCTGATCGAGGTGCGCCACAGCCCGACCTGCGGGGCGGCGTGGGCCCGGATCACGCAGGCGGCCGTCGGCGACGAGGTACGGATCACGCCGAGCGAGGGCACGGCGGAGGCCGCGGCGGTGGAGGCGGCGGCGGTCAACGCGTACACGTCGATGGTGGCGGTTCCGGCCGGGGTGACCACGCAGGCGTGCGCGACCCTGACCACGGGCGAAACGGGCTGCACCCCGGCGCAGTAACACGCCCGGCCCGGCGCCGGGCTTTGTCCTCAATCGCCGGACGGGCTTGATTGTTCGGCCTTCGGCCGAGCGCGTCCTCAATCGCCGGACTGCTGGAATCGCGCACCCGGCGCATGGGCGCGGACTCGGTGCCGCCCGGCGAAATCAAGCCCGTCCGGCGATTGAGGACGGACCGGCCCCGCACGGACGCGGTGATCCATGCGTACGCCCCGCAGCCGGTGCCGCCCGGCAAGAACAAGCCCGTTCGGCGATTGAGGACGGAAACGCCCTGCCCGGTGCCGGGCGCCCCTCCGCCGGAGCCCGGACCCACCGTCGGATAGCCTGGCCGTTGGATGTCTCTTCACGTCAAGATTCGCTGCGGAGATGTCCCGCACCAGGGGCAGGAACCCCCACCGCCAGCGTCTTACGGAGATCACCATGAGCCGTACTCCCGTGAATGTCACCGTCACCGGCGCGGCCGGCCAGATCGGCTACGCGTTGCTCTTCCGCATCGCCTCCGGCCAGCTCCTCGGCGCGGACGTGCCGGTCAAGCTGCGTCTCCTGGAGATCCCGCAGGGGCTCAAGGCGGCGGAGGGCACCGCGATGGAGCTGGACGACTGCGCGTTCCCGCTGCTCAGGGGCATTGAGATCACCGACGACCCGAACACCGCCTTCGACGGCGCCAGCGTCGCCCTGCTCGTCGGCGCCCGCCCCCGTACCAAGGGCATGGAGCGCGGCGATCTGCTCTCCGCCAACGGCGGCATCTTCAAGCCCCAGGGCAAGGCCATCAACGACCACGCCGCGGACGACATCCGGGTCCTCGTCGTCGGCAACCCGGCCAACACCAACGCGCTGATCGCCCAGGCCGCCGCCCCCGACGTACCGGCCGAGCGCTTCACCGCGATGACCCGCCTCGACCACAACCGCGCCATCTCGCAGCTCGCCGCGAAGACCGGTGCCGCCGTCTCCGACATCAAGCGGCTGACGATCTGGGGCAACCACTCCGCCACGCAGTACCCGGACATCTTCCACGCGGAGATCGCCGGCAAGAACGCCGCGGAGACCGTCAACGACGAGACCTGGCTGGCCGACACGTTCATCCCGACCGTCGCCAAGCGCGGCGCCGCGATCATCGAGGCCCGGGGCGCGTCCTCGGCCGCCTCCGCCGCCAACGCCGCCGTCGACCACATCCACACCTGGGTCAACGGCACCGCCGAGGGCGACTGGACCTCCATGGGCATCCCGTCGGACGGTTCGTACGGTGTCCCGGAGGGCCTGATCTCGTCGTTCCCGGTCACCGCCAAGGACGGCGCGTACGAGATCGTCCAGGGCCTGGAGATCAATGAGTTCTCGCGCACCCGTATCGACGCCTCCGTACAGGAGCTCCAGGAGGAGCGCGACGCGGTCCGCGCCCTCGGCCTGATCTGACCCTCCGCCGAACCAGGACCGGCCGGGCCAGGACCCGCCGGACCAGGACCGGCCGGACCAGCACGGAAAACGCCCCCGGCACACGAGCACGGTGCCGGGGGCGTTCCTTCACAGCGGTGGCAGGCCGGCGGGCCGGTGCCGGCGGGTCAGTGCGCGAACTGCCCCGGCGTGTAGTGGCCGGGCACCAGCCGCGCCGACACCCCGAACCGGTTCCAGGCGTTGATCACCGTGATCGCGGCGATCAGATGCGCCAGCTCGGTCTCGTCGAAGTGCGCCGCGGCCTTCTCGTACACCTCGTCCGGTACGAACCCGTCGGTCAGCACCGTGACCGCCTCGGTCAGCTCGATCGCCGCCAGCTCCTTCTCCGTGTAGAAGTGCTTCGACTCCTCCCACGCGCTGAGCTGGATGATCCGTTCCGTCGACTCGCCGGCCGCCAGCGCGTCCTTGGTGTGCATGTCGAGGCAGAACGCGCAGTGGTTGAGCTGGGAGGCACGGATCTTGACCAGTTCGAGCAGGGTCGGTTCGACGCCCTGCCGGGCCGCCGCGTCCAGCCGGACCATGGCCTTGTAGACCTCGGGGGCCAGCTTGGCCATGTCGAGGCGGGGAGAGTGCTCGGGGGCGTAGGTCTTCGTCTCGTTCACGGATCGCGTCGTCATACGTACGACGCTACGCGCCCGGTGGCACAGGCGTATGGTCCATTTCCATGACGGATTCATGGGCCAATTCGCCTCGCCCGGCGGACCCGCCAGAGTCACCGGAACCGGCGGAACCGCCGGAATCGGCAGAGTCGGCAGAGTCGGCCAAGCCAGCAGGACCCGCGGAACCGGCAGGACCCGCGGAACCGCCAGGACCCGCGGAGCCGACTCCGGACAGCGGCCTCGGCACCGACCTCCACCTGGAGCTTCGTGCCTCCGCGCTCAGCGGACCCGCACCCCACGGCCCCGGTCTGCGCGCCGGTCTCATGGACGCCCTGCGCGAAGCCGTCCGTACGGGCAGGCTCGCCCCCGGCACCCGGCTGCCGTCCTCCCGCTCGCTCGCCGCCGACCTGGGCGTCGCCCGTAACACCGTGGCCGACGCGTACGCCGAACTGGTCGCCGAGGGATGGCTCACCGCCCGGCAGGGCTCCGGCACACGGGTGGCCCCGCGGTCCGAGCCGCGCAGGCCCGCGCCCGCGCCGCCCCGGACCCGGCCGACCCACCGGCGGCCCGCCTACAGCCTGCTGCCCGGCCTGCCCGATCTCGCCGCCTTCCCGCGTGCGGGTTGGCTCGCCGCCGCCCGCCGCGCGCTGACGGCCGCGCCGCACGAGGCGTTCGGGCTCGGCGATCCCCTCGGCCGGATCGAGCTCCGTACCGTGCTCGCCGACTATCTGGCCCGGGCCCGTGGTGTGTACGCGGCGCCCGAGCGGATCGTCGTCTGCTCCGGCTTCGTCCACGGGCTGATGCTGACGGCACAGGTGCTTGCCGCACGGCGGGTCCGGGCCGTGGCCGTCGAGTCGTACGGTCTCGACTTCCACTGGTCCGTACTGACCAGGGCGGGCCTCCGGACCCCCGCGCTCCCGCTGGACGCGCTCGGCACCCGTACGGAAGAGCTGGCCGAGGTGCCCGGCGCCGGCGCGGTCCTGCTGACCGCGGCGCACCAGTTCCCCATGGGCATGGCGCTCCACCCCGACCGGCGCGCCGCGGCGGTCGACTGGGCGCGCGGTACGGGCGGGATCGTCCTGGAGGACGACTACGACGGGGAGTTCCGCTACGACCGGCAGCCCGTGGGGGCGCTCCAGGGACTCGATCCCGAGCGGGTGGTGTACCTCGGCACGGCCGGCAAGTCCCTGGCGCCCGGACTGCGGATGGGATGGATGGTGCTGCCCGAGGAACTGGTGGGGGAGGTACGGAACGCCAAGGGCCGCCAGGACTGGGCGTCGAGCACGCTGGACCAGCTCACGCTCGCGGAGTTCATCGCCTCGGGCGCGTACGACCGCCATGTCCGCTCCATGCGGCTGCACTACCGGCGCCGCCGCGACCAGCTCGTGGCGGCGGTGACCGAGCGGGCGCCGGGGATCCGGGTGACCGGGATCGCGGCCGGGCTGCACGCCGTCATCGAACTCCCGCCGGGCACCGAGCGGTCCGTCGTCGAGGCGGCGGCCCGGCAGGGGCTGGCGGTGTACGGGATGAGCCGCTTCCGGCATCCGTCGGTGCCGCGTGACCGGGACGCGCTGGTCGTCGGGTACGCCACGCCGCCGGACAGCGCGTGGACGGGCGCGCTGGAGGCGCTGTGCCGGGCGCTTCCGTAGCCGTCCCGAACTCCTGAACTCTTCTGGACTGTTCTGAACCGTTCTGCGCCGTCCTGCGCGGCGGGAGCGAGGTCGACAGCCCCCGGGCCCCGGAATTAGGCTGATCGATACGGCATCGCGTGTCGGTCACCGTCCGGGTGAGGCATGGAGGTGCCCGTGAGATTGCCTTACGGAGGCATTCCACAGTGTCGATCCAGTTGAACCACACCATCGTTCATGCCCGGGACAACCGGGAATCCGCCGAATTCCTGGCCCATGTCCTCGACCTTCCGGTCGGAGCCGAGTGGGGCCCGTTCATCCCCGTCGAGCTGAGCAACGGCGTCACCCTGGACTTCGCGTCCATACCGTCCGAGTCGATCGTCCCGCAGCACTACGCGTTCCTGGTGAGCGAGGCCGACTTCGACGGGATCTTCCGGCGGATCCAGGACCGGGGCGTCACCTTCTACGCCGATCCGCACCGCCGGCACCCCGGCGAGATCAACCACAACGACGGCGGGCGCGGCGTGTACTTCATGGACCCGGTGGGCCACGCCATGGAAGCGATCACCCGCCCGTACGGCGGCGGCGAAAGCTAGTGCCGGAGGGGCGGCAATAGACCCTGAGGGGGCGGGGGTTTCTCCGCCCCCTTACGCTTGCTGGCGCGGAAGCGGTACGTCAACGGGGGAGGGCGGCGCATGACTGCGACGCGGCGGAGGCTGAGATCGAGCACGGTCGTGCTCGGCGGCATGGGAATCCTGGCGCTCACGATCACGTCCTGTGGCTCGGAGCCGGACAAGCGGTGCGCCGACCGGGCGACCGGGAAGACCCTGCCGAGTTCCCAGTGCAGGAGCGGCGGCAGCGGCTCGTACTACTACGGCGGATCCAGCAAGCAGGGCAAGGTCCAGGGCGGCAGCTTCGACAAGTCCGCCGTCGACCGCGGCGGTTTCGGCTGTTCGAACTCCGGCTCGGGCGGCGGCTGACCGGCGTCGGCGCCCGTCAGAAGCCCTGGTGACCCCCAGATGAAACGTCACTGCATCGACCCCCGTCCCGGCTGGCAGCAGATCGTCGAGGAACAGGGCGTCGTCTATCCGCTCACCCGCTGTCCGGACGGCTCGCTGCGTCCGTACTGGGACGAGAGCGCCTATTACTCCTTCACCCTGCCCGAGGTGGAGGCCCTGGAAGAGGCCGTCGAGGAACTGCACGCCCTCTGTCTGGGCGCCGCCGCGCACATTGTCGAGCAGAATCGTTTCGCCGATCTGGGGATCACCGACCCCGGACTCGCGGCCCTGGTCGCCGAGTCCTGGCGGCGCCGCGCCGAACTGCCGTCCATCTACGGCCGGTTCGATCTGCGGTACGACGGCACGGGCCCGGCGAAGATGCTGGAGTACAACGCCGACACCCCCACCTCACTGGTCGAGGCCGCGAGCGCGCAGTGGTTCTGGATGGAGGAACGGTTCCCCGACGGCGATCAGTGGAACTCCCTCCACGAACGGCTCGTCGCCGCCTGGAAACGGCAGTCCGCGCTGCTCCCGCCGGGACCCGTCCACTTCGTCCACTCCGACGCGGACGAGCTGGGCGAGGACCTGATGACCGTCGCGTATCTGCGGGAGACCGCCGAGCAGGCGGGCCTCGCGACCGAGGCGCTCTCCGTCGAGGAGATCGGCTGGGACCGGCTCTCCGGCCGTTTCGTCGACGAGCGGCTGCGCTTCATACGGAGCTGCTTCAAGCTCTATCCGTGGGAGTGGCTGGCCACCGACCGGTTCGGACCGTACGTACGGGACACCCTCGACAACGGCGGCGGCACCGGCACCACCTGCTGGATCGAGCCCGCCTGGAAGATGCTCCTGTCCAACAAGGCGCTGCTCGCGATCCTCTGGGAACTCCACCCCGGGCACCCGAACCTCCTCCCCGCGTATCTCGACGGCCCCCGCGAACTCGCCGAGGCCCGCGGTTATGTCGCCAAGCCGCTGCTGGGCCGCGAGGGCGCGGGAGTGACCGTCCATGAGCCCGGCGATGCGCCGGTGGTACGGGACGAGGCCTGCTGCTACCAGGAGCTGGCCCCGCTGCCGGACTTCGACGGCAACCATGTGGTGCTCGGCGCGTGGGTCGTCGAGGACGGGGCGGCGGGGCTGGGCATCCGGGAGTCGGCGGGCCTGGTCACGGACGAGTACGCGCGCTTCCTCCCGCACGTCATCCTCTGAGCCCGGCCGCTTGGTCCCCGCCCACCGGCCCACGGCCGGTCGGCCCACAGCCCACCGGACCCGCCGGCCAGCCTCAGCCCAAGGGCCCTCAGCCCACCGGCCCCCCGCCCACCGGCGTCAGGCGTCCGCCAGCACCGCCCGCAACTGGTCCAGCCCCCAGTCCAGGTCCTCCTTGCTGATCACCAGCGGCGGAGCGATCCGGATCGTCGAGCCGTGCGTGTCCTTCACCAGCACCCCCCGGTCCATCAGCCGCTCCGAGATCTCCCGGCCCGTCCCCCGCGACGGCACGATGTCCACCCCGGCCCACAGCCCCCGTCCCCGTACCGCCTCCACGGCACCGCCGCCCACCAGCAGCCCCAGCTCATGGTGGAGATGGTCGCCCAGCTCCGCCGCGCGCTGCTGGAACTCACCGGTCCGCAGCATCGCGATGACCTCCAGTGCCACCGCGCAGGCCAGCGGATTGCCCCCGAAGGTCGAACCGTGCTCGCCCGGGCGGTACACCCCGAGCACCGCCGCCGAGGACACCACGGCCGACACCGGCACCACCCCGCCGCCCAGCGCCTTGCCGAGGATGTACATGTCCGGGACGACGCCCTCGTGCTCGCACGCGAAGGTCCTGCCGGTCCTGCCGAGGCCCGACTGGATCTCGTCCGCGATGAACAGCACTTCGCGCGCCCGGGTCATCTCCCGCACCCCCGCGAGATACCCGGCCGGCGGGACCAGCACCCCGGCCTCGCCCTGGATCGGCTCCAGCAGCACGGCCACGGTGTTCTCGGTCATCGCCGCGTCCAGCGCGGTGAGATCCCCGTACGGCACGATCTCGAAGCCGGGTGTGTACGGTCCGTAGTCCGCGCGTGCCTCGCTGTCCGTGGAGAAGCTGACGATCGTGGTCGTACGGCCGTGGAAGTTGTTGGCCGCGACGATGATCTTGGCCATCCCGTCCGGTACGCCCTTGACCCGGTATCCCCATTTCCTGGCGGTCTTCACGGCGGTCTCCACCGCCTCCGCCCCGGTGTTCATGGGCAGCACCATCTCCATGCCGCACAGCTCGGCGAGCCGCGTACAGAACTCCGCGAACCGGTCGTGGTGGAACGCCCGGGACGTCAGGGTCACCCGCTCCAACTGCGCCTTGGCGGCGTCGATCAGCCTTCTGTTGCCATGGCCGAAGTTGAGCGCCGAATAGCCGGCGAGCATGTCGAGGAAACGCCGCCCCTCGACATCCGTCATCCACGCGCCGTCCGCCGAGGCGACGACGACGGGCAGCGGGTGGTAGTTGTGCGCACTGTGGGCCTCCGCCGAGGCGATGGCGCTCTCCGTTGTCGACACGGACTCTCCGATCGGTCAGGACAAGTTGTCCGGCGTGGGCGGGGCGATGCCCCACTTTCTATCGTCGCTCACAGGGTGGATGAAGAAACCTTGCTCCCGGCGTGCCCCGGCTGAACAGGCCCTACGTCGAGATGTCCGCCGGCCGCCCGGAATCCCGGCGCCCCGGAGATCCGTTCCCGAGCTGTCGGTCATACCTGAGAGAATGGTGGACATGGCCTCAGAAAGTCCGCGCGCTCTCTCCGGAATCCAGCCCACCGCCGGCTCGTTCCATCTCGGGAACTACCTCGGTGCGGTGCGCCAGTATGTGGCGCTGCAGGACACTCACGACGCGTTCTACATGGTCGTGGACCTGCACGCGATCACGGTTCCCCAGGATCCCGCCGAGCTGCGTGCCAATACGCGCCTCGCCGCCGCCCAGCTTCTCGCCGCCGGCCTGGACCCGCGGCGCTGCACGCTCTTCATCCAGAGCCATGTCCCCGAACACGCCCAGCTCGCCTGGGTGATGAACTGCATCACCGGCTTCGGCGAGGCCTCCCGGATGACGCAGTTCAAGGACAAGTCGGCCAAGCAGGGCGCGGACCGTGCCACGGTCGGCCTCTTCACGTACCCGATCCTCCAGGTCGCGGACATCCTGCTCTACCAGGCCAACGCCGTGCCGGTCGGCGAGGACCAGCGCCAGCACGTCGAGCTGACCCGCGATCTCGCCGAGCGGTTCAACGCGCGCTTCGGACCGACGTTCACGGTCCCGGCGCCGTACATCGTCAAGGAGGTCGCCAAGATCTACGACCTCCAGGACCCGGCGATCAAGATGAGCAAGTCGGCGTCCACGCCCAAGGGCCTGGTCAATCTGCTGGACGAGCCGAAGACCACCGCGAAGAAGATCAAGAGCGCGGTCACCGACACCGGCACGGAGATCCGCTTCGACACCGAGGCCAAGCCGGGCGTCAGCAATCTGCTCACGATCTACTCCACCCTCACGGACACGTCCGTCGCGGAGCTGGAGGAGAAGTACGTCGGCAAGGGGTACGGCGCGCTGAAGACGGACCTGGCGGATGTCATGGTCGACTTCGTCACCCCGTTCAGGACCCGCACCCAGGAGTATCTGGACGATCCGGAGACGCTGGACTCGATCCTCGCCGAGGGCGCGGAGAAGGCCCGGGCCGTGGCCGCCGAGACCCTCGCGCAGACGTACGACAGAGTCGGTTTCCTGCCCGCCAAGCACTGAGCCGGCCTGCCCGGCGCCCGGTCAGGACCCCCGCGGGCGCCGGGGCCGGACCCCGGCGGCGCGCCGCCTTCGCACGGACGGCGGCTCCGTCCGTCGGTCGGCGTAGGCGCGGGGGCGAGCGCTGGCCAGTCGGCCGGTGCGACCGTCACACTGGCGGACGGCGGCGGCCCCACCGGATCACCGCCCCGGCACCTCACCGCCGGCCCCGCCCGAGCCATCCGCCAGATCACCACCAGACCCGACTGACCCATCCGACACGGACGACACACGGATTGAGGAGAACGACGTGGGGACCGTAACGCTCGGCGTTTCGATCGCGGTCCCGGAGCCGTACGGCAGCCTGATCCAGGAGCGGCGTGCGGGCTTCGGCGATCCCGCCGCGCACGGCATCCCCACCCATGTCACCCTGCTGCCGCCCACCGAGGTCGACTCCTCGGCGCTCCCGGCGATCGAGGCGCATCTCGCCTCGGTCGCGTCGGCGGGCCGCCCCTTCCCGATGCGCCTGTCCGGCACGGGTACGTTCCGGCCGCTCTCCCCGGTCGTCTACATCCAGGTCGTGGAGGGCGCGGCGGCCTGCACCTGGCTCCAGAAACGGGTCAGGGACAGCTCGGGCCCGCTCGTCCGCGAACTGCAGTTCCCGTACCACCCGCATGTCACGGTGGCGCACGGCATCGCGGAGGAGGCGATGGACCGGGCGTACGAGGAGCTGTCGGAGTACGCGGCGGCCTGGAGCTGCACGTCCTTCGCGCTGTACGAACAGGGCACGGACGGGGTGTGGCGGAAACTGCACGAGTACATGTTCGGGGGCGACGACGACGGCTCGGACGTGCCCTGCCAGACCACCCCCGCCGACCGGCCCGCCTCGCTGAGCCCCTGAGCCTGCCCGGGTTACCGACCACGGACCACGGGCCTCGGACCACGCGCCTCAGATCGGCAGTCTGCGGAACACCGGGCGCGGAAGATGCCGCAGCGCCGACATCACCGGCCGCAGCGCCCCCGGCACCCACACCGTCTCCGAGCGCCGCCGCAGCCCCAGTTCGATCGCGGCCGCCACCGCCTCGGGGGTCGTGGCCAGCGGGGTCTCCGGCCGCCCGGCCGTCCCCGGTGACCGTACGAAGCCCGGCCGTACGATCATGACCTGCACACCCGTGCCCAGCATGGCGTCCCCCAGCCCCTGCGCGAAGGCGTCCAGGCCCGCCTTGCTCGACCCGTAGATGAAGTCCGTACGGCGGGCGCGCTCGCCGGCCACCGACGACAGCACCACCAGCGAGCCGTGCCCCTGGATCTGCAACGCGCCCGCGCACACCAGTCCGGCCGAGACCGCTCCGGTGTAGTTGGTCTGCGCGACGCGCACCGCCGCGGGCGGATCCGCCTCGTCGTGCGCCTGGTCGCCCAGGATCCCGAAGGCGAGCAGCACCATGTCGATGTCGCCCTCCGTGAAGACCTTGCCGAGGACCTCGGTGTGCGAGCCGGGATCCAGTGCGTCGAAGGGGACGGTACGTACCTCCGCGCCCAGGGTCCGCAGCCTGTCGGCTGCGGTGTCCAGGGCGGGGGAGGGGCGGCCGGCCAGCCAGACCGTACGGGTACGGCGGGCGATCAGCCGGCGCGCGGTGGCGAGCCCGATCTCCGAGGTGCCGCCGAGGATGAGCAGGGACTGCGGGATGCCGAAGGCGTCCTTCATGGTGATCGCTCCTTGGAAGGGTGGGACAGTGGGCGCGCGGGCGGGGCCCGGTACGCACAGGCACGTCGGACAGGCGCGTACGGACTACTGACAGGGGCGTACGGACAGGGCCCGCGCTACAGACCCAGCCGACGCGACAGGTCCGAGGTGAACACGGCACCCGGGTCCAGCGCGGCCCGCAGCGCCCGGAACTCGGCCAGCTTCGGATACATCGCGGCCAGCAGCTCCGGCCGCAGCCGCGCGTCCTTCGCGAGATTGACCCGCCCGCCGGCCGCCGCGACATCCTCGTCCAGCTCGTCCAGGAACGACCCCGCGCCGGTCAGCCCGGCGGGCAGATCCAGGGCCAGCGCCCAGCCGGCCGCCGGGAACGACAGCCACCCCGGGTCCCCCGCACCGAACCGTTTCAGTACGGCGAGGAAGGACGGGAAGCCGCGGCGGGCCACCCGCTCCACGATCCGGCGCAGCGCCTCCTCCTGCCCGTCGCCGACGACGAACTGGTACTGGACGAAGCCCTGCCGCCCGTAGATCCGGTTCCAGCGCGGCACCCCGTCCAGCGGATGGAAGAAGGCGGAGAGACGCTGTAGTTCACCGGTCCGCCGCCGGGGAGCCCCGCGGTACCAGACCTCGTTGAGGAGCCCGACCGCCGCACGGCCCAGCAGCCCCGACGGGAGGTGCGCGGGCGTGGCCGGGAGCCGGGCAGGACGGAAGGCGAGCGGACGGCGCCGGGCGCGCGCCGGGAGTGAGTCCAGCGCTTCCAGCGGCGCGTGTTCCGCGCGCATCAGGACCGACCGCCCCAGCGCGCTCCCGCGCGCCAGCAGATCGATCCGGGCGACGGCATGGCGGTACGGGCGGCCGGTCGCCGGGTTGGCCGCGGTCAGCCGGGCCAGCAGATCGTCCAGATCCCTGGCCCGCTCGGTGTCGACGGTCATCAGCGAGGTCGCGACCGGGTGCAGCCGTACGGTCGCCGACAGGACCACCCCGGTCAGCCCGAGACCGCCCGCGGTCGCGTCGAACAGCGGGGTGCCGGGCAGGACCGTACGGATCTCGCCATCGGCGGTCAGAAGTTCCAGCGACAGCACATGCCGGGCGAAGGACCCCGACACCTGGTGGTTTCCGCCGTGGATGTCGCCGCCGATCGCCCCGCCGACCGTGACGTACCGGGTCCCGGGCGTCACCGGCACGAACCAGCCGAGCGGGACGAGCACCTCCATCAGCCGGTGCAGGCTCACCCCGGCGTCGCACGCGACCACACCGCCGTCCGCGTCGATCGCGTGGATCCGGTCCAGGGCGGTCATGTCGAGCACGGAGCCGCCCGCGTTCTGCGCCGCGTCGCCGTACGCCCGGCCCAGACCGCGGGCGATGGAACCGCGCGGCCCCGCGCCACGTACGGCCTCGGCGGTCTCCTCGTACGAACGGGGGCGCACCAGCAGGGCCGTCGTCGGCGCGGTCCGGCCCCAGCCGGTCAGCGAGACATAGGGGTCGTGCGGGTCGTGCGCATCGCGCACCGCGTCGGCCGCGGTGCCGGTGTCGGCAGGCATGATGGTGACCGTATCGCCCTGTACGCCATTCTTTGTCACCTTTCATCCCGTGCCCCTGGGAATGGGTGGCCCGTATGAAGGGGCGGCCGGGGGGCGCCCGGCGCTCCTTCGCCGATCCCGGGGTAGGTGTCCATCATGGACTGGCTCAAGAGAATCCCGGTGATCGGTCCGCTGGCCGCCCCGCTGGTGGACCGGCTGGTACGGACGCATCTGTGGCGTTCGTACGAGACGCTCGACCGGGTCCACTGGACACGGCTGGCCGCCGCCATCACCTTCACCAGCTTTGTGGCGCTGTTCCCGCTGATCACGGTGGCCGCGGCGATCGGTGCCGCGCTGCTGAGCCGGAGTCAGCTCGACCGGCTCAGGGCGACCCTGGAGGAGCAGGTCCCCGGGATCTCCGGCCAGCTCGACATCAGCGGTCTGGTGGCCAACGCCGGGACGGTCGGGGTGGTCGCCGCCGCGCTGCTGCTCCTCACCGGGATCGGCTGGATCGGTTCGATGCGGGAGTGCCTGCGGGCCGTCTGGGAGCTCGACAAGGCCGACGAGGGCAATCCGGTCGTCCTCAAGGCGAAGGACGCGGTGGTGCTGCTCGGTCTCGGCGCCGTCGGCCTCGGCTCGCTCGGCGCCTCCACCTTCGGCTCCACGGCCATCGGCTGGACCGCCGCCAGGCTGGGCATCCCCGAGGGCGGCGCGGGCGGAGTGGTGCTCCAGGCCGCCGCGCTGCTGGTGGCGGTCGCGGCCGACTTCCTGATCCTGCTGTACGTCCTGACGCTGCTGCCCCAGGTGCAGCCGCCCCGCCACCGGCTCCTCGTCGCCGCGCTCATCGGCGCCGTCGGCTTCGAACTGCTCAAGCTGCTGATCGGCGGCTATATCCGCGGGGTGGCGGCGAAGAGCGTGTACGGCGCGTTCGGGGTGCCGGTGGCGCTGCTGCTGTGGATCAACTTCACGGCGAAACTGATGCTGTTCTGCGCCGCCTGGACGGCGACCCCGGACCGGGAGCCACTGGCCCGCGAACCGGCCGAAGACGGCGGCGACGGTGGTGCGGGAGGCCTGGGGGCCTCGGCCGGCGACCGCTGCGCCGGTGCTACTCGTGCGAACGCCGTCGTACGAGATCGGGGAGCGGCCAGCGCCGGTTGACCACATACACTCCGCCCGCCAGCAGGACCAGCGCCCCGCCGGAGACCGCGAGCGCGGTTCCTATGCCTCCCGAACTCCCGCTGTTGGCGGCGGCGAGCGGGGTGGGGCCGGTCCGGCTGCCCTTGCCGACTCCGACCGCGGTCGGGCTCGGCGACGCGTTCGTCGCGGCCGACTTCGGCGGCACCAGCACACCGACCGGCTTCACCTTGCCGACCGCCGCGAAGCCCCAGTCCAGCAGCCGGGTCGTCTCCTGATAGACCGCCTGGCCCTCGTGCGAGGACGGGTTCATGACCGTGACCAGCAGCACCTTGCCGTTCCGCTCGGCGACACCGGTGAAGGTCGCGCCCGCGTGGGTGGTGTTGCCGTTCTTCACGCCCGCGATGCCCTTGTACGGGGCGATGCCGGGGGCGCCGGTCAGCAGCCGGTTGGTGTTCTGGATCTCGAAGAACTCCCGCTTGGGCAGGCCTTTCTCCGGCTTCACGGCCTTCTTCGGCTTCTCGCCCTCCTCCGGCTCGGGCGGCTTGATCGGCTCGCCGGGGAACTTGGCCGTCGCGGTCGCGGCGTACTCGCGGAAGTCCTTCTTCTGGAGCCCGGAGCGGGCGATCAGGGTGAGGTCGTACGCGCTGGAGACCTGGCCCGGCTCGTCGTAGCCGTCCGGCGAGACGACATGTGTGTCGAGCGCCTGAAGCTCGTCGGCGTGCGCCTGCATGTCCTTGACGGTCTTCTTGACGCCGTCGTTCATGGCCGCGAGCACATGGACCGCGTCGTTCCCGGAGCGCAGGAACACCCCCAGCCACAGATCGTGGACCGTGTAGCTGAGGTTCTCCTTGACCCCGACCAGGCTGCTGCCCTCGCCGACCGGCTCCAGCTCGGCCGGTTTCACCTTGTGCGACTCGTTCTTGGGGAGCTTGGGCAGCAGGGTGTCCGCGAAGAGCATCTTGAGGGTCGAGGCCGGGGCCAGCCGCCAGTGGGCGTTGTGCGAGGCCAGTACGTCGCCGGTCTCCGCGTCCGCGACGATCCAGGACCGGCCGCTCAGCTTCTTGGGCAGCACCGGGGCGCCCTTGCCGAGATCCACCTGGGTGCCCGCCTTGCCGAGTCTGGCCCCGCCGACGGTGGACATCTTGGCGGGCGGCCGGGGCTCGGAGTCCGGCCCCTCGGCCTTCCTGGTCGCGGACGCCGGCGCGGCGGTCAGAAGCGGCAACAACGCGGCAGCGGTGACCGTCAGCGCGGTCTTTTTCAGAGCAGACACGTTCGAAAACGTACAGGGAGTCGACAATGCATCCGACACCGGCGGGGTGAACCGCCGCCCCCTCCGCCGGACCGGCTCAACCTTTTGCGCCACGCTGCGGTCCGACCGTATGTCCGGCGGACCGTCGGAAGGTATGGGCGACAGGTGTTCGGATTTCGCGGTGGAATTCGTGGCGGCCTCAGTACCCCGCCGCCGCCCTCCCACGGGCTGCGGCGATACTGAATCCATGAAGCTCAGCCGCCCCGTCTCCTGGTTCCTGCTCGCGTTCGGGGTGTGGAGCTGGTTCATCTGGATCACTTTCGTCAAGAACCTGTGGCAGGACGGGAGTGGACTGGCGTTCGATGACGCCGGTGATCCCACGGGATATTTCTGGGTGCACTTGCTGCTCGCCATCGTGTCCTTCCTCCTGGGGACGGCCGTGGGCGCGATCGGGTTCCGTGGTGTACGCGCGCTGAGGCGCGAACCGGCCGAATGAGCCGGCCCGACAACGAGGCCGGACAACCGGGCCGGACAGACCGCACAACACATACAGACAGGGATAGGGGGACCGTTCGTGGTCGTCGTGGTCGTTCTGGGGGTGCTCGCCGCCGTCGCGCTGGTCGTCGCGGCGCACTGGTACGTGTGGCGGCGCCTGGTGCGCGACACGACGGAGGGGCGCGGTACGGCTCGCGTACTCGGCACCGCGGCCATCGTCGTACTGCCGTTGCTGTCCTTCGCCGCGGTGGCCGTGGGACGGTCCGGGACTCCGTTCCGCCTTCAGCAGATCGTGGCATGGCCCGGCTACTTGTGGCTCGCGCTGCTGCTCTATCTGGTGCTGGCCCTGCTGGTCGGTGAGGCGGTACGGCCCCTGGTCCGCCGGCTGACGGACCGCGGGGACCGCGAGGCGTCCGGATCCGCGACTGCCGCGACCGCCGAGACCGCCGAATCGGCACAGCCGCTGGTCACCGCCGGCGCGGCGGCCCGTACGGCGTCTCCCGCCACCGCGAGCGGCTCCCTGGCCGAGGGCGACGCCGGCCCGGACGGTCCGGCGCCCCGGCCCGCCGCCACCGCACCCTCCCGCAGGCTCTTCGTCTCCCGGATCGTCGGCGGCGCCGCGGCGACCGCCGCCCTCGCCACCGTCGGCTACGGCACCTACGGCGTCCTGCGCGGCCCCCGCCTCAAGCGGGTCACCGTACCGCTCGCCAAACTGCCGCGGTCCGCGCACGGTTTCCGTATCGCCGTCGTCAGCGACATCCACCTCGGCCCGATCCTGGGCCGCGCCCACACCCAGCGCATCGTCGACACGATCAACTCCGCCCGGCCGGATCTGATCGCCGTCGTCGGCGACCTGGTCGACGGCAGCGTCGAGGATCTCGGGCCCGCCGCCGAGCCGCTCGCGGGCCTGGAGGCACCGCACGGCGCGTTCTTCGTCACCGGCAACCACGAGTACTTCTCGGGCGCCGCCGCCTGGGTCGACCATGTACGCGAGCTGGGGCTGCGGCCCCTGGAGAACGAGCGCGTGGAGATCCCCGGCTTCGATCTCGCCGGGGTCAACGATGTCGCCGGGGAGAGCGAGGGCTCGGGCCCCGACTTCGCCAAGGCGCTCGGCGACCGCGACCGGACGAGAACCTCCGTACTCCTCGCCCACCAGCCCGTCGTCATCGACGACGCCGTGAGCCAGGGGGTCGACCTCCAGCTCTCCGGGCACACCCACGGCGGCCAGCTCTGGCCCGGCAACTACCTGGCAGAACTGGCCAATCCGACCGTGGCGGGCCTGGAGCGGTACGGCGACACCCAGCTCTATGTCACGCGCGGCGCGGGCGCCTGGGGCCCGCCGGTCCGCGTCGGCGCCCCCTCCGACATCACCCTCGTACAGCTCGCCTCGCGCCAGGCGTAACGCGCTCAAGGAGCACCGGAAGGGGCATGGGAGGAGGCCGGCCCCGGCCTCCTCCCATGCCCCTTTTTCCGGCTTACGTGACGGTAATCCGACTGTTGCCCGCGGGAGCCGGTATTTCCCTTCCACAGGTCTTTCGCTTGTGGTTGGGTGAGCGCCATCACGGTCAGGGGTGGGCGTGGCAGAGGGGCGCGGCATGCGGACTGTACGTCTGCGGATACTGGTCATTTGTCTGGTGCTGGCGGCTGCCGGGGTGGGCGGCTGGCAACTGCTCCCGTCCGGCCGGGCCGAGCGGATACCGATCACGGTCGGGACGACGGACGTCGTCACATCGCTCGATCCGGCGGGCGCCTACGACGCGGGATCCTGGGCGCTGTTCAGCAATGTCTACCAGTCGCTGCTCACGTTCAAACCCAGTTCCATCACGCCCGTTCCCGACGCAGCGCGCACCTGCGACTTCACCGATACGGAACTACGCGCCTACCGCTGCGAGGTACGGGACGATCTGCGCTTCCCGAGCGGGCGCAAGGTCACCGGCGCGGATGTGAAGTTCTCCTTCGACCGGGTGCTGGCGATCAAGGCGGATGTCGGGCCGCAGTCCCTGTTCACCACCCTCAAGTCGGTGGTGGCGCGCGGCCAGACCGTCACCTTCAACCTCGGTTCGCGGGACGCCACCTTCCCGCTGAAGGTCGCCACCGGGGCCGGTTCGATCGTCGACCGCACCCGCTACCCGGCCACCGCGCTGCGCCAGGGCGACGAGGCCGACGGCTCGGGCCCGTACCTCCTCACGTCGTACACCCCCGGCGCCCGCGCGCATCTCGTGCCCAACCCCGCGTACCGGGGCGCGGTCGAGACCGGAGGCCCGGTCGATGTCCGCTACTTCAAGACCTCGGACGACCTGGCCGCCGCCTGGAAGGCGCGCAGCGTCGATGTGACACACCGTCAGCTTCCGCCCGAGCTGATCGCGGGACTGGACGCGAGCCAGGACGGCATCCGGGTCAACGAGGCCGAGAGCGCCGCGATCCGCAATCTCGTCTTCAATGTGCGCGACGGGTCGCCGATGGCCGACACCGCGGTACGCAAGGCCGTCGCCGCGGTCGTCGACCGGGCCGGGATCGCCACCGACGTCTACGACTCGACCGTCGATCCGCTCTACTCGCTGATCCCGCAGGGCATCACCTCGCACACCACTCCCTTCTTTGACTCCTATCCGCAGCCGGACCGCGAGCGGGCGAAGAAGCTTCTCTCGGACGCGGGGGTGGAGACGCCCGTACGGTTCACGCTCGCGTACGCGCAGGGCGGTTCGGCCGCGCAAGAGGCGGCGGAGCTGCGCAGACAGCTCGAAGCCACCGGGCTGTTCCGGGTGAGGACCGTCGAGCGCGAGTGGACGGAGTTCCAGAAGGGCTACTCCGCGGGGCAGTTCGACGCGTACTGCGTGAGCTGGCTGCCGGACTTCCCGGACCCCGACAACTTCGTGCAGCCGCTGGTCGGCCGCGACTCGACCCTGCACAACGGCTACTCCAGCGAGCGCGTCGACCAGTTGATCGAGTCCACGCAGCAGTACAGCGAACGGGCCCGCGCGTCGGCGGACTTCAAGACCCTCCAGCGGGTGGTCGCGCAGGATGTGCCGGTGCTGCCGCTGTGGCAGAAGAAGAACTACGTCCTCAGCACCGAGGACATCACCGGCTCGCAGTACCTCTCGGACGGTACGGGGCTGTGGCGGCTGTGGGCGCTGGGCCGGCTCTGAACCGTCGCTGCGAGGCCTGGACTTCACGGTCGGTGCGGCTGGTACGGCTACGACGGTCACGGTGACGAGCGCGGCAGCGGCAGTGGCAGTGGCAGTGGCAACGTCACCGTGACCGCCAGGCCCGCGCCCGGTGCGGTCTCCACCGCGACCTCGCCGCCGTGCGAGGCCACCACCGCCTGCACGATGGACATCCCGAGCCCGCTGCCTCCGGTACCGACGGTGCCTGCGCCCGCACCTCTTCCGCCCGTACCGCCTGCGCCCGCACCGTTTCCGCCCGTACCGCTTCCGCCCGTCACACGGAAGAAGCGGTCGAAGATACGGTCCGCGTCGGCGCCCTCCATTCCGGGGCCCCGGTCCGCGATCCGCAGCCGTACCTCACCGCCCTCCGAGCGGGTCAGCTCCACCGCCACCGGCGCCGCCACCGGAGTGTGCACCCGTACGTTCGTCAGCAGATTCCCGATGACCTGCCGCAGCCCGGACTCGTCGCCCTGGACCAGCATCGTGCCGTCCGCCGCCACCTCGACCGTACGGTCCGGCTGCTGGGCCCGCAGATCGTCCGCCGCGTCCCGCACCAGCCTGGACAGGTCCACCGGCCGCAGCCGCAGTTCGGGCCGCTGGTCCAGCCGGGCCAGGGTCAGGAGTTCGTCGACGAGCCGCCCCATCCGGTCCGCCTCCGCGTTCATCCGGGCCATGGCACGCTCGCGCTCCGCCGCGCCGCGCAGCATCCCCCGGTCGTAGAGCTGGAGATAGCCCCGGATTGCGGCGAGCGGGGTGCGCAGCTCGTGCGAGGCGTCCGCGACGAACCGGCGGAGCTGGGCCGCGCTGCGCTCCCGCGTCATATGCGCCGACTCGACCTGCTGGAGCATGGAGTTGAGCGCGAGGCGGAGCTGTTCGGTCTCCGCGACACTGTCGTGGCGGCCCGGTATCCGCCGGGTCAGATCGCCCTCGGCGATGGCGGACGCGGTCTCCACCATGTCCTCCAGCGGGCGCAGTGTGCGGCTCGCACCCATCAGGGTGATCATCGCGAGCAGCACCAGCAGCAGGGTCCCGGACGCCAGATCCAGCTTGAGCGCGCGCTGGAGGCTCTTGTGCACGGTCTTGGTGGACTTCGCGAGGAGCACCACCGAGCCGTCGCGGAGCTGGGCGGCCGTCATCCGGTACGGCTCGCCGTCCACGTCCACATCGCGTGCGGCGCTGTGACGGGCCGCGGCCACCGGGTCCTCGACCGCCGCGGCCAGCGCCCGCTGGCGCTCGCTCGGCGGAATCCCGATGAGGGACATCACCCGGCCCGAGCCGTCGACGGCCACGAAGACGGTGTCGGGCTTGGGCAGCGTGCTCGCCCCCGAGGCACCGGGCGCGAGGATGTCCCGTACCGCCGCGAGCGCGCTCAGGGACTCCATCTGCTTCACGGTGATCCCGGTGCGCTGGAACCCTTCGCGGGAGCCGGTCAGTTCGGCGTCGATCGAGCCGAGGAGATAGTGGCGCAGCCCGAAGAGGCTGACACCGGTCGCGATGGTGA
Source organism: Streptomyces sp. GMY02 (assembly GCF_019056675.1). Classification (NCBI taxonomy): domain Bacteria; kingdom Bacillati; phylum Actinomycetota; class Actinomycetes; order Kitasatosporales; family Streptomycetaceae; genus Streptomyces; species Streptomyces sp. GMY02. Next base: position 3,191,431 of record NZ_CP077658.1, on the reverse strand, counting down.
TGCCCAGGGCGAGCAGCAGCACATTGACGAGGGTGAGCCGGGTCCGCAGCGAGTCCCCGCGGCCGGCGCGCCAGGCGCGGATCCTGCGGAGGAGCCGACGGTGGTACGTACGGTACCGGCGGTACGCGGGGCTTGCGCGGTACGTACGGCGCGGGCGGTACGGGCCGTTCACGCCGGGCTCGCCAGGCCGTACCCCACACCGCGCCGGGTGGTGATCAACGGCGGCCCCAGCGGGTCGAGTTTGCGCCGCAGATAGCTGATGTACGTCTCCACGACCGTGGACTCGGCGGCGTGTTCGTACCGCCAGACATGCCGCAGCAGCTCCTCCTTGCTCACCACCGAACCGGCGTTGCGCACCAGGAAGCGCAGCAGCGCGTACTCGGTGGGCGTGAGGTCCACGGCCCGGCCCGCCCTGCGTACGGTGTACGTCGCCTCGTCCAGCTCCAGATCCGCGTACCGCAGCGGCGGGCGGGCCGGCAGCCGGTCGGCAGGCCGGGTCCGGCGGAGCACCGCCCGGATCCTGGCGATCACCTCATCCACATTGAACGGCTTGGTGATGTAGTCGTCGCCCAGCGCCAGCCCGCCCACGATCTCCGCGGGCGCGTCCCGCGCGGTGAGGAAGACCACCGCCGTCTCGGGGTGGGACGCGCGCAGTTGGCGCCCGATCTCGCGGCCGTCGCCGTCGGGCAGCATCACATCGAGCAGCGCCGCGTCGGGGCGTCTGCGCCGTACCGCCTCCGCGGCCTCCCGCACGCTCGACGCGGACACCACCTCGAAGCGGTGGTAGCGCAGGGCGATGGCGAGGACGTCCGCGATGCTCGGCTCGTCCTCGACGACCAGCACGGTCGCCGCCGCCGTCGTCTCCCCGTCCGTCACGGCCCCGTCCGTCACAGCCCCGTCCGTCGTGGCCCCATCCGTCATGGTCCCAGTATCCGCAACGCGTCCGGCCCGGGTCCCGGGGCCCTGCTTGGGAGTTCCCTGTGAGTCGGGCCGGTGGTCCGCGCGGAGCCGGTGCGCGGGCGGATTCTGGGATCGGACCAGAGGGGACGGCCCGGGGGACCGGGAGAAGGGCGGACATCGTGGAGGCATGGGCGAGCCGGTGCTACCGGTACAAGGGGACGGCGCGGCTGACGGCCTGGCTGGACAGACGGCTTTCCCGCCCGGCGGCGGAGCCGCGCGAGGAGAGGCCCGAGCCCGCCCGGCGGCCCTCCGCCCGCCCGGTCCATGTGACGGCGGTGCACGGTTTCGTACGGTCGCCCGAGGGCGAACCGGTCGGCTCCGCGACCCTCACCCTGCTCACCCCGGCGGGCCGCCCGCTGGACCGGGTCGAGTCCCTGGCCGACGGCTCCTACATCCTCGCGGCCCCGGCCCCGGGCCCGTACGTCCTCCTGGCGGCCTCCCCCGGCCACGAACCCGGGACCCACCGCATCGACATCCCCGAGGAGCCCGTGGTCCACGACCTGACCCTCCCGGAAACCCCGGCGACCGCCACCAACTGAGAACGCACGCCGGTCGGTGCGCGGACGCCAGGCCGTATCGGACCCCGCCTCCGTGCCGCGGGGTCCGGGTCAGTGCAAGGACTTCTCAATGGCCTCGAAGATGTCCGAGTCCGTCTCCTTCTGCCAGTCCGGCAGGTCGGGCCAGTCCGCGATGTAACCAGGCTTCGGATTCTCGAAATGCCGGAACATCTGAGCCGTCCAGCAGGTGGCGACGAAGCGGCTCTTCTGCTCACGCGTGAGACGCGAAGCATGGCCACCGCTCAGGACAAGGAACTGACGCACCTGCTCGAAGACGGCACCGGCCGCCTCACGCTCCCACTCCGGGGTGTCCTCCCACGGGGTCACATAGCCGGGCTTGGGCTCGCCGGGAAAATGCTCACGTACGCCCGCGATCCACGTCTCACGGAACAGCCGCGCGCCCTCCGTCTGCGACATGCTTACCCCTCTCGGTGAGTTGCGCTCAGCGCGTCGATCTCCTCCTCCAGCTCGGCAACACGCACATCGTGCGCGAGGTTGCCGAAGCCGGAGCGCAGGGCCTGGAGTCTACGGACGACGTAGCCCGATGAAGATTCTCGTGCGAGATGAACTGCCTGGCGGCCATAGGAGACGACTTGCTCCGGATCCTCACGTTTGACGCCGATGGCTGCCAGATTGGCGAGGACGACACCCCGCCGTCGAAACGACTGGCCCTCCGCGAGGGCTGTTTGTCCAAGAGCGCTCCGGAGGGTCCGCTCGGCAAGGTCGAGCCGACCGAGCTGCACGTACCGTGCTCCACGTTCCTCCGCGAGGCGCGAGCCGTCGAAGCGGAGCCATCCCACGCTCTGCGTTGACCCGGCCAGGTGTACGACCTTCTCGGCCTGGTCCAGCGCGCGTTCGCACGCTTCTAGATCGCCGAGTCCCGCGAATGCCTCGGCCTGCACCGCGGCAACCCAATGCCGCGTCGAGAGCGAGCTGTCTCCGCGCCGGGCGATCCGCTCAGCGGCCGACAGGACGCCCGCGGCCTCCTGGTAGCGCTGTTCGTGCACATCGACGTAGGCGTGACGGATGAGGGCGCAGGCCCAGAGGTCGTACGATCCGGCCTCTTTGCTGGCGGACGCGGCGAGCAGGTACGAAGCCGCCGCGTCCGTATAGCGATTGTCATCGAACGCCAGCTCACCAGCGAGCTGGAAGATGTCGCCTGCGGCGCCGCAGAGCGCCCGCGCCTCCGTATGCGAACGGTGGCCAAGGGTCTCGGTGAGTACCGCGAGCTGATCGCGAACGATCGGGTGGACGGAAGCTTTGGCGCGGGCGAGCCGGTACACCTGCCACAGATGCCCGTTCATACGGGTGAAGTCATCGGAACCCTGGCGCTGCACGCCCTCCACGAAGTTGTCCGTCTCTGCGGACGGCAGGCCGGCCAAAGCCCCTGCAACGGCAAGCGCGCGTAAGAACTCGCGTCGAATCACGTCGTCCCTGTCCCCTGAACCGTGGCGGTTCCTTGAGCCGTAGCGGTCGCCCGAGGACGACCTTACGGCCTCTTGAGGCGTGGTTGCGGGCTGGACCATCAGGGCATCGAGTTCGGCGAGACCGAGTTGCAGCGCCTCTGCGTATTTGGGGCGTAACGGGGGCTGGATGCAGGTCCTTCCGGTCTCCCAGCGGCCCACTGTGGTCCGGTCGACACCAAGGACCTGCGCGAGTCCTTCCTGGCTGTAGCCCAGTGCTTTCCGCCTCTCGGCAAGGCCCACCCGAAGCCCCTTTCCGTGCTCCGCCGGTCATCGTGGCGGTGCACACTGCGCACGCTTCTGCATCAAGCCTGCCGCAGGGATGCAGTGGAGAGTGCCCGTATTCAGCGGTTTCCTGGACATTGTCAGCATGAAGAACTGGCCGAAGCCGGAGCGAGTTGCGGCTGACCTTGCACCTTCGGAGGGAAGACCGCCCAACCATGACCGCACCAAGATCTGCCGCAATCGACGTCCCGGCCTACAGCGAGGCACTGCCTTGTGAGGACGCGTCCGCGCGCCGTGCTCGCAGGCTCGTTCGTACGGCCCTCAACACCTGGGGGCTCAGCAATCTTGTCGACGCCGGGGAGCTGATCATTTCCGAACTCGTCGCCAACGCAGTCCTGCACAGCGGCTGCTCCACCATGCGTGTGAGCATCAGCCGCAACTCCGATGACCACGTACGTATCACTGTCAGCGACAGCTCACGGGCGACACCTGTCGTCCGTAAACCCAGCAGTGACGCGGAGGCAGGCCGCGGAATGCTCCTGATCGAGGCTCACGCCTGCCGATGGGACACCGATGTGTATTGCTGGGGAAAGCGTGTCTGGGCGGAACTTCTTGTCGAAGCCTCGCCCAATGCCTGATCCCGCAGAGCGGTGCACGCACATGACAGCCCGGACTTGATTCTGTCAGGCGGGCCCCGGACGCTCAATCGGTCTTCGGTGAAGCCGTCCGGGAAGCCGCGCGCGACGCCGCCGCCTCCGCCATGCCCGGGAGGAAGTCCGTGAAGAGTTCGTGGACTTCGCGTACGAGCGGACGCAGTACGCGGAAGCGGGAGAGCGCGACGCCGCGGGCGGTCAGGCGGGCGCCGCGTTCGGCCAGGCGGCGGCTGCGGGTGCTGTTCTCGGAGCGGTCGAAGACCCAGTACAGGACCAGGCCCATCTGCGAGAGCCACATCAACTCGGGGAGTATGCCGGTCAGTTCGTCGGCGACCTTCGCCGTGGACCCGGCCAGTGCCTCGCGGTGGACGGCGATGGCCGCGTCCCTGGCGTGCTCCGACTCGGGGGAGAAGGGGCTCAGCGGGCTCTCCGGGTCCGCCGCGTTCTTGAAGAACTGCGCGGCGAACTCGTGGTACGGCGCGGCGATGTCGAGCCAGACCTTCAGCACGCCCGCCATCCGTGCTTCGAGATCGGTCTCCCGGTCCAGGACCGGCCGGACCGCCACCCGGTGTTCGGCTGCGATCCGGTCGTAGAAGCCCTGGACGAGGTGTTCCTTGGACGAGAAGTAGTAGTACGCGTTCCCGACGGAGACCCCGGCGTCCTGGGCGATGGCCCGCATCGTCGTCCTGTCGTAACCGCGCTCCTGGAAGAGCCGCAGCGCGGTTTCGAGGATGAGCGTGCGGGTCTGTTCGCTCTTGGGGGCCGGGGACCGGGCGGTCCTGACCGCCCTGGCGGTCCTCCCGTCCCGCTGCGGATCCTTCACGGCGTTCTCGTCCTTCACCCGTCCGAGCCTAGTGCGATCCGCCGGGCACCTCGCACGCCCCGTCGCGGGGAGCCGCGTCCGGCGGCGGAGGGCGGTCAAAACGCGTCCGGCGCCGGGGAGTCCCCGGCGCCGGGCGCGATGGTCGAACTGTGTCGGTCACTTGGCGCTGATCATCCGGCGCCCATCACATGGTGCTCAGTGAACGGGCGTAGTTGATCTGGCCCATGACCGCGTGGAAGGCGGACGGATTGGTCGCCGGGATCATCGTCGAGTGATGCTTGCCGCCGCTGGTCACCGAGACCTGGATGAAGCCCGTCGTCGTCTTCTCCTTCATCAGCAGGAAGAGCAGACCGACCAGGCAGAAGAGGAAGAAGACGATCGCCAGCACGATGGCATACGCCGGGATCTTCTCCTCCGTACGGGACAGGTCCGTGGCGTTCCACACCGCGCCCTTCAGCGGCAGCGTGCCCGACGGGGTCACGATCGAGTCGCTCAGCACGGTGATGTCGCCCATCGACACCAGCGGTGCGCCGCCGCCCATCGGTGAGGGATACGGGGCGCCTGACGGATAGCCGTAGCCCGGCGCGGGGGTGGCTCCGGGGACGGGGTAGCCGTAGCCGGGGGCCGGTGTCGGAGTCGCGCCCTGCGGGCCGGCGATGAGCGTCGGATTGGGGAAGTCGTACTCGGGTGTGCCCGGCGCCGGCGTCGCTCCCGGCCCGGGACCCGGTTGCTGCGGCGGCCCCCACTGGTACTCCCCGTCCGCGTACGGATTCGGCTCGCTCATCTCTCCCCGCTTCCCGTGATCCCGGATACGCCTCCGATCCTGGCACACGAAGGGCCCGCTTCTGTATGGACTTGCCTACAGAAACGGGCCCTTGGAGCGCTGTGCCGGGATCCCGCCGGACGTACGGTCGTCCGGCGGGACTTACGGCCGTACGGTCAGAAGCGGCGCGTGATCAGCGCCCGCTTGACCTCCTGGATCGCCTTGGTCACCTCGATACCGCGCGGACATGCGTCCGTGCAGTTGAACGTCGTACGGCAACGCCACACGCCGTCCTTGTCGTTGAGGATCTCCAGCCGCTGCTCCGCCGCCTCGTCGCGCGAGTCGAAGATGAAGCGGTGCGCGTTCACGATCGCCGCCGGGCCGAAGTACTGGCCGTCGTTCCAGAAGACCGGGCAGGACGAGGTGCACGCCGCGCACAGAATGCACTTGGTGGTGTCGTCGAAGCGCTCACGGTCCCCGGCGGACTGGAGGCGCTCCCGCGTCGGCTCGTTGCCGCTGGTGACCAGGAACGGCATCACGTCGCGGTACGCCTGGAAGAACGGCTCCATGTCCACGATCAGGTCCTTCTGGACCGTGAGTCCCTTTATGGGCTCGACCGTGATCGGCTTCGACGGATTGATGTCCTTGATCAGCGTCTTGCACGCCAGCCGGTTGCGCCCGTTGATCCGCATCGCGTCCGAGCCGCAGATGCCGTGCGCGCAGGAGCGCCGGAAGGTGAGCGAGCCGTCCAGCTCCCACTTGATCTTGTGGAGGCCGTCGAGCACCCGCTCCTTGGGGTCGATGTCGATCCGGAAGTCCTGCCACTGGGCCTCGTCCGAGACCTCGGGGTTGAACCGGCGGATCCGGAACGTGACCGTGATGTACGGGGAGGCGGCGGACTCCGCCTCGACCTTGTCCAGTACGGGGGTAGCCATCAGTACTTACGCTCCATCGGCTGGTAGCGGGTCTGGACGACCGGCTTGTAGTCGAGACGGATGGACTCGTTGCCGTCGTCGCCGACCTCGCGGTACGCCATGGTGTGGCGCATGAAGTTCACGTCGTCACGGTTGGGGTAGTCCTCGCGGTAGTGACCGCCGCGGGACTCCTTGCGGGCGAGCGCGGACACGGCCATCACCTCGGCCAGATCGAGCAGATTGCCCAGCTCGATCGCCTCCAGCAGGTCCGTGTTGAAGCGCCGGCCCTTGTCCTGGACGGACACGTTCAGATAGCGCTCGCGCAGCTCGCCGATCTTCTCGACCGCGGTCTTGATCGTCTGCTCCGTGCGGAACACCATCACATTGGCGTCCATGCACTCCTGGAGCTCCTGGCGCAGCGCGGCGACCCGCTCCTTGCCGGTGGACGCGCGCAGCCGCTCGACCTGGGCCTCGACCCGCTCGGCCGGGTTCTCGGGCAGCTCGACGTAGTCGTGCTTCGCGGCGTACTCGGCGGCGGCGATACCGGACCTGCGGCCGAACACATTGATGTCCAGCAGCGAGTTGGTGCCCAGCCGGTTGGCGCCGTGCACCGATACGCAGGCCACCTCGCCGGCCGCGTACAGCCCCGGCACGACCGTCGTGTTGTCGGCGAGGACCTCGCCCTCGACATTGGTCGGGATGCCGCCCATGGCGTAGTGCGCGGTCGGCTGGATCGGGATCGGGTCGGTGTACGGCTCGATGCCCAGATAGGTCCGCGCGAACTCGGTGATGTCGGGCAGCTTGGCGTCGAGCTGCTCCGGCGGCAGGTGGGTCAGGTCCAGATAGACATGGTCGCCCTCGGGACCGCAGCCGCGGCCCTCGCGGATCTCCGTGTAGATGGACCGGGAGACGACATCGCGCGAGGCGAGGTCCTTCATGACGGGCGCGTACTTCTCCATGAAGCGCTCGCCGTTCTTGTTGCGGAGGATGCCGCCCTCGCCGCGGGCGCCCTCGGTGAGCAGGATGCCCATGCGCCAGATGCCCGTCGGGTGGAACTGGAAGAACTCCATGTCCTCCAGCGGCAGTCCGCGCCGGAAGCAGGCGGCCTGCCCGTCCCCGGTCAGCGTGTGCGCGTTCGAGGTCACCTTGAAGAACTTGCCGGTGCCGCCGGAGGCGTAGATCACCGACTTCGCCTGGAACACATGGATCTCGCCGGTGGCCAGCTCGTACGCGACCACGCCCGCGGACTTCTTGACGCCGTCCACCTCGGTGATGAGCTGGTCGAGGACGTAGAACTCGTTGAAGAACTCCACGCCCTCCTTGACGCAGTTCTGGTACAGCGTCTGGAGGATCATGTGGCCGGTACGGTCCGCCGCGTAGCAGGACCGGCGGACCGGGGCCTCGCCGTGGTTGCGGGAGTGGCCGCCGAAGCGGCGCTGGTCGATGGTGCCGTCCGGGGTCCGGTTGAACGGCAGGCCCATCTTCTCCAGGTCGAGGACCGCGTCGATGGCCTCCTTCGCCAGGATCTCGGCGGCGTCCTGGTCGACCAGGTAGTCACCGCCCTTGACCGTGTCGAAGGTGTGCCACTCCCAGTTGTCCTCCTCCACGTTGGCCAGCGCGGCGGCCATGCCGCCCTGCGCGGCGCCCGTGTGGGACCGGGTCGGGTAGAGCTTGGTCAGCACCGCGGTACGGCTGCGCTTGGTCGACTCGATGGCCGCGCGCATACCGGCGCCACCGGCGCCGACGATGACGGTGTCGTACTTGTGGATCTTCATGAGAGTCTCGTCAGCCCCGGCTTTAGCGGATGTTCGGGTCGAAGGTGAAGATCACCAGCGAGCCGAGAAGGATGGTGAACACCGTGGCGGTGTACAGCAGGCCCTTGAGCCACAGGCGTGTCGTGGCACGCTCCGCGTAGTCGTTGATGACCGTACGGAGACCGTTGCCGCCGTGCAGCATCGCCAGCCACAGCATCAGCAGATCCCACACCTGCCAGAACGGCGAGGCCCAGCGGCCGGCCACAAAGGCGAAGCCGATCTTGGACACTCCGCCGTCCAGTACGAGCTGGATGATCAGATGGCCGATGACCAGTACGACCAGGACGACACCGGAGAGCCGCATGAAGAGCCAGGCGGCCATCTCGAAGTTGCCGCGCGTCGACTTCGGGGTCTTGGCGGTCCGCTTGCGCGGGGCCTCGATGAGGGGCGCCGGGAAATCGGCGTCGTACAGGCTCTCGCCCTCGACCGGACCGATCGCGGTCGTCGTCTCGGCGACGGTGTTGTTCGTAGACATGGGCGGACTCTCAGCTCCCGAAGACTTGGCGCGCGGCGTGGCCGAGCACGGGGTAGAGGGCGCCCACCATCAGGACGATCCAGATGCCCACGGCGGTCCAGAGCATCTGCTTCTGGTAGCGCGGGCCCTTGGACCAGAAGTCCACGGCGATGACGCGCAGGCCGTTGAGCGCGTGGAAGAGGATGGCGGCCACAAGGCCGTACTCGAGCAGTGCGACGACCGGGTTCTTGTAGGTCGCTACGACATCGTCGTAGGCCTCGGGGGAAACACGGACGAGAGCGGTGTCCAGCACGTGTACGAACAGGAAGAAGAAGATGAGGACGCCGGTGACTCGATGAGCCACCCAGGACCACATTCCTTCCCGGCCGCGGTACAGCGTTCCAGCCGGCACGGAAAAACCCTCCGGGAGCGGTGATCGGGGAGCCGGCCGCCATCTTCTACTCAATAAGCACAGTGGTGTCGGTCGCGCCCGGCCGGGTACGGTCCACCGGCCCTGGCCATGGTAGCCACGAGCGGCGGGTTCCTCCGCCCGGGGGCCCATAGGTGTGATCAAACAGGCAATCAAACAGCCACGGACGGGCTATCGGGCCTGTCCGGATGCCCTGAGCCCCAGGGCCCGCACCCCGAGTGGCCCACGGGGCGGGTGTCCCTGAGCCCGTTATGGCTTGTTTCATGATATCTGGGCGCGTCGGCCTCGTACGCGTACGGAGCGACGAGCCGGGCGAGCCGGGCACGGGCGAGGCGGCGCAGCTCGTCGGCGGCGACGGCCCGCTCGTGGTCGGGCTCGTGGGAGAGCCGGGCGTGGATGTCCGCGAGCACCTCGTCGAGATGCTCCTCGGGCCGGTGCCCGTCGAGGCTGATCACAAAGGCGTGCCCGAAGCTGCTCTCGTACGCGGCGTGCGCGGCGCGCAGGGCGGTACGGGCGGCGGGCGGGGCGCTGTGCGGCGGCCCCGAGGACGACTCGTCGGCGAGTGCCTCGGTGAGGTCGGACTGCGAGAGGTCGTAGCTGGCCTCGTCGGCGGCGGCGAGCAGGGCGTCGAGATCGGGGTACGGGCGGTGCGCGGCGACCCGCTGCGCCCAGCGGCGGCTGCCGCAGCAGGTGAGCAGCGCGGCTTCGGCGGCGAGTGGCGCGGCGGTGTTGAAACGGTGGAGGCCGTTCGGGTGGCCGGCGTGGGATGCGCTGGACAGCGTGGGCTCCTCGAACGCGGCGGGGCGGCGGGACGGCGGCAGGACAGCGGCGGTGCGGTGCGGGCTCGGTGGCGCGGTGCGGGCTCGGTGGTTCGGAGGGCGGCGGGGGCGGCGGTGCGGCGACGGTGGGAGGGGCGGAGTGGGCGGTGGTGCGGGGGCCGGGCACTGGGACAGACGTCCGGCGGGGTGCGGCGGTTGAGACGTCCGGCGGGCCTGGCGGCCCGGCCCGGTGGGACGGTTGCGGCGGGAGGGACGGATGCGCCGTAACGCTATCGACGCGCCGGGGGGTACGTCCGACGGATGCGCGATTTTCACCCGGATGGGAGAGTTTCACCGCGCGGGATGGACGGCGGCATGGGACCTTCGCCGTAAGTGCGCCACGCTTTCGACCTTCGGAGGCGCACACGGCCCGCTTCTGGAGGTTTCGGAGTGATGCGAATATCCCGGCGAACGCGGACCGGTGGTGCGGTGGCGACTCGTACGACTCGTACCGCTGGTGCGGTGGCCACTCGTACCGTCGGCGCGGTGGTCGCGATGGCCGCCGCCGCTTCGATGTCGGCGTGCGGCTCCGGGGGCGGGGGTTCGCCGGACGAGTCGAAGTCCCTGTCCGCCTCGGCCGCGGCGGAGGCCGCGGCGCCGTCGCCCTCGCCGACGTACCGGCTCTCCTCGGCGCCCCACACCATCCCCTCCGTGCGGAGGCACGAGGCCGCACGCGGCCCCGGCTGGAAGCCCGCCTCCGGCAGCGGGGTCGTGATAGCGCGCGGCAGCGAGGGCCTGGCCGACGAAGGGAAACTCCTCGCGAAGGAGTTGAAGATCGCCTATCGCGGTACGGCCGCGGCCCGCGCGGGCGATGTGGAGCTGGCGGTCTCCGGCGGCGGTGTGGCCGAGTCGTACACCCTGACCACCAGCGGCGGCCGGGTGCGGATCAACGGGCCCGACGAGGCAGGGGTGTTCTACGGCACCCGCACCCTGAAGCAGTCGCTGCGCGCGGACGGCAAGATGCCGGAGGGTGTCGTACGGGAAGTTCCCGACCGTCCGCAGCGCGGCCTCAACCTCGACATCGCGCGCAAGTACTACACCCCCGGCTGGATAGAGGACCGGCTGCGCGAGATGGCGGACCTCAAGCTCAATATGCTCGGGCTGCACTTCTCGGACGACCAGGGTTTCCGTATCGAGTCCACCACCCACCCCGAGATCGTCTCCAAGCAGCATCTCTCCAAGGCCGAGGTCCGCCGGATCCTGGCCCTCGCCGACCAGCTCCACATCACGGTCGTCCCGGAGATCGACTCCCCGGGACATCTCGGCGCGGTGCTCGCCGTCTACCCCTCGCTCCAGCTCCGCAACGCCGACGGCGTGCCGACGAAGGGCGCGATCGACATCTCGCAGCCCGCGTCGGCGAAGCTCGTCGACGAGCTGCTGCGCGAGTTCGCCGGGCTCTTCAAGGGCCGCTACTGGCATCTCGGCGGCGACGAGTACCAGGCGCTGGTGGTCTCCGACCCCGAGGCCTCGTATCCGAGACTGGCCGAGCTGGCGGTCAAGAAGTACGGCGACAAGGGCCGGATCCAGGACCTGACGACGGCCTGGACGAACGACCGGGCCGCGGCGCTGCGCCCGTTCAAGCGCACCCCCAAGGTCTGGAACGACGGGGTCTTCCGGGACGGGGTCGTCCAGGCCGACAAGAACCTTGAGATCGAGTACTGGACGGGCCGGGAGACCGGGGCGCGCCCGCCGGTGGAGTATCTCGACGAGGGGCGCCCGCTGGTGAACCTCAACGACGAGTACCTGTACTACGTGCTCGGCCAGCCCAACAACTTCGTCTATCCGACCGGGCAGCGGATCTACGAGCAGTGGACCCCGCTGGTGCTGCGCGGGACGAAGCCGGTCGACCAGAAGTATTCGAAGCAGATCCTCGGCGGGCGCCTCGCGGTCTGGGGCGACTTCCCCAACGCCCAGACCCAGGACGAGGTGGCGCGGGGGATCCGGCTGCCGCTGGCCGCGGTCGCGCAGAAGGTGTGGAACCCGGCGAAGCCGTCGCTGAACTGGAGCGGGTTCACGGCGCTCGCCGCGAAGGTGGGCGGCCCGGCCTGACCGGCCCCCGTGCGTACGGATATGACGCCGCGTCAATTACGGCTGGCGCGGCGGCCGGAATCATTCGGCGCGGCACCGTCGCCCGATGTCTCGATGTGCCTGGAATCAGGTGCGTACCGGACTTCAGGTGCATATCGGTGCTCCGGGGGCCCGTAGCGGGTGATCTACGCGCGGTGATCAAGTGACGGATTCCAGCCGCCCGGCGCAGTAGTGAGTGGTCAGTACTCAGTACTGCGTCCGCGACGGGAGACGTGAATGAGCCTGGTGAAGCTGATCGCACAAGCGGATGAGCGCGGGTTGGCCGCGAGTGGACTCGCCTGCCTGGACCGCTGTCTTCCGCTGCTCGTGGAGGACACCGAGGTGCTGCGCCCGCTGTGGGCCGGTGTCGTGGCCGGCGAGCGCGACTGGCCGGGGCGGCTGGAGGCGTCGACGCGGGCCCTGGACGCGGCCATCGAGGCGGAGGCTTTCGCCGAGGCCGCCGAGGTGTCGGTCGACGAGGCCGCCGCACTCGTACGGTCCATGCTCGGTGCCGCGCCCGCGGAGTGGGCGGCCGGGCCGCTGCGCGACTGGGCCGACGCCTGCTCCCTCGCCGCGCTGGACATCCACCACCGGTTCGACTCGGCCGGCGAGGGCGGCAGCCCCGAGGCCGTCGAGCGGCTGGCCCGGGCCCGCGAGGACACCGCCGTGGTGGCGGACGCCGTCGACGGCGCGGAGGGCACGGACGGTGTCGGTCCGCTGGTCGCCGGTGAACTCCGGCGCCAGATAAGGATTCTGGAGATCCTCGCCGAGCCGGGCGGCGGCGCCGGAGCCGCCGGCGTGCGCCAGGTCATGGATCTGTCGACCGAGGGGCAGCGGGTGCTGCGCGCGGTGGTCTCCCGGCGGGCGAGAGCGCGGAGCTGACGGTGTGGGGCCGGGGCCGCGGTCCCGTCGTCCGGCGACCCGTACGAGCCGGGTCGCACCGGAAGTGTTTGGGAGGACGACCGGGGCCGCCACCCCCCACAGGAGAGGCCCCGGTCGCCGTCCGCGGAGCCGCAGCACGGCCCCGTACTCATGACAGCGCCGTGGATGCGTTTTCTGTCACACCGCATAACGTCAGTAAGTTGTTGCAGGTTGTACAAGTCATGGACGCGGGGGCGGGAAAGCCGTAGCGTTCAGGAACGCGTGGGGCTGCGCGGCAGTGACCAGCCGCGATTTCAGGACAGGTTGTGGGAGTGCTGGGGGACGACGCGGAGCTGACCGCCGCGGTGCTCGCGGCACAGGACGGGGACGAGGACGCCTTCCGTACTGTGTACCGCGCCGTGCACCCGCGGCTGCTCGGCTATCTACGGACACTCGTCGGCGAGCCGGACGCCGAGGACGTGGCCTCCGAGGCATGGCTCCAGATCGCCCGCGACCTCGCCCGCTTCACCGGCGACGCCGACCGGTTCCGCGGCTGGGCCGCCCGGATCGCCCGCAACCGCGCGCTCGACCACATCCGGATGCGCGGCAGACGCCCCGCGATAGGCGCCGACGAGACCGAGCTGACCGGCCAGCCCGCCGAGTCGGACACCGCGGACGAGGCGATGGAGGCGCTCGCCACCGACCGCACGATGGCGCTGATAGCGCGGCTGCCGCAGGATCAGGCCGAGGCGGTGGTCCTGCGGGTGGTGGTCGGCCTCGACGCGAAGAGCGCGGCGCGCACCCTGGGGAAGCGTCCGGGCGCGGTACGGACGGCCGCGCACCGCGGACTGAAGCGGCTCGCGGAAATGCTCGACTCCGACGAGGAGTGTCCTGGTTATCCCGATAACGCCGATGGTGCCGACGGCTCTCGGGAAAACGCTTACTCCGGTGACGGCACCCCGGCGCGGGGTGCGGGCGGCTCGTCCGGGACCCTGCGGGAACCGGGCACGGGCCGGGGTACGGGACACGCCGCCGCAGGTCATGGCGGCGGCTTCGGCGTCGTACCGCAGCAGCGCACCGCTCGACCGGAGGTCGCGGCGTCCGCGGGTGTGACGCATTCGCGCCTGCGGACGCAGAAGGACATGTGATGGCCGACGAGCGTGACGCGTGGCTCGACAAGGACGCGGCGGAGAGATTGCTGCGAGGTGAGCCCGTGGAGGCCATGGACAAGGATGTCCTGGCCGGATCCGAACGGCTTGCCGGAGCCTTGCGGGACATCGCCGCCATCGCGTACGCAAACGGCACAGAACTTCCCGGGGAGGCCGCCGCCCTGGCCGCTTTCCGCCGTGCGGGGGCGGCGGGGGAGGGCTCGGCGAGCGCGCCGGGCGCCGCCGACGGCGTGCTCGGCACGGTACGGCTGGCCCTCGCGCCCCATGCCGTGTCACGGTCACGGACCGGCCGGCCGGTACGGAGGGGATTCGCCGTGGCGGTCGCGGGCTGCGCGCTGGGCGGGATCGCGGTCGCGGCGGGGGCGGGCGTGATGCCGCCGCTGTTCGCCGGTGAGGAGAACCCCGTACCCGCCAACTCGATTTCGTCGCTGGTCACTCCACGGCCGTTCGTCTCCAACTCCCCGGCCGATGCCCGGGGTACGGGCGTGCCGTCGGGCGGCCCGAGTGCGGACGGCCAGGAGCAGCCCGCGCCGCACCCGTCGTCGGAGGACGGCGCGGAGGCCGCAGCGGGCGCGGCCACCAAGGGGGCGCGCGAGCACGCCGCCCACTCCGGGGGCGGCGGACAGGACGGACAGGGCGGGGACGAGCGTTCGTTCACCGCCGCGTCCGGCGACAAGGCCTCGGCCTTCTACCGCAAGACGCTCGACGCCTGCCGCGATCTGCGCAGCGGCACGATCGACGAGGCGCGCAGACAGGTCCTGGAGGCCGCGGCCGAGGGCCCCCAGGAAGCCGAACGCTTCTGCGCCCGCCTGCTGGACGGCCGCGCCGGCCGCGCCGGCGACGGGAACAAGGGCGGCCCGGGCGACAACGATGGCAACGGCGACGGCTCGATACGGAACGGCGACGCCGACGGGGGCGTTGGCGTTGGCGCGGGCGGCAAGGACGACGGCGGCGGCAACGGTGACGGCCCGCCGGAGGGCCCCACCCTGGGCGACCCTTCCCCGTACGTCTCCCCGTCCCCCACCCCCACCCCGGACGCGCCCCCCGTACCGTCGGAAACCCCCAGGAACCCCCACCAGGACCCTGCCCCGAATCCTCACCCGGGCTCCACGGAATCTTTTCTCATACCCTCCTGACCAGCCGTTATGCCTCCACGCCCATTAAGGTGTGACGTTTTTCCGGGCGCTGGCGCAGTTAGGAGTAAGCCGACTGGTCATCGGCCGCGCATCGAGCCGGGGTTCCCCCCGTACCTACGGCTCAGCGCACCGGCGCGGGCGGGACACGTTCCCCCGGTCCCGCCCGCGCCACTCGCCACCACGCCGGGTCTCACCAGTAGATGACGACCTTGTCGCCCGTGCGGACCTCGTTGAACAGGGTTGCGATCTTTGTCTTGTCGCGGACGTTGACGCAGCCGTGCGACGCGCCCTCGTAGCCCTTGGCCGCGAAGTCCGCGGAGTAGTGGACCGCTTGGCCGCCGCTGAAGAACATGGCGTACGGCATCGGGGTGTCGTAGATCGTCGAGACATGGTCGCGGGACTTCCAGCCGACCGAGAAGGTGCCCTCGCGGGTCGGGGTGTACTCGGAGCCGAAGCGGACGTCCATCGCGGAGCGCATCTTGCCGTCGACCATCCACGCCAAGGTGCGGCTCTTCTTGCTGATGCACATCACCCGGCCCTTCAGACAGCGCGGGTCGGGGGCGGCGACCGGCCTGGTGGTGGGCGGGAACAGTTCGTCGCGGGTCGGCTCGTCCGTCCTGTCCAGCAGTTTCTGCCAGGTGAGGATGTCCGTCTCGCCGGTACGGGGCAGGCCCCGCTTGCCCTGGAACGACGAGACGGCCGCCGCGGTCACGGAGCCGTAGTAGCCCGTGGGGTTGCGGTCGAAGTGGCCGATCTGCCGCAGCCTGGCCTGGAGTTCGCGCACCTGGCCGCTCTCGTCGCCGCTCTCCATCAGCGGTTCGGGCTTCGGGTCCGGCGCCTCGGAAGTCTCGGAGGGCTCCGGCGACGGCGACCACGAGGGCGTGGACTCGCTCGGCGTGGGCTCGGGCGACGGGGGCGGTGTCGTACGGTCGGCGGCCGGCCGTACCGACGGCTCCGCGGACTCCGTGGGCGAGGGCGCCGCCGGCTCGCTCGTCGGAGTGGTGGGTGCCCCCACCGCGCTCCCGCCCGGCTTCCCGTCGCCCGCCGCGCCGCCGCCGTCGGCCGGCACCGTACAGCCCGTACTCACCGCGAGCACGGCGACCGCGGCGCATCCCGCGCGTAGGGCGGATGTCCTGAGCATGGTCGTCCCCCTGGTTCCGGTTCTCCCGCGTCCCATGAAGCGTGTTCCTTCAGTCTTCTCTCAGACAGCTTGCCGCCCGGCATGGTTGCGCAAGCCCGAAGGAAGGTTTCGGGCCGCTTTCCCGTCGGCTTTCGGCGCGTTCATCCTCCTCCCGCCGCACGGCCGGGAGCGCCGTCCCCGCGTGTGCCCCGCCGCCCTCCGTTCACACCCCACTACAGTCCGTCAGGGAGACGGACCGCGGCAGTCCTTGTGCGGCAGGCAGTCGTTGTGCGGCAGGCGGTCGTTGTGCGGCAGGAGGCGGAGAAGATGGTGGCGCGCGAACCCGGCGGGGCCCGGGGCTCCGGGACCGACGGACCCGGCGGGGCACGGACCGTACGGGTCAGCGAGAGCGGGCTGCCCGTCGAGCCGGTGTACGGCCCCGGGGCGCTCGCGGGGTGGGATCCGCGGGAGAAGCTCGGCGAGCCCGGCTCGTACCCCTTCACCCGGGGGGTCTACCCGACGATGTACACAGGCCGGCCCTGGACGATGCGCCAGTACGCCGGCTTCGGTACCGCGGCCGAATCCAACGCCCGCTACCGGCAGTTGATCGCCCACGGCACCACCGGACTCTCCGTCGCCTTCGACCTGCCGACCCAGATGGGACACGACAGCGACGCCCCGATCGCGAGCGGCGAGGTCGGCAAGGTCGGGGTCGCGATCGACTCCGTCGACGACATGCGGGTGCTGTTCGACGGGATTCCGCTCGGCCGGGTCTCCACCTCGATGACCATCAACGCCCCCGCCGCCCTCCTCCTGCTGCTCTATCAGCTCGTCGCCGAGGAGCAGGGCGTACCCGCCTCCGCGCTGACGGGCACCATCCAGAACGACGTGCTCAAGGAGTACATCGCCCGGGGTACGTACATCTTCCCGCCCAAGCCCTCGCTCCGGCTGACCGCCGACATCTTCCGGTACTGCCGTGCCGCGATCCCCAAGTGGAACACCATCTCGATCTCCGGCTACCACATGGCGGAGGCCGGGGCCACGCCCGTGCAGGAGATCGCCTTCACGCTCGCGGACGGCATCGCGTACGTACGGACGGCCGTCGCCGCCGGCATGGACATCGACGACTTCGCCCCCCGGCTCTCCTTCTTCTTCGTCTCGCGCACGACGATCCTCGAAGAGATCGCCAAGTTCCGGGCCGCGCGCCGGATCTGGGCCAGGATCATGCGTGACGAGTTCGGCGCCCGCGACTCCAGGTCGCAGATGCTGCGCTTCCACACCCAGACCGCCGGGGTGCAGCTCACCGCGCAGCAGCCCGAGGTCAATCTGGTGCGGGTGGCGGTACAGGGGCTCGCGGCGGTCCTCGGGGGTACGCAGTCGCTGCACACCAATTCGTACGACGAGGCCATCGCCCTGCCGACGGACAAGGCCGCCCGGTTGGCCCTCCGTACGCAGCAGGTCCTCGCCTACGAGACGGATGTCACCGCGACCGTCGACCCGTTCGCCGGCTCGTACGCCGTCGAGCGGATGACGGACGAGGTGGAGGCGGCGGCCGTCGCGCTGATGGGCCGGGTCGAGGAGCTGGGGGGCGCGGTCGGGGCGATCGAACGGGGCTTCCAGAAGGACGAGATCGAGCGCAGCGCGTACGCCGTGGCGCGGGAGACGGACAGCGGGGAGCGGGTGGTCGTCGGGGTCAACCGCTTCACGCTGGACGAGGAGGAACCGTACAGCCCGCTGCGTGTCGACCCCGCGATCGAGGCCCGGCAGGCGGCCCGGCTGGCCCGGCTCCGCGCCGACCGCGACCGGGCGGCGGTGGACGGGGCGCTGACCGCGCTGAAGAAGGCGGCGGAGGGCACGGACAATGTGCTGCCCCCGATGAAGTCGGCGCTCGGGGCGCGGGCGACGGTGGGGGAGGTGTGCGGGGCGTTGCGCGAGGTGTGGGGTACGTACGAGCCGACGCACGCGTTCTGAGAGGGGCGTCCGGATCCGGGG
The DNA here is from genome assembly GCF_019056675.1 of Streptomyces sp. GMY02. Classification (NCBI taxonomy): domain Bacteria; kingdom Bacillati; phylum Actinomycetota; class Actinomycetes; order Kitasatosporales; family Streptomycetaceae; genus Streptomyces; species Streptomyces sp. GMY02. Next base: position 3,173,212 of record NZ_CP077658.1, on the reverse strand, counting down.
CGCGGGGCGGATCCGGGGCCGTCCCGGGTGCACCCGGGACGGCCGGTCCGGGGTCCGGGCGTGCGTACGCGGGGCAGCCGGTCCGGGGCGGGGCCCGGTCGCGGTCCGGGGTCGGCCGCGTGGGGCGTAATCCGTACGAGTTCGTTCGCGCGCGTGTGCGACACTCCCGTCCATGCTGGGTGTCACTGATCTTCCGACCTATCTGGTCGGCCTCGTCCTGATCGTTCTCCTGCCGGGACCGAACTCGCTCTACGTCCTCTCCGTCGCCGCGCGGCGCGGCATACGCGCGGGCTATACCGCCGCGGCCGGTGTCTGGTGCGGCGACACCGTCCTGATGGTGCTGTCCGCCGCGGGCGTCGCCTCGCTCCTCCAGGGCAACGACCTGCTCTTCGGCATCGTCAAATACGCCGGTGCCGGCTATCTGACCTGGCTCGCGGTCGGGATGCTGCGTGCGGCCCTGGCGCTCTGGCGCACCCGGCACCAGCGCGAGGAGACCGCCACCGAGGAGGGCGCCGCCGGGCTCCGCGCCGCCGCGCAGGACACGGTCGAGCGGCCGTACCGCAGGGCCCTGGTGATCAGCCTGTTCAACCCGAAGGCGATCCTCTTCTTCATCTCCTTCTTCGTACAGTTCGTCGACCCGGGGTACGCGCACCCCGCGCTGTCCTTCGTCGTTCTCGGGGTGCTCGCCAATCTGGCCAGCGCCCTCTACCTCTCCGCCCTGATCTTCGGCGGCACCCATCTGGCCGCCGCCTTCCGCCGCCGCAAGCGCCTCTCGGCCGGTATGACCTCGGCGGCGGGCGCCCTGTTCCTGGGCTTCGCGGTGAAACTCTCCCTGAGCAGTTCCTGACAGCGCCCGGCGCCGGACGGCGAAGCGGGGTGCCGCGCCCAGAGCGCCGCACCCCGCTTCTCGCCTGTCCGCCCGGATCTCAGCCGAGCGTCGCCCTCTTGATCGAGCGCGCGCTCCGCGCCACCCTGCGGACCGTCGCGTTGCGCGGCAGGAACGCGAGCTGGGCGGGCACCCCGCCGGGCAGCGCCAGCGCGGTGAGCCGGCGGCGCTTGAAGTACTTCAGGACCTGCGGCGACAGATGCTCCGAGAGGAAGCGCTCCGCCGTGGGCCGCAGCCGCGCGTAGATCTGCGGCTGCATCGCGAACCCGACAGTCGAGACCAGCTCGGGAAGGTGCTCGGCCGGCTCGTGCCCGCCGTTGCCCTCCAGCGGCGGCAGCAGCGCGTCCACGATCGTCACCGGCACGCGGTTGCTGTTCTGGTACGGGGTGAGCCGCTCCAGCAGCAGTTCCGTACCGGCGCGGGCGACCGGCAGGTCGTAGAACGTGGCCGCGGTGAGCAGCGCGGTCGAGAAGCACGCCACCACCAGCGCCGGGTTCAGCCGCTGGTAGAGCACCTCGGCGAGCACCGGCCCCGACCGTACGGTCAGCCGCGCCCCGAGCCGCTCGGCCTCCTCCTCCAGCCGCCGCGACCACTGCGCGGGCGCCGAGGGGTGCGGCTTGAAGACGACGTGCTTGTGGCCGCGCGCGACGGCGCCGCGGAGCATCCGCAGGTGCAGCTCCTCCTCTTCCTGGACGGTGAGGATGTCGAGCACGGACAGATACTGGCCCAGCACCAGCGCGGGAGCCGCCGCGTCGTCCGCCGTACCGTCCGAGGACGCTCCGCCGCCCGGCGACCCGGCGTCCGGCTCCGCGTCCGCCAGCTCCGCGAGCACCTTCACGAAGGTGTCCGTCGGAATGATCTCGGGTTCGACCCCGAACTCGGTCAGCAGCAGCGGCTTCAGCCCCGGCACCAGGTCCAGGTGGAGCAGCCGCTCGACCCGCCCGCCGATCAGGGGGTCCAGCTTGGAACGGGTGGGCCCGTAGCTCATCAGCCCGTCCGCGTAGATGTGGATCGGGCTCTCACCGAAGATCATGGCGACGGCCTGGGACGGGTTGGCCTGGATGGACTCGCAGGCGATCTCGACCGGCGCGTCGCCCAGGTTCCACTCCCTGCGGACCGCCCGCTGCCACATCGCCGCGTCCTGCTCGCGCGGGCCCCAGCCCGCCGGGTGGAACGGGTGGATGAAGTCGTTCCACGAGCGGACCTCGTCGAACTCCGGCCGCAGCCGGTCGAAGCCGGGCAGCTCGTTGAACGGCCTGCCCAGCTCGGGCGAGGTCGAGACATCGCTGACCACCAGGATGCGCCGGTGGTCCGCCCGCGCCCCGAACTGTCCTGACCGGAGCGCCGCGGTCACGGTGGCGGCCGCGTACTGCGTGGCCGCGAAGAAGAGCTGAGTGGTGGACGTGCCCGCCATCAGACCTGGACCTCCATGGAGCGGGAGACGGGACGGCGGCGTACCCGGCGGAGCTGGGCGGCCCGGCGGGTGCCGAGCGCCTCGATCGTCTCGGACAGGATGTCCGAGGGCATGCGCTTGAGCGCGGCCGCGCTCAGGGAGCGCAGTTTCCGTGCCACTGACGGTTCCATCCTCTCGATGGATTCCAGGTGATGGGCCATGACCGCGCAGTAGGTCCGTACGGCCTTGGGCATGAACCGGTCCGCCTCCTGGTCCTCCGCCGTCTCCGCCAGGACCTGGTCGAAGGCCCGGATGAAGTCGAGCTGCCGGACGTCGCCGATCTGGGTGAGGGAGGAGGCGACCCCGCGCCGGTACATGACGCCGTGCAGGCCGACGGCCGCGAAGGTGTTCGCCTCGCGGTGCAGCCGCCATATCCACGGCCTGTCCTCGGCGGTCCGCAGCCCGTCCCTGAAGTGCACCAGACCGCGGTCGACCAGCCGGCGGTGGTACACGCCGGCCCAGGCGAAGGCGTAGTCCACCGAGGTGGAGCGGTACTCGGGCAGGATCGCGTCGCGCGGGTTGAGCACGGTGTCGCGCGGGGCGACCGGGACGCGGTGGACGGTCCGGGCCTTGCCGGTGAACTGGACGTGGTCGGTACGGATGAAGTCGACGCCGAGTCCCTCGATGGCGGCCAGGAGCTGCTCGAAGTAGCCCGGCACCACCCAGTCGTCGCCGTCGAGGAAGGTCACGTACTCGCCACGCGCGCGGTCCAGGCCGGTGTTGCGCGCGGTGGCCAGTCCGCCGTTCCGTTCATGTCTGATCAGGACCGCCCCGGGAAGGTCGCGCTCGGCCTGTTCAAGGATCTGGGGGGTTCCATCGGTCGAACAGTCGTCGACCAACAGGAACTCGAAGTCAGCGCGGGTGTTCGCGCGGAGGCTTCTGAGGGTTTCGAGGGCGTATGTCTGCACGTTGTAGAACGGCACGACGACGGAGAGCTTGACCACAGCCGTGACGCTAGGGGGCGGCACGTCATTCGTTCTGACATCCGGACGCATGGCGGGTGAACGAAGCATGGCGGAATGGTGAACCCGTCGGCTTTTGGCCGTTCTGTGGCTGCTTCCCGGCTGTTCCCCGGGCTTCGTCGCCATCCGTAGATCTGCTGTTAACCCTTTATTGCCATTGAGTTCGGCGGACAAACGGAAACTCTTTCTAACGTCCTCGTCGTGCCATCACGTACCAACGAAGCGGTCCGGGTCGCAGTGCTCGCCGACTCCGACACCCGGTGGAAGTGGGGTGCGCTCACCGCGCGCCGCATCACACCGGAAGGCCGCTCCATAGAGCTGAGCGGCTATCTGCTGCGCGGCCGAGCCACGCCCACCGCCCGGCAGCTCGCCGAGGTCGGTGCGGAGGCCGAGACACGTGAGGTGACCGGCACCGCCTTCCTCCAGACGCTGCGCGAGCAGGAGTACGACCTGGTCGTGCTCGCGCTGGTCGGCGGCGCAGTCCAGGCGATGCTGCACGGTATCGCCGCGCTGGACCTCGAAGACCGGCCGGCCATCGTCACCGGCTATGTGGGCGTGGTCTACGAGAAGCTCTCGGACGGTCTGCTGCTGCGGCACGGCGCGGACATCGTCCTGGCGAACTCCCGCTACGACGGCCAGCGCTTCCGCGCCGTGTACGAGGGCGTGGGCGCCGACGCCTCCTCGGTCACCGAGGCCGCCCTGCCGTTCCTCGGCGGTGAGCGCTATGTGCCCGAGGAGGGCCGCGACACCGTCGTCTTCGCCGCCCAGCCGTCCGTACCGGCGAACCGCGCGGACCGCGCGTATCTGCTGAAGCGCCTCGTCGAGCACGCGCGGCTGCATCCGCGCCGCGAGGTCCTGCTGAAGCTGCGCAGCAAGATCGGTGAGCACACCACACATGTGGAGGAGTTCCCCTACCAGCGGCTCGCCGAGAAGGTGCCGGGCGGTCTGCCGCCCAACTTCAAGCTGGTGTACGGGAACATGGGCGAGGTCCTGGACCGTACGGACCTGCTGGTCACGGTCTCCTCGACCGCGGCCCTGGAAGCACTGCACCGGCGCATCCCCACCGCGATCCTCACCGACCTCGGGGTGCGCGAGCCGCTCGGCAACCACCACTTCATCGGCTCCGGCTGCCTCGCCTCCTGGGACCAGCTCGACGGCGGCGGACGCCCGAAGGCCGACGCCGTCTGGGCGGACCGGCAGGGCGTCGCGGCGGACGGCTCGTACTCCTCGTCCTTCGACCAGGCGCGCAAGCGGGTCGCGAAGCTGCTGGACGGGCCGGTGCTGCCGCCCCTCGATCCGTACTACACCGCCACCACCGCGCCCGGCTATCTGCCGGGGCTCCTCGCCCGCTACCACCTGGCCGCGGACGGCACTCCGCTGCCGTCGGCCGCGAAGGCCGCGTCGGGCGGCAGCGGCTCGGTCCGCCGTGTGGTGCGCGAGGCGGTACGGGGCGCGGCGCGCGGCGCGTACCGGCACGGCGTACAGCGGGTGGCCCCCGTCATCCGGCGCATGGGCGACCTGTGAACCCCGGCGCCACCCCGCACAGGACCGGGCGGCCACGGGCCGCGGAACAGCAGGACCCCGCGGAGCCAGGGCACGGCTCCGCACCGCACGGCCGGCAGGACCCCGCACAACCACAGGCACAGCCCGCACGAGCCGCACAGCACCGGGCCGCAGAGCCCGCACGAGCCGCACCACAGGCACCGCAAGAAGCACGAGCCGCAGAGCAACCCGCCGCGGAGGCATTCCCCGCGGACCAAGGAGTACAGATGACCGTCCTCGCGGTGATTCCCGCACGCGGCGGATCCAAAGGCGTACCCGCGAAGAACCTCGCCCCCGTCGGCGGCGTTCCCCTCGTCGTCCGCGCCGTACGCGCCAGCCTCGCCGCCCGGCGCGTCACCGATGTCGTCGTGTCGACCGACGACGCCGCCATCGCCGAGGCGGCACGCAACGCCGGAGCCGAGGTCGTCCTGCGCCCCGCGGCCATCGCCGGCGACACCGCGACCAGCGAGGCCGCGGTCCTGCACGCCATGGACGCGTACGCCGCGATGCGCGGCGTGGCCGCCGACGTCGTGCTGCTCGTCCAGTGCACCAGCCCGTTCATCACGGCCGAGGACCTCGACGGTGTCGCGGGCGCGGTCACCGAGGACGGCGCCGACAGCGCGCTGACCGTCGCGCCCACCCACGGCTTCATCTGGCGCGAGGACAGCGCGGGCAGCGCCGACGCCGGAGCCTCCGGCGGCTACGGCGTCAACCACGACAAGGCGAACCGGCCGCGCCGTCAGGACCGTCCCCAGGAATATCTGGAGACCGGCGCCGCCTACGCGATGCGCGCCGACGGCTTCCGCGCCGCCAACCACCGCTTCTTCGGCCGTACCGCGCTCGTCAAGACCGACGCCGCCCGGGTGCTGGAGATCGACGATCCGCACGACCTGGCCCGCGCCCGTGCCCTCGCGCCGCTGCTCGACCCGGCCGTCCTGCCCACGTACGAGGACGTCGACGCCGTCGTCCTCGACTTCGACGGGACCCAGACCGACGACAAAGTGATGATCGACTCGGAGGGCCGCGAGACCGTCACCGTCCACCGCGGCGACGGGCTCGGCATCGCCGCGCTGCGCCGCTCCGGTCTTGAGCTGCTCATCCTCTCCACCGAGCAGAACCCGGTCGTCGCCGCACGGGCCCGCAAGCTCCAGGTGCCGGTGCTCCACGGCATCGACCGCAAGGACCTCGCACTCAAGCAGTGGTGCGACGAGCACGGGATCGCCCCCGAGCGGGTGCTGTACGTCGGCAACGACGTCAACGATCTCCCGTGCTTCGGCCTCGTCGGCTGGCCGGTGGCCGTCGCGAGCGCCCATGACGCCGTGCGCGCCTGCGCGCGTGCCGTCACCACGACCCCCGGCGGCGAAGGGGCGATCCGTGAGATCGCCGCCTGGCTCCTCGGTCCGGGTCTCCAGACCCCCCACATGAACACCCTCAACAAGTAAGGACCCACCCATGAGCACCGACGCCACCTCGCGCCTGCGGACCTTCGGGAAGCGGACCGCCGGCCCCGGCCAGCCCGTCTATGTCACGGGTGAGATCGGCATCAACCACAACGGCGAGCTGGACAACGCCATCGCCCTGATCGATGTGGCCGCCGAGGCGGGCTGTGACGCGGTCAAGTTCCAGAAGCGCACCCCGGAGATCTGCACCCCGCGCGACCAGTGGGACATCGAGCGCGACACCCCCTGGGGCCGGATGACGTACATCGACTACCGCCACCGCGTCGAGTTCGGCGAGGACGAGTACCGCGCCATCGACGAGCACTGCAAGAAGCGCGGTATCGACTGGTTCGCCTCCCCGTGGGACACCGAGGCCGTCGCCTTCCTGGAGAAGTTCGACCTGCCGGCCCACAAGGTGGCCTCCGCCTCCCTGACCGACGACGAGCTGCTCCGCGCGCTGCGCGCCACGGGCCGTACGGTCATCCTCTCCACCGGCATGTCGACGCCGAAGCAGATCCGGCACGCGGTCGAGGTCCTGGGCAGCGACAACATCCTGCTCTGCCACGCAACCTCGACGTACCCGGCCAAGGCCGAGGAGCTCAACCTGCGCGTGATCAACACGCTCCAGGCCGAGTACCCGAACGTGCCGATCGGCTACAGCGGCCACGAGACCGGTCTCCAGACCACCCTCGCCGCCGTCGCCCTCGGCGCCACCTTCGTCGAGCGCCACATCACCCTCGACCGCGCCATGTGGGGCTCGGACCAGGCCGCCTCGGTCGAGCCGCAGGGCCTCCAGCGCCTGGTCCGCGACATCCGCACCATCGAGGCGTCCCTCGGTGACGGTGTCAAGAAGGTGTACGAGTCGGAGCTCGGCCCCATGAAGAAGCTCCGTCGCGTGGCGGGCGTCGTCGCCGAGGCCGCAGCCGAGTCCCCGGCGGTCTGACACCCATGACCGGTCCCAGCGGGGGCCGCCCCCGCACCCTCGTGCGATCGCTTTCGTGGAGAGCCCGGTCCAGTTGCTCAATGTGCTGGAGTGGGCCCGCGCGAGTGCGGCGGGTGACGCGGTCGACGCGCTCACCGTCGTCGTGCTCTCGCCCACCGATCCCATGTCGCGCGGCCAGCTCCGGCGGATGGCGGAGCTGGCCCGGGACGAGGGCTTCACCGTGCGCTGGCAGGACGCGCGCGGTGGTGCGGGGGCGCCCCTGCGGACCGTACGGGAGCTGGCGCCGCTGCTGCGCCGGGCGGGCCGGATCGTCATAGGCGATCCGTTCTCCCGCTACGTACAGCTCCTGCTGACCCTGGTCGGCACCAAGGAACTGACGGTCGTGGACGACGGCACCGCGACCATGGAGTTCATCGGGCAGATCGCCCGCGGCGAGCGGCTGGTGCGCTGGCACCGGCGCGGCGGCTCCCGCGGGCCGCGCGAGCTGGTCCTCGCGCCGGTCACCGCCGCCGCGCGGCGCCGGCTGACGCCGTCCGAGGCCCGGCCGGTGGAGGTCTTCACCTCGATGCCCGTCGAGGACATACCGGCCGGGATCACCGTCACCCGCAACACCTTCGAGTGGACCAGGGCCACCTTCGGTCCGCCCCGGGTGCACGAGGGCGCGGACATGGTCGGCACCTCGCTGGTCGAGACGGGCGTGGTCGACGCGGACCAGTACATCGAGGCGGTCACCGCCCTCGCCCGTACCCACAAGGCGGCCCGCTACTTCGCCCACCGCCGTGAGTCCGCGGACAAACTCCACCGCCTCCACCTGGCCACCGGCCTGGAGATCGTCCGCCCCGACCTTCCCCTGGAGCTGATCGCCCGCCGGGGCCCGGTCGGCAGCACGATCCTGAGCTTCCCCTCCACGGTCGTCCACACCCTCCCCCTGGCCCTCGCGGGTACGGGCGTACGCGTCGCGGTCTGCGACATCGCCCCGGAGTGGCTCAAGTCCTCGGCGTCACCGCGGGCGCAGGGCTTCCTGTCGGGAGTGACGACGACCGCGAAGGACGTGCACAGACTGCCGACGACGGCTTCACCGGCGTAGGGCTGACTGGCCCCCATGGAGTGATCTGACTCACACGCTGTCACAGCGGCCGGTCACGCGGTGTCTAGAGGTCGAACCCCTGGAAACGGAGGAGAGACCATGACCGAGAACACCGAGGTGGTCGTGATCGGCGGCGGATACGCCGGCGTCATGGCGGCCAATCGGCTGACGCGGCGCGACGACGTGACCGTGACCCTGATCAACCCGCGCCGGAGCTTCGTCCAGCGGATCCGTCTGCACCAACTGGTGGGCGGGTCCGACGACGCTGTCGTCGACTACCGGGAAATCCTGGGCGAGCGCGTCCGGCTGCTGGTCGACACCGTGACCCGGATCGACGCGGCCGGGCGCGGTGTGGCGCTGGCGTCGGGCGGCACGGTCGGCTACGACCATCTGCTCTACGCGGTGGGCAGCGGCAGCGCCGACCCGCGGGTGCCCGGAGCGGCCGAGTTCGCCCACCCGATCGCCGGTCTGGAGGAGGCGCAGCGGCTGCGGCCGCTCGTCGAAGCCGCGCCCGCCACGGCCCCGGTGACGGTTGTCGGAGCCGGTCCGACCGGTATCGAGACCGCCGCCGAACTGGCGGAGCTGGGCCGTAGCGTGACCCTCGTCTGCGGCGGAGCGCTCGGCCCGTATCTGCACCCGCGGGGACGGCGCTCGGTGGCCAGGCGGCTGGCCAGGCTCGGAGTGACCGTGCTCGACGGCCCAGGCACAAAGGTCACGGCGGTGACGCGTGATGCCGTGCGGCTCGGCGGCGGGCGCGAGCTGCCGAGCGCGGTGACCATCTGGACCGCCGGGTTCGGCGTACCGGACCTGGCCGCCCGCAGCGGGCTCAGCACCGACGCCCTGGGCCGGCTGCTCACGGACGAGACGCTGACCAGCGTGGACGACACGCGCATCGTCGCGGCGGGCGACTCGGCGGCACCGTCGGGCCTGCCGCTGCGGATGAGCTGCCAGGCCGCGATACCGCTGGGCGCGCGGGCCGCGGACACGGTGCTCAGCCGGATCGCGGGTGAGCGGCCCTCGCCGCTCAACGAACTGCTCGTCGGCCAGTGCCTCAGCCTGGGCCGGCGCGCCGGTATCGTCCAGCTCGCCCGCAGGGACGACATCGCGACGCGCTTCCACATCGACGGCCGCCCCGCAGCGAAGCTCAAGGAGTTCGTGTGCAAGGGCACCGTCAAGTATCTGGCCGACGAGGCGCGCAAGCCCGGTTCGTACAGCCTGCACCGCGTATCGGGAGGTCCCAAGCGCCGGCAGTCGCTGGAGACCAGGCGCGACGAGGCGCCGGCCACCGCCTGACGGCATCGGCATCCGGCAGCCAGGACCGCCCGCCGCGAAGGAGAGGGACCGAGACATGAGCGCCCACGCCACCGACCCGGCGACCGAGACATTCATCGCCCACCGCAACCTGCTCTTCACCGTCGCGTACGAGATGCTCGGATCGGCGGCCGACGCCGAGGACGTCCTCCAGGAGACCTGGCTGCGGTGGGCCGAGGTCGACCTGTCGCAGGTCCGGGACCAGCGTGCCTATCTGGTCCGGATCACGACCCGGCAGTCGCTCAACCGGCTGCGCGCGATGAAGCGCCGCAAGGAGGCGTATGTCGGCCCCTGGCTGCCCGAACCGCTGCTCACCGCGCCGGACGTGGCCGAGGACGTCGAGCTCGCCGAGAGCGTGTCGATGGCGCTGATGCTCGTCCTTGAGACGCTGTCGCCGACGGAGCGTGCCGTCTTCGTGCTGCGCGAGGTCTTCGATGTCGGTTACGACGAGATCGCGGCCGCCGTCGACAAGAGCCCGGCGGCCGTACGCCAGATCGCGCATCGCGCCCGCCGGCATGTCGACGCCCGCCGCCCGCGCGAGGTGGTCTCCTCCAGCGAGACCAGGGCGGTGCTGGAGTCGTTCCGGCGCGCGTTCGAAACCGGGGACCTTCAGGGCCTCCTCGACGTGCTCGCTCCGGAGGTGGTTCTGGTGGGCGACGGCGGCGGCGTCAAGCAGGCCGCGCTGCGGCCGGTCATCGGCGCCCAGAAGGCGGGCCGCTTCATCCTCGGCGGCAGCGGCAAGTTCGCGGGCCGGCTCAGCAGCGACCTCACCGTGGTCAACGGCAACCCGGCACTCGTCGTACGCCTGGACGGCGAGATCGACGGCGTCATGGCGATCCGCGTCGAGGCCGCCCGTATCACCGGCCTCTACTACGTCCGCAACCCGGAGAAGCTGTCCCGAGTCGAATCCGAGACGACGCTCACCTTGCGATGAGCACGGCTCACGCGTCCAGGCTGTTCAGCGCCGGCACGGCCTCGCGCTCCACCCGGGAAAGGACCGCCCGGGACCGTGCCGGCCCGAACCGGGCACGAAGTCCGGCCGGCCCGGCCCGGTTTGTCCTGCCCGGTTGAGGAGAAGGAACCGTGTGCGTCCCGGACGCAGGGCCGGGAGGAAGGGGGAGGGGCATGCCCGACGCGAACGGTCCTGACGGGCGGTGGATGGACCTGGCGGACGCGGTCACGCTGCTGCGGGAGCAGATCGCCGAGGCCCAGGACCGGATCAACAGGCCCCCCGGTACCGACGGCGCGACCGGAGGTGACGCCGCGCACAAGGGAGTGCTGTTCACGGTGGAGGAGGTCACGCTCCAGCTCGGCCTGGAACTCACGAGCACGAAAGCCGTCGACGGCGGCCTCCGGTGGAGCGTGATCAGCCTGGGCGGCAAGAAGGAGAACAGCGGCAAGTCGACCCACACCATCACCATGAGGCTGACCCCGCACGGGCCCGACGGCCGCCGGAGCGAGGTCCGCGACGTCGAGTAGCACCGGGCCGTGCGATACGCCGCGGGATGTGAACGAGGAAGCGGGGGGAGACCGGCGTGGAGTTCGACCGGCGGGTGCAGATCCGGGTACGCCTGGAAGGAACGGACAAGCGGGGATTCGGCTCCGGTTACCTGATCGCTCCTCGTCTGGTACTGACCGCCGCGCACGTACTGGACGGCATGGCCGGATCGGGGCGGGACGCGATCACCGTCTCCCGCCCTGATGCCGGCGGGCAGGAGTTCCCCGCGGCCGTCGTCTGGCGGCGTGAGGACCCGGTGATCGATGCCGCGCTCATCGAGGTCGCGGACGACGACGGCGACCGCCGCTGGCCGGTCCCGGAATCCTTCAGTGACCTCATGGCCCGGCCGCCGCAGCGGTTCGGACACCTCATCGGCACCCGTCCCCACTCGGTGACCCTCATCGGTTTCCCCCGCATGCGGAAGGAGCCCCGCGGCGGCAGACGCGTGGACGAACAGCTCATCGGCCACATCGTCCCGGGCACCGGGGACCTCGCGGAACGCTACGAGATCTCCAGCACCGACCCCGTCCCCGGTTCGCAGGCCGCGAGCGGCGCCAGCGGCTGGTCGGGCATATCGGGAGCGGCGGTCCTGACCGGCGACGGCATCGGCGAGGACCTGCTGCTGGGGGTGGTCCGTTACGACGAACATGCCACCAGCGGGGCCCGCCTGACCGCCACCCGCACCGCCGGCCTTCTCGCCGACGACACCTTCCGCGCGCTCATCAACCTGCACACCGGCTGGGAACCCGTCCTGGAACCCGCGGAACCGGCCCACCTGCTCTCCCCGGCCGCGCCCGAACGCGGCCTCCACTCACCGGCCGCTCTCCTGCGTGCCGACACCGAAGCCGTCGCCTTCCACGGCCGCGACAGCGAACTCACCGACCTGCGCGCCTGGTGCGGGACGGGCCCGCCCTCCTTTGCCGTGCGCGTGGTGACAGGGCCCGGAGGACAGGGCAAGACCCGCCTCAGCCGGCGCCTGGCCCACCTGCTCGGACGCGAAGGGTGGGCCACGGGGCATCTGCGCTCCGACCTCAACGACGACAAGGCGGCGCAGACCGACTTCTCGGTTCTGGCCACCGCCGGAATGCCTCTGCTGATCGTTGTCGACTACGCCGAAACCCGCCCCCGGCTGCTGCGCGCTGTGATCGGGGCTCTGCACCGGGTCCGCCACCGCGTCAGGCTGCTGCTGCTCGCCCGCTCCGACGGCGAGTGGCGCACCGACGCGGTCGGCGCCGCCCATGCCGTCAGCGTCCTGCTCGCCACCGCGCCGGTCACCGAACTGACCCCGCTCATTCCCGTCACCCGCCCGGCCGGGGAGCGCGCCGAGGCGTTCACCCGCGCCGCCGCCGATCTGGCGCACCTGCTGCCTCAGGTGCCGACCGTGCCCGTCCACGACTGGACAGGGCCGGCCGCGGAACTGCGGCCTCCCGACGACCTGGGCCACCCCCGCTACGACAACGCGCTCACCCTGCAGATGACCGCCCTGGTCGCTCTCCTCCAGCACGGCCCCGCACCCGCGGCCATCAGCCCCGGCGCCCTGCCCGAGGACATCCTGCTGATCCATGAGAGGCACTTCTGGGAGGAGTCCGCCAAAGCACCCGCCTTCAGACTCCAGGACCTGCCCACCCCGACCCTGGGCGCGGCCGTCGCGATCGCCGCACTGTGCGGTGCGGCCACCCAGGACGAAGCCGCCGCTGTCCTGGGCGCACTCCCGGACCTGCCCGCCGGCAAGGTGGCCTTCACCGGAGCATGGGTGAAGGGGCTCTACCCGTCCGAACCCGACGGCTACTGGGGCTCCCTCCAGCCCGACCGCATCGCTGAGTACCACGCCTCCCGCGCCGTCGGCCAGGGCCATGTTCCCCTGCCCGCCCTGATCACAGCGGCCGCTCCCCGGCAACAGGCCCAGATCATCACCGTTCTCTCCCGTGCCGGCATCGGTCACTACAACGCTCACCGGTCCGACGACAGCGCCCGCGTCCTCCGAGCACTGCAAACCGCCCTGAACGCCGGCGATCCCGATTACGACGCCGTGCGATCCGCGGTCGCCGCACTTCCCTACCCCTCACACATCGTCACCTCTCTCGCCCTCCACCTCACGACCTTCCTCATCCGCGCCGAACGCCGGTCGGCCTCGGGCGACCCGGCCGCTTTCGAACCGGTCCTCGCCGCGTCGCTGTCGAACCTCGGCAATCTGTTGTCGGACGCGGGACGGCGGTCCGAGGCGCTCGCCGCCACACAGGAAGCGGTGGAGATCCGGCGGCGTCTGGCAGTCGCCGATCCGGCCGCTCATGAACGCGACCTCGCCGCCTCGCTGACGAACTTCGGCGTGGACCTGGCGGCGGCGGGGCAGCGCGCCGAGGCCGTCGCCGTCCAGGAGGAGGCGGTCGAGCTCTGGCGGCGTCTGACCGCGAGTGACCCGGCCGCTTTCGAACCCACACTCGCCGCCTCGCTGTCCAACCTCGGCAACCAGCTGACCGAGGCCGGGCGGCAGGCCGAAGCCCTCGTCGCGACAGAAGAGGCGACGACGACATACCGGCGTCTGGCCGCCGTCGACCCGGCCGCCCACGAACCTGACCTCGCCCGCGCCCTGAGCAACCTCGGTTCCGATCTCGCGGCGGCGGAGCGGTCGGCCGAGGCCGTCGCCGTACAGGGGGAGGCGGTCGAGCTCTGGCGGCGTCTGGCCACGGGTAACCCGGCCGCTTTCGAACCCGCCCTCGCCGCATCGGTGTCCAACCTCGGCAACCGGTTCTTCGAGACAGGGCGGTCGGCCGAGGCTCTCGCCGCCACACAGGAAGCGGTGGGCATCCGGCGGCGTCTGGCCGCGGGCGACCCGGCTGCCTTCGAACCCGATCTCGCACGCTCATTGACCAACCTCGGTAATCAGCTCTCCGACGCGGGGCGGCCGGCCGACGCCCTATCCGCGCAAGAGGAAGCGGTGGGCATCCGGCGGCGCCTGGCCGCGGGCGACGCGGCCGCTTTCGAACCTGCTCTGGCCGCGTCGCTGTCCAGCCTCGGCAACCAGTTGACGGAGGCCGGGCGGCAGGCCGAAGCCCTCACCGCGACACAAGAAGCAGAAGCGATCTACCGCAAGCTCGTCACCACGGAGCCCGCGCTGTTCGGCGCCCAGCTCCACGCCGTCCTTCAACTCCGGGCCGACCTCCTCACCGGCCTCGGCCGCCGGCCCGAGGCCCCTGGAGTACGCGACCGCCCTGCCGAGAACACCGCGGACAACGACTCTCCTCGCACATGATCCTCTTGACCCTTACGGGGCGACCGCGCGGACCAGGAGCGTCCCGATGTGCCCTGGCTGAGGCGCGTCAAGGACACGTGCGTCGGCCGTGGCGAACCCGGCCCGAATGAGCAGCCGCTCCCACACGGCAGGCCGGTAGCTGTAGCGGTAGGTGAACATCGCCTTGCCAGCGAAGCCACCCTTGTACATCCCCTGCGGCCCGTACGCGCCGGGGATGGCCGGCGGCTGCGAGAACACGAACACCCCACCGGGCCGCAGCCTCCGCCGCACAAGCGGAAAGAGCCGCCCCGGATCGGCGAACCAGGCGGCTCCGAAGACGGAGTAGACGGCGTCGTACAGCGCGTCGTGTGCGCCGAGGTACTCCAGGACCTCGGCGCACACGAACGTCGCGCCGGTTCCGGCCCACTTCTCGGTGGTCTTCTTGACCATGACGGGGGACAGGTCGACCCCATGAGCGTCGATGCCGCGCTGAGCGAGATACGCGAGGGCCCGCCCGGTACCGCAACCGATCTCCAGCACGGACCGCGGCTCACCGAGCAACTCAGGACCAGGACCGTGCCCGGCGTACTGGGTCCAGTGAAAGCCCGGCTCGGCGTCGTCCTTGAAGGCGGAACCGGCAAAGGCGTCCCACAGCTCGGTCTCGGCGGCGATGTCATGATGCGCGGGCAAGGCGGCTCCTATGGCACACCCCCGCGTGGCCGTGGTCCGACGCGGGGGTGTGCCAGGGGTTGGTCCTACGCGGTGAGTTGCTTGAGCGTCTGCTCCAGACGCGGCACCAGCGTGCGCGCCTCGTCCGTGTCCAGTACGGACAGCTCGTCGATCAGGGCCCGCACGCGGGCGGTGGCGCTGGGGTTGCGGTCCATCTCCTGTTCCGTCCAGGCCATGCGTACGGTGCAGCGGACCCGTTCGTCCAGGACGGCGGTGCCGAGTGCGGCGAACGCCGAGCCCGCCTGCTCCAGCAGTCGCAGTGCCTCTTCGCGCACGCGGACGGCATCGGCTTCCGAGGGCTCGTCGGCCTCCTCGTCCTCGGCCTCGTTGCCGTAGTCGTTGTCGTACAAGCCGTTCAGCAGCAGCTCGCCCGTCTGCGACCACGTACGCGCCCGCTCCAGCAGGAGTTCGTCGCCCTCGCCCTCGACGGCCGCCAGCGCCTCCGCCATCAGCTCCTTCGCCGTGTCGTGGTCACCCGCGTCCTCCTTCAGCCAGGCCAGGGAGCGCACGGCGCGCGCGGTGGCGCCCGGGGCGCCCAGGTTCCGCCACAGCTCGATGGCCCGCTGATACGCGGCTGCCGCCTCGTCGCCCAGGCCAGCTTCCGACAGGCACTCGGCCGCGAGTGTCGCCAGGTGTGCCTGCGGATGTATGTCGTCCCAGCCGCGGGCCACCTCGGCGGCGAGCAGATACTGCTCCGCCGCGGCCCGCCGGTCGCCGAGCGCGCGCAGATTCCGGCCGAGCACCTCACGGGCCCGCGCCGCCTGCTCCTCGCCGTGTTCCAGCAGGTCGGGGAGCGCGGACTCCAGCACTTCCGCCGCCTCGGCATGGCGTCCGGACTCGCCGTACGCCTGGGCCAGGAGCAGCCGTGCGTACGCCCCCGCGCCCGCCGACTCGCCGGCCGCGTCGAACCAGTGCGCCGCTTCGAGCGCGTACTCGGCGGCCTCGGCCTCCTTGCCGTGCCGGCCGTACAGGACATCCGCCAACGTCAGCCGCAGACGGCCCAGTTCGTCCGCCGCCACCAGCTCCGCGCCGTGCTCCAGCGCTTCGCGTGCTGCGGCCTCGGCCTCCTGCGGGCGGCCCAGCGCGAGCAGCAGCCGGGCCCGCCGGGCGAGCGGTTCGGCCGCGTCCCACGGGCGGCCCGCGCCGACGCTGTGCCGCACGGCCGATACGAACATCGCGTCCGCCTGATCGGCGTCGCCCCTCTGCCACGCGCAATCGGCACGCAGGACCTCGGCCTCGGCGACCAGATCGCCCAGATCGCCGAGATCGGCCAGGTCACCCGGACCTCCCGGGCCGCCCGGCTCAGGGGTCGGACTCTCCGGGCCGCCCGGCTCAGGGGTCGGACTCTCCGGGCCGCCCGGCCCGCCACCGGCCTCGTCCGCACACGCGGCGCCGAACTCCTCGACGAAAGCCGCCAGTTCGGCGTCCACCCGCGCGAAGTCATGGGCGTCTGCGTGTTCCTCGCCCCCGCTCCCGTCGTGGTTCTCGCCGTGCTCCTCGTGCCCTTCGTGCGGGTGGCGCAGCGTCGGGCCGAGCCGCACCGTGCTCAGCGCGACCGTCGCGATCCGCCGTCGCCTCGTCGGATCCGTGGGCGCCAGGCCCCGCGCCGACGCGTCGGCCGTCGCCAGCAGCGCCCGGATCTCCTCGGGCGGCGCGCCCGCCTGCGTCGCCGCGTAGGCGACGCGCAGTTCGTTGAGCGCGGCGCGGCTGGGCTCGCCGACGGCCCGGTACGCGGCGACGACCTCTTCGAACAGCTCACGGACCGCCTTCTCGCCCGCGCCGGCCGAAATGCCCGTACCACCCGTACCGCCTGCGCCGCCCGCACCGCCCGCACCGTCCCCCCGTACCGCCCGCATCGCCCGGCGCTCCAGCAGGTCGGCGGCGAGCAGCGGGTCGGGCTCCGCGCCGTCACGCGCGAGCCGGGACTCGATCCGGTCCCATGCGGCCGGCGCGCCCGGGTGCCCCTGGCCGCGCAGTTCGCGCGCCTCGGCGGCCAGCTCGGACACCGTCCGTACGGCATCTGCCGCAGCGCCCGTCCCAGCACCCGCCCCAGCCTCGGCCGCCCGCCGGGCAACAGCCCCGGCAGCCGCGGAAAGCGAAGCCGCCGAAGCCGACGCCCCCGGGACCGACGCCCCGGACAGCGATGCCGCCCGTACCCCCAGCGGCAGCCTGTCCACCAGCGGCGGGCACTCCAGCCTGCGCCTCAGTCTCCCCGACACGACTTCACTGCCGTTGCGTGCGTCGAACCGCGCCGCGATCGACGCGGCCTCGGCGTCCAGCAGGTCGTGCAGTTCGCGCACCGTACGCCCCTGCCCCGCCATCGGCACCGCCGGCTGCTCGTCCAGGCCCAGCGCCAGCAGCCGCCGCAGCAGCGTGAGCGCGCCGGTGAACAGCGCCAGCCGCGAGTACGCGTTGCCCTCGGACGACAGATGCGGGGAGTGCTCGGCGAGCAGTTCGAGGCCGCGGCCCTCGTTGCCGGTCAGCGCGCAGAACTCGATGTGCCGTCCGATGGACGACAGCAGGCTCTCGTTCCCGCGCGCCATGCGGTAGCCCCGGAGGTGGTTGGCGCGCGCCTCCTCCAGCCTGCCCGTACGCACCAGCGGCAGCAGCGACAGGGCGAGCACCCGGTGCGGCTCCTCGGCGCACTGCGAGCGGTCCGCGAGGACCGGCTCCCAGATGGCCAGCGCCTTGTCGTCCTGCCCCCGGTCCATCCAGTACGTGCCCTGGTCGTTCAGCTCGCAGGCATGGCAGTTGGCCATCCGGTCGCGCTCCGCGGCGGTCCACGCCTCGAACGCGCGCTCGCTGCGCCCGGTGTCGCCCGTGACCTCGGCGAGCTCGAACTCGGCCTGCCGTACGGCCCGTTCGGTGAAGCCCGCCGTCCGGTACCGGCGCTCCATCTCGGCGAGCCACCGCTCGATCGTCGCGAGCGGGATCTCGGGCAGCGTCAGCATCCCCGAGCTGACCCACTTGAACATCCAGTGGAACGTGTGCGTGTCACCGCCGTCGAAGACGGACGGGTCCTGGTCCCACTCCTGGAGCAGCCGGGCGAACGGCACCAGCATCTTGCCGCGCTCGGTGCTGTACTCGTACGCCTTGATCAGGCCGAACAGTGCCGTACGGAGCAGATCGCGGTCCCCCGTGGACTCCGCCGCCGCGACGAGTTCCTCGCCGCGTGCGTTGCGCAGGGGGCCGTTGGGCGCCGACTGGTTCTCCCACAGGGCCCGGCGGATGTCCTCGGGCGAGTAGTCGGTGGTCACTTGTCGTCCTCCTCGGCGTCGTTGCCGGCGTCGTTGGTGTCCGCTGCGCCGCCCGCTGTTCCGTTCTCGGTGCCGGTCGGCCGCCCGGCCGCTGACTGCCCGGCCACCGAGGCACCCGTCACCGGATCCCCGGCCAGCGGATGCGTTGCCCATTCCAGAAGCCCCAGGAACGCCCGGTTGAGCAGCGACGTGTCCGCCGGGCGCAGCGGGCGCTGCGCCATCAGCAGCGCCTGTCCGTACAGCGACTCGACCGCCGTCCCGGCCAGTTCGGCATCGCTGATCGCCGCGATCCGCCGCACCAGCGGGTTGTTGTGATTGAGCACCAGCCTGGCTCGCGGGGCGGAGCCGCGCAGCGCCCCGAGGATGTCGCTCCACAGCGTGTCGGCGCTCTCCTCCGCCGCGGCGCGGTCCCGCTCGTGACGGGCCGCGCGGTCGTCGAGGAACAGCGCGGGTACGGTCACGGGCTGGAAGGCACGCAGCGCCACATCGCAGCCGAGCGCGTCGAGCCGGGTCCGCGCGGTGGCCAGGAACGAGGCCAGCGCCAGCTCCTGCCGGGGCTCGACCGGATCGAGATGCGCGGTGACGGCTCCCGCGTCCAGCTCGCTGATGGTGACGCCGTCCCTGATCCCCGGGAGCAGCGCGATCAGATCGGCGTCGTAGGTGTATCCGCCGTTGACGATGCCAAGGCCGTGAGCTGCGGCGATGGGCGAGACCTGGCGGAACTCCTCCACCGTACGGGTGAAATGCACCTCGGGGTGCGCGCGGATGAACTCGTCGAGGGTGACGCGGCCGTCGCTGGTCTCGAAGGGCAGCCACGGCAGCATCAGCGAGAACAGCTCCGCGTCGTGCCGGGCCATGGACTTCACACCCAGATGGTGCACGCCGAGGAACGCCGCCAGCCGGTCGGGATCGCCCGCCGCCAGTTCGGCCAGCCACTCACGGATACGGGCGCCCAGCGCTTCCCGTACGGCCGCGAGCGTCTCGTCGTCGTACAGATTCTCCCGCGACGCGGTCGGGCGCAGCGTGTCCGTGTCGAGGACGACCCGGACGAAGAACGCCCAGTCCGGCAGCAGATTGTCGGCCCGGCTGGTGAGCAGCATGCCCTTGAGATAGACCCGGTGGGCGGCGCGCTGGGCGGGGCTGGTGGCGTCGGGCAGTACGTACGCGACGCCCCGCACCCCCGCTACCGGCAGGTCCAGGTCGATCGAGTCCAGCGGGCTGAACCCGAAGACACGCGAGCAGTGCCCGGCGAGCGCGACCCGGCGCGCGGTGGGCGTCGGATACGAGCGGTCCCAGACGGCGGGCCGCTCGGTCAGCGGCCGGTCGGTGACATCGGGGCCGGTGAAGGTGACCTCGTGGGTGAGCAGCGAGCCGAAGTCCGCGGCCAGTTCGGCGACGCGCCGCGGCTCGGCCCACTCCTCGGCGCCGGGCCTGGGCTCCAGCCGGACGGTCGTACCGGGCTCGGGGCGCGCGTCGTGCGGGAGCGTCCGTACGGTGTACGAGCCGTCGTCGCTCGCCAGCCACTCGACGGGCGGTGCGTCGGGCGTACGCGCGGACCGCGACACGACCCGGATCTGCCGGGCGACGACGAAGCAGGCGAGCAGTCCGATGCCGAACTGGCCGAGAAACTCCTGCCGGGCGTTCTCCAGGCTGTCGCGTTTCGAGCTGCGGCCGATGGTGGCGAGCAGCGTGTGCACCTCGTCGGAGGTCAGTCCGATCCCGGTGTCCTCCATGACGACGGCGTCGCCGGTGGCGGTGAGACGGATACGGGTGGGTGCGGCCGGATCATGGGCGAGACGCGCGGTGACGGCGTCCACCGCGTTCTGGAGGAGCTCGCGCACATAGACGCGCGGGCTGGAGTAGAGGTGGTGCGAGAGCAGGTCGACAAGGCCCCGCAGATCCACCTGGAAGGTGTTGACCGAGGGCGCGGACGGTACGGACGGCACGGGCGAGTGAAGGTTCATGGGTCTCGAAGGCGGCCTCACGGCTCCGGACGGGCGGCCGCTGGCGCGGGTCGGGCGATCGCGGGGTCCCCCCCTCACGAATCGCGATGGCCCCGGCCCTGACCCCGACGGCACACCTGTGGTGCCCGCCGCCGGGCTGGACTGGGAAGGTACGGATCATCGTAGGGACGACCACTGACAACGCCCACCGCGTTTCTCCCCGAGAGCGGTGCGACGGCGGTGGCGGGGCCGTCTCCCGGGTCCGGCCCGAACAATCCGGCCGAACAAATCGGGCGGGTATACCCGCTGTCTCGCTCAGCCATGCACTCCCACGCCGGGTTTCTTCGCTCCGGTGGCTGAAATTTTGCGGATCGTGGCTTCGTTGATCCCTGAAGGGGCCTAGTCTTCAACAGGTGAGCCAGTTGATGTCCCGCGAGACCCAGACCGATCAGCCCGCAGACGCCGACCTGCCCGGGGAGCCCGGCGCGGCGGCGCTGCCGGGGGCGCTGCCCGAGGGGCTGCGTGCGGAGCTGGTCGCGTTCCGGCGGGACATGCACATGCATCCCGAGCTGGGCAATCAGGAGTTCCGTACCACCGCCGCGCTGAAGCACCGGCTGGAGGCGGCCGGGCTCGCGCCCCGGGTGCTCGGCACCGGGACCGGGCTGGTCTGCGACATCGGCACCTGGGACGGTACGAGGCCCATGCTGGCGCTCCGCGCCGATATCGACGCCCTGCCGATCCCGGACACCAAGACCGGTGTCCCGTACCGCTCCACCGTGCCCGACCGCGCGCACGCCTGCGGCCATGACGTCCACACCGCCGCCGTCCTCGGCGCCGGTCTCGTCCTGGCCGGGCTGGACCGGCAGGGGCTGCTCCCCAACGCCGTACGCCTGATCTTCCAGCCCGCGGAAGAGGTGCTGCCAGGCGGCGCCGCCGACGCCATCGCGGACGGGGTGCTCGACGGAGTCGGCCGGATCATCGCGGTCCACTGCGACCCCCGGGTCGACGCCGGGCTGATCGGGCTGCGCCACGGGCCCATCACCTCGGCCTGCGACCGGCTCGAAATCACCCTCGACGGCCCCGGCGGCCACACCGCGCGCCCGCATCTGACCACCGACATGGTCACCGCCGTCGCCAAGGTCGCCACCGAGGTCCCCGCCCTGCTGGCCCGCCGCGTCGACGCCCGCTCGGGCCTCGCCGTCACCTGGGGCCGTATCGAGGCCGGCCACGCCTGCAATGTGATCCCGCAGCACGCCGAACTCTCCGGCACCGTCCGCTGCCTGGACCTGCCCGCCTGGCGCGAGGCCCCGGACCTGGTCCATGCCGCGATCGACGAGATCGCGACACTCCACCACGCCAAGACCCAGATCAACTACGTCCGCGGGGTGCCGCCGGTCGTCAACGACCCGGTGATCACGGAGCTGCTGCGCGCCGCCCAGACCGCGCGCCGCGGATCGTATGCGATCGAGGACACCGAGCAGAGCCTCGGCGGCGAGGACTTCTCCTGGTACCTGGAGCATGTGCCGGGCGCGATGGCCCGGCTCGGTGTCCGTACGCCCGGCAGCCAGGCCCGGTACGACCTGCATCGTGGCGATTTCGATGTCGACGAGCAGGCGATCGAGGTCGGGGTGGAGCTGTTCACGGCGGCCGCTCTGATCGATGGAAACCCCGACGGAAACCGTTTGTAACCGGCCATGAAGACCTCTCTTCACCTCCCGTTCGCGACGATCCGATAACGGCTTCCGTACAGGTCTTTATCTGACATCTACGCGCGTTACGATCGCCGCGAAACCAGCGCCGGAAGAGGCGCTTCGGTCAGGTCGAAGGGACCATCCTCTTGCGCCGGGTAACCAAGATTGCTGCGGCGAGCCTCGCCTCCGCCGCGCTCGCTCTGACTGCCACCGCGTGTGGCAGCACTTCGGCCGACAAGGCCAAGGAGAACGACAAGAGCTCCGCTTCCGCCGCCACCGGCGTCAAGGTCGGTATCGCCTACGACGTGGGCGGCCGTGGTGATCACTCCTTCAACGACTCCGCCGCGCGCGGTGCGGACAAGGCCAAGGCGGAGTTCGGCGGCGAACTCAAGGAACTGACCGCCAAGACCACCGACACCGAGGCCGACCGCGTCGAGCGCCTCACCCAGCTCGCCCAGGCCGGCTACAACCCGGTCGTCGGCATCGGCTACGCGTACTCCAACTCGATGAAGCAGGTGGCGGTCAAGTTCCCCGACACCACCTTCGGCATCGTCGACTCCGTCGTGGACGCGAAGAACGTCGACAACATCGTCTTCACCGAGGAGCAGGGCTCGTACCTCGCCGGTGTCGCCGCCGCGCTGAAGACCCAGAAGAAGCACGTCGGCTTCATAGGCGGTGTGGACGTCCCGCTGATCAAGAAGTTCGAGGCGGGCTTCGTCCAGGGCGTCAAGGACACCGACAAGAGCCTGAAGGTCGATGTCCAGTACCTCTCGCACGGCTCGGACACCTCCGGTTTCGCCAGCCCCGACAAGGGCAAGGCCGCGGCTCAGGGCATGCTCGACAAGGGCGCCGATGTGATCTACACGGCCGCCGGCTCCTCCGGCTCCGGCGCCATCGAGGCCGTCAGCGGCACCAAGGGCGCCTGGGCGATCGGCGTCGACTCCGACCAGTACAACCAGGCGTCGCTCGCCAAGTACAAGGACTCGATCCTGACCTCGGTCGTCAAGAACGTCGATGTCGGCGTCTACGAGCTGATCAAGTCGGTCGACGACAAGAAGCCGCTGCTCGGCACCAACAGCTACTCGCTCGCCAAGAACGGTGTCTCGCTCGCCACGAGCGGTGGTTTCATCACCGACATCCAGCCGAAGATCGATGCCGCCAGGCAGAAGATCGTCGACGGCGCGATCACGGTCAAGACCACCCCGTGACCCGGTCCATGACCTGCCGCGGCCCCCGGTCCCGGGCCGTTCCGGTTCCCGCCGCCGACTGAGCGCAGGGCCCGGGGGGAGGCATCCGCTTCCTCTCCCCGGGCCATAACAATGTGTCAACTCTACGCGCGTAGGCAGGAGTTGGCGCGCTAGCGTCACGCAAGCCAAGCCCCCCGCCCCGCCCTATCGCTCCTTCCTCCGAGGAGAGTGCGCCATCAACGCGTCCAGCCCTCCCGCCGTCGAATTGCGCGGCATCACCAAACGCTTCCCAGGCGTCGTCGCCAACAGCGATATCGACATCACCGTGCGCAGAGGTACGGTGCACGCCCTCTGCGGCGAGAACGGCGCCGGCAAGTCGACCCTGATGAAGATCCTCTACGGGATGCAGAAGCCCGACGAGGGAACCATCACCGTCGACGGTGACCAGGTCACCTTCGGCAGCCCCGCGGACGCCATCGCGCGCGGCATCGGCATGGTGCACCAGCACTTCATGCTCGCCGACAACCTCACCGTCCTGGAGAACGTCGTCCTCGGCGGCGAGAAGCTCCACGGCATCGGCTCCCGCGCCCGCGCGAAGATCCAGGAGATCTCGGACGCGTACGGCCTCGGCGTACGGCCCGATGTCCTCGTCGAGGAACTCGGCGTCGCCGACCGGCAGCGGGTGGAGATCCTCAAGGTCCTCTACCGGGGCGCGCGCACCCTGATCCTCGACGAGCCCACCGCGGTCCTCGTGCCGCAGGAGGTCGAGGCGCTCTTCGACAATCTGCGCGAGCTGAAGTCCGAGGGCCTGACCGTCATCTTCATCTCCCACAAGCTGGGCGAGGTGCTGTCGGTCGCGGACGAGATCACCGTCATACGCCGCGGTACGACCGTGGGCACCGCGGACCCGCGCACCACCACCTCCCGCCAGCTCGCCGAGCTGATGGTCGGCAGCGAGCTGCCCTCCCCGGAGACCCGCGAGTCGACGGTCACCGGCACCCCCGCCCTGACGGTCCGGGATCTGCGGCTGACCGCCACCGACACCGACGGTGTCGTACGGGAGGTCCTCGCCGGCATCGACTTCACCATCCACCGGGGCGAGGTCCTGGGCATCGCGGGCGTCGAGGGCAACGGGCAGGCCGAACTCGTCGAGGCGATCATGGGCATGCGCGACCCCGACGGCGGGGTCATCACCCTCGACACCACCGACATCTCGCACGCGCCCACCCGCCGGCGGCGCGAGAGCGGCATCGGCTACATCCCCGAGGACCGCCACCGGCACGGACTGCTGCTGGAGGCGCCCCTCTGGGAGAACCGCATCCTCGGCCATGTCACCGAGCGCCCCAACTCCCGGCGCGGACTGATCGACGCGGCGGCGGCCCGGCTCGACACCGAGCGGATCGTGCGCGAGTACGACGTACGCACCCCCGGGATCGAGGTCACCGCGGCCTCGCTCTCCGGCGGCAACCAGCAGAAGCTGATCGTCGGCCGCGAGATGAGCCACAGCCCCAAGCTGCTGATCGCCGCGCACCCCACCCGGGGCGTGGACGTCGGCGCGCAGGCGCAGATCTGGGACCAGATCAGGGAGGCGCGCCGCGGCGGCCTCGCGGTCCTGCTGATCTCCGCCGACCTGGACGAGCTGATCGGCCTGTCCGACACCCTGCGGGTGATGTACCGGGGCCGGCTGGTCGCCGACGCCGACCCCGCCACCATCACCCCCGAGGAACTGGGCTCCGCGATGACGGGCGCCGCCACCGGCCATCTGGAGGCCCCGGACGCCCCGGACGCCCCCGCCTCAAGCACCTCAGGCACCGGAGCCGGGGGAGAGGACCGATGAACAAGCTCACTTCCCGGATCGACAAGGAGCGGCTGCTCCTCGCGGTCGCCGCGCCCGTCCTGGCCGTGGTCGCCGCGCTGGTCGTCACCGCGCTGGTCATCGCCGCCACCGGCAAGAACCCCTTCGAGGCGTTCAGCGACATGCTGTCGTACGGCTCCGCCAGCGACAGCCAGGTCTACATCCTCAACAAGGCGACCACGTACTACCTCGCGGGCGTCGCGGTCGCCATCGGCTTCCGGATGAACCTCTTCAACATCGGGGTCGACGGCCAGTACCGCATCGCGGCCTTCTTCGCCGCGGTCGTCGGCGGCACGCTCGATCTGCCGGGCATCGTCCAGATCCCGCTGGTCATCGTTGTCGCGATGCTGGTCGGCGCGATGTGGGCCGGGATCGCCGGTGTCCTCAAGACCTCCCGGGGGGTCAGCGAGGTCATCTCGACGATCATGCTGAACTCCATCGCCACCGCGATCATCGGCTATCTGATCCAGCCCGAGCGGCTCGGGCAGCTCGACGAGGCGGGCACCCTGGTCTCCACCAAGCCGCTGCCCGAGTCGTCGTGGTTCTTCACCATCGACATGGGCCCGGCCGGACTGCTGTGGGGCTTCCTCCTCGTCGCCGTACTGGCCGGTCTCGCCTACTGGTTCGTCCTCGGCCGCACCCGTTTCGGCTTCGACCTGCGCGCCGTCGGCCAGTCCGAGTCGGCCGCCGCCGCGAGCGGGGTCAGCGTCAAGAAGATGGTCGTCACCAGCATGATCCTGTCGGGCGGCATGGCCGGACTGATCGGGATGCCGACGCTGCTCAACGAGAGCCACATGTACAGCAACGACTTCCCGCTGGGCATCGGCTTCACCGGGATCGCGATCGCGCTCCTCGGCCGCAACAACCCGGTCGGCATCGCCCTCGCCGCCCTCCTCTGGGGCTTCCTGGAGCGCACCACCAACCACCTTGAAGTGATCGGCTACGACAAGGAGATCCTCGGCGTGGTCCAGGGCGTCATCGTCCTGTGCGTCGTCATCGCCTACGAACTCGTACGCCGCTACGGCCTCCGGCGCCAGCAGCAGCGGGTCGGCGCCGAACTCGCCGCCCAGGCCGCCGGAGCCGCCACGACCGAGAAGCTGGAGGTGGCGCGATGACCACCCCGTCGAGGACGACCGCCACGCCGCCTCCGGCCGCGCCGAAGGCCCCGGGCGCCAGGCCCGTACGCCGCAAGCTGAGCCTGGCACGGATCCTGCTGATCGTCGCGGGCGCGCTGATCCTGCTCTCCGCCGTACGGATACTCACCGGCGCCGACCAGCTCACCTCGACCGGCCAGATCAGCGCCTCCCTCGGCCTCGCCGTGCCCATCGGGCTGGCCGGGCTCGCCGGGCTCTGGTCCGAGCGGGCCGGCGTGGTCAACATCGGCCTCGAAGGCATGATGATCCTCGGCACCTTCGGAGCCGGCTGGATCGGCTGGCAGACCAGCCCCTGGCTCGGGCTGCTCGCCGGTGTCGCCTTCGGGGTCCTCGGCGGACTGCTGCACGCGGTCGTGACCGTCACCTTCGGCGTCGACCACATCGTCTCCGGTGTGGCCATCAACCTGCTGGCCCTCGGGGTCACCCAGTATCTCGCCAAGGTCTTCTTCAACTCCGGCGAGGCGCTGACCAAGGGCGGCAACCCCAAGCAGTCGCCACCGGTCGACTCCATCCCCGATGTCACCGTTCCCGGGCTCTCGGACGGGCTGACCTCGCTGGCCGACCGTCACTGGTTCCTGGTCTCGGACCTCGCGGGCATCCTCGGCGGTCTCGTCACCAATGTCTCGGTGCTGACCGTTTTCGCCGTCCTCCTCTTCGTCGGGAGCTGGTGGCTGCTGTGGCGGACGGCGTTCGGGCTGCGGCTGCGCTCCTGCGGCGAGAACCCGGTCGCGGCCGAGTCACTCGGCGTCAACGTGTACGCCCACAAGTACGCGGCCGTCGCCGTCTCCGGCGGTCTGGCCGGGCTCGGCGGCGCCTTCCTCGCCACCGTCCCCTCCCACATCTATCTGGAGGGGCAGACCGGCGGGCGCGGCTATATCGGCCTCGCCGCGATGATCTTCGGCAACTGGCGGCCCGGCGGACTCGCAATGGGCGCCGGACTGTTCGGCTTCTCCGACGCGCTCCAGCTCCGCAACGGCGGTGAGACCGTGCACGCGCTGCTGCTCCTGCTCGTCGTCCTGCTGGTGCTGCTCGCCGTCTGGAAGGCCTACCGCAAGGCGGTCGTCCAGGCCGCCGCCAGTGCGGTCGTCGCCCTCCTCATCCTGGTCTGGTACCTCCTCACGGACACCGTGCCCGAGGACTTCGTCGGCGCCACCCCCTATGTCGTGACCCTTCTGGTGCTCTCCCTGTCGGCACAGCGGCTGCGCATGCCGAAAGCTGATGGCATGCGCTACCGCAGAGGACAGGGCACGTGACCGCCGCCGGACAGCCCGGCGGGAGTGAGCCGGGCGAGGGCGTCGACTGGGAGGCCCTGCGGGCCGCGGCCCGGGCCGCCATGGCCCATGCGTACGTGCCGTATTCGCACTATCCGGTCGGCGCCGCCGCCCTGGCCGACGACGGGCGCACGGTCACCGGCTGCAATGTCGAGAACGCGTCGTACGGTCTCGGACTGTGCGCCGAATGCGGTCTGGTCTCCGCCCTCCAGCTCGGTGGCGGCGGCCGGCTCACCCACTTCACCTGCGTCGACGGCGCGGGCGAGGTGCTGGTGCCGTGCGGACGGTGCCGGCAGCTCCTGTACGAGTTCGGCGGCCCCGAGCTGGTCCTGGAGACCCCGGACGGAATCCGCACCCTCGACCAGATGCTCCCGCAGGCCTTCGGCCCCGGCCACCTCATGCGGTAGCACAGCGGGCGAGGAACCCATGAACCCGGCCCCGGCACCGTCGCGACCCGGCGGGCCGGGGCCGTACTGCCCTGGCAGGCCGCCGCACCGGCCGGGTATCACCCCATACGACGTGTACCACCCGTGTACGAAAGGAACGCCATGGACGTCATCTCCGTCATCCGCACCAAGCGGGACCGGGGCGAGCTGAGCCCCGAGCAGATCGACTGGGTGATCGACGCCTATACGCGGGGCGAGGTCGCCGACGAGCAGATGTCGGCGCTGGCCATGGCGATCCTGCTCAACGGCATGAACCGTACGGAGATCGCCCGCTGGACCGCCGCCATGATCGCCTCCGGCGAGCGCATGGACTTCTCCGCGCTGTCCCGCCCCACCGCCGACAAGCACTCCACCGGCGGCGTCGGCGACAAGATCACGCTGCCGCTCGCCCCGCTGGTGGCCGCCTGCGGCGCCGCCGTACCGCAGCTCAGCGGCCGCGGCCTCGGCCACACCGGCGGCACCCTCGACAAGCTGGAGTCCATCCCCGGCTGGCGGGCGCTGCTCTCCAACGCCGAGATGCTGGAGGTCCTGGAGAGCGCCGGCGCGGTCATCTGCGCGGCCGGCGACGGACTGGCCCCCGCCGACAAGAAGCTGTACGCGCTGCGCGATGTCACCGGCACCGTCGAGGCCATCCCGCTGATCGCCTCCTCGATCATGTCCAAGAAGATCGCCGAGGGCACGGGATCGCTGGTCCTGGACGTCAAGGTCGGCACCGGCGCCTTCATGAAGACCGCCGAGGACGCCCGGGAACTCGCCGCCACGATGGTGGGCCTCGGCACCGACCACGGCGTACGGACCGTCGCGCTGCTCACCGACATGTCCACCCCGCTCGGCCTCACCGCGGGCAACGCCCTGGAGGTACGGGAGTCCGTCGAGGTGCTCGCGGGCGGCGGCCCGGCCGATGTCGTCGAGCTGACCCTCGCGCTCGCCCGCGAGATGCTCGACGCGGCCGGTCTCAAGGACGCCGACCCGGCGAAGGCGCTGGCCGACGGCTCGGCGATGGACGTCTGGCGCCGGATGATCGCGGCCCAGGGCGGCGACCCGAACGCGGCGCTGCCCGTCGCCCGCGAGCGGCACGTCGTCACCGCGCCCTCGTCGGGCGTCCTCACCCGCCTCGACGCGTACGGGGTCGGAGTCGCCGCCTGGCGTCTCGGCGCGGGCCGCGCCCGCAAGGAGGACCCCGTCCAGGCCGGCGCGGGCGTGGAACTGCACGCCAAGCCGGGCGACCAGGTCACCGCGGGCGAACCGCTGCTGACACTGCATACGGACACGCCCGAGAAGTTCGACTACGCGCTGGAGGCACTGGACGGCGCGTACGACATCGCGGCGCCCGGCACCTCGTACAAGGCAGGCCCGGTGGTCCTGGAACGGATCGCCTACCCGGTGGACTGAGTCCGGGGCAGGGGGCGGCCGTCTTCGATGAGTTCCGGTCACGGCGGCGGTCTGTTGGAGTGTGGACGCCACAGAACCGATCGTTCTCGTCATCACGGGCCGCCTCACCCCGGCCGATGTGCCGCGCCTGTGCGAGGAGCTGACGGCTCGTCTGCACGGTACGGGCGCGGCCGAGGTGATCTGTGACGTCGGCGGGCTCGGCCCGCCGGACCTGACGGCCGTCGACGCCCTGGCCAGACTCCATCTCACCGCCCGCCGCCACGGCTGCCGCGTCCGGCTGCGCGGCGCCGGCCGCGAACTGCGGCTGCTGCTGGACCTGGTGGGCCTGCGGAGCCTGACCCAGCAGCCACCGGGGAGCACCGTGGACAAGCACCTGTGACTCACGGCTCCTCCGGCTTCGGCGGCTCCAGCCTCGTCGGCAGATCGAACAGCGGGAACCAGCGCTCCGTCTCCAGGAAGTTGTTGATCCCCGAGATCCGGCCTTCCTCTATCTCGATGACCTGGAGCGCCCAGGGCGTATGCCCCTCGGCGTCCTCCGCCGGGTGGTAGTGCGCGAACGCCGGAGTGCCGTTGGCGGCCGTCGGGACGAGCCGTGATCCGCGGCAGACCGAGCCGACCCCGAGCATCCAGCCGACGATGTCCTCGTGGCCCTGGAGCCACAGGTCGTACGGGGGCATGGAGAACTTCGCGTCGTCGTGCAGCAGCGCGGTCAGCGCCTCCATGTCGTACCCCTCGAAGGCCGTGACATAGCGCTCCAGCAGCGCCTTCTGCTCGGCGTCCAGGGGGTCGGCCGTGGCGGTCTCGGCGGGCTCGGCGGCGGCGAGCGTGGCCCGGGCCCGCTGGAGCGCGCTGTTCACCGAGGCGACCGTCGTACCGAGCAGCTCGGCGACCTCGCTCGCCTTCCAGGCCAGCACCTCCCGCAGGATCAGCACCGCCCGCTGCTTCGGCGGCAGGTGCTGGAGCGCGGCCACGAACGCGAGCCGGATCGTCTCCCGCGACACCGCGGTGTCCGCCGGATCGGCCACCGAGGGCAGCACCCGCCCGTCCGGCACCGGCTCCAGCCAGGTGGCCTCCGGGCGGGCGGTGAGCCGCGCCTCCGCCACCGGGGTCGGGTCGGAGAGATCCATGGGCCGTGCCCTGCGGCTGCCCGCGCTGAGCATGTCCAGACAGACATTGGTCGCGATGCGGTAGAGCCAGGACCGCAGCGACGCCCGGCCCTCGAAGGTGCCGAAGCTCCGCCAGGCGCGCACGAGGGTGTCCTGCACCGCGTCCTCGGCCTCGAACGCCGAGCCCAGCATCCGGTAGCAGTAGCCGGTCAGCTCGGTGCGGTGCTCTTCGAGCCGTGCGTCCAGGTCGTCGGCGGTCGTGCGGTCCGCCGTGTCACCCTTCGTGCCGTCCGCCGTGCGATCCGTTGTGTGATCAGTCGTGCGATCGGTTGTGCGGGCCGTTGTGCGGGCCGTCGTGCGATCAGTCATAGGTCACCCCAGTTGCCCCCTTGTGCCCCCTTGGCACCGGTCTCTGGGAAGCTATCGCACGCCACTGACAATGGGCCCGGACCTGGGGAAACCCCAAACCCGGGCCCATCGGCACGCGCCATCGTCGCGCGGGAACCGCCGGGGCGCCCGCTCCGCCCTGCCCCCGCGCCCCGATCAGGTGCCCGGCTTGCGCCCGTACACGTACACGTCGTCGCCGTTCCTCAGCAGCGACCAGTACTTCGTCGCGGCGGTCTTCGTCATGTTCACGCAGCCGTGCGAGCCCGGCGGGTTCCACACGCTCACAGCGACCGAGTGGAAGGCCTGGCCGCCGTCGAAGAACTGGCTGTACGGCATCGGCACGTTGTAGATCGACGACACATGGTTCTTGTTCCGCCAGTAGATCTTCTTCAGCCCGGTGCGCGTCTCGTAGCCGTTGCGTCCGGTACGGACCGGCACCGGCCCGTACACCAGCTTCTTGCCGTCCTGGATCCAACTGAGCTGGCGCGTCAGATCGACACAGGCGATCCGGCCCTTGTTGACGGGGCACTTGCCGGCCTTGTTCGGGGTCTTGCCCGCCGCCTTCTGCTTGTTCATCAGATCCATCACGCCCCAGGTGACCGGTCCGGCGTAGCCGATGGTCGGCGTGATGCCGTGCTTCGACTGGAAGGCGCGGGTGGCCTTGCAGTCGGCGGCGGACTGCTTGCCGTCCACCGGCCGGCCGAGGAACTTCTCGACCTGCTTCTGGTACGGGCCCTTGCTCGTCGTACAGGAAGCCGCCTGCGCGGGCGCGGCGCCCAGCGCCACGGCCAGCGGGACCACCAGCGCGGTGATGCCCGCCGCCACGGCCCCGGTCCGGCGTATGTGTCCCATCCGTCCCGTCCCCCTTCGGTACACGTCACTCGTATGGCGTGTTCGGGGTGGTAGACGGGTGAAGTGCACGCGAAGTTGCACGGATCGGCGGATCGGATGACGCGCACAGGAGTTTCGCGCCAATCGCACCGAGCAGCGCGTCCGTCGGCGTCAGCCGCGTCAACTACCAGCAGTGGCTGTGGCTGTGGCTGCCGACAAGCGCCGCCGCTCCAGGCGTGCGCACCGCGTCCCGTACAGCGTGATGGAGACGACCCCGAGCACCGCCGCCAGCCCCAGCAGCACGGTCGCCGCCCAGCCGCCCGCGTGGAACGCGACCGCGCCCAGCGTCCCGCCCGCGCTGCTGCCCAGGTAGTACGCCGACTGATAGAGCGCCGAGGCCTGCGCGCGGCCCGTCTTGGCCGTACGGCTCACCGCGGACGAGGCGACCGCGTGGCCCGCGAAGAAGCCCGCCGTGATCAGCACCAGACCGGGCAGCACCGCGGCCAGGGTGTCCGCGAGCGAGAGCAGCAGACCCGCCGTCGTCGTCCCCACGGCCAGATAGAGCGCGCCGCGCCGCCCCAGCCGCGCGACCAGGTGCCCGGCCGCCGCGGAGGAGGCCGTACCGACCAGATAGACCAGGAAGATCGAGCCGACGATGCCCTGCGGAAGGCTGAACGGGGCCTCCACCAGCCGGTAGCCGATCACGGTGTAGACCGCGCCGAACACCGTCATGAAGAGCGCGCCGATCGCGTACAGCCGCCGCAGCAGCGGATCGGCGAGATGCCCGCCGACGGTCCGTGCCAGCGAGCGCGGGCTCACGGAACGCGGTGTGAAGTTCCGCGCCTTGGGCAGCAGGACGCGGAAGATCACCGCGCACACCACCGCCAGCAGCCCGACCGCGCCGAGCGCCGCCCGCCAGCCCCAGAGCTGGGCGACCCAGCCGGTGACGATACGGCCGCTCATCCCGCCGACGCTGTTGCCCGCCACGAACAGGCCGATCGCGGCGACCAGCGCCTTCGGCCGTACCTCCTCGGCGAGATACGCCATCGCCGACGCGGGCAGTCCGGCGAGCGCCGCGCCCTGTACGGCACGCAGCGCCACCAGCCACCCCAGATCGGGCGCGAACGGCACCAGCAGCCCGACCACCACGGCGACCGCCAGCGAGCCGGTCATCAGCGCCCGCCGCCCGAACCGCTCGGAGAGCGCGCTCAGCGGCAGTACGAACAGCGCGAGGGCGCCGGTGGCCGCCGACACCGTCCAGCTTGCCCGGCTCTCGGTCACGCCGAATCCGGCGGAGAGCGCGGGCAGCAGGGCCTGGGTGGAGTAGAGGAGGGCGAAGGTCGCCACCCCGGCGGCGAAGAGCGCGAGGCGCATCCGGCGCAGGGCGGAGGACGAAGCGAAGGAGTCGAAAGAGGCAGCAGAACCAGTCGAGGCAGAAGAAGAAGCAGAAGAAGCAGCGGCGCCGGAGTCGGGATCAGAGGCGGCGGTGGCCGTGGACGGGACGGTGGCGGCACCCACGGTGGTGGGCGCCCCGGTACTGACGGAAGGCATGTCTCGAACGTAAGCACCGCGGCTTCATGCGTCCAATGCATGGATTGGCGATAATCGTTCCCATGGCGCATGAACCGAGGTCGAGCAGGCGCATGTCATGGAGCAGTGACGCAGAAGACACCACGGCGACACCGAACGGGCGGGGCGCGGCCGGGCTGGACCCCGAGTCCTGGTCGGCGGTCCTCGCGCCGCGCCTCGCGTACTTCGCCGGAGTGGCCCGGCACGAGCATGTGACCCGGGCCGCCCAGGACATGGCCGTACCGCAGTCCACGCTCTCCCGGGCGATGGTCCGGCTCGAACAGGACCTGGATGTCGCGCTGTTCGCCCGCAAGGGCCGTACGGTCTCCCTCACCCCGGCCGGCCGCGCCTTCCTCGCCTCGGTCGAACGGGCCCTCGCGGAGGTGGAGCGCGCGGCCGAGTCCGTACGCGCCGACGCCGACCCGGCGTCCGGCAAGGTCGCCTTCGGCTTTCTGCACACCATGGGGTCGGAGACCGTACCGGGCCTGATCAGGGCCTTCCGGGCGGACCATCCGCGCGTACGGTTCCAGCTCGTCCAGAACTACGGCGAGGCGATGCTGGAGCGGATGCGCGCCGGCGAGCTGGACCTCTGTCTGACCTCGCCGGTGCCCGACGCCCCCGATCTGGTCGCCCGCAGACTCGACGAACAGCGGCTGCGGCTGGTCGTCCCCGACGACCACCGGCTCGCCGGGCGGCGGCGCGTCCGGCTGGCCGAGGCCGCGGACGAGACGTTCGTCACCCTGGAACCGGGTTACGGGCTGCGCCGTATCACCGACGCGCTCTGCGCCGAGGCGGGCTTCCGGCCGCGGGTGGCCTTCGAGGGCGAGGAGGCGGAGACGCTGCGCGGCCTGGTGGCGGCGGGGCTGGGTGTGGCGCTGCTGCCACCGCCCGCGGTGGCACGGCCCGGGGTGGTCGAGCTGACGGTGACGGCGCCGCGGGCGGTACGGGAGATCGGCGTCGCGTGGCTCGACGGGCACCCGGACACGCCTCCGGTGGCGGCGTTCAAACGCTTCTTGCTGTCGAGGCGGGGGCAGTTGCTGCCGGACTGAGTTCGCGGTACGCCGGGTCCGGCCGGCAGCGGGTTCGTCCTCGACCGCCGGACGGGCTGTCCGGACGGGCTGTTGTTCACCTCCGTATCGACCGGGCGAACCCCGCCGCCAGCGGCATCCGCAGACCCAGCGGCGGCGGCGCCGCCAGCGCGTCCGCGACCGGGCGGGAGTACGCGCGCGAGAGCAGCGCGCCTAAGACGAAGTCCCGTGCCAGCGCCAGGACTTCGGTGTGGTGCTGGCGCAGCGCGTGTCCGTCGGAGTGCACCTCGAAACGGCAGACATCGCGGTTGATCTTCTTGGCCCGCGCGGCCAGCCGGTAGGACAGCTCCGGGTCGCTGCGCCGGTCATTGGTGCCGTGCATGATCAGCACATGCCGCCCCGCCAACTGCCGTACCGGCTCCGGCTCGACCGCCCGGTCCCGCTCCGGCAGCCAAGGAGCCATCGCCAGCACCGAGTTGACCGCCGAATGCCCGGCGGCGTGCAGCGCGGCCCGGCCGCCCATGCCGTGCCCGGCCAGGCATATCGGCACGTCGCCGTACCGCCGTACGATCTCCTCCGCCGCCCACTCGGCGTCCGCCGCGAGCTGCGCGTCCGTACCGTTCCACCCGCGCCTTCCGTAGTGCACCGCGTGCACCACCACTCCCTCCGCGGCGCCCGACCGCGCCAACGCCCGTGCCAGCGGCAGCACTCGGGCGAACGCGACGGGCGACGGGCGGCGGTGGGAGACCGGCTCGCCGGAGGGAAGGATCAGGACCACGCCTCCCGTCGCCGACCCCGTGGGAGGTGCGGTGAACGCCCGTCCCAGCCGCGCCCCGGGCTCCGCGCGACGCGCGCGTGCCGAACCGTCCCGGCCTGCCGTACGTCCCCCCGGCCCGGGAACCGCTTTCTGTCCCATAGCAGAACAGTCTCAGAAGTCCGGATGTACTCCACCCGTACGCCGGATCACTGTTACATATCGACGGGCCATGATCTACGCGCGTAGGCGTTAGAGTGCGCAGATGACGAGCCAGACCTACCGTCCGCCAACAGCCGACCAGATCCGCCGCGCCCCCAAGGTCCTCCTCCACGACCATCTGGACGGCGGCCTGCGCCCCGGCACGATCATCGATCTCGCCCGCGAGACCGGCTACGACAGCCTGCCCGAGCATGAGTCCGACAAACTCGGCACCTGGTTCCGCGAGGCCGCCGACTCCGGCTCGCTGGAGCGCTATCTGGAGACCTTCGCCCACACCTGCGCGGTCATGCAGACCCGTGACGCGCTGTTCCGGGTCGCCGCCGAGTGCGCCGAGGACCTCGCCGAGGACGGGGTCGTCTACGCGGAGGTGCGGTACGCGCCCGAGCAGCACCTGGAGGGCGGGCTCACCCTCGAAGAGGTCGTCGAGGCCGTCAACGAGGGCTTCCGCGAAGGCGAGCGGCGCGCGCACGCCCATGGTCACCGGATCAGGGTCGGCGCCCTGCTCACCGCGATGCGGCACGCCGCCCGCGCCCTGGAGATCGCCGAACTCGCCAACCGCTACCGGGACTCGGGAGTCGTCGGCTTCGACATCGCGGGCGCGGAGGCCGGCTATCCGCCCACCCGCCACCTCGACGCCTTCGAGTATCTGAAGCGCGAGAACAACCACTTCACCATTCACGCCGGCGAGGCCTTCGGACTGCCCTCGATCTGGCAGGCGCTCCAGTGGTGCGGCGCCGACCGGCTCGGCCACGGTGTGCGCATCATCGACGACATCGAGGTCGCCGAGGACGGCTCGGTGACGCTGGGCCGGCTCGCCGCGTACGTACGGGACAAGCGCATCCCGCTGGAGCTGTGCCCCAGCTCCAACCTTCAGACGGGCGCCGCCGCTTCGTACGGCGAGCACCCCATCGGGCTGCTCCGCAGACTGCATTTCCGCGCCACGGTCAACACCGACAACAGGCTGATGAGCAGTACGAGCATGAGCCGCGAATTCGAGCTGCTGGTCGACACCTTCGGCTACACACTCGACGACATGCAGTGGTTCACCGTCAATGCGATGAAATCAGCATTCATTCCTTTCGATGAACGACTCGCGATGATCAATGACGTGATCAAGCCCGGGTATGCCGAGCTGAAGTCCGAATGGCTGTTCAAGTAGGCGGCTCTGACCAGCGGTTATCTGCTGCGGGAGTGGTGAAGGGAACTCCGGCGGGCGGTCCGGAACACGGAATCCCGGGCGCCCGCCGGTGTTTGCGGGGGATACGGGTGACTGGCTAATTTGCAGAGCCGCTCGCATTGCGCGTCATTCCCCGCCCCGTCACCCCCCGCTCCCCTCCCCAAGGACGAAACCGCAGATGAAGCAGTCCGCCGTCAAGACTCTCGGTGTCGCCGCCCTCGGCGCCGCCTTCGCCTCCGCCGCCGCGGGCACCGCCTCGGCCGCCGCGCCCACCGGGCCCGCCGCGCTCGTCGCCAAGAGCACGGTCACCGCGCTGGACACCGTGGGCTCCGCCGCCGAGCAACTGCCGCTGGAGCAGACCGCCGAGCAGCTTCCCGCGCCCGCGCCCGAGGTCGTCCAGGGCAGCAAGCTGGCGCTCGGCACCCTGCGGCAGGTCGCGCCGATCGTCTTCGGCTCGGCGAGCACCGCCGGCACCGCCAGCCCGCTCAACGGCCTGCTCGGCGGACTGCCGGTCAACGGCCTCGCCAAGGGCGGACTTCCCGTCAACGGCATCCCGATCGGCGGCTGAGCCCCAGGGCCGTACGAGAGGCCCTGGCGCAGGCCACAGCAGTGGGGCGGGTACCCGGATCCGGGTACCCGCCCCACGTGTGCGTACGGACTTTGTGCGTGTGGACTGCGTACGGAAGCTCCGCGTACGAGCCCCGCGCACCGCCTACCAGGCGGTCGTCACCGTCTTCTCGCCCGGCAGCAGCGCCCACAGCGCCAGATAGAGCAGGAACTGCGGGCCGGGCAGCAGGCACGAGATCAGGAAGATCGCACGAACCGTGTTCGCGGAGGTGTTGAAGCGCCGGGCCAGCGCCGCGCACACTCCGCCGATCATGCGTCCGTCACGAGGGCGGATCAATGCGGCCATGGTGGGCTCTCCTTGAAGACCTTGATTGGGAGCGACTCCTTGTGGTGCTCCCGTTGTCTCCATGGTGCGGCGGGCGGCCCGCCCCGGGCGTCGCTCTACGGAGCGATGCCGACCCTGGGAATCGTCGGGGTCGCGCCCTGAGGGCCCTCGTCCCGGTGGAGGGGCCCGGTGTCGTCCCCGCGGCGGACGGTCCCCCGTACCGTACGGGTACGCCTCCGCCGCCGCAGCCGCGCCCGGCCCGCGGGCACCAGCAGCAGATGCGCCAGCGCCACCCCGGCCGTGTTGAGCAGCAGCGAGTCCACATCGACCACCCGGCCGGGGACGCCCGTCTGCAACAGTTCGATGCCCAGCGAGATCATCCCGCCCGCCGTGACCGTACGGGCCATCGAGGCCCAGCCGGAGACCGCGATCCGGCCGCCCGCCATCGGCAGCAGCACCCCGAGCGGCGCCAGCAGGAGCAGTCCTTCGGCGATCCGCCGCGCGCCCGCCACCGGGCCCAGCGCCAGATCCGCCTTGATGCCCGCCAGGGGCGTCAGATTGGCCGCGTGCACCCAGGGGACATCCAGTGGGCGGAGCGTCAGCCACCCCACCAGCAGCAGATGCAGGAGGAGGAGTACGAGCCCCGCCGTACGGAAGCGGATGACGGCGCTGCCGCCCGGACCTTGACGCACGTCCCCAAGGACGCGGCGACCGGCGGAGTCGGTTCCGCCCCTCACACGTGACGCCCGTCATGAGACCGGAGTCACCCCGGCGGCCGTACGAACCGTACGGTCACCGGGCGCGGCGGTACGAATCGTACGTACGGTTACGGAGCGGAGCCCGGCCCCGAGCCGGATCGCAGCCCGGAAGCGGAAGCGGTCCCGGAAGCGGTCGCCGTACCGGAGGCGGACGCCGTGCCCGCCCCGGACTCCGAGGGCGCCGGCGCGAGCGTCGGCACCGCTGTGTCCGGGTCGCTCTTCGTCTCCTGGCCGCATCCGTAGGCGCGCGCCGGATAGTTGCCGGGCCCGCCCAGCACCACCGTCCCGTCCGTGACCTCGCTCTCCGCGAAGGTGCAGACGATCTGGGCCAGCGCCGTCGCCGGCAGGTCCTCGGGCTGGCGGCTCAGCCGCAGTGTGTCCGCGGAATCGCCCTTGCGCGGGGCGGAGAGGATCAGCGGACCCCGTACATAGGTGGTGAAGCCCGCCTCGCGCTCGCTCTTCGAGGGCTGCGCCTGAAGCTCGTCGAGCAGGACCTGAGCGATCTCCACCCGGTTGTCGGCCGCCTTCCCCTGCGGGATCCGCGCGGCGCGCTCCACCGACGAGAGGCCGGAGGCGCAGGCCAGATAGATCCGTACCGGAACGCCCGGGCGCGCCTGGGTGATCACGCTCTCACCGGCGACCTGGCAGGGCATCCGCGAGGGTGCCGGTCCGGCGTCCACCGGCACCGAAGTGGTCCTGATCCCGCACCCGGCGGCGAGGACCGCCAGCGCGGCCACCACTGTGAGGCGCCGCAGCGCGACGGCCGCCCGGCCGCCGCCCGGACCGCCCCGCGCCGCCCGCGTCCCGGCCGTCACGGTGCTTCCCGAGGTGCCGGTGCTTCCGGACGTGACGGTGTTTCCCGACGTCACGGTGCTCCTGGGCGTCACCGCGCGCCGCCTTCCTCTTCCGCCGCCCCGTCCCCGGCGTCCCGGTCGTGGTCCCGCGCCGCCGTCTCCGTACCGGGCTTCGCGCCGTCCTTCGGCAGCCGCAGCACGAACACCGCGCCGCCGCCCGGCACATTGGCCGCGCTGATGTCACCGCCGTGGATGTGCGCGTTCTCCATCGCGATCGACAGCCCCAGACCGCTGCCGTCCGATCGCGGCCGGGAGGCGCTCGCCTTGTAGAACCGGTCGAAGACATGCGGCAGGACGTCCTCGGGGATGCCCGGGCCGTGGTCGCGTACCTCGATCACCAGGGAGCCGCTTTCCGTACGCACCGAGACCCGCACCGGCGAACCGCCGTGCTTGAGGGCGTTGCCGATCAGATTCGCCATGATCACATCGAGCCGGCGGGGGTCGAGCCGCGCCAGGATGCCGCGCTCGGCGTCCAGCTCCACCGCGTCCAGCCAGGCCCGCGCGTCGACACAGGCCGTGACCTGGTCGGCGACATCGACATCGTCCAGTACGAGCCGGGCCGTACCCGCGTCAAAGCGGGTGACCTCCATCAGATTCTCCACCAGGACATTGAGCCGCCGGGTCTCGCTCACCACCAGCGTCACGGCGGGCGCGATCATCGGGTCGAGGCTGTCCGCCTCGTCCTCCAGGACCTCGGTCACGGCGGTCAGCGCGGTCAGCGGCGTCCGCAGCTCGTGCGACATGTCCGCGACGAAGCGGCGGCTCGACTCCTCCCGCGCGCTCATGTCAGCGACCTTCTTCTGGAGCGACTCGGCGGCCTTGTTGAACGTGCGCGACAGATCCGCCAGTTCGTCCGTCCCCGACACGCGCAGCCGGGTGTCGAGCTTGCCCTCCCCGAGCTGCCGCGCCGCCTCGCCGAGGCGCTGCACGGGCTTCAGTACGGTCGTGGCCGCGGCCTGCGCCAGCAGCGCCGAGCCGACCAGCGCGAGGGCGGTGGCGATGCCCAGCGACCAGGCCAGCGAGTTCAGATCCGCCCGCTCCTGGTCCAGGGACTTGAAGAGATAGCCGGTCGGACCGCCCCCGATGATCCGCGTACCGCCCACCAGGTACGGCGTGCCGTCGCGCTCGGTGCGCAGCCAGAACACGTGGTACGGGTAGGCGTTGCCTGAAGTGATCTTCTGCTCGCCGTTGACCGCCTGCTGGAGCGACTCCGGCACGTCGTCCAGGGTGAAGGTGTCCGGGTCGGACGCGCCGGCTATCGGCTTGCCCTCGGCGCGCTCGCCTATCAGCAGCACGCTGTACCCGGCGCTGCCGCCCGCCATCTGCTCCGCCGTGCCCTGAAGCTCGCTCTGGCTCGGCCACAGCGGCAGCTCGGCCGCGCGGTTCTGCATCTTCTGCTGGAAGTCGTTGAGGGCCGAGTCCTGCGTACGGGTCAGCACGGCCTCGCGGTTGAGCCAGTACGCGATCCCGGACGCGGAGACCGCGGCGGTCAGCGCCACCGCGCCGAAGACGACCACGAGCCGCAGCCGCAGACTGGTCCAGCGCAGTCCCGCGAGGATCGCCTTCTTCGCGGCACTGCCCCGTGCCGCCGGGCCGGGCTCCGCCGTTCCGTCGTGCCGCGGGCCGGTGGCCGGCCCGTCCACCGTGGGTGCCGCACTCACGAAGGCGCGTCCAGCCGGTATCCCACGCCCCGTACCGTACGGATCAGGGTCGGCGAGGACGGTACGTCCTCCACCTTCGCCCGCAGCCGCTGCACACAGGCGTCCACCAGACGCGAGTCGCCCAGATAGTCGTGCTCCCACACCAGCCGCAGAAGCTGCTGCCGGGACAGCGCCTGGCCGGGGCGGCGGCTCAGCTCCAGCAGCAGCCGCAGCTCGGTCGGGGTGAGCTGGAGGTCCTCGCCGTTCTTGGTGACCGTCATCGCGGACCGGTCGATCACCAGACCGCCGAAGGTCGCCGAATCCGTGGACTCGCGCTCGCCGCGCCGCAGCACCGCGCGGATCCGCGCGTCCAGCACCCGGCCCTGCACCGGCTTCACCACATAGTCGTCGGCACCGGACTCCAGGCCGACCACCACGTCGATGTCGTCGCTGCGCGCGGTCAGCAGGATGATCGGCAACTGGTCGGTGCGCCTGATGCGCCGGCACACCTCGAAGCCGTCGATCCCGGGCAGCATCACATCCAGCACGATCAGATCCGGCCGCTGCTCGCGCAGCAGTTTCAGGCCGTCCTCTCCCGTCGCCGCGGTGGCCACCCGGTGGCCCTGGCGCGACAGCGAGAGTTCGAGGGCCGTGCGGATGGCGTCGTCGTCCTCGATCAGCAACAGGAAAGGCACGGGGCTCATTGTGTCCCATGGGGGACCGCAGTTCGACCGTTGGAGCGCTCCCATGCGTTCCAACACCGCCCACCAGCCGTCCTTCCACTGCCCTTCCGCACTGTGCGCGCAAGCACCGGTGCCCCCTGTGACAGGCCTGTGACAGTCGGCGGACAGGGCCATGAAACTGCCCCGGCAAGCTTTTCGGCACAGGGGAAAACAAGACAGCCGAACAAGCAACTCCACATGACGGGGGGCGCGGGATGAACGCACTGCACGGCACGGCCTCGAACGCGGTGGTCACGCGTCTTCATGACGTCACATGGAGCGCTGAGAAGTCCGGCGCCGTGAACGGGCGGGGGTGCGTTCGCGGCGCCGGGCGCCAGCACAAGCCGTCGTACATGACGGTGGTCGACGCGGACCGGGCGGCCGACGGGGGAGCGGGGGCGACCGGGGCGGCCGCCACGTACGGGGAGGCATCGGGGGAGCGGACGCTCCCGGCGCGGACGGCGGACGCCGAAGCGGCGTTCACCGCCTACGTCCAGGAGCGCCGCGCCTCCCTGTACGCCACCGCGTACCACCTCACCGGGGACCGGTTCGAGGCGGAGGACCTGCTCCAGAGCGCCCTCTTCTCGACGTACCGGGCCTGGGACAGGATCAGCGACAAGGCCGCGGTCGGCGGCTATCTGCGCCGGACCATGACCAATCTGCACATCAGCGCCTGGCGCAGGCGCAAGCTCAACGAGTACCCGACGGAGGAGCTGCCGGAGACGGCGGGCGACACCGACGCGATGCGCGGCACGGAACTGCGCGCGGTGCTCTGGCAGGCGCTCGCCCGGCTGCCGGAACTCCAGCGCACGATGCTGGTGCTGCGCTACTACGAGGGCCGCACCGACCCGGAGATCGCGGACATTCTCGGTATCAGTGTCGGCACGGTGA
This sequence comes from Streptomyces sp. GMY02, assembly GCF_019056675.1. NCBI lineage: Bacteria > Bacillati > Actinomycetota > Actinomycetes > Kitasatosporales > Streptomycetaceae > Streptomyces > Streptomyces sp. GMY02. The sequence continues at coordinate 3,131,106 of NZ_CP077658.1, read as the reverse complement.
AGTCGAGCATCTGGCGGTCGCTCCGCCGGCTGCGCGAGGACGAGGTCCTCAGCTTCGGCCGTGACGAGGAGGAGTCCTTCGGCGAACTGGTCGCCTGAGGGCGGTAGGGGGAAACACGGGGGAGCACGGGGGAAAGTGGGGGCCCGCGGTCTCGGGGGAGACGGCGGGAGTACGGAGACAACGGGGGATCACGGGGGAGCACGGAAAGGGGCGGGACCGTACGGGGCTGGGGGGCCCTGTGCGGTCCCGCCCTTGCCGCGCTGAACCGCGCCCGCTCTCGCGGACGTGGTCGCTCGCCGTGGTGGTTGCTCAATTACCGCTTGCCGTACGAGCGGGTGAACCGGCGGGATCCGCCGCTGCCGCCGCCGCGATACGGGTCAGCGCCTCCGTACGGCCGCAGGGGTACGCTCCCAGTCCCGTCTGACGGCCGACGATCGAGCGTTCGGCGCGCATCAGCCGCCAGCCGCGCCGGAGCAGGAACGGCACCGACTTCCGCCCCTCGCGCAGATCGCGCAGCAGCCGCCGCCGGAAGGTCGTCGAGGGCCGCCCGCGCAGACAGAGCGCGTCCGCCAGGACGCCCAACTCCCGGCAGCGCGCGACGATGTCAGCGGCGAAGATGCCCTCCGCGAGGAACAGCGGGGTGTCCGCGAGGTCGAGCGCCTCGCTGCCGGTCCTGGCGCTGGTGGCGATGGAGTAGACGGGCACGTGCGTACGGCCCGTACGGCACAGCTCCTCGATCGCCGCGACCGCGGCGTCCGCGTCCCAGGAGAGGGCGGAGTCCCAGTCGATGTCCGCACTGTCCGGGACCAGTGGCAGCGTCGGGTCGTCGCCCTCCTTGTAGAAGTCGTCGAGGCGCAGCACGGGCAGACCGGTACGCGCGGCGAGGGAGGACTTGCCGGAACCGGAGGGACCCGCGAGCAGCACGACCCGGGCGGGATGGGATGGGGAACTCACGGGACACCAGTGTGAGGCATGGACGGTTCCCCGTAACCCCCTGGGTACGGCCCGTTGGTGTGGCGTACCGCAACTCGACGACACCGCGTGTCGTTACGGTGACGGAACAGTCGACCGATCACCCGGCCAGGCAGGAAACCTCATGGCACGTCACACAGCTTCCCCCTCCACGCGCCGCGCTCTGCTGCGCGCCGGTCTGACCGTCACCGCGGCGGGCGCGGCGCTCGGTCTGGGCGGCGCGGCGGCGCAGGCGTCGTCGGCACCGGACAACGACAGCCAGTTGGCGGCGGCGGGCACGGCCTCGACGCAGGCCCTCACCGGCGCGCTCACCCACTCCACGACCGGCGCCCTGGCCCCGATCACCAAGCTCCGCCTCAACCCGCTGTCCGGCACGGGAGTGGACCCCCTGGACAACGCGGTGGGCACGCAGGTGGCCGACTTCAAACCGGTCTCCACCGCACCCCTGACGGCTCCCCTGACCAAGGGCACGGGCTCCCTCCAGGGCTTCCCCGTGGTGGGCCCCCTTCTGGGCGCGCTGCTGCCCTCGCAGGGCTGACGGTCCGGCAGCGGGGCGGAGCGCCCCGCTGCCGGAAGGTTCAGCACGCCGGTTCCGTACGCCGAAAGTTCGGTACGCCGGAAGGGTCCAGCACGTCCGAGGATTCAGTACGACGAGCCCGAGGCGCCCAGGGCGCCGGTGGGGTGCCAGACCGTCTTGGTCTCCAGGAACGCCGTGAGGCGGTGGGTGCCGGGGTCCGCGGTCCAGTCGGTGGGGCGGGGGCGGAGGACTCGTTTGAGGTTGTCCGCCGCCGCGATCTCCAGTTCCTTCGCCAGGGCCTCGTCCGCGCCCGTCAGGTCGATGCCGTTCACGTCCTGGTGCGCGGCGAGCGGGGCCGCGATCTCCGCCGTACGGCCCGAGAGGACGTTGACCACACCGCCCGGCAGGTCCGACGTCGCCAGCACCTCGCCCAGCGACAGCGCCGGAAGCGGGGACCGCTCGCTCGCGACGACCACCGCCGTATTGCCCGTGGCGATCACCGGGGCGATCACCGAGACCAGGCCCAGGAACGACGAGTCCCGCGGCGCCAGCACCGTCACGACACCCGTCGGCTCCGGCGTGGAGAGGTTGAAGAACGGCCCCGCCACCGGATTCGCCCCGCCCACGACCTGAGCGATCTTGTCCGTCCACCCGGCGTACCAGACCCAGCGGTCCACCGCCGCGTCCACCGCCGCCGCTGCCTTCTGCTTCGACAGCCCCTCGGCGTCCGCGACTTCCCGTACGAACTGGCCCCTGCGCCCCTCCAGCATCTCGGCGACGCGGTACAGCACCTGGCCCCTGTTGTACGCCGTCGCCCCCGACCAGCCGCCGAACGCCTTGCGCGCCGCGACGACCGCGTCCCGGGCGTCCTTGCGGGAGGACAGCGGGGCGTTGGCCAGCCATTCGCCCTTGGAGTCGGTCACTTCGTACACCCGGCCGCTCTCACTGCGGGGGAACTTGCCCCCGACGTACAGCTTGTAGGTCTTGAAGACGCTCAGCCGTGTCGTCGCGTCAGACATCTAGGTACGCCTCCAGACCGTGGCGGCCGCCCTCGCGGCCGTACCCCGACTCCTTGTAGCCGCCGAACGGCGAGGTCGGGTCGAACTTGTTGAACGTATTGGCCCAGACGACACCCGCCCGGAGTCGGCTCGCCACCGCCAGGATCCGGGAGCCCTTCTCCGTCCAGATCCCCGCCGACAGGCCGTACTGCGTGTTGTTCGCCTTGGCCACGGCCTCCTCGGGCGTACGGAACGTCAGCACCGACAGCACAGGACCGAAGATCTCGTCCCGCGCGATGGTGTGCGCCTGCGAGACGTTCGTGAAGAGCGTCGGCGCGAACCAGTAGCCGGACGACGGCAGTTCGCACTCCGGCGACCACCGCTCCGCCCCTTCCGCCTCGCCCGTCTCCGCCAGCGCGGTGATACGGGCGAGCTGCTCGGCCGAGTTGATCGCGCCCAGGTCGGTGTTCTTGTCCAGCGGATCGCCGACCCGCAGCGTGGACAGCCGCCGCTTGAGCGAGTCCAGCACCTCGTCGTGCACCGACTCCTGTACGAGCAGCCGGGAGCCCGCGCAGCACACCTGGCCCTGGTTGAAGAAGATGCCGGTGACGATGCCCTCGACGGCCTGGTCGACCGGCGCGTCGTCGAAGACGATATTCGCGCCCTTGCCGCCGAGTTCGAGGGTGACCCTCTTGTCCGTACCGGCGATCTGGCGCGCGATGGCCTTGCCGACGGCGGTGGAACCGGTGAACGCCACCTTGTCGATGCCCGGGTGCGAGACCAGCGCCGCGCCCGTGCTCCCGTCGCCCGTCACGATGTTGACGACTCCCCTGGGGAGTCCGGCCTGACGGCAGATGTCCGCGAAGAAGAGCGCGGAGAGCGGGGTCGTCTCCGCGGGCTTCAGCACCACGGTGTTGCCGGTGGCCAGCGCGGGGGCGATCTTCCACGCCAGCATGAGCAGCGGGAAGTTCCAGGGAATCACCTGGCCCGCGACGCCGAGCGGCCGGGGGACCGCGCCGCTCTGTCCTTCTGCCGTCCCGAACCCCGCATGGCCGAGCTTGTCGGCCCAGCCCGCGTAGTAGAAGAAGTGCGCGGCGACCAGCGGGAGATCGGTGTCCCGGGTCTCCCTGATCGGCTTGCCGTTGTCGAGGGTCTCCAGGACGGCCAGCTCACGCGAGCGCTCCTGGATGATCCGGGCGATACGGAACAGGTACTTGGCCCGCTCGGCACCCGGCAGCGCCGACCACTTCTCGAACGCCTTGCGCGCGGCCCCGACGGCCCGGTCGATGTCCTCGGCGCTGCCGTGGGCGACCTCGGAGAGCACCTCCTCCGTGGCCGGGGAGACCGTCTTGAAGACCTTCCCGCCGGCCGCCTCGGTGAACTCGCCGTCGATGAACAGCCCGTACGCCGGGGCGATGTCCACGATGGCGCGCGACTCGGGCGCGGGCGCGTATTCGAATGGGGATGCCATGGTGATCAGTCCACCGTCACATAGTCGGGGCCGGAGTAGCGGCCGGTGCTGAGCTTCTGACGCTGCATCAGCAGATCGTTCAGCAGGCTGGAGGCGCCGAAGCGGAACCAGTGGCTGTCCAGCCAGTCCGCGCCCGCGGTCTCGTTGACCAGCACCAGGAACTTCACCGCGTCCTTGCTGGTACGGATACCGCCCGCGGGCTTCACCCCGACCTGGACGCCGGTCTGCGCGCGGAAGTCCCGTACGGCCTCCAGCATCAGCAGGGTGTTGGCGGGGGTGGCGTTGACCCCCACCTTGCCCGTCGACGTCTTGATGAAGTCGGCGCCGGCGAGCATGCCGAGCCAGGAGGCGCGGCGGATGTTGTCGTACGTGGACAGCTCCCCGGTCTCGAAGATGACCTTGAGCCGGGCGGCCCCGGCGGCCTCCTTCACCGCGCGGATCTCCTCGTACACCTTGAGGTAGTGCCCCGCGAGGAACGCGCCGCGGTCGATGACCATGTCGATCTCGTCCGCGCCCGCGGCGACGGCGTCCCGGGTGTCCGCGAGCTTCACCGCGAGGGAGGCGCGGCCCGCCGGGAAGGCGGTCGCGACGGAGGCGACCTTCACCGTGGACCCGGCGAGCGCGGCGACCGCGGTCCGGGCCATGTCCGGATACACACAGACGGCCGCGGTGGCGGGGGTCGTACGGTCGGTCGGGTCGGGGTGCTGCGCCTTGGCGGCGAGCGCGCGGACCTTGCCGGGGGTGTCCGCGCCTTCGAGCGTGGTCAGGTCGATCATGGAGATGGCCAGGTCGATGGCGTACGCCTTGGCCGTGGTCTTGATCGAACGCGTCCCGAGCGACGCGGCTCGCGCCTCCAGACCGACGGCGTCGACGCCGGGCAGCCCGTGCAGGAAACGGCGCAGCGCGCTGTCGGACGCGGCCACGTCGGCGAATGCGGGGGTGATGGTGGGCATGGTCACCAGAGGAGCATATCTACGCGCGTAGCGACCTGTACAGGGGGCGGGTCGTTGTGAGGCCGAGCTGTGACCGGGTGCGACCGGCTTCGAGGGCCGCGGGGCGTGTGCGGCAGAATCGGGCATATGACGAGTCCCGAGCACAAGTCCTCCCGGCCGGAGCCGCGTGTGCCCGCGGCGGCGCCCGAGCCTGCCTCCGCGCCGGCCTCGGGTGCGCCCGCGCCGGCCTACCGTGACCGTGTCTACCGGTCGGCCGGCGGGATCCTCGGGGGCGTCCTGCTGCTGGCGGTCGCCGCCTGGCTCGGCATCGACGCGCTGGTACGGGGTACGGGCCGCACCCCGTGGCTGGCCCTCGCCGCGCTCCTCTTCTCCGTACCGCTCATCACCGCCTTCAGCCTGCGGCCGGCGGTTTTCGCGGGCGAGGACCGGCTGCGGATCAGGAACCCGTTCCGGACGATCGTGCTGCCGTGGCGGGCGGTGACGGAGATACGCGCGACGTATTCGTGCGAGGTGTTCACGGAGGGGGCGGGCAAGTTCCAGCTCTGGGCGGTACCGGTGTCACTGCGGGCACGCAAGCGGGCGGAGCGGCGGGGCGGTGGCTCGGCGGCGCGTGGCTCGGCGGCGCGTGGTTCGGTGGGCGTTGTGGACCCGGCCCACCTGGCGGTGGCGGACAGGGCAATGGCGGACCTGCGGGCCTTGTCGGCCAAGGCGGCGGGCCGCGCTGGGGCGCAGGGCGAGCCGGTGGTGCGGTGGGCGTACGAGGTCCTGGCACCGACGGCGGCGGGGCTGGTGCTGCTGGTGGTACTGCTGCTGACGTAGACGGCGGTACGCATGTTCTTGTCCGGGCCCGCCCGGATGCCGGTTCGTCCTCAATCGCCGGACGGGCTTGGTTGTGCCGGGCGGCACCGCCAGGTCCCCCGGCGTCGGGGGTGCCGGTTCCGTCCTCAATCGCCGGACGGGCTTGGGTGGTGGGTGGTGCGGGTGTCGGGGCCTCCGGAGGCGGATGTCCGGACGGCATGATTTACGGCGCCCTGAGGCGTACGGAGTATCACGCGTCCTGGCGCCACAAATCACGCTTTAGTGTCCGGCCACGCACCTCCTCCGACCCCGCCCCCTCCCGCCGGTGGGTCGGGTTCCGCCCGGCGGGGTGCCATCTCCGCTCCGGCAGGGGCGGGACGCCCGTCGCGCGGCCCGCAGGCGAAGCACGGCCCGGGGGATCCATCCTCACCCACCGCCGGGCGGTAGCTGACCGCCGGCGGGAGGGGGTCGGGGTCGTAGGAGGTGCGTGTCCGGACGTAAAGCGTCGCAGCTCGCGCGAAGCGCGGTGAGGATAGCAGTCCGGACATGTACCTCCGGAGGCCCCGGCACCCGCACCCACCACGCAGCACACCCCGGTGCCGCCCGGCACATTCAAGCCCGTCCGGCGATTGAGGACGGACCGGTCGCGCACGGACCCGGCGCCCAATGTCACCCCGCCCCGCACGGACCCGGCGCCCAACGCCACCGCAACCCCCTAAATCCCCGCCGCCGCCGACATGTCCCTCTTCAGCGCCTCCAGTACCCCCCTCGCCTCCCCCTTCGCCCCCGCCAGCCCCGTCGCGTCCGCCACCGGGATCACCACCTCCAAGTAGCACTTGAGCTTCGGTTCCGTGCCGCTCGGGCGGACGATGACGCGGGCTCGGTACGCGCCCGCCAGGCGGTAGCGGAGGCCGTCCGTCGGCGGGAGGGTCGCCGAGCCCTCCGCCAGATCCTCCGTGGAGACGACGGACAGGCCCGCCAGCTCCACCGGCGGACGCTCCCGCAGCCGCCGCATCGCGTCCGCGATCAGTGACAGGTCCTTGACGCGGACCGAGAGCTGGCCGGTCGCGTGCAGGCCGTGCGTCACGGCCAGGTCGTCGAGGAGGTCGGCCAGCGTACGGCCCTGCGCCTTCAGTTCGGACGCCAGCTCCGCCACCAGCAGTGCCGCCGTGATCCCGTCCTTGTCCTTCACGCCCTCGGGGTCGACGCAGTACCCGAGCGCCTCCTCGTACCCGTACCGCAGCCCCTCGACCCGGGCGATCCACTTGAAGCCGGTCAGCGTCTCCTCGTACCCCAGCTCCGCCGCCTCGGCGATCCGGCCGAGCAGCGACGACGAGACGATCGACTCGGCGAAGGTGCCGCGTGCGCCCTTGTGGACGAGATGCGCGGCGAGCAGCGCGCCGGTCTCGTCCCCGCTGAGCATCCGCCAGCCCGCGCCGCCGTCGGCGGACTCGTCCGGCACGGCCACCGCGCACCGGTCCGCGTCCGGGTCGTTGGCGATGACCAGGTCGGGCTGGACGCGGCGGGCCGTCGCGAAGGCCAGATCCATCGCGCCGGGCTCCTCGGGGTTGGGGAACGCGACGGTCGGGAACGCCGGATCGGGCTCGGCCTGCTCCGGCACCGGGACCGGCGCGGGGAAGCCGGCGCGCGCGAAGGCGGCCAGCAGGGTCTCCGTACCGACGCCGTGCAGCGCCGTGTGGACGGTCCGGGCGGTACGGGGCGTGCCGGGCGTCAGGACCGTGTCCGTACGTTCCAGATACGCCGTCAGGACCTCTTCCCCGAGGATCTCCCAGCCGCCGTCCGGACGCGGTACGGACGCGAGCGGACCGACCGCGTCGATCCGGGCCGCGATCTCGCCGTCCGCGGGCGGCACGATCTGGGAGCCGCCGCCCAGATAGACCTTGTAGCCGTTGTCCCGGGGCGGGTTGTGGCTCGCGGTGACCTCCACCCCGGCCACGGCCCCCAGGTGCCGTACGGCGAAGGCCAGTACGGGGGTGGGCAGTGCCCGGGGCAGGACGGCCGCGCGCAGCCCCGCGCCGGTCATCACGGCGGCGGTGTCCCGCGCGAACTCCTCCGACTTGTAGCGGGCGTCGTAGCCGATGACGACCAGCCCGCCGCCGTCGCCGCGGTCCGTCAGATACGCGGCCAGGCCGGCCGCCGCCCGGATGACCACGGCCCGGTTCATCCGCATGGGCCCGGCGCCCAGCTCCCCGCGCAGCCCGGCCGTGCCGAAGCGCAGGGTGCCGGAGAACCGTTCGGTGAGCGAGTCCAGATCCCCGGCCTCGATGATCCGGGCGAGTTCCTCGCGGGTCTCGCTGTCCGGGTCCTCGGCCAGCCAGGCCCTGGCCCGGGTGATGACGTCCTGCTCCATGGGGTCCTGCTGCTGCACGGTAGGGGGAACCTCCTTGCGCCTGAACCGGCGCCGCTCTCGCGGAGGCGGTTGCCCTCCGCTTCGGTTGCTCAATGCCTGGTTGACGCGGTCCGGGGACCGGTCGGCGGTCCCGGCCTGGTGTCCTTCCCCGCCCGGGCGGCGCTCAGACGCGTTCGAGCACCCGGGCCAGCAGCGCGCCCATCTGCGTCGCCGAGTCACGGCCCGCCTGGAGGACCTCCTCGTGGTTGAGGGGCTCGCCCGACAGGCCCGCGGCCAGATTGGTGACCAGTGAGATCCCCAGCACCTCGGCGCCCGCCTCGCGCGCCGCGATGGCCTCCAGGACCGTGGACATGCCGACGAGATCGCCGCCCATCACCCGGACCATGTTGATCTCGGCGGGCGTCTCGTAGTGCGGCCCGGGGAACTGTACGTACACCCCCTCCTCCAGCTCCGGGTCGATCTCCTTGCACAGCGCGCGCAGCCGCGGCGAGTACAGGTCCGTCAGATCCACGAAGTTCGCCCCGACGATCGGGGAGACGGCCGTCAGATTGATGTGGTCGCTGATCAGTACGGGCTGGCCCGGGCGCATGCCCTCGCGCAGCCCGCCGCAGCCGTTGGTCAGGACGACGGTCTTGCAGCCGGCGGCGACGGCGGTACGGACCCCGTGCGCCACCGCCGCCACATCGCGGCGCTCGTAAAAGTGCGTGCGGCCGAGGAAGACCAGGGCGCGCTTGTCGGCGATCTTGTACGAGCGGATCAGCCCGCCGTGGCCCGCCACGGCGGGCGGGGGAACCCCGGCAGCTCGGTCACGGGAAACTCCGCCTCGGGCTCGCCGAGCGCTTCGACGGCCGGTGCCCAGCCGGAGCCCATCACAAGGACGACGTCATGGGTCTCGGCGCCGGTCAGCTCGCGCAGGCGCGCGGCGGCGGCGTCTGCGGCGGCCAGGGGGTCGGGTCCGTCGGCGTTGGCCGGGATAACAAATGCGTTCACGCGGATGAGGGTAGCCGGTCATTCCCTACGCGCGTAGATGATGTCCACATGCTCTTGACATCGTTGTGCTGTCGTTTCCGACAAATGAAGTGACCGGGTGGGGCCGTACGAGTGACCGGGTGCCCGTTCCATGCCGGTATGTCCGTCGCTTTCCGGCCGGATACATACTGCTTCCGGACGCCGGCTCAGCAGGGGCGTTTGCGCAGTTCCATCACATAGTCGTGCGGGGCTCCCGCCGATTCCGCCGCGTCCGCCAGCTCGCCCAGATAGCGGGCGGAGGGCAGCCCGCCCTCGTACGCGTTCAGTACGTACATCCAGGCCGGCTCCTCGCCGTCCAGGGTGTGCACGCGGATCCGCATCCGGCGGTATATGTCGAGCCCCACACCCTCCCAGCGGTCCATGGAGTCCTCGTCCATCGGGGCGATGTCGTACAGCGCGACGAAGACCTGCGAGCGCGGCGCCTCCACCACCGTGACCAGCGCGCCCTCCCAGCCCATCTGCTCGCCGCCGAAGGTGAGCCGCCAGCCGTTGAGCCAGCCGGTGCCGCGCAGCGGGGAATGCGGGGCGCGGCGGGACATCAGCCGCGCGTCGAGGTTGCCGGCGTACGCGGCGTAGAGCGACATGAGGTTGAGGGTACGGGAGGTACGGGCGTGGCCGACGGTCCACCGGCCCGGGGGTGCCGGATGGCGCCCGGGGGTTTCCCGATGGAGGGCCCCGGGGCGAAGCTGGGGTGAGCGTACGGGACACTGGAGTACGTACTGCATCCCCCGGGGGACTCCCCCGGAACCCCGGCCGGGGTGGCAGACGGGCCGGGTTGACAACGCGAGGCGGATTTTTTCGTGACCCGGATCGTGATCATCGGTGGCGGACCCGGCGGCTATGAGGCGGCCCTGGTCGGAGCCCAGCTCGGCGCGGAGGTGACCGTCGTGGACTGCGACGGCCTCGGCGGGGCGTCGGTGCTCACCGACTGTGTGCCGTCGAAGACCCTCATCGCCACGGCCGAGGTGATGACCACCTTCGACTCCTCGTACGAGGAGCTGGGCATCATCGTCGCGGACGACACGCCTCCGCTGGAGCGGTCGGCCCGGGTCGTCGGCGTCGACCTCGGCAAGGTCAACCGGCGGGTGAAGCGCCTCGCGCTCGCCCAGTCCCACGACATCACCGCCTCCGTGACCCGGGCGGGCGCACGGGTCATGCGCGGCCGTGGCCGGCTCGACGGGCGGCAGGCCGTGGACGGCTCGCGCCAGGTGATCGTGACCGCGGCCGACGGCAGCGAGGAGTCGCTCACCGCCGACGCCGTGCTGATCGCCACGGGCGCGCACCCCCGGGAGATCCCGGACGCGCGGCCGGACGGCGAGCGCATCCTCAACTGGACGCAGGTGTACGACCTGGACGAGCTGCCCGCGGAACTGATCGTGGTCGGCTCCGGTGTGACGGGTGCCGAGTTCGCGGGCGCCTACCAGGCCCTGGGCTCGCGTGTCACCCTCGTCTCCTCCCGCGACCGGGTGCTGCCCGGCGAGGACCCGGACGCCGCCGCCGTACTGGAGGACGTCTTCCGGCGCCGCGGCATGAACGTGATGTCCCGCTCCCGCGCCGAGGCCGCCAAGCGGGTCGGCGACCGGGTCGAGGTCACCCTGTCCGACGGCCGGATCATCTCCGGTACGCACTGTCTGATGGCGGTCGGCGCGATACCGAACACCGCGGGCATGGGCCTGGAGGAGGCCGGGGTCGTCCTCAAGGAGTCCGGCCACATCAGGACCGACCGGGTCTCCCGCACCTCCGCCCCGGGCGTGTACGCCGCCGGCGATGTCACCGGGATCTTCGCGCTCGCCTCCGTCGCGGCCATGCAGGGCCGGATCGCGATGTACCACTTCCTCGGCGACGCGGTGGCACCGCTCAACCTCAAGACCGTCTCGTCGAACGTCTTCACCGACCCGGAGATCGCGACCGTCGGCTACAGCCAGGCGGACGTCGACAGCGGCCGGATCGACGCGCGGGTCGTCAAGCTGCCGCTGCTGCGGAACGCGCGCGCCAAGATGCAGGGCGTCAGGGACGGCTTCGTCAAGATATTCGCCCGGCCCGGTACGGGGATCGTCGTCGGCGGTGTGGTCGTCGCCCCGCGCGCGAGCGAGCTGATCCACCCCATCTCGCTCGCCGTCGACAACAGTCTGACCGTCGAGCAGATCGCCAACGCGTTCACCGTGTACCCGTCGCTGTCGGGCTCGATCGCCGAGGTGGCACGGCAGTTGCACACGCGAAAGACGGCGGAGGAGGGCTGAGTCCGCCGCGCCGGGCGGCCCGTCCGGCGTGCTGCCGGGCGTCCCGCGCAGGCCCGGATGGCGGTTCTGTCCGGTGTGGACAGCGTTCGTGTCGGCGTATACCACTTCGTGCGCTCGTCTGAGTACAACTTCTGTTATTCGGCGCAAACTGCTGAAAGCAGACGGTCGTTGGGGTTACTGTCAGTTTCGTGTTCGCTGCAGAACGTCGCCAATTGATCCTCGAAATGGTGCGCGCCAACGGAGCCGTGTCGCTCCGGGAGCTCGCCCGCGTCGTCCAGACCTCCGAAGTGACCGTACGGCGGGACGTGCGGGCGCTGGAGGCGGAAGGACTCCTCGACCGCCGGCACGGCGGTGCGGTATTGCCGGGCGGATTCACGCGAGAATCCGGCTTTCCGCAAAAGTCCCATCTCGCAACGGCGGAGAAGACGGCCATCGCCGATCTCGCCGCGAGCTTCGTCGAAGAGGGCGAGGCCGTGGTGGTCGGTGCCGGTACGACCACGCAGGAGCTGGCGCGCCGGCTCGCGCGGATCCCCGGGCTGACCGTCGTCACCAACTCCCTGCTGGTCGCGCAGGCGCTGGCCCATGCCAACCGGGTCGAGGTCGTCATGACCGGCGGCACGCTGCGCGGTTCCAACTACGCGCTGGTCGGCAGCGGCGCGGAGCAGTCGCTCCAGGGATTAAGAGTCACCCGCGCGTTCCTCTCGGGGAGCGGGCTGACGGCCGAGCGCGGTCTCTCCACCTCCAACATGCTGTCGGCGAGCGTCGACCGGGCGCTGGTGCAGGCGGCGGCGGAGGTCGTGGTGCTGGCCGACCATACGAAGCTCGGTACGGACACGATGTTCCAGACGGTGCCCACGGATCTGATCAGCCGGCTGGTGACGGACGAGCCGCCGGCGCACGACGATCGCGCGGGTACGGAGCTCCAGGCGCTGGCGGACCAGGGTGTGCAGGTCGCGGTGGCGGGCGCGGGCGCGGGTTCCGCGGGCCCGGGTCCGGCGCCGGGTTCAGGTCCGGCGCCCGGCGCGGGCGGCGACACGCAGCCCCCGGCCCGCCAGCCGCGCCGCGAGGTCCCGGTGCCGGGCCAGCGCCGTACGCACGGCGGGTCGCCGGGGGGTACGGCGGGTGGCCCCGGCGCGCAGTTGCGCAGCGCGCCGACCTCGCTGACGCCGGACCCGACGGAGCGGGCGGCGAGAGTGGCGGATCTGCGCCGCAGATAGCCGGGGCGGTGTGTGTCTGTACGGGTCCGTCCGGATGCCGGTTCGTCCTCAATCGCCGGACGGGCTTGATTTTCCGGGCGGTACCGATTGCGCGCCCGGCGATTGAGGACGACGCCGGGCCCGGGGTTACGCGTGCGGCTTCAGGCCCGTCAGGGTGAGGTCCAGGAGACGGTCCGCCAGTTCCGGGTCCGACGGGGACTGCTCCGCCGCCAGCGCGATCGCGTTCGTGAGCTGCATCAGATCGTCGATCGACACCTCCGCCCGCACATACCCCGCCTGCTGCGCCCGTACCAGCAGCCGTTCCCCCGCCGCCCGCAGCGGCACGCTGCACTCCGACAGCGCCGAACTCTGGTCGTACGAGACCGACATCAGGGCGCGCGAGAGCCCCCGGTACTCGCCCGCGTGCGTGATCAGGGCGCGCAGCCACTCGACCAGGGACGCGCAGGGCGGATCGGCCCTGGAGAGTTCGCGGGAGCGTTCCAGCAGCGCCGCCAGGGCCTCCTGGAAGACCGCGTTCAGCAGCGCGTGCCGGTTGGGGAAGTGGCGGTACAGCGTGCCGATGCCCACGCCCGCGCGGCGTGCGATGTCCTCCAGCGAGGCGTCCGTGCCGTGCTCCGCGAAGCACGCGCGCGCCTCGGCCAGCAGCCGTTCGTAGTTGCGGCGCGCGTCCGCGCGCATGGGCCGCGGTGTCCGTGCCGTACTGGTCGCCGTACTCGTCGCCATTCGCGGTCCTCCTCCCACCCGGTGGCGTCCAGGATGCCAGGCCCGCGGACCGTACCGGGTACGAAGAGGTCCTGTCCGGACCCGCCGGACAGGACCCGGGCCGCCGGATCGGATCCGGCGGCCGTCAGCCAGAGGTCAGTCCTTGATCTCGCAGATCGTCGCGCCCGAGGTGAGCGACGCGCCGACCTCCGCCGAGAGACCCTTGATCGTGCCCGAGCGGTGCGCGTTCAGAGGCTGTTCCATCTTCATCGCCTCCAGCACGACCACCAGATCGCCCTCCTTGACCTGCTGGCCCTCCTCGACCGCGACCTTCACGATCGTGCCCTGCATCGGGGAGGCCAGGGTGTCGCCCGAGGCCGCCGAGGCGGACTTCTTGGCCGCGCGCCGCTTGGGCTTGGCGCCCGCGGCGAGGCCGGTACGGGCCAGGGTCATGCCCAGGCTGGTGGGCAGGGAGACCTCCAGCCGCTTGCCGCCGACCTCGACCACGACCGTCTCACGGCCGGGCTCGTCGTCGGTCTCGGCGTCGGCCGGGGCGGCGAACGCCGGGATGTCGTTGACGAACTCGGTCTCCATCCAGCGCGTGTGGACGCTGAACGGGTTGGACGTGAACGCCGGGTCGGTGACGACCTTGCGGTGGAACGGGATCGCCGTGGCCATCCCCTCGACCGTGAACTCGTCGAGCGCCCGCGACGCCCGCTGGAGCGCCTGCTCGCGGGTGGCGCCGGTGATGATCAGCTTGGCCAGCAGGGAGTCCCAGGCCGGGCCGATGACCGAGCCCGACTCGACGCCCGCGTCCAGCCGGACGCCGGGGCCGGCGGGCGGGGCGAAGGTGGTGACCGTACCGGGCGCGGGCAGGAAGCCGCGGCCCGGGTCCTCGCCGTTGATCCGGAACTCGAAGGAGTGCCCGCGCACCGGCGGGTCGTCGTACCCCAGCGGCTCGCCGTCCGCGATCCGGAACATCTCGCGGACCAGGTCGATCCCGGTGACCTCCTCGGTGACCGGATGCTCCACCTGGAGACGGGTGTTGACCTCCAGGAAGGAGATCGTGCCGTCCGTGCCGACGAGGAACTCGACCGTGCCCGCGCCGACGTACCCCGCCTCCTTGAGGATCGCCTTGGACGCCGCGTACAGCTCGGCGTTCTGCTCGTCGGAGAGGAACGGAGCCGGGGCCTCCTCGACCAGCTTCTGGTGGCGGCGCTGGAGCGAGCAGTCACGGGTGGAGACGACCACCACGTGCCCGTGCTTGTCGGCCAGGCACTGGGTCTCGACATGCCGGGGCTTGTCCAGATAGCGCTCGACGAAGCACTCGCCGCGGCCGAAGGCGGCGACCGCCTCGCGGACGGCCGAGTCGTACAGCTCGGGGATCTCTTCGAGCGTACGGGCGACCTTGAGGCCGCGCCCGCCGCCGCCGAAGGCCGCCTTGATGGCGATCGGCAGCCCGTGCTCCTCGGCGAACGCGACGACCTCGCCGGAGCCGGAGACCGGGTCGGGGGTGCCCGCCACCAGGGGGGCACCGGCGCGCTGTGCGATGTGGCGGGCGGCGACCTTGTCACCGAGGTCGCGGATGGCCTGCGGCGGCGGGCCGATCCAGGTCAGCCCGGCGTCCAGCACGGCCTGTGCGAATTCCGCGTTCTCGGACAGGAATCCGTAGCCCGGATGGATCGCGTCCGCGCCCGAATCCTTTGCCGACTGGAGCACCTTGGCCATGTCCAGATAGCTGGCCGCCGGGGTGTCACCGCCCAGGGCGAACGCCTCGTCTGCCGCGCGGACGTGCAGGGCGTCCCGGTCCGGGTCGGCGTAGACGGCTACGCTCAGGATCCCGGCGTCCCGGCAGGCACGGGCGACGCGGACAGCGATTTCGCCTCGGTTGGCGATGAGCACCTTGCGCACGATGGCTCCCTCCTTGAAACAAGCTGAGTTTAGGGACTGCCGACACGCCCCATCGAACAGTCCCCATTCGTGAGCTTCCCCACACGGAGCGTGTTTCGAGGCCGGCTCAAGTCGCGAAATCCCTTGTGACACCACGGTACGCCGCGATCCACCGTCGCACAGTAGCGTCCTGATGTGGTCCAGCTCTCTGTCCGAGTGCCCCTCGGCGGATCACGATTCTTTGTGGAGTCCCTACGAATGGCCGAATGGTCCGCCGGCTTCGTTCGGGCCCTTGTCCGAAGGTTTACCCGTTAGTAGCGTGCGCGATGTCGTACGTACTGGCGGTAACAGAGAACAAGGGAATGGGGTGGGGAGCCGTGGCGCGGAGACCCGTGGCCTGGGTGGCCGCGGTCGTACTGCTGCTGGAGGCGCTCGGCATCGTGTTCGTCAACGGGGTGCTCGCCACGGTGGTCCACAACCAGCGGATGTCCCTGGCGGGGCTCGATCCTGACGCGATGTCCGCCGGAAGCTGGGTGCTGGGCGGGATCCTCGGGGCGCATCTCGTGCTGTGCGCGGCGATTGTGGTGCGTACGGCCATCAGTGACCGGGCGCCCGGCCGCTGGGCGCGGTACACGCTGATCGCCTGCGCGGTGGTACACGGGGTGCTGGGCGCGCTGACGGTGGGGCTGGTGGGGTGGACGGCCTTCGCGTTCCTGATGGTGGTGCTGGGGATGCTCGTTCTGATCCTGGTGGCGTACGAGCAGCGGGACGCGGCCGCGGTCTGAGACCAACCGCCGGGGTGGCGGCGGGAGTTCGAACCCTGGGCCGGTTCCGGAATGGGGCCGGTTCAGGCCCACAGGTCCGTGATCGTGATGCCGTGCTCGGCGAGCAGCCGACGGAGCAGGGGCAGCGACAGGCCGATGACATTGCCGTGGTCGCCGTCGACGGAGTCCACGAAGGGGGCGGAGCGGCCGTCCAGGGTGAAGGCGCCCGCGACGAGGAGGGGTTCGCCGGAGGCGACGTACGCGGCGATCTCGTCGTCCGTCGGGCTGCCGAAGCGGACGGTGGTCGAGGCGGTCGCGGAGACGCTGCGGCCGGTCTCGGTGTCGATCACGCAGTGGCCGGTACGGAGGATCCCGGCGCGCCCGCGCATCGACTTCCAGCGCGAGGTCGCCTCCTCCGCGTCGGCGGGCTTGCCGAGCGCCTCGCCGTCCAGTTCCAGCAGCGAGTCGCAGCCGATGACCAGGGCACCGGCCGCCTCGGGGCGCGCGGCCACGGCGGTGGCCTTGGCCTCGGCGAGTACGAGCACGAGCGCGGCCGCGTCCGGTGCGGAGAGCGCGTCCTCGTCGACCCCGCTGACGATCACCTCGGGCGCGAGCCCCGCCTGCCGGAGCAGATTGAGCCGGGCGGGGGAGGCGGAGGCGAGTACGAGCCGACGGCGCTGATCAGTCATGCGGGCCATGGTAGGTGCCCCCGTACACCCCGGCGAAAGCCGGTCGGCGCACGCCTGCGTCCTGTCTGCCGCATGGCGCCGTCCGCCCGCAGGCCGGGGCTTGCGGCGTCCGGCAACGCGGCGGGCGTGCGGGCAGGGCGGCGCGGGCCGGGCGGGATCAGACGTGGCCCAGCACGATCATCGCCAGCACCACCGCCAGCGCGAGCAGTACGCCCGCGCGGCGCAGCATCGACTGGGCGTCACGCAGTTCCTGGGGCGGTTCGTTCTCGGGGTCGGACCACAGCATGGAGCCGATCCTCCGGCCGCCGGGCCCCGAGCGCCTGAGTACGGGTACTCATCCACGACGCCCCGGCGGGCCATCCCGGGCCGTCAGCGGAACGCGCCCGCGTGCGCCCCGGCGAGGGCCACCGCCACGGCCCGCTCGGCGTCGGCCGGGGTCAGGGGCTCGCGGCTGATGGCGAAGCGGTAGTAGAGGGGCGCGGAGACGGCGCGCAGGACCTCGGTCGCGTCCGTACCGGCCGGGATCTCGCCCCGCGCGACGGCCCGCTCCACCGCCGGGGCCCATTCGCGCAGCCGGGTCGTGTAGAAGCCGTTCAGCGCGGTGGCGCACTCCTCGTCGCAGGCGGCGGACGCGATGACCGCCTGGAAGACGGGTCCCATCCGGGGGTCGGTGAGCGTCTTCAGTACGAGCAGGGCGTTGGCCCGCAGATCGCCTTCGAGGTCCCCGGTGTCGGCGGCGGGCAGCGACTGCTCGGCCATGTCGTGCAGGAGGTCGGTGATGAGCCCGATCGGCGATCCCCAGCGCCGGTAGACGGTGGTCTTGCCGACGCCCGCCGCCGCCGCGACCCGGTCCATGTTCAGGGCGTGGAAACCCTGCTCGACCAGGGCGTCCTGGGTGGCCTCCAGGACCGCGGCCCGGACCTTGGCGGTACGGCCGCCGGGGCGGACGGTCCCGGGAGTGGCCGGGGCGCCGTCCGGGGCTGTCGGCTGCTCGGTGCTCAAACGGGTCTCCTGTTCCATTAGCTGCTCTCGCCCTGCTACCGTCATGGCATCTTAATGGAACCAGGGGCCCATTTAGGGGTTCCGGGGAGGGGCAGAGCCATGACCACAGCCGACCCGGCGGTGCCGGCCCGGGCGCCGGGAGACCACCGAATGGACGGGCGGGCACGCCTGACCCTGGTGGTGCTCCTGGTCGCTCAGTTCATGCTCGCGGTCGACTTCTCGATCCTCAATGTCGCGCTGCCCGCGATCGGCGAGGGGCTCGGCTTCTCCCTCGCCGGGCTCCAGTGGATCGCCACCGCCTTCGCCCTGGCCGCCGCGGGTTTCACCCTTCTGTTCGGGCGGATCGCCGATCTCGTCGGGCGGCGCAGGATCTTCCTCGGCGGCATGGTCCTGCTCGGGCTCTCCTCCCTGGCGGGCGGACTCGCGACGAGCCCCGGGACCCTGCTGATCGCACGGGCCGCGCAGGGCCTCGCCACCGCCGCCGTCACCCCGGCCGGACTCTCGCTGCTGACCACCGCGTTCCCCGAGGGCCCGGCGCGCGACAGGGCTCTGGGGCTCAACGGCGCGCTCATGTCCGCGGGGTTCACCACCGGCGCGGTCCTCGGCGGCGTACTCACCGATCTGCTCTCCTGGCGCTGGGCCTTCCTGATCAATGTGCCGGTGGCCCTGGCCGTCGTCGCGATCGCCCCCGCCGTGCTGCACGAGAGCCGCCCGGAGAAGCGGTCCCGGCTGGACATACCGGGCGCCCTCACCGTCACCGGCGGACTGCTCGCCCTGGTGTACGGACTCACCGCCGCCGGTGAGCACGGCTGGAGCAGCCCGTACGCACTTGTCCCGCTCGCCCTCGGCGCCGTACACCTGACCGGGTTCCTGGCGCTGGAGAAGGCCCTGGAGAAACGGTCCGGCGCGCCGCTCGTACCCGTACGGATCCTGCGCCGCGAGACCGTCGTCTGGGGGAATCTCGCCGGACTGGTCGCCTTCGCCACCGAGACCTCGCTGGTCTTCCTGATGACGCTCTACCTCCAGCAGGTCCTCGGCTTCTCACCGCTGGCCGCCGGCTTGTCCTTCGGGGTGCTCGGCGCCGGTACGGTCCTGGGCGGGGTGGCGGCCTCGCGCGTCATCAGCCGGTACGGCACCCGCGCCACCCTGATCGCGGGCGGACTGCTCCAGGCGGGCGCGACGGCCTCGCTGTTCGCGCTCGGCGACGACCGGAGCTGGCTGGCGCTGCTGCTCGCGGGGACGTTCGCGGGCGGGGTCGGGAACATGCTGGCGATCGTCGGCTTCATGGTGACGGCGACCTCGGGGCTGCCGGACGCGGAGCAGGGCACGGCGACCGGGCTCGCGACGATGACCCAGCAGATCGGGATCACCGTGGGGACACCGGTGATGGCCGCCGTGGTCGTCACCTCGGGCACGCTGCTCACCGGGATCGGGGTGGCGGTCCTGGTCAACGCGGCGATCGTGCTGGCCGGGGCGATCCTGGCGGGCCTGTTCCTGAAGCGCCCCTGACACCGACGCCGGGCGTGCCGTGCTGTCAAGCGGCGGACAGCCCGGGCTCTCAGCCCGGCCAGTACGTCCGTGCCCAGGCCCTCGGGCCCGGGGCCGGGGTGCGGTGGCGGGCGATGCGGGTGGGGGACGCCCACTCGGCCGGGGGCTCCGGCGGGGCCTCCGCCGGCGCGTTCGCCGCCGCGGCGCGGGCCCGGACCACCGCCAGCGCGGCCGCCAGCTCCTCCCGGGTGGGATTCCCCCGTACCACAACCTTGATCATGTGCGGCTCCCTTCCCTACAGCGGGATGTTCCCGTGCTTCTTCGGAGGCAGGCTCTCCCGCTTCGTACGCAACTGCCGCAGCCCCTTCACGATATGCGCCCGTGTGTCCGACGGCATGATCACCGCGTCGACATAGCCGCGCTCCGCCGCCACATACGGATTGAGCAGCGCGTCCTCGTACTCCCGGATCAGCCCGGCACGCGCCGCCTCCTGGGCCTCCTCGTCACCTGCCGCGGCGATCGTACGGCGGTGCAGGATGTTCACCGCGCCCTGCGCGCCCATCACCGCGATCTGCGCGGTCGGCCAGGCCACATTGAGATCGGCGCCCAGGTGCTTCGACCCCATCACGTCATACGCGCCGCCGAAGGCCTTGCGGGTGATCACCGTGATCAGCGGGACCGTGGCCTCGGCGTACGCGTAGATCAGCTTGGCGCCGCGCCGGATGATCCCGCCGTACTCCTGGTCCACGCCCGGCAGGAAGCCCGGCACGTCCACGAAGGTCAGCACCGGCACATTGAAGGCGTCGCAGGTACGGACAAAACGTGCCGCCTTCTCCGAGGCGTTGATGTCCAGACAGCCGGCAAACTGGAGCGGCTGGTTGGCGACCACGCCGACCGGGAAGCCCTCGACCCGGCCGAACCCGGTGATGATGTTCGGCGCGAACAGCGTCTGCGTCTCCAGGAACTCACCGTCGTCCAGCACCCGCTCGATGGCCGTGTGCATGTCGTACGGCTGGTTCGCGGAGTCCGGGATCAGCACATCGAGATCGCGGTCGTCGGCGGTCGTCGTGAGATCGGCCGGCTCGGGGAACGCGGGCGGCTCGGAGAGATTGTTCGAAGGGAGGTACGAGAGCAGGGACTTGACGTAGTCGATCGCGTCCTTCTCGTCGCCCGCCATATGGTGCGCGACCCCGGACGTGGTGTTGTGCGTACGGGCGCCGCCCAGCTCCTCGAAGCCCACGTCCTCGCCGGTCACCGTCTTGATCACATCGGGACCCGTGATGAACATGTGCGAGGTCTGGTCGACCATCACCGTGAAGTCGGTGATCGCCGGGGAGTAGACCGCGCCGCCCGCGCACGGGCCGACGATCAGGCTGATCTGCGGCACCACGCCCGAGGCGTGCACATTGCGGCGGAAGATCTCGGCGAACAGCCCGAGCGCGGCCACGCCCTCCTGGATCCGCGCGCCGCCGCCGTCGTTGATGCCCACGATGGGGCAGCCGGTCTTCAGGGCGAAGTCCATGACCTTGACGATCTTCTCGCCGTACACCTCGCCCAGCGAGCCGCCGAAGATGGTGAAGTCCTGCGAGTAGACACAGACCGGGCGCCCGTCGACCGTGCCGTACCCGGTGATCACACCGTCGCCGTACGGCCGGTTCTTCTCGATGCCGAAGGCCGTGGAGCGGTGCCGGGCGAACTCGTCCAGCTCGACGAACGACCCCTCGTCCATCAGCAGCCCGATCCGCTCGCGCGCGGTCAGCTTGCCCTTGGCGTGCTGCTTCTCCACCGCGCGGGCCGAACCGGCGTGGGTGGCCTCCTCGATGCGGCGCTGGAGATCCGCGATCCGGTCCGCGGTGGTGTGGGCGGCGGACCCGGCGGCGGACAGGGCCGCGGATCCTTCGATGGATCCTGCTGCGGTTCCGGCGGTTCCGGGGGCGTTTTCCGGCTCGGACATCGGGATGCGGCTCCCTGCGGGGTCACGGATGCGGTTGTTCCGGTGCTGCTGATCTCTGTGCTGCTGATCTCTTCCGGCGCTACTGATCCGTAGCGTATCGGCGCCGATACCGTTCGGCAGTGCGGTGTTCCCCACACCTAGGGTGGCTTGCATGAACGACTCCCACACACCCGTGAGCCGCTGGTCCGACCTGGACCGTCCCCCTCTCGACGCTACCGCTCTGCGCCGGGCGCTGGTCAGGCCCGGCACCCTGTGGACCTCGGTCGACGTGGTCACCGAGACCGGCTCCACCAACTCGGACCTCGCCCTGCGGGCCGGGGCCGGGCACGCCGAGGAGGGCGCGGTGCTGGTCGCCGAGGAGCAGACCGCCGGGCGGGGGCGGCTGGACCGGCGCTGGACGGCGCCCGCACGCTCCGGGCTCTTCTTCTCCGTACTGCTCAAGCCGGGTCCCGACGTGCCGGTCGGGCGGTACGGCTGGCTGCCGCTGCTCACCGGAGTGGCCGTCGCGACCGGCCTGGCGCGGGCGGCGGGCGTGGACACGGCCCTCAAATGGCCCAACGACCTGCTGGTGACCGTCGCCGGCGAGGAGCGCAAGGCGGGCGGGATCCTCGCCGAGCGCGTGGGCGAGGACGCGATCGTCGTGGGCATCGGCCTCAATGTCTCGCTGCGGCAGGCGGAACTGCCCGTACCGACGGCCGGTTCCCTGGCCCTCGCGGGCGCCGCGTCCCTGGACCGGGACATCCTGCTGCGCGCGGTGCTGCGTTCGCTGGAGCACTGGTACGGGGAGTGGCGCGCGGCGGGCGGCGATCCGGTGCTGTCCAGGATCCAGGAGACGTACGCGGCGGGCTGCGCGACGCTGGGGCGTACGGTACGGGCCCAGCTTCCCGGCGACGGCGAACTGGCCGGCGAGGCGGTGGCGGTGGACGGCGACGGCCGGCTGGTCGTACGGACCGCGGACGGCGAGCGGCACCCGGTCGGCGCGGGCGACATCGTCCACCTGCGCGCGACGGACTGACACGCGGCGGACCGACACGGACTGAACGGCACGGACTGAACGGCGCGGCCCCCGGAGACGTACCAAGGACACGTACGAGCCGCACCAAGGACACGTACGGAGGAGACAAAGGCCCACCCGAACCGGGCACACCGGCGGCCTCCCGGACGTATAAATAGGCTGGTGGGTGGGACGTGAGCCAGGGCACACCTGCCGTATCGTTGAGGCGGTCCACGACAGATCGGCAGGACAGTGCGCAGGGAACGGGCAGGAGGCGGCTGGTGACCGTCGACGACGCGACTTCCGGCGAGGACGCGCGGCGCCCGTCGGAACGGTCCGGATACCCGACCCCCCACCATGTCGTCGACCACACGGCCGAGCCGACACACGACCCCCTCGCCATCCGCCTCGAACAGCTCATCCTCGGTGCCGAGCGCCGCTACACCCCGTTCCAGGCGGCCCGTACCGCCGGGGTCTCCATGGACCTCGCCTCCCGCTTCTGGCGGGCCATGGGCTTCGCCGACATCGGCCAGGCCAAGGCCCTCACCGAGGCGGACGTCCTGGCGCTGCGGAGGCTCGCGGGCCTGGTGGAGGCCGGACTGCTCAGCGAGCCGATGGCGATCCAGGTCGCCAGGTCGACGGGACAGACCACGGCCCGGCTCGCGGAGTGGCAGATCGACTCGTTCCTGGAAGGGCTCACCGAGCCGCCCGAGCCGGGGATGACCCGTACGGAAGTCACGTATCCGCTGGTGGAGCTGCTCCTGCCGGAGCTGGAGGAGTTCATCGTCTATGTCTGGCGGCGCCAGCTCGCGGCCGCCACCGGGCGGGTCGTGCAGGCCGCTGACGACGAGGAGATGGTCGACCGGCGGCTCGCGGTCGGCTTCGCGGACCTCGTCGGGTTCACCCGGCTGACCCGGCGGCTGGAGGAGGAGGAGCTGGGCGAGCTGGTCGAGGCGTTCGAGACGACCTGCGCCGACCTCGTCGCCGCGCACGGCGGCCGGCTGATCAAGACCCTGGGCGACGAGGTCCTGTACGCGGCGGACGACGCGGGGACGGCGGCGGAGATCGCGCTGCGGCTCATAGAGACGATGGCCCACGACGATTCGATGCCGGCGCTGCGGGTGGGGATCGCGTTCGGGACGGTCACCACGAGGATGGGCGATGTCTTCGGTACGACCGTGAACCTGGCCAGCAGGCTCACCTCGATCGCGCCCAAGGACACGGTGCTGGTGGACGGCGCGTTCGCGGAGGAGCTGATCCGTACGCGCGAGGCCCCGGCGTCCGAGGCGCAGGCGGCGGAGACGGCGGCGGAGGCCGAGAAGCAGGGACAGGCACCGCCCTCGTACCGCTTCGCGCTCCAGCCGATGTGGCAGCGGCCGGTGCGCGGGCTGGGCGTGGTGGAGCCGTGGCTGCTGGGACGGCGGAGTACGTAGGCCTCTGGGGCGCGTAGGCCTTGGGGCGTCTCGGGCAGGGCCTGGGGCTGCCCGGACGGACACCCCCTAGGATCGGCTTCCGGTGAACCGTCGTTAACCGGGAGGGTACGGTCATGGGCGAGGCTGAAGAGATCGCGGGCGAAGGCGTGGGGGCCGTCGCGGAGGACGGCGCGGAGCGGTTCGGGGAGTTCGTCGTCGTACGGCGGCACGGCCCCGGCGGGCATGTCGCGGAACTGGTCCTGGACCGGCCGCAGGCGATGAACGCCGTCTCGACCGCGATGGCCGCGTCCATCGCCGCGGCGTGCGCGGCGCTCGCCGCCGACCGGGGCGTACGGGCGGCCGTCGTGACCTCCACCCACGCGCGGGCCTTCTGCGTCGGCGCGGACCTCAAGGAGCGCAACTCCCTCACCGACGCGGAGCTGGTGCGCCAGCGGCCGGGCGCGCGGGCCGCGTACACCGGGGTGCTCGAACTGCCGATGCCGGTGATCGCGGCGGTGCACGGTTACGCGCTGGGCGGCGGGTTCGAGCTGGCGCTCGCCTGCGATCTGATCGTCGCGGACCGTACGGCGGTGCTCGCGCTGCCCGAGGTGTCGGTCGGGGTGATCCCCGGCGGCGGCGGTACGCAGCTCCTGCCACGCCGGGTCGGGGCCGCGCGGGCGGCCGAACTCGTCTATACGGCACGGCGGGTGCCGGCCGAGGAGGCCGAACGGCTCGGCCTGGTCGATCTGCTGGTGGACGAGGGCGCCGACCGGGACGAGGCGCTCGCGCTGGCGGGCCGTATCGCTGCGAACTCGCCGGTGGGCCTGCGGGCCGCGAAGCGCGCGCTGCGGCTCGGGCACGGGCTCGATCTGCGGGCCGGACTGGAGGTGGAGGACGCGGCGTGGCGGTCGGTCGCGTTCTCCGGGGACCGCGCGGAGGGCGTCGCCGCCTTCAACGAGAAGCGGAAGCCGGAGTGGCCGGGGGAGTGACCCGGCGGGCGGCCCGGTTCCTTCGTGCGAGACGCGTGATCGCCGACACTTGCTCCAATGATCAAATTCCCCCATACCGTCCTAAGCTGGGTGAATGGGAGTGGACGGGCGACTGCGCGCCATAGTGGAACTTTCTCAGGCAATGGCGGCGGCCCCGACGGAGAGTGCGTCCTGGCGGGCCGCCGCGCGGGGCGCGATGGAGGCGCTCGGGGGCAGCTTCGGGGCGCTGTCGGTGTGGGAGCGGGACCAGGGGCGGCTCAAGGTGCTGGTGAACGCGGGGGAGCGGGCCGAGGGGGAGGAGGAGTTCCCCGAGGACGAGACGTATCCCGTGCACGAGTTCCCGGAGATCGCGGAGTTTCCGCATGAGCGGTGGGCGTTGGGGGCGGGGCCGAGCGCGTGGGTCGAGACGGCGTCGGGGCCGTCGTCGGGGCCGTCGGTGGGGGCGGGCTCCGGTGGCGGCGGCCCGCGTGCCGCTGCTCTGCGCAGGCGCGGCCGTGGCTGCTGTGTCGTCGCGCCGGTGGTGCTGCACGGGCGGGCGTGGGGCGAGCTGTATGTGGCACGGCCGCGGGGGGCGCCGGTGTTCGGCCGGGACGACGCGGACTTCGCGACCGTCATCGCGTCCGTGGTCGCGGCCGGGCTCGCGCAGACCGAGCGGCTCGAAGAGGTGCGCCGCCTCGCCTTCACCGACCCGCTGACCGGGCTCGCGAACCGGCGGGCGGTGGATGTACGGCTCGACGAGGCGGTCGCCCGGCACCGGCGTGAGGGGGCGGTCGTCAGTCTGGTCGTCTGCGACCTCAACGGTCTGAAGCGGGTCAACGACACGCATGGGCACGCGGTCGGCGACCGTCTGCTGGAACGGTTCGGCACGGTGCTGTCGGTCTGCGGCGCGAAGCTCCCGGGCGCGCTGGCGGCGCGGCTGGGCGGCGACGAGTTCTGCCTGGTGGCGGTGGGGCCTTCGGCGGACGAGGTGATCGCGGTGGCGGACGAGCTGTGTGTGCGCGCCGGCGAGCTGAATCTGGGCGAGGGGGTGGCGTGCGGTATCGCCTCGACGGGCGACCCGATCGGCGACGTCCGCTCGGCCCGCCGCCTCTTCCGCCTGGCGGACGCGGCGCAGTACCGGGCGAAGGGGGCGCGGTCGCGGGTGCCGGTGGTGGCGGGGCGGGACGCGAGGGTGGTGGCGCTGGCGGACGCGCCGCCGAGGGGTGCGGACCGCCGCACTTTCCGCGACGCGCAGCCGCCTCCCGGCTAGGGGGTCGTGGTGCGGGGCCGGTGTTGGTCCCCGGCGTCTGTTGGTCCCCGGCGTCGGGGTTGCCGGTTCCGTCCTCAATCGCCGGACGGGCTTGGGTGGTGGGTGGTGCGGGTGTCGGGGCCTCCGGAGGCGGATGTCCGGACGGCATGATTTACGGCGCCCTGAGGCGTACGGAGTATCACGCGTCCCGGCGCCACAAATCACGCTTTAGTGTCCGGCCACGCACCTCCTCCGACCCCGCCCCCCTCCCGCCCGGTGGGTCGGATTCCGCCCGGCGGGAGCGGACGCCCGTTGCGCGGGCTTGATGCGCGGCGCGCAGGCGAAGCACGGCCCGTGGGTTCCACCCCCACCCACCCCCACCCACCCCCGGGCGGTAGTTGACCGCCGGCGGGAGGGGGTCGGGGTCGTAGGAGGTGCGTGTCCGGACGTAAAGCGTCGCAGCTCGCGCGAAGCGCGGTGAGGATAGCAGTCCGGACATGTACCTCCGGAGGCCCCGGCACCCGCACCCACCACGCCGCACACTCGGTGCCGCCCGGCACATTCAAGCCCGTCCGGCGATTGAGGACGGACCGGCGTCCCTGGTGCCGGGGCCTGGTCGGTGCCGGCCGGCGCAATCAAGCCTGTCCGGCGTTTGAGGACGGAACCGGCGGCCCCGGTGCCGGGGTCAGGTCAGGGGAGTTTGAGGAGCAGGGCCGTCAGTTCGGTTGGCATGGTGATCATGCAATCGTGGCCCGTGGGCAGTTCCCACACGCGCTCCCCCGCGGGGACAGGGCGCCGCACAATCCCCTCCGGCTCGCCGACCACGCAGTGGATGTGCGTGCGCGGGATCGTGCGCGCCGCCGGGTTGTCCAGCCGTACCGGCTGCTGGAGGCAGCGCACCGACTGATCCGACAGCATCGTGCGCAGCCAGGCGACGTCCGCCGGGTCCGTGACGCCGAACAGCCCCGCGGGCGGCGGCAGCTCGGGGAGTGGCGGAACCCGCCAGCCGGGCTCGGACTTCGTGGCGTGGTCGATCAGCACGCGGGTCATCGGCTGGACGTCCGCCGCGCTCTCGCCGTCCTCCGGGACCATCGCGTCAAGGTAGACCAGACGCGCGATCCGGTCCGGGACCCGGTTGGCCGCGGACGAGATGACCAGCCCGGCATAGCTGTGCCCCACGAGGACCACATCGGTGAGGTCTTCCTCGGTGATCAGCCCGACGATGTCGTCGGTGTGTGTGTCGAGCCCCACCTCGCGGCTGAGCAGATGCGCCTTGTCGCCGTGCCCGGTCAGCGACGGCGCGAGCACCCGGTGTCCGGCCGACGCCAGCAGCGGGACCACCCGCTCCCAGCACTGTCCGCCGTGCCAGGCGCCATGTACCAGCAGATACGTTGTCATGCCTACCAGGCTGCCTCTGACGTACCGGCCGGGCGAGGGCCCCCGCGATCCTGGGGGTGACAGGGCCAGGCACGCGCGCGGTCGCCCGGATTACAGTGCGGAGATGGGCGACGAACCGAATCCGCTGGGCGACTACGTACGCGCCCGCCGTGAGCTCGTCACTCCCGAACAGGCCGGTATCCCCGTCCTGGGGGTACGGCGCGTGCCGGGCCTGCGCCGGGAAGAGGTCGCGATGCTCGCCGGCATCAGCGCCGACTACTACCTGCGCCTGGAACAGGGCCGCGACCGCAATCCGTCCGCGCAGGTCCTGGAGTCCCTCGCCCGGGTGCTGCGGCTCGACGACGACGCGACGGCGTATCTGCTGCGCCTCGGCGCCGGCAAGCCCCGCCGGCGTCGGCGCCGGCCCCGTAAGGAGACCGTTCCGCCGGGCATCGCCCAGCTCGTCGCCACGCTCCCACTGCCCGCGCTGGTCGAGGGCCGTTACTTCGACGTCCTCGCCGCCAACGCCCTGGCGACCGCCCTGTCACCGCGGTTCGTGGCAGGGGGCAACCGGCTGCGGGACGTGTTCCTCGACCCCGCCGAGCAGGCCCTCTACCCGGACTGGGAGGACGCCGCCGCCGGCTTGGTCGCCGGCTTCCGCGAGTCCGTGGGCACCGACACGGACGACCCCCGGTTCATCGGACTCGTCGGTGAACTCTCCCTCGCCAGCCCCCGTTTCAGCGAGCTGTGGGCCCGCCACGACGTGGTGGCGTGCGAAGGCACCCCCAAGACCATCGACCACCCCCAGGTCGGTGCCCTGCGGCTGCACCGCGAGAGGCTGGGCGTCGCGGGTACGGCGGGCCAGACGCTGGTCGTCTACCACCCGGACCCGGGCACGAACGCCGACAAGCTGACGCTGCTGGCCACCACGATCCGCCCCCGGCCGGTCACATAGCCCCGAGGCGGACCAGGGCGGACCCGGTCGGACAACAGCCCGCCTCCGACCCCTCCCGTGACATGGACGGATTCAGTCCGTAGGGTTCTGAATATGGATATGCACACTGTCGTGGTGGGGACCGCCGGCGCCACCGCCGCGGATGTCATCGCCGTCGCCCGCCACCGCGCCCCCGTCGAGCTTTCCGGGGACGCCCTGCGGGCCATGGCCGAGGCGCGGGACGTCGTGGACGCGCTCGCCGCCAAGCCCGAGCCCGTGTACGGCGTCTCCACCGGGTTCGGCGCGCTCGCCACCCGGCACATCGGGCAGGACCTGCGGGCGCGGTTGCAGCGCAACATCGTGCGGTCGCACGCCGCCGGCATGGGCCCCCGCGTCGAGCGGGAGGTCGTGCGCGCGCTGATGTTCCTGCGGCTCAAGACCCTCGCGTCGGGGCGGACCGGCGTACGCCCCGACGTCGCCCGCACCATGGCCGCCGTGCTGAACGCCGGGATCACCCCCGTCGTCCACGAGTTCGGCTCCCTCGGCTGCTCCGGCGACCTCGCGCCGCTCTCGCACTGCGCGCTGACGCTCATGGGCGAGGGCGACGCCGAGGGCCCCGACGGCACCGTCGCCCCGGCCGCCGAACTGCTCGCCGCCCACGGCATCGCCCCCGTCGAACTGCGCGAGAAGGAAGGGCTCGCCCTGCTCAACGGCACCGACGGCATGCTCGGCATGCTGGTCATGGCCATCGACGATCTGCGCCGCCTCTACATCTCCGCCGACATCACCGCGGCCCTCAGCCTGGAGGCGCTGCTCGGCACCGCCAAGGTCCTCGCCCCCGAGCTGCACGCCATCCGCCCGCACCCCGGCCAGGGCGTCAGCGCCGCCAACATGCTGCGGGTCCTCGCCGGGTCCGGGCTCACCGGGCACTTCCAGCAGGACGAGGCCCCGCGCGTCCAGGACGCCTACTCCGTGCGCTGCGCCCCCCAGGTCGCGGGCGCGGGCCGGGACACCCTGGAGTACGCGGGCGTGGTCGCGGAACGCGAACTGGCCTCCGCGGTCGACAACCCCGTCGTCCTGCCCGACGGCCGCGTCGAGTCCAACGGCAACTTCCACGGCGCCCCCGTCGCGTACGTCCTGGACTTCCTGGCGATCGCCGCCGCCGACCTCGGCTCCATCGCGGAGCGCCGTACGGACCGGCTCCTCGACAAGAACCGCTCCCACGGACTGCCGCCCTTCCTCGCCGAGGACCCCGGTGTCGACTCGGGCCTGATGATCGCCCAGTACACCCAGGCCGCCCTGGTCAGCGAGATGAAGCGGCTCGCGGTCCCCGCGTCGGTCGACTCGATCCCCTCCTCCGCGATGCAGGAGGACCATGTCTCCATGGGCTGGTCGGC
This sequence comes from Streptomyces sp. GMY02, assembly GCF_019056675.1. NCBI lineage: Bacteria > Bacillati > Actinomycetota > Actinomycetes > Kitasatosporales > Streptomycetaceae > Streptomyces > Streptomyces sp. GMY02. The sequence continues at coordinate 3,101,720 of NZ_CP077658.1, read as the reverse complement.
CGCGCGCAAGCTCCGTACCGCCGTCGGCCATCTGACCAGGATCATCGCCGTGGAGCTGTACGCGGCGACGCGCGCCATCGAGCTGCGGGACGGGCTGACGCCCGCGCCCGCCTCCCTCGCCGCCATCGGCGCCCTGCGCGACGCGGGGGTCCAGGGCCCCGGCCCCGACCGCTTCCTCGCGCCCGACCTCGCCGCCGCCGACGCCTTCGTACGCGAGGGCGCGCTGATCGACGCCGTCGAGACGGTGACCGGCCCGCTGGCCTGAGCCGGGCGCGGACGTACGACGGAGGGGGCCGCCCGGACTGTGCCGGGCGGCCCCCTCGTACTCGTACGGCGGCGCCTTACAGCGCCCTGTTGCCTCTGCGCACCGAGTGCACGACGAGCCCGGTGACGATCCCGAGGATCGCGGACCCCCCGAACAGATACGGCGTGGCGTCCACACCGCCCGGATCGGCGAGGGCGAGCTGCCGCGGGCTTTCCGCGGCCGCGGAGTCCTCGTCGGACTCCCCGGAGGAGAGGCTGTGCACGGTCCGCTCCGACACCTGCGCCGGGCCGCTCCGGTCATCCGTGGCGTTCGCGGAAGGAACGAACCACAGAGCACAGAGCAGCGCCCCGGCGGCGAGGGCGGTCAACAGCGGTCGGCGTACGACGGACACGGAATCGATCCCCCTTGTGACAACGCCGAATTGGCTGGGTGCGCCGATGCTAGTGAAAGCAGCGGGTCGCGGGAAAGTCGAGAGGGTTCCGCGCTCTACCCTCCGTCGTATGACCACTACAGAAACATCACGGTATGTACGGCTTCGGGTGGAATTGGTGCTTGAGGTCGACGACCCCGAGAAACTGAGCGCCACCGCCCTCGGCCGTATCGGCGCCGACGAGTTCATGCCGGACGACGAGCGCGCCCACGCGGAGTCGGCGGTGCAGGAGGACGAGGCCGAGGCCATCGCGTATCTCGTGGAACCGTTCGACCTGGTCAGAAGCGTCCCCGGGGTCCAGCTCGCCCAGGCCTCGTGGAGCAGCGAGCAGATCGACTACGACCCGGACTCCGTGGAGTGGGACCTCGAAAGCGCCGCCGATGCCGCCGCCGACGCTGACGCCGACGACGACCTCGCCGCCGAGGACAGCGACGGCGTTCGTGAGGAAGAAGAGGAGGAAGTCCGAGCTGGTCGGGGCTAGCGCTGGAGCGTGTCACCCTGGTAAGCCCCGGTCCGCGTCAGCCGACGGGCCGGGGCTCGTCCATGCCGTGCGACCGGTCACGCGGTACGGCGGGTTCCGTGCGGTACGGCGAGTGGTGTGCGCCACATCTCGGTTGAAGTGGAACCGGACGAACCGGTACAGCAGTTCTTAATGGATACCGGCAGGGTTAGCGGCGATGATGGAGAAGCGTGTGATGACGGACAGCAAGCGGCGCAGGGGCCTCGTGGTCGCGTCCGCGGTGCTCGGCGGGGTACTCGTCCTTTCGGCGTGCAGTGAGGGTGCGGACGACGCGTCCGCCGAGGGCACGAAGTCTCCGTCGTCGCAGGCCCAGGTGGATGAGGCGGCGGCCAAGGACACCTCCGAGGCCCAGATAGCCATCTCGCCGAAGAACGGCGCCACGAACGTCGGTATCAACAACGACGCCAAGGTCACCGTCACCAAGGGCACCCTGTCCGAGGTCACCATGACCACCGCGGACGGCACCGACGTCCCCGGCACGATGTCCGACGACTCCACGAGCTGGCAGCCGGACGGGCAGCTCGACCGCTCCACCACGTACAAGATCACCGCGTCGGCGAAGGACGCCAAGGGCCGTGCGGCCCATGAGAACTCGTCCTTCACCACCGTCTCGCCCTCCAACAGCTTCATCGGGAACTTCACCCCCGAGGACGGCTCCACGGTCGGCGTCGGCATGCCCGTCTCGATCAACTTCGACAAGGCGATCAGCGACCAGAAGGCCGTCCAGGAGGGGATCACGGTCACCTCCAGCAGCGGCCAGGAGGTCGTCGGCCACTGGTTCAACTCGCAGCGGCTCGACTTCCGCCCCGAGCAGTACTGGGAGGGCAACTCGACCGTCACCCTCAAGCTGGACCTGGACGGCGTCGAGGGCGCCCCGGGCGTCTTCGGGGTGCAGCAGAAGACGGTCACCTTCACGATCGGCCGCAACCAGGTCAGCACCGTCGACGCCCAGAGCAAGACGATGACGGTCACCCGGGACGGCCAGACGGTCAAGACCATCCCGATCTCCTCCGGCTCCCCCGAGAACCCGACGTACAACGGGCAGATGGTGATCTCCGAGAAGTTCAAGGAGACCCGGATGAACGGTGCGACGGTCGGCTTCACGGACGACGACGGCAAGGGCGAGTACGACATCAAGGACGTCCCGCACGCCATGCGCCTGTCCACCTCGGGCACCTTCATCCACGGCAACTACTGGGGCGCCAAGTCGATCTTCGGCTCCGTCAACACCAGCCACGGCTGTGTCGGTCTGGCGGATGTGAAGGGCGCGGGCGACGACAACCAGCCGGCGGCGTGGTTCTACAACAACTCGCTGATCGGCGATGTGGTGGTCGTCAAGAACTCCCCGGACAAGACCATCAAGCCCGACAACGGTCTCAACGGCTGGAACCTCAACTGGGCCGACTGGCAGGCCGGTTCCGCGGTCTGATCCGGCCCGGCGGAGCCCGGCCCGTATCCCGGCCCGCCTCGTACGTCCGTACGCCGCACGGCGGCGGCACCTTCCTGGTGCCGCCGCCGTCCGCGTTCCCGGCCCGGTTCTCATCCAGCTCTCACCGGGGCCTCAATACTTCATCACGCCCGCTGCCTAGCTTCGGCCCATGTTCTTCACCTATCTCCGGCGCGAGCTGCGCCGTCGCAGAAAGGCGGCGCTCGTCGTCGCCTCGGGGCTCGCCCTGGGCATCGCGCTGGTGATCGTCGTCAGCTCCGTCTCCTCAGGAATGAGCCAAGCGCAGGACAAGGTCCTCCAGTCGCTGTACGGCCTGGGCACCGACATGACCGTCACCAAGGCCGCGCCGCCGCCCAGCGACGACAACCAGCCCAGGCGCCGCTTCGAGTTCGACGCCAAGGGCGACGACGAGCAGAGCAGCGACCGGGTGCTGGTCCAGGGCTTCGAGACGCTGGCCGCGTCGACCGTCGCGAAGGTGGGCGACCAGGAGGGCGTCGCCGACGCGGTCGGCGGGCTGAGCCTGACCGTGCTCAAGGTCAACGGCGAGTTCAAGCCCGGCGAGTTCACCGCGCCGCCCGGCGGCGGCATGGGCGGTCCCGGCGGCGGTGGCGGCGGTGGCGGCCGGGTCGAGGGCGGCGGCGCCGCGTTCGACGTCGACACCTACACGGTGTACGGGACCGATGTCAGCGCGCCCGCCCTCGGCCCGCTGACCTCCTCCAGGATCACCTCGGGCCGTACGTTCAACAGCTCCGAGACCGATGCCGCGGTCGCCGTCGTCGACAGCGCGTACGCCAAGGAGAAGGGCCTCGCGACCGGCAAGACCGTGACCATATCCGGCACCAAGTTCACCATCATCGGCGTCGCCACCGCCGACAGCGGTGATGCCGCCGCCAACCTCTACATCCCGCTGAAGAAGGCCCAGACCCTGTCCGACTCCAAGGACAAGGTCACCACCGTCTATGTGAAGGCCGCCGACTCCCAGCAGATCGACAGCGTCAAGGCAGCCATCCAGAAGAACATCCCGGACACCACCGTCACCACCTCCGCCGATCTCGCGGACACCGTCTCCGGCTCCCTGTCCACCGCCTCCGATCTGGCCACCACCGTCGGCAAGTGGCTCTCCATCGCCGTGCTGATCGCGGCGTTCCTGGTGGCCGGTCTGCTCACGTCCTCGGCGGTCAGCCGCCGGGTACGGGAGTTCGGCACGCTCAAGGCGCTCGGCTGGAAGAGCGGCCGGGTGACCCGCCAGGTGGTCGGCGAGGCACTGGTCAACGGTCTGCTCGGCGGCGCGCTCGGGATCGCCCTGGGCCTCGGCGGCGCGTATCTGGTCACCGCGATCAGCCCGACCCTCACCGCCCAGCTCGGTTCCTCGGGCGGCGGCGGGCGGGGCGGTCCCGGCGGCGGTGGCGGCATGGTGGCGATCGCCGGCGGCGGCGGTCCCGCACGGCAGGGCGCCGGCCAGGCGCTCGACATCGCCCTGACCGCGCCGGTCTCCCTGGCCACCCTCGCGGTCGCCGTCGGGCTCGCCGTGGCGGGCGGGCTGATCGCGGGCGGCTTCGGCGGCTGGCGGGCGGCCCGGCTGCGGCCCGCCGACGCGCTGCGCCGCGTCGAGTGACCGCCGCCGCTCCCGTCCGGCCCCTTCGCGCCCCGGTCCGCCCCCGTCCCGCCCCGGCGGCGGGAATCCCGTACCAGCAGTCCCGTACCACCGTTCCGTACAGCAGGAGTTGAACCGTGTACCAGCTCAGCGGCGTCACCAAGCGCTATCAGCGCGGCAAGAAGACCGTCGACGCGCTCGCGGGCGTCGATCTGACCATCGAGGACGGCGGCCGGCTCGTCATCCAGGGCCCCACCGGCGGCGGCAAGTCCACCCTCCTCCAGATGCTCGGCGGGCTCGACCGCCCGACCAGCGGGACCGTCGAGTTCGACGGGGTCGACCTCGCGTCCCTGCCCGAGGCCCGGCTCACCAAGGTCCGCGCCGAGAACATCGGCTTCGTCTTCCAGAGCTTCAACCTCATCCCCACCCTCACCGCGCAGGAGAACGTCGAGACGGCCCTGGTGCCCCTCGGCCTCAAGGGCGCCGCCCGGCGCGAGCGGGCCGCCGAGGCGCTGGACTCCGTCGGCCTCGGCGAGCGGCTCGGCCATGTGCCCGGCGAACTCTCCGGCGGCCAGCAGCAGCGCGTCGCGATCGCCCGCGCGCTCGTCAAGCGGCCGAAAGTGCTGCTCGCCGATGAACCCACGGGAAATCTCGACGAGTCGATGCGTGACGAGATCATGGAACTGCTGGAGGGACTCTGGAAAGAGCACGGCCTGACCTTCATCATGGTCACTCACGACAGCTCGATCGCCCGCCGGGCCCCGCGGCTCGCCACGATCCGCAAGGGACGGGTCACGGTCACCGAGAACGCGGCCGCCTGAGCCGCACCGTCCCGGGCAGGCCGTGGGGTGCCGGGGCCGCCGGCGGGGTGCTCGTGTCGTCGGGGCGCGGGCACCCCGCCCCGCCCGGACGCCCGCCCTGCCGGGGCGTCGCCCTCCTCGCACGCGTAGGTTCCAGCCATGCTGATCACTCTGGGAAGCCCGCCCTCGGACGCCGAGACAGCCGCCTGGCACGCGGTGGTCAGCGTGGCCCACGTCCTCGATCTGCCGGCCTCGGCTCCCGAGCCCAGCAGGGCCGAGACCGCGGGCAGGCTGCGGATCCCGCCGCTGGGCGGGCGCCACATCCATCTCGCCGCGGTGGCCGAGGACGGCTCGTACGAAGGTGTCGCCTCGCTGCTCCTTCTCACCGGCCGCGAGCAGCGGGACGCGGCCTTCCTCGAAGTGCTGGTGGTACGGCCGGACGCCCGGCGGCGCGGGGTCGGCGCCGAGCTCTGGGCCGCCGTGCGCGACCGGCTCCTCGCGCACGGCCGCACCTCGGTCTCGACCGTGCTCGAACTCGGCGGCGCGGGCGAGGCGTTCGTCGACAGTCTCGGCTTCACCAATGTGCTGCCGCTCGGCTGGTACGTGCTGCGCGTCCGGCAGGCGGTGGACGGCACCCCGTGCCCGGTCCTGCCCGCGGGCTTCCGCTTCACCGACTGGTCGGGCGCGGTCCCGGACGGCCCGGCCGAGTCGTTCGCACGGGCCCACGCCACGGTACGGGACGTGCCGCTGACGGGTCCGGGGTCCGGGTCCGGGGCCGGACTCCAGACGGCGGGCCCCGATGTGGCACGGGTACGGGCGGCCGCCCGGGTGATCGAGGAGCGCGGCGGGACCATCCTCACCGCCGCTGTCCTCGACAGCACGGAAGGCGACGCCGTCGTCGCGTACACCGAGGTGGTCCTGAGCGACCCTGCCGACACCCGCGCGGTGCAGTACGACACGGTGGTCGTCCCGGCCCGCCGCGGCCTGGGCCTGGGCCGCGCCGTCAAACGCCATCTGCTGACCAGACTGCGTGAACTGCACCCGGGCGTACGGGAGATCAGCACGACGGTCGCCGACGACAACGTGTCGATGCTGGCGGTGAACGAGGCGCTGGGGTACAGACGCGAGCGCCCGGCGGGGATCTTCCGCGCGAAGCTGTAGCCGGGGCGGGGGCGCGGTGGCCCCGCCGGACAACGGATCGGCCGGGGTTCGGGCATATTGGGTGTTCGACCGGCCTCTATCGTGGGCCCAGGGCCTGCCCGCCGGCCGGCCGTGAGGGCTGTCGCGAGGGCTGTGGAGGGCACCTGTGGAACCGGGACAGAGGGACGCGGCGGAGCATCTCCCACGGCTGCGCCTGGACGAACTGCTCGACGAACTCCAGATCCGCATCGACGCCGTGCGCAATACGCGGGACCGGGTGCACGGCCTTCTGGAAGCGGTGCTCTCGGTGGGGCGCGAGCTGGATCTCGCTCAGGTGCTGCGCGGCATCGTCGAGGCCGCCACCGTGCTGGTGGACGCCGAGTACGGCGCGCTGGGCGTGATCGGCGACGACGACAAGCTCTCCGAGTTCCTGACCGTGGGCATCGACGACGGGCTGAGGTCCCGGATCGGTCCGCTGCCCAGCGGGCACGGGCTGCTCGGGGAGCTGATCCGCCATCCCCAGCCGCTGCGGCTGGCGGAGCTGTCCGGCCACCGTTCCTCGTACGGATTTCCCGCCGGCCATCCGCCGATGAGCTCCTTCCTGGGTGTCCCCATCCGGGTGCGCGACGAGGTCTTCGGGAATCTGTATCTGACCGAGAAGCGCGGTGGCGAGGAGTTCGACGCGGAGGACGAGTCCGTCCTCTCCACGCTGGCGGTGGCGGCGGGCGTCGCCATTGAGAACGCGCGGCTGTACGAGGAGGCGCGCCTCCGCGAGCAGTGGCTCGCGGCCAGCGCCGAGGTGACGAGCAGTCTGCTGTCGGGGGGGCCGCGTGCCGAGGTGCTCGAACTGATCATTGAGCGGGCCCGGCAGATCGTGCCGGCGGACCTCGGCCTGGTGGCCCTGCCGGCCGAGGGCACGGGCGAACTCCGTACCGTACTCGCGGTGGGCCCGGACGCCGATGCGTACAAGGGGCTCCGGGTGGCGGTCGGCGACGGTTTCATCGGGGCGGCGTTCTCCGCCGCGGAGCCCGTCGTCAGCGGCGACATAGCCCGTGATCCGAGGGCCGTCGGCGGGGGTTCCGGATGGGCGGGTCTTGGCCCCGCGGTGGCGGTGCCGATGGGCGGCCCCGGCGGTGTGCGCGGTACGCTCCTGCTCGCCCGCGCGGCGGGGCGGCCCGCCTTCGGGGCGGGCCAGACGGTTCCGCTCCTCGGTTTCGCCGGCCAGGCGGCGCTCGCCATGGAACTGGCCGAACGCCGCAGCGCCGCCGAGCAGATCGCTCTCCTGGAGGACCGCGACCGGATCGCCCGTGACCTTCACGATCTCGCCATCCAGCGGCTGTTCGCGACGGGAATGACCCTCCAGAGCACCCAGAAGTTCGTCCAGCACCCGCAGGCGGCGGAACGCCTGGAACGCGCGGTCGACGACCTCGACGACACGATCAAGATCATCCGCTCGACGATCTTCGGACTCCGCACCCAGGAGACCCGCCGTACGGGCCACGGGGTACGGGCCCGGCTGGCGGTCTCGGCCGAGGCGGCGGCGGCCTCGCTGGGCTTCAGCCCCGCCGTCCGGACGGAGGGGCTGGTCGACACGGACGTGCCTGCCGCGATCGCCGACCACATGATCGCGGTGCTGGTGGAGGCGCTGAGCAATGCCGCGCGGCACGCGCGGGCGAAGGCGGTGGATGTGCGCCTGGTCGTCGCGGCCGGGGAACTGACCCTGACGGTCACGGACGACGGTGTGGGATTCGGGCCGGACGCTCCGCGCAGCGGGCTGAGGAACATCAAAGAGCGGAGTGCCGCGCTGGGCGGCACGTTCGTCCACGACACCCCGCCCGGGGGCGGCTCCCGTCTTGTCTGGCGCGTTCCGCTGCCGACGGGCGGGAGGGAGAAGGCGGACGCGGTGGTCGCTGTGACGGAGGCGGCGGACGTGGCGGTCGCGGCCGGGACGGCGGACGCGGTGGAGACGGCGGCTGCGGCGGCTGCTGTGACGGAGGCGGCGGTCGCGGCGGTCGCTGTGACGGAGGCGGCGGTCGCGGCGGAGCCCGGTGAAAGGGGCCGGGGCTGAGCGGGTGCCGGCGCCCCGTTCCTCAGGGCAGCCGTGGGTCCGTTCGTACGGCGGTCACAGGCGTCCGTACACCCCGCTCTACCCCGACTCCTGTACCCCGAGTTTCGGCAGCAGACCGGAGATCCGGTGCCTGACGGTCTTCTCGGCGAGAAAGAGCCGCTGCCCCAACTGGCGGTCGGTGAGCCCGTCCCCGAGCAGCGTCAGCATGTGCCGCTCCCCGGGGAGAGCGCGGCCGGAGCCCGCGCCCCCGGGCCGGCCCGCGGCCGGCCGTGGAGAGGACCGCCCAGCAGCCGGGCGACGGCCTCCGGGTCGAGCAGCGACCGGCCCGAGGCGACGGCGCGGACGGCGGAGACGAGCGCGGAGTCCTTGATCTGCTTGAGCACATAACCGGAGGCGCCTGTCAGGACGGCGTTCAGCAGCGCCGTCTCGTCGTCGAACGAGGTGAGCATGAGCCAGGCCAGACCGGGCGTTCCCGACCGCAGTTCGCGGCAGGCCGTGATGTCGTCGGCGTCGGGCGCCGGAACATCCAGCACCGCGACATCGGGAGGCGGTGACGGGACCGTGGCCAGTGCCTCGCCCGCGGAGCCGGCGTGACCGACGACGCGGATGTCGGGTTCGGCGTGGAGGACCTCGCCGAGCGCGTGCCTGACCTCCGCCTGGCCGTCGACGAGGACCACCCGTATGGGATGCCGCGCCGAGAAGGTACGGGCTGTGCTCATGGGATTCCTTGCTCCGGGTGGGGTCCGTTCCGGGTGAGCGGTCGTCCGGCGATCCTCCCGTCCCCGCCCTGAGGGCCGCCAGGGCCGTACGGGCCCATGCCGGTCCGGCGCGAGGGCCGGACGGCTCTTCTCTCCGGCCCCCCGCCGGGACCCCGGAAGGCCCTGCCGCCCGGCCCCCGCCGGGACCGGACACGGGCACCGGCCCGGGTGACGGAGCCGGACCGCCGAGGGCGACGGCGCCGAACCGGCCTGGGTGACGGCGCCGGACCGGCCTGGGCGATGGCGCTGGACTGGCCCGGGTGATGGCGCTGGACTGGCCTGGGTGATGGCGTCGGACCGGCCCGGCTGATGGCGCTGGACCGGCCTGGGCGACGGCACCGGCCCGGCTCGGGCGATGGTGTCGAACCGGCTCGGGCGATGGCGCGGACCGGTCCGGGTGACGGCGCCGGACCGGCTCGGGCGATGGAGCCGGACCGCTCCCTCAGAACTCGCGGAGCCATGAGCCGCCGCCTTCGCGCGGGACCCATCCCGCCGGGCGCAGGCGTGTGTCGTCCACGCGGTGGGTGAGCCGGTCGACGACCGCCACCACACCGTCGATCCGGCTCGCCATGCGCAGCGCGACCGGCTTCTCGCTCAGCCGCTCCACCTGGCCCGCGAGTGTGACCACGCCGTCCCGCACCTCCACCGCGACGGACTGCGGCGCCAGCCATGGCGTGCCGTCGATCACCTCCTCCAGAACCGTGCGCCTGATCTCCTCGTCGGGGCGGAGGAACACCTGGAGCAGATCGCGCCGGGTGACGATGCCGACGAGACGGTCCTCCTCGTCCACCACCGGCAGCCGCTCGATTCCGCGCCGCGCCATGGTCCGGGCCGCGTCCGCGATGGTGCTCTCGGCGCGCACCGTGACCGCCGGGCTCGACATCAGGGTCCCGGCGTGCCGGGCCGGGGCCTTCCGGGTGCGGCGGCGGCCCTGGACGAGCCGGTTCAGCCGGGCGCGCAGACGGTTCGCACGGCCGGCCGGCGCGGTCCGTCCGGCCGTACGAAGGAGATCGGTACCGGAGACCACACCGACGACCTTGTCGTCGTCATCGAGCACCGGAAGCCCGCTGACGCGATGGACGGCGAGCAGCCGGGCGATCTCCTTGAACGAGGTGCCGGGCGCGGCGGTGACGACCTCGTTCGTCATCACGGTGCCCACCTTGGTGTGCTTCATCGTGCTCTCTCCTTCTGCGCTGTCCGGCGCTGTCGGCGCCCCGCAGGTCCGGGGGTCCGGGGTCCGGCTCCAGGCTCCGACGCCTCGGCCGTCCGGTTCCAGGGACCGCCCGGACACGGGGACGGGCCGATCGGCCCTGATCGGCCCGCGTCGCGCACAGTCCGCACGGCGAGGCCTCGCGTACGGCCACGGTTCCGCCGGCCGTCCCGGGGCCCGCCCACCCCAACAGGCCTTCGTCCCAGTGCCGTTCGGCCCACCGGGCAGGGCCGTCGGGCCGCAGCGGCGCCGCCCCCGGCAGCGGGAGATTGAAGCCGCGACACAGCGACTGACACCGCGACACGGCATCGACACCGCTCCCGCCCCCTGAAAGGGATGACAGACATGGCAGTTCACCAGACGCCCCGCCACAACAGGTTCCGCATCTCCGCGTCGCGGCAGGCCACGGCGGTCGTGCCGGCCGACGCAGCCCGTTCCGAGGCGGTGACGGGACGGCTCGCCCAAGTCGCCGCCACGGCCCGCATCCTGATCGGATTCGTCTTCCTCTGGGCGTTCTTCGACAAGGCCTTCGGCTGGGGTTACGCGACTCAGTCCTCCGGCGCCTGGATCGACGGCGGTTCACCCACCAAGGGCTTCCTCGGCGGCGTCGCCGCCGGACCGTTCCAGTCGGCCTTCAACTCCTGGGCCGGGGACGCCTGGACCGACTGGCTGTTCATGCTGGGCATGCTCGGTATCGGTCTCGCGCTCACCTCCGGCGTCGCGCTGCGCCTCGCCGCCGCCGCGGGCACCGTGATGATGGCTCTCATGTGGGCCGCGGAGTGGCCATTGGCCCGGCACCTCGCCGACGGATCGCCCAGCATGTCGTCGAACCCGGTCGTGGACTACCACGTCATGTACGCGGTCATCATGATCGTCCTCGCCGTCGCCGGGGCGGGCCGCACCTGGGGGCTCGGCCGGGTCTGGCAGGAACTGCCCTTCGTACAGCGCCACCGCTGGCTCGTCTGAACCGTCGGCGGAGCCGGCCGGGGTGCCCCACCGCACCCCGGCCGCCCCGTCGTTCCCGTCGTTCCCGCAGTGCCGCCCCGCGGAGTCCACGCACGTACACCGTGAACGTAGGCCGACGGCACGGCGGGTGACCGTCCGTCAGGCACGCGCGGCAGGGCCGTCCGGCCCTGGTACGGGCGGCGAGGCACCGGCCAGGATGGAGCGCAGGATGGAGCGAACGGCGGCAGCGCCCCACGAACCCCTGGAGGACGAAGATGACCGACGACCGGGAATCCGCGCGGCAGCGGCCGATCCGGGTACTGCTGCTCGACGATCACGAGGTGGTACGGCGCGGGGTGCGCGACCTGCTCGACGCCGAGCCCGGTATCGAGGTCGTCGGCGAGGCCGGAACGGCTGAACAGGCCCTGGTCAGGGGCCCGGCGCTGCGCCCGGACGTCGCCGTCCTCGATGTACGGCTGCCGGACGGCGACGGCATCACGGTCTGTCGGGAGCTGCGGTCGGCGATGCCCGGGCTGGCGTGTCTGATGCTCACCTCGTTCGACGACGACGACGCGCTCCTCGACGCGATCATGGCCGGAGCCGCGGGCTATGTGCTCAAGGAGATCAAGGGGTCCGATCTCGTCTCCGCGGTCCGTACGGTCGCCTCCGGTCAGTCGATGCTCGACCCGGCCACCACAACGCGCCTGATGAACAGCCTGCGCGGGGAGGAGCCCGCGCCGGAGACCGGACCGGGACCGCTGGACGGCCTCTCGCCGCGCGAGCACGAGATCCTCGCCCTGATCGGCAAGGGCCTGACCAACGCTCAGATCGGCAAGCGGCTCTATCTCTCGGAGAAGACGGTCAAGAACAACATTTCCCGGCTGCTGGCCAAGCTCGGCGTGGAACGCCGCGTGCAGGCGGCGGTCCTGGCGACACGCGCCGCCCCGCAGGACGCCCAGCGGGACCCTTCCGTTGACGAGGGTCAGCGCTGAGCCGCGCCATGGCCGGCGCGGGGAACGCGCCGGCCGCCATGTGTCCGTTCAGAGACCGCCGCCGTGACGCGTGCCGAGGTCCGAGGGAACGACCAGCACCGGGCAGCGGGAGCGGTGCAGCAGCGCGTGCGCCGTCTGTTCGTGCCGGACACCTCCGCCGCCGTGCCGGTGATGGGCGATGACGACGACACCCGCTTCCGCGGTGGCGGCGATCAGCTCGTCCAGGGACAGCCGGGGAGCCGTCCGGTCCGGCTGTCCGGCGGCTTCCCGCGTGGGCGCCGCCGTTCCCGTCGGCAGGCCCGCGCCGCCCGGTGCCCGCAGGGCGGCCGGCGGACACGGTCCCGGCGGTACGGGCAGCCGGTAGAGCGGCGTGTGGACGAACCGTACGCGCGTGCCCCGGCGCACGGCTTCCTCGTCGGCGTAGACCGTCGCCTCCGCGTCCGCGTCCGTCTCGATGGCGAGCAGCACGTCGCCCGCCGCTGTGTGGTACGGGAGATGGCCCGCGCCGACGACCAGCAGCGGGCAGTGGATACGCTCCATCAGCCGGCGCGCCACCGAGCGCGAGGCCAGCGCGGCGAGGCCGCCCAGGGCGCGCGTGCCGACCACGGTCAGCGCCGCCCGGCTGCCCTTCCTCGCCAGCGCCTCCGCGGGATCGGCGTCGACTGCGGCGAGCCGGACGGTCAGACCGGGATGGTGGGCACGGACCCGGGCCGCGGCCGTGGCCAGCACCGGCCCGGCCGCGTCCAGATCCGGAACGGCGTAGACGATCTCCAGCGGCACCGACCGGCGGGCCGCCTCCTCGGCGGCGGCGTCCTGCGCGCGGGTCGAGATGATCGAGCCGTCGGTCCCCACGACCACATGGCGCTCTGGCATGTGCCTTCCCCTCTCCTGCTGTTGCCGGCCGGCCTGCGGACGGTCATGGGCATCAGCGTCCGGCCCGCGACCGAACCAGCGGCAGGGGCCGCCCGGCCCCCACGCCCGGCGACCGGCCCTCACATCCGCCGCCCGGCCCCCCCCACGTCCGGTGCGCGGGCCTCGCGTACGCCCGGCCCTGGCGCCCGGCACCCCCGCGTCCGCCCCCGCCCCCGCCGCCCGGGCCTCGTGCACGCCCGGCCCTCGCGCGTGCCCGGCCGTGTCCGGCCGGCCGGTCACCCCCGCGCGCAGTCCGCCGTCGCGCGAGGCAGGCGGTATGGCGACTCCAGGCGGTAGTCGCCCGCCTTCGGGACCGTCAGGCGCACCCACTCGCCTGCCTGTTCCACGCATGCGCCGCGTGCCCTGAGCCACGGGGAGTACGCGATCCGTACCGTCACCGAGCCCGGCTCCGGCATCCGTACCACCAGGTCCGCCGCGTCGCCGCCGGCCACCGAGGCGGGCGCGGAGACCAGCGGGACGGCGTTCCGTACGCGGTAGACCGTCCAGCCGTCGTCCTCGTACACCCGCTCCAGCCACTCCGGACCGCTTCTGACCAGCGCCGCTTCGGCCTCGGCCGGGCCGTCGGGCTGTCCGTGGTGCAGTACGACGAAGCCCACCGCCCAGCGGTCCAGCCAGGCGCGGTAGCGGGCCTCGGTGAGCGTGCCCTCGTAGAACAGGCGCCCGCGCTCGACGTCGAGCTGACGGTTCCAGCCGCGGGCCATGGTGATGTACGGGGCGAGGATGTCGGCCTCGCGGTGGTTGCGCGCGGGGACGACCTCGACACGCGTACGGTCCGCCCCCAGCCGGTCCAGGGCGGCGACCAGCCCGTCGGTGTGCGCGGCCCACGACGGCACGGTGTTCGACACGACGAGATCGTCCTCGGTCTTGTCGGCCAGCCAGTTGGTGTTCACGACGAGGGCGGCGGCGAGGACGAGATGCGGGAGGGCCCGCCAGGGCCGGGCCTTCAGGGCGTCGAGCGCGGCGGATGGACGTGGCACGTCCGGGGCGCGTGTCAGCAGGGCCGCGAGCAGCACCGGCGGCCCCGCCAGCCCCACCAGCCGCTCCACATTCGTACCGATCGGCGAGGCGACCAGAAAGGTCAGGACGACCCCGACGGCGTAGACGGCCGCGCCGTACCGCACAACCCGCCAGCCGCGCGGCGCCGCCGCGCACAGCGCCGCACTCGCGACGAGCGGCATCCACAGCTTGCCGGGGCTCATGGGCTGTTCGCCCTGGAAAGGGAAGAGGACGGTTGTCGCGGCTATGACGACGAAGGGCGGCACGATCAGCGCCGCCCCCTTCGCCCACCGCCGGTCCAGCAGATACGCCGCGCCCGCCACGACGAGGAAGAGCGCGGCGACCGGGCTGGCCAGGGCGGTGAGCGCGGCGCAGCCGGCGGCCCGTATGAGGCGCGTACGCCGCTGCCGGCCCTGGACGCACAGGAGCGCCAGCAGGCCCATGGCCACCCCCAGCGCGAACGTCGTCCGCCCCGACGCGACATTGCACCAGAGCGCCGCCGCCCCGAGCAGCGCGGGCCACAGCGGCCGCCGCACCCGCCGTACCCCCGCCCGTACGAACAGCACGCCCAGCACCCAGGTCCCGGCCAGCCCCGCTGCCACGGTCACCGTTCTGACGCCGAGCAACGCCATGAGCGGCGGCGCCAGCACGCTGTAGTTGGCGGTGTGCGTGCCGCCGTACCAGGCGAGGTTGTACGCGGAGCCCGGATGCCGCGCCGCGAACCCGGCCCAGGCGAACTGGGCCGCCAGATCACCACCACCGGTGGCGAGCAGGGCGGCCCACAGGACGTAGAACGGTACGGCGGCACCGGTCACGACAACCGGCACCAGCCACCGGCCCCGGCCGGACGCCCGGCTGCCGTCGTCGCCGCCCGGCCGCGCCGAGGTCTCCGCCCGGCCGGTCTCCGCACTGGTCCACATCCGCCCCACACTAGGCCGTACGGGTCACGTCCGGGCTTTCGGCGCTCTCCTGTACGTCCTGTACGACGCGGCCCGCGCGCAACTCCAGCCGCCTGCCCGTGAACCCGGCGCGGAAGCGGCGGTCGTGGGAGACCACCACCAGCGCGCCCTCGTACGTCCGCAGCGCCTCCTCCAGCTCCTCGACCAGGCTGAGCGCGAGATGGTTCGTCGGCTCGTCGAGGATCAGCAGGCCGGCGGGCCGGGTCACCAGCCGGGCCAGTTCCAGCCTGCGCCGCTGGCCGACCGAGAGCGCCGCGACGGGCACGGTCAGGTCGTCCTCGCGGAACAGACCGAGGCCCAGCAGTTCGTCCGCGTACTCCTCCGGCATCCCGGGACGCCCCGCCGCGAAGGCCGCGAGCAGGGGCAACCGGGAGGCGACGGCGGGGAGTTCCTGCGCCAGACAGCCGCTGGACACCGGACGCAGTACGGAACCGCTGTCCGGCCGCAGCTCCCCGGCCAGCACCCGGAGAAGGGTGCTCTTGCCCGCGCCGTTCGCCCCGGTGACCAGCAACCGCTCACCGGTGTGCACCCGCAGACGCGCGATGTGCAGCCGGTCCCCGACGACGACGTCGTCGAGCCCGGCGGCGAGGCCGTCCGCCGCGCCCGCCTCGGGCCCGCTCAGCGTCGGCCGGAACCTCAACGGCTCCGGCGGCGCCGGGACCGGCTCCTGCCGCAGCCGCCACAGTCTCTCCCGCGCCGCCCTCACCCGGCCCGACAGCTTCGCCTCGTGCGCGCGGCGGTGCTTGCCGAAGCCTTGGCGCGGGTCCTTGCCCGTGCTCGCCAGCCGCTGCCCCGCCGCCGCGACGAGCTCCTCCGTACGGGCCACCTCGGCCACCCACTCCAGGTGGTCCAGCCGCCACCGGTTGCGGGCCGCCGCTTTCGCCGTACGGTAGCCGCGCCAGCCGTCGCCGTACCGCGTCACCGCCCGCGTATCCCGGTCCACCTCAAGGATCGTCGTCGCGATCCGTTCCAGGAACGCCCGGTCGTGGGTGACCGCGACCACCGTTCCGCGGTGCGCCCGGAGCTGGTCCTCCAGCCAGGTGGTGGCCTGGAGGTCGAGATGGTTGGTGGGCTCGTCGAGCAGCAGCAGTTCGGGCGCCGACGCCAGTACGCAGGCCAGCGCGAGCCGGGACTGCTCCCCGCCGGAGAGCGAGCGGAGGAGCCGGCCGCGGCCGATCCCGGCGAGCCCGAGCCCGTGCAGCGCGGCCTCGACCCGGGCATCGGCCTGATAGCCGCCGCGCTCCTCGTACACCGTCAACAGCTCGCCGTACGCGGCCAGTTCGGCGTCCCCGGCCTCGCCGAGCGCCGCCTCGGCCGCGCGCAGCCGGCGTTCCAGCTCGCGCAGTTCGGCGAGGGCCGCGTCGACGGCGTCCTGGACGGTGTGGGCGGGACCGAGGCCGAGGGTTTCGTCGAGGGTCTGGGCGAGATGGCCGGTACCGCCGGGGAAGCGGACGGTGATCTCACCGCCGTCCGGGCGCTCGGCCCCGGCCAGCAGCCGCAGCAGGGTCGACTTGCCGGAGCCGTTCTCCCCGATGACTCCGGCCTTCTCGCCGGGGCGTACGGTCAGCGACACCTGGTCGAGGACCGACCGGTCGCCGTACGCCTTGGAAACATCCTTCATCGCCAATTGGGCGCGCTCGCGCATCGCTACTTCCTGTCGGGTGACATGCCCCGACCGCGCGGGCACCCGTCTGTGCGCGGGCCGCGTCGGGTCAGGGCTGGATTCCGGGGGACCTGGGGAGCAGGTCCGGAATCACAGGAAGTAGTAGTGCTGGAACATGCGGCCGAGTGTAGCCGGGCCGCGCGGAGGCGGCCCGGCGATTTCCCGGCGGCTCTTCTACGGTGCTACGGGGTGTCGGTTACGAGGCCTTGCCCGCAAGCGCGGTACTACGAGGCGCAGCGCTGCCCGCGAGCGAGTGCGGTGCTACGAGGCGTTGCCCGCGAGCTGGACCGGCCCGTTCAGGGTGTTCGGCGTGCAGCCGGGGCCCGACAGCGTCAGCCGTTCCTTCGTGTTGACGACGGACAGCGGCCCGGTCAGCGATGTCCCGCACAGCTCGACGACCCGCGCGCCGACCGCCTGCACCGGCCCGGTGATGTCCGCGCCCTTCGCGACCAGCCCGGCGTCCGCGCGGACCACTATCGGCCCGGTGACCCGGGTGCCGTCGAGGCAGGTGACTCCGGCGGAGATGACCAGCGGGCCGGTGTGGGTGCCGGTCAGCGTGTTCGTACAGACGGGCGCGGCCGGGACACGGCTCCGGAAGTCCAGCGCGTACGCCAGTTTGCCGGGCTTCGCGTCGGAGATCGGCGCGCTGAGCTTCCCGAACTCGCCGCCCGTCGGCTTCTTCCCGTCGTTCCACTCGGCCATCCGGCCCAGCTCGTCGGCGGTGCGGCCGTCGGCGATGACGGTGTCGCCGGGGGTCGCCGACATGGCCTCGGACGCCTTGCGGACGGCGGCCAGATAGGACGCGGGGCTGCTCAGGTCGTACGTACCGAGGTCCACGCGGTCCCGCAGCCAGGTCCCCCAGAGGAACTCCAGGTACTCGGCCGCGTCGTCGGGCGCCTGGTAGCCGATGTCGCGCGTGAAGTAGACGAGGCTGCGGTAGCGGTCGTCGTGGAAGCTGGCGAGGCCGAGGCGCTTGGGGAGCTGGTCGACGGTGATCGGCCGGTTGTTCTCGTCGCGCAGCCAGACCCACTTCCGGTCCTGCATGGTCTGCCAGAAGGCGGCGGGGGAGAGGTCGCTGAGATTGCCGGTGACGCGCAGCCGGATGTGCATGGAGGGGCCGCCGTCGGGGGTCTCCAGGAACGACGTCAGGGTGTGGTGCCCGTCGGTCAGATAGAGCTTGCCGCCGGGGCCGACGACGACGGTCTTCATCTGGGCGCGCGTCTCGTCGGTCTCCTCGCCAAGCGGGACGGCGCAGGTGAAACTCGACGGGTCGGACAGGCGGGCCCCGGGCTCGACGGTGTCCGCCTCCTCCTGCCCGTTGGTCTCGCACCAGTCGTCGAAGCGCTTGTTGAAGTCGCCGTTCTGCTCGTCCTTGGGGCTGCTGTAGCGGCCGAGTTTGTAGTAGATCTGGTCGAACCCGACGGAGGGCTGGGTGGGGATGAGCTGATCCAGCGTCACGTCGAGCAGATCGCCGGGCTGGGCACAGAGGGCGGCGTTCGTGGCTGCGCCCTTGGCGGCGTTGGCGGGGAGGGCGCAGTTCGGCTTCGCGGCCGCGCCGGCCGGGCCGCCGCCCGCGACGACCCCGCCGAGCGCGAGCGCGCCCACGGCGAGCCCGGCGCCGGCCCCGCGCAGCGCGGCACGGGCCCGGGACGGGGACTGCGTACGGGATGAGCCGGTCATACGGTCTCCAGGTGGTGGCGTACGGATATGTCTCTGCGGGCCTGGCCGCACAGGCAGTTGGCGCACAGGGCCGCCCAGTCGGCGCACAGGGCCGCCGCATATCCACTCACCTTTTCCGCACCGCCGGGGCGGCTTCCGGGCGTCGCGGCGGTGTCGGGAAGGTGAACGGTGATGGTGTGGCCCGGTGTGGTCCGGAGCGGTCCGGTGCGGTTCGGCTGCCGTTCCAGTGCAGTGCAGTTGACGGTACGTCAGCACAGCACGGCAGCACAGTACGTCGCTACGTCAGGGCCCCGGCGGCGCGGCCGGGGCCCTGACGGGAGCCGCGAGCCGGGGCCCGGGTGGCATGCCGGGCGGGACCGGCTTCAGTCCGTCCCCGGCCCCGCCCGGCCCCGCCCCCGGTGCCTCCTCGCTCACCCGCGCGCGCCGTCCCGCAGGACCGTCAGCAGATCGCCCTCGCACGCCAGCGACGCCTTCCGCAGCGCCGCCACACGCTCCCGCTGCTCGTCCTCCGGCAGCGCGCGCAGCGCCGTCCAGGCGGGCCCGGCCAGGGCGTCCGCCGCCGAGCGTTGGCCGCCCGCGCCGGGCAGGGGCTTGAGGTCACCCGTGAACCAGGCCGCGGCGACCGTGCGCGCCGCCAGTTCACGCACGGCCTTCGTCTCGTCGTACCGCCGCTCCTCCTCGTCGGTCGGATACGTCCTGAGCGGGACGACGCACGGCCCCGTACCGGCACCCGCCAGCAGCGCGCGCAGCGTCTCGTCCCTCGTGGCGCCGCTGAGCGCCTGCGCCTCGAAGTCGACGGGGACAGAGCCGGCGGGCTGCGGCGGCGCCTGCGGCCGCCACGCCCCGAGCGGCCACGCGGGCACCGTCTCGCGCACCTCGGACGGCGGGTCAGGCAGCCCGGCCAGCAGCCGCAGCGCCTCCTCGCCGGGACCCTCCGGCCCGGCGAGCGCGGCCAGTTCCTTCTCGTGCACGCGCGTCACACACACCCGCCCCTCGCACACCGGCGCCGTCGCCGCCTCGTCGATCACATAGTTGCTGTCGTGCGAGGCCGGCAGCAGCGCCACTCCCACCACCGCACCCACGACCAGCGGCACCAGCGCCAGCAGTCGCGCCCGCGCCCGTCCCGCGACCAGCAGCAGGAACCCCGTCCCCGCCAGGCCCAGCAGCCAGACCGCCTGCCCGGCGTTGACCCGCCACGCCACCGTCAGGAACGTACTGTGCACCTCGGCCAGCGACGGCGACAGCAGCACGATCCGGTTCGGGAACAGGTCCTTCGTGACCGCGTCATGAACGAGTACGACCGACATCAGCGTCACGATCGCCAGCGTGGGCGGGATGAACGCGGACGGTACGGTCCTGGCGATCCCCATCCCCAGCCACGCCCCGGCAACCAGCGCCAGTGCCCCGACCAGCACGATCGGTAGCCAGCGGAGATGCGCGTACCCGTCGTTGCCGATCACCTGGACCCCTCCGTAGAGGAAGATCAGCAGATAGGCGACGGCGAGGGCCAGTCCCAGCGCGCCGGCGGTACTGGCCGCGCGCTGCCAGACGGGACGCGGGGTGGTGGCGAGGAGTTCCGTCATCCGCGAACGGTGGTCCCGCAGCCCCTGTACGGCCCCTGCCGCCAAGGCCGGCGGCCACAGGAACACCATGAGATACCGCTCCCACCAGGCGGCGGACGTCCACTGCCCGGTCCACGCCTCGGCGCCCTCCGTCCACGGCCCGCCGCCGAACAACTGGAACAGCGCGACCGAGCCGAGCAGGAGCAGCAGCCCCGTCCACAGGCCGGTGGAGCGCCGGAGTTCGATCCGCAGGATCCGGCCCCCGCGCCGGGCGTCCGTGTTCCGCGTCCTGTCCGTCTCGTGGTGCGGTTTCACCAGGCACCGCCCTTGCCCCGCTCCGGCCGCATCAGCAGCGCCGCGTAACCCCGTTCGATCGGGCTGTCCCCCGGATCCTCCGGCCCGCCCGCGTCCGCCAGTTGGCCCGGCGTCCCGCTGAACACCGTCCGCCCGTCGGCCATGAGCGTCACATCCGTACACGCCGCCGCGACGTCCTCGACAAGATGCGTGGACACCACGACACACGCGTCCGCGCCGAGTTGGTGCAGCAGCTCACGGAAGCGCAGCCGCTGCGCCGGATCGAGACCCACCGTCGGCTCGTCGAGCAGCAGGATCCGCGGGTCGTTGACGATCGCCTGCGCGATCCCCGCCCGCCGCACCATCCCGCCCGACAGCGTTTTCATCCGCGCGTCGGCCCGGTCGGCCAGCCCCACGCGCTCGACCGCCCGCTGCACCGCGCCCGGTATCCGTGCCGCCGGAACCTCCTTGAGCCACGCCATGTACTCGACGAACTCCCTTACGGTGAACCGCCGGTAGTACCCGAACTCCTGCGGCAGATAACCGATCCGCCGCCGCAGCTCCCGCCGCCCGCCGTGCGCCCCCGCCGGGGCGCCGAGCAGCTCCAGGGAACCGGCGGCCGGCCGCAGTACGGTGGCGAGCGAGCGGATCAGGGTCGTCTTCCCGGCACCGTTGGGGCCGAGCAGGCCGTGCACTCCGGTGCCGAGGGCCAGGTCCAGGCCGTCGACGGCCATGGTGCGGGCCCCGGCCCGTACCTTCAGTCCTTCGGCGTGGATCTCCCAGGCGTAGGGAGTGGGGGCCACTTCGGCCGCCGTCACACCGCGCATCATGTCGTCACTTCCTCGGTCATCGTTGAGGGCCTTTCGTTGTGAGTGCGTGAGGCGTACGTGGGTGCGTTCGTGCGTGCGGGCATGCGCGGGTGCGGGAGTGCATGCGTGTGCGTGTACGTGCGTGTGCGTGGGTGCGTGTGTGCGTACGGTTCGGTTCGGCCCGGTTCACGGGTGTACGGACATGTCAGCCACGGGCGGTGGGGGCGGACACCGCGGTACGGAGTGCGGGCCTCAGCGGCGCGCTCCCACCACCGCGTACGCCCCCCTCCGTGTGAACACCACCACCGCCCCCACCACCAGCACCGCCCCCCACACCGGCAGCGCCTCCGACTGAAGCAGGACCGGCGTACGGCTCACCGCCACCGTCGGCGCCACGATCACCGCCGCCCACACCCCCACCAGCCCGGCCGCCGCCCGGACCACCCCGAACAGCCCGCCGAACGCGAGAGTCCCCGTCGTGAACGCCAGGCAGGGCAGCAGCCATTGGGCGGCCGTCGTACCCGTGATCCACCCCGCCACCGTGAGCAGCGCGATCACCACGACCAGCACGGAGGTCGTGCGCCGGAGCACCAGCGGGAGCCCGGCGCGCGGTGTCGCCATGGTGAGTTCGTACGCCGGGTCGAGGCCCCGCGCCCAGGCACCCGCGACACCCAGCACGGGCAGAACAGGAGCGAGGAGCAGTACGAACGAGATCCGCGACCCGCTCGTCCAGTCCAGGAAAACGGCGAACAGTGTGACGAAGACCGTCATGCACACCCACGGCACCATCACCGGCGACGCCCAGGCCGACAGCGTCAGCGCCCAGCGCCGGCGCGCGGGCATCGACGCCGTCACGGGCAGCAGCGGCGCCAGCTCCGACCAGACGCCGTCGACCAGTGTGGTCACGGCGGGGGCGACGGTCGGCGCGAGGCCGGCGAGCCGGGCACGGCACACCGCGCACGACTCCAGATGGGCTTCGAGGGCCCAGACCTCGTTGCCGGGAATCGCCGAATCGCCGCGCGCGTAGCGGGAGATGAGCCGCTCGGAGGCGTGGTGCGCGGGCGCCGGGCCCGTACCGCTGTGCTCGCGCCCGTAGTCGTCGCTCATGAAAGTGCCTCGCTCATGAAAGTGCCTCCCGCATGGCTTGCCGTGCCCGGCGGGCGCGGGTCTTGACGGTGCCTTCAGGCAGGCCGAGCAGCACAGCGGTCTCCCGTACGGTGAGCCCGTCGAGCACCATCGCCCGCAGTACGTCGCTCAGTTCGGGCGCGAGCTGCCGCAACGCGTCCCCGACCTCGCCGTCCACGCTCGCCGCCAGCACCTCGTCCTCGGCGGCGGGCGTCGTCGTACGTACGCTCCCGCCCGCCACCGCCTCGGGCAGCCGCGCGTGGTGCGCCCGCCGCCGGAACGCGTCGACGAGCCGTCGCGCGGCGATCGTCCACAGCCATCCGACGGCCGTACCGCCCACCGCGGCCCCCGCGAACGCGCTCGCCGCGCGCCACACCGCGAGGTACGTCTCCTGCATGACCTCGGCGACGATCTGCTCGTCCGCGCACCGCCGCCGCAGCCGTACGGCCAGCCAGGGGGCGGTACGCCGGTACAGCTCCTCGAACGCGGCGCGGTCGCCCTTGGCGACGAGCCGGACGAGTGCTTCCTCGTCCAGCCCGTCGAGCACGAGTGTTCTCCTGCGTGATCCCACACCGGCTAGACGCGCGGCCGGCCGGCCAGGTTTTCGTGCGGGTGTGGGCTGCGTCACATGAGCGGCGGCGCGGGGGCCTCGGGGGTCCCGTCCAGCCGGTGCGCGGCCTCGGGCTCCATCCGCACCCGCGCCACCTCCAGGTTGTGCCTCACCCGGTCCTCACCCCGCGAGTCACCCAGCGCACGGAACGCCTCCAGCGCCGCTTCGTAGGCGACGAGGGCCTCCGCGACCCGGCCCGCCTGGGCAAGCGCCCCCGCCAGGTTGTTCAGCGTCCGCGCCGTACCCCCCCGGTCCTCCGCCGCGCGGAACCTGTCGAGCGCCCGCTCGTACGCCCCCACCGCCTCGTGCACCAGCCCCGACGCCATCAGCGCGCTGCCCAGATTGGACAGCGCAGGACCCAGCCGGGGATGGTCGGGCGGGAGATCGGCGGCGGCCTGCCGGCCCAGGTCGATGGCTTCCGTCAGATCGCCGGGGTACCGCGACCGTTCGTACCGGATGCGCAGCGCGCTGCTCAGGCTCGCCAGCGCGGCGGCCCGCTGCGGCAGGCCAGGACGCACCCGTACGACCGCCTCGCGCCCCCACGCGATCGCCTCGTCCAGGTCGTCCCATTCACCGGTGAACTCGGCGCGGGTGTGCAGCGCGCTGATCAGATTGGGGATGGTGGCGCTGAGCGCGGGGTGGCTCCCGTACGGTTCACGGCTCGCCAGGGCCTCGCGCAGACAGGCGATGGCGGAGTCCAGGTCGGCGCGGGCGGCGGTGAGCTGGAAGCGTGCCATCCGGATCAGGCCGAGGTTGGACAGGATGGTGGTACGGAGGGGCCCGTCCGGGGTGGCGGCGAGGACATGCTCCAGCGGAGCGATGGCGCTGTCGGTCTCGTCGACGCTGGAGTAGCCGGCCTGCGGGGACCGGAGGATATCCACAGCCCTCGACGCCGTTTCCGCATCGATGGCACGGTTGGCGTGGACGTCGTGGAAGTCATGCTCATTGTTCATAGCCAAGGCCCATCTGCAAGCGCGCGCTGATCCAGTACATCGCCAGACCCTCGTCGAAGAACTCGATCGTCTCCGTTCCGCTCTGCACCCGGATCACCACACGCGCCTCTCCGGGCTGCGGAGCACTCCGCGGCGGTGGTACGGGCGCGACGGCGGGGCTGGGAGCGGGTGCCGCGGGCGGCGGGTGGACATGCACGTCGCCGTTGATGGCACCGGCCTGAATGCTGGGCCCGCCGATACGGGCATGCCCGTCAATGGCGTTGGAATGCCTGGGAGTCCGGGGCGGGGAGGGGGAGGGGGAGGGGGGAGGGGGAGGGGGAGGGGGAGGGGGAGGGGGAGGGGGAGGGGGAGGGGGAGGGGGAGGGGGAGGGGGAGGGGGCCCCGGGAGGTGCGGGCGCGGCGGCCGACGGCGGAGCCGGGGAGGGCGCCGCCGGCGCCGCCTCGGGCACAGGACGCCCCGCGTCCCGCCCGTTCCCTTCCGCGGCACCGTCCACCTGTCCGCTTCCCCCATGCAGATGCTGTCGGTCGATTACAACCAACAGGCTAGTACCGGCGGGCAATTGATGCGGTCGACGGCACACCGTTGACCGGACACGGCCTGGGCCCTGTCCTACGGGTCGCCCGGAGGCGGGTCAGTCGGAGGCCGAGGGGTTCATCGGTCGCCGGGAGTAGGTCCGTCGCCTCATGTGCGCTGTGAGTCCGCTGGCTATGGTCGGCACTCATGGGACAGACCACGGGGATTGTTCGCCGCCGGGCAGCGGAGCGTAGGCACGACACTCTGGAACGGCTCGTTGCCGAGCGGGACGTATGGGTGTCGACAGCGCATCCTGATCGCGGGCCGCACCAGGTGCCGCTGTGGTTCTTGTGGGACGGGCGGGCGGTGTGGATGTGCACCAGTGCCGCTTCCGCGACCGCCCGCAACGTCCGCGAGGAGCCGCGCGTGCGCCTGGCGCTGCCGGACACCGTCGACGTGGTGCTTCTTGAGGGTGAGGCGGAGTGCTTCCTGGATCAGGATGTGCCCGGAGACGCGGCGGAGGCCTTCACCGCCAAGTTCGGGTGGGACCCGCGTGCGGAGGAGGATTCCTTTCTGTATGTGCGCGTGGTGCCGAAGACTGTGCGCGCTTGGCGCGGCGAGCCGGAACAACGCGGCAGAGTCATCATGCGCGACGGGACGTGGCTGGAATAGCGGCCGTCCCCGGCCGACGCCCCACCCTGGTCGACGCCCCACCCTGGTCGACGTCCGTCCCCGGCCGACGCCCGTCCCCGGCCGGCACCCCTCCCCGGGCGTTCGTCGTAGGGTGAGGGGCGGCCGAAGGCGGCCGACGGCCTAGGGAGCCATGGATGACGCGGTACCTGATCTCGTTCGACGACGGCGCGATGACCTTCCCCGAGGAGGAGTTGCCCGAGGTGGCCGAGGCCTCGCTCAAGGTGGTGGGTGAGGCCCGGGACGCCGGTGTGTGGGTCTTCGGCGGTGGACTGCAAACGCAGCGGGCGAGCATCGTGGCCGTCGACGGAACCGTCGCCGACGGCCCGTACCCGGAGACCAAGGCGGTGCTCGGCGGGTTCGCGGTCCTCGATGTGCCCTCCCGCGACGACGCGCTGGAGTGGGCTGCCAAGCTCGCTGCCGCATGCCGCTGCGCGCAGGAGGTCCGGGAGATCATGGCCGACCCGACCGACTGACCGGAGACGGCCCCGACTGACCGGAGACGCCCCGGACTGACCGGAGACGGACTGACCGACGGCCCCGACTGACCGGAGACGACCCGCTACGGCCGGCCGCTCAGGGCAGGTGCCCGGGAGCCGGGTCAGCGGCCTTCGGCCGTCCCCGGCGGTTCCCACACCGAGCAGTCGTGCGCGAAGAGCACACGTCGCGGGTCGAAGTCGGCGAGCCGGTCCAGCCAGCGCTGATAGGGCGGAAGCGGCTGGTCCGCGCCGTCAAGTGCCGCGTCGCGGGCCAGTTGTTCGGACGCGAAGTGGGAAGCAAAGTCGTGTGCCTGGCCGGCGAGGACCACTGTGCCGTCGCCTTGTCGTACGACCAGAGACTGGTGTCCTTCGGTGTGCCCGGGCGTGGGAACGATCCAGACCCCCGGCCAGACCTCGGTTTCACCGGCGACCTCCTCGTAGGTCGCGCCGGGGAAGTCGATCAGTTCGTCGAAGGTGTAGTCGCCCGCACGGGCCGTGGCCAGCTCGACGTCCTGAACCAGGATGGGCGTGCCGCCCAGAAGAGGGTTCCCGCCGCAGTGGTCGAAGTGCAGATGGCAGTTCACGACCATGGAGATGTCGTCGAGGGCGACTCCGGACGCTGACAGGGCGTCCTGCAACGCTCGCCGTCGGGGCCGGTAATGCGCTTCGGTTTCGGGGTCCGCGCTGCCGATGCCGGTATCGAAGAGGATCAGCCCCTTGCCGTGTCGCACCAGATAGGCAAGGACGGGCTCGACCCGCGGCTGCGAGCCGCCCGTCTCCGACGCGGGCCGGACGAAGTACCCCAGGTCGAGCCGCCGCACCGCCATGTTCTTCTCCATGCGCCCATGTTGGCAGGCAGGAGAACGTGCCGCGGACGCATCGGACGAGGCTGACGTCTCTTGTGTCATGTCGCTTTCTGTGATGGGTGGATTATGGAAGGAAGCATGCGTGCATAAGGTTCATCAGTAGGTATGGCCTGACAAAGCGCCTGACAGGAAAGAGCGTTGGGGTGCGTGCCGCAGAAGGAGGGCACGCTCAGTCCCGCGGTTCGCTCAGAAGTTCCATGTCGGCGCGGGCGGGTCTGCTCAAGCACGTCGAACCCCCCACGGAGGACAAGATGTTCAACCACTCGGATCGACTTCCGGCCGGTTCCCCACTGCCCCAGGGGTACGCGACGCCTGTGCCATGGGGACTCCAGAGGATGGCTCCGTACCCAGCCGTGGCGCCCGGCTACGCGCGCGCCGAGATCGACCCGACGTCACAGACCGCGCGCTACTTCACCGATGGCGGCCGGGCCATGGAGATGCCCGCCCACGGCACCAGCACCGGTACCAACCCGTCCACCAACACTGGCAATCCGTCGGACGGTGCCGGGCCCGGCGGTTCCGGTGGCGGTGACCAGGACACCGGGAACGACAGCGACCAGTGAGCAACGACGGCCCGGTGATGGTCGTCACCATGGTGGACGACCCCACGGCCGACCTGGTGATCAACGAGCTGCACGACCGGTGCGTCCCGGTCGTGCGGCTCGACTCCGGGGACTTCCCCGCCACCCTCTCGGTCGCGGCCACGATCACCGAAGCGGGCATCGGCGGAACCCTGGCCACGCCCACCCGGACCGCGGACCTCTCGCGAGTCCGCTCTCTTTACTACCGTCGCCCTTCCGGATTCGCCTTCCCGCACCTCAGCGAACAGGACGCGCGGTTCGCGGTGACACAAGCCCGTTACGGGCTCGGTGGAGTCCTCGCGTCTCTGCCCGGCTGCCTGTACGTCAACCACCCCCACCGCATCGGGGACGCCGAGTTCAAACCCTCCGGGCTCGCCGCCGCGGTGCGGTGCGGTTTCAAGGTCCCCGACACGATGGTCACCTCCGACCCCACGGCGGCGAGAAAGTTCGTCAAGGATCACGGCCCCGCGATCTACAAGCCCCTCTCCACCCCGCTGTACCGAGTGGACGGGGTGTCCTGCACCGTGGAGGTTGGCGAGGTCACCGCAGACCAGCTCGATGAGCGAGTGGCCGGTACTGCTCATCTCTTCCAGCGACTCGTTGACAAGGCCGCCGACGCGCGAGTCACCGTCATCGGGGACCGGGTCTTCCCCGTCCGTATCGATTCCGGTCTTCTGGACTGGCGGACCGACTACGCGAAACTCTCCTACGGCGTCGTCAGGCCGCCGGACGGGATCCAGGCCGCGCTGAAGCGCTATCTCGCGCACTTCGGCCTGGTCTTCGGCGCATTCGACTTCGCCATTGACCGCGACGGTGCATGGTGGTTTCTCGAATGCAATCCTTCCGGCCAGTGGGCCTGGCTGGAGCCGCCCACCGGGCTGCCCATGGTGGCGGCCATGGCCGATCTACTGGAGCGTCGTCCGCAATGACCACCGACAAGGGCCTCCGCGAAGCGCTCGCCGACCGGATCACGGCCGGCGGCGACCTGCGCTCCCCGGTGTGGCGTCAAGCGGTCCTCGACATTCCCCGCCATGAGTTCCTGCGTGACGGATTCTTCCGGCGGACGGACGAGGGCGGGCGTACGGGCTGGGAACCGGTACGGCCGGAGGATCCGGCATGGCTGCAAGCCTGCTATTCCGACGAGTCGTTGGTGACCCAGATCGCCGGGACCGTGATGCCGGCCGACATGGACGGCCGGATCTACCGGCAGCCGACCAGTTCGAGCACTCTGCCCGGCCTCGTCGTCCGGATGCTGGAGGAGCTGAACATCAGCGACAGCATGAAGGTGCTGGAGATCGGCACAGGTACGGGCTACTCGACCGCATT
The DNA here is from genome assembly GCF_019056675.1 of Streptomyces sp. GMY02. Taxonomy (NCBI): domain Bacteria; kingdom Bacillati; phylum Actinomycetota; class Actinomycetes; order Kitasatosporales; family Streptomycetaceae; genus Streptomyces; species Streptomyces sp. GMY02. Next base: position 3,073,511 of record NZ_CP077658.1, on the reverse strand, counting down.
GCTCTGCCACCGCCTCGGCGACCGACTGGTGACCTCCGTCGAGGTGGACCCGGCTGTGTCCGGCCGTGCCCGGGTGTCCCTGGGGCGTGTGGGCCGTCTCCCCGATCTCGTTGTGGGCGACGGGCTGAAGGGTCACCCCGAGAACGCTCCCTACGACCGGCTCATCGCCACCTGCGGAGTGCTGCACATCCCCGGTGAGTGGATCGAGCAGGTCAAGCCGGGCGGACAGATCCTCGCCACAGTGGGCGGCTGGCTCTACGCCTCGGAGCTGGCGCGTCTCACCGTACGGGAGGACGGTACGGCGGCAGGGCGACTCCTCGGGGGCGCCATCTCCTTCATGCTCGCTCGTCCGCAGTCCCCGCCCCCGCTCGGAATCCTGCCCGACATGACCGAGGGCGAGGAGCGGGAAGCCGTCGTGGCGGGTGATGCGCTGGAGGACTGGACGGCGCGGTTCGTCGCACAACTCGCCGCCCCCGGCGCTCAGCGCTTCGGGCTGACGGACGAAGAGGGGCCGGTAGATGTGCTGTTGGATGTGGAGCGCCAGTCCTGGGCGGCCCTGCGCAACGGCGGCGGACGACGGTGGCTCGTGCGGCAAGGCGGTCCCGACCGGCTGTGGGACCGGATCGAGGAGCATCTGACCCGGTGGCGCGAGGACGGGGCGCCTGGCCTGGACCGGTTCCTGATCACCGCGCGTCCCGGCGGTCAGACGATCACCTGGGCCGCCTGAGCATCGCGGTGAGCGGTGAGCGGTGGTGGTACGGGCGGTCCCGTGCGCACCGTATGGCGTCCCGGGACGGGGCTGACGCTTCTTGTGTCATGTCGCTTTCTGTGATGGATGAGTTACGGAGTGAAGGGTGCGCGCGTACGCTCCAGTTGGGGGCATGGACCGACAAGTCGCCTGTCAAGAAGGAGCGTTGAAATGCCGCACGAGGACAAGCAGCAGAGCCGTGAGTACCTGCCCCCGCGTAAGCACTTCGGTCAGGAGTTGCGCATCGCCCGCGAAGCCGCCGGACTGACGCAGGTCCAGCTCGGTGAGGGTGTGGTGTGCCACGACACACTGATCGCCCACTTCGAGGCGGGCAGGCGTATGCCGCGCCCGGACGACGCGCGGCGTATCGACAAGGTGCTGGGTACGGGGGGCCGGTTCTACCGGATGCTCAACATCCTCGAAGAGGCCAAGTATGCCGAGTACTTCAGGGAAGCGGCGGAGGCGGAGCGACTGGCGACCGCGATCTGTGAGTACGCGGTCTCGCTGGTCCCGGGGATCCTTCAGACGGCGGACTACGCGCGAGCGGTGTACCGGTCACGAGAGCCCAACCCGAATCCGAAGAGGGTGGACGAGTTGGTCGTTGGCCGAACCTTGCGCCGAGGGTTGCTGGACAACCCCGAGACTCCCGTGGTGTGGGTGGTCGTCAGTGAGGCGGTCCTGCGGACTGTGGTCGGCGGTCCGGCCGTCATGGCCGGGCAGCTCCGAGATCTCGCAAGGCGGATGCGAGAAGACCGGATCTTCTTGCAGGTCGTCCCGTTCTCGTCGGGAGCCCACGCGACCATGAGCAGCATGGCCACCTTGATGAGCTTTGACGATGCCCCCGACATGGCGTACTTCGAGGGCGTTGTCACCGGAGTGCTCGTTGACGATCCACACCTCGTGCAACAGGTCCGACAGGCATACGATTTGACGAGGGCCGCCGCGTTGCCGCCAGCGGCATCCCTGGCCCTCATCGAATCGGTGGCTGAGGATTACGAAGATGACTGTTAGCTCAATTCCCAAGGCGTCTGCCCTCACCGACTGGCGCAAGTCCAGCTACAGCGGTCCGGACAACGGCAGTTGCGTTGAGGTGGCAGACACCATTCCGGCATCCGCCCTCGCCGGCTGGCGCAAGTCCAGTTACAGCAATCCGGATGGCGGCAGTTGCGTCGAGGTCGCGGACGGCGTCCCCGGTCTCGTTCCCGTACGGGACAGCAAGAACCCCGACGGCCCCGCCATCACCATCCCCGCGCCCGCCTGGACGTCCTTCATCAGCGCCCTCACCGGGGACGACCTCAACGCCTGACCCGTACCACCAACCGCACTCCCCGCCGAGCCCCGCCGTCGTACCGGACGGCGGGGCTCAGTGCGTGGCCCGAACACCTGAAGGGTGTCAACCACGGGTTGACGCTGGAGGGGGTGTCAACCTAGGGTTGCCTCATGGTGGAACCGACTCAGATGACCAATCCCGTCCGTCTCGACGACCTCATCGAGGCGATCAAGAAGGTGCACGGCGACGCTCTCGACCAGCTCCAGAGCGCAGTCGTCGCCGCCGACCATCTCGGCGAAGTGGCCGACCACCTCATCGGTCACTTCGTCGACCAGGCCCGCCGTTCCGGCGCGTCATGGACCGAGATCGGCAAGTCCATGGGCGTGACGCGGCAGGCCGCCCAGAAGCGGTTCGTGACGAAGGACGAGCCGGCGCCCGACATGAACCAGGACTTCAGCAGGTTCACGCCGCGGGCCAGGAGCGTTGTTGTCGCGTCCCAGAACAAGGCCCGCGAAGGCGGCCATACGCAGATCGGCACAGGGCATCTCGTACTCGGGCTGCTCGACGACCCGGAAGGGCTGGCCGCACGGGTGATCGTCGCCCAGGGCGTACGGCTGGAGGCCATCGCGGAGGCCGTGGCCGAGGCGTTGCCGGAGCCGTCCGGTGAGCCCGTGCCCGACCTCGTACCGTTCGACGCCAGGGCGAAGAAGGCCCTTGAACTGACCTTCCGCGAGGCGCTGCGGCTGGGTCACAACTACGTCGGCACGGAGCATGTGCTGCTGGCGCTGCTGGAGCAGGAGGACGGTACGGGCGTGCTCAGCGGGCTCGGCCTCGACAAGGCGGGTACCGAGGAGCATGTGTCGACCGTCCTGAGCGTGCTTCAGGAGCAGCTCAAGAAATAGCGGTGCCCGCGACTGCCGCAATTGCCGCGACTGCCGCAACGGCCCGCCCGCGCCCGTCGGGTGGGCCGTTGCGCAGGCGGTGATGCCGTCGTGGCTACGCCGGACCCTGGTAGGGGATGAAACAGGCCCTGAGTTCCGCGACGTTGGGCTCCGCGGAGTCCTCGACGCTGACGAAGTGCCTGGAGATCTCGCCGAACTGGAGGAAACCCTGGACGTGCATGTCGTACCAGCGGTTTTCGACTTGTACGACCTGCTTGAACTTGACCTCTTCCAGTTCGACCGTGTCCTCCTGCGCCACGCCCACGTTCGGTGTCTCGTAGTGCTGGAACTTCACCGGGCCGACCGTGCGCCTGTCCTTGTTCCCGAAGGCCACGGTGATGGTGAGCTGCGCGGTGAACATCGGGTTCGGCGGCATGGGGATCACGTGGTTGTAATGCTTGAAGTAGCCGATCACGCTCGGAGTGCCGTCGAGTGCGACCTGCGTGGAGGCCCCCTCGAAGACGTAGGCGCTCTTCACGTCGTCCGCGACTTCGCCCCAGGCGAGGCGCTTGGTTTGCAGTCCGCTGAACTGCGACGCGTCCACGTCGACACCCGTCCAGACACCGCTGCTGAGGACGTTGACCATGCCAGGAGTGCTCCTTCCCCGGGTCTGCCCCGGTGCACTTTCCACTGAACCGGGGCAGTCCGTGATGCTGCCCTGACGCACCGTAAGCAGAGAGGGCCGGGGACCTGAATGTGAATTTGAGACAGATCGGGGCATGGCGTGATCGCGGGGCTGAGCCGGGCCGAGCCGAGCCGGGCCGGGGCAGGCCGGGCCGGGGCGGAACCAGGCGATGTCACACAGCGCGCGGCAGGTGATCCGCGGCGGTGTCTGTGAGGAACGCTCGGAGTGACGTGGTGGGGCGGCCGATCAGGCGCTCGATGTCGTCGGTGGGGGTGAACTCGCCTGCGGCGATGGCCTGGAACCATGCGCCGGTGAAGCGCGCCCACGGCTCCGGCATCCCGGCTCGCGTGCGCGCGGCGACGTAGTCCTCGATCGGGGTGTCCTGGTAGGTCACGGGCGTGCCGGTGATCTCGCCGAGGACGGTGGCGACGTCATCGAGCGTGAAAGCGCGGGAACCGGCGAGCGTATAGCTGTGTCCCGCGTGGCCGTCGGTGGCGAGGACGGCGGCGGTCGCTTCGGCCATGTCGCCGCAGCCGGCCAGGGCGGTCGGGGTGTGGCCGGCGGGCACCCGGATGGAGTGGTCCGGAGGAAGCTCGCCGATCAGCTTGCCGAGCGACTCCAGGTACTGCGAGTTGCGCAGTACGGTGACGTCGAGCCCGGAAGCCGCCAGTTCCTTCTCGGTGTACTCGTCCCACTCCGTGGCCTGGGGGATCACAAAAGCCGACCCGGCACGGCGCTGGACGGCCGTGTAGTGGATGTGGCGCACCCCGGCCCCTTTGGCGGCGCGGATCACGTTCCGGTGTGCCGTCTTGGCGTCGGTGAACGACCTCGCCGAGATCAGAAGGAGCTTCGCCACGCCGTCAAAGGCCGCTGCGAGGCCGGCCGGGTCCTCGTAGTCGCCGCGCCGTACGGTGACCCCGCGTTCGACGAGACCGGCGAGCGCCTCCGGCCGGCGGGCCAGAGCCGCGACCCGGTCGGCGGGAACCCGCTCCAACAGGAACTCGACGACCTGGTTTCCGAGCGCGCCGGTGGCGCCGGTGACCATGATGAGCCCGCTCATGCCTCTGCCCCTGCTGCCGCTGCCGGCCGCCCGGGTGCGAGGGGAGTGGTGGCCGGCCCGCCCGGTACGAAGGGAAGGGTGTCGGGTGCCTCACGGCGCGCCGCGAGAATCGCGCGGGCGGCATCGCCGACGGGGATGCGCAGCGGGAGCCGCGGTGACTCGGCGGCATCCGCGACCTCGGCGGCGGCCTGCTCCGGCGTGATCATCCCCGCCCTGGCGCCGCCGTCGGTGTCCGGCGCGGCGATCACGCGGTACGGGTCGTCCGGAAGCGCATAGCTGGTCACATGGTCCAGTGCTCCCGAGCTGACCATGCCCGGCTCCAGCAGGGCGGCTTCGAGTCCGAACGGGGCGACCTCGATGGCGAGGGCCTCGACCAGCGCTTCGAGCGCCCACTTGGTCGTCTGATAGGCGGCACCCGGGGGCGAGACGATGCGCCCGACGACGCTGGACATGAACAGCAGACGGCCACTCCCGCGCGCCCGCATGCCGGGAAGGACGGCCTGGGCCACCCGAAGCGAGCCCACCGTGTTCAGGTCGAACAGCTCCGCCAGTTTCTCCGGGGGCGTGGCTTCCACCGCGGCGTAGAAGATCACTCCCGCGTTCGAGATGAGGATGTCGACGTCGCCGGCGTTCCGGACCGCCGCGGCAATGCTCTCGGCGTCGGTGACGTCGAGCGGCAGCCGCTGATCGACATCGAGGTCGGCCAGCGACCGGGGATCACGTGCGGTGGCTACGACTCGGTGCCCCCGGCGCGCGAATTCGGCGGCGGTCGCACGGCCGATGCCCTTTGACGCCCCGGTGATCAGTACTGATGCCATGACTTCTCCTGTGCAGGTTTGACTTTCGAACTCGCTGTCCATGGATACCGTAGCACCAAGTTCGAAAGTCAGACTCAGTATCGCGCGGCAGACCCGGCAGCCCGGCTGACCTGCTACTGAGGTCGCCCGGCCGACCTGCTGTCGCGGACTCGCCGCACAAGGCACGGCCTCGGGCGCGGCATCACATGCGGCCTCGGGTGCGACTTCGCGCACAGCCTCAGGCGCGGCCCGAGGCTCGGCCCGAGGCTCGGCCCGAGGCTCGGCTTGAGGCGCGGTTTGAGGCGCGGTTTGAGGCGCGGCCCGAGGCGCGGCCCGAGGCGTGGCCTAAAGGGCGTAATTCTCGCCCCAGACCTCCAGCTCGCGGAGCACCGGCGCGATGGCCTTCCCGGCGTCGGTGAGGACGTACTCGTCGCGCGGCGGGTGCTCGCAGTAACGGCGGCGGGCGATCACCCCGGCCTCCTCCAGCTCGCGCAGCCGGCTCGTGAGCCTGTCCCGGGGCGCGCCGGTCTTGGCCTGGATGTCGTTGAAGCGATGGACGCCGCGGGACAGATCGCGGAGCACGAGCAGGGACCACCGGTCGCCGACGATGTCCAGCGCGGCGGCTATCGGGCAGCCGCGACCGCCGCCGGCCTCGATGGATTTGCTTTTCAGACTCACGTCCTCCAGCGTAACCGACCGCCTGAGTCCGACTCTCGTTCGTGCTCAGTGCGTGACGGGAGGACCGGCTGTGCCCGGCGGACCAGGGCGGTCCGCCGGGCAGGCGGCTCAGCGGAGCCGGTCGAGCTGGAAGTAGTCGATGTTGAAGTTCTGGTAGGCGGCCGGGTCCATCCGCACCGTGAACTCATGCGTGCCCTTCGACAGACGCTGCGTCCCGGGGACCGGCTGCGTCTCGAAGGCGTCGTGGGAGGTGGTGCTCATGACGTCCACCGCTTCGCCGGGCGCCGCGTCGTCGAAGGCCAGGGTGAACTTCCCGGCCGGACGGTACGGGGACGAGACCCGCGCCGACACCGCGTAGGTGCCCGACTTGGGCACGTACACCGAGTACTTGACCCACTCCCCGCCACGGATCCAGCACATCACCAGGGCTCCGGCCTGGTCGCAGAGGTCGACGCCCTCGTACTTCCGTGCGGCTCCGCCTCGGTTGTCGTCCTCCAGGTCGTGGTAGCCCGCGTCCTTCCCCTCGGTGGAGTAGTCCTCGGCCTGGACCCGGACCGTTCCCGCGGGAAGGGCGGGCCACTCCGCGTCCTTGCCGTGCGGGTGCCGTGACGACAGCCAGCTACGGAGCTGCTCCTGGTTGTCCGTCTGGATCATGGACGCGCCGTGCCGGTCGACCACCGTCTTCCAGCCCCGGGCGGGGTCGATCAGGGACGCCTCATCGGTGTAGCCGGCGGCCAGCCCGTACCACATGGTGTTGACCCAGACACGGCCCTCCGCCTGCGCCCGGCGTACCGCGGCGGGCTGGATCTGCGGGTCGGTGAGCCGGTCGAAGATCAGCTCGTACGACTGCGGGCGGCGGCCGGTGAACGCGCCGATGCTGGCGGCGTTCGCATCGTCGACCACGTGGCTGTAGAGGATGCCGGGGTCCTTGCTCAGGAACGCCTCCACCTCCGCGACCGGAGCGGAACTCTTGAAGATGGCGTGGTCCAGGGTGCCGGTGGCGACCAGCAGGTCGTACTCCTGGTCACGGAAGGCCCAGCCCTTGTCGAGATTGACCATCGCCCGGTTCTTCACGGTCGCCAGCGCCTCGGCGAGCGTGGGCACCCGGTCGTCGGTCAGCGCCGCCTGGCCCCCGCCGAGGCCGGCCCGCAGGCGCAGGTCCTTGATCTGGGCGAGTGTCAGGTCCGAGACGTTTCCTGTGCCGTTGGTGGTGCGGTCGACCGATGTGTCGTGCATGAGGACCAACTGCCCGTCCTTGGTGCGCTGCACATCGATCTCCACGACCTCGGCGCCCTTGTTCACGGCGAGGTCGATGGCCCGGAGCGAGTTCTCCGGCGCGCCGCGCCAGTAGCCGCGGTGTGCTACGACCATGACGTCGGCGTCCGGTGTGTGATCGAGGTACTCGTCATGTATCCGGTCGATGGCCGGCCGCGGTTTCGCGGGGGCGGCCGGTGCCGCGGGGGTGGCCGGGGCCGCCGGAGAGGCGTCGGCCGCGGCCTCGACGAGACGAGGGGCGCCCCAGACTGCGGTGACGGTCAGTACGGCGGCGGCTGCCGCGCTGGTCAGGGACTTCCATCCGGTGCGCATGGTGCGGACAACTCCTGAAGTCGTGAGATCAGTTGCGATCATTCGAGGTCAGTACCGAGCAAGGATGTCCACGTTGTGCGGGAGACCGGTGAATATGCCAACTACCGCATGAGGCAATCATTAACGTTCAAGGAATCCTGCGACCGGGGGCGGCGCCTGTCGTAGGGGCGCCGCCGGGGTGATGCCGGACCGGGGGCGGCGCCTGCCGGAGGGGCGCTGCCGGGGCGACACCGGGCCAGGGGGCGGTGCCTGTTGGCGCGGTGCCGCCGGGGGCGATACCTGCCGGGGGCGATACCTGCCGGGGGCGGCGCCTGCCGGGGACGGCGTCTGTCGGAGCGTGTCCGTCGGCGCGGTATCCGCCGGAGCGGTGCTCGTCGGAGCGGTGCTCGTCGGCGCGGTGCCTGACTCGGGCACGCACGCACGCCCGCCTGCCGTAGCGCCTGCATCGGGGCGCGCCCGCCTGCCGCCAGTGCCCGCATCGGAGCGCCCGCCCGCGCCGCAGCCGCCGCCCAACGGCGGCCCCCTTCAGCCCAGTTGCCTCGACCGGTCGCCTCAGCCCAGTTGCCTGATGCTCTCGAAGATCCGGGCGAAGCCCTCCTCTCCGTGGCCCGCGTCGATCTGGCGCTGGATCAGCCGCTGCACCACGGCGACCACCTCGGTGCTGATGCCCTGGTCGGAACTGGCGGCCAGGAGATCACCGAGGTCGGAGAAGACCAGACTCTGCTGTCCCTCGACCGTGTAGTCCCCGCCGTCGATGACCTCCGCGAACCCCTGGAACGCGCCGGTCATCGCCGTCAGCCACGGCGCGGCCATGCCGGCGAACTCGCCCGCCGTCATACCGGCCGGCGCGACCATCGCGGCGCCGTGCATGAATCCGGCGAACATGACGTACATGCTCGCGAGCAGAGCGAGGTCGTACAGCGACGCCAGCCCGGCATCCTTGCCGAAGTAGGTGCTGGTGCCCCACAGATCGAGCAGTGGCTTGTACTGCTGGAAGACATCGATCGACCCGCTGTACAGGATCGACGACCCGGGCCGGCCGATCATGGGCGGTACGGCCATGATGCCGCCGTCCAGATACGCGGCCCCGATACCCGCGGCCCAGTCGGCCAACTCCCGTGCCTGGGCCGGTGTTGTCGTGGTCAGGTTGATCAGGGTCCGTCCGGCCAGCTCCTCGGCGAGCGGGTCGAGCACCTCATGGACCGACGCGTGGTCCAGCAGGCATACGATCACCAACCGGTCGGCCCGGACCGCGTCACCGGCCGTCGCGGCGGCCTCCGCCCCCTGTTCGACAAGGCCGTCCGCCTTCCCCGGCGTGCGGTTCCAGACCGTTGTCGCGCATCCGGCCTTCAGCAGGGCGGCTGCGAGAGCGCTGCCCATCGCGCCCAGCCCGAGAACGCTCACGTGGACACTGTCGTTGGCTGTCATTTTTGTGGCTCCCCCCTTGTGTTCGTCGCTCGATTGGATCCTCTCGGCTGCCGGTGGCGTTGACCAGTACGGACTAATTAGTCAGGTACTCACTCATTGGTAAGTACCGCGGGTACTAGGTAAGTACGGCAGTTACTCGGTCAGTACGGCAGGTGTTCGGTCAGTACGGTTGGTACTCGGCAAGCACGGTTGGAGGGGCGGATGGCGACATCAGCACGACGTGGTCCTTACTTCTGCGGCATCGACGCGGCGATGGACGTGGTGGCCGGCAAGTGGAAGTCGTTGATCCTCTGGGAGCTGCAACACCACGGGACGCGCCGCTTCGCCGAGCTTCGACGCGGTCTGCCGGGGGTCAGCGAGAAGATGCTGATCCAGCATCTGCGGGAGATGGAAGAAGACGGGCTCGTGCATCGCGAGGTGTACCGCCAGGTGCCGCCGAAGGTCGAGTACTCCCTGACGGAGCACGGCATCTCGCTCAACGCCGCCCTGGCTCTCCTGGGAGAATGGGGCACCGAACGCATGCGGCGGATCGGGGCCGAAAAGGTCTCCGTCTCCATGTCGGCGGAGGTCGCCACCGACGTTGCCGCCGATGTCCCCACCGATGTCCCCACGACAGTTGGGCGGTAGAAGCGAATGATCCGGGATCTCTACAACGTACGCGAGGTGCCCCGGCCGGGCGATCCCGCGGGCGGCTCCGAGGGCGGCATCACACCGCTGACGCCGGAGGAGGAACAGCGCGCCCACATCGCCCTGTTCAACGAGATCGGCCACCGTGTCTCCGACAACGGCTGGGCCCGGTTCCCGGCGCACAGCCCGGCGGAACGTATCCGGCTGTACAAGGTCGGCCGCGCCCTCAGCGAGTGGTGGGGGCTGCCCGTGAGGGTCGAGCCGGAGGACGAGTGCTCCGTACGCTTCTGGCTGGAACCCGGTGAACCGTCGGGCCAACTCCCGCAGGGCCAGGCCTGATTGAACGCGTGCTCGCGTGCCTGCCTGTCCGCTCGTCTGCCCGCGTGCCCGTCTGCTCGCCTGGTCGACTCAACGCCCGCCGGCGACCCGTAGCACCGCACCGGTGGTGTACGAGGCGTCCGACGACAGCAGCCAGGCGACCGCCGCGGCGATCTCGGCCGGTTGGCCGGGGCGGCGGAGGGGGATTCCGGGGGCCACCCGGGCCGGGCGGCCGGGGTCGCCCATCGTCGCGTGCATGTCGGTGTCGATGATGCCGGGGGCGACCGCGTTGACACGGATGCCGTCCGGGCCGAGTTCCTTGGCGAGGCCGATGGTGAGCGCGTCGGTGGCGGCCTTGGTGGCGGCGTAGTGGACGTACTCGCCGGGGCTGCCGAGCGTGGCCGCCGCGGAGGAGACGTTGACGATGGCGCCGGTTCCGCGCGGCGCCATGTCACGGGCGGCGCGGCGGCAGCAGAGCAGATAGCCGAGGAGGTTGACGTCGAGAACGCGGCGCAGGTCCTCGGTCCGGGCGTCGGCGAGCCGGGTGAGGGGGCCGGTCACCCCGGCGTTGTTGACCAGGCCCGTCACCGGCCCGAGCTGGTCCGCGGCGATGTCGAACAGCCGCTCCACGTCGGCCTCGTCGGCCGTGTCCGCCTGTACGGTCACACACCGCCCCCCGGCCGCCCGCACCGCCTCCGCGACCTGCTCGGCGGCCGCGCTGTCCCGTACGTACCCCAGCGCCAGGTCATGCCCCTCGCCGGCCAGCCGGACGCAGGTCGCGGCGCCGATACCACGGCTGCCGCCGGTAACGACGGTGACGAGACGTGACACGAACTACCTCCTGAGACCGCTGACGCACACACGTCGTACCCGCGGTCCCACGCGACCCGCTCAACCCGCCTAGTACGCGCACCCCGCCACGCGCCCAGATTATCCGCCCGTGCAGGTCACGCCGGGCCGGGGCGGTGCGGGCCGAGCACCGCGCGGTCGGTCATGGGCAGCCGCAGTCGCACGCGAGAGGTACCAACCCCGGCCTGCTGATCGGGTCAGGCGGCGTGTGGGGTGTGGGGGACGAAGGAGAGCTGGGTCTCTTCGGCGTCGATCGAGGCGTCCAACTGCGAGTCGAGGGCCCTGGCCAGCGCGCGCAGCAGCGGGAGTGTGGGGGTGGTTCCGCCGCCTTCGATGCGCTCGATGTCTTCGACCGCAAGCCCCGCCCGCTCGGCGACCGTCGCCAGTCCGAGGCCCAGGGCCGTACGACGGTCGTACACGGCCTGTCCCAAAGCGATGGCGGCCCCGGCCTCGACATACGCCGGGTCAGTCCGGTTCTCCTCGGGAATCGTCCACGAGGTGTGGTATCCCGTACTCACGCTTGCTCCTCGAACGTCCGGTGGTAGGCCGTCGCCGCGGTGGGATGCGACGCTTCACATTCCTTCTGTGCCCACAGGGACCGCTGGACCTGCCGGTCTTCGCGCATCCGGGATTTTCGGAAGACGGTCAGAAACACGATACGGCGTTCCGGCGCCAGCCAGTAGGTGAGGCGGATGGGTGCCGAGCCGAGATGGAAGCGCAGCTCTCGGACGGGTCCGCTCAGATGGCGGGAGTACGGCTCGCCGAGCGTTGTGGGTGCCTCGGCCAAACGGTCAGCGTGCCGCTCCACCGCGCGATAGTGCTCGCGCGGCAGACCGTCCAGCCAGACCCTCACCTCAGGTTCGATCTCGATGTCGTAGCGATGCTTCACCGTTGGAAGCCTAGAAAGTGGTCGAGACCGGCCCGTCGATTCGGTTGCTGATCACCCGATCGTGTAGCCAGGCCCCTCCGAGCGGGCCGGGATCCGTCCGCCCCTCAGCTCTCCGCCTTGGCCACGCCTATGGGGCAGCTCACGCCCGTGCCGCCCAGGCCGCAGTAGCCGTTGGGGTTCTTGTCCAGGTACTGCTGGTGGTAGGCCTCGGCCGGGTAGAAGGGGCGGGGGGTGGCGGGGAGGATTTCTGTGGTGATTTCGCCGTAGCCCGAGGCGGTGAGGACCTTCTGGTAGGCCTCGCGGGAGGCGGTGGCGGTTTCGGACTGGGCGGGGGAGTGGGTGTAGATGGCGGAGCGGTACTGGGTGCCCACGTCATTGCCCTGGCGGAAGCCCTGGGTGGGGTTGTGCGACTCCCAGAAGAGCTTGACCAGCTCGGCGTACGAGATGACCTTGGGGTCGTAGACGACGCGGACCGCTTCGGTGTGGCCCGTGAGGCCGGAGCAGACCTCTTCGTAGGTTGGGTTCGGGGTGGTGCCGCCCTGGTAGCCGACCAGCGTGGTCCAGACGCCGTCCTGCTGCCAGAAGGTGCGCTCGGCGCCCCAGAAACAGCCCAGGCCGAAGTCCGCGATCTCCAGGCCCTCCGGGTACGGGCCGAGCAGGGGGTTGCCGAGGACGGTGTGGCGGGAGGGCACGGCGAAATCGCGCTCGGGGCGGCCGGGCAGGCTCTGCTCCGGGGTGGGAAGCTCGGGGGTGCGGCGGGTGATGAACATTTCAGGTCTCCTCGGCTGTGGGGTCCTGCTGAATCAACGTACCGGGGGCCCTGGACATTCCGTGAAGCCTGTGGACAGGCCTGTGGGTAGTGCGAAAGGCTGTGGATAAACCTGTGGAACCCCCTGTGGAAAACCCACCCCCCACCCGGCCGAGCCCCGCCCGCCCCCGGCCCCCCTCACTGCCGTAGCGTCGCCGGGTTTCCGCCGTTTGCCTCGTAGCCTGCCACCGCCAGTGCCCGGTACACCGCGTACACCGCCGCCGGGTCGCCCTCCAGTGTCCATGGCAGTGCGCCCACGTGGCCGTCCACCCGTACGAGCTGGTGCATCGCCTCCGCCCAGCGCTCCTGCCGTACGAGGAAGAGGATCAGCATGTGCCGTACGTGCGCGAGCAGCGGGTCGTCCGGGCGTGCCGCGTGCACCGCGAACAGCGCGCCCTCCACCGCCTTGGTCACCACCGCGCTCTGGTAGAAGCCCTGCACGAGATTGACCTCGGGGAGGTGCTCGTACACCGCGAACAGCGGCAGCGCCGCCAGCAGCGAGCCTCGCGGGGCGCGCGCCGCGGCCGTCGTCGCGAAGTGGTCCGCTTCCTCGCGCGAACCGTGCCACTTCTCGCACCAGTAGTGCAGTGCCGCGAGATGCGCGCCCATGTGCTCCGGCGCGCGGTCGATCACCTTCGCCCACACCTGGTCGAACTGCTCGTGCGTATAACCGAGTCCGCGCGCCACGGCCAGCTCGGTGAGGTACGGCACGGGGTCGCCCGGCGCCAGCAGGGCCGCCTCGCCGCAGACCGTACGGGCCTCCTCCAGGATGATCCGGAAGTCGTCCGTCCCCGCGGCCGACGACCGCCAGGCCTGCTGCACCAGGAATTCCGCGTGCACCGCCGCGCCGCCCGCGTCCTTCGGCGACTCGGCACGCCACGCCCGCAGCCACGCGCCGCCCACGCCGGGCCGCTGCTGAAGCTCCAGCGACGCCGCGCCGGCGAACGCCTGCACGCGCTGCCAGCGCACCTCGCCCTCCTTGGGCGTGCCCGCGAGCAACTGCGCGGCGGCCCGCCAGTCCTGGGTCCCCTGTACGACATCGAGTACGTCGAGGAGATCCTGGTCGGGGCCCGGCAGCCGGATGTCCAGCTCCTCCTGGAGCAGGAAGCCGTACGCGGCCGGGTCGGCGGCGTCGGGCGAACCGGGCGCGACCTGGCGGACACCGCCGCGGCGGCGCAGCGCGTACGGGCCCAGGGCCCCGGCCAGCAGGCCCATCGCGATCAGGAACCAGAGAATCTCCATGGCCCCATTGTCCCGGACGCGGCGCGCGACGTATCCGGCGGTGCGGCGCGGTGTACGAGCGGTCTACGAGCAGAAGGCTTCCGGGCCGGGCCGCCCGCCGCCCGCCGTCCGGCCTGGGCTGCTCGCCGTCCGGCGTGGGCCGCTCGCCGTCCGGCGCGGGCCGACCACCGTACGGGCCGGGCCGCCCGCCGTCCGGCTCGTGCCCGCCTTGCCGCTCCGTTGTGCGGGCGGGTGCTCGTACGGCGTTACGCTCGGGCCTCATGAGCCACGAGCACCCCACCCAGCGCCCGGCCGACGGGCATCATCCCGGCGAGCCGCAGCACTTCGAGACGCTCGCCATCCACGCGGGCAACACCGCGGACCCCCTGACCGGCGCGGTCGTCCCGCCGATCTACCAGGTGTCCACCTACAAGCAGGACGGAGTGGGCGGACTGCGCGGCGGTTACGAGTACAGCCGCAGCGCCAATCCCACCCGTACCGCCCTGGAGGAGAACCTCGCGGCCCTGGAGGGCGGCCGGCGCGGGCTCGCCTTCGCCTCGGGCCTGGCGGCGGAGGACTGCCTGCTCCGTACGCTGCTGGAGCCCGGCGACCATGTCGTGATCCCGGACGACGCGTACGGCGGCACCTTCCGGCTGTTCGCGAAGGTCGTCTCCCGCTGGGGCGTGGACTTCTCGGTCGCGCACACCTCCGACCCGGCGGCGGTACGGGCCGCGCTGACCCCCCGTACCAAGGCGATCTGGGTCGAGACCCCCTCGAACCCGCTGCTCAACATCACCGACATCGCCGCCCTCGCCGGGATCGCGCGCTCCGCCGGGGCGCGGCTGGTCGTCGACAACACCTTCGCCAGCCCGTACCTCCAGCAGCCGCTGGCGCTGGGCGCGGACGTCGTCGTCCACTCGACCACGAAGTACATGGGCGGGCACTCGGACGTGGTCGGCGGCGCGCTGATCGTCGACGACGCGGAACTCGCGGACGAACTCGCCTACCACCAGAACGCGATGGGGGCCGTCGCCGGGCCCTTCGACGCGTGGCTGGTGCTGCGCGGCATCAAGACGCTGGCGGTACGTATGGACCGTCACAGCCGGAACGCCACGCGGATCGCGGAGATGCTCACCCAGCACCCCCGGGTCTCGAAGGTCCTCTACCCGGGCCTGCCGGACCACCCCGGTCACGAGGTCGCCGCGAAGCAGATGAAGGCGTTCGGCGGCATGGTCTCCTTCCAGGTCGCGGACGGCGAGGAGGCGGCGGTGGCGGTCTGCGACCGCGCGAAGCTGTTCACGCTCGGCGAGTCCCTGGGCGGGGTCGAGTCGCTGATCGAGCACCCGGGCCGGATGACACACGCCTCGGCGGCGGGCTCGGCGCTGGAGGTGCCGTCGGACCTGGTCAGGCTGTCGGTGGGCATCGAGTCGGTCGACGACCTGCTCGCGGACCTCCACCAGGCGCTGTCCTAGGCCCTGTCCAGCGGGGCGTTGTCCCACGCCGGGGCCCCCACGCCAGGGCCGCCGGTCCGCCATCAAGCGCCGCCCTCAAGGCACGCCCTCAAGCGCTGCCGTCAAGCCCTGCCCTCCGGCGCTGTCCTCAAGCGCCGGGTGGGCTCAGGCGCGGCCGGGTGGGTCACCAGTCCTCCAGCGGCGGCGTGGTCTCCGACGGCGGTACGGTCCACGGGTGCGCCGCTGACGCCCAGACCGCGAACACGATCACCCCGACCAACAGCAGTGCCCAGCACACCCGTTGGACCGCGCGGCGGCGGTGCAGCAGCCGGGCGCCGAGGGCGGTGGCGCGCGGTACGAGATCGCCGGGGACGGCGGGGCGCCCCGCGTCCAGCATCCGCCGTACCTCGGCGGCCTTGTGGTCGCGGTGCTCGCCGCCGCCGTCGCCCCCGCTCATGTCCGTGCCCCGCCCACCCGGCTGTCGCTGATACGGGGGGCCGGGCGCGGAGCTGTCTTCCTGTTCCCGTTCCCCTTCCCGCGCATCGTTCTGATCGCGCGGGCGCAGAGCGTGTGGACGCGCTCCACCGGCAGCCCGATCAGGGCCGCGGTCTGTTCCTCGGCGACCCCTTCGTACAGCCGCAGCACCAGCACCATCCGCTCCTGCGGACCCAGCCCGGCCAGCACCCCCGCCGGGGCGCGGCGGCGCAGCCGGGAGTGCCAGGCGGTGCCGGCGTACCGCAGGGTGAGTTCCTGGCGGGTGTGGTCGTACGGGTCGTCGTCGCGCAGCCGGTCCCAGTCCGCGTACGTACGGGCCAGCGCGGCGATCAGCAGGCGCTCCGCGCGCGGCGCGGCCTCCGGGGGCTCGCCCGTGAGCAGCGCCGCCGCATGCAGCAGCCGGCCGGCCGCACCCGCGGCGAACGTCTCGAACTCACGCTCACGGGCGCGGCGGCGATCCGTGGCCGTCCGCCGCTCTCGCACGTCCTCCATTGACGCGAGTCGGCGGGTCCAGGTCAAGAGGGCCTTTTCGCACAGGACCTGATTCGAACAGGGGCTTTCCGGGCACGCGCCTACGCGGTCCTACGCGCCACGCGGTCCTACGCGTCCGTACCGCCTTCGCCCGTACCGCCCTCGCCCTGCGGCAGCCCCGCCGCCCGCGCCGACAGCGCGCCGTTGAAACGGGTGAGCAGTGTGGTGAAGGAGGTGCGCTCCTCAGTCGTCCAGCCGCCCGTCACCTGCGCCATCAGCTCGCGCCGCGACGAGCGGACCTCGTCCAGCCGGGCCAGCCCGCGCGCCGAGAGCTGGAGCACCACGGCCCGGCCGTCCTCCGGGTGCGAAGTCCGTTTGACCAGGCCGGTGTCGACGAGCGGCGCCACCTGCCGCGTGACGGTCGAGGAGTCGATGCCCATGCCGGCGGCCAGCGCCTTGACGCCCATCGGGCCTTCCTGGTCGAGCCGGTTGAGCAGCAGATACGCGGCGCGGTCCATCGAGTTGCGGACCTGGCCGACACCGCCGAGCCGGGTCTGTTCGGCCCGCCGGGCGAAGACCGCCACCTGGTGCTGGAGTGCATCGAGGAGGACGGCTTCACCCGAGGGTTCTGAGCCGGCCCCCAAGGGTTCGGAGGCCGTCTCCCGGGAGGCCGACGCAGCGGAAGTCATGTCCTGAATGGGGGGCATGGCTGGGGGCTCTCTTGTGCGGGGGTCGGTTGGTGGGGGACAGAGTACGCGGGGATGACCCCGCCCGTACCGGCCCTGCGTAAACCCATGGGCAGGGATTCACACTCAGCCCTCGCAGGGCCGCCGGGCGGCCGGTGAGCTGCGAGACTGGCAGACATGAGCTTCGGTACGTCCCGCCCCGTGCGTCCCCTCATCCTCGATGACATCCGAGGGGCGCAGAAGATGCTCTCCGGCGTGGCGAGGATGACCGCGATGGAGGGCAGCAGATATCTGACCGGCCTGGTCGGCGCCCCCGTCCTGCTCAAGTGCGAGAACCTCCAGCGGACCGGCTCGTTCAAGCTGCGCGGCGCCTACGTACGGATCGCGGGCCTGAGCCCCGAGGAGCGCGCGGCGGGCGTCGTCGCCGCCAGCGCGGGCAATCACGCGCAGGGCGTCGCACTCGCCTCCACCCTGCTCGGGGTCCGCTCCACGGTGTTCATGCCGGTCGCCGCGCCCCTGCCCAAGGTCGCCGCCACCCGGGACTACGGCGCCGAGGTGCGGCTGCACGGCCAGGTCGTGGACGAGACCCTGGCCGCCGCCCAGGAGTACGCGCGCGACACCGGCGCGGTCTTTATCCACCCCTTCGACCACCCGGACATCATCGCAGGTCAGGGCACGGTCGGGCTGGAGATCCTGGAGCAGTGCCCGGAGGTGCGGACGGTCGTCGTCGGGGTCGGCGGCGGCGGTCTGGCCGCGGGTGTCGCCCTCGCCGTGAAGGCCGTACGCCCGGAGGTCCGGGTGATAGGCGTGCAGGCGGAGGGCGCCGCCGCGTATCCGCCCTCGCTGCGCGCGGGCCGGCCGGTGTCGGTCGAGGCCCCGCAGACCATGGCGGACGGCATCAAGGTGGGCCGCCCCGGCGACGTACCGTTCCAGCTTCTCCAGGAACTGATCGACGAGGTGCGTACGGTCAGCGAGGACGAGCTGTCCAGCGCGCTGCTGCTCTGTCTGGAGCGCGCCAAGCTGGTGGTGGAGCCCGCGGGCGCGAGCCCGGTGGCCGCGCTGCTGAGCGATCCGGGCGCGTTCCGCGGTCCCGTGGTCGCGGTGCTGTCGGGCGGCAATGTGGATCCGGTGCTGATGCAGCGCATCCTCCGGCACGGCATGGCGGCGGCCGGACGCTATCTGAGCCTGCGGGTCCGGGTGACGGACCGGCCGGGCGCGCTCGCGACGATGCTCACCGTGTTGTCAGTGGCGGATGCCAATGTTCTCGATGTGAGCCATGTACGGACCGATCCGCGGCTGGGGCTGACGGAGGCGGACGTGGAACTGCATCTGGAGACGAAGGGGCCGGGGCACTGTGCGGACGTCGAGGCGGCACTGCGGAAGGCGGGTTACACCGTCCTCACCTGAGGCACCCGCTCCCCGCCGTTTCCTGCTGTGCCGTGCCCCGCTGCTCCTCACTGTGGCGTGCCCCGCCGCTTTCCGCTGTGGCGTGTCCGCCTGCCGTGTCGCCGTACGCCCGTCCACCGTGTCGCCGTACGCCCGTCGGCTGCCGTGCCGTACGTCCTCTGCCGTATGCCCGCCGGTCGCTCTGTCGCGCGCCGGTCGCCTCGGCCTGCGTGTGGTCGTCCCGGCAGGCGCGCGGCGGCCGGTAAATCGTGTGCCTGTTGGGTGCTCGTACGGTTTTCTTTACTTCGGGCTTACAAACACCCCTTGTTCGGTCGCGATGTATCGCGTTACCGTGCTGCGTCAGCAAGCACCGTCAGCACCCACTGGAGACACTTCATGCCAGGCGCCATCTACGCCGAAGGCCTGGTCAAGACCTTCGGCGATGTAAGGGCTCTGGACGGCGTCGATCTCGATGTCCCGGAAGGCACGGTCCTGGGGCTTCTCGGCCCCAATGGCGCCGGCAAGACGACCGCCGTACGCGTCCTGACCACCCTGCTCCGGCCCGACAGCGGCAAGGCCGTCGTCGCCGGGATCGATGTCCTCAAGCACCCGAACGAAGTCCGCCGCTCGATCGGCCTCTCCGGCCAGTTCGCCGCAGTCGACGAGTATCTGACCGGCCGCGAGAACCTGCGGATGGTCGGCAGGCTCTACCAGATGAACGCCCGCGAGGCGAAGGCCCGCGCGGACGAGCTGCTGGAGCGCTTCAACCTCTCCGACGCGGCGGACCGTACGGCCAAGACGTACTCCGGGGGCATGCGCCGCCGGCTCGACCTCGCCGCCGCGCTGGTCGTCTCGCCGCCCGTGATGTTCATGGACGAGCCGACGACGGGCCTCGACCCGCGCAACCGCCAGCAGCTCTGGAGCATCATCCAGGAACTGGTGGCCGGGGGTACGACACTCCTCCTGACCACGCAGTATCTGGAGGAGGCCGACCATCTCGCCCATGACATCTGCGTCGTGGACCACGGCCGGGTCATCGCCCGCGGCACCTCCGACCAGCTCAAGGCCCGTACGGGCGGCGAGCGTGTCGAGGTCGTCGTGCACGAGCGCGAGCAGATCGACCCGGCGCGCGCCGTTCTCGCGGGCTTCGCGAAGTCCGGTGAGTCACAGGCGGGCGCCGGGGCGCCGTCCGGCGCGGTGACCGTCGAGGAGCACACCCGCAAGCTCACCGTCCCGGTCACCGGCGGCGCCAAGCTGCTCGCCGAGGTCATCAGGGAACTGGACACCCGAGGCGTCGAGATCGACGACATCGGTCTGCGCCGCCCCACCCTCGACGATGTCTTCATCTCCCTGACCGGGCACGCCGCCGAGGACAGCGCGGCCGAGTCCGACGACCCCGGCAAGAGCAAGAGCGCGGCCAAGTCCGCCAAGTCCACGAAGGAGGCCCGGAAGTGACCGCCACCACCCAGGCGCCACAGACCGCCGCCCCCCGGCCGCGCGGCGGAATCGTCCAGTCGACCACCGACTCACTGGTCGTCGCCCGCCGGAATCTGATCCGTATGACCCGGATCCCCGAGGTCGTCCTCTTCGGCCTGATCCAGCCGATCATGTTCGTCGTGATGTTCAGCTATGTCTTCGGCGGCTCGCTCCAGGTGGGCGGCACCGTCAGCCCCGACGTCTACCGCAACTTCCTGATGGCCGGGATCTTCGCGCAGACCGTCACCTTCGCCACCGCGGGCGCGGGTGCCGGGATCGCCGACGACATGCACAAGGGCCTGATCGACCGGTTCCGCTCGCTGCCGATGGCACGCGGGGCGGTCCTCACCGGCCGTACCCTCGCCGACCTGGTGCAGACCGCGCTCACCGTGGTGGTGCTCGCGATCGTCGCCGTACTCGTCGGCTGGCGCATCCACGAGGGCGTTCTCAAGGCGCTCGGCGCGTTCGCGCTGCTGCTTCTGCTCGGGTACGCCTTCTCCTGGATCGGCGCGCTGATCGGCCTGTCCGTCCGTACCCCGGAGGCCGCCACCTCGGGCGGGCTGATCTGGCTGTTCCCGGTGACGTTCATCTCGAACGCCTTCGTGGACACCAGCGGGATGACGGCCTGGCTGCGGCACATCGCCGAGTGGAATCCGTTCAGCGCCACCGTGCAGGCGTGCCGGGTGCTCTTCGGGAACCCGGGGGTCTCGGAGTCCAGCGCCTGGCCCATGGAGCACCCGGTGCTGGCCTCGCTGATCTGGTCGGTCGTGATCATCGCGGTGTTCCGGACGCTGGCGGTGCGGAAATACCGCTCGGCCACGGCGTAACCCCGTACCGCGCACACGAGAACAGCCCCCGGCGTCCAGTGCCGGGGGCTGTCGCGCTCAGCCCCCGTACGGCTTGGCGTCCAGGATCTTGACCGAGGCCGTCCTGCCGTTGGGCAGTTCGTACTCCGCGTTGTCGCCGACCTTCTTGCCGTTCACACCGCTGCCGAGCGGGGACTGCGGCGAGTAGGTCTCGATCTCCGAGCTGGCGTACTCGCGCGAGGCCAGCAGAAAGTCCAGCGTGTCGTCGGGATCGCCGTCGAAGGCGATCGTCACGACCATGCCGGGCTCGACGACGCCGTCGTCCGCCGGCGCCTCGCCGACCTTCGCGTTCTGCAGGAGCTGGGTGAGCTGGCGCACGCGAAGCTCCTGCTTGCCCTGCTCCTCCTTGGCCGCGTGGTACCCGCCGTTCTCCCGGAGGTCGCCCTCCTCACGGGCCGCCGCGATCTTCATGGCGATCTCGGTGCGGGCGGGACCAGACAGGTACTCCAGCTCGGCCTTGAGCTGGTTGTACGCCTCCTGGGTGAGCCAGGTGACGTTCTCGCTGGTCTGGGTCACAGGTGCTCCTCGTAGGTACCGGGAATACAAAGCAACGCCCTACCCAGAAGAATGTTGTCTTCTCGGGCGGGCGAAACCACGAGCCTAACAATTTCGTGGCCCGGAGGGGAGGACGAAAGCCATCAGATTCACATCAACGCAGGTCAGCGCGGCTCAGCCGGGTGTCGGCGCGGCGCCGACCCGGCGGGTCCCGGCCGGGTCCCGGCCGAATGCCGGGCCACTGCGGGCCACGGGCGCCGGCCCACCGCGGGCCGTACGGCGCGGCTCGGCCGGAGGCCGTTGACGCGGCTCAGTCGGAGGTGCAGTCCAGCAGTTCGGCGCTGGTCGCGGCCGCTGTTGTACGTACGGTCACGACCTGGTCGATCCGGGTCTCGCCCGGGCCGAAGCGGACGTCCTTACGGCCCACCTCGGCGCCGTTCTCCGCGAGGGAGCGGAGCGTACAGCTACCGGTGGCGTCCCGGTCCTTGCGGACCTCCAGATGGACCTCGACCGACGTGGCGGAAACCACCTTGAACTTGATGAGCTCCCCGGAGACACTGCGATCGACCACATAGTGATAGCCGAACCAGCCGATCAGGGCGATCAGCGCGACGCCGAGCACGGCGCCGACGGTCCGCAGCCGGTGGTCCGCCCGCTCGTCCGCGGAGCGGCCGTAACGGCCGACTGGACGCTCGCGCACCACGGCCATGATCGTTCCTCTCTGCGACGGGCGGCGACGGGCGGCCGGAATTTCCGCCCCCCGGTATCCGTCACTATAGAAGCCGCCCGAAGCGACGAATCACTGAGGATCGAGCCTTGACAGAGCAGCTACGGCTGATGGCCGTTCACGCCCACCCCGACGACGAGTCGAGCAAGGGCGCGGCCACGATGGCCAAGTACGTGTCCGAGGGGGTGGACGTGCTGGTCGTGACCTGCACCGGGGGCGAGCGCGGCTCCATCCTCAACCCCAAGCTCCAGGGGGATGCCTATATCGAGGAGCACATTCACGAGGTCCGTAAAAAAGAGATGGACGAGGCGCGCGGGATCCTCGGCGTCGAGCAGGAATGGCTCGGCTATGTGGACTCGGGGCTGCCCGAGGGCGACCCGCTGCCCCCGCTGCCCGAGGGCTGCTTCGCGCTGGAGGACACCGACGAGGCGGCGGGCCGGCTGGTCCGGCTGATCCGCTCGTTCCGGCCGCAGGTCATCACGACGTACGACGAGAACGGGGGCTACCCGCACCCCGACCACATCATGACCCACAAGATCTCGATGGTGGCGTTCGAGGCGGCGGCGGACAAGGAGAAGTACCCGGAGGACGAGTTCGGTCCGGTCTGGCAGCCGCAGAAGCTCTACTACAACCAGGGCTTCAACCGACCGCGTACGGTCGCGCTGCACGAGGCGCTGCTCGCGCGGGGGCTTGAGTCCCCGTACGGGGAGTGGCTGGAGCGGTGGAAGGAGTTCGGCCGCGAGGAGCGCACGCTGACCACGCACATTCCGTGCGCGGACTTCTTCGAGATCCGGGACAAGGCGCTGATCGCGCACGCGACCCAGATCGACCCGGACGGCGGCTGGTTCCGGGTGCCGATGGACATCCAGCGGGAGGTCTGGCCGACCGAGGAGTACGAGCTGGTGAAGTCCCTCGTCGATACCTCCCTCCCCGAGAGCGACCTCTTCGCGGGCATCCGCGACAATGCCTGATATGTATGCGACCCAGGCAATGACGCACATGATCCCGCTCGCCAAGGAGCTGGACCAGAACAAGGTGACGCCCGGTGTGCTCGGGTTCATCGTGTTCGCGGTGATGGCGGGCGGGGTGTGGCTGCTGATGAAGTCGATGAACCGCCATATGAACATGGTCAACTTCGAGGAGACCCCGGAGCCGGAGAAGGCGCGGGACGACCTGGAGAAGGCCGAGGCGGGCGCCCCGGCGAAGTCGCAGCAGTCGCAGTCGCAGCGGCCGGCCGGCGAATAGCGGCCCAGCGTCTTGCCACACCGGCCGCCCCGCCAGGGCGGCCGGACGCACGGGCGGACGCGCGGCCTCAGGGCCGGCGACCGCTTGACGGGTGTGCGTGCTTGCCGCTCGAAGCCCGTGCCCGCTTGAAGGCTGTGCCCGCTCGGGGCCCACGTGTTTGAGCCCGTGCTCGCTCGGCCCACGCCGTGCCCGCTCAGGGCCCGCGTCTGCTTGAGGCCCGCGCCGTTCGATACCTGCGTCAGCTCGACGGCCCACGCCGCTCGACGCCCGCGCTGCTTGGAGCTCGCGCCCCCTTGGAGCCCGCGTGCGCTCGGCGCTTGCGCTGCTTGAAGCGCGCGCCCTCTTGATGCCCGCGCCCCTCGACCGCCCGCGCCGCTTGAAGCCCATTCCCGCTCGGCGCCCGCGTCCTACGCCGGTGTCGTCTCCACCGGTACGCCCATCACCTCGCGTGCGTGGCGGGTCGGGACCATGCCGAGTTGCCAGGCCTGCCAGCCGTCCTCCAGGCTGACGCCCCGGCCGAGCATCACCGCGTAGGCGTCCGCGCAGTCCTCCAGTTTGCCGTCGCGCAGCGCGTGGCGCGCGGCCGACAGTTCCGTGAGCTCCTGCTCCGCGACCACCGAGCCCACCTCCGTCCCGCCCGCCGAGGCGTACGGCAGCAGCGTGCAGCGCAGGAAGCGCGCCCAGTCGGCGCCGCGCAGATCCCCGTACGACTCGAAGAGCGCCGTCGCCTCGTCGCAGAGCTGGAGCGCCTGGGCCGCGCGGTTGTTGCCCGCGTCGACGATCGCCAGCTCCAGACAGGTCCAGGCCTCGCCGTGCGCGAGCCCGATCCGGTGGAAGTCCGCGCGGGCGTCGGCCAGAAGCTGCCGGGCGAAGCCGGAATTGCGGAGATTGCCGGTCTGGGCGGCGCGCTGGTCACGGGTGACCCGGCCCGAGTGGTGCCGGGCGCAGGCCAGCCCGTACACGTCGCGCATCCGCGAGAACATCGTGCGGGCCCGCTCCAGCTCCCGTACCGCCTGGTCGCGGTCGCCGTTCTCCTCCAGCGCCTGGCCCAGGTAGTAGAGCGTCCAGGCCTCGCCGCGCGCGTCCTCGTTCTCCCGGTGGCGGGCCAGCGCGTCGCGCAGCCCGCCGACCGCGGAGGACGCCTCGCCGTCCACCAGCCGCGCCCGGGCGAGCTGGGTCAGCGCCCAGGCCTCGCCACGGGCGTCGCGGGTCCTGCCGTACAGCTCCAGCGCCTCCGCCAGCTCGCCCTCCGCGCGTGGCACATCGCCCATCCGAAGGCAGACCTGGCCGAGCTGGAAGTGGGTCCAGGCCTCGCCGTGCACGGACTCGCTCTCGCGATGCAGCACCAGCGCGGTGGCGAGCAGCGAGACGGCCTCCGCGAGACCGCCCCGGTCGCGTTCGACGGCGGCGAGGGCGTGCAGGGTCCAGGCGCGGTCCCCGGCCAGTCCGTCGGCGGACTGGAGGGCGAGCGCCTCGCGCAGCTTCGCCGAGGCCTCGGGGAGATTGCCCTGATGGTGCAGGGTGATGCCCAGCGAGCCGAGCGCGCGGGCCGCGCCGGCGTCGTGCTGGGCCTCGCGGTAGAGGTCGACCACCGAGGTCAGGGTGGTGCGCGCCTTGTCCAGCTCGCCGAGCTGGCGGGCCGCGATGCCCGTACGCCACTGGACCGACCGTACGAGCAGGCCCTGGTCCACCGCCTGTGTCAGCTCGCTGATCTCGCCCAGCCGGTAGAGGTCGCCGCGCAGCAGGCAGTAGTCGCAGAGCGCGCCGAGCAGGTCGAGTACGGCCTGCTGGTCGACGCCCTCCGCGTGGCGCAGCGTGGCCGTGATGAAGCTCGACTCCTCGTCCAGCCAGCGCAGCGCCGCGTCCAGCGAGGCGAAGCCATGGGCGCCGGCCGCGGTCTTGAAGAGATCCGCGCGGGTCGAGGTCTTGCCGTCGACGAGCCGGATCACGGAGTCGGCCAGCTCGGCGTAGTTGCGGATGAGCCGCTCCTGCGCGGCGGTACGGTCGGCCGCCTTCTCCTCGTCCTGGAGGCGGGCCTGCGCGAAGGTCCGCACGGCGTCGTGCAGCCGGTATCGGCTGGCGCGCACATGGTCGATCAGTCCGGCCCCGGACAGGGCCGTCAGAAGCTGCCCGGCCTCCTGCTCGTCCGTCGCCAGCAGCGCCGCCGCGGCGGCGGCGCCCAGGGACGCGCGGCCGGCCAGCGCGAGCCGGCGCAGCAGCCGTCGGGCCTGCTCGCCCTGGTCGGTGTAGCGCAGCCACAGCGCGCGCTCGACCGGGCCGCCCCGGCCGTACGCGGCGAGGTCGGCGGCCAGACGCTGGGCCGTACGCTCCCCGAGCGAGGACCCCGCGACCCGCAGGGCGAGCGGCAGTCCGCCGCACAGCTCCCGCACCCGGTCCGCCGACTGGGCGTCGTAGGGCGCGCCGGCCGCGCCGGGCCCGGCCGGGGCGATCTCGCGCAGCAGTTCCTCGGCGCCCGCTCCGTCCAGCGCCTCCAGTGGAAGCTGGTGCACCCAGGCCGGGGTGGCGGCGGGCAGCTCCAGCGGCTGACGGGCCGTCACCAGGACCAGGCTCTCGGAGCGTTCGGGTACGAGCGTGGCGACCTGCTCCGGATCGGAGGCGTCGTCCAGGACGACCGTGACCGGCAGATCGGTGAGATGCCGGTGGTACAGCTCGCTCAGCCGGCGTACCTGCTGCTCCGGGGAGGTCCGCTCGCGGAACAGGAGCTGCTCGCGCGGGGCGCCGAGCCGGTTCAGCAGGTGCAGCAGCGCGTCCCGCGTCGACAGTGGCGCCTCGCCCGCGTCGCCGCCGCGCAGATCGACGACGCACGCCCCGCGGAACTGGTCCTTGAGCCGGTGTGCCGCCCGTACCGCCAGCGCGGTGCGCCCGGAGCCGGGGTCGCCGTGGATCACCACGACCGTGGGGCGGGTCTCGGTCGAGGCGCGGGCGGCATGGACCCACTGTGCGATCTGCGCCATCTCGGCGCGGCGGCCCGCGAACGGCCCGTCGGGCTGCGGGAGATGGCCGAAGGACTGCTCCAGTACGGTGCGCCGGCGCGCGGCGGCGCTGCGGTCGCCGCCCCTGAGCTGGGGCGCGGACTTCTTGGCGGGGCGGCGGTTCGCGGAGATGAGGACGCGCTGCTGGTCGAGGAACGGGCGGATGCCCCGTACCTCCAGCGCCGTCAGCCACTGGAGCCTGAGCTGCTCGGTGCCGCCGGGCCGGCCGGCCGCGCCCGCCCGCTGGTGGGCTGCGGGCCAGTGGGACGCGGTCACCTTGGCGACGGTGGTGGCGGCCCCGGCGACGGCGACCACCGCGCCCGCGCCGAGCGCGACCCCGGTGGCGGTGCCCAGCGCGACGTCCGCGCCGATGGCGGCGGCCGTGGCAACGGCCGTGACCAGCACGGGAGTTCCGAGGGACTTACGGCTGAACCGCCCCGACAGCCGCTCGGCCTCGGCCGCCTCCAGCGCGTGCGTGTACGCCGCGTACTCCTCGGCGGCCCCGGCGGCCAGCGACTCCAGCGCACCGCGCCCGCGCGCCAGCAGCGCCCCGCCGTCGGTCCGCCCGCCCGACCGCCGCACCTCCTCCTCCACGGCCCGCACCAACAGCCTGTCGGCCTCGGCCCGGTGGCTTTCCCGCATGTGCGTCCCCCTCAGAAAGCTTTCAGTGAACACACATTGTCCTGCCAGGGCCCGCGTAAGGCGAGGGTGACATTCCTCAGGGCCCAGCCGGGGACGGCATTGGCACGGGAAGACGCTGACTGCGCTATTGCATACAGTATTCAAACTGGCTACCGTCTGCTCATGCGGCTGACGAAGTCCACAAACCTGGCACTCCCCATGGTCATGCGGCCGGCGGTAACCGGTGCGGAGCCCATCGGCGCACGGCGGTGCCGGACATGACGACTTATGGCGATGACGCGGAGATCCGGCAGATCCTCACCACCGCCGGAGACACCTGGGCCGTGGTGGGCCTGTCCGACAACCCCGAACGGGCCGCCTACCGCGTGGCCGCGAAGCTCCAGCGCATCGGCAAGAGGGTGGTGCCCGTGCACCCGAAGGCCGAGACGGTGCACGGAGAGCAGGGCTACGCGTCCCTCGCGGACATCCCGTTCCCGGTGGACGTGGTGAACGTGTTCGTCAACTCCGCCCTCGCCGGAGGCATCGCCGACCAGGCTGTGACGATCGGCGCCAAGGCGGTCTGGTTCCAACTGGACGTCATGGACGAGGCCGCCTACGCCAGGACTCGTGAGGCCGGCCTGCTGATGGTGATGGACCGCTCCGCGGGGCGGGAGATAACCCGTCTGGGGCTGGCCTGACCCTCTCCGGCCGGCGGGCCAGGGGATGTGATGACGCCGCCCAGGCGGAGGCCGGGCGTCAGACGGCTCCCAGGTCGACAGTGACGGAGAACGGCGCGGCAGCCTTGATCACGCCGGTGAACATCTCGCCGTCCCTGTACGCCTTGGTGGCCGGGTCGAGAACGTAGGTGTAGATGATCGGGACACCGGTGGCGGCCTGTTCGACCCGCCAGTAGAAGGGGATGCCGGCCTTGGCGTACTGGTCCACCTTCACGATCCGGTCGGTGGTCTCCGAGCCGGGCGACACGACCTCGACGACCAGGAGTACGTGTTCGGGGCGCGTGGGCGTGAGGTCGATGGTCTCCGCCCGGTAGACGACGACGTCCGGACGGCGGTTGGTGAGCGGGACGTCCTGCAGGCGGACGTCGAAGTCCGTGTCGGCGTTCCAGTCCGGGCCTGCGGCCGCGTCCAGGGCATTGGCGAGGATCCGGGCCAGCCGGTTGTGCCGCTTGGACGCGCTTGGGCTCACCACGACCATCCCGTCCACGATCTCGATGCCGGCACACTGCTCCTCGGACCAGGTGTCGTACTCCTCGGCGCTGATCTGCGTATGCATCCACGCGGGCGCCATCATCTCGGCGGTCATGACATACCTCCTTCGAGGAGCCTCGGCAGTGCCGGCGCTGCTGGGCTCAGCCTACTGTCCTGCGATGCCGGGGCGCCGGACTCGGAAGAGCGCCAGGAGATGCTCGACATCGACCCGTTCGGTTGCCATGGCGATCGTGGCTCGGCCGAGCGACACAGAGGCCGAACGGGCTTCGTCGACGTGGCCGGGCGCTGTGAGAGGCTGGGCCATATGAACCGGTTGGCTGGTACGACCTCGCCTTATCTGCTTCAGCACGCTGAGAATCCGGTCGACTGGTGGCCCTGGGGGCCGGAGGCGTTCGAGGAAGCACGACGGCGCGATGTGCCCGTCCTGCTGTCGGTCGGCTACTCCGCGTGCCACTGGTGTCATGTCATGGCGTCCGAGAGCTTCGAGGACGTGACGACCGCCAAGTACATGAACCGGCACTTCGTGAACATCAAGGTCGACCGCGAGGAGCGGCCCGATGTGGACGCCGTGTACATGGAGGCCGTGCAGGCGGCCACCGGGCAGGGTGGGTGGCCGATGACCGTGTTCCTGACGGCCGATGCGGAGCCCTTCTACTTCGGTACGTACTTCCCGCCCGAGCCCCGGTCCGGCATGGCGTCCTTCCCGCAGGTCCTGGAGGGGGTCAGTGCCGCGTGGACCGACCGGCGCGAGGAGGTCGCGGAGGTGGCCGGGCGGATCGTGCGGGAGCTGGCCGGGCGGTCGCTCGGGCACGGCGGGGACGGGGTGCCGGGCGAGCCGGAGCTGTCGCAGGCGCTGCTCGGGCTGACCAGGGAGTACGACGCGCGGCACGGCGGGTTCGGCGGGGCGCCCAAGTTCCCGCCGTCCATGGTGACCGAGTTCCTGCTGCGCCACCATGCCCGTACCGGAGCCGAGGGCGCGCTCCAGATGGCCGCCGACACCTGCGAGGCGATGGCGCGCGGCGGGATCTACGACCAGCTCGGCGGCGGGTTCGCGCGCTACTCGGTCGACCGCGAGTGGGTGGTGCCGCACTTCGAGAAGATGCTGTACGACAACGCCCTGCTGTGCCGGGTGTACGCGCATCTGTGGCGGGCCACCGGATCGGAGCTGGCCCGCCGGGTCGCCGTCGAGACCGCGGACTTCCTGGTGCGTGAACTGCGCACGGAGGAGGGCGGCTTCGCCTCCGCGCTGGACGCCGACAGCGACGACGGCACCGGCCGCCACGCCGAGGGCGCGTACTACGTCTGGACGCCCGCGCAGCTCCGCGAGGTCCTCGGCGAGGCCGACGCCGAATTCGCCGCGCGGTACTTCGGGGTGACCGAGGAGGGCACCTTCGAGGAGGGCGCCTCGGTGCTCCAGCTTCCGCGGAACGGCGGGATGGTGGACGCCGCCCGCACCGAGTCCGTACGCGCACGGCTCCTCGCGGCGCGCGAGCAGCGGCCCCGTCCGGGCCGCGACGACAAGATCGTGGCCGCCTGGAACGGTCTCGCGATCGCCGCGCTGGCCGAGACCGGAGCGTACTTCGACCGGCCGGATCTGGTGGAACGCGCCACCGAGGCCGCCGACTTGCTCGTACGGGTCCACCTCGACGACACCGCGCGCCTCGCCCGTACCTCCAAGGACGGCCGGTCCGGCGCGCACGCCGCGGTCCTGGAGGACTACGGGGACGTCGCCGAGGGATTCCTGGCGCTCGCGGCCGTCACCGGCGACGGCGCCTGGCTGGAATTCGCCGGATTCCTGCTGGACATTGTGCTCGACCGTTTCACCGCCGAGGACGGCGCGCTGTTCGATACCGCCGACGACGCCGAACAGTTGATCCGCCGCCCCCAGGACCCGACCGACAACGCGGCCCCCTCCGGCTGGACGGCCGCCGCGGGCGCGCTCCTCTCGTACGCCGCCCACACCGGCTCCGAAGCCCATCGCACCGCCGCCGAACGGGCGTTGGGCGTGGTGAAGGCCCTCGGGCCGAGGGTCCCGCGTTTCATCGGCTGGGGTCTCGCGACCGCCGAGGCCCTGCTCGACGGCCCCCGCGAGATCGCCGTCGTCGGCCCCGAGGGCGACCCCGCCGCCCGGGAGCTGCACCGTACGGCGCTCCTCGCGACGGCCCCCGGCGCGGTCGTCGCCACGGGCGCCCCGGACAGTGGCGAGTTCCCGCTGCTCGCCGGCCGGCCGCTCGTCGGCGGGCATTCCGCCGCATATGTCTGCCGGCGGTTCGTTTGCGCGGCTCCCACAACCGAAGTAGGCGCACTCCGGCGCGAATTGGGCGCGTTCGAGTGAACTGTGGCCGATTTATGATGTATGCCGAATCGGACTGAAACGCGGTATTCACCCAATCGGCCCGCCGGTCGTCACAGATCGGCCCTATTCTCTTCACAAGAGGCACAACTGGTGCGCATGAGTGGCCTGTTGTGCGAGGGGGATTACGGGTGAGCCGGCGGCCAGGGGGGCCTGCCCCGGCCACCCGGGCCGAGGGGGGCCGTGTTGTTCACATCCGTGTTCGTTGCTGCCATTTCACTGGCGCTGTTCTGGATGGCCGCGTTCACACTCTGGTGGCAGATGCATGCCTGGCGTACGCCGGAGACGCTGGCCGCCACCAGATTCGATCCGCCGGACGGCGGCCGGGAGGGCTCGTTCTCGCTGCTCCTGCCCGCCCGGCACGAGCAGGCCGTACTGGAGCACACCGTCGAGCGGCTGCTCCAGTCCAGCCACACGAAGTTCGAGATCATCGTCATCGTCGGACACGACGACCCGGAGACCGCGGAGGTCGCCGAGCGGGCCGCGGCCCGCGCCCCGGACCGGGTCAGAGTCGTCATCGACACCCACGAGACCAAGAACAAGCCGAAGGCGCTGAACACCGCGCTGCCGCACTGCGCCGGCGATGTCGTCGGGGTCTTCGACGCCGAGGACCAGGTCCATCCCGAGCTGCTGACCCATGTCGACCACGCCTTCCGCTCCACCGGCGCCGATGTCGTCCAGGGCGGGGTCCAGCTCATCAACTTCCATTCGAGCTGGTACAGCCTGCGCAACTGCCTGGAGTACTTCTTCTGGTTCCGCAGCAGGCTCCACCTCCACGCCCAGAAGGGCTTCATCCCGCTCGGCGGCAACACCGTCTTCGTACGCACCGAAGTGCTGCGCGCGGCCGGCGGCTGGGACCCCGACTGCCTGGCCGAGGACTGCGATCTGGGCGTACGGCTCTCCAGCGTGGGCAAGAAGGTCGTCGTCGCGTACGACTCCGACATGGTGACCCGCGAGGAGACCCCCGGCTCACTGATGTCCCTGCTCAAGCAGCGCACCCGGTGGAACCAGGGCTTCCTACAGGTCTACCGCAAGAAGGACTGGAAACAACTGCCCACGTCAGGACAGCGGATGCTCGCCCGCTACACCCTGATGACGCCGTTCCTCCAGGCGTTCACCGGGCTGATCATCCCGCTCAACGCGGCGGTCGCGCTGTTCCTCGACGTACCGGTCGCGATCGCCTTCATCACCTTCCTGCCGCTGGTCACCGCCATGGTCACCTTTGTGTTCGAGGTCGTCGGGCTGCATGACTTCGGCAAGCAGTACGGGCTCCGCGTGCGCCTCACGCACTATCTCAAGCTGATCGTCGGCGGGCCCTTCTACCAGGTGCTCCTGGCCGGGGCGGCGATCCGTGCCGTCTGGCGCGAGCAGCGCGGGCGCAGCGACTGGGAGCTGACCAGCCATGTCGGCGCGCATCTGGCGCCGGCCGCCGGAGGCTCCGAAGGTGCTGGAAGCTCCGGAGGCGCTGGAAGCTCCGGGGGCTCCGGCGGCGCTGGAGGCGCTGGAGAGACCGGGGACATCCGCGGCATCCGCGACATCCGAGAGGACGTCCACGCGTGACCTCCACCCTTCCCGCGGTGACGACGGATCAGAAAGCCGTCACCGCGCAGCCGAACCATGCCCGGAACACGGCCGAGGCGCAGATGTCCGACAGGCGCCGGCTCACCGTCCGCCCGGTGGTCCGCTTCCGCAGCTCCCGCGCCGACCTGCTGCTCTGCGGCGCGCTCCTTCTCACGATCCTGCTGGTCCAGGGCTGGAACATCCAGCACTACCCGACGCTCAGCGACGACGAGGGCACCTATCTCGCCCAGGCCTGGGCCGTCCAGGAGGGCAAGGGCCTCGCCCACTACACCTACTGGTACGACCATCCGCCGCTCGGCTGGATGCAGATCGCCGCTCTGACCTGGCTGCCCTCGCTCTTCGTACCCGACGCGATGACGGTCGCCCCGATGCGGTTCGCGATGCTGCTGGTCTCCGCCGCCGGCGCGGTGTTCCTGTACGTCCTGGCCAGGCGGCTGTGGCTGCCGCGCTGGGCCGCCGGGCTCGCGATGGTCCTTTTCGGACTCTCGCCGCTCTCCGTGGTGCTCCAGCGGGAGATCTTCCTCGACAACATCGCCGTGATGTGGCTGCTGCTGGCGTTCTGCCTCGCGGCCTCGCCCCACCGCGATCTCTGGCACCACTTCGCGGCCGGGATCGCCGCGGCCGTCGCGGTGCTCACCAAGGAGACCATGCTGGTGGTGCTGCCCGCGCTGCTGGTCACGATGTGGCGGTTCAGCCATCGCGACACCCGCAAGTTCGCCCTCACCGGCGCCGTCACCGCCTGTGCCCTGATCGGCCTCTCGTACCCGCTGTTCGCCCTGCTCAAGGGCGAGCTGCTGCCGGGCGGCGGACATGTCTCGCTCTGGGACGGCATCACGTACCAGATGAGCAGGCCCGGCTCCGGCTTCGTCCTCGACCCGGGCAGCGGCTCGTACGGAGTGCTCCAGTCCTGGCTCTACTACGACCGGGTGCTGCCGCTGGGCGGGCTCGCGGGCGCCGTCCTGCTGATGGTGACCCTGCGCTGGTCGGTCACCGCGCGGGCGCTGGCCGGGCCCGCGCTGGCCGTGGTGATCCTCACCGCCGTCGCGATGCGCCCCTCCGGCTATCTGCCCGCGATGTACGTGATCCAGGGGCTGCCGTTCCTCGCGCTGGTACTGGCGGGCGGCGCGGCGAGCGTCACGCACGCGGTCCTGCGCAGACGGCGAGCGGCGCGGGAGAGCCGGAAGCTGACCGCCGTGCGGTGGACGGCGCTCGCCGCGCTGGCCGTGACCGCCGCCGTGTATGTGGCGCCGCGGTGGTACGACGGCAACCGTACGGCCCTGACCGCCGACGCCAACGCCCCTTACCGGGCCGCGGCCTCCTGGATGGCCGAGCGGGTCCCCGACCCCTCCCGGACCCGGGTGCTGGTCGACGACGCGCTCTGGCTCGACCTCGTGCACGCCGGATACGAGCCGGGCCTCGGCGCGATCTGGTTCTACAAGGCCGATCTCGACCCGGCCGTCACCAGGACCATGCCCGGTGGCTGGCGCGACCTGGACTATGTGGTCGCCTCCCCGACCGTACGGCGCGACGCGCGCGACCTGCCCAACGTACGGGCCGCACTGGACCATTCGGACCCCGTCGCCGTCTTCGGCGAGGGCGAGGACCGGATCGAGATCCGGCAGATCGTCGGAGGCGGACGATCGATCGGAGACGGGCGATCGGCCGGAGACGGGCGATCCGTCGAGGGCGGGCGATCGGTTGGAGCCGGACGAATCGTTGGAGGCGGACGATGAGCATCCTTCCCCCGGCCGGAGCGGGCGCCGGAGCCGGTTCGGGCGCCGGCGAGCCAGGACCGGTACGGCACGAACTCGGTGACCCGGAGCTCGAAGCGACCGTGGTGGCCGAGCCCGGCGCGGTCACCGTCATCATCCCGACCTTCAACGAGGCAGGGAACGTAAGGGAGTTGCTGCGGCAGCTCACCGACGCCGTGCCCGCGCGGCTGCCCTGCGAGGTGCTCTTCGTCGACGACTCGACCGACGACACCCCCCAGGTGATCGCGTCCGCCGCGCAGGACTGCCCGTTCCCGGTCGAGGTCATCCACCGCGAGGCCCCGGTCGGCGGTCTCGGCGGGGCCGTTGTCGAAGGCCTCAGGTCCGCGGGCTCCGAGTGGATCGTCGTCATGGACGCCGACCTCCAGCATCCGCCCGCCCTCGTCCCCGACCTGGTCGCGGCCGGCGAGCGGCAGCGCGCCGATCTCGTCGTCGCCAGCCGCTACATCAGCGGCGGCAGCCGGGCGGGCCTGGCGGGCGGCTACCGGGTCGCGGTGTCCCGCGCGGCGACCTGGCTGGCCAAGGGGATCTTCCCGGTCAGGCTGCGCGGTATCAGCGACCCGATGAGCGGGTTCTTCGCGATCCGCCGCTCGGCGGTCACCGCGGAGGCGCTGCGTCCGCTCGGCTACAAGATCCTGCTGGAGCTGGCGGTGCGCTGCCGGCCCGAGCAGCCGGCCGAGGTGCCGTTCGTCTTCCGGGACCGGTTCGCGGGCGAGTCCAAGTCGTCGGCGAAGGAAGGACTGCGGTTCCTGCGCCATCTGGTGGAGCTGCGGACCGCCTCGCCGCTCGCCAGGATGGCCGCCTTCGGACTGATCGGGCTGAGCGGCTTCGTACCGAACCTGCTGGCGCTGTACGGGCTGACGGCGGCGGGGCTGCACTATCTGCCGGCCGAGGTGCTGGCCAACCAGTTCGGGGTGGCCTGGAACTTCGTCCTGATCGAGGCGCTGCTCTTCCGCAGCAGGCGCGGGCACCGGCACTGGGCGGACCGGGTCGGCCGGTTCGCCGTGCTCGCCAACGCCGATCTGCTGCTGCGCATCCCGCTGATCGCGCTGTTCGTCTCCAGGCTGGGCGCGGAGGTGCTGCCCGCGACGGCGCTGGCGCTGCTGGCCACCTTCGTCCTGCGGTTCGTGGGGACGGAGGCGCTGGTCTATCTGCCGAAGCGGAAGCGGAAGAAGCGGCGGGGCGCCGGCCGCGCTTCGGACGGTACGGAACGAGGAGCCGCGGCCGAGGGGCATGAGAGGCCCGCGGCCGACCGTGTTGAGGGGGCGTGATCCAGTGAGGCTGTTCAGAGGCGGGAAACAGACGGACGGGACGAGGCAGACGGACCGGCGGACCGGGCAGGGCCCGGCCGGCCGGGCGGGGGCGGAGGGATCGGCCGGTCCGGTGGGATCCGAGGGATCGGCGGCCCGGTCGGGTGGCGCGGTTCGGGCCGGCCGCGCCGGCCGCGCCGGTGAGACGGCTCAGGCGGGCCGCTCCTGGCGGCCCGGCCGAGTGGCGTGGCCGGTGTCGGCGGTCCGGGCCGGTCCGGCGGGACCGGCGCGGGCACCGAGGGCCGTGTTCCCCTTCCGTCGGCCGCCCGCGCGGCGGAGCCGCCGTACCGCCCTGCTCGCCGTCGCCGCGCTCACCGGAGGGCTGCTGCTCAGCGCGCAGCAGCCCGCGGCCGCCGGGGTCAACCTCGTCAAGAACCCCGGCTTCGAGACCGCGGACCCGGGCGGCGGCCCCGGAGCCATGCCGTACTGCTGGGAGCAGTCCGGCTGGGGCGACAACGACTTCACCTTCGCCATCGTCGCCGACGCCCACTCCGGCACCAAGGCCGTCAAGGTCGAGCTGACCCGCCGCGTCGACGGCGACCGCAAGGCGCTGATCACCGAGTCCGCCGAGTGCGCGCCCGATGTGGTGCCGGAGCGGCAGTACGACGTCTCCCTCTGGTACAAGTCCACGACGCCGGACGCGGCGATCACGCTCTTCCGGCACGACACCACGGCCGGCTGGCAGTACTGGACCGACCTCAAGACCCTTGAGCCGAGCGCCGGTTACCAGCGCGCGGAGGTCCGTACCCCCGTCGTACCGCCCGGCACCGACCGGATCACCTGGGGTGTCTCCGTGTACGGCACGGGCAGTGTCACCACCGACGACTACGCCATGGAGGAGGTCGCCCCGCCGCCCGTCGAGCCCGCGTGCACCGGCACCGCCCAGGAGTGCGTGGACGGCCGCTGGGAGGTCCTGCCGACCGAGAACCCCGTACGTTCCATGCACTCGGTCGTCCTCCACAACGGCAAGGTGCTGCTGATCGCCGGATCCGGCAACAACACCGACATGTTCGAGGCGGGTACGTTCACCTCGGCGGTGTACGACCCGGAGGACGGCTCGTACCGTACGGTCCCGACCCCCGACGACATGTTCTGCGCCGGCCATGTCCAGCTCTCCGACGGGCGGGTCCTGGTGATGAGCGGCAACAAGGGCTATCCGTCGGCGGACGGCACGGTCGGCTACCAGGGGTACAAGGACTCGTACGTCTTCGACCCGGTCAGCGAGACGTACAGCAGGACCAATGACATGAACGACGGGCACTGGTATCCGTCGGCCACGATCATGGGCAATGGCGATGTGCTGTCCTTCGGCGGGCTGCGCGAGGACTCCAGCGGGTCCGTGACCGCCGAGCGCTGGTCGGCCGCCGAGGACAAGTGGCTGCCGCTCTGGCAGGTCAACCAGACCTGGTCGTACTGGGGCCTGTACCCGTCGATGATCCTGATGCAGGACGGCCGGCTCTTCTACTCGGGCAGCCACGTCTTCGGCAACGGCACCCCGGGCACCGGCTCGTCGGTCTACGACTACGACGCCAACACGGTCACCGATGTGCCCGGGCTCCGGAACAAGGACGAGCGCGACCAGTCGGCGAGCGTGCTGCTGCCTCCGGCCCAGGACCAGCGGGTGCTGACCATCGGCGGCGGCAACATCGACTCCAACCCGGAGGCGAACCGGCTCACCGATCTGATCGACCTCAAGCAGCCCAGCCCGCAGTACACCCCGGGCCCGCCGCTGCCGCAGGGCACGGTCGACCTGGGCGCCGGGCCGCAGCCGCAGACCGGGGCGCAGGGCAAGATGTACGGCTCGGCGGTGCTGCTGCCGGACGGCAAGGTCCTGGAGACGGGCGGCGCGCTGCACAACCGTGCCAACCCGGTGTACGAGTCGTCCCTCTTCGATCCGCAGACGGACACCTTCGATCCGGTGGCGGCCGATCCGGAGGCGCGCGGCTACCACTCGTCGGCGTTCCTGCTGCCGGACGGCCGGGTCATGACGACCGGCGACAACCCGGGCAACGGCACCTGGAACCACCAGGTGTCCCTGTACACACCGCCGTACCTCCTCAAGGGGCCCCGGCCGCGGATCACTTCGCTGATCGACGACCAGTGGCTGTACGGGGACACGCAGCGGATCACGGTCGACCGGCCCATCACCAAGGCGGAGCTGATCCGGCCGGCCGCGGTGACACACTCGTCGGACCCGAACCAGCGGTTCGTGGACCTGCCGCTCACGGTGGACGGAAACGACGGCAACACGGTCGACCTGATTGTGACGAGCAACCCGAATCTGGCGCCGCCGGGCTGGTACATGCTGTTCGCGGTGGACGCGAATGGGATTCCGTCGGTGGCGAAGTGGGTGCACCTGGGCGGCGGCGCGGGGGCGCGGGCGAAGGGGGCGGCGGAGTCGGCACATGGCGCGTCCGCCGGTGCGTCCACCGAGGCGTCCGCGCATGTCCACGACTTCGCGGGCGACCTGGCGGGCCAGGCGAAGAAGCCGCAGAAGAAGCGGACTTCGGCGCAGGTGAGCCCGCAGATCGCGGGCTGCGACCGGCACTACGGCTCGGCGGACGTCTGCGTACCGACGGCGTTCCCCGAGCCGGTGAAGCCGACGACGAAGGCGCGCTGCGCCTGGCTGACGGAGAACGAGTACGGCCGGTTGAAGGTCAACGGCAAGCAGGACCCGCTGAGACTGGACCCGAACGGGGACGGTGTGGCGTGCGGAAGGGGAGACCTGGGCCGGGTGAGGGACTGACAGCCGGGGGTCCGGACGGGTTGCCGACTGCGGCGCGCATACGACCGTGGGCTGGTGCGCGCTGCTCAGGCTGAGCGGGGCCGGGTGGCGGGCGCGTGTCAGTCGATGATCTGCACGGATTCCGGCCTCGGGAACGAGAGCATGTCCCAGCCCATCGGCCACCCGTCGGCGGTGCGATCGCTCGTCTCCGCTTCCAGCCGTCGTGGCACACGCCCCAACCACCACTCGCCGGCTCGGTCGTCGCGACCGGGCCGGCCCACCGTCGCACGGCGAAACCGCTGGTCGATCGCGTGGAGTTCGGGGTCACGGATCGCGCGGACACGCGGCGGCAGCAGATGCCAGCCGCGGGCAAGAGCCGAGCGGCACCACAGGTCGTTGATGAGATCCGGGGCCGCTGCGCCGAAGATGCCCACCGCGGCTGGGCGCGGGGCCGTTGGGCCCCGGAGTGGGTCTGTGGGCCCTACGGGTTGGGCCTTGGGCGTGCCTAGGCTGACGCGACGCAGGTGCCGCGGATGAGATGCCTCGGCGGGACGTCTGGAGCAGTGTGGTGGAAGGGTTTCCCATGTCAGACCCAGGGGCCTTGACGATCCAGCGTGCCGCGGCACCGCCCGACGGGCGCAGAGATTTGCCCCGGCCCCTGATCCTGGCGCGGACCCTGCTGCATCTGATGTTCGCCCTCACACTGCTGGGCGGCATCAGTGTGCTGAGCTCGCTGCTGGACCTCGGCCGCCATGTCACACCGGCGCTCAGCCTGCTGGCGCTGTACGCGGTCGCGCCGGGGATCGCCGGGCTGGTTCTGGCGCGGCGCCTGTGGACCGGCGGGAAAGTGGTCTGGTTCGGGCTGATCGGTCTTCAGGCGTGGCTGCTGATCGGCGGTGTCATCAATCTGTACCGCGGTTCGGAACTCGGGTTCAGCCAGATGGTGCTGCCCGGCGCTCTGCTGTTGCTGATCAGCCTGGGCAGCAGCCGCGTGTGGTTCGAACTTCCCGCGGAACTGCGGGCCGTGAGGCCGCGCCTCACGCCCGAGCGGCTCCGCCGGGTCGCTGTCCCCTCGCTTCCGCACTTGATCAGGTGGCGCCGGAACCGTGGCCAGTCGACGGTCGAGTACGTCGGCATGGTCAGCCTGGTCGCCCTCGTCATCGGTGCGCTGGTTCTCGGTGGCGTACAGACCCAGATCGCCGACGGCCTCCAGTCCGCGGTCTGCCGGGTCCTCGGCGGCGACTCCTGCGGCACGCAGGTCGTGGGCGGCGGCGGTGGCGGCGCGGGCGGTGGTACGGGCGGTACGGGCGGCTCCGGTGGTGGCGGCGACAACGGCGGCAGTACGACCACGGGTGGCGGCGACGGCGGGGGCGACAACGGCGGTGGCGCCGATGGCGGCGGCTCGGACGGCGGCGGCAGCACCACGGGTGGTGGCGACAACGGGGGCAGCAACGGTGGCGGTAGCGACGGTGGCGGCGACTCGGGCGGTTCGGACAACGGTGGTTCGAGCAACGGCGGTTCGGACAGCGGAGGCTCCGACGGTGGCGCCGATGGCGGCGGTTCCGACGGCGGTGGTGACAACGGCGGTACGGGCGGCAACGACGGTGGCGGCGACAACGGTGGTGGCAGCAACGGCGGCGGAGACTCGGGGGGTGGCGACGATGGGGGCGGTTCGAACGGAGGCGGCTCCGATGGTGGCGGCTCCAACGGCGGTGGGTCCAGCAACGGTGGGTCCAACGGCGGGTCGGATGACGACGACGATGACGACGACGGCGCTGTAGGCGGAGCCGTCATCGGCGGCGGCAGCTCCGGTGGCGGTTCTAACGGCGGCAGCAGCAGTGGCGGCGGTTCGAACGGCGGTGGGTCCAACGGCGGTTCGAGCAGCGGCGGGTCCAGCAGCGGAGGTTCGAGCGGCGGCAGCAGCTCCGGCGGTGGCTCGAACGGCGGGAGCTCCAGCGGTGGCGGCTCCAGCAGTGGCGGGTCCAGCAGTGGTGGCTCCAGCAGTGGTGGTTCGAGCGGCGGTGGGACCAACGGAGGGGGTTCCAGCGGCGGTGGTTCCAGCAGTGGCGGCAGCTCCGGTGGTGGGTCCAGCAGCGGCGGGGCCAGTGGTGGCGGCAGCTCCAGCGGTGGGTCCAGCAGTGGTGGTTCGAGCGGTGGCAGCAGCTCCGGTGGTGGCTCGAACGGCGGCGGCTCCAGCAGCGGTGGTTCGGACAGCGGTGGTTCGGACGGCGGTACCGAGACCGTGACCGAGTGCAACCCGGTCATGGCCCCCTGGGGCTACACCCAGGTGTGCACGGAGAAGCCCGCCACGACCGGCGGCAGTAACAGCGGCGGCAGCGACGGCGGCAAGGACGACGACAAGGACAAGGATCAGGACGAGGACGACAAGGACGAGGACGACGACAAGGACGAGGACGAAACCGAGACCGTCACCGAGTGCAATCCGGTCATGGCGCCTTGGGGCTACACCCAGGTCTGCACCGAGAAGCCCACGACCGGTGGCAGTGACAGCGGCGGCAGCGACGGCGGCAAGGACGACGACAAGGACAAGGACGACGAAGACAAGGACGAGGACGACAAGGACGAGGACGAGAGCGAGGACGAGAAGGACAAGTGCGATGACGGCGCCCTCGCACCCCTCGGCGGCGCTGCTCCCCTCGGCTCACCCGTCTCGTACTCCGGCACCCTGACCACGGGCGCGACCGGCACCGGCACGAGCACCGTCACCTTCGCACTCGCCTCCGCCGAGGTCGGTACGTCCACGGCCCCCCGCACAACCGTCGGCACCCGCACCCCCTTCACCCTCGCCGCCGACGAGCCCGACGCCGCTGCCGCCCAGGCCGCGATGCAGGCGCTGTCCGCGGCCTCCATGGCCGGTTTCGGTACGTACCAGGAGGCAGAGGACGCGGTCCAGGAAGCCCTTGGCTCCAGCGAGGGCCAGGCGGACCCCACCGTCGACGAGGACAACCCGGGCGACCCCAACGTCGGCGGAGAATGCTCCACCCCCGACGCCAACCAGCCGATGGACCCGTTCCACGCGCTGGACGAGATCCCGGACTACCGCCCGGGCAAGGACGGACGCAAGGAATGGTCGGAGGAGGTGGAGCGCATCGCCAAGGAGAACCCGCTGACCAAGGACTTCACCGCGGAGGACGCGCTCATCATCGCCGACTACACCGGCCCCTGGGCCAATGACGCGAACATGTACCTGCGCGGCCAGCCGGTCTCCGGCAGCCGGGCCGCCAAGGTCCCGGAGTTCATCGAGAAGATGGACCGTGCGCTGGAGCACCTGCCGCCGGTCAGCGGGAGCTTCTACCGGGGTACGTTCATGCCGCAGGACATCCTCGACAAGTACGCGGCGGGTGAGGAGATCACCATGCCGGAGTACCTCAGCACGACCACCGACATCAACAAGGCCCAGCGCGCCGCCTCCAACGCGAAGAGCAACGGCCGGCAGGGCGAGTCGGTGCTCGTCCGCATCGAGACGGACAACGGCCGCAACATCGACCCGCTGTCCCGCTACCGGGGCAGGGAGTCGGAGGTGCTCATCCCGCGCGGCGGCACGTTCAAGCAGACCGGTACGGAGACGACCATCGTCGACGGCAAGGAGTACAAGGTCATCGTCCTGACGCAGACGGGATGAGCCACGACGCCGGTGTGACCCGGCGCGACCGCGGTGTGACCCCCGCGTGACACAGGCCCTGTGCGGTGCCCCGCCGCACACCGCACAGGGCCGACGCCGTAACATCCGCGCCGCACGGCTTCATCACCCGGCAGCCGCCGGCGCGTTCACCCGTACCGCCCCCGTTCAACTCGTACCGCCCCCGTTCAACCCGTACCGCCCCGTTCAACCCGTACCGATCCGTCACCAGTACTCGGTCCGCACCGGATCCGCAGCACACGCACCAGAAAGGAGGCCCGCCATGAGCCGGTTCGACCAGCTCCTCGGCACCGATTTCGACGATCGGCCGGTGGCCGACACCGACGAAGTCATCTACGGCGGCCTCGACGACTCCCGCCACCGCGCCCGGGTCCCAGGACTGACCGAGATGATGTCCGACCCGGCGGCCCCCGCCCGGGAGCGCTTCCTCGCCTGCCTCGCCCTCACCACCTGGGGCGAGCCCGCGGGGTACGAGACGCTGATCCGCGCGGCCGGTTCGCCCGCGGCCACCCCCTGGTACGAGGTCCTGGTCAACCGGAAGTTCGCGGTCGACAGCACCTTCGCCCAGCTCGCGATAGCTGTCGGCGACAGCGCGGATCTCGCGGAGGAGAAACGTACCGCCGGACAGCGGGAAGCGGCCTTCCGCGCGCTCGTACGCATCGCGGACACCGAGTACTTCGAGGACCAGCTCGGCGATCTCATGCCCGAGGCCATGGTGGCCCTGGTGCTGCCCGACCTCGCCGAGACGGTCGAGCGCGGCGTCAACTTCCTTGTCCCGCAGGCGCATACGCACCCAGCCCCGCACGCGCACCCGCACGCGCACCCGCACCCGGA
Source organism: Streptomyces sp. GMY02 (assembly GCF_019056675.1). Taxonomy (NCBI): domain Bacteria; kingdom Bacillati; phylum Actinomycetota; class Actinomycetes; order Kitasatosporales; family Streptomycetaceae; genus Streptomyces; species Streptomyces sp. GMY02. Next base: position 3,031,291 of record NZ_CP077658.1, on the reverse strand, counting down.
CTCGGACTCGGACCGGAAGCCCCCGGCCTTCGACCTCGCGACCCAGCTCGTAGATCTGGCCGGCGCGGCCGCCCTGGTCGACGGCCCGCTCGCCGCGAAACTCGCCATGACCGTCCTCGAAGCCGAGGCGTCGCCCCGCGCGCTGGTGCACGCTGTCACCGTGCTGCACCGCTCGAAGGCCCCGGACGTACGGCAGTTGGGCGAGTACATGATGTCCGTCGGCGACGACCGCGTACGGAATCTGGTCACGGACGCGCTCCGTTCATCCTGATCTCGTCTGGCATTTGTGCCGTCCGTGCCGCTTGTTCCCGAGGGTGGGCCTACCATGCGGTGGTGGTCCACAGCGTGATGGGGGGCGTCGATGTCCGACGTGGATACCGGTTCCGGCAGTCCGGGGCTTCGGGGTATGGGACGGCTGGCGCGTGAACTGCCGTACGGCGTCGAGCTGTTCCATATCGGCCCCGACGGCAGCGTGCTGTTCGCGGACCGCGACGGAGCGCGGGAGCTCGGGCCGCGCGAGGAGTTCCTGCCCTTCATCGACGACGGGCAGTTCGCCCACTATCTCGTCGGTGACGCGCGCACCTCGCCCGAGCGCCCCTCCAACGCCACGGTCAAGATCGGTGTCGTAGGACCGCGCAGCGCCTTCACCCCGCACGCGCACGGCGGCGAGCACTTCGTCCTCAGTCTCGGCCATGCCTCCTGCGGCCTCTGGGACGCGCCGCGCGGCCGGGTCACCGAGATCCCGCTCGCGCCCGGGGGGATGATCCGTATCCCCGAGATGATGCCCCACTCCTTCGCCAACCGGGGCACGAAACCGCTCAACATCCTCGCCGCCAACACCGGCTTCGGCATCGACCACGAGGACTACGCCATCACCGCGGACGAGGCCGAGCGCCGCGCCACGGACGATGTCGTACGGAGCAGCCGCCGCAGCGTCGGCACCGTCGCCCGGATCGGCACCGACTTCGGACTGCTCGCCGCCGCGCTGCGCGACATCGAGCGGGTCCAGCGGATCCGCGGCGTCGGCGCGCTCACCGCACGGGAGCGGTTCGCCGCCGGGCTGCGCAGGATCGCGTCCGCACTGGAGGGGCGGCGATGATCTGCCCGCACTGCAACCAGGATCTGCTGTTCAAGGAGCGGCCGAACAAGACCTGTTCCAAGTGCCACCGCACGTACGTCATGGATCCCAAGACCAATTCCCTGCGGCTCGGTGACGCGCGGATCGGACGGCTGACCGACAGGCTCACCGTGGGCGGGACGGTGGCGGTGACCGTCGAGCAGTTCTGGGCCGCCGCCGCGCGCAAGATCCAGAAGAACTCCAGCGGCACCGGTTACGCCGGGGCCATCGGCTGTGCGCTGATCGGCGTGCCGGTCGCCTGCGTCCTGGTCGTGATCGGCGACCAGGTCAGCGGCGGCGGGGTCTTCACCTTCTTCGGCGCGGTGATCCTGATCGGTGTCCTCATCGCCTTGTACTCCGGCTTCAAGAACCCCAAGGTCGCGCGCGACCGCACGATGGACGAGGTGCGGTACGCCCTGCTGACCGAGTGGCCCAGGGTCTACGGTTCGGTCCCGGCCGGGATCGTGGACCGCCACGCGTTCCGGGGCGCCCGGCAGCAGCGGGAGGGCGCGCGAGTTGTGCTGCTCTGCCCGGACGATGCCGTCGCCACCTTTCTGGCGGCCAATCAGGTCCTGGAGCGGTACGGGATGACCGTGGCCGGCATGGTGCGGGAGGTGCCGGACGGGATACCTGTGATCGTTCTGCACGACGCGAGCGCGGCAGGCTGTGAGTTGCTTCTGCGGGCCCGGCGGGAGCTGCCCGGCCGCAGGGTCGTCGACGCGGGGCTGCCGCCGCGGGTGGTGATGCGGGTGAAGGACGCGGGGGTACGCGGCCGGAAGCCGGTGCCCGAGCTCATGCGGTTCCTGCGCGGGAGCGGCACGCTCACCGAGGCCGAACTGGACTGGCTGGCAAAGGGCTGGTCGACCTCCCTCATCGCCGTCCCGCCGGCCAAGCTCCTGGCGGCGGTCACCCGGGTCGCCGAACGCGTCACCGCCTCCGGCGACCCCGTCCAGCGCAGGGCGGCGGCGCTGGGCTTCCTCACCTGGCCGGGAGAGCCGCCCCGATGACATCGCCGACGACGAGCACTCCCGGCGGAGACGGAATACGCGCGCGGCTTCTCGACCGTGCCCTGGCCACCGCCGTCTCCCGGGTCGGGGCGCCCGGACGGATCCGGTTCACCGAGCGGCAGCTCTACTACGAGATGTGCCGGGTGCTGCGGCCGCTGGGGGCCGTGCCACGACGGGTGCCGGTGACTCCGGCGGCGCCCGTGCGGTACGAACGGTTCGAGGAGGCGCTGCGGCGGTACGGGGAGGTGCCCGGCCTGCTGGAGCCCGTACCCGTACCCGTAGCGGAGGCGGAGGACCGTACCGTACAGGCGCCGCCGCGGGAGCCCGCCGAGCCCGACCTCTACGACTACGGTCTGCCCCGGCTGCTCGTCTGCCAGAGCCGTTCCGTCGCCCGGATGCTCCTCGCGAACGATGTCCATCTGGAGGCCGCCTGCCCGGTCCTCACCCCCGACGGCCTGCCCCTCGACCCCCGGCTGGTCGCCGGGCTCGGCCGGGTCGACGGCGCCACCGTGCATGTCCTGCACGACGCGAGCACCGCCGGTCTCGCCCTTGTCGCGCGCGTACGCGAAAGCGTCGCGAGCGCCCCGGGCGCCCGCGCCGTACGCGTCGCCTCCATGGGTCTCGTACCCCGGCACGCCGCCGCCCTGCACCTCACCTCCCCGCGCGGCCCCGCCCCGGACCCGGAAGGGCCGGGACTACCGACGGAGCACGTGGCCCTGAGACCCCGTGAGCGCGACTGGCTCGCCGAAGGGCGCTTCGCGGAGGTGGAGGCCGTACCCCCGGCGCGTCTGCTGCGTACGGTCCTGCGGCAGGTGCGCGGGCCGAGGATCCCCAGCCACTCGATATGGACGGGCCTGCGGGAGCTGCGTGCGGCCGGGTTCATGACATGGCCGACGAACCGACCCGGCGAGACCAGGCGATACGAGGACACAAGGCGATGAACCGGCCCCGCGAAACACCGTACAGAGACGAGCTGCTCGCCGACCGTACCGTCCACCGGCGGTACGAGGACGGGCGCGAGGAGTGGCGGCGGCGCCAAAGCTCCACCGTGGTGCGCTGGCACGACAACCGGGGGATGTCCGGCACCGACGAGCTGCTCGGGCAGCGGATCATCAAACGGACGTACGCGGACGGCACCGTCACCTACGGCCGCGACCTCGGTTACGGCCGTACGGTCTGGGGCCAAGGCGAGACGGTCATGGTCAACCGGACCTCGTTCGGCGGGCGCATGGGCGTGCTGCTCGGCGGACTCGGCCTGGCGACGCTCGCGGTGACCGCCGCGCAGTTCCCGCCGGCGGCCCTCAGCCCCGAGGAGGAGGAAGAGCTGCGGCAGCAGGCCCAGAGCAGCTCGGGCGGCGACGGCGGTCCCGTCGGCGGCGAGTGGAGCGACGACGGCGACACCGGTGATGACAGCGGTGGCTTCGACTCCGACGCCGGCTGGGACTCCGACGGCGACGGCGGCTGGAGCGACGACGACTTCGGATGAGCCGCCGGCCGGACGGCTTCGGACGAGCCGCGGCGGACGGACCGTACAGCCCCGGCGGACCAGCCGTACAGCGGGCGGCCGAGCAGGCTGGGCAGCAGGCGTGACAGCACGAGGAGCGTGACATGGCGCGGTTCAGCGCCTTCCTGGCGGCGGACCCCCGGCACGCCAGGGACCAACTGAGGGCGACCGGCGCCTCCGTACACCCCGAAGGGCCCGCGCTGGCGCTGGTCGAGGACGAACCGGGCCATGCCACGGGCCCGTTCACCGCGTACGGCCGTACGGCGGTCGGCGAGGTCACCCTGCACAACCGGCCCGAGCTGCTCGCCGCCCTCGCCGCAGCCGGCGCGCCCGCCCCGCCCGACTGCCCGGACGGCGAACTGCTGCTGCGTTGCTGGGCACGGCTCGGTACGGACGGGATCCGCGCGGCCGAGGGCATGTTCGCGCTCGCCGTGCACGAGGACGCCGGTCTGGTGCTGATCCGCGACCACGTCGGCGCCCGCACCCTCTTCTACGCACGCGCCGCGGACTGCTGGGCCGCGTCCACCTCGCTGCGGGCCCTGCGGCGCTGGCCCGCGCTGGACACCGGCCTCGAACTCGCCGCCGTACGCTCCTTCCTGACCTTCGCCTACCTCCCCGGCGAGGAGACCCTGCTGCGCGGAGTGCGCGAGGTGCTGCCCGGACGCTGTCTGCGGCTCGCGGCGGACGGCACCCTCACCGAGGAGCACTACTGGGAGCCGCGGGAGCTGATCGAGGACGACGGCGCACCGCCGGAGCGATACGCCCTGCGGCTGCGCGAACTCCTGGAGGAGGCGACCGCGCGGCGGCTCCCCGAGGCGGCGGCCGTGGGTGTCCTGCTCTCCGGCGGCGTCGACAGTTCGCTGGTCACCGCCCTCGCCGCCAAGCTGCACGCCCACCCCGTGCACACCTACTCCATCAGCTTCGGCGACGAACTCCCCAACGAACTGGGCTACTCGGGCCTGGTCGCCGCCCACTGCCACACCCGCCACCGGGTGCTCACGGTCTCCGGGACCGCCGTGGCCGCACGCCTCGCGGAGGCCGCCGCGCTGCTCGACAGCCCCGTCGGCGATCCGCTGACCGTACCGAACCTGATGCTCGCCGAGGCGGTGGCCGGCGACGGGCTGGAGGTCGTCCTGAACGGGGAGGGCGGCGACCCGGTGTTCGGCGGCCCGAAGAACCTGCCCATGCTGGTCCACGAGATGCACCGCGGCGATGTGGCCGGGGCGACCGGCGACCCGGGCCGGGCATCGCGTACGACCACGTACCTCCGCTCGTACCGCAAGTGCTACACCGATCTGCCCGACCTGCTCACCGCCGACGCGCTCGACGCCCTCGCCGGCGCGCCCGCGCCCGAACGCTTCGTCGCCCCCTATCTGACGCCCGCGGCCCGCGAAGGCCGGATGGACCATCTGCTCAACCAGCTCCTGCACTGCAATCTGCGCACCAAGGGCGCCCACCACATCCTCACCAAGGTCGAACGGCTCACCGCCTCGCAGGGACTCCAGGGCCGCGCCCCGCTCTTCGACCGCCGGGTCGTCGACCACGCCTTCGCCACCCCGCCCCGCTGGAAACTGAACGGCGCGGTGGAGAAGTGGGTGCTGAAGGAGGCGGTACGGGACCTGCTGCCCGGCACGGTCGTCGACCGGCCCAAGAGCGGCATGCGCGTACCGGTCCAGCAGTGGCTCGGCGGGCCGCTGCGTGAACTGGCGGGCGATCTGCTGCTGGGCCGGGAGGCCCGCGCCCGCGGACTCTTCCGGCCGGACACCGTGCGCGCCTGGATGCGCGGCGAGGGCGCGCTGCTGCCGAGGCAGGGCGGCAAGCTGTGGCTCGTACTCACCCTGGAACTGTGGCTGCGCGCCTACGACATCCGCTGATCGCGCGCCCATGGAATCGCCGACGGAGGCTCCTTTGCACACGCTCGCCCTCACCGACCCCCGTACCGGCCGCGTGCGCGGGGACCTCGCGGTCGCCCGGGAGGAGCAGGTCGCCCTGGTGACCGCCGAGGGCCGCCGGGCCCTCGGCGGCTGGCGGGCGCTGACGCCGAGGGAGCGGTCGCGGCGGCTGGAGCGGCTCGCCGCGCTGATCGAGGAGCACGCCGAGGAGTACGGCGCGCTGGAGCGGGCCGGTACGGGCAAGCCCGCGTCCGAGACGGCCGGCGAGCTGGAGCAGGCGGCCGACCTCTTCCGCTTCTACGCCTGGGCGGCGCGCACCCGGTCCGCCCCGGCCGCCGGGAGCCTGGTCGCGGGCCATGAGAGCTGGGTCCGCTGGGAGCCGATCGGGGTCGTCGGGGTGGTGTCCCCTGGAACTACCCGCTGCTGATGGCGGCTTGGCGCTGCGCGCCCGCCCTCGCCGCCGGGAACACGGTCGTCGCCAAGCCCGCCGAGACCACCCCCGACTCGCTGGTCCGGCTCGCCGAGCACGCGCGCGAGGCGCTGGGGGAGTCCGTGCTCCAGACGCTGCCCGGTGACCGGGAGACCGGGCGGCTGCTGGTGGGGTCCGGGGTCGACATGGTCGCGTTCACCGGCAGCGCGCTCGCCGGGGCCGATGTGGCGGCGCGGGCCGGCACGCGGCGGGTCAGCCTGGAACTGGGCGGCAACAGCCCGGTCGTCGTCCTGCCCGACGCCCCCGCCGACACCTGGACGGAACTGGCCGCGGCGGCGACGTACAACGCGGGCCAGAGCTGCGCCGTCCCCGCGCGGGTGATCACGCTGCGCGAGAACTACGAGTCGGCCGTGGCACTGCTCGGTGACGCGATGCGCGAGCGGCGCGCGGGCCAGGACTTCGGGCCGCTCAACAACGCGGACCAGGCGGCGCGTTACGACCGTATCGTCGGCGCGTCCGCCGCGAAGGAGCAGACGACCGGTCAACTCGCCCCGGGGGAGGGCGAGGAGGACGGCTACTGGCGCCCGGCCCGCGTCCTCGCCGGTCTGCCGGACGACGATCCGGCGGTGGTCGAGGAGGTCTTCGGCCCGCTGCTGACGGTCCAGTCGGCGGACACCGTCGAGGACGCGCTCGCCCTGGCGAACGGCGTGCCGCAGGCCCTCGCCGCGAGTGTCTGGACCCGCGACCTGGCGGCGGGGCTGGACCTGGCGGGGCGGCTGAACGCGGGCGAGGCGTGGGTGAACTGCCATCTCGTCCAGACCGCGGAGCTGCCGCACGGCGGCCGGGGCGCCTCGGGCCACGGCACGGACCTCAGCACGCTGGCACTGCACGAGTACCAGCGCCCGAAGACGATCACGGCCCGGCTGACCGGACTGGGCTGACCGGGCTGGGCTGAGCCGACCGGCGTTGCGGCAGGGGCCTTGTGGGCGGGCCCTGTCGGCGCGGGCCGGCGGGACTGTCTACAGCCGCAGGCCGGCCGACAGGCTGTCCAGGGCGCGGTGGATCAGGCCGAGGAGATCGTCCCGGCAGCCGCGCTCGCCCCAGTACAGGGTGACCTCGCGCAGCGCGCCCAGTACCGTCGCGACAAAGATCCGTACCTCGATGTCGTCCGGCTCCCGGCCGGTACGCTCCGCCAGGACCTCCGCGAACAGCTTCGCCGTCGACGACATGGTCTCGGTCATCCTGGCGCGTACGGCCGGGACCTCGACCATCAGCTTGGTGCGCTGGATCATCTCGTCGAGGTCCGTCGCCATGACGGCCCGCATCGTCTCGTCCATGAGGAACCGGATGGACTCCAGCGGCGGTTCGCCGGCCGGCCTGGCGCGCAGCACGGACGCCATGACCGGGTCGAACTCGTCGGTGAGGACGATGTCTTCCTTGGTCGGGAAGTAGCGGAAGACGGTCGAGGGGGACACCTCGGCCGCCTCCGCGATCTGCTCGATGGTGGTCGCCTCGTACCCCTGCTCGGCGATCAGTCCGTAGGTCGCCCGCCGGATCGCGATCCGGGTCTTGAGCTTCTTGCGCTCGCGCAGGCCCATCGGGGGCTCGTGCTCCGCGAGGGGGTACGGGAAGTGGCGGCCATGGTTCCTATTGTCGGGCATCGGCGGGCGCCGGGGCCACGCCCGCGTCACCGCCGGGATCCCCGTTCTTGTCCGCGCCGTCACCGGCGCGCCGCGCCGCCCGCCCGGGATCCGGCAGCAGCGTGGCGACCAGCAGCGCCGAGGCCAGCGCGGCGGCGCCGCAGACCAGCAGGGCGAGATTCATGCCATGGACGTACGCGGCGTCCGCCGAGGCCGCGAGCGCGGACGAGCCCAGCCTCTCGGCGACGACATGCGCGGCGACCACCGAGTCCCCGGCGGTGTCCGCGGCGGCGGCGGGCAGGCCCGAGGTGTCCAGCCGGGACGCGTAGGCGGCGGCGAGCAGCGAGCCCAGCAGGGCGATCCCGACCGCGCTGCCCATCTGCCGTACGGTCATCAGCAGCCCGGAGCCGCTGCCGGCCCGGTCGGCGGGCAGGGTCGCGACGGCCCCGTCCATGGCCGGTACGACGGCGAAGCCGAAGCCCACCCCGGCGATGGACAGCCACAGCGCGGTGAACCCGTACCCGCTGTCCACGGTCGTACGGCTGCCGAGCACCGCCGCGAAGGCGAGCACGACCAGGCCGCCGCCGATCACGGCGCGCGGTCCGGCCCGCTGGATCAGCGGCCCGCTGCCCTTGGCGGCGAGCATGAGCCCGCCCATCATCGGCAGCATCCGCACGCCGGTGCCGAGGGCGCTGTTGCCGAGGACGGCCTGGAGGTGCACGGGCAGCAGGAACAGCAGCCCGGACATCACGAACATCACCAGGGTCGCGGCCAGGGTGTTGAGCAGGAAGCCGCGGTGGCGCAGGAGGACGAGGTCGAGCATGGGCCGGGCCATGCGGCGCTCGCGCAGGACGAGCGCGGCCAGCAGCACGGCACCCGCGGTCAGCGCGCCGACGACGAGGGGGCTGCCCCAGCCGCGGCCGGGTGCCTCGATGATCCCGTACACCAGCCCGCCGAGGCCGCCGGCCGTGAGGACGGTGGACAGGGCGTCGACCCGGGGCGCCGCCGGGTCGCTGGTCTCGGGCAGCAGCAGGACGCAGGCGGCGATCCCGAGGGCGGCCATCGGGACGTTGATCACGAAGATCGATCCCCACCAGAAGTGTTCCAGCAGCCAGCCGCCGATGATCGGGCCGAGCGGGATGCCCAGCGCGGAGGCGGCGGAGATGATGCCGACGGCCTTGGTGCGGTCCTCGGCGTCCGGGAACAGCGAGGGCAGTACGGAGAGGGCCAGCGGCATGACCAGCGCCCCGCCGACTCCCATCACCGCGCGGGCGGCGATGACCCACTCGACGCTGCCGACCAGCGCGCCCATCAGCGAACCGGCCAGGAAGACGCCGAGACCGGCGATGAGCATCCGGCGGCGGCCGAAGCGGTCGCCGAGCAGTCCGGCGGGGAGCATCAGGGCGGCGAAGACGACGACATAGGCGTCGGCCATCCACTGCTGCTGATTGGTGGTGGCGCCCAGCTCCGCGGCCATTGTCGGCAGCGCCACATTGAGGATCGTCAGATCGAAACCGAGCACGAGCATGCTCGCGACGAGGGCGCCGAGCGCCCACCATCGGCGGCCCATGGCAGCCCTCCTTCGGGAGTTAGTGTCAAGTGACAGTAACTCCCAAAAGATGGTGAGCGTCAAGTCTGGAGTTGTGGCGGGGCGCTGCGGTGGCTCGCGCGGGCGGCTCAGGGGTGCTGGTAGGCCACCAGGGAGATGCCGACGAAGTGCACGACGAACGCGGCCAGGGTGAAGGAGTGGAACACCTCGTGGAAGCCGAACCAGCGCGGTGACGGGTTGGGGCGCTTCAGCCCGTAGACCACCCCGCCGACGCTGTAGAGCAGCCCGCCGACGATCACCAGGACCAGCACGGCGATCCCGCCCGTACGCAGGAAGTCGGGCAGGTAGAAGACCGCGGCCCAGCCCATCGCGATGTAGCACGGCGTGTAGAGCCAGCGCGGCGCCCCGACCCAGAGCACCCGGAAGGCGATGCCGGCCGCGGCGGCGGCCCATACCGCCCAGAGCAGGGTCCGGCCGCTGGAGTCGGGCAGCAGGAGCATGGTCAGCGGGGTGTAGGTGCCCGCGATGATCAGGAAGATATTGGCGTGGTCGAGCCGCCGGAGTACGGCTTCGCCGCGCGGGCCCCAGGTGCCCCGGTGGTATATCGCGCTCACGCCGAAGAGCAGGCAGGCGGTCAGGACGTAGATTCCGCAGGCGACCCGGGCGCGGGTCGAGCCGGTGAAGATGACCAGGACCATTCCCGCGACCAGTACGGCCGGGAACATGCCCGCGTGCAGCCAGCCCCGCAGCCGTGGCTTGACCGCGCTGGCCGGGCCGCTCGGGGCGTTCGGAGCGCTCGGGGCGGCGGTGTCGGCCGCGTCGGCCGTCTTGACCGCGCCGAGCGGTTCGGAACCCCCTTCCCGTGCTCTGTGCGCTTCCTGTGACCGGGGATTGGCGAGGGGCTCGGGCGCTGCAGGAGTCATAGGCACATGCTACCTACGGGAGCGTAGGTTACGTTTCAGTACAAATTCACCCTACGGCCATCCTGGCGGGGTGGTGATGCCGTCTCGCCGGGGTCGCGATGCCCGCGCGAAGAGTGGCCATGCTCACGTGTGCGGCCCCCTGGACAGATGGGCGCTAGAATCGGATGATCAAATGAGTGCGGTCGGTACCGGATGAGCGGCCAGTGGGCCGCGAACGCTACGAAGCGTCCGGGCCGCGGCCCCCAAGGGGCACAAACTCAAAAACCCTCATCAAGGAGCAATCGTGGCGCGCGATATCGCGGCTCCCAGCGCCGTCCCCAGCACCCTCCCCAGCGCTCTCCCCACGCAACACGGGGAACTGATCTCCTGGGTCGACGAGATCGCAGCAATCACACAGCCGGACAGGGTGGTCTGGTGCGACGGGTCCGAGAGCGAGTACGAGCGCCTGTGCGGGGAGCTCGTCGCCAAGGGGACCTTCATCAAGCTCGACCCGGTCAAGCGGCCGAACTCGTACTACGCGGCCTCCGACCCGTCCGACGTGGCGCGCGTCGAGGACCGTACGTTCATCTGCTCCGAGAAGGAGGAGGACGCGGGCCCGACCAACCACTGGAAGGCGCCCGCCGAGATGCGGGACATCTTCACCGGCGACAAGGGCGTCTTCCGCGGTGCGATGCGCGGCAGGACGATGTACGTGGTGCCGTTCTGCATGGGCCCGCTGGGCTCCCCGCTCTCCGCGATCGGTGTCGAGATCACCGACTCCGCGTATGTCGCGGCCTCCATGCGCACCATGACCCGGATGGGACAGGCGGTCCTCGACGAACTCGGCCCGGACGGCTTCTTCGTGAAGGCCGTCCACACGCTGGGCGCGCCGCTGGCCGAGGGCGAGACCGACGTACCGTGGCCGTGCAACAGCACCAAGTACATCTCGCACTTCCCCGAGACCCGCGAGATCTGGTCGTACGGCTCCGGGTACGGCGGCAACGCGCTGCTGGGCAAGAAGTGTTACGCGCTGCGTATCGCGTCCGTCATGGCGCGTGACGAGGGCTGGCTCGCCGAGCACATGCTGATCCTCAAACTCACCCCGCCGCGTGGGAAGTCGAGGTACGTGGCCGCGGCCTTCCCGTCGGCGTGCGGGAAGACGAACCTCGCCATGCTGGAACCCACCATCTCCGGCTGGACGGTGGAGACCATCGGTGACGACATCGCGTGGATGCGGTTCGGCGAGGACGGCCAGTTGTACGCGATCAATCCCGAGGCGGGCTTCTTCGGTGTCGCGCCCGGCACCGGCGAGCACACCAACGCCAACGCGATGAAGACCATGTGGGGCAACTCGGTCTTCACCAATGTGGCGTTGACGGACGACGGCGATGTCTGGTGGGAGGGCATGACGGAGGCGCCGCCCGCCCATCTCACCGACTGGAAGGGCAACGACTGGACACCGGAGTCCGGTACGCCCGCCGCACACCCCAACGCCCGCTTCACCGTCCCGGCCGGGCAGTGCCCGATCATCGCGCCCGAGTGGGAGGACCCCAGGGGGGTCCCGATCTCGGCCATCCTCTTCGGCGGCCGCCGCGCCACCGCCGTACCGCTGGTCACCGAGTCGTTCGACTGGCAGCACGGAGTGTTCCTCGGAGCCAACGTCGCCTCCGAGAAGACGGCGGCCGCCGAGGGCAAGGTCGGCGAACTGCGCCGCGACCCGTTCGCCATGCTGCCGTTCTGCGGCTACAACATGGGCGACTACATGGGCCACTGGCTGGAGATCGGCGCGAAGGCGGCGGCCAGGGGTGACGAGTCGAAGCTGCCGAAGATCTACTACGTGAACTGGTTCCGCAAGGACGACGCGGGGCACTTCGTATGGCCGGGCTTCGGCGAGAACAGCCGGGTGCTGAAGTGGATCGTGGAGCGGCTGGAGGGCACGGCGGACGGTGAACGGACACCGATCGGTGTGCTGCCGACGAAGGAGTCCCTGGACACGGCGGGCCTGAAACTGTCCGACGAGGAGCTGGAGTTGCTGCTGTCGGTGGACCGGGAGGTGTGGCGCGAGGAGGCTTCGCTGATCCCCGCGCACCTGAACACCTTCGGGGAGCACGCGCCGAAGGGGCTGTGGGAGGAGTACGAGGCGCTGGTGGAGCGGCTGGAGGTCTAGCGTGTGAAAGCCGGAAGCCCCCGCGGGCCGTCCACTCGGGACGGTCGGCGGGGGCTTCGGACTGGCAGAAGCAACCCTTCCGCATGTGCGGCGGTCCTACCGGGTGTCATGCTCAGCGGGCCGACCGAAAAGGGCGTAGACCATGGTGTTTGATTCCCGCCGCTGTCTGGACGTGCCGGAGGGTTTCGACGACGCGGATGCCGAGACGGCCGTGCACCCCATGGCCAGGAAGCTGTTCCCCGCCACCACCGCCGCGGAGGCCTTCAAGAAGGCCTATGAGTGGGTGGCGGAACACCAGGTCTTCCTGGTGGACGTGTCCTGGGACTTCGCACACGACGAGGACCAGCCCTGCACGCTGAGCATCTACTTCACGTTCGAGCTGGAGCCCGAGGACACCTGACGTCCCGGCCTCCCGCCGGCGGACCGGCGCGTCAGCGGATCGACATGCCGAAGGCCTTGCCGGTGAGGGCCAGGCCGTTGAGCCCGGGCTGATGGGTCGTCACCGTCCCGCCCGTGCCGCCCATGGCGTTCGACCACGGCAGCCCGTGGACGGCGCCGCGCTCGGCGGGGCCGTGCGGCATGCCGATCCACAGGTGCGTGCCGGTGGCGTTCAGGTAGTTGCCCACACGCTGCGACGCGCCGGGGGTGCCGGGCAGGCCGCGTGCGTTGCCCGCTTCGATCCAGTGCTCGGAGTCTCCCGGCTCGCCCAGGAGCGAGAAGGCCATCACGATGCCCGCGTCTTTTCGCCGGTCCGCTATCCGATGAGCCGTACGGCGTCGGCGACGACGTATCCGTCGGCGGCGTCGGAGAGTTCCACGGTGGCCTGCCGGCCCGCCGTGAACGAGAAGGTGCCCAACGACACCCACTGCCCGCCGCGCTGACGCTGGTCGACGCGCACGGTGGTGGGGTCCCCGGCGGCGTGGTCGATGACGTAGGCCGCGTTCGAGGCGCGGTTGGTATGGGCCGTGTACCAGACGGCCACGTCGTATCTCCCGCTCACCGGCACATCCAGCCGCCAGCGCACGACCGCGCTTCCGGTCCCCGCGGGGTGGGTGCGGTAGTTCGAGCCGTAGTACCCGGCGCTACCCGTCGCGTTGTTCCATGTGCCCGACAGCACTTCGTAGCGCGAGGCGTCGTCGTTGTCGGCGACGAGACCGTGGTACGTCGTGCGTACGGCGTCGGCGACGACGTATCCGTCGGCCGCGTCGGAGAGTTCGACGGTGGCCGGCCGGCCGGCGATGAACGGGTAGCTGCCCAGCGAGACCCACTGGCCGCCGCGTTCACGCTGGTCGACGCGCACGGTGGTGGAGCCCCGGGCGTGGTTGACGACGTAGGGCGCGTCGGAGGCGCGGTTGGAGTGCGCCGTGTACCAGACGGCCACGTCGTACGTTCCGTCGGCGGGTACGTCCAGCCGCCAGCGCACGACCGCGCTTCCGGTACCCGTGGGACGGGTGCGGTAGTTCGAGCCGTAGTACCCGGCGGTCCCGCTCGCGTTGTTCCACTCCTCGGACACGGTTTCGTACGCGGCCGAGTCGTTGTCCGCGACGGCGCCCCGGTACGCGAGGCGGACCGCGTCAGCGGCGACCGGCCCGTCGGCGGCGTCCGATAGCTCGATCGTGCCCCCGCCACCTGCGGTGAACGCGAAATCACCGAGCCGTACCCATCGTCCCCCGCCGGACCGCTGATCCACCTCGACGGTCTCCTGGCCCTCCGCGTGGCGGATCACATAGGAGGCGTTGGACGCCAGGCCCGTCCCGGGCGGATACCAGGCGGAGACCTCGTACACGCCGCTCATCGGCACATCCGGCCGGAACCGCGCCGTGGCGGTGCCGGTCCCCGCGGCATGCGTGCGGTGGCTCTGCCCGTACTCCCCGGCGGCCTTCTCCACTCGGGTCCAGCTCCCCGACACCACCTCGAAACCGGCGGCGAAGTCATTGTCCGCGACCGCCTTCGGGGCGTCCGAGGGACTCCCGCCCGAGGTCAGGAAGAGCTGGTCGGCGCTGATGACGCTGCCGCCGCCGCGCCCCTGGCCGGCCAGGGTGAACCGGATCGAGTGCCGTCCGGCCGCCAGCGGGACCGTTCCCAGCCGGTAGAGCTGATAGCCCTCGCCGACCGTCATCGTCGGATCGACCAGCCCCTGATCGAGTGCTGTGCCGTCGACACTCACGCGAATCAGTCCCCGGTCGGACCCGCGGTGCAGCCGGACGGCCACCTCATAGGTGCCCGCTGCCGCCACGTCGAACGGGACGTCGACATGGCCGCCCACCGCCGGAGCCGGGTAGCGCATTGTCCTGCCGCCCCGCGCGTTGGCGTCGGACACGACCGGCGCCGCCGCGCCCGTCCCGGTACGGGCGTCCGCGGTGGCCAGTTCGTACGTCTGAAGGGAGAGCCCGGGACCGGTGGCGAGGCTGTCCCGCCCCTGGGTCAGCCACTCCAGGTCGAACCGGGCGATCGAGACGCGCTCGGGAAAGCCGGCGTCGTCGCCGTCACGGCCGTAGACCAACAGGATCGTGCCGTCGGACAACCGGGCGAGGTCGGAGTAGTAGGACGTGCCCGGGTTGACCACCCGGCTGTACCGGTAGCTCGCCCCTCCGTCGTACGAGACCGAGACCGTCATGTTCTCCCGGGCCGAGGCGTCCGGCCCGCTGAACAGCACCCGGTCGACCGGGCCGCGACTGTACTGGAGCACGCCCGCGTCCACCGAGACGAACTGTCCGGTCGAGCCGTCGACCGCGGGCGCGGACCAGCTCGTGCCACCGTCCGTACTGGTCGCGGTGATGCGGTAGCGGGTGCCGCCCGAGCCCCACCGGCCACTGAGGACCACCGCCCCGTCCCCGCGTTCGAAGACGCGGCTCTCATTGACCGGGTACGCGACGGACATCGGTATCCCGGCACTTCGCCGCCAGGAACCGGGATCGCCATGGGCGTCGCTGTACAGCATGTCGACCCCGTAATTGCGGTCCGGGTCGGGGGCGCGGTGCTGGACGGGCATCAGCAGCCGGCCGTTCCGTAGCTGTATTCCATGCCCGGGGACCGGGCTGTTGAGCGTCCAGCCGTGCGGGTTGGAGGCGAACAGCGGGGTCAGATCCTCGGGGGCCGACCAACTGGCCCCGGCGTCGTCGCTCCGTCTGACGAAGACGGTTCCGTTGGATCCCTTGTAGAACAGACAGACCCGGCCCGTCCGCTCATCCACCACCGGCGTCGGGTTGCCCCAGCTCTGGCCCGTCTGCCTCGGAACCACGGGCACACCTGCCGACCAGGTGCGCCCGCCGTCCGCACTGCGCCGGACCAGGAGATCCTTCTCCCCGCCGTCGCCCACGACGAACCGGCCCTCGGTGAACGTGAGCACCACGTCGTCGGGCAGCGCCCGGCCGTTCCCCGCGGGCGGCACGAGTCCGGCGGGGACGACCGTCAGCCCCTGCACATGGAAGCCGGCGTACGCGTCGGCATCGGTCGAATCCCACAGCTCGGACTCTGCGAACGAGCCCGTTTCGGCGACCGCGCCGGCCGCGTCCGCGTCCGCGACCGCGCTCACTCCCCGTACCGCGCGGCCGGCCGCTCCGCTCTCCGCCGCCGCCACCGGGGCCGCCAGGCCCATGGAAACGAACAGACTCATCCCGATGATTCGAAGCATCGTTCTTCGGAACCGGCGCTTCATCCCCAACCCCCTCGCGACATGACGCCCGTCACCCACGCGCTCGTGCCCGCCGGCATCGGCGTCCCCGCCTCAACCTAGTTCGAGCTGGTGACCATGGTGATGAAGGCCGTCAGGTTTCTGCGGGTGCGGGCGATCTTGTCGTCCAGGGTCAGGGTCTCGTCGAAGCCCCTTCCGGCGGACGTCCGCTGCTTGCCCCGTACATAGAGGGAGCAGGCCAGGTCGGCGCAGAGGTACTGGCCGATGGTGTTGCCCTGGCGGCCCGCCTCGCCGGTACGGCGGGCGGTCATGAGCGCCACCCCGCCGCCTGTGTGGGTCGTCACGCACACCGAACA
This sequence comes from Streptomyces sp. GMY02, assembly GCF_019056675.1. Lineage (NCBI taxonomy): Bacteria > Bacillati > Actinomycetota > Actinomycetes > Kitasatosporales > Streptomycetaceae > Streptomyces > Streptomyces sp. GMY02. The sequence continues at coordinate 3,015,093 of NZ_CP077658.1, read as the reverse complement.
CATGCTGCGCGCGGTGAAGCCGCGCGCGGCCCCGCTCGCCGCCCGCAGCGCGAGGCCCAGCAGGTGGCCGTCGTGCTCGGCGACCAGATAGGCGCGCTCCGGAGCCCCCGGATCCCGCCAGCCCAGGAAGTCGAGGTCGTCCCATGGGCACTCCGCCAGGTCCCTGGGCAGGCCCAGCCGGTTGGCCTCGCCCTTGGAGCAGTTGACGAACGAGCTGCGGATATCGGTCTCAGTAAGGTGTCTCATGCCTTCCGAGGCTAGCTAGGCTAATATATTTAGGCAAACAACTTATTCAATTAGGCAGGATATGGCGCGCACGGGCATCACCCCGGAACTGCTCACCCGGACCGCGGCGGAGCTGGCCGACGAGATCGGCTTCGACAACCTGACGGTGTCCGCGGTCGCGCGCAGGCTCGGCGTCAAGGACCCGAGCCTGTACGCGCACATCCGCAACGCGCGGGAGCTGAAGGTACGGGTGGCCCTGCTGGCCCTGGAGGAGCTGGCCGACGCGGCGGCCACCGCCCTGGCCGGCCGCTCGGGCAAGGACGCCCTGGTGGCGTTCGCCAACGCGTACCGGGACTACGCGAAGAAGCACCCCGGGCGCTACGCGGCGGGCCAGTTCGAACTGGACGCCGAGGCGGCCGTCAACAGCGCCGCTCCCAGACACTCCCGGATGACCCGCGCGATCCTGCGCGGCTACGACCTGCCGGAGCCCGACGAGACGGACGCGGTCCGCTTCCTGCACAGCACTTTCCACGGCTATGTGAGCCTGGAGACCGCGGGCGGCTTCAGCCACACTCCGCGCGAGGCCGAGGCTTCCTGGGCCTGGACCCTGGAAACCCTCGACCACGCTCTGAGAACCCGCCCGCGGACCGGCTAGGGGGTGCCTTGTCGATCGAGCCCGGCAAGATCGGCAAGGCACCCCCTGGCGCCGGTCAGGTGGGGATGGGCTTGGTCTGGGTGCAGTTCTTCCATTCGACCCAGGGCCGGGTGCCGCCGCTGGTGGGGCCGGTGGCGTAGGTGGGGTCGCCGGTGATGGTCTGGTTCTTGCTCTCGTGGGTGATCTCGATGCCGAAGAGCTTGAAACCGAGGGAGAACTGTCCGGCGGAGACGCCGTAGCCGATGCCGAGTGAGGCGTTCCACCAGTCGGTGTTGGCCTTGTAGTCGAGCCTGCTGAGCTTTCCCTTGTCGTGCAGGAGACGTTCCAGGGGGCTGGCGTCGTCGTCCGGTGCCTCGGCGGCGTCGGACGGCGAGGGCAGCGGGTTTTTCGCGGGATCGCCGCCCCTGCCGCGCAGCCAGTCCTCGACGGTGGTGCTGTCGGCGTCGTTGTCGAGGATCAGCTCGGCGCTCTCGGTGTGTATCTCCGTGTCGTAGCTACCGCCACCGCCACCGACATCGATGGTCACGGGCCCGGCGTTGGCGCCCACCTCGCCCTTGAAGCCGCCGCCGCCCCCGGATTCCTGGCTGGTGGTGATGACGAGCTTCTCCGGGTGGTGGTCGGCGCCGTCCGCCTCTTCCTGGTCGTAGGCGGCCGCGTCGTACGTCACCGCCACCTGCTGCATCCTCTCGCCGGTGGACTGTCCGCCGATGCCCGCGGTGCCCTTGACGGTGAAGGTGTAGATGAAGGTGATCTTCCCGGCGTTCATCCCGGAGTTGTGGCGCATGACCACGACATCCTCGGTCATGGTGCCGGAGACGACCTCGCCGGAGATCTTGCCGAGGTCCTTGGGGCCGTCGCTCTTGCCGGAGTCCTTGCCGCTCTTGCCGTTGCCCTTGAACTTCCCGCCGAAGCTGGCGCTGCCGGACGCCTCGACGGTGGTCTTGGTGATGTCGACGTCCGGCGCCAGCTCGGGTTCGAGATCGGGCTTCTTGGAGGCCGCGTCCTGCTGGCAGGCTCCCATGTTCGCCCCGGGGTTGTAGCCGGCCTGGTAGCGGCAGCCCTCGTTCTGTTTGAGGTACGCGGCGAACTGCTGGGCGTCCCTGAGGTTGGCCTCCAGGTCCGCCTGGGGGTTACCGGTCTTGTTCCCGTTGAACAGCCACTGACCGCCGCTGCCGCTGCCCGCCAGATACGTGCCGCTCAGCTTGGCGCTGCCGCCCCAGTCCTTCAGACCCGGAATGCCCGCGGAGATGCTCGCGGAGACCCCGCCCGCGTTGTCGTGCACCCGCTCCAGGGTGACCGTACCGTCCGACCACTGCTGGAGCTTGACGGTCTCGGAGCTGCTGATCTTGATGAAGACGATCTGGATGACGACCGTGTCCTTGGTCTGATCCTGCGACAGCAGACACCGCGCGGGCTCGAACGGGTCGTCGCCGGTGGGGGTGAAGGTGTCGTCCCCGCCGCCTCCCCCGTCGCCGCCTCCGCCGTCTCCGTCCCCGCCGCCCGCGTAGTCGCCGGAGGCACAGGCGTCCGCGCCGCTGAGCGGGTGGAGTATTCGGCACACCTGGGTCTTCAACCCGGTCGCGGTGTCGCTGGGTACGCTCAGGCCGACGATCGCGGCCACGACCAGCGACACGACCCCGACCATCGCGGCGTACTCGGCCCCGCTCTGTCCCCGGTCGCTCCGTCGAAGGCCGCCGCGCCTCCGGGCATATCGCTGAGCATGCCCATGCCACACGGCAAACCGGTCGGCACCCCTCATCGCTCCTCCTCGCCCACGCGCCACGATCCCCCGAGCGATAGCAGCCTAGGTACGGTGGCGGGCCCACCCGCAGGGTCCCTGGGCCCAGTCGAGGGCCCAGTTTCCGGATGGTTTCCGCAGGTCAGAGCCGCTCTATAGGTGCCGGAAGTGGCATCGGTCCGACGGGCACATGAACCCCGCGGGGCGGTCCGGGGACGAGAGGGTGTTTCCGCCGGCCACGCACGCGGGCCCGGGAAGTCTCCGCGACTCCCCGGGCCCCCTGTCCGTCACGACCCCTGCGGGCGGTGCCGGTCCTCCAGGTACCTCGTGTGCGTCTCCTGCCTCCGCGACTCCGCCTCCCGCAGCGCCGTCGCCAGCGCACGCGCCTCGTCGTACAGCACCGTGAGCTGGCGTTCGAGGTGGCGCTCCGGGGGGCTCCGTGCCCGGCTGGAGGCGGGTCCACCAGCGGGTGCGGACGAAGGTGTCCACCGACTCCGGGACATCCTGGCGGATCGCCCGGGACAGGGTGTGCACCCCCTCCGCGTCCATCGCCAGCGCGTCCGCGACCCAGCCGGGCTCCAGCAGCGCGTCCAGGACCTCGGTCAGCTCGGTGAGCCGGCCGGCGGCGGCCGGAGGCAGGTCGACCTCGGCCAGATAGGCGCGGAGCTTGGTGAAGTCGCCGCGCAGCTCGTCCAGTTGCTCGGCGGGGTTGGTGAAGGCCGGGGCGTCCGGGCGCTCCGGCGGGGCGATCAGCGCGCCCGCGCCGTACAGCCCGACCACCACCACCGGCCAGTACGGGCCCGCCACCCCGGTGAAGGTGAGGGCCAGGCCGCCCACGCCCGCCGCGCTGCCCACCAGGTTCTTGCGGGACTCGACGTACGTGAGGGCCTTGGCGCCGAATGATCTGCCGCTCCTACTGGTAGCCACGGATCTCCTCGAATGCCCCGTCGAGCGACTCCGCACCGCTCGTCGCGTCGAACAGCCGGCCGCCCGTGATTTGCGCGATGTGTTCCAGTTCCGCGCGGTCCGAGTCACCGAACAGGATGGGGAAGACCGGGGTCGCGCGCCCGTCCTCGGGCAGCCCCGCGTAGAAGCTGTCGAACTCGGCGGCCTTCGAGCCGGCCGTGTTCTCGCCGTCCGTCATCAGCACGATGGAGGTGAACGCGTCCGAGCCGCCCCCGCCGAGATGCGAGTACGCCTCCCGCAAGCTGCTGTAGATCGCCGTGTTCCCCGACGCCGACAGCCCCTTCGCGTCCGCCCGTATCCCGTCCAGCGCCGCCCCCCGGTTCCCCGGATCCACTGTATGCGTCCGGACCTGCTTCACCTCGGAGCCGAACGGCATCAGCGTCACCTCCTCCCGGTCCCGGAAGCGCTCCCCGGTCGCCGACTCGTCCGTACCGGTCAGCCCCGCCAGCGCGTCCTTCAGCCGCGCCAGCCGCTCGCCCTGCATCGAGCCCGAGGTGTCGAGCACGTACACGGTGCGGGACGGACGCCGGAGCTGGTTCTCGTACGAGTTGAGCAGCCCGTCCGCGACCGACCGCGAGCCGGGGAAGGGCAGTTCGCGCCGCTTGTCCGTGGCCAGACCCGCGGCCGGCCGCACCGACGGGACGACAGGGCGCCGGAACGTCTGCTCGGTGAGCGCCTGCTGCGCCTCCGGGCTGCGCAGATACGAGGTGAGCGCCTGGCCCGACTCGCGCGCGTCCTGCGGCGCCGAGGTCAGCAGCGTGAACGGATAGTCCGCGGTCACCACCCCGTCCTTGGGGCGGATCACGGTCAGTCCGGTGTCGCTGTCCCGGTTCATGGACAGCAGCACCGACTCGTAGTTCACGAGCGCGTCGACGCTGCCGCGCCGGGTGTACGCCGTGGCCAGCCACCCGGACGAACCGGAGGTGAGCTTCTGCCCGGTGAAGAACTCCTTCAGCTTGCCCTTCGCCCGGTTCACATCGGCGTCCGTGAGCGCGGACTGCGCGCCCGAGAGGCCCGAGGCGACCGAGATCAGCGCAGAGAAACCGGAGTTGGAACGTACGGGGTCGGTCATCCCGTACGTCAGCTTCCCGGCCACCACCGCCTGGTGCACCTGCGACCAGGTGACCTGGTCCGGCTGCCAGCCGAGCCGCTGCACGGTCGCGGCCTTCACCCCGAGCGCGACGGGCGAGGACATGATCGGGGTCTCGTTGGTGATGCGCTCACCGGCACCGGGGTCGAGCCGCAGATAGTCGTTCGAGGACAGCCACACCGCGTCGTACTTGCCGTCGGCCTTGCCGGAGGCGATCAGTTCGGCGGCGTCCAGGGTGCCCGTCCAGGTGGGCTGTACCTTCACCCCGGTCTTCTGCTCGGCCTGGTCCAGCACGCCCTGCATGTCGGAGAGTTCACTGGAGGCGAGCACACGCAGGGTGCCCTTGTGGTACGAGGTGTCCGCACCGGAACCGGGGTCCTTCGCGGCATCGTCACCCCCCGCCCCGCCTGTGCACGCCGTGACGGCCAGCAGCGCCACCGCCATGGCCGTCCCGGTCAGCTTCCGTCTCATCGCGGGCCCCCTTCCAGCGCGCCCGCCGACCGGGTCCGCTCCAAATACGTGCTGGCGCTCTGGAGTTCCGCCGTCAGCGACTCCACCGTCGACGCCATCGACTCCGTCGCCTGGATCTTGTACGTGTCGATCGCGTCCAGCGTCCGGTAGATCTGCTGGAACGCCGACCGCAGCGTCTCCGCCCCCACCGCCGGATCCGCCGCGATGCGCTGGATCTCGCCGCTCTGGGTGGCGAGCATCTCCGCGTTGCCGCGGATCAGGTCCTCGGTCGTCGAGCGCAGCACATTCACCTGCTCGGTCACCTTGCGCTGGTTCTCCAGCGCCGAGGAGAGCATCACCGCGATCCGCAGTGCCGAGACCGTGGTGGTCGCGGCCCGGTCGACGCCCTTGATCAGCTCTTCGTTGTTGCGCCGTACGACATCCATCGCGAGATAGCCCTGTGCGCACACCGCGAGCTGGGTGAGCAGGTCCTGGTGCTTCTGCCGGACCGGGAAGAGCACATCGGCGCGCAGCGCGTCCGCCTGCGCGGGGTCGGTGAGTCCGAGCGAGGTGATGCGCTCCTCGACCGCCGTGTCCAGTGCCGAGGTCAGCACCGTGTACTCCTGGAGCTTGCCCATGGTCTCCCACAGGCGCGTCCGCTCGGTGTGCAGCGCGGCGTTGTCGCGCCGGAGTTCGTCCTGCCCGCCCCTGAGCGAACTCACGATCTTGTTCAGGGTGCCCTGCGAGGAGGCGTACTTGGCGGCGTGATCGCGCAGCTTGTTGCCGCCGGGCAGCTTCGACAGGAACCGGCGGGCCCCCTTGCCCGGCATGTCGCGCGGGTCCAGGTCCTCGACCGTACGGCGCAGCTCGACCAGCGAGTTCGAGACCCGGGACTGGGCGTCCTCGCCGCCGGAGGACAGCGAGTGGATCGTACGGTCCAGCATCCGGTTGGACTGCTGGGCCGCGTTGCGGATCTCACCGGATCCCAGGTTGGCGATCTCGCCGATACGGGTGGTGAATTCGGGTGAACGGGAGTCGATCGCGGCGAGCGAGCCGACGTACTCCGTGGCGCGCCGCGTCATCTCCTCGCGTACGGAGTCGTCCAGCGGCACCAGTCCGGCGGCCTGCTCGGTACGGACCGGGGCGACGGGTTCGGGCGGGGTGAGGATCAGCTCCGACCCGGCCGGGCCGGGGCTCTGCTCTGTGGACATTCGGTTTCCCCCTGGGGCTTTGACAAGATCAACTGCTGTGACCGGGCCGGCCGGCCGCTGGGGCGTGCGGACACGCCCAAGACGCCCCCTAGGACCGGGCCCGTTGCGCCATCGAGTGCAGCCACCTCGTGGTGGGCACGGGCGCCTGACGGACCCCGGTCAGCTTCTGGTTGAGGAAGTCCTGGTACGGCGCGGTGGCCGCGGTGAACTCGGCCGCGGCTCCCTGCGGGCGGAAGCCGTGCCGTACCGCCAGCTCGCGCAGCCGCTTGTCGGTGGTGAGCAGATCGCCGAGCGCCCGCCCGTTGTCGGTGAACGGTACGAGCGTGTGGTCGCTGTTGACGGTGGTGTCCGGGTAGAGCACCACCAGGTCCCCGACCTCCTGCTTCTGCAGCAGCACCGAGGCGACCTGCGACTCGTAGACCAGCACGAGCGGATTCCCGACCCCGCTGATGAAATCGCGGAACGGCGCGTCGGAGCTGGGCTGCTGGGACCCCTGCACCACGGTGAGCTGCTTGAGCAGCGGAGCCGTCTGGTCGACCGCCTTCTCGTCACTGACGACCTTGCCGCCGTTGGCGACGAAGGACGCGGCGGCGAGATAGAGCGCGCCCGAGTTGGAGGTCTTGGGGTCGGTGCTGGTGATGAAGACCGTCCCGGTCAGCTCGGCGTGGCCGGCCGTGCCCTTGAGCTGCTGCCAGGTGCGCTGCTCGGCGGCGGCGTCGAGATACGGGCCCATCCGCAGGGTGCCGCGGGACTCGCCGTCCAGGGTGGCGAGGCCGTTGTCGGCCAGGACCTGGGCGGCGGCGCGATGGGCGACGACCACCAGCGGCGAGTAGAAGGGCCGCAGAGGCGTGCCCGGGACCTTGAACTTCTTGGCCAGCTCGTCGGCCGGGGCCGTGGAGGAGGGGAAGGCGAAGTCGGTTCCTTCGAGCGTGAGCTGTTCCTCCATGGCCCAGGAGCCGGAGGTCTCCGTCTTCACGGTGAAACCGTGCTCGTCCAGCGCCTTGACCACATCCGGGTCGGCGAAGAACTCCGCCTTCTCCGAACCGATGACTCCCCGCACGGTCTTCGTTGCCGTGTCTGATACCTGGCTCTCTCGGCCTGCCACGACGGCTGTTATCACGCCGCCGATCAGCAGCACCGCCAGGATGATTCCCACGATGCGTTTCACGCCCAAAGGGTGCTCGCGGAGACCCACATTCCGGGGTGAGTTGCGTGTACGGAGGGTGAAGTGCCCATCCCGGAAAGGAACCGGAGGCAACCGTTCATGACGCGGACGAGCGGGGTTCGTGTCGGTCCCGTGGGCGCCCCTCGCGCCCCGGCCGATCGCAGGGGCGCCGCCGTCAGCGGGTGGCGAGCAGGCGCTGGTCCTGGGCGGCGGCCGGGGGTTCGGTGGCGGGCGGTGTTTCGTTCAGCGCGGCCGTGTGCGCGTCCATGCGCTCGGCCGAGAGGATCGCCGCCGCGGTGTCGGCGCGCGAGGCGGCCACCACCAGCGCACGGCCCGCGAGGGCGAGGGCGCGGCGGTGCAGGGCGACCGGGTCGGCGTCGGTGAGCGCGGCATGGCGGGTCGGCGGGGTGCCGCGCAGCCGTACGATCTGCCGGGCGATGCACTCGGCGGGCTCTTCGAGGCCCAGCTCGTCCGTGACGGTGAGCAGCGCGGAGAGATGTCCCGCGAGCTGGATGTTCAGCTCTTCCTCGCGGCTGCGGTGGGGGAAGTCGGCGCGGTCGGCCATCGTGTGGACCGACTTCGCGCGGATCGGCTCGTACATGAGGATGGCCTCCTGGCATCGTCAGGAGACCATCCTACCTTGGATTCAGTCTAAAGTTGAGTACGGTCCGGGAGCTTCCGGTATATGGACAGGGGTACGTCCGTACGCGCCGTTCGCGCCGGTGGTGTACGTCCGTCCGCGCCGGCTCTACGGCTGCGCGTACCCGTCCAGGAAGTTCCCGATCCGGGTCACCGCGTCCGTGAGGTCCTGGACGGCGGGCAGGGTGACGATCCGGAAGTGGTCCGGCTCCGGCCAGTTGAACCCCGTACCGTGCACCACCATGATCCGCTCGGCCCGCAGCAGATCGAGCACCATCTGCCGGTCGTCCTTGATCTTGAAGACCTTCGGATCGAGCCGCGGGAAGAGATACAGCGCGCCCTTGGGCTTCACACAGGTCACGCCGGGGATCCGGGTGAGCAGCTCGTACGCGGTGTTCCGCTGCTCCAGGATCCGGCCCCCGGGCAGCACCAGCTCCTGGATCGACTGCCGGCCGCCGAGCGCGGTGGCGACCGCGTGCTGGGACGGCATATTGGCGCACAGCCGCATGTTCGCCAGGATCGTCAGCCCCTCGATGTACGAGGCGGCATGCGCCTTGGGGCCGCAGACCGCCAGCCAGCCGGAGCGGAAACCGGCCACCCGGTAGTTTTTCGAGAGCCCGTTGAAGGTGAGGGTGAGCAGATCGGGGGCGACGGCGGCGGTGGGGGTGTGGGTGGCGCCGTCGTACAGGATCCGGTCGTAGATCTCGTCGGAGCAGACGACGAGATGGTGGCGGCGGGCGATCTCGGTGAGGGCGGTGAGCATCTCGTCGCTGTACACCGCGCCGGTAGGGTTGTTCGGATTGATGATCACGAGCGCCTTGGTGCGGTCGGTGATCTTCCGCTCGATGTCGGCGAGGTCCGGCATCCAGTCGGCCTGCTCGTCGCAGCGGTAGTGCACGGCCGTGCCCCCGGCGAGGGAGACGGAGGCGGTCCAGAGGGGGTAGTCGGGGGCCGGTACGAGCACCTCGTCGCCGTCGTCGAGCAGCGCCTGCATCGACATCTGGATCAGCTCGGAGACACCGTTGCCGAGGTAGATGTCCTCGACGTCCAGCTCGATGCCCTTGGTCTGGTAGTGCTGCATCACCGCGCGCCGGGCGGAGAGCAGCCCCTTCGCGTCGCCGTAGCCGTGTGCGTCGCCGAGGTTGCGCAGGACGTCTTCGAGGATCTCGGGCGGGCACTCGAAGCCGAAGGCGGCCGGATTGCCCGTGTTGAGCTTGAGGATGCGCTGGCCCGCCGCCTCCATCCGCGTCGCCTCGTCGAGGACGGGGCCCCGGATCTCGTAACAGACGTTTGCGAGCTTCGTCGACTGGATGACCTGCATGTACGCGAGCTTACGGCCGCGTAACGGAGCCCGCGTGGTGTTTTGGGACACGTCAGCCGTGCGGGGGATTCCCTGGGGCGGGCGGCGGAGTCCGGGAGGCGGAAAAGGGCGAGGCGTGCGGCCGGAAATCAGCCCGCGAATCAGCCCGTGAATCAGCCCGCCACGGCGCGGAGGGCGCCCGGGCGGCGGCCGGTCAGCTTGTCGAGCGCGGCGGCGGTCGCCTCGTCGGCCGGGAGGTGGACGACCAGCCGCTGGTCCTCGGCCCCGGGCAGTTCCAGGGTCTCGTCGAGCAGCCGCAGTTCGCCCGCGCCGGGGTGCAGCAGCCGCCGGGCGGCGGGGCTCGCGGGCATCCGCAGGGTGGCGGCCCAGCGCTCGGCGAAGGGGGCGCCCGCGGTGAGGGTCAGCTCCGCGACGAGATCGTCGAGATGGTCGTCGGAGACGGAGCCGGTCTTGAGCCGGGCGACGAGGTCGTCCGCGTCACGTGCCCAGTCGGGGTGGGCGGTACGGGCCCGGGGGTCCGTGAACAGGAACCGTACGAGGTTGGGCGCGGCCGGGTCCAGCAGCCCGAGCGGACGGGCGAGCTGCTCGTACCCGCTGGTGAAGGCGATCACATCGGTCAGCCGGTTCAGCAGGACGGCGGGGGTGGGCTCCAGCCGGTCGAGCAGGGCGCGCAGGGTCGGGCGTACGGTCCGGTTCGGCGGCAGGCCCGCGCCGGGGCAGAGCTTGCGGGTGCCGCTGAGCGACTTGACGGCGTGCATCAGGGCGAAGCGCTCGTCGGCGGTGAGGCGGAGGGCGTCGGCGAGGGCGGTGATGACCTGCGGGGAGGGATTGTGGTCCCGGCCCTGTTCGAGCCGCGCGAGGTACTCGACGCTGATCCCGGCGAGCGTGGCCAGCTCGGAACGGCGCAGCCCCGGGGTACGGCGCCGGCTGCCGTCCGGGAGCCCGACCTCGGCGGGAGTGACGGACTCGCGGCGGGCGCGCAGGAACAGGCCCAGCTCGTTGTCGCTCACGCCAGGCAATGTACCGGGCGGGCCCGGGACCACGGCATGGCGGAGCGTGGCCCTGTCACTACTAGCCTCGGCCGGGCGTTCCTCGGGGCGGCGGATTGCGGCACGTTGGGCCGGGGGCCCGCGACCGGCGGCCCCCTCTGTGGCCTTGCTGGTCCTTCAGCGGGCTGTCACGCACACCGTCCGAGGGGTCATCCGTGTTCATCGCCTACGCCGTTGTCGGCATCCTGCTCGCCGCCGTCCTGACGGGCTCCGCCTTCGCCACGTTCACCCGGCAGGAGGCGATCGTCGGCTCGATGTCCAAACTGGGCGTCCCGGACTCCTGGTTCCCGCGCCTCGCCACCCTCAAGGCAGCGGGCGCGGCGGGCCTGCTGATCGGCCTCTGGCTGGCCCCGCTCGGAGTGGCGGCGGCGATCGGAGTGATCCTCTACTTCATCGGCGCGGCGGTCTACCACCTCCGGGCGAAGGACTACGCGGTCGCCCCGGTGGTGGTGATCTTCCTCCTCGCGGTCGCGTCACTGGCACTGCGCCTGGCCTCGGCCTGACCGCGTTGTGTCGCGGGCGCCGGCCGGGCCGGTGCTGGCCAGCGCCCCGGCCCAGCCCGTACCCGCTGGAAATCAGAGAATCAGATACCTTGGTTCCATGAAGGTAATGACCGCGACCGAAGCCTCCCGGAACTTCGCCGCCGTTCTGGACATGGCTGAGCACGGCGAGACCGTGATAGTCACGCGCGGCGGCAGACGCCTGGCGATGATCTCGCAGGCCCCGGCGGGCAACGGCGCGGATCTCGCCGATCTCCTCGACCGTTTCGCGGGCACGCTGGACGACGACTTCGAGGGCGACGTCATGGGCACCCGTTCTCTGCTGACCACGGAGGATCCGTGGAGCGAGTGATCCTGGACACGGGCGTCCTGATCGCTGCCGAACGCGGCAAGGTCAGCCTCGCGGCGGAGCTGCGTCGGTCCGACGACGACGTCTGCGTCTCCGCGGTGACCGCCGCCGAACTCCTGTTGGGCGTCGAACTCGCCGACGGAAAGCACCGCGAGAGGCGGCAGGCGTTCATCGAGGGCGTCCTGGCGCTGGTGCCGGTGGAGGAATACACGCTCCATGTGGCGCACGCCCATGCCCGTCTGCTCGCCCATGTACGGCGCGAGGGCAGGCCGCGTGGGGCACACGACCTCATCATCGCCGCCACGGCGGCGGCGACCGCCCGCACAGTGGTGACCTTGGACGCCAAAGCCAGGTTCGGCGACCTGCCCGGCGTGCAGGCGCGCGACCTGGACGGGAGCGCGTCCCCGACTTTCTGACGCCTGCTCGGCGTCGGACGCTGTGATGTGTCCTCCGAGCGCCGGACGGGTCACGTCAGCCCGTCCGGCGTCCGGGAGCGCGGCAGGCCGGCCCGTCCGGTGGTCAGCGGTGAGGTGATCTTCGTACCGACCTTCCCGCCAGTACGTCCGTGCGGTGGCCGTCCTCGATGACGAACCGGCCGGATATCAGGACGTACGGGATGCCTTCCGGGCGGGCCCGGGGGAGTCGAAGGTGGCCGGGGACGACACCGTCGAGGGGTCGAAGAGGACCAGGTCGGCGTGGTGGCCCTCGGCCACCAGGCCCCGGTCGGGCAGACGGAGGCGGGCTGCGGGGCGGGCCGTGAGGTGGGAAACGCACTCCTCCAGGGAGAGGACGCCCAGCTCACGGACGTACCGGCCCAGATAGTGCGGGAACGTGCCGTACGCGCGCGGGTGCGGCTTCGCGCCCTGGAGGATGCCGTCGCTGCCGCCGGTGTGCACCCGGTGGCGCATGATCGCGCGGACGTTCTCCTCATGGCCGACGTGCTGGAGGATCGTCGGGCCCAGCCGGTCCTCGACCAGCAGCCTGCGGGCCGTCGCCCACGGTGCCTCGCCGCGCGCGCGGCCCGACTCCGCGACCGTACGGCCCACATGGTCCGCGAGCCCCGGCGCCGAGACACCGGAGATCTCGATCGTGTCCCACTCGATGGGCACACCGTGGCACCCGTCCGAGCCGACGACCTCCAGGTGGTGGCGGATCCGCTCGGCCGTCTCCTCGTCCCGCAGCCGCTCCAGGACCGTGTCCGGGCCGCCCTCGCTCGCCCAGCTCGGCAGCATCGCCACGAGCGTGGTGCAGCCGGGGGTGTACGGATATGTGTCGAGCGAGATGTCCGCGCCCGCCTCCAGCGCCCGGTCCAGCAGCGCCAGCAGCTCCGGCGCACGGCCCTTGTTCACCCCGAAGTTCATGGTGGCGTGGGCGAGATGGAGGGCGCAGCCCGCCCGGCGCGCGACCGCCACCATCTCCTCGTACGCCTGGAGCGCCCCGGCGCCGTACGAGCGGTGGTGCGGGCAGTAGTAGCCGCCGTACTCCGCCACCACCCGGCACAGCTCGGTGAGTTCGGAATCGTCCGCGTACATCCCGGGCGTGTAGGTCAGCCCGGAGGACATGCCGACCGCGCCCTGCTCCAGTGACTCGGCCACCAGCCGCTTCATTTCGGCGAGTTCGGCGTCGGTCGCGGGCCGGTCGTCCCAGCCGACCGCGTGCATACGGACGGTGCCCTGCGGGACCAGGTACGCGGCGTTGACCGCGATGCCCCGGCCGTCGAAGCCGTGGTCGAGCCGGTCCAGATACTCGCCGACCGTACGCCAGTCGAAGTCGACGCCCGTGTCGCCGGGCGCTCCGCCGTTCCAGCCGGCGATGGTCCGCCGAATCTGCGCGAGGGTTCTGTCGTCGACCGGCGCGTACGAGAGCCCATCCTGGCCGATGACTTCGAGGGTCACGCCCTGCGCGGCCTTCGCCGAGTGGTCGGGGTCGCGCAGCAGCGCGAGATCGCTGTGCGCGTGCATGTCGATGAAGCCGGGGGAGAGGGCGAGGCCGTCGGCGTCGAGGACCCGCGCGCCGCTGAGCCGGCCGTCCCTGTCGGACTCCTTGCGGATGGCGCCGACACGCCCGTCGGTGATACCGACGTCGGCGCGGTACGACGGGCCGCCCGTGCCGTCGACGACCCGCGCGTCCCGGATGACGAGATCCATGACCGGCCTCTCAGAAGAAGGTGCGGACGAGGTCCGTGACCGTGCCGTCTGCCTCCACCAGCGGGATGAGCTGCCACTTGTCGAACGACGTGCACGGGTGCGAGAGCCCCATCCCGACCCAGTCCCCGACTTCGAGGTCCGCGTCCGGCGTGGTGGTCAGCCAGCCGTGCTGGTCGGACAGACCGGTGACGGCGATACCGGTGGCCGGGCGGATCTCGCCGGTGCGGCCGTCCCGTACGACCTGTGCCTCGGGCAGATCGAGGTCGTACGCCGCGTCCCGCTTGCCCGCGTTGACGAAGGCCTGGGCGGGGGAGGGGCGCGAGACGACCTGGGCCCAGAGCCGGAACGCGGGCTGGAGGGCGCCCTCTTCGGGGACGCGGTTGAAGGGGGTGAGGTGGCGGTAGTGGCCGTCGTCGTGGGAGATGTACGCGCCGGAGCGGAGGAGTTTCAGTACGGGGCGGGAGAGCGGCGGGATCTCGGCGAAGACATCGGCGACGGCGTCGAACCAGGCGCTGCCGCCGGCGCTGATGACGATGTCGGAGGGTGAGGGCGCCTCGGGCGTGGTGGCTTCGGTGCCGGTGCCGGTGGCCGTGGCGGTGCCGGTGGCGTTCGTGTCGGCGGGGGCTTCGGCGAACCGGCCCGCCTTGTCGAAGTCGGCCGCCAGCGCGACCAGTCGGCGCAGCCAGGCACGGACGGTGTCGCCGTCGGCCGCGGGCACCTCGCCCTCGTACCCGGCGACTCCGACCAGCCGCAGGGTGGGCGCGGCGGCGACGGCGTCGGCGACGGCGGCGCACTCGGCCTCCGTACGGGCTCCGGTACGGGCACCCTCGCCCGCGCCCAGTTCGACCACGACCTCCACCGGGCGGGCCGCGCCGGCCGCGCACAGCGCCTCGTCCATCAGCTCGACACCGCGTACGGAGTCGGCGTAGCAGATGAGGCGGAAGCCCGGGTCCCGGTCCAGCTCGCCGGCGAGCCAGCGCAGGGCGGCCGCGTCGACCAGCTCGTTGGCGAGGAAGATCCGCTGGATCCCGAACGCCCGGTAGACCCGCACCTGGTGGGGGACCGCGGCGGTGATGCCCCAGGCGCCGTGGTCGAGCTGGCGCGCGAAGAGCTGCGGGGACATGGAGGTCTTGCCGTGCGGCGCGAAGGCGAGCCCGTGCCGGGCGGAGTACGACTCCAGGAGAGCGAGATTGTGCTCGACGGACTCGGCCGAGAGCGCGAGAACGGGGGTGGTGAACCCCCCGGTGAACAGCGACCGCCGCTGACCGGCGAGCGCGGCGACGGTGAGCCCTTCGGCGTCCGGGGAAGCCCCTTGAAGCGATGGTCGACCAGTTCGTTCGCGAGCCTGGGGTCGACGGGCCGGGGGCCGAGGGCGCGCGCCCCGGGCTGCGGGAGCGGGTCCGTTCCTCGGCCTTGCTGTTCCGTGGCGCGGTCGGCGGGCATCGGGGGCCTCCCCTTGTGCTGGGTCCGGTGTGCTGGGTCCGGCAGTGTCCGGGCGGTCGGTGCGGGGCAGTGCGGTTGGTGCGGTCGGTGCGGGCCGTGCGGTTGGTGCAGACAGCGCGGTCCGGGCAGGCATTGCGATGCTTGCAACGGCCATTGCGCATTTCGCTCCCCGCTGTCTAACATCCGAGCGTCAGCGGGTCAATGGTGACCCCGTCAACATCACCCGTCAGCCCCGGCGGCGGGACGAGCGACGAGGAGTCCCACCGTGACCGGAGCCGTGGACACGGACGTCGTCTGCCTCGGTGAGTCCATGGTCACCTTCCTGCCCACCCGGCCGGGACCGCTCGGGGACGTGCCCTCCTTCGACCGTACGATCGGCGGCGCCGAGTCCAATGTCGCCTGCGCGCTCGCGGCGGCCGGGCACCGGGTGCGCTGGGTCAGCCGGGTCGGCGCCGACGGCTTCGGCGACCACCTCGTGGACACGGTCGCCGCGTACGGCGTCGACACCTCGCGTGTCCGCCGGGACCCGGACCGCCCGACCGGTATCTACTTCCGCACGGCCACGGACCGTGCCACCGACGCGCACGAGGTCGTCTACTACCGGGCCGGTTCCGCCGCCTCCGCGATGTCGCCGGGGAACATGGTGCCCGGGGATCTGTGGTCGGGCGCCGTTCTGCATCTGTCCGGGATCACCGCCGCGCTCTCGGACGGCTGTCTGGCGCTGATGCGCGAGCTGACCACCCGTGCCCCCGGCCGGCCGCTGGTCTCCTTCGACGTCAACCACCGTCCGGGCCTGTGGCGTGGCTCCTCCGCGGGTTCCTCGGGCGCCCGCGTTCTGCTGGACCTGGCGCGCGGTGCCGATCTGGTGTTCGTCGGCGAGGACGAGGCGGCCGAGGCATGGGACCTGCACGGCCCGGCCGCGATCCGCGCCGCGCTCCCGGAACCGCGCGCCCTGGTCGTCAAACACGGCGGCGCGGGCGCGACGCTGTACACCCGCGAGCCGGACGGCTCCCGTGAGCCGGACCGTACCGCCACCGCACCCGACCTTGTCGTCTCCGTACCCTCCCTCCATGTCGATGTCGTCGCGCACGTCGGCGCCGGCGACGCCTTCGCCGCCGGGTTCCTGTCCGCCACCCTGCGCGGTCTGCCCCCCGTCGCCCGGCTGCGGCACGGGCATCTCATGGCCGCCGCCGCCCTCACCGTCCCCGGCGATCTCGGTGCGCCGCCGTCCCGCGCGTACGCCGACCGGCTCGCGGACCTCGACGACGGCGCGTGGGGGAGACTTCGTCTCGGCCCCGGCTGGACGGAGGCCACGGAGCAGGAGGTACGCACCCCATGAGCCAGACCGTCGACCGCGCGCTGAGCATCCTTCCGCTGCTCGCCCAGGGGCCCGCCGATCTCGGGCAGGTCGCCGACCGGCTCGGCGTGCACAAGTCCACCGCGCTGCGGCTGCTCCGTACGCTCCATGAGCACGGGCTCGTCCACCGCCAGCAGGACCAGCGCTACCGTCTCGGCGCGCGCCTGTTCGCGCTCGCGCAGGAAGCCGTCGAGAACCTGGACGTACGGGAGATCGCGCACCCGCATCTCACCGCGCTCAACGAGCAGATCGGGCACACCGTCCACCTCGCCGTGTACGAGGAGAACGAGGTCCTCTACATCGACAAGGTCGAGAGCCGCTACCCGGTCCGTATGTACTCACGGATCGGCAAGCCCGTCGCGATCACCGTCGCCGCGGTGGCCAAGCTGCTGCTCGCCGATCTGCCCGAACCCGAGCGCCGTGCCGTCGCGGAGAAGCTCGACTATCCCGCGTACACGTCCCGTTCGACGCCCAACGCCGGCGCCTTCCTGAAGGAACTGGCGGCCGTGCGCGAACAGGGCTGGGCCACCGATCTCGGTGGCCACGAGGAGTCCATCAACTGCGTCGGCGCGCCCATCCGCGGGACGGACGGCCGGGTTGTCGCGGCCATGTCGGTGTCCGCGCCGAATGTCGTGGTCACCGCCGAGGAACTCCTCACCCTGCTTCCGTTGGTACGCCGTACCGCGGACGCCATCAGCCGGGAGTACTCCGGCAGTGCACCCGCCCCTGTCCCTGCTTCCGCCCCTGTCCCCGTCCCCGTCCCCGTCAAGGACGCCTCCGAAGGATGAGTGCCGTATGACCGAGAAGACCGGTACCGAGAAGACCGCCCTCACACCCGCGACCCACACCGCTCCGCCCGCCAAGTTCTCGCACGGCGTCCGCAAGGGGAACATCCTCCAGGTCGCGGGCCAGGTCGGCTTTCTGCCGGCCGTCGAGGGGCAGCCGCCCACGGTCGCCGGGCCGACCCTGCGCGAGCAGACCCTCCAGACCTTCGCCAATGTCCGGGCGATCCTGGAGGAGGGCGGCGCGAGCTGGGACGACGTGATGATGATGCGCGTCTACCTCACGGACGTGGACCACTTCGCCGAGATGAACGCGATCTACAACGCGTACTTCGAGGAGCAGGGGCTCAAGGAGGCCCCCGCCGCGCGTACGACGGTCTATGTCGGCCTGCCCAAGGGGCTGCTGATCGAGATCGACGCGCTCGCCGTCCTCGGCTGAGAGCCGCCCCGGGGCCGAGTGCCCCCCGAGTGAGCACGCTCACCCCCCCGCTGAAACCCGTCCGAAGCCGGTACGGCGATCGCCCCCGCGGCGCCGTACCGCGATACCCCATGCCCCCGCACACCCCCGCCGCATGCCCTTACATCCGCTGAACAGCCATCCGCCGAACCGCCGACTGCTGAACCGTCATGCGCCGAACCGTCCGAACAGAGGTCCCCCCATGTACCTTGCCGCCGACGCGCCACCCGAGACGCCTCCCCACACCGGTGGTCTCCTGCTCCTCATCGACGGCACCGCCGGGCTGCTGACCATCGCTGCCCTCGGTATCGCCCTGCTGCTCTTCCTGATCATCAAGGTCAGGCTCCAGCCCTTCGTGGCCCTCCTCGCTGTCTCCATAGCCGTCGGCCTCGGCGCCGGGCTCTCGGTCACCGAACTCTTCGGCACGGTTCAGAAGTCCGCCGCCGTCTCCATGATCGAGACAGGCATGGGCGGCATCCTCGGCCATGTCGCGATCATCATCGGGCTCGGCACCATGCTCGGCGCGATCCTCGAAGTGTCGGGCGGCGCCGAGGTGTTGAGCACCCGGCTGCTGAACCTCTTCGGCGAGAAGCGCGCCCCGCTCGCCATGGGCGTGACCGGTGTCGTCTTCGGTGTCCCGGTCTTCTTCGACGTCGGCATCTTCGTACTCGCGCCGATCGTGTACGCGGCGGCCAAGCGCTCGGGCAAGTCGGTCGTGCTGTACGCGATGCCGCTGCTGGCCGGGCTCTCCATGACCCATGCCTTCCTGCCCCCGCACCCGGGACCGGTCGCCGCGGCCGGGCTGTTCGGGGTGGATCTGGGCTGGGTCATCCTGATGGGCATCGTCGTCGGTGTTCCGGCCGTACTCGCCGCGTGGGTGTACGCCGCGTGGATCGGCAGGCGGCTGTTCGTCGAGGTGCCGCGGGACATGGTCGAGGCCGCGGCCGAGGCCAAGGCCGCCGTCGCCGCCGAGCAGTCGGCCTCCGGAGTCACCCCGCCCGAGCGGCCCGTGTCACTGGGGACGGTCCTCGCCATCATCGGTACCCCGCTGGTGCTGATCCTGCTCGCGACCTTCTCGTCCGTGGCGTTCGACCCTTCCTCAAGCTCTCCGACAGGCTCCGAGCAGGGGATACCCCACTCCGTCCGCTCGTTGATCGAGTTCTTCGGGCACCCGTTCGTGGCGCTGACGATCGCGCTGCTCCTCGCGTACTACCTGCTGGGGCTGCGCCGGGGCTGGTCGCGCGGCTCGCTGGAGCGGGTCTCCACCGCCTCCCTCAAGCCGGTCGGCAACATCCTGCTGGTCGTCGGCGCGGGCGGGGTCTTCGGCGCGGTCCTCAAGGGCAGCGGTATCGCGGACGCCCTCGCCGACACCTTCAACGACGTGGGTCTGCCGGTGATCCTGCTGGCCTGGCTGATCTCCGTGGTGCTGCGGGTGGCCCAGGGCTCCGCGACCGTCGCGATCGTCACCACCGCGGGCATCGTCGTACCGCTGGTCGAGGGGCACGGCTACTCGCAGGCGCATCTCGCCCTGGTCATCATGGCGATCTCGGCGGGCTCGATCTTCGCCTCGCATGTCAACGACGGCGGGTTCTGGATGGTCGCGAAGTACTTCGGCATCTCGGAGCGCGACACCCTGAAGTCCTGGACGGTGCTGGAGACGGTCCTGTCGGTGGCGGGCTTCGTGGTGGCGGCGCTGCTGAGCCTGGTGATCTAGCAGGCTTCATGGCTGGCGCGGTCCTACGGGTGCCGCTGTTACGGATGCCGGTGGCGGTCAGGACGTGACCTTCGCGCAGACGTAGTTCTCTTCGTCGTCCACTTCCCACCAGTAGTCCGGGCAGTTGGGGTCGCTGCCGTCCGACGGCATCGAGTAATAGCCCGTGATCTGCATGATGTACGCGTAGCCCTTGGGCACCGTGCCGGCGCCGCAGTTCCAGACGGTCTGGAGGCGGCCGGCGCCGACACGGTCGCCGTCCTTCTTGGCGACGAAGCACTGGCCCGGCGCGTATTTGCGGGACAGACAGAGGGTGGTGGTCACCCCGTCGTCGCCCCGGTTGGCCCAGACCTGCTGCTCGTCACCGCCGTCGCAGCTCGAAGGCGTCGAGCCGGAGACGGCCAGATCGACCCTGTTGTACGCCTCGGGCGCCGAGCAGGCCACCCGCTTCGGCACGGCGTCGCTCCAGCGGTCGAAGCCGTCGTCGTGCGAGCTGACGCAGTCCCCCGTCCGTACGGCACGGAAGGCGAGGTCGGTACCGCTGGGGGTGGGCGTGGACGCGGCGTCGGTGGGGTACGAGGAACTTCCCCTGTACGAATTTCCGCCGCTCGACGAGCCGCCGGACGACGAGCTCGACGAGTCGCCGTCCCAGGGACGCCAGACGAAGACGACGACCAGGGCGACGACAAGGAAGAGCACCCCGGCGCCGGAGGACTTCTTGGCTTTCGAGGGGGTCGTGGCGGGGGGCGTCGGCCGGGCCGCTGCTCCGGCGGAGGCGCGCGGCGCGGCTCCACCGCCCTGCCCGCCCGCCGGGTGCCTTCCACCTGCTGGACGCTGTCCGGCCCCCGATGCCCGGGCCCGGCCGTCGGCCTTGGGCGCCTTCGGTGCCTCCGCCTGTCCGGGCTTGTCCTTCTTTTTCTTCGCGGAGCCGTCCAGTTCGGCCTTCAGCTCGGCCAGCCTGGCCTCGATACGGTCTTCTTCGGCGCTGCGCCCGCCCTGTTCCCGCTGCGCGCGCTCGCGCGCGGCCCGCGCCCGGTCGGCGTTCTCGCGCTCGGCCCGTGCCGCCTGCTCGGCGCGCGCGGCTTGTGCTGCCTGTGCGGCTTGCGCTGCCTGTGCCGCCCGTGCCGCCTGATCGGGTTCCGCCGGGCGGGCGTCGGTGTACTCGCGGGTCGGGTTCGGGGCCTGTACCCCCTTCGTACGCTGGTCGGCCGTCGGCGCCTCCGGGTCCACACCGGGCCCCGACGCCGCCGGGCCCTCCCGCAGTGCCCGCGCCTGCTGGTCGTACTCCTGGATCAGCGCCGTCCAGCGCGGCGGCAGCCACCGGCTCCCGCTGTCCGACACCGGCAGTCCCACCAGCGCCGCCTTGAACTGCGCCAGCACATCGTCCGGCCGGGGCCTGGCCGCCGGGTCCGCCGCCAGACAGGGCCTGATGAGCTGGTGCAGTTCGCGCGGCAGCCCGTTCAGGTCCAGCTCGCCCCTGGCCACCCGCGCCAGCAGCCCCAGTGTGTCGCCGTCACTGGCGTACGGAGGCCTGCCGACCGCGAGATGGAAGAGCGTCGCGCCCAGCGAGTAGACGTCCGAGGCCGCCGTGGACTTCTCGCCCCTGGCCTGCTCGGGCGAGGTGAACGCGATCGTGCCCAGCGTCAGGCTGGTCCTGGTGATGTCGCTGGCATGGGAGATCCCGAAGTCGATGACGCGCGGCCCGTCCAGCGGCAGCAGGACGTTCGGCGGCTTGATGTCACGGTGGACGATGCCCTCGCCGTGCAGCGCGACCAGCGCGGCGGCCACTCCCGCCCCCACCCATCGCACCGCGGAGGCCGGCGGCTGCCCGACCCGCCGTACCAGCTCGGCGAGGGACGGCGCGGCGATGTACTCGATGGCCATCCAGGGCCGCTCCGCGCCGGCGTCGGCGTCCAGCACCCGGGCCGTGTACGTGTTGTCGACCCGCTGGGCCAGCGCCACTTCGCGGGCGAACCTGCGCCGGTCGACCGCGCTGACGGTCCCCTCGGCGAGCAGGGTCTTGACCGCCACCAACTGCCGGCCGGAGCGCGCGAGATAGATCCGGCCCATCCCGCCCGAGCCGAGTCTGCCGATGATCCGGTACGGGCCCAGGGCCGCCGGATCGTCCGTGCCCAGCCGCTCGATCTTCACCCCGGACATGCCAAAGCTCCCCCCGCAGATCCCCCGTTGATTCCGGGTGCGCTGCATAACACGCGTGGCGCCGCCGCACCGTTCCCGCGGCGGCCGGGCCGAACACCCGGTCCGGAATACACCACGCATGCTCGTCCGCCCTCGCACAGGCGTCAACCTCCGGCGCGGCCAGGCCTGTTGCCGTGATCGGGCGCACGCGCTCTTGCGCGATCACCGCCGTCCCGCTTTGGTGATGTGCGTCACGTGCGGGGGGCCGAGCGAGAGGCGACGATACGCATGGCGGACACAGCGGACACAACAGGCGCGGGCACGGCGGGCGGCCGTGACACAGGCCCCGGCACAGGCTCGGACACAGGCCCTGGCACAGGCTCCAGCGGGGCCGTCTCCCGTCCCCGTAAGTCGAGTTGGAAGTACATCGGCCCGGGGATCGTCGTCGCGGCGACCGGCGTCGGCGCGGGCGATCTGGTCGCCACCCTCATCGCGGGCAGCAAGTTCGGCTACACCCTGCTCTGGGCGGCGGTCATCGGCTGCGTCGTGAAGATCTCCCTCGCCGAGGCCGCGGGCCGCTGGCATCTCGCCACCGGTCGCACCCTCTTCGAGGGCTGGCGCAGCCTCGGCCGCTGGACGACCGTCTACTTCGCCGTATACGTACTCGTCTGGGGCTTCGTCTACGGCGCCACGGCCATGTCCTCCAGCGCCCTGCCCATCGTCGCGCTCTTCCCGGACGGCCCGGGGCTGCGGACCTGGGCGGTCATCACCGGCCTGATCGGCCTGGTCTTCGTCTGGTTCAACCAGTACGCCGTCTTCGAGAAGGCCATGACGGTCCTGATCGGCGTGATGTTCGTCGTGGTGATGTACGTGGCGATCCGCGTCGCGCCCGACCTCGGCGCCGCCTTCGCGGGTCTCGCCCCGGTCCTGCCGGACGGATCGCTCCTCTACACCCTGGGGCTGATCGGCGGCGTGGGCGGCACGATCACCATGGCCGCGTACGGCTACTGGGTCAACGCCAAGGGCTGGACCGACTCCGGCTGGATGAAGGTGATGCGCCTCGACAACCGCGTCGCCTACATCACCACCGGCCTCTTCGTCATCGCCATGCTGATCATCGGCGCCGAGCTGCTGCACTCCTCACAGATCGCCCTCACCTCGGGCGACCGGGGCCTGATCGATCTCGGCGAGATCCTGGAGGACCGCTTCGGCTCCGCCACCGCCAAGCTCTTCCTGGTCGGCTTCTTCGCCACGTCCTTCTCCTCGCTGATCGGCGTCTGGCACGGAGTGAGCCTGATGTTCGCCGACTTCGTGGAGCGGCTGCGCAAGGAGCGGGTGGGGGTTGCCGTGGACGGAGCGGCGGGCGAAGGGGCGGCGGCGGAGGTCGCGGCCGGGGAGCGGGAGCGCTCGGTGCCGTTCCGCGCGTATCTGCTCTGGCTGACCTTTCCGCCGATCTCGCTGCTGTTCCTGGACCAGCCGTTCGGACTGGTGGTGGTGTACGGGGTGCTGGGCGCGTTCTTCATGCCGTTCCTGGCGCTCACCCTGATCTGGCTGCTCAACTCGTCCCGTACCCCGGCGCAGTGGCGCAACGGTGTGCTGAGCAATGTGATGCTCGCGGCGGCCGGGCTGCTGTTCGTCGTGCTGTGCGTGCAGCAGGTACGGGACCTTCCCTGGTAGCGGTGGCCGGCTCGGCGTTTCCGCCGGTACCGGGGCCGGACACACGGCAGCGCCGTCGGGTGGGGTTCGACGGCGCTGCCGGCCCTGTGGGGGGTCGGGGGTGGTACGGGGTGGTACGGAGGCGCTACGGCAGGGCGTGGACGTGCGGGCCGACCGCGTTGGACCAGGCGTTGCCCGCCGTCGCGTCCCAGTTGGTGGACCAGGTCATGGCGCCACGGATGCCCGGGTAGGTCCTGGAGGGCTTGAAGGAACCGCAGTTGGTGCCGCGGGCCAGGCAGTCCAGCGCGTTCTTCACGATGGACGGGTCGACATAGCCGCTGCCCGCGCCCCGGGTCGAGGCGGGCACCCCGAGACCGACCTGCGACGGGTCGAGGCCGCCTTCGAGCTGGATGCAGGCCAGCGCGGTGAGGAAGTCCACCGAGCCCTGCGAGTAGACCTTGCCGTCGCAGCCGAGCATCGAACCGCTGTTGTAGTACTGCATATTGACGACGGTGAGGATGTCCTTCACGTTGAGCGCCGTCTTGAAGTACTCGCCCGCCGTCGACTGCATGTCGATCGTCTGCGGCGCCATCGTCAGCACCAGACCGCTGCCGGCCTTCGCGGAGAGCTGCCGCAGGGCCTTGGTCAGGTACGTCGAGTTGATGCCGTGTTCGAGGTCGATGTCGACGCCGCTGAAGCCGTACTCCTGCATCAGCGCGTAGGTGCTGTCGGCGAAGGCGGTCGCGGAGGCGTCACTGTTGATGGTGACATTGCCCTTCTCACCGCCGACCGAGATGATCACCGACTTGCCCGCGGCCTTCTTGGCGGCGATGTCCGCCTTGAAGTCGGCCACCGATCCGTAGCCGACGGCCGGGTCGAGGTTGAAGGTGATCTGGCCGGGCGTGGCCGTCGCGTCGGCGAACGACACCGCGATGATGTCGTACTGCGACTGGACGTCCCGGAGCTTCTGGACCGTGGCGCCGTTGTTGAAGTTCTGCCAGTAGCCGGTCAGGGCGTGCCTCGGCACGGCGGGGCCCGGCGGCGGGTTGCCGCCGCCCTGCGAGGTCCTGCCGGTGACCGTGGCGGAGCGCGTCGACTCGCCGGCCGCGTTGGTCGCGGTGACCTGGAAGTCGTACGAGGTGTTCGCGGCCAGCCCCGTCACGGTCGCCGACGTACCGGTGGCCGACTGGACCTTCGTACCGGAGCGGTAGACGTTGTAGCCGGTCGCGCCGGACACCGCGTTCCAGTTGAGCGTCACCGAGGACGAGGTCACGGAGCCGACGGCGAGACCGCCGGGCGCCCCGGGGATCTGCGGGCCGGGGTCGGTGCCCCCGCCGCCGTCCGGGCCGAAGACCGAGAAGTCGTCCGCGTAGTAGGGGGCCTGGCCGTACCAGCCGTGGGTGTAGACGGTCACGGACCGGGTGGCGGCGCCGGTCCTGAAGGTGGTGCTGAGCTGCTTCCAGCCGGAGCTGTCCGGGGTCCAGGTCGACACATCGGTCGTACCGGTCCCCTCGGCCCCGAGATACACGTACCCGCCCTGCACCCACGCGCTCAGTGTGTACGTCGAGTTGGGCTGTACGGCGACGGCCTGCCCGCACTTGGCGTTGTCCTGCCCGGCGGGCGTGCCGCGCAGCGCGGCGGAGCCGGCGTGGACGGGGGAGCCGACCGTGGCCCCGCTGCCCGCGGAGCAGGTCCAATTGGCGAGCCCGGACTCGAAGCCCGCGTTCCTGGCCACATTGATGTCGGCGGCCTGCGCGCTCCCGGAGAGCCCGGTCACACTCAGTGCCCCGGCGGCCAGCACGGCCACCACGCCGCCGATCCAGGTACGTATGCGACCTCTGCCGCCTGGTGCACGTTCCACTTGCTGCCTCCGTGGGGGTTCGGGGATGGAGGTACCGAGAGGGGGAACGGTGGCCACCGTCGGGCGTAAAGGTGGTCCAGACCAATCGACTTGTCAAGACCTCTGGCAGAAGGTCGTATACGACGGAGCCCTCACCAGGGCGGCGGCCGTGACCCGTTGTGCCGTCGGGCCCCGCGCCGTACGGAGAGCCCGGGTCAGTCCTCCTGGAGGCGGTCCACCGCGTACCCCGTCACGCACCCCACCGCCAGGACCGCGTTGGACATCAACAGGCCCTCGGCGGCCAGGTCCTGCCACTGGAGGGACATGTTCAGACCCTGGGCCGCGACCGGGACGGTGAACGTCGCCAGGAGGTGCCGGAACCAGGAGTCGCGGAAGGGGTCGCGGTGGACCCGGCCGGCCGCCCAGGCGGCCAGGGCTATGCAGACGGCGTTGGGGACATGGATCAGCATCAGCCGGCCGCCGAAGGTCTCCAGATTGCTGTCCGAGGCGAGATGGCCGTAGACCACCGTGGCCTGGAGGTACTCCGCGGAGACCAGGACGACGATGCCGGCCGCCCAGGCGCGTACGAGCGCGAAGACCGGCGCCCCACGCCCCTCGTCCCGCTGGGCGCGCGCCCCCGGGTAGTCGTACCGCGTCATCGCCCCTCGCCTCCGAACAGATCGCCGTGCATCAGAACTCCGTGCCTCGAATCGCCTTGCCTGGGACATGTGCGGTGCGAAGGGGGCGGCGCCGGCCGGTCATGCCGGCCGCCCCGGCTCAGATCGCCGTGAACAGGAACACCGCCGTAAACCCGGCCGCCGCCAGACCGCAGCCCGTCGCCAGCAGTCCGTACCGCAGCACCGGCGACCAGCCGCCGGGACCCGCGACCGTCGCGGTCCGCTCCGGGCCGGCCGGGTCGTACGCCACCGTCACCTCGTCGCCGACCCTCACCCCGCGGCCCGCCAGGTCCTCGAACTCGACCGTCCGCCCGTCCGGGGTGCGGAAGGAGAAGACATGCCGCTCCGCGTCGGAGCGGTTGTACGGTTCGGTCTCGATCCGGATACAGACACCTGGCGCCCGGCCGCCCGCCCGCAGCGCATGTGCCATCGCCGCCAGCCGGCGTACGCAGTGCACCGCGAGCCAGCTGAACAGCAGCGCCATGGCGAGCGGAAAGAGCAGGTCACCACCGGGAATCTCCATCGCAGGACCCCGTCTACTCGACCGTGATGGACTCGATGATCCGCTTCAGCTCGCCGTCGGCGAGCTTCCCTCTGGCCGCGTCGATGCGTACCGCGTAGGACTTCTCGGCGGAGTCGAGTCCCGCGATGATCACTCCCTGGTACCGGGTGCCCTTCTCCGTAAAGGCGAAGTTGACGCGCCGGGCCTCCTGGTCGCCGTCGGGTCCGGCGACCGTGATCTCCTCCTGCTTGCCGAGGGTCGAGCCGAGGGCGATGCCCGCCTCGGCGCCGATCGCCGCTTCCTCGACCGAGTCGGCGTTGGTGAAGTCGAGCTGGACGGTGATGATCGCGACGGACCTGCCGCCTTCGGCGAGGGTGGCGGCCGCCGCGTTGTACTTGCTGCGCTCGGAGTCGGTCTGCGGGGTGAAGGCGGGCGGGTACGCGACCGTGACCGTGGGGGTCGTCAGTGTCTTCCAGCCGTCGGGTACGGTCCCGGCGCCCGTGCCCGTACCGCACCCGGCCGTCAGCAGGACGGCGGCGGCCAGAGCAGGCCACCGGGGTGTCTTTCCATTGATCATCACGAGTGTGCTCCTGTCGCCGCCGGGGTCAGTTCGCACAGTAGCTGTACGGGAGGTAGCTGCGGCTGTCCCCGTGGGGCGCACCGAGGAACTCCGCCTGGTCAAGGGTCTCTTCCTTCTTCTCGGTGGAGACGGAGAAGCCCAGGCTCAGCCCCAGGTTCAGTTCGAAGCCGTACTCCGCCGCGTTCGTCTGGCCGGTGTAGGTCGTCCGGCTGGACAGGCCCTCGTCGAACAGGAGCTGTCCGAACGGGTCGTCCGCGCCCGGCCGCTTCGTCGGCGCGTGGTCGTCGAACATGTAGGTGAAGGGCGCGGCGTTGTCGCCGTGGCCGTCCAGCCACTCCTGGGCGATACGGCGCTGCTTGTCGCCGTCGCTGCCCGGCGGGATGACGACGGAGTTGGTGACGACCTCGATCCCGGTGCTCTGGTCGCCGCCCTTCGCACCGCCGCTGCCGCCGCGCTTGTCGTCGCCGCTCTTGCCGTTGTCGCCGCCGAGCTTCGCGCCGTCCTTGGTGGCGCCCTTCTCGACCGTACGGGTCATGTCGATCCGCAGCAGCTCGCCGGTCTTCTTGTCGTGCGTGACGGTGATCGTGCCGGTCCGGGTGACCGAGCCGGAGGACTCGCCGCTGAGGGGCCCGGCCTCGTACCCGACCTTGCCGCCGTACTCGATGGCCGCGCTGTACGTGTACGCCTTGGTGCCCTTGAAGTCGTTGTCCGTCCAGGTCACTTCGGGGGAGAACTTGAAGTTGCCGCCGAGGGTGCCGCTCAGCTTCTTCTCGTCGCCCGCCGACAGCTTGAGCCCGCCGGCCGCGCTGGCCTCCAGGCCGACCTTGCCGTAGCTGATGTGGCGCTTGCCGAGCTTCTCGTCGATGCGCTTGCGGAGCTTCTCCTCCTCGGCCATCGGACCCTTGCCGAAGAGATAGAGGATGCTGTTGCCGAGACCGCCGCCGCGCGCGTTGGCGTTGCGGTTGGCCAGCTCGTACGTCTTCAGCGATTCGATGTCGTCGCGGAAGGCGGCGGCCTCCGCCTCGCTGTTGAAGACCCAGGTGTCGCCGTTGGTGACCTTGATCCCCGCGCCGAGTTCGACCTTGTCGGCTCCGAACTTGCCGATTTTCGCGCCCGGTTTCCAGTCCTTCTTGGCCGCTATGGAAGCGGCGTCGGTGAAGGTCATCATCACCTGCAGGTCGTTGGCGTCGACCGTACCGTCCTTGTTGACATCGGTGTTGGCCTGGAAGGTCGTCTGCTGGAAGCCGTACTCCTCGCCCCACTCGATGAAGAGGACCTTCGCCTTCGCGCCCGCCTTGTCGGTGACCGAGGAGATCTGGCAGAGCGGCGGCTCGTAGTCGGCGTCGGTCTTGGGCTGTGCCTGGTCAGCGGTGCCGCCGCCTGCGGTGCACGGGCCGCTGAAGCTCACCAGACAGCGCAGATTGGTGGCGAGGGTCTCGTCGACACCCGTACCGACCATCGCGCCGGCGACCGCCGCCACCACCACGATCACACCGACATACTCGGTGGCCGTGACACCGCGGTCGCGCCTGCCGCCCCGGACCTGACGCAGACCCAGGCCCGGGCCCGTATGCCCGCGCCGATGCCCGAAGAGGCCCGGGGCCCGCTCCGTTTCCCGTCTCATCCCGACCGTCCCCCTCGGTGACCGCGCGCCTTTCGCGCGCGGAATCGGAATGGGAGCGTACGAGCGCGGGCAGAGCCGGGGCGTGGGTCCCTGGGCCCAACCCGGGCCCAAACCATCGGGTTTGGAGGCGAAATTCCATCGATTCGAATATTCATTGAAACATGAGTGAACAGGTGACTGCTTCGCCCGAGTTTGCCGGTGCTTGCCACCTCAAAGTTGGGTCACCGGTATCTGAGAGGTGTTCTCCGTGCGGGGAGTCCTGGATAAAGTGCGGGGGCAGAAGCCCGGAGCAGGAGAGAACCGCGGTCGCCGGAACGCCGACGGCCGGTGCTGAACGGGGAACCAGCGTGCCGACCGCGATTGCTGTCACCAGTCCTGATCTGGTGCTGCCACCGACGGACCATCAGACGCCCACCGCGGCGCTGCTACAGTCGCCCGACGCCCAGCCCCTGGACGCGGCGCTCGCCGACATGCAAGTGCTCGTGGAGCAGCACGGCTATGTGATCGGCCTCTACCCGGCCTCCATCCCGGCCGCCCACGAACGGCGGCTGCACACGGTCAGGTCGATGCTGGAGAGCGACCGGATCGCCCTGCTCAAGCTCGATCTGCCGCCGCTGGGCGTGGCCGTGCTGGTGCGCCAGTTGCGGCAGTTGTCGATCTGCGACTTCAGTGCCGGAATCGTCGCCTCCGCGGCCCGGCTGCTCTCGCACTACATCTACTCCGGGGCGCTGCTCAACTCCGTCACCAAGCTCGACCGGGTGCCGGTGAGCCTCAAGTCCCATGCCAAGTCCTGGGTGCCGGGGTCGCAGTTCGGTGTCCTCGCCAACCCGGAACCTCAATTGATCAAGATCGGAAACGGTGAGCTCACCGGTCCGGACTTCGGTACACAACTGATGGTCGGAAAGGGGCAATTGCAGTCGGACTGGGTGACCTCGACACTGGCGCCCGCCTGGCGGGTCCAGGGAATTCAGGAGAGCGCCCTTCCCTCCGATTCGCCTCGGTGGTGGGGAACTTCCAAGATGATCGAGTTCGCGGCCTTCCTGCCGGACATCTCCGTTCTCTATCAGTTGGTTTCCTCCGTACGGCGAGAGGTCTGTTCCTGGTGCGGTATCGAACTGATAGGTGACCGCTGCGGATTCTGCTCGGCGCCCGTCAACCCGCCCGAGAACCACGGGCGCGCGACCGGCGTCCAGAACCAGGGAGCGCCTATCCGGCGCGGGTCATAACCCCGGGAGCGGGCAGCGGCCCCGCGCGGATCCGGCCGGTGGCGGCGCCGCCGGTCAGGCCCCGTCGGTCCGGCACCCGCACATCGCCCGCCTCACCGGCCCCGGCTGATCTCCCGAACGCTTCCGACTCCGTACTCCTGCTCCTGCCCACGCACTCGTACTCATACATCTCCGAACGAGGTTGTTCCGCCCATGAATTCACGGCAACGCCGCGGCGTCATACTCCTTCTGCTCTCGGTGCTCTGCGCCTTCGCCGCCTTCGCCGGTGTTCTCTCGGTGATCAGCGACGTGAATTCGAAGGTCGGCCCCGAGGTCGCCGCGTACCGGCTGAAAGAGGACGTGGCACCGTACACCGCGCTCCAGGCCAATCAGTTCGAGAAGATCACCATGCCGAAGCGGTGGCTCTCGGACAACGCGGTGACCGACCTGGCCGTCGTGAGCGGCAAGATCGCCGTCACCCAGCTCAAGAAGGGCTCGCTGCTCCAGGACGACATGATCGTCAAGCGGCCCGCGCTCGCCAACGACGAGCAGGAGATCGCCATCATGATCGACGCCGCGACCGGAGTCGCAGGCAAGATCACCCCCGGCGACCTGGTCAATATCTTCGCCACCTTCGCCGGTGAGAACGACGGCGCCCGCGCCCAGTCCCGGATCATCGTCTCCAACGCCAAGGTCATCGACGTGGGCCGGCTCACCGCGCTGGAACCCGACCAGGGCGACAGGAACCGCAGCGCGGTCAGGCAGGCCGTGCCCATCACCTTCGCGCTGAAGACCAAAGACGCGCAGCGCGTCGCGTACGCCGAGTCCTTCGCCCAGCACGTACGGCTCGCGCTCCTCGCCGACGGCAGCCCGACGACGCTGCGTCCGGGGGAGAGCACCTACACCCTCGAAGGGGACAAGTGAGGGACCGAAGAACCGAAGAAGGGGACAAGTGAGGACTGATGACCACCCGAATCCTCCCGGTCGTCGGTGACGCCGACGCCGCGCGGTCCATCACCACCCTGCTCAGCCAGCTTCCCGACGCGGAGCCGGCCGCGCCGGTCGGTGACTCGACCTCGCTGATCGACACCCTGGGACGGCTGGCGGCCGAGTCGATCGACGAACTGCCGGAGGTCGTGCTGGTCCATGAACGGATCGGCCCGGTACCGGCACTCGAACTGATTCGGGAGGTGGCCCTCCGGTTCCCCGCCGTCGGGGTCATCCTGGTGACCAAGGACGCGGGCCCCGGCCTGTTCTCGGCCGCGATGGACGCGGGCGCCCGCGGACTGGTCGGGCTCCCGCTGTCGTACGAGGAACTCGCCCAGCGTGTCCAGGCCGCGGCCGGCTGGTCGGTCGGGGTACGGCGCCATCTCGGCCAGGGCGCCGAGGTGTTCACCGGCCCCGGCGGTACGGTCGTCACGGTCAGCGGCGCCAAGGGCGGGGTCGGTACGACCCTGATCGCGGTGCAGCTCGCCCTGGCCGCCAAGGCGTCCGGCATGAACACCGCGCTCGTGGATCTGGACCTCCAGTCCGGGGACGTCGCCTCGTACCTCGATGTGCAGTTCCGCCGGTCGATCGTGGACCTCTCCACCATCCAGGACATATCACCCCGAGTGCTCCAGGACGCGGTCTTCATCCACCCCAGCGGCATGGGCCTGCTGCTGGCGCCGGGGGAGGGCGAGCGCGGCGAAGAGGTCAACGAACGCTCCGTACGCCAGATCGTCAGCGCTCTGCGCAACCGGTACGAAGTCGTCATCGTCGACTGCGGCACCCAGATGAACAGCGCGAACGCGGCCGCCATCGAGATGGCCGACACCACCCTCCTGGTGACCACCCCCGACGTGGTGTCGGTGCGCGCCGCCAAGCGCATGGTCCGCCTCTGGGACCGGCTCCAGATCCGCAAGGCGGAGGAGACGGTGACGGTCGTCAACCGCTACAACAGGAACACCGAGATCCAGCCGCCCCTCATCGAACGGATCACCAGCACCCAGGTCTCCCGGGTGGTCATCCCGGCCAACTTCAAGGAACTCCAGTCGGCGGTGGACGCGGGCCGCATGCAGGACCTGGAGTCCAAGTCCGTGGTCAAGCAGGCGATGTGGGGCCTGGCCGGCGAACTGGGTCTGGTGAAGGTGCCGGAAGGCGGCGAGAAACAGGGCAAGTTCAGAGGAGACCGCGGATCGGTCGGCGTCCTTCGCGGACGATCGAAGCCACAGGACTGATGAGCCGGCACACGTCGGAGGGGGCACGTTGAACCATGAACGTCCAAGGAAGAAACGCCGGATGGCGTGAGCGCGTGAACGGCCTGCGCGACCGGCCGTACGACGACCGGGGCCAGGCGGCCGTGGAGTTCATCGGACTCGTCCCGATCATCCTGGGCACGGTCATCCTGCTCTGGCAGGCCGCACTCGTCGGCTACACGTTCTCGCTCGCGGGGAACGCGGCGGACGAGGCGGTACGGGCGGCCACCGTCGCCGAGCCCGGCACCCGCAACGAGGCGTGCAGGGAAGCCGCGCAGGAGGACCTGCCCGGGTCCTGGACCCTCGGCCGCGTGGACTGCACCCCCTCCGACGGGGATCTGGTCACGGCGGACGTCGAGGTCAACATCCCCGTCCTCTTCCCCGGCTTCGACATCCCGGTCGAGGTCACCGGACACGCCTCGGCCGTGAGGGAGAGCTGACCATGCCGAAGCTCATGCGGAAGCGCACACAGCGCACACAGCATGGACAGCACCGCATACGTGGTGGCGTACGGGGTGCCCGCGGCGCACGCGAACAGGGCCAGGCCGCCCTCGAATACGTCGGCGTGATCACCCTGCTGCTCTTCATCGCCCTCGCCGCGATCCAGCTCGGGATCGCCGCGTACGCCATCCAGCAGGCGGGTACGGCCTCGCGCGCGGCGGCGCGTGCCGCGTCGTACAACGAGGCGACCACCAACTACGAGCAGGCGGGCAGGGCCGCGATGAGCGACTGGCTGGCCGACGGGTCCGAGTTCGACAAGACCGAGGCGGGCGACGAGGTCGAGGTCACCGCGAAGGTCAAGATCCCGGCCCTGCTGCCCGTCTTCGACTTCGGCGAGGCCAAGAGGAGAACCACCATGCCCCTCGACTGACCCCCGACCCGCGGTCCTTCGGCCGTACATACGCACCACACACCGGACCAGCACTCCAGCACACCAGCAGAACCTGGGAGTTGAGGACATGAGCCTGCGGGCGCGCATCAACAGCCCCGAGCCGACGAACGGGCACAGCGAGGAGAGTCACCTCGTCGGGGTCTATCGCGCCAAGCTCCTGGAGGAGATCGACCTCGCCGAGATGTCCGCGCTCGCCGCGGCGGAGCGCCGGGCCCGCCTGGAGCGGGTCCTCAGCCACATCATCAGCCGGGAGGGGCCCGTCCTCTCCACCGTCGAACGCTCCCAGCTCATCCGCCGGGTCGTCGACGAGGCCCTCGGCCTCGGCATCCTGGAGCCGCTGCTCGAAGACGCCTCCATCAGCGAGATCATGGTCAACGGCGCCGAGCAGGTCTTCGTCGAGCGCGGCGGCCGGCTGGAGATGCTGCCGATGCGGTTCACCTCCAACGAGCAGCTCATGCAGACCATCGAACGCATCGTCTCCACGGTCAACCGCCGTGTGGACGAGGCGAATCCGATGGTCGACGCCCGGCTCCCGTCCGGCGAGCGTGTCAACGTGATCATCCCGCCGCTCTCGCTGACCGGCCCGATCCTCACCATCCGGCGCTTCCCCAGGGCCTTCAGCCTCCAGGAGATGATCGGCCTCGGCTCGCTGGACGAGCAGATGATGGTCCTGCTGGCCGGTCTGGTGCGCGCCAAGTTCAATGTGATCGTCTCCGGCGCCACCGGCACCGGCAAGACCACCCTGCTCAACTCACTGTCCGGGCTGATCCCCGAAGGCGAGCGCATCGTCACCATCGAGGACTCCGCCGAGCTCCAGCTCCAGCAGTCCCATGTGATCACCCTGGAGAGCCGGCCCGCGAACGTCGAGGGCAAGGGCCAGGTCACCATCCGCGACCTGGTCCGCAACTCGCTGCGTATGCGCCCCGACCGCATCATCGTCGGTGAGGTCCGCGGCGGTGAGACCCTCGACATGCTCCAGGCGATGTCCACCGGTCACGACGGCTCGCTCGCGACCGTCCACGCCAACAGCGCCGAGGACGCGCTGATGCGACTCCAGACCCTGGCCTCCATGTCGGAGGTCGAGATCCCGTTCGTGGCGATCAAGGACCAGATCAACAGCGCCGTCGATGTCATCGTGCAGCTCACCCGGCACGCCGACGGCTCCCGCCGCGTCACCGAGATCGCCATCGTCGACTCGCACGGCCGCGAGGAGTACCGGATCGTCTCGGTCTGCCGCTTTCTCGCCGAACCGATGGCCGCGGACGGCCGTATCCACGGGAAGTTCGAGTACTACCCCGTGCCCCGCCGGGTCGCCGAGCGCCTCTATCTGAAGAGCGAAGCCGTCCCGCCGGCCTTCGGGGTCGCCGAGTCCGAGGCGGACCTGTCCGTACGGAGGTCCGCGGCATGACGCAGACCCCGTCCCCCGGACGCCACCGCACCCACACGCTCCCGAACCACTCCCCGTCCACCGAGAAGGTCCCCGCACGACATGGATAATCTCCCGCTCCTGACGATGGGCGTCACACTGCTCACCTGTGTGCTCGCCGTCATCGGCGTGCACGTCTACTCGTCGGGCAAGGCCCAGCGGCAGGCGCTCGTCCACCGTATGACCCACACGGGCCAGACGTCCGGCGCGACCGGCCGCCGCCAGCGCTTCACCGGCATCGACCGCCAGCTCCGTACGACCGCTCTGGGCAAGCGCATCGAGCGCAAGATCGCCGCCACCGGCCTCGATCTCACCCCCGGCGAGTACGTCGTGTACGTGGTGGCCGGGCTGCTCGCGCTGTACTTCGTCATCGGCGCGATATTCGCGCCCTTCTTCGGGGTGCTGGCCGCGCTGATCGGTGTGTGGGGCGGCAACGCCTTCCTCAACTGGCAGCGGACGAAGCGTACCGAGGCCTTCATCAACCAGTTGCCCGAGCTGACCCGTGTCCTCGCCAACGCCACCCAGGCGGGACTCGCCCTGCGCACGGCCCTCGCCATGGCCGCCGACGAACTCGACAACCCCGCGGGCGAGGAACTGCGCCGGGTCGCCGACGAACTCGCCATCGGCCAGACCATGGACGACGCCCTCAGCGAACTCGCCGACCGGCTGCCCTCGCGCGAGCTGGTCGTCCTCGTCACCACCCTGGTGCTCTCCAGCCGGGCCGGCGGCCAGGTCGTCAGCTCCCTGCGCAACCTCACCGAGACGCTGGAGGAGCGCAAGGAGACCCGGCGCGAGGTCACCACGATGCTCTCCCAGATCAAGGTCACCTCACTGGCGGTCCCCCTGCTCGGTCTCGGCTTCCTGCTGATGA
This sequence comes from Streptomyces sp. GMY02, assembly GCF_019056675.1. Taxonomy (NCBI): domain Bacteria; kingdom Bacillati; phylum Actinomycetota; class Actinomycetes; order Kitasatosporales; family Streptomycetaceae; genus Streptomyces; species Streptomyces sp. GMY02. The sequence goes on along the minus strand of NZ_CP077658.1, from coordinate 2,980,189 downwards.
TCAACGGTATGGCGCCCGGGGCGCTGGACAAGATGACGGGCTCGGTACTGGGCCAGGCCGGGGTCGTCGTGGCCTTCGGCATGTACGCCGTCGGTTTCTTCCTGATCCGGCGCATGTCCCGGGTCCAGGTCTGAGAAGGGGGAGAGATCATGAGCCTGCTGCTCTCGCTCGTCTTCGGACTGGCCGTCTACGGCGTCTTCCACGGCGTCCGTCTCTACCGCGCCGACGCCAAGCTCCCCGGAGACCTGGCGATCGCCCTGGAGGTCGGCGCGACCCGTACCACCGCGGTGGGATCGGGCATCGACCGGCTCGGTATGCGCTGGGCCCCCGACATCCTCCGGATGATGGGCCCGAAGCGGGTCGACGCGCTGCGCCGCCGACTCGACATGGCGGGCAACCCCGGCGGTATGACCGTCGACCGCTACGCCGCCCGCCGCGCCGTCTACGGATTCCTCGGCGTGCTGGCCGGGTTCGCCCTGCTGCTACGGGGACAGCCGGTCATCGCCATCGTCGCCCTGGCGTACGGACTGGTGTGGACCGATGTCATCCTCCGCGCCCATATCCGCAAGCGCAAGGACGACATCGAGCGCACCCTGCCCGACTTCCTCGATGTGCTCGCCGTCGTCGTCTCCGCCGGACTCGGTTTCCGCCAGGCCCTGGAGCGCGTCGCCGAGAAGTACAAGGGGCCGTGGTCCGACGAACTCCGCATCACCCTGCGCCAGATGGACATGGGCGTCAGCCGCCGGGACGCCTTCGAGCAGCTCCGCAAGCGCAATGCCTCGGAGCAGGTGTCGATGTTCGTCACCGCGCTCCAGCAGGGCGAGGAGCTGGGCGCGCCCATCGTCGACACCCTGATCCAGATCGCCAACGACATGCGGCGTGCCGACTCGCAGAACGCCCGGCGCAGGGCGGCGCAGGCCGTTCCGAAGACCACGCTCGTCGTCACCATGGTCATGCTCCCGGCGACCATGATCCTGATCGTGCTCAGCTTCTACTACGGCTCGGGCGTCGACTTCGGGGACATTCTCGGCCAGTGACAGGCCCGTACGCCCCGCACAGACCGCAGGACCCCGGCAGACCGTACGACCCGAACAGGAGGTGACCCACCATGGCCCAGCGGATCGCCACGCTCACCGGCAGCTTCGGCAACGATGTCCCGCGCCCGTCCGACAGCTCCACTCCGACCCGTGTGCCGACTCTGGCGATCCAGGTGAACGCCCTCCAGGCGCTCTGTCGTCAGGTGTTCGCGTTCAGGCTGGCGATGATCGCCCTCGCGGCGCCCTTCGCCCTCAACCGGACGGCACCGGGGCTCGCGATCTGGCTGGTCGGCTCGGCCGTGGTCGTCACCTTCATGGTGTCGTACGTCCTGCTGCGCGACTGGGAGCGGTTCGGGCCCTTCCTGCTGCGCCACCCGGTGCTGCTCGCCGCCGACATGCTCTTCGGCTCGCTGCTGCTGGCCACGGCGTCCCCCGACTCGACACTCGCCTATGTCACCATCTGCACGCCGCTGCTCGCAGGCCTGGTGTACGGCTGGCGCGGTGCCGCGTTCTTCGCCGTACTCCAGTCCCTGATCGTGGCCGCGGCGTACGCCGTCAACAGCGAGGCCGAGGCCGGGTTCAACGCGCTGCTGCTGCCGGGCCTGTGTGTCATCGCGGGCGCGATCGGCAGCACCCTGCGCAATCTGATGCTGGGCTTCGGCACCGCCAGTCAGGCCCTGACCGAGGCCCGCGCCCGGCTCGCGGTGCACGGCGCCGTCGAGGAGGAACGGGCCAGGCTCGCCCGGGAGATGCACGACTCCGTGGCCAAGACCCTGCACGGGCTCGCCATGGCGGCGGACGGACTGGCCGGCTCGGCGGACCGGATGGACCCGCTCACCGTCAAGCACCAGGCGGAGCTGGTCGCCCGCTCGGCACGCCGCGCCGCCGCCGAATCCCGGGAGCTGCTCTCCGATCTGCGGCGCGAGTCGGGGCTGGACGGCGGGGTCGACGTACTGACCGAACTTCGTTCCCGTACCGAGGACTTCGCCCGCCGCCACGGTGTCGAGGCGACCTTCGGACGGCTCAGCCCCGTCGTCGTACCGCCCGTCCCGCACGCAGTGGCCCGGCACGCGCTGACCATCGCCAGCGAGGCCATGGAGAACGCCCAGCGCCACGCCCGCCCCAGCTTTGTGACGGTCTCGGCGGGGGCCGTCGGCGATGTGCTCCGTATCAGCGTGTACGACGACGGCACGGGCCTGCCGCCGGGCACGACCCTCGAAGACCTGCGCCGGGCCGGCCACTTCGGCCTGGTCGGCATGGTCGAGCGGGCCGCGTCCATCGGGGCCCGTATCCGCATCGGCCGGGGCCGTGCCGCCAAGGGCACGGAAGTACGGCTGGAACTGCCGCTCACCGCCCTGCGACCTACTCATGAGGGCCAGTGGGCCGGCCAGCCCGCACCACAGCTCAATTGACACCGAAGCTCACTTGACACCGACCGGGCCCCGAGGGACCAGCACGACCGCACTCCCGCACCGCACCCATCCGACCCCACACTTGAGAGGAGGCCGCAGCCATGCCGGACGACATCTCCAGCAGTTCCGGGCAGCACTGGACACAGCAGTCCCATGTATCGCAGCACACGTCCTCGCACGCCACACCGCTCAGCTCGGAACACACCGCCGGGGTCCCCGTCGCCGCGCCGCCGGCGGCATCCGGAGCACTCCCCGAGGACTTCCCCCTGAAACCGCCCGCCGCGCCGCCGATGCGCGTCGTGGTCGCCGACGACAACCCTGTGGTACGGGCGGGGCTCACCGTCCTGCTCTCCGGGCGTGACGACATCGAAGTGGTCGCGGAGGCCTCGGACGGCCGCCAGGCGTACGAACAGGCCGTCCAGCACCGCCCCGACGTCATCCTGCTGGACGTCAGAATGCCGGGCGTCGACGGGATCTCCGCGCTGCCGCATCTCGTACGGCTGGCACCGGTCATGATGATGACGTACAGCCGCGAGAGCGAGATCGTCCACGAGGCGCTGCGGCTGGGCGCCGGTGGCTATCTCGTGCACGGCGAGTTCACGGCCGACCAACTGGTGCACGCGGTACGGGATGTGAAGCAGGGCCGGGCCCACTTCACCTACTCGGCCTCCAGCGCGCTGCTGGCGACCGTACGGGGCGGTGGCGCGGGTTCCGGGGCGGGCTCCGGCGAAGGGGGCGCGCGTCTGCCGGAGGGCCTGGGAACAGCCTTCACCGGCCCTGGCTATCTGCCCGCGGTACCGGACCAGCCATCTGCACAAGCACATGCCCCGACGCAGGGGCATCCGCCCCATCTTCCGCCAACGTATGTGCAGGCGAGGCAGGTTGACCGAGGATCGGGTACGCAGCAATCCTCTTCAGAGTCTTTGCTTTCGCAAGCGAATGTGGGACATTCTCTTCAGGGGCAGCAGAACGGGCCTGTGGAGGGCCTGTACTCCGAACTGAGCCAGCGGGAGGTGGAGATCATGGACCTGATCGCGTCGGGCATGACCAATCAGCAGATCGCCGCCGCCTGCTTCATCAGCCAGAAGACCGTGAAGAACCACATCAACCGCATCTTCGCCAAGCTCAACGCGGGCAGCCGCGGCGAGGCGATAGCCCTGTGGCACGGACTCGCCCGAGGGGGTGCGGGCGGCCATGGCTGAGCACACACGCGGGGCCCAATCCCCCCGTTGGGCCCGTAGTTGGGCCCTGAGGCCCATGGCGAGGGGTATCTCCCCGGCGTACGTTTCTCATGTCGACAGCGACACCGGCCGGGAGGAAGCCGGGGACGCGAACGACATCACAGACTCGTACGAGTCGGCCGGCAGACGGCCGGCCGACACCGGAGGAGAACACCATGTCGAACATCACGCTGAAGGCCGCCACCGCCGCCAAGGTCTACGTCGGCACCTGGGCGAACACGACCGTCACGGCCATGAAGGCCCGTCGGGACAAGGGTCAGGGCGCTGTCGAGTATGTCGGTGTGATCGTTCTGGTCGCGCTGATCATCGTGGCGATCGTCGGCACGGGTGTGGCCGACGACATCGCGCAGGGTCTGACGGACAAGGTGACCGAGATCCTGGACGCAAGCTGACCATGCGTATCGCTCGTGAGTCAGGGCAGGCCGCTCCCATCTACATCACGATGGTGGCGGGCCTGCTCTTTCTCGCGCTCGCGTTCTTCGCGGTCGGTCAGGCCGGCGCCACCCACAACGGTGCCCAGTCGGCGGCGGACGCCGCCGCTCTGGCGGCGGCCCAGGAGTCCCGGGACCAGTTCCGTGAGGACCTGCTGGGCGGCCTGCTGGACCCCGGTTTCCTGGACGACATCTTCAACGGCAATCCGCTCGGCACATTCGACGGCTGCCAGGCGGCTGGGCGCTTCGCCGACCGGAACGGCGCCGATCTGAAGCCGCCGAACGGATGTGTCTGGGCGTCGGGCGGCAGGTGGGGCTTCACGGTCCGTGTCGTCACCCAGAAGCCGATGGGCGAGAGCATCCTGCCGGGCGCCGCCGACGAGAAGGCCGAGGCCAGTGCCACGGCGGTCGTCGAGCCCCGGTGCAGCTTCGAGCCCGCCGAGGAAGAGTCGGAGTCACCGGGTGACGGCGAGTCACCCGAGGACGGGGACGAGCCGGAGGCCCCGGAAGAGGAGGGGCCGGCCTCACCGGGCGAACTCGTCTGCGACGACAGTGACTCGAATTGGCTCATCGATCCGGAGAATCTGGACCTCCTCCCGGACATGGCCGATCTATTCTCCGTCCGACTGGCGCAGGACTGACCGCGAGCGAACGCAAAGGAAACTGGATTAATGAGTCTGTGGCATGGGGCGAAGGCCCGTAGGGCGGCCGGGGCCGCTCTCGCTGTGGTGGTGCTGAGCGTCTCCCTGAGCGCCTGCGGGGGAGGCGACGGCGGCGGTACGAAGGAAGGCACCAGCGCGTCGTCCTCCGCTCCGGGCGATGACAAGCCCAAGGAGGAGGACGGCCCCACCGTCCCCGACACCAGTAAGACGCTGGTGACCATCGACGGATCCAATGGATTCCAGTTCCTCATCCACAGTGCCGAGCGTGACGGCGGCGGGTTCCTGACGGTGAACGGGACCATCAAGAACGTGAGCGGCAAGCGGCAGGCGCCACGGATCGACTGGAGCGGCCAGGAGACCCAGGTCAAGCGGACCGGGCGTTCGCTGGCCGGTATCACGCTGGTCGACCGGGCGGAGAAGAAGCGCTACTACGTCCTCCGTGACACCGAGGGGTACCCGCTGACCACCACGGGCATCGACGCGTTCGACGACGGCGAGAGCGTCACGTTCTTCGCCCAGTTCCCGGCGCCGCCCGACGCCACCTCGCAGGTCGACATCCAGATCCCCGGTGCGACCTCCGCCACGATTGAGATCTCCTGATGGGCGCCACCACAGCCCGCGTACGCAGGGTCTCCAAGCGCCCGGCGGCGACCGCCATCGCCGCCGTGGTGCTCTTCACCAGCGTCCAGTTCACCATGGCCGCGGGCGCCCGCGCCGACGAGACTCCGAGTACCCCGCCAGGTACGGAGTCGACCTCGCCACCACCCGAGGTGGACGGGAACGCCCCTGGTCTCAAACTCAGAGGCGGTGCCACACTCGCCCCCGCCAAGGTGCTCGACATCATCTCGGTCGTCGAGTCCGAGGGCGGTGAGGAGCGGCGCGAGGACACCAATGAGAACGTGAAGTTCGCGCTCCAGGCCGAAGTCCTCTTCGGCAAGGACAGCGCCAAGCTGTCCCCCGCCGCGAACTCCCGTATCGCCGCCATCGCCGACGAGATCAAGAAGCAGGGCGCCGCGAAGGTCCGGGTCTTCGGCTTCACGGACGATCTCGGCTCGGCCGCCCATGGAGACGTCCTCTCCAAGCAGCGTGCCGAGGCCGTCCACGGGGTTCTCGACCAGGAGCTGGCCTCGGCCGGCATCACATACGAGATCCGCGGTTACGGCGAGCAGTACCCGATCGCCGACAACAGCACCGAGGAAGGCCGCAAGAAGAACCGGCGGGTCGAGGTCTCCTTCCCGCGCGGTGAGAACTCGCAGAATTGATGCTCCGTCAGATTCCTTGCTGAGCTGAGCTGAGCCGGGCTGAGAAGCACAAGCCGGGCCCGGGGCCCGGTCCATGGCGAAAGCCGCGGACCGGGCCCCTTGCGTATTTGAGTCCCGGATTGGGTCCCAGGGCCCACGACTGTCCGTTAATGCGCGCATAACCTCGCTTTCATGTCGCCACTGGGGGTAGTGCGTCGTTTTTGTCGTCGCGTGCGGCGGGTCGTGCCGCGTACGGATACGCGATTGCTGGGCCTGCGCAGAGCGCAGCGCGGCCAGGGGACCATCGAGTACGTCGGGCTTGTGGTGATCGTGGCCGCGATCGTCGGCACACTGGTGGCCACCGGGGCCGGACCGACCATCGCCGAGGGTCTCAGCACCCAGGTGTGCCGGATCACCGGCGGGAGCAACTGCGGTGGCGGAGGCGGCGACAGCACCGAAGCCTCGGACGACGAGGACCAAGAGGGCGACGACCAGCAGGGCGACCCCGCAGATCCCTCAGACCCTGGCGACCCCGGTGACCCCGGCGACCCGGCCGACCCCGTCTCCGACGACCCGGGCGAGCCCGGCGAGAAGTCCCAGACCCAGATCGACTACGAAGCCGCCCTCAAGGAACTCCAGGACGCCCAGGCCGCCGAACAGGCCGACTCCGACAAGGCCAAGGAAGCCGCCAAGGAACTCGCGAAGATCCTCGCCGACGAGCTGGGCATCACCGACGCCCTCGACTGCATCACCAAGGGCGACATGGGCGCCTGCACCGAGACCCTCGTCAATGTGCTGCTCAGCCTGGTCGGCGGCGCCGTCGGCAAGCTCGCCGCCAAGTACGGCGCCCCGTGGAAGTGGAAGAAGGCCGTCGCACTCATCAAGGCCCTCAAGAAGCACGGCGGGGATCTGTACGACGGCATCAAGGGCCTGATCAAGAACCGCAAGCGCGTCAGCGAGGCCGAGGACAGACTCGCCGACGCGAAACGCAAGCTCGACGCCGACAAACCCAAGGACCCCGAAGACCCGGACAACCCGAAGGATCCGGACAAGCAGCCCACCGCCTGCCCCGTCCGCCACAGCTTCCTGCCCGGCACCCCCGTGCTCCTCGCCGACGGCCGCCGGATGGCCATCGACCGGGTTCCCGTGGGCGCCCGCGTCCTCGCCACCGACCCGGTGACCGGTGTGACCGCGGCGCGGCCCGTCGTACGGACCATCACCACCCACGACGACAAGGACTTCACCCGCCTCACCGTCGCCACCCCCTCGGGCCCCGCGGCCATCACGGCCACCGACACCCACCCGTTCTGGCTCACCGGCCGCGGCCGCTGGACGGACGCCGCCGACATCCGTCCCGGCGACGACCTCCGTACGCCCTCGGGCGCGCCCATGCGGGTCGTGACGACCGGCCGCTTCACCGAGCGCCGGACCACCCATGACCTCACGGTCGCGGACATCCACTCGTACTACGTCTTCGCCGGCTCCGTCCCCGCCCTGGTGCACAACCAGGACATCTGCGAGCCGCTGACCCGCGAACAGCTCGACGAGGCGTACAAGGCCAACAACTCCCAGAAGGTCCTCGACCATGTCTTCAACAAGGCCGATCACGGCTTCGACGATCTGGTCCGCAAGTCGGGCGGCCGCGAGCAGGCACTGAAGAAGATCATCGACAGTCTGGGCGACGGCCCCATGACCCAGAAGCCCGGTGGCCAGCCGGGCGAATTCGAACTCAGCCGGGTCGTCGAGGGCGAAACCGTCACCATCCGCGGGCGTATGGTCAACGGGATCGCCCGGATCAGCACCGCGTTCATCCCCGCCAAGCACCCGGGAAACAGGTAACACGTCCATGGACCGAGTGGATGTGGATATGGATCAGGTGGATATGGATCAGGTGGGTCAGGAGTACGCCGAGGTCAAGAGGCTTGCCCAGGAGGAGGGTTCGACCACCCGGCTGCTCGACTACGTACAGGTCGTCTTCGGCCTGGAGTGGTTCGACGAGGAGAGCGCGGCGGTCGCCACCGTCATCCGCGTCGCCGCCGAGCACCCCGAAGAACCCCGCGCCGCCCTCCTCTTCTCGCACAGTGCCCTGCACATCCAGCTCGACGAGGACGCCGTCCGCCGCGGCGGTGAACTGCTGTCGCGGATCGCGGAGGATTCGCCGTACTGGCCCCTGGCCGCCGTCCAGTTGGCCGCCGTCAACGAGTGGAACGGCGTGGACCGCAGCGACCCGGAGCTGACGTTCCGGCTCATCGCGGAGTCGGTGGCGCGCGCCCCCGAGCTGACCTCCAACACCTCCTGGCTCGGCCGCCTGTACGCGCGGCGCGGCGATACGGCGCAGGCCCGGCGGTATCTGGAGCAGGCCAGGTCGAACATCCTGGGGGAGCGCGAGCGGGCCGCCCTCTCACTGGTCGAGCGCGCCTGGCACGAGTGCTTCACCGGCCGCCTCGCCTCGCCGGTCGGCATCGAGATGGACCTCGCCGCCCTCCCCTGACCCTCCTGGCCGCGGCGCGCGCCGGGAGCGGACCCCGCGCGCGCCCCGGCAGCGGACCCCGTGGCGCACCCCGTGGCGGGGACCTCGTGGCGGACCCACCCGACGAGTGAGCCCCGAGGTGGGTCCTGGGGCCCATGACCGGGTCGGGCGCGGGGCGTAGCGTCGCGTTCCCGATGGGGTTGTTGTGTACGTCCGTGACTCATCCACACGCTTCCGCGAACGCCGGAGCCGTTGACGGGGGAACGTACCGTGATCTGCAATTTCCTGCTCACCAGACCTCTGGAGCCGACCGAGCTCGCCGAGGTTCTCGCCGCCGTCGTACGGGTGCCCCACCGCCAGGTGGACGTCCGCGCCGGCCGTGACGCACTCGGGGAGCGCGACTGGGACGCGTTCGTCCTCTGTACGTACCATCCGGCGCGCGGCGATGTGGCGATGAGCCTGGACATCCAGGTCCAGCCCGCCACGGCGGTGTACGGCGCGCCCGCCACCGAGCCGGAACTGGCCGCCGCCTTCGCCGGTGCCACCGGGGTCGCCGTGCTCCACCCGGACGACCGTATCGACCCGGACACCTACTGGCTCACGGCCCCGACGGGCACGGTCACCCGGGCCCGGCTCCTTGCCGCCGACGACGAGCCGACGACGTACACCGTGAACCCGGACGGGCTCCTCAGCCCGTGCGGTGCCTGAAGACCTCGGGAAAGGGGAGAAGCCATGACGACCACGCGCACGCACACCGCGGGTACGCCGGGCATGTCACGGCGCGTCGTCCTGGCCGCGACGGCGGCCGCGCTCGCCCTGGGCCTCACCGGCGCCTGCGGCGGCGAGGACGCCCCGGCGAAGGGCGAGGGCCCCAAGGCCCCGGCAACGGCCACGGACCCCGCCCCCGCCGCCGGAAAGCCGTCCCCGGAGCCGACGCCCCGCCCCGGTCTCACCGGTGTCGGCGCGAGCGACGGAAGGGTGCTCGGCCAGGGCGAGCTGGACCGGGCGGTGCTCGCCACCGGCGATGTGTCCGGCTTCACCGCCGAACCGATGGCCGGCCCGCCGCCGGGGGCGAGAGCGCCGGGAAGGCCGAGTGCCGGCCCCTCACCGCCGTGATCAACGGCAGGCCGGAGCCGCTCGCCAAGGCCGTCGCGTACCGGCAGCTCGTCGGCCCCGACGAACGCGGCCCGGCCGTGTCAGAGTTTCTGTCCGCCCATGGTGAGCAGGGCGCGACCGCCTTGCTGAGCCGTCTCCGTACCGCCGTCACGGCCTGCGCCGACGGCTTCACCGCGACCGGCGGCGACGGCCCGTCCACCTACACCGGGGTGAAGCCGCTGCCCCCGGTGAAGGCCGGTGACGACGCGCTCGCCTACCAGGTGACGGGCGACTTCGAGGGCGAACCGGTCCCGCTGGTGTTCCATCTCGTACGGGTCGGCGGCACCGTGGCCACGTTCTATACGGCCAACTTCGAGGACGGCAGGACTCCGGAACTGCCCCCGGCCCTGCTCACCGCCCAGGTCACCAAGCTCAGCTAGCGCTCCCTGACACCTGGTCAGGGACCGAGACGCTCACCCGGGTGCCCGGGCGCAGGCCCCAGCGTGCCATCGCGCCCGCCTCCGCCTCCAGTACGTGGCGGGCCTTCCAGCGCGGCATGGCGAGCCGCCCCGGCCGCAGCGTATGGACGTCGACGACCGTCAACTCCTTGTCCAGGTACGCCACATCGATCGTGAAGCGCATCCGGAAACTGTGCACGCTGTTGCACGGGGTGATCAGCAGCGCGCCGTCGATCCCGTCGCGCCCCAGCAGCCCGCGCCGCCGTGTCCCGTACGAGGCGGCGATCTCCAGATCCACCGATCCGGCCTGCGATCCGCCCCGCGATCCGTCCTGCGACTCGTCCTGCGATCCGTCCTGCGCCGGGACCGTCAGCCGCCCCTTGCCGTTCCGCCAAGTGCCCATGGCCGTAGACCGTAGCGCCCGCCGCCTGCCCCGCAAGCCCTGGCCGCCCTCTCTGGGCCCCAGGGCCCGTCGTACGGGTCCTGGAGCGTCCGCAGTGGGCCCCTGGACCCATGACCGGGCCGTGCGGGGCGGCCTAGGGTCGGTGCTGTGTACGCCACGCTGATCGTCGTCGCCGTTCTCTGGGGCGGAACCACCGGACTGCTGCTGCCGCGTGCCGTGTATCGGCTCTCGGTCGCGCCGGAGGAGTCCTGGCGCGCGGACTGCCCGGCCGGGCACCCGATCACCGGTCCGGCCCGTGGATGGCTCGGCGGTACGCGCTGCGCGAGCTGTGAGGCGGGCGTCCCCGCCCGTACGGCCGCCGCACCCGCACCCGCATCCACTACCGAGGCCGAGGCCCGAGCCGACGACCGCGGTGCAACCGCGCGTACGGACACCAGTGCCGACATCGTGACGAACACCACCGGACCGGCGACCGGCGGCGCGCCCGCATCCGCCGTCCGCTATGCCCCCTCGGTTCTTCTCCCGCTTCTCACCGCCCTCGCCTGCGCGGCCCTCGCCGCCGCGACCGGGCCGCGCCCCGAACTGGCCGTCTGGCTGCTGCTCACGCCCTTCGCCATGGTCCTCGCGCTGGTGGACCGTCATGTCCACCGTCTGCCCGACCAGTTGACGCTTCCGCTCGCCGCCGCGGCGGCCGTCCTGCTCGGCGCCGCCGCGCTGCTCCCCGGCGCGGGTGGCTCCTGGACGGACGCGCTGCTCGGCGGACTCGCCCTCGGCGCCTGCTACTTCCTGCTGTTCCTGATCAATCCGAACGGCATGGGCTTCGGCGATGTGAAGCTCGCGCTCTCGCTCGGGGTCGCCCTCGGCTGGTACGGCTGGCCGGTCCTCTTCGTCGGGGCCTTCGCCGGATTCCTGCTGGGCGCGGTGTACGGGCTCGGACTGGTCCTGCTGCGCCGGGCGAGCCGCAAGTCGGCCATCCCGTTCGGCCCCTTCATGATCACCGGGGCCCTGATCGGTCTCCTCCTCGGCGGCCTCGCCGCCGCGTGAGGCCCCGGGCGCCTCATACCGTACGACCATCGTGGCCCCCGGCGCCCCGGCACCCCGTTGCTCCGCGTCAAGGCGCGGCCCCACCGATAGCTCCTGAGGGTTACGACGCGGCGTGGCCACTACTCGCCACGCCCGGCCCCGAAACCCGTGTGGGGCCCGGGATCCCGGGCCCCACACGGGCTGTCGCCGCTTTCGGAGCGTCATCACGGCCCGTCGTGGCGCGCACCATCCCTTACGAAGGGTTATGGTGGAAACCCCCCCTCGGGCCGGTCCGTATCCCCCCCACGGACCGGCCCGTTTTCCATCTGTTCACCAGACACACGGCCCATCTGTTCACCAGACGCACAGCCGCGCCGTCAGCCGGAGCGCTCCAGAGCGCGCCGCCGGAACGGCCGAGCGGGCCGGACAGCCGGCCCGGACCGTCAGCCCCGCCCGGCCCAGATGTTCGTCCCCGCGGTGTCCACCGCGAAGTCGTCGATCTCCTTCAGCTCATCGGCCGTGAGGGGCGCCGCGGCCAGCGCCGCGACATTCTCCTCGAGCTGCTTCACACTCGACGCCCCGATCAGCGCGGACGTCATCCGCGGATCGCGCAGCACCCAGTTCAGCGCGAGCTGCGCCAGCGACTGGTCCCTGCGGCGCGCGATGTCGTTCAGCCCGTTCAGCCGCCGTACGACCTCGTCCGACAGCAGATCCGGGTCCAGGGACTTGCCCTGCGTGGCCCGGGAGCCCTCCGGAATGCCCTTCAGGTATTTGTTCGTCAGCAGACCCTGCGCCAGCGGCACGAAGGAGATGCAGCCCATTCCGGCCGCCTCCAGCGTGTCCAGCAGCGCGTCGTCCTCGACCCAGCGGTTGATCATCGAGTAGGACGGCTGGTGGATGAGCGCCGGGACACCCATCTCCTTCAGCAGCCGCGCCGCCTCGGCGGTCTGCTCCGAGGTGTACGAGGACACACCCACGTACAGCGCCTTGCCCTGCTGCACGGCGGAGGCCAGCGCCCCCATCGTCTCCTCAAGGGGGGTGTCCGGGTCGAAGCGGTGCGAGTAGAAGATGTCGACGTAATCGAGACCCATGCGCGACAGCGACGCGTCGAGCGAGGACAGCAGGTACTTGCGCGAACCCCATTCACCGTAAGGTCCGGGATGCATGTCATATCCGGCCTTGGTGGAAATGATGAGTTCGTCCCGGTAGGCCGAGAAGTCCTGCGCGAAGATCTTGCCGAAATTCAGCTCCGCCGACCCGGGCGGCGGGCCGTAGTTGTTCGCCAGGTCGAAGTGCGTGACGCCGAGATCGAAGGCGCGGCGCAGGATCGCGCGCTGCGAATCGAGCGTCCGGTCGTCGCCGAAGTTGTGCCAGAGACCGAGCGAGACGGCGGGCAGTTTCAGGCCGCTGCGCCCGGTGCGGCGGTACTCCATGGAGTCGTACCGGCCGTCGGCGGCGAGGTAAGAGGGAAAATCAGTCATGGTTCATTCCTTATCACGGACTTGTGACATACCGGGTTGGGTGACCATGGGGCCCGCGCAGTAGTGTGACGGCTCCGGGGTGCCTGGACCGGCCCCCAGTTCCCGTCCGGCGGATGTGCCGTCCCGCCGGGGGACGCGCCGGTCCCCATGGAATCGAGCCCCTTGGAATCGAGAGGGTGGACTCAGTGAACTTGCGCGACCTGGTGTACAGGCTCTACGCACGCCGGGTGGAAGGCCGTCTCGACCATTCCCAGGTGCCCAAGCACATCGGAGTCATCCTCGACGGCAACCGCCGCTGGGCCAGGGCCTCCGGCGGTACGGCGGAGCAGGGGCACAAGGCCGGAGCCGGCAAGATCCAGGAGCTGCTCGGCTGGTGCTCCGAGACCAATGTCGAAGTCGTCACGCTCTGGCTGCTGTCCACCGACAACCTCGACCGCCCCGAGGACGAGCTGATCCCGCTGGTCGGCATCATCGAGGACGCCGTCCGCGATCTGGCCGCCGACGGCCGCTGGCGGGTCCACCATGTCGGTACGCTCGACCTGCTGCCCGGCCGTACGCAGACCGTCCTCAAGGAAGCGGAACAGGCCACCCTCGGCAACGAGGGCATACTCGTCAATGTCGCCGTGGGGTACGGCGGCCGGCAGGAGATCGCGGACGCGGTCCGCTCCCTGCTGACGGACCACGCGAACAAGGGCACCACCTTCGAGGAACTGGCCGACATCGTCGACACCGATCTGATCTCGTCCCACCTCTACACCCGCGGCCAGCCCGACCCCGACCTGGTCATCCGCACCAGCGGCGAACAGCGCCTGTCCGGTTTCATGCTCTGGCAGAGCGCCCACTCGGAGTACTACTTCTGCGAGGTCTTCTGGCCCGCCTTCCGCAAGGTCGACTTCCTGCGCGCCCTGCGTGACTACGCGGCGCGCCACCGCCGCTACGGAGCCTGACCCCCGCTCCGAGCGGCCCGGGCACGGCCGCCGGGACACCTCCGGGTGCCCGCCGGGAGCGCTTCGCAAGCGCCCGGTGACACCCCCGTACAGCCCCTCCGTACCCCCTTCACCTGTGGTTCATCCACCGTCCGTCATATGCCATGGCATGGCGGCGCGTGTTCGAGGGAATACCTCCCCCAGGTCGATGTCCAAAAGCCAGGTCAGCGGACATCGCATCTCAGCGGACGGCATGGGGCCGTCCGCCCGGGAGGCCCTTTGCACCAGGACGACCGTGCGGTTGAACGTACGGGCGACATGGAGGGCCGGAGCTCGGCCCGCGCATGGGGTCCGAGTCCGGCCCACCCGCCCGCGACGCCGTCGCACCCCGACCTCATTCGAGGGGGTACGTCCTTCCGTGGTGACCAGCACAAAGCGCCGCATGCCCGACCGGCGCACCTACGTTCTCGACACCAGCGTCCTGCTGGCCGATCCGAACGCCATGTCCCGCTTCGACGAGCACGAGGTTGTGCTGCCGATTGTGGTGATCACGGAGTTGGAGGCCAAGAGGCACCATCCGGAGCTGGGCTATTTCGCCCGGCAGGTCCTGCGCCTGCTCGATGACTTCCGGGTCAGGTACGGCCGCCTCGACGCCCCGATCCCACTGGGCGAGCTGGGCGGTACGATGCGTGTCGAGCTCAACCACTCCGATCCCGGGATCCTGCCCGCCGGCTTCCGGCTGGGTGACAACGACTCGCGGATCCTCGCGGTCGCACGGAACCTCCAGGCCGAGGGGTACGACGTGACGGTCGTCTCCAAGGACCTGCCGCTGCGGATCAAGGCGTCGTCGGTCGGTCTCCTCGCCGAGGAGTACCGCGCCGAGCTGGCCATCACGGACTCCTCGGGCTGGACGGGGATGAGTGAGCTGACGCTCGGCGCGGACCAGGTCGACCTCCTCTTCACCGAGGAGTCGCTCTATGTTCCCGAGGCGAGCGAACTGCCCGTGCACACCGGGCTGGTCCTCCAGTCCGAACGCGGCAAGGCGCTCGGGCGGGTCACCGCGGAGGGCAACGTACGGCTCGTACGCGGCGACCGGGAGGCGTTCGGGATCCACGGCCGCAGCGCCGAGCAGCGCATCGCCCTCGATCTCCTCCTCGACCCCGACATCGGCATCGTGTCGATGGGCGGCCGGGCCGGCACCGGCAAGTCGGCGCTGGCCCTGTGCGCGGGGCTGGAGGCGGTCCTGGAGCGCCGGCAGCACCAGAAGGTGATGGTGTTCCGGCCGCTGTACGCGGTGGGCGGGCAGGAGCTGGGCTATCTGCCCGGCACCGAGGCCGAGAAGATGAGCCCCTGGGCGCAGGCGGTCTTCGACACGCTCTCCGCGGTCGCGGGCCGTGAGGTGATCGAGGAGGTGCTGGGGCGCGGCATGCTCGAAGTGCTGCCGCTCACCCATATCCGCGGGCGGTCGCTGCACGACGCGTTCGTGATCGTCGACGAGGCGCAGTCGCTGGAGCGGAATGTCCTGTTGACCGTTCTGTCCCGTATCGGGGCGAACTCCCGGGTGGTGCTGACTCATGATGTCGCGCAGCGCGACAACTTGAGGGTGGGGCGGTACGACGGAATTGTCGCCGTCGTGGAGAAACTCAAGGGTCATCCGCTTTTCGCGCATGTCACCCTGACCCGCTCCGAGCGCTCGCAGATCGCCGCGCTGGTGACCGAAATGTTGGAGGACGGTCAGATCTAGGGGTAATCGCCGCACTTGGCCGCCCGGCATGAGCACAGCAGCTTAGCCGGGCGGCTTTGTGTGCCGCGGCTCTTTCCTATTTCTCCCGGGCCAAACGGGGTGTGAGCTATCCCACGCAACGAAGAATTGCCCTACGGCGTTGCCTTCCGGCAGAGTCTTGCTTCCGTCAGGCCCCGCATGCGGCACACGCGCACCCCCAGTGGTGCGGCACCACACAACTCAACAACTGCCGCCGTATGCCGCCCGTGCACCATGCGGCAGTCCCCGTGAGGGGGTTGTCCACCGGGCCCGTGTCTCCCGTGACCCAGTAGTGCGGAGGCCAGTGCCAGGGGCACGATCGCGTCCGCGGGGTCACCGATGCGGGCGTTGCTGGAAGGACACCGTGTGAGCCGGATCTCGGTCCGGGGGTTCGCCGTGGCTTCGGCCACCGCGGTCACCACCGTCGGCGCAGTGGTGGGTGTCGCCTCGGGCGACCCCCAGGTCTCGGACAACGACTTCGAGACAGCAGCAGCCGACATGACGCTCCTCGCGGACATCCCCGCGGGCCAGCAGGCGCAGGTGCAGACCGCGTCGCTGACCCAGCAGGCCGATGTGATGGCCGCGGAGGCCGACGCGAGCGCCAAGAAGTCCGCGGAGGAAGCCGCCCGTATCCAGGCGGCCAAGGACGCCAAGGCGAAGAAGGAAGCCGCCGAGGAGAAGGCCGAGCGCGAGCGGGAGGCCAAGGAGGCCGCCGAGCGTGCCAGCCGTGACGAGGTGCGGTCCGCCTCGTCCTTCGCGACGCAGAGTTCGTACACCGTGTCCCAGGTCCAGGCGATCGCACGGCAGATGATCCCCGCCGACCAGTTCCAGTGCTTCAGCAACATCGTGGACCACGAGTCGGGCTGGAACTACCAGGCGCAGAACCCGTCTTCCGGTGCGTACGGACTGGTCCAGGCGCTGCCCGGTTCCAAGATGTCCTCGGCGGGCGCCGACTGGCAGACCAACCCGGCCACCCAGATCAAGTGGGGCCTGAACTACATGAACGACCGCTACGACAGCCCGTGTGGCGCCTGGTCGTTCTGGCAGGCCAACAACTGGTACTAGTCCCTTCCGGGCACCGGCACGTGCCCGCCCCCGGTCGCCGCTGAGATACGCAGGCTCCCGGCGCTCAACCTTCCGAAGCCCCCCGCCGTCCCTACGGTGGGGGGCTTCACCCGTGTACGGTCGATTCGAACAGTTCCGGGGGAGTGAGTGCGGAGAAGGACGGGGGAAAGAGGAACCATCATGTCGAGAGTGCCGGCGTGGCTCAGCCAGATGGGCACGGGGCTGACCCGGATGGGAGAGCGGCTGGACCGGCGCAGGGCGCAGGCGGAGGCGGACGAGCCTCCGGTGCCCGTGACGGTGGCCCCGCCCGATTCCGTACCACCGCCCCCCTCGTACGCCCCCGCCTCATCCGCCCCCGCCGTCTCCGGCAGGCCCGACCCCGTCTCCGCGATCCCCTGGGGGATGCGGGTCGCGGGCGAGGCCGCCTGGCGGCTGCTCGTCCTCGCCGGGATGCTCTGGGTGCTGATGCGGGTCATCAGCGCCGTACAGCTCGTCGTCATGGCCTTTGTCGCCGCCCTGCTGATCACGGCCCTGCTCGAACCCACCGTCGCCTGGCTGAAACGGCTGGGTGTGCCGCGCGCGGTGGCCACCGCCCTCACCGCGATCTCCGGATTCGTTCTGATGGGGCTCGTCGGCTGGTTCGTGGTGTGGCAGGTCGTGGAGAACATCGACGATCTCTCCAACCGTGTCACCGACGGCATCAACGAGCTGAAGCGCTGGCTGCTCAACAGCCCGTTCCATGTGACCGAGGACCAGATCAACGATCTCGCGAAGAGCCTGAGCGACGCGGTCGGCTCCAACACGGAAGAGATCACCTCGGCCGGGATCCAGGGCGTGACGGTGATCGTCGAGCTGCTGACCGGGATCTTCCTCGCGATGTTCTCGACCCTCTTCCTGCTGTACGACGGCAAGAAGGTCTGGCAGTGGTCGCTCAAGCTGGTCCCTGCGCAGGCGCGTGAGGGGGTCGCGGGGGCCGGGCCGCGCGCCTGGCACACCCTGACCGCCTATGTGCGCGGAACGGTGCTGGTGGCGCTGATCGACGCGCTGTTCATCGGGCTCGGGCTCTACTTCCTCGAAGTCCCGCTGGCCGTGCCGCTCGCCGTGATCATCTTCCTCGGAGCGTTCATCCCGCTGGTGGGGGCGGTGATCTCCGGCGCGCTGGCGGTGGTGGTGGCGCTGGTCACGCAGGATGTGTTCACCGCGCTGATGGTCCTGATCATCGTGCTCGGTGTGCAGCAGATCGAGGGGCATGTCCTCCAGCCGTTCATCCTGGGGCGCGCGGTACAGGTGCATCCGCTGGCCGTGGTGCTGGCGGTGGCCGCCGGGGGGCTGGTGGCGGGGATCGCGGGAGCGGTGGTGGCGGTGCCGCTGGCGGCGGTCACCAATACGGTTGTCGGCTACCTCCGCGCATACAGCCGGGAACACGAACTGAGGCATGCGCGGCCGTCGCCGGGCGCGGGCAACCCGGCGCCCCCGGCGCCGGAGCCCGTGCCGGTCCCGGCGCCCGCTTCCGCTCCCGCAGCTTCCGCGGCTCCGGCCACCGCGCCGGCGGCCGCCGAGGGCGGGGACGGCCGGGAGTGATATCCGAGCCGGAACTGGAGGGCGAGGGGACGGGGGAGGGACCGCCCAAGGGGGTGCCCGGCATCCCGGCTCCCCGGGACGGCGGCGAGGCGGAGAGAACGGCGCACCCCGGTCCGGCCGCCTCCGGGCCTGCCCCCGGTTTTCGAGCGCCCGCCGCCTCCGGACCGGCCGCCTCCGGTCAGGCCCCCGGTTTCCAGGCTCCTGCCGCCTCCGGTCCGGTCGCCGGGGCGTACGGGCCCGCCGCCCATGACGGGCCCGCCGCCGGATCCGAGACCATCGCCGGTACGAGTACGAGGCCGCTCCGCCTGCCGACCGGGCGCGGGCCCTGGCTGTGGGCGCTCGGCGGGGCGGTCGTCGCCTCCGCGATATGGGCGGGCGGGCTGTACGCGTACGGCGGGACAGGGCCGGATCTGGGCGGCTACCGGGTCAGCTCGAACCTCTGCCTCGACGCCGAACTGCCCGCCCTGACCGGCCTCCTCGGTAACCGGCAGTCCCCGATGGCGGCGGCGGACGAGCAACTCGCGATCGACCGCGCGTACTGCGCCCTCAGCCTGATGCCGGGCCGCCCGAACGAGGTCAAGAACGACAGCCGCCCCCGCGCGTACGCTGCTGTCGACATCCGCTACAGCCTGCACAAGCAGACCGACCCCGGCCCGGAGTTCGACGCCACGGTGACCGATCTCGCCCCTGAGGGCTCGCTGGAACGCCGTGTCCTGCGCATCCCGGATCTGGGCGAGCGCGCCTACCTGGTCACGGACCCCTCGGGCGACTCCCCGCAGTTGAAGGTCCTCGACGGCCGGGCCGTGATCAGCATCTCGGTGGGCCGCATGGCGCAGTACACCGCGGACCCCGCCACCGGCGAGTACCAGGAGTCCGCGCCGCTCGACTTCTCCGGTGTCGAATCCGCGATGGTCGAGGACATGCGGGATCTGATGACCGCGCTCAAGCGCTGAGCGGGGCTCAGGGGTGGCGTACGCCGCTATTCGGCGAGGACCGCCTCCGCGTCCAGCGTCGTACCGACCGCCTGGATCACCGAGGCGATCCTGAACGCCTCCTGGATCGTCTCCCGGTCCACGCCCGCCCCGCGCAGCACCTGCTCGTGCGAGTCCAGACAGTCGCCGCAGCCGTTGATCGCGGAGACCGCGAGCGACCACAGCTCGTAGTCGGTCCTCTCGACGCCCGGGTCGCCGAGGACATTCATCCGCAGACCCGTGCGGAGTCGCCCGTACTCGGGGTCCGACAGCAGATGCCGGGTCCGGAAGAAGACATTGTTCATGGCCATGACCGCCGCGGCCGTCCTGGCGGCGGTGTACGCCTCGGGGCTCAGGTTCGCCCTGGCCTGCGGCGCCAGCGCGGCGAGCACCGCCCGCGAGCGCGAGGCGATCGCACAGACCAGCACGGTGCCCCAGAGCTGCTGCTGGGACAGCTTGCTGCTGCCGACGACCGAAGCGAGGTTCAGCCGCAGATCCTTGGCGTAGTCCGGAATGGCCGACTTCAGCTCGTCGAGTCCCATCGCTCTCCTGGTTCGGGCCGGACGTCCCATGGTGGCACAGGCCGAAAACCCAGCCCGTCCGGCGTCAATCAAGCCCGTCCGGCGATTGAGGACACAACGCCACGCTCGCCCCGGCTCGGGTCCTCGCAACCCTTTTGCTCCCCCATGAGTCAGTTCCAGTGACACAGGTGCGGATTGTCACGTCCGGAAAGTCCGGATCGGTAGCTCTTTGTCACAGCCAGCGGTGTTAGTTTGCTGAGCTGATTCCGGACCTGAGAGCGGAGCGACACGGCGATGGGCCGAGCTGAAGCCAGACGAGCGCGGCAGCGCGGGGTGCGCCGGGCCGGGAAGAACGGCGGCCACGGCGGCATGCGGCGCCTCTTCACGCCCAAGAAGCTGCTCGGCGCCTTCTTCGGGCTCTGCCTCCTCGGCATGGGCGCGTTCTTCGTGATCTACATGCTGGTCCCCGTCCCCAGCGCCAACGCGCAGGCCGAGATGCAGAGCAACGTCTACAAGTACAGCGACGGCACCATCCTCGCCCGTACCGGCGAGATCAACCGCGAGATCGTCGGCCTCGAACAGATACCCAAAGACGTCCAGCGCACCTTCGTCGCCGCCGAGAACAAGAGCTTCTACCAGGACTCCGGCGTCGACATCAGAGGCACGGCCCGCGGCCTGTTCAACACCCTCTCCGGCAAGGGCAAGCAGGGCGGCTCGACCATCACCCAGCAGTACGTCAAGAACTACTACCTCAACCAGGACCAGACGGTCACCCGCAAGCTCAAGGAGCTGGTGATCTCACTGAAGGTGGACCGCAACAAGGACAAGAGCGAGATCCTCGCCGGGTACATCAACACCAGCTACTACGGCCGCGGCGCGTACGGAATCCAGGCCGCGGCCCAGGCGTACTACGGCATCGACGCGTCCCGGCTCAATGTCTCCCAGGGCGCCTATCTCGCCGCGCTGCTCCAGGCGCCCAGCCAGTACGACTGGTCCGTGGCCAGTGACACCGGCAAGCGGCTGGTCACCGAGCGCTGGAACTATGTGCTGGACAACATGGTCGAGATGAAGTGGCTCGACGCCTCGGTCCGCTCCGGCCTGAAGTTCCCCGTACCGCACGCCCCCAAGGCCGCCCCCGGCATGGAGGGCCAGACCGGCTATCTGGTCGAGGCCGCCAATGACGAACTGGCCCGCGAGGGCGTCGACAAGGCGGACATCGACGCGGGCGGCTGGACGATCACGCTCAACATCGACAAGAAGCGCCAGCGCCAGTTGGAGAAGTCGGTCGACAAGGAGCTGGAGAGCAAGCTCAACCGCAAGAAGAACCCGACCGACGCGACCGTCCAGGCCGGCGCGACCTCCGTCGATCCGAAGACCGGCCGGGTCGTCGCCCTGTACGGCGGCAGGGGCGCCACCGAGCACTGGATCTCCAACGCCACCCGCGACGACTACCAGCCCGCCTCCACCTTCAAGCCGGTCGTCCTCGCCTCCGCCCTGGAGAACGGTGCCGAGACCCAGGACGGCGAGAAGATCGGCGTCAACACGCGGTACGACGGCACCAGCAAGCGGCCGGTCGAGGGCAGCGACATCCCCTTCGCCCCGGAGAACGAGGACGACCAGGACTACGGCCGGGTGACCGTCCAGACCGCCATGAACAAGTCCATCAACGCCGTCTTCGCGCAGATGGTGGTCGATGTCACCCCGGCCAGGGCCAAACGGACCGCCCTGGACCTCGGGATGCCGGACGGCGAGGGCTTCCCCGCGCGCCCGGCCATCTCCCTCGGCACGATGAACGCCTCCACCTGGGACATGGCCGGCGTGTACGCGACACTCGACAACCACGGCAGGAAGATCACGCCCACCATCGTGAAGGCGGCCTCGCACAAGGACCGTACGGCCGAGCTGCCCGACCCGGTCGGCAAGCAGGTCATCAGCCGTGAGACCGCCGACACCGTGACTCGTGTGCTCCAGGGGGTCGTGGACCACGGATCCGGTTTCGAGGCCGACAGCTCCGCCTATGACGCTGCGGGCAAGACCGGCACCTCGGAGGAGAACAGGTCCGCCTGGTTCGCCGCCTACACTCCCCAGCTCACCACGGTCGTCGCGCTCTTCGGCGAGTCCCCCAAGGACGGCGGCAAACAGGTCTCCCTCACCGGCACCGCGAACAGCGGCCGTGCCAACGGCGGCGGCTTCCCCGCCAGGATCTGGGCGGACTACACGCTCGGCGCGCTGAACGGCGGCTCCGACGCCCGGTTCGATCTGGAGATCCCCGAGCCGGTACGGGAGGAGCCGGTGGTGCCACCCGCCGAGACGGCGCCGGAGGAGACACCGACCACCGAGGCGCCTCCGCCCACACCCACCCAGGAAGAGCCCTCGCCGACGGACAGCCCGAGCGAGAGCCCTTCCCGGACGCCCGAGGAGAGCCCGTCGGCCACCGACCCGGGCCCGGGGGAGAGCAGCAGCAGCGACCCCGGCGGCGGGGAGACCGGTTTCCCCACCGCGGGCGCCGGCCATCCGGGAGGCCCACCTACCCGCTGACAGCGAAGGGCGGCCCCACCGGGGCCGCCCTGAGAAACGCGCTGATGATCAGCCGCCGTTCATGTTCTTGGCGATACGGTCGCCGATCACCTTGTCGATATTGCGCCAGTACTGGAGCGCCCGGTCGAGCACCGGCCGGGACACGCCCTGCGCCAGATGCCCGCTGACGTTCGACACCAGCCGGTCGCGTGCCGCGTCGTCCAGGACCTCGCGCACCTGCGTGCCCGCCTGGCCCCAGTCGTCGTCCTCGCGGTGCAGCTTGTACGCCTCGCGCACCATCTCGCCCGCTGCGGCCCACCCCGCCGGGTCGCCGAAGCGCTCGGTGTCGGCCGCGGGACCGCCGTACGAGTTCGGCGCGTACGGCCTGGCCGCCGCCGACGGCTCGTACCGCATCGGTCCGTCCTTCGCGTACGAGCGCACAGTGGTCCGCGCCCGGTTCGGCGGGAGCTGGGCGTAGTTCGGGCCGATCCGGTACCGATGGGTGTCCGGGTACGAGAACAGCCGCCCGAGCAGCATCTTGTCCGGCGACGGGCCGACGCCCGGGATCAGATTCGAGGGCTCGAAAGCGGCCTGCTCGATATGGATGAAGTAGTCCTCGGGATTCTCGTTGAGCGTCATCCGGCCGACGTCGATCAGCGGATAGTCGCCGTGCGGCCACACCTTGGTCAGATCGAACGGATTGAACCGGTAGTCGGCCGCGTCCTCGAACGGCATGATCTGGACCTTCAGGCTCCAGCTCGGCGCGTTGCCGGACTCGATCGCCTCGTACAGATCACGCCGGTGGTGGTCCCCGTCCGAACCGGCCATCGCGTCGGCATCGGCCTGGGGGAGGAAGTCGATGCCCTGGTCGGTCTTGAAGTGGTATTTCACCCAGAACCGCTCGCCCGCGCCGTTCACCCACATATAGGTGTGCGAGCTGTAGCCGTTCATGTTCCGGTACGTCTTCGGAATGCCGCGGTCGCCCATCAGCCAGGTGACCATGTGCGCGGACTCGGGCGAGAGCGTCCAGAAGTCCCACTGCATGTCATTGCTGCGCAGCCCGGTCGCCGGATGGCGCTTCTGCGAACGGATGAAGTCCTGGAACTTCTGCGGATCACGGACGAAGAAGACCGGCGTGTTGTTGCCGACCATGTCGTAGTTGCCCAGCTCGGTGTAGAACTTCAGCGCGAAGCCGCGGGGGTCGCGCCAGGTGTCGGGCGAGCCCTGCTCTCCGGCGACCGTGGAGAAGCGGGCCAGCATGTCCGTACGCGCACCGGGCTGGAACACCACGGCCTTGGTGAACTGGCTGACGTCGTTCGTCACCTCGAAGACGCCGTACGCGCCGGCGCCCTTGGCGTGGACGACGCGCTCGGGGACCCGTTCGCGGTTGAACTGGGCCATTTTCTCGATCAGATAGTGGTCTTGCAGCAGGATCGGCCCGTCGGGGCTGATGGTGAGCGAGTGCTCGTCGCTCTCCACCGGGATGCCGACGTTGTTGGTCGTGTAAGCCGTCCTGGAGGATGACCCGGTCACGAAACGTCCTCCCGTCGATAGAAGGCCCGGGAAACCGGGGGCGACCCGGGGAATGGCAGCGGTCATTGAGCCGCCTTCCCCAGTCAAGCCCTCCCACTCCATGTCGGCAACATCTACATTCGAGGGATTCGTTCTATTTGCCGGATTTTACCGATCCGGGTCTCTCCTGGGTTTTCGCCGGTCCAGGGCCTCAGCCGCAGTCGCATCCCGGAGCGGTCGCATCCCGGGCTGTCCCGTGCCTCCCGGGCCCTCCCGCGCTCACATCCGGGCCGGCAGCTCGAACCAGACCACCTTGCCGGTGGACAGCCGCGTCGCGCCCCAGCGCCGCGCCAGCCGGTTGACCAGGAACAGTCCCCGGCCGCCCTCGTCCGTGTCGCGGGCCCGCCGCTGCCGGGGAAGCTGCGGCGAATCGTCCCCGACCTCACAGCGCAGTACGTCCGTACGGAGCAGCCGCAGCGTCACCGGCCGCTCCGCGTACCGCACGGCGTTGGTCACGACCTCGCTGATCAGCAGCTCGACCGAATCGCTCAGATCCTCCAGGTCCCAGCGCGCCAGCGCGCGCCGGGCCAGCCGCCGGGCCCGGCCCGGAGCCGCGTCCTCCGGTTCCAGGAACCAGTACGCCACATCACTCGGCGCGATTCCGTCGAAGCGGGCGGCGAGCAGCGCGATGTCGTCGTCGCGGTCGCCGGGACCGAGCACATCGAGGACATCGTCGCAGAGCGCCTCCAGCGGCGGCGAATGGTCAGGACCGGTGAGCTGCGCGGTGGCGGCCAGCCGCTCCCTGAGCTGCTCGATCCCCGTCCAGACATCACGCAGCCGCGACTCGACGAGCCCGTCCGTATAGAGGAGCAGCGTCGCCCCGGCGGGCGCGTCCAGCTCGACGGCCTCGAAGTCCACCCCGCCGACCCCGATGGGCGCCCCGGGCGGCACCCGGAGGACCTCGGCACGGCCGCCGAGATGCAGCAGTATGGGCGGCGGATGGCCCGCGTTGGCGATGGTGATCCGGTGCGAGACCGGGTCGTACACCGCGTAGAGACACGTCGCCATCCGGTCCGAGCCGAGCCGCTGCGCCTGCTCGTCGAGATGATGCAGCACCTCCTGCGGCGGCAGATCGAGACCGGCGAGGGTCTGCGCGGTCGTGCGGAGCTGGCCCATGATCGCCGCGGAGGTCATGGAGTGGCCCATGACATCGCCGACGACCAGGGCGACCCGGCTGCCGGGCAGCGGGATCGCGTCGTACCAGTCACCGCCGACCCGCGCGGTCTCGGCGGCCGGGAGATAGCGCGAGGCCAGCCGGACACCGGTGGGCTGCGGAAGGTTCTCCGGCAGCATCGTGCGCTGGAGTTCGTCGGCGATGTACGCCTCACGTCCGTACAGCACCGCCTTGTCGATGCCCAGCGCGGTGTGCGTGGCGAGCTGTGCCGCGACCAGCAGATCGTTCGGCTCGAAGGCGGCGCGGTCCGGCCTGCGCAGGAACACGGCCGCGCCGATCACCCGCCGCCGGCCGCGCAGCGGCGCCAGGATCGCCCGGTGCCCGGTCGGTACGGCACGGTCGGCGCCCAGCAGCTCGGGCAGCGCGGCACGGGCCGCGGCGGAGTCGCCGAAGACCGGCCGCACCCCGCGCAGCACCTCGGAGAGCGCGCCGCCGGAACCGACCTCGCACAGCTCGGCGGCCGGCATCACATCCGACTGCGGGTCCAGGATCGGCAGCCGCAGACCGTCACCGGCCTGGAGCGGGATACCGCCGGTCTCGGTGTCGTCGTCGGTCAGCCGCAGCCGGTCGGTGCGCCGGAGCCGCAGCACGAACGGCGACACCGGCCGCTCGTCGCCGACGGGCAGCGGGTCGCGCAGATAGACGAGTATGGCGTCGGAGAAGGTGGGGACCGTCGCCCGGCAGAGCCCGAGCACGATCTCGTCCAGGTCTATCCCGCGTGCGATACGGCGGGTCGCGGCGCCCACGAAGCGCAGCCGGTCGCCCTCGCGCCGCGCCGTGGCGGCGGGGTCGGGCGTGGGCGCGGGTACGGCGGGCCCGGGCAGACCGGCGGCGCCCGCCTCCTGCCGCGGCCGGGTGCGTTCCTGCGGCCGGGCAACCAGGGGCTGCCGGCCTTCGTGGGAAGGAGGATGCTCCGTCACGCGTGGGGTTCCGTCCGTCCGGGCCGGTGGTGCGCTGCGATCGCTTCTACTGGGGCAGGTCCCGGCCGCGCCGTTCCCTGCCGGGGTCTGTGTCCAGGCCGTGTCCGGTACCTGGTCGGGACGCCCGGGGGCGTCTTACGGTTCCTGCTGGGCCCGCAACGCACGGCTCCACCCCCTCGTAGTGACTCGGTCGTCATGACGTGCGGTCGTAGCGGCTGACGGTGTGACGTCTGGTGACATGCAAGGTGACTACAGTGTGACCAACAGTCAGGTCTGTTGCTGTGCTCACCCGTTGCCCCGGTGCAGTCTTCCGGAGGACGATCCTACGTTTGAACCCTGGGGGCACATCAAGGGTCTCATGACGTCGGCGGCGGCGCCCGTGTGATCAGGGCCTTGGTCAGCACTGTTCCGGCCACTCGGGACGCATCCGGCCATGTCTTCGCCGGTGCGGGTGACTCCACGGAGGGCTGTACGGGGAGTTGTGCGCGGGACCGTGCCGGTTGTGGACGGGGGTTGTGCCGCGGGCTCGGCGCCGGGCCCCGGCCGCTCAACGGGTCCCGGCCCCGGCGCGTACGGGCGCCCGGTCCCAGTCGTCGGGCAACTCCGGCACCGGCCAGTGCGGTTCGGGCCGCCAGTGCTCCCAGCCGTCCCGGAACGGCGCGCCCCAGGCGGTGATGGCCTCGACCGCCGCCAGCCCCGCCTCCCTGACCCGGTGTGCCTGGGCGGACGTCATCAGCCCGTCCTGCTGGGCCTGGGCGAACTCGTCCTCGTCGCGCCACCGCCAGCTCCGGTCGGGAAAGACGTCGATGTCGAGGAAGTGGTCCTCCGAGTCGACACCGCCGGCCCAACGGGTGTGCGGCTCCTCCAGGTTCACGTACCAGTTCTGGAACTGCCAGCCGCGCTCCCACCACAGCCACACCGACCACGGCTCACCGGGCCGGGCCAGCTTGAGCACGCCCATGCCGTACCACCGGTCGCGCACCACCGTGCGCGGTGTGGTGTAGCGGGTGGCCAGCGGCTCCTGCTGGATCGGGGAGCCGTCGGCGAGCGCGGGCTTCACACAGGGAGTGTCCGGCGCCAGCCAGGCCGCGAGCAGTTCGGCGGAGTCCTCGACGACCGTGACGGGACGGCAGATGTGCACCCGGTCCCCGGCGTTCTCCCGGTACCGCCACAGAATCTGTGTGCCGGGCGCCCAACGCCCGGCCGCCGCCGTCTCTGTCATGCGCAGATCCTAGGCTGTCTTCGGGAAGGCATACTGTCCGCCTGCCGGGCCGCGGTGGTGTGTGGTGCCCGTTCACGGGCGTGTCATCCGCAGGACGTCCAGCGCCTCGTCGAGCTGCTCCAGGGTCAGCTCGCCGCGCTCCACATAGCCCAGCTCCAGGACCGTCTCGCGGATCGTGCGATGGTCGGCGAGGGACTTCTTGGCGACCTTCGCGGCTTCCTCGTACCCGATGTACTTGTTCAGCGGGGTGACCACGGAGGGCGACGACTCGGCGTACGCACGGGCCCGTTCGGCGTTCGCGATGATGCCGTCGACCGTACGGTCCGCCAGCAGCCGGGACACGTTCGTCAGCAGCCGTACGGACTCCAGGAGGTTCTTGGCCATCACCGGGAGCATCACATTCAGCTCGAAGTTCCCCGCCGCTCCGGCTGCCGCGACCGTGGCGTCATTGCCGGTGACCTGCGCCGCGACCATCAGCACGGCCTCCGGGATCACCGGATTGACCTTGCCGGGCATGATCGAGGAGCCGGGCTGGAGATCCGGGAGGCTGATCTCGGCGAGGCCGGTGCGCGGCCCGGAGGCCATCCAGCGCAGGTCGTTGGAGATCTTGGTGAGCGAGACCGCGACCGTACGGAGCTGTCCCGAGGTCTCCACCAGCGCGTCGCGCGCCCCCTGCGCCTCGAAGTGGTCACGGGCCTCCGTCAGGGGCAGCCCCGTGGCACGGGCGACCTCGGCGATGACGGCCGCGGAGAAGCCGGGCGGGGTGTTGATACCGGTGCCCACCGCCGTACCGCCCAGGGGCAGTTCGGCCAGGCGCGGCAGTGAGGCGGTGAGCCGCTCCACTCCGTACCGGATCTGCGCGGCATAGCCGCCGAACTCCTGGCCCAGCGTGACGGGCGTGGCGTCCATCAGATGCGTACGGCCCGACTTGACCACGGACCCGAACTCCTCGGCCTTGCACTCCAGGGCCGCCGCGAGATGCTCCAGCGCGGGGATCAGCTCGCCGGTGACCGCGGCCGTCGCGGCGATGTGAATGCTCGAAGGGAACACGTCGTTGGAGCTCTGCGACGCGTTCACATGGTCATTGGGATGGACTTCGCGGCCGGGGCCGAGGCGCTCCGTGGCAAGGGTGGCCAGCACCTCATTCGTGTTCATATTCGAGGAGGTACCTGAGCCCGTCTGGAAGACGTCCACCGGGAAGTGTTCGTCCCACCGGCCCTCCGCGACCTCGGCCGCCGCGTCCTGGATGGCGTCCGCGACGTCCTTGCCGATCACCCCGAGTTCGGCGTTGACCTTGGCCGCGGCCGCCTTGATCCGGGCCAGCGCCTCGATATGGGCGCGCTCCAGCCGCTGTCCCGACACCGGGAAGTTCTCCACGGCGCGCTGTGTCTGCGCACGCCACTTGGCGTGCGCGGGGACCCGGACCTCGCCCATCGAGTCGTGCTCGACGCGGTACTGGTGCTCATCGGTCGTCATCGTCGTCGTACCTCCTGCTGGGAGAGCGTCCGGCAGGCCCGCTGTGTTCCCGGGACATTCCCACGAAAGTGTTCGTTCCCACGAAAGTGTTACGGCGAAGAGGACGTTGTGCGGAGCACCGGGTGACGAGGCCCGGGTCCGGTGTCAGGCGAGGCCGGGGCCGCGCACCGGGATGGAGGTGAACGTGGGCGCCGGGGCCGGCTCGGTGAAGAAGTCGTTCCCCTTGTCGTCCACGACGACGAACGCGGGGAAGTCCTCCACCTCGATCCGCCAGACCGCCTCCATGCCCAGCTCCTCGTACTCGACGACCTCGACCTTCTTGATGCAGTCCTGCGCGAGCCGCGCCGCCGGGCCGCCGATCGAGCCGAGATAGAAG
This sequence comes from Streptomyces sp. GMY02, assembly GCF_019056675.1. Classification (NCBI taxonomy): domain Bacteria; kingdom Bacillati; phylum Actinomycetota; class Actinomycetes; order Kitasatosporales; family Streptomycetaceae; genus Streptomyces; species Streptomyces sp. GMY02. The sequence continues at coordinate 2,951,152 of NZ_CP077658.1, read as the reverse complement.
CCGCCGTGCGCGGCGCAGGCGTCGGTGACCTGCTTGGAGCGATTGCCCTTGGCGAGCATCACCTTGGAGCCGCCGGCCGCCTGGAACTGCTCCACGTACGAGTCCATCCGGCCCGCCGTCGTCGGGCCGAACGACCCCGACGCGTACCCCTCGGGCGTCTTCGCCGGGCCCGCGTAGTACACCGGGTGGTCCTTCAGGTACTGCGGCATCTCCTCGCCCGCGTCCAGCCGCTCCTTGATCTTGGCGTGCGCGATGTCCCGGGCCACGACCAGCGGTCCGGTGAGCGAGAGCCGGGTCTTGACCGGGTACTTCGTCAACTCGGCGAGTACTTCGTCCATCGGACGGTTGAGGTCGATCCGTACGCTGCGTCGATCAGCGGCTTCGCCGCGGGCACCGCCCGCCTGGTCCAGGTGCTCGTCCGTGGTGTCGGGGAGGAAGCGCGCCGGGTCGGTCTCCAGTTGCTCCAGGAAGACGCCCTTCGCGGTGATTTTCGCGACGGCCTGGCGGTCGGCCGAGCAGGAGACGGCGATCGCGACCGGCAACGAGGCGCCATGGCGCGGCAGGCGCACCACCCGTACGTCGTGGCAGAAATACTTGCCGCCGAACTGCGCGCCGATACCGATCCGCTGGGTCAGTTCGAAGACCTTCTGCTCCAACTCCTTGTCACGGAAGCCATGACCCATCGGAGAGCCCTCGGACGGCAATTCGTCCAGATAGTGTGCGGAGGCGTACTTCGCGGTCTTGAGCGCGAATTCGGCGGACGTGCCGCCGACGACGATCGCGAGATGGTAGGGCGGGCACGCGGCCGTCCCGAGGGAGCGGATCTTCTCCTCCAGGAACTTCATCATGGAGGTTTCGTTGAGAACCGCCTTGGTCTCCTGGTACAGGAACGACTTGTTGGCGGAACCGCCGCCCTTCGCCATGAAGAGGAACTTGTACGCGCCGCCGTCCGTCGCGTACAGCTCGATCTGCGCGGGCAGGTTCGAGCCGGTGTTCTTCTCCTCCCACATGGTGAGCGGAGCCATCTGCGAATAACGCAGATTCAGCTTGGTGTACGCGTCATAGATGCCGCGCGAAAGGGCTTCCTCGTCACCGCCCCGCGTGAGTACGTTCTGTCCGCGCTTGCCCATCACGATGGCCGTACCGGTGTCCTGGCACATGGGGAGAACGCCCGCGGCCGCGATATTCGCGTTCTTCAGGAGATCGAGCGCCACGAACTTGTCGTTCGACGACGCCTCGGGGTCGTCCACGATCCTGCGGAGCTGGGCGAGATGGGCCGGGCGCAGATAGTGCGAGATGTCGTGCATCGCCTCCGCGGCCAGGGTGCGCAGCGCCTCGGGCTCGACCTTGAGGAACGTACGCCCGTCGGCCTCGAAGGTCGAGACGCCCTCGGCGGTCACCAGCCGGTACGGCGTGGTGTCCTCGCCCAGCGGAAGCAGATCGGAGTACGCGAACTCTGGCATTGCGGCCATTCCTCACTCGACAGACGGCGGCGCGGCCTCCATTGGCGGCGCGGCCTCCAGCGTAGGGCGCCGCACTGACAGCGCACCTGTGAGGTCAGGTGTGAGGTAGCGCTCAGTCGGCGGCGCCCACCGGCTCGCCCGGTCGCGTGGGCGGCCGTGCGGTTCGCCCGGACTTGTCTCCCGCACCTACTAGTCGCGATCTATCGCGTTTCGCTACCCTGGCTCCGTGGACCTCGAAAAGCACCCCCAGAAGCCGGCTGTGCCGGCGGAGCCCGCCGGTATGCGGGCCTCCGACGCCGACCGGGACCGGATCGCCGACATCCTCCGGGAGGCCCTGGCGGAGGGCCGCCTGGACGCCGAGGAGCACGGAGAGCGGATCGACGCCGTCTACCGGGCCAAGACCCTGGGCGAACTGGAGCCGCTCGTACGGGACTTGCCCGCGGCCGGCCCCGGCGGCAGGCCGGCCGCCCCGGCCGCGCACTCGTCGGCGGCGTACGGATACGGCCCGGAGGACCCCACCGCGCCCGCCGAGAATCTGGTCGCGGTCTTCAGCAGTTCGACCCGCAAGGGGCGCTGGCGCATCGGCCGTAGGACCAACGCCTTCGCGCTCTTCGGCAATATCGAGATCGATCTGACCGAAGCACTCTTCGGACAGCGCGTCACGGTGATCAACGCGACGTCCATTTTCGGCAATGTCGAGGTCCGCGTCCCCGAGAACATCTCGCTGCGCGGCAACGGCACGGGCATCTTCGGCAATTTCGAAGTCCTCACCCTGGAGGCCCCCGACGTGGACGCCCCGGCCGTCGTCGTGAACGGATACTCCGTGTTCGGCAATGTGGAGGCCAAGCCGAAGCGCGGCAAGCGGGTGGCGGACCTCCGCGACCGGCTCCGTAAGCACCTCGGCCACTGAGCCCGGTTAGCGGCCCGGGCACTGGTTTTTTCCGGCCAAAGGCGACCGCCGGTGATTGAACGTCCGGAATTCAGGGCGGTGTTCCGCACTCCGAACTCGGTGCCACGCAGTGCTTAGGAGCGCGCACAGCGGGTAGGGAAAGCTGCATCGTCTCTCGCTCGCGAAGCCGTCGTCAGGAGTAGACCGTGCTGCAACTGCCGCATCAGCCCCTGCAGGTCGCCGCCGTACCGTCCCAGCGGAGTCCCGCTCGGGAGGATCAGGCCGGCCCCTGGCATTCGGAGGCGGTGTGCCGTCGGGACGAAGCCGCGTTGTTCTTCGCCCCATCGAAGGAGCCGACAGCCGCGAGGCTGGCGCGGGAAGAGGCCGCGAAGCGGGTCTGCGCCCGCTGTCCGGTCATGGTGGACTGCCGGGAGCACGCGCTGCTCCAGCCCGAGCCGTACGGAGTGTGGGGCGGGCTGACGGCGGCCGAGCGCCGGGTGGTGCTGGCCCGCCGGAGACGGCGTGAGGTGGAGCTGCGGAAGGCCGCGGCGGCGGGCGAGCGGATCGCCGGCTGACCGGCCGCACGGCCGTCTCGTATCCCCTCGTGACCACGCAGTCCCGTACTCCCGTACGTCTGTAGTCCCGTACGTCTGTACTTCCGCGGTCCTGGCGCGCACGCGGATTCGGATACGGAGAGGGCGCCCCGCCGCACAACGGGGCGCCCTCTCCGATGTCCGCGTCCGCCCGGTGGCTTGCGCGCCCGGGGGCCCGCGCCTGCCCGGCGGCCTGCGCGTACCCGGCCGATGGCGCCTCCCGGCCGCTCGCGCTTGCCCGGCGGCTTGCGCGTGCCCGGACGTGCGCCGGCGCGGCTACTTGGCGCGGTCGAAGTCGATCGTGCTGTAGGCCCTGAGCTTCGACAGCCGGTGGGTCGAGTCGATCTGCCGGATCGTGCCCGACTTGGAGCGCATGACCAGTGACTGGGTGGTCGCGGTCTCCGAGCGGTAGCGCACCCCGCGCAGCAGCTCGCCGTCCGTGATGCCGGTGGCGACGAAGAACACGTTGTCGCCGCTGACCAGGTCGTGGGTGGACAGCACGCGGTCCAGATCGTGCCCCGCGTCGATCGCGCGCTCCCGCTCCTCCTCGTCCTTGGGCCAGAGCTTGCCCTGGATCACGCCGCCGAGGCACTTTATGGCGCACGCCGAGATGATCCCCTCGGGCGTACCGCCCACGCCCATCAGCAGATCGATCCCGGTGCCCTCGCGCGCGGCCATGATCGAACCGGCCACGTCGCCGTCGGAGATGAACTTGATCCGGGCCCCGGTCTCCCGGATCTCCTTGACGATGCCCTCATGGCGGGGCCGGTCGAGTACGACGACGGTGACGTCCTCGGGCGAGGAGCGCTTGGCCTTCGCGACCCGGCGGATATTGACGGCGACGGGCGCGTCGATGTCGACGAAGTCCGCCGCCTCGGGCCCGGTCACCAGCTTGTCCATGTAGAAGACCGCGGACGGGTCGAACATGGTGTTGCGGTCGGCGGCGGCCAGCACCGCGATGGCGTTGGGCATGCCCTTGGCGTTGAGGGTCGTGCCGTCGATCGGGTCGACCGCGATGTCGACCTCGGCGCCGGTGCCGTCCCCGACCCGTTCGCCGTTGTACAGCATCGGGGCCTCGTCCTTCTCGCCCTCGCCGATGACGACCACGCCGTTCATCGACACCGTGGAGACAAGGGTGCGCATCGCGTTCACCGCGGCGCCGTCCGCGCCGTTCTTGTCACCGCGCCCGACCCACCGGCCGGCCGCCATCGCGGCCGCCTCGGTGACACGGACCAGCTCAAGGGCGAGATTGCGGTCGGGTGCCTCGGGAGACACCTCAAGCGGGGGAGGCAGGTGATGTTCGGTCATCGGATCGCACCTTTCTGTACGGCGACGGCCGGAAAAGAGGGTGATACGACTGTATCCGCACCCCGCCATATTGAGCAGAGGGGCCCACGGATGAGCGGGCAGCCCTGATGCGACGATGGTGGGGTGGCAGGTATGCGAGGCAGGCAGACGGTGCGGGACATGTTCCTGTCGATGGCGGTCATCGGGGTCGTTGTCGCGGGCATCTATGTGTTCATTCCGCATGACGACAAGGCGGTCCCGGTCAAGGCGGTCGACTACCGCGTCGAGCTGCTGACCGCGCGCCGCGCCGCGCCGTATCCGGTGCTGGCGCCGGCGGGCCTGACCGGTGCGTGGAAGCCGACGTCCGTCTCGTACAGCGCCCAGGACGGCGACGCCTGGCACCTGGGCTTCCTGGACCCGGACGGGGAGTACGTCGCGGTCGAGCAGTCCACGGAGCCCGCGCGGAAGTACGTGCCGGAGGTCAGCCAGCAGGCGGCCGACACGGGCAGGTCCCAGCAGGTGGCGGGCGAGGCCTGGCGGCGCTGGGAGGGGCCGAAGTACGACGCCCTGGTCCGTACGGAGGGCAGGGCCACGACAGTGGTGACAGGCACGGCCTCGTACGAGCGGCTGGCACAGATGGCGGCGGCACTGGACCCGGGCCCGCAGCAGGAGCCGGGGGCCGGGCCGGGGTCGGCATCGGCATCGGCGGAGCCTCAGCCGACGTCCTGACCTGTACGACTGGGGGGCCGCGGTTCTCCTGGGGGATGGCGCCGCCGACGACACGCCGCTGATCACCGCGGACATTGGGCGGGCCGACGGGGACGCGTGGTCCCCGAGTGGCCTGCGGCTCGGCTTGGACGAGGCCGCCACCGCGGCCCGAGCCCGCTACAGGCCGCGCGGCCGGGTCCCGCTTCCGGGCCGGGCTCCGATCGGCCCAGCTTCCGGATCGCACTCCGACCGGCCGCGCATGGCCCGGGGCCCCGTTTCCGGACCGGCTCCGCCAGGCCGCGTGCGGCCCGGGTCCCGCTTCCGGCCTGTACGCCGACCGGTCGCCACGCCCGGGGTCCCGCTTCCGGCCTGCGCTGCGACCTGCCCCGCTGGGCCCCGCCGCGTTCCGACAGGCCGCGCGCCCCCAGGCCCCGCTTCCGGGCCGCGCGCCGACAGGCCCCGCCAGGCCCGGGCCCCACTAGGCCCGGTCCGCGCCCCTGGGGCCGTCCCCCTCAGCCCTCGTCCTCGTCCGCCCGTTCCTCGGCCCCCTTCTCGTCGGCCAGTGACGCGTCCAGTCGCGCCCGCGCGCCCTCCAGCCAGTGGCGGCAGATCTTCGCCAGCTCCTCGCCCCGCTCCCAGAGCGCCAGCGAGTCCTCCAGGGACGTGCCGCCCGCCTCCAGCTTGCGTACGACCTCGATCAGTTCGTCCCGCGCCTGCTCGTACCCGAGCACGGCCGCGTTGTCCGTACCGGCCATCTCATTCACTCTCCGTACCCGCGCCCGTGCGCGCTCCGACCCGCTCCGCCCGCGGTCCCGCGGCCCGCGCCGCGCTCACCGCGCGACCCGTACCGTGAACTCGCCCTCCGCCACCCGCGCCCGCAGCTCCTCCGCCGGGGCCACCTCCTCCGGGGACCGTACGACCGTCCCGTCCGGCCGCTGAAGCACCGCGTACCCCCGCTCCAGCGTCGCCGCGGGCGACAGCGCGACCACCCGCGCCAGGGTGTGCGACAGCTCCGAGTCCGCGCGGTCCAGGAGATGCCGCAGCACCCGCCGGCTCCGGTCGGCCAGCGCCGCCACCTCCGCCGACCGCTCGTCCACCATCCGGTGGGGCCGCTCCATCACGGGCCGGGCCAGCGCGTGCGCCAGCCCGCGCTCCTCCCGGTCCAGCAGCCCCCGTACGCTCCGCAGCGCCCGGTCGCGCAGCGCCTGGACCCGGTCCAGCTCCTCCCCCGACGTCCGGCACGATCTTCTTCGCCGCGTCCGTCGGAGTCGACGCCCGGAGATCCGCCACCAGATCCAGCAGCGGCGCGTCCGGCTCGTGCCCGATCGCGGAGACCACGGGCGTACGGCACGCGGCCACCGCCCGTACCAACTGCTCGTCCGAGAACGGCAGCAGATCCTCCACGCTGCCGCCGCCGCGCGCCACGACGATCACATCCACCTCGGGCAGCGCGTCCAGCTCCTTCACCGCCTGGACGACCTGCGCCACCGCGTTGACCCCCTGCACCGCCGTGTTGCGCACCTCGAAGCGGACCGCGGGCCACCGCCGCCGCGCGTTCTCCAGCACATCGCGCTCGGCCGCCGACGCCCGCCCGCAGACCAGACCGATGAGCTGCGGGAGAAACGGCAGCGGCTTCTTGCGGTCGGCGTCGAACAGCCCCTCCGCGCCCAGGGCCTTCCTCAACCGCTCCAGCCGCACGAGCAGTTCACCGATCCCGACCGGCCGTATCTCCGTGGCCCGCAGCGAGAGCTGCCCCCTCGGCGCGTACCACTCCGGCTTGGCCTGCACCACGACGCGCGCGCCCTCGGACACCACATCCGCGATCGCGTCGAACACCTGCCGGTAGCAGGTGACGCTCACCGAGATGTCGTACGACGGGTCGCGCAGCGTCAGGAAGACCACCCCCGCGCCGGGGCGGCGCGAGAGCTGGGTGATCTGCCCCTCGACCCAGACCGCGCCGAGCCGGTCGATCCAGCCGCCGATGAGCCGCGACACCTCGCCGACCGGCAGCGGAGCGTCCGCGGATGTGTGGAGAGCCATACCGAGGAGCGTATCCGCCGCCTACGACATCACTCCGGAATCGGGCCGGAGGCCGGGGGCGGGGGCCGAGGGTCCGGAAACCTGGGGCCCGGGTCCGGGGGTCCGGGGCCTGCGGCCCGGCGGACGCTGTGAGCACGGCTTTCCCGACTGCTTTCCGGACTGCCTTCCCCCGGCGGCCAGTTCCGGCCGTGCACCTCTTCTGTGCGGTACGTCCAGTCCACGGGGGAAGCGGGAACTTCCGCGCCTTCAGGGCGGCCTTACGATGGGACACATGACTGCCACGTCCCGTCCGTCGCCCGCCCCCGCCCCCAGCGGAGACGCTGCCCCCCGTGGAGACGCCGCGAGCCGCACCGGCAAACGCGTCCTCCTCGCCGCTCCCCGGGGCTACTGCGCGGGTGTCGACCGCGCCGTGATCGCCGTGGAGAAGGCCCTTGAGCAGTACGGGGCGCCCGTCTACGTCCGTCATGAGATCGTCCACAACAAGTACGTCGTGCGGACCCTGGAGAAGAAGGGCGCGATCTTCGTCGAGGAGACGGCGGAGGTGCCCGAGGGGTCGATCGTGATGTTCTCGGCGCACGGAGTCGCGCCGACCGTCCACGAGGAGGCGGCGACGCGGCGGCTGGCGACCATCGACGCGACCTGCCCGCTGGTCACCAAGGTCCACAAGGAAGCCGTACGGTTCGCACAGGAAGACTACGACATCCTCCTGATCGGCCACGACGGCCATGAAGAGGTCATCGGCACCACCGGCGAGGCCCCCGACCACATCACCCTGGTCGACGGCCCGGACGATGTCGCGAACGTCCAGGTGAGGGACGAGTCGAAGGTTGTCTGGCTCTCCCAGACCACCCTTTCCGTCGACGAGACGATGGAGACGGTCGGCGCGCTGAAGGAGAAGTTCCCCCAGCTCATCTCGCCGCCCAGCGACGACATCTGCTATGCCACCCAGAACCGTCAGACTGCGGTCAAGCAGATGGGCGCGGCGGCCGATCTGGTGATCGTGGTGGGCTCCAAGAACTCCTCCAACTCGGTACGGCTGGTCGAGGTCGCCCTCGGCGCCGGTGCCGGCGCGTCCCATCTGGTCGACGGCGCCGAGGAGATCGACGAGGCCTGGCTGGAGGGCGTCACCACGGTCGGCCTCACCTCGGGCGCGTCGGTCCCGGAGGTACTGGTCGAAGGTGTTCTGGAGTGGCTGGCACAGCGCGGCTTCGAGGATGTCGAGATCGTCAAGGCGGCGGAGGAGTCGATCACCTTCTCGCTCCCCAAGGAGCTGCGGCGCGACCTGCGCGCGGAGGCGGCGGCTCTCACGGAGAAGTGAGGAGAAGTGAGCGTACCGGCGGTACGTACGGTGTGAACGTACGGGGGAGAGGGGGCGCGGCGGGTTCATGGGCCGTTCCCCCGGAAGTCGGTGTCGGTGTCTGGCCGTAACGTTGTGTCCATGAACGTCTTCGGAGTGGACATCGGCGGCTCGGGCATCAAGGGCGCGCCCGTGGATCTGGAGCGGGGCGATCTCGCCGAGCCGCGGCACAAGGTACTGACCCCGCACCCGGCGACGCCCGAGGGTGTCGCCGATGGTGTGGTCGAGGTCGTACAGCACTTCGGCTGGTCGGGTCCGGTCGGCATCACCTTCCCCGGGGTGGTCACGGGATCCGTCGTCCGTACGGCCGCGAATGTCGACAAGTCGTGGATCGATACGGACGCGGGCCAACTTCTCAGCGACAGGCTGGGCCTGCGGGTCACGATTCTGAACGACGCGGACGCGGCGGGCGTGGCCGAGATGGCCTTCGGCGCCGGGCGCGGCCGGAAGGGCACGGTCTTTCTGCTGACCTTCGGTACGGGCATCGGCAGCGCCCTGTTCGTCGACGGCAAGCTGGTGCCCAACACCGAGCTGGGCCATCTGGAGCTGCACGGCCACGAGGCGGAGAAGCACGCGTCGTCGAAGGCCAAGGAGGACGCCGAGCTGAGCTGGCACCACTGGGCGCATCGCGTGCAGAAGTATCTGGAGCATGTGGAGATGCTGTTCTCGCCGGAGCTGTTCATCATCGGCGGCGGCGTGAGCCGCAAGGCGGACAAGTTCCTGCCGCTGATCAAGGGGGTCAGGGCGGAGATCATCCCGGCGGAGCTGCAGAACAACGCGGGGATCGTGGGCGCGGCGATGATGGCGTCGGGGAGGTAGGGGCGACTGCCCCCGGTGGGCGGGCGGCACGGGGCCGGGCCTGAGGCGGCGAGGCGAGGCGGGACGCGGTTACGTGATGTGGGTACGTGGCGTGGCTAGCCGCGGCGGACGGCTCGGTACGCGGTGGCTCCGTTGGCCTGGGTCCGGGCCGTACGAGTCGCACGAGTCGTAGGAGCCGTACGAGATGCCGGCCCGGCGTCGCGCAGCGCCCCGGCGTCCCGGAGCGCGGCCGCGTCCCGGGCGCGCTGGCGGTGCGCCATCTCCCGTACCTTCCGTACGGTGGCGATCAGCCCGGCGACGAGCGTGCCGCCGTACAGCCACCCCGCGTGCACGGCCAGCGCCGTGACCAGCGCCATCGCGTGCCCGCCGAAACCGCCGGGGCTCTCGGCGAGGGGGAAGACGCCGACCGCGAAGGCGATCGGCACGCTGATGGGGGCGGTCACCAGATCGGCGGTGCGGACCCAGAGCGCCGTCACCGCGCTGACCGGCAGGAACAGCACCCCATACACCAGAGGTGCGCCATCGAGCAGAAGCCGGTCCAGAAAGGCGATGCTCAGCATGGTCGCGGCGGCGAACAGCCCGGCGCCGAGCCCGGTGAACCGTGGATTGGGAAGCCGGCGCAGCTTCCGCAGGTTCCCGGATTTCGGCAGGCCCCGGGGCTTGCGCAAGCCCCGGGGCCTTCGCGTGTCCCGGGATTTCCGGGCTTCGCGGGCTTCCCGGAGCTTTCGCAACTGGTGCACGACGGGGCGTACGCGCCGCCGGGGCGCGGTGGGCAGCCGGTACACGCCGACACGTTCGGTTACGGCGCCCTGCGGGGGGTGCGGGCGCTGCTGCGGCGGCCGGCGCCCGGGCTGACGTGTCCTGTGCTGCTCCACCGCTCCAACGTAGGTGGCACGTGGGGAGGAATCAGGCGATGGACACGCTCTTTGGGTGACCTTGGCGTTGCGTTCGACGTCACCGGGCACGGCGTGTGGTGCCCAGGACCCGTCATCGGCCGCCGCGGCCCGCCCGTAAACTGGGCAATCGGCCCCCGGGCCGGAACAGGCAGGACCGGCCGCCGGGACCGGGCCACGAGGCCACAGGCCGTCAGCGGGACCGAACAGGCCCCGGCGCCCGGCCTCCGGCCCAGCTCAGCCCATCCGCATCACCGTCCACGTTCAGTCCTCGCCAGTCCCCTACTCCTCTACTCCTCTCCTCCTCACTCCAGGAAGTCGCCACCGTGTCGCTCACGATCGGAATCGTCGGCCTGCCGAATGTCGGCAAGTCGACCCTGTTCAACGCCCTGACCAAGAACGACGTGCTGGCGGCCAACTACCCGTTCGCCACCATCGAGCCCAACGTCGGCGTGGTCGGGGTGCCGGACCCGCGGCTGAACAAGCTCGCGGAGATCTTCGGCTCCCAGCGGATCCTTCCCGCCACGGTCGACTTCGTCGACATCGCCGGTATCGTGCGCGGCGCCTCGGAGGGCGAGGGCCTGGGCAACAAGTTCCTGGCGAACATCCGTGAGTCGGACGCCATCTGCCAGGTCATCCGGGCCTTCAAGGACGAGAACGTCGTCCACGTCGACGGCAAGGTCTCGCCCAAGGACGACATCGAGACGATCAACACCGAGCTGATCCTCGCCGACCTCCAGACGATCGAGAAGGTCCTCCCGCGTCTCCAGCGCGAGTCGCGGATCAAGAAGGAGGTGCTGGGCCAGGTCAAGGCGATCGAGGAGGCCCAGGCCATCCTGGAGACCGGCGAGACGCTCTTCTCCGCGGGCATCGTCCAGGGCACGGAGAAGGCGGAACCGCTGCGTGAACTGCACCTGCTCACGACCAAGCCGTTCCTCTACGTCTTCAATGTCGACGAGGAGGAGCTGACGGACGACACCTTCAAGGACGAGCAGCGCGCCCTGGTCGCCCCCGCCGAAGCGATCTTCCTCAACGCCAAGCTGGAGTCCGACCTCGCCGAACTGGACGACGAGGAGGCCCTCGAACTCCTCCAGTCGGTGGGCCAGGAAGAACCGGGCCTCGCCACCCTCGCCCACGTGGGCTTCCGCACCCTGGGCCTCCAGACGTACCTCACGGCAGGCCCCAAGGAATCCCGCGCCTGGACGATCAAACAGGGCGCCACAGCCCCCGAGGCCGCCGGCGTGATCCACACCGATTTCCAGAAGGGCTTCATCAAGGCCGAGGTCATCTCCTTCGCCGACCTCCTGGAAACAGGCTCGGTCCCAGAAGCCCGAGCGGCCGGCAAGGCCCGCATGGAGGGCAAGGAGTACGTGATGCAGGACGGCGACGTGGTCGAGTTCCGCTTCAACGTGTAGTTGAGGGGGTGGTGGGCCGTCTGACCTGCGGCAGAGCGGGTTGGGCGGCCTTCGACAGGCCGCTGCGGCTGAGGAAGCCTTCCGCCACCTCCCAGACGGGTTACCAGCAGGCCGCTGTAGGTGGGCACCCAGCGAGAGTTCGACAGCGCGGAGCACCTCGCCGAGATCCTCAACTGGCGCATCACGGCTCAGCCGAACCTGCGGACGCAAGCGGTTCGCAAGCCAAGTACGGTCAGCGGCACGTCGTCCTTGTCCGCCACGCCAAACCCGCCGGCCACACCAGTGGACGATCGATCCCAGCCAGGCTCCTTACGAAGGGGCCGGTGATGCGGAGACCGCCGCACCCCGTGCGACATGTTCCCCGCGGGAACAGCCGACGCGTTCCGACGGGGAACGCCCGACTCGTTGTCAGGACCACGGGTCATCACAGTTTTCGACGTCAGGCATGCCGGGGTGCAGCATGGTGCGCAGGCAGCGGTGAAGGCCGCTGCCTCTGGCGGTCTCGACCGCGCGCATCCACGGCAACGGCGCCATCAACCGGGCTGTCTGGTCGGTAGCGAGGTTGTTCAGCATGGCGTGCAGTTCGTCCGTGACCGGTCGGTCGGTGAGGCACATCCACCCCAGCGCCGCGCTCACGCGTACCTCGGGCGGTTGTGCGGGGTCGGCCCAGCGGGCCCGCATCCACACCACCGTCCCCTGGTCCTGGTGCGCCCGGGCCAGCTCCGCGATCGCCAGGACCAAGCCCGCGCGTGAGGCCGGGGTGTGCTCGGCGAGCAGGCGGGAGTGGAACGCGGTGAGGATGTCCTGCGCGCGGTCGGAGGCGGCCGCCAGCGCGTATGCGGTGGCGGTGCGCACTGCGGGGTCGGGGTCGTCGAGCAGGGGCAGGAGAAGATCGGTGTCCGCTGCGATCGCCTCGCGGGCGGCCTGCACCGACCAGTTCTGCAGGTAGCCGGTGACCTCGAAGGACCATTCGTCATCGCCGCGAAACCGCAGCATGTCGGCACGGGTGCACACGCCCTGGTGCCGCATGCGCGCCACCTCGCCCACCACGGTCAGGGCCTCGGCATGGTGGCGTTCCTCCGGATCGGTACCCATTCGAATCAGGAAGGGTACCGTCGGCGCGGCCGCGGCCCTCATGTCGTTCGCGCACAGGCCGAACAGCGTGCCGAGCGCACTGGCAACGGCGGCGGCGTCGCCCGAGCGCAACCGCCCCATGGCCTCGTGGACCCTGGCCCCCTCCGGGAAGCGGTCCCATGGCACCTCCTCAAGCAGAAACCCGTCCTTGGCGCTCGGACGGATGCCCGCCACCACCGCGCGAACGTCAAGAGGCCCACCCACTTGGTCGAGCGGATCCCCGTCCACGAACGCCCGCACCACCGCCTGGTACGCCGGGTCGATTTCCCACGAATTCACCCAGCAACCTTTACGACGGCTCCTACGGCCCGACGGCACGATGCCGGAGGAAGGAGTCGAATCACGCAGCTGATCATGCCAGTCGCCACAGACAGCACGCCGCGGCCAGCCAGCCTGGATGTGCCTCTGATGGCGCATCGCGATGCCTCCGCTGCTCCTGGCAGCGGAGGCGTCAGACGTCAGGCGGCGGGGGCTCTGGGTAGCCGCGAGGCCCACGTGGTGACCTCGGTCAGGTGCTCGGGCTGCAGTCCGCGGTGTGGGTCGGGCTGAACGATGAGGGTCGGCGTTCCCCTGGCGGTGCGCTCCGACGCGCAGGCGTGGTCGAGGCAGGTGAAGTCGTCGTTGATCCAGACGGCGGGGGCATCTGCCAGCCGCGCCCGCACCGGCACGTCCCTGGTCGGCGCGGAGGACGTGGACGTCGCACGCCAGATCACCGCGGCCTTCAGCGCCGCCCCTCCATGTGCAGTCTTGATGGGCAACGACGGCGTGCCTATAGCGATACTGATTCCGTTACCAACGACCTTGCCTTCGGCCCTGCAGGTAGCAAGTCGAGTCCCCGCCCATTGCGCTCGCTGTGAGACAGGTCCCCCACCCGAGGCTGCCGACGGGTATCGGAGCCACGGTCACGGACGGGCCCAGCCCTCGGCGAAGTCGCACAGGAGGTCTGTCCAGCGGCGCTGCTCGGCAGGGGTGTAAGCGGGGTGGTCGCGGAGGTGTGGCAGGGCGTTGACCCACTGGTCCCAGAGGCCGTCAGGCTCCGTGAAGCGGTCGGCGTGGTGAGTGCCGATGTGGGCGTCGAGGCGGAGGAGGGCGCCGAGGGCTGCGGGCTGGTCGTAGCGGAGGTCGGCGCGGGGGAGGTATCGGCGCGGGGGAGGTAATGGTCGAGGTAGGCAGTGAGAATCTCGGCGTCCGCGTGGGTGCCGAAGCGGGCCAGGGCGAAGCAGTAGGCGCTGCCGGAGAAACAGAACTCGCTGGCCAGGAGCAGGTCGCCGATGCGTTCGCGGAACGTGGCGCGTCGGCCTACGCCGACCAGCCAGGCGGCGGTAAGGCGTGAGCGCCACTCGTAGCCGAGGAGGGCTTCCAGCTCGGCATCGTTGATCGTGGCCGAGTCGTCGATGAGGTGATGGGTGAAACATTCGGCGTGAGGCCACTCGGGCCGCAGGAACCGACCACTTTTCAGGACGAGGTAGCGCGCGTGGCCTGAGTCTTTCCTTGCCACGTAGCGCTCGATGACGTAGCCGTAGCCGATCTCCTCGGGGTGCTGGAACGGCATCGGTCACCTCTCCGGGTACAGGTCGGTACGGTCGATCCAGGCGGGGGCGACGAAGATGTTGTCGCCGACGGGGGCTTCGGAGGCTTCCAGTAGGGACCAGGTGCGGGATTCTTCGACCAGGTGCTCCCAGGGCGCGGTCCAGTCGAGTTCCCAGTCCAGGCCAGTGCCGGAGAAGCCGTACTTGCCGCCGGCGTCCATGCGCCAGAACTGGGAGTAGAGGATCACCTGGGCGTGGTCGGCCAGGTCGTTGATGATCTCGGTGAAGTGGGTTGAGGGCCAGCCAGGGGCGTTGGCCGCGGTGGCGGCTCGTAGGCGCGCGGTGAGCGGTGGGACGACAGGGGTGCGGGCGCCGAGTTCGGTCAGCGCCCAGCGGATGCCGACGGACTCGGTCCAGTCCGGTGGGGTCGCCCGTTCCAGGCAGGCGCGGTAGGCGCGGCACAGGGGCTCGATGGCGCCGTCGATCTCCAGGCTCGCCAGGGCCATCGCCCGCATTCGCGGACGGTCGGGTTGTCGCTGTCCAGCAGGCCGATGAGAGCGGGGCCGCAACAGGGATCGCCCACCTCCTCGAAGACCTCGATGGCGGTCAGCTGACCGAAGCCGCCTAGGGAAGGCAGGCCGTTGATGACGGCGGGTATGGCGTCGGCGCCGATCCAGATCAGCTCCGCGCGGGCGTCGTAGGACTCGTCGACCTTGCCGTCGAGCTGCCGGACGAGTATCTCGATGTGGGAGGTCATGACGCGGAGTGGTCCCGGCGCCAGAAAGTGGGGAGCCACCAGCAGAGCACCGAGAGGTCCTCGGGCCACGGGGCGCAGTCCTCGGCCGCCCAGCCCTCGAAGGAGTCGCGTGTCAGATCGATGGGGCGCCAGGCGGGGTCGAGCGGCTCGTCCTCGGCAGGCGGGCGGACGAACCGCCGGCCGAGCTCGTCGCAGGCGCCGAAGTCCTGGTAGTTGCGCTGGGCCTCGATCAGGGAGACCTTGTTGGCGCCGCCGCCCATGGTCGGCCAGCGGCACTGGACCCCGTCGTCCTCCCAGAAGCAGACGGGGCAGATCTCGTACGAGCGGGGCATCGCGCCCAGCACGCGGTGCCCGCAGCAGGGACAGGGGTAAGCGTTGCTCACCTGCGCAGTCTCGTTGCAGGTCCCGCCTGCGCGCCATGGATTTCTCTGCCCGGGGACCCCTCGACCAGTCCGCAGGACACCCGTAAAGGACTGTCGGGAGCCAACGCATGCCAACGAGGAAATCCCAGGTCAGAGCCTTGTGCGGGGCTCCGCCGCAGGTCAGGATCAGGCCGTAGGCATTCCGCTTCAACGTGTAGCTGCTGACCTGTCGCCACGTCGCTGATCTGGCAGACGTGGCAGGTCCTCGATCTCCGGGGCCGTGCTCCCGCCCCGATCGAGGTGCCCTCGGAGCACCACGGCACTCCGATGTCATTTTCGAGTCCCGATTGATATCGTTGTTGTGTTGTTGTGCTGCGGAGGGATAGCTGATGGCCAGGACTGTGATCGATCTGGACGAGGAGATCGTCGAGCAGGCGATGCGGGTGTACGGGGTGAAGACGAAGGCCGCCGCGGTGCGGGCGGCCATGGAGGAGGGGGTGAGGCTGAGGTTGCGCCGGGAGCTGTTCGATGCCATTGACGATGGCGAGTTCGAGGACGCGTTCGCGGAGATCCGCTCGCAGACAGGACCGCGGAATCCGGACGGCTCGCTGAAGCGTGAAGGCGGGGCCTCGGCGGCGTGAAGGGGCGCTACCTCATCGACAAGTCGGCGTTGGCCCGCCGGGGCAGACCGGGAGTGCGGGCGCGGCTCGATGCGCTGGACCGCGACGGGCTCCTGGCGGTGTGCGCCCCGACCGAGTATGAGGTTCTGTATTCGGCGCGCGGAAAGCCTGAGGCGTTGCGACTGCGTACGCTGCTCCGTGGATTTGACTACCTGCCCTGCAATGACGAGGAGTTCGAGCGGGCGCTCGAGATCCAAGCCTTGGCTCTGAACGCCGGCTTTCATCGGGCGTTGTCGCTGGCCGACATCCTCATCGCGGCAACCGCCGAGCGCCATCGGGCCACGGTCCTGCACTACGACGGCGACTTCGACATGATTGCTTCGGTGAGCGGGCTGCAAGCCGAGTGGGTCGTGGAGCCCGGCACCGCCGACTGAGCCGGGAACGCGCAGGCCGTGCCAGGGCGTGCCTCACCGGTGAGGGCAGGGCTTGCGCGTCGTCCGTCGGATCGTCGCGAATCCTCGGGGAGTCGGCCTTTTTGGCGTCGCAGTGCTGATGAGTGCTGGATATTCCGATGCGCCGTCAGCGACCGTCGGGTCCGGGCCTACTCGGCTGGCAGTTCGAGCATCGGCTCGAAGGTGGACTCCTCCTCATCGCGAACGTGCGGGAGGAATCCGTCGGGGACGGTGCGGGCGGCGGTGGTGAGCAGGCGGTCCAGGACTTCCCGGTCGTCGGCCGGGGGAAGGCGGAGTGCGGCGAGGAGGCGGTCGCGGACGGCGGGGTGGTCCGGGTGGTCGTCGAGGTAGTCGGAGTTGAGGGCCGGGGGCCGGAAGCCGGCCAGGGCGTCGTGCCAGGACGGGAGGGCGATGACGAGGGTCAGTGCCTCGGCGAGGGACTCGGCGATGAGGGAGGCCTGGCCCTCGGAGTCCGTGTAGAGGACGGGGCGCGGGCCGCCCGGGACGGCCGGGCCGCAGAGGTAGTGGGTGCCGCCGGCGTTGCAGCCGGCGACGGGCTCCACCGGGAGGCCGTTGGGCAGGACGATCGATTCGATCGGGTCGGTGCGGGCAAGGTCGAACTCGCCGTCGCAGGCCAGGTAGGAGGCGACCTCGGGGTGCCAGGTGATCCTGTGGAGCAGCGCGTCGTCCGAGAGGGCCGCCGGGTTGAGGGCCCTGGAGATCGCAGCGGTGAGGGGGTGGCCGGCGAGGACGTGGCGAACGGCGTCGAGGGGGACGGGGCGCTCGTAGTCGTCCTCGAAGTGGGCCTGGACGGCCTCGGCGGAGCAGTCGGTGAGGAGACGGAAGAGGAATCCGGAGCCGTCCGGGTCCTCGCCGCCGGCGGGGAAGGTGATGGCCGAGCCGGTGCGCCAGGCCGTGTCACCGGTCTCCCACCACAGGCAGGCGGTGACCCGAGGAACGTCGATACCCTCGTCGCGGAACGCGGGCTCGTCCAGCAGCGGGCGCAGCGTGGCGGGCACGTCATCGATGACACCGGGCCAGACCTGCTCGTCGTCCGTCCCGTACGGACTCATCTCCGACTCGTGGCTGAAGCCGCGTATGAGCGCGCCGGCCGGGGTGAAGTGGACGGAGAAGTCGTCCCCCGCGCCGTTCTCCATCAGGGCCGCCTCCCCACCGGGGCCCCAGGCGGTGTCAAAGGTGTACTGGCTGAACTGCGGATCGCCGGCGATCGTCGCGTCCAGGACAGCCAGTGCATGCAGATGGGCCCGGAGTCGGGCGGGGTCGGGGAGAAGGCGCGCGGTCTCGTGCACAGTGCTCATGGCGCCATGGAAGCAGCCACCACTGACAGCCGGGCGCGGCCGACCGGACAGCGGTGCCGTGCTGCGGTGTTCAGCCCCTCCGGGGAGGGGCGAGTTCGGTCAGGTCGAGGGTGATCTCGAAGGGCACCGGGCGGTGGAGCGAGTCGCGGAAGATACCGGCGGGGGCGTAGCAGCGGGTCGGCTCGTCGAGTTCGTAGGCGTGTACGACGGGTGAGCCGTCCTCCTCCTCGATGCACCAGTAGTGGGGGATGCCGGCTTCCGCGTACTTGCGGAGCTTCACGGTGCGGTCCCGGTGGGCGGACTCGGGGGAGACGACCTCGATGACGAGGCGTACTTCGTCCGGTGCGAACCAGGTCCGGTCACCATCGAAATCGGCTGTCGTCACCAGGAGGTCCGGCTCCGGCCGGTTGCGCTGATCGAGCTTGATGGTCATCTCGCGGCCGACTCGGACGTCGACAGGTGCCTGCTCCATGAGAGCGACGGTGAGCATGGTGACGAGGTGGCCGTGCCACCACCTCTGCGGGGACATCATGAAGACGAGCGCTCCGTCGATCAGCTCGGTGTGGCGGGGTGCCTCGGGGAGGCGGTCCAGGTCCTCCGCGAACCAGCCTTCCGCGCGCGGCGGGCGCATCCAGTCGGGCAGTGCGGTCATGGCTTTACGGTAGCGCCGCGTCGTCACCCTCGTCGTCGCGGGCGGCGCACCCCGCGAGGTGATTTCCGGTGGCACGATCGGCGAATTCCGGGAGTGTATTCGCGGATTCGCGGGTGACATATGGCAATGGCCAATGCCCCCGTCCGGATTCCCGATTGGCGGAAACCTCGTCGCTCAGGGCCTCTCCCGTCCTTCCCGTAACGGATATTCTCGCAACTACCAGCGGGTAAAGGGGGGTTACCTTGACAAAGCGGAGCCGGAGCGTCCCCGGGGAGTGTCGGCAGGGGCATTTACGGATGTCGTCGCAGGCGGGGATCGATGTTCAGGCGCATATCGAGACGCTGATCCATGATTTCCGTACCAGTGATCCTTTGATGCCCGTGATCGTTCTGCATGCCGAGGAGTCCGCTCAGGACGAACAGATCGGCAAGCTCGTCAAGGAATTGCGCCTCGGGCAGGAGGAGCACGGCAGTCGTGTCGCCGAGGTGCCCGGGCAGTCGTCGCGGGCCGCGGCCGAGACCGTGCCGGCCGCGCGGCTCGTACGGGAGCTGGGGGAGCCGCGGCGCTGGGACTCGCCGGGAGCGCTGTACCGGCGCTACGCCTTCCCCCGGCTGCGGCTCGTGCGCGCCATCAACGACGCCGTACGGGAAGTGGAGAGCGGCGCGTCCACCGCGCCCGACGCCGAACGCGACCCGGAGCAGCGGCTGCTCGACCAGCTCGCCAAGCAGCGCTGGCGGCCCAAGCCCAAGGCGGGGTCGCCCTGGCGGATCGGGCCCTCCCTCTTCGACACCGCCCATGTGCTTCCGGCCAGCGTTGTCGCCGGACTCGCCGTACTGCTGGCCAGCGTGGAGCTCTGGGTGGCGCTCGCCGCGGTCCTCGGCATCCTGGCGCTGCTCACCGCCCTGAACTACTGGCTGCCCGGCCGCGCCCCGATCTTCCTGTGGCTGCGCCGCGAGAGCCGCTGGTTCCTGACCACGACCTTTCTGCTGCCCGTCGCCGGCCGGCAGCCCTCCGAGGTGCGGATGCTGCACCCGGTCCGCTCCTGGAAGGCCATCGCGGCCCGCGCCAACGATGTCGCCGAGAGCCTGCGCGAGGGCGGTCAGGCGCAGCTCCAGCTCCATGTCCTGGCGCTGCTCGAAGACCTACGGGACAACCACCGCCGCCGTACCTGGGACCTGCGCGGTCTCAAACGCATCCGGCCACCGGTGCTCTTCCTGCCCGGCGCCGACGAACGCGGCGGCGGTATCGCGCTGATCAAGGCGATCAGCGACGTACGGAGTGTTCGCAGCGAACTCGACCCGCTCCTGGTCGTGGCCTCCGTGGCCAGGAGCGATGTGCGTCTCCTCGACGAGAGCCACACCGGTGCCCCGAGCCACCCGGCCGCCCCGGCCCCCGCCGGGCTGCGGGACAGCATCAGACACGCCCACCAGGCATGGGAGCACGGGCTGCGGGCCGGCCAGTCGCCCAGCAGGTCCGGAGCGGTGCCGTGGGAACTGCGGATCGCGCTGCCCACTCGGGAACTGCGGCAGCTCGAGGAGCAGCGGCGCTGGTGCACGCGCGCTCCGTCGCGGCCCGCCCTCGCCCGTATCGTCTGGTCGCTGCCCGTCTTCTCCCTCGCCGGACTGATGATCGTGGGCTCGCTCGGCTACTCCTGGCTGAGCCTCCGGGACCACTACTGCTCCGCCGGGATCCTGACCGCGAACCACGACACCGAACTCGTCGAGGGCGTGAGCGGCCGCGACGAGTGCATCGGGATCGCCACGGGCGGTGTACGGTTCGCCGGCGAAGGCGGCGGCGGGAGCGACGGCGTGAACGCCGGCGCGGGCGAGGCCGACGGCAGCGGCACCAGCACCGGCACGGGCGGCAGCGGCCCCGGCGACACCACCGCCCCCGGCACCGAGGACAGCGCCGTCCCATGGACCCTCGCGCAGGTGGAGGAGCGCATCCACGCCGAGAACGCGAAGGTCGAGCAGAACTACCGGGGCTCCTACGTCACCGTCGTGTACGCCGGACCGCTGAGCAGCGATCCGGAGGACGGCCGCCCGCCCGTGAAGGGGACCGAGGAACTGGCCGGGGTCTATCTGGCCCAGGCGGCGATCAACAAGGAGAACAGGGTCAAGCTCCGTGTCCTGCCGGCCAACGGCGGCCTCGACATGAGCCAGCAGCGGAAGATGGCCGACCGGATCGCCGAGTACGCCGAGAAGGACCCCACCGTGGTGGGCGTGGTGGGGCTGGGACGCGATCTGAGGACCAGCCTGGCCACCGCGGACCGGCTGGTCGAGGCAGGGCTGCCGGTGGTGTCGGGCACCAACTCGGCCGCCTATCTCCCGGTCCAGATGCCCAACTGGTTCAGCCTCGCCGCCCCCGACAACTGGCAGGCCGGGCAACTCGGCCTCCTCGTCGGCCAGCTCCGTACCCCGGGCAGGCAGCGCGCCGTCGTACTCGCCCGGGACACCCGCGGCAGCGACGACCTCTACACCGACGAGCAGGCGTACTACGGCAAGAGGATGCTGGAGGAGAACGGCTTCACCACGGCGCTGGAGCGTTACCAGGTGACCGTCAAAACGGCGTCGCTGGAGAACCAGGTCGAGAAGCTCTGCGCACAGGACACCCCGCCATCCGTCATCTACTTCGCGGGAAGGACCGAGGACGTCGGTCCGCTGATGACCCAGCTCAGTTCGAGGTGCGGCGAGCAGGAGATCTCCGTGATCACGGGCGACGACCTGTCCAAGGCGGCTTTCGGTCGCGGTGCGGACGTGACCAAGAAGGTGACGCTCTACCACGTCTCCCTGACCGATCTCGAATCGGCCGCCGAGGCCGACCCTCCTTTCTACGCGAACGCCGCGGACTTCCTCCCCGGTCTCCAGGGCAAGGACGTGTCGTACAAGAGCTCCTTCCTCAGCAACGGTCAGACCGCCCTGTCGCACGACGCCGCCCAGGCCCTGTACGAGGCCGCGAGCCGGAGCCGCAGTGACGAGTCGCTGCGGTTCCCGGCCGAGGGCACGAGCCGCGGCCCGCGACGGGAACCGCAGAACCGCGCCACCACCTGGGCGAATCTCAGAACGGTCATCCTCAAGGGCATGGCGACCGGCACCGTCGACTTCACCGGAGCGCCCGTGTACGACGAACGCACGGGCCACGGCATCGCGCTGATCCGTGTCCGGCAGGGCGACGACGGCGATGTCCTGCGTACGAGGCTGTGCGGCAGGCAGGCGGGCGACACCGCTCCCCTCACACCGCAGGTCTGCGACATCCGTCAACCTGACGCCCCGGAGTGAATACCGCCGGGTTACGCCGCGGGTGCGAGGCCTGTCTTCGCACCCGCGCCGCACAGCGGTACGACGACGGAGCGGTCGGTCCAGCCGCCCACCGCGGCCCAGCAGGCGACGCCGGTCGACTCCACGAAGAGTCCCCGGGCGGCGAGGTCGAGCTGCGCCGCACGGAGCTGGTTCTCCGTCACGGTGAGGAACGTGCCGCCGGACTCGCGCACGGCGCGCAGGATCTGCCGGGCGCGCGGCGGGTCGGCGATGGCAATGCCCTCGGCGAGGGTGGGGGCGTCGGCGGATCCGGAGCCGGCGGGCAGCTCGTCGGCGCCCGCGTGGAAGGCGGCCGCCAGCGGGGAGACGGCCTCGGCCTGGACGGCGATCAGCGCGGGGCGTTCGGCGATGAGCCCGTGCCCGTACAGCTCGGCGATCGCGAGCGCGGCGCCGAGCAGCAGGGTGCCGTTGCCGACCGGTACGGCGATCGCCTCGGGCAGGCGTCCGCCGAGGTCCTCCCACAGTTCGTAGACATAGGTCTTGGTGCCGTGCGGGAAGTACGGGTTGTACACATGGCTGGCGTAGAAGGTGCCCGGGCGGTCGGCGGCGGCGCGGGCGGCCAGGGCGGTGGCCTCGCGGTCGCCGGGGACGCGTTCGAGGCGCGCGCCATGGGCACGGATCTGCTCGGTCTTCTTCGGTGAGGTCGCCTCCGGTACGAACACCGTGCAGGGCAGCCCGGCCCGCGCGCAGTAGGCCGCGACGGCCGTGCCCGCGTTGCCGCTGCTGTCGGCGACGACGCGCTCGGGCCCGAGCCGCCGCGCCAGCTCGGCCAGCATCACCGCGCCCCGGTCCTTGAAGGACAGCGTCGGCATCAGGAAGTCGAGCTTCGCGGAGACGGACGGCGTGAGCGCGACCAGCGGGGTACGGCCCTCGCCCAGGCTGAGGGCGGGCGCGGCGAGCGGCAGCGCCTCCTCGTACCGCCAGAGCGAATTGACGCGCCCGGAAAGGGACTTCAGGGATACGGGCGCGGCCTCGAAGTCCAGGTCCCAGGGTCCCCGGCAGACGGGGCAGCACCAAGCGGCCGTCGCGACGGGAGCGCGGGTGCCGTCGGCCGGGCAGAGGTACATCGTCGTCATGGCGTTCAGCATGGCACTTTCCCAGGTCGGCACGGGTGTCAGGGCTCTGCCAAACCCCAGGTCATCACATCGGGTGAAACTTTGGCCCATGCTTGCGGCCAACAACCCAGGGTTGTCAGGCTGTTGCTGTCTGTCAACCTGATGGGAGTGCCCGTGGCCTTCGGTGAGCAGCCCGCCTATCTGCGCGTTGCGAGCGATCTGCGCGACAAGATCGTCAATGGAGCGCTGCCGCCGCACACCCGATTGCCCTCGCAGGCCCGTATCCGCGAGGAGTACGGCGTCTCGGACACGGTGGCGCTGGAGGCGCGCAAGGTGCTGATGGCGGAGGGGCTGGTCGAGGGCCGCTCCGGGTCGGGTACGTACGTACGGGAGCGGCCGGTGCCGCGCCGGATCTCCCGGTCCGGGTACCGGCCGCCGTCCGGGGCCGGCCCCTTCCGCCAGGAGCAGTCGGAGGCGGGCGCGCGGGGCACCTGGGAGTCCACGAGCGAGCAGGCGGAGGCGGGGACGGCGATCGCGCTCCGCCTGGGCATCCAGCCGGGCGACCGGGTGATGCGGACGCGCTATGTCTTCCGGGACGCGGGCGAGCCGATGATGCTCTCCACCTCGTGGGAGCCCCTGGCGGTCACGGGGCGCACGCCGGTGATGCTGCCCGAGGAGGGGCCGCTCGGCGGCTGCGGGGTGGTCGAGCGGATGGCGGCCATCGACATCGTCGTGGACAACGTGCTGGAGGAGGTCGGCGCGCGGCCGGGGCTGGCGGAGGAGCTGTCGGCGCTGGGCGGGGTGCCCGGGCATCTGGTGATGGTCCTGGAGCGTACGTATTTCGCGTCGGGGCGGGCGGTGGAGACGGCGGAGATGGTGATCCCGGCCGACCGGTACCGCATCGCGTACCGCATGTCGGTGAAGTAGCCCAGGCCACGGCGGGCCGTCCGGTCACGGCGGGCCGCCCGCTCGGGCAGGCGGCCACGGCTTCTGCTTCGGCCACGGCTCCGGCTCCGGCTCCGGATCCAGTCGGGCAAGCGGCCCCCCGTCCGTCGTCTGGCATGAGCCGGGTTACGCTCTGTCAGGTGTCTGGCCGTCAATTTTCCTGTGCACCGGGCCGGTCGACGGCGTACGCCCGTATGTGCCCCTGGTTTTCGGGCGCATTGGTGGCCGGATAGGTGCCTGTTTGTGAAAACCCGTATCCGCTGAGTAAAGGTCAGGCGTAGGCTCGGGCATATGCGGAGTGCGGTTTCCTGGGGATCTTCACAGAGATGCAGGCCGGCGGCGGGAGGAGCTCGATGAACGACAGCACGGTCGCGCTCCCATGGCTGGTCATACGCAAGGACGACAACGGCAACCGCTACCGCGTCGGGAGATACGCCACCGAGGACGAGGCGCAGAGCGAGGCCCGGAAGATGGCCGACAGTCTCGGTGACCACGGACACGAGCAGCTCTACTGGGTCGAGCACGTCGGCCAGACCACGCCCTAGGGCTCACCGCCTGTTGAGAGCGGCCTGCCGGAGCCAGAGCCGGAGCGGGACCGTGTGCCGGTGCCGTACGCCCGCCGGAGCCGGACCGTCTGCCGTGCCGGACGCCCGCTGGTACCGGACCGCACGCCGGGCCCCGGGCGGAGCAGCGCTCGTGCCCGCGTTACGCTCCGGCGCATGAGCGATCGAGTCGTGGTGGCGGGCGTCCTGTGCGACCGGGGACGGCTGCTGGCGGCCCGCCGCAGCGCACCCCCCGAGCTGGCCGGCCGGTGGGAGCTGCCCGGCGGCAAGCTGGAGCCGGGAGAGGCCCCCGAAGAGGCGCTGGTCCGCGAGTTGCGGGAAGAACTGGGCGTGGAGACACGGCCGGTGGAGCGGATCCCCGGTGAGTGGCCGCTCAAGCCCGGCTATGTGCTCCAGGTGTGGACCGCCCGGCTGCTCTCCGGCGAGCCCCTGCCCCTTGAGGACCACGACGAGCTGCGCTGGCTGGGCCCTGACGAGATCCATACGGTGGACTGGCTCGACCAGGACCGCCCCGCCGTCGCCGAAGCCGCCCGCCGCCTCCGTGCCGGATCCGGGGCGTCAGGGCCCTGACGGCGGGGGTGGCCCGTGCGTGTGCCGTGGCGATAGCGGCCTTGAATATCGGGTATGAGCTGATTGAGCCCTTCAGTGTTGAACCCCTTCAGAAGGGATGCGGCCCCGCCGTCGGTCTTGGGAAGTGATCGGCTTGCTCGACACAGAGGACGGCGCAGAGGCCGAGTGGACCTTCTCCGCCGAACTCGATTCCGTGCGTGCCGCCCGCCATGCCGCCCGCGACACGCTTCGCGCGTGGAAGGTGCCCCCTGCCGTCTGTGATGTGGCGGTTCTGCTGGTCAGCGAGCTGGTGACCAACTCGCTGCGCTATGCCTCAGGGCCCGTGGGGGTACGACTCACCCTCCGCGCCGCGGATCCCGCCCCCGGTTCCGGCTCCGGTTCCGGCCCCGCCGGAGGCCCCGGTCCCGGCCGCACCGGACGCCCTGATCCCGGCGACCCCGACAGCCCCGGCACCGCCCGCCGCCCCGTCGCGCTGCTCGCCGAGGTGTCCGATCCGCTGCCCGACCCGCCGACCGCGCGCCCCGCCGGGCCCGACGACGAAGGGGGCCGCGGGATCCAGCTCGTCGCCCGTTCCTCCCAGCGCTGGGGCACCCGGCACGGGAAGACGGGCAAGACGGTGTGGTTCGAGCTGCCTCTGCCTGGTTAGAAGTGTGAGGGGACAACGATCACGTCCGAGTCGGCTCAAAAAGAACGAGACCGTGCTGTGATCGTGAACGGCGTGTCGGCCGGGGCCGTAGTGCTGAATACTGCGGGCATGGCCGGTCCGGTGCGTGAGCTGGAGGGGACGGTCGCGTGAGCGAGATATCTGGGACGGCGGGCGACGTCGTATGGCAGAGCAGTCCGCCCGGCTCGATCTATGACTACATCAGAGTCGCTTCGTTCTCGATCGGCCCGGACGGGCTGGTCGACCAGTGGAGCCAGCGGGCCGCCGAGCTGTTCGGAGTCGGTCCGCACCAGGTCAGGGGCAAGGACCCGGTCGAGGTGTTCGTACCGGCCGATCTGCGCCCGCGCGGCCACCGCAGGATGAGGGAGATCCTCGACGGCAAGGAGTGGACCGGTCTGGTCCCGTTCCGTACCCCCGGCGGTCACGGCGCCCGCGCGGAGCACGGGCTCGCCGAGGTCTATGTGATGCCGAGCGAGACGGAGAGTGGCGAGCGGGGTGCGCTCTGTATCGTCGTCGACGTCCGGGCGCTGCGCCGGATCGAAACCGACATCGCATCCTCGCAGGCTATTTTCGGCCAATCTCCGTTCGGCTTCCTGCTGTTCGGCACCGATCTCAAGGTACAGCGCGCCAACGAGCGGTTCGTCACCGTATTCGGTGGCGAGGCGGGCGACCATCGCGGGCGTACGGTCCATGACTATCTGTCCCGCCCCGAGGCCGAGCGGGTGACCGCCGCCCTTCAGCGGGTCCTCAGGACCGGGGAGTCCGTCGCCGACCTCCAGATCGTCGGCACCCAGCCAGGCAGCAAGGAACGCAGGCACTGGTCGGTCAATCTCTACCGGGTGCACAGCGGATCGGGCCGCCCCATCGGGGTCGCCGGGGTCGCCACGGATGTCACCCGCCGTCATATCGCCGCCCGCGAGGCGGCCAGTGCCCGCCGTAATCTGGCCCTGCTGAACGAGGCGAGCGCCCGGATAGGCAACTCCCTCGATCTGGAGACCACCGCCCGCGAACTGCTCGATGTCGCCGTGCCCGGTTTCTGCGATCTCGCGTCCGTCGACCTCTACCAGAGCCTGCTCACCGGCGACGAGGCCCCGCCCGGACGGTGGGGCCTCTCCGGTGAGGACGCGGGCGGCGGCAGCGCGCGGCTGCGCCGGGTCGCCTCCGCGAGCGCCGTGTCCGACGTTCCGCTGACCGGGGCCGGCGGTGCGGGAGACCTTCCGCCGGACCTGGGCGCCGTCCACCGGTTCCCGTTCTCCTCCCTCACCGCGAACGCCCTGCGTACCGGCCGGGTGCAGTCCATCCCCGGCAGGGTCGGCAGTCTGATCCAGTCCACGCTGGCCGTGCCGATGGTCGCGCACGACACGGTCATCGGGCTTGTCCAGTTCTCCCGTACGAAGGGCAGTGAGCCGTTCGGCGAACGGGACCGGGCGCTCGCCGTGGAACTCGCCGCGCGCGCCGCGGTCTGTATCGACAACGCCCGCCTCTACCGCAGGGAGCACGAGCGCGCGCTGATCCTCCAGCGCAGCCTGCTCCCGCCCGGCGACCCAGAGGCGGCCGGGCTGGACATCGCCTGCCGCTATCTGCCGGGCAATACGGCCACCGAGGTGGGCGGCGACTGGTTCGACGTCATCGAACTGCCGGGCCACCGGACCGCTTTGGTCGTCGGCGATGTCATGGGGCGCGGTCTGCGGGCCGCCGTCGCCATGGGAGAGCTGCGCACGGCCGTACGCACCCTGGCGCTGCTCGACCTGGAGCCGGCGGAGGTGCTGTCCGCGCTCGACGAGATCGCCCGGGGCCTCGGCACCCCGAGCGGTGCGCAGCAGACATCGCGGGTCGCCCACAAGACCCGGGACGCGGACCTGTCCGAGGTCTATCTCGCCACGTGTGTGTACGCGGTCTACGACCCGGTCACCCGGCGTTGCACCTTCGCCAACGCCGGGCATCTCCCGCCCGTCCTGGTCGAGCCGGGCGAAGAGGCGCTGATGCTCGACGTGCCGCCCGGGATGCCCCTCGGGGTGGGCGGCGAACCCTTCGAACAGGTCGAGGTCGACCTGGCGGAGGGCGCGCTGCTCGCGCTCTATACGGACGGGCTCGTCGAGTCCCGCGACCATCCGCTCGACGAGGGGCTGACCGCCTTCAGGGCCGCCCTCGCCGACCCCGGCCGCCCGCTGGAGGACGTCTGCGACCATGTCCTCAGCACGCTCGACACCCGGCACGGCGAGGACGACATCGCCCTGCTGATGGCGCGCATCCAGGGGCTGCCCGGCGAGGCGGTCGGCGACTGGCGGCTGCCGCGCGAGGCCCGCTCGGTGGGCCGGGCCCGTGAACTCGCCCGTGCGCAGCTTCTCGCCTGGGACCTCGAACCGCTGGTGGACACGGTCGAGCTGCTGGTCAGCGAGCTGGTCACCAACGCCCTGCGGTACGGCGAGGGCGAGATCAGACTGCGGCTGCTCCGCGACCGTACGCTCGTCTGCGAGGTGTGGGACGCGGGCCTGGTCCAGCCCCGGCGCCGGCGGGCCCGCGACACCGACGAGGGCGGCCGGGGGCTGCAACTGGTGGGCCTGCTGAGCGCGGCGTGGGGGTCGCGCCGTACCCCGCGGGGGAAGACGGTCTGGTTCGAACTGGCGCTGCCCGGCGGGGACTCGGCGGCGGAGCCGACGATCGAGCAGCTCATGAGCATGTTCTGACGAGCAGTCAGATCTGCTCGGCCACCTGCGAGCAGGACCGCCTCCGGACGAGGCTCGGCCGGGCGGGACCCTCCGGCCGGGGCCGCCTCCGGGCAAGGCTCGTCCGGGCAGTGCCGCCTCCCGACACGGCCGCCTCCGAGCAGGACCGCCTCCGGGCAAGGCTCCGCCCGGCCCGTCGGCCATGCCCGCCACCCCGCCCGGCCCGTCGGCCATGCCCGCCGGGGAGCCCTGCCCCGCTCGGGATCCGCGTGCGGTGAGGCAGCGGGTTCAGGCCGCCTTCAGGGCCGCGAGGCGTGCCTCGACCTCCGCGCTGTCGCCGACGCTGTCCAGCCGTTCGAACTGCGCGTCGAGCGACGAGGCCGCCAGCTCCTGCTTGCCCATCGCTCTCGCCTCCTCGCGCCGCACCTTGTCCTCGAACCGGCCGATGTCGCTGGTCGGGTCGAGCACATTGATGCTCTTGACCGCGTCCATCATCCGGTTCTGCGCCTCGGCGGTCTTGGCCCGTGCCACCAGCTCGTCGCGCTTCGACTGCAACTGGGTCAGCTTGAACCTCATCCGGTCGAGACCGGTCTTGAGCTTGTCCACGACCTCCGTCTGGGTGGCGATGGCGGGCTCCGCCGTCTTCGCCTCCTTCTCCGACTGGAGCTGGCGCTCCAGCGCCACCTTGGCCAGATTGTCGAAGGTGTCGGCCTCGTGGCCCTGGCCGGCCGAGCGCAGCTCGTCCGCCTTCTTGCTCGCCGCGAGCGCCTTCACGCCCCACTCCCGGGCCGCTTCCACGTCCTCGCGGTAGTCCTGCTCCAGCAGACGCAGATTGCCGATGGTGCCGGCCACCGCCTGTTCCGCCTCGCTGATGTTGTTGATGTAGTCGCGGATGAGCTGGTCGAGCAGCTTCTGCGGATCCTCCGCCTGGTCCAGCAGCGCGTTGATGTTGGCCTTCGCGAGCTGGGTGACCCGTCCGAGGATGGTCTGCTTGGTCATTGGTCTTCTCCTTGTGAGGATCCTTGTGGGAAAAGGTCTGAAACGGATCTGGGGGCTCCGGGAGGGATCGGGGATCCGGACCGGGAGCGCCGGGTCAGCAGGGTCAGAAGCGGCCGCCGCCGCCCATCCGGCCGCGGGTACCGCCGCCGCCGAAGCTGCCGGGACGCCCGTCGCCCCGGTATCCCCCGCCGAAGCCGCCCATCGTGCCGAACCCCCCGCCGAAGCCGCCGCCGAACAGACCGCCGAGGAGGATCCCGCCGAGCATCGCGCCGCCGACCCCCGCGCCCGGCGCGCCGCTGACGGCGTACTGGTTCTCGTACGACTGGACGTCCTGCTCGGCGAGGTACTGGGCCTCCCGTGCCAGCTCGTCCGCGAGCCGGGTCTCGGCGAGTGCGGCCTGCGCGTCGACCGGCGCCGCCGCGTGCCCGCGCTCCAGCCGCCGCTGTGCCTCGACCAGCCGGGTGCGGGCCTGGCTGCCGACGGCGCCGCGATGGGTGGTGATGTAGTCGGTGGCCGCGCCGATGGCCGAGCGTGCGCTGAGCATGGCCTGGTCGAGGAGGGTGCCGGCCCGGCGGATGCCCTGTTCGTGCTCGCGCGCCCCGGCCAGCGCCTCGTCGAGGACCGCGTCCGCCTCCTCGACCCGGCGCAGGGCGTCGATCGGGTCGTACCGTCCGGCGCCGACCTCGCGCCGTACCTCCGCGGCCACCGCTTCCGCGCGGCTGATCCGCCCCTGGAGGTCGCCCGTCGACACCCCGGGAGTGGTGCCGCGCAGCAGGCCGCGGGCGTCGGCGAGATCGGTCTCGGTCTCGGTGAGCGCGCCGGGGAGCTTTCCGGCCGCCTCGGCCAGTTCCCGCGCGCGCCGTTCCACGGCCTCGGTAAGGGTGGCGGCCTGTCCCACGGCGCCCTCGGCGGCCCGTACGTGCACGGCCGCCCGGCCGTTGTCGCCCGCGCCGATCAGGCCGCGCGCCTCGTCGAGGCCGGCGGAGGCGAAGGCCAGCCGGTCCTCGGCCTGCTGGGCGTTGTCCGCGACGGGCGCCGAGGCGGAGTCGGCGTACCGTTCGCGCAGCGCGGCCAGTGTGGAGCGGGCCGCGGTGACGCGTCCGCTCAGCTCGCGGAAGGCTTCCCCGGCCGACTCCAGGGCCTGGGGCGCGGTGCGCTCCAGGGCCCGCAGCCGGTCGAAGTCCTCGGACTCGGCGTCCAGCCGGTCGCTGGCCTCCTGGCAGCGGGCGAGGATCTCGTCCAGCATCCGGCGGCGGGTCTCGTCGTCCTCCGGAATGGCGTCGTCCAGTTGCTGTCGCAGCCGGAACGCCAGGGTGAGCTGCCCCTTCGCGAAGTGCACGGCGTCGGTGAAGGGCGCGGCGGCCTCCTCGCCGAACTGCGCGGTGGCGAAGCCCAGTTCCTCCTGGCTGGTGCGCAGGGCGTCGTCCGTCTCGACCAGGGTCTGTTTCGCGCGGGCGTCCAGCTCGGGCAGCGGGGTCGGCGGTGGCTGCGGCGCGGTGCCCGGTGAGCCCCAGCCCTGCTGGGCGGCGCGCTGGGAGGTACGGGCCGCCAGCCGCCGTTTGCGTTTGGAGTAGACGTACGCGGCGATGAGCGCCGCCGCGACGATGACGGCGATCGGCAGGACCAGATTGGTCGCGGCGCCTCCGTTGGCCGCCCTGCCGCCGGGGTCCGGTTCACCGGGAGTGATGGCGGGGGTGGGTACGGGCTGTCCCGCCAGCACCGCACCGTATCCGTCGGCGGCGCCGATCGCCGCGCCCGCCCAGTCGTTCTGGCGCAGCGCGGGCTCGACGGCGGTGCTCGCGACCTCGGCGAGCTGGGTCGCGGAGAGCGGGGCACCGGGGTCGGCGGAGTAGGCGTACTGCCGGGCGTGGGTGGCGACCGCCAGCAGGATGTCGTCCCGGCCGAGGCCGTTGCGTACGGCTGTGGTGTCGGCCCAGCTCTGCGGGGTGCGGCCGGAGAAGTCGCGTACGTACGCGACGAAGAGCTGGACGCGGGTGTCGGTATAGAGCCGTTCGAGTGAATCGCTCACCGCCGGCTTGCGGTCGTCGAGCGCCCCCACCTGATCGGTGATCTGTCCCTGCCGGGACAGCGGGATCGGAGCCTCCGCCCGCGCGCCCCGCACCGGGGACACGGCCAGGCAGCAGACCATGACCAGGACGGTCAGGAAGGCCCGGCCGGCTATGTGGGTCCGGGGCGAACTCACAAGTGGCGTCACAATTGGGAGGTTATGTCCGTGCTGAACCGTTCGCGACTGGACCGTTCGGGATCTGACCGTTCGAGACCGGGCCTGACCTCGTGCGATCACTCACGGAATGCGTCCTGAGCGTCCGGTGCCGGATTCCGCTGCGTAACCTGGACCCTTCGTGGCCGGCCGGCCACGGCACCACGGGGAGGGTACGGCTTTGCGGGTACGGCTGCGCGGAATCGGGCGGACAGTGGTGCCAGTGGCGCGGGCCTGGCGGAGCCGCCGCGCGAGATGGCCCAAGCGGATCGTGCTGGTGCTGGCCCTGCTGCTGGTCGTACCGACGGTGAGCGCCGCTGTGGCGCTGCGGATCGGTTACGCGGGCGACATCGAGGACGGTACGCGGACCCGCGGCCGGGACGCGATCTGGCTCGGTCACGCCTGGGTGGACGGCCGCAAGGACGACGCCGATCTCGCGGCCTTCGCGGAGCGCGTCCGCGGCACCGGGATACGCGACCTGTATGTCCACGCCGGGCCGCTGGAGCACAACGGCACCCTGCCCGAGGCCCGCTACCCCCGGGCCCGGTGGCTGATCGCCGCCGTGCACCGCACGATGCCGGGTGTACGGGTGCACGCCTGGCTCGGTGACGAACTGGCCACCGAGGGGCCCGAGGGGCTGCGCCTGGAACTGGCCGCGTCGCGCGCCGCGGTGGTGCGCTCGGCGGAACAGGTCCTGGACGCGGGCTTCGACGGCGTCCACTTCGATCTGGAGCCGCTGCACTCCGGCGACCAGGACTATCTCTCGCTCCTGGACGATCTGCGCGCGCTCACCCGGGCCCGGCGGGTGCCGCTCTCGATCGCCGCCCATCAGATAGACCCGCTGCCCGCGCTGCACGCCGTCGCGGGCGCTCTGACCGGGCACCCCAAATGGTGGTCACAGGCGTTCTTCGCGCAGGTGGCCCGGCGGGTGGACCAGATCGCGGTCATGTCGTACGACACGGCGATGCCGCTGGAGAGCCTGTACGGCGGCTATGTCGCCCAGCAGACCACGCTCGCCCTCGAAGTCACGCCCGAGAGCACCGATCTGCTGATGGGGCTGCCCTTCTACTACGAGGACGACCTGAGCCACCACGGCCACGCCGAGACCGTCGCGGCGGCGGTCCGTGGCATCAGGCTGGGCCTGGGACGCACGGACCGCGACCGCGAGCGGTTCGGGGTCGCGATCTATGTCGACTTCGCCGCGCGGGAGCACGACTGGACCTCGTACCGGAAGGACTGGGGCTGCGTCACGGCTGGATGCTGAACCGCTCCTTCGCCAGCAGCGGCCGTACCCGCGAGGCGAATCCGCCCGTACGGAAGGGCCGCTGGAGCAGGCCTGGACGCAGTTCCTGGGCGAGGGCGGCGGCGATCATTCCCTGATCGAGGGCGAGCACGAAGTCGCTGACCCGGCCCGTTCCCACATTGACGGAGTCGCGGAAGCCGTAGCGGTCGTCGTATGCGCCGAAGTCACGTGCGAGCGCCTTCAGATTGGCCAGGGCCTCCGCACGGGCCTGCGGGAGCGCGAGGAAGGAGGCGTGCGGCGTGACGACGCCGTTGGTGTAGGCGGAGGCGGGCGGCAGCGGCTCGCCGTACGTGACGAAAGTACGGTCGGTGTTGGAGGCATAGCCGTCGATCTGCATGCCGATCGCGTCGACCCCGTACTCCTGATAGCCGCCCTCGGGCACATTGGAGGGCGAGAAGCCCCAGTAGCCGTAGCCGGCCTCCGCCAGGCCGTGTTCGATCTGGGAACGGACATAGCGGCTGTGGTTGATGCCCCAGGAGCCGGGCGACCACTCGGTCTCGGGCACGAAGAGAGGCACCATCAGCGCCTCGAACATCGAGCCGCCCCAGGTGGGAACGAGCTTGCGGCCCCGGTGGGTGTAGTGGCCCTGCCAGACACGGACACCGTCGATGGTGTCGTACGTTCCCTGCGGCGGCTGTTCCTGCCCGTTCTCGGGAACCAGGGTGCGCAGCATGTGCCAGTAGTGCTCGCCGGGCAGGGTGCCACCGGCTATGCCCAGATAACTGGCCATGCGCGGCTCGGTGTTGAGAGCTCCGTAGTGGTGACCGGTGGGCTCGCCGGTGTCGGTCCAGAAGCCGCCGCGGAGCTGGCCGGGCCGGGCCACCGGGTCCGCCGGGTCGTACGGCGTGTAGTAGTACGACCAGTCCGCGGTGGCGAGCAGCGCGGCGACCCGAGCGCGCAACGACGGATCCGCGTCGGCGGCGATACGCAGACCGGTGATGAGCCAGGCGTTGTCGACGGAGGAGAGGAAGGGACGGATCGGATCGCCGGTGTCCGGCCAGCTCGTGAGGACGGAACCGTCGTGGGCGTCGTACCAGTTGAGCCAGAAGCCGTGGTGGCGTTCGAGGCGCTCGACGGCCGAGACGGTACGGGCCAGCCGGCGGCGCATGGTGTCCTGGCCGATCACTCCGAGGCCGGCCGCGGCGACGGTGGACCAGAGCCCGCAGCCGATATTGGTCGGTGAGGTGTTGCGGGACGGCACGGGGGTACCGGGACCGCTGACGTCGATCTTGTCCGCGGCGAGACCGAGATCGGTCGTCATTGCCTCGATCGAGTGATACGTGTCGCGGAACCAGCGGCGCAGCAGCGCTGTATCGGAGGTGCGGGAGGCACCGGCACCCGGCGTGAATACGGCAGGCGCGGCGAGTGCGGGTGCGGATACGGCTCCGAGGGACAGGGCGGCGGCCCCGGTCCCCGCGGCGGTGAGAAACGTGCGACGGTCCATAAGAGTCCAGCTCCTCTTGGCAGATGTGGAGTTGTGGCCATGGCTGTTCTGTTGGCGGTGCGGTGGCCGTGGTGGTGCGCGGGCCGACGGCGGTCGGATGCCGCCAGCCCACGGACCGGCCGAAGCGCGGATCAGACGCGCGTGAGACGCAGGAAGCGGATGCCCGGATTGGGGAGGTCGACGGTCAGCAGGGCGGTGCCGTCGGCGTCCGCGGTGACGGGCGCGAGCTCCTCCGCGGGCAGTCGGTCGGCGGCGCGCAGCTTCGCCCACTGCTGCTCGTCGGGCCAGTCGCCGCCGTCCAGGTCCTGCCAGACGGCCCGGATGTCGCCGTGCCGTTCATCGACGCGATGCGACTCGACCGTATGGACGGCGCCCGGTTCCAGCCCGTCGATCCGTACGGTCGCGGCGCGGTCGAGCACGGTGGCGCCGTCGAGCTTGGACTGGTCGAGGGTCCCGTTCCAGAGCAGGACGTCCACGGTCGAACGGTCCTCGGCCCGGGTGGCGAGGGACTCCACGAGCCCTTCCGCGCCGTCGCCGGTGACGGCCGCGGGAATCCGGCCGCCGGCCAGCCGGGAGAGGAGATACAGCGCCCAGAAGCGCGGCTTGCGCAGATTGCCGACGGTCAGCAGTCCGAAGCCGCCGTGGAAGAGCCGGGGCGGCCAGCCCAGCTCCTCGAACTGGTCCGAGGCGACCCAGTAGGAGAGACAGTCCGTGGAGGACAGAGCGCTCTTCATCCCGCGCAGGACGAAGGGCGCGGCGAAGACGGAGTCGCTGACACGGTGGAAGTGCGTGGGTGTGACGCCCCATTCGGTCCAGAGGATCTCCGGCTCGGGCCTGCCGGTCGCGGCGGCGAAGGCGCGGGTCATCGGACGGAAGTCCAGCGGAGCGTTGCCATAGGTATGGGTGGAGACGAAGTCGACCGGGACATCGCGCTCCCGGCAGTACTCCAGCAGCGCGCCGACCCAGCCGGCCGCGGCGGAGGAGGGCCCGCCGACCCGGATCCGCTCGTCCACGCCCTTCACGGCGCGTACGGCGGTCTCGTAGAGCCGGTGGTAGTCGTCCTGGCTGCCGTTCCAGAACACCTCCAGATTGGGTTCGTTCCAGACCTCGAACTCCCAGCCGGCGACGGTGTCGCGGCCGTACCGCTCCTGGAGATGGACGGTCAGCTCGCGGCAGAGATCGCCCCAGCGCTCCCATCGCGCGGGTGTGGAGACCAGCGCCTTGTAGCCGAAGACGGTGTAGCCGGGATCGGCGGCGAGTTCCCTCGGCATGAAGGAGAGTTCGACGACGGGCCGCAGGCCGGTGGCCAGGAAGCGGTCGTACACCGCGTCGAGGCCGGAGAAGTCGAAGGAGCCGTCGTCCCGGACGGTCACGGTCTCCGGCAGAAAGGTGCCGTGCGCGCGCACGGACCGTACGCCGATCTCGTCGCGGACGATGGCGAGCGCCTCGCCGTACTCCTTCGCCACATCGGAGCCGCCCGCGCCGGGCTTCTCCCAGGTGAGCAGGGAGAAGTGCTCGGCGCCGATCATCCGGTTCCAGACGCCCGGCAGTTCGGTGGCCGGCGCCGCGGCGTCCACCGCCACGGTGACCTCGGCCGGGCGCGAGCCCGCTGCCCTGGGCGAGCCGGGCACGGCCTCCGACAGCTCACCGGCTCCGCTGTCGGACCAGGTGGCGACCTTGTAGAAATAGCCGCGGCCGGGCACGCCGAGGGTGTCGGCGTACGGCGGATGCGGCACGGCGAGCACATCACCGCCGAGATGGTCGAGCGGCTCGAAGGGCCCTTCGGCGGAGTCGGCGCGGTGCACCAGATAGCCGAGCGCCCCTGCCACCGGCCGCCAGGTCAGCAGTACATGGCCGGTGCCGTCCTCGGCGGACAGACCGAGCGGAGCCGGAAGCCGGCCGATGCCGGTGAGCCGTTCGTCGCTGGGCTTCCCGATGCGCGACTCCCAGTCGGCGCGAGCGGCTGACTTTTCGGTCATGGAAGTACAAACCTTCTGGTAGAGGGGGGTGCGGAGGTGCGTGTGGAGATGCGTGTGTGTACGGCGGCGAGCGTGCGCCGCCGGAGGTACGGGCGCGGCGAACGCGGGCCGTTACTTGAGACCGGCCGTGGCGATGCCCTGGGTGAAGTACCGCTGGAGTACGAGGAAGACGAGCAGCACCGGCAGCACGATCAGGAAGGAGCCGGCCATCAGCATCCCGTTCGAACCCGCGGACTGGTTCGGGTCGGTGGCGAAGGTCGCGAGGGCCACCGGAAGCGTGTATTTGTCCGGATCGTTGGTGGCGATCAGCGGCCAGACGAAGTTGTTCCACGAACTGAGGAAGGTGAGGATCGCGAGCGTCGCCAGCGCGGGCTTGACCAGCGGCATCACGATCCGCCAGAAGATGTACCACTCGCCCGCGCCGTCCAGCCGGGCCGCTTCGAGGAGTTCGTCCGGGACCGAGAGCATGAACTGGCGCATCAGGAAGACACCGAAGGCTCCGGCGGCGAACGGCAGGACGAGCCCCGCGTACGAATCGATGAGCCGCAACGTGCTCATCAGGACGAACAGCGGCAGCAGCATCAGATTGCCGGGCACCATGAGCGCGCCGAGCACCAGGGCGAAGACCTTGTTCCGGCCCGCGAACCGCAGCTTGGCCAGGGCGTAGCCGAGCATCGAGCAGAACACCAGATTGGAGACGGTCACCAGCACGGCGACGACCACGGAGTTGAAGAAGTGGAGCGGAAGGTCCAGCCGGTCCAGCAGCCGGGTGAAGTGATCGAGAGTCCACTCCGTGGGAATCCAGACCGGGGGACTGGCCCGCAGCTCACGGTCGGTCTTGAAGGCGGAGAGCGCCATCCAGAGGAACGGCGTGGCCATGACCAGCAGCCCGAGCGACAGCAGCGCATAGGCACCGGGCCTCTTGAGCCGCTCGGTACGCGTGCCGCCGCGTCCGGCCGGAGCGGAGGCCTTGGTCACAGCCGACGTGCGGGTCGGCGTCGGCGGGGCCGGGTCCGGGGCCGGGGCCCGGGGCGGCGTGTGTGCGGCGCTCATTTCGTGTTGTCCTTCAGCAGACGGAGCTGGAGCACGGTGATGGCCATGATCACGACGAAGAGCACATACGCCATGGCGCTCGCATAGCCCATGTGGAAGAAGTTGAAGCCCTGGCGGTACATGTTCAGGGAGACGGTGAGCGTGCTGTCCGAGGGCCCGCCCTGCGTCATCACGAACGGCTCCTCGAAGACATTGAGATAGCCGATCGTGGTGATCACCGTTGCGTAGAGCGTGGTGGGCCGCAGCATCGGGAGGGTGATCCGGCGGAACTCCTGCCAGGCACCGGCGCCGTCCAGCCGCGCCGCCTCCCGTACGTCGGTGGGGACGGCCTGGAGACCGGCGATGAAGAGCACCATGACCGTACCGAGATTGCGCCAGACCGCCATGAGGATCAGCGACGGCATGGCGAGCGTCTCGGAGCCGAGGAAGTCCGGTCCGGTGAGCCCGGCTTCGGAGGCCAGGCCCGCGATCAGTCCGTCGGACGGGTCGAGGACGAAGCGCCAGACGACGGCGACCGCGACGATGCTGGTCACCACCGGTGCGTAGAAGCCGACCCGGAAGACGGTACGTGCCCGGTCGATACCGCCGTTCAGCAGAACGGCGGCGGCGAGCCCCGCGCCGATGGTGAGCGGCACGCCGACGACCACGAAGTACGCCGTGTTGAACAGGGACTTGAGGAACTTCTCGTCACCGAACAGCTCGGTGTAGTTCCGGAAACCGATGAACTCCGCGGAGAACGGATCCGTCACGTCGCGCAGCCCGAAGTCGGTGAAGCTCATGGCGAGCGTGGCGACGATCGGGAAGGCCATGAAGACGGCGAACAGCACCAGAAAGGGAGTGGAGAAGAGCCACCCGGCCAGATTCTGCACACCCATCGGGCGGTGCCGGCCACCGGCCGCCCGGCCGGCCGGAGGACGGGTCTCCGGCCCGGACTTCACCGGGACCGCGCGGGCCCCATGGGCGGCAGGCTCTGTCGAGGTGCTCATCGCGCTTGCTCCACGAGCCCTTCGATCTCGGACTGCGCCTTCCCGGCGGCCTCCTGCGGCGAGGACTTGCCCTGAGTCACCGAGGCGATGGCGTCATCGACCTTGGAACTGATCTCGCTCCACCGGGGCTGGACCGGCGTGATCCTGGAGGACTCCATCTGCTCACGGAAGACCTGGAGCGCCGGATCGTCGGCGAGCCTGCCGGAGTCCCAGGCAGCGGTATTGGCGGGCAGGTCGCTGGAGCGTGTGAACCAGTCCCGCTGGCCCTCGGCGCCGGTGAGATAGGTGATGAACTCCTGGGCCGCGGCCTTGTGCTCACTGTCCTTGGAAACGACGAGGCTGGAGCCGCCCGCCATGGAGACGGAGCCCTGGTCGGCCGGGACCTTCGCGACGCCCCACTTGTCCTTGAGATCGGGATAGCCGTCATTGATCAGGGTCATGATCCAGGGACCGGAGAAGAACATCGGCGCGTCACCGGTGTTGAAGTCCTTCAGTACGTCATAGCCGGGCGCGACGCTCTTCTTGGCCAGGCCCTTGTCGAAGTACGAGCCGTACTCCGCCAGGGCACGGACGGAGGCCGGGCTGTTGACGACCGCCTTGCCGTCGTCGGTGACGACCTCGCCGCCGGCCGAGTAGAGGAAGGGATACCAGCTCTGCACGGTGTCCAGGCCGCTGGGCTGGATGAAGATGCCCCACTTGGTACCGGCCTTGTCCTGGTAGGCGGTGGCGAGCTGCCGTAGCTCCGGCCAGGTGGCGGGCGGCTTCCCGACACCGGCCTTCTTCGCCAGATCGGTGCGGTAGTACAGGACACGGGTGTCGACGTACCACGGGACGCCGTACACCTCGCCGTCGATCTCGCCCTGCTGCCAGGCGGCAGGGAAGAAGGCGTCCTTCTTGAAGACCGTGGTG
Source organism: Streptomyces sp. GMY02 (assembly GCF_019056675.1). Taxonomy (NCBI): domain Bacteria; kingdom Bacillati; phylum Actinomycetota; class Actinomycetes; order Kitasatosporales; family Streptomycetaceae; genus Streptomyces; species Streptomyces sp. GMY02. The sequence goes on along the minus strand of NZ_CP077658.1, from coordinate 2,912,189 downwards.
TCCACCGGTTCCAGCACACCGAGTGCGGCGAACTCGCTCATGTAACTGCCGCCCATCTGGGCCACATCGGGCAGATTGCCGGCGGCGGCGGCCGAGACCAGCTTCTGATGGGCGACGTCCCAGCCGACCGGAGTGACCTTGACCGTGATGTGCGGGTTGGCCTTCTCGTACACCGAGGCCACTTCCGCGAGCTTCTCGCCCTCGGCACCCATGGCCCAGACGGTGAGCGTCTGCTTCTTGTCGGCGGCGGCTCCCTCACCGCCGGAGCTGCCGCACGCGGTGATTCCGAAGGCCAGCGCGAGCGCGGTGGCGGCAGAGGCTGTTCTGGCGGTGCGGTGCATGGACGGCTCCTCCTTGAGCTCCCCGATGTATGCGCTACCTGTAAGCGCATACATCACTGTGCTGCCGCCCTTCCGGAATCCGCAAGAGGTCCTTCGGTCACGCTCGTGCAACATGTGTGACATCTGGGAGTGCGGTGGCCGGTGCGGCCACCATGGGTGCTCGGCCCATGGGTGAGCGTGCCCGGCGGCGAACCGGCCAGTCCTGCGATTCGATCGCCCACGCGGCCGGCGCCCGTGCCCGTGCCTGTGCCTGTGCCCGGACCGAGTGGAGGTACGGAGCCGTCAGCAGCCGCAGCTCGCGCGGCGGGCCACCGAGACCGGCAGCATCAGTGAGACCGGCTCGCGGTCCCGGTCGCCGAGCCGCTGTACGAGCAGCTCCACGGCCTCCTCGCCCAGCCGCCGGATCGGCTGCCGTACGGTCGTCAGCGCCGGCCGCACCATCCGGCTCAGCGGAATCCCGTCGAAGCCGGTCACCGCGATGTCCTCGGGCACCCGCACACCGCGCCGCTCCAGGGCGTGCAGGGCGCCGATCGCCATCTGGTCGTTGGCGAAGAGCATCGCCTGCGGCCGGCGGCCGTGCGGGCCGCCGCGCTCCAGCAGCGTCTCGGCCGCCCGTCGGCCCTCTGCCTGTGTCATCATCCCGGCGCGCAGTCCGGGCTCGTCCGGAACCGGCAGTCCCGCTTCCGCGCACGCCTCCCGGAAGCCGCGGAACCGTGCCTCGGCGTCCGGTGACTCCTTCTCGCCGCCGATGAAGACCAGCTCGCGCAGCCCGTGGTCGCGGATGAGATGGCGGGCCAGTTCCCGTTCGCCGTCGGAGTTGGCCACCTCGATATGGTCGAGATGGTCGATCTCGCGCGGCCCGGCCAGCATCACCACGGGCAGTCGCCGTGAGATCACCTCGAGGTCCTCGGTGGGAACGGTCCGTGCCAGTACGGCGAAGCCGTCGACCCGGCCCGCGACCTTCGCCACCAGCGACTCGGGCCCGCCCTTCAGGGACGCGGCGATCAGCAGCGCGTACCCGTGCCGCCGCGCGGCCCGCTCCATTCCCCGGATGATCTGGTCGGAGTAGAGCATCACGGCCGAGTCGTCGTACGTGTCGTCCGCCTCGGCATCGGTCTCGGCGTCCGGATCCGCGTAGTCCGGGAAGCAGAGCCCGAGCACTCCGGTGGTCCTGCTGGCCAGACCGCGCGCGTTTCCGCTGGGTACGTAGCCGAGCGTACGGGCCGCCGCGAGCACCCGGTCGCGGGTCTGGGCGCGGACGGAATCCGGGTTCCGGTAGACCCGTGACACCGTCGCAATGGACACGCCGGACCGCTCGGCGACGTCGTACACCGTGGGGACACTCACCCGACCGACCGTCCGCTTCTTGTTCTTGTCTGTTCGGTTCCGTCAATGAAAGCGCATTCACCCTAGGCGCCGTGCTGTCCGGGGAGCAAGGCGGCCCCCCCCGGGTGGCGGACGGCCGCGGACGCGAGGGCACAGGTCAGGGCATGGACACACAGCAGGGCCCGCACCCGTCCTGACAGACGGGTGCGGGCCCTGCTTCCCGCTCGTCGCGCGTATGTGCGCCGTCTACTCGCCCCGGCGCCGGATCTTGTTGCCCAGCCACACCAGCGGGTCGTACTTCCGGTCCACCGCCCGTTCCTTCAGCGGGATCAGGGCGTTGTCGGTGATCTTGATGTGCTCGGGGCACACCTCCGTACAGCACTTGGTGATGTTGCAGTACCCGAGACCGTGCTCGTCCTGCGCCGTCTTCTTGCGGTCGAGCCCCGCCTCCGCGGCCGCGTCCAGCGGATGCATGTCCAGCTCCGCCACCCGCATCAGAAAGCGCGGCCCCGCGAAGGCTGCCTTGTTCTCCTCGTGGTCCCGCACCACATGACAGGTGTCCTGGCACAGGAAGCACTCGATGCACTTGCGGAACTCCTGCGAGCGGTCCACATCGACCTGCTGCATCCGGTACTCGCCGGCGGCCACCCCCGGCGGCGGTACGAAGGACGGCACCTCCCGCGCCTTGGTGTAGTTGAACGACACGTCCGTGACCAGGTCCCGGATCACCGGGAAGGCGCGCAGCGGGGTGACCGTGATGGTCTCCTCGCGGGAGAAGACCGACATCCGGGTCATGCACATCAGCCGCGGCCTGCCGTTGATCTCCGCGCTGCACGAACCGCACTTGCCCGCCTTGCAGTTCCAGCGCACCGCCAGATCGGCCGCCTGGGTGGCCTGGAGCCGGTGGATGATGTCGAGGACGACCTCCCCGTCGTTCACCTCGACCGCGAAGTCCTTCAGCTCTCCGCCGTCGGCGTCGCCGCGCCAGACCCGGAACTTCGCCTTGTACGCGGAAGCCGAGGCGCCCGTACCCGTACCGCCGCCCGTGGCCGCGCCGCTCGTACCCGCGCCCGCGCCCGCACCTGGATCTGTACCCGTACTCGTACTCACTCGTGAAGCTCCTCTTCGGCGAGGTACTTGACCAGCTCTTCCTTGTCGAACAGGGCGAGCAGATCGGGACGGACGGGCTCGGTCGCGCGGCGCGTCAGCGCGATCCGGCCGTCGGCGGGACCGGTGGCCCCGCTGAGCGTGCAGTGGAGATTGACCCGGCGCCAGTCGCGGTCCATGCCCGGCCAGTCCTCCCGGGTGTGGCCGCCGCGGCTTTCCGTACGTTCCAGGGCGGCCCGTGCCACACACTCGCTGACCAGCAGCATGTTCCGCAGATCGAGTGCGAGGTGCCAGCCGGGGTTGAACTGCCGGTGTCCCTCGACCACCGCGCGCGAAGCCCGTACCCGCAGCTCGGCCAGCTTCTCCAGGGCCTGTTCCATCTCGTGCTCGCGCCGGATGATGCCGACCAGGTCGTTCATGGTCTGCTGGAGTTCCTGATGGAGGGTGTACGGATTCTCGGCCGGCCCGCCCTCCGGGCTCCCGGCACCGAACGGGCGCAGCGCCTCGGCCGCAGCCGCCTCGATCTGCGCCTCCTCCGGTACGGGCCTGACCTTTGCGCCCCGCGCGTGCTCGGCGGCGTACAGCCCGGCCCGCCGCCCGAAGACCAGCAGGTCCGAGAGCGAGTTCCCGCCGAGACGGTTGGAGCCGTGCATGCCCCCGGCGACCTCGCCCGCGGCGTACAGGCCCGGCACGCCCAGGGCGGCGGCGGTGTCCGAGTCGACCGCGATCCCGCCCATCACATAGTGGCAAGTGGGCCCGACCTCCATCGCCTCGGCCGTGATGTCGACATCCGCCAGCTCCTTGAACTGGTGGTACATCGAGGGCAGCCTGCGCCGGACGACCTCGGGGGACATCCGGGTCGAGACATCGAGATAGACCCCGCCGTGCTCGGAGCCGCGGCCCGCCTTGACCTCGGAGTTGATCGCGCGGGCCACCTCGTCGCGGGGCAGCAGCTCGGGCGGGCGCCGATTGTGGTCCGGGTCCTTGTACCAGCGGTCGCCCTCGTCCTCCGACTCCGCGTACTTCTCCTTGAAGACGTCGGGGATGTAGTCGAACATGAACCGCTTGCCCTCGGAGTTGCGCAGCACCCCGCCGTCGCCGCGCACCGATTCGGTGACGAGGATGCCCTTCACCGACGGCGGCCAGACCATCCCGGTCGGATGGAACTGCACGAACTCCATGTTCAGCAGGGGAGCGCCGGCGAGCAGCGCGAGGGCATGGCCGTCGCCGGTGTACTCCCAGGAGTTGGAGGTCACCTTGAAGGACTTGCCGATACCGCCGGTGGCGAGGACGACGGAGGGCGCCTCCAGGACGAAGAAGCGCCCGGACTCGCGCTCGTAGCAGAACACCCCCGCGACCCGCCCGCCGGTCCCGTCCTGCCCCGGCCCGCCGTCACCGGTCCCGTCGGTCCCGTCGGGTGACTTGAGAATCCGGGTGACCGTGCACTCCTGATAGACCTTGAGGCGCGCCTCGTAGTCCCCGTACTCCTCGTAGTCCTCCTGCTGGAGCGAGACGATCTTCTGCTGGAGGGTACGGATCAGCTCCAGGCCCGTCCGGTCGCCGACATGCGCGAGCCGCGGGTACTCGTGCCCGCCGAAGTTGCGCTGGGAGATCCTGCCGTCGGCCGTACGGTCGAAGAGCGCGCCCCAGGTCTCCAGCTCCCACACCCGGTCCGGCGCCTCCCGCGCGTGCAGTTCCGCCATCCGCCACTGGTTGAGGAACTTCCCGCCGCGCAGGGTGTCCCGGAAGTGCACCTGCCAGTTGTCGCCCGCGTTCACATTGCCCATCGAGGCGGCGATCCCGCCCTCGGCCATCACCGTATGGGCCTTGCCGAAGAGGGACTTGCAGATCACGGCCGTACGGGCGCCCCGCTCGCGCGCCTCGATGGCGGCCCGCAGTCCCGCACCGCCCGCGCCCACGACCACCACGTCCCACTGACGGCGTTCGAGTTGCGTCATATCTGAACGGTCTCCCTGTTCCTAGAAGAAGCGCGGATCGTCGAAGGCCCCGGAGGCGAGCAGATAGACGTAGAAGTCGGAGACGGCGACGCTGATCAGTGAGGCCCAGGCGAGCTGCATGTGGCGGCCGTTGAGCCTGCCCGCCCAGCCCCAGAGGCGGTAGCGCACCGGGTGCTTGGAGAAGTGCCGCAGCCGGCCGCCGATGATGTGCCGGCAGGAGTGGCAGGAGAGCGTGTAGGCCCAGATCAGCACGATGTTGACCAGGAAGATCAGCGAGCCGAGCCCCATGTGGCCCCAGGCGTAGTGCTCGTCGCGGAAGGCCAGCACGGTGTCGTACGTGAGGATGCCGGCGACCGGGACGGCCGCGTAGAAGAAGTACCGGTGGATGTTCTGCAGGATCAGCGGGAAGCGGGTCTCACCGGAGTACTTCGTGTGGGGTTCGGCGACGGCGCAGGCGGGCGGGGAGGCCCAGAAGCCGCGGTAGTAGGCCTTGCGGTAGTAGTAGCAGGTCAGCCGGAAGCCCAGCGGGAAGATCAGGATCAGCAGGGCGGGGGAGAGGCCCCACCAGCTTCCGAAGATCTCCCAGTTGGGGCCGGAGCGCATGGGGGCGCAGTTCTCCGCCAGACAGGGCGAGTAGAACGGTGAGACATAGGGCGCCGCGTAGTAGTCGTCGTTCGCGAAGGCCCGCCAGGTCGAGTAGACGATGAAGGCGAGCAGTCCCGCGGCGGTCGCGGCGGGCGCCAGCCACCAGCGGTCGGTCCGCAGATGGCGGGGCGCGATGGCGGCACGCGAGGGGCCGCGTACGCCCGTACTGGCTGGTGGGGGCTGGGTACCGGTGGCCAACGAGATCTCCTGACATGGTGCACGGGGGCGTGGCCTAAGGTGCTCGCCGGTCGCGCACACCCAGGCCCTCGTCGTCCGAGTCCGTCCACAGCGTGCTGTCGTACGGAGTGTCGGGGATGGTCACCAGGTCGTCGGCGCGGCCGGCCGGCTGGGGCCGGGATTCGTTCTCGCGTAGCTGCGCGAGACTCTGCTCCAACCGTCCGACCGTGCGGACCAGGTCGTCCAGGCAGCGTTTGACCGCTGCCACATCGTCCTGCAGGGACATGAGTTGTCCTCATTTCCGCGGTCGCGGGTGGCATGCGGGGAGCGTGTGGTCACCCTCGGACGGCTGCTCTCTGTACGCGCCTGAGAGTGTCGCGCGTCACACCTGTCTTTCACAAGACCGGGTACGAGGTCGCCCGCGCGGCCGAGTGGTTGGCCCGAGCGGGTGGGGTTTGGCCACCGGGTTGACGTGTCGACGGGCCGGTTCCGCGGCTTTCCACTTCAGTGAGTGGGCAATAGGTGTGATCATCTATAAATTCCACAAACAGGACGAAGAGGTACAAGCCATGTCCCACGTCGGCGCCCCACGCGGGAGGACATGCTCCCGGACGCTCCGCTCCCTCGCGCTCCTCACCACCGGTGTGCTCGCCCTGCCCGGCCTGTCCGCGTGCACCTCGGACGACGACACGAGCGCGGACGCCGCTCCGGACATCGCCCCCGCCGGCCGCGACCATGTCACCGCGGGCGGATCCATGCGCTGGGCGATCGACACCATGCCCGCCACGCTCAATGTCTTCCAGGCCGACGCGGACGGCTCCACCGCCCGGATCGCCGCCGCCGTGCTGCCCTCCCTCTTCACCCTCGACAAACGGGGCCGGCCCCAGCGCAACCCGGACTACCTGGAATCCGCGAAGGTGGTCGAGCGCGAACCCAAACAGGTCGTCCTCTACAAGCTCAACCAGGAGGCGGTCTGGAGCGACGGCCGGGAGATCGGGGCAGCCGATTTCGTCGCCCAGTGGCGCGCGCTCAGCGGCAAGGACTCCGCGTACTGGACCGCGCGCAACGCCGGGTACGAACGGATCGAGAAGATCGAGCGCGGGGCCAACGACCTGGAGGTCAGGGTCACCTTCAACAAGCCGTACGCGGACTGGAGGTCCCTCTTCACCCCCCTGTATCCGAAGGATGTGACGGGCAAGCCCAACTCCTTCAACGACGGGGCCAGGGCCAGCCTCAAGACCACGGCCGGGCCCTTCAGCGTCAAGAAGGTCGACCGCAAGGGCAAGGAGGTCACCCTCGTCCGCAGCGCCCGCTGGTGGGGGGAGCCCGCCAAGCTCGACTCGCTGGTCCTGCGCGCCGTCCCGCGCAGCAAACGCGCGTCGGCCCTCGCCGACGGCAAGCTCGACCTCGCCGAGATCGACAAGAGCGCGGCGGACCGTATCGCCCTGGCGGTCCGCGACCGCGACGCCGGGACGACCGGGCAGAAGCTCACCCATGGCCCCGGCACCAAGATCACCCCGGCCTCCGCGCTCCGTTCCTGGGCGCTGGCCCACGGCTCCGACGAGGACGTGGCCGAGGAGGCGCAGGAGGCGCGCGAACGGACGGTCGCGTCCATCGCCCGGTACGCCAAGGAGCAGAAGACGCTCGACGGCTTCGTCGTGCGCAAGTCCCTGGAGCCCGCCTACACGCAGCTCGCCCTCAACGGGGAGTCGGGGCCGCTCGCCGACGAGCGGGTACGGCGTGCCGTCGCCCGGGCGCTCGACCGCCAGGAACTGGCCGATGTGGTCCTCAAGCCGCTGGGGCTGCCCGCCAGACCGCTCGGCAGCCATCTCGCGCTGGTCGGCCAGGAGGCGTACGCGGACAGCAGCGCGGCGCTCGGCAAGCAGGACACGCAGGAGGCGCGGGCGCTGCTGGCCGACGCGGGCTGGGTGCCGGGCGGCGCGCTGAAGAAGGACGGCGCCAAGGCGGGCAGCAAGCCCGTCAAGCCGGACACGGACGAGGAGGAAGAGGAGGAGAACGAGGAGGAAGAGGAGGAGAAGCCCAGGAAGAAGTCGATCTACGAGCGGAAGTACGACGCCCAGCAGCTCGAACTCCAGAAGAAGGAAGAGGAGGAGGCCAGGCGGCAGGAGGCCCAGGAGAACCGCGAGAACGCGGCGGAGGGCTCCGAGGGCGACAACAAGCGCCCCCGCCCCCGTGGCTCCGCTTCGGCCGGACCCTCCGCCGAGGACGCCGAGGCCGAGGACGTCCCGTCCGACGAGGGCGAGTTCATCGTCGGCGACGACAGCAAGCCGGGCCAGCGCGCCCCCCGCCCCGAGTCCGCCACCCATATCCTCGCGCCGGCCCCCGCCGCCGCCTTCCAGGGCTTCACCGTGCTCCGCCAGGCCGCCGTCCTCGACGACTCGGCGCGGCCGGAGGCGAGGGCCGCCCGGGACAACCAGGACAAGCCCGGGTCCGCCGGGGCGTACGCCCCGCGCGGTACGGCCGCCGCGCCCTCCCCCTCCGGTTCCCCCGCGCCCCCCAGCGGCCCGCTCGGCAAGGACGGCAAGCCGCTGAACCTCCGCTTCGTCCTGCCCTCGGGCGAGGGCTCCGAGGCGCTGCGCTCCGTCGGTGAGCGGATCGCGCGGATGCTCGACCGCATCGGCATCAAGACGGAGATCACCAAGGTGCCGGACGCGAACTACTTCAAGGACCACATCGCCGCCGGCGACTACGACCTGGCCCTCTACTCCTGGCCCTCCAGCGCCTTCCCCGCCACCGACGGCCGCCCCATCTACGCCAAGCCCGTGCCCGCCAGCGACGGGACCCTGCTGGTGGAGCAGAACTACACCCGTGTCGGTACGGACCACATCGACCAGCTCTTCAACCGTGCCGTCGCCGAGCTCGACGAGAAGGCCAACCGCAAGCTGCTGAAGCAGGCCGACGCCCGGATCTGGGCCGCCGCCGGCTCCATCCCCCTCTACCAGCGGCCGGAACTGGTCGCCGCCAAGCCGGAGGTGGTGAACGCCGGCGCCTTCGGACTCGCGGCCCCCCGCTTCCAGGACATCGGCTTCAGCGGCACCGCGGCCGAGGACTCCGGCGGCAACGACAAGAAGAAGTAGCGAAAGTACGGTGAGCGAAGCATGAAGCAGCGGAAAAGCCCCATGTGAGCCTGTCCGCGGCAGCCCACCGCCCGATCAATTCGCTTGCCCGCCGGCCTGCCCGGCGGGCAAGCTCGTATCCGTCCCTGACCCGGGCAGCTCCACACCCCCAGCACCACCGGCGACTCCGGGAACCGGCCTCTTCGATCGGGCCGGGAACCCCATGACAGCTCCGCCCCGTACCATGGGACGAGCCGTGGCGTGTCAGCCCGGCGGGCGTACGAGGAAAGAACGCCGCATCCCACGATCGAGAGAAGCGCCAGCCAGCATGCCCACGCGCCACGACATCCGTAACGTCGCCATCGTCGCCCACGTCGACCATGGCAAGACCACTCTGGTCGACGCCATGCTGAAGCAGGCCGGCGCCTTCGCCGCGCACGCCGCCGAGCAACTCGACGACCGGATGATGGACTCGAACGACCTGGAGCGTGAGAAGGGCATCACGATCCTGGCCAAGAACACCGCCGTGAAGTACCACCCCAAGACCGGCGGCGACCCGATCACCATCAACATCATCGACACCCCCGGCCACGCCGACTTCGGCGGCGAGGTCGAGCGCGGTCTCTCCATGGTCGACGCGGTCGTGCTGCTCGTCGACGCCTCCGAGGGCCCGCTCCCGCAGACCCGCTTCGTGCTCCGCAAGGCGCTCCAGGCGAAGATGCCGGTCATCCTCTGCATCAACAAGACGGACCGCCCCGACTCCCGGATCGCCGAGGTCGTCGACGAGACGTACGACCTCTTCCTCGACCTGGACGCCACCGAGGAGCAGATCGAGTTCCCGATCGTCTACGCCTGCGCGCGGGACGGGGTCGCCTCGCTGACCAAGCCCGAGGACGGCACGGTGCCGGCCGACAGCACCAATCTGGAGCCGTTCTTCCACACGATCCTGTCGCATGTCCCGGCTCCGGAGTACGACGAGTCCGCGCCGCTCCAGGCGCATGTCACCAACCTGGACGCCGACAACTTCCTCGGCCGTATCGCCCTGTGCCGGGTCGAGCAGGGCGAGCTGAAGAAGGGCCAGACCGTCACCTGGATCAAGCGTGACGGCTCCAAGTCCAATGTCCGGATCACCGAGCTGCTGATGACCGAGGCGCTCACCCGCAAGCCGGCCGAGAAGGCGGGCCCCGGCGACATCTGCGCCATCGCCGGTATCCCGGACATCATGATCGGCGAGACCCTCGCCGACACCGAGAACCCCATCGCGCTGCCGCTGATCACGGTCGACGAGCCGGCGATCTCGATGACCATCGGTACGAACACCTCGCCGCTGGTCGGCAAGGGCGGCAAGGGCCACAAGGTCACCGCCCGCCAGGTCAAGGACCGCCTCGACCGCGAGCTGATCGGCAATGTCTCGCTGCGGGTCCTGGACACCGAGCGCCCCGACGCCTGGGAGGTGCAGGGCCGCGGTGAGCTGGCGCTGGCCATCCTGGTCGAGCAGATGCGCCGGGAGGGCTTCGAGCTGACCGTCGGCAAGCCCGAGGTGGTCACCAAGCAGGTCGACGGCAAGACGCACGAGCCGATCGAGCGCATGACGATCGACTCCCCCGAGGAGCACCTCGGCGCCATCACCCAGCTCATGGCCACCCGCAAGGGCCGTATGGAGACCATGACCAACCATGGCTCGGGCTGGATCCGCATGGAGTGGATCGTTCCTTCCCGCGGCCTGATCGGCTTCCGTACGGAGTTCCTGACCCAGACCCGCGGCACTGGTATCGCCCACTCGATCTTCGAGGGCCACGAGCCGTGGTTCGGCGAGCTGCGCACCCGTAACAACGGCTCGCTCGTCGCGGACCGCGCCGGTACGGTCACGCCCTTCGCGATGATCAACCTCCAGGAGCGCGGGGTCATCTTCACCGAGGCCGGCACCGAGGTCTACGAAGGCATGATCATCGGTGAGAACTCGCGCTCCGACGACATGGACGTGAATATCACCAAGGAGAAGAAACTCACCAATATGCGGGCCGCCTCCGCGGACTCCACCGAGAATGTGGTGCCGCCGCGGAAACTCTCGCTGGAGCAGTCCCTGGAATTCTGCCGGGACGACGAGTGCATCGAGGTGACCCCGGAGACGGTACGCATCCGCAAGGTCGTCCTGGACCAGAAGGAGCGCGGTCGCGCCGCCTCCCGCGCCAAGCACGGCTGACGCCCCGCCGAGCACAGCGCATGAACGGCCCGGCCCCCGCGGATCATCGCGGGGGCCGGGCCGTTGGGCTGTGCGGCCTTCGTCACCCCGCCGGGACGGAGGGGCCTTTGTCCGGTTCTGGCAGGTCACGGCCGCGGACACATCCGGCCGCCTTCACCATGTCCGGCCGCCTTGACGTCAAGTCCGTTTTTGCGGATCGCGTCCGATTATCGGTGGGTGCTCACCGGATGGTGTGTTAACGGTCCGTTTCGCGGGTGTCTGCCTGGGATAACTTTGTCCGGATTTCGGGCGGACGGGGGGTGTCGATGTTGCCAAAACGAGACCCTTTAAGTGTGGTTTACGGCCCGGTCGTACTTAATAGTTGGCCATTGAGCTCGGGTCAATGGGTCAAGCGCTATGGGGAGCGTCGACTCACGAGCACACTCGGGGTACTACCAACGCGTGCTGTCAGGGGTGTCAGCGCGCGTAGACAGTGCCCTTCTTGTAGTGACAAGTGGACTCATGAGGAGGACCCCATGCGTGGTGCCATAAGCACCGAATGGGTCGGGCGCGCGGTTGTGATCCCCACGGGGGAAGAGCGATCGTGACAAGTCCAGTACAGACCGAGGACGCCTCGTCGTCCACCGCCCCCGGCACGCCCGACGTGTCGAAGGACGGGACCCAGGAGGCCAAGACGCTCGCCGGGCTGTCGCCCGGCCAGTTGATGTGGCGCCGCTTCAAGCGTGACCGTACCGGGGTCGTCTCCGCCGTCATCGTCATCTTCTTCTTCGCGATCGCGCTGCTCGCGCCCGTGATCAAGATGCTGTACGGCAAGGACCCTTACACCCTCTACGGGCAGGACAGCCTTGACCTGCTCGACGAGTTCAACATGCCGACCGGCACCTTCGGCGGTATGTCGGCCGACCACTGGTTCGGTATCGAGCCCAACCTCGGCCGCGATGTGTTCATGCAGCTCATCTACGGCATGCGCACGTCGATCTACACCGCGCTGGCCGCGACCGTCCTGATCGTCATCGTGGGTGTGCTGATCGGGCTCGTCGGCGGCTACTTCGGCGGGAAGGTCGACTACTGGCTCGGCCGGCTGACCGACTTCCTGCTGGGCTTCCCCAGCCAGCTCTTCTTCATCGCCTCCATGCCGGTGGTGGTGGCGGCCTTTGTCCGTCCGGACGAGGAGACCCCCACCGCTCTTCGCGCCGGTGCCATCGTCGCGGTGCTGTCGTTCCTCGGCTGGATGGGGCTCTCCCGGCTGATCCGCGCCGCCACCCTCTCCCTGCGTGAGCGGGAGTTCGTGGAGGCCGCCAAGATCGCGGGTGCTTCGCCCTGGCGCATCATCCGCAAGGAACTGCTGCCCAACCTGGTCACACCGATCCTGGTGCAGGCCACCCTGCAGCTCCCGTCCACGATCCTCTCGGTGGCCTTCCTCTCCTATGTGGGTGTCGGCTTCGTCGAACCCACCCCCGACTGGGGCCGGATGTTCGCGACCGGTGCGGGCATCTACGAGCAGGACCCGGCCTACATGATCTTCCCGGGTGTCGCCATGGTCATCTTCGTCGTGGCGTTCAACCTTCTCGGCGACTCGGTTCGAGACGCCTTCGACCCGAAGTCCGGACGCTGACGTTCAGCCGAGGGGCTGCTGCCACCCGGGCGCCGGTCCAGACCGGATGCGCCAGGCAGCACAGTTGGATCACTACTGACAGATAGGTACTCATCACCATGAGCATCTTTGGCACGCGCAAGACACGCGCTGTCGTCGTCGCCCTGGCGGCCGGCTCACTGGCGCTGACCGCCTGCGGCGGCAACAGCGACAGCGGGACCAAGGACAAGAGCAAGACCCAGGAGGATGCCGCCAAGCAGTCGCAGGCGGTCATCTTCGGTGACGCGGCGGCCTCCACGGGCCCGGCGCCCGAGGTCCCCGGTGCCAGGGCCGGCGGCACGGCGACGGTCTACCAGGACTCCGACTTCTCCCACCTGGACCCGGGTCAGACCTATGTCTCGGACGGGAAGCTGCTGGACCGTCTGATCCAGCGCGGTCTGACGCAGTACGCGGAGGACGACAACGGCCGGCTGACCCTCGTCGGCGACCTGGCCACCGACTCCGGCAAGACGACCGACGGCGGCAAGAGCTGGACCTTCACCCTCAAGGACGGGCTGAAGGACCAGAACGGCAACGCCATCACCTCGGCCGACGTCCGCCACAGCATCGAGCGTCTCTACGCCCCGTTCATCACGGACGGCCCGACCTACGTTCAGGCGTGGCTCTCCGGCGCGGGCACCACCTACCGCAAGGCGCTGCCGGACGGACCGTACAAGGGCAAGCACCTGCCCGACTCGGTCCTGGCGACCCCGGACGCCAAGACGGTCGTCTTCAAGTTCAAGGAAGCCCACCCCGACCTGCCGCAGGCGCTCGCGATGCCCGGCTACTCCCTGGTGCCCGCCAAGACGGACACCAAGGAGAAGTACGACACGGCTCCGGTCGCGACCGGCCCGTACAAGATCGCGGACTTCAAGCCGGGCAAGTCGATGACGCTCGTCAAGAACGAGAACTGGGACCCGAAGACCGACTCGGTCCGTCACCAGTACGTCGACGGCTTCAACATCCAGTACAACCACGACGACGACGACCAGACCAAGACCATCCTGGCCGACCGCGGCGAGGCCAAGAACGCCGTGATGTTCACCGGCCAGGTCTCCACCAACCAGGTCCGCAACGTCGTCAACGACGCCGAGGCGATGAAGCGCACGATCCAGGGCTACGCCCCGTACGTGTGGCAGCTCAACTTCAACCTGGACCGGATGAAGGACAAGAAGGTCCGGGACGCCATCACCTACGCCCTGCCGAGCGCCCAGATATACAAGCTCGACGGCGGTGCGTACGGCGGTGAGACCGCGACCGGTCTGATCTCCCCGACCACCCCGGGCTACGAGAAGAACTACGACCCCTTCGGCAAGCTCAAGAAGCCGAACGGTGACGTCGAGAAGGCCAAGGCGCTCATCAAGGAAGCCGGCGCCGAGGGCCAGAAGGTCGTCTACGCGTACGGCAACACCCCCGTCCGCCAGCAGCAGGCCGTCGTCATCGCCGACCGTCTGAAGGCGATCGGTCTTGACGTCGTCAAGAAGGAGATCGACTCCGCCACCTGGTACGAGCAGGTCGGCAAGGTCGACAACGGCCTGGACCTCTACATGACCGGCTGGGGCCAGGACTGGCCGTCCGCCTCCACGGTCATCCCGCCGCTCTACGACGGCAAGCAGATCCAGGACGGCTCCTCGGTCTACTCGCACATCAACGACCCCAAGGTCAACTCCGAGATCCAGCGCATCCTGAAGATCTCGGACCCGGCCGAGGCCCAGAAGGCGTGGACCGCGCTGCACCACGACATCGTGGAGCGGATCAACCCCGCGGCGCCGATCTACTTCACCAAGGTGTTCCAGATCTTCGGCTCCAACGTCGGCGGTATCCGGTACTCCACGGACTCCAGCTACGTCGACGTGACGCGCATCTTCCTGAAGAAGTAATCAGTGTGAAGGCCGGACCCGGAGGTGCGCACCCGGCGGAGTGCGCACCTCCGGTCCGCCGATTCCATCTCTCGGCCCCCTCACAGCCGCCGTCCTGAGAGCAGCGACCTGCCATGCTTCAATTCCTCATTCGCCGGGCGTTCGGCGCAGTCCTGACCCTTTTCCTGATCAGTGCCGTCACGTTCTTCATGTTCTTCGCGATCCCGCAGGACCCCGCCCTGCTCGCGTGTGGCAAGAACTGCACTCCGGACGCCCTGGCGGTCATCCATCAGAACCTCGGCCTCGACAAGCCGGTGCCCGTACAGTTCTGGGACTTCATGGTCGGCATCTTCGCCGGCCGGGACTTCGCCGTCGGCCACTGCCCGGCTCCCTGCTTCGGTATCTCGTTCGCCAACCAGCAGAACGTGTGGGACACCATCCTCGACCGGTTCCCGCTGACGCTCTCCCTCTCGGTCGGCGGACTCATCGTCTTCCTGATCGTGGGCCTGGGCGCGGGCATGATCGCCGCGGCGAAGAAGGGCACCGCGACCGACAAGGTGTTCAGCTCGGCCTCACTGGTGCTCAGCTCCCTCCAGATCTACTTCCTCGGCCCGGTCGTGCTCGGCCTGTTCGTCTACAGCACCGGCTGGCTGGACAAGCCCAAGTGGGTCCCGATCAGCGAGAGCGTCACCGGCTGGTTCATGGGGCTGCTGATCCCCTGGCTGGTGATCTCGGTGATCTTCACGGCCAACTACACGCGTATGTCCCGGTCGACCATGATCGAACAGCTTCAGGAAGAACATGTCAGAGCGGCCCGTGCCAAGGGCATGAGCCGCAGCTATGTCTTCTTCCGCTACGCCTGGCGCGGTTCGCTCATCCCCATCGTCACCATCCTCGGCATGGACCTCGGCGCCCTCTTCGGAGGCGCCATCGTCACCGAGTTCACCTTCGGACTGCCCGGTATCGGCAGGCTCGCCGTCGACTCCGTACGGGACAAGGACCTGCCGCTGACCATGGGCGTCATGGTCTTCAGCGCCGCCTTCATCCTTCTGTTCAATGTCATCGTGGACGCCATGTACGCCCTTATCGACCCGCGCGTACGCCTGTCCTAGGAGAACGACCGTGACCACACTCACCAAGACCGAGGAAACCCCGGCCCCGAACGCGGCGGACCCGTTCCTTTCGGTGCGCGATCTGCGTGTCCACTTCTCCACCGAGGACGGCGTCGTCAAGGCCGTGAACGGACTCTCCTTCGACCTGGAGCGCGGCAAGACGCTCGGTATCGTCGGCGAGTCGGGCTCCGGCAAGTCGGTGACCAACCTGTCCATCCTGGGGCTGCACAACCCGCAGTCGACGACCGTCTCGGGCGAGATCCTGCTGGACGGGCAGGACCTCACGGATGTCTCGGGCAGGCAGCTCGAAGCGCTCCGCGGCAACAAGATGGCGATGATCTTCCAGGACGCGCTGACCGCCCTCTCGCCGTACTACACCGTCGGCCGGCAGATCTCCGAGCCGTACATGAAGCACACCGGCGCCTCCAAGAAGGAGGCCCGCGCACGGGCGATCGAGATGCTGGGCAAGGTCGGCATCCCGGACCCGAAGAACCGCGTGGACGACTACCCCCACCAGTTCTCCGGCGGTATGCGCCAGCGCGCGATGATCGCCATGTCGCTGGTGTGCAACCCGGAACTGCTGATCGCCGACGAGCCGACCACCGCCCTGGACGTCACCGTCCAGGCGCAGATCCTCGATCTGCTCAAGGACCTCCAGCAGGAGTTCGGCTCCGCGATCATCCTGATCACCCATGACCTGGGCGTCGTCGCCAATTTCGTGGACGATCTGCTGGTGATGTACGCGGGGCGCGCCGTCGAGCGCGGCTCCGTGCGCGAGGTGCTCAAGCAGCCGCAGCACCCCTACACCTGGGGCCTGCTCAGCTCGATGCCGCGTCTCTCGTCCAATGTGGGCGAGCAGCTCCAGCCGATTCCCGGCAGCCCGCCCAGCCTGCTGAACCCGCCGTCCGGCTGTGCGTTCCACCCGCGCTGTGCCTACGCCGAGCTGGTGGACGGCGGCCTGTGCACCCACGAGCGCCCGCTGCTCCCGGACGGGCGCGGCGCGGCCTGCCACCTTCCGGCGGACCGCAAGCAGCAGGTTTTCATCGAGAAGATTCAGCCCCGGCTGGGCTGATGTACCGGCAACTGGGGCTATGACCATGAGTGAGAACAACACGACCACCCCCGTCACGGACGCGGCGACCCCGCGCCGTGACCCCGTCCCGTCGGGCGAGCCGCTGCTCGAAGCGAAGGGCCTGACCAAACACTTCCCGATCTACGGCGGCTTCCCCATCAAGCGGAAGGTCGGCGCGGTCCAGGCCGTCGACGGTGTGGACCTGAGCGTCTACCCCGGCGAGAGCCTCGGCCTCGTCGGCGAGTCGGGCTGCGGCAAGTCGACCACGGGCCGGCTGCTCACCCGGCTGATGGAGCCGACCGGCGGCACCATCACGTACAACGGCCGGGACATCACCCGCGCCAACCGCAAGCAGCTCGCGCCGATCAGGTCCGAGATCCAGATGATCTTCCAGGACCCGTACGCCTCGCTCAACCCGCGGCAGACGGTCGGCACGATCATCTCCAGCCCGATGGAGATCAACGGCATCAACCCGCCCGGCGGCCGTGAGGCCCGGGTGCGGGAGCTGCTGGAGACCGTCGGTCTCAACCCGGAGCACTTCAACCGCTTCCCGCACGAGTTCTCCGGCGGCCAGCGCCAGCGCATCGGTGTGGCGCGCGCGCTCGCGCTGCAGCCCAAGCTGATCATCGCGGACGAGCCGGTCTCCGCGCTGGACGTCTCCATCCAGGCGCAGGTCGTCAATCTGCTCCAGGACCTCCAGCGCGATCTCGGTATCGCCTTTGTCTTCATCGCCCACGACCTGGCGATCGTGCGGCACTTCTCGCAGCGGGTCGCGGTGATGTACCTGGGCAAGGTGGTGGAGGTCGCGGACCGCGACTCGCTGTACGAGCGGCCCCGCCACCCGTACACCCACGCCCTGCTCTCGGCGGTGCCCGAGGCGGATCTCGACGTGGACCGCAAGGAGCGGATCCGGCTCGCCGGTGACGTGCCCTCGCCGATCATGCCGCCGTCCGGCTGCCGGTTCCGTACGCGCTGCTGGAAGGCGCAGGACAAGTGCGCGACGGAGGAGCCGCCGCTGCTCCAGATCGCCGGCAACCGCGAGGGACATCTGACGGCGTGCCACTTCCCGGAGGAGCCGACGACCGAGGCGCGGGACGAGGACGTCGTACTGGACCCGGCGCTGGTGGCGATGGAGAAGGAGCTGTCCGACGAGGCGTGAGCTTCCGCGGCATCTCGCTGAGACGGTGTGAGGCCCGCGTACGAGGACTTCCTCGGCGCGGGCCTCTGCCTTTCGGATCGGTCGGCTCAGCCGGCCGGGCCGAGCGCTCTTTCGATGCCCTGCCTGACGAACTCCCGTGCCAGTTCGCCGCGTTGCACGAGCCAGTCGTCGGCGATGGGCATTTCCCGCGGCGGACCGTATCTGCGGCGGTGGATGTCCTCGGTGACCCCGGCCGGCGCGCCCTGCGCGCGCAGCTCGTCGAGGGCCTCGCGCTTGGTGACGAGCCGCCCCTCCCGCAGGGTCACCGACGCCCGCGCGAAGGTCAGCATGCCCGCGTCGACCCAGATGTCACGGCCCCACAGCTCGCGCTTGGCGGTGACGGGAAGCCAGTAACCGCGCAGCTCGTCCCGGATGAACTCCACCAGCTCCGTGTCGCTCACCGGCGGGACCAGCCCGGCCGGCGGCGGACCGCTCAACACGCGGGCTCCCAGCTCCAGTTCGCGCCGGGCCACCGGAGTCACCGGCCGTTCGAACCACTCGCCCAGCGCCCAGGTCGGATGCGGCCGCGTGGTGTCCGCCACCGCGGGCAGCGGCAGATAGGTGCAGTGCAGCGAGCCGCCCAACGGCTCCTCGGCGACGATCCGCCGGTGCAGATCGCGCAGCCGCTCCTCCTGTACGGGAGTGAGCGGGGCGTCCGTCAGCGCCACCAGATCCAGATCGCTCCTGCCGGGCCGGAAATCCCCCAGCGCCAGTGAGCCATGCGCCCAGAGCGCCGCCGGGGGCGCCACGGCGCTCATTCCGTCGGCGAAGCGGGTCAGCAGGCGCGTCACCTCGGTGTCCTCCATGCCGCTCACCCTCGCACACCGCCCCGTACCGCCGTCCCCGTACGCCCCCGATTCCGTACCGCCTCCGGTCCGGCGCCGTACCGGCACCGCGGAAAAGCCGTTGCACGGCGGTCCGGGCCCGGCCGACAGTGGCCGTATGCCCCTTTCCATACGCCCCGCCGCCCTCGACGACGCCCCCGCCATCCGCGATCTCCTCAATGTCATCGACACCATCGAGATCGGCCGGCCCGAGACCGAACTGCACCAGGTGACGGCCGACCTCAGGCACCCCGAGGCGGACCTCGCGCGTGACTCCTGGCTCGCCCACGAGGACGGCGAACTGGTGGGGTACGGACTGCTCTGGGACGACTCCGGCGCCGAGCGCGTCGACATCGACCACTATGTGCTGCCGGGCCGGGACACCGCCGCGGTCCGGATGTTCGAGCTGATGGAGGCGCGTGCCGCCGAGCGCGCCCGCGGCAACGGCGCCGGGCGGGCCGTCGTGCATCTCCATCTCAATATCGACCCCACCCTGGACACCGCGGTCATCCTGGACCGCGGCTGGCAGCGCGTACGCCGCTACCAGGTGATGGCCCGCGAGGTCTCCGAGGCCACCTGCCCGCCGCCCGTACCGCCACAGGGCGTGACCCTGCGGGCGTGCACCGCCGAGGACGACCGCAGGCGGGCGCACGAGCTGATGGAGCGCACCTTCGCCGAGCACTTCGACCACCAGCCGCGGACGTACGAGAAGTGGCTGGCCGATCTGGACCCCGAGCGGTTCGACTGGTCGCTGGTCTGGATCGCCGCCGTCGAGGGGCTGGGCGACGCCGGTCTGCTGGTCAGCCGCAACGACCGCGAGGCACAGGGCTGGATCGGCAATGTCGGGGTGGTCAAGGAGGCCCGTGGCCGGGGGCTCGGGGGGTATCTGCTCCGCCACGCCTTCGCGGTCTTCGCCGGTCTCGGCCGCGACGAGGTCGGTCTCGGGGTGGACACCCGGAACGCCACGGGCGCGCTGCGGCTGTACGAGGCCCATGGCATGACCCTGCATTACTCGGTCGACACCTGGGAGGTCACACTCCCGGTCTGACGGGCACGCCCGTACAGCCGTCACGGCGTGCGGAAGATCAACACCTGGGGTGTATTGGGGGGCACGGAGGACCCGCCCGACGAGGAGGCACCCTGGGATGCGCCCCGCCGCACACGCCAAGCGCACCGCCCGCGCGGTGACCGTCCCCCTCGCCGTCGCCCTCGCCGTCGTCCCCACCGCGACGGCCTGCGGCGGAGGCGCCGTCCCCGCCGGCGGCCCCGACGGAGTCCTCTCCTCCTCCTGGGGCGACCCGCAGAACCCCCTCGAACCGGCCAACACCAATGAGGTCCAGGGCGGCAAGGTCCTCGACATGATCTTCCGGGGCCTCAAGCGGTACGACCCGAAGACCGGCGAGGCGCGCGATGTCCTCGCCGAGCGCATCGACACCACCGACTCGACGCACTTCACCGTCACCGTCCGGGACGGCTGGACCTTCAGCAACGGCGAGAAGGTCACCGCGAAGTCGTTCGTGGACGCCTGGAACTACGGCGCGCACCTCAAGAACAACCAGAAGAACGCCTACTTCTTCGAGTACATCGAGGGGTACGACCAGGTCCACCCCGTCTCGGGCAGCCCCACCGCCGACACCCTGTCCGGTCTCCGGGTCACCGGACCGCGCACCTTCACCGTCACCCTCTCCCAGCGCTTCTCCACCTGGCCCGACACCCTCGGCTACGCCGCCTTCGCACCCCTGCCCCGGGCCTTCTTCGACCACCACGCCGACTGGCTCGCCAAGCCGGTCGGCAACGGCCCGTACGCCGTCCTGGACTACACCCGTGGCGCCCAGATGTCGCTGCGCACCTGGAAGGGCTATCCGGGCAGCGACAAGGCCCGCAACGGCGGTGTGGACCTCCGGGTCTACACGGACAACAACACCGCCTACACCGATCTGGTCTCCGGCAATCTCGACCTCCTCGACGACGTCCCCGCCGCGCAGCTCAAGAACGCGAAGGCCGACCTCGAAGGCCGCTACATCAACAGCCCCGCCGGCATCCTCCAGACCCTCGCCTTCCCCTACTACGACCCGGCCTGGAACACCCCGGGCGCCGTCAAGGTCCGCACCGGACTCTCCATGGCCATCAACCGCCGTCAGATCACCGAGACGATCTTCCGCGGCACCCGCACCCCCGCCACCGACTGGACCTCCCCGGTCCTCGGCACGGACGGCGGCCACAAGGCCGGACTCTGCGGCAAAGCCTGCCACTTCGACCCGGCCGCGGCGAAGAAGCTGGTCGCGGAGGGCGGCGGCATCCCCGGCGGCCGGCTCACCATCACGTACAACGCCGACACCGGCTCCCACAAGCAGTGGGTCGACGCGGTCTGCAACAGCGTCAACAACACCCTGGGCAACGACAAGTCGTGTGCCGGCAGCCCGGTCGGCACCTTCGCCGACTTCCGCGACCGGATCGGCAGGAAGAAGCTGACCGGCCCCTTCCGGGCGGGCTGGCAGATGGACTATCCGCTGATCCAGAACTTCCTCCAGCCGCTCTACTACACCAACGCCTCGTCCAACGACGGCAAATGGAGCGACGCCCGGTTCGATCGGCTGGTCAACGAGGCCAACGCCGATACGGACATGGCGACGGCGGTCCGTACGTTCCAGCGGGCCGAAGCGGTCGTACGGGACCAGATGGCGGCCATCCCGCTCTGGTACCAGAACGGCAGCGCGGGATACACGGCCCGGCTCTCGCACGTGGAGCTGAACCCCTTCAGCGTCCCGGTCTACGACCGGATCGAGGTCGCCTGACCCCATGGGACGTTACGCGGTCCGCCGCCTGCTCCAGATGATCCCGGTCTTCGCCGGTGCCACCCTGCTGGTCTTCCTGATGGTCCATGTGATGGGCGACCCGGTCGCGGGGCTGTGCGGCGAGCGGCAGTGCGACCCGGCGACCGAGGGCCGGCTGCGCCAGGAGTTCGGCCTCGACAAGCCGGTGTGGCAGCAGTACGCGACGTACATGGCGCATGTGTTCACGGGGGACTTCGGGACCGCCTTCAACGGGCAGAAGGTCATCGACCTGATGGCGTCGGCCTTCCCGGTCACCATTCGGCTCACCCTCGTGGCCGTCGTCTTCGAAGTCGTCATCGGGGTCGCGCTCGGTGTGGTCATGGGGCTGCGCAGGGGCCGCCCGGTCGACACCTCCGTACTGCTGCTGACCCTGGTCGTCATCGCCGTACCGACCTTTGTGACCGGTCTGCTGGCGCAGCTCGTGTTCGGTGTGACGTGGAAGCTCGTCCAGCCGTCGGTCTCCTTCACAGCGCCACTGGACGAACTGCTGCTGCCGGGGCTGGTGCTGGCCTCGGTCTCGCTGGCCTACGTCACCCGGCTGACCCGGACCTCGATCGCCGAGAACGCCCGCGCCGACTATGTCCGTACGGCCGTCGCCAAGGGCCTGCCCCGGCACCGCGTGATCACCCGGCATCTGCTGCGCAACTCGCTGATCCCGGTGGTCACCTTCATCGGTACGGACATCGGCGCGCTGATGGGCGGCGCCATCGTCACCGAGCGGATCTTCAATATCCACGGGGTCGGATTCCAGCTCTACCAAGGCATTCTCCGGCAGAACACCCAGACCGTCGTCGGCTTCGTCACCGTCCTGATCATTGTCTTCCTGCTGGCGAATCTGCTGGTCGACCTCCTGTACGCCGTACTCGACCCGAGGATCCGGTATGCCTGAGCCCCAGCGCGCCTGCCCGGCCGGAGCCGTAGTCGCCACCCTGGAGGCACCACTGCCGCACCCCGGCGGCGGTGCCTCCACCGTCCGGAAGCCGCGCGGCCTCTGGTCCGACGCCTGGCACGATCTGCGCCGGAACCCCGTCTTCGTCGTCTCGGCGCTGGTGATCCTCTTCCTGGTGGCCATCGCCGTCTGGCCGTCCCTGATCGCGAGCCGCAACCCGCTCTCCTGCGATCTCGCGCTGGCCCAGGAGGGGGCCAGGCCCGGCCATCCCTTCGGCTTCAACGGGCAGGGCTGCGACGTCTATACGCGTACCGTCCACGGCGCCAGGACCTCGGTCGTCGTCGGCGTGCTCGCCACCCTCGGGGTCGCGGTCACCGGTTCCGTGCTGGGCGCCCTGGCGGGCTTCTTCGGCGGGGCCTGGGACGCGGTGCTCTCCCGGATCACCGATGTGTTCTTCGGGATCCCGGTGGTGCTCGGCGGTCTGGTGCTGCTGTCCGTGGTGAGCAGTTCGACCGTCTGGCCGGTGATCGGCTTCATGGTGCTGCTGGGCTGGCCGCAGATCTCCCGGATCGCCCGCGGCTCCGTCATCACCGTCGGACAGAACGACTACGTCCAGGCGGCGCGGGCGCTCGGCGCGTCCCCCGCCCGCATCCTTCTCCGGCACATCCTGCCCAACGCCGTCGCGCCGGTGATCGTCGTGGCGACCATCGCGCTGGGTACGTTCATCGCGCTGGAGGCGACCCTCTCGTATCTCGGCGTGGGGCTGAAACCGCCGACCGTGTCCTGGGGGATCGACATCTCGGACGCCTCGCCGTACATCCGCAACTCCCCGCACATGCTGCTCTGGCCGGCCGGTGCGCTGGCGGTCACCGTGCTCGCGTTCATCATGCTCGGCGACGCGGTGCGCGACGCCCTCGACCCCAAGCTGCGCTAGATCCGGCCCGACGCACGCCCCCCACACACGCCCCGACGCACGCCTCGAAGCAAGGGAGTTACCGCCGTGCTGCTCGAAGTACGCGATCTGTCCGTGGAGTTCCGCACCCGCGACGGGATCGCCCGGGCCGTCAACGGCGTCGGCTTCGGAGTGGACGCCGGTGAGACGCTCGCCGTGCTCGGCGAGTCCGGCTCGGGCAAGTCCGTCACCGCCCAGGCGGTCATGGGCATCCTGGACACCCCGCCCGCCCGGATCTCCGCCGGCGAAGTCCTCTTCCGGGGCCGCGATCTGCTCACGCTCCCCGAGGAGCGGCGGCGCGGGATCCGGGGCGCCGAGATGGCGATGATCTTCCAGGACGCGCTGTCCGCGCTCAACCCGGTGCTCAGCGTGGGTGCCCAGCTCGGCGAGATGTTCATCGTGCACCGGGGCATGTCCCGCAAGCGGGCGCGCGCCAAGGCGGTCGAGCTGATGGACCGGGTCGGGATCCCGGCGGCAAAGGACCGGGCGGGCGACTTTCCACATCAGTTCTCCGGCGGTATGCGCCAGCGCGTCATGATCGCGATGGCCCTCGCCCTGGAACCCGCGCTGATCATCGCCGACGAGCCGACGACCGCGCTCGATGTGACCGTCCAGGCCCAGATCATGGATCTGCTCGCCGAGCTGCGCCGCGAGCTGGACACCGCCCTGATCCTGATCACCCACGATCTGGGCGTGGTCGCGGACGCGGCCGACCGGATCGCGGTGATGTACGCGGGCCGGATCGTGGAGACCGCGCCGGTGCACGCCCTGTACAAGGCGCCGGCCCACCCGTACACCCGCGGTCTGCTCGACTCGGTCCCGCGGCTGGACCGCAAGGGCCGGGAGCTGTACGCGATCAAGGGCCTGCCGCCGAATCTGCTCCGTGTCCCGTCCGGCTGCGCCTTCCATCCCCGCTGCCCGGTCGCCCGGGACATCTGCCGTACGGACGAGCCGCCCCTCCTTGACGCGGGAGAGGGGCGGCGGAGTGCCTGCCACTTCTGGAGGGAGACCCTCGATGGCTGAGTCCGCCGAACCCGTGCTGGAGGTCACCGGCCTGGTGAAGCACTATCCGCTGACCCGGGGGATCGTCTTCAGAAAGCGGACCGGGGCGGTACGGGCCGTCGACGGTGTCTCCTTCTCGCTGGCCCGCGGCGAGACCCTCGGCATCGTGGGGGAGTCCGGCTGCGGCAAGTCGACCGTGGCGAAACTGCTGGTCGGCCTGGAGCGGCCCACCGCGGGCCGGATCCGCTACCGGGGCGAGGACATCACCCGGCTGTCCGGGCGCGCGCTGAAGGCGGTGCGCCGGAACATCCAGATGGTGTTCCAGGACCCGTACACCTCGCTCGACCCGCGGATGACCGTCGGCGACATCGTCGGGGAACCGTACGAGATCCATCCCGAGGCGGCGCCGAGAGGAGACCGGCGCCGCCGGGTGCGGGAACTGCTCGACGTGGTCGGGCTCAGTCCCGAGCACATCAACCGCTATCCGCACCAGTTCTCCGGCGGGCAGCGCCAGCGCATCGGGATCGCCCGGGGGCTCGCCCTGCGGCCGGAGGTGATCGTCGCCGACGAACCGGTCTCCGCCCTCGATGTCTCGGTGCAGGCGCAGGTCGTCAATCTGCTGGAGCGGCTGCAGAGCGAGTTCGGGCTGTCCTATGTGTTCATCGCCCATGACCTGTCGGTCGTACGGCACATCTCGGACCGGGTCGGGGTGATGTATCTGGGGCGGTTGGCCGAGACCGGTACCGACACCGAGATCTACGACCACCCCACGCACCCCTACACCCAGGCGCTGCTGTCCGCCGTACCGGTGCCCGATCCGGGGGCGCGCGAGCGGCGGGAGCGGATCATCCTGGCGGGCGAGGTGCCGTCCCCGGCGGCTCCGCCGTCCGGCTGCCGGTTCCGTACGCGCTGCTGGAAGGCGCGGGAGCGGTGCGCGGTGGAGGAACCGGTGCTGGCGGTTCCGGTGGCGCTGGCCACGCGGGGGCCCGCCGCGCATCCGTCGGCCTGTCACTTCGCGGAGGAGCGGCGGACCGTACCGGCGATGGGGAGCGAAAGGTAATAAAGCGCATCAATTTCGTTAACACGCAGGCAACTTGACGGACCCGGCACCGATATACGAACGCGTCAGGCTGAACAGCGTACGGCCGTGCGGGTGCCGTAGACCGGCCGGGACTCCGGGAGCCCCGGCCGGTCGCCGTATTCCGTGCCCGGCCGGTCAGTTCATCCCGAGCGACCGCTTCAGGAAGTCGACCTGGAGCAGCAGCAGGTTCTCCGCGATCTGCTCCTGCGGTGTCATATGCGTCACACCCGTGAGCGGCAGCACCTCATGGGGCCGGCCGGCGGCGAGCAGGGCCGCGGAGAGCTTGAGCGTATGTGCCACCACCACATTGTCGTCCGCCAGCCCATGGATGATCATCATGGGCCGGGCCGGCTCCTCCGGCGCCGACAGCCCCTCGTCCGTCACCAGTGAGTGCCGGGCATACACCTCGGGCTCCTCCTGTGGGGTCCCGAGATACCTCTCCTGGTAGTGGGTGTCGTAGAGCCGTAGATCGGAGACCGGAGCGCCCGCGACCGCCGCGTGGAACACATCCGGGCGGCGCAGCACCCCGAGCGCGGCGAGATAGCCGCCGAAGGACCAGCCGCGGATCGCCACCCGCCCCAGATCCAGCGGGAACCGCTCCGCGAGGGCATGCAGCGCCTCGACCTGGTCGTCCAGGCTCAGCAGCAGATTCCGGCTGACCGACTTCTCCCAGGCCGGGGAACGGCCCGGGGTGCCGCGGCCGTCCGCGACGATCACCGCGAACCCCTGGTCCGCGAACCACTGCGAGGTGAGATACGCGTTCTGCGAGGCGACCACCCGCTGACCGTGCGGGCCGCCGTAGGGATCCAGCAGAACCGGCAGCTTCCCCGCCGACTCCTCGTACCCGGTGGGCAGCAGCACCGCGCTCGGAATCCGGTGCGTCCCCGCCTCGGTGAGCCGCGCCCGGGCCGTCAGCACCGGCTTCTCGGCGTACGAGGCGACGGCGACGGGCGGCCTGCCCTCCCGGAGGACCTGTACGGACGAGCCCGCCGTGTCCGGGACGGACGAGACCAGCACGGTCACCCCGCCGGCGCGCACGGCCGAGTGCACGCCCGTTTCCGAAGAGACGCGTTCGACGCCCAGCTCGTTGACCCGGTACACATGAATCTGGCCAATTTCTGGATCACCCGCCTCCTCCCCGGAGGACGCCGAAACCAGGACATCATGCTCACCGATGTCCAGAACGGCACGCGGATGGAGTTGTGGACCGGTCAGGGCCCGGTCACCCACCACCAGGACCCGCGCGCCCCCCTCGTCGGCGAGCCGCACCAGCCGCCCGTCCGGCGCCCAGGCCGGCACTCCGGGTGACAGTTCGAGCCACGCCGGGTCCTCGTCCTGGTGTACGGTCCTGGTCGCGCCGGTCTCCGTGTCCACCGCGAGATGGAGCTGTCCGCGCTGGTCACGGCTCTGCACCAGCAGCAGCGGAGCGCCCGCGGACGACCAGTGGACCCGGGCCAGATACGGATAGCGCGCGCGGTCCCAGACCACCTCCGTACGCTCCGTGTCCGTGCCGTCGGCGCCGTCGGGGCCGTCCGCCGCTTCCAGGTCGATCAGGAAGAGCCGTACGTCGGCATTGGGCGTGCCCGTGGCGGGATAGGCGACCCGGGCCGGCTCCCGGTCGGGGTGCGCCGGATCCGAGATCCACCACCGCTGCACCGGAGAGGTGTCCACCCGGGCGACCAGCAGCCGGTCCGACTCGGGCGACCACCAGAAGCCGCGCGTACGGCTCATCTCCTCGGCGGCGATGAACTCGGCGAGCCCGTACGTGACATCCTCGCCCTCGCCGGGCCCGGGCCCGGCGAGTTCGCGGTCGCCCTCCCCGTCCGCTCCGGTCACCCGCAGCGCTCCCCGGGCCGCATAGGCGATGTGCCGCCCGTCGGGCGAGGGCCGCGGGTCGATCACCGGTCCCCGTACGGGCAGTTGGCGCGCCGTACCGGCCCGCAGCTCGGCCGCGTACAGCCGCCCGGAGAGCGCGAACGCGGCCAGTTCGACCGCGCTGTCCACCGCGTAACCGACGATTCCGCCCGCCCCTTCGCGGCTCCGCTCGCGCCGGGCCCTTTCCTCCGCGGAGAGTTGCTCCTCCGCGCCCGCCAGGAGGGCCGTGGGGTCCGCGGCGACCCGCTCGTGGCCCGTGGGGCCGGGGCCTTCGAGATCGAGCACCCAGAGGGCGTTGGCGCGGTCCGCCCCCGAGGCGGACCGCAGGAAGACGACCCGGGCGCCGTCGGGGGAGACCGTGAAGGCCCGGGGAGCGCCGAGCGTGAACCGCTGGGTCCTGGCGTACTGGCGTGGGAACGAGTGCTCTTGGCTCAAGGTCATACGACCGAAACTAGTGCTTGTGCGCCCCCCTGTGCTGCCGTGCACCGATCGATGCGTACGCACGGATAGTTATGATCCGTAGCGCAAGGTGGGTAGGAATCCGCTGGCACATGCATGCTGCGATTTCCCGACTGAATATTTATGGAGGTGAACCGCCGTGGCACTCTCGATTTCGGCGGTGGTGCTGCTGGCGATCATCGTCTTCCTGCTGGTCCGGAAATCCGGGCTCAAGGCCGGTCACGCGGTGGTCTGCATGCTGCTCGGCTTCTACATCGCCAGTTCGTCCATCGCGCCCACCATCAGCGAACTCACCACGAATGTGGCGGGGATGATCGGCGGGATCAAGTTCTGACGGCCCTCTGAAGGCTCTCCGGCGCTCCTCTGAGGCTCCCCTGAGGGTGTCGCTCGCCTGCCGCGGCCGGCCCCTGCGGCCGCCGCCCCACGACTGCCGCCTCCGTCTTCTGATCACCGACCGCTGACCACCGGCAACCGACGGCCCCGCGGGCCGCTCGACCGCCGCCTCCCGGCCGTTGTCCACAGGCCGGGAGGTTTCGTCGGTCGGCCTCGTAGGCTGTGCCCATGACCGATCTACCCGCCCGCCGTCTGCTGCTGGTGCACGCCCACCCCGACGACGAGTCGATCAACAACGGCGCCACCATGGCCAAGTACGCGGCCGAGGGCGCCCTGGTCACCCTGGTGACCTGCACCCTCGGCGAGGAAGGCGAGATCATCCCGCCGGAGCTGGCCCATCTCGCGGCCGACCGCGAGGACCGCCTCGGCGAGCACCGTATCGGTGAACTCGCGGCGGCCATGCGGGAGTTGGGTGTCTCCGACCATCGCTTCCTGGGCGGCCCCGGCAGATTCCGCGACTCCGGGATGATGGGCCTGCCGCAGAACGACCGTGAGGACGCCTTCTGGCACACCGAGGTCGACGAGGCCGCCCCGCATCTCGTCGAGGTGATCCGCGAGGTCCGTCCCCAGGTGCTGGTGACGTACGACCCCAACGGCGGCTACGGCCATCCCGACCACATCCAGGCCCACCGCGTCGCCATGCGCGGCGCCGCCCTGGCTGCCGACCCCTCGTACCGCCCGGATCTCGGCGCCCCGCACACGGTCGGCAAGATCTACTGGAACCGGGTGCCGCGCTCGGTGGCCGAGGCGGGCTTCGCCCGACTGCGCGCGAACGGTACGGACTTTCCCGGCATCGCCGAGGTCGGCGACATCCCGGGCGTGGTGGACGACTCGGAGATCACCGCGGCGATCGACGGCGCGTCCCACCGGGAGCGCAAGGCCGCCGCGATGCGCGCCCACGCCAGCCAGATCGCCGTGGACGGGCCCTTCTTCGCACTCTCCAACGACCTCGGCCAGCCGATCTTCGCCGCCGAGTACTACCAGTTGGTGCAGGGCGTGCCCGGAGTCTCCGTCGGCGAACGCGAGAGCGACCTCTTCGCGGGGACCGGTGCGGCCGCCGGGGCCGGGGGAGTCGCGGAAACCGGGGCCGAAGCGGGGGCCGGCGCATGAGCGGCGGCGGCAAGGAGCCTCAGCAGCCGCCCCTGGGCCCGCACATGACCCTGCCGGGGCCTGGCAGGATCGCCGCATATGTCGGCCTTGCCGTGCTCGGCGCGCTGGTCGCGCTCGCGGGCTCGCTCGTCCAAGGCGGCTGGTTCCCCGGCGGTTTGGTGCTGGCGCTGCTCGCCACCGTCGCGGTCTTCCTCGGTGGACTGCGCGCCACCGGTACGCAGATGGGCGTCGGGGCACCCGCCGCGGGCTGGCTGATCGCGGCCGTTCTGCTGAGCACGGGCCGCCCGGAGGGCGACGCGGCCTTCTCCGCGGGCGTCGGTCCGCTCATCTATCTGCTGGGCGGGATGGCGCTGGCTGTGATGTGTGCCACCATGTCGCGGTTGCCGCAACCGGGCACGAAGTCCGGCCGACTTGGGAAGTGACGCGCCCGCCATCCACTGAAATGCCCCCCGTCCGCACCGCCCGCGAACCATAGCTTCACACGGTCGCCGGGTGTCCGTCGGCGGAGGCCAGTATGGTGGTGCGCGCTCCGGGCCTTCCCCTCGCCTTCGGCATGGGGGACCTGAACAGTTGAGTACCAGTAAGAACGGGCGGCGGAGCCAACCGGGAGAACCTGCTTTGAGTCGTGAAACTGACAGTTCGTCCTCCGGGCCCCAGGGGCGCGGCGGAGCCGCGTACCCCTCGGGGACACCGCCGTACGGATCCCGCCAGTATCCGTCGCTGCATCCCCAGCAGGACCCTCCGGAGGAGACCGGCATAGCGGCCGCCGCTCAGCCGGACGAGCCCAAGACCGAAACCACTCTGACCACCCGCATCCGGATCAATATCCCGGGCTCGCGGCCGATCCCGCCGGTGGTGATGCGTACGCCCGTGGGCGACGCCGACACCGCGGGCGGCCGGGGCGTCAAGGCCTCGGAACAGACCGGCGGAGTTCCCGCGCAGGACGAGGGCAAGGACGTCGTCGACGCCCCGGTGCCCGAGGCCGCGGACGAGAAGCCGTCCGGGGACAAGCCCGCGAGCGACTGGTTCGCGCCACGCAAGCCCGCCGCGGGCACGCCCGGCGGACCGGGAAGCGGTACGGGTACGGGCGGTGCGGGCATGGCCGCGGGCATGGGTGCCGGGGCGGCCGCCGTCGCGGGTAGCTCCGTACCGGCCCAGACCGGCCCGGGAGCCGACCGGCGCACGGACAGCCCGTACTACGGCGACTACTCCGAGGCCCCGCGCCAGCACCCGCCCACCGGAGGCGGCTCGCTCAGCGAACTCGCCGCCGGAGCCGGTCTGCCGTCCGGCCAGGGCGCCGGCGCGTTCGCCCCCGGCGGCGGTCCCACCACCCCGGCGCTCGGCATCCGGCCGCCGGGACCGGCCGGCGGGCCCAGCGGCCCGACCGCGGGACCCGTCACCGGCAGCACCCCGCTGGGCACCCAGCCCCCGGCCCTCGGCGCCCCGTCCGGAGCCGGCCAGGGCGGTCCGCCGCGGATGTCCGACGACACCGCGGAGCTGACCCCGCAGCAGCACGCGCCTGGTCCCGGACCCGGCGGGCATGTCTCCGGCGACACCCTGACCAGCGGAATCCCGGTGGTTCCGGCGGAGTCCCGGTCGCCGTTCCCGGGCTCCGGTCCGGGGACCGACCAGATGCAGCGGC
The DNA here is from genome assembly GCF_019056675.1 of Streptomyces sp. GMY02. Taxonomy (NCBI): domain Bacteria; kingdom Bacillati; phylum Actinomycetota; class Actinomycetes; order Kitasatosporales; family Streptomycetaceae; genus Streptomyces; species Streptomyces sp. GMY02. The sequence continues at coordinate 2,881,420 of NZ_CP077658.1, read as the reverse complement.
CGGGCGGACCGGCCACCCACGGCCAGGACCAGGGCTTCTCCGCGCCGGACTTCCCGGGCGCGGTCGGCTCCTCCCAGGGCGGTGGCCCCGCTCCCGCACGTACCGCGCCCCCGGCTGCCGCCGCCCCCGCCGCCGCACCCGCGCGCAAGAAGGGCCGCTCCAAGCTGACGCTGCTGGTCGGCGTCCTGCTGGTGGGCGCGGGCGGTGTCTACGGCGCGGGCCTGCTCATGAACCACTCCGACGTACCGAAGGGCACCACCGTCCTCGGTGTGGACATCGGCGGCGGCACCCGCGACGCGGCGGTCATCAAGCTCGACACCGCCCTCGGCGAGCGGGCCTCCCAGCCGTTGCGGCTCAGCGTCGGCGGCAAGACCGAGGAGCTGGCGCCGGACAAGGCGGGCCTCAGCCTGGACAGCCAGGCGACCGTCCGCGCCGCGGCCGGCAGCGACTACAACCCGGTCTCGGTGATCGGCTCGCTCTTCGGCGGCCAGCGGATCGCGCAGCCGGTCATCCCGGTCGACGAGGAGAAGCTCAGCTCGGCGCTGACCGATCTGGCGGGTGTCTCGGGCTCGGCCACCGAGGGAACGATCCGGTTCGAGCCGGGCCGCGCCGTCGCCGTACCGGGCAAGTCCGGCGAGTCCCTGGACGTCAGCCACTCGATCATCTCGGTACGGGACGCCTACCGCGCCCAGGTCCAGACGGGCAGCACGAACACCGTCGAGCTGCCCATCGCGCCCCGCGACCCCACGATCAGCCAGGCGGAGCTGGACCGGGCGATGAACGAGTTCGCCAAGCCCGCGATGTCCGATCTGATCACGATCAAGGCCGGGGGCAAGGAGATCCAGTTCGGTCCGGCCAAGTCGCTGCCGAAGATCCTCTCGATGAAGGCGATCGACGGGCGGCTGGTGGAGGTCTACGACAAGAAGGCGATCGAAGAGCTGCTGGACGGCGTCTTCGACGGCATCACGATCACCAAGGGGGACGGGAAGGAGCACCCGGTCTCCGCGGACGATGTCGCGCAGGCGATGCAGAAGGCGCTGCTGGGCAAGACGCCCGCGGAGCGCACCCAGGTGATCGAGCTCAACCCGAGCTAGTCGCTGTGTGTTGTCCTCAAGCGCCGGACGGGCTGGAAAGCCCGTCCGGCGCTCCGGGTTTCAGTTGAGCATCGCCCGTGCCGCGCGGGCCCTGCGGCGGATCGCCTCCGCCGTGGACGGCTCGACCGTGGCCACGACCCGCGCGTACTCCTCCATCTCCGTCGCGCCCTGGAGGAACTCCCCGCGCTGTACGAGGAGTTGGGCGTGCTCGTAGCGCAGCCGGGCCGGGTGCGCGGGGAGCAGCAGGGAGAGTTCGACCGCCCACAGCGCCACATCGGTGCGCTCGGGGCGGGTCGCCGCCCAGACACGGATGTTGTTCAGGACGCGCAGCACGATGTCGAGCGGATCGGCCGGTACGAACAGCGCGTCGTCCGGTGGCCCGCCCGTCGCGCCGCCCACCAGCCGCGCGGTGTCGGCGCTGGTCAGCAGACGTCCACCGGCGAAGGGGTCGGCCAGGATCCGGTCGCGGGGATCGCCGAAGCCGACCACGAAATGGCCGGGCAGGGCCACTCCGTACACCGGCGCCCCGGCCCGTCGCGCGACCTCCATCCACACCACCGAGAGCAGGATGGGCAGCCCGCGCCGCCGGCGCAGCACCACCGGCAGCAGTGAGGCGTCGAGCCGCTGGTACTCGGCGGGGGAGCCCTCGAAACCGCACCGCTCGCCCAGCAGTTCCGCGAGCGCGACCGCCCAGGCACGCGCCCCCAGCACCCCGAAGGGCAGCAGCCCCGCCAGCCGGTCCAGCTCGGCCTGGGCCGCGTCGAGCGCGGTCTCGCCCAGCTCGGGGTCGGCCTCCGCGCCCACCAGCAGGCAGAGCGTCGCCAGGTCGGGGCGGGGAGCGCGGGCCTCCTCGGCGAAGCGCCGGCGCAGGTCGTGGGAATCCGGTCGCATATCGGCCTCGTACCCGCTCAGGGGGCTCGGAAGTGGTGATAGCGGTGGTGCACGGCGAAGCCCATGCCCTCGTACAGCGCCCGCGCCGCCTCGTTGTCCGTCTCGACCTGGAGCCAGGCGGCGGACGCGCCCTCCTCCAGCGCGCGCCGGGCGAGCGCGGTCATCACGGCCGTGGCCAGCCCCTGACGGCGGTGCTCCGGACCGACCTCCACCGCCATGAACCCGGCCCACCGTCCGTCGACCACACACCGTCCGATGGCGGCGGGGACTTCCCCGGCCCCGGCCACGGAGGCGAACCACACAGAAGGCCCGCTGCCCAGTACGTGAAGCACATGGGGCCCGGCCACATGGTGCCCCGGCACATGGGGACCCGCCACACGGGGCTCAGGCCCATGTGCTTCCGCCACATGTGCTTCCGCCACGTCGGGTTCCGGTCCATGTGCTTCCGGCACGTGGGGTTCCGGCACATGTGTGTCGGACCCATGGGGGCCCGGCACATCGGGGCCCGCCACACCGAATCGCTGGTAGCGCCGGATCCAGCCCGCGCTCGCCGTTCGCTCCAGCCGTACCCCGGAGACGTCGGCGTCCTGGACCGCGACCGGCGCCAGCGCGGCGATCCGTACCTCCGCCGCCACCTCCGGACGCCAGCCGTGCCCCTCCAGCTCCGCGCAGAGCCGCTCCTGCGTGCCCTCGGCGCCGGTCGCGGCCTGGATGTACGCGGGCAGCCCCCGCTCCCCGTACCACTCCCGTACCCGCGCCAGCGCCTCGTCCAGCGGGATCCCGGGGTCGCCGAGCGGCAGTGCGGAGTTGGCCCGCCGGGTGAAACCGGACGAGGCCCGCAGCAGCCACCCGCCCAGCGGCTCGCTCTCCACCGGCTGCCAGGCCCGGGCACCGGCCCGCGCAAGCTCCTCGAAGTCCGCCGCGGGACCCCGGCGCCTGGCCGGGGCGGCCGGTACGACCTTTCCCGCCACCAGGGCCGCCTCGGGCACCCGGACGCTCTCCCCGGTACGGCGTGTGATGAGCAGCACACCATTGTCCCACGATGTGAGAACGCCAACCGTGTCGGTGAACTTCTCCGTCCCTGCTCCGCTCCCTGTCAACTGTCTGACTGATACACGTTTGCCCACGTCAGCCGGGGTCACCCGGACCCGGAGCCGTCCGCCCGCAGTGAATTCCACAGCTCAGTCCGCCCCTCCTGTTCGGATCGTGCTCAAGAACGGAGATACTAGATGCGGGCATCGACGACGCCGCGCTCCCGCGCGCCCGTGGACGGAGCCGCAGATCGGCCCGCCGCGCCCTATCGAGGAGGAACGACAGCGTGACCTACGTCATCGCGCAGCCTTGTGTCGACGTCAAGGACAAGGCGTGCATCGAGGAGTGCCCGGTCGACTGCATCTACGAGGGCTCCAGGTCCTTGTACATCCATCCGGACGAATGCGTCGACTGTGGAGCCTGTGAGCCGGTCTGCCCGGTCGAGGCCATCTTCTACGAGGACGACACCCCGGAGGAGTGGAAGGACTACTACAAGGCGAATGTCGAGTTCTTCGACGAGCTGGGCTCGCCCGGTGGTGCTTCCAAGCTCGGTCTGATCGAGCGGGACCACCCCTTCATCGCCGCGCTGCCGCCCCAGAACGGCTGACAGCGCGCCCCCCGGTCCCGTACGGCCCGCCGCCGTACGGGACCGAGGTGTTTCGCGGGCGGCATTCGCGGGCGGCGGGTGTTTTCGCAGGTACGACGGTGTTTTCGCAGGTACGAGTGGAGTGCGCGCCCGGTGCGGGCGCGTACGAGAAAGAGTGAGCACGTGTCCGCTGTCTCTTCGAGCCTCCCCGTCTTCCCCTGGGACCGGCTGGACCCCTTCAAGGCGCAGGCCAAGGCCCATCCGGACGGGATCGTGGACCTGTCCATCGGCACGCCCGTCGACCCGGTCCCCGAAGTGATCCGGCGGGCGCTGATCGCGGCGGCGGACTCGCCCGGGTATCCGACGGTGTGGGGCACGGCCGCGCTGCGCGACGCGCTGACCGGCTGGGTGGAGCGGCGGCTCGGCGCGCGCGGGGCCGAGCACGAGAACGTACTGCCGGTGCTTGGCTCCAAGGAACTGGTGGCCTGGCTGCCCACCCAGCTCGGCCTGGGTGCGGGCGACCGGGTCGCGTACCCGCGGCTCGCGTACCCGACGTACGAGGTGGGGGCGCGGCTGGCGGGCACCGAGCCCGTGCCGTACGACGCGGAGACCTTCGCCGCCGACCCCGCGGCCGCGGGCCTCGACGGGGTGAAGCTCCTCTGGCTGAACTCGCCGTCGAACCCGACCGGGGCGGTCCTGCCGAAGGACGCGCTGACCCGGATCGTGGCCTGGGCGCGGGAGCACGGTGTGCTGGTCTTCAGCGACGAGTGCTATCTGGAGCTGGGCTGGGAGGCCGAGCCCGTGTCCGTACTGCACCCGGAGGTGAGCGGCGGTACGTACGACGGGATCGTCGCCGTCCACTCGCTCTCCAAGCGCTCCAACCTCGCCGGATACCGCGCGGCGTTCCTGGCGGGCGACGCGGCCGTCCTCGGCGAGCTGCTCCGGGTCCGCAAGCACGGCGGGATGATGACCCCGGCGCCGGTACAGGCGGCGACGGTCGCGGCGCTCGGTGACGACGCGCATGTACGGGAGCAGCGCGGGCGGTACGCGGCCCGGCGGGCGGCCCTGCGTGCCGCGCTGGAGGCGCACGGCTTCCGTATCGACCACAGCGAGGCGAGCCTCTACCTCTGGTCGACGCGCGACGAGCCGTGCTGGGACACCGTGGCGCACCTCGCGGAGCTGGGCATTCTGGTGGCGCCCGGCGACTTCTACGGCCCCACGGGGGACCGGCATGTACGGGTGGCGCTGACGGCCACGGACGAGCGGATCGAGTCGGCGGTCAAGCGGCTGGGCTGACGGACGCCGACCGATGTGGGGAGGGCCCGGGGAGCTGCTGCTCCCCGGGCCCTCCCCACATACACCTCTGCGTGTCTCTGTGGTGCGCGCCTATGTGGGCGCGGATCAGGCGCCGATCGGCATTCCGACGGGCAGACCGCCCACGAGCGACCCGGCGGAACCGGCCGGAGCGGAACCGGCGGTCTTCGTGGCGGTGGAGGTGGTGTCGCCCACCACCTCACCGGCGGTTCCCGCGGCGTCACCGGCCAGCTTCTGGACGGCGGGGGTCGCCGTCCTGCCGACCGTGCCGGCGGTCTTGCCCGCGGCGGGGACGCCCTTCTTGACGGCCTTGCCGCCGAGGTCGCCCGCCACCTCGGTGGTCTGCCGCGCCCCGCTGTCCAGGGTGCTGCCCACGGCGGCGCCGTCGAGCGTGCTCAGCGAGCCCAGGCCGGTGGGCTGCGGCAGCGCCGCCGCGCTCGCGGAACCGGCCGCGCCGACCACGGGGGCCGCGCCGACGGCGACGAGCAGCGCGGCACGGGCGATCCGGCGGGTCACGGGGAGGGACATGATGCTCCTTTGGCGGGAGGGAAACGTGCTTGTCCGTCGGTCGGACGGTGTGACAACCGCTTTGAGGGCGGCGGAAGTTGCGGCGGGCAAGGGTAAAGAGTTGGCAATGCGTCGTATTGTCGCCGGGGAACGAAAACGGGCAAACGCCAGCGTTCCGAAATGGCCGGCGAACCGTCACTTCCCTTGCCGGCCAGCGGATTTGGCCCATCGGGCGGACCGGGAAGGGACTTCCGGGCCATCGAAAGGAATGGCGGTCGGACGAGCAGGGGACTCGCCCGTACGGGTGATGGGCCGCACGGCTGAGCGGTGCCTGCTATGGGCCGTTATGGACGGCTGGGCCGACCGTGATGAGCCGCCGGACACTAGCGTGCGGTGCGCAGGCGGACTTCCTCCGTGGCCGCTTTGGAGGGTTCGGCGTGACGCCAGCCCTTGTCCGCCTCCTCCGCGCTCCACACCCGGTCCCCGTACGAGACCTCCTCGATCCGCAGGACCGCGGCCTGGGCCACCGCCCAGTGCGCCAGCTCCCAGCCGCGCCGGGACGCCGAGTCCTCGCCGTCCTCGCCGGGTGCCGGGTCTCCGGGCGAGCCGGCCTCCGCCTCCGCGCCCGTGGTGGCGGACACGGGTACGGACACCTCGGCGCCCGAGCCGGCGGCCCGCAGCCCGGGGCCGAAGGAGCGCTCCAGGGCCGCCCGTACCTTCGCCGGATCGCCCGGCCGGGCGCTGTTCGGCGACGAGCAGGTCAGCGAGGCGGCCGACCGGCCGGTGAGCGCGGCGGCCAGCAGCGCCGCGTCCGGCTCGTGCTTCGCGTACGCCTGCGGGAAGCCGCTGCGCTGGACGCGCTGCGCGGCCTCGGTGAGCGGCAGCCGGGAGTAGCCGGGGACCTGGGCGAGATGGTCGTAGAACTGCCCCGCCGAGTAGACCGGGTCCTGGATCTGGGCCGCCGTGCCCCATCCCTTCGAGGGGCGCTGCTGGAAGAGCCCGAGCGAGTCCCGGTCGCCGTGGTTGAGATTGCGCAGCGCGGACTCCTGGAGAGCCGTGGCGAGCGCGATGGTGACCGCGCGCTCGGGCAGCCCGCGCGAGGTGCCGACCGCGGAGATCGTCGCGGCGTTCGCGGCCTGCTCCGGGCTCATCTCGTACGAGGGACTGTCCCCGGAACCACTGTCGCCGCTCGCGTCCTGTGCCCGCACCACACACCGCGGAGCGCCACCGCCGCCGGACAGGTATTGCGCCACCACATACCCGGCCAGAGCGAGCAGGACGACAAGGGCGGCGGCGATACGCAGTAGGCGGCCGCGACGGGACGGGGAAGCGGTCTCGGACACGCGCCCACCGTACTCATGCGCGGACGGTACGAGGTACCAGGGGCGGACCGCCGGGCACGGGACACCGGAGACCGGGGCGCCGGGGACCGAGTGCCGGTGCCGCGACGGGGCGGGCGTTCCCGGGAGGGGGACTAGGTCCTGTCCGGCGAAGATCCGCCGGACAGGGCCTAGGGTCGGACCATGTCCGAGAATGTGCTCGACCTCACCCTGGACGGCCCGGCGCTCACCGCCCGGCTGGTCGACTTCCCGTCGGTCAGCGGCGAAGAGAAGCCGCTCGCCGACGCCATTGAAGAGGCGCTCCGTACCCTGCCCCATCTCACCGTCGACCGGCACGGCAACAATGTCGTGGCCAGAACGCACCTGGGGCGCGACGAGCGGATCATCCTGGCCGGCCATATCGACACCGTGCCGATCGCCGGCAATGTGCCCTCCCGGCTGGACGGTGACGGAGTGCTGTGGGGCTGTGGCACCAGCGACATGAAGTCCGGGGTCGCCGTACAGCTCAGGATCGCGGCCACGGTCCCCGCGCCCAATCGCGATCTGACCTTCGTCTTCTACGACAACGAAGAGGTCTCCGCACATCTCAATGGGCTGGGACATGTGGCGGACGCCCACCCCGACTGGCTCGAAGGCGATTTCGCCGTCCTGCTGGAGCCGTCCGACGGGCAGGTCGAGGGCGGCTGCCAGGGCACGCTCCGGGTGCTGCTCCGTACCAGTGGGGAGCGCGCACACTCCGCGCGGAGCTGGATGGGGTCCAACGCCATTCACTCCGCGGCACCGATCCTGGCCCGCCTCGCCGCGTACGAGCCGAGGCGCCCGGTGATCGACGGGCTGGAGTACCGCGAGGGCCTCAACGCCGTACGGATCGAGGGCGGTGTCGCCGACAACGTCATCCCCGACGCGTGCACCGTCACCGTCAATTACCGCTACGCCCCCGACCGCGGTCCTGACGAGGCCCTCGCCCATGTCCACGAGGTCTTCGCGGACTGCGGGATCGAGGAGTTCGTCGTGGACGACCACTCCGGCGCGGCCCTGCCGGGACTCTCGCACCCTGCCGCTGCCGCTTTCATGACGGCCGTCGGCGGCACGGCACAGCCCAAGTTCGGCTGGACGGATGTGTCGCGGTTCGGCGGGCTCGGGGTGCCCGCGGTCAATTACGGCCCCGGTGACGCGCTGCTCGCGCACAAGCGCGACGAGCGAGTGGCCGTCGAGCGGATCCCCCACTGCGAGGAGCGCCTTCGCAACTGGCTGACCAAATGAACCGTCTCACCAAGTGACGGTCTGATCGTCTGCCGGAATTTCGCCGATTGTCACGCGCGGGGACCTACCCTGGCGCAGAACAACGCACAGTAGCGGAGGGAGCGGGTCATGGGCATGCCTGACGGAGCGCGCAGGCCTGAGGAACAGCGGCTCGGACCGGTGATCCGCCGCCGGGAGCAGGTGCAGCCCGGGACGACCGACCAGCGGCTGCTGGACACCGAGGGCGACTCGGAGTGGGTGCACACCGATCCCTGGCGGGTGATGCGCATCCAGTCGGAGTTCGTCGAGGGCTTCGGCGCCCTCGCCGAACTGCCCAGCGCCATCAGCGTGTTCGGCTCGGCACGGACCCCGGTGGGCTCGCCGGAGTACGACGCGGGTGTCCGGATCGGAGCGGCGCTCGTCGACGCCGGGTTCGCGGTGATCACGGGCGGTGGGCCCGGCGCCATGGAGGCCGCCAACAGGGGGGCGCGGGAGGCCGAGGGGATCTCGGTGGGCCTGGGCATCGAGCTGCCCTTCGAGCAGGGCCTCAACCCGCATGTCGACATCGGCGTCAACTTCCGTTACTTCTTCGTCCGCAAGACGATGTTCGTGAAGTACGCGCAGGGCTTCGTGGTCCTGCCGGGCGGGCTCGGCACGCTCGACGAGCTGTTCGAGGCGCTCACCCTGGTCCAGACCCGCAAGGTCACCCGCTTCCCGATCGTCCTCTTCGGCACCGCCTACTGGGGCGGTCTCATCGAGTGGCTGCGGACCACGGTCGTCGCACAGGGCAAGGCCTCCGAGAAGGACCTGCTGCTGTTCCATGTCACGGACGACGTGGACGAGGCGGTCGCGCTGGTCACCAAGGAAACGGGAAAGTAGCCGGCGGACGCGGACCGCGCGCGGTCCCCGGCGGCCGGTCAGGCCAGGCCCCGGCGGGCCACCGCCGGGGGCCGGTGGCCCGCGATGGACGCCACCATGTCCAGCACCTGCCGGGTCTCCGCGACCTCGTGGACGCGGTAGATCCGTGCCCCCAGCCATGCCGAGACCGCCGTCGTCGCCAGCGTGCCGATCAGCCGCTCCTTGACCGGCCGGTCGAGCGTCTCGCCGACGAAGTCCTTGTTCGACAGCGAGACCAGCACCGGCCAGCCGGTCTCCGTCATCTCGCCCAGCCGCCGGGTCGCCTCCAGCGAGTGCCGGGTGTTCTTGCCGAAGTCGTGCCCCGGGTCGATGACGATCCCGTCCCCGCGCACCCCCAGCTCCAGGGCGCGCTCGGCCAGCCCCAGCGTCGTCCGCAGGATGTCCGCCATCACGTCGTCGTACGCGATCCGGTGCGGCCGGGTCCTCGGCTCCGCCCCGCCCGCGTGCGTACAGACCAGCCCCACTCCGTACCGTGCCGCCACCTCGGCCAGCTTCGGGTCCACCCCGCCCCACGCGTCGTTGAGCAGATCCGCGCCCGCCTCGCAGACCGCCTCGCCCACCTCGTGCCGCCAGGTGTCCACGCTGATCACCACGTCCGGGCAGCGGCGGCGCACCTCGGCCACGAAGCCGACCGTACGACGCGCCTCCTCCTCGGCCGTGACCTCCGCCCCGGGCCCCGCCTTCACCCCGCCGATGTCGATGATGGCGGCACCCTCGGACACCGCCCGTTCGACGCGGTCGAGGGCGGGCGCGTCGTCGAAGGTCGCGCCCCGGTCGTAGAAGGAATCCGGGGTCCGGTTGACGATCGCCATGATCACCGGCTCGTACGGTCCGAATTCACGCCGCCCCAGCCGCAGAGTCCCGCCGCTCATCCGCTGTCTCCTCCTCGCACTCGCCCGTCTGCGACCTTAGGCCCTGTCCGGCCCTGTCCGGGTCGGACGGGGCTCAGGCCCTGACGAGGTCCTGCCGCCCGGACCTGACCCGACCGGCCCGGCATGGCACGATCGGCACCGGACGTTTTCTGCCCGGGGAGAAGCTCGTGTTCTTGTTCTTGCTCATCGCGATGGTCGTGGTCGTCGCCGCGGTCACCCTCGCGGTCATCGGCGGCGGCGAGCACGCGGTCCTGCCGGAGGCCGCTCCCGAGCGGCTGGTGGACCCGCTGCCCGTGACCCGTCCGGTCGGCCGCGCCGATGTCGAGGCACTCCGGCTCCCCCTCGGCCTGCGCGGCTACCGGATGGCGGACGTGGACGACGTCCTCGGCCGGCTCGGCGCGGAACTGGCCGAACGGGACGCCCGGATCGCGGAGCTGGAAGCGGCGCTGGCCGGGGCCCAGGCGACCGCGGTCTCCTCCCCCGACCTCTTCAAGAAGCCGGGAGAGGACAGCGGCCGATGACCGGCGGTGCCGTGGAGGGACCCGACGGGCGTCGGCGCTGTCCCTGGGGCATGTCCACGGAGGACTACGTCGCGTACCACGACTCCGAGTGGGGCCGGCCGGTCCGCGGCGACGACGCGCTGTTCGAGCGGCTGAGCCTGGAGGCCTTCCAGTCGGGGCTGTCCTGGATCACGATCCTGCGGCGGCGCGAGGGCTTCCGCGCCGCGTTCGCCTCGTTCAAGATCGCGTCCGTGGCGGAGTTCACCGACGCGGACCGCGAGCGGCTGCTCGCCGACCCGGGCATCATCCGCAACCGCGCCAAGATCGACGCGACCCTCGCCAACGCCCGGGCGCTGGCCGACTGGCCGGCCGGTGAGCTGACCACCCTGATCTGGTCCCACGCCCCCGACCCGCCGCGCCCGGCACCCAGGACGTCGGCCGACGTCCCGGCGGTCACGGACGAGTCGGTGGCGCTGGCGAAGGACCTCAAGAAGCGGGGCATCCGCTTTGTCGGCCCCACCACGGCCTATGCCCTGATGCAGGCCTGCGGCCTGGTCAACGACCACCTGGCCGACTGCGCGTTCCGTAAGCGCTGAGGCCAGGGTTCGAGCCCGTCCGGCGATTGAGGACGAACCGGCAGCCGGACGGACCCCACGAACCGACGCGGCCGGACGGACCCGGCGAACCGAACAGGGCCGGAGCCGTCAGTGGCCCACGTACACCGGCTTCTGCTTCGCCAGGAACGCCCGCACCGCGGTCGCGTGGTCGTCCGAGGCACCCGCCCGCGACTGGAGCTCGTCCTCCTTCTCCAGCGTCTCGGCCAGCGAGTGCGCCGCCCCGTACGCCAGCGACTCCTTGAGCGCCGCGTACGCGAAGGTCGGGCCCGAGGCGAGCGCGCGGGCGACGGCGGCGGCCTCGGCCGCCAGATCGGCCGCCGGGACCAGCTTGTTGACCATGCCCCACTCGTACGCCTCCGCCGCCGCGACCGAGCGCGGGAACAGCAGCAGATCCGTCGCCCGGCTCCGCCCGACCAGCCGCGGCAGGGTCCACGAGACGCCCGAGTCCGCGGTCAGCGCGACCCCGGCGAAGGCGGTGTTGAACGAGGCCGTGTCCGCCACCACCCGGTAGTCCGCCGCCAGGACGAAGCCCAGTCCCGCGCCCGCCGCGACCCCGTTGACCCCCGCCACCACCGGCTTGGGCATCCCGGTGATCGCCCGCAGGATCGGGTTGTAGTGCTCCCGTACGGTCGTCATCGTGGTGCCGGTGCCCGCGGCCCGGTCCGCTTCGAGCAGGGCGGTGTGCTCCTTCAGGTCCTGCCCCACACAGAACGCCCGGTCGCCCGCGGCGGTCAGCAGCACGGCCCGTACGGAGGTGTCGTCGGCGGCGGCCGCCAGCGCGTCCCGGAGAGCGGCCTTGGCCTCGATGTTCAGCGCGTTCATGGCCTCGGGCCGGTTGAGCGTGATCGTTGCGAGTCCGTCGGTCACATCGTGCAGCACGGTGTCGGCCATGATCGGGTTCCCTTCGCGGCTCCGGCAGTCCTGTCCGGCCCAGCATGGCGGAGATCGTCGGCGCCGGGCATGTGACCTGCGTCTAAGAATGCCGGGCCGCCGCCGGGCGGACGGTGGCGAAGTATCGCAGGCGGATCGCCGAATTGAGCCGTTTTGCGGGAGCGCGTTGCACAAGCGATGCCGCCCGATGTTGGTCATCGGGTCCCGCCATGCGGGATAATGGGCTGGAAGCAATGTGTTCGATGCCGGTGACACAGCGCCTGTGATGGGGCCGCCGGCTGCGATGAGCTGGTTTCAGGAAGGGGAACGAGCATGGCGGCCATGAAGCCGCGAACGGGCGACGGCCCGCTCGAGGTGACCAAGGAGGGGCGGGGCATCGTCATGCGCGTTCCGCTCGAAGGCGGCGGTCGGCTTGTCGTCGAGCTGACTCCGGACGAGGCGGATGCGCTGGGCGACGCGCTGAAGAAGGTCGTCGGCTGAGCGAGACGCTCACAGTCTTCGGGGTGCACGGCCACCCGCGGACCGGCACCGGCTCTGCCCCGGCACGGAAGGGACTCCGTACCGGGGCAGCGTCATGTCCCGGTGTACCGGTGTCTCAATCTGTACGGTGACCCGGGTTCCGTACGGCGACCCGGATCAGCCCCGCCGTACCGCGCACAGCAGCCCGTCGCCCACCGGCAGCAGCGAGGGCAGCAGTTCCTGGCTCTCCCGTACCGTCCTCAGCAGCTCCCGCAGCCGCAGCACCTCCGCCGGCTGGGCCGCCGAGTCGACCGTCCTGCCGTCCGCGAAGACCCCCTCGAAACAGACGAGCCCGCCGGGCCGGAGCAGCCGCAACGATTCAGCGAGATAGTCGAGGCACTCCAGCCGGTCGCCGTCGCAGAAGACCAGGTCGTATCCGCCGTCGGCCAGCCTCGGCAGTACGTCCAGGGCCCGGCCGGGGATGAACCGCGCGCGATTCCCGGCGAAACCGGCCGCCCGGAAGGTCTGCCGGGCGAACTGCTGCCGCTCGGGCTCCGTGTCGACCGTGGTGAGGACTCCGTCGGGACGCATGCCCAGCAGCAGATACGTCCCCGAGACCCCGGTGCCGGTGCCGATCTCCGCCACCGCCTTCGCGTCCAGAGTGGCGGCCAGCAGACGCAGCGCGGCTCCGGTGCCTGGTGACACCGAGCGAAGCCCTGTCTCGCGGGCCCGGTCACGGGCCCAGCGCAATGCTTCGTCCTCGGCGACAAAGGCGTCGGCGAACGCCCAGCTCGTCTGCCGGTTGGCGGTAATGTCCCTCTCCTTGTCCCCGTTGGCGGCGCAACGGTGACTGTATCCGCTGCGCCCGGGAACCCGCAGATGGGACCGGGCGTTATGCAGGGGTGTGGCCCCCTCGTGATCAGCGCGGTTCCGCAGGGGGAGCGGGTCGGAATTTCGCGTAAAGATTCTTATCCGGAGCTAACGGGCGGAGTGGCTATGGTAGGGGCTCCACTGGACACCACCAGAGCCGATAGGGGAGGTGCGGCTGAGCCTGTGGATCGGGGAGGAGTGCTCACGCGCTGTCTCAGGTCGGCCGGCAAGCCGAAATCCGTGACCAACATCGCTGACCGTTCTCGCTCTACCGACTCCGCAGTTACCGCGACCTTCGCATCGGATGCGGAATCGCTGGCGTGGACGCCTCCCACCTGGGAGGAGATCGTCAGCACGCACAGCGGACGCGTCTATCGCCTCGCCTATCGCCTCACGGGCAATCAGCACGATGCCGAGGACCTGACCCAGGAAGTCTTCGTCCGGGTATTCCGCTCGCTGTCGACGTACACCCCCGGCACATTCGAGGGCTGGCTGCACCGGATCACCACCAATCTCTTTCTCGACATGGTCCGCCGCAAGCAGCGGATCAGGTTCGACGCACTCGGGGACGATGCCGCGGAGCGGCTGCCCAGCCGTGAGCCCTCGCCCCAGCAGGCCTTCCACGACACCCACTTCGACGCGGATGTGCAGCAGGCGCTGGACACCCTCGCGCCCGAGTTCCGCGCCGCCGTGGTGCTCTGCGACATCGAGGGCCTGTCGTACGAGGAGATCGCGGCCACGCTCGGTGTGAAGCTCGGCACGGTACGGAGCAGGATCCACCGGGGCCGCTCGCATCTGCGCAAGGCGCTCCAGCACCGTTCGCCCGAGGCCCGAGCCGACCAGCGCGCCTTTGTGGGCGTGGCCGGGGAGGGCGGAGCGGCGTGAGTGGCACAAGTCCGACCCCCGCCGAACAGCACCTGGGCGACCGGCTCGCCGCCCTGGTGGACGGAGAGCTGGACCATGACGCCCGCGAGCGGGTGCTGGCCCATCTCGCGACCTGTGCCAAGTGCAAGACGGAGGCCGACGCGCAGCGACGGCTCAAGAGTGTTTTCGCCGAGACCGCACCGCCCGCTCCTTCCGCGGGACTTCTCGCCCGCCTTCAAGGACTGCCCGGCGGGGCTCCGGGAGATGATGACAGCGGAAAGGGGCTGTTCGACGGGGGGCGCTTTGGTGAGGGCGTCTTCGGTGTGCGGACGGACGGCTTCGGTTATGTCCCGGCGGGTGCCCACGCGGGCGCGCTGTCCGGCGGCTCCGGTTTCCGTATCCATGAGGTCGCCCGTCAGGAGGCCGAGCGCTCGCCCTGGCGCGGACGGCGCTTCGCCTTCGCAGCCGCCAGCGCGGTGTCCTTCGCGGCGATGGCCCTCGGCGGCACGATGCCGCTCGGTACGGCTGCCGACGCCCTGCCCAGGGGTACGGGGAACAGTGTGACGCCGATGCGGGCCCCCGGCTCCACCCCGGTGGGCAATGAGCCCGGCCGGCGCCAGGGCGGCGGAGTCCTGCCGTATTCGCTGGACCGCCCGACCGGAGCGGCTCCTCCCGGCGTCTTCCAGACCCAGACCCTCGCCGAGCACGCCTTCCCGACGGGCTTTCTGGGAGGCGGCGCGCAGTCACCACTGATACGGCCCGCGGACCCGGCCGTCCAGATCGACGCGGCCTCCGGGATCAGCCCCACGGCCACCCCCAACCCCACCCAGCTCGCGGCACCCACACTGCCCGCGAGCGCGCTGTCGGCCCGGCGCTGAGCGGCCCCCTGCGCGGACCTTCGTAAACCTGGTTGAATCCATGCAGGGGTGCCTCTCGCGGGGCGCGGAACGGCAGTTGCGGGGAGAGCATGGACGACGGGAAGCCCACCGGACCCAAGGCGAAGTGGTGGAGCCGTCCCCCAGCGGGGCGCGCGGTGCCGCAGGGGGCGGAGGTGCCACCGGCCCGGAGCGGCGAGGCGGCGGCCGGGGTCGGCGAGGTCACGGCCCAGTTGCCTCCCGTAACCGATGAGGCGTCAGCGTCCGGCGGGCACGCCCCGCTCCCGGCCGAGCGCGCGCCGACGCCCGCAGACCACCCGCCGATGCCCGCCGAGCAGACCCCGGCACCCGCCGACGCGGCTCCGGCTTCCGAACCGCAGGGGCAGGAGCGCCCGCAGCCGCTGCACGAGCCCGACGAGTACAGCACACCGCCCTACGGCGGGCCCGGCCCCTGGGCGCCCGCGCCGCCCGTACAGCTTCCGACCCCGGCGCACGGCACCCCGCTGCCACCCCCGTACGCAAGCCAGCAGGGCCAGCAGAGCCACCAGGGCCGGCAGAGCGCGCGGAACGGGCTCAACTACCCGCCGCCGCAGCCGCCGCACCAGGGGCAGCACCCTGCCCCCGCCCAGCCGCTCCCTCAGCCCGGGCAGCCCGCTCAGTCCGCTCATTCAACGCAGTGGCTCCAGTACGACCCGTGGAACTCGGCCGGCCCCGTCCAGCCCCTCACCACCTACTCCGGCGAGCCGCGCAGGACCCGCCGCCGCCGGGCCGGTGCCGCAGGCGCGGTGCTGCTTCTGCTCTGCGGCTGTGTCCTGGGCGGCGCGGTCGGCGCGTACATCGAGCGCAACGGCGGCTTCACCACCGTCGAACTCCCGCAGGCGGACCAGGAGTCCGGCGGCCGCGCCCCCGACAGTGTCGCGGGCATCGCCGCCAGCGCCCTGCCCAGCGTCGTCACCCTGCATGTCAGCGGCAGCGACGAACAGGGCACCGGCACCGGCTTTGTCCTCGACCGGCAGGGCCACATCCTGACGAACAACCATGTCGTCCAGCCCGCGGGATCCTCCGGCGAGATATCGGTCACGTTCAGCGGCGGCCAGACCGCCAGGGCCGAACTGGTCGGCAAGGACAGCGGTTACGACCTGGCCGTCGTCAAGGTCACCGGAGTCTCCGGGCTCAAGCCGCTCCCGCTGGGCAACTCCGACAATGTCCGGGTCGGCGATCCGGTCGTGGCCATCGGCGCCCCGTTCGATCTGTCCAACACCGTGACCTCCGGGATCATCAGTGCCAAGGAGCGTCCGATCACCGCGGGCGGCGAGAGCGGCGACGGCAGCGATGTGAGCTATGTCGACGCCCTCCAGACCGACGCTCCCATCAACCCGGGCAATTCGGGCGGACCGCTGGTCGACGCCAGGGCCCGGGTCATCGGTATCAACAGCGCCATCCGTGCGGCCGACAGCGGCACCGGCCTCGGCGGCGGCCAGTCGGGATCCATCGGCCTCGGCTTCGCGATACCCATCAACCAGGGCAAACGCGTCGCCGAGGAGCTGATCAACACCGGCAGGGCCACCCACCCCGTGATCGGGGTCAGCCTGGACATGGAGTACGCGGGCGACGGCGCCCGGGTCGGCACCGAGGCCGCCGACGGCGGCCCCGCGGTGACCGCCGGCGGCCCCGGCGCCAAGGCCGGTATCAAGCCGGGCGATGTGATCACCCAGGTCGACGGCCAGCGGGTGCACAGCGGCGAGGAGCTGATCGTCAAGATCCGCGCGCACCGCCCCGGCGACCGGCTGGAGCTGACCCTGCTGCGCGGCGGCAGGGAGCGGACCCTGACGGTGGCTCTTGGCTCGGCGGACGGGAGCTGACGGTGGTGCGGCCGAGGGGTGACGTGCGGTTGGCACCTGCCGGTCACCCGAAGGTACCGCCCGGACAGGTGCGCCAGGTACCGTGGAGCGGCCCGGACCTCGACCACTTCAGGCCAGGACGGCCCCCGCTTCCGTCCGCGGACATGGAGAACAACAAGGAGCAGCAAGGTGTTCAATGACATCGGCGCACTTGAGCTGGTCACGATCGTGGTCCTCGCCGTGCTCGTGTTCGGTCCTGAGAAGCTGCCCAAGGTCATCCAGGACGCCTCCCGCTTCATCCGGAAGATCCGCGAGTTCTCCGAGAGCGCCAAGGAGGACATCCGCTCCGAGCTGGGCCCGGAGTTCAAGGACTTCGACTTCGAGGACCTCAACCCCAAGACGTTCGTCCGCAAGCAGCTCATGGACAACGACGATCTCGGGCTGAAGGAGATCCGCAGCAGCTTCGACCTCCGCAAGGAGATGACGGATGTGGCCGACGCGGTGAACGGCCATGAGAGTGGCGCGGTGAAGGACGCCCCGGTGGCCCCCGTCGGGTCGGCGAATGGTTCCTCCGGCACTCCCGACCTGCTCAAGAAGCGCGAGACGCCCGTACGCGACGACCGTCCGCCCTTCGACGCAGACGCCACCTGAGCGCCTTCAATCCCAGCGTGCCGCCATGGGGTGGCTATCCTCCATCTGTCCGGCAGTGAGGCGCCCGTAGGGGGCGGGCCGCTCCGGACGCACGAGATCGAGGAGGCGCCGGCCAGATGGAGACGACGAGCCGGGCTGGGGCGTGGAGCGCCAGCTCATCCACCGTCGGGGGAGTGGCGGCGGTCGCCCGCCGCACGGTCGCGGAGTATCTGCGCGCGCCGTTCCCGTGGTACGGACTGGATGAGGCGTTCACCGGGCCCCGCTGGCTGATGCAGGTCGGAGCCACGGCCGACGGAACGGTTCGCCACGGCGCCACCGGCCATGGGGAGGAGCCGTCGATAAGGCCGGACCCCGCGGTGGACACGGACCGCTTCGCGGTGGTGATCACGGTCGCCACCAGCCCCGAGCGCCGCAGCGGTGACGGCGGCCATCTGGAAGCCACCACGACCTCCTCGGCCGCCTGGCTGGCCGGCTCGGGGCTGCTGTCCTCGACCTGGCCCCCGCAGCTCGACCACGCCCTGCGCGACGACTGGCTGAACCAGCAGACGGAGATCGCTTTCGAGCTGGCCGACGATCTGGAAGGGCCCGCCTGGTCGTCGCTGGCGCTGCCGGTCGACGGGGTGCCGACGCCCTTCCACTACCGCGAGTCCGAGTTCGGCTGGGTGCTGGCGGGGGCGACGGACAGCCAGGTGTATCTGGGGGCCTACGGTCGCGGGATGAGCGCGTACGGCCTCGGCTTCTCGGTGATCGAGGACATCCGCGCGTACGACGAGTAGCACCGCGCACGAGCACGCACACGCGCATGTGTCACGCATACGCGCAGGTGTAAGGGGCGGCCGCGATGGCGGGCCGCCCCTTACCTGTGTCACGCGTACGCGTGTGGAGCCTCAGAACTTGTTGCGCGGGGTGATCCCCAGCGACATGCCCGCGAGCCCGCGCTGCCGCCCGCCCAGCGTCGCCGCGACCTCCCGCAGCGCCGCCGCCGCGGGCGAGTCCGGATCCGAGAGCACGATCGGCTTGCCCTCGTCGCCGCCCTCCCGCAGCCGTACGTCGATGGGGATGGCGCCCAGCACCGGCACTGTCGCACCCGTCGTCTTCGTCAGCCCCTCGGCGACCAGCCGGCCGCCGCCCGTGCCGAAGACATCGATGATCTCGTCACAGTGCGGACAGGGCAGACCCGACATGTTCTCGACCACGCCGACGATCTTCTGATGGGTCTGCACGGCGATGGACCCGGCCCGCTCCGCCACCTCGGCCGCGGCCTGCTGCGGGGTCGTGACCACCAGGATCTCCGCGTTCGGCACGAGCTGCGCCACCGAGATCGCGATATCGCCCGTCCCCGGCGGCAGATCGAGCAGCAGGACATCCAGATCGCCCCAGAACACGTCCGAGAGGAACTGCTGGAGCGCGCGGTGCAGCATCGGCCCGCGCCACACCACCGGCGAGTTGCCCGGGGTGAACATCCCGATCGAGATCACCTTCACACCGTTCGCCGACGGCGGCATGATCATGTTCTCGACCTGGGTGGGCCGGCCGTCCGCGCCGAGCATCCTGGGCACGCTGTGGCCGTAGATGTCCGCGTCGACGACACCGACCTTCAGCCCGTCGGCCGCCATCGCCGCGGCCAGATTGACCGTCACCGAGGACTTGCCGACCCCGCCCTTGCCCGACGCCACCGCGTACACCCGGGTCAGCGAGCCCGGCTTCGCGAAGGGCACCTCGCGCTCCGCGGTGCCCCCGCGCAGCGACGACGTCAGCTCGCGCCGCTGCTCGTCGCTCATCACGTCCAGCGTCACGGCGACCCGGGTGACGCCCTCGACCCGGGCGACCGCCTCGGTCACGCTCCGGGTGATGGTGTCCCGCATCGGGCAGCCGGCCACCGTCAGATAGACCGTGACGGCCACCGTGCCGTCCTCGCCGATCTCCACCGATTTGACCATGCCGAGATCGGTGATCGGCCGGTGGATCTCGGGGTCGTTCACCGTCGCGAGCGCCGCGAGCACCGCCTCTTCGGCGGGGACGGAGGTTCCGTACGTGTCGGTAGCCATACCGAGATGGTACGGCGCTGGGCGCGGCCACGGGAAAGGCCGCCCGTGCGGCCCGCGCCGGGCACGCAGGGAAGGCCGTCATGGACGCCGGTCGCCTGCGTCAGTGATCGGAGTCCTCGCGGCCGCGCACCGTCTCGGGCGGGAACACCACCCGGTGCTCCACCATGTCCCGTACCAGATCCTGGAGTTCGGAGCGGATCCAGTCCCGGGTGGCGACCTCGCCCAGGCCCATCCGCAGCGCCGCGATCTCCCGGGTCAGATACTCCGTGTCCGCGATCGAGCGCTCGTTCTGCTTGCGTTCCTGCTCCTGGGTGACCCGGTCCCGGTCGCCCTGGCGGTTCTGCGCCAGCAGGATCAGCGGCGCGGCGTACGAGGCCTGGAGCGACAGCATCAGGGTCAGGAAGATGAACGGGTACGGGTCCCAGCGCAGCCAGCTCGGCGCGGTGATGTTCCAGACCAGCCAGACGGCGATGACCAGGGTCATCCAGACGATGAAACGGCCCGTCCCCAGGAACCGCGCGATCCGCTCCGACAGCACCCCGAAGGCCTCGGGATCGTACTCGGGCAGCAGTCTGCGCCGGGGCGCCAGCGGCTGGTCGAGCCGGCTCCGGCCGCCCCGCGACAGCGCCGTCGAGCCGCCGACGGTCCTCGCCCGCTCCCGGACGCCCTCCTTCTCCGTACGCTCACTCGCCACCGGCCACCGCCTCTTCCGTCCCGCGGTAGTCCGTCTCGCGCCAGTCCTCCGGCAGCAGGTGATCGAGCACGTCGTCGACGGTCACCGCGCCCAGCAGCGACCCGCTGTCGTCCACCACCGGCGCCGAGACCATGTTGTACGCGGCGAGGAAGCTGGTGATCGCCGAGAGCGGGGTCTCCGGGTCGAGCGGCGGCAGATCGCTGTCCACGATCGAGCTGACCAGGGTGTACGGCGGATCCCGCAGCAGCCGCTGGAAGTGGACCGTCCCCAGATACCGGCCCGTCGGCGTCTCGTCCGGCGGGCGGCACACATAGACCTGCGCGGCGAGCGAGGGGGAAAGGTCCTGCTGCCGCACCCGGGCCAGCGCGTCCGCGACCGTCGCGTCCGGGCGCAGCACGATCGGGTCGGTCGTCATCAGCCCGCCCGCGGTCCGCTCCTCGTACGCCATCAGCCGCCGTACGTCCGCCGCGTCGTCCGGCCGCATCAGTGTCAGCAGCCGCTCCTTGTCGCCTTCCGGCAGCTCGGAGAGCAGATCCGCCGCATCGTCCGGGTCCATCGCCTCCAGGACATCGGCCGCGCGCTCCTCCTCCAGCTTGCCGAGGATCTCCACCTGGTCGTCCCCGGGCAGCTCCTCCATGACATCCGCGAGCCGGTCGTCGTCGAGGGCCGCGGCCACCTCCACCCGCCGCTTCGGGGTGAGATGGTGCAGCGCGTTGGCGAGGTCCGCGGGGCGCAGCCGCTCGAAGGTGGCGACCAGGCTCTCCGCGCCCTGCCCCTCCTCCTCCAGCGAGAAACCGGTGACCGCCGACCACTCGACGGTCAGCGCCTCCCCGCGCCGCCGCAGCGCGCCGCCCTTCCTGCCCCGCCGTACATAGACCTTGTCGATCTCCCAGTCGCGGCGGGCCGGGAGCTGCCGGATCGCGACATCGAGGACCGTCACCTCCTCGCCGCTGTCCGCGAGCCGCACCCGCCGGTCGAGCAGCTCCCCGAGGACCAGGCGCTCGGTGGGGCGCTGCTCGAAGCGCCGTACGTTCAGCACGCCCGTGGTGATCACCTGGCCCGACTCGATCCCGGTGACCCGGGTCATGGGCAGGAAGATCCGGCGCCGGCTGAGCACCTCGACGACCAGACCGAGCAGCCGCGGCGGCCGGCGGCCGACCCGCAGCATCGCCACCAGATCGCGGACGCGCCCCACCTGGTCGCCGTTGGGGTCGAAGACCGGCACACCGGCGAGATGCGAGACGAAGATCCGAGGGGCGCCGGGCGCCATCGCACGCGCCTCCTTGTTCCTGAACGGTCCCTGAATGTCCTTCTATCCAGCGCGATTACGGGTTCAGGCTAGCCCGTACCAGTGCGCCGCGCCTTGGCGGAACAGTCCGTCCGGCGTGCGTACGGCTCTCTGTCGAGCGGCCGGGACCGCCCGGGTACGCTGCGGTCTGCCACCCGCCACCGCGCATGAGAGGCAGTGCGTCTGTGTCCCTTCTCCTGTCGTCCGGCCGTTCGCGCCGGGCCGCTCTACCCGTCGCGCTCTGCGTCGGGCTGGCCGCGGTACTCACGGCGTGCGGTGAGGATCCGGACAAGGGAACCAACGGCCTGGGGAAGCTCTCCGCCACCGAGATCGAGAGAAAGGCCCAGTCCGCGGCGGCCACCGCGACCGCGGTCCGGCTCTCCGGCTCACTGGTGACCGGCGGTGAGACCTACAAGCTCAATATGCAGCTCAAGAAGAGCGGCGGGATCGGGACCGTCACCTCGAAGGACAGCACCTTCCAGCTCCTGCGCATCGACGACGAGCTGTATCTGAAGGCCGACGCCGGCTTCTGGAGCCACGCGGACGGCGGCGCCGAGGGCGAGGAGCCGACCAAGGATGACGTCTCGGCGGCCGAGAAGCTGAGCGACAAGTATGTGAAGGTCCCGGAGGGCGACTCCTCGTACGAGCAGCTCAGCGGCTTCACGGACAAGCGGGTGCTGCTCGACGGGATACTCGCGCTGCACGGCAAGCTGACCAAGGGCGACCGCGCCAGGATCGGCGGCCAGCGGACGATCAAGGTCAATGGCGGCGAGGGCGACGGCGGGACGCTGGACGTCTCGCTGGAGGGCGTGCCGTACCCGCTGCAACTGGTACGCGCGGGCGGCGCCGGTACGGTCACGCTGTCCGACTGGGGCAAGGACTTCGTACTGGAGGCGCCCCCGAAGGAGGAGACCGTCGACTACGGCAGCCGCCTGCCGAAGACCGACGACGAGCAGGACCAGCAGGACTAGATCGGGCGGGACCGGATCGGGCAGCGCTAGGACAGGCGCCCGCCCGGCTGCTAGACCGTCTTCGAGCGCCGGGCGGACCGGTTTCCGGCGGGAGCGGATTGGCGAGTGGTCGCCATTGTCGGCAGGGGCACCGCGGCCAGCGACCCCGACGGCAGCTCGGTGATCACCTCGCGGGGTGTCAGCCGCAGCACCCGGCACTCACGCGCCCACCGCTCCGGCATGTCCTCGGCGTCCGGGGCATTGAGCCGCTTGCCCTTGAGTTCGGCGACGGCCGCCTCCCAGGCCTCCGAGCGCGGCGCCAGCTCCGTGATGTCCGCCGTCCAGGCCACCAGCCGGCCGCCCTTGTCCTTGCTGCGTACGGTCACCTCGGCCGTGGAGCCGTCGGCGAGGCCGGGCAGCGGCTGCTCGCCGGGGCCGTCCCCGACCAGATAGGCGGCGCCCTCGTACCAGATGTGCCAGAGCGCGCGGCCGGGACCCGGACCCCGTACCCAGATGAGGCCGGACTTCTTGGTGGCCTCCTCGACAAGCGCCTGGCCGAGCCGCGGATCTGTCATGCCCGCAGCTTAGCCAGGCGCGGGGAACCCGCTCCACAGCCGCCGTCCACAGCCGCGGCCCACCGCCGCTGTCTACAGCCAGCCGTTGCGCTTGAGGGTGCGATGGATCGTCACACAGACGACCGCGATCGCGCCCAGCACCATCGGGTAGCCGAACTTCCAGTGCAGCTCCGGCATGTGATCGAAGTTCATGCCGTACACCCCGCAGATGGCCGTCGGTACGGCGATGATGGCCGCCCAGGATGTGATCTTGCGCATGTCCTCGTTCTGCGCGACGGTCGCCTGCGCGAGATTGGCCTGGAGGATCGAGTTCAGCAGTTCGTCGAAGCCGATCACCTGCTCGTGCACCTGCGCGAGATGGTCGGCGACATCGCGGAAGTACTTCTGGATGTCGGGGTCGACCAGCCGCATCGGCCGCTCGCTCAGGAGCTGCATCGGCCGCAGCAGCGGTGACACGGCCCGCTTGAACTCCAGCACCTCACGCTTGAGCTGGTAGATCCGCCCGGCGTCGGAGCCGCGCGGACTGCCCTTCGCGGGCGCCGAGAACACATCGATCTCGACCTCGTCGATATCGTCCTGGACGGCCGCCGCGACCGCGATGTACCCGTCGACGACATGGTCCGCGATGGAGTGCAGCACCGCCGAGGGCCCTTTGGCCAGCAGTTCGGTGTCCTCCTCCAGCCGGTGGCGCAGGGCGCGCAGCGAGCCCTTGCCGCCGTGCCGGACGGTGATCACGAAGTCCCGTCCCGTGAAGCACATCACCTCACCGGTGTCCACGACCTCGCTGGTCGCGGTCAGTTCGGTGTGCTCGACATAGTGGATGGTCTTGAAGACGGTGAACAGGGTGTCGTCGTACCGCTCCAGCTTGGGCCGCTGATGCGCCTGCACCGCGTCCTCCACCGCGAGCGGGTGCAGCCCGAACTCGGCCGCGATACCGGCGAATTCCTCCTCGGTCGGCTCATGCAGGCCGATCCAGGCGAAGCCGCCGCCCTCCCGTACCCGCAGCATCGCCTCGTGCGGGGTGACACACGGGTCCTCCACCACCCGGCGGCCCTTGCGGTACACCGCGCAGTCGACGACGGCGCTGGAGGCGGACGGGTCGCGGGTGGGGTCGTACGAGTCGTACTTGGTGTAGGCGGCGGCGGTGCGGCGCAGGGCCGGACGGACCGCTGCGCGCAGGTCTCGGATCATCGACATGGCGGGCTCCTTCACGGAGAGGCCGTCGGCGAGGTGGCACAGCCCGGAATGGGGACGTGGTGCATACGTCCGCAAAGCGGGCGGCACTGCGGGGTCGCGGTGACGGCGTTCGCTACAGACAGGCTGAAAACACAGGCAAGAGGGCGAGAGCGTGAGAAAAGAGCGCTCTTCCGTCGTGCGGGAGGCCGTGCCTGGACTGCCGGGGCCTCAGATCCCCGTGACCCGGATCACCGGGACGAGAGCGGGGCGGAAGAGCGGTTGGTACTGGCCGGGTGACTTCGATCCACCGCAGCCCCACCTCCTCCGGCCGGTCCCCCGTGGGGGACGACGTGTCATCGGGACTCGGAGAGCGGCGCTCGGCGCACACTGTCCCGACCAGCGGCCAAGACTATCAGCCGACAGACGTCAATCTCTTCCTCTGCCCGATTCCGTAGCGATCTATGCTCCGCGTATGGCAGAAATTCTCGCTCTGGTCGAGGCCAGGCTGCGTACAGCGCTGGGCGAACCGGACGCACGGGCCGCGGTCACCTTCCTGGGAACTGACCGTATCGAGGTGCTCCGCTTCCAGGACTCCGGGAGCGGCTCCCAGGACGGCGACGGTGCCGGAGTGACGCGGTACGTCACACTCGGGATGTCGGCGCAGCCCATGACCGACCCCTCCGCCGTGCTGGCCGACCAGGTGAAGGGCCCGCGGGCCGAGCTGCTCCTGACCGTGCGGACCGGGCTCGCCGACACCGATCAGGTGCTGCGCCCGCTCGCCGTACTCGCCGCGTCACCGCAGGTCGAGGGCGTGGTCATGGCCTCGGGCGGCTCCTTGGACCTCGGCGGCCCGCTCTGGCCGGGGGCGCCCTTCCACTCCGTACTGATCGGTGAGTCCGGCGGACTGGTGCCGGATCTGGAGCTGGACGCGCCCCGGGAGCCGGTACGGTTTCTGCCGCTGCTGCCGATGACACCCAACGAGGCGGCGTACAAGCGGGCACGGGGCGCGCGGGAGCTTCAGGAGCGCTGGCTGGCGCACGGTACGGACCTCCGCGATCCGCTGCGCCGTTCCGTACCGTTGGACTGAGGGCGGTTCGAGGACCGATCGTGCGACCGATGGCCCGGTTCATGGCGCGCGGCGGGCTTTGAATCGTTCCACCGGGACGGACTCGGTCCGGACGGGTGATCGTCCTTGACGCGACGTCGGCCGGGGAGGACCGTGGGGCGCTATGAGGGGCGAACCCAGTTGCCCGAAGTGCGGTGGCCGGGTCAGGGCGCCCGGTCTTTTCGCCGACTCCTGGCAGTGTGATGTGCACGGCACCGTGCATCCGCTCCAGCCCGTGATACCGCCCAGCGTCGAGGCCCTCGGTGTGGTGGTGCACCGTGCGCGGGTCCCGGTGTGGATGCCCTGGCCGCTGCCCGTCGGCTGGCTCTTCACCGGAGTGGCGTACGCGGGGGACGACCGCAGCGGGGGCCGGGCCACCGCCGTCGCCTGCTCGGGTCCTGCCCCGCTCGGCGGCATGGGGGAGCTGCTGCTCGTCGCGGAGGAACTGGGGGTGGGGCTGGGGGCGCGGTACGCCGGGATGGACGGCCCCGATCCCGGACCGCACATCGGAGTCGACAAACCCCCGCAGGCCAAGCTGCTCGCCGCGGGCCGGCCCACCCCCTCTGGCATGTCGCCCAGGCCCCCGACGACCGGGCGGTGTTCGCGGGCGAGGCGCTCGGGCTGTGGCTGTGGGCGATCGTCTGGCCGGAGCAGTCGGGGCTGCTGCTCTACGACGAACTGGTGCTGACCGACCTGCGGGACGCGGGCGCCGAAGTGGAACTGCTGCCGTGCGGGGCGCTGTCGCCCCGGCTGCTGTCCTGACCGCCGCGTCCTCCGGTTCCCCGGTACGTCCCGTACCTCCAGCCCTTCGTGCCGCCGTACCCGCCGTACCGCCCGTACCGCCTGTACCGCCCGTACCGCCCGTACCGCCTGTGTGCCGCGGGCGGCAGCGCGACCGGCGCCGACCGGGGATGTCCGAGCCCCCCGTTATCCTTGAGGTCCTTGAACGCCCGATGTGAGTGCCCGTTGTGAGCGCCCGCCCGGGAATGTCCGTCCGAGCCTCCGGAGTCGCGTCCCGTGCGCATCGATCTGCACACCCACTCCACCGCCTCGGACGGCACGGACACCCCGGCCGAGCTGGTCCGTAACGCGGCCGGCGCGGGGCTCGATGTCGTCGCGCTCACCGACCACGACTCCACCCGGGGCCATGCCGAGGCGATCGCCGCGCTCGCGGACCTCGACCGGGACCTCACTCTGGTGACCGGCGCCGAGCTGTCCTGTCGGCTCGACGGCATCAGCCTGCACCTGCTCGCGTATCTCTTCGACCCGTACGAGCCCGAGCTGCTGCGCGAACGCGAGCTGGTACGGGACGACCGCATACCCCGGGCGCGCACCATGGTCGGCAAGCTCCAGGAGCTGGGCGTCCCGATCACCTGGGAACAGGTCGCCGGGATCGCGGGCGACGCCTCGCTCGGCCGCCCGCACATCGCCACCGCGCTCGTCCAGCTCGGTGTGGTCGAGACCGTCTCCGACGCCTTCACCCCCGAGTGGCTCGCCAACGGCGGGCGCGCGTACGCCGAGAAGCACGAGCTGGACCCGTTCGAGGCGATCCGGCTGGTCAAGGCCGCGGGCGGGGTCACGGTCTTCGCGCATCCGCAGGCGGTCAAGCGCGGTGAGGTCGTGCCCGATGCGGCCGTCGAGCGGTTCGCCGCCGCCGGTCTCGACGGCATCGAGGCCGATCACGTGGACCACGACGCCCCGACCCGGGCCCGGCTGCGTGCCCAGGCCGCCGATCTCGGGCTGCTGGTCACCGGCTCCAGCGACTACCACGGCAGCAGGAAGCCCGTACCGCTCGGGGCGTACACCACCGCTCCGGAGGTCTACGCCGAACTCACCCGGCGCGCGTCCGGCGCCCGCCCGGTCCGGGCCGCCGACGGCCGGGCGTAAGAGGCCGCGCACAGGCCTCCGTAAGCGTGCCCGTACAACGGCCGGCGCCCCCGTACGGGTGATCCGTACAGGGGCGGCGGTACCGGCGGTGTGCGGTGCTGTGACCGGCACTGAAGTGAGTAGGTGCGGGGGATTACGAGGCCGTGGATTCGGCGGGGCGGATATAGATGCGCTGGCCCTCGGCGGCGGCCTGCTGCACGATGCGGTTGACGGAGGCGGCGTCCACGACAGTGCTGTCGACAGCGGTGCCGTCGACATCGTCGAGGCGCATGACTTCGAAGCGCACGGGCTTCTCCCTTCGTCTGATCCTCCGGCTGGAGAACTGTGGGTGACGTGATGTCCGTCGATCGGTCGTACGTGAACGGTTACGTGTAGCTTCAACGGGTTGCCCACTGCAAATATTCCCTAGGCTAAGGAAATTCTTTGGGAGGCTAACTACTGGCGGGTACGGTGTCGTCCACAGAGAATGAAGCGCGTATGAACCAGGCAGAGGCCAACCCAGAGAGCAACCCGGATACCGGCCCCGGGATCACCGAGATCGCCGCCCGTCTGGAGCGGACGAACGAGCTGCTCCAGCGCATGCTCGTGGAGGTCGCCAAGACCCCGTCCACACATGCCATCTTCGTCGACGCCGGTTACGTCTATGCTGCGGCCGGGTTGCTTGTAGCGGGCACGGAAGACCGGCGCGCCTTTGATCTCGACGCCGAGGGGCTCATCGAGGCCTTCATCGACAAGGCCAGGATCATCTTCGCGGACAGCAGGCTGCTGCGGGTCTACTGGTACGACGGCGCCAGGCGGCGGATCCACACCCCCGAGCAGCAGTCGATCGCGGAGCTGCCCGATGTCAAGGTCAGGCTCGGCAATCTCAACGCCAACAACCAGCAGAAGGGCGTCGATTCACTGATCCGCACGGATCTCGAATCGCTCGCCCGGCACCGCGCCATCAGTGACGCGGCCCTGGTCGGCGGGGACGAGGACCTGGTGTCCGCGGTCGAGGCGGCGCAGGGGTACGGGGCACGGGTCCATCTCTGGGGCATGGAGGCCGGCGAGGGGCGCAACCAGGCCGAGCCGCTGCTCTGGGAGGTCGACAGCCAGCGCACCTTCGACCTGGAGTTCTGCAAGCCGTATGTCACCCGGCGCCCGGTCACCACGTACGAGCACGAGGGCGAGCCGCCGCCCTCCCGCGACCAGGTCCGCTTCATCGGCGCGCAGATCGCGGCGACCTGGCTGGCGGAGCGCGGCCGGGAGTCGATGGTCGAACTGCTGCCGGGCCATCCGTATCTGCCGGGGCCGGTGGACCAGGACCTGCTGATCGAGGCGGAGAGACTGCTCCAGCGGTCGCTGAGGGGGCACGCGATGCTGCGCCGGGCGCTGCGGGACGGCTTCTGGCAGCACCTCCAGTCGCAGTACTGACGGGCGTGGTACTGAATTTCCAGCCGACTTAGGTGCCCGGCCGGGTCAGTAGTGGCCGTCCCAGAAGTCCGTCAGCGCGGCGGCGGTCTCCAGCGGCCGGTCGGTGTTGGGGGAGTGCTGCGCCCCCGCGATCACCGTCCTGCGGGCCTTGAGCCGCTCCGCCATCGCGTCGAGCAGCGGCAGTGGCCAGGTGTCGTCGCGCTCGCCGGACAGCACATGCTTGGGCAGCGGCTGTACAGCGGCGAGTTCGGCCACCCGGTCGGGCTCCACCGAGAGCTGGCGGCCGGTGGCGATGAGCTGCGCCGGACTGGTCCGCAGCCAGCGCCTGCGCAGATCCTCGCCGTCGACGGGGGTCACGCCGTTGTCGGCGAGCGGATCCATCGCGCGCATCGCCTCCCAGACCTGCGCCATGGACATCGTGGCAAGCGCGTCGCTGAGCAGCTTCACCCGCTCCCGCTGGGCCGGGGCGACCTGCGCGGGCCCGGAGGACATCAGCGTCAGGGTGCGGAACGGGCTCCGGTCCAGCAGCACCGCGGCGCGGGCGATCTGGCCGCCGAGCGAGTGCCCGAGCAGATGGACCGGGGTGCCGACGGCCTCCGCCTGTGCCAGCACATCGGCTGCCAACTCGCCCTGGGTGTACGCCTCTTGGGTGTCCGGGCCCTCGGTCTCGTACTGTCCGCGGCCATCGACGGCGAGGGCGCGGTAACCGGCCTCGGCGAACGGTTCGAGCATCGCGTTGAAGTCCTCCTTGCTGCCGGTGTACCCGGGCAGCAGGAGCACGGTTCCTTGTGGCTCTCCGGCCGGGCGGCTGTCGAGCACGGCGAACCGGCCACGCCGGGTCGACAGGGTGCGGGCTCGGGCGCAGGAGGGCGGGACAAAGCTGGACGGCCGACTCATGCGACGAGGCTAACCGCGCGGCGCAAGCCGGGTGCGATCAGGTCCGTGACCGATCAATTCCGTGGCCGATCAGGTCCGTCGCCGATCAGGTCCATGGCCGACGGGAGAACGACGGCGGCGGCGCGGGCCGTACGCCGATGGCCCGGCGCCCCTGGTGGGGGACGCCGGGCCATCGGATGACCGCTGCGGCCGGATCAGCTTTCGGTCTTGGCCGCGGTCGTACGCGTACGGCGGCGGCGCGGCTTGGGCACCGCCTCCGCCTCCGGTGCCTCGGGCCCCTCGGCGGCGGGCTCGACGGCCTTGGCGGCGCGGGTACGGCGACGGGGCCTGGCCTCCGCCACGGGAGCCTCGGCGGGGTCGGCCACCGTCTCCGCCGTCTCCACCGTCTCCACCGTCTCGGCCACGGGCTTGGCGGCCCGGGTGCGTCTGCGCGGCTTGGCCTCGGCCACGGGCGCCTCGGCGGTCACCACGGCCACAGCCGCCTCGGCCGCCTCGCCCGCTTCCGCCACCGGCTTCGCGGCCCGGGTGCGGCGGCGGCGCGGCTTGGGCGCCGCCTCGGCCTCCGGCTCCGCCGGGGCGAGAACGCCCGCGTCCGGGCCCGCCGGGACGGTCTCCAGGACCGGAGCCTCCAGGACCGGTGCCACGGCCTCGGTCGCCGTCAGGGCGCCGCCCCGGGTGCGACGGCGGCGGCGCGGAGTGCGCGGCTCGGCCGGCTGCTCCGCGGTCACACCCTGCGGCACGTCCATCGGCACGGCTGTCTGGAACTGCGGCTCCGCCGTCTGGAACTGCGGTTCCGTGACGGCTCCGTCCAGCGCGGCCCCGCCCCGGGTACGCCGCCGCTGGCGCGGCGTGCGCGTACGGGCCGGGCGCTCTTCCCGTACCGCCGAAGAGGCCGCCGGCTTGCGGCCCCGGCCGCCCGTCTCGCCCAGGTCCTCGACCCGCTCGGCCGAGAGACCGGCGCGGGTGCGCTCGGCGCGCGGCAGCACGCCCTTGGTCCCGGCCGGGATGTTCAGCTCCTCGAACAGGTGCGGCGACGTCGAGTACGTCTCCGGCGGGTCCGGGAAACCGAGGTCGAGCGCCTTGTTGATGAGCTGCCAGCGCGGGATGTCGTCCCAGTCGACCAGCGTCACCGCCGTACCGGACGCGCCCGCGCGGCCCGTGCGGCCGATGCGGTGGAGGTAGGTCTTCTCCTCCTCCGGCGACTGGTAGTTGATGACATGTGTCACACCCTCGACATCGATTCCGCGCGCGGCGACGTCCGTACAGACCAGGACATCCACCTTGCCGTTGCGGAACGCGCGCAGCGCCTGCTCGCGGGCGCCCTGGCCGAGGTCGCCGTGGACCGCGCCGGAGGCGAAGCCGCGCTGGGCGAGCTGATCGGCGATGTCGGCTGCCGTACGCTTGGTGCGGCAGAAGATCATCGCGAGTCCGCGGCCCTCGGCCTGGAGGATGCGCGCCACCATCTCCGGCTTGTCCATGGAGTGTGCGCGGTAGACCCGCTGGGTCGTGTTGGCGACCGTCGCGCCCTCGTCGTCGGGCGAGGTGGCGCTGATGTGCGTGGGCTGCGACATGTACCGCCGGGCGAGCCCGATGACCGCGCCCGGCATGGTCGCCGAGAAGAGCATGGTTTGGCGCTTGGGCGGCAGAAGCTGGATGATCTTCTCGACATCGGGCAGGAAGCCCAGGTCGAGCATCTCGTCGGCCTCGTCCAGGACGAGCGCGCGCACATGCGAGAGGTCGAGCTTCTTCTGGCCCGCCAGATCGAGGAGCCGGCCCGGAGTGCCGACAATCACATCGACGCCCTTCTTGAGGGCCTCGACCTGAGGTTCGTACGCCCGGCCGCCGTAGATGGCCAGCACGCGTACGTTCCGCACCTTGCCGGCCGTGAGGAGGTCATTGGTGACCTGCGTGCACAGCTCGCGGGTGGGGACGACGACAAGCGCCTGGGGCGCGTTGGTGAGCAGTTCCGGCACGGCCCGGCCGGACTCGACGTCCGCGGGGACGGTGACGCGCTCCAGCAGCGGCAGACCGAAGCCGAGCGTCTTGCCCGTGCCGGTCTTGGCCTGTCCGATGACATCCTTGCCGGACAGTGCGACGGGGAGCGTCATCTCTTGGATGGGGAACGGAGACAGAATGCCGACGGCTTCAAGCGCCTCGGCCGTCTCGGGGAGGATTCCGAGTTCTCGGAAAGTCGTAGTCAGGGTGCTGCCTCTTCTGTGAGACGCGGCGCGAGGCGAACGCTGGGGGTCGTACCGCACCTGGGTACTCGGCCGGCCGTGGGTTGGCCGGTGGCGCGGGACCACTGCCGTCGCTCGAGCGCTCGTGCCGCTGAGGGGGCCCCTCATCTGCGGTCATACGCTTCTGACGCGTACGATCCGCGCGGAGGGCGGTCGGGTCGGAGCCGATCGGGCCACCGACCGGGCATCCTCATGGGGCCTGTCCGAGGAATGGACCCTCGGTCAAAACACTTCCACACTGCAAGGGCCTGCCGAACGATCAGCAGGCTCTTTATCACTGTACCCCGGAATCGCGCATGTGTGTCGGGGAAAGTTCATGGAGGGCCCGTCCACCGGCGCTGGACAGGCCCTTCCTCCATGCGCACGGCGGACTATTGTGCCGTCCGTGACTCCTCCCCCACAGGGGCTTCTCACCTGGCCGCACAGCGGTCTGATGACGGACGAGCCCTGCCCGGCGCAGTGACGCGCAGTGGTTAGTCTATCGCCACATGTGATGTAAGACAGACGAACTGGAAGGTTGCCGTGGCAGACAGCGAGAACCGAGACAGCGCGAACACGGGGATCGCCGCCCAGAACTGGGACACGGCCTCCACGGAGCCGCAGTACCGCGCCGCGGTCGTGGATCTCCTCGGGGCGCTCGCCTATGGCGAGCTGGCGGCCTTCGAGCGGCTCGCCGAGGACGCCAAGCTGGCGCCCACCCTCGCCGACAAGGCCGCGCTGGCGAAGATGGCCTCGGCCGAGTTCCACCACTTCGAGCGGCTCAGCGACCGGCTGAAGGCCATCGACGCTGAGCCGACCGACGCGATGGAGCCGTTCGCCAAGGCCCTGGACGACTTCCACCGCCAGACCGCGCCGTCGGACTGGCTGGAGGGCCTGGTCAAGGCGTACGTGGGGGACTCGATCGCCAGCGACTTCTACCGCGAGGTGGCCGCGCGGCTCGACATCGACACCCGCTCGCTGGTGCTCGCGGTGCTGGACGACACCGGGCACGGCAACTTCGCCGTGGAGAAGGTACGGGCCGCGATCGAGGCCGAGCCCCGGGTCGGCGGGCGGCTGGCGCTGTGGGCGCGGCGGCTGATGGGCGAGGCGCTGTCGCAGGCGCAGCGGGTGGTGGCCGACCGGGACGCGCTCTCCACGATGCTGGTCGGCGGGGTGGCCGACGGATTCGATCTCGCGGAGGTCGGCCGGATGTTCTCCCGGATCACCGAGGCGCACACCAAGCGGATGGCCGCGCTGGGACTGGCCGCCTGAGTCCTGGACCGACCGGACTCCCCGGGCCGTGCGTCAGGACGGCATGGCCCGGTGCAGCGGGCGGCCCGCGGGGCGGATCAGCAGCGACAGCAGCACCGCCCCCACCAGCAGCGCGCCGCCGAGTGTCAGCAGGGTGTGGCCGGGGCCGAGCGCCATGTGCGTCAGATAGGCACCGAAGAGGGCACCGAGCGGACCGGTGGTGAACACCGTCCGGTATGCGGGGAGGCGGTCCGACAGCAGGTGGGACGCGACCCAGGAGAGACCGAGTCCGAGCAGGGCCGACACGAGAGCTACCCAGAGCACTGCTGATCACCTCACGACACCAGAAGCACATGGTGGTCCGGACCTGTTGGCCCAGCACGTCACTACCCGTGGTGCGCGGAACGCAACCCTCCTGAGATCCCCCGGACACGATCAACGGGACGGTCAGTCGGGTGCGGAGCGGCCGTCCGTACAGCGCAAAGCCCGGCCCGTACGGTCCGCACAGCGTGATGGCCCGGCGGGACACTCCCGCCGGGCCATCACGAAGCGATGCACGGAGCGCTACAGCGCGCCGAATCCGACCCGCCGGGTCGTCGGCTCACCGATCTCCACGTACGCGACCCGCTCGGCCGGTACGAGCACCTTGCGCCCCTTGTCGTCGGTGAGGCTGAGCAACTGTGCCTTGCCGGCCAGCGCGTCGGCCACGGCGCGCTCGACCTCCTCGGCGGACTGCCCGCTCTCCAGAACGATCTCCCGGGGCGCGTGCTGCACGCCGATCTTGACCTCCACGGCTATGTCCCTCCGAACGGTCAGTGCGTTGCGCGGCCAGCCGCGCTGTACTCAGCACACACTAGCCCGCGAAAACCACCGGGAATCCACTGGGAAGACACCGTGATGAACGCCCGCAGCGAACACGGGGCGCTCAGTGCTGCTCGACACCGGGCGCTCAGTGCTGTTCACCGCCGTGCAGCGGGAAGCCCGCGATGCCCCGCCAGGCCAGCGACGTGAGCAGCCGGACCGCCTGGTCGCGGGGGATGGCGGATTCGCTGGAGAGCCAGTAGCGGGCGACCACTTGGGAGACCCCGCCGAGGCCCACGGCCAGCAGCATGGACTCCTCCTTGGAGAGCCCGGTGTCCTCGGCGATCACCTCGGAGATGGCCTCGGCGCACTGGAGGGCGACCCGGTCGACGCGCTCGCGCACCGCCGGTTCGTTCGTCAGGTCCGACTCGAAGACCAGCCGGAACGCGCCGCCCTCGTCCTCGACATAGGCGAAGTACGCGTCCATGGTCGCCTCGACGCGCAGCTTGTTGTCGGTGGTCGAGGCGAGCGCGGTACGGACCGCCTGGAGAAGGGCTTCGCAGTGCTGGTCGAGCAGCGCGAGATACAGCTCCAGCTTGCCGGGGAAGTGCTGGTACAGGACGGGCTTGCTGACTCCGGCCCGCTCGGCGATGTCGTCCATCGCCGCGGCGTGGTACCCCTGCGCGACGAAGACTTCCTGTGCCGCGCCCAGAAGCTGATTGCGTCGGGCGCGGCGGGGCAGGCGCGTCCCTCGCGGGCGCGCCGCCTCGGTCTGCTCTATGGCTGTCACGCCGCCTCCCAGAAATCGTGCCGAACGCGCTGTGCGCCGCCCCGCCATCGTACTTTTGGGTAACGGGGCTGTGCGCGGGCGGAACGCAGAATTTCACGGACCGGGACGGCCGCGGTAGCGGGGCGGCCGAGCCGACGCACTTCAGAGCACCTGGCCGGGGTCAGCGGTAGCCCTCCTCGTCCTCGTCCAGGTCGACCGCCCGGGCCTGCTCGGCGGCGTCGCCCTCACTCACCGTGTCCGGATCGACATGTGTCAGCGGTTCGTCGCCGTGGCGGCGCACGTCGGCGTGCTGCTCCGCGGCGTCGGCCTCGGGGGTCTCCTCGGGCAGTTCGGCGTTCTCGTCCTGGTCGTCGGTCTCGAAGGTGTCGGGATCCGTGGGGTCGACCGGCATGAGTGACCTTTCGCTGACCTTTCTTAGTACAACCCTCTTCATGCAGCCTAGAAGCCCGGGATGCCGGACGCCATGCGGCCTGTGACGGCGAACACACAATGGCGGGCGTGATCGTCTCGTAACATTGCCGCATGTCTTCGACCGAGCTGCCGGAATCCATTGCCGCCGCCGTGGCTCCGAAGGTGAGCCCCGTACGGGTCGCGGAGGGGGAGACGCTCCGTACCGTGGCGCTGCCCGGACTCACCCTGACGCTACGGGCCCGGCCCGCGACCCGGCCGGGAGCGCCGCCCGCGCTGTATGTGCACGGGCTGGGCGGCTCCTCGCAGAACTGGTCGGGGATCATGCCCCTGCTGGCGGACCTGCTCGACGGCGAGGCGGTCGATCTGCCCGGCTTCGGGGACTCGCCGCCGCCGGACGACGGCAACTACTCGGTCACCGGGCATGCCCGCGCGGTGATCCGGATGCTGGACGCGGAGCGGCGCGGGCCCGTGCATCTCTTCGGGAACTCGATGGGCGGCTCGGTCGCCACCGTGGTCGCGGCGGCCCGGCCGGATCTGGTGCGGACCCTGACGCTGGTCTCGCCGGCGCTGCCGGAGATCCGCGTCCAGCGCTCCGCGGTGCCCACCGCGCTGCTGGCGCTGCCCGGGGCCGCCGCGCTGTTCGGCAGGATGACGCGCGAGTGGTCGGCGGAGCAGCGGACCCGGGGGTGCTCGCGCTCTGTTACGGAAATCCCTCGTCGATCACCGACCAGGAACTGCGGGACGCGGTGCGGGAGATGGAGCGCCGGCTTCAACTGCCGTATTTCTGGGACGCGATGACCCGTTCCGCGCGCGGTATCGTCAACGCGTACACCTTGGGCGGTCAGCACGCACTGTGGCGGCAGGCCGAGCGGGTGCTGGCCCCGACGCTGCTCGTCTACGGCGGGCGGGATCAGCTCGTTTCGTACCGTATGGCACGGAAGGCGTCCCTCGCTTTCCGTGATTCACGGCTCCTTACGCTCCCTGACGCCGGGCATGTCGCCATGATGGAGTACCCGCGGGAGGTCGCGCAGGCCGCCCGGGAACTGATCGACAACGCCGACATCGCTGACAACGCCAAGAACGCCGGCAACGCCGACAAGACCGACAGGAGCTGATCCGGGGCGTGGGACGACACAGCCGCAGAGGCCCCGCACCTCAGGGCTCGCCGAGCCCGGCCGGTGTCGTGCCTACAGAGGCCGGCCCGGACCCTGATCCGGAGGGCCCCGGCAGAGGCAGGCGCAGGCGCGCGGCGGCAGCCGGGGACGAGGCCGCGTACGGCACTCCGGCGCACGGCACCCCGGTGTACGGCGGCACCCCCGCGCACGGCGTGCCGAGGGTACGGGGCGGCCACCCCGAACAGCGCGAAGCGGGCGGCGGCTGGGGCACCGGCCAGCGCTACGGCGACTGGCAGGGCACGGCTCCGCGCCGGCCCGGCCCGCACGGAACCGGCACGCCGGGCACGGCGCCCGGGCCCCGGACGCCCGGTGCGGGCACGCCCGGCGGCACGGTCCGTGAGGCCGGGGCGCCGGGACCGGGAGCCCCCGCGGGCGGTATGCCGGGAGGCGGCGTGCCGGGCGCGCGAGGACCCGGATCCGGAGGGCCCGGAGCCGGGACCCTCAAGGGCGCGCGCCCCGGGGCCCGGGTCTCCCTGGACGCCACGCCCGCCGCCGGGACGCCGTTGATTCCCGGGCCCCGGCGGGAGTTCATCGACGCGTTCGACGCCGACGCCTTCGACGCTCCGGGTGCGCGGACCGGCGTACGGGAAGCGGCTCCGCCCGGGCGGGACGGTGACGGGCCCGATGCGGGTCCGGACACCCCGGAGCAGCCCGAGGCCGAGCAGCCCGCGAAGGGGAGCAAGGGGCGGGCGCTCACCGGGATCGCCGCCGCCGCGGTCACCACCGTGCTCGCGGTCGTCGTCGCCGGGCAGGTCACCGGCGGCGAGCCGTCCGGCGCCCGGGCCGCCGACGGACTCGACCGCGCCGAGGACGACATCGCCTCCCGCTCCGACGGCCGGGCCACCCCCTCCGCCGTGCGGCCGGACGTACCCGCCCCGCCGCCCACCTACGCGGAGTTGATGACCCGTCAGTTCCCGCTCGACCCCCAGCTCACCGCCTCCGGCCGCTTCACCGCCGTACCCGGCCTCGACCGGGCGCCCGGCAAGGGCCAGAAGTTCCGCTACCGCGTGGACATCGAGAACGGCCTCGGGCTGGACGGCGCGCTCTTCGCCGACGCCGTGCAGAAGACCCTCAACGACGAGCGGAGCTGGGCGCACGACGGCGCCATGACCTTCGAACGGATCTCCAGCGGCAAGCCCGACTTCGTGATCACCCTGGCGAGCCCCGGCACCACCGGCGTCTGGTGCGCAAAGTCCGGTCTGGACACCACGGTTGACAATGTGTCGTGCGACTCCGCCTCCACCGACCGCGTCATGATCAACGCCTTCCGGTGGGCGCAGGGCTCGAAGACCTTCGGCGCGAAGGCGATGCTCGCCTACCGCCAGATGCTGATCAACCATGAGGTCGGCCACCGGCTCGGGCACAACCATGTGATCTGCCGCACGCCCGGTTCACTCGCCCCGGTGATGCAGCAGCAGACCAAGTCCCTGGACATCGACGGCATAAAGTGCAGGCCCAACCCCTGGGTGTTTCCCAACACTTGAGACGCGCGTCTCAAAGTGCGTTGACATCACGGGCGGGGTCGTTCATATTTCTCGGCATGTCCCCCCACCACCACGCCACCGCCGTCGGGCACGCCGCGATAGAGCTGACGCTCATCGGCGTGACCGCGCTGTGCGTGGCAGACATCCACTGTCGCTGACGCCTGCCCGAGCGCGCGCCGGCCGTTCCTGAAGGCCGTGCGAGTCCGCGCCTGGGCGTACCACTCCGTCCGTACCCAGGCGCGGCATGAACCGGCTCCACCTTTTCCGCTCTCCACCGCTGCCGCCTGCGCGGACACCGGGCGATTCCCGCCCCCGTACCCGTCCCGCACGTCCCCGCACGATTCC
Organism: Streptomyces sp. GMY02; assembly: GCF_019056675.1. Lineage (NCBI taxonomy): Bacteria > Bacillati > Actinomycetota > Actinomycetes > Kitasatosporales > Streptomycetaceae > Streptomyces > Streptomyces sp. GMY02. Next base: position 2,843,550 of record NZ_CP077658.1, on the reverse strand, counting down.
GCCCGCGCAGCAATCGAGAGGCTTTCTTCCCATGCGTCAACCGTCCGCAAGATCCCGCCGCCTGGCAGCGGCAGCCATCAGCCTGGCCCTGGCCATGGGCGCCGCCGCCTGCTCGGGCCCCCAGGACAACGATGCCAAGGCCGACGGCGCGAGCAAGGGCACGCCCCAGAAGGGCGGCAAGCTCACGGTGCTGAACACCGAGCCGCAGTCCGACTTCGACCCGGCGCGCCTCTACACCTCCGGCGGCGGCAACGTCCCCTCGCTGGTCTTCCGTACGCTCACCACCCGCAACCGCGCGAACGGCGCCGCGGGCACCAAGGTCGTCCCCGACCTCGCCACCGACACCGGGCGCCCCAACGCGGACGCCACAGAGTGGACGTACACCCTCAAGGAGGGGCTGAAGTACGAGGACGGCACGCCGATCACCAGCGCCGACATCAAATACGGCGTCGAGCGTTCCTTCGCCGCCGAACTCTCCGGCGGCGCGCCCTATCTGCGCGACTGGCTGGTGGGCGGCGCCGACTACCAGGGCCCGTACAAGGACCCCAAGGGCCTCGCCTCGATCGAGACGCCCGACGACAAGACCATCGTCTTCAAACTCCGCAAGCCCGAGGGCGACTTCCCCTTCCTGGCCACCGCCACCCAGTTCGCTCCGGTGCCGAAGGCCAAGGACGACGGGGCCAAGTACGAGGAGCACCCGGTCTCGTCCGGCCCGTACAAGGTCGTCAAGAACGAGGACGACGGGCGGCGCCTCCTCCTGGAGCGCAACCCCAACTGGTCGGAGAAGACCGACGACCAGCGGCACGCCTACCCGGACACCATCGATGTGCAGTCCGGTCTCGACTCGGCCGTCATCAACCAGCGGCTGTCCACCAGTTCGGGCCCCGACGCCGCCGCCATCACCACCGACACCAACCTGGGCCCGGCCGAACTCGCCCAGATCGGCAGTGACAAGGCCCTCGCCGCGCGCGTCGGCACCGGCCACTTCGGCTACACCAACTACCTCGCCTTCAACCCGAAGGTGAAGCCGTTCGACAACCCCAAGGTGCGCCAGGCGATTTCGTACGCCATCAACCGCACCAGTGTGATCAACGCGGCCGGCGGCTCCGCCCTCGCCGAGCCCGCGACGACCTTCCTGCCCGACCAGGCCGCCTTCGGCTACACGCCGTACGACCACTTCCCGGCGGGCAAGACGGGGAACCCGGCCAAGGCCAAGGAGCTGCTGAAGGAGGCCGGTTACCCGAACGGGCTGACCATCTCCCTCACCCACTCCACCGTGCAGAACCGGGAGACCAGCCCCGAAGTCGCCACTGCCGTGCAGGAGTCGCTCAAGCAGGCCGGGATCACGGTCAAGCTGGTCGGCCTCGAAGCCAACGCCTTCAACGAGGCGCGCTGGAGCGTCACCAAGTCGCCCGGCTTCTTCCTCTCCCGCTGGGGCGCCGACTGGCCGTCCGGCGGCCCCTTCCTGGCGCCGATCTTCGACGGCCGGCAGATCGTCAAGGACGGCTCCAACTTCAACCACGCCCAGCTCGACGACCCCGCCGTCAACAAGGAGATCGACGAGATCAACAAGCTGACGGACCTGGCCGCCGCCGCCAAGCGGTGGGGCGCGCTGGACAAGAAGATCGGCGAGCAGGCCCTCGACGTACCGCTGTTCCACCCGGTCTACAAGCGGCTGTACGGCAAGGACGTCAAGAACATCGTGATCAGCGACTGGACCGGTGTCCTCGACGTCTCGCAGGTCGCGGTCAAGTGAGTACGGTTCCCGATCTGCCGGCGTCCGGGGCGAAGGCGGGTGCCGCCACGGTGGTGCCCGCCGCCGCCTCGGACGCCCGTCAGGCCTGGCGGCGGCTGCGCCGGCGCCCCTCGGCCGTCATCGCCGCGAGCGTCCTCGGACTGCTCGTGGTGCTGGCGGTCGCGGCGCCGCTGCTCGCCGCCGCCGAGGGCCAGGACGCGAACACCTACCACGACGCGCTGGTGGACTCGGCGCGCGGCGGGGTGCCGATCGGCTCGTTCGGCGGGGTGAGCGGCGACCACTGGCTCGGGGTCGAACCGGGCACCGGGCGCGATCTGTTCGTACGGCTGCTGTACGGGGCCCGGGTCTCGCTGCTGGTCGCCGTGGGCGCCACCGTCGTGCAGGTGCTGATCGGGATCACGGTCGGTCTCGCCGCGGGGCTGGGCAACCGGCTCCTCGACACCGTGCTCAGCCGGTTCACGGATGTGATGGTCGCGCTGCCCATGCTGGTGCTCGCCATCGCCCTGACCGCCGTCGTACCGGCCGACTTCCCGCGCCCGCTGCTGCTGATCCTGGTGATCGGACTGCTCAACTGGGGCGCTACGTCCCGGATCGTACGGGCGCAGACGCTCACCCTGAAACAGCTCGACTTCGTCGCCGCGGCCCGGCTCGCGGGATCCGGGCGCTGGCGGGTGGCGCGGCGCGAGCTGCTGCCCTCGCTGGCCGCGCCCGTCATCACCTACGCGGCGATCCTGCTGCCCATCAACATGGTGATCGAGGCGTCCCTGTCCTTCCTGGGCGTCGGCGTCAAACCGCCGACGCCGTCGTGGGGACAGATGCTGTCGAGCGCGCAGACCTGGTTCCGCGCGGATCCGATGTACGTACTGCTGCCGGCCGGGATGCTGTTCGTGACCGTGCTCGCCTTCACCGCCCTGGGTGACGCGGTACGGGCGGCACTCGACCCGCGTGAGGCGGCGCGGCTGCGGGTCGGGACGCGGGCGTCGTCCCGTGGCCGGACCACTCGTACCGCACGCGCCGCGGCCCCCGGGGCCGCCACGGCAGCCGATCTCCGCAAGGACGCCTCCTCATGACGCGCTATCTGCTCAAACGGCTCGGCGGCGCGGTGCTGGTCCTGCTCGTGCTCTCCGTCGCGATCTACGCGCTCTTCTACCTGGCGCCGGGCGACCCCGCGCGGCTCGCCTGCGGCGACCGGTGCAGCACCCAGCAGGTCGAGCAGGTGCGTCAGCAGCTCGGTCTCGACGAGTCGGTCTACGCGCAGTACGCGCACTTCCTCCAGGGCATCGTCGCCGGGCGCGACTACTCCACCGGCACGGCCGTGCTGCACTGCGACGCACCCTGCCTCGGCTTCTCGTACCAGACCGACCAGCAGGTCACCGCGCTGATCCTGGACCGGCTGCCCGCGACCGCCTCCCTCGCGGTGGGCGCGATGGTGATCTGGCTGGCCGTCGGAGTCGGCACGGGACTGCTGTCCGCGCTGCGGCGCGGCGGGATCACCGAGCGTGCGCTGACGCTGCTCACGCTGGCGGGCACGGGCACGCCGGTGTTCATCCTCGGGCTGCTGCTCCTGATGGTGGTCTGCGCGTACTTGCAGTGGCTGCCGTTCCCGACGTACGTACCGCTCACCGAGGACCCCGAGCAGTGGGCGTGGAACATGCTGCTGCCCTGGCTCACCCTGGGCTTCTTCGAGAGCGCCAAATACGCCAGGCTCACCCGCAGTTCGACGCTGGAGACGCTGGCCGAGGACCATATCCGCACCTTCCGCGCCTATGGCGTGGGGGAGCGGGCGGTCGTCGGGCGGCACGCGCTGCGCGGGGCCGTACCGCCGGTCATCGCGCTCAGCGCGCTGGACTTCGGCACGGTGATGGGCGGGGCGGTGCTCACCGAGTCCCTCTTCAACATTCCCGGGATCGGCAAGACACTGATCGACGGCGTGCGCGAGATCGATCTGCCGGTGGTGGTCGGGGTGGTGCTGGTGATCGGCGCGGCCGTCGTGCTGGCGAACGTGGTGGCCGATCTGCTGTACGCGGCCGCCGACCGGAGGGTGGTGCTGCATTGACTCGCGTAACTCCCGCGGCTTCCGGGACTCCGGAGACTCCCGCGGCTTCTGGGACTCCTGCGGCTTCCGGGGCTCCCGCGACGGCGAGCCTGGTGGAGGTCGACGGCCTCACGGTGGACTTCGCGCCGGGGGAGGAGACCGTACGGGCCGTCGACGGGCTGTCCTTCTCGCTGGCCGCGGGACGGGCGATCGGCCTGGTCGGCGAGTCCGGCAGCGGCAAGAGCACCGTCGCGGGCGCGCTCCTCGGACTGCACCGCGGCACCGGCGCGCGCGTCGGCGGGACGGTGCGCGTGAACGGTACGGACGTGGGCACCGCGTCCGACCGTGAACTGCGCGCCCTGCGCGGGGCGGTGGCCGCGATGGTCTTCCAGGACCCGCTCTCCTCCCTCGACCCGTACTACGCCGTCGGCGACCAGATCGCCGAGGTCTACCGGGTCCATACCGCCGCCACCCGGCGGGCCGCCCGCGCGCGGGCCGTCGAGGTGCTGGACCGTGTGGGCATCCCCGACGCGGCGCGCCGGGCGGACGCCAGACCGCACGAGTTCAGCGGCGGTATGCGCCAGCGCGCGCTCATCGCGATGGCGCTGGCCTGCGAGCCGCGCCTGCTGATCGCCGACGAGCCGACCACGGCCCTGGACGTGACCGTCCAGGCCCAGATCCTCGATCTGCTGCACGATCTGCGGCACGAGACCGGGATGGGGCTGCTGCTGGTCACCCATGACGTGGGGGTCGCGGCGGAGAGCGTGGACGAGGTGCTGGTGATGCGGCACGGGCGCGAGGTGGAGCGCGGTCCGGTCGCGGAGGTGCTGGGCGCGCCGCGGGAGACGTACACGCGGGCGCTGCTGTCGGCGGTGCCACGGGTGGACGGGCCGGTGGTGCGGGGCTCCGGCGGGACGGCCGAGGCGTCCGGGGCTCCGGGCCGGGCCTCGGGCGGGGCGTCCGCCGTGGGGGATGTGCTGATCGAAGCGGTGGATCTGCGGCGGGAGTTCCGGCGGGGGCGGCGGAACGTCAACGCCGTCGACGGGGTCTCGCTCACCGTCGGCGCCGGCGAGACCCTCGGCATCGTCGGCGAGAGCGGCAGCGGCAAGACCACCCTGGGCCGGATGCTCGTACGGCTCCTCGATCCGACCGAGGGGCGGCTGCGCTACCGGGGTACGGAGATCGGGGCGGCGCCGGAGAAGCAACTGCGGCCCTTCCGCCGCGAGTTGCAGATGATCTTCCAGGACCCGGTCTCCTCGCTCAATCCCCGCCGGTCGGTGGGGGAGTCGGTGGCCGATCCGCTGCGGGCCGCCGGCGTGCTGGACGAGGACCGCATCGTCGGGCGCGTACGGGAGCTGCTGGAACGGGTCGGGCTCGATCCCGACCGGTACGACCGCTATCCGCACGAGTTCAGCGGGGGACAGCGCCAGCGGGTCGGTATCGCCCGGGCGCTGGCCGCCGAGCCCCGGCTGATCGTCTGCGACGAACCCGTGTCGGCACTGGATGTCACCACCCAGGCGCAGGTCACCGCGCTCCTCGCGGAACTCCAGCGGGAACTCGGCCTGGCGCTGGTCTTCATCGCCCATGACCTCGCGGTCGTACGGCAGGTCAGCGACCGGGTCGCGGTGATGCGGCACGGCAGGATCGTGGAGCAGGGGACGGTCGAGGAGGTGTACGGGGCGCCCTCCGACCCGTACACACGGCAACTGCTCGCCGCCGTGCCCGCACTCGATCCGGTGCTCGCCGCCGAGCGCCGTGCGGCGAGGAAGACGCTGCCTCCGGTGGCTGAGAAGGTCACCGCCGTCTGACCCTGTGTAGCCGGACCGCTCCATAGCGCAACAAAACGCTACCGGTCCGGGAAAGTTACGTGCATTCACCCCTTCCGGTGGCGCGACGGACAACCGTCCGTCGCGCCACCGGCATATCCGCTTACGGTCGTCCCGCTGCGAGTCGCCGGCCAACGGCGGCTGCCCACAAGGGAGATCGGGGGTGTGCTCGTGCGGATCGGACTGCTTACGGACGGTGGGTATCCGTATGCGACGGGTGAATCCAGGCTCTGGTGCGACCGGCTTGTGCGCGGGCTCGTACAGCACGAGTTCGACATCTACGCGCTGAGCCGCAGCGCGCGCCAGGAGGCACGCGGCTGGATAGAGCTGCCACGCCGGATCCAGCGGGTGCGCACGGCGCCGCTCTGGGCGCCGGCGGACGTCGGGCGGGGGTACGGGCGGCGCGACCGGCGGCGCTTCGCGGACCACTTCGGCCGGCTGGTCACGGCTGTCTGCTCGGAGCCGGGGCGTACGGGTGCCGAAACGGTTGGGGACGCGGGCGGCGGGGGCGGCGTGCCGGGCGGACCGGCGTTCGCGGCGGGTGCCGGGGGGTTCGCGGCGGGGCTGTACGGGCTGGCCGATCTGGCGAGGGAGCGGGGCGGGCTCTGCGGCGCGCTGCGTTCGGAAGGCGCGGCCCGGCTGCTGGAGTCCGCCTGCCGCGCACCCGGCGCACGCCGGAGTGTGCAGTCCGCGACCGTGCCCGACTTCCTCGCCTTCACCGAGCGGCTGGAGCGCGCCCTGCGCCCCCTCTCGCTGGACTGGTACGACGACGAGACGCTGGGCGCGGCCGATCTCTGCCATGCCACATCGGGCGGCTCCGCGGCCCTCCCCGGGCTGTTGGCCAAACGCTTCTTCGGGGTGCCGCTGCTGGTCACGGAGTACGGCGTACAGCTCCGGGCGCACTATCTCGCGAGCGCGGGCCTGGGCGGCGCTCCCGCGGACACGGCCCTGCTGAGTGCGCCGGTGCGCGCGCTGCTCGCGGCCTTCCAGCGGCTGCTGGCCGCCGAGGTGTACCGGCAGGCGGGTGTCATCACCCCCGGCAACACGCATGCGAGGCGGTGGCAGGAGCGCTGCGGCGCCGACCGGGCCACGCTGCGCACGGTCTACCCCGGTATGGAGGCGGAGCGTTTCTCTGCGGTGGGCGAGGGTGCGGCGGGTGGCGGCACGACGGGTGGCGGCGCGGCCGGTGGCCGCGCGGCGGGTCGGGGCGGGACCGGTGCCGGTGCCGGCCCGGTGACAGGCGGGAAGCTGGGCGGCACGGAGCCGACCGGCACGGAGCCGACCGGCGGGGGGATCAGCGGGGATCCGGGGACTCTTGTCTGGGTCGGCAGGATCGAGCCCGCCAAGGATCTGGTCTCCCTGCTCCATGCCTTCGCCACGGTCCGCGCGGCCGAGCCGGGCGCGCGGCTCAGGATCGTGGGCGGCCCCGCGCAGGGGCCGGGAGCCGCCGCGTATCTGGCGCACTGCCGGGCCCTCGCCGCGCAGCTCTTCCCCGACGAGGCCGCCGACGCCCACTCGGTCGGTGACAACCCCGTCTCCTTCGAGGAGATCGGCGGACCGGAGGCGCCCGAACTGCCCGACGCCTATGCGGCGGGCGAGGTGGTCGTGCTCTCCAGCGTGGTCGAGGGCTTCCCGATCAGCCTGGTCGAGGCGATGTTCTGCGGGCGCGCGACGGTCTCCACGGATGTCGGCGCGGTCGTCGAAGTCATCGGCGGTACGGGGCTGGTCGTGCCCCCGCGCAATCCACGGGCGCTCGCGGACGCCTGCGTCGCGCTGCTGCGCGACCCCGAGCGCCGTGCCCGGCTGGGGGCGGCGGCGCGCGCCCGCGCCCTGGAACTGTTCACCGTCGAGCAGAACCTCGCGGCGTTCCATGAGATCTATCTGAGGTTGATCTCGCACGATCCCGTACGGCGCGCGGCGGACGGGGCGCCCTTCGCGCACCCGGCCGAGATGTACGCCCCGGTCCGCTGGACCGCCGGCCGTCCGGTGCCGCCGAGGCGCGCGCGCACCGGCGCGCGCGCCGGTGCGGGAGTGAAGGCGGGGCGGGGCGATGTTTGAGGAGGCGAAGCCCGCCGTCCGGCCCGGGACACGCGGTACCGCCGACCCCGTCAAGGGGCTGCTGCACCGGCACAGGACGCTGTGCGAGCGGGCCGTCGACCCGCTGGAGATCGCGGCCGGGCTGGAGGCCCACGGGATCACCGACCGTACGGCCGCCCGCTTCCGGCACCGCGATGTCTTCTCGCTCGCCGAAGAGCTGTACGCACGCGTCCCGCACGGCGGGGAAGCGGCGGCAGGAGCAGCGGGCGAGGCGTTCGCTCCGGAATCCGCGAGCCCGGCGCAATCCGCGCGCCCGGCGCACAGAACCGGAACGCGCCGCCTGGCCGACTGGATGGTCCTCACTCTGCTGCCCGGAGCCGTGGCCTCCCTCACCCTCGCCGGACTTGAGCACACCGCCGGCCAGGGCCATCTCGCCGTGGGCCTCGCGGGATCCCTCGCCCTCACCGGGACCCTCGCCGCCTGCCTCCGCCGCGGGCCGCTGCGCGCGGAAGGCCGTACCGTCCCCGCCGCGGGCCTCTGGGTCCACTGGCTGCTGGCCTATCTCGTCTGCGGCGACGGACTGCTGGACGCCCTGGTCACCGGTGGCCCCGACGGCCCCTGGCCGGCCACCACCACCCCGCTGACCGCGCTGGCGTGCGCTGTCGCGCCCGCCGCCTGGTGCGCCCACCTCTTCTCCGTACGGTCCCGGCGCCGGCTCGCCGAGAGCCACGGGCTGGCCGACTTCACGGCCGGGGCGCGGCCCCTGCTGCTCGCTCTGGTGGCGCTGTACGCGGGCGCGCTCACCGCGCTCGCTACGGCCGCCAACCTGGTCTTCGACGAGGACGGCGCGCCCGCGGCCATCGTCGCCCTCGGCACGCTCTTCCTGCTGGCCCGGCTGCTCACGGTCCACGGTTTCCCGCACGCCGCGGCCACCGGACTCGCCGCCGCCTCCGCCGTGGAGGTGCTCGCCTGCGCGTCCGTGCTCGCGGGCCGCTTCCCCGGCTGCGATCAGCTCGCCGTCCCGGTCACCCACGCGGTCCAGGCCTGGGGTCCGGCGTCCGTACCGGCCCTGGCCTGCGGAGCCGCCGCGCTCGGCCTGCTCGTACACGCCGCCGTCGCCCTCTCCCGGGCCTCGGCGCACACCTGACCCGGCACCCGAAGAAAGCACGCGGCAAGCACTGACGGAACGACTGAGAGATCGCACTCAGAGATCGCACCAACACTCAGAGATCGCACCCAGAGAACGCCCGAAGAAAGCCCGCGGAGAAGACCCCGGCACCCCGAGACACCCCCGCACCCCAAGACCCACCCGGCATCACCCCCGGCACCACCACGAAGGAGACACCAGACATGACCCCGCAATCCCCAGCGCAGGCCCACACCACGGCCCGTCGGCACGGAAGGGCGGCGCGATGAGGGTCCTGCTGCTCGGTGCCAACGGTTTCCTCGGCCGCTTCGTGGCCGACCGGCTGCTCGCCGACCCCGCCGTGCACCTCACCGCGCTCGGCCGCGGCGACGACGCCGACGTACGGTTCGATCTCGCGGGCGGCAGCCCGGGAGCCCTCACCCGCTTCCTGGACGCCGTGCACCCCGGAGTCGTGATCAACTGCGCCGGAGCCACCCGCGGCGGCGCCCGCGAACTCACCCGGCACAACACCGTCGCCGTCGCCACCGTCTGCGAGGCCCTGCGCCGCAGCGGCTGCGGCGCCAGACTCGTCCAGCTCGGCTGCGCCTCCGAGTACGGCCCCTCCCCGCACGGCTCGTCCACCGCCGAGGACGCCGTACCGCGCCCCGGCGGCCCGTACGGTGTGAGCAAGCTCGCCGCGTCCGAGCTGGTCCTCGGCGCCGGGCTCGACGCCATCGTGCTCCGGGTCTTCTCGCCCGTCGGCCCCGGCACCCCCGCGGGCTCCCCGCTCGGCCGGCTCGCGGAGGCCATGCGCCGAGCCATGCAGGCAGGCGACGGCGAGCTGAAGCTCGGCGGGCTGGGCGTGCAGCGCGACTTCGTCGACGTACGGGACGTGGCGCGCGCCGTGCACGCCGCCTCGCTCTCCGCCGCCCAGGGCATCGTCAACATCGGCACCGGCCGGGCGGTCAAGCTCCGGGACGCCGCCGCCGTCCTGGCGAGAGTCGCGGGCTATGCCGGAGCCCTGCACGAACTGGACCTGCCCCCTGGCCCGGTGCGCCCCGGCCACGCCACCATCGGCGCCCCCCGCAGCGAGCCGGCGCCCGAGCACATCGGCGCGGGCCCCTTCCCGTACCCCGACGGCTGCGGCGCCTGGCAGCAGGCGGACGTACGTACCGCCCGCGACCGGCTCGGCTGGCGTCCCCGGATCAATCTGGAGGAGTCCCTCGCCGACATCTGGATGGAGGCGGCATGCCGTATCTGACCGGCCGGTTACCGGCTGACCGGTTAGTGGGACGAAAGCGTCTCGCGGGCCGGACCGGGTGTCTCGGAATGAGAAGGGCCGTGGCAGTGTTGCACGAAGAGCAACTCCATTCGAACCATCGGCCAACCCCCTGTTGAGGTCCCTGTGTCGCTGCCACCCCTGGTCGAGCCCGCCGCCGAGCTGACCGTCGACGAGGTCCGCAGGTACTCCCGCCATCTCATCATCCCGGACGTCGGGATGGACGGACAGAAGCGGCTGAAGAACGCGAAGGTGCTGTGTGTGGGTGCCGGAGGTCTCGGTTCCCCGGCTCTGATGTACCTGGCCGCGGCCGGTGTCGGCACGCTCGGCATCGTGGAGTTCGACGAGGTCGACGAGTCGAACCTGCAGCGCCAGATCATCCACAGCCAGGCCGACATCGGCCGGTCGAAGGCCGCGTCCGCGCGGGATTCCGTTCTCGGCATCAACCCCTATGTGAACGTGATCCTTCACGAGGAGCGGCTCGAAGCCGAGAACGTGATGGAGATCTTCTCGCAGTACGACCTGATTGTGGACGGCACGGACAACTTCGCCACCCGCTATCTGGTCAACGACGCCTGCGTGCTGCTGAACAAGCCGTACGTCTGGGGCTCGATCTACCGCTTCGACGGGCAGGCCAGCGTCTTCTGGTCCGAGCACGGCCCGTGCTACCGCTGCCTGTACCCGGAGCCCCCGCCGCCGGGCATGGTGCCCTCCTGCGCCGAGGGCGGCGTGCTGGGCGTGCTCTGCGCGTCCATCGGCTCGATCCAGGTGACCGAGGCGATCAAGGTGCTCACGGGCGTCGGCGAGCCGCTGGTCGGCCGGCTGATGATCTACGACGCCCTGGAGATGCAGTACCGCCAGGTCAAGGTCCGCAAGGACCCCGAGTGCGCGGTCTGCGGCGAGAACCCCACCGTCACGGAACTCATCGACTACGAAGCCTTCTGCGGTGTCGTGTCCGAGGAGGCGCAGGAGGCGGCGGCCGGTTCGACGATCACTCCCAAGCAGCTCAAGGAGTGGATCGACGACGGCGAGAACATCGAGATCATCGATGTCCGTGAGCCGAACGAGTACGAGATCGTCTCGATCCCCGGCGCCCGGCTGATCCCGAAGAACGAGTTCCTGATGGGCACCGCCCTGGAGACCCTGCCGCAGGACAAGAAGATCGTCCTGCACTGCAAGACGGGTGTCCGCAGCGCGGAGGTGCTCGCGGTGCTGAAGTCCGCCGGGTTCGCGGACGCTGTGCATGTCGGCGGCGGAGTGATCGGCTGGGTCAACCAGATCGAGCCGGAGAAGCCGATCTACTAGACCTCGCAGATCCCGCGGGTCATGTGAAGGGGCCGGTCCACGCGATGTGGACCGGCCCCTTCGTATGCGTGCGGTACGTACCGGATGCCTGGATGCGGTGTGTACGGGTACGTACGGCCGCTCAGGAGCAGCTCTTCCCGGACTCCGGCACCGTTCCCCGCAGGAAGTAGGCGTCCACCACCCGTGTGATGCAGCGGTTCCCGGTGGTGTACGCGCCATGGCCCTCGCCCTCGAAGGTGAGCAGCACGCCGACCCCCTCGCCCAGCTCCCCGACCATCCGCTCGGCACCCTCGTACGGTGTCGCCGGGTCGCCCTTGCCGCCGACCACCAGGACCGGGGCCGCTCCCGGCGCCGCCACCTCCGGTGTCTCGTACGCGCCCGGGACCGGCCAGTCCGCGCACCAGCCCGCCAGGTCCCAGGCCAGGTAGGGACCGAAGACCGGCGACACCTTCCGGAAGTCCGCCAGCAGCCGGGACCGTACCTCGTCCGCGCCGACCCGGCCCTTGGCGTCGGCACAGGATATGGCCCGTTGGGCATGGTGCGCGGTGCTGTAACTGCCCTGCCCGTCACGGTCGTTGTACGAGTCGGCCAGCCGCAGCAGCGCGCTGCCGTCCCCGTTCTCGGCGGCCTCCAGGGCGTCCGTCAGCAGCGGCCAGGTGTCCTCGCCGTACAGCGGGGCGATGATGCCGGTGAGCGCGAGGCCCTGGGTGAGGGTGCGGCCCATGGAGGTCGGCAGCGGTTCCTGGTCCAGCCGGTCGAGCAGCTTCACCACCCGCGCGGTGCCGCTCCGCGCGCCGATGCCACGGCTCTTGAAGTAGTTGTCGAGGGCGCGCTGGAAGCCGAGCGCCTGGTTGCGGGAGTGGGCGGTGTAGCCGGCCGTCGGGTCGACCACCGCGTCCAGGACGAGCCGCCCCACCTTCGACGGGAACAAGTGGGCGTACACACCGCCCAGTTCGGTGCCGTACGAGAAGCCGAAGTAGTGCAGTTCGCGGTCGCCGAGGACCTGGCGCATCAGATCCAGGTCCCGGGCGGCGCTGGTGGTCCCGACGTACGGCAGCACCCGGCCCGAGCGTTTGAGGCAGCCCGCCCCGAAGGCCCGGGAGTCGTCGAGGAAGATCTTCTCCTCGGCCGGGGTGTCCGGGGTGGAGTCGATACGGAGGGACTGTTCCGTCTGCTTGCTGTCCCGGCAGACCACACCGGCGCTCTCGGCGACTCCGCGCGGGTCGAAGCCGACCAGGTCGTACCGCTCGTGGAGCGCTTCGAACAGATCGGCGGCGCCGGGCAGGGTGGCGACGCCGGAGCCGCCGGGGCCGCCGAAGTTGAAGAGGAGCGAGCCGATCCGGTCGGCCGGTCCTTCGGCTTTCGAGCGGATGAGGGCGATCCCGATGGTCTCGCCGGCCGGTGCGGTGTAGTCGAGGGGCGCCCGCAGGGTGGCGCACTGCCAGCCGGAGCCGGGGGGCTTCGCGTCGCTGCCGCGGGCCTTCTCGGGGGCCGGGCAGCGGTACCAGTCGAGCTTCTGCCCGGTGAGCGCGGCGGGGAGCGGGGGCAGTGCCGGTCCCGGGCCCGCTTTCTGATCCGCTGTCGCGGGAGCGGTGGTGGCGGCGACGGGGGTGGCCGCTCCGGGGTCCGGCGGGGGGTCGTCCGTACCGCCGCCGCATGCGGCGAGGGCGCCGGTGAGAAGCAGCGACGCCATGGTCAGGGCGGCTATTCGGGTACGTCTGGGCATCCGTCAATTCAAGCCCGTCCGTGAGGTGAGAACAACTGAGGTCGGGCACTTGGCCCTTCGCCCTTCGCCCCGGAGCCGCGGTGGCCTCAGCGGCAGACCGTGCCCGCCGCAGGCACCTTGCCGTTCAGCAGATAGCCGTTGACGGCCCCCTGCACACAGGGGTTTCCGCTGTCGTACGAGCCATGGCCCTGGCCGTGGTACGTGATCTCCACCCCCACGCCCTTGCCCAGCGCGTCCGCCATCGCCCTGGCACCCGCGTACGGTGTGGCGGGGTCACCGGTGTTGCCGATGACCAGGATCGGGGGCGCGCCGGGCGCGCTGACGTCCGGGTGCGTCCACTGCCCCGGCACCGGCCACTTGGAGCAGCTCATCAGCCCCCAGCCCAGGAAGTCCCCGAAGACGGGCGAGGCCTTGCGGAACTCGGGGAGCTTCGCCCTGGTCTGCGCCACGGTGTAACGCTCCTTGGAGTCCACACAGTTGATGGCCGTGTTGGCCGCCTGGAGATTGCTGTAGTTGCCGTTCTCGTCGCGCCCGTTCATCGCGTCGGACAGCGCGAGCAGCAGTGCGCCGTTGCCGCCGTCGGCCTCGTCGAGCCCCTGTTCCAGATACGGCCAGAACTCCTTCGAATAGAGCGACTGCGCAATGCCGTTGGTCGCCTGGGTCTGGGTCAGTTTCCGGGTGCCGAGGCCCGCGATCGGCTTTTTGTCGAGCCGGGCGAGCAGTCCGGTGATGAACCCCTCGATCTGCTTCGGGGTGGTGCCGGGCAGTTTGCAGGCGGGGCCGCGGGCGATGCAGTCCTTCTCGAAGTTGGTGAGGGCGAGCTGGAAGCCCTTGGTCTGGCCGAGGGAGCCCTGTTCCGCGTTCTGCTTGGGGTCGACGACGGCGTCCAGCACCGCGCGGCCCACGGACTTCGGATACAAGTGGGCGTAGACGCCGCCCAGTTCCGTACCGTACGAGATCCCGAAGTAGTGCAGCTTCTTGTCGCCGAGGACCTGCCGCATCAGGTCCATGTCGCGGGCCGCGTTGACCGTACCGACGTACGGGAGCGACGGGCCGGAGCGCTTTTCGCAGGCCGCCGCGTAGGAGGCGAGGCCCTCGGTGAAGGTCTTCTCCTCGGCGGCGGTGTCGGGCGTCGCGTCCTGGGCGTAGTACGCGTCGAGCTGCTGGTCGGTCTTGCACTTCACCGGGTCGCTGCGGCCCACCCCGCGCGGGTCGAAGCTGACCAGGTCGTACCGGGAACGCAGCTTCTCGTAGTCCGGCGCGAAGGACGGCAGCGCGGTGACGCCGGAGCCGCCGGGGCCGCCGAAGTTGAAGAGGAGCGAGCCGATCCGGTGGGCCCGGTCGCCGGCCCTGCCGCGGATGAGGGCCAGTTCGATCTTCTCGCCGGCCGGCTTGCCGTAGTCGAGCGGGACCTTCATCGAGGCGCACTCCCACGGGATGCCGCCGGGCAGCGGGGACGGTGCCGTACCGCCGCCCTCGGTGGCCGAGGGGGCCGGGCATGCCTTCCAGGACAGCCGCTGGGCCGCCAGGTCCTGCGGCGTGGCCAGGGCGTTCGCTCGACCGTTGGAACTCGCGCCCTCGGCGCGGCCGGCGCTGTCGGAGCATCCCGAGGCGGCCAGCAGGGCGACGGCGGTCAGGGCGGCGAGCGTCGCCGTACCGCGCCGGGTGCAATGGGTCGGCATGGTCCCATCGTGCGCCGCGGGGGCGTGGGCCGCGCGGGGCGACGGCCATGCGAGTGGCCTCGGACAGGGACGAGAGGTCCTACAGCGCCCCCGGCCTCCGCACCGGCCTTCGCACCGGCCTCCGCCGGACAGGGCCTACAGCGCCCCCCTGCGCGTCAGGTGGTTGAAGCAGACCCAGCCGGGCAGCACCGGCAGCCACAGCGTCAGCAGCCGGTACAGCAGCACCGCGGGCGCGGCGATCTCCTTCGGCAGGCCCACCGCGATCAGCCCCAGCGTCAGCGCGCCCTCGATCGCGCCCACTCCGCCCGGGGTCGGCGCCGCCGAGCCGAGCGCGCTGCCCGCCAGGAAGACCACCGCGATGCTCGCGTAGCTGAGCTGCTGGTTGCCGTTGTCGAACGCCCGGATCGACGCGTCCAGACACATCACGAACACACAGGTCAGCAGCAGCATCCCGCCGATGCCCGTGACCAGCTTCACCGGCCGCTGGAGCACATCCAGCATGCGCGGCACCACCCCGGCGAACAGCGACCGCAGCCGGGTCACCACGAACTTCCGCAGGAACGGGATGGCGGTCACCACCAGTACCAGCACCGCGACCGTCAACAGCCCCGCGATCACCGTCCTCGAAGGGGTGAGGGAGGCCGACTTCTCCGTACCGGTCAGATAACCGAAGGACAGCAGCAGCAGGATGTGCGACCCGAGCCCGAAGAGCTGCGACGCGCCGACACTTGCCACCGCGAGCCCCGGGCGTACGCCCGAGCGCTGGAGGAACCGGGTGTTCAGCGCCACCCCGCCCACCGCCGCCGGTGCGACGATCTTGACGAAGGAGCCCGCGACCTGCGCGGCGACCGTCTTGCGGAACGGCACCCGCTCCGGCACAAAGCCCAGCAGGCTCATCGACGCGGCGATGTAGCTGAGTGTCGAGAAGGCCGCCGCGGCGGCCACCCAGCCCCAGTGCGCCTGGCTGACGACCGTGTTGAAGTCGAGCTGCGTCAACTGCGTGAGCAGGAAGTACCCGGCGATCGCCCCGGCGATGAAACTGATCAGCGTCCGGGGCTTGATCCGTTCGAGCCTGACCGGTTCGACGGGCGCCTGCGGCCTGATGAGCAGCACCTGCTGCCGCATCTGGGAGAGCAGGTCCTCCTCGCGTGCCTCGTCGAGCGCGTCGTCTATCGCCCGCTTCTCGGCCTGTTTCTCGGCGCGCAGGGACTTCCGTACGGCCTTGCGGTCACCGTCCTCGGCCGCGCTCTCCGCCGCTCTGGCGCGCTTGTTCATCTCGGACGCCGCGAGGACCGCCTCACGCTCGCGCTGCGACCGCTCGCGGGCGAGACGGCGCAGGGTCGCGCGTGTGGAGCGGCTCAGCGCGATCGGCTGGAGCAGCGGCAGACAGTCGGCGACGGCGTCCGGGCCGATCACCTCCACCGCGGCGGCGACGGAGCGCTCCGCGCCCACCCGCAGCCCCATGGTGGTCAGGAGCTGGGCGGTGTCCATCCGCAGCACCAGATCGCCCGCCGCGATCTCGCCGCCGCGCAGCTCGGTGAGGATCACCTTCCCCGAGCGGTCCACGACCAGCGCGTCGCCGGTCAGCCTGCGGTGCGCGATACGGCGTGACTGGAGCGCCTTCACCTGGTGCCAGGCGTTCCGCACCAGCTCGTCGGTGACCTCCGAGTCCGGCAGCGAGTCCAGGGACCGGGCGCCGAGGTGCTCGTACACCAGCATGACGGCGTCGGGACCCAGCTCGGAGGTGGCGATCAGCTTCGGGGCGTTGGCCCCGGCGGCGATCGCCGCGTACGCGAGGAGCGCCTCCTGTTCGAGCGCCTGGCGCAGGGAGGGGATGGAGCTGCCGGTGGTGATGGAACGCAGCGCCATGCGCCGCCAGACCCGGTAGAAGAAGCCCTGCGCCTGCTGCTCCCGGTCGACGACGGTCACATCGAGCGGCGGGCCGTCCTCCAGGGAGACCAGATAGCGGCGGCCCCGGTCGCCCTGGTCGGCGGAGTCGGCGATGTCCTCGGCGCGCATCGCGTTGACCGGGCGGAAACCGACATGGCGCAGACCCGCCATCAGGGTCTGTCCGGTGGGCCGTACGTTCGGGGAGCCGACCGTGTAGAGCGTGCCGTACGCGACGGTCCAGCCGATCAGCACGGTCAGGATGATCGAGAACGGTGTGGTGTACCCCGCGACCAGCATCGCGAAGGCGTCCAGCAGCAGCACCACCCAGAGCACGACCCGCCACCGCGGCCTGCGGGCCATTCCCACGGCCGTCATATAGGCGATGACGGGGGCGAGATAGCCGTGTACGGGATCGGTGAGCCCGGCGCCGAGCTGGGGGCGGGTCAGCGCGTCCTGGATCGAGTCGGGGGCGGATCTGGCGACCCAGAGGTCGGTGGCGAGGGTCACGCCGTGGGCCAGTACGGCGGCGAGGACGCCGTCCGCGATCCGCAGCCCGTCGCGCTTGATCAGCCGCTCGATCGCGAAGGCGACGGGGACGAGCAGCACGGCGATGCTGGAGACCAGTCCCGCGACCTTGGCCAGCAGGTCGGGGGCCTGTCCTGTGCCCTTGGAGATGTCCTGCTCCAGCCCGGTGGTGGTGCCGTGGGCGAAGGCGGAGAGACCGAGGAGGAGGACGATGGCGAGGATGCCGACGAGCAGGCGCAGGAGGTCGGAGGGGCGGTGGACGCGGGCGGCGAGCAGGGGCTCGTCACCGGAGAGCCGGTCGGCGGGGGTGGCGCCGGTCTCGTCGCAGGTGTTCCGGGCCGCTGGGGCTCCCTGGGCGTGCTGGGCGTCTTGGGCGGGTGCGGGCGGGGGTGCGCCCGGCGGGGGGTTCGCGGTGTCGGTGTCGGTGCCGACGCCGTTGCCGGTGATGCCCGTGCCGACGCCGTTGCCGGAGGGGCCCGTGGGACCGGTGGGGCGCGGGTCCGCCGGGTCGGCCGGGGGGCCGACGGCAGGGCCGGCGCCGGGGTCGGCGGAGGGCTCGACCGCACCGGCCCGGGCTCTCCTCACCGGCTTCCGGACTGCCTCCCGGACCGCTTCCGGGCGCGGTTCAGCGCCGGAGGTGTCCGCCGTCGCAGATGGCTGCACGGCACGCTCCTCCGCCGAATCCGTCTCTTCTTGATCTCGTATCACCAGTCACCGCCGGGACGATGGTGGCACGAGCCGACGACAGACGGGGGCATCAGGGTGCATTGCGGGGGCTCGGGGCGGGTGAGATGCGCCCCTTTGCGACTGTACGTACACAGGGTGACCGGTCGGATGCACTCCGATGTGGACAACTGGAGGGGCTGTCGGTGGGGTGCGGCAGGATGGGCCGGATGAGGAACGAGAAGCGTGGGCCGAGGGCCGAACCGACCCGGGAGCCACCGGGGGAGGGGCTCGGGGAGCTGTCGGAGGAGCCGCCGGGTGAAGGGTCCGGAGAGCCGTCCGAGCTGCCCGACTACGCGGAGCGGGTGCTGGATGTCGCGGAGCTGATCCCGGCCGGGCGTGTGATGACGTACGGCGATGTCGCGGAGTGGCTCGGCGAGGGCGGCCCGCGCCAGGTCGGCCGGGCCATGGCCCTGTACGGCGGTGCCGTGCCCTGGTGGCGGGTCGTCCGCTCGGACGGCATGCTGCTCCCGGGACACGAGCTGTCGGCCCTGGCCCACTATCGCGAGGAGGGCACCCCGCTGCGCGAGGCGGCGCGGAGCGCGGAGGGGCATCTGCCGCGGCTTGACATGAAAAGGGCACGCTGGGACGGCGCGGACCCGGGCGCGGACGGTTCGGCTCACATATGACAGCTTCAGCCATACGACGGCGGACCGGGGAGCCCGGAGCGGGCGCGGAAGGCCGTACGTCCCGGACGAAGGCGTACGCCGGGGCGCGCGGACGGGCGCACGCGGGATCGTACGGACCGGACGGCCGGGTGTACGGCGTGCGGCGGCGGTACGGGGCGTACGGCGGACCCGGCGGGCCGGTTCGCGACGCGTGGCGGGTTCGTGAAGCGTGCGGGGTTCGTGAAGTGTGCGGGGTTGGTGAAGCGTACGGGGTTCCTGAAGCGTGCGGAGCCGCCGACGGCCCGTCGTATCGGCTGTACAGGCGTCCGGGGCCGTTCCGCGCGTGCTCCGCGCCGTCCCCCCGGCGGTTCCGGCGGAAGCGGGACTCCCTGCGTTCCGGCCGCCCGACGGCGTAGCGTCGTCGGCGCGCGTCACGCGTGCCCCAGGCACCCCCGTCACCACCAGCACCCTCTCCAGGACCGGCGATCCACGTGAGTTCCTCCTCCTCCACCGGGCGTACCCCGCACCGTCGGGTACGGCAGCGGACCCCGGGCGCGTACCGGCTGGTGCGCACGCCGCCGGTCCCGGTGGATCCCCCTGAGCTGGACGCAGCCCAGCGCGGGGTGGTTGACCACGAGGCGGGGCCGCTGCTGGTGCTCGCGGGCCCCGGTACGGGCAAGACCACCACGCTCGTCGAGTCGGTCGCGGCGCGGGTCGGGCGGGGCGCGGATCCGGAACGGATCCTGGTGCTCACCTTCAGCCGCAAGGCGGCGGTGGAACTGCGCGACCGGATGGCGGTCCGGCTCGGCGGCAGACGCGGCCCGCAGGCGACGACGTTCCACTCGTTCTGCTACGCCCTGATCCGCGCGCACCAGGACGCGGATCTCTTCACCGAACCGCTGCGGCTGCTCTCCGGCCCCGAGCAGGACGTCGCGGTACGGGACCTGCTCGCGGGCCAGATCGACCTGGAGCGCGAGGGGCTGGGGCGGGCGGGGTGGCCGGACGAGCTGCGCGCCTGTCTGACGACGCGCGGGTTCGCCGACGAGGTGCGGGCGGTGCTGGCACGCAGCCGTGAGCTGGGCCTGGGCCCGGACGCGCTGGCGGCGTTCGCGCGGCGCACCGGGCGTCCCGACTGGTCGGCCGCGGCGTCGTTCCTGGCGGAGTATCTGGACGTCCTGGACATGCAGGGCGTGCTCGACTACGCGGAGCTGGTCCACCGGGCGGTGCTGCTGGCCCGGCGGCCCGAGGTCGCGGAACGGCTGACCGCCCAGTACGACGCGGTGTTCGTGGACGAGTACCAGGACACCGACCCGGCGCAGGTACGGCTGCTGCGCGCGCTGGCGGGCGGGGGGCGCACGCTGGTCGCGTTCGGCGACCCGGACCAGTCGATCTACGCGTTCCGGGGCGCGGATGTGAACGGCATCCTGGACTTCCCGTCCGCCTTCCCACGCGCTGACGGCCGCCCGGCGCCGGTGGCGGTCCTCACCACGTCCCGCCGCTCGGGCGCGGCGCTGCTGGCGGCGACCCGGCTGCTGACGCGCCGTATGCCGCTCACCAGGCTGCCCGCGGAGAAGGTACGGGTGCACCGGGAGCCGTCGCCGGTACGGGAGGGCGGCCGGGTCGAGACGTACACCTTCCCGACCCCGTCCACGGAACTGGACAACATCGCCGACATCCTCCGCCGCGCCCACTTGGAGGACGGCGTCCCCTGGACCGACATGGCAGTTCTGGTCCGCGCCGGCGGCCGCACCATCCCCGCCATCCGCCGAGCCCTCACCTCGGCCGGCGTCCCCCTGGAAGTGACGGGCGACGCGGCCCCCCTCCGCCACGAACCAGCGGTGTCCCCACTACTGACGGCACTGAGGGCAGTGGCAGTCGCGGCCCTGGACAGGTCACCGGGCCCGGACGAATCAGCGCCGGGGGCAGACGTCCCGGGGGAGCTGCCGGACGGCGCGGCGCCCGACGGGGCGGTGGCTGGCGCCGTGGTGGCCGGCTCGGCGGACGGGGTCCAGAGCGACCCGGCTTCGGCACCCGATGTCCCCCGGGACACGGCGGTCGGCGCTCCGGGCGTCCCGGAGGGCGGTCCCGCGGCCGGGGTTTCTGACGGCCCGGTGGCCGGATCGACGGACGCTTCCGTGCCGGAGGTTGACGCCCCGGGCGCTCCGGCAGGCGCGCCGCCGGGCGGCGAGGCCGCCTCAGGGGACGCCGGCACCCCGGCCTCCGCTGGCGCGGGGGCCGGTCCCCAGACCGGCGAGGCCATGGCGCCCGCAGGTGGGTGGCTCGATACCGAGACTGCTCTTGCCCTGCTCTCCTCGCCCCTCGGCGGCATGGACGCCGCCGATCTGCGGCGGCTCGGGCGGGCGTTGCGCGATGAGGAGCGGGCCGGGGGGAACCGTACGCCCGCGCCGTCCGACGTACTGCTCGCGCGGGCGCTCGCCGAGCCCGAGCGGCTGGTGGCGCACGATCCGGCGTACGCCCGCGGCGCGCAGCGGCTCGGCGCGCTGCTGCGCAAGGCGCGCGAACTGCTCGAAGGCGGCGGCACCGCCGAAGAGGCCCTCTGGGAGCTGTGGGACGGCACCACCTGGCCCGGCCGGCTCGAACGGTCCGCCCTGCGCGGCGGCGCGGCCGGCCGTAACGCCGACCGCGACCTCGACGCCATCTGCGCCCTCTTCGACGCCGCCGCCCGCGCCGAAGAACGTACCGGCGGCCGCGGCGCCCTCAACTTCCTGGAGGAGCTCGACGCCCAGGACATCGCCGCCGACACCCTCAGCCGCCGCGCCGTACGCCCCGACGCCGTACGCCTGATGACGGCCCACCGTGCCAAGGGCCTCGAATGGCGGCTCGTCGTCGTCGCAGGCGTGCAAGAGGGCCTCTGGCCCGACCTCCGGCGCCGCGGCTCCCTCCTGGAGGCCGACAGGATCGGGCGCGACGGCCTCGCGGAACCCCTCACTCCGGGCGCCCTCCTTACAGAAGAGCGCAGGCTGTTCTACGTAGCCGCGACCCGCGCCCGCGACCGCCTCGTCGTCACCGCCGTCAAGGCACCCGCCGACGACGGCGACCAGCCCTCCCGCTTCCTCACCGAACTCGGCGTCGAGCCCAGGGACATCACCGGCCGCCCCCGCCGCCCCCTCGCCGTCGCCCCCCTCGTCGCCGAACTGCGCGCCACCACGGTCGACCCCGAGGCCGCCCCCGCCCTGCGCGCCGCCGCGGCCCGCCGCCTCGCCCGGCTCGCCGCGCTGACCGACGAGGAGGGCCAGCCGCTCGTGCCGTCCGCGCACCCGGACCGCTGGTGGGGGCTGTACGAACCGACCCGCAGCGAGGTCCCGCTGCGCGACCGGGACAGGCCCGTCGCGCTCTCCGGCAGCGCCCTGGAGCAGCTCGCCAACACCTGTGCGCTGCAATGGTTCCTGGGCCGCGAGGTGAAGGCGGACGAACCGGCCACCGCCGCCCAGGGGTTCGGCAATGTCGTCCATGTCCTGGCCGACGAGGTCGCCTCCGGCCGCAGCCCCGCCGACCTCGCCGTCCTCATGGAACGGCTCGACTCCGTGTGGGACGCGCTCGCCTTCGACGCGCCCTGGAAGTCGCAGCAGGAGAAGCAGCACGCCCGCGTCGCACTCGAACGCTTTCTGCGCTGGCACGTCATGGACCGCGGCCGTTCCCCCGCCGCCACGGAGCACGGCTTCGACGTCACCCTCGAAGCGGGCGCGTACGAAGTACGCATCCGCGGCTCCATGGACCGCGTCGAACAGGACGGCGAAGGCCGCGCCTACGTCGTCGACTTCAAGACCGGCAAGCAGGCGCCCACCAGGGACGAGGTGGCCCGCCACCCGCAGCTCGCCGTCTACCAGCTCGCCGTCCGTGAGGGCGCGCTGGACGAGGTCTTCGACGGCCGCCGTCCGGAGCCCGGTGGCGCCGAACTCGTACAACTGCGCCAGCCCGCCCCGCAGAAGGAGGGCGGCGATCAACTCCCCAAGGTCCAGGCCCAGGAGCCGCTGGCGGGGGAGTGGGTCGGCGAACTGCTCACCACGGCGGCGGGCCGCGTCCTGGACGAACGGTTCACCCCCACCACCGGCGGCCACTGCGCCAACTGCGCCTTCCGGGCTTCGTGCAGCGCGCGGCCGGAGGGGCGCCAGATCGTGGAGTGATACGGCAGATCGTGGCGTGATACGGCGCGGGGCACGGCCAGGGGCGTACGGCCAGGGGCCGGCGTGAAGCCGGCCGGACCCGGTGTCAACAGGGCCACCCGGCACTGTCAGTGGTGCCGGATAGCCTCTCAGACATGTCCGTACATCTCACCGATCCCGAGCAGCTCAAGGAGCTCCTCGGCATCCCCTTCACCCCGGAGCAGACGGCCTGCATCACCGCGCCGCCCGCCCCGCAGGTCATCGTGGCCGGAGCCGGCTCCGGCAAGACGACGGTGATGGCCGCCCGGGTGGTGTGGCTGGTGGGCAGCGGACAGGTCGCCCCCGAGCAGGTCCTCGGGCTGACCTTTACCAACAAGGCCGCGGGCGAACTGGCGGAGCGCGTCCGCAAGGCGCTCGTACGGGCCGGGGTCACCGACCCCGATGTCATCGACCCGGACCACCCCCCGGGCGAGCCCCGCATCTCCACGTACCACGCCTTCGCGGGCCGGCTGCTCACCGACCACGGCCTGCGGATAGGGCTGGAGCCGACCGCCCGGCTGCTCGCCGACGCCACCCGGTTCCAACTGGCCGCGCGGGTGCTGAGGGAGGCGCCGGGACCGTACCCCGCCCTGACCAAGACGCTCCCCGCCCTGGTCAGCGATCTCCTCGCGCTCGACGGCGAGCTGGCCGAGCATCTGGTGCGTACGGACCGGCTCGGCGCGTACGACACCGAGCTGCTGACCGTCCTGGACGGCGCCCGGCTCAGCAACGCCGAGCTGCGCAAGGCGCCGGAGACGGTGGCGGCCCGGCGCGAACTGCTCGATCTGGTACGGCGCTACCGCGAGGCCAAGCGCGCCCGCGACCTCCTCGACTTCGGCGACCAGATCGCGCTCTCCGCCGAGCTCGCCGCGACCAGACCGGAGGTCGGCGCACTGCTCAGGGACGAGTTCCGGGTTGTTCTGCTCGATGAGTACCAGGACACGTCCGTCGCCCAACGGCTGCTGCTCGCCGGACTGTTCGGCGGCGGCACCGGGCACGCGGTGACGGCGGTCGGCGACCCCTGCCAGGCGATCTACGGCTGGCGCGGCGCCTCCGTGGCCAATCTGGACGACTTCCCGGAGCACTTCCCTCACGCGGACGGTTCCCCGGCGGCCCGCTTCTCGCTCAGTGAGAACCGCCGCAGCGGCGGCCGGCTGCTCGATCTCGCCAACGATCTGGCCGGGCCGCTGCGCGCGATGCACGAAGGCGTCGAGGCGCTGCGCCCCGCACCCGGCGCGGAGCGCGACGGGGCGGTGCGCTGCGCGCTGCTGCCCACGCACGCCGAGGAGATCGAGTGGCTCGCCGACTCCATCGCGCACCTCGTGCGTACGGGAAAGGAGCCGGGCGAGATCGCCGTACTGTGCCGGACGGCCGGGGACTTCCCGGAGATCCAGGGCGCGTTGGTGGCGCGCGAGGTACCCGTCGAAGTCGTGGGCCTGTCCGGGCTGCTGCACCTCCCCGAGGTCGCTGACCTGGTCGCGATGTGCGAGGTCCTCCAGGACCCGGGGGCCAACGCCTCTCTCGTACGGCTGCTCACCGGCCCTCGCTGGCGGATCGGGCCGCGCGATCTGGCGCTGCTGGGCCGCAGGGCCAGGCTGCTGGTCCACCGGGGCGGCGGCGAGGACGGGGCGGACGACCTCGACGCGCGGCTGGCCGCGGCGGTCGAGGGCACCGACCCGGCCGAGGTGATCTCGCTCGCCGACGCCCTCGACACCTTCCTGGAACCGGCCCGCGCCCCGGAGGACGGCCTGCCCTTCTCCGCCGCCGCCCGGGTCCGCTTCGCGCGCCTCGCCACCGAACTGCGCGAACTGCGCCGCTCCTTGGCCGACCCCCTGATGGACGTCCTGCACCGTGTCCTGGCGACCACCGGCCTGGAGGTGGAACTCTCCGCGTCCCCACACGCCCTGGCCGCCCGCCGCCGCGAGACGCTGAGCAACTTCCTCGATGTCGCGGCCTCCTTCGCCGCGCTCGACGGGGAGGCCGGGCTGCTGGCGTTTCTGGGATTCCTGCGGACGGCCGTGCAGTACGAGAAGGGCCTGGACAACGCGCTGCCGGGCGGCGAGAACACGGTGAAGGTCCTCACCGCGCACAAGTCCAAGGGCCTGGAGTGGGACGTGGTCGCCGTGCCGGGCCTGGTCGCGGGCCAGTTCCCCAACAGCCGGGCGCGCGAGGCCTGGACGTCCCAGCCGAAGGTCCTCCCGCACGCGCTGCGCGGCGACGCGGCGACGCTGCCGGATCTGGAGTCCTGGGACGCGAAGGGGCTCAAGTCCTTCAAGGAGGCGATGAAGGAGCACCAGAAGACGGAGGAACTGCGTCTGGGCTATGTGACCTTCACCCGCCCCCGCTCCCTGCTGCTCGGCTCCGGCCACTGGTGGGGCCCGACCCAGAAGCGGCCCCGGGGGCCCTCGGACTTCCTGCACGCGCTGTACGCCCACTGCGAGGCGGGCCACGGTGAAATCGAAGCCTGGGCGGACGCCCCGGAGGACACGGACGAGAACCCCGCGCTGCATACGGCGTCCACGGCGCACCCCTGGCCGCTCCCGCTGGACCCCGAGTCGATGGCTCGCCGCCAGGAGGCGGCGGAAACGGTACGGAGGTACTTGGCGGAGTTCCAGCACGAGGACGGCGACGCGGCGTCCCCGGCCGACGCCTTCGGGCCCGAGGCCCCGGCCGACCGGCTGGACCTGGACGATCCGGGCCCGGTCGGCCGGTTGGACCTGGATGATCCGGACGACTCGCTGCCGCCGGCCGACCTGTTCGGCCCGGACGACTTGCTGCTTTCGGCCGACCCGGCCTTGGACGGCCGGTCCGTATCGGACGGTACGGAGCCGACCGACGCGGAGCCGGCCGACATGGAGCAGGCCGACATGGAGCAGGCCGACGCGGCGCTGTCCGGCGCGGCGTCGGCCGACCGGGGCCGGACCGGCCTCTTCGACCCCGACGACCCGGCGGACATGGTCGAGCCGGACGATCCCGGCCAATGGTTCGCCCCGGATGACCCGTTTGTGCCGGACGATTTCTTCGCGGCGGACGATGCCGCGCCGGTCGACCCCGGTCCTGGCCCCGGTTCCGGCCTCGCCGATCAGGGGTCGGCCGACGACGACCTGTCCGGCGAGGACTTCTCCGGCGACGACCTGTCCGGCGACGATCCGGCCGACTGGGACGTCTGGCCGTCCCGCGCCCCGCGCGGTGCCGTCCCCGGGCCCCGCACCCCGGGCAGCGGCGAGGGCGCGTGGGACGCCGGGAGCGGGCACCCGGGGGCGGGAAGCGGCGGGGCCGCGGAGAGAATCCCCGCCCTCACCCCGGAGGAGACCCGCACCCTCGCCTCCTGGGACCGCGATCTTGACGCCCTCACCGGCGAACTCCGCCGCGCCCGCGCCACCGTCCGCGACGTCCACGTACCCCCGTCCCTCTCCGCCTCCCAGCTCCTCCGCCTCGCCGCCGACCCCGACGCCTTCGCCCAGGACCTGGCCCGCCCCATGCCGCGCCCGCCGCAGCCCGCCGCGCGCAGGGGCACCCGGTTCCACGCCTGGGTGGAGTCGCGGTTCGAGGAACTGCCCCTGCCCATGCTCGGCCCCGACGAACTGCCCGGCGGCGCGGACGACGAGCCGGAGATCGCGGACGAACGCGACCTGGCCGCGCTCAAGGCCGCCTTCGAGCGCACCCCGTACGCCCGCCGCACCCCGTACCGCGTGGAGGCACCCTTCCACCTCACCCTGGCGGGCCGCGTGATCCGCGGCCGTATCGACGCCGTCTACCGCCATGCCCGTACCGACCCGGCGACCGGCGCGGAGGCGTACACGTACGAGATCGTCGACTGGAAGACCAGCCGCGCCCGCACCGCCGACCCCCTCCAGCTCGCCGTCTACCGCCTGGCCTGGGCCGAGCAGCACGGCCTTCCGCCGACCGATGTGACGGCCGCGTTCCTGTACGTACGCAGCGGAGAGGTCGTACGCCCCGACCACCTCCCCGGCCGTCCGGAGCTGGAACGTGTCCTGACCGGCGAGATATCCGATCCCGATGCCCGGCACGACAAGTCGTCGCATCCAGCACATCCGGTGCAACCGGCACATCCGGACGAGGTGGGACGTTCATACGATGCCCCCGGCGCGCCCACGGACGGGGGATCCCTGGAACCGGCAGACGAGACCGCTCCCTGAGCCCGTTAGGCTCGACATCATGAGCGACACCCCGGACAGCGTCGTCCGTACGTACATCCAGACCCACCGCGCGGCCTTCCTCGACGATCTCGCCGACTGGCTGCGCATCCCGTCCGTCTCGGCCCAGCCCGGCCATGACGCGGATGTGCGGCGCAGCGCGGACTGGCTGGCGGCGAAGCTCAAGGAGACCGGCTTCCCGGTCGCCGAGATCTGGGACACCGCCGGCGCCCCGGCCGTCTTCGCGGAGTGGCCCTCCGCGGACCCGGACGCCCCGACCGTGCTGGTCTACGGCCATCACGACGTCCAGCCCGCCGCGCGCGAGGACGGCTGGCACAGCGACCCCTTCGAGCCGGTCGTGCGGGACGGCAGGATGTACGGACGCGGCGCCGCCGACGACAAGGGCCAGGTGTTCTTCCACACCCTCGGGGTACGGGCGCATCTCGCCGCCACCGGCCGCACCACCCCCGCCGTGCACCTCAAGCTCCTCGTCGAGGGCGAGGAGGAGTCGGGCTCGCCGCATCTGCGCGCCCTGGCCGAGCAGCACGCGGAGCGGCTGGCGGCCGACGCCGTAATCGTCTCCGACACCGGTATGTGGTCCGAGTCCACCCCGACCGTCTGCACCGGCATGCGCGGCCTCGCCGACTGCGAGATCGAGCTGTACGGCCCCGACCAGGACATCCACTCCGGTTCCTTCGGGGGCGCCGTCCCGAACCCGGCCACCGTCGCCGCCCGGCTGGTCGCGGCCCTGCACGACGAGCACGAACGCGTCACGGTCCCCGGCTTCTACGACGGTGTCGCCGAACTCGGCGCGACCGAGCGCGCGCTCCTCGCCGAGCTGCCCTTCGACGAGGAGGAGTGGCTCCGTACGGCCCAGTCCCACGGCACCCTCGGGGAGGCCGGATACTCCACCCTGGAGCGGATCTGGGCCCGCCCGACCGCCGAGGTCAACGGCATCGCGGGCGGTTACCAGGGCCCCGGCGGCAAGACGATCATCCCGTCCTCCGCCCTGCTGAAGCTCTCGTTCCGGCTCGTCGAGGGCCAGGATCCGGACCGTGTCGAGCGGGCCGTGCGGGACTGGACGGAGGCCAGGATCCCGGCCGGAATCCGGTACAAGATCAGCTTCGGCGCGGCCACCCGTCCCTGTCTGACCCCGCTGGACCACCCCGCGCTCCAGTCGGTCGTACGGGCCATGGGCCGCGCGTTCGGCGGCCCTGTCCGCTTCACCCGCGAGGGCGGCTCGGGACCGGCCGCCGACCTCCGGGACGTGCTGGGCGCCCCGGTGCTCTTCCTGGGCATCTCCGTACCGTCCGACGGCTGGCACGCGCCGAACGAGAAGGTCGAACTGGACCTGCTCCTCAAAGGCGCGGAAACGACGGCCTACCTGTGGGGCGACCTTGCCACCGCCCTGCGCTGAGGGCCCGCCCCGCGCCGTCGCCCGGCCCCGCGCCGTCGCCCCGTCCGCCGGGAGCTCCTCCCGCACCGCGGGCCCCGCCCGGCTCGGCCGCGCCGCCGGTTCCGGCGCCGGCCTCGCCCGCACCGCACACTCCGCTGATCAGAAACCCAATCAATCCGGGGGAGTTGGAAGTACCTGTGAGCACCATCAGCAGTGACGCCACCGCACATCGACCCATCGGCCTCACCGCCCCCAGCGGTATCGACCGCGCTGCCCACCACCGCCTCGACGAGGCGTGGCTGGCGGCGGCGTGGAGCCATCCGACGACCCGGGTCTTCGTGGTGTCGGGCGGCCAGGTGCTGATCGACGACACCTCCGACGGCCGTACCGAACTCGTGATGATCCCGTCCTTCGAGGCGCCCGTCACCGAGGCCCACCGCTACTTCCTGGGCATGGACGAGGCGGGTGTCCGCTATTTCGCGCTCCAGAAGGACAGCCTCCCCGGCCGTATCGACCAGTCGGCGCGGGCGGCGGGGCTGCGCGAGGCGGGCATGCTGCTGTCGGCCCGCGACGCGGGGCTGATGGTGCATGCCGTGGCGCTGGAGAACTGGCAGCGGCTGCACCGTTTCTGCTCGCGCTGCGGCGAGCGCACCGTGATCGCCGCGGCCGGCCATATCCGCCGCTGCCCGGCCTGTGGCGCCGAGCACTACCCGCGCACCGACCCCGCGGTGATCATGCTGGTCACCGACGAGGAGGACCGCGCGCTCCTGGGCCGCCAGGTGCACTGGCCCGAGGGCCGCTTCTCCACGCTCGCGGGCTTTGTGGAGCCGGGGGAGTCGATCGAACAGTCGGTGGTCCGCGAGGTCTTCGAGGAGGCGGGCGTCACGGTCGGCGAGGTCGAGTACATCGCCAGCCAGCCATGGCCGTTCCCGTCGAGCCTGATGCTGGGCTTCATGGCGCGCGCCACCTCGTCGCAGATCACGGTGGACGGCGAGGAGATCGAGGAGGCGCGCTGGTTCTCCCGGGAGGACCTGCGGACCGCGATCGAGTCGGGCGAGATCCTGCCCCCGGCCGGGATCTCCATCGCCGCGCGCCTGGTGGAGCTGTGGTACGGCAAGCCCCTGCCGAAGCCGGCGAACTGAGCGGCCGCGACTGAGCGGCTACAACTCCCGGGTGCGACCGGGCGGTTGCACCCGGGCGATTACGAGGAGGCCCTGAGCCGGGGCCGCCCATGGGAGCCGGCAGCGTCGGACGGGCTGGTGCGCCGGCTCCGCCACCACGACACGAACTGGACGACGCCGAACGTCGCCTCGACGGCGAAGAACAGCCACAGCACGCGGAACGCGCCGTGGGCCAGCGCGTACCCCTGCCATGTCGCGAACAGTACGCGCGCCACGCCGTCCAGCAGTCCGTGCACCGGCAGCGGCCCGACGATGCGCAGCAGAGCCCAGACGACCACGACGGAACCCATGAGATTCGCGTACAGGGTCTGGATCGGGTCGAGTGTCGGCGGTTTCTCGCTCGCGGAGATCGCACGGCACGGGGAGGAACTGCGCGAGGCGCCGGACAGCGCCGACGCGCTGTCCGCGCTGTTCGAGGGGAAGATCCAGGTCATCGACGCGCGGATGGCGGAGCTGGCGGCTCTGCGGGCCGACCTCGAAACGCGTGTCGGTACGGGATGCCCGCTGCGGGCGGCCGCGCAGGCCGGCTGAACGGGCGGCGAACGGGCGGCTCAGCGGGACGCCCCCTCCGGTGATGTCCACCGGAGGGAGCGTGGCGCCGGGAGAGGGTCAGACCGCGAGGGCCTGCTTCACCTGGGCGAGGCTGGGGTTCGTCATGACGATGTTCTCGCCCCCGCCGGGCGGGACCACCAGAACCGTCGGGACCGTCTGGTTGCCGCCGTTCGCCTTCTCGACGAAGGCCGCCGACTCCGGGTCCTGCTCGATGTTGATCTCCGTGTACGCGATGCCCTCGCGATCCATCTGGCCCTTGAGCCGACGGCAGTATCCGCACCACGTGGTGCTGTACATCGTCACAGTGCCCGGCATGTCCCTCGCGCTCCTCTGTCTCGCCGAATGCGTTGTCCGCATGATGTCGAACGTCCACGCCCCGGCCACCATTCCCGCCCCGCCACCGCACCCGGCTCGGGCGGGGCGTGGCTCGGCCCGCCAGTGTGTTCGTACGACCGATGCGCCTCCCCTGTGGACAACCACCGCACCCGTCCCGGGGGACCTGGCAGCATGGCGGCGTGACAGCAGCAACGCATTCCCCACTCTTCCCGCCGGAATTCCCGCAGGAGTCAGGGCACGGCCAGATCGTGGCCCCGCCGCGCGACGCCGACGCGGTGCTGGACGGACTCGACCCCGAGCAGCGCGAGGTCGCGACGTCCCTGCACGGTCCGGTGTGTGGCTGGCCGGGGCCGGCACGGGCAAGACGCGCGCGATCACGCACCGGATCGCGTACGGTGTGCGCGCGGGCATACTCCAGCCCGGCAGCGTGCTGGCCGTCACCTTCACCAACCGGGCCGCGGGCGAGATGCGCGGTCGGCTGCGCCAGCTCGGCGCGGGCGGTGTCCAGGCGCGTACGTTCCACTCGGCGGCGCTGCGCCAGCTCCAGTTCTTCTGGCCGAAGGCGGTCGGCGGCGAGCTGCCGAGGCTGCTCGAACGCAAGGTGCAGCTCGTCGCGGAGGCCGCGGCCCGCTGCCGGATCCGGCTCGACCGCAATGAACTGCGCGATGTCACCGGCGAGATCGAGTGGGCGAAGGTCACCCAGACCGTCCCGGCCGACTATCCCGCCGCCGTGGCCAAGTCCGTGCGCGAGGCCCCGCGCGACCCGGCCGAGACCGGCCAGATCTACGGCATGTACGAACAGCTCAAGCGCGACCGCTCGGTGATCGACTTCGAGGACGTCCTGCTGCTCACGGTCGGCATCCTCCAGGACCGCCATGACATCGCCGACCAGATCCGCCGTCAGTACCAGCACTTCGTGGTCGACGAGTATCAGGACGTGAGCCCGCTCCAGCAGCGGCTGCTCGATCTCTGGCTGGGAGACCGGGAAAGCCTCTGCGTGGTCGGCGACGCCAGCCAGACGATCTACTCCTTCACCGGCGCCACCCCCGACCATCTGCTGAACTTCCGCACCCGCCATCCGGGCGCCACCGTGGTGAAGCTGGTGCGCGACTACCGCTCCACGCCCCAGGTCGTCCATCTCGCCAACGGCCTGCTGAACCAGGCCCGGGGCAGGGCCGCCGAGCACCGGCTCGAACTGGTCTCGCAGCGCGGCCCCGGCCCCGAGCCGGTCTGCACGGAGTACGTGGACGAACCGACCGAGGCCGAGGGCACCGCCCGCCGGATCCGCGATCTGATCGCGGCCGGAGTCCCGGCCGGTGAGATCGCCGTGCTGTACCGGATCAACGCCCAGTCGGAGGTCTACGAACAGGCCCTGGCCGACGCCGGGGTGCCCTATCAACTGCGCGGCGCGGAGCGGTTCTTCGAGCGCCAGGAGGTACGGGAGGCGGGCGCGGCGCTGCGGGGCGCGGCCCGCTTCGGGGGCAATGACTCCCTGCTCGACGATGTCGTCGAACTGCCCGCGCAGGTGCGGGCGGTGCTCTCCACCAAGGGCTGGACCACCGAACCCCCGGCGGGCTCGGGCGCGGTGCGTGACCGCTGGGAGTCCCTGGCGGCCCTGGTCCGGCTCGCCGAGGACTTCGTACGGGCCAGGCCGGAGGCGACACTCGCCGATCTGGTGGCCGAGCTGGACGAGCGCGCGGCCGCCCAGCACGCGCCCACGGTCCAGGGCGTCACCCTGGCCTCGCTGCACGCGGCGAAGGGCCTGGAGTGGGACGCGGTGTTCCTGGTCGGGCTCGCCGAGGGCATGATGCCGATCACCTACGCCAAGACCGATGAGCAGATCGAGGAGGAGCGCCGGCTCCTCTATGTCGGGGTCACCCGGGCGCGGTCGCATCTCTGTCTGTCCTGGGCGCTCTCCCGCGCGCCCGGCGGCCGGGCCTCCCGCCGCCCCACCCGCTTCCTCAACGGACTGCGCCCGGGCTCCACCGCCGCCGGGGCGCGGGGTACGGAGACAAGGCCGGGCGGAGCCGTGGAGCGCGGCGGCGCGGCACGGCGCAAGCGGCGCGGCCCGGCGCTCTGCCGGGTCTGCGGCAAGACCCTGACCGACGCGGGCGAGATGAAGCTGATGCGCTGTGAGGACTGCCCGTCGGACATGGACGAGGCGCTCTACGAACGGCTGCGGGACTGGCGCGCCGACCAGGCCGGGGCCCTGGGCCAGCCCGCCTATTGCGTGTTCACCGACAAGACCCTGATGGCGATCGCCGAGGCGGTGCCGGCCGGCCCGGGCGAGCTGGCGTCGATCGCCGGCGTCGGCGCCCGCAAGCTGGACCGTTTCGGAGCCGATGTGCTTGCCATCTGCGCTGGTGAGGAGCGTGCCGGGGACGGCGGGGAGGACTGATACGAACTCGTCGAAAAAATAGTTTGCGCCCGCCAGGGCAATCCCCATAGGTTCTTAACCACGGGAACAGCGGGCTTCTCCCAAGCCCTGTCCCCGTGCTCTACTTGTCCAAAGCAGTATCTGTCCAGAATACGCGCGACTGGCTCCGGTCAGTCCTTGAGACGCCGAGAGGAGGCGATTCCAGTGATCAGCATCAAGAACATCGACTTTGTCAGCACCGACAAAATGACCGATCGCTCGGTCGTCTCCGCCTGCCCGCTCGGCTTCTCCGGTTCCGAACTCATCGCCAGTGGTCTGTCCGGCTTCTCCGCCGTGCTGCCCGCCGCCCTGTCGGGTCTTCCCGTTGGGGTGCGCAATGAGCGACCGACCAAGGCACTGGAAGCAGGAGTAGCAGCGGCAGCGGCCAAGGCCTATGCCTTTGCGGCGACCGGTGCCGAAACCAAGCGGCAGACGCAGCACCACACGATGTGGGCCTTCCGTGGGCTCGAACCCTGGAGTGATCCAGCCTGACAGACGATCAGGCCGGCGCCTTCAGGGCCGCGGAACCCCACCCGGGATCCGCGGCCCTTCTGTTTGTCCCGAACGGGAGAGACGGAACGAAGGGGCCTCGGGACACCAGCAACGCTCGGTACCAAGCCGAAACCCGGCCAACCAGGCCGGACCGACCAGACGAGGAACGACACCCGTGCAACTCGAAGCGCACGCCCCGTCCGTACCGCCTTCCGAAACGATCTCCCCGCCCGTCCCCACGGAGGACTCCACCTTGACCCCGCTCACCGCGCTCACCGCGCTCGACGACGCCATCGAGAACCTCGGCGTCGCCGTCCCCTGCCGTGCTTACGACCCCGAGGTCTTCTTCGCCGAGTCCCCGGCCGATGTCGAGTACGCCAAGGCGCTCTGCCGCACCTGCCCGCTGGTCGAGGCCTGCCTCGCCGGCGCCAAGGAGCGGCGCGAGCCGTGGGGCGTGTGGGGTGGCGAACTCTTCGTCCAGGGCGTGGTCGTGGCCCGCAAGCGGCCGCGTGGCCGTCCGCGCAAGAACCCGGTCACGGCATGACCGCCACCGGAACCATCGACCGTCCGTTTACGCACGATCCCCAGAAGCAGGCTCCGATGACCTCTTCCCTGCGAGAGCCCACCGGCTCCGCCACCCCAGCCGTCAGCACCAAGGACGCGAAGGACTCGCGTCAGAACAGGACCCGTGAGATGCAACTCATCCCAGAAGCCATGGCGCGCGCGCATATGAGCGAGCGCCTGCGGGAAGCCGACGCGGAACGCCGGGCCGCGCGCCTGGTCGCCGCCCGGCGGATGCAGCGCCGCGCCGAGCGCGTATCGATGCGCGCCCGCCGCGCGCTGGCCATGGCCGTCATGCAGTAAGCGGCCGACTGTCCAGTCGCGCCCATCACCGTCAGCGAGCGGGGGCCGGTCCCGAGGGACCGGCCCCCGCGCCGCGTTCAGGCGCTGTCGTCCTCCGGCTCGGCCGCGGACGCCTGTTCCGGTATGAACGGCTCCGGTACGAACCCGGGCAGCCAGGCCTCCAGTTCGTCCCTGAGCCGGACCGTCGCGCTGAGCTGGCAGAGCACCCCGATGGTGCTCAGCGTGACGCGGTGTATCAGCAGATACGACGGCGGCAGATTGAGCTGCTTGCCCAACTGGTGCGCGGGGGAGCGCGGATCCGCTATCCGCGCGGCCTGGTCGCGCATCCAGCCCCGGGTGAAGGTGAACTCCTCCACCGCCGCCGGCTCGATGATCGGCCGGAGATAGTCCAGCACCGCGTCCGGGTCGAGATCGATGGACTCCTTGACGAACCCTTCCTCGCACAGCAGGCCGTACACCGCCTCGGCGTCGTCCTCCAGGGTCATCCGCAGCGCCTCGCCGATAGTGTCGGGAAGCCCGCCCGGCAGCCGGTCCACCGTGCCGAAGTCCAGCACCCCCAGCCGGAGTTCTCCGCTCTCGCCCTCCTCGCCGTCCCCGCCCTCACCGTCAGGGTGCGCCGCCGGCAGCAGCCGGAAGTTCCCCGGGTGCGGATCGGCGTGCAGCAGACCCGTGCGGGCCGGGCCCGAGAAGAGGAACCTGGCGAGGAGCTGCCCCGCCCGGTCGCGCTGCTCGGGCGTCCCGTCGGAGATCACCTCCGACAGCGGTGTCCCGTCGATCCACTCCGTGACCAGCACCTGCTCGCCCTGGTACACCACCTCCGGCACCACCACATCCGGGTCGCCCGCGAACTCCGCCGCATGCTCCTGCTGTGCCTCGGCCTCCAGCGCGTAGTCCAGTTCCTCGGCGACCCGGTCGCGCAGTTCGGTGATCAGCGGCTTGATGTCCATCCCCGGGATCAGCGGCCCCAGCAGCCTGGCGAACCGGCTGAGCTGCGCGAGATCGGACAGCAGCGCCTCGCCCGCCCCCGGATACTGCACCTTGACCGCGACCTCGCGCCCGTCGTGCCAGACCGCGCGGTGCACCTGCCCGATCGACGCGGCGGCCGAGGGCTTGTCCTCGAACTCCAGGAACAGCTCCCGCCACTCCTCGCCCAGCCGCTCCGCCAGCACCGCGTGGACCGTACGGACCGGCATGGGCGGCGCCGCCTCCTGGAGCCTGGTGAGCGCCGCCCGGTAGGGCCCGGCGATCTCCTCGGGCAGCGCCGACTCGAACACGGACAGTGCCTGCCCGAACTTCATCGCACCGCCCTTCAGCTCGCCGAGGACCTTGAAGAGCTGGTCCGCCGTGCGCTGCTGCAGTTCCCGGGCGACGATCTCCGCGGACTTCCCGCCGATCCGCTTGCCCAGGCCCCAGGTGGCCCGGCCCGCGAAGCCCAGTGGCAGCGTGGCCAGCTTCGCGGTCCGGGTGACCGCCTTCCGGGGAAGATCAGACATGAAGCCCCTCCAAGTCCCAGACAGCCGAGCCGCGTGCGGCGGTTACCCAGCCATTGTGTCGTGCGACGCCCCGATATCCGCCATGCGCACCCCCTCCTGCCCGCCGGCCGCCCCGCAGGAGCAGTCCGGATGGGGGGTGACGCGCTCCGCCCGCCAGTCCAGCAGCGGCAGCGACGCCTCCCACCGCGCCCCCGTACTGGCCGGCAGATCCCCGTCCAGGAACGACAGGGCATGGGCCGCCGCCAGCCCCGCCACCGCCGTGGCCAGCCCCAGATCGCAGGCCGGCACCGAGGGAGTCCGGTGCCCGGAGCGCCACTGCGCCAGCATCCGCGGCCACCCCGGATCACGCTCCGCCCTGGCCCGTGCCACACACTCCGCGCAGGCCGTGCCACCGGGCAGCACCAGCGGTCCGACCAGGCCCGTCGCCTCGATCACCCCCGTATACAGATGGGGCGTGCCGGTGGCGATCCAGGGCTCGGCCGTGGCCGGATCCGGGGCATACGCCGCGAGCCCGTCCCGGGGAGCGACGATCACCAGGGAGAGACCCGGCTCGGCCTCGCCGCAGGGCTCCCCGTACTCCGCCGCGCTCGGCGGACGCCCCGGCGCGGACCGCCGGACCAACTGCCGCGCCGCGATGTCACGCCGCTCGCCCACGCTGTGGGCGGGCAGTCCGCCCGGCGCCACATCCCCCTCCTCCGTACACCCGCCGTCCAGCACATCCACCCGCCCCACCCCGGAGGCCGCGAGCACCGCGGCGACGGCCGCGCCCACCCGCCCCGCGCCCCGGACCTGGACCCGCATGGCCCGCCGCGCCGCCAGCCGGCGTATCCCCGCCCCCGGCTCACGGTGGACAACGGACAGGGACGCCAGATCGGGCCGCAGCCGGTCGAAGGCGCCCGTCCGCTTCCGTAAGCCCTCGGCCGCGGGGCCGTCCTCGTCCGGATCGTCGAGCACCCCTGCCGCGCTCAGCCGTTCCACCAGCGAATCGGCCAGCCCGTCGGGCAGCCCCATCGCATGCGCCCGCTCCCTCAGCAGGGGCAGTCCACGGGTCCCGTCGAGCAGCTCCAGAAAACTGCCCGTGGCCGTATCGACAGGACCGACCAGCACGGCATGCGCGGGAGTGACCCCGAACTGCACGGTCTGCCGCTCCCGCCACGCACGCCGCAGCGCGGGCTTCACCATCGGATGCATATCGGCCTCCCTCTCGCTCCCTCTCGATTTCCGCCGCCGGAATCTCCCCGGCCCCGCCCGGACTGCTCGATCCGGTTGATCCGTGTTCCCAGAATGCAAGGCGGCGCGCGGCGATGCAGAAAGTTATCCACAGGCACGCGCATTAATCGTGCAAATAACGAGGGGCCGAAAATGGATCAAGATTGAACCACCCCGGAGGCGGGACTTCCCCCACACACAGCGGGTAACGTCGGGGCGTGTCCGCCGATCCTTCCCCTCGCCTCGCGGGGGAGCTCCCCTCGCACAGCGCCGCAAGTGAAGAGCGCAGCGTGACAAGCCGCCTGTCGCGCGGCCCGGGGACGAGCGCTGTCGAGGTCCGCAGAAGCGCCCGCCGCAGCAGAACCGTCTCGGCGTACCGCGAGGGCGACCGGACCATCGTCCTCATCCCCGCCCGGATGTCGGAGGCCGAGGAGCGGCGCTGGGTCACCGTGATGCTCGACAAACTCGCCGCGCAGGAGAGCAAGCGCGTCCTCGGCGACGGCGAGCTGACCGAGCGGGCCGAGCGGCTCTCCGCCCTGTACTTCAACGGCAGTGCCCGGCCCACGTCCGTCCGCTGGGTCACCAACCAGAACACCCGCTGGGGTTCGTGCACCCCGGCCGAGGGCAGCATCCGTCTGTCGCACCGGCTCCAGGGCATGCCGGAGTACGTCGTCGACTATGTGCTCGTGCACGAGTTGGCGCATCTGCTCGTACCGGGCCACGGGCCGCGGTTCTGGCGGCTCCTGGAGGCCTATCCGCGCACCGAGCGGGCGCGTGGCTATCTCGAAGGTGTCGTCGCCGCCGACCGGCTGCCGCATCTGCCCGTCGCACGCGGGGAATCACCGCACGGTGAATCACCGCACGTGGAATGACGGACCGCCAGGGTGCGCGGATACGGACCGGCATGGTGCGTGTGTACCGAGTCTGTACCGGCTTGGCTCAATGTCGTACGCAGCCGTTAGCCTGGCGCGACGCGAACACATTCGGGATGGGGGACGGTCGTTACGCATGGCCAGGGAATTCCAGCGCGGCCACAAGGCCAAGATCAGTGATCTCACCGCGGGGACGGATCTGTACGTAGGTGTGCAGATCGCCGCTCCCGGGCTGAGCTTCGACATTAGCTGTTTCGGCCTCGACGCGGACGAACAGCTCTCGGACGACCGTTACTTCATCTTCTTCAACCAGCCGAAGTCCCCTGAGGAATCCATCCAGTTGCTGGGCGCCCAGGCCGGCGACACCGAGTCGTTCCGGGTGACGCTGGAGCGTATTCCGCCCGCCATTCAGAAGCTCTCGTTCACCGCCACGATCGACGGCGCGGGCCAGATGTCCCAGGTCGGCCCCGGGTACATCCGCATTGTCGCGGGCGGCGAGGAAGTCGTCCGATACGCCTTCACCGGTTCGGAGTTCACCACCGAGCGGGCGGTCATGCTCGGTGACTTCTATCTGAAGGACGTCTGGCGGTTCGCCGCGGTGGGCCAGGGCTTCGACGGCGGTCTGGACGCGCTTCTGAGGAACTTCGGCGGTGAGGTCGCCGAGGAGGAGCCCGCCGCACCGCAGCCGCCGGACGGCGGGCAGGTGCCCGGATTCGCCCCACCCACGCAGAGCGCGCCCGCCCCGGCGCCCCCGCCCGCGTTCGGCGTCCCGGCGTCCCCTCAGGCACTTCAGGCGCCTCACGCACCCCAGACGCCTCAGATCCCGCAGGCGCCCCAAGCTCCGCAGCCCGCGCCGGTGTTCGGGACGCCGCCCGGACCCCCGGCCCCCGCCCCGGCACCCCCGCCGATGCACGGCGCGCCGACCATCGCCGCGCCCATGACCCCGCCCGGCGGGACCGTACCGCCGCCTCCCGCGCCAGCGCCGTACGGACAGCCGCCCCAGCAGCCGCAGTTCGGCCAGGTCCCAGGGCAGGTCCCGGGGCAGCCTCCGATGCAGATCCCGGGGCAGGTCCCGCCCGCGCCCCAAGCGCCGTCCCCGTACGGTCAGCCCGCGCCCGCGCCGTACGGACAGCCGCCAGGACCGCCGACGGGTGTCCAGCCCGGCGTTCCGCAGGGGGTTCCCCAGGGCGTGCCGCCCGGCGGCGCCGGTCTTCAGGCCGCCCTCCAGCCGTACAAGGAACTGCCCACCGGACAGCGCTGGACCCGGCAGAACGGCCAGTTGATGCGGGTCGACCTCGGCATGGGCGGCACCCCGGTCCTGGCCCGCCAGGGCAGCATGGTGATGTACCAGGGGAAGGTCGACTTCAGCTACAAGGGCGCCGGTTTCGCCGGCCGTGTCGTCGGCAACGCCACCGGCCAGGAGATGCAGCTCATGCGCTGTACCGGCCGCGGCCAGGTCTTCCTCGCCGAGGAGGGCGCGCATCTGCACCCCGTGGAGCTTCAGGGCGACGGGATCTGCGTCTCGGCGGAGAACGTCCTCGCCTTCGACGAGTCCCTTCAGTACGAGGTCCGCAGGATCGAGGGCCATGGCATACCGGGCGGCGCCCTGTTCACCATGCTCTTCCAGGGCACGGGCACCGTCGTCGTGAAGACCCATGGCACCCCGGTGGTGCTGCCCGTCACGCCCACGACCTTCGCCGACTGCAATGCCGTCGTCGCCTGGTCGGCCGCGTCCCAAGTGATCATCTCCAGCCAGGTCAGGCTGCGCCGCAACGCGTATCCGGGCCACAGCGGAGAGACCGTGAACCTCCAGTTCCGGGGCGCCCCCGGCAACTTCATCGTCGTCCAGCCGTACGAGGTCTGAGGGAGCCCGGACCATGAACCAGCAGCTCGCGGGCTATGCCCCCACCCCCGTCGCGGCCCGGATGGAGAACCACGGCCGCGCCATGCTCAAGGTCGCGATGGCCTCAGGACAGGACCTCTTCGCGCGCACCGGCTCGATGGTCGCCTACGAGGGCTTCATCCAGTACGAGCCGAATCCGCCCGCCATCCGCCAGATCGCCTCCCAGTGGGTGACCGGCGAGGGCACACCCCTGATGAAGTGCTCCGGCGACGGCCTGCTCTATCTCGCGGACTACGGCGCGGATGTCGTGGTCATCAACCTCGACAATGACGCGCTCTCGGTCAACGGCACCAATGTGCTGGCCTTCGATGCCCATCTCCAGTGGGGCGTGGAGCGGGTGAAGGGACTGGCCAAGTTCGCCGGACAGGGCCTGTGGAATGTGCGGATAGCCGGGACCGGCTGGGTCGCCCTGACCTCGCGCGGCACCCCGATCGTCGTCGACTGCGGCCGGGGCGAGGACGAGACCTATGTCGACCCGGACGCCCTCGTCGCCTGGTCCCCGGCCCTCAAGGTGAAGGGCAAGCGCAGCCTGAAGGCGTCCGCGCTGATCGGGCGGGGCAGCGGAGAGGCCTATCAGATGGCCTTCTCCGGCCAGGGCATCGTCGTCGTACAGCCCAGCGAGGACAGCACCGACCGCCTGCGGATCCAGCGCTGAGGGGAGCGAGAACACCATGCAGAGTCCGCTTTTCGCCCATACGGAACAGCAGACCCAGGAGCGGTACGCGGTGCAGAACCCGCAGCTCCTGCGGGTCGCGCTCAGCGGCCAGGACGATGTCCTCGCCCGCAAGGGCGCGATGGTCGCGTATCAGGGGCTGATCGACTTCGACGGCGAGTACCAGTCGCAGGGCCAGCGCCGGGCCCGCGCCCGCACCGGTGAGGGACTGGACCTGATGCGCTGCTCGGGCCAGGGCACGGTCTATCTGGCCAACCTCGCCCAGTACATCCATGTCGTGGATGTCGACCACGAGGGGATGACGGTGGACAGCGCCTATGTGCTGGCGCTCGACTCCTCGCTGCACACCGAAGTCATCGCGGTGGACAGCCAGTACGGCATCTCGGGCTCCGGCAAGTACCAGCTCAATGTCTCCGGCCGGGGCAAGGTCGCGCTGATGACCTCGGGCCAGCCGCTGATGATGCAGGTCACGCCGGACAAGTACGTCAACGCCGACGCCGACGCGGTCGTCGCCTGGTCCTCCGCGCTACGGGTGCAGATGCAGGCGCAGACACACTCCTCGGGCATACGGAGGCGGCGCGGCAACACGGGCGAGGGCTGGGAGCTGAGCTTCCTGGGGCAGGGCTTCGCACTGGTGCAGCCCAGCGAGGTCATGCCGCCGCAGCACACGGAGATCGGGCAGGGCCTGGCCGCACAGTTCGGCGTCGGCCAGCACGGAGCGCACGGCCAGAACCAGAACAACGCCTGGAGCAGATGACGGCCGGGCCCGGCCGCCTGCGGAAGGCGGCCGGGGACCGGAGGACGGCGCTCCCCGGGCATCGACGGACACAATCGACGGACAGGGACGGCCACCCTGAGACGCGGCTCGGGGTGGCCACGGCCCAGCGTGGCCGCGGCTCAGAAAGAAGCCCGGCCACCCCCGCCCGCCGACAGGGCCTACGCGTTCAGCACGGCCCGCGTGCGCTCCACCAGCCGTACGACCGAGCCGTCGGCCACCGTCGCCGCCTCCTCGTAGGAGAACCAGCGCAGATCGAGCGACTCCTCGCTGATCCGCTCGACCGCGCCGGCCGGCGCCAGCGCCGCGTACTGCACATCCAGATGCCAGTGGCACGGGGCCGGAATGGCATGCCGGTCGAGCTGTACGGGACCGCCCGCCAGCGGTGTCAGACCGGCGATCCCGGACTCCTCCTCGGCCTCCCGCAGTGCCGCGCCCTCCAGGGTCCGGTCATCGGGCTCGCAGTGGCCGCCCATCTGGAGCCACAGGCCGAGCTTCTTGTGCAGGGTGAGCAGCACCCGGCCCCGCGCCGGATCGATCACCAGCGCGCTGGCGGTGAGATGCCCCGCCGTACAGGCCTTCCACATCGCGTCCCGGTGCGCGGCGAGATGATCCAGATAGAGATCGCGCAGCTCCTCCTGGCCCTCGTACCGGCTCTCGTACGACTTCAGTACGAGGGCGGCGTCGTTATGCAGGTCGTCATGCAGATCGTCACGCAGGCTCACTGGTCGGTGTCGTCCTTGCCGCCCTTGCCACCTTTGCCGCCCTTGCCGTCCGGTTCGTCCGCTGCCTCGCCGAGCATCTTGTCCAGCTCGGAGAAGTCCAACTGCTCGTGATGGACGAAGCCGTCCGGGTCGTCCAGGTCGGAGGCCGTCGGCAGCATGTCCGGGTGCTCCCACAGCCGGTCACGCCCGTCGGCCCCGCGCGCGTCCGTGAGCGATGCCCACAGGCGGGCGGCGTCCCGCAGCCGGCGCGGCCGCAGATGCAGGCCGATCAGGGTGGCGAAGGTCTGCTCGGCGGGGCCACCGGACGCACGTCGTCTGCGCAGCGTCTCGCGGAGCGCGTCGGCGCCCGTGAGCCTGCTCTTGGCCGCCTCGTGCACCACCGCGTCCACCCAGCCCTCGACCAGCGCGAGCGCCGTTTCGAGACGGGCCAGCGCGGCCTTCTGCTCGGGTGTGTCCTCCGGCTGGAACATGCCCTGCTGGAGCGCTTCCTGCAGCTCCTCGGGATGCGTGGGGTCGAACTGGCCGACCACGTCCTCCAGCTTGGTGGTGTCGACCTTGATCCCGCGGGCATAGCCCTCGACCGCGCCGAACATGTGCGACCGCAGCCAGGGCACATGGGCGAAGAGCCGCTGGTGGGCGGCCTCGCGCAGGGCCAGATACAGCCGGATCTCGTCCCTGGGCACTCCGAGGTCCTTGCTGAACGCCTCGATGTTCAGCGGAAGGAGCGCGGCCTTGCCCGCCGGGCCGAGCGGCAGCCCGATGTCCGTCGAGCCCACCACCTCGCCCGCCAGCACGCCCACGGCCTGCCCGATCTGCTGGCCGAACATCGCGCCGCCCATGGAGCGCATCATGCCGATCAGCGGGCCCGCCACGGACTGCATCTCCTCGGGGAGCACCTCGCCCATGGCCGTGCCCACCCGCTCCGCCACCGGGTCGACGAGCTGCTGCCACGCGGGCAGCGTCGCCTCGACCCACTCGGCACGGCTCCACGCCACCGCGGTGTTCGCGCCCGAGGGCAGGGAGGTGACGCCGTCCAGCCACAGATCGGCCAGCCGCACCGCCTCCTCGACCGAGGCGCGCTCCGAGGGGCCGACGCTCGCGTCCTTCGTGCCGTCCGGGGTGCCCTGCGCGACCGTCTGGCGGGCGATCTGCTTGGCCATGTCCCAGTTGACAGGGCCGCCCTCATAGCTGAGCATCTGGCCGAGCTGCTGGAAGGCCGCGCCCAGATCACTGGGGTTGAGCGAACCGAACATCGCGGCGAACGGATTGTCCGCACCGCCCGCGCCGCCCGGCAGCCCGAACCCGAAATTGCCGAAGGGGTTGCCGGGACCGCCCTGACCACCGGCACCCTGACCACCTCCGGCAGGGTCCTTCTTCTTGCCGTCGCCGTCCTCCGGCTCCTCCGGCGGAAGGCCGAAT
This sequence comes from Streptomyces sp. GMY02, assembly GCF_019056675.1. Taxonomy (NCBI): domain Bacteria; kingdom Bacillati; phylum Actinomycetota; class Actinomycetes; order Kitasatosporales; family Streptomycetaceae; genus Streptomyces; species Streptomyces sp. GMY02. The sequence goes on along the minus strand of NZ_CP077658.1, from coordinate 2,800,406 downwards.
CCGAATGGTGTGTCACTCACGGGGTTCCTCGGCTCGTAGGGCCACCGGCGTCCGCCGGCGGCGACTGCCCGACTACACCACCCAGCCTAAGCGGGACCGGGCGGACGAGTGTGGTACCGCCTCCGACACCCGGCCGGCTTCCGGGCTCGGTGCTCCGCCGGCCTGTGGCCTGCGGCAGGATGGACGTCACCTGGTACGTACGCGTCATTCACGTACGTATTGAAGACAACCGCTGGAGACGCCCGGTGAGTTCCCCAGATCCGCAGGTTCGCGCAGCGCGAAACCGCCCGACCACGCACTCGTCCCGCGGCCCCGTCGTCGCGGTCACCGGCGCCGCCTCGGGCGTCGGCGACCTGCTCACCCGGCGCCTCGCCGACTCCGAGGACATCAAGCAGGTCATCGCCATCGACGAGCGCAGGGGCGAGGTCTCCGAGGCGCAGTGGCACATCCTCGACGTCCGCGACCCGGCCATCGCGGAGAAGCTGCGCGGTGCGGACGTGGTGGTGCATCTGGCGCTCGACCTCGATCTGGAGACCGACCCCGCCGCCCGTACGGCGTACAACGTGCGCGGTACCCAGACCGTGCTCACGGCCGCCGCCGCGGCGGGCGTCCACCGGGTGGTGCTGTGCACCTCGGCCATGGTCTACGGCGCGCTTCCCGACAACGACATCCCGCTCTCCGAGGACGCCGAACTGCGCGCCACGGCAGAGGCCACGGGCGTCGGCGATCTGCTGGAGATCGAACGGCTGGGCCGCCGCGCGCCCCGCGCGCACCCCGGCCTGAATGTGACGGTCGTACGGCCCGCCGTCCTGGTCGGCGGTACGGACACGGCCCTCACCCGCTATTTCGAGTCGCCGAGGCTGCTGGTCGTCGCGGGATCCCGGCCCACCTGGCAGTTCTGCCATGTCGAGGACCTGGTCAGCGCCCTGGAGTACGCCGCGCTCGAAAAGGCGGACGGGGAGTTCGCGGTCGGCTGCGACGGCTGGCTCGAACAGGAGGAGGTCGAGGAGCTGAGCGGCATCCGCCGGATGGAGCTGCCCTCCGCGGTCGCCCTGGGGGCCGCCGCGAGGCTGCACAGGATCGGTCTCACGCCCTCTCCGGCCGGCGATCTCGCGTACACCATGCACCCCTGGGTGGTCAGCGTCAGCAGGCTCCACGACGCGGGCTGGCGGCCCAGGTGGACCAACGAGGCGGTGCTCGCCGCGCTGCTGGAGGAGGTCGAGGGCCGGCACACGGTCGTGGGCCGCAGGCTCGGCCGCAAGGACGCCACGGCGGCGGGCGCGGCGGGCGCGACGGTGGCGCTGCTCGGTACGGCGGCACTGGTACGACGGGCCCGCAAGGCACGCCGGGGACGGTGAGGAGCGCGGCGCCACGGGCCGTACGAGGCTCCGCGGTGCTGCACTGACCGTCGAGCTGTACGGACTCGTCGAGCTGCACGGACCCGTCGAGAGGCCGCGGGACCGGAGGCGCCGTTCCGGGATGTCAGTGGTGTACGGCACGATGGGTCCATGGCGAGCACGCATTCCCACCCGGGCGAGCAGGCGGCGCAGGACCCCATCAGGCTGCTGGCGATCCGCGACACCCCCCTCACCGTCGACGAGGTGTTCCGCGCGGTCGGGGACGACGCCGCGGGCGGTACGGCGCTCTTCGTCGGTACGGTGCGCAACCACGACGGGGGCGCCGATGTGGACACCCTCGGTTATTCGTGCCACCCCACGGCCGAGGCGGAACTGCGCCGTGTCGCGGAGAAGGTCGCCGCCGACTATCCGGTGCGCGCGCTGGCCGCCGTCCACCGAGTGGGCGATCTGGAGGTCGGAGATCTGGCGGTCGTTGTCGCCGTCTCCTGCCCGCACCGGGGCGAGGCGTTCGAAGCCTGCCGCAAGCTGATCGACGACCTCAAGCACGAGGTGCCGATCTGGAAGCACCAGAAGTTCTCGGACGGCACCGAGGAATGGGTCGGCGCATAGCGGCCCGACATCCCCCTGAGAGCGCTTCTTCAAGAGGCGCGGTGGTTCTGAAACCTGGTCAGTCGTGTACGGCCCGATTTGCGTAACCGCACCCCTGCCAGCAGCGTTGTCTCAGCAGATGGTTAATCTGCTGATCGGTCAGTTTGCGGTCGCTCATGTAGGTCGGGAGGTCGGTATGGCCGTACTAGCCTGGTTGCTGATTCCGCTTTTCGCCGCGATAGGCGCGGCGATATGGGGAAGCTGGGCCTCAAGGGATCGAACCATCGGGGACATAGCCGAGCTGAACGGGTACGCCCGGTTCCGCGACGCGATGGAGAGGGCGCACTCCGGTTCGGGCCGGTTCTGACACCGGCAGCCGCGCAAGCCGCCCGTACGCATTCGCTACGCGATCCCCGCGCAGCCCCGTACGGACGGCCCCAGCGGTGCACAGAGGGACCCTTACCGTACTGTCGTTCCATGCCACGCCGCACCGCGACGATGCTCGCCTCCACCCTCGTCCTTATCGCGCTGCTTTGCGCGGGTGTGCTCATCACAGTGCCGTACTCGGAAATGAGCCCCGGACCGACGGTGAACACCCTCGGCGACGCAGGTGGAGAACCGGTACTCCAGATCTCCGGTCACCAGACCTATCCGACCTCGGGCCATCTCAATATGACGACGGTCAGGGTCACCGGTGCGGACTACAAAATGAACATCGTCGAGGCGGTGTACGGCTGGCTGGCACACGACAGTGTCGTGGTGCCGCACGACACCCTGTATCCGGACGGCAAGACCGAGGAGCAGTCCACCCAGGAGAACGCCGAGGAGTTCAGCCAGTCCCAGGAGAGCGCCAAGGTGGCCGCCCTGAAGGAACTGGACATCCCGGTCTCCTCGCGGACCGTCGTCTCCTCCGTCATCAAGGACGGAGCCGCCGAGGGCACGCTCCACGCGGGCGATGTGATCAAGCAGGTGGACGGTTCGCCGGTGCGCCAGCCCGCCGATGTCGCCCGGCTCGTCACCAAGCACAAGCCCGGTGAGGACGTCGTCTTCAGCATCGTCCCCGCCGCGGACGCCAAGGCGGCGGAGAAGGCGGGCAAGGAACCCGAGGGCACCGAGCGGGTCACGGTGACCACGCAGAAGGCCGAGGACGGCGGCCGGGCGGTCGTCGGCATCCAGGCCGGGACCGACCACACCTTCCCGTTCAACGTCGACATCAAGCTCGCGGATGTGGGCGGGCCCAGCGCCGGGCTGATGTTCGCGCTCGGCATCGTCGACAAACTCACGCCCGGCCCGCTCACGGGCGGCAAGTTCGTCGCCGGTACGGGCACGATCGACGACGAGGGACAGGTCGGGCCCATCGGGGGCATCGAGATGAAACTGGTCGGCGCGCGCGGCGCGGGCGCCGAGTACTTCCTCACCCCGGAGCAGAACTGCGCGGCGGCGGCCTCCGACATCCCCGCCGGCCTCACCCTCGTCAAGGTGAAGACCATCGACGACGCCAGGAAGTCGCTGAACAGGATTCGCAACGGGGACACGGCCGGCCTGCCGAGCTGCTCGGCAGGCTGACCGGCCCCGGTACGCGGGACGGATGACATCGGGCAGGCCCGGATCACACCTCGAACGGGCCTGCCCCCTGGACTAGCAGGCGTCTTGCCGATCTTGTCAGGCTGATCGACAAGACACCGCCCCTACGCCTCGAAGGTCGCCGCCAGCGCCTCCGCCAGTCCCGGCACCAGCCCCGACCCGGTGAGCACCTCGCTCGGCGAGTCCTTCTCGCGCAGCCGCAGCGCCGACTCCCGGGCGCCGTCACGCAGCACGGCGACGGTCATCCGTACCTCCTGACGGTCCGGATGGGCGGAGACCCACGAGGCGAGCCCGGCGTCGTCGAGCCCGTCCGGTACGGACGCCTCCGCCGACGGCGGCAGCATCAGCCGCTCCACCGTCATCGCGCAGCCGGTCACCGCGCCGGGCCACGCGATGGTGGCGAGGAACTCGTCCAGCGGGGTGCCGGACGGGATCTCGTCCTGTTCGATCGGGGTGAGCGGCGCGACGGACCCGCCGTCGTCGAGCCCGAGCTGGGCCGCCAGCTCCGGTTCGTCGGTGCGCAGGCGCGCGGTGTCGACGAGCGCGAAGAGCCGGGCGGGCTGGTCCCAGCCGAGCCCCGACGCGTACTCGTCGATTTCGAGCACCGCGCGGGTCAGCGGGCCGGCGGCCATGGGAGTGCCTGAGGGAGTGACATTGGACATGGCCAATATCCTGCCTCCTCCGGACCCCGGTGTGGGAACTAGGTAAAGCCTCAGTAAGTTGCATGAGTGGGCCCTTACGATCGCGGGGCCCAGCTTTACCCAGTGGGACACCTGGCCCGCTGAGACACACGACCGCGAACTTCGAGGTGCGCACGTTGGCTTTCCAGATGCCGGACCGCGGCGGAGGCCCGACCGGGCCACGGATCAGAGTGGGCCGGCCGTCCCGTCGCGCCCGGACCCTGCTCATGACGCTGGGGGTGCTGGCCGTGCTGGCCATGCTCTTCGTCATGTTCGCGGGGTTCTGGACCGACTGGCTCTGGTACCGCTCGGTGAGATATTCATCGGTTTTCACCACCACGCTCTGGACCAAGGTCGGCCTGTTCGCCGTCTTCGGGCTGGTGATGGCCCTCGCCGTCGGCCTGAACATCTGGCTGGCGCACCGGCTCCGCCCGCCGCTGAGCGCGATGTCCATGGAGCAGCAGAACCTCGACCGGTACCGGATGGGGATCGCCCCGTACAAGAAGTGGGTGCTCCTGGCGATCACCGCGCTGGTCGGGCTGATCGCCGGCGCCTCCGCCTCCGGCCAGTGGCGCACCTGGCTGATGTGGGTCAACGGAGTGCCGTTCGGGCAGAAGGACCCCGAGTTCAAGATGGACGTGTCGTTCTACGCGTTCGATCTTCCGTGGTTCCGCTTTCTGCTCGCCTTCGGCTTCGCCGCCGCGGTGCTGTCGCTGATCGCCGCCGCGCTGACCCACTATCTGTACGGAGGGCTGCGGATCACCAGCCCGGGCGCGCGCGCGACGGGCGCCGCCACCGGGCACCTCTCCGTGCTGATCGGCGTCTTCGTCTCGCTCAAGGCCGTGGCGTACTGGCTCGACCGGTACGGCCTGGCCGTCAAGTCCAGCGACTTCAAGGCGGCGGGGAACTGGACCGGGCTGCGGTATGTCGACGCCAACGCCTATCTCCCGGCGAAGACGATCCTCTTCTTCATCGCGGTCATCTGCGCCCTGCTGTTCTTCGCGACGCTCTGGCGGCGCACGTGGCAGCTTCCGATGATCGGCTTCGGTCTGATGGTGCTGTCGGCGATCCTGATCGGCGGTCTCTACCCGGCGATCGTGCAGAAGTTCCAGGTCCAGCCGAACGAGCAGGCCAAGGAAGCGCCGTACATCAAGAAGAACATCGACGCGACGCGCGCGGCGTACGGCATCGACGACGCCGATGTGCAGGACTACGGCGGCAAGGGCGACCCCGAGAAGAAGTCCGACCAGCGCAAGGCGGCCGACGCCGCCGCGAGTTACCGGCTCGTCGACCCCAATGTGGTCTCGCCCGCGTTCCAGCAGTTGCAGCAGGAGCGTAAGTACTACCAGTTCCCCGCCACGCTGGACGTCGACCGGTACACCGGTACCGACGGCAAGCCGCAGGACACGGTGGTCGGTCTGCGCGAGCTGAACATCACGGGTATCCCGAAGCGCAACTGGATCAACGACCACTTCACGTATACACACGGGTACGGAGTGATCGCGTCCAAGGGCACCAACACGGTGACGGACGAGAACCAGGGCACGGTCGGCGCCCCCGACTTCACCGAGTCGGGCCTGCCGACGTCCGGCCGGCTCGGCGAGTACGAGCAGCGGATCTACTACGGCGAGAAGACCGAGCAGTACTCGATCGTGGGCGGCCCGCAGAAGGAGCTGGACTACGAGAAGAACGGCGAGAAGACCACCAGCTACGCGGGCAGGAGCGGAGTCGATCTCTCCAATCCGCTGAACCGCGCGGCGTACGCGGTGGCCTTCAGCGAGCCGCAGATGGTCTACTCCGGCGCCATCGGCGACGGTTCGCGGATCCTCTACAACCGCACGCCCAAGGAGCGCGTCGAGGCGGTCGCGCCCTGGCTGACCATCGACGGCGACGCGTATCCCGCCGTGGTCGACGGCCGTATCAAGTGGATCATCGACGCGTACACGACGACGAACGGCTATCCGTACGCGTCCCGTACGACGCTCGGCGACACCACCGAGGACTCGCTGACCGACAACCAGCGCGCGGTCGTCGCCCAGCAGAACCAGGTCAACTACATCCGGAATTCGGTGAAGGCCACCGTCGACGCCTATGACGGCACGGTCGACCTGTACCAGTGGGACACCGAGGACCCGGTCCTCAAGACCTGGATGAAGGCCTTCCCCGGCACGGTGAAGGCGCGGGACCAGATCAAGCCCGAGCTGCTGGCCCATCTCCGCTATCCGCAGGACATGTTCAAGGTGCAGCGCGAGCTGCTCACCCGCTACCACGTCACCAACCCCGCGCAGTTCTACAGCGGCAGTGACGCGTGGCAGGTGCCGAACGACCCGACCAACAAGGACAGCAGTGCGGTCCCGCCGTACTATCTGAGCCTCAAGATGCCGGGGCAGGACGATCAGAAGTTCTCGCTGACGACCACGTTCACGCCCAACGGGCGCCCGAACCTGGGCGCGTTCATGGCGGTGGACGCCGACGCCACCAGCACGGACTACGGCACGATCAGAGTCCTGAGAGTGACATCGACCGTCCAGGGCCCGCAGCAGGTGCAGAGCGAGCTGAACGGTGTGCCCGAAGTCGCCGAGTTCGTCAGGAACCTGAGAGGCACCGACTCGGACATCGAGTACGGCAATCTGCTCACCGTTCCGCTCGAAGGCGGCTTCCTCTACATCGAGCCGGTGTACGCGCGGGGCGGCAGCGCCAACTATCCGCTGCTGAAGAAGGTGGCCGTCTCCTACGGAGGCAAGCCCGTCTTCAAGGACAGCCTGTCCGAGGCGCTCAACGCCGTGTTCGGCGAGGAGAGTTCCGAGCCGCCGGCGACGACACCACCGCCGACCGGTGAGACCAACCCGCCGCCGGCGACCGGTGACTCGGCGCTCCAGCAGGCCATCGCGGACGCGCAGAAGGCGTACGACGACGGCGAGGCGGCGCTCAAGGAGCAGGACTGGACGGCGTACGGCAAGGCGCAGGAAGCCCTCCAGGACGCCCTCCAGCGGGCCGCCGCCGCAGGTGCCGGCGGGGCCGAGGACGGGGGCGGCAACAGCGGCTGAGCAGGCATCACTCCACCCCGTGGTACGGTTGGGACACAACGACGCGGGGTGGAGCAGCTCGGTAGCTCGCTGGGCTCATAACCCAGAGGTCGCAGGTTCAAATCCTGTCCCCGCTACGCGAAGTCAAGGGCCCGGATCCAACAGGATCCGGGCCCTTGACGTATGTCCGGCAACTGCATCCGATCGAACTGCGTTTCAAGGCGTGGGAGTTGCGCCCAGGCGTGTTTGACTTGTCTCTCTGTGGGCATGTCGACAAAACGCTGAAGTGACCTTGTGGGTCGCGATATACCTGCTGTACGCGGGTGGCAGGTGGTGCGACGATGGAAATTATGGGGGATAGGACAACTCTGTTGGAGACAGGGCGGTTTGTGCAGCGTCATGCGGCGGACGCGGCCGACACCGCGAACGCCGCGGATTCTCTTGCTGCCGCCGACGCCCCGAGGGCGGCCGGCGCGGAGGAGACCGCCGACGCCGAGACCGAGGCGCGCCACCGCCGGGCGGCCGACGCCGGGGACATCGCGTCGATGAGCGTGCTCGGTGCCCTGCTGCTGCGCCGCGGCGATCTCGACGGAGCCGAGCGGTATCTGCGGGCCGCGACCGCCGAGGGCGACCGCGCCGCCGCCAACAATCTGGGTGTGCTGCTGCATCAGCGCGGCTACCCGGAGGAGGCGGCCGGCTGGTGGCGTGTCGCCGCTGTCGCCGGATCCGCCGCGGCTGCCCACGCGCTCGGCCGCCACCACCGTGAGCTGGGCGACGAGCCGGCCGCCGAGTACTGGCTGCGCCAGTCCGCCGAGCAGGGGCATGCCCTCGGCGCCTATGCCCTCGCCGATCTGCTGGAGCACCGCGGCGACTCCGGGGCCGAGCAGTGGCTGCGGGCCGCCGCCGAGCAGGGCCACCGCGAGGCGGCGTACCGGCTCGCCAGGGCGCTGGAGCGCCGCGCCCGCGAGGCGGCGCGCGCCGGAGCGGTTCAGCGTGTTCATCGTGGTCCTGCCGGAGCTGTTCACCGCGGCGTCACGGGAAGCCACCGGACCGGAACGGGCCGGAGCGGCCCCCGTATCAGCGTCGACACGGGTACGGGTACGGGCACGGGCGTACGCCTGCGTACGGGTACCGGCGCGGGCAGGGCCGTGGGCGCGGGCGTGGGCGCGGACACCGAAGCGCCCGCCGCCTCCCCGTCCTCGCTCCTCGGCGAGGCCGCCCAGTGGTACCGGCAGGCCGCCGCACGCGGCCACCGCAAGGCCGCCCTGAACCTCGGCGCGATCCTGGAGAAGCGTGGTGAGCTGAAGGAGGCCGGCCGCTGGTATCTGACCTCCGCCAAGGACGGCGAGGCACGGGCCGCCTGCGCCCTCGGCTTCCTGCTGCGGGACGCCGGTGACGAGGAGAGCGCCGCCATCTGGTGGCTGCGCGCCGCGCAGGAGGGCGACGGCAACGCCGCCAACGCCCTCGGCGCACTGCACGCCGCCCATGGTGAGCCGCAGACCGCCGAGCGCTGGTACCGCGCCGCGATGGACGCGGGCGATGTCAACGGCGCGTACAACCTCGGGCTGCTCTGCGCCGCCCAGGACCGTACCGTCCAGGCCGAGCAGTGGTACCGCCGCGCCGCCTACGCGGGCCACCGCGAGGCCGCCAACGCGCTCGCCGTCCTGCTGCTCCAGGCCGACGACGCGACGGGGGCCGAGCCCTGGTTCTCCAAGGCAGCCGAAGCGGGCAGCGTGGACGCCGCGTTCAACCTGGGCATCCTGCACGCGGGCCGCGCGGACGACGGTGCGGCCCTGCGCTGGTACGAGCGGGCCGCCGCCGCGGGTCACACCGAGGCGGCCCTCCAGGTCGGTATCGCCTGCCTGCGGGACGGCGACGAGCGGTCGGCCGAGCGCCATCTGCGCTGCGCGGCCGGCGGCGGCAGCCCCGAGGCCGCGTTCCGGCTGGCCACCCTGCTCGACTCGCGCAGGCCGCCGCCCGGACCGCCCGCGCTCGGCGAGCCGCACACGGTGAAGAGCGAGTGCGAGCAGTGGTACGAGCGGGCCGCCGAGCAGGGGCATCGCAGGGCCCAGGTGCGCGTCGGCATGCTCGCCGCCGCCCGCGGGGACATCGAGGACGCCGCGCGCTGGTACCGGCTGGCCGCCGAGGCGGGCAGCCGCAACGGCGCGTTCAATCTGGGACTGCTCCTCGCGCGCGAGGGCGGTGAGCGGGAGGCCGCTCAGTGGTGGGGCCGGGCCGCGCGGGACGGGCACGGCCGGGCCGCGCTGCGGCTGGCGCTGCTCGCCGCGCGCCGGGGCGAGCTGACCGAGGGCCAGCGCTGGTGCGCGCGCGCCGTCGAGCTGGGCCCGGCCGAGGTGGCGGAGCGCGCGGCACGGCTGCGCGAGGCGCTCCACCAGGAGCTGACGGCCTGACCCGTAAGGGATTTGCACCGCTCGGCGGGCGTGACGTAATGTTGCGTTCACCGACGCGGGGTGGAGCAGCTCGGTAGCTCGCTGGGCTCATAACCCAGAGGTCGCAGGTTCAAATCCTGTCCCCGCTACTGAAACCTGAGGTCCGGAATTCGAAAGAGTTCCGGGCCTCAGGTGTTTTCCGGTCTCTCACGTGCTTTCCGGGCCTCGCGGGTTTTTCGGGCCTGGGGCCTCGGGTGTGGGCGTTCTCAGCCGGAGGCGCAGTCCGGACAGGTGCCTCTGTAGGTCACCTCGACGTCCGAGACCGTGAAGCCGAAGCGCTCCGCGTCCGGCAGATCGGCCAGCGGATCGCCCGTGGGCCGGACATCACGGATCGTGCCGCACCGGGCGCAGACCAGGTGGTGGTGCGGCCGGTGCGCGTTCGGGTCGTACCGCTTGGCACGGCGGTCCGTCGACACCTCCAGCACCTCGCCGAGCATGACCATCTCGCCCAGAGTGTTGTAGACGGTCGCCCTGGAGATCTCCGGCAGCCGCGCGACGGCGCGCGCGTGCACCTCGTCGGCCGTGAGGTGGACATGGTCCCCGTCGAGGACCTCGGCGACAACACGCCGCTGCGCCGTCATGCGCCAGCCACGTCCGCGAAGCCGTTCCAACAGGTCACTCATGACGACAAGCCTAACAGTGAGGGGGTTCAGACACGGGGCGTGTATGAGTTTGGATGGATGCTTGACTTAGACAATGTCCATCGTAGGATCGGTCACGGTACACGCCAAGGGACAGGACTGGCGGCAGATGACGCAGGAGGCGCACGTGACGCAGGGACCGCTCACCACGGAGGCCGGGGCACCGGTCGCCGACAACCAGAACAGCGAGAGCGCGGGCGTCGGTGGTCCCGTGCTGGTCCAGGACCAGGCGCTGCTGGAGAAGCTCGCGCACTTCAACCGTGAGCGCATCCCGGAGCGCATCGTGCACGCGCGGGGTGCCGGCGCGTACGGCACGTTCACGGTGACCCGCGATGTCACGCGGTGGACGCGCGCGAAGTTCCTCTCCGAGGTCGGCAAGCAGACCGAGACGTTTCTGCGCTTCTCCACCGTCGCGGGCAGCCTCGGCTCGGCCGACGCCGTGCGCGACCCGCGCGGTTTCGCGCTGAAGTTCTACACCGAGGAGGGCAATTACGACCTCGTCGGCAACAACACCCCGGTGTTCTTCATCAAGGACGCCATCAAGTTCCCCGACTTCATCCACACCCAGAAGCGCGACCCGTACACCGGCTCGCAGGAGGCGGACAACGTCTGGGACTTCTGGGGTCTGTCGCCCGAGTCCACCCACCAGGTGACCTGGCTCTTCGGTGACCGCGGCATCCCGGCGACGCTGCGCCACATGAACGGGTACGGCTCCCACACGTACCAGTGGAGCAACGAGGCCGGCGAGGTCTTCTGGGTCAAGTACCACTTCAAGACCGACCAGGGCATCAGGAACCTGACCTCGGGCGAGGCCGCGGTGCTCGCGGGCGAGGACCCGGACTCGCACCAGCGCGATCTGCGCGAGTCCATCGAGCGCGGTGACTTCCCGTCCTGGACGGTCCAGGTGCAGATCATGCCGACGGCGGACGCGGCGACGTACCGCTTCAACCCGTTCGACCTGACCAAGGTCTGGCCGCACGAGGACTACCCGCCGGTCGAGATCGGCAAGCTGGAGCTGAACCGCAACCCGGAGAACATCTTCGCCGAGGTCGAGCAGTCCATCTTCTCGCCGGCGCACTTCGTGCCGGGCATCGGTCCGTCCCCGGACAAGATGCTCCAGGGCCGGCTCTTCGCGTACGGCGACGCCCACCGCTACCGCGTCGGTATCAATGCCGACCATCTGCCGGTGAACCGCCCCCACGCCACCGAGGCGCGCAACCACAGCCGGGACGGCTTCCTGTACGACGGCCGCCACAAGGGCGCCAAGAACTACGAGCCGAACAGCTTCGGCGGCCCGTTCCAGACGGACAGGCCGCTCTGGCAGCCGGTCGCGGTGAGCGGCGCCACCGGCAACCACGAGGCGCCGAGCCACGCCGAGGACAATGACTTCGTCCAGGCCGGCAATCTCTACCGGCTGATGTCCGAGGACGAGAAGGGGCGGCTGATCGAGAATCTGGCCGGCTTCATCTCCAAGGTGTCACGCGACGACATCGCCGAGCGCGCGGTGAACAACTTCCGCCAGGCGGACGGTGACTTCGGCAAGCGGCTGGAGGCCGCGGTCCAGGCCCTCCGCGGCTGAGGTCTCTTGCCGGAACGGAACGGGGCCGGGTCCTTCGGGACCCGGCCTCTTCTGCCGTGTGCCCGTACACCCCCGTACCCCGGCAACCGGAACGGCGCGTCGGCCGACCGGGCGGCCGCGTCAGCCGGCCAGGACCGCCGCCTCGCGCCGGTCCGGCGCCCAGCAGCGGATGATGTCGCGTACGGACACGATGCCGACCGGCTCCTGGTCGTTCAGCACGATCAGATGGCGGAACCCGCCGCTCGACATCGCCGCGGCGGCCTCGTCCAGCGTCCAGGACGGCGCGGCGAAGACGACATCGTTGGTGGTGTGGGTACAGGCGGTCTCGGTGTCGGGGCTCTGGCCCGCACCGACCGAGTTCAGGATGTCGCGTTCGGTGAGAATGCCGATACCGCAGTGGTCGGGGTCGAGGACGACGGCGGCACCGACGCGGCGGGCCGACATCAGCCGGGCCGCCTGGCGGAGCGTATGCGTGGGCCCGATGGTCAGTACCACCGAACTCATGGCGTCACGGACGAGCATGGGGCGGGGACACCTCCTTGGCGAACCGTCTCGTGGGCCCCTCCGGCCGTTGGGGGGCCTTGTGAGAAACAATTCACAAGTTCACAAGTGGGGGGACTTTCAGAGTGACACTCTTGTCCCCAGTCAACAAGGGGGCGGGGGAGGTGAGCGCGGGGGCGCGCGGAAAACCGACAAACGCCCCTGGAACCGGCCACGAGCGCCGGACGTCGAGGCGTCGGCAGCGAGTGGCTGGCGGCAGTCAGCCGACGGCAAGCAGCCGGCGGCGAACAGTCAGCCAGTGCCAGCGGTCGGTATCAGCAGCCGGTATCAGTAGCGCTGGTTGAGATAGCCGAGAAGCTCCTCGTGCAGGATCCCGTTCGACGCCGCCGCATTGCCGCTGTGCGGCCCCGGCCGTCCGTCCAGCCCCGTGAAGCTGCCGCCCGCCTCCTGGACGACGATCGTGGTCGCCGCCATGTCCCACAGGGACAGCTCCGGCTCCGCGCACATGTCCACCGAACCCTCGGCGACCATCATGTACGGCCAGAAGTCGCCATAGCCGCGGGTGCGCCAGCAGGCCCGGCTCAGATCGAGGAAGCCGTCGAGCCGCCCCTGCTCCTCCCAGCCGCTCAGCGAGGAGTACGCGAACGACGCGTCCCGGACCCGCGAGACCTTGGAGACCCGCAGCCGGGTCGCCGAGGAGAGGCTCCGGCCCGTATAGGCGCCCCCGCCCTTCGCCGCCCACCACCGGCGGCCCAGCGCGGGCGCCGACACCACGCCGACGACCGGCTCGTACCCGCCCTCGGCGGCCACCATCAGCGAGATCAGCGTCGCCCAGACGGGCACCCCGCGCACATAGTTCTTCGTACCGTCGATGGGGTCGATGACCCAGCGCCGCGGACCGGTGCCCTCGATGCCGTACTCCTCGCCCAGGATCGCGTCCCGCGGCCGCGCCCGCTGGAGGTTTCCACGGATCAGCTCCTCGGCCGCCTTGTCGGCCTCGGTCACCGGGGTCATGTCCGGTTTGGTCTCGACCTTGAGGTCCAGGGCCTTGAAACGGTCCATGGTCGCGGCGTCGGCGGCGTCCGCGAGGACATGGGCGAGACGCAGATCATCGTGGTAATCGGGCATGGTCGTCACAGTATCCACCAGGGGCGGGACCCGGCCACGGGACCCGTAACGGCGCGAGCGTGCCGGGTGTCGTGACGGGGCGAACGGTGCCGGGAGGGGCACCGAAGTAGCCAATGCCGCGCGGGCCCGCGCCGGGGGCCTTGACAGCCGTCGACAGCCCGTCAACTCTGAGCGCAGAGCCGCACGGCCCCGGAGGCGACGATGCCTACTGCGCGTGAAGCCCTACTAAATGCCGGTCTCTCGGCGCTCCGTGAGCTGCCCTGGTCGGCCGTCAGAATGGTCGATGTGGCCTCGGCCGCCGGAGTCTCCCGGCAGACCCTCTACAACGAGTTCGGCAGCAAGGAGGGGCTCGCCCGCGCCCTCCTGCGCCGCGAGGTCGATCTCTATCTGCGCGGGGTGGAGCGCCGGCTGAACGAGCGGGCGGACACCGTGGACCGGCTGGTCGGCATCGCCGAATGGACCGTGGCCGAGGCGCGGGCGAGACCCCTGCTGCGCGCGCTGCTCACCGGCTGCTGGGGGGAGTGGCTGCCCGCCCCCGGTCCGGTACGGATCACCGCCCAGCCGTCCGGCGTACCGGCCCAGCGCCGCGCCGACGCGGGACCGCCCGCGACCGGTGACCTGGTCGCACTCGTACGGGACAGATCCGCGGCGGCGCTGGCGCGGAGCCGGATGGAGCAGAGCCGGGCGGACCATCCGCGGCCCGCTGCCGGGCGGGCCGAGCTGCTGTACCGCTGCGAGCTGGCCGTACGGCTCGCCCTCGCCCATCTCGTCGCGCCCGGCGGCGAATCCGTGGGCCCGCTGGTCCGTACCGCCGTCACAGCTCCGCTGCCCGTGCCCCCGCCCGTACCGCTCAGTGCGCCGAGCCCGAGAGCTGGAGCCCGATGACTCCGATGATCACCAGGGAGATCGACACGAGCTTGAGCGTCGAGACCACGTCGCCGAGGAAGATCATGCCGTAGATCGCCGTGCCCGCCGCGCCGATGCCGGTCCAGACCGCGTAGGCGGGACCGACGTCGAGCTTCTTCAGAGAGAGCGTCAGCAGGCCGAAGCTGCCGAGGGCGAAGGCGGCGAAGGCGACGGTCGGCCAGAGCCTGGTGAAGCCGTGGGAGAGCTTGAGACAGACCGCGAACCCCGTCTCCAGGAGTCCGGCGACGACCACCAGCAGCCACGCCATGTCAAAGGCCTCCCCGTGTCCGTGACTGCTTCACGACCGCTGACCGCCCTGTCCGGCCGGACGTGATTATGCCCTTACCAGCGCCAGGGGATCGCAAACGTGTGCGCGTCAGTCGCCTTCGCGCCGCTCGCGCGTGGCCAGAAGCCGCCGCAGTGAGTAGAGCCGCGCCGGATCGGCGTGCCCCTCGGCCACCCACGCGTCGAGCGCGCAGTCCGGTTCGTCGTGCCCGCAGGCCCGGGGGCAGTCCTCCGTACCGGGCACCAGATCGGGGAAGGCGAGGATGACCCGGGACGGATCGACATGGTGCAGTCCGAAGGAGCGGATGCCCGGGGTGTCGATCACCCAGCCGTCGCCCTTCTCCAGCGGCAGTGCCAGCGCCGAGGTGGTGGTGTGCCGGCCGCGGCCGGTGACCGCGTTGACCAGGCCGGTGCTGCGCCGGCGCTCCTCCGGTACGAGGGCGTTGACCAGGGTCGTCTTGCCGACGCCGGAGTGGCCGACGAAGGCGGTGACCCGCCCGTCGAGATGCTCCCGTACGAGATCGGCCGCGTGACCGCTCGCCAACTCGTCGCGGCGGGTGACCACATGACGGATGCCCAGGGTGCGATAGGTCTCCAGCAGTTCGTCCGGCGCGGCCAGATCGGACTTGGTCAGTACGAGCAGCGGCTCCAGACCGCCGTCGAACGCCGCGACCAGACAGCGGTCGATCAGCCGGGGGCGCGGCTCGGGATCGGCGAGCGCGGTGACGATGGCCAACTGGTCGGCGTTGGCGACGACCACACGCTCGTACGGATCGTCGTCGTCCGCCGTGCGCCGCAGCACCGAGCTGCGCTGCTCGATCCGTACGATCCGCGCCAGGGTGTCCTTCTTGCCCGACAGATCACCGACCAGACCGACCCTGTCGCCCACCACGGCCGCCTTGCGGCCCAGTTCGCGCGCCTTCATCGCCAGTACGGTCCGGTCCTCGACGAGACAGGTGAGCCGGCCGCGGTCCACGGTCAGGACCATGCCCTCGGAGGCGTCCTCGTGCTTGGGGCGGATATGCGTACGCGGCCTGTTGCCCTTGGGGTTGGGGCGGGTGCGGATGTCGTCCTCGTCGGGGTTCTTGCCGTAGCGCCGCATGCCGTCAGGCTCCCGCTCCCGCGAGCATGTCGGTCCACATCCGCGGGAAGTCGGGCAGTGTCTTGGCGGTCGTCGCGACGTTCTCGATCCGTACCCCTTCGACGGCCAGCCCGATGATCGAGCCCGCCGTGGCCATGCGGTGGTCGTCGTACGTGTGGAACACCCCGCCGTGCAGCGGGCGCGGGCGGATGTGCAGACCGTCCGCGGTCTCGGTGACATCGCCGCCCAGCTCGTTGATCTCCTTGGTGAGCGCGGCCAGCCGGTCCGTCTCGTGGAGCCGCAGATGGGCGACGCCCCGCAGGGTGGAGGGCGAGTCCGCGAGCGCGGCCACGGCCGCGATACCGGGGGTCAGCTCGCCGACCTCGCTCAGATCGACGTCGATGCCGTGGATCGCGCCGGTGCCCCGGAAGGTGAGACAGGTGCCCTCCGCCGTCATGTCGAACTCGCAGGAACCCCCCATCTCGGTGAAGATCCGGCGCAGTGCGTCGCCCGGCTGTGTGGTGCGCTCGGGCCAGTCAGGGACGGTGACCCGGCCACCGGTGACCAGCGCGGCGGCCAGGAACGGCTGGGCGTTGGAGAGATCGGGCTCCACGGTCAGATCGCGGCCGAGCAGGGCGCTGGGGGAGACCCGCCAGACATTCGGCTCGCCGCCGGTCTCCGGCTCGTCGACCTGGGCGCCGACCGCGCGCAGCATGTCCACGGTCATCCGGATGTGCGGCATGGACGGCAGGACCTTGCCCACATGGCGGACCTCCACGCCCTGGTTGAAGCGCGCCCCCGAGAGCAGCAGCGCGGAGACGAACTGGGAGGACGCCGAGGCGTCGATCTCCACCGGGCCGCCGTCCAGCGCGCCGCCGCCGTGCACGGTCAGCGGGAGCGCGCCGCGGTTGTCGTCGTCGATCCGGGCACCGAGGGCGCGCAGGGCGTGGATGACGCTGCCCAGCGGGCGTTCGTACGAGCGGGGGTCGCCGTCGAACCGTACGGTGCCGTCGGCGAGCGTCGCGACGGGCGGCAGGAAGCGCATCACCGTACCGGCGTTCCCGACATCGACGGACGCGGGGCCGTGCAGGCCGGAGGGGATCACCCGCCACGCCTCGCCGCCCGGGGCGGGGACGCCCGCGGCGGTGGAGCTGGACGACAGGGTCTCCTCGATGCCGACACCCATGGCGCGCAGGGCCTCGGCCATCAGCAGGGTGTCGCGGGAGCGCAGCGGGCGGCGCAGCCAGCCGGGCTCGGCGGCCAGTGCGGCGAGGACCAGAGCGCGGTTGGTGACCGACTTGGATCCCGGCACGGTGACCGTCGCTTCGACGGCCCCGCGCGCGTAGGGGGCGGGCCAGAGGGCGGGCTGCACGGAGCTTTCGGTCATGGCCATCACTTTAGTGGTTCGTGACCGACCCGTATCTTGATCAAATGTGGCGAAACCAGGGCGTAACGAGAAGGTGATAGACGGTGCACAGGGCAGTTACCAGCCCAGTAGCCAGCGCCCGCCGCCGATGAGTGAGCAGAGCGAGACGGTGTGGAAGAGGAACAGCCACAGCACCGGCGGCACCCGCGTCAGCCGCCCGAGCTGGTCGGCGTCCGAATCCCCGGCGCCCCCGTAGCGGCGCTTGGACTGGAGCTCGAACGCCGGGCGCACGCCCCCGAGCAGCAGAAACCAGACAGCGGTGTACGCGAACGCCGACTGGACCGCGGGACCGGTCAGCCAGGAGATCAGCAGGAACGCCGCCCCCGTGACGATCACGGTGAGTGCCCCGTACGCGTTCCGGATCATCACCAGCATCGCGAGCAGCAGCGCCGTCGCCAGCCACAGCAGCAGCGTGATGTGGTGCGCGGCGAGCAGCCAGGCGCCGCCGAGGCCGAGCAGCGGGGGAGCGGTGTACCCGGCCGCCGCGGTGAGGATCATGCCGGGTCCGGTGGGTCTGCCGCGGCTGACGGTCAGGCCCGAGGTGTCCGAGTGCAGCCGGATCCCGTCCAGCCGCCGCCCGGTGACCAGGGCTATGAGCCCGTGGCCGCCCTCGTGCGCGATGGTGATCGCGTTGCGGGACACCCGCCAGACCGGTCGCGGTACGACCGCCAGAAGCGCCACGGCGGCGGCCACGGCCACCAGCCAGCTCTCCGGCGCGGGCTGGGTGCCGAAGACGCGGTCCCACAGATCGGCGAGAGAGGTCGAGTCGATGCTGGCCATTTCTCGGGCGGCTCCTCAGGTGGGTTTGCGTCGTGGCAGTGTGGCACTTATGTGCGGACGGTATGCGGCGAGCCGGAGGCCTGAAGATCTTCAGGGACTCTTCGGCATTGAGAAGTGGGAGCCCGAGGAGACCCTCGCTCCCGACTGGAACGTGGCCCCCACCAAGGAGGTCTACGCGGTACTGGAGCGTCCGGTGCGCCCGGCGTCCCCGGAGGAGGACGCGGTGGGGGCCGGTCCGGTTCGTCAGCTCCGCAGACTGAAGTGGGGGCTCGTGCCGTCCTGGGCGAAGACCCCCGAGGGCGGGGCCCGGATGATCAACGCACGGGCCGAGACCGTGCACGAGAAGCCGTCGTTCCGCAGGCCCTTCCTCGCCCGGCGCTGCATCGTGCCGGCCGACGGCTACTACGAGTGGGTCACCGGCTCCGACGAGCGGAAGCTGGAGGAGCAGGGCCGGAAGAAGCGGCCGCGCAAGCAGCCCTATTTCGTGACGCCCGCCGACGGCTCGGTGATGGCCATGGCCGGACTGTACGAGTTCTGGCGCGACCGGACCCTGCCGGACGAGCATCCGCTGGCCTGGTGGGCGACCTGCTCGGTGATCACCACCGAGGCGGAGAAGACACCGCTGGCGGTGGCCCCGGCCGACGGGCCCGGGACGCTGGCCGAGATCCATCCCCGGATGCCGCTGATGCTGACCCCGGACCGCTGGGACTCCTGGCTGGACCCGGCCCGTACGGACCCCGACGAGCTGCGGGAGCTGCTGGCGTCGCCGCCGGCCGGGCTGATGCGGGCGTATCCGGTGACGACGGCGGTCAGCAATGTCCGCAACAACGGCCCCGAGCTGCTGGAGGAGCTGGCGGCGCCGGAGGAGAGCACGCTCTTCTGAGGCCCGACGGCCTTCCGGGCTCCTGATGGCGGTCCCGACGGGGTCCTGACGGTGTGCGCCGGTGTGCGCGGCACGCGGGCGCCGGCGCCGGCGCGGCAGGATGGCCCTGTGACGAGCGAACCGAAGCGAGAGACCGTCGGGACCCCGGCCGGGGACGCCCGGATCACTTGGTACGCGACGGAGCGGCCCCGGCTCGTACTCGCCGCCGGCCATGGCGCCGGCGGCGGGATCGAGGCGCCCGATCTGCGCGCCCTCGCCGCCGCGCTGCCCCCGCTCGGGGTGACCGTCGCCCTGGTCGAGCAGCCGTGGCGGGTGGCCGGCAAGAAGCTGGCGCCCGCGCCCAGGACCCTCGACACCGGCTGGCGGGCGCTCTGGCCCGCGTTGGAGAGGCCCGGACTGCCCGTTGTCGCGGGCGGCCGGAGCGCCGGGGCGCGGGTGGCCTGCCGTACGGCGCGCGAGCTGGGGGCGCACTCCGTACTCGCCCTGAGCTTTCCGCTGCACCCGCCGGGCCGGCCGGAGAAGTCACGCGCCGCCGAACTGCTGGAATCCGGGGTGCCCACACTGGTCGTCCAGGGCGGCCATGACGCCTTCGGGAAGCCCGCGGAGTTCCCGGAGGGCTCGTACACCCTGCTGGAGGTGCCGTACGGCGACCATGGCCTCGCCGTACCCAAGAGAGCGCCCCTCTCCCAGGAGGAGGCCCAGACGATCCTCACCGACGGGGTCGCGGCCTGGCTCCCGGGTTAAGGCCTCTCGTTTGGATCTTGCTGGGCTCGCGGCTCCCCTGCCGCCCCCCGGGGAATGCCCGGGGCGGGACCGATGTTTAGGGGAGTAGCCGAACGCTGGTGCACACCGGAGTATGGAGAGGGAGTCCGTCGTATGGGTTCGACCATCTGCCCGCGCCGCTCAGACGCCGCTGACCTGGAGTGGACGGTGCTGTCCGCGGCCAAGACCGCTCCCGCTCGGGCGGTGGGCGGACCGGACCGGCAGGCCTCGTCGCAGCAAGGTCGACTATTCTCCGATTCGAGTGGGTCCGCATTCGGTCCCACCACAGCGTTGGAGGAGGTGGGTCCGGTCACAGGGACCGACGCAGGGGCCGACGACGGCAACATCATCGAAGAGAGCGCTGCCGAGCGCAACGCCCGCTTCGAGCGGGACGCCCTGGGCTTTCTCGACCAGATGTACTCGGCCGCGCTGCGCATGACGCGCAATCCGGCCGACGCCGAGGACCTCGTACAGGAGACCTACGCCAAGGCCTACGCCTCCTTCCACCAGTTCCGTGAGGGGACCAACCTCAAGGCGTGGATGTACCGCATCCTCACCAACACCTTCATCAACTCGTACCGCAAGAAGCAGCGCGAGCCCCAGCGCAGTGCCGCGGAGGAGATCGAGGACTGGCAGCTCGCGCGCGCCGAGTCGCACATGTCGACCGGGCTGCGCTCCGCCGAGTCCCAGGCGCTGGACCACCTCCCCGACTCCGATGTGAAGGCCGCGCTCCAGGCGATCCCCGAGGAGTTCCGCATCGCCGTCTATCTCGCCGATGTCGAGGGCTTTGCCTACAAGGAGATCGCGGACATCATGGGGACACCCATCGGTACGGTGATGTCACGACTGCACCGTGGCCGCCGCCAGTTGCGCGGCATGCTGGAGGACTACGCCCGTGACCGCGGGCTCGTACCGGCGGGTGCGGGAGAGTCGTCGGACGATCGGAAAGGTTCGGACTCATGAGCTGCGGAGAGCCGCATGAGACGGATTGCGCCGAGGTTCTCGACCACCTCTACGAGTTCCTCGACCATGAGATGCCGGACAGCGACTGCGCCAAGTTCGAGGTGCACTTCGAGGAGTGCTCCCCGTGCCTGCAGAAGTACGGCCTTGAGCAGGCCGTGAAGAAGCTGGTCAAGAGGTGCTGCGGGCAGGACGACGTGCCGAGCGACCTGCGCGCCAAGGTCATGGGGCGGATCGATCTGATCAGGTCGGGACAGGCCGTACCGGACCATGACGTGCCGTCGCGGACGGGCGCGGATCTGCCGGGCGCCACCGCGGAGTGACGAAGAAGTACGCGAATGCGTGCACGAACTGGAACATGCCCATAGAACGTGCGAGCGTGCCCAAGCCTCCCCGATAGCGGCTCTTGTCACCCAAAGGTGCTAATCGGTGGTATTGGGCCGCTCCTCGCCGTCCCGCTCGCTAGCCTGACCGTCTGTTTCGGGCGGGTACGGGAAGGGGCGGGGACGCGTGAGGGCCATACCGGGTGCGGCGCGCGCGTACATTCTGGTGGCTGTGCTCTGCGCCGGTGCCTGTGTGTGGCCCGCGCTGAGTTCCGGCACTCCCTGGGCGGCGGTCGCGCCGCTCGCGCTGCTGTACGCCTTCTGCGAGACCCCCGCGCGCGGCCGGTTCCTGCGCTTCATGGGGGGCTCGGTCCATGGCGCCTCGCCGGTCGTGGCCGGGTCGTTCTTCCCCGTCCTCCTCGCCGCGGCCTTTCTGCTGCCTCCGTCGGCCGCCGCGCTGGTCGCGGTGCCGGGGGCGCTGTGCGCGCGGGCCGAGCGGCGTCCCAGGAGCGCCCGGCGGATCTGGCGCGCCGCGCAGCTCGCCATCGCCACCTGGGCGGCGGCGCGAGCCCAGGCGCTGTTCGGCGGCCCGGTGGCGCTCGGCGGCGGCGGATACGGGCTGACGCGGCCCGACTTCCCGTACGTCCTGCTGCCCGCAGCGGCCGGGACCCTCGCCTTCTGTCTGGCGCTGGCCATGCTGGACGGCGGCATCCTCGTCACCGCGGAACGCCTTCCCGCGCGTACGGCATGGCGCGGCCTGCTGCTGCGCTCCCTCGCCCCGTACGCCGCCCACGGTCTCGCCGGGCTGATGATGGCGGTCCTGTGGCGCAGTCCGTACGGGCCGGTCTCCGCGCTCTTCGTCCTCCTGCCCATGTACATCTCCTGCTGGGTCTTCGCCCAGTACCACCGCGAGCGCGCCGCCCACCAGGCCACCATCAGGGCGCTCGTCCAGGCGGTCGACATCAAGGACACCTATACGCGCGGGCACAGCGAGCGGGTCGGGCACGCGTCCGTGCTGATCGCCCATGAGCTGGGCATGGAGCCGAGGCGGATCGAGGTCCTCCGGTTCGCCGGAATCCTGCACGACGTGGGCAAGCTCGGCGTACCGACCCGGGTGCTGCGCAAGGACGGCCCGCTGACACCGGAGGAGCGCCGGGTGATCGAGCTGCACCCCGAGTACGGGCACGAGATGGTGCGCGGCATCGGCTTCCTGGGGGAGGCGCGGGCCGCGATCCTCCACCACCACGAGCGCCTCGACGGCACGGGCTATCCCTGCGGTCTCGAAGGCCACCGGATCCCGGAGTTCGCACGGGTGGTGGCCGTGGCCGACGCCTTCGACGCGATGACCTCGACGCGCTCGTACCGCAGGGGCCGCCCGGTGCCGGCCGCGCTGGCGGAGCTGGAGCGGTGCGCGGGCACGCAGTTCGACCCGGAGATGGTGCGGGCGCTGTCGAAGGCGCTGGACCGCCATGGCTGGTGCACGGAGGTGACGGCGGACGAGGAGCGCTGCCGGGCGGCTCCGGCCCCGCACCCGGCGGGTGCCCCGCCGGGCGAGGCCCAGGCGGCTTCGTGCCCGCTGGCCCAGGCCGCTTCGGGCTCGTCGTCCGAGGCCACGCACCGGAGCGCTTCGGGCTCGTTGTCCCAGGCCGCCAACCAGAGCGTTTCCGGCCCGTCGGCCCCGGTCGCGCACAGGGCTGCTTCCGGCCCGTCGGCCCAGGCCCAGGTACACGCTCAGGCCCAGCCACACGCCCAGTCCCCGGGCCGGGCCGCTCGCTCGGACGACGTTCCGGCGCAAGCCGCCGTCGTCCCCGACCCCGACCCCGCCCCGGCCTCGCGCCGAAACGTCCCTCCCCGTGAGGCCCAGGCCCCCGGCCGGTCCGCGCGTGGAGGGCGGAGATGACCGCGGCCGCCGTCCGGGCGGCATCGGGGGCGCGGGCCGGGGCGGGGAAGCGGCCGGGGCACATCGGCTCCCTGGCCGTGCTCGTCGGGGTGTACGGCACCGCCGCGGCCGTCACCGTCGCCGGGCTCGGACGGACCCTGTGGCAGGGCCTCGCCGAGCCCCGCGCCGCCCTCGCCTTCGGTGTCCTCGTCGCCATCGGCGAACTGGCCCGCTGGGGCGCCCCGCCCGGCGAGCGCGAGCCCGCGCCGCTCGGTGCCGCAGGGGCACTCGCGTACGCCCTGCTCGGCGAGAACGCCGGCCACCCCGCCACCCATGGGGTCCTCCAGACCGTCGCCGTCGTCGCCGCGGCCGGGCTCGCCGGCGCCGTACCGCATGTCGTCAGGGGCCGCGGTCCCGGCCTCGGGCACATGGCCAGACGGATCCTCACCGTCGGCTTCGCCGCGGTCTGCTTCCAGCCCCTCTACAGCGCGGCCGATCTGCGCGAACGTTTCGGATCCGGCCCCGGCTACGCCGTACTGCTCCTCCTCCTGCTCGTCCTCACCGCCCTCTGGGACGCCGTCCTCGCCGCCCTGATGGTGCGCGCCCGTACCCGCCATCCCTTCGGCCCCCTCCTCCGGGACGAACTGCGCGCGCTGCTCCACATCGGCTCCGCCGTCTGCGCCACCGGGGCGGTCATCGCCCTCGGAGTCGCGGTCGCGGGCCTCTGGGCGCTGCCCGTGTTCTGTGTGCCGCTGCTGCTGACCCAGCTCTCCTTCCGGCGCTACGCCGCCGTACGGACCACCTACCGCCAGACCATCGCCTCCCTCGCCCGGGCCACCGAGATCGCCGGATACACGCCCCACGGGCATGCCCGCAGGGTCGCCGAGCTGAGCTGTGCCGTCGGCCGTGAGCTGGGGCTCTCGGGACCCGAACTGACCGTCCTGGAGTACGCGGCCCTCATGCACGACATCGGGCAGCTCTCGCTCGTCGATCCCGTGCCCGAGGGCGCCACGGCCCTGCTGCCGGTGGCCGAGCAGCGGCGTATCGCCCTGCTCGGCGGCGCGGTGGTCCGTCAGACCGGAGTGCCGGCCGCCGTCGCCGTCGTGGTGGAGCGGCAGGCCGATCCGTACCGGGAACAGCCGCTGCCCGCCCGGATTGTCCGCGCCGTCAATGCGTATGACGACCTGACCGGGGAATGTGGCACTGCGAGTGGCCCGCTCGGCGCGCTGGAGCGGCTCCGGCTCGGGACGGCGTACGACTACCAGCCCGAGGTGGTGGAAGCCCTGGCGCGTGTGCTGTCCCGGGGAGGTCCGGCCGCAGGTGGGGCCGGGTAACCCATGGGTAATGAGCGGGCGTCCGACCGGGCATGGTTGGATGCGAAGAAGAGGGTGTCGAGGAAAAGGTGTCCGGGGGCACTGACCCGAGCGACCGGCAGGCGGGAATCGTGAGGATCTTCGGGAAGGTACGGCATCGGCCCTCCGCCTCGTGGCGGCAGGCCACCGACCGCGCGTTCACGCTGATCGGTGACGGCCGGTACGAGGACGCGGGCGCGCTGCTCACGCGCGCGGCGGATCTGGAGCCCTGGCTCTCGGAGTCCTGGTTCAATCTGGCCCTGCTGCACAAGTTCCGGCACGACTGGGAGCAGGCCCGCGCCGCCGGGCTGCGCGCCGTCGCCCTGCTGGACAAGGAGACCGGCGCCCCGGACTGGTGGAATGTCGGCATCGCCGCCACCGCGCTCCAGGACTGGCCGCTGGCCCGCCGCGCCTGGCAGGCGTACGGGCTGAAGGTGCCCGGCAATCCGCACAGCGTCGAGGCCAACGGCGAGCCGGAGGGCATGGAGCTGGGCAGCGCGGCCGTCCGCCTCTCGCCCGAGGGCGAGGCCGAGGTGGTCTGGGGGCGCAGGCTGGACCCCGCCAGGATCGAGGTGCTGTCGATCCCGCTGCCCTCGTCTGGCCGCCGCTGGGGCGAGGTCGTCCTGCACGACGGCGTGCCGAACGGCGAGCGTACGACCGCCGCGGGCCCGGACGGCGCCACCCGCGCCTACCCCGTCTTCGACGAGATCGAGCTGTGGGCTCCCTCGCCCGTACCCACCTGGGTCGTGCTGCTGGAGGCGGCGACCGAGGACGACAGGGACGCGCTGGAGCGGCTGGCCGCCGACGCCGGGTTCGCCGCGGAGGACTGGTCGTCCTCGGTACGGCTGCTCTGCCGGGCCTGTTCGGAGAGCCGGATGCCGAGCGCCGAGGGCGACGGCGAGCATCTCGATCCGCACGACCACAGCGAGCCGGGCCACCCGGGGCCGCTGGGGCACCGTACGGCGGGGGAGCTGTGGGCGCCCGAGCGCGAGTGCGGGATCGCCGCGCCGCCGGGGCTGGTGCGGGGCCTGCTCGACGGCTGGGTCGCCGACAGCCCGGACACCCGCGAGTGGCGCGACCTCGAAGAGGTCTGCTGAGCTGCGTCGGCCCGCCCGTGGTGTGTGTGCGGGGGCCGCTGCGGGGCGCGGTTGTCCACAGGCACGGATGTTCGTGAACGGACGATGTCCGGATATCCACAGGACGCCGCTGTCTCCGGATCGCTGCCCTTAGGCTGTACGGGCACATCGCGCACAGCACGCCGACCGCGCGGGCGGCGATCGTGCGGACAGTTGTCGTGCGAACAGTGGTCGTACGGGCAGTATCGGCGTGCAGGCAGCATCGGGTACCGAGGAAGGCGTACTGCGGACATGGCGCAGCAGGAGACGGACCAGCGGATCGACAGCGGGGCCTCCGTGGCGGAGACGGAGGACGGGTTCGTCGTGGACACGGAGGACGCGGAGGCGCGCGAGCTGGCGCACCGCGAGCGCGGTACGGTCCGCCCGATCACCGTCGTCGGGAATCCGGTGCTCCACCGGGAGTGCAAGGACGTGACGGAGTTCGACGACAAGCTCGCCGCGCTGATCGACGACATGTTCGCCAGTCAGCGCGCAGCCGAGGGCGTGGGCCTGGCCGCCAACCAGATCGGGGTGGACCTCAAGGTCTTCGTCTACGA
Organism: Streptomyces sp. GMY02; assembly: GCF_019056675.1. NCBI lineage: Bacteria > Bacillati > Actinomycetota > Actinomycetes > Kitasatosporales > Streptomycetaceae > Streptomyces > Streptomyces sp. GMY02. The sequence goes on along the minus strand of NZ_CP077658.1, from coordinate 2,774,562 downwards.
CTGCCCGGACGACGACGGGGTGCGGCATGTCGGCGCGGTCTGCAATCCGGTGCTGGAGGAGCTGCCGCCCGAGGCCCGGCATCTTGACGACGCCAACGAGGGCTGCCTGTCCGTGCCGACGGCGTACGCGTCGCTGGCGCGGCCCGATTTCGCGGTGGTCCACGGCCAGGACGCCGAGGGCAAGCCGATCAAGGTGCGGGGCACCGGCTATTTCGCCCGCTGCCTCCAGCACGAGACCGACCACCTCTACGGGCGTCTGTACATCGACCGGCTGTCCAAGCGCGACCGCAAGGACGCGCTGCGGCAGATGGAGGAGAACACCCCGCGCTACGAGACCGTCCCCAACGACTGACGGCCCGAACGGCTGACGGGCCCCGAGCGACCGACGGATCCGGCGGGCCGACGGCCGGCCCTGGAGGACCGGCTGTCCCGAACACCGACCGTTCGCGCGGCCGGCCGTTCGCGGAAACCTCACAGGGAGATCGTCAAGAGATCGTCAACCGGGCTCGGTGGAAGCCCGGTTGACGCGCGTCGACCTGTGCGCCAGTCTCTGCGTACACCCCCCTCCAGCCTCACGAGGAGACGCAATGCTCCGACGCACCGTAAGACTTCTGGTCAGCCTTGTCATGACCATGTCCTTCGCTTGGGCCGGTACGCTCGTCACCGCGGGAACGGCCCAGGCCGACGGGTGTTACACCTGGTCCCGCACCCTCTCCCAGGGAGCGAACGGCGCCGATGTCACCCAGCTCCAGATCCGGGTCGCCGGCTACCCGGGCAGCGGCGGCGTACTCGCCATCGACGGCGATTTCGGACCGGCGACCGCCGCGGCCGTCAAGCGCTTCCAGTCGGCGTACGGCCTGGCGTCCGACGGCATCGCGGGCCCGGCCACCTTCAACAAGCTGTACTCGCTCCAGGACGACGACTGCACGCCGATCCACTTCAGCTACGCCGAACTGAACACCTGCAACACCACCTGGGCGGGCGGCGCGGTGGACGCGGCCACCGCCAAGTCCAACGCCCTGCGCACGATGTGGAAGCTGGAGGCGATGCGGCACGCGCTCGGCGACCAGCCCCTCCGCGTCACCAGCGGATTCCGCTCGCAGGCCTGCAACAACGCGGTCGGCGGGGCGTCCAGCAGCCGTCATCTCTACGGTGACGCCGCGGACCTGGGCTCCGGCCCGCACTCCCTGTGCACCCTGGCCCAGACGGCCCGCAACCACGGCTTCAACGGGATCCTCGGCCCGGGCTACCCGGACCACAACGACCACGCGCATGTCGACCACCGGCCGAGCCGCTTCTGGTCGGCGCCGAGCTGCGGCATCTGATCCCGCCCCGCCCCGTCCGACGCGGTCGGACCGGCGCCGGCACCAGCACGGGAACTGGCACCAGCACCAGCACCAGCCACAGCGGTACGGGGCCTCACGCGGCGTGCGAGGGGCCCCGGAACGTACGCCGGTACGCGTTCGGGGTCGTCCCGAGCGTCCGCAGGAAGTGATGCCGCAGTCCGGCGGCGTTCCCGAACCCGGCCCGCCCCGCGACGCTGTCCACCGTCTCGTCCGTCGCCTCCAGCAACTCCTGTGCCAGCAGTACGCGCTGGCGCAGCAGCCAGCGGTACGGAGTCGTCCCCGTCTCCTGCTGGAAGCGGCGGGCGAAGGTCCGCGGCGACATATGGGCCCGCGCGGCCAACTGCTCGACGGTCATCTCCCGGTCGAGATGGCGCTCCATCCAGCCGAGGACCCCGCCGACCGTGTCGCAGCGGTTCCTCGGCAGCGGCCGCTCGATGAACTGCGCCTGCCCGCCGTCCCGGTGCGGCGGCACCACCATGCGCCGCGCGATCGCGTTGGCGACCTCCGGCCCGTACTCCTCCCGTACGAGATGGAGGCAGGCGTCGATCCCGGCGGCGGTGCCGGCCGAGGTGATGACCGGGCCCTCGTCCACGTACAGCACATCCGGCTCGACGACCGCCCGCGGATAGGCGCGGGCCAGCGCCGCCGCGTGCAGCCAGTGAACGGTGCACCGCCGGCCGTCCAGCAGTCCGGCGGCGCCGAGCACGAAGACCCCGGAACAGACGCTCAGCACCCGCGCGCCCCGGTCCACGGCGCGGCGCAGCGCCGCCAGCAGCTCCGGGGGATAGTCGCGGTTCACATACGAGTCACCGGCCGGTACGGCGATGAGGTCGGCCTTCTCCAGCCGGTCGAGGCCGTGCATGTCGCCGAGCGTGAACCCGGCATGGGACCGCAGCACAGGCCCTTCGGCGGAGACCACGGCGAAATCGGGGACGGGCAGGCCCTCGTCGCTCCGGTCGAGGCCGAAGACCTCGCAGAGTACGCCGAGTTCGAAGGGGTGCACACCGTCGAGCAGCACGACCGCGATGTTGTTCAGCATGGATCCAGTGTGCATCGGATTTGGCAGTAATTCGATGGTTGACGACAGTCCTGCCACTGCTCGCGTCCGGGCGGAGCGACGACAGTGGGGGCATGGACATCTTCCTCACGGTTCTCGCCCTTATCGCCTTCTTTGTGCTGCTCGGTCTGCCGGCGCTGGTCTGGCACCTCAGGGACCGGGCGATCGACGGCCAGCTCCGCCGGGCCGAGCGCGGGGAACGGCCGGAAGACGCCGTGCGCGGGCCCGGCGTGCGGCGGACGGCCGGCGGACCGGCGGCCGTGGATCCCGCGGGGGTACATGTCGTACCTGCTACCCTTCGTCGCAAATCGATCACTTTGCGTCACTAAAGTCACCAAAGGGAGCGCGCGTGAAGGTCGCCTGCGTCGGTGGCGGGCCCGCCGGCCTGTACCTCTCGATCCTGATGAAGCGGCAGGACCCGTCCCATGAGATCACCGTCTACGAACGGAACCCGGCCGGGTCGACATACGGCTGGGGCGTGACCTACTGGGGCGGCCTCATCGACAAGCTCCACCGCCACGACCCCGAATCCGCCCGCGCCATCCGGCAGAACTCGGTCCGCTGGAGCGACGGGGTCGCGCATGTCCGGGACAGCACGACCAGGCACCACGGCGACGAAGGGTTCGGCATCGGACGCCGCCGGCTGCTCGAACTCCTCGCCGAGCGGGCCGGATCCCTGGGCGTACGCGTCGAGTTCGAGCACCCGGTCGACGCCGCGGCCGGCCCGCCCGACGCCGACCTCGTCGTCGCCTGCGACGGGGTCGGCAGCGCGCTGCGCGAGCGCCACGCGGACCACTTCGGGACCGAGGCGGTGGCCGGGCGGAACATGTACATCTGGCTCGGCACCACCCGGGTCTTTGACTCCTTCACCTTCGGCTTCGTGGAGACCGCGCACGGCTGGATCTGGTGCTACGGCTACGGGTTCAGCCAGGAGCACAGCACCTGCATCGTCGAGTGCTCCCCCGCGACCTGGCAGGGCCTCGGCCTGCACCGGATGAACGAGGCCGACAGCCTGGCCCTGCTGGAGCGGCTCTTCGCCGGGCCGCTCGGCGGACACCGGCTGATCGGGCGGTCCCACGCCGACGGCAGCGCCCAGTGGCTGAACTTCCGTACGCTCACCAACCGGACCTGGCACCGCGGCAACCTCGTCCTGCTCGGCGACGCCGCGCACACCACGCACTACTCCATCGGCGCGGGCACCACACTCGCCCTGGAGGACGCCATCGCCCTGGCCGGCGCGCTGGGCGACACCCGCGAACCACGGGGTCCCGGTGCCGCCCGGGATCTCGCGCCGGCCCTGGCCCGCTACGAGCGCGAGCGCAGATCGGCCCTCCTCCCCGTCCAGAGCGCGGCCCGCTACAGCGCGCAGTGGTACGAGAACCTCCCCCGCTACATCAACCTCGCCCCGGCCCATATGTTCGCCCTCCTGGGCCAGCGCCACTCCCCCCTGCTTCCGCACATCCCGCCCCAGCTCTACTACCGCCTCGACCGGGCGGCGGGCCAACTGGAACCCCTGCGCAAGCTGAAGCGCTGGCTGGGCCCCAAGATCGCCACCAGCCTCCACCCCCGCTCCCCGTCGGCCCGCAGCTAGTGCCCCTCCCGGCAAGGTTTGCCCCGTCGCGACGCCCTGCACGCACGCTCGCGGCGTTGGCCAAAAGCCCTGGTAGCTCCGCTACAAGGACTTCCGGCCGCCTTGCGATCGCACGCACCGGACGCCGCTCCTCGACGGGCAGACATTGCCGGTCGCGGCACCAGCCATGGGCCGAAGCCGCCGGGCGCGCCCGGGTCAGAAGTCGTCGTCGAAGGCGACCGTGCCCTCCACCGCCGACTGGTAGGCCGACGGGCGGCGTTCGAAGAAGTTGGTCAGCTCCTGGACGCCCTGGAGCTCCATGAAGGAGAAGGGGTTCTCCGCGCCGAACACCGGGGCGAAGCCCAGGCGCTGGAGGCGTTGGTCGGCGACGCATTCGAGGTACTCGCGCATCGAATCGGTGTTCATACCGGGGAGCCCCTCGCCGCAGAGGTCGTGGGCGAATCGCAGCTCCGCCCGGACGGCCTCCTTCAGCATCTCGGTGACCTGCTGCTGAAGGGTGTCGTCGAACAGGTCCGGTTCCTCCTTGCGGACCGTGTCGACGACTTCGAAGGCGAAGTTCATATGCATCGTCTCGTCGCGGAACACCCAGTTGGTGCCGGTGGCCAGACCGTGCAGCAGGCCGCGGGAGCGGAACCAGTAGACGTACGCGAAGGCCCCGTAGAAGAACAGCCCCTCGATACAGGCCGCGAAGCAGATCAGATTGAGCAGGAAGCGGCGGCGGTCCGCGCGGGACTCCAGACGGTCGAGCGTCTCGACCGAGTCCATCCAGCGGAAGCAGAACTCCGCCTTCTCGCGGATCGACGGGATGCTCTCCACCGCCGCGAAGGCCGCCGCGCGGTCCTCCGGATCGGGGAGATAGGTGTCCAGGAGCGTCAGATAGAACTGGACGTGCACGGCCTCCTCGAAGAGCTGGCGGGAGAGATAGAGCCGAGCCTCGGGCGAGTTGATGTGCCGGTAGAGCGTCAGCACCAGATTGTTCGCCACGATCGAGTCGCCCGTCGCGAAGAACGCGACCAGCCGGCCGATCAGATGCCGCTCGCCGGGGGAGAGCTTGGCGAGGTCGGCCACATCGGAGTGCAGATCGACCTCCTCGACCGTCCAGGTGTTCTTGATCGCGTCGCGGTAGCGCTCGTAGAAGTCCGGATAGCGCATGGGGCGCAGGGTCAGTTCGAAACCCGGGTCCAGCAGGTTCTTCGTCTTCATGTCCGTTGTCTCCGTGGTCATTTACTGGCACGCCTCGCAGGACTCGGGGTTCTCCAGGGAGCAGGCCACCGCGTCCTGCGGTGTGGCCTGTACGGGTACGGAAGGCACGGACCCGGAAGGCACGGGTACGGGAGCGGTGCCCGCGGCCCCCGACGCGCCCGCCGCTCTCGCGATCCTGGTCGCCGGGCGCGAGCGCAGGTAGTACGTCGTCTTCAGCCCCTGCTTCCAGGCGTACGCGTACATCGAGCTGAGCTTCCCGATCGTGGGCGTCTCCAGGAACAGGTTCAGCGACTGGCTCTGGTCCAGATACGGCGTACGCGCCGCCGCCATGTCGATCAGCGCGCGCTGCGGGATCTCCCACGCCGTGCGGTACAGCGCGCGGATCTCCGCGGGGACGCCGCTGAGGCCCGCCACCGAGCCGTTCGACTCGCGCAGCGCCTCGCGCGAGCCCGAGTCCCAGGCGCCCAGCCTCTTCAGGTCCGCCACCAGATACGAGTTGACCTGGAGGAACTCACCCGACAGCGTCTCGCGCTTGAAGAGATTGGAGACCTGCGGCTCGATGCACTCGTACACCCCCGCGATCGACGCGATGGTGGCCGTCGGCGCGATCGCCAGGAGCAGCGCGTTGCGCATCCCGGTCGAGGCGATACGGGCGCGGAGCGCCGCCCAGCGCTCCGGCCAGACCGGCTCCACACCGTAGTGGTCGGGGTGCAGCACACCACGGGCGGCGCGGGTCCGGGACCAGGCGGGCAGCGGTCCTGAGCGCTCGGCGAGGTCGCAGGACGCCTCGTACGCGGCGAGCATGATCCGCTCGGCGATCCGCGTGGAGAGCGCGGCGGCCTCGGGGGAGTCGAAGGGGAGCCGCTTCTTGAAGAAGACGTCCTGGAGGCCCATGACCCCCAGACCCACCGGCCGCCACTTCGCGTTGGAGTTCCGGGCCTGCTCGGTCGGGTAGAAGTTGATGTCCACGACCCGGTCGAGGAAGGTCACGGCCGTACGGACCGTCTCGTCGAGCCGCTCCCAGTCGAACCCGTCGCCGGACGTACCCGGCGCGTCCCCTTCGCCCCGCTCGCCCGGATCCAGCACGAACGCGGCCAGGTTGACCGATCCCAGGTTGCACACGGCCGTCTCGCCGTCGTCCGTCACCTCCAGGATCTCCGTGCAGAGGTTGGACGAGTGGACGACCGCGCCGGGCGCGGCGGTCTGGTTGGCCGTACGGTTCGCCGCGTCCTTGAAGGTCATCCAGCCGTTACCGGTCTGCGCGAGGGTGCGCATCATCCTGCCGTACAGCTCGCGCGCCGGGACGGTCCTGCGGGCCAGCCCCGCCGCCTCCGCGTCGCGGTAGGCCCCGTCGAACTCCTCGCCCCACAGATCCACCAGCTCCGGCACATCGGAGGGCGAGAACAGCGACCACATGCCGTCCGCCTCCACCCGGCGCATGAACTCGTCCGGGATCCAGTGCGCCAGATTCAGATTGTGGGTGCGCCTGGCGTCCTCGCCGGTGTTGTCGCGCAGCTCCAGGAACTCCTCCAGATCCGCGTGCCAGGTCTCCAGATAGACACAGGCCGCGCCCTTGCGCCGGCCGCCCTGGTTGACCGCGGCGACCGAGGAGTCGAGGGTGCGGAGGAAGGGGACGATGCCGTTGGAGTGCCCGTTGGTGCCGCGGATCAGTGAACCGCGCGAGCGGACACGGGAGTACGGGATGCCGATGCCGCCCGCGTGCTTGGAGAGCCTGGCCACCTGGTGGTACCGCTCGTAGATCGAGTCCAGCTCGTCCAGCGGGGAGTCCAGCAGATAGCAGGAGGACATCTGGGGGTGGCGGGTACCGGAGTTGAAGAGCGTCGGCGAGGACGGCAGATACTCCAGCCGGCTCATCAGCCCGTACAGCGCGGCGACTTCGTCCAGCGCCCGCGCCGACTCGTCCTCCGCGAGTCCGCCGGCCACCCGCAGCATGAAGTGCTGCGGGGTCTCGATCACCCGGCGGGTGATCGGGTGCCTGAGCAGATAGCGGTCGTGGAGCGTACGCAGCCCGAAGTAGCCGAAGCGGTCGTCGGCCGCCGGATCGGCCAGCCGGTCGAGCCGGGCGGCGTGCAGCGCGACGAAACGGGCCGTACGGTCGGCGATCAGGCCCTCGCGGTGCCCGATCGCGACCGACGCCGAGAACGACACCGCGCCCTGGCCGGCCGCCTCCTCCGCGATCGCGCGGGTGAGCAGCCGGGCGGCGAGCCGGGAGTACGAGGGGTCCTCGGCGATCAGACCGGCGGCCGCCTCCACGGCGAGCCCGCGCAACTCGGCCTCGTCCGACCGGGCGTTACCGCCCCGGAGCGCGGCGGCGGCCACTCTGCCCGGGTCGGCGTCGGGCAGATCGGCGGTCAGTCCGGTCAGGACCCGCAGCAGCGCGTCGCCCGGTCCGCCGGCCGGTCCGGCGGCCGGCGCGTCGCCCCGGCCGTCGGGCCCGGTGATTCCCGGAGCGGCTGCCGCCGGATCCGCTGGCGCGATGGTCACGTGGTGCTCTCCCTCGCTCGGCTCCGGGCCGGCGCGAGGGAACACGGGGGCGCGCACCGCCGTACTCCCGGGATCCGGGCAGCACGCGGCGCGGCGTCCACCGGCCCAACCGCGAGGCCCGGACGTCTCGGCGCCCGGATCGGCCGACCCGGACGCACCGTCGGCAGGCGCTCGGACTCGCGGGCACGGCAAAGCGCACCACAGCACACCGTTGCGGGACAGTTCCGGATTCGCACCGGATTCCCCTGCGTCGACAGCGAGATCGAGCATACATCTGGTGGCTGGGAGTCGCGCCACCCCCCAGATGTAGTGTCGAGTACGGTCAGCCGCCCCCGGGCGCACCACCGTCGGCGGCGCCGGGCAGGTCCAGGACATAGGCGAGCAGCGGGAGATCCGGCAGCGGTTCCCAGTCCCGCTCCGGGGTCCTGACAAAGCCCAGGCGCTCATAGATCCGGTGGGCCTGCCGCATGGACGCCTGGGTCGACAGCACCAGCCGTATACAGCCCTCCGTGTCCTGGGCGCGCTCCACACAGGCGCGGACGAGCGCCTCGCCCACGCCTCTGCCACGGGCCGCCCGGTCGACCGCCAGCATCCGGAACTCGGCCTCGCCGTCCTGCGCGATGTCCGCCCAGGGCCCGCCGGCCAGGACCAGGGTGACCCCGCCCAGCACGGTCCCGCCCGGGTCCACGGCGGCCAGCACCTCCGCCTCGGCCGCCCGTGCGGCCACATCCCGCAGCGTGGGCAGATACGGGTCGTCCGCACCGAAGTCCAGGTGCCCGTCCGCGAGATACGCCTGCGCGGTGATGTCGCCGAGCCGCGCGTACTCCCCGGGCTCGGCCTCCCTGATCGTGAAGTCCATGCACCGAGTGTGCGCCATGGGTACGACAACGGGCCGCCGCGCCCCCTGACCAGCAGGGAAAGCGCGACGGCCCGAACGAACGGCTGATACCGGCTCAGTGCACCGGGTCGCCCGACGTCTCCTTCGCCGGCTCGACCCGTACCCCCGGATCCCCCGCGTCCGCCGTGTAGTCCGACGGGCTCGTCTCGTCCACGCCCTCGGGCGCCTTGACCGCCCGCATCACGAACGTCAGCACCACCGTGACCACCACGTTCAGCACGAACGCCGTCAGACCGATGTAGCCGATCTCGCCGATCCCCGGGATCTCCGCCGACGATCCGCCGAAGTGCTTCTGGGTGGGGCTCGCCACCCCGTACGCCGCGGCCGTCCCGTACAGCATGCCGACGCCCCAGCCGACGAGCAGTGCCCAGCGGTGGAACCAGCGGGTGAACAGGCCGCCGACCAGGGCCGGCATCGTCTGGAGGATCCAGATCCCGCCCAGCAACTGGAAGTTGATCGCCACCGTCTTGTCCATGGACAGCACAAAGACCAGCGCGCCCACCTTCACCAGCAGCGAGACCACCTTCGACACCTTGGTCTCCTGCGCCGGGGTCGCGTCCGGCCTGATGAAGTCCTTGTAGATGTTGCGGGTGAAGAGATTGGCCGCGGCGATCGACATGATCGCGGCCGGCACCAGCGCGCCGATCCCGATGGCCGCGAAGGCCACGCCCGCGAACCAGTCCGGGAACATGTTCTCGAAGAGCTGCGGGATCGCCAACTGCCCGTTGTCGACCTTGATTCCGGCGGCGATCGCCATGAAGCCCAGCAGCGCCAGCAGGCCGAGCATCAGCGAATACAGCGGCAGGATCGTGGTGTTGCGCCGGATCACATCGCGGCTGCGGCTGGACAGCGTCGCCGTGATGGAGTGCGGATACATGAAGAGCGCGAGCGCGGAACCGAGCGCCAGGGTGGCATAGCCCCACTGCCCGGCCTCGCCCGGTACGAGCGCTCCGCGCGGCGCGCCGGTCGCCGGATTGGTCTGTGCGAACGCCTCGCCCGCCTTGGCGAAGATGTCGTCGAAACCGCCCAGTTTGATGGGGATGTAGATGATGGCCACCGCGATCACCAGATAGATCAGGGTGTCCTTGACGAAGGCGATCAGCGCGGGCGCGCGCAGCCCTGACGAGTAGGTGTACGCGGCGAGCACCCCGAAGGCGAGAAGCAGCGGCAGGTCCTTGATGAACCAGTTGGTGTTCTCACCGCCGCCGAGGCCCATCACATCGAGCACCGCCTGGATTCCGACCAGTTGGAGTGCGATGTACGGCATGGTCGCGAGGATGCCGGTGAGCGCGACCGCCAGCGAGAGGCCCTTCGAGCCGAAGCGCCCCCGGACGAAGTCCGAGGTGGTGACGTACCCGTGCCGGTGCGAGACCGACCACAGCCTGGGCAGGAAGGTGAAGATCAGCGGGTAGACCAGAATGGTGTACGGCACGGCGAAGAAGCCGGCCGCGCCCGCCGCGTAGATCGCCGCCGGGACCGCCACGAAGGTGTACGCCGTGTAGAGGTCGCCGCCGAGCAGGAACCAGGTGACCCAGGTGCCGAACGACCGGCCGCCCAGGCCCCATTCGTCCAGGCTGTGCTCGTTCTCGGCCTTGCGCCAGCGCGCGGCCAGGAAGCCCATGACCGTGACGGCCACGAAGAAGAGGATGAAGACGGTGAGCGCCACACCGTTCACGCCGTCGGTCATCGTGACGCACCTCCCGCACGGGCGCGCTGGTCACGCTGCCAGAGCTGGTACGCGATCATGGTCAGCCCGGTCGAGACCAGCACCCAGGCCATCTGGTACCAGTAGAAGAACGGGATGCCGATGAAGACGGGCTCGGTCTTCGCGTACGAGCCGACCCAGAGCAGCGCCACAAAGGGCGCGACGAGGCAGACCGCTATCACCACGCGCGCGGGCGTGACTAATGGACGTCTGCTCGCGGCCGGCTTTTCTTCACGAACCCCTGACACTTCTGACACAGCGCATCCGTCCCCTCACTGATCGCCATTGATGAGCGCGAGGAAATCTACGGCAAAGGCATGTGAGGGGATAGGGCCGAACACCGAGCAGCCTGCGCGAACGCGAAGGAGACAGCGCCCGGTTGTCAGCGGGCGGGGCGCTTCAGGCGCGCCACGAACTTGTAGCGGTCGCCCCGGTAGACCGAGCGCACCCACTCCACCGGCTCTCCCGCGGCGTCGAGCGAGTGCCGCGAGAGCATCAGCATCGGCAGCCCCACATCCGTACCGAGCAGCCCGGCCTCGCGCGGAGTGGCCAGCGAGGTCTCGATGGTCTCCTCGGCCTCGGCGAGATGGACGTCGTACACCTCGGCCAACGCCGTGTAGAGGGAGGTGTACTTGACGAGCGAGCGGCGCAGCGCGGGGAAGCGTTTGGCCGACAGATGCGTGGTCTCGATGGCCATCGGCTCACCGCTGGCCAGCCGCAGCCGTTCGATCCGCAGCACCCGTCCGCCGGTGGTGATGTCGAGCAGACCGGCCAGGGTGTCGTCGGCCGTGACATAGCCGATGTCCAGGAGCTGGGAGGTCGGCTCCAGGCCCTGGGCGCGCATGTCCTCGGTGTACGAGGTGAGCTGGAGGGCCTGCGAGACCTTGGGCTTGGCGACGAACGTGCCCTTGCCCTGGATCCGTTCGAGCCGGCCCTCGACGACCAGTTCCTGGAGGGCCTGGCGCACGGTGGTGCGCGAGGTGTCGAACTCGGCGGCGAGCGTGCGCTCCGGCGGCACCGGAGTGCCGGGCGGCAGAGTCTCCGTCATATCGAGCAAGTGCCGCTTCAGTCGGTAATACTTGGGCACGCGCGCCGTACGGGTGGGGCTCCCGCTCTCGGTCTCCGGACCGCTTCCATTTCCGCTGCCGCCCCCGTCCGTGGCCATGGCCTGCCTTCCCGACTCCTGCGCTGCTGCCGTCACCGGCTCCTCCGTCTGTCGCGGCTCACATGGTGGCACGGTCCGGCCACGGGTCGTCGCCCTCCCTCAGGTGTCGGTCCGATAACGGACACGACTGCCCTTCTTATACACCCTTGACACCCCTAAAGGTCTAGGCCAAGCTCCCCGTACTGGTCTAAACCATTAAAGACCAGGTCCCAGCCCCAGCAGTACTCGTCGTACGTCTTCGCGGTCATCGCGGTGGGCAGGGGTTGCAGGCATCCCTGAGGAGGGTGGCGTGAAGCGCAAGCTCATCGCGACGGTCGGCGTCGCGGGCATGATGGTCGGTATTGCCGCGTGTGGCTCGGACGACAGCTCGGCGTCGAAGGATCCCAAGGACCGCAAGGAGACGCTCACCGTCTGGCTGATGTCGGACGCCCAGAGCACCTGGCCCGAGCTGGTCAAGAGCGTCAACGACCAGTTCAAGGCGAAGTATCCGAATGTCACGGTCAAGGTCCAGTACCAGCAGTGGGCGGACAAGGCCAAGAAGCTCGACGCGGCGCTCGCCGGCGACAAGTACCCCGATGTCGTCGAGCTGGGCAACACCGAGACGATGACGTACATCCTCAACGGCGCGCTCGGTGAGATCGACCCGGCCAAGTACGAGAACTCGGACACCTGGATCAAGGGTCTGAAGGACACGTGCGCCTTCGAGGGCAAGCAGTACTGCGTGCCCTACTACGCGGGTGCCCGGGTGGCGATCTACAACAAGGACATGTTCAAGGCCGCCACCGGCTCGGACGTACTGCCCGCCACCGAGGCCGAGCTGACCGCCGCGCTGGACAAGGTCGGCACCAAGTACGGCAAGGACAAGGCCTTCTCGCCGCTCTACCTGCCGGGCCGCTACTGGTACGCGGCGCTCTCGTACGTCGCGGCGTACGGCGGCAAGGTGGCCACGTACGACGAGGGCGCCAAGGAGTGGAAGGCCAGCCTCTCCACCCCCGAGGCCCAGAAGGGCATCCAGCACTTCGTCGACCTGGTCAACAAGTACAACCACGGCGACAAGACCAAGGACGAGGCGGACCACGCCAACGTCATGGCCAACGAGAAGACCGCGCTGCTGTACGGCAACGGCTGGGAGGCCGGCAGCGTCGTCGACTCCGCCGCGAACGGCAACCCGAAGCTCAAGGACAAGATCGGTACGGCCGGCATGCCCGGCCCCGACGGCAAGGCCCTGCCGTCCTTCATCGGCGGTTCCGACCTCGCCACCATCTCCAAGTCCAAGGTCCAGGACCTCGGCGAGGAGTGGATAGCGGCCTTCACCAGCGCCAAGTCGCAGGACGTCCTCGCCTCCAAGAACATCCTGCCGAACAACACCAAGCAGCTCGAACCGCTGAAGGCCAAGCCGGAGACCGCGCCGATCGCCAACGCCGTACCGGACGCCTGGTTCACCCCGATCGCCCCGGGCTGGACCGCCATCGAGAAGAAGGAAACCCTTGAGGTGATGCTGCTCGACATCATCAAGGGCAAGTCGGTGGCCGAGGCCACGAAGGCGGCCGACGCGGAGATCAACGAGCTGATCAACCAGGAGTCCTGATCCAGGAGTTCCGGCCCAGGATTTCCGAACAGGAATCCTGACGAGTTGATCGCCTGGGTCCTGTCCGGCCCGCGAAGACCGGCCGGACAGGACCCGCGGGGGTGGCGGGCCCGACCACGGGCCCGGCGCCCCCCGTCCTCCGGTACCAGGTCCGAACGGAAGGCCAGCACAGTGAGTGCCGCCGACATGAAAGCAGCCGATCCGCCGGTAACCGTAGCGCGGGTCTCCGAAGGCAGCGGCCCTCGGCCGCCGAAGAGCGTGCCGCACAGACCGCGCAAGGCGGGCGCCCTGCTGCCGTACCTTCTGATAGCACCCGCGTTCGTCGCGATCGCCGCCGTCTTCGCCTGGCCCCTGGTCAAGACGGTCATCATGTCCTTCCAGGATGTCGGCCGGCGCGAACTCTGGACCGGGGACCCCGCTCCCTGGGTGGGCTTCGAGCAGTTCACCAATATCCTCGGCGACGGCGAGTTCTGGGCCGTCGTCTGGCGGACCGTCATCTTCATGGTGGTCTGCGTGGTCGCCACCATGGGCATCGGGCTCGGGATCGCCATGCTGATGCAGCGCATGGACACCTGGGTACGGCTGCTGCTCACCGCGGCGCTGATCGCGGCCTGGTCGATGCCCCTGCTGGTCGCGACCTCCATCTTCCGCTGGTTCGCCGACTCCGACTACGGCGTGCTGAACATGGTGCTGACCAAGTACCTCGGAGTGGACGCCCAGGGCCACAACTGGTTCCTGAACCCCGTCGAGGGCTTCCTCGTCATCGGCGCGGTCGTCGTCTGGGGCGCCATCCCCTTCGTGGCGGTCACGCTGTACGCGGCGCTCACCCAGGTCCCCCGGGAGCTGGAGGAGGCCGCGTCCCTGGACGGAGCGGGCCCGGCCGGGGTCTTCCGCTATGTGACCTGGCCGGTGATCAAGCCGGTCTTCCAGATGGTGGCCACCCTGTCCGTCCTGTGGGACTTCAATGTCTTCGGCCAGATCTTCCTGATCCGCGGCAACAAGCCCGAGCCGGAGTACACCGTCCTCGGCATCTACTCGTTCGAGAAGGCGTTTGAGTCCAACTCGTTCAGCCAGGGCGCGGCCATCTCCCTCATCACGGTCCTGCTGCTCTCCGGCGTCGCCGTGTACTACCTGCGCCAGTTGCTGAAGATCGGAGAGGTCGAGTGAGCGCCTCCACGCCCCAGGTCCGCACCCAGGACGGTACGCAGGTCCTCCGTCCCGACCGCAAGAAGAACCGCCTCGGCTACAACATCCTGGGCCTGGCCGTCTTCGTCCTGATGGCCTTCCCGGTCTACTGGCTGCTCATCAGCGCCCTGCGGCCCAACCACGAGATCCGCAGCTACGACCAGACCCTCTGGCCCTCCTCGTTCACCTTCGACAACTTCCAGCGGGCCGTCGACCAGCCCAACTTCGGCACGGCCATCCAGTCCAGCCTGATCGTGTGCGGGGTCGCGGTCCTCGGCGGCATGCTGCTCGCCACCATTGCCGCCTTCGCCATCGGCCGGTTCCGGTTCCGCGGCCGCAAGTTCTTCATGATCGTGCTGCTGACCGTCCAGCTCCTGCCGCCGACCGCGATGCTGATCCCCATCTACATCCAGCTCAACGACCTCGGCGGGCTGAACGAGTACTGGGGCGTCATCGTCATCTATCTGGTCTCGACCCTGCCGTTCGCGACCTGGATGATCCGCGGCTTCGTGATCAACATCCCGCCGGAGCTGGAGGAGTCCGCGATGGTGGACGGCTGCAGCCGGATGGGCGCCTTCTGGCGCGTGACCTTCCCGCTGCTCGCCCCCGGACTGGCCGCCGCGGCGATCTTCTCCCTGATCACGGCGTGGAACGAGTACCTCCTCGCCTATGTCGTCCTCCAGGACAACGACAAGTACACGCTCAACGTGTGGCTGATGAACTTCACCACCTCGCGCGGTATCGACTACGGAGCCCTGATGGCCGCCTCGGTCCTGATCGCCATCCCGGTCGTGGCCTTCTTCCTCCTGGTGCAGAAATACATGGCAACCGGCCTCACCTCCGGTGCAGTGAAGGGTTGATGCCGCCGATGACCACGCTCGTAAGCAGTACGGACACCCTCACCCGCGACGCCCTCGCCGTGCTCCAGCCCGGCTTCCTCGGCACCACCGCCCCCGACTGGCTGCTGCGCCGCATCGGCGAGGGCCTCACCTCCGTGGGCCTCTTCGGCCGCAACATCGCCTCGCCCGGCCAGCTCTCCGCGCTCACCGCGCAGCTCAGGGCCGAGCGGGACGACGTCCTCGTCGCGATCGACGAGGAGGGCGGAGATGTGACCCGGCTGGAGGTCAGGCACGGCTCCTCCTTCCCCGGCAACCACGCCCTGGGCGCGGTCGACGATGTGGACCTGACCCGGGAGGTCGCCAGGGAGCTGGGCCGGCGGCTCGCCGAGTGCGGGGTCAACCTCAACTGGGCCCCCTCCGCCGACGTCAACTCCAACCGCGACAACCCCGTCATCGGGGTACGGTCCTTCGGCGCCGATCCCGCGCTGGTCGCCCGGCACACCGCCGCGTATGTCGAGGGACTGCAGAGCGCCGGGGTCGCCGCCTGCACCAAGCACTTCCCCGGCCATGGCGACACCGCGGTCGACTCCCACCACGCGATGCCCCGGATCGACGTGGACTTGGACACAGTGCACGCCCGTGACCTGCTGCCTTTCCGCGCGGCCATCGACGCGGGTTCCAAATGCGTCATGAGCGCGCATATCCTGCTTCCCGCGCTCGACCCCAACCGGCCGGCCACCCTCAGCCCCCAGATCCTCACCGGACTGCTGCGCGAGGAGCTGGGCTTCGAGGGCCTGATCGTCACCGACGGCATGGAGATGCAGGCCATCGCCTCGACGTACGGAATCGAGCGCGGCTCCGTTCTCGCGATCGCCGCGGGCGCCGACGCGATCTGTGTCGGCGGCGGCCTGGCGGACGAGGACACCGTACTGCTGCTGCGCGACGCCCTGGTCGCGGCGGTACGGACCGGTGAACTGCCCGAGGAGCGTCTGGCCGACGCCGCCGCGCGTGTGCGCGGTCTCGCCGGCTGGACTCTGCGGGCCAGGGGGCTTCGGAGCCGGGCGCGGACACACAGGAGGGGACCGCGCCCGGCACCGCTATCGGTCTGCGGGCGGCCCGTCGCGCCCTGCGGGTGACGGGGACGGCCAAGCCGCTCGACACCCCGCCCTATGTCGCCGCCTTCACCCCCGTCGCCAACATCGCCGTCGGGGACGAGACCCCGTGGGGCGTCGCGGCGGAGCTGGAGCGGCTGCTGCCGGGTACGGAGACGGGCTCGTACAGCGGCGCGGGAATCGCGGGCACGGAGACGGACGCGCTGGTCGCGCGGGTGCTGGCGGCGGCGGGCGACCGTACGGTCGTCGCGGTCGTACGGGATGTGCACCGGCACGCGTGGATGGCGGCGGCCCTGCGCGCGCTGCTCGCGGCGCGTCCGGAGACGGTCGTGGTGGAGATGGGGGTGAACGAGGCGGAGCCCTCGGGAGCCCTGCACATCGCCACATACGGCGCGGCGAGGGTCTGCGGCCAGGCGGCGGCGGAAGTCATCACAGGCCGCGAAACCTGAGCCCGCAACGCCGGACTGGCTGCTGTCCTCAATCGCCGGACGGGCTGCTGTGCTTTGTCCTCAAGCGCCGGACGGGCTCGGCCAGCCCGTCCGGCGACCGAGGGCGAACCGGCGGCCGGACGGCCACGGCGCCGAGTCGCCACCGGTGACCACGCCCCGGCCGCGACGAGGCGACAGTGCCGGGCCGCCCCACGCGGGGGCGGCCCGGCACCGTCGTGTTCGGGTCGGATGGGTCAGATGCCCTGCCAGTCCGGCTTCGCCGAGAACGTGTCGCGGAAGTACGGCGCCAGCTTCAGCTTCGACGCCGCCGCCTCGTCCACCACCACCGTCGCGTGCGCGTGGAGCTGGAGCGCGGACGCCGGCACCACCGCCGCGAGCGGCCCCTCGACCGCCTGCGCCACCGCCTCCGCCTTGCCCTCGCCCGTCGCGAGCAGCACCAGGTGCCTGGCCTCCAGGATCGTCCCGATGCCCTGGGTGATCACATGGTGCGGCACCTCCTCGGGACTGTCGAAGAAGCGCGCGTTGTCCGCCCGCGTCTGCCGCGTCAGGGTCTTGATCCGGGTGCGCGAGGCGAGCGAGGAGCAGGGCTCGTTGAACCCTATGTGCCCGTCCGTGCCGATCCCCAGAAGCTGGAGATCGACCCCGCCCGCCTCGGCGAGCGCCCGGTCGTACGCCTCGCACGCCGCCTGGACGTCGTCGGCGGTGCCGTCCGGCCCCATGAAGGCGCTCTCCGGAAGCCCGAGCGGCTCGACGACCTGGCGCAGCACGACCGAGCGGTACGACTCGGGGTGACCCGCGGGCAGCCCCACGTACTCGTCGAGCTGGGCGATCCGCGCGCCCGACGCGTCGACGGCGCCGGAGCGGACCTTGGCCGTCAGGGCCTCGTAGACGGGCAGGGGGTCGACCCGGTGGCCACGCCCAGCAGGGCGTCGGGCTTGCGGCGCAGCAGGGCGGCGATGCTCTCCGCGATGAGTTCGCCTCCTGCCGCCGCGTCCTGGACGATCACAACTTCCACGGTGGGCCCGCCGATCTGACTCAGTATCCGATGTGGTATAGACCAATCTAGCAGAGCCGTCATGAAATAGGCTCCGCATACGCATGGACAGCATGGAATGGTCTAGTCCACAATGACGCTATAGAGCCTCCGCCCTCCCCGCACAGGAGGGTGGACCGAGGTACCGGCGCTCTCTGCCCTGACTGCGGCGGAACCTCTCCCACGGCCGTACGGGACCGCACACCCGCCGGCCGGGCTGCTCCGGGCTGCGGTGCCGGACGGGTTGAGGGTCCCGTCGCGGCGCCGCGGCCCGCGGGTGCGGAGTACGCCCCGGGTACGCTCGCTTGTGTGCCCTCCATGAACGACCTCGTACGACAGCACACGGCCCTCAGCGAATCCGACCTCGAGTGGCTGCATCTGCTGGTCTCGGAGTGGCAGCTCCTCTCCGATCTCTCCTTCGCCGACCTCGTCCTGTGGGTCCCCACGCGCGACGGCACCCGCTACGTGTCCGTCGCCCAGATGCGTCCCAACACCGGACCGACCTCCTACCAGGACGACATGGTCGGCCATCTTGTGCCCCGGGGCCGCAGGCCGCTGCTGGACGCCGCGCTGGACGAGGGCCGCATCGTCAGGGAGGGCGACCCCGAGTGGCGCGAGGAGGTGCCGGTGCGGGTCGAGTCCATCCCCGTACGGCGCGAAGGCCGCGTCCTCGGTGTCATCGCGCGCAACACCAATCTGCTGACCGTCCGCACCCCGAGCCGGCTGGAGCTGACCTATCTCCAGTCTGCCTCGGACCTGGCCCAGATGATCGCTGCCGGAACCTTTCCCTTCCCCGGCCAGCAGGTCGACATGGACGCCTCCCCGCGCGTGGGCGACGGGCTGATCCGGCTCGACGCCGAGGGGGTCGTCCAGTACGCGAGCCCCAACGCCCTCTCCGCGTACCACCGGCTCGGCCTCGCCTCCGACCTGGTCGGCCACCACCTCGGCCGGACCACCGACGAACTCGCCCCCGCGCGCGGCCCGGTGGACGAGGCCATGGTCCGGCTCGCCAGCGGTTACGCGCCCCGGGAGACCGAGGTCGAGGGCAGCGGCGGGGTCATCCAGCTCCGCGCGATCCCGCTCAAACCGAAGGGCACCCGCATCGGTTCGCTGGTGCTGCTCCGCGATGTCACCGAACTGCGCCGCCGCGAGCGCGAGTTGATCACCAAGGACGCCACCATCCGGGAGATCCACCACCGGGTGAAGAACAACCTCCAGACGGTCGCCGCGCTGTTGCGCCTCCAAGCCCGGCGGATGGACTCGGAGCAGGGCCGCGAGGCGCTCAACGAGGCGGTGCGCAGGGTCGGTTCGATCGCGATCGTTCATGAGACGCTGTCCCAGAATCTGGACGAGCGGGTGGAGTTCGACGACATCGCCGACCGGGTGCTGGCGATGGTCGCCGAGATCTCACCTGGCAAGATCGCCTGCCGCCGTACGGGACGGTTCGGGATCCTGGACGCCGAAGTGGCCACCCCGCTCTCGATGGTGCTCACCGAGATCATCCAGAACGCGCTCGAACACGCCTTCGCGCCGGGGGAACAGGGCTGGGTCGATGTGTCGGTGGTACGCAGTGGGGACTCCCGCAAACAGCGTGGGGACAGCGCCCGTTCCGATGCCCGGCTGCTGATCACCGTCCAGGACGACGGGCGCGGTCTGCCCGAGGGGTTCGACCCGCACAAGTCCGGCAATCTGGGGCTCCAGATCGTACGGACGCTGGTGGAGGGGGAGTTGGGCGGCGGCTTCGACATGGTGCCGGCGCCGGGCCGAGGTACGCGGGTCGCGCTCGATATCCCGGTGGAACCGCAGAAATAGCGGAAGCAGCCGTAAGGATGGCGGACTTGGCGCCGCGTTGACGTACGCACAGCAGCGAGCCCCGGACCGTGGTGACGGTCCGGGGCTCGGCTCGAAGCTCACTGTGCGATGCGCATCGGGGGGTACTGCGCGCTGCGGTTCGGGGGCGGGGCTATGCGTACACGCTGTACGCTCCGCCGGGCTGAGGCTCGTGCAGGGTGGTTCAGGCGGTCGCGTTACGCGCCCGGTTGCGAGCGGCGCGGCGCTTCATAGCGCGGCGCTCGTCCTCGCTGAGGCCACCCCAGACACCCGAGTCCTGGCCGGACTCGAGCGCCCACTGCAGGCACTGCTCCATGACGGGGCAGCGACGGCAGACGGCCTTGGCTTCCTCGATCTGCAGCAGCGCAGGACCGGTGTTGCCGATGGGGAAGAACAGCTCGGGGTCTTCCTCGCGGCAAACGGCGTTGTGACGCCAGTCCATGGCTGCTACCTCTCTTGGTATTACATGCAGATTGCTTGTGAATGTGAACGCTTTCACGAATCCCCCGACAAGGGAAGGGCCGACCGCCAGACGGACTGGTGTGGTCCTTGGAATGAGGAGGGGTTCTGGTTCTCAGAGAGGCCGATGGTGCGGGCCGTCCCGATCGCCAAGTAGAGATTCGCAAACCTCGGCGGCGGATACAACCCCTTCTGGAAAGTTTTTTTTGATTCCTCGGTGTCGACTAGGTCACAGCCGTACTTCCATGGGGTGGATCCCAGCCTAAACGTTCGAGTGAAAGGAGTTTTGGCCCTTCCACTCACACAATCACACGCAGTGCACGGCGTACGCCTGTGAACGTCACGCTCGTGCGCAGTCCGAGGTGGTCTCCGTCCATCTGCAACGGGAGGGGTGCCTTGGAATGCAAGGTGAAGTCCGTGAGATCATGAAGAGTCACCGCATGGCGTCCATGGGGGCCCCGATCGGGGCTCGACGTCAGCAGTTGTGTCGCGTATCTGGCCACCGCCGTTGTCGACAATCTGGTCAGCCCGAGGATGTCCAGGGCCGCGTCGAAGGACGCTTCGGGAGAGGCGTACAGCGGACGATTGCCCAGGTAGGTCCAGGGCGCGGTGTTGCAGACTATGGACAGGACGAGATCCTCGACCGGGTCCGCGCCGGGCCGCTCCAGAGTGATCAGACCCTGTCTGCGGTGCGGCTCCTCCAGGAACTGCCGTACGACCTGCCGCACATAGAGGGCGTGCGTCGACCGCTTCCCGCGCTCCCGCTGCTGTTCGACCCGGCCGATCACCCCTGCGTCGAAGCCGAATCCCGCGCAGAAGGTGAACCAGCGTGCCGGCACCGCCTCGTCCTCCGTACCGGGTGTCCCGGCCGCCAGTCCCAGACCGACCGTACGTTCGCTCCGCAGGGCCAGCGCGTCAAGGATGGCGCCCGTCGCCTCGACCGCGTCATTGGGCAGCCCGAGCGCGCGTGCGAAGACATTGGTCGAGCCGCCGGGGACCACCGCGAGACGCGGCAGCCGGTCCGGATCGGGGCCGTTGTGCAGCAGTCCGTTGACGACCTCGTTGACGGTGCCGTCCCCACCGAGCGCCACGACCAGCTCGACATCGTCCGAGTCCGCGGCGCGTCTTCCCAGGTCACGCGCGTGACCGCGGTATTCCGTGGTCACCACTTCCAGCTTCATCTCACTGGCCAGCGCGTGCATGAGGACATCACGGGTGCGCGCGCTGGTGGTGGTTGCTGCCGGATTGACCACAAGAAGTGCGCGCATGTTCAGCAGATTACCGGCCGGGCGGCGATGGGTCGCCGTCGGGCGGACCGGGCCTACCGGTCGGTACGGAACCGGGCTCCGGCCGTACGCGAAAGCGCTCTGGTTACCCTGCTGGGGTGAGCAGCAGCGAAGAAAACACCGCCCCCGCACCGGCCCCGCGCCCCGCGCGCCTGACCGCGGCGGCCGCCGTCTGCGGGCTCGAAGCCCTGGCCCTGGTCGTCGGCGGGGTGTATCTGCTGGTGATGGGCGTGCTCGGGCGGCCCGACCAGCCCGAGCAGGCGGAGATGGGCGGCATCACCCTGGCCGTGCTCGGCGTCATTCCGCTGCTCGCCGCCCGCGGACTGCTGCTGCGCCGCTCCTGGAGCCGGGGCCCCGCGCTGATCACCCAGATCATGGCGCTGCCGGTCGCCTGGACCCTGCTGCGTGCCACGGGTGCCCTGATTCCCGCCGGTATCGCGCTGGCGGTGGTCGCGGTGACAGGACTGGTCCTGATCGTCAACCCGACGACCACCGAGGCCCTGGGCATCGGACCGGCCCGCGACGCCTGACCAGCGCCTTCCGTTCGGATCAGGCTGGTCAAGGGCTGTCCGACCCGCCGGCCGGGACAGCTCTCGCCGGACCGCCGCCGTCGCCGGAAAACCCCACCGCATGAACGGGCCCGGCCGTTGTCGGCGGCCGGGCGTACGGAACCGCCGCCGCTACTCCTCCACCAGCAGGCGCTCCCGGAGCTGCGCCAGCGTGCGGGCCAGCAGCCGCGAGACATGCATCTGCGAGATGCCGACCTCCTGCGCGATCTGCGACTGGGTCATATTGCCGAAGAACCGCAGCAGCAGAATCCGCTTCTCCCTGGGCGGCAGATCCTCCAGCAGCGGCTTGAGCGACTCCCGGTACTCGACGCCCTCCAGCGCCTCGTCCTCCGCGCCCAGTGTGTCCGCCACCGCCGGGGACTCGTCGTCCGTGTCCGGGACGTCCAGCGACAGTGTGGAGTACGCGTTGGCCGACTCCAGCCCCTCCAGGACCTCTTCCTCCGAGATCCCCAGCCGCTCCGCCAGTTCATGGACCGTGGGCGAACGGCCGTGCTGCTGCGACAGCTCGGCCGTGGCCGTCGTCAGGGCGAGCCGGAGCTCCTGGAGTCGGCGCGGTACCCGTACCGCCCAGCCCTTGTCCCGGAAGTGCCGCTTGATCTCGCCGACCACCGTCGGTGTCGCGTACGTCGAGAACTCGACACCGCGCTCCGGGTCGAACCGGTCCACCGACTTGATCAGGCCGATGGTCGCGACCTGAGTCAGATCGTCCAGCGGCTCCCCGCGGTTGCGGAACCGTCTCGCCAGATGCTCGACCAGGGGCAGATGCATCCGCACCAGTTGATTGCGTAGGTCCGCCCGCTGGGGCGAGCCGTCGGGCAGCTTGCGCAGCTCGACGAACATCGCCCGCGCACCGCTGCGGTCATGTGGATCGTGGTGCTTGTCGTTGTGCTGCTCGCTCATAAAGGCCGCCCGCTCTGCCTGCGCCTGCTCCGCCGCGGCCGTCTGGCCGTCAAGTCCGTCCACCGGATGGGGACGGGCCTGCTGCTCCGGGATGCCCGCGGGGGCGAGCACCAGCTCCTCCGGAGCTTCGTGCCCTCCCCCGCGGCTCCCGTGGGATGCGCCCCTCGTCACGCACCGGACCGTCCCCGTTCCTCGTTCTTCACGCCGGCCCGGGTCCCGCGCCGCGCTGTTTGTAGAGGCTGATGGTGACCGTACGGTCCTCCGCCACCGTCGAGTCGACCTTGCCCGCCAGTGCCGAGAGCACCGTCCAGGCGAAGGTGTCGCGCTCCGGCGCCCGCCCGTCCGTGGTGGGCGCGGAGACGGTCACTTCGAGCGCGTCCTCGACAAGGCGGAACACGCAACTGAGGACGGAGCCCGGTACGGCCTGCTGGAGCAGGATCGCGCAGGCCTCGTCCACCGCGATACGCAGGTCCTCGATCTCGTCGAGGGTGAAGTCCAAGCGTGCCGCGAGGCCGGCCGTGGCCGTACGCAGCACGGACAGGTAGGCACCCGCAGCGGGCAGCCGGACTTCCACGAAGTCTTCGGTCCCGGGCTCGCCTGCGATCTGGGACACCCTCACCTCCAAGGTGGCACAAGCTCTTCAGGGCTCCGGAACGGGGGATGTCCCGGAGCCTCGCGGTACGTAGTCGGTACGTAGCCGGTCTGGACTGGCGACGCTATCGCGATCCATGGTGCCGTGTCGCCGGGGACCCCCGTCCGGCGACTGTCACTCATGGTAAGCATATGAGCACGGAAAGTGGCTAGTGGTCTGCCGCCCTCAATTCCGGGCAGCCGGGGGAGGGTTGACGTACCCAGCCGTCAAACGATCGAACCGTCCGCATAGCACCACCGCCAGCTCTCACCGGGCTCGAAGCTCCGCATCACCGCGTGCCCCGTCTCCTTGAAGTGTCGTGTGGCGTGCTGATAGGGGGACGAGTCGCAGCAGCCCACCTGTCCGCAGACGAGGCAGAGCCGCAACTGGACGGGGTGGCCGCCGACCGCGAGGCACGCCCCGCAGGTCTCGCCGCGAGGGGCGGGCTCGGAGCGCGGCAGTTCCGCGATGTGGGGGCACTCACTCATGATGACCAGGTTACGACGCGTGTGAGGACGGTGGGATGGACGTATTGCCCCTGGTGGCGCTGGTGGCGGGGAGCGCGGCGATCGCCGGCGCATCGCGCAGGACACCGGTGGCGGCGCCGCTGCTGCTGGTGACCGCGGGGCTGATCGCCTCGTATGTGCCGGGCGTGCCCGATTACACACTCGATCCGCACATCGTGCTGCCGCTGCTGCTGCCGCCCCTGTTGTACACGGCGGCGGTGGACAGTTCGTATCTCGATCTGCGTGCCAACATGCGGCCCGTCGCGCTGCTCTCGATCGGCTATGTGCTCTTCGCCACCGTCGCGGTGGGCTGGCTCGCCTATCTGCTGGTGCCCGATCTGCCGCTGACCGCCGCGCTGGTGCTGGGCGCGGTGGTCGCGCCGCCGGACGCGGTGGCGGCCACGGCCATCGCCCGCAGACTGCGCCTGCCGAGCCGGATCACCACGATCCTCCAGGGCGAGTCGCTGGTGAACGACGCCACCGCGATCACCGCGTTCAAGGTGGCGCTGGCCGCGGCGGTGGGCGCGGGCGCGAGCTGGGCGGGCGGGATGGCGGAGTTCGCGCTGGCGTCGCTCGGCGGGGTCGGCGTCGGCCTGGTGCTGATGATGCCGCTGCACTGGCTCCGTACGCATCTCACCGAGCCCCTCCTCCAGAACACCCTCTCCCTGCTCATCCCGTTCGTCGCCTACGCGCTGGCCGAACAGGCGGGGGCCTCGGGGGTGCTGGCGGTCGTGGTGGTCGCGCTCTATCTGGGGCACCGCTCGTGGCAGGTGGACTTCGCGACCCGGATCCAGGAGCACGCGGTGTGGAAGATGGTCGCGTTCATCCTGGAGTCGGCGGTCTTCGCCCTGATCGGGCTCCAGTTGCCGTTCGTCCTTGAGGGGCTCGGGGAGTACGGGGTCGGGGAGTCGCTCGTCTACGCCGTCGGGGTTTTCGTGGCGGTGGTGGTGGTCCGCTTCGTCTGGGTCTATCCGGCGACGTTCCTGCCGCGCGCGATGTTCCGGCGGATCAAGGAGCGCGAGCCGGAGACCAACTGGACCTCGCCGCTGATCGTCGGCTGGGCGGGCATGCGGGGTGTGGTGTCGCTGGCGATCGCGTTCTCGATCCCGCTGGCGCTGGACGACGGCAGACCGTTCCCCGGCCGCAATCTGGTGCTGTTCCTGACCTTCACGACGGTGATCGGCACCCTGGTCGTGCAGGGGCTCACCCTGCCCGTGCTGATCCGGCTGCTGATCCGGGTGCGGATGCTGCCGTCCCGCGACCGGCAGGCCGAGACCCTGGCCGAGGCGCAGGCGCAGAGCGAGGCATCGGCGGCGGCGGAGCGGCGGCTGGAAGAGCTGCTGGCCGATGAGCGCAACGCGCTGCCCGAGCCGCTGGCGCAGCGGCTGCGGGCGGTCCTGGAGCGCCGCCGCAACGCGGTCTGGGAGCGGCTCGGGGCGGTCAACGAGGTGACGGGGGAGTCGGCGGACGACACCTACCGGCGGCTGTCGGGCGAGATGATCGAGACGGAGCGCTCGGTGTTCGTGGAGCTGCGGGACCGGCGGCGGATCGACGACGAGATGATGCGGACGCTGCTGCGCAGACTGGACCTGGAGGAGGCGGCGGCGTACCGCGAGACGGAGGACTGAGCCGGTCCGGCGGTACGGATCGGTCTGCCCGGCGCGAAATTCCAGCCCGTCCGGGCGGGCAATCGAGGCCCGTGGCGGCACAGTCCAGCCCGTCCGGCGATTGAGGACAAACCGGCAGCCGGCCGGACCCGGCGGATTCACGCGCCCCGGTCCGCGCCCGGCCCGGTGCCCGGCTCCGCGCCTGGCCCGGTGCCCGGGTCCGCGCCCGGCCCGGCCGCCGGCTCCGCGCCGGCCGCCGGCTCCGGCACCCCCGTGATCACCGCCACCACCGCCGAGCCCCGCGCGAACGCCCCCTCCCGCGCCAAGACGCCAAGTCCATACAGCATTTTGGCGACATAGAGACGTTCCACCGCCAGCCCGTGCCGCTGCTCGAAGTCCCCCGCGAACGCCTCGACCTCCGGAGTCGTACGGGCGAAACCCCCGCCGTGGAACCGGTCGTCAAGGCTCCACCGCCCCGCCGGACCCCCGAACGCCGCCCGCTGGAGGTCCCGTATCTCCCCCTCCAGAAACCCGCCCCGCAGCACCGGGAACCCCACCGCGCGCTGCTCCGGACCCAGCCCGGCGGCCAGCCCCGCCAGCGTCCCTCCCGTACCGCAGGCGACGGCCACGGTCTCCGCCGCGCCGCGCAGCTCCCGGCCGAGGTCCGCGCACCCCCGTACGGCCGTCGCGTTGCTGCCGCCCTCCGGTACGACGTACACCGAGCCGGGATCGAGCCCCTCCCGCGCCAGGAGGCCGGCCACAACCGAAGGGTCTGTTTTACGGCGGTAGGCCGCGCGGTCGATGAAGACGAGCCGCATCCCGTCGGCCGCGCACCGGGCGAGCGACGGGTTGAGCGACCGGCCGGCCAGCTCGTCGCCCCGTACGACACCGACCGTGCCGAAGCCCAGCAGCCGCCCGGCCGCCGCCGTCGCGCGGAGGTGGTTGGAGTACGCGCCGCCGAAGGTCAGCAGGGTGCGCCGGCCGCCGGCCGCGGCGGCCCGCAGATTCGGCACCAGCTTGCGCCACTTGTTGCCCGGCAGGTCGGGGTGGATCAGATCCTCGCGCTTGAGCAGCAGCCGTACGCCGCGCCGGGCGAAGCGCTCGTCCTCGGCCGGCAGCAGCGGCGACGGGAGCCGTGGCCGCAGTACGCCGGGATCGAGCGCTTCGTAGGAGGTCACCCGCCCATTGTCGGGCGCGTGGCCGGAGACCGTGCCGTCAGGCCAGGCGGTCGTGCACCCGGGCCCGTAACGACGCCATCGTGAAGCCCCGCGGGTCGACCTTGCCCGGCTGCCACTCCCGGTGCCCGATCACCGAGGCCGCGCTCCAGCCGTGGTGCCGGCAGACGGCCGCCGCGGCCCGCTCGATCGCCTCCAACTGGACGGCGGGCCAGGGGTCCTCGCCGTCGCCGAGGTTCTCGCACTCGAAGCCGTAGAAATAGCGGTTCCCGTCGGTGTTGGCCTCGCGCTCCTTCGGCAGCCGCCGCTCCGCGATCACCGCCCGCAGTACGTCGACATCGCCCAGCCCCGCGTGATTGACCCTGCCGTACCCGACGAGATGGACCGAGCCGTCCTTGGCGATCACCCCGTGGCA
This sequence comes from Streptomyces sp. GMY02, assembly GCF_019056675.1. Lineage (NCBI taxonomy): Bacteria > Bacillati > Actinomycetota > Actinomycetes > Kitasatosporales > Streptomycetaceae > Streptomyces > Streptomyces sp. GMY02. The sequence goes on along the minus strand of NZ_CP077658.1, from coordinate 2,747,508 downwards.
CAGGGGCCCGGGCAGGGCGGTATGGCCGTTCTTGCACAGCCGTACGGTGGCGTCGGTGCCCCGGGTGACGGTGTGGTGGATCATCACTCCGTGGACCGGCCCCCAGGGCCCTTTGTGGTCGCGGTTGTGGCTGCGCCAGTCGCCGGATTCGACGACCGTGAGGCCCTCGCTCGTGAGCGCGTCGAGAAAACGTCCCGCGGACATGGGTCGGGCCATGGCCGACTCCCTTCTGTTCGGCGAACGGAATGTCCCGTACCGCGCTTGTTACCCGAACCCCCTTGTCCCTACTGGCTGTTCGGACCGTGTGCGAGCCGATCAGGACATGACGGAGCCCTGTGCCCCGCCGGCGTGGATCCAGTCCCACTCTTTTGTGTAATGGCGCGCCCACGCACCGTGCTGGAAGCTTTCTGCTTGCAGGTCAGCACATGATCGAGAGGGAGACTTCATGTCGGTTGGTGACGAGGTCCGCGCAGTGCAGCCGCCGGCCCAGCAGAGTCTGGGCACGGCCGCCGCCCGGAACCTGGCGACCACCACCAAGTCGGTTCCGCAGATGCAGGAGATCACCTCCCGGTGGCTGCTGCGGATGCTGCCGTGGGTCCAGGTGCAGGGCGGCACCTACCGGGTGAACCGCCGGCTCAGCTACGCGGTCGGTGACGGACGCGTCACCTTCGTGCAGACCGGGGACCGGGTCGCGGTCGTCCCGGCCGAGCTGGGGGAGCTGCCCGCGCTGCGCTCGTACGGCGACGAAGGGGTGTTCGCCGAGCTGGCGCGCCGCTGCGAGCAGCGGGAGTTCGCGGCCGGCGAGACCCTGGCCGTCTCCGGGGATCCCGCGGACCAGGTCTTCCTGCTGGCGCACGGCAGGGTCGAGAAGACACGCCCGGGGCCGTACGGAGACGACGCCGTGCTCGAAGTGCTCGCCGACGGCGCGTACTTCGGGGACCAGGCCCTGGTGGATGGGGAGGCCACCTGGGAATACACCGCACGCGCGGCGACGGCGTGCACGGTCCTGACGCTGAGCAGGAGCGACGTACTGAACCTCGCCGACCGCGAGGAGTCGCTCCGTACGCACCTGGCCGCGCTCGCCTTCGTACCGCGCCAGCGCACCAACAAGTACGGCGAGGCCGCGATCGACCTCTCGGCGGGCCATGTCGGCGAGGCGGTCGTACCGCACACCTTCGTGGACTACGACGCGTCGCCGCGCGAGTACGAACTGAGCGTCGCGCAGACCGTGCTGAAGGTGCACAGCAGGGTCGCCGACCTCTACAACCAGCCGATGAACCAGACCGAGCAGCAGTTGCGGCTCACGGTCGAGGCGCTGCGCGAGCGCCAGGAGCACGAGCTGATCAACAACCGCGAGTTCGGGCTGCTGCACAACTGCGACTACGGGCAGCGGCTCCAGCCGCACGACGGCGGACCCAGCCCGGACGACATGGACGAGCTGCTCTCGCGCCGCCGGGGATCCAAGCTGTTCCTCGCCCATCCACGGGCCATCGCCGCCTTCGGACGCGAGTGCAACAGGCGCGGGATCTACCCGGACACCGTCGAGGTCGGCGGCCACCATGTGCCCGCGTGGCGCGGGGTGCCCATCTTCCCCTCGAACAAGATCCCGATCTCCGACGCCAGGACGACCTCGATCATCTGTATGCGTACGGGCGAGGCCGAGCAGGGGGTCGTCGGGCTTCAGCAGAGCGGTATCCCGGACGAGATCGAGCCGAGCATGTCGGTCCGCTTCATGGGCATCGACGAGCAGGCGATCATCTCGTACCTGGTCACGGCGTACTACTCGGCGGCGGTGCTGGTGCCGGACGCGCTCGGGGTGCTGGAGAACGTGGAGGTGGGGCGCTGGACGTGAGGTGAGCGCCCGGGGGCCGGGCACCGGCAGCAGGTGCCCGGCCCCCGGCCCCCATCGGTCCCCACACGCCACATGCCACATGCCACAGAGGGAAGTGACCGTGACCATGATCAGCGCGGACGCGGCCGGCGGGAGCGGCGCGGACACCGCGGCCGAGGGCCATGAGGCCGTCGCTCTGCTGGAGCGCACCCGTACGACTGTCCATCCCGAACTGCGTTCCACCGTCGAGTCGTTGCCCGTACCGCTGCGGCGGGTCGCGATGTACCACTTCGGCTGGGAGCACGCCGACGGAACACCCGCCTCCGGACGGGCCGGGAAGTCGATCAGACCCGCGCTCGTCCTCGCCGCCGCCCGGTCCCTCGGCGGCGACCCGGAGCAGGCCGTACGGGCGGCCGTGGCCGTGGAGCTGGCGCACAACTTCACGCTGCTCCACGACGATGTGATCGACGAGGACCCGACCCGGCGGCACCGCGCCACCGCCTGGACGGTCTTCGGCACGCCGGACGCGATCGTCGCGGGCGACGCCATGATGTCCCTCGCCCTGCGGCTGCTCGCCGAGGATCCGCATCCGGCGTCCGCCACCGCCTCGGCGCGGCTCGCGGCCTGTGTCATCGAGCTGTGCGCGGGCCAGCAGGCGGACTGCGCCTTCGAGCGGCGCGATCCGCTCGATGTCTCGCTGGACGAGTGCGTCGCCATGGCGACCGCCAAGACGGGCGCGCTGCTGGGCACTTCGTGCGCACTGGGCGCGCTGTACGCGGGCGCGGGGGAGGAGGAGGTCGCCGCGCTGGACGCCTTCGGCCGGGAGGCCGGGCTCGCGTTCCAGCTCATCGACGATCTGATCGGGATCTGGGGGGACCCGGACCGTACGGGCAAACCGGCCGGCGCCGATCTCGTCGCGCACAAGAAGTCACTGCCGGTGGTCGCGGCCCTGTCCTCCGGCACCCCGGCCGCCGAGGAACTGGCCGGGCTGTACCGGGCGCCGATGGACGCCGACGCGGTCCGGCGCGCGACGGCGGCCGTCGAGCGGGCGGGCGGTCGCGACTGGGCGCAGCAGCAGGCGGCGGACCGGATGTCCCGGGCGGTCCACCAGCTCTCGCGGGCGGTGCCGGATCTGGCGGCGGCGGGGGATCTGCTGGCGCTGGCGGAGTACGTGACGCGGCGTACGCGGTGAGGGGGTGAGGCGGAGGTCTGTGCCGTATGGGCTGGCGTACGGTCGGCGGGTCGGAGGGTCGGTGGGCTGGCGGGTCGGTGGGCCGTCTGGTCGGCAGGGCGGGTGACGGGTGCGGGTGAGGTCCATCCGTACGGCCCGGTGCAACTGGGCGCGGCCGGCGGTTGTATGAACGGCTCGGGTTCGCGTTCATGGGCGCGACGGTCGACCTACGCGCCGCGCCGCAGATGTGGCCTATGTGGCCTGAATCCGCCGGAAATTGGCCGTACGCCGGTGGTTCCGGCCGGTCCGTACGACCGGCCGGGGCCCGTACGAGGGGCGCGCCCCGCCTTCGGGAGGGGCACGCCTGTCCGGAAGCATGGGGTACTTGTCCGGAAGTACGACAGGAAGCGGTGACCCGTGCTGCGGAGGAAGATCCGCTAGCGCTACAGTCCGCGCCATGACAGCGGAGTCGACGGACACATGGGCGGGTTGGTACCGGGACCGCCAGGGGGCGGAAGCGATCACCCTCACCGCGGGTGGGCGGCAAGTGCGCACCCGAATAAGGGGAGTTGAGTACGAAGGGGCGGATTTCGCCACGCTGGAGCCGGTGGGCGCGGGCGAGGCCCTGTCGTCGTGCGTCATGGAGTGGGACATCCCGCTGCCGGTCGGCTCGGGCAGTACGGTCCAGCAGGCCACGCTGAGCTGCCTGCTGGCGCTCGGCGAGCGCGGCCCCGAGGCGCCGGCCGGGCGCGGCCCGGAGCTGAGCCTGACGCTCCACTTCGGCGGCGCGGCGTACGCGTCGGGCATCGCCGGCGGCGGCTTCGAAGAGGCGCTGGACCGCATCCGCCGCCAGCTCCCGGAGGGCATGGAACTGGGCGGCAAGTCCTTGGTGGGAGCGGCCTGAGGGACGAGGCCGGCGGGGCGCCTCGGCAGCCGCGCGGCTGACCGCGCGTGGCCCGCCGGGGCCGCTTGAACCGGTCGCCCGACGCGGTCGCCCGACCTGGCCGCTGGACCCGGTCCCGGGGTGGCCCCACCGTCCCCTCGGCCGCGTCGCCTCGGCCCACTGCCCCTTCTGCCCACCGTCCCCTCAGTCCACCGTCCGTCCCCTCAGCCCTCCGGCTGCGCCGCCCTCTCCTCGATCCAGCCGCTGTCCACCGCCGGATTGTCATCGTGGAGGACGAACTCCTCCTCGATGTCCACCGGTTGGAAGCCGGCCGTGATGAGCCCGTCCAGCAGTGCGTCGAGCCGGGCGCGGGCCGTCGGGCGGCCGACACCGCGGGCGCGCTGGGTCACAAAGCGTTCCTGGACGCCACCCGACAGCACCCGCCGCGCATTGCGCGAGATGTGCGCGGAGTGCCCCTCGGCGACCGCGGCCAGCCGCTGTGTGTCGTACGGGATCGGCAGCCGCAGCTTGATGTGGTGCTCGAAGTGGCAGTGCGCGGGCAGCGCCGCCGCCTCCGTGTCGGTCTGCGGCACCCCCGCGTTCCAGGGCGCGGCCTCCATCTTCGTCCGTAAGACGGTGAATCCGGCTCGCGCCAGCCCCTCCGTACACCGCTCGGCGGCGAGCCGCTGCTGGTCGAGACTGCCCGAACCGCACAGGGTGAGCATCGGCTGTGAGGGGGTGCGGCCGCGGTCCAGAACGATATGGGTGAGTTTGAGGCCGTGCGCGGCGGCCCACTCGGCGAGCGCGGCGAAGGTGCCCGGCCGGTCGGCCCGTACCGTCACATGGGTCTCGAACTCGCCCTCGATGGCCCGGCCGGTTTCCGTACTGAAGTCCACCGGCCGACGTTACCAAGGGGGGACACGGGCAGGGGCGCCCCTTGCCGCGGTTGCCGCGGGTTCGGGACGCCCCTGTCGTACGGGTCGTGCTGTGCGGGTGTGACGGGACCGGGGTCAGGAGACCTTGGCCATGGCGGCGGCGAGGCCGTTCGCCCAGAGCTGGTTGACCCTGGACCGCTCGGCGGAGTTCGGCTGGGCGTTCTGGCACGAGGTACCGGGGCCGCCGCCCGACATCAGCTCGCTGCACGGACCGGAGTAGTGGTCCGGCAGGCCGAGTACATGCCCGGTCTCGTGCGCGGTGACGCGGGTGGAGTTGTACTGCTGGTTCTGCGCGTAGTCGAGGAAGATATATCCCCGGCCGTGCCCGTCGGTGCTCGCGTACGAGCCGCGCGGGTCATTTCCCTCGCGGTACGTGAAGTCGGCATTGCTGCCGGCCTGGAGCCTGACATTCGTGACGGCGCTGTTCCAGATCGACGTGCTGCTGGCTATCTGACTGGCGAAGCGGGGCGCGGCCGACGCGTTGTAGACCACGGTGACGGCCTGGACGCCCGGGTTCGCGGCACGCTTCTCGGCGACCGACTTCAGGACCGCGTCGAAGAACGCCTTCGTGCCCGCGGCCTCGGCCTTCGAGCCCTCGAAGGCGGCGTACGAACCGGTCTCCGCGGGCGCGGAGGTACCGGTGCCGGCGGCGGTGGCCGTGGGTGCGACACTGAACGCGGTCGCGAATGCCAGGCCAATTCCACAGATCGCGGAAATCGCCGTCTTGGGGTGCTTCATGTGGGGGGCTCCCTAATCGTCCGATGAACGGGTTCGGTTGGGAAGAGTCTCGGGGAGCCGGTCCCTGTGGGGATGATGTCAATTCGCGATAACACCGGAGCATCACCCCGGCGTTCGCCCTGGCCGAATTTCGCCGAATGCGGCGCCAATTACTGCGATTTGGTCACCTGGTGCGGCTCTGAGGGCCGCTCTACTCTCGGGGCATGGAGCTGGAGGTGAGACACTTGCGTGCCCTGTGCGCCATCGCCGATACCGGCAGTCTGCACAAAGCGGCCAGGCAACTGGGCATGAGCCAGCCGTCCTTGACGACCCAGCTACGGCGCATCGAGAACTCCCTCGGCGCGGAGCTGTTCTCGCGCGAACGCACCGGCTGCCGGCCCACCCCGCTGGGCCGCTCCGTGGTGAGCCGGGCCCGGCCGCTGGTCTCGGGAATGGCCGCGCTGGTCGCCGAGGCGCGGGCCGCGGCGGACCGGGCCGGCGGGCCGCGCCTGCGGATCGGCTCGACCGCGAGCCGCGCGCTGGTCGGCTGGCTGCGCCGCCTCGGGAACCGGCTGCCCGGCACGGACATCTCGCTCCACATGGACGTCTCCGCCAACGCCCTGCTGCGCGCGGTCGCCACCGGACAGCTCGATGTCGCCTTCGTGCACGAGGTGGAGGGCTGCCCGCTCACCGTCCCGGAGGGACTGGAGAAGCGTGTACTGGTCGAGCGGGAGCCGCAGTTCATCTCCATGTCCCGCGACCACCCGGCGGCGGCCAGCCCGGTCGTGGAACTCACGGACCTCGCCGGGGACCGCTGGATGGTCGACCCGACGGTGGACGGCGAATGGGACGCACTGCGCCGCGTCCTGAACGCGGCCGGCCTCAACCCGCCGGTGCTGCACGGGGATTACATGACAGCCGCGTCGCTGATCGCCGTCGGCGAAGCGGTCGCCCCCTGCCAGCCCACCTCCCGCCCCCGCGACGACATGGCCATAAGACCCCTCCGCGACGACCCCCTCGCAGTCCGCCTCCTCCTCTTCTCCCGCCCGGGCCCCACCACAGGCGAAACCTCCATAGGAGCCCAGGTCTACCCGGACCTGGCGGACGCGTACCGAGAAGCAGCTCTGGAGGCGACCCCGTACCGCCACTGGCTGAGGCGCAACAAGAGCCCGCTGCTGGACGTCCTGGCGGCGTAACAGGGAACACCGGGACGAACACCGGGACAAGGAGAAGGCCAGGGACTGGTATGAACAGTCCCTGGCCCGTTATGCGGCGGTCAGCAAGGGCGACGCGGCTCGTCTGGAGGCTCGGTTGCGGGGCCTTGACGCGCGTGGTGGCGGCTCAGGGCTCTGACCACCGCCGGATAGAGCAGAGACGCGACGCACGCGCAGCACTGGCGGGGAGACGCGTCGGGGACCGGGAGTGTCACCGTCCGGTCCGCGGCGCGGACGGCGGCCCAGCAGCCGCCTCCCTCGTACCGTACGAGCGTCAGCAGGCAGCCCGGGTAGCGCAGCAGAGTCCGTGCGGCCAGTGCTTCCGCTTCGGCGGACGTACGTTCACGGCTGGCGTACAGCACATCGGCGCACTGCCGCCATACGTCCGCCGTGCCCCCGTCGAGATCCACGGTCAGATGCCCGTCGGCTGCGCACGCTCCCCCGGTCTCCTTCCATACGTTCATGCCGGCACCCCCGCGGCGTCGGCGCCAGCACCGGGCTCCAGGCCCAGCGGCAGCGGCAGTGGCCGGGTCACCGGTTGGAACGCGGGCTGGCCCAGCCCCAGGATCCGGTAGATCAGCCGCCGCATCCGCCGGTTGAAACGCCCCGGCTCCGAGGAGATCCGGGCCGCGATCCGCGCGTACTCCTCGGCCGGACGCTCGGCCGCCGCGTAGGCGAGCTGCTCCGGCAGCGGGTGGGACGGGGAGAGCGAGGGGGCGATCCGCGCCAGCTCGGCTCCCGGTGACGCCGGATTGACATCCCGCTCGGGGAAGCGCGCCAGCAGGATCGCCGCCCTGGTCAGGGTGGAGTACAGGGTGACGGAGCCATGGTCGCCGATGACCCAGTCCGCCGCGATCAGCGGGGCGCGCCAGTCGGCGTCCGGCGCGATGACCGCGATACCGCGCCGCCGGAAGGCGGACAGCCAGGCACCCACCTGCCAGTCGCCATGCCCTGCGGCGACATTCGGGTGCACGGTCACGGCGATCCGGTACTCCTCGCGCGGAAGCTCCGTCAACAGCCTGGGCAGCAGGGCGTCCAGCCGGTTGAAGGACGAGCCGAGCCCCCAGGTGCAGGGGACCAGGATCAGCTTCTGCCCCGGCAGTACGCCCAGCGCCGTGCGATACCGCTCACGCAGCGGCAGGCTCACGGCGATACGGTCGTACGAGGCGTCGCCCACCACCTCGGCCACCGGCAGCGCCTCCGGGCACGACCGTTCGAGCGTGGCGAGGTCCTCGTGATGGGCCAGGGCGAACGCCTTCGGTACGACCTTCCCGTCCCACATCAGATACTTGCGGCCCATGCCGCCGACGGTCCGCGGTTCCCCCGGCGTCCGGTCGTCGGCCGTCCGCGACAGTTTCATGTGCCCGACTCCGTGCGGCATACGGATCAGCGGGGCGCGGACCTTCTCCATCCCCTGCGACCCCGCCGCCAGCGCGAGGTCGAACTCGGTTCGTACCGCCTCCTCCCAGGGCAGCAGCGTGCTCCCCACATCCCGGAGCGCCCGCGCGGCTCCCCCGTTGAACGCGTGCGGTGCGATGGTGAACACCACCTGGATCCGCAGATCGGACTCCAGCAGCGGCAGCAGATCCCGCAGCCTCTGCGCGTACACCTCGGTGTGCGCGATGATCAGCAGCCTCTTGCACCCGGCCAGTGTCAGCCACTGACCGGGTTCCGTACGTGCGGGACCCATGGGCCCCTTCACATCCGTCATCGATTCCCCCGACGTACCTTCTCGGACCTTTCGAGCCCGAGATGCCCGCCGAACCAGGCGGAAGCCTTGCCGAGGGCTTGCAGAAACCTTGCACGCCCGGAACCCGCCCCCGATCCCGGCGCGCGCAGCACGCGCGCACAGCAGAAAAGGGCCCGGCGGTCACAACCGCCGGGCCCTCATCCTGCTCACCTGCCCCGTCCCGCGTCCGCCGAAGGCGGCCGGCGGGGGTGGAGAGGTGATCAAGCCTTCTTCGTCTCCCAGAAGATCTTGTCGATCTGGGCGATGTAGTCCAGGGCCTTCTGGCCCGTCGCCGGGTCCTTGGAGGCCTTCGCGGCCGACAGCGCCTTCAGGGCGTCGTTGACCAGCTGGTGGAGCTCCGGGTACTTCTCGAAGTGCGGGGGCTTGAAGTAGTCGCTCCAGAGCACCGAGACATGGTGCTTCGCGAGCTCGGCGCGCTGCTCCTTGATGACCGTCGCGCGCGCCTGGAAGTGGGCGTCGTCGTTGCCCTGCATCTTTTCCTGGACGGCCTTGACCGACTCGGCCTCGATGCGGGCCTGGGCAGGGTCGTACACACCGCACGGGAGGTCGCAGTGGGCGCTGACCTTCACCTTGGGTGCGAACAGGCGGGAAAGCATGGAGCTGTCCTTCCTCGTGATCGTCTTCTCAGGTGGGACATTACTCCGTGAGAAGCCCGATTTCGCGGGGGCCCCCTTGGGCTTAGGACAAAAGTCCGGGGTGAAATACGGTACTGGTGGCGGAACGTACCGTGGGACCGGGAGGTGCCGGATGGCGGAGCGCGGGCGGGAACCGGAAGTGCGGCCGAGGGCGCGACTGGGGATCGCCGAGGTGATGGGTCCGTCCATGTATCCGACGCTCAAGCACGGCGACCAGCTCCTCGTGCACTACTACGCCCCCGTCAAGGCAGGCGATGTGGCGGTGCTGAAACACCCGCTCCAGCAGGACCTGCTCATCGTGAAGCGGCTGGCGGAGCGGCGTGACGGCGGCTGGTGGGTGCTCGGGGACAATCCCGGGGCCGAGGGCGACAGCCGGGTCTTCGGCACCGTGCCCGAGGAACTGCTGCTGGGCCGGGTCAGGGCCAGGTACCGGCCGCTGGGCGGTCAGCGGTCCGTACGGGCGGTGGTCTCCTGGCTGCTGCGCGCGGTACGGCCGGTGTCGGCCGAGCGCTCGGTCTCCAGGCGTTTGCGGGCCCGGTAGGCGGCGACATTGGCGCGGGTCGCACAGCGGTCGGAGCAGTAGCGGCGCGACCGGTTGGTCGAGGTGTCGAGATAGGCGTTGCGGCACGGTGCCGCCTGGCACAGGCCCAGCCGGTCGACCCCGTACTCCGTGAGGTGGAACGCGAGGCCCATCGCGGCGGTCGCCGCGTACCCCGCCGTCGCGTTGGAGGGGTGGTCCGCGAGGTGCATGTGCCAGCGCGGCCGGCCCTCGTCGTCGAGGTAGTCGTGGCCGGAGATCTGCGGGCTGACCGGGAACTCCAGCAGCAGGGAGTTGAGCAGGTCCACCGCCCGCGTGGCCTCGCCCGCGTCGGCCGCGGTGAAGACCGCGCGCAGCCGGGCCCGTACCGAGCGGAAGCGGGTGACATCCGCCTCGGTGGCGCGCCGGGCCGCCGCCTGGGAGCCGGCGCCGAACAGGGCGCGTACGGCCTCGACCGAGGTCAGGGTGTCCGTGCCGCGGGCCGGCTCCTCGGTGTTGACCAGGCGTACGGCGGAGTCCGAGTAAGAGGCCAGTTCCACTGATAGTCCTTACGAGCGGGTCTAGTGCCACGGCCGGACGGAGCACTAGGGTCGGGTTGGGCATCGATGTAATGGCTATATATGCCACCAGGGTATTACGGGTTGTGCGCGTGTTACGGAGGAGAGGGCCATGACCGAGACGGCAGCCGGCACCGACTGGCGCGCCTGGCAGGAGAGCTGGGACCGGCAGCAGGAGTGGTACATGCCGGACCGCGAGGAACGCTTCCGGGTGATGCTGGACATGGTCGAGGCGGTGGTGGGCCCCGAGCCGAGGGTCCTCGACCTCGCGTGCGGTACGGGAAGTATCACGGACCGGCTGGTCCGCCGGTTCCCCGCCGCCACCAGTACCGGCGTCGACCTCGACCCCGCCCTTCTCGCCATCGCCCGTGGCTACTTCGCCGGTGACGAGCGCGTGAGCTTCGTGACCGCGGACCTCGCGGACCCGGGCTGGACACGGCTGCTGCCGTACGGCTCGTACGACGCCGTCCTCACCGCCACCGCGCTGCACTGGCTGCCCGTCGGACCGCTGACCACGCTGTACGGGCAGCTCGCCGGGCTCGTCAGGGACGGCGGCGTCCTGATGAATGCCGACCACATGACCGACCTCGGCACCCCCCGGATCAACGCGGCCGAGCGTGCCCACCGGCACGCCGCCATGGACCGCGCCAAGGCCGCGGGCGCCCTCGACTGGTCCGACTGGTGGGATCTGGCGGCCAAGGACCCCGTCCTCGCCGCGCCGACCGCCGAGCGGTTCGCGATCTACGGAGAACACGCCGACGGCGACACACCTTCCGCGGAATGGCACCTGCGCACCCTGCGCGAGTCCGGCTTCACCGAGGCCCGCCCCGTCTGGGCCTCCCCCTCCGACACGGTCGTCCTCGCACTGAAGTGACCCCGGTCGGGGGCAGGCGCTGAACGTACGCGGAGGGGCGGGTACGAACCCGTACCCGCCCCTCCGCTCAAGCCGCCGCCCGCCAGGGCCCCGACCGCTACAGCCCCGAGCCCCGCCACAGCCCGAGCCCGGTCGCAGTCCCGAGCCCCGGCAAAGCTCAGAGCGCCGTCACAGCACCTTCGACGGGATCACAGCACCTTCGACAGGAACGACTTCGTCCGCTCGTGCCGCGGGTTCGTCAGGACCTCGCGCGGGTGGCCCGACTCGACCACCACCCCGTCGTCCATGAACACCAGCGCGTCGCCCACCTCGCGCGCGAAGCCCATCTCGTGGGTGACCACGATCATCGTCATCCCGTCCTGGGCGAGGTCGCGCATCACGTCCAGGACGTCGCCCACCAGCTCCGGGTCGAGCGCCGACGTCGGCTCGTCGAAGAGCATCAGCTTCGGCTCCATCGCCAGCGCCCGGGCGATCGCCACCCGCTGTTGCTGGCCGCCGGAGAGCTGGGACGGGTAGCTGGCGGCCTTGTCGGCGAGGCCCACCCGGTCCAGCAGCCGTTCGGCGCGGGCGCGGGCCACGGCCCTGGTCTCACCGGCGACCTGGACCGGCGCCTCGATGATGTTCTCCATCGCCGTCATGTGCGGGAAGAGATTGAAGCGCTGGAAGACCATGCCGATGTCCCGGCGCTTCCTGGCGACCTCGCTGTCCTTCAGCTCGTACAGCTTGTCGCCCTTCTGGCGGTAGCCGACCAGCTCGCCGTCGACCGACAGCCGGCCCGCGTTGATCTTCTCCAGATGGTTGATGCACCGCAGGAAGGTCGACTTGCCCGAGCCGGAGGGGCCGATCAGACAGAAGACCTCGCGCGGCGCGACCTCAAGATCGATGCCCTTGAGGATATGGGCCGCGCCGAAGGACTTGTGGACGCCCTCGGCCCTCACCATCGGGGTGGTGCCCGTCGTGCCCGTCGTGGTGGCGGTCATGCGATGCCTCCCTTGGGGCGGCGGAAGGAGAGCAGATTGGAGCGGACGCGCTGGAACGGGGTCGCGGGCAGGCTGCGGCTGGAGCCACGCGCGTAGTAACGCTCCAAGTAGTACTGGCCGATGCTGAGCACCGAGGTCAGGATCATGTACCAGACCGCGGCGAGGAAGAGCATCTCGACCGTGGCGCCCGACGTCTGCGACACGTTCTGGGTCGCGCGCAGCAGCTCCGTGTACTGCACCGCCACCGCCAGCGACGAGGTCTTGAGCATGTTGATGACCTCGTTGCCCGTCGGCGGCACGATCACCCGCATCGCCTGCGGTACGACGATCCGGCGCAGCGTCTTGGCGTGGCTCATGCCCAGCGCGTGCGCCGCCTCGGTCTGGCCCTCGTCGACCGACTGGAGGCCGGCCCGGCAGATCTCGGCCATGTACGCGGCCTCGTTGAGCCCGAGCCCCAGCAGCGCGCAGAGGAACGGAGTCATGAACGAGGACCACTCGTCCTTGTAGATCGGCCCCAGGTTGATGTACTCGAAGACGATGCCCAGGTTGAACCAGACCAGGAGTTGCACGTATACCGGCGTGCCGCGGAAGAACCAGATGTAGAACCACGCGATGGCGGAGGTCACCGGGTTCTTCGACAGCCGCATCACCGCCAGGACGATGCCCAGCACCACCCCGAGCAGCATCGCCAGCACCGTGATCACCACGGTGTTCCAGACGCCGGTCAGTATCTGGTCGTCGAAGAAGTAGTCGGGGAGGGCGGCCCAGTTCACATCGCCCTGCGCGAAGGCGTAGATGAGCGCGACCAGTACGCCGATCGCGACCAGCGCGGACACGTACCGCCCGTAGTGCCGCACCGGAATCGCCTTGATGGACTCCGGTGCGGCGGGCGCCGCAGCGACGCCGGGGCCGTCCTGGGGGCCGTCCGACTTGTGGATGTCAACCGTCACGGATGTCGCCTTTCAGAGCCTTCGGACCGGCTGTGGACCGACCGGTTCGGGATCCGCCGTTGAATCAGGATCCGCCGTTGAGCTTGGCCTCCGTGACCGCGCCCGCCTCGACACCCCACTTGGCGACGATCTTGCCGTACTCACCGTTCTTGATGACCTCGTCCAGAGCGGCCTGGAGCGCCTTCGACAGCTCGTTGCCCTTGGCCACCGCGATACCGTACGGAGCGGCCTCCACCTGCTCGCCGACGAGCTGGAAGTCGTTGCCGCCGCCCGAGGTCTTCACCGCGTACGCCGCGACCGGGAAGTCACTGGCGCCCGCGTCGGCGCCGCCCGCGCGCAGCCGGGTCTGGGCCTCCAGGTCGTTGTCGAAGGCCTCCAGCCCGATCCCGCCCTTGCCGGTCTCCTTGCACTTCTTGTCCTCGGCCTTGGCCAGGTCGTGCGAGACGGTGTTGCGCTGGACGACCATCTTCTTGCCGCACAGGTCGGACCAGGCGGCGATGCCCTTGTCGTCACCCTTCTTGGTGTAGATCGAGACACCGGCCGTGAAGTAGTCCACGAAGTCGACGCCCTCGCCGACCTTCTTGCCGGTGTCGCTGTCCACACCGTTCTGCCGGTCCTTGGTGTCCGTCATGGCCGACATCGCGATGTCGTACCGCTTGGAGCGCAGACCCGTCAGCAGGGTGTCGAAGGTGCCGTTCTCGAATTCGAACTTCACCCCGAGCAGCTTGCCCATCGCGTCCGCCAGGTCCGGGTCGAATCCGACCGTCTTGCCGGACTCGTCCTTGAACTCGATCGGCGGGTACGCGATGTCCGAGCCGACCTTGATCACGCCCTTGTCCTGGACGGCCTTGGGAAGCTGGTCGAAGAGCGGGGCCTTGGACGCCTCGGACGTCTTCGCGCCCTCGTTGCCGCTGTCCGTCTGGTCCCCGCAGGCGGTCAGCAGCAGGGTGCCCGCGACCGCGATCGCGCCCGCCGCGGCGATCCGGGACCTCGCGGCGGTGGTACGACGGGAGGCGCGCGCGGTCGTACGGCTGTCGGTGCGTGCGGTCATGATCGGAGTCCTCCGGTAATGAGGGAAGCTGCCAAGTGGCCGAGCACGCGTCTTCGAGTGGCGCGACCGATTGTGATTAGGGCATCTTGCCATTCGGACGGGCCCATTCAGGGGGCCGGGCATGTCAAAATCGGATAACGGGAAACCCCCACCCCCAACATGGCGGTACCTCAAGACCGGACCTTCTGTTGGACTGCCTTCTCCCTGCCTTCCCCCGGCCCGAGCGCGGAGGTCTGCCGGACACGAAGGACGAATACCCCCTGATCCGGGGCTCAGGGCGCGTGTGCGGCGCGTCCGCGCGACCGTACGTACCCCCGCGCGCGGCGGTCCCGCATGGCGGGCCGGCCGCCGGGCGGGCCACGGACGCGGTGCCCACCCACCCCTCCTCAACCAGGAGTGGCCACCCTCAACTGATGAAAGACGTAAGGGGTCACCAACACATGGCAGCGGAGATCGTCAATCCTCGCAGCGACAGCGCCACCGACGGGCAGAGCGTCCCGGGGAGTCCGGACGCCGCCCCGGCCGATCCGGCTTTCCACCCGGCCTTCGCGCTGCACCGCGGCGGCAAGATGGCCATCCGGGCGACCGTCCCGGTCCGGGACAAGGACGACCTGTCCCTCGCGTACACACCCGGTGTCGCCACGGTGTGCAGCGCGATCGCCGAGCAGCCCGACCTGGTGCACGACTACACCTGGAAGTCGCAGGTCGTCGCCGTCGTGACGGACGGTACGGCGGTGCTCGGCCTGGGCGACATCGGGCCTGAGGCCTCGCTCCCCGTGATGGAGGGCAAGGCAATCCTGTTCAAGCAGTTCGGGGGTGTCGACGCGGTGCCGCTCGCGCTCGCCACCACGGACACCGACGAGATCGTGGAGACCGTCGTACGGCTCGCGCCCTCCTTCGGCGGGGTCAATCTGGAGGACATCTCGGCGCCGCGCTGCTTCGAGATCGAGCGCAAGCTCCAGGAGCGGCTGGACATTCCCGTCTTCCACGACGACCAGCACGGCACTGCCGTGGTGACGCTGGCGGCGCTGCGCAACGCGGCCAGGCTGACCAAGCGCGAGCTGGGCGATCTGCGCGCGGTCATCTCGGGCGCCGGCGCGGCGGGTGTCGCGATCGCCAAGTTCCTGCTGGAGGCGGGGATCGGCGATGTCGCGGTCGCCGACCGCAAGGGCGTCGTCAGCCCCGACCGCGGCGATCTCAACGAGGTCAAGCGCGAACTGGCCATGCTGACCAACCGGGCCAGGCTCTCCGGTTCGCTGGAGTCCGCGCTGTCCGGCGCGGACGTCTTCATCGGCGTGTCCGGGGGTACGGTGCCGGAGCCGGCGATCGCGTCGATGGCGCCCGGCGCGTTCGTCTTCGCGATGGCCAACCCGACTCCCGAGGTCCACCCGGACATCGCGCGCCCGTACGCGTCGGTGGTGGCGACCGGGCGGAGCGACTACCCGAACCAGATCAACAACGTGCTGGCCTTCCCGGGGATCTTCGCGGGGGCGCTCCAGGTCCGGGCGTCCCGTATCACCGAGGGCATGAAGATCGCGGCGGCGAACGCGCTGGCGGATGTCGTCGGTGACGAGTTGTCGGCGGACTATGTGATTCCGTCGCCGTTCGACGAGCGGGTCGCCCCGGCGGTGACGGCGGCGGTGGCCGCGGCGGCACGGGCGGAGGGCGTGGCCCGGCGCTGACGGCGCCGGATCGGGCCTTTTCGTACGGGCCGTGCCGTACCCCTTCTTTGTGAGCGGGGGTACGGCACGGCCCGTGTCGTTGGGCCTGGATGAGTGAGTCCGAACTGGCGTCGCCAGACAGACGCGACTCCGGACTTGCTCATCTAGGGTCTGGGGCATGTTTGCCGCCTACGCAGCGCGTACCGACTTCAACGATCCCCTCAACGGCCTTGAGCTGGGCGAGCGCCCGGCCCCCGAGGCGCGGCCCGGCTGGACCACCGTCACGGTGAAGGCCGCCTCCCTCAACCACCACGACCTCTGGTCGCTGCGCGGAGTGGGGCTGGCCGAGGACAAGCTCCCGATGATCCTCGGCTGCGATGCGGCGGGGCTCGACGAGGACGGCAACGAGGTCGTCGTCCACTCCGTCATCGGGCAGACCGGCCACGGGGTCGGGCCGCGCGAGACCGGTTCGATCCTCACCGAGCGGTACCAGGGCACTTTCGCCGAGCGGGTCACCGTACCCGTCTGGAACGTCCTGCCGAAGCCCCCGGAGCTGAGCTTCGAGGAGGCCGCCTGTCTGCCGACCGCCTGGCTCACCGCGTACCGGATGCTCTTCACCAACGCCGGTGTGCGGCCCGGCGATTCGGTTCTCGTACAGGGCGCGGGCGGCGGGGTCGCGACCGCCGCGATCGTCCTCGGCAGTGCGGCGGGGCTGCGCGTGTACGCGACGAGCCGCGACGCGGCGAAGCGGGCGCGGGCCGTTGAACTGGGCGCGCTGGAGGCGTTCGAGCCGGGCGCGCGCCTGCCGGGTCGGGTCGACGCGGTCATCGAGACGGTCGGCGCGGCGACCTGGTCGCACTCCGTCAAGTGCCTGCGGCGCGGCGGCACGCTGGTGATCTCGGGCGCGACGAGCGGCGACCGCCCGGCGCACGCCGAACTGACCCGGATCTTCTTCCTGGAACTGCGGGTCGTCGGCTCGACGATGGGGTCCAAGGACGAGCTGGAGGACCTGCTGGCGTTCTGCGCGGCGAAGGGGGTGCGGCCGGTGATCGACGAGGTGCTGCCGCTGGACCGGGCGCGGGAGGGCTTCGCGCGGATGGCGGGGGGCGACCTCTTCGGGAAGGTGGTGCTGAAGCCGTAAGGGCTCCCGAGCGTGTCAACTTTGGTTGACATCTCCCGCTTGTCAACGTAGATTGACACCATGACCGAAGCAACGGATCTCGCCGAGCGGGCGGGTGACCGCGACCCCCGGGTCGGGCTGAGAGCGGTCGCCGCGCTGCGGCTGCTGCTGGAGCGGCTCGAAGCCGTACAGGTGCGCAGCGCCCGCGAGCAGGGCTGGTCGTGGCAGGAGATCGCGGATGTGCTGGGCGTCAGCCGGCAGGCCGCGCACAAGAAGCACGGGAGGCAGTGATGTTCGAACGGTTCACCGAGGGCGCCCGGGGTGTGGTCACCGGGGCGGTCGGCCACTCCGAGCGCATGGCGGCGGACTCGGTCACCGAGGAGCACATGCTGCTCGCGCTGCTCGACCAGGAGGGTACGCGGACGTCGTTCGCGTTCACGGCGCTGGGGATACGGGACCGCCGCCCCGCCGTCGAACAGTCCCTGGCGGACGCCCGCAGGCACGGCGGCCTGTCGAAGGCGGACGCCGACGCGCTGGCCGGCATCGGGATCGATGTGGACCGGATCGTCTCGAAGATCGAGGAGGCGCACGGCGAGGGTGCGATGCGCGCGGACGGGGCGGCCGGCCGCCCACGGCGCTGGTGGTCCGGTCACCGGGGCCTCACCCCGGGCGCGAAGCGGGTCCTGGAGCGGTCCCTGCGCATCGCGGCGGGCCGCGGCGACCGGCACATCGGCGACGAACACATCCTGCTGGCGCTGGCGGCGCGCCCCGGCGTCGTGTCGGAGGTCCTGTCGGACCACGGGGCGACGTACACGACCCTGGAACGGACGATGTTCGGCGATCCGGGCACGCTTCCGGCGGCGGGCTGACGGCCACGGCGGCCCGTCGGTTCGTACCCGGGGCGGGCGCCCCGTACCCCTGCCAGGGTGTGGGTCCGGACCCGGAGCGCGGTGTACGGGCCGGGGTCCTCGGCCCCTCACTGCCACGGCCGCGGCCCGAGCCGGTGGGCCGGTCCGGTGGGCCGGTCCGTGGCCCGGACCGGCTACCGTCTCGGTCCCGCGACGGCATACGCCGCGGTGCCGACGACCGTGAGGACCACGGCCGTCCAGGTGCCCGCCGCCGTGCCGGGCGGCAGCAGCATCCACGTCGCCACCCGCGTCGGCACACTCGTGCCGGACGGCACGAAGAACGAGAACACGAGCCAGGCGAACGGCAGCGTCCACGCGTACTGCCTGCCCGAGATCGCCGCGCCCAGGGCGACCAGCCCCATCAGCCCCGCGCTGTCCCGGACGACGAACGCGGTGGTGGCCATGGACTCGCCCATCGTCTGCACCGCCGGCACGGCGCCGACGACCGCGCCGGCGAGCAGCACATGCGCCGCTCTGCGGGGCGCCCAGCGGATCGCGGCCGTCCGGTCCAGCGCGAGATCCTGCCCGCCGAGCCCGACCGAGACCGCCATCGCCCCCATGGCGAGGACGAGCACGGGCAGCCGCGGATCAACGGGCCCCTCGACCCCGTCCCGGGCGAGTGCCCACGCCGCCACAGCGCTGATCACCACCACGGCGAGCGACGCGGGCACCTGCCGTGAGCGCGCGTACAGCGTCAGCCATCTCACCGGGACGCACCGCCGTTCAGCGCGTTGAACGTGTCGCCCTCGCAGGGGAGCGTCGGCGCGCGCATCGAGAGGTCGTCGACGGGCTCCCGGCACGGAGTACGTGCCTCTGCGGGCGATGGAGACACCGATACCGAGCGCGAGGACCAGCCCTCACGCGGGCATCTGCGGCGCGACGTTCGTACGGCCGGTGGCCAGGGTCGGCAAGCACGGACGCGATGCGCCGGAGCACCGGATGGCCCGGCCCCCGGCACCGAGGCCGACTTGTGCGGCGTTGCGTTGGCTGATCTCACACCCGCTGGACGCCCGGGACGTGCCGCAGGTTTTCCGTCCAATGTGATCCCCGCCACACACGAATTCGACGCCTGGGCGGCTGCGGGCGGACTACTGCTTCCGCTGCTGTCGGCGGGCGGACAGCCAGCGCAGGGACGCCCGGCCGAGGCCGGTCATCATGCGGATGATGTTCGGGTCCGTAGCGGGGGCCCACGAGGCCGCTGCGGCGAGGAGGAAGCCGGCCTGGGCCGAGATCAGGACGTCGACGGCTTCGGGGTCGACGCCGGTCAGGAGGGGGTGGCGGGATGCGTGCGGCTCCGGGTCGATTCCGCTGAGGGCCACACTGCCCAGGAGCATCACCAGGTCGGCGTGGCGGGGGCCGGTCCAGGCGTGGGGCCAGTCCACTACGACGACGCGGTCCGCGGTGAGGAGGATGTTGAACGGGTAGAGGTCGCCGTGCGCCAGGGTCTCTCCGGCGGTCGCCTCGGCGAGATGGGCCTCCAGTGCCAGATGCAGGTCCAGATCGGCGGTGGCGCCGGGCGCGAGCGTCGCCAGTCGCGCCAGGGCCTAGGGGGTGTCTTGTCGATCGGGCCGGATCGGTGAGCGGGGTCCGGTGCGTGCGATCGCAAGGCGGAGGAGGGAGGCCACGCGGAGCGTAGGCGACTGACGACAACGCCGCGAGCGTGCGTGCCGGGCCCCGCGAGCCCGGCAAGATCGGCGAGACACCCCCTAGGGGCTGTGGGCCAGCCGGGTCCAGCCGCCCAGTCGTGGGGCGCGTTCCGCTCCGCCGATGGCGGGTGCCGGGGTCAGGGTGTCTGCCAGGCCGGTGAGGGCGTCCAGTACGCGTTCCAGTTCGGGCTCGCGCCATGGCTGTGCCGGCAGCGCGCCCTCGATGTCCTCGAAGACCAGCGCCACCCACGCGCCGTCGTCGAACGACCCCAGCAGCCGGGGCGCGGGCACCCCCGGCGGCAGGGCGCCCGCCACCGCGATCTCGCGACGGTGGAACTCCCCGACGGTCGGAGCTGCCGTCGAGTCGACGGCCTTCGCGAACGCCCCGCGCCCGTCGGTCAGGCGCAGCCGGACCGCGAGGCCGTCGGAGAAGCCGCCCTGCCGGCTGGTGGCCATGGCCACCGTGCCGCCGAGCACCCGCTCGATCCCCGCCGCCACCGACCGGGGCAGGGCGTCCCAGGTGATGCGCCTGCTGCCCGTGTGGGAGGGCAGGGGCAGCGGCGTACCCCAGGGCTCGGCCGGTGTGGGCGGGTCCGCCTTTCGCTGCCCCATCAGGCCCCGGGCATGCGCAGGACCGCGGAGATATGGGCCGCGGCCGTGGACAAGTGGCGGCGGGCCGCCGCCAGTTGGGACGGGGTGACGCCGTTGTCGCGGGCCGCGTCGCGGATGTCGTCGCGGAAGCGGTCGAGCAGCCGTTCCAGATCGCGGGCCGGGTCGCCCGTCTCCGGGGTGTCCGCCGCCCAGGCGGGGTCCGGCGCAGGCGCCGCGGGCCCGTGCTCGTACGCGGCCGACGCCCCGGACTCGGCGGACTCGTGCCCGGCCGACGCCCGCCCCGCCGTGCCGGCCTTCTTCGTCCCGGATCCCGCCGTACCGTGCTGCGCCGGCCCGTCCCCGGCCGTGCCACGCTCCTTCGTCCCGGCACCTGCCGCTGCCCCCGCCCCCGACCCCGGCTCCGTAGGCCACGGTTTGGTGCCGCGGGCCAGGCCGCTGAGCTGGCCGGCCAGTTCCGACAGGCCCTCCCGTACGCCCGTCGGCCAGTCGCCGCGCAGGAAGTGGTCCTGGACCTGTTCCTGGACCTGCTTCGCGATGCGCTGCATCTCCTCACGCGCCGACTCCTGCGCCTCCTTGGCCTGGCGGCGCGCCTGCTGCGCGTCCTCGCGGGCCCGGCGGGACTCGTCCTTCGCCCGCCTGGCCTGCTCCTTCCACTCCTGCTTCGCGCGCTTCAGCTCCTCCTTCGCCGCGCGCCAGGACTCGCTGTCCGTGAACGCCGCGTCCCAGTCCTGCCGTGCCCCTCCCGTACGGCTCTCCGAGGCCGCCGCGCGCATCTCGCTGCGCAACTGGCCCGCCGCGCCCCGGACGTCGTCGCGGATCTCCGCGGCCAGTTCGGAGACGGACTCGCGGATCTCCAGCTCCAGATCGGCCAGTTCGCCGCTGCGCCCGGCCAGTTCTGCGCGGCCCGCGTCGGTGATCGAGTAGACCTTGCGGCCACCTTCGGTGGCATGGGTGACCAGGCCCTCGGCCTCCAGCTTGGCCAGCCGCGGGTAGACGGTGCCGGCGGACGGCGCGTACAGGCCCTGGAAGCGCTCCTCCAGCAGCCGGATCACCTCGTAACCGTGGCGCGGCGCCTCGTCGAGGAGCTTGAGCAGATACAGCCGGAGCCGCCCATGGGCGAAGACCGGGGGCATGTCAGAACTCCTTCGCGTCGGTCTGGGCGGAAGTCGCACGGGCCGCGGCGCCCTTGGCCGGCACCCCGCCGTCCGTGACCCCGCCGTCCGTGACCCCGCCGTCCGGCACCGCGCCGTCCCGAACAACACTGTCCGGCACCGCACTGTCCGTCACCGCGTCGGCCGGGACCGCGCCGCCCGCCGGTCCGTGCTCGTACGCGTGCCCGTGCCCGTTCCCGTGCGCATGCTCGTTCCCGTGCTCCGCGGGTGGCCTTCTCAGCAGCGCGATCGACCCCGACACCGTTGTCGCCTTGAGCGTGCCCGTGCCCGCCCCCAGCGTGCCGGTGATCCGTTTCGCCCCCCACTGCCCGCCGACCCGCAGGTCCTCGAACGCGTTGGACACGGCCCCGCTCGCCGTGTTCGCCTCGACCCGTGCGTCCGCCGGGTGCGGCAGCCGGATCGCGACCTCGCCGGAGACCGACGTCAGCTTGATGTCCGTGGGCCGGTCGCCCGGATCGAGGTCGACGATCATATCGCCGCTGACCGAGTCCGCCCGTACGGAGGACCCCGCACCCTCGACCACCGTCAGATCGCCCGAGACCGAGTTGAACCGGAGATCGCCGGTGACGGCCTGCGCCTCCAGACTGCCGGAGACCGTGTCCGCGCGGACCGTGCCCGACAGCCCCACCAGCGTGGTGTCGCCGCTGACCCCGCGGACGTCCGTACGCCCCCGTACACCGGAGACCATGGCTCCCGCGCCGACCACCCCGACCTCGACCGCCGCGCCCGCCGGCACCGCGAGGGAGATCACCGCGCTGCGCTTCCCGCCCTTGCGGTCGAGCCACTGGAAGAAGCCCTTCCAGGGCAGGTCCTCGTAGGCCACGGTGAGTGTCGAGCCGCTCCGGGTCACGATCAGCGGCGGTCCTTCGATACGGGAGACCTCCAGCCGGGCTCCGTCCCGCCCGCCCGGCGCGGCCTCGTCCGTACCGACGACATTGACCGTTCCGTTGACGATACGGACGCTGAGCGCCGTCACCGGGTCGTCGAAGGTGAGCTTCGTCGGCTCGGCGACCCTCCATGTCGACTCTGCCATGGTGCTGACCTCCCGGGGCCTGCTGACCTGCCTTGGACGGACCTGCCTTGACGCAACATATCGCGTGTCTTCAAGAACACGATATATCGCGGTTACGGGAAGTCAAGGCCGGGTGGCCGAACCCGGGGGAACCCCGGGGTGGCGCCACCTGGACACGGCGCTCAAATCCGGGCGAAGTGCCCTAGCGTAAGGGGCATGAACGCTACTTCCGTGGGGGCACTGCTGCTGTGCCGGGCCGAGCCGGCGGTGGTACGGCCCGCCGCCCATCTCCTCCGCGAACGGCTGCTGCTCGCCCAGGCGGGCCCCGGCTGGAGCGTGCTGGTGCCCGAGGGCAAGCCCTGGCGGGACGGCGGCGAACCGGTGGACCGCGTCGTCACCGGCTGGGCCACCGCGCTGGCCGTCGGCGCCAACTGGCCGATCCTCGCCCTGTGGTGGGACGCGGACCGCGCCGGCTACACCCTGGCGGCCGGCTTCCGGCGCACGGTCGGCTACATCTGGCTGGCGGACGGCACCCCGGCCGGGGAGGACGAGGCGATGCGCACGTTCGCGGCCCGCCTCGGCCTCGATCCCGTGCTGGACCTCCCGGCCCTGGAGCCGCTGACCCGCGAGGACCCGGCCGCCGACTCCCGCGACCGGCTGCTCGCCTTCGCCGCGTATCTCAGCCGCGCCGGGGTGGTGCTCCCGGTCGGACTCGCCCCGGGCGAACCGGCCGACCGGCTGCGCGAGGTGGCGCGCGTCCAGCCGGGCGCCGAGCAGGTGGAGTGGGCGGGCTGGCGGGACACCGTACGGGCCGAACTGGCGGCGGTCGAGGGCGGACCGCTCGGTCCCTGGCTGCGCGGCCCCCGGGCGCGGCTGGCCGGTACGGGACAGCTCGTCGCGGGCGTCCCGCTCACACTGTGGGCGGTGCGCCGCCGCAACGCGGGATGGGCCTTCGCCGGCGGTCTGCTGATCGCGCAGGGGGTGCTGGCGCTCACCTACGACCGGCTCCGCGCCGGGCCCGGCCGGAAGCCTATTCGTCCCCGTCTGCGGCGAAGTCGTCTTCATCGTCCAGCCGCGCCAGCCATGTCGCCAGCCGCTCGACCGGGACCTCGAAGTCGGGGTTGAGGTCGACGAACGTACGGAGCTGCTCGGCCAGCCACTCGAAGGTGACCTCCTCCTCGCCGCGCCGCTTCTCCAGTTCCTCGATCCCACGGTCGGTGAAGTACATGTGGCACAGCCTAGTCCCCGCGCACGGGCCGTCTCGTGCCTGGTGGGAGGCGGTGCTCGTACCGTACGGCCGTTCCGGGCCCGGTTCCGGAGGCGTCCGGAACCGGGCGGGGGCGAATCGCCGTCCTGTACCAACACCTCGCTTCGGCTCCCTACTGCCGTTAACCTGCGGGGAATTGGGGGAAACGGGGGCACCATGGACGATGGAGAGGCCCGTACGGGAGACGTCCGCATCACACGTGTCGAGATGCCCGACGGGACGCCCGTCTGGGCCAGGATCTCGGGCGCCGAGGAGCTGGGGCGGCCCTCCGGGGGCCTGACCTACGCGGACACCGGATTCGCGGAGCGCGTACAGGCGCGGGTGGAGAGTCTGCACGGGGTGGTGACCAGCGTCGCGCGCTCGCTGGCGGAGCCGCTGCGGGCGGTACGGCCCGACGAGGTCAGCGTCGAGTTCGGCATCGAACTGACCGCCAAGTCCGGCAAGGTCGTCGGACTGCTGGCGGACGGCGAGGCCAAGGGGACGATCAAGGTCACGCTCACCTGGAACGGCGGCGGCCCGCCCGCCGATCTGACGGACCCGCCACAGGTGCCCGCCCAGGCCGCCGGGCCCTCGGGCACATCCGTACCGGGGAGCACCGCGGCCCCGCCCGGCCCGCCCGCCGCACCGGTGCCCGGGGGCGCACCACCGGGCGCACCGGCGCATTCCGCCGGGCCCACGCCTCCGGCCGGGAGCGGACCATGATCGACGGGTTCGGCCGGGGTGTGCCGGGCGCCTCGGAGGACACCCGGCGTGCGCTCTTGGACCTCGTGATGGCGGCGACCGTGCGCATCCATGGCCCGGCGTACGGGTATGCCCCTGAGGGATCGGGTGGCGGCTTCCTGGGGAGCGGCTTCTTCATCGCCCCGAGCTGGGTTCTCACGTGCGCGCACGTGGCGATGGGGGGAGAGGGGCGGGACGTGACAGTGGTCTACGAGCTCGGCCCCGGCAGCGGCGAGACCTCGGTGGAGGGCTCCGTGGTCGCGGCGCTCCCCGAGCCCCCGCGCGGCGCGGCGGACGCGGCCCCGCTGGGACCGGCGGGCGGCTGGCCCGCCCCGGATCTCGCGCTCATCCGGCTCCGCAGGCCCGTCGAGCACGCCTGTGTGTATGTCACCGAGCGGCCCGCGGCCTACTTCGGCGGCGGCCAGGTCGTCTACTCGGGCTGGACGGAGGTGGGCGGCCGGCTGAAGCGGCTGTACGGACAGTGCTCGGTGCAGGGCACGGTCGGCGGCTGGGCCGACCCCGACGAGCAGATGCGGCTCGGCGGGGACGTCCTGCCGCCGGGGGTGTCCGGCGGGCCCACCGTCGATCTGACCCGCGGCGAGGTCGTCGGGGTGCTCAAGTCGCAGCTCGTGGGCGGCATGGGCGGCACCTCCATCGGTATCGAGCGGCTGCGGCTGCTGCCGGTGCCGCCCGAGATGGCCGCGTCCGAGTCCGACGACGACTACCAGGCCGTCTTCCACGCGCACGACCGCTACCACGCGGACCGGCACACCAACGGCGTGGGCACGGGCCGTACATGGGCGGATGTGCAGAGCGGACTCGGCGCGGGCGCCGACCGCGCGCTCAGCCCCCAGCAGCGCATGATGCTGCTCGGCAGGCTCGCCGAACTGCCGCCGCCCGTCTCCACGCACAGCCTGCTCGATCTGCTCGTACGGCTGCCCAATGTCCACTCCGTCGACCGCTATCCGGCACCCCGGAGCTGGCGGGACGGGCTCGGGGCGCTGTACGAGAACAGGGGCGGGGAGGCCGCCCTCGAACTCGTACTGCGCTACTGCATGAGCGTCATCGCCGCCGAGCGCCCCTATGTCACCCCCTCCACCGCGGCGGCCGAGGAAGCCCTGTGGAACTGGGTGAAGTGGATCGCGGACGACCGGCTCTCCCGGGACTTCCGCAACGAGATCACCCGGCTGCGGTCCGTGGCCCGCCACCGTACGGACCGCGCGCAGCGCCGCGCCTGGCCCGCGTACGGAGAGCGGCGGGTGGACGGCGAGGGGCCCTTCGTCCTGCTGGAGCTGGAGCCGCGCGGCTGGGAGCGGGACAGCTACGACTGGCGCATCGGTGTCGCCCGGCACACCGGCGAGGTGCTGCCGGTACGGGAGGACAGCCGGGGCACGCCGGGCCAGGAGCTGCCGGCCAGGCTCGCCGCCCCGCTGACCGAGGCGTTCCGGCGGTGCGACGAACCGGACAACCCGGCCGTGCTGCAAGTCGCCGTCGTCCAAGCGCTGCTGGGCCTGGACGTCGACCGCTGGCAGCTCGCGCCCGGCGGGCCGCCGCTGGGCACCGTACGCCCGGTGGTGGTGCGCCCCTCGGACCGTGAGCCGCCGTACTCCGAGGATGAGGCCCGGGAGCGGCGAGCCCGCTGGAACCGCACCTGGAACGTGGCGATGCGGGCCGAGATCCTTGACTGCGAGGACGGTCTGCGGGTACCCGTACCGATGGAGGAGGACCTGCGGGCATTGGCGTACGAAGCGGTGCCCGTGCTCTGCCGGTTCGGCGACCGGCCCGACGCGGAGACCGCGGCAGGGCTGACCCGGATGGCGCTCGGCGGCTTCCATCTCGCGCTGCTGCGCCGGGGCGCGGCGCGGCCGGATCCGGTCTGCGCGGACTTCCACCGGCGCGCCGCCGACACCCTCGCCGGGGCGGGTACGGCCGGTCAACTGCCGCGCACGGTCCAGGAGCTGCGGCGCGGCGTGCGCGAGGGCCGCACGGAAACGTACTGGTCGGACGGGGTGGCGCTGTACTACGACGACCCGCACCACCCGCTGCCGGGCTCGGGGCAGTTGCTGGAGGCGCCATGACCGGCACCGTGATGAAGAGGATGACGCGATGACTGAACCCGGTGAGTGGCTCATCTACCGAGGGGCGGGCGAACCGCACGGCGGGATCACCCAGCTCCCTCCGCCGCCGCCCTGGCGGGACTTCGCGGGCCGTGACGCCTCCTCCGACGGTTCGGCCGACCGGCGCCTCGGCGGCTACCGGCACGAGGCGGAGCTGCACCGGCCGGGTGCCGAGGAGCTGGAGATGATCAACGCGGCGCTCTATCTGAGGCGTCCGCTGCTGGTCACCGGAAGCCCCGGGGCGGGCAAGAGCACCCTGGCCCATTCCGTCGCGCACGAACTGGGGCTCGGCCGGGTGCTGCGCTGGCCCATCGTCAGCCGGTCCACCCTGCTGGAGGGGCTGTACCACTACGACGCGATCGCCCGGCTCCAGGACGTGCAGATCGCCGCGCACCGGGCCACGGCCGACAGCGCCGCGGACGGCGGGGAGCACCAGGACCCGTCCGCCGACATCGGCAGCTATATCCGCCTCGGCCCCCTCGGCACCGCCCTCCTCCCCTCCGAGCAGCCCCGCGTCCTGCTCATCGACGAGCTGGACAAGAGCGACATCGATCTGCCGAACGATCTCCTCAATGTGCTGGAGGAGGGCGAGTTCGGCATACCGGAGCTGGAGCGCATCGCCGACCGGCTGCCTGACGGCGAGGCCGAGGTGCTCACCGACGACGGTACGAAGGTGAAGGTCAGGGGCGGCCGGGTGCAGTGCCGCGCCTTCCCCTTCGTCGTACTCACCAGCAACGGGGAGCGCGACTTCCCGGCACCCCTGATGCGCCGCTGCATCCATCTGGAGCTGGGCCGCCCCGACCACCAGCGGCTCGCCACCTTCGTACGGGCCCATCTCGGCGACGAGGCGGCCCGCGCCGGCAACGATCTGATCGCCCACTTCCTGGAGCGCTCGCGCAGTGAACTGATCTCCACCGACCAGCTCCTGAACGCGATCTACCTCACCGACACCGCCGCCCCGGCGGGCCGTGACCGGCTCGCCGACCTGCTCATCCAGCGACTCGACCGGCCGAGGTGATGCGCTGATGCCCGACGTCACGGAACCTCACGGCCCGGGCAGCGAGCCGGAGCCGGGACCCGGGCACGCCCAGGACGGGCCCGCCCCGGAGCCCGGTGCCCAGCAGCGGCCCGCCTCCGGGCCGGGCGCTCACGCCGAGGGTGAGCAGCCGCCTCCGTACGACGGCGCCCTGCTCACCGCGCTCGTCGCCCGGCTGCGCGAGGCCGGGCTCGACCCGGACGCCGAGCAGCTCTGCGACGCCATCTGGCTGGCCCAGCAGACCGGTTCCGGCCACCCGGGCACCCCGCCCGCCGGCGGAACGGCCCGTACCGGTACGGAGCAGACGCGGCCCGCGCCCGCGCCCGTCACGCCCGCGAACGCCAACGGCGCCGGCCAGGAGGGCGGCCCGGACGACGAGGCGTCCCGCCCGGCGGGCCCCCGCGACCACGACCCCCGGATCGCCCTCCACCCCGAACCCCGTCACGGCGGCCCCCGGGTGGGTTCCGGTCCCGGCAGCGGCTCTGCCGCGCTCACCCTCGGCGTGCCCGCCGCGCCCGCGCTGCCCGCGCCGCTCGAACTCCAGCGCGCCCTGCGCCCGCTCCAGCGGTACCGTCCGGCCGCGCCTCCGGTACGCCGTACCCTCGATGAGGTGGCGACCGTCGAACTCAGTGCCCGCGCGGGCGGGCTGATCATCCCGGTGTTCCGCGGGGTGTCCCGCGCGGACGCGCTCCTCCAGCTCGTCATGGACGCCTCGTCGTCGATGCGGGTGTGGGAGCGGCTGTTCGGCGAACTCCAGCAGATCTTCGGGCAGTTGGGCGCCTTCCGGGATGTGCAGGTGCGCTATCTGCACCAGGGCCCCGACGGAGCGCCCGCCGTCAGCAGGAGCCCCGACCCGGCCGCCGCGCCCCTCAGCTCCGCCGACCGGCTCAGCGACCCCACGGGCCGCCGGGTCACCGTGGTCGTCAGCGACTGCGCCGGACCGCTCTGGCACAGCGGGCGCGCCCACCGGCTGCTGCACCAGCTCGGCCGCCAGGCCCCCACCGCCGTCATCCAGCCGCTGCCGCAGCGCATGTGGAACCGCACCCGGCTGCCCGTCACCTACGGGGTGCTCTCCCGGGGCGAAGGGCTCGCGGGAGCCGCCGTACTGAGAGTCTCCGACGAGACGGCCGCGGGGCCCGCGGCGCATCCGGGCGCCCTCGCCGTTCCCGTGCTGCCGCCGGTCGCGGGCGCGCTCGGCGCCTGGGCCCGGCTGCTGTCCGGGACCGGCGCGGGCCGGATCTCCGGCGCCGTCGGCTGGGTGCGTGCCGACCACCGCGCGGCGCCCGTGCCGCGCCCAGGCGACCGCATGTCCTCGCTCCAGCTCGTCAGCAGATTCCGCTCGGCGGCCTCCCCGGTCGCCGGCCAGCTCGCCGTCTATCTCGCCGCCGCCCCGCTCTATCTGCCGGTGATGCAGCTCGTACAGCGCACGATGCTGCCCGACTCGGGCCCCTCGGAACTCGCCGAGGTGCTGCTCAGCGGACTGCTCTCGCGCAGCAAGAGCGACGGCGCGGACGACGGGCCGTGGTACGAGTTCGCCCCCGGGGTACAGGAGGCGCTGCTCGGGCCGCTGGGGCGGGACGAGGCGCTGCTCGTACTGAAACACTGCTCCGAGTACATAGAGCAGCGGTTCGGCAGGGGAGGACCCAACTTCCCCGCCCTGGCGCTCGCGCAGCTCGGCGACGGCCGCCACGGGCCGCTCTTCCCGCGCGGCAGCCTGGACGACGACGCCGCTTTCGGGACGGACGGCGCGTTCGGGGCCGATGGCGTCGACGGCACCGACGGCGGCGAGCCGGGCGGCCGGGGCCAGCGGGTCCCGCATCCCTTCGCCGAGGTCGCGGCCCGGGTGCTGGAGCGGTTCATGCCGCTGCCCGAGCAGTTCACCGACCGTGATCCGGACGGCCCGGGAACCGGCGACCCGACCACCAACGCGGCGGTGGAGAGCGCCCGGGCGCTGCTGCGCCAGTTCGAGTCCGACGGCATGGTCCAGTATCTGATCGACGCCGTCCAGCAGCTCCGCGCGGCCACCGAGCGCGAGGCGCCGGGCGCCGCCGACCCGGAGCTGTGGGCCGAGTTCGCGCGCGGGCTGCTGCGGCTGTGGGAGGTCCAGGGAGGCGGCGAGCTGCTGCGCGAGGCGGTACGGGCCGCCGAGCGGGCCGTCGCCCATCCCCGGGCGGTCCGTGAACGGGCCGTACTGGCACAGGTGTTGCACGCCGCCGCCGAGGACCGGCGCCGGCGCGGCGACCGGCCGGGCGCCCTGGAACTGCTGCGCCGCGCCGACCGCGAGTACACCGTCGCCTGCGCGGCACCGGGACTGGAGCCCGCCGAGGCACTGCGGCTCACCCTGGAACGGGTGCGCGCACTGGAGACACAGTGGCGCCTCGGCGGCGACAGCGCGCTGCTCCAGGGCGCGATCGGCATGCTGGAGGCCTTCGCCGACGTCTGGCCCGACCAGGAGAACCGTCCCGCCGGGCTGCCACTCGCCCACGGCCGTACCCTGCTGCGGCTGTCCGGGGCCACCGGCGACACCGAACAGGCCCAGGTGTACGCGACCCAGGCCGCACGCTCCCTGCGCAAGGCACTCGCGCCGGGCACCGGGCAGCACACCGTCTCCACCCAGGCCAGGATCCTGCTCGACCTGGTCGACGCCCTGCTGCGGTCCGGCGAGGGCCTGGAGGAGGCCGCCACGCTGGTCGACCAGTCGCTCGCGACCGTACGGGACGAGCGGCTGCTCTCCTCGCTCCGGGCCCGTGCGGGCCGGGTGCGCGTCGCCCGGTACGAACGCTCCGGGGATCCCGCCGACCTCGAAGAGGCCGCCGAGTGCTTCTCCCGCGCGGCCCGCGGTACCGCCCGCGACTCCCGGGCCCACGCCGATCTGCTCGCCGAATGGGGCTCCGCCCTGCTGCGCCGGGCCGAATTGCCCGACGGAGCGCCGTACACCGGGGCGGCCGTACGGGTGCTGCGCGACTGCCGTACGGAAACGGTCACCGGCACCGCGCGCCAGGCGGAACGGCTGCTGATGCTGGGCCGGGCGCTGATGCTGCGCCACCGGATCAACGACGACCGCGTCGATCTGCGCGAGGCCGAGCACCTCTTCGGCCTCGCGGCCCAGGAGGCGGGCGATCCGCTGACCGAGGCCCGCTGCTGGCTGGAGCTGGGGCGCTCCCATCTCGACGCGTACGAGACCCTGCGCCGCCCCGCCAGGCTCGACGACGCGGCCGAGGCGTTCCGTGACGCGGCCGACGCGGCGAGAGTCGCCGAAACAGAGCTGGAAAGTCTCCGACAACGGCTGGAAGCGGTCGGATTGCGTGCTGAAGCGAACCACTGGCGGGGTATGACATACGAGAGGGCGGGCCGGCCCCGGGCCGCGCGCGAGGCGTACCGGGCAGCCCGCACGGAATGGCGCAAGCTGCCGGACGGCGGTGGTGAGACGGCCCGGTCGACCATGGAGCGACTGGCCGAGCTGGAGCGCTGAGAGCGCTCCCGGACACGGCAACGGGGAGAAAAGATGAGCGAGTCGGCACACGGCGCGGCGGCGGAAGTCTCCACGGGCGGCGGTGAGCTGCCCGATCTGCTGGCACTGGACCTGGCGGAGCTGCGGACCCTGGACCACCCGGTGCTCACCGAGGTGGTGGCGGATCTGCGGGACAGGTCGGAGCAGCCGCGCGAGATGCTCTGGGGATTCAACAACGCCTTCTGACAAGGGCGTTTGACCACGATTTCGCTCCGGGACACCGGTGTCCCGGACAGGCGGGCGAGGCGGCCCGCACGCCGTACATCATGGGGGTTACGGACGTGGCTCGACGGGGGAGTCCGCGCGGAGCGGCGTACCCGCACGCCGGGGCACGGCCCGGTGGTGTGCCCTTCGGGCAGTTCATCGTCAAGGTGCACGGGCGGTGCAATCTCGCCTGCCGCTACTGCTATCTGTACGAGGGCCCCGACCACACCTGGCGCGGCCGGCCCGCGGCCGCCGCGCCGGAGGTCCTCGACCGCGCCGCCACCCGTATCGCCGAGCACGCCGGCGCACACGGGCTGACCGCGCTCTCACTCGTCCTGCACGGCGGTGAGCCGCTGCTCGCGGGCGCCGCGCGGCTGGCAGCCTTCGCCGGTCTCGTACGGGAACGGGCCGGCCGGGAGCGTACGGTCCACGCCACCGTGCAGACCAACGCCACTCTGCTCACCGAGCGCCGGATCGCCGCCCTCGCCCGTCACTCGATACGTGTCGGTGTGAGCCTCGACGGCGGCCGGCCCGAACACAACACACTCCGCACCGACCACGCGGGACGCCCCTCCTGGCCCGCCGCCGAGCGCGGGGCGCGGCTGCTCGCGGAGCACCACCCGGAGGCGTACGCGGGGATCCTGACCGTCGTCGACCCGCGGACCGGGCCGGTCGAGCTGTACGAGTCGCTGCTGGAACTGCGGCCGCCCGCAATCGACTTGCTCCTGCCGCACGGCAACTGGACGGCACCGCCGCCCGGTCTGCCGGCCATGGATCCGCCCCGCCACGGCCCCGCCGCCGGCCGGCCCACCCCGTACGGCGACTGGCTCAGCGCGGTTTTCGACCGCTGGTGGTCCGCGGGCCGCAGGGAGACCCGGATCCGGCTCTTCGAGGAGTGTCTCGCGCTGCTGCTGGGACTGCCCGCCGCGACCGAGTCCCTCGGGCTGGATCCGCTGAACGCGGTGGTGATCGAGACCGACGGGTCCATCGAGCAGGTCGACTCGCTCAAGTCCGCGTACGACGGCGCCGCCGCCACCGGCCTCGACATCTTCCGGCACTCCTTCGACGACGCCCTGGCCCACCCGGGCGTGGCCGCCCGCCAGTCGGGCGCGTCGGCCCTGTCCCCGGGCTGCCGCACCTGCCCCCTGCTCTCCGTCTGCGGCGGCGGCAACTACGCCCACCGCTACCGCGACGGCGACGGCTTCACGCACCCGTCGGTCTACTGCGCGGACCTGGACCGGCTGATCCGCCATGTGGCGAAGAGGCTCACGGAGGCGACGACGCGGGACGCGGCCCGGCCGGGGGCGACGCGGACCGATGGGACCCGGTCCGGTACGGCCGGGACCGGCGCGGCCCGGCCGGAAGCCGACCGGGCCGACGCGGTTCGGACCGATGGGCCCCGGGCCGGGATCGGCGCCGACCGGCCGGGCGTGACCCCGCCCCCGGAGGTCCCGGCGGTCACCGGCCCCATCGGTGTCGCGGCGATCGGCGGAGGCATCCGGTGAGCGGCATACCCGAGGCCGTGGTGCGGGAGATCGGCCGTACCGAAGGCGGGTCCGAGGCGCTCGGGCTGCTGGTGCGGGACCAGCACACCCGTCGCCTCGTCCTGCTGCGGGCCCTTCTCGACGCCGCCGAGGCCGCCCCCGCCGCCCTCTGCCCGCCCGCCGCGCTCGACCGGCTGCGCCAGGACTGGGCGTTGCTGGAGGCGGCAGAGCGCACCGACCGGGCCGCCGTGCGGACCGTGCTGCTCTATCCGCTCGCGGGCCCCTGGGCGCAGCGCTGTCTGCGCGGCCTCACCGGTGCCGCCCCCGACCCCGAACTCCCCGCCGATCTCGACCACTTCAGCGCGCTTGCCGCCGCCGCGGCGATCCGCGCCGGGCTGCCCTTCACCGCCCGGCTGACCGCCCACGACGGACTGCTCGCCCTGCCCACCCTGGGCGCTCTCCGTACCGAGCCGGGCCCGCCCTCACCCGTCGACGCCGAGCTGGCCGACGGCCGGGTGACACTCCGTCCGTGCGACGGCGCGGGCGGCGGCGCGGGCGCCGCCCCGCCCGTCACCGTACGGCTCACCGACGACGGCACCCGCTCCGGCGACCCGCGCTGGCTGCCCGTACTGACACTGCCCGCCGTACGGCCCGGAGCCGCGCCCGTACCGCTGGACGACACCGATCCGTACCGCACCGCGGGCACCCGGCTGGAACGCTTCGGGCTGTCCGCCGTCGCCAGCCTCGACGACACGCACCGCGAGAGCTGGGCGCGGTCCTGGGCGCAAGTGGAGCCGCTGCTGCGGATCGGCGGCCCGCACCGCTCCGAGGAGACCGCCGCCCTGCTGCACTGTCTGGTCCCGCTCTCGCCGCCGCCCGGCTCCGCGCCCTCCGGCGACGGCCCGGCGCAGTGCAGCGGCACCCGCCGTGAGGCCTTCGGCGCGGTCCTCACGAGCCGGCCGGCCACCCCCGCGCTCTTCGCGTCGACCCTTGTGCACGAACTCCAGCACACCAAGCTCGCCGCCCTCGCCGCTCTCGCCCCCCTCCACCACGAGGACGCCGCGCCCCGGCACTTCGCCCCCTGGCGCTCCGACCCGCGCCCCTTCGACGGGCTGCTCCAGGGCGCGTTCTCGCATATCGCGCTCGCCGACTTCTGGCAGCGCTACGCCCTCGGCGCGGACCGGCTCGCCGCCCGTGACCAGGCATGGGCCGAGCACGCGCGCTGCCGCGAACAGGTCGGCGCGGTCCTGCCCGTACTGGCCGCCTCGGGGGCGCTCACCCGCGAAGGACGGATCCTCGTCAACGAGATGATCACCGTGTACCACCGGCTGTCCGAAGATCCTCCGCCGCCCGGACATCTCGCCCGGGCCGCGTCCTACGTACGGACGGCACGGATGATCTGGCGCCAAAGGAACGGAACGTGATGCGGCACGCCCCGGGATGGAAACCAGGGGGCGCGGAGTATGTTAGAAGGGCGTATGACGATGCAGGGAGACGGTCGAATGCCCGCGGTGCGTAAGCCAGTTGGAGCAACCGGGCCGCAGGCTGTCACCATCAGTTTCGCCGGTTTCAACCGGGCCTGGGCGGCCTGGATCGGGGACCGGCTCGAACGGCGCGGACTGGCCGTCGTCTACCAGCGGTGGGACCCGCCGGACGATGTCCCGCTCGCTGACTGCCTGCGCGATCTGCTGCTGGCGCCGGGGCCCGTCCTCGTCGTACTGAGCGAGTGGTACTTCCAGCTCGGCCCGCGCGGCCACGAGGAGTGGAACAGCGCGCTGCGCGAGGTGGTCGCCGCGGAGTCCGAGCGCTTCGCCGGCGTCACCGTCACCACGGCCGCGCTGCCCGGCGCCACCACCGTCTTCGCCGCCGCCGATCTCACCACGGTCGGCGAGCAGGAGGCCGAGCGCCGGGTCCTGACCCGCCTCGGGCTGCCCGCCGAACCCCTGGGCGACCAGGGAGACCTGCGGCGCGGCCCCCGCTATCCCGCCGACTCGCCCGACGTCTGGGGCGGAGTGCCCCGCCGCAACACCCGCTTCACCGGCCGCGAGCCCCTCCTCAACGCGGCGTACCACGCCCTCCAGGAAGCCGGGCGCGGCGCCGGAGTCGTCACCCTGCACGGCATGTCCGGGGTCGGCAAGACCCAGCTCGCCGCCGAGTACGTGTACCGCTTCGGCGCGGAGTACGACGTGGTGTGGTGGGTCTCCGCCGACAAACGCGTCACCTGCCGCCAGAAACTCGCCGAACTCGCCCCCGCGCTCGGCCTGTCCACCGGTGTCGAGTACGGGGAGCGGCTGCGGGCCGCCAGGGACGCGCTGCGGCGCGGCGAACCGTACAGCCGCTGGCTGCTCGTCCTGGACGGCGCCGACGAACCCGACCAGATCTGGGACCTGGTGCCGACCGGCCCCGGCCATGTGCTGATCACGGCCCGCAACCCGGAGTGGGGCGAGCACAACAGCACCCTGCTGGAGGTCCCGGTCTACGACCGCGTCGAGTCGGTCGCCTTCGTACGGCGCCGGGCCCCGCGCCTGACGTACGAGGAAGCCGGGCAGCTCGCCGAGGCCCTCGAAGACCTCCCGCTGCTCCTCGACCAGACGGCCGGCTGGCTCAACGACTCCGACATGTCCGTCGACGAGTACATCGCGCTTCTTGAGGACGGCATCGACCAGGACGTCGTCAAGGTCTCCGCGGACTTCCCGCTCGCCTTCCAGACCGGCTGGTCGATACTGCTCAACAAGCTTCGCGAGACCGTGCCCGAGTCGGTGGACCTGCTCCGGCTCTGTACGTTCTTCGCGCCCGGCGCCATTCCCGTACGGCTGGTGCGCGACCTGCCGCCGGAGGACCTCCCCGAGAAGCTGCGCGGCCTGGTCGACGACCCGGTGCGCTGGGCCCGTGCGATCAACAAGCTGCGACAGTACGCCGTGGTGCGCGCCGCCGGGGTCGGCGAGCGCGAGGTCCATGACGCGGTGAGCGGCGAAGGTGCCTCCGGCGCCCCGGGCGACGCGCTCTACATGCACCGGATGGTCCATCAGATCGTCCACCAGGACATGCCCGAGCAGGACCACAAGGAGTTCATCGAGGTGGTCCGCAAGGCACTGGTACGGGCGGAACCCGGCCGGCCGACGGACACCCGGCTCTGGCCCCGGTACGCGGAGATCACCCCGCACCTCAAGGCCGCCGACGTCCTCCAGAGCACCGACCCGGCGATGCACACCCTGGTCCTCAACTGCCTGCGCTACATGTACCTTTCGGGCGAGTACGGCGCGGGCATCACCCTCGGCAGGCGCGCGCTGGCGGCCTGGCGCGATCTCCTCGGCGCCACCCACCCGAGGATCTGGGACGTCAGCTACCACTACGCGAATCTGATGCGGGCCGTCGGCGACTACGCCGGTACGGAAGCCATCGAGCGGGCGGCCGTGGAGCATCTCCGCGAGGAGAAGGGCCCGCAGGATCTGGAGCATCTGCGCGCGGCGGGCGGGCTCGCCGCCGATCTGCGCGGCCTCGGGCGGTACGAGGAGGCGCTGGAGATCTCCGGCTGGATCCTCGCCTCGTTCCGTGAACTCCTGGGCGAGCAGGACTCCCGCACCCTCAACGCCCAGAACAACCTGGCCATCTCGCTCCGGCTGCTCGGCCGGTACGAGGAGTCCCTGGACCTGCACCGGCGCACCCTGGAGGCCCGGCGGCAGCTTCTGCGCCCCCGGCACGCCTGGACGCTCTACTCCGAGATCAACTACGCGACGGACCTCAGGCTCCTCGGCCGCTACAGCGAGGCCGAGTCCCTCCAGTCGCAGAGCGCCCGCGTCCACCGCATGGTGCTGGGCCGGGAGAATCCGCAGACCCTGCGCGCCGAGCACAATCTCGCGCTGTGCCTGTACCGCTCGGGCGAACGCGACAGGGCCTCCGCGCTGTTCACCCAGGTGCTGGAGAGCTGTGAGCGGGTGCTCGGCGAGAACGATCCGCTGACCATGATGTTCGCGGCGGGCCAGAGCTGTTTCGCACGGGAGCACGGCGACATCGACCGGGCCATGGACATAAGCGACCGGGTCGTCGAGGGCTATCTGCGGATGCTCGGCGAGAGCCATCCGTATGTCGCGGGCACCCGCTCCAACCACGCGCTGATCCTGCGCAACGTGGGCGAGCGCGACCAGGCGCTGGAACTCACGGAGAACGCCCTCACCGATATGACCAGGGCCGTGGGCGAGACACACCCGTGGACGCTGGGCTGCGCCGTCAACGCCTCCGCGCTGCGCAACATCACCGGTGACGCGGAGGGCGCGGCGGCGCTGACCGGCTCCACCATCACCGGAGCCACCGAGGTCCTCGGCCGCACCCACCCGCTGACGCTCTCCGCCCGGATCGCGCACGCGGCGGACCTGCGGGGGCTGCGGGACACGCAGCGCGCCGAGAAGTTCGAACAGGAGGCGCTGGACGATCTGGCGGCGACGCTGGGTCCGCAGCATGTGCACACCGTCGCGGCCAGGTCCCGTGTCCGGCCGTACTGGGACTTCGAGCCGCCGCTCACCTGACCAGGAGCGGCACGAGGGGCACGAGCCGAGCAGGACGAGCGGCACGAGGGGGGAAGCGGAATGACGGTCGTCGTGGGGCCCGTGGCACCGGGGGAGGACGGGCCCATCCCGGTCGTGGTGGGCCGGGCGGAGGACTTACCGGGGCCGGGCGGCGTGCCCGGCCCGGCACGCGGCTCGGGGCACGAGTCCGCGTACGACTCGGTGTACGAGGACGAGGCCACCCGGGACGGGGCCGCGCAGCGGGTCATCCGGGTGGCCACGGACGTCTACGGGGACGGCCTCGATCTGGCGCGGCGCTGCGCGTCGCAGGCGATGCGGAGACTCGGCGATCTGGGGGACGGGCTGCGGCCCGACGAGATCGAGCTCCAGGTGTCGGTCACGCTGGACGCGGGGATGGCGGCGGTGGTGAAGGCGGGGGCGGAGGCACAGCTCCAGGTCACCTTCCGCTGGCAGCCGGGAGGGATGGCTCCGGGGGCGGCTGCGGGGACGGCTCCGGCGGTGGTGTCGGTGAGCGGTCCGGGGGCGGCTGATCCGGCGGGTGGTCCGGGGAGCAGCCCGGCGGCGGGTGCGGCGAGTGGCCCGGCGGGCAGTGCGGCGAGTGGTCGGGCGGCGGGTTCCGCGGCGGCCCGTCCAGGTGCGGGCTTCACGGTGCGCGGTTCCGGTGACGGAGCCGCTTCGTGACGGGGGACAACGGCGGGCGCCCGCCCCCTGACCGCGTCGGCCCCCGCCTCCGTACCGGCGCCCGCGCCGTCTCCCGAGGCTCCGGTGGTGCCTGTACCCGCGGCGATCCCGATCCTTCCGTACAGCCGCGTCGTCGGGCAGGACGACCTCAAGCTGGCACTGGAGCTGAATTTCGTCGCGCCCGGCATCGGCGGTGTCCTGATCACCGGCCAGCGCGGCACCGCCAAGTCCACGGTCGTACGGGCCTTCGCGCTGATGACCCGCGGCGAGCTGCCCGTGACCCTGCCGATCAACGCGACCGACGACCGGGTGCTCGGCGGCTGGGAGCTGGACGCGCTGATGCGCGGCGAGGCCAGGGAACAGTCCGGGCTCCTCGAAGAGGCCGACGAGAAGGGGCTGTTGTACGTCGACGAGGTCAATCTCCTCGACGACCACCTGGTCAACATCATCCTGGATGTCGTCTCCACCGGGGTGCTGTCCGTCCAGCGCGAGGGCATCGCCGCGGCCAAGCACCTCTCGTTCGGGCTCGTCGGCACGATGAACCCCGAAGAGGGCGGTCTGCGGCCGCAGTTGCTGGACCGCTTCGGCCTGATGGTGACCACCGCGGGGCTGACCACCGAGGACCGGCACCGGATGATCATGACGGTGCTGGCCTTCGAGGAGGAGCTGGCCAGGGGCGAGTCCCCCTGGCGGGCGGAGGCGGAACGGGAGGGCGCCGCGCTGCGGAGCGCCCTGCTGGCCGCGCGGGCTGCGCTGCCGGGGGTCGAGGTGCCGGAGGCGGTCGGCATGCTGTGCGCGGAGTGCGCGGGACGGCTGTCGGCGGTGGGGCACCGGGGCGAGCTGGTCGCGGCGCAGGCGGCGCGTGCGCTCGCCGCGCTGGAGGGGGCGGTACGGACCGAGCCCCGGCATGTACGGCGGGTGCTGCCGTTCGCACTGCGGCACCGGCGGCCTGAGTCGGCGCACGGCGGTACGTTCGAGTGGGGCCCGGACGACGACGCCCGAGTCGACGACCTCTTCGACTGAGGGGCCTCATGACCGCGCCCGCTTCATCCCCGGACCCGTCGTCAGCCCCGGCACCGGACGAGCCTTCGGTTCAGGACCCGGTGGGGACTTCGGACGTGTCCCCGGTCCAGGCCCCGGCCTCGGACTCGTTGTCGGCCGCTGTGCCGGACCCGTCGTTGGTTCAGGGCCCGGTGAAGGCCTCGGACCTGTCTTCGGTCCACGCCCCGGCGCCGGACCCGTCCTCGGCCCAGGGCCCGGTGGGGGCTTCGGACGTGCCTTCGGTTCACGCCACTGCGCCGGACTTGTCGTCCGCCCAGGGCCCGGTGGGGGCCTCGGACTTGTCTTCGGCCCGCCCGTCGGGCTCGGACTCACCGTCGGATCCGGCTGCTGTGCCGGTCTCGGTGCCGATTCCGCTGCCTACCGCAGGTCGGGCCCCGGCCTCGGCTCCGGACCTGCCGTCGGATCCGGAGCCGACCGCGGCTCAGGCGCCTGCCTCGGCTTTGGGGCCGGCCCCGGATCGTACCCCGGACCACGGGCCGGCTCCGGATCCCGCGTCGGCCCTGGCCGTGGGCCCGACTTCGGACCCGGCTCCGGGCTCGTCGTCGGGCTCGCCTTCCGACGCGTCTCTGGGCCGGGCTCCGGCGCAGGACCAGGTCCTGGGCCCAGCCTCGGGCCGCGCTCCGGCTTCGGATCCGGTGCCGGGCCCGGGCTGGAGCCCGTCTGCGGTACCGGCCGCGCCTGTTGTCCCCTTGCCCGGCGACTCGCATCGGCGGTTGCTTGCCGCCCTCGTCTGTGCCGCTGTCGAACCCGGGCTTGCCGGGGTGTTGTTGTTCGATCTGGCACCGGAGCTGGTCGCTCCGCTCGCCGATGTGTTCGCGGGGCTGCTCGGCCGGCCTGGGGAGGCCGGCGGGACGTCCCGTACCGTGCTCGGCGCCGCCGCCCGGGACGAGGATCTGTGGATACGGCCCCGGCTGCGGCGCGGGCCCGGCGGGATCCGGTTCTCGCTCGAACCCGGGCCGCTCACCGAGCCCGCCCCCGGGCCGTCCCTCGTCGTCGTGCCCGATCTCGCCAGGCTCGGGGTGTCCGGGATGCGGGCCGTGGTGCAGCTCCTCGGCGCGGATGTCGCCACCGTCGAGCACTCCGGGCTGCGCCGCCAGTGGCAGCCGCGGGCCCGCTGGCTGGCCGGCTGCCGGGCCGAGGACACCGAACGGGTCTCGCCGCATCTCCTCGACCGCTTCCCGGTCCGGCTGTCCGTCGCCGGACTGCGTACGCTCCCCGGCCCCGACCCCCTCGGCCCGCTCCCCGACGTCTGGCGGGCCGCACTCGACCGGGCCGCACTCGACCGCGTCGCGCCCGGCCAGGCGCCGCCGCTCGTCCTCGCCGACGCGCTCGCCCCGCGCGTACTGGAACTCCTCGGACCCGGCACCGGGCACCGCAGGGCCCTCGCGCTCGCCCGGATCGCCCGCGCGCTGACCAGGCTCGACGGTGCCACCGAGGTCACGGCCGCCCGGGTCGACGAGGCGGCGCGGCTGATCGGACTGCCGTCCGCGCCACAGGCGCCCGAGGACCACGACCCCATGCCGGACCCCGGCCCCGGACCCGCCGTACCGCCCCCGCGCGGCCCGGCACCCGGTACCCGCCGCGCACCGCGCCGTACCGACCACGGCCCGGAAGGACAGCGGCGCGCACCCACCGGGCGGCCGGTGCTCGCACCCGACGCCGGAGCCGAGCCCATCGGCCCCGGCCAGGTCCCCGGCGCCCCGGCGACCGCCACCCCCTACCCCGAGGACGACGCCGCGCCCCTGCCCGAGTTCGCCTCCCTGCGCACCCCCTGGCGGCGTGCCGCAGGACCCGGCGCCGCGCGCGGGCCGGTCATCGGGGTGCGCCGCCCGTACGACCTGCGGGACCTGGCCTTTGTCCGTACGGCCATGGAGGCGGCCAAGTACCAGGCGGTGCGCGGTCATCCGCCGCGGCTGGCCGTCGCCCCCGCCGATCTGCGCGGTTATGTACGGGCTCCCGAGCCGGAGCGGCTCCTCACCCTGGTCCTCGACCACACCTGCCGGGCCGGCTGGAACTGGTACGAGGCGCTCGAACCGTTCCTCCAGTGGGCCTATGTCAACCGGGCGTCCGCGCAGATCGTCGAAGTGGGCGCCAGGGACGCGCTCAGCGAACTGCGCGCCGAGACGTTCACCGCCCGCAGCGTCCTCGACCCCCGGATCACCGCCGCGCTCGCCCGGCCGCCCGGCCGCGCCACCCCGCTCGCCCACGGCCTCGAACTGGCCGGACAGGCGCTGCGCCGGGCCTTTCAGCACCACCGGGCGGGACTGGTCGAGGCATGGCTGGTCGTCGCCACCGACGGGCGCGGCAATGTCCCCTTGGACGCCAGCCGCCGCGGCCGGCCGCCCGTGGTCCCGGTCGCCCGTACGGGAATCGACGACGCGCTCGCGGTCGCCGCCCGGATCAGCGCGATGGACCGGACCCGGCTGCACCGTACGGTCGTCGATCCGGCGCGGCAGCCGTACGCCGATCTGCCCTTCCTCCTCGCGGACGCGCTCGGCGGGAGCGTGGCCGAGGGCCGTCCGGCGGAGGCGGTGAGCGGGGATGGGTGGTGAGCCGCACCGCGAGCCGCACCGGATCGCCCGCTGGCTGTCCGACGCCACCGGCGTACGGCGGACCCTGCCGGGCCTGATCCAGCGCCCCCGTCCCCGTACCACCCCCGTTCCCGCGCACGCCGAGCCGGGCGAGCCGGAGGCACTGGGCGCGGCCCCGGTGGACCCGGGTGCCCGCCTCCCCGACGCCATGGCCGTGATCAGGGTCGTACGGGGCCGGCATCCGAACGGGCGTGAGGCTTTCGGCTTCAGCGCGCGCTGCGAAGGGCTGGCGTCCCTCCCGTACACCACGGGCCCCACCCAGCTCCGCCCCGCCGGGATAGGTCTCGGCAACGCCCGGGCGGGCGGCGAGGCGCCGTCCGAACTCCTGCGCGCCATCCGCCACTGGTCGCGCAACCAGCGGCGGCTCGCCGACTGGATCAACCGGGCCCGCGCGGAGCACGGCTCCGCCCTGCATGTGCTGGTCTGGGACGACACCGGGTACGAACTGCCCTGGGAGACCCTCTGGCTGCCCGCGGACACCGAACACGGGCTGGCGGAAGGGCTGTTGGGCGCGCTGGTGGCGATATCCCGCTGGACCACCATCCATGAGCTGGACAGCGGTCTGCCGCACGGCCCGGGCGACTGCGCGGGCGGGATCCTCGGCTACTACCACCGGGGCATGCACCATGACATCGCCGCGTTCCGCCCGTACTCCCACCAGCCGCACACCACGATGAGCGGCTTCCTCGACGCCCTCGACCGGCGCGCGGCCGACGACCCCACCGGACTCGTCTATATGGCCTGCCACGGCACCTATGACGAGCGGGTGAGCGCGCTCTCCCTGGCCGAGGTGACCTGGGCCGAGCTGGACGAGCGCGCCATGGCCGTCCTGGACGAGCACCGTTCGCTGGTCTGTCTGAACGCCTGCCACTCCGGGCGGTTGGTCGACAACGACGCGGGTGGCGAGGAGGTGCTGCGCGGCTTCGCCGAACTGTTCCTGCGCAAGGGCGCCGAGGGCTGCATCGTCACGGCGGGCAAGGTCGGCGACCACGAGGCGCGCGATCTGATCAACGGGCTGGTACGGGAGGTGACCGCGCGACCGCGGCTGCCGGTCACCCACGCGCTGCGCGCCTTCCGGGCCCGCGCGCTCGACGACTTCGGCCCTCTGACGGACATCCCGCGGACCCGGCATGATGACGGAGAGGTCGACAGACAGGGGCAGAAGCGGGTTCTGCGGCTGCTCTACAGCTTCATGTTCCAGTACTACGGCCATCCGCTCACCACACTCCTGCTCACCGGCGGGGCCGACGAGGACGGGCCCGGTGACGACAGGCCCGGTGATGGCGGGCGCGGTGATGAGGGGGCGGAAGGGGGCGCGCCGTGAGCGGCGGCGGTACGGAGCGGCCCCTGCTGATCGAGCCCGTCGTCAGCCGGCCGCGCGAGGCCGAGGCGGGGCGCGCCTATCTGGTCACCGTCGATCTGCGCGGCCCGTTGAGCGCGGACGGCGCCGAGGACGCCCCCGACTGGCCTTACCAGGAGGAGGAGCTGACCTTCACGGTCGGGCTGGACGGCGCCCCGCACTTCGTGTGCGAGGTACTGGACGACCCCAGCGTCGTACTGCACCGCTTCGGCGGTACGTACGGTCCCGTGCGGTTCGTGGTGACGGCGGGGCAGGTGGCGGGGCCCGCGGGGCTGTGGCTGACCATCAGCAACGAGTGGGGGATGCCGGTACGGAAGGCCGAACTGCCCTGCCGGATCAGGGAACCGGGCGAGGGGGCGGGCGGGGCGGCGGCAGTGGCGGGGTATGTGCCGGGGGCGCCGGACCCGGTGGACGCCACCGCCGCGGCGGCCGTTACGGATGCGGGTGAAGCACCTGGTACGCGCGGCCTGCCGGAGCGGCCGCGGGCCGTCCTGGACCGGGGCTCGCGTGCCCGGGGCTCGTCAGCTCGGTCACCGGTGGAGGAGCCACCCCGGGACACCGCGGTCCCCGGCGGGCTTGAGCGGCCGGGCGAGGAGACGGCCGAGGGCGCGCGGGCCGCGGCGTCCGCGCCCGACGGATCCGTGCTGATCGTCTTCGCGGGTTCCGACCGGATCTGGGCCGACTGGATCGGGGACCGGCTCGGGCGCCGCGGACTGCGTGTCTCGTATCGGCGGTGGGATCCGTCGGCGGAGGTTCCGCTCGCGGAGTCCCTGCGGGAGCTGGCCCGGACACCGGGCCGGATCCTGCTCGTTCTCAGCGAGCGGTTC
The DNA here is from genome assembly GCF_019056675.1 of Streptomyces sp. GMY02. NCBI lineage: Bacteria > Bacillati > Actinomycetota > Actinomycetes > Kitasatosporales > Streptomycetaceae > Streptomyces > Streptomyces sp. GMY02. Next base: position 2,703,908 of record NZ_CP077658.1, on the reverse strand, counting down.
TTCGAGTTCCGCCGGCACGGGTACGACGAGTGGAGCCGCGCGTTGTGGGCGTTGCCGGCCGCCGAGCCCGGCCGCTTCGTCGCCGTCGCTGTCACCTCCGCCCGGCTGCCCACTGCCGGGGTGTCCCTCTCCCTGATGTCCCTGGCGGATCTCCGCGCGTCCGAAGCCGAGGAGCGACTCCTCTTCCTCTTCGGCCTGGACGCGTCGCCCGACCCCGGCGACCCCGGCCCGGCACCCCGCTATCCAGCGGATGCGCCCAGGGTCTGGGGCGGGGTGCCCCGCAGGAACACCCGCTTCACCGGCCGTGAGCAGTCGCTCAACAGCACGTACCAGGCCCTCCGGGAGACCGGTCCCGGTACCCGTGCCGTGACCCTGCACGGCATGTCGGGCGTCGGCAAGACCCAGCTCGCCGCCGAGTACGCCCACCGCTTCGCCGCCGAGTACGACGTGGTGTGGTGGATCGCGGCGGACAACCGGGCCGCCTGCCGCCAGGGGCTGGCCGAACTCGCTCCCGAGCTGGGCCTGGTGACGGGCGCGACGTACTACGGCGAGCGGGTGCGCGCGGTGCTGGACGCGCTGCGGCGCGGTGAACCGTACCGCCGCTGGCTCCTCGTCCTGGACGGCGCGGACGAACCGGACGAGCTGTGGGACCTGGTGCCCGAAGGGCCCGGCCATGTCCTGATCACCTCCCGGAACCGGGGCTGGGCCGAGCGCCGCAGCGCGCTGATGGAGGTCCCGGTCTACGACCGCGACGAGTCGGTGGCCCTCATCCGGAGCCGCGCACCGCGCCTCACCCGGCGGGAGGCGGACGAACTGGCGGAGGCGCTGGAGGATCTGCCGCTGCTGCTGGACCAGACGGCGGGCTGGCTCCATGACGCGGACCTGTCGGTCGCCGAGTACGTCGAAGTGCTCCACCAGAGCATGGACCGCGACGATGTCGTCAGAATCCCTTCCGACTCCCCGGTCGCCTTCCAGACGGCCTGGTCGATTCTGCTCGGCCAGCTCCGGGAGGCCGTCCCGTCGGCGGTGGACCTGCTCCAGCTCCTCACCTTCTTCGCGCCGGGCGCCATTCCCGTACGGCTGGTACGGAACCTGCCGCCGGAGGACCTCCCGCCCCGGATCGCCGCGCTGGTCGCCGACCCCGAGCAGTGGGACCGGGTGATCGGCAAACTGCGGCAGTACGCCGTGGTCCGCGCGGTCGGGCCGGCCGACGGCGAGGGCGGTGAAGCGGCGGCCGAGACGCTCTCCATGCACCGGATGGTCTGCCATGCCATCCACCGGAGCATGTCGCCCCAGGTCCACGAGGAGCTGATCGGAGCAGCCCGGCGGGCGCTCACCGCCGCGGACCCCGGCAACCCCACGGATGTGGCCAACTGGCCCCGGTACGCGGCGATCACGCCACATCTCATCTGGGCCGACGCGCTGCAGAGCACCGAGCCCGCCATGCACACGCTGGTCCTCAACTGCCTGCGCCACATGTACATTTCGGGCGAGTACGGCGAGGGCATCGACCTCGGCCGACGCGCCTGGGAGTCCTGGCGACTGCTTCTCGGCGCCGACCACCCCAGGATCTGGGACCTCAGCCACCACTACGCCAATCTGCTGCGTGCGGTCGGCGACTACGCGGGCAGCGAGGCCATCGACCGCGCCGCCGCGAATCATCTGCGCGAGGAGCGCGGCAGGGAGCACCCGGCGCATCTGCGGGCCGCGAGTGGGCTCGCAGCCGATCTGCGTGGCCTTGGGCGGTACGAGGAGGCACGGGAACTCTCCGGCTGGATCTTCCTCTCGTACCGCGAACTCCTCGACCTGGAGGACGCCCGTACCCTCAACGCCCGGAACAATCTGGCGGTTTCGCTGCGACTGCTGGGCCGGTACGAGGAGTCCCGCGCCCTGAACGGCAGCAATCTCACGATCCGGCGCCGGGTGCTGGGCCCCGTGCACCGGCTGACTCTGTACTCGGAACTCCACGTCGCCATCGATCTGCGGCTGCTGGGCCGCTACCAGGAGGCGGAGGAGCTTCAGACGGAGAACTTCCGTACGCATCAGCGGGAGTTGGGGCCGGACAATCCGCAGACCCTGCGGGCCGGGCACAATCTGGCGCTGTGCCGCTATCTGGCGGGCGATCCGGCCGCTGCCGGGCCGCTGTTCGCGCAGACGCTGGAGCGCTGTGATCGGGTGCTGGGCGGTGACGATCCGCTCACCATGATGGTCGCGGCGAGCTGCGCCTGGCTGGAGCGCGAGACGGGCGATCCGGCCCGTGCGCTCGGTCTGCACCGGACCGTGGAGGAGCGCTATACCCGGATGCTGGGGCGGGACCATCCGTTCACCGCGGGGGTACGGGGCAATCTGGGCCTGACCCTGCTGGCCCTCGGCGAGCGGGGCGAGGGGCACGAGGTGATCGAAGAGGCGTACGCGCGGATGCTTGCCGCGGTCGGTGCCGCTCATCCCTGGACCGTGGGCTGCGCGCTCAATACGGCGGCGGCCCGGCTGGAGACCGAGGACCGGGCGGGCGCGCTGGCCCTGAGTCGCGAGAACGCCGACGCCGCGCTACGGGCCCTGGGCCCGCAGCATCCCCTGACGCTCGCCTGCCAGGCAGGGCTGGCCGCCGCGCAAGGGCAGCCGGCCCCCACGACCGTACGGACCCACTGGGACTTCGAGCCGCAGACGATCTAGTGCTGTGTCCTCAAACGAAGCTCAAACGAAACGCCGGACGGGCCAACTGCGGCCCGTCCGGCGTTTGAGGACTAACAGACGGTCAGGCGTCGAAGACCTCGTGGACCAACTGCTGCTGCTCCGACTGGTGGCGCTTCGCGGAGCCGACCGCCGGCGACGAGGAGTGCGGACGCGAGATCCGCCGCAGCCGCTCGGCGCCCGGCACATCGGCGCCGACCGCCAGGTCCAGGTGGTCGATCAGGTTGAGCGCGATGAACGGCCAGGCACCCTGGTTCGCCGGCTCCTCCTGTGCCCACAGGTACTTCTCGGCGTTCGGGAACTTGGCGATCTCGGCCTGGAGTTCCGCACCCGGCAGCGGGTACAGCCGCTCAAGGCGCAGGATCGCGGTGTCCGTGATGCCGCGCTTCTGCCGCTCGGCGTCCAGGTCGTAGTAGACCTTGCCGGCGCAGAAGACCACCTTGCGGACCGCGGCCGGGTCCACACCGGCGTCGCCGATCACCGGGCGGAAGCCGCCGCTGGTGAACTCCTCCGCCTTCGAGGCTGCCGCCTTCAGACGCAGCATCGACTTCGGGGTGAAGACGACCAGCGGCTTGTGGTGCGGGTTGTGGACCTGCCAGCGCAGCAGATGGAAGTAGTTCGACGGCAGCGTGGGCATGGCGACCGTCATGTTGTTCTGCGCGCACATCTGGAGGAAGCGCTCCGGGCGGGCGGACGAGTGGTCCGGGCCCTGGCCCTCGTAACCGTGCGGCAGCAGCAGGGTGACCCCGGAGGTCTGGCCCCACTTCTGCTCGGCCGAGGAGATGAACTCGTCCACGACCGTCTGCGCGCCGTTGACGAAGTCGCCGAACTGCGCCTCCCACATGACCAACGCGTCCGGCCTGGCCAGCGAGTAGCCGTACTCGAAGCCCATCGCCGCGTACTCGCTGAGCAGCGAGTCGTAGACGTTGTAACGGGCCTGCTCGCCGGTGAGGTACTGGAGCGGGGTGTAGTCCTCGCCGGTCTCCTGGTCGACCAGGACCGCGTGGCGCTGGCCGAACGTACCGCGGCGGGTGTCCTGGCCGGAGAGCCGGACCGGGGTGCCCTCCATCAGCAGCGAGCCGATGGCGAGGGTCTCGCCCATGCCCCAGTCGATCGTGCCGTCGTCGACCGAGGCGGCGCGGCGCTGGAGCTGCGGCAGCAGCCGGGGGTGGACGGTGACCGAGTCGGGGATGCTGACCTGCGACTCGGCGATCCGCTTGACGACCTCCTGGGAGACGCCGGTCGCGACCGACACCGGGAACTCGGCCTGGGCGTCCGGGACCTGCGCCGGGGCGGGCTGCGAGGTGGCCTCGCGGACCTCCGCGAAGACCTTCTCCAACTGGCCCTGGAAGTCCTGGAGCGCCTGCTCGGCCTCTTCCAGCGTGATGTCGCCGCGGCCGATCAGCGACTCGGTGTAGAGCTTGCGCACCGAGCGCTTCTTGTCGATCAGACGGACCATCTGCGGGTTGGTGAACTGCGGGTTGTCGCCCTCGTTGTGACCGCGGCGGCGGTAGCAGATGAGGTCGATCACGACGTCCTTGTTGAACGTCTGGCGGAACTCGAAGGCGAGCCGCGCGACACGGACCACGGCCTCCGGGTCGTCGCCGTTCACATGGATGATCGGCGCCTCGATCATGCGGGCCACGTCGGTCGCGTACATGGAGGAGCGCGACGACTCCGGGGCGGCGGTGAAGCCGACCTGGTTGTTGATGACGATGTGCACCGTGCCGCCGGTGCGGTAGCCGCGGAGCTGCGACATGTTGAGCGTCTCGGCGACGACGCCCTGGCCGGCGAAGGCCGCGTCGCCGTGGAGCGCGAGCGGCAGGACCGTGAAGTCCGTGCCCCCCTTGTTGATGATGTCCTGCTTGGCGCGGACAACGCCCTCCAGGACCGGGTCCACGGCCTCCAGGTGCGAGGGGTTGGCGGTCAGCGAGACCTTGATCCGCTCGCCGTCCAGACCGGTGAAGGTGCCCTCGGCGCCCAGGTGGTACTTCACATCGCCGGAGCCGTGCATCGACTTCGGGTCGAGGTTGCCCTCGAACTCGCGGAAGATCTGTGCGTACGACTTGCCCACGATGTTCGCCAGGACATTGAGCCGGCCGCGGTGGGCCATGCCGATGACGACCTCGTCCAGCCGGGACTCTGCGGCGGCGTCCAGAACGGCGTCGAGCAGCGGGATGACGGACTCGCCGCCCTCCAGCGAGAACCGCTTCTGGCCGACGTACTTGGTCTGGAGGAAGGTCTCGAACGCCTCGGCCGCGTTCAGCCGGCGCAGGATCCGGAGCTGCTCCTCGCGCTCGGGCTTGGCGTGCGGACGCTCCACCCGGTCCTGGATCCACTTGCGCTGCTTCGGGTCCTGGATGTGCATGAACTCGATGCCGGTGGTGCGGCAGTACGAGTCGCGCAGCACGCCCAGGATGTCGCGCAGTCTCATCATGGACTTGCCGGCGAAGCCGCCGACCGCGAACTCCCGCTCCAGGTCCCACAGGGTGAGGCCGTGCTCGGTGATGTCCAGGTCGGGGTGCTTGCGCTGGAGGTAGTCCAGCGGGTCGGTGTCGGCCATGACATGGCCGCGCACCCGGTAGGAGTGGATCAGCTCGAAGACCCGCGCGGGCTTGGTGACGTCCTCGTCGTGCGAGGCGTCGATGTCCTTGAGCCAGCGGATCGGCTCGTACGGGATGCGCAGCGCCTGGAAGATCTCGTCGTAGAAGTCGTTCTCGCCGAGCAGCAGTTGGCTGACGATCCGCAGGAACTCGCCGGAGGCGGCGCCCTGGATGACCCGGTGGTCGTAGGTCGAGGTCAGCGTCATGACCTTGGAGATGCCCAGCTTGTTCAGGGTGTCCTGGGAGGTGCCCTGGAACTCGGCCGGGTAGTCCATCGAGCCGACGCCCATGATGACCGACTGACCGGGCATCAGACGCGGCACGGAGTGGACCGTGCCGAGGCCGCCCGGGTTGGTCAGCGAGACGGTGACCCCGGTGAAGTCGTCCATCGTCAGCTTGTTGGCGCGGGCGCGGCGGACGATGTCCTCGTACGCCTGCCAGAACTCGAAGAAGTTGAGCGTCTCGGCCTTCTTGATGCCGGCGACGACGAGCTGGCGGTCGCCGTTCGGCTTCACCAGGTCGATGGCCAGACCGAAGTTGACGTGCTCGGGCTTGACCAGGGTCGGCTTGCCGTCGCGCTCCGCGTACGAGTAGTTCATCGACGGCATGGCCTTGAGGGCCTGCACCATCGCGTACCCGATGAGGTGCGTGAAGGAGATCTTGCCGCCGCGGGCCCGCTTGAGGTGGTTGTTGATGACGATGCGGTTGTCGAAGAGCAGCTTCACCGGGATCGCGCGCACGGAGGTGGCCGTGGGCAGTTCCAGCGAGGCGTTCATGTTCTTCGCGACGGCGGCGGAGGGGCCGCGCAGCGGTACGTACTCCGGGCCGCCGGGGGCGGCAGCGGCGGGCGCCACGGGGGCGGCCTTGGCGGCGGCGGGGGCCGGGGCGGGCGCGGCGGGCTTCGCGGGGGTGGTCGGGGCCGCCGCGGGGGCGGGCCGCACGGGCGCGGGAGCGGGGACGGCGGCGGGCGCGGGCGGGGCCACGGGCGGCGCGGCCTGGGCGGGAGCCGCGGGCCTCGCCGGAGCGGCGGGCGCGGCGGCGGCCTGCGCGGGCCGGGCCGGAGCCTGGGCGGCCGGGGCCGGGGCGGCCTGGGTCGTGGTCACCGCAGCCCCCGCGGCTGCGGTCACGGTGCTCTTGGTGGGCTCGCCCGCCGTGCCGGGAGTGCCCGGCTTGTAGTCGGCGAAGAAGTCCCACCAGGCACGGTCGACCGAATTCGGGTCCTGGAGGTACTGCTGGTAGATCTCGTCGACGAGCCATTCGTTGGCTCCGAAGGCGGCCGCAGGGTTCTTGCCCTGCCCGTCTTCGTCGGTCGAGATGCTCGCGTTACTGGGGGACTGAGACGACACGGCGTGAACCGCCCTCTTCCGCTTCACAAGGTGATGGACAGCGGGAATCAAGGCTACGCCCACCAGGCCTTCAAGTGCAGGCCGGGCGTGCCATCGTCGTGCACATCACATCCGACGGCGGGTTTCGGCGTATGAAATGGCGGGAAACAAGCGGGGTTCCATGGTGGCAGGGCATACAACACCCCGGTGAAGACCGGACTTCGGACCGCACCTCGTGCTTCTGCGGTCACCACGTCGTACCCCTCGCGTACCCCGGCACTTCTCAGGGCCTCGCAGTTCGAAGCCTACGTCAATCGTGCGTTCGGGGTGTTCCCGGAAGAGTGACGCGTATCAGGCAGCCGCGAGCCGATTCGGCCACTCCTATCCGGCCGCCGTGCAGATCCACCGCCCAGCGGGCGATCGCCAGGCCGAGCCCCGTACCGCCGTCGCTGCCGGGGCCGTGCGGGGAGGGCGCCGTACCCCGGTTGAACCGCTCGAAGACCCGGTGCCGCTCCTGCTCGGGGATCCCCGGGCCCTCGTCCTGGACCTCCAGCTCCAGCGACTCGGGCCCGGTGCCGCGCCGCGCGCGTACGGTGACGCGGCCGTGCGGCGGGCTGTGTTTGACGGCGTTGTCGATGAGGTTGGCGACGACCTGGTGGAGCCGCTCCGCGTCGGCGTGCGCGGTCAGTTCGGGCGGCGACACATCGAGATGCAGATGCACGTCCGTACGGGTGTGACTGCTGGAGCCGGACCCCATCGCGCGCCGCGAGGCGGCCAGATTGGCCTCCTTGAGCACCCCGGAGAGATACGGCCACACCTCGAAGCGCTGTGCCCTGAGCGGTACGACGCCGTTGTCCAGCCGGGACAGATCGAGCAGGGTCTCGGTCAGCCGGCCGAGCCGCTCCGTCTGGCGCAGAGCCGTGCGCATCGTCTCGGGATCGGCGGCGGACACCCCGTCGACGACGTTCTCCAGTACGGCGCGCAGGGCCGCGATGGGCGTGCGCAGCTCGTGCGAGACATTGGCGATCAGCTCCTTGCGGTGCCGGTCCTCGGCCTCCAGGTCGTCGGCCATGCGGTTGATGGTGGAGGCCAGGTCGCCCAGCTCGTCCTTGCGGTCGGCGCCGCTGACCCGGCGGGTGTAGTCGCCGTGGGAGATGCCCTTGGCGACGGTGTTCATCTCGTCGAGGGGCGCGGTCAGGCCATGGGCCACGAACTGGGTGATCAGCAGGGTGGCGATCACCGAGAAGACGGTGATGAAGCGCAGCTCGGTCTCGGTGCGCAGGGCGACCATCAGCAGGCCGGTGGTGATGAAGACCGAGACGACGACGAGCGTGCCGAGCTTGGCCTTGATCGAGAACGGCCGCAGACCGGTGCCCTCGGGGGCGGCGGTGATCTCCGCGCCGGAGCCGCCGGTGCCGTGTCCGGCCGTGCCGCGCCGACCGGTGCCGTGCCTGTCGGCGCTGTGTCCGCCCGTGTGCTGTCTGCCGGTACCCGGCCCGGCGGAGCCCGGTCTGCCGGTGCCGCCGGAGCCGCCGGACGCCGGCGGGCTCATGGTGCGGGGGTCTCCAGCGCGTACCCGACGCCGTGCACCGTACGGATGCGCTCGGCGCCGATCTTCCGGCGCAGCGCCTTGATGTGGCTGTCGACCGTACGGGTCCCGGAGGCGTCCGCCCAGTCCCACACCTCGGCGAGGAGCTGCTCCCGGGAGAGCACCGCGCGCGGGGTGTTCGCCAGGCAGACCAGCAGATCGAACTCCGTCGGCGTGAGATGGACGTCCTCGCTGCGCACCCGCACCCGGCGCTGCGCGTGATCGATCTCCAGCTCGCCGAGGCGCAGGATGCCGCTGCGCGGAGTCACCGCGGCGAGCGCCGCGCGCTCCACCCGGCGCAGCAGCACATGCACCCGGGCCGCCAGCTCCCGCATGGAGAACGGCTTGGTCATGTAGTCGTCGGCGCCGACCCCGAGGCCGACCAGCATGTCGGTCTCGTCGTCGCGCGCCGTCAGCATCAGCACCGGCACCGGGCGCTGCGCCTGGACCCGGCGGCAGACCTCAAGACCGTCGAAGCCGGGCAGCATGACGTCGAGGACCATCAGGTCCGGCTGCCAGGCCTCGGCGGCGTCGACGGCCGCCGGGCCGTCCGCCGCCGTCTGGACCAGGAATCCCTCGGCCCTCAGCCGCGCCGCGATGGCGTCGACGATCGTCGTGTCGTCCTCGACGACCAGGACCCGGCGCTGGGCGCCGGGCGTGGCCGCCACTCCGTTGTGGCTGGTGTGTGTCTGCTCCATCGCCCGCCCCTGGTACGCGTTCCGTGATCCTTGATCCCGCGATCCACGTCCCCGCTGCGGATGTGGATCGATGTGTGTGTGGTGCAGCGTAGAGGCAGCGGGAGCTTCCCGGCTACGCAGTGCGAACACCGAGATGGACCACGTCGGGTACGCCTCGGGCAACCTGGATCTCTTCCTCCCGTACCCCGGTGAAACCGGCATTCCGCAACGCTTCGCCGAACGCGGCGGAGGGCCGGGCCGACCATACGGCGAGCACACCGCCGGGTTCCAGCCGCGCGCGGCAGGCGGCCAGACCGTCCGCGGAGTACAGGTTTCCGTTGCCTTCGGTGACGGTCCAGTCGGGTCCGTTGTCGATGTCCAGGCAGAGCGCGTCGTAACGTTCCGTGGCGGTCCGCACGTACGCGACCAGGTCGGCCCGGACGATCTCCACCCGGGGGTCGGCCAGCGCCGCGGCCGAGATCCGGGAGAGCGGGCCCTCGCGGTGCCAGTCGATGACGGCCTGCTCGCGCTCGACGACCACGACGCGGCCCCAGCGCGGGTCGGCGGCGGCGTGCGCCAGCGAGAAGCCGACGCCGAGTCCGCCGATGAGGACGGACGGCAGCGGGTTCCGGTCGGGCGGGGCGGGCAGCGCGGCCAGGGCGGCGTCGATCAGCAGCCGCTCGGAACGCCCGTCCGAGGTGTCCATCAGGAAGCACCCGTTGGCGATGATTTCCAGCCGCTCGCCGCGCTGCCGCAGAACGATCTCGCCGTACGGCCCGTCACGCCGGTCGAGGGTGACGGGCGCGGGGAGGGTGGTCGGGGGTGCGGGCATGCTGGCCTTTCCGCCGGGAGGGTACGGACGACGTCGCCGCCATCCTTACGCTCAGAGTCGGAAGGGGCCAAACCGGTTCCGTCGAATCTCACCGGTCTCACCGGCTCTCGCGTCGCGCACCCCGCCACGCGTACAGCGCGGCCCCGACGACGTACGCGACCACCGCCGTCACCCATGCGGCGGCCTGCGGTCCCGGCTGCATGGGCCATGCCCAGACGGCCGCCGCGCCGCCCGGTGTCCGCGGCGCGGACAGATAGGTGCCGCTCACGTACACAGTCATCGGCAGCCAGCTCAGCCGCGCCCCGAGGAGGGCCGCCGCCCCGGCCGTGACTCCGGTGGCACCGAGCAGATTGCGCACGATCGCCGGAGCCCCGAACTCCTCGGGGTGGCCCGGTACGGCGAGCGCGAGGCACGCGGCCGCGAGCGCGGTCAGTACGAGCAGATGGGCCGCCCGCCGGAACCACCACGGGCGTACGGCCGTACGGTCCAGCTCGTCGCTGTGCGTATACAGCCCGGTCCCGATCACCCCCGCCGCCAGCAGCGGAGCGAGCACCACGACCGGGACGCGGGCGCTCGGGCTGTGGCCGAACCGAGGCTGCGCCTGGAGCCAGTACGCGGCCCACGCGGCGGCGAGTGCGGTGCAGGCGAGGGCGGCGAGGGTGGCGGGGAGGATGCGGGAGCGGGCGTAGAGGGCGTACAGCGTGAACAGGGTCGAGGGAGTTGTTTTGGTCGTCATTGTTGTGGTCACGGGGCCGGGATGGTGTCGGGGCGGCAGCGGTCAACGGCCAGATAGCGGGCGAGATAGGCACGGCTCTGCTCGGTGTCCATGGCGCGGAGCCGCTTGAGATGAACCGTGACTTCCGGCTGCGTGGAGGGGCCGAAGTCCGGGCGCGGGGCGAGCCATTGGGTTACGGCGAGGTCGATGGCATCGATCTGTTCCTGGCCGCGGGTGTCGGTCGTGGTCCGTACGCAGCCGTCGAGGAGCCGCCTGGCCGCCTCGTGTGTGAAGGACCGGCCGCGTACGGTCGGTTCGACCAGGGTCGGCAGCCGCACGTCCCCCGGGCGGGTGTCGTTTCCGTACGGTCCGTCGACCCAGCGGGCTGGTGCTCCGGGGACGCCGCGCAGTTTCGCGTTGAGGCCGGCGAGCGCGGCCGAGGTGCCGGGCAGCAGTTTCCGGTCGACCGCCGTCACGCACACCTGTGGTGTGCCGTCGTCGCAGACGAGCCGGGCCGCTTCCGGATCGGGGTACCAGACCGCGTCCCCGGTCCGTGCGATCGGCACGGCGGCGGCGACGGCCAGGGCGAGCGGCAGCAGGGCGAGGGCGCGGCGCCGGGCGGCGTACGCGAGCAGCGCGGCGAGGGCGATACCGCCCGTCCACACGGCACTCGCGGGCCCGAACCACCACACAGGCTGATCCCACGTGTAGCTGTGCTGGACGGCTGGATTCAGCCAGCGGGCAGGGGCGTTGCTGTACAGGGGAATGGCCAGGCCGACATAGGTGACGGCCGCGAGCATGGGGGCGGCCAGCCGCCACGGAACCAGCCGGCCGGCGACGAAGCCGAGCACCCCGAGGGCGCCGAGGGCCACGGCGTCCGCGCCGATCAGCGAGACGAAGGGCCGGCCCCCACTCGTATGCGGCCAGGCCACGAGCAGACACCCGGCCGCGGCGACGAGATACCCGGCGACCGGCCAGAAGGCGGTGGGCGCCACGGCCATCAGCACCCGCCGCAGCCGGGTACGGGGAACCGACCCCCACAGCTCCTCGGTCCCGCGCCGCCGTTCCCGTCCGCCCTGCCAGCACCCGACGGCGACGGCGAGGGGTCCGCAGAGCAGCAGCGCGACGGCACGCAGCAGATCGGTGGTATCGACCCAGTGGGCCTCCCAGCCGGGTGGCTGGAAATACATGGTCACCCCGACGACGAGCGCGCTCACGCCTCCGCCCCAGGGCCCGGCCCCCCGGAGGAACTCGGCCCGCAGGGGCGAGACGGAGCGGGGACGAGGGACGCGGGTGCGTGGGGTGGTGGAGGTGTGGGGGGTACGGGGGGTGCTGGGGCGGCGGGGAGAGCGGGCGGCGTCGGCGCTGCCGGGGGTGCCGAGGGTGTCGGAGGAGCCGGGGGTGCCGGGGGCGGCGGCGAGGTCACCACCGGGGCCGGCTGCGGTGTCGGCGGTGTCGGCAGCGCCGGGAAGACCAGGTGCGCCGAGGGCGCCCGGAATGCCGGACGGTCCGGGGCCGACGGTGGTGCCTTGGGCTCCGGTCGGGCCTGCGGTGTCGGACGGGCAGGGGTCGACAGCGGCGCCTGGGGCACCGGTCGGACCCGAGGTTCTGAGGGTGCCCGGGGTGCCGGTGGTTCCTGCGGTGCCGGTCGGGCCGAGGCCGACAGCCGCGCCTGAGGTTCCGGACGGGCCCGCGGTGCCCGTGGTCCCCGGCGTGTCGAGGTCGCTCATCCCTGCCTCCCCGTGGCCGGTCCGGGCGCCGTCGTCGCTGCCGTGCGGTGGGACCGTAGCGCCGCCGTGTAGCCCCGTTCGATCGGGTGGTCGCCCGGTTCGCCGGCCTCCGCGCCCAGTGCCGTCAGCTCCGTCGTCGTACCGCGGAACGCGACCCGGCCCGACTCCAGCAGGGTGACCTCCGAACAGGCAGCGGCGACGTCCTCCACCAGATGCGTGGAGACGATGACCGTGGAAGCGGTGCCCATTTCGCGGAGCAGTGCTCTGAATTCGACGCGCTGCTCCGGATCGAGACCGGCGGTCGGTTCGTCGAGCAGCAGCAACTCCGGCTCGTTCACGATCGCCTGCGCGATCCCGACCCGTCGCACCATCCCGCCGGAGAGCGTTTTCACCTTGGCGTCGATACGGTCCGCCAGCCCCACCCGTTCCACCGCGTACGCCACCGCCTCCGGCACCTCCGCCGCCGGCATCTCCTTGAGCCACGCCACGTACGAGACGAACTCGCGGACCGTGAACCCCGGGTAGTAGCCGAACTCCTGCGGCAGATAGCCGAGCCGCCGCCGTACCGCCGAGCGGTCGTCGTGCCGGGAGACGTCGCGGCTGAGCAGTTCGACCCGCCCCGCGGCCGGCGCGGCGACGGTCGCCAGCACCCGGATCAGGGAGGTCTTGCCGGCTCCGTTCGGGCCGAGCAGGCCGTGCACGCCGGTGCCGAAGCCGAGATCGACCGCGTCGAGCGCGACCGTACGCCGGTGCCTCACTGTCAGCCTGCGTACGTCCACTCCCGTCCCCACCGCCTTCCCCGCTCCCACCGCGTCAGCCGTGTCCATTGCCGTCATGCGCTCTCCCCTTGACCACTTGCTCTTGACCGCTTGCTCTTGACCGCTCGCCGTCTTCGCCGTCTTGATCCGCCCGCCGACGCGCCTCGCCCACGCGCCTCATACGCGCCCCGGAGCGCCGAAGTCCGGGTGGTCGAACGACCGCCGCCGCAGCACCAACAGCCCCGCGCACACCGCCGCGCCCGCGCCCCAGCCGCCCTGCGCCGCCGCGCCGTCGAGGAACCGGGCCAGATACGTGGACAGTTCGGCCACCGGCAGCGGCGAGACCGCGACGGCGTCCCCCTGCCGGGCCGTCCCCAGCACGGGTACGGCGAGCGCCCCCGCCCACACCGCCGCGACCGCGCCGGCCGCCGTACGGCACCCCACGTACGAACCGAGCACCAGCGCCGCCAGCGTCAGCGCCAGCCCCGGCAGCAGCCATGCCGCCGCGCCCGGAACCTCCGCCGAGGCGGGCAGCACCGCGCCGGTCAGGGTGAGCAGGGGCAGGCTCACCGCCAGTACGGCGGTGGTACGGGTCAGCAGCAGCCGCAGCCCGCCGCCCGGGCTGGACGCGCCGATCTCGTACATCGGGTCGACGTGCTGCCCGTACGACACCGCCACCCCGGCGAGCGGCAGTACCGGCGCCAGCGCCAGCAGCAGCGGGCGCGCCCCGGCGAACCCGGCGCCGTACGCCAGCCCGACCGCCCCCGCGGCCACCAGCACCAGGGCCACCAGCCAGGAACCGCGCAGCGCGGGCCCGGCGGCCCAGAGGACGCGGGCCACGAGCCCGGTCCGCGGGGCGCCCACGCGCGGTGTGGGCCGCGCCGCCGGTACTGACGGCAGCGGCGGCGCTGAAGGCCGTACTGACGGCCCTGCCGCTGCCGTCAGCACCGCCGCTCTGACCTCGGCGAGTACGGGACCCGCGGCACCCCTCCGTACCGCCGCGGACACCCGTACCGCGCAGGCGCCGCACGACTCGACGTGCTTCTCCAGCGACCAGGCGTCGGGCTCGGGCGCGGAGCCGGCCGCGTAGGCGGCGGCCAGCGCGTCGTCCACATGCCAGGCGCGGATGCCGTGCCAGGCGCGGATGCGGTGCGAGGCGGGGATGCCGTGCGAGGCGCCCTTGGGGCGCTTTCCGGCGGTGTTCATGCCGTACCTCCCATCGGGGCGATCTGGTCCAGCGCGGCCCGCAGCTCCTTGCGGGCCCGCGCCGCACGGGACTTGACGGTGCCCTCGGGTATGCCGAGGAGCCGTGCGGTCTCACGGGTGGTGAGGCCGTCGACGACGGTGGCGCGCAGAACCTCGCGGAGTTCGGGGGAGATCCGGTCGAGCGCGGCGCCGACGTCGCCGTACTCCAGCCCCGCCAGCACACGCTCCTCGGCTGACGGCGCGACGGCGCCGGGTTCGTGCCCGGCCTCCGCCCGGTCGGCCCGCTCGGCCCGCGCCCGTGAGCGCTCCGCGTCCACCAGCCGCCGCGCGGCGATCACCCAGAGCCAGCCCCCGGCCTCGCCGCCGCGATGGCTCGCGGCGGAACGCCACACGGTGACGAAGGTGTCCTGGAGGACTTCCCGTACGGTCTCGGGATCCCCGCACCGCCGCGTCAGCCGCGCGAACAGCCACCCGGCGTGCCGGTCGTACAGCACCCCCAGCGCCTCCGGGTCCCCCCGCGCCGACAGCCCGCAACAGGACCCCGTCATCCGGCTCACCCCCCATGGGGCGGAAAAGTCTCACACCCCTCTATCGCCCCCGCCACCACGAACGGTTCACACGGCCCGCGCCGACACCGCCCGGACAAGCGCCACAGCGGCCGGGTGCCCCGCCCGTCCCCCCCGTATCCCCGTACCCCCGGGGCAGCCCACCCCGTCGCCCCCAGCCCCGCCCCCGTCGCCCCCCCCGGGAAGCCATCGCCCACCCCCGGTGTTCACCCCCACACGGCCCCTCTCGCCGCCGTGGCCGTCCCGCCGTGGCAGTCCCCGTGGCCGTCCGCCGTGGCAGTGCGATCGCTCAGAGCGAACGCCCCCGGGGGAACATACCGAGGCTCACAAGCATTGAGTCGGTATAGCTCAACTTGACTGCCGAAGGGGAGATCATGGCTGCCATGTCCACACCGCTCACGCTTCCCGTGCTGCCGCTCGACGACGAGGTCGTGCTGCCCGGCATGGTGGTGCCGCTCGACCTGTCCGATGCCGAGGTCCGGGCCGCTGTGGAGGCCGCGCAGGCCGCCGCACGGGTCGAGGACGGAGGGAAGGGCAAGCCGAAGGTGCTGCTCGTGCCGCGCATCGACGGGACCTATGCCGGGACCGGCGTGCTCGGGACCGTCGAGCAGGTCGGCCGGCTCTCCGACGGCGACCCCGGCGCACTGATCCGGGGGCGCGGACGCGTACAGATCGGGGCCGGTACGACCGGGCCCGGCGCGGCCCTCTGGATCGAGGGGCTGAGCATCGACGAGACCGCCCCCGACCCGCTGCCCGGCGCGGTCGTCGAGCTGGTCAAGGAGTACAAGGCGCTCGCCACCGACTGGCTCAAGAAGCGCGGCGCCTGGCAGGTCGTGGACCGTGTCCAGCAGATCGAGGACGTGTCCGCGCTCGCCGACAATTCCGGTTACTCACCGTTCCTCTCCACCGCCCAGAAGGTCGAGCTGCTGGAGACCACCGACCCGGTCGCCCGGCTGAGGCTCGCCACCGAGCAACTCCGCCACCACCTCGCCGAGCAGGATGTCGCCGAGTCCATCGCCAAGGACGTCCAGGAGGGCGTCGACAAGCAGCAGCGCGAGTTCCTGCTGCGCCGCCAGCTCGACGCCGTACGCAAGGAGCTGCGCGAGCTGAACGGCGAAGGGGACGAGGACGAGTCCGGCGACTACCGGTCGCGTGTCGAGGCCGCCGATCTCCCCGAGAAGGTGCGGGAAGCCGCGCTCAAGGAGGTCGACAAGCTGGAGCGCGCCTCCGACCAGAGCCCGGAGGGTTCCTGGATCCGCACCTGGCTGGACACGGTCCTGGAGCTGCCCTGGAACGAGCGCACGGAGGACGCGTACGACATCCGCGGCGCGCAGGCCGTCCTCGACGCCGAGCACGCGGGCCTGGAGGACGTGAAGGAGCGGATCACCGAGTATCTGGCCGTGCGCAAGCGGCGCGCGGACCGCGGCCTCGGTGTGGTCGGCGGCCGGCGCGGCGGCGCCGTACTGGCCCTCGTCGGCCCTCCCGGCGTCGGCAAGACCTCGCTCGGCGAGAGCGTGGCGCACGCGATGGGCCGCAAGTTCGTACGGGTCGCGCTCGGCGGCGTACGGGACGAGGCGGAGATCCGCGGGCACCGGCGTACGTACGTGGGCGCGCTGCCGGGCCGTATCGTGCGGGCGATCAAGGAGGCGGGTTCGATGAACCCGGTCGTCCTGCTCGACGAGATCGACAAGGTCGGCTCCGACTTCCGCGGCGACCCGGCCGCGGCGCTGCTCGAAGTCCTGGACCCGGCGCAGAACCACACCTTCCGCGACCACTATCTGGAGGTCGAACTCGACCTGTCCGACGTGGTGTTCCTGGCCACGGCGAATGTCCTGGAGGCCATCCCGGAGGCGCTGCTCGACCGTATGGAGCTGGTCAGGCTCGACGGCTACACCGAGGACGAGAAGATCGTCATCGCCCGGGACCACCTGCTGCCCAGGCAGCTCGAACGCGCGGGCCTGGAGCCCGGCGAGGTCACGCTGGAGGACGAGGCGCTGCGCAAGCTGGCGGGGAGTACACCCGCGAGGCGGGCGTACGGAACCTGGAGCGCGCCATCGCACGGCTGCTCCGCAAGGTCGCGGCCGAGCACGAACTGGGCGACCGCGAGCTGCCGTTCACCCTCGGCGCCGAGCATCTGCGCAAGCTGATCGGCCGGCCGCACCATGTGCCCGAGTCCGCGCAGGACCCGGCCGAGCGGCGTACGGCGGTGCCGGGCGTGGCCACGGGCCTCGCGGTGACCGGCGCGGGCGGCGACGTCCTGTACGTGGAGGCGTCGCTGGCCGATCCGGAGACCGGCGCGTCCGGGCTGACCCTGACCGGACAGCTCGGCGATGTGATGAAGGAGTCGGCGCAGATCGCGCTCTCCTTCCTCCGCTCGCACGGCGCGGAACTGGAGCTGCCGGTGGCCGACCTCAAGGACCGGGGCGCGCACATCCACTTCCCGGCGGGCGCGGTGCCGAAGGACGGCCCGAGCGCGGGCATCACGATGACGACGGCGCTCGCCTCGCTGCTCAGCGGGCGGCTGGTCCGTACGGATGTCGCCATGACCGGCGAGGTCTCGCTGACCGGCCGGGTGCTGCCCATCGGCGGCCTCAAGCAGAAGCTGCTGGCCGCCCATCGCGCGGGCATCACGACGGTCGTGATCCCGAAGCGCAACGAACCGGACCTGGACGACGTCCCGGCCGAGATCCTCGACAAGCTGGACGTCCACCCGGTGACGGACGTCCGCCAGGTCCTGGACCTGGCCCTCACCCCGGCAGCGATCCCGGACACCCTGACCAAGACGGCGGCCTGACCCCCGCACGAACAACACCCCCCACGGCCGGCCCCCACCCGGGGCCGGCCGCGGCCGTACGAGTTCTGGTTACGGCTGATCCGGCGTGAACTCGTAGCGCAGCTCGTAGAGATGGCCCGCCTTGGCCATGACCGTCGCCTCGATGGGTCGCTCGCCGTCCCCGTACACCACGCGCAGCGTCCGCAGCACGGGCAGGTCGCCCGGCAGGCGGAGCGCCTCGTACTGCTCCTGCGTGGGCACACGCGCGGAGACGCGGTCGACGCTGAGGCGGGGCGGGTGGCCGAGTGAGGCCAGGAGCGCCGGGGTTCCGCCCTTGATACGGCGGCGTTCCATCAGCGCGGTGCCCCGGGCGATGTCCAGCGGGTAGTAGGAGTGGACGAGTTCCACCGGTTCGTCGTCGAGCGTGAGCACCTGGTGGCGGAGCAGGGCCGTACCGCCCTCGGGCAGGCCGAGCGCCGCGGCGACGTCCGCCGGAGGCGCCGCCTCGCCCACGGACAGCAGTCGGCTCCGGGCCTCTCCGCCGTGTTTCGCGGTCTCGGCCAGCCAGGGGTAGGCCTCACCATCGGCGGCGGGGGCCATGTACGCGGCGGGCCTTACGGTGAGCTGCCGGTGGTCCCGTACGGTCACGGAGGCGCCCGCGCGTCCCACGACGAGCCGTTCGTCCTTGAGGAGCTGGAGTGCTTTCTGGATGGTGGCGTTCGACGCGTCGAACCGGTCCTTGAGCTGAGCGGTGGACGGCAGGCCGGTGCCGGGCGCGAGGTCGCCGGTCATGATCTCGTCACGCAGGTCGGCGGCGATCCGTTCGTGGAGGGAACGGCGGTCGTGTGCGTCCTGTTCGGTTCTGGGCACGGTCATCCGATCCGCAGCTCGTAGCGCAGCCGCTGAAGGCGGGCCGGCATGGTCATGAGGTCGGCCTGGACGGGCCGGTCGTCGGCGTCGAGGGTGACCCGTGCGAGACGCAGGACCGGCTCGTCGGGCTCGGTGCGCAGGGCGTCCCGCTCCTCGGGGGTGGGCAATCGGGCCGTTACGTCTTCCCTGACCAGCACGCCCACGTGTCCGAGCTCGCGGAGCAGGGCGACGGCTCCGCCGGGGATCTTGGCTGTACCGGCGAGGCGGGTGCCACGGGCGATGGAGGCCGGGTAGTAGGTGTCGGTCAGCTCGCAGGGCCGGTCGTCCAGGTACATGACCCGTCTGCGGACGACGACGGCCTCTCCTTCGGGCACCCCGAGCAGCTCCGCCACATCGGCAGGCGCCGGGACCTCTCCCGCACCGACAATCCGCTGCCCACCCCGCCGCCCCCGCGCGGCCGCCTCGGCCGCCCAGGCGTCGGCTGCACTCACCCCCGTAGCGGCCACGTACGGCATCGAGCTGCTCACCCACTCACCAGCGCTCACGGCATTCCTCCACCCGGCCCGTGCCCGACCTCGCTGCTTTACACGGTAAGCGGCTCAGTTGCGGTAGCGACGCTTTCCATGAGCCCGGACGTACGCCCGTTGCGCGCGGCTTCGCCCTCGGCCGTGAGGCGCGGTGCGAAGGAGTCGGTAAACAGGCCTGCGCGCCGCAGGGCGGAGCGGTCCCGGCCGGGGGCGGGGGCCGGGACCGCGGGGGCTTGGGGTCAGCCGTTGGCCAGGGCCTGGACTCGGTCCAGGGCGCCGTTGAAGCGGTTGTGGTCGCCCACGATCGGGCCCGTCGACGTGTACTGCCAGATCGTCTGGTAGCCCCAGCCGGCCGGGAGTTCGCCGACCGTCGTGTCGTAGCGCGCGATCCACAGCGGGTTCGTGCTGCCGAAGCCCGCGTAGTTTCCGGTGCAGTCCTTCCACCAGCTCGTGGCCGTGTAGATCACGGCGTCACGGCCGGTGCGGGCCCGGTAGGTGGTCAGGAAGTCGCGGATCCAGGCGACCATCTGGGACTGCGTCTTGCCGTAGCAGGCCGCGCCGTACGGGTTCCACTCGATGTCCAGCACACCCGGCAGCGTCTTGCCGTCGCGCGACCACGCGCCGCCGCCGTCGGCGAAGTAGTTGGCCTGGTTGGCGCCGCTGGAGTCGTTGGGGGTGGCGAAGTGGTACGCGCCACGGATCATGCCGATGTTGTACGAGCCGTTGTACTGCTGTGCGAAGTAGGGGTTCTTGTAGTAGTTCCCCTCGGTGGCCTTGGTATAGGCCCACTTCACACCACTGCTCCACAGCGCCGACCAGTTGACATTGCCCTGGTGCCCCGAGACGTCCACACCTTCGGTCTGGACGGCACGGTCCGTACGGGGCAGACCGCCCTGGCCATCGTGTTCGATTACGCCCATGCCCATATGGGCAGAGCCTCGTGGGGGAGTGCTGTCGGCCGGCGGACCCGCCGGGTTGTCGGCGGCGCCGGCCGTACCCGGCAGGGTGAGGGCGAGCGCGGGGACGGTGAGGAGCGCGGCGGCCGCGGCGATGAGTGAGCGGCCGGTCGTTCCGGATCTGTGCACGGGCATTGCGTGCCTCCGAAGACCTCGTGGGGGGAGTGCGCGTGATGGGTCGACATGCGGTGGGGATGGACATGTCACTCATGAAGCTACGCACGTAGACCAGGTGACGGAAGGGCGCCACGCGGCTGCCGTTGGTATAAACCTGCGAAATACTGGCCGAGCTGCGGCAACAGTCGTCGGCAAAAGAAACTTTCAGGAGCGGAAAAGCGCGCGATGGGTGCTGACGTGCACGGGAGCAGTACGGAAAATGAACCGGAGCATGGCCGGTGGAATGGTGTGGACCATGAATTCCTGGCCCTGGAGCGGGAACTGGCGGTCTTTTTGCGCCGCGCCCGCGCCAATTCCGGAGAGATGGCGCGCGCGGTCCATCCCGATCTGGAACCCGCCGCGTACGGACTGCTCGTACGGCTGGAGGAGACCGGCGGTCAGCGCGCCACCGAGCTGGCCGCGTACTTCGGCGTCGGCAAGGCCACGATGAGCCGGCAGCTCCGCGCCCTGGAGGAGCTGCGGCTGGTCACGCGTGAGCCCGATCCGGCGGACGGGCGCGCCTGGCTCATCCGGATCACCGACGAGGGCAGGGCGCGCTTCCGACGGGTGCGGGACGCCCGCCGCGCGATGTACGTACAGAAGCTGGCGGACTGGGACCGCGCGGAGATCGCCGAGCTGGCCCGGCTGCTGAACCACCTGAACAAGCGCGCGGAGAGCTGAGCGCCCCGGGGAGGACGGAGCGGGGAGGGGGAGTGCGGCCCCCTCACGGCTCCCCTCGCGGCTCCGCTCACGGGCTCCGCTCACGGGCTCCACTCACGGGCTCCACTCACGGCCCCCTCGCAGCGCCACTCGCGGCCCCCCTCACCGCTCCCCTCACAGCTCCACGAACGTCACCGTCGCGTCGTCGCTCGCCTTCCCCCGCCGGAACGCCGTCCCCTCCGGATCCGCGTACTCCGCCGCCCTGACCCGGTCGATCAGTTCCTGCGGTCCGTTCTTCCGTACCAGCGCCAGGCAGTCCGCCCAGCCGCCCTCCCGGAACACGTCCACCCAGCGGGCCGCGCCGTCCGTCAGGGCCAGCAGCGACCGTATCCGCGCGGCCGGTGTACGGCCCGTCACCGCCCGCGCCGCCACCTCCGGGTCCGCCGCCGCCGTGAAGAAGCCGCCCTCCGCGTTGCGCAGCGCGTCCGCCGAGGCCACCGAGCGCAGCGCCGCGCGCGGTACGCGGTCGAGCCGGTCGTCCAGCACCGCCCGTACCGCGCCGTCCGGCGACTCCAGCAGCAGTGTCGAGTCGGACAGGACCAGATGTTCGACGCCGTCCCCGTCCCAGCGCGCCAGTACGACGGTTGTCTGGGGCGTGCGCACGTGAGAAAGGTCACATGTGTCGCGATGTGCGTCCGCCGTACGGGTGATCGAAGTGGCAAGGACTTCTGCCAGTGTCATATCCCAACGGGAACCGGACAGTTCGGCGAGCGCCCCGCCCAGTCGCGCGGTGAACCAGGGCACACCATGCACACAACCGTCGTCCCCCGCCGGCGGGGTCACCCCGTCCAGTACGACCAGTGCACCACCCCGGCCGACGGCTGGCAGAGTCACGGATGTCCAGTCCTCATTGGGCCTCGCGGCGGCCCCCGGCGCGCTGGCCAGTTCGATGCGCATGATGTCCAGTCTGCACGATTCCACCAGTGGACCCCATGACTCCTTCACGGTCTCTGCACGCGCTGTCCGTGGACTCGTACCGCCTGGTCAACCACTGTCATTCGGTCAGAATGAACGCGGTACGAGGGCGGGGTGGGACAGTGCTGACCGTGACCGGCGAGCTGCGGGCGCGCATCCTGCCAAAGCACGCCCCGAAGGTCCACCCGGTACGCCAGGTTCCGGCTGGGCATCGGCTGGGAAGAGTTGTTTGCCAACTCCATCGTGATGTTCACTCGTTCAGGTGGCGGAGCGGCCGATGCGTGCCCCCTTGTCCGAACGCGCTGGGATGGTCTGATGCCGTACCAGAGGTGGGGGCCCTTTCGTTGTGACCGGTCGTCACCTCTGCTTCATGGGCGGACGAGTCAAGAATGCGAGCACCGGTGCAGAAGAAGCGGCCTCGGGGTAACGGTGTCACGCGCGGCGGGGCGACCAAGGCTGAGACCGGCGAGGTCACGACAGGCGTGGCCGGAACGGGCAGTGTGACCGCAGGTAATGGCGGCATGGCCGGACCGGCCGGATTGGCTGGTTCCACCATCAACGCCACTATCGCTCCCAACGCGGTCGGCGGGCCCGGCCAGGGCGGCGACAGCGGCCCGGCGCAGCCCGCGGGCAAGAGCAAGGCGGGCGGCAAGGGCAAGAAGGCAGGCAAGGCACCCGGGCCCGGGAAGTCCGGCCGGTCCGCCGGCGCCATCGGCAGCGGTACGGGTATCGGCGGAGGCGGTGCGGGTATCGGCGCTGGTACGGGTATGGGTACCGGCGGTACGGTCCCCGAGGGCCGCCGTGTCCGCGTCCGCACCCGGCTCGTCGCCGGGGTCGCCGTCGTCGGTATGACCGTCATCGCGGCCGGCACCCCCGCCGTCCTCAACGCCTCGGCCGAACTGAACGACGCCCAGCGGCTGGTGACCCTCGCCGAGCTGAACCAGCAGGCCGTGATCCTGTCCCACTCCCTCGCCGACGAGCGCGACGAGGTGATCGTCTACATCGCCGCGGGCCGCGAGGAACAGCCGGACCCCGAGGACAACGGGAGCGGGGGCGGCAAGGACCTCTACACCGTCTCCGAGGCCCGCAGCGCGCGCGTCGACCGCCAGATCGACGAGATCCGCGCCGCCGCGTCCGCCTCCCCCGGTCTGCTGCACGACCTCTCCACCGTCCCCTCCATCCGCCGTACCGCCCTCACCGGCAAGGGCTCCGCGCTGGAGGCGTACCGCGCGTACTCGGACGTCATCGCCAAGCTCCAGGCCCTCGCCGACGAGCTGGCCGAGAAGACCCCGGCCGAGGTCGCCGACGGCACCCGCGCCCCCGGCGCGCTCGGCCGCGCGGTCGAGCAGGCGTCCGCCACCCGCGGTCTGCTGATGGCCGCGCTCGCCATACCCGCGCCGACCGATTCGGGACCGCAGTACGACCCGGTCACCGGGCTCCCGGTGGAGTCCGGGTCCGACTCGGACAGCAAGAAGAACGACCAGCTCCGCGACGAACTCACCGCCGCCGCCCAGCAGTCGCGCGTCCGTGAACTCGCCGCGCTCGCCGACTTCGACCAGACCGCGGACACCGAGGCGAGCGAGTCCCTCGCCGCCACCGTCACCGGCCCGGACGTCAAGACCGCCGAGCGGTATCTGACCCGCTTCACCGACCAGCCCGAACTCTCCGACGCCGACCGCGAGGCCGACCAGGACAAGGCCGAGGCCGCCCTCTCTGCCAGGGTCGACCAGATGCGCGGCGTCGAGTCCGGGCTCGGCTCCCGCGGCCTCGAGCGCCTCGAAAAGCTCCGCGACGACGGTGTCACCGGCCTCGAACTGCGGATCGCGCTCCTCGGCGGCTGTCTGCTGGTCGCCGTCGGCGTGTCCACCGCCGTCGCCCGTACGCTCACCCGCCCGCTCGCCGTCCTACGCATCGGCGCCGCCCGGCTCGCCGCGGCGCCCGCGACCGAGACGCCCGTCGTCTTCACCGGCCGCAACGACGAGTTCGCCCAGGTCGTACGGTCCCTCAACGGCCTGCACAGCACCCTGCTCGACCTCTCCGCGCGGGCCGAGAGCCTGGACGGCGACCGTACGGACCTGATCGGCGCGCGCGAGAAGGTCGCCGCACAGCGCGTCGAACTCCAGGAGCGTACGGCCGAGATCGCCGCTCAGCTCCAGCGTCTGCGCCACACCGTCCACCACACCTTCGTCAATCTCTCGCTGCGCACGCTCGGCCTCGTGGAGCGCCAGCTCGCGGTGATCGAGGGGCTGGAGGAGGACGAGCAGGACCCGCAGCGCCTCGACACCCTCTTCAAGCTCGACCACATGGCCACGGTCATGCGCCGCCACAGCGAGAACCTGCTGGTGCTCGCGGGCCACGACCACGGCCGCGGCTCGCACGGCCCGGTCCCGCTCGTGGACGTCCTGCGCGCCGCGGTCAGCGAGATCGAACGGTACGAGCGGGTCACCATCCAGTCGCTGCCGCCGCACTCCCAGGTGGCCGGCTTCGCCGCGGACGACCTGAGCCATCTCGTCGCCGAACTGCTGGAGAACGCCACGTCCTTCTCCCCGCCGGAGGCCGAAGTCCAGCTCTCCGGCTGGCTGTTGGAGAGCGGCGAGGTGATGCTCTCCGTCCAGGACCAGGGCATCGGGATGTCCCCGGACCGGCTCGCCGAGCTGAATGCCCGGCTGGCCAACCCCGAGGACACCAAGGACGACCCGCTGGGCGGTGTGGGCCTCGACGGCCGGGCGCGGAAGCGGTACGGGAACGAGATCGACGGCGAGGGCCTCGGGCTGCGGGTCGCCGCACTGCTCGCGGCGCGCCACGGCGTACGGATCGAACTGCGCGAGCACGAGCAGGGCGGCGTGGCCGCGGTCCTCGTCCTGCCGCCGTCGCTGCTCCCGGCGTCGCCGCAGGCGTCCCCGCAGGCCGCCGCGCCGCACCGGGCGGCACCGGCGACGGTGACCCAGCAGCCGGAACCGGCGGCGGCCGAAGCACTGGCGGAGACCAGCTCGCCCGGCCTGCCCGGGGGTTCGGAACCGGATCCGCTGGTCGTGGCGGCCGAGGAGGCGATCCGCAAGGCGGAGGCCGAGGCGGCGGAGACCGCGGACGCCTCGGAGACCGAAGCGGCGGAAACCGTCGAGTCCACCGAGCCCGCCGAGTCCATGGAGTCCGCCGAGTCCGCGGAGGACGAGCCCGGGACGGATCCCCTCCCGACACGGGGGATCCGGAAGCAGGAGCCGGAATCCGGGCCGCTCACCGCGCAGGAGCCCGAAGAGCCCGAGCCGGCACGCGAGTCCGAGCAGGGCTTCGAGCCCGAGCAGAGCTTCGAGCGTGAGCGGGGCACCCGGTCGGAGACCGAACCCGAGCCCGAATCCGGGCGCGGACTCCCCGCCGCCAGAGCCCTCGCCGTACCCGATCCCGCCCCGCTGCCCGGCCCGTACGCCATCGGTCCCGACCGCCATGAGCGCGTCCGTGACGGCGAGTCGGAGACCGCGGGCCCGGACCAGGACACCTTTACGATGCCGCTGCCGCGCCGGACCAGCGCGGCGCCGAAGCCGGCCACGGCTCCGGCCACCGCGGCGGACACCTCGACAGCCGGCCCGGGCGCCGCACCCCGGCGGGAACGCACCACCGGCAAAGGTCTGCCCAAGCGCACCCCCAGAGTCGTCCAGCCTGCCGCCGCTCCGACCGAGCGGACCGGCAGTGTCGACGCGGAAGCCCTCCGGCGCAGACTCGGCGGCTTCCACCAGGGGGCGAAGGACGGCCGACGCGATGTCGAGGCCGAACTCACGGAGCGGGTGGCGCCCACGGCCCGCACCGGGATACATACCGATGAGACGGGGGAGACAGTCGAGGAGGCACGCAGTTGACCGCGACCGGTACGTTCGGACTGAGCAGTGAAGCCCGGAACCTGCACTGGCTGTTGAGCAACCTCGTCGAGGAGGTGCCAGGAGTGCACTCGGTCGCCGTGGTGTCGTCCGACGGACTCCTGCTGCTCTCCTCCGACCCGGGGCAGAGCACCGAGGCGGCCACCGCCGGACGCCACGAGAGCCCCAGAGGCTCCAGCGCCGATCTGGCCACCATCGTCTCGGGGATCGGCAGCCTGACCGTGGGAGCGGCGAAGCTGATGGAGGGCGGCGGGGTCAAACAGACCATGGTCGCCATGGAAGAAGGCAGCGTTTTCGTCATGGCGATCAGTGACGGCTCGCTGCTGGGGGTGCACGCCACCCCCGACTGTGACATGAGTGTGGTCGCGTACCACATGGCGCTCTTCGTCGGGCGCGCCGGACATGTGCTCACCCCTGAACTCCGCGACGAGTTGCGGAAGTCCATGGAGAAGGCCGAATGACGCCGGTATCCGATCCGGGCCGTCGGCTGTCGGCCCGGGGTGAGGATCACCGGTCCGCCCGGGTGCGTCCGTACTCGCTCACGGGCGGGCGCACCCAGTTCGCGCATGTGCTGCTCGTGGAGACCTTCGTCGCCGCGATCGAGGCGCCGGAGGAGCGCAAGGAGCTGACGGACGGCGGTGCTTCGTCCCGGGTCATGCCGGAGATGAGGGCGATCGTCGAGCTGTGCCGGCGCATGCGTACAGTGGCCGAGGTCTCGGCGTTGCTCAAGATGCCGCTGGGAGTCGTCCGGGTACTTCTCAGCGACCTGGCCGACCAGGGAAAGATCCGTGTGTACGGAACCGGGCAGGGCACCGGCCAGCCCGACCACGCGCTGCTGGAAAGGGTGCTGAGTGGACTCCGTCGTCTCTGACGTCACAACTACTGCCGCTGTCCCGGGCTCGGGTGCGGGGGTTTCGCTGTTCGAATCGAGATCGGCGGCCTCGCCGTTCCGAGTGCCTGAGCCCGAGCCCGAAGAGCAGCTCCAGGCATGGCAGTTGGACCACACCCGTGCGCCCATCGCCACCAAGATCGTGGTCGCGGGCGGCTTCGGTGTGGGCAAGACGACCTTCGTCGGCGCGGTCTCGGAGATCCCCCCGCTCCAGACCGAGGCCCTGATGACCGAGGCCAGCGCCGAGACCGACGATCTCAGCGCCACGCCCGACAAGGTCACCACGACCGTGGCGATGGACTACGGCCGTATCACGCTCGACAACGACCTGGTGCTGTACGTCTTCGGTACGCCGGGCCAGGAACGTTTCTGGTTCATGTGGGACGACCTGGTGCGCGGCGCGATCGGCGCGGTCATCCTCTGCGACACCCGCCGGATCGCCGACGCCTTCCCCGCGCTCGACTACTTCGAGAGCGCCGGGCTGCCCTATGTCATCGCGGTCAACCAGTTCGAGGGCGCGGAACCGTTCGACGTCGAGGACGTACGGGACGCGCTGACGATCCCCGACGACATCCCGATGCTGACCATGGACGCGCGCCAGCGGGACACGGTCGTCGAGTCGATGCTCACACTGGTACGGCACGCGCTGAAGACGTCCCCGGAGTAGCGCCCGCCCGCATCCGGCACACCGGGCCCGAACCGAGCCGCGCCGTCGACCGGGCCGGCGGGCTCGGCGGGTACGCCCAAGCGCGCGGGCGGCTGCGTGAGCAGGCGTGCGGGCGCGGGTCCTCAAGCCTGTACGGGCGGCGGCTCAGCCCTCGTTGTAGCCCGTGTCGGAGCCGTCCATGGCGCCTGCGGGCAGTTCCGGCCGTTCGTACTCGTCCGCGGGCAGCGACTCGGCTTCGGGATCCGGCCGTACGGCGCCCAGCAGCGGGTTCGCGGCGATCGGCGAGACCTTGACCCGGGCACCGGGGCGCGGGGCCTGGATCACCATTCCGTCGCCCAGATAGATCGCCACATGCGTGGCCTCCGGGAAGTAGATCACCAGGTCACCGGGGCGCAGCTCGTGCAGTTCGATCTCGGGGAGCTGGTCCCACTGCTCCTGGCTGGTACGGGGGACGGAGACCCCGGCGCTCGCCCAGGCCTGCTGGGTCAGCCCCGAGCAGTCGAAGGTGTCGGGACCCTCGGCGCCCCACTCGTACGGTTTGCCGATCTGCTCGACGGCGTAGCGCACCGCCTCGTCACCGTTGGCGGAGGGCGCCCTGCTCGCACCTCCGCCCGGTGCCCCGGCCGCTCCCTTCGGCCCCAGGCCCTCGCCGAGCGCGCCCGAGGCGAGCAGCTCGCGCTGGGCCTTGTCCGTACCGGCCTTCTCCAGCGCGGCCACCGCGGCGATCTGCCGTCCGCTGAGCGAGGCGAGCATCTTCTCGACGTCCAGCAGCCTCGACCGGACCATGTCGCGCTGCTTGCGCTGCTTGGTGGCGAGGGCCTGCTGCGCGGCGAGGGCCTCGCGGGAGGCGGTGGCGAGGGCGGCGGCGCGCTTCTCGCCGCCGGTGAGCCGGGCCAGGGTATGGGCACGGTGGCGGGCCGAGCGGCGCAGCAGATAGCTCTCGTCCAGGGCGTGTTGCGGGTTCTCGGCGAGCAACAGCCGCAGATAGCCGGAGAGTTCGGAGGAGTGGCCCTCGTACTGCTCGCGCGCCAGCCGGCCGGCCTCGCCCCGGCTGAGCGCCAGTGCGGTACGGGCCCGGGAGAGGGCGGCCGAGAGCCGCTCGGTCTCGGCACGCTGCCGGGTCAGTTCCGCCTCGGTGGCGTTGAACTCCTCGGTGGCGCGCTCCGCCTGGCGGTAGAGGCGCTGGAGGCGGGTGAGCATCTGGGAGACGGTACGGGGCGGGGCGCCGTCCACGGTGTCACCGGCGCCATCGGCGCCACCGGCCCGGCCGGGCTCATCCCGGGACGCGGCGGGCGACGGCGAGGGGGACGGGGCCGCCGAGGCGCAGGGCGCCGTACCGAGCACCGTCACGGCGGCCAGCCCCGCCGCCCAGGCGGCTCGTACTCGTACCGCTCTGCCTGACACCTCATCACCTCCGGTCACGGGACGGACGGTCCAGCCCCAGGTGATGATGAGATAAGGAAAGTTGCTTATACGGCTAATACATCGCCAGTAGGCGGTCTGGCGGAGGAGCGTCACTCCTGAGGGGGACCGCCCGGCTTCGACCAGGGCCACTTCAGCGCCCGCCGCTCCCGTCCGGCGGACACGTACCCGTACACCCAGCCCCGCTGAAGCCCGAGCCGCTTGCTGTACCCCGCGGGCGCACGCCGATAGGTGTGCACCACAACGGGCCCGCCATCCGTACCGGGCACGGGAATCTCGTACCACTTCGGCGGGTGTCCGGTGACCCCAGTCAGCACAGCCAGCACCCGCCCGTCCATCGGCCCCCCGACAAAGAGGGTGTCCTCGCTTCTCACGCCCTCAGTCTCCCCCAGTCCGGGACGGGCGGCTGGTCGGGGAGGGGTGGAGCGGGGCGGGATGGCAGGCGAGGCGTGGGGTGGCAAGGGGGCAGAGGAGGTGGGGGATCAGGGGAGGCGAGGGGGCACAGGAGGTGAGGCGTCAGAGGAGGTGAGGGGATCAGAGGAGGTGGGCTGCTTCGCCGACTCGGGGGGCCACTCTGCGGGCCAGTCTGGCCACGGGCCCGTTCGGGCGTTCGCGGGAGACCAGGGCGTCCACGGCTCCGGCGGTCTCCTCGTCCGAGGCCGCCGTGGCGACCAGCAGGGCGATGAGATGGTCGACCAGCCAGTCGCGGAGTTCCGGGGCGGGCGGGTGCTTTTCCTCGTCCAGCCATATCAGCGAGGCCGACTCGACCGCGGCGATCCAGGTGCGCACCATCATCCGCAGGCGCGGCCCCGGGGTTCCCGGCATGCCCGGGACGTTCCGCGACGGGCGGCCCGGGCAGATGTGCAGCAGGATCTGTTCGGCCGCGGCCCGCCGTACCTCGTCGACGATCGCGGTCGTACGGGACGTCTCGCAGACGCTGCCGCCCTGGAGCAGTGCGCTGAACCCGGCGTCGTGCTCGTCGACGAAGGCCAGATAGCGGTCGAGGACCCGCCCCAGCCGCTCCGTCGGCGGTCCCGCGGACGGCTCGGCGAAGCACTGCTCCAGCTCATCGGCGGCGGAGCGGAGCGCCGCCTCGTACAACTCCTGCTTGCCGCCGCGGAAATACCGGTAGACGAGCGGCCGCGACACCCCGGCCGCCGCCGCGACGTCGTCGAGGGAGACATCCTCGGGCGCCCGGTGCGCGAAGAGCGTGAGCGCCGCGGCGAGAAGCTGGGTACGGCGCTCCTCGACGCTGAGCCTTCGGTACGCGGGTGTTGCCGGCGCGGTCATGCGGGCAGCGTAACCGCAGCGGGCGGCGGACGCCGGACGGGGCGGAGGCTGGACGGAGCGGACGTCAGCTCATGTGGACGTCGGACGGGGCGGGGGCAGGGCGAGGCGGGCACCGGGCGGGGCGGCTTGGCTGAGGCGGGCGCCGGGCGCGGGACGGGGCCGGCGTCGGACGGCGGGTCAGGCGAGGAGCCCCGACGACTTCCAGAGCGCGCGCCCGGCGCCGCGCAGGACGCCGATGTCGTCGAGGAAGTCCGTGAGTTTCCTCGCGCCCGCCCGCATCACCTCCCGGCGGTGGCCGCTCGCCCGTACCTCGGCGACGGCCCGGTACCGGTCGAGGCCGACGTTCTCGTACACCTGCGGATTGACGAAGCAGACGGAGAACACCCGGGCCGTCTGTCCGGAGGTGAGCCGGGTGAACTCCCGCTCCCAGCGCGGCGCGGTCACCATCTGCCGCCGCAACTCCTCGCGTGCGTACCGGACATGGCGCGCCTCCTCGATCACATGGATCCGCGTCACCCCGCGCACGAGCGGCTGGACGCGCTCGTCCGGGAAGGTCAGCCGCTGCATCCAGTCGAGGATCTCCTCGCCGAGGAGAGTGGCCGCGAACGAACCGGGCGTCGTGGACACGGACTTGAGGACACGTGCCAGATTGTGGTGAAAGCGCGGTACGGGGTACGCGGGTGCGCCGCCCTTGCGGATCAGCTTCGCGAACATCATCGAGTGGCGGCACTCGTCGGCCAGTTCGGTGAGGGCGTAACGGACATGGTCGCTGGTCACGGGCCTGTCGTAGATGTGCCGCACAAGAAGCTGCATCAGGATGATCTCGAACCAGATGCCGAGCGACGCCAGCGACGCGGCCTCGTGCCTGGCCAGCTCCATGCGCTGCTCCTCCGGCATCGACCGCCAGAGGGGCGTGTCGTAGAGGGAGACCAGCTCGGGCGGCCAGAACCATTTGCCGTCCTCGACCGGTGCCTCCCAGTCGAGTTCCTTGTCGGGATCGAATGAGTGCCTGGCGGAGGCTTCGAGCAGCCGCGCGGCGACCTGCTCGCGGTCCTTGAGCGGGCCGAGCGCGTCATGGAGGAGGTGTATGTCGTGGCGACGGCCGAGGTTGTGATTGTGGTCGTGTTCGGTCGCGGGCTTCGCGGGCTTCGCGGGCTTCGCGGGTTTCGCAGGCGTTGTGGGCGTCATGGCTGAGCGCACCTCATGGCTGGGTTACCGGCGGGTCACCCCTTATAAGACTGTGTGTCAGTAAGACCGTCAACCCTTTCGTCAAACCGCGACCGCGTGCTGCTCGGCCGCGGCGGCGATGTCGAGCAGCGAGGCATCCGCTCCGCGCTCCGCGACCAGATGCAGACCGACCGGGCAGCCGTCCGAGGTGAAACCGGCCGGGATGCTGGCCGCCGGGTGCCCGCTCAGATTGAACGCCCAGGTCAGCGCGGTGGAGTAGCGGTCGCCGGGGCCTTCGTGACCATGTGGCCTGTTCGGGGTGACCGGGGTGAGAAGCAGAGGCGTACGGGCGAACAGGGCGGCCAGCCGCCGGTTGTTCTCGGCCCGTACTTCCGCCGCCCGTACGCCCGTTGGCCCTGCCAGATCGCCGCCGCGTATCGCGATCCAGGCCTCGCGCGGATCGAGCAGGGCGAAGGACGTGCGGGCCGGGTGCGGGTGCGGGGGCGCTTCGTGTGCCGGTGGTACGAGTCGTACGACCCCGGCCGCCACCAGCCGCTCCACCGTGCCCCGTACCATTGCCACCACCTCCGGGTCCGAGTCCGCGAACCCCAGATCGGGCGAGAAGACCGCGGGCACCGGAAGCCGCAGCTCGGACGGGCCACAGGTGTCGCATGCATACGTGCCGGGCGCACATGTGTTGCCCGTACATGTGCTGGCCACACACGTGCCAGCCATACATGTGCCCGTTGTACATGTGCCGGCCGTACATGTGCTGGCGGTACATGTGTCAGGCGCACAGGTACCGGCTGTGCACGTGTCATGCGCACGCGCACTGGCGGCACATCTGCCTGGCCTACATGTATCGGACGCACATGTGCCCATCGCACATGTGCCGAGCACACGCGTGCCGAGCACATACCTCAGATACGCCCGTGCCTCCGCTGCCGACCGTGCCAGCACGCCCGCCGAGGCCAGCCCCGTCCGGTCCGGCGACGGCAGCAGCCCGTTCGTCGTCTTCAGACCGAACACCCCGCACCAAGCGGCCGGAATCCGCACGGAGCCCGCCCCGTCGCTGCCCGTCGCCAGTGGCACCATGCCCGCCGCGACCGCCACCGCCGAGCCCGCCGAGGACCCGCCGGGGGTACGGTCCGCGCGGTACGGGTTGACCGTACGGCCGTACCTGCCCTGCCCCCAGGTCTGCCAGTACGTACCCGGCCCCGGCACCGCCGTCGAGCCGACCGGCACCGCCCCCGCAGCGATCAGCCGCCGCGCCGCGTAGGACCGGATCCCGGACGGTCCCTTCACCGCGAACGGCACGCCCGCGAGCGGCAGCCGCCGGTCCACCGTCCGCGCCCGCTCCAGCGCCTCGTCGCCCCACACCTCGATGAACGCGCACAGTCCGGGATCGAGCCGTTCGATCCGCTCCAACGCCTCCGCGACCAGCCCCGTCCCCGGTTCCGTAGCTGGTTCCGTCCCCGGTCCCGTAACCGGTTCTGTCCGCAGTTCGGTCCGCGGTTCTGTGCCTGGCTCCGTGCCCGGTGTTGTGCCTGATTCTGTGCCTGGCTCCGTGGCCGGCTCTGTCGTGAACCCCGTCATCGTTCCCCGTTCCCCTCCCCGGACCCCCGCCCACCCCGCCCGTGCCCCACCGCGCTCAGTCTCGCAGCGCCTCCTCCATCACCGCCCGCGCGACCGGTGCCGCGCTCCCGCCCCCGCTGATGTCCGCGCGGTCGGCCGCCGTGTCCTCCACGACCACCGCCACGGCCACGGCGGGCCGTACCGCGTCCTCCTCCTGTGCCCAGGCGATGAACCAGGCGTACGGCAGACCGGAGTTGCCCACCCCGTGCTGCGCCGTCCCCGTCTTCCCGCCGACCGTCACCCCGGGGATGGCGGCCCTCGTACCCGTACCGTCCCTGACCGCCTCGGTCATCATCTCCCGCAACTGCTGCGCCGTGGCCGGGCTCATCGGCCGCCGGTACGGCCGCTCGCCCGTACGCGTCACCACGTCCCCGTCCGACGTGGTGACGCGGTCCACCAGATAGGGGTGCCTGAGGTCCCCGCCATTGGCCACCGCCGCCGCGACCATCGCCATCTGGAGCGGGGTGGCCCGGGTGTCGAGCTGCCCGATGGAGGACAGGGCCAGCTCGGCATCGCTCATCCGGGTGCCGAAGCGGGACGGGGCGACCCCGGTGGGAATCCGCAGCCCGCTGTCGTTGAAACCGAACCCCTCCGCGGTCTCCACCATCCCGGCCAGCCCGGTCCGTACGGACAGCCCGGCCAGCACCGAGTTGCACGACCATCTGATCGCGTACGCCAGCGACGCGCGGTGGCAGCCCGCCACCTCATTGGGGAGGGTGGTCCTGGTCCCGGGCAGGACAAACGGTTCGGCTACGGGCGTCGGGGCGTCGGCGTCCACGACCGTACGGGACTCCAGCGCGGCCGCCGCCGTAACGATCTTGAAGGCCGAACCGGGCGGATAGGTCTCCCGGATGGCCCGGTTGAGCATGGGCTGTGTGCTCGACCCGGTCAGCCGGTTCCAGGCCGCGGTCACCTCACGGCCGGTGCCGGACAGCCGTCCCGGATCGTACGAGGGGCTGCTGACCAGCGCCAGAATCCTGCCGGTGGTCGGCTCGATCGCCGCGACCGCGCCCCGCCGCCCGGCGAGCCCTTCGTAGGCGGCCCGTTGCATCGAGGCCCTGATGGTGGTGACGACCGTGCCGCCGGGCTGCCGGCCGCGGGTGATGTCGTGCCAGAGAGGGAGGAAGGGGAGCGGGGAGAGCAGCGGTTCCGTACCGGAGAGGACTTCGTCCTCGACGCTCTCCAGCAGGGTCGTGCCGTACGTCTGGGAGGCGTAGCCGGTGACGGGCGCGTACAACGGCCCCTGGGTGTAGGTCTGTTCGTACCGCAGTAGCTCGCCGGTGTCCTTGGGGCGGGTGACCGTCCTGCCCTCGACCAGGATGTCGCCGCGCGGCTGGGCGTAACGGGCCACGGAGGCACGGCGGTTGGCGGGGTTGTTGTCGAGGGAGCGGGACTCGACGATCTGGATCCTGATGGCGTTGAGCAGCAGGGCGATGAGGAGGAGCAGACAGAAGAGGGCGGTGTGCCGGATATGGCGGATCACCGGTCGTCCTCCAGGACGGTGGGCGAGACGGTGCCGCGCTCGGCGTCGGGGGCGCTCGGGTGGGCGGGGCTGCCGGGACTACCGGGGCTGACCGGCTCGGTGGGACCGCTGAGGCTGGCAGGTCTGTTCGGGCCGGTGGGGCTCATGAGGCCCGCGGTGTGTGTGGGGTTCCCGGGGCCGGCACTTGGGCCCTCCGGCCCTCCGGGGCCACCCGAGCCACCCGGCTCGGCCGGGTTCGCGGGCCTCGCAGCAATCGAAGGGTTCACCGAGCTCGCGGGCCCCGCCGCGTCGGCGCCCTCATCCGTACCCGCCCCCGGCCGCGGACTGCGTGCCGAGTCGCTGAGCCGGATCAGCAGCGCCACGCTGATCCAGTTGGTGACCACGGACGAACCGCCCTGTGCCAGGAACGGCATCGCCATACCGGTCAGCGGAATCAGCCCCATCACCCCGCCCGCGATGACGAACACCTGAAGGGCCAGGATCGACGCCAGCCCGGTGGCGAGCAACCGGCCGAACGGGTCCACCAGCACCAGCCCCGCGCAGTACCCCCGGGCGACCAGCAGCGCGTACAGCAGGAACAGCGCGGCCAGCCCGAGCAGCCCCAGTTCCTCGCCCGCGGTGGCGAGGATGAAGTCCGACTTGGCCGCGAAGCCGATCAGAATGGATTCGCCCCGGCCGAGCCCGGTCCCCGACAGCCCGCCCGCCGCGAACGCGAACAGCGACTGCGCGAGCTGGCCTGGCCCCCGTCCCGCCTCGATGGACGCGAACGGGTGCAGCCAGTCCTGCACCCTGCTGTGCACATGCGGTTCCAGCGAGCCGGCCGCGAAGGCGCCGGCCGCCGCGAGGAGCAGACCGACGGCGATCCAGCCGGTTCGCCCCGTCGACACGTACAGCAGGATCACGAACAGCCCGAAGAAGAGCAGCGACGTGCCCAGGTCCCGTTCGAGAACCAGCACGATCACACTGAGCAGCCAGATCGCGACGACCGGCCCGAGTACCCGCCCGGTGGGCAGATGCAGCTTGCGGAACCGGCGGCCGGTGTACGTGAGCGCGTTCTGGTTCGCGGCGAGATACGCGGCGAAGAAGACCGCCAGCAGGATCTTCGCGAACTCGCCCGGCTGGAAGGAGAGCCCGCCGATCCTGATCCAGATCTTCGCGCCGTTCACGGCGGGGTAGAAGATCGGCACGATCAGCAGCACCAGCGCCGTGACGACCGAGAGATACGCGTACCGCTGAAGCGCGCGATGGTCGCGCAGGAACACGACGACGCCGATGAACAGCGCGACGCCGAACGTCGACCACACCAATTGCGTCGGCGCCGCGACGGCGTTCGGGGTCTCCAGGTCGAGCCGGTAGATCAGGACCAGACCGAGACCGTTGAGCAGGACGGCGATGGGCAGCAGCAGGGGATCCGCGTACGGGGCGCGCAGACGGACGGCGATATGCGCGAGCAGGGCGAGCATGCCGAGCCCGGCGCCGTAACCGGCGGCGCCGGGCGGCACGGCTCCGTATGTGCCGAGGCCGACACTGACGTAGCCGAAGACGGAGATGAGGACGGCGCAGACGAGGAGCGAGAGTTCGACGCCGCGGCGTTTGCGGAGGCGTGGCTCGGGCGGGGGAGTGTCCGCCGTCGTTGCGGTCATGGAGCGAAACGTAGCAAGGCGGCATGCCTTATGTCCGTTTATGTGGCGGCGTAAGGCATGCCGGACCGGCGCTGTGGCTGGTTTCGCGTCAGGTTTTGTGCCGGGCTTTGTGTCAGGTTTGTGTCAGGTTTGAGTGGCTGGCGGTGGGCGGCGGCGGATGAGGATGCCGTGTCCCTGACGGCGCGTCAGCACCAGTGCGGGGTGTCACCCAGGCTGCGGATGTACTTGGCCGATCCCCAGGCCCAGCTACCGTCCGCCAGGAGGTACCAGCGGTTGTTCCCCTCCACGTCGCCGCCCTCCACCCGGCAGAAGATGCGCACGATCTCGCCGTACTCCAGCTCGCCCACGACTCTGCTGCTGCGCGTCGGCTTGTCTCGGAGGAGGAGGCCGGTCCTGGCGACGACCTTGCCGCGGTAACGGGCGGGGACCGCGGCGTCGGTGCCGGGGGCGGGCTTGGGGGCGGGCTTGCTGGCAGCGGGCTCGGGGGTGGGCATCGCTGCGGGCTTGGTATGGTCCTCCGGCTCGGCGGCCGAGGGGCTGGTGGTCAGGGGCGCGGCAGCCGCGGGCGCGACGGCGGCGGTGGCGAGAGTCGCGGCGGTGACCGCGGTGACGGCGAGGGCGACGGCGGTACGGCCGAGCGAACGCACGAGCATGGAGACTCCTGTGACCTGAGGGCGAGGAGCCGGTGATTCCGGCATATGACTCGCGAGGCTCACGCTAGGTTCGCTACTCAGAGTCCGCAAATTATGACTCTCCGTGCCGCAACGGGGTCCGACGTCCGAGGCCCGGCGGCTGAAGCCCGGTGGCCGGAGCCCGGTGGCCGGAGCTCGGCGGCCGGAGCCCGACGGCTGAAGCCTGATGGAGGCAGGCCCTAGAGGTTCCGCTGCTCCTGCTGGTTGTACGCGAGGTTCGCCGCGCCGTGGCCGGTGCTCTGGAGGAGCAGTTCGTCCGCCTGCTCCTTCGTCACCCGCTGCTCGGCACCGCAGAAGGTGCACTGGGTGACGTACTTCGTGGAGAACGCGAAGAGCGGCACGAAGAACAGCGTGAACTTGGTGACGCGCTTCTTCAGGGTGTGCGCGGAGGGGTTGCCGCAGTGGCCGCAGACCAGCGTGAGTATCGCGAGTTGGTAGAGGTAGCCCTTGGTGCCGAAGATGATCATCTGGGTTTCCTTCCGCGGGACACGCGGCCCCCGACAGAGTGCGGTCTTTGTAACCAGCTTGCCGTACGGGAGTGACAGCGGGGGTAAGAGCGAGTGAGCCGGGGGCTTCGGGGGCTATTGCCTCGGCTGCCCTGCGGCTGGTCCCATGGGCATGGTCCGTAGTGGGGGTGAGGTGCTGTGACGGCGATTCGATTACGTGTAACGCCAGTGCGTGTACGGGGCCGGGACCGGCTGTATGTCAGCCTGCCGGACGGTACGACCGTCGCCTGGTACGACAGCGACGGCCAGGGGCCGGGCGCCGGAACGGGCGGCCGGGTCAGCGTGCTCCCCGGAGCGCTCCCCGGTGCGGGGCGCGAGGACGTGCTGGCCGCGCTCATGCCGTACCTCGCGGGTGAGGTGACCGTCGGACCGCCCCCGTTGCCGACCCCGGCCGATCTCGACCGGCTCTCCCTCCACCCGGACGACGACCTCGCCCCCAACCGCCCGGGCGAGGCGCTCCACGCGGAACTGGCGGCATCGGCGGTACGAGAGGCGCCGCCCGCACCGGACGCGCGGCCGGGTCGCCTGAACCATGGCCGGACCACATGGCGTACGACCACACATGGCGGGACCACACAGAGCGCGCCCACACAGGGCGCGCCCACACAGAGTGGATCCACGGAGAGCGGGACCACACAGGGCGGGACCGCGCAGAGCGCGTCCACACAGAGCGCCGCCCCGTGGCGGCAGCGCATATGGGGTCGCGGCACATGGGGCCGGACCACATGGCGTACGGCCGCATGGCCTGCGGGCACATGGCGCAAGGACCAAGGCCGCCACAACCCACTGCGTACCGAACTGCTCGCCCAGCAGATCATCGGTGACCAGCTCGACCGTCTGGAGGGCGTCGGCTGGCGGGTGCTGCACTCGATTCCGCTGCCCGGCGCCGATGCCCGTATCGACCATCTCGCCATCGGCCCGGCGGGCGTACTGGCCGTCCGTACCCTGGCCGCCCACGGGCAGCGGGTGCGTATCGCCGACCCCATGGTCCGTACAGGCCGTTCCGCACCGCTTCCCCAGCTCCGCTGGGCTCGCCGCGCCGCCGAGCGCGCCTCGTACGCCCTGGCCACCGCCGTACGACCGGTCCTCGCCGTGGTCGACGCGTCCGAGCCGTCCTTCCGTACGGGCCGTACCGGCACACTCCCGTCCCCGCCGGACGTACGGATCCTGCGCGACACCGAGATCCCGTCGCTCGCGTCCCTCGGCGGCGTACTCAAACCGGCGGACATAGAGACCCTGTACGCGACGGCCCGCGACCGCCACACCTGGCTGTCGGTGTAGCGCGCGGTACGTGTGCGGCGCGCTGTACGTGCGGTACGCGCGTACCCCCGACCGCTGACCGGCCTGGGTCGTCGCGCGCGGGTCACGTGCACCCCGGGTCACGCCCCGGGCAGCGGGCCCGCGCGGTCGGGGTCGAGGAGCGGGGCGAGGAGGTCACCGTACCGTTCCAGCCGTCCCGCGATGTCCTCCAGCCGGAAGACGAGCTGCTCGGCGCCCGTGCAGTCCGTGATCTCGTCCCAGGTCACCGGCGTGGAGACGGTCGGTTCCGGCCGCGCGCGGAGGGTGTAGGGCGCCGCGGTCGTCTTCGCCGCGGCGTTCTGGCCGTGGTCGACGAAGACCTTCCGAGGCCGCAACGAGCGGGTCATCCGGTGCACTACCAGTTCAGGCAGCGCCGCCTCCGCCTCCACGGCCAGCCCCTTCGCGTACGCCGACACCTCCGCCGAGGGGGCCCGCTCCAGCGGTACGAGCAGATGCAGCCCCTTGGACCCCGAGGTCTTCGCGAAGGCCTCCAGCCCGTCCGCGCCCAGCCGCCCGCGCAGCCAGCGCGCCACCGCGCAGCACTCCACCACGGTCGCGGGCGCCCCGGGGTCCAGATCGAGGACCAGCCGGTCGGCGAGGCCGGGTGTGTCGGCCTGCCACTGGTGCGTATGGAACTCGACCACCAGGTTCGCTGCCCACATCAGCGTCGGCAGATCCTCCACCACCACCTGCCGGCCGCTGTCGGCCGTCTTCCGGGGCACCTCGGCGACCCGCGCCCAGTCAGGGGTGCCGGGCGGCGGGTTCTTGGTGAAGAACACCTGTCCGCCGGGCCCGTCCGGGTAGCGCAGGAAGGAGACGGGGCGGTTGGCGAGATGGGCCAGCAGAGGGCCCGCCGTACGGGCGTAATAGTGCAGGACCTCGCCCTTGGTGGTGCCCGTCGCGCCGTACAGCACCTTCTCCAGATTGCTGAGCGCCAGGCGCCGCCCCTCCACCACGGTGATCGGCGTCATACGATGAGAATCCCACAAAACTTCCCTATTAACGGACGAAAGGGATGGGCTGTGCGATCCATATGGAACGGTGCGATCTCCTTCGGCCTGGTCAGCATCCCGATCAAGCTGGTGAACGCCACCGAGAACCACTCCATCTCCTTCCGCCAGATCCACAAGGAGGACGGCGGCCGTATCCGCTACCGCAAGGTCTGCGAACTGGACGGGAAGGAACTGTCGACTGCCGACATCGGCAAGGGGTACGAGGACGCGGGCGGCACCATCATCCCGATCTCGGACGAGGACCTCGCCTCGCTGCCGCTGCCGACGGCGAAGACGATCGAGATCGTGTCGTTCGTCCCGGCGGACTCGATCGATCCGCTCCAGATGGACACGGCGTACTACCTCTCCGCGAACGGCGTGCCCGCGGCCAAGCCGTACGTCCTGCTGCGCGAGGCGCTGAAGCGCAGCGAGAGGGTCGCGGTCACGAAGTTCGCCCTGCGCGGGCGCGAGCGGCTCGGCATGCTGCGGGTGGTCGGCGATGTGATCGCGATGCACGGCATGTTCTGGCCGGACGAGATCCGCGCCCCCGAGGGCGTCGCCCCCGAGACCGAAGTGACCGTACGGGACGCCGAACTCGACCTGGCCGACGCCCTGATGGACACCCTCGGCTCGGTCGACCTCGACTCCCTCCACGACGACTACCGCGAGGCGGTCGAGGAACTGATCGCCGCCAAGGCCGAGGGCGAACCCCTGCCGGAACACGCACCGGCGGAGGGCGGCGGCCGGGTCATCGACCTGATGGCGGCCCTGGAGAACAGCGTCCGCGCGGCAAAGGAGGCCCGCGGCGCGGAGGACGAGGTCGCCGAGGTCACCAAGCTCCCCCCGAAGCCACGGAAGAAGGCCGCCACGAAGAAGCCGGCCCCCAAGAAGAAGCCCCGCTCCACAGCCTGACCCACCCCTGGAAATACCTGTTCACAGCCACCCCGCCGAAGCTGGTAGGGTTTCACCCGTCGCCACCACAGCGACTCGCCCCCGTAGCTCAGGGGATAGAGCAACGGCCTCCGGAGCCGTGTGCGCAGGTTCGAATCCTGCCGGGGGCACTCGCCAGCAGCCAGCGTCAATCATGCGCTGACCGGGGCGGATGCCGACATGAGAGGGCGGGAGTCAGTCTTACTGACTCCCGCCCTCTCTCGCTGTCTCTCAGTGTTCGCGACACGCCTCCGACACACCGGAGGGCTGTCCAGTCCGTTTAGGAGGTTGGCGGGTGCAGTTTTCTGCTTCATGAAACCCTGGACTCTGAGCGCAACCGACGAGACGAAGTGCAGCGCTGCTGGAACGGTGCACAAGGGCAGTTGCGCGCGCCTATCTCCTGACCTTTCTGGCAGACCGCACAGTGTGCGAGGCTCAAGGCTGGTCTACGGACATGTTGCCCAATGCCGATGTGAAGCCGGAAGTACTGGTGAAGCTTTTCCAGTACGGCGACCTTATCCACTGGGGCAAAGGTGCCGAGGAGCTCAGCCATTTCTACCGGGGATACTCTCTGCTTGCGAAGGCCGCGATATCGCCGCATCATAGTTGAGGTGGCGAACCGATGGAGCACACCACCTCAACTATAAAGCACCTAAACGGCGTCGCTAACGTCCTCAAGTGTTTTTACAAGACGCATGTTCGCGGCTTGCTCGTGGCCGTCGATTGAGTGGGGATGGACTTTTCGGTGATCTCCCGATCGGCGGCGAGCGGGAAGCTCGGCCGAGGACCTGTAAGAGCCATTCGTCCTCAGCAGATGGGCGTCGTCTGGTTCCTCAGAGGCCACGGCGATTCACGTACGTTCACGGAACCGGGTTTATCCCAGTTGGAATCAGGTTAGCCAACATGGCCCGAGTCTCGCGATCGGTCGAGTAAAGTACTGTGCCGACCAGTCCTCGCGTGAGTAGTACCTTGTATGTATTCCGCATAAGGTGGTCGAATTCTTTTGGCGTCGCCTTTTTGACGGTGTGATCCTTGCTGCCTTCAGGGACAGCACGCCACCTATTTCCTCGCCACACCAGGTCGGGACCGAAGATCACTCCGTTCCAGGCATACTCGAATCCTTGGGCCGTATAAATGCACCCGATCTGCCCGAAGCCTGACGGATCAGTGGCCCATAGCGAGGATATGGGTGCCCCATTTATGGGTTGCTCGCCCCTAAGGTTCCAGGGCCTGCGCCACGCCCCAATGGCCACGTCATCGACCAGGCTGCCGTCAATCCGCGGGTCGCTCCACTGCCAGCAGAAGCCGGCCGTCATGCGAGAGGTGTAGCCGGATTCCTGTCGGTCGCGTAGGTAGCTCTCCATCTCTTGGGGCGATTCGGCGACGAGCAACTCGAAGTTTTCCTCGGGCTGCCACGGAATCGGACCTCCGGGCTCAAGGCCGAGGAGACGGAGTACCCAGTGTTCGTAGGCACGGCTCCCGCCGCATCGGAACTGGTTGTTGAGATCGACATGGCGAACAATGCACCCGCGCGCGTGAGCAGCCTCGTCGATGGTCTCGACACGTCCCATCTCCCCTGGTCTCACGACCTGATGCTCGTCGAGCAGGAAGACGGGGACCCTGGCTGCGTCGATGAGTTCCTCCACTTGTCTTCGACTGCTCCGATGCCCGGCGTACGTGTCCCGCCTCGCGGACTGCTGGCGAATGCGATGGGCTTCGTCACAGATCAAGACGTCCAGCCCGTTTCGTTCGACATCTGAGAAGTCGAAGAAATACCGGAAGAGCTTTGGAATGCGTCCGTCCTTAGTGCCGACGATGTGTCGGAGAGTGGTGGTGAAGGACTTGGATCCGGTGGCGTGGACGACGCTTCGTCCGTTTCTCAGCAGGTGCCCCATTAGGTGCAGCGCAATGATGCTCTTGCCCGAACCGGGGCCCCCGGATATCACTATGACTTCTTTTTGGTCCGACTGTCGCGACAGGTCCGCTGCCCGCTTGACCAAGCGAGCCGCTACCTCTTGCTCATCCATCAGGAGGAATTCGCCGCCGTCGATTATCTCGGCAGCGGCGGCGCGCATCAGTTGACGACTTGGAGCATGGGGGCTGGTCAGGAGAGAATCGCCCTCTGGTGAACCATCCAAGCCAGAAAGGCGGGTCCGTAGATACTTAATAAGTTCCCCACGGGATGTATCTGTGAAAAGCTGCGCCCTGGCGTCGGGCAATCTGAATAGTTCACTGACATTCCGATCGACTGCGTAGTGTAGATAGGCCACGCCCGCGACAGCGTCCTCCTGAACACTGAGCACATTGGTGAAGTCCTGTAGGTAGTCGCAGTAACGGCTTACCTGAGCCACGGGATGTAGAGCCGGTCGATTGCCCATTCCCCCTACCAAGCAGAGGTTGTCGGTGCCCGGAACGAGTTGCGCTTCGCTCCACTGCTTGAGTTCGACGATGACGTAGGACGGTCTGCCCGTTGTGGGATGTGAGCCGGCGAGGACAACGTCTGCGCGCAAGCTGGTAAGGGGCAATTGGTGCTCGATCAGAACCTCGACGTCATCAAGCCCGGCGTCGCGCAGAACCTCTGCCAGGGCCGGGAGGCTGTTCTCCCACGAGCGGCGTTCACTGGACGACGGATTCTGGAAGAGCACGGAACGGTACTTCTGGGCGAGCCGCTCGAAGAGGACTCCGTCACTGCACTGATCGAACAATGCACGTGCGGACATGCGAAGAAGAGGCATCGACGATCTCCGTAAAAGCGTTGGACACGAAGGCGAGGGGGCTGGTGGGGACTCCTCGAACCGCCTGAAGGTGCATCCGGGCAGTCAGGCGAGTGGCAGCCGGTACTCGAAGCTCCGCGGCCTCAGGTCCTCCTCGGCCGGCGCCCAGTCATGTAGGTGCAACACCCTGCCGCCACTCGCCGTGTAGGGGGCGGTCCGCATATCCACCTTGATGTCGCTGACCACAAACAGGTCCACGCTGTTCCGCGGGTCCCGGGCATGCTCGACCTCATTGATCGTCAGGTCGACGCTTGTGGCCGCTCCCGTTGTCCCCTTCACCTCGACGCGGCGCTCCTCCCTGTCGCGAGTGCAGTGGAGGTCATACGGCTTGCCAAGACGTTCGACCGTCCAGCCATCTCTCTCGTAGTGAGCGACTGCCATGTCTTCCGCATGCAGTTCGATGGCCTTGCGCTTCTTGGGGTCGGAGACGAAGCCCGCTCCGCCGGAACCCTGCTTTGGTGGCTTGGGAGGTTTCACCTGTTCCGCAGTGAAGCCGGGTGTCCGGTTGAGAGCCACCATCTGCTGTTCGGACCAGTTCGTCGGGATCCCAGCCGCATCAAACAATGGCTGCGGATCCATGTTGACGAGCAGGCCTATGCCTCGCTGTGTCCCTGAAACACGTATGGCGTCGCTGGCGGCCAGTCCAAGAGCACCGTCCTCAGCGAGGGAGACGTCGTGGAGTACAGCCAACGGCTCGATACCGAAGCGCACCGGGTATTTGATGGTGTTCTCGGCTTCCTCGTCCGGCCAGTGAGGAGCCTCAGCCTCGTAGAAGTTCTCACGTACCTCGAAGAGGTACAGAGTGATCTTCTTGGTGCTCCACACGTCGAGTGGTACGCGCGGGCCCACTCCCGTGGCCAGCACGGCGAAGCGTGGCCTCGCAGACCGGTACTCGGGCTTCCACAGCGGGAACCCCCACGACCGGGTTTCGATCCCGTGTTGCAAGTTGCGCTGGGTTTCGGGCGCTTGGCCGACGTGGACCATCACGAAGGAGACTGTCCGCGACGGGCGGTGGAAGAGGGCAGCACCGTCTTCCTTGCTGTTGTCCCCGTGCCTCGACGAGTGCCTGCCTCTGTTCCCGTCTCCCTTCGCGCTGATCCCAACGATCGGCTGAGCCTCATGACCATTCCGCATGGCAATCAGATTTTCATATAAGCAAGGCCTGCGGTTGGCGACTTGGCGACACAGAGCGGGCAGCGATCCGCGGCGGTGAGCACGGTGGCGCCGGGCGGCAGGCGTAGGGCCCCTACGCTGCGGCTGGAACGCGGATCGACTACGTGGCTGCTCGACTCGCTGGGACGGTCATCGGAATCGTCAACTCACCGCCCATCGACGGCTCAGTCCGTCCCCGTGCCCCGCGTCCTCAGGTCAGGCGTTGTGCCCGGTCGGGGGTCTGTGCAGGTGGGCCGGGTGGGAGGTCAGTCGTTCGTGTGCGTTTGTTGGTCGATGATGGCGTGGGCCGTGCGGGCTGCTCGGGTTTCGGCTTCTGGGAGGCTGTTCTGG
The DNA here is from genome assembly GCF_019056675.1 of Streptomyces sp. GMY02. Taxonomy (NCBI): domain Bacteria; kingdom Bacillati; phylum Actinomycetota; class Actinomycetes; order Kitasatosporales; family Streptomycetaceae; genus Streptomyces; species Streptomyces sp. GMY02. The sequence continues at coordinate 2,659,539 of NZ_CP077658.1, read as the reverse complement.
CCCGTGGGGAGCATGTTCTGCTGGAGGAACAGTGCGAACCCGTGTGCCGCCGCCGCGATGCGTACCAGCAGGTCGAAGGCCGCCGTCGGGTCCGTGGTGAGCTGGCCGGTGATAGGCATGAGGGTGTCGAACAGGTCCGTGCCCGCCTTGGCCAGTTTGGGGTGGCGGGACTTGTCCAGGCCGGCCAGGAACGTGATGTCGAACAGCGCGCGTTCCTCGGCCGCGAAGCGTACGTACGCCGCCGCGAACGCGGCCAGTTGTTCGGCGGGGTCGGTGGTTTTTGCGAGCGCGGCGGTGTAGCGGCGGTGCTGTTCCTCGTAGCCCTTGAGTGCCAGTGAAGCCAGCAGGGCGTCCCGGTCGGCGAAGTGTTTGTACGGTGCCGACACACTCACACCGGCGCGGCGGCACGCCTCGGCGAGTGTGAAACCGTGCGGACCCCGTTCTGCGACCAGGGCCAGCGCCGCCTGCTCCAGGGCGTTGCGCAGATCTCCGTGGTGCTGGCCGGTGGGGCGTCGTTTGACAGTCACGCCGCACAGGTTAACATCCTTCACCCAGAGGTGAATGGTATTCACCTCTGGGTTCGGGTGCGCGTTCCGATGTCCGAAGCGCCTCTCACCGGTCGTGCCGGTGAGAGGCGCGTGCTCTGGTCGTCAGTGTGCCGGAGCGGAAGCGGGCACCTCCACGCTCCATGAGCGGCGGGCGGCGATCGCCGCCCGCCAGGGTCGCAGCGTCTTCGGTGGCATGTTGACGGCCACCACACCGGCGACGCGGCTGCCGCGCCGGTACGCGACCAGGAAGCGGTCCGACCCGAGGTCGCCCTCGACGACGGCCGTCTCCTCGTGCCCGGCCAGATGGCCGTACGCCTGGATCTTCAGGCCGTACTGGTCGGACCAGAAGTACGGCACCGGCGCGAACGGCCGCCGGGCGGTGGGTTCGAGCAGGTTGCGGGCGACGGCCAGGCCCTGTTCGGCGGCGTTCGTACGGTGCTCGATCCGCATGGGTACGCCGAACAGCGGGTTGTGCCAGCGGGCCACATCGCCGACGCCATGGACGCGTGGTGCAGCCGAGCTGAACTCGTCGCACACCAGACCGTTGTCCAGGAGCAGTCCGCTGCCCCGCAGCCATTCGGTGTTGGCATGGGAGCCGATACCGACGACGACGTCCGGGGCCGCGATCTCCGAGCCGTCGGTCAGCCGGGCGCCGGTGAACTCGCCGTCGTGGCTGAGCACTTCGTCCACCGTGACTCCGGTACGCAGGTCGACACCGTGCTGACGGTGCGCCCGGGTCAGCGCCCGGCCCACCTCCTCGCCGACCGCGTGCGCCATCGGCACGGGTGCCGCCTCGACCAGTGTCACCGCGAGACCGAGGCTCCGTGCGGTCGCCGCGGCCTCGGCGCCGACGAAGCCCGCACCGACGACGAGCAGCCGCCCGCCGGGCCGCAGCCGCTCCTTCAGGGCGAGCGCGTCGTCCAGTGTGCGCAGGTGGTGGACCCCGTGCAGTCCCTCCGTACCGGGCAGCCGACGCGGCCGTACGCCGGTGGCGACGACCAGGGCGTCGTAACCGACGGCCGCCCCGCTGGCCAGCGTCACCGTACGCTCCGCAAGAGCGACGCCGGTGGCCGTCTGTCCGAGCCGCAGATCCACACCGAGCGCTTCGAGCCCGTCGGGGGAGCGCAACAGCAGTTTCTCCGCGGCCAGTCGGCCCGTGAGGAACCCCTTGGACAGGGGCGGCCGGTCGTACGGGAGGTGCGGTTCGTTCCCGACGACGGTGACCTCGCCCCCGTAACCCAGCCGGCGCAGCGCCTCGGCGGTGGCGAGGCCGCCCGCGGAGGCCCCGACGATCACCACCCGGCCGGGCACGGGGAGGCCGGCCGCGGACACCGTCTCCGGGCCGGGCGAGGCGCCGGAGGAGTCGGCGTCGTGGCTCATGACTCGGTCAGTGTGATCGCCGCGGCCGGACACACCAGTGCCGATTCGCGGACGCGGTCGGCGTATTCGGGCGCCGGGGACTCGTCCAGCAGGACGACCATCCCGTCGTCGTCCCGCTGGTCGAAGACCTCGGGGGCGATCAGGACACACTGCCCGGAGGCGACACACTTCGGGACATCGACTTCTACACGCATGTGCTTCTTCTCTTCGAGTGGGGGTGTGCGTACGGGGGGCGTACGGGGTGTGCGTACGGGTGTGCGTACGTGTGGTGACCGCGCTGTCGTACGGCCGTCCGTCACCAGGTGACCGGCATGACACCGGGGCCGTACGCCGCGGAGGTCTGCTTGAAGGTGACCTCCTGGCCCGGCGCGATCCGCAGTTCCGGAAGGCGGCGGAACACCGCGGGCAGCACGATCTGCAGCTCCATCCGGGCGAGCGGCTGGCCCAGACACTGGTGGATGCCGTAGCCGAAGGCCACATGCTGACGGGCGTTGACGCGGGCGAGATCGAGTGTGTCGGGATCGCCGAAGACATCGGCGTCGCGGTTGGCGGAGTTGAGCAGGATGACGATGCCGTCGCCGGCGGGGATCGTGACATCGCCGACGGTGATGTCCTCGGTGGCCACCCGCGCCAGTCCCGTGTGCGCGATGGTCAGATGGCGCAGCAACTCCTCGACGGCGTTGGCCAGTTCCTGCTTGCCCTGGTGGAGACGGGGAAGCTGGTCCGGGTTGTCCAGCAGCGCGAGGACGCCGAGCCCGATCATATTGGCGGTGGTCTCGTGTCCGGCGAAGAGAAGGAACGCCCCCACATCGGCGGCGTCCCGTGCCGAGAACGTACCCGCCTCGACCTGCTCCGCCAGCCTGCTGAGCAGATCGTCCTTCGGCTCCCGGCGCCGGTCCTCCACCAGCCCTTGCAGATAGTCGCCGAGTTCCAGGAGCGCGGCGCCCTTCTGCTCGCCGGTCACGGCGCTGTCGATCAGGACCTTTGAGCGTGACTGGAAGAAGTCGTGGTCGCTGTACGGCACACCGAGCAGCTCGCAGATCACCAGGGAGGGCAGCGGCAGCGCGACGGCCTCGACGAAGTCGGTGGGCCCGCCGTTCTCGACCATCTCGTCCATGAGCCGGTCGAAGATCCGTACGGTGGGCTCCCGCAGCGCCTCGATGCGCTTGACCATGAACTCGCGGGTCAGCGCACGGCGGAAGACGTCGTGCACCGGGTCGTCCTGGCCGAAGAAGTACCCGGGAGGCATCTCCGGGGCGTCGGCGACGGCGGACGGGTAGTTCGGATGCGAGGACCGGGAACTGACTCCGGTGCCGGCCAGTACGGTACGGGCGTCCTCCCACCGTGTGACCAGCCACGGGGTGGCCCTGCCGCCCCACAGGGACATCCGCGAGACGGGCGCCTCCTCGCGAAGCCGCGCGTACTGGGACGGCGGGTCGAGCGGTGTGTCCTTCTCCCGGTCCATGGAAAGTACGGGGAAGGAGCTGCCGGGGTCGGCCATGGTCGTTTTCCTTCTGTTGTGTGCCGTGCCTGTTGTGTGCTGCGCGGGGTGAGTGAGGGGCGGAGTGTGTGCTGTGCGGAGTGTGGGATGGGCGGCGGATGTCACAGCGGGGCCGTGTGGGCGGGTACGGCGTCGTCCTCGGCGGCGTCGGCCGACCCTGGGCCGCCGGACGCGGGCACTGAGGTTAATGCCGTTTACCTAGTGAATAGTGTTCACCTCGGGAGTGTGGCTGTCAAGCGCGGTGACCATCGGCGGGCCGGGTGTTGATCGCCTCGGCGGGAGTGCCCCTGGGGCGTGAACTCCGGCTTTTTTGAGGGCATTTGGCGATATGGCTCGATAGGCCTGGCTGTCTCGCGTACGGCGTCCTCGTACGAGCCGCTGTTGGAAGCTGCCCGTCGCCGTGGTCGACGCGCCGGCCGCGTACGGCAGCGCTGAGGACATCGCCGCGCGGGTCGAGGCCCGGCCGGCGGCCGGGGCGGACAACGTACCGCTCTACCCCCAGCCCATCGACGCCGATCCGATGCCCGCCTTCACGTCCATCGCCGAGGCCCTGCGTCTGGCGAGGCGCTGAACGACGAGGACTCTTCGAAATGTTTCGAAGCGGCTAGCTGGATTTTGATCTCGGCGTGAGAGCTTCCTCTGTGCGTGCTTTGATTCGGTCGGTCAGATATGGCATCTGAGCTGTATGAATGCTCGCCCGCCGCATGTCAGGCTCCGCGAATATTTCGCATTCGTTGCCGAAACTATTGACAGCCGACAGGGCCAGTTCAACACTGTCGCCGTTGGTAGAGCTCGACCACTGCCGATGGTGGCCGCCACCGACGACCCACCGCACCGTGCAGACGCATGTCACGCTGCCCGGCCCCCGTCGGCCTCATGAGGACGAGGAGGAAGCACGTACATGAACGACGCACCCGCACGTCCGACGCGCCGCGCGCTCGGCCGCTTCGCGCCGGCTCGCCGCTTCAGGCTGTTCATCAGCAGTGCCTGCACTCTGTTACTGGTCGCCGTGGCCGCGATGACCATGCCTGGCACCGCCAACGCCGACACGGTCGTCACCACGAACCAGACCGGCACCAACAACGGTTACTACTACTCGTTCTGGACCGACTCACAGGGCTCGGTCTCCATGAACCTGGGGTCCGGCGGCAACTACAGCACCTCATGGAGCAACACCGGGAACTTCGTCGCCGGCAAGGGCTGGAGCACCGGCGGGCGCCGGAGCGTGACCTACTCGGGCACCTTCAACCCGTCCGGCAACGCGTATCTGGCTCTCTACGGCTGGTCGACGAACCCGCTGGTGGAGTACTACGTCGTCGACAACTGGGGCACGTACCGGCCCACGGGAACGTACAAGGGCACCGTCACCAGCGACGGCGGTACGTACGACATCTACCAGACGACGCGCTACAACGCCCCCTCCATCGAGGGCATCCGGACCTTCAACCAGTACTGGAGCGTCCGGCAGGCGAAGAGGACCGGCGGAACCATCACCACCGGCAACCACTTCGACGCCTGGGCCCGCGCCGGGATGAGCCTGGGCACCTTCAACTACATGATCCTCGGCACCGAGGGCTACCAGAGCAGCGGCAACTCCAACATCACCGTGGACGGCACCGGTTCGGGCGGTGGCGGTGGAGGCGGTGGTGGCGGATGTACGGCGACGTTGTCCGCGGGTCAGCAGTGGAGTGACCGGTACAACCTCAATGTCGCGGTCAGTGGTTCCAGTACGTGGACGGTGACGATGAACGTGCCGTCGCCGGCCAGGATCCTGTCGACCTGGAACATCAGCGCCGCTTATCCCAACTCCCAGACGCTGACCGCCAAACCCAACGGCAGTGGCAACAACTGGGGTGTCACCATCCAGCACAACGGCAACCAGACCTGGCCAACAGTCTCCTGCACCACGACCTGACCCCGAATCCCCGGCTGGAGGACCACTCCTCATGAAAGCCAGAGCACAACTCTCCTTACGCTCCCTGGTCACGGGACTGGCCGTCGTCGCACTGGCCGCGGCGAGCGCCCTCACCGTCAACACCGCCGTCCCCGCGCAGGCCGCCCCGGCGCGGGCCGCCGCCTGCAACGGGTACGTCGGGCTCACCTTCGACGACGGCCCGTCCGGCACCACATCGAGCCTGCTCAACGCGCTCAGGCAGAACGGGCTGCGGGCCACGATGTTCAACCAGGGCCAGTACGCGGCCGCCAACCCGTCCCAGGTCCGGGCCCAGGTCGACGCCGGCATGTGGGTCGCCAACCACAGCTACACGCACCCGCATCTGACCCAGCAGAGCCAGGCGCAGATCGACTCGGAGATCTCGCGTACCCAGCAGGCCATCGCGGGCGCGGGCGGCGGCACACCGAAGCTGTTCCGGCCGCCGTACGGTGAGACCAACGCGACGGTGAGGTCGGTCGCGGCCAAGTACGGACTCACCGAGATCATCTGGGACGTCGACTCGCAGGACTGGAACAACGCCAGCACCGACGCGATCGTCCAGGCCGCCGGCCGGCTCACCAACGGCCAGATCATCCTCATGCACGACTGGCCCGCCAACACGGTCGCGGCGATCCCGCGGATCGCCCAGGGGCTGGCGGCGCGCGGCCTGTGCGCCGGAATGATCTCCCCGCAGACCGGCCGCGCCGTGGCCCCCGACGGCGGTGGCGGCGGCGGTGGCGGTGGCGGTGGCAGTTGTACCGCGACGTTGTCGGCCGGTCAGCAGTGGAGTGACCGGTACAACCTCAATGTCGCGGTCAGTGGTTCCAGCACGTGGACGGTGACGATGAACGTGCCGTCGCCGGCCAGGATCCTGTCGACCTGGAACATCACCGCCGGCTACCCCAACTCCCAGACGCTCACCGCCAAACCCAACGGCAGTGGCAACAACTGGGGTGTCACCATCCAGCACAACGGCAACCAGACCTGGCCGACCGTCTCCTGCACCACAACGTGACTCCCGAGCGCACCTGTGGCGCGGCGGCCGTGAGCCGCCGCGCCACCCGGCCGCCGACCGGGGCCCGCTGGGCTCACGTCTGGCCGTTCTTGACGATCAGAGCGCGCAGGCCGTGCTGGAGGTATTCGCCGTAGGACATCGGCTGGTTCGCCGACTGGTTCGCCGGATTCGCGGAGTCGCCCTCCGGGGTGAAGGGGACGACAGTGCTGTTGTGGCCGGCATTGAGGAAGAAGGGGAGCGACAGGCGCTCCACGTTGACGAATTTCACCCGGTGATTCGGGGCCGGGAAATAGTCGTTGGTGACGTGGCTCATATACGTACCGCAGTTCACCAGGAAGTTGTCCTCGGACGTCGGCAGGTCCTGCCAGCCGTCGACCGTTTCGACCTGGAGGTTCTGGACCTGGGTCTGGTACAGAACGGTGATCATCGAAACGTCCAGATGATCCTCGAAGCTCAGCTTCGTACCGTCCGGGCCCGTCTTGACCGGCGGGTAGTCCTCCAGATGGGGATAGCGGATCAGGGATACGGACGAGAGCGTGTCGGCTTCGGCCAGAGCGGGGTCGAAGAAGTGCTCGGATTTGCCCAGGGCCAGGGCGAAACCGCGCATGATGACCGTGGAGAGCCGGAGCATGTCCCGGTAGTACGACTCGCAGAACGGGCGGAATCCAGGATGCCTGTCCTCGTCCGGCCAGAGGTTCACCTCGTGCATCGGCGTTCCGGACTTGATCATCGGGTGATCGTCGCTGAACGACGGATTCAGATAGCAGTAGGACTCGACGGCCTTCTTCCCCTTGACCGCCATGTAATAGCCGTTGCGGATGTGCGAGTTGTTCTTGTTGTAGGCGTGGATGGCCAGGTCGTACTTCTCCTGGTCGGTCATGGTCCGGTGGAACTCGTTGACCACGTCCTGGAGCAGCTTGACATCGACCCCGTGGTTCGACGCGTAGAAGAAGCCGGACCCGCGGCAGGCCTTGTTGATCTCCTGTCCGACGCGTGTCTTCTCGTCCGAGTCGTCGCCGAACAGCGGTGAGATGTCGATGGTCGGAACGTATGCCGACGGCATCAGAATGGGCATGGAAGAATCCTCCAGGGACTCGGCCTTCAGGGACTCGGCCTATTCAGCCGGAATCTGTTCAAAGGCATCGGACAGCGCCGCGGAGACGCGTTCACACATGCCCCTGACCAGGCGCTCGTTTCGTACCCATGAATGATGGGTCTCGCCGGGCAGCGGGTGGATCTCGATCGAATCGGCCGGCAGAAGAGTGTCCAGGCTGTTGTACGGTGACCGCTGGTAGAACGCGAACAGCCGGCGCTGGTGTTCGTCGCGGACGATGTCGTTCGGCTCGACCGCCTTGAACATCACCAGGTTTCCGATACGGACCCCGAGCCGCTTCAGATCCGCTTCGCTCGGCGCGTAGTGGTAATTGATCGGATCGAGAATGTCCTCGACATCGGGCAGTCCGATCCGGGCCGACGCCTGCGGCACATTGAAGTACGGGTCGACGAGGAACAGGTTGTCGATCTTCTCGTCCGCGCGGGCCAGTTGCAGCGAAACCTCCAGGGCGAGAACCCCTCCGAAGCTCCAGCCGAAGAAGCTGTACGGGCCGGACGGCTGGAGGCGCCGGATGTGCTCGGTATAGAACCGGGCCAGGGCCTCGAACGACTCCATCGGGGAGTGCAGATGCACATTGTTGAACAGCACCAGCCGGTACCCGGGCAGCCGTTGCGCGATATTGCTCAGATAACTCTCGGCACCGCCCTCGCCGGGCGGGAAGACGAAGAGGGTGCGCTCCGCGCTTTCCTCGTTGACGAGGATGTACGGCTCGAAGGCCTCATCCTCGTGCGCCGTCTGCGGGGCCGCCTGCGCATGGCCCGTGCCGTTGCTCGTCCCGTTGCCTGTTCCGCCGCTCGTTACCGTCGACGTGTGGGCGACCAATCGCTCCAGCCACGACTTGAGTTCGCCGGCGAACCGTCGGGTGGTGGCCCGGTCCAGCCGGCTGTCGACCACCGTGATCAGCCGGCCGCCCGCGCATCTCATGGTCACGTCGACACTGAACTGATCGGCGCCCTGGTTGCGTCCGGAGACATTGCTGCCCGACATCGCCGAGTCGAGCCGCCAGCCGGCCAGTTGGTCCGGCGCCTGTGGTACTTCGTCGGATATCAGCCCGAGATAGTTGAAGCTGACCGGCGGAAGGGGCGCGTGCTCACTGCCGTACCGGCCGAAGAGCGCACCGTAACCGATGCCGTTGTGCGGTACCCGTCGGCGGGCCTCCTTCGTCGCGAGGATGCCGCGCCCGAGGTCCTGGGGGTCCACTTCGACGGCCAGCGGATGCATGGTCGTGAACCATCCGACCGTGTCCCGGACATCGGGGGCTCCGTCGAAGAGCTCGCGGCCGTGGCCCTCGACCGTGATGTGGTTCGTGGCCAGACCCGTGACCGACCGCAGCGCGTGTCCGGTCGCCGTCAGCAGCAGGTCGTTCATGGTGGTGTCGTACGCCCGGTGGGCCTCGGTGAGCAGGGCCCGGGTGTCCGACGGGCTCAGCGCGAACTCCTCGCGGTGTGCCGCCGCGCCGTTCGCCTCCGGTGACGGTGCCAGTACGCTCGGCGCCGCGGAGGCCATGCCCTCGTTGATCTCCGTCCAGAGCCGCCGCTCGTCGTCACCGGGGACATAGCGGCCCAGAGCCCGGGCCCACTGCCGGTAGCTGGCTGTCTTCTCCTCCAACTCCCCGTCGTGGTACAGGATTTCCAGGTCCTGGGTGAGGATGTGCCAGCTCGCGGTGTCGACGATCAGATGATGCAGGGCGAACCAGACGCGGGAGGTGCCGTCGTCGAACCCGTGGAGATACGCGGCACAGGCGACCGGTCCGCGCTCCAGGTCGAAACCGCTCTGCCACTGAGCGAGCCGCCGGCTGATGTCCGCGTCGCGCAGGCCGCGTACGTCGAGTTCGTGCAGTACGACATCCGGGCGGCCGTCACCGTACGCCTGGCTGATCTCCGTAACGTCACGGCTGGACCCGTCACCGTTCGACGCGTGATCGCTGGACCCGAGACCGCTGGGCCCGACACCGTTCGACCCGGCGCCACCGGATCCGGCAGCGTCGAACCCGGTGTAGCGGAGGCTGAACGCGTCATGGTGGGCGACCAGCCTCGTCAGCGCCCGGCGCAGCCTCGTCATCTCCAGCGGTGGTGTGGTGATGGCGAAGTTGTGGTTCCACCAGCCGCGGTCCGCGAGCGGTTTCGCGAAGAACCACTCCTGAATGGGAAGCAGCGGGCAGTCACCGGACAGGCGGCCCTGCTCGGGCTGCTCGGATTCCACCCGTTCGTCCCGCTCGCCGCCCCGCGTACCGCGCCCGCTCTCCGGCCCGGACAGTACGTGGTCGGCCAGCCGCCGGACGGTGGGGAAGTCGAAGATGTCCTTCACACTGATTTTGCGGCCGACCTCCCGCCGCACCTGGCTCGCCAGACGCAGGGCGCTGAGGCTGTCACCGCCCGACCGGAAGAAGTCGTCGTCGATGCCCACCGTGCCACCCGGCAGCCCCGCGCTCCAGAGCTGGCACAGCCGGGCCTCGGTACGGCTGCGCGGCGCGGTGTAGCCCGCGCGTTCCGCGGACAGGACCGCCTTCGGCAGCGCCTTGGTGTCGAGCTTCCCGTTGATGGTCATCGGCAGCGGCCGGTCGAGCCGTACCAGCAGCGAGGGCACCATGCCGGGCATCAGCTTCGCGCGCAGGGCGGCGAAGATCTGGTCCTCCTCGACGGCCGGGTCGACGGCCGGGTCCACCGCCCCGCCGACGCCCGTCTCCGCCACGTAGTAGCCGACCAGCCGCTTGCCGCCGCTGTCCGGGGCGTGTCCGTCGGCCGTGGCGACGACGGCACACTCCCGTACGTTCGGACAGGCGGCCAGCACCGCTTCGACCTCGCCGGGTTCGACACGGATGCCATGGATCTTGACCTGCGCGTCATTGCGTCCCACGTACCGGAACTCGCCGTCCCTCGTCCGCCGCACGAGGTCACCGGTCCTGTAGATGACCGGGTACCGGCCGGCGCGGCGCTCGGCCTCGGTCCGGAACGGGTTCGGCAGGAACCGCTCGCGTGTGAGGTCCGGCCGGTTCAGATACCCGTCCGTGACACACTCACCGGCCATGTACAGCTCGCCGACCGCCCCCGTGGGAAGCAGGTTCAACGAGTCGCCGAGGACATACAGCCGGGTGTTCCCGAGCGGCTGCCCGAAGGTGTTCCGGTAGGGCTCACCGGGTTCGAAGCGCCGGCCGGTGTTGTAGACGGCCGTCTCCGTGGTGCCGAAGGCGTTGACGATCGGTCCGGCGTACTCGCTCCGGATCTTCCGGAAGTGGCGCTCGTGGAACGCCTCACCGGCGACGAGCACACACCGCAGACGCGGCAGCCGCGTGAGGTCGAACTGCTGGATCTGTGTCGGCGTACCGCTCAGATACGTGAGCCCCGCACGGTTGGCGTAGTCGTAGAAGCCGTCGTCGTGGGCGGGGGAGGGCGGCGGAACGATCAGGGTGTGGCCGCTGAGCACCGAGAGCGCCAACTGCTCGACGGAGAAGTCGAAGACGTAGTTGGCCAGGAACAGGACACCTTGGCGCGATGAGCCCGGAGTGCCGAAGTAGCGCTCGGCCACCTGCTCGCGGAAGCTGTCCACCGCGCGGTGCGGTACGAGTACGGCCTTGGGCCGGCCGGTGGTGCCGGAGGTGTAGATGGCGTAGGCGAGGTCGGTGCTCGTCACGGCCGTGACGGGGTTCTCCGCCGACCGGTGGCCCATGGGCAGCTCGTCCAGATCGACCACCGGCAGTTCCGCCGCAATGGGCAGTCGGCGGAGCCGCCCGGTGTGGGCGTGGTCGGTCAGTACGAGACGGGCCCGGGTGTCTTCGAGCATGAAGGCGATCCGGTCGTCCGGATATCCGGGGTCGATCGGTACGTAGGCGACGCCGGCCTTCCACACCGCCAGAATCGCCGCGATCATCAGCTCGCTCTTGTCCAGCACCAGGCCCACCAGGTCGTTCGGCCGCAGTTCCGCGATGGTCCGCAGATGGTGCGCCAACCGGTTGGCCCGCTCGTTCAGCTCACGGTATGTCAGCTTCGTCTTGCCGTGGACGACCGCGATTTCGTCCGGCCAGGCCTCGGCCATCTCCTCGAACACTCCGTGCAGTGTCCGGGACGTACCGGTCGCGGCGGCCGGTACGACGACGCCGCCGGGCTCCGCCGCGTCGGCCAGCAGTGCAGCCCGGCCCGCTTCGTCGAGGCAGGTGACGTCCGCCAGCGTGGCCCGGCCCGCGGAGCCCGAGAGCCGGGCGAACTCCCGCAGGACATGCTGGAACGTGGAGATGAAGCCGTCGGCGCTCGCATCGTCGAAGAGGGACGCGGCGAAGGTCAGATTGCCCGCCAGGCCGCCCGAGTTCTCGGTGAGCGTGGCCGACAGATCGAACTTGGTGGCCGTCCAGCCGCCGCCGTCCGGCCTGTAGTCGACCAGCGCCTTCCGCCCGTCGGACGCCGAAGCAGCCGCGTCGGCACCGGGGTCGCGGTCCGTGACGTTCTGAAGGGTGAAGTTGATCTGGAGGACCGGGTGACGGCTCGGATCCCTCTCCGGGTCCAGCTCCTTCACGAGCTGCTCGAACGGCAGCTCGCCGTGCACCTGCGCCGCCACCACATCCGCACCGACCGCGCGCAGGTACTCCGCGAGCGTGGCGTCCGCGTCGACCCGGACACGCAGGGCCAGCAGATTCGCGAAGAAGCCGATCGTACGGTCGAACTCCGGGCGCCCGCGGTTGGCGGACGGGGTTCCGACGACGAAGTCGTCCTGGCCGGTGTACATGCGCAGCATCAGGCACCAGGCGCCCAGCAGCACGCTGTACAGGCTCACTCTCGACGACTGGGCCAGCGCCCTCAGCACCTCGGTGGTCCGCTCGTCGAGGCCGAACTCGATCTCCCGGCCGCGGTAGTCGAACCGCGCCGGGCGCGGGTTGTCCAGCGGCAGCCTGACCGTCTCGAACCCGGCCAGCCTGTCCGTCCAGAACCCGGTCAGCTCCGACAGCCGTCGCCCGGTCAGATACTCCCGCTGCCACACGGCGAAGTCCGCGTACGTACCGTGCCCCGCCCCCAGCTCCGCCTCGGGCACACCGCGCAGCAGGGCCGCCAGCTCGCCGCGGAAGGTGTTCCACGACCAGCCGTCGAAGCATGTGTGGTGGAGGACAATGCTCAGATACACACTGCCGTGGTCCGTGCCCAGCGCGAACAGGTCTGCCTGGAGCGGCAGTTCCTCGTGCAGCCGGAACACATGTCCGGAACGCTCCACGAGCTTCTCGTCCAGCTCGGGGACGCTCCCGACCGTGTGCACGGGCACATCGAACAGGGCGGACGCGTCGTCCTGGGACAGCGTGCGCTGCCGCCGGACACCGGCACCGTCCATGGTGAGCAGGGTGCGCAGCGCGGGATGGCGGCGTACCAGTGTGTGCAGCGCGCGCGTGACCGTGTCCCGCGTTACGTGCCCGTCGTCCGGCGCCGTCGCGATCCGGAGGACGAACGGGATGTTGTACGCGGCGGTGCCGCCCTCGAATTCGTCGATGAACAGCAGGCGTTCCTGCGCCAGCGACGCCGGAGGGTTCTCCACCCCGGCCACCCCGGCCAAGCCCGCCAGGCCCGCCGCGCCTCCGCCGCCCGCCGGCTCGCCCCGCCCCTCCTCCACGAGCGCGGCCATCTCCCGGATATGTGCCGCCTGCGCCCCGAGGGTGGTGTGCTGGAGTACGGTCGTGACGCCCAGGCCACGGCCGAAACCGGTCGTGATGGCCTGCGCGAGCACCATCGCGCGCAGACTGTCGCCACCGAGCGCGAAGAAGTCGTCGTGCACACCGACCCGGTCGGGCGCGACACCGAGCACCGTGGACCAGATGCCGCACAGCTTGGCCTCGACATCGTTCGAGGGCGCGACGTACTCCCCGCCCTCGTCCGGCCCGAAGTCCGTCTCCGGGAGCCGCCGTGTGTCCAGCTTTCCGCTGGGTGTCACCGGGATGTCCGTGATGCGCAGGAGGCGGGAGGGCACCACGGCCTCGGGCAGCTTCCGGCGCATCCACTGCTTCAGATCCGTCTCGTCCAGTTCGCGGTCGCAGACGTAGAAGCCGACGAGATACTTCTGCGCGCCCGCGAGCCCCGCGCCGCCGGGCCCCGCCGCCCGGTGCTCACGGGCGATCACCAGGGACCGGGTCACACCGGGGTACGACGAGAGGGCCGCCTCGACCTCGCCGAGTTCGACACGCTGTCCGCGGATCTTGACCTGGTGGTCGGTGCGGCCCAGGCACTCCAGCTCGCCGTTGGGCAGCCAACGGGCCAGGTCGCCCGTCCGGTAGATACGCGCGTTCTGCCCGGACGCCTTCTCCTCCGGGGTCTGGAACGGGTTGTCCAGGAAACGCTCCGCCGTCAGCTCGTCACGGTTGAGATATCCGCGTGTGACACCGACACCGCCGATGTACAGCTCGCCCATGCCTCCGACCGGCACGCGCCGCATCGACTTGTCGAGCACGTAACACATGGTGTTGGCCACCGGATGGCCGATGCTCTTGGTCGCACGGCGCTCGCCGGGCGCGTACAGCCGCTTGTGGCTCGTGATCGAGATCTCCGTCGGGCCGTACCCGTTGATGATGGTGCCCTGGAACATCCCGCGGATCTTGTTGAAGACCGGCTCGGTGAAGTCCTCGCCGATCGCGTCGATACGGGTCAGGGATGTCGTCGTCGAGTAGTCGTACAGCGAGAGGACCGAGGGCGTGCCGGAGAGATAGGTGACGTTCTCGTCGTTGATGTACTTGTACAGACGCTCGGCGTCCGTACGCATCGAGTCGTCGAGCACCACCAGCTTCTGCCCGTTGAGCAGGGCATCGGTCATCTGCTCGACGAAGTGGTCGAACACATAGTTGGAGAACGACAGGAGGGCCTCGTCGCCCGCGCTCTTGCCGAGCGAGAACAGCTTCACCATGGACGTCTGGAGGTTGACGACCCCGCGGTGCTCCACGAGTACGGCTTTGGGCCTGCCCGTGGTGCCGGAGGTGTAGATGGCGTAGGCGAGGTCCGTGCTGGACACGGCCGTGACCGGGTTGTCCGTCGACCGGTAGCCCATCGGCAGCTGATCCAGCTCCACCACGGGCAGCTCCGCCGCGCCGGGCAGGCCGCGGACCCGTTCGGCGTGGGCGTGGTTGGTGATCACCAGACGGGACCGGGTGTCTTCGAGCATGAAGGCGACGCGGTCGTCCGGATAGCCCGGGTCGATCGGTACGTACGCCGCCCCGGTCTTCCACACCGCCAGGATCGCGGTGATCATCAGCTCGCTCTTGTCCACCATCAGGCCGACGAGGTCGTTCGGCCGCAGATCCTCGACGGTCCGCAGATAGTGCGCCAACTGATTGGCCCGCTCGTTGAGCTGACGGTACGTCAGCCGTGTCTCGCGGTAGACCACGGCGATCTCGTCCGGCCAGGCCGCGGCCATCTCCTCGAACACCCCGTGCAGGGTCTTGCCGTCCGGGAACCCGGTCTCCGTACGGTTCCACGCGTCGAAGCGCTCGATCATCGGCGGCGAGACGAATTCGAGGGTGCCGACCGGCCGCGCGATGTCCTCCGCCACCTGGCCGAACAGTGTGCCGGTCACATCGAGCAGCGTGCCGATGGCGTCGTCGTCGAACAGCTCACCCGCGTACCACAGCGTGACCGTCAGCTCGTCGCCCTCCTCGCGCGCCACGACGGCCAGCGGATAGTCGACCTTGTCGGCGTCGTACGCCTTCTCGAAGCGCAGCAGTTCCTCGTGCTCCCGCTCCTCGTCCTCGTCCAGGAGCCGCGGATAGTTCTCCAGCACGAGCAGCGTGTCGAACAGCCGGCGCTTCATGCCGCCGGTCTCCAGCCGGCCCAGCTCCACGGTGCTCTTGCCGGTCATGGTGTTCACCGCGGCCTGGATCTCGCCGATGGCCTCGCCGACGCTCTTCGCCGCCTGGTCGTCGTGGTCGACGATCACGGGCAGTGTGTTGATGAACAGGCCCACCGAGTTCTCGATGCCGTCGATATGGGGGTTGCGGCCGGACACGATCGTCCCCACCACCGTGGTGTTCCCGCCGCCGACGGCGTACAGCACCTTGTGCCAGACGAACTGGAGCACCGAGTGCAGGGTGACCCGGTGGGCGGCGCACACCGCCTTGAGCGCGGCCGTCCGCTCCGCGCCGAGGCGCAGCTTCTTCGTACGGTGCTCCCGTACGTGGTCGTAGTCGCTCAGCGCGACCTGGTACCGGAGGTCCTCCTTGACCAGCCCGGCGAAGTCACCGCGCTCGTCGATGCGTTCGACCTGCCGCGTCCAGTACTCGACGTCGTCGTTCCGGTGTGCCTCCCAGTGCCGCTGCGCCGCCAGGTACGCGCTGTCGACGGCCGGTTCGGCGTCGGTGCCCCGGAGCAGACGCAGGTACGTACGGTGCACGTCGTCGTGGAGTACGGGCAGGCTCCACCCGTCCAGGATGATGTGGTGGCAACTGAAGATCAGCGAGAACAGGTCCTCGCGCTGCTTGATCAGATAGACCCGGAAGAGCCGGCCCGCGCCCGGATCGTACGGCTCGGTCCGGTCCCGCTCCTGCAACTCCTTGATACGGGCGTCCCGTTCAGCGGAGTCCGCCACATCGCTCAGGTCGGTGAAGCGCCACTCGAAGGGCTTGTCGTCGTTGTCGACGATCTGGAGCGGCTCCTCGCCCCACTCGAAACGCAGCCTCAGCGCGGGGTACTTACGCCGCGCGTGCTGCCAGGCGTCCCGCATCAGATCGGGGCGGATACCGCAGTGGTAGCGGTGCACCGACTGCATGACATAGGCGTCGTCGCCGTTCCTGCGCTTGAGGGCGTGGTAGAGCAGACCCTGTTGCAGACCGTTCGCGAGAAGCCCGACGGACTCGCCCTCGGCCGGCACACCCTCGCCGTCGGCCCGCTCCACGGCGGCCGACAGCTCCGGACCGGGCGCGTGCCCCGGCTCCTCGCGCCGCAGGTCCAGGTGGCGGGCCAGCTCGCCCAGCGTTCTGAGGGTGAACACGTCCTCCACGCCGACGAAGACACCCAGCCGCCGCCTCACGCGCGCGATCAGCAGGATGCACGAAATGGACTGGCCACCGAGCCGGAAGAAGTCGTCGCCGTCCCCGATCCGTGCCGCCGGCACCCCGAGCACCGTGCTCCAGATCTCGCGCAGCTCGTCGACGACCCCCGAGCGCGCGCCGCCATCGGCCGGGGCACCGCCGGGGGTGGGCGCGGGCGTCCCGTCCCGGTGGGCACCGCCCGGGCGGGCGAGCTCCACCTCCGGCAGCGCCCGCCAGTCCACCTTGCCGTTGACATTGACCGGGATGGTGTCGAGGCGGACCATACGGGCCGGGACCATGATCCGTATCAGCCGCTGTTCGAGGAACGCCAGCAGCTCGTCCTCGGTCACCTGCGCCGAGCGCTCGGTCACGAAGTACCCGACCAGGTGGCGGTCGCCCGTACCACCCGCGCCTTCGCGGGCCACGACGGTGCACTTGCGCACCCCCGGGAACTCCGTCGCCTGCGCCTCGATCTCGCCCGGCTCCACCCGGACGCCGTTCAGCTTGAGCTGGAAGTCGCTGCGCCCCATGAACTCCACTTCGCCGGACGGCAGTACGCGCGCCAGGTCCCCGGTCCGGTAGATACGGGCGTTCACACCGCGTGCCTTGTCCCGCTCCGACTGGAACGGGTTCGCCATGAACCGTTCCGCGGTCAGATCGTCACGGTTGAGATAGCCCGGGGCGACCCCGTGCCCGCCGATGTACAGCTCGCCGATGGCGCCGATCGGCAACTGCTTCAGATTCTGGCTCAGTACGTACCACTTCACATTCCGTACCGGCCGCCCGATGCTGCGGTCCTTGCGCTCCGTCACGCCCGGGGCGAACTCCTTGACGGCGGTGACGAAGGCCGCCTCGGTGAAGGCGTACTCATTGATGACTCGACCGGAGAACTTCTCACGGAGCTGGCGCAGCCCGGCCGCCGTCAGCTCCTCGCCGACCAGCAGCAGCCTCTTGAGGCTCGTACAGCGGCGCAGGTCGAAGTGCTGGACCACCGATCCCGTGGCATTGAGATAGGTGACGCCGTGGCGCTTGATGTACGCGGGGAACAGATCGGGGTCGAGCCTGACCTCCTCGGGGACGATCACCAGCGTCTGCGAGTTGATGAGCGCGATCAGGGTCTGCCGCAGGTGGGGTTCGAAGACGTACGAGGCGAAGAGCGCGACCCGCTCCTCGCCGGGCGAGCGCATGCTGTACCGCTCGGACAGATCCGTGATGCTGTTCACGACACTGTCGTGGTACTTGGGGACGCCCTTCGGCACGCCCGTGGTGCCGGAGGTGTACGTGAGGTACGCGAGGTCCCGGCTGCCCAGGGAGAGCCGTGGTCTCTCCCGCAGCGCGCTCCCGCCGGCGTCCTGCTCCGCCAGCACGGTCTCGATCTCGATGACGCGGACGCCGGAGTGGTCCGGACCGAGCGTTTCGAGCGTGTCCCGCAGCCGTGCCGCGTGGTGGCGGTTGGTGACGATGCCGGACAGGCCGGTGTCACGGACGACAAACCGCACCCGGTCCGCCGGGTAGGCCGGATCGATCGGTACGTACGCCGCGCCGGACTTCCAGATGCCGAGGGTGGCGAAGACACCCAGATCGCTCTTGTCGAGGTAGAGCCCGATCAGTTCCTGCGGGCGCACGCCCATCCCGGGGCCGAGCAGCCAGTGCGCGAACTGGTTGGACCGCTCGTCGACCTCGCGGTAGGTCAGTGAGGTGTCGCCGAAGACGACGGCCTCGCGGTCGGGCGACCGCAGGACGGCGTCCTCGAACAGCTCGTTGAGCCGCTTCCCCTCCGGGAAGTCACCGTCGGTGGCGTTCCATTGGCGCAGCTGCTCCCGCTGCTCCTCAGACGCCAGTTCGATGCCGGCGACGGGGTGCGCGGGCCGGCCGACGAACTGGCCGAGCACCTCCCGTACGACATCGAGCACACCGGCGACCGTCCGGTCCTCGAACAGGTCCTCCGCGTAGGCCATCGTCCATCGCAGGCAGCCCTCGGCCTCGATGTCCCGGACGATCATGGCGAGCGGGGCGGACGGCAGGTCGGCCAGGGCCGGATCGCGGTCGGTGAGTACGAGCAGGGCGTCGAAGAGGCCGCGCTCCAGCAGCTCGGCCGGGCTCCCGTACGCGTCCTTGTGCCGCAGTGCCTCGTCCAGTTCCCGTACGGCCGCGGCGCAGGTGAGCCGGGCCTGTTCGGTGTGGTCGACGACGACCGGGAGAACGGCGGCCTGCCGCGGGTCGTCCGTACCGGTGGCGTCGACGAAGGCCGCGACGGTCCGGTTCCCGTGGCCGTACGCGCGCATGACGCTGTGCAGCGCGGCGAGCGCGAACGCGCCCACGGACATGGCCTCGTCGTCCCGGACCGCGGCCTTCAGCGCGGCGTAGTCCTGGCCGCCGATCAGCAGATCCTGGTGCTTCGTCGTACGGACACCAGGATCGTCGTCCCGTACCGCGATCTTGTTGCGCCACTCGTCCTTGAGCAGCATTTCCAGATCGCAGCGCTCGCTCGACACCTCTTCGATGCGGGCAGTCCAGTCGGCTGCGGTCCTCGGGTACCGTGCTGACATCATTCGTGGGCTCTCCGTCGTACGGGATGCGGACGAGTGGGACTACATGTGGGGGGACTGCGCGTGGGGGGAGTGCGTGTGGTGCGTCAGGCGGCGAGCGGCTCGACACTGCGCGCCAGCGCGTCAAGGGCCTGATCGATCTCGCTCTCGCCGATCGTCAGCGCGGGGCGGAACCTGAGGCCGCGTTCGCCGCACGGCAGGGCGATCACCCGGTGGTCCCGGTACATCCGGCGCAGCACCTCGTCACGGAGCCGGGTGTCCGGCAGGTCCACGGCGCACATCAGACCCCGGCCGCGGGCATTGGTCACAACGGCGGGGTACGTGGCGGCCAGGGCTTCGAGGCCGTCGCCGAAGTACTTGCCGCGCCGGACGACGGTGTCGAAGAGCTGCGTACGCTCGATCGTCTCCAGGATCCGGGTGGCGCGGACCATGTCGGCGAGGTTGCCGCCCCATGTCGAGCTGATCCGGGACGAGACCGCGAAGACGTTCTCCGGGACCTCGTCGATCCGGCCGCCGCCCATCACCCCGCAGACCTGGGTCTTCTTGCCGAACGCCACCAGGTCGGGCGCCAGGCCGAGTTGCTGGTACGCCCATGCCGTACCGGTGATCCCGCAGCCGCTCTGGACCTCGTCGAGCACGAACAGGGCGTCGTGCTCGTGGCAGAGCCGCTGCATCGCCTGGAGGAAGCCCGCGCCGAGATGGTTGTCCCCGCCCTCGCCCTGCACGGGCTCGGCGATGAAGCAGGCGATCATGCCGCCCGCGGTGCGGAACGCCGCCTCGGCGGCCTCCAGCGCCCGCC
Organism: Streptomyces sp. GMY02; assembly: GCF_019056675.1. Classification (NCBI taxonomy): domain Bacteria; kingdom Bacillati; phylum Actinomycetota; class Actinomycetes; order Kitasatosporales; family Streptomycetaceae; genus Streptomyces; species Streptomyces sp. GMY02. Next base: position 2,639,717 of record NZ_CP077658.1, on the reverse strand, counting down.
GCTCGGCTTCCCGGTTGGCACCTGCGTGCTCGGCGAGCGGGTGCTGAAGGGCGGGGGACGGGATCCGGGGCCAGGGGAGCTTGGGGTAGCGGGCGGTCTTCGCCGGCTCGGTGTTCGTCAGCGACATGGTGTAGCCGCTGCGCCCGTGGAACGACCGCTCCAGGTGCAGGACTTGGAGACCGTCGACGGCCCGCTCGTCCAGGCCCAGCTTCTGGGCCTTCCAGTCGAGGGCCGCCTTGAGAGCGTTCTCCACGGCCAGCGCCCCGCCGTCCACGAAGAACAGCCGCGGCAGCCGCGGGTCACCGAGCACCCGGGCGAAGGTCCTGACGAACCTGGCGTATGGAACCGAGTAGAGGTCGGGGTTCGACGGCTTGTTGACGGCCGCCACGGCCAGCTCGCGCATGAATTCCGGGTCGTCGACAATGCAGGACGGATTAATGCCGAGCGGTGCCGAGGAAAAGAAGGAGAAGAGATCGAGAAAGCGGTTCTTCGTAACGGCGTCGACCAGCCAGGAACCCGAACTGGCGGAAAAATCGAGGACGATGTCGTAGCCGTCCACAAGCATATGGGGCTCAAGCGCGCTATGCACGTCCTGAGCGTTCAGTTCTCCCGTTACTGAAAGGCCGTGTTCAGGACAGTGCTCTTGTTCACCCATGCTGCCATTCTGCCCCGGGCTGCTCTTGAGGTCCTCTTCCGGCTCTCTCGGAGTTCTCTTCCGGGATTTCCGGTAACGGCAGGAAAGCACCTGTTCGAAATCGGCGGCGGCTGCTACGGTGCTTCACGTTCATCGCCTTCCACCTGCCCGAGCGGTGACGAGAGGAGCAGTACGTGTTGATGGACACGACGGTACCGACGTTCCACCTGTCCGAGCTTCAGGAGGGGCTCCGCCAGGACGAGTTCCGTAGCTGCCTGGCGGAGAAAGGTGTTTTTTATCTGACGGGCAGCAGCCTGTCGGAAGCCGACCAGAAATCTGCCAAGGATGTCGTCGTCGATTTCTTCGAGCACGGTACGGAGGAGGCGAAGCGGGCCGTCACCTCCCCGGTTCCCACCGTCCGCCGTGGATTCACCGGGCTGGAGTCGGAGAGCACCGCGCAGATCACCAACACCGGCAGCTACACCGACTACTCGATGTGCTATTCGATGGGGACCTCGGACAATATATTTCCCACCGGGGACTTCGAGCGGATCTGGACGCACTACTTCGACCGTATGTATGACGCCACCCGGGAGGCGGCGCGCCAGGTCCTGAAGGCGACGGGGACCGAGCCGGAGGGTGGCGTCGAGTCATTCGTCAACTGTGAACCCCTGCTGAGGTTCCGGTATTTCCCCGAGGTCCCGGCACATCGCAGCGCCGAGGAAGAGCCGTTGCGTATGGCGCCGCATTACGATTTGTCGACCGTGACGGTGATTCAGCAGACGCCGTGCCCCAATGGCTTTGTGAGCCTCCAGTGCGAGGTCGGCGGCACTTTCGTGGATCTGCCGGCCAAGCCGGACGCCGTTCTTGTCTTCTGCGGAGCCGTCGCGACCCTGGTGACCGGCGGCCAGGTGAAAGCGCCGAAGCACCATGTCGCGGCGCCGGGCCTGGACCGGATCGCGGGCAGCAGCCGTACGTCCAGTGTCTTCTTCCTGCGGCCCGACTCGGACTTCGCCTTCTCGGTCCCGCTGGCCAGGCAGTGCGGATTCGACATCAGCCTGGACGGCGAGACCGCCACGTTCAAGGACTGGATCCAGGGCAACTACGTCAACATCCGTACGAGTTCTTAGGCATAGGCGGTCCGGTCCTGGGCACCGGGCACCGGCCGCCAGAGGCACAGGAAGTCCGGCGTGCGGGAAGTCCAGGGCACGGGATGCCCAGGGCACAGGAAGTCCGAGCACAGCTCCGAGGCATGGTTCCGAGGCACAGAGAGGGCACCGCCATGGGCACAGCAGGAGTCAGCGGCACCGACGGCATACGTGACAGGGCGGAGACGGCCCTGGCGCGCTGCGGGGTCGACATCGCCGCGTACAAGGGCGACGCGATCACCGCCCGTACGCCCGTCACCGGCGCCGCCCTGTTCGGCCTGCGCGCCGACACCCCGGCGGATGTCGACCGCGCCGTCGAGGCCGCGGACACGGCGTTCCGCGAATGGCGGACCACCCCGGCGCCGGTGCGCGGCGCGCTGGTCAAGCGGCTCGGCGAACTGCTCGCCGAGCACCAGCGGGAGATCGCCGATCTGGTCACCATCGAGGCGGGCAAGATCCGCTCAGAGGCGCTCGGCGAAGTGCGCGAGATGATCGACATCTGCGACTTCGCGGTGGGCCTGTCCCGGCAGCTCTACGGCCGCACCATGCCCTCCGAGCGCCCCGGCCACCGGCTGATGGAGACCTGGCACCCGCTGGGCGTGGTCGGTGTCATCAGCGCTTTCAACTTCCCGGTCGCGGTGTGGGCGTGGAACACCGCGGTGGCGCTGGTCTGCGGTGACACCGTGGTGTGGAAGCCGTCCGAGCTGACCCCGCTGACCGCCCTCGCCTGCTCCGCCCTGCTCGACCGCGCCATCGCCGAGACCGGCGCCCCGGCCCGTCTCAACCAGGTCGTCCTCGGCGGGGCCGAGACCGGCGAGCGCCTTGTCGACTCGCCCCGGGTGCCGCTGATCAGCGCGACCGGCTCGACCCGGATGGGCCGCGCGGTGGCGCCCCGGGTGGCCGCCCGGTTCGGACGCAGCATCCTGGAGCTGGGCGGGAACAACGCCGCCGTGGTGACCCCGTCCGCCGATCTCGGACTCACCGTGAACGCGGCCCTGTTCGCCGCCGTGGGCACGGCGGGCCAGCGCTGTACGACGCTCCGCAGACTCATCGTGCACGAGGACATCGCGGACACCGTCGTCGAACGGCTCACCGCCGCGTACCGCCGGCTCCCGATCGGCGACCCGTTCCAGGACACCACCCTGGTCGGGCCGCTCGTCGACGAGACCGCCCACACCAGGATGCGGCTCTCCCTCGACCGCGCGACCACGGAGGGCGGCACCGTGATCACCGGCGGGGAACGGCAGCTCACCGAGGCGGCACCGGGCGCGTACTACGTCCGGCCCGCCCTGGTACGGATGCCCGCGCAGACCGCCGTCGTACGCGAGGAGACCTTCGCGCCGCTGCTGTACGTCCTGACCTACCGCGACCTCGACGAGGCGATCCGGCTGCACAACGATGTGCCGCAGGGGCTGTCGTCCGGGATCTTCACCAGCGACCAGAGCGAGGCGGAACGGTTCCTCGCCGCCGACGGCGCGGACTGCGGCATCGTCAACGTCAATATCGGCACCTCGGGCGCGGAGATCGGCGGCGCGTTCGGCGGTGAGAAGGAGACCGGTGGCGGGCGCGAGTCGGGCTCCGACGCCTGGCGGGCCTATATGCGCCGCGCGACCAACACGGTCAACTACTCCGGACATGTGGCACTGGCCCAGGGCGTGAACTTCTCCCCGGCCTCGTAGCCGGATTCCTCGCATGCGGATTCCTCGTGGCACGGATGGCACGGAGCGTGCCGCATGGGCGCGCCGAGCGGGGGTACGCCGACGCCTGCGCTCGCCGGAGCGTACGGCTCAGAAGCCGACCGGGGGAGTCCCAGCCATGCAGGGGAGATCCGCTGCCACGACGGCCCTTGTCCTGGCATGTACGGCGCACTTCCTGGTCCTGTTCGACGTCTCCGTGATGACCGTCGCGCTGCCCTCGGTCCAGACGGATCTCGGGTTCGCCCCGGCGGGCCTGCAATGGGTCGTCAGCGGCTACACACTGGCGTTCGCGGGGCTGTTGCTGCTGGGCGGGAGGCTGGCCGATCTCTACGGACACCGGCGGGTGTTCATCGGCGGGCTCGCGGTGTTCACCGTCGCCAGTCTGATCGGCGGGGTCGCGGCCAGCCCGGCGATGCTGATCGCGGCACGGGCCGCGCAGGGGATCGGCGCGGCCGTGCTCGCCCCGCTGGCCCTGACCCTGCTGACCACCACCTTTCCCGAAGGCCCCGCGCGTACCAGGGCGTTGACGATCTGGACGGCGGTGAGCCTGGCCGGCGGGGCGTCGGGCAATCTGCTCGGCGGGGTGCTGACCGAGTATCTGTCCTGGCGTTCCGTCCTGCTGATCAACGTACCGATCGGGGTTCCGGCGATCCTGTTCGCCGCCCGGGTGCTCGCCCGGCGCGGTGCGCCCGCGCGGCGGGTACGGCTCGACCTGCCCGGCGCGGTGCTGGCCACGGCCGCGCTGACCCTGCTCACCCTCGGTGTCGCCCAGGCCCATACGCACGCCTGGACCGACCGGGACACGGCGCTGCCGCTGCTCGGCGGGACCGCCGCCCTGGCCGCGTTCGTGGTCGTCGAGACGAGATTCGCCCCGGCCCCCCTGATACCGCCGCGGCTGTTCGGGCTGCCCGGGATCGGCTGGGGGAACCTGGCGATGGTGCTGGCCGGGGCGAGCCAGGTTCCGTTGTGGTACTTCCTGACGCTGACCATGCAGGATGTGCTGCACTACAGCGCCGCGCAGACAGGTCTCGCGTTCGTGCCGCACGCGGTGGTGATGCTCCTGGTCGGGCTGCGCCTCATCCCCTGGCTGATGCAGCATGTGCAGGCCAGGGTGCTGATCGCCACCGGGGCGTTGATCTCCGCTGCGGGTTTCTGGTGGCAGAGCGGTATCGCCCCGGACAGCGGCTATCTCACCGGTATCTTCGGCCCGTCCGTGGCGATCTCGTTCGGCGGCGGACTGCTCAGCACCCCGCTGACCACCACCGTCACCGCCGGCGTCGGGTCCGCCGACGCGGGCGCGGCCTCCGGACTCATGAACACCTCACGGCAGTTCGGCGGCGCGTTCGGCCTCGCCGTGGTGCTGACCCTCACCGCGACCGCCACCTCCGGCATCCGGGCCACGCCCGCCGCACTGGCCGACAGTTACGGGAGCGCGTTTCAGGCCATTGCCGTGATCCTGCTCGCCCTGGCCGCGCTCACCCCCGTACTGCCTGCCCTGCGTGACACGCAACACGCCACTCGGCGCTGACGGGGCCGTCCGCGGTCGCCATCCGCACGACCGCGAACGATGCGCAGGAGATAATCGGCCGCACGGCCAGGGGTGGCAGCGGGAGCGGGGCGAAGATCGATAGGGTCACGGTCGGGCGCGAGTTCCGTACCGCCCGGCGGGGTGCCGATGACCGCGACGAGCGGCCGTACGCCTGGTCCGTGTCCCGCGCCGGACACAGCGACGGCCCCGACGGCCCACCGGGGGCCGGCCGCCAAGGCGCTCACGGAAGCGGTACGGGAGCACTCGCGCCCGCGCCGGACCGAAGCACCCGGCATCAGAACACGCGACACCGCCCGGTTCGGGCACGAAGCGGCGTCGCGGCATATCAAGGAGACATCAATGGCGGACCGATCCCCCGACACACTCGATCAGAACAGCGAGCCGAGAGAGCCGAGAGAACCGTCCGAGAAGAAGGCGCCGCCATCGAAGGGCGCCGCGGAGAAGCAGCCGGCGCCGGGAGCGGCCGACCGCGCGAAAGCCCCCGAACCTGCGGCGACGGCCGGCTTATCGGCGACCAGGTCCCCGGCCCCCGGCCCCTCCAAGGCGTCGCCCGCGAGCGCCGGCACCGACACGGCAGGGGATACGGTCGACCGCCCGCGGACAGAGGCCGGCAGCGCGGCGAAGGCGGGCAGCGCGGCCAAGGCACCCGGGACACTGAAGCGCGAAGAGCCCGGCGCCGCGCGCAAGCCGTCCGCCGAGACGCAGTCAGCCACGCCTTCCGGCAAGCCGGAATCGCCCAAGCCCTCCGCCAAGCCCTCCGCCGAGCCCACATCCTCGGACAGCACCCAGGACGTCACAACACCGACGGTCACACTCCGGATCGCCCCCACGGCCAAACCCGCCCGGCCCGCCGCGCCCACCCCGCCGACCGCACCCGCCCCGGCCGCCAAGCCCGCCCCGCCCGCCGCACGCACCCCTGTGACGCCCGCGTCCGCCCCGCCCGCACCGTCCCCCGCGCCCGTTCCCAACACACCCGCCGGTCCCGCCGGTCCGGATGCCCCCCACCAGCGAATTCGTGGCCCTGAAGTCCGCCGAGGCGCCCCGGGTCAACTCCGCCGAGCAGGACGTACGCCCCCCGCTCGACCTGCTCGCGCAGCTCACCAACACCCCCGCGCCGCCACCGTCCCCGGCCCGCACCCTGGTGCGCAGGCTCAAGATCTGGACGCCGCTCGTCGTACTCCTCGGGCTGGTCTTCCTGACCGTACAGACATTCCGCCCGCTCCCCGATCCGGTTCTCGATCTCGGCGCGACCCCGCCCGCCTTCACCGTCGGGGGCGACAGCCTCTCCATCCCCTGGCCCGAGCAGGGACAGGCCGCCGTCACGGTTGTGGGGTCGGGCAGCGTCGGGACGTTCGGCGAGCAGAAGCCCGTACCGACCGCGAGTATCGCCAAGATCATGACGGCCTATGTGATCCTCCGCGAACACCCCCTCAAGAAGGACGAGAAGGGGCCGCTGATCGAGGTCGACGCCCAGACCGTGGAAGACGGCAAGTCCGAGGACGAGTCGCGTATCGAGGGGCTTGAGGAGGGCCAGACGTTCAGCCAGCAGGACATGCTCAAGATGCTGATGATCCCGTCGGGCAACAACATCGGCCGGCTGCTGGCCCGTTGGGACACCGGGTCCCAGGACCAGACGGCGTTCGTCACGAAGATGAACGACGCGGCCAAGGCCCTCGGCATGAAGAACACCACCTACACCGACCCCAGCGGGCTCGACGAGAAGACCGTCAGTACCGCCGTCGACCAGCTCAAACTGGCCGAGGCGGTCATGGAGTTCGACGCCTTCCGCGCGATCGTCGCGCTGCCCAACGCCGACATCCCCGGCCACGGGCGCATCTACAACAACAACGACCGCCTGATCATGGCCGGGTTGAGCATCCGGGGCATCAAGACCGGCTCGAACACACCGGCCGGAGGCACCCTGTCCTGGGCGGCCTACAAGACCGTGGAGGGCGAGGACCGGCTGATCCTCGGCACGATGATGGACCAGCACGCCCCAGGACCCGACCCCAACGGCGCCGACAGCCTCGTCCTGGTGCAGGACAACAGCAAGAAGGTCATCAAGGCGGTGCGTACGGCCCTGACCTCCGCCGTCGCCATCAGTGAAGGCCAGGTCGTCGGGCATGTCGACGACGGTCTCGGCGGCCGGACACCGGTCGTGGCCACCGAGGACCTCATAGCGGTCGGCGTTCCCGGGCAGAAGCTGAAGCTCACGTTCAGCGACGGCGACACCATCTCCCGTACCGCGAAGGCCGGCACGGTGGTCAGCGAGCTGACCGTGGGCACCGGAGCCGAGGCGCGGAAGATACCGGTGGCCCTCAAGACCGACCTCGCGGAGCCGTCCTTCGGCGCGAAACTGACACGGCTGTAGAGCCTGGACACGTACGGTCCGGGGCCCGCGTGAAAGCGAGCCCCGGACCACGGCGGCCCGGCCTGACCCACGAAGATCCGCCGGCCGAGACGTAAAGGATCTAGCTGTACAGGCCCTATCCGTGTGGCGTGATCTTCGGCAGGCCCTTCTGCGGCGTGGGGAGCAGTGCCTTCCGGCGGTCGATGGTGCCGTCCTCGGAGATCCCGTACAGCGCGTTGTAGATCTTGCGCACGGCGGGCGCCGAGGCGCCCGACCCCGTACCGCCCTGGGAGATCGTCATCACGATCGTGTACTCCTCGGTGTACGTGGCGAACCATGAGGTGGTCTGCTTGCCGTACACCTCGGCCGTACTCGTCTTGGCGTGCATCGGGATCTCGTCCTGCGGCCAGCCCGCGAACCGCCAGTCGGCCGTACCGCGCGTGGCGACCCCCGCGAGGGCCTCGTCGATCTCGTCGCGCGTCTTCTTGGTCATGGGCAGCCTGCCGTGCGACTCGGGCTCGATCTCCCGCACGTTCCTGCCGTCGGCGCTGACGACCGCCTTGCCGACGGTGGGCGTGTAGAGGGTGCCGCCATTGGAGATGGCTGCGTAGATGCTGGCCATCTGGATGGGGGTGACCAGGGTGTCGCCCTGCCCGATGGAGTAGTTGACGGAGTCACCGGCGCGCAGCTTGTTGCCTTCGAGGCAGTTCTCGTACGCGATCCGCTCGGTGTAACTGCCGTTCTTCTTCCCCTGCGCGCACCAGGCGTCCTTGTTGGCCTCCCAGTACTCCTGCTTCCACTGGCGGTCCGGGACCCGGCCGCCGACCTCGTTGGGCAGATCGATCCCGGTGGGTTTCCCCAGGCCGAACTGGTGGGCCGTCGTGTAGAACCAGTCGTTGGCGTCCTTCTTCGGCGTCGTGCCGCCGTCCTTCAGCCACTCCTCGTGCGCCAGCCGGTAGAACACGGTGTCGCAGGAGACCTCCAGCGCCCGGCCGAGACTGATGGGACCGTACGCCCTGGCCTCGAAGTTCCCGAAGGCCCGCCCGCCGATGGAGTACGAGCTGGAGCAGTCGTACGGTCCGTCGAACGAGTAGCCCGCGTTGACCGCGGCCGTGGTCGGGATGACCTTGAAGATCGAGCCGGGCGCCGACTGGCCCTGGATCGCACGGTTCAGCAGCGGGTTGTTGGAGGCTTCGCCGGTGAGCTTCTCGTAGTCCTTGGCGGAGATCCCGCCGACCCAGGCGTTCGGGTCGTACGCCGGGTTGGACGCCATGGCGACGACGCGGCCGGTCTTCGCCTCCATCACCACGACCGCGCCGGAGTCCGCCTTGTAGTACTCGTTGGTGTTCCGGTCCCACTCCTTGCGGGCGTCCTTCATCGCCTCGTTCAGCTCGTACTCGGCGACGCGCTGGACGCGGGAGTCGATGCTGGTGACGAGATGCGAGCCGGGCTCCGCCGGGTCGTTCTCGCCCTGGCCGAGGACCCGGCCGAGATTGTCGACCTCGTAGCGGGTGACACCGGCCTTGCCGCGCAGCTCCTTGTCGTACTGGCGCTCCAGACCGCTCCGTCCCACCTGGTCGGACCGGAGATACGGCGAGTCGGTGTCCTGGGCCCGCCGGACCTCGTCGTCGGTGACGGGCGAGAGATAGCCGAGCACCTGCGCGGTCTCGGCCCCGCCCGGGCCGGGGTAGCGGCGCACGGCGGCCGGCTCTGTGACGATGCCCGGGAAGTCCTCGGCGCGCTCGCGTATCTGAAGGGCCTGCTGGGCGGTGGCCTCGTCGGTGATGAGGATCGGCTGGTACGGCGAACCGTTCCAGCACGGCTGTGGTGTCTCGGCGTCGCACAGCCGGACCTTGTCCATGACGTCCTCGGGCCGCATGCCCAGGACTCCGGCGAGCCGGGTGAGGACCTCCTTGCCGTCGTCCTCCATCGTCAGCAGCTCGGTGCGGGAGGCGGAGACGACGAGCCGGGTCTCGTTGTCGGCGAGCGGCACTCCGCGAGCGTCCAGGATCGAGCCGCGTACCGCGGGCTGGACGACCCGCTGCACATGGTTGCCGGAGGCCTCCTCGGCGTACGCGTCGCTCTCCCGGATCTGGAGATACCACAGCCGGCCGCCGAGGGTGAGAAGCAGCGAGAAGGCAAGGACCTGGATGACGACGAGCCGGAGCTGAACCCGTGGGGTCCGGCCCGTCTCCGGAATATTGGTCACGCGTGATCCCCCACCGTGCCGTTGCCGAATTGGATATCAACTAGGCTGCCGCACATGGTGCTTTACCTTACGCCCCAGGTCCGATTTACTCTGTTGGCTTTGTCACAGCGACAAGTGGCCACCACCGCCCGCCAGTTGACCGTATGCGGTCCGGCCACCGGAGACGGTGCGATATGAACAGGCCGCTGAGACACATAGCCATCTTCTGCGGACTTCTGATGCTCGCGCTGCTGATTCGAGCCAACTGGCTCCAGTTCGTGAAGGCCGAGGAACTCGCCAACGACGACAAGAATCGACGCGTACAGATCAAGCAGTTCGCGACTCCGCGCGGCGACATCGTGGTGGGCGGCGCGTCGGTCACCGGCTCGGCGGAGGTCGACGGCGCGGAATTCAAGTTCAAGCGCACCTACAAGAACGGCCCCATGTACGCGCCGGTCACCGGATACGCCTCGCAGACCATGGGCATGTCCCTGCTGGAGAAGACGTACGACGGCGTGCTCAGCGGCCAGGACGACCGGCTCGCGTTCCAGCGCTTCACGGACATCATCACCGGAAAGGAACGGCGCGGCGGGGATGTGATCACGACGATCGATCCCCGGGCGCAGGAAGCCGGGTACAAGGGACTCACCGACCTCGGGGCCCGCGGCTCGGTCGTGGCGCTCGACCCGCGTACGGGGAAGGTGCTCGCCCTCGTCTCGACCCCCTCGTACGACCCCGGGTCCTTCGCCGGGAACACCTTCAAGGAAGGCGACACGTTCCAGGCGCTCGACGACAACAAGGGCAAGCCGATGGCCAATCGCGCGCTGCGCGAGACCTTCCCGCCCGGCTCCACCTTCAAGATCCTCACCGCGGCGGCGGCGCTGGAGCACGGTGTGGTGACGGACATCGACGCCGCTTCGGACGCGGTGTCGCCGTACCCCCTGCCGCAGTCGACCAACGAGGTCGGCAGCGAGGCCGGGAACGCCGTCTGCAACAAGGCGTCACTGAAGACCGCCATGCAGTACTCCTGCAACAACGTCTTCCTCGACGCGGCGGTCGAGCTCGGGCAGGACCGGATGCGTGAGACGGCCGAGAAGTTCGGCTTCAACGAGGACGTCTACTCGGACGTCTTCGGCGACCTGCGGGCCACCGCGAGCCTGTACCCGCAGGACCTGGACAAGCCCGGTACGGCGCTGACCGGTATGGGCCAGGGCAGCCTCACCAGCACTCCGATGCAGATGGCCATGGTGACCGCCGCGCTGGTCAACGACGGCAAGCTGATGCAGCCGTACATCGTCGACGAGCTGCGGTCCCCGGATCTGAGCACCCTGGAGAAGAACGAACCCCAGGTGATGAGCGAGCCCGTCTCCTCCGGCACGGCCGCGAAGGTACGGGAGATGATGGAGCACACCGCCAAGGAGGGCAGCGCCCAGAAGGCCCTGATCGACGGCATCACGGTGGGCGGCAAGACCGGGACGGCGCAGCGTGGTGTGGACGTGAACGACCAGGTGCCGTACGGCTGGTTCGTCTCGTACGGCAAGAAGTCCGACGGCGCGTCCGTCGCCGTGGCCGTCTTCATCGACCCCACCGACATGGACATCTCGCGCGAGGACATCTCGGGCGGCAGCCTGGGCGGCCCCATCGCGCGGAATGTGATGAAGGCCGTTCTGGAACAGTGAGCGGGACGCGATGAGGCAGGGGCGGGGACTCGGCGTCATGCGGCCGGGTTCGACGGGATCGAGCCAATTCAATCCGGTTCAATGCGGAAAGAAGGCCGCTCGGGAGGGAATTCCTCCAGTGGTCTAGTCCAGAGTTAGTGGCAGGGAGTGGCGGTGAACGACTGATTCGCGCCAACCTTGTCTTATAGGTTCATCCCCAGAGTCCCCCTTTATTGTCCCTTTACCAGCGGCTTCGGCCGGCAGCCCTTCTTATCCGTCGTTCCGGTTTTCGCTCCCGCGTCGTCCCGAACGCCGTACGCGGGGGAGCGGCGGAAGAGCGGACACGCATAGCCTGGGCCTCATGATGCATTCCGACAGCCATGGCGATAACTCGCCGTACCCCAGGCGCCGGTCTCCCGGCCGGACGATCGTCTCCGCGGTCACCGTGCTGGCCGTGACCGCGGGGATCGGTTACTGGGGTTACGTCAGCCTGGTTGCCGGTGAGGACGCGGACCCGCAGGTGGTGGCCGCGACGGGGGAGTTCGAGAAGTTCCTCGCCGCGTGGGAGGCGGGCGACGCCCGGCGGGCCGGTCTGCTGACGGACACCCCCGGCAACGCCGAGTCATTGATTAAATCCCTGATGACGAACCTCAAGCCGTCGAGGACCGAGATCAGTGCCGGTACCGGCGAGCGGAAAACGGAAGGGGAAGTGGAAATTCCCTTTACCGTGAAGATGGCCGTTCCCGGCGCCGGTGACTACGGGTGGGACTCCAGAGCGAAGGTCATCAGGAGCGGGGAGAAATGGAAGGTCGAATTCCATACGGAGACGACCCATCCTGATCTCGTTCCCGGCCAGACCCTCGCCCTCCAGACGCGGGACCGCGCCGCCGTCCTCGACAGGAACGGCGACGAACTGCGCTCCGCCTCCCTCGTCGGCATGGTCGACGAGGGGACCGGCAAGGGGATCTCGGGTCTTGAGGCACGCTACGACAAGCAGCTCGCGGGACCGGGCCCGTCGAGGGCGGTCGTGGTCGTGGACCGTCAGTCCCTCCGGGTGGTGAAGAAGCTCACCGGCCGGGGGAGCGAGGGCAGGCCGGTCCGTACGACCATCGATCCCGCGGTCCAGGAGGCCGCCGCCGACGCCCTGACCGGGCTGGAGAAGACCGCGGCGATCGTCGCCGTCGACCCGTCCAGCGGCCATGTCCTGGCCGCCGCGAACAGACCCTCCGGTATGAACCGAGCGCTGGAGGGCCGCTATCCGCCCGGTTCCACCTTCAAGGTGGTGACGGCCGCGGCCCTGCTGAAGCAGGGCATGAAGCCGTCGGACCGCGCGGACTGCCCGAAGTTCGCCGAGGTCAACGGGCAACGCTTCGAGAACCAGGACCAGTTCACGCTGCCCGCCGGGTCGACCTTCCGGGAGAGCTTCGCCCGCTCCTGCAACACGTTCTTCGTCAACTCCCGCGGCAGGCTGTCCGAGTCCGCCCTGCACGACACCGCGCAGGCGTTCGGCATCGGCGGCACCTGGGACGTGGGCACCGCCACGTACGACGGCAGCGTCCCGGTCGCCACGAGCGAGAACGACAAGGCCGCTTCGACCATCGGGCAGGCCCGGGTGCAGGCCTCGCCCCTGGTGATGGCCTCGATCGCGGCCACGGTGAAGGCGGGCGCCTTCCAGCAGCCCGTCCTGGTGCCCGACGCCGTGAAGAAGCGGTACGACGCCCCCGCCCGGCTGGACGCCGGAGTCGTCGAGGCGCTGCGCGGCATGATGCGCGCGACCGTCACCGAGGGGGCCGGCCGGGCGCTCCAGGGCATCCCCGGCGAGCCGCACGCGAAGACGGGCACGGCGGAGTTCGGTACGGCGACCCCTCCGCGCACACACGCCTGGATGATCGGCTACCAGGGGGACCGGAACCTGGCGTGGGCGGTCCTGCTGGAGGACGGCGGCTCGGGCGGCTCCGACGCGGGTCCCGTCGCGGCGGCGTTCCTGGAGAATCTCGTGCGCTCCTGATCCGGCGGCGGCGCCGCGACTCCCGTACCCCCGACTGCCCTTGACTGCCGGTCCTCAACAGCCCGTTCCTCCGACTCGCGTCGGCACCGGCGCCGCGCCCCCACCGGGGTGCCGGTCGCCAGGTGACCGGCGCGACCGCACGCAAGCACGGATGCCGACAGGGAATACGCCAGTGCCATGTCCGCCCCACAAGGGTGAGGGCGTGGTTCATTCACAAGGGGATCAGCCATGGACACCTGCAACGATGTGACGATCAGGCTTCTCGGCCCGGTGACTCCCGTGAAGGACGCCGTTCCGATACCCATCAGAGGGCAGCGGCAGCGGAGATTCCTCGCGTCCCTGGCGCTGCGGCCGGGGCAGTTCACCTCCAAGGAGGCGATCATCGAGGACTCGTGGGACGGCGAGCCGCCCACGACCGTCTCCGGCCAGCTCCAGACCTCGGCCTGGATGATCCGTACCGCCCTGGTGCAGGCGGGCCTCGCCCGCGACGCACTCGGCTCGCACGATCACGGCTACGAGTTGCGGGTGTCACCGCGGTGCATCGATCTGTTCGTGTTCCGGGAGGCGGTACGTGTCGTACGGGACCTGTACGCGCGCGGGGAGCACCGGGACGCGTCCGAGCGGCTCGACGCCGCGCTGGCCCTGTGGAAGGGACCGGCCTTCGCCGACGTCACCTCCAGCAGGCTGCGGCTGAAGGGGGAGACCCTGGAGGAGGAGCGGCGGGCGGCGGTCGAACTGCGGGCCCTGATCGATGTCGGTCTCGGGCGCCACAACGACGCGATCATCCGTCTGTCGGAGCTGGTCGAGCGCGATCCCTTCCGCGAGGACCTGTACGTCTCCCTCATGAAGGCCTACTACGCCGAGGGCCGCCAGGCCGACGCGATCCAGGTCTTCCACCGGGCGAAGGACATCCTGCGGGAGCAGATCGGGATCAGCCCGGGGGAGCGGATGACGAGGGTGATGCAGGCGATCCTGCGTCAGGACGAGAACGCCCTGCGCGCCGGCACCCCGTACGAGGTGACGGTGTCCGCCGGGGCGGAGCCGCGGACGCTTCCCCGGTACGGGAGCGACGCGGCGGGGCGCCGTCGATGTCGTCCCGGCGCCTGAGGGCCGCGGTCGTGTCCGGCACCGGTGTCCGGCACGCTCAACTCCCCTCGTACAGCAGCTCCTTGAGTGCTTCCGCCAAGCGGTCGATCTCGGATTCGGTGGTGTAGAAGTTCACCGAGACCCGGAGCAGCGGTCCGTCCGGGCGCTCGGACACCGCTGCCTCGATCCGGAAGCGCTCCCAGAGCCTTTGGCGCAGCGTCCCGGCTCCGGACTTCTCGGGCAGGCGGAACGCGACCATTCCGCCGGACAGCGCCGCCGGCTCGGGGGTGGCGGGCTCCAGCCCCTGCCAGCCGGTGAGGCGCTGGCGGGTGTAGTCGGCGAGCTCGCGTCTGCGCGCACGGATCCGGTCGTGCCCCAGTTCCGCCTGGAAATCGATCGATTCGGGTATCGCGAGCCAGGGGCAGAGGTCCCGGGTGCCCTCGCACTCCAGTCTGCGCAACCGGGGCGTACTGCCGAACCGGTCGCGCTCGTCCGGCGGCCCCGGCGGGGGCTCGTACGCCCAGCTCACCTGTGCCGGCCGCAGACTGTCCCGGTGCCGTGCGTCGAAGTGCAGGAAGCCGACGCCTGTGGGGGCGAGGAGCCATTTGTGGCCGCTTCCGGCATAGAAGTCGTAAGGGATGTCCGCCAGGCCGAGGCCGATGAGCCCCGGGGCGTGGGCGCCGTCCACCACGGTCGTGATCCCGCGCCGGCGTGCCTGTTCGCACAACTCCCGGGCGGGCAGGACCAGTCCGGTGGTCGCCGTGACATGGCTGAAGGACAGCAGCCGGGTCCGTGGGCTCATCGCGGCGACGGCCGCGTCCACGATCTCACCGGGATGGGCGGGCAGCACCGGCAGCCGGAACGTCCTCAGCTCCAGGCCCAGCCGCCGCGCCATCCGCTCCCAGCACCAGCGCATCGGTGTGTACTCGTGATCGGTCAGCAGGATCTCGCCCGGCGCGGCCAGGCTCAGTGAGGACGCCACCAGATTGACGGCCCCGGTCACATTGGTGGTGAGGACCAGGCGGTACGGGTCGGCGCCCAGGAAGCCGGCCAGGCGCTCCCGCGCCGTCCACAGCAGCGGAGGGACCTCGTGCAGCAGGAAGTCCATGGGCGCGTGGGCGAGACGGGTACGCAGACCGGTGACGCGTTCGAAGGTGGAGCGCGACAGCGGTCCGCCGGAACCGGTGTTGAGATTGACGGCGGTGGGGTCGAGCAGCATTCGGCCGCGGGCTTCGTCCCAGTCGGCAACAGCCATGTCGTGATCTCCCGGGAATTCGGAATAAGAAAAGGGGACCCGCCGGCATTCGGTCGACGTGAGGCACAGTAGCAGCCGTCGTACGATCCCGGACAGATGCTTTCCTGCCGTCGCGGAAAACCGCGAAGAAAGGCACGAAGAGGAATCAGAGAGAGCCGGAAGAGTGCCTCAAGAGCGGTGCCGGGCAGAATGTCGGTGCAGCTTTCGGACCGGCTAGGGAGAGCACATTGAACGAGTACTCTCGTGAAGATTTCCTGGATTTGAATATATTCCGGGGGGTCGGCGAAGATCCGGTCTACCACCCTCCTGTCCTCGACGGACGGCCTCGTGAGTGGCCGCTCGACGAGTGGGCGGAGGCGCCCCGCGATCTCGGGTTCGCGGACTTCGCCCGCTACCAGTGGCGGGGCCTGCGGATGCTCAAGGACCCGGATACGCAGGCGGCTTACCACGATCTGCTGTGGGAGGTGCGGCCACGGACCGTGGTCGAACTGGGTGTGTACAGCGGCGGCTCACTGGTCTGGTTCCGCGATCTGACCCGGCTCATGGGGATCGACTGCGAAGTCATCGGGATCGACCGCGATCTGTCACGGTGCCAGATCCCGCCCGCCGAGAAGTCGGGCATCACTCTTTACGAGGCCGACTGCGCCGCACTGGAGACATTTGAGCCGCTCCGTGAAGCGGCCCACCCACTGGTCTTCATCGACGACGCGCACAGCAATACGTTCAACATCATGAAATGGGCCGTCGACCATCTGCTCGAACAGGGCGACTATTTCATCATCGAGGACATGATTCCCTACTGGAACCGGTACAGCCCCAAGCTGCTGGCCCAGTATCTCGCCGCCTTCCGCGATGTACTGACCATGGACATGGTGTACGCCAATGCCAGCCCGCAACTGGACCGCGGCGTCTTCCGGCGGTCGGCGACGAAGGAGTAGGCGTACGGAATGCCGACCGTATCGAGTCTCCTGTACTACAGCGCCCCGCTGACCCCGGCGGGGCGGGACGACGACTGGTGCATCGACGCCCTGTCCCGGCCGCCCGAGGTGCTCTTCAACTTCCGCAAGGTCGCCACCGAGACCGTCGTCACCGACGTGCGCGACAGCCCGGTCCGGCCGGAACTCGACGACATGGGATTCGAGAGGATCGTGTCGCCCACGCGGGTGGATCAACGGGCCCTGGTGGAGAGTTCCGCGGCGGACCTTGAGCTGTACCGGCATGAGACGGCGGAGCTGCTCCGGTCCCTCACCGGTGCGGACGTGGTGCGGTTCTTCGACGCCACCGTGCGGCGGGAGGACGCGGGCGTCCCCCACGACGCCTCCCATCAGTCGCCGCATCAGCGCGTGCATGTCGATCAGAGCCCGAAAAGTGCCCGGGCCCGTGCCGAGGAGCACATCGGGCCGGGGCGCCCGTTCCGCAGATTCCAGATCATCAACGTCTGGCGGCCGCTGATCGAACCCGTACGCAATTACCCGCTCGCCCTGTGCGACTACCGGTCGCTGGATCCCGCTGCCGATCTGGTGCCGACCCGGCTGCATTTCCCGGCGTGGCTCAAGGACCGTGAGAACTACTCCGTGAGACACAACCCGGGCCACCGCTGGTACTACTGGGGGTCGCTCTCACCCGATGAAGTGATCCTTTTCAAGTGTTACGACAGCGCGAGCCGCGGCCTGGCCTTCGCCGCTGAAGGCGTGGAGCACGGAGAGCGCGACGACCTGACCGATGTGGCCGGTCTCTGTCCGCACACGGCCTTCTTCGACGAGAAGGGGCCCGCCACCGGGCACTTGCGGACATCCCTGGAAATGCGTGCCCTGCTTTTCTATGGCTGACCGCCGGGCGGAAAAGCCGGATCAGAGACCGACCAGAGAGCCGGATCACGAAAGCCGGATCAGAGAGCTGGATCAGAAAGCCGAGAGGGAGCAGGTGACATGGCGGACACGACCGTACCGATCTTCAGCCTCACCGAATTGCGGAAGGGCGCCGACCAGGAGAAGTTCCGCACGTGTGTGACGGAGATGGGGGTCTTCTATCTCACCGACTACGGTGTGCGGGAGGAGGACCACCAACTGGCCGCGGACACGGCCATGGACTTCTTCGAGCACGGCACTCCGGAGGAGAAGGAGGCCGTGACCACCAAGATCCCGACCATGCGCCGCGGTTACTCCGCCCTGGAGGCGGAGAGCACGGCCCAGGTGACCAACACCGGGACGTACACCGACTATTCGATGTCGTACTCGATGGGCGTCTCGGGCAATCTCTTCCCCACGCAGCGGTTCGAGAAGGTCTGGACGGACCACTTCGACAACCTCTACACGGCGGCGCGGGAAGCCGCGCGGGTGGTTCTGAACGCGACCGGCACGTATGACGCCGGGGACATGGACACGCTGCTGGACTGCGACCCCGTACTGCGGCTGCGCTACTTCCCAGAGGTCCCCGAGCACCGCGCCGCCGAGCGGGAGCCGCGGCGGATGGCGCCGCACTACGACCTGTCCATCATCACCCTCATCCACCAGACCCCGTGCGCCAACGGATTCGTGAGCCTCCAGGCCGAGATCGGCGGCACGATGGTGAGCCTGCCGGCCGTGCGGGACGCCGTGATCGTGCTCTGCGGTGCCATCGCCCCGCTGGCCACCCAGGGCGCGGTGCCCGCACCCCAGCACCATGTCAGGGCCCCGGGCGCCGGCATGCGGGAGGGCAGCGACCGTATGTCGAGCGTCTTCTTCCTGCGCCCCTCGACCGACTTCGCGTTCTCGGTCCCCAAGGCCCGGACATACGGCCTCGATGTCAGCCTCGACGCCGAGACCGCGACCTTCGGGGAATGGATCGGGACCAACTACATCACGATGCACGCGACCGCCGAGTCATAGGCGCTGTCGCGGATCCCGGAACCGGATCACACCCGGCCATCGACGATGGCCTCATTCGTGGGAAGGACAGGAATGCTCGTCGTTGCGTTGAAGCCGGGTCATGACGGCGCGGTCGCCGCGGTCGACAATCGTCAGTTGCTCTACTCGCTGGAATCGGAGAAGGACTCACGCCCGCGGTACACGCCCCTGCTGCCGACGACGATCCTGGACATCGCGGAGCGGCTTGACGCGATACCGGACGTGGTGGCCCTCGGCGGCTGGAGCGATCTGCGCCCGACACGCATCTCGTACACCGGCGCCGGATACGAGGGCACGCAGGAGCCCACCGTCACCACCTCTCGTTTCTTCGGCAAAGAGGTCCGGTTCTTCACCTCGACGCACGAGAGATCGCACATCTACATGGCGCTGGGAATGGCCCCGCGGGATGACAGCCCCGTACGGACGGTCCTGGTCTGGGAGGGCGACGTCGGCGCCTTCTATCTTGTCGACTCCAGCCAGCGGATCATCCACACGGTGCCGGTCATGACGGCGCCCGGTGCCCGCTATTCCTTTCTCTTCGGGCTCGCCGACCCGACCTTCCCCGACTCCGGAGGGAAGCCGCGCCTCAACGACGCAGGAAAGCTGATGGCGCTGGCGGCGTTCGGAGACGCGTGCGACGCCAGTCCCGACATCAAGCATGTCGTCGAGCGGATCCTGAAGCAGGACTCCATGTACCCGGCGCCCAAGGACGAGTACCGGGACTCGGTCCTCTACAACGCGGGCGTCGAGTCGGACGAATGCAAGACCGCCGCCGCGCTGCTGACCGAGCGTCTCTTCGAGACCTTCGCCCAGGTCGCACGCGAGCACATGCCGGAAGGCAGTCCGCTCTATATTTCCGGCGGCTGCGGGCTGAACTGCGACTGGAACAGCCAGTGGGCCGAACTCGGCCATTTCTCCTCGGTCTTCGTCGCCCCGTGCACCAATGACTCCGGCTCCGCGCTGGGCACCGCCATCGACGCGCTCTCGACCTTCACCGGCGATCCCCATATCGACTGGAGCGTGTACAGCGGACTCGACTTCGTCAGCGACACCCGGCCGGATCCCGCCCGCTGGCGCTCCCGTCCGCTCGACGACGGCGCCCTGGCGGGGGCCCTCGCCACCGGCCGGATCGTGGCGTGGGTGCAGGGCCGATGGGAGATCGGGCCGCGCGCCCTGGGCAACCGGTCCATCCTGGCCGAGCCGTTCGGCGCGGCCACCCGCGACCGGCTCAACACCATCAAGCAGCGGGAGGACTACCGGCCCATCGCGCCGTGCGCCCGGGTCGAGGACCTGGGCAAGGCGTTCCACCAGGACTTCGAGGATCCGTACATGCTGTATTTCCGGCATGTACGGGAGTCCAGCGGTCTGCGGGCCGTGACGCATGTGGACGGTTCGACACGGGTCCAGACCGTACGGGATTCGGGCAACCCGCAATTGCACCGGCTGCTTTCGGCGTTCGCCGCCGAGCGGGGAATCGGCGTGCTGTGCAACACATCGCTGAACTTCAACGGTGAAGGGTTCATCAACCGGATGTCCGATCTCGTGCTCTACTGTGAGTCACGCGGAATTCAGGACATGGTCGTGGGCGACACCTGGTACCAGCGGATCGAGGGTTCCTGACACAATCCGGGATTCCGCCCGGGACGGGCGGTGAGGCAGGCGCGCGGCCATCGGATCCAGCGGTTCCGCCGGCCCCATGCGCTTCATCTGCTTCCGCCGCCCGTCCAGCGGAATTTCCTCAGGCGAGAGTTTCCACGGCGTACTCGGCGGCCTCGGCGATGAGGCTCTGATCGTATTCGGCGTCCTTGCCGGCTTTGGTGGACATGACGGCGATGACCAGGGGCGGCGCGGATTTCGGCGGCCACACGATGGCCATGTCGTTGAGCGTGCCGTAGCTGCCGGTCCCGGTCTTGTCGGCCACTGTCCAGCCCCGCGGCACACCGGCCCGGATGCGTTCGGCGCCGGTGGTGTTGCGTTCCAGCAGGTCACGGAGGAAGGCGCGCTTGTCGCTCGGCAGGGCGTTCCCCAGCACGAATTTCTGGTAGTTGGTGCCGAATGCCCGGGGGGATGTCGTGTCGCGGGGGTCTCCCGGGATGGCTTCCGAGATCTCCGGCTCGGTACGGTTTATCCGGGTGACCGTGTCTCCCAGGGTCCGGGTGTACGCCGTGAGCCGGGCCGGGCCGCCGAGGTCTCGGAGCAGCAGATTGCCGGCCGTACCGTCGCTGTAGCGGACCGCCGCGTCGCACAGTTGACGGATCGTCATCCCCTTCGCCACATTCTGCGAGGTGATGGGGGCGTGCTTCATGAGGTCGTCATCGGTGTACCGGACGACGGTATCGAGATGCGACAGCGGGTTGTGGTGCAGAACCGCGGCTGCCGCCACTCCCTTGAACGTCGAGCAGAACGCGAATCGTTCATCCGCCCGATGGGCGATTCCCTCGCCCGTGCCGGTGGCGAGGGCATAAACCCCCAGACGTGCCTCGAACTTCCGTTCAAGCTCGATCAGTCGGTCGTGGCGGCGATTCGGCACGGCGGCTGAGGCGGCGGAAGGAGCGGAACGGGCGGAGGGCGCGGAAGCCGGCGACGAGGGACGGGAATCGGGCGTTGTGCCGTTCGTGCATCCGGCCAGTGGCAAAAGCGCCGCCGCCCCCAGGAATGCGCGGCGGTTGAGGCTCGGTCGGCTGACGCCCGGTCGGGATAATTTCATATTCGTCCTTCCGCTGGTGGGTTTGCGAGGACAGCAAGCCCATGGCGAAAGATACCGAAAGCGTGCGGGCCGGAAGGCCGCGTGGGGCGTCGGTGTCGTGCGCGGTCGCCCCAGGGCTCCTTCATCGCGCCTTCGGCGGAGCGCCCCCGTCCGTTTTTGTCCCGGTCCCCGTGCGTGGCTGGGATGGCCTCGGTCAGAGCGTCAACTGCTAGGGGACATCATGGACGGTCAGGACAGAAAGCACCCGCGCGGAGCCCGGCGGGGCGTGCGGACACGTATCGCGTTGGGGGCGGCCGTCGCGCTGGTGGGGGTCAACACCCTGACCGTTTCCGGCGTGGCGCAGGCCGTCGCGGTCTCCGCTCCCGCCCCGGCCCACCGCTCCGCTTCCGCCTTCCAGCAGGTGCAGTGGAAGACGGACACCGTGGCGCCCGGCATCCAGGTGCGCAGCGGCGTCCTCCAGAACAAGGACGCCGCACCGGTCTGGACGGTCACGGTCCAGGCCCCGGCCGTCAACCGGCTGACCGGCGCCGCCACCTGGGCCCCGCTGGGCGACCGTGCCTGGGCCGACAGCACGGAGGCGAAGCTCCGCGCCGCCGGGTTCGAGCCGCGGGCCGAGCGGGTCGTCTGGGACGAGTACGCCGACACACCGCGCGGCACGATGGGCTGGCAGGTGCGGGTCGGCTCGTACGCCACCCAGGCCGAGGCCCAGACCGCCAACCAGGCGATCACGGCGGGCGGTTTCCGTACCTCCGTGGAGTGGACCGGTTACGACGGCCGCCAGTCGGCCGACCGGGAGAGCATCCATGTCGCGGTGATCGACCCGGCCCGGTTCCGCGGCACCGTGGAGAGCACCCACGACGGCAATGTCGCGGACCGCGAGACGACCTCCTCCGTCGCCGTGAAGAACGGTTCGCTGCTGGCCGTCAACGGCGGCTTCTTCATCACCTCCGACGCGGACGGTGTGCAGGGCACGGTGGCCGGTATCTCCGCGTACGACGGCGAGCTGGAGTCGATGGCCGTCGGCTCCCGTGCCGCGCTGATCATGGCGGACGGCGGGCGGCACCCCCGTATCGCCGATCTGTCCACCACGGTCACCGCCCGGGCGAAGTCCTCCTCGTACGCGGTGCAGGGCATCAACCGGCTCCCCGGAAAGGTCCGCAACTGCGGCCGCCCCGGCGCCGTCCCCACCGAGCTGGCCCGCCACGACACCACCTGCACCCTGCCGAACGACCTGGTGAAGTTCACCCCGAGGTTCCGTGCCGCGCTGCCGCAGGGCGCCGGTATCCAGGTCGTGCTCGACTCCAAGGACCGTGTGGTCTCGGTCGGTGCGCGCGGCGGTGAGGTCCCGGCCGGCGGTTCGGTGCTCCAGGGCGTCGGCGGCGCGGCCGACTGGCTGACGGCACAGGCCCGCGAGGGCGAGCGGATCTCGGTGCAGGAGGTCATCCGCGACTCCGCCGGACGGCAGATCGAGCTCGGCGCCCACGACAGCATCGTCAGCGCCGCCCCGACGCTGGTGCGGGACGGCAGGGTCTCCATCGACGCCGCCACGGAGGGCACGCTCGACCCGCTGGACCTCTCCTTCGGCTTCGCCTGGTCGAACGTACGCCAGCCCCGCACCATGGCCGGTATCGACGGCCACGGTCGGCTGCTCCTGGTCACGGTCGACGGGCGCCAGCCGGGCGTCAGCGAGGGCTTCACGCTGGGCGAGGCCGCCCGCTTCATGCGCTCCCTGGGCGCGAAGCAGGCCCTGAACCTGGACGGCGGCGGCTCCAGCGCGATGGTCGTCGGCGGCAAGCTGGTCAACACCACCTCGGACGCCACCGGCGAACGCGCGGTCGGCGACACGATCCAGGTCCTCCCGGCCCGCCGGGGCTGACCGGTCCGGTCCGATCGACCGGGGCCGGTGCGGTCCGGCTCCGATCCCTTCTCAAGCGCCGGACGGGCTCAGCAGCCCGTCCGGCGCTGTTTTCCAGTCCGCCACCGCCGTGCCCATGGCCTCGACCGCGGCGCGGATACGGGCCGGGTCCGTCCGTACCGTGCGGCTGAACTCCACGTGGATGAACGGGACTCCGGCGTCGGCCGCCAGGCGTCCCTGTTTGTTGGTGCGGCCCGCCAGGGGGCAGTTGGCGGTCCAGGCGCGGCAGATCCGGAACCCGGCGGTCTTCAGAGCGCGGGCCAGGGCGACGGCCTGGGGGCGGGCCTGGTCGCCGGCGCCCGTGGAGACGACCGCCTCGTGGCCGGGGGACGTGGTGTCGGCGAAGCCGTGGATCTGGATGCCGGGCAGACGGCGGGCGACGAGTTCGGCGCAGACGGCGTGGAAGACGGTGTCGGTACGGTGCGCCATGTCCGCGGCGTTGCCCTCGCCCGCCGTGCGGTGGGCGCCGGCGACGACGAGTACCCCGCCGGGGGTGTCGCGCAGGACACCGGCGCCGAGGGTCTCGCTGTAGGCGTCGGCCACGGGGTGCGGTACCTGTACGGAGAAGCGGGCGGGCCCGTCGAGCGGGATGTACACACGGCCCCAGCCGCGCGTGTCCTCGTCCGCGCGGTCGGCTATCTCCGCGAACCGGCGGCCCTGCCCGCTGTCCCGGAGGATCCGTACGCCGAAGTCGACCTCGGCGAGCCTGCGTTCGGCCTCGCCCCGCCTGCCGTCGAGATAGAGCCCGACCCCGGCCGCGACGGTCTCGCGCTCGACGCGGTTCGGCGGCCGGAAGCCGGCGTCGGCGACGGTGTCCTGGGCGAAGTCCGCGACGCGCCGGCCCAGGTCGAGTTCGGTGCCGGAACCCGCGGCGGGCCGGGAGGGGCCGCCGGAGTCGCGGTCCCAGAGTGGAGTGACGATCACCACAGCGGCCACTATCAGTGCTCCGACCAGCAGGCTTGCCGTGATTGTTATCTTCACGGTCGAAGATCGTTCCATATGGCGTACAAAATACCTTTGTGAAGCAACCCCTCGCGCCTCTCTCTCCGCTCCGCGGACGCCATACCGGTACGCGTACGGCTCCCCGCGCCACCTTCCGTGCCGCCGTGACAGTCTGCCTCGCCGCGGCCGTCGCGGGCTGTTCCGCACTCGGTTCCGGGGGCGGGGACGCGGGCGCGGCCAAGGGCGGGGGTCCCTCGTTCACGGTTGCCGCGGCCGGTGACGTACTGATCCATCCGCCGCTGACCGACCAGGCGCGCAAGGACGGCAAGGCCACCGCGGGCGGTCCCGAGCTGGACTTCGCCCCGCTGATGGCCGGCGTGAAGCCCGTCATCAGCAAGGCGGACCTGGCGATCTGCCACATGGAGCCGGTGATCGCTCCGAAGGGCGGGCCGTACGAGGGGTTCCCGAATTTCCAGGTGCCGCCGGAGATCGCGGGCACGCTCAAGAACATCGGTTACGACACCTGCTCGACGGCGTCGAACCACTCGATCGACCATGGCGCCGCCGGGGTCGAGCGGACGCTGGACACTCTGGACGCGGCCGGTCTGGGACACACGGGTTCGGCCCGGAGCGAGGCCGAGTGGCTGAAGCCGCTGATCACCGAGGTGAAGGGGGTGAAGGTGGCGCAGATCTCCTTCGCTTTCGGCTTCGGGTCCGACCAGGTGCCCCCGGACAAGCCGTGGCTGGTCAACAAGACCTCGTTCACCGCGATCGCCGACGCCGAGAAGCGCGCCAGGAAGGCGGGCGCGGATGTCGTCATCCTCAGCATTCACTGGGGGCGTGAGCACCACAACGCGCCCAGTACCTCGCAGATGGAGCTGGCCGAGCGCATCGCGAAGCAGACCGGCATCAACCTGGTGATCGGGCACCACGCCCATGTCGTGCAGCCGATGGAGAAGATCAACGGCACCTGGGTCGCGTACGGCCTCGGCAATCAGGTCGCCCGGCACGAGGTGCCCAGCGGTCAGTCCGAAGAGGGAGCCATTGGCTGGTTCACATTCACAAAGCACGGTGCGAAGTGGGACGTACAGGCGCAGTACGTACCGACCTTTGTCGATATCCCTCCGGTGCCGGAGGACCCCGCCCTGCCCGACAAGCTGCCCGAGGGCGCGGTGACGGACTACCGGCTGGTCGATGTGGCGCGGGCGCTGGAGGACGGGAAGTCCCAGGACGGCAAGAAGTACACGGAGGAGCAACTCGCCCGTTACCGGCTGGCCTTCGACCGTACACAAGGGACGATGCTCAACCGGGGTGCGGCGAAGGACGGGCTGACGCCCCTGGAGGAGCCGCCGGGCTAGTGCCCCGTCGGCTGCCTGCTGGTTTGCCTGTTGGTGGCCCGTTCAGCCGGGCTTTGACCGGGGCCCTTTGCCCCGGTTGCGGGCCTCTCATGTCCCGCACGTAACATCTGTAATTCAGATCACACCGCGTACCGGTTCGATTGTGTACAACCATTCGACCCCGCGGCCGGTCATCTTTTCGCGGTCGGTAGCGTCCTCTTGGGCTTCCGCCGTCCTGCGTCCGTTCCGTACGGCAGAGCCCCGTACGGGACCTGTTCGACCCCCACACGCCCGCGCCAGCGCGCGCACGCCCGCGCGTGCTCCGGCGCCGGCCGCACCATGCTGAGAGAGGTACCCATGGCCGTTTCGTCTGCGAAGCGGCGGCACAAGGTCCGTAAACGGGCCGACATGTCGCTCCTGGGTGGCATCCGCCCACCGATCGCGGTCCTCTCGGCACTGCTGCTCGCGCTGGCCGGCCTCACCGCCCTGGGATTCGGCACGGCCGAACCGCTTCCCAAGGCGGTACGGATCTCCCAGCAGCACTTCGCCGAGGACGGCGCGATCGCGCTCCGGGCCTCGCTGGACGAATCGATCACCGACCTCGACCGGACCGCGTCGCTCTTCAACGCGGGCGATCCGGTCTCCGCCGACACCGTTCTCGACAAACTGGGCAACGTCTACCAGAAGTGGCGCGGCTCGGCGATCGTCGAGATCAAGTCGGGCAAACTGCTTGCCGCGCGCGGCGAGAACGTACCGCTCCTCGCCGTCGACCTGCAGAAACTCTCCGACGAGGACGGCCTCGCCCCCCGGATGATCCGGCTGGAGAACGGCGAGACCCGGCTGCTCACCTTTGCCCTGCTGTCCTGGGAGGGCCGGCCGCAGCAGTTGCTGATCACCTCGAACAGCCTGAAGGTCCCCGGGGTGAGCCTCGGCAAGTTCCGGGCGATCGCCGTGGTCGACGCGGGCGGCACGGTCCTCAGCAGCGACGGCCTCCAGGTGCCCGAAGAGGATGATTCGGACACCGCCAAGGACGAGATCGAGCAGACCGAGAAGCAGCTCCGTACCTTCGCGAAGCGCTCCGCGGAAAAGTCCGGACAGAACCCGCTCACCACCAAGGAACCCGGCTCCGGCGGTTTCCTCGGGGTCAGCGGATCCATGACCGGCACCAAGCTGATCAGCGGGGAGCGCCCGGTGGCCGGGTACGCGACGCTCGCCGCGCCCGAGGCCGGCGGCAGCACCGACGCGACCAGCCTCGGTCTCTCCGTGGTCACCCTGGTCACCGTCCCGGAGAACACCAGTCGGGTGAACGACCCGATGTTCGGCCTGTGGTCCGCCGGCGCGCTGCTGGTCATCGGCGCCCTTGCCGTGGCCCTGCTGCTCGGTACGGTCCAGGGCCCGCTGCTCCGGCTCTTCCTGGAGAGCCGCCGCCTCACCCGCGGCGATCTCACCCGGCCGGTGACCGTGCCCCGGTTCGGCGAGGCGCGCCGGATCGGCGACGCGCTGGAACAGCTCCGGCTCCAGCTCCTCGGCGCCCCCGCGCCCGACGGGAGTACGGGTACGGGCGGCGGGAAGCGGCGGCGCGGGCGGCGCGTCGGCACCCGGGCGCTGCTGGCGGGCGGTGGGATTCTCCTGCTGGTCTGGTCGGTTCCGATGATGCTGGTGCTGAACCGTGCCGGGGACACGCTGGTGGTGCCGCAGCAGCTTGTGAGTGATCAGCGGGACCGTACCGACACGGTCACGGACCGGGTGCGACGGGCGCTGAACGAGGGGTATGCCGACCTGCTGTCCGTCGCCACCCTCATCGGTGACGAGACCGGGGCCGGGGACATGACGACCGTCCTGGAACGGACCATGACCGAACACCCCCGCTACAGCTCGCTGTACGTGCTCTCCGCCGACGGCACCGTCCTGGCGCAGGCCGGGGACAGTCCGGCGGACCCGGGGGCGAAGCGTCCCGGCAACGAGCCGATCGCCGTTCTCGGGGACGGTGCCAAGGAGCCGCGGATCACCGGATACGCCGAACTCCCCGGCCGCGACGGCGCCCTGGTGGTCGGCGAGTTCCGCATCGACTTCCTCAACTCCCTCCTCAAACGCCCCGGACTCGGCCAGGTACGCATCGTGGACGCCGAACGGCGGGTCCTGGGCTCGAACACCGGCTACCGCGCCTTCGAGAACCTCCCCTCGGCACGCCTGGAGTCACTGGTCGAGGCCACCAACCAGAAAGCCGGACTGAGCACCCGCCCCAGCGGGGTCCTCTTCCGCGACGGCGAGGGCGTCCAGATCGCCGCGGCGGCCCCCTTCGCCGGCGGCGGAGCCGCCAAAGCACTGGGCTGGACCGTGGTGAGCTGGCAGCCCGCCTCCGCCCTCGCCATCCCCGAATACAGCGCCCAGAACCGCACCGTCCTGGCCGGACTCCTCGGCGTCACCGCGGCCGCCGCCTGCCTGGGCTGGCTCCACATCGTCGTCGCCCGCCCCCTGCGCGCCCTGGCCCGCCAGGCCGAGACCCTCGCCGACGGCGACCGCAGAACCGTCCTCTACCCCCGCCACCACGACGAGGTCGGAGCCATCGCCCGCTCCCTGGAACTCCTGCGCCAGCAACTCCAGGAACAGCGCAGACGCGACAGCACACCCCAGACCCTCGCCGAAAGGATCTGACCGACCGTGCTCTTCCTCTACTTCGTGCTGCTCACATGCAGCACGATCCTGCTGGTCGCCGGACTCGTGGAGCAGGCACGGCACTTCGCCAACCTGAACCGCATCCCGACCCGCGTCCTGGTCAACGGAATCCGCGGCAAGTCCTCCATCACCCGGCTGTGCGCGGGCGCGCTGCGCGGCGGTGAGCTGATCACGGTCGCCAAGACCACCGGCACGGCGGCCCGCTTCATCCACCCGGACGCGACCGAGGAGCCGGTCTACCGCAAGTTCGGCATCGCCAATGTGGTGGAGCAGATCGGGATCGTACGGCGCGCCGCCGCGTACAACCCCGACGCGCTGGTGATCGAGTGCATGGCCGTCATGCCGGCGCTCCAGGAGATCAATCAGTCGAAGCTGATCCGGTCCACGATCGGGGTGCTCTGCAACGTACGCGAGGACCACCTCGCCGAGATGGGCCCGACCCTCGACGACGTGGCGCGCTCGCTGTCCCGCTCGATGCCGGAGGACGGGATCTGCGTCACCGCGGAGAAGGACCGGTTCGCGATCCTCCAGGAGGAGGCGGACGCCCGTAACTGCCAACTGATCTACGCGGACCCGGAGACGGTCACCGACGAGGAGCTGCGGGGCTTCAGTTGGTTCACGTTCAAGGAGAACGTGGCCATCGCGCTGAAGGTCGCCGAACTGCTGGGCGTGGCGCGGGAGACGGCGCTCCAGGGGATGTACGACGCGCCGCCGGACCCGGGTGTGCTGTCCGTGGAGCGCTACCTCACGCCGGACGGCAAGCGGCTGCGGTTCGCGAACGTCTTCGCGGCGAACGACCCCGAGTCGACGCTGATGAACATCAATCAGTTGCTGGATCTGGGCGCGATCAACCGTCCGCTGCACGTGGTCATCAACTGCCGTCCCGACCGGGTCGAGCGCAACGGGCAGATGGGCGAGATCATTCCCGAACTCCAGCCGGAGAAGGTCTTTGTGATCGGCCACCCGGCGAAGAGCGCGATCGACGCGATTCCGGGGGAGTGGCGGTCGCGGGCGGTGGATCTGGGCGGTGACAAGCGGGATCCCGAGGAGTTCATGCGGGAGCTGCTCGGGATGCTCGGGCCGG
Organism: Streptomyces sp. GMY02; assembly: GCF_019056675.1. Lineage (NCBI taxonomy): Bacteria > Bacillati > Actinomycetota > Actinomycetes > Kitasatosporales > Streptomycetaceae > Streptomyces > Streptomyces sp. GMY02. Next base: position 2,610,598 of record NZ_CP077658.1, on the reverse strand, counting down.
ACTCGTCGCTGGTGGCGATCGGCAATATCCATGGGCAGGGGGAGCTGCTGCTGGAGCATCTCGCGGAGCTGCCGCCGGACGAGACGGTGGACGAGGCGGACGGGGCCGCGGGGCCGGGAGGTCCGGAGGGGCCGGGGGCCGGTGCCGGTGGTCCGGGCGCCGGTGGCCCGGGTGCCGGTGGCTCGCGGGCTCAGGGACAGGGGCTCGGGCAGGTGCAGGGCGAGGTGCAGGGCCAGGCTCCGGGGCAGGTGCGGGGGCACGGGCCGGAATCTCAGCTTCCGGCGCTGGGCCCGGCGGGGGACCAGGTGTCGGACACCGTCGCCATCCCGGTCGTACCCACTGGTCCGGTATCCACCGGTCCCGTACCGGCCGGTCCCGTACCGGCCGGGGAGCTGCCCGCCGGACCCGTACCGACCGGCGCCGTACCGGCCCGGGAGCTGCCCGCCGGTCCCGCGCCCGCCGGACCCGTACCCACGCCGGATCAGCACCCCGGCTCGCACCCGCACGCACAGCCGGACCCGAACCCGCATCCGCGGCACGACGAGACGCTGGCGCTGCCCCGGTATGCGCCGCGGCTCGACCCGTACCAGCGGTACCCCGAGGCGTACGAACAGCGCTACCAGCAGCGTCCGGCCGCCGGGCCGCCCCGGGAGCGCGGTCTGTTCGAACCGGCCCGGATGCCGGTGACGGCGACGGACGATTCCGGCGCCTCCGGCATCCCGGGCGGTCCCGGCAACGCCTCCGGTGTCCCCGGCAACGCCTCCGGCGGTTCCAGTGACCCGGCCGAGCGCCCCGCGCCCCACCAGCAGCCCCACCACCCCGAGTACCCGCAGAACCCCACGCACCCGAACGCCACGCACCCGAACCCTCCGCACTCCGTCGCGCCGCAGAACCCAGGAGAACCCCGTTGATCCCCGCAGTCCTCACCCCCGAGATCGCCGCGATCGGCATCGGTCTGGGCCTGATGTTCTCCCTGGTCTGCTATCTCACGACCAATCTCTCCCCGGGTGGCATGATCACGCCCGGCTGGCTGGCGCTGACCCTTGTCGAGGATCTCCAGCGCGCCGCCATGGTCGTCGGCGTGACCGTACTGACGTATGTGACCACGCTGCTCGTCCAGCGCTTTGTGATCCTCTACGGAAAGCGCCTGTTCTCGGCGGTCGTCCTGATCGGTGTCCTGCTCCAGGGCACCGTGATGATCGTGCTGTCGCTCGAATTCCCGCTGATGTACGCGAACCAGACGCTCGGCTTCATCGTGCCGGGCCTCATCGCGTACCAGCTCGTACGCCAGCCCAAGGGCGCGACCATCCTCGCCACCGGCACGGTCACGCTCACGGCCTATGTCGTCCTGACCGCGGGCATCCTGCTCGGCGCCCTGCCGTCCGCCTGACCCGCCCACCCACGGGAGCCCCATCCTCATGAGTGCCAAGTCCAAGCGCGGCCGCCCCGTCCTGCACGGCGTGACCGTCATCGCGCTGCTGGCCGGCAGCGCGTACCTCACCGTCGAACTCCGCAAGGACGAGCAGGCCAAGGCGCCCGCCGTCCAGGCCATCACCGACATCCCCAACCTGAAGACCGGGGCCGGGAACACCTCCGGCGAGCAGACCTGGGAGCGGCTCAAGAACCCGGACCGCTCAGTGCTGCGCGGCGGCGACGGCGACATCCTCGCCTCGTTCACCGACGGCGCGCGTACGGCGACCCTCACCGGTCCGAGCCGTACGTTCGACGAGCCGGCCAACACGTCGTCCCGGGTGGTCACCGAGAACTGGGTGCGGCTGATGCCGGAGGCGTGGACGAAGGGCGCCGAGAAGGAGCAGTGGTTCAAGGACTGGTTCAAGGAGTACTACGGCAGCGAGGAGGACGACCTCTTCGCGTTCGCCTTCCAGTACGTGGAGGGCGCGCCGGTCAAGAAGGACGACGAGGGCGTACCGTACGCGGGCGACGCCAGCTTCGGGCCGCTGAACCCGGAGGGCAGCGAGGGCAACGACCTGCGCCTGGAGGAGTCCGACTTCTACGACTACCTCGGCATTCCGTACACCTTCCGCGACGGCACAGTGAAGGAGCCGCAGGCCGCGCGCTACCGCTCGATCGACTGCTCTGGCTTCATCCGTACGGTGTTCGGCTACCGCGGCCGCTATCCGCTGATGGCGTCCGACGACACGGGTGACGGCCTGCCGCGCACGGCCAACGGCATGGCGCGTTCGAAGGCGGGCGTCGACATCATCAAGCTGTCGGGCCCCGAGCCGCGCTACGAGCGCCCGAAGTCCATCAGCGTCCTCCAGCCCGGCGACCTGGTCTTCTTCAAGCTCGACGCCAGGACGAAGTCCCGCCTGGACCACACCGGCATGTACCTGGGCACGGACACGGACGGCCACCAGATCTTCATATCCAGCCGTGAAGAGGCCAACGGCCCGACGATCGGCGACAAGGGCGGCACCTCCCGCCTCGACGGCAACGGCTACTACGCCGCCACACTCCGCAGCGCGAAGCGTCTCTGACCAGGCTTTCCCCGGACCCGGCCCCCTTCGGGAGGCCGGGCCCGCGCGCTGCTCGGCGGCCTGTGAGCGACGCCAGTGCCGGAGGTCAGTGGGGGAGCGGTGGGGTTTTGGTGGCCAGGGTGTTGATCTGGGGGGTCGTCAGGATCCGGGGGGAATCGGCGGAGGTGCGGGCCACCGTCAGCATCGCCTGGGCCAGGTGGTCCGTGGTGGTCGTGTGGGCCGGGGCCAGTTTGTGGAGTACGGGGTACAGCCAGGACGTGGCGGCGTAGAGCAGGCGGTAGAGCGGGGTGCGGGACCGGGCGCCGTGGCGGGGCTGGATGTAGCCGGGGCGGAACATATGGGCGCGCAGGTTCAGGGCGGCCAGGTCGTTCTCCGTGCGGCCCTTGATCCGTGCCCAGGCCGCCCGTGCCCGCTGCTCGCTGTCGGTGCCCTCGCCCGAGACATAGATGAAGACCAGGCCCGGGCTGACCCGCACCAGGGAGCGGGCGGCGGCCAGGGTGTAGTCGTAGGTGATGCGGGTGTACTCCGCCTCACCGCGGCCCGCCGACGACACCCCGAGGCAGTAGAAGCACGCGTCCGCGCCCGCCAGTTCGTCCTCGATCGCCGAGAAGTCCGTGAAGTCGTCGTGCACGATCTCGGTGACCTTCGGGGGTGCGGGCCGGTGGGCCGGCGGCTCACCAGGAGTACGGAGCTGACGCCCTCGTCCAGCACGCAGGCCCGCAGGACGCCGTGACCGACCATGCCGGACGAACCGTAGATGACAACCTTCACGCGGTACGCCTCGTCCTTCTCGACGACGATCTAACCGATCAGTTAGATTTGAGGGCCAGGGTACATGGGCTGCATAAGGATCCGGTTAGTCAGGCGGCTAAATTGGACACATGGTGAAGAAGTCCGATGCCACGAAGGCGCGCCTGTTGCAGGCCGCGACGCAGGAGTTCGCCACGTACGGGATCGCGGGTGCCCGGGTGGACCGCATCTCCGCGGCGGCGTCGGCGAACAAGAACCTGATCTACGTGTACTTCGGCAACAAGGAGCAGCTCTTCGACACGGTCTACCAGGCCGCCATCGAGGAACTGCTGGAGGCCGCGCCCTTCGACGCCGAGGACCTGCCCGGTTACGCCGGGGCCCTGTTCGACTTCTACGTCGCCCACCCGCATCTGATCCGGCTGGCCCGCTGGCACGCTCTGGAGAGGCCGGCCGACGAGGTGCTGCCCGTCGCGTACGGGGCGACCCGGGACAAGCTGCGGAAGCTCTCGGCCGCCCAGTCCGCGGGCCTGGTCGACGCCGGTATGCCCGCCCATGCGCTGCTCACGCTGATCCTTGTGCTGTCCGCCGCCTGGAGCGACGGGTCTCCGGAGGGCCGTGCGGCCGGTGACGCGGAGCTGGCGGCCCTCCACCGGCACTCGATCGTGGTCTCGGTCGGCCGCCTCGTCCGGCCACCGCGGGCCGCGGGGGACTCGCGGGGCTGACCTGGGCTCCGTGGCTGCCCGTAACTGCACGTACCTTCCCGCCGCGCCTCGGCCTGCCCGGGTCTGACCCGGGCGCCGTATCTGCCGGGCTGCGGGCAGTGGTTTGTCATGGCGTAGTCACGCGCCGTATTCAACCTTCCTTGCGTCGACCGACCGCCCGAGCTACGTTTTAACTAACCAGTTAAATCGAGCTTCGTGCGAGGACGAGGACGACGCGGTCCGGATCGCCAACGACTCGCCGTACGGCCTCTCCGGCGGTGTCTGGACCTCCGACCCGGGTACGAGGTGACGCGGGCCGGCACGGGGGACCCGGCCCGTACGTCGCCACCCGGCCGGCGCGACGCGGCGCGTGCGCACGCCGCGGGGCGGGCGGGGGCATGGCTCATGCGGGCGTGGGCATGGCTCACGGCCGGGGCCAGGGCCGTCCGTCGAGGTGTTCGATCCCCGCGTTGAAGCGCTTGAGATACGCGGCGAAGGCCGCGACCTCTTCCGGAGTCCAGTCGGCCACCACCTTCTCCAGGCCCCGGACGCTCTCCGCCCGGTGTGTGTCGAGGCGGCGCTCGCCCTCGGCGGTGACGCGGAACTTACGGGCGATACCGCCCTCCGGATCCGGAATGCGTTCGACCAGCCCGGCACGCAGCATCGCGGCGGTCTGCCGGTTGAGGGTGGAGGCGTCCAGGCCGAAGGCGTCACTCAACTGCCCGATGGACATGGGGCCTTCCATCAGGATCCGGCTGAGCAGGATGTATGCGCTGCGGTCCAGTCGGCCGTCGCCCCCGCGCGACCGGGGGGTGTTGAGATAGATGTGCCGCCCGAGCACCATCGTCTCGAACTCGATCAAGTGCGTGGGCTTGTCCATACCGCCGATCCTCTCAAGAGTTCAGGCTCCGAGAACACCGGCTTCCGTACGTGCCCGCCGCTCGGGCGTGCCGACCGCTCGGCCGCGCCCGTCAGCCAGGCGTGCCCGTCACCCAGGCATGCCCGCCGATCGGCCCGGCCCGGCCCGCGGCTCGGCCGCGCGGTCGCTCAGATCGCTGACCACCCGTTGTCGACGGGCAGGATCGCGCCGCTGATGTTGCTCGCCGCGTCGGAGGCCAGGAACACGATGGCGGCGGCCTGCTCCTCCGCCGCGGCCACCTTGCCGGCGAGGGCGACGTACGGGCCGATGGTGCCCGGGCCGTGGGACCCGCCCTGGGCGTCGACCCGGATATTGGTCGCGGTGGCGCCGGGGGCGATGGCGTTGGCGCGGATTCCCTCCTTCCGGTACATCACGGCGAGGGACTTCGTCAGCCCCACGACACCGTGCTTTGACGCGGTGTACGCGGCGCCGGCCGCGCTGCCGCGCAGGCTCGCCTCGGACGCGGTGAAGACGATGGAGCCGCCGCCCGCGGCCAGCATGTGCGGCAGGGCGGCCCGGGTCAGCAGGAACGGGGCCGTCAGATTGACCCGTATCACCCGCTCCCACTCGGCGTCGTCGGTCTCCCCGAGGGCCGACATCCGGTCCATGATCCCGGCGTTGTTCACCAGGACGTCCAAGCTGCCGAAGGCGTCCACCGCCGTCGCGACGACCTGATCCACCACCTCCTGGTCGCCGAGATCGCCGACGACCGCCCGGGCCGTGCCTCCCGCGGCCTCCACCTCCCGTACGGTCCGCTCGACGGACTCGCGGTTGAGATCCGCGAGCGTGACCCGCGCGCCTTCCCCGGCGAACCGCAGGGCCGCGGCCCTGCCGATGCCCGAGCCCGCCCCGGTGACGATGACACTGCGCCCTTGAAGGCCGGTGCGAAGACCGGTGCCGCTGCTCATGGATGCTCCTTGCTTCCTGGCTGCTTGTGAGTTGCCCGACGGCTGAGTTGATTGAGTCAATCAAGTAGATGGGGCCCTGGCAAGATTGCTTGAGTCAGGCAATTGCCTGCTAGCGTGGGTGTATGTCCACACCGCCGCCGGCAGCCGCCCCCGTCTCGCCGGACACGGCCGGGATCGAGCGCGCCTTCACCCGTATCGCCTATCTCACCGGGCGGGTCAAGCAGCACGACCGGCTGATGGCCATGGCCGGAGTGCCGCTGGACCGGGCCGCCGTGGCGCTCCTGCGGCAGATCGTCGAGTCCGATCCGCTCCGCCCCGGCGAACTGGCGGCGCGGCTGGGCGTGGAGGCCTCGCACATCACCCGGCAGGTGCAGCACCTGGAGAAGGCCGGCTATGTGATCCGCGTACCGGACCCCGACGACCGCCGGGCGCAGCGCATCCAGCTCACCCCGTCCGGCCGGGAGACGGTCGAGCGCGTCCGTGAGGCGAGCTGCCGGGCGATGCAGGTGGCGCTGGCCGCCTGGTCACCGGAGGATCTGCGGCAGCTCGCGACCCTGTTCAACCGGATGGTCGACGACTTCATCACCCACGCCGACGAAGAGGGCCTCGACCGCGCCCCCGGACAGGCCCCTCGACCGGCCCCTCGAACGGCCCCTGCGCCGGAGGACGACGGGGCGCAGCACCCCGCCTGAGGCCGCGACCGGCACCGGCGGGCAGTGACCGAGCGGGCACACACGAATGGTCTTTCCATGCCTGGAAGCATCAATGGAAGCATCAGTGGGATCGCTTCGCCGGTTCGCGGGGACGGGCAGCGCATCCTGGTCGTCGTCGACGATCCCGGGACGACCGAACTGCTCTCGACGACCCTGGAACTGGCGGGCTATCAGGTCGGCACGGCGGGCACCATCCCCGAGGCGGTGGTGCGGTTCGCGGAGCACCCGTCCGATCTGGTGGTCATCGACACGACACTGGCCGAGTCGGACGGTTTCACCGGATACCCGCGCGTCGCCCCCGCCGACCGGCCGCCCGTACTGTTCCTCACCGCCTGTGAATCCCTGGGCAGGCTCGTCCCCGAACTGGGCCTGGGCCTCGCCGACTATGTCACCCAACCGCTCCGGATCGCCGAAGTCCTCGCCAGGGCACAGGTGTTACTGCGCGCCCGCGGCCCGGAACGGCTGGAGCGGGCACCGCGGTACGGGGATCTCGTCCTGAACGACGCCACCTGCCGGGCCAGGCGCGGCGGGCGGGCGCTGGATCTGACGCCCGCGGAATACCGGCTGTTACGCCACCTCTTGGTCAACGCGGAACGGGTCCTGTCGAAGGAACAGATCTGCCGGCATGTCTGGGGCGAGAGCCGTGCCGACAACGCGATCGAGAAGCTCGTCTCCCGGCTCCGGCACAAGGTGGACCAGGACCAGGACGAACCCGGACTGATCCACACCCGCCGGGGCTTCGGCTACTGGCTCGGACGCTGAGACCGCCTCGGGCACTGAGGCCGGCCCGGGCGCCGAGACCGCCTCGGGCGCTGCGGCCGGCCCGGACATGTGACCTTCCTCATGTCAGCCTGCCGTCAGGCAACTGGCCGGGGGGTGTCAGGCCGTTCCGGTTGCATGAGCACAGCCTCTGTCCCGCTCCGCGACCGCTGAGAGGAACGCATGTCCACCCCCCACGCCTCAACCCCCGAGGGCCTCGGGTTCGATCCCGACGCCCTGCGCGCCCGGTACCGGGCCGAGCGCGATCGCCGTATCCGCCCCGAGGGCAGTGAGCAGTACCAGCGCACCACCGGCGCGTTCGGCTACTACGTCGACGACCCCTACACAACGCCGGTGCTCGGCCGTGAGCCGCTGAACGACCGCGTCGACGCCGTGATCATCGGCGGCGGCTTCGGCGGTCTGATCGCCGGCGCGCGGCTGCGCCAGGCGGGTGTGCAACGGATCCGGGTGATCGAGAAGGCCGGGGACTTCGGCGGAACCTGGTACTGGAACCGGTATCCGGGTGTCCAGTGCGACATCGAGTCGTACATCTATATGCCCCTGCTCGAAGAAGTCGGCTACATGCCGCGCTGGAAGTACGCGCCGGGCGAGGAGATCCGGCAGCACGCGCAGGCGATCGGGCGGAAGTTCGAGCTGTACGACGACGCGTGCTTCCAGACCGAGGTGACGCGGCTCCACTGGGACGAGACCGACCACGAGTGGATCGTTCACACCGACCGCGGCGACCGGATGGCGGCGCGGTACGTGGTCGTCTCCAGCGGGCCGTTCAGCCGGCCGAAGCTCCCGGGCATTCCGGGCATCGAGAACTTCCGCGGCCACACCTTCCACACCAGCCGCTGGGACTACGGCTACACCGGCGGCGACGCGGACGGCAATCTGCACAAGCTCGCCGACAAGCGCGTCGCCGTCATCGGCACCGGCGCGACCGCCATCCAGTGCGTACCGCCCCTGGGACGGGACGCGCGACATCTGTACGTCTTCCAGCGCACGCCCTCCTCGGTCGACGTACGCGCCAACCGCCCCACGGATCCGGAGTGGGCCGCCTCGGTCACGCCCGGCTGGCAGCGCCGCCGCCGGGACAACTTCCTCGCGCATGTGGCCGGTGGCGGAGCCGAGGAGGACCTGGTCGCGGACGGCTGGACGACGAGCGCCCGGCTGCTCCAGACCTTCGTACCGGGAGGAGGCGACTCCGAGGTCCCGCCCGAGGAGCTGGGACGGCTGGCCGAGCTGGCCGACTTCACCAAGATGAACGAGATACGCGCCCGGGTGGACGCGACCGTCGAGGACGGGGCGACGGCCGAGGCGCTCAAGCCCTGGTACCGCTACATGTGCAAGCGGCCCACCTTCAGCGACACCTATCTGCCCACGTTCAACCGTCCCAATGTGACGCTCGTCGACACGGCCGGGCAGGGCGTCGAGCGCATCACCGAGAACGCCGTGGTGGTGGGCGGTGTCCCGTACGAGGTCGACTGCGTGATCTTCGCGACCGGCTTCGACATCGGCGTTCCGCCGGCCGAGCGGGCCGGACTCGACGTCCGGGGCCGGGGCGGGATCACACTGGCCGAGGCCTGGAAGGACGGTCCGAAGACCCTCCACGGCTTCTACAGCCACGGGTTCCCCAACTTCTTCCACCTCGGCACCCTGCAGAACGCGGTCTCCGTCAACTTCGTGCACGTTCTGGACGAGCAGGCGCTCCATGTCGCCGAGGTGGTGGCCGAGGCGCGCAAGCGGCAGGCCCGCTATGTCGAGCCGACGGCCGAGGCGCAGGCGGCGTGGGTGGCGACGATCCGGGCGAAGGCGCGGAACGCGGAGCGGTTCCTCGCCGAGTGCACGCCCGGTTACTACAACAACGAGGGGAGGCCGTCCGGGCGGAGCGAGTCGTACGGGGGCGGGCCGATCGAGTTCCACGAACTGATCGCCCGCTGGCGGACGGACGGGGACATGGGCGAGGTGATCGTCGGATGACCGGTCGGACGACTGTCTGTTCAGCGGCGAGTGCCGGGGCGGGCGTCAAGCGGGGTGGGGAAGCGTGACTCGACCCAGCCGGTACGACGAGACCGGCCAGTGGCAGGCCACAAGCAGGCGCTGGGACACGGCGAGGCTCAACCCGCCCAACCGGCTGTGGGGTTCGAACGGTGTGACCTTCGGCCCCGACGGGCGGCTGTACGTCGCGCAGTTCATCGCCGGGCAGATCAGCGCGGTGGACCCGGTCTCGGGGGATGTCGAGGTGGTGGTGGCGCTGGACAGCCCGGTCGAGGCGCCGGACGATCTGGCCTTCGGGGCGGACGGTTCGATGTACATCGCCGACCTGACCCCGGGCAGGGTGTGGCGCCGGGACCCCTCGGGCGCGTACACCCTGGTCTCCGACGCGGTGCGGGTCCCCAACGGCATCACCTGCGTCGGCGACCGCCTCTTCGTCAACGAGATGCGCGGCAACGGCCGGCTGATGGAGCTGTTCCCGGACGGCGGTGACCCGGTGGTGCTCACCGACGGGCTGGCCTGGGGCAACGCGATGCAGCTCGGCCCGGACGGCTTCCTGTACTACCCGCACATGATGGCCAACGAGGTGTGGCGGATCCCCCCGGACGGCGGGGTGCCCGAACTGGTCGCGAAGGATGTGCACGACCCGGTGGCGGTACGGTTCGACCGCGGCGGCGTCCTGGTGGTGCTGTCGCGGGGCCAGGCCGGGATCGTGACCCGGATCGATCTCGCCACCGGAGTGCGGACGGTCGTCACGACGGGTGTCGCGGGGCTGGACAACGCGGCGTTCGACGCGGAGAACCGGATGTACGTCTCCAGCTACGCCAGCGGCGGGGTCACGGAGATGCACGCCGACGGGCGGACGCGGGAGATCGTCCGGCGCGGGTTCGACGGGCCCTTCGGGGTGACGGTCGACCTCGGCGGCACGGTGTACGCGGCGGACCACTTCAGTCTGGCGGGCCCGGACGGCTCGGGCGCCGTGACCACCCATGAACTGCTGCCCTTCGTCCACGGCGTCACCGCGGACGGCCCGGTCCTGCACCTCACCACGCAGATCGGCGAGGTGCGTACGTACGACCCCGTACGGAAGACCTCGCGGGTACGGGCCACCGGCCTGACCGGCCCCACCGGCATCGCGATCGCCCCTGACGGCTCGCTGGTGGTCGCCGAGACGGGCGCGGGCCGGATCGTACGGATCGACTCGTCCGACACCGTGAGCGTCCTCGTGGAGGGGCTCGACCACCCGGTGGACGTGGCGTTCGACGACGAGGGACGCTGCCATGCCAGCGACGACCACGCGGGGGCGGTCCTCCGGCTGGACGACGGGGTCCCGGTGACGGTGGCGGACGGCCTCGGCGCACCCCAGGGACTGGTCATCCGCGGCGACGAACTGTTCACGGTGGAGGTGGCACACCGCCGGCTGCGGACCATCTCCCTCACCACGGGCGAAACGCGGGTGGACGCCGAAAACCTGGCGGTGGGTCTGCCGCCCGGCATCACCCGTACCACCCCGCCCCCGCCGCCCGGAATCCCGGCGCCGCCACGCCAGTTCGCGGGCCTGGCCCTCACTCCGGACGGCGCGCTCGTCCTCTCCGCCAACGGCGAGGGCACCGTACTGCGCCTCTCCTGACCCGCTCCCACCGAGAACCCCAGCCCCCGAAGCTCTGCCGGAACGCATCCGGCAGAGCTTCTCTGTTGGTGGTTCGGCGGTGACCCGGCGGTGGTCCGATCAATGTGTGTGCTCGGCCGGGGATTAGTTGTGTCGAGAGGCTTGACGGGGGAAACCTCCGATGTTCACTGCGTGTTGCGAACATGTCACCTTGTTGCTTCATGGATCAACGCGCCATCGCGTACGTCACGCATCTGAAGTTCCCCTGCGCCTTCCGGCGCCGCCTCGCCACTCGTGGGAGTGACACACGATGAGACCCAACCGACTAGTCGTCTTCGTCCTCGCCGCCGTCTGTCTGCTGGCCGGTCTCGCCGGTGGGCCGGCGGTGGCTTCCACCACCGATGCCGCGTTCAGCAACGCGACCGGTGCGCTGAATGTGGACTACGGCAGCTATCTGTCCAAGCACGACATCGTCTACAACCGGCCCAACACCAATCCCGACTACGGGCTGACCGTCGGGAACGGGAAGATCGGTGCCATGGCGTGGCAGAACAACGGTCTGTCCATGCAGGTGTCCGGAGTCGACACCTCGCAGCAGACCGCGTTCGGCGCCGGGCTGCTGAATCTCGCCACAACGCCGGCGATGGACAGCGGGTACACCACATATCAGCAGCGCCTCTCGCTGTACGACGGGACGCTCACCACCAAGTACGACAACAACAGGACCGTCACCGTCATGGGGTCGCCCAACTCCGAGGTGATGGGCATCCATGTGGAGGACACCCGGAGCGGGGTGTCGAACATCTCGCTGGATCTGAGCCTGTGGGATGTGGCCGGGCTCGGGAACAGCGGTGACGTGCCCAACCTGGACACCTGGAAGACCGTCTCCACCTACGCGGACTCCACGGGCGCCGGGCTGAGCCGGGGCCAGGCCGACCCGCAGAACTTCGGGTACACCCTCGCGGCGACCGTGGAGGGCGCGGCGTACAACGCGCAGGTCATCGACGGGCGCAAGGTGCGGCTGACGATCACGCCGTCCAACAGCTACACGATCTGGTTCACCGCCAGCAGCCGGCTGAACGCCCCGAACCACAATTCGGTCACCCAGGCCAAGAACGCCCTGAACTCGGTGAAGAACACCGGATACACGAACACCCTGAACAACTACCGCAATTGGTGGCACGCGTTCTGGGAGAAGTCGTTCGTGCAGTACTCCAACGGGTCCCGTGAAGCGGACTACATGGAGAACGTCTACTACCTCAGCACCTATATGATCGCCGCCGGCGGTTACGGCAACTATCCCTTCCACTTCATCAACGGAACGTTCCGGGCCACCGGGGACAATACGAAGTGGAGCAACTCGTACTGGTTCTGGAACCAACGGGACGTCTACAACTCGTTCCTGGCCTCCAACCACGCCGATCTCTTCGAGGGATTCAACCGCCTGTACAGCCGGAACTTCAACGCGCTCAAGGCGTACACCCAGACCAGATACAACGTCGACGGCCTCTGGGTCCCGGAGACCATGGGCTGGGACGGCAATGCCCGGGGCACGATCAACAGCGACTACACCAAGAACATCTGGTCGACCGGCGCCGAAGCCGCGTACAACATGTATCTGCAGGCCAAGTACACCAACGACAACAACTACCTGCGGAACACGGCCTATCCGTTCCTGCGTGAGGTCGCCAAGTTCTACGCCGCGAAACTGTCGTACAACAGCGGCACCGGCCAGTACTACGTGGCCACGTCCAATTCGCACGAGACCTACTGGAACGTGCCGAACGCGATCACGGACCTGGCCGCCGTACGCACCGTGTTCCCGCTGGCCATCCAGGTCGGCGCGGAGCTGGGGCTCGACGCCGACCTCCGGCCGCAGTGGCAGCGGATCGTGGACAACCTGATCGCGTACCCGGCGGACTCCAACGTGTATCTGCCGCACACCCCGCCGATTTCCCAGACCCGTAACAACGAGAATGTCGCGGCCGAGATCATCTGGCCGTACGACCGCACCGGAATCGGCTACCCCGACCAGCAGAAGGCCATCAACACCTGGAACGCCCGGCCGTTCCCGTACGGCAATGTCTGGGCGAACGACGCGGTCCAGGCGGCCCGGCTCGGGCTCGGCGACCAGACGTTCCAGGGCATGAAGACCATGCTGCGCCAGTACCAGAACTATCCGAACGGCCTGACCTCCAACACCAATGGTGTCTTCGAGTATCTCGGTGTGCACCTCTCGGCGATGAACGAGTCGCTGCTCCAGTCGTACAACGACAAGATCCGTGTCTTCCCGGCCGTGCCCAGTGATTCCAGCTTCGTCGGCAAATTCAGCCTGATGGCCAAGGGCGGATTCCTGGTCAGCTCGGAGCGCGAGGCCGGCGAGATCAAATACGTCGGGCTGAAGAGCCAGTACGGCAACAGCACCCGCGTCGTGAATCCCTGGGGGACACAGGAGGTCCGCGTCCGCCGCGTCTCCGACAACGCGACCGTCCTCACCACCAGCGCCGCCGAATTCGCGCTGAGCACCTCGGCCAACACGGTGTACGTCGTCGAGCGCACCGCCAAGCCGCTCAGCTCGTACACCTCCACCCGGCTCACCGGGACGGCCAACCAGGACGCCAAGTCCCTCTCCGGCACCAACTCCACGCTCGGGCTCGGCACAACGCCCAACCCGATGGTGAACAACACCTCGGTGACGTACGACAGCAACTGGCACCTCACCACCGGGCGGGGCTACGGCGACTACAACGACGACACCCACCACAGCACCACGGTGGGCGCGACGGCGCAGTACACCTTCACCGGCACCGGGATCCAGTACCTCTCCGAACGCAACGGGGACATGGGGACGGTGGATGTCTATCTGGACAACGCCTTCCAGGCGACGGTGGATCTGAGAATCTCCGGCGCCCGGCAGGTCCAGCAGACCGTCTGGCAGAAGACGGGCCTCTCGCGAGGGCAGCACACCATCCGGGTCGTCAACCGGAGCACCTCGGTCGGCATGATCGACGCGTTCCGGATCACCCCCTAGTGATCGACGCAGCACCGTAAGGATCAAGACAGTCGGGGCCCGGCAGACCGTCAGCGGTTTGCCGGGCCTCAGCCGTTCCCTCAGCCGTCCCCCTGGCCCTACGGTGAGCGGACGGTGGACGAACGCCGCCCCACACTCCAGGACCCCCTCTCTTGTGCGGCCCCTGCACACCTCGTTCCCTTTTCAGATGTCCGGTGTTCACTCATCCGTGCCCGCCGCTCTTCCGCACTCCGTGAGGGTCAGGTCGGCCGATGATGGGAATCGGCCAATATCTGCCGGACGCCGGAGCGGCGCCGGGAGGGGGGCTGGGCCATGAATCACCCGCGCTTTCTGTTCGTACCGAGAACCGACGCCGAGACGGGCACCGTCTCGGTGGTGTGGCGCCTTCTCGGCGCGAACAACCGCGGTCTCGGCCAGGCCTGTGACAGCCAGCCCGGTCTGGCCGCCTGCCGTGCCGCCGTGGAGTCCCTGCGTGCCGGCATGGCCAGGACCCGGCCGGTCATCACGGTCTCCGAGGCCAGCGGGCTGTGGATCTGGCGGCTCGACCTGGACGGGCGGGCGATAGCGGTTTCCAGCCGCTCGTACCAGCGTCAGCGCGAGTGCCAGTACAGCCTGGGGAACTTTGTGAAGGCCGTCCCCGAAGCGCACCTCGCGGCGGGTCTGGTCCCCCTCTCGGCGAGGCGTCAGCCCCAACCGCCCGGTGACCGGCCGCCGAGGGTACGGCCGGACTCCACGAAGCCGGACTCCACGAAGGCGCGCGCCGCCGGCGCGGGTGCACGATGACGATCACGGCACCCGTTCCCACGCCCGCCCCCGGGGCGCCCGACCAGCCGCGGCCGATCAAGCGCTCCGCCGGACTGCCCGACCAGCTCTTCCGCGGCCTCGCCCGGGGCAGCGGCGGCGTGGTGCTCATCATCATGCTGCTGGTCGGCACGTTCCTCGGCTACCGCGCCTGGGAGGCGCTGCGGGTCGCCAAGGGCTCGTTCATCACCACCCAGGCCTGGGAGCCCGACTCCCATCACTTCGGCATCGCGGCCGTCCTCACCGGCACCGTGCTGATCGGGCTCGTCGCCATCGCCTTCGCGCTGCCGCTCGCCACGGGCACGGCGCTGTACATCTCCGAGTACGCGCCCCGGCGCATACGCCGGACCATGGTCAGCCTGATCGACCTGATGGCCGCGGTACCCAGCGTGGTGTACGGGCTCTGGGGGGCCTTCTTCCTCCAGTCCCACATCGTCGGGCTCTCGCGGTGGATCTCCACCTACTTCTCCTGGATCCCGGTCTTCAAGGTCAACGGCGCCGACCCGGGCGACCCGCTGGCCCCCATGACCGTCTACACCTCCTCGACCTTCATCGCCGGGATCGTGGTGGCGCTCATGGTCACGCCGATCGCCTGCTCGGTGATGCGCGAGACCTTCTTCCAGGCGCCCGTCGGCGAACGCGAGGGGGCGTACGCGCTCGGGGCGACCCGGTGGGGAGTGATCAAGACCGTCGTCCTGCCCTTCGGGCGCGGCGGTGTCATCGGCGGCACGATGCTCGGCCTCGGCCGGGCGCTGGGCGAGACGATCGCGGTCTACATGATCATCTCGCCGTCCTTCGTGATCCAGCCGCGGATCCTGGAGAACGGCACCAACTCGGTCTCCTCGCTGATCGCCCTGCGGTACGGCTCCGCCAGCGACTTCGGCATGTCCGCGCTGATGGCGGCCGGGCTCGCACTCTTCCTGATGACGCTGGTCGTCAACTTCGTCGCCTCCTCGATCGTGGCCCGCAGCCGCTCGGGTGCCGGGACGGAGGCCTGAGATGACGACGCCGTACACGCACGCGCCGCAGACGCGGCCCCCGCATTTGACGAAGCACGAAACGAATCGGACCAGCCCTGTGCCCGAGCCCCTGGCCCCCCTCACCGTCCGCCCCGGACCACCGGAGGACACCGGCAGGCCCGAGGCCCGCCGCTCCACCTCCACCGTGCGCGCGGGCGACGTCCGCGCGCTGCTCGGCGCCCTGGCCGCGGCGCTCGGGCTGACCGTGGTGCTGTTCACCCGGATCGCGCCGTTCGACGGGCCGCTCGGCTTCGTCGTGGTCGCCTATCTGTTCTTCGTGGGCCTGTACGCCGTCCTGGTCTCCTTCTCGGAGAACGCCATGGCCGTACGGGACCGCGTCGCCGCGGTCATCGCCCACAGCCTCGCCGTACTGGTGGTCGGCGCGCTCCTCTTCGTCGTCGTCTACACCCTGTGGCGCGGCCGGTCCGCGCTGCCGCATCTGAACTTCTTCACCGAGGACATGTCCGTCACCGGACCCGTCCAGCCGCTCACCAGCGGCGGCATGCTGCACGCCATCGCCGGGACGGTCGAGCACATGGTGATCGCCCTGACCATCACCGTGCCGCTCGGGCTGGCCTGCGCGGTCTTCCTCAGCGAAGTCCCGGGCGCCTACGCCCGGTTCGTACGGACCATCGTCGAGGCGATGACCGCGCTGCCGTCGATCGTCGCCGGCCTGTTCATCTACGCCACCGTCATCCTGATCCTCGGCGTGGACAAGTCCGGGATCGCGGCGTCCCTCGCCCTCTCGGTGATGATGCTGCCGATCATCATCCGCGCCTCCGACGTGGTGATCCGGCTGGTGCCGGGCTCGCTGCGCGAGGCATCCCTCGCGCTGGGCGCCAGTCAGTGGCGGACGGTGTGGACGGTGGTGCTGCCCACCGCGCGCTCCGGGCTGACCACCGCCGTCATCCTCGGTACGGCGCGCGGGATCGGCGAGACCTCCCCGGTGCTGCTCACCGCCGGATTCACCTCCGGCATGAACCTCAACCCGCTGCACGGCCCCCAGGTGTCGCTGCCGCTGGCCACCTTCGAACTCGTACGGTCCCCGGAGCCGAACTTCATCGCCCGCGGTTTCGGGGCGGCGGCCCTGCTCATGGGACTGGTCCTGCTGCTCTTCGTCGTCGCCAGGATCATCGGCGGACGCGGCCCAGGCGAGCTGACCCGGCGGCAGACCCACCGCAGGGTCCTCGCCTCGCGCCGGGACGCCGAGCGGATGAGCGGCCGGGCCAGGCCGGGCGCCGGGCCAGGAGGGCGTACGGACACGGACGGGCCACCACCCGGGCCGGTGGAGGAACTGAGCAACTGAGCCTCCGCGTCCCCGGCCTCCGTGCCCGCCGGGCCGGCCACCCCGTACTCCGTACAGGCGAGCCGCCGAGCCCCCCACCACCGCCCCGCCATACCGACAGGAGTCGCCCCCCGATGTCCGGAACCCTTCCGGCGCCGCTGCCCGGCAGACCGATACGCGCCGCCCTGGCGGCCGTCGCCCTCGCGACGCTCGTGCTGCTTGCCCTCGTCCGGCCCGTCCCCGCCGCCGCCGCGACCTATGTCCCGATCTCCGGCGTGGGCTCCACCTGGAGCAAGAACGCGCTCGACCAGTGGGTGGCGAACGTCAAGCAGTACGGCATGACGGTCACCTACACCGGCACCGGCTCCTCCGACGGCCGCACTCAGTTCCGCAACGGCGTCGCCGACTACGCCGTCTCCGAGATCCCGTACGGCATCAAGGACTCGGGGGTCGTCGACTCGCCGCCCTCCAGGAAATACGCGTACATGCCGATCGTGGCCGGCGGTACGTCCTTCATGTACAACCTGAAGATCGGCAACCAGCGGGTCACCAACCTGCGGCTGTCGGGCGAGGCCCTCGCCAGGATCTTCACCGGTGGCATCAAGTTCTGGAACGACCCGGCGATCAAGGCCGACAACCCGGCCCTGGCCAAGTCGCTCCCGGCCCGCAAGATCGTCCCGGTGGTCCGCTCCGACGGCTCGGGCACGACGGCCCAGCTCACCACCTGGATGAGCAAGCAGTACCCCTCCATCTGGAACGGCTACTGCGCCAAGGCCGGACGGGGCACCCCCTGCGGGACCACCTCCAACTACCCGCTGGTGCCGGGCAACGGTTTCGTCGCCCAGTCCGGGTCCAACGGTGTCTCGGGGTATGTCGCCCAGCGGGACAACATTGGCACGATCACCTATGTCGAGTACTCCTACGCCGTCCAGACCACTCACTTCCCGGTGGTCAAGGTGCTCAACGCGGCCGGCTACTACACCGAGCCGACGGCGAAGAACGTGGCCGTCGCGCTGCTCAACGCGCAGATCAACAACAACAGTTCGTCGCCCGAGTACCTGACCCAGATCCTCGACGGCGTCTACAACAGCAAGGACCGGCGCAACTACCCGCTGTCCAGTTACAGCTACATGATCATCCCGACGAAGGTCGAGGGGAAGTTCAACCCCAACAAGGGCAAGACACTCGGCGCGTTCGCCTACTACTTCCTGTGCCAGGGGCAGCAGAACGTCGACAAACTGGGCTTCTCGCCGCTGCCGGTGAACCTGGTGCAGGCGGGGCTCACCCAGGTACGGAAGATCCCCGGCGTCAACGTCGAGAACATCAACATCAAGAACTGCCACAACCCCACCTTCTCCGCCGACGGGTCCAACACCCTCGCCAAGACCGCCCCGTACCCGCTGGCCTGTGACCGGAAGGGTGCCACCCAGTGCTCCACCGGCACCGGCGGGGACAAGAAGCCGACCGTCCCCCAGGGCGGCGGCGGTGGTTCGGCCTCGGGCGGCGGCTCGGGCGGCTCCACGGGCGGTGGCGGTGGCACCGGCGGCACCGGTGGTACGGCCACGGGCGGCGGCGGTACGGGAGGCTCCGGCGCCCCGGGCGCGGGCGCGACCGGCGGTGCGACCGGGGGCGCGACGGCAGCCGGAGCGGCCACCGGCGGCGGCGCGGGCACGGCCATCGACCCGGACACCGGCCAGCCGATCGCGGCGGGAGCCCAGACGGGCGGCGCCGGCACCGGGGACGTTGCCGGGGCCGGCGGGGGCGGCGACGCCTTCGCCGTACCGGTCTCCACCTCGGGGACGATCGGCGGCAACGTACGGCTCGTGCTGATGGTGCTGGCGGCCCTGCTGCTGGTGGTGGTCACGGTCGGACCTCCGCTGCTGTCCCGCTATCTGACGGTGCGGAGGCGGACCTCATGAGCATCACCGCCACCGGCGCGGGAGCCCGCTCGAAGGCCGCCCGCGCCCTCACCGCCGCCGTCCTCGCGTTCTGCTGCGCCCTGAGCGCGGGCGCCTTCTTCGGCGGTGCCGACCCGGCGGGCGCGGCCGACAACCCCGCCGCGGGCCGCTCCCCGGTGACCGTCACCGGCAAGGGCGACTTCGCCGGACTCAAGGTCACGGTCGAGCAGACCCAGCACCTGGTCAACCAGGTCGTCAAGGTCTCCTGGACCGGCGGGGCCCCCACCGTCTCGGACACCGCCTACGCCGCCGACTACCTCCAGGTCATGCAGTGCTGGGGCGACAACGCGGCCGGGCCCGACCCCGAGCAGTGCCAGTTCGGCGGCTCCTCGGAGCTGGGCGCCGGGTCCGGCAACCAGCCCGCGGGCGCGTACACCAACACCCGCCAGCTCAGCTACGGCAACCTCCGCGACGAGCAGCAGACCCTGCCGCCCCCCTCGGAGACCGGTGTCTCCTATGTCGCGTTCCGCCCGGTGGACGGCGAGACCGAGCCGCACGGCAACTCCAACGACTTCTTCGACTCCAACACCAGCAACGAGGTCCCGTACGCCAGGACCAACCCCGACGGCACCGGCGAGGTCTACTTCGAAACCCAGACCGCCGTGGAGGCCCCCGGCCTCGGCTGCGGCGAGGCCATGCCGGGCGGCTCCGCCCAGAGCGAGGGCCGCCGCTGCTGGCTGGTGGTCGTACCACGTGGCCGGACCGAGGTGGACGGCACTCCGTACACCACCCAGTCCAGTGGCCTCCTCCAGTCGTCGCCGCTCTCCGCGAGCAACTGGGCCCACCGTCTGGTCGTCCCCCTGCGCTTCGAGCGGATCGGCCAGTTCTGCCCGCTCGGCGCCGACGAACGCGACACCCTGGGCAACGAGATGTCCAAGGAGGCCGTCCTCCGCTGGCAGCCCGCGCTCTGCCAGAGCGGCGGCCGGACGGTCTTCCGTTACGCCCAGGTGGCGGACGACACCGCGCGGGGCACGCTCGGTTCCGAGCACCCCGGCATGGTGTTCCTGAACCAGCCGGCCACCGCCGATGACATGCAGTCGGGCGGGACCCCGGTGTACGCGCCGGTCGCGCTCTCCGGGCTCACCATCGGCTTCCTCATCGAGAGCCAGTCCACCTTCTCGGCGCCCGAGGAGGTCAGGGCCCGCAACGGCCGCAGGCTCTCCTCCCTCAAGCTCAACCAGCGCCTGGTGGCCAAGCTGCTCACCGAGTCGTACCAGGACGGCAACTCCCGCTTCGCGCCGAGCACCGAGAAGAACCCGTACAACCTGGGCCGCGACCCGGAGTTCACCCGGCTCAACCCGGAGTACGCCCAGCTCGACTTCGGCGGCAAGCTCGGCGACATCCTCGTACCGCAAGCGGTGTCGGACACCGCCCGGCTGCTGTGGGACTGGATCGACCAGGACCCCGCCGCGCGCGAGTTCCTGAACGGGACGCCCGACAACGCGGGCACGTACGGGGACCCGGCCAACTCCGGGATGACGGTCAATCCGCACTACCGCGAACTCGACCTGCCCCTGGACCACTTCCCCAAGAACGACCCGTTCTGCCAGCAGTTCGCCGACCACCCCGAGAACCCGCTCTGCATCCAGGACAAGCACCCGTACCCGAACGACATGCACGAGGCCGCCCGTTCCGCGGGCCGGGGCGACTCGCTGGCCCGTACCTCCTGGGACAACACCGCGACCCCGCCCGCGTACAAGAAGGACCCGGCGCAGCCGGCCGGGCAGCGGGCCATGCTCGCGCTGGCCGACAGCGCGACGGCCCTGCGGTACGGACTGATCCCCGCCCAGCTCCGCAACGGCGCCGGGCAGTATGTCGCGCCCACCGGCGCGGCTCTGCTGGCGGGCCAGGCCGCGATGAAGCCGGGCCCGGTCAAGGGCGTCGTCGAACCCGTGCCCGCCACCAAGGCCAAGGGCGCCTATCCGCTGACCTCGCTCACCTACGCGGCCACCACGCCCACCCAGTTGACCGCCGCGGAGGGCAAGGACTACGCGGAGTTCCTGACCTATGCCGTGGGCGGCGGGCAGACGCCCGGTGTGGCGGCCGGCACGCTGCCCGAGGGATACGCGCCGCTGCCCAAGGCGCTGCGCACCCAGACCCTCCAGGCCGCCGCCACCATCCTGGCCCAGGCGGGCAAGACCCCCCAGGAGGGTGGCCAGAACTCCACCCACCCCGCCACCACGGGGGGCGGGGAGGGGGAGCGGCAGGCGGCGGTGACGGCGCCCCTTCCGGTACGGGAGGCGCCGGCGCGCCGGCGGGCGGCGGAGCCCCGGGCGAGGGGGCGCCGGGCGCGGCACCCTCGGGCTCCCCGAGCCCCGGCGCGACCGGCGCCTCCACCGCACCGCCCAAGGCGGCCGGAGCGGAGGCGAGTTCACCGCTGACCCCGCCCTGGGCGCTGGGCGCGATCCGCTATGTCGTCCTGATCGTGCTCATCACCGGGATCGCGGCCGCCGTCGGCGGCCCGCTCCTGCCGAGACTGGCACCGGTCGTCGCGGCCGGGATCAGATCCCTGAGGCGGGAGGACGACACCACCTGAGACGACCGGCCGGGGGCGGCAGCCACCGCCCCCGGCCGGCGGCCGGACGTTCCGGAACGGCCGGAACCCGGCCTCCCGCGAGAGATCGCGGTTTCCACACCAGGCGCAAGCCTATCTGAGGGGTACACGAAGGTGAAAAAGAAGAAGATCCTGATGGCCGTGGCGGGTGCGCTGCTCGTCGCGGGCACCGTCGGCACGTCCGCTTTCGCCGAGCCGAGTGGTACGCCGACCTACCGCCAGCTCTCCGGTGTGGGTTCCGACACCACCCAGGACGTGATGAACGGTCTGTCCCAGGTCGTCACCATCAATGGCACCAAGGTGATCGGTTCGTACAACGCCGTGGGTGGTGCGACCATCACCACGAAGGACCCCGCGGTCAACAACAAGTGCACCATGAACCGCCCGAACGGTTCCGGCGCCGGCCGTACCGCCCTGCTGAACTCGCTCCAGGCGGGCGACAACTGCCTGGACTTCGCGCGGTCGTCGAGCCTGAGCCTGGGCGCGGCCAACCCCGGCCTCACCTATGTCCCGTTCGCGGTCGACGGTGTCTCGTACGCGATCACGCCCTCCAGCGTGCTGCCGCGCAAGCTCACCCTGAACGACCTCAAGGCGATCTACCACTGTGACCCCGCCTTCGTGGGCAACGGTCCCAACTTCAACCTGACCGTCCTGCTGCCGCAGGCCGGCTCCGGTACCCGCAGCTTCTGGGAGTCCACGGTCGGCATCACCGACGCGGACGTCGTCGCCGGTGTGTACCCCTGCATCAAGGACACCAAGAGCGGTGCCCCGGTCCAGGAGCACGACGGCCGCGTGCTGGACGACAAGTCCATCGTGCCGTTCTCCATCGCGCAGTACATCGCGCAGAGCTCGCAGACCGTGGCCGACGTCCGTGGCCGCGCCATCCTCGGCTCCATCGACGGCAAGGCGTCCACCACGCTGAACAGCGACTTCGGTGTCAAGCGTGACGTCTACAACGTGATCCCGACCAGCAAGATCGGTACGGCTCCCTGGAGCACGGTCTTCGCCGGCTCGAACTCCCTGATCTGCCAGCAGACCGGTGTCATCAACACCTACGGGTTCGCCGCGAACCCGAACTGCGGCGACACCAGCAAGCAGACCCCCTGATCCGGAACCGGTAACCCGCACCCCTTACGAAGGAGATCTGACACCGTGTTCCTCCACAGACCCCGCCGTGCGCTGTCCGCGGTTCTCGCGGCCGCCACCGTGACGCTCGGGGCGGGCCTGATCGCCGCCCCGGCCGCCCAGGCCGCCGAGATCGGCACGCTCGCCATCACCCCGGCGACCGGCACCGACGAGACCGGCATGGGCTTCACCACCTCGGGCGCCTGCCCGGACACCGCCACGTACGTCATCGCTTCGGTCAAGGGCTCCGGCTTCCCGGCCGACGGCCAGAACGTGGTCGGCAACGCGCCGATCGAGACGTACAACACCACCCCCGAGGGCGGGATGGTCATCCCGCTGACCTCGACGATGCGCGACTACGCGAACATCGCCGGATTCAGCACCCTCCAGGGCAAGTACACCTTCACGGTCACCTGCCGCACCGCCTTCAACGGCACCAGCCTCGGTGACTTCACGGGCTCGGTCTGGTTCACGTCCAACACGGCGTACCAGACCAACGACCCGGACGTGAAGACGGACACCACGACCGCGCTCGCGGTCTCCCCGTCCGGCTCCACCGAGCAGGGCGACGCGGTCACCCTGACCGCCACCGTCGCCCCGGCGGGCGCCGCCGGCACCGTCCAGTTCCGTGACGGCGCCACCGCGCTGGGCAGCCCGGTCACCGTCTCCGGCGGTACGGCCACGCTGACCACGACGAACCTGGCGGCGGGCAGCCACTCGCTCACCGCCGAGTTCACGCCGTCGAGCACCTCGTACAACGGCTCGGTCTCCGCTGCCGTCACCCACCAGGTGAACGCCGCGGCCGCCAAGCCCACCACGACCGCGCTGGCCGTGTCCCCGGCGGACTCCGCCGAGCAGTTCAGCCCGGTCACCCTCTCCGCCACCGTCACGCCCGCGGGCGCGGCGGGCTCGGTGAAGTTCACCGACACCGTCGGCGGTACGGCCACGACCATCGGCACCGTGCCGGCGGCGGGCGGCCAGGCCACGCTGACCACCAGCAGCCTGGCTCCGGGCGAGCACTCGTTCACCGCGACCTTCGTGCCGCAGAACGGTGCCGCCTACCTCCCCTCCGACTCGGGCAATGTCCCGTTCACCGTCGGCGCGTTCGAGGGGGTGTCCACCTCGGAGGACATCACCACGACCGTCGAGGCCGGTGCGCTGGTCATCAGTGTCGAGGACCCGCACGTCGTCCTGCCCTCGCCGAAGCTCGACGCCAATGGCGAGCTGCTGACGACGGCGGGCGCGCTCAACCCGGTCACCCTGACCGACACCCGCGCCGGTAACCCGGGGTGGACCGTCAGCGGCCAGGTGTCCGACTTCTCCGACGGCGCGACCCACGCCATCAACGGCCAGAACCTGGGCTGGACGCCGAACGTCATCGACCACGTCTCCGCCCAGACCGTCACGGCGGGCGCGAAGGTCGACGCCGCCGCCGGCGCCGAGCCCTCGGACAGCGGCACCGCCGGGCTGAAGTCGTCCCACACCCTCGCCAACGGCAAGGGCCTGGGCACCTCGCACCTCGGTGCGGACCTCAGCCTGAACGTCCCGACGTCGACGGTGGCCGGCACCTACACCGCCACGCTCACCCTGACGGCCATCTGACCGTGCCGATCGCGCTGATCGCGCACCCCACGGTCGCGTGAGGTGGGCGGGACGGGTGCTCCTACCCGTCCCGCCCATCCGCCATGAACCTCCAACACCCCTGAAGAACGGCCCCGATCGGACGCCCCGACATGACCAGCTCCCTCCAGGCCCGCTCCCTGCCGGCCCCGCCGGCCCGCTCTGGCCAGGCCCGTTCCGCGCAGGTCCGCTCTGTCCAGGCCCGCTTCCTCGTGACCGCGCTGCTCGCCGGCGTACTCGCCTGCCTGCTCGTCCTCACCGCGGGCCCCGCCGCCCATGCCTCGGGCCCGGTGCGCGACAAGGGCGGCCGCACCACCTTCGGGGTGCAGCCCTCGGGCCCCAAGAAGCCGGACCGGCGCAGCGGTTACTCGTACAGCGCGACGCCCGGCGCGGCGGTCCGCGACCATCTCGCCGTCCTCAACTACGGCACCCGGCCGCTGAAGCTGAAGGTCTACGCGAGCGACGCGTTCAACACCGCCGACGGCGGGTTCGACCTGCTGGCCGCGGGGCGCCCGTCCACGGACGCCGGAACCTGGGTGAAGGTCGGCAAGGGCAGTGTGGTCGTGCCCGCCCGGGGGCGGGTCATCGTGCCCTTCACCCTGACCGTTCCGCGCGGCGCGGGGCCCGGTGATCACGCCGCGGGCATCGTCGCCGCGCTCTCCTCCGGCGGGTCCGGCGCCGACGGCGACCGGGTCGCGGTCGAGCAGCGTGTCGGGGCCCGCGTCCACATCAGGGTGGCCGGGGAGCTGAAGCCCCAGCTCACCGTGGAGAAGCTGAACGCCACCTACCACGGGACGGCGAACCCCTTCGGCAGCGGCTCGGCCACGGTCACCTACACCGTGCGCAACACCGGGAACGTACGGCTCGGGGCGCGGCAGACCGTACGCGTACGCAACGCCGTCACCGGCCCGGTGCGCGTCCCCGGTGTCCATGACATCAAGGAACTGCTGCCGGGCAACGCCCTCACCGTCACCGCCACCGTGCGCGGGGTGTTCCCCGCCATGCGCTCGACGGCCACGGTGACCGTCGACCCGGTCGCGGTCGGCGCCGACATCGATCCCGCGCTGCCCAGCGCCAACCGGTCCGCCGGTTTCTGGTCCGTGCCCTGGGCGCTGCTCGCGCTGCTGCTGGTCCTCGCCGTCTGCGCCGCGGTCTGGCTGACGCTGCGCCGCCGGCGCCGTACCCGTACCGCGCGCTCCGCCGCGTCCGAGTCCCACGCGTCCACCCCCTCCGTACCCACTTCCGTGTCCAGGAAAGAGAAGACCTCCATGCTCACCAAACGTTTCTTCGGTCCGGCCGCCGCCGCCACCGCTTCCCTGCTGGCCGCCGCGGGCGGCCTGCTGCTGCTCGGCGCGCCCGGCGCGCAGGCCGCCGACGCGGGCACGCTCACCGTGACCCCGGCCACCGGCAGCGATGTCTCGGGTCTGAACCTGACGGCCTCCGCCACCTGCCCGGAGCCCGCCGACTACCTGATCGTCAAGGTCAGCGGCAAGGGCTTCCCCGCCGAGGGCCAGAACGTCGTCGGCAACTCGGAGGTCAGCATCTACCCGGTCGGGACCGCCGGGTACGAGGTGCCGCTGACCTCGACGATGCGCGACTACGCGAACATCGCCGGGTTCCAGACCCTCGAAGGCCGCTACGAGTTCACCCTCACCTGCCGCCGTGCCTTCGGTGACGCGACGTACGGCGACTTCAAGGGCTCGATCTGGTTCACCTCGAACACCGCGTACCAGAACACCGACCCGGACGGGCCCTCCAGCTCGCCGTCCTCCACCCCGCCCGGCCCCTCGGAGAGCACCGACCCGAGCCCGTCCGACTCCGTGACCCCGGGCGACACGGCGGAACCGAGCGACACGGCCGAGCCGAGTGACACGACCGAGCCGACCGACGACCCGGGCACCGACGCCGGTACGACGGACGGCGGCACCACCGACGGCGGTACGACCGACGGCGGCACCACGGACGGCGGTTCGACGGACGCCGGTACGGACGCGGGCGCGGACAGCGGCTCCGGCGGCTCGACCGACGTCTCCACCGAGGTCACCTCCGGCGGTACGGGCGGCGCCCTCGCCAGCACCGGCGCCCAGGCGGGCATCTTCGGTGTCGCCGCCGCGGCCCTGATCGCCCTCGGCACCTTCGCCGTCGTCTGGGCCCGCCGCCGCGGACTGCTCACCTTCCCGAACGGCGGCCGGCGATGACGGCCCGCAGGACCCTGACCGCGCTCCTCACCGCCGCCGTCGCCTTCGGCGGTACGGTGCTGCTCGGCGCGCCCGCGGCACAGGCCGACTCCCTCGGCACCCTCGCCGCGGCCCCGGCCACCGGCAGCGACGTCTCACCGATGGCCCTGAAGACCTCGGGCACCTGCCCGGATCCCGCGGACTACCTGATCGTCTCGGTGACCGGCGCGGGCTTCCCCGCCGCAGGCCAGAACGTCGTCGGCAACTCGCCCGTCTCCATCTACCCGAGCGCGGGTTCCGGGTACGAGGTGCCGCTGACCGAGACCATGCGGGACTACGCCAACACCGCCGGCTTCAAGACCCTCCAGGGCCGGTACGAGTTCACCGTCACCTGCCGTCGGGCCTTCGGCTCCGACACGTACGGCGACTTCAAGGGCTCGATCTGGTTCACCTCGAACACGGCGTACCAGAGCACCGCGCCCGCGGTGGCGACGACGGCGTCCCTCACGATGTCCCCGGCCGGCTCCTCCGTCCAGGGCTCGGCGGTCACCTTCACCGCCAAGATCACCCCCTCGACGGCGCCGGGCAGTGTCCGCTTCTACGACGGCACCTCCCCGTACGGCCCGCCGGTCACCGTGACGAACGGCTCGGCGAAGCTCACCAGCACCGCCCTCGCGGCCGGTACGCACAGCCTCAAGGCACAGTTCACACCCGCGAACCCGGCGAACCACATCGCCTCGTCGTCCGCGGCCGTTCCGTACACCGTCAAGCTCCGCCCGCCGACGGTCACCACCGCGCCGAAGATCACCGGCACGGTCCGGGTCGGCTCCACGGTGACCTGCTCGGTGAAGTTCAGCGGCGCCACCACCGTCCGCCACCAGTGGCTGCGCGACGGCACGGCGATCAGCGGCGCGACCGGCGCGACCCGCGTCCTCGGCGCGGCGGACCGGGCGCACAAGCTGTCCTGCCGGCCCAGCGGGGTCAACAGCGGCGGCACCACCACCGCCACCAGCCCCGCCGTCACCGTCGCCACCGGCCCCGCGCTCAGGGCGACGACCGCACCGGCGATCAGCGGCACCGCCAAGGTCGGCAGCAAGCTCACCGCCAAGGCCGGCACCTGGACCCCCGCGGCCCAGTCGTACAGCTACGTGTGGAAGCGGGACGGCAAGGCCATCTCCGGCGCCACCAAGTCCACGTACACGGCGGTCAAGGCCGACAAGGGCCACAAGCTCAGCCTCACGGTCACCGCCGGGCGCGCCGGATTCGCCAACGGCTCCGCCACCAGCAAGTCAGTGACGGTGAGCTGACGGTGACCCAGGACACCCTGGAGCGCGTGGTCGGCGCTTCACCGGCCGGCCGGACGCCCGAGCGGCGTCCGGCCGGCCCGGCGCTGCGCGCCACCGGCGCCGCGCTGAGCATCCTCGCCGTCCTGCTGCTCGCGTTCGTCGCCAATCTGGGCCCGCTCGGCGATCTGCGCCACGGCCGGGACCAGAAGGTGGCCCACTCCGAGCTGCGCGGCGAGCTGGCCAACGCCACCGCGCCGGTCGGGCCGCGTGCCCAGAACGGCGAACCGCTGGAGCCCGGTACCCCCATCGCGCTGCTGGAGATCCCGCAGCTCGGACTGCGCACGGTGATCGGCGAGGGCACCACCTCGGAGGTCCTCGCCGCCGGGCCCGGCCACCGCAGGGACACCGTGTTCCCCGGCCAGCCCGGCGTCAGCATCGTGATGGGCCGTCAGGCCGCGTACGGAGGGCCGTTCGCGCACCTCGACGAGGTGCGGGCCGGCGAGACCTTCACGGTCACCACCGGCCAGGGCCGCCACACCTACCGGGTCCTCGGGGTCCGCAGGGAGGGCGACCCGCAGCCGCCCGTCCTCGGAGCGGGCCAGGGCCGGCTCACCCTGATCACCGGTGACGGCCGCGCGTTCCTGCCCGGCGGTCTGCTGCGCGTCGACGCGGACCTGGTCTCCGCGGTCCAGCCCGGCGCCGCTCCCCTCTACTCCACCGGCTCGCTGCCCGCTGACGAGAAGCCGATGGCGCTCCAGACCTCGGCGTGGCTGCCGCTGGTGCTCTGGGGCCAGGCCCTGGTGCTCGCCGCCGCCGTGCTGACCTGGATACGGGTCCGCTCGGGCCGCCGTGAGGCCTGGGTCGTCGGCGTTCCCGTACTCGGCGCGCTCGGGTTCGCCGTGGCGGACCAGGCCGCGCTCCTGCTGCCCAACCTCCTTTAACCCCCCCGCGACTTCGAAGGACACCGCCGTGACCGCCTCCCCTTCCGACACCCTTCCCCTGCCGCCGGCGGATGCCCCCGCGCCGGGCACCGCCGCCGAGCTGGAGGCGCGCAGCGTCTCGGCCTGGTTCGGCGACCACAAGGTGCTGGACCGGGTGTCGCTGACCATGCCGGCCGGCCGGGTCACGGCGCTGATCGGGCCCTCCGGCTGCGGCAAGTCGACCTTTCTGCGCATCCTCAACCGGATGCACGAGCTGATCCCCTCGGCCGCCCTCGCCGGTGAGGTGCTCCTCGGCGGCCAGGACATCTACGCGCCCGAGCGGCGGCTGACCGACGCCAGGAAGCAGATCGGCATGGTCTTCCAGAAGCCGAACCCCTTTCCGGCCATGTCCGTGTACGAGAACGTCACCGCGGGCCTCAAGCTCACCGGCGTCCGGCTCGGCCGGGACGCCAAGGACGAGCTGGTCGAGCACTGCCTGACCAAGGCGGGCCTGTGGAACGAGGTGCGCGACCGGCTGCGCCAGCCCGGCGGCGCGCTCTCCGGCGGCCAGCAGCAGCGGCTCTGCATCGCCCGCTCCCTGGCGGTCAGCCCGCGGGTGCTGCTGATGGACGAGCCCTGCTCGGCGCTCGACCCGACCTCGACCCGGCGGGTGGAGGAGACGATCAAGGAACTGGCCGGCGAGGTCACCGTGGTGATCGTCACCCACAACATGCAGCAGGCGGCCCGGGTCTCCGACCGCTGCGCCTTCTTCCTCGCCGAACAGGGCACCCCGGGCGGCATCGTCGAGCACGGAATCACCTCGGCGATGTTCACCAACCCCGCCGACCCCCGTACCTCCGACTATGTGAACGGCCGCTTCGGCTGAGCCCTTTGGCCGCGCTCCGGCCGTCCGCCGTGCGTGCGTTCGACGCGCGTAGTTGGTGGGGAAGGAACGCGGTTTCCCACGATTTCTCGTGATCCCTCCTGGTGACGATCTCGTGACCAAGGGGCAACTTCCTGGCGAATCATGTCGTCAGGTAGTCGTCCGGATCCCATGCGTCACGAACGTCTCACTAGGTTGCACCTGCTGCTCCTAGGGCCGTACCCGCGGCCCGCCTGGGACGAGTGGCAGGGGTGGGGTCATGGGATCGCCCGATGAGAGCGGGAGATTACGGAACGCCGCCGGCGTGCGCTGTCAGACCGACATCGACGCCGACGGCCGCTATGGATGGCGCGTCGTCGCACAGAACGGGCGGGTGGTCGCCGTTTCGGCAACCGCTTTCACCTCGTACGAGCGATGCCGCGCCTCCTTCGAGGAGGTGTGCCGACAGCACGCCGTACTCACCGGCGGCGTCCAGCACACGCAGGAGAACAACGGCTGGATGTGGGTAGTCAGGAATGAGGCGGGACAGCGCACCATAGTGTCCGCCCGGTCGTACGAACGGTACTCGACCTGTCGCGCCGCGTACGCCCGTTTCCGAGACCTGCTGCGGGAGTTGGGCGAAAGCGGCGAGGTCCCGTGGAGCGGGAGTTGATGCCTCATACGCACAGGAGTGTGGCCCTCTGTGCTTGGTTCGGGGGGTTTTCACACGTCACTCGCACACGTTTGTAACCGGAAGTTGCCTCTAGGGCGCCCCTTGTTCAGGTAAAGGTGCCCGCGTGTCAACCGCGTCCCGTGAGCGTCTTGGGTGTGCTGAGACGAACAAGGGAGCGAACTGTGGCCGTCGGACCGGCCGATGGGCCTGTCAGAAGCCACCCCGACGGGGTGGCCGCCATGGACAGTTCGCGCGCGCTGTACGCCGACCCCGGGCTGCCCGACCGGATCTTCCGGAGCGTGGCCCGAGGCGGCGGCGGCCTTGTGCTCGCCGTCATGCTGCTGGTCGGCGGATTCCTGCTGTACCGCGCCTGGCCCGCGCTGCACCGGGCCGGCTGGTCCTTCCTGACCACCGCGGCCTGGGAGCCGGACGCGGGCAATTTCGGTATCGCCGCGGTGATGGTCGGTACGGTCCTGATCGCCCTGGTCGCGATCATCGTGGCGGTCCCGCTCGCGCTCTGCGGGGCGCTCTACATCTCCGAGTACGCGCGGCCCGGCATCCGGTCCACGCTGATCAGCATCGTCGACCTGATGGCGGCGGTGCCCAGTGTGGTGTACGGGCTCTGGGGGCTGTTCTTCTTCGAGGGCGCGATCCTGCCGACCGCGCGCTGGATCGCCACCTATCTGGGCTGGTTCCCGCCGTTCAGCGTGGTCGGGGTCGACCCGCGCGATCCGCTGTCCACCGAGACCGTCTACACCTCCTCCACCCTGATCGCGGGCATCGTGGTGGGCCTCATGGTCGCGCCGATCATCTGCTCGGTGATGCGTGAGGTCTTCTCCCAGGCCCCGGCCGGCGAGCGCGAGGGCGCGTACGCGCTCGGCGCCACCCGCTGGGGGATGATCCGCAGCGTCGTCCTGCCGTTCGGCAAGGGCGGCATGATCGGCGGCACCATGCTCGGCCTCGGCCGCGCGCTGGGCGAGACCATCGCCGTCTACCTGATCATCTCGCCGGTCTTCGTGATCCAGTGGCACATCATCCAGAACGGCACCAGCTCGGTCTCCTCGCTGATCGCGCTGCGGTACGGAGAGGCCAGCCCCTTCGGCATGTCCGCGCTGATGGCCGCCGGCCTGGCGCTCTTCGTGGTGACCCTGATCGTCAACTTCGCCGCCTCGTCGATCGTCGCCCGCAGCCGCTCAGGCGCGGCGAGCGACGCCTAGCGCTTCCCGCCACGCGCCTCGCCGGTCCACCGCACGCCGACTCCAAGCCGCTTCTAAGGGGATCCACCCGCCATGACCCTCGCACCCGAGACGCCGCCGTCCGTGAAGGAGGAACGGCGCACCGTGCTGCCCGCGAGCCTGCCACGGCCCGTCGAGCCGGCCGGCGAGCGGCGGCGTTCCCTGACGCTGACCCGGGCCACGGACACCTACGCGCTGCTCGGCTCGGCCGCCGCGGCCATCGGTCTGACCGCCCTGCTCTTCGTCTGGCTGCTGCCGTTCAACGGCGTGGTCGGCTTCGTCCTCAGCGCCTACGTCCTCTTCCTCGCCCTGTACGCCCTGGTGGTCTCCTTCGACGAGGACGGGCCGACCGTACGGGACCGGATCGCCGGGGTCGTGGTCCGCAGCTTCGGCCTGGTCATGGTGGCCGCGCTGGCCTACGTGATCGTCTTCACGCTGTGGGAGGGCCGCAGGGCGCTGCCCCATCTCAACTTCTTCACCCAGGACATGATGCTGGCGGGCCCGCTCGACCCGCTGAGCGCGGGCGGCATCCTGCACGCCATCGTCGGCACGCTGGAGCAGATCACCATCGCGCTGGTGCTGACCGTGCCGGCCGGGCTGGTCTGCGCGGTCTTCCTCAACGAAGTGCCGGGACGCTACGCGCGTTTCGTCCGCACCATCGTCGAGGCCATGACCGCGCTGCCGTCCATCGTCGCCGGCCTGTTCATCTACGCGACCGTCATCCTCTCCCTCGGCACCGGGAAGTCCGGCCTCGCCGCCGCCCTCGCCCTCTCGGTGATGATGCTGCCGATCATCATCCGCGCCTCCGACGTGGTGATCAGGCTGGTGCCCGGCACCCTGCGCGAGGCCTCGTACGCGCTGGGCACCTCACGCTGGCGTACCGCCTGGCACGTGGTGCTGCCCACCGCGCGCTCCGGGCTGACCACCTCGGTGATCCTCGGCACCGCGCGCGGAGTCGGCGAGACCTCCCCGGTGCTGCTCACGGCGGGCTTCACCGCCGAGATGGAAGCCAACCCGTTCGACGGGGCGCAGGTGTCGCTGCCGCTCGCCGCCTTCGAGTTCGTCAAGTCGCCCGAACCCGCCATGATCGCCCGCGGGTTCGGCACCGCCGCGACGCTGATGGCCCTGGTTCTCCTGCTGTTCGTCCTCGCCCGCATCATCGGCGGTCGCGCACCGGGGCAGTTGTCGCGCCGTCAGACCCACCGGCGGGTGCTCGCCTCACGCCGCGACGCCGAACGCTTCGCCGCCCGTGCCGCTTCCCCCACAGCAGCCCGCGCGCAGACCGTACCGTCCGACACGTCCTTCAGGAGTTCCCCGTGAGACCCGCGACCGTCTCCCGTCTGGCCATGGGGCTGGCCGCGCTGCTCTGTGCGCTGCTGGCCGTCGGCCCGCCGCCCGCCATGGCGGCGACCTACCCGAAGATCAACGGCGCGGGCTCCACCTGGAGCGCCAACGCGCTCGACCAGTGGCGCCGCAATGTCGCCTCCAACTTCGGTATGACCGTCAACTTCGCGGCGACCGGATCGTCCAACGGCCGTGAGCAGTTCAGGAACGGTTCCGTCGACTTCGGCGTCTCCGAGATCCCGTACGGGCTCAAGGAGGGCGGTGTCACCGACACCCCGCCCACGCGCGGCTACGCTTATATGCCGATCGTGGCCGGCGGCACGGCCTTCATGTACAACCTGAAGATCGGCGGCAAGCGGGTCACGAATCTGCGGCTGTCCGGTGATGTCCTCGCCAAGATCTTCACCTCGAAGATCGACATGTGGAACGCGCCCGAGATCAGGGCGGACAACCCCGGCCTGACCCTGCCCGCCCGCCGGATCGTGCCGGTCGTACGCTCCGACGGCTCCGGTACGACGGCGCAGCTCACCACCTGGCTGGCCAAGGAACACAGCGCGACCTGGAACGACTTCTGCCGACGCGCCGGACGCGCCACCCCGTGTGGTCTGACCTCCTACTTCCCGGTGGTGCCCGGCACCTCGACGATCGCCAAGTCCGGCTCGCTCGGAGTCTCCGGCTATGTGAAGCAGAACCAGGCCGAGGGCGCGATCACCTATGTCGAGTACTCGTACGCCATCGCCACCGGCTTCCCGGTCGCCAAGGTGCTCAACGAGTCCAACTTCTACGTGGAGCCGACCGCTTCCAGCGTCGCCGTCGCGCTGCTCGACGCGGAGATCAACCCGGACAAGGGGTCGACGAACTATCTGACCCAGATCCTGGACGGCGTCTACAACTCCAGGGACCCCAGGTCCTATCCGCTCTCCAGCTACAGCTACATGATCATCCCCACCTCGCTGACCGGTGAGCAGAACCCGATGACCAAGGCCAAGGGCCTGTCACTCGGAACCTTCGCCAACTACTTCCTCTGCGACGGCCAGCAGATGGCCGAGGAACTGGGCTACTCGCCGCTGCCGAAGAACCTCGTCGAGGCCGGCTTCGCGCAGGTGAAACGGATCCCCGGCGCCCCCACCGACAAGATCAACATCAATAAGTGCCGCAACCCCACCTTCTCGGCGGACGGCACCAACACCCTCGCCAAGAACGCCCCGCAGCCGAGGGCCTGCGACAAGAAGGGCCCGACCCAGTGCGCCACCGGCACCGCCGGTGCCAAGGGCCAGACGACTCCGGTGAAGCCGGGGGCACAGGGCTCCAACGGCGGCTCGGGCAACGGCGGTTCGGGCAACGGCACGGGCGGTACGGGAGGCTCCGGCGGTACGGGCGGCTCCTCGGCCGGCACCGGCGGAGCCGCGGCCACGGGCGGCGCCACAGGCGGAGCGTCCGGCTCCCAGGACCCCTCCGCCACGGCGGCCGGCGCGTCCGGCGGGACGATCGACCCCGACACCGGCGAGCTGATCACCGGTGACGGCGCCGCCGGCGGCGGTGACTCGTCGGTCGTCGCCAACCCCGTCACCCTCGCCTCCGGCGAGGCGTCCGGGCTGCGCGGCGCCCTGATGGCACTCTCCGCGGCCCTGCTGGTCGGCGTGGTCATCGGCCCACCACTGACCGCCCGCGCACTGTCCGCCCGGGCCCGCCGCAGGGAGGGATCGGGATGAGCGTGCGCGACATGACTGTGTCCCGCCGGGTGACGGCCGGCATGGGAGCGCTGGTCGGTGCCCTGCTGCTGGCCCTGGTACCGCTGCCGTCGGGCCCTGCCGGGGCGGCGGAGGCACCGGTGGTACGGGCGGCGGACACCGAAGAGGACTCGGCGGTGACGAAGACGGGCAAGAAGGGCCCGTACGACGACTTCTCCGATCTCAAGGTGACGGTCCACCAGACCAGGAATCTACGCGCGCAGGGCGTCCAGGTGACCTGGACGAGCCATGAGATGCCGCCGTCCATGAAGTACATGAACTTTCTGCAGATCATGCAGTGCTGGGGGGACGGTACCGCGGGCCCCGAACGTGAACAGTGCGAGTTCGGAGCGAACAACGCGGGCGAGCGATTCATGGGCCTGCGGGCGCTGCCCACGGGCGCGGACCCCCAGGAGACGAAGTACACCGAGGACCCGGGAGGCGGCAACCCGTTCGTACCGTTCCGGCCGGTGGTGGGGGATCAGACCGACTCGCCCACCGACTGGACGTACTTCACCAACAACGACACGAATGCCCAGCCCTGGCTGCGCACGAGGCAGGACGGGACCGGCGAAGCGGTCTTCGAGGTGAAGACGGCGCTCGAAGCACCCCATCTGGGATGCGGTGAGGTCGACCTGGCGGCCGGGCGGACGACGCCCCGGCGGTGCTGGCTGGTGGTTGTCCCTCGTGGCACACACGATCCGGACGGTTCCAGCGATGTCGGCACGGGGCTCAGGACCTCTGGCCTGAGCCAGTCCAACTGGGACCAGCGGATCGTCTTCCCGATGGACTTCGGTCCGGTGGGCAACACCTGTGCTGCCGACAAGGTCGAGCGCCGCGTCATCGGCGCCGAGCTGCTGACCGACGCCATCACGTCCTGGCAGACCCGGTTGTGCTCGGGAGCCGACTCGCGCTTCACCTTCAGCCAGGCCGGCGAGGACTACGCACGGGGGCTCATCGAGAATCCCACGGCGAGTTCACCCGGGATGGGCATCACCGTGGCCCCGGTCGAGGGCGGGACGGATGTTGTGCACGCTCCCGTGGCTGTCAGCGCTCTCACGGTCGGCTTCTTCTGGGAGGACGGGGACGCCGGGCAGGTGCATGATCTCAAGCTCAATCCACGCCTGCTGGCCAAGCTGCTGACCGGTTCGTATCCCTATGACGTTCGGCTCGTCAGTTTCGAGCACCCAGTTCCGGACCACCTCGAAGGCAACGCGCTCTCCATCATTGTCGATCCGGAATTCAGAAAGCTGAATCCGTATTTCGACCGTGACGTGGCGCCCCAGCTCGGTCCTGACGGAATACTGCTTCAGGCCGCCAATTCGGATGTCAATTCTCTTGTGTGGCGCTATCTCCAGTCGGACGCCGATGCCCGGGAATTTCTGGAGGGAAAGCCGGACCCCTGGGGCACCAAAGTGAATCCCTCCTACCAGGGGCTGGAACTTGACAAAACCGCCCCGCTCGATTTCCCGAAGGCGGACCCGACCGAGACCGAGGTGTCGCTGGCCTTCGGCGATGGTGCGACAGGGAAGATCAAGTACGGGCAGCAGGAGCGGTCCCCCTACTCCAGCGACCTGCACAACGGGGCGCTGCGGATCCGGCGAGGCGCCAGCGGAGCGACCTTTGTTCCTGCCCAGGACCCGAGTTCTCCCAGCGGCGTCAAGCTGGTGGTATCGGACGCCGTCCCGGGAAGCCGCAAGGCGTACGGCATTGTCGACGCCGCGTCCGCGTCCCGCTACGGGCTGGATGTCGCCGCGCTTCCCAACGCTGACGGGGACTATGTCAAGCCGACGGCCGACGCCCTGCTGAAGGCCGTAGCCCGGATGCCCGACTCGGCCGTCAAGGGCGTGAAGGCGCCCACCCCGGCCACCGCGAAGGGCGGAGCCTATCCGCTGACGGCAGTCGCCTACGCAGCCACCCCGCTGGACCAGCCGGCGGACGCCCGCCGGGACTACGCGCGGCTGATCAGGTACGCGGCGGGTGACGGGCAGACGGCAGGCCTGGCGCCGGGTGAGCTGCCGCCCGGATACGCGCCGATGCCCAAGGCCCTGCGCGACCAGGCACTGGCCGCCGCCGACCAGCTGGAACGAGGCAAGCCGGCCGCCCCTGGCGGTGACGAGAGCGTTCCGGCCGGTGCCGGCGGCTCCGGCGGCGGCACCGATACGGCCGCTGTCGGCGGGCCCGCCGGGGATTCCGGCGGTACGGCGGCGGGGAGTGCCGGAAGCGAGGGAGCGGCCGGCGGCCCCGGTACGGACGCGCCCAGCGCCTCCGCCACCCCGGGCGCCGCGGCGTCCGGCGGCGGTTCCGGCCCTGGGAAGAGCGTCGCCGCGGCGGCCGGCGGGCTGACTCCCGGCGAGGTCCTCGGCATCATCCGCTGGGTGCTGCTCGGAGTCCTGGTCACGGGCGGTGCCGCCGCGCTGGCCGGTCCCGTACTCCTGAGGCTCTCGGCACGCCGGGCGGCGACGGGCGGCTCGGGATGACCTAGCGTTCCGTGGCACCGGAATTCCCGGAGCGGCGTTCCGCCCTCCGGGAATTTCGTGTCACCACTCGTGAATTCCCTAGGAGTCGCCTAGGAAATGCCCTCGTAACCTTTTCCTTCAATGGAGTTGGTGGTTCTCCGGCGGGAGAATAAGGAACTGTTCACGGTGTCGGCCGACGGGTCGACAGCTACGACAATCCGGATTCCTCTTGACCGTCCATTGCTCGTAATCCGTATACACGGAGGAGAACAGAAGTGAACGTCAAGTCCCGTATTCGCATGGCCGCCGCTGTCGGCGCCGTCGCCATGGGCCTGAGCCTTTTCGCGACTCCCGCGTCCGCCGACTCCGAGACCCGCCAGATCGTCGGCGTGGGTTCGGACACCACGCAGGACGTCGTCAACGGCCTGGGCGAGGTCATCCTCGACCCCAACGGCAGCCCGGACAACCAGCTCATCCAGTCGTACAACGCGACGGGCACCGGTTCGGTGACCTGCCGTGTCGGCGGCTCGATCGCTCGGCCGAACGGTTCCTCGGCCGGTATCGACGCGCTGCGCAACGACCTCACCAACACGAGCATCGACTGTGTCGACTTCGCCCGCTCCTCGCGTGGCCCGGTCGACTTCACCACGACCCGGCTGACCTGGGTTCCGTTCGCCAAGGACGCGGTGACCGTCGCGGTCCGTTCGGACAGCGCGCTCAACACCCCGGCGCTGAACCTGACGACGGCCCAGCTCAAGCTCATCTACACCTGCGACCCGAGCCTGCGGGTGCTCAACGGTGTCACCCTGACCCCGCTGCTGCCGCAGACGGGCTCCGGCACTCGGACCTTCTTCCTGGAGAAGATCGGCGTCACCGAGGCCCAGATCGGTTCCTGCGTCGACGGTACGGTGCAGGAGCACAACGGCCTGGCGCTGGACAGCGCCGGTGACATCGCCCCGTACTCGATCGCCCAGTACATCGCCCAGACCGGTGGCGTTGTGCCGGACCGTCACGGTGTCACGGTTCTCGGCAAGGTGAACAGTGTCGCGCCGCAGAACGCGGACGGCACGCTCAACGTGAACTTCCCGTACAACCGTGACGTCTACAACGTCGTGCCGACCGCCAAGATCGATGGCGGCACCACCCCCGACGACGCCGACCTGAAGAAGGCGTTCGTCGGCGGCACCTCCGACGTGTGCCTGCAGACCGACGTCATCAACGCCTACGGCTTCGGCACGATCGCCAACTGCGGCGACGTCAGCGTCAAGGCCGAGCGCTGATAACCGGGGCGGATGCCGGATCTCCGGCGCCGCCCCGGCCAGCACGCCCCACCGCGCCAAGGCCGGGCACCCACCGGGTGCCCGGCCCCGCACCTTATGACCATGACCCCCGCACCTCATGACCCGAGTACCGCGATCACGGAGGAGGAACCCGCAGTGAAGCTCGCGTCCGTCATCCGGTCGGCAGCCGTCACCCTCGCCGCCGCCCTCGGTCTGAGCCTGCTCACCACGCCGGCGTCCGGCGACCCAGGGCCTGGCGAGTACCGCCATCTCGTCGGCGTGGGCTCGGACACCACGCAGGACGTGCTCAACGGTCTCGGTGCGGTCATCGCCGACCCGGACGGCTTCCCGGACGACCAGCTCATCGCCTCGTACGACGCCACGGGACCCTCGCCCGTCAAATACCGCGCCGCAGGCTGTGAGTTCGGCGGCCGGGCCAATGGCTCGAGGCAGGGTATCTACATGCTGCGCGTCGCGATGCTCAACAACACCGGGTGCGTCGACTTCGCCCGTTCCTCGCAGGGGCCCACGTCGTTCGCAAGCACCACACTGACCTGGATCCCGTTCGCCAGGGACTCGGTGACCTTCGTCGTACGCAACGACAGCCCGCTCAACTCCGCCCCGGGTCTGGACCTGACCACCCAGCAGCTCCGCGACATCTATACCTGCGTCAAGACCAGGCACAACGCAGTCGACCTGACGCCGCTGCTGCCCGAGCAAGGCTCCGGCACCAGGAGCTGGCTGCTAGCGAAACTGGGCATGACCGAGGCGCATATCGGTGTCTGCGTCAGACCGTTCCAGGACAACGACGGCACCGCGCTGGACACCGCCGGTGACATCGCCCCCTACTCGATCGCCCA
The DNA here is from genome assembly GCF_019056675.1 of Streptomyces sp. GMY02. NCBI lineage: Bacteria > Bacillati > Actinomycetota > Actinomycetes > Kitasatosporales > Streptomycetaceae > Streptomyces > Streptomyces sp. GMY02. Next base: position 2,571,521 of record NZ_CP077658.1, on the reverse strand, counting down.
GTGGATCGCGCAGACCGGCGGCGTGGTGACCGACCGTCACGGCGTCACGGTCCTCGGCAACGTGAACGGCGTTGCCCCGCGTAACGCCAACGGCACCCTCAACGTCAACTTCCCATACGTCCGCGATGTCTACAACGTCGTCCCGACCGCGAGGCTGGCCGGTAACGCCGACCCGGACCCCGCACTCATCAGTGCCTTCGTGGGCCCCAACTCCCTGGTCTGTGCCCGGACCGGCGTGATCGCGCGGTACGGCTTCGCCACGCTGGGCTCCGCCTGCGGCAGCACCGCACTCCGGGGGAGAGCTGATCCTCACCTCTCGCTTCGACGACCAGGCCGGGCGCCCTTCAGGCGCCCGGCCCCACGGCGTATCCGAATCCGTGGCCCGGCCCCGAGCCGGGGCCACGTCTCCGTCCCTTCCGAACCGGCACCTGTGCCGCATACCGCGCCCCGTGCCCAACACCTACTAGGAGTAACGACCATGACACGCCTCGCGCGAGCGAGAACACTTCCGGCGCTGCTGATGTGCTGCGCCCTGCTCCTGGGTGCCGCCGCCGCTGTGCTCGGCACCGCGGCCGGCGCGAGTGCGGCCGGACGGCTGGGGGAACTGACCTTCAGCAAGACCTCGGGCAGCATCACCGACAATCCGCTGAGCCCGCGTATGTCCACGGACGCGGCGTGCCCGGCGGACCAGGGCCAAGTGCTGAGACTTTTCGTGGTGCATCCGACGGAGCCCAAGGAGTTCAGGATCGGCGAGGTGAAGGCGGGCGGCTACGACGCCGGACCCATCGACACCGATATGCCGGCGAGCATCGTTCTCTTCACCCTCTCCAAGGCTCTCACCGGCTGGTTCCCGGACGGGAACTACGACGGCACGTATGAGCTGAGGCTCGACTGCGTCAACCCCGTCAACGCCACGCTGCCCCGGTCCTTCTTCACCACGAACATCAAGATCACGGGTACCAACTGGGCGGTGGCCGAGGCCGAGGCCACGAGCGTCGCGCTGACGGCATCCCCGGAGAGCCACCCCGTACAGGGCACCGAGGTGACCTTCACCGCGACGGTGACACCTGCGACGGCGGCCGGTGAGATCACCCTGACCTCGGTGCGCGCCCCTGCCGATCCGGTCGAGCTCGGCAGGGCTACGGTCGAGAACGGCACTGCGGTGATCAAAACGTCTGCGCTGACCAAGGGCGTACAGGACATCAGGGCCCAGTTCACCCCGGCCGACCCCGACGCCTACGCCGCCTCGTCCGGGGAGATCAGTGGCTATACGGTTGAGGAGACCGGCCCCACGCCGACCGGCTCTCCGTCGCCCACCGGCTCCCCGTCGCCCACCGCCTCCGAGACCCCCGACGAGCCCGCCGACCTCGAAGTCGTCGACGCCGACGGCAACCCCCTGGGCGAGAACCCCAACCTGGAGGCCGGTCAGCAGGTCGCCATCACCGCCCGCGGCTACTCCCCGAACTCCGCGGTGAAGGTCGCCCTCTCCGACAGCGAGGCCGCCTTCGACGACGCCACGGCCGACGCCGAAGGCATCGTCCAGGGCTACGACTTCACCGTCCCCGAGGACATCGCCGACGGCGACCACACGCTGACGCTCGCCGAGGACAAGGCGGACGGCCACAGCGTCGCGTTCGCCTTCACCACCGGCGAGGTCACCGACCCGGACCCCACCCCCGAGCCCAGCGACAGCGCGAGCGAGGACGGCGGTACGACGGACGGCGCGACCGGTGGCGACACCGGCGGGTCGGACACCGGCGGTACGGGTGGCTCGGACGGCGGCAGCGGTGGCGGCGACGGCGGGTCCCTCGCCTCGACCGGTACCGGAGTCGCGGCGATCGGCCTCGGCTCGCTGGCCCTGCTCTGCGTGGGCGCCGCCTTCGTGGTCAGCGCGCGCCGCAAGGGTCTGCTGACCTTCGCCGCGCCGTCGGGCCCGGCGGGCGACTGACCCGTAACCCGGTAGGACGAGGGCTTCCGGGGGCGGGCGGTCAGCGCACCGCCCGCCCCCGGACCCGCGCCCGTACCCCGTTCCCGTAGCAGAACCGCACCCCCCACAACCAGACTTCGACCCAGACAGCGAGGAGCGCAGCCACCGTGGCCGTTCTGACATCGCCGCCGTCCGCCCCCGCGCCGGCCGGACCCGAGCGGCCCATCGAGCGCGGGAAAGCCGCTCCCGGCTCCGCACGCCCCGGCCCCGCACGCCCCGGCCTGGCGCTGGCCGGGGCCGCGTTGTGCGTGCTCGCCGCCGTGCTGCTCGGCTTCGCCGCCAACCTCACCGTCGTCGGCCATCTCAAGCACGCCCGCGACCAGCAGGTCCAGTACGACGAGCTGCGCAAGCAACTCGCCGAGGGCACCGCCCCGGTGGGCGGGAACGACAGCAACGGCAAGCCACTCGTGCTCGGTGCGCCCGTCGGTCTCCTGGACATCCCCGCCCTCGGCGTTCACGAGGTCGTCGGCGAGGGCACCACCTCGGGCGTCCTGATGTCCGGCCCCGGGCACCGCCGCGACACCCCGCTGCCCGGCCAGGCGGGCACCTCCGTGATCATGGGCAGGCTCTGGGGGTACGGCAGCCCCTTCGCCGGCCTCGGCCGGCTGCCCGAGAACGCCACGGTCACCGTGATGACCGGCCAGGGCAAGGCCGAGTACCGGGTCACCGGCATCCGCCGCGCCGGTGACGCGCTGCCCACGGCCGCCGACCCCACCAAGGGCAGGCTCACCCTGATCACCGCCACCGGCCCCGCGTACACCCCCTCGGGCGTGCTGCGCGTCGACGCCGAACTGACCTCGCCCGTCCAGCCCAGCCCGCCGCGCGACCGCCGCTCCGGCTGGATCGGCACCTCCGAAGAGGCGCTCAAGGGTGACAGCGGCGCCTGGCTCGCCGTCTTCCTCTGGACCCAGGGGCTCTTCCTGGCCGCCCTGCTCGCCGCCTGGGCCCAGCGCGTGTGGGGCCGCTGGCAGACCTGGATCTGCGCGCTGCCCGTACTGGCCGGCCTGGGGCTGGCCGTGGCCGGCGCCGCCACCCGCCTTCTGCCCAACCTGCTCTGAAATACCGGGAGTTGACCGACATGACCGCCACCACACCGGCCTCTGCCATACCGGCCTACACCGCTGACGCCGTGCGGCGCCCCGGGGCGGGCCCCGCCACCCTGGAGGCCGACAGTGTCTCCGCCTGGTTCGGTGACCACAAGGTCCTCGACCGGGTCTCGCTCACCATGCCCGCCAACCGGGTCACCGCGCTGATCGGCCCCTCGGGCTGCGGCAAGTCGACCTTCCTGCGCATCCTCAACCGGATGCACGAGCTGATCCCGTCCGCCGGGCTCGCCGGCCGCGTGCTGCTCGACGGCGGCGACATCTACGACCGGGGCCGCCGGATCACCCATGCCCGCCGTGAGATCGGCATGGTCTTCCAGAAGCCCAACCCGTTCCCGGCGATGTCCCTGTACGACAACGTCCTGGCCGGGCTCAAGCTCAACCGCATCAAGGCCGGCCGCGAGGGCAAGGACGACCTCGTCGAGGAGTGCCTCACCAAGGCCGGCCTCTGGCGCGAGGTCAAGGACCGCCTCCGCCAGCCCGGCGGCGCCCTGTCCGGCGGCCAGCAGCAGCGTCTCTGCATCGCCCGCTCCCTGGCCGTACGCCCCAGGGTCCTGCTGATGGACGAGCCCTGCTCGGCGCTCGACCCCACCTCGACCCGCCGGATCGAGGAGACGATCGCCGACCTCAAGTCCGAGGTGACGATCGTCATCGTCACCCACAACATGCAGCAGGCCGCCCGCGTCTCCGACTCCTGTGCCTTCTTCCTCGCGGAACAGGGCACGCCCGGCGTTATCGTCGAACACGGCGACACGGACGCGATGTTCGGCCGGCCGCAGGACACCAGGACGGCCGACTACGTCAACGGCCGCTTCGGATAGGGGCGTTGCCGTCGGCCCAGGGCACTGCCGACGCGCTTGCTGTACGGGCGGGACCGGCCCGTACAGCACGCTTCAGCCCGCCACGATCTCCGCGCGGTGCAGGATCAGCATGTCCGCCACCACACAGGTGATGTCCCCGCGCGCGTCCCGCCCCACCCACACCGGGTACGAGCCGTCGCCGCGCCCGCTGGGGAAGGCGATCAGCCCGCCGCCGCTGACCGGGTCCCGCCGTACGGTGATGCCGTCCTGCTCATGAGGGACGTCCGAGGCCCACTTCCCCGAGAGCAGCCGCTCGGCCGAGGCGTCCGCGAAGCAGCCGGTCCCGGAGCCCACGGCGAAGCCGTGGAACTCGCCGTCGCGCAGCAGCCGTACGTCCTGGCCGGGGCCGGTCGCCGGTTCCCAGTACGCGGTCGGGTTCTGCGACACGACGACCCGCGCCGCCACATACTCCTCGACGGGCCGCCAGTGCCCGGGCTGCTTGACCGGATAGGCGGCCACGGCGATCTCCACGCGGTAGCCGCCGGGCCGTAAGAACACGGTGGGCGCCCCGTCCGCGTCCCCGCCGTACGGATCGCACGCGATCAGGCACCCGCTCGGCAGCCGCAGCAGCCCCGCGTCGACGACGCGCCGTACGGCGTACCGGTCGGCGCGGTCGCCGGGCGGCGGCGTGAAACGGGCGTCCACCGTGAACATCTCGGCGAGGTGGCGCGGGCGCATGGGCCGGGGCGGGTGCCAGCTCCGTACCCCCGGCGAGCCCTGCGGATCGGCTATGGTCCGCAGCTCGACCGGCGCGGTGCGGTCGCCGGTCATCGTGGCCGCCACCTGCCCCCACTCGCCGAAGGCCGGCACCGGCTCCCAGCTCCGGTCCCCGGGCACCCGCACGACGGTGTGGCGCGCCGGGCCCGCGTCGCCGCGCGGCTCGCTCACCCGGCGGCTCGTGCCGTCCGGATGGAGGTCGATCCTGACCCGGCCCGCGCTGCCCGCGAATTCCGGCAACTCCGGGCTGCCGTACCGCCATTGGGCGAGCCGGCGCAGAAACAGCCGGTCGGGCCGCAGCCGCCGGATGTCGATCTCCCGGGTCCTGCGGCCCTGGTCGTCGTACGCCCAGATGCCGAGATAGCCGGCCGGCCGGTGCGCCCAGGCGATGTGCAGCACCGCGACCGGCTGCGGGCGGCCGGGGGTGCGCAGGATCACGGCGTACGGTGCCCCCGCGGCGTCCCGGGCCGCGGCGGCCCGGGGGCCGATCGGGCCGACGACCGTACGTGTCACCGGGTCCCAGTCCTCGCCGTACATCACATAGACGATCACGAGAGCCGCACTCCTCGTACTCCTCACCGCTCGCCGCCACCGAGGCGTCCGGGGGCGCCGGTGCGTCTGCTGCCGGGGGAACAGGTCATGGCCGAACCAGCGCACGGCTTCACGGAAACATCACACCCGCGCGCGGTGTGATGCTTTGGCGAGCGCTCGCGCTGTCCCAGGTGGGCCGTCTCGCGTCTGCCGCGAATGAAGTGATCAACTCGCGGACGAAGTCGCGGAGAAACCGGCACAGGGGGCATGGGCACGGTGAACGGTGCCGCGTCGTTACGAAGGTGACAGTGTGGTCAGCGGCGGGGGAGCGGACCGGAAGAGCGGCCGGACAGCGGACGGGGGGCTCGGTATGGCCGTCGAGCGCGCCCAGCATGGGGACGAGGAGGCGTTCGAAGCGGTCTACCGGCAGATCCACCCGAGACTGCTCGGCTATGTGCGCGGGCTGGTGGGGGACGACGCGGAGGATGTCGCGGCCGAGGCCTGGCTGGAGATCGCCAGGGATCTGCTGCGGTTCCGGGGGGACGGGGACGGCTTCCGGGGCTGGACGGCCACGATCGCGCGGCACCGGGCGCTGGACCATCTGCGCCGTCAGCGCAGCCGGCCGCGGGTGACGGACTTCGAACACGATCTGCTGGACCTGCCGGGCGGCCAGGACACCGAGCGCGAGGCGTTCGAGTCGCTGTCGACCGAGCGGGCGCTGGCACTGGTCAGAAAGCTGCCGAGGGACCAGGCGGAGGCGGTGCTGCTCCGGGTGGTGGTGGGCCTCGACGGGCCGGCGGCGGCGCGGGTGCTGGGGAAGCGGGTGGGAGCGGTGCGTACGGCTTCGTACCGGGGCCTGAAGCGGCTGGCACCGGCGCTCGCGGCCCTGTCAACGGCGGGCGCGGCCTCGGCGTCGGCCTCGGCATCGGTTCCGGCCTCCGGGCAGTCCCCGGCCTCCGCCCCGGCAACGCTTCAGGATGTGGGATGAGCACGAACGGTGAACTCTCCGAGGCCGCCGACCGGTTGCGTACGGCGCTGCTGGACCCGTCCGGCGAATCGGCCCCCCGAACGGGACACGAAGCCGCCCTGGCGGCCTACCGTACGGCCCGCGCCTCGGCCGCGCCGACGGACCCGAGACCCCAGGACGACTGGCGCCCGCGCGGCCACCGGGTCGTCCATGCCTTCCGTGGCGCGAGAGCACTGGTCGCGGCGCTGGCGGCGGTGGCTACGCTGAGCGGCGTGGCGATCGCGGCGGGTACGGGAGCGATCCCGACGCCCTTCCGCGCCCCGACCACCCACCAGCCCCCATCACCTCCAGAGCGCCACACCCCGTCCGCGTCCACGTCTACGTCCACGTCGCCCTCCCCGCCCCCGCCGACCGGCACGCGGCCCCAGGAGTCCGCGACACCGCCCTCCTCAGCGAAAGCCACGCCACCGGGCCAGGCGGCGCAGGACAAGAAACCGAAGAAGCCGAAGAAGCCCAAGAAGACGAAGCCGTCGAAGTCGTGGCAGCAACTGAAGCAGTCGACGCATTCGTCGAACTCTTCGAACTCTTCGAACTCTTCGAAGTCCTCGAACTCGTCGAACAACGGAAAGAACTCGCCGTGACCCTGTCGGAGCGCCCCGGCGCGCAGCCCTTCGATCTCCAGGAGTACGAACAACAGGCGCGCGGCGGGCCGTGCTTCGTCTGCGCCTTCCTCGCGGGCGATCCGGCGTACCGGCACGAGACCGTGTACGAGGACGAGCACCACGTGGCCTTCTTCGACCGCTTCCCCACGCTCCCGGGCAAACTCCTGGCCGCCCCGAAACCACACATCGAACACGCCGTCCGCGACCTGGACGAGGCCGCGTACACCCGGCTGATGCTGTTCGTGAGGACGGTGGCGCTGGCGATGGAGGACGTCTTCAAGCCCGAGCGGACGTACCTCCTGTCACTGGGCAGCCAACAGGGCAACACCCACCTCCACTGGCACATCGCGGGCCTGCCCCCGGGAGTCCCGTACCGCAGGCAGCAGTACCACGCGCTGATGGCGGAGAACGGAGTCCTGCCCACACCCCCCGAAGAAACAGCAGCCCTGGCCACACGCCTCCGCCAGGCAATCAACACCCGCCTCCAGCCCGAAACATGACGGTGCCTCAGGCAGCGGCGCCCGGCCCTGGCGCCGCTGTCTACACCGCCCCGCTCGGGCGGGACATTCTCAGGGCCAGGTCCCTCAGTACCGCCTCCGAGCTGATGTCCGTGCGGCCGGAGTCGTGGACCTCGGCCAGTTCCGAGAAGACGAAGCTGAACGCGCCGATGAGCTGCATGATGGCGGGCAGCGCCGCCTCGGTCACCGCGTGGGCCGCTTCCAGCGGGGTGGCCTCCGGGGAGACCGTGAAGGAGGGGAAGACCTCGGCCAGCAACGACCCGATCTGCCCCGCACCCGACTCCGCGGCCGGCCCCGAATCCCCGCCCGCGGCGCGGATCCACTCCGCGGACTGCGTGAGAATGCCGATGGCCCTGAGAACGACTTCGCTCTGCTCCATACGCAGAGCCTAGGGGGTGTCCTGCCGATCGGGCCCGGCAAGATCGGCGAGGGACCCCCCGGAGCGCACCCCGGTCGCGCGGCCGATGCGGAAGTCGGCAAAAGCGGGACGCCGCCCCGGAATCGGACCTACCCTCGATATGTGTCAGGCGCGTCCGGCCGGGTGCTCGTCGTCGACGACAACAGGGTCATCCGGCAGTTGATCAGGGTCAATCTCGAACTGGAGGGTTTCGAGGTCGTGACCGCGGCCGATGGTGCCGAGTGCCTGGACGTGGTCCACGAGGTCATGCCCGATGTGGTCACCCTCGACATGGTGATGCCCCGTCTCGACGGCCCCCGTACCGCCGCCCGCCTCCGTGCCGACCCCCGTACGAGCCGCCTGCCCATAGCGATCATCAGCGCCTGCACGCAGTACGAAGTGGAATCCGGCCTCGCCGCCGGAGTGGACGCCTTTCTCGCCAAGCCCTTCGAGCCCTCCGAGCTGATCCGCCTGGTCCGCCGTCTCACCCACCGCAACCCCCCGCCCCCGGTGGACGGCCGACGCGGCGCGGGCACGGCCGGTACGGCCTGCGGCTGACCGACGGACCCGGCGGCCGACGGATCCGCCCGGCCCCCGGCCCAGCCCAAGCCCGCCCGGCCAAGCCCCACTGCCCGCATCGCGGAACGTGCTCGCGGAGGTCACCCCCTCCTCCCATACGCTGGTGCCGTGACTCCCGCAGAGCTCTCCCGTACCGTCCGGCACGCCGTGTGCCGGGCGGTCGCGGACGACGCGCTGCCCGGCCCCGTCCCCGAGCGGATCGTCGTCGAGCGGTCCCGCCCCGGCGGGCGCGGCGAGTACGCCACCGGCATCGCCCTGCGCCTCGCCGGACCCGCGGGACGCCCCGCCCGCGAGGTCGCCGAGATCCTGCGCAGCCGCGTCGACACCACCCACGGCATCGCCCGCGTCGAGATCACCGGACCCGGCTTCCTGAACTTCACCCTCGGCCAGGACAGCGCCGACGGCCTGGTCCGTACGATCCTCCGCGACCCGGCCCGCTACGGCCACGGCGACGCCCTCGCCGGTACGGTCGTGACCCTCGCCCCGGCCGACGAACCGCGGGCCGGCCTCTGGACCCGTACCGTCGTACGGCTGCTCCGCACCCAGGGCGCCGAGGCCGCCGTCGTACCCGGCGCCGAGGAGCGCCTCGCGGTCGTACCCGCGCCCGACCCCGCCGCCCTCGCCCGGCTCGGCCCCGACGCCGCCCGCTGGGCGCTGCTGCGGCCCGCCGCCCACGACCGTCCGTACACCGGCCCGGACCTGCTCGTGCAGCGCGAGAGCAACCCGCTCTTCCGGGTGCGGTACGCGTACGCCCGTACCCGCGCCCAGGCGCGCGCCGCCGCCCGCCTGGGCATCGGGAGCGAGCCGGCGGAGCCCGGCCGGCCCGCCACCCCCGGCCGGGAACCCTTCGGCGACGGCCGGCCCGCCACGCCCCTCCTCACCGCCCTCGGCGACCACCCCGCCGTCCTGGAGGCCGCCGCGCGGCTGCGCGCGCCCGACCGGCTGGCCCGCCATCTCGAACTCACCGCGGAGGCGTTCCTGCGTTTCCAGGAGACCTGCCGCCCGCTGCCCCTCGGCGACGAGAAACCCTCGGCCGCCCACCGCTCCCGGACCGCGCTCGCCGAAGCCGCCGGGGCCGTGCTGGCCGGCGGCCTGTCCCTGCTCGGCGTCGACGCACCAGAACACCTCTGAACCACTCAAGAGAACCAAGAGAGCCACGAGATGAGCCGTTCCGCACACCCCGCAGGCCCCCGTCACGCGGATGTACTCCCCGAGGGGCACTACACCGCCCCCGCCGCCGACCTCAATGTCCTGGACGAGAAGGTCTGGTCCCGCACCGTCCGCAGGAACGGGGACGGTGTCGCCACCGTCGCGGGGATCGAAGTGACCCGGCTCGCCGAGGAGTTCGGCACCCCCGCGTACATCCTCGACGAGGCCGACTTCCGCGCCCGCTGCCGCGCCTGGTCCGACGCCTTCGGCAGCGACGCCGACGTCTACTACGCGGGCAAGGCCTTCCTCTCCCGGGCCGTCGTCCGCTGGCTGCACGAGGAGGGCCTCAACCTCGACGTCTGCTCCGGCGGCGAACTCGCCACCGCCCTGGCCGCCGGCATGCCCGCCGAACGCGTCGCCTTCCACGGCAACAACAAGTCCGCCCAGGAGATCGAGCGGGCCGTCGAGGCCGGGGTCGGCCGGATCGTCCTCGACTCGTTCCAGGAGATCGTCCGGGTCGCGCACACCGCGCGCCGCCTCGGTGTCCGCCAGCGCGTCCAGATCCGGGTCACCGTCGGTGTCGAGGCCCACACGCACGAATTCATCGCCACCGCCCACGAGGACCAGAAGTTCGGTATCGCGCTGGCCGGCGGACAGGCCGCCGAGGCCGTACGGCGGGCCCTCGCCCTCGACAGCCTCGAACTGACCGGTATCCACTCGCACATCGGCTCGCAGATCTTCGACATGGCCGGCTTCGAGGTCTCCGCCCGCCGGGTGGTGCAGTTGCTGGCGCAGATCCGCGACGAGCACGGTGTCGAGCTGCCGGAGATCGACCTCGGCGGCGGCCTCGGTATCGCGTACACCTCCGAGGACGACCCGCGCGAACCGCACGACATCGCGAAGGCCCTCAGCGACATCGTCACCCGTGAGTGTGAGTCCGCGGGGCTCGCCACCCCCCGGATCTCCGTCGAGCCGGGCCGCGCCATCGTGGGCCCCACGGCCTTCACGCTCTACGAGGTCGGCACCATCAAGCCGCTCGAAGGTCTGCGCACCTATGTCAGTGTGGACGGCGGCATGTCCGACAACATCCGTACGGCCCTGTACGACGCCGAGTACAGCGTGGCGCTCGTCTCGCGCCGCTCCGACGCCGAGGCGATGCTCACACGCGTCGTCGGCAAGCACTGCGAGAGCGGCGACATCGTCGTACGGGACGCGTTCCTGCCCGCCGATCTGGCCCCCGGGGACCTGATCGCCGTGCCCGCCACCGGCGCGTACTGCCGCTCGATGGCGAGCAACTACAACCATGCGCTCCGGCCGCCCGTCGTCGCCGTACGGGACGGGGCGGCCCGGGTGATCGTCCGGCGCGAGACGGAGGAAGATCTTCTGCGACTCGACGTCGGCGAGTGAAATACATGTCTCGCAATCTGGACAGAGGGCAGAAACCCCCGTCCAGTGAGTGAGACTGGTTCGGATTCCCGCGGTAATCGGCTGTGATGGATGAAAGGCGTAGGTCGGATGATGCGTACGCGTCCGCTGAAGGTGGCACTGCTGGGCTGCGGTGTGGTCGGCTCAGAGGTGGCGCGCATCATGACGACGCACGCCGAGGACCTCGCGGCGCGGATCGGCGCCCCGGTCGAGCTGGCCGGGGTCGCCGTCCGGCGCCCCTCCAAGGTCCGCGCGGGCATCGACCCCGCGCTGATCACGACCGACGCCATGGCCCTGGTCAAACGGGGCGACATCGATGTGGTCGTCGAGGTCATCGGCGGCATCGAGCCCGCCCGTACGCTCATCACCACCGCGTTCGAGCACGGCGCCTCCGTCGTCTCCGCGAACAAGGCGCTGCTCGCCGAGGACGGCACGACGCTGTACGAGGCCGCCGAGCGGCACGGCCGGGACCTGTACTTCGAGGCGGCCGTCGCCGGAGCCATACCGCTGGTACGGCCGCTGCGCGAGTCCCTCGCCGGCGACAAGGTCAACCGGGTCCTCGGCATCGTCAACGGCACGACCAACTTCATCCTCGACCGGATGGACACCGCGGGCTCCGGCTACTCGGAGGCGCTGGACGAGGCCACCGCCCTCGGTTACGCCGAGGCGGACCCGACCGCGGACGTCGAGGGCTTCGACGCCGCCGCCAAGGCCGCCATCCTCGCCGGCATCGCCTTCCACACCCGGGTCCGCCTGGACGACGTTCACCGCGAGGGCATCACCGAGGTCACCTCGGCCGATCTGGCCTCCGCGCAGAAGATGGGCTGTACGGTCAAGCTCCTCGCGATCTGCGAGCGCGCCGCCGACGGGCTGTCCGTCACCGCCCGGGTGCACCCCGCGATGATCCCGCTCAGCCATCCGCTCGCCTCGGTGCGCGAGGCGTACAACGCGGTCTTCGTCGAGGCCGAGGCGGCCGGACGGCTGATGTTCTACGGTCCCGGCGCGGGCGGCGCGCCCACCGCCTCCGCCGTCCTCGGCGACCTGGTCGCGGTCTGCCGCAACAAGCTGGCCGACGCCACGGGCCCCGGCGAGTCCGCGTACACCCAGCTTCCCGTCGGCGCCATGGGCGAGGTCGTGACGCGCTACCACATCAGCCTCGACGTGGCCGACAAACCGGGTGTGCTCGCCCAGGTCGCGACAGTCTTCGCCGAGCACGGCGTATCGATCGACACGGTGCGCCAGAAAGGCCGCCAGGACGGCGACGGCGAGGCCGCCCTCGTCGTCGTCACCCACCGCGCGCCCGACGCCGCCCTCTCCGGGACCGTCGAAGCGCTGCGCAAGCTCGACACCGTGCGCGGTGTCGCCAGCATCATGCGTGTTGAAGGGGAGTAAGGGACCCATGACCAGCATCGGCCTCCACCAGGGCACCCACCGGGGCACTCACCAGTGGCGCGGCATCATCGAGGAGTACCGGGACCGCCTCCCGGTGACGGACACCACCCCCGTGGTCACACTCCGTGAGGGTGGTACGCCGCTCGTCCCGGCGCAGGTGCTGTCCGAGCGGACCAGGTGTGACGTTCATCTCAAGGTCGAGGGTGCCAACCCCACCGGATCCTTCAAGGACCGTGGCATGACCATGGCCATCACCCGGGCCAAGGCGGAAGGCGCCCAGGCGGTCATCTGCGCCTCCACCGGCAACACCTCGGCCTCCGCCGCGGCCTACGCGGTACGGGCCGGCATGGTCTGCGCCGTCCTCGTACCCCAGGGCAAGATCGCCCTCGGCAAGATGGGCCAGGCCCTGGTGCACGGCGCCAGGATCCTCCAGGTCGACGGCAACTTCGACGACTGTCTGACCCTGGCGCGCGCGCTCTCCGACAACTACCCGGTGGCGCTGGTCAATTCGGTCAACCCGGTCAGGATCGAGGGCCAGAAGACCGCCGCCTTCGAGATCGTCGACGCGCTCGGCGACGCCCCCGACATCCATGTGCTGCCCGTCGGCAACGCCGGCAACATCACGGCCTACTGGAAGGGTTACCGCGAGTACGCCGCCGACGGCATGGCCGCCCGCACCCCCCGTATGTGGGGCTTCCAGGCCTCCGGATCGGCGCCCATCGTGCGCGGCGAGGTCGTCAAGGACCCGCACACCGTCGCCACCGCGATCCGGATCGGCAACCCGGCGTCCTGGCAGTACGCGCTGGCCGCCCGTGACGAGTCGGGCGGCTTCATCGACTCCGTGACGGACCGGCAGATCCTGTCCGCGTACCGGCTGTTGGCCGCCCAGGAGGGCGTCTTCGTCGAGCCCGCCTCGGCCGCCTCCGTCGCCGGACTCCTCAAGGCCGCCGAGGAGGGCAAGGTCGACCCCGGCCAGCGCATCGTCTGCACGGTCACCGGCAATGGCCTCAAGGACCCGGACTGGGCGGTCGCCGGAGCGCCGCAGCCGGTCACCGTACCGGTCGACGCCACCGTCGCGGCCCAGCGCCTCGGTTTGAGCTGAGCCTCCTCGCCCGGGCCGAAACCGGCGGCCGGCCGCGAACCGACGCGGGACGGCGCCCGTGGTGGCCGGCAAGCGAGGCAAGAGCGACAAAGGCGCACAGGAGGCACGCGACACGCATCGTGCGCCTCCTGTGCGCCCTATGTCGCCACACAACCTTCCTTCGATAGGCTGTACCCAATCCGCCCCGCCGCATATGCCGCGGCGCTGTCGCCCCCGTGGCCCCCGGGCGTTCCGCATGTCCGCGTATATTCCGTACATCTCGAACATCCCGCACTGCCACACGATCATCCAGTCACGCCGTCACACCCACGTAAACAGGCCACAGGTCCCACACGCCAAGGAGAGTCGTCAGAGCGATGGCCGGTCCCGCGTTCCGCGCCGCCGCCGTACGGGTGCGCACCCCCGCCACCAGCGCCAATCTCGGTCCTGGCTTCGATTCCCTGGGCCTGTCGCTGGGGCTCTACGACGATGTGGTCGTCCGCGTCGCCGACTCCGGCCTGCATGTCGACATCGCCGGTGAGGGCGCGGAAACACTGCCCCGCGACGAGAGCCATCTGCTCGTACGCTCCCTGCGCACCGCCTTCGACCTGCTCGGCGGGCAGCCGCGCGGCCTTGAGGTCGTCTGCGCCAACCGCATCCCGCACGGCCGCGGCCTCGGCTCCTCCTCGGCGGCGATCTGCGCCGGGATCGTCGCGGCCCGCGCCGTGACCATAGGCGGGGACGCCCGGCTCGACGACGCGGCGCTGCTGGAGCTGGCCGGGGAGATCGAGGGGCATCCGGACAATGTCGCCGCCTGTCTGCTCGGCGGATTCACGCTGGCCTGGACGGACGGCGGCGCGGCCCGGGCCATCAGGATGGATCCCGCCGATTCCATCGTTCCGGTGGTTTTCGTCCCCGGCGGCCCGGTGCTCACGGAGACGGCCCGCGCGCTGCTGCCGCGCACCGTTCCGCATGTTGACGCGGCCGTCAACGCGAGCCGCGCGGCCCTGCTCGTCGAGGCGCTGACCAGGCGCCCCGAGCTGCTGCTGCCGGCCACCGAGGACCGGATCCACCAGGACTACCGGACTCCGGCGATGCCCCAGAGCGTCGCCCTTGTCAACCGACTGCGCGCGGACGGCGTCCCCGCGGTCATCTCCGGCGCGGGCCCCACGGTCCTGGCGCTGGTCGAGGACGGTGCGGCCGACAAGGTCGCACGGCTCGCGGGCGAGGGGTGGGCGGCCAACCGGCTCTCACTCGACACCGCGGGCGCCAGTGTTCTGCCGCTCGGCGCATAGCCGCACGGGATTGCCGGTGAGGGAGAGGGGGAATGTTTGTTGGAGCCGGTAGTGTTAACCTCAAGTCTGCAACCGACGTCTTTGAGGCGCGGTGCTTCGTGTCCCGCTTCGGGGCCAACCTTCTTCCGGGAGCCTCCCCAACTGCCTGAGCAGCCTGCCTGAGCAGTTTTGAGCACGCACCGGAACCGGCGCGACACCCCCCGTTTTTCCCAGCGGAGGGCCGAGCAGGGGGACCTCGGGCCGGACCCATCGCACGTATGCATGTTTCTCCGCCATATCCGGCGGGACCACCGCCCCGGGGCGGTCCACAGGATGGGACCGCCGTCGGACAGCACAACCGGTCGCCGAGCCAGAAGGCCGACGTCCGCTCCAGGGAAGGACCCTTCGTGAGCGACACCACCGATCTGATGGGCGTGACTGCCGACAACAGTGTCGACGCCACCGCGCCCGCCGCAGGTGCTGCCACTGGCACCACCGCACGGCGCCGCCGCTCCGGCACCGGCCTCGAGGGCATGGTCCTGGCCGAGCTGCAGCAGGTCGCGTCCGGCCTCGGCATCAGGGGCACCGCGCGGATGCGCAAGAGCCAGTTGATCGAGGTCATCAAGGAAGCGCAGGCCGGAGGCCCGTCCACGGCCAAGAGCGCCGAGGCGGGCGGTGACGACACCGCCGCCAAGCCGAAGCGGCGCGCCACCTCCAAGGCGCGTACGGGCGAGGCCGCCGCGGCCGAGGACAGCGCGGACACCGCCGAGAAGGCCGTGGCCACGCAGCAGATCGACATCCCCGGCCAGCCCGCCAGCGACGACCAGCCGGTCGGCGAGCGGCGCCGCCGCCGGGCCACCGCGCAGGCCGGCAGCCCCGAGGTCACGGGCGAGGCCGCGGCCGACGGCAAGGCCGAGGCGGGCGCGGACAGCAGGGCCGAGGCCGCCGTGGCGGTGTCCGGCGCGGGCACCGCGCAGGGCGACGCGGAAGGACGGCGCGGTGAGCGCCAGGACCGCGGCCAGCGCGGGGACCGGGACCGCGGCGAGCGCCGCGACCGGCAGCGCGACCGCCGGGGCAAGGCCGACGAACAGCAGGGCGGCCAGGGCGGCGGCCAGCAGCAGAGCGGCGGCCAGCGCCAGCAGCGGGACAACCGCGGCGGACAGAACGCGGGACCGCAGGACGACTTCGACGACGAGGCGGGCGGCCGGCGCGGCCGGCGCGGCCGGTACCGCGACCGCCGGGGGCGCCGCGGCCGTGACGAGTTCGGCCCGGGCGAGCCGCAGGTCGCCGACGACGATGTGCTGATCCCCGTCGCGGGCATCCTCGACATCCTCGACAACTACGCGTTCATCAGGACCTCCGGCTACCTGCCGGGCCCCAACGACGTGTACGTCTCGCTCGCCCAGGTCCGCAAGAACGGTCTGCGCAAGGGCGACCATGTCACCGGCGCCGTGCGCCAGCCCAAGGAGGGCGAGCGCCGCGAGAAGTTCAACGCGCTGGTGCGGCTGGACTCCGTCAACGGCATGGCGCCCGAAACGGGCCGTGGCCGCCCCGAGTTCCAGAAGCTCACCCCGCTCTACCCGCAGGACCGGCTCCGGCTGGAGACCGACCCGGGCGTGCTGACCACGCGGATCATCGATCTGGTCGCCCCCATCGGCAAGGGCCAGCGCGGTCTGATCGTGGCCCCGCCGAAGACCGGCAAGACCATGATCCTCCAGGCCATCGCCAACGCGATCACGGTCAACAGCCCCGAGTGCCATCTGATGGTCGTCCTCGTCGACGAGCGCCCCGAAGAGGTCACCGACATGCAGCGGTCGGTCAAGGGCGAGGTCATCTCCTCGACCTTCGACCGCCCGGCCGAGGACCACACCACCGTCGCCGAGCTGGCCATCGAGCGCGCCAAGCGGCTGGTCGAGCTGGGCCACGACGTGGTCGTGCTGCTGGACTCGATCACCCGTCTGGGCCGTGCGTACAACCTCGCGGCGCCCGCCTCCGGCCGCATCCTGTCCGGTGGTGTCGACTCGACCGCGCTCTACCCGCCGAAGCGCTTCTTCGGCGCGGCGCGCAACATCGAGGACGGCGGCTCGCTGACCATCCTGGCCACCGCGCTGGTCGAGACCGGCTCGCGGATGGACGAGGTGATCTTCGAGGAGTTCAAGGGCACCGGCAACATGGAGCTGAAGCTCGACCGGAAGCTCTCCGACAAGCGCATCTTCCCGGCGGTGGACGTGGACGCGTCCAGCACCCGCAAGGAGGAGATCCTGCTCGGCGGCGAGGAGCTTGCGGTGGTCTGGAAGCTGCGCCGGGTGCTGCACGCGCTCGACCAGCAGCAGGCGATCGAGCTGCTCCTGGACAAGATGAAGCAGACGAAGTCGAACGCCGAGTTCCTGCTCCAGATCCAGAAGACGACGCCCGGCCCCGGCAACGGGAACGACTGACCCGGCCCGCTGTCCCCGGATGTCCATCGAACCGCCCCGGTGCCCGTGCGCCGGGGCGGTTCGCCGTACGGGGCCCATGGAAGCGCCCGGACGGCCCGCCGGCGTCTCCGTAACCCTGTCCGGCCCGCCCACCACCGGGCGCGCGGCAGGAGCCCGCAGAGCCCCACAGGCCCCTCCTGGCGGCCCTTCCGTGCCTCTCCCGCGTGCCCGGCCCGCTCAGCGGGTGCCGTGCTCTCCTCCTGATGCTTCACTGACTGGACAAGTGCGACATATTGCACAGGGGGTGGAGCGCGGTACGGGCGGTACGGACCGAGGGAGGCCATGACGGACGGGAGCAGCCGGATATACGGCCGGACACCGGGCCGCCGTCGACGCCGCGGCGCCAAGACCAGGCGCCGCCGCAGGGCGGCCAGAGTCGTCGCTTGGTCGGCAGCGGTCGTGGTCCTGCTCGGCGGTTCCGGGCTCGGATATGTGTACGTCAAGCTCGACGGCAATCTCCGGGGGATCGACATCGACCGCATCCTGGGCAGGGACCGCCCGGCCGACACCGCCGGCGGCTCCCAGGACATCCTGGTCCTCGGCTCCGACTCCCGCTCCGGCGCCAATGCCGAGTACGGCAGGGACGGCGGCGGCGCCCGCTCGGACACGGCGATGATCGTCCACGTCTATCCGGGCCGGAAGGCGGCGAGCGTCGTCTCCGTACCGCGCGACACCCTGATCGACCGCCCCGCGTGCGCCACCGGCGACGGCAGGACCGCACCGGAGCAGCGGGGGGCCATGTTCAACACGGCGTACGAGGTCGGGGGCGCGGCCTGCGCGGTGAAGACCGTCGAGACGATGTCCGGCATCCGCATGGACCACTACATCGAGGTCGACTTCACCGGATTCAAGAAGCTCGTCGACCAACTGGGCGGGGTCAAGGTCACCACCACCCGCCCGATAGAGGACGCCAGAAGCCGGCTGACCCTGGCGCCCGGCACCCATGTCCTGGACGGCGAGCAGGCCCTCGGTCTCGTACGGACCCGCGAGAGCGTCGGCGACGGCAGCGACCTGGGCCGGATCCAGCTCCAGCAGGGCTTCGTTAAGGCGCTGATCGAGCAGGTCAGAAGCATCGGCCTGGTCGGCAGCCCGAAGAAGCTGTACGGCCTCGCGGACACCGCCACCCGGGCCGTCACCACCGACTCCCGGCTGGACTCGGTCGGCGCGCTGATCGGCTTCGCCGACGGCCTCAAGGACCTGGACGCCGCGCATGTACGGATGATCACGCTCCCGGTGAGCTACGACCCCGCCGACCCGAACCGTGTCCTGCCGATCCCGTCGGGCACGGAGCAGGTCTGGACCGCGCTCAAGCAGGACAAGCCGATACCGGCCTCGGCGACCAAGGACTCCGAGGGGGACGGCGGCGACGCGCACGGCACGGTCAAGGAGGACTGACGCGGACCGGGGACTGACGGGGACCGACCTCCACAGGCCTTCCTCGGGCAGGCGGCCCGGGATCAAGGAATATCTCCGCCCGGCCCCCGGTTTTGGGAGATACGGCCGGTCCTGGCAGACTGGTACGTCGGCTCCGGTTCACGTACGAGCAATCCGCGCGTGCGACCCGGCGCCCTCCCGGATCTAGGAGAGACCCTTGAAGCGCGACATCCACCCCACGTACGTCGAGACCCAGGTGAGCTGCACCTGCGGCGCGTCGTTCACCACCCGCAGCACCATCGAGTCGGGCACCATCCGTGCCGACCTGTGCTCCGAGTGCCACCCGTTCTACACGGGCAAGCAGAAGATCCTCGACACCGGTGGCCGCGTGGCCCGCTTCGAGGCCCGCTTCGGCAAGGGCGCTGCCTCCGCCAAGAAGTAGCGAGCCGTCTGCGCCGGTTCTCGGTGCCCCTCTCCGGGGTGCCGGGACCGGCGCTTTGGCGTCCCGAAGCACGTTCGTACACACCCAGGAGCATCCGATGTTCGAGGCGGTCGAGGAACTGATCGGCGAGCACGCCGATCTGGAGAAGAAGCTCGCCGACCCGTCGGTCCACACGGACCAGGCCAACGCGCGCAAGCTCAACAAGCGTTACGCCGAGCTGACCCCGATCGTCGGCACGTACCGCTCCTGGAAGCAGACCGGTGAGGACATCGTCACCGCCCGCGAACTGGCGGCCGACGACCCCGACTTCGCCGCCGAGGTCAAGGACCTGGAGCAGCAGCGCGAGGAGCTGACCGAACGGCTGCGGCTGCTGCTCGTACCGCGCGACCCCAGCGACGACAAGGACGTCATCCTGGAGGTCAAGGCCGGCGCGGGCGGCGACGAGTCCGCGCTCTTCGCCGGCGACCTGCTGCGGATGTATCTGCGGTACGCGGAGCGCGTCGGCTGGAAGACCGAGATCATCGACGCCACCGAGTCGGAGCTGGGCGGCTACAAGGACGTCCAGGTCGCGGTGAAGACCAAGGGCGGCAACGGAGCCACCGAACCCGGGCAGGGCGTCTGGGCGCGGCTGAAGTACGAGGGCGGGGTGCACCGGGTGCAGCGGGTGCCCGCGACCGAGTCCCAGGGCCGTATCCACACCTCCGCCGCCGGTGTCCTGGTGACGCCCGAGGCCGAGGAGATCGACGTGGAGATCAACCCCAACGATCTGCGGATCGACGTCTACCGCTCCTCGGGCCCCGGCGGCCAGTCCGTCAACACGACGGACTCCGCCGTCCGCATCACGCATCTGCCCACCGGAGTGGTCGCCTCCTGCCAGAACGAGAAGAGCCAGCTCCAGAACAAGGAGCAGGCGATGCGTATCCTGCGCTCGCGGCTGCTCGCCGCCGCGCAGGAGGAGGCGGAGAAGGAGGCCGCCGACGCGCGCCGCAGCCAGGTGCGTACCGTCGACAGGTCCGAGAAGATCCGTACGTACAACTTCCCGGAAAACCGGATCTCGGACCACCGTGTCGGATTCAAGGCGTACAACTTGGACCAGGTGCTCGACGGGGAACTGGACGCCGTCATCCAGGCCTGTGTCGACGCCGACTCGGCCGCGAAGCTCGCGGCTGCGCAGTGAGCAGTGACCGGTAAGCAGTAAGCAGTGAACGAGTAAGCGGTAGGCGGTAAGCGGGACGGCCGTGTCCCGCGCAGGACTTGTGAGAAACAACCGTACGACTCCAGCCCGGAGGACCAGCGTGCAGCTACCCCCGGGGGCGACCCCCGCACCCCCGATCCGTGCTGCTCGCGGAGGTGGCACAGGCCACCCGCCGGCTGGCCGACGCGGGCGTCCCCTCACCGCGCTTCGACGCGGAGGAACTCGCCGCGTACGTGCACGGCGTGAAGCGGGGCGAACTGCACCGCGTCGAGGACGCGGACTTCGACGCCCGCTACTGGGAGGCGGTGGCCCGCCGTGAGGCCAGGGAACCCCTCCAGCACATCACCGGGCGCGCCTTCTTCCGCTATCTGGAACTCCAGGTCGGGCCGGGGGTGTTCGTACCGCGTCCGGAGACCGAGTCGGTCGTCGGCTGGGCCATAGACGCCGTACGGGCGATGGACGTGGTCGAGCCGCTGATCGTCGACCTCTGCTCGGGCTCCGGCGCGATCGCGCTCGCGATGGCCCAGGAGGTGCCGCGGTCCCGGGTGCACGCCGTGGAGCTGTCCGAGGACGCCCTGGCGTGGACGCGGAAGAACGCCGAGGGGTCCAGGGTCACCGTGCACCAGGGAGACGCCCTGACGGCCCTTCCCGAGCTGGACGGCCAGGTCGATCTGGTGATCTCCAACCCGCCGTACATCCCGCTCACCGAGTGGGAGTACGTGGCGCCCGAGGCCCGCGACCACGACCCCGGGATGGCGCTCTTCTCCGGCGAGGACGGACTCGACACGATCCGGGGCATCGAGCGCACCGCGCACCGGCTGCTGCGGCCCGGCGGCCTGGTCGTCGTCGAGCACGCGGACACACAGGGCGGACAGGTCCCGTGGATCTTCAGCGAGGAGTCCGGCTGGGCGGACGCCGCGGACCACCCGGACCTCAACAAGCGCCCCCGCTTCGCCACGGCACGCAAGGCCCTGCCGTGACCGCCCCGGTAAACCCTCTCGCCCCGGCCCGTCCGCTTCGGACCGCCGCGCCCCCCGACTACCCGGCGAGTGAGCCGAAGGGGCGCGTCGCCGTCGAAAGGAGACCGCGCGCAGGTTCGCGAGGAACGAGGGAACCGAGCACGATCGACCGTCGACGGTGGCAAGAGCGCCCCGGAGGCGAACCGAGCCACAAAGTAAAAGGGAGTCAGGCTGATGGCACGGCGATACGACTGCAACGACGCGACCGACCGCTCGACGGGTCTGCGCGAGGCCGCGTCGGCCGTACGCCGTAGTGAGCTGGTCGTGCTGCCCACCGACACCGTGTACGGCATCGGCGCGGACGCCTTCAGCACGGAGGCGGTCGCCGATCTGCTGGACGCCAAGGGCCGCGGGCGCAATATGCCCACGCCCGTGCTGATCGGCTCCCCGAACACCCTGCACGGCCTGGTCACCGACTTCTCCGAGCAGGCGTGGGAGCTGGTCGACGCGTTCTGGCCGGGCGCGCTCACCCTGGTCGCCAAGCACCAGCCGTCCCTCCAGTGGGACCTGGGCGACACCCGGGGCACGGTCGCGATCCGGATGCCGCTGCACCCCGTCGCCATCGAACTGCTCACCGAGGTCGGCCCGATGGCCGTCTCCAGCGCCAATCTCTCGGGACACCCGTCCCCCGAGGACTGCGACGCGGCGCAGGAGATGCTGGGCGACTCCGTCTCGGTCTACCTCGACGGCGGTCCGACGCCGGGCATCGTGCCCTCCTCGATCGTCGATGTCACAGGCCCGGTCCCGGTACTGCTGCGGGCCGGCGCCCTCGACGCGGAGGAGCTGCGCAAGGTGGTACCCGACCTCGAGGTGGCCAATTGACCGCCCCTGAGGGGCGTGGCATAGCGGAGACCGCACACACCGGCAGCACCTTCCGCATCCTCCACGTCAGCACCGGCAATGTCTGCCGCTCGCCGATCACCGAGCGGCTGCACCGGCATGCCCTGACCGTTCGCCTCGGCGAGCGGCTCACCGGCGGCCTGATCGTGGAGAGCGCGGGCACCTGGGGGCACGAGGGCGCCCCGATGGAGGCCAACGCCGAGGCCGTCCTGGCCGACTTCGGCGCGGACGCGTCCGGCTTCGTCGGGCGTGAGCTGCTCGACGAGCATGTGATCCGCGCGGACCTGGTTCTCACCGCGACCCGCGACCACCGTGCGCAGGTGATCTCCATGGGGCACTCGGCGGGTCTGCGCACCTTCACGCTCAAGGAGTTCACCCGGCTGGTACGGGCGATAGACCCGGCGACGCTGCCGGACCCGGTGGACGAGGGCGTGGTCGAACGCGCCCGCGCGCTGGTCCGGGCGGCGGCGGCGCTGCGGGGGTGGCTGCTGGCGCCCACGGCGGAGGCGGATGAGGTGTACGACCCGTACGGGGCGCCGATCACGTTCTTCCGCTCGATCGGCGAGGAGATCCACCAGGCGCTGGACCCGGTGGTCACGGCGCTGACGGGCGTGACGCCGCGGTAGGACGCCGCGGTAGAACGTCCTCAATCGCCGGACGGGCTGCTGTGCTGTGTCCTCAATCGCCGGACAGGCTCGATTTGCGCCGGACGGGCTTGATTCCGCAGCCCGTGCCTAGCATGGGAGGGCGCACGCACCCCCGAGGTCCGGAGTCCGTCATGCCGGTCGTCAACTCTTCCGCTCAGGCCGAGGCCGGCGTTCTGCTGCGGCAGGATCCCGAGATGGCCGAGGTCATCCTCGGGGAGGCGCGGCGGCAGGCGGACAGCCTCCAGCTCATCGCCGCCGAGAACTTCACCTCGCCCGCCGTCCTCGCCGCCCTCGGCTCGCCCCTGGCCAACAAGTACGCCGAGGGCTACCCCGGCCGCCGCCATCACGGCGGCTGCGAGCTGGTCGACGCCGCCGAGCGGATCGCGGTCGCGCGGGCGAAGGCCCTCTTCGGCGCCGGGCACGCCAATGTGCAGGCGCACTCGGGCTCCTCCGCCGTCCTCGCCGCGTACGCCGCCCTGCTGCGCCCCGGGGACACCGTGCTGGCGATGGGACTCGCGTACGGCGGACACCTCACCCATGGCTCGCCGGCCAACTTCTCGGGCCGCTGGTTCGACTTCGTGGGGTACGGGGTCGACGAGGAGACGGGCCTCATCGACTACGCGCAGGTCCGCGCCCTGGCCCGCGAGCACCGCCCCAAGGCCGTCGTCTGCGGCTCCATCTCGTATCCGCGCCATATCGACTACGCCGTGTTCCGCGAGATCGCCGACGACGTCGGGGCGTATCTGATCGCGGACGCCGCGCATCCGATCGGCCTCGTCGCCGGGGGTGCGGCGCCCAACCCGGTGCCGTACGCCGATGTGGTGTGCGCCACTACCCACAAGGTGCTGCGCGGCCCCCGCGGCGGAATGGTCCTGTGCGGGGAGAACCTCGCCGAGCGCGTCGACCGCGCGGTGTTCCCGTTCACCCAGGGCGGTGCCCAGATGCACACGATCGCCGCAAAGGCCGTCGCGTTCGGCGAGGCGGCCGCCCCGGCGTTCACGGCGTACGCGCACCAGGTCGTGGCCAACGCCCGGGCGCTCGCGGACGCGTTGGCCGCGGAGGGTCTCCGGATCACCACGGACGGTACGGACACGCATCTCATCACCGCCGATCCGGGGCCACTCGGCCTGGACGGCAAGGCGGCCCGCGGCCGGCTGGCCGCCGCGGGTGTGGTCCTCGACACATGCGCACTGCCGTACCCGGACGCCCGCGGCATCCGGCTGGGCACCGCCGCCGTGACCACCCAGGGCATGGCAGAGGCCGAAATGGCGCGCATCGCGGCCCTCTTCACCTCGGCGCTGCGCGGGGGCGCGGAGACGGCTCGCAGGGTCCGTACCGAAGTACGGGACCTGGTCGGGCGGTTCCCTCCGTATGGGAAGCTTTCCTGACGGGAACACGGTGCGGCGTACAGTCGTGCAACCATCCCGTTCGGCAGCCCGTCCTGGCTCATATGGCGACGCGGTATCCACCGGCGGGTCCGGCGAGGGCTAGGGTGTGGGGCTGAGATGGCCAGCGATTCCTGTGGGGCAGCCCGTGCGTGATTACCTGCTGACGCTCTGTGTGACGGCTGCGGTGACCTATCTGCTGACCGGCCCGGTGCGGAAGTTCGCCATCGCGACCGGGGCGATGCCGGAGATCCGCGCCCGTGACGTGCACCGCGAACCGACGCCGAGACTCGGCGGCATCGCCATGTTCTTCGGGCTGTGCGCCGGACTGCTCGTCGCGGACAACCTGCAGAACCTCAACGGGGTCTTCGAACTGTCCAACGAGCCGCGCGCGCTGCTCTCCGGTGCCGCCCTGATCTGGCTGATCGGTGTTCTGGACGACAAGTTCGAGATCGACGCCCTGATCAAGCTCGGTGCGCAGATGATCGCGGCGGGCGTCATGGTCATGCAGGGTCTGACGATTCTGTGGATCCCGGTGCCCGGTGCCGGCATGGTCTCGCTGACCTCCTGGCAGGGCACGCTCCTGACCGTCGCGCTGGTCGTGATCACGATCAACGCCGTCAACTTCGTGGACGGTCTGGACGGTCTCGCGGCCGGCATGGTGTGCATCGCCGCCGCGGCCTTCTTCCTGTACACCTACCGGCTCTGGTACGGGTACGGCATCGAGGCCGCCGCCCCCGCCACGCTCTTCGCGGCGATCCTGATGGGGATGTGCGTGGGCTTCCTGCCGCACAACATGCATCCCGCGCGGATCTTCATGGGCGACTCGGGCTCGATGCTGATCGGCCTGGTGCTCGCCGCGGGCGCGATCTCGGTGACCGGGCAGGTCGACCTCGATGTGCTGAAGATCTTCGAGGGCTCCACCCGCGAGGCCACACATGCCGCGCTGCCCGTCTTCATCCCGCTGCTGCTGCCCCTGACGATCATCGCGATCCCCTTCGCCGACCTAGTGCTGGCGATCGTGCGCCGTACCTGGAACGGGCAGTCGCCGTTCGCCGCCGACCGGGGCCATCTCCACCACCGGCTGCTGGAGATCGGGCACTCGCACAGCAGGTCGGTGCTGATCATGTACTTCTGGTCCGCGCTGATCGCCTTCGGAGTGGTCGCGTACTCGGTGCACTCGGCGTCGATGTGGATCCTGCTGGTGGTCGTCGCGCTGAGCGCGGTGGGTCTGGTGCTTCTGCTGCTGCCGCGGTTCACGCCGAGGGCTCCGCTCTGGGCGGAATCGTTCGTACCGCCGCGCTACCGGCGCAGGCAGCGTCCCGCGCAGGCCGCCGAGGCCGTCGAGGCCGAGGCCATCGCTCCCGTACCGGCGCTGGCCATGGCGCAGGAGGCGCAGGCCGGGCCGCAGCCGGTGGCCGAGGAGCGCACGCCTGTTCCCGCCGGCGTCAACGGGGCGACCGCGCTGGGCGCTCGTTCGCGTTTTCCCGACCGTCGAAAGGCCGGTTCGAGGAACTGACGGCCGGTCCATTACCCTCAGCAGGGGCCAATACCAGACAACATGCACCGGTGTCCTGCACACACGCGCGGGGTAACTCTCATGTGTGACAGTGAGCACACTACGTTGGTAAAGCTCTCATCAAATAGTTTGTGATACTGTTCACGAGACCCGGCGACAGAGCCGAAGGACCGGAGTGCGACGGTTCGTTGGCCCGAGAAACCTTCTCTCGGACCGGGCCTACGCTCGTCCATGACGACACCATCTGCCCCACCCAGCAAGCGGAGCTGCCGCCATGCCGTCCAACGACGTCCGGATCCTGCTGCACACCGCCGTTCCCACAGCCGCCGCCGGCGTGATCGCCACGGTGGTCGCAGGTGTGGCCGCGGGCGGCAAGGGTGCTCTGGGAGCCGGTGTCGGGACGCTGGTGGTCGTGCTGTTCATGGGTATCGGGCTGGTGGTCCTCCAGCGCACGGCGGCGTCGCTGCCGCATCTGTTCCAGGCGATGGGGCTGTTGCTGTACACGGCCCAGCTCCTGCTGCTCTTCATCTTCGTGGCCGCGTTCAAGGACACGACCCTGTTCAACCCGAAGGCCTTCGCCATCACGCTCGTCGCGGCGACTCTCGTGTGGGTCGCCGCGCAGGCCCGCGCCCATATGAAGGCCAAGATCCTTTACGTCGACCCCGCCGCCTCGTCCGAGAAGTCGGGGTCGTCGGCGTGAGGAGTAGGGCCGGGATAAGTGCCCGTTCGAAATCCTGCTATCGTCCGGTGCCAACTGCGGCATTGCGGGCGCGGGCATCCGAGCTGACGCCTGTTCTCACGCGAGGCTCACCGCCCGACCGCCGTCCCCACATCCGTACCACCCCCAGTCCAGTGCCGAACCGCGGCTCCGCGCCGCGCCGACACAACGAGGTTGCCGTACCTATGCGCCATGCTGAAGGAGCCCGCGGTGAGTGCTGACCCGACGCAGGTGCTCGCCTTCGAGACCGACTGCCACATCTTCGACGGATGTGGCTTCCCGGCACCCGGCCTGCACTCGTTCCTGTTCGAGCCCATCGTGGGCAACGCGGACAGCAGCGTGTACTTCAACAAGACGATGCTGCTCGCGCTGCTGGGCTCCCTCATCATCGTGGGCTTCTTCTGGGCTGCTTTCCGCAAGCCGAAGGTTGTCCCGGGCAAGCTTCAGATGGTGGCCGAGGCCGGCTACGACTTCGTACGCCGCAATGTCGTCTACGAGATCATCGGCAAGAAGGAGGGCGAGAAGTACGTACCGATCATCGTCTCCCTCTTCTTCTTCGTCTGGATGATGAACCTCTGGTCGATCATCCCGGTCGCCCAGTTCCCGGTGACGGCGATCATCTCGTACCCCGCGGTGCTGGCGTTCATCGTCTATGTCATGTGGGTGTCGCTCACCTTCAAGCGGCACGGCTTCGTCGGCGCCTTCAAGAACTTCAGCGGCTACGACAAGTCGCTCGGCGCGGTCCTTCCGCTCTCGATGACCATCGAGCTGTTCTCGAACCTGCTGGTCCGCCCGTTCACCCACGCGGTGCGACTCTTCGCGAACATGTTCGCGGGCCACACGCTGCTGCTGCTCTTCACGATCGCGAGCTGGTACCTGCTCAACGGCATCGGTATCGCCTACGCCGGCGTCTCGTTCGTGATGGTCATCGTCATGACCGTCTTCGAGCTCTTCATCCAGGCCCTTCAGGCGTATGTCTTCGTGCTGCTGACGTGCAGCTTCATCCAGGGCGCGCTCGCCGAGCACCACTGACCGCCCCACTCCGTCCCAGACCCCACAGTCGTCCGGTGGCCAACCCCCACCGGTCCGTGAAAGAGAAGGAAGAACTGGCATGTCCGAGACTCTTGCCGCCGTATCCGGTTCGCTCGGCTCCATCGGCTACGGCCTGGCCGCGATCGGCCCCGGCGTCGGCGTCGGCATCATCTTCGGTAACGGCACCCAGGCCCTCGCCCGTCAGCCCGAGGCGGCCGGCCTGATCCGTACCAACCAGATTCTTGGTTTCGCGTTCTGTGAGGCGCTCGCCCTCATCGGTCTGGTCATGCCGTTCGTCTACGGCACGTGATCGCGGACTCACGACCAGCCCACTAGACGAAAGGCACTGATGTGAGCCCACTGCTCAATATCGCGGCTGAGGAGATGGAAAACCCTCTCGTCCCGCCGGTTCCCGAGCTTGTCATCGGTCTGCTCGCCTTCGTCATCGTCTTCGGCTTCCTCGCCAAGAAGCTCCTCCCGAACATCAACAAGGTTCTGGAAGAGCGCCGAGAGGCCATCGAGGGTGGCATCGAGAAGGCGGAGGAGGCCAAGACCGAGGCCCAGAGCGTGCTGGAGCAGTACAAGGCCCAGCTCGCCGAAGCCCGCCACGAGGCCGCTCGTCTCCGCCAGGAGGCCACCGAGCAGGGCGCCGTCATCATCCAGGAGATGAAGGCGGAGGGGCAGCGGCAGCGTGAGGAGATCATCGCCGCCGGTCACGCCCAGATCGAGGCCGACCGCAAGGCCGCGGCCAGCGCGCTCCGCCAGGACGTGGGCAAGCTCGCCACGGAGCTGGCCGGCAAGCTGGTCGGCGAGTCCCTGGAGGACCACGCCCGGCAGAGCCGCACCATCGACCGCTTCCTCGACGAGCTCGAGGACGGCGCCGAGAAGGCCGAGGCCAGGCGATGAACGGAGCGAGCCGCGAGGCACTGGCAGCCGCACGCGAGCGTCTCGACGCGCTGACCGACAGCACGTCGGCCGACGCCGCGAAGCTCGCCGGGGAACTGGCCGCCGTAACCGCGCTGCTCGACCGCGAGGTGTCGCTGCGCCGGGTCCTGACCGACCCGGCGCAGCCCGGCGAGGCAAAAGCCGAGCTGGCCGGACGGCTGCTGAGCGGCCAGGTGGGCGGCCCGACCGCCGATCTGGTCTCCGGCATGGTCCGCTCCCGCTGGTCGGAGCCGCGCGACCTGGTCGACTCCGTCGAGGAGCTGGCCGCCGTCGCCGAGCTGACCGCCGCCCAGCGGAACGGGACGCTCGACGACGTGGAGGACGAGCTGTTCCGGTTCGGCCGGATCGTGGAGTCCAGCACCGCGCTGCGCGCCGCGCTGACCGACCGGTCGGCCACGGTCTCCGCCAGGACCACGCTGCTCAGCGACCTGCTCGGCGGTCGTGCCGATCCGGTCACGGAACGCCTGGTTGTGCGCCTTGTGACCCAGCCCCGTGGACGTAGCCTGGAATCGGGTCTCCAGACCCTGTCCCGGCTCGCCGCGGCGCGCCGGGACCGGATGGTCGCGGTCGTCACCTCGGCGGTACCGCTCACCGACGGACAGAAGCGGCGCCTCGGCGCGGCACTGGCGAAGCTGTACGGCCACCCGATGCACCTGAATCTGGACGTGGACCCTGAGGTCCTCGGCGGGATCTCGGTGCGGGTCGGCGACGAGATCATCAACGGCACGGTCGCGGACCGTCTCGAAGAGGCGGAACGGCGGCTCGCCGGCTGACTCGCGAAGCGCCGGGCAGCAGCGGCAGGCAACAGAACAGAGCAGCACCAGCGGCCCGGTTGGGCCGTGCAGAGATTGCAGAAGATTCCTGGGGGTCGCCCCCAGACCCCGAGATACGCAGACCCCCAAAGAAACTTCGGGCCCAACAAGGAGAGCAGGGAACCCAGATGGCGGAGCTCACGATCCGGCCGGAGGAGATCCGGGACGCGCTGGAGAACTTTGTCCAGTCGTACAAGCCGGACGCGGCCTCGCGCGAGGAGGTCGGTACGGTCAGCGTGGCCGGCGACGGTATCGCGAAGGTCGAGGGCCTTCCCTCGGCCATGGCGAACGAGCTGCTGAAGTTCGAGGACGGCACCCTCGGTCTCGCCCTCAACCTCGAGGAGCGCGAGATCGGTTCGATCATCCTCGGTGAGTTCAGCGGTATCGAGGAGGGGCAGTCGGTCACCCGTACCGGCGAGGTCCTCTCCGTCGCTGTCGGCGAGGGCTACCTGGGTCGCGTCGTCGACCCGCTCGGCAACCCGATCGACGGCCTCGGCGAGATCGAGACCGAAGGCCGCCGCGCCCTTGAGCTTCAGGCTCCGGGCGTCATGGTCCGCAAGTCCGTCCACGAGCCGATGCAGACCGGCTACAAGGCCGTCGACGCCATGGTGCCGATCGGCCGCGGCCAGCGTCAGCTCATCATCGGCGACCGCCAGACCGGCAAGACCGCGCTGGCCGTCGACACGATCATCAACCAGCGTGACAACTGGCGCTCGGGCGACAGCAACAAGCAGGTCCGCTGCATCTATGTCGCCATCGGTCAGAAGGGCTCCACCATCGCGTCCGTACGCGGTGCGCTGGAGGAGGCGGGCGCGCTCGAGTACACGACGATCGTCGCCGCCCCCGCGTCCGACCCGGCCGGCTTCAAGTACCTGGCCCCGTACACCGGCTCGGCCATCGGCCAGCACTGGATGTACCAGGGCAAGCACGTCCTGATCATCTTCGACGACCTCTCGAAGCAGGCCGACGCGTACCGCGCGGTGTCCCTGCTGCTGCGCCGTCCGCCGGGCCGTGAGGCCTACCCGGGTGACGTCTTCTACCTGCACTCGCGTCTGCTGGAGCGCTGCGCCAAGCTCTCCGACGACCTGGGCGCCGGTTCGATGACGGGTCTGCCGATCGTCGAGACGAAGGCCAACGACGTGTCGGCCTTCATCCCGACCAATGTGATCTCCATCACCGACGGCCAGTGCTTCCTGGAGTCCGACCTGTTCAACGCCGGGCAGCGGCCCGCGCTGAACGTCGGTATCTCCGTCTCCCGAGTCGGCGGTTCCGCCCAGCACAAGGCCATGCGCCAGGTGTCGGGCCGGCTCCGCGTGGACCTCGCCCAGTACCGCGAGCTGGAGGCGTTCGCGTCCTTCGGCTCCGACCTGGACGCGGCCTCCAAGGCGGCCCTGGAGCGCGGCAAGCGCATGGTCGAGCTGCTGAAGCAGCCGCAGTACTCGCCGTACCCGATCGAGGAGCAGGTCGTCTCCATCTGGGCCGGCACCAACGGCAAGATGGACGACGTACCGGTCCTGGACATCCGCCGCTTCGAGAGCGAGCTGCTGGAGTACCTGCGCCGTGAGCGCAAGGAGCTGCTGACCAGCATCGCCGAGGGCGCCAAGATGTCCGACGACACGCTCCAGGCCATCGCGGACGCGATCGCCGCCTTCAAGCGGCAGTTCGAGACCTCGGACGGCAAGCTCCTGGGCGAGGACGCGCCGGCCGTCAGCGTCTCCAAGTGACGACGGAAGGGACCTGACTCATGGGAGCCCAGCTCCGGGTCTACAAGCGTCGCATCCGATCCGTCACCGCGACCAAGAAGATCACCAAGGCGATGGAGATGATCGCCGCCTCGCGCATCGTCAAGGCGCAGCGCCAGGTGGCGGCCTCCACGCCGTACGCGACCGAGCTGACCCGCGCGGTCACCGCGGTGGCGACGGGGTCGACGACCAAGCACCCGCTGACCACCGAGGTGGAGGCGCCGGTCCGTGCCGCGGTCCTGCTCATCACGAGCGACCGCGGTCTGGCCGGCGGCTACTCCTCGAACGCCATCAAGGCGGCGGACCGGCTCACCGAGCGGCTCCGTGGCGAGGGCAAGGAGGTCGACTCGTACATCGTCGGCCGCAAGGGTGTCGCCTACTACACCTTCCGTGAGCGCAAGATCGCGGACTCGTGGAGCGGCTTCACCGACAACCCGACGTACGCGGACGCCAAGCGGATCGCGGCGCCGCTGATCGAGGCCGTGCAGCAGGAGACGGCCGAGGGCGGTGTCGACGAGCTGCACATCGTCTTCACCGAGTTCATCTCGATGCTGACGCAGACGCCGGTGGAGCACCGGCTGCTGCCGCTCAGCCTCGAAGGCGCGGCCGAGGAAGCCGGCACCAAGGGCGAGATCCTTCCGCTGTACGACTTCGAGCCCTCCGCGGAGGACGTCCTCGACGCCCTGCTGCCGCGGTACGTCGAGAGCCGTATCTACAACGCGCTGTTGCAGGCCGCCGCTTCCAAGCACGCCGCCACCCGGCGCGCGATGAAGTCGGCGACCGACAACGCGGGAGAGCTGATCAAGAGCCTCTCCCGGCTTGCCAACGCGGCCCGCCAGGCCGAAATCACCCAGGAAATCAGCGAGATCGTCGGAGGCGCGAGCGCCCTGTCCGACGCCACCGCGGGGAGTGACAGGTAAATGACGACGACTACCGAGAATGCTGTGACGGCCGCGGCCACGGGCCGCGTCGCCCGGGTCATCGGCCCGGTCGTCGACGTGGAGTTCCCCGTCGACGCGATGCCGGACATCTACAACGCGCTGCACGTCGAGGTCGCCGACCCGGCCGAGGCCGGCAAGAAGAAGACGCTGACCCTGGAAGTCGCCCAGCACCTGGGCGACGGCCTGGTACGCGCCATCTCGATGCAGCCCACCGACGGTCTGGTCCGCCAGGCCGTGGTGAACGACACGGGCACCGGGATCACCGTCCCGGTCGGCGATGTGACCAAGGGCAAGGTGTTCAACACCCTTGGTCAGATCCTGAACGAGCCCGACGCCGAGTCCCAGATCACGGAGCGCTGGCCGATCCACCGCAAGGCCCCGGCCTTCGACCAGCTCGAGTCCAAGACCGAGATGTTCGAGACCGGCCTGAAGGTCGTCGACCTGCTGACCCCGTACGTCAAGGGCGGCAAGATCGGTCTGTTCGGTGGTGCGGGCGTCGGCAAGACCGTCCTCATCCAGGAAATGATCATGCGTGTGGCAAATCTGCACGATGGTGTTTCCGTGTTCGCCGGTGTCGGTGAGCGCACCCGTGAGGGCAACGACCTGATCGACGAGATGGCCGAGTCGGGCGTGCTCGACAAGACCGCGCTGGTCTTCGGCCAGATGGACGAGCCGCCGGGCACCCGTCTCCGTGTGGCGCTCTCCGCGCTGACCATGGCGGAGTACTTCCGCGATGTGCAGAAGCAGGACGTGCTGCTCTTCATCGACAACATCTTCCGTTTCACCCAGGCCGGTTCCGAGGTCTCCACGCTGCTCGGGCGCATGCCCTCCGCGGTGGGTTACCAGCCGACCCTGGCGGACGAGATGGGTGTGCTCCAGGAGCGCATCACCTCGACCCGTGGTCACTCGATCACCTCGATGCAGGCGATCTACGTGCCTGCGGACGACCTGACCGACCCGGCCCCGGCCACGACCTTCGCGCACCTCGACGCGACGACCGTGCTGTCGCGTCCGATCTCGGAGAAGGGCATCTACCCGGCGGTGGACCCGCTGGACTCGACGTCCCGCATCCTGGACCCCCGTTACATCTCGCAGGACCACTACGACGCGGCCAGCCGGGTCAAGGGAATCCTGCAGAAGTACAAGGACCTCCAGGACATCATCGCGATCCTCGGTATCGACGAGCTGGGCGAGGAGGACAAGCTCGTCGTCCACCGTGCCCGCCGCGTCGAGCGCTTCCTGTCGCAGAACACCCACGCCGCCAAGCAGTTCACCGGTGTGGACGGTTCCGACGTACCGCTCGACGAGTCGATCACCGCGTTCAACGCGATCTGCGACGGGGACTACGACCACTTCCCCGAGCAGGCGTTCTTCATGTGCGGTGGCATCGAGGACCTCAAGGCCAACGCCAAGGAGCTGGGCGTCTCCTGAGCCTTGTGCTTGCAGAGGGGGGCGGGTTCGTCCCGCCCCCTCCGACGCTCTCTCCGACACCCCATAGAATCAAGACCGACACCCGGCGGAAACCGTCGGGTGGTGACCCGAGGAGCCACCCTTGGCCGCTGAGCTGCATGTCGAGCTGGTCGCCGCGGACCGCAGTGTCTGGTCCGGCGAGGCCACCCTGGTCGTCGCGCGCACCACGTCCGGCGACATCGGCGTCATGCCCGGTCACCAGCCGCTGCTCGGTGTGCTGGAATCGGGCCCGGTGACCATCCGTACGAGTGATGGTGGAACGGTGGTGGCCGCGGTGCACGGCGGCTTCCTCTCGTTCGCCGACAACAAGCTTTCGCTGCTGGCGGAGATCGCCGAGCTGGCGGACGAGATCGACACCCAGCGCGCGGAGCTGGCGCTGGAGCGTGCGAAGTCGGACGACGACGATGCCGCACAGCGGCGCGCCGATGTCCGGCTGCGTGCGGTGGCGGTGCGCTGAGCCCCGCCACCACTGGTTCTACCCTCAGCCGCGGCCCTGGCTGGACTTCTCCAGACCGGGTCGCGGCTGAGGCGATGCAGGTGCGGTTTGTGTTCCGGTACTGAACGAGGCGAGGAGGTCGATGGTGATGGTCCTCGCTCTGCTCGTCTGCGGACTGGTGGTCGTACTGGTCGCGGTGGGACTCTTCGTCTTCGGACTGCGCCGGCGGCTGATCCAGCGCTCCGGCGGGACATTCGACTGCAGTCTGCGCTGGAACGTGCCGGAGGAGCCCGATCTCTCCGGCAAGGGCTGGGTGTACGGGGTGGCCCGTTACAACAGCGACCGCATCAACTGGTTCCGGGTCTTCTCCTACGCCCCGCGCCCGCGCCGTACCCTGGAGCGCTCCGCGATCGAGGTGCTGGCGCGCCGGGCGCCGGAGGGCGAGGAGGAGCTGGCGCTGCTCTCGGACGCGGTGATTCTGGGCTGTGTGCACAAAGGCGTACGGCTGGAACTCGCGATGAGCGATGACGCGCTGACGGGCTTTCTGGCGTGGCTGGAGGCGGCGCCGCCGGGACAGCGGGTGAATGTGGCCTGAGGTCCGGGTCTCCGGCCACTGACGGGGACGCGAAGGCTCGGGGCACGCGAAGTCTTGGGGCATGCGAAAGGGGGCGGCGCTCGGGCGCCGCCCCCTCACTGCTGTGCCGCCGGTGTTATCCGATGCCGTTCTTGACCGCGGTCACCAGCTCGCCGTTCGAGGTGTCTCCCGTGAAGTCCCAGAAGAAGGCACCTCCCAGGCCCTGCTGCTTCGCCCAGGCCGTCTTGGTCGCGATGGTGGCCGGGGTGTCGTAGCTCCACCAGTTGCTGCCGCACTTGGCGTACGCGGTGCCCGCGATGGTGCCGGTGGGCGGGCAGGTGTTCTTGAGGACCTTGTAGTCCTCGATACCCGCCTCGTACGTACCGGGAGCCGCGCCCGTCGCGCTGCCGCCCGGGGCGTCCTGTGTCACTCCGGTCCAGCCGCGCCCGTAGAAGCCGATCCCGAGCAGCAGCTTGTTCGCCGGCACGCCCTGCGCCTTGAACTTGGCGATCGCGTCGGCCGAGTTGAAGCCCTGCTGCGGGATGCCCGGGTACGAGGTGAGCGGGGAGTGCGGGGCCGTCGGGCCCTGCGCGGCGAAGGCGCCGAAGAAGTCGTACGTCATGACGTTGAACCAGTCCATGTACTGGGCCGCGCCCGCGTAGTCGGCCTTCTCGATCTTGCCGCCGGTCGAGGCGTCCGCCGTGACGGCCGCCGTGACCAGGTTGTTCGAGCCGAACTTGGCGCGCATGGCCTGCATCATGTTCTTGAACGCCGCCGGACCGCTGGTGTCACAGGTCAGACCGCAGGCGTTCGGGTACTCCCAGTCCAGGTCGATGCCGTCGAAGACATCGGCCCAGCGCGGGTCCTCCACCAGGTCGTAGCAGGACTGCGCGAAGGCCGTCGGGTTCTGCACGGCCTGGCCGAAGCCGCCGGACCAGGTCCAGCCGCCGAAGGACCAGAGGACCTTGATGTGCGGGTACTTGGCCTTCAGCTTGCGGAGCTGGTTGAAGCTGCCGCGCAGCGGCTGGTCCCAGGTGTCGGCGACGCCGTCGACGCTCTGGTCGGCCGTGTACGCCTTCTCGTAGTCGGCGTACGAGTCACCGATCGTGCACTTGCCGCCGGTGACATTGCCGAAGGCGTAGTTGATGTGCGTGATCTTGGCCGCGGAACCCGAGGTGTCCAGGTTCTTGACGTGGTAGTTGCGGCCGTAGACGCCCCACTCGGTGAAGTAGCCGAGCTTGACCTTGCCGCCGGGGCCCGGGTCCGTACCGCCGCCGCCGGTGGTGCGGACCGCGCGGGCACCGCTGACCGGGCCCGTCTGGTCGGCGCTGTCACGCGCCTGGACGGTGTACGAGTAGTCGGTGCCCGCGGTCAGACCCGAGTCGGTGTACGCCGTACCGGTGACCGTGGCGACCTTCGTACCGCCCCGCAGGACGTCGTAGTTCTTGATGCCCTTGTCGTCGGTGGCCGCGGTCCAGCTCAGCGTCACCGAGTTGTTGGTGATGTTGCTCGCGGTGGGGGTGCCGGGCGCCGAGGGCGGGTTGTCGCCGGGGACGGTCGGACCGCCGTCGCAGGACGCGCCGTTGAGCTTGCAGTTCGAAGGGGCGCCGGAGCCGCTGCCGTTGAAGCCGAAGCTCACCGAGGCGCCGGGGGCGAGGGTGCCGTTGTACGACTTGTTCTTGGCGGTCCAGTGGTTGGCCGAACCGGCGATGTCGGCGTCCCAGCCGGAGGTGACGGCGGTGCCGGAGGGGAAGTCCCACTCCACCGTCCAGGAGCTGAGGGTGGTGGTACCGGTGTTCTTCACCGTCCACTTGCCCTCGAAGCCCGTGCCCCAGTCGGAGGCCTTGGTGTACGTGGCGGTCGCCGAGGCGGCCGCCTCGGCCGGGCTGGCGAGGCCGACCAGGGCCGCGAGCGGGAGCAGCAGCGCGGTCAGGCCGGCGACTGCCTTGGATCTGAATCGCGTTCTGTGGAGGGCGGGTTGGATGTTCAAGCGTGCTCCTCAGGTGAGTACCGGAGTATGAGTACCGGAGTACCGGACTAAGCGGGGGTGGGTCCGTGCACTGCTCACCCTGCGTCGGCTCACCGCAGCGTGTGCGGTGAGAGTAGGAAGGTCTGGACCACTCGTCAATAGGTCCAGACCAAAGGCGAGGTGGGGCGCGGCGGGGGAGCGGTGGTCGCCGTCCGGTGAAAGCCGCTGTTCACGGGGCTCGGTAAGGCCTTTCCTGCCGGATCCCCAACTCCTGTGCCAGTACTGCCGCTTGGACCCGGCTGCGCAGTTCGAGCTTGCCGAGCAGCCTGCTCACATGCGTCTTCACCGTAGCCTCGGCCATCGTCAGACGTACGGCGATCTGCGCGTTCGACAGCCCCTCGCCGAGACAGCCGAGCACCTCGCGCTCCCTGCGCGTCAGGACGTTCAGCCTCTCGGGATCCGGGCTGTCGGCCTGCCGTACGGGCGCGGGCGCGGCGAACTCGGCGATCAGCCGGCGGGTCACGGCCGGGGCGATCAGACCCTCGCCGCGCGCCACCGTCCGTACCGCCGCGAGGAGTTCGGCGGCCTCGGCGCTCTTCAGCAGAAAGCCGGACGCGCCGGCGCGCAGCGCCCCGAAGACATACTCGTCCAGATCGAAGGTCGTCAGCACCAGAACGTCCGCGAGCCCCTCGCCGACCACCGCCCGGGTCGCCGACACGCCGTCGAGCCGGGGCATCTGTACGTCCATCAGCACCAGATCGGGCCGGAGTTCGCGGGCCATCGCGACCGCCTCCTCGCCGTCCGCGGCCTGCCCGACGACCTCGATACCGGGCTCGCTGCGCAGGATGAGCACCAGGCCCGCGCGTACCGCCGACTGGTCCTCGGCGACCAGAACCCGGATGGTCATGCCGTACCGCTTCTCGTCATGCCGCAGCGCTTCCTTCCGTGACGGGCAGCTCGGCCCGTACCCGCCAGATCCTGCCCGTCCCGTCGCCGGGGGCGGCGGGGCCCGCCTCGAACACCCCGTCCAGCAGCGCCACCCGCTCCCGCATCCCGACCAGTCCTGCTCCCGACCCGGGCGCGCGCGGCCCCGGCGCCTGGCCGAACGGGCTGCTGACGCAGACGGTCAACGCCCGCTTGGTGCGGGCCAGTTCGACGGTGACGGTACCGGGCGCGGCGTGCTTGAGCGCGTTGGTGAGGGATTCCTGGACGATGCGGTAGGCGGCCAGCTCGACGGGGGCGGGAAGGCCGGGGGTACGGCCGTGGGGGTCGGCCGCGGGGTCCTCCTGGCGGTCCTGGCGTTCGTGCCGGTCCTGCCGGTCCTGGTCGTCCCGGGGCTCCTGGTGGCTGTGCTGTCGGCCGGTGTGGCGGTCGTACGGCCGGCCCTCGCGCCGGTCGTCCAGGGTGAAGGAGAGACCGCTGGAGGCGCCGTTCGTACGGGCCTGCTCCAGCAGCGTGTCCAGTGCGCGCAGGGTCGGCGCGGCGGTCGGCTCACCGTCCCCGCTGCCGTCCCGCAGCAGCCCGATCAGCCTGCGCATCTCGGCCAGCCCCTCGACGCTGTTCTCCCGGATGACGGAGAGCGCGTCACGGGTCGTCCGCTCGTCGCCCAGGGAGAGCGCGGCCGTGGAGTGGATCGCGATCGCCGAGAGATGGTTGGCGACCATGTCGTGCAGCTCACGGGCCATCCGGGCGCGCTCCGCCCGTACCGCCTGACCGCGGTCGATCTCGGCCAGCAGCGCGGTCTGCTCGGCCCGCAGCCGCGCGGCCTCGGCGGCGTCGCGGTGGTTGCGCACCACGGCGCCGGTGGTGGCGGGGGCGAAGCTGAGCAGCCCGGTGACCACGCCCAGCAGCAGGGCGGCCACATCGTGGAGCCAGGCGGCCAGCCCGATCGTCACGGTGATCGTGATCAGCGCGGTGGTCCAGGGGATACGGCGGGCCGCGGCCGGTGTCCCGTACAGCACCGCCGCGTACATCAGGTCCGTGAACATCACGACCGTGGCCAGGCTGCCGGTGGTGAACTGGTCGGCGACCAGGGCGAGTGTGCCGATGAGCACGGTCAGCCGCGGGGTGGCCCTGCGCAGCGCCTCAAGACCGGCCATGACGGTCATGGGGAGGAGCACCCATGCCCCGGCGAGGGGCCGGGTGTCCTGGATGGTGTGCAGTCCGACGAACCACAGCACCAGCCCGCCGAGCAGCCCGCCCGCGGCGATCAGCAGATCGTCGCGGTGCGGACGGCCGCGGACGGCACGGCCGTCACGGTACGGACGCCGGAACGGGAGCCGGAGCCGGAGCAGGGCGGAAGCGCTGGCACTCACCCGCCCATCAAACACGCTCCACGCGGCTTCCGGCCTCCCCATCCCGGGGGAGCGCACGGTACATCGAAGGATGCAGCCGTGGTTCGTCACTGACGACGACGTGCCCCGGCGGTACGGCCAGGAGCCTGGAGGGGACCGGAAGGAGAGGTCCGTGATCGTCACGCTGATCATCGTCTGTGAGGTCGGCTTCTGGGTG
Organism: Streptomyces sp. GMY02; assembly: GCF_019056675.1. Classification (NCBI taxonomy): domain Bacteria; kingdom Bacillati; phylum Actinomycetota; class Actinomycetes; order Kitasatosporales; family Streptomycetaceae; genus Streptomyces; species Streptomyces sp. GMY02. The sequence continues at coordinate 2,532,831 of NZ_CP077658.1, read as the reverse complement.
CTGCTGGCCGCCGGACTGGCCCTGCGCTATCCGGCGGGGATGCCGCGGCTGGGGGCTGCGGTGCTGCTGCTGGAGCCGTTGCTGGAGATCGTCCTGCTGGCAGTCACGGCCGTCGACCTCAAGAACGGTGCCGAGCCCGACTGGAAACACGGTCTGGCCGCGCTCTACATCGGCTACACCGTCGCCTACGGCCACTACACCGTCAAGTGGATCGACGGCCACGCCGCCCACCGCCTGGGCGGCGCCCCGCCGCCGCCCAAACCCCCGCGTCACGGCACCGCCAGAGCCCGCCACGAGGCCGGGCTCTGGCTCCGTACGGTCCTGGCCGCGGCGGTCGCCGTGGCCCTGCTCCAACTGGCGATCTGGTACGTGGACGACGCCTCCCGTACGGGCCCCCTCACCGACTGGCAGCTCAGCGCCCTCCGGCTGGTCGGCATCCACGGAGTGATCGCCCTGACGTACACGATCTGGCCGAAGAAGCCACCGGCGGCGGGGGCAGCCACGGGCACGGAACGGTCGTCGTCGATGACAAAGAACTGAGCACCACCACTCTCGACCCTTCCACTCCTTCCCACTCCCTTTCCTTCCCTGTTCATGCTCATTGCGTGTTACTTTGAGGAAGGAAAGGGAGTTGTGTGCTCGGAAGGCAGGCTGCGGTGCGGGAGTTCTATTCGGTCGAGCAGGTGGCCGGACTGCTGGACCTGCATGTCAAGACCGTGCGGGGTTATGTACGGGACGGGCGGCTCAAGGCGACGCGGGTGGGGAAGCAGTACCGGATCGCCCGGGAGGACCTGGAGGCGTTCACGGGGAGCGCGGCGCCTCCGCCCGTGCGGCGGACGCGGTACGCCGAGGTGTCCGGCATCGTGCAGATCGACGCCATCAGCCCCGAGGCGATGACCCGGCTGACCAACACCGTCATGGCCCTCGCCCTGAGCCGGGACGGCAGCCAGGGCAGCCGTGACCGTCTGCGCGTCGAGACCGTGTACGACGAGGAGCGGGCCACCCTCAAGATCATTGTCCTGGGTGCCCTCGACACCACCGCCGACCTGCTGAAAGTCATCAACACCCTGCTCGCGCAACCGGAATGAGAGCGCAACTCCAGGAATGAGAGCGCGACCGCAACGAGAGCGCGACCGGAATGAGAAAGGGACACCGCCCATGCCCGACGTACTCCAGCACCTCGACGGCACCCCCGTCCTCATGTGCGCGCCCGACGGGCCCCCGCTCGGTGATGAACGTGCTGCGACCGATGTGATCGGCGAGGGGATGTACCAGGGCGCCGTCTGGGCCGTGGTGCCGGTCGCCAGGTTCACGGACGACTTCTTCCGGCTGCGCACCCGGCTCGCCGGCGACATCGTCCAGAAGTTCGCCAACTACCGCCTGAAGCTCGCCGTCGTCGGCGACATCACCTCGTACACCGAAGCCAGCACCGCGCTGCGCGACTTCGTCCGCGAGAGCAACCGCGGCACTCAGCTCTGGTTCGTCCCCGACGCCGAAGCCCTCCGTGTACGCCTCGCCCAATCAGGCGGACCGGCCACGTCCTCGGTCACGCACCCGTCAGCCTGATCGGGCGGTCTTCATCAGCAGCAGCGCGATGTCGTCGCCGCCCCGGGAGGGCTGCCGGGCCCGGCCGGCACAGCGGACCAGTGTTTTCGCGAGCTCGTCCAGTGGCTCCGGGGCCTCTTCCGCCAGTCTGGAGGCGAGTTCCTCGATGGCCGCCTCCAGATCCGTGCCGGGCGCTTCGACGAGACCGTCGGTGTAGAGCGCGAGTACGGCGCCCGGGGGCAGCGGGACATCGGCGGTCCGGTACTCGGCCTCCGGCTCGATGCCGAGGAGAAGCCCGTTGGGTACGTCCAGGATCTCCGTATGTCCGTCGGGATGGCGCAGTACGGGCGGCAGGTGGCCGGCGGTCGCGATACGGGCCCGGTTGTGCCGCAGGTCGAGATGGGCGTACAGGCAGCTTGTGAACAGGTTCGAACTCAGGTCGATCAGCAGGCGGTTGGTGCGCGCGAGCACCTCGTCCGGCGGCGCGCCCGCGCTGGCGTGCGTGTGCACGGCCGTGCGGACCTGCCCCATGAGAGCGGCGGCGTTCACATTGTGGCCCTGGACGTCACCGATGACGGCCGCGGCCGAGGTGTCGTCCAGTCTGATCAGGTCGTAGAAGTCGCCGCCGATGTCCATGCCGCGGGTCGCCGGGAGATAGCGGGCGGCGACTTCGAGGCCGGGGATCCGCGGCAGGTCGTGCGGCAGCAGAGCGGCCTGAAGACCTCGTGCGACCTGGTTCTCGGTGTCGAAGAGACGGGCCCGCTCCAGTGCCTGCGCCATCACTCCGCCCAGCGAGGTGAGACCGGCGCGCTCCTGTGGCGAGAAGGGGTGCGGCTGGTCGTACCCCAGGACGCAGCAGCCGATCGTACGGCCGGAGGCGAACAGCGGCAGATAGGCGAAAGCGGCCATTTTCCGGTACAGCTCGATCTGCGGAAAGGTGCGCCGGAGTTCCTCGTTGTTCGAGTAGAACGCGGGGGCACCGGTCGCGATGGCCCGCAGGCTCGCGCCCTCCGCGGTCAGGGGGAGGCCGTCGAAGTACTCCGCGACTCCCGGCGGGAAGCCGCGGGAGGCGACGACCCTGATCCTTCCCTCGTCGGCGCTGAGCACCGCCAGACCCTGGACATTGATGACGGGCATGATCTGGCGGGTGACGGCCTCGGCCACGTCCTTGACCCCGACGGCCTCGGTCAGGGCCGTGGACAGGTGCAGCAGATGGAAGAGGGCGCCGGGGCGGGCCTGCGCCGTGACCGGCGGGGTCAGGAACGGCTCGCGGTCGTGACCGGGCGGATCGGTGGGCGTGATGCGCACGCTGATGCCGGTGGCGTCGGGGTAGAGGGTGAAGGCCAGCCAGTTGTCGGGGGGCCGCAGGGCGACGAAGGGCGTGGGGAGGCGGCTGAACAGCGAGGCGAGATACGCGTTCTCGTACACCGGGTCGTTCAGCCAGGGCAGGGACTCCCAGGGCCGGGTGCCCAGCAGATCGTGGTGGCCGCGGCCCAGCAGTTCGGTGGCCTTGCCGTTGAGGAACGTCACACGGCCTTCGAGGTCCAGCGCGCAGGCACCTTCCGGAAAGCGTTCCGTCAGCTCGGCCCCGGGCTGTTCGTGCCGGGTGGGCGGCGGGCCCACGATGCGCAGATCCGTCGGGCGCATCGGATTCCCGTCGTCCGCGGCCAGCCGCAGCAGGCGGCTGATCCGGTGGCGGGCGTCGTTGGTCATCCGTGCTTCCCGGCGTGACAGCTCGGGAGCGTGCGTACCGGGCCATATCTGGAGCACGGCGCCCCAGCGGGTGCTGCCGGACGTCAGGGGTACGACGCTCAGGGCGACGTGGTACGGCAGCGCGAGCGCGGTACGGGGAAACCGGTGCGCCAGTTCCGTATGGCTCGCCACCCACACCGGCCGGCCCTCGCGCACCGCCTCGGCCACCGGGACGGGCGCGGCCAGTGCCACCCGGGTCCATGGGCCGGCCACGTGCCGTGACACACCGGTCACCACGACCATGCGCAGCACCTGGTCCTCCGGGATCAGCAGATACACGGCGCCGATGTGCGCGCCGGTGTCCCGTACCAACCCCGCCAGGACGCGTTCCACCTCTTCCGCGGTGCGGTCGTCTCCGTACGGGCTGTCACCGTGCGCTCCGCGCCCTCCCGGCTCTCCCACGTCTATGCCGCCCCGGGCGACGCGGAGGGAGCCGGGCCCGATCGTCGACGGGGACGCTGTCCGGCGGCGGTCCGGGGGGTCCGGACGCATCGAACATCGTGCATATGTGGACGATAGCGTCCAAATGGGCTAATGACACCCCCCGATCGCTGGTGGGGGGCTTACCGGTCACGGATGGTGACGCGTTGGCGCCTCGCCTGGGTGGTGACGGGGTCGGACAGGGCCGCTCCTGTCCGCCGGGCAGGGGCCTGGCTTCTGTCCGCCGAACGGGGCCCGGCTCCTGTCCGTCGAGCGGGGCCTGTCTGCGGAACAGGGTTTAGGTCTGCGGGATGTCCTTGATGAACACGATGCCGTCGTATGCGGGCAAGTGGGTCGGGTCGAGCGGGGCGTAGCCGAAGTACGGGGACACGCGGGGAGCGGGCCGCGTGTCCCCGAGGGCGGTGGCCAGCCGCGGGGCGTCGACGACGCAGCGGTCCTCCGGGAGCGCGTACAGGAGTCCTTCGAGAGTGTCCGGCGGCGGAGTCTCCACTCCCTGGTGCCGGATCGTGCCGAGGGCCGTGGCCAGGAAGGCGTACTCCTCGCCCAGGTGGGCGCTCACGAGCGCGCCGGCGCTCCACCACTCCACCGGCGGCTGGTCCCACATGCGCATCGTGCTCTTGTCCCGCTGGAGATGGGCGTTGTGGGCGTGGACGAGTGCCGGGCCCCGCTCGGCGAGGGCGAGGAGGTTGTCGGCCATCATCCGGTCCCGCAGACCCACCAGGCGGGTCATGCGGGCCGGTGAGGTGTCGGCCATCCAGTGGTGGTAGCGCAGCAGGCCGGCGGCGGTGCGCCCGTACAGGCGCGCCCGGTCCCAGTCGTCCCACGAGGTGGCCGTGATCAGGTGCGGTGTCTGCGTTTCGAGCAGCGCCACCAGATCGTCGGCGAGCAGCCGCAGTTCCCTGGCCTCGGCCGACTGCCCCACCGACCGGGACGGGTCCGTCATCGCGGCGGGATCGGTCCACCGGTCGTCGGCGCCGAGCAGGCGGTCGAGCGTTTCCGCGGTGCAGGGGAGCAGGCCCGGGTCCACCCGGGCCGCGACCGCGAGGTAGGCGTGGAGCGCGGTGAGGGCCTGCCGGGGGCCGGCGGCGCCGGTGATCTCCAGCGGACCGTCGAAACCGGCGAAGCGGAGCTGTTCGGACGGGGGCCGGCTGTCGTTGTACGCCCGTATCCAGCGCACGAGTTCACGGTTGGCGGCGGAGGCGCCCCAGCCGTGGCTGAATCCGCGTTCCATGACCTCGTCGAGAGTGCCTGTGCCCGAGGTGACGTAGTCGTCCACGACCAGGCCCATCATGCAGTCGCTCTCGATCGCGATCGTGCGTCGGCCTTTCCGGATCTTTGGAGGGTCCGCCTGCGCGTGGTGGTCCTCGTGCTCGACGAGCTGCCGGAAGAGTTCGTTGCGGAGGTCGAGCAGCGTGTCCTCGCCGTGGGTGGGCTCGCCCAGGGCGAGCAGCCGGGGCCGGGCCGGGAGCAGCTTCATGACGGCGGCGGCCTCGACGGCGTGGGCGGTGTCCTTGATGTCAGTGCCTGTGACCATGCCTTCAACGCTATCGTTGAACCTTCGGTTGAGACTTTTCCGCGATACGGCCGCGACTACAGCCGCGAACAGCCGGGAAAACAGCCACGATATGGTCAGGACCGTGGGACGGGACCTTCAAACCGGTGGGCAGCTCAGGCCGATCGACCTGGCGCGCGGGCACGGTCTGTCTACGCAGGCCGTCAGGAACTACGAGGAGGCCGGGATCCTTCCGGCGGCCGACCGCACACCCCACGGCTACCGCACCTATACACCGCTGCACGCGCGGGCCCTGGGCGCGTTCCTCGCCCTGGTGCCCGGCCACGGCCACCGGACGGCGACGGCGGTCATGCGGGCCGTGAACCGGGGCGAGGACGACGAGGCGTTCCGGCTCATTGATGAGAGCCATGCCCAGTTGCTCGACGACCGGCGGACACTCCAGGCCGTGGAGCGAGCCCTCCGCGACCTGACGTCGACCAAGGTGTCCGGGCCCGGTCTGGGGTCCGAGCGTGGTGCGGGGGCCGGGCCTGGCGCGGGGTCCGGGTCGGCCGTGGTGTCGGGGCACGGCGCGATGGTGTCCGGGCACGGCGGTACGTTCATCGGACCGCTGGCAGGGAAGCTCGGGATCCGGCCCGCGACGCTGCGCAAATGGGAGCGCGCCGGGCTGGTGCGCCCGCGCCGCGACCCGTTGACCGGGTATCGGGTGTACGACGAGGCCGACGTACGGGACGCCCGGCTGGCCCACCAGCTCAGACGGGGCGGCTACCTGCTGGAGCAGATCGCTCCCCTGATCGCCCAGGTGCGTGCCGCCGGCGGGCTGGAGCCGCTGGAGGCCGCGCTGAGCGACTGGCACGGCCGGCTGTCCGCCCGAGGGCGGGCGATGCTGACCGGGGCCGCCGAGCTGGACGCGTATCTCCGCGAGCGCGGATGAGCGTCGACTTGAGGCTGTGGCCGATCGGACTGCGGGCATGACCGGTCGGCCGATGCGGCGGTACGGGACGCACGCCTAGCGTCGTTCGTGGACCAGGCCACAAACACAGCCACCGCCACCGCCGCCCCGAACCTCGAAGGAACCCGATGGAAAACCGACCTCCGCTCACGGCGCGTACCGACGCCACGGGCAACCACGCCGCGCAACTCGACTCCGAGGCAACGGAGTTCGAGTCCGACGTCATCGACCTTCTCGCCGAGATGCTCCTCCGCGCGCACAAGCGCGAGCTCCCGAATGTGGGTACGGAGGATCTGCTGGCCGCACTGGTCCTGGGTGACTCGGCAGCCGGCGAGGCGATCGCCCCCGGTATGCGACGAGCCGGCTCACTGAGCGGGATGATCGCGGGCAAGGCGGGGCGCGGATGGGTGAGCGCCGACAACTCCGACGGCAACACCGACGACGACAACGCCGGCGACGGCAGTGTTGGCAATGGCGGTGGCACCTCGGCCGTACCCGCCGACGAGCACGAGGTCGACGCCGCCTGGCGCGTGGCCCAGTGGCACACCGCGCGGCGCTTCCGGGGAGAAGACGCGCCGGGCGACCGGCCATGGCCCGAGCCGTCCGGCGCGCTGCGCGCCTGCCTGCTCCATGCCTTCCGGCTCGCTCGCGCGGAGGGATGCCCCGGTGTGTACTCCCGCCATGTGGCCCGCGCCCTGCTCGACCTCCCCGGCACCAGGGCGCGGGAGGCGTGCGTACTGAGGCGCCTCGACCTGTCCGCCGCGTACGCCGCGCTGGACACGCTCGACGACCGGGCCGGGGCGGGCGCCGAAGGGCCGGGAAGCGACGGGCCGGGCGCCGAAAGGCCGGGGACGGCCCGGCTGCAGTCCCCGGCCGTCACCGTTCTGCGCCGGGCCGGGGTGCTGGAGGACCGGAGCAACTGGCTGGCGCGCAAAGTGATGTCGTGGACGTCCGGCAGCCTGGACGACGGCACGCCCATCCTGTTCGCGGTGTCGGTGGAGGCCAAACGTCAGGCCGTACGGTCCGGACGGAGCACGGCGGAACCGGTCGATCTGCTGCTGGCCGTCCTGGGCCTGGACCGGGCGCTGTCCGTCGCCCGACGGTCGCTGCCCGAGGCGCTGGTCTCCGCCAACGAGGCCGCCACGCTGCTGCGTACGCACGGAGTGCGCCCGGTGTCACTGAGCCGGTCGGCCCGCCCCGCCGATCCGCTCGCCGTGTTCGGGGACGTACCGTTCTCCGCCGCGGCCGACCGGGCCCTGGCCGTGGCACGGCTCACCGCCGCCGAGCACGGCGCTCCCAGTGTCGGAACGGTGCACCTCGTGGCCGCTCTTCTCGACGAGGCCGAGGGACCGGTCTCGGAGCAACTGCGCGCGCAGGGCGTGGACTTGACCGCGCTGAAGGCGGACCTGAGTCTCCGACTGAGCGCGTGAGGGACCGGCCCCACGATGATCCGGCCGGTTCAGCCGACGCTACCGTTGCCGCGCGGACACACCGGGGACGGACCCCAGGGGCGAGGGCAGGGATGACGGTGAGGCGCGTGCTCGCACGTACGCGGCGGGCATGGGCACGCGCGAGGTCCGGGACGGCGCGTACGACGGAGGGGTACGGGACAGTGCGTACCACCGAGGGGTCCGAGAGAGTGCGTACGACCGACGGGACCGGGACGGCGGGCGCCGTACGCCCGGTGCGGTCGGCGAACCCGATGCGGCCGGAGTCGCGCCGCGCCCGGTCGGCGGGCGCCGTACGGTCGGTACGGTCCATACGGCCGGCACACACCGTGCGGTCGCTGCTGCGCGGGACAACAGAGAGCTGGGCCGCCTTGCGCCGCGCCCCGCGCCGTACCGTCGCCGCCGAGGCGCTGGGCTGTCTGCTGACGGCGGCCCTCGGGCTGATCCCCTTGCTGCTGGTGCCCCCGGACCGGCCGGTCCTGGCCGTACTGGAAGCGCTCTACGCGGTGTTCCTGATGCCCCTGCGGCGTGGTCGGCCGTTCCTGGCGGTGGTGGGTACGGCGCCACTGCTCGTCGGCCCGAACGTCTGGGTGCTGGCGGTCGCACCGCTGATCGTGCTGTCCGCCACCCGCCGGATCGCACCGCCGCGCCGCGCGTGGCACGCGGTGTGGGCGGCCTGCGCGCTGGCCGCCGTGCTGACGATCGCGGAGCGGCTGTTCCGGCCGGGCGCCTGGGCGGAGGAACTGGCCGGGAACGGCGTCTCCGCCGTTCTCCTCGTGCTGCTCCCCGCGCTCTCCGGAGTACTGCTGGGGCGGCGCCGGCCTCTGGTCAGTCTGCTGCGGGAACGCAACGCCTATCTGGAACAGGCCCGTTCACTGACCGCCGCCACCGCGCGGCTGGAGGAGCGCACCCGTATCGCCGGTGAGATGCACGATCTCCTCGGCCATCGGCTGAGCCTGATATCGGTGCACGCCGGGGCGCTGGAACTGGCCGCCGCGCGCCAGGCACCGCCACTGGCGGGGCAGGCCGAGCTGCTGCGTACGACCGCAGGTACGGCGATGGAGGAACTGCGCGACATCCTGGGCCTGTTGCGCCGCGAGGACACGGCGGCGCCGGTGCCCGAGCCCGACGCGAACCGGGGGACACGCGAGGACATCACCGCTCTGGTGGCGGAGTCGCGGCAGGCGGGTGTCACCGTCGAACTCGACTGGTCGCTCCCCGACACGGCCGAACCGGGCCCGCGCACCCGCCAGTCGCTGCACCGTGTGGTCCGCGAGGGTCTGACGAACGTGCTCAAGCACGCGTCCGGTGCGCCCACGCGCGTCGAGGTCGGCATCGCCCCCGAAGGCAGGGGCCGCGCCCCCGCCCGGATCGAAGTCTCCGTCACCAACGAGGCGCCGCGCGCGGGACGTCACCAGGGGTCCGGAAGCCGCAGCGGGCTGGCCGGCCTGGAGGAGCGGATCGCACTGCTCGGGGGTTCGTTCGTGGCGGGCCCGCTGCCGGACGGCGGGTTCCGCCTGGCCGCCGTGCTGCCGTGCCGTCCGGACGGCACCACCCTGGCCGTACCCCTGCCGGGGCCCGTACCCCCCGCCCGGCACCGGACCCGCGCCGGGAGCCGTACCCCCGTCGGGCACCCCGCTCACCGGGGCCAGCCCTCCCCCTGTCGGACGAGGTCCTTACCTGGCCACGGGTGCTGGGCGCGGGCTGCGCGGCCACGCTCGTGATCCTGCCCACGGCGACCTTTCTGATCGCGCTCCTGGCGATGGCCGCCCTGAGATGAAGCCGCCCTGGGACAAAGCCGCTTGCGGCCTAGGATGAAGCGGTGATCCGAGTCCTCATAGCCGACGACGAGGCGTTGATGCGCGCCGGTATCAAGCTCATCCTGGAGAACGCCGAGGACATCGAAGTGGTGGCGGAAGCGGGCGACGGCCATGAGGCCGCCGCGGCCTGCCGGGACCGGACGATCGACGTGGCGCTGCTCGACATCCAGATGCCGAACAGGGACGGAATCGCCGCCGCCGAGGACATCGTGCGTACCTCCCCGGCCACTCACGTGGTGATGCTCACGGCATTCGGCGAGGAGCAGAGCGTGACGCGTGCCCTGCGCGTCGGGGCGAGCGGCTTCCTCCTCAAGGACACGGGCCCCACCGAACTCATCCACGCGGTACGCCTCGCCGCGAGCGGCGAACCGGTACTGGCCCCCCGGATCACCCGGCAGTTGATGGAACGGCACGTACGGTCCACTCAGGACACCCAAGCCGCCCGCAGCAAGGTCGAATCCCTGACCGCCGCCGAGCGGAACGTCCTGCGCCTACTGGGCACCGGCCTGTCGAACGCCGAGATCGCCGACGAGCTCTACCTGAGCGCGAGCACGGTCAAAGCACACATCAGCCGAATCCTCACCCGCACAGGCTGCGCCAACCGCGTCCAGGCCGCGGTCCTGGCCCACGACGCACAACTGCTCACCGACCACTGAAGCCACTCCCGCACCACAAGTCCCCGCCGCTCAGACGCTGAGGCCGGTGACCGCGACCAGTTCGCGCACCCCGGCCGTCCGGGGAGCCGTCGTGGCGCGCGTGACTGCTGGGTACGGTGTCCAGTCCGTCGGACCCTTCCCGGAGGAAGCGTATGCCCCGCGAGTCGGCCAACCTGCCCGAGTACTGGGACGGCTACAAGCCCCACCGGGGCGAGGGCGAGCAGTCGGCGCCGGAGGCGGACGTGTTCGCCTGGACCCAGTACGACGGGCACGGCCCGGGTACGGAGTTCCTGGGCAGCCCGCGCACTGCACTGGAGCTGGGCTCGGCCGAGGGCAAGGAGGCCGTGCATCTCGCCCGTACCGGCGTCCTGGTGACCGCGCTCGACTTCTCCGCCGCCCAGATCGCCCGCGCGCGCCACTGGTGGGACGGCACGCCGGGGCTGACCTTCGTCCATGCCGAGGCCTGCGACCACCTCACGCGTACGGATACGACGTACGACACCGTCTTCTCCATCTGGGGCGCGATCTGGTTCACCGACCCCGCCGAACTGATCCCGCTCATCGCCAAGCGCCTCAACCCGGGTGGCACCCTTGCCTTCTCCCAGGCCGAACCGATCGATGGGTACGACGGTCCGCAGCCGATGTACGGCAATGGCCTCGCCGGCCGCAAACTGCCGCTTGTGCGCTGGTCGTACGCCCCCTACTGGTGGACCGACCTCCTCAAGCGTCACGGCTTCACCGACATCGACGCCCAAGTCCTTCCGGCCCCGGACCCGGCCAATGTGGGCACGCTGATGGTCCGCGCCCGCACCCCCGCGTAGGGGTCACCGGCCCACGCGTCCGTCGAGCGTGGCGGCCCTCCGCACGATGGGGAAAGCCGCCACTTCGTCGGGAGTTGGGATCAGTTGTGTGTGGCGCGCACAAACTCGATGAAGGAGGTCCAGCCCTGCGGGGTGGTGGTCAGGGCCGGGCCGCGCTTGTCCTTGGAGTCGCGGATGCCGATGCAGTGGGTCAGGTCGGCGATCTCGACGCAGCTATTGCCGGTGCCGCCGCTGTACGACGACTTGTACCAGGCGCCTTCCGGTGCCAGCTCTGCGGCTGTGGTGTGAGTGTTAATGGCCCTACAACTCTCGCGCTAGTCGGTGCATGAACTCTGGCGTGTCCTCAAGCGGAAGTGCCGAGGCGATCATGGTGTTGAACCGTCGGGTGAACCGCGCCACCTCCTTGGGCTTGTCCGAGGTCGAGACGGCGCCCCACGCGTTGTCAACCTGCACCATGGGCGGCAAACCGTCCACCAGGTCAAGGATGGCGAGGTCGCTACTCGCCCGGTACCCCCGGCCGTTGAGAGGAAGCACCTGAATTTTGACATGGTCCAGCTTGGACAGCCGCGTGATTTCTTCGTACTGGTCCAGCATCACCTGAGGGCTGCCGATGGCATAACGCAGGGCCGCCTCGCCCAGGATCGCCCAGAGTTTGACCGTGCGCGGTTCGCGGTCCAGGACCCGTCTCTTGCGCTCCATGCGGAGCGCCACGTTGTGCCGGATGAACTCGCTGGTGGTTTCCTCGATCGGCTTCTCGATCTCGAAGATCGCCTTGGCGTAGTCCTCGGTCTGGAGCAGGCCATGGACCACTGCCGGGTGGTAGATCCGGATCTCCTGTGCTTCCGCCTCGATTCCGACGAAGCCCTGCATGGCGGGCTGCATATGGCTGCGGTATCGCGTCACCCAGTCCTGGCTGGTCGCGTCGCGGTTCAACTCGACGAGCTGATCGATGACATCGGGATCGTCAACGCCGTACTTGTCCAGCAGCTTGCGCAGATCGCCGGTGTTGCGGAAGCTCAGACTGCCGGTTTCGATGCGCTGGAGAGCGGCCTCGGAGAGCTTCGTGCCCTGGACGGCCACCTTGCGGGGCATCGGCTTGCCGTTGTCCATGAAGATGCTCTCGCGCATCTGCCGCATCTGTAGGCCCAGTTCGAGGCGCCTTCCGGTTGCCCCACGCTTTGCTGCCACTGTGACCCCTCGCTGTGTCTCTGTGCTGATCAGGTGTTGCCGTGTGCAGAGTGTTACACCTCGTGTACGTCCCCCGCAGCCCCTCTTGCAGGTTTGTGCATAGTCCAATTCGATCTGCTTTGAATTTTCGAAGCAGATTCGATTGCAGGTGAATGACCGTGCCCGACAGGCTAGTTGAGCAGCGCTGATGACGCGCTGACGATCCGTCAGTACGACTATCCGTGGAGGACCAGCCGTGACCCTCAGAGCACGCGTACACGCATACGAAGACCTCACCCGGACGGGACCTGGTTCGGACGGGCGTGCGGGGTGGGAGTTCGTCATCGAGCGGGCCTCGCGGCCGGGCCGGACCGGGATGGCCGAAGGGGATGAGCGGTGGCCCGGGCAGGTGCGGCGGGGCGGGGTCGCGCGGGTTCGGGGATGGGGGCTCGGTGAACTCGCCGACGATGTCGGGCTGTTGCTCAGTGAGCTGGTCACCAACGCATTGCGGTACGGGCGCGGGGATCAGGTCGGCGTAACGCTCCGGTTCACCGGGCTCGGGATGCTCCGGGTCGAGGTGGACGACGGGTCGCCCGTACCGGCCCGTATCCGTACCGCCCGCCCGGGGGACGAGGGCGGGCGCGGGCTGCTCGTCGTGGACGCGGTCGTCTCCGGACGCGGCGGGGACTGGGGCGTCAGCGCCGACGGCACCAAGACCTGGTGCTTGCTTCCGGTCGGTACGCCCCGGGCCGCCGCCACGACCCGTACGACCGGCACCCTGGCCGCGCACACGGCCGTCCCTGCCCGGGCGGCGCGTACGGCCCCGGCCGCGTACCCCGCCCCGGCGGCTCGCACCGTGGCGGAGGAGCGCCGGTGAAGCGGACCGCCGTGCAGGGCCCGCCGACGCCCCGCCCGCCGGGCGTCGTTCCGTACGTCACCGCCTGGAGCGCGGAATGGCCCCTGTACCCGCCCCCGGTGACGGGCCGGTCCGGCGGCCGGGGCATCGCGTACGTCGACGAGCACAGCATCGACCGCGACGAGGAGGGCGTGCTGTGGACCCGGGCGATGTACCGGCCGGGACAGGGGCGGCCCGAGTTCGGCAACGTACATCCCCTGCGGCAGCGCCGGGCCATGCAGAGAATGCTGTGCCAGATCTGCGGCGGGCCCGCCGACCGGAACGGGCAGGGCGTGCTCTGGCTGCTCGCCGATCACCGCGGCGACTGGCCCGGCTGGCCGGAGACGATGGCCGCGACACACCCGCCGGTCTGCCTCCCCTGCGCCGCGGAATCGACCCGCGCCTGTCCGCACCTGCGCCGCGGATTCGTCACCGTACGGGTGCGGGAACCGCGGATCAGCGGGGTGTACGGGGCGCGCTACTACCCGCCGAACCCGTTCATCGGGCCCGTGGAGGACGTCGTCAAGGCCTACGGCGACCATGGGATCCGCTGGGTGATCGCCTCGCAGCTCGCCATGGAACTGCGCGGCTGCACGTTCGTCGATCTCACAGCCGAACTCGCGGCCGCCGGTCGGCGGAACAGGTGAAACAGGCTGTACGTCAGCGCTCGCCGCCCGGTACCCAGAGCACGTCCCCGACCTCCTTGTTCGCCACGCGGGCGAGAATGAAGAGAAGGTCGGAGAGGCGGTTGAGGTAGGTCGCCGTCAGGGCGTTCATGGTTTCGCCGTGCGCCTCCAGCGCCGCCCAGGTGGAGCGCTCCGCGCGGCGTACGACCGTGCAGGCCTGGTGTAGCAGGGCCGCGCCCGGGGTGCCGCCGGGGAGGATGAAGCTGCGGAGCTTGTCGAGCCGCTCCAGGAAGCGGTCGCAGTCCGCCTCCAACTTGTCGATGTACGGCTGCTCGACGCGCAGCGGCGGGTACTCGGGCTTCTCCACCACCGGTGTCGACAGGTCCGCGCCCACGTCGAAGAGGTCGTTCTGGACCCGGACGAGGACCTTCACCAGCTCCTCGGGGAGCGCGCCGAGCGCGATCGCGGTGCCGATGACGGCGTTGGCCTCGTTGGCGTCGGCGTACGCGGCGATCCGCAGATCGGTCTTGGCGGTACGGCTCATGTCGCCGAGAGCGGTCGTGCCCTTGTCGCCGGTGCGGGTGTAGATGCGCGTCAGATTGACCATATGGCCAGCCTAGGGGGTGTCTCGCCGATCTTGCCGGGCTCGCGGGGTCCGGCACGCACGCTCGCGGCGTTGTCGTCGGTCGCCTACGCTCCGCGTGGGCTCCCTCCTCCGCCTTGCGATCGCACGCACCGGACCCCGCTCACCGATCCGGCCTGATCGACAAGACACCCCCTAGGGGGCCCGGTCGCCCTCTTCCGCTCGGGCCGCGGTCCCGGCTGATCGTCCGGCCCGGGCCGAGGTCCCCGTACAACCCTCGTGCGACCTCCGCAAAACCCGTGCGAGCCGAAGGCCGGCGCCCCGAAAGGCACCGGCCCCAGCCTGCCCGCGGCGCTCAGCCCGCCATCGGCTTGCCCGTCTCCAGCAGCGACTTGAGGTCGCTGAGCACCATCGCCCAGCCGCCGCCCGCCTCCTTGATCCTGCCCGCGACCTGCGCCGCGTGCGCCGGCGCGTCGGTGACGTCGTGCGTCACGGTGAGCTTGACGACACCTCCGTACGGCTCCTCCTCGATCTCGTACGTCAGGCGCGTGTACGGTTCGGCCGCCAGCTCGGGCGTGAAGAGCATCCGGTACGTCTGGACGAGCCGGTGCGGGGCCTCGGCCTCCACGACCTCGCCCTCGATGATCTGCTCCGGCGCGCCGTGCGCCCGCATCTCGTCGCTGGACAGCGAGCGGTACGCACCGCCCGGGCGCAGGTCGAACTCGCTGGCGCAGCCGTAGCCGTACCTCCCGTTCCAGTCGGGACTCGTGATCGCGTCCCAGACCGCCTGCGCCGTCGCCTTGATGTAGATCCGGTGGACCTGGACCGTACTGGTCGACTCGGCCGTGGCAGTGCTCATGTGTTCCCCTCCAGCTTGTGCTTCAGCTCGGTGAGCGCCGACACCTGGCGCTCGGTGTACTTGTCGATCCATCTGTCGTGGATCAGCCGGATCGGCACCGGGTTCAGGAAGTGGTGCTTCTCCCGGCCCGATCTGCGTGTGATGACTAGCCCCGCCTCCTCAAGCACCTTCAGGTGCTTCATCGCTCCGTACCGCGTCATCTCCAGCTCGGACTCCAGCTCGCTCAGCGTGCGTCCGTCGCGCGCGAACAGCAGGTCCAGCAGGAAACGGCGGGTCGGATCGGCCAGCGCCTTGAAGACCCGGTCGTCGTCGCTCACGGATCCAGAATAGGTGACCAGATGGTCACATGTAAAGCCTGCCGCGACGCGGTCCAGGACGCCCCACGGCCCTCAAGTGCGCTGCACACAGCCTCCGGTGGACCGTCCCGGTGTGATGTCCGTCATCCGGGGCGTGACGCGCATCTCTTCGCTGTCACATGCGCCTGCACGCCCGCTAACCTCCGCAGAGCGCGCAATGTAAACACGCGTTAAAGCCGCACCAGAGCCGAACCGGATCCGAAGAAGAATCGTGGGGTGTGACGTGGCCAGGAAGCTCGCCGTCATCGGGGCCGGACTCATGGGGTCCGGGATCGCGCAGGTCTCGGCCCAGGCAGGCTGGGACGTCGTGCTGCGCGATGTCACCGACGCGGCGCTGGCCCGGGGGATCGACAGCGTCAAGGGGTCGTACGCGCGGTTCGTCGCCAAGGGCACGCTCGAAGAGGCCGACGCGGACGCGGCCCTCGCCCGGATCACCACGACCACCGATCTGGACGCCGTCGCCGACGCGGACGTCGTCGTCGAGGCCGTCTTCGAGAAGCTGGACGTCAAGCACGAGATCTTCCGCGCGCTCGACAAGCTCGTACGGGACGACGCCGTCCTCGCCTCCAACACCTCGGCCATTCCGATCACCAAGATCGCGGCGGTGACCGGGCGCCCGGAGCGCGTCGTCGGTACGCACTTCTTCTCGCCCGTACCGATGATGCGGCTGTGCGAGCTGGTGCGCGGCTACAAGACGAGCGACGAAACCCTCGCCACGGCACGGGAGTTCGCCGAGTCGGTGGGCAAGACCTGCATCGTCGTCAACCGCGATGTGGCGGGTTTCGTGACCACCCGGCTGATCTCCGCGCTCGTCGTCGAGGCCGCGAAGCTGTACGAGTCGGGCGTCGCGTCCGCCGAGGACATCGACATCGCCTGCAAGCTGGGGTTCGGCCATGCCATGGGGCCGCTCGCCACCGCCGATCTGACCGGAGTCGACATCCTCCTCCACGCGACCGACAACATCTACGCGGAGTCGCAGGACGAGAAGTTCGCCCCGCCGGAGCTGATGCGCCGGATGGTGGACGCGGGTGACATCGGCCGCAAGAGCGGGCAGGGGTTCTACAAGCACTGAGCCGGGCAGTCGAGAGTCGGGCGCTGAGCCGCGTCGCACCGCTCCGGTATCACCCCACGGGGTGATTTTGGTATCGGTTCGCTTACAGACGGCAACTTCTCCGCCCGTGCGGCAGTCAGTTGTTGGAATACATAGAAAACACAGCAGACAGAACACAACGGAACGCGGAAGCACTCTCGGGGAGCGCATATGCACATCAGGGGCGACCACGCCGAGCTGGTCGTCGGGGGCCGCCTCGACGTTCGCAGCGCGGCGGACGCCCGTACGGTCCTGCACTCGGCCGTCGACGACGGAGTCGGCGATCTGGTGCTCGACCTGACCGAACTGGACTCCTGGGACGCCACGGGACTCGGCGTCATCATGGGAGCCCACCGACGCGCGGGGCGGTGTGGCCGGAGGCTTGTGCTGCGCGGCGTTCCGCCGCAGATGCAACGCCTGCTCGTGGCCACGCGGCTGCACCGCATTCTTGCCATCGAGGGCGGGATCGCCGCGGAATCACTGCCGCGGGTCTGATCCGGCCGCGGCGGTCCGCGCCCCGGCCGCCGGTGTCCGCACCCCGGCCGCCGCGCCCGTCCGTACATGGCCGACTCCTGCCGTCCGTACGCGGCCGACTCGTACCATCCGTACGCCGCCGACCCCTGCCGTCCGTACGCGGCCGAGCCGGACCGTTGCCGGGTTGCCAGGTGCCGGCCCCCGTCCGTCCCGCCAGATCTGCTGGAAACCAGCCACATCGCACAATCCTCATAAGACCGTGATGTCTTGGACGCGGCGGTACCCCGGCTGTTCACGGATAATGGCCTCAGGTCTAGGGTCGGCGCGTCTGCCGACGACCGACCCATGGAGCAGGCACCGGACCGGAAGCGACAGATGGGCGTGCGAGGCCGGGGGGCAGCGGCACGCCACGATCTGGGGGGCTTTTCACCATGGACCCGATGAGCCGGGGACCGAAAGATTTCGGCCACGACGACCAGCGCGACGACGAGCGGTACGAGGAGCAGCGGTACGAGAGCGAGGGCGCCGAAGCGCCGCGCCCGCCACGCGTCGAGATCACCCCCGCCATCACCGCGGCCCTCACGCCCACGCGCACCCCTCCTCCGGCGGTCACCCCCGCCCTGGCCCACCTCAAGGGCGCCGGACCCGCCACACCCGTGCCCGTCCGCACGGTCGAGCTGATCTCCGGCGACCTCCTGCTGACCGTCAACCCCGTGGACGGCAGCGAGATCGAGCTGTGCCCGCCCGGCAGACGGCCCCCCGCCCCGGCCCGGCGCAGCGCCGAGGAACGCGCCGCTCTCCAGCGCGCGGGACGTCCTCCCGTACCGCCAGGTCCCGCCGCGCCGCCGCTGCCGCTGCTGGAGCGCGCGGAGGAACGGACCGAGCTGCGCGGGCTGCTGGGCCGGGGCCGCTCCGTATATCTGACCGGGCCCGCGGGCTCCGGCCGTACCGTACTGCTCGAAGCCGTCGCCGCGGACTGCCTCAACCTCGCGCCCGACGGAGTCGTACGGCTCTCCGGGCACCACCGGACCGCCACCGAGCTGCTGTACGAGCTGTACGCGGCCGTGTACAAGAGCGAGCTGTGCCGGCCGGACCGCGCGGGACTGCTCGAACTCGTCGCCGGGATCGGCGCGGTCGTCGCCCTCGACGATCTGGAGCTGGGCGGCGAAGCGCTCGACGAACTGCTCGAAGCCACCCCCGAGTGCGCCTATCTCCTCGCCCCGGTCCCCGGCACCGAAGCCCCCTCGGCCGACGCGCGGCTGGACGAGGTCGCGCTCGGCGGGCTCGGCCGCGGCACCTCGCTCGAACTGCTGGAACGCGCCGTCGAACGCCCCCTCACCGACGAGGAGGCGAACTGGGCGGGCGACCTCTGGTTCGAGTCCGAGGGCCTGCCCCTGCGCTTCGTCCAGGCCGGGGCGCTGCTGAGGCAGCGCGACCAGCTCCGCGGCGGCCCCGGGGCCTTCGACGAGTTCGAGCCCTTCGAACGGGCCATCACCGAGACCCCGGTGAGCACTCCCGACGGATACGACATACCCCTGCCCAGCCTCGGCGAGGGCGCCGCACCCGCCGCCCTGCTCGCCTCCCGGCTCAGCGAGGCGGCCCGCGCGACCCTGCGCTTCGCCGTCGCCCTCGGCGGCGAGGTGCCGCACCAGGCGCACCTGCCGGCGCTGGTCGGCGACACCCACGCGGACGCCGCGCTCGGCGAGTTGATGAGCTGCGGGCTGCTCACCCCGGTCGGCGGGCGGTACCGGCTCGCCGCCGGAGTCGTCGCGCAGCTCGAAGCCAAGGGGTACGGCGACGACGCCGTGGCCCACGCCCACACCGCGGCCCAGCACTACGCCTGGTGGACCGGCCACCCCTCGGTCACCCCCGAACGGGCCGTGGCCGAGGCCGACGCCGTCCTCGCCGCGCTGGGACCGCTGGTGCCCGGCCAGGAGGCGGGGCACCCGAGCGCCGCGGTGCTGCTGGCGCGCAGCGCCGCGCCCGCGTTCCTCGCGGGGCTGCACTGGGGCGCCTGGGAACGGGCGCTGCGGGTCGGCTCCGAGGCCGCGAGGCTCGCCGGAGAGGTCGCCGAAGAAGCGTATTTCCACCACGAGTTGGGCGTGCTCGCGCTCTGTGTCGGGAACCCGGACCGGGCCCGCGCCGAGCTGGAGGCGTCGATCGGGATGCGCGGCGCCGTCGCCGACAAGGCCGGCACGGTCGCGGGGCGCAGGGCGCTGGCCCTGGTCGCGGACCGCGAGGCCGCGGCCTCCGGCGGGCGTACGCCGGCGGGCGAGCCGCCCGTACGGTACGAGGAGCCCTCGCCGCTCACCTCGACTCCGGCGCTGGGCACCCCGGTCCCGCAGGGACTCGCCGGGGCCGCTACGCCCCTGGTCACCCGGCGCGACACGCTTCCCCCAGTGCGCCCCCGGCCGCCAAGTCGTCCCCGGCGCACGGCCGTCGTCCGGCGCTGCGCGGTGCCCGGCGCAATCTGGTCGCGGCGGGCGCGGGCGCGGTGCTCGCGGCCGTCCTGGGCACGGTGGTGACGCTGGGCGCGACCTCGGGCGGCGAACCCACGCAGCCCGACCCGTACCGCTCGGAGCCGTCCTTCGACCCGGACGACGACGGCGACGACGGCGGTCTGCCGGCCGACCAGCCCGCCGACGTCTCGACGCACCGGCCCGGCTCCGGCCGTACGGAACAGGGCGGCCCGGCCGCGAGCCCGACGGACAGCGCCACCCCGTCCGGTACGGCATCGGCCCCGGAGGGCCCGTCCGACCCGGGCGACGGCGGCTCGTCGTCGGGCGGTGGTACGTCCTCGGCGCCGGGCAGGCCGCCCGTACCGCCGACCAGCAGCAGCCGGCCGCCGAAGCCCCCGACGGACCCGTCCGATTCGCCGTCGGCCTCGGACCCGACGCCCTCGGACACGCCGACTCCTTCGGAGAGCGAGTCGTCCCCGTCGGAGCCCACCACCACATCCAGCGGCACGCTCCCCAGCCTCAGCGCGGGAGCGACGGAGCCCGAGCCCAGTTCCACACCCATCTAGCACCGTGGGGAGCCGGCGCCCTCGGCACCGGCTCCCCACACAGCCGTACGGATCAACACACAGCCGTACCGGTCACACACAGCCGTACGGATCAGAAGCGGCGCGTCAGAAGAGGCGGAGCTTGTCGTCCTCGATGCCGCGCATCCCGTCGTAGTCCAGTACGACACAGCCGATCCCGCGGTCCGTCGCCAGCACCCGCGCCTGCGGCTTGATCTCCTGCGCCGCGAACACGCCCTTCACCGGCGCGAGATGGGGATCGCGGTTGAGCAGTTCGAGATAGCGGGTGAGCTGCTCCACCCCGTCGATCTCGCCGCGCCGCTTGATCTCCACCGCCACGGTCCCGCCGTCCGCGTCCCGGCACAGGATGTCCACCGGGCCGATCGCCGTCGGGTACTCGCGGCGGATCAGGCTGTATCCCTCGCCCAGTGTCTCGATCCGGTCGGCGAGCAGCTCCTGGAGATGGGCCTCCACACCGTCCTTGATGAGGCCCGGGTCCACGCCCAGCTCATGCGAGGAGTCGTGCAGGACCTCCTCCATGGTGATGATCAATTTCTCGCCCGCTTTGTTGATGACCGTCCACACACCGGCGTCGTCATCGGCACCTTCTTTGAGGGTGCAGGGCGGCGACATCCAGTTGAGAGGTTTGTACGCCCGGTCGTCGGCGTGGACCGAGACACTGCCGTCGGCCTTGACCAGGATGAGACGGGGAGCGGAGGGCAGGTGGGCGGTGAGCCGGCCCGCGTAGTCGACGGAGCAGCGGGCAATGACGAGACGCATGGTCGGCAACGCTACTCGACCGGCGAGGCCGCGCGCGATTCGCCCCGGAAGCCCCCGTTCGTTATTGGCCGGTTGTGTTCCCATTCTCCTGGTGCCGTCACCACCACACGCCTAACGTGGAAGCAGGAGGTCGCCGGTCGTGCACGCTGCGTCGTCGTCGCCTCCTTCCCTGCCCGTAAGGCCCCGCTTCCGGGGTCGCGAGAGGAGAACCCATGTCGCTCGACGTCTCACCGGCGCTGTTGGATCAGGCCGAGCGAGGCGAGGTCGACGAAGCGGCTTTCGTCGACTGCGTCCGGACCTCCCTGCCCTACGCATGGGAGATGATCAGTTCTCTGGTGGCCGAGCTCAAGGTGGACGGTGGACAGTTCGCCGACAACCAGACGCCCCCGCCGGACGAGCAGGCACGTGGTCAGCTACTGCGCGCGCTCGCGAGTGACGCCATTCGCGGGACGCTCCAGCGGCACTTCGGGGTGCGCATCGCGTTCCAGAACTGTCACCGGGTCGCGGTGTTCCCACTGGACACCTCGGTCGATGAGCGGCTGGCCCGATTCACCTCGGTCAGGGCCCAGTTGCTCAACCAGTCTCCCGAACTGCGCGACTGCTGACGTGCGTTGCTGCCGCTCCGCACCGGGGAGGTGTCGTGGGTGCAGGAGCGGCAGCAGTTCGAGCGAGGCGTACACCCCGAGGGGAAAGCGAGGCGTACACCCCGACGGGAAGGGGCGGTACGCGGCCGGCTCATGGGCCGAGCTGCGGCAGCACCTCCGTACCCAGTCGCCGTATGTTCTCCTCCGTCGCCGCCAGATCGCCGGAGCCCTCGACGAGCAGCGCGAAGCGGGTGATGCCCGTACGCTCCGCCGTGGCCGCGAGCCGGTCCACGGCCAGCCGGGGCGGTCCCACCGGATGCAGTCCGCAGAGCAGTTCGGTGTACTCCAGCGGGTCCCGCATCGACCGCGGCCTGCCGTCGACCGTGACATGCGCGCCCAGTCCCTGCCTCAGCCAGCCCGGCATGGCCTTCACCAGCGTCTCCACCGCCTCGGCCCGCCCGTCCGCGATCTGCGCGACCCCGGCCGACACATGCGCGGCGGACTCGATCTCCTCGGCGCCGAGGCCGGCTTGACGTGCGTGCGACCGCCAGAGCGCGACCATCTCCGCCTTCTCCTCGTCGCCGCAGTGCATCCCCAGCAGCATCGGCAGCCCGTGCTCGGCGGCCAGCCGCACCGTCTTCGGCGAGGTGCAGGCGATCACCACCTCGGGTCCCGCCGTGTCGATCAGCTCGTCCGCCCGCGGTACGACGGGGACTTCGCGGAACCGGAACCGCTCGCCCGAGGCCGACACACACGGCTCGCGCAGCCAGCGCAGCAGCAGGGCGAGCGCTTCGGGGAACTCCCGCTCGTACGCGGCCAGTCCGGAGCCGAAGACCTCCAGATCGACCCAGGGGCCGCCCCTGCCCACCCCCAGGCTGAACCGCCCGCCCGACACGAGATGCAGCAGCGCCGCCTGCTCGCCGAGGGCCACCGGATGCACGTTCGGCAACACGCTGACAGCCGTGCCCACCCGGATGTGGTCGGTACGGCCGAGGAGCAGCGCAGCCAGGGTCACGGCCGAAGGACACACCCCGTACGGTACGAAGTGGTGCTCGGCCAGCCAGACCGCGTCGAGCCCGGACACCTCGGCCAACTCGGCGGTGCGCACGGCCCGGTTCAGCGCTTCTCCCTGTCCCTGACCAGGGAACTGAGCGGACAGTACGAAAGCTCCAACACGCATCGCCTTCTGCCTCCTTGCGGCCGACGCGACTCCCCTAGTGGCAACAACGCCTGACACGTGCCAAGGGCACGGCCGCCCGCGAAAATTATGCGATTGTCCCTTGAGTCGGTCCTGTGAACCGGCGCCTCTTGCGCCGCACGGGACGTCTGCCCGGTGGTACGGGCCGTACGCTGGAGTGGAACCGTGCTGTCTGCCCCGTGAGGTGTCCTGTGTCCCCGCGTCGCAACCGCCCCCGAGGCGGCGAGAAACCGACCGAGCGAGCCGGTGAGACGGGGGACCGGTACGGCGGCTTCCAGCGGTCGGAGTCCTGGCAGGGCGAGGAGTGGTCGGTACGGCATGTCGCCGGCGCGAGCGCCGAGGGCAAGCGCTACCGCTGCCCGGGCTGCGACCAGGAGATCCCGTCCGCGGTCCCGCATGTGGTGGCCTGGCCCGAGTACGGCGGGGTGGACGACCGGCGGCACTGGCACGGCTCCTGCTGGAGCGCGAAGGACCGCCGCACCTCGCGGGTGCAGCGGTCCCGTAACGCGCCGAAGTACTGAGCCGGACCCGGGGCTCGTCAGGGCGCGGGCGGCGCGAGGCCGCGCGCTCCGGACGTCGCGTCCAGCCACGCGGTCCGCACGTGGCGTCGCGTCCAGACGTCGCGTCGTGTCCAGACGTCCCGTCGTGTCTAGACGTCGCGCTTTTCGAGGGCGAAGCAGGCGCCGGCCATCGCGACGGCCGTCACCACCAGCAGGATCCACAGCGGCTCCCAGCCGCGCGGTCCTGAAGAGCTCGCGATACCGGCGCTGTCCGTGTAGAAGACCGAGAGCTGGTTCGGGATCGAGTACTCGAAGAGTCCGTCCCGCAGCGAGCTGAGCGAATCCGCGAACATGAACATCGCCAGCACCAGCGGCAGCAGGACCACCCCGATCATCACCGTGATCGCGCCCGCCGAGTGCCTGATCAGCGCGCCGACGGCCATGGCCAGCAGCCCGAGCGTGGCCAGATAGAGACTCACGCCGACCGTCGCCCGGAACCAGAGCCCGCCGTCCTGCGAGGGCGCGTCCATGATCGCGGCCTGGGCCGCGGCCACGGTCATCGTGGTGAGCGCCGTGATGACGAAGACCAGGACGAAGAAGACGATCGCCTTGGCGGTGAGCACGCGTACCCGGCTGGGGCACGCGGTCAGGGTCGTACGGATCATGCCCGTGCCGTACTCCGAGGCGATGGTCATCACGCCCAGCGTCATCACGCACATCGAGCCGAGCAGCACCCCGAAGAAGCCGAGGGCGAGCATCGACTCGTCGTCGGTGATCGGAGGGGCGTCCGAGGCGGCGATCACCACCGCGGTGAGGATCCCGACGCCCAGCATCAGCGCGATCATGACACCGAGCGTCCACATCGTGGACCGCACGGACCGGAGTTTGGTCCACTCCGAGGCGATGGCGTCGCCGAGATGGGCCCGGCGGGCCGGGATCGGCGAGGTGTATCCGACCGCGGGACCCTGCTGCCAGGGAGCGGTTCCGACGGCCCCCGACGGGACCTGCTGGTACGGGTTCGGCGGGGTCGACGAGGTCGGCGGGGTCGGCGGGGTCTTCACTGGGGGTCCTCGCTGCTGTCGCTGGCGCGCTTGGTGGTGTCCACGGCCGGGGGAGGGGCCGGGGCGGTGGCGGGAGCCGGCCGACCGGCCGGGGCGGCGGGAGAGGCCGCCGGGGCGTCACTCGCGTACGGATTGGCGCCGGGCGGCGGCGGGGGGTACCAGCCCTGCTGCGGCACCTCCGGGGCGACCGGCTGCCCGTACCCCTGGCCCGGCTGTCCGGACCCGTATCCGTAGGCCGGTCCGAAGCCGGACGGCTGCTGGAAGCCCGCCAGCTCGTCGGCCGTCGAGCGGTAGTCCACCGCGCTCTGGGTCATCCGCATGTACGCCTCCTCAAGTGAGGCCTGGTGCGGGGACAGCTCCCAGAGCCGTACGTCCGCCTCGTGCGCGAGATCGCTGATCCTCGGCAGCGCGAGACCGGTGATCCGCAGGCCGCCGTCCGGCTCGGAGAGGACCTGGCCGCCCGCCTCGGTGAGCGCGGACATCAGCTTCTCCCGCTGTGCCGTCTCGCCCTGCGGGGTGCGCACCCGCGCGAAGTCCGCGGAGTTGGCCGAGATGAAGTCCTTGATGCTCATGTCGGCGAGCAGCCGGCCGCGCCCGATCACGATGAGATGGTCGGCGGTCAGCGCCATCTCGCTCATCAGATGGGAGGAGACGAAGACCGTACGGCCCTCGGAGGCGAGCTGTTTCATCAGATTGCGGACCCAGAGGATGCCCTCGGGGTCGAGGCCGTTGACCGGCTCGTCGAAGAGCAGCACCTGCGGGTCGCCGAGCAGTGCCGCCGCGATCCCCAGCCGCTGGCCCATGCCGAGCGAGAAACCTTTGGAACGCTTTCTGGCCACATCCTGGAGGCCGACGACCCCGAGCACCTCGTCGACTCGGGTCGCCGGTATGCCGGAGAGCTGCGCCAGCGAGAGCAGATGGTTGCGGGCGCTGCGCCCGCCGTGCACGGCCTTGGCGTCGAGCAGCGCGCCCACCTGGCGGGGCGCGTTCGTAAGCTGCCGGAAGGGGTGGCCGCCGACCGTGACATGCCCGGCCGTCGGCTGGTCGAGTCCGAGGATCATGCGCATGGTGGTCGACTTGCCGGAACCGTTGGGGCCAAGGAACCCGGTCACAGAGCCGGGCCGAACCTGGAAGGAAAGGTTGTACACGGCCGTCTTGGCGCCGTAGCGCTTCGTCAGGCCGACTGCCTCGATCATTCTCCAGCCCCATCGATCAGGTCAGGTCTTCGGGGCAGTGACCTTCGCGGTCGAAAACCCCCGTAAGGGTTAGGAGGATATCCATGCCTTGACGGTTCCCGCGAAGTCGTTCAGGCGGAGAGTCGGTGACGAACTGGCTACGCGACCCGCCTTCTCACGCCGGGCGGCCGGCTTCCCGGACTACGCGTCCCGCTTCCGCAGTACGAGAAAGCCGCCCACGAGCGCCGCCGCCACCCAGAGCACCATGATCCCGAGCCCGCCCCACGGTCCGTAGGGCGCCTCCTCGGAATTCATGGCATTGGGCAGCACCTGCATGATCCGGGAGCCGGCCCGGTCGGGGAAGTAATGGGCGACATCCTTGGCGACCGGCACCGCCGCGAGGATCTGCGAGACCAGGAAGAAGAACGGCATCAGAATGCCGAGCGACAGCATCGAACTGCGCAGCATCGTCGCCACGCCCATCGAGAAAAGGGCGATCAGCGCCATGTAGAGACCGCTGCCGATCACCGCGCGCAGCACATTCGGCGCGCCGATGGTGGTGCTGTGGTCGCCGAGCAGCGCCTGCCCGAGGAAGAACGACACGAAGCCGGTGACCAGACCCACCACCAGCGCCAGCACCCCGGCCACCAGGACCTTCGAGAAGAGGAAGGTGCCCCGCCGCGGCACGGCGGCCAGGGAGGTACGGATCATGCCGGAGCTGTACTCGGAGCCGACCACCAGTACCCCGAAGACCACCATCGCGAGCTGGCCGAGGGTCATCCCGGAGAAGCTGGTGAAGGTCGGGTCGAAGGTGGCCTGCTGCGGGGCGGGCAGCTCGTCGAAGGTGGAGTTCAGCAGGGCGGACAGGGCAGCGCCCAGGGCCACGGTCACGACCAGGGCGCTGATCAGGGTCCATGTCGTGGAGGAGACCGTACGGATCTTGGTCCACTCGGAGCGGAGGACGGCGGGTACCGATGCCATGGTCAGACTTCCTTGCCCTGGTGGTCGTGGCCGCGCCGCCCGTCGAGCTCGTCCCGCCCGCCGTGCTCGTCCCGCTCGCCGTTCTCGGTCCGCTCGTTGTTCTCGGTCCGCTCGTCGTTCTTGTACAGCGCGGCCGGCGCCGCCGGTGCGCCCGGACCGGTCCCGGGCTCGGGGCCGGCGTGCGCGTGGTACTCGACCGACTCGGCCGTCATCTGCATAAACGCTTCTTCGAGCGAGGCGCGCTGTGCGCTCAGCTCATGCAGTACGAGCTGATGGCGCGCGGCCAGCTCGCCCAGCTCCTCCGTGGACGCCCCGTCGACCTCCAGCACCCCGCCCTCGGTCTCGGCCGGAGTGAAGCCCGCCGCGTGCAGGACGTCCTTCAGCCGCTCCGCCTGCGGCGAGCGCACCCGGGCGTAGCTGCGGGAGTTCTTGTGGATGAAGTCCGCCATCGAGGTGTCCGCGAGCAGCCTGCCCTGCCCGATCACGATCAAGTGGTCGGCGGTCAGGGCCATTTCGCTCATGAGATGGCTGGAGACGAAGACCGTCCTGCCCTCGTTGGCGAGCGCCTTCATCAGCGTACGGATCCAGTGGATGCCCTCGGGGTCGAGCCCGTTGACCGGCTCGTCGAACATCAGGATCTCGGGATTGCCGAGCAGGGCGGAGGCGATCCCCAGCCGCTGCCCCATACCGAGGGAGAAGCTCTTGGACTTCTTCCGCGCCACCGCGGTCAGCCCGACCATGTCGAGGACCTCGTCCACGCGGCTCGCGGGAATGCGGTTGCTCTGCGCCAGGCAGAGCAGATTGTTGTAGGCGCTCCGGCCGCCGTGCATGGCCTTGGCCTCCAGCAGCGCCCCGATATGGGTGAGGGGCTCGGCCAGCTCGCGGTACCGCCTGCCGTCGATCCTGACCGACCCGCTGGTCGGCACGTCGAGATCGAGCATCATCCGCATCGTGGTCGACTTGCCCGCGCCGTTGGGGCCCAGAAATCCCGTCACCACACCGGGCCTCACCTGGAAGGAGAGCCCGTCGACCGCCACCTTGCGGCCGAAGTGCTTGGTGAGCCCCTCGACCTCGATCATCCGTGAACCTCGATCATCTGCACACCCCGATCATGCGGACAACCTAAGGGTGCGCGAAGCCCCCTGCCACCGGAGTGACAGGGGGCTTATCCGATCGTTACGCGATACGAACGGTGTTACGCGATACGAAGGGCTCAGCGGGTCTGCTGGGCCGGCACACCGCGGGAGATCGGCTCGTCGTCGGCCGGGCTGCTCGCGGCGGCCACCGCGGCACCGGTCAGCGTGGCCAGCATCTCGCGGACGTTCGTGAGCTGCGCGTTGATCGAGTCGCGGCGGTTGGTGAGCGCCGCCAGCTCGCGCTCCGATTCGCTGCGGATCCGGTCGGCCTTGGCGTTCGCGTCGGCCACGATGTCCTCGGCCTGGCGCTGCGCCGTCTCGACGGTCTGCCGGGCCCGGCGCTCCGCGTCCGTACGCAGCTTCTCGGCCTCCAGACGGAGCTGCTCGGCGCGGTGCTCGATCTCCGCCAGACGCTTCTCGGCCTTGGCCTGACGCGACGCCAGGTCCCGCTCCGACTGCTCGCGGCGCTTGGCCAGGTTCGTCTCGAAGTCCGCGGCGGCCTGGGCGGCCTTGGCGCGGGTCTCCTCGAAGAGCGCGTCGGCCTCCTCGCGCTTGGACTGCGCGTCCTTCTGCGCCTCCGAGCGCAGGGTCGCCGCGTCACCCTTCGCCTTCTCGACGATGCGGACGCCCTCGTCCTCGGCCTTGGCCTTGCGCTCCGACGCGAACGACTCGGCGTCGTTGCGCACCTGCTGGGCCGCCGACTCGGCCAGCTCGCGGTGCTGCTCCGCCGCGCGCCTGGCCTCCTCGCGCAGGTCCTTCGCCTCCTCCTCGGCGAGACGGAGGATCTTCTCGACGCGGGCGCCGAGGCCGGCGTACGAGGGCTCCGCGTCCGTTACCTGGGCCTGGGCGTTCTGCGTTTCGAGGTGGAGCTCCTCGATGCGCTTCTCCAGCGCGGTGATGCGGGCCAGAGCACTGTCACGGTCGGCGACGAGTTTGGTAATGCGGTCGTCCACCTGACCGCGGTCGTAACCACGCCGCACGAGCTCGAAGCCGAATGGGGAGGAAGTGTCGCTCATGGGGTTCCTGTCGAATGAGACCGGTGAGGTGATAGAGGGAATCCTAGGGGCCTTAGCGGCGTGTCATCGAGCGGATGCAGGTTTGATCTGGAGAATGTCCAGCCTTTTGAGTGGCTAGCCGTCGGAAGACTTGCCACCCGTCCGGGTGGTTCCCGCCGCGGCACCCGCCTTGACCTGGGTGTCCTTCGTAGGACCGGCGGGTGCCTCAAACGACTCCAAAGCTTCGAGTACATCCTGGACGCGGGAGATCTCGGCCTGGATGTCCTCGCGCCGCCGCACCAGGACATCGAGTTCGCGTTTGCCGTCGTCGACCGTACGCCGGGCCTCCCGGTCGGCTTCCGCGCGCAACTTCTGGCCTTCCGCGATCAGTTCGGCCTTCTTCTGCTCGGCCTCCTTGAGCAGGCCCTCGGCCTTTTTCACCGCGGCGATCCGGACCCGGCTCGCCTCCGAACCGGCGTCGGCGACCAGCGCCTTGGCCTTCGTCTCGGCCTCGGCCCGCTGCTCGTTGGCGGCCTTCATCAGATTGTCGACGCGCTCGCCGACGGTCTTGAGCTGCTCCGAGGTCTCCCTGCGGGCCCGCTCGTGAAGCTGCTCGATCTCGCTCTCGACCCGGACCCGCAGCTCCTCCGCCCGGTCGCGGATCGCTGTCGCGTCCCGCCGCGCGCCGACGAGCAGCTCGTCCGCGTCCGTACGGGCCTTCTCCACCAGGGAGTTGCCCTCGACCGTCGCGTCCGCGGTGATCCGGCCGGCCTCCTTGCGGGCCGCGCCCACCATCGTGTCGGCCTGCTTCTCGGCCTCGGTGGCGGCGCGCAGCGCCTCCTCCTGCGCCTTGTTGATGAGCTGGTCGGCCTGCTCGGCCGCGTCGGAGCGGCGCTTGGCCGCGTCCTTGCGCGCCTCGTCCAGGAGCCAGTCGGTCTCCTCCTGGGCCTCGTTCCTGATCCGCTCCGCGGCGGCCTCGGTGTCCGCCTTGAACCGGTCGGCCTCGGCCCGCAGCCGCTCGGCGGCCTGCTGCGCGGCGCCCACCGTCTCGGCGGCCTCGGCGCGCATCCGCTCCGACTCGCCCGTGGCCTCCGCGATGAGCCGGTCGGCCTGCCCGGCGGCGTCGCCCCGGATACGGTTCGCGTCCTCCCGGGCCTCGGCGCGGGCGCGGGCCGCGTCCCGCTCGGCCGCCGCCAGTGAGTCCGACGCCTCGGTCCGTACCCGCTGCGCGTACTCCGCGGTGTCGGCGCGCATCCGCTCCGCCTCCGCGATCGCGTCGCCCACGGTCCGCTCGGCCAGGGACTGCGCGGCGTCGGCCTCTTCCTGGGCCCTGGCCCGGATCCGGCTCGCGTCCTCCGAGGCCCGATCCCGCTCCGCGTACGCGTCCGCGCGGACCCGGTCGGCCTCCTCCTGCGCCTCCGTCTTCGTACGCTCGGCCGCGTGCTCGGCGGCGGAGCGCAGCCCGGCGATCTCCTGCTCGGCCTGGTCCTGGAGACCGGCGACGGAGTCCCGTACCTGCTGCGCGGTCTGCTCGGCCGCGGCCACCAGCTCCGTGGCGCGGTAGTCCGCCTCCGAGACCAGCCGGTGCGCCTCGGCCTGTGCCTCCTCGACCCGGGTGCGCGCCGAGGACAGCAGCTCCTCGCTCTGCTCGCGGGCCCGCTCGCGCTCCTGGTCCGCCTCCGCGCGGGCGGCCGTCAGCGTCTCCTCGGCCTCGCGGCGGCGGCGGCCCGCCTCCTCCTGGGCCGCGGCCAGCGCCTCGGCGGCCTCGGCGCCGACCCGCTCCGCCGCGGCTGCCGCCTCGGCCCGCACCCGGTCGGCGGTCTCCTGGGCCTCCGTCTTGAGCCGCTCGGCCTCCGTGGCCGCTTCCGTACGCAGCCGTACCGCCGCGGCCTCCGCCTCGGCGCGGTACTGCGAGGCGTCGGACGCCGCCTCGTTGCGGAGCCGCCCGGCCTCCTGCTCGGCCTGCGCCTGGAGCGTACGGATCCGCTCCGCGGACTCGGCCCGCAGCCGCTCGGACTCCTCCGCGGCCTCCCGCCTGATCCGCTCCGACTCGGCGCGCGCCTCGGTGAGCGCCTCCTCGGCCGAAGTGAGCCGCTTCTCCGCCTCGGTGTGCAGCCGGGTCAGCTCGTCGGAGGCCTCGTCCTTGCGGGCCTCGATCCCGCGCTCGGTCTCCTCGCGCAGCTCGGCCGCGGCCTGTTCGGCGGCGGCCTTGGTGGCCTCGGCCTGCTCCTCGCCCTCGGCGCGCAGCCGGTCGGCCTCGGCGCGGGTGCGCTCCAGGGTCTCCTCGGCCTGCCGGCGCAGCGTGGTGGCCCGCTCGATGGCCTCCGTACGGACCCGCTCGCTCTCGGCGGTGGCACCGGAACGCAGCTCGTCCGCGTCCGCCTTGGCCTTGGTCAGCAGCTCCTCGGCGGACCTGGCCGCCTCCTCGATCTGCTGGACGGCCTCCCTGCGGGCCTCGCCGCGGATCCGCTCGCCCTCGGCGACCGCCTCGGACCGGAGCTGCTCGGCCTCGCCGCGCAGCCTGCGCGCCTCCTCCTGGAGCTCGACGGTCTTGGCGCGGTACTCCTTGGTGTCGTCCTTGGCCGCGCCCTTGAGCTGATCGGCCTGCTCGGCCGCCTCGTTGCGCAGCCGGTCCGCCTCGGCCTCGGCCTCCCGGCGGATCCGCTCGGCCTCCTCGCCGGCCGACCTGGTGGTGGCCTTGGCGTCGTCCGAGGCCTTGGTCAGCACCTCCTCGGCGGTACGGGCCGCCTTGGCGAGCTGGGCCGCGGTGTCCTCGGCGGCGACGGTGCGGGCCTTCTCCGCGGCCTCCGCGACCAGCTTCTCGGCCTCGGCGCGGGCGTCCGCGAGC
This sequence comes from Streptomyces sp. GMY02, assembly GCF_019056675.1. Taxonomy (NCBI): domain Bacteria; kingdom Bacillati; phylum Actinomycetota; class Actinomycetes; order Kitasatosporales; family Streptomycetaceae; genus Streptomyces; species Streptomyces sp. GMY02. The sequence goes on along the minus strand of NZ_CP077658.1, from coordinate 2,501,556 downwards.
GCCTGCTCGGCCTCCGCCTTGGTGGCCTCCGCGTCCTTGGTGGCCTCGCCGACCAGCCGGGCGATCTCCGACTTGGCCGTACGGGTGCGCTGCTCGGTCTGCGACTCGACCCCGGCCAGCCGCTTGGCCGCGGACTCCTTGGCCTCCGCGACGACCTTCTCGGCCTCCGCGCGGGCCTCCCGCAGCCGCTCCTGCGCCTCGTGCATCCGCTGCTCGGCGGCCCGGCTCAGCTCGGCGGCCTGCTGGCGGACCTGGTCGGCCTCGGCGGTCGTGGACGTACGCAACTGCTCGGCGTGGCCGGCGGCCTCCTGCGCCTGCGTGGACGCCGCGTTCAGCAGCCGTTCCGCGTCCCTGCGGGCCCGGAGCAGTATCGCTTCAGCTTCCGACCTGGACGCCTCGGACGCCTCGCCGAGCCGCCGGCGGGCCTCCTCGGTGACCCGGGCGGCCTCCGCGCGGGCGGCGGCCAGGGACTGCTCGGCCTCGGCGCGCGACTCGTCCAGCAGCCGCCGGGCCTGGGACTCCGTACGGGCGCGGAGCTGCTCGGCCCACGCGACGTTCTCGTTGACGTGCGACTCGACGGTCTGGCGGCGCTCCGCCAGCTCCTGGTCGAGCCGCTGCCGGCGCTGGACGGCCTCCGCGTGCAGCTCCGCCTGGAGTCTGGCCTGGTGCTCGGCGTGCTCCTGGAGGATCCGCTGCGTCTGCGCCCGGGCCTCGCGCAGTTCGCGCTCCGCGTCCGCGCGCATCTGCTCGGCCTGGATCTGGGCGTTACGGAGCATCTGCTCGGCCTGGTAGCCGAGGTCGCCGTTGTCGTAGGACGACGGACGGGTGGCCAGGGCGCGGCGTGCCTCATGGAGCTTGGCGCGCAATACCTCGACCTGGTAACCGAGGTCCTCGGCGTGCTGGACGGCCTTCTCCCGCGCGGTCTTCAGCCGGTCCATCTCGGCTTCGAACCGCGAGAGGTGGTCGTCGTCAGCTCGGTGGCTCTCCTGGCGTTCGTAGCCCCGCACTGCGCGGTCCCATCCGTCCCCTGGTCGCAACTGCCCAATCGAGCACCGTTCGCGGCGAACGGCCCCCCGGGGAATGGTGTCAGATCAACGGCAGGGGCGCGGCCCCGGCCCGGCCCCGGCCCGGAGCGCCCCACTCTACCGGGCCGGGAATCCTTAAGGTCAGTGCTCCGGGGCGGAGGTGACGAGTTCTGTGAGGACTCCGTGACAGTCCTTCGGGTGCAGGAAAGTGATGCGCGAGCCCATGGAACCCCTGCGCGGCTCGTCGTAGAGGACCCGTACGCCCTTGTCACGGACCGCCCGGGCGTCCCCGTCGACATCGGCGGTCCCGAACGCGATGTGGTGGACCCCCTCGCCGTTCTTCGCGAGCCACTTGCCGACGGGGGAGTCCTCCCGTACGGGTTCGAGGAGCTGGAGGTACGAAGCTCCGCCGTCGGACGTCTCATTGATCTTGAGCATGGCCTCGCGGACGCCCTGCTCCTCGTTGACCTCGGTGTGGAAGACCTCGAATCCGTAGGTGGCCCGGTAGAACTCGACGGTGGCGTCGAGATCGAAACAGGCGATTCCGATGTGGTCGATTCGCGTCAGCATGGGGACAGTGCAGCGTCTCGCCGCCGGTTACGCAACGTGCGCGCGATCACACGCACGGCCGGGTGACCCCGGCGCGTACCGCTCAGTACATTGGAGTAAACCCTCGTTCACTCCTCACGCTCCACGCAAAGGGGATCAGGTCTCATGTCGGACTCGAACACCACCACCTCCGTGATCGTCGCGGGCGCCCGTACTCCCATGGGACGGCTGCTCGGCTCGCTGAAATCCTTCTCCGGCGCGGAGCTGGGCGGCTTCGCGATCAAGGCCGCGCTGGACCGTGCGGGGATTCGCGGCGACCAGGTGCAGTACGTGATCATGGGCCAGGTGCTCCAGGCCGGGGCGGGGCAGATCCCGGCGCGCCAGGCCGCGGTCAAGGGCGGCATTCCGATGAACGTGCCCGCGCTCACCGTCAACAAGGTCTGCCTCTCCGGGCTCGACGCGATCGCGCTCGCCGACCAGCTCATCCGCGCGGGCGAGTTCGACGTGGTGGTCGCGGGCGGCCAGGAGTCCATGACCAACGCCCCGCACCTGCTCCCCAAGTCCCGTGAGGGCTACAAGTACGGCGCGGTCGAGCTGCTCGACTCGATGGCGTACGACGGGCTGACCGACTCCTTCGAGGAGATCGCCATGGGCGCCTCGACGGAGAAGCACAACACCCGGCTCGGTATCGCCCGTCCCGAGCAGGACGAATTCGGTGCGCTGTCCCACCAGCGGGCCGCCGCCGCGCAGAAGAACGGGATCTTCGAGGCCGAGATCGTCCCGGTGGAGATCCCGCAGCGCAAGGGCGACCCGGTGCTGTTCACCCAGGACGAGGGCATCCGCCCGGAGACCACGGTGGAGTCCCTGGCCCGGCTGCGCCCGGCCTTCGACAAGGACGGCACGATCACGGCGGGCACGTCCTCGCAGATCTCGGACGGCGCCGCGGCGGTCGTGGTGATGAGCAGGGCCAGGGCCGAGGAACTGGGCCTGGAGTGGATCGCGGAGATCGGCGCGCACGGCAATGTGGCGGGCCCGGACAACTCGCTCCAGTCCCAGCCGTCCAACGCCATCCAGCACGCCCTCAAGAAGGAGGGCATCGGCGTCGCGGACCTCGATCTCATCGAGATCAACGAGGCCTTCGCGGCGGTCGCTGTGCAGTCGATGAAGGACCTCGGAGTGTCCCCGGAAAAGGTGAACGTGAACGGCGGCGCGATCGCCCTCGGTCACCCGATCGGGATGTCCGGCGCGCGGCTCGTACTGCATCTCGCGCTGGAGCTGAAGCGGCGCGGCGGCGGTGTCGGCGCGGCGGCGCTGTGCGGCGGGGGCGGGCAGGGGGACGCGCTGATCCTGCGGGTGGCGGGGTAGCCGTAGCCGTCCGTACATCTCGTACGTATGCACGTACGTTCATATGCACCGCCGTGTGCACCGCCGAGGAACGGAGCTGGAGCTGTGACGCAGGACGTCCCCCAACTGGTGGCTCAGGCGCGGGAGGGCCGCCCGCGGGCCGTGGCCCGGCTGATCTCACTGGTCGAGGGGGCGTCGCCGCAGCTCCGCGAGGTGATGGCGGCGCTGGCGCCGCTCGCGGGCCGGGCGTATGTCGTCGGGATCACCGGATCGCCGGGTGTCGGCAAGTCGACATCCACCTCGGCGCTGGTCAGCGCGTACCGCAGGGCCGGCAAGCGGGTCGCGGTGCTCGCGGTCGACCCCTCGTCCCCCTTCTCCGGGGGCGCGCTGCTCGGTGACCGGGTCCGGATGTCCGAACACGCCTCGGACCCGGGCGTCTATATCCGCTCCATGGCCACCCGCGGCCATCTCGGCGGTCTGGCCTGGGCGGCTCCGCAGGCGATCCGGGTCCTGGACGCGGCGGGCTGCGACGTGATCGTGGTGGAGACGGTCGGGGTCGGCCAGTCGGAGGTCGAGATCGCCTCCCAGGCCGACACCTCGGTGGTGCTGCTGGCGCCGGGCATGGGCGACGGCATCCAGGCGGCGAAGGCGGGAATCCTGGAGATCGGCGATGTGTACGTGGTGAACAAGGCGGACCGCGACGGCGCCGACGCGACCGTCCGCGAGCTGAACCACATGCTGGGCCTCGGCGAGGCCAGGGGCCCGGGCGACTGGCGGCCACCGATCGTCAAGACGGTCGCGGCGCGCGGCGAGGGCATCGACGAGGTGGTGGAGGCGCTGGAGAAGCACCGGGCGTGGATGGAGGAGCACGGCGTCCTCACCAGCCGCCGTACCGCCCGCGCGGCGCACGAGGTCGAGACGATCGCCGTCACGGCCCTCCGCACCCGCATCGCCGACCTCCACGGCAACCGCCGACTCGCGGCCCTGGCGGAACGCGTGGTGACGGGCGACCTGGACCCGTACGCGGCGTCGGACGAACTGGTGGCGGGCCTGACGGAGGCGTGACGGGGTGCCGGTGGCGCGGTGGGTACCGGGTCCGTCCGGTGCCGGTCCGTCCTCAATCGCCGGACGGGCTTGTTTCCCGGGTGCCGGGCAATTCCAGCCTGTCCGGCGTTTGAGGACGGAACGGGTGCCTCCGGTGCCGGGTGCCCAATTGAGCCCGTCCGGCGATTGAGGACGAAACGGGCCGTCAGTCGTCGTCGTGGCCGTGCCGGTCGTCGTCGTGGTCGTCGTCCGGTGTGACTCGGGCCGTCCGGGTGTCCACGTTCAGCTCGCGGCTGTGGCCGTCCTTGGTGCGTACCGTGACCTCCCAGTGGTCGCCGCGGTCGTCGTCACCGTCGTCGTCCCGCTCGACCGAAGTCACCGTGCCCGGGACCCGCTTCAGCGCCGCGTCGGCCGCCTGGTCAGCCGTCAGGCTCGCCGCCGGGTCCGCTGTGGGATCCGCGGTGGGGTCCGCCGTCGGGTCCGCCGAGCCGGGCCGCGGCACCGGGACCGGCAGCGTCCCCGTCCCCGCGCTCGCCCCGGTCCGCGTCGTGCCGCGGTCGTCGTCGCCCATGGCGACCGCCGTGTACGTTCCGCCGCCGATCAGAGCCGCCACGGCAATGGCGGCGATGGTGAGATTGCGCTTCATGAGGTACTCCCCGGTCGGTCCGACTGCCAACGCCCTCAATGTCGTCCACCGAAGCTGAAGCCCGCCTGAAGCGACCTGAAGAGATCTTCAGGTTCCGTTTGGGAAGGTGGGGGCATGCGCTTGCTGATCGTGGAGGACGAGAAGCGGCTCGCCGTCTCGCTCGCCGGCGGACTGAAGGCCGAGGGCTTCGCCGTGGATGTCGTCCACGACGGCCTCGAAGGGCTGCACCGGGCCGGGGAGGGCGTCTACGACCTGGTCGTGCTCGACATCATGCTGCCCGGCATGAACGGCTACCGGGTCTGCGCGGCCCTGCGCGCCGCCGGAAACGACGTACCGATCCTGATGCTGACCGCGAAGGACGGCGAGTACGACGAGGCGGAGGGACTCGACACGGGCGCCGATGACTATCTGACCAAGCCGTTCTCGTACGTCGTGCTGGTCGCCCGCGTCAAGGCGCTGCTGCGCCGCCGTGGTTCGGCCGGCGCCTCGCCCGTCCTGCGGGTGGGCGGGCTGAGCATCGACACCGCGGCCCGCCGGGTCTTCCGGGACGGGACCGAAGTGGCCCTGACCGCCAAGGAGTTCGCCGTGCTGGAACAACTCGCCGTCCGGGCGGGCGAGGTGGTCGGCAAGCCGCAGATCCTGGAGCATGTCTGGGACTTCGCCTACGACGGCGATCCCAACATCATCGAGGTCTACATCAGCGCGCTGCGGCGCAAGATCGGTGCGACCGCCATCCAGACCGTGCGCGGCGCCGGCTACCGGCTGACGTCGTCATGAGCGCCGGAAAGCGCCCCTTCGGCTCCGTACGCCCCTTCGGCTCCGTACGGGCCAAGACCTCTCTGGGGGCGACAGCCGTCGTGGCGGTCGCGCTCGTGGCCGCCGGGATCGCGGTCCTTCTCTCGCTCCGCGCGAACCTCACCGACCAGGCCGACCGCGAGGCCGATTCCGCGGCGCGCGATGTCGCCCTGGACATCGCCTCCCGGGTCCCCGGCCGGACGTCGTACCGGGATCTTGAACTCCCCGAGGCGGCGGACCATCCGGTGCAGGTCGCCACCCAGGACGGCCGGCTGCTGGCGATGGGCGAGGACCTGGAGCGGATCAGCGGTACGGGGGTGCCCGCCGCCGCGGTCGTACCGGCGCCCTCCGCCCCGCAGTCGGGCCAACCGGTGGACGGCGGCCGTGGCGGCGGCGACAACAGCGGGGACGACGACGGCGATGACGACGTCGAGACCGGCGACGACCACGGGGGCCGCGCCGTCCCCGCCGTCGGCGAGATCGGCGACATCACCGAGCACACCTCGGGAAGCGCCACCGTCGACGGCACGGCCGGCGACTACCGCTTCGCCACCATCGCCGTGACCGACGGCTCCGGCGCAACCGTCGTCGTCCATGCCGGTGCCTCGCTGGCCGCCCGGGACACCGCGGTCGGCACGGCCGCCGTGGCGATGCTGCTGGGACTGCCCGTCCTGCTGCTGGTCGTCGCGGGAGTGACCTGGCTGGTGACCCGGCGGGCGCTCAGGCCCGTGGAGGGCATCCGGCGCGAGATGGCGGCCATCACCGCGTCCGAGGACCTGTCCAGACGGGTGCCGGAGCCCGCCGCCCATGACGAGGTGGCCCGGCTCGCCCGTACGACCAATGAGACGCTCACCGCGCTGGAGGCGGCCGTCGACCGGCAGCGCCGCTTTGTCGCGGACGCCTCGCACGAACTGCGCAGCCCCATCGCGTCCCTCCGCACCCAGCTCGAAGTGGGCGACGCGCACCCGGAACTGCTGGACATGCCGGGCGCGGTCGCGGACACCGTACGGCTCCAACGGCTCGCCGTCGATCTGCTGCTGCTGGCCCGGCTGGACGCGGGGGAGCGGCCGGGGCAGAACCGGCTCGATCTGGGCGCGCTGGTCCGCGAGGAGGTCTCGCAGCGGACCCTGGACGCCGTTCCGGTCGCACTCGACCTGGGACAGGGGGTCGAAGTCGCCGGATCGCGCGGCCAGTTGGCACGGGTGCTCGGCAATCTGCTCGACAACGCGCAACGTCACGCACGCGGTTCGGTACGGGTGTCCGTGCGGCGGTCGGCGGACGGACAGGTGGTGCTCGCGGTCACCGACGACGGTGCCGGGGTGCCTGAGGCGGAGCGCGAGCGGATCTTCGAACGGTTCGTACGGCTGGACGAGGCCCGGGATCGTGACGACGGCGGCGCCGGACTGGGCCTCGCCATAGCCCGCGATGTGGCCGAACGCCACGGCGGCACGCTCACAGCCGCCCCAGCCCCCGCAGGCGGAGCCCGCTTCGAACTCCGCCTACCCCCCACCTGACCAGCCCCCGGCGAACCGAGCCCTCAAAGTCACAACCTCCCGCGTCGGCCCCGCAGGTGTTCCGCCACCGGTGTCAGTGACTCCCGCAACTGCGTGAGCGCTTCCGGCGACAGCAGATCGATGAAGTGCTTGCGTACCGACGCCACATGGTGCGGTGCCACCTTGCGCATCGTGTCCATGCCGTGGTCCGTCAACACGGCGTACAGACCTCGCCGGTCCGACTCGCAGTGTTCCCTGCGGACCAGTTCCGCCGCTTCCATCCTGGTGATCTGGTGCGAGAGCCGGCTCTTGGACTGGAGCGTGGTGGCCGCGAGGTCACTCATCCGCATGCGCCGCTCCGCCGACTCCGAGAGATTCACCAGGATCTCGTAGTCGTTCATGGTCAGTCCGAACGGCTGCAGGTCCTTCTCCAACTGGTGCGTCAGCAGCTTGTTGACATCGAGGTGGGTGCGCCAGGCGCACTGTTCCCCGTCGGTCAGCCAGCGGGTGGCGGTCTCGGTCTCCATGTATGGATTCTACCTAAGAAGTTGAATTCCGTATAAATCTTGCGCGAGGTGGCCTTGCGCGAGGTGACGCCGCGCACCGGCGTTCGACGTCACGCTCCGCAGCCTATCGGTCACAACCCGAAGCGACGCTGGAGATCCCCGAGCTGCCCCGGCAGCCTGGGCGCCGCCCCCTGGCCCGGCTGACCGTGGCCCGGCGCGGGAGCGCCGCCGCCCGGCACGCCCGGCTCGTGCGGCACCGCGCCCGTCGCCTGCTCCGCCATCAGCGTCTCGGTCGACTGGAGCAGCACCGTACCCGCTCCGACGAACTCGAACTGGTGCTCCTCGCCCGAGGTGCCCCCGATCCCCGTCAGCGACCGCAGCCCGCCCATCACCCCGGTCATATAGCCGTGGTCGTAGTGATGGCACGGCGAGGGGCAGTCCGCCCAGCCCACCAGGGCCTGCGGATCCACCCGGATAGGGGGTTCCATGAAGACGACCGGACCGTTCGAGGCCGCCACGAACTTCCCCGTACCGATCAGCGTCAGAAAGCCCGGCACGATCGACTGCTTCAGCGCGAGCGACGGCTGGTACGCCAGCAGATTCCCGGAGCGGATCGTCAGATTGCCGTCCTCCAGGTCGTACGAATTGACGTCGAAGGCCCGGTCGGCGAGCAGCATCTTGCCGCTGCCCTCCGCCACCACCCAGTCGCTCGCGTGCAGCGGCGAGTGGAAGCTCGTACGCAGCAGCCGGTCGAAGCGGCCGTGCCCGATCCCGTTGAAGTCGATCCGCCCGTAGTAGGCGATCATCTTCCCCTTCTGGAGGAACCACTGGCTCCCCTTCAGCTCCACACAGAAGGTGTACGCGTTGACGTTGTCGTCGCTGGGCAGCGTCATCGGGTCATGGATCACGGGCGCGCTCACAGCTTCTCCTCCGACGCCTGGACGTACACCGCACCGCTGCCGCTCAGTTCGAGCTGGAACGCCTCGCCCGAGCCGCGCCCCACCATGTCGCGCCAGCCGAGCGCCGTGGAGAGCTTGTTCCGTACCTCGCCATGGTGGGCGACATACGCCTGGGGGTCCACATGGACATCCCTGCCGGGGCTGATCGGCACCTCGATCACCCCGCCGTGTGCCATCACCGCGACCGCGCCATGCCCCTTGAGCGTGGTGGTGAACAGGCCCTGGCCGGTCACCTGGCCGCGCACCATGCCCATGACCCCGCCCTGCGAGCCCATGAACATCGTGCCCTGCTGGAGCGTCCCGTCGAAGGCGAGCAGCCGGTCGGCCTCGACATACAGGGTGTCCCCGGCGAGATTGATGACCTGGATGTGATGGCCGCCATGGCCGAACAGCACCGTACCGCTGCCCTCCACCGTCATCAGCGGAGTCGCCTCATTGGCCACCCGCCGGCCGATCATCGACATCAGCCCGCCCTGGCCGCCCTGCATGTTCGGGGTGAAGCTGACCTCGCCCCGGTACGCGAGCATCGCGCCGCGCTGGCTGAACATTTTCTGGCCGGGCATCACCGTCGCCTCGACCATCTTCGAGTTGATCTCGCGGAACGGCATCACACATCGCCCCCGACCGTGTTGCGCTCGCTGGGCTGTACGTACACGAGCCCGTCGCCCTCGAAGCGGATCTGGAAGGCCTCGCCGCCGCCCTCGCCCATGAGGGTGCGGAAGGTCACCCCCGCCTGGAAGTGCTGCTGGAGACTGCCCTGGTGGGCGATGTACGCGCCGGGGTCGACCGAGAGCGGGTACTGCGGGGTCACGCGCAGGACCACTGCCGGGCCGTCCGACATGATCGCCGCCTGCCCCATCCCCTCGACGGTCGTGGTGAACAGACCGTTGCCGGTCGCGCCGCCGCGCAGCCCGGTGAAGGTCGTACCGGTCCGCAGCCCGGCGTCCGTGCAGAGCAGATTGCTCGCCTCGACATAGAGCTTGTCGCCGTGCAGCGACACGAGGTTGATCTCGCTCGCCCGGTCGGCGAAGTAGCAGGTCCCCTGGCCCCTCACCTCCATGACGGTCATCTGTTCACCGGTGAGGCGGCGCGTCACCATCCCGCGCAGGCCCTCACCGCCGCCGGACATCTTCTTGAACGCCATCTGGCCGTCGTACGCGACCATCGAGCCGTTCTTCGCCTTGACGGCGTCGCCGGACATGTCCACGGCGAGCACCTTGCTGCCTTGCAGTCGGAACTGAGCCACGGATCGAAGGTAATGGGCCGAGGAGGGTACGAACAGGTCTTTCCGTCCCGAAGGCGTTCTGGCGGCGTACCACCCTCGTAACGGTCGGGCAAAACCGGGCTGCCACAATGGTCCCGCTTGTGCGCGCGTTCACAAGATCGCGCGGCCCTGCCTCCCCCCGACGCCCCCTGACGACAAAGGTGCCTGCCTCGTGGACATCAAGACCGCCTCCTCCCTCCACCGACTCCGCCTGGTCTCCGCCCCCGAGGCCGTGTCCTTTCTGCTGCTGCTCGTCTGCTCGGTGCTCAAGCGCACGACGGACTTCAACGCGGTGCCCGTGATGGGCGCGATCCACGGCCTGCTCTTCATCCTGTACGTGATCTTCTGGCTGGACGCCTGGAACCGCACCAAGTGGTCCTTCGGGACGGCGGCCCTCTACTTCGTCCTCTCCGTCCTGCCGACCGGCGGCTTCTTCGCCGAGCGCAAGCTCAAGCGCGCGGCCGAGGACGAGGTCATCGCCTCCCGCGCCCGCCGCGAGGACCGCGAAGGTACGGTGAACGCATGATCGTCGCCTTTTCCGTCTCCCCGCTGGGCGTGGGGGAGGACGTCGGTGAGTACGTCGCCGACGCCGTCCGGGTGGTCCGCGAGTCCGGGCTGCCGAACCGTACCGACGCCATGTTCACCTCGGTCGAGGGCGAGTGGGACGAGGTGATGGACGTGGTCAGGCGGGCCGTCGCGGCGGTCGAGGCGCGGGCGCCACGGGTCTCGCTGGTGCTCAAGGCGGACATCCGGCCGGGGGTCACGGACGGGCTGACCTCGAAGGTCGAGACGGTGGAACGGCATCTGTCGGCGCCGGGCGAAGCCTCCTGATCAGTCGGCGCCGTCCGGTATCCGCGCCCGGGCATGGGCGCTTCCGAGTCTGTCTCCCCTTCCCGGCCCCGCGCCACCGCCCGCGCCCGTACGCGGTAACGCCCCGGCCCCGAACCGCCCGCACGGACGACCCCAGGTCGACACGCCGGTCGATATCCCTTTCCGTGGGGATATCGACCTCGCGACCTCTGGAGGCACCGTGCGGTCCGACGGCTACGACTCCGACGGCTACGACTACGACTTCTACAGTTGCCTCGCCGGTCCCCTGACGGAGCCGGCCGGGCCGGAAAGGCCGGGCGGACCGGACACCAGCCGCGCGTACCGCGTGCGCTACCGCAGTCTGCTCGCCCGTGAACCCCACCGGATACGCGCGGTCCTGCTGATGGCCCTCGCCCCGGTGCTCTCCGGCGCCCTCCTCGTCTATCTGGTCTGGCCCACCCACCGGACCAGGCGCGAGGGCGGCGAGCGCTGGCTGGTCGTCTTCGACCAGGTGATGCTCGGCTCGATCGGGCTGATCTCCCTGTTCATGCTCGTCAACGTCACCTCGGTCGCGCACGCCACGATGGTCGCCAGGGACCCCATACCCGTGCCCGCGGAGGCGGGTACCAGGGTCGCGTTCCTCACCACGTACGTACCGGGCAAGGAGCCGCTGTCCATGGCGCGCGGCACGCTCGAAGGGGCGGTACGGCTGCGCCACTGCGGCCCGCTCGACGTATGGCTGCTCGACGAGGGCGACGACAGCGAGGCCAGGGCGCTCTGCGAGGAGCTGGGCGTCCGTCACTTCACCCGGCACGGGGTGCCGGAATGGAACCAGCGGAAGGGCGCGCACAAGACACGTACCAAACACGGCAACTACAACGCGTGGATCGCGATGCACGGCGACGAGTACGACTTCTTCGCCTCCGTCGACACCGACCACGTACCGCTCCCCAACTACCTGGAGCGGATGATGGGTTACTTCCGCGATCCGGATGTGGCCTTCGTCGTGGGACCCCAGGTGTACGGCAACTACACCTCACCGGTCACCAAGGCCGCCGAGTCGCAGCAGTTCCTCTTCCACGCGCTGATCCAGCGGGCCGGAAACCGCTATCACGCCCCGATGTTCGTCGGCACCAACAATGTCGTCCGGATCAGCGCGGTCAAGCAGATCGGCGGTCTGTACGACTCGATCACCGAGGACATGGCCACCGGCTTCGAACTGCACCGCAGGCTCAACCCCCGTACGGGCCGCTACTGGCGTTCCGTCTACACCCCCGACGTACTGGCCGTCGGCGAGGGCCCCGCCTCCTGGACCGACTTCTTCACCCAGCAGCTCCGCTGGTCCCGGGGGACGTACGAGACGCTCTTCACGCAGTACTGGAAGGCACCCTTCCGGATGCCGCCGGGCCGGCTGCTCAGCTACACGCTGATGCTCGTCTACTACCCGATGACCGCGGTCAACTGGCTGCTGGGCATTCTGAGCTGCGTCCTGTTCCTCTGGCTCGGCGCCTCCGGCACCCAGGTGTCCTCGTCGGTCCTGCTGATGCTCTACAGCGACGCCGCCGCCCTCCAGATCGGCCTCTACCTCTGGAACCGGCGCCACAATGTCTCCCCCCACGAGCCCGAGGGCTCGGGCGGGCTGGCCGGGATGGCGATGTCCGCGCTCTCCGCGCCGATCTACCTCCGGTCGCTCGGCTCGGCCGTGATCCGCACCCGCGGCAGCTTCGTCGTCACCCCCAAGGGCGGCAGCGCCAGTCCCGACCGGCTGATGACCTTCCGGCTGCATCTGTACTGGGCCGGTCTGCTGCTCGCCTCGCTGATCGCGTCCGTGTTCCTGGACCACACCCACGCGGCGATGCGCACCTGGGCCCTGCTGGCCCTCGCCATCGCGCTCGCGCCCGTCGCCGTCTGGGGCTGGACCACCTGGCGCGAGGAGGTCCGCCGCAAGGCCGCCGGGCCGGGCGAGACCGTCACCGTGCCCGCCCCCGAGCCGGGCGAGGAGCCCGAGCCCGCGCTCGCGACGACCGGCGGCAACTGAGGGGCGACCGGCGCGGACCGACCGGTGACCGATGGAGCCGATCGGCGACCGGCGCGAACCGACCGGCGACCGGGGGCATGTGACCGACGACCGGAGGGAACCGACCCATGGCTTCCTACGCGTACCGACCGACGAAGAAGTTCAAGAAGACCCTGCTGGGCGGCGGGGCGCTGGTCCTGCTCCTCGGCCTCAACGCCCCCGCCGCAGTCTCCTTCGCCCAGGAGACGTACCACGCGTACAAGATCTCCCAGCCGGGCTACAAGCGGCAGTACGGCTCCTGGGCGCTGCTCGACGTCCCGCCCGAGTACCGTACGAACGCGATCCACGCGGCCCTGCTGCACACCGGCAAGGTGCTGCTCATCGCCGGATCCGGCAACAACCAGAAGAAGTTCGACGCGGGCTCCTTCGACACGGTCCTGTGGAACCCGGCCGACAACACCTTCAAGAAGATCCCCACCCCGGAGGACTTCTTCTGTTCCGGCCACTCCCAGCTCCCGGACGGACGGCTGCTGGTGGCGGGCGGCACGGCGCGGTACGAGGTGCTCGACGGCGGGATACGGCGGGCGGGCGGCGGTATGCGTGTCAAGAACGAGAACCCGGACCGGTCGTACACCTTCAAGAAGGGCACCCGCTTCCGCTCCCCGTCCGGCGTCGAGTACGTCAGCACCGCCGATGTGACCGTGCCGAGGGCCAAGAAGCAGATCCAGGCCGGATACGGCAAGGGCGACCGGATGCAGCCCTGGCGCACCAAGGTCACCGCCGGCGAGGCACGGGTCTTCGTGGAGGCGGTCAAGGAGGGCCCGCAGGCGCTGACGACCCAGGCCGCGCAGTACGAGATCCTCGGCCTCAAGGGCAAGGACGCCGCCAATCTCTACGGCCTGGCACAGAAACTCACCACGGAGAAGCAGGACTTCCAGGGCATCAGATCGGCGTACGAATTCGACCCCACGGCCGAGAAGTACATCCGGGTGGATCCGATGAAGGAGGCCCGCTGGTACCCGACCCTGGTCGGGCTGGAGGACGGCAAGGTGCTCGCGGTGTCGGGCCTGGACGATGTCGGCGCCGTGCTCACCGGGGACAACGAGGTGTACGACCCGAAGACCAAGAAGTGGTCCAAGGGCCCCACCCGCTACTTCCCGACCTATCCCGCGCTCTTCCTCACCAAGGGCGGCAAGCTCTTCTACTCCGGTTCCAACGCGGGGTACGGACCCGCCGACAAGGGCCGCAAGCCCGGCCTCTGGGATCTCAGCAAGAACACCTTCACCGGTATCGACGGACTCATCGACGGCGACCAGACCGAGACGTCGGCCTCGCTGATGCTCGCGCCCGTCCAGCGCCAGCGGGTGATGCTGCTGGGCGGCGGGGGCGTCGGCGAGTCGTCCAAGTCCACCTCGCGTACGGCGATCATCGACCTGAGCGAGGAGAGCCCGGCGTTCCGGGAAGGCCCCCGGCTGCCGCAGGGCACGCGCTATCTGAGCAGCGTGCTGCTGCCGGACGACACGGTGTTCACCACCGGCGGCTCGTCGGACTACCGCGGCCGCAGCGCCAGCGACATCCTCAGAGCGCAGTTCTACGACCCGGCGACCAACTCCTTCCGCCGCGCCGCCGACCCCACCGTGGGCCGCAACTACCACTCGGAGGCGCTTCTGCTGCCCGACGGCCGCGTGGCCACCTTCGGCTCGGACCCGCTCTTCGACGACGCCGACAACACCAAGCTCGGCACCTTCGAGCAGCGCATCGAGATCTACACCCCGCCCTACCTCCAGGGCGACCGCGCCTCGGACGGGAACCGCCCGGCCCTGGGCGAGGGCCCCCGCCGCACCGACCCCCACGGCCGCGCCACCTTCCGCACGGCGCACCCGGACCGCATCACCAAGGCCCGCCTGATGCGCCCCAGCGCGGTCACCCACACGACGGACGTCGAACAGCGCTCGATCGAACTGAAACTCACCAGGACGAAGGACACGGTGACGATAGAAACCCCGAAGGACCGCACCCTGGTTCCCGCGGGCTGGTACATGCTCTTCGTCACGGACAAGGAAGGCACCCCGTCGGAGGCGAAGTGGCTCCTGGTGGAGTAGCCGCGCGGGCTGCGGAGGGGGAGAGCGGACTCAGGAGACCAGGACTTGTCCGGCTGATCACGCTGCTGGATATGGTGCAAGCATGTCCAAGACAAGCGTGAGCAACGAGACCAGCAGCATGGTCTGTCTGTGGGTCGAGCCGTGGGGAACCGATCACTGGATGCGTCCCGGTGAGGAATTCACGGTGGTGACCGAGGCGGAGCCGGAGGAGTCGCCGTTCAACACGGTCGTGCATGACCAGGGCATCACGGTGTGGGTGAACGCGTCTCACGACGCCGAGGTCTTCGACAAGAACGGTGATGTGGTGCCGTGCGGGCACCAGCGGCCCGCCGAGGAAGGTAGCTGAGCCGGCCCCGGCCGTTGCCACTCGGCATCGCTTAGATCGCCCCCCGTCCCATGTTCCCATCAACGACTCGGGCTCGGAGCACACATGATCGGCCGGACACGTCCTTAGGCCCTCTCGCTCGGATCTTGTCGGATCAGAGCGCGGAGCTCGGCTCCCAAAAAGTTGGGGTTCCCGGATGTCGTGGGCTCGCCAAGTCCTGTAGATGAAGTTCTGGGCTCTGTCCAACGGGCAAGAGGGGACGTAATCCTGTGGCTACCTTCTCCGCGACGTCCCTAGGGTCGGCGGCATGACAGACAACACCGTGGATCCAGCGACGATCACGCCGGAGATGGCTGTTCAGATTCGCACGTGGCGAGTCGACGAGGAGTTCTCCTGGCGGGCTGTGGCTCAAGCCGCATCCGACCTGTGGAGCTCCCAGTGGGGCAGCAACCAGCTCTTCGGCGAAGACCTCTGTGTAGCCGCGGCGAAGATGCTGGGTGAAGACCCGCACCAGGAACCGTGGAATTGACGCCCGCTGGGTGGTGCCCCTCGAATCAGCGGGCGGACCAGATGAAGATGCCTGCGATGTGGAGTCCGGCTCGGAAGATGGTGGCGGTCTTCTCGTAGCGGGTTGCCAGGCCACGCCATTCTTCAGGTGGTTGATGCAGCGTTCGACGGTGTTGCGCCGCTTGTATTCCTCACGGTCGAAGGTCGGTGGACGTCCGCCTCGGCGGCCCTTGCGCCTGCGATTTGCGACCTGGTTGGCACGCTATGGAATCACCGCCTGGATCCCCCGCTTGCGCAGGTGTTGGCGGATAGCCCCGGATGAGTAGGCCCGGTCCGCCAGGACAACGAGAGGCCGGGTTCGCAGCCGGCCAACTGTCCTGGATATACGCAGGGCGGCCATGACGTGCTCGGACGCGGGCGCGTCATTTGCCAGGCCGGGCGTGAGGAAAGAGCACAGCGGTCGGCAACGGCTGTCCGCGGCAAGGTGAATCTTCGTGGTCAGCCCATCGCGGGAGCGTCCGATCGCATGGTGACTGGGCTCGGCAGGCGGGCCCCCTTTTGCAGGCCCCGGCCGCGTGCTGGTGCGCGCGCACGATCGTGGAGTCGACCGCGATGACCCAGCCCAGGTCGCCTACGGCGTCGGCCTGGGCGAGCAGAGTGGTGAAGACCCGCTCCCCCGTGCCGTCGATCGCCGAGTTCCGCAGTGGTGTAAACGCCTTTCCACGAGCCGTACTCAGCGGGCAGGTGAGCCCACTCCGAGCCGGTCTGGGACTTCCACGCGGTCGCGTGGATCATCTGTCGGTGATCCCGCCACCGCCCACCATGCTTCGGCGTCCGGTCCGGCAACAACAGCTCTATCCGCGCCCACTGCGCGTTGGTCCGTCCCATCACGCAGCGGCCCCGATGACCGTAAGCGCAGAAGCCCGAACTACCGGCCACTCCGGCTACTCCGAAACCTTGTCCTGTAAGGCGGAGAGCGCCGAGACCGCCCGCCGCCTGGCCCTGCCGTCACAGTCCCCGGAGCATCTGACTCACAGGTCGCCGTTCACGGGTTGTCCTGCCGGTCACGCGTTCTTCCACGCCGACCCCTTCGGCAAGGCGTCCATCTGCAAGGTCGGCCGTGAGCCGAACATCGACCTTCCCACCGAGAGCGTGGCCGGGCTTGCCCGGCTGGGCTCGATCGCCGATTCCCTCATGCTTCGCACCGGAGGATGCACCGGCTGTCAGCTCTCCGGCACCTGCCGGGTCTGCCGGCCGATGGCCAAAGTCTTTCAGGAGGCGAAGGCACCACTGCACAACTACTGCCAGCACGGAATGAAGGGGACCGCGTCATGACCGTCATGATCGAACTCACACCGACCCGCACCGCCGAGGACCCCGAAGAGGTGAGTGTCGTCGAGGACGTGGAGGCGCACACCACCGCGTCCCAGCCGGGGTGCAACGACGACAACCCGTACCGCTGACACCCGTCCGCACCGGGTGGTCGAGTCAGGCCAGGGCCATGGGGCCAGCCCCATGGCCCTGCGCCGTTTCATGGGAGGCTCCCACCATGCCGACCGACCGACTGACCGACCTACCCGTCGACGTACTGGCTGCTGTCGCCGATGCCACTGGACCCGTGGTGAAGACCGAGCCCGTGGGCTCCGGATTCAACAGCGAAATCGCCGCCCGCATCCACACCGAGACCGGGACGGTCTTCGTCAAGGGCCTGCGCGCCGACCACCCCCGGGCGTGGACCCAGCAGCGGGAGGCGGAGATCAACCCGCATGTCCAGGGCATCGCCCCGCGCCTGCTATGGCATCTGAAACCCGCCGGATGGGACCTGCTCGGGTTCGAGGCAGTTGACGGCCGCCACGCCGATTACGAGCCGGAATCGCCGGACGTACCGCTGGTGGCCGCCGTGCTGCGGAGGCTGGGCGACGTTCCGTGCCCGAGCCTGTCACTCAAGACGATGCCGGACCGGATGGCCGCCTACAGTGACACCCCGGAACTTTTCGCCGGAGAACGGCTGCTGCACACCGATTGGCATAACACCAACGTCCTCGTCCATGACGAAAGCGCCCTCCTGGTGGACTGGGCATGGGCCTCCCGGGGCGCCGGATGGATCGACCCGGCCCTGTGGATCATCTGGCTCATCGCGGGTGGGCACACCGCCCCCCAGGCAGAGTCTTGTGTTGCCACGCTTCCCGCTTGGACAGAGGCACCGAAGACAGCCGTAAACGCGTTCGCAGACGCCAGCGCACGCCTCTGGCAGCACATCGCGAGCGCCGACCCGGACCCATGGACCCTGCGCATGCACAGGGCGGCCGATGCGTGGGCGAGGCACCGCATCGGCTCCGCACCCGGCGGCGGTTGAGGAAGCCGTCGCCGCACATCTATGTATCTATGCGGACCCCTTGAAGCCCTCGGTCTGACGCGGCCGTAGTGCGTTTTTGTGGATGACCACGGGGAGAACCTCCGCCGGCGGAGGCCTTGAGAATACGAAGCGTCCATCGCACCGATCCGGCCGAGACCGCATGGGAGTCGGGCGCGCTGCTCGGTCAACTCGCGCGGTCAGGTGGTGGAGTAGCCGCGCGCCGTGGCGGTCAGGCCTTCGCCTTGCGGGCCAGGCCCAGGGCGTAGTCCGGCCACCAGGTGCCGGCCGGGGGGCCGCCTCGGCAGGGGCCGTCGGAGTCGCCGGGGCGTTTGATCCAGAGGTAGGCGTCGAGGAGTTCGTTGCCGGTGTCGGTGGTCGGCGGGGTGCCGAGGGCGCGGCCCGGGGGGTTGCACCAGGCCTCGTCGCCCTGGCCGGCGAGCGGGCCCGCGCCGTTCCTGCTGGTGTCGACGGTGAAGTGGGCGTCGCCGAGCAGACCGGAGAGGCGGGTGCCGAAGGCCTTGACGGCGTCGTTCGTCTGGAAGTTGGAGACATTGAGCGAGAAGCCGTCGGCCGCGGCGACCCCGGCGCGTTTGAGGGGAGCCGTCAGCCGGGCCGGGTCGGCGATCCAGTGCGGGTTGCCCGCGTCCAGGTAGACCTTGGTCCCGGGCTGCTTCTTCAGCCGGCCGATCGCCTGGGCGAGCAGCCCGTACCGCTCGTCGTGGTACTGCGCCGGGGTGCAGCCGTCCACGAGGTGCGGTACGGCGTCGGGCTCCAGGATCACGATGGCCGGGGCCGTGCCGATCGCGCCGGCGAAGGCGTCGATCCAGGCGCGGTAGGCCGCCGCGTCGCGGGCGCCGCCCGCCGAGTACATCCCGCAGTCGCGGTGCGGGATGTTGTACGCGACGAAGACCGCGGTCCGCTTGCCGGCGGCTCCCCGTACCGCTCTGGCGATCTCCGGTACGGGGTCGTCCCCGGCCGGCCACTCGGCCACCGCCCGCTCCGAGATCAGCCGCAGGGCCTTCGCGTCGTCCTTGCGGCCCTCCTTCTCCCACTGCCGGACCTGGCGGGCCGCGTCGCTCTCCGGGTCGATCCAGAACGGCGACGCGGTGATGTGGGCTGCCTCGTCCTCGACCGTGGCGGCGCCGGTCCCGTCGGCGGCGCCGCTCTTCGCGGCGGAGCGCGGGGACTCGGAGGAGGAGGTTCCGCAGGCCGCGGCCGTCAGCGCGAGGACGGTGGTGACGAAGGCGGAGAAGGCGGCGGTGAGTGAGTACGAGCGGTGCGGCCTGCGGCCGGACATACAGCCCCCTCGGACGACGACGGCCGGGATACGGCGACTGGGGTAGACAAGACCGGATAATCGTGACATAGCAGTCTGTGGTCGCGGTGGTGCGACACCGCGCGGGGCCGCTCGCCGGAACGGCCGGACCGAAGGGCGAGACAGGGCTGACCGCTATGTGACCAGTGGGTAAGGTCGATGCCGTGCCGAAGCCGCTCAATCTCCCGTTCGATCCCATCGCACGCGCCGACGAACACTGGCGGCAGCGCTGGGGTCCCGTACCCGCCATGGGCGCGATCACGTCGATCATGCGCGCGCACCAGATCCTGCTCGCCGGGGTCGACGCGGTGGTCAAGCCGTACGGGCTGACCTTCGCCCGGTACGAGGCGCTGGTGCTGCTCACCTTCTCCAAGGAGGGCGAGCTGCCGATGTCCAAGATCGGTGAGCGGCTGATGGTCCACCCGACCTCGGTGACCAACACCGTGGACCGGCTGGTGATCGCCGGCCTGGTCGACAAGCGGCCCAATCCCAACGACGGCCGCGGCACCCTCGCCTCCATCACGGACAAGGGGCGCGAGGTGGTGGAGGCCGCCACCCGCGATCTGATGGAGATGGAGTTCGGGCTGGGGGCGTACGACGCCGAGGAGTGCGCGGAGATCTTCGCGATGCTGCGGCCGCTGCGGGTGGCGGCGCAGGACTTCGAAGAGTAGCGGCCGGGGCCGACGGGGCATGGGGTGCTCGCCCCGGGCGGCCATGGAGTGCTCGGCCCGTGCGGGCCATGCGGTGCTCGCGCCGGGCGGCCATGGGGTGCCGGAAGATCGCCTGTCGCGCCCCGTTACGCTCGTCGGCATGAAACAAAGCGTGCTGTCCCGCTACCGGGTGATGGCGTACGTCACCGCCGTATGGCTGCTGGTCTTCACTGTCGCGATCATCATGAAGTACGGGTTCGACACCGGCGACACGATGCTGATCTCGCAGATCCACGGCGTGCTCTTCATCATCTATGTGATCTTCGCCTTCGATCTGGGCTCCAAGATGAAGTGGCCGTTCGGCAAGCTGCTCTGGGTGCTGGCCGCCGGCTGCATCCCCGTCGCGTCGTTCTTCGTCGAGCCGAAGGTCACCCGCGAGGTCAAGGCGCAGCTCGCGCAGAGCGACCCCGCCCTCGCCAAGGCCTAGGGCCCAGCGAGAGGCCCCAGCCGCAACGCCCGCGCTCTCGAATGCGTGGGCGGTTGCCATCGACAGATACTTGGACGTCCTAGTAAATTTGACTGCATGGACGCCGACGCGATCGAGGCGGGCCGCCGCCGCTGGCAGGCCCGCTACGACACGGCTCGCAAGCGCGACGCCGACTTCAGCACGCTCTCCGGGGACCCCGTGGAGCCGGTCTACGGGCCCCGGCCCGGCGACACGTACGACGGATTCGAGCGGATCGGCTGGCCCGGTGAGTACCCCTTCACCCGCGGCCTCCACCCCACCGGTTACCGCGGCCGGACCTGGACCATCCGCCAGTTCGCCGGCTTCGGCAACGCGCGGCAGACGAACGAGCGCTACAAGATGATCCTGGCCGCCGGTGGCGGCGGCCTCTCCGTCGCCTTCGACATGCCGACGCTCATGGGCCGCGACTCCGACGACCCGCGCTCCCTCGGCGAGGTCGGCCACTGCGGCGTCGCCATCGACTCCGCCGCCGACATGGAGATCCTCTTCGGTGACATCCCGCTCGGCGATGTCACCACCTCGATGACGATCAGCGGCCCGGCCGTCCCGGTCTTCTGCATGTATCTCGTCGCGGCCGAGCGCCAGGGCGTCGACCCGGGCGTGCTCAACGGCACGCTCCAGACCGACATCTTCAAGGAGTACATCGCCCAGAAGGAGTGGCTCTTCCAGCCCGAGCCGCATCTCCGGCTGATCGGCGACCTCATGGAGCACTGCGCCCGCTCCATCCCCGCGTACAAGCCCCTCTCCGTCTCCGGCTACCACATCCGCGAGGCGGGCGCGACGGCCGCGCAGGAGCTGGCGTACACCCTCGCGGACGGCTTCGGCTATGTGGAGCTGGGGCTCAGCCGCGGTCTGGACGTGGACACCTTCGCGCCCGGGCTCTCCTTCTTCTTCGACGCGCATCTCGACTTCTTCGAGGAGATCGCCAAGTTCCGCGCGGCGCGCCGGATCTGGGCGCGCTGGATGAAGGAGGTGTACGGGGCGCGCACCGACAAGGCGCAGTGGCTGCGCTTCCACACCCAGACCGCGGGCGTCTCGCTCACCGCGCAGCAGCCGTACAACAACGTCGTACGGACGGCCGTGGAGGCGTTGGCGGCGGTCCTGGGCGGTACGAACTCGCTGCACACCAACGCGCTGGACGAGACCCTCGCCCTGCCGAGCGAACAGGCCGCCGAGATCGCGCTCCGTACCCAGCAGGTGCTGATGGAGGAGACGGGGGTGGCCAATGTGGCCGACCCGCTGGGCGGCTCCTGGTACGTCGAGCAGCTCACCGACCGTATCGAGGCCGACGCCGAGAAGATCTTCGACCGGATCAAGGAGCGGGGGCTGCGGGCCCACCCGGACGGGCGTCACCCGATCGGCCCCATGACCTCCGGCATCCTGCGCGGGATCGAGGACGGCTGGTTCACCGGCGAGATCGCCGAGTCGGCGTTCCAGTACCAGCGGTCGCTGGAGAAGGGCGACAAGCGGGTCGTCGGCGTCAATGTCCACCACGGGTCGGTCACCGGCGATCTGGAGATCCTGCGGGTCAGCCACGAGGTCGAGCGGGACCAGGTCCGGGTGCTGGCGGAGCGCCGGGACGCCCGCGACGAGGCCCGGGTGCGTACGGCCCTGGAGGGCATGCTGGCCGCGGCGCGCGACGGCTCGAACATGATCGGGCCGATGCTGGAGGCGGTACGGGCGGAGGCGACGCTGGGCGAGATCTGCGGCGTACTGCGGGACGAGTGGGGGATCTACACGGAGCCGCCCGGGTTCTGAGGGCTTCGGCGATTCAGCGACCGGGCCGGTGGCCGCTCCCCGAGAGGGGGGCGGCCACCGGCTTTTCCCGTTCCCGTCCCGGTTTGCCTGCCTGTGTTTCCTGCCTCTGTTCCTTGCCGTGGGTGCTTGTCCCGGCCGCTGGCCCGGCTGCTTGGCGCCGTTTTCTTGACCTGTTCTTGCGGTGGGCTCCTCTTGGCGGATACCTCTGAGTCAGAGCTAAAGTGATGGTATGACCACGACGGAGTTTCCCGACACGCTCGCCACTGTGCTGGCGGGAGTCCATCGGATGGTCCGACGGCGGCTGCGTGACGGGCTGACCGCACCGCCGCTGCGGGGCGCGCAGGTCGATCTGCTGCGACTGGTCGCGGCGCGGCCGGGGATCAGGGTGTCGGAGGCGGCCAGGGAGCTGTATCTCGCCGGGAACTCGGTCTCCACCCTGGTCAACCAGCTCAGCCGGATCGGCTATCTGCGCCGGGAGACCGATCCGTCCGACCGCCGGTCCGCCCGGCTGCTGCCCACTCCGGCGGCCCTGGAGCGGCTGGCGGACTGGGAGGCCCGCCGCTCGGCGCTGATGCGTGAACAGGTGGCGCACCTGACGGACGAGGAGCGCGCCGCCCTGGCCGCGGCCCTTCCGGCGCTGCGCAGGCTCGCCCAGAACATGCACGAGGAAGTGGAGCGCGTATGAGCGACACAGCCACTGCCGGTACGCCGGAGCCGACCGGCCCGGGCGAGACGACCGACGCCACGGACGCCGCGCGCACGGCCCGAGCCGAAGCCGTGCACACCGCGGCCCAGACCGAAGACGTACACACCGCGAGCACGGCCCGAGCCGAAGCTGTGCACACCGCGGCCGGGACCGAAGACGTGCGCACCGCGCGCACGGCCGAGGTCGAAGCCGTGAGCTGCCGCGGGCTGGAGTACTCCTTCGGCGACACCAAAGCCGTCTCCGGACTCGATCTCTCCGTCCGCGCCGGCGAGGTCTTCGGACTGCTCGGCCCGAACGGCGCTGGGAAGACGACCGCGATCCGCTGCATCACCACGCTGCTCCCCGTCCCCGCGGGCATGGTGCGGGTCTTCGGGCACGACGCGGCGAAGGAGCGGATGGCCGTTCGCCGGCTGCTGGGGTACGTACCGCAGCAGCTCTCCGCCGATGCCGCGCTGACCGGCCGGGAGAATGTCACCCTGTTCGCCCGTGTCTTCGACGTGTCCCGCCGCGAGCGCGCCGAGCGGGTCGCCCAGGCGCTGGAGGCCGTCGATCTGACCGCCGCCGCGGACCGGCTGGCCAAGACGTACTCCGGCGGCATGATCCGCCGCCTCGAACTCGCCCAGGCCCTGGTCAGCGCGCCCAGACTGCTGATGCTGGACGAGCCGACGATCGGGCTCGACCCGATCGCCCGTACCAGCGTCTGGGAGCACATCAACGCCGTACGGAACGCCACCGGCATGACCGTCCTGGTGACCACGCACTACATGGACGAGGCCGAGCAGTACTGCGACCGCGTCGCCCTGATGCACCGCGGCCGGATCCACGCGCTCGGCACCCCCGACGAGCTGCGGACCGAGCTGCGCGAGCGGCGCGTCGCCGCCGGCGGCAAGGCGGCGGGCGAGACCGCGCCGACGCTGGAGGACGTCTTCCGCGATGTCGCGGGCCGGGGGCTGGAAGAGGAAGGAGGGGACTTCCGCGATGTCAGGAACACGCGCCGCACAGCGTCCCGGGTCGGCTGAGGGCGAAGGCGCAGGCACGGCCAACGGGACCGGCACAGGCACACGCACAGGCACACGCACAGGCACAGGCACAGGCAACGGCCCCGATCTCGGCCGTCTCGACCTGCTGCTCAAGCCGCCGCGCGCCCGCACCGGCTGGCGGGTCCTGCCCGCCCGGGTCATCGCGATGTGCGCGGTCGAGCTGCAGAAACTGCGCCACGACCGGACCGAGCTGTACACCCGGGCCATTCAGCCCGCGCTCTGGCTGCTGATCTTCGGCGAGACCTTCACCCGTATCAAGGCGATCCCCACGGGCGGCATCCCGTACATCGACTTCCTCGCGCCCGGGATCATCGCGCAGTCCGCGATGTTCATCGCGATCTTCTACGGCATCATGATCATCTGGGAGCGGGATGCGGGCATCCTCACCAAGCTCTTGGTCACCCCCACCCCGAGAGCCGCCCTGATCAGCGGCAAGGCCTTCGCCTCCGGGGTGAAGGCGCTGATCCAGGCGGTCGTGGTGATCCTCATAGCCGCGGCCCTGGGCGTCGGCCTGACCTGGAATCCGCTGAAGCTGCTCGGCGTCGCGGTCGCGGTGGTCCTCGGCTCGGCCTTCTTCTCGTGCCTGTCGATGACGATCGCGGGGATCGTGCTGACCCGTGACCGGCTGATGGGTATCGGCCAGGCGATCACCATGCCGCTCTTCTTCGCGTCGAACGCGCTCTATCCGGTGGCGGTGATGCCCGACTGGCTCCAGGTGATCAGCAAGATCAATCCGCTGAGCTACCAAGTGGACGCCCTGCGCGGCCTGTTGCTCGGTACGCCGTCCCATCTGCTGCTGGACTACGGCGTGCTGGTGTTCGCGGCGGTCGTGGGCATCATGGCGGCCTCGTCGCTGCTGGGCCGCCTGGCGCGCTGAGAAGGGCTGCCCCGCGCGCCGAATACGGTCCGCCCCGGCCGGCCACGCGGCGTAACGTAGGTCGTACGGGCCCGGCGTATGCCCGGCGCATGTTCGTACGGGCCCGTGGCCGTTTTTCTGAAGTGCGCGCCGAAGGGGGAGGATGTACTCATGCAGCCTAGGAACATGTCCATGAGCGGCGTCGTCGACCTCGCCGCGGTGAAGGCGGCCAATGAGGCCAAGGCGAAGGCGGAGCAGGCCCGTGCCGAGGCGGCCCGCCAGGGGGGCACCGGTGCCGTCCCCCCGTCCAGTCTGGTGATCGACGTCGATGAGGCGGGCTTCGAGCGCGATGTCCTCCAGCGCTCCACGGAGGTCCCGGTCGTCATCGACTTCTGGGCCGAGTGGTGCGAGCCGTGCAAACAGCTCAGTCCGGTGCTGGAGCGGCTGGCGCGGGAGTACAACGGCCGGTTCGTCCTTGCCAAGATCGATGTCGACGCCAATCAGATGCTTATGCAGCAGTTCGGGATCCAGGGCATCCCGGCGGTCTTCGCGGTGGTGGCCGGGCAGGCGCTGCCGCTCTTCCAGGGCGCGGCGCCGGAGGCCCAGATCCGCGGGACCCTGGACCAGTTGATCCAGGTGGGCGAGGAGCGCTTCGGGCTCACCGGTATCGCGGTCGACCCCGATGCCCAGGAGGGTGCCCCGGCGCAGGCCGCCGTTCCGGCCGGTCCGTACGACGCGCTGCTTGAGGCGGCCGTACGGGCGCTGGACGCCGACGACTTCGCCGGCGCGGCCCAGGCGTACCGCAATGTGCTCGCCGACGACCCCGGCAACACGGAGGCCAAGCTGGGCCTCGCCCAGGCCGAACTGCTCGGCCGGGTGCGGGCGATGGACCAGGCGAAGGTACGGAAGGACGCCGCGGAGCGTCCCGAGGACGTCGAGGCGCAGATCGCCGCGGCCGATCTCGATCTGGTGGGCGGTCATGTGGAGGACGCCTTCGGCCGGCTGGTCGAGACCGTACGCCGGACCTCCGGTGACGAGCGGGAGGCGGCGCGCGTACGGCTGCTGAAACTGTTCGAGGTGATCGGCGGGGACGATCCCCGGGTGACGGCGGCGCGTTCGGCCCTGGCGCGCGTGCTCTTCTGACGCCTCGGCGGTATCCCGGTGCTGTAGCGGCGGCGCCTTCGCGGTATCGTCCGATGTCCCGAACGCACGGGCGGCGGAACTATGCGGACAGCGGCCGCGCTTTACCAAAACTTGGTAAAAGTGGCCGCTGTTACTCGCAGTAAGTCGGCACCCCTCTTCTGTCCGGCTATGAGGGGCATTCGCCGCTTCTGGTGCGCCGCCGGGAGGCACCCTGTGTGGCCGCCCGATGTCATCGGGTCGCCTGCTGGTTATCAGGCCGTTACTAGCCAGTAACGAACCCCCTTGTGCCCCGGGCGCGAATGGACCACGATCGGCGACGCTCGGTCCAATTCCGCACCAGCACGGCAACCAGTCGCGCCGTCGGTCCTGGGTCCCCACCGGGCGGACCGGTGGCTGCGGCCGCCGGACCGGACAGGGGGGTTCCTGCCTTCCGGCAGGGCCTGTCCAGAGGTTGCGCGAAGGCGTGGCCAGTGGTTGTCGCTCGGGGGTGATCGCCGGTGGTTACGGGCGCGGTTGGCGCCCCCGGCACAGGCGCTCTCCTTCCCGAGGACGTAGCACTTCTCCCATCCCAGGACGGGCTCCAACCCGATCCGGAGATGTACGTCCGAGAAGGAGGAAATTCATGGAGTCCCAAGTTCGTGGCGGGACCAGATGGAAGCGGTTCGCTGTGGTCATGGTGCCCAGCGTGGCCGCGACGGCGGCGATAGGTGTCGCTCTGGCACAGGGGGCGCTCGCGGCGTCGTTCAGCGTGTCCGGCCAGAGCTTCAAGGTGACGGCCGATGAACTGGTCGGCCACGACTTCGTCCAGTACGGCGGTGTCGCCGAGGGCACGGACCTCAAAGGCAACAAGGCCACCCACCCGGTCGCCGTCTCGGGGTTCAGGAAGGCCGAGATCACGAACATGTGCCAGTCCGTGGTCACCCCGCTGCCACTGCTCAACACGAGCGTGACGCTGGTACTGACCGCGGGTAACAAGGGCACCGACATCGACGCGCAGAACCTCTACCTCGATGTCGAATCCCTGGACGCCGACGCGGTGTTCAAGAACATCGACATCGGTGTCGCGGCCGGCGAGAACGAAGTGCCCGGTACCCAGCCGGGTACGAATCCGAATCCGAACGGCTTCGCCCAGCAGGCCGAGGAAGCCGTACTGACCGACGTGAGGCAGACGGCCTGGGCCACCAGCGCGGGCACGTTCAAGCTCCCGGACCTGAGCCTCCGGCTCAATGTCGGTGACCCCAAGAAGTACGAGTGCTACTAGGCATTCGTATCGGGCGGGCCGCGCGGCCGTAGGACTGTTCCCTCCCCGGGACCGGCCCTGTGACCGTCCGGCTCGTCCGGCCCCCGCTTTCCGCACCCCCGCTTCTCTCGCACCACCGCATCCCGCACACCGCATTCCAGGGAGCTGTTTTCCATGAGCGCCGAGTCCACAGGTTCCCGCGGATTCACCTACTGGCGGCTTCGGTTCCGCGCCTGGCGGGGCACCCGGCCGTTCTGGGCGGGCCTGTTCACCCTTCTCGGCGGTCTGCCGATCGCCTACTTCCCGTACGCCCAGCTCCACCTCGGCAATCTCACCCTGGCCATGTCCACCACGGCCGGGTCGGGTTCGCTGATCATCGGCGTACTGCTGGTGACCCTGGGCCTGACGATGTGGTTCCACAGCATCGTCAGAGTCTTCGCCGGTGTCGCCGCCATCCTGCTGGCGCTGGTGTCGATCCCCGTCTCCAACCTCGGCGGCTTTCTGCTGGGCTTCCTGTTCGCCCTGATCGGCGGCGCGCTCTCCATCTCCTGGGCACCCGGCAAACCGCCCCGGCCGGCCGCCGAGCACGATCACACCCCCCACCTGTCACCGGAGCCCCACGGCGCCGGTGACCCCTTTCCCGTACCGCGCGACGGGGAGGACCCGAACGTGACGGAAACGACTGCCCAGGCCAACGGCGGGAGGAACAGTGCGGGGTGACGAAACGCAGCGGATCGCGGCCGGGGGCGAGGAATCCCGGGAGAGGAGAGGGCCGCGCCACGCGGCCCCCAGAAAGTCGCTCCTGACCAAGCTGCACATACCCGCCGGCAAGGCGATCGCGCTGGCGGCCATGCCGACGGCGGTCTTCGTGGGCATGGGGCTCACGCCCAGACTCGCGCTGGCCGACGACAGCAAGGACATCCCGTTCGCGCCGGGGCCGTGTGTGACGCGCTCGGACGATCCGGACGCGTCGGAGTCGCCCTCGCCTTCCGCGTCGCCGTCCGAGTCGGCCTCGCAGTCGGAGTCGCCGGCGCCGGGGGAGTCGCCGTCGGCGTCGGAGAGTGCCGGGGCGCCGGGGCCGGGGCCTTCCGAGGGACCGGGTCCCGGGCCGTCGGAGGAGTCGGGCGATGCGAGCCGTCCGCCGGCCCCGACCCCGACACCGACCCCGACGAAGTCCAAGAACCCGCTGGACCCGCTGGGGCTCGGCGATGTGCTGGGCGGCATCCTCGGCGTACCGGACAAGGGCGACGACAAGGACGAGCCGGACAGCCCGGCGCCGACGCCGTCGGCCACCGCGCCCGCGCGGCGGCCGTCCGCGGACCCGTCCGCCGAACCGGCCAACGGTTCCACTGGGAAGCCCGAGCCGGCCGGCTCGACGAGTGACGCGGTCGACGGCGCCGTCGACGGAACGAAAGAGGCGATCAAAGAGGCGGCCAGGAAGGCCGGAGTCACCGTCGAGGAACTCGACGAGAGCGCCAAGGGCCTCGACGCCCGCGCGGACGACGACATCCCGGCGGGCGCGGGCGGCAAGGAGCCCTTCCCCTGCCCCACCCCCGACCCCGAGGCCCTCGCCGCGGCCAAGGAGGAAGAGGGCATCCCGCTGCTGCCCGACGACCCCTGGATCCTGGACAGTTCGCTGCTGACGCTGCGCGGGCTCGACTACCACGGCATCGTCGAGGTGAGGACCAGCCTCGGCACGAAGAAGGTGCTGAAGTTCACGGCCTCGTCGGTGGACATCAGGGACCTGCACCAGCTCGTGGTCTACCCCGAGGGCAAGACGGCGCATGTGAAGGCCCGCGAGGGCTCCACGTCCACGATCCGCGACGGCGAAGTGACGATGTACACCGAGGAGTTGAAGGGGAACCTCTTCGGTCTCATCCCGATCACCTTCAGCCCGCGGACGCCGCCTCCGCTGAACGTACCGTTCGCCTTCTTCACGGACGTCAAGGTGACCCAGGCAGGCCAGTTCGGCGGCACGCTCACCGTCCCGGGCCTCCAGAACTACATGACGGACTAGGCCCTGTCCGCCGGACAGGACCTGGGCAGCAGCGGCCCGCATCCCCGTGGTCGGCTCCGGGGGTGCGGGCCGGGGTGTGTCCTTCCCGGTACGGCGATACGGGTACGCCCCCGCGTGTACGGGGCGGCCCTCGCCGCCGGCTCCTCACCGCCGGATCCTTATTGCTGGATGGACTTGACCTCCAGGAACTCCTCCAGCCCGAAGCGGCCCATCTCGCGCCCGTTGCCCGACTGCTTGTAGCCGCCGAAGGGGGCCAGCGGGTTGAACTCGGCGCCGTTCACATCGATCTGACCGGCCCGCAGCCGCCGCGCGACGGCCAGCGCGTGCTCCCGCTCGCCGAACACCGCGCCGTTCAGCCCGTACACCGTACTGTTGGCGATCTCGACCGCCCGGTCCTCGTCGGCGTACGGAATCACCGCGAGCACCGGCCCGAAGATCTCCTCCTGTGCGATCACGGAGTCCGGGTCGACATCGGCGAAGACCGTCGGCCGTACGTACGCGCCGGACTCCAGCCCCTCGATACGGCCGGGCCCGCCGACCGCGAGCGTGGCGCCGTCCGCGATGCCCCGTTCGATATAGCCGGTGACCCGCTGCCGCTGCGCCTCGGAGACCAGCGGGCCGATCCGGGTGCTCTCGTCGGCCGGGTCGCCGACCGTGAACTCGGCCGCGGCGGCGACGGCCAGTTCGACGGCCTCGTCGTGGCGCGAGGCCGGGACGAGCATCCGGCTCCAGGCGCCGCAGACCTGGCCGCTGTTGATCCAGGCGTTGGTGACCCCGAGGCCGACGGCCCGGGCGAGGTCCGCGTCGTCCAGGATCACATTGGCGGACTTGCCGCCCAGCTCCAGCGCCACCCGCTTGACCGTGTCCGCCGCGACCACCGAGACGCGCTTGCCCGCCCGGGTGGAGCCGGTGAAGGACACCATGTCGACGCCGGGGTGCGCGGCGATCGCCTCGCCGACGACCGGCCCGGTGCCGTGCACGACATTGAGCACACCGGCCGGCAGGCCCGCCTCGGCGGCCACCTCGGCCAGGATCCGCGCGCTCAGGGGCGCCATCTCGGAGGGCTTGAGGACCACGGTGTTCCCGGCCAGCAGGGCGGGCACGACCTTGGTCGCGGTCTGCTGGAGCGGGAAGTTCCAGGGCGTGATGGCCCCGACCACCCCGACCGGCTCGCGCACGACCAGCGAGTGCCCGATCTCCTCGGTCCACGGGAAGTCCGCGGCGAGCCCGGCGAAGGCGGCGGTCACCGCGACCGGCAGACCGGCCTGCGCGAAGCGGGAGAGCTGGATCGGCGCGCCCATCTCGGCGGTGATGGTGCCCGCGATCTCCTCGGCGCGCTTCTGGAGCCCCTCGGCGACGCGCCCCAGGATCTCCGCGCGCCGGCCGGGAGCGGTGGCGGCCCAGGCAGGGAAGGCGGCCGTAGCGGCGGCGACGGCACGGTCGGCGTCGTCGGGGGTACCGGCCGGCAGGGAGGCGACGACCGCGCCGGTGGCCGGGTTCACCACATCGATCGAGGCAGGGCCGCCGGGGACGGCCGTACCGCCGATCCAGTGGGTCCCGTCCCATGCGTTCGTACTGCTCATGCTGTTCATGGCGCCAGCGTGGCAAGGCGGTGGCGGAGCAGCCAGGGACAACCGGTCCGGTGATGCGGACCACTCCGGCAACCTGTGCCTGTCGCGCGAACACCGCGGGTCGTGGCACTGCCGCGGCGTCTGCGACGCTTGACGGTACGGAGGACCCGCCGTCCGACCGTACGGAGGACCCGCCGTCCCCGCACCGAGAGGAGCGTGGCCGTATGAGCCAGGTGGACCGGGCCGCACTCGCCGACTTCCTGCGCACCCGCCGGGCGGCCCTGCAACCCGAGGACGTCGGCCTGCCCCGGGGGTGGCGGTCACGCCGTACCGGTGGCCTGCGCCGCGAGGAGGTCGCCGCGCTGAGCAGTATGTCGGCCGACTACTACAGCCGGATCGAGCAGCGCCGCGGCCCGCACCCCTCCCGGCAGATGCTCACGGCCCTTGCCCGCGCCCTGCGCCTCTCCCCGGACGAGCGCGACCATCTCTTCCGGCTGGCAGGCCATGCCCCGCCCCGCCGGATCCCCGCCGGCGACGAGATCGCCCCGGGCATGCTCCGGATCTTCGAGCGGCTGGCGGACACCCCGGCGCAGGTGATGAACCACCTCGGCGAGACCCTCGTACAGAACCGCCTCGCCGTCGCGCTCACCGGGGACGACAGCCGCCACACGGGCATGGCGCGCAGCCTGGCCTACCGCTGGTTCACCGACCCGGCCTCGCGTCTGATCCACCCCGAGGCCGACCACGCCCGCCACAGCCGCACGATCGCCGCCCAGCTCCGCGCCGCCGCCACCCGCGAACCGGACGACCCGCGCACGGGCGCCCTCGTCGACGCCCTGCTGACCGCCAGCCCGGAATTCGCCGCCGTCTGGCGCGACCACCCGATAGCGGGCCTCACCTGCCCGCCCAAACGCATCCACCACCCCCGGCTGGGCCCCCTCCACCTCCACGGCCAAAGCCTCCTTGACCCCGACCACCCCCAGACCCTCCTGGTCTTCACCGCACCCCCGGGCACCGAAAGCGAAGCCAAACTCCACCACTTGGCGTCGCTCGCCACCGAACCGGCGTAACGGCGAGCAGCGAACCGGCATAACGGCGAAGCGACGCAATGGCGAAGCGACGCAACGGCGCGGGCCGCAAACGCCTGTGGGCCGCGCCCCGTTGAAGGAGGCGCGGCCCACAGCCGTACAGACGCGGCGTTCGCGTGTCAGTCGCGGTCGCCGCCGCCCAGGTGGTGGACGCGGACCATGTTCGTGGTGCCCGGGACGCCGGGAGGGGAGCCCGCGGTGATGATCATGGCGTCGCCCTCGGAGTAGCGCTGGAGCTTCAGGACCTCCTCGTCGACCAGGTCGACCATCGCGTCCGTGCTGGTCACCCAGGGCACGATGAACGACTCCACGCCCCAGCTCAGCGCGAGCTGGTTACGGGTCGCCTCGTCCGTCGTGAAGGCCAGGATCGGCTGGGTCGCGCGGTAGCGGGAGAGACGGCGGGCCGTGTCGCCGGACTGGGTGAAGGCGATCAGTGCCTTGCCGCCCAGGAAGTCCGCGATCTCGCAGGCCGCGCGGGCCACCGAACCGCCCTGCGTACGCGGCTTCTTGCCCGGGACCAGCGGCTGGAGGCCCTTGGAGAGCAGCTCCTCCTCCGCCGCGACCACGATCTTCGACATCGTCTTGACCGTCTCGACCGGGTACGCGCCCACCGACGACTCGGCGGAGAGCATCACCGCGTCCGCGCCGTCCAGGATCGCGTTGGCGACATCGGACGCCTCGGCGCGGGTGGGGCGGGAGTTGGTGATCATCGACTCCATCATCTGGGTCGCCACGATCACCGGCTTGGCGTTGCGGCGGCACAGCTCGATGAGCCGCTTCTGCACCATCGGGACCTTTTCGAGCGGATACTCGACGGCCAGGTCGCCGCGGGCCACCATGATCGCGTCGAACGCCGCGACGACGGCGTCCATGTTGGCCACCGCCTGCGGCTTCTCGACCTTGGCGATGATCGGGACCCGGCGGCCCTCCTCGTCCATGATCTTGTGCACATCGACCACGTCGTGCGCGTCGCGCACGAAGGAGAGCGCGATCATGTCGCAGCCCATCCGCAGGCCGAAGCGCAGGTCCTCGACGTCCTTGTCGGACAGCGCGGGTACGTTCACCGCCGCGCCCGGCAGGTTGATCCCCTTGTGGTCGGAGATCACCCCGCCCTCGACCACCACGGACTTGACCCGGGGTCCTTCGACCTCGACGACCCGCAGCTCGACATTGCCGTCGTTGATCAGGATCTGGTCGCCCTTGACGACATCGCCGGGCAGACCCTTGTACGTGGTGCCGCAGATGGACTTGTCGCCGGCGACATCCTCGGTGGTGATGGTGAACTCGTCACCGCGCACCAGCTCGACCGGTCCCTCGGCGAAGGTCTCCAGTCGGATCTTGGGGCCCTGGAGGTCGACCATCACGGCCACCGCGTGGCCGGTGTCGGCAGCGGCCTTGCGGACGCGGTTGTACCGCTCCTCGTGCTCCGGGTGGCTCCCGTGGCTCATATTCAGGCGGGCCACATTCATTCCGGCCTCGATGAGCGATTTCAACTGCTCGTACGAGTCGACGGCGGGGCCCAGTGTGCAGACGATTTTGGAACGGCGCATAAGGCGGATCCTATCGGTTTGTTTCCATGCGGAATATTCCGTCTGGTGGAAAGTACAAATGGGCGGACTGCCGCTCAGTCGATAGCCGGTCGATAGTCGCCCGCTCGGGAGACGGCTGGGGACGGCTCAGGGGATAAGCGTCCGGTCCTCGCCGGCCAGAGCGAAGGTCTGCCGTGCGATCTCCAGCTCCTCGTCGGTCGGGACCACCGCCACCGCGGTCCGCGCCCCGTCCGGCGAGATCAGCCGCGGCTCACCGGAACGCACGGCATTGCGGCCCGCGTCCACGGCCAGCCCGAATGCCTCCAGACCCGCCACGGCCGCTTCCCGTACCGCCGCCGCGTTCTCCCCCACACCCGCCGTGAAGACCACCGCGTTCACCCGTCCGAGGACCGCGCAGTAGGCGCCGATGTACTTCTTCAGCCGGTGGATGTAAATGTCGAACGCGAGCCGTGCCCGCTCGTCCCCCTCGTCGATACGGCGCTGGATCTCCCTCATGTCGTTGTCCCCGCAGAGGCCGGCCAGACCACTTTTCTTGTTGAGAAGTTCATCGATCTCGTCGACGGACATTCCGGCCACCCGCTTGAGATGGAAGGTGACCGCGGGATCGATGTCACCGGACCGTGTACCCATCACCAGACCTTCCAGCGGAGTCAGCCCCATCGAGGTGTCCACGCACCGCCCGCCCTCGACCGCCGACGCCGAGGCGCCGTTGCCGAGATGCAGCACGATCACATTTACCTCGGACGGGTCTCTGTCCAGCAACTCGGCGGTCCTGCGCGAGACATACGCGTGCGAGGTGCCGTGGAAGCCGTAGCGGCGGATACGGTGCGCGTCGGCCGTCGCGGTGTCGATGGCGTAGCGCGCGGCGTACTCCGGCATGGTCGTGTGGAACGCGGTGTCGAAGACCGCGACCTGCGGCAGGTCCGGGCGCAGCGCCCGCGCCGTACGGATCCCCATGAGGTTCGCCGGGTTGTGCAGCGGCGCCACCGGCACCAGCCGCTCGATCTCCGCCACCACGTCGTCGTCGATCAGCGCGGGGGCGCTGAACCTGAGTCCGCCGTGCACGACCCGGTGGCCGATCGCCGCCAGTTCGGGGAGTCCAGCCCGAGGCCGTCGTGCGCCAGCTCGGCCGAGACCGCTTCCAGCGCCGCCGTGTGGTCCGCGATCCTGCCCGTACGTTCACGCTTTCCGCCGCTGTCCGACGCCTGCGGGGTGTGTACGAGCGCGGAGGTACGTTCACCGATCCGCTCGACCAGTCCGACCGCGAGGCGGGAGCCGTCCCGCATGTCCAGGAGCTGGTACTTCAGCGACGAGGAACCGGAGTTGAGGACCAGGACTCGGGTGGCGGCTTCACGGGAACTCACGGGCTGTCGGCCTTCGGCGGTAGGGGAGGGAAGGGGAGGTATAGAAGGTACGGAAGGTACGGTCACGCCGGCCCGTCCTGCGCCTGGATCGCGGTGATCGCCACCGTATGCACGATGTCCTGCACCAGCGCCCCGCGCGACAGGTCGTTGACCGGCTTCCGCAGCCCCTGGAGCACCGGGCCCACGGCCACCGCGCCCGCCGAACGCTGCACGGCCTTGTAGGTGTTGTTGCCCGTATTGAGGTCGGGGAAGACCAGTACGGTCGCCCGGCCCGCCACCTCCGACTCCGGCAGCTTGGTCGCGGCGACGGACGGCTCGACCGCCGCGTCGTACTGGATCGGGCCCTCGATCAGCAGATCCGGGCGGGCCGCGCGCACCAGCTTCGTCGCCTCCCGCACCTTGTCGACATCCGCTCCGGAGCCGGAGGTGCCGGTGGAGTACGAGAGCATCGCGATCCGCGGCTCGACCCCGAACCGGGCGGCGGTGGCCGCCGACTGGACGGCGATGTCCGCGAGCTGCGCGGCGTCCGGGTCCGGGTTGACCGCGCAGTCGCCGTACACCAGCACCTTGTCGGCGAGGCACATGAAGAAGACCGAGGAGACGATCGAGGCGGCGCCCTCGGCCTTGTGGGTCTTGATGATCTCGAAGGCCGGGCGGATCGTCGCGGCCGTGGAGTGCACCGAGCCCGACACCATGCCGTCGGCCAGGCCCTCATGGACCATCAGCGTGCCGAAGTAGTTGGCGTCGGCGACGATGTCGTACGCCAGCTCCACCGTCACGCCCTTGTGGGCGCGCAGTTCCGCGTACAGCTCGGCGAACCGCCGGCGCAGCTCCGACGTGGCCGGATCGATGAGCTGGACCCGGTCGGCGCCGAGATCGATACCGAGGTCCGCGGCCTTCTTTCGGATGGTTCCGGTGTCGCCGAGCAGGGTCAGATCGCACACATCGCGGCGCAGCAGTACATCGGCGGCGCGCAGCACGCGCTCCTCGGTGCCCTCGGGCAGCACGACGCGGCGGCGGTGGGCGCGTGCCTGCTTGAGCAGTTCGTGCTCGAACATCATCGGGGTCACCCGGCCGCTGCGGACCACCGACAGCCGGGCCAGCAGATCGGCGGTGTCCACATGGCGTTCGAAGAGGCCGAGCGCGGTCTCGGCCTTGCGCGGGGTGTCGGCGTTCAGCTTCCCCTCCAGGCCGAAGAGTTCGGCGGCGGTGGGAAAGGAACGGCCCGGCACCGAGATCACCGGGGTGCCGGGCGCGAGCCGTGCCGCCAGGGTCAGGACCGAGTCGTCCGGCCGTTCGTCGAGGGTGAGCAGCACCCCCGCTATCGGCGGGGTGCCCGCGGAGTGCGCGGCGAGGGCGCCCACCACCAGATCGGCGCGGTCGCCGGGCGTCACCACCATGCAGCCGGGGGTCAGCGCGCGCAGGAAGTTGGGCAGCATCGCGCCGCCGAAGACAAAGTCCAGCGCGTCCCTGGCCAGGCCGGAATCGTCGCCGAGCAGTACGGTGCCGCCGAGGGCCTGGGTGATCTGGGCGACGGTCGGCGCGGCGAGCGCCGGTTCGTCCGGCAGTACGTAACAGCGCACCGGCAGCCGCGCGGTCATCCCCTCGGCGATCGCGGCCCGGTCCTCGGGGGCGACCCGGTTGACGACCACCGTCAGCACATCGCAGCCCAGGACGTGATAGGCCCGGTGGGCGTTGCCGGCCTCGGCCCGTACGGACTCGGCGCTCTGGCCCTTGCCGCCCACCACCGCGATCACGGACGCGCCGAACTCGTTGGCCAGCCGCGCGTTGAGCGCCAGCTCGTCGGGAAGCTGGGTGGCCGCGAAGTCCGTGCCCAGGACGAGCACCACCTCGTACTCCCGCGCCACCAGGTGGAAGCGCTCCACCAGCCGTGAGACCAGCTCGTCGGTGCCCTGCTCGGCCTGGATCGCGGACGCCTCGTCGTAGCCGAGGCCATAGACCGTCGCCGGGTCCTGTGTCAGCCGGTAGCGGGTCCGCAGCAGCTCGAAGAGCCGGTCGGGGCCGTCGTGGACCAGCGGGCGGAAGACCCCGATCCGGTCCACCTGGCGGGTCAGCAGCTCCATGACCCCCAGCTCGACGACCTGACGGCCGTCCCCGCGGTCGATCCCGGTCACGTACACGCTGCGCGTCACGCGTGCTCTCCCGTCGTTCCTGCTCGTGAGTGGGCCCCCGGCCGGACGCCCCCGGCGTGTGCTGCCCGTGCTGCCTGTGCTGCCTGTGCTGTCCGTACTGTTCGTCTGTGCGTGGCGCCCTGGGGGGCGGTAAGGCCCTCTTGACAATACCTCCGAGGGTAGTTACGCCGACCGCCACGCGGGGCGGGTACGGAGAGGTGTACGGCCGTACACGGCGAGGTGTACGAACCGGACGCCGGCCCGCTCGACAGCACCGCCGACAGCGCGTCCGACAGGCGGACCGCCCGGCACGTGACGCCGATCACCATGGCAGGATCGGAGCAGGCTCACGCGTGGAGGGCGGAGAACGCCCTCCGGGAAGCACGGCGGCACGGCGGTGGCACGCTGACGGCACGGCGGCGGCGGGCCGGAGGCGTACGGCACTAGCGAGCAGGAGACCCAGCACGATGCGTATCGGAGTTCTCACCGCAGGCGGCGACTGTCCCGGCCTGAACGCAGTGATCCGCTCGGTCGTGCATCGCGCCCTGACCGGATACGGCGACGAAGTCATCGGATTCGAGGACGGGTTCAAGGGACTGCTCGACGGCCACTTCCGCCCGCTCGACCTCAACGCGGTCAGCGGCATCCTGGCCCGCGGCGGTACGATCCTGGGCTCCGCCAGGCTGGAGCGCGGCCGGCTGCGCGAAGCCGCCGAGAACTGCGCGGAGCTGGCGCAGCGGTACGGGATCGACGCGCTCATCCCGATCGGCGGCGAGGGCACACTGACCGCGGCCCGGCTGCTCGCGGACGCGGGGATGCCTGTCGTCGGTGTACCGAAGACCATCGACAACGACATCTACGCCACCGACCGCACCTTCGGCTTCGACACCGCCGTCACCGTCGCCACCGAGGCGATCGACCGGCTCAAGACCACGGCCGAGTCCCACCAGCGGGTGATGGTCGTCGAGGTGATGGGGCGGCACGCCGGATGGATCGCGCTGGAGTCCGGGATGGCGGGCGGCGCGCACGGGATCTGTCTGCCGGAGCGGCCCTTCGAGGTGGACAGCCTGGTGAAGATGGTCGAGGCGCGGTTCTCGCGCGGCAAGAAGTTCGCGGTGATCTGTGTCGCCGAGGGCGCGCATCCGGCCGAGGGCTCGATGGAGTACGGCAAGGGCGAGATCGACCAGTTCGGGCACGAGCGCTTCCGGGGCATCGGCAACCGGCTCGCGGCGGAGCTGGAGCGCCGGATGGGCAAGGAGGCCAGGCCGGTCATCCTCGGGCACGTCCAGCGCGGCGGCACCCCGACGGCGTACGACAGGGTGCTGGCGACCCGCTTCGGCTGGCACGCCGTGGAGGCGGTGCACCGGGGCGAGTTCGGGGTGATGACGGCGCTCAAGGGGACGGCGGTGGAGATGGTGCCGCTGGCGGAGGCGGTGACCCGGCTCAAGACGGTGCCGGAGGACCGGATGTTCGAGGCCGAGAGCGTTTTCTGAGCGTTCCGCTGGGCGCCGAACGGGCTTTCGGGGCTCAGCCCTTCACGGCGCCGCCCAGCGCGAAACCCCCGCCCAGGCGCCGCGAGATCAGGATGTACAGGACCAGCACCGGCGCCGAGTAGAGGATCGAGAACGCGGCGAGCTGACCGTAGATCACCGATCCGTAGTTGCCGAAGAAGGTGAAGATCGAGACCGAGGCCGGGAGCTGCTCGGGCGTCAGAAGCAGCATGAACGGTACGAAAAAGTTGCCCCAGAGCTGAATGAACGTATAGATGGTCACCACCGTCAGCCCCGGGCCCATCAGCGGCAGGACGACCCGGGTCAGCGTCTGGGCGTGCGACGCCCCGTCCGTCCAGGCCGCCTCCTCCAGGATCGTCGGCACCCCGTCCATGAAGTTCTTCATCAGCCAGATGGAGAACGGGAGCTGGGAGGTGGCGAGGAAGAGCGACGTGCCGTACATGGTGTCCACGAGATCCACCTGTACGAACAGCCCGTACACCGGCACCATGATCGCCGTGACCGGCAGACATGTCGTGAACAGGATCGTCAGCAGATACGGGCGGTTGAAGCGCGAGCGGTAGCGGGACAGCGGATACGCCGCCAGCGCCGCGCACACCACGGCGAGCAGGGTCGCGCTGCCGCACAGCAGCAGGCTGTTGAGCATCGGCGTGAAGGTGATCTCGTCGGTGAGGACGGCGCTGAAGTTCTCCCCGGTCACCGAGGCGGGTGCCCGTACGCGCATATCGGCGTCCGCGTCGACCGACGCCAGGATCAGCCAGAGCAGCGGCAGCGCGAAGGCGGCGGCGGTGAGCAGCAGCGCGCCGTCGGCGGCGAGCCGGCCACGGGCGCGCCGGGTGAGTACGCGTCCGCCGCGGGTACGCGGGCGGAGTGCCGGCCGTGACCGCGCCATCAGACCTCCACCTTCATCAGCCGCAGATAGACCAGCGAGAACAGCGAGCCCACCAGCAGCAGGAGCAGCGCCACCGCCGTGCCGTAGCCGATCAGGCTCTTCAGGAACGCCTGGTCGTACATGAACACCGGCAGGGTCTGGCTGCGGTTGCCGGGGCCGCCGCGGGTCATCGCCCAGATCAGCCCAAAGACGGAGAGCGTGGACAGGGTGTTGAGCATCAGATTCGTCCCGATGGAGCGGCGGATCATCGGCAGCGTGATGTGCCAGACCCGCCGCACCCCGCCCGCGCCGTCGACCTGTGCCGCCTCGGTGATGTCCTTGGGGATCTCGGAGAGCGCGGCCGAGTAGATCAGCATGGAGAAGGCCGTGCCGCGCCAGACGTTGGCGAACGACACGGCCAGGATCGGCAGGGTGAACAGCCAGTTCTGGGACGGCAGTTGAAGCCAGTCGAGGATCGCGTTGAGGGTCCCCTCGCGACGGAAGAACGCGTACAGCAGAAACGCGGCGACGATCTCGGGCAGCACCCAGGCGGCGATCACCAGCGCCCCGGTGAGCGTACGGACCGGCCGTGACGCGGCCCGCATCAGCCCGGCCAGCGCCAGCCCGAGGGTGTTCTGCCCGAGGATCGAGGAGACGACGGTGAAGACGAGGGTCAGCCAGACGGCGTTACGGAAGTCCTCATCGGCGAACGCCCGCCGGAAGTTGGCGAGCCCGACGAAGTCGGAGGAGGACGAGCCGGTCAACTGGGTGTTGGTGAAGGCGATCCAGACGCAGTAGACGATGGGCCCGGCGAGAAAGAGAAGCAGCAGCAGGGTGGCGGGCGCGAGGGGCAACCACCGCCAGGGCCGCGGCCCGCGCGTGCCGGGCGCGGCGGGCCGCGGGGAGCCGACGGGTTTCCCGGCCACCGGGTCGCCGGCCTCGGCCGCCGACCGGCGCGGCCCGGCGGCAGCCTGTGCCTCGCGGCCGTCTGCCCGCACGGGCGGGCCGCCTACGGGGCCAATCGGCCTGCGGCCTACGGGCGCCGCCCCGCCGCCCGGTCGCACCGGCCCGCCCACTGGAGCCGGCTTGTCCTCCCGGTTCGGGGGCCCGGCCGCCCCCGGGATGTTCTCACCGTGCGGCGGCTCGGCCCGGTCCGTGGTCACTTCGTGACGACCGCGCCGTCGGCGATCGTTCTGAGCTGATCGTCGTACTCCTTCGCCGCGTCCTCCGGGGACGCGTCCCCCGTCGTCACCTTCTCCATCGCCTCGCCGATCGCCGTCGACACCTGTGGATAGACCGGCAGCGCGGGCCGGTAGTGGGTGTACCGCACCAGGCCGGTGAAGAACTCGATGCCCGGCATGGACTTCACGTACCGCGGATCGGCCGCCACATCCTTCCGTACGGCGATCTGCGCGCCCACGACATCCCACTCCACCGCGTTCTCCGCGGTCTGCTGCGTCTTGATGAACTCCCAGGCCAGATCGGGGTTCTTCGCCTTCTGCGGGATCGCCCACGCCCAGCCGCCCGACATCGACACCGCGCCGGGCGCCTGCCCGCGCTGTGTCGGCATCGGTGCCTGGGCGAGGTCCGTCGACCAGCGCGGCCACTCCTTGGGACCCTCGCTGATCCAGTTCTGGCCCATCCAGGAACCGTCCAGCGAGATCGCCAGCCTCCCCTCGGGGAACCACTCGGTCGCGACCCGGGTGCCGACGTTCGGGTCGAGCGCGTCCGAGACGTCCGGGCCGAGCTTCTCCGCGTACACCGTCCTGACGAAGCCCAGCGCGTCCCGGAAGCCCTGCCCGCCCGCGACCCACTTCC
Source organism: Streptomyces sp. GMY02 (assembly GCF_019056675.1). Classification (NCBI taxonomy): domain Bacteria; kingdom Bacillati; phylum Actinomycetota; class Actinomycetes; order Kitasatosporales; family Streptomycetaceae; genus Streptomyces; species Streptomyces sp. GMY02. The sequence goes on along the minus strand of NZ_CP077658.1, from coordinate 2,460,658 downwards.
GTGCGGAGGCGTCGTACAGGGGGTCCTCGCCGGCGGCGCCCGTGCCGTACAGGAGCATCTCGAAGCCCTGCATCACGGCCGCCTCGCCGGGGCCCTTGCCCGTGTACACGTTCAGCGGGATGACGCCGGGGACCTTCGCCTTGACCGTACGGGCCGCGTCCAGGACCTCGTCCCAGGTGCGGGGCCGCCAGTCGGCGGGCAGGCCGGCCTTCGCGAAGATCTCCTTGTTGAACCAGAGCCCGCGTGTGTCGGTGCCGTCCGGTACGCCGTACGTCTTGCCGTCCTCCGCCTTCGCGGCCGACTTCGCCGTGTCGACGAACTGGTCCCAGGTGTCCCACTTCGCCAAGTAGTCGTCCAGCGGGCGCAGATAGCCGGCCTTGATGTCCGCGTTGATACGGAAGGTGTCCTCGTAGACCAGATCCGGCGCGGTCTTCGGGGAGCGCATCATCTGCTGCGCCTTGGTGGCGTAGTCGTTGTCCGGCGCCTGGATCGGGATGAGCTGGACCTTCTTGCCCGGATGCGATTTCTCGAACTCCCGCTTCACGGACTCCAGATAGGTGTCCGCGATGCGGATCTTGTTGTCGGTGGAGCGCTTGTACGCGACCTTGACCGTGTCCGGGTCGCTGCCGGAACCGCCGCCGCAGGCGGTGAGGGCACCGGCGGCGAGGGCTGCGATGAGGATGAGCGGGGCGGTGGGGCGCACGGGCACGACCTCCTCTGAGCCACAGGGGGCTGCCCGGCGACCGTAGGACTGGGCCATTACCATGGTCAATCCCCGTGCAGCGCCCAGTAGTTGGCGCCCCCCCGGCGCGACGGGGTGTTCGGCGGGCCGCGCAGCGGGGCGTTCAGTGGGGCGCGGGGATCCAGCGGTACTGCAGCTCCGGCCGCCCGACCTGCCCGTACTGCGGACTGCGTGCCGCACGCCCGTTGGTGACGAGATGCTCCAGATAGCGGCGCGCGGTGATGCGCGAGATACCGACTTTCGTACCGGCCTCGGCGGCGGTCAGCCCGTCGGGGGAGGCGCGGAGGGTACGGGTCACCGCCTCCAGCGTCGGCGCGCTCAGCCCCTTCGGCAGCGACGACGGCTGCGGGGCCCGGAGCGCCCCGAGCGCCCGGTCCACCTCCTCCTGCCCGCTGGCCTCCCCGGCGGCGGCGCGGAACTCGGCGTAGCGGGTGAGGCGGTCACGGAGCGTGGCGAAGGTGAACGGTTTCAGGACATACTGCACGACCCCGAGCGAGACACCCTCCCGTACGACGGCCAGGTCGCGGGCGGAGGTCACGGCGATCACATCGGCGTGGTGGCCCGCGGCCCGCAGCCCGCGCAGAAGCTGGAGCCCGTGCCCGTCGGGCAGATACAGATCGAGCAGAATCAGATCGATGGCGGCCCGCTCCAGCACCCGGGCGGCCTCCCCGCGCGAATGCGCGACCCCCGCCACGGCGAACCCGGCGACGCGCCCGACATAGAGCTGATGGGCGTCGGCGGCGACGGGGTCGTCCTCGACGACGAGAACCCGGATGGGCGGTCTGACGCTCACGGTGTCACCTCGGCGCCGGGCGGCGGGGCGTCGTCGGGGGGCTCGGCGCGGTGGTCCGGCGCGGCTCCGACGCCGGGGGAGCGCCCCGTACGGCCGCCCCGCACCGGGGCCGTACCGGCGGACAGGGCCGGTCCCGTGCCGGGCCCGGCCGGGCCCGAAGCCTCCCGCGGCGCCGGGACGTCCGGCCCGACGGGGGCGGCCGGTTCATCCGTACCGGCCGCCCGTTGCGGCGGGACCATACCGGCCACCGCGACCCCCGCTTCCGTATCGGCCGGCCGTGGCTCCGGGACCGTACCGGCCGGCGCCGCCCCCGCTTCCGTATCGGCCGTCCGCTGTTCCGGGACCGTCGCCACCAGGTCCTCGCCCGCGCTCAGCGGCAGTCGTACCGTGAACTCCGCGCCGCCCTCCGCGCCCCGTGTCAGCGTCACCGTGCCGTGGGCGCGGTGGACCGACTGGCGTACGAGGGCGAGTCCCAGGCCGCGGTCCGGGCCCCGGGTGGACCAGCCCCGGCGGAAGACCTCGTCCATGGCCGCCGGGTCGACGCCGGCCCCCGTGTCCCGTACGCCCAGCAGGAGTTGACCGTCCCGCACCAGCGCCGTGACCGTCACGCGCGCGCCCTCGCCGCCCTGCGCCGCGTCCACCGCGTTGTCGATCAGGTTGCCCAGGATGGTCACCAGATCGCGCGGCGCGAGCGTCGCGGGCAGCACCCCGTCGTCGATACGGCTGTCCTCCGCCAGCACCAGCTCCACCCCGCGCTCGTTCGCCTGCGCCGCCTTGCCCAGCAGCAGCGCGGCCAGCACCGGTTCGCCGACCGCGCCGACCACCCGGTCCGTCAGCGCCTGGGCCAGCTCCAGTTCGGCCGTGGCGAACTCCACCGCCTGTTCCACCCGCCCCAGTTCGATCAGCGAGACGACCGTGTGCAGCCGGTTGGCCGCTTCGTGGGCCTGCGAGCGCAGCGCCTGTGTGAAGCCGCGCTCCGAGTCCAACTCCCCCGACAACGCCTGGAGTTCGGTGTGGTCCCGCAGCGTCACGACCGTACCGCGCCGCTCCCCGCCGACCACCGGCCGCGTGTTGACGACCACGATCCGGTCGGCGGTGAGATGCAGCTCGTCCACCCGGGGCCCGGGGTCGAGCAGCGCGCGGGTGAGGGGCGCGGGCAGCCCGAGTTCGGGTACGGGACGGCCCACCGCGGAGTCGTCCAGACCCAGCAGTTCGCGCCCGCCGTCGTTCATCAGGGCGATCCTGCGCCCGCCGTCGAGCATCAGCAGCCCCTCGCGTACGGCGTGCAGCGCGGCCTGATGGTAGTCGTGCATCCTGCTCAGCTCAGCGGCGTTCATCCCGTGCGTGTGCCTGCGCAGCCGCGCGTTGATCACATACGTACCGAGCCCGCCGAGCACCAGCGCCGCGCCCGCCACCAGTGCCAGCACCTTGACCTGCCGGGTCACTTCGGAGGAGATCCGGTCCACGGTGATGCCGACGCTCACCAGGCCGGTGATCCGGCCGCCGTCCCAGATCGGGGTGACCGCCCGCATCGAGGGGCCGAGCGTACCGGTGTACGTCTCGGTGAAGGTCTCCCCGCGCAGCGCCGGCGCCGTACGCCCCAGGAAGCGCATCCCGATCTGCGCCGGATCGGGGTGGGTCCAGCGGATACCGCGGGGATTCATGATCGTGACGAAGTCGATGCCGGTGTCGCGCCGTACCCGTTCCGCGTACGGCTGGAGCACGGCCGTCGGATCAGGCGTACGGATGGCCTCCCGTACAGAGGGCGAATCGGCCAGCGCGTGCGCCGTGGCCAGAACCTGCTTACGTGCGGTCTCGTCCGCGTGGGCACGTCCGGTGATGTACGCGAAGAGCGCGCACCCCACGACAACGGCGGCGACCAGCACGACCTGCATGGCGAAGAGCTGGGCGGCGAGGCTGCGGGGCCGGGGCAGGTGCATGGCGCAAGTCTGCATCGCCGCATTCATATGAACGAAATGAACGTAACCGTGACCGGCATCACATGCTGATGGATAGTCGCCGGGACCCCCACGGACAGGGACGGGGGGATTCGCTGGTACGAGTCAAGGAGGACCCGTGGCCGCACGCCGGGACCGCACCCACTATCTGTACATCGCGGTGATCGCCGCCGTCGCGCTCGGCATCCTGGTGGGCTTCGCGGCTCCCGGTGTGGCCGTCGAGCTGAAGCCGATCGGTACCGGCTTCGTGAACCTCATCAAGATGATGATCTCGCCCGTGATCTTCTGCACGATCGTGCTGGGCGTCGGCTCGGTCAGAAAGGCCGCGAAGGTCGGCGCGGTCGGCGGGCTCGCGCTCGGCTACTTCATGGTGATGTCGACCGTCGCACTGGCCATCGGCCTGGTCGTCGGCAACATCCTGGAGCCCGGCTCGGGCCTCCACCTGACCGAGGCCACCCGCGGCGCGGGCGCGGCACAGGCGGAGGGGGCGAGCGAGTCCACCGCGGACTTCCTGCTGGGCATCATCCCGACGACGATGGTGTCTGCCTTCACCGAGGGCCAGGTCCTCCAGACCCTGCTGGTCGCCCTGCTGGCGGGCTTCGCACTCCAGGCGATGGGCTCGGCGGGCGAGCCGGTCCTGCGTGGCATCGGACACCTCCAGCGCCTGGTCTTCCGGATGCTCGCGATGATCATGTGGGCGGCCCCGGTCGGCGCGTTCGGCGCGATCGCGGCGGTGGTCGGCGAGACGGGCCTCGACGCACTGAAGTCCCTGGCGATCATCATGATCGGCTTCTACATCACCTGTGCGATCTTCGTCTTCGTCATTCTGGGTCTGCTGCTGAGGGTGATCGCGGGTCTCAACATCCTCTCGCTGCTGAAGTACCTGGGCCGCGAGTTCCTGCTGATCCTCTCGACCTCGTCGTCGGAGTCCGCGCTGCCGCGTCTGATCGCGAAGATGGAGCACCTGGGCGTGAGCAAGCCGGTGGTCGGCATCACCGTACCGACCGGCTACTCCTTCAACCTGGACGGTACGGCGATCTACCTCACGATGGCCTCGCTCTTCATCGCCGAGGGCATGGGCGACCCGCTCTCCATCGGCGAGCAGATCTCCCTCCTGCTCTTCATGATCATCGCCTCGAAGGGCGCGGCGGGCGTCACCGGCGCGGGCCTCGCCACCCTGGCCGGCGGCCTCCAGTCGCACCGTCCTGAACTGGTCGACGGCGTCGGCCTGATCGTCGGCATCGACCGCTTCATGAGCGAGGCCCGCGCACTGACGAACTTCGCGGGCAACGCGGTGGCGACGGTCCTGGTGGGCACATGGACGAAGGAGATCGACAAGGCCCGGGTGGACCAGGTCCTGGCGGGCGAGATCCCGTTCGACGAGAAGACGCTGCTGGACGACGGGCACGGGGACGCCGGGGCGGAGGACACGGCCGCGACGATCCCGGGCCAGCGCACCCCGGACAAGACCGCGGTCTGACCCCACCCGCTGCCCCTCTCTTCTCACCCCCACTTCCCGACCAGGCCGGGGCTCCTCCCCCCAACCCCGGCCCACCCCGCCGGGGCCATCCCCCCGCCCCGGCTCCCCCGGAGACCGGCCCGTACGGAGACGCTTCCGTACGGGCCGGTCTTCCGGGTTCCGGCGGTCGGGGGTCTGTCCTCAATCGCCGGACGGGCTGGTTTTTGCTCGGGGCGCCGACTGCGCAGCCGGGTACTCACGCCGTACGTGGGCCCGCCAGCCCTCGCCGCCCACGCACCCCCCATTGACTCACCCAGTTCACATCCCTAGCCTCCAGTCGTGTACGTGGACGCCGCACGCATAGGGAGACGCCTCACATGCTCACCATCACCGACGTCCGCCTCACTCCCATCCTGGTGACCGACCCGCCCCTCCTCAACACCCAGGGCGTCCACCAGCCGTACACCCCCCGCCTGATCGTCGAGGTGGTCACCGCCGGCGGCGTGACCGGTGTCGGCGAGACGTACGGGGACACCAAGTACCTGGAGCTGGCGCGCCCGCTGGCCGAGCGGCTGCCGGGGCGGCCGGTCACCGATCTGAACGCGCTGTTCGCGCTGGCCGACCAGGTCGCCGTGGACGCCTCCCGCGTGGACGACTCCGTCGACGTCGGCGGACTCCGTGGCGTACAGACCGCCGACAAGCTGCGCCTGTCCGTCGTGTCCGCCTTCGAGGTGGCGTGCCTGGACGCCTGGGGCAAGGCCGCCGGTCTGCCCGTACACGCCCTGCTCGGCGGCAAGGTCCGCGACCGGGTCGAGTACAGCGCGTACCTCTTCTACCGCTGGGCCACGCACCCCGGCGGCCCGGCCGGCACCGGCGGCGTGACGGGCGAGACCGACGACTGGGGCGCCGCCCTCGACCCGTCCGGCATCGTCGCGCAGGCCGAACGCTTCGCCCGCGACTACGGGTTCACCTCCTTCAAGCTCAAGGGCGGCGTGTACGAACCCGCCGAGGAGATCGCCGCCGTCCGCGCCCTCGCCCACCGTTTCCCCGGGCAGCCGCTCCGCCTCGATCCCAACGGCGCCTGGTCCGTGGAGACTTCGCTCAAGGTCGCGGACGAACTGCGCGACGTGCTCGAATACCTGGAGGACCCCACCAGCGGTACGCGGAACATGGCCGAGGTCGCCGCCCACACCGACGTCCCGCTCGCCACGAACATGTGCGTCACCACGTTCCCCGAGATCCGCGAGGCGTTCACGACCGGCGCGGTGCAGGTCGTGCTGAGCGACCACCACTACTGGGGCGGGCTGCGCAACACCCGTGAACTGGCCGCGATCTGCCGTACGTTCGGCGTCGGCCTGTCCATGCACTCCAACACCCACCTCGGTATCAGCCTGGCCGCGATGACCCATGTCGCCGCCACCGTCCCGAACCTCGACTACGCCTGCGACAGCCACTACCCCTGGCAGACCGAGGACGTCATCACGGACACGTCGAAGGAACGGCTGGCCTTCCGCGACGGGCGTCTGGACGTGCCCGGCCTTCCCGGGCTCGGTGTCGAACTCGACCGCGAGCGGCTCGCCGTACTGCACCGGCGGTGGCTGGACGACGACGGCACCATGCGCGACCGCGACGACGCCGCAGCGATGCGGGTGGCCCACCCCGACTGGACGACACCGGCCGTACCCCGCTGGTGAGCACGGGTACGGGGCCCCGGATACGTTCCCGGGACCCCGTTTCGTACGGCCGTTGGTGCGTGCCTTCCCCGGTCCCGCCCCCTACCAGCTCACCGGCAGCTCGATCGGGAACCGCCGGATCGTCTCCGTGTCCCAGCGCACCTCCTCCGCCGGCACCGCCAGCCGCAGCCGCGGAAAACGGTTCACCAGCCCCCCGATCGCCGCCTCCAGCTCCGCCATGGCCAGCGGCGCCGCGATACAGCGGTGTCCGCCCCAGCCGAACGTCATGTGCGGGGTGGGCGTACGGTCCGGGTCGATGACATCCGGGTCGGTGAACCTCTTCGGATCGCGGTTCGCCGTCAGATACGAGACATGGACGAAGTCGCCCGCGCGGATCGTGACGCCCTCGATCTCCACGTCCTCCGTCGCGATACGGGGAATGCCGACGCCCTTGCGGAACGGAATGAAGCGGAGCAGCTCGTCCAGCACCCGCGTCAGCTCCGCGGGCCGGTTCCGTACCTGCTCCATGAGATCGGGCCGGCCGAGCAGGATGTACGCGATATTGCTGATCTCGCAGGTCGCCGTGTCGTGCCCGCTCAGCATGAGGGTCAGCGCCATGACCGCGAGGTCCTGGTCGTCGAAGGCGTCGTCGCCGTCCTTGGCGGCGGCCAGGGTGCTGATCAGATCGTCCCCCGGCTTGTGCCGCCGCTCGCTGACCAGCCCGCCGAAGTACTCGCGCAGCGCCGACTTCGCGTCGGCCGCGGCCTGCCGGGTGCTCTGTCCGGTGGACAGGAGCTGGTGCGCGTACTCCTGCATCCGGGGCCGGTCGGCGGGCGCGATGCCGAGCAGCTCGCAGATGGTGTGCGGGGGGAGCCGGTCGGAGAGATGGTGTACGAGGTCGGCGGGCGCGCCGTGCTCCTCCATCTCGTCCAGGAGCTGGGAGGCGATGGCCTCGACGGCGGGCCGCATCCGGTCCACATGCCGCTTGGTGAACGCCTGCGAGGCGAGCTGGCGCAGCCGGGTGGAGCGGGGCGGGTCGATCACATTGATCGACTCCGGCGAGACGATCGGCTCCGGCGTCAGCCGCGGATAGTTGCGCCCGGTGATCGCCGCCCGGCTGAACCGGTGATCGGTGGTCACCTGCCGCACCCCCTCGAACCCCGTCACCAGCCACGCGTCCGCGTCGCCGTAGGGCAGCCGGATCCGGGTGACCGGATTCCTGGACATGAGTTCCGCGAGCAGGGGATCGAATTCCAGACCTTCGCTGAAATCGAATGGACAGGTGGTTGTTTCGCCAATTTCGGTCATCGCGTACTCCATAACGAGCGCGTACGGTCATCCGGCCAAGGAGGCGGACGTTGCGAGCGAGGGATGGGTACCTCCCCCTTTTCGCCTGTATGCCTCGGACGACGCAAATGGGTGCGCGCGGACCGGAAGTGTCTCCCGCCTCCGGCGGGCGGGCCGGAGACGGGAGACGGGGCTGACCGCCTTGCCCGGGCCGACTGCCCTGCTCGGCGGTCGCTCGGCGGTCGGGTCTACTTCGCGGTCAGGAACTCGTTCATGGACAGCGGACGGTTCACGATGCGGATGTCACCGACATTGCCGTGGAAGACGACGTCGATGTCCCCCGCGTACTCGTGGCCGCCCACCAGCCACGGCAGCCCGAGCGAGGTGAGGCCGACCGAGAGCCGGTTCGGGTTGTCGACGACCGGGGCGCCCTCGACGTACAGCCTGGTGAGACGGCCGTCGTTGACCACCGCCAGGTGCCACCACTTGAGCTCCACCATGCCGTGACCCCAGTTGGTCGTCGGGTAGGTGTTGTTCAGCGGGTAGTGGTTGAACTGCGCCTCGCGGCCGTTGTTCGTGACAGCGAACTGGGCCAGCGGCTCGTTCGGGTCGGTGTTCTTGCCGTGCTTGCCGGCCGCCCCGGCCGAACCCCGGCGGCTGAGTATCGACGCGTTGCCGTTCTTCCCGGAGTCCCAGTCCAGCGGCAGCATCACGAACGTCTCGATCGTGTACCCGGCGGAGAACGTCTCGCGGTTCAGCGGAGCCTTCGCTCCGGTGGTCAGATACGTGCCGTGGACAGGGTTCCTGCCACCGGCGAACTTCAGGCTGGCATGCCCCGGCTGGTCGGGGTGGTGGTCGTCGGACCAGGTCAGCGCGTCGGCGGCGGTGCCCGGCACGGTCACCACCGTCAGATCGTTGCCCTTGCCGGACAGATCGCGGACCGTCTGGCCCACGGTGAGCGGGGTGCCGGGCGCGCCCTGCCCGTCGAAGCGCCAGTACGCCAGCGTGCCTCTCACCAGCTCCTTGGCGGCCGGCCGGGCGGGCCGGACCGGAACCGGGATGAAGCCGGAGAACCGCTTCTCGAAGTCGATCGGGATCGAGAAGTTGTCGACGGGGCCGGTGATCCGGGCGTGCTCGGCCGCCAACTCGGAGCGGGACTCCGGCTCCTGCGCCAGGATCCACGGGTTGATCGTCTCGACGTCGATCGTGTCGCGGGCCAGGTCGAAGTGGTAGAGCCGGATCATGCCGCCACCGCCGAAGTAGCGGTTCTGGTAGTTCGTGATGTGCATGCGCACGTCATTGCCGGCGGCGTTCTTCCTGGTCGTACGCCCGGGCGGCCAGTAGTGGCCGTTCAGGGTCAGGAAGATCTGGTCATTGTCGTTGATCAGCTTGTCCCAGACCGTCTGGCCGTAACCGGAGAGTACGGCGTTGTCCTCCGGGTCGCCGGACTCGTACGGGAAAACGTTGTCATCGTACGGAGAGGCGACGATGTCGTGCGACGTGAGGATCACCGGCATCTTCGGGTGGGCCTTGATGACATCGTTGGCCCATGCGAAGCCCTGGTCGGTGGTACGCCAGTCCAGGGCCAGCACCAGCCATGAGAGGCCGGCGGCCTGGAAGATGTGCGCGGTGTTGTAACCGGTCGGATCCGATCCGGCGAACGTCTTGGAGCGCTTGAACCGCTGCGGGCCCATGGTCCGCAGATACGGCGTGTCGCCGCGGCTGTCGTCGCCGGTCACGTCATGGTTGCCGGCGAGCACGCTGTACGCGGCACCGTGCGAGTCCAGCACGGCGAAGGCCTTGTCGACCTGCTCGAAGGACGACGCGTCGGCGTCCTGTGTCATGTCACCGAGGTGCGCCATGAACACGATGTTGTTGTCGGCGTTCCCGCTGTTGTCGATGATGTACCGGAACGACTCCTCCTGCGGCGTCCGGTTGACGCTGTCCTGGCTGCCCCAGTACAGGAACTGGGTGTCCGGCATGACGGCCAGGGTGAACTGGAGGGCGGTCGGATCCGGCTTCCATGTGCCGGTCCTGCCGGTCCTGCCGCTGTTGGTGACGTCCGTGGCGGACGCGGGCGTGGCGCCGAGCGCGGCCACGCCGACTCCCACGACCGCCGTTCCCGCGCCTGCCAGTGCCGTGTTGCGCAGAAAACCTCGCCGGCTCTGTCCGGCCGGCTCTTGTGACTGATTGTCACTGCTGATGGACATAAGGGTTCTTCCCGGGTCGATGGCTTATACAACGACGACGCTAGTCAGAAGCGCGTCAAGCCGGGCAGACATGAGATGACGAGCGACGATCGAGCGTCCGTCCAAGGCTGAAAGCGCGAGTCAAGCCATGGCCGCGAGCTGATCTCCCGATGAGCGGACAGTAACCAACAGGAGCCGGGGCCTGGCCGGCTGACGGCTGTACCGATGGTCCGAACGCCGTCCACCGCGTCGGATGCGAACTCGCGACGCCGATCCATGGTTTCCCGCCGCGCCGGTCCCCGTCGGTCTCCGCCGACATGGCGGGAGCGGTGGCTGTCCGGTGACAGTTCTCGCACGTAACTGGCACGCACCGCCGCAACCCGGGCCTCGGGCGGAGCCGTCATTGACGTTGTCCCGGCGGGGGCCGGGGGTGGCGAATTGGAGGATCATCCGTGAAGCGTTCATCTCTGGCTGCGGCCTGCCTGGTGCTCCTGTTGGTGCCGACAGTGGCCGCCTGTGGTTCGGACACGGCCACGGACACTCGGACGCCCGGCGACCAGGCTTCGAGACCCTCGGCGAGCAGAGAACCTGATGCCGCGGACGCGGCGTCGGACGCGAAGGTCGACGCGTGCACGCTGCTCAAGCCCGCGGAGATCACGCCGGTCATCGGCAAGAACGACGGCGGCCGGCCCGATGGCGGGGTGGGGGAGAGCGTGTGTCTGTGGGAGAACCCCGACACCTACCACTCCGTCACACTGAGCATCGGCTCGCCCGGCACGGCTGTTCCGGGTCAGTCGGATTCCGGCGCCGACGGCCCTGACGGCATCAGTTTCGGCTCCGGCAATATGGCCGAGTTCGTCGTGGACGACCGTGCCTGCACGCTCCAGGTGGTCACGAGTGTCACGGACGAATCCGACCGTCCGACCGCGGAAAAGCTCATCGGTCTCGTGCGCACACGGCTCTGACGGGCCGCACGAGCGGCGTGATCACCGGAATCACCGGGACCGCCGGGACCGCCGGGACCGCCGGAACCGCCGGAACCGCTGGAACCGCCGGAACCGGCTCGTACGGACACCGATACGTCCGTACGAGCCGGTCCCCGGTCGCGGTCCCCGGTCGTCGCCGGGCGCCGCCCCGCGCCCCGCGTCCGCTCAGCCGAACGGGATCCGGATCACCGACTGGTTGCCGATGCCGAGTGTGCTGGTGCCGTTGCCGATGGCGTTCCAGACCTCGATACGGACCTTGCCGTTGGTGAGGTCGCCGTGCGATCCGGTCGCCGACTTCAGGCCGCTCGCCTGGGTGTAGTGCTCATAGCCGGGGATCGGATCGGTCGCGTAGTACGTGTATGTCTCCGTACGGTCCCAGGAGCCGTCGCCCGTACGGTCGTAACTCACCCGCACCTGCTGCCCGTTGCCGACCGTCGCGCCCGAGTCGACGAAGAGGTCGAACTGCGTCGAGCCGCCGTTGTACGCGCGGGTGATACCGCTTGAGGTGAAGACCTGTGGGCTGTGCGGTGTGCCGTCGTAGTTGGCGCCGCCCGCCGAGGCGAGCGTGGCCGTGGTGGCGGAGCCGGAGGAGGCGCCGAGGCCGGAGCCCGCCACCGGGTACAGCGTCGAGGTCCCCGAAGGCGGCGGGTCCGTCGGCGGATCGGTCGGGGGCGAGCCGCCGCCGCGGGTCCAGACGGCGACATAGTCGACGAGCATCGGCCGGCCGGGCACGGTCGCCGCCGTCGGGGTCGGGCCGCCCAGCGCGTCCGGGAACGCGCCGCCGACCGCCACATTGAGCAGCAGGAAGTACCCGGCGTGCTCGGTCATATTGGCCCAGGTGACCGCGTCGACGCGGTCCTGCCGTACGGAGTGGTAGAGCTGCTCGTCCACGTACCAGCGCAGCTCGTTCGGCGCGACCGAGCGGTCCCACTCGAACCGGTACGTGTGGAACGCCGACTGGCAACTGGCCCCGGGGCAGGGCCGGTTGGCGCCGAGCCCGGTGGTCTCGTTGCACGCGCCGCCCGGGCTGACCCCGCAGTGCAGCACGCCCCAGACGGAGTTGATCCCGTTGACGTTCTCCATGATGTCGAACTCGCCGATGCCCGGCCAGTTCCAGTAGTTCCCGCGGTACGGCGAGCCGAGCGCCCAGAAGGCGGGCCAGTAGCCGGCGGCCGCGGCCCCGGTGACGTTCGGCATCTGGATCCGGCCCTCGATACGGAGGGTGCCGCCCGCCGGGGCCTTGAAGTCGGCGCGCCTGGTCTCGATACGGGCCGAGGTCCAGTTGCCCGCGCCGTCCCTGAGCGGGGTGATACGGAGATTGCCGTTGCCGTCGAGACTCAGGTTGTCGGGGCTCGCGGTGTAGTTCTGGATCTCGCCGGTGCCCCAGTTGCCGGGCCCGCCGGGGTAGCCGTGACCGGTGTCGATCTGCCAGTCGGCGGTGGACGGAAGGGCCCGGTCGGGACCGTTGAAGTCGTCGCTCCACTGGACGGTCCAGCCGGGGGCGGGCGGAATGGCGCCCTGCGCGGTGCCCGCGCCCGTCAGCCCGATGAAGCCCGCCAGCGCGACGGCCAGGGCGAGGGCCGCGGCGAGGAGGGGGGTACGGGGAGTGTGTCTGATGCGGCTCGTTCTCAAGGAAACACCTCCGGTGAGGATGGTGCGTGCCGAGGAGGATCCCGGGATCTGGAACCCACAACTCTGAGAGCGCTCTCAGTACGTCTTGTAGTGCCGCGCCGGGTAGCCGTCAATGGCTTTGGCCGGCCCACCCGGGGGCGATGTCCCCGGCCCTTGCCCTGACGTCGGCGTCAAGGATTACGGTCGACCGCATGCGAATCGGTGAGCTGGCGGAGCGGGCCGGAACCACCGCCCGGACTCTGCGCTACTACGAGTCCCGCGGGCTCCTGCCCGCACGGCGCGCGGTGAACGGATACCGCACGTACGACGAGAGCGATCTCCGGCTGCTCCGGCAGATCAGGACCCTTCAGGACTTCGGGTTCGATCTGGAGGAGACCCGGCCGTTCGTGGAGTGCCTGCGCGCCGGGCACCCGGCCGGGGACTCGTGCCCGGCCTCGCTCGCCGTCTACCGGCGCAAGCTCGCCGAACTGGACAGTCTGATCGACCAGCTCCAGTCGGTCCGGGCCCAGGTCGGGGCGCAACTCGCCCAGGCCGAAGCCGCACTGGCCGAAGCCGCCCAGGCCGAAGCCGTGCGGGCGGAGGTCGTACGGGCGGAGGTCATGCGGGCCACCGCGCCCCCGCCCCGCTGCGAGCTGACCGTACCCACCGCACAAGACCCCATGAACGAGGGAGAACACAAATGATCAAGGCAACGGGCGCCGGAGCAACCGGCGCCAGGGCGGCGGGCGTCGACTCCGTCACCGACACCGACTTCGACGACGAGGTGCTGAAGGCCGGCCTCCCGGTCCTGGTCGAGTTCACCGCCGACTGGTGCCCGCCGTGCCGCCAGCTCGCCCCCGTCCTGAGCGCCGTGGCCGAGGAGGAGGCCGCCCGCGTCAAGGTCGTACAGCTCGATGTGGACACCAACCCGCTGACCACCACCCGCTACGGCGTCCTCGCGATGCCCACGCTCATCCTCTTCCGCGCGGGCGAGCCGGTGAAATCGATGGTCGGCGCCCGCCCGAAGCGCAGGCTGCTCCAGGAGCTGGACGAGGGGCTGGCGGACGAGCCGGACCGCGCCTGACACCTGCCGGAAACGGAGCCGGGCCGCGACGAGACAAGGCTCCCGATTCCCGGGGAGACAAGGCCTCCGATTCCCGGCTTCCGGCTTCCGGCTTCCGGCTCCCGATTCCCGGCTTCCGGCTTCCGGCTTCCGGCTCCCGATTCCCGGCTTCCGGTTCCCGGTTCCCGGCTCCCGGTTCCCGGTTCCCGGCTCCCGGACAAGTCTTCCGACTCCCAGCGCGGCGCGGTCTCCCAGCGCGGCGCGGTCTCCCGGCCCGGCCGCCTCGCTCGCCTCATGGCTCCCCTCATGCGTTCGCGTCCAGCGCCGCCCCCTGCCACTGCCCCTCCGCGGAAGGCGGGCTGATGAGCGCCGCTCCGAGCGGAGTCAGCGTGTGGAGGACGGAGTTGGCCACACGCCGGCTGGTGATCAGACCGGCGTCCCGCAGTGCCCTGGTGTGCTGGCTGGCCGCGGACGCGGAGATACCCGCGGCACGCGCGAGCCCGCCGGTGGTCTCGCCCGTCCCGGTGGCCAGGAGAACGGCGGCACGCCTCTGCCCTATGAGGGATTCCAGTGCGGAAACCCGGTGAGTGCCGGACGTTCTTCTGCGCGCGGGCGCTTGACGCACAATTGGATAGACGACCACGGGAGGCAGTTCGTGGTCCGCCAGAGCGACGGGCTGCTGCCAGCAGAAGTACGAAGGCACAAGAAGAAGTCCGCGTCCCCCCAGATGGAGATCTCTCGTCCAGCCGGCGCACGGGACGTGCAGGACCGGCGGATTCCATTCCATGACCGGCCGCAGACTGCGCAGCAGCCCGTCCGTTCCGTGGTCCATCAAAGGACGGGTCCGCAAGGAACGCTCCGCGTCCACATGCGCCTGGATGCGATCACTGTGCGGGGCTATGACAGCCTCGTGATAACTGCGTAGCGCCTTTACCAGTTCTTCGCGCATCCCTGTCTCCGCGAGACGCGATGTCCACGCCGGTGCTCCGCTGACCCGCGCCATGACCTGCACTTCACGCCGGACCCGTTCGCCAGGTGTCCGCAGAATGGCCGCCAATCCGGCCCTGAGACCGTCGGATCCCTCGGCCGGAGTGAGGAAGTCGGGATAATAAGCGGCTCTGGGCGCGACCGGTATCAGCAGGGAGCGCACTGTCCTCTCCAGATCACGTTCCCGGATACGCGTACAGGCATCGTGGTACCAGTCGGTGTATGCCCATCGGCCTTTCCTGGTCTGGAAGCGGTGCAGGCTGCTCACGATCTCCCAGAGGGGATCGGCCGTGGCGGCAATTCGTGTACGGGCCAGGTCGGCATCGGTGAAATGAATACGGAGCACGCTATTCCTCTCGGCTGACCAGCGTCTTTGAGGTGTGCCGAAACATCATGGCCACCGGATGGAACTGCTGGCAATGTCGGGCCTCGGAAATACCGAAGTACTTCGGATCAAACTTCCGTACCGATGAATCGAGGGTTCTCGTGCACAGATTCACGAAGTGGTCCGTCGCCCTGGCGGCGGCCGCGATGGCGGTCATGGGCCTGGCGGGCCCGACCTCCGCGTCCACCTCGGTCCAGCCGGCCTTCGCGGCGCAAGCCGCTCAGGCGGGCCTCGACAAGGCGGAGGCCGCCGGCCTCCAGCGCGAGGTGGACGCTCAGCTCGCCGCCGTACCCGGTGGCGAGCAGACCGGTCTCAACGAGATCTCCTGGCGTGGCGGCAAGGCGGTGATGACCTTCCCGCTGCCCGGCGAGAAGAAGGCACGCGCCGTCGGCGAGGCGTTCGCACCGGCGGGCTCACCGAACTGCAGCTATCTCTGGACGTGCCTGTACGAGCACGCCAACTTCGACGGCCGCCGTCTGACCTGGTCCGACTGCAACTTCGTCAACCTCGCCGACTGGGGCTTCAACGACCAGACCACTTCCTGGCACAACAACCAGTCGTCGGGGACCCAGACGACGGTCTACAACTGGAACGGCGTCAACGCCTGGGTGGTCCTGTGGACCTCCACGGCCCCCTCCGCCAGCTCGAACGTGGGCAGTGCCAACAACGACAAGGCCGACGGCCTCTGGGTGTGCTGACCCCGGGACCGATCCGGTGGTGAGACCCCGTTTCGGCATCGCGCCGTCCGGGCCCGCGTCCCCGGGCCCGGACGGCGCGACCGCGCGCCCGTCCCGGGGATCCGTCCGCCCCGGGATCCGTCCGAGCCGTCCGGCGATGCCCAGAAAAAATCCCCGGTCCGAATTGACGGCCGGGGTATTCGCCTGCGTATATTGAGTGTTTGCATGGCCTGATTCAGCCGGTTCCACCGACTCGGCGGACGATGCGGATGACACGCAAGACTCGGATGATTCGGTGGGCAGGCCCAGGGGAACTCAATGGAATGCAGCGTATCGGACAGGGGCTGAATTGTCAACCAGGGAATCCAAGCGGGAATCCGCCGACGAATTGCGGAATGAGCAGCAATTCATCTCTGTCCTCTACGAGCGCCTCGACGCCCTCCGGGAGCAGGCCGAGACCGCCATGGAGGCGTCGGCCGGCCAGGTCACGACCGTACGGCAGGCCCGGGTGGAGCGGGACATCAGCGTCGCGGAGCAGTCCCATCGCCTCTCCACCCTCAACGCCGTCGAGACCGGACTCTGCTTCGGCCGTATCGACCTGCGCGACGAGGACGCCATCCGGTACGAGGACGCCGCCCGGAAGGAAGACGTACCCGACGGCGCAGCCCAGGGCGCTCATCCGGGTACCAATGTCCACCACATCGGACGAATCGGAATACGTCTCGACGACGAGGACCGCACCCCTCTCCTCATCGACTGGCGCGCCCCCGTCGCCCGCCCCTTCTATCTCGCCACCGGCTTCTCCCCCATGGGCCTGCGCCGGCGCCGCCACATCACCACCCAGGGCCGCCGCGTCACCGCGCTCCACGACGAGATCATGGATCTCACCGACACCACCCGCACCGGTTTCGAGGACCCGGACGCCGACGCCGTCCTGCTCTCCGCGCTCAACTCCGTCCGCACCGGCCGGATGAGCGACATCGTCCAGACCATCCAGGCCGAGCAGGACCGCATCATCCGCGCGCCGCACCGGGGCGTGCTGGTCGTCGAGGGCGGCCCCGGCACCGGCAAGACCGCGGTCGCGCTGCACCGGGCCGCGTATCTCCTCTACGCCCACCGCGAGCAGCTCGCCCGCCGCGCCGTGCTGATCGTCGGCCCCAACCCGGCCTTCCTCGGCTACATCGGCGAGGTGCTGCCCTCGCTCGGTGAGACCGGAGTGCTGCTGGCGACGGTCGGCGAACTGTTCCCGGGGGTACGGGCCACCGGTACGGACACGCCCGCGGCGGCCGAGATCAAGGGCCGCGCCTCGATGGCCGAGGTGCTGACCGCGGTGGTGCGCGACCGGCAGACCGTGCCCCACCGCGCCACCGAGATCGCCCACGAGGGATACGGAACGCTCTTCCTCGACCGCGCCATGGCCGAGGACGCCCGCTGGCACGCCCGGGAGACCGGCCTTCCGCACAATCTGGCGCGCCCGCACTTCGCCTTCCATGTCATCGACGCCCTCACCGAGCAGCTCGCGGAACGGCTCGGCGCCGATCCGCTCGGCGGCGGGAACCTGCTCGGCGCGGACGACATCGCCCAGCTCGGCAAGGAGATCGCCACCAGCCGCGAGGTGCACGCCGCGATCGAGGAACTCTGGCCGCTCCTCACCCCGCAGCGGCTGATCGCCGACTTCCTCGCCGAGCCCACCCGCCTGCCGGACGGCGACGCCGAGCTGATCCGCAGGACCGACGGCCCCTGGACCCCCGCCGACGTACCGCTGCTCGACGAGGCCGCCGAACTCCTCGGCGAGGACGACAGCGCCGCCCGCGCCGCGGCCGAGGCCGAACGCCAGGACCGGATCGCCTACGCGCAGGGCGTGCTCGACCTCTCCGAGGGCTCGAAGACATACGAGTTCGAGGACCAGGAGTCCGAGGTGCTCGCCGCGCACGACATCATCGACGCCGAACGGTTCGCGGACCGGCAGGAGGAGGCCGACCACCGCAGCGCCGCCGAACGGGCCGCCGCCGACCGCACCTGGGCCTTCGGCCATATCGTCGTGGACGAGGCGCAGGAACTCTCCGCCATGGCCTGGCGGCTGCTGATGCGCCGCTGCCCCAGCCGCTCCATGACCCTGGTCGGTGACCCCGCCCAGACCGGCGACGCGGCGGGCTGCGACTCCTGGCGGCAGATCCTCGCGCCGTACGTCCGCGACCGCTGGCGGCTGGTGCGGCTCGGGGTCAACTACCGTACGCCGGTGGAGATCATGGAGGTCGCGGCCGAGGTGCGGCGGACCGCGGACCCGCTCTTCGAACCCCCCAAGTCGGTACGGTCGACCGGCCACGCACCCCTCGTCCGTACGGTGGAACCCTCGGCTCTGGTGTCCACGGCCGCCGCGCTGACCTCGGATCCGGCGCTGGCGCACCCGGGCGAGGGCCGTCTCGCGGTGATCGCCCCGACCACCCTGCTGCCCGCTCTCGCGGCACAACTCCCGGACGCCTCCTGGGGAGCCGAGCCCGATCTCACCCGACCGGTGGTCCTGCTCGGCGCGCGCCAGGCGAAGGGCCTGGAGTTCGACACGGTGATCGTCGCCGACCCGGACGGCATCCTGAACGCCTCGCCGCGCGGCACGAACGACCTCTATGTGGCGCTGACCCGGGCCACCCAGCGGCTGGGAATCGTACGTATCTGAGCGCGCCGACCGTGAACCGTACGGTGCCGCCCCGCCGGAGCGATCCCGGCGGGGCGGCACCGTACGGAACCCTCAGACCGGCCGCAGCCACACCGTCGCCAGCGGCGGCAGTGTGAGCTGGATGCTCTCCGGCCGGCCGTGCGCCGCCACCGGCTCCGGCTTCAGCGGCTCCGCGTTCAGCACATCACTGCCGCCGTACCGCGCCGCGTCCGTGTTCAGGATCTCCGTCCAGGCCGCGAACTCCTCCGGAACACCGAGCCGGTACCGCTGCCGCACCACCGGCGAGAAGTGCGAGACCGCCAGCAGCGGCGAGCCGTCCGCGTCGAAGCGGAGGAAGGCGAAGACATTGTCGTCGGCCGCGTCGCCGTCGACCCACGCGAAGCCCTCCGGCACGGTGTCCCGCTCCCAGAGCGCGGGCGTCGCGGCGTACACCTTGTTGAGATCGCGCACCAGATCGCGTACGCCCCGGTGGTCGGCCTCGGCCTCGTACGACGGATCGAGCACCCACCAGTCCGGGCCATGCCCCTCCGACCACTCGGCGCCCTGCGCGAACTCCTGTCCCATGAAGAGGAGTTGCTTGCCAGGATGGGCCCACATGAAGCCCAAGTAGGCGCGCTCATTGGCGCGTTGCTGCCACCAGTCGCCCGGCATCTTCGAGACCAGCGCGCGCTTGCCGTGCACGACCTCGTCGTGGGAGATCGGCAGGACGTAGTTCTCGCTGTACGCGTACACCATGGAGAAGGTCATCTCGCCGTGGTGGTACTTCCGGTGCACCGGCTCCTTGGAGACATAGTCCAG
Organism: Streptomyces sp. GMY02; assembly: GCF_019056675.1. Classification (NCBI taxonomy): domain Bacteria; kingdom Bacillati; phylum Actinomycetota; class Actinomycetes; order Kitasatosporales; family Streptomycetaceae; genus Streptomyces; species Streptomyces sp. GMY02. Next base: position 2,441,376 of record NZ_CP077658.1, on the reverse strand, counting down.
CGAGTCGTGCATCCAGCCCATGTTCCACTTCAGCCCGAAGCCGAGCCCGCCGAAGCCGTCGGGGCCCACATGGTGGGTGGCGCGGGTGACCCCGTTCCAGGCGGTGGACTCCTCGGCGATGGTCACCACCCCCGGGCAGCGGCGGTAGACGGTCGCGTTCATCTCCTGGAGGAACGCAACGGCGTCCAGATTCTCGCGCCCGCCACGCTCGTTGGGCGTCCACTGGCCCTCCTCGCGCGAGTAGTCGAGGTAGAGCATCGAGGCGACCGCGTCGACCCGCAGCCCGTCGACATGGAACTCCTCGCACCAGTACACGGCGTTGGCGACCAGGAAGTTACGGACTTCCGTGCGGCCGTAGTCGAACTCCAGCGTTCCCCAGTCGGGGTGCTCGGCCCGCCGCGGGTCGCCGTGCTCGTACAGCGGCCGGCCGTCGAACTGCGCCAGCGCCCAGTCGTCCTTGGGGAAGTGGGCGGGCACCCAGTCGACGATCACACCGATGCCCGCGCGGTGCAGCGCGTCGACGAGATACCGGAAGTCGTCGGGGGTGCCCATCCGGGAGGTCGGCGCGTAGAAGCCGGTGACCTGGTAGCCCCAGGAACCGCCGAAGGGATGCTCGGCGACCGGCATCAGCTCGACATGGGTGAAACCGAGGTCACGGACATACGCGGGGAGCTGCGCGGCGAGCTGACGGTATGTCAGACCGGGGCGCCAGGACGCGAGATGGACCTCGTACACCGAGAACGGCGCCTCGTGCACCGGGCGGTCGGCGCGGTGCTTGAGCCACTGCTCGTCGCGCCACACATGGTGCGACTCGGTGACCACGGAGGCCGTCGCGGGCGGCACCTCCGTACGCCGCGCCATCGGGTCGGCGCGCAGGGTGTGCGAACCGTCCGGGCGGGTGATGTCGAACTTGTACAGCGCGCCCTCGCCGATCCCCGGTACGAACAGCTCCCACACCCCGGTGGAGCCCAGCGAGCGCATCGGCAGGGCGGTGCCGTCCCAGTAGTTGAAGTCGCCGGAGATCCGTACGCCCCGGGCATTGGGCGCCCAGACGGTGAAGCGGGTGCCGGCCACGCCCTGGTGGGTCATGGTCCGGGCACCGAGGGCCCGCCACAGTTCCTCGTGCCGGCCCTCGCCGATCAGATGCAGATCGAGTTCGCCGAGCGCGGGCAGGAAACGGTACGGATCCTGTACTTCCAGCTCGTCGAGCGGCTCGGTGGTGTCGCTGTAGCGGACGAGGAGCGTGTACTCCGGTACGGCTGCTTCGACGGCTCCGGCGGTTTCCAGCCGCAGGATCCCGGAGAAGAAGCCGTCGCCGTCGTCGTGCAGCCCGACCCGTACGGCGGCGCCCCCCGCGGACTTCCGGGCGGCGGGCTTCCCGGTCACGACGGTCACGCCGCGCGCGTACGGCCGCAGCGTCCGGAACAGCACACCGTCCGCCACCGGGTGCGCGCCCAGCAGCGCGTGCGGATCGTGGTGCGAGCCGTTGAGCAGCCGCTCCCGGTCCGTGTCGTCCAGCGCGGGCGCGGCCCGCACCGCCTCCGTACGCCCGCCGGGATCCTCGCGCGGCGGCGGGGCGGCGGCACCGGAGTCCTGCGGGCGCTTGCGGCGCGCGGGCTTCTTCCCCGCCCCGGCGGCCGGAGCGGGGACGGAGGTGGTGGGGAGCGTGGGCTCCGAAGGACGGTCGGACGGCGTGCGGGCGGTCACGGGGGCTGCCTCCTCGGCGGTGCTACGGCGGTGTCGCACTGGACGGACGGAGCTGGACGGACGGGGCTGGGTGGACGGGAGGGGATCGGGCGGCTCGGACGGATGAGGCGTGTCGGGCGGATGAAGGGGATCAGGGGGATAAAGGGTGGGTTGGGCGGCTCCGGCCGGTGCCCTGCCGGTACGGCACCGCTCCCGCCGCCCGCGCCGGTGGCCGGTCACGGAGGGTCGGTCACGGGGTGTCCCCGCGCCGGACCGCCGTTTCAGGCGTCTCCGGCCAGCCGCCGGATCGCGGCCATCGGGACCGGCAGCCAGTCGGGCCGGTGCCTGGCCTCGTACAGCACCTCGTAGACCGCCTTGTCCGTCTCGTACGCACGCAGCAGCTCCGGCTCCGCGCGCGGGTCGGTGCCCGAGGCCAGCGCGTACCCCTCGCAGTACGCGGCCCGGCAGCGCGCCGCCCAGTCCGGGCGCCAGGGTTCGTGCGAGCGGGCCGCGTAGTCGAAGGAGCGGAGCATGCCCGCGACATCGCGGACCGGCGGCTGCGGGCGGCGGCGTTCGGCCAGCGGCCTGGCAGGCTCGCCTTCGAAGTCGATGACCGACCAGCGGCCGTCCGGCGAGCGCAGGGTCTGTCCGAGATGCAGATCGCCGTGCACACGCTGGGCAGGTCTGCCGCGCCCCGCCTCGTCCAGACCGGCGAGCGCGTCGAACGCGGTGCGCAGCCCCGGTACGTACGGCATGAGCACCGGCACCGCCTGCGCCGCCGCCTCCAGCCGCTCGGCCATCCCCTCCGCGAGCTGCGCGGTCTGCCGCCGCCCCAGGGTGACGGTGGGCAGCGCCGCGGCGAGCGCGGTGTGCACCTCGGCGGTGGCCCGGCCCAGCGCCCGCGCCTCCTTGGTGAAGTCCCGGCCCCTGGCCAGCGCGCCGAGCGCGAGCTGCCAGCCGTCCTGGGAGCCGCGCAGAAACGGCTGGAGCACGCCGAGGGTGAGCGAGTCGCCGCTGCCCGACGGGTCGGCCGCCTCGAACCAGGCGACGGGCGCGGGCACCCGCTCGCACCCCTCGGCCGCCAGCGCGAGCGGCAGTTCCAGATCGGGGTGGGGCCCGGGGAAGACGCGCCGCAGGATCTTGAGGATGAAGGCGTCCCCGTACACCAGGGACGAGTTCGACTGCTCGGCGTCGAGCAGCCGCCCGGTCAGCCCCGCCGGCAGGGTGCCCGCGCGGTCGAAGCGCAGCGGCCCCAGCGCGCCGGGCGTCCGTAGCCGCTCCAGCAGCAGTTCGGCCAGCCGCGGATCGTGCAGGCCCTCGTAGACGGTGCGCCCGGCCAGCGGTCCCTGCGCGGAGTGGCCGATCAGCGCGGAAGCCAGCGCCGGAGGCAGCGCCTTGCGCACCCCGAGCAGAAGCTGGTAGCAGTCGCCGCCCGCGGCCGTGCCGCACGCCGCCGAGGACGTGGCACCCGCGGGGGTGGAGGAGGGAATCGCCGGCGGCGGGCCCTGCGCGCTGCGCTGTTCGACCCGTACGAGAAGATGCAGCAGCCCCGGACCCCCCGCGGTCATCGGCAGCAGCTCGGTGACCGCCAGCGGTACGAAGCCGGTGACCGGCCGGCCCTTGCCCGCGAACCAGCGCTGGCGGGGCAGCCAGTCATGGAACAGCGGGGCGAGCGAGCCGACGAGCGCCCTCGCGTCGGCGGGCGACAGCGCGGACGACGCGGCTGGTGAGGCAGCGGGCGTGGCGGTGACGAGGCACGGGGTAGTCCGGGTGGATGCAGCCTTCGACATGGCATCGCGTCCTTTCCCCGGGCACACCACAGGATGCGCAGAGTGTCCCGGATTGCGGCAATGGCTGTCCGGCTGTGCGGGACGTGTCGGGTGAGGATGATCCGTACGGGCTCGATTCTGTCCGTACAGATTCTCGATTCCCTATGGACAAACAGCGTGCCCCGTGCGGGGCGGCGGAAACCGCCTCGCACGGGAGCCTCGTACCGGGCTGCGGCGTTACGAGGTGACGCCCGGCAGGCCGTCCTTCCGCAGCCGGAACCAGTAGAAGCCATGGCCCGCGAGCGTCAGCAGATACGGCCACTCCCCGATGGCGGGGAAGCGCACGCCGCCGATCAGCTCCACCGGATGGCGCCCGTTGAACTGCGTCAGGTCCAGCTCCGTGGGCTGTGCGAAGCGTGAGAAGTTGTGGACGCAGAGCACCAGATCGTCACTGTTGCCCTGCGGGGAGGGCGCCTCGCGCAGAAAGGCCAGCACCGCCGGGTTCGACGACGGCAGCTCGGTGTACGAACCGAGCCCGAAGGCCGGGTTCTGCTTGCGGATCTCGATCATCCGCCGGGTCCAGTGCAGCAGCGAGGACGGCGAGGCCATCGCCGCCTCCACATTGGTGACCTGGTAGCCGTAGACCGGGTCCATGATCGTCGGCAGATAGAGCCGGCCGGGGTCGCTGGAGGAGAAGCCCGCGTTCCGGTCGGGGGTCCACTGCATCGGCGTTCTGACGGCGTCCCGGTCGCCCAGCCAGATGTTGTCGCCCATGCCGATCTCGTCCCCGTAGTAGAGGATCGGGGAGCCGGGCAGCGACAGCAGCAGCGCGGTGAACAGCTCGATCTGGTTGCGGTCGTTGTCCAGCAGCGGGGCGAGCCGGCGCCGGATGCCGATGTTGGCGCGCATCCGCGGATCCTTGGCGTACTCCGCGTACATGTAGTCGCGCTCTTCGTCCGTGACCATTTCGAGGGTCAGCTCGTCATGGTTGCGCAGGAAGATGCCCCACTGGCAGTTGGTCGGGATCGCCGGGGTCTTCGCCAGGATTTCCGAGACCGGGTAGCGGGACTCGCGCCGTACGGCCATGAAGATCCGCGGCATCACCGGGAAGTGGAACGCCATATGGCATTCGTCGCCGCCCAGGGTGTAGTCCCCGAAGTAGTCGACGACATCCTCTGGCCACTGGTTGGCCTCGGCGAGGATCACCGTGTCCGGGTAGTTGGCGTCGATCTCCTTGCGCACCCGCTTGAGGAAGGCGTGGGTGGCCGGGAGGTTCTCGCAGTTGGTGTTCTCCTGCTGGTACAGATACGGCACGGCGTCGAGCCGGAAGCCGTCGATGCCCAGGTCCAGCCAGAAGCGCAGCGCGGAGATGATCTCCTCCTGCACCGCCGGGTTCTCGTAGTTGAGATCGGGCTGGTGGGAGAAGAAGCGGTGCCAGTAGTACTGCTTGCGCACCGGATCGAAGGTCCAGTTGGAGGTCTCCGTGTCGACGAAGATGATCCGGGCGTCCTGGAACTGCTTGTCGTCGTCGGCCCAGACGTAGTAGTCGCCGTACGGGCCTTCGGGGTCCTTGCGGGACTCCTGGAACCACTCGTGCTGATCGCTCGTGTGGTTCATGACAAAGTCGATGATCACGCGCATTCCGCGCTGGTGCGCGGCGTCGACGAACTCCACGAAGTCGGCCAGATCGCCGAACTCGGGGAGCACCGACGTGTAGTCGGACACGTCGTAGCCGCCGTCGCGCAGAGGCGACTTGAAGAACGGCGGCAGCCAGAGGCAGTCGACCCCGAGCCACTGGAGATAGTCCAGTTTGGCCGTGATGCCCTTGAGGTCTCCGATGCCGTCGCCGTTGCTGTCCTGGAACGAACGCACCAGGACCTCGTAGAAGACGGCCCGCTTGAACCAGTCGGGATCGCGGTCCTTGACCGGGGTGTCCTCGAACGTGTCGTGGACGGGCTCATTGACGATCATGATGTGGGTGACCCTCCGATCGGCGGGGACGGTCGCAGCACCACGATGTGCGCGGGTGTGACACCCGGCTCCAGGCGCACATAGTTGGAGCTGCCCCAGTGATAGGTCTCGCCGGTGAGCTCGTCGCGCACCGGAACGGTCTCATGCCGTTCGAGGCCGAGCCGTTCCATGTCCAACGAGACCGTCGCCTCCTGGGTGTGGTGAGGGTCGAGGTTGACGACCACCAGAACGATGTCCGTGCCCGCCCGCTTGCTGTACGCGATGACCGCGTCATTGTCGGCGTGGTGGAAATGGATGTCGCGCAGTTGCTGAAGCGCGGGATGCCGCCGTCTGATCCGGTTGAGCAGGGTGATCAGCGGGGCGATGGTGCGGCCCTCCCGCTCGGCCGCCTCCCAGTCCCTGGGCCTCAGCTCGTACTTCTCGGAGTCAAGGTACTCCTCACTGCCGGGCTTCGCGGGGGTGTTCTCGCAGAGTTCGTACCCCGCGTAGACACCCCACGACGGCGACATGGTCGCGGCGAGCACGGCCCGTACCTCGAAAGCGGGGCGCCCGCCCTGTTGAAGGTAGGCGTGGAGGATGTCAGGCGTGTTGACGAAGAAATTCGGCCGCATGAAGGCGGCTGTCTCGCAGGCCAGCTCGGTCAGGTAGTCGGTCAGCTCCTGCTTGCCGTTGCGCCAGGTGAAGTACGTATACGACTGCTGGAAGCCGACGGCGCCGAGCGTACGCATCATGGCCGGGCGGGTGAACGCCTCGGCCAGGAAGATCACATCGGGGTCGGTGCGGTTGATGTTGGCGATGACCTTCTCCCAGAAGACCACCGGCTTGGTGTGCGGATTGTCCACGCGGAAGATCCGTACGCCGTGCTCCATCCAGTGGCGCAGCACGCGGGTGGTCTCCCGGACCAGACCGCGCAGATCGGTGTCAAAGGCGATCGGGTAGATGTCCTGGTACTTCTTCGGGGGGTTCTCGGCGTACGCGATGGAGCCGTCGGCGCGGTGGTGGAACCACTCGGGGTGCTTGGTGACCCAGGGGTGGTCCGGGGAGCACTGGAGAGCGAAGTCGAGCGCGATCTCCATCCGCAGCGTACGGGCCGTCTCCACGAAGTGGTCGAAGTCCTCCATGGTGCCCAGATCGGGATGGACGGCGTCATGGCCGCCGGCCTCGGAGCCGATCGCCCACGGCACCCCGACATCGTCCGGGCCGGGGTCCAGCGAGTTGTTGCGGCCCTTGCGGAAGGTGGTGCCGATGGGGTGGATCGGCGGCAGGTACACGACATCGAAGCCCATCGCGGCGACCGCGGGCAGCCGCTCGGCGGCCGTACGGAACGTCCCGCTGACCGGCGGCTCGCCCTTCTTGACGACGGCACCCTCGGAGCGCGGGAACAGCTCGTACCACGAGCCGTACAGCGCCCGTTTGCGCTCGACCAGCAGGGGCGCCGGGCGCGAGGCGGTGACCAGCTCGCGCAGCGGATGGCGGGCAAGGGCGGCGTTCGCCGCCGGGGCGAGCGCGGCGACCAGCCGGTCCGCGGCGGAGAGCGACTCGTCGCGCAGGGCGTCGACGGCGGCGAGCACGGCCTCCCGGCCCTCGCGCTTCGGCACTCCGGCGGCGGCCCTCTCGTACAGCTCCGCGCCCTCGGCGAGGACCAGGGCGATGTCGTGCTCGTCGGCAGCCGCGGGGATCTTGATCCGGGCCGCGTGGCGCCAGGTGGTGACCGGGTCGCTCCACGCCTCGACGGTGTAGGTCCAGCGACCCTCCTCGGTGGGGGTGACCTCGGCGCCCCACCGGTCGGTGCCGGGGGCGAGCTCACGCATGGGGGTCCAGGGGCCCGGGCGCCCACTGGGGTCCATGAGGACGACATTGGCCGCGACGGCGTCATGACCCTCGCGGAAGACGGTCGCGGTGACCTGGAAGGACTCACCGCTCACCGCCTTCGCGGGGCGTCTGCCGCAGTCGACGAGCGGGAGTACGTCCAGGACGGGAATGCGACCAATCAGCGGTTTCACTGGATCACCTGTGGGCTGTGCGGGCGTGACAGGCAGGGCAGGTTGAGCGGGTTGAGAACTTTTACCGGCTGTTGAGTAGTTTTACCGGTTTTTGATGCCTGTGATGTTTGCAATGTTTTGGAGCTATTGGACGTTCTTTGTAGCTGCTCGGTAGACGACTCGGAGGCTGCGGGCATGGCCGCTCCTGTCCGCGTTCACTCGAATAGCGCTGGAATCGGGTGGAAACGCGCTCGTTTGCCGTACGGGCACCGCGTATGAGCGGTGGAGGGCGCGGTGTGCGCTGTGCGTACCGGAGGAGCCTTCCCCCTCCCCTCGGGTGGGCAATCCGGGGAGCTGTCACTGCTGGGGCGTGGAGCGCCGGGCGTGAATGCGCGAATGCGCCGTGGTTGCGTACGGCGCGGGAGGACTACCGTCGGAGGGACGGCGGGCCGCACACCCGTGGTGCGCCCGCCCTGACTCGTAGGTCCCTGCGAAGGTGGAACACGTGAAGGCAATCCGTCGGTTCACCGTCCGCCCCGTCCTGCCCGCACCACTCCAACCGCTCAGCGACCTCGCCCGCAACCTGCGCTGGTCCTGGCACACCGAGACCCGAGAGCTCTTCGAATCCGTCGATCCCGCCGGCTGGCGGGCCGCCGACGGCGACCCCGTACGGCTGCTCGGATCCGTCTCCGCCGCCCGTCTGGCCGAGCTGTCCGCGGACAGTTCCTTTCTCGGCCGGCTGGCCGACGCCGCGGCCGGTCTCGACACCTATCTGCGCGGCGACCGCTGGTACCAGGAGCGCGACCGGCAGGGTGCCGAGCTGCCCGCCGCCGTGGGCTACTTCTCGCCCGAGTTCGGGATCACCGCGGCCCTGCCCCAGTACTCCGGCGGCCTCGGCATCCTCGCCGGCGACCATCTCAAGGCCGCCAGCGATCTCGGCGTACCGCTCATCGGCGTCGGCCTGCTCTACCGCCACGGCTACTTCCGCCAGTCGCTGTCACGGGACGGCTGGCAGCAGGAGCAGTATCCGGTCCTCGACCCCAATGAACTCCCGCTCACCCTGCTCCGCGAGGCGGACGGCACCCCCGCCGAGGTCGCCCTCGCCCTGCCCGGCAGGCGCACCCTGCGGGCCCATGTCTGGCAGGCGCGGGTCGGGCGCGTCCCGCTGCTGATGCTCGACTCGGACGTCGAGGAGAACGGCCCCGCCGAGCGCGAGGTCACCGACCGGCTCTACGGCGGCGGCAGCGAGCACCGCCTCCTCCAGGAGATGCTGCTGGGCATCGGCGGGGTCCGCGCGGTCCGAACGTACTGCCGGCTCACCGGCCACCCCGCGCCCGAGGTCTTCCACACCAACGAGGGCCACGCCGGATTCCTCGGCCTGGAGCGCATCCGCGAACTCGTCGACACCGGTCTCGGATTCGAGGCCTCCCTGGAGGCCGTCCGGGCCGGGACGGTCTTCACCACCCACACCCCGGTCCCCGCCGGGATCGACCGGTTCGACCGCGAACTGGTCGCCCGCCACTTCGGGGAGGACGGCGAACTGCCCGGCGTGGCCGCCGAGCGCGTCCTCGGTCTCGGGATGGAGAGCTTCCCGGGCGGCGAGCCGAATCTCTTCAACATGGCCGTGATGGGCCTGCGCCTCGCCCAGCGCGCCAATGGCGTCTCCACCCTGCACGGAGCGGTCAGCCGCGAGATGTTCGCCGGTCTCTGGCCCGGCTTCGACGCGGAGGAGGTGCCCATCGTCTCCGTGACCAACGGCGTGCACGCGCCGACCTGGGTCGCGCCCGAGATCGCCCGGCTGTCCGGCGGCGGCCCGGACGCGACGCTGTCGCCCGCGGTGCCGGACGCCGATCTCTGGGACGTACGGAGGATCCTGCGCGAGCAGCTCGTCACGGAGGTACGGCAGCGGCTGCGCGCGTCCTGGCTCCAGCGCGGCGCCCAGGCCGCCGAGCTGGGCTGGATCGACGGAGTCCTCGCCCCGGACATCCTGACCATCGGCTTCGCGCGCCGCGTCCCCTCGTACAAACGGCTCACCCTGATGCTGCGCGACCGCGACCGGTTGACCGATCTGCTGCTCGACCCGGAGCGGCCGGTCCAGATCGTGGTCGCGGGCAAGGCGCATCCCGCCGACGACGGCGGCAAGCGGCTGGTGCGGGAGCTGGTGCGGTTCGCCGACGACCCGCGCGTGCGCCACCGCATCGTCTTCCTGCCCGACTACGGCATGGGCATGGCGCGCAAGCTCTACCCGGGCTGCGACGTCTGGCTGAACAATCCGCTGCGGCCGCTGGAGGCGTGCGGCACCAGCGGGATGAAGGCCGCGCTCAACGGCTGTCTCAATCTGTCGGTCCTGGACGGCTGGTGGGACGAGTGGTTCGAGCCGGACTTCGGCTGGGCCATCCCCACCGCGGACGCCGCCACCGACGAGAACCGCCGGGACGAGCTGGAGGCGAACGCCCTCTACGCGCTGATCGAGGACCGGGTCGCGCCGCGGTTCTACGACCGGGGAGCGGACGGGCTGCCGGACCGCTGGATCGAGATGGTCCGCAGCACCCTGGTCACGCTGGGGCCGAAGGTGCTCGCGGGACGGATGGTGCGCGAGTACGTGGAGCGGCTGTACGAGCCCGCCGCGCACGCCCACCGCGCGATGGACGCGGCGACCGCGGCGGAGCTGGCGTCCTGGAAGTACCGCGTGCGCACCCTCTGGCCCTATGTGTCGGTCGACCATGTGGAGGCGGTGGCGGCGACCGCCGCGGGAGGCGCGGCCGAACTGGGCTCCACGCTCTCCCTGCGGGTCCGGGCCGCGCTGGGCGAACTGCGCCCGGACGATGTGGAGGTGCAGGCCGTCGCGGGCCGGGTCGGCTCCGACGACACACTCGTGGACGCGCGGGCGTACCCGCTCAAGCCGGCCGGCGGGCCCGATCTGGAGGGGCGCTGGGTGTACGAGGGGCCGCTCGTCCTGGACCGTACCGGCCCGTACGGCTACACGGTCCGGGTGCTGCCCTCGCATCCGCTGCTCGCCACCAGCGCGGACCTGGGGCTGGTCGCGCTGCCGACGGAGACGACGGGGGGAGGGGGCGGGGGTTCTGCTGCGCTGAGTGCTGCGGCGCGGACGGCGGGGGCCGGGCACGGCGGGCCGGAGGTGCGGGGCATGGGATGGGGGTCCGGGGGTGCCGGGCATGGGGGCGTGGGGGGTGCCCGGCTCCTCGTACCCCGGCCGGGCCGGGCGCCCGTGGCCATTGGTCCAGACCTTGACGTGTCCATGGGATGGTTCTACCTTCCTGACTCAATGACCGGTTCACAGCTCCACTCAACGTTCATATGAGTGAATCGAGTTGAGGGCCACCCCCTTGACCGGAAGGCACCCCCACATGCGCCCCGGATCCATCCCCGGACTGCCCAGATTCCTCGGACTCTCCGCCGCACTCGCCGGTGTCCTGGCCACGGCCTTCATGGCCCCCGCCTCCGCATCCACCTCCGCCTCCGCGGAGAAGGCGCCGAAGCCGGCCCCCGCTGCCGCCGCCGCGCCCGCCGTCGCCGCGGCTCCGGCGAGCTTCACCCACCCCGGTGTGAACCTCAGCACCGCCCAGCTCAACTTCGTACGGAGCAAGGTGCAGGCCGGGGCGCAGCCCTGGAAGGCCGCGTACGACCAGATGCTGGCGAGCAAGTACGCCTCGCTCTCCCGTACGGCCAAGCCCCGCGCGGTCGTCGAGTGCGGCTCGTACTCGAACCCCAACAACGGCTGCACGGACGAGCGCGAGGACGCCATCGCCGCGTACACCACCGCGCTGGCCTGGTACATCAACCGCGACGACCGTTACGCGCAGAAGTCCATCCAGCTCATGGACGCGTGGTCCAACTCCATCCAGGACCACACCAACAGCAACGCCCCGCTCCAGACCGGCTGGGCGGGCTCGTCCTGGCCCAAGGCCGCCGAGATCATCAAGCACGTCTACGGCAACTGGCCCAACTCCGGGCGTTTCAGCACCATGCTGCGCAATGTCTATCTGCCCGAGATCATCAACGGCTCCAACTCCAACGGCAACTGGGAGCTGACAATGATGGAGGCGGCGGTCAGCATCTCCGTCTTCCTCGACGACAAGGCGAGCTGGGACAAGGCGATCGGCAAGTACCTGGTCCGGGTGCCCGCGTACATCTATCTGGCGTCCGACGGCGATCTGCCCAAGACCGTACCGAGCCAGAACCTGAACACCCGCGACAAGATCGTCGGTTACTGGCAGGGCCAGGGCACCTTCATGACCGGCCTCACCCAGGAGACCTGCCGCGACTTCGTGCACACCGGCTACGGCATCTCGTCCGTCTCACATGTCTACGAGACCGCCCGGATCCAGGGCCAGGACCTCTTCCCCCAGGTCGGCGAGCGCCTGCGGCAGGCGCTGGGCTTCCAGTCGAAGTACGAGGTACAGGCCGAGCCCGTACCGTCGAACCTGTGCGGCGGCAGCGTGCAGCGCGGTCTCGGCCCGATCACCGAGGTCGGCTTCAACGCCCTCAACACCCGTCTGGGATACGCGATGACGAACACCCAGCGCCTCACGGAGCAGCAGCGCCCGTCGGGCACGAACAACCTGTTCGTGGCCTGGGAGACACTGACGAACGCGAGCAACCCGAACTGACGGGGCAAGTTCTTTCAGTTGATGGCCCCAGGGGGCGCGTCGTCCGGTGAGTCGAATCACTGGGCGGCGCGCCCGTCGGCGGAGCCGTTGATCGGTTGCCGTTCCTGGTGGGGTGGAGCAGGATGCGGGGGTGCGGTTTTCTGTCAATGTTCCGAACTTCGGGGACTTCGCCGATCCCAGAACCGTGGCGAAGGTGGCCGTGGCGGTGGAACAGGCCGGGTGGGACGGGCTGTTCGTCTGGGATCATGTGCTGCATCGCAGGCACTCGGGCAGGCCGTTCGCGGACCCCTGGATGCTGCTGACCGCCGCCGCGCTGGCCACCTCCCGGATCAGGCTCGGCACGCTTGTCACCCCCGTCGCCCGGCGGCGCCCCCAGCAGCTCGCGCGCCAGGTGGCGACCCTGGACGCCGTGAGCGGTGGCCGGGTCGTCTTCGGTGCGGGGCTGGGCGGGCCCGTCGAGGACGAGTACGCGAGTTTCGGCGAGACCACGGACCCGAAGGTGCTGGCCGAGCGGCTGGACGAGGGCCTTGACCTGCTGCGGCGCTACTGGTCGGGCGAGCCGGTGAACCACGACGGACGGCACTACCGGGTACGGGACGTGACGCTGCTGCCCGCCACGGTGCAGCGCCCCCGGCCGCCCGTCTGGGTCGCCGGTTTCTGGCCGAACCGCCCGCCCATGCGCCGGGCCGCCCGCTGGGACGGCGCGGTCCCCCTGTTCACCGACGCCAGGCACGGCCACGTGCCACCTGTTGACCAGGTCCGTGACCTGGTCGCGTACCTGCGCGAGCAGCGCGAGGACCGGTCAGACACCCCCTTCGAGATCGTCCTCGGCGGTGCCACACCGGGCGGCGATCCCGGCAGGACCCGTGATCTGATCGGCCCGCTGGCCGAGGCGGGAGCCACCTGGTGGGACGAGCGGCAGATCCAGGGCAGTGAGGAACTCGACCGGCTCGCACCGGTGCTGCGCCGGATCGAGCAGGGTCCGCCGGTCCTGTAGCGCTCTGTGCGTGACGCGGCTCAGGGATATTCGGTCAGGGTGCGGGTGTCCGTGTTGGCGCCGCAGAGGATCACGCAGACCCGCTCGCCCGGTGCCGGGCGGTAGGCGCCCGAGGTGAGCGCCGCCAGCGCGGTGGCCGCGCCGTGTTCCACCGGGATGCGGTGGGTGTCCCAGAGCGTGTGGCGGGCGCGGGAGATCTCGGTGTCGGGGACCAGCACCGAGCGGACATCGGCCTGTTGGGCGGCGGCCAGCGCGAGCGGGGTGGCGCGGGAGGCGCCCAGGGAGTCCGAGGCGATCGAATCGACGGGGACCTCGATGACCGTACCGGCCTCGATCGCGGCGTTCAGGGCCCGGCAGTTCTCCGGTTCCGCCGCCACGGCCCGTACGCCATGATGCCCGGCCGCCGTGGCGACGCCCGCGAACAGGCCTCCGCCGCCGACCGCGACCACCACCGTGTCGAGGCCGGGGAGCCGCTGGTGGATCTCCTCCAGCAGGGTGCCCGCCCCGGCGGCGATCAGCGGGTGGTCGTACGCGTGCGAGGCGAGCGCTCCGCTCCGCGCGGCGAACTCCTCGCAGGCGGCGAGGGCCTCGGCGTACCGGGTGCCGACGAGCCGTACCTCCGCGCCGTACGACCGGAGCCTGGCGATCTTCACCGGCGGGGCGTTCTCGGGCAGGAACACCGTGGCGGGTATGGACTGGGCGCGGGCGGCCCAGGCGCAGGCGAGGCCCGCGTTGCCGCCCGAGGCGATGGTCACCCCGGTGTCGGGGAGGGTGCCGGCGGCGCGGTGGGCCTGGAGGAAGTTCTGGGCACCCCGGGCCTTGAAACTCCCGGTGTGCTGGAGGAACTCCAGCGCCAGCCAGACCTCCGCGGAGCCGTCGGCCCGACCGGTGGCGCCGGGATCGGCCGGCGCGAGGACCACCGGGCGTACGCGGCCCGCGATCCGGTCCCCGGCCTGCTTGACGTCGTCGTACGTGAGCCGGTTCACGCGTCCTCCTCCGCTGTGCCGTGTGCCATCCCCGCACCCTATCGCCGCATTCCGCCCGGCCGGACCCGCCGGCCCGGTTCCGTGAACCCGCGGCACGTCGGCCCGCGGCACATGGGATCCGCGGCACACCGGACCCGTAGCACATGGGACCTACGGCACATCGGCCCACGGCACACCAGACCAGCGGCGCATCGGGACCGCGGCACATCGGACCCACGCCACGACAGACACGGCAGAACCGCCCGGGGTGTCGGAACACCCCGGGCGGTTCCCGGTTCAGCCACGGTCAGGCGGTCTCACCGCCCGGTCCCGGAAGCTCAGAAGGTGAGCTTCCAGCTATTGATACGGCCGACGTCCGCCGACGCGACGTCCTGCACCTGGAGGCGCCAGGAGCCGTTGGCCACCTCGGACGAGGCGTTCACGTAGTACGTCTCGACGACGTTGTCGGCCGAGTCGCTGCCGACCGCGTCCTTGAGGCGGTACGAGGTGCCGTCCGGGGCGAGCAGGTTGATGACCAGGTCACCGCGCCAGGTGTGCGTGATGTTCACGTCGACCTGGAGGGACGTCGGGGCGTTGCCCGTGACGCCGGTGACGCTGAGCGCGGAGGTCACCGCGGCGCCGTTGTCCGGGATGGCCACCTGCGTGGTGCTCTCGAACGACTGGCCAGTGCCGCCGCCACCGGGGCGCGGGCCGACCGCGATGCCGGCCCAGGCGTTCTGGACGGCGGTGTACTCGGCGCTGGTGGCGCCGTACAGCTCGGCGGTGGCCGCGAGGGTGCCGGTGCGGGCGGCCGAGTAGTTCGTCGAGGAGGTGAACTTGGTGGAGAGCGCCCGGAACCAGATCTTCTCGGCCTTGGCGATGCCGATGCCGGTCACCGGCAGACCGTCCGAGGTCGGGGAGTTGTAGGAGACACCGTTGACGACCTTGGCGCCGCTGCCCTCGGAGAGCAGGTAGAAGAAGTGGTTCGCCGGGCCCGAGGAGTAGTGGACGTCGATGCCGCCGATGCCGGAGTACCAGTAGTCCTTGGACGCGCCGTCCTTGCTCGGCCGGTCCATGTACCGCAGCGGGGTGCCGTTGCCGTTGATGTCGATCTTCTCGCCGACCAGATAGTCACCCGGGTCCTGCGGGCTGTTGGCGTAGAACTCGACCGCCGCGGCGAAGATGTCGGAGGTGGCCTCGTTCAGACCGCCGGACTCACCGCTGTAGATCAGGCCGGCCGTGGCGGCGGTGACGCCGTGCGACATCTCGTGCGCGGCGACGTCGATCGACGTCAGCGGCTTGAGGTCGCCCGCACCGTCGCCGTACGTCATGCAGAAGCAGCTGTCCTGCCAGAAGGCGTTGATGTACGCGTTGCCGTAGTGCACCCGGGAGGACGCGCCGACACCGTCACCGCGGATACCGCTGCGGCCGTGCACGTTCTTGAAGTAGTCCCAGGTCTCCGCCGCACCGTAGTGGGCGTCCGCGGCCGCGGTCTCCGTGTTGGAGGGCGAACCGTTGCCCCAGACGTCGTCCGGGCCGGTGTAGAGCGCGCCGGTGTCCGCGTTGGACGTCTTGTGGTTGCCGCGGCCGGTGTCGGTCAGGCTGTACGTCGACCCCGAAAGCTGGGTGCCGAGGGTGACCTGGCCGCTGTACTGCGTGTTGCCCACACCGTTCTTGACGGCCTGCCACTCGTACAGCTTCTTGCCGGTGGCGGCGTCGGTCACGACGTGCAGCTCGTTCGGAGTGCCGTCGTGCTGGAGCCCGCCGACGACCGTCTCGTACGCGAGGACCGGCGTGCCCTTCGCCGCCCAGACCACCTTGCGCGGCGCGCGGTCGGCCTCGGCCTGCTTCGAGCCCTCTGCGGCGGCGGCGCTCAGAGCCTGCTTCTCGGCGACGGCCGGAGCGACGTCCGCGGCGGTGGCGATGTTCTTGAGAGCGGCCTGGGAGTTCTTGGTGACCGACTCGGTCGCGCCCGCCTTCTCGGCCACGACCAGGTCGCCACCGAGGACCGGGAGGCCCTGGTAGGTGCGCTCGTAGCGGGTGTGCGTGGTGCCGTCCACGTCCTGGACGACATCACGGACGACGAGCTTCTCCTCCGCGCCGAGGCGGAGCTCCTTGGCGGTGTCCGCCTTGGAGGCGTCGGCCGCCTTGATCAGCGCGGTGCGCTGCGCGGGGGAGAGAGCGCGCTGCTGCGCGCCGGGGTCGGCCTTGCCGGCCACCGGTGCGGCGGGTGCGCTTTCGGGCTGGGCGGTGGCGGTGCCGGCCTGCAGGCCTACGGACAGCAGGGCCGCTGCGGCTATCAGAGCGCCGGTCGCGGTGGCGCGGCGGCTGGGCGTGGATCTCACGCGAACTCCTTCTGCGAGGGGGTACCGGGCCGCTCGTTGGGCAGCCCGGACAGAGCAAGCGGAGCAATGTGGTGCGGAGAACGGGGGAAGAGTGACAGCCGTGACCGCTTACTGTCAGGAGCGCGTCAACAAGTTGGCCGGAAACGGTTCGCTGCCCGACAGACCCTGTTCGTTAAGCGGACGTTTCGTCGATCATCGTGGCGATGCCGCCGAGGGTTCGCACTGTGCCAACAGCGGTCCGCCGGGGCCCGATTCGAGGTCTGCGGCGGCGCTGTGGGCGAGATTGCCAATTGTGAACGCGATGTTGAGCGGCCCATGGCGGTCCGCTGACGGGCTCACTTCGCAACGTGGCCGAATTTTGGCCGCGTGTTTCCTCGCGGAGCGAGGAGCCGAAGCGGCCCGAGAGGGGTCAGTGCGCTGTCTCACGTACCGGAACGGGCGGCAGCGGAGCGGCACCCGCCGTCACCGGCTCGCGCGACCACCGGCCCGCGATCACCGCGCACACCATCAACTGGAGCTGGTGGAACAGCATCAGCGGCAGGATCACCAGCCCCGCCGAGGACCCGAACAGCACGGCCGCCATCGGCAGCCCGGTCGCGAGGCTCTTGTTGGAGCCGCAGAAGACGATGGTGATCCGGTCCTCCCGGCCGAACCCCAGCCGCCGCGCGGCGAACGAGGTCGTCGCCAGGGCCACCGCCAGCAGGCTCGCGGCCAGCACCAGCAGGGCGAGCAGCCGCCCCGGTGTCATCTGCCGCCAGATGCCCTCCTCCATGCCCTTGCTGAACGCCGTGTAGACCACGAGCAGGATGGAGAACCGGTCCAGCAGACCGATGCGCTTCTTGTGCCGCCCGATGAAGCCGCCGATCCACCGGCGCAGCAACTGGCCCGCGAGGAACGGCAGGAGCAGCTCGGTCACGATCGTCAGCAGCCCGTGGAGTGAGAAGCTCACGCCCGAGCCGATCAGCCAGGCCGCGAGCAGCGGGGTGGCGACCATCCCCGCCAGGCTGGAGTACGTACCGGCGCAGATGGCCGCCGGGACATTGCCCCGGGCGGTGGAGGTCAGCGCGATCGACGACTGGACCGTCGAGGGGACGACGCAGAGGAAGAGCAGCCCCGCGTAGAGCTGCTCGCTGAGCAGGTACGGTACGAGGCTGCCGACGGCGAGACCGAGCACCGGGAAGAGCACGAAGGTGCTCGCCCCCACCACCAGGTGCAGCTTCCACTGCCGCAGCCCGTCCAGTGCCTCCCGGGTGGAGAGCCGCGCCCCGTACAGGAAGAAGAGCAGGCCGATGGCGACATCGGCGCCGCCGCCGACGGCCGTCGCCGCCCGGCCAGTGGCGGGCAGCAGGGCCGCCAGTACGACCGTGCCGAGGAGGGCGACCACATAGAGGTCGACCGCCCTCCTCAAACGGCCTGGCCAGGACTTCAGCCAGGTCATGGACGCCACGTCACTCACCGCTTTCGCCTTGCCACGGGGGATGGCCGATCTCGCCGATCCAGTGGCCCGAGGAGGCGGGCCGCGGCTCGGGCGCGGGTTCCCGCGCGGGCTTCTGGGCCGGGTGCTGCGAGGACCCCGGTGCCGGTGCGGATGCCGACGCCTGGGCCGGTTCCGGGGCCGGCTCCGGTTTCGGCGGGGCTCCGGCGCCCGAGCCGTCCCCCGTGTGTACGTCGATGGCGCCGCCGCCCCCGTCGTGGTCGCTGCCCGCCGTTCCCCGGCTGAGGAGCAGCGTGTTGAGCGTCCGGTCGACCTCCAGCCACGAGTCCGCGAAGGAGTTGTCGATCACGATAAGGCCGACGCTCCGGTTGCCCTGGGGCGGCTCCGGCGAATCGTCCTCGTCGTCGTCCTGGGCTGCCACGGGTGCGGGCGGAGTCCCGGCGGACGCCGCGCCGCCGGCGCTCAGCACGCCCACCGCCGCGGCCACGGCGACCCCCGCCGTGGCCGCCCCTCGCGCGAGGGGTCCTGCGTTTCGCTGCCGGTGCCGGCCGGACCCGGGCCGGAAGAGTTTTACGGACATCGGACGACGCGCGGTCAGATCGAAAGCGGCTGACGGATCCGGTGATGCCTGCTGATGTTCTGCTCCAGCAGTTCCGTGGAGCCCTTGACCCCGATGGATCCGGTCTCCGCCGTGTCCGGGAGCCGCCCGTCCGCCAGTTTCAGATCAATCAGCGCTCCGTCGATCGCACCATGCGCGGCGAAAAGGCACGGCGTGCTGTAGATGGCGACATCGACGCCGAGTTCCGTGAGTTCCGAGAGGGAGAGCCGGGGCGATTTCCCGCCCGCGATCTGGTTGAAGAGAAGCGGTTTGTCACCGACGACCGAGCGGATCTTACGAATCCACTCCACACTCCGCACCCCGTCGACGAGAACGACATCCGCGCCGCTCTCCGCGAGCGCCTCGGCCCGGCGGATGATCTCCCCCTCCTCCGTGGCGTCCGTACGCGCCACCACGAGCAGATCCTCCCGGCTGCGCAGCACCAGATCGAGCTTCTCCAGATACTCCTCCAGCGGCAGGATCAGCTTGCCGTCCGCGTGCCCGCACCTGCGGGGACGCTTCTGGTCCTCCAGGATCACCCCGGACGCCCCACTGCGCTCCAGCCGCTGCACCACATGGCAGGCGACCTCCGGATCCACATAGCCGTCGTCGATGTCCACGAGCAGATGGTGCTGCGGGAAGGCCAGCCGGAGCCGCTCCACGAAGGCCACCATGTCGGGCCAGGCGATGAAACCGATGTCGGGCAGTCCGTAATGCGAGGCGGCGAAACCGAAGCCGGAGACGAAGAATCCGTTGTAGTGCTGGGCCGCGATCGATGCCGAGTACATGTCATAGATACCGATGAGAGGCGTGGTGCGCTCCGACGCGACAGCTTCTCGCAGGGTGTTGCCGTAGCTCATGGTTCTCCCTCAATTCAGAACCCGCCCGGTCACGGGTTCAGGCCCTGTCCTGACGGGCAAACATTTACAGAAAACCAAGACTCAGTAAAACGACACACCGGTACAGCCCCAGAAGAGGCAAAATCTAGCCAGTGGGTAATATATGGGTAATGCCTGCGAAACGTTTATGCCCCGTTGAATTCCCTTGTCAGGCAAGGCTTTCGCGCCAGGCGCGGTGCAGGCCCGCGAAACGGCCGGTGCCGGCGATGAGATCGGCGGGGGCGCCGTCCTCGACGACGCGGCCGTGCTCCATCACCAGCACCCGGTCCGCGATCTCGACCGTCGACAGCCGGTGGGCGATCACCACCGCCGTACGCCCGTGCAGGACGGTGTCCATGGCGCGCTGCACCGCCCGCTCGCCCGGGATGTCCAGCGAGCTGGTCGCCTCGTCGAGGATCAGGACCGCCGGGTCGGCGAGCAACGCGCGGGCGAAGGCCACCAGTTGGCGCTGGCCGGCGGAGATCCGGCCGCCCCGTTTCCGTACGTCCGTGTCATAGCCGTCCGGCAGGCCGCTGATGAACTCATGGGCACCGATGGCCCGCGCGGCCTCCTCCATCTCCTCGCGGGTGGCCTCCGGGCGGCCGATGGCGATGTTCTCGGCGACCGTGCCGGAGAACAGGAACGCCTCCTGGGTCACCATCACCACCCCGCGCCGCAGCTCGGGGGTGTCCAGCTCGCGCAGATCGACGCCGTCGAGAAGGACCCGGCCGGCCGACGGGTCGTAGAACCGGGCCAGCAGCTTCGCCAGCGTGGACTTGCCGGCGCCCGTAGAGCCCACGACCGCGACGGTCTGCCCGGCCGGGATCGTCAGATCGAAGCGGGGCAGCACCTCGCCGCCCGTACGGTACGCGAAGCTCACCCCGTCGAAGACGACCTCGCGGCCCGGGAAGCCGCCGCTCGGCGGGGGCAGCGGCCGGGGGTGCTCCGCCTCGGGCACCGAGGGCGTCTGGGCCAGCAGTCCCGCGATCTTCTCCAGCGAAGCGGCCGCGGACTGGTACGAGTTGAGGAACATGCCGAGCCGGTCGATCGGGTCGTACAGCCGCCGCAGATACAGCACGGCCGCGGCCAGCACACCGAGCGCCAGGGTGCCGTCCGCCACCCGGTAGGCGCCCCAGAGCACGATCCCCGCGACGGTGGTGTTGGCGACGAGCCGCGAGCCGACCACATAGCGGGCCATCTCCAGCAGGGCGTCGCCGTTGCTGCGCTCATGGCGGTGGTTGAGCACCCGGAACTCGGCGTCGTTGGCCCGCTCGCGCCGGAACGCCTGCACCGGCCTGATGCCGTTCATCGTCTCCGCGAACTTCACGATGACGGCGGCTATCGCGGTGGAGCGCCGGCCGAAGACCTCGGCCGCGCGCCGCTGGTAGAGCCGTACGAGCAGATACAGCGGTACGAACGAGAGCACGGCCAGCGCGCCGAGCCCCAGGTCCAGCCAGAGCAGCATCGCGCTGATGTAGACGAAGGCCAGGACCACGCCGATGAGTTCCTGGAGGCCCTCGCTGAGCAGTTCCCGCAGGGACTCCACATCGGTGGTCGACCGGGATATCAGCCGCCCCGAGGTGTACCGCTCGTGGAAGTCCACACTCAGCGCCTGGGCGTGGCGGAAGATCCGGCCGCGCAGATCGAGCAGCACGTCCTGGTTGATACGGGCGGAGGCGCGGATGAAGGCGTACTGGAAGCCGCCGGAGCCGGCCGCGCAGAGCGCGTACCCGGCGCCTATCGCGATCAGCGGACCGTGGTCGCCGGTACGGAAGGCGGGCACGCCGCGGTCGATGGCGTACGCGACGAGCAGCGGGCCCGCCTGGGCGGCGGCCTGCTGGAGCAGCAGGAGCAGTGCCGCCACCGCGACCCTGGTGCGCCGGGCGCGCAGCAGTGACCGCAGCAGAGCGCCGGTGGCGCCGGGCGGCGCGGGCAGCGCGTCCTGGCCGAAGGGGTCGTCGGCGGCGAGGGGTGCCGCCTCGGAGGCGGGGCCCGGGCGGACGGAGCCCGCGGGAACGGGCGCCTTCTGGAGCGTGACGGTCTCCGTACCCGTGGCCGGTTCGTCGTCCGGGGCCGGGCCCGTACCCATGGTGCTGGTCGATATGGTCATCGGACGCTCTCCTCAACGACGTCGGCCCCGGCCCCGGTGTCCTCGGCGGCGCCGGGCTCCGGGTCCCGCTCCGCCCCGGACATCAGCCACGCGTACTCCTCGCTGCTCCGCAGCAGTTCCTGATGGGTCCCCACGGCCGCGATCCGCCCGCACGAGATCAGCGCCACCCGGTCGGCGAGCATCACCGTCGACGGACGGTGCGCCACGACCAGCGCGGTGGTGTCCTTGAGCACCTGCCGCAGCGCCCCCTCCACCAGCGCCTCCGTATGGACGTCCAGCGCGGAGAGCGGATCGTCGAGCACCAGGAAGCGCGGCCGGCCGACCACCGCCCTGGCCAGCGCGAGCCGCTGCCGCTGGCCGCCCGAGAGACTGAGCCCCTGCTCGCCCACCTCCGTGCGGGCCCCCTGGGGCAGTGCGCCGACAAAGCCCGCCTGGGCCACGTCCAGCGCCCGCGACAGCGCCTCCTCGTCGGCCTTCTCCGCGCCCATCAGCACGTTCTCCGCGACGCTCGCCGAGAACAGCGTGGGCTCCTCGAAGGCCACCGACACCAGCTCCCGCAGCCGCGGGCGGGGTATCAGCGCGATGTCCTCGCCGTCCAGGGTGATCCGCCCGGAGGTGACCTCGTGCAGCCGCGGAACGAGCGCGGTGAGCGTGGTCTTGCCGGACCCGGTGGCCCCGACCAGCGCCATGGTCTCGCCGGGTCTGATGTGCAGATCGATCCGGTCCAGTACGGCCGGGGAGTCCGGCTCGGCGTCCGGATAGCGGAACGAGACCCCCTCGAAGCGCAGCCCGTCCCCGGCCTCCGGGAGACCGGGTTCCGCGGCCCGGCCCGGCGACGGCTCCGCCTCCTCCTGCACGTCCATCACCTCGAAGAACCGCTCGGTCGCCGTCGCGGACTCCTGGCTCATCGCCAGCAGGAACCCCATCGACTCCACCGGCCACCGCAGCGCCAGCGCCGTCGACAGGAACGCCACCAGCGTGCCCGCCGAGAGCGCGCCGTCCGCGACCTGGACCGTGCCCAGCACCAGTGCCGCGCCGATCGCCAGCTCCGGAATGGTCATGATCAGCGCCCAGATGCCCGCCAGCAGCCGGGCCTTGCCCAGCTCCGTGGCACGCAGCCGCTGCGCCAGGGCCCGGAAGGCGAGTGCCTGGCTGCGGTGGCGTCCGAAGCCCTTGATGATCCGGATGCCGAGCACGCCCTCCTCGACGACCGTCGTCAGATCGCCGACCTGGTCCTGTGCCTGCCGTGCCACCAGGGAGTACTTCGACTCGAAGAGCGAGCAGAGGATGACCAGCGGCACCACCGGCGCCAGCAGCACCACCCCCAGTGACCAGTCCTGGAGCAGCAGAATCACAAAACCCGCCAGGATCGTGGTCGTGTTGACGAGCAGAAAGGTCAGCGGGAAGGCGAGGAACATCCGCAGCAGCATCAGGTCGGTCGTCGCCCGCGAGAGCAACTGGCCGGACGGCCACCGGTCGTGGAACGCGACCGGGAGCCGCTGGAGATGGCGGTACAGATCGGCGCGCATCGCCGCCTCCACCGACGACAGCGGCCGGGCCACCAGCCAGCGCCGGAAACCGAACAGCACCGCCTCGACGATCCCGAGCAGCAGCAGCGCCAGCGCGCCCAGCCAGACGCCCCCCGGGTCCCCGTCGGTGACCGGCCCGTCCACCATCCACTTGAGGACGAGCGGGAACACCAGACTCAGGCACGACGCGACTATCGCGACAAAAGCCGCACTGAACAGCCGCGCGCGCACCGGTCGTACATAGGGCCACAGCCGCAGCAGCGCGCGTACGG
This sequence comes from Streptomyces sp. GMY02, assembly GCF_019056675.1. NCBI lineage: Bacteria > Bacillati > Actinomycetota > Actinomycetes > Kitasatosporales > Streptomycetaceae > Streptomyces > Streptomyces sp. GMY02. The sequence continues at coordinate 2,418,208 of NZ_CP077658.1, read as the reverse complement.
AGGACCGGTCCTTGGTGGTTGCATCTGTCTCGGACATCACGAGCGAGCCTACGGTTGACCACTGACATCGCTCATGTGTTTTTCCGCCAGTCGAGTGTGCGCTCCGTCTGTCGTATGTCCATATCAACCGAATGGCTGATGGGCGTTCGAGCGTGATGGCCGATACCCGGAGCCCGCCCCGGAGGCGACTCTCGGGGCATGGCGATTATCGAAGTGAGCGGACTGCGCAAGGAGTACGGGGGCCGGGCCGTCGTGGACGGGGTGTCCTTCGCCGTGGCCGAGGGGGAGATCTTCGGAATCCTCGGCCCCAACGGCGCGGGCAAGACGACGACCGTCGAATGTGTCGAGGGTCTCAGGACCCCCGACGCCGGTACGGTCCGGGTGGCCGGGCTCGATCCGGTCGCCGACCACGAGCAGGTGACGCACCTCCTCGGCGCACAGCTCCAGGAGAGCGAACTCCAGGCGAAGCTGACCGTACGGGAGGCGCTGGAGCTGTACGCGGCGTTCTATCCGAAGCCCGCGGACTGGCGCCCGCTCGCCGAGCGCCTCGGGCTCACCCCCAGGCTGACCACCCGGTTCGCGAAGCTGTCCGGCGGTCAGAAGCAGCGGCTGTCCATCGCGCTCGCCCTGATCGGCGCCCCGCGCGTGGTCATACTCGACGAACTGACCACCGGCCTCGACCCCCGGGCCCGCCGGGACACCTGGAGCCTGATCGAGGAGATCCGGGACTCCGGGGTGACCGTGCTGCTCGTCACCCACTTCATGGAGGAGGCCCAGCGGCTCTGCGACCGTATCGCCGTGATCGACAAGGGGCGGGTCGCGGCGCTGGACTCGCCGGGCGGGCTGATCGCCCGGTCGACCGCCTCCACCGTCATCTCCTTCACCCCCTCGCGCCCGCTCGACGACCGTGAACTGGCCGCGCTGCCGGGGACCGCGTCCATCGAGACCCTCGCGGACCGGATCGTGATCAACGGTACGGACGAGACCGTCAACGCGGTGATCTCACTGCTCGCGCGGCACCGGGTCACGGCCCGCCAGCTCCGGGTCACGGAGGCGTCGCTGGACGACGCGTTCCTCGACCTCACAACGGAATCCGCCGCGGAAGCCACGGGCGCAGGCACCTCCGGAGCGAAGGCCGGAACCAAGGCCGAGGCCAGTCCCGGATCCGCCGCCGGATCCGCCTCGGACACCGGATCCGCCGCCTCCACCGGATCCGCCCCCGTCGCCCCGTACACCCCCGCCGACCGCCCCGAAGAGAGGCACTGACATGTTGTCCCCCGCGTCCGCCGCCGTCCTCAGGACCGAGGCGCGCCTGATGGCCCGCGAACCCGGAATCCTCTTCTGGGTCGTGCTGTTCCCGTCGCTCCTCCTCACGATCCTCGGGCTGATCCCCACCTTCCGCGAGACCGACGCGGCGCTCGGCGGACGCCGGGTCATCGACCTCTATGTGCCGGTCTCCGTGCTGCTCGCGCTGATCATGGCCGGGATCCAGGCCATGCCCCCCGTGCTGACCGGCTATCGCGAGCGGGGCATTCTGCGCCGGATGTCGACCACTCCGGTACGGCCCGCCTCACTGCTCACCGCCCAGCTCGCCCTGCACGGCCTGACCGCGCTCTCCTCGGCCGTGCTGGTGATCGTCGTGGGGCGGCTGGCCTTCGGCGTACGGCTGCCGGAGCAGCTCGCGGGGTACGCGCTCGCACTCGTCCTCACCGCGGCGAGCGCGCTGGCGCTGGGGGGCACGGTCTGCGCGCTGTCCCGTACGCAGAAGATCGCCGGGGCCATCGGCTCGGCCGTGTTCTTCCCCGCGATGTTCACGGCCGGCGTCTGGGTGCCCGTACAGGTGATGCCGGACACCCTGCGGACCATCGTGGAGTTCACGCCCTTCGGCGCCGCCTCGGCCGCGCTCGACGAGGCGATGCGCGGCGGCTGGCCGGGCTGGGCGCACCTCGGGGTGACCGCGCTCTGGGCTGTTCTTCTCACCGGGGCCGCGGCACGCTGGTTCCGCTGGGAGTGAGCGGCACGGGCCACGGGAGCGGGGTCGGATCGGGGGCGGGATCGGATCGGGATCGGATCGGGATCGGGGGAGGGGGAGAGCGATGCGCGAAGTGACGGGCAGTGCCTGGACGACCGGCGCGGGACCGGGCGAGGCCGCTGACCGGCCGGTCCCCGTACCGGTCTCCATCGAGGAGCGCTGGGAGCAGTTCTACCGCTGGGGCCCGTATGTCCTGCTCGGCCTCTCCACCCTGATCGGCGGCGCCGTCGCCGCCGATCTCCCCATGAGCCGCACGGAGATGTACGTGGCGGCGGTGCTCGTTCCGATGGCCGTCGCCCTCCAGCTCTGGTGGGGCCGGATACGGCGGGGCATGCCCGAGCACTCCCCGCCCGGACAGCTCTACTACGGCCTGCGCACCGCCCTCGCGTTCACCCTCACCTGGCTCAACCCCTTCTTCGCGGTCTACGCGGTCCTCGGCTACTTCGACGCCGCTCCCCTCCTGCCCCGGCGCCTGGTCCGCCCCGGGCTGCTGATCACGGCCGTGATCATGGCGGGCTCCAACGCGGGAGGACTGCCGCCCGCCGGCCCTGTCCACTGGATCCTCTTCGCAGGGCTCTTCGGCCTGCACGCCTGTCTCACCCTCGTCTTCGCCCATCTCGGCACCCGGGAGGCCGAGGCGGCCAAGGAGAAGGCCGCGACCATCGCCGAACTGGAGCTGGCCAACGCCCGGCTGGAGCAGGCCCTCACCGAGAACGCGGGCCTCCATGCCCAGCTCCTCGTCCAGGCCAGGGAGGCCGGCGTCGCCGACGAGCGCCGCAGACTCGCCGCCGAGATCCACGACACCATCGCGCAGGGCCTGGCCGGGATCATCGCCCAGCTCCAGGTCGTGCACGCGACCACCGACCCCGCGCTCGCCCGTGACCACCTGGAGCGCGCCGCCGCGCTCGCCCGGCACAGCCTCGGCGAGGCGCGCCGGTCCGTACAGAACCTCAGCCCGGCCGAGCTGGAGAACGACACGCTCCCCGAGGCGCTCAGAAAGACCGTCGCCGCCTGGTCGGAACGGTCCGGCGTCCGGGCGCGGGTCACCGTCACCGGTACGGAGGAGCCCCTGCACGACGAGGTCGCGGCGACCCTGCTCCGTATCGCGCAGGAGGCACTCGCCAACACCGCCCGGCACGCCAAGGCCAGCCGCGCGGGCGTGACCCTCTCGTACATGGGCGACGAGATCAGTCTCGACGTACGGGACGACGGGCGCGGCTTCGACCCGCTCTCCGTGGCACCGCGCTCCGGTACGGGCGGCTTCGGCCTGGACGGTATGCGCGCCCGTGCCGAACGGATCGCCGGGACCGTCACCGTCGAGTCCGAGGAGGGGCAGGGCACGGCCGTCTCGGCTCGCGTACCGTTGGTCCGCCATGGCTGAGCAGCGGACCATCACCCTGATCGTCGTCGACGACCATCCCGTCGTACGGGACGGTCTGCGCGGCATGTTCGAGTCCGCGCCCGGCTTCGAGGTCCTCGGCGAGGCGGCCGACGGTGTCGAGGGCGTCGCGCTCGCCGTCCGGCTCGACCCCGATGTGGTGCTGATGGATCTGCGGATGCCGGGCGGTGGCGGGGTCGACGCGATCGCCGAACTCACGCGCCGGGGCGCCCGCGCCAAGGTCCTCGTCCTCACCACGTACGACACGGACTCCGACACCCTCCCCGCGATCGAGGCGGGCGCCACCGGCTATCTGCTCAAGGACGCGCCCCGCGAGGAGCTGTTCACGGCGGTACGGGCCGCCGCCGACGGGCGTACGGTCCTTTCGCCGGCCGTCGCGTCCCGCCTGGTCTCACGGGTACGCACGCCGGCCGCCGCGGGCCGGGAGCCGCTGTCGGCGCGCGAGCGCGAGGTGCTCGAACTGGTCGCCCGGGGCACCCCGAACAAGGAGATCGCCGCGGAGCTGTTCATCAGCGAGGCGACCGTGAAGACGCATCTCACGCACCTCTACGCCAAGTTGGGGGTCAAGGACCGGGCGGCGGCGGTCGCGGTGGCGTACGAGCGGGGCATCCTGGGCTGACCGGCGCGCGCTGTGCCGTACCGCCTCGGCCGCGCGTGATGCCGTACCGCCCGAGGTCCGCACCGCTCCGAGGTCCGCACCGCCTCAGGCACGCACTCTTCCGTACCGCCCGAGGTCCCTACCGCCTCAAGTCCGCACCCTGAAGAGCAGGACGGAGCGCGCCGGAGCCGTCACCGTCGCCCCCGCCCGGTAGACCGTCCCCGGTGCCCGTGTCTGGTCCTCGCGCGCGGTGTCGACGAGCAGTTCGTACGTCCGTGCCCAGGGGGGTCCGGGCAGGGTGAAGCCGGCCGGCGCGCCCGCCGCGTGCAGGACCGTCAGAAAGCTGTCGTCCGTGATCTTCTCGCCGCGCTCGTTCCGCCCGGGGATGTCCCGCCCGGAGAGGAAGAGCCCGAGCGTCGCGGTCGGCGCGTACCAGTCCTCCTCGGTCATCTCCCTGCCGCGCCGGGTGAACCAGGCCAAGTCCCGCAGCCCGTCCGGCGCTTGGGGCAGGCCGGAGAAGAAGGCGCGGCGGCGCAGGACGGGATGGGCGCGGCGCAGGGCGAGGAGCCGGGTGGTCAGCTCGTACAGACCGCGCGCTCCGTACGGGTCGTTTGCCGGGCCGCCGTACGGGCCGTTCGGTCGGCCGCCGAGCGGTGTGCCGGGCCGGTCGCCGGGCGCGCCGCCGGGCCGGTCGTCCGTCCGGTCGCCGGGCGGGTTCAGCAGTGACCAGTCGACCCAGCTCACCTCGCTGTCCTGGCAGTACGCGTTGTTGTTGCCGCCCTGCGTACGGCCCATCTCGTCGCCCGCGACCAGCATCGGCACGCCGGTCGACACCAGCAGCGTGGTCAGCAGATTGCGGAGCTGGCGGCGGCGCAGGGCGTTGACCGCCGGGTCGTCGGTCTCTCCCTCGGTCCCGCAGTTCCAGGACCGGTTGTGGTCCGTGCCGTCCCGGTTGCCCTCGCCGTTGGCCTCGTTGTGCTTGCGCTCGTACGACACCAGGTCGCGCAGGGTGAAACCGTCGTGCGCGGTCAGGTAGTTGACGGAGGCGTACGGCCGCCGGCCGCCCCACGCGTACAGGTCGCTGGACCCGGAGAGCCGGTAGCCGAGATCCCGTACATCGGGCAGGGCGCCGCGCCAGAAGTCCCGTACGGCGTCGCGGTACCGGTCGTTCCACTCCGTCCACAGCGGGGGGAACGCCCCCACCTGATAGCCGCCGTTGCCCACGTCCCACGGCTCGGCGATCAGCTTCACCCGGCGCAGTACGGGGTCCTGGGCGATCACCGCGAGGAACGGCGACAGCATGTCGACGTCGTGCATCGAGCGCGCCAGGGCCGCCGCGAGGTCGAAGCGGAATCCGTCGACGCCCATCTCCGTGACCCAGTAGCGCAGCGAGTCGGTGATCAGCCGGAGCACCTGGGGCTGGACCACATGGAGGGTGTTGCCGCAGCCCGTGTAGTCGGTGTAGCGGCGGGCGTCCGAGGGCAGCCGGTAGTAGCCGCGGTTGTCGATCCCGCGCAGGGACAGGGTGGGCCCCAGCTCCCCGGCCTCGGCGGTGTGGTTGTACACCACGTCGAGGATGACCTCGATCCCCGCCGCGTGCAGGGCCCGTACCATCCGCTTGAACTCGCCGACCTGCTCGCCGCGGGTGCCGTCCGAGGCGTAGCCGGCGTGCGGGGCGAAGTAGCCGATGGAGTTGTAGCCCCAGTAGTTGTGCAGCCCGCGCCGCAGCAGATGCTCCTCGTGTGCGAACTGGTGTACGGGCAGCAGCTCGACGGCCGTCACGCCCAGCTTCCGCAGATGCGCGATCGCGGCGGGATGCGCGAGCCCGGCGTAGGTGCCGCGGAGCTCCTCCGGAACGCCGGGGTGGAGCTTGGTGAAGCCCCGCACATGGAGTTCGTAGATCACCGAGTCGGCCCAGGGCGTCTTGGGCCGCCGGTCCTCGGCCCACTCGTCGTCGGGCGCGTCCTCGTGGACGACGACGCCCTTGGGGACGTACGGCGCGGAGTCGCGGTCGTCGCGCACGGTGTCGGCGACATTCCGCTGCGGCCAGTCGCGCACATGGCCGTACACCTCGGGGGGCAGCCGGCGGTAGTCGTTCCCGCCGGAGGTGTCGACGGCGCGGGCGTACGGGTCGAGCAGCAGCTTCGACGGATTCCACCGGGCGCCGGTCCAGGGATCCCACCGTCCGTGCACCCGGAACCCGTACCGCTGTCCGGGGCGTACCCCCGGCACGAACCCGTGCCAGATCTCATGCGTCAGTTCGCCGAGCGGCAGCCGCGTCTCGGCGCCGTCGTCGTCGAAGAGACAGACCTCGACGGCATCGGCGCCGCCGGCCCACAGCGCGAAGTTGGTCCCGGAGACCCCGTCGGGTCCGGTACGGAAGCGGGCGCCGAGCGGAGTGGGCGCGCCGGGCCAGACGGGGGGTACGGGCTCCGTGGTGTCCCGGCGCCGCCCGTTGACCCCGTACAGCGGAGAAGCGCCGGGGCGCCGGGTCCGGGCGGACTGAGCGACCCGGCCCGAGCGGTCGTCGAGGGCCGCCGGACCCGGCTGCCCCTCCGAGGCCGGTCCGCCCGCCCGAACAGTCTTGGCGCGTTGCTCCAGTCGGCCGTCCCGCGTGGGTGGACTCTCCTGAGCCGCGCGGGCGGCTCGCTGCTTGCTCGGCCGACGGCCCCGGACCTGGCCGGGCGGACTCTCCACGCCGGGCCGGCTCTCCCGGCTCGTCCTGGCTTCCTGGCCCGTGCCGGCCTCTTGGCTGGTCGCGGCTAGCCGGCCCGTGCCGGCATCCTGGCCCGGCTCGGCCTCCTGTCTCGTCCCGGTCTCTCGGCCCGTCGCGGCCTCCTGGGCCGTCCCGGACTCCCCGCCCGTCCGGCGCTCCTGGCTCGTACCGGTCTCCTGGGCCGTCCCGGTCTCCCGGCTCGTCCGGCGCTCCTGGCTCGGCTCGGTCTCCCGGCCCGTCTCGGCTTCGCGGCTCGTGCTGGCTTCCCGGCCCGGCTCGGCCGGAGTGCCCGCGCCCGAGGCGGGTCCCGGCGTGCCCGTGCCAGGGGCGGTTCCCGGTGCGGCCGTGCCCCGGACGGGCCCCGGTGTCGCGGCGACCGCCTTCCGCGCGCGCTTCGCCGCTTCCTGCTCCGGCTTCCGGTCGGCTGCCTTTGCCACCTGTTCGGCCTCCCGCGGCTCACGGGCCCGCGGGCGGCGCGCGGCGTCCCGGCCGCGGCTGTCCTCGCATGGTCCTCGCAACTGTTGTGCCCGCCAGAGGGCCCGCACTCACGTTTCCCCCCGAGGGGGGTCGTCGTTGGTCGGATCGTGAGACATGTACTGAAACGGGCGAAGCGGGCAGGGGTCGGCGTGGCCGTCACCCTGGCATGGACAGGATTGCTGGCCGGACTGACCGCCGGCCTCACGGGGTGCGCCGACCGGGAAAGGGTGACCGACAGCAAGCCACGGGCACCCCGGGACATCATCCGGATCAGCCCCAAGGACGGCGAGAAGGGTGTCGGCGCGGCCGACCGGGTCGAGGTACGGGTGTCCGCCGGCCGCCTCGAACGGGTCAGGGTCGTCCGGATCGAGGACGCCCGCCCCGCCGAGCTGCCGGGGCGCTTCTCCCCGGACGGCCGCACCTGGACACCCGTAAGGGGCGCGCGGATCGCGCTCGCCGCCAAGTACAGCATCGACGTGGTGGCCGTGGACCGCCTGGGCCGCCGATCCGCCCGGCACAGCACGTTCACGACGGACGTCCCCACCCACCGCTTCACCGGCTACTTCTCGCCGGAGGACGGAGCCACCGTGGGGGCCGGGATGATCGTGTCCTTCGACTTCAACCGGCGGATCCGCGACCGCGCGGCCGTCGAGCGTGCCATCAGAGTCACGTCGGAACCGCCGGTCGAGGTGGTCGGCCACTGGTTCGGCGGCCGGCGCCTCGACTTCAGGCCGGAGACGTACTGGAAGCCCGGCACCGAAGTCACCATCTCCATCGCCCTGCGGGACGTCCAGGCGGCCCCCGGCGTGTTCGGTATCCAGCGCAAGACCGTGGGCTTCACGGTCGGCCGGTCCCAGGTCTCACGTGTCGACGCCCGCAAGCACACCATGGAGGTACGGCGGAACGGCGAGCTGCTCGCGACCCTGCCGATCACCGCGGGCGCGCCCGCCACCACGACGTACAACGGCAAGATGGTCGCGACCGAGCTGTACGACGTCACGCGCATGAACGGCGAGACGGTCGGGTTCGGGGGCGAGTACGACATCGACGACGTACCGCACGCCGTACGGCTGACCACCTCCGGGACGTTTCTGCACGGCAACTACTGGGCGTCGGAGGAGACGTTCGGCTCGGAGAACGTGAGCCACGGCTGTATCGGGCTGGAGGACGTCAGGGGCGGCGCGGCCGACAGCCCGGCGGGCTGGTTCTTCTACCGGACCCTGATCGGCGATGTGGTGGAAGTGGTCAACTCCCCGGACCGCACGGTCGCTCCGGACAACGGGCTCGGCGGCTGGAATCTGACGTGGAAGCGGTGGAAGGCGGGCTCGGCACTCCACTGACCCCGGGCCGCGGCCGTAACACCCCTACGCGTACAGCCCGGATGACCTGCGCCGTCCCGGACTTGTTGGGACGGAACGGTGACATTCGCGTGCTCACCGCGTCGCGTGCGGTGTGATTATCTATCGTGCGCGTGCACTTCAGCGCGCGGGGGTGCGGGCCGTGGCGGGGCCAGGCCGTGCGAGGGGAGACGACCAGAGTGAACGAGCTGCCGATACCGGGCAAGCGGCGGGGACACGGGGGAACGGGGCCGCTGGCCCTGATGCTGGGCGGGCTCCTCCTCGTGGTCACCGCGTGCGGCGGCGGGGGCGGGGCCTCCGGCAAGGACGGGGACAAGAACGACGGCAAGGGCGCCGCGAAGGTACGGAACGCGGCCTCCGTGGCGGTCGTGACCATCGCACCGAAGGACAGTGCCAAGGGCGTCGCGACCACCGGCGCCCTCAAGGTCTCCGCGGCCAAGGGCAAGCTGACCACCGTCACCGTCCAGGACGACAAGGGCAATCCGGTCGAGGGCAAGCTCTCCGCGGACGCCGCCACCTGGGAGCCGCTCCAGCATCTCGCCGGAGCCACCAAGTACAAGGTGCACGCGATCGCCAAGGACGCCGACGGCCGTGAGTCCGCCAAGGACACCACCTTCACCACGCTGGTCCCGAAGAACACCTTCATCGGCCAGTACACGCCCGAGGACGGTTCGACGGTCGGCGTCGGGATGCCGGTCTCGATCAACTTCACCCGGGGCATCACCGCGCCCGAGGCCGTCGAGAACGCCATCACGGTGACGGCCGACCCGCCCGTACCGGTCGAGGGCCACTGGTTCGGCAACGACCGGCTGGACTTCCGGCCCGAGAAGTACTGGGCCGCGGGCACGAAGGTGACGGTCAAGCTCAACCTGGACGGTGTCGAGGGCCGCCCGGGCGTCTACGGCAAGCAGGCCAAGACCGTGTCGTTCACCATCGGCCGCAGCCAGGTCTCCACCGTCGACGCACGGGCCAAGACCATGAAGGTCGTACGGGACGGCAAGCAGATCAGGAAGATCCCGATCACCGCGGGCGCCCCGTCGACCACCACGTACAACGGGCAGATGGTCATCAGCGAGAAGTACGAGGTGACCCGCATGAACGGCGCGACGGTCGGCTTCGGCGGCGAGTACGACATCAAGGACGTTCCGCACGCGATGCGCCTGTCCACCTCTGGCACCTTCGTCCACGGCAACTACTGGGCGCCCCGGAGCACTTTCGGCTCGGCCAATGTGAGCCATGGCTGCGTCGGGCTGCGGGACATCCGGGGCGGCGGGAACAACGGCACCCCGTCGGCGTGGTTCTACAAGAACTCGCTCATCGGCGACGTGGTCGTCGTCAAGAACTCCAAGGACAAGCAGATCGCCCCGGACAACGGCCTCAACGGCTGGAACATGCCCTGGGACGAGTGGACCAAGTAGCTGCACAGCGGCACGCGGAAGCACAACGGACGGACACGGACCCGCGCACGGTGACAGTGCGCCGGGTCCGCTGTCGTTAGCGCCGGTTAGGGCCTCTCGTTTGGATCTTGCTGGGCTCGCGTGCCCTGGCACCGCGCCTCGCCGCGTTGTCGTCAGTCGCCTACGCTCCGCGTGGGCTCCATCCTCCGCCTTGCGATCCACGGCACCAGACCCCGCTCCCTGGTCCAGCCAGATCCAAACGAAAGGCCCTAACCTGCGTCGTATGGCATTCGTGAACCTGGAAGTTTCCGGCGGCGTCGGCACCATCCGGCTCGACCGCCCCCCGATGAACGCGCTGAACACCTCCATTCAGGACCGGCTGCGCGAGCTGGCCGAGGAGGCGGCCCGGCGCGAGGACGTCCGCGCGGTGATCCTCTACGGCGGCGAGAAGGTCTTCGCGGCCGGCGCCGACATCAAGGAGATGCGTGACATGGACCACGCGGCGATGGTCGTACGCTCCCGTGCGCTCCAGGAGTCGTTCACCGCGGTGGCCCGCATCCCCAAGCCCGTTGTCGCCGCGGTCACCGGATACGCGCTGGGCGGCGGCTGCGAGCTGGCTCTCTGCGCCGATTTCCGGATCGCCGCGGACAACGCCAAGCTGGGGCAGCCCGAGATCCTGCTCGGGCTGATCCCCGGCGCGGGCGGCACCCAGCGGCTGGCCCGGCTCGTCGGCCCCTCCCGCGCCAAGGACCTGATCTTCACGGGCCGTCAGGTGGCGGCCGAGGAGGCGCTGTCGATCGGGCTGGTCGACCGGGTCGTCCCGGCGGCCGAGGTGTACGAGCAGGCGCTGGCCTGGGCCGGGAAGCTCGCCCAGGGGCCCGCGCTCGCGCTGCGCGCCGCCAAGGAGTCGGTGGACACCGGTCTGGAGACGGATCTGGAGACGGGCCTCGCCGTCGAACGGACCTGGTTCGCGGGCCTGTTCGCGACGGAGGACCGCGAGCGCGGCATGCGGTCCTTTGTGGAGGAGGGCCCCGGCAAGGCCAAGTTCCTCTGAGGGGCGCCCGGTTGGCGGGCCGTCCGGACGAGCCGGTGTGACGGCCCGGTGCGATGACCCGATGTGACGGCCCGCTTGGACACGGAGAGCCACCGCGTCAACCCGACGCACGGGCGCGCACGGCTTAGCGGGGCCTTAAGGAAACCTTAAGCATCATCGCGTGATCACTCTTGGCGATCATTGAATCGCGAGGCGTCATCGCAGGTCAGCACCTCTGTGCAAGGCCAAGTTCTGTCAATGGCATATGCCCTTCGCGCCCCCTGGAATGATTCATTCCGGGGGGTCTATTCCCCCGGAACGGCCCCGGAGCGGGCTCTGGGCGGCCATGATGGGGGACATGGCGGGCCTGGAGGGTGTGGAACAACCGCGGCAGCGCGGTCATGCGGTCGCTGCGCGGGGGATACCGTCCGTCGATGACGAACAGGCGCTCAGGGCGCTGGAGTTGTTCGGCAATCCGACGGAGGCGGAAGTCCGGCTGCCCTCCCGCCCCGAGTCCGCCTCGGCCGCCCGCAGGATCACCCACAGTGTGGTGCTGCGTCAGTGGGCCCTCTCGCCGCAGACCGCCGAATACGCGGTCCTGCTCGTCTCGGAGCTCGTCGGCAACGCCGTACGGCACACCGGGGCGCGGGTCTTCGGGCTGCGGATGCTGCGCCGCCGCGGCTGGATCAGGATCGAGGTACGGGACCCCTCGCGCGGGCTGCCCTGTCTGATGCCGGTGCACGAGATGGACACCAGCGGGCGCGGGCTCTTCCTGGTGGACCGGCTCTCCGACCGCTGGGGAGTGGACCTGCTGCCGCGCGGCAAGAACACCTGGTTCGAGATGAGGGTGGCGGACCGCCAGACCCCCTGAGCGGTCCCGCGGTACTGCGCCACGCCGTTCCCGGCCATGGTCCCGCGGCACTCGGCCGCGCCGTCCCCGGCCGCCGGCCCACGGGCTCCGCCGGGCAAGCGACCCCGCCACCCCTTTGCCGGGTCAATCGTCACCTTTCACCCCGGGCGCGCCTTAAATGGGGGAGTGATCCCCATCGACCGTCGCAGAGCACTGCGCGCAGCAGCGGGCGCGGCCGTCACGGGTGCCCTGGCCACCGGTTGTACGGACCGTACGGACCGCGTCTCCGGCGCGCCCGGCTCCGTACCGCCCGGCTCCCGGCCGCCCTCCTCCGTACCGCCGCACGGGCGCGGTACCGGGCCGGCCGCCCGTACCGCGCCCGCGCCCCGGCGGTTTCCCGGGCAGCCCGCCGAGATCGCGCACGGCCCACGGGACCGCGCCCGGGTCGCGCTCACCTTCCACGGCCAGGGCGACCCCGCCACCGCCACCGCCGTACTGACCGAGGCGGAGCGCGCCGGGGCCCGGATCACCGTTCTCGCCGTGGGCGGCTGGGTCGACGAGCACCCGGCTCTCGTACGACGTGTCCTCGACGGCGGCCACGACCTCGGCAATCACACGCTCCACCACACCGACATCTCCGCGATGGACGAGACCGAGGCGTACGCGGAGATCACCGGCTGTGCCGAGCGGCTGCGCCGTCACACCGGCTCCATCGGCACCTGGTTCCGCCCCTCCCGCACCCAGCACGCCACCCCGCTCGTCCAGCGGCTGGCCCGGCGGGCGGGCTACCCGCACGTCCTCTCGTACGACGTCGACTCCCTCGACTTCACCTCGCCCGGCGCCCCGGCCGTCGTCCGTACCGTCACCGGGCAGATCCGCAACGGCTCCGTGGTGAGCCTGCACTTCGGCTACGCGGACACGGTCGCCGCACTGCCCGCCCTTCTCGACGCACTGGAACGCCGCGGCCTGCGCGCGGTGACGACCACGGAGCTGCTGACCTGATGCTTCCTCCTCCCCTCACCCGGACCACCGCCCTGCTCGGCGCCGCGGGCCTCGCCCTGCTCGCGAGCTGCGCGAGCCCCGACGACCGAAGGGGCGGGGCGGGCGCCTCCAAGGCCACCGCCCGGCCGGCCGTGGCCCGGCCGAGCCCGCCCGCCGGACTGCCCGGCATGCCGCCGGTGCAGAACCCCAAGGACATCTACGCCGCGGACCGGCCCGGCATGCTCTCGCCGGTAGTGAAACGCTTCCCCTCACGGGTGTACGTGCCCAACACCAACTCCGACACCGTCTCGGTCATCGACCCGGCGACCTACGAGGTCATCGAGACCATCGAGGTCGGCAGGCAGCCCCAGCACGTCGTCCCCTCCTGGGACCTGAAGACCCTCTGGGTCAACAACAACCGCGGCCACACCCTCACCCCGATCAACCCCGCCACCGGCAAGGTGGGCGAGCCCGTCGACGTACACGACCCTTACAACCTCTACTTCACGCCCAACGGCAAGTACGCGGTCGTCATGGCCTCGCTCGACCGTCAGCTCGTCTTCCGGGACCCGCACACCATGAAGGTCAAGAAGACCGAGCCGGTGACCTGCGCGGGCGTCAACCACGCGGACTTCTCGGCGGACGGCCGCTACTTCATCGTCTCCTGCGAGTTCTCCGGCGAGCTGCTGAAGGTCGACACCGAGAAGATGGCGGTGACGGCCCAGCAGAAACTGCCCTTCCAGGGCGCGATGCCGCAGGACGTGAAGATCTCGCCGGACGGCAAGACCTTCTACGTCGCCGACATGATGGCGCACGGTGTGTGGGTGCTGGACGGCGAGAAGTTCACCACCCCGAAGCTGCTGCCCACCGGCAAGGGCGCCCATGGGCTGTATGTCAGCCGCGACTCCCGGGTGATGTACATCTCCAACCGCGGTGAGGGCTCCGTCTCGATCTTCGACTTCCCGAAGAACCGGCTGACCAAGAAGTGGCACCTGCCGGACGGCGGCAGCCCGGACATGGGCGGAGTCTCGGCGGACGGCAAGGTGCTGTGGCTGTCGGGGCGGTACGACTCGGAGGTGTACGCGATCGACACCGTCACCGGCAAGCAGCTCGCCCGGATCCCGGTCGACGGCGGGCCGCACGGACTGGCGGTCTATCCGCAGCCGGGGCGCTACTCACTGGGGCACACGGGCGTCTTCCGCTGAGGACGGGGCCCGGCCGGAGCGGATCCGGGCCCGTGCGCATACGGGCCCGTGCGCATACGGGCCCCGTTCGCGGGCGGGGGTGAGAGGCGGGGCTGAGGGGTGCGCGGCTGAGGGAGGGGCGTCGGGGCCCGGCCGGGGAGGCCGGGCCTTTTGTCAACTCGCGTTCCGTCCGGCGCTGTTCGGGGCCGACACGCCCCCATTCGGGTGATGGTCCCCGGCCCGCCGCCGTCCAGCGGAGAGGGTGCTCCCCATGATCACCTCTCGCTCGCGGCAGCGGGCCGCAGCCGTCGTCCTGTCCGCCGTCGCCCTTCTCGTTCCGGTCACCACCACCGAGGCCGCGCCCACCGCTTCCGGGCCCGCCGTCTCGGCGCCCGCCACCGGTGGCCCGACCCTCGTCGGACCGACGCTCACCGGACCGGCCCTCACCGGGCACGCTCCGGCGGTGCCGGCCGAAGCGGTCGCGGCCGAACGCTGTCCCGTCATCGCCGACCCGCTGTACGCCGCGGCGGACCGCAGGGTCGAGCTGGACCGGATCACCCCGGCACCGTCCTGGCGTACCAACTGCAAGCAGCTCTACCGCGCCGACAGCCGTCCCCCGGAGATCGTCTTCGAGCAGGGCTTCCACCCCAAGGCGACCCTGGACGGCCAGTACGACATCGAGAAGTACGTGCTGGTCAACCAGCCCTCGCCGTATGTCTCCACCTCGTACGACCACGACCTGTACAAGCAGTGGTACAAGAGCGGCTTCAACTACTACATCGACGCCCCCGGCGGTATCGACGTCAACCGGACCATCGGCACCACCCACAAGTGGGCCGACCAGGAAGAGGTCGCCTTCCCCGGCGGGATCTCGCGCGAGCTGATCGTCGGCGTCTGCCCGGTCGACAAGCGGAAGAAGACCGAGATCATGACGGAGTGTGTGGACAACCCGCACTACAAGCCCTGGCGCGGCTAGCTCTACGCGAGCAGCTAATCTGACCGCGTCAGAACGGCATTACGAAGGGGCGGGACCATGGCAGACATCGACGACGCGCGCAAGGCGTTCGAGCGGTTCGACGCGAACGGCGACGGACTGATCACGGCGGCCGAGTACAAGAGCGTGATGGCGCAGCTCGGCGACTTCCATGTGACCGAGACCGTCGCGCAGGCCGTCATCAACGCCCATGACGCCAACGGCGACGGGCTGCTCACCTTCGACGAGTTCCTGGCCTCCCGCAACAACGGCTGACCGGATACGAACGGCCGGACCGACCGGCCGCGACGACTGGTCCCGGCGGCCGGCGGGTCCCCGTCGGCCCGCCGGTCCCTCGTGCGCGCCGGTCGCGTTGCCGTATCCCGCGCCCGGAAGAGACGATCAGAAGGTGATACCTCCTGGTCCGTCCGCCGATGACACCACTGGCTCTCCGGGGCGCGGCACGGCCGTGACCGGGGGCCTGATCGCCGTGGGAGCCCTGGCCGCCGTACTCGCCGTCCTCGGCGCGCTGCTCGGCGCGGACGCGGCCGGGCGCGGCACCGGTGAGCTGCGAATACCCGGCTCGGGCCGGACGACCGTGCTGCGGCTCGCCGTCTTCGCCGCCCTGGCGCTGCACCTCGGCGAACTGGCGGGCGCCCGGCTCGCCCGTACCGGACCGGCGCCCCGAAGCTGGGCGGTGCCCGCCGCACTCACCGGAGCCGCCGCCTCGGCGGCGCAGATCCTCGTCCTGGCCGCCGTCAGCGGGCTGGACATCACCACCGTGTACGGCACCACGGACGGCCGGCTGCTGCTCGTGATGGCCAACGGATTCCTGCTGGCCGCGGGCTGCGCCGCCCTGGGCCACCCGGGCTGGGCCCTGCTTCCGCTGGTCGCGGTCGTCGGCGCGGAGGCGCTGCGGGCGCACCCCGAGCCGTACACCCCGGTGCTCGGCGTGGCGCTGACCGTCGTCCATCTCACCGCCGCCTCGCTGTGGACCGGCTCGCTGCTGTACGTCCTGCGCACGCTGCGTCTGCGGCGCGGGGATCCGGCCGGGGCCAGGGCGGTGCTGCTGCGGTACGCGCGCCTCGCCGTCTGGCCCTTCGTGGCGCTGGCCGCCACGGGCACGGTCTCCACCCTGCGCAGGCTTCCCGTCGATGTGGTCCTGGGCACGGCGTACGGCCGGGTCCTGATCGCCAAACTGGTTCTGGTCGTGGTGGTGAGCGCGCTGGCCCTGACCGCCCGGCGCCGGCTGCGCCACGAGCGGGATCCCACCCTCCCGCCCGTGCGGAGCTGGCCGTGCTGGCGGTGGTCGTCCTGCTCTCGGCGATCCTCACGGTCGTACCGGACCCGCACTGGCTCAGCGCACAGTGACCGGCGCGGTGGTCGGCGCGGTGACCCGCGCGGTGTGTCCGCGGTGTGCGCGCGGTGAATCGTGTCCCGACCGGTGTCCGTTTCGTGAGGCGCGGGGTCCGGGTCTGGGTAACCATGGGAGGACGCAGGCGCAGCCCCCTGCGAGAGCCTTGTCGGGAGGCCCCGATGGATGACTATCCGGAAAGTTATGAGCTGGTGTTCCAGGCGTCGGCCGTGGAGGACGACGTGGTGATCGTCCGGCGTACGGCCGGCACGGGAGCGGGCGGATTCCCCGTCTACGAGGACGAGACGGGCATCGTCCGTGCGGAGATCAGCGACCGGGGAGAGGTGCGCATGCTGGCGAGCGGCGGACACCAGGAGCTGGGGGCGCCCCTGCTCGTACGGTCACTGAGTTCCTGAGTCCCGAGTTCCTGACCGCTTCCTTCTTGAGCGGTAGCGGTCCTGCTGGCTCCGAGCGTGTGCCATGCGCCGGTCATGCCTGCCGTGCACGACGGGCATGACCGACGCACGCCGGGTGGGCGAGCGGGTGTGTCAGGGCGCGCAGGTCTCCGTGAAGGCGGTGAGCGCGGTGCAGCGGTACGGCGCCGGGTTGATCACGGATGGCGCCCGGCGCAGCTTGGTGGCCTGCTCGTAGTCGTACGCGTAGCCGACGAGGGCGGGCTCGCTCCATGCCGTACCGAGGAACGCGATGCTGAACGGGCGCCGGTTGGCGGCCTGGTAGCCGGCCGGGACGCTGACCGACGGGTAGCCGGCCTTCGCGCCGATGCCCGCGCTGCCGCTGTTGGCGAACAGCAGGGCCGTCAGGCTGTTGTCCTTCATGACCGCGTCTATACGGTCCTTGCTGTCGGCCAGGTCCTGGGCGCGGCTCGCCTTGTAGGCGGCGGTGTCGGCGCTGTCCGCGCCGAGGTCCTTGGCCTGCGAGTTGAGCGCGTTGACCTGTCCGAACTTCAACGCCTCGGCGGGGTGCGCGGTGTTGTACGCGATGATGTCGGCGAGGCTCTTCATCGGGGCGTTCCGGGGCAGCCTGGCCAGATAGGCGTTCAGGTCGCGCTTGAACTCGTACGACAGGACCGTCGAGCTGTGGCCCGAGGTGTCCAGGGTGACATCGACGAGTATCGCGCCCTGGTCCCTGAGGGCGGTGACGGCCGCGTCCCAGAGGGCGCGGTTGTCGGTTCCGGCGGCCGGGACCTGGCCGGCGACGACCCCGATACGGGCCCCGCGCAGCGCGGTTGTGGACAGGTCGTCGGTGAAGTCGTGCCCGACGAGCGGGTTGGCGGCGGTGGCGGGGTCCTCGGGATCCTTCCCGTTCAGTGCCGTGAGCGTGGCCGCCGCGTCGGCGACGGTACGGGTGAGCGGACCGGCGGTGTCCTGGCTGGCGGCGATCGGCACGATGCCCGTACGGCTGGCCAGCCCGACGGTCGGCTTGATGCCCACCACGGAGTTGGAGTACGCGGGGCTGAGGATGGACCCGGAGGTCTCGGTGCCCACGGTCACGGCGCCGAGGCCGGCCGACGCGGCGACTCCCGAACCGGCGCTGGAGCCGCTGGGGGACTGGCTCCCGTCGTACGCGTTGAGCACCTGCCCGCCGAGCGAGCTGTAGCCGCCGGGCATCCCGGAGGTGAGGTAGTTGGCGAACTCGGTGAGATTGGCCTTGCCGAGGATGACCGCGCCCGCCTTGCGGAACTGCGCGACGATCGGCGCGTCCTTGGCCGGGTACGAGCGGGCGAGCGCCACCGACCCCGCAGTGGTCGGCATGCCCGCGACATCGATGTTGTCCTTGACGACGACCGGTATACCGAGCAGCGGACTGTGCGGACCCTTGCCGCGCCGCATCCGGTCGGCCGCGGCCGCCTCCTTCATGGCGTTCGGATTGACGGAACGTATCGCGTTGAGCGAAGGGCCCTGGGAGTTGAGGGCCCGGATGCGGTCCAGATAGGCCTCGGTGAGTTTCGTACTCGATATCTTCCCCGAGTCGAGGAGACCGCCGAGCTGGGCCACGGTCGCGCTCTCAAGGTCGATGGACAGCGGCTTTCCGGACGAATGACCGGACGCGCCGGCTCTGGACGAGGTCACCGAGGCCGTACCGGCGACCATCAGCACGGCGAGGGCGAGGGCTGCGGCATGGCGGCGGCTGAACCGTTCGCGGGCCGGGAAGTTGATGTCGATCGTATGCTCCTGGCGAAGGGAAACGGACCTTGGGCCAGAGCATCGAAACGGCACACCTTGTCAGGCGCATATCCCCCTGATTTCGGCCAAGTTGCCATCCCCGCACGCGGCGTGCGGCATCGGATCACCGGTGGCGGTGCGTGCTCCGGTGCTGTCGGGGAAACTCGGCGATCCAGTCGAGCAGCAGGGCGTTGAACTCGTCGGGCCGCTCCTGGAAGAGCCAGTGGCCGACGCCGTCCCAGACGACCGACTCGCTGTAAGGGTGAGCGCTCACCGACTTGTCCCAGTACCCGTCGATGCCCTTGGCCTTCAGCGAGGCCGCCGCCCCGACGGTGAGCACGGGGCAGCTTCGGCGCAGCAGGTATTCCTCGGCCCGGCCGCGCACGGTCTTCTCGGATTCCAGGTCGAATATTCCGAGAAAGATTCCGGACACCACGTCCGGTGACATGGCGAGGGCCCGTCGGCGATGCCAGTCGCCCAGCCATGCGGGGGTCCCGGGACCGGAGCCCTCCATCTGCGACAGGACCGCGGCTGCGACACCCACCGGGTCCGGGGTGCGGAACGCTTTCGCGGTGGCCGCCGCGAACGCGGCCTCGAATCCCCAGCTCGGGTCGACGGCGACCACGGCCCGGACCAGTTCAGGGTGCTCGACGGCGAGAACGGACGCCACCAGCGCACCGAGCGAGTGGCCCACCGCGATGACCGGACCGGTGCCCAGAAGCTCGACCAGCAGTGCCAGATCGGTGGCGTAGTCGGCCGGGCGATGAGTGGTCCGGGCCTCCTGTGACCGGCCATGACCACGCAGGTCGACCGCGACGACCCGGTGCCGGGCGGTGAACGGGGCCATCTGCGGGGCCCAGTCGTGCGAGTCGCAGGTGCCGCCGTGGATGAGCAGCAGAGTCTCGTCGCCCTGTCCCTCGTCGGTGTAGAAGAGCTGTGTGTCATTGACGGTGACATGAGTCATGGATGTGCTCCTGGCTGGGACTTACTGAAAAGTACTGAAACCCGTAAACAAGGTCATCGGTGGTCGTGACCTGCGAAGTCAGGCTAGAAGAGCGCATGTGGGCAAGAAGTGCGCGCCGAGTGGGGTCCCGGGCGTCGGGCATCCACGGCGCAGCACTTTTTCCCCACACCGCCATGCCTACGCTCACGTGGACTTTCGTCCACTGAGCGCAGGAGTCTGTCCCGTGGCCAAGATCATTGCCGCCGTCACACCGTTGCAGGGCCATGTCCAGCCCGTGCTCGCGGCGGCCGCCGCTCTCGTCCGGCACGGTCATGAAGTCGTCGTCCTGGCCGGGACGCGTTTCGCCGACGACGTGCGGGCCGTCGGAGCGCGGTACGCACCGCTGCCGCCGGACGCCGACTACGACGACCGGAATCTGGACGCCTACTTTCCGGAGCGGGCCGGGATTCCGGCCGGTCCCGCGCAGTTGGAGTACGACATGAAGTACGTCTTCGGCGACCCCACGTGTGCTCAGTTCCGTGCGCTGCGCTCGCTGCTGGCCGGGTTCCCCGCCGATGTGGTGGTGAGCGACATGCTGTTCCTGGGCTCGCTGGCACTCACACTGTCGGCACCCGCCGGGCAGCGGCCGGTGACCGTGAGCCTGGGGAACACCATGCCGACGCTGCTGAGCGACGACGCGCCGCCCGTGGGTCTGGGAGTGCCGCCCCTACCGGGCGCGGCGGGAAGAGCCCGGCACAGGGCGATGAACGAGCAGGTGAGAGAGGCGCTCACGGACACCCAGTGGTATCTGGAGCAGAATTTCAAGGCGGCCGGCGTCGACCTGCCCGACCTCATCTTCAACAGCATGGTCACGGTGCCCGACCACTATCTCCAGTTGACGGCACCCGGCTTCGAGTATCCGCGCGGCAACCTGCCGGACTCCTTCCGGTACGTGGGACCGCTTCCGTCGCCGTTGGCGGGGAATCACCCGCTGCCGGAGTGGTGGCCGGAGCTGGCAGGCGGAGCCCGGCCCGTGGTCGTGGTCACACAGGGCTCCTCGGCCAACCGTGACCTGACCCAGCTCGTGGCGCCGACCGTGCACGCGCTGGCCGAGGAGGAGGTCCTGGTCGTGGCCGCGACCGCGCGGCAGGACGGCCCGGCCGATCTGGGTCCGGTGCCGGACAATGTGCGCGTCGCGGGTTTCGTCCCCTTCGAGCTGCTGATGCCGTACGCCTCGGTACTGGTCACCAACGGTGGGTACGGAGGCGTTCACGCCGCGCTCGGCGAGGGAGTGCCCCTGGTTGTGGCGGGTGAGGGCGAGGACAAGCGGGAGGTGGCCGCGCGGGTGCAGTGGAGCGGCGTCGGCATCTCCCTCGGCACGGCACGCCCCACGCCGGAGGCGGTACGCGGCGCGGTCCGGCGCGTACTGACCGAACCGGCCTGTCGCAGGCGGGCGGCCGAGATGCGCGACGAACTCGCACGGTACGACGCCGAGGGCGCCATCGCCGGCCTGGTCGCGGGCAGCCCGCCCGGGCACAGCACACTTTGACCACAGCGCCCCCCTACGCTTCGTGGAGACCCGGGCCCGCACTTCCGGCCTGTGCTTTTCAAGGAGTACTCGGCGTGACGTACAGCTTCATCAATGAGGGACAGCTCTGATGCGGTTCGCGATTCTGGGACCGGTACGGGCCTGGCGGAGAGAGGAGGAAGTCACACTGGGGCCGCCGCAGCAGCGCGTGCTGCTGGCGGTACTGCTCGCCCACGCGGGCCGGCCCGTGAGCATGGACACGATGGTGGACGCGCTCTGGGGCGAGGAGCCGCCGGCCAGCGCGGCCAACGCGGTCTACCGGCAGATGGGGGAGCTGCGACGTCGTCTGGAGCCCGGCCTGCCGCCCCGTGCCACTGGCCGCTGGCTGGTGCGCGAGTCCGGTGGCTACCGGCTCAATGCCGACGTCGACACCCTTGACCTGCTGAGCTTCCGGGACCTCATCGGCCGTGCCCGAGCGGCGAACCGGAGCGGCGACCTCGACAAGTCGGTGGCGCTCTTCCTCGAAGCCGTGGATCTGCGGCAGGGCCCGACAGCCGCCGGCATTCCGGCGGAATCGCGCGCACACCCCGTCTTCACCGCCCTTGACCGCGAATACCTGATCGCGGTCAAGGAGGCCACCGACACGGCGCTGGACCACGGTGCCGCGGAGCGGCTGCTGATGGTGCTGCACCGGGTCGCCGCCGAGCATCCGCTCGACGAGCCCCTGCAAGCCCGACTGGTCCTTGTCCTGGCCGCCGCCGGACATCGTGCCGAGGCCCTGGACACCTGGCAGAAGGTACGCGCCGAACTGGCCGCGGAGCTGGGGATCTCACCCGGCCCCGAACTGCGCGAGGCGCAGACGCGCGTCCTGCGGACCGACAGCCCGGCGACCGGGGACGGTGCGGACCGGCGCACCGGCCCGGCCGCGCGTGGGTCCGCGTACACCGCCCCCACCCCTGACACCGATCCGGTGCGACCTGCCTCCCCGCTGATTCCCCCGCTGGCCCAACTGCCTGCGGATCTACCGGTGTTCGCGGGACGGCGGGCCGATCTCACCCGGGCCCGCTTCCTGTTGTCTGGCAGGGAGACCATGACGCCCGCCACCGTGATCCTCGCGATCAGTGGCATGGGCGGAGTCGGCAAGTCCACGCTGGCCGTCCATCTGTCCCACCAGATGGCACACCGGTATCCGGACGGACAGCTCTATGTGAACCTGCGCGGCTTCGATCCCAGCGCCACCGCCATGGACCCGCGTGAGGCCGTACGGGGATTCCTTACCGCGCTGGGACTCTCGCCCCAGCACATCCCGGCGGACGCCGACGGCGAAGCCGGCGCCTACCGCAGCCTGCTCGCCGGCCGCAGAGTGCTGATCCTGCTCGACAACGCCCGTGACGCGGCACAGATCAGACCCCTGCTGCCCGGCACCCCGAACTGCCTGGTGATCGTGACCAGCCGGAACCGGCTGCTCGGCCTGGGCGCCTCGCACGGCGCCCAGATACTGGAACTGGATCCGTTTCCCACCGCGGAGGCCCGTGAACTGCTCGTCCGCAGAATCGGCGCCCCACGGGTCATCGCCGAATCCCACGCGGCGGCCGAGATCGTCCGGCACTGCGCCGGACTGCCACTGGCCCTCGCCGTCGTGGCCACCCGGGCCGCGGCCCACCCCGATTTCCCGCTGGCCGCCATCGCGGCGGAACTCAGCGAGGCACAGGGCAGCCTCGACGCGTTCACCGACCCCGAGCCGGCCGGTGACGTACGGACCGTCTTCTCCTGGTCGTACCGCACCCTCAGCCCGGACGCCGCCCGGCTCCTGCGGCTGCTGGCCCTGCACCCGGGACCGGACACCGGTGCGCCCGCCGCGTCCGCGCTCATCGGTGTCCCGATGGCACGCACCCGGCAGTTGCTCGCCGAACTCACCCGCGCGCACCTCCTCAGCGAGCACGCGCCCGGCCGCTACATCTGCCATGACCTGGTGCGGCTGTACGCCATGGAGCTCACAGAACGCCATGACCCGCGGCCCCGGCGCGAAGCCGCCGTGCGGCGTCTTCTCGACCACTACCTGTACACCGCCCACGCGGCGGGCCGGCTGTACTCGCCGTGGTGGACGGCAACGACTCTCCCTCCGGCCCTGGAAGGCGCCACGCCCGAAACCCTCGACGACGACGGCCAGGCACTGCGCTGGTACACCGCCGAACGGCACGTCCTGCGCGAGGTCGTCGACCTCGCCGTCCGGACGGGCTCCGACACACACGCCTGGCAACTGGCCTGGTGCCTGGAGCGTTTCTGGGACCGGCAAGGACACTGGCACGACTCCGAGGCCATGCAGCGCGTCGCGCTGGCCGCCGCCACCCGCGCCGGCCACCGCGCCGCACGCGCACACCTCCTGCGCGGACTGGCCCGAGCCTCCGCCCGGCTGAAGCGGTACGACGAAGCCCACACCCATATCGCCGGCTCCCTGGAACTGCACACGGCACTGGGCGACCGTCTCGGGCTGGCCCACGCACACCGCAGCCAGGGATGGCTGTTCGACCAGACGGAACGTTACGACGACTCGCAGGCGGCGGTCCGGAAGGCCCTCGCCCTCTATGAGGCCGTGGGAGACCGGGTGGCGCAGACGAGCTGTCACCATGCCCTGGGCTGGACGCACGTTCTCCGTGGCGAACACCGGCTGGCCGTCCCGTACTTCGAGCGGGCTCTCACCGAACTGGCGGGGCTCAGCAACCGCTACGGCGAGGCCGGGACATGGGACAGCCTCGGCCACGCCCATCACCGTCTCGGTGACCACCGGCGTGCCACCACCTGCTATCAGCACGCCCTGCGGCTCTACCGCCAGATAGGCGACCGTTACAACGAGGCAGGCACTCTCCACCAGCTCGGCGACGCCTATCACGCGGTCGGTGACTACGGATCCGCCCGTACCGTCTGGCAGCATTCGCTGGCCATTTTCGCCCCGATGGATCACCAGGCCGCCGACGAGATACGGACCAAGCTCAAGGCCCTCGGAGATGCCGTTCCCGCGCCCAGGATCTCCCTTGTCGCCGAGGGGCGGGGGGACGATTCCGGGAGTCGGCGACCGTAGCGGCGGTCCGGCCTTCCCCCTCACCCGGCGGTCCGGCTTCTATGCGTTCTGCCCGCCCCCATGGCTCGGGGGCGGGCAGTGGGCCGGGGCCTCACACAATCCGCGCGATCAGTTGAACCAGCATTGCGTCGTGTGAGTACCCGCGGTCAGCGGAACGTAGCACTGGCGTGTGCCCAGCTTGCCGTCGTTGTCGTCCCAGAAGTCGACGTCGATCGTCCACTTCCAGTACCAGCCCGCGAGCGCGTAACAGCGGGTCACGGTTCTGTCGCCGGGAAGGAGGAGCTTCGGGGAGGCGACGTAGTTGTTGTTCTGGTTGGTGCCGTTGATGGTGAACGCCCTGATGTCGAAGTGTCCGCCTTTGACGCACACTTCGACCTGCTGGCCGTTGGTACCGAGGGTGGACGGCGGTTCGGCGGCGCTTGCCGCCGCGGCCGGACCGGTGGCAAGGCTGCCGACCAGCCCGGCGGCCATCGCCAGCGTGGCCATGGCCCTCCCGGCCAGGTGTTTCTTCGAGTGACGCAGCATCAAGTCTCCTTTGGTGCGGTCAGCGGGATCGGCGAATTGCGTGAATGACATTCCGGTCAGCCGAACATGCACTCGTACGTGTCGTACATCCCGGACTCGGGGACGTAACACTGCCGCGTGTCCAATTTGGCGTCGCTGTAGTCCCAGAAGTCGACGTCGATCCAGTTCTTCCAGTACCAGTTCCAGATGATTTGGCAGCGCAACCCGTACCTGTTGCCGGGAAGGTCGGTCTTCGGGGAGGCGACGTAGTTGTTGTTCTGGTTGAAGCCGTTGATGGTGAATGCCTTGATGTCGGGGTGCCCCTCGCCGACGCATACACGGACCTGGTATCCGTTGGTGGCGGAGGTGGACGGCGGCTCGGCGGCCGTCGCTGCCGTGGCCGGACCGGCGAAAAGAGCGCCGAGCAGCCCGGCGATCATCGCCAGGGCGAATATGGCCCGTCTTGCCACCTGCGTTGTCGAGTGATTCGGCATCAGGTCTCCCTTGTTGTAGGCCGAAAAGGCAGCGGCGAAATCGCTGCCTCCTGCCGACAAGGCTCCCAGCCGGTTATTGGAAATCCATTGACGATGTGTTGAGGGCGGGGCGGGGGTGGTCCGCCGGAATTCATAGGTGTTCCGTCAATGGCTTGTAGATGGCGGTGTGCTTGCATGAGAGGGAAGTTGATTGTTCAATCTTTCTCTCAGTGAAGGATCGCGTCATGATCAGTCCGACCCGTAGACAAGCACTCACCGCAGGTGCCGTCGGAGCCGCCGCGGCGATCGTCCCCGCCCTGACCGGCACCGCGCCCGCCGCCGCGAGCGGCCGGAGCGCGGACAATCCCCTGTTCGGCCCGGACAATTCGATGCTCGTGCTGATCGACTACCAGCCCGAGATGGTCACCGGGGTCACCTCGATGCACAGGGAACTGCTCAAGCTCAACGTCAAGGCCCTGGCCCGGATCGCCCGGCTGCTCGACGTCCCCACCGTGCTCACCACCGTGGGCGTGAAGGCCGGGGTCAACCACCCCACCATCCCGTATCTGCGCGAAGAGATACCGGATCTCATCGAGTACGACCGTATGAACATGAACGCCTGGGAGGACGGACCCGTACGCCGGGCCGTCAAGGCGACCGGGCGCCGTAACATCGTCTTCGCCGCCCTGTGGACCGAGATCTGCCTCGCCTTCCCTGTCGTCCGCGCCCAGAGCGAGGGCTACCGGACGATGTTCGTGGCCGACGCGGTGGGCGGGACCAGCCCGGTCGCACACGAGAGCGGGATCCAGCGTCTGATCCAGGCCGGCAGCATCCCGAACTCCTTCCTGGGGATTCTCGGCGAGTGGGTCCGTGACTGGTCGGACCCGCGCTCCGACGCGGGGCGCGAGGTCGTGCCGTGGTACTGGGCGGAGCTGGCCAAGCTCGACCTGGGCTGACCCGGGCGCGCGGCAGCCGGATCGTGTCCGGCTGCCGCGCGCCGCTCCGGTCCGGAGAGGCCGGTACGGGAGAGGTGGTGCGGACCGCGCCCACATCTTCCGCACTCCGTGTCCACTACGGACCGGCCAGCATGGTGTTCGCGGGGGATCGTCGGCACATGGGTTCGGTCCGCTTCCGTACCGGTCTCATGTGCCGGTCCCCGCACAGGTGTTGATGACGGCTCCGGCCGCCGAGGAAAGTGACTGGGACGTATGGGATTCCGATTCGCGGTGCTGGGCCCGACCCGGGCGTGGCGTGACGACGTGGAGTTACAACTGGGCTCACCGCAGCAGCGTGCGACGCTCACGACCCTGCTGCTCCGTGAGGGAGGGCCGGTGGCGCTGGACGAACTCGTCGACACGATCTGGGGCGAGGCGGACGCGCCGCGTACGGCGGTCGGCACGCTGCGTTCCTACGTCTCCAGGCTGCGGCGCGTCATCGGCGCGGACGTCATCGACTCGACGGGAGGCGGGTACGCACTGCGGACGCCGCCGGGCACGCTGGACCTGATGCTGTTCCGGGAACGGATCGAGCGGGCCCAGACGGCGCACCGCGACCATGAACCGGCCCTCGCCGCGACGCTGTTCCGCGACGCCCTGGCGCTGTGGAGAGGCGCTCCGCTGGCAGGCGCCCATGGGGTGACCGCGGATGCCCGGCGCACTCTGCTGACCCAGATGAGACTGACCGCCGTCGAAAGCCGGTTCGCGGTGGAACTGGAGCTGGGCAGACACGTCGAGCTGATCGCGGAGCTCTCCGCGCAGGTCGCCGAGCAGCCGATGCGTGAGCGGCTGCGCGAGCTGCACATGCTCGCCCTGTACCGGTCGGGCCGGCAGGCCGACGCGCTGGCCAGCTTCCAGCAGGGCCGTGAGCTGCTGGCCGAGGAGATCGGGGTGGATCCGGGCCCGGCCCTGCGCCGGATCCATCAGCGCATCCTCAGCGCCGATCCCGCCCTGCTGGAGCCGTCCCCGCGCGTGCCGCGGTACGGAAGCGCCCCGGCGCCCCGGCTGATCCCCGCCCAACTGCCGCCCTTTTCACCCGACTTCACGGGCAGGGGGCGGCTGCTGAAGGAGGTCACCGGCAGGCTGACGGTGCCGGACGGCATGCCCGTCGTCGGCCTCGTCGGCCTGGCCGGAGTCGGCAAGACCGCGCTGGCGCTGCGCGCCGCCCACGCCGTACGGCCGGCCTTCCCCGACGGTCAGGTGTACGCGGACCTCGGGGCGGCCGGCGACCGGCCCGCCGACCCGTCTGCCGTGCTTGCCGCGTTCCTGCGCTCCTACGGATTCGGCGACCGCGCGATACCCGATGCGGCCGGTGAGCGGGCCGCCCTGTGGCGGACCACCCTCGCCGGGCGGCGTGTGCTGGTCGTCCTGGACGACGCGCGTGACAGCGATCAGATCCGCGATCTGTTCCCGGGCACACCCGGGTCCGCCGTCCTGGTCACCAGCCGGTCGCGCATGCCCGAGCTGCCGGGTGTCCACTGGTGCAAGGCGGACGTTCTCGATCCGGAGGAGGCGCTGGACCTGCTGTCGCGCGTCGCGGGCCCCGACCGGGTACGGGCGGAACCGGCGGCCGCCCGGCGGCTTGTCGCCGCGTGCTCCGGCATCCCGCTGTCGATCCGGCTGGCCGGGCTGCGGGTGGCGGCCCGTCCCGGGTGGACCATGGCGGCGGTCGAACGTCAGCTCAACGCGGAGGCGAACCAGCTCACCCTCACCGCCCGGCACCCGGACTGCCGCGCGCACGACGCGCCGCTCATGCCCGGCTACCGGCGACTGGACGCCGCCCAAGCGCGCGCCTTCCGGCTGGTGGCGCTGTTCGAGGGCACCGGGATCGTGCTGCGGGCCGCGGCGGAGATCCTCCAGCTTCCCCTCGCGCGCACGGAACGGCTGCTGGAGTCGCTCGTCGACGTCCACCTCATCGAGACGGACAGGCCGGGCCGCTACACGTACCACGAGCACGTCAAGTCGTTCGCCAGGCGCCGGGCCGTGGAGGAGGACGGCGTCCCGGCGTGCCGGGCCGCGATCGGCAGGCTGGTCACCATGAACACGCGCAAGACGAACGCTCCGGAGACGGACGCCACGGACGCCGGGACACGGGCGGCGCTGTTGCTGCTGTCGCACTCGATGGGAGCCGGAGCCCCGGACCACCCGCCGACCCGGTGACCCCCCATTTCCGCTCACGACGCCGACGAATCCAGTCGGCGAACGCGGTAGGCGAACGCATCTGACAACCCGTCGGAGTGCGCTTTCTCAGCACTCGATGATGTTCACCGCGAGCCCGCCGCGGGCCGTCTCCTTGTACTTGACCGACATGTCCGCGCCCGTCTCCTTCATGGTCTTGATGACCTTGTCCAGGGAGACCTTGTGGGTGCCGTCGCCGCGCAGGGCCATTTTGGCGGCGGTGACCGCCTTGACCGCGGCCATGCCGTTGCGTTCGATGCAGGGGATCTGGACCAGGCCGCCGACCGGGTCGCAGGTGAGGCCCAGGTTGTGTTCCATGCCGATCTCGGCGGCGTTCTCGACCTGTTCGGCGCTGCCGCCGAGGACCTCGGCGAGGGCGCCCGCGGCCATGGAGCAGGCGGAGCCGACCTCGCCCTGGCAGCCGACCTCGGCGCCGGAGATGGAGGCGTTCTCCTTGAAGAGCATGCCGATGGCGCCGGCGGCCAGCAGGAAGCGGACCACGTTGTCGTCCTTCTCCTGTGCGGTGGCGCCGCCCGCCGCGAAGTTCATGTAGTAGTGCAGGACCGCCGGGATGATGCCCGCCGCGCCATTGGTGGGCGCGGTGACGACCCGGCCGCCCGCGGCGTTCTCCTCGTTCACGGCCATCGCGTAGAGGGTGATCCACTCCATGGCGTGCGCCTGCGGATCGCCCTCGGCGCGGAGCTGGCGCGCGGAGTGCGCGGCGCGGCGGCGGACCTTCAGACCGCCGGGCAGCAGCCCCTCGCGTGCCATCCCGCGTGAGACGCACGCCTGCATCACCCGCCAGATCTCCAGCAGCCCGGTCCGGATCTCGTCCTCGGTGCGCCAGGCCTTCTCGTTCTCCAGCATCAGCGCGGAGATCGACAGACCGGTCTCACGGGAGAGCCGCAGCAGTTCGTCCCCGGTGCGGAACGGATAGCGGAGGACGGTGTCGTCCAGCTTGATCCGGTCCTCGCCGACGGCGTCCTCGTCCACCACGAAGCCGCCGCCCACCGAGTAGTAGGTCTTCTCCAGCAGAAGGCCACCGTCGCCGTCGTACGCGAAGAGGGTCATGCCGTTGGCGTGGTACGGCAGGGTCTCGCGGCGGTGCAGGATCAGATCCGTACCGGCGTCGAAGGCGATCTCGTGCATACCGAGCACACTCAGCCTGCCACTGCTGCGGATACGTTCCGCCTCTTCGTCCGCGTGCTCCACGTCGACCGTGCGGGGCGAGTTGCCCTCCAGGCCGAGCAGGACGGCCTTGGGGGTGCCGTGGCCGTGGCCGGTCGCGCCGAGCGAACCGTACAACTCGGCACGGACCGTGGCGGTGTGGGCCAGCAGGCCCTCGTTCTTGAGGCGGCGGGCGAACATCCGGGCCGCGCGCATCGGGCCGACCGTATGGGAGCTGGACGGGCCGATACCGATCGAGAACAGGTCGAAGACCGAGATGGCCACGGTGGTGACTCCTTGCTGGCTGGTGGACGCCGCTGTCCGCCGGGGTGGGGCGGAGCCGACGGGTACGTGCCGACGGGGGACCGATGCGTACAGACGGGCACTTACGGTCATGTCCATACGGTCCATACGGTCCGGGGCACCGCGCGGCACGGTTCAGTGTGCGCGGTGCCCCGTGAACCCGGGCCGTACGGGTGACGTCGGATCCGGGTACAGCGGTGTAGCGGTAAGGCGGTAGTGCGGTGCAGCGGTGCGGCAGTCGTACGAGCCGGGGCCGAGCGGCTTTACGCGGTTACTTCAGGCCCGGGTACAGCGGGTGCTTCACTGCCAGCGCGGAGACCCGCCCCGCCAGCTCCGCCCGGTCGAACGACGGCTTCAGCGCCGCCGCGATGATCTCCGCGACCTCGGTGAAGTCCTCGGCGGTGAAGCCGCGGGTGGCGAGCGCCGGGGTGCCGATCCGCAGACCCGAGGTGACCATCGGCGGGCGCGGATCGTTCGGGACGGCATTGCGGTTGACCGTGATGCCGATCTCGTGCAGCCGGTCCTCCGCCTGCTGCCCGTCCAGCTCCGAGTCACGCAGATCGACCAGGACGAGATGGACATCCGTACCACCGGACAGTACGGACACGCCCGCCTCGGCCACATCCGGCTGCGCCAGCCGCTCCGCGAGGATCCCGGCGCCGTCCAGGGTGCGCTGCTGGCGCTCCTTGAACTCCTCCGTCGCCGCGACCTTGAAGGCGACCGCCTTGGCCGCGATGACATGCTCCAGCGGACCGCCCTGCTGACCGGGGAAGACCGCGGAGTTGATCTTCTTCGCCAGTTCCTTCGTACTGAGGATCACACCGCCGCGCGGGCCGCCCAGGGTCTTGTGGGTGGTCGTGGTCACGACATGGGCATGCGGCACCGGGTTGGGGTGCAGCCCCGCCGCGACCAGCCCCGCGAAGTGCGCCATGTCGACCATCAGATACGCGCCGACCTCGTCCGCGATCCGGCGGAAGCCCGCGAAGTCGAGCTGGCGGGGGTACGCGGACCAGCCGGCCACGATCAGCTTGGGACGGGACTCCTTGGCGAGCCGCTCGACCTCGGCCATGTCGATCCGGCCGGTCTCGTCGTCGACGTGGTAGGCGACGACGTTGTAGAGCTTGCCGGAGAAGTTGATCTTCATGCCATGGGTGAGATGCCCGCCGTGCGCGAGGTTCAGGCCCATGATCGTGTCGCCGGGGGAGAGCAGCGCGAACATCGCCGCCGCGTTCGCCTGGGCCCCCGAGTGCGGCTGTACGTTCGCGTGCTCCGCGCCGAACAGCGCCTTCACCCGGTCGATGGCGATCTGCTCGATCACATCGACATGCTCACAGCCGCCGTAGTAGCGGCGCCCGGGGTAGCCCTCGGCGTACTTGTTGGTCAGCACCGTGCCCTGCGCCTCCATGACCGCCACGGGAGCGAAGTTCTCCGAGGCGATCATTTCGAGCGTGGACTGCTGACGGTGGAGTTCGGCGTCGACGGCGGCGGCGACGTCCGGGTCGAGCTCATGGAGCGAGGAGTTCAGAAGCGACTTCGAAGACATCACAGTCCCTGGGGTCTCGGTGGCCGGAACGCGTCAGTTGCCGGAAAAGTCTTGGTACTCGTCGGCGGTGAGCAGCTCGTCCGGCTCCTCGGCGACACGTACCTTGAACAGCCAGCCGCCTTCGTACGGAGCCGAGTTCACCAGCGAGGGGTCGTCCACCACGTCCTGGTTCGTCTCGACGACCTCGCCGGTCACCGGGGCGTACAGATCGCTGACCGACTTGGTCGACTCCAGTTCGCCGCAGGACTCGCCCGCGGTCACCGTCTCACCGACCTCCGGGAGCTGGGCGAACACCACATCGCCGAGAGCGTTCGCGGCGAACTCGGTGATCCCGACTGTCGCCACACCGTCCTCGGGGATCGACAGCCACTCGTGCTCCTTGGTGTAACGGAGCTGCTGGGGGTTGCTCATGACCTGAATTCTCCTGTACGCGGGGGAGTGGTGCGGAACGGCTGTCTTACGGAGCGAGACGGAGCGAGATACGAGAAGCCGGCCGGAGCCGGAACCGAATGGCACCGGGACGGCATCCCTGTGGAACGAAGGCGGAACGGGGGTGGCGCTGATGATGTCCGTATCACTTCTGGCGTTTGTAGAAGGGCAGCGCCACGACTTCGTACGGCTCCTGCGAGCCGCGGATGTCGACCGTGACACCGGGCGTGCCGGGCGCCGCATGCGAGGCGTCGACGTACGCCATGGCGACCGGCCTGCCCAGGGTGGGGGAGGGCGCTCCCGAGGTGACCTCGCCGACGGGGGTCCCGTCGGCGACGACCCGGTAGCCGGCCCGGGGGACCCGGCGGCCCTCGGCGATCAGGCCGACGAGCTTGCGGGGCGGGGCGCCCGCGGCGCGCTCGGCCGCCGCCTCCAGGACCTCGCGGCCGACGAAGGCGCCGCCGTTCGAGGTCTTGTCGAACTTCACGACCCGGCCGAGACCCGCGTCGAAGGGGGTGAGGGCGGTGCTCAGCTCGTTCCCGTACAGCGGCATCCCGGCCTCCAGCCGGAGCGTGTCGCGGCAGGAGAGACCGCAGGGCACCAGGCCCGCTCCCTCGCCCGCCTCGGTCAGCGACCGCCACAGGCCCTCGGCGTACCGGGGCTCGACGAACAGCTCGAAACCGTCCTCGCCGGTGTAGCCCGTACGGGCGATCAGCGCCGGGACCCCGGCCACCGTGCCCGGCAGACCGGCGTAGTACTTGAGGCCGTTGAGGTCGGCGTCGGTGAGCTTGCCGAGGATGCCCGGGGACTGCGGACCCTGGATCGCCAGCAGGGCGTACGCGTCGCGGTCGTCGCGGACCTCGGCGTCGAATCCGGCGGCGCGCGCGGTCAGCGCGTCGAGTACCGTCTGCGCGTTGGAGGCGTTGGCGACGACCATGTACGTGTCCTCACCGAGGCGGTACACGATCAGGTCGTCCAGGATGCCGCCGTCCTCCTGGCAGATCATGGTGTAGCGGGCGCGGCCCACGGCGACGGAGCCGATGTTGCCGACCAGCGCGTAGTCGAGCAGCGCGCCGGCCGCGGGGCCGGAGACGGTGATCTCGCCCATGTGGGAGAGGTCGAAGAGCCCGGCCCTGGTCCGTACGGCGGTGTGCTCGTCGCGCTCGCTGCCGTACCGCAGCGGCATGTCCCAGCCCGCGAAGTCGGTCATGGTCGCGCCGAGGGCGCGGTGCACCGCGTCGAGGGCGGTCTTACGGGGGGTGCTGCTCGGGGGGGCGTGGTTCATCGCGATGGCTCCCAGGGCATGACGGCGAGGACGGTCCTCCCCATCTGTCATCGGAACCTGAGAGGTT
The DNA here is from genome assembly GCF_019056675.1 of Streptomyces sp. GMY02. Taxonomy (NCBI): domain Bacteria; kingdom Bacillati; phylum Actinomycetota; class Actinomycetes; order Kitasatosporales; family Streptomycetaceae; genus Streptomyces; species Streptomyces sp. GMY02. The sequence goes on along the minus strand of NZ_CP077658.1, from coordinate 2,385,179 downwards.
CACCACGACCACCCGTACCAGGGGTCATGACTTGCACCTTGGGTGGAGCCGCAGAGCTGCGGCCCGCTTTTCAGATCTGCCTCATCCACGCGGTACGGGGCCTGAGAGATTCAAGGGAGGAACTTGCTCCTTCGGCGCCCGGCGCACTGAGTGACCGGGACTCTCCCGCGCGGATTCAAACGGCCGGTATGCAGTTGGCGGGCACATCATCGCACGCATCCGGGTGGACCGGGGCGGCAGGACCGCATTGCGCCGTCCGGCGTGAAAAGCTTGTGGCGCATTACCATTTCTTTACACTTTGTGGGCAGGCCCTAGCTGAGCTGACGCCGACTGATCGACAGGGGGGACGGCGATGATGTCGCAGGGGTCCGGAGCGTATGCGACGACCGCGGGGGTGCCGGCGCAGCAGGGGGTGTCCGACCGGGACGCGGTCGCGCGGCCCGTCGCGGTGGTACGGGACCTGCGGGGGCGCGGTGGCCGGCTGCCCGGCGCCCTGGCCTTCGGCGCGGGCGATCTGGTGGTGGTCTCGGGACTGCCCGGCAGTGGCAAGTCGACCTTGATCCGGCGGGCCGCCGAGGCCGGCGGGATCGACTCCCAGGACGCCAGGGACCGCTGGGAGCGCCGGCTGCCGGCCGCGCTCCCCTATGCCGTCTACCGCCCGCTCGTCCGGATGGCGCATTACGCGGGGCTGTGGCGTGCGCTCGGCTCCGGCGAGAGCGTCGTCGTGCACGACTGCGGTACGCAGAGATGGGTACGCCGCTGGCTCGCCCGCGAGGCCCGCAGACGTGGCCGCCGGCTCCATCTCGTACTGCTGGACGTACCGCCGGAGGTGGCGCGCGAGGGGCAGCGGGAGCGCGGCCGGGGCGTCTCGGGCTACGCGTTCGCCCGTCACCGCCGGGCAGTACGGCGGCTGCTGGCCGCCGCCGAGTCGGGCCGGCTGCCCCGGGGCTGTGCCACGGCGGTGCTCCTGGACCGGACCGCGGCCGGTGCCCTCGACCGGATCGCCTTTCTGGAGAAGCCGGGGCGGGAGGCCGGTCGCTGATCCGTGGACGGACGGGGACGCGCCGCCGCCTGCGGCATTAGGGTGCTGCCGCAGGTACGAGCACGGAGGAAGTGACAGTGAACACAGCATGGCCGGGCAATGAGCTGGAAGAGGTGCTCGCCGCCTCGCTCGGCAGCCAGGGAGCGGGCGGCCGGCTGGTGGAGGTGCTCGGGCGCAGCGAGGTGTGGGTGCCGCTGCCCAACGGCGGCGGTCCGGACAGCCCCGCCCTCGATCTGCCGACCCTGGAGATCGAGGGCGCTCCGTACGTTCCGGTCTTCAGCTCCCAGGGGCAGTTCGTCCAGTGCGTCGGCGCCCATATGCCCTTCACGATCGCACCCGCGCGCGAGTTCGCCCGGGGTCTGCCCCCGCAGCTCGGTATAGCGGTCAATCCCGGCGGCATGGTCGGGATGCCGTTGCCGCCGCCCGCCGTCGCCGAGCTGTGCCGGTCGGGGCGCAGCCCGCTGGACGGGCCGGCCACCGGCGGCCGGGTCAGGCTCTTCGAGCCGGACTGGCAGGAGGACCCGGTCGACTTCCTGGCCGCCGCGGGGAGCGAGTTCGAGACATCAGGGGTGGTGCTCTCGGCCCGCCGCGCGCTCGCCAGCGTCGAGGGGGATTCGCCGGCGCTCTTCATCGGCGTACAGCTCTCGTCCTGGGATGCGGCCGACCGGAACGCGCCCCTGGACGCGCTCGGGCGCGCGCTGGGGCGCGTGGCGGTGGGCTGGCCGGTCAACCTCATCCTGCTGGATGTGGCCCAGGACCCGGTCGGTGACTATCTACTCGCGAAGGTACGGCCCTTCTACCAAAGGGCGTAGCCACGGGTACGCCGGGCCGCCGCGGATAGGCCCGGCCTTCGCGGGTACGACAGCGGGGGAGAGCGGCTCGCCGTACGCGGCCCGGCACACCGGATGCCGGTGTCGGAGCGGCCGCCCAGGACCTGCCTGTTGGGCCGGGCGAGCCCGGCAGGGCCCGAAAGGCAGGGCCTAAGCTGGTTTGATGACTCAGCCTTCGTACCGGGTGCCCGGAGCGGCCCCGCGGGACGGGGCCGGGGAGCTTCGGGGGGAGCTGGCCGAATGGTGGATCGAAGAGGGGCGGGACCCAGAGTGAGCGCGTCAGGCACCGCGGCGGCCGGGCAGGTCGAGCACATGCTGCGCCAGGTGACGCCAGGGCGCTACGACGCGTACGAGGCGCTGCTCCAGGCCCTCGCCGACGACAGCGTGTGGATGCTGCTCTGGCACGGCAGTGCGGGCTCGCCCGACGCCCAGTACGGAAACATGGAGATCGAGGGCCTGGGGTACGCGCCCTGTGTCACCTCCGCGCAGGAGCTGGCCGTCAGCGGCTGGACCCGGGCGCACGAACTGGTCACCGGCCGCGACATCGCCCGCGCCCTCTACCCCGACCGCTGGGGGATCTGGCTGAATCCGCATGCCCCGGGCGGCGGTGTCGGGATCCCCTGGCTCGATCTGCGGCGGATCGCCACCGGCCTCGACCGGATGCCCGCGGGCCCGCTGCGCCTGTCGGAACCGGCCATCGAGCTTCCGCAGTTCTACGCCCTGCTGACCCAGAACGCCCATCGCACCCCCGCGGTCCGCTCGCTGCGCCGCGCCTGGGTGCAGCCGGCGCTCGGCGTCCCGTATCTCACCATCGGACTCGACCTGTACGACACGAGTCCGGCGTCGGTGGATTCCGTACGGACGATGATGCGGCAGTCGATCAGCGCGGTCCCGGACGGGCTGCCGGTCTCGACGGTTGCGATGTCCGACGAGTACGACCCGGTGACGATGTGGCTGCGCGCCAACTCCCGCCCGTTCTACGCCCGTGAGGCGCACGGCGCGGCGGCCGCGGCACCCGCGACGGGGTACGGCTATCCGCCGCCGGCCTCCCGGGCGTACTGAACCACGCACTGAGCCGTACCGAGGGGCGCCCTGAGGGGCGCCCCTGGCCATGTCCGAGGCATGCGCGTACGGTGCCGAACGCCTGCGGCGGCGATGTGGATGATCCGATTCCGCCCAGTGTGCAATGAGTCGCGCGGTATGCCCGATCTGGGGGAATAGTGGCCGAGTTGGTCCGCTGAGACGGTCGGGGCGTCCGGATAACGGAAACCCTCTACCCGCATCACGTTTGAGCAAACATTCCCCGGGAGGGCTGGCGGGTGATCGCGAAATGACTGAAGACTCCGTGCAGCAGGTGGTCCCGGCCTGGTGTGCGACGCGCTGACAGACAGCGGTTTCCGCCACAGGGGGGGCTAGAGGGTCCACATGCGACATGTGATGTGAAAGTGCCGCTACAGCGGCGGTCATGGGCCGGCCACCGTCGGCCGAGAGGGGTCTCCAGCGCAATGACGGCACCTATCGAGACCACCGGGTCGGCGGCGACAGCGCAGCCGGAAGCGGTCCTGGAGGGCGCCGGGGGCAAGCAGATCGAGGGCCGTTCGCTCGGCCGGATCGCGTGGACGCGTTTCAAGCGGGACAAGGTCGCCGTAGCGGGCGGCATCGTCGTGATCCTGCTGGTTCTTGTCGCCGTACTGTCCAAGCCGATCCAGGCCGTGTTCGGGCTCGACCCCAACGCCTTCAACCAGGACCTGGTGGATCCGACCCTGCTGGCGCCCAAGGGCGGCTTCGGGGGAATGAGCTGGGATCACCCGCTGGGTGTCGAACCCCAGACCGGGCGCGACATCCTGGCCCGTATCATCGAGGGCTCATGGGTCTCCCTGGTCGTCGCGGCCGGGTCCACACTGCTCTCGGTCGTCATCGGCGTCGTGATGGGCGTGGTGGCGGGGTTCTACGGCGGCTGGGTGGACAGTGCCATCAGCCGCATGATGGACACGTTCCTCGCGTTCCCGCTACTGCTTTTCGCGATCTCCATCTCGGCGTCGCTCCAGGGCAACGCCTTCGGCCTGTCGGGGCTGCCGCTCCGTATCGCCGTACTGATCTTCGTGATCGGGTTCTTCAGCTGGCCGTACATCGGCCGGATCGTGCGTGCGCAGACCCTCAGCCTGCGTGAGCGGGAGTTCGTGGAGGCGGCCAGGTCACTGGGCGCGCGCGGACCGTTCATCCTGTTCCGCGAGCTGCTGCCGAACCTGGTCGCGCCGATCCTCGTGTACTCCACCCTGCTGATCCCCACCAACATCCTCTTCGAGGCTTCGCTGAGCTTCCTGGGTGTCGGTATCGCTCCGCCGCAGTCGTCGTGGGGCGGCATGCTGTCCACCGCGGTCGATCTCTACCAGGTCGACCCGATGTTCATGATCATCCCCGGCATGGCGATCTTCATCACCGTGCTGGCCTTCAATCTCCTGGGGGACGGGCTGCGTGACGCACTCGACCCCCGTGGCAAGTAAGAGCGGCCCTGCCGCACATCGTCAATCGAGGGGGCTTTCCTCAGGATGAACAGCAGAAAGACGGCAGCGGCCATCGCCGTGACGCTGGCCATGGCGCTCGGTGCGAGCGCCTGTGGCAGCTCCGACAAGGACAGTGACGGCAGCAAGGGGGGCGGTAGCGCCAAGGCCGATGCCGGACTGTCGAGCATCGTCAACGCGTCCGACAAGAAGGGGGGAACGGTCGTCTACGAGCACTCCAGCGGCCCCGACTCCCTGGACCCGGGCAACACCTACTACGGCTGGGTGCAGAACTTCTCGCGCCTGTACGCCCGTTCCCTGGTCACCTTCAAGCCGGCCGCGGGCAAGGAAGGCCTCGAGGTCGTCCCCGACCTCGCGACCTCGCTCGGCAAGGCGAGCCCGGACGCCAAGACCTGGACGTACACGCTCCGCAAGGGCGTGAAGTTCCAGGACGGCACCGAGATCACCTCGAAGGACGTCAAGTACGCGATCGAGCGCAGCAACTTCGCGCCCGAGGCCCTGTCCAACGGCCCCACCTACTTCAAGGCCTATCTTGAGGGCGGCGAGAAGTACAAGGGCCCGTACAAGGACAAGTCCCCCGAGGGTCTGAAGTCCATCGAGACCCCCGACCCGTACACGATCACCTTCAAGCTCAACAAGCCGTTCGCGGACATGGACTACCTGGCCGCCTTCTCGCAGACCGCCCCGGTCCCGCAGAAGGCCGACAAGGGTGCCGAGTACGTCCAGAGCATCGTGTCCTCCGGCCCGTACAAGTTCGACTCGTACAGCGAGAGCAGCGGCGCGACGCTGTCCCGCAACCCCGAGTGGGACCAGGCGAGCGACCCGATCCGCAAGGCGCTGCCGGACAAGATCGAGCTGAAGCTCAACGTCAACGCGACGACGGTCGACGAGCACCTGCTCAGCGACACGATCACCGCCGACGCCGCGGGCACCGGCCTCCAGGCCAAGACCCAGCCGAAGGTGCTCGTCAAGGCCGATGAGAAGGCCAAGACGGACAACCCGTACGCGGGCGCGCTCGCGTACATGGCGATCAACGTCAACGTGAAGCCGTTCGACAACATCGAGTGCCGCAAGGCCGTGCAGTACGCGGTGGACAAGGCCGGCGCGGTCAACTCCATCGGTGGCGCGGTCAAGGGCGACCCGGCCAGCACGGTGATCCCGCCGTCGGTGAGCGGTTACAAGAAGTTCGACCTGTACCCGACGCCGGGCAACAAGGGCGACGAGGCCAAGGCCAAGGCGGCGCTGACCGCGTGTGGCAAGCCGGGCGGCTTCACGACCACGCTGACGGCCCGCTCGGACCGTCCCGACGAGGTCACCGTCGCCACCCAGATCCAGGAGAGTCTGAAGAAGATCGGCATCACCGCCGAGATCAAGACCTTCCCGGCCGACAAGTACTTCACGGACTTCGCCGGTGTGCCGGACTGGGTCCACAAGAACAACGCGGGTCTCATGATGATGGCCTGGGGTGCCGACTGGCCGACCGGCTTCGGCTTCCTCGACCAGATCGTCAACGGTTCGGCCATCAAGCCCTCCGGTGGCACGAACCTGATGGAGCTGAACGACCCGAAGATCAACAAGGCGCTCACGGACGGTATCGGCACGGTTGACCCGGCCGCCCGTACGGCCGCCTGGGGCAACGTGGACGAGATGGTCATGCAGAACGCCTCGGTCGTCCCGCTGTTCTACAAGAAGAACCTGCTCTACCGGCCCGACTCCGCGGCCAACGTCACGGTCACCGAGGCCTACCTCGGCATGTACGACTACGTGCTGATGAGCTCGACCAAGTGACACCCGGGGTCACCGGGAATTCCCGGTGACCCCGCGCAACGCGTAACACGTAACACCTGTACATCAAAACAGCACCCCCCGAAAGGCAGGTGAAGGTGCCGGGCCGTCCTGGCGTACCCCGTCAGGACGGCCCGGCACCAAACGGCTGTGGCTGCGTACATCATCCGACGCGTCTTCGCCGCGGTGTTGCTGCTGCTGGTGGTCAGCGCAGTCACGTTCGCGATCTTCTTCCTGGTGCCCCGGCTCGGCGGCCAGACGACCGACTCGCTGGCCGCCCAGTACATCGGCAAGAGTCCTACCCCGGACGCCATCGCCGCCGTCAAGAAGAACCTGGGGCTCGACGACCCCCTCTATCTCCAGTTCTGGCACTTCATCAAGGGCATCGTGGTCGGCGCCGAGTACAACTTCGGCCCCAACCCCTCGGTCTGCCATGTGCCGTGCTTCGGCTACTCGTTCAAGACACACATCGAGATCTGGCCCGAGATCGTCCAGCGCATACCGGTGACCCTGTCGCTGGCCGTCGGCGCGGCGGTCATCTGGGTCCTCTCCGGTGTCGCGATCGGCGTGCTCTCCGCGCTCAAGCGGGGATCGATCTTCGACCGGCTCGCCATGGGCGTCGCCCTGGCCGGTGTCTCACTGCCGATGTTCTTCACGGGACTGGTCTCGCTGGCCCTGTTCAGCTTCCACTGGACGATCTGGGACAACCTCGAATTCGTACCGTTCACCGAGAATCCGGGCGAGTGGGCCTGGAATCTGATTCTTCCCTGGTGCACGCTCGCCTTCCTCTACTCCGCGCTCTACGCACGGCTCACCCGAGCCGGAATGCTGGAGACGATGGGTGAGGACTACATCAGAACCGCGCGGGCCAAGGGGCTCCGGGAGCGCAAGGTGGTCGTCAAGCACGGCCTGCGCGCCGCGCTGACCCCGCTCGTCACCATCTTCGGCATGGACTTCGCGCTGCTGCTCGGCGGCGCGGTCATCACCGAGCGGGTCTTCTCCTTCCAGGGCATGGGCGCCTTCGCCATCCAGGGCGTGACCCAGAGCGACCTGCCCAAGGTGATGGGGGTGACGCTGGTCGCCGCCTTCTTCATCGTTGTCTGCAACTTGCTGGTGGACCTCGTGTACGCCGCGATCGACCCCCGGGTGAGGCTCTCATGAGCGACGTACAGAAGCCGGACGCCGAGAAGGCCAGCACGGGTACGAGCGCGGGCGCCGGGTCCGAGGGCGCCGCCGAGCAGTTCCTGTCCGTACGGGACCTGCGGATCCACTTCGACACCGACGACGGCCTGGTGAAGTCCGTCGACGGCGTCAGCTTCGACCTGAAGGCCGGCCAGACCCTCGGTATCGTCGGCGAGTCCGGCTCGGGCAAGTCCGTCACCTCGCTGGGCATCATGGGCCTGCACAGCTCCGAGCGGGCCCGTATCTCCGGTGAGATCTGGCTGGACGGCGAGGAGCTGATCGGCGCGGGCACCGATCGGGTGCGCGAGCTGCGCGGCCAGAAGATGGCGATGATCTTCCAGGACCCGCTGTCCGCGCTGCACCCGTACTACAGCATCGGCGCGCAGATCGTGGAGGCCTACCGCGTCCACAACGCCGTCGACAAGAAGACCGCGAAGAAGCGGGCCGTCGAGATGCTCGACCGGGTCGGGATCCCCGAGCCGGCCAGGCGCTACGACGACTACCCGCACCAGTTCTCCGGCGGTATGCGCCAGCGCGCGATGATCGCGATGGCCCTGGTCAACAACCCCCAGTTGCTGATCGCCGACGAGCCGACGACCGCCCTGGACGTGACCGTCCAGGCGCAGATCCTCGACCTGATCCGGGACCTCCAGAAGGAGTTCCACTCGGCGGTCGTCATCATCACCCACGACCTCGGCGTCGTCGCCGAGATCGCGGACGATCTGCTGGTGATGTACGCGGGGCGGTGTATCGAGCGCGGCTCCGCCGAGAAGGTCTTCTACGGGCCGCAGCACCCGTACACCTGGGGGCTGCTGGGCTCGATGCCGCGGATCGACCGCGAGCAGACCGACCGGCTGGTGCCGGTCAAGGGGACCCCGCCCAGCCTGATCAACGTCCCGTCCGGCTGCGCCTTCCATCCGCGCTGCCCGTACGCCGACATCCCCAAGGGCAACATCACCCGCACCGAGCGTCCCGAGCTGCGGCAGATCACCGACGGGCACTTCTCCGCCTGCCATATGACGCCGGCGGAGCGGGAACGGATCTGGACCGAAGAGATTGCGCCGAAGCTGTGACTGATCTGAGCAAAGAGATTCCCGAGCAGGGGGCGGGTCAGGGACCGGGTGGTACGGACGCGTCGGCGCCCGAGCCGCTTCTCAAGGTCACCGGCCTGGTCAAGCACTTCCCCATCACCAAGGGTGTACTCAAGCGCAAGGTGGGCGCGGTCCAGGCGGTCGACGGACTGTCCTTCGACGTACGTCCCGGGGAGACCCTGGGCGTGGTCGGCGAGTCCGGCTGCGGCAAGTCGACGATGGGCCGGCTGATCACCAGGCTGCTCGAACCGACCGGCGGAAAGGTCGAGTTCGAGGGCCGGGACATCACGCACCTCTCGGCCGGGGCCATGCGCCCGATGCGCCGCGATGTGCAGATGATCTTCCAGGACCCGTACGGTTCGCTGAACCCGCGCCACACCATCGGCGGGATCGTGGGCACCCCCTTCAAGCTCCAGGGCATCCGTCCCGAGGGCGGCGTGAAGAAGGAGGTCCAGCGGCTGCTGGAGCTGGTGGGCCTGAGCCCCGAGCACTACAACCGCTATCCGCACGAGTTCTCCGGCGGCCAGCGCCAGCGCATCGGGATCGCCCGCGCGCTCGCGCTCAACCCGAAGCTGGTCGTGGCGGACGAGCCGGTCTCGGCGCTGGACGTGTCGATCCAGGCGCAGGTGGTGAACTTGCTGGACGACCTCCAGAAGGAGCTCGGCCTGACCTATGTGATCATCGCGCACGACCTCTCGGTCATCCGCCATGTGTCGGACCGCATCGCGGTGATGTACCTCGGCAAGATCGTCGAGCTGGCGGACCGTACCTCGCTGTACGAGTCGCCCAAGCACCCGTACACCAAGGCGCTGCTGTCCGCGGTGCCGGTGCCGGACCCGAGCAGGCGCGGCGGGAAGAGCGACCGGATCCTGCTCAAGGGCGATGTGCCCTCGCCGATCAAGCCGCCGAGCGGCTGCCGCTTCCACACCCGGTGCTGGAAGGCGACGGAGGTGTGCAGGACGACCGAGCCGCCGCTGATCCAGCTCGCGCCGGGGCACCAGGCGGCCTGCCACCACCCGGAGAACGCTCCCGACCAGAGCGCGCAGACGGCCGCGGTGACGGGCGGCGCCGCGGAGACCGGGACCACGAAGTAGGTAGGGCCCGGGATCGCTCTACTCCTGGCCGGCCCCTGGACTTTCGGGTCCAGGGGCCGGCTTTGTCGTGACCTTTGTAAGCTACCGCTTAGTACAATCCTCTTGTAGTGTTGCGTTCCATGGCACAGGCATCCATCGCGTCCATCGGGGACAGCGAGTTCGACCGCGACACCGCCGTCACCGCACGTGCGGAGGGCGTCTACGAGACCCGGCTCGCGTCGGGTTGGACGATCATGAACGTCGTCAACGGCGGCTATCTGCTGGCGGTGATCGGGCGCGCACTTGGTGACGCCCTGCCGCACTCCGACCCGTTCGCCGTGTCGGCGCACTACCTCACGCCGTCGACCCCCGGTCCCGCCGTGATCCGTACGGAGGCGGTACGGACCGGCCGTACGCTCTCCACCGGCCAGGCGTCCCTCTACCAGACCGCCGAGGACGGCACCGAGGTCGAGCGGATCAGGGTCGTCGCGTCGTACGGCGATCTGGACGCGCTGTCCGACGACATACGGACGGCCGCGAAGCCGCCCGAGATGCCGCCGCTGGAGCGCTGCATCAGCACCGCCGACGGGCCCACGCCGCCCGGGGACTTCTCGATGATCGACCGGCTGGCCCTGCGGCTCGACCCGGCCACGGTGGGCTGGGCGGTCGGCGCGCCGTCCGGGCGGGGCGAGATGCGTGCCTGGTTCGCGTTCGGGGACGGCCGGGACGCCGATCCGCTGTCGCTGCTGCTGGCGGTGGACGCGCTGCCGCCCACGGCGTTCGAGCTGGGGCTCAAGGGATGGACCCCGACGGTCGAGCTGACCGCCCATGTCCGCTGCCGGCCGGCGCCGGGGCCGCTACGGGTCGCGCTCACGACGCGTAATCTCGCCGGGGGTTTCCTGGAGGAGGACGCGGAGATCTGGGACAGCGCGGACCGGTTGGTGACCCAGTCCCGCCAACTCGCCCGCGTGCCGCGGGAGTAGCGCCGCGTGAGTAATGCCACGTACGTAGTGCCGTGTGAATAGTGCTGCGCGGGTGACGGTCCGGCGGTGTTCTCATGCGCCGCGGTGTTCTGTCCTTGTGTGCCGGACGGGCGCGTGCTCTGTCTTCGAGTGCCGGACCGGCGCGGTGTCCTGTCCTCATGCGCCGCACGGGCGCGGTGCTTTGTCCTCAGGCGTCGGACGGGCGCTCTGTCCTGTCCTCGTGTGCCGGACCGGCTGACGGCCGTTCGGCGCTCGGGCGTGCGGGGCGCGCCGGGTCGGCCACGGCCTGGCCTGGACCGGACGCGTGTATGGCTCCCCCGACTCGTAGAATCGTGCCCACCATGGCTTACCTCGACCACGCCGCGACCACTCCGATGCTGCCGGAGGCGATCGAGGCGATGACCGCCCAGTTCGCCCTCGCCGGCAACGCCTCCTCACTCCACGCCGCCGGGCGCCGGGCCCGCCGTACCGTCGAGGAGGCCCGCGAGACCCTCGCGGAGGCCCTCGGCGCACGGCCCAGCGAGGTGGTCTTCACCTCGGGCGGCACCGAGGCCGACAATCTCGCAGTCAAAGGCCTGTACTGGTCCCGGCGTGACGCCGATCCGGCCAGGACCCGGGTGCTCGCCAGCCCGGTCGAGCACCACGCCGTCCTCGACGCGGTGGACTGGCTCGCCGAGCACGAGGGCGCGACGGTCGAGTACCTGCCGGTTGACTCGTACGGGCGCGTCTCGCCGGAAACCCTGCGCGAGGCCATTGAGCGCGGTCCCGGCGATGTGGCGCTGGCCACGGTCATGTGGGCCAACAACGAGATCGGCACCATCCTGCCGGTGCCCGAACTGGCCGAGGTGGCGGCGGAGTTCGGCATTCCGCTGCACTCCGACGCCGTCCAGGCCTTCGGCCAGACGGAGCTGGACTTCGGTGCCTCGGGCCTTGCCGCGATGACCGTCTCGGGCCACAAGATCGGCGGCCCGTACGGGATCGGCGCGCTGCTGCTGGGGCGTGAGTACACCCCCGTACCCGTTCTGCACGGCGGCGGGCAGGAGCGGCATGTGCGCTCGGGCACGCTCGACACCCCGGCGATCGCGGCCTTCGCCGTGGCCGGGCGGCTGGCCGCCGAGCGGCGCGAGCAGTTCGCCCGGGACATCGGAGCCCTGCGGGACGAACTGATCGGGGCCGTACGGGAGGCCGTCCCCGACGCGGTCCTCGGCGGCGACCCGGTCCACCGGCTGCCCGCCAACGCGCACTTCAGCTTCCCGGGCTGCGAGGGCGACTCACTGCTGCTGCTGCTCGACGCCCAGGGCATCGAGTGCTCGACCGGCTCGGCCTGTACGGCGGGTGTGGCGCAGCCCAGCCATGTCCTGCTGGCCACCGGCAGCGACCCGGACCTGGCCAGGGGCACCCTGCGCTTCTCCCTCGGCCACACGTCCACCGGGGCGGATGTGGAAGCGGTCGCGAAGGCCATCGGCCCGGCCGTCGACCGCGCCAGAAACGCGGGACTCAGCTAGGCCGTGTCTGACACATCCCGTCTGGCGCGCGACGCCTGGCACGCACGCTCGCGGCGTTGTCGGAGTCGCCCGAGTACGTCCAGTACGCGGGCGATCCTCCGCCTTGCGATCGCACGCACCAGCCGCCGCGCGCCCCGCCCTGCGGGCGGACGACGCTATTTGTCCGACACGACCTAGGACCCCTCCCGGCTGCCTGGGGCCAGGGCTTTCGAGGTGGCCTCGGGCCCAGCCGCACGGCCGGGGTCCGAGGCGGGGCCGCAGCCGGGGCCCGGGGCCGGGCTCTACGGCGCCGGCTCGTCAGGGCCCGTTTCAGGCCGCGCCCGTGCCGGACGGGCCTGCCCCGGCCGTGCCCGCTTCCCGTACCAGCTCGATGTAGCGGTCCCAGTCCCAGTACGGCCCCGGGTCCGTATGGTCCGTGCCCGGGACCTCCACATGCCCGATGATGTGCTTCCGGTCCACCGGGATCCCGTACCGCGCGCATATCCCCGCGGTCAGCCGCGCCGACGAGCGGTACATGGCGTCCGTGAAGGACGACTTCTCGTCCACGAAGCCCTCGTGCTCGATGCCTATGGACCGTTCGTTGTAGAGCCGGTTGCCCGCGTGGTACGCCACGTCCAGCTCGCGGATCATCTGTGCCACATGCCCGTCCTTGCGCACCACATAGTGCGAGGCGGCGCCGTGGGCCGGGTCCCGGAAGACCTTGAGCGCCACCTGATAGCTGCCCTGGACGACATGGATGACCACGCGGTCCACGGCGTAGTCGGCCGGCCGGTCCGCCCGCCGCCAGTTCGCGGGGGAGGCCGCGATCCACTGCGCCGGAGCGTAATCGAGCTCACCCTCCTTGCGCGGCTTGTTGATGCCCGGCACCCGCCACCACACCCGTGAGACCTGCTCCCGCGCCAGGATGCCGCCGCCGAGCAGCGCCGCGGCGCCGCCGATCAGCACCGTCCTGCGGTTGATTTCCCCCGCGTCCGCGGCGCCGCGATGGCGTCCGCAGGCCTGCCCGCCGCCGGTCGTCCCCGGTGTGTAGTCGCCCATGTGATCGTCAACGCAAACCGGAGCGACTCCGGTTCCCGCCGGGCCGTACTCTGGTGTGGTTATGACTCACAATCCCGAGCGGAATGCTCAGCGTCCCCTCCGTGTGCTCGCCGCCATGTCGGGCGGCGTGGACTCCGCCGTCGCCGCCGCCCGCGCCGCCGACGCGGGCCACGATGTCACCGGGGTGCATCTGGCGCTCTCCGCGAACCCGCAGTCCTTCCGTACGGGTGCGCGCGGCTGCTGCACCATCGAGGACTCCCGTGACGCGCGCAGGGCCGCCGATGTGATCGGCATCCCGTTCTACGTCTGGGACCTCGCCGAGCGGTTCCGTGAGGATGTCGTCGAGGACTTCGTCGCGGAGTACGAGGCGGGCCGCACCCCGAACCCCTGTCTGCGCTGCAACGAGAAGATCAAGTTCGCCGCGCTGCTCGACAAGGCGCTCGCCCTCGGCTTCGACGCCGTGTGCACGGGCCACTACGCGACGGTCGTCACCGGTCCGGGCGGTGCCCGCGAGCTGCACCGGGCCAGCGACATGGCCAAGGACCAGTCGTATGTGCTCGGTGTCCTGGACGAGCGGCAGCTCGCGCACGCGATGTTCCCGCTCGGTGACACCCTCACCACCAAGGACGAGATCCGCGCCGAGGCCGAGCGGCGCGGTCTGGCCGTCGCGAAGAAGCCCGACAGCCATGACATCTGCTTCATCGCGGACGGCGACACCCAGGGCTTCCTCGCGGAGCGGCTGGGCCGGGCCGAGGGCGACATCGTGGACGAGTCCGGTACGAAGGTGGGCAGCCACGACGGCGCGTACGGCTTCACCATCGGCCAGCGCAAGGGCCTGCGCATCGGCCGCCCGGCCGCCGACGGCAAGCCCCGCTACGTCCTGGACATCTCGCCGGTCGACAACACCGTGACGGTCGGTCCGGCCGCCGCGCTGGACGTCGTGGCGCTGACGGCGATCAAGCCCCGCTGGTGCGGTACCGCGCCCACCGGCCCCGGCGGCTACACCGCCCAGCTCCGCGCCCACGGCGGCGAGACACCGGTGACGGCGGAGCCGGCGGCGGACGGCACACTTCGGGTGAGTTTCGAGGAGCCGGTACGGGGCGTGGCGCCCGGGCAGGCGATCGTGCTGTACGACGGCACGCGCGTGGTCGGCTCGGCGACGATCGCGACCACCCAGCGGCGTAAGGCGGCTCTGGCCGGTTGACGGAACGGGCCGTCTTCTTTACAGACGCCTTTTTTACGGACGTCTTTTTTTACGGACGTCTTCTTTGCGGAATGTACGGAACGGGTCGGCCTCTTCAAGGAGGCCGACCCGTCAACAGCGGTCCCGTACCGCCGCGGGCGTCAGCGGCCGGCCTGGAGCGCGGTCCAGGTGCCCGCCCCGACGATGCCGTCCGCGGTCAGACCCCGGCTGCTCTGGTAGTCCCGTACCGCCTGGGCCGTACCGGACCCGAACTGCCCGTCGATGGACACCGTTCGCCCCAGCGCGGCCGTCAGCGCACGCTGGAGGCGCTGCACCGCCGCGCCCGAGCTGCCCTCGCGTACGACGGTCTGGGCCCCGGCCGAGAGCAGCGCCGTCCACGTGCGGGAGCCGATCACGCCGTCGGCGGTGAGCCCCCGGGCGGACTGGAACGCCGAGACCGCGCTGGTGGTGCGCGAGCCGAAGACGCCGTCGGCGGTGCCCGCGTTGTACCCCTGCTGGTTCAGCAGGGTCTGAGCCGCCGTCACCTGGGCGCCGGTGGAACCACTCCTGAGGGTGGAGTACGAGGCGAAGTCGAGCTGTACGCCCCCGCCGCCCGAACTGCCGCCCACGAGCTGCATGTAGTAGTTCCAGTTCCAGTTCGGTCCCGGATCGGTGTGGTCGTTGCCCGGCACCTCGGCGTGGCCGACGATGTGGCCCCGGTCCTTGGGTATGCCGTACCGCTCGCACAGATACTTCGTCAGCGCGGCCGAGGACCGGTACATCGCGTCGGTGAACCAGCTCGGGTCGGCTATGAAGCCCTCGTGCTCGATCCCCAGGCTGGAGGAGTTGGCCGAGCGCGCGTGGTAGGCGGTGTCGCTGTCGCGGACCATCTGGGTGATCGCGCCGTCCGAGGAGCGCACCACATAGTGGGCGCTGACCTTCGAGGACGGGTTCTGGAACCAGCTTATGGTCCCGGCGTACGAGCCCTGGGTGACATGGACGACCACCGTGCTGATCGACGCGGACCGGCCCGCCGAGTAGTTGGCCGCGTTGGCCGGGACCCATGCGGCGGGCGGATAGTCGGGGCTGAGCGCGGCCCGCCCCTCGCGCGTGCCCGCCGTCGCGTAGGAACCGCGCTCGGGTGCGACGGCGCGCGGCCGTACGGTGACCCGCTCGCCGCCCGTGACCGGCGCGCTGATGCCCTCGGCGAGGAAGGTGTAGACGGTGTCGGCGTAGAGCCGGGCGGTGGCGGGGTCGGCCGCCCCGCCGTACTGGGCCACCACGGGGTACCAGGCGTCGACGCTCCGGCGCTCCGTCGCGTCCAGCCCCAGCCCGTCGGCGTACGAGCGCAGGACGGCGGCGCCGCCGCGGATGTTGGCGGCGGTGTCCTCGCGCAGCTCGGCGCGCGGCTCGCCGGTCAGCTCGGCGGCCCGCTCCAGGGTGCGGCTGCTGGGATTGCTGACGAGATGCATCACGCCGTAGCCGTTGGCCTGGCTGGGCTCGCCGTCGTGCCCGTCCAGATGGGTCTCGCCGTATCCGACCGCCACCAGCAGGTCGCGCGGTACGCCGAACTCGGCCGCAGCCTGCCCGAAGGCCCGGCTCATGGTGTCGCGGCCCGCGGTGTCGCGCGCGGGCGGGCCGACGGGAGCGGGCGCGGCGCCGGCGGGCTGGGCCGTGGCGACGAGCACCGTGGTGATCAGGGCGCCGAGCGCGGACAGCGCCGTCCGTCTCCATGGCGTCGATCGTCGGTACATGCTTCCTCCAGGTCGGTCGGTGCGACGGTCTCCGCCTAGGCGGAGGCGGGTCTACGCCCGTTGAACGACCAGACCTATCGGTCAGTCATGCTCACGTCAACCCTGTTCAACTGCCGCTCCCTGAAACAGGGTTGAGCGATTGTCGCAGGACGGTGCGAGGCGGCCATATCGCGGCGAGACAGGTTGAGCGCGACCGGTGCGGCGGACCTCGCCTACGCCGTGAAGAACTCCTCGAGCACCGGCGCCAGCACATGCGGGGCCACATCGTGGGTCTGGCCCGTGAGGGTGCGGTGGCGGCCCCGGGGGAGGGCCCGGGCCACCGACCTGGCCGCGTTCCGCAGCAGCACCGGGCTGCACCCGCCGTCCACGACCATGGCGCGGGTCCTGATGCCCTTCAGCCGCTCGGCCGGTACCCCGCCGGGCCCCAGCACCGCGCTGTCGTACGCGAGCGTGTGCGCCAGAGCCGTCAGATCCGCCCACATCGGCGACCGCCGCATCCCGGCGACCGCCTCGGGCAGCACGCCCACCACCGACAGGAACAGCTCGACGGCATCGTCCCGCGACTCACGGTCCAGCAGCTTGCCGAGGCGCTCCGCATAGGCCGAGTGCGCCGCCAGATCCGCCGGATCGACGGCGTACGGCGGCTCGTACAGCGCGAGTTGAGTCACCGTCACACCGGCGGCAGCGGCCTCCAGGACGAGCGCGGCGCCCGAGGAGACGCCGTACACGGAGGCGCTGCCGCCGGCCTCCGCGATCAGGGCCGCCAGATCCTCGATCTCCCGCTCCACGGTGTACGGAGCGGTGTCACCGCTGGCGCCGCGCCCGCGCCGGTCGTAGACGAGCACCTCGAAGGCCGGCGCGAGCAGCTTCGCCAGCGGTGCTTGCGACTCCGCCGTGCTGAGCGCGCCGCCGACCAGAATCACCGGCGGTCCCTCGCCCAGGCGGCGATAGGCGACAGGGGTGCCGTCCCCCGATATGGCAGTAGACATCATGTCCATGTTGGGGGAGACGAGCGGGCGCCGCACAACTCATCGTTCAACCGGGGAGATTTTTTTCGGCCCGTCTTTCCGCAGGCCAGGGCTTTTTCTCAGGCCGCGACCACTTCGGTTTCGTAGAAGCAGAAGTGGTCCTTGATCGGAGCGACTTCGTCCTTGGGCGTGGGGTAGGCCCAGACCAGATCCGCGGCACCGGGCAGCGACCAGTAGGCCGCGTCGCCCTTGAACGGGCAGTGGGTGGTGGTCTCGGACGGCGTCAGCAGATCCGTACGCACATCCTCCGGCGGGAGGTAGTAACGGACGGGGCAGCCGGTCTCCCGCAGCACCAGCGGACGCCGGCTCTCGGCGAGCACCTGTCCGTCCCGTACGACGCGGACATGCTCGGCGCCCTGCTCGACGGTGATGGTGTGTCCCGTGGTCATGGTGATCGGTCCCTTCGGTGTTTCCCGGCTCACTGGCTCGTGCACTTTCCTCAGCAACGGACCGGCGCGCAGTCTTCCCCGCGGGCCCGTACCGGCACCTATGGTGGCCGCATGAATATCTGTGTCTTCCTCTCCGCCGCCGATCTCGACGACCGCTACACCCGCCCCGCCCGTGAATTCGCCGAGCTGCTCGGCAAGGGCGGCCACACCCTGGTGTGGGGCGGCTCCGACAAGGGACTGATGAAGGTCGTCGCCGACGGGGTGCAGGAGTCCGGCGGCCGGCTGGTCGGTGTCTCGGTGGATTTCCTCCATGAATTCGTGCGGCCCGGCGCCGACGAGATGGTGATCGCCAAGGACCTGTCCGAGCGGAAGGCACTGCTCCTCGCCAAGTCCGACGCCGTTGTGATCATGGTCGGGGGTACGGGCACGCTGGACGAGGCCACGGAGATCCTGGAGCTGAAGAAGCACGCCCTGCACACCAAGCCCGTGGTACTCCTCAACACCGCGGGCTTCTACGACGGGCTGAAGCAGCAGTTCCTCCGGATGGATGAGGAGGGCTTCCTGCCCGTCCCCCTCACCGACCTGGTGTTCTTCGCCGAGGACGGGGTCGGTGCGCTCGCCCATCTGGAGGAGAGCGCGGGCGTGCGCTGACCGCTCCGCCGTGATGCGACCATGACGGCATGGCTACCCATCTCATCACCGGTGCGGGCTCGGGCATCGGCGCCGCCGTCGCGCGCCGGCTGCACGCGCGCGGCGACGATCTGCTGCTGCTCGCCCGCGACGCCGGCCGCGCCAAGGAACTCGGCGCCGACTTCCCCGGCGCCCGTACGCTCGTCGGCGACCTCGCCGCGCCCGACCGGCTCTCCTGGGCGCTGGCCCAGCAGTCGCTGCCCGACCGGCTCGACTCGCTCCTGCACATCGCGGGCATCGTCGACCTCGGCACGATCGCCGAGCTGACCCCCAAGGTCTGGCAGAGCCAGCTCCAGGTGAATCTGGTCGCCCCCGCCGAGCTGACCCGGCTGCTGCTGCCCCAGTTGCGGATCTCCCGGGGCCAGGTGATCTTCGTCAACTCCGGGGCCGGGCTCAACGCCCACGCCGAGTGGGGCGCGTACGCCGCCTCCAAGCACGGCCTCAAGGCGCTCGCCGACTCGCTGCGCCACGAGGAGAAGCCCAACGGTGTCCGTGTGACCTCGGTCTATCCGGGCCGCACGGCGAGCCCCATGCAGGCCAGGGTGCACCAGCAGGAGGGCAAGGAGTACGACCCCTCGCTCTGGATGGACCCCGAGTCGGTGGCCACGACGATCATCACGGCACTCGACCTGCCGCGCGACGCCCAGATCGACAATCTGACCGTACGGCCGGGCCGATGAGCGGTACGGAGCAGACGGGCGGTCTCCGCTGGGGGCCCGCCACCGGCGTCGGGTCGATGCCCGGCGGCGACGCCCGGGAGGCCGCCAAAGCCGTCACCGGAACCTTCGAGGACTTTCCGTACCTGCCCGAACTGCCCGGCCGGGGCCCGGGCGCCGACATGATCGGCCGTACGGCGGGGCTCCTCGTCGAGGTCTACGCGCGCGTGGAGCCCAGCGGCTGGCGGATCGGCGACCGGCCAGGGCGCGACACCAGGCGGGCCAGGTCCTGGCTGGGCGAGGACCTCGACGCGCTGGAGGAGTTCACCCAGGGGTACGAGGGCCCGCTCAAGATCCAGGCCGTCGGGCCCTGGACGCTCGCGGCCGCCCTGGAGCTGCGCAACGGCGAGGCGGCGCTCAGCGACCCCGGGGCCTGCCGGGATCTGACCGGATCGCTGGTGGAGGGGCTGACCGGGCACCTCGCGGAGGTACGGCGCCGGGTGCCGGGGGCCGTACCGGTGCTCCAGCTCGACGAGCCGTCCCTCACCGCCGTACTGCGCGGCCAGGTCAGGACCGCCAGCGGCTACCGCACCCACCGGGCCGTGGACCGGCAGATCGTGGGGGGCGCGCTGCGCGAGGTGACCGCGGTGAGCGGGGGGACGGCGGTCGTGCACTCCTGCGCGCCCGACGTGCCGTTCGCGCTGCTGCGGCGGGCGGGCGCCGCCGGTGTCTCCTTCGACTTCGGACTGCTCACCGAGCGTGACGAGGAGCAGATCGGGGAGGCGGTGGAGGGCGGTACGAAGCTCTTCGCGGGGATCGTGCCGGGCACGGAGGGCCCATTGTCCGACCCTGCCGGTAGCGTCATGGGTGTCAGAACGCTGTGGCGCAGGCTGGGGCTGAATCCGGGGACTCTCGCGGAGTCCCTGGTGCTCACCCCGTCGTGCGGGCTCGCGGGCGCTTCGCCCGCGTACGCGCACGCCGCGCAGGCGCACTGTGTCAGGGCCGCGAGATCCCTCGCGGACAACCCTGAGTGACGATCCCGGGTGACGGGTCATGGGTGAACGGGAGGACGAGACGGTGGCTGGCGAAGAGCGGACCGCAGTACCGGCGCAGGCGCGATCGGCCGTGCCCGCGGAGGCACGGGATCGGCATGCCCAACTCGCCGAGCAGATCGAGGAACACCGCTTCCGGTATTACGTGAAGGACCAGCCGGTCATCAGCGACGGGGAGTTCGACCGGCTCCTGCGGTCGCTGGAGGAGCTGGAGGAGACGTATCCGGAGCTGCGTACGCCCGACTCGCCGACCCAGAAGGTCGCGGGGGCGTACGAGACGGAGTTCACCGCGGTCGAGCACCGCGAGCGGATGCTCTCCCTGGACAACGCCTTCGACGACGAGGAACTGGCCGCGTGGGCCGACCGGATCGCCAAGGACGTGGGCACCACCGACTACCACTTCCTGTGCGAGCTGAAGGTCGACGGCCTCGCGGTCAACCTCACGTACGAGCACGGCAGGCTGACCCGCGCCGCCACCCGTGGCGACGGGCGTACGGGCGAGGACATCACCCCCAATGTCCGTACGATCGCCGAGATCCCGCACCGCCTCGCGGGCGAGCGCGTGCCCGACCTCGTCGAGATCCGCGGCGAGGTCTACTTCCCGATGGAGGCCTTCCAGGAGCTGAACACGCGGCTGGTGGAGGCCGGGGACAAGCCGTTCGCCAACCCGCGCAACGCGGCGGCCGGTTCGCTGCGCCAGAAGGACCCCAAGATCACCGCGACCCGGCCGCTGCACATGGTGGTGCACGGCATCGGGGCGCGCGAGGGCTTCGACATCGACTGCCTCTCGCACGCGTACGGCCTGCTCCGCGAATGGGGCCTGCCCACCGCCCGGCACAACAAGGTGGTCGGAGGGCTCGACGGCGTCCGGGAGTTCATCGCGTACTACGGGGAGAACCGCCACTCGGTGGAGCACGAGATCGACGGAGTGGTCGTCAAGCTCGACGAGATCCCGCTCCAGGGCCGGCTCGGCTCGACCTCGCGCGCCCCGCGCTGGGCGATCGCCTGGAAGTACGCGCCGGAGGAGGTCAACACCAAGCTGGTCAATATCCGGGTGGGCGTGGGCCGTACGGGCCGCGTCACGCCGTACGCGCAGGTGGAGCCGGTCACGGTCGCCGGATCCGAGGTCGAGTTCGCCACCCTGCACAACCAGGACGTGGTGAAGGCCAAGGGCGTGTGGATCGGCGACACCGTCGTGCTGCGCAAGGCCGGAGACGTGATCCCGGAGATCCTCGGCCCGGTCATCGATCTGCGCCCCGACGACGCGTACGAATTCGTGATGCCCGAGAAGTGCCCCGAGTGCGGCACGGAGCTGCGGGCCATGAAGGAGGGCGATGTCGATCTGCGCTGCCCCAACGCGCGTAGTTGCCCTGCCCAGTTGCGCGAGCGGCTGTTCTATCTCGCCGGCCGCAAGTGCCTCGACATCGAGAACTTCGGCTATGTGGCCGCCGCCGCCCTGACGAAGCCGCTGGAGCCCGAGACACCGCCGCTGCTGGACGAGGGCGATCTGTTCGATCTGACCGTCGATCAGCTTCTGCCCATCAAGGCGTATGTCCTCGACCAGGACAGCGGACTGCCCAAGCGCGACCCGGAGACCGGCGAGGAGAAGATCGCCACGGTCTTCGCCAACCAGGAAGGCGCGCCGAAGAAGAACGCGCTGGCGATGCTGGCGAATATCGCGGCGGCCAAGGAGCGCCCGCTGGCCCGGATCATCGCCGGGCTCTCCATCCGGCATGTGGGGCCCGTCGCGGCCGTGGCGCTCGCCAGGGAGTTCCGTTCGATCGACAGGATCGAGCAGGCCACGGAGGAGGAGCTGGCGGCCGTCGAGGGCGTCGGACCGACCATCGCGGCCTCCCTCACCCAGTGGTTCCAGGTCGACTGGCACCGCGAGATCCTGCGCAAGTGGCGTGCGGCCGGGGTCCGGATGGAAGAGGAGGGCACCGGCGAGGACGAGGGGCCGAGGCCGCTGGAGGGGCTGACGGTGGTCGTCACCGGCACCCTGGAGCGGTACACGAGGGATGGCGCAAAAGAGGCGCTTCAGAACCTCGGCGCGAAGGTAACGGGCTCTGTTTCGAAGAAGACCGGGTTCGTAGTGGTCGGAGAGAATCCCGGTTCGAAGTACGACAAAGCGATGCAGCTCAAGGTGCCCGTGCTGGACGACGACGGCTTCGCGGTCCTGCTCGCACAGGGCCCCGACGCGGCCAGAGAGGTCGCGCTGACCGCCGAGGAGGAGGCCCCCGGGACGGATGCCGAGGGGGCGTCAGGGGAGACGGCCCAGGAAGCAGCCGGGGAAAGCACCGCGGAGTAGGGCGGGCCGCGCCGGATCAGGGCCCCAAAGCTCACCCGTTCGGCGCATATCAGATGGATACGGATGGGCGGGTCGCATTCGGGCAAGAGCTGTAGAGCGCTGCCCGTTGAGGCCTTCCGCGGCCTACTGTTGGGATGTGCGCCTGTCGTGCACGGCTGCGTGGTGCGGTTTCAGCCGTGATGGCATGACAACGTGCCATCGCGTGGCATCGGCTCCGCCGGCTGTGAGAGGGACGGGAATGAAACCGACCGAGAGCGCCGCCCCGGTCTCACCCCCGCGCGGATTCGCGGGAATCAGGGGTATCGCGACCAGGACACCCGCTCTGGTGGTGGGACTCGCCGTGGTCCTGCTGGCCACCGGTCTGATCCGTACGGTGCGTGAGGGCCACGCGCTCTTCCCCGGCGGCTCGACCGGCTGGGCCATGGCCGTACTGACCGGCATCATCGTCGGGCATCTCGTGGCGCTCGGCCGCGACCGGTGGTGGGGCGGCACGGGCTCGGGCGCGGCCCTCACCCTGGCCGTCCTGCTGCTGTACGGCTGGGTGCCCGCCGTCCTCGTCAGCCTGTCCGTCGTGGTGCTGGTCGGTATGGCGCGCAGACACCGCTGGCGCCAAGGAGTCCTGCACGGCGCGGCGGACATGCTGGGCATCGGGGCCGCCGCGCTCGTGCTGAGGCTGTTCGACGTGCTGCCCACCGTGGAGAAGCCCTGGAATCCCCTCGATTGGGGTATCGAGGCCGTCCCGGAAATCATGCTGGCCGCCGGGGTCCATCTGATGGTCACCCGGGCGCTGTTGTGGTACGCGGTGGCTCCGCAGGGCGGCGGGCTGCCGACCGTGGCGCGCACGGCGCTCTTCCGGCAGGGGCTGGTCGCGGTCGCCCTGCTCGGGATCGCCCCGCTGATCTGTGTGGTCGCGATGACGCTGCCGGTGGTGCTGCCGCTCTTCTCCATCCCGCTGATCGCCCTCGACTCCACGCTGTGGATCGCCCGGGCGCGGGCCGAGGAGCAGCTCCGTGACCCGCTGACCGGACTGCCCAACCGGCAGTGGCTGCTGGAGCGCACCTGGTCGGCGTTGGAGGACGCGGAAGGGCTCGGCGCCCGGTCGGCACTGGTCCTGATCGACCTCGACCGGTTCCGTTCCGTCAACGACACCCTCGGGCACCTCGCGGGGGACCGGCTGCTGCTCCAGATAGCCGACCGGCTCCGGCTGGCCCTGCCGCGCGGGGCGGAGGCCGCGCGGCTCGGCGGCGACGAGTTCGCGGTGCTGCTGCCGACGTGCGACTCCGCCACCAGCGCCCAGCGCGTCGCCCGCCATCTTGTGGCCGAGCTGTCCTCGCCGCTGGACCTCGACGGCCTCACCCTGGTCCTGGAGGCCAGCGCCGGGGTCGCCGTCTACCCCGAGCACGCCCTCGACGCCGAGGGCCTGCTGCGCCGCGCCGATGTCGCGATGTACCAGGCGAAGCGCGACCGTACCGGCGTCGAGGTGTACGAATCCAAGCGGGACTCCAACACCCCCGACCGGCTCGGTCTGCTGGGAGACCTGAGACGCGCCCTGGACGCGGGCGAGGTGGAGCTGCACTACCAGCCCAAGGTCCGCTTCGACGGACAGGTCGCCGGCCTTGAGGCCCTGGTGCGCTGGGTGCACCCGGAGCGCGGCCGGGTCCCTCCCGACGAGTTCATCGCCATCGCCGAGTCCTCGGGCCTGATGCCGCACCTCACCGAGTACGTCCTGGAGACGGCTCTCGCCCAGGTCGCCCGCTGGCGCTCCCAGGGGCTGATGGTGCCGGTCGCCGTCAATGTCTCGCCGCGCGATGTGCACACCCCCGGTTTCGCCGGAGCGGTCGCGGCGCGGCTGGCCCGGCACGGCGTACCGGCGGGCTCCCTCCAGTTGGAGATAACGGAACACGTCCTGCTGGAGGACCCGCAGCGCGCCGCCGACACCCTGGCGGGGCTGACCGGGCACGGCGTGAAGATGTCCCTGGACGACTTCGGTACGGGGTACTCCTCGCTGGTGCATCTGCGGCGGCTGCCGGTGAGCGAGCTGAAGATCGACCGCTCGTTCGTGGCCCGGCTGGCCGTCGACACCGAGGACGCGGAGATCGTCCGCTGCACCGTCGACCTGGCGCACTCCCTGGGCCTCCTGGTCGTCGCGGAGGGCGTCGAGGACGACGAGACCTGGGAGCGGCTGCGGGATCTGGGCTGCGACGCGGTCCAGGGCTGGCTGGTGGCCGCCGCGATGCCGCCGCCCGAGGCGACGGCCTGGCTGCTGGCCCGGGGCAAGCGCGGCTGGCAGCGTCCGGCGGAGCTGGAGGCGGCCCGCCGCGAACAGTCGGGCCAGGTCGTCCAGTAGCCGGCCCTGCGCGCCGAACCAGCCGGACCAGCCGGACCACTCGACCCGGGGCACCGGACCTGCCGGCCGCGGCACCGTACGAGCCGGACCGCAGCCGCCGCATGGGCCGCCCTGCGGCACCGTACGAGCCGGAGCGGGCCCGCCGCATGCGCCGGGCCGGGGCACCGTACGAGCCGGACCGAGGCCGCCGCCAGGCTCCAGGGCCGGGCACCGTACGAGCCCGCCGGGAGCCGTGTCGTACCACCGGACCGGCGGGTCCGGGCAGGTCCGGCAGTCCGACCGGGGCGGTGCCCGGCCGCTCCCGGCGGCGGGCGGAGCGTAACCGTTTCGTGGGCAGGGGGCCCGGCCCCATAGGATTGGGCCAAAGCCCATCACACTCACCCCTGAGGATCGCTGCATGCCTGGCATTACGCGCGAGGAGGTCGCCCACCTCGCCCGGCTGGCGCGTCTGGAGCTGAAGGCCGAAGAGCTGGATCACTTCGCCGGACAGCTCGACGACATCATCGGCGCGGTCGCCCGCGTGTCCGAGGTCGCCGGCCAAGACGTACCGCCGACCTCCCACCCGCTGCCGCTGACCAATGTCATGCGCGCCGACGAGGTCCGTCCTTCGCTCACCCCCGAGCAGGCGCTCTCCGGTGCCCCTGCCCAGGAGCAGCAGCGTTTCAAGGTGCCGCAGATCCTGGGGGAGGACTAAACCGATATGACGGCCATGACCAAGCACGACAGCCTTGTCCGCCTCACCGCCGCCGAGATCGCCGCGAAGATCGCCTCCGGCGAACTCACCGCCGTCGAGGTCACCGAGGCCCATCTCGCCCGTATCGAGGCGGTCGACGAGAAGGTCCACGCCTTCCTGCATGTCGACCGCGAGGGCGCGCTGGCCCAGGCCCGCGCCGTGGACGCCAAGCGCGCGGCGGGCGAGAAGCTGGGGCCGCTGGCCGGTGTGCCGCTCGCCCTCAAGGACATCTTCACCACCGAGGGCGTCCCGACGACCGTCGGCTCCAAGATCCTCGAAGGCTGGATCCCGCCCTACGACGCGACCGTCACCAAGCGGCTCAAGGCCGCGGGCGTCGTCATCCTCGGCAAGACCAACATGGACGAGTTCGCCATGGGGTCCTCCACCGAGAACAGCGCGTACGGCCCGACCGGCAACCCCTGGGACCTGACCCGTGTCCCCGGCGGCTCCGGCGGTGGCTCGTCCGCCTCCCTCGCCTCGTACCAGGCGCCCCTCGCCATCGGCACCGACACCGGCGGCTCGATCCGCCAGCCCGCCGCCGTCACCGGCACGGTCGGCGTCAAGCCCACCTACGGCGGGGTCTCCCGCTACGGCATGGTCGCGTTCTCGTCCTCGCTCGACCAGGGCGGCCCCTGCGCCCGTACGGTCCTGGACGCGGCGCTGCTGCACGAGGTGATCGCCGGGCACGACCCGCTCGACTCGACCTCCATCGACGCCCCGGTCCCGCCGGTCGTCGAGGCCGCGCGCAGCGGCTCGGTGGCCGGGATGCGCGTCGGGATCGTCAAGCAGTTCCGCGGCGAGGGATACCAGCCCGGGGTCGTCCAGCGCTTCGACGAGTCGGTCGAGCTGCTCAAGGGCCTCGGCGCCGAGGTGGTCGAGCTGGACTGCCCGTCCTTCGACCTCGCGCTCGCCGCGTACTACCTGATCGCGCCGTCCGAGTGCTCCTCGAACCTCGCCCGCTTCGACGCCATGCGCTACGGCCTGCGGGTCGGCGACGACGGTACGAGGTCCGCCGAGGACGTCACGGCCCTGACCCGTGAGGCGGGCTTCGGGGACGAGGTCAAGCGCCGCGTCATGCTCGGTACGTACGCGCTCAGCTCCGGCTACTACGACGCGTACTACGGCTCGGCGCAGAAGGTCCGCACCCTCATCAGCCGCGACTTCGAGAAGGCCTTCGAGCAGGTCGAGGTGATCGTCTCCCCGACCACCCCGACCACGGCCTTCCCGATCGGTGAGCGCGCCGACGACCCGATGGCGATGTATCTCGCGGACCTGTGCACCATTCCGGCGAACCTGGCCGGCAACGCCGCGATGTCACTGCCCTGCGGCCTCGCGCCGGAGGACGGCCTGCCGGTCGGTCTCCAGATCATCGCCCCCGCCATGAAGGACGACCGGCTCTACAAGGTCGGTGCCGCCGTCGAGGCGGCCTTCGTGGAAAGGTGGGGACACCCGCTGCTGGAGGAGGCACCGTCACTATGACCAGTGCAATGAGCAAGGCCAAGGGGTTCAAGAAGTCCAAGGCCGGCACGTACCTGTCGATCGGGACCACCGTGTTCGGCGCGATCGGCGTCGCCAAGCAGGTCAGGACGGCCCGCCAGGACAACGACACGCTCCGGCTGGTCGACGCGGTCATCTCCGCCGCCGCCATCGCCACGAGCCTCGCCCTGCTCGTACGAGAGCTGAAGCGCCTGGGCGACGACGACGTCCTGCTGGGCTGAGAGGGAATGTTTCACTGTGACCGTCATTGAACTCGTGCCGTACGAGGACGCCCTCGCGGCGTACGACCCCGTCATGGGCCTGGAGGTCCATGTCGAACTCGGCACGAAGACCAAGATGTTCTGCGGCTGTTCGACCGGCCTGGGGGCCGAGCCCAACTCGCAGACCTGCCCGACCTGCCTCGGCATGCCCGGATCCCTGCCGGTCGTCAACGCCATCGGCGTCGAGTCGGCGATCAAGATCGGTCTCGCGCTCAACTGCGAGATCGCCGAGTGGTGCCGCTTCGCCCGGAAGAACTACTTCTATCCGGACATGCCGAAGAACTTCCAGACCTCCCAGTACGACGAGCCGATCGCCTACAACGGCTATCTGGACGTCCAGTTGGAGGACGGCGAGACCTTCCGGGTGCATATCGAACGCGCCCATATGGAGGAGGACACCGGGAAGTCGACACATGTCGGCGGTGCCACCGGCCGTATCCACGGCGCCTCGCACTCGCTGCTCGACTACAACCGCGCCGGTATCCCGCTCATCGAGATCGTCACCAAGCCCATCGAGGGCGCGGGCGAGCGGGCCCCCGAGGTCGCCAAGGCGTATGTCGCCGAGCTGCGCGAGCTGATCAAGGCGCTGGGCGTCTCCGAGGCCCGGATGGAGATGGGCCAGATGCGGTGCGACGTGAACCTCTCGCTGCGCCCGCACGGCCAGGAGAAGTTCGGTACGCGCTCCGAGACGAAGAACGTCAACTCGCTGCGCAGCGTCGAGCGCGCCGCGCGCTTCGAGATCCAGCGCCATGCCGCGGTGCTCGGCTCGGGCGGCACGATCATCCAGGAGACCCGCCACTTCCACGAGGAGGACGGCTCCACCACCGCGGGCCGGGTGAAGGAGGAGGCCGAGGACTACCGGTACTTCCCGGAGCCCGACCTCGTACCGGTGGCGCCCTCCAGGGAGTGGGTCGAGGAGCTGCGCGCCGGGCTGCCCGAGCTGCCGCGCGTACGCCGCAACCGGCTGCGCGAGGAGTGGGGGATCTCCGAGCACGACATGCAGTCGATCCTCAACGCGGGCGCGATCGAGCCGATCGTCGCCACGATCGGCGCGGGTGCCCCGGCGGACCAGGCGCGCAAGTGGTGGATGGGCGAACTGGCCCGGCACGCCAATGAGACGGGCCGCCCGCTGGAGGAGCTGCCCATCACCCCCGAGCAGGTCGCCCGGGTCGCCGCGCTCGTCGCGTCCGGCGATCTCAACGACAAGCTGGCCCGCCAGGTGATCGAGGGCGTGCTCGCGGGCGAGGGCGACCCGGACACCGTCGTCGAGAAGCGCGGTCTCAAGGTCGTCTCCGACGACAGCGCGCTGGGCGCGGCGGTGGACGAGGCCATCGCGGGCAACGCGGCCGTCGCCGACAAGATCCGGGCGGGCAAGGTCGCCGCCGCGGGAGCGCTGGTCGGCGCGGTCATGAAGGCCACCCGAGGCCAGGCGGACGCGGCGCGGGTGCGCGAGCTGATCCTGGAGCGGCTGGCCCCGGCGGAGTAGGTCCCTGTCCCACGAGGATCTGACGGGCAAGGTCCAGTCTCGTACGGTCCTGAGCGCGCCTGTCCCGCAATGCCGCCGGGCTTGTCGGGGCGGGTGCCGTGAGGCGTATGCCGAGAGGGCGGCGCACCGTTGACGGTGCGCCGCCCCCGTCCGTCCCCCCGGAACCCGGAGCGCCAGTCTGAACAGCGCCAGCCTGAACGCCGTCGTCGCCGAGGCCGTCTCCGTCGGTCTGCTGCTCGCCGTGCTGGCGTTCGCCGTTCTCCGGCCCCGCGGTCTGCCCGAGGCCGTCGCCGCCGTACCCGCGGCGCTGCTGCTCGTCGCCCTCGGCGCGGTCTCGCCCCAGGACGCCTGGGAGCAGACGCACACCCTGCTGCCCGTGGTGGTCTTTCTCGCGGCGGTACTGGTACTTGCTCAGCTCTGCGACGAGGAAGGGCTGTTCACCGCGGCGGGTGAACTGGTGGCGCGGGTCTGCGGCAGCCGGCCCCGGCGGCTGCTGGGCGGGGTCTTCGCCGTCGCCGCCGTCATCACCGCCGTACTGAGCCTGGACGCCACGGTCGTGCTGCTCACCCCGGTGGTCTTCGCGACCGCCGCCCGTGTGGGCGCGCGCCCGCTGCCGCACGTCTACGCCTGCACGCATCTCGCGAACTCGGCGTCACTGCTGCTGCCGGTCTCGAACCTCACCAATCTGCTGGCCTTCACCGCGAGCGGGCTCACCTTCACCCGGTTCGCGGCGCTGATGGCGCTGCCCTGGCTGGCCGCGATCGCGGTCGAGTACGCCGTCTTCCGCCGCTTCTTCGCCGCCGACCTGGCCGCGGAGGCGCATCGCCCGCGGGAGCCGGGGCCGGACAAGGGGCGCGGGATACCGGTGTTCACGCTGGTGGTGCTGGGGCTGACCCTGGCCGGATTCGTGGTGACCTCGTTCGCCGGGGCCGAACCGCTGTGGGCCGCGCTCGCCGGTGCGGCCGTCCTCGCGGTACGGGCGCTGAGGCAGCGGCGTACGACGGCCAAAGGGCTGGTACGGGCCGCCTCGCCGCTGTTCTGTCTCTTCGTCCTGGCGCTCGGCGTGATCGTCAAGGCGGTCGTCGACAACGGGCTGGACACCGGTATCGGCCGACTGCTGCCGGACGGTTCGTCACTGCCCTCGCTGCTGGCGATCGCGGCGGTCGCCGCCGTACTGGCCAATCTGATCAACAACCTCCCGGCGATCCTGGCGCTGCTGCCGGTCGTCGCGCCCGCGGGGCCCGGGCCGGTGCTCGCGGCGCTGATCGGCGTCAACCTCGGGCCCAATCTGACGTACGTCGGCTCGCTGGCCACCCTGCTGTGGCGGCGTGTGCTGCACGAGCACGACACCGAGCCGGGGCTGTGGCACTTCACCCGGCTCGGGCTGCTGACCGTGCCTGCCGCGCTGGCCGCGTCGACCGTGGCACTGTGGGGCACACTGCGAGTGATCGGAGGCTGACCCCGTGTCGGCCGAGCCCGTGCCGGAGGCTGACCCTGTGACCGTACCGATGCCCGACCCGCCGGACGCCGGACCGCCGAAGGCCGGATCGCCGGGGCACGATCCGTCGGGGACCGGCGCCTCGGCGGGCGATCCGCCGGAGGCCGGCCGGCCGCGGACCGCTCTCGTCTGGATCACCGAATCCACCTGGCCCGCCTGTGTGGACGCGGCCCGGGAACGCGCCCCCGACGACGCCGTGGTGCTGCTCCACGTCAGCGACGACGAGGTCGCCGCCGCGGCGCACCACGCGTACGAGGGGCTGCTCGGCCGGGGCCACCGCCCGGAGCGCGATCCCGGCGCCCGTCTCGAAGCCCTGTCGGGGACGGCCGCCGCCGATCTGCTGGAGGCCGCCGCGCACCGGCTCGGGCGGCCCTGCGAACTCCTGGACCACCACGGGCGCGTGGAGCACGAGGTCGTACGGGCGGCGGCCGGCGCGGATCTGCTGATCTGCGCGCGGGACGGTGAACGCGGACGCCCGGGCCCGCACAGCATCGGACACGCCACCCGCTTCGTCGTCGACCACGCGGAGTGCCCGGTGCTGCTGGTGTGGCCTTAGGGCGTGTGAGCGGCTGTGTCTCAGGCCGTGTCTGCCGCTCTGGCACGGCCCCCAGCGCCTCGGCTGATCAGGCAGGCTCAGGACGCGGGCGTGCTCGGGGCGTCGTAGTCGATCGACTCTGTCAACTCGCGCCACTTCGCGTCGGATTCGGTGCGGGCCCGGTCGGACTCGGTCACATAGTTGTACGCGTCGCTGCCCAGCAGCAGATGCACCGGCGGCTCGGCCAGCTCCGGCAGGCCGACGATGACCCGCGCGGCCTTCGCCGGGTCGCCGGTCTGCTGCCCGTCCATACCGCGCACCCTCTCCGCCATCGCGCCGACGGTGGCCCGGTACGGCTCGCTGATCTCGGGGATCGTCATCGACGACCCGGCCCAGTCGGTGCGCAGACCGCCCGGCTCGATGACGGTGACCCGTACCCCCAGCGGGGCCAGCTCGCGCGACAGCACCTCGGAGAAGCCGGCGACCGCCCACTTGGCGCTCTGATAGGCGGCCAGTCCGGGGGTGGTCATCCGGCCGCCGCTCGACGAGATCTGCACGATGTGCCCGGACCCCTGCTCGCGCAGGATCGGTACGGCTGCCTTGGTGACGTAGTAGACGCCATAGAAGTTGGTGTCGATCTGGGCGCGGAAATCGGCGTCGGTGACGTCCTCGACGGCGGCGACATCGCCGTACCCCGCGTTGTTGACGACCACGTCCAGCCGCCCGAACGTCTCGGCCGCGCCCCGGACCGCGGCACGCGCCGCCTCCGCGTCGGTGACATCGAGCGCGACCGCGCGTATCCGCTCGCCGTAGGTACGGACGAGATCGTCGAGCTGCGCGGGCTTGCGCGCCGTCGCCACGACGCGATGGCCGGCGGCGAGCGCGGCTTCGGCGATGGCGCGGCCCAGCCCGCGCGAACTGCCGGTGATGAACCAGACCTGCGACACCTGTGATGCCTGTGACATGGGGTTGCCTCGTTGCCTCTCGAAAAGCATCTGACTAAATGGTTACTTTTATCGTACGCCCACCGCGCGCGTCATGGGCCGGGCGCGTTCACCTCGTAGTCGTCCCGGGGACTCTCCGCTGCCATGCGCTCTCATTACCGTCCGGTCGCATGTCAGCGGAAATATCGCGGAGAAGAATGCTCACCCTCGGTACAGGCGCCCTCGGCGCGGCGGCGGCCGGGTCCGTCCTGCCGCCCTCCCTGCGGTCCGCCCTCGCGGCGGAGCCCGCGCCCGGCGGGCTGCGGGCGGTCAAGCATGTGGTCATCCTGATGCAGGAGAACCGCTCGTTCGACCACTACTTCGGCACCCTGCGCGGGGTCCGCGGCTTCGGGGACCGCAACGCGGTGGAACTGCCCTCCGGGAAGCCCGTGTTCGAGCAGCCGGGCCCGCTGACCACCGTTCTGCCCTTCCCGGTACGGGACGCCGCCGAGGCCCAGCGCAAGGACCTTCAGTACATCGGCGCCCTCGACCACTCCTGGGACGGCGGATCCAAGGCCTGGAACAAGGGCTGGATGGACGGCTGGGTCTCCGCCAAGACCGCCGCCACCATGGCCTACTACGACCGGCGCGACATCCCGCTGCACTACGAACTCGCGGACACCTTCACGGTCTGCGACGCGTACCACTCGTCCGTCCACACCTCGACCAGCCCCAACCGCAACCACCTCTGGAGCGGCTGGACCGGCTACGAGGCCGACGGACGGCGGGCCGTGGGCAACGACGCGTACGAGGAGGACACCCACCCCGGCTATCCGTGGCCGACGTACGCCGAACGGCTGGAGCGGGCGGGCCGCACCTGGCAGACGTACACGGAGTGGGAGAACTTCACCGACAACAACATCGAGTTCTTCACCACCTTCAAGGACATCGCCCGCAAGGCGCTCGCCAAGGCCCGTGAACTGCCCGGCCGGCCCGGGGCGTCCGGCTTCACGTACATGGAGGCGTTCTACGCCGCCGTACGCGACACCGACGACGCCGCCGAGCGGGCGAGGCTGCTCGACGCGCTGGAGGAGGGCGTCGCCACGCTGACCGAGCACGAGCGGTCGCTGTTCGAGCGCGGGCTGCGCCGGGTCGAGAGCGGCACGCTGGCCGACCGGTTCCGTGCCGATGTGGCCGCGGGAACGCTGCCCGAGGTGTCGTATCTGGTGCCTTCCGCGATCGACTCCGAGCACCCCGGCTCCTCGTCGCCGATCGCCAGCGCCACCCTGATCTACAAGGTGCTCGACGCGCTCGGCGCCCATCCCGATGTCTGGCGGCACACCGTCGTACTGATCAACTACGACGAGAACGACGGCTTCTTCGACCACGTACCGCCGCCCGTGCCGCCCGCCGAGGGGCCCACCGGCTCCGCCGAGCGCTGGGAGGGACGGCCGACCGGGCTCGGCGTGCGGGTGCCGCTGCTGGTCGTCTCGCCCTGGACCGTGGGCGGTTATGTCTGCTCGCAGGTCTTTGACCACACCTCGGTCATCCGCTTCCTGGAGAAGTGGACGGGCGTGGACGAGCCCAACATCACCGCGTGGCGGCGCAATGTCACCGGCGACCTGACCTCGGCGTTCGACTTCCAGCGCGGCAGTACCCAGCCCGAGGTCGAACAGCCGGGCGCCGTCCCGCCGTTCACCGGCCGCTGGGCGCCCGTACCGCCGGCGCACCAGACCATGCCCGTACAGGAGCCGGGCGTGCGCGCCGCCAGGCCGCTGCCGTACCAGACAGACGCGTACGGTCATCTCGACGCGGACGGACGGGCGTTCACGGTCGCGCTCAGCAACACGGGCCCCGCCAGCGCGCACTTCGCCCTCTATCCGTACGCGGGTGAGTTCGAAATACCGCAGCACCGCGATGTAAGGGGCACCGCGCAATGGAGGGTGCCCCTTACCGGAGTGAAGGGTGACCGCTACCGCTTCACGATCACCGGGCCCAATGGCTTCCGCCGCGAGTTCGAGGGTCCGGTGACCGGCCATGGCACGGAGGTCACCTCGTCCGTCCACCACCACGACCGCGATCTCCATCTCACCCTGCGCAACCACGGCGATCTGCCGGTCACCTTCACGGTGCGGCCCCTGGGGTACGTCGACGAGGCCGATCTGCACGGCTGGACCCGGCGGATCACGGTCAAGCCGGGGAGCAGCCGCGAGGTGGTGCACTCGGCGGCCGACGCGCACGGCTGGTACGACATCGAGGTCACCGCGGAAGCGTCGGCACACGGCGGCGGTACGGCGGACACCCCGGCGCGCTTCCGCCGCCGTCTGATGGGCCACATCGAGAACGGGCGTCCCAGCGTCTCCGGGTGAGCGGCGGCTTTGTACGGTTCGTGCGATGAGGAACCGTACGGAGAAGGAGCCCGATGTTCGCGATACCGCTGGGTGACGGGGCGGAGCTGCGCCCCTTGGAGCCGTGGCAGACCGAGGAGTTCCTGGCCCATATGGACCGGGCCAGGGACCTGGTCGACAAGCACATTCCGCTCGCCCGGGCGGCCTCGGACCTCGAATCCGCCCGGGAGGTGCTCATGTCGTACGCCAGGAAGCAGGCGGACGACAGCGGGCGGATCTACGGGATCTGGCTGGACTCCACCCTGGTCGGCGGGGTGCTCTTCCGGGTCTTCGACGCCGAGCGGGGCAACTGCGAGGTCGGCTGCTGGCTGGAGCCCGCGGGGACGGGGCGCGGGCTGGTCACGCGCGCCGCGCGGGTGCTGATCGACTGGGCGGTCGAGGAGCGCGGGATACACCGGGTCGAGTGGCGGGTGTCGACCGAGAACACCCCGAGCATCAAGGTCGCGCAGCGGCTCGGGATGACCCGGGAGGGCGTGCTGCGCGAGGGCTACCCCTATGGCGGGGTGCGGCAGAGCACGGAGATCTGGTCGGTGCTGGCGCCGGAGTGGCGCGAGCGGAGGGAGAACGCGGGCTGAGCCCACGGCGTGCAGCCTGCTGCACGCAGCCCGGCCGTGCCTGTCTGCCGTGCGCGCGCTCGGGCCCGGACTCGGGCCCGGGCCCGCCGAGTACGGACCGGTGGAACTCCGGCTGTTCACGGACGTTCCGCCGTTCTCAGGAAGTTCTCAGACGGGGCACCTAGCGTGCGCGGTATGAACCCCACCCCCGAGACCAAGACCCCCGAGCCGGAGACGGCCGAGGCCTCCACCACCGAGGCGACCGAGGTCATATCCGACTCCAGGTCGGAGTCCGAGGCCCCGTCGCTCAGCAAGGCCGGTGCCCCGGCCGCCGACGCCACCGATGAGTCCGCCGATACGGAGGACGTCCACGACCTGGACGACGACGAGGACCTGGACGAGGACGGTGACGACGACCCCGCGGCGCACCGCTCGTCCGGTCTCGGCGCCGCCGCCGCGGCCGTCGTCGCGGTCTGCCTGAGCATCATCGCCCTGTCCGGCACCTGGACCGGCCGGGTCGTCGCCGAGCGCGAGACCCTCGTCGGCCAGATCACCATCGGCCAGTCCGCCACCGCGGACCAGCAGATCTCCGAGATCTACGGCGACGCCTGGCACGCCACCGCCGCGGTCAATGGCGTGGTGGCGCTCCTGGCGCTGCTCATCGGCGTGGTCGTGCTGGTCCTGCCCCAGCGCGTCGCCTGGGTACGGCCCTTCGCGCTGGCCGCAGCCATCCTCGGCTTCCTCGGACTGCTGGTCTCCGCCGGCATGTACTTCGATCTCTTCGCCGCCCTGCCTGCCGCTCCGGCCACTCCGGCCGGCTAAACCCTTAGGCCCTTAGGGCCGCTTACCTTCCCGGGGCCCCTTTCTAAGGTCCTGGGGTCCGCTGAGATGCGGAACTCTCCCGATGCGGTGGTACCCCCTGGGAGTCAAAGGTGGAGGTGTCTTCAAGACACCAGAAACACCTTCGCACCAGGGGGAACCCGATGTTCGAGTACGAACTCCAGAAGATCCGGGTCGCCGAGCTGATCCGCAGTGCCGAGCGCGAACGGCTCGTACGCGAGATCCGTGCGGCCCGTCGGCAGTCCGGCCGGCAGGCCGACCGGCCCGCAGGGGAACCGGGCCAGGGCCCGGAGGGCGGACAGGACCGACCCGGTGACCGGTTCGTCCGCGCGGCCTGACGCCGTGCGAGCCCGGCCCGCCGCGATCACCGGCACCCCGGCCACCGGCGCTGCCGTGAGCGGCGCTCCGGTCAGCGGCGCCCGGGGCAATGGCGCTCCCGTCACCAGCGCCCCGGCCACCGGCGCTCGGGTCGTCCGCACTCCGGTCACCGGCGCTTCCGTAAGCGACACCCGGGTCGTCGGCACCCGGGTCGTCCGCGCTCCGGTCACCGGCGCTTCCGTAAGCGGCACCCGGGTCGTCGGCACCCGGGTCGTCCGCGCCGGGAGCGCGGCCGTCCCTGCCGCCCCGATAACAAGTGCCGCGTTGTCCGACCCCTGTGCGATGCTCTGGCCCGTGGAGACCAGGTCCGTCAGCCCGGTGTTCGTCGGCAGGGCCGGCGAGCTGACCGCGCTCACCGAAGCGCTCGCCCGCGCCACCGAGGGCGAGCCCCAAGCGCTGCTCATCGCCGGTGAGGCCGGGGTCGGCAAGACCAGGCTCGTGGAGGAGCTGTGCGCCGTCGCGTGCGCCAGGAACGCGGTCGTCGCGGTCGGCGGATGCGTGGAGATCGGCGCGGACGGGCTGCCGTTCGCGCCCTTCTCCACCGCCCTGCGCTCCCTGCGCCGCCAGTTGCCCGACGAGCTGGCGGCGGCCGCCGAGGGCCAGGAGGCCGAGCTGGCCAGGATCCTGCCCGAGCTGGGCCGGCCCGACCGGGGCGCGCTCGGCGAGGACGGCACGGCCAGGCTGTTCGAGCTGGCCGCACGGCTGCTGGAGCGGCTGGCGGCCGATCGTACGGTCGTGCTCGTCCTGGAGGATCTGCACTGGGCGGACGCCTCCACCCGCCATCTCCTCGCCTATCTCTTCCGCGCGCTGCGCCGCGGCCGGCTCGTCGTGCTCGCCACCTACCGCGCCGACGACATCCACCGCCGCCATCCGCTGCGCCCGCTCCTCGCCGAGCTGGACCGGCTGCGCTCCGTACGGCGGATCGAGCTGTCCCGGTTCACCCGGGCCGAAGTGCTCCGCCAGCTCACCGGCATCCTCGCGGCCGAACCGGACCCCGCGCTGCTCGACGACATCTTCGAACGCTCCGACGGCAACGCCTTCTTCGTGGAGGAGCTGGCCTGCTCCCTCGGCTGCGGCTGTGGCTCCGGGCTGAGCGACTCGCTGCGCGATCTGCTGCTCGTACGGGTCGAGGCGCTGCCCGAGGACGCCCAGCGGGTGGCCCGTATCGTCGCCGAGGGCGGCACCACCGTCGAATACCCGCTGCTCCTGGCCGTGGGGCGGCTCGCCGAGGACGATCTGATCGAGGCGCTGCGGGCAGCCGTGGGCGCCAATATCCTGCTGCCCACCGCGGACGGCGACGGCTACCGCTTCCGGCACTCCCTGGTGCGCGAGGCGGTCAGCGACGATCTGCTGCCCGGCGAGCGGTCCCGGCTCAACCGGCGGTACGCGGAGGTGCTGGAGGCCCAGCCCTCGCTCGTACGGGCCGATGAGCGCGCCACCCGGCTGGCCAGCCACTGGTACCACGCGCACGATGTGGCGAAGGCCCTGCCCGCCGTCCTGAAGGCCTCCGTCGAGGCACGGGAGCGCTATGCCTACTCCGAGCAACTGCGGCTGCTGGAGCGGGCGATGGAGCTGTGGGACGACGCTCCCGAGGCCGTACGGGACACCCTGAGGCCACCCGACGACGCCGATACCGAGGTCTATCCGCTCTGCGCCGCCACCCCCTCCAACCCGCTCACGTATCTGGACCTGATGGCGGAGGCGACGGTCGCCGCCCGGGTCGGGGGCGAGCGCGAACGGGCCCTGGCGATAGCGAAGAAGGCCCTCCGGGCCCTGGACGGCGAGGACGGCGAGGGCGATCCGCTGCGCGCCGCCTGGTTCTGGATCCAGCGCTCCAAGCTGATGCAGGACCTCTCGCGCGGCGACGGCTGGCCGGAACTCGCCATCGCCGAGAAGCTCGTACAAGGACTCCAGCCGTCGGCCGTGCACGCGGAGGTCCTGGCGAGTGTGGCCGCGTGGGGCGCGCTGCACCGGCCAGGGCCCGACAGCCTGGTCGCCGCCAACCGGGCCGTCGAGTACGCCAGGCTGGTCGGCGCCGAGCACACCGAGCTGCACGCCCGCCTCACCCGCGGCTGGCTCACCGCCGACGCCGGGGGAGTGGACGAGGGCATAGCCGAGATGTACGAGGTGCGCGACCGGGCCGACGAGCTGGGCGCGGTCGCGGTGCTGGGCCGCGCCAGTATCAATCTGCCCTCCACCCTGGAGAGCATGGGCCGCTCCGAGGAAGCGGTGACGGCGGCGGACTGGGGCACGGCCGTCACCCATCAGCGCGGGCTCGCCGACACGGAGGCCTGGGTCCGGGGAAACCAGGCGCAGTCGCTCTACGCCCTGGGCCGCTGGTCCGAGGCGGATGCCGTCCTGGACATCGCGGCCGGGCTCGCCCACTCCGGCAAGGCCCGTGGCATCGTCGCCATACGCCGCGCCGAGCTGGCCCTGACCCGTGGTGAACTCGACGAGGCGGCCCGGCAGGTGGAGCTGGGCCGCGGTTTCATCGGCACCCATGACCAGCAGCCGCAGCACTTCATCACCCCGGCCCGGGTGATGATCGGTGTCGCCGCCGCGCGGGGCGCACTGGCCGAGGCCAGGGCCGAGCTGGCGCGACTGACCGAGAGCGGCGCGAGCGGCTTCCCGCCGGGCACCCAGCGGTACGCGCTGCCGCTGCTGTGCGCGGCGGCGGCAGCGGAGGCGGACGCCAGGGGCCTGCCGGGCGCGGACGCCGGACGGGCCGGGGCGCTCGCGTCGATACGCGCCCACGCCAAGCGGCTGCCCACGCTCGTACCGGTCTGGCGTGCGTACGGCGTGATGCTGGAGGCCGAGCTGGCACGGGCGCAGGGCACCGCGGCTCCGGAGGCCTGGGCGCGGGTCGTCACGGCCTTCGAGGAGACCGGGCGCCCCTATGAACTGGCGCTGGCCCGCGGGCGCCGGGCCGCCGCCCTGCTGGACGCGCACGGTGACCGCGCGGAGGCGGCGCGGCTGCTCGTACAGGCCCATGAATCGGCCGTGGACCTCGGGGCGCGGCCTCTCGCCGAGGATCTCGCGCTGCTGGCGGGCCGGGCCCGTATCAGCCTCGCCGCGGGCCCCGGCTCCGGAACCGCTCAGGCATCGGACAAAGCCACCGGCCCCGGCCGCGATCCCGCCCGCTCACTGGGGCTGACGCCCCGCGAGCAGGATGTCCTCCGTCTTGTCGCGGCCGGTCACAGCAACCGCAGGATCGCCACCGAGCTGTACATCTCGCCCAAGACCGCGAGCGTTCATGTGTCCAACATCCTGGCCAAGCTGGGTGTCTCGGGGCGTACGGAAGCGGCGGCACTCTCGCACCGCCTGCGCCTCTTCCCGGACCTGGCCGAATCACCCCGCAGCTCCTGAGGCTCCCGTATTCCTCAAGCCTTTGTATTTCTGAGGCTCCGGCTTTGCTGAGAAGGCTGCGGCTCTGCCGAGAGTGAGAGAGCGGGCTACTCCTCGGATGGCGCCGGGGACCGCGGCTTCTCCGCGGATTCCACCGGGACCCTGATGGTGACCTTCCCGGAAGCCAGATCTATCGGGCCGCGGCCCGGGTCGTTGTCGTCGACATCGACCCGGCTGACTTCCAGCCTCTTGTTCTCGTCATCGGTGTGCTTACGGCCCGGCGCGAAGATCTCCTCGATCATATTGAACACAGACGGTTCACCTCTGACTCCGTGTCGCTACGCGACCTCCAGCAGGAGGATCCTGTCGTCCCCCGGCTTCGGTGTGCCCCGGCCGTCCGTATTGTTCGTCACCAGCCACACCTTGTCGCCGCCCACCGAAAGCACCGTGCGCAGGCGGCCGTACTTTCCCTCAAGGAACGCCTGGGAAGGCGCCGCGGATTCCCGTCCCGCCAGCGGAACCCGCAGCAGGCGCTCACCACGCAGCGTCGCCAGCCAGATACAGCCCCGCGCATAGGCGATTCCGCTGGGAGACGCCTCGCTCGGCGGCCACTCCGCGACCGGGTTCGTCAGGCCGGGCCTGTCCGACTTCCCCTCGACCTCCGGCCAGCCGTAATTCTTCCCGGGCTCGATCAGATTCAGCTCGTCCCACTTGTCCTCGCCGAACT
Source organism: Streptomyces sp. GMY02 (assembly GCF_019056675.1). Classification (NCBI taxonomy): domain Bacteria; kingdom Bacillati; phylum Actinomycetota; class Actinomycetes; order Kitasatosporales; family Streptomycetaceae; genus Streptomyces; species Streptomyces sp. GMY02. The sequence goes on along the minus strand of NZ_CP077658.1, from coordinate 2,345,537 downwards.
CCGAGGCCCACAGCCGCCGCTCGGAGTCCCACGCCAGGCCTTCCACATTGCGGTGACCGTAGGAATACACAATCGAATCGGCCTCCGGATTCCCATGCACGGGCTGTCCGTCCGGAGTCATCCGGAGGATCTTGCCCGCCAGGGATTTCCGGTCCTGGGCGAGTGCCGCGTCACCGGTCTCGCCCGTGCCCGCGTACAGCATCTTGTCCGGTCCGAACGCGATCCGCCCGCCGTTGTGGACGGTCCCCTTCGGAATACCGCGCAGTACGGTGTCGGGCGCGCCCATCTGCTGCCCGGTCGGCTTCTTCTCGTCGTAGACCATACGGGCGATGCGGTTGTCCGATTCGGTGGTGAAGTACGCGTACACGAGATGGTCCGAGGCGTACGTGGGGGAGAGCGCGATCCCCAGCAGCCCGCCCTCGCCCGCCGCCGCGACTCCGGGGACCGTCGAGACAAGGGTCTTCTTCCCGCTGTCCGCGTCGATCCGGGTGATCGTCCCCTCGTCGCGCGAGGACACCAGCAGATCGCCGTCGGGCAGGGCGGCCAGGCCCCAGGGCGAGTTGAGCCCCTCGGCCACGGTCGACACCACCTTGACGGAGCCCTTCGCGGGCGCGGCCGACGGGCTGGGCGCTCCCTCCGGCGAGGCGGCGGGCTTCGACGTGACGCTCAGCCCCGGGACAGGTACGGCACCACCGCCGTCGGAGGAGCATCCGGTGACCACGAGAAGAGCGGCGGCGGCCCCCACGGCCGTCAGCGCTGAACGATGCACGGTTCCGATCCCTTCGACGACGGCGTCACCCCTGTTCTTACACCGCCGTTCTTACACCGGCGCGCCGTCCGCGGGTCCAACTGACGGACCGCTCCCGGCCGATCATGCGGATCCGGCCAATCCGCCGCGCACCGCACCGCGCCGCCCGCCGGGGGACCCGCGACCACGCTTCCGGCGCTCAGTCCCACGACTCCCGCGCCGGTGGCAGCGCCGCGATCTCCGCCAGGTCCCGCGCGGTCAGCTCCACCCCCGCCGCCCCCGCGTTCTCCACCGCCCACTGCTCTCGCTTCGTCCCCGGCAGCGGCACCACATGCCGCCCCCGGCTCAGCACCCACGCCAGCGCCACCTGCGCCGGAGTCGCCCCGTGCCGCTCCGCCGTCCGCCGCAGCCCGGCCACCAGTGGCTGGTTCGCGGCCATCATCTCCGCCGTGAACCGGGGATGCCGGGCCCGCAGATCGTCCGGTTCGAACCCCTGCCCGGGGGTGAGCGTGCCCGTGAGGAAACCATTGCCCAGCGGCATCGCCGCCAGAAAACCGATTCCGCGCGCCTCGCACCACGGCAGCAGCCGCTCCAGCGCCTCCGGCGACCACACCGACAGCTCCGCCTCCACCGCGCTGACCGGGAACACCTGCTGCACCCGCTCCAACTGCCGGATCGTCGCCTCGTGCAGATGCGCGCCGGATCTGCGCCGGGACGCGCGGGCACCCACCGCGCACAGCCCCAGCGCCCGTACCTTCCCGGCGCTCACCAGCTCCGCCATCGCGCCCCAGGTCTCCTCGACCGGGATCTCGGGATCGGCGCGGTGCAACTGGTAGAGATCGATCACATCGGTCTGGAGCCGGCGCAGCGAGGCGTCGCAGGCCCGCCGCACATAACCGGGGCTGCCATTGGCGACCAAGTGCTGATCGCCCACCAGCAGCCCGCACTTGGTCGAGACGAAGGCGTCCGCGCGCCGCTGCCCCAGCACTCGCCCCAGCAGCAGCTCATTGGTGAACGGGCCGTACATGTCGGCCGTGTCGAGCAGGGTCGTACCGGCGTCCAGCGCCGCGTGCACCGTACGGAGCGAACGGTCGCCGCGCTGCTGCGAGCCGGTGTACGCCCAGTGCATCGGCATACAGCCGAGCCCGACCGCCCCCACTTCCAGCGCCGCCGCACCGATTGTCCTGCGCTCCAACGCCGTACCCCTCCCTTGTGCCGCACTCAAGCTAACCGCATCCCTCCGCCCGCTTCGCATAGCCTCCTGACCATGACTTCAGACGTGTGGATCCCGTTTCCGGCCGACGAATTCGAAGAGCTGCCGCCGGGGCTCAGCCACCGCTTCTGGGACGGCACCCAGGACTTCCCCGCCGACCCGGCCGACTGCGTCCTCTACGTCGTCCCGTACATGAAGGGCCCCGAAGTCGCGATCCGGCCGCTCGCCGCGATGACCTCCGTACGCGTCGTACAGACCCTCTCCGCAGGGACCGACCATGTGGCCCCCGGCCTCGGCTCGCTGCCCGCCGGAGTCCGCCTCTGCAACGCCAAGGGCGTCCACGAGGCCAGCACCTCCGAACTCACCCTCGCCCTGATCCTCGCCTCCCTGCGCGGCATACCCGGCTTCGTCCGGGGCCAGGAGCGCGAGGAGTGGCGCTCCGGCTTCTATCCCGCGCTCGCCGACAAGTCGGTCCTGATCGTCGGGTACGGATCGATCGGCGCCGCCATCGAGGACCGGCTCGCGCCCTTCGAGTGCGCGCGGGTGGCGCGCGTCGCGCGCTCCGCACGCACTACGGAGCGCGGGGCGGTGCACGCGTTCACCGAACTGCCCGCGCTGCTCCCCGAAGCCGATGTGGTGATTCTCTCGACCCCGCTCACCGAAGAGACAAAAGGCCTGGCCGGAGCCGGTTTCCTGGCCCGGATGAAGGACGGCGCGCTCCTGGTGAACGTCGCGCGCGGCGCGGTCGTCGACACCAAGGCGCTGCTCACGGAGGTGGAGAGCGGAAGGATCACCGCCGCTCTCGACGTCACCGATCCGGAACCCCTCCCCGCGGGCCATCCCCTCTGGCATGCTCCGGGTGTCCTCATCAGCCCCCATGTCGGCGGATCCACCTCGGCGTTCCTGCCGCGTGCCAAGCGTCTTCTGACCGAGCAGCTCACCCGGTTCGCCGCCGGGGACGAGCCGCTCAACACCGTCCTCATCACCGGATGAGCCCCCGCCCAAGGACCCCGTAGGCGCAAGGACCCCGTCGCCGGCCCCGCACCGGTCTTCGGCCACTCTTCGCAGCCGTACGGACACCCTCGTGGCCGACAACAGACCAGGTCGTCACGGAGAGTAGAAGAACTATGTCCCTGAGTGACGAGACTGGTGTATCGTCCCGATCTGGGGGCCGCGCCATGCCTGGCGCGGCGCGGCGGAGCGATCAGAATCCGAGGGGGGCGACGGGCGATGCACGGCCAATGGACCAGCGATCCGACGCGGCAGGGACGCCGTCGGTGGCCTCCGGACATCCCGGCGCGCCGGCCGGCCCCGGTCCCGCCTCCGGTGACGGCGACGACTTCTGGGGCGATCCGGTGAGCGCCGAGGGCGTGGTCATCGGCCGGCGCACGCTCTCCGGCGGCGGCACGGGGCTGCTCGCCCAGCTCCTCCTCGCCCTGATCTGCGGAGGGTACGCGGCCGGGGCCGCACTCGGCTGGGGCTCGGAGAAACTGGCCCTGTTCATGGGTGATTTCGGGCTGAGCCTCGCCGCCATGATCGCCGCCGTCTCCTGCTTCTTCTACGCACGAGGGCGCGGCGGCCGGTTCCGGCCCGCCTGGCTGCTGTTCTCGTTCTCGTCGGCGATGGCCTCCGGCGGGAACGCGGTCTGGGGCTGGTACGAAGTCGTGCTCGACGAGCCCGTGCCCAGCCCCTCCCTCGCCGATCTCTTCTTCCTCTGCTTCGCGCCGCCCGCCATCGTGGGCCTGCTCGTCCTCGCCAAGCGCCCGGTCAGCAGAGCCGGCTGGGTCTGTCTCGCGCTGGACTCCTGGCTGATCGGCGGCTCGCTCCTCACCCTCTCCTGGAGCCTCGCCCTCGCGCGCACCACCCAGGTCAGCGGCGGCGAGAGCGTCACGCAGGCCGCGCTCTCCCTCGCGTACCCCCTGCTTGACATCGTGCTCGTCAGCATGGTCCTCGCGCTGCACTTCCGCCGGGCCACGGGCAGCCGCTCCGCGGTGAACACCGCGATCGCCGCGCTCGCGCTGACCGTGCTGTGCGACGCCCTGTTCACCTCCCCGCTGCTGCGGGAGACGTATCGCTCGGGGCAGCTCCTGGACGCCGGCTGGTTCGCCGGTTCGCTGCTCCTCGCCTACGCGCCCTGGGGTGTGCGCAGGATCCCGGAGAACGCGCCGCATCCCCGCCAGAGCCGCCACCACCGCCACTCCGGCCACCCGATCGCCGGCTCGCTGGCCGCGATCACCCCGTATCTCGCGGCGGCCGTCTGCACCCTGGGGATCCTGTACAACGTCACCGAGGGCCGCCAGGTCGACCGGGTCGTGGTCCTCACCGGCTGTACGGTCGTGCTCGCCCTGGTCGTACGGCAGGGCATCATGCTCGTCGACAACATCGCGCTCACCCATGAACTGGCCGAGAAGGAGAACCACTTCCGCTCCCTGGTCCAGGGGTCCAGCGATGTGATCATGATCGCCGCGCCCTCCGGGATACTGCGCTATGTCAGCCCCGCCGCCTCGGGGGTGTACGGACGCGAGGCCGAGGATCTGGTCGGTGCCGAACTCGCCTCGATCATCCACCCGGACGACCTGGGCAGGGTCGTCCACGAAGTGCGGCGCTTCCTGGCCGCTCCGCCCTCGGAGGAGCCCACGACCCGGATCGAGTGCCGCTTCAGGTCCGGCACCGGCGACTGGCTCAATGTCGAGTCCACCGTCAACCGCCACGAGGGCGGGCTGATCTTCAACAGCCGGGATGTCACCGAACGGGTGCGTCTCCAGGCCCAGTTGCAGCACAACGCCGAGCACGACCCGCTCACCGACCTGCCCAACCGCGCCCTGTTCACCGAGCGCGTCCGCCAGGCCCTGGCCGGCCGCCGTACGACCGACGCGGGCACCGCCGTGCTCTTCATCGACCTCGACGGCTTCAAGGGCGTCAACGACCGGCTGGGCCACCAGGCCGGCGACGAACTGCTGATCCTCGCCGCCCACCGGCTCCAGGAGTCGGTACGGGCCGGGGACACCGCGGCCCGGCTCGGCGGCGACGAGTTCGCGGCCATCGTCCTCGGCGACGGCGGCCCCGACCGGAGCGCCCGCCAGTACCAGGTCCATGAGATCGCCGACCGGCTCCGCCTCAAGCTCTCCCAGCCGTACCGCATCGACGGCAACGATGTCCGGGTCGCCGCCTCCATCGGGGTCGCCTTCGCGGAACCGGGCATAACCCCCACCGATCTGATGCGCAACGCCGACCTCGCGATGTACCGCGCCAAGGCCTGCGGCAAGGACCGGGTCGAGCTGTACGCGCCCCAGATGCAGGCCGACGTGGTCCGCAGGACGGAGCTGGCCGCGCGGCTGCGCACCGCGCTGCACGACGGCGAGTTCGCCCTGCTCCACCAGCCCGTGGTGCAGCTCGCCACCGGCCGGGTCTCCTTCGTCGCCGCCCAGGCCCGCTGGCGTTCGGCCCAGGGCATCCTCTTCACCCCCGCCGAGTTCCTGCGGGTCGCCGACGACAGCGACCGCACGGCGGAACTCGGCCGCTGGCTGCTCGAAGAGGCCGTCGCCCAGGCCGCCGACCGCACCAGGGCCGGGCTCTCCGTACCGGTGGCCGTCCGGCTCCCGGCCCGCAGGCTGCTCGACAGATCCATGCCGCTCGGCTCCATCGAGACCCTGCTGACCCGCCATCGGCTGCCCTCCGGAGCCCTGCTGATCGAGCTGGCCGACACCGACCCGCGCGCCTCCCTGGACGAGCTGGAGCGCCGCCTCGTGGCGCTGCGCCGGCTCGGCGTACGGATCGCGCTCGACGGGTTCGGCAGCGGCTACGCGGCGATAAGCGCCCTGCGCAGGCTCCCCCTGGACGTGGTGAAACTGGACCGGGGACTGGTGGAGGGCATCGTGGAGTCCGCCCGGCTGCACAAGATCACCGCCGGGCTGCTGCGGATCGCCGGCGACCTGGGCATGCAGTCGGTCGCGGACGGCGTCGACGTCCCCGAACAGGTGCTCGCCCTGCGCGCCATGGGCTGCACCCATGGCCAGGGCACGGCCTTCTCCGCACCGCTCGACGAGTACCGGCTCCGCCGCACCCTGGGAGCGGGCCCGTACAAGCTCCCCAGCGGTGGCGGGCTCTCCGTACTGACCGGGAGCGCCCTGCCCGTACGGCACAGCCGCCAGCAGATCTCCGACCGGATCCCCCGACCCCTCGATCCGCTCAAATAATGAGACTCCCGTCCCACCCACTTGACAGCCGGGGCGCGCCGGAGGGAGGGTCTGAGCCATGCGCACCCGAATCCTCGTACTTGGAAAGCGCGTCGGCTGAAGCAGAGCCCCTCACCCGCTCTGCAGACCGCACCGACGCGCTCCCCTCGCTTGCCTCACGGCACGAGGGGTTTTTTGTTGCACCGGCACACCGCAAACCTCGCGAAAACCCTCACGCGATGACCCTCAGCTTCGAGAAGAGAATGCCGATGACCGAGCAGGCCACCGGGGCCCACCATCCGCAGCCGCGGGCCCGTAACGGCGGATCGACGCCCTCCAACGTTGAGCACGTCACGGGCGCCCAGTCCCTGATCCGTTCTCTTGAGGAAGTGGGCGCCGACACGGTATTCGGCATCCCCGGCGGCGCGATCCTGCCGGCCTACGACCCGATGATGGACTCCACCCGGGTCCGGCACGTCCTCGTCCGTCATGAGCAGGGCGCGGGCCACGCGGCCACCGGCTACGCCCAGGCCACCGGCCGGGTCGGGGTCTGCATGGCCACCTCCGGGCCCGGCGCCACCAATCTCGTCACCCCCATCGCCGACGCGCACATGGACTCCGTGCCGCTGGTCGCGATCACCGGCCAGGTCGCCAGCAAGGCCATCGGCACGGACGCCTTCCAGGAGGCGGACATCTGCGGCATCACCATGCCGATCACCAAGCACAACTTCCTGGTCACCAAGGCCGAGGACATCCCGCGCACCATCGCGGAGGCCTTCCACATCGCCTCGACCGGACGCCCCGGCCCCGTCCTGGTCGACATCGCCAAGGACGCCCTCCAGGCCCGTACGACCTTCTCCTGGCCGCCCACCCAGGACCTGCCCGGCTACCGCCCGGTGACCAAGCCGCACGCCAAGCAGATCCGCGAGGCGGCCAAGCTGATCACCCAGGCCAGGCGGCCCGTGCTCTATGTCGGCGGCGGTGTCATCAAGGCCGGCGCGACCGCCGAGCTGAAGGTCCTCGCCGAGCTGACCGGCGCCCCCGTCACCACCACCCTGATGGCGCTGGGTGCCTTCCCCGACAGCCACCCGCTGCATGTGGGCATGCCCGGTATGCACGGCTCGGTCACCGCCGTCACCGCGCTCCAGAAGGCCGACCTGATCATCGCCCTCGGCGCCCGCTTCGACGACCGTGTCACCGGCCGGCTCGACAGCTTCGCGCCGTACGCCAAGATCGTCCACGCCGATATCGACCCGGCCGAGATCGGCAAGAACCGCGCGGCCGACGTGCCGATCGTCGGTGACGCCCGGGAGGTCCTCGCCGATCTGGTACAGGCCGTCCAGGCCGAGCACACCGCGGGCAACGTCGGCGACTACAGCGCCTGGTGGACGGACCTCAACCGCTGGCGCGAGACCTACCCCCTCGGCTACGACCAGCCCGAGGACGGCAGCCTCTCCCCGCAGCAGGTCATCGAGCGCATCGGCCGGCTCGCCCCGCCGGACACCATCTACGCGGCGGGCGTCGGCCAGCACCAGATGTGGGCCGCGCACTTCATCCAGTACGAGAAGCCCGCCACCTGGCTGAACTCGGGCGGCGCCGGGACCATGGGGTACGCCGTCCCGGCCGCCATGGGCGCCAAGGCCGGGCAGCCGGACCGTACCGTCTGGGCCATCGACGGCGACGGCTGCTTCCAGATGACCAATCAGGAACTGACCACCTGCGCGGTCAACAACATCCCGATCAAGGTCGCGATCATCAACAACGGCGCGCTGGGCATGGTCCGCCAGTGGCAGACCCTCTTCTACAACCAGCGCTACTCGAACACGGTGCTCCACTCGGGCCAGGACACGGACGGCGGCCCCAGCGGCGGCACCCGTGTTCCCGACTTCGTGAAGCTCTCCGAGGCCATGGGCTGTGTCGCGATGCGCTGCGAGTCGCCCGCCGAGCTGGACGCGGTGATCGCCAAGGCGAACGCGATCAACGACCGGCCCGTCGTGGTCGACTTCATCGTCCACGAGGACGCCCAGGTGTGGCCGATGGTCGCCGCGGGGACCTCGAACGACGAGGTCATGGCGGCCCTGGGCGTCCGCCCCGACTTCGGCGACAGCGCCGACGACTGAGCCGCGGCACGCGAGCCACAGCACCCGAGACAACGAGAGCCCGAGAGCCCGAGAGAAGAGACCGACACATGACCAGGCATACGCTCTCCGTTCTGGTGGAGAACACCCCCGGCATCCTCGCCAGGATCGCCGCCCTGTTCTCCCGCCGCGGCTTCAACATCGACTCCCTCGCCGTCGGAGTCACCGAACACCCCGACATCTCCCGCATCACCATCGTGGTCAATGTCGAGGAACTGCCCCTGGAGCAGGTGACGAAGCAGCTCAACAAGCTGGTGAACGTCCTGAAGATCGTCGAACTCGAGCCCGGCGCCGCGATCCAGCGCGAGCTCGTTCTGGTGAAGGTCCGCGCCGACAACGAGACCCGCTCCCAGATCGTCGAGATCGTCCAGCTCTTCCGCGCCAAGACCGTGGACGTCTCACCCGAGGCCGTCACGATCGAGGCCACCGGATCGAGTGAGAAGCTCGACGCCATGCTCAAGATGCTGGAGCAGTTCGGCATCAAGGAGCTGGTGCAGTCCGGGACGATCGCCATAGGGCGTGGCGCGCGGTCCATCACCGACCGCAGCCTGCGCGCGCTCGACCGCAGCGCGTAGGCCGACCGCCCCTCACCGGGGAGCCGGGACCGTATGGCGAGACCGGACACCCGCCCCCGCCCGCCCCGCCGTACGGTGGGACGCAAGCTGCGAATTCACAGAAGTGCACACCAAGGAGAAGACCCAGTGGCCGAGCTGTTCTACGACGACGATGCCGACCTGTCCATCATCCAGAACCGCAAGGTCGCGGTCATCGGTTACGGCAGCCAGGGCCACGCCCACGCGCTGTCGCTCCGTGACTCGGGTGTCGACGTCCGGGTCGGCCTGCACGAGGGCTCGAAGTCCAAGGCCAAGGCCGAGGAGCAGGGTCTGCGCGTGGTGACGCCCGCCGAGGCCGCCGCCGAGGCCGATGTGATCATGATCCTGGTGCCGGACCCGATCCAGGCCGAGGTGTACGAGAAGTCCATCAAGGACAACCTGAACGACGGCGACGCCATCTTCTTCGGCCACGGCCTGAACATCCGCTACGGCTTCATCAAGCCCCCGGCGCATGTCGATGTGGCGATGGTCGCGCCCAAGGGCCCCGGCCACCTGGTCCGCCGCCAGTACGAGGAGGGCCGCGGCGTTCCGTGTATCGCGGCCGTCGAGCAGGACCCCTCCGGCGGCGCCTTCGCGCTGGCCCTCTCGTACGCGAAGGCCATCGGCGGCACCCGCGCAGGCGTTATCAAGACAACCTTCAAGGAGGAGACCGAGACCGATCTCTTCGGTGAGCAGGCCGTGCTCTGCGGAGGTACGGCCGCGCTGGTCAAGGCGGGCTTCGAGACGCTGACCGAGGCCGGCTACCAGCCGGAGATCGCGTACTTCGAGTGCCTCCACGAGCTGAAGCTGATCGTGGACCTGATGTACGAGGGCGGCCTGGAGAAGATGCGCTGGTCGGTCTCCGAGACCGCCGAGTGGGGCGACTACGTCAGCGGCCCGCGGATCATCAACGACCAGACCAAGGCCGAGATGAAGCAGATCCTGGCCGAGATCCAGGACGGCTCGTTCGCCAAGAACTGGATGGACGAGTACCACGGCGGTCTGAAGAAGTACAACGAGTACAAGAAGGCCGACAGCGACAGCCTGCTGGCGACCACCGGCGCCGAGCTGCGCAAGCTGATGAGCTGGGTCGACAACGACGACGCGTGACATTCGCGGGGCGGTCCAGGCCGGGAGTGATCGGCCGGGGCCGCCCCGTACGCACGTATGAGTGATCCTGCTGCTCGGGAGGATCACGTGCCCCGTGACAGCACTACACTGCACAGCACATACGCGTCAGGCCCACAATGTCGTGCGTCTTCCACGCGGCTAGGACCTGTCCGTCATGTCCGACCGGGCACGCCCTAGGACCCCTCCACCGCCTGCGGCCGTCGGGACGGCCGTCCGCAATGGGACTTGTGAGGACTCACGTGAGCTCGAAACCTGTCGTACTCATCGCCGAAGAGCTTTCGCCCGCCACTGTCGACGCGCTCGGTCCGGACTTCGAGATCCGGCACTGCAATGGCGCCGACCGTGCGGAGCTGCTGCCCGCCATCGCCGATGTGGACGCCATTCTGGTCCGTTCCGCGACCAAGGTCGACGCCGAGGCGGTGGCCGCGGCCGCGAAGCTCAAGGTCGTCGCCCGGGCCGGGGTCGGCCTGGACAATGTGGATGTCGCCGCCGCCACCAAGGCCGGCGTGATGGTGGTGAACGCGCCGACGTCCAATATCGTCACCGCCGCCGAGCTGGCCTGCGGTCTGCTGGTCGCCACCGCCCGCAATATCCCGCAGGCGAACTCCGCCCTGAAGAACGGCGAGTGGAAGCGGTCGAAGTACACGGGCGTCGAGCTGAGCGAGAAGACGCTCGGTGTGGTCGGTCTGGGACGGATCGGGGTGCTGGTCGCCCAGCGTATGTCCGCCTTCGGTATGAAGATCGTCGCGTACGACCCTTATGTGCAGCCCGCCCGCGCCGCCCAGATGGGTGTCAAGCTGCTGACGCTCGACGAGCTGCTCGAAGTGTCGGACTTCATCACCGTCCATCTGCCGAAGACCCCCGAGACGCTGGGTCTGATCGGCGACGAGGCGCTGCACAAGGTCAAGCCGACGGTACGGATCGTGAACGCCGCGCGTGGCGGGATCGTGGACGAGGAGGCGCTGGCCTCCGCCCTCAAGGAGGGCCGGGTCGCGGGCGCCGGTCTTGATGTGTACGCGAAGGAGCCCTGCACGGACTCCCCGCTCTTCCAGTTCGACCAGGTCGTCTGCACCCCGCACCTCGGCGCGTCCACCGACGAGGCGCAGGAGAAGGCGGGTATCGCGGTCGCCAGGTCCGTACGGCTCGCGCTCGCCGGTGAACTGGTGCCGGACGCGGTGAATGTGCAGGGAGGCGTGATCGCCGAGGACGTACGGCCGGGGCTGCCGCTCGCCGAGAAGCTGGGCCGTATCTTCACCGCGCTGGCGGGCGAGGTCGCGGTGCGGCTCGATGTCGAGGTGTACGGCGAGATCACCCAGCACGATGTGAAGGTGCTCGAACTCTCCGCGCTGAAGGGCGTGTTCGAGGATGTCGTCGCCGAGACGGTGTCGTATGTGAACGCGCCGCTGTTCGCGCAGGAGCGCGGTGTCGAGGTCCGGCTCACCACGTCGAGCGAGTCGCCGAACCACCGCAATGTGGTCACGGTGCGCGGCACGCTCGCGGACGGCGAGGAGGTCTCGGTCTCCGGCACGCTGGCAGGCCCCAAGCACCTCCAGAAGATCGTCGCGATCGGGGAGTACGACATCGATCTGGCGCTGGCCGACCACATGGTCGTGATGCGGTACGAGGACCGCCCCGGCGTGGTCGGCACGGTCGGCCGGATCCTGGGCGAGGCCGGGCAGAACATCGCGGGGATGCAGGTCTCGCGGGCCGAGGAGGGCGGCGAGGCGCTGGTCGTGCTGACGGTCGACGACACCGTACCGCCGGCTGTGCTCGCGGAGATCGCGCAGGAGATCGGCGCGGCTTCGGCACGCTCGGTGAACCTGGCGGACTGAGCGGGTCTGTCGCGGGGTTGAGCTGAGGGGTTGAAGGGGGAAGGGCCCGGTTTTCGCCGGGCCCTTCGTGTTGTGCGGGTGCCGGGTGCCGGGTGCCGGGTGCTGTGTGCGGGGTAGCGAGTGCCGGGTGCGTGGTGCGGGTGCGGTCAGTGTGTTGGGGTCGGGGCGGGAGCGTTTTCTTGTGTCGCGGTGCTCGGGGTGGCCGTGCCGGGCGTACGGAGCAGGGTCGCGGCCAGTACGGCGGCGGCGATCAGCAGCAGTGCCCCGCCGGCCGAAGCGATCCGCATCCCGTGCACAAAGGCCTCCTGGGCCAGACCGAGCAGCGATTCCCCTGCTTTTCCCGGCAGTTGGGCCGCGACCACCGTGGCCCCGCCCAGCGTTTCCCGGGCGGTCTCCAGCGCGTCGGCCGGCAGTCCGGCGGAGGCGGAGTCCGCGAGGTCCCGCCGGTAGACCGCCGTACCGAGGCTGCCCAGGACCGCCATGCCCAGCGCACCGCCGAACTCCTGGCCCGTCTCCAGCAGTGAGGCCGCCGAACCGGCCTTCTCGGCGGGCGCGGCGGCCAGCGCCATGTCCGAGACCAGCGCCATCACGATGACGATGCCGCAGCCCAGGAGCGCGGCGCCGCTCAGGACGAGCCAGAGCGAATCCGTACCGGCCAGCGCGATCAGCGCGAACCCGGCCGCGCCGATGAGGAATCCGGCCGCTATGACCTGCGCGCGGCCGGCCTTCTCGGCGATCGCGGGGCCGGCCGGTGCGGCGGCGCCGATGACCAGTGAGGGAGCCAGGCTCCACAGCGCGGCCTCCAGGGAGTCCATGCCGAGGACGGACTGGAGGTACTGGGTGGTGTAGTAGGCCGAGCCCATCATGGCGAAGGCGGCCAGGGTGTTGAGAGCGATCCCGGAGCCGAAGACCCCGCCCCGGCCCTTCCCCTGCCTCTTTCCCCGGTCCTTCCCTCGGCCCTTTCCCCGGCCGTGGCCTCCGTGTTCGCCCTCGGCTCCGCTGCGGAACAGCGCGCGGCTGATCATCGCGTCGTCCCGGCCGCGCTGACGCCGTACGAACAGCGCGCCGACCGCGAGCCCCGCCACCACGCACAGCACCCGCACCGCGCTGAGGCCGTCGGCGGCGATCTCCTTCAGCCCGTACACCAGCGGCAGGACGGCCCCCATGGACAGAGGCACGCTCAGCAGGTCGTAACGGCCGGGCGCCGGATCCTTGAACTCCGGTACCAGCAGCGGCACCAGGACCAGCAGCAGCGCCATCGCGGGCACATTGACCAGAAAGACCGAGCCCCACCAGAAGTGCTCCAGCAGGAACCCGCCCAGCACCGAGCCGAGCGCGATCCCGCCGGCCATGGCGCCCGACCAGATGCCGATCGCGCGGCTGCGCTGCGCGTCGTCGCGGAACATATTGCGCACCAGCGCCATCGTCGAGGGCATCAGGGTGGCCCCGCCGATCCCGAGCAGTGCCCGTGCGGCGATGAGCATCTCGGCGCTCTGCGCGTACGCCGCGCCGACGGAGGCGACACCGAAGGCGGTGGCGCCGATGAGCAACAGTCTCCGGCGTCCGATGCGGTCGCCGAGCGAACCCATGGTGATCAGCAGCCCGGCCAGGGCGAAGGCATAGATGTCGAAGATCCACAACTGCTGGGTGCTGCTCGGATCCAGCTCCCTGCTGATGGCCGGGATCGCGAAGTAGAGGACGGAGACATCCATCGAGACGAGGAGGAGCGGCAGGAGGAGGACGACAAAGGCGGTCCATTCCCGGCGGCCGGCGCGTGGTGCGGCGGCGGGGACGGGGTCGGGAACGGGGGCGGAGCCGGGCGTGGGATGCGTCATGGGCAGGACTGTACGGACGTCATAAACGCCTGTCTAGTACGACTGTTTAGGACCGCTGTCCAAAACGTCCGTGTGGGACAGTTGTCTATGACGGTCGTATGCACACACGCTAGGCTGCGGCGCATGGGACACCGTGAGGATCTGCTCGAAGGCGCCAAGCGCTGCCTGCTGGAGAAGGGGTACGCCAGGACCACGGCACGGGACATCGTGGCCGCGTCCGGCACCAATCTGGCCTCCATCGGCTACCACTACGGCTCGAAGGAGGCCCTGCTCAACCAGGCCTTTCTCGCGGTGACGGAGGACTGGGGCGACTTGATCGACCAGGAACGGGCGGGGCAGTCCCTGCCCGAGGAACCGCGGGAGCGCTTCCGTGAGGTGTGGGAGCGGGTGATCGGCACCTTCGAGGCGAGCAGACCGCTGTGGAAGCTCCAGTTCGAGATCATTTCCCGTATCGACCAGGAACCCGAGCTGAAGGCGGCCCTGGCCGGCGCGCAGAGCGAGGGCCGTAACGGGCTCGCGGAGGCTTTCCAGGGGCAGGGCGTCAAGGACGACCCGGAGAAGACCCGGGTGGTGGGCATCGTCTACCACGCGATGCTGGCGGGCGTCATGGCCCAGTGGCTGATCGACCCGGAAACGGCGCCCAGCGCGCAGGACTTGACGGACGGTCTGCGGGCGATCATGGGAGACGGCTGACAACGGCCGGCCGCCGGGCGACGGCTGTTCCCCGGCGGCCGTACGGGACGAGGTGACCGACGGGCCTCAGCGGTCCGTGGCGCTCAGGTGGTACGTCGTGTCGACCCAGAAGCCTTCCACGGTGCTCGCCTTGATCTCCAGGACGTACTGGCCCGGGGCCAGGGGTGCGATGCCCGCCCAGATACCCCACCCGTCGCGAGGGGTCAGCGCCGCCCAGAACGGCTTCGCGGTGAATTCCCGCAGGGGGAGCGGGGCGCCGTTGAGATACGCCTCGGCCCGCGCGACCGCCAGGGTCAGCGGCTTCCGCGAAGTCTGCCGGAGATACTGGACGTTGAGAACGGGGAAGAAGACCGGCCGGTCGGTGGGCACCTCGCACCGGCGCACCACCCGGCCGCCGTAGGTCCCGGCGAGGAACCAGAGATCTTTCGGCTGCTTCCAGCCGGCGTGCTCGCCGGTCCGGTCCAGGACCGGGCTGCGCCTCCTAGGGGCCGACAGCGCCCACTTCCACCAGCGGGCCGACAGTGCCCCGCCCTCCTCGTCGGTCAGTGACCATGATCTGTCCCCCGCCGTCGCGTCGTCCATATATGCCCCCTCCCTGAACGGCCCTCCGGCCGCGCTCACTTGAACGAACCGACCTTACGAGGGCGTCAGAGGCGGGCGGCCTTGAGGGCCATGTGGAGGAGAAGGCGGTCTTCGCCGGAGTCGAGGTCGAGGCCCGTGAGTTGTTCGATGCGGGAGAGCCGGTAGTAGAGGGTCTGGCGGTGGATGCCGAGAGCGGCGGCCGTGCGGCCGGCCTGGCCCGCGTGGTCCAGGAACTCCTCGGCCGTGTGGGCGAGTTCGGTGTGGGACGGGGTGAGGAGCGGGCTCACGGCGGGGTCGGGGGCGGCGGGGAGGGCGGTGAGCAGGCGGTACGGGCCGATCGAGGCCCATTCGGCGACCGGCCCGAACCGGGGCTGGGCGCGGGCCGCCCGGGCCGCCGCGACCGCCTCCCGCCAGGCGTCGGCCAGTCCGCCCAGCCCCTGGCGTGGTACGGCCGCGCCTGCGGCGACCCCCGGCCCGGCGCCCTCGCAGAGCCGCGCGACGGCGGCGAGCACGGCGGCGAGCGCGTCGCCCGACCGAAGCCGCACCAGCAGCGCGACGGCTTCCGGGCCGCCCTCGGCCCACTCGGGGCCCGTGCCGAACGACACGCTGCGGCCGGCTGAAGCGACGGTCTCGGGGCCGACGGGCTCCCGGCCGGCCGGCCCGTCCGCCGCCGCCCGCCCCGTCGGCCTGTCTGCGGGGCCCGGCCCTGCCGCCCGGCCGGTTGGCCCATCCGTAGGCGCAGGCGCAGGCGCAGGCGCTGGTGCACCGGGCGCCGAGTGGGTCCGTGCGTCCGCGGCGGTCCGCCGGGCTCCGGCACCGCTCGCCGCCGGGTGCGGTGTTTCGTCGTACTCCGAGTCCGGGGGCGGCGCGTCGGGGTGTTCGGGCGCGGATGTGTGGTCCGAGGGCGCGGCAGCATGGAGCCGGTGCGTACGGCCGGTTCCGCCGCTCGCCCCGGCGGTCGCGGGCCCGTACGTACGACCGGACTCATCGCCCGGCCCGCTGCGTCCCCCGCCCCACCCCCCGTACGCCACCCCGCACACCGCCGCCGTGCCCGGGATCGCTCGTAGCCCCGGGGTCTCGTCCCGCCACGGCGCCACGCACAGCAGTACATGCAGGCCTTCCGCGCTCGGGCCCAGGGCGGTGCGCAGACCGGTCAGGGCCATGTCGCGCTGCCAGCCGCGCTCCGACGTCAGCGCCGCGCGGAGTTCGCGGCTCAGGTCCGCGCCCGCCTTCGCCTCCTCCGCCAGCAGGTCGCCTATCCGGGCCGTCACCTCCATGGCCGCCGCCAGCCGGGCATCGCTGGGCCCCGGATCGGAGTCGTCGAGGAGCCAGACGTACCCGAGGACCCCGCCCCGGTGCCGTACGGGCAGACAGATCCGGCCACGGTAGACACCCGCGTCCGGAGCCGCCGGGATACGGACCGGACCCCGCGCCCGGGTGATGCCGAAGCCCTCGAACCACGCGCGCACCGCCGGTGTCGACTTCCGGGTCAGGATCGAACGCGTCCTGACCGGGTCCATCGCCGTGTCGTCGTCACTGTCGTGCGCGCCGAAGGCGATCAGCCCGAAATCCCGGTTCTCCAGCGTCGTGGGCACGCCGAGCAGCGCCGTGATTTCGTCGACCAGTTCCTGGTAATCGCCCTTCATCCGGCCATTCTCGCACCGCCTTCAGACAGATGTCTGAGATCCCGGCCACGGATGCGTGACACCTGTCGATGGCAGACGATCGGGACGATCCGTAAGTTTCACAGTGGCTCTCCGTGACCCGCCGTACCGCGCCGGCCCCCGACAGCCCACCGTCTCCACCCTCGATCTCACCGTGCCACCGTGGAGGTGCCCCGTGCTGGGTCCTGTGATCCTTGCCGCGTCGCGCAGCGACAGAATGCGCCGTGTCGTCTCGGCGGCCCCGGTCACCAAGCCCGTGGTGAACCGTTTCATCGCAGGTGAGTCCATTGAGGAGACCAGCCCCGTCGTCGAAGCGATGGCCGCCCGCGGCCTGGAGGTCACCCTCGATGTCCTCGGCGAGGACATCACCGACCCGGCCGCGGCCCTGCTCGCCCGCGACGCCTACCTCCGTCTGATCGAGGCACTCACCCCCCTCGAACTGGGCCCCCGCGCCGAGATGTCCGTCAAGCTCTCGTCGTTCGGCCAGGCGCTCCCCGGCGGGCACGACCTCGCGCTGAAGAACATCACCGCCGTCGTCGAGGCCGCCGCCGAGATCGGCACCACGGTCACCCTCGACATGGAGGACCACACCACCGTCGACTCGACGCTCGCCATCCACGCCGAGCTGCGCGAGCGCTTCCCCGAGACCGGCGCGGTCGTCCAGTCGTATCTCTTCCGCACCGAGGACGACTGCCGCGCGCTGGCCGCCGCCGGTTCGCGCGTACGCCTGGTCAAGGGCGCCTACAAGGAGCCCGCGTCCGTCGCGTACCAGGACAAGGCCGAGGTCGACAGGGCGTACGTCCGGTGCCTGGGGATCCTGATGAGCGGCTCCGGCTACCCGATGGCCGGCACCCACGACCCGCGCCTCATCGCGATCACCCAGGAACTCGCGCACCGCGCCGGACGTAAGCTCGACGAGTACGAGTTCCAGATGCTGTACGGCATCCGCGAGGCCGAGCAGAACCGGCTGGCGGCCGAGGGACACCGGATGCGGGTCTACATCGCGTACGGCACCGACTGGTACGGATATTTCATGCGCCGCCTCGCCGAGCGCCCCGCCAACCTCGCGTTCTTCCTGCGCTCGCTGGTCAGCCGCGGCTGAACCTCGGTGAGGGCCCGTCGCCGCCCCGCCCGCCCCCCGACTGACCCACTGATGAAGGAGATTCGGCAACCATGGACGCTGTGACCCGTGTTCCCGCGCCGGTCAACGAGCCGGTGCACAGCTACGCGCCCGGCTCGCCCGAGCGCGCCCGTCTCGAAGTCAAGCTCAAGGAGCTGGCCGAGAACCCCGTCGACCTGCCGATGACCATCGGCGGCGAGAAGCGGATGGGCGGCGGCGAGCGCGTCGATGTCGTACAGCCGCACAACCACCACGCCGTGCTCGGTACGTTCGCCGGCGCCACCCAGCAGGACGCCCAGGACGCGATCGACGCCGCGCTCGCCGCCGCCCCCGGCTGGCGCGCGATGGCCTTCGACGACCGCGCCGCGATCATCCTGCGCGCCGCCGAACTGCTGGCCGGCCCCTGGCGCGAGACGCTCGCCGCCGCCACCATGCTCGGCCAGTCCAAGACCGCCCAGCAGGCCGAGATCGACACGCCCTGCGAGCTGATCGACTTCTGGCGGTTCAATGTCGCGTACGCCCGTGACCTGCTCGCCGAGCAGCCGGTGGCCAACTCGCCGGGCGTCTGGAACCGGCTCGACCACCGCCCGCTCGAAGGGTTCGTGTACGCGATCACGCCCTTCAACTTCACGGCGATCGCGGGCAATCTGCCCACCGCGCCCGCGCTGATGGGCAATGTCGTGGTCTGGAAGCCGTCCCCGACGCAGACGCTGGCAGCCGTGCTGCTGATGGAGCTGCTGGAGGAGGCCGGGCTGCCCAAGGGCGTCATCAATCTGGTGACGGGCGACGGGATCGCGGTCTCCGAGGTGGCCCTGGCCCACCCGGACCTGGCCGGTATCCACTTCACCGGTTCGACCAGGACCTTCCAGCACCTGTGGAAGACGGTCGGCAACAACATCGAGAAGTACCGCTCGTACCCGCGGATCGTCGGCGAGACCGGCGGCAAGGACTTCGTGGTCGCCCACCCGAGCGCCGACCGTGCCGTGCTCAAGACGGCGCTGACCAGGGGATCCTTCGAGTACCAGGGCCAGAAGTGCTCGGCGTCCTCGCGTGCGTACATCCCGGCGTCGATCTGGAACGACGGCTTCAAGGAGGAGTTCGCCGCCGAGACCGACGGGATCGCCATGGGCGATGTCACCGATCTGGGCAACTTCATCGGCGCCGTCATCGACGAGCGCGCCTTCGCCAAGAGCAAGGCGGCGATCGACCGCGCGGCGGCGGACCCGACGTGCACGATCGTCGCGGGCGGTACGTACGACGACTCGGTCGGCTATTTCGTACGGCCGACGGTCATCGAGTGCGGCGACCCGGAGAACGAGGTCTTCACGACCGAGTACTTCGGCCCGATCCTCGCGGTGCATGTGTACGAGGACGCGGAGTACGAGTCGGTCCTCGCGCAGATGGAGTCGGTGAGCGCGTACGCCCTGACCGGCTCGGTCATCGCGAACGACCGGGCGGCGGCTGCCGACGCGATGGAGAAGCTGCGGTACGCGGCCGGGAACTTCTACATCAACGACAAGTCGACCGGCGCGGTGGTCGGGCAGCAGCCGTTCGGCGGCGGGCGCGCTTCCGGTACGAATGACAAGGCGGGGGCGCCGCAGAACCTGATGCGGTGGACGCTGACGCGCTCGATCAAGGAGACGCTGGTGCCGCCGACGGACTACCGCTACCCGCACATGGGCTGAGACTTGGCCTGGGCTGACCTGGGCTGGCCTGGGCTGGCCTGGGCCGGGCTGGCCTGGGCCGGGCTGGGCCGAGGCGCTGGCCCTCGGCTGAGGCGTTGGCCCCGGGGTTGAGGCGTCGGCCCCGGGCGGGTTCGGCCTCGGCCGTGTTCCGGCCTGGTCGGCCGCCCGCCCCACAGACCCGCCCCCGTACCGGCTCCCCCTTCCGGTACGGGGGCGACCCACGTCCGCGGCGCGGCCCTGGAAGGCCGCGCCGCGCCCTGGGAGAGTGGCGCGCATGACGGAACCGGAGTCCTTGCGCACCGCCCACACCTTCGAGCTGCTCCCGGCGGACCTCGCCGGGATACGCGCCCTGATGGACACGGCCTTCGAGAGCGGTTTCACGGACGAGGACTGGGACCACGGACTCGGCGGCGTCCACGCGTTCGTACGCGCGCCGGACGGCGCGTTCCTCGCGCACGGCAGCGTGATCCAGCGGCGGGTGCTGTACGAGGGCCGCTCGTACCGCGTCGGGTACGTCGAGTCCGTGGCGGTACGGCCCGACCGCCACCGGCAGGGTCTCGGCGGCCGGGTCATGGCGGCGCTGGAGCGCGTGATCGACGGCGCGTACGACCTGGGAGCGCTCTCGGCCTCCGACGCCGGCGAGCGGTTGTACCGCGCGAGGCGCTGGCACCAGTGGCAGGGCACGATCGAGGCCCTGACCCCCGACGGTGTGGTCCGCCTCCCGGAGGAGGAGGGCTCCGCGTATCTGCGGTCGGCGGCGGGCCGCCCGCTTCCCGGGCCTTCGGGCGCGCTGATCTTCGACTGGCGCGAGGGGGACGTGCTGTAGCGCGCGCGTTGGAGCTGACGCGCAACGCGACGCGGGCTGGACATGCGGTGGTCGGCGCAGGGGCCGACATGCGGCGGACATGCGGTGGTCAGCTCAGGTCGGACATGTCGAGTACGAAGCGGTAGCGGACGTCGTTGCGTCCGAGCCGGTCGAGGGCCTCGTTCACTCGCGCCGAGGGGAGCAGTTCGATATCGGCGGTGATGCCGTGCTCGGCGCAGAAGTCCAGCATGGCGGCGGTCGCCGGCCTGCCGCCGCTGCCCGCCGAGCTGAGCTTCTTGCGCCCCAGGAGCAGGTCCATGGTCTCCACGGTGACGGGCCCGAGGTGCCCGAGGTGGCTGAGCGTGCCGTCCATGGCGACCAGGCGCAGGTACGGGCCGAGGTCGTGCGGGGCCGAGATGGTGTCGATGACCACGTCGAACCGGTCACGGGCGCCGGCCATCTGTTCCGGGTCCGTGGAGACGACGAGGCCGTGGGCGCCGAGACGGCGGGCGTCGTCGGCCTTGTCGGGCGAGCGGCTGATGACCGACACGTCGGCGCCGAGCGCCACGGCGATCTTGACCGCGAGATGACCCAGGCCGCCCAGCCCCGCCACGGCGACGCGGCTGTGGGGACCCACGCCCAGGGTGTGCAGGGGTTCCCAGACGGTGATCCCGGCGCAGAGCAGCGGAGCGGCGGCGGCCGGGTCCAGACCTGCGGGAAGCGGGTACGCGAACCGGTCGCGGACCACGTACTCACGGGAGTAGCCACCCAAGGTGGTCGATCCGTCGTGCCGGTCGACGCCGCTGTAGGTCAGGGTCGGGAAGGCGTGGCAGAAGTTCTCCTGGCCTGCCACGCACATGGCGCACTCGCCGCATGAATCGACGATGTTGCCGACCGCCACGGCGTCGCCGACGGAGAAGCCGGTGACCGCGGGCCCGGTCCCGGTCACCACGCCCGTGAACTCGTGCCCCGGTACCAGCCGGCGGCTTTCTCCGCCGTCCTGACTGTCCTGACCGTCGTGACCGTTGCCGCCGGCGTGACTGCGTACGGCGTGCAGATCGGTGTGGCAGACGCCGCAGTAGTCCACCCGTATCGCGAGGTCGTCGGGGCGCAGGTCACGCCGCTTCAGGGGCGTCCGTCGCAGCGTCGCCGTCGCGCCGTCCGCCTGCCAGCCGGTTGTTGTTCGCACAGCACATCTCCTCAAACAGACTGTTCGGTCTGTCTCAAGGTAGCCGTATCCGCCCCGCTGGGCAAACCAACTGTTCTGTTTGGTGGTGGGGCGGCGTGTTGATAGCGTGACGGCATGGCTGACCAGCCCCTGAACCCGCGTGGAGCGGCGACGTACCGGCGCATCCTCGATGTGGCGACCCAGGAGTTCGCCGAGCACGGCATCGCCGGAGCGCGCGTCGAGCGGATCGTGGCCGCCGCACGCACCAACAAGGCGCAGCTCTACGCCTACTTCGGAAACAAGGAAGGGCTCTTCGACGCCATCTTCTTCGGCTCGCTGGAGCGGATCGTGAACGTCGTCCCGATCGACGCCAACGACCTCGCGGACTGGGCCGTACGCCTCTACGACGAGTACCTCCGCCGTCCCGACCTCATCCGGCTGGCCACCTGGGTACGCCTGGAGCGACGCCCGGCCGGGCACCTGGTGGACAGCCGCGACCGCCTCGACGACCGCAAGCTGCGCGCCATCGCCGAGGCTCAGGCCGCCGGCCTGGTGCGGCAGGGCGACCCGTTCGACGTGATGACCATGGTCATCGCCATGTCCATGGCCTGGTCCCCGGTCAGCAACGTCTACGCGGCGACGGCCGAGGAACCTCCCGAGGTGCACGACCAGCGGCGAGCTCTGCTCCGTGAGAGCGTCCGCCGCGCTGTGGCGGCCGGCTGAAGCTCAGTCTCAGTCTCGGCGTGGGCCTCGGCCTGGGCTCAAGCCAGCCCGGCGCGGAAGAAGCCGGCCAGCTTCTCGACCGCAGGCGTGACGTACTCGTCCTTGTCGTACAGGCCGACGTGGGTGGCGCCGTCGATCCAGTGCAGCTCCTTCGGGCCGTGTGCCTTCCGGAACGCCTCCACGCTCATCCACGAGGTCACCGCCGCGCGCCCGACGATCATGAGCAGCGGGCGCGGCGCCATCAGGCCGACGGAGGAGAAGGCGTCGAAGGCGGCGACGCGGTCGACGCTGGTCCAGGTGAACGACTCGGCCGACCGTGGATGCCCGGCGCGAGGCGTGCGGTAGTACTCCCAGCCCTCGAAGACATGCGGGCCGCCTTGGCGTGCCTCCTCCTCGGTGCCGGGGAAGAGCGGGAAGGTCCCGACTCCCTCTCCGAGGGCCTCGGCGGTCCGTGCGGCCGCGGCCGCGTCGAGCATGCCCCGGAAGACGGCCGGGTCCTGCGCGCCGTCGGCGCCGTAACGGAACTGGCGGGCGATGTCCACGGCGGAGACGGTGCCGACGGCCTTGATCCGGTGGTCGGACGCGGTCGCGGTCAGGGCGTAGCCGCCGGAGGCGCAGATGCCCAGTGCCCCGATACGGCCGGGGTCGACATCGTCGCGGGTGGTGAGGAACGAGACCGCCGCCTTGATGTCCTCGACCCGCTGGGCGGGGTCCTCCAGGCCGCGCGGTTCGCCCTCGCTCTCGCCCTGGTGGGCGGCGTCGAACGCGAGGGCGACGAAGCCCTGGCCGGCCAGGTGCCGTGCGTACAGGCCGGAGGCCTGCTCCTTCACGCCGCTGCCGGGGTGGCCGACGACGACGGCCGGGTACGGGCCGACAGCCCCGTCGTCCGGGGTGTCCGGGGTGTACAGATGGCTGGCGAGCTTCAGGCCGGCACTGGGAAAGGTGACGCTGGTCCTCATAGTGGTGCTCCGGTCGCGGAGGGACGGGCTCGCGGTGTGCGGGCTCCGGTGGCCGCCTGCCGGTGGCCACGCGTCCACGCTGGCGTCGGCGTACCGCGGACACCAGGGAGGGTGCTGCCTATGCACGCCAGTACCAGGCGCGCGGCTGTCCGCCTGCGGACACTGGACTCATGGAACTCCAGGCCAACGCTTCCGGCTCCGGCGGCAATGAGCTGGGCCACTTCCTGCGCGCCCGCCGCGCCGCCCTCGATCCGCGGCGGCTGGGCCTTCCCGACGACGGCCGGCCGCGCCGGGTGCCGGGCCTGCGCCGTGAGGAGCTGGCCCAGCTCGCGCACGTGAGCATCGACTACATCGTCCGTCTGGAGCAGGGGCGCACCCGCCGGGTCTCCCGGCCGGTCCTGGACGCGCTTGCCGACGCGCTGCAACTCGCGCCGGACGAGCGTGCGTACCTCTTGACCGTCGCCGACGTCACCACCGCCGCTCCCGCGCCGCGACCGGGCAGGCAGCAGGTCGACCGGCAACTCCAGCAGTTGCTCTCGACCATGCACGACGTCCCCGCCATGATCCTCAACCGGCGCATGGACGTCCTGGCCTGGAACCGGGGCGCGGTCGCCCTGCTCACCGACTTCGGCGCGCTTGCCCCCGCCGAACGCAATCTGATCCGGCTGACCTTCCTCGACGACGCCTACCGCTCGCTGTACGCGGACTGGCCGAGGGCCGCGCGCGAGTGCGTGGCGGTTCTGCGCATGGAAGCCGGCCGCTGTCCCAAGGACCAGGCGCTGGCCGCGCTGATCGGCGAGTTGTCCCTGCGCGATCCGGACTTCCGCACCTGGTGGGCCAGCCACCGGGTCCGCGGGCCGCGCCAGCTCACCAAGACCTACCTCCACCCCGTCGCGGGCAGCATCACCTTGGACGTCCAGCAGTTCTCCGTGGACACCCAACCCGACCAGCAACTGATCGCCTACACGGCCCCACCCGGCTCCCCGTCCCAGCAAGCACTGCGTTTCCTCCTCCAGTGGGCGTCACGCCCGGGCCAGACGCACGACGAACGGACCGCGGAACGCGGCTCACTCGGCTCGGAATGAGCCGAACGTCCCGCGTCATCCAGCGAATGACGCGCCGGTGGTCCGCCCCGGGACGCCGCGTCACGTGCAGGGCGACAGCCGCGGCGCGCTCATGCGGCGGCGCGTGTCAGGCGTTCGTCGGCCTGGTTCCGTAGGGCGTGGAGGGCGATCGGGGGCTTGTCGTACAGGATCTCGGTGCGGGCGTTGTGCGCGGTCGGCCATACGCTCGCGGCCCAGGCGACCTGACGTTCCTCGTCGGTGAACGCCCGGCCCCGCGTGTGCTGATACGCGTCGAGGAAGGCCGCCGAGCTGTCCACCGAGGCGAGCGTGGGGTGCTCGGTGCTGGCGAAGGTCCCGGACGCGGCCCCCGCGATCGCCGCCTCCGGCAGCCACGCCAGGCTGTCCCAGTCGTGCACCGCGTGTGAGTCCTCGCCCCGCCACCGTACGTTCTGTGACTCCCAGTCCCCGTGGCCGACCGTACGCTCCAGCGACGCGGCGCGCGCCATCCGGGCACGTACGCGTACGACCGTCTGCTCAAGGTCCGGCGGTACGGCGACCAGGCCGGCCCGGGAGTCGTGCCAGTCGTACGCGGGGAAGAGCCCCGGCTCCGCGTGGTCCCAGCGCAGCCACACGGGATTGGGCAGCGGCGGCCGGACCCGTACCTGCCGGACCCGTACCTGCCGTGCCAGCGTGACCAGCGTCGCGAGCAGGACGGCGAACTTGGCAGCGGTCTCCGGCCCGTCGTCGCGCAGCATGTCACCCCCGGGGTGCCACTGCTCGGCGTGGACCGCCCGGCCGTCCACGACGGCGACGGCGGTCAGCGGCCGGGGGCAGGGAAATCCGCTGTCCGCGAGGGCTCGCTGCACTTCCACACAGGACCGCGCGCGATCCGACTCGTCCGGCCGCGCCTTGATGACGACCCGGCGGCCGTCGTCCAGACGTACCGCGGCCACCTCCGACATCTGCGCCGAGGCGAACAGCCGCTCGACAGGCACGGCCCCCAGCTCGCGCGCGCACCATGCCGTGATCGCCGGGGACAGCACCGCGCCGCCTTCCTTCATGGGCCCAGACTAAGGACCGGCGTGGCGTGCCTTGCTCAGCCGCAGGTCGGAGGGGGTGCCGTCTCAGATAGTAGGAAGTCCGAGTAAATATAGAGACAGGGCGCCGCCGCTCGCTTAGCTTGGAATGAGCCGAACGTCTCGCTCCATCCAGCGAATGGCGGTCGAGGGCAGCGCCCCTGGCAGGTAACCCCTGCGGCGCATGGCCCCCCGCCCCATCCGGCGCCTCGTAGATGCATCCCGTGACCCCACCGCGTGGTTCAGCTATCTCAAGGAGTCGATCACCATGGCCGAGACGACCGTCCGCCGTGTCCGTCACACCTCCCGTACGAGCGAATCCGACCGCAAGAATGCCGCGGCCGCCCTCCAGCGCGCCCTGGACCGCCGCGACAACGGCGGCGCGACGGGCCACTGACGCCGTTGAGCGGGCGTTGGCGTCGACCATTGACCAGCCCACCGGCCGGCCCGGGGCCCGTACCGCGTGTACTCGGCCTCCAGCTCCACGACGGGGCAGCGGCGCAACGCGACCATCAGTTGCGCCGCGACGGTCCAGTGGATACGGGTGTCGTCGTACAGCACGCCGCCGCCTCGTGCGGATCGATTGCCGGGCGCGGGACTCTGACGTGAGCTTGCGTCTCCCGTAAGGGGAGCCTCGAAGCTATGGGTGTGAACGGTGACGCGCTCTATTCGATCGGTGAGCTGGCCCGGCGGACCGGGGTCACGGTGAAGACCATCCGGTTCTATGCCGATTGCGGGATCGTCCCGCCCGCCGGCCGTAGCCCGGTCGGCCACCGTCTGTACGGGGACGACGCCCTCGCACGCCTGGACCTTGTGCGGGCCCTGCGTGATCTGGGACTCGGGCTGGCGGCCATCCGTCAGGTCATGGACCGGGCGCCGGTACTGCCCGAGGTCGCCGCGGCGCAGGTCGAGGACCTGGACATGCAGATCCGGGTCCTGCGGCTGCGGCGCGCGGTTCTGACTGCCGTGGCGAAACGCCGCGCCACCCCCGAGGAGACCGCTCTCATGCACAAGCTGGCCACACTGTCCGAAGCCGAGCGCCGACGGCTGGTCGACGACTTTCTCGACGCCGCCTTCGGCGGTGTGGGAGCCGACCGGGAGTTCGCGGGGGTCATGTGCTCGATGACTCCGGAGCTGCCCGAGGACCCCGATCCGGAACAGGTCCAGGCGTGGGTGGAACTGGCCGAACTGGCACAGGACACGGACTTCCGGGCGCACATGCGGCTGATGGCCGAGCATCAGGCCGCCGAGCGCGCGGGGGGTGTTCCGTTCGTGCCGCGAGGTGGTCTGGTCGCGACCGTCCGTGACCGCGTCGCCCAGGCCGTCGCGGCCGGTGTCGACGCCTCGTCACCCCAAGCCGACCCGATCGTCTCGGACCTCATGAGCCGCTGCGCGCGTTTCCTTCACGGAGAGGTTGATGGAGAGGTTGAGGGGGAGGACCGAGCCCGGGCCCGCCGACGGTTGCTGGACCGGCTGGAAAGCATGAACGACCCGCGCAGAGAGCGGTACCTCCGGCTTCTCGCGGTGATCAACGGCTGGCCCGCTCCGGAAAGCCTGCAACCGGCGCTCGACTGGACCATCCTCGCTCTGCGCGTCCGGGTCCGGCCCTGAGCAGGGCCCGCGCCCCTCACCGGCGACCGTCCGGCCGCCCCCCCGGATTCCGGTCGCGACGGTCGCGACGGTCGCGACCGTGTTGCCGAATGCACGCCCTCGCCGGGGACCTACCCCCGCGTCACCGTGAAGTGGTCCACCCTCGCCCCCGATTCGGCCAGGGCCGTGACCTCCAGCTTCGGGCGGCTCCCGGCCGTCACCTCCACCGCCAGGAACGAGAAGCCCGTGTAGCGGACGCGGGACCACTCGACCGTTTCCGGGTTCTTCGTGCCGTCCTCGGACCAGTGGTACGAGGGGACGGACTCCACCTCGGCCCCATGGCCCTCGTAGCTGTCCGGGGACGGAAAGCTGTACAGCGCCTTGCCCCCGCCGCCCGCCGTGACGTACACGATGCCGTCCCGTACGGAGTCGACGCTCTCGCCGATGTCGACACGGCGCCGTACCGTACCGGACCTGAGCGCGTCGGTCCGTTCATAGACGTGGTTGTGGCCGTTGACGACCAGATCGACGCCGTGTTTGTCGAACAGCGGTACCCACGCCTCCCGTACCCCGCCGTCCGACGCGTGCGCGCTGGTCGTCGAGAAGGCGCAGTGGTGGAAGAAGACCACGATGAAATCGATGTCCCGGTCCGCACGCAGGGCGGCGAGGCGGCGGTCCAGCCAGCGGGTCTGGGCGCCGTCCGTGTAGCCGGTGTTGGCGCGGATCTCGTGGGAGACGTCGTTGGCGTCCAGCGCCACCACACCCACATTGCCGTAGGTGAAGGAGTACACGCCCGGTGACTTCACCGGGTCGGGGCCGCCGCCCGGCAGGGTCCAGCGGGCGTTCTGGCCTCCGTAGCCGTCGGGGGAGTACCACGCCTCCATGTCGTGATTGCCGGTCGTCACCATCCACGGCACACGCGAGGCCACCGTCTCGGTCTGCGCCAGGAACTGGTCCCAGACCCGTGCGTCGTACGTGTCCGACGAGGTGCCCTGGCCGCTGCTGTCGGCGTAGCAGATGTCGCCCGCGTGCAGATGGAAGGCCGGGTTCTGACCGAGGATCACCTGGTCGTTGGCGAGCGCGTCGTACGAGACACCCTGGTCGCCGAAGGCGGTGAAGACGAAGGCCTCGGCACGGGCGGCGGCCGGTGCGGTACGGAAGGTCGAGACCGTGGTCGGACGGCGCGGGTCGGCCGGGTCGAAGCCCTCGTGCCCCACGCCGTAGTAGTACGTCGTGCCGGGGTGGAGCCGTTCCAGCGACACATGAAGGTAGTACTGGTCCACCGCGGGCAGCTCGTCCGTCAGCGACGGCGTGTGCAGCGGCCGTACCTCCGCCTCGATCTTCCGGCTCAGCTCCCAGGGCTTCAGACCCACGCGCAGGAACGGCTTCCGCACCGGGAACGGCACCTGCCAGGAGACCGTCATCTGTGTCCTCGGGTCGGCTCCGAAGGCGAGATGCCTGCCGAAGGGGGCGACCAGTGATCCGTCCACCCGGGGAGTGACCGGCGACCCCAGGGAAACCGGTGAAACACCGGTGGGCGCCGCGCTCGAACCCAGCAGCCCCGCCCCCGCCACCGTGCCCGCCGCCAGCGCCCCCGCCCGCAGCAGCCCCCGCCGCCCGAAGCCGCCGGCCGACGAGCCACCCCCGGCCCCCAGCCGCCCCCGACGCGGCCCTGCCCGATCCGCCTGATCCGCCCGCGCAGATACTCGTGCTGTTCCGCCATGCTCATCCGGGAGGCGAGACCGTCGGGAATCCCGACGCGAGGGGTATCCATGGACAGAATGTGACACCGGAGAATGGCTCCCGGGTGGATCCCGGGCGTATACACGGCGAACGGAACACGGCCTGTCCACGAAGTGGACGCGCCATGTCATGGGCTGGGACGCGGAGTAGGGTGCCGGCATGTCTCGCAGCCTCAATCTCGCAGTGATCCCCGGTGACGGCATCGGTCAGGAGGTCGTGGCCCAGGGCCTCAAGGTCCTGCGTTCCGTCCTGCCCCAGGATGTGAAGCTGGAGACCAAGGAGTACGACCTCGGCGCCGGCCGCTGGCACCGAACCGGGGAGACCCTCCCGGACGCGGAGCTGGAAGCCCTCAAGGGCCATGACGCGATCCTGCTCGGCGCGATCGGCGACCCGTCCGTGCCGTCCGGCGTCCTGGAGCGCGGTCTGCTGCTCAAGCTGCGCTTCGCCTTCGACCACTATGTGAATCTCCGCCCGTCCAAGCTCTACCCGCATACGGCCACTCCGCTGGCCGGCAGCCCGGACATCGACTTCGTCGTCGTACGGGAAGGGACGGAGGGCCCGTACACGGGCAACGGAGGTTCCCTGCGCACCGGTACGCCCGCCGAGGTGGCCACCGAGGTGAGCGTCAATACGGCCTACGGCGTGGAGCGGGTGGTCCGTGACGCCTACGCCCGCGCCGCCGCCCGTCCGCGCAAGAAGCTGACGCTGGTCCACAAGAACAACGTCCTCGTCCACGCGGGCCACCTCTGGAAGAACATCTTCGACCGCGTCGGCCGCGAGTACCCCGAGGTCACCACCGACTATCTGCATGTCGACGCGGCGACGATCTTCTTCGTCAGCCGGCCCCAGCGCTTCGACGTGATCGTCACCGACAACCTCTTCGGTGACATCCTCACCGACCTGGCCGCGGCCGTGACCGGCGGCATCGGCCTGGCCGCGTCCGCGAACATCAACCCGGACCGTACGTTCCCGTCCATGTTCGAGCCGGTCCACGGGTCGGCGCCGGACATCGCGGGCCAGGGCAAGGCCGACCCCACCGCCACGGTCCTCTCCGTGGCTCTGCTCCTGCGTCACCTGGGCTTCGACGCCGAGGCCGGCCGGATCGAGGAGGCCGTCGTGGCCGATCTCGCCGGCCGGGACACCCCGGCGGCAGCCGCCCGTACGACCGACGAGATCGGCGACGCGCTCGCCGTACGAGTAGCGAGCTGACCCGTCGACTCCTCACAGCCGCCGGGTCCTTCGGAACCCGGCGGCTGTGCTGTGCGGCCATCGGGCGCCGATGATCCAGCGGGCAGCACCACCACCCCAGCCCCGGGCCGTATCCACCCCGTTCGTCCGCTGTGTTCCTACGCCGCGGCGCCCGCGCGATAATCTGCGTGGGCCGCGGCATACGGTAATGCTCGGACGTCCTAGCACAAGCAGCGGCGTGAGCGCGGTCCGGCACACACAAACGGTGAAGGACGAGTATTCATGACCACGCCCACGATCGAGCTGAAGCCCTCCTCGCATCCGCTGTCCGCCGCCGAGCGGGACGCGATCCTGGCCAATCCGGGATTCGGCCGCCACTTCACCGATCACATGGTGACGATCAAGTGGACGGAGGGACGGGGCTGGCACGACGCGCAGCTCGTGCCGTATGCGCCGCTCTCGATCGACCCGGCCAATATGGCGCTGCACTACGCACAGGAGATCTTCGAGGGGCTCAAGGCCTACCGCCGCCCCGACGGCACGGTCGCCACCTTCCGGCCCGAGGCCAACGCCGAGCGCTTCCGCCGCTCCGCCCGCAGACTCGCCATGCCCGAGCTGCCGGTGGAGACCTTCATCGCCGCCTGCGACGCGCTCGTCCGGCAGGACAAGGCATGGGTGCCCGCGCACGGCGGCGAGGAGTCGCTCTATCTGCGACCGTTCATGTTCGCCAACGAGGCCGGCCTCGGGGTGCGCCCGGCGAACGAGTATCTCTTCCTGGTCATCGCCTCCCCGGCCGGCGCCTACTTCCCGGGGGGCGTCAAGCCCGTCTCGGTCTGGCTCTCGGAGAACTACGTCCGGGCCGTCCCCGGCGGCATGGGCTTCGCCAAGACCGGCGGCAACTACGCGGCGTCCCTGCTCGCCCAGGCCGAGGCGGCCGAGAAGGGCTGCGAGCAGGTGGTCTGGCTCGACGCGCTGGAGCACCGCTGGGTCGAGGAGATGGGCGGGATGAATCTGTACTTCGTGTACGGGGACCGCATCGTGACCCCCGAACTGACCGGGTCGCTGCTCGCGGGCATCACCCGTGACTCGCTGCTCACCGTGGCGCGCGACCTCGGCTACACCTCCGAGGAGGGCCGGATCTCCACCGACGACTGGCGCCGCGACACCGAGAACGGCACCCTCACCGAGGTCTTCGCCTGCGGTACGGCCGCGGTGATCACCCCGGTCGGCCTGGTCAAGTCGGCGGCCGGCGAGTGGACCCAGTCGGGCGGCGAGCCGGGCAAGGTCACCATGGAGTTGCGGACGGCGCTGCTCGACATCCAGCGGGGTGTGGTCCCCGACACCCACGGCTGGATGCACGACCTCGGCTGATCCGGTCCGTACACTCACGCGGGCCCGCCCCGACCGGGACGGGCCCGCGCGGCCGTACCGCCTCCGGCTCGGGGCCGCGTGGCCGTACCGCCCCCGAGCTGCGGCGGAGCGGGCCGCGACCGTATGGTGAGACGGCTCTGCCCCGTCACGGAAGACATGCGAAAATCGCCCCGTGCTCTCGTTCGCCATGATTATCGGCAGCAAGCGCGCCGGTCCGCAGTGACCGCCCCGTACCACCATGTACGGCGCGGGCACCGTGCCTCAGACCCGCGCGCAGACCTCTCGCACCCGCGAGAGGTTTTTTCGTTTTCCGGCCCCACCCCGGCCGGAGGCGGACGGCGCGCGACGATGGGGGCAAGTGGAGCCAGACCAATCCACTCGACAGGAGCAACCCACCATGACCACTCTGTCCACGGAGAGCGACGACAGCTTCCATGTCTTCGACACGACGCTCCGCGACGGCGCACAGCGCGAAGGCATCAATCTGACGGTCGCCGACAAGCTGGCCATCGCCCGGTACCTGGACGAGTTCGGCGTGGGCTTCATCGAGGGCGGCTGGCCCGGCGCCAATCCCCGCGACACCGAGTTCTTCGCCCGCGCCCGGCAGGAGATCGAGTTCCGGCACGCCCAGCTCGTCGCCTTCGGCGCCACCCGGCGGCCGGGAGCGAAGGCTTCGGAGGACCCGCAGGTCAGGGCGCTGGTCGAGTCGGGCGCCCCGGTGATCACGCTGGTCGCCAAATCGCATGACCGCCATGTCGAGCTGGCCCTGCGCACCACCCTCGACGAGAACGTGGAGATGATCCGCGACACCGTGTCGTACCTGCGCGGGCAGGGCCGCCGGGTCTTCGTCGACTGCGAGCACTTCTTCGACGGCTACCGTGCCAACCCCGAGTACGCCAAGGCCGTCGTACGGACCGCCGCCGAGGCCGGGGCCGATGTGGTGATCCTCTGTGACACCAATGGCGGCATGCTGCCCGCGCAGATCCACGCCGTCGTCGCCACCGTGCTGGCCGACACCGGGGCCAGGATCGGTATCCACACCCAGGACGACACGGGCTGCGCCGTCGCCAACACCCTCGCCGCCGTCGACGCGGGCGCCACCCATGTGCAGTGCACGGCCAACGGGTACGGCGAGCGCGTCGGCAACGCCAATCTCTTCCCGGTCGTCGCCGCCCTGGAGCTGAAGTACGGCAAGAAGGTCCTGCCCGCGGGCGCCCTCGCCGAGATGACCCGGATCTCGCACGCCATCGCCGAGGTCGTCAATCTGGCGCCCTCCACCCACCAGCCCTACGTCGGGGTGTCGGCCTTCGCCCACAAGGCCGGGCTGCACGCCTCCGCCATCAAGGTCGACCCGGATCTGTACCAGCACATCACGCCCGAACTGGTCGGCAACAGCATGCGCACCCTCGTCTCCGACATGGCCGGCCGCGCCTCCATCGAGCTGAAGGGCAAGGAACTCGGCATCGACCTCGGCGGCGACCGCGATCTGGTCGGCCGGGTCGTCGGCCGGGTCAAGGAGCGTGAGCTGAAGGGCTATACGTACGAGGCGGCCGACGCCTCCTTCGAACTGCTGCTGCGCGAGGAGGCGGAGGGCAGGCCCCGCAACTACTTCCGTACGGAGTCCTGGCGGGCGATCGTCGAGGACCGGCCGGACGGGACGCACGCCAATGAGGCCACCGTGAAACTCTGGGCCAAGGGCGAGCGGATCGTCGCCACCGCTGAGGGGAACGGGCCGGTCAACGCGCTGGACCGGGCGATGCGGGTGGGCCTGGAGCAGATCTATCCGCAGCTCGCCAAGCTGGAGCTGGTGGACTACAAGGTGCGGATCCTGGAGGGCAGGCACGGCACCGAGTCCACCACCCGGGTGCTGGTCACCACCTCGGACGGCACCGGCGACTGGGCCACGGTGGGGGTCGCCGAGAATGTGATCGCGGCCTCCTGGCAGGCGCTGGAGGACGCGTACACCTATGGACTGCTGAGGGCCGGGGTCGAACCGGCGGAGTAGACACTCCGCGGTCCGGCCCCGGCCCGTACGGTCTCAGCGGGAGCAGCAGGACCTGGTGAAGGCCGTGGGCCTCAGCTCTGGAGCCGCCACTTCTGGTTGGCGGCTCCGGTGCAGGTCCAGATCTGGGTGCCGGTCCCGTTCGCCGACGTATTGCCCGTCACATCGAGGCACTTGTCGGCCGGGACACTGACCAGATCGGCCGAGCCCGACTCGTACCTCCACTGCTGTGCCCCCGACCCGTTGCAGTCGTAGAGCTGGACCTTCGCCCCGTTGGCCGTCGAGGCGGCGGCCACGTCCAGGCACTTGCCCAGGGCCTGGACCGATCCGTCGGCCTTCAGGGTCCAGCGCTGGGCGGTGGAGCCGTTGCAGTCGTAGATCTGCACGGCCGTGCCATTGGCGGTGGAACCGCCCGCCACGTCCAGGCACTTGCCGCCGAGCCCGGCCAGGGTGCCGCTGCGGTCCGAGCCGCCGGCCTGGGTGCCCGCCCAGGTGAAGGTGGCCGAGGTCTTGCCGGGCAGCGAGTAGGTGAAGTTCTGCCCGCCCCAGTTGACCCGTACCTGCTGGGCGCCGGTGCCGTCGTTGTACGCGATGAGCGCCTTGGAGCCGTCCGGGTTGCGCCAGGCCACATTGGAGACCGTGGTGCTGGCGGTGGAGGCGATGCGCTGCGCGCCCGGCTTCACGAACTTGGTGAGGTGGCCCATCGTGTAGTACTCGATGGTGTAGTCGACCTGGCCGTGCCGACTGTCACCGTTGTGGACCGTGATCAGACCGTCGCAGGTGCCGCAGCCGCCGTTGTGCGGACCGCGGTTCTGGTCCACCGCCAGGGACCACTTGGTCACCGACTTCGCCCAGTGGCGGGTGTAGTCGATGATGTTCGCCATGTCCTCGCGCTGCTGGTTGGCGATCCAGGTGCCGCCGGAGTGCTCGGTCTGGAAGGCGTTCATCTGCGGGTACTGGTTGTGCACGTCCGTCTGCTTCTGGATGTTGCCGCCGTAGCCGTGCCAGGCGACCCCGCCGAAGTTGGGGTGGTTGCGGACCGCCGCGTCATTGACGGTCTCCGCCGCGTACGCGTCGTACGTGTCCCAGTTCCAGTCGTGCGCGAGGACCTTGGTGGAGAGCCCGGCGCCCTGGAGCTTCGGCAGCAGCTCGCTCTTGGTGAAGTACGCCAGACCCGAGCCGTTCCAGCTCATCGAGGGATAACCGCCGCAGCAGGTCGGTTCGTTCTGCGCCGACACGTAGTCGACCGGTATGCCGTTGTCACGGTAGGCCTGGAGGTACTTGACGAAGTAGTCGGCGTACGTGCCGTAGTTCTCCGCCTTCAGCCAGCCGCCGTTGAGCTGCCCGCTGTCCTTCATCCAGGCCGGCGCCGTCCACGGCGAGGCCATCGTCGAGAGGGCCGGATTGAGCTGCTTGGCCTGCTTGGTGAGCGGCAGTACGTCCTGGAGGTCATGGGCGATCGAGAACCGCGACAGCGTCGGGTCGGTCTGACCGGCCGGCAGATCGTTGTACGTGTAGCCGAAGCGGGCGAGGTCCGAACCGCCCATCGGGTTGCGGATGAAGGAGAGCCCGATGCCCTCGGTGGGCGAGAACAGCTTCCGCATCGTGTCGTCACGGGTCGCCTGGGAGAGCGCGCCGCTGCCCTTCATCAGCCAGGCCGCGGTGTCCGTGAAGGAGGCGCCGCCGCCGGTGAAGGTCTGATAGCGGGTGCCCTCGTCGACGGTGATATTGGTGCCGCTGCCGCCGTTGCCCGCCTGGAAGGCGACGGGAGTCTGCTGCTGGAGGCCGCGGGTGACATGCCGTCCGCCCGCGTCGTCGGTGGTGGTCAGCCAGATATTGACCTGCTCGCCCGCGGCCTGGGCCGTACCGGCGGAGAGGCCGGTGAGCCCGGCGGTGGCGAGGGCTCCGGCGAGCAGAATGCGTGTCAGCCGCCGCCCGGCGCCTGTCGATCTCGACATAAGACTGCTGCCCTTCTCGGCAGAGGTGTGGGGGGTGTTGCGATGGTGCGCTGTCGCTCCCTGCGGCGTGAGTGAACTGCCGTTGCGAACTCCCGTCAAGGGTCCGCGCCTTCACAAGCCGAACGCATAATGCCCCTGGCCCGCTTCTGGCCTGGTACGTCACAAAGGTGCGGACCAATCTCGACGTGAAGTATTGACGGCTGTGTTGCGCGCCGGTTAACTCACGGGCCAACGCCGGTACCGGTTCCGGAAGCGGTTGCGGTACCGGTTCCACACCTCGACGCGGAGGCCCCGATGCGTGTCACGATCGCCGACGTCGCCCGCCAGGCAGGCGTCAGCAAGACGACCGTGTCCCGGGTGATCAACACCAAGGGGGAGGTCGACCGCACCACGGCCGCCCGGGTGCGCGCCGTCATCGCCCAACTCGGTTACGTACCCAGCTCGGGAGCCGTCGGACTGGCCCGTGGCAGCAGCCGTACGGTCGGGATGCTGGTGCCGTCGCTGACCTGGCCGTGGATGGGCGAGGTCCTCCAGGGAGTCGTCGACACCATCGAGGCGGCCGGCTACGGGCTGCTGCTCTTCACCTGCAACCGCGGCGCCGAGTCGGTGGAGCACTTCACCACCCAGGTCTCGGCCCGCGCCTTCGACGGACTCCTCGTCGTCGAACCGGAGAACACCCTCGACACCATCATCGGCCTGCACCGCAAGGGCCTGCCCGTCGTCCTGATCGACGACCGCGGCCGCCACCCCGAGGACTTCCCGTCCGTCGTGACCACCAATCGCGAGGGAGGCGCGTCCGCCGCCCGCCATCTCGTGGCCGACGGGCGGCGCAGGCCGCTGGTCATCACCGGCCCGGCGCACTTCGGCTGTGTACGGGACCGGCTGGCCGGGTTCCGGGAGATCCTGCCGACCGATCTGGTCGTGGTGGGGGACTTCACCGAGCTGTCGGGACGGCTCGCGGTGGAGAAACTCCTCGCCGGACAGGTCGAGTTCGACGCGGTCTTCGCGCACAACGACATCAGCGCGGCCGGCGCGCTGCGGGCCCTGCGGGCCGCCGGGCGCGGTGTGCCCGACGACATCGCGGTGGTCGGATTCGACAACATCCCGATGGCCCGGCACACCGAGCCGCCGCTGACGACGGTGCGTCAGCCCGCCCGCGAGATGGGCGAGACGGCCGCGTCGATGCTGCTCGGGCATCTCGGCGGGGCGTCCGCGCCGGACGAACCGGTGGTCCTGCCCACGGAACTGATCGTACGGAAGTCGGCCCCATAACCCCGGAGATCGCCCCGTCACCCTCAGGAGAGCCATGAACGCCACCACCCCACAGGCGCTCACCCGACCCGCCGTGGCGGTCCCCGGAATGCCGGCCGGCTTCCGCTGGGGCGTCGCCACCTCCGCCTACCAGATCGAGGGCGCGGCTGCCGAGGACGGCAGGACCCCCTCGATCTGGGACACCTTCTGCCGGGTTCCGGGCGCCGTCGTACGGGGTGAGCACGGCGATGTGGCGTGCGACCACTATCACCGCATGCCCGAGGACGTGGAGCTGATCGCCGGTCTCGGCGTCGACACGTACCGTTTCTCGCTCGCCTGGCCGCGGATCCAGCCGGGCGGCCGGGGCCGCGCCAACGCCAAGGGGCTGGACTTCTACAAGCGGCTGATCGACGAACTGAACCGCAGGAACGTCACCCCCTGGATCACGCTCTACCACTGGGACCTGCCCCAGGAGCTCGAAGACGCGGGCGGCTGGCCGGCCCGCGACACCGCGTACCGCTTCGCCGACTACGCGATGCTCGCCTACGAGGCCCTCGGTGACCGGGTCGCCCACTGGACCACGCTCAACGAGCCCTGGTGCTCGGCGATGCTCGGTTACGACGCGGGTGTGCACGCCCCCGGCCGCCGGGACTTCGGCGACGCCCTGCACGCCGTACACCATCTGCTCCTCGGGCACGGCCTGGCGTCCTCGCGCATCCGCGAGGCGGCCGGCGGCACCCGCCCGCTCGAACTCGGCATCACCCTCAACCTGGGCACCGCCACCCCCGAGACCGACAGCGCGGCCGACCGCGAGGCGTGCCGCCGGGCCGACGGAATGGGCCGGCGGCTCTATCTCGACCCGCTCGTGCACGGCCGCTACCCGGCGGACGTGCTCGCCGATCTGGCCGGGCGCGGGGTCGAACTCCCCGTATGTGAAGGGGACTTGACGGTCATCTCCACCCCGCTGGACATCCTCGGGGTCAACTTCTACCGGGGCGCGCTCTTCTCCGGCACCACCGAGGACGGCGCGACGGCGGACGCCGACGGGCTGCCCGTCACCCGGAGCGTCCCGCGCGATCTGCCCCGTACCGCCATGGACTGGGAGATCACCCCGGGCGAACTCACCGAACTGCTCCTGGGCCTCCAGCACGACTACGGCGTACCGACCGTGATCACCGAGAACGGCGCCGCCTTCGACGATCTCGTCGCCGACGACGGCTCCGTCCCCGACGCCGACCGCACCGCGTATCTCGCCGACCACATCGCGGCGGTCGCCGAGGCGCGGCAGCGGGGGGCGGATGTACGCGGCTACTTCGCCTGGTCGCTGATGGACAACTTCGAGTGGGCGTACGGCTACGACAAGCGCTTCGGCATCGTCCGCGTCGACTACGCCACCCAGGCCAGGACCCTCAAGGACAGCGCCAAGTGGTACCGCGACACGATCCGCCTCACGCGGGACGCCACGCGGTAGCACCCCGTACCGCCGCACCTCTGTACCGCGCACCGCCGCACGCCGTACCGCGCACCTCCGTACCTCTGCACCGCCGCACTGACGCACCCTCCTGAACCGCGCACCACCCGAACCGCGCACCACCCGTACGGACATCGCTCCACACACCCGCACTCCCCCCACAGGAGGCACCGATGCCCTCGCGTACGACTCTGGTGGCCGCCACCGCCGCGCTGCTCGCGCTGTCGGCCCCGCTCGCGTTCAGCGCACCCGCACCCCAGCAGTCCGCCCGGCCCGCCGCCGCGGTCGCGGCCTGGAACACCGACCGGGCGGCGGCCTCCTACGCCGTCAACCCGGCCGCCGTCACCGCCTCCGGCGTCCAGAGCCCCGAGCTGGGCCCCGGCGGAGCCTTCGACGGGAACGCCGCCACCCGCTGGGCCAGCGACTTCACCGACGCCGCCTGGATCCGCGTCGACCTCGGCAGCGTCATCCGGGTCAACCAGGTCAAGCTCGAATGGGAGGCCGCCTACGGCAGGCAGTACGTCCTCGAAGCCTCCACCGACGGCACCAACTGGACCAGCTTCTACACCGAGACCGAGGGCACCGGCGGCACCGTCACCGCCCACACCTACCCCCAGGAAGTCACCGCCCGGTACGTCCGGATGCGCGGTGTGCAGCGGGCGACCGCCTGGGGCTACTCCCTCTTCTCCTTCCAGGTGTACGGGGGCGAGCCCGCGCCCGCCTCCACCACCCGGACCAATCTGGCCCTGAACCACCCGGCGTACGGCGGTCTCTACCAGCACGCCGGCAACTCCCCTGCCTATGTCACCGACGGCGGCTGGCCCGCCGACCTCAGGGGCGACCAGACCCGCTGGGCCAGCGACTGGAACGCCGACCGCTGGGTCGGGGTCGACCTCGGCGCGCCGTCCCGGATCGAGGCGGTCGACCTGTACTGGGAGGCGGCCTACGCTGTCGACTACGAACTCCAGGTCTCCGACGACAACCGCACCTGGCGCACGGTCCACCGGCCCTCCGCCGCCGAGATCGCCGCCCGCCGCGCCGATGTCAAGCCGCCGGGGGAGGCCGCGGGCCGGCGGGACACCATCACCCTCGCCACCCCGGCCACCGCCCGCTACATCCGGATGCTGGGCAGGGAGCGCCGCTCCTTCTACAACCCGGCCCCGGCGACCGCCCAGTTCGGTTACTCGCTGTACGAGTTCCAGGTCTGGGGCACCGGCGGCAGCGCGGCGGCGGCCTATCCGGCGCTGCCCAAGAACCCGGGCGGCGCATACCGTACGACCTTCTTCGACGACTTCACCGGCTCGGGCCTGGACCGCAGCAAGTGGCGGGTGGTCCGTACGGGTACGGAGATGGGCTCGGTCAACGGTGAGGCCCAGGCCTATGTGGACTCGCCGGACAACATCCGCACCGAGAACGGCGCGCTGATCCTGGAGTCCAAGTACTGCAAGGGCTGCACGACCGTGCCGGGCGGCGGCCGGTACGACTTCACCTCGGGCCGTATCGACACCAACACCAAGTTCGACTTCACCTACGGCAAGGTCAGCGGCCGTATGAGGCTGCCGGTCGGCGACGGCTTCTGGCCGGCCTTCTGGCTGCTGGGCAGCGATGTCGACAACCCGTCCGTCTCGTGGCCGGGTTCGGGCGAGACGGACATCATGGAGAACATCGGCTACGGGGACTGGACCAGCACCGCCCTGCACGGTCCCGGTTACTCGGCCGACGGCAACATCGGCAAGCAGCAGTACTACCCGAACGGCGGACGTGCCGACCAGTGGCACACCTACGCCGTCGAGTGGCTGCCCGAGGGCATGCGCTTCACGGTCGACGACCGGGTCGTCCAGGAGACCTCCCGCCAGAAGCTGGAGTCCACCCGGGGCAAGTGGGTCTTCGACCACAACCAGTACGTGATTCTCAACCTCGCTCTGGGCGGTGCCTATCCGGCCGGCTGGAACAAGGTTACCCAGCCCTACTGGGGTCTGCCCCAGTCGAGCGTCGACCGGATCGCCCAGGGCGGTATCAGGGCCGAGGTGGACTGGGTGCGGGTCGAGCAGAAGTAGCGGCACGCACAGACGCCGTGAGAGGACGCTGCAAGAGCAGCAGACGTCGTAAGAGCAAGACGCTGTAAGAGCAGCAGGGCTCCCGGCCGCAGCGGTGCGGCCGGGAGCACCGTCGGACAAGGAGCACGATGCGCGTACGTGTCAGACCGCGATCCGGCGGCATACGATCCGGCGGCAGGGGCAGAACGGCCGGGCTGCTGGCCGCCGCCGTCCTGGCGGGGCTGCTGCCCCTCGCCGGAGCGGGCCCGTCCGCCGCCTCGGACGACCCGGACCCGGTGGCCGTCGACCGCTTCGAGGGCGAGGTCCCCTTCGCGGGCCCGCCCGAGGGCGGCATATTCACCTGGGGCGGCGACTCCGACGACCCGCCCGCCCTGAGCCTGGTGGAGCGCGCCGACGCCCCGGAGGGCGACCAGGTCCTCGAAGGCAGCTACCGCATCAGCGGGTACGGCGGGTTCAGCCATGACTTCGCCTTCGACGAGCCGGCCCACGACTGGTCGGCCCGCCGGGGCATCCGCTTCTGGTGGTACGGGCAGAACACCGCGCCGCTGCCGCCCGGTTCGGGCCGGAGGATCAACTTCGAGATCAAGGACGGCGGCGCCGACGGCGAGGCCTCCGAGCTGTGGACGACCTCCTTCACCGACGACTGGGAGGGGTGGCACCAGGTCGAGATCCCCTTCACCGACTTCACGTACCGCACCGACTATCAGCCGGTCGGCGGGATCGACCAGGTCCTGGGGCTCACCGAGATGTGGGGGTACGCGCTGACCCTGCCGACGGGTGAGCCGGGCCGGTTCGCCATGGACGGGGTGGAGCTGTACGGCACGGGCGACCCGGGTCCGACGGCGAACGTCGTCACGGACGCGGCCGTGTACCCGGTCGAGGAGGGCGCCACCGCCAAGGTCCGGATCGCGGTCGCGACAACCGGTTCGGCTCCGCTCGACGAGCCGGTGACCGTCGGTTACACCACCGAGGGCGGTACGGCGGAGCCGGCCAAGGACTACACGCCCGTCACCGGCACGCTCACCTTCCCGGCCGGCACCCCCTCCGGCACCTCCCGGGTTGTCGAGGTCCCCACTCTCAAGGACCGCGCGGGCGAGAGCGCGGAAACCGTTCCGCTGGCCCTCACCGTCGAAGGTGCCAGGGCCCCGGCCGAGACCCCGCAGGTGGTGATCGACGCCCACGGCCTGCCGTATCTCGACCCCGCGCTGCCGGTGAAGGAGCGGGTCGCCGACCTCCTGCCCCGGCTCTCGCTCGCCGAGAAGGCCGGCCAGATGACCCAGGCCGAGCGCAGCGCGCTCACCTCCCAGGGCGACATCGCCACGTACGCCCTCGGCTCCCTGCTCTCCGGCGGCGGGTCCGTACCGACCCCCAACACCCCCGAGGCCTGGGCGAAGATGATCGACGCCTACCAGCTCAGGGCCCAGGCCACCCGCTTCCAGATCCCGCTGATCTACGGCGTGGACGCGGTGCACGGCCACAACAATGTCGTCGGCGCGACGATCATGCCGCACAACATCGGCCTCGGCGCGGCCCGCGACCCCGCGCTGACGGAGCGCACCGGCGCGGTGACGGCCAAGGAGGTGCGGGCCACCGGCATCCCGTGGGACTTCGCGCCCTGCCTCTGTGTCGCCAGGGACGAGCGCTGGGGCCGTACGTACGAGTCCTTCGGCGAGGACCCGGCGCTGGTCATCTCCATGGCCACGATCATCAACGGCCTCCAGGGCCCGGCCTCCGGCGCCCAACTGGACCGTAACGACAGGGTGCTGGCGACGGCCAAGCACTTCGTGGGCGACGGCGGCACCCAGTACGGCTCGTCCACGACCGGTTCGTACACCATCGACCAGGGCGTCACCAAGGTCACCAGGAAGGAGCTGGAGACCATCCATCTCGCGCCCTTCAAGGACGCGGTGAAGCGGGGCGTGGGCACGGTCATGCCCTCGTACTCCTCGCTGGAGATCACCGACGAGGACCGGCCCGCGATCAAGATGCACGCGGACGGTGCCCTGATCGACGGGGTGCTCAAGCACCGGCTGGGCTTCAAGGGCTTCGTCATCAGCGACTGGCAGGCGATCGACCAGATCCCCGGCGACTACCCGAG
Source organism: Streptomyces sp. GMY02 (assembly GCF_019056675.1). Classification (NCBI taxonomy): domain Bacteria; kingdom Bacillati; phylum Actinomycetota; class Actinomycetes; order Kitasatosporales; family Streptomycetaceae; genus Streptomyces; species Streptomyces sp. GMY02. The sequence goes on along the minus strand of NZ_CP077658.1, from coordinate 2,303,604 downwards.
CGATGTGCGTACGTCCATCAACGCCGGGCTCGACATGATCATGGTCCCGACCGCGTACAAGGACTTCACCTCGGTCCTCCAGGCCGAGGTCGTGGCCGGGCGGATCAGCCGCGCCCGGATCGACGACGCGGTCTCCCGGATCCTGGAGCAGAAGTTCCGGCTCGGCCTGTTCGAGAAGCCGTACGCCGACACCGCCAATCTGCCCGAGATCGGCTCGCCCGCGCACCGGGCGGTGGCCCGTGAGGCGGCGGCCAAGTCGCAGGTGCTGCTGAAGAACGACGGCGCGGTCCTGCCGCTCAAGCCGTCGCAGAAGGTGTACGTGGCGGGCTCCAACGCCGATGACCTGGGCAACCAGATGGGCGGCTGGACCATCACCTGGCAGGGCGGCTCCGGACCGACCACCGTCGGGACGACCGTTCTGGAGGGCATGCGGAAGGCCGCGCCCGGCTCCCTGACCTACTCGCGGGACGCCTCCGCGCCCACCGCCGGACACGATGTCGGGGTGGTCGTCGTCGGCGAGAAGCCGTACGCGGAGGGGCAGGGCGATGTCGGCAACGGCCATGACCTGGAGCTGTCCGCCGAGGACAAGCAGGCCGTCGACACGGTCTGCGCCGCCATGAAGTGCGCGGTCCTGATCGTCTCCGGCCGGCCGCTGCTCATCGGCGACCGGCTCGGCGAGATCGACGCGCTGGTGGCGAGCTGGCTGCCGGGCAGCGAGGGCGACGGGGTGGCCGATGTCCTCTACGGCAAGCGGGCGTTCACCGGACAGCTCCCGCGGACCTGGCCCAAGTCGGTCGAGTCGCTGCCGATCAATGTCGGTGACGCCTCCTACGACCCGCAGTTCCCGTACGGCTGGGGGCTGACCACCCTCAAGCGGCCGCCCGGCGGCGGGCAGTTGACACTCGCGGCGATCGGGGTCGCGGCCACGGTGCTCCAGAAGGCGGGCCTCGGCTCGTCGCCGCAGGCCAGGGAACTGGTGGGGCAGGCCAGGCTGCTCGTCCAGCAGAAGATCAACGGGAACATCACCGCCGCCTCGGCGAAGCCCTTCGCGGAGGCGGACCATCTGCTGCTCACCGGAGACCCGGCCGGTGCGGTGGCCAAGCTGACGGCGGCCTACCAGGCGGCCTGATCAGCCCGGGAACCCCCATGGGTGAGGCACCTGGACCGACGGGTCCGGGTGCCTCACCCTTTCGCCTTCCGGAAAGCCCTGCCGTAATTCTTTCGCTCCGCTTACGCCTTTGCTCACCCCTGCCCCGTCTTGGCGCGTTTCGGGTAGCGTCAATGTATGAGGACGAGGCTGTATTCCACACTGTCCGGGGTGCTGCTCGCAGGTTCCGCCGCAGCCCTGGGAATCGCGCCCGCCGCCGAGGCCGCCACCGGCCCCGCGACCGTCGCCGAGGCGCTCAAGAACGGGCCTGTCTATGTGGACCCGGCGGCCAGGAGCCAGCTCTCGACCACCGAGGCCGAGGCCCTGGCGAAGAAGATCAAGGACGCGGACAAGCCGCTCTTCGTGGCCGTCCTGCCGGACACCGCCGCGTACCCCGCCGCGACCGTGCTCAACACCGTACGGACCGAGACCGGCATCACCGGTCTGTACGCGATCCGGCTCGGCGACGGCTTCAACGCGGGCGCCGACTCCGCCGTACTGCCCCACCAGGCGGTCCGCAACCTCACCGACGCGGTCAAGGCGGGCGGACCCGTCGACGCCGCGACCGAGCTGAACAACTTCGTCGACCAGGCGCTTCCGCAGATCCGCGGCCAGGCCCCGGCCTCCTGGGACACCACGGGATCGGACGGTACGGACAGCTCGTCCACCGGACTGATCGTGCTCGGCTCCGTGGTCGTGGTGGGCGGCGCCGGCGCGTACGCCCTGTCGCGCCACAGCCGCCGCAAGCGCGTCGAGCGTGAGCGGGAGGCCCTGGAGAAGCTGCGGGTCGTCGTCGACGAGGACATCACCGCCTTCGGCGAGGAACTGGACCGGCTCGACTTCCACCCGGCCGAGGCGGGCGCCGACGACGCGATGCGCACCGACTACGAGCGCTCGCTCGACGCGTACGAGAAGGCCAAGTCGCTGATGGGTTCCGCCCAGCGGCCCGATGATGTGCGCGGGGTGACGGAGGCGCTGGAGGACGGGCGGTTCTCGCTGGCCCTGCTCGACGCGCGCAGGAAGGGCGCCCCGCTGCCGGAGCGCCGCTCGCCGTGCTTCTTCGACCCGCGCCACGGCCCCTCGACCACCGACGCCGAGTGGGCGCCGCCCGCCGGGGTACGGCGTACGGTCCCGGTCTGCGCGGCCGACGCGGCCCGGCTGGCGGACGGCGACGACCCGCTGGCCCGTACGGTCGAGACCGCGAGCGGCCCCCGGCCGTACTGGGAGGCGGGACCGGTGTACGGACCCTGGGCCGGCGGCTACTTCGGCGGCGGGCTGCTGCCGGGGCTGCTGGTGGGCACGATGCTCGGCTCGCTGATGGCGACCCCCGGCTATGCCGCGGACTACGGCGGCGGTGACTACACCGGTTACGCCGGCGGCGACTACTCGGGTGGGAACTACGACCCGGGCGACTTCGGCGGTGGCGGGTTCGGCGGGGGAGGGGACTTCGGAGGCGGCGGAGGATTCGACGGCGGGGGCGGTTTCTGACCCGGACCGGCCCGGAGAGACCCGGAGAGGTCCGGATAGATCTGGACAGATACGGGCAGACCTGAACGGACTCCGACGGGCCCCGGCGGACGGCCCCCGGACCCGGACCGGCCGGGGCTCCGGCTCCGCCGTACGATCCGTACGGCCGCCGAGCCGAGCCCCGGTCGGGAAGCCGCGCCCCCGCCGGTCTCCTCACCCGGTCCCCGGCGGCCTCAGGCGGCCTCGGGGGCCTTCTTGATCGCGGAGATGTCGAAGTTCAGCTTGACCTTGTCGCTGACCATGACCCCGCCGGTCTCCAGCGCCGCGTTCCAGGTCAGGCCCCAGTCGGAGCGCAGGATGGACGCGGTGCCCTCGAAGCCGACGCGCTCGTTGCCGTACACGTCGGTGGCGGAGCCCTGGAACTCCAGGTCGATGGTGACCGGCTTGGTGACGTCCTTGATGGTCAGATCGCCGGTCACCCGGTAGGTCTCGGCGTCGAGCTGCTCGGCCGCGGTGGAGCGGAACGACATCTTCGGGAAGGTCTCCGCGTCGAAGAAGTCGGCGCTGCGCAGATGGCCGTCACGGTCGGGCATCCCGGTGTCGACGCTGGCGATGGAGACCTCGATCGTGGCGGTCGAGGCGGCCGGGTTCGAGCCGTCCAGGCTGAGCGAGCCCTCGTGCTCGGTGAACGAGCCGCGGACGTTGGTGACCATCGCGTGCCGGACGGTGAAGCTGATGGTGCTGTGGGCCGGGTCGATGGTGTATTCGCCGGTCAGCGCGGCGAGGGCCGGGTCCACCTCGACGGTGGCGGTGGCCGAGGAGTCGGTGCTGTCGTTCTTGCGGCCGAAGAGGGCCATGGTTCCTCCTGAGTGCGACTGACGAGTTCTAAACCTTCAATCGGCGCCCACCTTAGACCTCTCTCGTTCAATCTTCAACAAAGTCATCCGATCGAGTTCCCCGCACCCTGGCGGACGCGCGTAGATCTCGGGCACCATCGGTCCGCGACATCGCTCCGTTACCACCTGCACCGCTGCCCCATCCACCTCAACGGTTCTCAGCAGGAGGCAATCCCCCCATGAAGCTCCGCTCGTACCTCACCGCGTTCGCGCTGGTCCTGGGCGCTCTCTTCGCCCCCGGATTCGGCGTTCTGACCTCGGCCGGCGACGCTCAGGCGGCCACCAAGATCTCGCACGCCACCGCGACCTCGATGTTCAGCTCACGCGGCATCACCTGGTCGTCCTCCGGCGGCTGTTCCAACCGCAACAACCCGACCTGTACGTCGTTCGAGCAGCTCAACCTGGCCACGGCCCAGGGCGCCCAGACCCTGAAGAGCGCGAGCGGCTGCGCCCTGAACATCACGGGCGGTACGGAGACGGGCCACGCGAGCGGCACGTACTCGCACTGGAACGGCTACAAGCTCGACTTCGCCAAGGCCACCTGCCTCACCAACTACATCAAGAACAACTTCACCTACATCGGCCCGCGCGGTGACGGCTACCCGCAGTGGCAGTCCGGCGCCGGCAACCTCTACGCGGACGAGGGCAACCACTGGGACGTCACGTACTACAACTGCGGCGGCTGCTGACCGGTTCCACCGTGTCCTCAAGCGCCGGACGGGCCTGCCGGGCTGTGTCCTGAATCCGCCGGACGGGCTTGCTGTGCCATGTCCTCCGAGCGCCGGACGGGCCGCCGGGCTGTGTCCTGAATCCGCCGGACGGGCCTGCTGTGCCGTGTCCTCAATCGCCGGACGGGCTTCAATGAGCCCGTCCGGCGATTGCCCGTCCTGAGCGCGGAGGTTCTCGTGTCGCAGCCAGCAGCCTGGTCCCGTCGCACCGTCTTGGCCGCCGCAGCCGGCACCCTCGGGCTCGGCTCCGTGCCCCCGGCCTCCGCATCCGAACCGCTCGCCCCCGCCGACGAGTTCGAGGCGCTGCGGCTGCGCTGGACGGACATCCAGCTCGGCACGGGCTACGACCCCGACGCCGAGCCCTATGCCTCCCGGCTCGCCGCGACCGGCACCCGGGCCGAGGCCTTCCGGCGGTCCATGGCACCGGCCGCCACCCATCTCTGGCCCGGCCACCCCTTCGACCCGCCCGCCGGAATCACCCGCAGCTACGACCGGCTCTGGACCATGACCCGGGCCTACGCCCAGCCCGGCACCGGTCTCACCGGTGACGAGTCACTCCTCGCCGGCATCCTGCGCGGGCTCGCCCATCTCTCCACCACCGTCTACCACCCTGCCACCACCCCCTACGGCAACTGGTGGGAATGGCAGATCGGCAGCCCCCGGCTGCTCATGGACATCACGGCCGTCCTGTACGAGCACCTCACCGAGGAGCGGCGCGCGGCGGCCTGCGCGGCCGTCGACCACTTCGTCCCCGACGCCCTCCTCACCGACTACTCGGGCACCAGCACCGGCGCCAACCGCGTCGACCTCTGCCGCTCCGTCGCCCTGCGCGGCATCCTCGGCCGGGCCCCCGCCAAGACCGCTCTCGCCCGGGACGCGCTCTCGCCCGTCTTCCCGTATGTCACGAGCGGGGACGGCCTCTACGCCGACGGCTCGTTCGTCCAGCACACCTGGGTCGCCTACTCAGGAACGTACGGACAGGTCCTGCTCGACGGCCTCGGCCGGCTCTTCTCCCTGCTCGCCGGGTCCTCCTGGGCCATCACCGACCCGGCCCGGCAGAACGTACTCGACAGCGCGGAACGCGCCTTCGCACCGCTGATCTACAACGGTCTGATGATGGACTGCGTCAACGGCCGTGCCATCAGCCGGGGTTGGCTCGCGGGCGACGACCTGGGCGTCATGCGGAGCGACCACTTCCACGGCCAGGCGCTGATCGCGGCCCTTCCGCTGCTCGCGGGTGGGGCGTCCGCCGCCGAGCGGGAGCGCTGGACCGGGCTGGTCAAGGGCTGGATCGAGCGCGACACCGTGGCACCCGTGCTCACCGCCCCGCAGTTCGACGTCGCCGATCTGGCGCGGCTGCACACCGTCGCCGCCTCGCCCGTGCCCGCCGTCCCCGAACCGGCCGGCCACACCCTCTTCGCCGCGATGGACCGGGCCGTGCACCGGGGGCACGGCTGGGCCGCCGCCCTCGCCATGGCCTCCGGGCGGATCGCGCACTACGAGTGCGGCAACGGCGAGAATCCGCGCGGCTGGCACACCGGGGCCGGGATGCTCTCGTGGTGGTGCGCCGACCGGGGCAACGACCAGTACACGGACTGGTTCTGGCCCACTGTCGACCCGTACCGCCTGCCCGGTACGACCGTGTCCACCCGGCGGCTCGCGGACCGGGAGGGCGGCGAGTGGGGCGAGCCCAAGCCGGACGTGCGGTGGGTGGGCGGAGTGACCGACGGGACCTTCGCCGCCGTCGGCCAGCATCTCAAGGGCCTCGGCTCCACCCTCGAAGCACGCAAGTCCTGGTTCTTCACCGACGACGCGGTCATCTGCCTGGGTGCCGGAATCACCTGTACGGACGGGGTGCCGGTGGAGACGATTGTCGACAACCGCAACCTGGGCGAGCGCGGCGCGGACACCTTCACCCTCGATCACGGTCCACGCCCCCGCTGGGCCCATCTGGCGGGCCACGGCGGCTGGGTCTTCCCCGGCGGCGCCCCGCTCAGGACCCTCGCGGAGGACCGTACCGGTGCCTGGAGCGACATCAACACCGGAGGTTCCCCCGAACGGCGTAATCGCCGCTACCGGACCCTCTGGATCGACCACGGCACCGACCCCACCGGCGCGGCCTACGCCTATCTGCTGATGCCCGGTGCGTCCCGGCGGGCGCTCGCGGCCCGCGCCGCCGACCCGCACTGGCTGCGGATCCTCGCCAACGACGCGGACCGGCAGGCGGTGGAGCTTCACCCGCTCGGCTGCACGGCCGTCAACTTCTGGCGGCCCGGTACGGCGGGACCGCTCACCGCGACCGCCCCCGCGAGCGTGCTGGCCGTGGTCCGGGGCCGTACCGCCACGCTCCGTATCAGTGAACCCCCGCGCTCCGGACGGCCGCTGGAGGTCGTCTGGGACCGGAGAGTACGGGAGGTGCAGGCCGTCGACCCGGGGGTCGAGGTGCTCTCGGCGGGCCGTACGCTACGGCTGAGGATCACCCCCGGAACGGCCTGCGAGGCCTATCGGTGCCAGGTGGCGTTGATCTGACATCTAGGGGAATCCCACAACAGCCGGGGGTACCTTGCTGTCCGGGAACCCCGCATCGTGCCGGGTTCTGTCCAGGCCCACCAGGAATACCGCCAGGAGACTGTGTGGAGTCTACGGCGTGTTTTCACGGTGCTGTTCGTAGGGTTGGGACATGACCGTAGTGGACGAGACGCCGGGCGAGCCAACCGATGCCCGGGGGCGTGTGGCCGAACTGCACGCCCTGCGCGAGACGGCCCGCCGGGGCCCCAGCGACCGCGCGACCGAAGCCCAGAAGGCCAAGGGCAAGCTGACCGCGCGTGAGCGCATCGAGCTGCTGCTCGACGAGGGGTCGTTCAGGGAGGTCGAGCAGCTCCGCAGGCACCGCGCCACCGGCTTCGGCCTGGAGGCCAAGAAGCCGTACACGGACGGTGTCATCACCGGCTGGGGCACGGTCGAGGGCCGGACGGTCTTCGTGTACGCGCATGACTTCCGGATCTTCGGCGGCGCCCTCGGCGAGGCACACGCCACCAAGATCCACAAGATTATGGACATGGCCATCTCGGCCGGTGCCCCGCTGGTGTCGCTCAACGACGGCGCGGGGGCCCGGATCCAGGAGGGCGTCTCCGCGCTCGCCGGCTACGGCGGGATCTTCCAGCGCAACACCCGTGCGAGCGGGGTGATTCCGCAGATCAGTGTGATGCTCGGCCCGTGCGCGGGCGGCGCCGCCTACAGCCCGGCCCTCACCGACTTCGTGTTCATGGTCCGCGAGACCTCGCAGATGTTCATCACGGGACCGGACGTCGTCAAGGCGGTCACCGGCGAGGAGATCACCCAGAACGGCCTCGGCGGCGCCGATGTGCACGCCGAGACCTCCGGCGTCGCGCACTTCGCGTACGACGACGAGGAGACCTGCATCGCCGAGGTGCGCTACCTCCTGTCGATGCTGCCGCAGAACAACCGCGAGAACCCGCCCACGGTCGTCTCCGAGGACCCGGTGGACCGCCGCTCCGACGTGCTGCTCGATCTGGTGCCCGCCGACGGCAACCGCCCGTACGACATGCACAAGGTCATCGAGGAGCTGGTTGACGAGGGCGACTTCCTGGAGGTCCATGAGCGCTGGGCGCGGAACATCATCTGCGCCCTGGCCCGGCTGGACGGACAGGTCATCGGCATCGTCGCCAACCAGCCGCAGTCCCTCGCCGGGGTGCTGGACATCGAGGCGTCCGAGAAAGCTGCGCGCTTTGTCCAGATGTGCGACGCTTTCAATGTCCCGATCGTGACGCTGCTGGACGTGCCCGGGTTCCTGCCCGGTGTCGACCAGGAGCACGGCGGGATCATCAGGCACGGTGCCAAACTCCTCTACGCGTACTGCAACGCCACCGTGCCGCGGATCTCGCTGATCCTGCGCAAGGCGTACGGAGGCGCTTACATCGTGATGGACTCCCAGTCCATCGGAGCCGACCTCACCTACGCCTGGCCCACGAACGAGATCGCGGTGATGGGCGCCGAGGGTGCCGCCAATGTCATCTTCCGCAGGCAGATCGCGGAAGCCGCGGACTCGGAGGCCATGCGTGCCCGCATGGTCAAGGAGTACAAGGCCGAGCTGATGCATCCCTACTACGCGGCGGAGCGCGGACTGGTCGACGACGTGATCGACCCCGCGGAGACCCGTGAGGTGCTCGCGAGCGCGCTCGCGATGCTCCGTACCAAGCATGCCGACCTGCCGTCCCGCAAGCACGGCAACCCCCCGCAGTGACCCTGCGCCCCGCGCCCTCCCGCCGAGAAGACGGAGACACGACCTCCATGAGCGAATCCACGAACGAATCCCTGCTGCGCGTCGAGAAGGGGCAGGCCGGCCCCGAGGAGCTGGCCGCCATCACCGCCGTCCTGATGGCCCGTGCCGCGGCCCGGAAGGACGCCCCGGCCCACCACGGCCGCTCCACGGCCGGCTGGCGCCGTCTTGAGCGCACTCCCGGTTTCCGCGCCCCGCACAGTTGGCAGGGCTGACAGCCGCCACAGGCCGTCCCAAGGCGCCAGAAGCCGTACGAAGCGAAGGCCCCCGCACTCCTTGAGTGCGGGGGCCTTCGTGTGTCTGCGGCGGTGCGCCGCGCGGGACTTACCGCAGTCGTGCCATGAGGGCGTGTTCGACGAGGGTGATGAGTCCGCTTTTGGCGTCGGCGCGGTGGCGTGCGTCGGTGGTGATGATGGGGGTGTCGGGGCCGATCTGGAGTGCTTCGCGTACTTCGTCGGGGGTGTAGGGCTGGTGTCCGTCGAAGCCGTTGAGGGCGATGACGAAGGGGAGTCCTGAGTTTTCGAAGTAGTCGACGGCGGGGAAGCAGTCGGCGAGGCGGCGGGTGTCGACGAGGACGACGGCGCCGATGGCGCCGCGGACGAGGTCGTCCCACATGAACCAGAAGCGGTCCTGTCCGGGGGTGCCGAAGAGGTAGAGGATGAGGTCTTGGTCGAGGGTGATGCGTCCGAAGTCCATGGCCACGGTGGTGGTGGTTTTGTCTCCGGTGTGGGTGAGGTCGTCGATGCCTGCGGAGGCGCTGGTCATGACGGCTTCGGTACGCAGCGGGTTGATCTCCGAGACGGCGCCGACGAACGTGGTCTTGCCCACGCCGAAGCCGCCCGCCACCACGATCTTCGCGCTGGTGGTTGAGCGGGCTGCACCGCCGCTAGAGCTTGCGAAGTCCACTGAGCACCCTTTCGAGCAGTGTCACGTCTGGCTGGCCACCGACGGCCTCGTCGCCGCCGGGCTGGTGGATGGCGACAAGGCCCGCCTCCGCCAGGTCGGCTACGAGGATCCGGGCCACGCCGAGGGGGATGGAGAGGAGCGCCGAGATCTCGGCGACCGATTTGATCTCGAAACAGAGCCGGCAGATCCGCTGGTGCTCGGGCAACTGCCCGTGCAGCCGGGACGGATCGGCCGTCGTACTGACCAGCGCCTCGATGGCGAGCTGGTACCGCGGCCGGGTCCGGCCGCCGGTCATGGCGTACGGACGGACCAGCGGGTTGTGCGTGCCCATGGAGGGAGCGGGTTCCTCCGGGGCGCGGCGCGGCTCCACCGGCTGGATGCGGGGCTGCCGCGGTTCTTCATAAGGCTGCCGCCGCGGCGGTTCGTACGGCCGCTGCTGGGGGTAGTAAGGCTCCTGCCGGGGTGGTCCGCCGCCCTGGCCTCCCGGCTGACCGCTTGGCGCGGAGGGGAAGTTGAAGCGGTTCCGTACGGGTTCGCCCTGGGCCCGCCGCACACCGTCGTAGTCATAGGGATGTCCGTCTGGGGGTGTAGCCACGTTTCCTCCTCCGACTGCCGGTCGCCGGGCCGATGTTGACGGTCCTGTGAATCCGCGCCACCGCACCCTAATGGTGCGGTGGCGAGCAGCGCACTGTCTCTCAGTTGAGCAGACTTCCCTGGAGCTCGGCCCGGAGGTCCGGGGTGAGGACCGTGCCCGCGCGGTCGACCAGAAGCGCCATCTCGTATCCCACCAGGCCGATGTCGGCCTCCGGGTGCGCGAGAACGGCCAGGGAGGACCCGTCCGAGATGGACATGATGAAGAGGAAACCGCGCTCCATTTCGACGACGGTCTGGTTGACGGCACCACCTTCGAAGATCCGGGACGCCCCCGCGGTCAGCGAGGTCAGACCGGACGCCACGGCCGCGAGCTGATCGGCGCGGTCGCGGGGAAAACCTTCGGACATGGCCAGCAGGAGTCCGTCGGCGGAGACCACCACGGTGTGGGACACCCCGGGGGTGTTGTCCACAAAGTTGGTGATCAACCAGTTCAGATTCTGCGCCGCCTGGCTCATCGGGCTCACACTAACGCTCCTGGTTGTAGGTACTGCCCGGGCCGTGGCCCGGTCCGTTCGTGTCCGCTCCCGCGTTGCGGCCCCGCTGGACACCGCGCCGCAGGTTGCTCAACCTGCCGCGGATGTCCTCGGGGGCCCGGGAGATCTGGGTGCCGCCCTGCGGGGTCTGCTCCGCCGCTCCCTCGATCAGATTGGCCTTGGGCACGCGCCGGGGGAGCCCCGACGCGGTGATCCCGCCCGCCTTGGGTTCGCGGAGCTTCTCGGCCCGCTGCCAGCGCTCGTCGTTCCTCGACCGCCAGTCCCCGGAACCCGCCGCCTCGCTCTGCCCGTTGCCCTGACCGCCGCCGAGCCCGTTCTGCGGAGTCTCCGCGGCGGGTGAGGGCGGTGGTACGGCCGGACCCGCCGTTCCGAGCGGGCCGCTGTCCTGTCCCGTCTGCTGCCACCGCTGTGGCGGCTGGCTGCTGCCCCGGCGCGGCAGACCCGCGTCCGTCAGCGTATGACTGCTGCTCGGGGACGGGCCCGGACGGTCGAAGCCTACGCGGTCGCGGGCGTTCGCGGGAGCGTCGGGGGCCGATTCCGGTTCCGGGTGCCGCTCGGTCCCGTACACGTCCTGGTACGCGTTCTGACCGGCCCAGTCGCCCTGTTGGGGCGCCTCCGCATACGGCTCCGCGTACGGCTGGGGCGCGGCCTCCGCGTACGGCTGCGCAGCGGGCTCCTGGAACTCCTGGAAGTCCTCGTAGCCGGCCGTCTGCGGATAGCCGGTCTCCGTGGCCGCCGGGGGAGCGGCGTATCCCTGCTCGTACGAGGGCGAGGCCTCCTGCGGCAGGTACTGCCCGTCGACCTCCTCGCGGTAGTGGACGGCCGGGTCCTGGAAGACCGGCTGCTCCGCGGTCCCGGGGCCGCCCAGCGCCGCCCGCCGCTCCTCGCGCTTGAGGGTGCGGTTGACCGGGTCGAGCGTGCGGCTGTCGTCCCGCTGGTCCGACTGGCCCGGCGGGTCGTCGTACCGCGAGTCGTCGAAGCCCAGTTCGGCGGCGGTCAGCATCGGGGTGCCGGTGTCGAAGACCTGCTCGCCGGCCGGGATCTGCTGGTCCGGGATGATCTGCGAGACGGTGAAATCGTCGGCCGGGGCCGGTTCGCCGCCCCCGCCATGGGTGATCGCGTCGGGGAGCATGACCAGCGAGGTCGTACCGGCCTGCTCGCCCGAGGGGCGGAGCTGCACACGGATGCCGTGCCGGTCGGCGAGCCTGCCGACCACGAACAGGCCCATGCGCTGCGAGACGGCGGCGTCCACGGTCGGCGGGTTGGCCAGCTTGTGGTTGATGTCCGCGAAGTCCTCGGCGGTCAGGCCGATGCCCTTGTCATGGATCTCGATCATCACCCGGCCGTCGGGCAGCCGGGTCGCGGTGACCCTGACCTTGGTCTGCGGCGAGGAGAAGGTGGTGGCGTTCTCCAGCAGCTCGGCGAGGAGATGGACCAGGTCGGTCACCGACTGGCCGTGGATCTCGGTCTCGGGGACGCCGGTCAGCTCGATACGGGCGTACGACTCGACCTCGGAGGAGGCGGCGCGCAGGACGTCCACCAGCGGCACCGGCTGGTTCCAGCGGCGGCCAGGCTCCTCGCCCGCGAGGACGAGGAGGTTCTCGCCGTTGCGGCGCATACGGGTCGCGAGGTGGTCCAGCTTGAAGAGGTTCTCCAACTGGTCCGGGTCGCCCTCGTTGTTCTCCAGATCGGAGATGAGGGTCAACTGCCCTTCGATCAGCGACTGGTTGCGGCGCGAGAGGTTGGTGAAGATGGCATTGACGTTTCCGCGCAGCATGGCCTGTTCGGCGGCCAGCCTGACCGCCTCGCGGTGGACCTGGTCGAAGGCGCGGGCGACCTCGCCGATCTCGTCGCGCGAGTCGATGGGGATCGGCTGGACCCGGGTGTCGACCCGGCCGGGCTCGGTCCGTGAGAGCTGGTCGACCAGCATCGGCAGCCGCTGCTCGGCGATGCCGAACGCGGCCGTGCGCAGCCCCAGCATCGCGCGGCTCATCTGCCGGGCCATCATCCCGGCCAGGACGAAGGCGGCCAGCAGCGCGATCACCACGACGCCGCCGATGGTGATGGCGTTGTTCCTGGCGTTCTCCGAGATCTGCGCCGCGTCCGCCACGGCCCTGTCGACGAGGTCCTTCTCCAGGACCGTGTAGCCGTCGAACTTGGCGGTGGAGGCGGCCATCCAGGCCTCGGGCGTCACCCCGCGCTGCGCGAGCCGTTCGGGGCTGTCCCCGGTGGCGATCTCCGCCACCATGCCGTCCAGGACGGAGCCCTCCTTGCTCGGCGGGGCGACGAAGTCCTCGCCCTTGGCCGCCGCCTGCTGCTGAGCCGCCGCGAGCTTCTTGGCGCCCTCGGCCGCCTTCTGTGCCATCACGTCCTGGAGCCTGGCCGTATCCGCCTCCGTACCGCCGGAGACGTACTCGGCGACGGCGATGTCCTCCAGATAGGCATAGGAGGAGAAGGCGATGGTCTGGCCGTTCCTGACGTTCTCCGTCTGGTTAGGCCTGACCAGCAGATGCGTACCGATGGAGCGCTGGAGCGACTCGGCGGCCTTGGCGAGCTGGATCGCGTAGACGGTACGGCCGTAGCTGGTGATGTTGGAGGTGCCCAGGCCCAGTTCGTTGGCGAACTCCATGAGGGAGTGCTGGACCAGCACATACCCCTCCTCGGTCGCCACCGGGCCGCCCTTGCCACCGCTCTTGTCCGGGGTCTCGACCCCCTCGATGTACGCGCTCTTCCTGATGGCGGCGAGCTTCGGCTCCTCCGCCCGGAACAGGCTCAGCCGGCGTTCCAGGCCTTGGTCCGCGGGCATGTCCCGGACGGCCTCGTCGAACTTCTTCTTCGCGGCGTCCGTGGCCGCCCGCACCTGTGCGACCACCGGGGCGTCGCCCTCGCCGGTCAGCAGCGGCTGGGCGGTCAGATCTCGTTCGTTGAGCAGGGCCTGCCCGTACCCGGCGGCGGCCCGTACGACCAGAGCCGTCCGTTCGGCGTCCTGCGCCTCCTGCCAGGTGTCCACGGCAGCTTTGACCTGGAAGCCGCCCATCACCAGACCGACCAGCACAGGAATCAGGAGGATGGCGTTCAGCCGGGTCGGCACCCGCCAGTTGCGCGGGGAGAGCGGACTGCTGCTGCCGGCCGCCGGCGGGGACCCGGTGGCGACCGAAGGCGGCACCGCTGCGCGCGGCGGCGGGGTGAAGTTGCCCCGCGCCTGCTGCTCCGCGGAGCTCGTCTTGCTTCGCCTCACTCGACCAACAACCTCTCGGCGTCGGCACCTACGTTTGTGCCGTGTTCTGTTCGGGGCCGTACTACTCGGGAGTTGTCGAATTGCAGCACGAGGAACGGCCCCATTCCAAACAGCGGGAATCAGCCATTCCGAGTGGTCCAAGCCTCACGTAAAACGGGCAAAAGAGCGAGCCCCGCCAAAAGACGGGGCTGATGTGAGCACAGTGGCACCGGACGAGTGCGTCGGGTGTCCGGTGTCCGTGAATTCTCTGTCGAAATGTTATGAACATGGAGGCGGGCTATGTCGATGGACATGGCCCGCCTCCCGCTGCTCCGTACGGCAACCGCCGTAGCCGGACGTCTACTTGAGCCGTGCCATGAGGGCGTGTTCGACGAGGGTGATGAGTCCGCTTTTGGCGTCGGCGCGGTGGCGTGCGTCGGTGGTGATGATGGGGGTGTCGGGGCCGATCTGGAGTGCTTCGCGTACTTCGTCGGGGGTGTAGGGCTGGTGTCCGTCGAAGCCGTTGAGGGCGATGACGAAGGGGAGTCCTGAGTTTTCGAAGTAGTCGACGGCGGGGAAGCAGTCGGCGAGGCGGCGGGTGTCGACGAGGACGACGGCGCCGATGGCGCCGCGGACGAGGTCGTCCCACATGAACCAGAAGCGGTCCTGTCCGGGGGTGCCGAAGAGGTAGAGGATGAGGTCTTGGTCGAGGGTGATGCGTCCGAAGTCCATGGCCACGGTGGTGGTGGTTTTGTCTCCGGTGTGGGTGAGGTCGTCGATGCCTGCGGAGGCGCTGGTCATGACGGCTTCGGTACGCAGCGGGTTGATCTCCGAGACGGCGCCGACGAACGTGGTCTTGCCCACGCCGAAGCCGCCCGCCACCACGATCTTCGCGCTGGTGGTCGACCGTGCCGCTCCGCCGCTAGAGCTTGCGAAGTCCACTGAGCACCCTTTCGAGCAGTGTCACATCCGGCGTGCCGCCGGCCTCTCCGTTGCCCGGCTGGTGGATGGCCACCATGCCCGCCTCCGCCAGGTCCGCGACCAGGATGCGCGCGACGCCCAGCGGCATCGTCAGCAGGGCCGACACCTCCGCGACGGACTTGACCTCACGGCACAGGTGGCAGATCCGCTGGTGCTCGGGGAGCAGAGTGGCAAGGTGCGCCGGGTCTGCCGTCGTACTGACCAGCGCCTCGATGGCGAGCTGGTACCGCGGCCGGGTCCGTCCGCCGGTCATGGCGTACGGACGGACCAGCGGCTGGTCGCCCTCGGAGCCGTAGGCGTCGACTGCGCCGTACGGATCGTGAGAGGCGGGTGGCGGGGTCATGAATCCTCCGGGCGTGACAGCAAGATGTCTGCGTGCCGTCTGACTTGGCCGGTGGGGGGCCGGTTGGGCGGCCTGACGGTGGTTGGAGCGGGGGACGGTGCCTTGAGCCTCAGTGCAGCAGGCTGCCCTGGAGCTCGGCGCGCAGGTCCGGGGTGAGGACCGTACCTGCGCGGTCGACCAGAAGGGCCATTTCGTAGCCCACCAGGCCGATGTCGCACTCGGGGTGCGCCAGTACGGCCAGGGAGGACCCGTCGGAGACGGACATGAGGAAGAGGAAACCGCGCTCCATCTCGACGACGGTCTGGTTGACCGGGCCGCCTTCGAAGATCCGGGACGCCCCCGCGGTCAGCGAGGTCAGACCGGACGCCACGGCCGCGAGCTGATCGGCGCGGTCGCGGGGGAAGCCCTCGGACATGGCCAGCAGAAGTCCGTCCGCGGAGACCACCACCGTGTGGGACACCCCGGGGGTGTTGTCCACGAAGTTGGTGATCAACCAGTTCAGATTCTGCGCAGCCTGACTCATCGGACTCAACTAACGCTCCTGCTGGTGAGAGGTGCCGAGGTTGAAACTCCCGGTCGCCGGGCCGGTGTTGCCGGCCTGCCGACCCTGCTGGATACCCCGACGGAGATTGGTCAGCCGGCCGCGTACGTCTGCTGGCGCACGCGATACCTGCGGACCGGCCTGGGTGTTCTGTTCCTGCGCGGTGCCGGGCACCAGATTGGCACGCGGCACCCGGCGGGGCAGACCGGATGTGGTGATCCCGCCCGCCTGGGGCTTCTTGACCCGCTCGGCCTGGCGTACCAGCTCGTCGTTGGGCGACGTACGCCAGGAAGAGGTGACGCCCGCGCCACGGGCGCCCGAACCGTTGGCGTTCAGGCCCGGGAAGCCCGAGCCGTTCGTGCCGGAGTCCTGGATGTCGCGGCGCGGCATCGGGGGCTGCTGGGACTGGTGCTGCTGGGGTGGCTGCTGCGGGTACTGCTGGCCGCCGCCCTGCTGGCCGTGTCCGTGGAACCAGTTGGTTTCCAGGTTGTCGTACAGCGGGGTGCGGCCGTCGCCGGGACCGGCCGGCGGCAGCGCCTCGGGCTGCTGCTGCGGCGGCAGGCCCTGCGGCCGGTAGCCGCCCTGCGCGCCCGGAACTCCGGGGCGCTGGGCGTTGAAGTCCTGCTGGGGGTGGTAGTCCCGCTGCTGCGGGGCGTTGTGGTACTCGGCGGGGGCACGGAAGTCCGACTGGGCGTTGCCGTACCCGTTCTGCGGGGCGTCGTAGCCCCCCGGGGCGTTGAAGTCCGGACGGGGGAACTGGGCCGTGGCACCCGCGTCCTGCGGTCCGCCGCGTCCCGTGTTCGCGTCCGGCCGCGGCCCGCCGAAGTCCGGGCGCTGGAACTCGGCCGTGGACCCGGGACCCTGCTGGTCGGCTCCCGGCCTGACGAACTGGCCGGAGGTGTCGTGCTCCTCGTGGCCGCGCGGAACGTCCAGCGGAGAGTGCTGCCCGGACTGCGGGGGCTGCTGGTCGCTGCCCCAGCTCGTGGTCTGCTGGCGCTGGGGCTGCGGGTTCCCGCCGGGCAGTTCGGCACGCGGTCCGCCGGGCGGCGGAAGCTGCCGGCCGCGGTCGGGGGCGCCGCCCTGCTGGAAGGCGTTCTGGGCACGGCCGCTGAAGCCGTTGCGGTCGCCGCCGCCCTGGCCGGCCCTGGCGCCCGGACCCTGCTGGCTGTTCGGGTTCTGCCCGGCCGGGCCGCCGAACTGGTCGTTACGGCCCTGACCCTGGCCGCCGCCCTGGCCGGGCGCGCCGAAGGCGTTCTGGCTGAAGATGCTGGACTGGCCCGAGCCCTGCCGCTGCGGATCCTGCGGTCCGCCCTGCCCGCCGCCCGAACCGTCCCGGGACGGCAGTGCGGCGCGCGGGCTCGCGCCCGCCAGCAGCCCGGGGCCGCCGCCGGGTCCCGCGCCGAGACCGGGCCTGCCGCCACCGGCCGCACCGGGTCCGCCGGTCAACTGGCCGCCCGGGGCGGGCGCCTGGCCCACCGCGTTCTGGCCGCCGGGACCGGCACCGGGCCGACCGGCCGGCGGAGCCTTCTTGCCGCCGTGCGCGACATCGACCGGCAGCATGACCAGCGCGGTCGTGCCACCCGAGTCGGAGGGGCGGAGCTGGATCCTGATGCCGTGGCGCAGGGACAGCCGGCCGACCACGAACAGACCCATGCGGCGCGATACGGAGACGTCCACGGTCGGCGGCGAGGCCAGCCGCTCGTTGATCGCCGCGAGGTCCTCGGGGGACAGACCGATACCGGTGTCATGGATCTCGACCAGCACCCGCCCGTCGGGCAGCGCGTGACCGGTGACCCGGACCTTGGTCTGCGGCGAGGAGAACGAGGTCGCGTTCTCCAGCAGCTCGGCGAGCAGGTGCACGAGGTCGTTGACGACGCGTCCGGCGACCTCGGTCGCGGGGACCGAGGCCAGTTCGATGCGCTCGTACTGCTCCACCTCGGAGGCCGCGGCACGCAGCACGTCGACCAGCGGTACGGGCCTGGTCCACCGGCGGCCCGGTTCCTCGCCCGCGAGGACGAGGAGGTTCTCACCGTTACGGCGCATACGGGTCGCGAGGTGGTCCAGCTTGAAGAGCGAGGAGAGCTGGTCCGGGTCCGCCTCACGGGACTCCAGCTCGGAGATCAGGGAGAGCTGACGCTGGATCAGGCCCTGACTGCGGCGCGAGAGGTTGGTGAACATCGCGTTGACGTTGCCCCGGAGGAGGGCCTGCTCCGCGGCGAGGCGGACCGCCTCGCGGTGCACGTCGTCGAAGGCCGCGGCGACCTGTCCGATCTCGTCCCGGGAGTGCACACCGACCGACTCGACGGAGGTGTCGACATCCTGCGGGTCGGACTCGGAGAGCTGCTTGACCAGCTCGGGCAGGCGGTCCTGGGCGACCCTGGTGGCCGTGTCCTGGAGCCGGCGCAGCGAGCGGATCATGGACCGGGCGACCACGAAGGCGCCGGCCAGCGAGACACCCAGCACCAGCAGGATGACCGCACCGTTGATGAGCGCGTCGCGCTGCGACTGGGTGCGCAGCTCGCGGGCCTTGCCCTCCATCTCGCCCAGCAGCGTGGCCTCGATGGTCTTCATCGCGTTGATCCGGGTGGACGCCTGGTCGGTCCAGTCCAGATACGAGCGGTTGGGCTGCCGCGCCATGCCGTCCGGGGTGTTGAGCACGCGTTCCGCGTACTTCTCGGCCTGGCCTATCTCAGGGTTGCCGGTCCCGTTCAGCGGCGCCATCAGCTCTTCGGCGTCGCCGCCCATCGACTCGTACAGCGAGCTGAAGGAGGTGAGGGCGTTCCTCTCCTTGGTCTGCGCGGCCAGACCGTACAGCCGGTCGCTGTCGGTGAGCTTGCCCTTGGTCTTCGGGTCGGCCGGCAGCGCGGCGGCGATGACCGCCCGCTGGATGGAGGCGTACTCCTTGGCGGACGAGAACGCGGCCAGCGCACGGGTCCGCTTGATCATGTCCGGGTTGCTGGTCGCCTGCGCCATGTCCTGCGAGAGGCTCAGCAGTGAGTCGATCAGTCCGCTGTACGCGTCGACGGTCAGCGAGTCCGACTCCGAGGTGTACGCGCCCTTGCGGATGTCGTTGATCTTGTTGACCTGGGTGGCGATCTGGTTGACGTTGGAGCGGATGCTCTCCAGCGCCTCGTCGCCGTCCGTATTGCCGATGTCGACCGTGGCGTCGAGGAAGGCCCGCTTCGCCCGGTCGGTCGCGGTCCGGCGGTTCTTGACCTTGTAGTCGTCGGGCGACTCGCCGTTGGTGAGCGGACCTGCCGACTCGTCACGTTCCGCCTGGAGCGCGGCGGCGAGGCTGGTCGCCTCCTTGGTCATCTTGGTGAGGAGCTGCATGTGCTCCAGTTGCTGAATGTCATTCAGCGACTGGTTGATACGCAGCCCGCCCAGCGAGGTCGCGGCGACCACCGGCAGTGTCAGCAGCGCCACCAGGCGCGTGCTGATTCGCCAGTTGCGCAGCGCGATCCTCGGCCCGACCTCACCCGGCACCGAAGTGACCGGTGGCGTCACGGGCTTGGGCGGCGCCGAAGGCCCGCCCGCACCCGGTGCGGCCCCGGCGGACCCGCCTCTGCCGCCACTCTCGCCCGAGGGTGCCGGTCCCGGGTTCTGGGTGTGCTGGGGCGAGGAGCCGCGGTCGGTTCCGCCGCGGGGCTCCTGCTCCGCCGCAGCACTGCTATCCCTCTTGAAACGTCCCTGCACTAGCGTCGCAACCTCTGGACCAGGCGCCCCTCCGCGAACGGCGGGGCGGTGTCGGCGTCGTGGGGTGCAGAACGCCCCCCATGGTGGTCGTGAGTGACCGGCGCTGCTCCCCTTTCCCGCCGCCACTCGGCGCTGCGTTGCGCCCCTGCGCGCCGGCTTGTAAACCCGCGGCGGTGGGGGGAATTCCAGCACAGTGCAGGATCTCCAACAAGGGCCATGGGAGGGCCCGTGGCTTGAATGACGCCGTGTGAGCACCGGGTCACGAGCCGTAGAAATGGTTCACGGAGGAAACGGACTTTTATTGACGACCCGCTTACGGGTGGGGGGTGTCCCAGTCTTCATGATCAGGAGCGGAATGTAACGTTCAGTAGCTCAATGTCCGATTCCATGGTCAACGATCAGTGACCGTAATGGGGGAAATGCCCGGCGAGTCGTGAGGAAACTCACATGGAGATCGCTGCTGGATCCCGGCGGTGGCGGGGAATCGGATGTTTAGCCTGACGCTTTACAGAGATGGCTCATCCGACAAGTGGCGCCCCAGCGCCCCGCTCCCGACAAGGTCTGACACCACAGATGAAGACGACGATGATGTTCCGCAGCACCGCCAACCCCCGGCGCACCACACTGGCGCATTTGAAGGACGCCGAGGAGATGGCACCCGCGGAGCACCAGGAACACCCCGTCGCCCTGCCCAACCGGACCGCCAACCCCCGCCGTACGACTCTGATGGACGCTCCCGTCGCGTCCTAGGTTCATCTCCGGGGCCCTCGTCGGCTCCGTTCGAAGTGGTCAGTGGGGTGACCGTTGATCCACTTCTCACTCGCACTGTAATACGCGAAGCGGCCGTCCCGGACATCCGAGGTGGCCGCTCCGTACGCGCGACGCCCACCACGCCCCCCGCGCTAGCCTGGAGCGTCAGTCTCCGGAACAGCCGGCAAGTCAAGTAGTGAGGGGCGGCAGCATCCCGTGCGCATCGCCAGATTCTCCATCGACGGCAATGTCGCCTTCGGCGCGGTCGAGGGCGAGGGCAGCGACCCGGCCGGCCTTGTGCTCGACATCATCAAGGGCATCCCGTACGCCGACTTCGAGCTCTCCGGCACCAAGGTCCCGCTGAGCAAGGTCCGCCTCCTGCCGCCCGTGATCGGCAACAAGATCCTGGGCGTCGGCCGCAACTACGCGGAGCACGCCGCCGAGCTGGGCAACGCGGTCCCCGACGTCCCGGTCGTCTTCCTCAAGCCCACGACCGCGCTCATCGGCACCGGCGACGCCATCGAGTACCCGTCCTTCTCCGACGAGGTCCACTACGAGGCCGAACTGGCCGTCGTCATCGGCCGGATGTGCCGCGAAGTCCCCCGCGACCGGGTCAAGGACGTCATCCTCGGCTACACCTGCGCCAACGACATCACGGCCCGCGACACCCAGCGCGCCGAGAACCAGTGGGCCCGTGCCAAGGGCTTCGACACCTCGTGCCCGCTCGGCCCCTGGGTGGAGACCGGCCTCGACCCCTCGGACCTCACCATCCAGTGCACGGTCAACGGCGAACAGCGCCAACTGGGCCGTACGAGCGACATGATCCGCTCCGTCGAGGACCTGATCGTCCACATCACCGAGGCCATGACGCTGCTCCCCGGCGACGTCATCCTCACGGGCACCCCCGCCGGGGTCGGCCCCCTCAGCGTCGGCGACGAGGTCGCCGTCACCATCGAAGGCATCGGCACTCTCACCAACAAGGTGATCAAGCGTGGCTAACGGACCCGTCCGTGTACGTTTCTGTCCCTCGCCGACCGGCAACCCCCATGTGGGACTGGTCCGCACCGCCCTGTTCAACTGGGCCTTCGCCCGGCACAGCGGCGGCACCCTGGTCTTCCGTATCGAGGACACCGACGCGGCGCGCGACTCCGAGGAGTCGTACGAGCAGCTCCTCGACTCGATGCGCTGGCTCGGGTTCGACTGGGACGAGGGGCCCGAGGTGGGCGGCCCGCACGCGCCGTACCGCCAGTCGCAGCGCATGGACATCTACCGCGACACCGCGGACAAGCTGCTCGCGGCCGGCCACGCGTACCACTGCTACTGCACCACCGAGGAGCTGGACGCGCGCCGCGAGGCGGCCCGCGCGGCGGGCCGTCCCTCCGGGTACGACGGGCAGTGCCGCGATCTGAGCGCCGAGCAGCGGGCGGCGTACGAGGCGGAGGGCCGCACCTCCATCGTGCGCTTCCGGATGCCCGACGAGCCGATCACGTTCACGGACCTGGTCCGCGGCGAGCTGACCTTCACCCCGGAGAACGTCCCGGACTACGGCATCGTCCGTGCCAATGGCGCGCCGCTGTACACGCTGGTCAACCCGGTCGACGACGCGCTGATGGAGATCACCCACGTACTGCGCGGCGAGGACCTGCTGTCCTCCACCCCGCGCCAGATCGCGCTCTACAAGGCACTGATCGAGCTGGGCCTCGCGAAGGAGATCCCGGCGTTCGGGCACCTCCCCTATGTCATGGGCGAGGGCAACAAGAAGCTCTCCAAGCGCGACCCGCAGTCCTCCCTGAACCTCTACCGGGAGCGCGGATTCCTGCCGGAGGGGCTGCTCAACTACCTCTCCCTGCTGGGCTGGTCGCTCGCCGCGGACCGGGACATCTTCTCGATGGACGAGATGGTCGCCGCGTTCGACATCGCGGACGTCAATGCGAATCCGGCGCGGTTCGATCTGAAGAAGGCCGAGGCGATCAACGCCGATCACATCCGGCTGCTGGACGGAAAGGCGTTCATCGAGGCGTGCGCGCCCTGGCTGAAGGCCCCGCACGCGCCCTGGCCGCCGGAGAACTTCGACACGGCGGCCTTCGAGGCACTGGCGCCGCTGGCGCAGACCCGGCTCACGGTGCTCTCGGACATCACCGCCAATGTCGACTTCCTCTTCCTGGACGAGCCGGCGGAGGACGAGGCGTCCTGGGCGAAGGCGATGAAGCCGGGCGCGGACGCGCTGCTGGAGACCGCCCGTACGAAGATCGCCGAGGCGGAGTGGACCGCGGAGGCGCTCAAGAACGCGGTACTCGCGGCGGGCGAGGAGCACGGCCTCAAACTGGGCAAGGCGCAGGCCCCGGTCCGTGTCGCGATCACGGGCCGTACGGTCGGCCTCCCGCTCTTCGAGTCCCTGGAACTCCTGGGTCGGGAGCGCACCCTGACCCGTATCGACGCGGCCCTGGCGAAGCTGCGGGCGTAGCCGCTCAGAAGCGCAGTACTGTCGGGCGCATGCCTATCCGCGCCGTGCTGTGGGACATCGACGACACCCTGTTCGACTACTCCAACGCCGACCGTGTCGGAATGCGGGACCATCTCGTGGCCGAGGGCCTGGACGGCGGATTCGAATCCGTCGACCAGGCCCTTACGCGCTGGCGGGAGATCACCGATCTGCACTGGGCGCGGTTCTCCGCGGGGGAGACCGACTTCCAGGGGCAGCGGCGCGACCGGGTCCGTACCTTCACCGGTGCCGACGGCCTCGGCGACGCTGAGGCGGACGGCTGGTTCGACCGGTACATCGTTCACTACGAAGCCGCCTGGACGTTGTTCCCCGACAGCGTCGCCGTGCTCGACCGGCTCGCGCCCGACTACCGCCAGGCCGTCCTCTCGAACTCCAGCATCCGCGTCCAGGACCGCAAGCTCGCCGCGCTGGGGGTACGCGATCACTTCGAGGCCGTGCTCTGCGCCGCTGAGCTGGGCGTGTCGAAGCCCGACGCCGCCGCCTTCCACGCCGCCTGCGACACCCTCGCCCTGGACCCGCACGAGGTGGTGTACGTGGGCAACGAGCCGGACATCGACGCGGGCGGAGCCGTCGCCGCGGGGCTCGCCGGGGTGTGGCTGGACCGGGCCGGCGTGGGCGGCCGTCCTGAGCTGGTACGGATCACCGATCTCGGCCAGCTTCCCGCTCTGCTGCGCGGTGATACTCGTTTTGGAGCGGTGTCCGCCATCGGGTAATGTTCTTCCTGCGCCGCCCGGGAGGGCCGACAAGTCCGGCCGGGAGCGCAAGCCAAATTAGCCCCCGTACGGGGGGTTGAGTTTTGGTGGGCTATGGTGTAATTGGCAGCACGACGGTTTCTGGTTCCGTTAGTCTAGGTTCGAGTCCTGGTAGCCCAGCGCAGATCTTCTCTGCAACGCCCCCGTTGTGTAGCGGCCTAGCACGCTGCCCTCTCACGGCAGTAGCGCCGGTTCGAATCCGGTCGGGGGTACAGATCCTTCTCTCCGATGCCGTCGGGTCGCACCCGGCCGCGTCGATGCAGGATCGCCAGGGCCCCCGTTGTGTAGCGGCCTAGCACGCCGCCCTCTCAAGGCGGTAGCGCCGGTTCGAATCCGGTCGGGGGTACGGGTCTGAGAAGACTTGAACGACCATGGGCTATGGTGTAATTGGCAACACGACGGTTTCTGGTTCCGTTGTTCTAGGTTCGAGTCCTGGTAGCCCAGCGCAGATCTTCTCTGCAACGCCCCCGTTGTGTAGCGGCCTAGCACGCTGCCCTCTCACGGCAGTAGCGCCGGTTCGAATCCGGTCGGGGGTACAGAAGCAGGGAAAGCCCTTCGCACGCGAAGGGCTTTTTCGTGTGCTCCGTGCTCAATCCCAGCGTGCCCAATCCCGGCGTGCTCAACCTCGGCCGCCGGAGTGCCGGTTGAGCGGATCCCCGGCCCGTACCGGCCCGGCCGCTGCGGCGCTGGAGCGGCCGACCGGTGCCAGAAAGAGGGGCGGGACCTCAGCCCGAGCGGCGCAGTGCCTCGCTCAGCCGGCCCGCGGCGTCTATCACGGCCTGTGCGTGCATACGGCCCGGATGCCGGGTGAGCCGCTCGATGGGTCCGGATACCGAGACGGCGGCTACCACCCGGTTCGAGGGACCGCGCACCGGCGCCGAGACCGAGGCCACGCCCGGCTCGCGCTCGCCGATCGACTGGGCCCACCCTCTGCGCCGTACGCCCGAGAGCGCCGTCGCCGTGAACCGGGCCCCCTGAAGACCGCGGTGCAGCCGCTCCGGCTCCTCCCAGGCCATCAGGATCTGGGCCGAGGAGCCCGCCTTCATCGTCAGGGTCGAGCCGACCGGGACCGTGTCCCGCAGTCCGGACAGCCGCTCGGCCGCCGCCACACATATCCGCATGTCGCCCTGGCGCCGGTAGAGCTGCGCGCTCTCGCCCGTGACATCCCGCAGATGCGTGAGCACGGGCCCCGCCGTGGCCAGCAGCCGGTCCTCGCCGGCCGCGGCGGCCAGCTCCGCCAGCCGGGGGCCCAGAATGAACCGACCCTGCATGTCCCTCGCCACCATCCGGTGGTGTTCCAGTGCCACGGCGAGCCGGTGGGCCGTGGGCCGTGCGAGCCCGGTCGCCGCGACCAGCCCGGCCAGGGTGGCCGGACCGGACTCCAGAGCGCTCAATACCAGAGCCGCCTTGTCGAGAACGCCGACGCCGCTAGAGTTGTCCATGAAACGATACTCGCGTCTCACTCTGTGAAACGCAAGTTCCTTTTCGCGGGGAACTTGCCAACCTGGTGGGTACGGCCCGCGGACCACGGGCCCCCAGCCGGCGTCCGGGCACGGGGAGAGCGGACGCGGGCCCACATATCTCTAGGAGCGCCGGCCACGACGGACCGGCCGGAGGGAAAGCGATGGGTAGGACACTCGCGGAGAAGGTCTGGGACGACCATGTCGTCCGGCGCGCGGAGGGCGAGCCCGACCTTCTCTTCATCGATCTGCACCTGCTGCACGAGGTGACCAGCCCCCAGGCCTTCGACGGCCTCCGTAAGAGCGGTCGGCAGGTCCGGCGGCTCGACCTCACCATCGCGACCGAGGACCACAACACCCCGACCCTCGACATCGACAAGCCCATCGCCGACCCGGTCTCCCGGGTCCAGTTGGAGACGCTCCGCAAGAACTGCGCCGACTTCGGCGTACGGCTGCACCCGCTGGGCGATGTCGAGCAGGGCGTCGTCCATGTCGTGGGCCCGCAGCTCGGACTGACCCAGCCCGGCACCACCGTGGTGTGCGGCGACAGCCACACCTCCACCCACGGCGCCTTCGGCGCGCTGGCGTTCGGCATCGGCACCAGCCAGGTCGAGCACGTCCTCGCCACCCAGACCCTGCCGCTGGCCCGCCCCAGGACCATGGCCATCACCGTCGGCGGCGAACTCCCCGACGGCGTCACCGCCAAGGACCTGATCCTCGCCGTGATCGCCAGGATCGGCACCGGCGGCGGCCAGGGCTACATCCTCGAATACCGCGGCCCGGCCATCGAGAAGCTCTCGATGGAGGCCCGGATGACCATCTGCAACATGTCCATCGAGGCCGGCGCCAGGGCGGGCATGATCGCCCCCGACGAGACCACCTTCGCCTATCTCAAGGACCGCGACCACGCCCCCCGCGGCGAGGACTGGGACGCGGCGGTCGCGTACTGGAAGACGCTGCGCACCGACGACGACGCGGTCTTCGACGCCGAGGTCTTCGTCGACGCCACGGAACTGGCCCCGTTCGTCACCTGGGGCACCAACCCCGGCCAGGGCGCGCCGCTCTCCTCGCATGTCCCCGACCCCGCTTCGTACGAGGACGCTTCGGAGCGGCACGCCGCCGAAAAGGCCCTGGAATACATGGGGTTGACCGCCGGGCAGGCGCTGCGCGACATCAGCGTGGACACCGTCTTCGTAGGCTCGTGCACCAACGGCCGTATCGAGGACCTGCGCTCGGCGGCCTCGGTCCTGGACGGCCGCAAAGTCGCCGACGGCGTAAGGATGCTGGTGGTCCCCGGTTCGGTACGGGTCGCCCTCCAGGCCGTCGAGGAGGGCCTGGACAAGGTCTTCACCGGCGCGGGCGCCGAGTGGCGGCACGCCGGCTGCTCGATGTGCCTGGGCATGAACCCCGACCAACTCGCGCCCGGCGAGCGCTCCGCGTCCACCTCGAACCGCAACTTCGAGGGCAGGCAGGGCAAGGGCGGCCGTACCCATCTCGTCTCCCCCCAGGTCGCCGCCGCCACCGCCGTCCTGGGCCACCTGGCCTCGCCCGCCGATCTGTCCGACGCCGGTGCCGGCGCCCCTACGCCCGCTGGAGCGCGATAACCATGGAAGCCTTCACCACCCACACCGGCCGCGCGGTCCCGCTGCGCCGCAGCAATGTCGACACCGACCAGATCATTCCGGCGCACTGGCTCAAGAAGGTCACCCGCGACGGCTTCGAGGACGGGCTGTTCGAGGCCTGGCGCAAGGACCCGGAGTTCGTGCTCAACCAGCCCCGGTACGCGGGCGCCACGGTCCTGGTCGCGGGACCCGACTTCGGCACCGGCTCCTCCCGCGAACACGCCGTATGGGCCCTCCAGAACTACGGTTTCAAGGCCGTCATCTCCTCCCGGTTCGCCGATATCTTCCGCGGCAACTCGCTCAAGAACGGTCTGCTGACCGTGGTTCTGGACCAGCCGGTCGTCGACGCCCTCTGGGAGATCGCGGAGAGCGACCCCGAGGCCGGGATCACCGTGGACCTCGAAGCACGCCAGGTCAGGGCCTCCGGCGCCGACGGGACCGGGCTCACCGCCGATTTCGAACTGGACGAGAACGCCCGCTGGCGGCTGCTGAACGGGCTCGACGACATCAGCCTCACCCTTCAGAACGAAGCGGAGATCGCCGCCTACGAAGCCGCCAGGCCGTCCTTCAAACCACGGACCATTACCGCCTGATCAGGCCTGATCGACGCCTCTCCCCGACCGCACCCCCTGCCCTCCGGCAGGGGGTGCGGTCGCTTGTTGAGCCCCCCTCGGGCGACAACTCGCCCCAGATGGCACAATCGGTGCATGGAACGCGACAGCCAACTCGAGCTCTACGGGTTGGTCGCCGAACAACTGAAGGAAGCGCACACAAGGGTGCGCACGCTGCAAGTCCCGGAGAGTGTACGGATGGCGCTCTCGCGGAAGCTGCTGGTCATCACGGCCGCGGCGAAACACGATCTCCCGGACGCGGCAAGGCGTCTGGAGCGCTTGATGAAGGACCTTGACGAGGGTCGTTTTCCCGAAGGTGACTGACCTCCGCGGATCTCCGCCAGGTCGACTTCGTTGCGGCACTAGGGTGATTAGCCCGTTTCGTGTTTGATTTGCGGTATATATCTGCCTAACGTGCGAAAAAGCTTGAACACTTTCGTTCTGGCAATGTCTCCGAAGGGGAAGACGTGAACAAGGCGCAGCTCGTAGAAGCGATTGCGGACAAGGTAGGCGGCCGTCAGCAGGCCGCGGACGCGGTCGACGCGGTACTCGACGCCATCGTCCGCGCGGTCGTCGCCGGGGACCGTGTCTCGGTCACCGGTTTCGGCTCGTTCGAGAAGGTCGACCGCCCGGCCCGCTACGCCCGTAACCCGCAGACGGGTGAGCGCGTCCGGGTCAAGAAGACCTCGGTGCCCCGCTTCCGCGCAGGACAGGGGTTCAAGGACCTGGTCAGCGGCTCGAAGAAGCTTCCCAAGAACGATGTGGCCGTCAAGAAGGCCCCCAAGGGCAGCCTCTCCGGCGGGGTTTCCGCCCGTACGACCGTGAAGGCCGCGGCCAAGAAGGCCACCGCCAAGACGGCCGCGGCCCGCAAGACCGCGGTCAAGAAGACCACCGCGGCGAAGAAGACCGCGGTCAAGAAGACGACAGCCGCCAAGAAGACGGCGGGGAAGAAGACCACGGCGGCGAAGAAGACCGCCAAGAAGGCCACCGCCACGGCCAAGAAGGCCACCGCGAAGAAGACCGCGCCGGCCAAGAAGGCCACGGCCAAGAAGGCGCCCGCCAGGAAGGCGGTCGCACGCACCACCACCGCGAAGAAGACCGTCACCAGGGGGAAGTGAGCGGTTACAGAGCCACACGCGCCGGGCCGGGCTCCTCTCGGGGAGCCCGGCCCGCGGCGTGTCGGAGGTGCCCGAAGTGCCGCGACGCGCGCGTCAGAACGTGTACAGCGTCACCAGCGTGATCCGCAGCGACGCGCCCTCGCCCTCGGTCTCGATCCGCACGCGCTGCCCCGGGCGCAGCATCCGCAGCCCGCCGGCGTCGAACGCCGCCGTGTCGAACTCCACCGGGGTGCCGTCGTCCAGCAGCACGCTCCCGGCGCGGGTTTCGGAGTCGTAGGTGTACGAAGTGGCCTGCATGGCCGCAGCGTACCGCCGCTCCCGCGCCCGTGCCGTGCCCGCGCCGCCCGGAGCCCCGGCCGTTCGGATTCCCGGCCGGTGCGCGGGAAGCGGGCCGTGCGCCGCGTACCGCAGAGCCGTGTGCGGGCCGAGGCCCAGCTCCGCGGCCACCAGCAGATCGGCGCCCGTATCCACATCACGCCGTACGGAATCCACCCCGGCCAGGACAATTTCCACCGCGCCCGAGGACAAATGCCGAAGGCGGGACGGACCGCCGAAAGCCGGATTCAATTCCGTGCCCGCGGCCGCCGTCAGCAATGTCGTACCGATTTCGGCGGCGTCCGCGAGAAAAGCACGCGGAAATGGTTCCGCCGCGGCCAGGACCGCGCCCAGCTCCGCGGGCCGCAGCGCCGGGAGATCGGCGTTGAGCACGGCCACCGCGGCCCGCGGACGCCCCGCCCTGACCGCCCGCGCGCCATGCGCCAGCGCCGCGTTGAGACCGTCCGCCGGGGAGTCCGGCACAATGCGCGCGCCCAGCGCCGCCAGCTCCGCCGCCGCCGTCGGGTCGTCCGTGACGACCGCCACATCCCGTACGGCCGGGCAGGCCAGCGCCGCGGCCACGGTGTCCTGTGCGAAGGCCAGCGCGAGCCGTGGCCGCAGGGTCTCGCCCGCGGCCACGGCGAGCCTGCTCTTGGCCAGCCGCAGGGGCTTCAGCGGAACGACCAGGGACCAGCGCGAGGTCGGGTCGGTGTCCGTGGCGAACTCTCCGTCCATGTGAATCGGCCCTCTATTGTGGCCCGGCACCGTGACGGCCCACAGGGCCGGTCCAGGAAGCGGGGCGTACGGTGTTCTCGACAGAGCAGGGGCCCGGGGCGACACTTGACCCCCGGCAGCCGGGCAATGAGCCAGGCGCGAAGAGGAAGGTGTCCGAGTGTCCCGCCGCAGAATCGGCTTCTGGTACCGCCTGGCGGCCGTCATCGCCAAACCGCCGCTGGTCGTTCTGTTCAAGCGGGACTGGCGAGGCCGGGAACATATTCCGGCCGACGGCGGATTCATCACCGCGGTCAACCACAACTCCTATCTGGACCCTCTCTCCTACGCGCACTTCCAGTACAACACCGGACGCGTGCCAAGATTCCTGGCGAAGGCCGGACTCTTCCAGGGTTCCTTTGTCGGCATGATGCTCCGGGGCACCGGACAGATTCCCGTCTACCGCGAGACGACCGACGCGCTGGACGCGTTCCGCGCCGCCGTCGACGCCATCGAGCGCGGGGAATGCGTCGCCTTCTACCCCGAGGGCACCCTCACCCGCGACCCCGACATGTGGCCGATGACCGGCAAGACCGGCGCCGCCCGGGTCGCCCTGCTCACCAAGGCCCCGGTCATTCCCGTCGCGCAGTGGGGCGCCAATCTGGCGATGCCGCCGTACGCGAAGGAGAAGCGCCTCCAGCTCTTTCCCCGCAAGACGCTGAAGGTGCTGGCCGGCCCGCCGGTCGATCTCTCCCGGTTCGAAGGCCAGGAACCCACCCCCGAACTGCTCCGTGAGGCGACCGAGGTCATCATGGCCGCCATCACGGAACTGCTCTCCGAGGTACGCGGAGAGCCGGTGCCCGAGGCCCTGTACGACCATCGCAAGGCCCGGGCGGAACAGCGGCGCAAAGCCGCGGAAGAGGGGTCCAAGTGACGCGGGTCGCGGTCTTCGCAGCGGGTTCGTGGGGCACGGCGTTCGCCATGATCCTCGCCGACGCGGGATGCGAGGTGACGATCTGGGGCCGCCGCGCGGAAGTCGTCGAGGCCATCAACACCACCCGGACCAACCCGGACTATCTGCCGGGCTTCGAACTCCCCGTGGGCGTAAGGGCGACGACCGACCCGGCCGAGGCCGCGGACGGCGCCGAGTTCACCGTACTGACCGTGCCCTCGCAGACACTGCGCGGCAACCTCGCCGCCTGGGCGCCCGTCCTGCCCTCCGACACCGTGCTCGTCTCGCTGATGAAGGGCGTCGAACTCGGCACGGCCAAGCGGATGAGCGAGGTGATCGAGGAGGTCGCCAAGGCACCGGCCGAGCGGGTCGCGGTGATCACCGGACCCAATCTCGCCAAGGAGATCGCCGGCCGGATGCCGGCCGCGGCCGTGGTCGCCTGCCGGGACGAGTCGGTCGCCCAGCGGCTCCAGTCCGCCTGCCACACCCCGTACTTCCGCCCGTACACCAACACCGATGTGGTCGGCTGCGAACTCGGCGGCGCGGTCAAGAACGTGATCGGTCTCGCGGTCGGCATCGCCGACGGCATGGGGCTCGGCGACAACACCAAGGCCTCCCTGATGACCCGCGGGCTCGCCGAGACCACCCGGCTCGGGCTCGCCATGGGCGCCGACCCGCACACCTTCTCCGGCCTCGCCGGCATGGGCGATCTGATCGCCACCTGCTCCTCACCGCTCTCCCGCAACCACACCTTCGGCACCAACCTCGGCCGTGGGATGACCCTCCAGGAGACCATCGCGGTCACCAGCCAGACCGCCGAGGGCGTCAAGTCCTGCGAGTCCGTGCTCGATCTGGCCCGGCGCCACGCCGTCGAGATGCCGATCACGGAGACGGTCGTGGACATCGTCCACAACGGGAAGTCGCCGCTCGTCGCGGTCAAGGAACTGATGGGGCGCAGCGCCAAGCCGGAGCGTCTCTGACCCGGGCGGGTGCGACCGGCCGGCGGGCTCCCCCGGCTCGGCGGCGAGCAACGCTGACTCACGCGCTACCACCAGGTACGCTCATCGCGATATGAGCAGCGAGAACTCCTCCCAGAGCCCTGAGCAGCAGCTCCGCAAGCCGCGCGTGGCCGTCGTCTTCGGCGGCCGTAGCTCCGAGCACGCCATTTCGGTGGTCACGGCCGGAGCCGTACTGCGGTCCATCGACCGTACGAAGTACGACGTCCTGCCCATCGGGA
The DNA here is from genome assembly GCF_019056675.1 of Streptomyces sp. GMY02. Classification (NCBI taxonomy): domain Bacteria; kingdom Bacillati; phylum Actinomycetota; class Actinomycetes; order Kitasatosporales; family Streptomycetaceae; genus Streptomyces; species Streptomyces sp. GMY02. The sequence continues at coordinate 2,272,203 of NZ_CP077658.1, read as the reverse complement.
TCACCACCGACGGCCGCTGGGCGCTCACCGCCGACGACCCCGAGCGGATGGCCATCGCCGACCGCGCCCTGCCGAGTGTCGAGCAGCTCGCCGAGTCCACGGAGGGCGGGGTCGTCCTCTCCGTGGACCCCGGCAACCGCGAGGTCGTCTACAGCGAGCCGGGCTCCGTGCCCAAGGCGCTGGGCGAGGTCGATGTCGTCTTCCCCGTACTGCACGGCCCGTACGGTGAGGACGGCACCCTCCAGGGGCTGCTCGAACTCTCCGGAGTCCCCTATGTCGGCGCCGGGGTCCTGGCCTCGGCCGTCGGGCAGGACAAGGAGTACATGAAGCGGGTGTTCACCTCCTTCGGGCTGCCGGTCGGTCCGTATCTGGTGATCAGGCCCCGCGAATGGGAGCTGGGGCCCGAGGGATCCAAGGGCGCCGGTGCCCGTAAGAAGATCGTGGACTTCGCCGCGGAGCACGGCTGGCCGCTCTTCGTGAAGCCCGCGCGCGCCGGTTCGTCCATGGGCATCACCAAGGTCGACGGTCCCTCGGGGCTCGACGAGGCGATCGCCGAGGCACAGCGCCACGACCCCAAGATCCTCGTCGAGTCGCTGCTGCGCGGGCGCGAGATCGAGTGCGGGGTGCTGGAGTTCGAGGACGGGCCGCGGGCCAGTGTGCCCGCCGAGATCCCGCCGGTCACCGCACACGACTTCTACGACTTCGAGGCCAAGTACATCGACTCGGCCACCGGTCTGGTGCCCGCGCCGCTCACCGAGGAGCAGACCGCGGAGGTACGGCGGCTCGCGGTCGAGGCGTTCGAGGCGGCGTCCTGCGAGGGGCTGGTCCGGGCGGACTTCTTCCTCACCGAGGACGGCGGGTTCGTGATCAACGAGATCAATACGATGCCCGGCTTCACGCCGATCTCCATGTATCCGCGGATGTGGCAGGAGAGCGGTGTGGGGTACGCGGAGCTGATCGACCGGCTGATCCAGGCCGCGCTGCGCCGCCCGACCGGTCTGCGCTGACCGCGGGGACTGCGGGCCGTACGCGCGTCAGAGGCTCGGCGGGATCGTCTTCGCGACCGGCTTCGCGAGCCGCGCGAGCGGAGTGGAGTCGTGCGCGAACCGCGTGTCCATCGTGACCTCCACATAGGTCTCGCGGTACGTGGTGGTGAACCGCGGGCCCGAGTCCCGCTCCTCCAGCATCCAGTTGACGCCGTCCGCCTCCACCGCCTTCGCCTGGGGATCGCTCATCCCCTCGGGCCGGGGGACGCCGCAGCGCAGTACGATCGCGGCGTCCCCCCACCCGGCGGTCAGTTCGGAGCGCGGTTCGGGATCGTTCCGGCCGAGATCCCCGATGCTGCCGGGCAGTTCCCCGTGCAGGGCCCGGCACAGCGCCGCCTCTCCCGGGGGCGGAGCGGGAACCGCGACCGACGGCGCGTCCTGAGAGGCACAGCCCGCCAAAGCCGCCAGCAGAAGGACGGCGGACAGGCGGGCGGAACGGCGGCCGGATAGCCTGCGGCGGGAACGGGTCACCGGCCAAGGGTAAACGGGGGTCAGAGGTGCACGACCGGGCAGGTCAGGGTGCGGGTGATGCCGTCCACTTGCTGGATCTTGGCGACCACCATGCGCCCCAGCTCATCGACAGTGTCCGCCTGAGCGCGCACGATCACATCGTAGGGACCGGTGACGTCCTCGGCCTGGGTCACTCCCGGAATCTTGGCGATGGTCTCGGCGACGGTCGTCGCCTTGCCCACCTCGGTCTGAATAAGGATGTACGCCTGTACCACGGAACCTCCAGGGCGGCCACGAGGATCATGTGGGGAGAAGGGACGCCACGGTATCGCGTCGCCACGGGCCGCGGGGAGACCCGGGGTCCCGGTGGCGCCCACGGGACAACGTACGGCAGACAGAAGTTGACGAGAGGGGAGTCTCGGTGAAGGGAACCGTGGGCGAGTTGGGGGAGTTCGGGCTCATCAGAGAACTCACGTCCCGGCTCACCACCACCCCGGCGGTGCGGCTCGGGCCGGGCGACGACGCCGCGGTCGTGGCCGCGCCCGACCGACGGGTCGTGGCGAGTACGGATCTGCTGCTGGAAGGGCGGCACTTCCGCCGCGACTGGTCGACGGCGTACGACGTGGGCCGCAAGGCCGCCGCGCAGAACCTCGCCGACATCGCGGCGATGGGCGCGGTCCCCACCGCGCTGCTGCTCGGTCTGGTCGTACCGGCCGAACTGCCGGTGACCTGGCCCACCGAGCTGATGGACGGCATCAGGGACGAGTGCCAGGTCGCGGGCGCGGCGGTGGTCGGCGGCGATGTCGTACGGGGGGACACCATCACCATCGCCATCACCGCCCTCGGTGATCTCCGCAACCACGAGCCGGTGACCCGGTCCGGGGCCCGGCCCGGCGATGTGGTCGCGTACACCGGCTGGCTGGGCTGGTCGGCTGCCGGGCACGCGGTGCTCTCGCGCGGTTTCCGCTCGCCGCGCGCCTTTGTCGAGGCGCACCGCAGACCGGAACCGCCGTACCACGCGGGTCCCGCGGCGGCCGGGCTCGGTGCCACCGCCATGACCGATGTGAGCGACGGACTGGTCGCCGACCTCGGGCATATCGCGGAGGCCGGCAAGGTCCGTATCGATCTGCGCTCCGGACTGATCGACATCCCCTCGCAGATGAACGACATCGGCCAGGCGGTCGGCATCGATCCGCTCCAGTGGGTGCTGACCGGGGGCGAGGACCACGCGATCGTCGCCACCTTCCCGCCCGATGTGAAGCTGCCGGCCCGCTGGAAGGTGATCGGCGAGGTGCTCAATGTCTCGGCGCTGCCCCAGGTGACGGTCGACGGGGCGCCCTGGACCAGCAAGGGCGGCTGGGACCACTTCGGGGACATCGAGGACCACCGCTAGGGAGACCGGCGGCGGACTCGCGGGCGGCGGATCCGGGGGCGCCGCAGGGCAGTAGATTCGGGCTCATGGCGATACCCGTATCCGTACCAGGACCAGCTCTCCCGTCCGCGCCGCCGCGTGTGCTGACCGTCGCCGGATCCGACTCCGGCGGCGGTGCGGGCATCCAGGCGGACCTCAAGACCATGCTGGCCCTCGGTGTCCACGGCATGAGCGTCCTCACCGCCGTCACGGCACAGAACTCCCTCGGTGTGCACGGTGCCTGGGAGCTGCCCGTGGACGCGGTACGGGCGCAGTACCGGGCGGTCGTCGACGACATCGGTGTCCAGGCGGTGAAGACCGGAATGCTCTCCTCCGCCGCGCTGGTCGAGACCGTCGCCGGACTCCTCGCGGACACCGGTGCCCCGGTGGTCGTCGACCCGGTCGGGGTGTCCAAGCACGGCGATCCGCTGCTGGCCGCCTCGGCGCTGGACGGCGTACGGACCCTGCTGCTGCCGGTCGCGACCGTCGCCACCCCCAATCTGGACGAGGTGGCCCAGCTCACCGGGGTACGGGTGGAGGACGAGGCGGACCTGCGGCGCGCGGCGGACGCCCTGCTGGAGTTCGGGCCTCGCTGGGCGCTGATCAAGGGCGGGCATCTGCCGGGCGACGCGGTGGATCTGCTCACCGACGGCAGCGAGGAGCACTGGCTGCGGTCACCGCGCCATGACAACCGGCACACGCATGGCACCGGCTGCACACTCGCGTCGGCCGTCGCCGCCGGGCTGGCGGGCGGGAAGGGCGTGGTGGAGGCGGTCGTGGCGGCCAAGGAGTATGTGACGGGGGCGATCGAGCACGGTTTTCCGCTGGGCGCGGGCATCGGCCCGGTGGATCACGCCTGGCGCTTCCGCGGGACGGTCTGAGAAGCGGCATGGCAAAAAGCCGGTCCACCGAGGTGGACCGGCTTTTCAAGGCAACCGCAGGGGCTGCGCTACGACGCGGGCGTCAGCGCGAGACCTTGCCGGCCTTGATGCACGAGGTGCAGACGTTGAGCCGCTTCGGCGTCCGACCGACCACGGCACGCACGCGCTGGATGTTCGGGTTCCAGCGACGGGGCGTACGGCGGTGCGAGTGCGAAATGCTGTTGCCGAAGCCCGGCCCCTTGCCGCAGACGTCGCAGTTGGCAGCCACGGGTCACTCCAAAGACTTCAGATGCACGTACAGAGATATCCGGCGGCCGGAATCAGTGACCTCAGTGACTGATGTGGCGTTGCCGGGGGAATGGCCCGACTCTCATCGGGCAACCGAAGCAGCATACAACGCCTGCCTCGGCACCACGAAACTACCATGGCCCCGACCGGCCCCCGCCCGCCCGGCCCGTACCGTCGCCCGGACACGCTCCGGCCCGCCGTACGCGGGCTACCCTGCGTGCAGCCGCTTCCAGGCCGCTCAAGGAGGACCATCAGGTGCCGCAGACCCTCGACGCCGCAGAGGTGCGGAACTGGTGCTCGCTGGCGCTGGAGGCCCTCGGCCGGGAGCGCGAGGAGATCGACGCGATCAATGTCTATCCGGTCGCGGACGGTGACACCGGCACCAATCTCTATCTGACCGTGGAGTCCGCGGCGCAGGCGGTCGAGGCGGTCTTCGCGGCGCACGAGACCGGTGCGACCGTGCCGGCGCCGGCCGATGCCGTACGGGCCATGGCGCATGGCGCGCTGATCGGGGCGAAGGGCAATTCCGGGACGATCCTGGCGCAGTTGCTGCGCGGGATGGCGGAGGTGCTGACCGCCCCGGCGGCCGACGGGAGTCTCGCCGGTCTCACCGGGGACCGGATCGCGGCGGCGCTGCGGCGGGCCGCCGGGCTGGCCCGCGCGGCCGTCGCCCACCCCGTCGAGGGCACCATGCTCAGCGTGGCCTCCGCGGCGGCGGAGGCCGCCGAAGCGGCGGTGGCGGAGCGGGGGGCGCGGGGCGGGGCGCCCGGCGATGGAGCTGCCGCCGTACGAGCCGCGTACGCCGGAGCGCGCGCCGCCCTCGACGCGACCCCGGACCAGCTCGCCGTACTCGCGCGCGCCGGTGTCGTCGACGCGGGCGGGCGTGGACTGCTCGCGGTTCTGGGCGCGCTGGTGCAGTCCGTCACCGGGGAGGCACCGGCCGCCTTCCCGGTACGGAAGCGCCGCTCCGAGGACCACGCCGAGCCCGCTGCCGTCACCGAGGCCGTGTCCTGTCCGGCCGACGACGGGCCGTCCTTCGAGGTGATCTATCTGCTGGAGGCGGACGACCGTGCCGTGGCCCGGCTGCGGGACCGGCTCGACCGGCTGGGCGACTCCCTGGTCATCGGTGGCGGCGACGGGCTGTGGAACGTGCATGTCCATGTCGATGACGCGGGCGCGGCGGTGGAGGCCGGGGTCGAGGCGGGCCGTCCGTACCGGATCCGTATCAGCCACTTCGGCGCCGCCGCCGCGGAGCGGTCCGCGCGTACCCAGCGGGCCGTCGTCGCGGTCGTCCCGGGGGAGGGGCTCGCGGTGCTCTGCGCGGACGCCGGCGCGACGACCGTACTCGCGCGCCCCGGGGAGCCGCCCGCCAGCGGTGAGCTGGTCGAGGCGATCCGCCGCGCGCACGCCCGTGAGGTGGTGCTGCTGCCGAACGACACCGGGCTCCACCACACCGCGGCCGCCGCCGCGGAGCAGGCGCGTGCCGACGGGGTACGGGTCGCCCTCATCCCCACCCGGGCCGCCGTGCAGGGCCTCGCCGCGCTCGCCGTGCACCAGCCCGACCGCCGCTTCGACGAGGACGTGGTCGCGATGACCACCGCCGCCGGGGCCACCCGCTACGCCGAACTGGCCGTCGCCGAACGGCAGTCGTGGACCATGGCCGGGATCTGCCAGGCCGGCGATGTCCTCGGGCTGATCGACGGGGACGTGGCGGTCATCGGCACCGGTCTCGCCGCCACCGCCGAGGCCGTGCTCTCCCGGATGCTCGCGGCCGGCGGCGAACTGGTGACCCTGGTGCTGGGCGAGGATGTGCCGGACGCTCTCGCCGACCGCCTGGAGGAGTACGTACGCGACGGACATCTGGCCGTCGACACGGTGGTCTACCGGGGCGGCCGGCAGTCCGTACCCCTGCTGGTCGGCGTGGAGTAGCACTCCCGGACACCGCCTGCGGCACGGCTGTGACCTGCGGGAACAGCGGGGTGCGCGACGCATGTCAGTGGTGTGGTGTGCAATGGAACGCGTGTCCGCGCTGGATGAACCCCTCAAGAAGTCGCTCGGCCCCGCCACCGCGAAGGTGATGGGCGAGCAGCTCGGCCTGCACACGGTCGGCGATCTGCTGCACCACTACCCCCGGCGGTACGAGGAGCGCGGCCAGCTCACCACACTCGCCGATCTGCCGCTGGACGAGGACGTCACGGTGGTGGCCCAGGTCGCCGACTCGCGGATCCTGACGTTCAACCAGGGCCGCGGCCAGCGGCTGGAGATCACCCTCACCGACGGCAGCGGCCGGCTCCAACTGGTCTTCTTCGGCAGGGGAATCCACAAACCGCACAAGGAACTGCCGCCCGGCAGCCGGGGGATGTTCGCCGGCAAGGTCTCCGTCTTCAACCGCAAGCTCCAGCTCGCGCACCCCACCTATGTACCGCTGGGCCGGGAGGGCGCCGACTCCGTGACGGACGCGGCGAGCGCCGTGGACGACTTCGCGGGCAAGCTCATCCCGATTTATCCGGCCTGCAAGGGGCTGGAGTCCTGGAAGATCACCAAGGCGGTCGACGCCGTACTGCCCAGGGCCGTCGAGGCCGTCGACCCGCTGCCGCCCGCGCTGCGCGAGGGCCGCGGCTTCGTCCCGCTGCCCGAGGCCCTGCTCAAGGTCCACCGGCCCGACACCAGGGCGGACATCGAGGACGCCCGGCAGCGGCTGAAATGGGACGAGGCCTTCGTCCTCCAGGTCGCCCTCGCCCGGCGGCGGTTCGCCGACGCGCAGTTGCCCGCCGTGGCCCGTGAGCCGGTCGCGGACGGGGTGCTCGACGCGTTCGACGCGAGGCTGCCCTTCACCCTCACCGACGGCCAGCGCAAGGTCACCGCCGAGATCTTCGCGGATCTCGCCACCGAACACCCCATGCACCGGCTGCTCCAGGGCGAGGTCGGTTCCGGCAAGACCCTGGTCGCGCTGCGCGCGATGCTCACGGTCGTCGACGCGGGCGGCCAGGCCGCCATGCTGGCGCCCACCGAGGTCCTCGCCCAGCAGCACCACCGTTCGATCACGGAGATGATGGGCGAGCTGGCCCAGGGCGGGATGCTCGGCGGCGCCGAGCACGCCACCAAGGTCGTGCTGCTCACCGGCTCCATGGGCGCCGCGGCGCGCCGTCAGGCCCTGCTCGACCTGGTCACCGGGGAGGCCGGGATCGTGATCGGGACACACGCCCTGATCGAGGACAAGGTGCGGTTCCACGATCTGGGGCTGGTCGTGGTGGACGAACAGCACCGCTTCGGTGTGGAGCAGCGCGACGCGCTGCGCTCCAAGGGCAAGCAGCCGCCGCATCTGCTGGTGATGACCGCCACGCCCATTCCCCGTACGGTCGCGATGACGGTCTTCGGCGATCTGGAGACCTCCGTGCTGGACCAGCTCCCGGCCGGGCGCTCCCCGATCGCCAGCCATGTGGTCCCCGCCCAGGACAAGCCGCACTTCCTCGCGCGCGCCTGGGAGCGGGTGCGCGAGGAGGTCGGCAAGGGCCACCAGGCGTATGTGGTCTGCCCGCGCATCGGCGACGACGATGACGACGCCGGGAAGCCCGGCGGGAACGGCAAGACCCGGAAGGCCGGGAAGGCCGCCGTCGAGGACGCGGAGAAGCGGCCGCCGCTGGCCGTGGTGGAGGTCGCCGAGCAGCTCACCAGGGGGCCGCTGGGAGGTCTCCGTATCGAGGTCCTGCACGGCAGGATGCAGCCGGACGACAAGGACGCCGTGATGCGCCGCTTCGCCGCCGGCGAGGTGGACGTCCTGGTTGCGACCACGGTCATCGAGGTCGGGGTGAACGTCCCCAATGCCACCGCGATGGTGATCATGGACGCGGACCGGTTCGGTGTCTCCCAGCTCCACCAGCTCCGCGGCCGGGTCGGCCGGGGCTCGGCGCCAGGTCTCTGCCTGCTGGTGACCGACATGCCGGAGGCGAGCCCCGCCCGGGCCAGGCTCCGCGCGGTCGCCGACACGCTCGACGGCTTCGAGCTGTCCCGTATCGACCTCGAACAGCGCCGCGAGGGCGATGTGCTCGGCCAGGCCCAGTCCGGGGCGCGCTCCTCGCTGCGCATGCTCGCGGTCATAGACGACGAGGAGGTCATCGCGGCGGCACGCGAGGAGGCCACGGCGGTGGTCGCCCGCGACCCGGAGCTGACGGACTCGCCCGAGCTGCGTACGGCACTGGACGCGCTGCTGGACACGGAACGCGAGCAGTTCCTCGACAAGGGGTGACAAGGAGGGCGAGGAAGGCAACGTAGGGGGACCCAGGCGGGCACGTGGCGGGCACGTCCGAGGGTCCGGGGCGACCGGCGGCACCGGCCGGGCCCGCCCGGTGCGTACGCCATATCGTGGGGGCGAGAGCTTCCGCACCGGCACCGCCCTCCCGGACTTCCCGGACCTGCCGCCCACGACCCGAGGACCCGACACCCATGACCCGCGTGATCGCCGGTGCCGCCGGCGGACGCCGCCTGGCCGTACCGCCCGGCAACGGCACCCGCCCCACCTCCGACCGGGCGCGCGAGGGACTCTTCGGCACCTGGCAGTCGCTCCTCGGCACCCTCGACTCCGTCCGGATCGCCGATCTGTACGCCGGCTCGGGCGCCGTCGGCCTGGAGGCGCTCTCGCGCGGCGCCGCCCACGCCCTCCTCGTCGAGGCCGACAGCCGCGCCGTCCGAACGGTCCGCGAGAACGTGCGGGCACTGGGACTGCCCGGCGCGGAGGTCCGTACCGGCAGGGCCGAGCAGATCGTCCGGGGACCCGTCCCGGACACCCCGTACGACCTGGTGTTCCTCGATCCGCCGTACGCCGTCGGAGACGACGATCTTCGGGAGATCCTGCTCACACTCCACACAAGGGGGTGGCTCAGCGGCGATGCCGTCGCCACCGTGGAACGGAGCACCAGGAGTGGGGAGTTCGGCTGGCCGGAGGGTTTCACGCCACTGCGGTCCCGTCGCTACGGCGAGGGAACGCTTTGGTACGGTCGCGCCGCCTCAGCGTGCGAAGCCGCACCATGACCGGACCGGAGAGCGAGGGAGTTCAGTTGCGCCGCGCCGTCTGTCCGGGGTCCTTCGACCCCATCACCAATGGACATCTCGACATCATCGCCCGCGCCTCCAAGCTGTACGACGTCGTACATGTCGCGGTAATGATCAACCAGTCCAAGAAGGGGCTGTTCACCATCGAGGAGCGGATCGCGCTGATCCGCGAGGTGACCGCCGAATTCGGCAATGTCGAGGTCGAGGCCTTCCACGGGCTGCTGGTCGACTTCTGCAAGGAGCGGGACATCCCCGCGATCGTGAAGGGGCTGCGGGCCGTCAGCGACTTCGACTACGAGCTCCAGATGGCCCAGATGAACAATGGCCTCTCGGGCGTGGAGACCCTGTTCGTCCCCACCAACCCGACCTACAGCTTCCTGTCGTCCTCCCTGGTCAAAGAGGTCGCGACCTGGGGCGGAGACGTCTCCCACCTGCTGCCCCCGGCCGTCCACACGGCCCTGATGGAGCGCCTAGGCAAGCGCTGAGGGACTGACTGCGCGTCACCCGGTGTCGGACGGGCTCGCCGTGGCCTTACAGTCGATGCGTCCGTCTTCCAACCAGTCTGAGAGAGTGGCGAGCACCGGTGGACGTGCAGAAGAAGCTCGACGAGATCGTCGACACGGTGGGCAGCGCCCGCTCCATGCCCATGTCGGCGTCCTGCGTGGTGAACCGCGCCGAGCTGCTCGCGATGCTCGAAGAGGTACGGGAAGCGCTGCCGCAGTCGCTGGCGCAGGCCCAGGAGCTGCTCGGCGGCCACGAGCAGCTCGCCGAGCAGGCCAGGCAGGAGGCCGAGCGCATCATCGGCGCGGCGCACACCCAGCGCACCGCGCTGATCTCCGACACCGCGATCGCCCGCCAGTCCCAGGACGAGGCGGCCAGGATCCTCGACGAGGCACGCAGGGAGGCCGAGGAGATCCGCGCCGAGGCGGACGACTACGTCGACTCCAAGCTCGCCAACTTCGAGGTCGTCCTCACCAAGACCATCGGCTCCGTCGACCGGGGCCGGGAGAAGCTGCTCGGCCGCGGTCCGGGCGCCGACGGGCACGGATACGGCTCGCCCGACGGCGGTGACGCCGACGACGCCGACGACGCGCCCGAGTACAGCGCCGACCCCGACACCCTGATCCGGCGCGCCGACGACTATGTGGACGCCAAGCTCGGCGCCTTCGAGGCCGTGCTGTCCAAGACCCTCGAAGCGGTCGGACGGGGCCGCCAGAAGCTGCACGGCCGTACCGCCTCCGACGACCTCGGGGCACACATGGCGGCGCAGGACGCGGCGGGCCCGCAGGGGCGCGGCAGCGACGAGGACTATCTGGCGGGCCTCGCGGACATCCCCGCCACGCCCGCCGCCCCCGTGGTCCCGGCCGAGGTCCCGCCCGTACCGGCGCAGCAGCCGTACGCCGATCCCGCGCCCGCCTACGCGCAGCCCGCCGCCACCGGGTACACCGAGACGGGCTACCAGGACCCCGCGTACGCCGCGGCCGACGCGGGCTACGGCGGATACCAGCAGCAGGACGCCTACGGCTACCAGCAGGACCCGTACGCGTACCAGCAGCAGGACTACGGCCAGGGCCAGCCGCAGAACCAGGGGTACGACCCGAACTACGGCTGGCAGCAGCCGGCCGCGCCCCAGGCGGAACTTCCGGCGCTGCCCGCGCCCGCCGGCCAGCAGGGCTCCCTCGACGAGACCAGCTTCTTCGACACCAGCATGATCGACATGGAGCAGCTCCGCCGGTACGAGCAGGGGCGCTGACCCGGCGCCGGCCGGGAGCCGGTCCGGCCCCCGCTCCGGCGGTTGCGGCACCCGCCGCGGGGCCTGCTGTGCCGGGGGACCGGATTGGGCCTATGGCGGCCGGTCCAGTACCCTGGCTCTTCGGTCGCGTGTAAAACGCTGACCTACGCTGCCTGTTTCGCTTCCGCGACGTAGCGGCCCCCTCACGATCCGAAAGCGGGAAAAGTCCTGAACGCGCGCCTCGACCACCGCAACCCCCTCGTGTTCGACACACACGAGCTGGGGCGGCGACCCGGTGCGCTCCAGAGGCTGACCCGCTCGGCACCCGCCCCCAGGGACTTCGGTATCGCGGGGGTGATCGGGGCGCCCGAGGGCGCGACCGTGGAGCTGGACCTCCGCCTCGAATCGGTCATGGAAGGGGTGCTCGCGACGGGCACCGCCCGTGCGACCGTCGAGGGGGAGTGCGTAAGGTGTCTGGAGCCGCTGCGCCAGGAGGTGGCGGCGGACTTCCAGGAGCTGTTCTCGTACCACGACACCGACGACCGGGGCCGCACCCGTGCGGAACCGGACGACGATGCCGAGGACGACGAGGACAGGCTCTTCATCGAGGACGGACTGTTCGACCTCGAACCGGTGCTGCGTGACGCGGTGGTACTCGCACTGCCGATGCAGCCGGTGTGCCGGGAGGACTGCGGCGGCCTGTGTTCCGAGTGCGGGATCAGGCTGGACGAGAGCCCGGGTCACCACCATGACGCCGTCGACATCCGTTGGGCGGCACTGCAGGGACTCGCCGAGACCGTCAAGGACGGCGAGAAGGACAACATGGGCGGCGCCGACGCGGGCGCCGACGAGAAGCAGGAGAAGTAGCCGTGGCTGTTCCGAAGCGGAAGATGTCGCGCAGCAACACGCGCCACCGCCGGTCGCAGTGGAAGGCTGCGGTCCCCACCCTGGTGGCGTGCGAGCGCTGCCAGGAGCCGAAGCTTCAGCACATCGCGTGCCCGAGCTGCGGCACCTATAACAAGCGCCAGGTCCTCGAGGTCTGAGCGGCTGGTGAGAGGCTCGATGTCTGAACTGTCCCCTGACAAGAAGCAGCCAGACAATGTCAGTTCGGCCTCGTCCCACACGCTTCTGGAAGGGCGGCTCGGGTATCAGCTCGAGACCGCCCTTCTGGTCCGAGCGCTGACCCACCGTTCGTACGCGTACGAGAACGGCGGTCTGCCCACCAACGAACGGCTCGAATTCCTCGGGGATTCGGTGCTCGGCCTGGTGGTCACGGACACGCTGTACCGCACCCACCCCGATCTGCCCGAAGGCCAACTGGCCAAGCTGCGGGCCGCGGTGGTCAACTCACGTGCGCTGGCGGAAGTGGGCCGCGGCCTGGAACTCGGCTCCTTCATCCGGCTCGGCCGGGGCGAAGAGGGCACGGGAGGCCGGGACAAGGCGTCCATCCTCGCCGACACCCTGGAAGCGGTGATCGGCGCGGTCTATCTCGACCAGGGCCTCGACGCGGCGTCCGAGCTGGTGCACCGGCTCTTCGACCCGCTGATCGAGAAGTCCTCCAACCTCGGGGCCGGCCTGGACTGGAAGACCAGTCTCCAGGAGCTGACCGCGGCGGAGAGCCTCGGGGTTCCCGAGTATCTCGTCACGGAAACGGGTCCCGACCACGAGAAGACCTTCACTGCTGCCGCCCGCGTCGGTGGTGTCTCGTACGGCACCGGCACCGGCCGCAGCAAGAAGGAAGCGGAGCAGCAGGCGGCGGAGTCCGCGTGGCGGGCGATCAGGACCGCGGCGGACGACCGGGCGGCGGCGGAGCGCGCGGCCGCCGAAGCCGGGCCCGAGTCCACCGCGGCCGGGACCGGTGACCACGCCGGGCCCGACGCCGGAGACGATGGGAGTGGAGGGGCCGCCGACACCTCTTCGCACCCGGACCCGCCGGGGCAGGCACCGGCCGACCCGGCCGCCTGACCGGCCGTTCCCTTCCCGTACGCCCCTCGCGCCGGTCCGGCACGAGGGGCGTACGCCGTACCGCCGCCTTAGTTCCGAGGAGTCCCGTTGCCCGAGCTGCCCGAGGTCGAAGTCGTCCGGCGTGGACTGGAGCGCTGGGTCGGCGGCAGGACCGTCGCCGAGACCGAGGTGCTGCACCCGCGCGCGGTCCGGCGCCATCTCGCGGGCGGCGAGGACTTCGCGGCGCGCCTCAAGGGGCACACGATCGGTACGGCCCGCCGCCGCGGCAAATACCTGTGGCTGCCCCTCGCCGCGCCCCACGCCGACACCGACTCCGGCTCCGACACCGCGATCCTCGGGCATCTCGGCATGAGCGGCCAGCTTCTCGTCAGACCCGAGGACGCCCCAGACGAGAAGCATCTGCGGATCCGGATCCGCTTCGCCGACAGCCTCGGTACGGAGCTGCGCTTCGTCGACCAGCGCACCTTTGGCGGCCTCTCCCTCCACGACACCACCCCCGACGGTCTGCCCGATGTCATCGCGCACATCGCCAGGGACCCTCTCGACCCGGCCTTCGACGACGACGCCTTCCACACCGCGCTGCGGCAGCGCCGTACCACCGTCAAGCGCGCGCTGCTCGACCAGTCGCTGATCAGCGGCGTCGGCAATATCTACGCGGACGAGGCGCTCTGGCGCGCGAAGCTGCACTACGAGCGGCCGACCGCGACCCTGACCCGGCCACGCTCCGCCGAGCTGCTCGGATGCGCGCGCGAGGTGATGAACGAGGCGCTCGCGGCCGGCGGCACCAGCTTTGACAGTCTGTACATCAACGTGAACGGCGAATCGGGCTACTTCGACCGGTCGCTCGACGCGTACGGGCGTGAGGGCGAGCCGTGCCGGCGGTGCGGCACGCCGATCCGCCGCCGGCCCTGGATGAACCGGTCCAGCTATTTCTGCCCGCGCTGTCAGCGGCCGCCGCGCGGCGTGTCGTAACGCTCCCGGGCCGCGAGCACCTCGGGCATCCGCCCCTCGACCAGACGGATGAGACCGAGCAGCGACCCGGCGATCTCCCGGCCCAGCGGAGTCAGCTCGTAGTCGACCCGGGGCGGATTGACCGGCTGCGCGTCGCGGCGCACCAGCCCGTCGCGCTCCAGGGCGTGCAGGGTCTGGGAGAGCATCTTCTCGCTGACGCCGTCGATCCGCCGCCGCAGTTCATTGAAGCGGCAGCCGCTCTCGTACAGCGCGCCGAGCGTCAGGCTGCCCCAGCGGCCGGTGACATGCTCCAGCGTGGCGCGCGAGGGGCACTGCCGGGAGAACACGTCGAAGGCGGAAACGTCCATATCGGCACCCTACAGCCGGAAAGCGCCACCCGAAGGGCAGCGCTTTCTGTTGGTGAGCAGTCCGAGCGGCACTCCGCGTGACTCCGGAAGCGCCTGGCCAGAAGCTAGAAGCCGAAGTCCTGGGTCCACCAGGGGCCGCCGGAGCCGGTGTGCACCCCGACGCCCAGCCGGGTGTAGTCGCAGTTCAGTATGTTCGCGCGGTGGCCCTCGCTGTTCATCCAGGAGTCCATCACCGCCTGCGCGGTGGCCTGGCCACGGGCTATGTTCTCGCCGCCCAGGCCTTCGACGCCCGCGCTCTCGGCCCGGTCCCAGGGCGTCCTGCCGTCGGGGTCGGTGTGGTCGAAGAAGCCGCGCGCCGCCATGTCCTCGCTGAAGTCCTGCGCCAGCGCGGTCAGCCCGGCATCGGCCTTGACCGGCCCGCAGCCCGCCTGCGCGCGCTCCGCGTTGACCAGGCCGAGCACGGCGGCCGCGGTGGAGCTGGGCGCGGCGGGCGTCTCGACGGCCCGCTTGGTGGTCTGCTCCGGCACCGGCGTCTTGCTGACGAACGGGGAGGCGCTCTGCCGCTTCGGCTCCGCCTCCGGCTTCGGCGTCGCGGGCGCGGTGGTCTTCGTACGCTGCGCGGGGACGGACGGCTTCGCCGCGGTGGGGGTGGCCCGCTTCGAGGGGGACCCCGTCGGCGTGGCGGTGACCGACGGGGACGCGGAGGTCTCGCGCGTCGGTTCCGCGGACGCGCCGCCCTGCTGCGCCGGCTCGGACGCGCCCTCGGTGCTGATCCGCCCGTCGGGGGCACTGCCGCCCACCGTGTACTCGTCGCCGCCCGGCAGCAGGCCCGAGGCCACGGCGACCGCGCCGACGGCCATCGCCGCGGAGGCGCCGAGCAGGCCCGTACGGATCGGGGCGACAGCCCGCCCCTTCCTGCGCGCCCCGCCCCGGTGGCGGACCGCCGCCGTACCGTCGTACTCCCCGGCGGCGGGCATGGCGGGTGCGGCGGGTGCGGCGGAGCGTCGATGGCGTCCCATCTGCGGTGCCTTCCTCATGCTTCTCGACGGCAGCGTGCTTCTCGACGTGCTTCTCGATGGCGATGCGACTCACCCGTACGAGTGAGGCTCATTGCGACGGGACTGTACGGCATGGCAGGTGGGGCCGCTGGGCCTCGTGAGCATTCGGCCGGCCGGCTTACGGGCATGCTTGCGGGCATGACGGAGAACGTACGGCTCACGGCCTGGGTGCGCGGCCGGGTGCAGGGAGTGGGATTCCGCTGGTTCACCAGGGCGAACGCCCTGGAGATCGGCGGGCTCACCGGTTTCGCGCTGAATCTGGACGACGGCCGGGTGCAGGTCGTCGCCGAGGGGTCACGTGAGAATTGCCACCGTCTGCTGGAGTGGCTGCGTTCCTCCGACACACCCGGGCGCGTAGACGGAGTGACTGAGATCTGGGACACCCCGCGCGAGGTGTACGAGACCTTCGCGATCCGCTGAGCGTCCCCCTCCGGAGGGCCTGTCCGGAACCCGCCCCCATGCCCGGGGCACATGCGCAAGCCCGCGATGACCTGGTGGTTGCCAAGGACGGCCGGCCGTGCCAGGCTGCCCGGTTAACGACGATCTCGATGCCCCCCGGGCACCGCGGGAGAGCCGGCGCCGCGCAGGCCGCGGCCCTGTCCGGCGGGCGGTCCGTCGGCACGCGCTGTGATCGTGTTGACCGTCAAACTTTTTGGTGAGAGTCTGGAATCCCCGCGCACCTCAGCTGTTTGGCAGGAAAGAACCGCAGCAGCACAAGCACTGCCAAGCACCGCGGGTGCGATTTCCCTCACGACCCACACCGCATCCGGTCGGTCACTCAGTGTGGAGGACCATCCATCATGGCAAAGGCGCTTCTCGGTTATGTCGGCGGTTCCGACCCGCGACTCCTCGCCGAGATGCGACGGCTTCAGCAGCGCGTTCAGGACCTCGAATCCGAACTCGTACGGATCCAGTCCGAGAACGACGCCCTGAACGCGGCCGTCGCACAGCACCCTGGAGAGTCGCTGCTCGACGGCATCGACATTGACGTACACCAGGCGGAGCCTGCGCTCACCTGACGACAGCCCCCCTCGGGTTCAGGTGAGAAACACTCTCGCAAGAATATGCAAGGGACGCTTCGGCGTCCCTTCTTTCTTCCCCATCTTCCGCTGTACGAAGCTTTGTTGGCGCCGCAACGACTTTCTTAACGTCTGATGTGCCCTGCGGGTTCGGCGGTGAAACCGGCAGCGGACGATCGGGGCGGGGTAGAGTCCAGCGGCGTGCATCTCAAGGCCATGACCCTTCGCGGGTTCAAATCCTTCGCCTCGGCCACGACCCTGCGTTTCGAGCCCGGCATCACCTGTGTCGTGGGGCCGAACGGCTCGGGCAAGTCCAATGTCGTGGACGCGCTCTCGTGGGTGATGGGCGAGCAGGGGGCCAAGTCGCTGCGCGGCGGCAAGATGGAGGATGTGATCTTCGCCGGGACGACCGGGCGGCCGCCGCTCGGGCGCGCGGAGGTCTCGCTGACCATTGACAACTCCGACGGCGCGCTGCCGATCGACTACGCCGAGGTCACGATCACCCGGATCATGTTCCGCAACGGCGGCAGCGAGTACCAGCTCAACGGGGACACGTGCCGGCTCCTCGACATCCAGGAGCTGCTGTCCGACTCGGGCATCGGCCGCGAGATGCATGTGATCGTCGGGCAGGGCCAGCTCGACTCGGTCCTGCACGCCGATCCGATGGGGCGCCGGGCCTTCATCGAGGAGGCGGCGGGCGTACTGAAGCACCGCAAGCGGAAAGAGAAGGCGCTGCGGAAGCTGGACGCCATGCGGGCGAATCTGGCCAGGGTCCAGGACCTCACCGATGAGCTGCGCCGCCAGCTCAAGCCGCTCGGACGGCAGGCCGCGGTCGCGCGCCGGGCCGCCGTCATCCAGGCCGATCTGCGCGACGCGCGGCTGCGGCTGCTCGCCGACGATCTCGTACGGCTGCGGGAGGCGCTGCGTACGGAGATCGCGGACGAGGCGGAGCTGAAGCAGCGCAAGGAGGACGCGGAGGGGCGGCTCAAGGCGGCGCTGGCGCGGGAGGCGGAGCTGGAGGACGAGGTACGGCGGCTCGCGCCGCGGCTTCAGCGGGCCCAGCAGACGTGGTACGAGCTGTCGCAGCTCGCGGAGCGGGTGCGCGGTACGGTCTCGCTGGCGGACGCGCGGGTCAAGAGCGCGACCGCGGCGCCGACGGAGGAGCCGCGGGGGCGCGACCCCGAGGACATGGAGCGCGAGGCGGCCCGGATCCGTGAGCAGGAGGCGGAGCTGGAGGCCGCGCTGGAGGCGGCGGAGCACGCGCGTGAGGACACCGTCGCGCACCGCGCCGAGCTGGAGCGGGCGCTGGCGGCGGAGGAGCGCAGGCTGAAGGACGCGGCGCGGGCGATCGCGGACCGGCGCGAGAGCCTGGCCCGGCTGACCGGCCAGGTCAACGCGGCCCGCAGCCGGGCCGCCTCGGCCCAGGCGGAGATCGGCCGGCTCGCGGCGGCACGGGACGAGGCTCGGGAGCGGGCGGCGGCCGCGCAGGAGGAGTACGAGCAGCTCAAGGCCGAGGTGGACGGTCTGGACGCCGATGACCACGAGCTGGCGGGGCGGTACGAGGCGGCGCGGGGCGCCCAGGCGGAGGCGGAGGCCGCGCTGACGGCGGCGCGCGAGGCGGCGTCGGCGGCGGAGCGCGACCGCGCGGCGGTCGCCGCCCGCCACGACGCCCTCGCCCTCGGCCTCCGCCGCAAGGACGGCACCGGCGCACTCCTCGCCGCCCGCGACCGCCTCACCGGCGTCCTCGGTCCGGCCGCGGAACTCCTGACGGTCACCCCGGGCTACGAGATCCCGGTCTCGGCGGCCCTGGGCGCGGCGGCGGACGCGATCGCGGTGACGAACCCGTCGGCGGCGGCCGAGGCGATCCGACTGCTCAGGTCGGAGGACGCGGGCAGGGCGTCACTGCTGGTATCGACGACGCGGCCCCCGGCGCCCGCCGGGCCGGCGGGCGTACCCGCGCAGGCGGCCGACTCGGCGGCCCCGGCATCGAACCGAACCGACGCCCACCCCGAACCGACGCCGGGCCCGGGTGGTGGGGTGCCCGCGCAGGCGGGCGGTTCGACTGGGGAGCCTGGTGTGTCGGGTGGGGTGCCTGAGGTCTCTGCTCGGGTGGGCGGTGCCGGTGGAGGGGGATTTGGTCGAGCCGATGCTGGCTCGGGCGGTGGGGTGCCTGTGCAGGCGGGTGGTTCGACTGGGGGGCCTGGTGTGTCGGGCGGGCCCGGGGCGGTGGGTGAGGTCTCCGCTCAGGTGGGCGGTTCCGGTGGTGCGGGACTTGGTCGTGCCGATGCCGGTCCGGTCGGTGGGGTGCCCGTACAGGTGGGCGGTTCGACCGGGGAGCCTGGCGTGTCGGGTGGGGCGCCTGTGCGGGCTGCCGATGTCGGGACGGGTCCGGGCGGTGGTGTGTATACGCAGGTGTCCGCGCGCGGTGACGGTGCCGGGTCGGCCGTGCAGACGGGCGGGGCGCCGGTCGAGCCGGGGGTACCTGCCGGTGGGTTTCCTGCGCCCGCGCGGGCAGGCGACAGCAGCCTGTTCGTCTCCGGCGCGGACACGCCGTCGGGATCCGGTGACGCAGGCGGGCCGCCCGGCCGCGAAGGGGATCCGATCGCCGTGGGGGAGCTGGTCCGGGGGCCCGCCGGGCTCATCGAGGCCGTGCGGTGGATGGTGCGGGACGCCGTCGTTGTCGCGTCGCTCGATGACGCCGAGGAACTCGTCCGCGCGCACCCCGGGGCGATCGCCGTTACCGCTGAGGGCGACGCGCTCGGGGCGCACTTCGCGCAGGGCGGGTCCGCGGGAGCGCCCAGTCTGCTGGAGGTCCGGGCGTCCGTGGACGAGGCCGCCGCTGAGCTGGCCGAGCTGGTCGTACGGTGCGGGGAGCTGGACGAGACCCGGCGGCGCGCGACCGAGCGGCGTGCCGAGTGCGCGGCGCTCGTGGAGGAGCTGGGGGAGCGGCGCCGGGCCGCCGACCGGGAGAAGTCCGCCGTCTCCGGGCGGCTGGGCCGGCTCTCCGGGCAGGCCCGTGGCGCCGTGGGCGAGGCGGAACGTACCGCCGCGGCCGTCGCCAAGGCCCAGGAGGCGCTGGAGCGCGCCACCCAGGAGGTCGAGGAGCTGACCGAGCGGCTGCTCGTCGCCGAGGAGGCGTCCTCCTTCGGGGACGGTGGCGAGGAGGAGCCCGACACCTCCGTACGGGACCGGCTCGCCGCCGACGGTGCCAACGCCCGCCAGACCGAGATGGAGGCCCGCCTCCAGGTTCGTACCCACGAGGAGCGGGTGAAGGGGCTCGCGGGCCGGGCCGACGCACTCGACCGGGGGCGCGCGCCGAGCGCGCCGCGCGGGCGCGCGCCGAGCAGCGGCGGGCCAGGCTGCGCCACGAGGCCGAGATCGCCGGAGCCGTCGCGGCCGGCGCCCGCCAGCTCCTCGCGCATGTCGAGGTGTCGGTCGTACGGGCCGAGGCCGAGCGCGCCGCGGCCGAGACCGCCAAGGCGGAACGCGAACGGGAACTCGTCGCCGAGCGCAACCAGGGCCGCGACCTCAAGAACGAGCTGGACAAGCTCACCGACTCCGTCCACCGCGGCGAGGTCCTCGGCGCCGAGAAACGGCTGCGGATCGAGCAGTTGGAGACCAGGGCCCTGGAGGAGCTGGGCGTCGAACCGGCCGGGCTGATCGCCGAATACGGCCCGGACCAGCTCGTACCGCCGTCGCCGCCCGCCGAGGGCGAGGAACTGCCCGAGGACCCCGCGCACCCGCGCAACCAGCCGAAGCCGTACGTACGGTCCGAGCAGGAGAAGCGGCTCAAGTCGGCCGAACGGGCCTACCAGCAGCTCGGAAAGGTGAACCCGCTCGCCCTTGAGGAGTTCGCGGCGCTGGAGGAACGGCACAAGTTCCTGTCCGAGCAGCTCGAAGACCTCAAGAAGACCCGCGCGGATCTGCTCCAGGTGGTGAAGAGCGTCGACGAGCGCGTCGAGCAGGTGTTCACCGAGGCGTACCGGGACACGGCCGTCCAGTTCGAGGGGGTCTTCTCCCGGCTCTTCCCCGGTGGAGAAGGGCGGCTGGTCCTGACCGACCCAGAGAACATGCTCACCACGGGGGTCGATGTCGAGGCCAGACCCCCGGGCAAGAAGGTGAAGCGGCTCTCGCTGCTCTCCGGTGGTGAACGGTCCCTGACCGCCGTCGCGTTGCTGGTGTCCATCTTCAAGGCCAGGCCGAGCCCGTTCTATGTGATGGACGAGGTCGAGGCGGCCCTCGACGACACCAATCTCCAGCGGCTGATCCGCATCATGCAGGAGCTCCAGGAAAGCTCCCAGCTCATTGTGATCACGCATCAGAAGCGGACGATGGAGGTCGCGGACGCGCTGTACGGGGTCTCCATGCAGGGCGACGGGGTCTCCAAAGTCATCAGCCAGCGGCTGCGCTGACGGTCAGTCGGGCGAGCAGCGGGCACACCGCGGGCGAGTCGCGGACACCGCCGGGGGCACATCGCGGCCGGGCCGCGGACGGAACGCCCGGGCCCGTCCCCGTACCACTCGTACCGTCTCCGGCCGTTTCCACCGCCGGGTGGTGGGCAGCCGCGAGCTGTGCCCCACTGGAAGGGCTCGCCGCACCCCGACGCACGCCCGGCGCGGCCGGGCGGCCCCAGGAGACCATGTGACCAGCGCAGCGGAGACGCCGCCGTCGACCGGGGGCCGGGCCGCTCGCCCGGAACACCTCGGCCATGTCGTCTTCATCACGGCCGCCGCCGCGATGGGCGGTTTCCTCTTCGGCTACGACAGTTCGGTGATCAACGGCGCGGTCGAGGCGATCCGCAGCCGGTACGGCATCGGATCCGCCGCCCTCGCCCAGGTCATCGCCATCGCGCTGATCGGCTGCGCGATCGGCGCGGCCACCGCGGGCCGGATCGCCGACCGGATCGGGCGCATCCGCTGCATGCGGATCGCCGCCGTGCTCTTCACCGTCAGCGCCGTCGGCTCCGCGCTGCCCTTCGACATCTACGACCTGGCGGTCTGGCGGATCATCGGCGGCTTCGCGATCGGCATGGCGTCGGTGATCGGCCCCGCGTACATCGCCGAGGTCTCCCCGGCCGCCTACCGCGGCCGGCTCGGTTCCTTCCAGCAGGCGGCCATCGTCATCGGTATCGCCGTCTCCCAGCTTGTGAACTTCGGCATCCTCCGGCTCGCCGACGGCGATCAGCGCGGCCGGCTGCTCGGCCTGGAGGCCTGGCAGTGGATGCTCGGCGTGATGATCGTGCCCGCGCTGCTGTACGGGCTGCTGACCCTGGCCATTCCCGAGTCGCCGCGCTATCTGATCTCCGTGGGCCGGACGCGGCACGCCAAGGAGGTGCTCGCCGAGGTCGAGAGCAAGGATGCCGATCTGGACGCCCGGGTCGCCGAGATCGAGCGGGCGATGCGCCGTGAACACTCATCGACCTTCCGGGATCTGAAGGGCAGCCGGTTCTACTTCCTGCCGATCGTCTGGGTGGGCATCGGGCTCTCGATGTTCCAGCAGCTCGTCGGGATCAATGTCGCGTTCTACTACTCGGCGACGCTCTGGCAGTCGGTCGGCGTCGATCCGTCCGGCTCGTTCTTCTATTCGTTCACCACGTCGATCGTGAACATCATCGGCACCGTGATCGCCATGGTGCTGGTGGACCGGGTCGGCCGGAAGCCGCTCGCGCTCGTCGGATCCACGGGAATGGCACTCGCGCTCGCCTGTGAGGCCTGGGCGTTCTCCGCCCCTCTCGTCAACGGCAGACTGCCCGCCACCCAGGGAACAGTCGCGCTGATCGCGGCCCATGTGTTCGTGCTCTTCTTCGCACTGTCCTGGGGTGTCGTCGTGTGGGTATTCCTCGGCGAGATGTTCCCGAACAGGATCCGGGCCGCCGCCCTCGGCGTCGCCGCCGCGGCCCAGTGGATCGCCAACTGGGCGATCACCGCGAGCTTTCCGAGCCTGGCGGACTGGAATCTCTCGGGGACCTACCTCATCTACACATTCTTCGCCGTGCTCTCCATTCCTTTTGTGCTGCTGTTCGTGAAGGAGACCAAGGGCAGAACGCTGGAGGAGATGGGCTGATCCGCCTCAGGACGCCGTCGCGGCACCGCCGCTCGTGCCCTGCGAAGATGAGGTGGTGGAAACCGTCATCCTTGTTGTAGTCATCGCCCTGGTCGCGGTCGTCGCGATCGGCGGGCTTGTGGTCGGCAGTCGCAAAAAGAAAAAACAGCCGCCCGCACCGCCGAGCACGCCGACCATCACAGCCCCGCCCGCCGAACCGCACGTCGGCGACGAGGCGGAGGAGCCGCACGACGAACCGCGCCGCACCATCGAGGAGGTCGGCCTCCCCGACTCCGGCGCCACCACGGTCGCGGTCGAGGACACGGCCGTCGCCGAGCCGCTCGCCCCGGCGATCGAGATCCCCGAGCCGACGGCGGGCCGGCTGGTCCGGCTGCGCGCCCGGCTCGCGCGCTCACAGAGCTCCCTCGGCAAGGGGCTGCTCACCCTGCTGTCCCGTGAGCACCTAGACGAGGACACCTGGGAGGAGGTCGAGGACACCCTCCTGACCGCGGATGTCGGTGTCGCTCCCACACAGGAACTGGTCGAGCGGCTGCGGGAGCGGGTACGGGTCCTGGGCACGCGGACGCCGGACGAGCTGCGCGCGCTGCTCAAGGACGAACTCGTACAGCTCCTCGGCACGGACTTCGACCGCGCGGTGAAGACCGAGAGCGTGCTGGACACCCCGGCCGTCGTGCTGGTCGTCGGGGTCAACGGCACCGGGAAGACGACCACGACCGGCAAGCTGGCGCGGGTGCTGGTCGCGGACGGCCGGTCGGTCGTGCTCGGCGCGGCGGACACCTTCCGGGCGGCGGCGGCCGATCAGCTCCAGACCTGGGGGGAGCGGGTCGGTGCTCGTACGGTACGGGGTCCCGAGGGCGGCGACCCCGCGTCGATCGCCTTCGACGCGGTCAAGGAGGGCATCGCGGAGAGCGCGGACGTGGTCCTGATCGACACCGCCGGCCGGCTGCACACCAAGACCGGGCTGATGGACGAGCTGGGCAAGGTCAAGCGGGTCGTGGAGAAGCACGGGCCGCTGGACGAGGTGCTGCTGGTGCTGGACGCGACGACCGGGCAGAACGGGCTGGTGCAGGCGCGGGTGTTCGCGGAGATCGTGGACATCACGGGCATCGTGCTGACCAAGCTGGACGGTACGGCGAAGGGCGGCATCGTGATCGCGGTGCAGCGGGAGCTGGGCGTACCGGTGAAGCTGGTGGGGCTGGGCGAGGGCGCGGACGATCTGGCGCCGTTCGAGCCCGAGGCGTTCGTGGACGCACTGATCGGCGACTGAGCCGGCCGAGGCCGACCGGCGGCTGAGGCCCGCGGAGGAACGGGAGCGGGGCGGGGTGCCCGAGGGGCGGGAGGGCATCCCAGCGCCCCGCCTCTCGTTTTTACGAGGGTCTCCTTGCGAAGGCCTCTCCCAGGGAGTTCTTCTACGGAGCCGGCCCTACGAAGTCGACGACCGGTGGCAGATATACGCCAGGGTGCCCAGCAGCAGCCGGGCCTGGGGCGGGTCGGCGGCGGTGTCCAGCGACGGAGGACGCAGCCAGCGGACCGGACCGAGACCCGGCACCTCCGAGGGCGGCGCCGGTACGTGGCTGCCCGGACCCAGGCCGTGCAGGTCCAGATCGGCGTCGTCCCAGCCCATCCGGTAGAGCAGTTCGGGCAGTTCGGCCGCGGCGCCCGGCGCGACGAAGAAGTACGTACGGCCGGTCGGCGTCGCCAGGACCGGGCCCAGCGGCAGCCCCATCCGTTCGAGCCGTACCAGCGCGCGGCAGCCCGCCTGCTCCGCCACGTCGATGATGTCGAAGCCGCGGCCCACCGGCAGCAGCACCGCCGCGCCCGGCGCCCCCGACCAGGCCCGGGTGACCTCGTCCAGCGTGGCGCCCGCCGGGACCTCGGGGCGGAAGTCCAGCGGATGCGCCCCCGGCGCCGCGCAGTCCGCCGCGCCGCAGGAGCACCGGCCGCCCGCGGCGCGCGCCCCCGGCACGACGTCCCAGCCCCAGAGCCCGGTGTACTCCGCCACCGCGGTGCACTCTGTCGCGCGGCCGCGGCGCCGTGAGCCGGACCGCATCTCCCGGATGCCGCCGATCGTGAAGCCCATGCCCCCTCCAACGGGTCGTACTCACCGGTGGTTACGTCTCGCAGTCTGCCCGTGACACTCCGTCGCCACCGGGGCGGTACGGGCGGCGCCAAGGGGCACTCGGGGGAGTGCGCCCGGAAGCGCGCGCCCCGGCGTGCGACGCTCCGCCCGCCGCTGATCATTGTGTGTCAAGTGAATCGCGCCCCGTCATAGGTGAGTTCATTCGAAGGGGTGGCGAATGGTGGCGTTTGTGGAATCACCCTCGCTGGACGGGTGATCGTAGGATTACTTTCAGTGCACGGACCGTGGGGAAAACCACACGCGTGGGTATGCCGGGGGCATCCCGGTTTCCTGTTCGACGGGGCTCAACCCCGGGACAGGCGGCCGCGATTCACGGCATTCTGGTACCGGTTCGCGCGACAGGGCTTCAGCGGATGGGGGCGTTCCAGTGGGCGGCAGCGGCGCAGGCGGTACGAATACCGGCAAGCGTCCGAATGGGCATCTCGCCTCGTGGTTCGTGCGCAGCGGCTGGTCGAAGGGCGAGCTGGCGCGTCAAGTCAACCGCAGAGCGCGCCAGATGGGCGCGCACCACATCAGTACGGACACCTCGCGGGTACGCCGCTGGCTCGACGGCGAGCAGCCACGCGAACCGATCCCGCGCATTCTCTCCGAACTGTTCTCGGAGCGATTCGGCTCGGTCGTGAGTATCGAGGACCTCGGGCTGCGCACCGCGCACCAGTCGCCCTCGGTCTCGGGCGTCGATCTGCCCTGGGCCGGACCGCAGACCGTGGCCCTGATCAGTGAGTTCTCGCGGAGCGATCTGATGCTGGCGCGGCGCGGCTTCCTCGGGACCTCACTGGCGCTGGCCGCCGGCCCCGCCCTGGTCGAGCCCATGCAGCGCTGGCTGGTGCCCATCCCCTCGGGCGATCCGGGCGGCCCCGAGATCGAGCCCGTGGCCTCGCACCGGCCGTCCAAGCTCTCCGGGCCCGAGCTGGAGCTGCTGGAATCGACCACCGCGATGTTCCGGCAGTGGGACGCGCAGTGCGGCGGCGGTCTGCGGCGCAAGGCGGTCGTCGGCCAACTCCACGAGGTCACCGACCTGCTCCAGGAGACACAGCCCGAGGCCACCGCACGACGGCTCTTCCGGTGCGCCGCCGAGCTGGCCGAGCTGGCCGGCTGGATGAGCTACGACGTCGGCCTCCAGCCCAATGCCCAGAAATACTTCGTCCTGGCCCTGCACGCGGCGAAAGAAGCGGGGGACAAACCCCTCGGCTCGTACATCCTCTCGTCCATGAGCCGCCAGATGATTCATCTGGGCCGGCCCGACGACGCGCTGGAGCTGATCCATCTCGCACAGTACGGAAGCCGCGACTGCGCCACGCCCCGGACCCAGGCCATGCTGTATGCGATGGAGGCACGCGCGTACGCAAACACCGGACAGCCCGGAAAGTGCAAGCGGGCGGTGAGAATGGCCGAGGACGCGTTCTCCGACGCGGGGCTCGACAGCGAGCCCGAGCCCGACTGGATCCGCTTCTTCACCGAGGCCGAACTCAACGCGGAGAACGCCCACTCGTACCGCGATCTGGCCTATGTCGCCGGCCGCAGCCCCACCTACGCCTCCCTCGCCGAACCGCTGATGCGGCGGGCCGTCGACCTGTTCGAGAAGGACGACGAGCACCAGCGGTCGTACGCGCTGAACCTGATCGGCATGGCCACCGTCCATCTCCTCAAGAAGGAGCCCGAGCAGTCCACGGCCCTGGCCCAGCAGGCGCTGAAGGTGGCGCGCAAGGTGCGCTCCGAGCGGGTGAACACCCGGCTGCGCAAGACCGTGGACACCGCCGCCAGGGACTTCGGCGATGTCGCCGGAGTCGCCGAACTCACCGATCTGCTCACCGCCCAGCTTCCCGAATCCGCCGAAGCCGTTTGAGCCGGCGGGCCCCGCGCCCGCCTCCGGAACCCCGGCCGCGGCCATCACCCCGTACAGTCCGACACGGCTCCCCCGCCGCCAGGTCAGCAGGGTGCGGGCCGCGGCCGGTTTCCGATGTCCGCAGAGGGTATCCAGGGCCGCTGCGGAGATCCGGTGGTTCATCGGCTCGTAACACGGGTGACGCCTTCGTCACGGGTGTGAAACATCGAGCGGCACTGGCCGAAACCGCGTTGCGCCAATCTCCTCAGCACAGTCGGCCCATAACTTGAGCATCCGCACGGGCCGTTCCGACCGCGAGGAGACGCTGGCCTTGAATGGCGCAGATACCGCATTCGTACTGATCAGTGCCGCGCTCGTCATGCTGATGACGCCCGGCCTGGCATTTTTCTACGGCGGCATGGTGCGGGTGAAGAGCGCCCTCAACATGCTCATGATGTCCTTGATCTCGCTCGGAATCGTCAGTGTGCTGTGGGTCCTCTACGGATACTCGCTCACCTTTGGTGACGACATCGGCGGCGGGCTCCTCGGCAACTTCGACCATGTCGGTTTCCAGGGCATTTCGGTCGA
This sequence comes from Streptomyces sp. GMY02, assembly GCF_019056675.1. Taxonomy (NCBI): domain Bacteria; kingdom Bacillati; phylum Actinomycetota; class Actinomycetes; order Kitasatosporales; family Streptomycetaceae; genus Streptomyces; species Streptomyces sp. GMY02. The sequence continues at coordinate 2,245,369 of NZ_CP077658.1, read as the reverse complement.
CACCCTGACCGGGGGCAAGGAAGGCATTCCGGTCTTCGCGTTCGCCCTCTTCCAGCTCATGTTCGCCGTGCTCACTCCGGCACTGATAAGCGGTGCGCTCGCCGACCGTGTGAAGTTCAGCGCCTGGGCGCTGTTCATCACCCTCTGGGTCTCGGTGGTGTACTTCCCGATCGCCCACTGGGTGTGGCAGTCGGACGGCTGGCTCTTCAAGCTCGGCGTGATCGACTTCGCCGGTGGTACGGCGGTCCATATCAACGCCGGTGTGGGCGCGCTCGCCGCCGTACTCGTCGTCGGCAAGCGGATCGGCTTCAAGAAGGACCCGATGCGGCCGCACAACCTGCCGCTGGTCGTCCTCGGCGCCGGTCTGCTGTGGTTCGGCTGGTTCGGCTTCAACGCCGGTTCCGCGCTCGCCGCCAACGGCACCGCCGCCATCATGGCCTTCAACACGCAGATCGCCACCGGCGCCGCGATGCTGGGCTGGCTGATCTACGAGCGCATCCGCCACGGCGCGTTCACCACGCTGGGCGCCGCCTCCGGCGCGGTCGCCGGCCTTGTCGCCATCACCCCGTCCGGTGCCGCCGTCAACCCCTTCGGCGCCCTGCTCATCGGTGTTGTCGCCGGCGCGGTCTGCTCCTGGGCCGTCAGCCTCAAGTTCAAGCTCGGGTACGACGACTCCCTCGACGTGGTCGGTGTCCACCTCGTCGGCGGTGTGATCGGCACCCTGCTCGTCGGTCTTCTCGCGATCGACGGTGTCGGCGGCGGTTCGCAGCTCGGCAAGCAGGCCGTCGGGGCCTTCTCGGTGATGGCCTACTCCTTCGTGGTCTCCTGGATCCTCGCCAAGATCGTCGATGTCACCATCGGCTTCCGCGCCTCCGAGGACGACGAGACCAGCGGCGTCGACATGGCCTTCCACGCCGAGACCGCGTACGACTACAGCGCGGTGGGTGGATCGCCCTCGGGACGTAGTAGCGTCCCCGCCGCCAACCAGGACGGGACCATCGCCTCGGCGACCAACAAGAAGGTGGACGCATGAAGCTCATCACCGCAGTCGTGAAGCCGCACAGGCTGGACGAGATCAAGGAGGCCCTCCAGGCCTTCGGCGTCCACGGGCTCACGGTCACGGAGGCCAGCGGATACGGCCGGCAGCGCGGCCACACCGAGGTCTACCGGGGTGCGGAGTACACCGTCGACCTCGTACCGAAGATCCGTATAGAGGTACTGGTCGAGGACGACGACGCGGAAGAGCTGATCGACGTGGTCGTGAAGGCCGCCCGCACCGGCAAGATCGGTGACGGGAAGGTATGGAGCGTCCCGGTCGAGACGGCGGTCCGGGTCCGGACCGGCGAGCGCGGCCCGGACGCACTCTGACGGCCTGCCGGCCGCGGCACCAGAGGCACTAGAGACGGGAACGACTGGGTGACGAGCCTCGAAGAGACGACCGGCCGGGCGGACTCGGGACCCAGCGGGTACGCGGCGGCCCGGCTGCGCCTTCTCCAGGAGAAGGCCCAGCCGGGGCCGCCGCGCCGGGCCGCCCTGGCCCGGCTCACCGACGACTGGCTGAACGCGCTGTTCAGCACCGCCGCCCAGGAGGCCGGGGTGCGCGGCGCGGCCCTGGTCGCGGTCGGCGGATACGGACGCGGCGAGCTGTCGCCGCGCAGCGACCTCGATCTGCTCCTCCTGCACGACGGCAAGGCGGGACCCGGCGCCATCGCCGCCCTAGCCGACCGCATCTGGTATCCGGTCTGGGACCTCGGGCTCGCCCTCGACCACTCCGTACGCACCCCCGCCGAAGTACGGAAGACCGCGGCCGAGGACCTCAAGGTGCAGCTCGGACTCCTCGACGCCCGGCATGTCGCCGGTGATCTGGGCCTGGTCACCGGGGTGCGGACCGCGGTCCTCGCCGACTGGCGCAACACCGCGCCCAAGCGCCTGCCCGCCCTCGACGAGCTGTGCCGGGAGCGCGCCGAGCGCCAGGGCGAACTGCAGTATCTGCTGGAGCCCGACCTCAAGGAGGCCAGGGGCGGTCTGCGCGACGCCACCGCCCTGCGCGCCGTCGCCGCGTCCTGGCTCGCGGACGCGCCCCGCGAAGGGCTCGCCGACGCCCGCCGCGCGCTCCTCGACGTACGGGACGCCCTCCACCTCACCACCGGCCGCGCCACCGACCGGCTCGCCCTCCAGGAACAGGACCCGGTCGCCAAGGAACTCGGCCTGCTCGACGCCGATGTCCTGCTGCGCCAGGTGTACGAAGCCGCGCGCACCGTCTCGTACGCATCGGACGTCACCTGGCGCGAGGTCAACCGGGTGCTGCGGTCCCGGTCCGTACGCCCACGGCTGCGCGCCATGCTCGGCAGCAGGCCCGCCCCGGAGCGCACCCCGCTCGCCGACGGCGTCGTCGAGATGGACGGCGAGGCCGTACTCGCCCGTACGGCCCGGCCCGAGCGCGACCCCGTACTGCCCCTGCGCGCCGCCGCCGCGGCGGCCCAAGCGGGACTGCCGGTCTCCCTGCACGCCGTACGGCATCTCGCCGCCGCCGCGAAACCGCTGCCGGTGCCGTGGCCCGCCGAGGCCCGCGAGGAACTCGTCACCCTGCTCGGCGCCGGCGAGGCCACCGTCCCGGTGTGGGAGGCCCTCGAAGCCGAAGGCCTGATCACCCAGCTCCTGCCCGACTGGGAGCGCGTCCGCTGCCGCCCCCAGCGCAACGCCGTGCACACCTGGACCGTCGACCGCCATCTCGTCGAGACCGCCGTCCAGGCCTCCTCGCTCACCCGCCGGGTGAGCCGCCCCGACCTGCTGCTCGTCTGCGCCCTGCTGCACGACATCGGCAAGGGCTGGCCCGGCGACCACTCCGTGGCCGGCGAGGTCATCGCCCGCGACGTGGCCGCCCGGATCGGCTTCGACCACGAGGACATGGGCGTCATCGCCACGGTCGTACGCCACCACCTCCTGCTCATCGACACCGCGACCCGACGCGATCTGGACGACCCCGCGACCGTCGCCTCAGTCGCCGCCCGCATCGGTTCGGTCACCACCCTGGAACTGCTGCACGCCCTCACCGAGGCCGACGCGCTCGCCACCGGGCCCGCCGCCTGGTCGTCCTGGCGTGCCTCGCTGGTCGGCGATCTCGCCGCGCGGGTGGCCGCCGTCCTCGCGGGCGACGCCCCCGCCGAGCCCGAGCCCGCCGCGCCCAGCGCCGAACAGGAGCGGCTCGCCGTGGAGGCGCTGCGTACGGGCGGTCCGGTCCTCGCGCTGCACGCCCAGCCCGAGACCCCGCTGGAGGACGGCGCGCCGGAACCGGTCGGTGTCGAACTGCTCATCGCCACGCCCGACCGGCCGGGCGTCCTGCCCGCGGCCGCCGGAGTGCTCGCACTGCACCGGCTCACCGTACGAGCGGCCGATCTGCGCGCCGTCGAACTGCCCACGGAGCTGGGCGGCACCACCGATGTGCTGCTGCTGAGCTGGCGGGTCGCCGCCGAGTACGGCTCGCTCCCGCAGGCCACCCGGCTCCGCGCCGATCTCGTACGCGCCCTGGACGGCTCGCTCGACATCCCCGCCAGGCTCGCCGAGCGCGAGGCCGCCTACCCGCGCCGCCGGGGTGTGCAGGCGCCGCCGCCCCGGGTGACGGTCGCGCCGACCGCCTCGCAGCTCGCCACCGTCATCGAGGTCCGCGCCCAGGACGCGCCGGGGCTGCTGCACCGGATCGGCCGCGCGCTGGAGGAAGCGGCGGTACGGGTGCGCAGCGCGCATGTCTCGACGCTCGGCGCGAACGCGGTGGACACCGTCTATGTCACCCGCGCCGACGGCTCCCCGCTTCCCGAGCCGGACGCGACGGCCCTGGCACAGGCACTGGAGACCGCCCTGCGCTGACGCCCGGGGTGACCGCGCGGGGACATGGGCGGGGCCACGCACGGGGGCACCGGCCGTACGGTGGAGCGGAGCCACCCGTACGGCCGTGCCTCCCGCGGGGCAGACCCCACCGCACCCGGCCGGATACCCTGGGGGACGGTCTGTCCTTCATCGCGCTGTTCGTTCACCGCGCGGGGGACGGCCCCCTCACCCGCTCCCGACCTGAGGATCCGCGACCACCGTGTTCGACACTCTCTCCGACCGCCTCTCAGCGACGTTCAAGAACCTCCGCGGCAAGGGGCGACTGTCCGAGGCGGACATCGACGCCACCGCGCGCGAGATCCGTATCGCCCTCCTCGAAGCGGATGTCGCGCTGCCGGTCGTCCGCGCGTTCACCGCGAACCTCAAGGAGCGGGCCCGCGGCCAGGAGGTCTCCCGGGCGCTCAATCCCAGCCAGCAGATCCTCAAGATCGTCAACGAGGAACTGATCGGCATCCTCGGCGGTGAGACCCGGGTCCTGCGCTTCGCCAAGCAGCCGCCCACCGTGATCATGCTCGCCGGCCTCCAGGGCGCGGGCAAGACCACCCTCGCCGGAAAGCTGGGCCTCTGGCTCAAGGGCCAGGGCCATACGCCGCTGCTCGTCGCCGCCGACCTCCAGCGCCCCAACGCCGTCAACCAGCTCTCCGTCGTCGCCGACCGCGCGGGTGTCGCCGTGTACGCGCCGGAGCCGGGCAACGGTGTCGGCGACCCGGTCACGGTCGCCAGGGACTCGATCGAGTACGCGAAGACCAAGCTGCACGATGTGGTGATCGTCGACACCGCGGGCCGCCTCGGTATCGACCAGGAGCTGATGAAGCAGGCCGCGGACATCCGCGACGCCGTCAGCCCCGACGAGGTGCTCTTCGTCGTCGACGCGATGATCGGCCAGGACGCGGTCAACACCGCGGAGGCGTTCCGCGACGGTGTCGGCTTCGACGGTGTCGTCCTCTCCAAGCTGGACGGTGACGCCCGCGGCGGCGCGGCCCTGTCGATCGCGCATGTCACCGGCAAGCAGATCATGTTCGCGTCCAACGGCGAGAAGCTGGAGGACTTTGACGCCTTCCACCCGGACCGTATGGCGTCCCGCATCCTCGACATGGGTGACCTGCTCACCCTGATCGAGCAGGCGGAGAAGACCTTCAGCCAGGCCGAGGCCGAGAAGATGGCCTCCAAGCTGGCGAGCAGCAAGGGCGGCAAGGACTTCACGCTCGACGACTTCCTGGCGCAGATGGAGCAGGTCAGGAAGATGGGCAGCATCAGCAAGCTGCTCGGGATGCTGCCCGGCATGGGGCAGATCAAGGACCAGATCAACAACATCGACGAGCGGGACGTGGACCGTACCGCCGCGATCATCAAGTCCATGACCCCCGGCGAGCGCAGCGACCCGGTCATCATCAACGGCTCGCGACGGGCCCGTATCGCGCGCGGTTCGGGGGTCGAGGTCAGCGCGGTCAAGAATCTGGTGGAGCGGTTCTTCGAGGCCCGCAAGATGATGTCGCGGATGGCTCAGGGCGGCGGGATGCCGGGGATGCCCGGGGTGCCCGGGATGGGCGGCGGTCCCGGCCGCGCGAAGAAGAAGCAGAAGCCGGCCAAGGGCAAGCAGCGGTCCGGGAACCCGATGAAGCGGAAGGCCGAGGAGCAGGCAGCGGCGGCGCGGCGCGAGGAGGCGGCGCAGGCGGGCGGGGCGTTCGGACTGCCGGCCGGGGACCAGGGCAAGGACTTCGAACTGCCGGACGAGTTCAAGAAGTTCATGAGCTGACCGGACCTGCGGTCGGCCGTCGGGTTCGCGGGTCGGGTCCGCGGGGCTTCGGTCGGGCGGGGCTCAGCGGGCCGTGGTGTGTGTGGCGTGCGGTGCCGGGCCGTACGGTACGAGGTCGCCGGGGCCGGTCCTCACGGTCCCGTTCGCCAGCGCCGCCGCGTCCAGGCCCAGCGACCGGGCCGCCGTCGCGCCGACATCCGCCAGGCTCGGCGCGTCGGGCAGCAGGTCCACCCCTGCCGCGCCCGGCCGGTGCGTGAGTACGGGGACGTACTCGCGGGTGTGGTGGGCGTGGCCGATCGTCGGGTCGTTTCCGTGGTCGCCCGTCACGATCAGCCGGTCGCCCGTACCGTCGAGCAGCCCGGTCAGCGCGGCCAGTCCCGCGTCGGCCAGCTCCAGGATCCGGCCGTACCGCTCGGCGTCCTGCTGATGGCCCGCCAGATCCGTCTCCTGCACATTGGCGACGATGAGCCCGTCGCCCGGGGCGCGCACCGCCTCCAGCGTGTGCGCCAGCACCTCCGCCGTCGCGACGGCGGGCCGCCGTACCGCCGCCTCGCAGACCAGGATGTCCGCCGCCTTGCCGACGAGCGTCACCGGAATGCCCGCGCGGGCCGCGAGGTCCGGTAGCTGCCGGGTGTGGTCCAGGGGCGCGCCCAGGTGCCGCACCTCCAGGCCGCCGTTGCGGTAGAAGCCGCTGGCCGGGGTGTCGAGGCCGACCGTACCGCCGTCCCCGTCCCGTACGTAGGTGCCCAGCGGCCCGTCCGCGTGGCCGCCGACGGCGATCACCCGGGCGACCGGCGCGACCGCCCGTACCGTACGGGCGATGCCGAGGATCCGGGCGAAGGGCAGGTCGTCGAGCCGGCCCGAGACGTTCCAGTTGATGCCGGGATCGGCCTCCAGATTGTCATGGACCAGTACGGAGCCGTCGACGACCAGCAGCGGCCGGCCGTCCGGCCGCGCCACCCGGTGGCCCGCCGCCGTGAGCGCCGAGGCGACCTCGCGGAGATGCTCACCGAGCCGCGCCACCGTCACCCGGCTGAAGTCCGCGCCCATCATGGTCTGGTGCCCGGCGAACGTGTCGGCGCCCGGATAGCCCAGGGCGGCCCGGCCCGCCGCCACCGGGAGCGCCGTGCGCCGGGCCAGATCCGGGTGCGGATGGACGAGACCGAGCCCCAGCGCCCCGAGCGCGGGCAGCCGCAGCGGGCGGCCGAGCGCCGACCGGCAGTGGTCGAGGACATGCCCGCAGGTGTCGGCCGCGCGGTCCCCTGGCCGCAGGACCCCGGCGTCCGGCATGGCGCCGATCCCGAATCCGTCGATGACGAGGACGACGGTCTTGCTCATGACGGAGGCTCCTTACAGTGCCCGGCCCCGGCTGTCGTACAGGCCCGTGAGCCGGGGCCTCCCGGCGGAGAGTCCGGTGACGACGGCGACGGTCGAGCGGGTGACGAAGATCTGGGTACGGAAGGCGAGCAGGGCGGTGTCCCCGGCCAGGACCGTGCCGGGGGCGGGAGGCGGTTCGAGCAGCCGGTAGTAGTCGATGTTCTCGGCGGGGGCGTCCTGGACGCGCAGGCGCAGTCCGGTCCGTGGCAGCAGGGCGTCCCGGACACCGCCGCGCGGGTAGAAACCGCCGCCGTGGAGGGCGGGCCGGCCGTCGGCGAGGGTGTGGGCGACCTCGGTGACGTACACGTACGCGGTCCGCTCGGGCTGCTCCGGATCGGCCGCGTGCAGCGGGGTCGTACCGGTCAGGGAGTGGCCCGGCTCGCCATGGGTCGCGCCCAGCGAGGCCAGCAGAGGCAGGGTCGCCACGGCGGTGGCGCTGGGGGCGCTGAGCTTCAGCCCCTCATGGCCGCGCGCGGCGAGCGACTCCCGTGCCTTGAGGGCGAGTTCGAAGGTGGCGGTCGGGGCGGGGCGGCCGGTCTCCGGATCGCAGAGCACACAGGGGAAGGCGGTGACGCCCGCGATCCTGATGCCGGGCAGCCGCTCGGCGGCGTACGCGAAACCGTCCAGCGCGTCGAGCGGTACGCCGCCCTCCTGGCCCGGGTGGACCGTACCGGCCGCCCCTTCGAGCCGTACGAACACGTCCTGGACGAAGCCGAGTTCACGGGCCGTGTCCGAGACGGCCCGCGCGTTGGCGAGATCGAAGACGGTCACGGCTTCGGGCCGCCAGGCCAGCAGTTCGGGCAGGGTGCGGCGCGGAATCTGTACGAGATGCCCCAGATTGCCGGGGCGTGCTCCGGAGGCCCGCAGGATCCGCGCCTCGGCGGCGTCGATCGCGGCGGAGTACGGGATGTGGCGGGCGATCGCCCGGATCAGGGCCGGGTTGCGGCCGAGCTGTTTGACGACGAACCAGAGGGAGAGGCCGAGCCGTTCGGCCTCGGCGGCCAGCAGCGCGGCGTTGGCCTCGACGGCGTCGGCGTCCATGACGTAGGTGTCGGGCGGAACGGCTCCGGACCGGTGCAGCGCGGTGGCGGTGTCGAGGAGTCCGGGGTTGCGGGCGAGGAGGGTGTCGAGGAACACGGTCAGCTCTCCGGCTCGTGGGGCGTGTCGGGCCCGCCGGGCCTGTCGTGTGACGTCGTGTGCCGTGACAGCTCGCGCAGCGAACGGCGCAGGATCCCGATCACCAGATCGGCGCCCGCCCGCATCGGGTTGATCCGTACCGTCCAGTCCGCGAGCCCGGGCGCGTCCTCCAGCGTCGACGCCGACATCCGGTAGACGAGCGGGGCGATCTCATAGCGCGAGTTGGCGCCCACCGGGTAGGGCGCCGCGCCGTGCCGGGCGGCGACGGCGGGCAGTTCACGCGCCACGGGCCGGTCGAGCCGTACCAGCAGACAGCGGTCCTGGGTGTTGGCGATCCGTACCTCCGCGACCCCCGTCACCTCACCGGCGGCCAGTCGCCGTGCGATCTCGTCGCCCACCCGTGACTGGAGCGCCCACATGACCGGGACATGGGTGAGGGCGCGCAGCGCGTCGAGCGCCTGATGGCCCTGGACCTGCCCGCCGCCCGAGTAGTTGTCGGCCCGGACGCGCGAGATGAGATCGCGGGCGCCGACGACCGCGCCGACCCCTTCGGGGCCGTGCAGCTTGAAGAGGGAGAAACAGGAGGCGTCCGCGCCCAGCTCCACCCCGGAAGCGGGCACGCGCATCACCGCGTAGTTGTCGTCGACGACGGTACGGACCCCGGCGGCGCGGCAGGCCGCGAGCACCTCGCCCGGATCGTACGAGTCGCCGAGCCGCTGTCTGCTGTGCTGGACGTACGCCCAGCCGAACGCGCCGGATTCCAGGGCCTCGCGCAGCGCCGTACGGTCGTTGAAGTCGGCCTCCGTGGTGCGTGCGGCCAGTCCGCGCAGGGTGGTGGCGGTCGACTTGTAGACGGGCGCGCGGTGGATCAGCAGGGGATCGCCGGGGGAGAGCGCCGCCTGGAGTGCGGCCCTGATCGCGCCCGTGCCCGCGCCCTGGACCAGCGCGGCGTCCTCGGCTCCGAAGTGGTCGGCGAGCACGGCCTCGACACGCGCGGTGGTACGGGGCCGGCCGAGGCCCGGTACGACTCCGGCGTCGGCCTCGAAGAGCTGGGTGCCCTCGAAGTGCGCGGCGACGCACTCCAGCAGCCGGAACTGCGTCCGTACCGCGTCCTCCAACGGGACCGTCGGCAGCGGAAACGTCGCAGGAAGGCCTGGGGGAGGGCCCGACGGGAAGGCGGGGGGAAGCCGGACGGTCATCTCAGATCTCCTCCGGGTCCGCGCCGGTGAGGAAGCGCAGCGGATTGCGGCGCGTCATCAGATCGGTCAAGGCGTCGTCCACACCTGCGGCGCGCGCCTTGGGCAGGAAGGACCGGAACAAGTGCCCGTATCCCTGGCCGCCCTCCGACTCCAGATAGGCATGGCGCGAGATGTCGCCGCTGAGCAGGATCCGGTCCGCGTACCCGGCGTCCAGCAGGGACAGCAGCAGCCGCAGCCGGGTGTCGTCGCTCTGGTAGCTCTCCTTGCCGACGGTGTCGAAGGCGACATACGCACCGCTCGCGGCGAGTTCGCGGTGGACGGCGGGGGCGTCGAGGAGGTCCTGGTGGCCGAGGGAGATCCGGTGCGGGGGCAGGCCCGTACCCGTGAGCAGCTCCAACTGGGCGAGCGCGCCGCGGCCGAGCTGGGCATGGGTGGCGACGGACAGGCCGGTGGTGAGGGCGGCGTGGGCGGCGGCGAGAAGCGTATGGGTCTCGGCTTCGCCGGGCCGGTCGCCATGGCTGCCGATCTCGCCGAGAACGCCCGGCCGGACACCGGAGTCGCCGAAGCCGTTGTCGATCTCGTCGATCAGGATGTCCGCGAGCTGCTCGACGCCGGTGCCGCTGATCTCTTCGGGGTGGAACGGTTCGTAGTACCAGCCGGTGGCCGCGACGACCGCGACCCCCGACTCCTGGGCGATCCGGGCCAGCGCGCGCGGATCGCGGCCCATGCCCCGGCAGGTCAGCTCGACGACCAGGGCGAGCCCGAACTCGACGCGCAGGGCTGCCAGTTCGGCGGTGACGGCGGACCGGTGGCGCACGGGGTCGAGTACGGCGGCGCCGTCGCCCGCGCGGTCGAGATCGAGGACGAGATGCTCATGGGCGAGCGCCGGGCCGCGTACGGCGGTGACGGGCAGCGGCCCGGCGACGGTGCGCAGACGGGGGCCGGTGCGGGGGCCGGGGCGTGTGCCCCGGGGTGGTGCTGCATGGTGCGGGTGCCTTCCTTGCCGGTCCGTGGTGTCGGCCCTTGAGGCGTGGTGCCGTCCTGAGGGGTGCCGGCCTTCGAGGGGTGTCAGCCCTTGAGAGGGGTGAACAGATCCAGCCAGTGGAGGAGGTTGAGGAGGACGCCCCCGGCCAGGACCGCCGCCGGCGCCGCCGCCATCCGCACCACCGGCCTGCCCATCGCCTCATTGAGGAGATAGAGCCCGCCGACGACGAGGATCGCGAGTCCGCCGCCCATCACATTGGCCGCGAGCAGGGAGCCGAAGAGGATCGCGAGCCCCAGCGTCTCCGTGATCGCCGTGCGCAGATGCTCGGAGGAGTCGCGCACGCTCGGCAGCCTGCCGAGGACCCGCCCGATGGAGGACAGCGCCAGCACTTCGAGGGCGAAGACCACCGCCCCGATGACGGCCGCGAGGAACGGGTTCGGCAGCAGATAGCCGATGGGGTAGACGAGGGTGAAGCCGGCGATGCCGTACGCGCCCGAGGCGAGCGCGGTCGTCGCGATCAGCGGGACGAAACCGAACACCCGGTAGAAGTCGACCTGGGCCGCCTCGCTGTACTGCCCCTTGGCGATCAGAAAGCTGGTGGCCTCGCCGCCGCCGAATATGTGCATCTGCGCCAGGACACAGACGCCCGCGCCCAGCACCATGAACAGCGGGAGGTGGCGGCGCAGCCGCTGGGCGCTGGAGCTGAAGAGCGAGGCCATGGGATCGGGGGCGTCGTTGCCGGGAGGCGCTCCCGTAGCGGAGGCCCGCTCCCCGGCTTTGTGCTCGCCGGTCCTGTGCTCCCGGGGCTTCTGCTCCCCGGTCTCCTGTTCACCGGCGGGCGGTGCGGCGGCCTCGTCCGCCGTGCGCCGCACGAGGTCCTTCCGTACGGCGAAGCCGATGAGCAGCAGCACACCCGCGGCCATGGCCAGCGAACCGGCGAAGACCGTGGGCCAGAGCTTCATGGTCATGATCACGAGCGCCAGCTCCAGCACGGCCGCCAGACCGCCCCGCAGCCGTCCGAACTGCCGGGTGATCGCGAGCACCGGAAAGAGCGTGAAGAGGAAGAGAATCGGTGTCGACATCTGCTGCATCGCGGTCAGGAAGTCGACCGGCAGATCGTGCGCCACCTCGTTCGCGCCGCTCAGACCGAAGACGACCAGCGCGCCCCAGACCCCGCCGAGCAGCGGCGCGAGCCACTTCCGGGGCGCGAGGATGCCGAGTATGTCGGTGGGCAGGAAGAGCAGCCAGGGGTTGAGGACGCCGCTGGACAGGGCCATCGGCGCGCCGAGGCCGAAGATGAAGCCCGCCGAGAGCCCGAAGGACACCGCCGTGGTGGCGGAGCGCTGCGACCGGCCCTGGATGAAGTCGAGCATGAACGGGCGTACGCCGTCGTTGAACACGGCCAGGGCCATGTGCGACACGAGGGCGGTCAGCGCGCACAGGACGATGACGAACAGTTTCTGGGTCAGCGAGAAGTCCAGACCGGTGCTCGTTGCGAGAGCGGTGCTCACGAGTGGTGTCTCCTCCGCCGTCAGCCGCGCGCAGCGATCGCGCGGGCCATGACCGGGGCGATCACATCGATCTGGTCGATGGCGAAGCCGAAGACCTTTTTGCCGTCCGCCAGCAGCCCGGCGATCTCGTCCTCGGTGGGCACGGACCGGCCGAAGGTGTGGCAGAGGGGCTGCCCCAGCAGGCCGACGAGGATGCCGAGAGAGGCGCCGGCGCCGGTGTGGCAGGTGCCCAGGTAGTAGTCGGCACCGCCGGAGCGGAGCTTCATCGCGGCGTCCATGTCGTTGGAGACCGTGATCTCCAGACCGTCGAGCCGGAGCGAACCGACGGTGTCCGCGACCTCGGTCTTGCCGATGCCGCCGGTGAGGATCTTTGGCATGGGGTCCTTCTTCCTGAGCTTCCGTGGGGCTTTCCCCGCGCTTCTTGGGGGCTTCCGGTGCTTGGTGCTTCCTTCGCGGTGCTTCAGACGGTCGGGTGGCGGTCGAGGAGTACGGCGAGATGCAGACCGAGGAAGTTGATCTCGGAATCGGGGAGCGTGGCGCCCAGCTCGCGCCGTGCACGTACGGAGACGGCGCGGGCCCGTGCGACGGCCTCGGGATGCCCGGCGAGTTCGGCCGCGACCTGCTCGTCGGTCGGGAACTGTTCGAGCGGCGCTCCGTCCAGCAGACGATTGAGCGCCATCATCAGATGACTGGTCAGCAGGGCCGCGGTGTCCTCGGTGACCGTATGGCCCTCGGTGGCCAGGGCGTCCAGCTCGTCCGTGACGAACGCGGCGACCTCGGGTCTGACCTGGCCGCTCTCGTGGAACAGCCTGATACGCAGGGCGAGTTGGTCGTCCATGGTGCCTCCCCCTCTTCCTCGGTTCCTCGGCTCTTCTTCGGATCGCCGGATGATCGGACAGTAACCAGGATTCTGTATTCTGAGCCGCCGGAAACCTCCCCCAGCGGGCTCGGCGGGCTCAGTACGAGGGCGCGCGCACACCGTTCAGTACCTCGGTCTGGAGCGTGGTGACGACGGACAGGTCGAGAGCGTCCCGTACGGCCTCCAGCGCCTTGGCGCCCTCGGTTCTGCCGATGATCGCCGCACGCGAGTTGCGCAGTGCCAGATCGCGGGTGACCTCGTCCCCCAGCGGCAGCACATCCACCCCAGGACCGAGCCGGCCCTGCGCCTCGTCCAGGTTCCAGACGGTCGCGTCGGCCAGATCGTGCTCGAACAGTTCGCGGAGCTGCATGTACGAGGCCTCCACCCAGGTGATGTCGTCGCGCCCGGCGAACGCGCGCTCGGCGAGCATGCGCTGGTCCTCCGAGGCGTGGTCGACGGCGACCCGCAGCCCCGGGGTGTCCAGTGGGGAACCGTGCCGCAGCAGCAGCCCGTGTGCCCCCACGTAGGTGGCGGGTCCGAGATCCGCCACCAGTTGGACCGGATGCTCCTCGATCAGCCGGTCGGCGGCGAAGCGCGAGAGCACCACCAGATCGACCTTGCCGTCGAGCAGAGCGGTGGTACGGGCACCCGCGCCCCGCATGAACGTGATCGCGAAGGGCGCCCCGGCCTCCTCGAAGGCGGCGCGCAGCCCCGTGGCGAGTCCCTCGTACCGACGGGAGTACGGCAGCGGCATCGCGGCCAGCAGTGTGCCGAGCCCGGAGAGCCGCCACAGGGTCGAGCGGTCGGAGCGGACGAGGAAGGTGCCGAGATGGCCCCGGGCGGTCGTCTCGATGGCCTCGGCGCTCTCCAGAAGCTGGAGCGCGGCCTGCACCGTCCCGTTCCCGACCCCCAGCTCCGCCGCGAAGTCACGGACCCGGGGCAGCCGGGTGTCCGGTTCGTGGTTCAGCAGCAGCACGGCGAGCTGCCGTGCCGCCAGGCCATTACGGGTCAGAAAACGCTCATCCAGGCCGGTCACGGACGAGACAGTAAACAGGATTCTGGATACTGGCAAGGGTCCCCGGCATGATCCCTCGGCCCCGGCGTGATCCGCTGGAAGCGGCGCCCGGGGCTGAAAACGAGTGGTGGTCCGGGCGCCGGGGCGGGGCGGTTTCGGAAAAAGAAAGCGCTCCCGGTACTGTCGCCGTCGTGGCCCGAGCCCCGTTACCGCAGGGCGCCGCCCCGGCCCCGTGCCCCCGCCCGCCCGCGTACGCCGCCCGGCGAACGGCGGGGACGGCGAAGACAGCGAGAAGACCGGCCAGACGTAGATCGTCTACGCGTCCCTGCGTACGCGGCGCTACGTACCACCTTGGGGCGAGCTGTGAGGCTTCTCCGCAGTTCGACGCACCCGCCCTCGTCAGGACGCATCAATGGCAACTGACGGGTACGTGAAAATTATTTGGGATGCCCCGTAATGGAACCCGGGAGGGCTCCGGCTCGTTGTTCACGACGTGAGCACGACACCACCTGTTCTCGCCGCAGAGCTGGCACAGGCGTGGGCCGATATTCAGCGGTCCCACCCCGAGCTGCCGGATCTCGCCGCGCCAGAGTCCCTGATCGGAGAGTCCTCGTCCGCCTGCGGCGCGGAGCTCTCCTTCGAACGACTGCTTCATGAAGCGGTCCATGGCATCGCCGCAGCCAGAGGTGTCCGCGACACCTCGCGAGCGGGCCGTTATCACAACCGCCGATTCCTTGCGATCGCCGAGGAGATGGGCCTCGACCATCCCGAGGAGCCGCATCCCAGCAGCGGCTTCTCCCTGGTCTCGCTCAGTCCCGAGGCCAAGCGCCGATATCGCCCCACCATCGAGCGGCTCCAGCGCGCCCTCAAGGCGCACACGGTCGCGACGGCCGCCGACACCAAGCGCAGCTTCCGCGGTCCGGCCGCCCGGCACGGCTCGTCCGGTGGCGGGGTCCGCGTCAAAGCGGTCTGCGACTGCGGCAGAAACGTACGGGTCGTTCCCTCGGTCCTCGCCCAGGCGCCGATCATGTGCGGCGGCTGCGGGAAGCCGTTCCGTATCCCGGAAGTCGTCGGCGCCGCGAGCTGAACACCCGGGCACCGGTGCGGGACACCCGCGACGTCCTGCCGTGGTGCGCGCGTGTGGCAGAATGGCGAGCTGTACTCGACAGTCGCACAGGACCCCTCTCTCCTCCGGCTGACGCGTCCATCGGGCGGATCGGGTACCGCAACCCCACGCGGCATCCCGTTGTGCCCAACCACGTCAAGACCAGGAGACACCACTCCAGTGGCAGTCAAGATCAAGCTGAAGCGTCTGGGCAAGATCCGTTCGCCTCACTACCGCATCATCGTCGCCGACTCCCGTACCCGCCGCGACGGCCGGGCCATCGAGGAGATCGGTCTGTACCACCCGGTGCAGAACCCCTCGCGCATCGAGGTCGACTCGGACCGCGCGCGGTACTGGCTGTCCGTCGGCGCCCAGCCGACCGAGCCGGTCCTCGCGATCCTCAAGCTCACCGGCGACTGGCAGGCGCACAAGGGTCTGCCGGCCCCCGCGCCGCTGCTCCAGCCGGAGCCGAAGGCCGACAAGCGCGCCCTCTTCGAGGCCGCCGCGAAGGACGCCGGTGACGAGCCCAAGGGTGAGGCGATCACCCAGAAGGCGAAGAAGTCCGACAAGAAGGCCGACGAAGCCGGGACCGAGTCCTCGGCCGCCGCCGAGTCGACCGAGGCCTGAGCATGCTCGAGGAGGCTCTCGAGCACCTCGTGAAGGGCATCGTCGACAACCCGGACGACGTGCGGGTCGCCTCGCGCAACCTGCGCCGTGGCCGTGTGCTGGAGGTCCGGGTCCACCCCGACGACCTCGGCAAGGTGATCGGTCGCAACGGCCGCACCGCACGCGCTCTGCGGACCGTCGTGGGCGCCATCGGCGGCCGTGGCATCCGTGTCGACCTCGTCGATGTGGACCAGGTTCGCTGACAGAGCTGGAACACCGGCACGGGCCGGGGAGGGCCACACCGCCTTCTCCGGCCTTTGCTGCTTTCGGAAAAGAAAAGGTGCCTGTAGTGCAGTTGGTGGTCGGGCGGGTGGGCCGCGCCCATGGGATCAAGGGCGAGGTCACCGTAGAGGTGCGTACGGACGAGCCCGAAGTACGGCTCGGACCCGGCGCCGTACTCGCCACGGACCCGGCGCAGGCCGGACCGCTCACGATCGAGTCGGGCCGGGTGCACAGCGGCAGACTGCTGCTGCGCTTCGAGGGCGTACGGGACCGTACGGGCGCCGAGGCGCTGCGCAATGTGCTGCTGATCGCCGAGGTCGATCCCGAGGAACTCCCGGAGGACCCCGACGAGTTCTACGACCACCAGCTCATGGACCTGGACGTGGTGCTCGCCGATGGCACCGAGATCGGCAGGATCACCGAGATCACGCATCTGCCCTCGCAGGACCTGTTCATCGTGGAACGGCCCGACGGCAGCGAGGTGATGATCCCGTTCGTCGAGGAGATCGTCACGGAGATCGATCTGGAGGAGCAGCGGGCCGTCATCGAGCCGCCGCCCGGTCTGATCGACGACCGCGCGGAAGTCGCCGGTGAGCGCGACGCGTCCGGCGGGGACGGCTCATGAGACTCGACGTCGTCACGATCTTCCCCGAGTACCTGGAGCCGCTGAACGTCTCGCTGGTCGGCAAGGCCCGCGCGCGCGGCCGTCTCGACGTCCATGTGCACGACCTCAGGGAGTGGACGTACGACCGGCACAGCACCGTCGACGACACCCCGTACGGCGGAGGGCCCGGCATGGTCATGAAGACCGGGCCCTGGGGCGACGCCCTCGACGAGATCCTGGCGGGCGGATACGAGACCGGGGCGCACGGCCCCGCCCTGGTCGTCCCCACCCCCAGCGGCCGCCCGTTCACCCAGGAAGTGGCCGTCGAGCTGTCCGAGCGGCCCTGGCTGCTCTTCGCCCCAGCGCGGTACGAGGGCATCGACCGCCGGGTCATGGACGAGTACGCCACTCGTCTGCCGGTCTTCGAGCTGTCCATCGGTGACTACGTCCTGGCCGGCGGGGAGGCCGCCGTACTGGTCATGACCGAGGCGGTGGCCCGGCTGCTGCCCGGGGTCCTCGGCAACGCGGAGTCGCACCGTGACGACTCCTTCGCCCCCGGCGCGATGGCGGACCTGCTGGAGGGCCCGGTCTACACCAAGCCGCCCGAGTGGCGTGGGCGCTCCATCCCGGACGTCCTGCTCAGCGGCCACCACGGCCGTATCGCGCGCTGGCGCAGGGACGAGGCGTTCCGGCGTACGGCACTCAACCGGCCCGATCTGATCGAGCGCTGCGACCCGAAGGCCTTCGACAAGAAGGACCGCGAGATTCTCTCGATCCTGGGCTGGGCACCCGAGCCGGGTGGCCGATTTTGGCGCAGGCCCGAGGCCATGGAAGAATAGGCCGCTGCCGTACGTCCGGTGTGCGCCCCTGCCACAGGGGGAACGACGCCCGCCCGACGCGAACGGCACCCAGAACTCTCCTCCAGACATCCGCCGATGACCTGTGGCATCGGCGAGGAAGCAGAACCGTCATGTCCAGCCTGCTCGACACCGTCGACGCCGCGTCGCTCCGCAGCGACCTCCCCGCCTTCCGCCCCGGTGACACGGTCAACGTGCACGTAAGGGTCATCGAGGGCAACCGCTCCCGTATCCAGCAGTTCAAGGGCGTGGTCATCCGCCGCCAGGGCTCGGGCGTCCGCGAGACCTTCACGGTCCGCAAGGTCTCCTTCTCCGTCGGTGTCGAGCGCACCTTCCCGGTGCACAGCCCGATCTTCGAGAAGATCGAGCTGGTGAGCCGCGGTGACGTGCGTCGCGCCAAGCTCTACTACCTGCGCGAGCTGCGCGGCAAGGCCGCCAAGATCAAGGAGAAGCGCGACAACTGAGCCGCGCGGCCGACGGGGCATTCGTCACGTCGCGCCCGGGTCCACAGGGGCGCCGGATAAGCTCTGGCCCCGATGGACACCGAAGCACAGCACACGGAGCGCGACCGCTCTTCCGGAGCCCCACTGGGGACGGGAGGGCGGTCGCGCTCCGTGCGTGCGTCAGAGGGTCTGTCGACCGCCGCAGCCGTGGCGCCGCGGGCGACGGGGGTACGAGGGTTCTCCCGGCTCCCGGGGCTGTCGAGGATTTCCGGGCCCTCAGGAGTCCCCGGCCTCTCCGGGCTGTCCGGCCTGTTCGGTGCGTCCGGCCCTTCGTGGCGCAGGGCCGGGCTGACCGGGCTCCTCTGCGCGGTCGCCGTCCTGCTCTTCAGCGCCTTCGTGGTGCAGCCCTTCCTGATTCCCAGCGGCTCGATGGAGCCCACGCTCCAGGTCGGCGACCGGGTGCTCGTCAACAAGTTGGCGTACCGTTCCGATACCGGGCCGGAGCGCGGTGATGTGGTCGTCTTCGACGGCACCGGGTCCTTTGTCCAGGAGCCGCCGGAGGAGAACCCCGTCATCGGGCTGCTGCACGGGGCCGCCGCGGCTCTGGGGCTCGCCGAGCCCGCCGAGACCGACTTCGTCAAGCGCGTCGTCGGCGTCGGGGGCGACCGGGTGGTCTGCTGCGACAAGGGGGGCAGGGTCGAGGTGAACGGCCGGGCCGTGGACGAGCGGCGCTATCTGTACCCCGGGGACACGCCCTCCCGGGTCCCCTTCGACATCGTCGTACCACGGGGCACCCTGTGGGTCATGGGCGACCACCGGGCCAACTCGCGCGACTCCAGGGACCATCTCGGCGACCCGGGCGGCGGCATGGTGCCCGTCGACAAGGTCGTCGGACGGGCGGACTGGATCGGCTGGCCGCTGGGCCGCTTGTCCTCGCTGGAGCACTCCGACGCCTTCCGGGACGTACCGGCTCCGGGCATTCACGACGCACCCGCTCCGGGCCTCCAGGACGTACCCGCTCCGGACGGCGCCCATGGGTAAGCGCGGCCGGCCCGCGGCCCATGGCTCGGACACCAGACTGCCCACCGGCACCCGGCCCACCAGCGGCCGGGCGCTTCCGGGCCGTGCGGAGCGGCGCAAGCTCGCCCGCCGGGTCAAGCGGCGCCGCCGCAGGTCCGCGATGGCCGAGATACCGATTCTGATCACCGTGGCGCTGCTGATCGCACTCGTCCTCAAAACTTTCCTGGTGCAGGCATTTGTGATCCCCTCGGGGTCCATGGAGCAGACGATCAGGATCAGCGACCGCGTCCTGGTGGACAAACTGACCCCCTGGTTCGGCTCCAAGCCCGAGCGCGGCGACGTGGTGGTGTTCAAGGACCCGGGCGGCTGGCTCGACGACGAGCAGCCCCCGCCGGACAACTCACCGGTCGTCGTCAAACAGGTCAAACAAGCGCTGACCTTCATCGGACTGCTGCCCTCCGCCGACGAGCAGGATCTGATCAAACGAGTTGTCGCGGTCGGCGGCGACACCGTCACCTGCTGCGACAAGGACGGCAAAGTTTCGGTCAACGGTGTGCCATTGACCGAGCCGTATCTGCACCCGCAGAACGCGCCCTCGCAGATCCCGTTCCAGGTCCAGGTGCCGGAGGGGCGGATCTTTGTGATGGGCGACCACCGGTCGAACTCGGCCGACTCGCGCTTCCATCTCAAGGAGGAGTACCGCGGCACGGTCTCCGAGGACGGGGTGGTGGGCCGGGCCGTCGTCATCGCCTGGCCGTTCGACCACTGGCGCGGCCTGGAGGAGCGGGAGACGTACGCTTCGGTGCCGGACGCGCGTGCCGCGCCGACGACGGCGCGGGGAGCGTCGAATAGTGTGTCTTCCCAGGATCTCAACGGATTGATCCGGCTCCCGAGCCCTGCGGAACTCCCGCTCGTTATGGGAGTGGTGGGCCTGTCCCGTATCGGTGGCAGGCGATCGCGCCGCGTAATCGCGCGGAGCAGTCGCACGGAGTGAGGAGTGGATGTGGGGGACGTGGCGGTCGGCGCACGATCCGGACACGATGGTCCCGAAGAGGGACGCGAGCAGCTCGCCGAGTCGCCCGAAGCAGTGACGGACGATACGACGGAACGTACGGGTACGACTCACGCGGCGCACCACGCGCACGTGGCGGGGAGTCACCAGGGCGACGGGCAGGGCGGTGACGGATCCGGGCCCGACGACGGTGGATCCACGGCGGCGCGCCCGCAGCGTTCCTTCTGGAAGGAACTGCCCCTGCTGATCGGTATCGCGCTGCTGCTGGCGCTGCTGATCAAGACCTTCCTGGTGCAGGCGTTCTCGATTCCCTCGGACTCGATGCAGGACACCCTCCAGCGGGGCGACCGGGTCCTGGTGGACAAGCTCACCCCGTGGTTCGGCTCCGAGCCGGAGCGCGGCGAGGTCGTGGTCTTCCATGACCCCGGTGGCTGGCTGGAGGGCACGCCCACCCCCAGTCCGAACATCGTGCAGAACTTTCTGAGCTTCATCGGTCTGATGCCCTCCTCCGAGGAGAAGGATCTGATCAAGCGCGTCATCGCGGTCGGCGGTGACACGGTGGAGTGCAAGAAGGGCGGAAAGGTCCAGGTCAATGGACATCCGCTCAACGAGGAGGGGTACATCTACCCCGGCAACACTCCTTGTGACGACGAGCCGTTCGGGCCGATCAAGGTTCCCGAGGGCCGGATCTGGGTCATGGGCGACCACCGGCAGAACTCGCTGGACTCGCGCTACCACCAGGAGCTGTTCGGCCGGGGCACGGTCTCCACGGACGAGGTCGTCGGACGCGCCTTTGTCGTCGCCTGGCCGGTCAACCGGTGGTCCTTCCTTCCGGTGCCGGACACCTTCGACCAGTCCGGGCTGAGCGCCGCCGCTTCCACGGCCGTTCCGGGCGCCCTCGGGGTGGCCGGAGCGCTGCCGGTCGTGCTGTGGCGCAGGCGGAGGCTGACCGGCGGGGGTACCGCCGGGTAGGGTGCGGTCCCGGACCGCCGTCCGAGACCTCTTTACGGAGGCGTGGGGCGGCCATTCTCCGGAACGGGGGGAGCGCTGGGATGAGCGGCACAAGCGGGACGGTCGGGACGGGAAGCCCGGGGCCGGGACAACCGGGGACCGGGCGTCAGGAAACCGGGCTTCAAGGGACCGGACGCCAGGGGACCCGGCGTACGGAGCCCGGAGCGGTGCCGGAAGCGGTGAGCGGCGGCCACGGTCGCCTCGGCAGTGTGCTGTCGGGGCTGGCCGTGGCCGTCGGCTGTGTGCTCTTCCTCGGCGGCTTCGTCTGGGGAGCCGTGGAGTACCGGCCGTACGCCGTTCCCACCAACTCGATGAGCCCGACCGTGAAGGCGGGCGACCGGGTGCTGGCCCAGCGGATATCCGGCAGTGACGTACGGCGCGGGGACGTGGTGGTCTTCAGCGACGCCGACTGGGGCGACCTGCCGATGCTGAAGCGCGTGGTCGGGGTCGGTGGCGACACGGTCGCCTGCTGCGACGCGGACGGCAGGCTCACCGTGAACGGCAAGCCCGTTCGTGAGCCGTACGTCCAGGGAATGCCCGGCGGGCAGGCGTCCACGACCGAATTCAGCGCGAAGGTGCCCGAGGGGCAACTCTTTCTGCTTGGAGATGAGCGCAGCGGCTCGCTGGACTCCCGCGTCCATCTCCAGGACCAGGCACAGGGCTCCGTACCGCTCGCGTCGGTGGACGCGCGTGTCGATGCCGTGGTGTGGCCGGCGGGCAGTCTGGTCGGCCGGCCGGAGGCGTTCGCGGCGCTGCCGGGCGGAGTGTCCGGGGCGGGGCCGGTGAAGCTGGTCGCGGCGGCGATTCTGGGCGGGGCCCTGCTGATTCTGGGCGGCGCGGCGTACGGACCGGTCGCGCGGTGGCTGTCGGCGCCGCGCAGGGCCCGCGGGGCACGTGAAGGGGCGTCCGCCGGTGTCCGCTGAGGGGGAGCCGCGCACTCCGGCCGAGGGGGAGCTGCGGAAGGTGGCCCGGGTGGTGCTGCTCGATCCCCAGGACCGGATTCTGCTGCTGCACGGATTCGAGCCGGACGATCCCGGCGACGACTGGTGGTTCACGCCCGGCGGCGGCCTGGAGGGCGGCGAGACCCGCGAGGAGGCCGCGCTCCGCGAGCTGGCGGAGGAGACGGGTATCACACAGGTGGAGCTGGGGCCCGTGCTCTGGCGCCGGATCTGCTCTTTTCCCTTCGACGGGAGACGCTGGGACCAGGACGAGTGGTACTTCCTGGCACGTACGGCGCAGACCGAGACCTCGGCGGACGGGCTGACGGAGCTGGAGCTGCGCAGCGTCGCGGGGCTGAGGTGGTGGACCTCCGCCGAACTGCTGGCGGCGCGTGAGACGGTGTACCCGACCAGGCTCGCCGAACTGCTGCGTACGCTGCTCGAAGAGGGTCCTCCGGATACGCCGGTGGTCCTCGCGCCCGAAATCGTCTAGGGGTGCGGGGCGTCGGAGCACAATGGGGGGACGTACGGCTGAAGGGGAACATGCCATGAGCGCCGAGGACCTCGAAAAGTACGAGACCGAGATGGAGCTGAAGCTCTACCGGGAGTACCGCGATGTCGTCGGTCTGTTCAAATATGTGATCGAGACCGAGCGTCGTTTCTATCTCACCAATGACTACGAGATGCAGGTGCACTCGGTGCAGGGTGAGGTCTTCTTTGAGGTCACGATGGCGGACGCGTGGGTCTGGGACATGTACAGGCCGGCCAGGTTCGTCAAGCAGGTCCGGGTGCTCACGTTCAAGGACGTGAATATCGAGGAGCTGAACAAGAGCGACCTCGAACTGCCCGGCGGCTGACGGGCTTGAGCCGGGCGGTCGCGCCGGTGCGCTTGCCGTGGCGGCGGCCGGGGCGTTGGACCGGGCGGCGGCCGGTCACCCGCGAGGGTGGCCGGGTTATCCACAGTCGGTGACTTGTCCACCAAGATCCACTCATTGCGGGCGGTCGCGTCACAGTCGGTGCCGGAGGTGGTGCCGAAATGAACGCGACGAACGCGATGAACGCGACCAGCGCTGCGAGCACGGCAAAGGCGACTGGCGCTGCGAACGCGGCGAGTGCGACCAGGGCTCTGGGGCGGTACGGCGAGGAGCTGGCCGCGCGCAGACTGGCCGAGGCGGGAATGACCGTACTGGCCCGCAACTGGCGGTGCGGCAGAACGGGCGAGATCGACATCGTGGCCCGGGACAGCGATGCCCGGGGCGGCGCGGTGCTCGTCGTCTGTGAGGTGAAGACCCGCAGGGCCGGTTCGTTCGAACATCCGATGGCCGCGGTCACCGAGGAGAAGGCGGACCGGCTCAGACGGCTCGCGGCCTGCTGGCTGGAGCGGTGCGGCGGTCCGCCGCCCGGCGGAGTGCGGATCGATCTCATCGGAGTGGTGCTGCCCCGGCGCGGCGCGGCCGAGATCGAGCACGCGCGGGGGGTGGCCTGATGGGGTTCGCGCGAGCGTGCTCGGTGGCACTGGTGGGTGTCGAGGGCGTGGTGGTCGAGGTCCAGGCGGATCTAGAGCCGGGAGTGGCCGCCTTCACCCTGGTGGGGCTGCCGGACAAGAGCCTGGTGGAGAGCCGCGACCGGGTCAGGGCGGCGGTGGTGTTCCCTGTCAAGTGGGTGTGTTCAGGTTGGGGTCCCCGCAGCTGGAAGCCCGAGGAGGGGGCATATGCGGAGGGTGCCCAGGAGGGTGAAGCGGTCCTCATCGCCCTAATTCGCTGCTCCTCTTTGCGCATCGCTATGGGCGCGGCGTTCACCTCCGTGGAATGATCGCCGGGTCGGTCTGGGGGGGAGAGTGGACGATGACAGACACGGGTGAGCAGTATGAGGCGTCGGCGTCGGCACTCGGATACCTTTTTCAGTTCGCGAAGGCGCTGCACATCTGTATCGAGCAGTGGATGAGCGGCGGCATGGATTGGGACGTTGCGGTCGAAGCAGCTGACGACATCGAAATCCAACGGGGCCCGGATAGGAGCCTGGTCCAGCTCAAGCAGCGCGCCGAGGGCGTTCGCATGACCGATCTGTCCGAGGACCTCTGGAAGACGTTGCGGATCTGGGCGGAGGCCGCCAAGTCCGACCGGATCGCGCTCACTGAGACGAAACTGTTCCTGCTGACGACAGCTGAGCTTCCTGAAGGCAGTGCAGCCTTCTGCCTGCAGCCTCGAAGCAGCCAGCATCGCGATGAAGACCGCGCTCTGCACTTGCTCCGCGAGGCCCGTAAGGCGTCGAAGGCGAAGAAGGGGTCCCTTCCAAAGTGCTTTGAGGCCTTCGATGATCTGGATCTGGGGGATAGGCCGCTGCAGCAGTCCTTGATCTCCCGCATCGAAGTCCTTGGAGGCACTCAGGACATCACCGAGGTCCGAGACGCGTTGAAGGGCCTCGCGGCCTTCGCGGTCGGCCACGATGCGGCGAAGGCCTTCCTTGCCAGGTTGGAAGGCTGGTTCTACGACCGTGTGATCGAGCAGATGCAGACCCCAGGAGGAAGTCCGGTCACCGGCGTCGAATTCGATGAGCGGCTCTCCGACCTGCAGCGACAGTTCCGCTACGACAATCTGCCGATCGACCCCGACATCTCCGACATGACTTCCGACGCCTCCCGCTCAGCCGACAGGAAGTTTGTCCGCCAGCTCGCGCTGATTGGTGTCGGAGATGAACGGATCGGTCTCGCGGTGAGGGACTACGTCCGTGCCTTCACCCAGCGGTCCCGCTGGTCCGCCGAGAACTTGCTGCGTGCGGGTGAGCTTGGCAAGTACGAGCGCAGGCTCGTTGAGGAATGGCAGTCGCGTTTCGCCGAGATGGCGGAGGACCTCGGGTTCGAGGCTTCCGAGGAGGAGAAGAAGAAGGAAGCCAGGCTGATCTACCGCTGGGTCGATCGAGAGGCCCGCTTCCCGATTCGCGCAGATTGTGACGAAATCTTCGTCACCAAAGGCTCGTATCACATGCTCGCCGACGAACTGAAAGTCGGATGGCACCCGGACTTCTCCGCGCGCCTCATGGAGCTCCTTGAGCCCACCGGGGCCCGCTGATGCAGCTCAGCCGTGAGGAACGGGCCCTATATAACCCTGCATTCACCGGGGTCCTGTGTACCCGCGCTGTTCAGGGCTACGACAAGGAGTACGCCGCCGCATGCCCGCTTCCCGTAGCTGTGACAGCCAGCGTCATGGCTTTGCAGCCTGCCATCCGGGCAGCGCTGCCAGCAACGACTGGCACTGGGCTGATGGGGTGGCTCGAGGCGAACGAGCATGTGCGCGTCGAGATGTCTCGCAACGCCGCGCTCCTCGCCGACGTGGTCAGGCCAGGTCTTCTGTTCGCCCTTCAGTCCCGTGTCTTGCACTGCACTGCTGCCGGCCTCATCCCCGTGCCCCGCGCGCTGGCCAAGACCCCTAGTGGTGGCACACCACAGACCGTGGACATCCAACGGGCAGCCCTCATGCTCGGACGCTGGCTTCCCAGCACCGGCAGTCTTGGCACCGTCCTGACCCTCTTCGGAGTCAAGCCGTGACCTTTCAGATCAAAGCGGTCACTATCTATGGCAAGAAGCCGGGCCAGGTGCACACCGTGCCCTTCGAGCCAGGCAGTCTCAACATCGTCACCGGCGACTCCCGCCGCGGGAAGAGCGCCCTGTTGACGATCATCGACTACTGCCTGGCCAGCGCCGGCTATCCAGTGAAGTCCGGCAAGGTCCGTGAATACGTCAGCACATTCGCGATCACCCTCGTCAAGCCTGGAGAGCAGCTCTTTGTCGCCCGCCGCGCCCCGGAAGCCAAGGGCGGTGTCAGCACCGTCCTCTGCATCCTCTCGCAGACGCCCGGCTCGCTGCCGCCGCCTCTGAACGAGCTTCGCTTCGTCACCCCGAGGGACGTCGCTAAGGGTCTGTTGAGCGACTTCTGCGGCATCGACCGCAATATCCGCGTCCCCGCCGTCGGCCGCGCAACACTCATCGCGCCCTCCGTCCGACATGCACTGTTCTTCTGCTTCCAGGCCCAGAACGAGATCGCCAACGAAGATGTGCTCTTCCACTCGCAAGGCGAAGAGTGGAGGCCGAACACCATCCGGGGCGTCATCCCCTACTTCCTTGGCGCGACAGACCGTGAGCAGGCGCTTCTCCGCAGTCGACTACGCCTCGCCCGGCGGGATCTATCCGACCACGAAGCCAAGCTGGCCACCGCGAGTAACCTCGCCCCTGCCACTGGGCAGGCACAGGCCCTGCTCACCGAGGCCATCGAAGCCCGTCTCGTGGACCCTCCCCATGGCCACGAGGTGACCGCCGAAGGCGTCCTGCGCCTTCTACGTGAGGCACTCCTCCAAAGGGGCCCACGGCCGGGTCCAGGCGGGACTGATGACCCTCTCACCGAGCTGCGCGCCCACCGTGCCGAGCTGCGCGGTCGGGTCAGCAGAGCACGAGTCCGGATCGCCGACCTCAAGGCCGCCCTGGCGGAGAACAGTGACTTCACCGACCAAGCCAACGAGCAGCGCGCACGGCTGGCCACCCTTGGCCTGCTGAAGCGCGATCCAGAGGCATCCGCTGCTGAACAGTGCCCGGTCTGCGACAGCCCGGTCAGATCCGCCCATGCCACCGTCATGGCGTTGACCGCCGACCTGCTCCATCTCCAAGGTGACCTGAACGCCATCCGCAGCGACACGCCCGCTATCGAACGGATGATCAGCCACGAAGAGGGCCAGCTTCAGGAACTCCGCTCGGAACTCGCCCGCAATCAAGAAGAGATCAACGAGGTCACCGCAGCGACCCGGATCCTCGACCAAGAACCCGACGACGTACGACGTGCTGCCATAGTGCAAGGCCGTATCAGCCTTTACCTGGACACGGCGGCCCAACTCGCTGTCGGCCCTAGGATGGAAGACCGAACCGAAGAGCTTCGGACACGGATTGCCGAGTTGGAGACGCTTCTCAGCGAAGATGTTCAAGGCGACCGCCTGACCAGCTTCCTGTCACTGATCAACGTGGAGATCAGGAAGAAGGCCCTCGAACTCGCTCTGGAACACTCCAGCTCGCCTATTCGCCTCGATGTCAACCGCCTCACCGTGGTGGCTGACACCGTGGAGGGGCCGGTGCCCTTGAGGGATATGGGCAGCGGTGACAACCATCTCGGGTACCACGTGGCCACGCTCCTCAGCCTGCACGAGTGGTTCGCCGAGAACGCCAGCCCCGTGCCAGGCGTGCTCATTCTTGACCAACCTTCGCAGGTGTACTTCCCGCCCGATCACGTTGGCGAAGAAGTGCTTGAGAGTGATGACCGGGTCCTGCTTCTGAACATCTTCAACGCCATCCACCGGACGCTCCGCAGGCTCGACGGGAAGCTGCAGGTCATCGTTATGGAGCACGCAGACCTTGAAGATCCGGCCTTCAGTGACCACGTCGTGCATCGGTGGCGTCGGCGCGATGGACAAGCACTTGTACCCGCCGCATGGATCCCGTCCGAGGATGACTGACGAGGTCGGCGCACCAGGCCGCCAGCCCTCATCAAGTGGTCGCTTTTGCGTAAAATGACATGTATGAATTAACGGGGAGTGGAGCCGATGAAGATTACGACGTTGCGGCTGAGTAACTTCCAGTCCTTCGGTCCGGAACTGACGGAAATTGATCTTGATGATCTGACGTATGTCCTCGGTCCCAACGGCTCAGGTAAAACCACTGTTCTTGAGGCATTGTCGCGGCTATTCAGCCCGCTGGAGGCTCAGCGTAAGATTCGACATGAGGATTTCCATGTGCCCGCCGCTCAATCCGCAGGCGATTTGCAAGCCGGGGATCCGACGTTGTGGCTGGAGGTGGATGTCGAGTTCCCGGAAGCAGGAGCCGACGGGGATCATGCATCGGTTCCACCGAATTTCTCCC
The DNA here is from genome assembly GCF_019056675.1 of Streptomyces sp. GMY02. Lineage (NCBI taxonomy): Bacteria > Bacillati > Actinomycetota > Actinomycetes > Kitasatosporales > Streptomycetaceae > Streptomyces > Streptomyces sp. GMY02. Next base: position 2,217,871 of record NZ_CP077658.1, on the reverse strand, counting down.
ATATGGCAATCGCTACCGCCGACGGGGTTCCGCGAACCCGTGTCCGATTGACTGCGTCGCTGGCGTCGGACGGTGTCATCGACGAGAAGATCGAGTACGTGCTGGAGTCGGATGATTCGGGTGAGCCGACTCGCCGATCAGACATGTCACGGTATGACCGTGGGCACATTGAGGTGCACTACCTTCCGGCTCGTCGGGACCCCGCCGACCATGTCTCGTACACGACGGCATCGCTCATCGGGCGGGTCCTGCGGGCCACTGACTGGACTGCCGAGCGTGAGACGCTGAGTGGCCTTACTGCTCAAATCACCTCATCGCTAGGCGAGAACGCCACGGTAGCGAGCATCGGTGTTCGACTAGCCGACGAGTGGCACGGGCTGCACCGCGGCGCGTACTTCAGGGAGCCGTCGATCGCTTTCGGGCGAGGCGAACTAGAGAGTGTATTGCGCCTGCTCACTGTGACCTTCTCGCCCACGCCCAACGGGTCACCATTGCCTTACGAGCGGCTGAGTGACGGACAGAAGTCCTTGCTGTACATCTCGCTCGTGCTTGCCTGGCAGTCCCTCGCCCGGCGGGTTCTCAACGGCGAGGAGCCCTCCATCGACGCCGACCGCCTACGCCCGCCTGTGCACACCGTCATCGCGCTTGAGGAGCCCGAGAACAGCCTCGCGCCGCAGTACCTCGGTCGAATCATCCGCCAACTTCGGGGTGCCTGCGCACACGGAGACATGCAGGCCCTCATCGCCACGCATGCGTCCACCCTCCTGCGTCGCGTCGATCCCCGCACAATCTGCTTCCTCAGGTTGAACGCTGCCCGGGAAACGACGATCCACCGCATCGTCCTGCCCGAGGAGCAGGAGGGAGCCGCTAAGTACGTACGGGAGGCAGTGGAGGCCTACCCCGAGCTGTACTTCTCCCGACTGGTCGTGCTCGGTGAAGGCGACAGCGAGCAAGTGGTCTTGCCCCGTGTCCTAGCGGCCTTCGGACTCACGGAGGACGACGCATCCGTTTCGGTGGTCCCCCTGGGCGGTCGGCACGTGAATCACTTCTGGCGCCTTCTCAACGAACTGCAGATCCCGCACGTGACGCTGCTTGACCTTGACGCTGGCCGCTACCAGGCCGGCTGGGGGCGGGTGCGCTACGCGCTGAAACAGATCAACGCAGTTCGCCCGGAGACCTACACAGAAGAGCAGATCAACAAACTCCCCAAGTGGAATGACGACTGCGATTTCCCAACCCTGGTAGATGCTCGCTTCAACGGGCGCAGCCCTGTTGAAGCGTTGGAGGAGCAAGGTGTTTTCTTCTCTCACCCGGTCGACCTCGACCTGATGTTGATGGCGGCTTATCCCGACGCCTACGGCGTCAGTCCTACCGAGCCGGACGAAACCACCATCGTGGCTGTACTCGGCAAGAGCCACGCGAACGAAGGCCGCCTCCCCGCGGACATCAGCGCGCTCTTCGCTGACTACCACAGCATTTTCGATCTCGGAAGCAAGCCCGCTGCCCACCTGTCCGCTCTCGCAGACCTGAATGACCAGCAGTTGCTGAAGAACCTCCCCGACGTGCTCGTTCGGCTGGTCGAGCAGGTGCGAACGAAACTAGCGGAGCTGCCGGAATGATCCGCCCTAACCAGTGGCGCCCCGTCGACGGTCTGGTCCTCGAACCCAACGCGTTGTCGGCCGTCACCACGTCGGACAGGAACGTGGTTGTTTCCGCGGGACCAGGAGCTGGGAAGACAGAGCTGCTCGCCCAACGAGCGGACTTTCTATTGCGCACTGGACAGTGCCCATACCCGCGCAGGATCCTGGCGGTTTCGTTCAAGGTCGACGCCGCCCGCAACTTGCGAGAGCGCGTTCGCCGTCGCTCTGGCACGCGGCTCGCAGCCAGGTTCGACAGCTTCACCTTCCATGCCTTCGCCAAGCGCTTGATCGACAATTACCGGCCCGCACTGACCGGAAGCAACGCGCTCAACCCGGACTACCGGATCGATCCTGCCAACCGGATCCAGGGCGAGCAGATCACCTTCAACGACCTCGTCCCCCTGGCGTTGGAGATCATCGAGACCAGCACCTACGCTCGAGGAGGCATCCGCCAGACGTACAGCCACGTCTTCCTCGACGAGTTTCAAGACTGCACCGGCCAGCAGTACCGACTGATAAAGGCAGCATTCGGCCAGAGCACGGCCGTCCTGACCGCAGTTGGCGACACCAAGCAGCGAATCATGGCCTGGGCCGGCGCACTGGACGGAGTGCTGCAAACCTTCGCCGACGACTTTTCGGCCCAACCAATGCCGCTGTACCAGAACTTCCGCTCCGCCCCCCGACTGCGGCGGATGCAGAACCGAATGATCGCTCAGATGGACTCTGGAGCGGTCAGCCCCGACGAGGAGCTGACCGGAGATGAGGGCGTCATCGAAGTGCTGTCCTTCGAAACCAGCCAGGACGAGGCGCAAGCCGTCGCGCAGCTCATTGACAGCTGGCTCCACGAAGGGACGGCACCAAGCGAGATCGCCATCCTCGTACGCCAGCAGCCGCACCTGGTCGCGGCCCTCCTCGGCCGTGAACTCGCAGATCGCGGCATCCCCTTCCGTAACGAACAAGACAGCCAGGACCTCACCGCGGAACCAGCAGCTGCGCTCGTGTTCAACTTTATTCGAGTGATCGCTGGCGGCAAGCAACCCGACGCGTACGCCGAACTCATGAGGATCACTAACCGATCGAGCACGTCCGACGACGAGGCATCTCGCTTCGACGGCCAGTTGAAGCGGATGATCAGCGAGGCCCGAGCGGTCGTACGTGACCCTACGTTTAAGGCGGCAGAGCCCGCGGTGTGGAGGACCCTTGTCTACGAGTTCCTACAGCTGGTGTCGCGGCCAACGTTGGCCGCGTTGTCAACCGGGTACCAGCAGGGCACCCGGCTCGACGATCTGATCGAGCAGGCGCTTGATGCATTCGACCGGGAGCTTGCCGTTGACGGAGATGCCGTCCAAGCTCTCCGGCGCCTTTCGGAGATGGACGCCATCCGGTTCTTGACCATCCACAAGTGCAAGGGCCTGGAGTTCGAGAAGGTCGTTGTGCTCGGGGTCGAAGAGCAGCTCTTCTGGGGCGATGCCACTGCAGCGATATCTGAGTTCTTCGTTGCGATTTCCCGCGCTAAGCAACATCTGGTCTTGACTAATGTCAGGCACCGCGATAGGCCAGAAGGGCCCGTTAAATTCTGGAGCGAGTCGCGTACGCCTCACCATGGGTTCTTGGACTTCGCCTATGAAGGCTAAGGCCAGCCCTCGTGCTCGTTGCGGTAGTGCGGCCAGGGTCGCCCGACCCGGCGCGCGGCAAGCAGGTGCTTCATCCTTGCAATCCACGTGCCCGGCTGGACAAGCTCGATCATATAGCGATCTAGTTCGGAGCGGCCCATCTGCAACGTCCAGCCCGGAGTCATCGTCAGGCATCCGGGGAGGGGCACGGCACGGAGCTCCTCCTGGTAATGGATCTCCATGACGACGTCTCCCGGCTTGAGGTCGGCCTTCCCCGGCGGACGAACCCAATGAGCATCGAAGCCGGCGACCTGGAGCAGGACGGCAACGGCTGGTCCGGAGGTCTCAATGGTCATCGCCGAGTAGTTACCGATCAACCGGGCGCAGGCCACAGACTCCAGCAGCATCGTACGAGGGAGCTGCCGCCCGCCTTTCGGCCTGTGGATAGCTTGGGGGCTTGCGCGAGGCGCCACGCTGCTCAGGTGCGCTGAGCTGCGTGGATGGCGCTGCGGATGGCCAGGTCGGCGCGGCGATCGTCTATTACTTCGTCGTAGAAGCGGGCGCCTGCCGGCTGGGCGCGGAGTGCGGAGGCGACGGTAGCGGCGGCGTCCCCAGTCAAGGTGATCAGCCAGTCCCGGATGCTGTTGCGCGGGTCCCACCGGTCCCAACGGCCGTCCCAGGCGCACATCCCTTGGACTGCGGCGTCAAGCAGACGCCACTGCTCCTCTTGCGCGGCGAGGCCAGCAACATTGAGAAGCCACCAGATGGCTCGGGTGGCCTCTGTCTGGGCGGCCCAGTAGGCAGATGAGTGTTCGGTCAGTGCATTCAGGACGGCGGTCGTCTGCTGAGGGTTGGCGAATAGTGCCGTCTCTGCCGCGCGGACATCGAGTTTGGTGACTACGTCCAGGTACAGCTCGTAAAAGTCGGGCTGGTCGGCGGCGAGGGTGAGGAGCCGGGCTGCTGCGGTGGTGTCGTCCCGCTCGTTGGCGTCCTCAAGGAGGCGTGTGGCGCGTTGGAAGGGGAACTCGTCCTGGGAGCCTGTCATGCGTTCGACGAGGGCGAGGAAGGCGTCGACGTCCTGGGGCCGTTGGGCGGGGTCGAGTTGGGTGGCCTGGCGTACGACCCCGTACCACGGCCCTGGCGGGGGCAGCAGGGGCACGTTCGCCTGGGGCCACGTGCCAGTGAAGATCCAACCGATGAGCTGTCCCAGGCTGTAGATGTCGCTGGCGGGGGTGATGTTGTGGCCGTTGACGGACAGTTCGGGTGCGGCGAAGCCCTCGGTGCCGATGCCGGCGCGGGTCAGGAGGCCAGCGGTGCTGGTCTCACCGCGGGCGCGGCGCACGATGCCCCAGTCGGCGACCGTCCAGCGGCCGTCGAGAAAGAGGATGTTGGACGGTTTGATGTCCCGGTGAATCCATTTACTGCGGTGTGCGTCTGCCAGGCCAGCGGCAACGGCGCTCACAAGGGTCCGCAGCTGGGTGGGGTCTTGCAGTTCCGTCCGCTTGTCCTCGACGGTGGCCTCCGCGAGCGGCATGACGAACCAGTCGTGATCGGGGCTGAAGTCGAGGATCGGCATGACGTGTGGGTTGCCGCCGAATCGTAGTGCGGCCTCCACCTCGCGGCTCATGCGCCGTGCGGCCCTCTGGCCCTTGCTTGTGCGCCGCTTGAAGGCCACAACGGTGTCGGTCGCCTTGTGTACGGCTCGGAAGACCTCGGCTTGGCCCTCGCGTGCCAGCGGCAGTCTGTCAAGTCCGTAGTCCCGCCGCTCCCCCCGGGCTGACTGGCTCACCGCGTCGTAGCCGACGGCGGGGGCGACGCGGGCCGGGGATGTCCTGGGCGCAGGAGTGCGGTAGCCGGTGAGACTCATCAGGATCAGCCGGACGTGGGTGTGATCGTTGTCTGGCAGAGAGGCGAGCAGGTAGGCCGGCCCGTCGCCGGGTCGCTGGGTGAGCCCCAAGACTTCGCCGAGCCGGGCTTCTGCCAGGGGTTCGCTGTCTCGGACGGTGAGGTCGGTGCGATGCACGGCGACGGTGTTGCCGCTGCCGTCGGAAGACGCGCTCAGTACGCTTTCCGCGCCCGCGAGCAGCACGTGGGCGGGGAAGTGCACGGGGGTGGGGATCCATTCCTCGCGTTGTCCGGCGTCGGTGGTGCGGGCCAGGTTGATCACTGCGCTGTGCCCGGAGGCGGCGAGGAAGAACCGGCGTCGGTCCAGCCACACGGCCGAGCGCACCGCTGCCTCAAAGGTGATCGGGTACCGCATCTGCTCACCTGTCCGTTCACCGGCGCGCGTCAGTGCGAGAGTCCCGTCGCCAGATCCGAAGGTGACCCCGGATCCGGACAGGACCCAGGGTTCGCCGTCCGGTCCGGGCAGAAGGACCGCACCGTCTTCGAAGCCCCCCGCGACGGCGTCCAGTTCTCCGTGGTTCCAGCGCACCAGCGCGGAGCCGCACATCACCCATACGACGCCGTCGTCGCATACGAGCGGCGCGCCGTAGCAGCCGGGCAGTGGGAGGTGCCAGTGGGCGTGCCCGCGGGTGAGGTCGATGTTTAGCAGGCCGTCCTGGCAGGTCATCAACAGCTTATTGTCGCTCAGCCAGGCCAGTCCGGTCGGTCTGGTCTGCTGAGGCTGCCCAATGAGGAGAACCTCCGCCACCACTCCCGCCCAGGTTCGGGTCTCTACGGCAGGCGGGGAGATCAGCCGTGCGGGCGGGCTCAGGTGCCAGGCCTGTGCCGCAGTTTCGCTGGCCAGCAGTTGGGCTAGCGGTGCATGGGACAGGCGTCGGCTGTAGAGGTTGTGCACCAGTTGAGCGAGCGGGAGCAGTCCGGTCGCGGCCGCTTCCAGATGCGTGCGGTCCACCAGGACGCCGAGCCCCGACATTGCGGCGATCATCTGCTCATCGGGCGTGCTGTGCTCCTGGTGCCAGTGGACGTGGACCCAATGCGAGTGCATCGTGCGCAAGTCGTCCGTGACGTATTCATGGACGCGGCGGAGATAGGCTGCCCAGTCTTTCCGTGGTCGGTCTGGGTCGGTGTAGGTGAGGAGGTAGTGGCCGCCATCGAATATGAAGAAGAGTGTCTCGCCGAGCATGAGGTGCGGGATGGCCTGCGTTCGGGGGACGGACTGGTGCAGCAGCGACTGGATGATCCGTCCGATCGTCTCCGCTGTGACTCGGTCCTGCCGTGTGAGCTGACCGTATTGGGCCAGCAGGTCCCGAACGTCGTCCATGGGCTCCCCCCCGTTCGCGGTTGGCGCACTCTCCCGTCGGCGCCGCTGACAGGCGTTGGCGGGTGGCCTCCTAGCGAGTCCCGCCGCTCCTGCCGTGCATTATGTCCCTCTGTGCCACCGGGCGCCGTCGTATCCAATTCCGTCCCCCTAGGGTGCTAACCTCCGGCGGTGAGCAGCACAGCCTCCGGTCTCGTGCCGGTCCACATCGGCCAGCCAGAGCCCGGATCTGACCGCGATCAGGCCTTGCGGCTGCGGGCGGACCGCCCCACATCCCTGCGGATTCTCGAAGCTGTCGACTGGCGGCGGCATGGCCTTCAGCAGAGGTGGCTGGGCATGGAGAGCAGTGACTGCGCTGCCGCTCTGTCACCGGGCCACGTCCACAATCAGGACGACGAAGGGATGAAGCGGCTCTTCGGCGGCGCCCGTCGGCGCGGCGAACTCGCTCTCGTACTCACGGTGATCGGCCAAGTTGACGAGGACCGGACCCACAATGTGTTCGGCTCCGCCGACGCGTCCGTCCACCTCAGCGACCTGTTCACGAGCGTGGTCGCTCGCCGCCTTCCTGCCGGTACGCGACCCTCGATCGCGCCGGGCCTGAGCGGCGCCGACAGGGACCTCGCGATCCGGCTGCTCACCCGCCCCGCGGATGACCCGTGGTGGAGTCTGCAGCTCCGCGGCATGCATCTGGAACACGGCGCAGGGTCCGGCTCCGAGGACCACCTGGCTGCGGGTGAGCTGCACCCCATCCTGGTCGATGCCCTGGGGGACCCGGTGGTCGCGGCCTGGTCATCACCGGCCGGCGACCAGCGCTGGTATGTGATTCCGGACGGCACCCCATGGGACAACGTGCTGGACTGGCTGGTGCACCGGGCCCTGCCTGAGTACGTACCAGGGGCGCTGCGCCGTGCCCGGTCGCCATTCTTCGTCGACCCGGATCTTCAGACGGCGGGCGAGCAGAGCGCCCGGCAGTCGCTCGAGGAGCTGGAGGCGCGGTACGCCGAGGAGAAGCAGCGTTTGGAGAAGGAGCTGCGGGAGGCCAAGGAGAAGGCGGAGGCCGTGCGGTACGGCCTGCTGTACGGCAGCGGCACCGAACTAACCAAGGCCGTCGCGCAGGTACTGACCGCGGCTGGGATGCGCGCCGTCGACTTGGACGAGGAGCTCGGCGGCACAAAGTCCGCCGACCTGCTCGTCAGTGCCGAGGGGGCCTCTGCGCGTCTCGTCGAGGTCAAAGGGGTCTCCGGGCCCGCGCAGGAGAGCTACATCGGGCAACTTCGGCAGCATCTGGATACCTGGCCTCAGCTTCGGCCGTCCGTCCCAGTCTCCGAGGGTGTACTGATCGTCAACCATCAGTACAAGTTGCACCCGTCGGAACGGTCGGCGGACGTCTACACGCGGCCCGAGCACGTCGCCTCGCTGGCCTCCCTGCCGGTGACGGTCGTCAGCGCGGTGCAGTTGTTCAACTGGTGGCGCGCCGGTGACTGGGCGGCGATCCGTACGGCCGTACTGGGCGGCGTCATTGCCGCTGCGTCATCTGCCGCGCCGGTGAAACGGCAGCAGCCGTTCGCTCCGCAGCGCCGGTGGTACGACAGACTTCGCAAGTAGAGGGGCGCAGCCGGGCCTGAGCCGTACGGAGCCCAACACTCCCCTGCACGGAGCGCCGAGCTTGCGCCGGGCCGGTCGGCGCCGTACGGTCCCAATGCCCGGCTCGGACAGGACGGCCGGCTTCGCGAACCCGGCCCCGAACAGCAGCCCCTGCCCACGGCCTCCAACGACGACCGCCGCACCGCTCCGGCCCAGTGCCGACGGCACCGCATCCTCGCCCTGCTGCAGGATGACCCGACGCGCCTGTGGAGACCTGCAGAGATCGCCGCCCACTTCGGCAACATCACCTTGCACACCATGTATCCCTGTGACGGCGCGGCTTGTCTTCGTCATCAGTCGTTGACCAGCACAGTTCCGCAGCTGAAACACAAGGGTGTATGCCTTCCCGATGCTGCACCCGTCTCAGCTTCCAGGACCAAAGCGGGCTCGCCGCAGGTTGGGCATTGCTCAATGGGCCATGTTGCAGGGTCTTCGTACCCTGGCTCCCACTCCTTACCCAAGGCCACTCCGACATAGAACTCGGCGAAGCTCACAGCTCTGGTGAACACCTCGCTGCAGAATCGGCAGTGAATGGGACCGCGGCTGCCGACTACCACTGCCAGTTGGCCGCATTCGGGGCACTTCACCGTCCGCTCGGCGTCACTTGTCAGGAGAGGGCGAATCCGATCCAAGCGAGCCTTGATGACGGCACGCATATCCGTGAGTCGAGCACGGATGTGGTATTCGCCTTCCCCTGCGTACATCGCGTCCTCTCCGTCGAGACCCGGTACCAGATGCTCGTTGATGAACAGCAGGAGGAAGTCCAGGATGCGCGCAGCGCGGGACTCCACAGCGCCGGCCGGCGCCGTGAGCCCGTAGTGCTGCAGGGCGTTACGCCACTTCGCGAGCTGATTGATCTCGTCGACGGGCCCCTTGGGAAGATCGATCCCGATGATGTTGCGCAGGCGGGTGATGGCCTCGGCTGTACCGCAGCTCTCGAAGTCTCCCGTCTCGAACCGGGATCGGTCAGCACGCCCTGGGTCCCTGAAGACCAGACTCCAATGCTCTTGGAGTAGACGGGCCTTGAGGAGAACTTCAGCGGCGGCCTGAAGGTGGAGAACGGCGTACTTGAGGTCGCGGGGCTTGGGCTCCCCAGACAGGTGGTTCACCACGCTGTCGAGGTAGTCCATCCCGTTAGGAACCGGCGGGTAGTCCACGTGGAGGCGCTCACCCGAGTTGGTCTCTTTCACGGCCGGAGCCTACCGCCAGGCACCAACGCCGCTGTCTCTAGCCTGAGTTGGTTTGTCAGAGATGAGAGGGCGATACCACACGCTTGGCCGGCCTGGCTCGAGGTAGAGGTGGAATATTTTTGAGTATGTTTTTGTGCATGGCCCGTGGCGGTGTACTGTGTGGGAGGCGTGATGCCGGGGCAGGGGAGGTGTGTGAGATGGAGGGCTTCGACGACTTGGTCGCGCACCCTGCCGCGTTGATGCTGGCCCGCGAGTCCCGCGGCTGGACACAGTCCGATCTGGCGGCCGAGATGACACGCCTCGCAGGCAGCGAAGCTGTGTCGCAGGGATACGTCAGCCGGGCTGAAGCTGGGCGGCTCGTCGTGAAAGGCGATCGTCTCGCCCTCTTCGCGTCTGCGCTTGGGTACACACCACAGATGCTATGCCGCACCACTGACAGTGGCGGGGTGGGCGTTGGTCTCGTGCATCACCGAAAGCGCGCTTCCATGGGCGCGTTGGCACTTCGGCGCGTGCACGCGACCTTGGCGGTGACGCGCCTTCAAGCAGAGGCCATCATGGGTGCGGGCCGCGAGGGTGATAAGCATGGCTTCCGGCACATCGCCGTCGACGACCTGGATACGCCAGCTGATGCTGCGGAGACACTGCGGCTTGAATGGGGACTCCCGTCGGGCCCAATTGCCAACGTGGTAGAGGTACTTGAGGCTGCGGGTGCCCTGCTCGTAGTACGTGACTTGCAAACTCGCGATCTTGATGCCGTCAGTCACTGGCCGCAAGGTCAGCGACCGCTTTTCCTACTCAACTCAACAGCTCCTGGAGATCGATTCCGGTTCAGCCTTGCTCATGAGCTCGGGCACACTGTGATGCACACCACGCCTGGGGATGCTCGCTCGCAAGAACAGCAAGCAGACCAATTTGCAGCCGAGTTCCTCATGCCGCACGAGACAGTCCTGGCTGATCTTCAACCGGGCGTGGACTTGGCGCGGCTGATGGAGCTCAAACCCAGGTGGGGAGTATCCATGGCAGCCTTGGCTCGTCGAGCCAAGTCGCTCGGCGTTCTCTCCGAATGGCAATACCGCTCGCTCATGGTAGAGATGTCCGGGCTGGGCTACCGCACCAACGAGCCCGTTCCCTTCGAACGCGAGACCCCGCATTACCTTGCTGAGGTCGTGACCCGGCTGAGGCAACAGCACCACCTCGACCTGTCCCAGGCGGCTCACCTTGCTGGTCTGGAACTCGGGGAGTTCACCGAGATCTACTCGTGTCCTTCCTCTATCCGGTGACCGTGGGGTTGCTGGACTCACCAACAGGTAGGTGAAAATGGCCAACCCGCCGTTCCCCGGCCGCACGCCCGCTTTGCGGATTCTCGATGCGTCGGTGCCGGCTGCGCCTCTGCTGCAGGGGCGTGTACTGCTGCACGAGAACGCGAACTTCATCCCGCAGATGCGGTCTCCGCTCAATGGCGACTTCGGCGGCATAGTCATGACAGGGGAGATGGCAGGAGAGCGTGCCTTTCACCTTCGGGCGTCTGGCTACGATGGTCCACTCCTGATCGACATCGCGGCGTACACAACTCACACGGCGACCCAGGACGAGCCCTTCTTGCTCGACGGCGATGATCTGTTTGCCACCGTCGACACCGAGCTGCAGATGCAGAAGGCCCGTGGCGTGAGTGCTGCCCTTACGCCGACTGGATACATCCCGCCCGGAGCCTCGAAGGCGCTCAAAGCCGTGATGGAGCAGTCGCAACGCATCGAGCGGGCGGACACCATCGTGCATCTGCCGATTGACACCGTTTGGCTCACCGAGGAGTACGTCGGCCAGCTGATCGCCGCGTGTGAGCGCATTCCGCATCCGAAGGCGCTCACACCGATCCGTCAGTTTGATCCCATGGAGCAGGCGAAGGACGTGCCGGCGAACTTGCGTCGGGTCGTCAGCGAGCGGCCTGACGTAGCCGTCCTACGCAGCGACCTGGCAGCGCTGGACGCGTTGGCTCACGGTGCTCTGTTCTCCGGGATTGGCGCCGACAGTGCTCGTCGTCACAGCATCCCGCCAGGCGAAAAGCCGCAGGTCAGCAAGGAGAACCAGGGGGGTCCTCAGTATCCCTCAGTGTTGCTGCCGAGCCTGATGTGCTTTAAGGGTGCTCGGTCGCTGGACCGCATCTACATGAATGACCCACCGATGACCTGTACCTGCGACGTATGCGATGGTCGGGGGCTGGACCGCTTCTACGATGCCAGCGGCGAGGTCCGGCGCGAGTCGGAGGATCACAACATCAGCTCGTGGAGCAGTTGGGTGATTGAGATCGCTAGCCGCAAGCCGGGGCTGGAGCGTAAGGAGTGGTGGCGGGATAGGTGCGCTGCTGCCGTCGATCAGTACGCACTGGAGAACCAACGTCTTGGGTTGTCCGCAAATGCCAAGGCCGGCTTCCAGGTTCCTGCGCCGCTGAGAGCCTGGGCTACGCTACCTGTGACGCCATGAGCTCCTTGCGTCACCGGCTTGGTGAAAGCTGCCGGTATGCGTTCTCAACAAGCTGCCAACTGGCTGCTGTGTACCGTCGCCGGACGAACGGGCGAGGGGGCACTACCACCTCGACGTTGCTACCCGTCGTCACCAGCAGACCGATGCCGTAAAAGTCTGCCTCCATCGCGGCGTCCTCTCGACGCCGTAGCGGCCCGTCAAGCAACACGGCCCGAGCACAGAATGGGGTGAACCACTCCGCCCTCTCCTTGGTCTCCGTCCAGGTTCGGCCGGGCACGACGGCCAGGTCGATTTGGATCGGCTGGGTCGCCTGTCGTACGACTACACCGTCAGGGCGTGACACAGAGCCTCGTGGCAACTGCTTCAACCTGCGTCGTTCCGCTTCGCTGAGCGATTTCACAGGAACCGCGACTCCCAACGGGAGGTTCATCAAGAGGTCAAGCGCACGGCGATCGGAGAGCTCCGCTGCGCCCACAGCGGCTCGCCGTTCGATTTCCCGACGGTTTGCTCTATAGGCAACTACGGCATCGACGCCGAACATGTTCAACACGCCCAAGTCTGCGCCGCGAGGGAACAGGGTGCCTGGCGCCGCACCGGAGATCACTTCCGCCGGACCCTGCGCCGCCACAGCCATGCCGTTACCTCTACCCTCGCCCCGAGGAAGCCAGCCCTTCACTGAGGACCGCCTACTTACCCACCGGTAGCAAACCTTTCATGGAATCGGCGCTCTGCGCCAGCGCTGAAGGCGCTCGGTGTCGTATCCATCGCGGCAGGCCGCACTGCACAACTGAGGCGCTGCCGCCCGGGTCACGGGCTCTGGACTCAGTCACTAGGTCAGGCTAATGCGGTCAATCCCGCACTGCCGCAGACTGACAGCCCTGACCTTAGTGCGGGCCTTCACGGCTCCACAATGGTCAACTTGGCATACGGTCCGGGCGCTTCCAGCTTGCGATCGATCATATGGGAACCTCAGGACAAACCAGCGAAGCGTCTTGCGCTATGGGACGACTGAGCGACGCTCGGTCCTTTTGGGCGTTGTGCCAGAACTCGCTGCGGCGAGTACCGGGGTGCTCGGGTTCAGGCTGGGTTGTCGGGATGCTGGCTGATCCAGGCCAGGCCGATGGGGTCCAGGTGGTGGCGGGCCCGGGTAACGGCGACGTACGCCAGGCGGGCCTCTGCCTGATCGACGGGCTGAGGAACGGGGTGGCCCTGGGCGTCGACCTCATCGGTGTCGGCGGGCGGCGTGAAGTCGGGTGCGATGCGTACCCGGGCCCATTCCCGGCCCTTGGCCTTGTGGGCGGTGGAGACGGTGACCTCGGCCGAGTCTTCGGGAACGAGTCGGTCGACGGCCTGCAGGATGGCGTCGGGGCCATGCTCGTCGACGAGGTTGGCGAAGGGCTGCAGGTCGCTGCCGGCGGGGTCGTGCTCGGCGTAGTCGCGCAGCGCCGTCCAGGTGGTGAACAGCACGAGTTCGGGGTGGTGGGCACGGCGTCCCTGGATGAGGTCGCGGGCGGCCCATGCCAGGGCGCGCAGCGACTCACCCCCGCCGACCAGCGCCGTTGCGACGCCAGCAGCGATACGCCCGAGGACCTCGGTCATCGCGCCGATGTTGGTACGGCACAGGACCGCATCCGGGCGCCCGGCACCGGATCCGACCGTGGTGCGAATGTCGGGTGTCCCGGTCAGCCGGATGGGAGCGTTGCTGAGTGTGAGCCAGCGATTGGCTTCCGTGGCGAGTGCGGGGCCGAAACGGAAGGAGCGGGTGAGTGTGAGGTGGTCGCCGGTGAACCGCGCCATCACATCCCGGGCACCGCGCCAGCCGTAGATGGCCTGTGCCGAGTCGCCGACCATGACGATCTGAGTGCGCTCCTGCTGGGCCAGGACAATCTGCTCGAGAACGGGGTTGGTGTCCTGGGCCTCGTCCAGCAAGAGGAAGTCGCCGTGCAGGACCGGCTCGGTCAGGGCCCACATCTTCAGGTAATGGTCGTGCTCAAAACGGACCGCGCCGCCGTAAGGGTCCTGCAGATCGGCCCACGCCTTCGCCGCGTACGGCAAGATCAGGTCGGCCAGTTCCGCATGGTCCTTGTCGTCCAAGCCCCGCAGGCGCGGAACGTGATGGTGGGCCAGTTGCATGTCGGCCGACTGGCAAAAACGGGTCACCGTCCGCAGTGCGGCGTTGGACAGCGTGGCCGGCATCAGCCCCGCCCGGCCGATGCCGGCCGGGGCGTTAAGGCCGAGGTCCTGCCCGATCCGCCAGCCAGGCCGCCTAGGAGCATTCAGGCGGCCGCGGAAGCGATGGCCGAGCGCGGCATAGGCCAGCGAATGGGCCGTCTTGCACTGGACCGCCGAAGGAAAGCGAGCGGCGGCGTCCAGGGCGATAGCCCGGTTGAAGGCGAGGTATCGCCCACGCCGCAGCGGCATCTGTTCCGTGAGGAAGACGAGCGTGGACGTCTTGCCTGTGCCCGCGCCTGCCTGGATGGCGAGATGGCCACCGTTGCGGAACGCCTCCAGGGCGGCGGCCTGTTCGTCGGTCGGGGAAAAGGGCATGGAACAGATCTCTCCGGAAGCTCGAAGCCCGCGCCACAGACAAGTGGGCACAGGGAAAGGGCCGCACCCTGGGCAGGTGCCGGAGTCAAAAAGTGCCAACGCATCCGCCCGTGTCTTACGTACACGCCGCCCGGTCCGCCCGATGCGGTGACAAGAAGGCGACAAGAATCCGAATCCAAGACGCACGTACGAGAGCGCCACCACGTTCGGGTGGCCGACGGGCGGCTGTGCTCAGGCGCCGGACTTCGGAGGTTCGTGCCCCGCGCAAAGCGGATCCAGGAGCTCACCCAGCGGGATGGAGAAGGCGTGGGCGAGAGCGTGCCAAGTGGCCAGCGTGCCGATCGTGCGGCCCTGTTCGATCTCGATCAGAGTCCGACGGGACAGACCGCTGCGCGCGGCGAGTTCGTCATAGCTCCACCTGCGCTGCGCACGCAGGCGAGCGAGGGAGAGCCTGAGTGCCGTCGGGTCGGGCTCCGGCGGCGGGATGATCGTCACGCATCCATCCGACGGTGCAGACACCTGCCCTGGCAGTGCAGACCTCTGCCCTATTTTGTGTCGGTAAGGACTGGCTCCGATAGGGCAGGGGTCTGCACTACGGTGTTCCGCGCCCGGAGCCGCCCGGATGCAGGGTGGGCGGCTGACTGCTCACGGCTTGGAGGGACCGATGTCCATGGCTCTGTCCGCACGCGCCTGGACTGTCACGATCAGCAGTTCGGCGGGGCGGCCCGTGCTGACGTGCAGTGCCTGCCCGCAGTCATTCGTGGCCGTGGGCGCTGATGGGGTCCTGCAGGTCCGCCGGCATCTTGCGGGCCACTTCGTCGAGTCCCGGCTGCCTGCGTACCTGCGTACCTGTCAGTGTCGGGAAAGGGGCTGTGTGTGGCACGGGCGCCAGGGGCCGTGTTCCGGTCCGCTGCGGCTCCTGCTGATCCGGGCGGACCGCGGCCTCACCTGGCACCTTGCGGATGCCTGCGCTGCGTGCGCCGCCGCGATCCCTTGCGCCGCCACCGTCCCTGAACCCCCGCAGGACGCGGCCGGCCGCCATGTGCGGGCGCCCGTGGGTGAGGCGGTTTCGGACCTCACGTGTGAGCCCATCGAGTGGGTGGAGGCGCTGTGAGACGGAGACCGTGTTCGCCCAGTGGATCTGCAGACACCCCGCCGCGTTACTGGATCTGGCCAGGGCGGAACTGGTGGCTGTGCTCTGGGGCAGGTACACGTTCGTCAGCCCGCTGGAGTGTGATCAGGTCAGAATCGGCAGATATCTCCAGCCGCTGTCGCGCACCGCGACCTGAAGAGCCGAAGGCCGCCCTGACCTGGAACCAGCAGGCCACCGCGATGCCGACCGGGGTCTTCACCCGCTCAGTCGGCATGTGCCTTGCCATCGTCGGGACCGCCCACCTCCAGGCCCGCGACCTGGATCACGGTCTCGAGCTCGGCAACCGGTCCGTCGACATTCTCGACCGCGTCCAATCCGCCCGCGCCAAGGACTACGTCCGCGAGTTCAACACTGTCCTCGCCCCCTGGCGGCGCGAGCCGGCCGTCCGCGAGTTCATCCACCGCCCTCGCGAAGAGCTCGGCGCTGCAGCCTGATGCGCCGCCGTGACCTGCGACGTAAATCCGAAGGCAGTGCCGGTCGCCGTGGGCGGTCGGAAGCAGAGCCAGGCGGCCCAGGTTAGACCGGGCTGGCTCCGCGCCGTCTAGCCTCTGTACGGAACCACAGGACGCCCCCCGGCGAGCGCGACATAGTCGTGCACCGCGGGGGAGGGAGTGTCTGAACTGGGACGGCGTGCCGATGCCGATCCCCGGACCGCGTCAGGAGTCGAGTGGGCGGAACGGGATGACGTTGTCCGCAGCCAGGAGGTCCGGCGAGGGCAGTGGTGTGTGTTGTTGATGGGTGAGGACGGCGTTGGCCAGCGTCAGATTGGTCACCAGCTGACGGAGTTCTTTGAGTTCCTTCTCCTTGTTGTCGAGGGTCTTCTTGAGCTTGGCGACCGTCTCCCGCAGCCGCTGTTCTGGCTCCGGTACCTGCTGGGTTTCGGCGCGGACACGCTGGTAGAACTCATTCTTCAGGTCGACGTGGCGCTTGAGCAGTGCCATGCGGTGGACGCCCGCCTCTACTGCGAGCGCGGTGGCGGTGAGGCCGCCGTTGGAAACGGTGGCCTGGCCGGCAAGAAGCCGGTTCATTGCCTCGCGAATGCGGGTGCGCTCGTCGTGGTGCTGTGGGTTCATGTGAGGTCCTCGGCGCTCTGGGCGGTGGCGTCGTGGGCGTCGGCGGCGACGCGCAGGTTGTCGGCGTTGCGTCGAAGGCGCCTGGCGATCTTCTCGGGTGCCGCGGCGGCCAACTGGTCGATCTCATCGGCTCGTTCCCGCATGTCATGGGCGTGGCCATCGGTGCGGACGGTGTTTCCGCAGCCTGTCTGACAGGCGTACTGCCTCGGTGCAGTGGCGCCCGGTTCGGGCTCGCAGAGCGCGTTGTCATGCTTGAATGCGCAGATCAGGAACGCGTCCGCGTTGTCGTAGAGCACGACACCGTCACGGGCCAGGAACTTGGCCGCCTTCTTCGCGAACGTGCGAGGGACGATCCGTCCTTCGAACCGGGGGGTCGACGCCGCAGCGGTGATGGCCCGGCGGGCGGCAGGGCCAGAGATCTTCTCTCCGTTGGCGAGACGGTCGCGCAGGTGAGCGGCGGTGTCTGCGGCAGCCAGCGCAGTTTCGACGTCGAGGACGCTGTGGACGCCGCCCCGGCTACGGGAACCGTAAGCACTGGACGTGCGGGCGTTCAGCACGGTGCGCATGTGCCCGTACTGAATCGCCAGCGCGATCAACCCGCCTGGGCGGCGGGCGATGTGCCAGGCCAGAGTCCTTCTGAACCGCGCCATCCCGATGGCTCCATGCGGATCTTCGGGGATGACCTGGTCGGGTAGCTGATGGACGTGCGCCTCGTGGTTCGCCCATGCCACGAAGTCTTCAATCCGGTCCCTCAATGACGAACCTTTCAGCACTCCGTGAAGGCTGCGCCGGTAGATGTAGTCGTGGTGGGAGGAGCTCAGCAGCATTTCCCCCGGAGGCACCATGCGTTCGAGGACACGGATGGAGTGCACGACCGGCGTGATGGCAACCCATGGAACTTCCCGTTCCTCGCCTGCTGAAATGTGGTTGCCGTCCTCGTCGGTGACGTTTTTGTATTGACGGCTGCGGATCAGGTGACGACCGGGCGTGCCGTCGGCGGCAGGCTCCGGGTCAGGGCAGCAGCCAGACCGCAGACCCTGCACTTCCTGCGGACGCATACCTGTCAGGTAGAGGCAGATGATCACCGCTGCGGTGCCGAGGTGCCGCATGAGCTCGCCGGCCTCATCGAAGTCCATGTGCTCGCGCCAGGGATTCCCGTTGATCTGCCCGGTGACCGGCACCGGCAAAGGACAGGGACCCGGCCGTGCGTTAGCCAACTCCGAGAGCCGATGCCGCTCGTTGAACCGGTCGACCTGGCTCAGGCTCGCACCGGTGAGGGCGGCCACGTATGCGCGCGCCAGACTGCGCCGGCCGTGCATCTGCACGGAGGGAAGCGGCTCGCCTGACCGGACCGCAGGAAGCAGAAGCTGGGCGAGAGCTGCCAAGCCCTCTGGGCCAGCCCCGTTGTTCGCGGCCGTGGCGAGCAGGCGCTCCCGCGCCCGCCAGGACGCGAGGATGTCGTCGGCGAAGTCGTCAACAAACCGGATCGCCCAGACCAACAGGGGACCGAGGACCTTCGGGTCGAGCGGTTCCATGCTGTTCTCTGCGCGCGAGCCATCAGCCGAAGGCAGGTAGTCGTCGACCCCCTCCTCCTCCCAGGGAGGCCGGGTGATGCCTGCAGGGATGGCACTGAGCTGATCGTATGCCCAGAGATCCGTCAAACGCGCGCAGATCTTTTCCGCGCTGCCACGGATCACGCCGTCGGCCAAGCGCTCGGATATATAGGCGCGCCACACATCCTCGGTGCAGGTGCCGAGGCTCGTGATGCGGCGTACGTGCAGCCAGCGCGCCAGCATCAGCCACTCGTAGCAGGTGTCCCGCATATCCGCGGCGGATGTTCTGCCTCGGGCACGGGCCCCTCGGTCCTGGAGGTAGGTCGGCCGGAGCCGGCCGTTGATCATCGTCCAGGTGGCAAGTTTGACCTGATCGAGGAAAGGGGCCGGGCAGCCCCTCCAGTAGATCGTGAACAGCCTGGTGCCGGGATTGTCGATGAGCGGGGCCAGGGGCCAGATGGCTGCGCCGTAGCGGGCATTGGCGTGCACATTGCCGGGCTTGATCCACTGCGGCAGGATCGCTGGGCTGTCCGGTCCGGGCAGGGACAGGACGTAGGGGTCGGCTTCGGCAAGGCTGGTCATGGCGCGAGGTCTTCCTTCAACAGAAGCCGGACAATCGTGCGGTCGTTGTCGCTGACCCGGCCGGGGTCCGCCGTCCAGGCGGTCAGACCGATCTTGTCGCGCAGGTTCTCAAGCCGCAGCACGTGATCGCCCCAGCGCTCACGGAACCTGCGATCGTCCATAACGGACCGCAGACTCAGGATCTGCTGGTACAAGTACGCGAGCCGCGGGTGATGGCCAGGGTGGACATGGGCGTTGGGACAGGCCAAACAGAGCAGAAAGTCTGCCCCGCAACCGCCCTCGGGAGCTGGCCAAGGACTGGAGCCCTCGTCCTCGCAGTCCGCTGTTGCCGTCTCTTGATGGTTCGGGTCCGGCGAGTCCGCGATCTTCCCGCCGAAGACGGTGGAGCGGGCTTGATCCAGAGCCTCCAGAGCACCAGCTTCGAAGACACCACGAGAGGCCTTTTGAACCTGCGGGTCGGGCAGAACGTAGATGCTCTCGTGGGTGCCCTGCGTGTGTTGCAAGGGGCGGCCCACATGGGTCACCGTGGTCCGGCGAGCCCGCTGGAACGGCGACCCGCCCAGTCCCTGGCCGCGCGCCCACCACGACGCCAGATCGTCCGGGATCCCGAAATCCAGCGGGCCTAGCGAGGCGGGCCGGTCCAAGTCCCTATGCTTCTGCTCGGGTCGGTGGCTTCGAGCGACCATCAACAGGTCAGTTCCCGGCACCAGCATGTTTGCGAGGGCACGACCGTGAGCCGTGGCCGTCAGCGCCTGGGTAACCAGCCTCCCGGGCGAGTCGGCCCCTGAATCGGTCACGTTCTCGGTGGAGAACCACCGCCCCTTACCGGCGCGGTGCTTTTCGACCTGAATCTGGTAGGTCACCGAGGTTGTCTCACCGGCCGACGGCGCCGCAGTCGGCACTGGCATGCAGTCGTACTGGGACAGATTCCATCCGAACTGGTCGGTCAGCAGCACTGCTAGCGCCGTGAGCTCCGAGCGGTCGAGGAACAACCGGCCCCAGGTCTTCTCCGAACGGTTGCCCCCCAGCAGCTTGCGATGCGTCACGTGGACCTGCCCGCCCGGATAGGTCGTGCGCGGCACGTCCCCCGTGCGGGCGGTGTGATCGAGAATGTTCCCGATCTTCCACTCGCGGCTGCCTGCAACAAGATGGCCCGCCCGCCACTCCTCCAGCAGTCGAGTGTTCTCACTGATCCGGAGAAAGGCTGCGCGGAACTGGCGCCGAGCGGTCAGCACCACCCTCTCCCGCTCGGCCTGCTCATAGGACTGCTTACTGGGTGCCGGCGATGGAATCCGGCGGGCCAGTTCTTCCGCCGCCGGCCCGGCAGTCAGCCGTGGATCCTGCCGCAGCAGAGTGCGCACTACGCTGAGCAGGCCTCTGCCGCTGTTTGTGTCAATGTGCTTATCCCGCCAGCTCTGCAGCGCGGCGACCGTCAGACCGTCAAGGTCATCGGGCGGGCACTCCAACGAGCCGACGAACTGAGCGAACAGCCCGATCTTGCTCCAGCAGGTGTTTGCCGTCCGGTGACTGGTCCAGTTGCGCGACTGGGCGGCAAACGCTGCGGCCAGCGACCGCTGCATCGGTCCAGCCACCTCAAGGCCGCCGAAGTCGTACTCTGCCCTGTGACCGGCCTTGTTGATGACCGTCACGACGACAGACCCTGGGACCAGCGCCGGCTCGACACGATGGTCGGGAGGCGGGGGCTGGGCCCTGTGTCCCCGCCCGCTCACGACACTGCCCCGAGGAGCAGGTCGATGTCCTGGATGCCCGCCGTCTCCCGGGCCAGCCGGGCGAACACGCCATCCAGATCCTCGACATCCTTGCCCTCATCAGCGGTCTCTGCAGCAGCGAGGATCGACTCGAGTTGCAGATGCGCGACCGGGGCGAGGTAGTGCCGCTTCGTCGTCTCCACGTCCGCATGCCCCAGCAACGTCTTGACCAGCCACCACGGGTCGCCGAACAGCAACGCGAAGTCCCGCCGGTCCTTCTTGGTGAGCCCGTAGCGCTTCTCGAACAGCTCGTTCAGCAAGATCAGCATGTAGAGCGCCATCGAGTGCCGGCAAGAGTGGGGCGTCATGTACGGGGTCTTGCCCTGTACCTCTGCCAGCCTGAACTGCCGCCGGATCTTCCGCTCTTCCTCTGTCAGGAGGGTCATCTCGCAGCGCAGATTGGCTATCCGGAATACACTGTTCCATCGGTCAGGGGCCATCGGTAGACCCTGTTCCGTCAGCCACAACCACGCTGGCTCTGGCCCCTCCGGTCCCTCGACGAACAACCACTGCCGCTCACGCCAGCCCAGACGGCTGAGCTCCTTGCCACCGACAACGCCGTCCGAATCCACCCACTCGACCTTCGGTTTCAGACCATGCGTCACCCGTGTGACCAGCCGCATCATCGGCAGACGCTGATAGCGGCCTGCCTCTTGGGCGCGTTGCACCGCCCACGCCCGCTCCGATTCGACGTACGCCTCGGCCTGGCCGACGGAATCCACTGACGCGTAGTACGTCCGACTGTTCTTCGACCTGGTCACCGCGCCAGCGATGCGGCCATGCATGTAGCGGCCATGGCGCAGGCGCTGAGTCGGCAGCTCGAAAAGGAGCAGCGAACCGCCTTCTTGTCGCCGCAGGCCCGAGCTCAGCAGCAGTTGTACGAAGCTCGTGTTCCGCAGCTCAGTCCGTGATTCCCACATCGGCGCTGCGAGACCGGCGCGGGTGTGACCGCGCAACCCGATGTCTGACCACAAACCCCAGGTCCGCGGGGTCCCCCACGACACTCGAGAGCTGACGGAGTCCGCCGCCCGGTCTTCGCTTCGCGAGACATCTACCGGCAAAGGGCAGACCTTGCCCCACTTGAACAGTTTCGTGAACGCTGCAGCCTCGCGGTCCCACTTTGTGCCGCTGATCCGGGTGGGATTCTCTGGGGCATCGCACCGCCAGTCCCGGTAATCCTCCAAAACCTGCGGCGTCGCTTCCCTCCATGACAGCCCGCGCGAGGACAGATAATTCAGCAGTAGCCGGTAGTCCGTCCCGTAGTTCCTCTTCGTCTCCCGTTCCAGGTTTCGGAAAACCGTGGATCGGACGAGATCCAAGAAATCCCGGTCCACCATGCCGTCTGGCCTGACGTACACAGGATCGCCGGGCTTTAGACCGATACGGGCCACCGCCCCCGGCAGGTCATGCACCCCGAAGCTGCCGTCCGTAGGCGGCGTTCCCCACTGCCCCGAATCTGGAACCCACACCACGTGCCACTCTCTCAACCCGAGCCCCTCCCTGTGCGCTTGAACAGATCACATCATCAGGGAAGTGGTGAACTCGGGCGCCGAGTGGCCGCAGAAGAAACTCACGGTCGGGCTGAGCCCCGCTTCCGTACCGAAGAGCGGCAGCGGATTCGATCTCGCCGTCGCGGCGGCGGTGCTCGGGGCTGCCGAGCGTATCGATCCCCGGACCATTGCCGATCTGGTGCTGATCGGGGAGCTGGGCCTGGACGGACGGGTCAGACCGGTGCGCGGGGTGCTGCCCGCGGTGCTCGCGGCGGCCGAGGCCGGTTACCAGCAGGTGGTGGTTCCCGAGCAGACCGCGGGCGAGGCGGCCCTGGTGCCGGGCGTGTCGGTCCTCGGGGTACGGAGCCTGCGGCAGCTCATCGCCGTGCTGACCGACGACGCGGTGCCCGACGAGCCCCGGGACACCGTGGCGGGGCGCCCGGACGCGATGCTGGCGGGTCTGATGGTGCCGGGCGCGGGGGTCGGCACGGGACTGGCGGCCGGCAACGGCCAGAGCGAGGGACACCGGCCCGACCTCGCGGACGTCGCCGGGCAGGCTCCCGCCCGTACGGCCCTGGAAGTGGCCGCGGCGGGCGGTCACCACCTGCTCCTCCAGGGCCCGCCGGGTGCGGGCAAGACCATGCTGGCCGAGCGGCTGCCCGGGGTGCTGCCGCCCCTGACCCGGCAGGAGTCGCTGGAGGTCACGGCGGTGCACTCGGTGGCGGGCATCCTGCCGCCCGGCGAGCCCCTGGTCCGTACGCCGCCCTACTGCGCACCGCACCACTCGGCCACCATGCAGTCCCTGGTCGGCGGCGGCAACGGACTGCCGAGACCGGGCGCGGTGTCCCTGGCTCACCGAGGTGTGCTTTTTCTGGACGAGGCGCCGGAGTTCTCGGGGCGGGCCCTGGACGCTCTGCGCCAGCCGCTGGAATCGGGGCACGTGGTGGTGGCACGCAGCGCGGGGGTGGTGCGGCTCCCTGCCCGTTTCCTGATGATCCTCGCCGCCAATCCCTGCCCCTGCGGTCGGCACACCCTGCACGGCGCCGGATGCGAATGCCCGCCCTCGGCGATCCGCCGCTACCAGTCGCGGCTGTCCGGGCCGCTGCTGGACCGGGTGGATCTGCGTGTCGATGTCCGGCCCGTCCACCGCGAGGACCTGATCGGACAGGGCGGCAGGGGCGAGCCCACGGCGGCGGTCGCCGAGCGGGTACGGGACGCCAGGGCGCGGTCGGCGGCCCGGCTGGACGGCACACCCTGGGCCGTCAACAGCGAGGTGCCCGGCCATGAGCTGCGCACCCGCTGGCCGGTCGCTTCCGGCGCGCTTGCCGCGGCCGAACGCGATCTGGAGCGCGGACTGCTCACCGCGCGCGGCCTGGACCGGGTGCTGCGGGTGGCCTGGACCGTCGCGGATCTCGCCGGGCGCGACCGCCCAGAGGCCCGGGATGTCGCGCTCGCGCTGGAACTGCGCACCGGTATCGCCCGGGGCGCCGTGCCGGTGGCCGGAGGTGTGACATGACGTCCGGTGCCCGCCCGGCGGAGCGGCTGGCGCGGGCCGCGCTCACCCGAGTGCTGGAGCCCGGGGACGAGCACGGCGGCCGGTGGCTGCGGGAGTTCGGCGCCACCGGACTGCTTGCGCTGCTCACCTCGCCCGGCGCCGGGCGAGGCCGGCTCACCGGCGTCGGGGAGCAGCGGCTCGACGGCTACCGTGCCCGGGCCCTGGCGGCCGTACCCGAGCGCGACCTCGCGACGGTCACCCGGCTCGGCGGCCGGTTCGTCTGTCCGGGCGACACCGAGTGGCCCAGCCAGCTCGACGACCTCGGCGATGCCAGGCCCATCGGGCTCTGGGTGCGGGGCAGCCCGGATCTGCGGATCTGGTCGCTGCGCTCCGTGGCCGTGGTCGGCGCCCGGGCGTGTACCTCGTATGGGGCACATATGGCGGCCAGTATCGGCGCGGGGCTCGCCGAACGCGGCTGGGTGGTGACCTCCGGCGCCGCGTTCGGGGTGGACGGCGCGGCCCACCGGGGCGCCCTGGCCTCCGGCGGGGCGACCGTGGCGGTGCTGGCCTGCGGGGTCGACGTGGTCTATCCGCGCGGTCATGCCGAGCTGATCGGGCGCATCGTGGAACAGGGCCTGGTCCTCGCCGAACTGGCGCCGGGCGACCACCCCACCCGCAGCAGATTCGTGCTGCGCAACCGGGTGATCGCCGCGCTCACCCGGGGCACCGTCGTGGTGGAGGCGGAGTACCGCAGCGGCTCACTGGTCACCGCCCGCGACGCCCAGCGGCTCGGCCGCTTCACGATGGGCGTGCCTGGGCCCGTCACCAGCGGACTGTCGGCCGGCGTGCACGAACTGCTGCGCGGTGAGGGGGTCCTGGTCACGGACGCCGCCGAAGTGGCCGAGCTGGTCGGCGACATCGGCGAGCTGGCCCCGTGCCGCCGGGGCCCCGTACTGCCCAGGGACCTGCTCGACCCGCTCAGCGCCCGGGTCCTGGAAGCGCTGCCCGCCCGGGGCAGCGCCGCCGGGCCCGAGATCGCGCGGGGCGCGGGCACGACTCCGGACGAGGCTCTCGCCAGGCTGTACGAACTCCACTCGCTGGGGTTTGTCGAACGGCACGGCGGCGGCTGGCAGTTGGCCGGCCCGGCGACTCCGGCGGTCACCATGCGGCGAGGCGGTGCTTGATCTGGGGCATTCGGGTGAAAAGGTGAGAGCGATGATCCCTGCAACTCCGTCGGTGCCGCCCGGCGGGCCGGCGCGAGCGGTGTCGGCCCGGGATCGAAGATGTGCTCGAAGGCGTCCACCGGGACGGGCGCGGCCGTCCGCTCCTCGGGTGGCGCGACGGCTCAGCCACGCTACGCTCACCTGCATTCCGGCCCCAGCAGACGTCCCCCGCACTTCACAGCAGAACGGCTCAAGGCAACGCATGCCCCAGCACACCTCCGGGTCTGACCGCGCGGCAGCGCCCCCGGCTGCCCGGAGCGCCGTACGGCCCCCAGCGCCCTCGTCGCTCGAAGAGCTGTGGCGGTCGTACAAGACCACGGGCGACGAGCGGCTGCGCGAGCAGTTGATCCTGCACTACTCACCGCTGGTGAAGTATGTCGCGGGCCGGGTCAGTGTGGGACTGCCGTCCAATGTCGAGCAGGCCGACTTCGTCTCCTCCGGGGTCTTCGGGCTGATCGACGCGATCGAGAAGTTCGACATCGAGCGCTCCATCAAGTTCGAGACCTATGCGATCACCCGGATCCGCGGCGCGATGATCGACGAACTCAGGGCCCTGGACTGGATCCCGCGCTCCGTACGGCAGAAGGCCAGAGCCGTCGAGCGTGCCTACGCCACGCTGGAGGCGCAGCTCAGACGCACGCCCTCCGAGGGCGAGGTGGCCGCGGAGATGGGGATCGCGCTGGAGGAACTCCACGCCGTTTTCAGCCAGTTGTCCCTGGCCAACGTGGTGGCGCTGGAGGAACTGCTCCATGTCGGCGGCGAGGGCGGCGACCGGCTCAGCCTGATGGACACCCTGGAGGACACCGCCGCCGACGATCCGGTGGAGGTCGCCGAGGACCGCGAGCTGAGACGACTGCTGGCCCGCGCCATCAATACGCTCCCCGACCGCGAGAAGACCGTGGTCACGCTCTACTACTACGAGGGCCTCACCCTCGCCGAGATCGGCCATGTCCTCGGTGTGACCGAGAGCAGGGTCAGCCAGATCCATACGAAGTCGGTGCTCCAACTGCGGGCCAAGCTGGCCGACGTGGGACGCTGACGCTGTACCCCGGCCGCCCCATCCGTAAAGTGGAGGCGTGCCCAGGATTCGAGCGGCCTCCGTGGCCGAGCACCGGACCATGCAGCGTGGCGCCCTCCTGGACGCCGCACGCTCCCTTCTGTCCGAAGGCGGCACGGAAGCGCTGACCTTCCCCGCCCTCGCCGAGCGCACGGGCCTCGCCAGGTCCTCCGTCTACGAATACTTCCGCTCCCGCGCCGCCGTCGTCGAAGAGCTGTGCGCCGTGGACTTCCCCCTCTGGGCGGCCGAGGTAGAGGCGGCCATGGCCGGTGCGGACACCCCCGAGGCCAAGATCGAGGCGTATGTACGGCAGCAGCTCGCGCTGGTCGGCGACCGGCGTCACCGTGCCGTCGTCGCCATCTCGGCGAGCGAGCTCGACGCGGGGGCCCGCGAGAAGATCCGTGCCGCGCACGGCGGCCTGATCGCCATGATCGTGGAGGCCCTCGCCGAACTGGGCCACCAGCAGCCCCGGCTCGCCGCGATGCTGCTCCAGGGCGTCGTGGACGCGGCGGTCCGCCGTATCGAACTGGGCGCGGCCGAGACTCCGGAGGAGATCGCCGAGGCCGCGGTCTCCATGGCCCTGCGCGGCGTACGGAGCTGAGCCCCCGGCGCCGCCCCGCGCGATGCACCCAGACCGCCATCGCCAGCAGGACGACCGTGTGCACCGCACCGCCCGCCGTCGACGCGGCAGAAGGCGCCGGCCCGGGTAGGACGGCCATCGGCGGTTCGGGGACACCCACGACCGGGAGCAACCGGGACGGGCCCCGGCGCAGCAGCTCCGGCGGCAGCAGGGACAGCGGATCCAGATAGACCGTGCCCCTCAGCAGCCCCCAGTGCAGACAGCCTGCGGCACAGTGCGACGAGCCTGCGCCCAGCCGGGCCACCACCTGCCCCGGAGCCACCGCATCCCCCTTGGAGACCAGCGGTTCCACCGGCTCGTAGGTGATCCGCAGAGGCGGCGCCCCCGTCCCCGACAGAGCGATCGCCAGCACCCCGCGGCCCGCGACCCGGCCCGCGAACGACACCCGGCCCCCGGCAGCGGCCCGTACCACCGAGCCCGGCGCGGCGGCCAGATCCACCCCGCGGTGCCCCCGGCCGTACGCCGACTCCGGCGGCTCCCAGCCGCGCAGCACCACCGGCCGCGCCCCCACCGGCCAGGCCTGGCCTCCGCCGTCGCCGCCCCCATCGGCAGTGGCAGTGGCAGCGGCCGCGGAATCAGCGGTGAAGAGCGAGAAGACGAGGGAGAAGAAGAGGGAGAAGAGGAACGAGAGGGAGACAACGGCACGCACACCAACACGGACAGTGATCATGTCCCCACCGTGCCGTACCCGGCACAACCGCGCTGATCATGCCCCGGAACTGTGGACCGCCGACCGGTTGTGGATATCGCCGTCACCCGGGGGTGCGACGGTCCCGTACACTTCTTGTGGCGATCCGGGTCACCGGGTCGACTTCGCACGCCCCGCCATCGGCCCCTTCGCGCCGATGTCAGCGCTTCTCGGTCCTCCGTGGCACAGCGCACCGGGGCGTCAGGTGCGGCCGCCGTCCGGCGGACGCGACAACCGAGTATCTCAAGGAGTACGGCCATGGCCGTCGTCACGATGCGGGAGCTGCTGGAGAGCGGCGTCCACTTCGGTCACCAGACCCGCCGCTGGAACCCGAAGATGAAGCGCTTCATTTTCACCGAGCGCAACGGCATCTACATCATCGACCTGCTCCAGTCGCTGTCGTACATCGACCGCGCCTACGAGTTCGTCAAGGAGACCGTCGCGCACGGCGGCTCCATCATGTTCGTCGGTACGAAGAAGCAGGCCCAGGAGGCCATCGCCGAGCAGGCGACGCGCGTCGGCATGCCCTATGTCAACCAGCGCTGGCTGGGCGGCATGCTCACCAACTTCTCCACCGTCTACAAGCGCCTCCAGCGTCTGAAGGAGCTTGAGCAGATCGACTTCGAGGACGTGGCCGCCTCCGGCCTCACCAAGAAGGAGCTGCTGGTCCTCTCCCGCGAGAAGGCCAAGCTGGAGAAGACCCTCGGTGGTATCCGCGAGATGCAGAAGGTGCCCAGCGCCGTCTGGATCGTCGACACCAAGAAGGAGCACATCGCCGTCGGTGAGGCGCGCAAGCTCCACATCCCGGTCGTCGCGATCCTCGACACCAACTGCGACCCCGACGAGGTCGACTACAAGATCCCGGGCAACGACGACGCGATCCGCTCCGTCACCCTGCTCACCCGTGTGATCGCCGACGCCGTCGCCGAGGGCCTCATCGCCCGCTCCGGTGTCGCCACCGGTGACTCCAAGCCGGGCGAGAAGGCCGCGGGCGAGCCCCTCGCCGAGTGGGAGCGCGACCTGCTCGAAGGCGAGAAGAAGGCCGATGACGCGGCCGCCACGGCCGCCAAGCCCGAGGCCGAGGTCCAGACCTCCGCCGAGACGGAGAAGGCCGCCGACGCGGACGCCGCGGCCGTGGACACCGAGCAGGCCTGACCCCTTACCGGTTCCGGCAGTCGACGGCGGGGGCCGGCACCACGGCCCCCGCCGTTCCCCCGTAGATCTTTCAGACCTTCGAGAGAGAATTACAGATCATGGCGAATTACACCGCCGCCGACGTCAAGAAGCTCCGCGAGCTCACCGGCGCCGGCATGATGGACTGCAAGAAGGCACTGGACGAGGCCGACGGCAACGTCGACAGCGCCGTCGAGTTCCTCCGAGTCAAGGGCCAGAAGGGCGTCGCCAAGCGCGAGGGCCGTTCTGCCGAGAACGGCGCGGTCGTCTCCCTCATCTCCGAGGACAAGACCTCCGGCGTTCTGCTTGAGCTGAAGTGCGAGACGGACTTCGTCGCCAAGGGCGACAAGTTCCAGAATGTGGCCAACGCCCTCGCCGCGCATGTCGCCGCGACCTCCCCGGCCGACCTGGAGGCGCTCCTCGCCTCCGAGATCGAGGCCGGCAAGACCGTTCAGGCGTATGTGGACGAGGCGAACGCCAACCTGGGCGAGAAGATCGTCCTGGACCGCTTCGCGCAGTTCACCGGCGGTTATGTCGCCGCCTACATGCACCGCACCATGCCCGACCTCCCGCCGCAGGTCGGTGTGCTGGTCGAGCTGGACAAGGAAGACGCCCAGGTCGCCAAGGACGTTGCGCAGCACATCGCCGCCTTCGCCCCGAAGTACCTCAACCGTGACGAGGTCCCGGCCGAGACGGTCGAGAACGAGCGCCGTGTCGCCGAGGCGACCTCGCGCGAGGAGGGCAAGCCCGAGGCCGCCCTCCCCAAGATCGTCGAGGGTCGCGTCAACGGCTTCTTCAAGGAGGTCGTGGTCCTGGAGCAGGCGTTCGCGAAGGACAACAAGAAGTCCGTCCAGAAGGTCCTGGACGAGGCCGGTGTCAGCCTGAAGCGCTTCGCGCGCATCAAGGTCGGCATCTGAGTCCGTACGCGATCAACCGAAGATCCCGATAGGGTCTGACGCAGTCGTCCGCGTACGCGCCCGGCGACCGCAGATCTGACGAGGAGGCCATTGCCGCACTGGGAACCCGTGAGGACCCCCGGCAATGGCCTTCTTCGTATGTGCACGAGGAGATCTCCATGGAACAGGCCGACAAAGCCGACAAGAGCGACGACGGTACGAAGCACGGCCGCTTCATGCTGAAGCTGTCCGGTGAGGCGTTCGCCGGCAGGGGAGCGCTCGGCGTCGACCCCGACGTCGTACACGCCATCGCCCGCGAGATCGCCGCCGTGGTGCGGGACGGCGCCCAGATCGCGGTCGTCATCGGCGGTGGCAACTTCTTCCGGGGCGCCGAGCTCCAGCAGCGCGGCATGGACCGGGCACGCTCCGACTACATGGGCATGCTCGGTACGGTCATGAACTGCCTGGCCCTCCAGGACTTCCTGGAAAAGGAAGGCATCGACTCCCGCGTCCAGACCGCCATCACCATGGGCCAGGTCGCGGAGCCGTACATCCCGCTGCGCGCCGTACGGCACATGGAGAAGGGCCGCGTGGTCATCTTCGGCGCCGGTATGGGCATGCCGTACTTCTCCACCGACACCACCGCCGCGCAGCGCGCCCTGGAGATCGACGCCCAGGCGCTGCTGATGGGTAAGAACGGGGTGGACGGGGTGTACGACTCGGACCCCAAGACCAACCCCGACGCGGTCAAGTTCGACGCGCTGGAGTACAGCGAGGTGATCGCGGGCGATCTGCGTGTCGCCGACATGACGGCGATCACGCTGTGCCAGGACAACAAGCTGCCGATTCTTGTCTTCGAATTGCTGAAGGAAGGCAATATCGCGCGTGCGGTCAAGGGTGAGAAGATCGGCACGCTCGTGAGCGACCAGGGCACCCGGACCTGATCCGGGGCCGCCCCGTACGGGATGGACAGAGCCCTGCCGGTCGGACACCGTGCAGGAGTAGACGCGACGCAGGTTCCGACGGCCCGCTGCGCACACCGGGCCCACTCAAGACACGCAGGAGCAAGTGGTGATCGAAGAGACCCTCCTCGAGGCCGAGGAGAAGATGGAGAAGGCCGTCCTGGTCGCCAAAGACGACTTCGCCGCGATCCGCACAGGACGGGCGCATCCAGCGATGTTCAACAAGATCGTGGCGGACTACTACGGTGCCCTGACCCCGATCAACCAGCTCGCCTCGTTCGCCGTGCCGGAGGCGCGGATGGCCGTGGTGACCCCGTTCGACAAGAGCGCCCTGCGCAATATCGAGCAGGCGATCCGCGACTCCGACCTCGGCGTCAACCCGAGCAATGACGGCAACATCATCCGGGTGGTGTTCCCCGAGCTGACCCAGGACCGCCGCAAGGAGTTCATCAAGGTCGCCAAGACCAAGGCCGAGGACTCGAAGATCTCGATCCGGGCGGTACGCCGCAAGGCCAAGGAGACCATCGACAAGCTGGTCAAGGACGGCGAGGTCGGCGAGGACGAGGGCCGCCGCGCGGAGAAGGAGCTCGACGACACGACCGCGAAGTATGTCGCGCAGGTCGACGAGCTGCTCAAGCACAAGGAAGCCGAGCTGCTCGAGGTCTGATGAACGACTCTTCCCGGGGGGCCCCGTCAGCGGCCGGTTACTCCGGTTACACCGATTACTGGGGACCGGCCGACCACGGGGCCGCCCCGGCGGGTCCCGCGTACGACGCGCTGGACACACAGCAGACTCGCCCCATGCCCATCGTGCCCGACGGACCCGCCGGCGGCGGGGACCAGGATGACGACCGGAGGGCCGCCCGGCCGGGCCGCCCCCCGTTCCGTGACGAGACTCCACAGGAGCCCATGGGAGCACCTCAGCCACCACCCCAGAAGAAGCGGGCGGGCCGTGATCTGCGCGCGGCCATAGGCGTGGGTCTCGGCCTGGGGCTGCTCGTCGTGGTGTCGCTCTTCGTCGTCAAGGCCGTGTTCGTCGGCGTGGTCGCGGTCGCGGTGGTCGTGGGGCTGTGGGAGCTGACCTCGCGGCTGGACGAGAAGAAGGGCATCAAGGCGCCCCTGGTCCCGCTGGCCGTCGGCGGCGCCGCGATGGTCGTCGCCGGATATGTGCGCGGTGCCGAGGGCGCCTGGGTCGCGATGGCCCTGACGGCGCTCGCGGTGCTGGTCTGGCGGATGACCCAGCGGCCGGAGGGCTATCTGAAGGACGTCACCGCCGGGGTCTTCGCCGTGTTCTACGTACCGTTCCTGGCGACCTTCGTGGTCATGATGCTCAGGCCGGACGACGGGCCGTGGCGGGTGCTGATGTTCATGGTGCTGACGGTCGTCAGCGACACGGGCGCGTACGCGGTCGGCTGGCGTTTCGGTACGCACAAGCTCGCGCCGCGCATCAGCCCCGGCAAGACCAGGGAGGGACTGGCGGGAGCCGTCGTCTTCGCCATGGTGGCCGGCGCGCTCTGCATGCAGTTCCTGATCCACGACGGAATCTGGTGGCAGGGGCTGCTGCTCGGACTGGCGGTCGCGGCGAGTGCCACGCTAGGTGATCTCGGCGAGTCCATGATCAAGCGGGATCTCGGCATCAAGGACATGGGCACGCTGCTGCCGGGGCACGGCGGCATCATGGACCGGCTCGATTCCCTGCTGCCCACGGCGCCGGTGGTCTGGCTGCTGCTGCTGATCTTCGTAGGCTCCTGACGCTTCGCAGGTTCCTGCCGAACCGGGCCCGGCCAAGGGCCTGACCAGCGGCGATACCGTACGGGGGCCCGTTGTCCACAGGACAGCGGGCCCCTGCCGCATGTCTGCGACCGCATGGGCGCAGGACATTCAAGAGCGGGGCCGCACGCCGAGTCGGACCATCGCGGTAAGTGTCGAAAAGGCGTCATCGGGCATCGCCACGAAGCCGGCGCTGGAAGCGGGGATTCGGTCCTTTGCAGAACCCGCCGGTATTCCGGAAGGCGTGATTACCTGCATTGCGCACGGGATACACCTGGGTACGAGTCGCACGGGATACGCGGAGAGCGGCCCTGTTCGGGTCACGGTGACCGCAATGCCCACCGGCCGCAATGTACTCCGAACGAGTTGGGAACGCGCCCAAATGAGTGAACGAATTACCATCCGGCCCGCAGTGTCCAGTGATGTGGACGTAATCGCCTCGATGTGGGACGAGGCGTCCAGAGCGCTGGCGCAAAGGGGGATCGATCAATGGCAGTACCCCGCCAGCGTCGAGAAGATCTCACGCGACGTTGGGCGCGGTACGGCCTACATCGTTCACGATTTCGGCGTGAATATGGGCACGATCACGGTGGATGAATCTGCCGACTCGGAATTCTGGCCCCCTGAGGATATGCCCGCCGATGCCCTGTACGCCCATCGGGTCATCGTTCTCCCAGTTGCCCGGGGGAGATCTGTGGGCGCGTCAATGCTTGACTGGGCGTCGCGGAAAGCTCAGAGAGCGGGGAAGTCGTGGCTCCGGGTGGACACGTGGAGGACCAATGCGCAGCTCGGCCACTACTACCAGCGGCAGGGGTTCACACATGTCCGCACGGTGGAGCACCGCCGATCAGGCGCCCTCTATCAGCGACCGGCGGGGGTGATCAGTGGGACCGGCCCGGCGTGCGTGGGGCTTGAAGCGTGACGTACGACGCGAACGGGAACCCGCTCTCCGAGGGTGGCGGCTGGGGCGCATGACCGTGCACCCGGGCCGTCCGCCGGCCGTCGAACGACGGCCCGAGGTGACCGAGGACGACCAGAGACGACCGTCACCCGGCTCGCGGGGCAGGCCACGGGCGGGAATCTGCGAGACTGGGATCCACCATGCCTGTACCTGGAGAATTGACCTTTGTCGCGCCCCGCGGGGCCAAGAAGCCGCCGCGGCACCTCGCCGACCTCACCCCCGCCGAGCGCCGCGAGGCCGTCGCCGCGGTCGGCGAGAAGGCGTTCCGTGCCAACCAGCTTTCGCAGCACTACTTCGCGCGGTACGCACACGATCCGCAGCAGTGGACCGACATCCCGGCCGCCGCGCGCGAGAAGCTCGCCGCAGAGCTGATGCCCGAGCTGATGTCGGTGGTGCGGCACATCTCGTGCGACGACGACACCACCCGTAAGACGCTGTGGCGGCTGCACGACGGCACGCTGGTCGAGTCGGTGCTGATGCGCTATCCGGACCGCGTCACGATGTGCATCTCGTCGCAGGCCGGCTGCGGGATGAACTGCCCCTTCTGCGCCACCGGGCAGGCCGGTCTCGACCGCAATCTGTCCACCGCGGAGATCGTGCACCAGATCGTCGACGGGATGCGCGCGCTGCGTGACGGCGAGGTGCCCGGCGGCCCCTCCCGGCTGTCGAACATCGTCTTCATGGGCATGGGCGAGCCGCTCGCCAACTACAACCGGGTGGTCGGCGCGATACGCCGGCTGACCGACCCGGAGCCCGACGGACTGGGGCTGTCCCAGCGCGGGATCACGGTCTCGACGGTCGGTCTGGTGCCCGCGATGCTGCGCTTCGCCGACGAGGGGTTCAAGTGCCGCCTCGCGGTCTCCCTGCACGCGCCCGACGACGAGCTGCGCGACACCCTCGTCCCGGTCAACACCCGCTGGAAGGTACGGGAAGTGCTGGAAGCGGCCTGGGAGTACGCGGAGAAGTCCGGCCGCCGGGTCTCCATCGAGTACGCCCTCATCCGCGACGTCAACGACCAGGCGTGGCGCGGCGACCGGCTGGGCCGGCTGCTCAAGGGCAAGCGGGTGCACGTCAATCTGATCCCGCTCAACCCGACCCCGGGATCGAAGTGGACGGCGTCACGCCCCGAGGACGAGAAGGCGTTCGTCGAGGCGATCGCGGCCCATGGCGTGCCGGTGACGGTACGGGACACCAGGGGCCAGGAGATCGACGGGGCGTGCGGGCAGTTGGCCGCTTCGGAGCGCTAGGCCCTGTCCGGCGGATCTTCGCGGGCCCGGAACGCCGCAGTGACATCAGCCGCTGCCGCGGCGGGCGGCACCTCGCTGCGTTGTCGGAGTCGTCCAAGTACGGCCGGGCCATCCACAACGCCGATCCTCCGCCTTGCGATGCTCCCCCGTAGCCTGAACGGCACGGGAGGGACCCCCTCCACCAGCCGCCCCGGGCTGATCCACGAAGATCCGCCGGACGGGACCTGGACGGCCGCGGGGTAATGTTGGTCTGAACGCATTGCATATGTTCCGACAGGGGAGCGCCACAGCGCTGAGAGTGTGGCACATGTCCGTGAGAGCGGGCAGCGGCCGCAGACCCTCTGAACCTCGCCCAGGTCATTCTGGGTAGGAAGTTCGGTCACCACTCAAGCTGTTGCGCCCTGCCCGGAGTCCGGCCGGTCCTGACTCCGGGCAGGGCCGCGTCTTCTCCTGGACTTCCCAGGAGGAAAATCAGTGAGCACCACCACCAGCACAGCCGGTAACAGAAGTACGGCCGCCCGCAGAAGGACGGCCGTCGCCGCGCTTGCCACCGCGCTCGGGGTCTCGGTCCTCGCCGCCTGCGGCGGATCCGACGGCTCCGCGCCGTCCGGCGGCAGCGGCGGTACGGAGTCAAAGACCGTCACCCTCGTCAGCCATGACTCGTTCAACGCCTCGCCCGCCGTGCTCAAGGAGTTCACCCGGCGGACCGGCTACACGGTCAAGGTCCTGAAGAGCGGCGACGCGGGCGAGGCCCTCAACAAGGAGATCCTCACCAAGGGTTCGCCCCAGGGCGATGTCTTCTTCGGCGTCGACAACACCCTGCTCTCCCGCGCCCTCGACAACGGCCTGTTCACGCCGTACAAGGCCAAGGGCCTCGACCGCGTCGACACGGCCGCACAGCTCGACCGCGACCAGAACCGGGTCACACCCATCGATACCGGCGACATCTGCGTCAACTACGACAAGAAGTACTTCGCGGACAAGAAGCTTGCGCCGCCGCAGTCGTTCGACGATCTGGTCGAGCCGCAGTACAAGGACCTGCTCGTGACCGAGAACGCCGCGACCTCCTCGCCCGGCCTCGGATTCCTCCTCGGCACGGCCGCGCGGTACGGCGACAACGGCTGGCAGGACTACTGGAAGAAGCTCAAGGCCAACGGCGTCCAGGTCGTCGACAGTTGGGAACAGGCCTACAACGAGAACTTCTCGGGCTCGGCCGGCGGTAAGAAGGCCAAGGCCGACCGCCCGCTCGTCGTCTCGTACGCCTCCAGCCCGCCCGTAGAGGTCCTGTACGCCGAGCCGCAGCCGCAGCAGGCGCCCACCGGAGTCGCCACCGGCACCTGTTTCCGGCAGACCGAGTTCGCCGGGCTGCTCACGGGCGCGAAGAACGAGGCGGGCGGCAAGGCCCTGGTGGACTTCCTGATCAGCGACACCTTCCAGGCGGACATGCCGCTGAACATGTTCGTCAACCCGGTCGTCAAGAGCGTGAAGCTGCCCGAGCTGTTCACGAAGTTCGGCGCGACGGTCCCCGAGCCCGGGACCGTGGCATCCGACAAGATCGCCGCCAACCGTGAGCAGTGGATCCAGTCGTGGACCTCACTCGTGGTGAAGTAGCCGGCGAAGGGGCGAGCCGGGCCCGGCCGGCTCGCCCCACCCCGAAAGGAACTCGCCCCAGCCCTAAGGGAACTCCCCCGCCCCGAAGAGAAGGCGGGCCGGGCGCGCGCACGCCGTCCGGCTCGCCCTCATGGCCGTGCCCGTCGTGTTCTTCGCGGTCTTCTTCGCCTATCCCGTGACCGCGATCGTCGGCCGCGGTCTCAAGGCCGACGGCACCTGGCAGTTCGGCCGTGTCGGCGAGGTGCTGAGCCGTCCCGACATCCTCGGTGTCCTCTGGTTCACCACCTGGCAGGCAGTGGCCTCCACCGTGCTCACCCTGCTGATCGCCCTGCCCGGCGCGTATGTCTTCGCGCGCTTCGACTTCCCTGGCCGGCACGTGCTGCGCGCGGTGGTCACCATCCCCTTCGTCCTGCCGACCGTCGTCGTCGGTACGGCCTTCCTGGCGCTGCTCGGGCGCGGCGGACTGCTCGACGAGCTGTGGGGCATACGGCTCGACACCACCGTCTGGGCGATCCTGCTCGCGCATGTCTTCTTCAACTACGCGGTGGTCGTACGGACCGTGGGCGGCCTGTGGTCGCAGCTCGACCCGCGCCAGGAGGAGGCCGCGCGGGTGCTGGGCGCGGGACGGTTCGCCGCCTGGTGGCGGGTGACGCTGCCGGCCCTCGCCCCCGCCGTGGCGGCCGCCGCCCTGATGGTCTTCCTCTTCACCTTCACCTCCTTCGGCGTCGTACAGATCCTGGGCGGCCCGGCCTACTCCACGCTGGAGGTGGAGATCTACCGGCAGACCGCGCAGTTGCTCGACCTGCCCACCGCCGCCGTGCTCACCCTCGTCCAGTTCGCGGCGGTCGCGGCAGTACTGGCGGTGCACGCCAGGACCGTACGGCGGCGGGAAGGCGCGCTGAGACTCGTCGATTCCGCGCAGACGGCGCGCAGGCCGCGCGGGACCGGGCAGTGGGCGCTGCTCGGCGGAGTCCTCACCACCGTTCTCGTGCTGATCCTGCTGCCGCTCGGTGTGCTCGTCGAGCGCTCCCTCGACGCGCCGGGAGGGTACGGCCTCGGCTTCTACCGGGCGCTCGGCTCGCTCGACGCGAGCGGCGGAACGTTTCTCGTACCGCCGCTGGAAGCCGTCTGGAACTCGCTGCGGTACGCGCTCGCCGCGACGGGCGTCGCGCTGGTGGTGGGCGGTCTCGCGGCCGCCGCGCTGACCCGGCGCGCGGGCCGGCTCGTCCGGGGCCTCGACGCGCTGCTGATGCTGCCGCTCGGGGTCTCGGCCGTCACCGTCGGCTTCGGTTTCCTGATCACGCTCGACAAGCCGCCGCTGGACCTGCGGACCTCCTGGATCCTGGTGCCGCTCGCGCAGGCGCTGGTGGGCGTGCCCTTTGTCGTACGGACCATGCTGCCGGTGCTGCGGGCGGTGGACGGACGGCTGCGCGAGGCTGCGGCGGTCCTCGGCGCGTCCCCGCTGCGCGTCTGGCGTGAGGTGGATCTGCCGCTCGTACGGCGGGCGTTGCTGGTCGCGGCCGGTTTCGCGTTCGCCGTCTCACTGGGCGAGTTCGGGGCGACGGTCTTCATCGCGCGACCCGACCGGCCGACGCTGCCGGTGGCCGTGGCCCGGCTGCTGGGACGGCCCGGCGAACTCAACTACGGGCAGGCCATGGCCCTGTCCACCGTACTGATGCTGGTGTGCGCGGTGTCGCTGCTGGCGCTGGAACGTATCCGCACCGACCGCTCCGGGGAGTTCTGATGGCCCTGCTGACCCTCTCGGACGTCACC
The DNA here is from genome assembly GCF_019056675.1 of Streptomyces sp. GMY02. Classification (NCBI taxonomy): domain Bacteria; kingdom Bacillati; phylum Actinomycetota; class Actinomycetes; order Kitasatosporales; family Streptomycetaceae; genus Streptomyces; species Streptomyces sp. GMY02. The sequence continues at coordinate 2,180,420 of NZ_CP077658.1, read as the reverse complement.
GTACGGTTCGGCGCCCGTACCGCCCTCGACGCCGTGGACCTGGAGGTCGCCGAGCACGAGACGGTCTGTGTGCTGGGGCCGAGCGGGAGCGGCAAGTCGACACTGCTGCGGGTGGTGGCCGGGCTGACCGCGCCGGACGGCGGGCGGGTGCTGCTGGACGGCGCCGACCAGACGGGGGTGCCGGTGCACCGGCGCGGGGTCGGGCTGATGTTCCAGGACCACCAGCTCTTCCCGCAGCGCGATGTGGCCGGCAATGTCGCCTTCGGACTGCGGATGCGCGGGATACCGCGCGGCGAACAGGCGGGCCGGGTCGAGGAACTGCTCGAACTCGTCGGGCTGCCGGGCGCGGGGCGGCGGGCCGTCGCCGCGCTGTCCGGCGGTGAGCAGCAGCGCGTCGCGCTGGCGCGGGCACTGGCCCCCCGGCCCCGGCTGCTGATGCTGGACGAGCCGCTCGGGCAGCTCGACCGGAGCCTGCGCGAGCGGCTGGTGGTCGAACTGCGCGGTCTCTTCGGACGGTTGGGTACGACCGTGCTCGCCGTCACCCATGACCAGGGCGAGGCGTTCGCGCTCGCCGACCGGGTCGTGGTGATGCGGGACGGACGCGTCGCCCAGACGGGCTCTCCGGTGGAGGTCTGGCAGCGGCCCGCCTCGGCGTTCGTGGCGCGCTTCCTCGGTTTCGACAATGTCGTGGACGCGACGGTGAGCGGCGGCGCGGCCGACACGGTCTGGGGACGGATCCCGGTACCGGACGGATCGGCCCAGGGGGAGCGGTCGGTGCTGGTACGGCCCGCCGGGGTGCGGCTGGCCGACCCGGCGGGCGCGCTGCGCTGCACGGTGGAGGCCCGTACGTTCCGCGGCAGCCGGGTCGCGGTGCTGCTGCGCCCCGACGGACCCTCGGGCGGACCGGTACTGGAAGCGGAGTGCGGGCTCCGGGACGCGCCGAGGGTGGGCGCGGCGGTCGGGGTGGCCTTCGCCGCGGAGGATGTGGTGGTCCTGGAGGGCAGGGAGAACGGTCTCTGAGGCCGGGCGGCCCGTGGGCAGTGCCCGGGGCGACGGCAGACGAAGGCCCCCGGACCGCAGCGGGTCCGGGGGCCTTCGCCTCAAGTGGCTCAGGCTGTCAGGGGAATCGCGGCCAGGGCCGCCACCATCCAGGTCAGCGGGGCGAAGATCGTCAGGATCGCGGTCGCCCGTACCGCCGCCGCCGTACGCAGCAGCGTGGCCGGGGCGCCGAGATGGTGCAGCGTCGTGGTGGTGGCGGCGCGGGCCTGCCGGGACTCCACCGTGGCCGTCAGCAGCGTCGCCGCCGTACAGCCGATCACCAGGGCCGCGCCGAGGCCCGTCAGGGGCCCGAAGGGGCGTACGGCACCGGACCCGGACAGGGAGGTCGCGGCGAACACACCCGAGATCACCGCGCACAGAACGCCCAGCGGGCGGCCGATGTTACGGGCCTCGGTCATCAGGGTGCGCCCCGCCAGCAGCCGGATCGCGCCGGGCCGCAGGGTCTGCACCAGCCGCCCGCAGAGATGGGTGATACCGGGACCGGCCAGGGCGAGACCGATGGCGGTCAGCGACCAGCCCGCCAGCACACCGGCAGAGCTGCCGTCGAACTGACCGGGCAGCGGCGGCGCGGACCCGCCCCCGCTCCTGCTCGCGTACGTCTCGACCGCCAGGCCCGCCGCGGTGAGGGCCACCCCCCAGGGCAGCCCGGACGGGGTGTGCACGGGGGGCGGCACGTTCTCGGCCGGCCGGGCGGCCCTGCGGGTGTGATGCCGCATCGCCATCCCGGTCGCGGCCGTCGCGAAGGTCGGCACCAGCGCCAGCAGCGTCAGCATCGCGGCCAGCGGCAGCGACTGACCCCTGGCGAGCAGCTCGGCGCCCTGGCCGCCGAGGGGCGACCGGGTCGGATCGCTGCGGAGATGGAGGAAGAGCAGCAGCGCCAGCGCGCTGCCGAACGCGCAGGAGACCGCGGTCGAGGTGGCCGCCAGGGTGGTCAGCCGCGCCGGGCCGAGGCCCACCGCGGACAGTCCGGTCCGCGGCCGGGTACCCGGTTCCGTACGGGCCACCGCCACCGCGAACTGGACCGTCGCCGCCAGCGGGATCAGACACCAGAGCAGGCGGGCCGCGGAGCCGGCCGGATGGCCCATGGCCCAGCCGAGCGTGCACAGCAGCAGAAAACCGACCCCGGCGGACGCCGCCACGACCAGCAGCCGGCGCACCAGGACCAGGGGATGGGCGCCACGGCCTAGACGGAGAGCGAGCACGCGGCCTGGCCTTCCGCTTCGGTCGGTCCCAGCGAGCTGATCCGGCGGCCGTCCAGCAGGGAGACCGTACGGTCGGCGAGCGCCGCGACCTCCTCGTCCAGGGTGGCGAGGACGACGGTGATGCTGTGCGAGCGGGCGGCGGTGGTCAGCGTACGGATCACCTGCGCCCGGTCGGTACGGTGCAGCGGCGCGGTCGGCTCGTCGGCGAAGAGCACCGAGGGCGTGGTGACCAGGGCGCGCGCCACCGCGATGCGCTGCCGCTGGGCCTGAAGCAGGGCGTACGGACGCTTGCGCGCGCACTGCCCGATGTCGAGCCGGTCCAGCCACTCCATCGCGGTGACCTTGGCGACCCGGTGCGAGGCGCCGCGCAGCAGCAGCGGCAGCGCCGCGTTCTCCCAGGCGGTCAGCTCTTGTACGAGGGCGGGCTCGGGGTCGATCCAACTGAACCGGTCCCTGCGCAGCCGCTCGCGCAGCACCGCGCTCATGGTGTGGACCGGTGAGTCGTTGAACCAGACCTCGCCCTCCTGCGGGACCAACTGACCCGACAGACAGCGCAGAAGAGTCGTTTTGCCGCTGCCGCGCGGGCCGCACACGGCAAGGATCTCGCCCTCGCGCACGCCGAGCGAAACACCGTCGAGCGCGGGCGATCCGTTGTGGGAGTAGGTCAGGGAACGCGCCCAGAGCACGTCGTTGTCCGGCGGGGCCACCATGGCGTACACCTCGGTTCTGATCGGACTTACCTCCGCCGTCCGGGTGAACGAAGGCGGCGACGATCGGTCACAGGGCACGCTAGGTATTCGGAACCGGGGGATCGGACAGCACACGGCCCGGGTGCCGCCCTTCTCACTCGAAAGGCCGCACCCGGGCCGTCATGCGGGTGGTGTGACGATTCAGCACTGGTCGCGGGCGCCCGGTCACGCAGGACCGGGCATCACACCGGGCGTCTGACCGGGCGTCAGAGCTTGGTCCATGCCTCCGTCAGCACCGACCGCAGGATTCCCTCGATCTCGTCGAAGACCGCCTGGTCGGACACGAGCGGCGGCGCGAGCTGGACGACCGGGTCGCCGCGGTCGTCGGCGCGGCAGTAGAGCCCCTTTTCGTACAGCTCCTTGGAGAGGAACCCGTACAGCACGCGCTCGGTCTCCTCGTCCGTGAAGGTCTCCTTGGTCGTCTTGTCCTTCACCAGCTCGATGCCGTAGAAGAAGCCGTTGCCGCGGACATCGCCGACGATCGGCAGGTCGAGCAGCTTCTTGAGGGTGTCGAAGAACGTGCCCTCGTTGTCGAGGACATGCTGGTTCAGGCCCTCGCGCTCGAAGATGTCGAGGTTGGCGAGGCCGACGGCCGCGGAGACCGGGTGGCCGCCGAAGGTGTAGCCGTGCAGGAAGGTGTTGTCGCCCCGGTAGAACGGCTCGGCGAGCCGGTCGGAGACGATGCAGGCGCCGATCGGGGAGTAGCCCGAGGTCATGCCCTTGGCGCAGGTGATCATGTCCGGTACGTAACCGAACTTGTCGCACGCGAACATCGTGCCGAGGCGGCCGAACGCGCAGATCACCTCGTCGGAGACGAGCAGCACGTCGTACTGGTCGCAGATCTCGCGGACCCGCTGGAAGTAGCCGGGCGGCGGCGGGAAGCAGCCGCCCGCGTTCTGCACCGGCTCCAGGAAGACCGCCGCGACCGTCTCGGGGCCCTCGAAGAGGATCTGCTGCTCGATCTGGTCGGCGGCCCAGCGGCCGAAGGCCTCGGGGTCGTCGCCGTGGATCGTCGCCCGGTAGATATTGGTGTTCGGAACCTTGTGCGCGCCCGGGACCAGCGGCTCGAACGGTGCCTTCAGCGCGGGGAGTCCGGTGATGGACAGGGCTCCCTGGGGGGTGCCGTGGTAGGCGACGGCGCGTGAGATGACCTTGTGCTTGGTGGGCTTGCCGGTCAGCTTGAAGTACTGCTTCGCGAGCTTCCAGGCGGTCTCGACGGCCTCGCCGCCGCCCGTGGTGAAGAAGACCTTGTTGAGGTCGCCGGGAGCGTAGTGGGCCAGCCGCTCGGCCAGCTCGACGGCCTTGGGGTGGGCGTAGGACCACACCGGGAAGTACGCCAGCTCCTGCCCCTGCTTGTAGGCGGTCTCGGCCAGCTCGTGGCGGCCGTGCCCGGCGTTCACCACGAACAGCCCGGAGAGGCCGTCGAGGTAGCGCTTGCCCTTGTCGTCGTAGATGTAGGTGCCCTCGCCACGCACGATGGTGGGCACGGGCGCGTTCTCGTAGGACGACATGCGGGTGAAGTGCATCCACAGGTGGTCGTACGCGGTTTTGGAGAGGTCCTTGCTCACGGCTATCGGGTTCCCCACATATAGGTCTGCTTCTTCAGCTTCAGATAGACGAAACTCTCGGTGGAGCGCACGCCGGGGAGCGCGCGGATCCTCTTGTTGATGACATCCAGCAGATGGTCGTCGTCCTCGCAGACGATCTCCACCATCAGATCGAACGAGCCCGCGGTCATCACCACGTACTCGCACTCGTCCATGGCCGCCAGGGCGTCCGCGACCGACTCCGTGTCGCCCTCGACATTGATGCCGACCATGGCCTGCCGCCGGAATCCCACGGTGAGCGGGTCGGTGACGGCGACGATCTGCATCACGCCCTGGTCGAGCAGCTTCTGGACGCGCTGGCGCACGGCCGCCTCGGAGAGGCCGACGGCCTTGCCGATCGCGGCGTACGGGCGCCGCCCGTCCTCCTGGAGCTGTTCGATGATGGCGAGGGAGACGGCGTCGATCGAGGACGACGAGCCGTTTCCGCCCCGGGAACCGGGGCCCGGGTCTGTTCTGGAGTCTGCGCTACGACTGGCCACGCGCTTCACTGTGCACTGCGACTCGTCCGTCCCGCAACCCTCTATCGATGATATTCGTTGTTGAAGGGCTGCAATATCACCGAATCCGAAGTTCCCGGGGCGTCGGCCTGTCGAAAGCGTCGGCCGAAGGATTAGGGTGGAACTGTCTCACCCATCGGACATCCGACCAGAAGGAGGGGTGGCAGTGACCACCGAGCTGCGCCGGCTGCGTAACTACATCAACGGGGAGTTCCGGGACGCCGCCGACGGACGGACCATCGAGGTGGTCAACCCGGCGACGGGCGAGGCGTACGCCACGTCCCCGCTCTCGGGGCAGGCCGATGTCGACGCCGCCATGGAGGCCGCAGCGGCCGCCTTCCCCGGCTGGCGCGACACCACCCCGGCCGAGCGCCAGCGGGTGCTGCTCAAGATCGCGGACGCGGTCGAGGAGCGGGCTGAGGAGCTGATCGCGGCCGAGTCGGAGAACACCGGCAAGCCGCTGGAGCTGACCCGTACGGAAGAGATTCCGCCGATGGTGGACCAGATCCGCTTCTTCGCGGGCGCCGCCCGGCTGCTCGAAGGCCGCTCGGCCGGCGAGTACATGGAGGGCTTCACGTCGATGGTCCGCCGTGAGCCGGTCGGTGTCTGCGCGCAGGTCGCGCCGTGGAACTACCCGATGATGATGGCCGTGTGGAAGTTCGCGCCGGCGCTCGCCGCGGGCAACACCGTCGTACTGAAGCCGTCGGACACCACGCCCGCCTCGACCGTGCTGCTCGCGGAGATCATCGGGGCGATCGTGCCCAAGGGCGTCTTCAACGTGCTGTGCGGCGACCGCGACAGCGGCCGGACGATGGTCGAGCACCCGATTCCGGCGATGGTCTCCATCACCGGTTCCGTACGGGCCGGGGCGCAGGTCGCCGAGTCCGCTGCCAAGGACATCAAGCGGGTCCATCTGGAGCTGGGCGGCAAGGCGCCGGTCGTGGTGTTCGAGGACACCGACATCGCCAAGTCCGTCGAGGACATCGCGGTGGCGGGCTACTTCAACGCGGGCCAGGACTGTACGGCCGCCACCCGTGTCCTCGTCCACGAGTCGATCCACGACGAGTTCGTGGCGGCGCTCGCGAAGGCCGCGTCCGAAACCAAGACCGGTGCCGCGGACGACGAGGACGTGCTGTACGGGCCGCTCAACAACGCCAACCAGCTCAAGCAGGTCGTCGGCTTCATCGAGCGGCTGCCCGCGCACGCCAAGGTCCAGGCGGGCGGCCACCAGGTCGGCGACAAGGGCTACTTCTACGCGCCGACCGTCGTCTCCGGTCTCAAGCAGGACGACGAGATCATCCAGAACGAGGTCTTCGGCCCGGTCATCACCGTCCAGTCCTTCACGGACGAGGCGCAGGCGCTGGAGTACGCGAACGGCGTCGAGTACGCGCTCGCCTCCTCGGTGTGGACGAAGGACCACGCGCGGGCGATGCGGATGTCGAAGGCGCTGGACTTCGGGTGTGTGTGGATCAACGCCCACATTCCGCTGGTGGCGGAGATGCCGCACGGCGGGTTCAAGAAGTCCGGCTACGGCAAGGACCTGTCGGCGTACGGCTTCGAGGACTACACGCGCGTCAAGCATGTGATGACCTCGCTCGACGCCTGAGCGCTGTCTTCAAATCCGGCTCGCGGGGCGGGCGGTGGACCTCAGGTCCACTGCCCGCCCCGCGAGCCGTTGGGCGTCAGGGCTCTTCTCGCGCGGTCCGTACGGGATCCCGGTGGCCCGGGGCGGCGACCAGGGCGGCCAGCACATCGATGCGGTTGGTGGTGATCGCGTCGACGCCCCGGGCGATCAGCCTGCGCATGGTGCGCCGGGTGTCGGCGGTCCAGGCCGAGACGAGCAGTCCGTCGCGGTGGTTGCGGTCGGCGAGTGCCCGGCTGACCAGTCCGAAGTGGTAGTTGAGCCAGCGCGGCCGCACCGCCGCGAGCAGCGTGGGGCGGGGCGGCGCGAGCGTCGTCCAGGTCAGCGCGATCTCGGCGCCCGGGTCGGCGGCGCGGACGGCGAGCATCGTGCGCGGGCCCGCGCAGTAGTACACCCGGTCCCCGGCCCCGCCCTCGCGCACCTCGGCGACGACCGTCCGTACCGACCTCTCCGTGGCGCCCGGCAGATCTATCAGGAGGCGGGCGCCGTCCGTCGCCGCGAGCGCGTCCCGCAGCGTCGGCACCGCGCCGCCGGTCAGACCGTCCAACTCCTGGTGGGTCAGCTCGGCGAGCCGCCGGTCGTGCTCCCAGAGCCGCCTCAGCGAGGAGTCGTGCAGCAGTACGGGCACACCGTCGCGGGTGAGCCGGACATCGATCTCGACCGCGTCCGCCCCCCGCTCCAGCGCGGAGCGCACCGACGCGAGGGTGTTCTCACGGAACCGGTAGGGATCGCCGCGGTGGCCCACGGCGGTCACCGTACGCGCGGGTCCCGCGCGGTCACCGGACATCATCGCCGCCGCTACCGGGCGAGCCATTTGGCGGTGTACGTGTCGATCTCCGTGGCGAGCCGCACCTTGCTCCCCGCGTCCAGGAAGGACGCCTCGACACCGTTCTTCGCGAGATCGGCGAGCCCCCGCTCGTCCAGGCCGAGCAGCCGGGCCGCGACCGCGTACTCCTGGTTGAGGTCGGTGCCGAACATCGGCGGATCGTCGCTGTTGACCGTGACCAGCACACCGGCCGAGACCATCGCCCTGATCGGGTGCTCGTCGAGATCGGCGACCGCGCGGGTGGCGATGTTGGAGGTCGGGCACACCTCCAGCGGGATGCGGTGCTGGGCGAGATGCGCGAGCAGCTCCGGGTCCCGGACGGCGCTGGTGCCATGGCCGATGCGCTCGGCGCCCAGCTCGCGCAGCGCGTCCCAGACGGTCTCGGGACCGGTCGTCTCACCGGCGTGCGGCACCGAGTGCAGCCCGGCGGCGATGGCGCGGTCGAAATACGGCTTGAACTGGGGCCGGGGCACACCGATCTCGGGGCCGCCGAGACCGAAGGCGATCAGGCCCTCGGGGCGCAGCTCGACGGCGAGGCGGGTGGTCTCCTCGGCCGCTTCGAGCCCGGCCTCGCCGGGGATGTCGAAGCACCAGCGCAATATGACGCCCAGCTCTGCCTCGGCGGCCTTCCTGGCGTCCTCGATGGCCTCCATGAAGGCCTGCTCGGGGATGTTGCGGCTGGTCGAGCTGTACGGCGTGATCGTCAGCTCGGCATAGCGGATGTTCTGCCGGGCCATGTCACGGGCGACCTCGAAGGTCAGCAGCCGGACGTCCTCGGGCGTGCGCAGCAGATCGACGACGGAGAGATAGACGTCGATGAAGTGTGCGAAGTCGGTGAAGGTGAAGTACTCGGCGAGCGCCTCCGGATCGGCCGGGACCTTGGAGTCCGGGTGCCGCGCGGCCAGTTCGGCCACGATGCGTGGCGAGGCCGAGCCGACATGGTGGACATGCAGCTCGGCCTTGGGCAGCCCCGCGATGAAGGGGCGCAGATCGGTCATCGGGTCCTCCGGATAGTGGGGCTGGTGCCCGTGGTACGGCGTCCGCGGGGCCGGGTCGTCCGCCCCCTGCCTGTCCGGGCCATGTCTGCCGCATACCGTCTGGCTCGCCACGCCCCGCGGGCGGACGATGTCATGTGGCAGACACGACCCGGCACCGCTCGGGTCAGGGATCATCGTAGGCCGGGCCGGTTCCGCGTCCAGCGGAGGCCGTAGCATGACGGAATCACGATGGGGGAGGCCCATGTCAGACAAGAGTGAGCAGCCGTCGGGCGGCTACGAGCCGAGTGATCCCTGGGCTCCGCCGGAGCACAAGGCGTCGCAGAACGACCCCGTGGCGTGGCCGGAACCGCAGCCGCCGGCGACCGGATCGGTGCACGACCAGCCGACCGTCGCCGGGATACCCGGCTCCGGGCCCGAGCCCGGCGCCGTACCGCCGCCGCCGGTCGCGCCCGGCGGACCGGCCCAGCCCGCCCCGGGGCCCTACGGCTACCCGGGCACCCCGCCCCAGCCCGCGCCGGGCACCCAGCAGTCCGCGTCGCCCTACGGAGCGACGCCGGGCTACGGCTATCCCGCCGCCGACTATTCGGCCCCCGGATATCCGGCGGCCGGTTACCCGGGCCACGGCTCCACGGGTTACGGCTCCACGGGTTACGGCTCCACGGGCTGGCAGCCCGGACCGTCGAACGGCATGGGTATCACCGCGATGGTGCTCGGCATCATCTCCGTGGTCGTCTTCTGCATCTGGGGCATCGGCATCATCCTCGGTGTCCTCGCGCTCGTCTTCGGGGTCATCGGTCGCCGCAAGGTCCAGCGGGGCCAGGCGACGAACGGCGGGATGGCGCTCGCGGGCATCGTCCTCGGCGCGATCGGCGCCGTGATCAGCGCCGCGTTCCTGGGCTTTCTGATCTGGGCGATCGCGAACGGCGAGAACCTCGACAGCACCACCGGCACGGATCCGTTCGCCACCTCGCTGGTCACCGACGACCGCCGCTGAGCCTCCGGCGGTCCCGGCGGTCCCGGCCCGGCTGTTCCGATCCGCTTGTGCCGGGCGCCCGCTCGGGCCCGTGGGCGCTCCTCGTATCAGACCCGCGCGGGCTCCTCGTACCGGAGCCGCTCACGCGCCTCCATCAGCGCGAAGCCCAGCAGATTGAGCCCGCGCCAGCGCGCGGGGTCGTGCGCCCGCTCGTCGTCCGAGGCCAGTCCGATGCCCCAGATCCGGTCCATCGGGCTTGCCTCGACGAGTATGCGCTCGCCCGTGGCCAGCAGGAACGCGCGCAGCCCGGGGTCCTGCCCGAACTTGTGGACGCTGCCCGCCACCACGATGCCGTAGCGCTCGCGCTCCCACACCGTCTCGTCGAAACCGCGCACCAGCCGCCCCGCCTTCTTGGCGAGCGCCGGATTCGCCGCGCCGACGGCCGCGCGCTCGCCCTCCTCGTCCCCGAAGAGCCGGGCCTTGGCGGCCATCATCCAGTGCTCCGCCGTCGCGTACTCGACGCCCTCGACGGTGAAGGGCGAGGGCCACCACTGGCTCAGACAGCTTGCGCCGAGCGTGCCGTCCTGTCGCGGGGCATGCCCCCAGAAGTGCAGATACTTGATCGTCTCGCCGCGTTCCGTGCGCTCGGCCAGCTCGGCCGCCGTACGGACCGGGCTCCCCCGGTGTTGTTCCATGTGCGCGAGTCTCGCAGCCGCCACTGACAGTCCGTACGGCCCCGGGATGCCTCCGTGTTCCTGGGGCGACCGATTCCGTCGCGTAACCAAAAGGCAACAACGGAATCCCTTGTTGAGGAAGCTCGGCTCTGTCAGGATCGGCACTCAATTGAAGCCGGAACGACAAGAACGACAACCCCCAACGACCCCCGGACAACAACGGGGCCAATGGAGAGCGTCATGACCCATCGCTTCCAGGTGCGGGACCGCTTCGCGGACGGTGCGCAGTTCATCGCCGGCCGGCTGCGGCCCGGCACGTCCGGCCGCGCCCACGCCGTCGTGAACCCGGCGACCGGCGAGGAGATCCATTCGTACGAACTCGCCGGTACCGCCGATGTCGACGCCGCCGTCGCCGCGGCGCGCACGGCCTTCCCCGGCTGGGCGGGCGCCACCCCTGCCGCGCGCTCCGACGCCCTCCACCGGTTCGCCGCCGTTCTCTCCCAGCAGGCCGAGGACTTCGCGTACGCCGAATCGCTCCAGTGCGGCAAGCCGATCAGGCTGGCCAGCGAGTTCGACGTACCGGGCACCGTCGACAACACGGCCTTCTTCGCCGGCGCGGCCCGCCATCTCGACGGGGTCTCCGCCGGTGAGTACAGCGGCGACCACACCTCCTATGTGCGCCGCGAGCCGATCGGGGTCGTCGGCTCGATCGCGCCCTGGAACTATCCGCTCCAGATGGCCGCGTGGAAGATCCTGCCTGCCGTCGCCGCGGGCAACACCATCGTGCTGAAGCCCGCCGAGATCACCCCGCTCACCTCGCTGATGTTCGCCCTGGCCGCCCAGGAGGCCGGAATCCCCGACGGGGTGATCAATGTCGTCAGCGGCGCGGGCCCCGACGCGGGCGAGCGTCTCGTCGGCCACCCCGATGTGGCGATGACCTCCTTCACCGGCTCCACCGCCGTGGGACGCCAGGTCGCCGAGATCGCCACCGCCACCGTCAAGCGGCTCCACCTCGAACTCGGCGGCAAGGCCCCCTTCTTGGTCTTCGACGACGCGGACCTGGAGGCGGCCGTGCACGGCGCGGTCGCCGGAGCGCTCATCAACGGTGGCCAGGACTGCACGGCCGCCACCCGCGCCTATGTCCAGCGGCCGCTGTACGAGGCGTTCGTCGCCGGGGTCGCCGAGCTGATGGAGACCGTACGTCTCGGTGATCCCCTCGATCCGGCCACCGACCTCGGCCCGTTGATCTCGCACACCCACCGCGACCGGGTCGCCGGGTTCGTCGACCGGGCCCGCGCCCATGCCCGGGTGGTGACCGGCGGCGCGGCGCCCGGGGGAGACCTCAAGGTCGGCGCGTACTACCGTCCCACGCTCGTCGCGGACGCCGCCCAGGACAGCGAGATCGTCCAGTCCGAGATTTTCGGACCCGTCCTGGCCGTCCTCCCCTTCGACTCCGACGACGAGGGCATCGATCTCGCCAACGACACTCCGTACGGCCTCGCCGCCTCCGCCTGGAGCCGCGACGTCTACCGCACGGGACGCGCGACCCGCGAGATCAGGGCCGGCTGTGTCTGGATCAACGACCACATTCCGATCATCAGCGAGATGCCCCACGGCGGGTACCGGGCCAGCGGGTTCGGCAAGGACATGTCCCTGTACTCCTTCGAGGAGTACACCCAGGTCAAGCATGTGATGTACGACAACACGGCGGTCGCCAGGAAGGACTGGCACCGCACGATCTTCGGTGACCGCTGTTAGACAGGCGGCCGGTCCTCCTCACCCACCCGAAAGGGCACAGCGCATGGAGCAGTACGAGCCCGACCGTCTGTCCGCGGCCCAACTGGCCGCCGCGCGGCGCAGTATGACCAGCGGCAGGGGCGCCCTCACCCGCCGTTCCATGCTGCGCGCCACCGGCGCGGGGGCGCTCGGGATCGGCGGGCTCGCCGGTCTGAGCGGCTGCGGGATCCCGCCCGCGAAACGGGAGGGCGACGGCCCGGCGTCGACCGACCACTCGGCCCAGGAGAAGCGGATCGTCTTCTCCAACTGGACCGAGTACATGGACGTCAGCGAGGACGAGAAGCACTACCCCACGCTGGAGGAGTTCACCCGGCGCACCGGGATCACCGTCAAGTACACCGCGGACATCAACGACAACGTCGAGTTCTTCGGCAAGATCCAGCCGCAGCTCGCGGCCGGACAGGACACCGGGCGCGACCTCATATGCGTCACCGACTGGCTGGCCGCCCGCATCATCCGGCTGGGCTGGGCGCAGAAGCTCGACCCGTCGAACCTGCCGCACGCCTTCGCCAATCTCTCCCAGCAGTTCCGCTCGCCCGACTGGGATCCCGGCCGGGCCCACAGCTATCCATGGACCGGCATCCCCACCGTCATCGCGTACAACACGAAGGCGACCGGCGGGCGCAAGGTCGACTCGGTCTCCCAGCTTCTGGACGATCCGCAGCTCAAGGGGCGGGTCGCCTTTCTGTCCGAGATGCGCGACACCGTCGGGATGACCCTGCTCGACCTCGGCAAGGACCCCGGCTCCTTCACCGACGACGACTTCGACGCCGCCGTCGCCCGGCTCCAGAAGGCCGTCGACAAGAAGCAGATCCGCCGCTTCACCGGCAACGACTACACCGCGGACCTCGACAAGGGCGACATCGCGGCCTGTGTGGCCTGGGCCGGCGATGTCGTCCAGCTCCAGAACGACAACCCCGACGTCAAGTTCGCGATCCCCACGAGCGGTTACATCATCTCCAGCGACAATCTGCTGGTCCCGGCCAAGGCCCGGCACAAGACCAACGCCGAGCGGCTCATCGACCACTACTACCAGCCGCCGGTCGCCGCCCGGCTCGCCGCGTACATCAACTACGTCTGCCCGGTCGACGGGGTACGCGCCGAACTCGCCAAGATCGACAAGTCGATGGCCGACAACACGCTGATCCTCCCGGACGCGGCGATGGCCGCCTCCTCGCATGCCTTCCGCTCCCTGAGCAGCAAGGAAGAGACGGCGTACGAGGAGAAGTTCGCCAAGCTCATCGGCGCGTGACCCGCCCGCCCACCGGCGTGTGACCCGCCGCCGCCCGCCCGTCCACCCCTTATCCCCGGGACCGTTACCCATGACAGAGACCGCATCCACCAGCCGGGGCGGCGGCGACGTCCGCCTCACCGGGATCAGCAAGACCTACGGGTCCTTCCAAGCCGTCAAGCCCCTCGACCTCACCGTGCCCCAGGGCTCGTTCTTCGCACTCCTCGGCGCGTCGGGCTGCGGCAAGACCACCACCCTGCGGATGATCGCCGGCCTGGAGGAACCGACCACCGGCACGGTCTTCCTGGGCGACAAGGACGTCACAGGACTGCCCCCGTACAAGCGGCCCGTGAACACCGTCTTCCAGAGCTACGCGCTCTTCCCGCACCTCGACATCTACGAGAACGTCGCCTTCAGGCTGCGCCGCCGCGGCATCAAGTCCGTACGCAAGCAGGTCGGCGACATGCTCGATCTCGTCCAGCTCGGTGACTACGCCAAGCGCAAGCCGCACCAGCTCTCCGGCGGACAGCAGCAGCGGGTCGCCGTCGCCCGCGCGCTGATCAACCACCCGCAGGTGCTGCTCCTCGACGAACCGCTCGGCGCCCTCGACCTCAAGCTGCGCCGCCAGATGCAGCTCGAACTGAAGCGCATCCAGACCGAGGTCGGCATCACCTTCATCCATGTCACCCACGACCAGGAGGAGGCCATGACCATGGCCGACACGGTCGCGGTGATGAACGCGGGCCGAGTCGAGCAGCTCGGCAGCCCCGCCGAGCTGTACGAGAACCCGGACACCACCTTTGTCGCCAACTTCCTCGGCACCTCCAATCTGATCGAGTCCGAGATCGCCGAGATCAGCGGCGGCGACGTGGTGGTCACGGCGGGCGACACCAAGCTGCGGCTGCCCTCGGACCGGTGCTCCGCGCCGGCCACGAGCGGCGGGCGGCTGCTCGTCGGCGTGCGGCCCGAGAAGATCTCCCTCGCGCACGCCGACGACGCCGGGACGATCCCCGACGGCCGCAACCGGATCACCGGCCGGATCGCCGACTCCAGCTTCATCGGGGTCTCCACGCAGTACGTGATCGACAGCCCGGTCTGCCCCGGCTTCGAGGTCTACGCGCAGAACATCGAGCGGGACGGGCGCCTCGGCCCCGGCGCCGAGGTCGTCCTGCACTGGAATCCCGCGCACAGCTTCGGCCTTGACGCCGCCATGGACATCGACGCGGGCACCGGGACCGTGGCCGAGGAGGTCTCGTGACGACCACGGAAGCCCCGCCCGCCGCGCCCGTACCGCCCGCCGCCGAGCCCGCGCCGCCCCCGCGCAGGACGCCGGCGCGCAAGCGGCTCGTACCGTACTGGCTGCTGCTGCCCGGCATCCTCTGGCTGCTGGTCTTCTTCGCGCTGCCGATGGTCTACCAGGCCTCGACCTCCGTACAGACCGGCTCCCTGGAGCAGGGCTTCGAGGTCACCTGGCACTTCCGGACCTACTGGGACGCGCTCCAGGAGTACTACCCGCAGTTCCTGCGCTCGCTGCTGTACGCGGGTACCGCCACGGTCCTCTGTCTGCTGCTCGGCTACCCGCTCGCGTATCTCATCGCCTTCAAGGCGGGCCGCTGGCGCAATCTGCTGCTGGTCCTGGTCATCGCGCCGTTCTTCACCAGTTTCCTGATCCGTACGCTCGCCTGGAAGACGATCCTCGCGGACGGCGGCACGGTCGTCGGCGTCCTGGACTCGCTGCATGTGCTCGATGTGACGAGCTGGCTCGGCTGGACCGAGGGCGACCGTGTCCTGGCCACCCCCATGGCGGTCGTCTGCGGTCTGACGTACAACTTCCTGCCCTTCATGATCCTGCCGCTCTACACCTCGCTGGAGCGTGTCGACGGCCGGCTCCACGAGGCCGCGGGCGACCTCTACGCCCGACCGTTCACCACCTTCCGCAAGGTGACCTTCCCGCTCTCGATGCCGGGGGTCGTCTCCGGCACCCTGCTCACCTTCATCCCGGCGAGCGGCGACTACGTCAACGCCGAGCTGCTCGGCTCCACCGACACCAAGATGGTCGGCAGCGTGATCCAGACACAGTTCCTGCGGGTCCTCGACTATCCGACGGCCGCCGCGCTCTCCTTCATCCTCATGGCGGTCGTCCTGCTGATGGTCACCGTCTACATCCGCCGCGCAGGGACGGAGGACCTGGTCTGATGGGTGTTCTGACGGATACGGGACGCTGGGTCCGGCGCAATCTGGTGGTCATCGGCGGTCTGCTGACACTCGGCTACCTGATCGTCCCCAATGTCGTGGTGATGGTCTTCTCCTTCAACAAGCCCGAGGGGCGCTTCAACTACTCCTGGCAGCGCTTCTCGCTGGACGCCTGGAAGGATCCCTGCGGTGTCGCCGATCTCTGCGGCTCGCTGACCCTCTCGCTCCAGATCGCCGCCTGGGCCACCCTCGGCGCCACCGTCCTCGGCACGATGATCGCGTTCGCGCTGGTGCGTTACCGGTTCCGGGCGCGCGGCGCGGTCAACTCGCTGATCTTCCTGCCGATGGCGATGCCCGAGGTCGTGATGGCCGCCTCGCTGCTGACCCTCTTCCTCAACCTCGGCGCGCAGCTCGGCTTCTGGACCGTGCTGATCGCGCACATCATGTTCTGTCTGAGCTTTGTGGTGACGGCCGTCAAGGCGCGGGTCATGTCGATGGACCCGCGGCTGGAGGAGGCGGCGCGGGATCTCTACGCGGGGCCCGTGCAGACGTTCGTACGTGTCACCCTGCCGATCGCCGCGCCCGGGATCGCGGCGGGCGCGCTGCTCGCCTTCGCGCTCTCCTTCGACGACTTCATCATCACCAACTTCAACGCCGGCTCGACCGTGACCTTCCCCATGTTCGTCTGGGGCTCGGCGCAGCGCGGCACGCCCGTACAGATCAATGTCATCGGTACGGCCATGTTCGTCGTCGCCGTGCTGATGGTGGTGGGCGGACAGCTCGTCAGCGGCCGGCGGAAGAAGACCGCCGTCCGGTAGCCGGCCCCTGGTACGCGCCTCCGAACCGTTGTACTCGCTTCCGAACCGTTCCGAAGGAGTTGGCAGACATGGCCCCAGGTGCCATGCGTACCGCCCTGAACGCGCTCTCCGGCGCCCGTCCGGTCCCGTACTGGCTGGACGACCCCGGCAGGCCTGCGGCGCTGCCCGCCCTCATCGGCGACGAACACTGCGACCTCCTGGTCGTGGGCGGCGGCTACAGCGGCCTGTGGACCGCGCTCCTCGCCAAGGAGCGTGGCCCCGAGCGCGATGTCGTCCTGATCGAGGGCCGCGAGGCGGGCTGGGCCGCCTCGGGCCGCAACGGCGGCTTCTGCTCCGCCTCGCTCACCCACGGGTTCAGCAACGGGCTGGCCCGCTGGCCGGACGAGCTGCACAGGCTGGAGGAGCTGGGCGAGCGGAATCTCGACGCCATCGAGGCGGCGGTCGCCCGCTACGGCATCGACTGCGCCTTCGAGCGGACCGGCGAGATCGATGTGGCCACCGAGCGGTACCAGCTCGCGGAGCTGCGCGAGCGGTACGAGGAGGCGACCGCGCTCGGGTTCACCGGGCTTGAGCTGCTGGACCGGGACGCGGTGCGCGCCGAGGTGGACTCGCCGACCTTCCTCGGCGGGCTGTGGGACCGGCGCGGGGTGGCCATGCTGCATCCGGCGAAGCTCGCCTGGGGGCTCAAACGGGCCTGCCAGGAGCTGGGGGTACGGATCTACGAGCACACCCGGGCGCTGGAACTGGCGCGGGTGAGGCCGCGTGACGGGGGGTCTTCCGGCGCGCGGTCCGGTGGCGCGCGGACGGGTGACATGCGGTCCGGTGGCGCGCGGAGCGGTGGCGTGCTGTCCGGTGCGGCGAGGCTCTCGGGCGTACGGTCCGGAGTCGCGCGGTCCGGTGCCGGGATGGCCGTCCGCACTCCGCACGGCAGGGTTTTCGCGCGGCGCGTGGCACTCGGCACCAATGTCTTTCCCTCGCTGGTCAGGCGGGTGCGCCCGTACACCGTCCCGGTCTACGACTACGCCCTGATGACCGAGCCGCTGACGGAGGACCAGCTCGCCGTGGTCGGCTGGCGGAACCGGCAGGGACTCGGCGACAGCGCCAACCAGTTCCACTACTTCCGGATCACCCACGACCACCGGATCCTCTGGGGCGGCTACGACGCGGTCTATCCGTACGGCGGCCGGCTCAGCGCCGGACTCGACCACCGCCCCGAGACCTACCGCAAGCTCGCCGCCCACTTCTTCACCTGCTTCCCCCAGTTGACGGGGGTGCGCTTCAGCCACACCTGGGGCGGGGCCATCGACACCTGCTCGCGTTTCTCGGCCTTCTTCGGCACGGCGTACGACGGTCAGGTCGCGTACGCCGCCGGATACACCGGCCTCGGGGTCGGGGCGACCCGCTTCGGCGCGGAGGTGATGCTCGACCTGCTGGCGGGCGAGCGGACCGAGCGTACGGAGCTGGAGATGGTACGGAGCAAGCCGCTGCCGTTCCCGCCCGAGCCCGCGGCCTGGGCGGGGATCGGCCTCACCAAGTGGTCGCTGGCCCGCGCGGACGCCCGGGGCGGCCGGCGCAACGCATGGCTGCGCACGATGGACCGGCTCGGACTGGGCTTCGACAGCTAGGTTCCTGCGCCAGGCCTCGTCTTACCGGTGGTGGTACCGGACGCCCGCCATCGATCGACGGCGTCGATCAAGCGATCGAAAGCCCGACTTGGACAGGCCGTAGCCGGCGGCCTCAAGATCTTGGGTGTGTTCCCCGGCTTCACGGACGACGAGCCGCCGTGGTCAGGAAGCGGGGAAGGTTCTGGAGTTGTTCCCGTGCTGATTCCGCGCGCCTTGACGGCGCTCTGCCGCAGTATGCCTGCCTACCGGGCAAGAGCGCCGCACTCATGAGGTTCGTCGGGCGTACCAAGGGCGGAAGTGTCCCGGCCCACCCGGCGAGGGTCGCCTCGGCGGCCATCACCACGTCGTTCGGGCTGGCGGTCCTGGTGGCCGTCGGGACACTCACCGACCAGACAGTGCTGATACCGCCGCTCGCGGCCACCACGGCGATCATTACCGCGACTCCCGAGGCGCCGGTCGCGCAGCCTCGCCATGTCATCGGCGGCCATATGCTGTCCTGCCTTGTCAGCTTCGGGGTTCTCGCCCTCGGCTGGCGCGGCCCCTGGGCCGCTGCCGTGGCCTGCGGGGCAGCCTGCGGACTCGCGCTCCTGGTCAGGGCGGCCCATCCGCCGGCCATGGCAACCGCTGTCATGATCATGCTCACGGACCCGCCCGCCCACAGCTTCGTACCCCTGCTGGCCGTCGGCGCGGCGCTGCTCGTACTGGTGCAGATGATCTCGTCCCGCCTCCAGCGAGAGGCCTATCCCACGTCCTGGTGGTGAACGGAGAACCCCGGCGAGCGCGTTGGAAGCCCTCGCACTGCTTCCGTGTGAGTCAGATCACTGGCAAGTGGTCGCCCGAACCCGCGTCATCGACCGGCGCCACCGGTGTCTCGCCTCTTGTGGACACACTGTCCAACAATACGGATGGGAGGCCGGGCACATGACTGGCTCGGGCACACACGGCGCGGTGGAGTGGCTGGCATCGGTGGCTCCGGATCCCGAGGCCTGCCGGCGGGAATGGGAACGCAATCCGCTCGGGATCGCGCTCCTTCCGGCCGGCCGCCGCTGGGACGTACTGATCCTTCCCGCCGAACTCGGCTATCCGACCCTTGACGTACTGACCAGGCTCGTCGACCGGCCAGGACCGGTCCTGGCCGACCTCGGCGACTCCCGGATGGGCTTCTTCGTACCGCCGGGGACCGCCGCCCGCTGGCTCGGTACAGGGGTACGGGGAGCAGGCCACGGCACCTGGATCGTCGTCCCGTACCCGGGGCGGGCGAGCGGCGGGATGCGCTGGCTGATCCCGCCGGACGGCGCGGGCACCCTCACCGACCCGTCCCTGCTGGAACTGGCGATGCACGAGGCGGCGGCCGGGATGCCGGCGAGGACGGACGGCAACGCCGACCAGGAGGACGGCGGGGAGTGACGTGAGCGCCGGCCCGGGGCTACCGGGCCGCGGGGGCGCGGGGGTGTGGTGAGCCGGGCGCCGGGCCGTGCTGTCAGAGGTCTTGACCAACCAATTGGTCTGGACCATGCTGTGCGCGCTCCGCCACGTCCATTCCCCCCATGCCCGGAGGCAGTTGTGGAACGCACCAGACGTCCGGCCCTGTATGCCCTGTATCCCAGACTGGTGGCCGTCCTCGCGGCCGCCGTCCTCGCCGCGAGCGGTCTCGTCGCCGCCGCGCAGACGGCGCGGGCCGCCGACGCGGACATCGCCCGTAACGGAAACTTCGAGTCCGGCCTCAGCGGCTGGAGCTGTACGGCGGGCAGCGGCGCCGTCGTCAGCACCCCCGTACACGGCGGGAGCGGCGCGCTCAAGGGCACCCCCGCGGGCAGCGACAACGCCAAGTGCTCGCAGACAGTCGCGGTCCAGCCGAACTCCGCGTACACCCTGAGCGCCTGGGTCCAGGGCAGCTATGTCTACCTCGGCGCGTCCGGGACCGGCACCACCGATGTCTCCACCTGGACGCAGTCCGCCCCCGGCTGGCAGCAGCTCACCACCAGCTTCCGTACCGGCGCCGGCACCACGTCGGTGACCGTCTACACCCACGGCTGGTACGGCACCCCGGCCTACTACGCCGACGATCTCACCCTCGTGGGCCCCGGCGGCACCCCCGCCCAGCCCCCGGCCGTCCCCACCGGCCTGCGCGCGGGAACGGTCACCTCCTCCTCCGTGGCCCTCTCCTGGTCCCCCGTCACGGGCGCGACCGGCTACAGCGTCTACCGCGGCGGCACCAAGGCCCTTGATGTCAGCGGTACTTCGGCGACCGTGACCGGGCTCAGCCCCTCCACGGCGTACAGCTTCCAGGTCGCCGCCACCAACTCCGCCGGTACGTCCGCCCTCTCATCGGCCGTCAGCGCCACCACCTCCGCCTCGGGCGGCGGCGGAAACGGCGGCGGACTGCCCGCCCACGCCCTGGTCGGCTATCTGCACTCCAGCTTCGCCAACGGCTCCGGTTACACGCGCATGGCCGACGTGCCCGACTCGTGGGACGTCATCAACCTCGCCTTCGGCGAGCCCACTTCGGTCACCTCCGGCGACATCCGCTTCAGCCTCTGCCCGGTCGCCGAGTGCCCGAACGTCGAGTCCGCGGCCGAGTTCAAGGCGGCCATCAAGGCCAAGCAGGCCGCGGGCAAGAAGGTCCTGATCTCCATCGGCGGCGCCAACGGACAGGTCCAGCTCGCCACCACCGGGGCCCGCGACGCCTTTGTCTCCTCGGTGTCCAGGATCATCGACGAGTACGGACTCAACGGCCTGGACATCGACTTCGAGGGCCACTCGCTCTCCCTCAACACCGGGGACACCGACTTCCGCAACCCCACCACCCCGGTCATCGTCAATCTGATCTCCGCGATCAAGACCCTCAAGGCCAAGTACGGTCCGGACTTCGTGCTGACCATGGCCCCCGAGACCTTCTTCGTACAGCTCGGTTACCAGTTCTACGGATCGGGCCCCTGGGGCGGCCAGGACCCGCGCGCCGGGGCGTACCTCCCGGTGATCCACGCCCTCCGGGACGACCTCACCCTGCTCCATGTCCAGGACTACAACTCGGGTCCGATCATGGGTCTGGACAACCAGTACCACTCGATGGGCGGCGCCGACTTCCACATCGCCATGACCGACATGCTGCTCACCGGCTTCCCGGTGGCCGGTGACACCACAAAGGTCTTCCCGGCGCTGCGGCCCGACCAGGTGGCCATCGGCCTGCCGGCCTCGACCCAGGCGGGCAACGGCCACACCTCTCCCGCCGAGGTCAACAAGGCGCTGAACTGCCTGACGAAGAAGACGGACTGCGGCTCCTACCAGACCCATGGCACCTGGCCCGCGCTGCGCGGACTGATGACCTGGTCGATCAACTGGGACCGCTTCAACCAGTGGGAGTTCTCCCGGAACTTCGACGCGTACTTCGGCTGAGCCGGGACCGCGTGGCGGGTGCTCCGGGCGTGCGGAGTGCGCGGAGCACCCGTCCCAGGACCAGGAGCAGCATTCCGCACAGCGCCACGCTGCCGAGGACGTCCAGCGGCCAGTGGTAGCCACGCAGGACCAGACCGGTGCCCGTTGCCAGGGTGAGCAGGACGGCGACGGGCACCGGCCAGTTCCGCGGGCTGTACGGGCGTGGGCGTCGGGGGGCCGGGGCGGTGCGCGAGGACGGGGCGGTGTACGGGGCCAGGAGCAGCGCCGCGCCGCCGTACGCCACCATCGCCGTCGCTGTGTGCCCCGACGGGTAGTAGCCGGTCGCCTCGGTGAGCGGGCCCGGCCGGCCGATCCAGATCTTGAGCGGTACGACCAGAGCCGGAACGGCGGCCATGGCGAGCGCGGCCGCCAGCGCCCCGGCCCGCTGCCCGCGCCACACCGCGTACCCGATCACCACGGCCAGTACGGGCAGCGCCACCGGCATCCCGCCGAGGTCGGCAAGGAATTCCGTCAGAGGTGTGGGCCCTTGGCGGGCGAGCGCCAGTCCCAGGCGCTCGTCGGCGGCGCGCAGCGGTCCGCCCGCAGCGGCCTGCCAGGTGATCAGCGAGAAGAGGAGCGCGCAGAGCGCGAAGAGGAGACGGGACCTGCTGAGGAGCGGACGGGACCTGCCGAAATGGAGTCGGGACCTGCGAGGAGTCCGGGAACGCTCCGGGAAATGAGCCGGCCGCCCGGGAACAGGGGGGTAGTTCCGGGGCGGCCGTCCGCATCGGTGTGCCACACGCCCCGGGGGGTTTGGGGCGGGTGGCCGTCCGATCGGCAAGGAGTTCCAGAGCCTGAATCTCCAGTGGTGTGCGCGAAGGCACGACCAAAGCGGGGCTGGGGATGCTCCGCTCCGGTGTCGCCCGCAGTCCCCTGCGAGCGGGGTGTTTCTCTCATCTGCGGAAACCGTACGACAGGCCGGCCGCGACCGACAGCCGGAAACGGCTCCCGCCATCGCCCTCGCACACCTTCTTCACAGGCCCTCACCGTTGACGCGAAGATGACCCCAACTGGCTCCCAGAGGCTCCTCATGGCTGGTCACGCGGTACGTCACCGGGCCTCACCGGGATCGTCATCAGGGCCGCTCGGGGCTTCGCTCATGGCTGGTCAGAGAGCGGAGAACGCCTGCTCGATGATGTCCAGGCCCTCGGTCAGCAGGTCCTCGCCGATCACCAGGGGCGGCAGGAAGCGCAGCACGTTCCCGTAAGTGCCACAGGTCAGGACCAGCAGTCCCGCCGCGTGGCAGGCCTTGGCCAGCGCGGCGGTCGCCTCCGGGTTGGGCTCCTTGGTCGCGCGGTCCTTCACCAGCTCGATCGCGATCATCGCGCCCCGGCCACGGATATCGCCGATGACGTCGTACTTCTCGCTCAGCGCGGCCAGCCGGGGCTTCATCACGGCCTCGATGTGCCGG
Source organism: Streptomyces sp. GMY02 (assembly GCF_019056675.1). Taxonomy (NCBI): domain Bacteria; kingdom Bacillati; phylum Actinomycetota; class Actinomycetes; order Kitasatosporales; family Streptomycetaceae; genus Streptomyces; species Streptomyces sp. GMY02. Next base: position 2,157,683 of record NZ_CP077658.1, on the reverse strand, counting down.
GCCTTCGCGGCGAGATCCAGTTCCTTCATCGTCTCGATGGCGCCGAGCGCGGCGGCGCAGGCCACCGGGTTCCCGCCGTACGTACCGCCCAGGCCGCCCGAGTGCGCGGCGTCCATGATCTCGGCGCGGCCGGTCACGGCGGCCAGCGGCAGACCGCCCGCGATGCCCTTGGCGGTGGTGATCAGGTCCGGTACGACACCCTCGTCCTCGCAGGCGAACCACTGGCCGGTACGGCAGAAACCGGACTGGATCTCGTCCGCCACGAACACGATCCCGTTCTCCCGGGCGAACCGCGCCAGCGCCGGCAGGAATCCCTTCGCGGGCTCGATGAAACCGCCCTCGCCGAGCAGCGGCTCGATGATGATCGCCGCCACGTTGTCGGCGCCGATCTGCTTGCTGATCTGGTCGATGACCTGGGCGGACGCCTCGGGGCCGCAGTTCTCGGGGCCGGTGGGCCAGCGGTAGCCATAGGCGACGGGCACCCGGTAGATCTCCGGGGCGAAGGGGCCGAAGCCGTTCTTGTACGGCATGTTCTTCGAGGTCAGCGCCATGGTCAGATTCGTACGGCCATGATAGCCGTGGTCGAAGACGACGACCGCCTGGCGCTTGGTGTACGAACGGGCGATCTTGACGGCGTTCTCGACGGCCTCGGCGCCCGAGTTGAAGAGCGCGGACTTCTTGGCGTGGTCACCCGGGGTCAGCTCCGCGAGCCGCTCGCAGACCTCGACGTACCCCTCGTACGGCGTGACCATGAAACAGGTGTGGGTGAAGTCCGCGAGCTGGGCGGAGGCACGGCGTACGACGGCCTCGGCGCTGGCGCCGACGGAGGTGACGGCGATGCCGGATCCGAAGTCGATCAGCCGGTTGCCGTCCACGTCCTCGACGATTCCGCCGCCGGCGCGGGCGGCGAAGACGGGCAGCACGGACCCCACACCGCCGGCGACCGCGGCGGTACGGCGGGCCTGCAGCTCCTGGGACTTCGGCCCGGGAATGGCGGTGACGAGACGGCGCTCCTGCGGGATGGCGGTCATGAGGGGCTCCTGGGGGGTGTTCAGGGGTTCCGGTTGTTCCGGGGTGTACCGGTGTTCCGGGGGCTTTCTTCGCAGGCTAGGGGCGGCGGAGGGGTGCGGGCATGCGCCGTTCGGTAGTAGTGGGGGTGTGTCGTTGTCCGTGACGGACAGCGTGAACGACTGCGTGACGGCCGGCGTGACGGACAGGGAGGGCCGCTGGAGGGGTGGCCCCGGTGCCGGAGGGGAGCGACGGGCGGGCATCAACCTCCTTGCGGGCGGCGGACGGTGGGCCAGCCGCTGAATGTCCGCCGGTGGCAATACATTGAGCGGGTACAGCACGTACGGAGCAGGTACAGCAGGGCGGACCGGTGACTGCACAGGGGGCAGGGGTACGGATGGACAGCGACGGCACGCACGACTCACGGGGCACCCGGGCCAACCCCGTGCCGCGCCCGGCAGGGCCGCCAGGGCTGTCGGGACCGCCGCCCATGCCGCCACCGCCGTCCTCGGCGCCGTTCGAGGCGGCGCTTCCGCCGGCCCCGGGCCACGCACCGCACGCCGGCCCGACCCTGCGCGAGTGGCTGCACGTCCCGCGGGCCGCGGACGCGCCGGGGACCTGGGCGTACGGCCACCGGGCACGGCCCCCGGAGGAACCGGAGCGCGCTCCGCTGCGGCAACTGGTCAGCGGGGCACTGATCTCGCTGCTGGCGGGGATGCTGCTGTGGTCGCTGCTGTGGAACGGGTATCTGGGCGGGTTCTGGCTGTGGCCGCTCTATATGTTCACGCCGGACTCATGGCGCGGGACGATGGCCTCCGTCGTCGCCTCGTACTTCTGGTACGCGCTGCTCATCGGCGGCCTCCTGTTCGTCTTCGGCCGCCTCGGCCGCTGGCCCGAGCTCGCCCGGCGCCTGCTCCGCCGCGGCCCCGGCGACGCCCCCCGGGAGACCGCCCCGACGCACCCCGAGCCCGAGGACGATCTCGCCGAGTGGCCCGAGCTGCGGGCCGCCGGGCAGGGGGACGTCGCCGCCAAGCTCGCGTCCGAGGTGCGGGACGGGCGTATGAACGATGTCGACTACGCCCGGATCCGCCGCGCCTGGCACTCCGTACGGGCCGACCCCTCGCGGCTGACCGCCTTCACCGAGGCCGTGCGCGGCAAGGGCGCCGGGGCCTGTGTCCATCCCTCCGGCCACCGTGACCTGCCCGTCCGCGCCGCCCGGCACGATCTGCTCGCACGGCAGGTCAGGATCGGCACGGTCCACGACGGCGAGCGCAATCCGTACCCCCGGCGGGGCACCGGTCTCGCGCTGGACCCGGCGCTGCTCGGGACCTCGCTGCTGGCCGTGGGCCCGCCCGGCGCGGGCAAGACGCACACCCTCGTACGCCCCGTCGTCGAGTCGCTCGCGCTCCAGGCGCTCGCGGGCCAGGCGGCCGTCATCGTGGTCTGCGCCGCCGGCACCCAGTTCGGCCCCGACAGCGCCTTCGATGTCGTGGTGCGGCTCGGCGACCCGGAGTCGGTGTACGACCTCGATCTGTACGGCGGGACCAACGACCCCGACGAGGCCGCCGCCGTACTCGCCGAGGGACTCGTCGGCGATCTGACGGACACCGACAGCCGGCGGGCCACCACCGCGCTCGCCCAGCTCCTCGGCCCCTTCCGTGTCGCGCACGGCCGGCTCCCCGCCGTACCGGAGCTGCGGGAGCTGCTCGACGGCTCGCCCGCCGCGCTGGCCGCCCTGCGGGAGGCCCTCGACGCCGGGGGACACCATGCCATGCGGCGTGAACTCGACGCGCGCGAGCGGCAGTCGGGCACGCCCGGCGATCCGGGGCGGGCGCTCGCCGACCGGGTCGCGCTGCTCGACCGGCCCGCCTTCGCGGGGTTCTTCGACACCACCGGCAGGACCAGGCCGTTTTCGCTGCGCACCCTGGAGCACCCGCTGCGGGTCCGTATCGACCTGCCGGAGCGCGGGCACGCCGAAGCCTCGCGGATGCTGGCCAGGCTGATACTGGCCCAGTTCACGGCGAACGCGGCGACGCGCAACGACCGTTCCCTCTTCGCCTGCCTCGCCCTGGACGACGCGACCCGCACCCTCACCCCCGAGACCCTGCGCGGGGTGCAGCGGCTGCGCTCGGCGAACGCGGGCGCGGTGCTCACGCTCCGTACGCTCGACGATGTGCCCGAGGCGCTGCACACCGCGCTGCTCGGGGCCGTCGGCTGCCGGATGGCGTTCTCCGGGATCACCACCTGGGACGGCAAGCGCTTCGCGGAGGCATGGGGCACGGAGTGGGTGGAGACCCGGGACGTCACCCAGCGGACGGTCTTCGCCGACCAGCCGCTGACCCGGGCCATACACGCGTTCCGGAAGCTGGTCACCGGCAAGGCCGTGACGACGGACGCGGTGACCGTACGGAAGGTCGAGCGTGAGCGCTGGTCGGCCTCCGAGCTGGCGCACTCGGTCCCGGCGGGGCACGCGGTGCTGTCGCTGCGGACGGTGGGGGGCGAGCACGCGCCGCCGCTGCTGGTGGACCTGCGAGGGTGAGGTCTTCGTGGCGCGGAGGGCGGCAGCCGGTTGTCCGATCGTACAATCTGGCAGAATCGGGTGATGCCGTTCATACGGGACGGCGCAATCGTCAGGGGTGGCCGGTCCTGGTTCCGGCGCCCTGCCCGTCCGCTGCCGAAGGCCCTACGGTTCCACCATGCCGCCCACCCTCGCCTCCCTCGTCCAGCATTCGGCACTCAACCTCACCGTGCGCGCGGGGGAGGACCGGCTCCGGACCCCCGTGCTCTGGGTCCACGCCAGTGAGCTGGCCGACCCCGTCCCGTACATGGAAGGCGGCGAGCTCCTCCTCATCACCGCCACGGGCCTCGACGCCGAGGATCCCGAAGCGATGCGGCGGTACGTGCGGCGGCTCGTGGACGCCGGGGTAGCCGGGCTCGGCTTCGCCCTCGGCGTGAACTACGAGGACATCCCCGAGGCGCTCGTCTCCGCCGCCCGCGAGGCGGGGCTGCCGCTGCTGGGCGTACCGCGCCGTACGCCGTTCCTCGCCATCAGCAAGGCCGTGTCCGCGGCGATCGCGGCCGACCAGTACCGCGCGGTCACCGCCGGGTTCGAGGCCCAGCGCGAACTCACCCGCGCCGCGCTCACCGAGGGCCCCGAGGCACTGCTGGCCCGGCTCGCCGGATACGTGGACGGCTGGGTGGCGCTGTACGACGCGTCCGGCGCGGTCGTCGCCGCCGCGCCCGAGTGGGCCGCGCGCCGGGCCGCCCGGCTGTCGGCCGATGTGGAACGGCTCCGGGAGCGGCCCGCGCCCGCCAGCGCGGTCCTCGGCGGTGCCCCGGGCGCGCACGCCGACGACCGGGTGGAACTCCAGTCCCTGGGCACGGGCCGGCGCGTACGGGGCGCGCTCGCCGTCGGTACGGAAGCGGCGCTCGGCACGGCGGAGCGGTACGCGGTCCACTCGGCGGTCGCCCTGCTGACACTGACCACGGAGCGCTCGCGCGGCCTGCGGGCGGCGGAGCAGCGGCTCGGGTCGGCGGTTCTGCGGATGCTGCTGTCCGGCCAGCCCGACCATGCGCGGGCGGTGGCGGGCGATCTGTACGGGCGGCTGCTCGACGCCCCGTTCCGGCTGCTGATAGCGGAGTCGGCGGAGAGCGCGGACGACGATCCGCTGCCCACGGTCGCCGAGACGCTGGAGGCGGCGGCCGCCCGCGCGCGGGAGGCGGTGCTCGCCGTCCCCGACGGCGACGGGCGGCTGACGGTGCTCGCCGTGGACGGCGGAGCGGTGGTCGCGGCGGCGGAGGAGTACGCGGCGGGGAAGGCGGAGGCGGCGGGCGTGGTGATCGGCCTGTCCGCGCCGACGGGCCCGATCGCCGCGTCGGGCGCGTACAAACAGGCCGAACAGGCGCTCTCGGTGGCCCGCCGCCGTGGCCGCGCCCTTGTCGAACACGAGGAACTGGCCACGGGCTCGATCCTCCCCCTCCTCGCGGACGACGCCGTCCGCGCCTTCGCCGACGGCATGCTCCGCGCGCTCCACGACCACGACACCAAGGGCCGCGGCGACCTCGTCGCCTCCCTCCGCGCCTGGCTCTCCCGGCACGGCCAATGGGACGCCGCGGCGGCCGACCTGGGCGTCCACCGCCACACCCTCCGCTACCGCATGCGCCGAGTGGAGGAAATCCTCGGCCGCTCCCTGGACGACCCGGACGTACGGATGGAGCTGTGGCTGGCCCTGAAGACGACGACCCGTCCGGGGGCGGAGGAGCAGCGGAAGTAGGGGGCGGGCGGTCCTGGTCTGCGGTCGTCCCGTGCGCGCCCCGGCGCGTGTTCCGGCTTGCGTATTGGCGTACGCGCGAACGTACGGCCCGATACGTGCTCCCGCGCGCGGTGGCACTGGCTTGCACCGGGCCGGCTCGGCGTAAGCGGTACGGCTCCGCCGCTGCCGGGCCGGAGCCGTACCCGTCGGCCCTCCGCGCCGCCGAGCCGGCGCAGTGGGCCGCAGGCGCCATGCACCCACCGGGGTCCGGGGCAGCGCCCCGGATTCGGGTAGGGGCGGGGCGGGGGAAAGCCCCCGCCCCTGACATTGCGGCGCACACCCCCGTCCCAGCACTCCACCCCGGACAACCCACCCGCCGCCCCCATCGCCCTACCGTGGACACAGACACCCCCACCACCGCCCCCCATGCGGACCACCTACTCGGAAGGGCCCGGACTCGCGATGACTTCCACCCATGCCTTCTGGCTCGCCGGCCGCCAGGCCACCGGCGAGGACACCATCGACGTCACCTCCCCCTGGGACGGCCGGCTCGTCGGCACCGTCGCGGTGCCGGGCGAGGCCCAGGTCGAGGAGGCCGTCGCCGCCGCGTACGCCGTACGGGACGAGTTCGCCGCCACCCCCGCCCACCTCCGCGCCGCCGCCCTCGACCATGTCTCCCGCCGGATCGTCGAGCGCGCCGACGAGATCGCCCGGCTGATCTCCGCCGAGAACGGCAAGCCCCTCAAATGGGCCCGCGGCGAGGTCGGCCGCGCCGTCTCCGTGTTCCGCTTCGCCGCGGAGGAGGCCCGCCGTTTCAACGGCGGCGACGCCCAGCGCCTCGACACCGACCCCGGCGGTGCCGGCCGCCTCGCCCTGACCCGCCGCTTCCCCCGCGGCGCCGTCCTCGGCATCGCGCCGTTCAACTTCCCGCTCAACCTCTGCGCCCACAAGATCGCCCCCGCCATCGCCGTCGGCGCCCCGATCATCCTCAAGCCCGCCCCCGCGACGCCCCTCTCCGGCCTCCTCCTCGGCGAGCTGCTCGCCGAGACCGATCTGCCGGCCGGCGCCTGGTCCGTACTGCCCGTGCCGAACGACCGGATGCCCGCCCTCGTCCAGGACGAACGGCTGCCCGTGATCTCGTTCACCGGCTCCGACAAGGTCGGCTTCGCGATCATGGACTCCGTCCCGCGCAAGCACATCACCCTCGAACTCGGCGGCAACGGCGCGGCCGTCGTCCTCGCCGACTACGCGAGCGAGAAGGACCTGGACTGGGCGGCGACCAGGATCGCGACCTTCGCCAACTACCAGGCCGGCCAGTCCTGCATCTCCGTCCAGCGGGTGATCGCCGACGCGTCGGTGTACGAGCGGCTCGTGCCCAGGATCGTCGCGGCGGTCGAGGCGCAGAACACCGGCGACCCCGCCGACGAGTCCACCGACGTGGGCCCGCTCGTCAGCGAGGACGCCGCCAGGCGCGTCGAGTCGTGGGTGGACGAGGCGGTACGGTCCGGTGCCCAGGTGCTCGCGGGCGGCAAGCGGGACGGCGCGGCCTACGCGCCCACCGTCCTCTCCGAGGTCCCCGCGGACGCCAAGGTCTCCCGCGAGGAGGTCTTCGGGCCCGTGCTGACGCTCCGCCGGGTCGAGGGCGAGAGCGAGGCGTTCGCGGCGGTCAACGACTCGAAGTACGGCCTTCAGGCCGGGGTGTTCACCCATGATGTGCAGGCCGCGTTCCGCGCCCACCGCGCACTTGAGGTGGGCGGCGTGATCATCGGCGATGTGCCCTCGTACCGCGCCGACCAGACGCCGTACGGCGGCGTCAAGCAGTCCGGCGTCGGCCGCGAGGGCGTGCGCTTCGCGATGGACGACTACACGTACGAGCGCGTCATGGTCTTCACGGGCCTGGACCTGTAACGGCCCGGAGCGGTGGTCCTGGACGGCCGGAGTACGCCATGCGCGGCTCCGGCCGTCGCCGTCCGGCCGCGCCCGTACCCGTACCCGTCCTGCCGTCCGGTCGCGCCCGTAGACGTACCCGTCCAGCCCCACAGGTCCCCTACGAACCTTTGATCCCTTTGCTCCACGACTGGTGGGGAGGGCGTTAATCGGGTAGATACGGACGAGTAGAACCAGCCGGTAAAACCGTCACTGGACCCGACTCCGCGGCGAGGTGAGTTCCTCATGTCCGCCCCATCCGCACCCTCAGCAGCATCCGCCCCCCAGGAGCCGCCGGGCCGCCCCAAGGTCTCCGAGCGGGAGGCGCGCCAGGTCGCCGAGGCCGCCCGTGAGCAGGGCTGGCGCAAGCCGAGCTTCGCCAAGGAGATGTTCCTCGGCCGCTTCCGGCTCGACCTCATCCATCCGCACCCCCTGCCCGCCACGGAGGACGTCAGGCGCGGCGAGGAGTTCCTGGCGAGCCTCCGCGCGTTCTGCGAGACGAGGATCGACGGAGCGCTGATCGAGCGCGAGGCCAGGATCCCGGACGAGGTGATCAACGGCCTCAGGGAGCTGGGCGCGCTCGGTATGAAGATCGACACCGCGTACGGCGGTCTCGGCCTCACCCAGGTGTACTACAACAGGGCGCTGGCCCTGGTCGGCTCCGCGAGCCCCGCGATCGGCGCGCTGCTCTCCGCCCATCAGTCGATCGGCGTACCGCAGCCGCTGAAGCTTTTCGGCACGCAGGAGCAGAAGGAGACGTTCCTGCCGAGGCTGGCCCGTACGGACATCTCGGCCTTCCTGCTCACCGAGCCGGACGTCGGCTCCGACCCGGCCAGGCTCGCCACGACGGCCGTGCCCGACGGCGACGCGTACGTCCTCGACGGCGTGAAGCTCTGGACGACCAACGGGGTCGTGGCCGATCTGCTGGTGGTGATGGCGCGCGTCCCGAAGTCCGAGGGGCACAAGGGCGGCATCACGGCGTTCGTCGTCGAGGCGGACTCGCCGGGCATCACGGTCGAGCACCGCAACGCCTTCATGGGCCTGCGCGGCCTGGAGAACGGGGTGACGCGCTTCCACCGCGTGCGGGTCCCCGCCGCGAACCGGATCGGCCCCGAGGGCGCCGGTCTCAAGATCGCCCTGACCACCCTCAACACCGGCCGGCTCTCGCTGCCCGCGATGTGCGTGGGCGCGGGCAAGTGGTGTCTGAAGATCGCCCGCGAGTGGTCCGGGGCCCGTGAGCAGTGGGGCAAGCCGGTCGGCAGGCACGAGGCGGTGGGCGGGAAGATCTCCTTCATCGCCGCGACCACCTTCGCGCTGGAGGCGATGGTCGATCTGGCGTCGCAGATGGCCGACGAGGACCGCAACGACATCCGGATCGAGGCGGCGCTCGCCAAGCTGTACGGCTCGGAGATGGGCTGTCTGATGGCCGACGAACTGGTCCAGATCCGCGGCGGCCGCGGCTTCGAGACCGCGGAGTCCCTGGCGGCCCGCGGCGAACGCGCCGTACCCGCCGAGCAGATGCTCCGCGATCTGCGGATCAACCGGATCTTCGAGGGCTCCACCGAGATCATGCATCTGCTGATCGCCCGCGAGGCCGTCGACGCCCATCTCTCGGTGGCCGGTGACATCATCGACCCGGACAAGTCCCTCGCCGACAAGGCGAAGGCGGGCGCGCAGGCAGGGAAGTTCTACGCCCGCTGGCTGCCGAAACTGGTCGCGGGTCCCGGCCAACTGCCGGGCTCGTACGGCGAGTTCCACCACGAGGGACTGCCGGACCTGTCGGTGCACCTGCGCTACGCCGAGCGCACCGCGCGCAAACTCGCCCGCTCCACCTTCTACGCCATGTCGCGCTGGCAGGGCCGGATGGAGACGAAACAGGGCTTCCTCGGCCGGATCGTGGACATCGGCGCGGAGCTGTTCGCGATGAGCGCTGCCTGCGTACGGGCCGAACTGCTGCGCACGAACGGCGACCACGGCCGCGAGGCCTACCAACTCGCGGACGCCTTCTGCCGCCAGGCCCGTATCCGCGTCGAGGAACTCTTCACGCGTCTGTGGTCCAACACGGACGACATCGACCGCAGGGTCGTCGGCGGCGTCCTGGCCGGCCGCTACACCTGGCTGGAGGACGGCATCATCGACCCCAGCGGCGAGGGCCCCTGGATCGCCGAATCCACCCCGGGCCCCTCCCCCCACCCCAACGTCCACCGCCCCATCCCCTGACCCACCAGCCTCCGGGCCGCGCCCCCAGAAGGGACGCGGCCCGGAGTCCTGTACCGGTCCGGTTGAAAGGACCTGGCTGAACGGCCTAGTTGAAGGGGTCCAGGGTGATGTACGCCTGCTGGGGGTTGGGGTCGTTCACCAGGGACTCGTGGTTGCCCACGTCGTCAAAGGCGAAGGCGTACGCCTTGCCGTCGGACATCTGGGCGTGGATCGTGCGGGCGTAGTGGTTGGTCACGGAGTCCTGGTAGAAGCCGGAGGGACTGGTGTCCGGCTGGTTGGGGTTGGTGAGGAGGGTGGTGCGGTTGAAGCCCGCGCAGAGGGTGCGGGAGATGGGGCCGCGGACGAGGTCGTTCGGGGCGTCCAGGTGCTTGTAGCAGCCGAAGACGCTGTCGGCGTCCGGCTTCTGGAACGAGGTGACGACCGTGCCCGCCGAGTTCGTGAAGTTCATGACGTTGCCCGAGACCCGGCCGAAGTACTTGGTGTTCGGCTGGTCCCCGAACGGTGTGACCGTCAGGGTCGAGGTCGTGTACCTGCTCCACACCCGGTTGATGTAGTCGTCCAGCACCCCGGCCGGGAGCGAGCCCGAGCCGATGCCGTGGCCGGGAGCGAGGGCGCGCAGGACGGTGCCGTCGGGGCGGGTCTGGATCAGATTGGCCCAGCCGCCCGGCTGGCTCCTGAGGGCGTTGAGGACACCGTTGTAGCCGCCCGGCTTGAGATGGCCGGTGGTCCTGGTGGAGCCGTCGGGGAGCCTGACACCGACCGCGTACGGCGCCGAGAACATATCGACCTGTGTGCTGTTGATCCACAGTCCGGCGTCGTTGAGTGTGTACTCGGTCCAGTTGAACAGGATGTTCCGGTTCGGGTCGTTCGGGTTCTGGACCGCGGGCTGCACCAGACCGCCGGTGGTCAGCCTGAAGTCGAGCTTCTGGCCGTACGAGAAGTAGACCCGGCCGGAGAACTTCGGCATCCGGATCGTGACCGACTGCCCGTTGGCCGGCCCGGCGATCGACGCGTCGGGCGCCGGAGTGGGCGGATTGCCGCCGGCGGGCCAGGCGTGGAACGTACCGTTCGCGTCGGCCCAGCCCTGCTGGCCCGTCGTGAGGAGCGTCCCGAGGTTGTACAGGTAGACCGGTTCCGAGCGGCCGGAGTTGTTGGTGATCGTGAGCGGGATCGTCTCCGGCACGGCGGCCTCGGCGGGCACCGCGGCTTCGGTGGGTACCGCGGCCCCGGCGAGTGACGCCGGGCTCGCGGCCGAGAACCCGGTCGCGAAGACCACCGCGGCGGCCAGTGACGCGAGCAGCCTTTTTGTGCCAAGCACGCTCTGCCTCCTGAGTTGTGGGGGGAGTTGGGGGCTTTGAGAGCGCTCTCAGAATCGGGCCACGGCCAAGGCGTGTCAATGAGCCGGAGCCAATTCGTCCGCCCCGTGAAGCACTGCGACCGTCCCCGCCCACGCCCGGCGGCCGTGGCTCCCGGCCGCCGTCATGCAGCACAATCGGGCGTCGGGACGATCAACCCACGAGATCAACCCACGAGATCAACTCACGATGGGGGCAGGCATGTTCGGGGCCACAAGGAGCCGGTTGCGGCGGGTACGGCACGGTGTGACGGCGGTGGCCGTCGGCCTCGTACTCCTCGGCGCGTCCGCGTGCAGCAGCGGTGACCAGCAGGGCGACGACGCCGACGGCAAGAACACCGGCGCCAGGAACGGCGGAGCCACCGGCAAGCCCTCCGCCGCCGGTCCCGCGCCCCTCACCAAGGAGCAGCTCACCGCCGCCTCCCTCACCGACGGCGAGAAGATCGGCCGCTACACCGTCTCCGACTACGCCCTCGGTGCCCCGCTCGGCGAGGACTACACCGCCGAGCCCGCCGTCTGCCAGCCACTCGTCAGCCTCGCGCCCGGCGCCACGGCCTTCGATCCGGCCGCCGAAGTGCACCGCAAGGCCGATGTCCCCGACGAGATGCTCGGGCTCACGGTCTCCGTACAGCTCCGCTCGTACGCCGCCCAGGGGGCGACCGGCGTCCTGAAGGCCCTCCGTACCGCGGGAAAGGAGTGCGCCGGCGGATTCACGGAGGACCGGGCGCTGGCGCGGGCGAAATACCTGAGGGTGGAACCGGCCGAGGCGCCCGGCCTGGGCGACGAGGCCACCGCGTACCGCTTCACCATCCTCGACGTGAAGGGGACGCTGAAGCTGTACGAATACCTCACCGTTGTACGGTCGGGCTCCACCACCCTCTCCTTCCGCGCCGAGATCCCCGGCACCGAGGACGTCGGCGGAGTGCCCGACGAGATCGTCCGGGCCCAGTGGCAGAAGTTCCAGGCGGCGGCAAAGGCATGAAAGCCCTGACGGGGCCCGGAAGGCGGACCTGCGACAGAGCCCGGCAAGCGGAGCCGCGACAGAGCACGGAAGGTCGAGCCCCCGCGACGGAGCCCCGAAGGCGGAGCCCGAACGCCGTCGGAAAAGCCTGAAGCACGGCAAAAAGACCGGCAAAAACACGGCGCACCGCAGCAGCCGCAGGGGCGCGCTGTCCAACCGGCGCACGGATGAGGCAAGAATGGGGGCATGAGCGACAGCCCAGCCCCTCTCGCCGATCCACACATCGCCTTCGACCCGACCGAAGGCCGCCGGGACATCGTCGTCCTCGGCTCCACGGGATCGATCGGCACCCAGGCCATCGACCTGGTCCTGCGCAATCCCGACCGCTTCCGTGTCACCGCGCTCTCCGCCGCCGGAGGCCGGGTGGAACTCCTCGCCGAGCAGGCGCGGCGGCTGCGGGTCCGTACCGTCGCGGTCGCGCGCGAGGACACCGTGCCCGCGCTGCGGGAGGCGCTCGGCGAGCGTTACGGTGCGGGCGAGCCGCTGCCGGAGATCCTCGCCGGCCCCGACGCCGCCACCGAGCTGGCGGCCTCCGACTGCCACACCGTCCTCAACGGCATCACCGGTTCCATCGGCCTCGCCCCCACCCTGGCCGCCCTCACCGCGGGCCGGACCCTCGCTCTCGCCAACAAGGAATCGCTGATCGTCGGCGGCCCCCTCGTCAAGGCCGTGGCGAAGCCCGGCCAGATCATCCCGGTCGACTCCGAGCACGCCGCGCTCTTCCAGGCGCTGGCCGCCGGCACCCGCGCCGATGTGCGCAAGCTGGTCGTGACGGCCTCCGGCGGGCCCTTCCGAGGCCGTACGCGAGCCGAACTGGCCCGAGTCACCCCCCGGGACGCCCTCGCGCACCCCACCTGGTCGATGGGCCCGGTGATCACGGTCAATTCGGCGACCCTGGTCAACAAGGGGCTCGAAGTGATCGAGGCACATCTTCTTTACGACATTCCCTTCGAACGCATTGAGGTCGTCGTCCACCCTCAGTCGTATGTCCACTCGATGGTGGAATTCAGCGACGGCTCGACCCTGGCCCAGGCGACCCCGCCCGATATGCGCGGGCCGATCGCCGTCGGTCTCGGCTGGCCGTGGCGGGTGCCGGACGCTGCCCCCGCGTTCGACTGGACGAAGGCCTCGACCTGGGAGTTCTTCCCGCTCGACGGGGAGGCCTTCCCGTCGGTGGGACTCGCCAGAAAGGTGGGGGCCCTGGGCGGTACGGCTCCGGCGGTGTTCAATGCCGCGAACGAGGAGTGCGTCGACGCGTTCCTGGCCGGCCGGCTCCCGTTCAACGGCATCATGGACACGGTCACCGAGATCGTCGAAGAACACGGCACGAGCGGTGCACACGGCACGGACCACGGACGCGGCACGGGCGGTGGCCACGGCACGAACGGTGGACACGGCGCGGACCGTACGGGAACCTCGCTCACCGTGGCGGACGTCCTCGAAGCCGAGGCCTGGGCACGCGCCCGGGCCCGTGAGAAGGCGGCGGCATTGGCAGACCAACTGGCAGACACAAACGGCGAAGAACAGCCGGTGGAGGCTCGCGCATGACGATTCTGTTGACGGTCCTCGGCATTCTTGTCTTTGTCGCCGGTCTGCTCTTCTCCATCGCCTGGCACGAACTGGGCCATCTCTCGACCGCCAAGTACTTCGGCATCCGCGTACCCCAGTACATGGTCGGCTTCGGACCGACGATCTGGTCGCGCAAGAAGGGCGACACCGAGTACGGGATCAAGGCGATCCCCCTCGGCGGCTACATCCGCATGATCGGCATGTTCCCGCCGGGACCCGACGGCCGGATCGAGGCGCGGTCGACCTCGCCGTGGCGCGGGATGATAGAGGACGCCCGCTCGGCGGCCTTCGAGGAACTCCAACCGGGCGACGAGAAGCGGCTGTTCTACACGCGCAAGCCGTGGAAGCGCGTGATCGTGATGTTCGCGGGCCCGTTCATGAATCTGGTCCTCGCCGCCGTGATCTTCATCGGTGTGGCGATGGGCTTCGGTTTCCAGACCCAGACCACCCAGGTCGCGGGTGTCCAGAAGTGCGTGATCTCGCAGAGCGAGAAGCGCGACACCTGCCGGAAGGGCGACCCGGTCTCGCCCGCCCAGGCGGCCGGCCTCAAGGAGGGCGACCGGATCGTCGCCTTCAACGGACGGTCCGTCGGCGACTGGACCACCCTCTCCAATCTGATCCGCGAGACCATCGGCCCCGCCACCATCACCGTCGAACGCGACGGCACCCGGCAGGAACTGCACGCCACCCTCGCCAAGAACATGGTGGCCGAGAAGGACTCCAACGGAGAGGTCGTCCCCGGCAAGTACGTCCCCGCCGGCTATCTCGGCTTCGCCGCCGCCACCGAGATCGTTCCGTTGTCCTTCCCGCAGTCCGTTGACCGGATGGGCACCATGATCGGGGACGGTGTCGAGTCGATCGTCGCTCTTCCCTCCAAGATCCCCGACCTCTGGAGCGCGGCCTTCGGCGACGGCCCGCGCAAGGAGGACTCACCGGTCGGCGTGGTCGGCGCGGCCCGGATCGGCGGCGAGGTGATGACGCTCGACATCCCCGCGACCAACCAGATCGCGATGATGCTGTTCCTGCTCGCGGGCTTCAACCTCTCGCTGTTCCTGTTCAATATGCTGCCGCTGCTGCCCCTCGACGGCGGGCATATCGCGGGCGCGCTCTGGGAGTCCCTGCGGCGCAGGCTGGCACGGCTCTTCAAGCGTCCCGACCCGGGGCCGTTCGATGTCGCGAAGCTGATGCCGTTCGCCTATGTGGTGGCGGGGATCTTCATCTGCTTCACGCTGCTTGTCCTGGTCGCCGATGTCTTCAATCCGGTCAAGATCTCCTGAGCTGCACGATGTGCTCGGGCGGCGCGCAGTGGCGTAATCTCGGGGCCGGAGCCCGCCCGTCCCGGGACCTTGATCCATACCTTGGGGTTGCACAGCAGATGACTGCGATTTCTCTCGGAATGCCGTCCGTTCCGACCAAGCTCGCCGAGCGGCGGGTCAGCCGTCAGATCCAGGTGGGGTCGGTGGCGGTGGGTGGGGATGCGCCGGTGTCGGTGCAGTCGATGACGACGACGCGTACCTCGGATGTGGGTGCGACGTTGCAGCAGATCGCTGAGTTGACGGCGTCGGGGTGCCAGATCGTACGGGTCGCCTGTCCGACGCAGGATGACGCGGACGCGTTGGCGGTGATTGCGCGGAAGTCGCAGATTCCGGTGATCGCGGATATTCATTTCCAGCCGAAGTATGTGTTCGCGGCGATTGACGCGGGGTGTGCGGCGGTGCGGGTGAATCCGGGGAACATCAAGCAGTTCGACGACAAGGTGCGGGAGATCGCGAAGGCGGCGGGGGACGCGGGGACTCCGATCCGGATCGGGGTGAACGCGGGGTCGCTGGACGCGCGGCTGCTGCGGAAGTACGGGAAGGCGACGCCGGAGGCGCTGGTGGAGTCGGCGCTGTGGGAGGCGTCGCTGTTCGAGGAGCACGGGTTCCGGGAGATCAAGATCTCGGTGAAGCACAACGACCCGGTGGTGATGGTCAACGCGTACCGTCAGCTCGCCGCGCAGTGCGACTACCCGCTGCACCTCGGCGTCACCGAGGCCGGCCCGGCGTTCCAGGGGACGATCAAGTCCGCTGTGGCGTTTGGCGCGTTGCTGAGCGAGGGGATCGGGGACACGATCCGGGTCTCGCTCTCGGCGCCGCCGGCCGAGGAGGTCAAGGTCGGTCTGCAGATCCTGGAGGCCCTGAACCTCAAGCAGCGCCGCCTGGAGATCGTCTCCTGCCCCTCCTGCGGCCGCGCCCAGGTGGATGTGTACAAGCTGGCGGACGAGGTGACGGCGGGTCTTGAGGGTATGGAGGTTCCGCTGCGCGTCGCGGTGATGGGCTGTGTGGTGAACGGTCCGGGTGAGGCGCGTGAGGCGGACCTCGGGGTCGCGTCGGGCAATGGCAAGGGGCAGATCTTTGTGAAGGGCGAGGTCATCAAGACCGTTCCCGAGTCGAAGATCGTGGAGACCCTGATCGACGAGGCCATGAAGCTCGCCGAGCAGATGGAGAAGGACGGCATCGCCTCGGGCGAGCCCCAGGTCTCCGTGAGCTGACACCTCTCCGAGCACGGTCCCGCGGCCACCGCCCCCAGGGCACCGGCCGCGGGACCTTCCGCTGTGAGCAGCACGCCATGCACCCGCCAGGTACAGTGCGGAGATCAGCAGACCGTATGGTGAGGCACCCTCGTGTTGACGCACACCACCACTCGGGTCCTCGAACCCGGCGAACTCGGCGCCGCGCTCGCCATTCTGGAGAGCGAGCCCGTCGCCAACGCCTTCGTGACCTCCCGTGTACAGGTCGCGGGGCTCGACCCCTGGCGCCTCGGCGGCGAGATGTGGGGCTGGTACACGGCCGGGCGGCTCCGCTCGCTCTGCTACTCCGGCGCCAATCTCGTACCGATCTGCGCCACCCCCGAAGCCGTGCGCGCCTTCGCCGACCGCGCCCGCAGGACCGGCCGCCGCTGTTCCTCGATCGTCGGCCCCGCCGAGCCCACCGCCCTGCTGTGGCGGCTGCTGGAGCCCCACTGGGGCCCCGCCCGCGAGGTCCGCGCCCACCAGCCGCTGATGGTCACCGAACAGATCCCCGCCGTGGTCGCGCCCGACCCCTTCGTCCGCCGGATCCGCAAGGACGAACTGGAGGTGATCATGCCGGCCTGCGTGGCCATGTTCACCGAGGAGGTCGGGGTCTCCCCGCTCGCGGGCGACGGCGGACTGCTCTACCAGGCGCGGGTGGCCGAACTGGTCGGCTCCGGGCGGTCGTTCGCCCGTATCGACGACGGCCGGGTCATCTTCAAGGCGGAGATCGGCGCGGCCACCCCCCAGGCCTGCCAGATCCAGGGTGTCTGGGTCGACCCCGAATACCGCGGCCGCGGCCTCTCCGAGTCCGGCATGGCGGCGGTCGTACGGTACGCGCTGGCCGATGTCGCCCCCGTCGTGAGCCTGTACGTGAACGACTACAACACCCCGGCCCGCGCCGCCTACCGCCGGGTCGGGTTCCGCGAAGTGGGCGCCTTCATGAGCGTGCTGTTCTGAAAGTAGGGTTCGCCCATGCTGAGCATCCCCGGGGGCACCCCCCGGATTCCCGACGTCCAGGTAGCGCCGGTCGATCTCGCGGCACGCGTCGACGAGGCGCTCGCCGTACAGGCCCTCGCCTTCGGGCTCAGCGAGGACGAGATCGGGGTACGCCGCCATATCGTGCTCCGGCATCTCATGTATCCCGGCTGCCGTGCCTTCGGCGCCACCACCGGGGACGGCCGGCTCGTCGGATTCGTGTACGGCCTGCCGAACGACCGCGGTCACTGGTGGTCCACCGTCGTCGAGCCGTATCTGCGCGCCACCGCCTCCGAGGGCTGGCTCGACGACTCCTTCGTGATCACCGAACTGCATGTCCATCCGCAGTTCCAGGCACGCGGCATCGGCCGCGCCCTGATCACCACCATCACGGACACCGCCGCCCAGCCCAAGTCGATCCTGTCGGCCATCGACATCGAGAACCCGGCCCGCCGGCTGTACCGCAAACTGGGGTACGAGGACCTGGCCCGCCAGGTCCACTTCCCCAGCGCGCCCAAGCCGTACGCCGTGATGGGGGCGCCGCTGCCGTTGCGCAGACCGGGCGGCGGCGACAACTGATTTCCGCCTGCCGGTGCGCCCCGGCTAACCTCCAGGCATCAGCCGAGAGAACGCAGAACGCAGAACGCCAGGAGTGCTCCCCATGTCCCAGGTCCAGCGCATGTCCCGTTTGATGGTCAAGACACTGCGCGACGACCCGGCGGACGCCGAGACCCTCAGCCACAAGCTGCTCGTCCGCGCGGGGTATGTCCGCCGTACGTCCGCCGGCATCTGGAGCTGGCTGCCGCTGGGCAAGAAGGTCCTCGACAACATCTCACGCGTCGTCCGCGAGGAGATGGACGCGATCGGCGCCCAGGAGGTGCTGCTTCCCGCGCTGCTGCCCAAGGAGCCGTACGAGGCCAGCGGCCGGTGGGAGGAGTACGGCGACCTGCTCTTCCGGCTCAAGGACCGCAAGGGCGCCGACTATCTGCTGGGCCCCACGCACGAGGAGATCTTCACCCAGGTCGTCAAGGACCAGTGCACGTCCTACAAGGACCTGCCGGTGATGCTCTACCAGATCCAGACGAAGTACCGCGACGAGGCGAGGCCCCGCTCCGGTGTGCTGCGCGGGCGCGAGTTCCAGATGAAGGACTCGTACTCCTTCGACACCACCGACGAGGGGCTGGCCGAGTCGTACGCGCTGCACCGCGCCGCCTACCAGAAGATCTTCGCCAGGCTCGGCCTCGACTTCCGGATCGTCTCGGCGGTCTCCGGCGCGATGGGCGGCTCCGCCTCCGAGGAGTTCCTGGCGCCCGCCGCGGCCGGCGAGGACACCTTCGTGGACTGTCCGGCGTGTGACTACGCGGCCAACACGGAGGCGGTCACCTTCACCGCGTCCGTGCCGGTGGCGGACGCGCCCGGCCCGGTCGAGGAGCTGGACACCCCCGACACCCCCACCATCGAGACGCTGGCCGCGTTCCTCGACGTACCGGCCTCGGCGACCCTGAAGAACCTGCTGGTCAAGGTGGACGGCGAGATCACCGCGGTCGGGGTGCCCGGCGACCGCGAGGTGGACCTCGGCAAGCTCGGCGAGCACCTCGCCCCCGCGGTGGTCGAGCTGGTCACGGCCGAGGACTTCGAGGACCGGCCCGATCTGGTACGGGGCTATGTCGGCCCGCAGGGCCTCAAGATCCGCTACATCGCCGACCCCCGGATCGCGGCCGGCACCGCCTGGATCACCGGCGCCAACAAGCCCGGCACGCACGCGCGCAATGTCGTGTGCGGCCGCGACTTCGAGGTCGACGACTACCTGGACGTGGTCGTCGTCGAGGAGGGCGACCCCTGCCCCCTGTGCGGTACCGGCCTCAAGCTGGACCGCGCGATCGAGATCGGCCATATCTTCCAGCTCGGCCGCAAGTACGCCGACACCTTCCAGCTCGATGTCCTCGGCCAGCAGGGCAAGCCGGTGCGGGTGACGATGGGCTCGTACGGCATCGGCGTCTCGCGCGCCGTGGCGGCACTGGCCGAGCAGACGGCCGACGAGCACGGCCTGTGCTGGACCCGCGAGATCGCCCCGGCGGACGTCCATGTGGTGGCGGCCGGCAAGGCGCTCCAGACGGAACTGGCCCTTGAGGTCTCCGAGAAGCTCGCGGCGGCGGGGCTGCGGGTGCTGGTGGACGAGCGCGCGGGCGTCTCCCCGGGCGTGAAGTTCACCGACGCGGAGCTGATCGGCGTACCGCACATCCTGGTGGCGGGGCGGCGTGCGGGTGAGGGCGTGCTGGAACTGAAGGACCGGCGCACGGGTGAGCGCGAGGAACTGACCACAGCGGAAGCGATCGCCCGCCTGGCCGGCTGATTCCCGGGGCTCCGCCCCGGACCCCGGTCCTCAATCGCCGGACGGGCTGGATTTCGCTGCTGCCGCGAAAACCAGCCCGTCCGGCGAAATGTCACCCCGCCCGGCGATTGAGGGCACCGGTCGCTCCGTTACAGCCAGCCTGCGAATTCCAGGAGGAGTTCCGCGCTCTGACGGCGGCCGGCCCTCAGTGCCCGTACCCCCGATTCCACCGCCCGGAACAGCGTCCACCCCCGCAGCCGCCCCCTGTCCATGTCTAGCGAGTCCGCCAGCCTGCTCACCCGGCGCCGCGCCGACGAAGGGCCCGACGAGGCGGCCACCAGGTCCTCGACCCGGTCGCGGGCCAGCCGCGCCAGGTCATAGGCGGGCTCACCGACCAGCGGCTCAGGACCGACCGCGAGCCAGGGCGCCCGCTCGCCGGCCAGCACCTTGCCCTGCCCGAACGCGCCGTGCAGCAGCCGGGTGTCCGCCACCGAGGCCGCCGACGCGCAGAGTTCGTCGCGTGCCTCCAGCGCCGCCGAGACCAGCGGTCCGAGGCCCTCGTCCGCCGACTCCCGCAGCGCCGCCGACTCACGGGCCGTCCGCTCGGCCACCGTCTCGAAGGCATGACCCTCCGGCGGGTCGACCCAGAGCCGCCGTACCGTACCCGCCGCTTCCAGCAGCGCCTTCGCCTCGGGCAGGGAGCGCAGCGAGATCTCCGGCTGAAGGCGTTCCAGCAGCAGCGCGGTGTCGGCGGTGGAGGCGGGGTCCAGCAGTTCCACCGCGCCCCAGCCCTTCCAGTGCGCCAGCGCCGCCCGCTCCAGCGAGGGCGCCGCGAAGGACGGGACGATCTTGAGCGTCGCGGGGGAGCCGTCGGCCCGCCGTACCAGCACCACCAGTCCGCCCCGGCCGCCCGGCGCGACGACCCGCTCGACCTCGAGCCCGCGCGCGGCGACCGCCTCCCCGGCGAGGGCGGGGAGCAGGCTCAGCCACTCGGCCGCAGCCGGTTCGCCGTACTGCTCGCCGAGGGTACGGACCAGACGCTGCGGCGGTTCGAAACCCATACGTGCGTGGTTACCTTTCCGGACTTTCCGGGCCTTCCCGGCTCGTGGCCGGTCGTCTGGGCCCGCGGACTCATGGCCGGACCCACCGGCTCACGCGCGCTCGGCGAGCCCAGGAAAGGCTACGCCCGTGCCGCGCCAGCGCACCGCGCGCACCGCGGCCTCCCGCAGCGCGTCCGCCGCCTCCCGCCGCAGGGGCCCTTCGGCCGCCCGTACGAGATCGGAGTAGACGCCCGCGACCCGGTCCTCCAGAGCGGCGGCGAGGCGTACGGCCGCGGCGGCGTCCGGCACCGCGAACGGCAGGGCGTACGCCGGCGCGGCCACCGCCACTCTCCCGCCCAGATCGCGCACCGTGCGCGCGAGCGCGTCGCGCCGCGCCCGGTGCGCGGTGTGCGCCGCGGCGGCCTCGGCCCGTCGGTCGTCGTCGACGCGGCCCCCGACGACCCCGTACCCGTACACCGCCGCGTGCTCCGCGGCGAGCGCCGCCCGCGCGGCGTCCAGCGCCCGCTTGCTCATGAGGCGGATCCTTTCGTCAGCAGCTCCGACAGCAGATAGGCGTGCGCGGCGCTCGCCGCCGCGAGGGAGGCCAGCAGCCGGGCCAGTTCCGGGGGCGCGTCCATGAGCGTGGCGGTGTGCGCGTCGGCGGTACGGCGCTCCGCGGCGGCCAGATCCTTGAGCGCCTGCTCCGCGTCTGCCGCGACGGCCGGGAGCACCGGCGGCCTCGCGGTGGCGGAGGGCGAGGGAGCGGCGGAGGACGAGGGGCGCGCGGAGGGTGCGGGGCTCGTGGGCTTGCGCGCCGGTGGCGCCAGCGCGTCCACCTGGCGCGCGACCGCCGCCCGCAGCGGCGCCAGCGCCTCGCTCGTGTCCGGGAACGCCGTCAGCACCGCGTCGTACCGTCCGAGCAACTTGCGGCTGGTGTCCGCGGACCGCAGCCGCAGCGCGCTCTCCGCCCGCGCGGCCTTCGTACCGCTGGACACCACCCGGCCGCCGTCCGTGGAGTCCGGGGTGCAGCCCGCCAGCAGACCCGTCGCGGTGACTGTCGCGGCGCCCGCGGCCCTCAGCGCATGCCTCCGTGTCGTCCCCGTGCGCCCCACGCGTCTCTCTCCCCTGTCTTCGGGCTTCGCGATGATCACCGCAGGCGAGCGTACCCGCGGGTCATCAACGGGTGGACGGCAACACCCCTTCGGACCGGATACCCTTTGATCTGACACACGACGATCCCACAACAGCACACGCGGCCGAGGAGTCACCCGGATGAGCACCACCCAGAGCGAAAGGCTGCGCGGACTGCTGGAACCGCTCGTCAGCGCGAAGGACCTGGATCTGGAGGAGATCGAGGTGTCCCGGGCAGGCAGGCGTCGTGTGCTGAGGGTCGTGGTGGATTCCGACGAGGGCGTGGACCTCGACGAGTGCGCCGAGCTGAGCCGCTCCATCTCCGAGAAGCTCGACGAGACGGACGCGATGGGCGAGGACGAGTACCAGCTCGAAGTGACCTCGCCGGGCGCGGAGCGCCCCTTGACCGAACACCGTCACTATCAGCGTGCCGTCGGCCGGCTGGCCAGATTCCAGTTGCACGAGGACGGCGAGCTGGTCGCCCGCATCCTCACCGTCGACGACGAGGGACTCGACCTCGAAGTGCCGGGCGTGAAGGGGCGCAGACCCACCGCCCGCCGGATCGAGTTCGCGGGGATCGACCGGGCGCGCGTGGAGATCGAGTTCAGCCGCAAGGACAAGAAGGAAGAGGAGGCGTAGCCGTGGACATCGATGTGAAGCTCCTGAAGGGCTTGGCACAAGAGAAGGAGATCCCCTTCGATCTGCTGGTCGAGGCGATCGAATCCGCCCTCCTCATCGCCTACCACCGTACGGAGGGCAGCCGCCGGCACGCCCGCGTCGTGCTGAGCCGCGACAACGGGCATGTGACCGTCTGGGCCAAGGAGGACCCCTCCGAACTCGAAGAGGGCCAGGAGCCCAAGGAGTTCGACGACACTCCCTCGGACTTCGGCCGGATCGCCGCGACCACCGCGCGCCAGGTCATCCAGCAGCGGCTGCGGGACGCCGAGAACGATGTCACCTTCGGCGAGTACGCCCGCCGTGAGGGCGATGTCGTCGCAGGTCTGGTCCAGCAGGGCAAGGACCCCAAGAACGTCCTCGTCAAGCTGGACGACAAGCTGGAGGCCATCCTTCCGGTGCAGGAGCAGGTGCCGGGCGAGGAGTACACGCACGGTCTGCGGCTGCGCACCTATGTGGTACGGGTGGCCAAGGGCGTGCGCGGCCCCTCGGTGACGCTCTCCCGTACCCACCCCAACCTGGTGAAGAAGCTCTTCGCGCTGGAGGTCCCGGAGATCGCGGACGGCTCGGTCGAGATCGCCGCCATCGCCCGCGAGGCCGGCCACCGTACCAAGATCGCCGTACGGTCGACCCGGTCCGGACTCAATGCCAAGGGCGCCTGCATCGGCCCGATGGGCGGCCGGGTCCGCAATGTGATGGCCGAGCTGCTGGGCGAGAAGATCGACATCGTCGACTGGTCGGACGACCCGGCCGAGATGGTGGCGAACGCGCTGTCGCCCGCCCGGGTCAGCAAGGTCGAGGTGGTCGATCTCGCGGCGCGGTCCGCGCGGGTGACCGTACCGGACTACCAGCTCTCGCTGGCGATCGGCAAGGAAGGGCAGAACGCCCGGCTGGCCGCCCGGCTCACCGGCTGGCGTATCGACATCCGCCCGGACACCGAGCAGACGGACGACAACCGCGACCGGGACGGCGGGGCCGGCGACCGCGGCGGCGACCGGGACCGCGGCTGACACTCCCGGGCGTGCGGCGGACTGTCGACGGCGGTCGGCCGGCGGCTACGGGCGGGAGCGCGGCCGACAATCCGCTGTCCCCGGCCGGTACCTGTCGGTAATGATCTCTCCGGAGGGATCCTGTCGCACCGCGACGGGCACCCTCCGGGAGCCGACGCGATCTTTGACCAGTCACGCGTTCGACCCTTGCCCCAAAGGGGTGAGGTCGGTGCGGGGAGGTAGACTTGAACATGTCTGGCCGGACGAGCGCCCGAGCCTGCCCTGAGCGAACGTGCGTGGGGTGCCGGGAGCGAGCGGCCAAGGACGATCTGCTGCGCATCGTGGTGGCCGGGGCACAGTGTGTCCCCGATCGACGCGGTACGCTGCCCGGCCGGGGTGCGTATGTGCACCCCGCCTTGAACTGTCTCGATCTGGCGGTCCGCCGCCGGGCGTTCCCGCGGGCCTTCCGGGTCCAGGGGCCGCTCGACTGCGCGGAGCTGCGCCGGTATGTCGAGCAGGCGGCACTGTAGGAAGAAGTACGGCACGGAACCCCGTGCGGTTCAGGTACCTCGCGAGTTGGAAGTAGGTCGAGATTGCGATGAGCACTCGATGAGTACGCGATGAGTACGCCCATGAAGTAGCGACGGTCCGGCGGTAACCCGGACCTAAAAGGAGCGAAGTGGCTAAGGTCCGGGTATACGAACTCGCCAAGGAGTTCGGCGTGGAGAGCAAGGTCGTCATGGCCAAGCTCCAAGAACTCGGTGAATTCGTCCGTTCGGCGTCGTCGACGATCGAGGCGCCGGTTGTACGCAAGCTGACTGACGCTTTGCAGGGGCCCGGCGGCAACGCCGGCAAGACCACTGCCAAGCCCGGGGCGCCCCGCAAGGCGACCCCCGCGAGGCCGGCCGCACCGGCCGCGCCCTCGGCGGGTTCGCCGGCGCGCACGCCGCGCCCCGCCGCCCCCAAGCCCGGTGTCCCGGCCCCCAAGCCGGCCGTCGCCGAGGCACCCAGGAGCACCCCCGTGGCGCCGAGTCCAGGACCCCGTCCGACTCCCGCCCCCAGGCCCGCCGCGGCCGCGCCCAAGCCGGCGCCCGCCGCCCCGGCGGCCCCGGAATTCACCGCGCCCCCGTCGGCCCCGGCCGCCGGTCCCCGGCCCGGTGCCACCCCCGGACCGCGTCCGTCCGCCCGCCCCTCGGGCGGCCACGGCGACCAGCGCCAGGGTGACCGCGACCAGCGGCAGGGCGATCGCGACCAGCGCCAGGGCGGCCGCTCCGGCGGTCCGCGCCCCGGCCAGGCCCCGCGTCCCGGTGCCCGTCCGGCCGGACCGCGTCCCGGCAACAACCCCTTCACCTCCGGCGGTTCCACCGGTATGGCGCGCCCGCAGGCGCCCCGTCCCGGCGGCGCCCCGCGTCCCGGTGGCCCCGGTGCCCCCGGCGGTCCGCGCCCGCAGGGCTCCGGCCAGGGCGGTCCCCGTCCGCAGGGCGGACCCGGCGGACAGTCCGGACGTCCGACTCCCGGCGGCATGCCGCGTCCGCAGGCCCCCCGCGCGGCGGGCGGCCCCGGCGGCGGCCCCGGTGGGAACCGTCCGAACCCGGGCATGATGCCCCAGCGTCCCGCCGCGGGTCCCCGTCCCGGCGGCGGCCCCGGCGGTGGCCGTGGCCCCGGCGGCGCGGGCCGTCCCGGCGGCGGTGGCGGTCGTCCCGGTGGTGGCGGCGGCTTCGCGGGCCGTCCCGGCGGTGGCGGTGGCGGCGGTGGCTTCGCCGGCCGTCCCGGTGGCGGCGGTGGCGGTGGCGCCCCGGGCCGTCCCGGTGGTGGCGGCGGCTTCGGCGGTGGTGGCGGCGGTGGCCGTCCCGGCTTCGGCGGCCGTCCCGGCGGTCCCGGTGGCCGTGGTGGCACACAGGGCGCGTTCGGCCGTCCGGGCGGGCCCGCCCGTCGTGGCCGCAAGTCGAAGCGGCAGAGGCGCCAGGAGTACGAGGCCATGCAGGCCCCGTCGGTCGGCGGTGTGATGCTGCCCCGCGGCAACGGACAGACCGTCCGTCTGTCGCGCGGTGCCTCCCTCACCGACTTCGCGGAGAAGATCAACGCCAACCCGGCGTCGCTCGTCGCCGTGATGATGAACCTCGGCGAGATGGTCACCGCGACCCAGTCCGTCTCCGACGAGACCCTCCAGCTGCTCGCCGACGAGATGAACTACGTCGTCGAGATCGTCAGCCCGGAGGAGGAGGACCGCGAGCTGCTCGAGTCCTTCGACATCGAGTTCGGCGAGGACGAGGGCGGCGAGGAACTCCTCGTGTCCCGGCCGCCGGTCGTGACCGTCATGGGTCACGTCGACCACGGTAAGACCAGGCTGCTGGACGCGATCCGCAAGACCAATGTCGTCGCGGGCGAGGCCGGCGGTATCACCCAGCACATCGGTGCGTACCAGGTCGCTACCGACGTCAACGGCGAAGAGCGCAGGATCACCTTCATCGACACCCCGGGTCACGAGGCGTTCACCGCCATGCGTGCCCGTGGTGCCAAGTCCACCGACATCGCGATCCTGGTGGTCGCGGCCAACGACGGTGTGATGCCGCAGACGATCGAGGCGCTCAACCACGCCAAGGCGGCCGACGTGCCGATCGTGGTCGCGGTCAACAAGATCGATGTCGAGGGCGCCGACCCGACCAAGGTGCGCGGTCAGCTCACCGAGTTCGGTCTGGTGGCCGAGGAGTACGGCGGCGACACCATGTTCGTCGACATCTCCGCCAAGCAGGGCCTGCACATCGACAGCCTGCTGGAGGCCGTGGTCCTGACCGCGGACGCCTCGCTCGACCTGCGGGCCAACCCGGAGCAGGACGCGCAGGGCATCGCGATCGAGGCCCACCTCGACCGCGGCCGTGGCGCCGTCGCCACCGTGCTCGTCCAGCGCGGCACGCTGCGCGTCGGTGACACGATGGTCGCCGGTGACGCGTACGGCCGTGTGCGGGCCATGCTCGACGACAACGGCAACAACGTGTACGAGGCGACCCCCTCGACGCCCGTCCTGGTCCTGGGCCTCACCAATGTCCCCGGTGCCGGTGACAACTTCCTGGTGGTCGACGAGGACCGTACGGCCCGGCAGATCGCCGAGAAGCGTGCCGCCCGCGAGCGGAACGCGGCCTTCGCCCGCAGGGGCGTCCGGTTCTCCCTGGAGAATCTGGACGAGGCCCTCAAGGCCGGTCTGGTGCAGGAACTCAACCTCATCATCAAGGGCGACGCGTCCGGTTCGGTCGAGGCCCTGGAGTCCTCGCTGCTCCAGCTCGACGTCGGCGAAGAGGTGGACATCCGGGTCCTGCACCGCGGTGTGGGTGCGGTCACCGAGTCGGACATCGACCTGGCCATGGGCTCCGACGCCATCGTGATCGGCTTCAACGTGCGCGCCGCGGGGCGTGCCGCGCAGATGGCCGAGCGCGAGGGTGTGGACGTCCGGTACTACTCGGTCATCTACCAGGCGATCGAGGAGATCGAGTCCGCCCTCAAGGGCATGCTCAAGCCGGAGTACGAAGAGGTCGAGCTGGGTACGGCGGAGATCCGCGAGGTCTTCCGCTCGTCCAAGCTGGGCAATATCGCGGGTGTGCTCATCCGCTCCGGCGAGGTCAGGCGGAACACGAAGGCCCGGCTCATCCGCGACGGCAAGGTCATCGCGGAGGACCTCAACATCCAGGGTCTGCGCCGCTTCAAGGACGACGTCACCGAGATCCGCGAAGGCTTCGAGGGCGGTATCAACCTCGGGAACTTCAACGACATCAAGATCGACGACGTCATTGCCACCTACGAGATGCGCGAGAAGCCGCGCGGCTGACGCACGGGCTGACCGCTCCGGTCGGGGCCGGTCGACGGGACGAATTTCCGTCGATCGGCCCCGGCCGTTGCGTGTACGGTTCTTGTGCCCCTGCCAAGCGCTGGCAGGACACCGAACCCGTACCGGCGGGACATCCGGACGTGCATGTATGTGGGGACGCTGTCCTTCGATCTGCTCCTCGGCGACGTACGGTCGTTGAAGGAGAAACGCTCCGTCGTCCGGCCGATCGTGGCCGATCTCCAGCGGAAGTTCACGGTGAGCGCGGCGGAGACCGGCGCTCAGGAGCTCTACCGCAGGGCCGAGATCGGACTGGCGGTGGTCTCCGGGGACTGGGGCCACATCACGGAGGTGCTCGACCGGTGCGAGCGGATGGTCGCAGGCCGTCCCGAGGTGGAGCTGCTGTCGGTACGACGGCGGCTGTACGGCGACGAGGACTGACGGCCCGGCACGCACCACCGGACGAAGACCGATCAGTAGCAGAACCAGTAGCGGACAAGAAAACCCAGAAGGAAGAGTGACGGACCGGTGACCGACAACGCGCGGGCCCGCAAGCTGGCCGATCGCATCCAGGTCGTGGTCGCGGAGACCCTGGACCGGCGTATCAAGGACCCGCGACTGGGGTTCGTGACCATCACGGACGCCCGCGTCACGGGCGACCTGCGGGAGGCCACGGTCTTCTACACGGTCTACGGCGACGACGAGGAGCGCGCGGCCTCCGCGGCGGCCCTGGAGAGCGCCAAGGGCGTCCTCCGCTCCGAGGTGGGCCGCCAGACCGGCGTCCGCTTCACCCCGACGCTGGCGTTCGTCCCGGACGCCCTGCCGGACAACGCCCGTACCATCGAGGACCTCCTCGACCGGGCGCGCGCCAAGGACGCCGAGGTACGGGAGGTGTCCACCGGCAAGACCTACGCGGCCGGCGCCGACCCGTACCGCAAGGCCGACGCGGACGACGAGGGCACCGTTGACACAGGGGGCGCAGCGGGTACCGAGGGCGCGGGCGGCCGTGGCACGGACGGTGCCGCCGCGGAATGACTCAGCAGAACAGCACGCCCGACGGCCTGGTCATCGTGGACAAGCCGTCGGGCTTCACTTCGCACGACGTCGTCGCCAAGATGCGCGGCAT
This sequence comes from Streptomyces sp. GMY02, assembly GCF_019056675.1. Lineage (NCBI taxonomy): Bacteria > Bacillati > Actinomycetota > Actinomycetes > Kitasatosporales > Streptomycetaceae > Streptomyces > Streptomyces sp. GMY02. The sequence continues at coordinate 2,129,696 of NZ_CP077658.1, read as the reverse complement.
CGCCAGGACCCGGCGCGTCGGCCACGCGGGCACCCTCGATCCGATGGCGACGGGCGTCCTCGTCCTCGGTGTGGAACGGGCCACCAAGCTCCTCGGGCATCTCGCGCTGACCGAGAAGGAGTACCTCGGCACGATCCGGTTGGGGCAGAACACCGTCACCGACGACGCGGAGGGCGAGATCACCTCGTCCGCCGACGCGTCCCTGCTCGCGCGCGAGGCCATCGACAGCGGGATCGCGGCCCTGACCGGCGCGATCATGCAGGTGCCCTCCAAGGTCAGCGCGATCAAGATCGACGGCAAGCGGTCGTACGCACGGGTGCGGGGCGGCGAGGAGTTCGAGATCCCGGCCAGGCCGGTGACCGTCTCGTCGTTCCGGCTGTACGACGTACGCGAGGCCGTCGCCGAGGACGGCACCCCGGTCCTCGATCTCGTCGTCTCCGTTGTCTGCTCCTCCGGTACGTACATCCGCGCCCTGGCCCGTGACCTCGGCGCCGGGCTGGGGGTCGGCGGGCATCTCACCGCGCTGCGCAGGACCCGGGTGGGCCCGTACGCGCTGGACTCGGCGAGGACGCTGGACCAGCTCCAGAAGGAGCTGACGGTCATGCCCGTCGCGGAGGCCGCAGCGGCGGCGTTCCCGCGCTGGGACGTGGACGAGAAGCGGGCCGGGCTGCTGCTCAACGGCGTACGGCTGGACATGCCGGCGTTCGCGTCGGCGCCGGTCGCCGCGTTCGGGCCCGGGGGGCGTTTTCTGGCGCTGGTCGAGGAACAGCACGGCAAGGCGAAGAGCCTCGCGGTCTTCGGCTGAGGCCCGAAGCCCGGGGCAGGCGGGGCGGGCGAGGGCCGGCCTGAGGCCTGCGACCCGCCTGTATCGCCCGTACGCCTGAATGCCCACCGTGGAGCCGGGCAGGCGCGCCCGCCCGGCTCCACGGCCCCCCTCCGAAAGGGATCTGTCCATTCCGCGCCCGCGATTCACCCCTTCGGGCAGGCGCTCGGAGGGGGACAGGGTGCACTCGGGGGGCGCGTTCGCGCCGGAAAGCCTTCCGGGAGCCTGGTGGCCGATGCGGGTCACGGCTGCTGGGCATGGCAGTCTTAGCATTGCGTGACGGGAAACGACGTACATGGGTTCGGGCGAGGAGCGGTCTCAGTGCAGCGCTGGCGTGGCTTGGAGGACATCCCCCAGGACTGGGGGCGCAGCGTCGTCACCATCGGCTCCTACGACGGGGTCCACCGCGGACACCAGCTCATCATCAAACGGGCGGTGGAGCGGGCCGGGGAGCTGGGGGTGCCGTCGGTCGTCGTGACCTTCGACCCGCACCCCAGCGAGGTCGTACGGCCCGGCAGCCACCCGCCGCTGCTCGCCCCCCACCACCGGCGGGCCGAGCTGATGGCGGAGCTGGGCGTGGACGCGCTGCTGATCCTGCCGTTCACCGTGGAGTTCTCGAAGCTGTCGCCCGGCGACTTCATCGTGAAGGTCCTGGTCGACAAGCTGCACGCGCGCGCGGTGATCGAGGGTCCGAACTTCCGCTTCGGCCACAGGGCGGCCGGCAATGTCGGTGTCCTGGCCGATCTGGGGGCGACTTACGACTACGAGGTCGAGGTCATCGATCTGCGGGTGACCGGCGAGGCGGGCGGCGGTGAGCCCTTCTCGTCCACCCTCACCCGCCGGCTGGTCGCCGAGGGCGATGTCGCGGGCGCCGCCGAGATCCTCGGCAGGCCGCACCGTGTCGAGGGTGTGGTGGTGCGCGGCGCGCAGCGCGGCCGGGAGCTGGGCTACCCGACGGCCAATGTGGAGACCCTGCCGCACACCGCGATCCCGGCCGACGGGGTGTACGCGGGCTGGCTCACGGCGGACGGCGAGCGCATGCCCGCGGCGATCTCGGTCGGTACGAATCCGCAGTTCGAGGGGACGGAGCGGACGGTCGAGGCGTACGCGATCGACCGGATCGGGCTCGATCTGTACGGCCTCCATGTGACGGTCGACTTCCTCTCGTACGTCCGCGGGCAGCGGAAGTTCGAGTCGATCGAGGCGCTGCTGGAGGCGATCGCCGACGACGTCAAGCGCTCACGGGTGCTGACGGAGGAGTACGACGCGAGGTAGGGGCGCCGCCTCTGCCGTTTCATCCGGCCGTCGCCCAGTGGCAGGCGACCTGGGTGGTGGCGCCGCCCGTCAGCACCGGCGGCGAGTCCGTACGGCACAGCTCGTCGACGCCCGCCCGTGCCGCCTCGCCCGAGGCCAGCACCTGGCACCGGGCATGGAACCGGCAGCCGTCCGGGATCCTGGACGGATCCGGCGGCTCGCCCATGAGGACGACCGGTTCCTGTCCGGACTCGGGCAGTACGGACAACAGCGCCCGGGTGTACGGGTGCTGGGGCGCCGTCAGCACCTCCTCCACCGGACCCGTCTCCACGATCCGCCCGAGATACATCACCGCCACCCGGTCCGCGATGTTCCAGGCCAGACCCAGATCGTGGGTCACCACCAGTGCCGACAGGCCGAGTTCGTCCCGCAGCGACAGCAGCAGCGCCAGGATCTCGCCCCGTACGGACGCGTCCAGCGAGGCCACCGGCTCGTCGGCGACGATGAGTTCGGGCTCCAGGACGAGCGCGCCCGCGATGACCACCCGCTGCCGCTGGCCCCCGGACAGCTCGTGCGGATAGCGCGCGAAGTACCGCTCGGGAGGGCGCAGCCCGGCCCGTGAGAGGGCCTCCGCGACAGCGGCGCGCTCATCGCCCGCGTGGGCGTGGATGCGGAGCCCCTCGGCGACCGCCTCGTACACCGTATGGCGTGGATTGAGCGAGCCGCTGGGGTCCTGGAGGACGAGCTGTACGCGCTTGCGGTACGCCTTGAGGGCGCGGGCACCGTACGACAGGGGTTCTCCGGCGAAGGTGACCCGGCCCCGTGTGGGCGGTACGAGCCCGAGCAGCGCCCGCGCCAGGGTGGTCTTGCCGCAGCCGGACTCGCCGACCAGGGCGACGATCTCCCCGGCGCCGATCTCGAGATCGACACCGTCGACGGCACGGGCCGACGCCGCGCCGCGCCGCCCGGGGAAGGTGACCTTCAGCTCGGCGGCCGACAGCAGGGGGAGGGGGCCCGCGGGAGGCGTGGTCGTCGTCAAGGGTGGCTCCTGGAAGGTGGCCGGGCGTTGTTACGAGGCTTCTGGGACCTGTCGGGTGCTACGAGGCTTTACGGCGTGGGGACTTGGGAGCCGGGCCTCACCGCGGCTGCTCCCCGGCCGGCACCGCCGCGCCCACGCGTACACACGCGGCACTCCGGCCGGGCCCCGCCTCCCGCAGCGGCTGGTCCTCCCGCTCGCAGAGATCCAGCGCGACCGGGCAGCGCGGATGGAACGTACAGCCGGACGGCAGCGCCGCGGGGTCCGGCGGATCGCCCGGCAGCCCACGCGGCGCGCGGCGCGACGCGGGATCCCCGATCCGGGGGAAGGCCGCGGAGAGCGCCCGGCCGTACGGATGCTCCGCCGCGTCATAGACCGCCCGCGCAGGGCCCTCCTCGACGATCCGGCCCGCGTACATCACGGCCAGCCGGTCACAGGTGTCCGCGAGCACGGCCAGATCGTGGCTGATCATCAGCAGCCCGATGTCCTGCTCCGCGACCAGCCGTTCGATCAGCCGCAGAATCTGCGCCTGGATCATCACATCCAGCGCGGTCGTCGGCTCGTCCGCGACGATCAGCCGCGGATCGCAGGCCAGCGCCATCGCGATCATCACGCGCTGGCGCTGGCCGCCGGAGAGTTCATGCGGATAGGCGTCCGCGCGGGCGGCCGGAAGACCGACCTGCTCCAGCAGTTCGGCGGCCCGGGCGCGGCCGGCCGCCGGAGTGGCACGCCGGTGCAGCAGAACCGGCTCGGCGATCTGGTCCCCGATCCGGTGCACCGCGTTCAGTGAGTGCATCGCGCCCTGGAAGACGATCGACGCTCCCGCCCACCGTACGGCCCGCAGCCGGCCCCACTTCATGGTGAGGACGTCCTCACCGTCGAGCAGGATCTCGCCGGACAGCTTCGCCGAGGACGGCAGCAGCCGGAGCAGCGCCAGCGCCAGGGTGGACTTGCCGCACCCCGACTCACCGGCGATCCCGAGCTTCTGCCCCGGCCCGATGGCCAGGTCCACACCCCGTACGGCGGGCACGGCCGCGGCCCCCGAACCGTACGTCACCCTCAGGTCCCTGATCTCCAGCAGACCCGACGCGCCGCCCGCGCCGCTTGCTGTTGGCACCCTTGCCACCCCTGTCACCGAGCCACCCCCAGCTTCGGGTTGAGTACGGTCTCGATCGCCCGGCCGCAGAGCGTGAACGCCAGGGCGACGAACGCGATCGCCAGTCCGGGCGGCGCCAGATACCACCAGTGCCCCGACGAGACCGCGCCCGCCTCCCGCGCGTCCTGGAGCATCCCGCCCCAGGAGACGATGGTCGGATCGCCGAGCCCGAGGAAGGCGAGCGTCGCCTCCGTCAGGATCGCGCTGGAAATGCCGAGCGTGGTCTGCGCCAGCACCAGCGGCATCACATTGGGCAGCACATGGCGCGTCATGATGTGGCCATGGCCGCCGCCCAGCGCCCGGGCACGATCGATGTACGGCCGTGACTCGACCGCGATCGTCTGCGCCCGCACCAGCCGCGCCGTCGTCGGCCAGCTTGTGACCCCGATCGCCACGATCACCGTCCAGACCGACCGGGACATGACCGTGGCCAGCACGATCGCCAGCACCAGCGTGGGCATCACCAGGAACCAGTCGGTGATCCGCATGGTCACCGTGGCCGGCCAGCCGCCGAAGTGCCCGGCCATGACTCCGACGAGCGTACCGATGGCCACCGACAACGCGGCGGCCAGCAGCCCCACGGTCAGGGAGATCCTGGCGCCCCAGATCAGCAGTCCCAGCAGCGGCCGTCCGAACTGGTCCGTACCGAGCGGGAACTGGCCGCTCGGCGCTTCAAGCGCCTTGCCCGGCGCCCGCGTCACGCTCTGCACATCGCCGCCCACGAGCAGGGGCGCGGCCAGCGCCGTCAGCGCGACGAGCGCCAGCCCGGCGAGTCCGAAGAGCCCGGCGCGGTGCGTACGGTACTGCCGCCAGAACCGGATCAACGACGCGCGCCTGCGGGCCCGTGCGATCGAAGCCGCCGAAGGCACCGCGGACTTGGGCGACGGGACCGGTCCGTCCGGCAACGGCGACGGTGGCGGAGCTGAAGGGTCTGCGGAGGTCATCGGCCCACCCGGGGATCGAGCAGCGGATAGAGCAGGTCGGCGAGCAGGTTCATCACGATCATCGCGCCGGCGAAGACCAGGAACAGCCCCTGCACGAGCGGCAGATCGGGCACGCTCAGCCCCTGGTAGAACAGCCCGCCGAGCCCCGGCCAGGAGAACACCGTCTCCACCAGGATCGAACCGCCCGCCACATGGCCCAGATTGATGAACACCATGGTGACGGTCGGCAGCAGCGCGTTGGGCACGGCGTGCCGCCGCCGTACGGACGCGTCCCGCAGCCCCTTCGCCCGCGCCGTCGTCAGATAGTCGCTGCCCATCTCGTCCAGCAGCGAGGAGCGCATCACCAGCAGCGTCTGCGCGTACCCCACCGCGACCAGCGTCACCACCGGCAGCACGAGATGGTGTGCCACATCGAGGATCCGTGCGAATCCCGTCGTGTCGCCCGACTCCATACCGCCGGTGGGGAACAGCCCCGGGACGGGACCGATGCCGACCGAGAAGACGATGATCAGCAGCAGACCGAGCCAGAAGGACGGCACCGACCAGAGCGTCAGCGCCACACCCGTGTTGAGCCGGTCGCCGAGACCGCCGTTGCGCCAGGCGGAGCGCGTGCCGAGCCAGAGGCCGAGCGCCGAGTAGATCACCACGGCGACCCCGGTGAGCAGCAGGGTCGCGGGCAGTTTCGTCATGATCAGCTCGCCGACCGGGGCGTGGAACTGGTACGAGGTGCCCAGATCACCGGTGAGCGCCTTGGCGCAGTAGTCGGTGAACTGCTGCCACAGCGGCAGATCAAGCCCGAACTGCTTGCGCAAAGCGGCCAGTTGGGCCGCGGAGGTGGGTGCGCCACGGGTCATGGTGCTGACCGGGTCGCCCGGGATGATCCGGAACAGGAAGAAGCTGGTGACCAGGACGGCGAGCAGCGAGACGACCGCGCCGCCGAGCCTGCCCGCCACATACAGCGGATACGCGGTTCTGGTACCGGGACCGGGGCCCGCGCGGTCCGCGGAGCCGGACGGCCCGGTCTTCACCGGGCCGCCGGCCGCGTCCCGCACCACCCCTGGGGTGCTTGCGGTGCTCATGCGTTATTCACGGTCTTCCGCGGTGGAACGGCGCCGCATCGCGACGAAGAGCCCGAGCGCGGCGGCGGCCACCACCGCGGCTCCGATCCCGATCACCACACCGGTCGAGGAGGAGGAGCCGCCGGACCCGTCGCCGTCACCGGCCGGGACCGCGGACCACCAGCTCCAGTAGCCGTCCTGGCCCCAGAGATTGCCGGCGGCCTCCGGCATCGTCGTGATCGACTTGATCTGGTCGGTACGGTACGCCTCGACCGCGTTCGGATACGCCATGACGTTCATGTACCCGGTGTCGTACAGCCTCGACTCCATCTGCTTGACCAGCTCCGTGCGTTTCGCCGTGTCGTACTCCACGGCCTGCTGGGCGTAGAGGCCGTCGTACTCCTTGTCGCAGATGAAGTTGTCGGTGGCGCCGGTGTCCTCGGGGGTGGCGGGGAGCGCGTCGCACGTATGGATGGAGAGGACGAAGTCCGGATCGGGATTGACCGACCAGCCGTCGAAGGCCAGATCGTAGTCGCCCGAGAGCCAGGGGTCCGAGACATTGTCGAGGCACTCGACCTTCAGCCCGATGCCGAGCCGGCCCCACCACTCCTGGAGGTACTTGCCGATGGCCTTGTCGTTCGGGTCGGTGGCGTGGCAGAGGATACGGAAGTCCAGCGGCCTGCCGTCCTTCCCCACGCGCTTGCCGCCGCCGGTCTTCCTGTAGCCGGCCGCGTCGAGCGTACGGGCCGCCGCGGCCGGGTCGTACGCGATCCGCTGGCTCTCCGAGGGCTGCCAGAAGTACGCGTCGAAGCGTGGCGGGATATAGCCCTGGCCCTCGACGGCATGGCCCTGGAAGACCCTGTCGACGATGGCCTTGCGGTCGACGGCCTGGAAGAGGGCCTTCCGTACGGCCGGATCCAGCAGCGCCGGATGGCCGTTGCCGAACGTGGCGCCGTCCTTCGACCGGGCGCCGGGGTTGGTGGCGAGCGCGTAGAACCGGCGGCCGGGCGCGTCATTGACCTTGATGTTGTCCGCCGACTTCAGCGCGGCGGCCTGGGCCGGGGTGAGACCGGAGGTGAAGGAGACCTCGCCCTTCTGGAGCGCGGCGACGGCCGCGTCCCCGTCCTTGTAGTACTTGAGGACCAGCTCGTCGAACTTCGGGGCGCCGCGCCAGAAGTCCTTGTTCGGCTTGAGCCTGACGTACTGGTCGACCTTGTAGTCCGTCACGATGAACGGACCGTTGCCGACGATCGGGAACTGCTTGTCGTTGTTGAATGTCGAGAAGTCGCCGACCTTCTCCCAGATGTGTTTGGGCACGATCGGCACATCGAGGGCCGTCATGGTGGCCTGGGGCTTCTTCAGCTCGATGACCAGGGTCTCCGGGTCGGGCGCGGTGACCTTCTTGAAGTTGGCCGTGAAACTGCCGTTGGCGGTGGCCGCGTTCTCGTCCGTCATCATCTTGTTGAAGGTCCAGGCGGCGTCCTCGGCGGTCGCCCGCACGCCGTCGGACCACTTCGAGTCGTCCCGGATCGTGAAGGTCCAGGTCAGCTTGGACGCGGAGGCCTTCCACGCGGTGGCGAAGCCGGGGACCGTGTGCGCGTCCTTGGGGTCGTAGTTGGTCAGATACTCGTAGGTCAGCCGGTGGAGGCTGGTGCTGACCAGGCGCTGCGCCAGGAACGGGCTGAGCGAGTCGACACTCTGGCTGACCGCGACGGTGAGGACCTTCTTGCCGTCGTCCGCCGCCTGAGCCTGCTGGGGCGCCGGGAGCAGCGGTTGTACGGGGAGCACGGTTCCGGCGGCAAGCGCGGCGGAGGCGGCACCGGAAGCCAGGAGCAGTCGGAGACGGGGGCGTCGGCGGACGGGCTGCGGCCGCGGTGTCCGCGGCGGAACGCTATGGACCATGGGACGGTGACCTCGTGTCATCACTCGCGCGGAGAAGCCGGGTTGACTCGGACGGCTCGGGTTGACTCTGGTTCGCCAATCGGTGAAGGGAGGTTTATCAGCGTGCGTCAGGGCGCGTCAACGGGCGCCCATACCCCGTGTGGGCTGCGGGAATGCGCCGAGGGTCCGCACCGTGACCACGGTGCGGACCCTCATTGGTCTCAACCTCTGATGCCCTACTGCTGAGGCGCTGGCGGTGGCTGCGGGGGCTGCTGCCCGGGCCATCCGCCGGGCGGTACCGGACCCTGGAGGTCGGTACCGTCCTGGGGCGGCTGGGGCTGCTGACCGTACGGTCCGGGCTGGGCCTGCTGCGCCTGCTGCCCGGGCGGGAGCCCCGCCGGGCTCGCGGGGGACTGGGCCTGGGAGGGCGGCGACTGCTGCCAGCCCTGCTGCACCCCGGGCTGGGGGTACGGTCCCGGCTGCTGCTGGGGATACCCGTACTGCGGAGGCTGCTGCTGCGGGTGGCCGGGCTGGGGCTGCTGCTGTCCCGGCTGGGGGTAGTGCTGCGGGTAGGGCTGGGGCGGGTACGGCCCGCCGTGGGGCTGGTGCGGCTGTCCGTGGACCGGCTGCCCGTGCGCGGGCTGTCCGTACGGGGGCTGGGTGTAGGGCGGCTGACCGTGCGCCGGCTGTCCCGGTCCCGGCATCGGCGGTACGACATGCGGCGGCGGATTGCCGTCCGCCGTCCACAGCCCCTGCGCCTGCTGGGCCCGTACGAAGTCCTCGGCGACCATCGCCGAGAGCTGGAAGTACGCCTCGCGCGTCTTGGGGCGCATCATGTCGAGGTCCACCTCGGCACCGGCCGCGAGGTGCTCGTCGAACGGCACCACGATCACCCCGCGGCAGCGGGTCTCGAAGTGCTGCACGATGTCGTCCACCTTGATCATCTTGCCGGTCTCGCGGACTCCGGAGATGACCGTGAGGGAGCGCTGCACCAGCTCCGCGTACCCGTGCGCCGACAGCCAGTCGAGCGTCGTCGACGCACTGCTCGCGCCGTCCACGGACGGGGTCGAGATGATGATGAGCTGGTCGGCGAGGTCGAGCACACCGCGCATCGCGCTGTAGAGCAGACCTGTGCCCGAGTCGGTGAGGATGATCGGGTACTGCTTGCCGAGGACCTCGATCGCGCGCCGGTAGTCCTCGTCGTTGAACGAGGTCGAGACGGCCGGGTCCACATCGTTGGCGATGATCTCCAGACCGGAGGGCGCCTGCGAGGTGAACCGGCGGATGTCCATATAGCTGTGCAGATACGGGATCGCCTGCACCAGATCGCGGATGGTCGCCCCGGTCTCGCGCCGGACGCGGCGTCCGAGCGTACCGGCGTCCGGGTTGGCGTCGATCGCCAGGATCTTGTCCTGCCGCTCGGTGGCCAGGGTGGCTCCCAGCGCGGTGGTGGTGGTGGTCTTGCCGACACCGCCCTTGAGACTGATGACCGCGATCCGGTAGCAGGACAGCACCGGCGTACGGATCAGCTCCAGCTTGCGGCGGTACTCGTTCTCCGCGGCCTTTCCGCCGAGCCGGAAGCGCGAACCCCCGGACGGATTGCGGCTGCTCTTCGGCTTCTGCTTGTTGTTGCGGAGCAGCCGGTCGGAGGACAGCTCGACGGCGGCCGTATAGCCGAGCGGGGCACCCGGGACGGAGCGCTCGCGGTGGTCGTGCGCGACGGGCGAGGGCCAGGCGGCACCGGCGCGGGGGTCCGCGACGGGTGCCTGGGCACCGGGCTGCTGCTGCGGGTGCTGTGCCGCCTGGGGGTACTGCTGCTGTTGCGGGTACGGCGGCTGGGGGGCCTGCTGTGCTGGGAGATTCGGTGTGGCGGGCACCGGGAGATGGGACTGCTGCGGGCCCTGCTGTGGCTGGGCTCCCGGCTGCCCGGACTGGTCCTGGTGCGGCTGGGGGAAGCCGTAACCGCCCTGCTGCGGCGGGAAGCCGTACCCCCCGGCCTGAGCGGGCGGCTGCTGCTGTGCGTACGGTCCCGGCTGCTGCCCCTGCTGGTGCGGGAAGCCGTAACCGGCGGGCGGGACAGGGGAGTCGGGGCCCGGCGCGGGCGGCAGCGCGGGCTGCGGCGTCGGCGCCACGGCTCCGGGCTGCCCGGTCTGCCCCTGCTGGGGGAAGCCGTAACCGCTCTGCGGCTGCTGGGCCTGCGCCTGCTGGGCCTGGGGCTGGGGAGGCTGCGGGGTCCAGGCGTCCGGCTGCTGTTGCTGCTGGACCGGGACCGGGAGCTGGGGCGGCGCCGACCGGTCCGCGGCCGGTGCCGGTACGGGCCACTGCGGCGCGGGTGCGGGAGTGGCCGGCTGGAAGGCGGGCGGCAGCGGCGGCAGCCCGGAGGCCGGGGGCACGGGCGGCTGAAGGGCCCAGGGCTGTGCCGATCCGGAAGCCGGGGGCGCGTCCTGGGGTTCATCGGCCGGTACGGCGTCCTGCGGCGCGGCATCCGGGACGGCGTCGGCGGGCACCGAGTCGGCGGGTTCGGCGGCAGCGGTATCAGCGGTGCCGGAGGTGCCGGCGGTGTCCGCCCCGGCGCTGTCGGCATCGGCGTCTGAGGCGTCGGCCTCGGGGGTCTCGCGTTCGTCCTCGTCCGCCGCCGTCACCGCGTCCGGGACATCCTTGGCATCCCGGTCGGCGTCAGCGGCGTCGTCGGCGTTTTGAGCGCCGTCGGTGCTGTCACTGGTGTTGGTGGTGTCGGCGCTCTCAGGGCCGGCCGTGCCGCCCGTCTCATCCGGGGCGCTCGCGGCTTCCGGTGCCGTACCGCCGTCGTCCTCGTGCGGATCCGTCGCAGGCGCGTTCGGATCCGTGCCGCCCGTATCCGTGGCGGGCTCGGATCCCTCGGGGGCCAGCGCTGTCGCGGGAGCGCTGGCGGCCTCCGCCTCGGCGCCCTTCGGGTCCGCGTCGGCAGCGCTGCCGGTGGACTGCGGCGGTTCGCCGTTCCGTGCCGCGTCGCGCTCCTCTATCTCACGCTTGAGCGCCGCGGGGGAGAACCGCATGGTCGCCCCGCTCTCCACATCGCCCCCGCCGAACGGCTCCGGGGCCGCGGGCGGCACGGGGGAAGGCTGCACGGGCACCGGCGCGATCGGCGCGGGTGCCGGGGCGGGCGGCGACGCGGGCGCCCAGTTCGGCTCGAAGCCGGCCCCCGCGGGCAGCCCCGGCACCGCGACCGGCGCACCGTCCGGCGGCGGCGGAGAGTTCGTGAACGCGGAAGCACCCGACGCGCCACCCCCGGACGAGTCCCCCGGCGTGTTCTGCGTGTACCAGGCGGGAGGGGTGTAGTCGATGGTGAACTCACCCGTCATCTCGGGATCCGCGTCGGACTGATCGTCCACAGGAGGCCGGTTCCAGCCTCCGCGGATCTCGTCCCGATCGCCGTTCACTTTGCCTCCTGGTGTGGTCGCACCCTTGTGCCGTGATGGGCGGGGCGTCCGTATCTGTGCGTCCGGTCCGCCCGGCTCTTCCTCAGGGGGGCCAACCCGCCCGCAGGTTCTCTACATCCCGCGCCCGCTCCCACCCTAATCGCCAACGGCGCGGGTACGTCAGGCCGGGACCGCCCGCCGGCGCCCGCCATGTACGTCGTGCCCCGCGCCCAAGTGAACAGCCAGGGGCGGAGCGTGAGGCCGGGGAGCGGCCAAATCCGTATATCTCCCTACGAGATCCTGGCGAAATCCCCACCGGCCGGGCGCACAGAGGCCGTTCGGGGCTTCTCAGTCCATCCGGCGCGCGCTCCCCAACAATCCGGTCTCGGCATCCGTCGGCTGCGTCATCACGAACTGCCGGTCCCGCGCCGTGCACCAGAGAGTCACCCCGTCGGCCAGAGTGGAGAGCGCCTCCGTCTCGGCACGCGGCAGATTCATGATCCGGCCGATCTGCGCGGCCTCGTCCGGCGACACCCGCTGCACACCGACGAGCCCCGACTTCTCCATCAACCTCGGCGCGACCGGGCTGAGATACGGCAGCAGGGTCATCACCGACTGCCAGGGCGCGGACGCCACCCGGCCGCGCGGCGGACGCATCCCGCAGTCCCGTACGACCACCACCGGACTGCCCGCCGAGGCACCCTGCGGCGGCACCCGGCCCACATCATGGAGCGTGACGCACGGCTGGCCCCCGCCCGCCGCCTGCGCCAGCGCCGTCCAGGCCGCTGCCCGGCCCGTCTCCACGGCGATCCGCGCACCGGTCGCCGCCGCGCGCAGCACCAGCACCTGGGCCGTCCAGAGGCCGCCGATCAGCGTGACGTCGTACGGCGTGGGCCGGTTGATACCGAGCACGGCCGGCCTGTTCGCCGGGTCGACCCCGATCACCATGCCGTCGTCGCCCACCGGCAGCGCCAGTGCCTCCAGTTGGTCCATGGACAGGGCATGGCGCTCACGCCGCGGACCTATCAGCCCGAAGCCGATCCGCGGCCTGGCGCCGCCCCGGCCGGGAGCCGGCGACGGCGGAGCGGTGTGTGCGGGCACGGACATCAGCGAGTACCCCCGAGCGGAAGAGTGGCGAGCATCGCGGGAAGCTGCTCGCGGTCCAGACGCACCAGCCCGGTCTTCACCCCGCGGGCCGCGCGCTCCAGTTCGTGCCGGGCGGTCACCAGCTCGTCGTCGCTGCGCCCGGTGATCCGTATGTGCCCGCTGACCGTCACTCCCTGCCGGTCACCGCGCCCCAGGGTGAGGCTGAACGTGGTGGCCAGGGCCGGGATCGAGGTCAGCAGCGCGACAAGCTGCGGCATGGGCGCCCCGCCGCTGCCCAACTGCGGCCAGCGGCCCACCCAGTAGGTCGTGTGCCTGCGGTCGTCGCAGCGCCAGGTGCGCGACGTCTCCTTCGTCCGCAGTCCGGGCGTGTCCGTACGGCCCGCCTGGGCGATGGCCAGCGGATTGGCACAGGACGAGATGGCGATGGCCGTGGTCAGCTCCTGCTCGGTCAGCACCGTCGCGCGGAATCCCGCGCCGGTCAGCCGGCTCGCGAGCTGGTCGGCCGCCCGCACCACACACTTCTGGGCGCCGGTCAGACCGCCGCCGCGCGCGGTCACCGCCTCGGGACACAGCTCCGGATCGAGCTTCAGCGCGATCCAGGTGATCCGGACCGCGGGCGACCCCGTCTGAGCCTGGAGCGGCGCGTAGTTGCGCGCCGCCACCGACTGCTCCGGCAGATGCGGCGCGGGCGCGGGCTGGGTGTGCTGGACGATCTGCGCCGACTCCAGCCGGATCCCGTCGACATCGAGCACATCCCGCACCAGCGAGACGGGCAGCGGCCGGGACGAGCGGTCGGGCCGCAGCGCGGTCGCCTCCGACTCGATCTGGAGGACCGCCGTCAGGAACGTACCGTCGCCGATCATGCCGACCGGGCGGCGGTCCCGGTCGCTGTACGAATACGTACGCAGCGCCGGGTCGCACTCGACGGCCGGCGCCAGACCCGGTTCCGTACCAGCGGGAAGCACCATCGACGCGGCCCTGCGCGTGCGTGCCCGCAGCGCTACCAGCGTCGACAGCCACTCGGGCAGCGAGCGCCGGTGCCTGCGGACGACGGCCAGCAGCACCAGCAGCGCGGCCAGCACCCCGGCCGGGACCAGCATCAGCGCATCGATCACCGAGGCCACCAGCAGCAGGGCGGCGGCGATTTCGATCAGCACGAGTTGTTGCATTCGGAACGGGCCGAAATGCCCAGGGCGGGCGTTCAGCCCGGGAGCCGCCGGAGCCCCGGAGGCAGCCGGGGACGGCGCCGCCGGGGCGGGCCGCGTCCGCGTCGCGGAAACCATGATGAAGAAACCCCCCCGTTCGTCCCGATCACCCTGGCCGGCCAGGGCGTTGACGGCCGGATCACCCTACCCGGGCCCCGCACACCTCCGGCCTACACGGCATAGTAGGGGGACGGTCCGACAGTCAGGCAGGGCCCGGGGGACACGCCGACTCGCTCCGCCCCTGGGGGAGGCCGCGCCTTTTTTCACCGATGGGGACTCATGGCATCACGGCGGGACGAGCTGAACGCGTACACCTTCGCGAAGAAGCGCACGGTGGCCGCATTTCTCCAACCTTCGCCCACCGGTTCGGAGGAGGGAGCCCCCAGACCGCTGCGCGCGGTGGTTCCGAGCCTGATCGTCGGCGCGCTCGTGCTGGCCGGTTTCGGCGCCTGGGGCATGTTCAAACCGTCCGCGCCCAAGAACTGGGCGGAGCCGTACGCCAATGTGATCGTGGGCAAGGACTCCACCACCCGCTATGTGGTGCTGAAGACACCCGGCGCGGGCAAGAAGAACGAGACCCTGCTGCACCCGGTGCTCAATCTCGCCTCGGCGCGGCTGCTGCTCAACCCCCAGCAGGGCAAGGTCATACAGGTCCCCGACAAGATCCTGGACGCGGGCAAGCCGCCGCGCGGACCGGTGCTCGGCATCCCGTACGCCCCTGACCGGCTGCCCTCCGACACCGAGGCCGCGAAGCCCAAACGGTGGGCGGTCTGCGAGCAGCCGGGCGGCGGTGACGGCGCCAGCGTCCAGAAGGCCGCGTTCATCCTGGCCGACCGCGACTTCTCCAGGACCGAGGGCAGCCGCAGGCTGACCGGCGGGCAGGTGCTGTACGTGCAGGGGCAGAAGGACCGGGCGCGGTACCTGGTCGACGCGGCGGGACGCAAGTACCAGATCCGCGAGTCGGACACAGCCGGCGACAACCTCACCCGTGCGCTCGTCGGCGACCGCGCGCCGCAGCCCGTCACCGACGACTGGCTCGCCACCCTGCACAACGGCAGCTCCATCACGTTCCCCGCCATCCCGGACCCGGAGACCATCGGCGACGACGCGGGCGTCGGTGGCGGGCTCACCGAGGGCCAGGACCGCGTCGGCATGGTCCTCCTCGCACAGACCGGGGCGGGCCCGCAGCACTATGTCGTTCTGCCCGGGGAGATCGTGCCGGTGACCGAATTCACCGCCTGGCTGCTGATCAACTCCCCGCAGACCGACGTGCTGGACATGGCGGGCGAGGCGGCCACCGTGGACGCGGCGTCCATCACCCCGGAGTCCGAGTACTTCGCCTCCGAGTACCGCTGGCCCGAGAGCAGGGCCAGCCAGGTCAACTCCGTCGACGGCGCGGGCGCCCGCGACACCGTGTGCAGCGTCCTGCGCAAGGTCGACGACAAGGGCGGTACGGCCCTCTCCACCTGGGCCGGCCCCTCGTACCCCGCCGACATCACCGCCGGCGGCACCAGCACATATGTCACCCCCGGCAGCGGTCTCCTCTACACCCAGGTCCAGGGCCGGCAGACCAGCCCCGACGGGTCGCTCTTCCTGGTGACCGACACCGGGCTGCGGTACGCCGTCCAGGCGAACGGCGACAGCGACGCGGACCGCTCCGACATCGGCACCGGCGGCCAGGAGAAGCAGCAGGACGGCAGGCCGGAGCCCAGCCAGGCACAGATCAGGCTCGGCTACGAGAAGGTCACCCCGAGCCTCGTCCCCATCGCCTGGTCGGAGTTCCTCTCCAAGGGCCCCCGGCTCGACACCAACAGCGCGCGCCAGCCGCAGGGCTCGTGAGGGGAGCACGACCGATGCGACCGACCCCGTACCGAGCGATCCCGTACCCACCGACCCTGCACCGACCTCTCCCGCACCGACCGCTCCCGTACGCAGGCAGGAAGGCCGCCCTGCTGACCGCCGCGATGGCCCTCACCGGCCTCGCCGCGCTGCCCCCCGTCGCGTACGCCGCCGATCCACCCGGCGCCCCCGGCCCCGCCGCCCCCCGGCTCGACGGCAGCGGCGAGTGCACCTTCCCCATGAAGCAGCAGATCGCGGGCACCCCCTGGGCCCTCCAGCGGGTGATACTCGACGAACTGTGGGAGGACACCCGCGGCAAGGACGTACGGGTGGCCGTCATCGACACCGGTGTCGACAACGCCAACCCCCAGCTCAAGGAAGCCGTCGACACCTCGGCGGGCCGGGAGTTCCTGGCCAAGAAGATGGAGAAGGGCTCGCCGCCCGACGGCACGGACGACCGCGTCGGCCATGGCACCAAGGTCGCCGGGATCATCGCAGCGCGCCCCCGCCCAGGCACCGGCTTCGTCGGACTCGCACCCGAGGCCACGATCATCCCGATCCGCCAGAACGACGAGCAGAACAGCGGCAGCGAGCTCACCATGGCATCAGCGATCCGCCACGCCATGAGCGAGGACGCCGATGTCATCAACATCTCCCAGGACACCACCAAGCCCCTGACCCCCGCGTCCGACCTCGGCAGGGCCATCGCGGACGCCGTCGCACAGGACATCGTCGTCGTCGCCTCCGCGGGCAACGACGGCCTCGACGGGAAGCAGAAGAACACCTATCCCGCCGCCTTCAAGGGAGTGCTCGCGGTCGCCTCCTCCGACCGCAACAACGAACGCGCCCCCTTCTCCCAGGCTGGCGAGTTCGTGGGCGTGGCGGCCCCGGGCGTGGACATGGTCTCGACCGTCCCGGGCAACGGCCAGTGCGTCGACAACGGCACCAGCTTCTCGGCCCCCTATGTCGCCGGAGTCGCCGCCCTGCTGCGCGCCAAGCACCCCGACTGGACCGCGCCCCAGGTCATCGCGCAGATAGAGCAGACCGCCGAGCGCAGCATCAACGGCCATGACCCCTTCGTCGGCTGGGGAGTGGTCGACCCGGTCCGCGCCCTTGCCGAGGTCGACCGCGCGCCCGAGTCCCCGAGCCCCGACCCCGGCCCGCCCAAGCCCCCCGTGCCCGAACCCGCGTATCTGGCGATGTCGGAGACCCCCGAGGAGCGCACCGAGCGCTATGCGACCTACACCCTCGGCATAGCGGCGGTGCTGGTCGCGGTGGTCGCCGGTACGGCCACGGTCGTCCGTGACAGCCGCGCCAAGGCGGCCCGCCGTGCCCTGCGCGAGTCAAGTGCCCACGACTGACTTTGCAGTTGGAACTGTCGTACCGAGTAGCTAGAGTAATTGGCGGGATCCTGCGGGCAGTTGCCGGTCGCGGATCCCACACGGGGGCGGCATCGAGATGCTTCCCGTCCATCGCGCCCGACTTGGGGGCGCATCGCGGTAAGACAGGAAGAAGGGGCCAGATGTCGAAGGATCTGAATGTAACCAGTGGAGATCAAATTGATCTCGCCAACAAGATCCAGGGTTTCCACGACGAGCTGCAGAGCCGTATCACCTCACTCAACGGCGTGGTGGACCGTATCCAGGCGGGCTGGCAGGGTGCGGCGAGCAAGGAGTACGACCGGGTTCAGAACGATCTGAACCAGCGCCTGCGGAACATGCGGGTCGAGCTGGTCAAGCTCGAAGAGATCATGCGGATGAGCGCCGACGGATTCACCCAGCAGGAAGAGGACCGCATCGCCTCCTTCCGGCGGATGGACGACTCTACGCAGGGCCAGAGCTCCATTCTCGGAATGGCCTGAGCCGCCGTCAGACACGGTCTGCGCCATCGTCGGACACGGCCTGAGCCACCGTCCGACACCCTCCGCCGAATTCCGTCTTGAGGAGCTTCACATGACCACTGCCGTCAATTACGACACCGTGACCCAGGCGGCGGCCGATGTCCGGCTGACCGCCACCCAGCTCAACCAGGAACTCGAAGACCTGATGGCCAAGGTCAGGGCCGTCGCCGAGAACTGGGACGGCGAGGCCAAGATCGCCTACCGCGAGAGCCAGGACCGCCTCGCCCGCGACATGTCCGGGATGAACCAGGACCTGGGCCGTATCGCCCGGCTCCTCGACGAGTCGGTCATCGGCTACCAGGACACCGACCGCGGCAACGCGGCCCGCTTCCGGATGCAGATGGGCTGACCCCGGGGTCTCTCCGGGCCGGCCGGCCGTCGCGTACACGAGGCCGGCCGTCGCACAGATGAGGGGGTGTCCGCCGCGCGGACACCCCCTCGCCGTTCCTCGTACGCGCCTACTGGAGGTCGAACTCCCCGTCCCGCGCACCCAGGACGAACGCGTCCCACTCCGCCTTCGTGTAGCGCAGCACCGTCTCCGGATCCAGTGACGACCGCATCGCGACCGCCCCCTCCGGCAGGTGGGCGATCTCCACCCGCTCCTCGTCCGGACTCGTCCCGGGCGCGCCCAGCCACTCCACACCGGAGATGTCGAGCGCGTACAGCTCTTCCTTCTGACGTTCCTTGTCCGTCGCGTCAGCCATCCTGCGATCCCTCCCGGGTATTACGAACGAGCTACGGCCCAAGCGTAGTGGCCGGACCGCCACACGGCGTGACGATCTACCGGTCCGGCAGCCACCCCACCTGTACGAGTGGCGCGCCGCGCTTGCGGGACACGAAGGTGCCGCGGCCCGGAGGCATCCGCCGGGCCCGCACATTGCCGAGGATGTCGCCCTCGCCCGGATCACCGGAGAGGATCAGCCCCTGCGCGCCCAGCTCCTTCATGCGCTGCATGAACGGCTCGTACATGGCGCGTGAGGCACCGGCCGCGCTGCGTGCCACGATGAAGCGGATACCGACGTCGCGTGCGAACGGCAGATGCTCCACCAGACCGGCCAGCGGATTGCCCGAGTTGGTCGCGACCAGTTCGTAGTCGTCGATGATCACAAAGAGCTGCGGGCCGTTCCACCAGCTCCGGTCCCTGAGCTGCTGCGGAGTGATGTCCGGCTTCGGCGCCCGCTTCTCCATGACCGTACCGATGGCGTTCATGTGCATCTGCATGGCGGACGCCATCGGCGCGTACTCCAGCAGATGCGAGGACGGTACGCCCTCCAGCATCGAGCGCCGGTAGTCGCCGACCACGATGCGTGCCTGCTCAGGGGCGTAACGCTCGGAGATCTGCTTGGCGATGAGCCGCAGCAGCGCCGTCTTCCCCGACTCGCTCTCGCCGAAGACCATGAAGAACGGGTCGGTCTCGAAGTCGACGAACACCGGCTCCAGATTGGTCTCGTCGATACCGATCGCGATGCCGTGCTGCGGGAACTCGCCGCCCCCGGGAAGCTGTTCGGCCGGCAGCTTGCGCGGCAGCAGCCGTACGGTCGGCGCCGCGGGCCCCGGCCAGCTCTGCCTGACCGCTGTGACGAACTCCCGCTGACCGTCCGAGAGATCGGCCGCTCCGCTCACCCCGTCGATCCGCGGCAGCGCGCTCATGAAGTGCAGCTTCTCCGGCACCTGGCCCCGGCCGGGCACCCCCGTGGGGACGTTCGCCGCGACCTTGCGGTCGAACTCGGAGTCCATGACATCGCCGAGCCGCAGCTCAAGACGGCCCAGCATCTGGTCCTTGAGCGCCGCCCGCACCTCCATGTAGCGCGCGGCGGTCACCACCACATGGACGCCATAGCCGAGACCGCGCGCCGCGATGTCGGAGATCACCGGCTCCAGCATGTCGTAGTCGTTCTTGAATCCGCCCCAGCCGTCGATGACCAGGAACACATCTCCCCAGGCCTCACCGGGCAGTTCACCCGCCGCGCGCCGGCGCCGGTAGGTCGCGATGGAGTCGATGCCGCTCGAACGGAAGAACTCCTCGCGCCGGTTGAGCACTCCCAGCACCTCGGCGACCGCACGCCGCACCCGCTCGGGGTCCAGCCGGGAGGCGACACCGCCGACATGCGGCAGATCGGCGAGCGAGGAGAGACCGCCACCGCCGAAGTCGAGTGCGTAGAACTGCACTTCGTGCGGGGTGTGGGTGAGGGCGAACGACGAGATCAGCGTCCGCATCAGGGTCGACTTCCCGGACTGCGGGCCGCCGATCACCAGCATATGGCCGGCCGCGCCGGAGAAGTCCCGGTAGAGGACCTCGCGGCGCTGCTCGAAGGGCTTGTCGATCAGGCCGAGCGGAACGGCGAGACCGCCCGGACGGCTGTACTCGGTCGCGTGCAGCCCGCGCTCCGGGGTCGCCGCGATTCCCGGCAGCAGTTGGTCGAGCGTGGGCGCCTCGTCCAGCGGCGGCAGCCACACCTGGTGCGCCGGCACGCCCTGCCCGTCCAGCCGCCGCACGATCACATCGAGCACCGTGTCCGCCAGCGCGTCGTCGTCCGCGTTCGACGGCGCCAGGAGGGCCGCCGGGTCCGGGGCCGCGTACACCACCGGCACCGGCGCAGCCGTGAACAGCGCGGGCCGCCGCTCCACATGGAGCTGCCCCACCGAGAGATCCGGGCCACCGGTGCGGTACGTACCGGAGACGTACGCCGCCTTGAAGCGGGTCATCTCGTCCGTACCGAACTTGAGATAGCCGGAACCGGGCACCGACGGCAGGTGGTACGCGTCCGGCACCCCCAGCGCCGTACGCGACTCGGCCGCCGAGAAGGTGCGCAGACCGATCCGGTACGAGAGGTACGTGTCGAGCCCGCGCAGCTTGCCCTCCTCCAGCCGCTGCGAGGCCAGCAGGAGATGCACGCCGAGGGAGCGGCCGATCCGGCCGATCTGGATGAACATGTCGATGAAGTCGGGCTTGGCGGTGAGCAGTTCGGAGAACTCGTCGATCACCAGCACCAGCGAGGCCAGCGGCTCCAGCGCCGCGCCCGCCGCCCGTGCCTTCTCGTAGTCGTGGATATTGGCGTAGTTGCCCGCCGAGCGCAGCAGCTCCTGACGGCGCTGGAGTTCACCGCGGATCGCGTCGCCCATCCGGTCGACCAGGGTCAGATCGTCCGCGAGGTTGGTGATGACCGCCGCCACATGCGGCATCTGCGACATCCCCGCGAAGGTCGCGCCGCCCTTGAAGTCCGCGAGGACAAAGTTCAGTGTCTCCGACGAGTGCGTGACGGCGAGCCCCAGCACCAGCGTCCGCAGCAGCTCCGACTTGCCGGAACCGGTCGCGCCGACACAGAGCCCGTGCGGCCCCATGCCCTCCTGCGCCGCCTCCTTGAGGTCCAGCATCACCGGCTGGCCGTCCTCGCCGACCCCGATCGGCACCCGCAGCCGCTCCGCCGTCGAGCGGGGCCGCCAGGTGCGGGTCACATCGACCGCCCCCGCGTCGCCGAGACCGAGCAGATCCGTGAAGTCCAGGTTGGCGAGCAGCGGTTCGTCCTCGTCGCCGCCGCCCGTGCGCAGCGGGGCGAGCTGCCGCGCGAGCGCCTCGGCGGCCGGCAGCGAGATCCCGTCCGGCACGCCCTCGTACGCGAGGCCCGCGCCGGACTCCAGCCGCAGCCGCCCGGGCCGCACCACCACGGACAGACCGCCGCGCGGCTCGTCCAGCTCACCCGGGACGACCTCCACGATCGTCACGCCCTGGAGCCCCTCGGCCGCCGCGAACAGCGAGTCCGGCGGCACCATCCCGCCGTCCAGCACGACCACCACATGCGGCTGGTCCAGCACCGGCTGACTGTCCCGGCCGAACCGGGGCCGTCCGTCGAGCCTGCCGCGCAGAAGCTGCTCCAGCTCGCCGAGATCGTCACCGAACAGCCGCTTCGTACCGGCGCCGTCGATCTGTCCCGGCACCTGCGTGTGCGGCAGCCACTTCGTCCAGTCCCAGCGCGCGACCGCCCCCGGCGCGGCCACCACCGCGACCATCACATCCTCCGGCGAGTGCAGCGTCACGAGCTGGGCCACCAGAGCGCGCGCCGCCGACTGCGCCGACTCCGGCTCACCGGACACCGTCACGTGGTAGAAGGCACGCATCGACACGGCCATCGGCAGCCCGTCCAGCGAGCCGTGCACCGCGAGGAACTGCTGCATCGCCCCCGCGCACAGCGGCTCCAGCTCATCCACCGGCGCCGTGTCCGGCGCGATCAGCGGAGTGGCGAGCTGCTGCGCGCCGAGCCCGATCCTGAGCTGCCCGAAGTCCCGGTCCCCGACCCGCCGTTCCCACACCCGTGACCCCTCGGCCACCACCGACCAGAGCTGTTCCGGAGCGGGATGCAGAAAGAGCTGCGCGTCGCGCTGCGCACGCGCCGTCCTGCGCACCGTACGACGCGTCTGCGCGAGGTACTTGAGGTAGTCGCGCCGGACATCGGCAATTTGCCCCTGCGTACCCCGGCGGAATCTGACGATCTGCGCGATCACCATCGCGAGCGTCGAGAACAGCATCAGCACGCCCATGATCCGCATGAACGGAGGTGCCTGCGGCGAGAAGAAGAAGACCACCGACGAGCCCATGCCGAGCACCGGCAGGATCTGCATCAGCATGCCCTCCCGCTGCCCCCGCGGCAGTTCGGGCGGCGGCTCCAGGGCCAGTGCGTCCGCGGGCACTTCCGGCGGAAGGGACCGCGGTGGGCGTTTGACGACTATCTGGCTCACCGGCGCATCAATCCCTCAAGACGGACGGGCAGTTCCGTACCGGCGCCCCCGTGGCGACGGTCTCCCTCCGCGCGACCGCGATCCTACTTGCAGCCCCGCGCCACCGGTCCCGGTAGGGTGGCGCGCGCATCGTGCGCAACCGCGAATCAGGGGGTCAGACACGTGAGTACGACCGCAGCGACGGGCTTCTGCCGCGTCACTGTCGTGGCGCCGGACAGCAGGATCGATGTCGCGCTCCCGGAGGACATCGCCGTCGCCGACGTCCACCCGGAGATCCTCAGGCTGACCGGCCAGACCCAGGCACCGGGCACCCCCACCGGATACCACCTGGTCAGGCGGGACGGCACCGTACTCGACAGCGCCCGTACCCTCGCGGCCCAGCAGGTGCTCGACGGCGAGGTCCTGAGCCTGCGCCCCTTCGCGGAATCCCTGCCGCCCGCGGTCTTCGACGACGTCTCGGACGCCGTCGCCTCCGCCGTCCGCCGCGACCGCCACCTCTGGAGCGACGAACTCCTGCGCTCCGCAGGGCTGGTGGGCGGAGTCCTGCTGCTGGTCCTGATGGGCTTCGTCCTCTGGTTCGCCGACCCGGTACGCCACGACATGCACAGCCTCCCCGGCGTCATCGCGGGCGCCGCCGGTCTGCTGCTCACCGCCTTCGCGGGCGTACGGGCACGGGTGTACGCGGACCGCTCCAGCGCCGTCGCCCTCGGACTCGGCGCGCTTCCGCTGCTGCTGATCGGCGGCTCCGGGATCATCGGCCCCGACGCGGGGCAGGGCCCCGGCCGGCTCCAGTTCCTCCTCGGCTGTGTCACGGTCCTGGTCGCGTCCGTCGCCCTTGTCGCACTCACCCCGAGCGGCGACGCCCCGTTCGTCGCCGCCACCTTCCTGGCCACCGTCGGCACCCTCGCCACCTTCGTGATGATCCTGACCGAGGCGTCGGCCACCGGCACCGCCGCCGTCTGCGCCCCGGTCGCCATCGGCATCGTCGCCTTCCTGCCGGGACTCTCCGCCCGTTTCGCACGGCTGCCCATCGGCTACGCCACCCCGCGCGCCGCCGGAGCCGACTTCGGCGACGACACCTTCGCCGACCCGAACGCCGCCCCCGTCGGTGAACCCGTCGACGCCGAGCGCATCGCCGCCCAGGCCCGCCGCGGCCACGAGATGCTGCTCGGCCTGGTCGGCGGCTGCGCCGCGGTCGTGGTCGGCGCCGCCGCCGTCCTCGGTTTCTCGGACACCGTGTGGGGCCAGGTCCTCGCGCTCGCCGCCGGCCTCGCGATGCTGCTGCGCTCCCGGCTCTTCCGCTACACCTCGCAGGTCACCTGTGTGCTCGTCGCGGGCATCTCCGCGATCGCCCTGCTGATCCTCGGCCTCTCCCTGAACCCGCCCGCCGACCCGGTCAGGGAACTCCTGGTGTACGGCGACCGCGGCGCCCTCGACATCCGTACGATCTGGCTCGCCGCCAGTGTCGCCGCGGGCGCGGCCCTGATCACCGCGATCGGCCTGATCATCCCCCGCAAGGGCCTCTCGCCCTTCTGGGGCCGGCTTCTCGACCTGGCCGAGGGCGCCGTACTGCTCTCGCTCGTACCGCTCTGCCTCGCCGTACTCGACGTCTTCACCGCGGCCCGCGCCCTCACCAGCTAGCGCGAAGAGGCCCCGGGAAGGCGCCTGCCGCGGGGCTGGTACCCTGTGTGACGGCCGTCTGTGTATGTGACCCCGGAGCACCGTCTCCTCGGTCAGCGCCCGGCGGACCCCAGCCTCCCGAGTAATGGAAGCTCCCCAGAGTATTCGACCTGGGGCACTCGGTGGCCACGAAGCCTCACGAGGAGTACGCGTGTCACTCGACGCCGCTACGAAGAAGCAGATCATGACCGAGTTCGGCACCAAGGAAGGTGACACCGGCTCCCCCGAGGTCCAGGTCGCCATGCTGTCGCGCCGGATCTCGGACCTCACCGAGCACCTCAAGACCCACAAGCACGACCACCACTCCCGGCGCGGTCTGCTGATCCTGGTCGGCCAGCGCCGCCGGCTGCTGCAGTACCTGGCCAAGAAGGACATCCAGCGCTTCCGTACGCTGGTCGACCGCCTCGGCATCCGCCGCGGCGCGGCCGGCGGTGCCAAGTAAGACACCGTGAAGGGAGCGGTTCCCACATCCGGGGACCGCTCCCTTCGACGTATGTACGGGGCCGTACGGAACACCGCGCCGTATGTACGGGGCGCCGCCGTCGCCCCGCCCGGGACAACCGGAATGTCATCCCGCGGCGAAGCTCAGTAATCTGGACGCACGAGCACAACTGAACAGACGACAACAGGAGGAGCGAACTCCGCCGCCGCCGGTCCTCGGTAGTGGCCCCCGGAAGGGCACGCGGCCCGAGCCGCTCGCCCCGGGTGCTTCGATCGAAGACCGGCCCGCACCAAGGAGCGCTTCTCCGCCACGTCCCCTGCCACACGGGCACCGGACGAAGACGAGGAGAAAGCACTAGTGGAGAACGAGACCCACTACGCCGAGGCCGTTATCGACAACGGCACCTTCGGCACCCGTACCATCCGCTTCGAGACGGGCAGGCTCGCCCGCCAGGCCGCCGGTTCCGCCGTCGCCTACCTGGACGACGACACCATGGTGCTGTCGGCCACCACCGCTTCCAAGAAGCCCAAGGACCAGCTCGACTTCTTCCCCCTGACGGTCGACGTCGAGGAGCGGATGTACGCGGCCGGCAAGATCCCCGGCTCCTTCTTCCGCCGCGAGGGCCGCCCCTCCGAGGACGCCATCCTCACCTGCCGGCTCATCGACCGCCCGCTGCGCCCGTCCTTCAAGAAGGGCCTGCGCAACGAGATCCAGGTCGTCGAGACGATCATGGCGCTCAACCCCGACCACCTGTACGACGTGGTCGCGATCAACGCCGCCTCCTGCTCCACGCAGCTCGCGGGCCTCCCCTTCTCCGGCCCCATCGGCGGCACCCGTGTCGCCCTGATCAAGGGCCAGTGGGTCGCCTTCCCGACCCATACGGAGCTGGAGGACGCGGTCTTCGACATGGTCGTCGCGGGCCGTGTGCTGGACGACGGCGATGTCGCGATCATGATGGTCGAGGCCGAGGCCACCGAGAACACCATCCAGCTCGTCAAGGACGGCGCCGAGGCTCCCACCGAGGAGATCGTCGCCGCCGGTCTGGAAGCCGCGAAGCCCTTCATCAAGGTCCTCTGCAAGGCGCAGTCGGACCTCGCCGCCAAGGCCGCCAAGCCCACTGGCGAGTTCCCGATCTTCCTCGACTACGAGGACGACGTCCTGGAAGCCCTCACCTCGGCCGTCAAGTCCGAGCTGGCCCAGGCGCTCACCATCGCGGGCAAGCAGGAGCGCGAGAACGAGCTGGACCGTGTCAAGGTCCTCGCCGGAGAGAAGCTCCTCCCGCAGTTCGAGGGCCGCGAGAAGGAGATCTCCGCCGCCTACCGCTCACTGACCAAGTCCCTGGTCCGTGAGCGTGTCATCAAGGACAAGATCCGTATCGACGGCCGTGGCGTCACGGACATCCGTACGCTCGCCGCCGAGGTCGAGGCCATTCCGCGGGTCCACGGCTCGGCGCTGTTCGAGCGCGGCGAGACCCAGATCCTGGGTGTCACCACGCTGAACATGCTCCGGATGGAGCAGCAGCTCGACACGCTCTCCCCCGTGACGCGCAAGCGCTACATGCACAACTACAACTTCCCGCCGTACTCCACCGGAGAGACCGGCCGTGTCGGCTCGCCCAAGCGCCGCGAGATCGGCCACGGCGCCCTGGCCGAGCGCGCGCTCGTACCGGTGCTGCCGACGCGCGAGGAGTTCCCGTACGCCATCCGCCAGGTCTCCGAGGCGCTGGGCTCCAACGGCTCGACGTCCATGGGCTCGGTCTGCGCCTCCACCATGTCGATGCTGAACGCCGGTGTGCCGCTCAAGGCGCCCGTCGCCGGTATCGCCATGGGCCTGATCTCCCAGGAGATCGACGGCGAGACCCACTACGTCACCCTCACCGACATCCTCGGTGCGGAGGACGCCTTCGGTGACATGGACTTCAAGGTCGCCGGTACGAAGACCTTCGTCACCGCGCTCCAGCTCGACACCAAGCTCGACGGCATCCCCGCCTCGGTCCTGGCCGCCGCGCTGAAGCAGGCCCGCGACGCCCGCCTCCACATCCTCGATGTGATGAACGAGGCCATCGACGTCCCGGACGAGATGTCCCCGAACGCCCCGCGGATCATCACCGTCAAGATCCCGGTGGACAAGATCGGCGAGGTCATCGGCCCCAAGGGCAAGATGATCAACCAGATCCAGGAGGACACCGGCGCCGACATCACGATCGAGGACGACGGCACCATCTACATCGGTGCCGCCGACGGACCGGCCGCCGAGGCCGCCCGCGCCACGATCAACGGCATCGCCAACCCGACCATGCCGGAGGTCGGCGAGCGCTATCTGGGCACGGTCGTCAAGACGACCACGTTCGGCGCGTTCGTGTCGCTGCTCCCCGGCAAGGACGGACTGCTGCACATCTCGCAGATCCGCAAGCTCGCCGGCGGCAAGCGTGTGGAGAACGTCGAGGACGTCCTCGGTGTCGGCCAGAAGGTCCAGGTCGAGATCGCCGAGATCGACCAGCGCGGCAAGCTGTCCCTCATCCCCGTGATCGAGGACGAGGACGAGGGAACCGCAGCCGCCGAAGAGGCGAAGGACGACGCGACCCAGTGACGGCCGGCTTCCAGGCGACGGCCCGCACCTCATCCGAGGCGCGGGCCGTCGCCCGTACCCAAACCCTGCTCAAGGGCCGGGACGGCATCAGCACCGTCCGCCGTACGACCCTCCCCGGCGGACTGCGCGTCGTCACCGAAACCCTGCCCACGGTCCGCTCCGCGACCTTCGGCATCTGGGTGCAGGTCGGCTCACGCGACGAGACGCCCGCCCTCAACGGCGCCACCCACTATCTGGAACACCTCCTCTTCAAGGGCACCAGCAGGCGCAGCGCCCTCGACATCTCCTCCGCCATCGACGCGGTCGGCGGCGAGATGAACGCCTTCACGGCGAAGGAGTACACCTGCTACTACGCGCGGGTGCTTGACACCGATCTGCCGCTCGCCATCGACGTGGTCTGCGACATGCTGACCGGCTCGCTCATCGAGGCCGCCGATGTCGACGCCGAACGCGGAGTCGTCCTCGAAGAGATCGCCATGACCGAGGACGACCCGGGCGACTGCGTGCACGATCTGTTCGCGCACACCATGTTCGGCGACACCCCCCTCGGCCGCCCGGTCCTCGGCACCGTCGACACCGTCAACGACCTGGACCGCGACCGGATCGCGCGCTTCTACAAGAAGCACTACGACCCGAGGCACCTGGTCGTCGCCGCCGCGGGCAATGTCGACCACGCCACGGTGGTACGACAGGTCCGCAAGGCGTTCGAAAAGGCCGGCGCACTGTCCCGTACGGACGCCGTGCCCGTCGCGCCCCGCGACGGCAGCCGCGCCGTACGCACCGCGGGCAAGGTCGAACTGCTCGACCGCAGGACCGAGCAGGCCCATGTCGTCCTCGGGATGCCGGGACTGTCCCGTACCGACGAGCGCCGCTGGGCACTCGGCGTACTGAACACGGCCCTCGGCGGCGGTATGAGCTCCCGGCTCTTCCAGGAGGTACGGGAGAAGCGCGGCCTCGCCTACAGCGTGTACTCGTACACCTCGGGCTTCGCCGACTGCGGGCTCTTCGGGGTGTACGCGGGCTGCCGGCCCAGCCAGGTCCACGATGTGCTGAAGATCTGCCGCGACGAACTGGACCGGGTCTGCGCCGAGGGCCTCGGCGACGAGGAGATCCATCGCGCCGTCGGGCAGCTCTCCGGCTCGACGGTCCTGGGTCTGGAGGACACCGGGGCGCTGATGAACCGTATCGGCAAGAGCGAGCTGTGCTGGGGCGCCCAGATGTCGGTGGACGAGATGCTGGGGCGGATAGCCGCGGTCACCCCCGACGATGTCCGCACGGTGGCCCGTGATGTGCTGGGGCACAGGCCCTCGCTGTCCGTCATAGGCCCGCTGAAGGACAAGCAGGCGGCGCGTCTCGACGAGGCGGTCTCCTGACCGGGCCGTCCGCACCGGGCCGACCGCCGTTCGCGAAGGCCCCCGTTCCCGAAAACCCCGTCCTCGAAGAGCCCCCGACCCCGAAGCCGTAGGCCGTAAGCCGTTGAGGCGTTAAGGAAACAGAACGATGAGCAAGCTGCGTGTGGCCGTTCTCGGTGCCAAGGGCCGTATCGGCTCCGAGGCCGTACGGGCCGTCGAGGCCGCCGACGACCTGGAACTGGTCGCCGCCCTCGACCAGGGCGACAAGCTGGAGTCCCTGGTCGACGCCGGTGCCCAGGTCGTGGTGGAGCTGACCACCCCCGCCGCGGTGCTGGACAACCTCGACTTCTGCGTACGCCATGGCATCCACGCGGTCGTCGGCACCACCGGCTGGAACGAGGAGCGGCTGACACGGCTCAGGGAGCTGCTGGCCGGCTCCCCGGAGACCGGCGTGCTGGTCGCGCCGAACTTCTCCATCGGCGCGGTCCTCACGATGAAGTTCTCCGAGACGGCCGCCCGCTGGTTCGAATCGGTCGAGGTCATCGAACTGCACCACCCGAACAAGGTCGACGCGCCCTCCGGCACCGCGCAGCGCACCGCCCAGCTCGTGGCCGCGGCCCGCGCGGACGCCGGTCTCGGCCCGCAGCCCGACGCCACGGCCACGGCGCTGGAGGGCGCGCGCGGCGCGGATGTCGACGGCGTGCCGGTGCACTCCGTACGGCTCCGGGGCCTGCTGGCGCACCAGGAGGTCATCCTGGGCGGCGAGGGCGAGACCCTCACCATCCGCCATGACTCCCTGCACCACAGCAGCTTCATGCCGGGCATCCTGCTGGGCGTACGGCGGGTGTCCTCGGCCCCGGGGCTCACCTACGGCCTGGAACACTTCCTCGGTCTGAACTGACCGGCCTGTACCGACCGGCCAGCACCGACCGCCCTGCACCACCCCGTCCGATTCCGAGCCGACCCGACCCGAGCTGACACCCATGCGTGCGAAGATCACCTACTGCGTCACGGCCGCCGTCCTGGTCATCTACTTCGTCCTGGCCGGCAGCCGCGGAGTGCTGCTGATCAAGCAGGGCACCGCGCTCACCGTCGCCCTCGGTGTCGCGGTCCTGGTCCTGCCGGTCATCGGCGTCTGGTTCCTCTGGAAGAACACCCAGTTCGTCAGCCACGCCAACCGGCTCGCGGCCGAGCTGGACGCCGAGGGCGGACTGCCGGTGGACGAACTGGTCCGTACGCCCGGCGGCCGGATCGACCGCACGTCGGCCGACGCCGTGTTCGCCGAGCGCAGGGCGCAGACCGAGGACTCGCCCGACGACTGGCGCTGCTGGTTCCGCCTTGCCATCGCCTACCACGACGCCCGGGACACCCCGCGCGCCCGCAAGGCCATGCAGCGGGCCATCGCACTCCACGACGGCAAGCCGGTCCAGGCCTGAGGCAGCGGTACGAAGAGCCGGCAGCGGCACGAAGAGCACGGCAGCACGAAGAGCGGGGTCCGGCCGAAGAGGCCGGACCCCGCTCCATGTGTGCGCGTCAACGGTGTACGGGCCGCGCAGCCCGTACGAGGCGCTGATCACCCCGGTGCCGACCGGTCCCGGGGCACGCGGGCCCCGGAAGCCGGTCAGTGACGCCGCTGCTCCTCGGGGCGGCGGTACTCGTCGCCCCAGGCCTCGACCGTGTCGGCCGCCCGGTCGAAGGCCTCGGTCCGCGCCAGGAAATCCGCGTTGTGGTCGGTCAGCAGCGGCAGCGCCTCACCCTTCCGGCGGACAGCGACAAGCGCCTGCCCCTGGACGGTACGGGGCAGCCCCAGCCAGCGCACCGGCTGCTGGACCGTCCGTACGGCGGTGATCCGGTCCCAGGCCACGGTCGTGGTCCGGAGCAGAGCCACCCGCCGTACCCCGTGCCGGCTCACCCACGCCCCGACCCGCAGCAGCCGCAGCGCGACGGCGATCATCACCAGAGCGAGGCCCAGACACAGCGTGGCACCCGGCACGGCACCGGCGAAGGCGATGATCATCGCCGCCAGCAGTACGAAGGAGGCGAGCAGCAGAAGCAGCGCGGCCGCCACCACCCGCCAGGGGCCGGGGCGGTACGGACGCCGCCATTGGTCATGATCGTCGAACGGCAGCGCGACATCCTCGTTGGTCGCGTCAAAAGCCCGGTCGGCCGTCAGGAAGGGCAGGGGCACGACTGATCCTCACTCACAAGCACGCTCGATTGCTGTGCCTCGTGAGGCTACCGATCGCGCACCGCACCGGACCACCCCAGGGGGCCGGACGAGTCAGCCCCGCCGCTTGTCCGGCGGGACCACGGCAGGGGACGGCCTGATCAGCGTACGGCTCACCGGGCTGTCAGTGCCGCGCCGTAGAGTGGGCGCCGCCCGAGCGAAGCGATGGAAGGACCCCCGCAGGTGAGCGACACCCCCGCCGACAGTTCCGCAGAGACCACGGAGACCAGGCCCGGCTTCCGCAGCGATGTCACCGTGGATCTGGTGAAGCACTCCGCCAGTGACAGCGATGTGCTGTGGGCCGCGCGTGTGTCCACCGCGGGCGAGCAGTCCCTGGAAGAGCTGTCCAAGGACCCGGAGCGCTCGAAGGGGCTGATCAACTTTCTGATGCGGGACCGCCACGGCAGCCCCTTCGAGCACAACTCGATGACCTTCTTCATCAGCGCCCCGATCTTCGTCTTCCGCGAGTTCATGCGGCACCGCGTCGGCTGGTGCGTCGCGGGCGACACGGAGATCACCCTGGGGGGCGGTACGGGGACCCCTCACCGCCTGACCATCGCCGAGCTGCACCGCCGCTGGCACCAGGACGCGACGGACCGCAGTACGGAGGTCCGCTGCTACGACGAGGAGACCCTGGCCGCCCGCCGGGCCCGTATCGCCGATGTCATCGAGTCGGGCGTGAAGCCGCTGATCAGGATCGTCACGGCCGGCGGCCGTGAGCTGCGGGCCACGGTCGACCACGCCGTCCTGACCCCGGACGGCTGGCGCAAGGCGGGCGAGCTGACGGCGGGCGACACCGTGCTGGCGGACAGCGGCTCCGTCGCCGAACGTGAGCCCGCCCCGGCCCGTCCCGACCCGGTCGTCTCCGTCACCGAGGACGGCGAGGAGATGACGTACGACCTCTCCGTCGAGGGCCCCTGGCACAACTTCGTGGCAGCGGGAATCGTCGTCCACAACTCGTACAACGAGGAGTCGGGCCGCTACCGCAACCTCCAGCCGGTCTTCTACGTCCCCGGCGAGGACCGCAAGCTGGTCCAGCAGGGCCGCCCCGGGAAGTACCAGTTCGTGCACGGGAGCGCCGCCCAGCAGGAGATCACCGAGCGCGCGATGAAGGACTCCTACGTCCAGGCGTACGAGGCCTATCAGGAGATGCTGGCCGCGGGTGTGGCCCGTGAGGTCGCCCGCGCGGTCCTGCCGGTCGGACTGTTCTCGTCGATGTACGCGACCTGCAACGCGCGCTCGCTGATGCACTTCCTCGGTCTGCGCACCCAACACGAACAGGCGAAGGTGCCGTCCTTCCCGCAGCGCGAGATCGAGATGGTCGGAGAGCGCATGGAGGAGCACTGGTCGAAGCTCATGCCCCTCACCCATGCGGCCTTCAATGCCAATGGGCGTATCGCCCCTTAGCGCCTGTTCAGGACAGGGGCGGAGCCCCGTCGGGGGCACGGATGTGCGGTCTCCGGGGTGATGCGTCCGTATTGCGGCGTTTCGAGAAGTTCATCTAGGCTGATCAAACGGACCCGGCACTGCTTGAACCCCCGAGCAGGCAGTGCCGGGCTCCTCTTGTCCCGCCTCGTCCCGTCCCCCAAAGGGACACGGTGAGCTGAGCAGCGAGTAGCGTGTTACCCATGGCTCCGATCTCCACTCCGCAGACCCCCTTCGGGCGGGTCCTCACCGCCATGGTCACGCCCTTCACGGCGGACGGCGCACTCGACCTCGACGGTGCCCAGCAGCTCGCCGTCCATCTCGTGGACGCGGGCAACGACGGCCTGATCCTGAACGGCACCACCGGTGAGTCGCCGACCACCAGCGACGCGGAGAAAGACCAGCTCGTACGGGCCGTTCTGGAGGCCGTGGGAGACCGGGCCCATATCGTCGCCGGCGTCGGCACCAATGACACCCGCCACAGCCTGGAGCTGGCCCGCGCCGCGGAACGCGCCGGCGCGCACGGCCTGCTCGCCGTCACGCCGTACTACAACAAGCCGCCGCAGGAAGGTCTCTTCCGGCACTTCACCGCCATCGCCGACGCCACGGAGCTGCCGGTGATGCTGTACGACATCCCGGGCCGCAGCGGCGTCCCCATCGACACCGAGACGATCGTCCGGCTCGCCCAGCACTCGCGCATCGTCGCCAACAAGGACGCCAAGGGCGACCTCGGCCGTGCGAGCTGGGCCATCGCCCGGTCCGGCCTTGCCTGGTACTCGGGCGACGACATGCTCAACCTGCCGCTGCTCTCGGTCGGCGCGGTCGGCTTCGTCTCCGTCGTCGGCCATGTGGTCACCCCGGAGCTGCGCGAACTGCTCGACGCCCACCTCACCGGTGATGTGCAGAAGGCCACCGAGATCCACCAGAAGCTGCTGCCGGTCTTCACCGGCATGTTCAGGACCCAGGGCGTCATCACCACCAAGGCCGCCCTCGCGCTCCGGAAGCTTCCCGCGGGACCGCTGCGGCTCCCGCTCGTGGAACTGTCGCCCCAGGAAACCGCCGAGCTCAAGATCGATCTCGCGGCCGGCGGGGTACAGCTCTAGTCATTGACTTCACAACTGAATAAGCGAAGACAGCGGATCTGAGGGATCCAACGACAGACCTGTCGGCAAACCGAAGGGTCGGTCAACAAGCTCAACGAAACACCAACAAAACAGTCAACAAGACAACAGCAAGTGCACGAATGTCATGCGCGCCACGTGCCTCAGCGGTACGTGGCGCGTGTGGTGAGGAGAGTCTTTTGAGTCATCCGCATCCTGAACTCGGTGCCCCGCCGAAGCTGCCCAAGAACGGCCTGCGCGTCACCCCGCTCGGCGGTCTCGGCGAGATCGGCCGCAACATGACGGTCTTCGAGTACAACGGCCGTCTGCTCATCGTCGACTGCGGCGTCCTCTTCCCGGAGGAGGAACAGCCCGGTATCGACCTGATCCTGCCGGACTTCACCACCATCCGGGACCGCCTCGACGACATCGACGGCATCGTGCTCACGCACGGCCACGAGGACCACATCGGCGGTGTCCCGTTTCTGCTCCGGCTGAAGAACGACATCCCGCTGATCGGCTCCAAGCTGACCCTCGCACTGATCGAGGCGAAGCTCCAGGAGCACCGTATCCGCCCGTACACCCTTGAGGTCACCGAGGGCCACCGCGAGCGCATCGGCCCCTTCGACTGCGAGTTCGTCGCCGTCAACCACTCCATCCCCGACGCCCTGGCCGTCGCCATCCGCACCCCCGCGGGCATGGCCGTCCACACCGGCGACTTCAAGATGGACCAGCTTCCGCTGGACCGCAGACTGACCGATCTGCCCACCTTCGCCAAGCTCGGCGAGGAGGGCATCGACCTGCTGCTGGCCGACTCCACCAACGCCGAAGTCCCGGGCTTCGTCCCGCCCGAGCGCGACATCTCGAATGTCCTGCGCCAGGTCTTCGGCAGCGCCCAGAAGCGCATCATCGTGGCCAGCTTCGCCAGCCATGTCCACCGGATCCAGCAGATCCTCGACGCCGCCCACGAATACGGCCGCAGGGTCGCCTTCGTCGGGCGCTCGATGGTCCGCAACATGGGCATCGCCCGCGATCTCGGCTATCTCAGGGTGCCCACGGGCCTGGTCGTCGACGTCAAGACGCTCGACGACCTCCCCGATCACGAGATCGTCCTCGTCTGCACCGGCTCGCAGGGCGAACCGATGGCGGCCCTCTCCCGTATGGCCAACCGCGACCACCAGATCCGGATCGTGCAGGGCGACACGGTGATCCTGGCCTCCTCGCTCATCCCGGGCAACGAGAACGCCGTCTACCGCGTCATCAACGGCCTGACCCGCTGGGGCGCGAACGTCGTCCACAAGGGCAACGCCAAGGTCCATGTCTCCGGCCACGCCTCGGCCGGCGAGCTGCTGTACTTCTACAACATCTGCCGGCCCAAGAACCTGATGCCGGTCCACGGCGAATGGCGCCATCTGCGGGCCAACGCCGAACTGGGCGCGCTGACCGGGGTCCCCAAGGACCACATCGTCATCGCCGAGGACGGCGTGGTCGTCGACCTCGTCGACGGCAGGGCCAAGATCGTGGGCAAGGTCCAGGCCGGTTACGTGTACGTCGACGGACTCTCGGTCGGCGATGTCACCGAGACCTCCCTCAAGGACCGGCGCATCCTCGGCGACGAGGGCATCATCTCGGTCTTCGTGGTGGTCGACTCCACCACCGGCAAGGTCGTCGGCGGCCCGCACTTCCAGGCCCGCGGCTCCGGTATCGAGGACGCTGCGTTCGGCGCCGTACTGCCCAAGGTCGAAGAGGCCATCGCGAGATCGGCCCAGGACGGCGTCGCGGAACCGCACCAGCTCCAGCAGCTCGTACGCCGCACGGTGGGCAAGTGGGTCTCCGACACCTACCGCCGGCGCCCGATGATCCTCCCGGTCGTCGTCGAGGTCTGACCCCCGCAACGACCGCCCGGCGACAGCCATCTGACGCCGGCTACGGGAGCGGGGGGCCTCGATTTGCGTCGACGCCCCCCGCTCCAGTACGTTTACGGCTCCACCTGAGGGGGAAGCCGGGGCGAAAGACCTGCCCAGTGCCTTCCCCGAGGGAAGGAAAATCCGACTCAATAAAGTCTGATAAAGTCGGAGACGCAAGACCGAAGGGAAAAGCCCGGAGGAAAGCCCGGAAGGGTGAGTACAAAGGAAGCGTCCGTTCCTTGAGAACTCAACAGCGTGCCAAAAGTCAACGCCAGATATGTTGATACCCCGACCAGCGGGAACGGTTTTCTGTTCCGGCAGGTTGAGGTTCCTTTGAAGAAGAAACACAGCGAGGACGCTGTGAACCACTGGTCCTATTCCGGCCGGTGGTTCCGCTCTCGTGTGTGATACCGGATATCCGGTGCACATTCACGGAGAGTTTGATCCTGGCTCAGGACGAACGCTGGCGGCGTGCTTAACACATGCAAGTCGAACGATGAAGCCTTTCGGGGTGGATTAGTGGCGAACGGGTGAGTAACACGTGGGCAATCTGCCCTTCACTCTGGGACAAGCCCTGGAAACGGGGTCTAATACCGGATAACACTCTTCTCTGCATGGGGGAGGGTTGAAAGCTCCGGCGGTGGAGGATGAGCCCGCGGCCTATCAGCTTGTTGGTGGGGTGATGGCCTACCAAGGCGACGACGGGTAGCCGGCCTGAGAGGGCGACCGGCCACACTGGGACTGAGACACGGCCCAGACTCCTACGGGAGGCAGCAGTGGGGAATATTGCACAATGGGCGGAAGCCTGATGCAGCGACGCCGCGTGAGGGATGACGGCCTTCGGGTTGTAAACCTCTTTCAGCAGGGAAGAAGCGTGAGTGACGGTACCTGCAGAAGAAGCGCCGGCTAACTACGTGCCAGCAGCCGCGGTAATACGTAGGGCGCAAGCGTTGTCCGGAATTATTGGGCGTAAAGAGCTCGTAGGCGGCTTGTCGCGTCGGATGTGAAAGCCCGGGGCTCAACCCCGGGTCTGCATTCGATACGGGCAGGCTGGAGTGTGGTAGGGGAGATCGGAATTCCTGGTGTAGCGGTGAAATGCGCAGATATCAGGAGGAACACCGGTGGCGAAGGCGGATCTCTGGGCCATTACTGACGCTGAGGAGCGAAAGCGTGGGGAGCGAACAGGATTAGATACCCTGGTAGTCCACGCCGTAAACGTTGGGAACTAGGTGTTGGCGACATTCCACGTCGTCGGTGCCGCAGCTAACGCATTAAGTTCCCCGCCTGGGGAGTACGGCCGCAAGGCTAAAACTCAAAGGAATTGACGGGGGCCCGCACAAGCAGCGGAGCATGTGGCTTAATTCGACGCAACGCGAAGAACCTTACCAAGGCTTGACATACACCGGTAACTGGCAGAGATGTCAGCCCCCTTGTGGTCGGTGTACAGGTGGTGCATGGCTGTCGTCAGCTCGTGTCGTGAGATGTTGGGTTAAGTCCCGCAACGAGCGCAACCCTTGTTCTGTGTTGCCAGCATGCCTTTCGGGGTGATGGGGACTCACAGGAGACTGCCGGGGTCAACTCGGAGGAAGGTGGGGACGACGTCAAGTCATCATGCCCCTTATGTCTTGGGCTGCACACGTGCTACAATGGCCGGTACAATGAGCTGCGATGCCGTGAGGCGGAGCGAATCTCAAAAAGCCGGTCTCAGTTCGGATTGGGGTCTGCAACTCGACCCCATGAAGTCGGAGTTGCTAGTAATCGCAGATCAGCAGTGCTGCGGTGAATACGTTCCCGGGCCTTGTACACACCGCCCGTCACGTCACGAAAGTCGGTAACACCCGAAGCCGGTGGCCCAACCCCTTGTGGGAGGGAGCTGTCGAAGGTGGGACTGGCGATTGGGACGAAGTCGTAACAAGGTAGCCGTACCGGAAGGTGCGGCTGGATCACCTCCTTTCTAAGGAGCATCTAGACCCCCAACGGGGTCCAGAGCCACTACGCCGGCAAGTGTCCGGCGGTGGTCAGCTCATGGGTGGAACGTTGACTATTCGGCACGATCGGCATGATGGGTTCACTAGTACTGCTTCGGCGTGGAACGTGGGTCTGTGGTGCTGGTCGGGTCGGGCGCGCTGTTGGGTGTCTGAGGGCACGGGCGAGTGTGTTGCCTGTTTCTTCAGTGCCGGTCCCAGTGAACTCGCTGTATGGCGGGGTGGTGGGTGGCTGGTCGTTGTTTGAGAACTGCACAGTGGACGCGAGCATCTGTGGCCAAGTTTTTAAGGGCGCACGGTGGATGCCTTGGTACCAGGAACCGATGAAGGACGTGGGAGGCCGCGATAGGCCCCGGGGAGCTGTCAACCGAGCTGTGATCCGGGGGTGTCCGAATGGGGAAACCCGGCAGTCGTCATGGGCTGTCACCTGCTGCTGAACACATAGGCAGTGTGGAGGGAACGAGGGGAAGTGAAACATCTCAGTACCCTCAGGAAGAGAAAACAACAGTGATTCCGGGAGTAGTGGCGAGCGAAACCGGATGAGGCCAAACCGTATGTGTGTGATACCCGGCAGGGGTTGCGCATGCGGGGTTGTGGGAGTTTTCTGGATCGGTCTGCCGGCCGGTCGGCGAGTGAGAAACCGTATGGGTAGGCGAAGGGCATGCGAAAGGCCCGGCGTAGAGGGTAAGACCCCCGTAGCTGAAATTTGTACGGCTCGTTTGGAGATTTCCCAAGTAGCACGGGGCCCGAGAAATCCCGTGTGAATCTGGCGGGACCACCCGCTAAGCCTAAATATTCCCTGGTGACCGATAGCGGATAGTACCGTGAGGGAATGGTGAAAAGTACCGCGGGAGCGGAGTGAAATAGTACCTGAAACCGTGTGCCTACAAGCCGTGGGAGCGTCGGAGCAAGGCTTGCCTTGTTCTCGTGACTGCGTGCCTTTTGAAGAATGAGCCTGCGAGTTTGCGGTGTGTTGCGAGGTTAACCCGTGTGGGGGAGCCGTAGCGAAAGCGAGTCCGAATAGGGCGTTTTAGTAGCGCGCTCAAGACCCGAAGCGGAGTGATCTAGCCATGGGCAGGTTGAAGCGGCTGTAAGAGGTCGTGGAGGACCGAACCCACCAGGGTTGAAAACCTGGGGGATGACCTGTGGTTAGGGGTGAAAGGCCAATCAAACTCCGTGATAGCTGGTTCTCCCCGAAATGCATTTAGGTGCAGCGTCGTGTGTTTCTTGCCGGAGGTAGAGCACTGGATAGGCGATGGGCCCTACCGGGTTACTGACCTTAGCCAAACTCCGAATGCCGGTAAGTGAGAGCGCGGCAGTGAGACTGTGGGGGATAAGCTCCATGGTCGAGAGGGAAACAGCCCAGAGCATCGACTAAGGCCCCTAAGCGTATGCTAAGTGGGAAAGGATGTGGAGTCGCAGAGACAACCAGGAGGTTGGCTTAGAAGCAGCCATCCTTGAAAGAGTGCGTAATAGCTCACTGGTCAAGTGATTCCGCGCCGACAATGTAGCGGGGCTCAAGCATACCGCCGAAGTCGTGTCATTGCAGCATGAGGGCCAACGCCCGCTGTGATGGGTAGGGGAGCGTCGTGTGCCGGGTGAAGCCGCCGTGTAAGCGAGTGGTGGATGGTTCACGAGTGAGAATGCAGGCATGAGTAGCGATTCACACGTGGGAAACGTGTGCGCCGATTGACTAAGGGTTCCTGGGTCAAGCTGATCTGCCCAGGGTAAGTCGGGACCTAAGGCGAGGCCGACAGGCGTAGTCGATGGACAACCGGTTGATATTCCGGTACCCGCTTTGAAACGCCCAGTATCGAATCCATTGATGCTAAGGCCGTGAAGCCGCCCTGGAGCCTTCGGGCAAAGGGGAGTGGTGGAGCCGTCGATCCAAGGTGGTAGTAGGTAAGTGATGGGGTGACGCAGGAAGGTAGTCCAGCCCGGGCGGTGGTTGTCCCGGGGTAAGGGTGTAGGGCGTTGTGCAGGTAAATCCGTGCAACATAAGTCTGAGACCTGATGCCGAGCCGATTGTGGTGAAGTGGATGATCCTATGCTGTCGAGAAAAGCCTCTAGCGAGTTTCATGGCGGCCCGTACCCTAAACCGACTCAGGTGGTCTGGTAGAGAATACCGAGGCGTTCGGGTGAACTATGGTTAAGGAACTCGGCAAAATGCCCCCGTAACTTCGGGAGAAGGGGGGCCACACCAGGTCAAGGCACTTGCTGCCGGTAGCTTGGGGTGGCCGCAGAGACCAGCGAGAAGCGACTGTTTACTAAAAACACAGGTCCGTGCGAAGCCGTAAGGCGATGTATACGGACTGACGCCTGCCCGGTGCTGGAACGTTAAGGGGACCGGTTAGCTCCATTTCGGTGGGGCGAGGCTGAGAACTTAAGCGCCAGTAAACGGCGGTGGTAACTATAACCATCCTAAGGTAGCGAAATTCCTTGTCGGGTAAGTTCCGACCTGCACGAATGGCGTAACGACTTCTCGACTGTCTCAACCATAGGCCCGGTGAAATTGCATTACGAGTAAAGATGCTCGTTTCGCGCAGCAGGACGGAAAGACCCCGGGACCTTTACTATAGTTTGATATTGGTGTTCGGTTCGGCTTGTGTAGGATAGGTGGGAGACTGTGAAGCGGCCACGCCAGTGGTTGTGGAGTCGTTGTTGAAATACCACTCTGGTCGTGCTGGATGTCTAACCTGGGTCCGTGATCCGGATCAGGGACAGTGTCTGATGGGTAGTTTAACTGGGGCGGTTGCCTCCTAAAGGGTAACGGAGGCGCCCAAAGGTTCCCTCAGCCTGGTTGGTAATCAGGTGTTGAGTGTAAGTGCACAAGGGAGCTTGACTGTGAGACCGACGGGTCGAGCAGGGACGAAAGTCGGGACTAGTGATCCGGCGGTGGCTTGTGGAAGCGCCGTCGCTCAACGGATAAAAGGTACCCCGGGGATAACAGGCTGATCTTCCCCAAGAGTCCATATCGACGGGATGGTTTGGCACCTCGATGTCGGCTCGTCGCATCCTGGGGCTGGAGTCGGTCCCAAGGGTTGGGCTGTTCGCCCATTAAAGCGGTACGCGAGCTGGGTTTAGAACGTCGTGAGACAGTTCGGTCCCTATCCGCTGTGCGCGTAGGAGTCTTGAGAAGGGCTGTCCCTAGTACGAGAGGACCGGGACGGACGAACCTCTGGTGTGCCAGTTGTTCTGCCAAGGGCATGGCTGGTTGGCTACGTTCGGGAGGGATAACCGCTGAAAGCATCTAAGCGGGAAGCCTGCTTCGAGATGAGGACTCCCATCCCCTTGAGGGGGTAAGGCTCCCAGTAGACGACTGGGTTGATAGGCCGGATATGGAAGCCAGGTGACTGGTGGAGTTGACCGGTACTAATAGGCCGAGGGCTTGTCCTCAGTTGCTCGCGTCCACTGTGTTAGTTCTGAGACCACGAACAGCCGTGACAGTTCCGGCGGGTTGGTTTCGTAGTGTTTCGGTGGTTATAGCGTGAGGGAAACGCCCGGTTACATTCCGAACCCGGAAGCTAAGCCTTACAGCGCCGATGGTACTGCAGGGGGAACCCTGTGGGAGAGTAGGACGCCGCCGAACAAACTTTATGAGAAATGCCCTGTACTAGAGGTTTTGGTACAGGGCATTTCTGCGTTCATCGCCGTTCATGACTCATTCAAGTCCCGTTCAGAATCGAGGTTCTGAGAACCGCTCAACATCAGGTATGCTCTACCTCGTTGCAGCGCCCCAATAGCTCAGTCGGTAGAGCGTCTCCATGGTAAGGAGAAGGTCTACGGTTCGATTCCGTATTGGGGCTCCGTACAAGAGAAGGCCCCCGCCACCCGGCGGGGGCCTTTCTCGTTGCCCAACTCCTTGATCCTGACCAGGACTAGTTGTGACGGGGCTCCGGGACGCGCATCGCGAGGATCGCCATGTCGTCGGAGGCCGGCTCCGCAGCGAAGCGTTCCACCGCTCGCAGCACGCGCGAGGCGACCGCGCCCGCCGTCAGTCCCGTACAGGTCGTCAGAACATCGGTGAGGCCGTCGTCACCCAGCATGCGCGAGCCCTCCCGGCGTTCCGTGACGCCGTCGGTGACGCACAGCAGGACATCGCCCGGGTCCAGGGTGAGCGTCTGCTCGTACAGCTCCAGATCCTCTATCACGCCGAGGAGCGGCTGCGGTTCTGCGGCCGGTTCGACCGTGCCGTCCTGGCGCAGACGCAGCGGGAGCGGATGGCCGGCGCAGACCACCTTGATGATCGCGCTGCCGTCCTCCTGCGGCCACAACTCGCCGTACAGCAGCGTCAGGAAGCGGCTGCGGGCGCCCTCGTCGAGGATCGCCGCGTTCAGCCGTTCCAGGACCGCGGGTCCGCCGAAGCCCTCGCGGGCGAGCAGCCGGAGGGCGTGCCGGGCCAGGCCGGTGACGGCCGCGGCCTCCGGTCCCGTACCGCAGACATCGCCGATGGCGAAGCCGTAGGCGCCGTCCCGGATGGGGAACAGGTCGTAGAAGTCGCCGCCGACTTCGTTGCCCTCGCCCGCCGCGCGGTAGATGACATCGACCTCCACGCCCGGGACTTCGGGGAGCCCCGGTGGCAGCAGGCTGCGCTGAAGGGCCTGGCTGATGGCGGTGCGCTCGGAGTAGAGGCGGGCGTTGTCGAGGGCGAGTGCCGCCCGGCGCGAGAGGTCCTCGGCGAGTTCGAGGATCTCCTGGCGGAAGTGGTCGTCCGAGGGCTTGCCGAGGGTCAGCATGCCGATCACGCGGTTACGGGCCACCAGCGGGAGGACGACGGTCTCGCCGCCGACCGTTCCCGCCGTCGCCAGGGTGCTGCCGACGCCCGAGGAGAGCGGGGTGGAGGTCCGTCCCAGCTCGCGCATGGAGGTGCGCAGCGCGGCCCGGTGGGCGGCTTCGGCGGGGGCGGTCCAGATACGGGCGCCGGGAGTGGGAACGGGATCCGGCGGGTTGATCTTGGAGAGAAGGGCCTTGAGGCCGTCGATGCGTTCCTCGTCCTCGTGGAGCACGTACGAGAGGTACGGGTCGGAGGACTGGTCGGCGATGGTGTAAACGGCGCACCAGGTGGCGAGGGTGGGGACGGTCATCTGCGCCATGAGGGCCAGGGTCTGGTCGCGGTCGAGCGTTCCGGCGAGCAGATCGGAGGCTTCGACGAGGAAGGAGAGCGAGCCGCGCCGGAGGCGTTCGAGTTCGCCGAGGCGGGCGGACTCGACGGCCAGGGCGATACGGTCCGCGGCGAACTGGAGACGCAGCGCCTCTTCGTTGGAGTAGCGGCCCGGGCCTTCCGCGGCGACACCCAGGGAGCCGGTCAGCCGGCCCTCCACCTTGAGGGGGACGGTGACGACGGAGCGCATGCCGGTGTCGTTGAGGAGCGGGACGGCGCCGGGGACGGCCGTGAGGTCGTCGTGGACGGCGGGCATCCTGGCGGAGCCGTACCGTCCGGTCCCGGCCTCCACGGGGACGCGTGCGAAGCGCTGGCGGGCGGAGGGGAGGCCGGTGGAGGCCCGTACCTCCAGCTCCGTCTCGTCGTCCGTGGCGAGCAGCAGGAAGGCCGAGTCTCCGTCGAGCATGTCGCGGGCGCGTTCGACCGTGCGCTGGAGGAGTCCGTCGAGATCGTCGGGGGCCGGGGAGCCGATGAAGACCTCGAAGGGGTCCATGGCACGGTTCTCGGCGCCCTGGTCGCTCACGGAGCCGCGTAGCGCGGTCTGGATGACGGCGCGCTCGTGGTTGCGTACGAGGAGACAGACGGTGGACGGCTCGCCGTGCGTGTCGCGGACCCGGAGGTGGGACGCGTAGACGGGAACGACCCGGCCGTCGGCGCTGCGGATCCCGTAGCTGCCCTCCCAGCGGGAGAGCTGGAGCGCTTCCGCGATGCCGCTGCCGAGGCCGGGGGTGTGCGGCCAGGCCGCGATGTCGGGCAGCGGCTTGCCGATTACCTGATCGGCCGCGTACCCGAAAATATGTTCTGCATCTTCGTTCCAGCTCACGATGGCGGCGCCGCGGTCGATCTGGACGACGGCGACCCGTACACGTTCGTCGGCGACGGGAAGCAGGCTGGTCGGGAGGACCGGTCCGGCCAGGCGGGTGCCGACCGGGCGCTCGGGAAGGTCGAGCTGGAACCAGACCTGCTTGTACGTCGGGGTGTACTCGACGCCCC
Source organism: Streptomyces sp. GMY02 (assembly GCF_019056675.1). Lineage (NCBI taxonomy): Bacteria > Bacillati > Actinomycetota > Actinomycetes > Kitasatosporales > Streptomycetaceae > Streptomyces > Streptomyces sp. GMY02. Next base: position 2,086,500 of record NZ_CP077658.1, on the reverse strand, counting down.
AGCGTGAGGCGAGGGCGGCACAGAGCAGCAGTCCCCTGCCGTTCTCGCGGTCGGCGTTGGCGAAGGACCGCCGGGTGCCCTGGATGGGGATCTCACGCTCGGGGTAGCGGTCGGCCACCTCCACGCGGACGCCGTCCTCCATGCGCAGGCAGAGCACATCGGCCGAGGTGCCGGCGTGGATGACGGCATTGGTGACGAGTTCGCTGGTCAGGACGACGGCGTCGTCGACGACATCGGAGTGGCCCCAACCCTGGAGCGTGTCGCGTACGAAGGCGCGCGCGGTCGCCACGGACCGTCCGACGGGGTCGAAGCTGGCCGCCGCCCGCGCGGTGATCACGGAACTCCTCGTACGCGTTTCGACGCCCGGCTCTGCCATGATCGGCCCGCCCCTCCAGGTGCCCGGTGGTAGTACCTTCGCCGCACCGCCCCTGCCGGGCGGACCGGGGCGGTTGGACAGCCGGATGCCAGGTTACTTACCTTCGCAGTCCGAGCGGATGCCGGTCGCCGCTGTTTCCGCCCCGAGAAGGCGGGGACGCTATGCGAAGCTGCCGAACTGTTATGGCCTGGTTCGGCCGTGGTGAAACACTGGGCAGGCTTCCGGAGACAGCCCGGCGGTACGGTCAACCCCTGCGGGAGGGACACGGTGGAGTCTGGCACGGCGTCGCGTGGCGCGAGTACGCGCGCGAAAGGCGGACGGTCCCGGAGCAATGGGACCACCGAGGTGGACACGGCGGAGCTGCAGAGACTGCTGGCAGCCCTGGTGTCCATGCGCGACGGCAACTTCCGCAAACGGCTGACCGTCTCCGGCGACGACGTGATGGCGGAGATCGCCGCCGTCTTCAACGAGGTCGCGGACCGCAATCTCCATCTCACGGGCGAGCTGGCCCGGGTACGGCGCATGGTGGGGCGCGAGGGGAAGCTCACCGAGCGGCTGGAGACCGGGGCCTGCGAGGGTTCCTGGGCCGCGGCCATCGACGCGTCGAACGCGCTGGTGGACGATCTGGCGCGACCCGTCTCCGAGGTCGGGCGGGTGCTCTCCGCGGTCGCCGAGGGCGATCTCGAGCAGCGGATGGAGCTGCGCTCGTACTCGCCGGACGGTACGGAGCGGCCGCTGCGGGGCGAGTTCCTGAAGGTGGCCCGTACCGTCAACAATCTGGTCGACCAGCTCTCCGCGTTCACCGACGAGGTGACGCGGGTGGCGCTGGAGGTCGGTACGGAGGGCAAGCTCGGCGGCCAGGCCAAGGTGCGCGGTATGTCCGGATCGTGGAAGGACCTCACGGATTCGGTCAACACGATGGCGTACCGGTTGACCGCTCAGGTACGTGACATTGCTCTCGTTACGACGGCCGTCGCCAAGGGCGATCTGTCGCGCAAGGTCACGGTCCATGTGGCCGGCGAGATGCTTCAGCTCAAGAACACCGTGAACACCATGGTGGACCAGCTCTCGTCGTTCTCCTCCGAGGTCACCCGGGTGGCCCGGGAGGTGGGCACCGAGGGCGAGCTGGGCGGTCAGGCGACCGTGCCCGGGGTGGCCGGGGTGTGGAAGGACCTCACCGACTCGGTCAACACCATGGCGGGCAACCTGACCAGCCAGGTGCGCGGTATCGCGGAGGTCACGACGGCCGTCGCCAACGGCGACCTGTCGCAGAAGGTCACGGTCAGCGCACGGGGCGAGGTCGCGCAGCTCGCCGAGACGATCAACCAGATGACCGAGACGCTCCGTACCTTCGCGGACGAAGTGACCCGGGTGGCGAGCGAGGTCGGCGCGGAGGGGCTGCTCGGCGGCCAGGCACAGGTGCCGGGCGCCGCCGGCACCTGGAAGGACCTGACGGACTCGGTCAACACGGTCTTCCGCAATCTGACGACCCAGGTGCGGGACATCGCGCAGGTGACGACGGCGGTCGCGAACGGCGATCTCTCGCAGAAGGTCACCGTCGACGTCGCGGGCGAGATGCTGGAGCTGAAGAACACCGTCAACACGATGGTGGACCAGCTTCAGTCGTTCGGTTCCGAGGTGACACGGGTCGCGCGGGAGGTCGGTGTCGAGGGCCGGCTCGGCGGCCAGGCCGAGGTGCCGGGCGCGGCGGGTACCTGGAAGGACCTCACCGACTCGGTCAACACGGCTTTCCGCAACCTGACCGGCCAGGTGCGGGACATCGCGCAGGTGACGACCGCCGTCGCCAACGGTGATCTGACCCAGAAGGTCACGGTCGATGTGGCCGGGGAGATGCTGGAGCTGAAGAACACCGTCAACACGATGGTGGCGCAGCTCTCCTCCTTCGCCGATCAGGTCACTGTGATGGCCAGGGACGTGGGTACGGAGGGCCGGCTCGGCGGTCAGGCGCGGGTCGACGGCGTCAGCGGTACGTGGAAGGAACTCACCGACTCCGTCAACTTCATGGCCGGGAATCTGACCGATCAGGTGCGCCAGATCGCTCAGGTGACCACGGCGGTGGCGCGTGGTGACCTGTCGCAGAAGATCGATGTGGACGCCCGTGGCGAGATCCTCGAACTCAAGAACACCATCAACACGATGGTCGACCAGCTCTCGGCCTTCGCCGACCAGGTGACCAGGGTCGCGCGCGAGGTGGGTACGGACGGCCGGCTCGGCGGTCAGGCGAAGGTGCCGGGGGTGGCCGGGGTCTGGCGGGATCTGACCGACTCCGTCAACGGGATGGCCGGGAACCTCACGGATCAGGTCCGTAACATCGCGGGTGTCGCCACGGCGGTGGCGCGCGGTGACCTGTCGCAGAAGATCGATGTGGACGCGCGCGGCGAGATCCTTGAGCTGAAGAACACCCTCAACACGATGGTGGACCAGCTCTCCAACTTCGCCGAGCAGGTGACCCGGGTGGCCCGCGAAGTGGGCACCGAGGGCATTCTCGGCGGCCAGGCCGAGGTCCAGGGCGTCTCCGGCACCTGGAAGGACCTCACACAGTCCGTCAACTTCATGGCGAACAACCTGACGTCGCAGGTCCGCAATATCGCCGAGGTCACCACGGCGGTCGCCAAGGGCGATCTGTCCAAGAAGATCACCGTCGATGCCAAGGGCGAGATCCTCGACCTGGTCACGACCGTCAACACGATGGTCGACCAGCTCCTCAACTTCGCGGACGAGGTGACGCGAGTCGCCCGTGAGGTGGGTACGGAGGGCATTCTCGGCGGCCAGGCCAGGGTCCGGGGCGTCACCGGCATCTGGAAGGACCTCAGCGACAACGTCAACACCATGGCCAACAACCTGACCAGCCAGGTGCGGAACATCTCGCGGGTCTCGGCCGCGGTCGCCAACGGCGACCTCACCAAGAAGGTCACGGTCGAGGCGCGCGGCGAGGTCGCCGAACTCGCCGACACCGTCAACACGATGGTGACGACACTGTCGTCCTTCGCGGACGAGGTGACACGAGTCGCCCGCGAGGTGGGTACGGAGGGCGAACTGGGCGGCCAGGCCCGGGTGCCGGGCGTGTCGGGTACGTGGAAGGACCTCACCGAGTCCGTGAACTCGATGGCGTCCAACCTGACCGGTCAGGTGCGCCAGATCGCCACGGTCACCACCGCCATCGCGAAGGGTGATCTCACCAAGAAGATCGACATCGACGCGCGTGGTGAGATCCAGGAGCTCAAGAACACCATCAACACCATGGTCGACCAGCTCTCCTCGTTCGCCGAGGAGGTGACCCGGGTGGCCCGTGAGGTGGGTACGGACGGTCAGCTCGGCGGACAGGCGCGGGTGCGGGACGTCGACGGCACCTGGCGCGACCTCACCGAGTCGGTGAACGAGATGGCCGGCAATCTGACCCGCCAGGTACGGGCGATCGCCGCCGTCGCCACCGCGGTGACCCGCGGCGATCTCAACCTGAAGATCGATGTAGACGCGGCGGGCGAGATCCAGGTCCTCCAGGACAACATCAATACGATGATCGCCAATCTGCGGGACACCACCCTCGCCAATGAGGAGCAGGACTGGCTCAAGGGCAACCTCGCCCGGATCTCCGGTCTGATGCAGGGCCGCCGCGACCTCGACGACGTCGCCTCGCTGATCATGAGCGAGCTGACCCCGGTGGTGTCGGCCCAGCACGGCGCGTTCTTCCTGGCGATGCGGACGGGCGCGGTGCCCCAGGTCGGTACGGACGGCGGCAAGGACGGTTCGTACGAGCTGTGCATGCGCGGCAGTTACGGCTACTCGGCCGGTTCGATGCCGACGGTCTTCCGGCCCGGCGAGACGCTCATCGGCACGGCCGCCCAGGAGAAGCGCACCATTCAGGTCAATGTGCCGCCGGGTTATCTGAAGATCGCGTCCGGGCTCGGGGAGGCGGCGCCGGCCCATGTGATCGTGCTGCCGGTGCTGTTCGAGGGGAAGGTCCTCGGAGTGATCGAGCTGGCCTCGTTCCAGCCGTTCACGCACATCCAGAAGGACTTCCTCAACCAGATCGCCGAGATGATCGCGACGAGCGTCAACACCATCAGCGTCAACTCCAAGACGGAGGTGCTGCTGAAGCAGTCGCAGGAGTTGACGGAGCAGCTCCGTGAGCGCTCGGCGGAGCTGGAGAACCGGCAGAAGGCCCTTCAGGAGTCCAACGCGGAACTGGAGGAGAAGGCCGAGCTGCTGGCCCAGCAGAACCGTGACATCGAGGTGAAGAACACCGAGATCGAAGAGGCCAGGCAGGTGCTGGAGGAGCGGGCCGAGCAGCTCGCCGTCTCGATGCGCTACAAGTCGGAGTTCCTGGCGAACATGTCGCACGAGCTGCGCACCCCGCTCAACTCGCTGCTCATCCTCGCCAAGCTGCTCGCCGACAATGCCGAATCGAATCTCTCGCCCAAGCAGGTCGAGTTCGCCGAAACGATCCACGGAGCGGGCTCGGATCTGCTCCAGCTCATCAACGACATCCTCGATCTGTCGAAGGTCGAGGCGGGCAAGATGGATGTCAGCCCGACCCGGATCGCGCTGGTCCAGCTCGTCGACTATGTGGAGGCGACCTTCCGGCCGCTCACCGCGGAGAAGGGGCTCGACTTCTCCGTACGGGTCTCGCCGGAGCTGCCCGCGACCCTGCACACCGATGAACAGCGCCTGTTGCAGGTGCTGCGCAATCTGCTCTCCAACGCGGTGAAGTTCACCGACAGCGGTGCGGTGGAGCTGGTGATCCGCCCGGCGGGCGCGGATGTGCCGCACGCCATCAGGGAGCAGCTCCTGGAGGCGGGTTCGCTGCGCGACGCCGACGGCGACCTGATCGCTTTCTCGGTCACCGACACCGGGATCGGGATCGCGGCCAGCAAGATGCGGGTCATCTTCGAGGCGTTCAAGCAGGCGGACGGCACGACCAGCCGCAAGTACGGCGGTACGGGCCTCGGTCTCTCCATCAGCCGCGAGATCGCCCGGCTGCTGGGCGGTGAGATCCACGCGGCGAGCGAGCCGAGGCGCGGCTCCACGTTCACGCTCTATCTGCCGCTCCACCCCAGCGAGCTGCCGCCGCAGGGCTATCCGCAGTTGGCGCCCGCGGGCGTGCGGCAGGGGCGCGCGGCCGACGACGGTACGGGTTCGGGCGAGCCGGCGGGCCAGCAGGTGGAGGTGGCCTCCCCGGCCGGGGAGGAGCCGGGCCCGGCCGCGCTGTTCCGGCGCCGCCGCAGGGGCCCCGTCGGCGGGGCGCAGCGCTCGGGTCCGCCGGGACAGGGCACCCAGAGCCTGCCGCGGGGGAGCACGGCCGCTCAGGGCCGTCAGGAGCCCCGTACGTCCCGACCGGGCGGTACGGGCCGTCAGGACGCACTCCGCGAGAGCCGTACGTTCGGCTTCGCCGGAGAGAAGGTGCTGATCGTGGACGACGACATCCGCAATGTCTTCGCCCTCACCAGCGTGCTGGAGCAGCACGGACTCTCGGTGCTGTACGCGGAGAACGGCCGCGAGGGCATCGAAGTCCTGGAGCAGCACGACGATGTGACGGTCGTTCTGATGGACATCATGATGCCCGAGATGGACGGGTATGCCACGACGACGGCGATCCGCAGGATGCCGCAGTTCGCCGGGCTGCCCATCATCGCGCTCACCGCGAAGGCGATGAAGGGCGACCGGGAGAAGGCCCTTGAATCGGGTGCTTCCGACTATGTGACCAAACCGGTTGATCCCGACCATCTCCTGACGGTCATGGAGCAATGGATGCGGGACGCGTGACCGGCGGCCGGGGGAAAAGTCACAATGTCCTGACGGAGTGCGCCCGACGGCGTGTGAGGCGGGCATATTCGGGGAACCTTCTGGTCTCGCGCTACGTTTCTGCTTTGTGCACAGTGACATCACGGTGACAGGGTGTGGCGACAGGCGGGGTGCGGCTACCATGACCGGCACAAGGACGGACGGCGTAAGGGAGTCGTCCCCTGGGGCGGCGCCCGGTGTGACGCGGGGCGCTGTGAGCGGGGGGCATCCCATGCCGGGGCGAGGAGGACGGGCGGCCATGGTGCAGAAGGCCAAGATCCTCCTGGTCGATGACCGGCCGGAGAATCTGCTGGCGCTGGAGGCCATTCTCTCCGCGCTCGATCAGACACTGGTGCGGGCATCGTCCGGGGAGGAAGCGCTCAAGGCGCTGCTGACGGACGACTTCGCGGTCATCCTGCTGGATGTCCAGATGCCCGGGATGGATGGTTTCGAGACGGCCGCGCACATCAAGCGCCGTGAGCGGACGCGCGACATCCCGATCATCTTCCTCACGGCCATCAACCACGGCCCGCACCACACCTTCCGGGGATACGCGGCGGGCGCGGTGGACTACATCTCGAAGCCGTTCGATCCCTGGGTGCTGCGCGCCAAGGTCTCGGTGTTCGTCGAGCTGTACATGAAGAACTGCAAACTCAAGGAACAGGCCGAGCTGCTCAGACTTCAGTTGGCCGGAGCGGGCGAGGCCAAGGAGCCGGCCGGTCTGCTGGCCGAGCTCTCCGCGCGGCTCGCGGCTGTCGAAGAGCAGGCGGAAGCACTCTCCAAGCAGCTCGACGACGATTCGGCGGACGCCTCCGCCGTGGCGACCGCCGCCCATCTCGAACGTAAACTCACCGGATTGCGGCGGGCGCTGGACGCGCTGGAGCCCGGCACCGGAAGCGGTACGCCCACCCTTCCCTCGCAGAGCTGAAGCCTCCGGGGGAGCCGAAGTCCCTTGCGGAAGTGAAGCGCAGGAGCGACCGGCGGACAGGAACCGCTGAATCGGCGTCAGTTTGCTGCTGACTTGCGGACGACACATACGGGTGAAGCGGTGGGCACACGTGTCGACGGCCGTGCACACCGGTAACCTCACCACCATGGCCTCACGTACGTCCGGCAAGGGTTCCCAGGGCACGGCGGGCGCCGCGAAGCCGCGGGCCGGCCGTACGACCGGCGCCGCGAAGGCGGCACCCGCCAAGAAGAGCGCGGCGCAGAAATCGGCGCCCTCGAAGAAAGCACCGGCCAAGAAGGCGCCCGCGAAGAAGGCCGCCGCCAAGCCGGCACCCAAGCCCGCGCCGTCCCCCACCGGCGGTGTGTACCGGGTGGTACGGGCCGTATGGCTCGGCATGGCGCACGGTGTCGGCGCGATGTTCCGCGGCATAGGGCGTGGCGCGAAGGGCCTCGATCCGGCGCACCGCAAGGACGGGCTGGCGCTGCTGCTGCTCGGCGTCGCACTGGTCGTCGCGGCCGGAACCTGGTCCAATCTGCGCGGCCCGGTGGGCGATCTGGTCGAGATGCTGATCACCGGGGCCTTCGGCCGGCTCGATCTGCTGGTGCCGGTCCTGCTGGGCGCGATCGCCGTACGCCTGATCCTCTACCCGGAGCGGCCCGAGGCCAACGGGCGGATCGCGATCGGGCTCTCCGCGCTGGTCGTCGGGGTGCTCGGACTGGTGCACATCGCGTGTGGCGCCCCCGGGCGCGACGCGGGCACCGACGCGATGCAGGACGCGGGCGGGCTGATCGGCTGGGCCGCCTCCATGCCGCTGATCGTCGCCATGGGCGAGGTCCTCGCCGTACCGCTGCTTCTGCTGCTCACCTTCTTCGGTCTGCTGGTCGTCACCGCCACCCCGGTCAACGCCATTCCGCAGCGGCTGCGGCTGCTCGCCACCAGACTCGGCGTCCTCGCACCCGCGAACGCGCCGGAGCGTACGGACGACGAGCGGTACGACGAGGAACGGTACGAGGACGACGACGAGCGGTACGACGACCAGTGGCGCCAAGGGCTGCCCGCCGTGGCGGGCCGCCCGTCCGCGCGCCGGAGCGGAACCGGACCGTACGACCACGACCGGGCCGAGGCCGAAGCGCTCAAGAAGCGGCGCAGGCCGCGCCGCGCCTCCGTACAGCCCGCCATGGACCGGCCGATGGACGCGGTGGACGTGGCCGCGGCAGCGGCGGCCGCACTGGACGGCGCCGTACTCAACGGAATGCCGCCCTCGCCGATCGTCGCGGACCTCACCCAGGGCGTCTCCGTGGACCGGACGCGCACGGGCGACGGGCTTTCCGGCGAACCCCCGAGCGCGTAACGGGCTTGGGAGGGGCACAGGGGCCGCAGGACGCCGACGAGAGCGCCGGCGAGCGCTCCGTGCCCCTGCCCGGCGCCCGTGAGCCCGGCAAGCGCGGAGCGGGCGCCGCGGCCGTCGCGGATCTGACCAAGCCCCCGCCCCCGATCGACAAGCCGCTGCCCCCGCGCGCCGAACAGCTCCAGCTCCGCGGGGACATCACCTACGCGCTGCCGTCGCTGGACCTGCTGGAGCGCGGCGGGCCCGGCAAGACACGCAGCGCCGCCAATGACGCCATCGTCGCCTCGCTCACCAACGTGTTCATGGAGTTCAAGGTCGACGCGGCCGTCACCGGCTTCACCCGTGGCCCGACGGTCACCCGGTACGAGGTGGAGCTGGGCCCGGCCGTGAAGGTCGAGCGGATCACCGCGCTCACCAAGAACATCGCGTACGCCGTGGCCAGCCCCGACGTACGGATCATCTCCCCGATCCCCGGCAAGTCCGCGGTCGGTATCGAGATCCCCAACACCGACCGCGAGATGGTCAATCTCGGTGATGTGCTGCGGCTCGCGGACGCCGCCGAGGACGACCATCCGATGCTGGTCGCGCTCGGCAAGGACGTCGAGGGCGGCTATGTGATGGCCAACCTGGCGAAGATGCCGCACATGCTGGTCGCGGGCGCCACCGGCTCCGGCAAGTCCTCCTGCATCAACTGCCTGATCACGTCGGTGATGGTCAGGGCGACCCCGGAGGACGTACGGATGGTCCTCGTCGACCCCAAGCGTGTCGAGCTGACCGCGTACGAAGGCATCCCGCACCTGATCACGCCGATCATCACCAACCCCAAGCGGGCCGCCGAGGCGCTCCAGTGGGTCGTACGGGAGATGGATCTGCGCTACGACGACCTCGCCGCCTACGGCTACCGCCACATCGACGACTTCAACCGGGCCGTGCGCGACGGCAAGGTGAAGACGCCGGAGGGCAGTGAGCGCGAGCTGTCGCCGTACCCGTATCTGCTGGTGATCGTGGACGAGCTGGCCGATCTGATGATGGTCGCGCCGCGTGATGTCGAGGACGCCATCGTCCGCATCACCCAGTTGGCCCGCGCCGCCGGGATCCATCTCGTACTCGCCACGCAGCGGCCCTCGGTGGACGTGGTGACCGGCCTGATCAAGGCGAATGTGCCCTCACGGCTCGCCTTCGCGACGTCGTCGCTGGCGGACAGCCGGGTCATCCTCGACCAGCCCGGTGCGGAGAAGCTGATCGGCAAGGGCGACGGGCTGTTCCTGCCCATGGGCGCGAACAAGCCGACGCGTATGCAGGGCGCGTTCGTCACCGAGGAAGAAGTCGCGACGGTCGTCCAGCACTGCAAGGATCAGATGGCGCCGGTCTTCCGCGACGACGTCGTGGTCGGAACGGCCAAGAAGAAGGACATCGACGAGGACATCGGCGACGATCTGGATCTGCTGTGCCAGGCCGTCGAGCTGGTCGTCACGACGCAGTTCGGCTCGACCTCGATGCTCCAGCGGAAGCTGCGCGTCGGCTTCGCCAAGGCGGGCCGGCTGATGGACCTGATGGAGTCGAGGAACATCGTCGGACCCAGCGAGGGGTCCAAGGCGCGCGACGTCCTGGTGAAAGCGGACGAAGTGGATGGAGTGCTCGCCGTGATCCGTGGGGAGTCTCAACCGTAGGAAGCGGAATCTCCCAGCGAGTCCGAAGCGCGCCTGTACGAGTCCCGGAAGAGCGGCCGGATCAGGCCTTGTCCCGACGCGTCCGAGCGAGTCATGGAAGATCCGGCAGAACCCGAGGGAAATCGAAGGCAACCGTTTCCCTTGGGCAAACGTCAAGTTGGTGAGGAACAGCTCCCTGTCCCCTCGCCACGCCGTCCGGTCATTCCGATGGCGTACAAAGTGCATCCGCCCGGTTGCCCCACCCTTTCGTACCACCCATAGACTGAACGTCCAGCAGGTGGCTACACGCTCGAAAGGCGCCCCCGTGTCCATCGGCAACTCCCCCGACGGCAGTGCCCCCGACGGCAACTCCCCGGAAGACGACCGGAATCCTCCCGACGAAGACCGGACCGCCCTTGAGAACTCCCTTGAGGACGACTGGAATTCATCTGAAGAAGATCAGCCTCTGATCGAAGATGACCGTCCTTCGGTCGGCCAGACCCTTCAGCAAGCACGTACGGCCGCCGGTCTGACCGTCGACGACGTCAGCGGCTCCACACGTGTGCGCGTCCCCATCGTGCAGGGGATCGAGCAGGACGACTTCTCGCGCTGCGGCGGCGATGTCTACGCCCGTGGCCATATCCGAGTGCTCGCCCGCGCGGTGGGGATCGATCCCGAGCCGCTCGTCGAGCAGTTCGACGCGGAACACGGCGGGCCGCCGGTCCCCACTCCCGCGGCGCCGATGTTCGAAGCGGAGCGGATCCGGCCGGAGCGGCGCCATGCCAACTGGACGGCGGCCATGGTCGCGGCGATCGTCGCCGTGGTCGGCTTCGCCGGCTTCACGCTGATCGGCGGCGAGGAGGACACCGGCAAGGCCAAGCAGGCCGCCGAGGGCCCCAAGCCGCAGAAGAGCGACCTCAAGCCCAGCCCCACCAAGACGGTCAACCCCAAGCCCGAGCCGTCGGACAGCGCCATCGCGGCGGCGCCGCTCGACAAGGTCACGGTCCGGCTGTCCGCCATAGACGACAAGAGCTGGATCTCGGCCAAGGCGCACGACGGCAAGCTGCTCTTCGATGGACTTCTCAACAAGGGCGACTCCAAGACCTTCCAGGACGACGAGCAGATCGATCTGATTCTCGGCAACGCCGGGGCGATCGAGCTGTTCGTGAACGGCAAGAAGGTCGAGGACGAGTTCGAGCCGGGACAGGTCGAGCGACTCTCGTACACCCAGGGCGACCCCGAGGCCGGCTGAGCAACCCTGCACGCCAGGGGCGGGTCCGGGACAAAGTAGTCTTGAGCCCATGCCCGAACGCCGTACCGTCGCCCTTGTCACACTTGGCTGCGCCCGTAACGAGGTGGACTCGGAGGAGCTCGCAGGCCGCTTGGCAGCGGACGGCTGGGAGCTCGTCGAGGACGCCTCGGACGCGGACGTCGCCGTGGTCAACACCTGCGGCTTCGTCGAAGCCGCGAAGAAGGACTCCGTCGATGCCCTGCTGGAGGCCAACGACCTCAAGGACCAGGGCAGAACCCAGGCCGTCGTCGCCGTCGGCTGCATGGCCGAGCGGTACGGCAAGGAGCTGGCGGAGGCCCTGCCGGAGGCGGACGGTGTTCTCGGCTTCGACGACTACGCCGATATCTCCGACCGCCTCCGGACCATCCTGAGCGGTGGCGTGCACGCTTCGCACACGCCCCGTGACCGGCGCAAGCTGCTGCCGCTCAGCCCCGTCGAGCGGCAGAGCACCGGAACGGCCGTCGCACTGCCCGGTCATGGGCAGGAGCGGGCCGAAGTGGCTTCTGTCCCCGAGGATCTGCCGGAAGGGATCGCCCCGGCCTCGGGGCCCAGAGCCCCGCTGCGGCGGCGGCTCGACCACAGTCCCGTCGCCTCTGTGAAGCTCGCCTCCGGCTGCGACCGGCGCTGCTCCTTCTGTGCCATCCCGTCGTTCCGCGGCTCCTTCATCTCCCGGCGCCCCTCCGACGTACTGGGCGAGACCCGCTGGCTGGCCGAGCAGGGCGTCAAGGAGGTCATGCTCGTCTCCGAGAACAACACCTCGTACGGCAAGGACCTCGGCGACATCCGGCTGCTGGAGACCCTGCTGCCCGAGCTGGCGGCGGTCGACGGGATCGAGCGGGTACGGGTGAGTTATCTCCAGCCCGCCGAGATGCGGCCGGGGCTGATCGACGTCCTCACGTCGACCCCCAAGGTCGCGCCGTACTTCGATCTCTCCTTCCAGCACTCGGCGCCCGGTGTGCTGCGCGCGATGCGGCGGTTCGGGGACACCGAAAGCTTCCTGGGGCTCCTGGAGACCATTCGCGGCAAGGCGCCGCAGGCCGGAGTGCGCTCCAACTTCATCGTCGGCTTCCCCGGTGAGACCGAGGCGGACTTCGCCGAGCTGGAGCGCTTCATCACGGACGCGCGGCTCGACGCCATCGGTGTTTTCGGGTACTCGGACGAGGACGGGACCGAGGCGGCGACGTACGACGGCAAGCTGCACGCGGACACCGTCGCCGAGCGGCTGGACCACCTGTCGCGACTGGCTGAGGAACTGACCGCGCAGCGCGCCGAGGAGCGGCTCGGCGAGAGCCTCCGGGTGCTGGTGGAGTCGGCCGGTACGGAAGCAGGCGCCGAGGGCGGGCTCGGGGACGCGGCGGGCGACAGGGAACCGGCGACCGGGCGTGCGGCGCACCAGGCACCCGAGACCGACGGCCAGGTGATCTTCACATCGCGTGCCGGGCTGCGTCCCGGCCGTATGGTCGAGGCCAAGGTGGTCGGCACCGAGGGCGTGGATCTGCTGGCAGAGTGCTACGAGCTTTCCGGGGACGACTCCAGGACCCCGGGCGAGGAGGCGGCCAGATGAGCGGAGTCCCGGCATCCGCGGCAGGCGGCGCCGGCGCTAAGCCGGCGCCCGGCAGGAAGCGGGTGGCTGTGGCGGTTCATCAGGTCAGCGTGTGGAACATCGCCAATATCCTCACCATGGTGCGGCTGGTCCTGGTGCCCGCTTTTGTGCTGCTGCTGCTCCAGGAGGGCGGGTACGACCCCGTCTGGCGCGCCTGGGCCTGGGCCGCCTTCGCCGTCGCGATGATCACGGACATCTTCGACGGGCATCTCGCCCGGACGTACAACCTGGTCACGGACTTCGGGAAGATCGCCGACCCGATCGCGGACAAGGCGATCATGGGGTCGGCGCTGATCTGTCTCTCCGCGCTCGGCGATCTGCCGTGGTGGGTGACGGGGGTCATTCTCTTCCGTGAGCTCGGCATCACGCTGATGCGGTTCTGGGTGATCAGGCACGGGGTCATCCCGGCCAGCCGCGGCGGCAAGATGAAGACCCTGGCGCAGGGGACGGCGGCGGGGATGTACGTCCTGGCGCTGACCGGACCGTTGGCGACCCTCCGCTTCTGGGTGATGGCGGTGGCCGTCGTGCTGACGGTGGTCACGGGGCTGGATTACGTGCGGCAGGCGGTCGTGCTGCGGCGGCAGGGGCTCGCGGCGGAGCGGGCGGCCGCGGCCGGTGCCGGTGGCGGTACCGGTTCCGGGGCGGTGTCCGGGGCCGGTGCGGCGACCGGAGCCGACGGGTCCGGTGTGGCCGGCGCCGGCACGGTCGGTGAGGCGTCCGATTCCGGAGAGTCCGGTGAGTCCGGCGCGGGGGAGTCCGCGCGGTGACCGAACGGCCGGCCGGGCCTGACGCGGCGCCCGCGCGGGAGTACGCGGCGCGGGTGCTCGCGGCCCTGGAGGCGCTCGGCGGGACGCTGGCCGTCGCGGAGTCCCTCACCGGCGGTCTGGTGGCCGCGGAGCTGACTTCCGTCCCCGGCGCCTCCCGGACCTTCCGCGGGTCCGTCACGGCGTACGCGACGGCCCTCAAACGGGACGTACTGGATGTCGACGGGACCCTGCTGGCAGAGCGCGGCGCGGTGGACCCGGAGGTCGCGCGCCAGATGGCGGCCGGGGTACGACGGGTGCTGGGCGCCGAGTGGGGCGTGTCCACCACCGGGGTCGCGGGCCCGGAGCCGCAGGACGGTCAGCCCGTCGGAACGGTCTATGTGGCCGTAGTGGGACCGGACGGCATGGGGAAAGTGACCGCTTTGCGGTTGAACGGCGATCGGGCGGACATCCGTAAAGAGAGTGTACGCAGCGTGCTCGCGCTGCTCCTCAGCGAACTATCAAGGAACGGGCGGGCACAGGATACGGAACAGAACGGGGGGAATTGATGTTTGCAGCCCTGAGTGAACACGACATCGCTCCCCGCACGGCCGCAGCGCGAGGCGGTACGGTGGGGCGTGAAGGATGCGGCTACGCGGTCCGAGGAGGGAGCCACCGATGATTCTGCTCCGTCGCCTGCTTGGTGACGTGCTGCGTCGGCAGCGCCAGCGCCAGGGCCGTACTCTGCGCGAAGTCTCCTCGTCCGCCCGAGTCTCGCTCGGCTATCTCTCCGAGGTGGAGCGGGGGCAGAAGGAGGCATCCTCCGAACTGCTCTCCGCGATCTGCGACGCGCTTGACGTACGGATGTCAGAACTCATGAGGGAAGTGAGCGACGAACTGTCGCTGGCCGAGCTGGCTGCGTCGGCGGCTGCCAGCGAGCCGGTGCCTGCGCCAGTACGCCCAATGCTCAATTCCGTCTCTGTGACGTCGGTGGCGGGAGTACCGACGGAGCGGGTGACGATCAAGGCGCCGACCGAGGCGGTGGACGTCGTCGCCGCCTGACGGTGAGTTTTTCGAAGCTTTGACTGAAGCCCCGATCGGTCGTGTTGACCGGTCGGGGCTTCTGCCGTCTATGAAATGACCGTTTTGCATCATATGTGCCATGGTGGAAAGTGCCTTTGCCCTCAGACAGGGGTGAAGAACACCATGAACGGAACTGGAGGCCAGGCATGGCTATCGTGAAAGGCTCCCTGCCCGAGGAAGATCTGAAGCTCGTCGCCGAGACGCTTCAGGGCGCTCTCGTGGATCTGGTGGACGTGGCGCTGGTGTCGAAGCAGATCCACTGGAACATCGTCGGGCCGCGCTTCCGCTCCATACATCTCCAGCTCGACAAGGTCGTATCCATGGCCCGCAAGCACTCGGACACGGTCGCCGAGAGGGCCGCCGCGATCGGGGTGACACCGGACGGGCGGGCCGCGACGGTCGCCGCGACGAGTGCCTTCGGCGCGGTTCCCAACGGGTGGATCAAGGACGCGGACGCCGTACGGATCATGGTGGACGGGCTTGCCTCGGTGATCCGGCAGATGCGCGAGCGCGTCGAGGTGACGGCCGTACCGGACCCGGTCACCCAGGACGTACTGATCAAGGTGACGGCGGGTCTTGAGAAGCACTCGTGGATGTTCCAGGCGGAGAACGCGTAAGGCGGAAAGGCCTGACAGCGCCTTACGCGGGTATGCGGAGAGATGCGCAGGGCCTGCGGGAAGTCTCCGTGCGACATGCGGGAAGTCTCCGCGCGCCGGGGTGTGCATCCGATGCGCCCTCGCGGCGGCTGATCGTTCGGGTCTAGGGTCGTTCGTTTGGATCCGGCTGGATCAGGGAGCGGTGCCAGGGGCCGCGAGCCCAGCAAGATCCAAACGAGAGGCCCTGGTGTCGGCCGGAGGAGGCACAACCATGGTGAGGCGATGGGTCCTTCTGCCGGCGCTCGTTCTCGGCGGGCTGTGGTGGTGGGCCGTACTGCGGCTCGCGTTTGTGCCGGAGCACAGCGGTCTGGTGGAGGGCGCGGTGGCGGCGGGCGGTTGGGGGCTCAGTCTGCTGCCGGTGCACGTCGCGGCGACGCGGCGCCGAAGGCCGGAACCCGGGCGTGGGGTCAGCGGGGCGGGCGGAGAGGGCAGTTGAGGTACCGGCGCTAGGGGTGACGGCGCCGAGGGGTGGCGGGCGCCGGAGAGCTGACGGAACGTCAACTTGTTGGCCCCGACTGGCAGCGCGGGCACCAGTAGGCGGGGCGGTCGTCCTGGTCGGCCGTACGGATCGGAGCGCCGCAGCGGGGACAGGGGCGGCCGGCCCGCCCGTACACCGAGATCGTCCGACTGCCGCCCGGGCGTGTCCGGTTGGCTTCGAGCAGCCGCTTCGCGGCCGTCACCACGCGCTCCGGTGACGGGAGTTCACCGATGGGGAGCCATGGGGTCGCGCGGACCAGGAAGCAGGTCTCGGACTTGAAGATATTGCCGACCCCGGCGAGATTCCGCTGATCGATCAGGGCCTCCCCGAGGGGCCGGGCCGGATCGGCGAGAAGATTGCGCAGCGCCGTGGCGGGATCCCAGTCGGGCCCGAGCAGATCGGGGCCGAGATGGCCGACCACCCGCTCCTCCTCGCTGGTGCGGAGCAGTGCCAGGACCTGGAGGCGATAGCCGACCGCGGTCCGCTCGGTCGTTCCGAGGATCGCCCGGATCTGATGCCCGGCGCCGCCGCGCCAGCGCTCGCCCGGGGCGTACACCTTCCAGGCGCCGTCCATGCGCAGATGCGAGTGGAGGGTCAGACCCCCTTCGATCCGGGCGAGGAGATGCTTTCCGCGCGGGGTGACATCGAGGACGGTCCGCCCGGTGAGATCGGCGGTCGCGAACCGGGGCACCCTGAGGTCGGACCGGACCAGCGTCCGGCCGGCCAGCGCGGT
Organism: Streptomyces sp. GMY02; assembly: GCF_019056675.1. Lineage (NCBI taxonomy): Bacteria > Bacillati > Actinomycetota > Actinomycetes > Kitasatosporales > Streptomycetaceae > Streptomyces > Streptomyces sp. GMY02. Next base: position 2,069,789 of record NZ_CP077658.1, on the reverse strand, counting down.
GTGCAGGAGTCGGGCGGTCTGCCAGACAGTGTCTCCTTCGGGCATGTCCTCCATGATGCGCGCCGGGACGGGCGAGCGGCGGGTGAGGGTGGACCGGTGGCGGCGGTACGGGGACGGGTACGAGCACGGGGCCGGCGGTGTCAGGCGCGCAGCCGCAGGCCCCTGGGGGTGGCGTGGAACCCGGCCGACTCCAGCGCGCGGCCCAAGGGGGACGTCAGCGCCGCGGCGCCATTGGTCCGCTCCACTGTGACCGAGCCGAGCGCTCCCGAGCGGGCCGCGCCCGCCAGGGCCTCGGCGGCAGTCCGGAGCGCGGGGTCCTCCGGGTCGGTCGGCCAGGCCAGCAGCGTCTTGCCGCCGCGCTCCATGTACAGCGTCAGCTCACCGTCGACCAGGACGACCAGGGATCCGGCCTTGCGGCCCGGCTTGTGACCCGCACCGTCCGGAGGCTCCGGCCAGGGCAGGGCGGCCCCATAGGCGTTGGCGGGGTCGGCCGCGGCCAGCACCACAGCTCGGGGCGCCGGATGCGCCTCGGCCCGGTCCCGGGCGGTCGCTGCCGCGCGCAGCCGGTCGACCGCGCCGTCCATCGCGAACTGGGCCGCCCCTAGCCCCTCGACGACATAGCCGCGGCGGGCCTGTCCGCTGTCCTCGAAGGCGGACAGCACGCGATAGACGGCGGAGAAGCCGCCCTCCACCTCCTCGGCCGCTACGGCGCCCCTGGTCACCACACCGTGGCGGTCGAGGAGCGTACGGGCCAGTGCGTGGGCGCGATGTGTGAGGTCCGGCTCCCGGGCGGGGAGCAGTGACCAGCGGCCGCTCACCGTCGGCGGGCCCGAACGGGACACGGGTCTGGCCGCGGCCGTGAGGCTTCCGTACCGCCCTCGGGGTATGGGGCGCCGCGCCCGGTGTGCCGTGGAACCGGCGGTCCGTCCCGAGCCCAGCAGGGAGCGCAGCGGGGCCAGGGTGTCATTGGTGAGCCGGCCCGACCAGGCCAGATCCCAGACGGCGTCGGCCAGTTGGGGATCGGTCGCCTCCGGGTGGGTGGTGGCGCGGATCTGGTCGGCCATCTGCCGGAAGAACAGGCCATAGCCCCCCGCCAGGGTGGTCAGGACCGATTCATGGAGGGCCGTCAGCTCCAGTGGGTGGGGCGGAGGGAGGAGCAGCGGCGCGGAGTCGGCGGGATAGAGCGCGACCCAGCCGTCCTTGCCGGGCAGTGCGCCCGCCCCGGCCCACAACACCTCGCCGGTGGTGGTCAGTTCGTCCAGCAGCGCCGGTGTGTAGCCGGCGATGCGGGACGGGAGGACCAGCTTCTCCAGTGCGGACGCGGGGACGGCCGCGCCCTGCAACTGCTCGACGGCTCGGGCGAGTCCGTCGATACCGTGCAGGCTTTGGGCGTGCAGATGCTGCCACTGCGGCAGGAATGTGGCGAGCGTGGCGGGCGCCACCGGCTCCAGCTCCTGGCGCAGCGCGGCCAGGGAGCGGCGGCGCAGCCGGCGCAGCACCGTGGCGTCACACCACTCCTGGCCGATGCCGGACGGGTGGAACTCGCCCTGGACGACCCGGGAACTCGCGGCGAGGCGCTGGAGGGCGCCATCCGTGACCGCGGTGCCGAGACCGAAGCGCTCGGCGGCCGTGTGCGAGGTGAACGGGCCGTGTGTACGGGCATAGCGGGCCAGGAGATCGCCGAGCGGGTCCTTGACGGGCTCGGTGAAGGCTTCGGGGACCCCGACCGGCAACGCCGTGCCCAGCGCGTCCCGCAGCCGTCCCGCGTCCTCGACGGCCGCCCAGTGGTCGGCCCCGCCGATCCTGACCTTGATGGCGCGTCGAGTCGCGGCCAGCTCCCCGGCCCAGCCGGGCTCCGCCCCGCGCGCGGCCAGCTCGTTGTCGGTCATTGGCCCCAGGACCCGCAGCAGATCGGCTACACCCTCGACATCCTTGACGCGCCGGTCCTCCGTGAGCCACTGAAGCTCACGCTCCAGCTCCGTGAGCACCTCCGGGTCGAGCAGTTCGCGCAGTTCCGCCTGGCCCAGCAGCTCGGCGAGCAGCCGCGAGTCCAGCGACAGCGCGGCGGCCCGCCGCTCCGCGAGGGGCGAGTCCCCCTCGTACAGGAACTGGGCCACATAACCGAACAGCAGGGACCGCGCGAACGGGGAGGGCTCCGGGGTGGTCACCTCGATCAGCCGGACCCGGCGGGACTCGATGTCGCCCATCAGCTCCGAGAGCCCCGGGACGTCGAAGACATCCTGGAGGCACTCCCGCACCGCCTCCAGCACGATCGGGAACGAGCCGAATTCGCTTGCCACTTGGAGGAGTTGAGCGGCGCGCTGGCGCTGCTGCCACAGCGGGGTGCGCTTGCCGGGGCTGCGGCGCGGCAGCAGCAGTGCCCGCGCCGCGCACTCCCCGGAACCGGGAGGCGAAGAGCGCGGAGCCGCCCACCTGGTCGGTGACGATCCCGCGGATCTCGCCCCCGTCGAAGGCGACATCAGCGGCTCCGACGGGCGCCTGCTCGCTGTCGAAGGCCGTGCCGAGGCGATCCGGTTCGGCGTCGAGCAGATCCATGCCCATCAGATCGGCGTCGGGCAGGCGCAGCACGATGCCGTCGTCGGCATGCATGACCTGCGCGTCCATTCCGTACCGCTCGGAGAGCCTGGCACCCAGCGCCAGCGCCCACGGTGCGTGCACCTGTGCCCCGAAGGGGGAGTGGATCACCACCCGCCAGTCGCCCAGCTCGTCCCGGAACCGCTCCACCAGGATCGTCCGGTCGTCCGGGATGTGCCCGCAGGCCCGGCGCTGTTCGTCGAGATACGAGAGCACATTGCCGGCCGCCCACGCGTCCAGCCCCGCCGCCAGCAGCCGCAGCCGCGCGTCCTCCTCGGAGAGCGAGCCGACCTCCCGCAGAAACGCGCCCACCGCGCGGCCCAGCTCCAGCGGACGCCCGAGCTGGTCGCCCTTCCAGAAGGGCAGCCGGCCGGGGGTGCCGGGGGCGGGGGTGACCAGGACCCGGTCACGGGTGATGTCCTCGATCCGCCAGGAGGTCGTGCCCAGCGTGAAGACATCGCCCACCCGCGACTCGTACACCATCTCCTCGTCCAGCTCCCCGACCCGGCCGCCGCCCTTCTTGGGGTCGGCCCCGGCGAGGAAGACACCGAACAGCCCGCGGTCCGGGATCGTGCCTCCCGAGGTGACGGCGAGGCGCTGGGCACCCGGGCGGCCCGTGACCGTACCGGTCACGCGGTCCCACACCACCCGGGGCCGCAGCTCCGCGAAGGCGTCGGAGGGATAGCGCCCGGCGAGCATGTCGAGGACGGCGGTGAACGCGGACTCGGGCAGCGAGGCGAACGGCGCGGCCCGGCGGGCGAGGGCCAGCAGATCGTCGGCCTGCCGGGTGTCCAGGGCGACCATGGCCACAAGCTGCTGGGCCAGCACGTCCAGCGGATTGGCCGGGATACGCAGCGCCTCGATCAGCCCGCCGCGCATCCGCTCCGTGACCACGGCCGCCTGCACCAGATCGCCCCGGTACTTGGGGAAGACGACCCCTGTGGAGACCGCGCCCACCTGGTGGCCGGCGCGGCCCACCCGCTGGAGCCCGGAGGCGACCGAGGGCGGCGACTCGACCTGGACGACCAGATCCACCGCCCCCATGTCGATGCCCAGCTCCAGGCTGGATGTCGCGACCACGGCGGGCAGCCGGCCCGCCTTGAGGTCCTCCTCGACCTGGGCGCGCTGCTCCTTGGACACCGAGCCGTGATGGGCGCGGGCGAGCAGGGCGGGCGCGCCCCTGGCCGCGCCCGACTGGGCCATGACCTGGGCCGGGGAGTGCGCCTCGGGCAGCGGAGCGGCGGGCTCCTCCCCGTCGAGCACGGTCCCCGTGGCCCGTTCGTACGCGATCTCGTTGAGCCGGTTGCACAGGCGCTCGGCCAGCCGGCGGGAGTTGGCGAACACGATCGTGGAGCGGTGCGCCTGGATGAGATCGGCGATCCGCTCCTCCACATGCGGCCAGATCGACGGTCTGTCCGCGCTCTCCGTCTCCGACGCGGGAGAGCCGCCCAGCTCGCCGAGATCCTCGACCGGGACGACGACGGAGAGGTCGAACTCCTTGCCGGAGGGCGGCTGGACGATCTCCACCTTCCGCTGCGGCGACAGATATCGGGCGACCTCCTCCACCGGACGCACCGTCGCCGACAGTCCGATCCTGCGAGCCGGGCGGGGCAGCAACTCGTCGAGCCGCTCCAGGGACAGGGCGAGATGGGCGCCCCGCTTTGTCCCGGCGACCGCGTGCACCTCGTCCACGATCACCGTCTCGACCCCGGCGAGCGCGTCCCGCGCCGACGACGTGAGCATCAGGAACAGCGACTCGGGGGTGGTGATCAGGATGTCCGGCGGCTTCGTGGCCATCGAGCGCCGCTCGGCCGCCGGAGTGTCGCCCGAGCGGATCCCGACCCGCACCTCCGGCTCCTGCAGCCCACGCCGGACGGACTCCTGCCGGATCCCGGTGAGCGGGCTGCGCAGATTGCGCTCCACATCGACGGCGAGCGCCTTCAGCGGCGATACGTACAGCACCCGGCAGCGCTTGTGCGCCTCGGCGGGCGGTGGGACGGACGCCAGCCGGTCCAGGGCGGCGAGAAAGGCGGCCAGCGTCTTGCCCGAACCGGTCGGCGCCACGACCAGCACGTCCGAGCCGCGCCCGATGGCGCGCCAGGCCCCCTCCTGCGCCGCGGTGGGCGCGGAGAAGGCCCCCGTGAACCAGCCGCGGGTCGCGGGGGAGAAGGAGTCGAGAGCTGTCGTTGCCATGCCCCCCATCGTGCACCCGGCCACCGACAATCGCCCGAGCCTGTGGACAACCGCCCGCGGACCGGTGCCGGAAGGCGGACCGGCGGCGGAACCGGGGCGGATGGCGGACCGCGGAGCGGCGGCAGAATGGGCGCATGGCGATACGGGAGCAGGCGCGACACTGGCACTACCCCGACCTGCCCGGCGTCGATCTCCTCCGAGCCAACTACATCGGCAAGACCTTCGCGCGCCACACCCACGAGAACTTCGTCATCGCCGCGATCACGGACGGTGTCGAGGTCTTCCACCACGGTGGCGCCAACCAGTACGCGGGCCCGGGCGCGCTCGCGCTGGTCAACCCGGAGACTGCGCACACCGGCCGTGCCCAGGGGCCGGAGGGCTGGCGGTACGGAGCCGTCTACCCGGCGGCTGACGTCGTCGCCTCGATCGCCGCGGAGACCACCGCGATCCGCGGCACCCCCGGCTTCGTCGCACCCGTGCTGGACGACCCGCACACCGTCCGTCTCGTCCACCAGGTGCTGCGCGCCGCCGACGAAGGGAACGCGCTGGCCGCCGACTCCCTGCTGAGGATCGCGGTGACCCGGCTGCTGCGGATGAACGGCGGCCCCCTCCGGCAGCGCCCGGCGCGCGGGGCCGGGGCGAGAGCCGCCGCACGCGCACGGGACGTACTGGAGGAGCGAATGGCCGACCCGCCCTCACTGGAACGGCTCGCCACCGACCTCGGCACCGGCCCCTTCGCGCTGCTGCGGGCCTTCAAGGCGGCGTACGGCCTGCCCCCGCACGCCTGGCTCACCGACGCGCGGGTACGGCGCGCCCGCCGGCTGCTGGACGCCGGTACGGCACCGGCGGAGGCGGCCGTGGCCGTCGGCTTCACGGATCAGCCGCACCTCCACCGGCACTTCACCCGGATCGTCGGTGTGCCGCCGGGCGCGTACCGCAGAGAGCGCGTGGGCGCCGCCGCGGGGCCGATGCCGACCGGGCCGGGCTGACAGGAGCCGTCCGGACACCGTCCAGAGGGTGTCCTGTCGATCGGGCCCCGCGAGCCCGGCAAGATCGGCGAGACCCCCCTACGCCCACCAGGGGCTGCGTTTCCGCAGCGCTTCTTGTGCCGTCGACACAACTCCGGGATAGCTCTTGCCCGGATACCACGACATCGAGCCGATCCGGTGGAACGCCGGAATCGTCTCCATATGGCGCACCATCCGCTCCCGGGTGTCGGGATCGGGCAGCGGACCGCGCATGGCCGCCACATTTTCCCGTACGTGTTCAGGACGCGAGGTGGCCGGCAGTGCCACGGTGACGGCGGGGTGGGAGATGACCCACTTCAGGAAGAACGCCGACCAGGTCTCGATGCCGAAGTCGGCCGCGAACGCCGGAAGGCGCCTGCCCTCGACCGCCTTGTGCAGCCGCGCCTTCTCCAGAGGCATGTTCACCAGGACGGCGACTCCCCGGTCCGCCGCGACCTTCAGCACGGTGTCCTCGGCTGCCCGGGTGTGGATCGAGTAGTGAACCTGTACGAAGTCCGGATCACCCCGCTCCACCCAGCCCGCCAGCAGCGGGAAGTATGCCGGGTCATGGTGCGAGACGCCGAGTTGACGAATCCTGCCCTCCTCCTTGAGGGCATGCAGCAGGGGCACCATCACATCGACATTGACCAGACTGTGCACCTGCACCACATCGATCGGCCGGCTTCGGCGCAGTCTCCTCTGTGACCGCCGCAGATTGTTCTCCGCGTGCGAGGTGTCCCAGAGGTATTCGCCCGTCGACCACACCTTGTCGGTGACGAACATCCGGTCGCCGATACCGAGCGAGGCGGCGGCGCCGCCGAGTACGGCCTCGGCCGATCCGTACAGCGGTGAGCAGTCGAAGACCCGGCCGCCCGCCGACCAGTGCCGGCGGACCACCTCCAGGACCGCGGGCGAGGGCCGGCCGACAGGCGCGTCGAAGGTCATGAAGGAGCCGAGCCCGATCGCGGGGAGCCGCTCGCCCGTACCGGGAACGGTCTTGAGGATCAGGTCCGAAGGAGCGGAGGCGGCTGCCGCAGTGCCCGGGAACGCGCCTCCGGAAAGGGCCGCCGCCGCTGTGGCGGCCCCGGCGGCGACGACCGTACGCCGGGTCGGCGGCGGGAGGTCCGCGGTGGTGTGACCTGCGGCGGTGCGGTCCGTGGAGCCGGACGTGCTGTCCATGGTGCGGTTCATGGTGCGGTTCATGACGGAACTTCCCCCTTCACAGAGGATGACCACAGAGGATCGCGTGAGAAATCCGCGAGGAATCGAGAGGAATCAAAGGGCGGGCGAGCGCGGGGAGTTGACGCCGGAGATTGACGCCGGAGATTGACGCCGAAGCTGTACCGTGCCCGTTGATCTCACCCTGACAGCCGCCCTCAGGAGGTGTCGACGGACTGGGCCCACCCGTCGGGAATGCTCGGATACCCTCCGGGTATGTCCGTTGATCTGCGGCTCATGCGGTATGTGATCGCGGTCGCCGACGCGGGCGGTTTCGAGGGCGCGGCGGAAACGCTCCATATGACCCAACCACCGCTGAGCCGTCAGATCGCCGCTCTGGAACGCGAGTTGGGCGTCGCGCTCTTCCACCGAAGGCCCACCAGACCGACCGAAGCGGGCCTGGTGTTCATCGAGTCGGCCCGCCGCATCCTTGAGGACACGGACCGGGCGGTACGGCAGGTACGGCTCGTCGGCGGGGCCGGGACCGGCACCCTCCGTATCGGCTACACCGTCACCACGGCGTTCGACGAGATGCCCAAGCTCTTCGCGGCGATGCGCGAGGAACACCCCGGGATCCGTGTCGACGCGCGTGAGGCCTGGGACGTCGAACTCAGCGCCGCCCTGCGCGACCGCGAGATCGACGTGCTGCTCGGCAGGCTCGTACGCATACCGTCCGGTCATCGCACGGCGACCCTGCGGCGCGATCCCCTGACCGCCGTGCTCGACACCGGCCACCCGCTGGCGGGACGCGACGCGCTGGCCCTGCGCGAACTGCGCGGCCACACCCTGCGGTTCTTCCCGAGGGCCGTCGCACCGCGCTACCACGACGGGGTGCTCGCCGCGCTGCGCGTCTCGGGCGAGACCTTCGATGTCTGGGAGAACCGGCTCCCCGGACTGCGCAACCTCGGATCGGCCCTGAGCGGAGGGGACTTCATGATCCTTCCCGCCTCGCTCCGGCCGCATCTTCCCCCGACCATGGTCGGCGTGGCGTTGCTGGACGAGCTGCCGACCATCGATCTCCAGCTCGCCTGGGCACGCGACGCGCCGCCGACCGTGGCCGCGCTTGTGCGTACGGCGCGGCGTCTGGCCCGTACGGAGGGCTGGCTGCCGGCCAGGAGCAGGGGACCTCGGAGCGCAAGAACGTACAAGACCGGTCAGGACCAGGCCCCGTAGCGTCCAGGACGTGTCAGATCAGACAACATCCGCATCCGCGCCCACGCCCGGATCCCTGAAACCGGCATCCCTGGAACCCGAATCCCCGGAACCCGGAACCCTGGACGCGCCGCAAGGAACCGGTCCCGGCCCCGAGCCCAAGCCCGACGCCGCCGTCGTACGTGACGCCCTCGGTGTCGGCATCGCCGTCGGGCTCTCCGGCTTCGCCTTCGGCGTCACCTCGGCGGGCGCGGGCCTCTCCGTACTCCAGACCTGTGCGCTCAGCCTGCTGGTCTTCACCGGCGCCTCGCAGTTCGCCCTCGTCGGCGCGCTCGCCGCGGGCGGCAATCCGTTCACCGCCGCCGCGGGCGCCTTCTTCCTGGGCGTACGGAACGCCTTCTACGGCCTCAGGCTGTCCCAGTTGCTGCGGCTGCCCGGACCCGTACGCCCGCTGGCCGCGCAGTGGGTGATCGACGAGACCACGGCCGTAGCCCTCGCCCAGCCGACGCGCCGCGCCGCCAGGATCGGATTCACGGTCACCGGACTGAGCCTCTACGCGCTGTGGAACCTCACCACCCTGGCCGGGGCCCTGGGCGCGGAGGCGCTCGGCGACACCGGTGCCTGGGGGCTGGACGCGGCCGGACCGGCCGTCTTTCTCGCGCTGCTCGCGCCCATGCTCCGTACCGCCACCGAACGGATGACCGCGGGCCTCGCGGTCGTCCTGGGACTGGGTTTCCTGCCGGTGCTGCCCGCCGGGGTGCCGGTGCTGGTCGCGGCTCTCGCCGCCCCTGCCGTGCTCTGGCTCGAAGGACGCCGCAGGACCGTTGACCGTATGACCGCTGCCCACAAGACCACTGCCGCGAAAGCCACCGCCGTAAAAGCCGCTGCCTCGAAGACCGCCGCTCGCCGGAAGGGATCCGACCGTTGAACATCTGGATCGCGATCGGCGTGACCGCCGTCGGCTGCTATCTCGTCAAGCTGCTGGGACTGCTGGTGCCTGCGGGCGTCCTGGAACGCCCCCTCGTCCAGCGGCTGGCTGCCCTGCTGCCCGTCGGCCTGCTCGCCGCGCTGACCGCGCAGCAGACCTTCAGCGCGAACGGCGCGCTCGTCCTGGACGCCCGGGGCGCCGGGCTCGCGGCGGCGGCGCTCGCGCTCGTTCTGCGCGCCCCCTTTCTGGTGGTCGTCGCGGCTGCCGTGGCCGTCACGGCGGGCGTACGGGCGATCGGCGGCTGACGGCCGGCCGGTGGCCGTACGGCGGAACGGTCAGCCGATGTCCCGGCCATGGGCGCGCAGGGTCCGCAGCGCCTCGATGGTCACGATCGGCCGCCATTCCAGCGCGGTCCCCGGCGCCCACTGACGCCACGTGATCGGCCAGCCGCCGTCCTCCCGCTGCCGCGCCGCGAGGAAGTCGAGCGACCTGGCCATCTCCTCGTCCGTGAACCAGTGGCGGGCCAGGGACTCCGGCACGCGCGCGTAGTCGTGCGGAAAGTGGTGTTCGCCCGGCGCGTACCCCGGTGGTACGGGGTAGTGCGCGCGGCGCTCCGGATCGAGCACCGCCAGCCGCCGCTCCCGTACCAGCCGCCCGAGCCGGTCCGCCGCCGCTTCGGCCCGCGCCCGGTCGGGGACGCCGTCAAGGAAGGCGACCGCCGCTTCGATCTCGTACGGATGTGAGTCCTCCATCCCCTCGATGGCCGCCCAGCAGAAGTCGGTGGCCCGGAAGAGCCAGGCGTGCCACACCTCGTTCCGGTGCAGCAGTCCAGCGACCGGGCCCGTCGCGAGCAGTTCGCCCGGCGGGTCGTCGACGAGCGGGAGGAAGGGCGCGAACGGATAGCCCCGCAGGGACGGGTGCAGCGCGGGCAACGCGCCCTCCGGTGTCGAAACCGCCGTCAGATAGCGGCAGATCAGCTCCATCTGCGGACCGTCGCAGCGGCCGATGGAATCGAGGACGCGCAGCGCGTGCGCCGTATGGAGGGGCTGGCTGACCGGCCCGCGCAGGTCGGGTTCGAGCCCGTGGGCATAGCCGCCGTCCTGTCCGCGGTACGCCATGAGGGCCGTCTCGACCGCCTCCTCGCCGCGGTCCCGGCCCGTTCTGCCCGGTCCGCCGTCCAGGAAGTGATAGGCGAACCGCCGCTGTTCGAGCACCCGGGCCGTGAGCCAGACGAAGCTCTCGGCGCGGGCGAGGGGAGACGCGGTCGTCGCCGCTGTGGCAGCCATGCTCCGACCGTAGACCGAAACCGCCGGAAGCCGGGCGGACCGGCTTCGCGGCACTCTCAGGGGCGCGATACTGGTGTCATGCGGTTGACGATTTTCTGGGAGCGGATGGTGGAGCACTTCGGTGCTGTCTACGCCGACTCCTTTGCCCGTGACCATGTGATGGCCGAGCTGGGCGGCCGTACGGTGCATGAGGCGCTCGACGCGGGCTGGGAGGCGAAGGATGTCTGGCGGGCGGTCTGCGTCGCCATGGGCATTCCGGCCGAGAAGCGATGACGCCCACGCCGGCGGCCGGGGGCGGCCGCGCGGGAGGACGGGACGCGGCCGCGGTGAGCGACACTGGCTCGGTGGCACCGACTGACGACACCGCCGACACCGAAGACATCGCACCGGACATATCGGACTCGGGCCGGGAGCCGTCGGCCCCGCCGCAGCGTCCCGAGCCGGGTGTACCCGCTGATCAGCCGGGGGACACGGTGCCGGCCGCGGCGGCCGGGGACGGGCCCGGGAGCGGCGCGGGCGCGGATGCTCGTACGGATACGGGCGCGGGCTCGCAGGCCGGAAGCCGTCGGACCGGCGTCCAGGCCCATATGCCGCGCTGGCTGCCGCGCGCGATGATCCTCGCACTGGCGCTCATCGCCTGTTTCCAGCTCGGTAGCTGGGCTTTCCATCAGCTCATCGGACTGCTGGTCAATGTGCTGATCGCCTTCTTCCTGGCCCTGGCGATCGAGCCGGTGGTGAGCTGGATGGCGGCGCGCGGCATACGGCGTGGACTCGCCACCTTCCTGGTTTTCTTCCTGGTGGTGGGCGCGGTCGCCGGCTTTGTTGCGATGCTCGGCTCGATCCTGGCCAGTCAGATCATCGACATGGTCGAGTCCTTCCCCGAGTACCTCGACTCGGTGATCAACTGGAGCAACGCGACCTTCCACACCGAGCTGTCGCGGGTCGCCGTCCAGGACAGCCTGCTGCACTCCGACTGGCTCCAGAGGTACGTCCAGAACAGTGCGACCGGGGTCCTGGACATCTCCACCACCGTGCTGGGCGGGCTGTTCCGGCTGCTCACGATCTTCCTGTTCTCGTTCTACTTCGCGGCCGACGGCCCCCGGCTGCGGCGCGCGCTCTGCTCCGTGCTCCCGCCGGCCAAACAGGCCGAGGTGCTGCGCGCCTGGGAGATCGCGGTCGACAAGACCGGCGGGTACATCTACTCCCGCGGCCTGATGGCACTGATCTCCGGGGTCACGCACTACATCCTGCTGGAGATCCTGGCCGTGCCGTACGCGCCGGCGCTGGCGATCTGGGTGGGACTCGTCTCCCAGTTCATCCCGACCATCGGCACCTATCTGGCGGGCGCGCTGCCGATGCTGATCGCCTTCACCATCGACCCCTGGTACGCGGTCTGGGTGCTCGGATTCGCGGTGATCTACCAGCAGTTCGAGAACTACATGCTCCAGCCGAAGCTGACGGCCAGGACCGTGGACATCCACCCCGCGGTGGCCTTCGGCTCGGTCATCGCGGGAACGGCCCTGCTGGGCGCGGTCGGCGCGCTGATCGCGATCCCGGCCGTCGCCACGCTCCAGGCGTTCCTCGGCGCCTATGTGCGGCGGTACGACGTGATGGACGACGCCCGGGTGCAGGGCGGCCGGCGGAGCGGCGGTCCAGGGGACGGACGGCCTGTCGCGCGGCAGTTCTGGCGCGCCTTGCGCACCGGCGGCGGTCCGCGGCCCTAGGAGCATCCACGTTGTGGCGCGTCGAGTTGGACGCTTGACATGAAAATCGAACATCCATTCTTATTGGTGTCCTGCCGGTGTTTCCCGTGACCGGCCGGGGCGCTGCCGCGCGGGTTTGAGCGGAGTTGTCCACAGGCTGGAAGGACGTCGGGACGCGTTGTCAGTGGCAGGGGATAGCGTCTTTGACGTGAAGCGATCGACACAAGCAAATCGGGTGGAACCCATGGCAGGAACCGACCGCGAGAAGGCGCTCGACGCCGCCCTCGCACAGATTGAACGGCAATTCGGCAAGGGCGCGGTGATGCGCCTCGGCGAGCGGCCGAACGAACCGATCGAGGTCATCCCCACCGGGTCGACCGCGCTCGACGTCGCGCTGGGCGTCGGCGGTCTGCCACGCGGACGCGTGGTGGAGGTGTACGGGCCGGAGTCCTCCGGCAAGACGACCCTGACGCTGCACGCGGTGGCCAACGCGCAGCGGGCGGGCGGCGCGGTGGCCTTCGTGGACGCGGAGCACGCCCTCGACCCCGAGTACGCGAAGAAGCTCGGCGTCGACATCGACAATCTCATCCTGTCCCAGCCGGACAACGGTGAGCAGGCGCTCGAAATCGTGGACATGCTGGTCCGCTCCGGAGCGCTCGACCTCATCGTCATCGACTCCGTCGCGGCCCTGGTGCCGCGCGCGGAGATCGAGGGCGAGATGGGCGACTCGCATGTCGGTCTCCAGGCGCGGCTGATGAGCCAGGCGCTCCGGAAGATCACCAGTGCGCTCAACCAGTCCAAGACCACCGCCATCTTCATCAACCAGCTCCGCGAGAAGATCGGCGTGATGTTCGGCTCGCCGGAGACCACGACCGGTGGCCGGGCGCTCAAGTTCTATGCCTCGGTGCGCCTCGACATCCGCCGTATCGAGACGCTGAAGGACGGCACCGAGGCGGTCGGCAACCGCACCCGCGTCAAGGTCGTCAAGAACAAGGTCTCGCCGCCCTTCAAGCAGGCCGAGTTCGACATCCTCTACGGCCAGGGCATCAGCCGCGAGGGCGGTCTGATCGACATGGGCGTGGAGCACGGCTTCGTACGGAAGGCCGGCGCCTGGTACACGTACGAGGGCGATCAGCTCGGCCAGGGCAAGGAGAACGCCCGTAACTTCCTCAAGGACAACCCCGATCTCGCCAATGAGATCGAGAAGAAGATCCTGGAGAAGCTGGGCGTCGGGGTCAGGCCGGAGGCGAAGGCCGAGCCCGGCGCGGATGCCGCGGCCGCGCCCGCCAAGTCTTCCGCCCCCGCCGAGGATCCGGCGAAGCCGGCGCCCGCCACTGCCTCCAAGGCCAGGTCGGCCAAGGCGGCAGCGGCCAAGAGCTAGTCCGTACGGTGCCGTGGGAGAAGAGGCAGCGGACGGAAGAGCCGGGCGACAGCTCCGACTCGTCGAGGGCCGAGCGGGAGCTGTCGCCCCAGGACCCGGCGGAGCGGGCGCGGGCGATCTGTCTGCGCCTGCTCACCGGGACCCCCCGTACCCGCAAGCAACTGGCGGACGCGCTGGACAAGCGGGACATCCCCGACGACATCGCCGAGGAGGTCCTCTCCCGCTTCGAGGACGTGGGGCTGATCGACGACGCGGCGTTCGCGGACGCCTGGGTGGAGTCGCGGCACCACGGCAGGGGGCTCGCCCGACGCGCCCTCGCGCGGGAGCTGCGGACGAAGGGGGTGGACTCCGCGCTGATCGACGAGGCGGTCGGGCATCTGGACGCCGATCAGGAGGAGGCGACCGCCCGCGAACTGGTGGCCCGCAAGCTCCGGGCCACCCGCGGCCTGGACCGGGACAGACGGCTGCGCAGACTCGCGGGCATGCTGGCCCGCAAGGGGTACTGCGAGGGGATGGCGCTGCGGGTGGTCAGACAGGCCCTGGAAGAGGAGGGCGAGGACACCGACGGACTGGACGAGAGCTTCGACTAGGCCCTGTCCTGGGTCCTGTCCGGCCGGGCCCGCCGGTCCCGGTCGGTCCGCGCGCGGACCGGGTTCGGCGCGCGGAGCGGTTCGGCTGCCCGCCGTCCTCGGAACTCGCCCATCCCGTACGGCCGTTGACGGGCGCAACGACCGACCGGGACAGGCCAGGTCCCGAAGGCCCGGGGCGCGGGTCGGAATGTGCGGGCGAATGCCACCCGCATGGCGGTGGTCATGAGCCGCCGGCCCTGTACGTCGGCGGTGTGGGCGGCGGCCCCGTCCAGCAGTGCGGTCAGGCGCTCAGTGCGTGACCGGCAGGCCCTCGGCCTTCCAGGCCTGGAAGCCGCCGACGAGGTCGGTCGCGCGATGCAGTCCCAGTTGCCGCAGGGACACGGCAGCCAGGCTCGACGCGTACCCCTCGTTGCAGACCACCACCACGCGCAGGTCATGGCTTGTGGCCTCGGCCGCCCGGTGACTGCCCTGTGGGTCGAGCCGCCACTCCAGCTCATTGCGCTCGACGACCAGCGCCCCCGGTATCAGTCCGTCCCGCTCCCGCAGCGCCGCGTACCGGATGTCCACCAGCAGCGCGCCCTCCGCCGCGGCGTCGAAGGCCTCCCGGGGACCCATCCGGTCCAGGCCCTCCCGGACCCGTTCCAGCAGTTCGTCTATCCCCACCGGCCCGGCCCCCGCCCGCTCGGACACCACCGGCTCCGTCCCTGTCCGCTCGGTCACTGCCACTCCTCGGGGCGCTCGACATGTTCGAGACGGAGCACCGCGCCCGTGCGGCTGTAGCGACGCATCAGCGGCAGCGGCGGAAAGTACGCGTGGACGGAGATGGCGTGCTCGGCCGGGGACTCATTGCGCACCTCGTGCACATGGTGCCTGCCGAACGCGCGGCCCTCGCCCGCCGTCAGCGTCCGTTCACGGTCGACCCCCTCGGCCAGCTCCAGGGTCTTCCAGCCCTCGGTGGGCAGCCGGGCCGCCAGCGAGTCCTCCTTGAGGGTGCCCGCTGCCGTGGCGAACGCGCCGTGCGAGCCGCCGTGGTCGTGCCAGCCGGTGCCCGTGCCGGGCGGCCAGCCGATCAGCCACGCCTCGCTGCCTGCGGGGCCGTCGAGCCTGATCCAGGTGCGCCCCTCGGGATCGAGGGGGAGCGAGGCGATGAGTTCGGTGTCGGCCACCGTTCCGCGGACGAAGGCGAGCAGTTCGGCGGGGGTGGGACCGGAGCCGGCCGGTGTCGCGGTGGGGGTCCCGGCAGGGGTGGTGACCGGCGTGGGGGTACGTGCGGGAAGAGACATGGTGACCGTCCTGGAAGGTTCGCGAGCGTGTGCTGCCGCGACGAGCGCGACGAGCGAGTGAAGACGAGGGGGCGAATCAACAGGACGGACGACACACGCAGCCCGCATAGCGGACCAGGTCCATATGGACCCTCCGCCACAGGCGCACATCGGTGTCAGTCACGTTCCGGAGTACACCATGTGCGCCCGCGTCGGTCAATTGATGTTCACAGTGCGGTCGGTCGTCGGCGGCCCCGACGTCCGGGAGGAAACGGAAGGAGCGCCTCCGCGCGCCGCGTCGGCCGCCGCGTACAGATCGGCGGGGCGCACCCCGCCGAAGGCCGTGACCAGATGCCCGTCCGGCCGTACGAGCAGCACACAGTGGGCGGCGGCGCCCGGGTATGCCTCGGTGACCAGCAGCTCCGCCCGTACCGGCAGGGCCTTCACCGCGGCGGCGAGCCGGGGCATGACCCCCGCGCTCACCCAGTGCCGCCGGTCCCACACCCCGGTGCCCGGCGCGACCAGCACCACCAGGAGCCGGCCCCGCCAGAGCCGGTCCCTGAGCCGTGCGGTCGTCCCGTCCGGCGCCATGACCAGCACATCCGTGACCGGAGCCCCGGGCGGCGTGCCCACGGCCGTCTGCGCCTCGGCGTACGGAGGCGCGAGGGGGGAGTGCGGATACGAGGGCGGTGCTCCCAATGGCCCGTGCCCCAGGTGTCCGTCGGCGAGGAGCGTGTCGTGCCCGCGCGCGCCCGGCATGTACGTACGCAGTCCGCTGCCGCCACGCAGTATCGGCAGCGACTGGTCGGCGGCGCGCAGCCGGGAGGCGACGGCGGTGCGCCGTTCGGCCTGATAGCTGTCGAGCAGAGTCTCCGTCGCGCCCCGGTGCCAGTCCTCGGCGATCTTCCAGGCGAGGTTGGCGACGTCCCGCAGCCCTTCGTCGAGCCCCTGCGTGCCCACCGCGCCCAGCAGATGGGCCGCGTCCCCGGCCAGGAACGCCCTGCCGACCCGCCACCGCCTGGCGAGCCGGTGGTGCAGCGTGTAGACGCCGGTGTCGAGCAGCTCGTACGGCGGGGTCTCACCGCACCAGCCGGCCAGGGTGTCCCGTAAACGCGTCACGAGGGCGTCGGGCGTGACCAGCTCGCCGCGCGCGGGCAGCAGCCAGTCCAGCCGCCACACGCTGTCCGCGAGGGGCCTGGCCGACACCTCCTCGCCACCGCTGGGCCAGGGCGGCTGACGGTGCAGCAGTGCCTCGTCCGGCCAGGGGAGTTCGACGCGGAGCGCGGCGACGGCGTGCCGCTCCACGGCCGTGCGCCCCGGGAAGCGGATGTTGAGCAGCTTGCGGACGGTCGACCTGGCGCCGTCGCACCCCACCAGATGGCTGCCGCGCCACCAGGTCGCGCCGGGCCCGCGCGTGTGCACGGTGACGCCGCGCTCGTCCTGCTCCAGCGAGTCGAGCCGGCTGCCGGTGGCGAGCCGTACCAGCTCCTGGTCGGCGATGGCGTCCCGCAGCCCGCGCGTCAGGGCGTGCTGCGGGATGTGCAGGGGCGCGGGGGCGCCGTTCTCACCGCCGAGCGGCAGCTCCCGCATGAGCTGCTTGCGCCGCATCAGCCGCCAGCCGGTCCAGTGGGTCCCCTCGTCGCCGAGGGTCGTACAGCCGAGCCGGGCCACCAGGGCGGCGGTGTCGGGCCGCAGTATGGCGGTACGGGCGGGACGCTGCTCGTCCGCGCCCGTACCCTCGTCCAGGACGACGGCCGGGACTCCCTGCGCGGCGAGGGCCAGGGAGAGCGCGAGCCCGACGGGGCCCGCGCCGGCGACGATCACCGGGTCCACGGCGCGACCCCTCCGGCCCGTGCGGTCTTGCGGTCAAGGGCGGTAGGAGCCCGGTACGTGATCACAGAACGTATGCAACCCACTGGGGGTGCTTGCGTCAAGCGACGGCCTGAGCGGCGCGTACACCCCCTGTCCCGTCCGCCTCAGGCGCCTCCGCCGTCCGGGGTACGGCCCGGCGCACTGGCCTGTTGCACATCATCGGCGCTCAGCACGGCGCCCGTGCTCTTCTTGCCCTGGCGCAGCCGCTGCTCCAGCCATCCGGCGAAGGTCGTGAGCAGGAAGTTCAGCGCGATGTAGATCAGCGCGATGACGGTGAACGCGGCGATGGTGTTGGCACCGTAGTTCGCGGTGATGGTGCGGCCCTGCGCGAGCAGTTCGGAAAAACCGAGGAGCGCGCCACCCAGGGCGGTGTCCTTGACGATCACCACGAGCTGGCTGACCAGGGCGGGAAGCATCGCGGTGACCGCCTGCGGGAGCAGGACGTACGACATGGCCTGGCCCTTGCGCATGCCTATGGCCTTCGCCGCGTCCGTCTGGCCCCTCGGCAGGGAGAGGATGCCGGCCCGTACGATCTCGGCCATTACCGACGCGTTGTAGAGCACCAGGCCGGTGACCACGGCGTACAGGGGGCGCAGATCCGACGAGACATCGGTGAACTGCGTGTAGAGCTGGGCGGCGAACACCATCATCAGCAGTACCGGAATGGCCCGGAAGAACTCGACGACGGCACCGACCGGGACCCGGATCCAGGCGTGGTCGGAGAGCCGGCCGATACCGAGCAGCGCGCCGAGCGGCAGCGCGATCACGATGGCCAGCGCGGCGGCCCTCAGGGTCTCGCCGAGCCCCGGCAGCAGATAGGTCGTCCACACCTCGGAGTCCGTGACGAACGGGCTCCACTTCTCGGCCGCGAGCTGGTTCTTGTCGGCCATCGTGGCCAGCACCCACCAGGCGGCGAGCGCGAAGAGCCCCAGGAACACGATCGTGTAGATGATGTTGCGCCGCTTGGCGCGTACCCCGGGGGTGTCGTACAGAACGGACGTGGCACTCATCGCTTCACCGCCACTCGCTTGCTGACCCAGCCCAGGATCAGACCGGTCGGGAGAGTGAGAACGATGAATCCGAACGCGAATACCGCGAATACCGCGAAGAGCGCGCTGGTCTCGTTCTCCAACATTGTCTTCATCAGCGCCGAGGCCTCCGCGACACCGATCGCCGAGGCCACCGTGGTGTTCTTGGTCAGCGCGATCAGTACGTTGGCCAGCGGAGCCACCACGGAGCGGAACGCCTGCGGAAGGACTATCAGCGTCAGCACCTGGAAGAAGCTGAGCCCCATGGCGCGGGCCGCCTCGGCCTGGCCGACCGGCACGGTGTTGATACCGGAGCGCAGGGACTCGCAGACGAAGGTGCCGGTGTAGGCCACCAGTCCCAGGACGGCGAGCCGGAAGCCTATGCTCTTGAAGTCCTGGCCTCCGAGCGTGATCTGGAGGGTCTGGCCGAGTCCCAGTGAACAGGCCACGAGGACCAGGGTCAGGGGCGTGTTACGGACGAGATTGACGTACGCGGTACCGAAGGCACGCATCAGTGGCACAGGACTGACCCGCATCCCGGCCAGCAGCGTTCCCCATATGAGAGAACCAACTGCGGAGTAGAGGGTGAGCTGCACCGTCACCCAGAAGGCGCCGAGCAGGTCGTACTGCCCGGAATCAAGAAAGTCGAACACGATGCTCCGCGCTCTCCCCTGGTTGGCTGGTCGGTACGCGCCGCCGGGCGGGCCGGCGGCGCGTCACTCCTGTCTGGCCCGGCTGAGCCTGTCCGGCCCCGCCAGGCCGTGTCCTGGGACCTGTTCCGGAAGTCCCGTCCGCCTCAAGGGCGGACGACGCTACTTCCGGAAACGCTCTAGCTGCCTTCGGTGATCGCCGGAGCAGGCTCGTTCTTGTAGCCGGACGGGCCGAAGTTGGCGGTCACGGCCTTCTGCCAGGAGCCGTCCGACTCCATCTTCTTCAGCGCGGCGTTGATCTTGGTCTGCAGATCGGTGTCGCCCTTCTTGAGACCGATGCCGTAGTTCTCGTCGCTGAGCTTGAGGCCCGCGAGCTTGAACTTGCCCTGGTGCTCCTGCTGCGAGGCGTACCCGGCGAGGATCGAGTCGTCCGTGGTCAGCGCGTCAACGGCCTTGTTCTCCAAGCCGGTCAGGCACTCGGAGTAGCCGCCGAACTCCTGGAGGTCGGCCTTGGGGGCGAGTTCCTCCTTGACGTTCTGCGCCGAGGTGGAACCCGTCACGGAACAGAGCTTCTTGGAGTTCAGGTCCTCGGCCTTGGTGATGGAGCTGTCGTCCGAGCGGACGAGCAGGTCCTGGTGGGCGAGGAAGTACGGGCCCGCGAAGTCGACCTTCTGCTTGCGCTCGTCGTTGATCGAGTAGCTGGCGACGACGAACTTCACGTCTCCGTTGGAGATCAGGTTCTCGCGCTCGGCGCTGGGCGACTCCTTCCAGACGATGTCCTTGGCGTCGTAACCCAGTTCCTTGGCGACATAGGTGGCGACATCGACATCGAAGCCCGCGTAGGTGCCGTCCGGCTTCTTCAGACCGAGGCCGGGCTGGTCGAACTTGATACCGATGGTGATCTTCCCGCCACCGCTGTCGCCGCCGGCGTCGTCGCTGCTGTCGCCGCCGCACGCGGTGGCGGTCAGGGAGAGGACGAGAGCCGCAGCGGCGGCCGCGCTTGCCTTGTGAAGCTTCATGCGTGAACTTCCCTCGGGTGAGACGTGGACGAACGGGTTCTGCCGAACTCGGTGCCGTATGACGAGCCGTGTTCAGTGAAGTGAAGAGCCTTGTTCAGTGATGAACGGTCAGTGATGCAGGATCTTCGAGAGGAAGTCCTTGGCGCGGTCGCTTCGCGGATTGCTGAAGAACGCGTCGGGCGTGGCCTCTTCGACGATGCGGCCGTCCGCCATGAAGACGACCCGGTTCGCCGCGGAGCGCGCGAAGCCCATCTCATGGGTGACGACGACCATCGTCATACCGTCACGCGCGAGCTGCTGCATGACTTCGAGCACTTCATTGATCATCTCGGGGTCGAGCGCCGAGGTCGGCTCGTCGAAGAGCATGACCTTCGGATCCATCGCCAGCGCCCGTGCGATGGCGACGCGCTGCTGCTGGCCGCCGGAGAGCTGGGCGGGGTACTTGTCGGCCTGCGAACCGACGCCGACCCGGTCGAGCAGCCCGCGGGCCTTCTCCTCGGCGCTCTTCTTGTCCGTCTTGCGGACCTTGATCTGGCCCAGCGTCACATTCTCCAGCACCGTCTTGTGTGCGAAGAGGTTGAACGACTGGAAGACCATGCCGACATCCGCACGCAGCCGGGCCAGTTCACGGCCCTCCTGCGGCAGCGGCTTGCCGTCGATCGAGATCTCGCCCGAATCGATGGTCTCCAGGCGGTTGATGGTGCGGCACAGTGTGGACTTGCCGGACCCGGAAGGTCCGATGACGACCACGACCTCGCCACGGGCGATGGTCAGATCGATGTCCTGGAGCACATGCAGCGCGCCGAAGTGTTTGTTCACGTTGCTCAGTACGACCAGATCGCCCGTCGCGGGCACGGCGTCCTCGGCGCCCTTGGTCACTGACACTCCGCTCATCGGCTTCTTGCTCCGTCCTCCTCGGTTGGGAGGACCCTAGTCACGCCCTGCGACCAGCGTCATCACATCTGAGCTGAAATTGAGCATAACGATCCGGCTGCAACCGGACACTCCGTGTGAAGAGGGCGGTGCGGGGAGTACCGGGTGGGTAACGGAAACCTTGGCGTAACGGGAAGACTCTTGACTGGCACCGCCGCATCGGAGTGGATGCCCGGATACGTTGTGCGATCACGACCGCGAAGGGGGCCCGTGAGACTGCTGCTCGTGGAGGACGACGATCATGTCGCGGCGGCGCTGGCGGCCGTGCTCGCCAAGCACGGCTTCCAGGTCGTGCACGCCAGAAACGGCGAGGAGGCGCTCCAGGCCCTGCTGCCCGCGGCCAACGCGGGCAAGGAACCGTTCGCGGTGGTGCTGCTCGACCTCGGACTGCCCGACCAGGACGGCTACCAGGTCTGCGGGAAGATCCGGCGGATCACCTCGACCCCGGTCATCATGGTGACCGCGCGGGCCGATGTCCGCTCCCGTATCCACGGCCTCAATCTCGGGGCCGACGACTATGTGGTCAAGCCGTACGACACCGGTGAACTCCTGGCGCGTATCCACGCGGTGAGCCGGCGGCGTACGGGCGGCGAGGAGGCGGGGCCGGCGGCCGAGGCGGCCCAGCGGCTCGGGCGTCTCACGCTGGAACTGCCCACACGACGGGTCACCGTGGACGGTACGCCCGTCCAGCTCACCCGCAAGGAGTTCGATCTGCTGGCCCTGCTCGCCCAGCGGCCCGGGGTCGTCTTCGGGCGCGAGCAGATCATCAGCGAGGTGTGGCGCACCAGTTGGGAGGGTACGGGGCGGACCCTGGAGGTCCATGTGGCGTCGCTGCGCGGCAAGCTCGGTATGCCCGCGGTGATCGAGACTGTCAGGGGCGTCGGCTACCGGCTGGTCGTCCCGGCCGCGCACCAAGGACCGTAACGTCCCGTGAGTTCCCGACTGCTGCCGCTGCTCATCGTCCTCATGGCGGGTGTGCTCCTCGCGCTGGGCTTCCCGCTCGCGATGAGCCTCGCGGCCGCGCAGCAGCAGCGCGTCGTCGTCGACCGGATCGACGACACCACCCGGGTCGCGGCGCTCGCGCAGTTCGTCGCCGAGGGCCGGGCGGGCACCGACGAACGGCGCGCGCTGCTACAGGAGGAACTCGACCGCTACCACGATGTCTACGGGATCAAGGTCGGCGTTTTCTACCGTGACAACGACTTCATGGCACGCGCCCCCAGGGACTGGGCGGTGCCCGTGGAGGGGGAGGGGCGGCAGTCCTTCCAGGAAGCCCTGCTGGGCCGCCGCAGCGACGATCCCGAGCAGGTCTGGCCCTGGCAGAACAGCAGGCTCATTGTCGACTCGCCGGTGGTACGGGACGGCGACGTCGTCGCGGTCGTGGTGACCGACTCGCCCACCGGGCAGATGCGTTCGCGCATCCTCAAGGGCTGGCTGGTGATCGCCGCGGGTGAGGCGCTGGCCATGCTGCTGGCCGTGGGAGCCGCGATCCGGCTGACGGGCTGGGTGCTCAGGCCCGTACGCGTACTGGACGCCGTGACGCACGACATCGCCACCGGCCGGATGAACTCCAGGGTGGCGGCGGCCGGGGGGCCGCCCGAACTGCGGCGTCTGGCCGGCTCGTTCAACGAGATGGCCGACAACGTCGAAGAGGTGCTGGAGCAGCAGCGCGCCTTTGTCGCCGACGCCTCCCACCAGTTGCGCAATCCGCTCTCCGCCCTGCTGCTCCGCATTGAGCTGCTGGCGCTGGAACTGCCCAAGGGGAACGAGGAGATCGCCTCCGTACGGACGGAGGGCAGACGCCTGGCGCAGGTCCTGGACGATCTGCTGGACCTGGCGCTGGCGGAGCACGCGCCCGCCGATCTCCGGCTCACGGACATCGGTGAACTGACGACGGAACGGGTCGCGGCATGGCGGGCGCTGGCCGAGGAGAAGGGCGTGAGGCTGACCGAGCACCCGGCCGCGGTCACCGCCTGGGCCGACCCGACCGCGCTCTCCAGCGCCCTGGACGCGGTCATCGACAATGCCCTGAAGTTCACTCCGGCGGGTGAAGAGGTCACAGTGGTGGTCGCCCGTAATGGTGAAACGTCCACGATCTCGATCAATGACGGCGGTCCGGGGCTCACGGACGACGAGATCGCCCGGATCGGCGACCGGTTCTGGCGCAGCAACCGTCATCAGAACATCAAGGGGTCGGGTCTCGGCCTGTCCATCTCCCGGGCGCTGCTGGCGGCGGGCGGCGGCACGATCACGTACGCGCACGGCGAGCCGCGCGGGCTGCGGGTGACGCTGAGCGTTCCGCGGTCCTCTCCGACGACGTGACGCACCGGCTCCGGGCCCGATACGGACCAGGGCCTGATGTGATACGGACAGGATCTAGGGCTTGACCGAGTGGTAGTAGCGCATCGCGCCTTCGTGGAGCTCCAGCGGCGCCGTGTAGATCGCCGTCCTCAGGTCCACGAGCTGCGCCGGGTGGACCTGCTTGCCGATACGGTCCCGGCTGTCGATCACCGTACGGGTGAAGCCCTCCGTCAGCCCGGCGCCCATGCGGTCCGTGGTGACCAGCAGATTCGCCACCGCGACCGTCGGCACGGCCGCACCGTCGTTCCGCACCTCGTCATAGGCGTCGGCCGGTATCGCCGCGGAGCGGTAGTAGCGGGAGGCGGCCTCGCCCGACGCGTGGAGTCCGGCGATGAGCTCCGGCTCCAGGGGGATCAGCCGGATGTCGAAGCGCTTCGACAGCACGTCCACGGCCGCGGTGGGCAGCCCGCCCGACCAGAAGAAGGCATCCAGACGGTGGTGTTCGAGCAGGTTCGGCATGGTGTCTATGCCGGCCGGGACCGGGTTGATGTCCCGCCGCGGGTCGAGGTGCGCGGCCGTCAGGATCCGGTCCGCTATCAGCCGTACCCCGGACCCCGGCTGTCCCACGCCCACCGTCCTGCCGCGCAGCCCCGCGACGGACCGGATCGGCGAGTCCTTGGCGACGACGAGCTGCACATAGTCGTCGTACAGCCGCGCGCACCCGCGCAGCCGGTCCGCGAACGGCTTCCGGTCCTCCTGGTACTTGGCGACGGCATCGGCGGTGGCCACGGTGAAATCGGCCTTGCCGGTCGCCACCCACGCGAGGTTCTGCTGCGAGCCCTCACTGGTCTTGAGCTGTATCGAGACATCCGGCAGATCGCGGCCGAGGTCCTCCTTGAGGAGCGTTCCGTACCGCTGGTAGACCCCGCTCGGCACGCCCGTACTGAAGGTGACCGACCCCGTGGGCGACGCCGGCCCGAAGGGCACCAGCCACCAGAGCAGCAGCCCGAGCACCACCAACGCGGCGGCGCCCTGGAGGACGCGGCCACGGCCGATACGGGACAGCGCCGCGAACATGCCGCGATCCTGCCAGCTCACCACCCGCGAAGACCAGGCCCGGTTGTCGCCGCGGCCCGCTGACGGCGCCCGGCCGCTGTCGCGCACAAGCCAGAGGCGCCGGTCCGGAGGGACCCCGTACTCTGGTGGGCGAGATGAGCGCGAAGACCTACGAGGTGCGCACCTACGGGTGCCAGATGAATGTCCACGACTCAGAGCGGCTGTCGGGCCTGCTGGAGGGAGCCGGGTACGTCCGGGCGCCCGAGGGCTCCGACGGGGACGCCGATGTCGTCGTCTTCAACACCTGCGCGGTGCGGGAGAACGCCGACAACAAGCTGTACGGCAATCTCGGCCGGCTCGCCCCCATGAAGACCAGGCGGCCCGGGATGCAGATCGCCGTCGGCGGCTGTCTGGCGCAGAAGGACCGCGACACCATCGTGCGGCGGGCGCCCTGGGTCGATGTCGTCTTCGGGACGCACAACATCGGCAAACTGCCCGTCCTTCTGGAGCGCGCGCGGATCCAGGAAGAGGCACAGGTCGAGATCGCCGAGTCGCTGGAGGCGTTCCCCTCCACGCTGCCGACCCGCCGCGAGTCCGCCTATGCCGCGTGGGTCTCCATCTCCGTGGGCTGCAACAACACCTGCACCTTCTGCATCGTCCCGGCGCTGCGCGGCAAGGAGAAGGACCGCCGCCCCGGCGACATCCTGGCCGAGATCGAGGCACTGGTCTCCGAAGGCGTCTCCGAGATCACGCTGCTCGGCCAGAACGTCAACGCGTACGGTTCCGACATCGGCGACCGCGAGGCGTTCTCGAAGCTGCTGCGGGCCTGCGGGACCGTCGAAGGCCTGGAGCGGGTCCGCTTCACCTCACCGCATCCGCGCGACTTCACGGACGATGTGATCGCGGCGATGGCCGAGACGCCCAATGTGATGCCGCAGCTCCACATGCCGCTCCAGTCCGGCTCGGACACCGTGCTGCGGGCGATGCGCCGCTCGTACCGGCAGGACCGTTACCTCGGCATCATCGGCAAGGTGCGCGCCGCCATCCCGCACGCCGCCATCTCCACCGACATCATTGTGGGCTTCCCCGGCGAGACCGAGGACGACTTCGAGCAGACCATGCGGGTGGTGCGCGAGGCGCGCTTCGCGCAGGCATTCACCTTCCAGTACTCGAAGCGCCCCGGGACCCCGGCCGCCGAGATGGACGGGCAGATCCCCAAGGACGTGGTCCAGGACCGCTATATGCGGCTGTCCGCCCTCCAGGAGGAGATCTCCTGGGAGGAGAACAAGAAGCAGGTCGGCAGGACGCTGGAGGTCATGGTCGCCGAGGGCGAGGGCCGCAAGGACGGCGCCACCCACCGGCTCTCCGGACGTGCCCGCGACAACCGGCTCGTGCACTTCACCAAGCCGGACGCGGAAGTGCGCCCCGGCGACGTGGTGACCGTCGGGATCACCTACGCCGCTCCGCACCATCTGCTCGCCGAGGGGCCGACCCGGGAGGTACGGCGTACCCGCGCCGGGGACGCCTGGGAGCGGCGCAACGCCGCCGAGGCCGCGAAGCCGGCGGGGGTGCTGCTGGGGCTGCCCACGGTCGGTGTACCGGCTCCGCTGCCCGCGGCGACGGGCGGATGCGCCGCCGGCTGACGGCCGGCTCCGGGGCGCGGCGCCCGCGTTAGGGTTCGATCATGCTGGTCGCCGCTGCCGTCTGCCCCTGTCCACCGCTGCTCGTGCCGGAGGTGGCCGCGTCGGCGGCTCCGGAACTGGACGAGGCGCGTGCGGCGTGCGAGGACGCGCTGGGGGTGCTGGCGGCGGCGCGGCCCGATCTGCTGGTCGTCGTGGGGCCTGCGGGGCAGGAGGGCCTGGGTGAGTATCCGGAGGGCGCGGCCGGCTCGTTCCGGGGGTTCGGGGTGGTCCGTGATGTCGTACTGGGCGGGGCGCGCGCCGGAGCGGATGTACGGGCGGACACCGCGGCGCGCGCCGGAGCGGGCGCCGGGCGCTCCGAGGGCGGCGACGCCCAACCCGAGCTGCCGACATCGCTCGCGGTCGCGGCCTGGCTCCTGGAACGTGTCCGCTGGTCCGCCGCCCCGGTCTCGGGGCTCGGCGTCGGCGAGTCTCTCGCCACTGACCGGTGTGTCCAGGCGGGCAAGGAGATCGCGGCCCGCTCCGGCCGGGTGGCCCTGCTGGTGATGGGCGACGGCAGTGCCTGCCGCACGCTCAAGGCGCCCGGATATCTGGACGAGCGGGCGGCCGGCTTCGACGAGGCTGTGGCACGGGCCCTGGCGGCGGCCGATACGGCGGCGCTGAGGGCGCTGGACGCGGAGCTGGCGTACGACCTCAAGGCCGCGGGCCGCGCGCCCTGGCAGCTCCTCGCCGGCGCCGCCGACGACGCGGGTCTGAGCGGTGAGCTGCTGTATGACGCCGCCCCCTACGGCGTCGGATACTTCGTCGCGGCCTGGACGTAAGGCCCGGCCGCTGCTCGTGGGCGGCTCGTAGGCGCGGCCGGCGTCAGGCAGGCCCGGACCCCGGTCGTGGGCCGGGACGCCGATGGCGGGTCCGGAACGCCGGTCGTGGGTCCGGACGCCGGTCGTGGGGATCCGGTCGAAGCCGGCCCGGAAACGCGGCGGCCGCGCGGTGCCCGGAGGCGCCGCGCGGCCGTCCACAGCCGTTGCCGAGGATCAGGAGGCGGGCGGTGGCGTTGGCGGGGTGCTGCCGTCGTCCTTGTGGGTGAGCCGGCCCAGGGCGTCCTTCGCCTTGCCCGTCCCCGCGTCGATCTTGTCGCTGTACTTGCCCTTGGTCTTCTGATCGACCGTACGGGCGGCCTTCTCCAGCCCGTGCTCGATCTTCCCTCCGTGCTGCTGCGCGAAGTCCGAGACCTTGTCCCTGGCCGGAGCGATTCTGGCCTTCAACGTATCCATGAAGCCCATGGCCCACCTTCCCTCGGAGGAGTCAACGGCCTAGCCGCGGGTGCTCTTCCCGGCCTCGTTGTCCGCCGCTGCCTCCGCCGACTGCTGCTTGGGGATCTCCACGCCCTCCGCGGCCGGCGCCTCGGTCCTGTCGCTCTCGGCCGGCCCGGCCCCCGCCGCTCCGGTCTCCTTCGCCCCGACCTCGGCCCCGTCCCGCACGGCGTCCCGACCCGTGAAACCGGCGGCATCGGCCGTCGGAGTGGCGGCCTCTGCCTCCTCGGTTGACGCCACGGACGCGGCTGCTGACTTCCGGCGAAGCCGTGAAAACACACCCATATCTTCTCCATAGAATACTCGTGAGGGTGAAATTCCGCGCCGGACGGGTGCGCCCGTCCGGGATGCGGGAGCGCCGTACGGAAAACCGGCTGCGAAACCCTCGCAACAGGCAACGAACCCGGCCGCGTGCCGTCACGTAACTCGTTCGGGTAGGGGCCTTCGAGTTTGCAAGACTGGGGCGGTGAGAAGCGCAGCTACCGCACCGCGGGTCATCGCCGTCGTCGGTCCCACCGCGGCCGGCAAGTCCGATCTGGGCGTCCATCTCGCCCGGCAACTCGACGGTGAGGTCGTCAACGCCGACTCCATGCAGCTCTACCGCGGAATGGACATCGGAACCGCCAAGCTGACGGCGGGCGAGCGCGCCGGTGTCCCGCACCGCCTCCTGGACATCTGGGACGTCACCGAGACGGCCAGCGTCGCCGAGTACCAGAGGCTGGCCAGGGCCGAGATCGACCGGCTGCTGGCGGCGGGCCGTACCCCCGTCCTGGTGGGCGGCTCGGGGCTGTACGTACGGGGAGCCATTGACGCCCTCGACTTTCCCGGCACCGACCCCGAGGTGCGCGCCAGGCTGGAGAAGGAGCTGACCACGCGCGGCTCGGGCGCCCTGCACGCCCGGCTCTCCGCCGCCGACCCCCAGGCCGGCCGCGCGATCCTGCCCAGCAACGGCCGCCGTATCGTCCGGGCGCTGGAGGTCATCGAGATCACCGGCAAGCCCTTCACCGCCAATCTCCCCGGCCATGACGCCGTCTACGACACCGTCCAGATCGGCGTCGATGTCGCCCGGCCCGAGCTGGACATCCGCATCGCACAGCGGGTGGACCGGATGTGGGAGGCCGGACTCGTGGACGAGGTGCGCACCCTGGAGCGCCAGGGGCTGCGCCGGGGACGTACCGCCTCGCGCGCGCTCGGCTACCAGCAGGTGCTCGCGGCGCTCGCGGGGGAGTGCACCGACGAAGAGGCGCGCGCCGAGACCGTACGCGCCACCAAACGCTTCGCGCGCCGCCAGGATTCATGGTTCCGCCGCGACTCACGGGTGCACTGGCTGGGCGGCGGAACGGAGCAGCGGGAGGAACTCCCGCACCGGGCGCTGGCGTTGGTCGAACGAGCGGTCACAGCCTGATCACGTGATGGCATCGGGACGCTCCGCTCGTGCGTGCGGTCCCTCCGGGCGTGCCATCATCGAGCATCGATCGACCATCGGGCATCGATCGGCCAGTGGAGTCCGAATGGGGAGGGCGCGTGGCGATGGAGGCCGGCCCTCGTGACAGAGAACCAACCGTACCGGACACGCGGAACGACGCTCCGGGACTGAGTCCCGACGGGCCGGAAGAGCAGACCGTGACGGCCGAGGTCGAGGTCGAGCTGCGGCCCCAGCGACGGCTGCGGATCTGGCAGCTCGCGCCCATCGTGGGGCTCGCGGCGATCGGTTCCCTGATGTTCGCGTTCCCCCTCGCCTTCGGCACCGGGGACGGCGGGGCGGTTGTCGCCATGCTGGGACTCCTGATCAGTTGCTGCGCCGCGGGCTGGGGCATGATGGCCGCCAGCCGGGTCGGCCACACCTGGCCGGGGCTGCCGTCCCGAGCCTCCGGGGAACGGCCCGACTGGCGGGTCATCGCCCTGTACGTGACCGTGGCCGCCGCACTGGTCGCCCTCGCCGTCTGGCGGGTCGCCCGGCTGCGCTGACCACGGCGCAGGACCGGCGGGGCCGGGGCGCCGGGCCGGTGCGGGGACGTGGGAGATCCCGTCGGCCGCGGAGCGGCGGCCCTTGTCGGTGGCTGCTCGTACGATGGGCCCGTGAGCACCTCGCAGACCACTCCGATCGCCTTCCTCAAGGGCCATGGGACCGAGAACGACTTCGTGATCGTCCCCGACCCGGACAACACCGTCGACCTGCCCGCCAGGGCCGTCGCCGCCCTGTGCGACCGCCGGGCCGGCATAGGCGCCGACGGGCTGCTCCATGTCGTACGGTCCGCCGCGCACCCCGAGGCACACGACATGGCGGCCGAGGCCGAGTGGTTCATGGACTACCGCAACGCAGACGGATCGGTCGCCGAGATGTGCGGCAATGGCGTCCGCGTCTTCGCCCGCTATCTCCAGCGCGCGGGACTGGTGGAGGCGGGCGATCTGGCCGTGGCGACCCGCGCCGGGGTGAAGCGGGCGCACCTCGCCAAGGGCACGGGCCCGGCCGGAGGTCCCGCGAGGGACGGCGACATCACGGTCCACATGGGGCGCGCCGTGCTCCCCGAGCAGGGCGTCACGGTCACTGTCGGCGGCCGTGCCTGGCCCGCCCGTAACGTCAACATGGGCAATCCGCACGCGGTCGCGTTCGTCGACGACCTCGCGCACGCGGGCGCTCTGCTCACCGAGCCACCGGTCAGCCCCTCGTCCGTCTACCCGGACGGTGTCAATGTCGAATTCGTCGTCTCCCGCGGCCCGCGCCATGTCGCCATGCGGGTGCACGAACGCGGCTCGGGTGAGACCCGCTCCTGCGGTACGGGCGCCTGCGCCGTGGCCGTGGCCGCCGCCCGCAGGGACGGCGCCGACCCGGCCGTGACCGGCGCCCCCGTCACGTACACCGTGGATCTCCCCGGCGGGCGGCTGCTCATCACGGAACGGCCGGACGGAGGGATCGAGATGACCGGGCCGGCCGTGATCGTCGCGGAGGGACACATCGACCCGCACTGGCTCGCGACCGTCCAGGGCTAGGGCTTTCCGTGACCGGGGTTTCCGTGACCTGGAGCTTCGGGGGCCCGGGGCGTCCGTGAGGTTCGCTGGGGCTTCGCTCGAATGGGTGATCCGTTTCACGCCGGGCGGGAGCGGGACTGCTCCACGTGGTGGGCTCGGTAGCATCAAGCACCGGCCCGGAGGGCGTTCCCGTTCTTCGCACCGCCGGTCGAAGCTGCCCGGAGGCGCCCATGAGTGCAGAGGCCACCAGCCCTGGTGCCCACAGTCGCAGACGCGGCCTTCCCCGGATCGACCTCCGTCGGCTCGGCAGGGCCGCGTTACTGGGACCCGCCTCCAGGGACCGGCTGCCGGACGCCATGGGCCATGTCGCGGACGCGCACCGCGCGCACCACCCGGACGCCGACCTCTCCGTACTGCGCAAGGCGTATGTCCTCGCGGAGAGTTCGCACCGCGGACAGTTCCGCAAGAGCGGCGAGCCCTACATCACGCATCCGCTGGCCGTCACCCTGATCCTCGCCGAACTGGGCGCCGAGACCACGACGTTGACCGCCTCGCTCCTCCACGACACCGTCGAGGACACCGAGGTGACGCTCGACCAGGTGCGCGCCGGGTTCGGCGACGAGGTCTGCTATCTGGTCGACGGCGTGACCAAGCTGGAGAAGGTCGACTACGGCGCCGCCGCCGAGCCGGAGACCTTCCGGAAGATGCTCGTCGCCACTGGCAACGATGTCCGGGTGATGTCGATCAAGCTCGCCGACCGGCTGCACAACATGCGCACCCTCGGGGTGATGCGCCCGGAGAAGCAGGCCCGTATCGCCAAGGTCACCCGGGACGTGCTCATCCCGCTCGCCGAACGGCTCGGCGTCCAGGCGCTCAAGACCGAGCTGGAGGATCTGGTCTTCGCGATCCTCCATCCCGAGGAGTACGCCCACACCCGCGCCCTGATCGCGGAGAACGCCACCACGGGCGATGCCCTCGCGGCCATCTCCGAGGACGTCAGACGCGTGCTGCGGGAGGCGGGCATCGCCGCCGAAGTACTCGTACGGCCACGGCACTTCGTCTCCGTACACCGGTCCAGGCTCAAACGCGGCGAGCTGCGCGGCACGGACTTCGGCAGGCTGCTGGTGCTGGTCGGTGAGGACGCGGACTGTTACGCGGTGCTGGGCGAGCTGCACACCTGCTTCACCCCGGTGATCTCCGAGTTCAAGGACTTCATCGCCGCGCCCAAGTTCAATCTGTACCAGTCGCTCCACACGGCCGTCGCGGGCCCGGACGGCGCGGTCGCCGAAGTCCTCATCCGTACGCACCAGATGCACAAGGTCGCCGAGGCCGGAGTCGTCGCGCTCGGCAATCCGTACGCGTCGGTCGACGGTCCGGGACCGGCGGACGGTACGGGGCCGGGGGCGGGCGCGGAGACCCAGGACGGCGAGCGGACCGACCCGACCAGACCCGGCTGGCTCTCCCGGCTACTGGAGTGGCAGCAGGCCGCACCCGACCCGGACACCTTCTGGACGACGCTCCGCGCGGACCTCGCCCAGGACCGGGAGATCACGGTCTTCCGCGCCGAGGGCGGGCTCCTCGGGCTGCCGGCCGGGGCGACCTGTGTGGACGCCGCGTACGCGCAGTACGGCGAGGCCGCGCACCGCTGTCTGGGGGCCAGGGTCAACGGGCGTCTGGCGCCGCTGAGCACGGTCCTGAGCGACGGCGACACGGTCCAGCTCCTGCTGGCCCAGGACGCGGCCTCCGGACCCTCTCCCGAGTGGCTGGACCATGCCCGTACCGCCGCCGCCAGGATCGCCATCACCGGATGGCTGGCCGCGCACCCCGAAGCGGTGCGGCCGCCCGATGCCGCGCCCCGCGCCTCCCACGCCCCCACCGCGGACCGGCGCTCCACCGCCAATGCCGTGGTGGACCTGCCGGGAGCGACCGTACGGCTGGCCGGCTGCTGCACCCCCGTACCACCCGACGCCGTCACCGGCTTCCCGGTCCGCGGCGGTGTGGTCAGGGTCCACCGGCAGGAGTGCCGGGCGGTGGACCGGATGCGGGCACTGGACCGCGAGCCGGTCGCGGTGAGTTGGGGGGACGCCTCGGAGTGCACGGTCACGCTGTACGTCGAGTCCTTCGGGCGGCCCCGGCTGCTCGCCGATCTCACGGAGACGATCGCCACGGCGGGCGCGGCGATCGTCTCGGCCACCGTGGAGCCGCCCAGCGAACAGCGCGTACGGCACACCTACACCCTCGAACTGCCCGACGCGGCGGGCCTGTCCGCCCTGATGCGCGCGATGCGCGATGTGCCGGGGGTGTACGACGTGAGCCGCGCCCAGCATCCGGCGACCGCCTGAAGCGGGCCCTCGTCAACCGCGCGACAGCACGGCATCCGGCGGGCTTCCGCGCTCCGACCTGCCCCTTTCGGGTGGGTACGGAGCGCGCCGCCGGACGGGTGAGGGCAGGCGCTGATAGCCGTACACCATGCCGTTCATCTCTCGCCGACTGCGCGCCGCCCTGCTGGCCGCCGCTGCCTCGGCCACCCTCGTCGCCGCGACACTGCCCCCGCCCGAGCCTCTCGGTATCGGCGACCCCCTCTTCCCGTATCTCGGCAACCCCGGTTACGACGTGACCGCCTATGACCTCGCCTTCACCTACGGCGGCGACAACACCAAGCCGCTGGACGCCGTCACCAGGATCGACGCCCTGACGACCGAGCGGCTGGAACGCGTCAACCTCGACTTCACCCAGGGCAGAGTCCGCTCGGTCGAGGTCAACGGCACCCCCGCGAGGTTCGCGACAGCCGGGGAGGACCTGGTGGTCACTCCGCGGGGCGCGATCGACGCGGGCGCGCGGATGCGGATCACCGTTCATCACACCAGTGAGACGGACGGCAAGGACGGCGGCTGGCTGCGCACCACCGACGGACTGGCGATGGCCAACCAGGCCGATGCCGCGCGCCGTGTGTTCCCGAGCAACGACCACCCCGCCGACAAGGCCTACTTCACCTTCCGTATCACCACGCCCGAGCGGCTGACCGCGGTGGCCAACGGACTCCCCGTGGCGAAGACCCGCCACGGCGGAACCACGATCTGGACCTACCGCACCCACCACCCCATGGCCACGGAACTCGCACAGGTCTCGATCGGGAACTCGGCCGTGGTCCATCGTGAGGGGCCGCACGGACTGCCCGTACGGGATGTGGTGCCGGCCGCCGACCGCGCGAAACTGGAGCGCTGGCTCGCCAAGACGCCCGGTCACCTTCGCTGGATGGAGCGCGAGGTGGGGCCGTACCCCTTCGAGACGTACGGCATGCTGATCGCCGGCGCGGACACGGGCTTCGAGCTGGAGACACAGACCCTCACGCTGTTCGAGCGCTCCCTGTTCACCCGTCCGGAGTACCCCGAGTGGTACGTCGACTCGATCATGGTCCATGAGCTGGCCCATCACTGGTTCGGGAACAGCGTCTCGCCGCGCACCTGGTCGGACCTCTGGCTGAACGAGGGCCACGCGACCTGGTACGAGGCGCGGTACGCGGAGGAGCACGCCAAGAAGTCACTGGAGACGCGGATGCGCAACGCGTACCGCAACTCCGACCGCTGGCGGTCGGCCGGCGGACCTCCCGCCGCCCCGGAACCGCCGACCCCGGGCCAGCCGATCAGTCTCTTCCGGCCGGTCGTGTACGACGGCAGCGCCCTGGTCCTCTACGCGCTGCGGCAGCGGATCGGCCACGCCGCGTTCCAGCGGCTGGAACGGGACTGGGTACGGATCCACCGGGACGGGACGGCCACCACGGCGGACTTCACCGCGCTGGCCTCACGGATCTCCGGGCGCGATCTCTCGGGATTCTTCAAGGAGTGGCTGTACGGGCGGACGACCCCGCCGATGCCGGGTCACCCGGACTGGCGGACCGACCCCGGTGACCGTGATCCGGCACGGGACGCGCGGCACCGCCCGGGAGCCGCCGCCGTGCCGCCCGGTGTGGCGCGGTCCCGCGACGGAGCGTGAGAGCGGGCGGGAGAGCCGGGGCGCAAACACGAGTGACGGCCGGGCGGAACCGTGTCACCATCGAGATGTCGGCGGCGCCGGGAATCATTCCGGATCGTCACGCGTTGTGACAACAGCGGTCGGCATTCGACGGCCTTCCATGCGACGTAAGGATCCAATGACCTCCTCTTCTTCCCCTTCCCAGGACACGCAGAGCTTCGCGAACCACCGCACGGACAGCCTCCGGGCCGATGCCCTGATGGAAGAGGATGTCGCCTGGAGCTTCGAGATCGACGGCGAGCGGGACGGCGACCAGTTCGACCGCTCCGACCGCGCCGCGCTACGGCGTGTGGCGGGTCTCTCCACCGAGCTGGAGGACGTCACCGAGGTCGAGTACCGGCAGCTCCGCCTTGAGCGGGTCGTGCTGGTCGGCGTGTGGACCACGGGCACCGTGGGGGAGGCGGAGAACTCCCTCGCCGAGCTGGCGGCCCTCGCCGAGACTGCGGGCGCGCTGGTGCTCGACGGAGTGATCCAGCGGCGGGACAAGCCCGATCCGGCCACCTATATCGGCTCCGGCAAGGCCCAGGAGCTGCGGGACCTGGTGCTGGACAGCGGCGCCGACACCGTGGTGTGCGACGGAGAGCTGAGCCCCGGCCAGCTCATCCACCTCGAAGATGTCGTCAAGGTCAAGGTCGTCGACCGTACGGCCCTGATCCTGGACATCTTCGCCCAGCACGCCAAGTCCCGTGAGGGCAAGGCACAGGTCGCGCTGGCCCAGATGCAGTACATGCTGCCGAGGCTGCGCGGCTGGGGTCAGTCGCTGTCCCGGCAGATGGGTGGCGGCGGCGGTGGCGGTATGGCCACCCGAGGCCCCGGTGAGACCAAGATCGAGACGGACCGGCGGCGGATCCGCGAGAAGATGGCGAAGATGCGCCGGGAGATCGCGGAGATGAAGACCGGCCGCGAGATCAAGCGCCAGGAGCGGCGGCGCCACCGGGTGCCGTCGGTCGCCATCGCCGGATACACCAACGCGGGCAAGTCCTCGCTGCTCAACCGGCTCACGGGCGCGGGCGTGCTCGTGGAGAACGCGCTGTTCGCGACCCTCGACCCGACCGTGCGCCGGGCCGAGACCCCCAGCGGCCGGGTCTACACGCTGGCCGACACCGTCGGATTCGTCCGGCATCTGCCGCACCACCTCGTCGAGGCGTTCCGCTCCACCATGGAGGAGGTCGGTGACTCCGATCTGATCCTGCATGTGGTGGACGGCTCGCACCCGGCGCCGGAGGAGCAGATCGCGGCGGTGCGCGAGGTGATCCGCGATGTGGGCGCCGTGAACGTACGCGAGGTCGTGGTGATCAACAAGGCCGATGCGGCCGATCCGCTGGTCCTCCAGCGTCTGATGCGCATGGAGCGGCACGCGATCGCCGTCTCGGCGCGTACGGGCACCGGAATCGGCGAGCTGCTCGCGCTGATCGACGCCGAACTGCCCCGGCCCGAGGTCGAGGTGGAGGTCCTCCTGCCGTACACGGAGGGCGGACTGGTCTCGCGGGTGCATGCCGAGGGCGAGGTGCTCTCCGAGGAGCACACCCCCGAGGGCACGGTGCTCAAGGCCCGGGTCCATGAGGAGCTGGCGGCGGCGCTCGCGCCGTATGTGCCGGTGGCACGCTGACCGTACGGACCTTGCGTCCTGTGCGCACATGGGCCGATGGCCCGCCCCCTCGCGGTGAGGGGGCGGGCCATCGGTTGTACGGGATACGCGACGTGGTGCCGCTCTGCCGGCCCTACTGGCCTGCGAACTTCTCGCTGACGCCGTCGTAGATGCCCTTGGCGACATCGCCGAGGCGCGGTCCGGCCAGCCAGCCCGCGGTGACCGGGCCTATGGAGGTGTTGGAGACCAGCGCGGGCTTGCCGTCCTGGCCCGCCGCCACCCAGCCGCCGCCGGACGAACCGCCCGTCATGGTGCAGCCGACGCGGTACATCGTCGGGTCCTCGGCGTTCAGCGACAGCCGGCCCGGCTTGTCCTCGCACTGGAAGAGCTTCTGGCCGTCGTACGGCGGCGCCGCCGGATAGCCGGTCGCCGTCATGCTCGCGATCTGCGGCGTGGCCGGGGCGTTGAAGTCCACCGGAAGCGCCGAACCGACCGTCTCCTCCAGCGAGGTGGCGGTGCTGCCCTTCTCCGGGGTGACATGGATGACCGCGAAGTCGTACGGAGCGCCCTGACCGCCGGACGACGCGCCCTGGGCTATCCACTGCTCGGAGGTCTGTGCCCAGTCCGCCCACCACACTCCGTGCGGTGCGATCTGCTCCTGGGGGGCGTTCTCCGACTCCGCCATCGACAGGCCGTCGTTGTTGTACGAGGGGACGAAGGCGAGGTTGCGGTACCAGCCGCCGGCCTTGCCCGCGTGCACACAATGGCCCGCCGTCCAGACCATGTTGGACTTGCCGGGGTGGGCCGGGTCCTGGACCACGGTCGCCGAGCAGACCATCGATCCCTCGGGCCCGTCGAAGAACAGCTTGCCCGACTCGGCCGCGTTCTCCCCGTACGGCGTGTTCACCTCCTGCGCGGTGACGGGCTGAGGAGTCGGGTCGGTGACTCCCGCGTCGCCGGAGATGTCCTGCTCCTTGACGGGCCGCTCGGGCGGCTGCTCCGCGTCCCGCATCCTGTCCGGGTCCCAGAGGTCCTCGATGATCGGGTTGACGAAGTCCCTGGCCTCACGCAGCCACTTGTCCTTGTCCCAGTTCTTCCATTCGCCGTTGCGCCACTTGTCCACATCGATCCCGTGCTCCTTGAGCCGGTCCTTGAGATCGTCCGGAATCGTGATCTGGCCGTCGGCCGCGGCGCTCGGCTCGGCCGCGGCGTTCTCCTCGCCCGGCCCGCAGGCGGTGGCCGTCAGCGCGAGCGTCGCGGCGACCGAGACCGCGGCCAGGGCGGGGAATCCGCGCCGGGTGCTCCTTCCACGGCGTGCGGCGAGCGTCGGGCGAATGGGTCGCATGGCGTGATCCCCCTGGGACTTCGGAACAGTTTCGGAACGGTTCGTACGGAAAGCGAATGACGAGTCCCGGCCTCGGTGTCGGGGCCAGGACAAGACCCTCCACTATGCCGGGTGCCGATGGGGACGGCGTACGGCAGGGCTGCGGTTCCGTGAGCGGTTTCCGGCCTGATCCCTGACCGGTTTCCAACGGCAAGGATCTTTGGTCAGCCCGTGATCCGGGGCATTCCGCGTCGTTGGTACATACGAGGGACGGGGCAGGCTTCACCGTCGAACATTCACCGGACGAGCGCCGTACTGACATGTGACCGAACCGTGACAGCGGGAGGACCGACAGCCGTGGCCGTGACCGAACCAGCTCCGGCGGCGCCCACCGTCGCGCACGAGGGCATTCTCCGGCGCCAGCCCCTGCGTGAAACGGCGGCCCGTACCTATGCGCGGTCGCTGCCCATCGTGCCGGTGCGGGCCCGGGGGATCACGATCGAAGGGGCGGACGGGCGGCGGTATCTGGACTGCGGCTCAGGAGCGGGCGCCCTCGCGCTCGGGCACAACCATCCGGTCGTTCTCGAAGCGATCAGGAAAGTCCTCGACTCGGGTGCTCCGTTACATGTCCCCGACCTCGCGACCCCGGTCAAGGACGCCTTCACCACCGAGCTGCTGGCGACCCTGCCACGGCGGTTCGCCGAGAACGCCCGGGTGCGGTTCTGCGGCCCCGCGGGCAGCGATGCCGTCGAGGCCGCCCTCACCCTCGTCCGTACCGCCACCGGCCGTGACACCCTGCTCGCCTTCACCGGAGCGAGCCATGGACTGACGGCCGGGGCCCTCGCGGCCTCAGCCGGTGCCCGGGACGCACGGGTGGTCCGGCTGCCCTATCCGTACGACTACCGCTGCCCGTTCGGCGTCGGCGGCGAACGCGGCGCGGAACTGGCCGCGCGCTGGACCGAGGATCTGCTCGACGACCCCAGGGGAGCGGCACCGGTCCCCGCCGGAATGATCCTGGAACCCGTCCAGGGTGAGGGCGGAGTGATCCCCGCGCCCGACACCTGGCTACGAAGAATGCGCGAACTGACGGCGGAGCGGTCCATTCCGCTCATCGCGGACGAGGTGCAGACCGGGGTGGGGCGGACCGGTGCCTTGTGGGCCGTGGAGCACAGCGGGATCGTCCCCGATGTGATGGTGCTCTCCAAGGCGATCGGCGGCTCCCTCCCACTGGCTCTGATCGTCCACCACGCGGACCTCGACTGCTGGCCGCCCGGAACCCCCGCGGGCACCTTCCGGGGCAATCAGCTCGCGATGGCGGCGGGCGCCGCGACCCTCGCGTACGTACGGGAGAACGGGCTGGCCGGCCGCGCCGCGGTCCTCGGCGCGCGGATGCTGGGACAGCTTCAGGGCCTGGCCGCGACCCACCGCTGTGTCGGAGACGTACGCGGGCGTGGTCTGATGATCGGTGTGGAACTCGTCGCTCCGGCCCCCGGCGACCCCGCGCCGCCGGACCCCGTACTCGCCGCCGCCGTCCAGCGCGAGTGCCTGAACCGTGGCCTCATCGTCGAACTGGGCGGTCACCGTTCATCCGTCGTGCGGCTGCTCCCTCCGCTCACACTCACCGACGAACAGGCCGTCGCGGTCCTGGACCGCTTTGCCGACGCCCTCGCCGCCGCCGAACGTACAGCGCCGCGCCGGAGCGGAACGGACCCGTGCCCATGACCCAGGACACCGCCGACGCCGGCCCGGGACGCCCCGGACACGCTGGCCACCCGGGACGTCCGGGATCCGCCGGATCCTCAGGACACAGATCCGCCGGACGCCCCGGCCATCCAGGACATCCCGGACACCCTCACAAGGAAGCCCGCGTGAACCCCACACCCTCACCCGAAGTGCCCGAGGCCGACGCCCGTTCCACCGACCACCCCCGAGGACACCAGGGCGGGCAGGCCCCGGCGCGGGCCGCCCGTACCGCCGGATCCCCGACGGTGCCACGGCAGTCCGAAGGCGGCTTCGACGGCGAACCCGCCACCCCGGCAGGCCCGTTCGCCGGCCCTCCGGCGGCCGACCAGCTCGACCACCCTGACCCGCTCAAGGCAGCCGACGCGGCGGCCACCGAGAATCTGCTGCGCTGCTGGGTCAGGGAGACCGGCCTGCCGCGCCCCGACGGCACCGTGCTGCGGATCCCGC
This sequence comes from Streptomyces sp. GMY02, assembly GCF_019056675.1. Lineage (NCBI taxonomy): Bacteria > Bacillati > Actinomycetota > Actinomycetes > Kitasatosporales > Streptomycetaceae > Streptomyces > Streptomyces sp. GMY02. The sequence continues at coordinate 2,030,558 of NZ_CP077658.1, read as the reverse complement.
TCACCGCCAGCGGCACCGCCCTGCTCGTTCCCGTCCGGTACTGGTCCGCCACGGGCTGGCACCGCTTCGGCATGCCCTTCCTGGAGAACGCGCCTCAGGACGCCCCGGCCGCCGAGGCCGTCACCGTCGCCGCGCTGCTCGGCCGGGAGGGCGGCCGCCACCAGGGAGCCGATCTGGTCGGCCGGGTCGCCAACTCCCTCGGCCACACCGCCGAGTTCATCGCCGACCGGCGCCGGGACCCCGGCGGCCCCGCCGGTACGGATCTCTTCCTCACCGCCGAGCAGTCGCTCGTCCTCGGCCACCCCCTGCACCCCACGCCCAAGAGCCGCGAAGGGCTCTCGGAGGCCGAGGCCCGGCTCTACTCACCCGAGTTGCGCGGCTCCTTCCCGCTGCACTGGATGGCCGTCGACCGGTCCGTACTCGCCACCGACTCGGCCTGGACCGAACAGGGCCGCGTCATCCCCGCGGAACTGCTCACCACCCGCCTCATCGGGGACGTACCCCTGCCCGGTAACACCGTCCCGCTGCCCCTCCACCCCTGGCAGGCACGCGAGTTGAAGCACCGCCCCGCCGTGGCCGCGCTCCTCGACGCCGGCCTCCTGCACGACCTGGGCCCCCATGGCGCGCCCTGGCACCCCACCTCCTCGATTCGTACGGTCCACCGGTCCGACGCTCCCACCATGCTCAAGCTCTCGCTCGGCGTACGGATCACCAACTCGCGCCGTGAGAACCTCCGCAAGGAACTCCACCGGGGCGTCGAGGTGCACCGGCTGCTCCGCAGCGGCCTCGGCAAGGAGTGGCAGGCCGCGCACCCCGGTTTCGACATCGTCCGCGATCCCGCCTGGCTCGCCGTCGACACCCCGGAGGGGGAACCGGTCGGCGGGCTCGATGTGATGGTGCGCCACAATCCGTTCGCGCCCGGGGACGACGCCGTCTGTATCGCCGCGCTGACCGCTCCGCGCCCGTATCCCGGCCGCACGGGCACCCACTCGCGGCTCGCGGAGATCGTCCGTACGCTGGCGGCCCGTACCGGCCGGTCGCGTGCCGCCGTGTCCGCCGAGTGGTTTCTGCGCTATCTGGACCAGGTCGTACGCCCGGTGCTCTGGCTGGACGGTACGGCCGGGATCGCCCTGGAGGCCCATCAGCAGAACACCCTGGTGCTCCTCGACACCGACGGCTGGCCCGTCGGGGGCCGCTACCGCGACAACCAGGGCTACTACTTCCGTGAGTCCCACCGGGCCTCGCTGGAGCGCCGCCTTCCCGGCATCGGCTCGGTCAGCGACACCTTCGTCTCCGACGAGGTCACCGACGAGCGCTTCGCCTACTACCTCGGCATCAACAATGTCTTCGGCCTGATCGGCGCGTTCGGTGCGCAGGGACTCGCCGACGAACGTGTCCTTCTCGCCGCCTTCAGGCAGTTTCTGGCCGGAGCGGCGGAACTCGGCTCGCCGCTGCCCGGACGGCTGCTGGAGCCCGCCACTCTGCGCTGCAAGGCCAATCTGCTGACCCGGCTGCACGGTCTCGACGAGCTGGTGGGGCCTGTTGACACCCAGTCCGTGTATGTCACCATCACGAACCCACTGCGCCATTGATGTGCTTCGTACGCGACCGGCCCGCCACTGATCCGCGGCTCATACGCCATTGATCCGTCACCGGTCCGGCTCTGAAGGAACGCGACCCGTCCGAACTGCTGAGAGGAGACCGCCCCATGCCTCCCGCCGACGCGAGCACCGGCAGTGGAGCCGGCCCCGCCCCGCACCCCGGCGGGGGCACCGAGGACACCGTCGACCTACGGCTCACCGATGAGTTGACCGCACTGTTCGGAGGGGGCGGGCAGGCGGTCGTACCGCCGCGGCCCGCCCCCGCTCCGATGGCCGGTGATCTGCTCGACACCCCGGGTGGCTGGGGTGCCACCCCCACCTCCGCCGGTGCCTTCCGGCTCGTACCCGTCTGTATCGAGCGCGATCTGTCGCTGGTCAGCCGCTGGATGAACGATCCCGCTGTGGCCGCCTTCTGGGAGCTGGCAGGGCCGGAATCCGTGACCGCCGCCCATCTGCGGCCCCAGCTCGACGGCGACGGCCGGAGCGTCCCGTGCCTCGGTGTTCTGGACGGGGTTCCGATGAGCTACTGGGAGATCTACCGCGCGGACCTGGACCCGCTCGCCCGCCACTACCCGGCCCGTCCGCACGACACCGGGATCCATCTCCTACTCGGAGGCGTCGCCGACCGCGGGCGCGGGGTCGGGACCGTCCTGCTCAGAGCCGTCTCCGATCTCATCCTCGACCACCGGCCCCGCTGCGGGCGCGTCATCGCCGAACCCGACCTGCGCAACACCCCGTCCGTCTCCGCCTTCCTGAGCGCAGGCTTCCGCTTCTTCTCGGAGGTCGATCTGCCCGGCAAACGAGCCGCTCTCATGGTGCGCGACCGCGCCCTGCGCGACCGGCTCTGAACGGTCCCTGGCCGGCCCGCCTGCGCCTGCCCCTTGCTCGCCCCCACTCTCAGCCGCTTCCGGCGGCTGTGGATACACCGCTCGATCCACACCGGTCCCGTCCCGAGGAGTCCTCGTGCCGAAGTCCCCTGCCACCCACGACTCCCCTGCCAGCCACGACTCCACCGCTCCTGCCCACAGCTCCACGGCCGGCCGTGACTCCACCGCCCTGCCCGGCTCCACCGTGCCCTTGTTCTCCCCGCCGGAGCTGAACCCCCAGTCCTGGGACCGGGCCGCCGGCCGGCTCCTCGCCAAACTGCTCGGGGAATTCGCGTACGAGGAGATCATCGAACCGGCGCCCGTCCCCGGTGCCGTCGGCCACTACGACCTCACCCTCGACGCCGGAGAATCGCTCCTCTTCCGTGCCACCCGGGGCGCCTACGGCGACTGGCGCGTCGACCCCGGCTCCATCCGGTACCGGAACAGACCCTTCACCGACCCGCTGGCCTTTCTGCCGCTCGCCCGCCGGGTGCTCGGGCTCGACGGCGAGACCCTCGGCCATCTCGTCCGCGAACTCACCGCGACCCTCGCAGCGGACGCCCGGCTCGACCACACCGCCCTCAGCGCGGCACGCCTCGCCGATCTGGGCTACGCCGACCTCGAAGGACACCAGACCGGCCACCCCTGGCTCGTCCTCAACAAGGGCCGCGTCGGTTTCTCCGCCACCGATACGGCGCGCTGGGCGCCCGAGGCCCGCAGACCGGCCCCGCTGCCCTGGATCGCGGTCAGCACCGCCCTTGCCGCCTACCGGGGAGTCCCCGCCCTGGACACCCCCGACCTGCTCTACGCCAGGGAACTCGATCCGGCAGTCCGCGAGCGCTTCGACACCGTCCTCCGGGACCGGGGCCTGGACCCGGCCGCCTATCTCTATCTGCCCGTACACCCCTGGCAGTGGGACGAGGTCCTGCTCCCGCTCTACGCGCCCGCCATAGCCGGGGGAGCGATCGTCCCGCTCCCGACCGACGGTGATCTCCGCCTGCCGCAGCAGTCCATCCGTACGTTCCTCAACATCGGTCGGCCCGACCGGCACACCGTCAAACTGCCCCTGTCCATCCTCAACACCCTGGTCTGGCGCGGACTGCCCACCGAGCGCACCCTCGCCGCCCCCGCCGTCACCGCATGGGTCCACGGCATCCGTGACGCCGACCCGTTCCTGCGCGACGAATGCGGGGTGATCCTGCTGGGCGAGGTCGCCTCGGTGACGGTCGAGCACCCGCTGTACGACCAGCTCCCGGAAGTCCCGTACCAGTACAAGGAACTGCTCGGCGCGATCTGGCGCGAGCCCCTGGAGACCCGGCTCGCCCCCGGGGAGCGTGCCCGTACGCTCGCCTCCCTCATCCATACGGATCCAGAGGGACGGGCGTTCACCGCCGAACTCGTCTCCCGCTCCGGTCTCACGCCCGAGGACTGGCTCCAGCGGCTCTTCGCGGCGCTGCTCCCGCCGCTGCTGCACTTCCTCTACCGCTACGGAACCGTTTTCTCCCCGCACGGCGAGAACGCCATCGTCGTCTTCGACGGCCAGGACGTCCCGGTACGGCTGGCGATCAAGGACTTCGTGGACGATGTGAACATCAGCGCGCAGCCGCTGCCCGAGCACGGCACGATGCCGCGCGACGTGAAGGACATCCTGCTGACCGAGGAGCCGGGCTTCCTCACCCAGTTCATCCATTCAGGGCTCTTCGTCGGTGTCTTCCGCTATCTGGCACCCCTGTGCGAGGAGCAACTCGGGGTGCCTGAGGACGAGTTCTGGTCCCTCGTACGGGCGGAGATCCTGCGCCACCACGTGCGGTTCCCGGAGCTGAAGGAGCGCTTCGCCACGTTCGACCTGCTCACCCCGCGTATCGAGCGGCTCTGCCTCAACCGCAACCGCCTCCACCTCGACGGATACCGCGACCGGTCCGAGCGGCCGCACGCCGCCGTGCACGGTACGGTGCCCAATCCGCTGGCGGCCGGGAGCCGCCGCGAGTGATCGCTGTTGTCAGTGGTGAGCCGTAGGGTGGGTCGGGCTATGACGAAGCCATCACTCCCCGAACTCCTCCACGCCGCCGTCAGCTCCGTCGGCGGCGTGGAAAGGCCCGGCCAGGTCACCATGGCCGAAGCCGTCGCCGAGGCCATCGACACCTCGTCCCATCTGCTGGTCCAGGCCGGCACCGGCACCGGAAAGTCACTCGGCTATCTCGTGCCCGCCCTGGCCCACGGAGAGCGGGTCGTGGTGGCCACCGCGACCCTCGCGCTCCAGCGCCAGCTCGTGGAGCGCGACCTTCCGCGCACGGTCGAGGCGCTGCATCCGCTGCTGCGCAGACGGCCCGAGTTCGCCATGCTCAAGGGCCGGTCCAACTATCTCTGTCTGCACCGGCTGCGCGAGGGGGTGCCGCAGGACGAGGAGGACGGGCTCTTCGACCAGTTCGAGGCGGCCGCGCCGTCCAGCAAGCTGGGCATGGACCTGCTGCGGATGCGGGACTGGGCGGATGAGACCGAGACGGGCGACCGGGACGATCTGACGCCCGGGGTCTCGGACCGCGCCTGGTCGCAGGTGTCCGTCTCGTCGCGGGAGTGCCTGGGCGCGACGAAGTGCGCCTATGGCGCGGAGTGCTTCGCGGAACTGGCGCGGGAGCGGGCCAAGCTCGCCGAGGTCGTCGTGACCAACCACGCCCTGCTCGCGATCGACGCCATAGAGGGCGCGCCAGTGCTTCCGCAGCATGAGGTGCTGATCGTCGACGAGGCCCATGAGCTGGTCTCCCGGGTGACCGGCGCCGCCACCGGCGAGCTGACTCCGGGGCAGGTGAACCGTGCTGTGCGCCGCTCGGCGAAGCTGGTGAACGAGAAGGCGGCGGACGCCCTCCAGACGGCGGCCGAAGGCTTCGAGCGGCTGATGGAGCTGGCCCTGCCCGGGCGGCTCGAAGAGGTCCCCGAGGATCTCGGCTATGCGCTGATGGCGCTGCGCGACGCGGCTCGCACGGTGATCTCGGCGCTGGGCTCGACCCGCGACAAGTCCGTACAGGACGAGGATGTCGTACGGAAGCAGGCGCTGGCGTCTGTCGAGTCCGTGCACGCCGTGGCGGAGCGGATCGCCAACGGGTCCGAGTACGACGTCGTCTGGTACGAGCGGCACGACCGCTTCGGGGCCTCGTTGCGGGTGGCTCCGCTCTCGGTGTCCGGGCTGCTGAGGGAGAAGCTCTTCACCGACCGCTCCGTCGTCCTCACCTCTGCCACGCTCAAGCTCGGCGGTGACTTCAACGGGGTGGGCGCCTCGCTGGGACTGGCGCCAGAGGGGACGGAGGGGGACGACATTCCGCAGTGGAAGGGCATCGATGTCGGCTCGCCCTTCGACTACCGCAAGCAGGGCATCCTCTATGTCGCCCGCCATCTCGCCACACCGGGGCGCGAGGGGTCGCGCGGCGACATGATGGACGAGCTGGCGGGGCTGGTGGAGGCGGCCGGTGGCCGTACGCTCGGTCTGTTCTCCTCGATGCGGGCGGCTCAGGCCGCCGCCGAGGAGCTGCGCGGCAGGCTGGACGCGCCGATCCTGCTCCAGGGCGAGGAGACACTGGGCGAGCTGATCAAGGCTTTCGCCGCCGACCCGAAGACCTGTCTGTTCGGCACGCTGTCGCTGTGGCAGGGCGTCGATGTGCCGGGGCCCAGCTCCCAGCTTGTGGTGATGGACCGGATCCCCTTCCCGCGCCCGGACGATCCGCTGATGAGCGCTCGGCAGAAGGCGGTGGAGGAGGGCGGCGGCAATGGGTTCATGGCGGTGGCCGCGACGCATGCCGCCCTGCTGATGGCCCAGGGCGCCGGGCGGCTCGTACGGGCGAGCGGGGACCGCGGTGTCGTGGCCGTACTGGACCCGAGGCTGGCCAATGCGCGGTACGGCAGCTTCCTGCGCGCCTCACTGCCCGATTTCTGGTACACGACGGACGGCCAGACGGTACGGAGGTCCCTCGCGGCGATCGATGCCGCGGCGCAGGCCGCCGGGGCGTGACGATCCGGGGCCTGGTGTTCCAGACCATGACGACCGGAGAGTGACCGCCTCCGCCGCCGCTCTTCAGCCAGGGCGGCGGGGGCGTGGTTCCGGGGCAAACAGCAGGCCCCGGGACCGGCGCAGAGGGTCCCGGGGCCCGGTCGGAGCCGGTGGAGGCGTCACACCCGGCGCAGGACCGCGACCACCTTGCCGAGGATCGTCGCCTCGTCACCGGGGATCGGTTGATACGCCACATTGTGCGGGAGCAGCCAGACATGGCCGTCCTCGCGGCGGAAGCGCTTGACCGTCGCCTCGCCGTCCAGCATCGCGGCGACGATGTCCCCGTTCTCCGCGACCGGCTGGCGGCGGACCGTCACCCAGTCCCCGTCGCAGATCGCGGCTTCGATCATCGAGTCACCGACGACCTTGAGAACGAACAGCTCTCCGTCACCGACCAACTGGCGGGGGAGCGGGAAGACGTCCTCGACCGACTCCTCGGCGAGGATCGGTCCGCCGGCGGCGATCCGGCCGACCAGCGGGACATAGGACGCGGCGGGCTTGCCGGTCGTGTCCGTCGGCTGGGTGCTCGGCTGGTCCGAGCCGCGCACCTCATAGGCCCTGGGCCGGTGCGGGTCGCGGCGCAGGAAGCCCTTGCGCTCCAGGGCCATGAGCTGATGGGCGACCGACGAGGTGCTGGAGAGCCCCACGGCTTGGCCGATCTCCCGCATCGAAGGCGGGTACCCACGCCGCTGCACGGAGTCCCGGATGACTTCGATGACCCTGCGCTGCCGGTCGGTGAGACCCGAGCTGTCCGCCCTGATTCCTGGAGGTCGGCCGGGCAGCGAACGGCCGGGCTTGGGCCCCTCCGGATTCATGATCCCGTCATTCATGGCATGCACCGGCTCGAGTCGGCTCTGGGAGCGGTCCTGGGCAGTGATGGTGGCACTGTCTGCGGTGGTGGTCACGTCGGCCCCTCTCGAAATGTTCTCCCTAGCTGGACAACGGTAGTAGCTTTCGAAAGGTTGCGCCAAACACACGTTCGAGTGAAAAATCGAAGAGTGACTGCCGTAAGTGACGGACTCGGTGTATGGGCCCGGCTTGTGGCCGTGGGCGGCCCGTCGTCACGGTACCGCCCGGGGTCATGGCGCCGGGGCCCAGGGCGCGGTCCCGCCCGTCCGGTGTGCGGGACCCCGGCGGTCCCGGATCCCGGCCGCCGGGCCCTTCCCGTACGCTCGTGGCCGGCCCGCGCGGGACCGCCGTACCCGCCTCCGCGGGCGACACGCTCCGGGGCATAGGATGCCGTCCGGCCCCAGATGTAGTGGTTGGATTGTCACAACCGCCCAGAAGTTGTGGTCCCGGTCGTTCGGGGCTCAGGGCATCGCCTATGCTGGGGACTGCTTCGAGGGGCTCTTTCCGGGCCCTCACGGGGCTATTCGGTCGCGCCTTGAAGGAGGGTTCGGAGCCATGCACTGCCCCTTCTGCAGGCACCCCGACAGCCGTGTCGTCGACAGCCGCACCACCGACGACGGCACGTCGATCCGGCGCCGCCGCCAGTGCCCCGACTGCTCCCGCCGTTTCACGACGGTGGAGACCGCCTCACTGATGGTGATCAAGCGCAGCGGTGTGACCGAGCCCTTCAGCCGTACCAAGGTCATTTCCGGTGTGCGCAAGGCGTGCCAGGGACGGCCGGTCACCGAGGACGCCCTTGCCCAGCTCGGCCAACGGGTCGAGGAGGCGGTGCGCGCGACCGGGAGCGCCGAGCTGACCACCCACGACGTGGGGCTGGCCATACTCGGCCCACTGCGGGAACTCGACCTTGTCGCGTACCTGCGCTTCGCATCCGTGTACCGGGCGTTCGATTCGCTCGAAGACTTCGAGGCCGCCATCGCGGAACTGCGTGAGCGGCCTCCCGTAGAGGAGTGCGGCGACGGGACCCACGAGGTCCCCGTGCCCGCCACCGCCGCGGACTGAGGGCCGGCCGCATCCGGCCGCTCCGCGGCAACCAGGACCTGTCACGGGCGCCTCAGGCGTTCCCGGGGCTTTGGACACAGACCCCGTGCCACGGGAAGAGCATGGCACGTCAGGGTGTTTTTGTACGTATATGGGAGGCGGCATGACAGAGACGACGAGCGGCCCGGCACGTGGTTCCCGGACCAAGGGGACCAAGGCCGGCAAGGGGCTGCGTATCGAGCGGATCCACACGACACCCGGCGTGCATCCGTACGACGAGGTGGTCTGGGAGCGCCGTGACGTCGTCATGACCAATTGGCGCGACGGCTCGGTCAATTTCGAGCAGCGTGGCGTCGAGTTCCCCGACTTCTGGTCGCTGAACGCGGTCAACATCGTCACCAGCAAGTACTTCCGCGGGGCCGTCGGCACCCCGCAGCGCGAGACCGGGCTCAAGCAGCTCATCGACCGGATCGTGAAGACGTACCGCAAGGCCGGCGAGGACTATCACTACTTCTCCTCGCCTGCCGACGCCGAGATCTTCGAGCACGAGCTGGCGTACGCCCTCCTGCACCAGATCTTCAGCTTCAACTCGCCCGTGTGGTTCAACGTCGGCACCCCGCAGCCGCAGCAGGTCTCGGCCTGCTTCATCCTCTCCGTCGACGACTCCATGGACTCGATCCTGGACTGGTACAAGGAAGAGGGGATGATCTTCAAGGGCGGCTCCGGCGCCGGTCTGAACCTCTCCCGTATCCGCTCCTCCAAGGAACTGCTCTCCTCCGGGGGCAATGCCTCGGGCCCGGTCTCCTTCATGCGCGGCGCCGACGCGTCCGCGGGAACGATCAAGTCCGGTGGCGCCACCCGCCGCGCGGCCAAGATGGTCATCCTCGATGTCGACCACCCGGACATCGAGGACTTCATCCAGACCAAGGTCAAGGAGGAGGAGAAGATCCGCGCCCTGCGCGACGCGGGCTTCGACATGGACCTGGGCGGTGACGACATCACCTCCGTCCAGTACCAGAACGCCAATAACTCGGTCCGGGTGAACGACGAGTTCATGAAGGCCGTCGAGAACGGCGGCAAGTTCGGGCTGCGGGCCCGGATGACCGGCGATGTCATCGAAGAGGTCGAGGCCAAGTCCCTCTTCCGCAAGATGGCCGAGGCGGCCTGGGCCTGCGCCGACCCGGGCATCCAGTACGACGACACGATCAACCGCTGGCACACCTGCCCCGAGTCCGGCCGGATCAACGGCTCGAACCCGTGCAGTGAGTACATGCACCTGGACAACACCTCGTGCAATCTGGCCTCCCTGAACCTGATGAAGTTCCTCCAGGACGACGGCCAGGGCAACCAGTCCTTCGAGTCCGAGCGCTTCGCCAAGGTCGTCGAGCTGGTCATCACCGCGATGGACATCTCCATCTGCTTCGCGGACTTCCCGACCCAGAAGATCGGCGAGAACACCCGCGCCTTCCGTCAGCTCGGCATCGGCTACGCCAACCTCGGTGCCCTGCTGATGGCCACGGGCCACGCCTACGACTCTGACGGCGGCCGCGCGCTGGCCGGCGCCATCACGTCACTGATGACCGGCACCTCGTACCGCCGCTCGGCCGAACTGGCCGCGGTCGTCGGTCCGTACGACGGCTACGCCCGTAACGCCGAGCCGCACAAGCGCGTCATGCGGCAGCACTCCGACGCCAACGCCACGGCCGTCCGCATGGACGACCTGGACACCCCCGTCTGGGCCGCCGCCACGGAGGCCTGGCAGGACGTCCTGCGCCTCGGCGAGAAGAACGGCTTCCGCAACGCCCAGGCCTCGGTCATCGCGCCCACCGGCACCATCGGTCTCGCGATGTCCTGCGACACCACCGGTCTGGAGCCCGACCTCGCCCTGGTCAAGTTCAAGAAGCTGGTCGGCGGCGGCTCCATGCAGATCGTCAACGGCACGGTGCCGCAGGCGCTGCGCCGCCTCGGCTACCAGCCCGAGCAGGCCGAGGCGATCGTCGCCCACATCGCCGAGCACGGCAATGTGATTGACGCGCCCGGACTGAAGCCCGAGCACTACGAGGTCTTCGACTGCGCGATGGGCGAGCGCTCCATCTCCGCCATGGGCCATGTCCGGATGATGGCGGCCATCCAGCCGTGGATCAGCGGCGCGCTGTCCAAGACGGTGAACCTGCCGGAGAGCGCCACCGTCGAGGACGTCGAAGAGGTCTACTTCGAGGCGTGGAAGATGGGCGTCAAGGCCCTCGCCATCTACCGCGACAACTGCAAGGTCGGCCAGCCCCTCTCCGCCAAGAAGAAGGAGGAGAAGGCCACGGAGAAGGTCGCCGAGAAGGCCGAGGAGACCATCCGCCAGGCGGTGGAGAAGGTTATCGAGTACCGCCCGGTCCGCAAGCGCCTTCCCAAGGGCCGTCCCGGTCTGACCACTTCCTTCACGGTGGGCGGCGCCGAAGGCTATATGACCGCCAACTCCTACCCCGACGACGGTCTCGGCGAGGTCTTCCTCAAGATGTCCAAGCAGGGCTCGACCCTCGCGGGCATGATGGACGCCTTCTCCATCGCCGTCTCGGTCGGACTTCAGTACGGCGTGCCGCTGGAGACCTACGTCTCCAAGTTCACCAATATGCGGTTCGAGCCGGCCGGGATGACGGACGACCCGGATGTCCGGATGGCGCAGTCGATCGTCGACTACATCTTCCGCCGGCTCGCCCTGGACTTCCTGCCCTTCGAGACCCGCTCGGCCCTCGGGATCCACTCCGCGGAGGAGCGCCAGCGCCACCTGGACACCGGTTCGTACGAGCCGTCCCTGGACGAGGACACCCTGGACACCGAGAGCCTCGTCCAGTCCACTCCGCGTCCGGCGGAGACGCTGAAGGCGGTCTCCGCCGCCGATGTCGCGGGCCCGGCCGCGATCCCGGCCCCCAAGGAGGCGCACACCTCCGCCGAGCTGGTCGAGATGCAGCTCGGCATCAGCGCCGACGCGCCGCTGTGCTTCTCCTGCGGTACGAAGATGCAGCGGGCGGGGTCCTGCTACATCTGCGAGGGCTGCGGATCGACCAGCGGCTGTAGCTGAAGCCGAGCGAATGACGTCTGATACGACACTGAGCACTTGCTGCTGAGGGTTTGCTGCTGAGGACGCTGATCCGCACGAGAGAGGGCGCCGGCCATGGGCCGGCGCCCTCTCCGGCGTCCGGGATCCGCGGCGTTCCGGATCTGCGGAGACAGCGATCAGGCCGAGGCTTCGTCGGCCGGCGAAGGCACTTCGCACCGACGGAGGACCATGAGCGAGTCCTCCAAGGCCGCCACCATGCCAAAGGTGAACCGGTCGAGCTCAAGGCAGAGCGCGACGTCATCAGGATGCACTCCTTGACGCACACCCTCCGCCAGCTCGGCGGCGGCACGCGACTCGCCGGCACGGCGGAGGAACTCAGCAGCATCCGTTCCGGCCTTGGTGGTCCTGCGAGCGATGTACTGAGCGCACGCCAGATCCTCATCTGCGTGACCGTCCTCGCCGGTGACCACGAACGTGACACTGTCAGACGCGCGTGCCCGCAGGAGCCGAGCCGTCGCCTCCGCCACCACGAAGCCGGCGCACAGCACCAGCGACGCCTCCTTGACCGCAAGGGCGCCGACCGTCCCTGCCGTCGTCTTCTGCACTACGGTCCGTCCGGTGAGGTCAACGGACCGCAGCAGGCCCGGCGAGTTGACCATGTCGAACCCCGGCGCGGGCGGACCGTCTTTGAGCGCCACCCAATCCGGATGGCGAGCCTTGAGCGCCAGGGCTTCGTCCAGCGACTCGGCAAGGACGATCTTTTCCGCACCCCGGGCAAAGGCCCAGGCAACCACCGTGAAAGCCCGCATGACGTCGACCACGACCGCCACGGACGGGGCTTCACCCAGCTCGGCGATGCCAAGGAAACGAGCGTTCATGCCGATCATGTTCGCGCATGCCGGGGCGTCAGACGGTGCCGGTGGTGCCCATCAGGGTGCCGAAGGACTGGGGGTCGGTGTCAAAACCACGGACGGCCGTACGGAACTGCCATGCGCCCGAGGCGTCCCGGGTGAACTCCGCGAAGGTCGCCGCGGTGGCGGCGGGGACACCCGTGAAGTCGTGCTCGGCCAGCTCGGTGTATCCCTCCAGGACACGCGCCCGGGTATTGGTTATGTCGCCGAACGTCCGCCGCCCGTCGCGCTGTTGGATGGCCACCCCCACCACCACCCGGTGGTACGCGGGCGACAGCCGGTCCAGCTCCAGCGTCATCTCCTCGTCGGCACCGAAGCCCTGGCCGGTCCTGCTCTCCCGGTCCAGAGTGATCGTGCCGTCCGGTGAGCGGCTTCCGAAGTAGACGAGATAGGCCGGCTTCCCGTTCGGGTCCTTCGCCGTATAGGTCGCGGCGACGAGGTCGAGATCGTGCGGCGGCGCGCCCAGGGGACTCGGGTCCCACTTCAGCGTGACCTCGATCTTCGCCACCCCTCGGTTGAGACTGCTGCTCACTGGTCCTCCCCCTCGTCCTCATCGGAACCGGGCCGGTCTGAGGCCCACTTACTGCAAGGCTAGACCGGGACACTGACAACAGGCCCCGTGATCAGTCCGGTTGACGCCACGTTGGCCGATACTCGCCTCGTATCCGTGTGCGTACCGCCGGGTTGCGTGCCACGCACTCCTGCGGAGCGTGACCCGCGCCACGCTCCGCGCCGTACGATGGCGCGGTGCTGGTCAAGTGGACGCGCTGCACCGTGGTCGACCGACGAGGGTTTGAACGCGGGCAGCGCAAATGGGCGGGGTTGCTCGGTGAACCGGGGTTCCGGGGGCAGAGCGGGGGATGGAGCCGGACGAAGCCGGGCGTCGCCCATGTCTTCGCGTTCTGGGAGAGCCGCGCGTTCTACGACTCCTTCATGGCCCGCTCGCACGACCGGCTGGCCGCCGCGCAGTCGGGGACGTACCGGGACGTCCAGGCGAAACTATTCGATTACCGCTTCGATGTGAAGACCGGCTTCGAGCCACGGTTCACCGACGCGGACGTGGTCCGGGTCGCGCACTGCAAGGTCCACGAGGACCGTGTCGAGCACTTCGCGCTGATGCAGGAGAAGGTGTGGAACCCGGCGATGGCCGGGTCGCCCGGGATGGTGCGCGGGCTGTTCGGCGAGGCGCCCGGCCATGAGTTCATCGTGCTGTCGATGTGGCAGTCCGCGGCCGAGCACGGAAAGTACCGGGTCGAACGGGTAGAGCGGCTGACCCTGCGCGCGCAGACGGCCGCGGATGTGGCGGCGCTGGCCGGGGACGTCGTCGACCTCGAACCGGGCTGGACGGTGTGACCCCGCGCGCGCCGGCGGTGCGCGCGCCCCGGTGGTACGCCCCGAGCGGCACCCGGATTCCGGGCCGCTCTAGGGTCATGGCATGGCACGACCGCGGCGCATTGTCCTTGTCCGGCACGGAGAGTCGGAAGGCAACGCAGATGACTCGGTGTACGAACGCCGGCCCGACCACGCCCTGAGGCTCACCGAGAAGGGGAGACAGCAGGCCGAGGAGACCGGCGCACGACTGCGCGAGCTGTTCGGCCGGGAGCAGGTCAGCGTCTATGTCTCCCCGTACCGCCGTACGCACGAGACGTTCCAGGCCTTCGGCCTCGATCCGGAACAGGTACGGATACGGGAGGAGCCGCGGCTGCGCGAGCAGGACTGGGGCAACTGGCAGGACCACGACGACGTACAGCTCCAGAAGGCCTATCGCGACGCGTACGGGCACTTCTTCTACCGCTTCGCACAGGGGGAGTCCGGCGCGGATGTGTACGACCGGGTCGGCTCGTTCCTGGAGTCCCTCCACCGGAGCTTCGAGGCGCCCGACTCTCCGGAGAATGTGCTCCTGGTCACCCATGGGTTGACGATGCGGCTCTTTTGTATGCGGTGGTTCCACTGGTCGGTCGCCGAATTCGAGTCACTGTCGAACCCCTGCAACGCGGAGACCCGGACGCTGCTGCTCGGCGCGGACGGCAGATACACCCTGGACCGGCCGTTCGAGCGCTGGCGGACCCCGGAACCGTACGGCCGTATCGGCTAGCACGACCGTGCGATTAAAGTGTCAGTCCGATGACCGCTGACTTCACACTCGCGGGTGACTTCACACCTGAGGGGCGCTTCGAACGTGCCCTGGCCAGCCTGCGCGGACTGTCCGTGGGCGACGCCCTCGGCTCCCAGTTCTTCGTACCGTCCAACTATCCCCTGCTGAAGCGGCGGGAGCTGCCGCCCGGGCTCTGGCAGTGGACCGATGACACCGAAATGGGCGCGTCGGTCCTCGCCGTGCTGGCCGCGCTCGGCCGTATGGATCAGGACACGCTCGCACGCTCCTTCGCCGAGCGCCACGACTTCGACCGGGGCTACGGCCCCGCCGTCAACCGGATGCTCCGGCTGGTCCGGGAGGGCGGCGACTGGCGTGAGCTGGCCGCCGGGCTCTTCAACGGGCAGGGCTCGTGGGGCAACGGAGCCGCCATGCGGATCGCGCCCCTCGGCGCCTGGTACGCGGACGACCCGGAACAGGCCACCCACCAGGCCGAGATCTCCGCGTACACCACGCATCAGCACCGCGAGGCCGTGGCGGGCGCCATGGCGGTGGCGGCGGCCGCGGCCCTTGCCGCCGACCCGGCGGGACCGCCGTCGCCGGAGGCCCTGCTCGACGGAGTGGTGGCACTCGTACCGCGCAGTGCGGTGGGGGCGGGGCTGCGCAGGGCGCGGGACATGCTCGACTACGACGACGCGGGCACCGTCGCCGCCGTCCTCGGCTGCGGACGGCGCACCAGCGCGCAGGACACCGTGCCGTTCGCCCTCTGGTCGGCGGCGCGCGCCCTCGGCGATTTCGAACGGGGCTTCTGGGCAACGGCCCAGGTGGGCGGAGATGTCGATACGAACTGCGCCATCGTCGGGGGAGTGATCGCCGCGAGCACCGCCGGGGCGCCGCCCGAGCACTGGCGGGAGCGTACGGAAGAGCTTCCCGGCTGGCTGTCCTCGGGCGTAACCGGGTGACCACCGGGGGCATGCGTTTGTCACGGTCCTGCCACAGGCGACCCTGAGGGGTGCGGGACCGGCTCGGGTACGTGGTTACTCTGTCCGCCACGCCGCCTTGATGATCTTCGACGGGCGCATGCCGACGAGACACCGGGCCGTACGCACCACTCCACCGCGACGGGGCCCGGTCGGGAGGGGGTCCCGTGACAGATACACCGTCCATACCCGTGCCGGCCGAGGAGCCGGACGACCGGGGGACCGCGGACAGCGAGCAGGAGCCGGCAGACCTGGTCGCCCAGACCGCCGCGCCGAAATCCGAGGCTGCGAGCGCCGGTACGAAAGCCGCGGCTGAGGCCACCGCACGCGTCGGTCCGAAACCCGAGGCTGCGGCCACCGCGCCGAAACCCGAGGCGGAGAGCGTCGCATCCGAAGCCGCCCGGCCGGGCGCGGCAGCGCGGGCATCCGCCGCCTCGTCCCCGTATCGCAAGCAGCCCCAGGGCCCGCCGCCGGCGCCCGACTGGCAGCAGTGGCAGCCGCAGCGTCCCGAGCCGCCCGCCTGGCTCACCGCGATCAGTCCCACCGCCCCGGCCCGCATCCGCGTCGCCACACTCTGGTCGGTCCTGGCGACCGCCCTGCTCAGCGCCCTGCTGCTGGGCGAGGGCGCCGGGCTGAATCTGCTGATCGTGACGGTCCCCGCCGCCCTCGCCGCCTACTTCGCCGCGCAGGCGGCCGGCCGCCGCCCGCGCCCCTGGACGCTGGTCTGGGCCCTCGGAGGTGCGGCGCTGCTGGTCGTCCCCGCCCTGAGCGACGCCGGTCTGCCCACCTTCCTCGCGATCACCACCGCGATGGCCCTGGGGTCGCTGGCACTGCACGGGGCCCGCACCTGGCCGGGCGTGGTGTTCGGCCCGTTCGGCCTGCTCGGTTCCATCGGCACCGCCATGGCCTGGGCTCTGCGCGGTCTGCGCGAGCGCGCCGGACAGTCGCGGCGGCACTGGCTGCCCGTGATCCGCGCGCTCGTCGTCGCGGTCGTGCTGCTGGTCGTGTTCGGTTCGCTCTTCGCGGGCGCCGACGCGGCGTTCGCCGATCTGCTCGGCGGTCTGACCCCGGAGGTGTCGGTCGAGGACGGACCCTGGCGCTTCCTGCTGTTCGGCGTCGGACTCCTCGGCGCCCTCGCCGCCGCGCACACCGCCGCCGCGCCGCTGCGCTGGGACCGCGTCACCGTCCGGCCCGGCAAGGCCCGCGCCCGGATGGAATGGGCGCTTCCGCTGATCGTCCTGAACCTGCTGTTCGCGGCCTTCATCGCCGTCCAGCTCGCCGTGCTCTTCGGCGGTTACCGCAAGGTCTTCGAGCAGACCGGACTCACGCGTTCCGAGTACGCGCGCCAGGGCTTCTGGCAGCTTCTGTGGGTCACCGTCCTCGTCCTGCTCGTCATCGGGCTGGCCCGTCGCTGGGCCCCGCGCGACGGTGCCCGCGACCGCGCGCTGGTCCGTACCGTGCTCGGCGTCCTCTGTGTGCTGACGCTGATCGTGACCGCCTCCGCGCTGCGCCGGATGGACCTGTACGTCGAGGCATACGGACTGACGCGGCTGCGCGTCACGGTGGCGGCGATGGAGCTGTGGCTCGCGCTGGTGATCGTGCTGATCCTGGTGGCGGGGGCCGTGGGCGGACGCTGGCTGCCGCGCGCTGTCGCCGCGAGCGCTGCCGCGGCCGTCCTCGTGTACGGGCTGCTCTCGCCGGACGGGCTGGTCGCCGAGCAGAACGTCCAGCGGTACGAACGTACGGAGAAGATCGACGTCGAGTACTTCCAGGAGCTGTCCGCCGACGCGGTGCCGGCCCTGGACCGGCTGCCCGAGCCGCTGCGCTCATGCGCTCTGACCGGTATTGATCAGAATCTGTCGGAGGGCGACCAGCCCTGGTACGCGACGAGCCTGGCCGAACGGCGGGCCCGCGACATTCTGGCGGAGCGGCCGGTCGACCACTCCGTCACCTGTGCCGGCTGGGGCTATTTCGACGATTACCGCGGCGACTTCGACGGGCTGTGACGTTTTCGTACGGCCTGGATCCGGATCCGGTCCCCCGCCCCTGACCCGGATCCAGGCCGTGACCAGCGTGGTCAGATGCTAGGGCCTCCCGTTTGGATCTTGCTGGCTCCAGCCGGATCCGCTCCAGCCGGATCCAAACGAAAACCCCTAGGCGACCGGACCCGCCGCCTCCGCCCTGCCGCTGAGCGCGTCCAGATCGCTCTTGCGCACCCGGATCACCAGCGCCGCCGTCAGCAGCGCCACCGCCGCCATGACCACCGCCGCGACGAAAGCGGTCGAGATGCCCTGGGTCAGCACCTCGTGGCCCCAGCGCCCCGGCAGCTCCTGGGTCTTGGCCAGCTCCGCCTTCTGCTCCGGGCTCGCCTGCGCCATGAAGGACGGCAGTTGCCGCTCCGCCTCGTTGCGGCTGGCCGTACCGAACACCGTGACCAGGATGGAGAGCCCCAGCGAACCGCCCACCTGCTGGCTCGCGTTGAGCAGCCCGGAGGCCGCGCCCGCCTCGTGCTGCGCGACTCCGGAGACCGCGGTCAGGGTGAGCGTCACGAAGTTCAGCCCCATGCCGAAGCCGAAGAGCAGCAGCGGCCCGAGCACCCCGCTCAGATATGAACTGTCCGGGCTGATCAGCGTCAGCCAGAACAGACCGAGGCCGGTGAAGGTCGAACCGGTCACCATGAACGGCTTGGGCCCGAGCACCGGCAGCAGCCGCTGGGACAGCCCCGCAGCCACGATGATCGCGACCGTTACGGGAAGGAAGGCCAGACCGGACTTGATCGGGCTGTACGAGAGCACGTTCTGTACGAAAAGTACGATGAAGAAGAACATCCCGAACATCGCGGCGGCCAGGCTCAGCATGATGACGTACGTGCCCGAACGGTTCCGGTCGGCGAACATCCGGAGCGGAGTGATGGGCTCCTTCGCCCGCGACTCGATCACCGCGAACATCGCGAGCAGCACCACCGACGCGGCGAACGCCGACACGGTCAGTGTGTCCCGCCAGCCCTCCTCGGAGGCCCTGATGAATCCGTACACCAGTGATGCCATACCGAGCGTGGAGGTCGCGGCACCGGCGAGGTCGAAACGTCCCGGATGGCGTTCGGACTCATTGATGTACCTCGGCGCGAGGACCGCGATCAGCACGCCGATCGGTACGTTGACGAAGAACACCCAGCGCCAGTCGAGCCATTCGGTGAGCATGCCGCCCGCCAGCAGGCCTATGGCGCCACCGCCCGCGGAGACCGCGGCGAAGACGCCGAACGCCCTGTTCCGCTCGGGCCCCTCGGCGAAGGTGGTGGTGATCAGGGCGAGCGAGGTGGGCGAGGCGATCGCTCCGCCGACGCCCTGGAGCGCCCGGGCGGCCAGCAACTGCCAGGGCTCCTGGGCGAAGCCGCCGAGGAGGGACGCCAGGGTGAAGAGCAGGATGCCGGCCATGAACACCCGGCGGCGGCCCAGGATGTCGCCGGCCCGGCCGCCGAGCAGCAGCAGACCGCCGAAGGTCAGTGTGTACGCGCTCAGCACCCAGGAGAGGTCCGTGGTCGAGAAGCTGAGAGCGTTCTGGATATGTGGAAGCGCGATATTCACAATCGTCGCGTCGAGTACGACCATGAGCTGACAGGCGGCGATGACGGTGAGGGCGATCCCCGGGCGCCCTGTGCGACGGGCCGCGCCCCGTGGTCCGCTCTGTTTTTCGAGTTGAGAGGTTGTCACTGTTGGATCCCCCACGAGTGAATTAGTGAACGCATCCGTTCACTGCCGCGCCCACGGTAGTGAGTCCCCTTCAGTGAACGCAAGCGTTCACTGAACGCTGCCGCCCCGGAGTGTCAGCCAACGATGGAGAGTTACCGATGATGTCTTCGCGCTCCGCGGCCACCGCTCGGTCGCGGTCGGCGTCCCTGCGCCGCCGTGGTCCCGTACTGGAACGGGCCATCCTCGACGCCGCGCTGGAGCAGTTGAGTACGGTCGGCTGGAACGGTCTGACCATGGAGGGCGTCGCCGCCGGAGCCCAGACGGGCAAGGCCGCGGTGTACCGCCGCTGGCCGTCCAAGGAGGACCTGGTCGCCGACGCGCTCCTGGCGGCGCTGCCGCCGTTCGACGAAGCGGCCGACCACGGGAGCGCCCGCGAGGACCTCTACCAGCTCTGCCGGCGTGTGCGGGACGCGATGTTCTCGCAGCCCGGATTCGCACTCCGTGCGGTCCTTCACGAATGCGACCCGGCGAGCGCCGAGCGTTTCCAGGAACTCATCAACAGCAATTTCATCGAGCCCTCCAACCGGCTCCTCGGTCAGGTGGTGGACCGCGGAATCCAGCGTGGTGACGTACGGCCCGACGCCACCGGCGAACTCGTCTTCCAGGTGATACCGGCGCTGATGATGTTCCGCGCCAAGGTGTGCGGGAGCGAATGGGAGGATGACGAGATCGCCGAGATGATCGATCAGATCATGGTGCCGATGCTCCGGCCGCCCGCGGCCCGGTGAACCCGGGGAAGCGTGCCGGACACGGCTGTTGAGGACGGCCGGTACCCGGTCTGTTGCACGGCGTTCCGGCGGCGTAACCTTGCAGGTGCCATGCCGTACGAACCACCCACGCACACCGTTGAGCGCTCGCTGCGCGCCACCACCGACGCCAGAGTCGTCGCAGGCGTCGACGAAGTGGGACGCGGAGCGTGGGCCGGGCCGGTCACGGTGTGCGCGGCCATCACCGGACTGCGCAGACCTCCGGCCGGTCTCACCGACTCCAAGCTGATCAGCCCCAAGCGCCGTACGGAGCTGGCCGGTGAGCTGGAGAAGTGGGTCACCTCGCACGCGCTCGGGCACGCCTCTCCGGAGGAGATCGACGCCCTGGGAATGACCGCGGCGCTGAGGCTCGCCGCCGTACGCGCCCTTGAGGCGCTGCCGGTACGGCCCGACGCGGTGATCCTCGACGGCAAGCACGACTATCTGGGAGGGGCCTGGCAGGTGCGTACGGTCATCAAGGGCGACCAGACCTGTGTTCCGGTGGCGGCCGCCTCGGTCATCGCCAAGGTACGCAGGGACGCGCTGATGGCCGAACTGGGCGCGCGGTCCGAGGAGTACGTACCGTTCGCCTTCGGCGCCAACGCCGGCTATCCCTCGCCGGTGCACAAGGCGGCGCTGGAGGAGCGGGGGCCGACACCGCACCACCGGCTCTCGTGGTCCTATCTCGACGCGCTGCCCCGGTGGCGGCACCTGAAGAAGATCCGGATCCCCGCGGAGGCCGCGGCCATGGAAAGCGGGGGCCAACTCGGCTTCGACTTCTGACCGTTCGAACCCGGCACGTCCGACGACCGATCCGCTCGATTTCCGGAACACCCGGTGACCTCCCGCCCGCGCGTCCGCAGGCCGCGGGCCAGGGCGCGAATGCGCCCACCCGCCGATGCCCCTGGCGTCGGCGTTTGATAGACATCCAGCCATGCCTCTCATCCCTCAGGAGCCTCAGATTCACGAGAGAGCCCAGGGTTCCGGCGCCACCCCGGCCACCGGCCGTACGGCGCCGACCCCTCGTCCTGTACCCGGTCCGCGTCCCGTTCCCGGGCCGCGCTCCGCGGCCACGCCGCGTCCCGGTCGCCCGGGGCCCGGTACCGCGAAGCCCGCGCCGCCGGCGCAGCGCTCGCACAGCTCCGCCGGGCAGCCCAAGGCGTCCGGGCCCACTACTCCTTCCGCTCCTCAGATCCAGCTCATCCCGGCTCCGGAGGGCGGGGCGCTCGACGCTGCCGAGGAGGCGGTGGACCTGCTGCTCGACTCGGGCCGGGCGCCGGGCGAGATCCTCGTCCTCACCACCGGGGAACAGCATCCGTGGGCCACCCATGAGCTGTCCTTCGGCGAGGCCTCCTACTGGGCCCAGCACGACGCCCGTGAAGACGTGTTCTTCGCCGGCGCCGCCGCCGTGACCCGTGCGCAGTCCCGGCCCGTCGTGGTCGTGGCGGTGAACGGAGGCGGGGACGAGGTCGCCGCCCGGGTCCTGCCGCTGGCCCGGCAGCGTGCCACCGCGCTGCTGGTCGTGTGCGGTGACGCCGCACAGATCAACGCCGCGCTCGGCGCGGGGGTCTGAGCCGTACGACAGCCGTACGGCGGGGGATGTGCGGGCGTTGTCCATGCGCCCGCCGTCGTACGCCGTACGACCCGGTCGTGACCCGGCTGCCCGTTCAGGGGGTGGCCGGGCCGTTGTGGTGTCCATGCGTGTCTGTGGCGCCCTGTGCACGGAAGCCGCCGGGGCCGCTCGGTTCGCCGCCGTCCGGCGCTGTCCGGAGCCGTTCCGTCCCGGCAGCTCAGCGGGCGGCCGTGTGCCGCAGTGCCTCGACGCCGCCACCGCCGCCGCGCACCAGGGACGAGGCGGCCTCCAGCACCGTCTCCGAAAGATCGGCGGGCGGGGACTCGGAGTTCGGCCGACGGCCCCCACGGCCCTCGCCCAGCACCTGCCAGCCGCCGCGTGTCAGGGTGATGTACGCGCCGCACCGCAGGCCGTGCAGGGTGCAGGCGTCCCGCAGCCCCCACATCCAGGCTCCGTCCTCCTCCGTCCAGCGCTCGTCGCCCTCACGGCAGTAGAGCAGTACGGCGGTACGCACGGGGGTGCGACGGCGCAGATCGTGCGGGATGACCCGGCGGAGATGGGCCAGCAGCGCGTTGCGGAACTCCCAGCCGTCCACCGGCGCCGCCCGCGGGGTGAACGAGGCGCTGGCGATCAGCCGTTCCGCGTGGTCCAGGACAGCCACCACCGCGGTCGCAGGTTTCGGCCGGTGCCTGCTGTGCAGTCCGCTGACCACCTCGCGGGGATTGCGGAGCAGCGGAATCCCCGCGTCCGCCCATTCGTCCAGTTCGAGCATCCTGGCGGGGCGGTTGGCGGAGTCGGCCGGTCTGCTGAGCGAAGTGGCTGCGGACGGAGCGAATCCGAAGGTCACGATCCTCCCTTCGCATACGCGCCCACAGTGCGGGCAGGGGCGGACGGGGGCGTACCACGGCATGGCCCTCGCGGACCGCGAGCGGACCGTGCGGGGGTTGTTCAATTCTCGCTGGCACGGGGGCGCGCGGCAACGAGCAATTGGCGCCGTTGACGGGTTTGGGCGGGTATGGCGGTCATATCCCTGGCCAGAGCAGCGCGGTCGGTGTCCTGTATCAGGCCTGAACGGCGAGGACCAGCGGAAACACCCCCTCTGCTCCGGCTTTCCGCAGCAGCCGGGCGGCCACCGCGAGAGTCCAGCCGCTGTCGGAGAGGTCGTCGACCAGCAGAACGGGCCCGCCCGCCGACACGAGCGCCGCGGCCAGTCCGGCGGGCACGGTCAGCGCCTCGTGCAGCGCGCGCACCCGCTGTGCGCTGTTGGTACGGGAGACACGGATGTCGGCGGCCTCCGGCGCGTACTCGACCGTACCGAGCAGCGGAATCCTGCCTGCCTGCGCGATCCGGCTGCCCAGCGAGCCGATGAGCCGGGGCCTGCCGTGCGAGGCCACGGTGACGACCCCGACCGGCCGGGGCGACGCGTCGGCGGCACCGGAGGCCCAACCGCCCGGCCCCTTGGCCCAGTCGGCGAGCACGCTCACCACAGCGGTCACCACATCGTCGGGCACCGGGCCGTCCGGGGCATGAGATGCCAGCATCGGCCGCAGCCTGTTGCCCCAGCCGATGTCGGACAGCCGCCCCAACGCCCGCCCCGCGAAGGACTGTTCGGCGGGTGGGATGCGCCCCTTCAGCGCCACACCGACCGCCGGGAGCCCGGTCGGCCACATCCGGCGCGGCTCCACCTCCACACCCGGCCTGCCCAGCTCACCGCGCGCGGCGTCCAAGGCGGCGGCGGTCACCTTGTCCTCGAACCGCACCCCGGCGCAGTTGTCGCAGCGACCGCACGGAGCGGCCTCCTCGTCGTCCAACTGCCGCCGCAGAAACTCCATCCGGCAGCCGGCCGTCGACGCGTAGTCCCGCATCGCCTGCTGCTCGGCCTCCCGCTGCCGCGACACCCAGGCATACCGCTCCGTGTCGTACACCCACGGGCGGCCCGTCGAGGTCCAGCCGCCCTTCACCCGGTGCACCGCTCCGTCCACATCGAGGACCTTGAGCATCGTCTCCAGACGCGTACGCCGCAGCGCGACCAGGGGCTCCAGCGCGGGCAGCGACAGCGGCCGCCCGGCCTGGCCCAGGACATCGAGCGTGCGCCGGACCAGCTCCTCGGGCGGAAAGGCGACCGATGCGAAGTACTGCCAGATCGCCTCGTCCTCCCGGCCCGGCAGCAGCAGCACCTCGGCGTGCTCCACCCCACGGCCGGCGCGGCCCACCTGCTGGTAATAGGCGATGGGGGAGGACGGCGAGCCGAGATGCACCACGAACCCCAGGTCCGGCTTGTCGAAGCCCATGCCCAGCGCGGAGGTGGCGACCAGCGCCTTCACCCTGTTCGCCAGGAGATCGTCCTCGGCCTGCTGCCGGTCCGCGTTCTCCGTGCGCCCGGTGTACGAGGCGACCGTGTGCCCGCACTGCCGCAGATACGCGGTGACCTCCTCGGCCGCGGCGACCGTCAGCGTATAGATGATCCCGGAGCCGGGCAGCTCGCCGAGATGGTCGGCCAGCCACGCCAGCCGGTGCGCCGCGTCCGGCAGCCGGAGCACATGCAGGCTGAGACTCTCCCGGTCCAGCGGACCGCGCAGCACCAGCGCGTCCGTTCCCGCCCCCGTGCCCAACTGCTCGGCGACATCGGCGGTCACCCGGGAATTGGCCGTGGCCGTGGTGGCGAGAACCGGAACCCCGGACGGCAGCTCCGCGAGCATCGTGCGCAGCCGCCGGTAGTCGGGGCGGAAGTCATGGCCCCAGTCGGAGATGCAGTGCGCCTCGTCCACGACCAGCAGCCCGGTGGCCGCGGCGAGCCGGGGCAGGACCTGGTCCCGGAAGTCCGGATTGTTCAGCCGCTCAGGACTACGGAACTGGGAGGGCGTTCAAATTCCAGGCAGAACTTTTGCCCTGACCTGCGTAAACGGGCTGATCGGGGCTGGTTGTGGCCCGGCGCTCGGCCTTTGCCTTCCTCGGTCGGTGCGCGGCCGATGGGCCGCTTATGAGTTCGGCATCACTCTGAGTGAGTTGGTCGAGTGTCAGTGCCATCGGGTTGCATGGGGGGCATGGACAACCTGGAGCTCCGTGCTGAAGCCGATGTCATCCTTGCTGAGCTGGTCGGTGCCCCTGGGGGTTCGGCGCGGCTGAGGGAGGACCAGTGGCAGGCGGTGTCGGCTCTGGTGGAGGAGCGCCGGCGGGCGCTGGTGGTGCAGCGCACCGGCTGGGGTAAGTCGGCGGTGTACTTCGTGGCCACCGCACTGTTGCGCAGGCGTGGCTCCGGGCCGACGGTGATCATCTCGCCGCTGCTGGCGTTGATGCGCAACCAGGTTGAGGCGGCGGAGCGGGCCGGTATCCGGGCGCGCACGATCAATTCGGCCAACCCTGAGGAGTGGGACGCGATCTATGGGGAGGTAGAGCGTGGCGAGACCGATGTTCTCCTCGTAAGTCCTGAACGCCTTAATTCTGTGGATTTCCGTGATCAGGTGCTGCCCAGGCTCGCGGCCACGACTGGTCTGCTGGTGGTCGATGAGGCGCACTGCATCTCCGACTGGGGCCACGATTTCCGGCCCGACTACCGCCGGTTGCGCACGATGCTGGCGGAGCTGCCGGTTGGCGTGCCGGTGCTGGCCACGACGGCGACCGCGAATGCGCGGGTGACCGCGGATGTGGCTGAGCAGTTGGGCACCGGGAGCGGGGATGCTCTGGTTCTGCGTGGGCCGCTGGACCGGGAGAGCTTGCGGTTGGGGGTGCTGGATTTGCCGGATGCGGCGCACCGGCTGGCGTGGCTGGGGGAGCGGCTGGGGGATCTGCCGGGCTCGGGGATCATCTACACGCTGACGGTCGCGGCGGCGGAAGAGGTTGCGGCGTTCCTGCGGCAGCGCGGGTATCCGGTGGCTTCCTACACAGGCAAGACGGAGAACGCTGATCGGTTGCAGGCAGAGGAGGATCTGCTGGCCAACCGAGTGAAGGCGCTGGTGGCGACCTCTGCGTTGGGGATGGGCTTTGACAAGCCGGACCTGGGGTTTGTGGTGCACCTGGGGTCGCCCTCGTCGCCGATCGCGTACTACCAGCAGGTGGGGCGTGCGGGTCGTGGTGTGGATCATGCGGATGTGCTGCTGCTGCCGGGGCGGGAGGACGAGGCGATCTGGGCGTATTTCGCTTCGGTGGGTTTCCCGCCCGAGGTGCAGGTGCGTCGCACTCTGGCGGTGCTGGAGGGGGCGGGGCGTCCGCTGTCGCTGCCGGCGCTGGAGCCGTTGGTGGATCTTCGGCGCTCGCGCCTGGAGACGATGCTGAAGGTCCTGGACGTGGACGGCGCGGTCAAGCGGGTCAAGGGCGGCTGGACTGCGACGGGGCAGCCGTGGGCGTACGACGCGGAGCGGTACGCCTGGGTGGCAAAGCAGCGGGCGGCGGAGCAGCAGGCCATGCGGGACTACGTGGCAACTGCGGGGTGCCGGATGGAGTTCTTGCAGCGGCAACTCGATGACGAGAAGGCGATCCCGTGCGGTCGCTGTGACACCTGCGCTGGCTCCTGGCTCGATCCCGTCGCCTCTCCCGAGGCCCTCGCGGCAGCCACGGGCGAGCTGAGCCGTCCGGGGGTTGAGGTCGAGCCCCGCAAGATGTGGCCGACCGGACTCGCCGCGGTCGGCGTGGACCTCAAAGGCCGCATTCCCGTGGGCCAGCAGGCGGTCACCGGGCGCGCGCTGGGCAGGCTGTCGGACATTGGCTGGGGCAACCGTCTGCGGCCGATCCTGGCGGCGCAGGCGGCGGACGGGCCGGTCCCGGACGACGTGCTGAACGCCGCCGTGACGGTCCTGGCCGACTGGGCGCGCTCGCCGGGCGGCTGGGCCAGCGGCTCCCCTGACGCGGTGGCGCGGCCGGTGGGGATCGTCGCCATGCCGTCCCGCACCCGCCCGCAACTGGTCGGCTCGCTGGCTGAGGGCGTGGCCCGGGTCGGCAGGCTCCCGTTGCTGGGCAGTCTGACCTACACCCCGCAGGCCAACGAGTATGCGGCGCACCGCAGCAACTCCGCCCAGCGGCTGCGCGCCCTGGCCGCATCGTTCACCGTGCCCGACGCACTCGTTGCCGTCCTGACCCACACCTCCGGCCCGGTTCTGCTCATCGACGACTACACCGACTCCGGCTGGACCCTGGCCGTAGGTGCACGACTCCTGCGCCAGGCCGGTACCGACCAGGTGCTCCCGCTTGTTCTTGCCCTGACCGGGTAGGCGGCCCCCTCGCTGACCCCAGCCAGCCCCCGACACCTTCAACTTCATTTTGAAACGTGCTCATTGTTTCCAGCTCACTGCCCGCGGGTGACTTGATCAACCCGTTACCGGCTTGGGTGTTCCTGCGGGATCTTGATGGGCAGTCTGTGGAGGTTGTGCGACCGAGTGCATCATGCATCGATCAACTCGGCGTCACATCAGTACACGAACGACAAGGCGTGCTGTCCTTGATGCGGCACGGAGAAGAAAGATTTGAGGTGATGTGTATGTACGGCACACATAGATGGGGGTCGGCGGCGGCTGTCTTGACGCTGCTGGCTGGAGCCTTTCAGGGAATTCAGGCGTCCCCGGCAGCCGCGGCCGACTGCTGGCGAGCTACCTGTTCGGGTAAGGACCCCGTTCAAATGGGGTGTGACGACGACGCCGAGATTCTTCAGCAGGTGACCGAGCCGGATGAGTCGGTTGCGGTGCGGCTGATGTGGTCGCCGAACTGTCAGGGGGTATGGGCGAAGATCTCACGCGATCTCGACACGTCCCCTGACTACGTGTACGGGACGCTGTGGACGACGCGTGCTCCTGACGGCGGCATCCAGGAGTATGACGCGACAGGCCTTCTCGCCGACGGCGTCGCAGGCGCCTACACCGAGATGCAGGACTGGAAGACCACGACCGCGAAGGCGTGCTGGAACGACGTCAATGCTCAATACGATCCCGCGCCGGTAAAATATATCAAACTGAACAATTCCCCCACGAACCCCCAACCGGTTGACATGAGCCTCCCGGTCGTACACGGCCTGTGTACGGACTGGCTGTGAGGAAGATGATGCGCAAAAAGGGTCTCAGAAGATTATTTTTCACGAACCCGCTGATAGCCATGAGCGTGGTGGCGGCATCCGCCGCCCTGATCCCGTTAGCTTCCCCCGACACCACGGTGCAGACGGCCCCTACCGCCGCAGACGCCCCGACGCCCCGCCTGTTCTCCACACCCAGCGCCGACCTGGGACCGGGCTACACCTCATCACCGGATGCGATCGTGCAGGGCACCGGCGACGCTGAGGGGCTGCACATCCTCGCGGCGAGGGAAAGCGACGGGTTCTCCTTCTATGAGATCGCCCGCCTCAACCGCAAGGGACTGTCCGACGTCGGCCCATGGACGGGTTACGTCTGCACCACGGGATCAGGGAACTATGCGGCAGCGGTTTACGCCCCGTCTGCTTGGTCCAACGAGCCTGGCGCATACCGGAATGGCGCGTTCGCGGCGGTGATCCGTCTCTCCGACGGCAAGATCACCGAGGTTCCCGACCGGGTGCAACTGGCGTACTTCACGCCGGGCTGCGGAACGGGCGACGAGGTGGCGTTCACCTCCAGTTCGGCCACCGACAAGTCCGTCGGTTCAACGACGGTGATATCGGTCGACGCGGCCACGGGATCGGTGTCCTCCCGCCGCACGGTCAACGGCTACCTGACGCACGTCACGCCCACACAGAAGGGGACCGTCGGTGTGCTCGGCGGCAACCTCGTTGACCTGAAGGGCAATGGCGACAAGCTGTCCGCCCGCAAGGTCGCCGCGATGCCCGGCCGGATGTTCGCGCTGACCGCCTCGAAGAACGGCACCGTGGACGTTGGCACGGTCGACGGCGAAAGCAGCGTCATCTCCCGCTTCAACGGCAAGGACTTCACCGAACTGGGCCGCGCGCCGAAGGGGAAGGTCAAACTCTTCCCCGTGGCCGGCGGCGATGCGGTCGTCGGCGACGTGAAGGCAATTGACACCAGCAACGCCCCGGGGCTTTCGAAGCACGCGGTGGACGGCCGCGTGGCCGGGATCTCCCGTCACGGTCACCTGGTGACCAACTCGGTGTTCTCCGAGCAGATGAAGGGCATCACCACCCGCATCGGTTCGCCCTCGAACGAGGGCGCCGGAACACTGACCGTCAAGGCGACCGCGCTCAAGACCGGTGCGAAGGCCACCACGCTCGTGGACGCGGACCGCAAGCGGCCGAAGCCGGATTCCTCGCTGTCGATGGACCCGGCCGCGTTCGCCCTTGCTGGAGACGATGACGATGACCCTTTCACCTGCGGTGAGAGCGTGCCGGAAACGCAATGCCTGTCCGGGTCCGGTGCGGCCGTCTATGGCAAGGTTCCGGAGATGGAAAGCCCCTGCATCGTCAAGCGTAACGACCCCAAGCGTCAGGCGCTCCAGGCCAGCGCGAACATGGTCGAGTGGGCGGTTGATCAGGCTGTTCACGGGGACCTGACGGTCTCCCGCCCGCAGAACTGGCACGACACAGGCCTTGCTGCCTACAGCCCGCAGGGCCTGTTCCCCAAGCCGTCACTGACTGGAGGAGGGGGAGATTCCCGCCCAGGTCATGCTGGGCATTCTCGCTCAGGAGTCCAACTTCAAGCAGGCGTCCTGGCACTCCGTGAATGGCGACTCGGGCAACGTCACCAAGTCCGACTGGTTCGGCAATGCGAACGGCATCCACGGATACCCCGACCGGGCCAAGGCCGACTGCGGCTACGGCATCGCCCAGGTGACGACCGGCATGTCCGAGGAGCACGCTCAGCAGTTCGACCCCTTGCGCGCTGGCGCCATCACTACTGACTACGCGGCAAATATTGCCGCTGGCCTGGGCATCCTGGCTGAGAAGTGGAACCAGCTCAAGGCGCTGGGCATAAACACCAACAGCGGTAGCCCGGCCTACATCGAGAACTGGTACATGGCGCTGTGGGGCTACAACTCCGGTGTCTACACCTCCGGCTCCGTCGGCGTGGGTTTCCTCAACAACCCGATCAACCCGGAGTACCCGGCCGACCGGCAGCCGTTCCTGCGCTACAGCTATGAGGACGCCTCCCGCCCGGGCGAATGGAACTACCCGGAAAAGATCTTCGGCTGGGCGGAAACCCCGCAGATGACCTGGGACGGAGAAGAGTCGTACTCCGAGCCGAACATGCCGCTCGGTGTCATCAACGTTCCCCCGCGCGACCTGTTCTGCGACCCGTCCATCAACGCGTGCGACCCGGACACGGCCGACCCGTGCCCGAGCTGGGACGCGCAGTGCTACTGGGACCGCAGTGTGGACTGGACGGGCCCGCAGAGCACCGGCAACTCCAGCACCGAGGCGCTTAGTTATTCGCTCGGCTCGGGAGAGCCTGAACTCCAGAGCAAGTACGGTCACGGCCCGTGCATCGATCACCCGAGCGTCTACACCAACGCCATCATCGTTGATGACCTCGGCCAGCACGAGGACACCTACGGATGCGGCGACTTCGAGAAAGCCGATGACGGCAAGTTCACCCTCCAGGCCGGTGACAACATCACCATGCTGAGGGACGACGGCACTTTCCGCGCGACTCCCTACCTCGCCCCCATCGACCTTCACCAGCTCGGCGCCGGGTACGACCACCACGTCTACTTCACGCACAGCTACGGAGACACCGACTACTTCCACAAGGTCACTGGTCGGTGGCAGGTCAACCAGGACAAGCTCCCCTCCGGAGATCAGCCTGGCCAGCGCTACAAGGTCTATGTCCACCTGCCCAGCCACGGCGCGGAAGCGGTCGTCCGGTACAACTTCATCCCCGGCGACAACACGGTCGGCGCCAAGTCCGACTACTGCCGGGTCAACCAGGGAACCCGCAGCGCGGGCAAGGAAACCTGGTTCGAAATGGGCACCTTCACCTTCTGGAAGGGCGGTCGGATCGAGGCAGACAACCTCCACGACGCCGGCACCGGAGACAGTAACGTGGTGTTCGACGCGATCGCCTTCGTTCCGTTCAACTCTGCCGAACCCGGCCCGTGCAGTCTTAACGATGGTGGCCTGTGATGCACGCTGCCATCCGCGTTCCCGCCATGCTTATGACTGTCGTCATAGGCGCGGCGGGAACCGCCTCCTGTAGCCAGAACAGCCCCAAAACGGCAGCGCCCGACCGTCCGAAGGTCGCAGCGCCTCATCTTGAGCCGTCCCAAACGCGAACCGCGCCGCGTGCCGCCGATCTGCCGAAGCATGCGGTAACCAGCGACAAGCGGCCCAGCCTTGGCGAGGCGGACACGATGGCCACCGGATACACAGGGAAGGACTTCCTCACCGGGCTCTCGAAAGAGTGGAAGCTGAAGCTGGACAAGCCCGTTGAGCAGGAGATGCCCGACGGGAAAAAAGAACTTACGTCCACGGGCGCGGCGGGAACGGGGTGACGATTTCGGCCGGATACGCCGATCACGAGAACATGTCATCTCTTTTGTGCAGAACCAGCACGAACCAATCCGATGGTTTCGGCTTCCTCGCTTCCTGTATCGGACTCGACGTGGCGGGAGTCGACCACAGCAAGGCATCTTTGTGGCTCAAGCAGGCGAAGAAGGAGACTGATTCCCTGTATGAGAAGAAGGTCGCCGAGACGGGAAACAAGAAGGAGTACATTGTCAGCGGAGTGTTCACCTCGGGTCCGGTGACGATGGTCCTGCACCGGGCGTATGACAAGTACTCGCTGAGGATCCTCGGAGGCGCGGTGGCGTAGAGCGAGTAGTCGACTTCCGGACGCGAAGGTCCCTGCTGTCGCGCCAGCTGGGACCTTCGCTCTGTAAGCGTATGTTCTGCTCGCGGAACGCTTTACCAGATAATCCGTTCTGCAGGGGCTAGCAGATGAGCTCTTCGGCCTTTTCCTTGTAGTCCTGCATTTCGCCTGCCTCGTAGCCCGCATCCTTCAGGCTCTGCATCAGTGACGCCGTGTCGCCGCACAAGCGGGGACGCTGCTGATCAAGGTAGGACTTGACGCCTTCAGCGGTTAGTTGTTCCCACGCCCGTTTGATCTCGTCGTTCTTCTCGTGGGTGTAGGAAAACTCAACCCATTCTCTTTCCCGGTCTGTCAGGCGGGACGTGTCAACAGGCGTGTCACTTCCCCCGCATGCGGTGGTCATAAGAGTGCACGCCACCACAACGAGAAATATGCGCGCTTTCTTCATAATGCCCTCTTCTGTGTAGATTGCCAAGGGCAATTATATCGCGAATGGAAACATCTTGATTCGCGTCTGTGCTCGCGTAAGCTGCGAGTGTTCTTCTGACGCCGACCGATTTGGCGGTTCGCCCGTATTTTTTCTCCTTGGTTCGAGGGCGGGCCGTCGTGTGACGCTGAGGCTGCGCCAGGTACTGTTCCTTTTCCTTCCTGATCCGTGTCGGGGCGAGGCTGGCCGTCAGGTGACGGCGCCTGGATGCGGACATCGTTGCGCAGCGGCTGGAGCAGGTGGATCGCGATGGGCCGGTCGATGAGATAGCCGAGCTTCTTGACGGCCGCGGGCAGTTCGATCCGGCCGTCTGCGAGCAGCCCTTGACGTGGGCAATGATGAAAGGGAAAGCGCGGCATCGTCACTGGCGATGCCGCGCACTGCGAACACGCATCGGGTAGCACTCACCTGTCGCACAACGACACGAACGGTGTCCGCTTTTGTTGCCCGGGAAGGCCCGACCTTTGTTCGGAAACCTCAGCGTCTCCCATCTGTACGCGAAGCCGTGATCGAGAAGATCACCGGCGAAGGAAGGGAGATGAACACGTCGCCACCGCAACATCTCGTTCAGGCGCCGGTAGGTCACCTCCCCGAACAGCCGCGACCCAAAGAGCCACATCACGCAGAAAGTGAAGTACGGTCACGCACGGCGGAGAATGCGCGTCGGGCATGGGGCCATGTCACGCGATGGCATGAGTAGAACGCCGCTGCCGTGTGCGGACCTGCAACACCAAAGATGATCATCGATGTCGAAGCGAGGATCGGGTGTGAGATCCCGGCAGGAAATGTGGACATGGTCGCTCACCAACAATGGCGCGTATGGTCGGCGATGCAGAAAGCAGTAAATTCGCTGCTTATTGCAGTAGATTTCTTCTGTCTGGATGACACCTGCTGTCCATGCAACGGATCTTGAACGTCTTCGAATCACGTATGGAAATAGAAGCATTGGAGTCGGCGCCATATCCGGATCACGGAACCCTGGTATGGCACCTTGATTGGGTCCCTTCGCGGTGGGGGCCTGAATAAGTTTGAAATGCGCGCTTCGGTGGTGGAATGTTTTTATTCTGTCGCGGAGGGGTTGCGAAAGCACGGCAAGGTCGAGAACGGCCGCCTCGTCTGGTGAACCTGCACAAACAAATTTGCCGCTCTCCAGGTGACGGGCCGCCCTAGCGGCCCGAACAGGGCAGGGCCTCAGAACGGGGGTTCGTCGTGCCAGGCGCCACCCGACAACTCGGGCGGCCGGGGGCGCACCGTTGGAGGACGGCCAAGACGTCCTCGACGCGGCCGAGGCCGATGAGGTAGCCGAGATCATGGCTGTTCGCGGAGGCGTGCTGTTCAAGGGCGGCGGCGATAGCTCGCCGATGTGGGGGCGCAGCAGGGCAAATGCCTTCTCGGCGCGGCTGTGCCGGGTGAGTAGGCAGGTGTAGGATCCCAGCGCCATCGGGTGCCCGGCCTCCATACGGACTCGGGTGATCTCGATCGCCTCGTCGACGCGGCTCCAGCGCTCCAGCGGCTCGGCCCGGATACGACGGCTTCCACCAGCCGGTTGCCAGGTACGGGGCGACCAGTCCAACGCTTCGGCCTGCCGGCCTGCTTTCCCGGCAACCGCGCCCGTGCGCAGAATCACACTCCGTGTACTCATGCTGGTCGAAGGCGCCGGTCGTGTCTCAAAGTCGTCTGTCGTTTCGGTGATCACGGATCTGTGGATTCTCCGGCCCAAGGCGCGGAAGCGGACCTTCATGAACTGGTCACAGCCCGCAGGGCCGAACTGGATGCGCAGGCAGAGAAGTTGAGCCAGCAGTTGCAGGAGGTCCGTGACGAGCTGGAGGAACTTGCTGTCGCCGAACGGGTCGCGCGCTGGCTGGCTGAGCGGGTGTGCTGAAGCCGAGCGACTCGTGACGCCACCCGCCGGGCAGGTTGCGGGCCGTGCGGTACTGGCGGTGCCGCAGCGCGAGCTCTGGAGCCGGCCTGTTCGGAGGCGATGCGTTTGACGCTGAACCGACCCGCCGAGCGGGGTTGGCTGCGCAACCCCGCGGACGGGAAGTGCATTACGACACTGTGAACGTGGGCGGGCGCTGACCACCTGTGCCGTGGTCGTAACGTGCGTGCCTGCGGCGGCAGTTGATGTCGTGTGGCGAACAGGACCGCCTCCGCCATAGGCGCTGAGACGTTTGTCTACGAGCCATCCTAAAACTCATGGACATGACATCCGCCTGGATGTGAAGATCTTCTCGCACAAGCGATCTAGCGATGGAGATGTGATGAAGAGCATCCACTTCAAGAAGAAGGTAGCCGCCTTGGCTACGTCCTTCGCGTCGGTGGTGGCTGTGGTGGCGACCGCCGGCCCGGCGCACGCGGCGGAGTTCAAGGTCACTGACAACTGTGATGTTCCGTGGATCACCTGCTCGTACGGTGATCTGTGGCTGTTCTACAACTCGAAGGACATTGCCATTCAAAATGGCTACATCAAGTCGGCCTTCACGACTTTCTACAGCAACGTGTCCGACCACTGGGGTACGAGCCAGTACCAGGGATCGTCACTGACGACCTACCGGTACGTCTTTGGCAACGGGGGCAACGGCAACGGCGAGTACATGAAGAACAATTCGGCGTCCGTGCAGAACTGTGCCCCCGACGACAACTACCGGGTGTACTACAACTCTGGCTACGGCGGCACATCTCAGTACTTCGCGAAGAACGGTCCCTACGGAGACTGCAACATCACGGACCTGATCTCTGCTCTGAAGAACAACAATGCATCTTCCCACTTCGCTTAAGAAGGAACTCCCGTGAAGCGCATCAAGCGGACAGCCACCGCAGTAGCCCTGACTGCTTCAGCTCTCTTGGTCAGTGCCTGCTCCTCCGGCACGGCACCGGAGACCGCGAAGAATGTGGCCGACGGCAAACCGATCGTGAACAAGGAAAACTGGCCCAAGAAGGTCCCTGTCAGCGGCCTGACCAAGGATCTGACCCTTCCACTGGAGGCGTACATGGCCTCCTACGAGGACCAGGTCACCGTCGAACAGGCCGCCAACGATCTTCAGCAGTCCTGTCTGAAGGACTACGGCATCGACCTGACGCTGCCGCGAGCGGGCGCCAATCCGCCTCCCAGTGACAACGACGCGAACATCGAACGCCGCTATGGCATCACAGACCGGGCCGAGGCCGAGAAGTACGGCTACGAACTCCCCCCGGCGCTGCAGCAGCACATCGAGCAGCCCATGCGTGACCTGTCCGGTGTCGAGGTTGAGGTCCTGACCGGCCACACCAAGCCCGAACTGCCCAACGCTCCCGAGGGAGTGAAGGCGGGAGGGGCGTTCGCCGGCCCTGGCCAGGGCACGAAGCCCGCTCGGGCGGAGTACAACGGGAAGAAGTTGAAGACGGGCGGCTGTATCGGCTGGTCCAAGGATCAACTCGGCGTGAAGGAAGCCGACCCGATCATTGTGGCGCAGCTCGCCGGGGACAGCCTGGTGAAGTCGATGAAGGACGACAAGGTCATCAAGGCCGTCGCCGCATGGTCTTCGTGCATGGACGGCAAAGGACACGCAGGGCTTGCCGATCCGTATAAGGCAATGGACCAGGGTGTCACGCACGATGGGGAGCCGTCGCAGGAGTCCATCGCCCTTGCGGTTGACGACATCGACTGCAAGGAGCAGACGGATCTGGTGAAGATATGGTCCGGTGCGGAGTCTGCGATTCAGGACAAGCAGATCGCCGACAACAAGAGCCGGCTGGCCGGGATCAAGGAGCAGCACGGCAAGGAAGTCGCCGCCGCGCGCGAGCAGATGACGGCTTCCTCCAAGTGAGGGCTGATGGAGT
Organism: Streptomyces sp. GMY02; assembly: GCF_019056675.1. Taxonomy (NCBI): domain Bacteria; kingdom Bacillati; phylum Actinomycetota; class Actinomycetes; order Kitasatosporales; family Streptomycetaceae; genus Streptomyces; species Streptomyces sp. GMY02. The sequence continues at coordinate 1,995,043 of NZ_CP077658.1, read as the reverse complement.
AGTGCCCGGACTGCGCGTGGTCCGGGCACTGTGCCTGATGGCGGCGTGTGCGCTGGCCGCCGGGTGTACGGACGCCGGCGACAGGGCCCCCACCGACAGGGCCCTCGCGTCGCACCGGCCGGTGACTCCGAGCTCGGAGCCGAGCAGTCCGCAAGTGCGTCCATCGCCTGCGGCTTCGGTGCACTCCGAAGGCCGTACGCGTGTCCTGGAGTACGGCGACTTGGTCGTGCGTGCCACGCCGGAAAGCGACGGTGTGCGTACGAAGATCGAGGTAACCAATACCTACGAGCGGAATGCGACGTACTCGCTCCAGATCAGCATTGCGGACGGTGAGGGCTGGACTGCCTACAACCAATTCTGGCTTCAGGATGTTCCTCCGGGCAAAACCGCGCGGGATGACGCGGTGATTGGCTCGAAAGACATGGGTCCCGTTCCAAAGGTTCCGAAGATTTACGTCGACAAGTTCACTCCGATCGTCGATCAGAAGTAGAAAAGAGAACATGTGACTGTGCGTGTAAGAAAGAGGAAGCGCGCGATAGTGATAGTGGCGGCGATTGTGCTTCTTGCCTCGTCACTGTCCATCTCCGCGCAGGCTCAGGGACCGGAGGTCCCCGACGGTGCCGTTCAAGGAGGCAAGAGCCTGCCGAAAGCTGCGAGCAAACCCCAGGAGGTCGGCGAGAAGGACCGTGCCTCCGTCCTGGGCAATAACTACTCTTCTTCCAAGGACGTGGCCCTGTCCACCTCCGGCGACGGCACAGGCTTCCACGTTTTGACAGGCAAGGAGAAAGACGGCTACAAGTTCACCACCGTTGCCACCCTGCGCGAAGACGGATTTGATGCGGACACCTGGATCGGTAACGCGTGCGTGACCAGGTCCGGGAAGTACGCGGCCGTCGCCTACGCGCCCCGGACGTTCACCAACAACCCCGAGCTGATGGTGCGCGGCGCGTTCACCGCTGTCGTCGAGCTGGGCAGCGGCAAGGTCACCAAGCTGCCGTTCACCGCGTCGCTGGCGTACTTCTCTCCAGGCTGCGGCACCAGGGATGACGTGGTCTTCACCCAGCTGACCTACGACGGGGACGAGGAGCAGAAGACCCGTCTGATCACCGTGGACGCGGCCACAGGCAAACAGTCCCAGCCGGTCGCCTTCCCCGGTCAGGTCACCTCAGCTGTCCCGACCCAGCACGGCATCGTGGCCGGCCACGGCAACAAGCTCGTCCGCATCAACGGGCAGAAGGAAACTGTCCTCTCCGTGACGAAGCATGTGCCGTTCCAGATCGCGGCCGACACCGGCGACGGCGTGACCTTCATCGACCGGGAAGCCGACACAAAGAAGACCAAGGCGAAGTCCTGGGCCAAGTACCTGGACGCCACGCAGGTCAAGGGCGAGAAGACCACCCCGAAGACGGTTGCTGAAGGAAAACTCACCGACTGGGACCTCTCTGCTACCCCTGGCGGCACGGTGTTCCTCACGGGTAAGGCCAAGAACATGGGGGCTCTGCCGGGACCGGTGAAGAACCCGGGGCATCTCGCCAAGGGTGCCCGCATGTCGAGTCTGGGCCACGCGGGCGTGTCCACCTCTTGGGCGGACGGCAAGACCAGCCTGATTGCACCCGAGGAGGCCAAGCAGGTCCGTGATGCGCGGATCACTCTGGACGTGGTCGCCACCGGCAAGCACACCGAGTTGGACGCGACACCTCAGGTGCCCGCCGAGCGGGCCGAGATCGGAAGCCGACTCTCCCCGGCGCTGGGCGTCCCGACGGGGAAGGAGTCGCCGGCGGAGCCGTCGGTCAGTGGCGACAGCGAGGGGCTGTCCACGCAGACGATGCGCACCCAGGCACTGACGGCGTCGCCGACCGGTCCAAGCGAGGGCACCGATGAACGCTACTGCGCGGTGGCCCGCAACGATGTCAAGAAGCAGGCATTCCAGCCCACCCCCCGGCAGGTGGAATGGGCCGTGGACCAAGCCGTCGTCGGTGAGCTGAACTTCTACCGCTCGCCGAACTGGAAGAACACCGGCATGGGCGGCTACCAGCCCCAGGGTCTGTTCCCGTCGATCGTGCTGGCTGGCGACCCCAACGGCACCCTCGACAACGAGGACCCCGACGTCACCGACCGCTGGCACATACCCTCGCAGGTGATGCTCGGCGTCACCGCACAGGAATCCAACATGTGGCAGGCCACCCGGTTCGCTGTCCCCGGCGTGACCGCCAACAGCCTCATCGGAAACTACTACGGCACCGAGTACACCTCCGACGGTACTCAGGCCGACCCGTGGCGCGTTGACTTCTCCGAGGCCGACTGTGGTTACGGCATCACCCAGGCCACTGACGGTATGCGGCTGGCGGGCAAGGAGAAGGCGGGTGAGACGGCTCTGTCTCCGCTCACTCAGGAGGCTGTCGCGCTGGACTACACCGCCAACATCGCCTACGGCGTGCGGATCCTCTCCGACAAGTGGAACCAGACCTACCGGGCCGGCATGAAGGTCAACGACGGCCACCCGCAGTGGATCGAAAACTGGTTCTTCGCCCTGTGGGCGTACAACTCCGGCTTCTACGAGACGGCTGACTCCGGCGGGCACAAGGGACTGGGCTGGACCAACAACCCGGCCAACCCGCTGTGGAAGGCCAACCGGATCCCCTTCCTGCAGAGCGCCACGGACCCGTCCAAGGACGACTACAGTCACGCCGCGCACCCGCAGGATTGGCCCTATGAGGAAAAGGTTCTCGGCTGGGCAGCTCGCCCGATCTCGGCGATGTTCGCCCCCGGCGACTTCAAGCCCGGCTATCTGGCTGCCTGGTGGAACAGCAACGATTACCGCAGCACCGTGAAGCCGCCGATCGACCTGTTCTGCGACGCCTCCAACGACTGCGATGCGTCCAAGATCAGCGACAACGACTCCAACGATCCCGGCATGGGTGCCTGCCAGCTTGATGCGGGTGACTCCGACACCAACCCTCACTGGCTGCATTGCTGGTGGGACAAGTCGGCTGAGTGGAAGGACTGCGACCGGTCGGCTGAGTGCGGCCACCAGGTCCACCGCTTCAACACCTCGTATCCGGAACAGCCGGACGCCAACTCCTACCCGCCGCACTGCAGCAGCGGCCTGCCCTCGAACGCCTTGATCGTGGACGACGTGCCTGACGGCACCACCCCGGCAGGATCGGATTCGCGTGGATGCGGGGCGGCGCAGTCGGACGGCACGTTCACCCTCACATACCAGCCCTCCGACATCATCGATGCCGATACCGGGCAGACGATTACCACCTATCCGGGGAAGGTCGACACACATCAGATCGGTGCGGCGTACGGGAACCACTTCTGGTTCACCCACACTCGTTCTTCTGAGTCGTTCCCGCAGCCGGGCGACCGCATGAAGGTGAGCGGAACTTGGAAGCTCGGCAGTCAGATCACCTCGTATGACGGCCAGGCCAAGGTGTATGCACACATTCCAGATCACGGGGCGCAGACCTCCAAGGCCGAGTACCGCATCACTCACGCGCGCGGAACGACCGTCAAGGCGATCTCCCAGGACGCCAATCAGGCCAACAAGTGGGTCGACCTGGGTGCGTACTTCTTCACCGGCATGACTCCCGAAGTCACCTTGCACAACTTCAACGGCGGCGACGGAAGCGCGGACATCGCCTTCGATGCCATCGCTTTCGTGCCTGGCGACTACTCCAACATCCCCAGCGATCTCACCTTTTCCGATCCGGACCCGAACGCTGCGGACCCAGTGCCGAACGAGACACCGAACACGGTCGAGGGGGGATTCTTCCCCTACGAGTCCGCTGTATCCGTGTCCTCCGCGACGGCGCTCTCGGCGAGTTCAGCTTCGACCGGGGACACCGCGGCGTGCTCGGTGACAGAGAAGTCCGTCACCTACACCCGGACTGATGCCTGCATACATGCCGAACTCAGTGTGCTGCATGTCGACGGACAAACCGAATCGCCTGACGGACAGGCGTTGTTCGACTATCGCAGCGAGATCGACACGGACGTCAAGAGCGATACGTTCACTCAGACGACGACCCTCAAGCTGAGCAGCATGGCCGGCGTCATGAACACGGTCGCCCTCGATCTCGGATACAAGTGCCGCGGCTACTGCTCTGTGGAAAGCGTGACGTGGAGCGGCAGCGGCACATGGGTCAAGGGAGACACGCACACCGCGATCATCACCACCAAGATGAAGTGGACTGGGTCAACGGGTGACAGTGGGCCCATCGTCCCGTACTGGACCTTTGGTGGCAGCACCAACGGCGACGTCATCAGGAACCCGTTGACGGTCGAGAAGACCGGCCTCGACGTCCGCTGCGACAACGAGTTCAACACTGTCGGCGCGGGCTGCGTGTTCTCCTGGTACAAGCCCACCTACGCCATCAACCACAAGAAGTTCCCGGCCGCCGCCGCGCACGTCTGGCTTATCCGGAACAAGACCAGTGCGAAGTACGGTGTCCAGGGCGGCGAGCCACTGACATTCCTCAGCGACGACGTTCTCGTGCCGGACCCGCCGAACTCCAGCAAGTCGATCTACGAATACAACCGGGACGCTATCTGCCCCGATCCCCCCAAGTACATCCGCAGCCCGGACGCGACCCTGAGCACGGACATCTGGCCGGATGACAAGCCGAGCTGTGACGAGTTCCCCTTTGCCCGTTCCTGGCAGAGCGCCGCCACTCCGAAATCGTGGGGTGGTAAGAACGCCAAACAGGTCAGCTCCGGTGACGAGTGCGTGAACACCATCGCGAAGAAGGGGGCGGACGGCAAGTGGCGTCTCGTCCCGGATTCGCGGTATCACGTGCCGACGTGGGATGAGCCGTGCGGGCGGTCCAGCATGTCGAACTATCAGAACACACAGTCGATGCAGCCGTTCCCGAACTGGCGCGCAAAGAACCGTGTGATCGAGGGAGACAACTACTGGCTGGAAGCGCAGAAGCCCAGCTAGACGGTGAATGAACGGGTGTGGCGCCGACGGGACCCGTCGGCGCCACGGCTGTTCTTGTCATCATGACCAGTCGATCAGGCCGTCCACCATGGATGCGGAACGTCCGGCGAAGGGCAACTCGGGGTCGTTCTGGGTGCCGTGCAGGGCGGCGGCGAGGGCGTGCAGCAGCCGCGCCATCGAGGGGGCGTAAGGGCGCGGGTAGTCCGCTTCCGTGTACTTTAGGATCGGGTGCGTTGGATTTCCTGCATCGATCAGGAACCCTTCGTGTCCTTCGTAGCGTTCAGCGAAGGGGATCCATTCGGTCCGCCACCAATTGGGGTCTTCATTCTGCCGGGCGATCTCCAGGTTCCTGGTGTAGATGCGTTCGATCCGCGCACAGCTCATCAGCCCCTCACCCGCGGGGAAAAGCCTGTACCAGTCGAGACCGTTCGAAAAGCGTAGGAGAGTCGCAAGGGGTGGAGGGGGTTCCAGGCCGATGGCTTGGCCGAGGGAGGTGATGTCTGCTTCTGAGGCCGGGGTGTTGAGTGGTGGGATATCGACTTGCGATTGGGAGCGAATCCACTGCGTAATGCGCTCAATGGAGTGATCCAGTGGCTCAATGGTGCTCATTGCGTCCTCTTGTTGTTGGCAGGTTCTCAAATATAGGGGCCTGGCTTGGTCTCGATCGAACGTTTCGCACCCGCTCCAGAACTGACGGCTGCGACCCTCTGTGGCAACGTGGCGCGAAATGCATCGATTTATCTTGTTAGCCTGAGAAGGCAACGACAGGAGACCACCCCGAAGCGCCGCATCTGAACCGCCCCGGTTCGAATGGAGACTCGATTCCATGTTAAGGATCAGAGTCATGGCACGTCCCTCCTCCTACCCGTCTGAGCTGTGCAAGCGCGCGGCGCGCATGGTCGCCGAGGTCCGCGGTGATACCCGACCGAGTCCGCCGAGATCCACGGGGTCATGGTCAAGCTGGGCACCGGCTCGCGCGAGACGCTGCGCAAGTGGGTCCGGCAGGACCAGGTCCGACTCCGAATAGCGTCTGGGGACGACGACGGAGGAGTCCGAGCAGATCAAGGCGATGAAGAAGGAGATCGCCGAACTCAAGCGGGCCAACGAGATTCTGAAGGCTTCGGCGAGTTTCTTCGCGGCCGAGCTCGACCGGCCACACCTGCGCTCGTAGCGTTCACCGACGAGCACCGGGACCGCTTCGGCGGTGTTAGCCGATCTGCCGCGTAACCCAGCACGGCTGCAAGATCCCCCTCTACCTACTACGCCCACAAGTAACGCCGCGCAACTCCCTTAGCCAGGGCCACGCGGGACGAGGAACTCAGGGAACTGGTCCAGATGGTCTATCAGTCCAACTACCGTGTCTACGGGGCAGGGAAGATCTGGCGGGAGCTCAACCGCCAGGGACACCGGGTGGGCCGCTGCACCGTCGAACGCCTGATGCGCGAAGTCGGCACCGTCGGCGCGGTACGCGGCAGGAAGGTCATCACCGCTTCCCCCGACTCGGCCGCAGCCCGGGCCCAAGACCGCATCGACCGCAACTTCGTCGGCCCGGCCCTCAATCGCACCTGGGTAGCCGACTTCACACACGTGGCAGCCCTGGGCGGGTGTCGTCTACGCTGCCTTCGTCGTGGACACATTCTCCCGCCGCATCGTCGGCTGGTCCGCGTCGATGTCGAAGGAGCCCCAACTCGTCCTGGACGCCCTGGGCATGGGCTTGTGGCAGCGTGACCGCGACGGTCGGCCGCCGGTGTCGGCGAGTTGGTCTATCACCCGGACGCGGGCTCGCAATGCACATCGTTCCGCCTGGCCGAACACCTCGATGCACCCAGATCGCCGCCCCGGTCGGCTCGGTCGGTGAGGCGTATGACAACGCCCTCACGGAGTCGACAATCGGCCTGTACAGGATCGAGGTCATCAAACAGATGCGGCGTGGAAGTCGCTCTCACAGTCGAGCTCGCCGCGGCCGAGTGGGGCGACTCGTACAACCACCGTCGACTCCACGGTGAGATAGGGCACATCCTGTCCGCCGAATACGAAACCAACTACTACCGAGCAACCACGAAACCCCAGATCACAGCCACCGACTGAGATCTCCAACGAACCCGGGGTGGTTCAGTCGCTCAGCTGACCAGCAGGACGTCGACCTCGCCCGCCGCCACTTCGTCCTGGACCGTGTCCCACTCCTCCACGTTCGACGAATTGATCGTCCGCGCGCGGATCCCGGCACGCGCGGCGGCCTCCACCTGATTGCGCATCAGCGCGAGCAGCGGCGAGACGATCACGGTCGGGCCCGCGCCGCGCTCCCGCAGCAGCGAGGTCGCCACGAAATACACCGCGGACTTGCCCCACCCCGTCCGCTGGACGACCAGCGCCCTGCGCTTGTCGGCGACAAGCGCCTCGATGGCCCGCCACTGGTCCTCGCGCAGCGTGGCGGCGCCGGTGGCGTCACCGACGAGGCGGGCGAGAACGGAATCGGCGGAGGCCCGGAGAGCCGTGCGGTCTGCGTTGGTCATGCACCCATGCAACCCGATGGCTCGGACAGAGCGCGAACACGGCCGCCGGCCTGTGGACAAAGTTATCCACAGGGGTCGCGGGATCCGGCCGGGCGAGGGACGGTCGTGCCATGAACAACGACCACGAATCGACCTCATCCACCGGCAGGCAGCAGATGACCCTGCGCAGTGCCGCCGAACTCGCCGACGCGCTCCCGTACTTGTTCGGCTTCCACCCCACCGATTCCGTCGTCATGGTCGCGCTCCACGGCGAGCACGGAAGTTTCGGCGGACGCCTCAGGCTGGGCATCCCGAGTTCGCCGAAGGAGTGGCCACCGGTGGCCGAGCAGCTCGCCGACTGCCTGATCGAGGGAAGCGCACGCAGGGGCGCCCGTCCGGACGGTGTTGTCGCCTTTCTCTGCCAGGACCCGGAAGAGGGGGAGACGGGCCGGCAGGTGATGGAGCGGCTCCGCCCCCTCGCGCAGCGGCTGCGCACCGCCTGCGGGAGCCTCGATGTGCCCGTGTACGAGGTGCTCTGCGTTTCCGACGGGCGTTTCTGGTCGTACTGCTGCCCCGATGTGCGCTGCTGTCCGTCCGAGGGCACCGGACTGGCCCTGCCCGGTACGTCGGTGATGGCTGCGGCCGCCACCTACGCCGGTGTGCAGGTCCGCGGATCGCTGAGGGAGATGGAGGCCCGTCTGACCTCCTGGGGGACACCGGCCGCCAAAGAACAGGAGCGTGCGCTCGACGAGGCGAGCGCGGTCCTCGTGCCCAGGATCCTGGTCGAACGGAGCCAGGAAAAGGTCGGTGCGGAGACCTTGCGGGCGGCGCGCGAGCTGATGAAGCGGCTCGCGGAGGCGCCACGTGCGGGACAGGCGGCCATGGACGCCGAGGACGACCGGCTCATCAGCCATCAGGAGGCGGCTGCCGTCATCCTCGGACTCCAGGACCGTACGACGCGGGACCGGGCCGCCGAGTGGATGGAAGGTCCGCAGGCCGAGCCGGCCCTGAGGCTTTGGCGCGCCCTGGCCCGGCGCTGCGTCGGCCCCTACAACGAATTCGCCACCGCACCGCTGACCCTGGCTGGCTGGGTCGCGTGGTCCACCGGTGACGAACCCGGCGCCCGGGTCGCGCTCGGGCTCGCCCTGCGCCTCGACCCGCAGTATGTCTTCGCCCAGTTGCTCCACCAGGCCTGCAACGAAGGACTCGACCCCGAGGCGCTGCGCCGCTGTCTGCGCGAGCAACGTGTCGCACGGGCCCTGCCGGGTCCACGCGGGGCTGCCGGACGGCCCGCGTCCCGTTCCGCGCGTCCGCCCGAGCGGCGCAAAACACTCCAGGCCGCACGGCGCCCCGAAAGGACGGCGGCGCGGGGCCGGGTCGGCCGGCGCGACGGCACGCGCGGGACAAGGAGCGGGGGATGACGGCCGTGACCCGGTCGGCCGGGCGGGCGTTCACCTCTGTGGCGAAGCCGTACGAGCCGCACCGCCGCGGCGACGGCCGCCCTCCGGAGCGCACAGAAGGCAGAACTGACCACCCATGGCCCTCACCGCCCCCTCCCCGAACAGCGAGCCGCCGCGTATCAGCCCCGTCGGGGCAGTCCGGAGGCGGGCGGCGCCGCCCGCAGGGCCGCCCGCCGTGCACCACGCTCTGCTGTGTGTCGCGCTGCCCTGCCTCGCGGTCTCGGCCGAGCACGGACAGCTCAACGGCGAGGGGATCGAGGGCTTCTACCAGTCGGGCCGACGACTGCTCTCCCGGTGCTGGCTGCGGATCGCGGGACGGGACCCGGTCCCGCTGCAGGGCAGGCTCGTCGCCGCCGACCGGGCGCGGTTCCGGGCGGTGGTCCGTACCCCCGAGGACGCCGGACCCGATCCGGAGATCAGCGTCGAACGGCTGCGGGACGCCGACGGCACCGAGCGGATCACCCTGCACAGCTCCGCCCGGCGGCCGCGCAGGATTCCGGTGGAGATCTCCTTCGGCACCGACCTCGCGGAGCTGGCCGCGATCGGCGCCGGCCGGGCGGGCCCCGAACTGCCCGCAGGTGTCCATGCGGCGGGTCTGCGCTGGTCAGCGCCGGACGGACGGTACGCCGTCGTCACCGCGTCCCCGGCCCCGCAGGACTCGCTGGCCTCGGCGGGACTGCTGCGCTGGGAAGTGGAGCTGGGGCCCGGAGCCGCCCACACCATCGAACTGCGGATCCGCTCCGATCGGCCGGTGCGGCCCACAGGCCGAACGGGGAGCGATCCTCTGCCCCGGGCGGCGGCCGAGGGGGACGACCTCCGCGTGCGGCCGCTGTTCGCCGCGAGCCTCGGCGATCTGCGGGGGCTGCTGCTCCGAGGTCCCGGTGGCCCTGCGGACCTCCACCCTGCGGCAGGCGTGCCCTGGCGCTGCGGCCCGCCCGCCGCGGAAGCGCTCTGGGCCGTACGGATGGCGCTCCCGCTCGGCACCCGCCTGGCCGCGGCGACGCTCCGTACCCTCGCCCGCACACAGTTCAGGGAGAAGGGGCGAGACTTCGGGCGGCTCCGCGGACCGCTGCGCGACGCCGGTCCTCATCTGCCGCCGAGCTGCACCGGCGTGGAGGCGACACTCGCCTTTCCCGTCGTCCTCGCGGAGGCACGCCTCTGGGGGCTTCCCGAAAAGGAGCTGGCCGAGCTGCTCCCGGCCGCGGAGCGTTGTCTCCAGTGGCTGCGTGTCGCCTCGGACGACGGCGATCTGCTGGGGGAGCCGGGCCCCACCGGGCCGCAGCGCGTCGAGACCCAGGCCCACGCGCACCGGGCGGCCCTGCTCGGGGCGGATCTGCTGGAGGCCTGCGGACGGCCGGGGGCGGACGGCTGGCGGGAGTGGGCGGGGGCGCTGCGGCGGCGGTTCGGCGAGACGTTCTGGATCGACGACCGCGCGGGGGGCCGGCCGGCCGCGGCGCGGCTCTCCGACGGACGGCTCCTTCCGTATCCGAGCGGCAATGCCGCGCATCTCCTGGACACGGGGCTGCTCGGCGAGGGGAGAGCGGCCCCGGGTCTCCTGGACGGTGCCAGGACCGAGCAGGTGGCCCGGCTGCTCGGCAGTCCCGCGCTCGACACCGGCTGGGGGCTGCGCGGACTCGCGGCCAAGGAGCCGGGTCACAATCCGTTCGGCCACCGGGCCGGGGCGGTGCGGGTGCACGAGACGGCCGTCGCGATCGGGGGTCTGGCGGCGGCCGGGCACGAGAAGGAAGCCGTCTCGCTGCTGCGCGGGCTGCTGGACGCGGCGGAGGCTTTTGGCCACCGGCTGCCGGAGATGTACGCGGGGGAGCAGCGGACCGCCGTGGGTGCGCCCGTACCGCATCCCGCCGCATGCCGGCCTGCCGCGGTGGCCGCGGCGGCGGGGATCCATGTGCTCACCGCGCTCGTGGGTATCCGTCCCGACGCCCCCGGTGGCACGGTCGCGCTGCACCCGATGCGCACCGCCCCGCTGGGAGCGGTCCAGCTCAGCGGGCTGCGGGTGGCGGGGGAGCCCTTCTCCGTACGGGTAAGCCGGCTCGGGCTCGGCATGGTCGAGGAAGCGGCCGACGGACTCCAGCTCGGGGTGTGAGACGGCTCGGCGGGCCCGCTGGTCCGCGGACTTGAAGATCGGAGGAACGGCAAAGAAGTGGCCGTGGGTTAATGACACAAGGAGTGTTTATCGTCAAGCAGACGACTATGATCATCGCATGTCGCCCTACGACCCGTCGGCCTTCCCGGCTTTCGCTGTCACCGTCGACCTGGTCGTGCTCACCGTCCGGCGCCACGCGCTCTGCGCGCTGGTCGTACGGCGCGGGGAGCCGCCCTTCCAGGGGCGGTGGGCGCTGCCCGGCGGCTTTGTCCGGGGCGACGAGGATCTCGCCGAGGCGGCGGCACGGGAGCTCTCCGAGGAGACCGGGCTCTGCGCACACGACCCGCTCTCCCCGGAGCCCGGGAACGGGGCCCATCTCGAACAGCTCGCGACCTATGGGGAGCCCGGGAGGGACCCCCGTATGCGGGTCGTCAGCGTGGCGCATCTCGCGCTCTCGCCCGACCTTCCCGCGCCCCGGGCCGGCGGCGATGCCAACAGCGCGCGCTGGGCACCCGTCGAGGCGCTGCTCAACCAGGAGGGTGGTTTCGCCCGCGAGGACGAACAGCCCGCCCAGCTCGCCTTCGACCACGCCCGGATCCTCGCGGACGGGGTGGAGCGGGCCCGCTCCAAGATCGAGTACTCCTCGCTCGCCACCGCGTTCTGCCCGCCCGAGTTCACCGTCGGCGAGCTGCGCAGGGTGTACGAGGCGGTGTGGGGCGTGGCGCTGGATCCCCGTAACTTCCACCGCAAAGTGACGGGCACCCCGGGCTTCCTGGTCCCGTCCGGGGGGACCACCACCCGGCAGGGCGGCAGACCGGCCCAGCTCTTCCGGGCCGGCGGGGCGACCGTACTCAATCCGCCGATGCTGCGCCCCGAGGTCTGACCTCCGGTACGGGCGGCACCGGCGGAGCGGGCGTCAGGATGACCTGACGGATCGTCAGTTCAGGCTCCGGTGGAAGCCGCGTGGCCGGACGCGAATTGCGGACACCGGGACACCCGGGTGCGCATCATGCGTCACAAGTCGGACATGTCGAGTTATCTTGCTGCGGTACTAGCCCCTGCCGCCGAGCGGTCTCACCTCCCCCGCGAGAGAAGCGATGCTCCAGGCCATCGGACTGACCAGCACCCCCCGTCGAGACCTCACCTCCGCCGTGGACGATCTGACCTTCGAGGTCCGGTCCGGCACCGTCACCGCGCTGCTCGGTGCCTCCGGCGCGGGCAAGACCACGGTCCTCAGGCTGATGCTCGAACTCCAACCCGGCCGTGGGATCACCTACTTCCGCGGCCTGCCGCTCCATCGCGTCGCCCACCCGGCGCGCGAGGTCGGGGTGCTCCTCGGCGATGTGCCCGGCCACCCCGGACGGACCGTCAGAGGCCAGCTCAGAATGCTCGGCGCCGCGGCCGGCGTCCCCGCGTCGCGCGCGGACGAACTCCTCGGTGCCGTCGGCCTCGACGGACTGCGCGGCGAACGGCTCGGCACGCTCTCGCTCGGCATGGACCGCAGACTCGGGCTCGCCACCGCGCTGTTGGGCGACCCGCACGCGCTGCTGCTCGACGCGCCGTCCGCGGGTCTCTCGCTGCGCGAGAGCACCTGGCTGTTCGGACTGCTCCGCGCTCATGCGGCCCGGGGCGGCACCGTTCTCTACACGACCAGCGACCCCAAGGAAGCTGCCCGTACCGCCGATCATGTCGTCACCATCGACGACGGCCGCCTGGTCGCGGACCAGGACGGGGCCGAGTTCGCGCGTACCAGACTGCGCCCGCGCGTAGCGGTCAGGACACCGCACGCCGCGCGCCTCGCCGACGCGCTGAGCCGCGAGGCCCGCGCGGAGCGGCGCTCGGTCGAAGTGGTCGCCGAGGCGGGCAGCCGGCTCACCGTCTACGGCAGTAGCTGCCCCGAGATCGGCGAGACCGCCTTCCGCCACGGTGTCCTCGTCCATCAGCTCGCCGACGAGTTCGGGGACACAGGACCGGAGCCCGCTCACCACCCCGCCCTCGCAGCCGCCTTCGCGCCCATTCCGCTTCCCCGGCCCGTCTCGCTGCCCGCGTCGGGCCAGGGCAGCGGCACCGTTCCCGCTCCGGCCTCCGAGGCGGACACGGCACCGACCCGGGCGGTGATCGCCCCGCCCGCCGAACTCCGGGCCGCTCCCCGGACCAAGCCCGTCACCAACTCCGCGAACGCCTCCACGTCCACGCCCGGACCGCCGTCCGACGGCCCGGGGCCCCTGCCGCGCCCGGTGCCGCCGCTGTCGCCGCGTCCGGTCCGCAGTCCGCTCAGACCGGTGCGCTACGAACTCCACCGCATGTTCGGGATCCGTACGACACCGCTGATCGTGGCCGCGGTCGTCCTCGTATCCGTTCTCCTCGCCCTGTTCCTCGCCCGCGCCGGCGGGACTCCGCCGCGCGGCCTGCTGGTGGCCTGGCCCGCGATCCTGCCGCTGCCGCCCGCCGCGCTCGGCGCGGGACTGCTCGGCGCGCTCACCTTCGGCGACGAATTCCGCTATCCCGCGCTCGCCGGCGCCCGGGGCACCGTTCCCCGCCGTCTCGCCCTGCTCCTCGCCAAGCTCGCGGTGACCGCGGCCTCGGCCCTGCTCCTCGCCTTCCTGGTGGTGGCGGTCGACGGCGCCGCGCTGCGCCTCGTCCACGGCCATGCCGCCGCGCCCGTACCGGACAACTGGCCCGCGCTGGGTGCCCGCTGGGCCGGACTGGCCGTCGGCTGCGCCTGGGCAGGCCTCCTCGGCGCCGGGGTCTTCCGGGTCACCGTCGCCGGAGTGGCCGTCGTCGTTGCCGTACCGACCCTGGCCGTACCCCTGTTGCAGACGGCGTTCGCGGGCCCGTCCGCGCGTTCGACGGCCGGACTCCCGGCCAGGCTCCGTGAACTGGCGTGGCTCCAGTGGCCCACCCGTGCCGACCACTGGCTGACGGCCGTGGCAGGACTCCTCGCCCGGCCGCTCGCCGCCGCGCTGGCCCTGTCGGTGTCGGTCCTTCTCTGCGCGTATCTGCTCACCGGCCTTCGCCGCAGGGCCCGTTGATGATCGCGGAGCGACCGGAGCGTGCCTTCCTGCTCACAACTCCCCTGAGAAAGCCCGCTTCTTTCCGATAAGGCGTCAATCGAGGGGCGAGCGCCGATCACCCTTTCGTGTGCTTTTCACCAAAGACCTCAAGGCTCGTGGAAGCAACGCCGACAAAGGATGCGTGAGTACCCTTGCGCACACCATGATGACCGCCGCCCGTTCCGTCGAGCCGGGCCTCGCCGACCCGGGTGAACTCGACCGCTACCCCTTCGCGGAGGCGCCAGGCGCCGACCGCGCGGCAGCTCCCGTCTGGGAGGGCGCCGACACCGATCTGGGCCGGGTGGGACGACGTACGGCGAGCAGCCGCGGCCGCGGACTGCACGGCCAACTCGTCCAGCAGCTCGGCCAGATGATCGTCTCCGGAGACCTGGGCGCCGACCGGCCGCTCGTACCGGAGGAGATCGGCCAGCGCTTCGAGGTCTCCCGCACGGTGGTGCGGGAGTCGCTGCGCGTTCTCGAGGCCAAGGGCCTCGTGAGCGCCCGTCCCAATGTGGGTACGCGCGTCCGCCCGGTGAGCGACTGGAATCTGCTGGACCCCGACATCATCGAGTGGCGCGCCTTCGGGCCGCAGCGCGACGACCAGCGCCGTGAGCTGAGCGAGCTGCGCTGGACGATCGAGCCCCTCGCCGCGCGGCTGGCCGCCGGCCACGGCCGGACGGAGGTGCAGCAGCGGCTCGCCGAGATGGTCGAGATCATGGGCCACTCCCTCGCCCAGGGCGACTCGATCACCTTCGCCCGCGCGGACGCCGAATATCACTCCCTGCTGATCCAGCTCGCCGGCAACCGCATGCTGGAGCACCTCTCCGGCATCGTCTCCGCCGCCCTCCAGGTCTCCGGCGGTCCGGTCACCGGATGCGACCGCCCCACCGAGGCCTCACTCGCCCACCACGCCCGGATCACCGACGCCCTCGCCTCCGGCGACGCGCACGCCGCGGAATCGGCCATGCGCCAACTGCTCACGGTCCAGCCGGATGTGGAGCGCGTTGTGCCCGCGCCGCGCGAGCACTGACCGCCGCCAGGACCAGGACGTACGGGGATGTACGCATCGTGTGTCGCCGGACCCGGGGGTCCGGCGACGCGATTGTGAGGTCCTAGATCCCGCTTCTGTGTGCTTTGTCGCAAATGGGGTGTGACTCGGGCCACGTGGAATGGGCGTAACACTCCTTGAGGCAGGGCGATGACCTAAGAGGTGACAGCCGAGGAGGGAATACGACCGCCGTGCGTGGCGCTGTATTCACCCTCTGAGGTCCTAGCCCGCGCCGTCGGCACATCCCCAGCCGACGGTCGTCGGCTCCGGCCCGATCCTGGGCGGGGCCGGAAGCCGTTTCCATCGTTCCGAGAGGTTGTTCGTGTCGGCCAGCACATCCCGTACGCTCCCGCCGGAGATCGCCGAGTCCGAGTCTGTGATGGCGCTCATCGAGCGGGGAAAGGCTGATGGGCAGATCGCCGGCGATGACGTGCGTCGGGCCTTCGAGGCCGACCAGATTCCGCCAACCCAGTGGAAGAATGTTCTGCGCAGCCTCAACCAGATCCTCGAGGAAGAGGGTGTGACGCTGATGGTCAGTGCCGCGGAGTCGCCCAAGCGCACCCGTAAGAGCGTCGCAGCGAAGAGCCCGGTCAAGCGCACCGCCACCAAGACTGTCGCGACCAAGACGGCCACGGCGAAGACCGTCGCGGCAGCCACCGCCGCTCCCGTGGTGGAGAGCGTGGACGCGGCTGCCGACGAGGCCGCCGTACCCGCGAAGAAGACCGCCGCGAAGAAGACCGTGGCCAAGAAGGCGGCGGTCAAGAAGACCGCCGTGAAGAAGACGACCGCCAAGAAGGCCACGGGCAAGAAGGACGCCGACGAGGCCCCGGACGGCGAAGAGCCGACCGATGAGATCCAGGGCGGCAAGGTCGAGGAGGAGGAGACCGAGGGCGAGAACAAGGGCTTCGTCCTCTCCGACGACGACGAGGACGACGCGCCGGCCCAGCAGGTCGCCGTCGCCGGTGCCACCGCCGACCCGGTCAAGGACTATCTGAAGCAGATCGGCAAGGTCCCGCTCCTCAACGCCGAGCAGGAGGTCGAACTCGCCAAGCGCATCGAGGCCGGGCTCTTCGCCGAGGACAAGCTGGCCAACTCCGACAAGCTCGCGCCCAAGCTCAAGCGTGAGCTGGAGATCATCGCCGAGGACGGGCGCCGCGCCAAGAACCATCTGCTGGAGGCCAACCTCCGGCTCGTGGTCTCGCTGGCCAAGCGGTACACCGGCCGCGGCATGCTCTTCCTGGACCTGATCCAGGAGGGCAATCTCGGTCTGATCCGCGCGGTCGAGAAGTTCGACTACACCAAGGGCTACAAGTTCTCCACGTACGCCACCTGGTGGATCCGGCAGGCGATCACCCGCGCCATGGCCGACCAGGCGCGCACCATCCGTATCCCGGTGCACATGGTCGAGGTCATCAACAAGCTCGCGCGTGTGCAGCGCCAGATGCTCCAGGACCTGGGCCGCGAGCCCACCCCGGAGGAGCTGGCCAAGGAACTCGACATGACCCCCGAGAAGGTCATCGAGGTCCAGAAGTACGGCCGTGAGCCGATCTCGCTGCACACCCCGCTGGGCGAGGACGGCGACAGCGAGTTCGGAGACCTGATCGAGGACTCCGAGGCGGTCGTCCCGGCCGACGCGGTGAGCTTCACGCTTCTCCAGGAGCAGTTGCACTCGGTTCTCGACACCCTCTCCGAGCGTGAGGCGGGCGTGGTCTCCATGCGCTTCGGCCTCACGGACGGCCAGCCCAAGACGCTGGACGAGATCGGCAAGGTCTACGGCGTGACGCGGGAGCGGATCCGGCAGATCGAGTCGAAGACCATGTCGAAGCTGCGCCACCCGTCGCGTTCGCAGGTTCTGCGCGACTATCTCGACTAGTACCCCGCCCAGTACCCCGCTGGAGCCTGATCCGCTTGGCGCGCTCGGTCGGCACGTGATCCGTCCGGTCTCGATCAGGTCACTTTCAGGGGCGCACTGAAGCGCGTTCGAAGGCCCGGATGCCTCCAGGGATCCGGGCCTTCACTCTGCGCGCGGGGTGCGGGAGGCGCGTCGGGGGCTGACTCTGGGTAGATACACCTTCACCGGAGAGTCAGGAGCCCGTATGCGCCGTTCCCTTGCCCGCGTGCTGACGGGAGGAGTGACCGTGATCGCGGCGGGGGCGCTGCCGCTGCTCGTCTCACCCCTGCCCGCGGCCGCCGAGAGTGTGGTCATCGGGGGCGAGCCGGTACGGGCCGCCGACAGCCCCTGGGCCGTGGCCGTGTCCAGCCGTGACCGTTTCGGCGGTACACGGGCGGGCCAGTTCTGTGGAGGCGTGGTGGTGGCTCCGACGAAAGTGCTGACGGCCGCGCACTGTATGAGCCCGGATGTGCTCGGAGGGCCTCCGGGACGGGTGCGCGACCTGAGCGTCATCGCGGGGCGGGACCGGTTGCGCGGCAGGGGCGGCCATGTCGTGTCCGTGCGGTCCGTACAGGTGGATCCGGGGTACGACCAGGCGACCAACGCGGCGGATCTGGCCGTGCTGACCCTGGAGCGCTCGCTGCCGGGGCGGTACGCGATCCGGCCCGCGGAGCCGGGGGATTCCGCCGCCACGCCCGGTACGGCCGCGGCCGTCTACGGCTGGGGCGACACCTCGGGGAACGGGGACTACGCGAGTACGCTGCGCTCGGCGCCGGTGACGGTGCTGTCGGACGCGAACTGCGAGAAGGCGTACCCGGGCGGCTCAGGGGGCCGCTACGACCCCGTCACGATGCTCTGTGCGGGCGATCCCCGGGGCGGGCATGACGCGTGCCAGGGCGACAGCGGGGGGCCGCTGGTGGCCCAGGGACGGCTTATCGGGCTGGTCTCGTGGGGCAGCGGCTGCGGGCGCCAGGACAGTCCCGGCGTCTACACCAGGATCACCACGGGGAACAAGTCGGTCGCGGCCGCGGTGGGAACGCCCGTACCACGCTGAGAACGCCCGTATCACGCTGGGACAGGGCGCCCGTACCGCGCTCAAGAGAACGGGCGGCCACCCCGCAGTACCGGGGTGGCCGCCCGTCGGCCGGTGTACGCCGGCCCCTGGCTCGTCGTGGATGCGAGGTGTCAGCGCTCCTCTTCACCGCCGCCGGCCGGAACAGCCGTCAGCCGGTCGGTCTCATCCTGTATTTCCGCGGCGATCTTCTTGAGTTCCGGCTCGAACTTACGTCCGTGGTGGGCGCAGAAGAGCAGTTCACCACCGCTGATCAGGACGACGCGCAGATAGGCCTGCGCGCCGCAGCGGTCGCAGCGGTCGGCCGCGGTCAGCGGGCTCGCGGGGGTCAGAACAGTAGTCACGTCGCCTCTTCTCTAGCTCGACGAGCTGTCGTACCAGGGTCAACATCCAACCAGGCCGAAAACGTTCCCGCTCTCGGCTTTTCCTCGAAAACTTCTTTCCGCGCTGGCCGGCTGCTGGTGGTTGGCGGCGAATGAGCCGTATTGCTGGCTGGGCTTCGCTCTACGGGTTTCGCTTCGCTTGACAGTGCTTGTCAGTGGGGAGCGCCCTCACCGGCTGGCTTGCCGGTTGTTGATGAGGACGTGCCCGGAGCCTAAATGGTTCATGCCTGGAAGGGAACGTGATGTGTGCTTCACCCTGGCGAGGGATCGAACACCTATACGACCTTGGACTAGCATGAGAAATCGCGAGGGTAGCGTGACAACGGCTCTACCAGGCCTCTGTACCCTCTGACCGGTGACAGACGCCGGGCCTTTACCCCACGGGGCCACATCTCAAATTCAGCGAGGAGCGAACCGCGTGACCGCCGAGACGTCCGTGCCGTCCACTGCGCTGCTGACCGCAGACCGTGACGGCTCCAACTACACCGCGCGGCACCTGCTCGTCCTTGAGGGGCTCGAAGCGGTCCGCAAGCGCCCCGGAATGTATATCGGCTCGACCGACAGCCGTGGCCTGATGCACTGCCTCTGGGAGATCATCGACAACTCCGTCGACGAGGCCCTGGGCGGGTACTGCGACCACATCGAGGTGATCCTCCATGAGGACGGCTCGGTCGAGGTCAAGGACAACGGCCGGGGCATCCCGGTCGACGTCGAGCCCAAGACCGGCCTGTCCGGCATCGAGGTCGTGATGACCAAGCTGCACGCCGGCGGAAAGTTCGGCGGCGGCTCGTACGCGGCCTCCGGCGGTCTGCACGGCGTGGGCGCCTCCGTGGTGAACGCGCTCTCCGCCCGGCTCGATGTCGAGGTGGACCGCAACAGCGCGACGCACTCGATCAGCTTCCGGCGCGGGGTCCCCGGCATCTTCACTGAGCCGGGCCCCGACAGCCCCTTCGATCCGGCGAACGGGCTGATCAAGGGCAAGCGGGTGCCCCGGACCCGTACGGGCACGCGTGTGCGGTACTGGGCGGACCGGCAGATCTTCCTCAAGGACGCCAAGCTCTCCCTGGAGACGCTCCACCAGCGCGCCCGCCAGACCGCCTTCCTGGTGCCCGGACTGACCATCGTCGTCAGGGACGAGCGCGCGGGCGCCGAGGGCGGCGGCCCGTCCGAGGAGACGTTCCGCTTCGACGGCGGGATCAGCGAATTCTGCGAATATCTGGCGCAGGACAAGGCCGTCTGCGACGTACTGCGGCTGACCGGGCAGGGCACTTTCAAGGAGACCGTGCCGGTCCTGGACGACCGCGGGCACATGACGCCCACCGAGGTCACCCGCGAGCTGGGGGTCGACATCGCGCTGCGCTGGGGCACCGGGTACGAGACCACGGTCAGGTCGTTCGTCAACATCATCGCGACGCCCAAGGGCGGCACCCATGTGAGCGGTTTCGAGCGCTCCCTGACCCGGACGGTCAACGAGGCGCTGCGTTCGGCCAAGATGCTGCGCGTCGCCGAGGACGACATCGTCAAGGACGACGCCCTGGAGGGCCTGACCGCCGTGGTCACGGTGCGGCTCGCCGAGCCGCAGTTCGAGGGCCAGACCAAGGAGGTCCTCGGCACCTCGGCGGCCAACCGGATCGTCTCCAATGTCGTCGCCAAGGAGCTGAAGGAGTTCCTGACCTCGACGAAGCGCGATGCCAAGGCGCAGGCCAGGGCCGTGCTGGAGAAGGCCGTCGCCGCGGCCCGTACGAGGATCGCGGCCCGTCAGCACAAGGAGGCGCAGCGCAGGAAGACCGCGCTGGAGACCTCCTCGCTGCCGGCCAAGCTCGCCGACTGCCGCAGTGACGACGTGGACCGCAGCGAGCTGTTCATCGTGGAGGGGGACTCCGCGCTCGGTACGGCCAAGCTCGCCAGGAACAGCGAGTTCCAGGCGCTGCTGCCGATCCGGGGCAAGATCCTCAATGTCCAGAAGTCATCGGTCTCGGACATGCTGAAGAACGCCGAGTGCGGGGCGATCATCCAGGTCATAGGGGCGGGTTCCGGTCGTACGTTCGATATCGACGCGGCTCGCTACGGCAAGATCGTGCTGCTGGTCGACGCCGATGTCGACGGCGCCCATATCCGCTGTCTGCTGCTCACGCTCTTCCAGCGCTATATGCGGCCCATGGTGGAGGCGGGCCGGGTCTTCGCCGCCGTACCGCCGCTGCACCGGATCGAGCTGGTGCAGCCCAAGCGCGGCCAGGACAAGTACGTGTACACGTACTCGGACAATGAGCTGCGCCAGACGCTGCTGGAGTACCAGCGCAAGAACATCCGGTTCAAGGACTCCATCCAGCGCTACAAGGGTCTGGGCGAGATGGACGCCGACCAGCTCGCGGAGACCACGATGGACCCGCGCCACCGCACGCTGCGGCGGATCAACATCGGGGACCTGGAGTCGTCCGAGCAGATCTTCGATCTGCTGATGGGCAACGAGGTGGCGCCCCGCAAGGAGTTCATCACCAGCTCGGCGGCGACGCTGGACCGCTCGCGCATCGACGCCTGACGTGCTGTCCGGAGCCGTGGTCTCCACCCCAGGGTGGAGACCACGGCTCCACCCGTGATCAACCCGTACGCCGATGCTCCGACCTGGGCTTTCTCCGTACTGTCGACGGCGCCGACCTTCCGTGTCGGCCTTCCCCGTCCCCGGAGGCACTCCATGTCCGCACTTGTCGATGTCCTGGTGATCATCGCCGCTGTCGCCCTGATCGCCGTACGCCAGCTCAGGCCGCAGCGGGTCACCGCCGACGGGCGGCGCTGGCTGGTCCTGCCGGTCGTCCTGGTGGTCGTCGCGCTGCGTGAGCCCGGTCTCCTCGACCAGCACCACCGGTCGCTGTCGGTGCTGCTGCTCGGCGCCGAACTGCTGGTCGGCCTGGCGATGGGCGTCGGCTGGGCCAGGACCAGCAGGCTGTGGACCGGCCAGGACGGCACACTGTGGAGCCGGGGCACCAAGGCCACCATCGCGGTGTGGATCGGCGGGATCGCGCTGCGGCTCGGCCTGATGGGTATCGGCGCGCTGGCCGATGTCCACCAGGGGACCGGAGCGCTGCTCCTCGCGCTCGCCGCCTCCGTGCTGGTCCGCAGGGGCATGCTGGTGATGCGGGCGCGTACCGCCCGCCCGCCGTACGGCGACGGCTCGGCCGCCGCCGGGGCGGCAACCGAGCCCTGGAAGGACCGTGTGTGACAGCCGACGTCTGGACGAACTGGCCCTCCCGGGAGGCCCTCTCCCGGCAGGGCCGTACTGAGGCCCGGCGCTGGCTGGCCCGTACGATTCGGATCGTCGTCCTGGTGAGCCTGCTGTGGGCGATCCTCAGCCGGCGCGATGTGGACGGCTGGACGGCGCTGGCGGTCGTGGCGGCCGTGCTCGCGGTGGTGGGCTGTGCCTGGGCGTTCTTCCGCACCACCCTGCGGCATCAGCTCTGGCCGTCGGTCGGCCTGCTGGTCCTGCTGATGGGCGGGGCCATCGCCTCGAACCAGGCGGGGTTCGAGGCTCCCGCGGTCGTGATCTGGTGCGGCTGCGGCGTCTCCGCCATGGAACGGCTGCCGCTCGCCGCCGCCCTGCCCGTCACCTTCGCCGCCCTCGGCGGGTACACCGCGGTCAACCACGAGTCCTGGCCGGGCGCGGCGATCACCACCGCGGGGCTGCTCCTCGGCGGGTATGTGCTGCGGCTCGACGCGGAGGCGCGCGGCAGCGCCCAGCGGCTGCTGGCCCAGGAACGGGCCGCTCGTGCCGCCGAGGCGGAGTCGGCCGCCCTCGCCGAGCGGGCCAGGATCGCCCGCGACATCCATGACGTCCTCGCGCACAGCCTGTCCGCACAGCTCGTGCACCTGGAGGCCGCCCGGCTGCGGATCGAGAAGGAGCCCCCGGGACCGTTCCGCGACCAGATCCTGGAGCGGGTGGTGGCCGCGCGCTCCATGGCGCGCGAAGGGCTCGCCGAGACCCGCCAGGCGCTCTCCGCGCTGCGCGGGGAGATGCCGCCGCTCGGCGAGTATCTGCGGGAGCTGGCCGCGGTGGACGGTGCCGAGGCGGTGGTCGAGGGGACGCCCAGGCCGCTGCCGGCGGAGGCCTCGCAGACGGTACGGAGGGTGGCGCAGGAGGCGCTCACCAACGTACGGAAACATGCGCCGGGGGCGCGTGTGCGGATGGTGCTCACGTACGGGCCGGACGAGGTGACGCTGGATGTACGGGACTCCGGCGGGAAGGGGACGGGCCCGGCCGGGCTGGAGGCCTCCGGCTCCGGGTACGGTCTGCTGGGGATGAGGGAGCGCGCCGAACTGCTCGGCGGGAGTCTGGAGGCCGGACCGCAAGGCCTCCGGGGCGCCGGGCCCGAGCACGCGGGGGGGTCCGGGAGAGCCGGAGCACGTGGGCGATACGGGAGGGACCGAGCACGTGGACGGTCCGGCTGAGCCGGAGCGCGTGGAGGGTCCGGAAGGGCCGGAGGGCTCCGGGCGTTCCGAGCGCTCTCAGGAGCGTGCGGGTCTCACAGACCCCCCAGGTCTCACAGACCCCCCAGGTCTCCAAGACCTCCGAGGGAAAGGTTTCACCGTGCGTCTGCGAGTGCCGGCGTGACGGCCAGGGTGATCGTGGCCGACGACCAGGCCGTGGTGCGTGAGGGCATCGTGATGCTGCTCGGGCTGCTGCCCGGTATCGAGGTCGTCGGTGCCGCGAAGGACGGTGAGGAGGCCGTGGCCCTCGTTGCCGAACTCGCCCCCGATGTCGTCCTGATGGACCTTCGGATGCCGCGCTGCGACGGGGTGGAGGCGACCCGCCGTATCCGTACCGAACACCCGGGCACCCAGGTGGTGGTCCTCACGACCTACGCGGACGACGATTCGCTCTTCGCCGCGCTCCGGGCCGGCGCGCGCGGTTATCTTACCAAGGACGCGCAGGGCGAGGAGATCGTACGGGCCGTCGAGGACGTACTGGCAGGTCAAGCCGGGCTGGCACCCGCCGTACAGCGCAGACTTCTGGAGCGGGTCACCGCCCCGCCCGAGCCGCAGGCGCCCGTGGAACTGCCCGACGGCCTCACCGCCCGGGAGGCCGAGGTGCTCTCCCTGGTCGCGGAGGGGCTCTCCAACAGGGAGATCGCACAGCGGCTGCACATCGGCGCGGCCACGGTGAAGACCCATATCAACAACCTCTTCGCCAAGGCCGGGGTGCGCGATCGCGCACAGGCCGTGCGATACGCCTATCAACGGGGACTCATCGCGCCACCCGGGACAACCATCACCTGATGGGGTGAAGCAGGGGCGACCGGGCTCCCGGGCGCCACCGTGCCGACCATCCTTGCTACGCGGCCGAAACGGTTCGCCGACAAGGAGAGTTGACCGGTGGAGAAGCAGGACGGGCGGAAGACCGCGGAGGTGCGGCTCGACGACCCTTGGTACGAAGCGCTGGCCTCGGACTGGGGCGAGCCGGACGGCTCCGGCCCGCCGTCGGCACCGGCCGCGCCAGGAAGCGCCGCCGACAGGACCGCCGACAGCGACGCGGATTCCGACATCTATCTGCGGGTGCAGCGCAGCGCCGCCTTCCAGGAGGTGCGCGGACGCTACCGGCGCTTTGTGATTCCCGCGTCGCTCGCCTTCTTCCTCTGGTACTTCGCGTACGTGGTGGCCGCGACTACCGCGCCGGAGCTGATGGCGAGACCGGTGGTCGGAGCGGTGAATGTCGCGATGGTGGCGGGCCTCGGCCAGTTCCTCTCCACCTTTCTGCTGGCGTGGGCGTACGCACGCCATGCCCGGCTGCGCAGGGACCGGGCGGCGCTCGAACTGCGCTGGGCCGTTTTCGACCAGGAGCAGGCACGGGAGACTTCGGGGCGTGCCCGGTGACCGGCGATCATCAGACCCTGGCGCTGCTGCTGTTCACCGCGTTCGTCGCGGTCACCCTCGGGATCACCACCTGGGTGAGCCGCCACCGGCAGGGCTCGGCGGAGGAGTTCTACGCCGGCGGGCGGCTGTTCTCCCCCATGGAGAACGGTTTCGCCATCGCCGGGGACTATATGTCCGCCGCCTCCTTCCTGGGCATCTCCGGCCTGATCGCCCTCTTCGGTTACGACGGCGTGCTCTACTCGGTCGGCTTCCTCGTCGCCTGGTTGGTCGTCCTCTTCCTGGTCGCCGAACTCGTCCGTAACTGCGGCCGGTTCACCCTCGCCGATGTGGTCGCCGCCCGGATGCGCGAGCGGCCGGTCAGGATCGCGGCGGGCATTTCCTCGGTCACCGTGTCGGTGCTCTATCTGGTCGCGCAGATGGTCGGGGCGGGCAGTCTGGTCGCTCTTCTGCTCGGCGGTACGAGCGCGTCGGCGCGCACCTGGACCGTGATCGGCGTCGGCGCGCTGATGGTCGTCTATGTGACGCTCGGCGGGATGCGGGCCACCACCTGGATCCAGATCGTCAAGGCCGTTCTGCTGATGGCCGGGGCGGTCGCGCTGACCACGCTGGTCCTGGTCCGCTTCCACGGTGATGTCAATGCCCTGCTGAACACGGCCGTGGCGCACAGCGGCCACGGCGGGGAGTTCCTGGCGCCCGGTCTCAAGTACGGCGGGGACTGGACCGCGCGTTTCGACTTCATCAGCCTGGGGCTGGCGCTCGTCCTGGGTACGGCGGGACTGCCGCACATCCTGTCGCGCTTCTACACCGTGCCGACCGCGCGGGC
The DNA here is from genome assembly GCF_019056675.1 of Streptomyces sp. GMY02. NCBI lineage: Bacteria > Bacillati > Actinomycetota > Actinomycetes > Kitasatosporales > Streptomycetaceae > Streptomyces > Streptomyces sp. GMY02. Next base: position 1,969,910 of record NZ_CP077658.1, on the reverse strand, counting down.
CGCCCGGCGCTCGGTGGTCTGGGCGATCGGACTCATCGGCGGCTTCTATCTGATGACGATCGTGCTCGGGTTCGGGGCGGCGGCGCTGGTCGGCTCCGATGCCGTACGGGCCTCGAACGCGGCCGGGAACACGGCGGTTCCGCTGCTGGCGCTCGATCTCGGGGGAGGAACGGGAACGACCGGCGGAACGGTTCTCTTCGCGGTCGTCGCCGCTATCGCGTTCGCCACGATCCTGGCGGTCGTCGCGGGCATCACGCTCGCCTCCTCGGCCTCCGTGGCCCACGACCTGTACGCCTCGCTCCGGCGTCGGCGTACCCGCCGAAGGCGCGGGCGGCGGAGCGAGGTCGCGGTGGCCCGGCTGGCGGCGGCCGGGATCGGAGCCGTGGCCATCGCGCTGAGCCTGCTGGCCCAGGGGCTGAATGTGGCGTTCCTGGTCGGACTCGCTTTCGCGGTGGCCGCCTCCGCCCATCTGCCCGTCCTGCTGTACTCCCTGTTCTGGCGGAACTTCACCACGCGGGGCGCGGTCTGGGCCGTCTACGGGGGACTGGTGCCGGCCGTGGTGCTGGTGGTGCTCTCGCCCGTGGTCTCGGGGAGCCCCGAGGCGGTCTTCCCCGGCCTGGACTTCCAGGTGTTCCCGCTCCAGAACCCGGGCGTGGTCTCCATTCCGCTGGGCTTCCTCGCGGGCTGGATCGGTACGGTCACCTCGCCGGAGCCGCCGGACGCGGCCAAGCACGCGAGGACGGAGGTGCGTTCGCTGACGGGCGCGGGCGCGGTGTGACCGAACCCGGCCATGGCGGGCGCGGTGTGACCGTGCCCCGGCCGCCGTAAGTGCGGTGTGACCGGCCGCCGCGGGCCCCGTGTGACCGCGCCCCGGCCGCCGCCTCAGCCCCTTGACCAGGTGAACCGGTGCTCGGGGCGCCCCGTCTCGCCGTACCGGAGCGTGAGTTCCACCCGTCCGGTCCGCTCCAGAAGTTTGAGATAGCGCTGCGCGGTCTGCCGGCTCATTCCCGCGCGCTCCGCGATCTCCTGTGCCGACAGCGGCCCGTTCGCCCCCATCAGCACCTGGCGCACCAGCTCCGCGGTGGTGGGGGAGTGGCCCTTGGGCAGGGCGGGGGCGGCGGCGCCGGCGGAGAGTGCGCCGAACATCCGGTCCACCTCCGCCTGTTCCGTCTCGCCGCCGCGGTCCAGGGTCCTGCGCAGCGTCGCGTACGCCTCCAGCTTGGCCCGCAGCCCGGTGAAGGTGAACGGTTTGATCAGATACTGGAGCGCTCCATGGCGCATCGCGGCCTGGACGGTGGCGACATCGCGGGCCGCCGTCACCATGATCACATCGGTCTGATGGCCCAGCCGCCGCAACTCCCGTACCACCGCGAGTCCGTTCTCGTCCGGCAGATGGTGGTCCAGGAGGATCAGATCGACGGACCGCTCGGAGATCCGGCCGAGCGCCTCGGCGGCCGAGTGCGCCTGGGCCACCACCCGGAAGCCCGCCACCTTGGCCACATAGGCGGTGTTGATCTCCGCGATCCGGATGTCGTCGTCCACGACCAGTACGTCGATCACCGTGGCTCCCCGGCCGCGTTCATCAGGTCTCCGGCGCCGCCCTCCGCGGCCTCCGCCTCCGTCTCGGCGGTCAGGGCCTCGGGAAGTACGACGGTGAACTCGGCGCCGCCGTCCACCGATTCCCCGACCCGGGCGCTGCCGCCCTGCCGCTCGGCGAGTCTGCGTACCAGGGCCAGACCCAGACCGCGCTTGCCGTGGGCCGGGGGCTCCTTGGTCGACCAGCCCTCGGAGAAGACCAGTTCGCGATGGGCTGCGGGGACACCGGGACCGCTGTCGGAGATCACAAGGACGACCGTACGGCCTTCCGCGCGCAGTTCCACCTCGATCCTCGGGTCCTCCGAGCCGGCCGTCGCGTCCAGCGCGTTGTCGACCAGATTGCCGACGACCGTGACCAGACCCTGCGGATCCACCAGCCGGTCGGGCAGCAGGGTCACGGGCGAGAGCCGCAGCGAGACCCCGCGCTCGGCGGCGACCGTGGCCTTGCCGACCAGCAGCGCCGCGGTCAGCGGGTCATGGATCCGCTCGGTGATCTGCTCGGCGGTGACCCGGTGCACCCCGACGACCTCGGTGACGAACTCCACCGCCTCCTCGTGCAGGTCCAGCTCCAGCAGCCCGAGCACGGTGTGCATCCGGTTGGCGTGCTCGTGGTCCTGGGCGCGCAGGGCGTCGATCAGCCCGCGGGTCGCGTCCAGTTCACGGCCCAGCCGCTCCAGCTCGGTGCGGTCGCGCAGGGTGACGACCGCGCCGCCGTCATCGGTGGGCATCCGGTTGGCGACCAGGACACGGCTGCCCCGGACGGCGAGCAGATCCTCGCCCAGCACCCGCCCGGACAGCACCTCGGTCGTGCGTCCGCCACCCAGCACCTCGTCCAGCGGGCGGCCTATCGCGTCGGGGCCGAGGCCGAGCAGCCGCTGCGCCTCGTCGTTGATCAGCCGTATCCGGCCGCTCCCGTTCAGCGCCACCACGCCCTCGCGCAGGCTGTGCAGCATGGCCTCGCGCTCGGTGAGCAGTGCCGAGATGTCGGAGAAGGCCAGATCGTGGGTCTGCCGCTGAAGCCGCCTGGAGATCAGATACGCGGCGAGCGCCCCCGCCGCCAGCGCCCCTCCCGCATAGGCGAGCAGCCCCGGGATCGCGGCGAGCAGCCGGTCGCGGACACTGTCGTACGCGATACCGACCGAGACGGCTCCGACGATCTCGCCCGTACGGTCGCGCAGCGGCACCTTGCCCCGGGCGGAGCGGCCGAGCGTACCGCTGTCGATCTCCATGACATGCGCGCCCGCGAGGGGCGCGCTGGGGTCGGTGGAGACGACCCGGCCGATCTGGCTCGTGTCGGTGTGCGACCAGCGGACCCCGCGCCTGTCCATGACCACCACATACTCGGCGCCGGTGGCCCGCCGGATGCGCTCGGCCTCGGCCTGTACGGGCCCGCCCGGCGTCGGCCGCGAGGAGACCAGATCGGCGGCGATCTCCGCGGAGGCGGCGGTCTCGGCGATCGCCAGCGCGCGGCGCATCGCCTGGTCGTCCAGTTCATGGCTGAAGGGCGCCAGAAAGAGGCCGGTGGCCAGCACGGTGACGCCCGCGGCGATGGCGAGCTGCATCAGCAGCACCTGCGAGAAGACCCGGCGCGGCCAGCCGAATCGCCGCCGTCTCCCCTCGGTGCCCGGTCCGGCACTCATGTGTACGAACGGTAGAGGGCCGGGCGTGCTTTCTGAAATTTCCGTGCTTCCGCAAAATACTTGCAAGGTTTGCGGCTCGCTTACGTTTGCCTGATGAGCGGCCAAAAACTGCCTGGTTTGGGGCCGTTGGGGGCAACGCAGAAGGCGAACCAGTGGATTTGGTTCTGTCTGAGCAGTGGACGGACTGGCAGTTCTCTGCAACTCTCTGACCGCAAAACGCAAAAGACCCTGCTCATCAGTGCACAAATGCTTGCCATTCGGCAGGCAGTCAGAGCCGCGCCCTCGCCGCCCCCGCGCCGAGGCCGAAGATCGGGGATCCATGAGATCGCTACGCCGGAGATGGCGGGTCCTCTCCGCCGCCATAGCCACCAGTCTTGTGATGATCGGCTGGCCGTCGTTCACCGCTGTCGCGGCCGACGGCCCCAACGTCGCCGCGGGGCGGACCGCGGCGTCGAGCACCAGTACGGGCGGCACGGGAGCCCGTAACGCGACCGACGGAAACCAGTCGACCTACTGGGAGGGCAACGGCAAGGGCCCCCAGTGGGTACAGACGGACCTGGGCTCCAGCAAGCGTGTCGACGAGGTCGTGCTGAAGCTCCCCGCCGGATGGGAGAGCCGCAAGCAGACCCTGTCCCTCCAGGGCAGCGCCGACGGGACCAGCTTCGCCACGCTGAAGACCTCGGCCACGTACAGCTTCAGCAAGGGCCAGGGCAACACGGTGAAGGTCGCCTTCCCGGCCACCAAGGCGCGGTTCGTGCGGGCGAACTTCACCGCCAACACGGCGGGGAAGAAGGCCCAGCTCGCCGAGCTGGAGGTGCACGCCGCGGCGGCCGCCTCGGTGAACCTCGCCCTCGGCAAGACGCTGACCGCGAGCAGCTTCACCGAGGTCTACGGGCCCGGCAACGCCAATGACGGCAACAAGGCCACCTACTGGGAGAGCAGGAACAACGCCTTCCCGCAGTGGATCCAGGCCGACCTCGGCTCCTCCGTCCGCGTCAACCAGGTGGTGCTCCGGCTGCCCGACGGCTGGGGAGCCAGGGACCAGACGCTCAAGATCCAGGGCAGCACCGACAACAGCAACTTCACCGATCTGACGGCCTCCAAGGCCTACACCTTCAGCCCCGCGTCCGCGCAGACGGTGACGATCTCCTTCGACGCCACCACCACGCGCTATGTCCGGGTGCTGATCACGGCCAACACCGGGCAGCCCGGCGGCCAGGTCTCCGAGCTGGAGGTCTACGGCCCCGAGACCGGTGACACCCAGGCCCCCACCGCCCCCACGGAGCTGGCCTACACCGAGCCGGCCACCGGTCAGATCCGGCTGAGCTGGAAGGCGTCGACCGACAACACCGGTGTCACGGGCTACGACATCTACGCCAACAACGAGCTGCGCACCAGCGTCGCGGGCAATGTCACGTCCTTCACGGACACCCAGCCGACCGGGACGACCGTCTCGTACTTCGTACGGGCCAAGGACGCGGCCGGCAATGTCTCCGGCAACAGCAACACGGTCACCCGCCAGGGGGACACCGGTGACACCCAGGCGCCGACCGTCCCCACGAACCTCGCCTACACCGAGCCGTCCTCCGGCCAGATCAGGCTGGCCTGGGGCGCCTCCACGGACAACCGGGGCGTGACGGGCTACGACATCTACGCCAACAACGTGCTGCGCGCGAGCGTGGCGGGCAGTGTCACCACCTACACGGACACCCAGTCCGCGGGCACCACGGTCTCGTACTTCGTACGGGCCAAGGACGCGGCGGGCAACCAGTCCGGCAACAGCAACACGGTGACCAGGAACGGCAGTTCCGGTACGGCGTCGAACCTGGCCGTCGGCAAGCCGATCAGCGCGTCCTCCACGGTCTTCACCTTCGTCGCGGAGAACGCCAACGACAACAGCCTCACCACCTACTGGGAGGGCGCGGGCGGCAGCTACCCCAACACCCTCACCGTGAAGCTGGGCGCCAACGCCGACACCCAGAGCGTGGTCGTCAAGCTCAACCCCGACAGCAGTTGGGGCGCGCGCACCCAGAACATCCAGGTGCTGGGCCGTGAGCAGAACGCCACCGGCTTCACCAGCCTGGTGGCCGCCAGGGACTACGCGTTCAGCCCGGCGAGCGGCAATCTGGTGACCATCCCGGTCACCGCGCGCGTCGCCGACGTCCAGCTCCGGTTCACCTCCAACACCGGCGCCGGCGCGGGCCAGGTCGCGGAGTTCCAGGTGCTCGGTGACCCGGCGCCCAACCCGGACCTGGAGGTCACCGCGCTGAGCGCGTCCCCGGCCTCCCCGGTCGAGTCCGACCCGATCACGCTGTCGGCGACCGTACGCAACTCCGGGGCGCTCGCCTCCCCGGCCGGTTCGGTCGAGTTCCGGCTCGGCGGTACGCGGGTCGGCACCGGTTCCGTGGGCGCGCTCGCGGCCGGGGCCTCGGCCACCGTCACCGCGGACATCGGTGCGCGGGACGCCGGTTCGTACCAGCTCAGCGCGGTCGCCGACCCGGCCAACGCGATCATCGAGCAGAACGAGACCAACAACACCTACACCGCCGCGAGCGCGCTGGTGGTGCGGCCGGTCGCCAGCTCCGACCTGATCGCGGCCACGGTCTCCACCTCGCCCTCCTCGCCGTCGGCCGGAGACACCGTCTCCTTCTCGGTGGCGATCAGGAACCAGGGCACGGTGGCCTCCGCGGCGGGCGCCCACGGCATCACGCTGTCGCTGCTGAACTCGTCCGGAGCCACGGTCCAGACCCTGACCGGCTCCTACAACGGCACCATCGCCGCGGGCGCGACCTCCAGCGCGGTGGGCCTGGGCACCTGGACGGCGGCCAACGGCTCGTACCAGATGAAGGTCGTCATCGCCGACGACGCCAATGAGCTGCCGGTCAAGCGCGCCAACAACACCAGCACCCAGCCGCTCTTCGTCGGTCGCGGCGCCAACATGCCGTACGACATGTACGAGGCGGAGGACGGGGTCGCGGGCGGCGGCGCCCAGGTCGTCGGTCCCAACCGGACCGTCGGTGACATCGCGGGCGAGGCGTCGGGCCGCAAGGCCGTCACCCTCAACGGCAACGGCAACTACGTCGAGTTCACCACCAGGGCCAGCACCAACACCCTGGTCACCCGGTTCTCCATCCCCGACTCGGCGGGCGGCGGAGGAACCAACTCCAACCTGAACATCTATGTCGACGGCACGTTCGTCAAGGCCATCGACCTCACCTCGAAGTACGCCTGGCTGTACGGGAACGAGACGGCGCCGGGCAACTCCCCGGGCTCCGGCGCGCCCCGTCACATCTACGACGAGGCCAACGTCATGCTGGGCCGTACCGTCCCGGCGGGCAGCAAGATCAGGCTCCAGAAGGACGCGGCCAACGCGGGCACCTTCGCGATCGACTTCATCAACCTGGAGCAGGTCGCGGCGACCGCGAACCCGGACCCGGCGACGTACACCGTCCCGACCGGATTCACCCACCAGGACGTCCAGAACGCGCTGGACCGGGTCCGGATGGACACCACCGGCAAGCTGGTCGGTGTCTATCTGCCGGCCGGTGACTACCAGACGTCCAGCAAGTTCCAGGTGTACGGAAAGCCGGTCCAGGTCATCGGCGCGGGTCCCTGGTACACCAGGTTCTTCGCCCCGTCGACGCAGGAGAACACCGATGTCGGCTTCCGCGCGGAGGCGGCGGCGAAGGGCTCGTCCTTCACCGGCTTCGCGTACTTCGGCAACTACACCTCGCGCATCGACGGTCCCGGCAAGGTGTTCGACTTCGCCAATGTCTCGGACATCACGATCGACAACATCTGGAACGAGCACATGGTCTGCCTCTACTGGGGCGCCAACGCGGACCGGATCACGATCAAGAACTCCCGGATCCGGAACATGTTCGCCGACGGCATCAACATGACCAACGGCTCCACCGACAACCACGTGGTCAACAACGACGCGCGGGCGACCGGCGACGACAGCTTCGCGCTGTTCTCGGCGATCGACGCCGGTGGTGCGGACATGTTCAACAACGTGTACGAGAACCTGTCCTCCACGCTCACCTGGCGTGCGGCGGGTCTCGCGGTGTACGGCGGCTACCGCAACACCTTCCGGAACATCCATATCGCGGACACCCTGGTCTACTCGGGCATCACGGTCAGCTCGCTGGACTTCGGCTACGCGATGAACGGCTTCGGGACCGAGCCCACGACGATCGAGAACGTCTCGATCATCCGGGCCGGCGGTCACTTCTGGGGCAGCCAGACCTTCCCCGGAATCTGGCTGTTCTCGGCGTCGAAGGTGTTCCAGGGGATCCGGATCAACAATGTCGACATTGTCGATCCGACCTACAGCGGTGTGATGTTCCAGACCAACTATGTGGGCGGCCAGCCGCAGTTCCCGATCAAGGACACCATCCTCAGCGACATCTCGATCACCGGCGCCCGCAAGAGCGGTGACGCCTACGACGCCAAGTCCGGCTTCGGACTGTGGGCGAACGAGATGCCCGAGGCGGGTCAGGGACCGGCGGTCGGTGAGGTCACCTTCAACGGTCTGACGCTCAACAACAACGCGGTGGACATCAGGAACACGACGTCCACCTTCAGGATCCACGTCAATCCGTGAGCGATCACGGAATCGGTGAGTGATCCAGAGGGCTGAGAGCAGGACTGTGGCGGGTTGGCGATCCGTAGCACATCGGCGGCAACCCGTCACATGTCCGTAATCCTGCCCAGGCAGTGTGGTGTCGGCCGGATCCGTCCGGCCGGCACCGTGCTTGTCAGCGCCTTTTACGCTCGTGAGCAAGTAGCTTGCATGTCTTGCGATAGTCTTGCGTGTATGACGCGACGACTTGCTCAGGTGGCGAAGAAGGTTGGGGTCAGCGAGGCCACGGTCAGCCGGGTGCTCAACGGCAAGCCCGGAGTCTCCGAGGCCACGCGGCAGTCGGTGCTGACCGCGCTGGACGTCCTCGGCTATGAGCGGCCGACGCAGTTGCGCGGGGAGCGGGCCCGGCTCGTCGGGCTGGTGCTGCCGGAGCTGCAGAATCCTATCTTCCCCGCGTTCGCCGAGGTGATCGGCGGAGCGCTGGCCCAGCAGGGCCTCACGCCCGTGCTGTGCACCCAGACCAAGGGCGGGGTCTCCGAGGCGGACTACGTGGAGCTGCTGCTCCAGCAGCAGGTCTCCGGGGTGGTCTTCGCGGGCGGTCTGTTCGCGCAGGCGGACGCCCCGCACGACCACTACCGCCAGCTCGCCGAGCGCAAGATTCCGGTCGTCCTGATCAACGCGCCGATCGAGAACCTCGACTTCCCCTGTATCTCCTGCGACGACGCCGTCGCCGTCGAGCAGGCCTGGCGCCATCTCGCCTCCCTCGGCCACGAGCGCATCGGGCTGGTGCTCGGCCCCTCCGACCATGTGCCGTCCCGGCGCAAGCTCGCGGCGGCCCTCGCGGCGGCGCGGGCGGCCGGGGCCCGGCTGCCCGACGAGTACATCGAGCGGACCATGTTCTCGCTGGAGGGCGGCCAGGCGGCGACGTCGCGGCTGCTGGACCGGGGGGTCACCGGGATCATCTGCGCCAGTGACCCGCTCGCCCTGGGGGCGGTACGGGCCGCTCGCCGGCGCGGTCTCGACGTACCCCGCGAGGTGTCGGTGGTCGGCTTCGACGACTCCGCTTTCATGAACTGCACCGAGCCGCCGCTGACCACCGTGCGGCAGCCCATCGAGGCCATGGGGCGCGCGGCGGTCGAGATGCTCAACGCCCAGATCCAGGGCGGTGCCGTACCGCCCGGCGAGCTGCTGTTCGAGCCGGAGCTGGTGGTACGGGGCTCCACGGCGCAGGCGCCCCGCCAGCCGGCCGGGGAGACCTCCGTGGCGCCCGCGGGCGCCTGAGCCACCGGCCTCAGGGCCGGGGTGCGCGCTGTCCGGGCACGGTCCGCGCGCTGTCCCAACGACGTTTGTACGGGGCCCCGTTGAGGGCCCCTTCGTCGTTTTCGCCGAGCGCCGGGGCCGTCACCGGGCCGTATTCGCACGTCGCGAAGGGCGTGCGGGCCCCTTCCGGATCAAACCGGCCCATGCAGCGCACTGTCAAGTATTTGCGAAATCGGGGCGACATATTGCGGACATCCGTAGTTAGTGGTTGAGTGAGCGCCGCCACACAGCGAGAAGCTGTGGGTTTCCCACGCTCCTGCCCAAGAGGGGTCCCACCGATGAGAAGCTCCGGGTTCCGCCGTACCTGTACCGCAGCCATAGCCTCCGCGCTCGCCCTCACTGGACTGGCCGCGTGCGGCTCGGACAGCGAGGACGCCGCGGGGGGCAAGACGCAAGTCACCGTGAACTGCATGCCCCCGAAGAGCGCCAAGATCGACCGGCAGAGCTTCGAGGACGACATCAAGGCGTTCGAGAAGGCCAACCCGGAGATCGACATCGTCGGCCACGACGCCTTCCCGTGCCAGGACCCCAAGACCTTCGACGCCAAGCTCGCCGGCGGCCAGATGGAAGACGTCTTCTACACGTACTTCACGGACGCCAAGCATGTCGTCGACATCAACCAGGCCGCGGACATCACCTCGTACGTCAAGGACATGAAGAGCTACACCGACATCCAGCAGTCACTGCGCGATGTCTACACGGTCGACGGCAAGGTCTACGGCGTTCCGCGCACCAACTACTCGATGGGCCTCCTCTACAACAAGAAGCTCTTCGAGGAGGCCGGCCTCGACCCGGCCAAGCCGCCGGCCACCTGGGACGAGGTCCGCACCGCCGCCAAGAAGATCGCGGGCCTGGGCAAGGGCTATGTGGGATACGCCGACTACAGCGCGCAGAACCAGGGCGGCTGGCACTTCACCGCGGAGATGTACTCGCAGGGCGGCGATGTCGTCAGCGCGGACGGCAAGTCTGCGGCCGTCGACAGCCCGGAGGGCAAGGCCGTGCTCCAGACGCTCAAGGACATGCGCTGGACCGACAACTCCATGGGCAGCAAGCAGCTCCTGATCCTCAACGACGTCCAGCAGATGATGGGCTCCGGCAAGCTCGGCATGTACATCTCCGCCCCGGACAACATCCCGATCCTGGTCAAGGAGAAGGGCGGCAAGTACGAGGACCTCGCGCTCGCCCCGATGCCCGGCGGCAAGGGCACGCTCATCGGCGGCGACGGCTACATGTTCAACAAGAAGGCCACCCCGGAGCAGATCAAGGCCGGCCTGAAGTGGCTCGAATACCAGACCATCGGCATCGGCACCGGCCTCAACAACTGGAAGCGCGCCGCCGATCTGGACGCCCCGGTCGGAATGCCCGAGCCCCGGCTCTGGACCGGCGAGACCGACGCCAAGGACCAGGCGCTGAAGAAGCAGTACGCCAATGTGCCGGTGGAGAACTACCAGGCGTTCCTCGACGGAAGCCAGCAGCTCACCGCGAAGCTGGAGCCGCCGAAGGCCCAGCAGATCTACTCCGTTCTCGACGGAGCGGTCTCCGCGGTCCTCACCAAGAAGGACGCGGACATCGACGCGCTGCTGAAGGACGCACAGTCCAAGATCGACGGAATCCTGGCCCGAGGCTGAGGCTGAGGCACCGATGAAGACTGTCCAGGCCCCCCACCGGTCCGCCGGCGCGCCGCCCGTCACCCCGGGGCCGCGCCCGGCGGGCCGCCGGTCCGCGAGCCCCCTCGCGCGTCGGCTCTCCCACCAGGCCCGCGCCTATGGCTTCCTGATCGGCGGCCTGATCTGCTTCGCGCTGTTCTCCTGGTATCCGGCGATCCGCGCGGTGATCATCGCCTTCCAGAAGTACACGCCCGGGTCGGCCCCCGAGTGGGTCGGGACCGACAACTTCACCCAGGTCTTCCAGGATCCGGAGTTCGGGGCGGCCTGGCGCAACACCCTCACCTTCACCCTGCTCGCCCTGCTCATCGGCTTCGCGGTGCCGTTCGTGATGGCGCTCGTCCTCAATGAACTGCGGCACGCCAGATCGTTCTTCCGCGTGGTCGTCTATCTCCCGGTGATGATCCCGCCGGTGGTCAGCGCCCTGCTGTGGAAGTGGTTCTACGATCCGGGCGCCGGCCTCGCCAACGAGGCACTGCGCTTCCTCCATCTGCCCACCTCGAACTGGACCAACGGCGCGGACACCGCGCTGCTCTCCCTGGTCATCGTCGCCACCTGGGCGAACATGGGCGGCACGGTCCTGATCTATCTCGCCGCGCTCCAGGGCATCCCGGGGGAGCTGTACGAGGCGGCGGAGCTGGACGGCGCGAACATCTGGCAGCGCGTACGCCATGTGACCATCCCGCAGACGCGCTTCATCATCCTGATGCTGATGCTCCTCCAGATCATCGCCACCATGCAGGTGTTCACCGAGCCGTTCGTGATCACCGGCGGCGGTCCGGAGAACTCCACCGTCACCATCCTGTACCTGATCTACAAGTACGCCTTCCTCTACAACGACTTCGGCGGGGCCTGCGCCCTGAGCGTGATGCTGCTCATCGTGCTCAGTCTCTTCTCCGCCCTCTACCTGCGGCTCACCCGCACCGACGACTGAGAGGAGCGCAGCGCCATGACCCAGATCGCGCCGCCTCCCCGGCAGGCACCCCCCTCGGTGGCAGGGACCGCCGGACGCAAGACCCAGGGCCCGGCCGTACGGACGCTGGTCTCCCCGCTCGCGCTCGGCAGCACCCGCGGAAAAATCCTGTACTGGACCGTCTTCTGCGCGGTCGTCCTCGGCTTCGCGCTGGCCTTCCTGTTCCCGGTGTACTGGATGGCCTCCGGTGCCATGAAGACCCCCGACGAGGTGGTCCAGACACCGCCGACGCTGTTCCCCGAGTCCCTGACCTTCACCGCGTACACCGACGCCTGGGAGCAGATGCAGCTTCCGACGCATCTGTGGAACACGGTGGTGCAGGCGGCCGGGGCGTGGATCCTCCAGCTCGTGTTCTGCACGGCGGCGGCCTACGCGCTGTCCAAGCTCAAGCCGGCGTTCGGGAAGATCATCCTGGGCGGCATCCTGGCCACGCTGATGGTCCCGGCCCAGGCGCTGCTCGTACCGAAGTACCTGACCGTCGCCGATCTGCCGCTCATCCACACCAGCCTGCTCAACGACCCGCTCGGCATCTGGCTGCCGGCCGTCGCCAACGCCTTCAACCTCTATCTCCTCAAGCGGTTCTTCGACCAGATCCCGCGCGATGTGCTGGAGGCCGCGGAGATCGACGGCGCGGGAAAGCTCCGTACCCTTTGGTCGATCCTGCTGCCCATGTCCAGGCCGGTGCTCGGCGTGGTGTCGATCTTCGCGCTGGTCGCCGTCTGGCAGGACTTCCTCTGGCCTCTGATGGTCTTCTCGGACACCGAGCAGCAGCCCATCAGCGTGGCGCTCGTCCAGCTCTCCCAGAACATCCCGCTGTCGGTGCTGATCGCCGCCATGGTGATCGCCAGTATTCCGATGGTGCTGATGTTCCTGGTGTTCCAGCGCCACATCATCGCCGGCATCAGTGCCGGCAGTACCAAGGGCTGACCAGCCCCAGCAGCCGTGCCACCCCCCTCACCTTCACCTCGACGCAGAAGGCTTCGCACTGTGAGACAGCCCTCCCCTGCCCCTCTGGAGCCCGCCGACAAGAACTGGTGGCGCGATGCCGCCATCTACCAGATCTACGTACGCAGCTTCGCCGACGGTGACGGAGACGGCACCGGTGATCTCGCGGGTGTACGGGCGAGGCTGCCGTATCTCGTGGAACTGGGCGTGGACGCCATCTGGTTCACGCCGTGGTACCTGTCCCCGCTCGCCGACGGCGGCTACGACGTGGCGGACTACCGCACCATCGACCCGGCGTTCGGCACCCTCGCGGAGGCCGAGAAGCTCATCGCCGAGGCACGTGAGCGGGGCATCCGCACGATCATCGATGTGGTGCCCAACCATGTCTCCGACCAGCACGCCTGGTTCAAGGCGGCGCTGGCGGCGGGCCCCGGCAGCCCCGAGCGCGAACTGTTCCACTTCAGGACCGGCCGCGGCGAGCACGGCGAGATCCCGCCCAACGACTGGATCTCCGAGTTCGGCGGCACGCCCTGGACCCGGCTCGACGACGGCGAGTGGTATCTGCATCTCTTCGCGACCGAGCAGCCCGACCTCAACTGGGCGCATCCGGCGGTGCGCCAGGAGCACGAGGACGTGCTGCGCTTCTGGTTCGAACGCGGGGTCGCGGGTGTACGGATCGACTCGGCGGCGCTGCTCGCCAAGGACCCCGCGCTGCCCGACTTCACGGTCGGCCGTGACCCGCATCCCTTTGTCGACCGGGACGAGCTGCACGACATCTACCGGTCGTGGCGTGCCATCGCCGATGAGTACGACGCGGTCTTCGTCGGCGAGGTGTGGCTGCCGGACACCGAGCGGTTCATCCGCTATCTGCGTCCGGACGAGCTGCACACCGCGTTCAACTTCACGTTCCTGGCCTGTCCTTGGGACGCGGAGCTGCTGCGGGCCGCGATCGACGACACGGTCGCCGAGCACGCGCCGGTCGGCGCCCCCGCCACCTGGGTGCTCTGCAACCACGATGTGACCCGCACGGTCACGCGGTACGGCCGCGAGGCCACCGGATTCGACTTCGCGGCCAAGGCCTTCGGCACCCCGACCGACACGGAGCTGGGCACCCGCCGCGCGCGGGCCGCCGCGCTGCTCTCGCTGGCGCTGCCGGGCGCCGTCTACCTCTACCAGGGCGAGGAGCTGGGGCTGCCGGAGGTGGAGATTCCGCTCGACCGGATCCAGGACCCGATGCACTTCCGCTCCGGCGGTACGGATCCGGGCCGTGACGGCTGCCGGGTGCCGCTGCCCTGGACGGCGGACGCGCCGTACGCGGGCTTCGGCTCGGACACCGAACCGTGGCTGCCGCAGCCGGAGTCGTGGTCCTCGTACGCCGCGGACCTCCAGTCGGGCGATGCGGACTCGATGCTCACGCTCTACCGCGAGGCGCTGCGGCTGCGCCGTACGGAAACGGGCTTCGGGGACGGGCCGATGAGCTGGCTGGAGACGGATCCCGCGGTGCTGGCGTTCAGCCGGGAGGACGGGCTGGTCTGCGTGGTCAACCTCGGCGAGGAACCGGCCGAACTCCCGGCCCACACGGGGGTTCTGCTGGTCAGCGGCGCGCTGGACCCCGAAGGACGGCTGCCCCGCGACACGGCGGCCTGGCTCCGCAACTGACGGACCTCCCCCGTCCGACCGGCGCCCCCGCCTGCCAGGTTTCCGCCCGGGGGGCGTGCCCGCGAAGTCTCGTCCCGCCTGTGGGCGACTTCGAGACTCCGCGGCCACGCCCTGACCCCTCCCCGCCCCGGGCGGGCCGCCTGGCGGGCGGGGGCTGTTGTACTTCTCACGTCTCGGCGAGGGCGGCTCGCAGTTCGGTGGTCACCGTGTGCAGGCAGTCGCCGAAGCTCGCGCGCCCCTCGGCGTCGATCCAGTGCCGGAAGGCGTTCTGGAAGGCCACCGTGGCAAGCTGTGCCACCAGTTCGGCCGTGTCGGCGTTCACCTGACGTTGCTTCAGGGCGTCGCGGATCGCGGCGGTGATCGCGGCGGTCTTGGTCCGCTCGCGCTCCTGCAACTCGGGGCTGGCGTCGATCACCGCCCGGCGCTCCATCGCACCGTCCACGTGCTCGACGAGCTCGGCACCGACCCGCGCCAGCGCGTCGAGGACGGCGGGGAGCGGAGCCGCGTTTGGGTCCGCCGCCAGGACCGCTTCCGCCAGCGTCGGGGGCAGGCGCTCCGAGCCGGCGAAGAGGACCTCGCGCTTGTCGGGGAAGTAGCGGAAGTAGGAGCGCCGGGTGAGTCCGGCGCGCTCGGCAATATCGGTCACCGTCACGTTGTCGTAGCCGCGCTCCCGGTACAGCTCCAGAGCCGCCCGCTTCAGGCGCTGCTCAGCACCCGGATCCCACCTCGCCATGGGCCGACTCTAACAGGTGATGTCCCACTGTGTCGTCAGTGCTAGCCTGCACTCACGACACAGTGTGTCATCACTGGCGGGCGTCCGTCCCCAGTGCGGCCCGGAGCAGGCAGGGTGACGTTCGCATGACCGAGACCAGCGAGACCGGCGAGACCGGCGGGACGACAGGCAGGAGCAGGACGAACGACGAGGTGTGGATCGTCGGGGCGACCGGCCGTGTGGGCCGGGGCGTGACCGCGCGACTGGCCGCGCGGGGGCTGACGGTCGTGCCGGTCGGGCGCAGCCGGGAGCGGCTGCTCGCCGCCGGGGCCGAAGCCGGGCTGCCCGGGGACGCGAAGGTGGTCGTCGCCGACTCGGCCGAGCGGATCGCGGACGAGATCGTCCGGGAGCGCCCACGGGTGGTGGTGAACACGATGGGCGCCTTCGCCGCCACGGCACCGGTGATCGCCCGTGCCTGCATGCCCGGCGGCCACTACGTCGACCAGGCCAACGACGTGGCCGCCGTGGCGGGGCTGCTCGCCCTGCACGACGAAGCGGTACGGGCGGGCAGCACCCTGGTCACCGGCGCCGGATTCGGCGTGCTGGCGACGGAGGCGGTCGTGGCGAAGCTGTGCGAAGGGCGGCCCACGCCGCACCGGGTGCGGGTCGACTCCGTGGCCTCGGTGGCCGTCGAGGCGGGCGTACTCGGCGCCGCCCTCGCGGCCAGCATCGTGGACGTGCTCACAGCCGGCGGACGGCGGTACGAGAACGGGCGGCTGATGACCTCGCGCCTCGGCGCGGACCCGCGGCAACTCACCTTCCCGGACGGGGAGTCGGCGAGGTCGGCAGGTGTCGCGTCCGGCGAACTCGTCGCGGCGCACACGGTGAGCGGCGCACCGTACGTCACCGCCACCTCCGCGCTCGTACCGACCGCTCCGCTGATACGTGCCCTGCTCCCGCCGCTGGGCCGCCTGCTGTCCGTTCCGGCGCTGCGACGCCTCGCCGTCGACCGGCTCGGCCGGATACGGGTGAAGGCCGCACCCCGTCCGCGCGAGCACTCCTGGGGGCACGCCGTCGTGGAGTGGGCGGACGGCACCAGGCACGAGGGATGGCTCCGAGCCGGCGACGGCATGGACTTCACGGCCGACGTCACCGCCACGGTCACCGAACTGCTGGCCGGCGGTGTCGGCAGCCCCGGCGCCTGGACACCGGCAGCCGCCCTGGGGCCCGACCTGGCGACCACCGCGGGCGGCACCTTCGTACGGGACTGAGCAATCTGGACTGACCAGCGCCGATGCCCGCCGACTCATGCCGACGGAGAGGGGTCCCGCCCCGGACGGAGCCGGTGGCCGGCCCGGCACCGGGCGGGCGGCCTGCCCGCGGATGGTCCGCCACCGCGACGGCGCTGCCGCGCGGGATGTTCGCTCCGGCCTTCGCCTTGGCGCGGGTGGTGGGACGGCGCGCCAATATTCTGGAGCAGGCGGATGACTCCGTGATCATCCGCCCAGGCAGAGGTACGGCGCGGTACGGAGGGGTGTTCGTGAGCGGGAAGCAGATTCCGGTGGTGGTCCTGACGGGCTTTCTGGGATCGGGCAAGACGACCTTGCTCAACCATCTCCTGCGCCGCCGCGCGGGCCGGCGCATCGCCGTGGTCGTCAATGACTTCGGAGCCATCGAGATCGACGCCATGACGGTCGCCGGGCAGGTCGGCTCCACCGTCTCGCTCGGCGACGGCTGTCTGTGCTGCGCCGTCGACGCGAGCGAACTTGACGGCTATCTGGAGCAGTTGACCCGGCCCGCCGCCCGGATCGACGTCATCGTCATCG
Source organism: Streptomyces sp. GMY02 (assembly GCF_019056675.1). Classification (NCBI taxonomy): domain Bacteria; kingdom Bacillati; phylum Actinomycetota; class Actinomycetes; order Kitasatosporales; family Streptomycetaceae; genus Streptomyces; species Streptomyces sp. GMY02. The sequence goes on along the minus strand of NZ_CP077658.1, from coordinate 1,952,990 downwards.
AGGCGAGCGGACTGGCCGAACCCCGTGAACTCGTCCGGATGCTCCTCGCCGGGAACCATCCGGGCACGGTGTACGGAGGACTCGTCCAGGTCGTCGACGCGGCCGAGTTCGACGCCACCCGGGAGCGCCATCCCGAGACCGACCGGCATCTCGCGATCGCCGATCTGGTGGTCCTGAACAAGACGGACCGGGTGGCGGAGCCGGAGCGGCGGCGCGTCCTGGCCGCCGTCGGCGAACTCGCGCCCGGGACCCCGGTCGTCTCCGCCTCGTACGGACGGGTGGACCCTGAGCTGCTGTTCGACCCGGCCGTCGCACCGGCCGAGGAGGAGAAGGTCCGGCAGCTCACCTTCGAGGACCTCTACGCGGAGGACGCGCTCGCCCACGGTCCCGGCGCACACGACGGTCGCGATGGCAGCGACGGCCACGGGGGACACGGGGAACACGACGGTCACGGGGGACACGACGGCCATCTCCACGCCGCCTACGAGAGCGCCTCGTACACCGCGCGGGCCCCGATGGACCCGCGCCGGCTGATGGAGTTCCTCGACTCCCGGCCCGAAGGGCTCTACCGGATCAAGGGATTTGTCGACTTCGGGGCGTACGACCCGGCCAATCGCTATGCCGTGCACGCCGTCGGCCGGTTTCTGCGCTTCTACCCCGCGCCCTGGCCGCGCGGCGAGGAGCGGCGCACCGAACTGGTGCTGATCGGCTCCGGCATCGGCAGCGAGGCCCTGCTCAAGGAGCTGGCGGCCTGCGAGGAGACCGGGCCGCGGGACGCCCCTGCCGACGAGCGCGGCATGTGGGGCGTCCTGCGATACGTACCCGACCCGGCCGGATCCGAGCGCGAGGATCCAGAGCCGGACCCGGACCTGGACTCGGCCCCGGACAGGGCGTAATCCGTAACCGTGATCCGTGGCACCGGATCAGTGCGCGGGCCCGGCCAGCGCGTCGACCTGCGCTGCGAACGGCGTACCCGAACCGTCCCGGCGCGGGTCCGGGTCCGGCAGCCCCACCGGCGCGCCGTTCTTCTGCGCCGCGCGCGCCGGGCTCGCGCCCGCCCAGGCCAGCACCAGCATGTCCTCGCCCTTCAGGAACCGCTGGCAGCGCACCCCGCCCGTGGCCCGGCCCTTGCGCGGGTACTGGTCGAACGGTGTGAGCTTCGCCGTACGCACCGAGTCGTCCAGCGTGCCGTGCGAACCCGTGACCGTGAACACCACGGCGTCCGCGGCCGGGTCGACCGCCGTGAACGAGATCACCGTCGCCCCCTCGGTCAGCTTGATCCCCGCCATCCCGCCCGCCGGCCGGCCCTGCGGCCGTACCTGCGAGGCCTGGTACCGCAGAAGCTGCGCGTCCGAGGTGATGAAGACCAGGTCCTCCTCGCCCGTGCGCAGCTCCGCGCCGCCCACGATCCGGTCGCCCTCCTTGAGGGAGATGACCTCCAGCTCGTCCTTGTTGGCCGGATAGTCCGGGACCACCCGCTTGACCACACCCTGGAGCGTGCCCAGCGCCAGCCCCGGGGACGACTCGTCGAGCGTGGTCAGACAGACCAGCGTCTCGTCGCCCTCCAGCGCCAGGAACTCCGAGACCGGGGCCCCGCCCGCCAGATTCGGGGCCGAGGCGGTGTCCGGGAGCTGCGGCAGATCGATCACCGCGATCCGCAGCAGCCGTCCCGTCGAGGTCACCGCTCCGATGTCGCCGCGCGCCGTCGCGGGCACCGCCGAGATGATCACGTCGTGCTTGACGCGCTTGCCGTCGCCGCCCTCCAGCGGCTCGCCGTTGACCGTACGGGCCAGCAGACCGGTCGAGGAGAGCAGCACCCGGCACGGATCGTCCGCCACCTCCAGTGGCACCGCGGCCACCGCCGAACCGGCCGACTCCAGCAGCACCGTGCGCCGCGGGGTGCCGAACTTCTTCGCCACCGCGGCCAGTTCGGCGGAGACCAGCTTGCGCAGCTCGGTGTCCGACTCGAGGATCCCGGTCAGCTCGTCGATCTCGCCGTTGAGCCGGTCGCGCTCGCTCTCCAGCTCGATCCGGTCGAAGCGGGTGAGTCGGCGCAGCGGCGTGTCCAGGATGTACTGCGTCTGGACGTCGCTCAGCGAGAAGTGCTCGATCAGCCGCTCCTTGGCCTGCGCCGAATTGTCGCTGGACCGGATCAGCCGGATGACCTCGTCGATGTCGATGAGCGCCACGAGCAGGCCCTCGACGAGATGCAGCCGGTCGCGCCGCTTGGTCCTGCGGAACTCGCTCCTGCGGCGTACGACCGTGAACCGGTGGTCCAGATAGACCTCCAGCAGTTCCTTCAGCCCCAGCGTCAGCGGCTGCCCGTCCACCAGCGCCACATTGTTGATGCCGAAGGACTCCTCCATGGGCGTCAGCTTGTAGAGCTGCTCCAGCACCGCCTCGGGCACGAAGCCGTTCTTGATCTCGATGACCAGGCGCAGTCCGTGCGAGCGGTCCGTGAGGTCCTTGACATCCGCGATGCCCTGCAGCTTCTTGGCGGAGACCAGGTCCTTGATCTTCGCGATGACCTTCTCGGGGCCGACCGTGAAGGGCAGTTCGGTCACGACCAGGCCCTTGCGGCGCGCGGTGACGTCCTCCACCGTCGCGGTCGCCCGGATCTTGAACGTGCCCCGGCCGTTCTCGTACGCGTCCTTGACGCCCGCCAGTCCGACGATCCGGCCGCCGGTCGGCAGATCGGGGCCGGGGACGAACCGCATCAGCGTCTCCAGGTCCGCACCCGGGTGCTTGATGAGATGACGTGCGGCCGCCACGACTTCGCCCAGATTGTGCGGCGGCATGTTCGTCGCCATACCGACCGCGATACCGGAGGCGCCATTGACGAGGAGATTGGGATAAGCAGCCGGAAGTGTGGCCGGTTCTCGCTCCTGCCCATCGTAATTCGGCTCGAAATCGACGGTGTCCTCGTCGATCGATTCCGTCATCAATGACGTGGCGTCGGCCATCCGGCACTCGGTGTAGCGCATGGCGGCGGGCGGATCGTCATTGCCGAGCGAGCCGAAGTTGCCATGTCCGTCGACGAGGGGCAGCCTCATCGAAAAGGGCTGTGCCATACGCACGAGGGCGTCATAGATCGACGCGTCGCCGTGCGGGTGCAGCTTGCCCATCACCTCGCCGACGACGCGGGCGCACTTCACATACCCGCGGTCGGGGCGCAGGCCCATCTCGTTCATCTGGTAGACGATGCGGCGGTGCACCGGCTTCATGCCGTCCCGGGCGTCCGGCAGGGCCCGGGAGTAGATCACCGAGTACGCGTACTCGAGGAAGGAGCCCTGCATTTCATCGACCACGTCGATGTCGAGGATCTTCTCCTCGAAGTCCTCCGGCGGCGGGGTCTTCGTGCTGCGGCGGGCCATCGCTGCTGCGGCTCCTTCACAGGTCCTTGTACGGCAACTTCTCTAGCTGACGCGGACCATTGTGGACCGAGCCGCCGACAACCCGGACCTCGACCCGTCACCGGCATACGGCCGGGGGGTACGCCGGAGCGCGGAGCGGGGGGTACGGAGCAGGTGGTGCGCGGGGCGCGTGGCGGGCGTCTGCCACGCCGGAACTTCGCCAGGTGTCAGCACGCTTGCATACAGTGGCAGGACTTCTCCATATCGCGATCGAAGGGACGTACATGCCCATGGGTCACACGGCCACAGCGCAGGCCGGTTCCGGCGGCCTGACAGCGACTGAGCACCGCCTGGCCAACGGCCTGCGCGTGGTGCTCTCCGAGGACCACCTGACCCCGGTCGCCGCTGTCTGCCTCTGGTACGACGTCGGGTCACGCCATGAAGTCAAAGGCCGTACGGGCCTCGCCCACCTCTTCGAGCACCTGATGTTCCAGGGCTCGGCCCAGGTGAAGGGGAACGGCCACTTCGAGCTGGTGCAGGGGGCCGGCGGTTCGCTGAACGGCACCACCAGCTTCGAGCGCACCAACTATTTCGAGACCATGCCCACCCACCAGCTCGAACTGGCACTCTGGCTGGAAGCCGACCGGATGGGCTCGCTGCTCGCCGCGCTCGACGAGGAGTCCATGGAGAACCAGCGGGACGTCGTCAAGAACGAGCGCCGCCAGCGGTACGACAACGTGCCGTACGGCACGGCGTTCGAGCGGCTCACCGCGCTCGCCTACCCCGAGGGCCATCCGTACCACCACACCCCGATCGGTTCGATGGCCGACCTGGACGCCGCGACCCTGGAGGACGCCCGCGCGTTCTTCCGTACCAACTACGCGCCGAACAACGCGGTGCTGTCGGTCGTCGGCGACATCGACCCCGAGCAGACCCTCGCCTGGGTCGAGAAGTACTTCGGCTCCATCCCGTCCCACGACGGCAAGCAGCCGCCCCGCGACGGCACCCTGCCCGACGTCATCGGCGAGGAGCTGCGCGAGGAGATCCACGAGGAGGTCCCGGCGCGCGCGCTGATGGCCGCCTACCGGCTGCCGCACGACGGCACCCGCGAGTGCGACGCCGCCGATCTGGCGCTCACCGTCCTCGGCGGCGGCGAGTCCTCGCGGCTGCACAACAGGCTGGTGCGCAGGGACCAGACCGCGGTCGCCGCGGGATTCGGGCTGCTGCGGCTGGCCGGCGCCCCCTCGCTGGGCTGGCTGGATGTGAAGACCTCCGGCGGGGTCGAGGTCCCGCAGATCGAGGCCGCCGTCGACGAGGAGCTGGCCAGGCTCGCCGCCGAGGGCCCGACGGCCGAGGAGATGGAGCGGGCCCAGGCCCAGCTCGAACGCGAATGGCTGGACCGGCTCGGCACGGTCGCGGGCCGCGCGGACGAACTGTGCAGGTTCGCCGTGCTCTTCGGCGACCCGCAGCTCGCGCTGACCGCCGTCACCCGCGTGCTGGACATCACCGCCGAGGAGGTACGGGCCGTCGCCGCGGCCCGGCTGCGCCCCGACAACAGGGCGGTGCTGGTGTACGAACCGCTGGCCTCCGAGGACACCGCCGACGCGGCGGGGACGGCCGCCGACGAGACCGACGAGCACGAAGGGGCGGACCAGTGAGCGACGCTGCCGTGACCATGGACTTCCACCCGCAGCCGACCGCCGGCGAGGCCAGGCCCTGGGCCTTCCCCGCGCCCGAGCGCGGCGCGCTCGACAACGGGCTGACGGTGCTGCGCTGCGACCGCCCGGGACAGCAGGTGGTGGCCGTCGAGATCAATCTCGATGCCCCGCTGGAGGCCGAGCCCGAGGGGCTCGACGGGGTCGCCACGATCATGGCGCGGGCGTTCTCCGAGGGCACCGACAAGCACAGCGCCGAGGAGTTCGCCGCCGAGCTGGAGCGTTGCGGCGCCACCCTCGACGCGCACGCCGACCACCCGGGGGTGCGGATCTCCCTGGAGGTCCCGGTCTCCCGGCTGCCCAAGGCCCTCGGCCTGCTCGCCGAGGCGCTGCGCGCGCCCGCCTTCGCCGACAGCGAGGTGGAGCGGCTGGTGCGGAACCGGCTGGACGAGATCCCGCACGAGACCGCCAACCCGGGCCGCCGCGCCGCCAAGCAGCTCTCCAAGGAGCTGTTCCCCGCTTCCTCCCGGATGTCCAGGCCGCGCCAGGGCACCGAGGAGACGGTGGCGCGCATCGACGCCTCGGGTGTGCGTGCCTTCTACGAAGCGCATGTACGGCCCGCCACGGCCACCGCCGTGATCGTCGGCGATCTCACCGGGGTCGACCTGGACGGAGTGCTGGCGGACACCCTCGGCACCTGGACCGGTGACACCGCCAAGCCGCGACCCGTACCGCCCATCACGGCCGACGACACGGGCCGCGTGGTGATCGTGGACCGGCCGGGCGCCGTCCAGACCCAGCTTCTGATCGGCCGGATCGGCGCCGACCGGCACGACCGGGTCTGGCCCGCCCAGGTGCTCGGCACGTACTGCCTGGGCGGCACGCTCACCTCCCGGCTCGACCGGGTGCTGCGCGAGGAGAAGGGCTACACCTACGGAGTGCGGGCCTTCGGGCAGGTGCTGCGCTCCTCGGCCCCCTCGGAGCCGGGCGGGGCGACGGGCGCCGCGATGCTCGCCATCAGCGGTTCCGTGGACACCGCGTCCACGGGCCCGGCGCTGGACGACCTCTGGAAGGTGCTGCGCACCCTCGCGGCGGAGGGCCTCACCGACGCCGAGCGCGATGTGGCCGTCCAGAACCTGGTCGGGGTGGCACCGCTCAAGTACGAGACGGCCGCGTCCGTCGCGGCGACCCTGGCCGACCAGGTCGAGCAGCACCTTCCCGACGACTTCCAGGCCCAGCTCTACGCGCGCCTGGCCGAGACCGGCACGGTGGAGGCGACGGCCGCGGCCGTCAGCGCCTTCCCGGTGGACCGGCTCGTGACCGTGCTCGTCGGGGACGCCGAGCAGATCAAGGAGCCGGTGACGGCGCTCGGTATCGGCGACGTCACGGTCGTCAGCGGCTGAGAAAACCGACTCCGTGATAAACCCCGGCGACAACTGTCGCCGGGGTTTCTTAAATGTCCGCTTTCGCTACGAGGCTGCCCGTCTGCTCCGCGGTGGCTCGCTCCGTGCTGGCCAAAAGATATCCATCGATTCCGGGCACCCATCGGAAATCCGCGTTGATTGCAATAGAGTCACGGAACAGGGGTCGATCGGCAGCGTTTCGCGCGGATTAAGGCGGAGGTTCGGACATGCGCATTCCCGCGCACTCGGTATGCACGGCGATCCGCGACGACATTGTCTCCGGTGTATTCGAACGGGGCAGCCGGCTCACCGAGGAGCAGCTCGCGCGGCGCTACGGCGTCTCACGCGTCCCGGTGCGCGAAGCCCTGCGCACCCTGGAGTCGGAGGGCTTCGTGACCACGCGCCGTCATGTCGGCGCGTGTGTCGCCGAGCCCACGGACCAGGAGGCGGCCGATCTGCTGGAGGTACGGCAGCTCCTGGAGCCGCTGGGCGCGGCGCGCGCGGCCCAGCGCCGTACGGAAGCCCATCTCAAGGTGCTCCGGGGCCTGGTCAGACTGGGGCAGGAGCGGGCCAGGCGAGGACAGGGCGAGGATCTGCGCTCGCTCGGCGCCTGGTTCCACGAGACCCTCGCCCAGGCGTCCGGAAGCCCGGCGCTCACCGCCCCGCTCACCCAGCTCCGGCACAAGATCGCCTGGATGTACGTGGTCGACCAGCCCGCGCACCCGGTCGACTCCTGGGCCGAGCACGGCGCGATCGTGGACGCGGTGGCGCGCGGTGACGCGGAACGCGCGCGATCGCTGACCGCCCTGCATGCGGAGCGTACGGCGGCCGTGCACCGGCTGCGGCGGACCGAGCGCGACCGGGAAAGGGTGAGGGTTTCGCAACATGGTGTAAACACCGCGAGTGCCCGCACTTAACAATCTCGCCGTATACAAAGTATTGAAAAGCGCGGCCTATTCTTCGCTGCCCGCACGAAAATACGGAGCCGCGGTGCGCTGAATTCGCGCACCGCGGCTCCGTCGTGCGTAATTCCGGCCGGGCGCCGGACGGGGTCCCGCCACCGGACCGGGTCCCGCCGTCGGACAGCTCTCGTCCAGCTCGTTCAGACCGTCTCGGGCAGTTCGTCCAGGCCCTCGGCGACCAGTTTCGCCAGCCGGTCCAGAGCAGCCTCCGCGCCGTCCGCGTCGGAGGTCAGCACGATCTCCTCGCCGCCCTGCGCGCCCAGACCGAGCACCGCGAGCATCGACCCGGCGTTGACGGGGGTGCCACCGGCCTTCGCGATCGTCACGGGGACTCCGGCGGCCGTGGCGGCACGGACGAAGATGGAAGCGGGACGGGCGTGCAGCCCCTCGGCCCAGCCGACATTGACGCGGCGCTCAGCCATGGTGTTGCCCTTCAAGTCTCAAAAGTCTGAAAAACGATGTCCGGCCCAGAATCTCATGTGCCGGGGAATCACCCCTTCCCGACCCCTGAGGGCCCCCTCGGCGGCGCCGTCCCCCGTAGGCTTTCGGCATGGAGACGCCGCCGGACCACGCGTACCCCGGTCACTGGGAAGCGGACGTGGTGCTGCGCGACGGAGCCACCGCCCGTATCAGGCCCATCACCACCGACGACGCCGGGCGGCTGGTCAGCTTCTACGAACAGGTCTCCGACGAGTCGAAGTACTACCGCTTCTTCGCGCCCTACCCGCGCCTCTCCGCGAAGGACGTCCACCGGTTCACCCACCACGACTATGTGGACCGGGTGGGCCTCGCGGTCACGGTGGGCGGCGAGTTCATCGCGACCGTACGGTACGACCGCGTCGACGAGCGCGGGAGGCCCGCGTCCGCGCCCGCCGACGAGGCCGAGGTCGCGTTCCTCGTCCAGGACGCGCATCAGGGGCGCGGGGTCGCGTCCGCCCTGCTCGAACACATCGCGGCGGTCGCCCGCGAGCGCGGTATCCGGCGCTTCACCGCCGAGGTGCTGCCCGCCAACAGCAAGATGATCAAGGTGTTCCGGGACGCCGGGTACACCCAGCGGCGCAGCTTCGAGGACGGAGCCGTACGCCTCACGCTCGACCTCGAACCGACCGAGAAGTCCCTGGCGGTCCAGCGCGGCCGGGAGCAGCGGGCCGAGGCCCGCTCGGTGCAGCGGCTGCTCGCGCCTGGCTCGGTCGCCGTCGTCGGCACCGGCCGGGCACCCGGCGGGGTCGGCAGAACGGTCCTGCGCAATCTGCTCGACGCCGGGTTCACCGGACGTACGTACGCGGTGAACCGGGCCTTCGACGAGGACCGCGCCGAGATCGACGGCGTCCCGGCCGTCCGCTCGGTCGCGCTGATCAAGGAGCCCGTCGACCTCGCGATCGTCGCCGTACCGGCCGGCCGGGTGCCCGAAGCGGTCGCGGACTGCGGCGAGCACGGTGTCCGAGGGCTGGTGGTCCTCTCCGCCGGTTACGCGGAGAGCGGCCCGGAGGGCAGGGAGCGGCAGCGCGCGCTGGTGCGGCAGGCCCGTTCGTACGGAATGCGGATCATCGGACCGAACGCCTTCGGGATCATCAACACCGCCGATGCCGTCCGGCTGAACGCCTCGCTCGCACCCGGGCCCCCCGCCCGTGGACGCATCGGCCTGTTCACCCAGTCCGGGGCCATCGGGATCGCGCTGCTCTCCGCGCTCCACCGGCGCGGCGCGGGCCTCTCGTCGTTCATCTCCGCGGGCAACCGCGCGGACGTCTCGGGCAACGACATCCTCCAGTACTGGTACGAGGACCCGGACACCGATGTCGCCCTGCTCTACCTCGAATCGATCGGCAACCCCCGGAAGTTCACCCGGCTCGCCCGGCGTACGGCGGCGCTGAAACCGGTCGTGGTGGTCAAGGGCGCGCGCCACAGCGGCAGTACGCCCCCGGGCCACGCGGTCCCGGTCACCCGGATCCCGGACGCGACGGTCTCGGCGCTGATGCGTCAGGCCGGCGTGATCCGCGTCGACACGGTCACCGAACTGGTCGACGCGGGCCTGCTGCTCGCCTCGCAGCCCCTCCCCGCCGGGCCGCGCGTCGCGATCCTCGGCAACTCCGAGTCCCTCGGTCTGCTCGCCTACGACGCCTGTCTCACCGAGGGGCTCCGCCCGCTGCGGCCCCGGGACCTGACGACCGCCGCGACGCCCGCGGACTTCCGTACGGCGCTCGCCGAGGCCCTGTCCGACCAGGCCTGCGACGCCGTCGTGGTGACCGCCATCCCGCACGTCGGCGAGCCGGACGCGACGCCCGCCGCCCCCGGCACCGCCCTGGCCGGCGCGCTCCGCGAGGCACTCACCAAGGGCCCGCCCAAGCCGGTCGCCCTGGTCCACGTCGAGATCGCGGGCCTCACCGAAGCCCTGTCGACGCCGCACCCCGCCGAGCCCGCCGCGCGCATCCCCGCCTACCCCGCCGCCGAGCGGGCCGTGAGGGCGCTCGCCGAGGCCGTCCGGTACGCGCAGTGGCGGCGCGAGTCCGGCGAGCCCGGCAAGGTGCCCGAGTCCATCGACGACACCATCGACGAGAGCGGTGCCGCCGCGCTGATCGCCCGGACGCTCGGCGAGCACACCGATCCGCGCGGGGTACGGCTCGGCCCCGCCGACACGCACGCGCTGCTCGCGCTGTACGGCATCCCCGTACGCCCGACCCTCCCCGCGCCCGACCCGGCGGCGGCCGTCGGCGCCGCCGCCCGGCTCGGATACCCCGTCGCGCTGAAGACGACCGCGCCCCATCTCCGCCACCGCGCCGACCTCGGAGGCGTACGGCTCGATCTCGCAGACGAGGCCCAACTGCGGCTCGCCTACCGCGAGATGACCGAGACGCTCGGCCGCCCCGACGAACTGCGGCCCGTCGTCCAGTCGATGGTCCCGCGCGGGGTGGACACCGTCGTACGGGCCGCCATCGACGCGGCCGCCGGGGCCGTGCTCTCCTTCGGTCTCGCGGGCCCGCCCTCCGAACTGCTCGGCGACCTCGCCCACCGGCTCGTACCCGCCACCGACCGCGATGTCGCCGGACAGATCAGGTCCATCAGAACGGCCCCGCTCCTCTTCGGCTGGCGCGGCTCCGCGCCCGTCGACACCCCTGCCCTGGAGGAACTGCTCCTCCGGGTGTCCCGGCTGGTCGACGACCACCCCGAGATCGTCTCCGTCACCCTGGAACCGGTCGTCGTCGCCACCCGTGGGCTCTCCGTCCTCGACGCGGGCGTACGGCTCGCACCGCCGCCCGCCCGCGACGATCTGGGCCCCCGCCGCCTCCCCAGTTACTGACGGGTCACCGGGACCGGGCCCTGTCCGGCGGGCCCTCCGGGGCGTCCTCGGCAGCCATCCGGCCACCGTAGGATGGAGCCCATGGCGAAGACCGGTACGACGACCCAGGGGCTGCGCACGGCGATCGAGCGCAGCGGCTACTACCCGGCTCTCGTGGCCGAAGCGGTGGAGGCCGCTGTCGGCGGTGAGCAGATCGCGTCGTACGTGGTGCACCAGGAGACCACCTTCGACGCCAACGAGGTGCGCCGGCATGTCACCGTCCTCGTCCTGACCGCCCACCGCTTCATCGTCAGCCACACCGACGAGCAGAACGCCGACACCAGCTCCCCGACCCCGTACGCCACCACCTCCACCGAGTCGGTCAAACTCGACCGCATCTCGTCCGTCGTGGTCAGCAGGGTCGTCGCCAATCCGGAGTCGTACACCCCCGGCACCCTGCCGCGCGAGGTCGTCCTGACCATCGGCTGGGGCGCGGTCTCCCGGATCGATCTGGAGCCCGCCGCCTGCGGCGACCCCAACTGCGAGGCGGACCACGGCTACACGGGCAGCTCCACCGCCGACGACCTGAGCCTCAGAGTCAGCGAGGCGGGCGACGGACCCGACACGGTCCGCCAGACGCTCGCGTTCGCCCAGGCCCTTTCGGAGGCCACAGCGGCGACCGCGGCCCCCGCCGCCGCCCCCGCCCCTTCGGGCTCCGGCCGCTGATGGCAGCCGAGGCACTCTGGCAGGACCCCGTCCCGCTCGCCCCGGACTCCGCTCCGCTGCCCGAGTACGGCACCGGCTCGCTCGCCGACCTGCTGCCCACACTCGCGGCAGGCCAGGGCGTACCGGATCTGACCGCGGCCATTCCTGAACTGACCCCCGCCGACCGGAACTGTGTCTTTCTGATCGACGGCCTCGGCTGGGAACAGCTCAGGGCCCACCCGGACGAGGCGCCCTATCTGAATTCCCTGCTCGGCAGCTCGCGCGGCGGTACCGGCCGCCCCCTCACCACCTGCTTCCCCGCCACCACGGCGACCTCCCTCGCCTCCTTCGGTACGGGCCTGGCACCGGCCGTGCACGGACTGCCCGGCTACACCGTCCGCGATCCGGCCACCGGCGCGCTGATGAACCAGCTCCGCTGGAAGCCCTGGACCGAGCCCGCGGTCTGGCAGCCGTACCCCACGGTCTTCCGGCTCGCCGCCGAGGCCGGGGTCCATACCGCCCAGGTGTCCTCGCCGACTTTCGAGACCACCCCGCTCACCAGGATCGCGCTGAGCGGCGGCAGCTTCCACGGCCGTCTCACCGGCGAGGAGCGGATGGACCTCGCCGCCGAGCAGCTCGCCGCGGGCGACCGCTCGCTCGTCTACACGTACTACAGCGAGGTCGACGGCAAGGGCCATCGCTTCGGTGTCGACTCCGACGCCTGGCGCGGCCAGCTCATGTATGTCGACCGGCTCGCCCAGCGCCTCGCCGAGCGGCTGCCGCCCCGTACCGCGCTCTATGTGACCGCCGACCACGGCATGATCGACATCCCCTTCGACGAGGAGTCGCGTATCGACTTCGACGAGGACTGGGAGCTGCGCGCCGGGGTCGCCCTGCTCGGCGGCGAGGGCCGGGCCCGCCATGTCTACGCCGTACCGGGGGCCGAGGCCGATGTCCTCGCCGTCTGGCGCGAGGTGCTCGGCGAGCGGTTCTGGGTGGCGAGCCGGGAGGAGGCGATCGCCGGGGGCTGGTTCGGACGGCCCGGCGCGATGGACGAGCGGGTGTACGGACGGATCGGCGATGTCGTCGCGGCGGCCCATGACGATGTGGTGATCACCGCCTCCGTCCAGGAGCCGCACGAGTCGGCGATGGTCGGGATGCATGGCTCGATGACCCCCGTCGAGCAGCTCGTCCCGCTTCTCGAAGTACGCTCCTAGGCCGTGGCCCATACGCTTCGCGGCTCTCAGAAGTCCCGCGAGCCCCAGAGCCCCCGCGAGCCCCAGGGCCCGCGGACGTCACGCCCGAGAACCGAAAGGCCGTCACTCCCTCATGCCAGAGCTGGTGTTCTTCTCCGGAACGATGGACTGCGGAAAGAGCACCCTCGCTCTTCAGATCGAGCACAACCGCTCCGCGCGCGGACTCCAGGGCATGATCTTCACCCGTGACGACCGCGCCGGGGAGGGCAAGCTCTCCTCCCGGCTCGGCCTGGTCACCGACGCCGTCGAGGCCGCCGAGGGCTTCGACTTCTACGCGTATCTGGTCAACCGCCTCTCCCAGGGCGGCCGTTGCGACTACGTCATCGCCGACGAGGCGCAGTTCCTCGCCCCCGAGCAGGTCGACCAGCTCGCCCGGGTGGTGGACGATCTGGAGCTGGACGTCTTCACCTTCGGCATCACCACCGACTTCCGCTCCAAGCTCTTCCCCGGCTCGCAACGGCTGGTGGAACTGGCCGACCGGATCGAGGTCCTCCAGGTCGAGGCGCTCTGCTGGTGCGGCGCCCGGGCCACGCACAACGCGCGGACGGTCGGCGGCGCCATGGTCGTCGAGGGGGCCCAGGTCGTCGTCGGCGATGTGCACCAGTCCGGCGACGAGATCGGGTACGAGGTGCTGTGCCGGCGCCATCACCGGCGGCGGATGACCGCGGCGACCGCGCGGGCGGCCACGCTCTCACCGGATGTCCTGCCGGTCGGGAACGGCGAAGTGCCACTGGACGGCGGGCCGTTGACCGACGAGCAGGCGGCACTCCGCTAGACCGACGCCTCTCAGGCAGACGCCGGTGCTTCGCGGTCGGCGCCGGGCGGTCAGAGGTCCGCGAGCTGCCGGTGCCCGGCCGACCGTACGATCGAGAAGACCGCGCCCTCCGGGTCCGCGACCGTGGCCAGCCTGCCGTGCGTGCCCTCGTGCGGCGGCTTGATCACCCGCCCGCCCAGCTCCGTCACCAGCCGCGCGGCGGCGTCGGTGTCGTCCACCTCGAAATACGTCATCCAGTGCGAGCCCAGATCCCTGGCGAGCGCCCGCCCGACCCCGTGCAGGGAGGCCACCGGCCGTCCCTCCAGACGCAGGGTCAGGAAGTCAAAGTCGGTCGACTCGACCGACTCCACGTCGTAGTTGAAGAGCGCTTCGTAGAACTTTCCGACCGCCGAGGTCTCGCGTGTGATCAGTTCGTTCCAGACCGGGGTGCCATGGGCCCCGGCCACCGCCGTCCCGATGTGCGCCTCCGCCTGCCAGATTCCGAAGACCGAGCCCGCGGGGTCCGCGGCGATGGCCATCCGGCCCGCCTCCGCCGCGTCGAGCGGACCGACCCCGACCGTTCCGCCACAGCTTCTGATCGTGTCGGCCGTCAGATCCGCGTCGTCCGTCGCCAGATAGGTCATCCACGCGATGGGCAACTGCCGGTCGGGCGGCAACTGGCCGATGCCCGCGATCGCCCTGCCGTCCAGCATGCCGCGGACATACGGTCCGAGCTGCTGCGGTCCCGGCCGGAACTCCCAGCCGAACAACTCCCGGTAGAACTCCTCGGTCGCGGCAAGGCCGTGCACCATCAGGCTCACCCAGCAAGGTGTGCCGGGTGTGCGCCGGATCGCTGCCTCGGTCATCGTCACTCTCTCCTCGGACCGTCGTGGCCGTGCGGGGACCGGGCGCGGGCCGCTCTCCGGCCGCCGTACGGGAACGGTCGTACGCCCGTGCAGATGCTCGCACCTGTCACCGGGTGCCGCTTCCCGACTGCGCCGACCTTGGCGCGATCTCGATGGGGTGTTTACCGGCCGTTTCTCCGCCGTTTCCGGGTAGGGCCGCCCGTGCGCGAGGATGGCTCCATGACAGCCATCATCACCGCGGTGGAACTCCAGGGCGAGTCGGCCGGACCTCGTCCGCCCGTCCTGCTCGACGTCCGCTGGCAGCTCGGCGGACCTCCCGGCCGTCCGGCCTACGAGGCGGGCCATCTGCCGGGCGCCGTCTATGTCGATCTCGATACGGAGCTGGCGGACCCGCCCGGGGCCGGCGGTCGGCATCCGCTGCCGGAGGTGGCGGCCTTCGGCGCGGTGATGCGGCGGGCCGGGGTGTCGCAGGACAGGCCGGTGGTGGTGTACGACGGCGGCCAGGGCTGGGCGGCGGCACGCGCCTGGTGGCTGCTGCGCTGGACGGGTCACTCCGACGTCCGGGTGCTGGACGGCGGCCTGGCCGCCTGGACCGGCCCGCTCTCCACTGAGGTCCCGGACCCCGCCGAGGGCGACTTCAGCCCGGTGCCGGGCTCGCTCCCGCTGCTGGACGCGGACGGCGCGGCCGCCCTGGCGCGCAGCGGGCTGCTGCTGGACGCGCGGGCCGCCGAGCGCTATCGCGGCGACGTCGAACCCGTCGACCGGATCGGCGGCCATATTCCCGGCGCGCTGTCGGCGCCCACGATGGCGAATGTGGCCGAAAATGGCACCTTCCTGTCTGCACGAGATCTGGCCGCACGATTCACGGCACTCGGTGCCACAGCCGGCACCGAGGTGGGTGTCTACTGCGGGTCCGGTGTCTCGGGGGCGCATGAGGTGCTGGCGCTGGAGATCGCGGGCATCCCGGCGGCGCTGTACGCGGGCTCCTGGTCCGAGTGGTCGGCGGACGAGACCCGTCCGGTCGCCAAGGGCCCCGACCCCCAGTAGCCCGGGCCCGGGCCCGCGTCTCGCCGTACCGCCCGCCGTACACGCATACGAAGGGGGCCCGTACACGCACACCGTGTACGGGCCCCCTTCGCGAAGGCCCCTTCGTCAACCCGCCGCAACCGACAACTCGCCGCGGCCGTAGCCGTCTTCGCGCTACTCCTGCTTCTTGCGCCGTGTGCCGAACACGATCTCGTCCCAGCTCGGCACCGCGGCCCTGCGGCCCGGACGGACCCCGTCCGCTTCCGCCTGGCGGTCCGTCGTGCCCGTGAGCCGGTCCCGGTGCCCGGACACCGAGCGCGGCATCAGCACATCCGCGTACGCCGAACCGGCCGAGGCCGCGGGCGCCGGCGGCTCCTCGGCCTCCGGCTCCTCCTCCGGATCCGTGGCCGGCGGCTCCGGGGCGGGCCGCTCGGGCACCACCATGTCGCCGCGGAAGCTCGGCACCGCCTCCAGCAGGCTGGTCAGCGAGTCGCGTTCGCTCATCTCGTCCGGCTCCGGCGCCCCGGGCCGCTCCGACTGCCGGTCGAGCGCGCGGTCCATCGGCCGGTCGCGGTCGCGCGGCAGCCGCGCGATCCGCGGTACGAACGGGAAGCTCGGCTCCTGCGCGGTGACCGTGTCGTCGGTGTCGCCGATCAGGGCGCGTGCCTCGTCGTCCACCGCCTGGACGAGCCGCCGGGGCGGGTCGTACGTCCAGCTCGCCGAGTGCGGTTCACCCGCGACCCGGTAGACGAGCAGCACCTCCCAGGTGCCGTCGTCACGCCGCCAGGAGTCCCACTGCACGGTGTCCTTCTCGGCGCCGCGCAGCGTCAGCCGCTCCTGCACCGCCTCGCCGAGCTGGGGTCCCGCGTTCTCGCCGGGGCGGCGCACGGCCGTCTTCCTGGCCCGCTCGGCCATGAAGGCGCGCTCGGCCAGCACCGGTCCCTCGAACCGGCGGACCCGGTCCACGGGGATACCGGCGTGGTGGGCGACCTCCTCGGCGGAGGCCCCGGCTCGTATACGCGCCTGGATGTCACGCGGTCTGAGGTGGCTCTCGACCTCGATCTCGATCTGACCGAGGCGGGCGCGGTCATTGCGCACGGCGGCGCGGAGGCGCTCATCAATCGGAAGCGTGTATTCCGTGCTGTCCGCAGCCTTGAGCACCAGTCGTGTGCCGTCGTTGGAGACGGCCACGACACGCAGTTCGGGCATGGGGACCTCCCGGGTGGTGCCTGCCGACGTCACGTGCGTCGCTGCTTCCGCTAGTCGAGTGTGGCCTGCCCGGGTGCAGCCTGCCACAACCTTGCCGTGCTGCCCGGCGTGTCGGGCAGTGGCCCTGGATCGCCGTTATGGCACGGTTACCTCTTTGCGACGCAGAGTGACAGACCCGGTCACTCTGTGCAGCAGGCGCCCGTGCGGTGCCGCGGCGCCGCCGGATCGAGTGCCACGTTCGGCCCCCTTCCCGAAGGTTCCGGACACCCATGAGGGAGTCCGGCCCCAGGGCTCGCCACAGTACTCCATTCGGGCCATCCGGGTGGACCGGCACGCCGCCCAAGTTCTCGCCGGTGCGCGGAGTTGAGCACCGGCAACGCCCCTGACCAGGCCTGCTGCTTCACAGAATCCGCTACATCGGAACGATCGGCTTCGCTCAGTCGCCCTTTCCCGGTACGAGATGGGGCAGATGGGTGAGCAGAGGCGGAAGACCGGGCATAGCTCCCCGGTCCGCCTCGGCCCCCGGGAAGCGGTCCCCGCCGGCTCCCGTCAGGCCCCGATCGGTCCCCATGAGTCCCCGATCAGTCCCCGAGAATCCGCCGCAGATAGTCATTGCCGAACAGCCGGTCCGGATCCAGCCGGTCCCGGAGCGCCGTGAACTGTCCGAAGCGCGGATACGCCTCCGAGAGGTACTCCGCGTCCCTGGTGTGGATCTTGCCCCAGTGCGGCCGGCCGCCGTGCGCGGTCATGATCCGCTCCACCGCGGTGAAGTACGCGTGGTGGGGCGTGCCCCGGTACAGGTGCACCGCGATGTACGCGCTGTCCCGGCCCGCGGCGGTCGAGAGCGTGATGTCGTCCGCGGGCGCCGTGCGTATCTCCACCGGAAAACTCACCCGCAGCGGTGAGCGCTCGACCATCGCCTTGACCTCACGCAGCGCCCCTACCGCCGCCTCGCGGGGCAGCGCGTACTCCATCTCGACAAAGCGCACTCGGCGCGGGGAAGTGAAGACCTTGTAAGGGATGTCCGTGTAGGTGCGTGCGGAGAGGGCGCGGCTGGAGATCCTGGCGATGGCGGGGATGGTCGCGGGCACGGCCCGGCCGACCGAACAGGCCACCTGGAACAGCCCGTTGGAGAGGAACTCGTCATCGATCCAGCCGCCGAACCGGCCGGGCGGGGCCGCCGGACCCGCGCTGCGGTTGTTGCGCTTGGTGGTGCAGTTGCCGGTGTGCGGGAACCAGTAGAACTCGAAGTGCTCATTCTCGGCCACGAGCTGATCGAACTCGGCTGTGACCCGGTCGAAGGCCATGGGCTGCTCACGGGCCGTCAGCAGAAAGACCGGCTCGACCGCGAGGGTCACCGAGGTGATCACCCCCAGCGCGCCCAGCCCGATCCTGGCGGCGGCGAAGACCTCCGGATTCTCCTCCGCCGAGCAGCGCAGCAGCGAGCCGTTCGCGGTGACCAGTTCCAGGGCACGGATCTGGGCGGCCATGGAGGCCGAGTCACGGCCGGTGCCATGGGTGCCGGTGGAGACGGCGCCCGCGACGGTCTGCTCCATGATGTCGCCCATATTGGTCAGCGACAGACCCTCGCGCGCCAGTGCCGCGTTGAGCCGCTTCAGCGGGGTGCCGGCCGCCGCGGTCACGGTGCCCGCCGCCCGGTCGATGTCCCGGATGCCGGTGAGCAGATCGGGCCGTACGAGCAGCCCGTCGGTGGCGGCGGTGGCGGTGAAGGAGTGGCCCGTGCCGACCGCCTTGACCTTCAGCCCGTCCTCGGCGGCCCTTCGTATCGCCTCGGTCAGCTCTTCGACGGAGGCGGGGGAGACCACGCGGGCCGGGCGGGCTGTCACATTCCCCGCCCAGTTGCGCCACGCGTCCACGGTCGGCCCGTTCGTGTGGGTCCTGGTCATACGCCCCGTGCCCTCCCCGCATCGGTACCGGCTCGCGCGGCCGACGGCACCCCGTGCCCTGGCCAGTTGGAGGGGGATCATACTCACGGCCACCGTGCGTACGCCCCCCGGCTACCGCCGCCGCACATGCCGGGCAGCGCGGATGGCAGGATCGAAACATGCCCCAACAGCTTGAGACTTCCCCCTATGACGCGCTGCTCCTGCTGTCCTTCGGCGGCCCCGAGGGCCCGGACGATGTGATTCCGTTCCTGGCGAACGTGACCAGGGGGCGTGGGATCCCCGAGGAGCGGCTCAAGGAAGTGGGCCAGCACTACTTCCTGTTCGGCGGGGTCAGCCCGATCAACGAACAGAACCGCGCGCTGCTGGACGCGCTGCGCAAGGACTTCGCCGAGCACGGTGTCGATCTGCCCGTCTACTGGGGCAACCGCAACTGGGCGCCCTACCTGACCGACACCCTGCGCCGGATGACCCTGGACGGCCGACGCCGGATCGCCGTCCTCGCGACCAGCGCGTACGCCTCGTACTCGGGCTGCCGCCAGTACCGCGAGAACCTCGCCGAGGCGCTCGCCACCCTGGCGGCCGAGGGACTCGAACCACCGCGCGTGGACAAGCTGCGGCACTAC
Source organism: Streptomyces sp. GMY02 (assembly GCF_019056675.1). Taxonomy (NCBI): domain Bacteria; kingdom Bacillati; phylum Actinomycetota; class Actinomycetes; order Kitasatosporales; family Streptomycetaceae; genus Streptomyces; species Streptomyces sp. GMY02. The sequence continues at coordinate 1,933,997 of NZ_CP077658.1, read as the reverse complement.
TTCAACCATCCCGGTTTTCTGCGCCCCATGATCGACGGCGTGCTGGCCTCGCTCGCCGATCTGCCGGAGCCGGTACGGGCGGGCGCCCACCTCGCCTTCACCACCCACTCCATCCCGGTCGCGTCGGCCGACACCTCGGGACCGGCCGAGGACCACGGCGAGGGCGGCGCGTATGTGGCCGAGCACCTCGACACCGCCCGGCTGATCGCCGAGGCGGTACGGGAGGAGACGGGCGTCGAGCACCCGTGGCGGCTGGTCTACCAGTCCCGCAGCGGCGCCCCGCACATCCCCTGGCTGGAGCCGGACATCTGCGACCACCTGGAGACACTGCACGGCGAGGGCGTCCCGGCGGTCGTGATGGCCCCCATCGGCTTTGTCTCGGACCATATGGAAGTCCTGTACGACCTCGACACCGAGGCCACCGCCAAGGCCGCGGAGCTGGGGCTGCCCGTCCGCCGCTCGCCCACGGTGGGCGCCGACCCGCGCTTCGCCGCCGCCGTCCGCGACCTGGTGCTGGAGCGCGCCGCCACCGAACGCGGGCAGCCGGTGGAGCGCTGCGCGCTGGGCGCGCTCGGCCCGAGTCATGACCTCTGCCCGGTCGGCTGCTGCCCGGCCCGTGCCCCCAGGCCCGCCGCCGCGGGCGCCGACAGCCCGTACGCCTGAAGGAGCCCCGACGTGACCGACACCCGACCCGCTGCCACCGACGCCCTACCTGCTGTCACCGATGCCCAACCCGCTGCCACCGACCGGCCCGATGAGGCCCTGACCGCCGAGCTGCTCTCCCTCGCGCTGGAGGCCGCCCGCCGCGCGGGCGAGCTGCTGCGCGACGGCCGCCCCGACGATCTGGCCGTCGCCGCCACCAAGTCCAGCCCCATCGATGTCGTCACCGAGATGGACATCGCCGCCGAGAAGCTGATCACCGGCCATCTCTCCGAGCACCGCCCCGACGACGGTTTCCTCGGCGAGGAAGGCGCCAGCTCGACGGGCAGCAGCGGAATCCGCTGGGTCATCGACCCGCTGGACGGCACCGTCAACTATCTGTACGGACTGCCCACCTGGGCCGTCTCCATCGCCGCGGAACGCGACGGCGAGACCCTCGCCGGAGTCGTCGCGATCCCGATGCGCGGCGAGACCTTCCGCGCCGTACGCGGTGGCGGCGCCTTCCTCAACGACCGGCCTGTCCGCTGCCGCCCCGCGCCCCCGCTGGAGCGCGCGCTGGTCTCGACCGGCTTCAACTACGTCACCGCCGTTCGCGCCCACCAGGCCGCAATCGCCCAGCGGCTGATCCCGCAGTTGCGCGACATCCGGCGGGGCGGCTCCGCGGCCACCGACCTCTGCGATGTGGCGGCCGGCCGGCTGGACGGCTACTACGAGCGCGGGCTGCATCCCTGGGACTTCGCGGCCGGCGATCTCATCGCCCGCGAGGCGGGCGCGCTCACCGGCGGCCGTCCCGGCACCCGCCCCGGCTTCGAACTCACGGTGGCGGCCACCCCGGGTGTCTTCGAACCCCTCCAGGGCCTGCTGGACGAGTACGGCGCCTGGCACGACTAGTGCCCCTCCCAGCAACGTTTGCCCCGTCGCGACGCCCTGCACGCACGCTCGCGGCGTTGGCCAAAAGCCCTGGTAGCTCCGCTACAAGGACTTCCGGCCGCCTTGCGATCGCACGCACCGGACGCCGCTCCTTGACGGGCAAACATTGCCGGTCAAGGCACTGGCCGATAGGCCCCACCGGGCCCGGTCCCGGCGATGCGGCCGGGCGTACGGAAGGGCCCCGGTGCCGTCCCCTCGGCGCCGGGGCCCTTCTCACTAGGTCGTTGTCACAGCTCTGATATTGGATAGGGCCAAGGCATGCGGTCAGGCGCTTGCCGCGCCGACCTCCACACCGTGCTCGGCCGCAAGCCGGCGAAGGTCTTCCAGCTCTTCCTGATCGACATCCACGAGGAAGTCGTCGCCCGTCTCCCGGGCTCGGTTGAGATCCGTTTCCGTGGCCTTTATACGCTGCAGAAGCCCGGCGGTGAACGCGTCCATTGCGCCCCCTCGTCGTGGGTCAGTGGCACGGGGGTGTGCCGACGGCGGGTAGATCACGCACCCACTGCCTCTGGATGACAGAAAGGGTGTGGCGTGCCACAAACAGGGCGTGATCTCGGGTGTGAAGTCGTCTTCCCCAGGGTCCGACTTCGAGAAACCTCAACGCGTCAAACAATCCGTTCCATTCCCGGATGTCCCAGGTCACCCGGCATCGTCTTACCGCCGGTTTATGGCCGTAACGGGCAGGATGGGGCCGCACAGCCAGTGCTACAACCTGCCCCGCTCAGGGGTGACGGGCCCAGAGGAAGGACTGCGACGTGCGTGTACTCGTCGTCGAGGACGAGCAACTGCTCGCCGATGCGGTGGCCACCGGACTGCGCCGGGAGGCCATGGCCGTCGACGTGGTGTACGACGGCGCCGCCGCCCTGGAACGGGTCGGGGTCAACGACTACGACGTGGTGGTGCTCGACCGGGACCTCCCCCTCGTCCACGGCGACGACGTCTGCCGCAGGATCGTCGAGCTGGGGATGCCCACCCGGGTCCTGATGCTCACCGCCTCGGGCGATGTCAGCGACCGGGTCGAGGGCCTTGAGCTGGGCGCGGACGACTATCTGCCCAAGCCCTTCGCGTTCACCGAGCTGATCGCCAGGGTGCGGGCCCTCGGCCGGCGTACGACCGTACCGCTGCCGCCGGTCCTGGAGCGGTCGGGCATCAAGCTCGATCCCAACCGCCGCGAGGTCGTCCGCGAGGGCAGGGAGATCCAGCTCGCGCCCAAGGAGTTCGCGGTGCTGGAGGTCCTGATGCGCAGCGAGGGCGCGGTCGTCTCGGCCGAGCAGCTCCTGGAGAAGGCCTGGGACGAGAACACGGACCCGTTCACCAATGTCGTCCGGGTCACGGTGATGACCCTGCGCCGCAAGCTCGGCGAGCCGCCCGTGATCGTCACGGTGCCCGGCTCCGGGTACCGGATCTGATGCCCGTGGCCGCGACCCCGATGCCGCCCGCGGCACCGCCCAAGCCCACCTGGGACCCCAGAAGGCCCGACCAGGCACTGCCCTGGGTGCGCCCCACCATCCGGATACGTCTCACGCTGCTGTACGGCGGGATGTTCCTGATCGCCGGCATCCTGCTGCTCTCGATCATCTATCTGCTGGCCGCGCAGGCGCTGCACGTGGGCAGTGAGCTGCCCTTCAAGATCGTCACCGGCAAGGTGAGCAGCGATGTCTGCAACTTCCCGGACCAGGCACCACCGGAGCAGTTCAACGCGGCCATGAACAGTTGCGTCAACCACCAGCGCAAGCAGGCGCTCGACGATCTGCTCAGCCGCTCGCTGTTCGCCCTGGTCGGCCTGAGCGTCATCGCCTTCGCCTTCGGTTACGCGATGGCCGGGCGGGTGCTGTCGCCGCTGGGCCGGATCACCCGTACCGCGCGCCGGGTGGTCGGCTCCGACCTGTCGCGCCGGATCGAGCTGGACGGCCCCGACGACGAGCTGAAGGAGCTGGCGGACACCTTCGACGAGATGCTGGACCGGCTGGAGCGGGCGTTCAGCGCGCAGCAGCGGTTCGTCGCGAACGCCTCGCACGAGCTGCGCACACCGCTCGCGATCAACCGCACCCTGCTGGAGGTCCATCTCTCCGATCCGGGGGCGCCCGCGGAACTCCAGCAGCTCGGCAGAACGCTGCTGGCCACCAATGAGCGCAGCGAGCAGCTCGTGGAGGGCCTGCTGCTGCTCGCCCGCAGCGACAACCAGATCGTCGAGCGAAAACCGGTCGACCTCGCCGAGGTCGCCACCCGCGGTGTGGACCAGTGCCTCGGCGAGGCGGAGGCGAAGGGCGTCGAGATCCGTACGGAGTGCGCGCCGGCGGTCGTCCAGGGGAACGGGGTCCTGCTGGAGCGGATCGCGCTGAACCTGGTGCAGAACGCCGTGCGGTACAACATCCCCGAGGGCGGCTGGGTGGAGGTCTCCACGGAGGTCCAGCAGGGCCAGGCGGTCCTGGTGGTCTCCAATACGGGCCCGGTGGTCCCGGGGTACGAGATCGACAACCTCTTCGAGCCGTTCCGGCGGCTGCGTACGGAGCGTACGGGCAGCGACAAGGGGGTCGGCCTCGGCCTCTCGATCGCGCGGTCCGTGGCGCGCGCCCATGGCGGCAGGATCTTCGCGGAACCCCGCGAGGGCGGGGGACTGGTGATGCGTGTCACTCTCCCGGTCTGAGATGCTGCGCGCGGTATCCGGGGAGCATCGGCCTTTGTTCGCTTTGCGCGGAATTTCCGGGACGGATTTCCGGCGAATCCGTGTGTGATCGATCACAGGGGCGAATTCACGCCTATCCACTCTGCGTGATCAGGCCTTCATCGGAAAGCCGGTATCGTCCGGGTTTCCGGGGGCCGGGATCACGGGAAGTACACGGGGTGGCGCCCGTGAGGCACAACAGCAGGACCGTGTACGGTCCCCTTCGCCACCCGAAGCCGATCACTCCACAGGGGTCCGGTTGGGTGTCGATTGAGTAACAGACCTTGATGTGAGGCAAAATCTCCGCCTCAGGTCGGGCACAAGTCCGGCCTCTCACGCGTTACGTGCGCTGGAGACACCACAGACACCCAGAGGGGGAGAGCGACATGGCAACGGATTACGACACCCCACGCAAGACCGATGACGACGTCGATCAGGACAGCCTTGAGGAACTGAAGGCCCGTCGGAACGACAAGTCGACTTCGGCGGTCGACGTCGACGAGTTCGAGCAGGCCGAAGGGCTCGAACTGCCCGGCGCGGATCTCTCCAACGAGGAGCTGTCCGTCCGGGTGCTGCCCCGGCAGGCCGACGAGTTCACCTGCATGAGCTGCTTCCTGGTGCACCACAGGAGCCAGCTCGCCAGGGAGAAGAACGGTCAGCCGATCTGCCGCGACTGCGACTGAGGTCGGGTCGGCCGTGGCAGGCGACACACCGTTTCGGAAACGACGCTTCCGGCGCGAGAGCGCACCGGAGGCGTATCGGGGCGGCTCGGGCCCGGCAGAAGGCGTTCAGCCCGCTGCCGAGCACTCCGCCCTCCTGCCCCAGCACGGCGCACGTGACGACGAGCGAGGCCTCCCGGCCTCGCTCGAAGCAGCCCAAGAGGACCACGGGGGCCCCACGACCGGGGGCCGGCGGCTGGACGCCGTCAAGCGGCGGGTACGGAAGGGCGGCGCGGGTGCCAAGGCGGCGCTGGGATATGTCGCCGACCGGATCATCGAGAACGCGCCCCGGATACCCGTCCGTGACCTCGCGACCCTGCGCGGCCAGTTCCCCGGCCTCGGCCCCGAGGAACTGGCCGACAAACTGGTCGCCGGCGCGGCGAACAGCAGCGCGACGGTCGGCGCGGGCATAGGCGCGGCCGCGATGCTGCCCGTACCGCCCGCGATGCCCGCCGAGCTGGCGGCCGAGATCACGGCGGTCGCCGCGATCGAGCTGAAGCTCATAGCCGAGCTGCACGAGGTCTACGGACTGCGCCCGCCGGGCACGCTCAAGGAGCGCAGCGCCGCCTATCTGACCTCCTGGACGGAGGAGCGCGGGGTCGATGTCACCAAGCCGTCGACCTTCAACGGCGCGCTGGGCGGGCGTATGAAACGCGAGCTGCGGCAGCAGATCATGAAGCGCACGGTCCGCAGCCTGCCCAACCTGGTCCCGTTCATGATCGGGGCGGCCGTCGGCGCGATGATGAACCGGCGGGACACCAAGAAGGTCGCCGAGCACGTCCGCAAGGACCTGCGGGCCCGCCAGATCCCCTGGGACGCGCTTCCGGAACTGCCCCCGCTGAAGCGGCCGGAGGAACTCCCCGCGGAGCTGCCGAAGGAACTGGAGAGCTAGGGCCTCTCGTTTGGATCTCTCCGAGAGGCGGACCGGTGGTGGCGGAGCAGCGGTGGCGGACCGAGGGGCCTCGAAGCGGCGGGATCCCCGCGTTCAGCCCGTCCGTACCGCGTTCAGCGCCGTCGCCAGAGCCTGCGGGTTCCTGGTCGAGAGATAGACGTACGGAGTCGGGTCCTCGGGATCCGTGACCTCCACCCGCAGCGCCGTCGGCACATAGCTGCGCAGCAGCATGAACGCCCGGGGGTCCGCCTTGTGCAGCCGCCAGGCCCGCGCCTCCTCGGCGTCGAGCACCTCGGCCTCGCCCAGCGCCGAGACCGGGATCCGGGCATCGCCCGCGACCAGCGAGTCCGCCACCACCCTGATCCGCGCCGAGCCGTAGGAACTCACCCCGGCCGCCGCCAGCGCTCCCGCGCCGATCACCCCGCCGAGCAGTGGCAACGGCCCCAGCGGCAGTGTGATCAGGCCCCCCGCCACGGCGATGAGGGCCGCTATGGCCCACCAGGAAGGAGGGGCGGTGAGGCGTTCGTCGTAGCGCGCGGCGGAAGGCTCCATGCGGCCAAGCTTGGCATGGTGCGGAAGCCGGGCGACCGCGCGGGTAAGGTCTGCGCCTGTGAGCAGCGCGCCACCCCCGGGGACGCCTCCCGGACCAGGCCGGGCGCGCCCGCGCCGTCGAGGTGAACCCATGAGCCGTACCCCCGCCGCCCCCCTGGACGTACTGATCCGCCGCCTCGATCCGGAGGTTCCGCTTCCGGGGTATGCGCATCCGGGCGACGCCGGGGCCGATCTGGTCACCACCGAGGCCGCCGAACTGGCCCCCGGGGAGCGGGCCGTACTGCCCACGGGAGTGTCCATCGCCCTGCCCGACGGGTACGCCGCCTTCGTGCATCCGCGCTCCGGACTGGCGGCCCGATGCGGCGTCGCCATGGTGAATGCCCCGGGGACGGTGGATGCCGGGTACCGTGGAGAGATCAAAGTGATCGTGGTCAATCTGGACCCGCGCGAGAGCGTTCGGTTCGAGCGGTTCGACCGGATTGCCCAGTTGGTCGTCCAGCAGGTCGAGAAGGTCCGCTTCCACGAGGTGGCGGAGCTTCCCGGGTCGGCGCGGGGCGACGGGGGCTTCGGGTCCACCGGCGGTCATGCCGCCGTGGGCGGCGTACAGGGCGGGAATCGATACGCTTCGGTCGTATCCGACCGGGAAGGACAGTGACGTGTTCGGACGTCGCAAGAAGAGTGGTTCCGCAGCGGACGCGGCGGACGCAGCGGGCGAGGCCGAGCAGTTCACCGACGATGCCGGTGACGCCGGTGCCGACACGGCTGCCGAAGGGGCGGCCGCGCCCCGCAGGGTGAACCTTCCGCCGGCCCCCAGGCCGGACGGCCCCTGGGACATCTCCGAGGTCTCCAGGCCCGGGGAGGGCCGGGTCGATCTGGGCGGGATCTTCGTTCCCGGGGTCGAGGGCATGGAGCTGCGCGTCGAGGTCGCCGGTGACGCGATCGTCGCCGCCACGGTCGTCGTGCGCGACAGCGCCGTACAGCTCCAGGCGTTCGCGGCGCCCAAGAAGGAAGGTATCTGGGGCGAGGTCCGCGAGGAGATCGCCTCCGGCATCACCCGGCAGGGCGGCATCATCGACGAGGTCGAGGGGCCGCTGGGCTGGGAGCTGCGCGCCCAGGTTCCCGTACAGCTTCCGGACGGCACCGGCGGCGTGCAGCTCGTGCGCTTCATCGGCGTCGACGGACCGCGCTGGTTCCTGCGCGGTGTGATCTCCGGGCAGGGCGCGGTACAGCCCGGCGCCGCGGGGCTGCTGGAGCAGATCTTCCGGGACACCGTGGTCGTACGGGGCGAGGGGCCGATGGCGCCCAGGGACCCGATCGTCCTCAAGCTGCCGGACGACGCGCAGATGGTGGCCGAGGGCGTCCAGCAGGACGAGCAGGAGGGCTCGCGCTTCTCCGGTGGCATGGGACAGCTTCAGCGCGGTCCCGAGATCACCGAGGTGCGCTGAGCCCCTGTCGGCGCTCCGGCCGGACACCGACCGGACTGGCACGCACCGCACTGGCACGTACCGCATCGGCACAGACCTGACTGGCACAGACCTGAGCGACAAGGCTGGTGGGCCGCATCCCTGGACGGGGACGCGGCCCACCGGCCTTTCGTTCGCCCCCACCGGCCTTTCGTTTGCCCGAACGCCGTGGCGCCTGCGAGCCAGGGCGGATGCCTTGCCGTATGCGGCACATCACAAGGCACGGCGTCGGCCATATGAAGTCCGTCAAGCCCGCGGCACCGGCCGTATGGGACCCGTCAACGCGAGCCTGACCGGGCGGATCAGCCGGTTTCCTCAGGGAGTCAGTTTTTCCCGACTCTTCTAGGAGTGCGCGGTGGCCGATGTGGCCTTCGTTGTCACCACGATCGCGGTGTTCGCGCTGGTGGCCCTGATCGCCAGGGGGTGGCGAAGCTATGACGGCCGAGAACGTGGTCGGGCTGTTGGTGGCGGTCGCCCTGCTGGGTTATCTCGTCCTGGCGCTGCTCTTCCCGGAGAGGTTCTGAGTGATGAGCTCCGTCCTCGCCGGTGTGCTTCAGTTGCTGGCGCTGGTTGTCGCGCTGGGTCTGGTGTACCGCCCGCTGGGCGACTACATGGCCCGGACCTATTCCTCGACGAAGCATCTGCGGGTCGAGAAGTGGATCTACCGCGCGATCGGCGCGAATCCCGCGACCGAGATGCGCTGGCCCGCCTATCTCCGTGGAGTGCTGGCGTTCTCCGCGGTGAGCGTGCTGTTCCTGTATCTGCTGCAACGGGTGCAGGGGGTTCTTCCCGGGTCGCTCGGCTTTTCGTCGATCGATCCGGACCAGGCGTTCAACACGGCCGCGTCGTTCGTCGCGAATACGAACTGGCAGTCGTATTACGGCGAGCAGGCCATGGGCCATGTCGTGCAGACCGGTGGCCTGGCCGTACAGAATTTTGTCTCCGCCGCCGTCGGCATGGCCGTGGCGGTGGCGCTGGTACGGGGCTTCGCCCGGTCCCGTACCGGGGAGCTGGGGAACTTCTGGGCGGACCTGGTGCGCGGCACCGTCCGCATCCTGCTCCCCCTGTCCGTGATCGGCGCGATCGTGCTGGTCGCCTGTGGCGCCATCCAGAACTTTGCCGGGATCCATGAGGTCGGGCAGTTCCTGGGCGGTTCGCAGCAGTGGAACGGCGGTGCGGTGGCCTCGCAGGAGGCGATCAAGGAGCTGGGCACCAACGGCGGCGGTTACTTCAACGCCAACTCCGCCCACCCCTTCGAGAACCCCACCCCGCTCTCCAACCTCTTCGAGATCTTCCTGATCCTGGTGATCCCGTTCGCGCTGACGCGGACGTTCGGGACGATGGTCGGCAGTGTGAAGCAGGGCTACGCGATCCTCGCCACGATGGCCGCCGTCTGGATCGGGTTCACCGCGCTGATGATGTGGACCGAGTTCGCCCACCACGGCCCGGCGTTCGATATCGCCGGTGGCGCGATGGAGGGCAAGGAGACCCGATTCGGGGTCGGCGGCTCGTCCATCTTCGCGGTGGCCACGACGCTCACGTCGACCGGTGCGGTGAACTCGTTCCACTCCTCGTTCACGGGGTTCGGCGGCGGTATCACCATGCTGGGGATGCAGCTCGGTGAGATTGCGCCCGGCGGGACCGGATCCGGTCTGTACGGGATGCTGATCATGGCGATCATCGCGGTGTTCATCGCCGGGCTGATGGTCGGCCGTACGCCCGAGTATCTGGGCAAGAAGATCGGCAGCCGTGAGATCAAGCTGGCCGCGAGCTACATCCTCATCACCCCGGCGCTGGTGCTCTGTTTCACCGCCGCCGCGATGGCCCTGCCCACCCCGGGCAACTCCATGACCAACTCCGGGCCGCACGGCTTCTCGGAGATCCTGTACGCCTACACGTCGGGCGCCAACAACAACGGCTCGGCCTTCGCCGGGCTGAACGCGGACACGCAGTGGTTCAACACCACGATCGGCCTGGCCATGCTGCTCGGCCGCTTCCTGCCGATGGTGTTCGTCCTGGCGCTGGCCGGCGCGCTGGCCACGCAGCGGCCCGTACCCGAGACCGCGGGCACCCTGCGTACCCACAAGCCGCTGTTCACCGGACTCCTGGTCGGCACGATCATGATCGTCACCGGGCTGACCTATTTCCCGGCCCTCGCGCTGGGACCGCTGGCCGAGGGGCTGGCGTCATGAGCACTCGTCTGAAGCAAGAGGGCACGATGTCCGCTGTCACTCCGTCCCGTGCGCCGCACCCGCCGGTATCCCCCGGACCCGGTCCGGGCGGGAAGGCACGGGTGGGCGGGGGCCTGTTCGATCCCCGTCTGCTGATCACGTCCGTCCCGCAGGCGGTCAGGAAGCTCGATCCGCGGGTGATGGTCAAGTCGCCCGTGATGTTCGTGGTCGAGGTCGGCTCGGTGCTGTCCACGGTCTTCGCCGCGATCCATCCCGGCGACTGGTTCGGCTGGGCGATCGCCGCCTGGCTCTGGCTGACCACCGTCTTCGCCAATCTGGCCGAGGCGGTCGCGGAAGGCCGGGGCAAGGCGCAGGCGGACACCCTGCGCAGGGCCAGGACCGACACCGTCGCCCGGCGTGTCATCGGCCCGGACGAGGAGCGCGTACCCGGCACCGACCTGCGGGTCGGGGATCTGGTGGTCTGCGAGGCCGGGGACATCATCCCCGGCGACGGCGATGTCGTCGAAGGCGTCGCTTCCGTGGACGAGTCCGCGATCACCGGCGAATCGGCGCCCGTGATCCGGGAGTCGGGCGGTGACCGCTCGGCTGTCACCGGCGGTACGAAGGTGCTCTCCGACCGGATCGTCATCAGGATCACGACGAAGCCGGGCGAGACGTTCATCGACCGGATGATCAAGCTGGTGGAGGGCGCGGCGCGGCAGAAGACGCCCAATGAGATCGCGCTGAACATTCTCCTCGCGTCCCTCACCATCGTCTTCCTCCTGGCCGTGGTCACCCTCCAGCCGTTCGCGGTCTATGCCGGGCAGCGGCAGTCGATGATCGTGCTGATCGCTCTGCTGGTGTGTCTGATACCGACGACCATCGGGGCGCTGCTCTCCGCGATCGGCATCGCGGGCATGGACCGGCTCGTCCAGCGCAATGTCCTCGCCATGTCCGGGCGCGCCGTCGAGGCCGCCGGCGATGTGTCGACACTGCTGCTCGACAAGACCGGCACCATCACCCTCGGCAACCGGCAGGCCGCCGAATTCCTCCCCGTCCCGGGCGTCACCGAGGCCGAACTGGCCGATGCCGCCCAGCTTTCCTCGCTCGCGGACGAGACGCCCGAGGGCCGCTCCATCGTCGTCCTGGCGAAGGAGAAGTACGGGCTGCGGGAGCGCCACCAGGGGCAGTTGGCCGGTGCCGAGTGGGTGGCCTTCACCGCCCAGACCCGGATGTCCGGTGTCGACCTCACCGAGGACGGGACGCGGCGCCAGGTCCGTAAGGGAGCCGCCGGCGCGGTGACCGCGTGGGTCGCCGGGCGCGGCGGCAGCGTGGCCCGGGACTGCCAGGGACTGACCGACCGGATCTCGCAGGCCGGCGGCACACCGCTGCTGGTGGCCGTTGAGGACGAGCGGGGTGCCCGCGCCCTCGGGGTGATCCATCTCAAGGACGTGGTGAAGGAGGGGATGCGGGAGCGGTTCGACGAGCTGCGCCGGATGGGCATCAGGACCGTCATGATCACCGGTGACAACCCGCTGACCGCGAAGGCCATCGCGCAGGAGGCCGGTGTCGACGACTTCCTCGCCGAGGCCACGCCCGAGGACAAGATGGCCCTCATCAAGCGCGAGCAGGCCGGCGGCAAGCTGGTCGCGATGACCGGGGACGGTACGAACGACGCGCCCGCCCTGGCCCAGGCGGACGTCGGGGTGGCCATGAACACCGGCACCTCGGCCGCCAAGGAGGCCGGGAACATGGTGGACCTGGATTCCAACCCCACCAAGCTGATCGAGATCGTGGAGATCGGCAAACAGCTCCTCATCACGAGGGGCGCGCTCACGACGTTCTCCATCGCCAACGACGTGGCGAAGTACTTCGCGATCATCCCCGCGATGTTCGCCGTGGTCTATCCGAGCCTCGGCAAGCTCAACATCATGGACCTCTCCTCGCCCGAGTCCGCGATCCTCTCGGCGGTCGTCTTCAACGCGCTGATCATCGTCGCGCTCGTACCGCTCGCCCTGAAGGGCGTGCGCTACCGGCCCGCCGGCGCCGACCGGATGCTCCGCAGAAACCTCGGGATCTACGGTCTCGGCGGGCTGATCGCCCCGTTCATCGGCATCAAGATCATCGACCTGCTCATCTCCCTCATCCCCGGAATCGGCTGATCACGCCATGAACAACTCCGTAGGAAACACCGCACGGCTGCTCGGCGCCGGGCTGCGCGCCCTGCTGGTCCTGACCGTCCTCTGCGGCGTCCTCTACCCCCTCGCGGTCACCGGCGTCGCCCAGGGCCTCTTCCCGGGCAAGGCCAACGGCTCCGAGGTCACCCGGAACGGCACGGTGGTCGGGTCCTCGCTCATCGGGCAGCGGTACGACCTGCCGCTCAAGGAGGGCCAGGACACCCCGGAGCCGGACCTGAAGTGGTTCCAGCCCCGCCCGTCCAACGGCCTGGGCAGCAACAGCGTCAACACCCAGTACAAGCTCATACTCTCCGGGGCCACCAACCGCTCCGGCGACAACGAGGAACTGATCCAGTGGGTCAAGGACGCCAAGGCCGCCGTGGTGAAGGACAACTCCACCCCCGGTTACCGGGTCAGGCCCCAGGACGTGCCCCCCGACGCCGTCACCTCCTCCGGTTCGGGCCTGGATCCGCACATCTCACCCGAGTACGCCGAACTCCAGGCGCACCGCGTCGCCGAGAAGAACCACCTGGACGTCGAGCAGGTGGAGAAGCTCGTCGACGACAACACCCAGGACCGGATCCTCGGCTTCATGGGCGAGCCCCGGGTCAATGTCCTTCAGCTCAACATCGCGCTCAAAGAGCTGGCCGGCTGACCTTCGTACACCGGTCCCGGTACGGAGATGTCCGTACCGGGACCAAGGTCGCCACCGTGTCGGACGCGGTGGCTCTTCTGGAAGACAATGGGGCCATGGGACGCGGCAAGCTTCGTATCTATCTGGGCGCGGCACCGGGCGTCGGGAAGACGTACGCGATGCTCTCCGAGGCGCACCGCCGGGTCGAGCGGGGCACCGACTGCGTCGTGGCCTTCGTCGAGCACCACGACCGGCCCCGTACGGAGGTCATGCTGCACGGCCTCGAAGAAGTGCCCCGCCGGTCCATCGAGTACCGCGGCACCACCTTCACCGAGATGGATGTCGACGCGGTGCTGGAGCGCCGCCCGGCCGTCGCCCTCGTCGACGAGCTGGCGCACACCAATGTGCCCGGCTCGCGCAACGCCAAGCGCTGGCAGGACGTCGAGGAACTGCTCAAGGCGGGCATCGAGGTCGTCTCCAGCGTCAACATCCAGCATCTGGAGTCACTCGGTGACGTCGTCGAATCGATAACGGGTGTACGGCAGCAGGAGACCGTTCCCGACGAGATCGTCCGGCGGGCCGACCAGATCGAACTGGTCGACATGTCGCCCCAGGCCCTGCGCCGACGGCTGGCGCACGGCAATGTCTACAAACCCGACAAGGTGGACGCCGCGCTCTCCCACTACTTCAGGCCGGGCAATCTCACCGCGCTGCGTGAACTGGCCCTGCTCTGGGTCGCCGACCGGGTCGACGAATACCTCCAGCAGTACCGGGGCGAGCACAACATCCGCACCACCTGGTCGGCCCGCGAACGCATCGTCGTCGGCCTCACCGGCGGCCCGGAGGGGCGTACGCTCATCCGCCGCGCCGCCAGGATGGCCGCCAAGGGCTCCGGCAGCGAGATCCTCGCCGTCTACATAGCCCGCAGCGACGGCCTGACCGCCGCCTCGCCCAAGGAGCTGGCCGTCCAGCGCACCCTGGTCGAGGATCTCGGCGGCACCTTCCACCATGTCATCGGCGACGACGTCCCCTCCGCGCTGCTGGAGTTCGCGCGCGGGGTCAACGCCACCCAGATCGTGCTGGGCTCCAGCCGCCGCAAGACCTGGCAGTACATCTTCGGCCCCGGCGTCGGCGCCACCGTCGCCCGGGAGTCCGGCCCGGATCTGGACGTGCACATCGTCACGCACGAGGAGGCCGCCAAGGGCCGCGGGCTGCCGGTGGCGCGCGGGGCCAGGCTCGGCCGCTCCCGGATCATCTGGGGCTGGCTGGCCGGGGTCGTCGCGCCCGTGCTGCTCTCGCTGCTGCTGTCCATGGTGGGCAACTCGCCGGGGCTCGCCAACGATGTCCTGCTCTTCCTCTTCCTGACCGTGATGTCGGCGCTGCTGGGCGGGCTGCGGCCGGCGCTCGCCTCCGCCGCGGTGGGCTCGCTGCTGCTCAACTTCTACTTCACGCCGCCCACCCACACCCTGACCATCTCGGACCCCAAGAACCTGGTCGCCATCGTGATCTTCTTCGCGGTGGCCGTGTCGGTGGCGTCGGTGGTCGACCTGGCGGCACGCCGTACCCATCAGGCGGCCCGGCTCAGAGCCGAGTCCGAGATCCTCTCCTTCCTCGCTGGCAGTGTGCTGCGCGGCGAGACCACGCTGGACGCGCTGCTGGAGCGGGTCAGGGAGACCTTCTCCATGGAGTCCGTGGCGCTGCTCGAACGCAAGAGCGATGTCGACCCCTGGACCTGCGCGGGCAGTGTCGGACCGCGGCCCGTCGACCGCCCGGAGTCGGCCGATGTCGACATGCCGGTCGGCGACCACATGGCGCTGGCGCTCTCCGGCCGGGTGCTGCCGGCCGAGGACCGCCGGGTGCTCGCCGCCTTCGCCGCGCAGGCCGCCGTCGTACTGGACCGGCAGCGCCTGGTGGGGGAGGCGGAGCAGGCCCGTGAACTGGCCGAGGGGAACCGTATCCGTACGGCCCTGCTCGCGGCCGTCAGCCACGATCTGCGGACCCCGCTGGCAGGGATCAAGGCATCCGTATCCTCGCTCCGCTCCGACGACGTCGAATGGTCCGAGGAGGACCGGGCGGAGCTGCTCGAAGGCATCGAGCACGGAGCCGACCGGCTCGACCATCTCGTCGGCAATCTCCTTGACATGTCCCGGCTCCAGACCGGCACCGTCACCCCGCTGATCCGGGAGATCGACCTCGATGAGGTGGTTCCGATGGCGCTCGGCGGCGTACCGGAGGACAGCGTGGAGCTGGACATCCCCGAGTCGCTGCCCATGGTCGCCGTCGACCCGGGCCTGCTGGAGCGCGCGGTCGCCAATATCGTCGAGAACGCCGTCAAGTACAGCCCCGACGCCAAGAAGGTCACCGTCGCCGCCAGCGCGCTGGGGGACCGGGTCGAGGTACGGGTCGTCGACCGCGGCCCCGGTGTTCCCGAGGACGCCAAGGAACGGATCTTCGAGCCCTTCCAGCGCCACGGCGACGCGCCGCGCGGTGCCGGGGTCGGCCTCGGGCTCGCGGTCGCACGCGGCTTCGTCGACGCGATGGGCGGCACCCTCACCGCCGAGGACACCCCCGGCGGCGGCCTGACCATGGTTCTCACCCTCACAGCGGCGGCCGGGATCGCCCCGGTGCGCCGCGAACCACCGGCCCGGATCAGCTCATGACCGGGACAGCAGAAAGGCGGACCGCTATGACGCGGGTGCTCGTGGTCGACGACGAGCCGCAGATCGTACGCGCCCTGGTGATCAACCTCAGGGCGCGGAAGTACGAGGTGGACGCGGCCTCCGACGGGGCCGGCGCGCTCGAACTCGCCGCCGCGCGCCACCCCGACGTCGTCGTGCTCGACCTCGGGCTGCCCGACATGGACGGGGTCGAGGTCATCAAGGGGCTGCGCGGCTGGACCCGGGTCCCGATCCTGGTGCTCTCGGCCCGCCACACCTCCGACGAGAAGGTCGAGGCGCTGGACGCCGGCGCCGACGACTATGTGACCAAGCCCTTCGGCATGGACGAGCTGCTGGCCCGGCTGCGCGCCGCGGTCCGGCGGGCCGAGCCGGTCGGCGGGGACGGCGACGACCTGACCGCGGTCGTCGAGACCGAGGGCTTCACCGTGGACCTGGCCGCCAAGAAGGTGCACCGCGAGGGCAGGGACGTACGGCTCACCCCGACCGAGTGGCACCTGCTGGAGGTGCTCGTACGCAACACGGGACGGCTGGTCAGCCAGAAACAGCTCCTCCAGGAGGTCTGGGGGCCCTCGTACGGCACGGAGACCAACTACCTGCGGGTCTATATGGCCCAGCTCCGCCGGAAGCTGGAGACGGATCCCTCGCACCCCAGGCACTTCGTCACCGAGCCGGGCATGGGCTACCGCTTCGAGCGCTGATCCGGACCGCTCCGGGGGCACCGGTCCGTACCCCGCTCCGGAGCGAGTTGATCCGGTCCCGCTCCGGAGCCGGTCCGGATCCCGCGCCCCTGGATCCGGTGGCCCCTCGCCCCGGTACGCTCTAACCATGAGTGCTGAGAAGCCGACCGGCCGCTTCCGCCGGATGCTCGACCGGCTGTCCAGCTCCCAGGAGGATCTGGAGTCCGAGGAGCTGCGGGAGGACGCGCAGGCGTCGGGGTGCACGAAGATCTCCGACTGCAACGACCGCCAGATCGTCCGGGTGACTGGTACGTTGCGGACGGTCACCCTGCGTCCGCGGGCCGGAGTGCCCGCGCTGGAGGCGGAGCTGTTCGACGGCACCGCGCCGCTGGACGTGGTGTGGCTGGGCCGGCGCTCCATCATGGGCATAGAGCCGGGCCGCAGACTGATCGCCTCCGGCCGGATCTCCCTGAGCCACGGTCGGCGGGTGCTGTTCAATCCCAAATACGAACTCCGACCGCTCGGACAGGAGTAGCCGGTGACGTCACCCGACAAGCCCGCCGCCTCGAACGTTTCCAGCGCCTCCGTCTCCGGTGCCTCACCCGAAGGTCCTGACGGCCCGGACAGCCCGGACGGTGACGCGAAAGCCGTCACCGAGGCGGCGCTGTTCGAGGCCTTCGGGGGCCTGCGCGGCATGGTGGAGACCGTACTGCCGGGCCTGCTCTTCGTCACGATCTTCACCATCAACCAGGACCTGCACACCTCGGCGATCGCCGCGCTCGCGGTCTCGCTGCTGCTCGTCGTGGTCCGGCTGATCCGCCGGGACACCGTCAAGCACGCGTTCAGCGGGGTCTTCGGGGTGGCCTTCGGCGTGGTCTTCGCGATGATGACCGGCAACGCGAAGGACTTCTATCTGCCGGGCATGCTCTACACGCTGGGGCTGTCGCTCGCGTACATCATCACGACGCTGGCGGGCGTGCCGCTGATCGGGCTGATCCTGGGCCCGGTCTTCAAGGAGAACCTCTCCTGGCGGACACGCAATCCGGGCCGCAAGACCGCGTACGCGAAGGCGAGTTGGGCGTGGGGGCTGATCCTGCTCGCCAAGTGCGCGATCCTGTTCCCGCTCTACCTGTGGGCCGATACGACACAGCTCGGCTGGGTGCTGATCACGCTGAAGATCCCGCCGTTCCTGCTGGCGGTCTATCTGACCTGGGTGTTCCTGGCGAAGGCGCCGCCGCCGATCGATGTCTTCGCCGAGATGGAGGCGGAGGAGGAGGCGGAGCGGGCCCGCAAGGCCGCGGCCGTCACCACCCCGAACGGCCCGACGAGCCACCGCCGCGAGCGCTGACCCGGCATCCGGCCGACCCGGCATCCAAGAGCGGCCGTTCAAGAGCGGCAAGGGCCCGGCTCCGTATCCAGGTGCCGGGCCCTTTCTTGTTACGCGCGTGAGCAGGCGACGTACGTGCGTACTCCGGGCGCGGCCGACGCTCACGCGGCCGACGTCAGCCCGCCGCGCCGGTTGCTCAGCCCGCCGCGTCCTCCCTGCGTACCGACAGCAGGTCCTCCAACTGCTCCTCACGGGCCTGCGCCGCCACGAACAGTAGCTCGTCGCCCGCTTCCAGCGTCTCCTCCGGACTCGGCGTGAGTACGCGCGTACCGCGGATGATCGTCACCAGCGAGGTGTCCTCGGGCCAGATCACATCGCCCACCAGCGTGCCCGTCACGGCCGACTCCGGCGGCAGCGTCAGCTCGACCAGGTTGGCGTCGCCATGGCTGAAGCGCAGCAGACGCACCAGATCGCCGACGCTCACCGCCTCCTCCACCAGCGCCGACATCAGCCGTGGCGTGGACACCGCGACATCGACCCCCCAGGCCTCGTTGAACAGCCATTCGTTCTTGGGGTTGTTGACCCTGGCCACCACCCGCGGCACGCCGTACTCCGTCTTGGCGAGCAGCGAGACGACCAGATTGACCTTGTCGTCCCCGGTTGCGGCGATCACGACATTGCAGCGCTGGAGCGCCGCCTCGTCCAGCGAGGTGATCTCGCAGGCATCGGCAAGCAGCCACTCGGCCAGCGGTACCCGCTCCACCGAGATCGCGGTCGGCGCCTTGTCGATCAGCAGCACCTCGTGTCCGTTCTCCAGCAGCTCGCCCGCGATGGAACGGCCCACCGCGCCTGCCCCGGCAATCGCGACCCGCATCAGTTCCCGCCTCCGTCCGGGCCCTCGGCGAATGCCGCCTCGACCTTCTCGATATCGTCCGTGCGCATCATCACGTGGACGAGATCGCCCTCCTGAAGCACGGTCTGGGACGTCGGCAGCATCGCCTCGCCGAGCCGGGTGAGGAACGCGACGCGCACCCCGGTCTCCTCCTGAAGCGTGCTGATCTTGTGGCCGATCCAGCTCGGTGCCGTATGCACCTCGGCCAGTTGCACCCCGCCGCTCGGGTCCCGCCACAGCGGCTCCGCGCCCGACGGCAGCAGCCGGCGCAGCATCTGGTCGGCGGTCCAGCGGACCGTCGCCACGGTCGGGATACCGAGGCGCTGATAGACCTCGGCCCGCCGCGGGTCATAGATCCGGGCGGCGACATTCTCTATGCCGAACATCTCGCGGGCGACCCGCGCCGCGATGATGTTCGAGTTGTCCCCGCTGCTCACGGCGGCGAAGGCGCCGGCTTCCTCGATCCCGGCCTCGCGCAGGGTGTCCTGGTCGAACCCGACCCCGTTGACGCGGCGGCCGCCGAAACCCGAGCCGAGCCGGCGGAACGCGGTGGGGTCCTGGTCGATGACGGCGACGGTGTGCCCCTGTTGCTCCAGGGTCTGCGCGAGTGCGGCTCCCACCCGGCCGCAGCCCATGATGACGATGTGCACGTGGACTTACCCCGCACTCCTGGTCGCCTTGCTGACCTGCGAAAACACCCTGTTCACTCTTCCTTTTCGACCTGCCGGGCATCCAGCGGGACACCGTATACGACGGTCCCCCGAGTCGAGCTTATGCGGCAGGGGTGACAATCCAGTCATCCACGTGGGGGCCCGGCTCGGCAAGAGGCCGGGCCCGGCCCGGCGGGAGCGCGACAGGAGCGCGGCGGGAGCGCGGCGGGAGACCCGGGCCGGAGGCCCTCCGGCCCGGGTCCCCTGGGCCGGAGAGCCTTCGGCGAAGAGCGCAGGACAAGAAGGGGAGCGGCAGGAGAAGAGGGGGTGCTGCCCTCACGGGCCACCGTGCGAGCGCATAGCATCCTGTCGTGTCCAAACTGACCGACGTGCCCAAACGGATTCTCATCGGGCGGGCGCTGCGTAGCGACAGACTTGGGGAAACGCTCCTCCCCAAACGCATCGCGCTGCCCGTCTTCGCCTCCGACCCGCTGTCCTCGGTGGCGTACGCGCCAGGAGAGGTCCTCCTCGTCCTGTCCATCGCGGGTGTGTCGGCCTACCACTTCAGCCCGTGGATCGCGGTGGCCGTCGTGGTCCTGATGTTCACGGTCGTGGCCTCGTACCGGCAGAACGTGCACGCGTACCCGAGCGGCGGCGGCGACTACGAGGTGGCCACCACCAACCTCGGCCCCAAGGCCGGACTCACCGTCGCCAGCGCCCTGCTGGTCGACTACGTGCTCACCGTGGCCGTGTCGATCTCCTCCGGGGTGGAGAACCTCGGCTCCGCGATCCCGTTCGTCGTGGAGAACAAGGTCCTCTGTGCCATCGCGATAATCGTGCTGCTGACGCTGATGAACCTGCGCGGTGTCCGGGAGTCCGGCAAGCTCTTCGCGATTCCGACGTATGTCTTCGTCGGCGCCGTATTCATCATGATCGTCTGGGGGGCGGTCCGCGGACTCGCCTTCGGCGACACCATGAGGGCACCGACGGCCGGCTTCCAGATCAAGCCGGAGGAACAGGGGCTGGCCGGCTTCGCGCTGGTCTTCCTGCTGCTACGGGCCTTCTCCTCCGGCTGTGCCGCGCTGACCGGCGTCGAGGCGATCAGCAACGGCGTGCCCGCCTTCCGCAAGCCGAAGAGCAAGAACGCGGCGACCACGCTCGCCCTGATGGGCGGCCTCGCCGTCACCATGTTCTGCGGCATCATCGGCCTGGCCATGGCCACCGATGTGAAGATGGCGGAGTCGCCGGGCACGGATCTGCTCCGCAACGGTGTGCCGGTCGGCTCGGACTATGTGCAGAACCCGGTGATCTCCCAGGTCGCCGCCGCCGTCTTCGGGGACGGCACCTTCTTCTTCGTCCTGCTCGCCGCGGCCACCGCGCTCGTGCTCTTCCTGGCCGCGAACACCGCGTACAACGGCTTCCCGCTCCTCGGCTCGATCCTCGCCCAGGACCGCTATCTGCCACGGCAGTTGCACACCCGCGGCGACCGGCTGGCCTTCTCCAACGGCATCGTGCTGCTGGCCGGCGCCGCCGCCCTGCTGGTGGGGCTGTACGGCGCGGACTCCACCCGGCTGATCCAGCTCTACATCGTCGGCGTCTTCGTCTCGTTCACCCTGAGCCAGACCGGCATGGTCCGGCACTGGAACCGACATCTCAAGACCGAGCGGAACGCGGCCAAGCGCCGCCACATGATCCGCTCCCGGGCGATCAACACCTTCGGCGCCTTCTTCACGGGCCTGGTGCTGATCGTCGTCCTCGCCACCAAGTTCACACACGGCGCCTGGGTCGCGCTGCTCGGCATGGTCATCTTCTACGGGACGATGACCGCGATCCGTAAGCACTACGACCGGGTCTCCGACGAGATCGCCGCCGCCGAGGGGCCCTCCGACGACAGCGTGCGGCCGTCCCGGGTGCACTCCATCGTGCTGGTCTCCAAGGTCCACAAGCCCACGCTGCGCGCGCTCGCGTACGCCAAGCTCATGCGCTCGGACACCCTGGAGGCCCTCAGCATCAGTGTCGATCCGGCCGAGACGAAGGCGCTCAAGGACGAGTGGGAGCGGCGTGGCATCAATGTGCCGCTGAAGATCCTCGATTCGCCGTACCGCGAGATCACCCGGCCGGTCATCGAGTACGTACGCGGCCTGCGGACCGAGAATCCCCGGGACGCGATCAGTGTCTACATCCCGGAGTATGTGGTCGGCCGGTGGTACGAGCACCTGCTGCACAACCAGAGCGCGCTGCGGCTCAAGGGGCGGCTGCTCTTCACACCGGGGGTCATGGTGACCTCGGTGCCGTACCAGCTCGAATCCTCGGAACTGGCGAAGCAGCGGGCGAAGAAGCGGCGCGTGTACGTGGCGCCGGGCGCGGTCCGGCGGGGACCTGTGGACGCGCGGCCGGGGGACACGGGCGGTGGTGCAGGTGCCGGTACGGGTACGGGTACGAAGGCGCCGGGCAGTGGGTCCGCGTCGGGGAGCGGGACGGGGAGCGGTACGGGTAGCGGGACGAAGCGCTGAGCGGTCGGCGCGGCCCTGACACGCACGTAGACTGGTGGGCTGGCGTTCCGCCGTACCTCTTGACTTGCGTACCCGTAAACCCTTGACACCTTGATCCTTTGGAGCCACCCCGTCATGCACACAGAACCGCAGGCTTCGCTGGTCGGGGAGGAGTACGAGGTCGAGGTGGGCCCCGTCGCACACGGAGGCCACTGCGTCGCCCGCACCGAAGAGGGCCGGGTGCTGTTCGTACGGCACGCCCTGCCCGGCGAACGGGTCCGCGCCCGGGTGACCGAGGGCGGCCCGGACTCCCGCTATCTCCGCGCCGACGCGGTGGAGATCATCGACGCCTCCAAGGACCGGGTCGAGGCGCCGTGCCCGTACGCCGGTCCCGGCCGCTGCGGCGGCTGCGACTGGCAGCACGCCAAGCCGGGTGCGCAGCGGCGCTTCAAGGGCGAGGTCATCGCCGAGCAGCTCCGCAGGATCGCGGGCCTCACCCCGGAGGAGGCGGGCTGGGACGGTACGGTCGTGCCCGCGCCCGGCGACAAGCTGCCGACGGGCGAGGTGCCCGCGTGGCGCTCCCGTGTGCAGTACGCGGTCGACGAGCGGGGGCGCGCGGGGCTGCGGCGGCACCGCTCGCACGAGGTGGAGCCGGTCGAGCACTGCCTGATCGCCACCGAGGGCGTCAGCGAACTGGGCGTCGAGCGGCGCGAATGGCCGGGGATCGCCACGGTCGAGGCGATCGCCGCGTCGGGCTCCGGCGACCGGCAGGTGATCCTCACCCCGCGCGAGGGCGGTCGGCTGCCGCTGGTCGAACTGGACCGGCCGGTTTCCGTACTGCGGGTCGAGGAGCGCGACGGGGGAGTGCACCGGGTGCACGGCCGCGACTTCGTACGCGAGCGGGCCGACGGCCGTACGTACCGCGTCGGCATGGGCGGCTTCTGGCAGGTGCACCCGCAGGCTCCGCAGCTTCTTGTCGAGGCCGTGATGCAGGGGCTGATGCCGAGGAAGGGCGAGACGGCGCTCGATCTCTACTGCGGCGTCGGGCTGTTCGCCGGGGCGATCGCGGAGCGGGTGGGGGAGACCGGCGCGGTCCTGGGCATCGAGTCCGGCAAGCGCGCGGTGGAGGACGCCCGGCACAACCTCCAGGACTTCCCCCGCGTCCGTATCGAACAGGGCAAGGTCGACCAGGTGCTCCCCCGCACCCGGATCACCGAGGCGGACCTGATCGTCCTCGACCCGCCCCGCGCGGGCGCCGGCAAACAGACCGTCACCCAACTCGCCCGCCTGGGCGCCCGCCGCATCGCGTACGTGGCCTGCGACCCGGCAGCCCTGGCCCGAGACCTGGCGTACTTCCGGGAGTCCGGCTACCGCCCGCGCACTCTGCGGGCCTTCGACCTGTTCCCGATGACGCACCACGTGGAGTGCGTGGCGATCCTTGAGCCTGTCGCCAAGGGCGTCTGACCAAGCTAGAGGCTCATTGCCGCACCAGTCTGGCCGAGTCCGCCGTACTGACCGACTCTGCCGCACTGACCGAGTCCGCCGAGCCGCGCCCCGGCCACCCTGTCCTCGTCCTCGGCGTCGACGCCGGCCGACGGCGCCAAGACCGCTGAAGCGGCCGGGGCGGCGTGGCTCTCAGGGCCGCTCGTCCTCCGGGTCGTCCGTCTTGGGCTCGTTCGTCGTCGGGCCGGTCGTTCCCCGTGCGCCCGTTCTCAGGCCGTCCATCACCAGGTCCAGCAGCCGTGTGGCGCGGGGTTGCCAGTCGGTGGTGTGGGGGTCGATCTGCCAGAGGCCGGCGATGGCGAGCAGGAAGTCGTCGGGGGTGAGGTCCGGGCGGATCGTGCCGGCTTCCTTGTTCGCGTTCAGCAGGAGCGTGACCGCCTGGCTCACCGGGGAGTAGCCGATCCGGGCCAGGCTGCCGTGTGTGCTGGTGCTCTTGCGCAGGGCGTCGGCCAGACCGGCCTTGGCCATGGCGTACTGGGCCAGGCGGTCCATCCACTCCCTCAGGGCCCGGTCCGGCGTGCGGGTCCGGAGCAGCCGGGCGGCGGTGTCGGCGACCTGCTGCATCTCGTAGCGGTAGACCTCCATGACGAGGGCCTCGCGGTTGGGGAAGTTGCGGTAGAACGTGCCCTGACCGACGCCCGCCTTCTTCGCGATCACGCTCAGCGGTGCGTCCGCGGCCCGCGTCAGCTCGTCCAGCGCGACCTCCAGAATGCGCTCGCGATTCCGTTGCGCGTCCGAGCGCAGCGCCGCGCCCTTCTCTTCCCGCGCTTCTTCTCGCACCCGTCCTCCTTCCGGAATCCGGTCAACCGGAATCACGGCACAGCCCGGCCTTGCTAACCGGACAACTGTCCGCTAGGTTCGATAGCAACCGGACAGTTATCCGCTTGCCTCCACCATAGCGGCGGATCCGGCCAGTGCGGCCGACCGGTACCCATTGTCGCTGTTCGCCCACCCCCTGCCTTCCCCCCACCCCCGCCATCCCGTGCCGTCTGCCGGGATCACGTTCGACACGCATCAGCAATGCGAAAGAAGGCTGATCATGGCCCCAGCCCCGTCAACCACGCACAGTGCCATCACCCTGAACATCAACGGCGAGAAGCACACGCTGCCCGTCGACCACCGCACCACCCTGCTCGACGCCCTGCGTGAGCGTCTTGATCTGACCGGTACCAAAAAGGGCTGTGACCAGGGACAGTGCGGTGCCTGTACGGTGCTGCTCGATGGGCGTCGGGCCGTCTCCTGTCTTCAGCTCGCGGTCGCGGCCGAGGGGCGCGAGATCACCACCATCGAAGGCGTGGCCGACGGCGACCGGCTGCATCCGGTGCAGCAGGCCTTCGTCGAACTCGACGGCTATCAGTGCGGCTACTGCACACCGGGGCAGATCTGTTCGGCCATCGCGGTGATCGAGGAACACGCGGCGGGCTGGCCGAGTGCCGTGACCGACGATGTACGGCCCGAAGCGGGGGCACCCGCCCTCACCGCCGAGGAGATACGCGAGCGGATGAGCGGAAACCTGTGCCGCTGTGGCGCCTACGTGTCGATCGTGCAGGCGGTCGCACGGGCGGCGGAGGCAACGGCCGGGAAATCCGATATCGCGCCCGCCGAGGCCGCCGATGCCGAGTCCGCAGATGTCGAGCCCGCCGACGTCAAGGAGGTTGCCGCATGAGGGAATTCGGCTACGAACGTGCTCTCGACGTCTCCGCGGCGGTCGCCCTGCTCGGCGCCGCCCCCGACGCCCGCTTCCTCGGCGGCGGCACCAACCTCGTCGATCTGATGAAGGCCGGCGTGGAAAGGCCCTCGCTGCTCATCGATGTGCGCGAACTTCCGCTCGGCGAAGTCGAGTTCAGCCACGACAGCGGACTGCGCGTCGGCGCGACCGTCACCAACAGCGATCTCGCGGCCCACCGCGAAGTGCGCCGTCACTACCCGGCGTTGGCGCAGGCCGTTCTGGCCGGCGCCTCGGGACAGCTCCGCAACATGGCCACGGTCGGCGGGAATCTGCTCCAGCGGACCCGCTGCGGATACTTCACCGACCTCAGCAAACCGTGCAACAAGCGTTCGCCCGGCAGCGGTTGCCCCGCCCTCACGGGGGAGCACCGCAACCACGCGATCCTCGGCGCCTCCGGGCACTGCGTCGCCACCCACCCCTCGGACATGGCCGTCGCGCTCGCCGCCTTCGACGCCGTCATCTCGTACGAAACGGCCGACGGCCCCGGCGAGTTGACGATCGACGAGTTCTACCGGCCCGTGGGCGACACCCCGCACATCGAGACCGCCCTCCCGCCCGGCGCGCTGATCACCGGCGTCACGCTGCCGCCGGCCCCGGTCGCCGCCCACTCCCGGTACCGGAAGGTGCGCGAGCGTGCCTCGTACGCCTTCGCGATCGGCTCGCTCGCCGCCGCGCTCGACGTCCAGGACGGTGTCGTACGCGAAGTGCGCCTCGCGTTCGGTGCGGTCGCGTCCCGGCCGTGGCGGGCCCGTACCGCCGAGCGGGCGCTGACCGGCGGCCCGGCGACCGCGGAGGCGTTCGCCGCCGCGGCGGACGCCGAGCTGGCGGCGGCCGAGGCGCTTCCCCAGAACGGATACAAGGTGCCGTTGACCCGCAATCTCATCGTGGCCGTGCTGACCGGTCTCACCGAGGAGGCCTCCCGATGACCCCGCCGACCACACCGGTCACGACGCCCCGGCCCACCGCCGTGACGGGAGCCCTCGGCACCGCCCGTACCCGGGTGGAGGGCCGCGCCAAGGTCACCGGGGCGGCCCGCTACGCCGGGGAGATACCGTTCACCGAACTCGCCCACGGCTGGCTGGTGTTGTCGACCGTGGCCCGTGGACACATCCGCTCCGTGGCGGACACCCCCGTCCTGGCCATGCCCGGTGTCCTCACCGTGCTGCACCACGGCAACGCGCCGCGCGTCGACACCGACTACATCGGCGTCGTGGGACGACCGAACCCGGTCCTCGGGCTCTTCCAGCACGACCGCGTGCCCTTTGTGGGCTGGCCGGTGGCGCTGGTCGTGGCCGAGACGCCCGAGCAGGCCAGGGAGGCCGCCGAGGCGCTGGTGGTCCGGTACGACGAGGAGCCGCACGACGCCGCGTTCTTCGCCGGACACCCCGGCGCGTACACACCGGCGGACAGCCCGCTGGTCCGGGCTGAGACCGAGATAGGCGACGTGGCGGCCCAGCTCGGCCTGTCCGCCGTCGTCGTGGACGAGGAGTACACGACACCGGAGGAGCACCACAACGCGATGGAGCCCCACGCGGCGACGGCCCGCTGGGACGGCGGCCGGCTCGACGTCGTGGACTCCAACCAGGGCAGCACCTGGGTGGCGACCGAACTCGCGCAGCTCTTCTCCCTCGATCCGGCCTCCGTACGGGTACGGTCCGAACACGTCGGCGGCGGCTTCGGATCGAAAGGTCTGAGCCCGCACCAGGTGGCTGCCGTGATGGCCGCGACCGTCCTTCACCGCCCGGTCCGAGTCGTACTGACACGCCGTCAGATGTTCTCCCTCGTCGGCTACCGCAGCCCCACGGCACAGCGGATCAGGCTCGGCGCCGACGCCGATGGCCGGCTGCGCGCGTTCGACCACCGGTCTACGAGTCTCACGTCGACCGTGCACGAATTCGTCGAGTCGAGCGCCGTGCTGGGGCGCGTGATGTACGACGCCGACGCGCATCACACCCTTCACCGGCTCGTACGGCTCGATGTGCCGACCCCGGGCTGGATGCGCGCGCCGGGCGAGGCACCGGGATCCTTCGCTCTCGAATCCGCCCTCGACGAACTCGCCGAGAAGTGCGGTATCGACCCGATCGCGCTGCGCGCCCGCAACGAACCCGAGACGGGTCCGGTGTCCGGGCTGCCGTTCAGCAGCCGCAATGTGCTCGCCTGCTTCGAGGAGGGCGCCCGCAGATTCGGCTGGGCGGACCGGGACCCGCGTCCCGGACTGCGCCGTGAGGGGCGCTGGCTGCTCGGGACCGGAACGGCGGCGGCCACGTACCCGTCGGGGGCCCGCCCGTCCACGGCGGCCGTGACCGCGGAGGCGGACGGCACCTTCACCGTACGGATCAACGCGACGGACATCGGGACCGGGGCGCGGACCGCGATGACCCTGGTCGCCGCGGAGGCGCTGGCCGTGGACCCGGACCGTGTCCGCGTGCGCATGGCGGACAGCGACCTCGGCCCCGCGGTGTTCGCCGGCGGCTCGATGGGCACGCGGTCCTGGGCGTGGGCGGTGACCATCGCGGCGGAGGAGCTGCGGGAGCGACTGGCCCTCGGAGGCGGCATTCCGCCCGAGGGGATCACCGCCCGGTCCAACACCGCCGAGGCCATCGCTGCCCTCGCGAAGCGGGAACGGCACTCCTTCGGAGCGCAGTTCGCCGAGGTCGCGGTGGATGTCACCACCGGTGAGGTACGCGTACGACGGCTGCTCGGCATCTACGCCGCGGGCACCATCGTCAACCCGCTCACCGCCCGCAGCCAGTTGATCGGGGGAATGACCTGGGGGCTGTCCATGGCCCTCCACGAGGAGGCGGTCAGGGACACGGCCTCCGGCGGGCATGTCGGCGCCGACCTCGCGGGCTATCACTTCGCCGCGCATGCCGATGTGCCGCTCATCGAGGCGGACTGGGTGGACGATCCCGTTCCCGACGACCCGGTCGGGATCAAGGGCATCGGCGAGATCGGCGTGGTGGGTGTCGCCGCCGCGATCGCCAACGCGGTGTGGCACGCGACGGGCGTACGCCACCGGGACCTGCCGATCCGTCCGGACCGTGTCCTGGAGGCGGCGGACGAAGCCCGGCGCGCGGCGGCGCGGGAGACCGGGAGCGTGGCGGCGGAAGGGGCCGGAAGTGCTTGATCTCGCCGGAGAGCTGAACCGCTGGTTCGAGGAGGGCCGGGACTTCGCCGTCGCGACGGTCGTGGCCGTCGACGGCAGCGCGCCGCGCGACCCCGGCGCCGCGCTCGCCGTCGACAGCGACGGCACCGCCATCGGTTCCGTCTCCGGCGGGTGCGTGGAAGGAGCGGTGTACGAGCTGTGCGCCCAGGCGCTCCAGGACGGCCGGACCGTGCGCGAACGGTTCGGGTACAGCGACGAGGACGCCTTCGCGGTGGGACTCACCTGCGGTGGCGTCATTGACGTCCTGGTCACGCCGGTGCGCGCGGACACCCCGGTGTTCCGGGCCGGCGTCTCGGCCGCGGACCGGGGCGAGGCCGCGGCGCTCGCCCGGGTGGTCCGGGGCCCGGGCGGCCTGCTCGGCGGCGCGCTGCTCGTACATCCCGACGGATCGTACGAGGGCGGTCTCGGCGGACATCCGGAACTGGACCGGACAGCGGCGGCGCAGGCCCGCGCCATGCTGGACACCGGCCGCACCGGCACCGTCGAGATCGCGGAGGACGGGTCGCACTGCCCGGGCGGTGTGACGCTGTTCGTGGAGTCGAAGGTGCCTCCGCCCCGGATGATCGTCTTCGGCGCCGTGGACTTCGCGACGGCGCTGGTACGGGTGGGCAAGTTCCTCGGGTACCACGTGACCGTGTGCGACGCCCGGCCGGTCTTCGCCACCCGGGTCCGGTTCCCCGAGGCCGACGACCTCGTGGTCGACTGGCCGCACCGCTATCTCCGGTGCACCCCGACCGACGAGCGGACCGTCCTGTGTGTGCTCACCCATGACGCCAAGTTCGACGTTCCGCTGCTGGAGACGGCCCTGCGGCTGCCGGTCGCGTTCGTCGGCGCGATGGGTTCGCGCCGCACCCACGAGGACCGCGACCGCCGCCTGCGCGAAGTGGGCCTCACGGACGCCGACCTGGCCCGGCTGCGCTCGCCGATCGGCCTCGACCTCGGCGGCCGTACGCCCGAGGAGACCGCCCTCTCCATCGCGGCGGAGATCGTCGCGGCGCGCCGGGGCGGGACGGGGGTCCCGCTGACCGGCTCGGGGACGTTCATCCACCATGACGTCGACGGGAGGCAGCAGGACGGCGGGCAGCCGGACGGGACCCGCCCACGAGCGGCGGCGTGACCGGCTCGGCCTGCCGCGGGCGCCTGGTCAGGGACGGTCGGGCACGGTCAGGACTGGTAGGTCCCCTGCGCGCAGCCGTACGGTCTGCTGTTCCACGGAGTGGGCGGCGGGGTGCTCGGAAGGGCATGACACTGCACATGCGCGGCCTCGGCCAGCCGCATCTTGAGGAACCGGTGCGGCTCGCCAGGGGTACGGACGAGCCGGTCCGGCGTCAGCATTTCCAGGGCCGCCCGGTCGCCCGCCAAGGCGTCGGCCACCCGAAGCATTCCGCGTAAGGGAAGGCCGTTCACCCGGACTTCGGCCGCGTTCGAGAGCCGCCACCGCGCGGGAATGGCCGCCGCGGTCTCCACGAGCCTTCTGCGGATGCGGTCGAGATGCGTACGGCGCACATAGTCGTGCGGTGCCGGTGCCGGTGCCGGCACCGGGCCCCCGGCTACCGGCGCCCCGGCCGCCGGTGACCTCCGGCTCCGACTACCGGTGCGCGGGCGTCGCCCCGATCGCTCCCATCGACCGCAGATAAGGAAGGACCTGCTCGGACACTCCGGCCGGCGGCCGGATCCCCAGCCGCTCCAGCCGGGCCGTCCTCAGCCACGGTCGCGCCGGCCTGAGCGCGCCGGACTCCGTCCGCGGTCCCCGCGACGGCCGGAGCAGGGAGAGGGGAAGGCCCGCCGCTTCCGCGATCTTCCTGCCCCAGGCGTACTTCGTCACGCCTTCCTGGGCGGCCACATGGAGGATGCCGCCGAGATCCGCGGCGAGGGCCCGCTCCAGCGTGCGGGCCACATCGCTCGTCCAGGTCGGCTGGCGTACGAGCCGGTCGTCCAGTTCGAGGGAGACTTCGTTCCTGAGGGCCTGAAGGACGGACTCGGTCCAGTTCGGGCCGCGCCCCGGCACCCGCTGCCCGTAGAGCACGGGAAGGCGCACGATCAGATGGTCGGGGACCCGGGACGTGTGGAGTTCACCGCCGCGTTTTGTCTCCCCGTAGATCTGAAGCGGCAGCGGGGCGGCCTTTTCCTCGTACCCGTCGGGGGCTGTGCCGTCGAAGACGTACTCCGTGGAGATGTACACCAGTTTCACACCGCGGCGGGCGCACTGCTCCGCCACGATCCTGGTGGTTTCGGCGTTCACCCGGCGGGCCATCCCGGGGTCGTCCTCGCACTGCTGCACATCGGCGTTCGCCACACAGTGGACACAGACGTCCAGGGGCTGTTCCGCGAAGAACGCCTCCACATCCCGGCGCGAACCGGCTTCCATACGGCGGCAGTTCGGGTGGTCCTGGGAGTAGGACCAGCCGAGCACTTCGTTGCCGACGGCGGACAGAGTGGTCATCAGCTCGGCCCCCAGCATGCCGCCGGCGCCGGTCACAAGAATCCTTCGAGGCATGTCGTCTCTTCTCCGCCGCTCTGGTGCCTGCGGCATCGTCGGGGCGTCAAGGCGCGCGACATGGCGCGGCTGTGCTGGTGAAGCGTGGTGGATCCGGGGCGGTGGGCGTGAGTCCGGAGTGCTTCGAAGTGCTTCGGAGCGCACTGGTGTGACCGGGGGG
Source organism: Streptomyces sp. GMY02 (assembly GCF_019056675.1). Lineage (NCBI taxonomy): Bacteria > Bacillati > Actinomycetota > Actinomycetes > Kitasatosporales > Streptomycetaceae > Streptomyces > Streptomyces sp. GMY02. The sequence continues at coordinate 1,903,363 of NZ_CP077658.1, read as the reverse complement.
TGGTCATGGGGGACCGCGGACGGAGGAGGGGGAACGGGGGCGGGATACCCCACACGAGTCGACGCTGGCTCGCGCGCTCATGGAAGCGCTCCCATGCCGCCATGATTGCCACCGTGGCTGATCACTGTCAACAGCCCCCTGGCCCCCTGCCCCGCCGTGGCGCCGACCTCGCCACCCCGCAAGGATCCATTCGCTTTTATCCCGGAATGTGACACATTCTCACCGCCGACGGCCCGTATCGCGCGGACCGTACGGCGGGCGCGTGGGGTCGGGTGCACACCGCTGTGATCACATGCACGCGACCGGACAGCCCGGCCCATTATGGTGAATTGTCCACTTTCTCCCTATGGTTCATTTGTGGGGTATTAGGACAACTTGTCATCCTCTGTTCGGTGTTGTGATGTAAGGAAATCCATCGCCACCATGATGTGCGTCACATGGGCATGAGGGGCGGCTTCGGCCGCCTTCCCCATTTCGCTCACGGGGAAAGAGAGTTGAGTTCCCGGATGCCCTCCGGGTGACCCGCTCATTCCCGTACGGATTGGTTTCCCGGGGCGAGTTGTGAATTCAGGTCTTGTTTTCCGCCGGATGTTCCGCCTACGTTCACGTCAATCCGGACGGACCGCCGAATCCTGCCGTCGTCCGGAAACCGAACCCACTCATCCACGGCAGGAGCGGGGGACCCAGGTAAGTCGCCGGTCCGTAATCCGGACCGGCTAGGGGTGAAGCCGTGTACACAGCGCGGCCGGGCATCTCCAGCCCGAACCCGACAGCTCACCTCGCAGGCGACGGAGAGGAATTCGTCATGCCCGCAAAGGCCAAGCACCGTCGTCCCCGAAGCAGTCCGTTCGCCCGTGGTTTCGCCGCAGTCGGCACAGGTGGTGCCGTACTCGCGCTCCCGTTCGTGGCCGCGACCGCCGCCCAGGCGGCACCCGCGCACAGCGCCGCCGAGGCCCCCCGGCCGCTCACCGGCACTCTCTCCGGAACATCGGAGAAGGGGAGCCCGGAGACCTACTCCGTGGTCGCGGGGGACTCGCTTTCCGGTATCGCGGCCGGGTATTCGGTGAGCGGCGGCTGGAAGAAGTTGTACGAGGACAACCGGGACGTCATCGGCGGAAATCCGGCGCTGATCCGCCCCGGTATGAAGCTCACCCTCGGCGCGCGGACGGCGTCGCAGGAACCGGCCGGCTCCACCACCGCCGGAGAAGCCGTCTCCACGACCGCCGAGAACGCCACCGCCGAGAACGCGCCGGCCGAGAGCGCGACCGCCGAGAACGCGCCGGCCGATGCCGCCGGTACGGTCACCGAGGCCACCCCGGCGGCCGAGAAGACGTACACCAACGATCTCGACGGCTGGATCAAGGAATCACTGGACGTCATGGCGGCCAACGGCATTCCCGGCAGCTACGACGGCATTTACCGCAACATCATGCGCGAGTCCTCGGGCAATCCGCAGGCCATCAACAACTGGGACTCCAACGCCGCCGCCGGAACGCCCTCCAAGGGCCTTCTCCAGGTCATCGACCCCACATTCCAGGCCTATCACGTGCCCGGTACGTCGATGGACAGTTTCGACCCGGTCGCCAACATCACCGCCGCGTGCAACTACGCGGCCGACAGGTACGGTTCGATCGACAATGTGAACGGTCCGTACTGACCGTACCGGCTTAGGCCCTGTCCGGCGGATCTTCGCGGGCCCGGAACGCCTGGCACGGCACCTCGCTGCGTTGTCGGAGTCGTCCAAGTACGTCCAGTACGAGGACGATCCTCCGCCTTGCGATCCACCGCACCAGCCGCCCCGGGCTGATCCACGAAGATCCGCCGGACAGGACCTAGCCACCTACCGACGTACCAGCGTCATTCCTGACGCATTGTCGGGTCACGCACCATTGCCGGGCCGCTCAGAGACCTGCCCCGGCCGGGAATCGCGAAAGCGCTCCCGCCGGGGCGGGTCTCGTCATGTTCCGGTGGTCTCGGCACCGGCCGGGCGCCCCCGCACCCGCGCCAGCAGCCCCGCCGGATCGGGGTGCGTCTGAAGGCCGCTCAGAAGCAGCAGCCACAGATCGTGCAGCCCTTCTTCGATATGCCGCCGCCCCTCCAGCGCGTCGGAGACGGTGTGCAGTCCGAAGAAGGCGCAGACGACTCCGTGCGCGGCGACCTTCGGGGTGATTCCATTCGCCAGTTCCCCCTCCTGCCGTGCTTCTTCAAGGAGTTGGGTGACTGTCTCCAGCCAGCCCACGAAGGGCTTCGGAAATGTGGCGTCGATGGCGGCGCGTTCTGCCCAGAGCCGGGCACCGGCACGGATGATGACATCGTCCCTGAAGGCTCTCGCCACATCGAAACTCAGCGCCACCAGCCGTTCCAGCGCCGGGAATTCCGGCGAGCGGTGGCGTTCGATCAGCTCGGGCCAGCTCGCGAAATGCGCCTCGACCACGGCCAGGGCGAGATTCTCCTTGCTGGCGTAGTGGAAGTAGATCGCTCCGCTGGTACGGCCGGACTGCTCGCTGATATCGCTGATGCTGGTCCCGGCGTAACCCCGCTCGTCGAACAGATGTGCCGCCGCTTCCAGCAGAAACCTCCGTGTCGTTTTCGCCCGCCCCTGCTCCGCCCGAACCTGCACGTGTACTCCGGATTGCCGTTCCGTTGCATGACAGCAGGCAATGTAGCGGCTTTTCCCGCCGTACGCGGCGGGCTTGCGGGGCCCGGACCAAGGTGCGTACGGGCCCCCGGACCGGCGTGAGTACAGGGCCGTGACCGGGGTGCGCAACCGCGGGAATTGCGGTGTTCTTGTCGCATGGGCATATCGGTTGGCGACATCGCGCACGATGTCCGGCCGCTGTCCTGGTCGCGCACCGTCGCCCGCGAGATGGTGCACCGGGACTCCGTGGCCGAGGTGCTGCTCACTGACGTGCGGCGGGCCCCGGACGGCGGATTCGAAGCCGCCGCGTCCTGGCCCCGGTCCCACCCGACCTTCCCCCGTGACGGCGCCGATCTGCACAGCCCGCTGGTGATCGTCGAAACCCTGCGCCAGCTCGGGATCTATATCCCGCTCCGCTATTTCGATGTCCCTCCGGCGATGCATCTCGTCATCACCGATCTTTTCTTCGAGATCGACTTCCGCGCGGAACCCCGGGCGCTCTCCGGCGCCACCGGGGTCCTCTGTCAGGTGCGGGTGGACGACATACGCCGCGCCGCCGCCGACGGATCGATCACCGGAATGCGGCTCCATGTCTCCTTCTCGGCCTGCGGAATCGCGGCCCGTGGAGTCACGGCCTCCGGACCGGCGACCCGCGCGATACCGCCCCACGGAATGGCCCACGGAATGCCGTTCGCGCGGGCCGGCGGCGGTGCGCGGTTCCTGAATGACGCGCAGTACGAGTCGGTACGGGTCGGCCGTATGCGCCCGGCGCCGCCGACCGGAATGAATGCCCGGACGCGCCCCGATGTCCGCGATCTGGGAGTGACCGGCGCGCACGATGTCGTCGTGGCGCTCGAAGGCCCCGCCGTTCTGGTCGACCCCGCCGATCCCCGGCACCCGTTCTTCTTCGACCACCCCACGGACCATGTCCCCGGCATCATGCTGCTCGAAGCCGCCCGCCAGGCCGTGGCCGTCTACAGCGGGGGCACCTTGCTGCGCCCCGCCCGCGGCCGGCTCAAAGCAGCACGCTTTGTCGAACACAGTCCGCCTGCTCGAATTATGTGCGCGATCCACCACGACACCTGTGTGTTCCGTTTTCTGCAGGACGGCGAACAGAAGGCTTTTGGTGCCCTCTGCTACAGGTAAAAGCTCAAAATACTCTGCGAAGTCACTTGACTACGAAGAGTTTTCCTCTCTAGCGTAGCGATCGTTATGTTCTTGGGTGGTCGCCTCAACCGGCCTTATCCACAAGGCCGCGACTGCCCGGATCGCGCCCGCCCGACAGCGGGTGGCCGGCGTGCCCGCGGTGTTTCGCACTGTCGCGGCGGCCGGGGCTGCCGCTCACCGGGCTCTTCTGAACGGAACAATCGGATGACAGCTCATCGCATCCTTTCCTGGACCCCAGCGGCCATCGTCTTCGACTGCGACGGCACCCTCATGGACACCGAATGCCACTGGCAGGACGCCCGAATTCAGGCGCTGCGCGAGTACGGTTTCGCCCCCCTGCCGGGCTTCGCCGAGCGCGCCAAAGGGCTGCACTACACCGAATGCGGCCGCCTCATGGCCGAAGAGGCGGGACACCCCGAACTCACCGAGGACATGACCGAGCTGCTGCTCGGGCACTTCCGCGCCCTGGTGGCCGACAATCCGCTCACCATGCCCGGCGCCCGCCAATTGGTCGAGGAATCAAGCGAGTTGGCCCCGCTCGCGGTCGCCAGCAACTGCCCGAGGGAAGTCGTCGAATCCTGCCTCGGCACCGCCGGCCTGCTCGACCGCTTCGACCACATCGTCGTACCGGAGGGCGAGATCAGACCCAAGCCGCACCCGGACGTCTATCTGACCGCCGCACGGCTGTGCGGCGCCGAGCCCGTCGACACCCTGGCGGTCGAGGACTCCTCCTGCGGAATCCGCTCCGCCGCGCAGGCCGGAATGCGGGTCGTGGGCGTCGGGCCCTGGCCTGGGGAGGAGATCGTGGCGCTGGTGGACATCTGGGTCCGCTCGCTGAACGAACCGGAGGTACGCGGCTGGACCGGCGCCCGCGTACCCGTCCAGGTCTCCTTCGACATCATGCCCGCCGTCGGCTGACCCGCGACCCCGGAGCGCCGAAGCCCCCCGGAATCCCGGAACTCGCCCTCCCGGGGAAACGGCCTACCATGAGTCCGATGGGGCATATCCGCCCAAAGTCACCGCACAGAGAGTGGCCATCGGATGGACGAGGAACGCGCCGGCCGTCTCGTATCCTCACTGCGGGCCCGGGGAGTCATGGCCCATATGGCCCACCTGGGCGTCTACCAGTGCGGTGTGCAGATCGTGCTCATCGAGGGCGGTGAGGCGATCTGGGACATGGACGAGGTGCTGGGCCTGCGGGCGGAGGTCGTGGAGGACGGGGTCCTCGTCGGATTCGTGCCGCACGTACGGGGCTCCGAGACCTTCACCGAGGAACAGCTCGTCGACGTCATCGCCACCACCCAGTACGACAAGGAGGCACTGCGTACCCCGGCGGACGACGGCCCGGGACCGTATCTCGACGAGGACCCTCCGTACCGCGGGACCGGTCCCGTGCTTCCCTCGCGCGGCTACCGCCGCAGACTCCGGCTCCCCTGGCGGCCCCGGCGCCCGGGATAGCGGCGGCGGTGCCCGCGCCCGGCATCGGACACCGCGGCCGTCGCGTGCCCGCCACCGGGCACGCGACCGGACCGGCCCGTGCGGCTCGCGGCTCTCAGACCGTCAGAAGGCCCGGTGTCGCCGCCAGGTCCTCGGGCAGGAAGGCGTCCGGGACCGGGTACTGCCCGAGGACGAAGCGCAGGATCGAGGCGTGCATCGCCTCGACGGGGGCGATGGTGGCCGCGGTCTCGATGCCGCCCCGGCTCTTGCCGTGGTAGACGGCGGAGAGATAGGTCTGCGCGGCCTGCTCCTCCAGTTGCAGTGCGAGTTTGGCGGCGTCGTCGACGCTGGCGGCCCGGTCCAGCGCGGTGGTGACCGCCCGCTGGTTGGACAGCGGCACATCGGTGACGACGGGCTTGCCCGCGGCGGTCAGCGCCTCGTTCCAGGCCTTGGCGTGGTCGATGTGGTGGGCCATCGCCATGGTGACGAAGGTCGACACGGCGGGCGGTACGGCGCCGAACTTCTCGGCCCCCGCGGCGGCCAGGATCGATCCGTACGCCCCCACCGCCTGGTTCTCCAGGGCCGCCGACAGCGCGACGAACCGCAGCTCGGCGGTGTACATGACGGTGTCCACGGCGGCCCGGGGCGGGAGCGCCTCGGAGGGCCCGTCCTGCGGCGAGACGCCCTTCTCGTCGGTCCCGGTGCTGGAGCAGGCGGTCAGCAGGAAGGCCGCCCCGAGGCCACCGGCGTTCAGCAGGAAACGGCGGCGCCCCGCGTCCACCGGCCCGATCCGCGCGGGGCCTCCCGGATTCCCCGGCGGGCCCGCCTGCCCCAGTTCCCTGATCCGCTCGCCGAGATCCGCCGCACTCGTACGCATCGCGGGCAGCGTCTCCCGGTGCGCCTCCTCCATGTCCCTGGTGAGGCCGCTCAGCTCGTTCTCACCGATGGGCAGCTCCCAGCCGCCCCGCGCACGCCTCACAGCACCGCTCCTTCCGACATCGGCCGGGCGTTGGCGGTCGCCTGGAACACATCGGGGATCCCCGCGCTCCCCAGGGCCGCCGGCAGCCTCGGGGCGTCCGTCGGGATCTCGACCAGGTTCTCGTGACCCGAGGCGAGCAGGGACTGCACGGCCAGCAGCGTCGCGCGGTGCTGGGCCTCGACCGGCGCGACCGACGCGAAGAGCCGCCGCACCCGGGTGTCATGGACCTGGCCCACGTATTTGGTGTAGGTCCGCGCGGCCATGTCCTCCAGGGACGCGGACAGCTTGATCACATCCACCGGGTTCCTGGCTGACGACAGGGTCCGCCTGACCATGTCCCCGTACTGCTCGTCGGGCCGGGTCTGCTCCTTGCCGCCCGCCTTGACGGCCGCGGCGTTGAACGCCTTGGCGTGCTCCTGATGCTGCTGGACGGTGGTGGCGATGAACTCGGCGACCGTCTTGGTGCCGTTCTTGATGAACGGCAGCCCGGCGGCCGTACGGTAGACACTCACCGCGAGATGCTCCAGGGCCGCCGCCGTCTGCAGCGCCATGACGTCCTTCTTCGCGGCATCGTCCGCGGCGGCGTCCTTCAGGACGCGCTCGGTGATCCTGACGGCGTCGCCGTTCATGTTCCGCGACCGCTCGGTCCGTTCCTTCAGCAGCCGGGTGTCGATGTGCTCCGCGCGCATCACGCTCCCTCTCTACTCGGTACCTGTGTCCGGCGCCCGCGGCTGCGCGGGCACTGTCATCGACACATTCGCGAGGAGGCGGCCGGTCGCCCGCCGACCGCACCGGCGGCCGGAGGGTGTTTCACCTCATCGGCCGAGCGACGCGGGTGGTGCGACGAGACGGTACGAGGCGCGGTACGAGAGGGCGGTACGGGGTGGCGCGAGGCGGGTGGCAGCGGCCGGGGCCCGGCGGCGACTCCCCGCCGGGCCCCGGCCCGTACCACCCGCTCACCGGCGCGTACTCACTCCTTGACCGCGCCCGCGTTCGCGCCGTTGACGAAGTAGCGCTGGAAGCAGAAGAACAGCGCGGCCACCGGAAGCGTGGACAGCAGCGCGGCGGCCAGCTTCAGCGGATACTGCGTACCGCCGCCGAGACCGCCCGAGACAAAGCGGGCCAGGCCCGTGGTGAGCGTCTCGTACTGGCCGGACTGGGTGGCGACGAGGAAGTGGGTGAACTCGTTCCACGACCCCTGGAACGACAGGATCGTCAGGGTGATCAGCGCGGGCCTGGCCATCGGCAGGACGACGGACCAGAAGATACGGAACACCCCCGCGCCGTCCACCCGCGCGGCCTCCTCGACCTCGCGGGGCACCGACTCGAAGAACTGCTTCATGATGAAGATGCCCGCCGCGTCCACCAGCAGCGGCAGGATCATGGCCGTATAGGTGTCGAAGATCCCGAAGGTGTTGAGCACCAGGAACTTGGGGATCAGCAGCGCCACCCCCGGCACCGCCATGATCGCGAGGACGAAGCCGAACAGCAGCCCGCGGCCCGGGAAGCGCAGCCGCGCGAGCGCGTACCCCGCCATCGAGTCGAACAGCACCCGCCCGGCGGTCACCAGCACCGCCACCAGCGCCGAATTGCCCAGCCAGCGCAGGAACGGCACCCCGTCCGCTGTCTGGCTCAGCCCGAACAGCCGCTGATAGGCGGCGGTCGTCGGCGTGGCCGGCAGCAGCGAGAGCGGATGCGAGGCGGCGTCCGGATCGGTCTTGAAGCCCGTCACCAACTGCAGCGCGAACGGCAGCAGATAGAGCAGGCCCATCCCCGCCACCAGGGCGTACCCCAGCACCCGCGCGGGGACCGGGAACCGCGGCAGTACGGGCCGCCCGTGCCCGCGCGGGGCGCGCTTGCGGGACCCCCGCCCGGCCCGGTCGCTTCCGGCCCGCTCGGACACGGCCGTACCGGTGGCGCTCATCGGTTCCTCCTCGTACGCGCGCCGCGCTCACGCAGCGCCCAGCGCTGGAAGGCGGTCAGACAGAGGATCAGGGCGAGCAAAATGAACGCGATTGCCGCGCCCTGCCCGAAGTCCGCGTTGTCGAAGCCCGCCGAGTACGACAGGAAGGCCGGGGTCAGCGTCGTGTTGCCCGGCGCTCCCTGGCCCATCACATACACCTGGTCGAAGACCTGCCAGGTGGAGATCAGCCCCAGGGTGAGCACCAGGAACAGCACGGGACGCAGCGCGGGCAGCGTCACGTACCGCAGGAGCTGGCGGCGGTTGGCCCCTTCCAGGGCGGCGGCCTCCTCCAGCTCGCGCGGGATGTCCTGGAGCGCCGCGAGGAAGATCAGCATGAAGGTGCCCGAAGTGGTCCAGACGGACAGCAGGATGATCGTGCACATCGCGACCGAGGGCCCCGACAGCCACTCGAACCACGGGAGCCCCATGAAGGAGTGGTCCGCCAGCACCCCGGAGGGACGCTCGGGATCGACGATCCCCAGACCGCCCAGGATCAGCGAGAGCACCCCGCGCGGATCGGCGAACCAGTTCGGTCCCTTCACCCCGATCCACGACAGCAGGGAGTTGACCGCCCCGCTGCCCTGGAACAGGAAGAGGAAGACCGTGGAGACGGCGATGGAGCTGGTGACCGAGGGGAAGAAGAAGGCCGTACGGAGGGCGCCGCGCCCGCGCAGCACCTTCTGGTTGACGACCAGGGCCAGGCCCAGCGCCAGTACGGTCTGGAGCGGCACGGTCAGCAGGACGTAGTACGCGTTGTTGCGCAGGGCGGTCGCGAAGAGCGTGCGGTCGAGACCGTCCTCGGTGAGCAGGGCCCGGTAGTTGTCCAGGCCCACGAAGTCGGCCTGTCCCGAGAACGGGTTGGACTGCCCGTTCCAGCGCAGCAGGCTCACCCACAGCGCCATCAGGATCGGCAGGACCAGGAACAGACCGAGGACCAGCACCATGGGGCTGACGAACAGCCAGCCCCAGGCGCCCTCCCCGCGACGGCCCGCGCGGGTGGCGCGGGCCGTCGCGGGCGTACCGGGTCCGCCGGATGCGCTGTCAGGTGCGCCCGGCCTGCCGGTAGCGCGGGGGGTGCGGCGCGCACGGGGCGCGCGCATCGTGCGGAGGGACATCGGGCTCAGTTGCCCTTCGCGATGGCCTGTTCGCCGTTGCGCTGGAGGTCGGCGAGGATCTTCTTCGGGTCGGCGGTGCGCAGCGACTGGAGCTCGGTGTTGAACTGGCTCAGCACCTTGTCGAATCCGGCGATCGTCACCGGGCCCTGCGCGTAGGCACTGCCGTCCACCCAGGCCTTGGCCGCCGGGAACTGCTGGGCGTACGTGGAGAGCGCGCTGGTCCGCGACGGCATCACACCGAACGCGTCGGCGAACGCGAGCTGCTGGTCCGCGCTGGTGAGGGCCTTCACCAGATCGACGCTCGCCTCGCGGTGCGCGCTGTCGGCGGCGACGCCCCAGCAGTTGCTGAAGGCGAGGGTGCCCTGGCCGGCCGGGCCCGCGGGCAGCGGCGCCACCGCGTACTTGACGTCCGGGTAGTCGAGCTTCATGCCGCCGTCGAGCCAGTTGCCCTCGATGGTCATGGCGGCCTTGCCCTTGCCGAGCGCCTCGCCGCCCCAGCTCGTGTCCACGTTCTTGGCGAACTTCATGGACCCGGACTTCAGCAGGGACTGGACGAAGGAGAGCCCCTCGGCGTTCTCGGGGGTGTCGGCGGTCATGGTCTGCTGGTCGGCGTCGGTGACCCAGCCGCCGGCCTGCTTCATGAAGACACCCAGACGCTGGTACTCGTCGCTGGTGACCAGGCCGGTGACACCGTCGCGGGTGAGCTTGCCGGCGACGGTCTTCAGGTCCTCCCAGGTCTTCGGGTAGTCCTTCTCCGTCAGACCGGCCTTCGCCCACAGATCGGTGTTGATGGCGAGACCGAGGGTGGAGGTGTCCTTGGGCAGACAGACCAGCTTGCCGTCGTAGGTGAACGACGAGCGGAGCTGCTGCGAGAAGTCGTCGGCGTCGGATATCCGGTCGCCGTACGGGTAGAGCGAGCCGCCCTTGGCGTAGTTCGCGAACTGGTCCGAGTTGACGTAGAAGACGTCCGGCGGCTTGTGCCCGGCGAACGCCTGGGCGAGCTGCTGGTTCATGTCCTTGGCGACCTCGACGGTGACCGTGTTGCCGGACTTCTTCGCGTACGCGGCGGCCGCGGCCTTCACCGCCCCGGTCTCGGCGTCCCCCGAGGTGGCGATGAGTACGGTCAGGTTCTGCTTGGCGGCCTTGTCCTGGGCCGGCTCCTTGCTGTCGTCGAAATTGGACGAGCAGCCGGTGGCGGCCAGCAGCGCCGCGCAGGTGGCGAGTGCGGCGACGGCCGTGCGGGTGACCATGAATTCCTCCTGAAAGGGATGAAACGTGCGGCTCAGCGGCCCGGGGAGGGCGAGCTGTCAATCAGTGGGCCGGCGGCCGGGCGGTGTTGCGGTGGTACGAGGGCTCCGGCGGCGGCGAGTGCGGGGGGTGGGGCGAGGGCGGGCGCTCAGCCGGCTAACGCCGGTGTGCTGTCCCGGATGACGAGCGAGGGTTCGAGCAGGACGCGCTCGGGCGGGGCGTCCGGGGCCGCCATCCGGGCCAGCAGCAGCCGGACGCACTCGCGGCCGACGGCCTCCAGCGGCTGCGCGACGGTCGACAGGCCGGGCGACAGGAGCGCGGCGGTCGGCGAGTCGTCGAAGCCGACCACGGCGACATCCCTGCCGGGTACGGCCTGCCGCTCGCGCAGGGCGCGATAGCAGCCCAGCGCGAGCGTGTCACTGGCGGCGACCACGGCCGTGGCGCCCGCGTCGAGCAGCGGTTCCACGGCGGCCCGTGCCGCCTCGATGTCGTCGACGCTCCGGGCGTGCCGACCGCGTACCGGCAGCCCGTGCCGGCGCATGGCGCGCTGCCAGCCCTCGGCACGGTCGTCACCGACACCGGAGCCGCGCGGCCAGCCGAGGAACGCGATCTTCCGGTGCCCCAGACCGATGAGATGGTCGACCGCCGCGTCCGTCCCCGAGGCGCCGTCGACATCCGCCCAGTCGCCTATCTGGCGGCTCGACCACATCCGGCCGAAGCCCACGAAGGGCACCCCGCGCTTGGCGAGCCAGGCCTGCCGCTGGTCGCCGCGGTCGGTGCCGCTGAGCACGAAACCGTCGACGCTGTGCAGGTCGATCAGCTCCTCGTACCCCTCAAGGCCCGTGGTGCCGGGCGGCGAGGCGAACAGCAGGATCCGGTAGCCCGCCTCGTCGGCGGTCTGCGAGAGCGCGTGCAGGAACCGGTCCATCACCGGTGCCAGGGTGCCGGGCGGGGTCGGGCGTATGCCGTAGCCGATGAGCTTGCTGGAGCGGGTGCGCAGCGTCTGCGCGGCCCGGTGCGGGCGGTAGCCCATCTCGTCGATGGTGCGCCGGACCCGCTCCAGGGTCTCGGGGCGCAGCAGGCCGGGCGAGTTGAGGGCGTTCGACACGGTTTGCGGAGAGACTCCGGCCCGTCGCGCGACCATGGCCAGGGTGACCGGACCGGCCTTGGACGAAGCGGTGTCGGGGGAGCGGGGCATGGGTTCTCCGGGGCCGGTCGTACGGAAGGTGATTACATTGGAGCGTTCTAAATGCCATTGTCAACGCCCTGAAGTCGTCGTTAGGGTTCTTGGAACGCTCCAATGCCTGAGAGGTTCTGCTCTGTTGGATACAACTGTCAAGACCCACGACATAACGAAGTCCGTCGCGGGGGCTGCCCCCTCAATCGAAGGTCTCCAGCCGTTTCTGCACGACGCCTGTGTGACGCTGTACGCGCCGAGCTTCGCGATCTCGCACCCGGACGGGCAGATCGACGGCGGTGTCGACGGCTTCTTCCACGGCGACAGCAGGGCACTGGCCCGGCTCACCGTGGCGGCCGACGGCGTCGCGCTCGCACCGGTGCGCGGAGCCCTTGACGGTGCCGACCGGGCCTCCTTCCGCGCGGTGCTGCGCGGCCTCGGCGAGGACACCGCGGACCCCGCCGTCACCCTGCGCAGGATCCGCCGCGTCACCCCCGGGCGGCTGGAGGAGACCCTCGAAGTCACCAACGCGGGGCGGCAGAATGTCCGTTTCCGGCTGGCCGTGACCGCCACCACCGACCTCGCGCCGATGGAGCGCGTCAAGACCGGTGAGACACTGCCCACAGCCCCCGCCACCGCTTTTGGGAGCGGACTCGACTGGTCGCGGGGGGCCTTCGCCGTACGCCTCGCCTCCACGCCGAGGCCCACCGCGCTCGACGCGGCGACCGGACGGCTGGAGTACGAGATCGGGCTCGCGCCCGGCGAGACATGGACGGCCGTACTGCGCTGTGACGCCGCTCACGAGGACGGCGACCAGTTCCCGGCGCCCGCCGCGGACACCCTTCCGTGGAGCACCCCGGTGCTGCGCAGCTCCGACCGGCGCTTCGACCACTGGCTCGGCCAGTCCGCCGCCGACCTGGACCGGCTGCGGCTCACCGACCCCGAGGCGCCCGCAGACCAGTTCCTGGCCGCCGGAGCCCCCTGGTTCCTGACGCTCTTCGGCCGCGACTCGCTGTGGGCGGCCAGGATGCTGCTGCCCCTGGGCACCGGTCTCGCCGCCGGTACGCTCCGTACGCTCGCCCGCCGCCAGGGAGCCGCGTCCGACCCGGACACGCAGGAGCAGCCGGGCAAGATCCTGCACGAAGTCCGGCGGGCCGCCCAGGAGTTCCACGACGGCTTCGGCCTGCCGCCCGTCTACTACGGCACGGTCGACGCCACCCCGCTCTGGGTCACCCTGCTGCACGACTCCTGGCGCTGGGGCCTCGCGCCCGAGCAGGTCGAACAGCTTCTGCCGAACGCCGAGTCCGCGCTGGCCTGGATGCGCGACCACGGCGACGCGGACGGCGACGGCTTCCTCAAGTACATCGATCTCACCGGGCGGGGCCTCGCCAACCAGGGCTGGAAGGACTCCGGCGACGCCATCCGGCACCGCGACGGGCGGCTGGCCGCCGCCCCGATCGCACTGTGCGAGGTCCAGGCGTACGCGTACGAGGCGGCCCGCGGCGGCGCCGCGCTGCTGCGCGCCTTCGGCCGGCCGGGCGCCGACGAGTGGGAGGAGTGGGCCGAGCGGCTGCGCGACCGCTTCCGGAGCCACTTCTGGGTGGAGGACGAGCGGGGACCGTACCCCGCGGTCGCCCTCGACCGGGACAGGAGGCCGGTGGACTCGGTCACTTCGGGGTTCGGGCATCTGCTCGGTACGGGCCTGCTCGACCACGAGGAGAGCGCGCTGCTGGCGGCCCGGCTCAGCGCGCCCGACCTCGACTCGGGGCACGGGCTGCGCACCTTGAGCAGCGGCTCGGTGGGCTACAACCCGTACGGCTACCACATCGGTTCCATCTGGCCGCACGACACCGCGATCGCCGTGCACGGTCTGGTGAGGGCCGGGTTCCCGGACGAGGCCGGGCCGCTCGCGGCGGGGCTGCTGACCGCGTCCGAGAGCTTCGACGCGCGTCTGCCGGAACTGTTCGCGGGCCATGGCGCGGCGACCGACACCTGGCCCTCGCCCTATCCGGCGTCCTGCCGTCCGCAGGCCTGGGCGGCGGCCTCGTCCGTACTGGTGCTCCAGTCCCTGCTCGGGCTCAGCGCCGATGTCCCCGGCGGGACGCTCACCGTCGCGCCCGGGTTCGCGGAGGCGTACCGGCCGCTGGCGGTGACCGGGTTCGAGGTCGCGGGCGGGCGTCTGGACATCTCCGTGGAGGCCGACGGTACGGCGCGGATCGAGGCGCCGGCCGGGCTGGAGGTGAAGAGGGAGTACCCGGCGCCGCGTTGAGCGGGCGGTGCGGGTCGGCGCGGGCGGTCGGGCGGCGCGAGCAGGGCGGGTTCGCGGGGACTCCGGTGGCGGCCGGAGTCCTGTCGGCACCGGCCGGCTCCGGCTGACTCCGACCGACTCCGGCCGGTTCCGGCTCCTTCGGCCGACCGCATTCGATCGCCTGTCGGGCCGTGTCGCTATTGGGCCGAACGAGTGAGGGGCGGGAGGATGGCCCGATGCAGACTCAGCGCGCGGGTGGGGTGGTCCGGTGAGCAGGTACGGCAGGTACGGCGAATTCGACGCCACCGACGAGCAGTGGGAGGGCCTGGCCCAGGTCGTACCGCTGCGCGGACGCGACGAGTGGCCCTCCAGGGTCGACCACCGGGCGGACCCGCGTACGTACGAGGCCGAGAACCGGCGCTTCATCGTGTTGCGGGTGCAGGTGTTCGGGGACGCGCGGGAGGTCGCGGACCATCTCATCGCGCGGATTCCGGTGCTGCTCGATCTGACCGGTGCGGAGCCCGATGTGGCCAAGCGGATCCTGGACTTCAGCAGCGGTGTGGTCTTCGGGCTCGGCAGCGGGATGCACCGCGTCGACCGGAATGTCTTCCTGCTGGCACCGATCGGCACGGAGGTCGAGGGGATCGCGGCGGAGGCCATTCCCCGGTCGTAGGCCGGTCCTGTGGGTGCGGGGGTTCCGTCGGCGGGTTGTCGCGTGGTCGCGGGTGCTGGGTGGTTGCCGGTACCGGGCCGTCCGGGTGGCGGCGGCCGTGGTGGTAGACCTGGATCCGTGACAGAACACGATGTGGCGGGACTTCAGCGGGCCCTGGCCGAGTTCGCGGCGGCGCGGGACTGGGAGCCGTACCACACCCCCAAGAATCTGGCGGCCGCGCTCAGCGTCGAGGCCTCCGAACTGCTGGAGATCTTCCAGTGGCTGACCCCGGAGCAGTCGGCACGGGTGATGGCGGACCCGGACTCGGCGCACCGGGTGAGGGACGAGGTCGCCGATGTGCTCGCGTATCTGCTCCAGTTCTGCGAGGTGCTGGGCATCGATCCGCTTGTGGCGCTCGCGGCCAAGATGGAACGGAATGAGGTCCGCTATCCCCCCAAGCGTTCCTCGGAACCACCCAATTCTTCATGATCGTCACTCTGCGGAGTGATTGAGTTATACACATTGAGCCTGCTGTCCACAGATTTCCGCATTGCTCTGGCCTTTCCGTCGCCAGTCCCTCACTCTGGGTAGTGGAGTGAGAGGGCAGGATTGTCTTATGAACGGGGGCTGTTGGATGGATGCGGAACGGCTCATCGCGGTGAGCCGGCATGCACTGGCGGGGAGTGCGGAGCCGCTGGACGTCATCGCGGAGGCCTGCCAGGCACAGGCCCTGGCTCAGGCGATCGGTGACCGGCTGGCGATCGGCGGACCGCAGGAGCTGAGGGGCGAGGCGCGCGAGCTGGGCGAGGCCGGCGGGCGCGGCTGTGGACTGCCGGACCAGCCGGGGCTCTGCCGCGGCGGGATACGGGCGGGCGGACTCTCCGGGGTGCTGGACACGCGGGGAGCGCTGGCCGGACTGGGCACGCTGCTGGGCGAGGTGGGGATCGCCCTGGTGGCGGTGGCGTGCGCGACGGACGAGGAGGGGCTGTACTGGCAGTGCATCGAGGCGATCGACGCGGCCGACGAGTCGAGCGACCGGGTGGGCGCGCTGCTGCGCAGGCTGAGCGCACGGGAGCGGGAAGGGGGCCGGCGGTTCGAGGGTGCAGGATAGATGCATGGATCTTCGAATCTTCACCGAGCCCCAGCAAGGGGCGAGCTATGAGACGCTGCTCAGCGTGGCCAAGGCCACCGAGGACCTGGGCTTCGATGCCTTCTTCCGGTCCGACCACTATCTGAAGATGGGGTCCGCCGACGGGCTCCCCGGGCCGACGGACGCCTGGATCACCCTGGCCGGGTTGGCGCGGGAGACCAAGCGGATCCGGCTGGGCACGCTGATGACGGCCGGTACGTTCCGGCTGCCGGGCGTGCTCGCCATCCAGGTCGCGCAGGTGGACCAGATGTCCGGCGGCCGGGTCGAACTGGGCCTGGGCGCGGGCTGGTTCGAGGAGGAGCACAAGGCGTACGGGATTCCGTTCCCCAAGGAGAAGTTCGCGCGGCTGGAGGAGCAGCTCGCGATCGTGACCGGGCTCTGGGCCACGGAGACCGGCAAGACCTTCAGCTATGACGGCACCTATTACCAGCTCACCGACTCGCCAGCGCTGCCCAAGCCCGCGCAGAGCAAGGTGCCGGTCCTGATCGGCGGCCATGGCGCGACGCGCACGCCGAGGCTGACCGCGCAGTATGCCGACGAGTTCAATATCCCCTTCGCCTCGATCGAGGACACGGAGCGGCAGTTCGGCCGGGTACGGGCCGCCGCCGAGGCCATCGGCCGCCCGGCCGGTGATCTCGTGTACTCGAACGCGCTGGTGGTGTGTGTCGGCAAGGACGACGCCGAGGTGGCCCGGCGGGCGGCGGCCCTCGGCCGGGAGGTCGAGGAGCTGAAGGCGAACGGGCTGGCGGGCTCGCCCGCCGAGGTGGTCGACAAGATCGGGCGGTACGGCGCCGTCGGCTCGTCGCGGATCTATCTCCAGGTCATGGACCTGGACGACCTCGATCATCTGGAGCTGATCTCCTCGCAGGTCCAGTCTCAGCTCGCCGGTTCCTGACCCGCCGGTACCCGAGCGGCGAAGCCGGATCCTGGAGCCAGGAGCACTGGAGCAGTCATGAAACCCTCCCGCACCCTCGCTGCCGCGCTGGCGGAGGAGACCGTCGTCCTGGACGGCGGTCTGTCCAACCAGCTCGCGGACCAGGGCTGCGATCTGTCCGACGACCTCTGGTCCGCGCGGCTCCTGGCCGACGGACCCGGGCAGATCGAGGCCGCCCACGCGGCGTATGTGCGGGCGGGCGCCCGGGTGCTGATCACCTCCAGCTACCAGGCGACCTACGAGGGCTTCGCGCGGCGGGGCGTGCCGCGGCGTGAGGCGGGCGCACTGCTGGCCAGAAGCGTCGAGCTGGCGCGCCGCGCGGGCGCGGCGGGTCAGCGGGAGGTGTGGGTGGCCGCGTCGGTCGGACCGTACGGCGCGATGCTCGCGGACGGCAGCGAGTACCGCGGGCGGTACGGGCTGACGGTGGCGGAGCTGGAGCGCTTCCACCGGCCGAGGATCGAGGCCCTCGCGGCGGCCGGTCCGGACGCGCTGGCGCTGGAGACGGTGCCGGACACCGACGAGGCGGAGGCGCTGCTGCGGGCCGCCGACGGCTGCGGGGTGCCGGTCTGGCTCTCGTACTCCATCGCGGGCGAGCGCACCCGGGCCGGCCAGCCGCTCGCCGACGCCTTCGCCCTGGCGGCCGGTGCCGGGCAGGTGATCGCGGTGGGCATCAACTGCTGCGAGCCGGCCGACGCCGGCCGTGCCGTCGAGATCGCAGCCTCGGTGACCGGCAAGCCGGTGGTCGTCTACCCCAACAGCGGAGAGGGATGGGACGCGGAAACCCGGAGCTGGCGCGGCGGCGCCACATTCGACCCGGCGCGGGTGCGGTCCTGGCAGAAGGCGGGGGCCCGGCTGGTGGGCGGATGCTGCCGGGTCGGTCCGGCCGATATCGCCCGGCTCGGCACGGCGTTGGCGCGGTGAGGGCTCGCGGGGGAGCGGCCGGGTAGCCGCCCGGAGGACCGCCAGGGGGTGTCCCGGGCGATGGCCGGAGGGCGATCCGGGCGGAAAACCCCTGGTCGTGGCGGTCCTGGCGGGCAATACTCGTTCGGGTGTTCCTGACGATCAGTACGACCGGCACCCCGGAACGTCCCGCGACCGACCTCGGATTTCTGCTGCACAAGCATCCCGACCGGGCACAGACGTTCTCCACGGCGCATGGCACCGCCCATGTGCTCTACCCCGAGGCGTCCGCCGAGCGCTGCACGGCGGCGCTGCTGCTGGAGGTCGATCCCGTGGCGCTGGTACGCCGGGGCCGGGGAAAGGGCCGGGGCGGCGCGCCCGACGCGGCACTCGCGCAGTATGTCAACGACCGCCCCTACGCGGCCTCTTCGCTTCTCGCGGTCGCGCTGAGCACGGTCTTCAAGAGCGCGCTGCGCGGCGTCTGCGCCGCCATGCCCGAGCGCGCCGCGAGTCCGCTGCCGCTGCGGATCGAGATCCCCGCCGTCCCCGCGCGCGGCGGCGCCGAGCTGGTGGGCAAGCTCTTCGGACCGCTGGGCTGGACCTCCGTGGAGGCACGGCCGGTGGCGCTGGACGAGCGGTTCCCGCAGTGGGGCGAGTCGCGCTATACGCATCTCGTCCTGGAGGGCGAGCTGCGGCTCGCGGACGCGCTGCGCCAGCTCTATGTCCTGCTGCCGGTCCTCGATGACGCCAAGCACTACTGGGTCGCGCCCGACGAGGTGGACAAGCTGCTGCGCGCGGGCGACGGCTGGCTGGCCGGCCACCCGGAACAGAAGCTGATCACCAGCCGCTATCTGGCCCGCCGCTGGAGTCTGACCCGGCAGGCCATGGAGCGCCTTGAGCTGGTACGGCTCGCCGAGGCCGACGACATGGAGGTCGAGGCGCTCGACAACGCGGTGGTGCTCGACGACCCCGCGGAGGAGACCGAGGAGGCGCCGGCCGACGGCACACCGTACGGCTCCGACGGCCCGACGCGCCCCAACGGCCCGAACACCCCCAACAGCTCCGACAGCCCCGAGAACTCCGCCAGCTCCGACAGCTCCGAGAACGGCAGCTCCGAGAACTCCGACAGCTCCGGGAGCGGGAGCGCGGCGAAGGAGCCCTCGCTCGCCGATCAGCGACGCGACGCGATCCTGACCGCCCTGCGCGACGCGGGCGCGGGCACGGTGCTCGACCTGGGCTGCGGCGAGGGCCGGCTCGTACGGGCGCTGCTCAAGGACGCGCGCTTCACCCGCGTCGTCGGCGTCGACGTATCGGTACGCGCCCTGACCATCGCCTCCCGCCGCCTCGGGCTGGAGCGGCTCAGCGAGCGCCAGGCCGCCCGAGTCACCCTCGTACAGGGCGCCCTCACCTATACGGACAAGCGGCTCAAGGGGTACGACGCGGCCGTGCTGAGCGAGGTCGTCGAGCATGTCGATCCGCCGCGGCTGCCCGCCCTGGAGTACGCGGTGTTCGGTGCGGCCCGCCCCCGTACCGTCCTCGTGACCACACCGAACGCCGAGTACAACGTGCGCTGGGAGACCCTGCCCGCCGGGCACGTACGCCACAGCGACCACCGCTTCGAGTGGACCCGCGAGGGGTTCCACGGCTGGGCCGACGCGGTCGCGCGGCGCCATGGCTACACCGTCGCGTACGCCCCGGTGGGCCCCGACGACCCCGAGGTGGGACCGCCCACCCAGATGGCCGTCTTCAGCCGCCGCGAGGAGAACGGCCACCAGGAAGGAAAGGCCGCATGAGCGACATACCAGACACCTCCGCCGGTGGCGCGGCCACCGTGACCACCGCGCCGGACTCCGCCACCGCGCCGCACTCCGCCGCCCCGCGCGGTCTCGCGGTCCCCGATCTCTCCCTCGTCGTGCTGATGGGCGCCACCGGCTCCGGCAAGTCCACCTTCGCCAGAAGCCACTTCAAGCCCACCCAGATCGTCTCCTCGGACTTCTGCCGCGGTCTGGTCGCCGACGACGAGAACAACCAGAGCGCCAGCGGCGACGCCTTCGACGTCCTGCACTACATCGTGGCCAAGCGGCTCGCGGCCGGCCGGCTCACCGTCGTGGACGCCACCAATGTGCAGCCCGAGAGCCGCAAACAGCTCGTACGGATCGCCCGCGAGCACGATGTGCTGCCCGTGGCGATCGTTCTCGACCTGCCGGAAGAGGTGTGCGCGGCGCGCAACGCGGGCCGTCCCGACCGGTCCGGGATGCCCCGCCATGTCATCAAGCGCCACCGCGCCGAACTCCGCCGCTCGCTGCGCGGCCTCGAACGCGAGGGCTTCCGCAAGGTCCACATCCTGCGCGGCGAGCGCGAGGTGGCCGCCGCCGGGGTCGTCCTCGAACGCCGCTACAACGACCTCACCCACCTCACCGGCCCCTTCGACATCATCGGCGACATCCACGGCTGCCGCTCCGAGCTGGAGACCCTGCTCGGCAAGCTCGGCTACCAGGACGGCGCCCACCCGGAGGGCCGCACGGCGGTCTTCGTCGGCGACCTCGTCGACCGCGGCCCCGACAGCCCCGGAGTGCTCCGCCTGGTGATGGACATGGTCGGGTCCGGCAACGCCCTGTGCGTACCGGGCAATCACGAGAACAAGCTCGGCCGCTGGCTCAAGGGCAAGAAGGTCCAGCACACGCATGGACTCGCCGAGACCGTCGAGCAGTTCGAGAAGGAGGACGACGCGTTCCGCGCGCGGGTACGGGAGTTCATCGACGGCCTGGTCAGCCACTACGTCCTGGACGGCGGCAAGCTGGTCGTCTGTCACGCGGGGCTGCCCGAGAAGTACCACGGCCGCACTTCGGGCCGGGTACGCTCGCACGCCCTGTACGGCGAGACCACGGGGGAGACCGACGAGTTCGGCCTGCCCGTGCGCTACCCCTGGGCCGAGGACTACCGGGGTCGGGCCGCTGTGGTGTACGGCCACACACCCGTACCGAACACCTCATGGATCAACAACACCATCTGTCTGGACACCGGCGCGGTCTTCGGCGGCCGGATGACCGCGCTGCGCTGGCCCGAGCGCGAACTCGTCGACGTACCCGCCGAGCGGGTCTGGTACGAGCCGACGCGGCCGCTGGCCACCGAGGCGCCCGGCGGCCGGGAGGGCCGGCCGCTGGACCTGGCCGACGTACAGGGCAGACGGACGGTCGAGACCCGCCACATGGGGCGGCTCGCGGTACGCGAGGAGAACGCGGCGGCGGCGCTGGAGGTCATGAGCCGCTTCGCGGTCGACCCCCGGCTGCTCGCGTATCTCCCGCCCACCATGGCGCCCACCGCGACAGCCGCCCCGGACGTGGCCGGCGGGCCGTTCCTGGAGCACCCGGCCGAGGCCTTCACGCAGTACCGCGCGGACGGGGTCGACCGGGTCGTGTGCGAGGAGAAGCACATGGGCTCACGCGCGGTGGCGCTGGTCTGCCGGGACGAGGCGGTGGCGCGCGAGCGCTTCGGCACGGCCGGGGTGACCGGCGCCCTGCACACCCGCACCGGCAGGCCCTTCTTCGACGACCCGGCGGTCACCGAGCAGATCCTGGAGCGGCTGCGCGCCGCCGTCACGGCCGCCGGACTGTGGGCGGAACTCGGCACGGACTGGCTGCTGCTGGACGCCGAGCTGATGCCCTGGTCGCTCAAGGCCACCGGGCTGCTGCGCACCCAGTACGCGGCGGTCGGAGCCGCGGCGGGCGCTACCTTCCCGGCCGTGACCCGGGCCCTGGAGGCCGCGGTCGCCAGGGGCGTCGAGGCCGGCGATCTGCTGGCGGTGCAGCGCGGGCGCGCGAACGACGCGGCCGCGTTCACCGAGGCGTACCGGCGCTACTGCTGGACCACGGACGGGCTCGACGGGGTGCGGCTCGCGCCGTTCCAGCTCCTGGCCGTCCAGGGCCGCAGCCTGGCCGGAGTCCCGCACGACCAGCAGCTCGCCTGGCTGGACCTGCTGGTCGAGCACGACCCCACCGGGCTGCTCCAGGTCACCCGGCGGCTGATCGTCGACACGGGCGACGAGGAATCGATGCGCGGAGGCGTCGACTGGTGGCTGGAGATGACGGAGCGCGGCGGCGAGGGCATGGTGGTCAAGCCGCTCGCGGCGCTGGTACGGGACGCGAAGGGGCGGCTCGTACAGCCGGGCATCAAGGTGCGCGGCCGGGAGTACCTGCGGATCATCTACGGTCCCGAGTACACCCGTCCGGACAATCTCCAGCGCCTGCGCAACCGGTTCCTCGGCCACAAGCGGTCCTTGGCGCTGCGGGAGTACGCCCTCGGCCTTGAGGCGCTGGACCGGCTGGCGGACGGCGAGCCGCTGTGGCGGGTCCACGAGGCGGTCTTCGCTGTCCTGGCGCTGGAATCGGAACCGGTCGACCCCCGTCTCTGACCGGTTGGTCCCGGTCTCTGCCGGTCGGCCCACGACCCGGGCCGGTCGACCCCGGTCTCTACCGGTCGGCCCACGACCCGGGCCGGTCGATCCGCGTCTCCGGCCGGTCGGTCCCCGTGTCCGGCGGGTCGGTCCCCGTGTCCGAGTGGGCCGCCCGTCGCGGGCACCGGGCCGCCCGGCCCGGTCCCGCCGCGGGCCCCCGCTGAGACCGTCCTCTCATCCGCTGCCGTTCACCGCGTGAATCACGCGCCGTGCGGTGAGGATGGTGGCATGGGATTCCATGTCGACTCCGAGACCGGCCGACTGCGCCGCGTCATACTGCACCGGCCGGATCTGGAGCTGAAACGGCTCACGCCCGGCAACAAGGACGCGCTGCTCTTCGACGACGTGCTGTGGGTACGGCGTGCCCAGGAGGAGCACGACGCCTTCGCCGCGGTGCTCCGCGACCGGGGCGTGCACGTGCATCTCTTCGGCGAGCTGCTGCGCGAGTCGCTGGAGCTTCCGGCGGCGCGGCGGCTCGTACTGGACCGGGTCTTCGACGAGAAGGAGTACGGGCCGCTCGCCACCGGCCATCTCCGCGCGGTCTTCGACGCGCTGCCGACGGACGAGCTGGTCGAGGCGCTGGTCGGCGGGATGACCAAGCGCGAGTTCCTGGAGCGGCACGCGGAGCCGACCTCCGTCCGCTTCCATGTGATGGCGCTGGACGACTTCCTGCTCGACCCGCTGCCGAACCACATCTTCACCCGTGACACCTCCGCCTGGATCTACGACGGGGTGAGCATCAACGCCATGCGCTGGCCCGCCCGGCAGCGCGAGACCGTGCACTTCGAGGCGATCTACAAGCACCATCCGCTCTTCACCGGCCCGGACGCCGGTGACTTCCACCACTGGTCGGAGGGGCAGGACGACTATCCCTCGACGATCGAGGGCGGCGACGTCCTGGTGATCGGCGGCGGAGCCGTACTGATCGGGATGAGCGAGCGCACCACCCCGCAGGCGATCGAGATGCTGGCCCGGGGGCTCTTCGCGACCGGTTCCGCGAACACCATCGTGGCGCTGGACATGCCCAAGAAGCGGGCGTTCATGCATCTCGACACGGTGATGACGATGGTCGACTCCGACACCTTCACGCAGTACGCGGGGCTCGGCATGCTCCGCTCGTACACCATCGAGCCGGGCGGCGACGGGTTCGAGCTGAAGGTCACCGACCATCCGCCGGAGCATATGCACCGCGCGATCGCGGCGGCCCTCGGGCTGGCGGAGATCCGGGTGCTGACCGCCACCCAGGACGTGCACTCGGCGGCGCGCGAGCAGTGGGACGACGGCTGCAATGTGCTGGCGGTCGAGCCCGGGGTGGTCGTGGCGTACGACCGCAATGTCACCACCAACACGCATCTGCGCAGACAGGGCATCGAGGTGATCGAGATCCCCGGCAGCGAACTGGGCCGGGGGCGGGGCGGACCGCGCTGTATGAGCTGCCCGGTGGAACGCGCCGCGGTCTGAGAGACGTACCCCGGCGCGCGGTATCGCCCATCGTATAGCAATACGGGTCATCGTATATAGTTCCATGGTCCCGGTTGGGGCCGCCCTCTTGCTTTCCGCCCCTTTTTCCTTTTCCTCTCCGCGCCCCCAGGAGCAGCCACCATGGCGATAGACCTCGCAGGCCGCCACTTCCTCAAGGAACTGGACTTCACGGCCGAGGAGTTCCGCGGCCTGATCGACCTCGCCGCCGAGCTGAAGGCCGCGAAGAAGGCGGGCACCGAGATCCAGCGGCTGCGCGGCAAGAACATCGCGCTGATCTTCGAGAAGGCCTCCACCCGTACCCGCTGCGCCTTCGAGGTGGCGGCGGCGGACCAGGGCGCGGCCACCACGTATATCGACCCATCCGGTTCGCACATCGGGAAGAAGGAGTCGGCGAAGGACACCGCCCGAGTCCTCGGGCGGATGTACGACGGCATCGAATACCGCGGCGACGCCCAGGCGACCGTCGAGGCACTGGCCGCGCACGCGGGCGTTCCGGTCTTCAACGGCCTGACGGACGCCTGGCATCCGACCCAGATGCTCGCCGATGTGCTGACCATGACCGAGCACAGCGCCAAGCCCCTGACCGAGATCGCCTTCGCCTACCTCGGCGACGCCCGCTTCAACATGGGCAACTCGTACCTCGTCACAGGCGCGTTGCTGGGCATGGACGTACGGATCGTCGCGCCGCGCGCCTACTGGCCGGCCGATTCGGTCCTCGCCCTGGCACGCGAGGCCGCCCAGGTCAGCGGCGCGCGGCTGACCCTCACCGAGGAGATCAAGGAGGGCGTCGCGGGCGCGGACTTCGTGGCCACCGATGTGTGGGTGTCGATGGGCGAGTCGAAGGAGGTCTGGGACGAGCGGATCGCCGCGCTCGGTCCGTACTCCGTGACCATGGACGTGCTGCGCGCGACCGGGAACCCCGAGGTGAGGTTCCTGCACTGCCTGCCGGCGTTCCACGACCTGGACACGGCGGTCGGCCGTGAGATCCACGAGCGGCACGGTCTGAGCGAGCTGGAAGTCACCGACGAGGTCTTCGAGTCGGCGCACTCGGTCGTCTTTGACGAGGCCGAGAACCGGCTGCACACCATCAAGGCGGTCCTGGTGGCCACGCTCGCCGGGAACGGTTCGACGGCCGCGAACGGGGTGACGGCCACGGGGCTTCGCTGACCGCGGAGGCGGCGGCGGAGGGGGCTGCGGAGGGGCTGCGCCTCGTCGGCCGCGGGGCCGGAGGGCGGCGGTGGCGGAAAGCGGAACGGGGGGTGCGGAGACGGCGTGCATTGGTCTACGCCAAACCGCCCTGTCCCTGTATTCTCATCCGTGGCCAGCGGCACACAATCCCCCCACCCAGGTTGCGTGCTGGCGCGGGCGACGACCACACAACTCTGCCCTATGCAGCCGGGTTCCCCCATTCGCCGCCTCTAGGAGTCATGGTGAAAGTTCGCACCAGAAGCTCGGCGATCATCGGCACCATCTGCCTCATTGCTTCACTCGCCTTGACCACGGCATCCGCCGACGAGCGCGCCGCCCCACGTCCGGCGGCGGCGGTCAAGCTCACTCAAGTGGCCACGGCGCAGAATCCCATCGCCGGCACCGCCGGGCCCGGTGGCACGGTCTGGATAGCCGAACGCGCGGGCACCGTACGGGTCCTGGGTACGCAGGGGCTCGGCGCGCCGGTCCTCGACATATCCGACGAGACCACCACCGACGGCGAACGCGGCCTGCTGGGCATCGCGTTCGACAAGAGGTTCGAGCACTTCTACATATCGTTCACGGACCTCGAAGGCACCAGCACCATCGACGAGTTCGCCGTGCGGTACGGCAAGATCCAGCCGAACACCCGGCGTACCGTCCTCACCCAGACGCAGCCGTACTCCAACCACAACGGCGGCGACATCAAGTTCGGCCCCGACGGCTACCTTTACATCGCGTTCGGCGACGGCGGCTCGGGCGGCGACCCGCACGACTACGGGCAGAACCTCGACACGCTGCTCGGCAAGATGCTGCGGATCGACCCGAGGGGCGGCACGCCGTACGCGATCCCGCCGGGCAACCCGTTCGTGAACGACCCGAACGCGAGGGACGAGATCTGGGCGTACGGGCTGCGCAACCCGTGGCGGTTCTCCTTCGACGCGGGCACGGGCGCCCTGCTGATCGCGGACGTCGGCCAGAGTGCCTGGGAGGAGATCGACTGGGCCCCGGCGTCCAGCAAGGGCGGGGAGAACTACGGCTGGTCCGAGATGGAGGGCAACCACCCCTTCCGGGGCGGCACGGAGCCCGCGAACCACGTACCGCCGATCTACGAGTACGACCGTAACGGTCTTGGCTGCTCGGTGACCGGCGGATTCGTCTACCGCGGCAACGCGATCCCGGGCCTCAAGGGCCAGTATGTGTTCAGCGACTACTGCGACGGCACCGTCCGCGCTCTCCAGTTGCAGAACGGCAAGGTGACCGGCGTGAGCGACCTCGGAGTCAACGGTGGCGAGGTCATCTCCTTCGTGCAGGGTGGCAAGGGCGAGCTGTACGTGCTCGGCATCGGCGGCAAGGTCTCCCGTATAGACCCCGCCTGAACCCCGACCGGCCCGGCACGGACCCCGCACGGGGCCCGTATCGACCCGGCGTGACGACCGGCTGACGGCCGGCCCAGGTCAGGCCCGGCGCTGAGAGATCAGCACCGGGCCTGATGTGCTGTGCGGCCCCGTTCCGGGAGCCGTGCGCGGCCGACGCCGTGCGCTTCGCCGTGCGCAGCCGGCACCATGCGCTCCGCCGTGCGCTTCGCCACGCGCTCCGGGTCAGGCCGACGGCAGGGTGAACCAGACCGCCTTGCCCTGGTCGGTGGGGCGGTGTCCGCACTCCGCGCTCAGTGTGTGGATCAGCAGCAGGCCGCGGCCGTCCTCCTGCCAGGGGTCGGGCATCGTGCCGAACCCGGCGCGCGCGAGATCGCCCGGCGGAGCCGGGTCGCGGTCGTGCACCTCGACCTGGCAGCCGGTCGGGAGCAGCTCCACCACCAGCTCGATCGGCTCGTCGCCCGCGGTGTGCTTGATCGCGTTGGCCACCAGCTCCGCGGTGAGCAGCTCCGCGGTGTCGCTGTCCGTCGTGTCCGCGAGATGCGCGATCGCCGTCCGGACCAGGGCCCGCGCGAGCGGTACGGCTTCAGGGCTGTGGGGCAGTGCGACACGCCAGGAGGGGAGGCCTGAGGTTTCCGGCACGGCGGGTGGTCCGATCAAGGGTTGGCTGTTGAACAAGCGTTGGCGGGCTGTCGAAGCCCAGAAGTTTTATCGGATTCAAATTTACGGAGCGTTAGGGCGCGGGCAAGAGGCGGCGGCCTGCCATGGCCGGGACTTCCGTCCCGCCGCCGCCGGGACCTTCGGCACGGTGCCGGGCCGGATACGGGCCGGGTGCCGCGGGGCCGATGGGGGTGGCGGAGGGGCCGGGCGGGGTATTGCGCGATGCGCTCCGGACGGCGCGAGCACGGCGTACCCGGACAGCCTGAGCGTGCCGTGTTCCGGACGGCCCGAGCGTGGCGTGCTCCGGACGGCGTGAGCGTGGCGTGCTTCGGACGGCGTGAGCACGGCACATGCCAGGAGGACGCGGATCGTTTCGCGTACGTATCGCGCACTCGTGACGACAGTCACGGAGCGGTGATACGGTTCCGGTGAGGGACCGCGCCCCGTCGAGGGAGGCCGTACGCCCATGAGCCACTCCGCGAGCAGCTCCACCCGCTCCACGAGCCCCTTCACCGGCTCCGCGCCCCGCACCGAGGAGTGGCGCCATCTCCGGCTGACGCGTGATGACGACGGCGTTGCGACCGTCACGCTCGCACGCCCCGAGAAGCTCAACGCCCTCACCTTCGGGGCCTACGCCGATCTCCGCGATCTCCTCGCCGAGTTGTCCCGGGAGGGTTCCGTACGTGCCCTGGTGCTGGCCGGCGAGGGGCGCGGCTTCTGCTCCGGCGGCGATGTCGACGAGATCATCGGCGCAACGCTCGCCATGGACACGGCCCAGCTCCTCGACTTCAACCGGATGACCGGGCAGGTCGTCAGGGCGATCCGCGAGTGCCCCTTCCCGGTGATCGCCGCCGTGCACGGAGTCGCCGCGGGAGCCGGAGCGGTCCTCGCGCTCGCCGCCGACTTCCGGATCGCGGACCCCTCCGTGCGGTTCGCCTTCCTCTTCACCCGCGTGGGCCTCTCCGGCGGCGACATGGGCGCGGCCTATCTGCTGCCCCGGATCGTCGGCCTCGGCCACGCGACCCGGCTGCTGATGCTCGGAGAGCCCGTACCCGCGCCCGAGGCCGAGCGGATCGGCCTGATCAGCGAGCTGACCGCCGAGGGCGCCGCCGGCCCGCGGGCCGCCGAACTGGCCCGTACCCTCGCACGCGGCCCGGCTCTCGCGTACGCCAGGACCAAGGCCCTGCTCACCGCCGAGCTGGACATGCCGCTGGCCGCCGCCGTCGAACTGGACGCCTCCACCCAGGCGTTGCTGATGTACGGCAAGGACTACGCGGAGTTCCACGCCGCCTTCACGGAGAAGCGGCCCCCGAAGTGGCAGGGGCGGTAGCCGTGCGGATCGCCGTGATCGGTGGCGGACCCGGCGGACTGTACGCGGCGGCCCTGCTCAAACGGCTCGGCCCCGCCCGCGAGATCACTGTCTGGGAGCGTGACGCCCCCGGCGACACCTTCGGCTTCGGAGTCGTCCTCTCCGACGAGACGCTCGGCGGGATCGAGCACGCGGATCCCGTCGTCCACCAGGCGCTCCAGAACGAGTTCGTGCGCTGGGACGCCATCGACATCGTCCACCGGGGCCACACCCTCACCTCGCGCGGCCATGGCTTCGCAGCCCTCGGCAGGCGCCGCCTGCTGGAGATCCTGTACGAGCGCTGCGCCACCCTGGGCGTACGGCTCCGCTTCCGCACCGAGGCACCGCCCGCCGCCGAACTCGCCGCCTCCCACGACCTGGTCATCGCCGCGGACGGGATCCACAGCCTCACCCGCACGGCCCATGCCGCGCACTTCGGGCCGCGGATCAGCGCCCACCGCTGCCGCTACATCTGGCTCGCCGCCGACTTCGCCTTCGACGCCTTCCGGTTCGAGACCGCCGAGACCGAACACGGGGTGATGCAGCTCCACGGCTATCCGTACGCCGACGAACGGAGCGCCGACGGCCCGCGCAGCACCGTCATCGTCGAGATGCGCGAAGAGGTCTGGCGGGCGGCCGGGTTCGAGGAACTCGACGAGCGGCGGTCCACCGAAATGTCCACCGAAACGTCCACCGAGCGGTCCGCCGGGCGATCTGCCGACCGGTCCCTCGAACGGTCCGTCGAACGGTGCGCGGAGATCTTCGCCGGAGCCCTCGGCGGACGGCCCCTACGCGCGAACGCCTCCTCCTGGACCGTCTTCCGCACGGTCGTCAACGACCGCTGGAGCCACGGCAATACGGTGCTGATCGGCGACGCCGCCCACACCGCCCACTTCTCCATCGGCTCCGGCACCAAGCTCGCCGTCGAGGACGCCCTCGCGCTCGCGGCCTGTATCGAGGAGAGTCCCGGTCTGCCGGCCGCCCTCGCCGCGTACGAGAGCGAGCGCCGTCCGGTCGTCGAGTCCACCCAGCGCGCCGCCGCCGCGAGCCTGCGCTGGTTCGAGGAACTGGCCACGTACACGGACCAGCCGCCGCGCCGGTTCGCCTTCGGGCTGCTCACCCGCAGCCGCCGGGTCACCCATGCCAATCTGCGGCTGCGCGACCCCGCCTTCACCCGGGCGGTGGAGGACGGTTTCGGCTGCCCGCCCGGCACGCCCCCGATGTTCACGCCCTTCCGGCTGCGCGGGCTGACCCTGCGCAACCGGATCGTCGTCTCGCCCATGGACATGTACTCCGCGGTGGACGGTGTCCCCGGCGACTTCCATCTCGTCCATCTCGGCGCCCGCGCCCTCGGCGGCGCCGGGCTGGTCATGACCGAGATGGTGTGTGTCAGCCCGGAGGGCCGGATCACCCCCGGCTGCACCGGCCTCTACACCCGCGAGCAGGGCGACGGCTGGCGCCGCATCACGGATTTCGTCCACACCGCCTCGCCCGGAACGGCCATCGGCGTCCAGCTCGGGCATTCCGGGAGCAAAGGCTCCACCCGGCTGATGTGGGAAGGCATGGACGAGCCGTTGGCCGAGGGCAACTGGCCACTGAGCGCCGCCTCCCCGCTGCCGTACCGGCCCGGGGTCAGCCAGGTACCGCGCCAGCTTGACGGCCGTCAACTGGGCGAGATACGCGAACAGTTCGCGGCAGCCGCCCGGCGGGCCCGGCGCAGCGGCTTCGACCTGCTCGAACTGCACTGCGCACACGGCTATCTGCTCTCCGGCTTCCTCTCCCCGCTCACCAACCGGCGCACCGACGCCTATGGCGGACCGCTGGAGGGCCGGCTGCGATTCCCGCTCGAAGTCTTCGACGCCGTACGGGCCGAGTGGCCCGACGACCTGCCCATGACCGTCCGGATCTCCGCCACCGACTGGGCGCCCGGCGGCACCACCATGGACGAGGCCGTGGAGATCGCCCGTGCCTTCACCGCGCACGGCGCCGACGCGATCGATGTGTCGACCGGCCAGGTCGTCGCGGACGAACGGCCCGAGTTCGGCCGCTCGTACCAGACACCGTTCGCCGATCTGATCCGCAACACCCTGTCCGTCCCGGTGATCGCCGTCGGCGCCATCTCCTCCTGGGACGATGTCAACTCCCTGCTGCTGGCGGGCCGCGCCGACCTCTGCGCCCTCGCCCGGCCGCATCTCCACGACCCGCAGTGGACGCTCCACGCCGCGGCGGCCCAGGGGTACGAGGGGCCCGCCGCGCCCTGGCCGCTCCCGTACCGCGCGGGCAGCCGCCCGCCGCCCTCGGGCCGTACCGACGCTCCCAGGCCGCGCCTCACGCTGGGCCTCACTCCAGGCTGAGCGGCCCCCGTACGTCCGCTGCTTCCGCCGTCGATGCCGACTGGGTGGCCTCAGCCGCCTCCGCCGCTGCCTTCGTCGTTTCCGCTGTCTCCGCCGCCTCCGCGCCGAGCGACTCCCGTACGAACTCCAGGCCCGCGTCCCGCAGTTGGGCGTGCAGCATGGCGAAGACCTCCGCCGAGCGCTCGCCCGGCCAGGTCTTCGGCAGCAGATCCGCGGGCAGGCCCGGGTCGGTGTACGGGAGGTGGCGCCAGGAGTCCAGAGCGAGCAGATAGTCGCGGTAGGCGTCCTCCGGCGGCACCTCCCGCCGGTCCGCCCAGGCCCGCAGCACCGGTTCGTGCGCGGCCAGAAACTCCTCGTGGCGCGTGGCGATCGCGTCCAGGTCCCACCAGCGGGCCACGGCCTCCGACGTGGTCTCGAAGCCGAGATGGTCCCCGCGGAAGAGATCCACGTACCCGTCGAGGCCGAGCCGGCTCAGGGTGTGGCTCGTCTCCTCGTACAGCCGCCCCGGCGCGATCCAGACACCCGGC
Organism: Streptomyces sp. GMY02; assembly: GCF_019056675.1. NCBI lineage: Bacteria > Bacillati > Actinomycetota > Actinomycetes > Kitasatosporales > Streptomycetaceae > Streptomyces > Streptomyces sp. GMY02. The sequence continues at coordinate 1,872,367 of NZ_CP077658.1, read as the reverse complement.
GCGGCCGTGCCGAAGCCGAGGCGGCCCAGCCGTGAGCGGAGCAGATGGCGCTTGTGGCGCTCGGCCTCCGGTACGGAGAACACCGCCAGCACCCAGCCGTCGGAGAGCCGGGGCGCGGGCCGGTCGTAGATCCTGCGGTCCCCGTCGTCGAGCAGTTCGCGGGCCTCGGCCGACAGCGCGTACCCGGCCGCGCCCTCCGCGGTACGTCCAGGGACCAGCAGACCGCGGCGCTTGAGCCGCGAGACCGACGAGCGCACCGCGGGCGCGTCGACACCGAGCGCCCCCAGCAGCCGGATCAGCCCGGCCACGGCGAGCGGGGCGCCGTCCGGAGTGCGGCCGTACGCGCCGTACAGGGTGACGATCAGGGAACGAGGGGTGTGCTGCTCGGCCACGCGATCACTGTATGCCCTGGTGGACAGCGCCGGGACCACGGTGGACAGGGCCCGGACCGCGCAGCAGGAAGCGCTGGAGCTTGCCCGTGGGGGTACGGGGGAGCGCGTCCAGGAAGACCACCGAGTGCGGGCGTTTGTACGGTGCGAGCCGCGCGCCGACGAAGTCCCGCAGCGCCCGTACGGTCTCCTCGCCAGGCTCCGCGCCCTCCCGCAGGACGACATACGCGGCGACGGTCTGGCCGCGCACCTCGTCGGGGCGGCCGACCACCGCCGCCTCCAGCACATCCGGGTGGGCCAGCAGCGCGTCCTCGACCTCGGGACCCGCGATGTTGTAACCGGCCGAGATGATCATGTCATCGGCACGCGCCACATAGCGGAAGTAGCCGTCGGGCTCGCGTATATAGGTGTCACCGGTCAGATTCCAGCCGTTTCGTACGTACTCCCGCTGGCGTGGATCCGCCAGATACCGGCACCCGACAGGACCGCGTACGGCCAGCAGTCCCGGCTCTCCGTCCGGTACCGGAGCGCCCGTTCGGTCGACCACGCACGCCTGCCAGCCGGGCACCGGCACCCCGGTGGTCCCCGGCCGGACCGCCTCGTCCGCCGCGGAGATGAATATGTGCAGCAGCTCGGTCGCGCCGATGCCGTTGATGAGGCGCAGCCCGGTCCGGTCGAACCAGGACTGCCAGGTCGCCGCGAGCAGATTCTCGCCCGCCGAGACACAGCGCCGCAGCGAGGAGATGTCGTACGCGGACGGCCGCGCCGCCAGCTCGTCGAGCATCACCCGGTACGCGGTCGGCGCGGTGAACAGGACGGACACCCGGTGCTCCGCGACCGCGGCCAGCAGCTCCCGGGGGCGGGCCTGTTCGAGCAGGAGCGCGGACGCCCCGGCCCGCATCGGGAAGATCACCAGACCGCCGAGACCGAAGGTGAAGCCGAGCGGTGGGCTGCCCGCGAAGAGGTCACCGGGCTCGGGCCGCAGCACCTGGCGCGAGAAGGTGTCGGCGACGGCCAGTACGTCGCGGTGGAAGTGCATACAGCCCTTGGGCCGGCCGGTGGTCCCCGAGGTGAAGGCGATCAGCGCCACATCGTCCGCCGCGGTCTCCACCGCCGGGTAGCGCCCCGGCCGTGCCTCGGCCAGCCGCAGCAGATCGTCGGGCGCGTCCCCGCCGTACGCCGTGATCCGCAGCCCGGGCACCCGCGCCGCGACCAGGTCGTCCACCGACCGGCTGTCGCACAGGGCATGGCTCGCCCGGGCCATCTCGCACATGGTGGCCAGCTCTTGTGCCCGGTGCTGGGCCAGTACGGTCACCGCCACCGCGCCCGCCTTGAGCACCGCCAGCCAGCAGGCCGCGAGCCAGGGGGTGGTGGGGCCGCGCAGCAGTACGCGGTTGCCGGGCACCACCCCGAGATCCGAGGTCAGGACATGCGCGATCCGGTCGACGCGCTCACGCAGCCCGCCGTACGACCAGACCTCGCCGGTGCCCGTACGGAAGACCGGCCGGTCCGCACCGAACAGCTCGGCCGTACGGTCCAGCAGCTCGGCGGCGCAGTTGAGCCGGTCGGCGTTGTGCAGCCCGTCCGGTGGGGGGAGCAGGCGCGGCCATTGCTCGGGAGGCGGTAACCGGTCGCGCGCGAAGGTGTCGCGATGCGCCGACGGCGTCAACGATTCCATGGGTCCGCCCCCTTGCCACGGTGGGATCGTGGGGTCGCCCATCGAGCGTATCGTGAAGGTGACGACAGTCAACAGGCCGCGATAAGCGCGCTGGGACGCGCTGGAAGTGGGGGCTCGGATGCCCGTATTCACACTCGGCCCGGCACAGACGGAGTGGTGCGCGGAACTGCGCGCGCTGGCGGTGGAGCGGCTGCGGCCACTGGCGGAGAAGGGGAAACCAGGGCGGGTGAACCGGCCGTTGATTGCGGCGCTCGGTGAACTGGGGCTGCTTGGCCAGGTGTTCGGAGATACGGGCGCGGCCGGGGGCGGCGGACCAGCGGGCGCGGTCGGTGCGCTGGAGTTGTGTCTGCTGCGCGAGTCGCTCGCACAGGGGTGCACGGAGGCCGAGACCGCCCTCGCCCTTCAGGGCCTCGGTGCGTATCCGGTCGTCCAGGCCGGAACCTGCTCGCAGCGGGCGCGCTGGCTGCCCGAGGTGAGCGCGGGCCGGGCCGTGGCCGCGTTCGCGCTGAGCGAGCCGGGGGCGGGTTCGGACGCGGCGGCGCTCGCCCTGCGGGCCGTACCGGACGGGGACGGCTGGCTGCTGACCGGTGAGAAGCGCTGGATCTCCAACGCGCCCGAGGCCGACTTCTACACGGTTTTTGCCCGTACGGACGGTGCGGAGCGCGGGCGTGCGGACGGTACGGGGCATGGACGCGCGGAGCCTGCGGGGCGCGGGCGAGCGGACGGTACGGGGCATGGACGCGCGGGGGCCGGGGCCGGTGCGCGCGGGATCACCGCCTTCCTCGTTCCCGCCGGTCGACCCGGACTGACCGGTACCCCGATCGAGATGCTCGCGCCGCACGCCATCGGAGCCCTCGCCTTCGACTCCGTACCCGTGACCCCCGACGATGTCCTCGGCGAGGTCGGGCACGGCTTCCGGGTCGCCATGAACACCCTGAACCTCTTCCGCCCCAGCGTCGGCGCCTTCGCCGTGGGCATGGCACAGGCCGCCCTCGACGCGACACTCGAACACATCGCCGGGCGCACCGCGTTCGGCGGCCCGCTCAAGGATCTACAGGCCGTCGCGCACCAGGTCGCGGAGATGGCGACCCGTACGGAGGCGGCGCGACTGCTCGTCTACGCGGCGGCCGAGGCCTATGACTCGGGCGCCCCCGGGGTACCGCGCCGCTCGGCCATGGCGAAGCTGTTCGCCACCGAGACCGCGCAGTACGTCGTCGACTCCGCCGTCCAACTGCACGGCGCCCGCGCCCTCCAGCGCGGCCACCCATTGGAGCACCTCTACCGCGAGGTCCGCGCACCTCGTATCTACGAAGGCGCCACCGAGGTCCAACGCAGCATCATCGCCAAGGAGTTGTACCGGGAGCGGTACGAGCGGGAGCAGCGGTACGCGTACGAACAGCCGCCCGTGGAGAGGGATACGGGGCGGTCGCCCGCGGAGCGGGCCACGACCCCGGACACGGAGGCGAACGCATGAGCCTGGAACGCGTCAATCCCGCCCAGCTCTCCCCGGCCACCGGCTTCTCGCACGCCGTAGTCGCCACCGGCGGACGGCTGGTCCTGCTCGCCGGACAGACCGCGCTCGACGGCGAGGGAAGGATCGTGGGGGAGACCCTTCCGGCCCAGTTCGAGACCGCGCTCGGCAATCTGCTGACCGCGGTGGCGGCGGCGGGCGGCGCGCCGGGCGATCTGGCCCGGGTGACCGTCTACACCACCGATGTGGCGGACTACCGTGCGCACGCCGCCGAACTCGGTTTGATCTGGCGCCGGTTGGCGGGCCGTGACTACCCGGCGATGGCGGTGATCGGCGTCGTACGGCTCTGGGACATACCGGCGCTGGTCGAACTGGACGGCATCGCGGTCCTGCCGTAGCCCCTGTGCCCCTGGGCCCCCGCGCCTGTGCTCATGGGAATACGAAGCGGTACGGGCGGCGGTCCCCGGCATCGGCGTCCGGGGGCCACCGCCCGTACTGGCGGAGTGGTCCGTGACCTCGGGTTCCGGGGCCTCAGGTGGTGATGGGCTTGGTCTGGGTGCAGTTCTTCCATTCGACCCAGGGGCGGGTGCCGCCGCTCCGGGGCGCGGTGGCGTAGGTGGGGTCGCCGGTGATGGTCTGCTGCTTGTGCTCGTGGGTGATGTCGATGCCGAAGAGCTTGAATCCGAGGGTGACCTGTCCGGCGGAGATGCCGAAGCCGATGCCGAGGGAGGCGTTCCACCAGTCGGTGTTGGCCTTGTAGTCGAGACGGGAGAGCTTGCCCTTGTCGTGCAGGAGCCGCTCGATCGGGCCCGCGTCGGAGTCCGGCGCCTCCGCCGCGTCCGACGGTGTCGGCAGCGCGTCGCTGGCCGGGAAGTCACCGCGCCCGCGCAGCCAGTCCTCCACCAGCGTGCTGTCCGCGTCGTTGTCGAGGACGAGTTCCGCCGACTCGGTGTGGATCCGGGACTCGATGGTGCCGCCCCCGCCGCCGACATCGATGGACACCGGGCCCGCGTTCGTTCCGGTGCCGACCTGGACACCCGGTCCCTCGCCGGCTTCCTGGCTGGTGGTGATGACCATCTTCTGCGGGTGGTGCGGCTGGCCGTTCTTCGCTTCCTCGTCGTACATGGCCGCGTCGTAGGTCACGGCCACCTGCTGCATCCGGCTGCCCCTGACCTGTGCGATTTCACCGGCCTTGCCGCTGACGGTGAAGGTGTAGACGAAGGTGATCTTCCCGGCGTCGGGCCCGGTCTTGGTGCGCAGGACCACCACGTCCTCGGTCATCGAGCCGGAGGCGATGTCGCTGGATATGCTGCCGAGGCTCTTGGGCTTGCCGTCCTTGCCGTCCGAGCCGCCGCTGGTGAACGACTTGCCGAAACTCAGTCCGCCAGAGGCCTCGGTGGTCGTCTTGGTGATGTCGACGTCCGGCAACCGCTCCGGATTGGAGTCGTCGATCTGCGAGCGGGCGCTGTTCTGGCACCCCACCACACTGATGGGTGAGACGGGGGAGCCGATCATGGCGTCGCAGGTGTCCTTCTGCTTGAGCCCCTCGGCGAAGGCCTTGGCGTCCGCGAGGTTGGCCTCCAGATCGTCCTGGGGGTTGTCGCTCTTGTGGCTGCTGAACACCCACTGCCCGCCCTTGCCGCTGCCCTGCATATAGGTGCCGCTCAGTGAGGCCTTGGCGTCCCAGTCCTTGAGCCCGGGTATGCCGGCGGAGACGCTTGTGGTGACACCGACACTGCTGTCGGTCACACGCTCCACGGTGACCGTACCGTCGGACCACTGCTGGACCTTGAGCTGTTCCGAGCCGCTGATTTTGATGAACAGGATCTGGATGACCACGGTGTCCTTGGTCTGGTCCTCGGAGAGCAGGCACTTCGCGGGCTGGAACGGGTCGCCGGGCGGTACGGCGGGATCCTCACCGTCACCCCCGCCGTCCCCGTCATCGCCGCCGCCCCTGTTGTTTCCCGAGTCGCATCCTGAGGGGCCATCGGCTGCATGAACGATTCTGCACACCGCGTCCTTCAGCCCCACGGCCTCGTCCTCGGGCACCGTCAGCCCGACGATCGCAGCAACGATCAGGGAGACGACCCCGGCCACGGCGACATACTCGATGCCGCCCTGCCCCCGGTCCCGCCGTCCGCTACTGTCATGCCCACGCCAACCAGGGAACCGCCCGGCGCCCTTCGTCATCCCCGCTCCTCGCACACTGCCGTAACCGCTCCCCCGAACGGCAAGCAGCGTAGGAACGAACCCGGACCCAACAGCAGGGCCCCCGGACCCACTTACGGGCCCAACCCACCCCCACGACCAGGCCCAACGCACAACACCGGCAACGGATGCCGCGGCGAAGACGCGGTGGCTTCATGGCGATCCGTCTTCGTACAGTTCCCGGAGCAGTTCCAGCACGGCCTGCGGCGCCGACCCTGTCGAGGTTGCCGGTCGGTTCGCGTCATCACCTTCTTCCCGGTCGGAAAGAGCCACACGCCGTGATTCACTTCAAGTTCTCCCTCCGCCCCGATCAAGGGGACCCCAGCGGCTTCGATCTGGGAGATGTCGTCGTCACGGGAGAAGGTGGAATGTCGACATCCGCCGGGCAGTCACCTGACCAGGGGATGATGATCTATCTCTCCGTCTCGCTCCTGCTTGATCAAATGGCCAACCTGGTGACGTCTTCCAGCGGTTCCTTCGAGTTCGTCGGTGCGGACTCTTCCTTTGCGCTTGCATTTAGAATGCGGGGGAGTGTGGTGGAGACTTCCGGCCGGGACGGGGTTGTCGGAGCGGCGGATTCGTCCGAGTTTGTTGAGGAACTCCTCAGGGCGGCTGAGGAGTTTGCGGCGAGTGAGCTCGGCGGACTGCCCGAGTCTGACGCTGTTCGGGAGGACTTCTCGACGTCGCTGCTGCAATTCAGGCGAGGTCTTACGCGGTGAGCCTGGCGAGTCTTTGCCCCGGGCACCGGATCCCTTCAGTCCGCCGTCGGCCCCCTTACTACAGTTGGTGGTCGTAGATGTTGAGCGCGCCGGTGATGTCCGAGCCGTCCACCCAGAACGTGCCCGTGTTGCCGTACATGTCGTACGCGACAATCGACGGACGGAACCACTCCTTCCAGGTGTCCAGCGGGCCGTTCGGAATGTGCCATCCGTCGCCGCCGGTGGTGGAGTGCACCCACGTGAAGCACAGGTATCGCTCGGGATATTTCCTGTCGTAGATCTTCGCGTAATCCCACCACTTGTTTCCCGCGGGGAAGTTGACGATCTCGCCCGAACTGTACCCGTCCTGCGAGGAGTAGTACGCGGAGTCGTGCGGCTCCTGATACCAGACATAGCCGCCGTAGAAATTCTTGTGGTGGCTGTCTGGAGTGATGTTGCACGCGAAGAAGCCGTCGTAACCGGACTCGCTGAAGTAGGCACTCACCGAGAAGGTGACGAAGTAGTTGTTCGCTGATTTCAGGGACAGATAGTAGTTCCAGGCGTCCGTCGTCACGTACTTCTTGTTGTCGCCGTATTTGGTCGACGTGTGTGAGTATTCCCAGTTGATGTCTCCCTTCATGTAAGTCGTGGCTGCCTGCGGATTGAATGTGACTTTGCTGTGGTACTTTCCGTTCAAAGAGCTGTTGATGGTGCTGCCGGAGTCGGTCCTGACCCGGACGCCGATCGACTTCGGGTTCGTACCGGGCGAGCAGTACACGTAGAACGTGACCTGCTGGGTGCCGGCGCCGTTGGCCGAGGCTTCGGCCTCCTCGCTGAACCCGCCGGGCGTCGCGGTGAACTTGTTCGCGGCGTCCGTATAGGCCCAGCCCGAGCTGCCCTTCCAGTTGAGTGTCGACTCGTCGACGTAGTCGATGAGCCACAAGTTGTCGACCAGATGCTGGGGGTCGACCTGGACGGAATTTCCTTTTTCGTCGATCGGCTCGACATTGATCGTCACACCGATCCTGTTCCGTCCGTTCGCATATATGTTGCAATTCTGGTAGCCGCTCGCGAGGATCACCGAGAGCTTGGACACGCTCGTCCACGTTGACATGTTCTGTCTCCTCTGTTCGTATTCAAGGAGTGACGTACGAGACCGTGGGTTTCAGTTTGAGTATTTCTCGCAGACGACTGTCGTTCCGGCTGTAGCAGAACGCCGCGATGACGGCGGTGTCCTTGCGGTTGAGGATCCGTTCCAGTTTTCCCTCCGGCAGGTTCGGCGTGTCGTAGACCTTTACGCTCGAACCCTTTTCCAGGTGCTGCAGCCTCAGGTCCTGCCTATAGAATTTCGGCTCGACGTCAAGAGATGTGCGGAGTCCGTCCTCGGCACCGTGCGTGCCGGACAGGATGGCAACCTTGGGGGCGCGCGCCTGCGCGTTTCTGATCACGTCCGGGAGTTGACTTCCGACCGCCTCGTATTGGGTGACGTACACCTCCTGGCGGTGGCTGTTCTTCACGACTTTGAACTTCCTGCGTTCCTTCCACTGTTTTTCGGTGATTTCCTTCTGCTTCGGCTTGCTGTGGCCGATGCCCCGCGCCGTTCCCGTCTCGACACGTTCGGCCTCCCCCGCGTCTTCGGCGAGTTCCGAGACCCGGCTCGTCCACCTGGCGGCGCTCGCGCCCGCGTGGGCGAGGCCGACGATGCCGGTGCCGAGGGAGACCCATCCGAGGATGGACGAGGCCTTGGGGGACGCTTCTTCGAGAGCTCCGCTGGCTATGGCGGTCACGTCGGAGACAACGCCGATGGCGCCGACAACCAGCGTCGTCGTCTCGGCGGCGCCCACCGCCGCCATCACCCCGCCTGCTGCCACGATCGACGCGCCGGCGGTCACGACCGCCAGGGCCAGGCCCGCGATGCCCAGACCGATGCCCAGCCAGGCCATCCAGCTCAAGTGCCCTGTTGGGTCGACGCGGTTGATCGGGTCGCCCAGGCAGTACGCGTAAGGGTTGATCCCGCCGGCGCCGAAGGGGCTCAGCTCGTCGGGCACGGTGAACCGCATCATGCCCGGGTGGTAGGGGCGGTAGCCGTTGCCGAGGTGGTACCACCCGAGGGCCGGATCGGTACGCTCGCCGTCGAAGCCCAGGACGCTGCTCGTCGCGTCCGCGGGGCGGTCGCCGTAAGGGGTGTACGCGTACTCCTGCTGCCGGCCGCCGGCCGCCACGAGCACGGTGCGCTTGCCGTCCGTCCCCAGCAGGCGCGTTTCTGCCTGGGCTCCCTCGCGGCGCTGGGCCACGCACGCCTGGTCGAGCTGGAGGAAGCGGGTGGACCGGTCGCCCTCGATCACCGAGGCGACCGACTCCCACTGGTAGTGCAGGACGCTGGTGTCGCCGTCGGTCTTCTGGGTCAGCAGCCGGTTCAGCGGGTCGTATCCGTACGAGCTTGCCGAGCTCACCGACTGGAGGCGTCCCAGGGGGTCGTAGCTGAGTGTGCGTCCGGCGTCGTCCGTGACCAGCCGCCCGGCCTCGTCATAGCTCAGATCGATCCGGGAGGGATACGACGCGTGGGAGTGGGCGATGCCGGTCAGTTGGCACGGATCCGACGCGTTCTCGAACAGGTACGTCGCCGTGTCGGAGCCGTCGGGGAACTCGGTCAGGCAGCTTGTCACGTTGCCGTAGGCGTCGTGGCCGAACGTCTGCCGGGTGACCGCGTTCCCGCGCTCGTCCAGCGGAGGCGCCTGCCCCGTACAGGCGTAAGTGGCGAGCTGGTTGCGGCTGTTGTAGGTGAAGGACTCCTCCCGCAGCGTCGTTCCGCCACGCGAGAACGTCCTGCCGCTGAGAAGGTCGTTCGGCTGCCACGCTTGTGTGAGCGTCCATGACGACCCCTGGTCGTCCGTGACGGTGCGTTTCACCTCGCGGCCGAAGTCGTCGCGGGTGAGCGCCGTGGTGAGTGTGTGTCCCGACTGCGTGTCCCTGGCCACCCACGTGACCGGCCGGCCGATGGCGTCGTAGGTCAGTGACGCCTGAACCGCGGGGTCCGTGACGGCCGAGAGCCGGCCGTAGGCGTCCCAGGTGATCTGCTGGGTGGTGCCGTCCGCCCCGGTGTAACTCTGCTGGCGGCCGCCGACCGTGTAGCTCCATGTCGCCGTACGGTCGGGCCGGCCGGAGAGCTTGGTGGTCTCGGTACGGGGACGGCCCGACGGGTAGTAGTCGCACACGATCGTGGCATCGCCGGCCTGGGCGTTCGTCAGCGAGCCGGATACCGGGTCGCGCGTGAACACCTGCGTGAGCGACCCCGCCTGGATCTGCGACAGCGCGTTGTCGAGCCGTGGGTCGAACTGGTGGGAGTGGAGCTGGTCGGGGGTGATGACCGAGGAGGGGAGCGGGTCGGCGGCCCGGGTGTAGTCGTAGTCCCAACTGCGTCCGCCGGAGTTGGTGGTGGTGAGCCTGCCCAGGCCGTCGAAGGTCTGCGTGCCGTAGCTGGCTTCGTTCACGGCGATCCCGGTGACCAGCGCGTCCGGCGAGAAGGGCGCGTAGTCGCGGGAGACCTGGGTTCCATCGGGCAGCGTGGTGGTCAGGAGCCGGCTGTGTGTGTCGTAGTCGTACCGCGTGGTGTTCCCGGCGGCGTCGGTCTCGCGGCGCGGCCTGCCCCAGCCGTCACGCTCCCACGTCTGCCGGCCTGTGGACGCCCCGGTCAGGTCGAAGCGCTCCACGCTCACCGGGTCGCCCCCGGTGTCGTACGTCGTCACCACCGTGCCCGTGACCGGAGCCTCGCCGCTGAGCTGCTGGCTCGTGGTGGTGAGGTGGACCGGATCCGTGCGGGTGAGGTCGACCGCGCCGTCGTTGAAGGTGGTGGTCGACAACTGGCCCCAGTCGTCGTAGGAGAGGGTCCGGGCCAGCTCGACCCGGCCGCCGTCGCGCACCTGATCCAGTTCCGAGATCGACGACGTACGGCCCTGCTCGTCGTAACCGAGTGTCCGGACGGTGTACCAGGCGCCGTCGCCGTCGATGTCCTTGCGCTCCCGCCGGACCGGCCGGCCCGCGCCGTCGAGGCTCTCGCGGAACTGGTTGCCCAGCGCGTCGGTGAACGTGACGACGAACGGGGCGTCGCCATCCATGGCGTACGCGTAGGTCTCTCCCGCCTCGTAGCGGGTGCCGGGGTTGACGGTACGGGTCACCACCCGGCCCAGGCCGTCGTACGTCACGGCCGTGACGTTGTCCTGCGGGTCGGTGGCGGACCGCAGGCGACCGGTGAACCGCGAACGGGTCTGCGACCGTGACACCGTCAGCTCGTCATGCGTCGTCAGCGTGTGGCTCTGGACCAGCGCGTCCTGCTGCGCCGAGAAGGCGAAGGAGTGGGTCGCGGTGTACGACGCGCCGCCGTCGCCGTCCGGGTACTCCGTCTCGACCAGGCCGGTGATCCGCCCGGACTCCGCGCCCGAGGTGCTGTAGGCGAACGTCTTACGGGCGAGGAGCCGGCCGTCGCCGTGATGGGATTCCTCGGTCTTCAGCACGGCGGTGCTCACGCGGGGATCAGGCAGGTCCGTGTACGCGGTGTAGCGGTAGGAGGTCCGGTAGACAGGGGCGTCGAAGTCGGTGCCCGGGGGTGTGCGGGTGACGCCGGCGAGCAGGCGGGTGAAGCCGTTGGGGTCGGGCGGGCAGTCGCTGCCGCTTCCGCCCGCCGGGTAGTACTCCCAGTCGGTCCGGGTACCGTCGGGCCCGGTCCGGCTCTGCGGGTTGCCCGCCGAATCGAAGCTGGTCTCCGTGACCTCGCTGCGCGACTGCCCCTGCGCGTCGGTCCAGGTGACCGTGCGGGTCTTCGGGAGCTGGAACTGGGCCGGCTGGTCGGCGAAGGTCTGGCCGACCACCGCGTAGTAGTCGGTCTCAAGTGACTGGGAGAAGCCGTTCTGCTGTGCTGTCTCCTCTGTCTGCAAGTGGTACTGGTCGTACACACGGGTGATCGTCGTGGTCCGGTCCCCGCAGACCAGGGACTCCGTCGAGCCGTACGTGTAGCTGCTCAGGGTGTCGTCATAGAGGTTGTCCTGGTCGGGATCCCAGCTCACGCCCGAATTGCCGCCCAGGAAGTTGTTGTCCGTGTAGTCGTAGCCGACCGCGATCGGCGGCTGCCCGCCGCCCGGTGTCCGGACGAACTGGTCCACGTAGGGCAGGGCCGGCAGGCCGGCGGAGTCCGGGAACTGGTGCCCCTGCCCGTCGTTGCGGTAGGAGACCGTCTCGGACATCCCGCCCGGCATGGTCACACCGGTGATCCACGATCCCCACTCCCCCTGCTGACCCATTGCGTCGTAGGTGAAGCTCCACACCAGTGGCCTGTCCTGCCCGAGCCCGAAGTGGTGCAGGCTTCCCAGCAGCCCGTTCTGGAACCACAGTTCGACGTCATAGCCCTCGGCCTGGCCGGGCAGGACGCGCAAGGTGGTCTTGGAGCCGCTGTAGACCACGGTCAGCAGCGTGTCGCTCTCGTCGTCGACCTGCGCCAGGCGCGGCTGCGGACCGCTGAAATCCCAGGTCAGCGTCAGGCAGCGACCGGCCGGCGTCAGCAGAGCGGTCGGCACCTTCAGGCTGAACGCGTTCCCCGGTCCCGTGAGGATCTCCACGTCACCGGACTTGTGCACGATCCGGTAGAAGTTCTGGTCCTCGTCCTTCGTGACATGGACCGTATCCAGCTTGCTCTGCTTGAGGATCACCTCCGTGCCGGTCTCCTGGACCTTGTACCGCTCGCCCGTGGACAGGACCAGTAACTGGCTGTCGGTGTCATAGGTGGTCAGCCCCAGAGAGACGCCCTGTCCGAACCCCGCGTCGGCTCCGGAGAGCGGCGACCAGCCCATCTCCAGTGGCAGCGACGGGCCGAGGTTGTGATTGCCGACCAGATCGCCCAACGCGATCCGGACGGCGAACAGACCGGTACGGGGATCGACTCCACCGGACACCGCGCTGCCGAAATTGGTGGCCTGTGTGAAGAAAGCAGAGACCGAACTCATGCCGGACGCCCCCCGGTTGACAATACGCGACACGTGCGAAATTGACCGCCTGAGCAGAGTACGGCGCGTGGAATCCCACGAATCGACAAGCGGGATCCGAAAAGCATCCGACAAGGAACCGGAAAGGATCCGACGAGGCAGGATCTTGCACCCGTCACCTGTCAATTCCACAACTGCTGACGCCGTACAGGAGATACTGGTGTGGCCGTTGCCTCGGAACAGGGAATTCGCGGAGAGATGGAATCGTTCCGAACGAGTCAGCGGAAACCGCGGCCGTCTCTTCCGCCGTCGCGAACGCTTCCGCAGGACGGCGGAACGCGGAACATGCCTGATGAGGCAGTGTTCGCGGCCATCGTGTGAGGAGTGACCAATGGATGGGTGTGGTGACGTCAGCCACCGGGCTTCGAGGTCCACAGCGTAGGCGCGGCCCCTGACCTGGTCCAGATCCCGAATGCGCGACTGACCAAAACCGGCCGCGCCCGGCCGGCCGCCGAAGGCCCTCCCAACCGCTCGGGGAAGGCTTTCAATTCAGTGCCGCGCAAGCCGAGAAGGGGGCACGGACCAAGCCGGCTCGTGCCCCGCGGACGGGACACAACATGTCCGAGAACGCAATTACCGACCGACCGGCCGGACCGCCCGGCACGCTCGCTCTCCGGGAGCGCCGGGGGACTTCCCGCGGAAACCATACGTGCGCGGGCGTCGCACGCCGGATTGCGCAATATACCTGCGCTCGAACGCCTGTGTGGTCCGATGTGCGGTGGTCGACTCGTCCCCGCTACCGGTGCCGATGGCGGACATCCTGCGTAACGAGCACTACGACAGGCGCTGCGGGTTCGTCGAGCGCCACAAGAGTTGCCGAAGCCCCCTTTCCGGCCCGCTTCAGCGCAGGCCGGAAGGGGGGCAAGATCCGTCGATCAGATGTCGCGGAAGATCTCGATCTGCGCGCCCACCGAGTTCAGGCGTTCCGCCAGGTCCTCGTAGCCCCGGTTGATGACATAGACGTTGCGCAGCACCGACGTCCCCTCCGCCGCCATCATCGCCAGCAGGACGACCACCGCCGGGCGCAGGGCCGGGGGGCACATCATTTCTGCGGCCCGCCAGCGGGTGGGGCCCTCGACCAGGACGCGGTGGGGGTCCAGGAGCTGGAGGCGGCCGCCGAGGCGGTTGAGGTCGGTCAGATAGATCGCGCGGTTGTCGTAGACCCAGTCGTGGATCAGGGTCTTGCCCTGGGCCACCGCCGCGATCGCCGCGAAGAACGGCACGTTGTCGATGTTCAGGCCTGGGAACGGCATCGGGTGGATCTTGTCGATCGGCGCCTCCAGCTTGGAGGGCCGTACGGTCAGGTCCACCAGCCGCGTACGGCCGTTGTCGGCGGAGTACTCGGTGGACCTGTCGTGGTCGAGGCCCATCTCCTCCAGCACCGCCAGCTCGATCTCCAGGAACTCGATCGGCACCCGGCGGATGGTGAGCTGCGACTCGGTGACCACCGCGGCGGCGATCAGGCTCATCGCCTCGACCGGGTCCTCGGAGGGCGAGTAGTCCACATCGACGTCGATGCTCGGCACGCCGTGCACGGTCAGGGTGGTCGTACCGATGCCCTCGACCCGTACGCCCAGCGCCTCCAGGAAGAAGCAGAGGTCCTGGACCATGTAGTTGGACGAGGCGTTGCGGATGACGGTCGCGCCGTCGTGGCGCGCGGCGGCCAGCAGGGCGTTCTCGGTGACGGTGTCGCCGCGCTCGGTCAGTACGATCGGGCGGCCCGGAGAGATGGTGCGGTCCACCTGCGCGTGGTAGAGGCCCTCGGTCGCGGCGATGTCCAGACCGAACCGGCGCAGCGCGATCATATGCGGCTCGATGGTGCGCGTACCGAGGTCGCAGCCGCCCGCGTACGGCAGCCGGAAGGTGTCCATCCGGTGCAGCAGCGGGCCGAGGAACATGATGATGGAACGGGTACGGCGGGCCGCCTCCGCGTCGATGGCCTCCATGTCCAGCTCGGCGGGCGGCACGATCTCCAGGTCCACGCCGTCGTTGATCCAGCGGGTCCGTACGCCGATGGAGTTGAGCACCTCCAGCAGCCGGAACACCTCCTCGATGCGCGCCACCCGGCGCAGCACCGTACGCCCCTTGTTCAGCAGTGAGCCGCAGAGCAGGGCCACACACGCGTTCTTGCTCGTCTTGACATCGATGGCGCCGGAGAGCCGGCGTCCGCCGACCACCCGCAGATGCATGGGCCCGGCATAACCGAGCGAAACGATCTCACTGTCGAGCGCCTCACCGATGCGCGCGATCATCTCAAGGCTGATGTTCTGGTTACCGCGCTCAATGCGGTTGACGGCGCTCTGGCTGGTGGCCAGAGCGTCCGCGAGCTGACTCTGTGTCCAGCCCCGATGCTGGCGGGCGTCGCGGATGAGCTTGCCGATGCGTACGAGGTAGTCGTCTGCCATAGATGCAGGTTATCTCAGATGTGAGATAAGGGTGATGCTGGGGGGTGCCGTTGGGGTGACGGCCACCCGGGGGGATCCAGGGTGCCCACCCCCATGGAATCCAGGCGGCCCGCGCACAGCACAGACCGGGCCCGGACGCACGGGGCGGCCACCCATGTCCGATCCTGTGCATCGGGGGGCCGCCCCGGCAACCGCTGCGCGGCTGTACGGGTGGACCGGGTCCGGATCAGGCGCGGATCAGTGGATCGGGCCTGGTTCGGACGGGGGTCGGTGGACCGGGCGCGGGTCAGACGAGCTGTACCCCCGGCCGGCCCGACTCCGTGACGTACGAGGCCCGGGTCGAGACGGGCGCGCCCGGAGCCGTCACATACGGGAGCACCCGGAAGTCGGCCCGGCAGGTCTCCCGGGTGAGTGAGCAACGGACGTAACCACGCTGGAAGTTGGTGAACTTGATATGCGGATTCGCCGCGATCAGATTCGCCCCGGAGGGGTCGAGGTCCATACCGTCCTTGCCGGTGGCGATCGAGCTGCCGACGAATTCGACGCCGATCGTCGGTGAGTCCGGGTCGTCGTAGTTCTGCTTGAGATCGGCCGCGAGATGGCGGTGCATATCGCCGGTCAGTACGACGGGATTGCTCACGTCCTGGTCCGTGAGCTGCTTGAACAGCCGCTGGCGCGAGGCCACGTAACCGTCCCAGAAGTCCATCACGAACGACTGTCCCGCGCCCGGGTCGGTGTCGACCTGCCCGACCGGGATCTGTTGCGGGATGAGGTTCCAGGTGGCATCGGAGCGGCCCAGACCGCGGTAGAGCCAGCGCTCCTGCTCCGCGCCGAGGATGCTGCGCTCGGGCAGCAGCCGTTCGGCGCAGCCGCTCCTGGTGCCGTCGCCGCAGGGCTGGTCGTCGCGGAAGAGCCGGGTGTCGAGGATGTGGAAGGTGGCCATCCGCCCGTACCGCAGACTCCGGTACATCTTGGCGTCAAAGCCCTGCGGCTTGTTCGGCAGGCGGAGCGGGAGATGTTCGTAGTACGCCTGGAAGCCCGCCGCGGCCCGCCGGCGGAAGACCGCCGGGTCCTGGTCCGGTTCGTTGTCCAGCTTGGAGATGTCGCGCGCCCAGTTGTCCTCGACCTCGTGGTCGTCCCAGACGACGGCCCAGGGGTGGGCCTGGTGGGCGGCGATGAGGTCCTGGTCGAAGCGGTGCAGGGCGTGCCGGTTGCGGTACTGGGTGAGGGTCGTCGGCTCGGGGCGCAGCTCGGCGGCGACCGGGACCTGCCGTACCCCGCCCATCGCGTCGATGGGGTTCTCGTAGATGTAGTCGCCGAGATGGAGGACGAGGTCGACGTCCTCGTCGGCGAGATGCCGGTACGCGGTGTAGAAGCCCTCGAACCACGCCTGGCAGGAGGCGAAGGCGAAGTTGACGGCCTTGGGGCGGCTGAACGGCGACGGCGCGGTACGGGTGCGGCCCACCGGGCTGACCACTCCGCCGGCCCGGAACCGGTAGTAGTAGCGGTGTCCCGGCAGCAGCCCCGTGACCTCGACATGGACCGAATGGGCGAGTTCGGCGACCGCGCGGGTCCGCCCGCTGCGTACGACCCTGCGGAAGCGCTCGTCGGTGGCGACCTCCCAGTGGACGTCTACGGGGGCCGGGTCCATTCCGCCGGCGCCGTCGGGGGCGAGCGGGTGGGGGGCGAGCCGGGTCCACAGGACGACACCGTCCGGCCAGGGGTCGCCGGACGCGACGCCCAGGGTGAAGGGGTCCTCGCTGAACCGCTCCCTGGCCCGGGCGCGACTGGCCGTCAGACCGCCCGCGGCGAGGGCCAGGGCGACGGTCCCGGCACCGAGCACGGCCCGTCTCTCCAGGGCGCTGGTGCCGCCGGTCCCACTGTTCTTTCTCATGAAGACTGGTCCGTTCGTCGTGCGTGGTCCCGCCGCCCGAGGGGGGATCCACGCGTGATTTAACGTCCGTTCATGTGGTAATCACACGGTGAATATCACACTGGAATCGGGGGCCACAAGGGCACCCGCCGAAGGGGTTCCTGGGCGGGTACGGCGCTTGTCGCGCGCCCTGTCCGGGGAGTTCGGTCACGCTATGAGATGGGTGGTCGAGCGCATCGGTAACACTCTTGACACCTCTCGCGGGGGGCTCATAGTCTCCACGCCACAGAATTCACGTTAGATTTCACATTCAAAGATGGTCGTCTTCACGGCAGGCAAGTGACGACGAACGGACGAACAGACGAACAGCCAACGGCGATGCGCCACTCGGCGCGAGGGAGGACGCGCCCGTGGCCCTGCGGCCCTACGCCCTGCGGTGCGACCATCGCACCACCCCGCTGGGAATCGACGAGTCCGCTCCCATGCTCTCCTGGCGTCTCGTCTCCGGCCGCCGGGGCGAGGACCCCGCCGCGTACCGGATCCGGGTCGCCGAGCGGCCGGAGGATCTGGACGAGGGCGGCCGACCCCTGTGGGACACGGGCAGGGTCGAGGACCCGGCGGCGATCGGCGCGGTGTACGAGGGGCCGCCGCTCCGGGCCCGTACGCGCTATCACTGGCGGGTCACCGTCTGGGCGGCCGGGCCGCGCGAGCCGTACGGCCGGGCCGGGTCCTCCGGACCGTACGATGCCGCCGGCCCCGGCGACCCCGCCCGTTCCGCCGATTCCGTCCGCTCCGCCAGTCCTGCCCGTCCTGTCCGTCCCGCGTTTCCGGCCGGTTCTGCCGAGGACACCTCCTGGTTCGAGACCGGGATGACGGTCCGGTCGTCCGACAAACCTTTCAGCGGACCTTCCGACAGGCCTTTCGGCGCACTCTCCGCTACGCCGTCCGAGGCACCGTCAGCCGCCGGTCCCTGGCGGGCCTCCTGGATCGCGCACGACCCCCGCCCCATCGAGGTCATGGACGCCCCGACCGAGGGCGAGCGCGCGCTCGACCACCACGGGCTCGCGCCCTGTCCCTTACTCCGCCGCGCCTTCCCCGGCAGCACCGCCACCCGCGCCCGGCTCTATGTGAGCGCACGCGGGCTGTACGAGGTCCGCCTCAACGGCACCCGGGTCGGCGACGCCGAACTCGCGCCCGGCTGGACCGACTACACCCGCCGCATCCAGTACCAGACGTACGACGTGACCGAACTGCTCCGGGACGGCGAGAACGTCCTCGCGGCGACCGTCGCGGACGGCTGGTGGAGCGGATTCGTCGGCTTCGAACCGCGCAGAGCGGGAGCACACTACGGCTCACGCCCCCAGTTCCTGGCCGAACTCCATTCCACCGGCACCGACGGCCGTACCACCACCATCGTCACCGACGGCTCATGGCGCACCCACACAGGAGCCATCCGGCACGCCGATCTGCTCATGGGCGAATGCCATGACCTCCGGTACGCGGCCGACGGCTGGGACCTGCCCGGTTTCGACGACTCCGGCTGGACACCGGCCCAGGCCGTCGACTCCGACCACCGGCTGCTTGTCGCCTCGGTGGACGAGCCCGTACGGGCGACGGCCACCCTGCGCCCCCGCTCCCTCACCCGTATCCGCGACGGCGTCCATGTTGTCGACTTCGGCCAGAACCTCGCCGGACGGGTACGGCTCCGTCTCGGCCGGCTCGCCCCCGGCGCCCGTGTCGTCATACGCCACGGCGAGGCACTGGACGAGACCGGCGCTCTCTATACGGCGAACCTCCGCACCGCCGCCGCCACCGACATCCTGATCGGCGACGGCCGGGCCCCCGTCGTGTTCGAGCCGCGCTTCACCTACCACGGCTTCCGGTACGCGGAGATCAGCGGAGTCCCTCATCTGGACGAGGACGCTGTCGTCGCCGTGGCCCTGCACAGCGACACCCCGTGGACCGGCGCCTTCGACTGCTCCGATCCCGATGTGCGCAGGCTCCACACCTGTGTGGGCTGGGGACAGCGTTCCAACTTCGTGAGTGTGCCCACCGACTGCCCCCAGCGTGACGAACGGCTCGGCTGGCTCGCCGACGCCCAGGTCTTCCTCCCCACGGCCGCCCTCAACGCCGATGTGGCCGCCTTCTATACGAAGTGGCTGCGGGATGTGGACGACGCACGTACCCCGGACGGAGGCTTCACCAATGTCGCCCCGCGCCTGGTAGGGGTCGCCGACGAAGGAGCCCCCGGCTGGGCCGACGCCGGTGTGATCATCCCTTGGCATCTTTACCGTACGTACGCCGATCCCCGCTTCCTCTCCCGTGCCCTGCCCGGCATGCGCGCCTGGGTCGAACTGATCCACCGCCACAACCCCGACCTGATCTGGCGCCGGCGCGTGGGGCCGCACTTCTCAGACTGGCTCGCCCCGGGCACCCCCACCCCGCGCGACGTCATCGCCACCGCCTACTTCGCGCACAGCGCCCGGCTCACCGCCAGGGCCGCCGACGTCCTCGGACAGCGCGACGTGGCCCGCGACTTCCACAAGCTGGCCTCCGACATCCGCGAGGTCTTCGTCGAACGGTTTGTGACGACCGCCGACCACGGCACCACCGTGCGCGTCGAGGGCGACACCCAGACCGGCTATCTCATCGCGCTGGCCTTCGGCCTGCTGCCGACCGCGGAGGCCGTCGACGGTGCCGCGCGCCGCCTCGCCGAACTGATCGAGCAGGCGGGCCCCGCCCTCCAGACCGGGTTCCTCGGCGTCGCGCTCGCCGCGCCCGTCCTGGACGCCCATGGCCGCGACGATCTCGCGCACGCGCTGCTGCGCCGTACGGACGTACCCTCCTGGCTGTTCCCGCTGCGCCACGGCGCCACCACCATCTGGGAACGCTGGGACGGCTGGACCCCCGAGGCGGGCTTCCGCGCCCCCTCGATGAACTCCTTCAACCACTACGCGCTCGGTTCCATCGGCGAGTGGCTCTACCGCGGGGTGGCGGGCCTCGACCAGAAGCCGGACTCCACCGGATACCGCGAGCTGTGCATCCGCCCCCGCCCCGGCGGACTCACCCACGCGAGTGCCCGCTACGAATCGGCCCGCGGCACGGTCGCGGTGCGGTGGCGGCGCGAGGGGGACCGGTTCGATCTCGACGTGCAGGTACCGCCGGGGGCCACCGCCGAGGTCCGCGTACCCACCAGCGACCCGGAGTCCGTACGCGCTGACGGCGAAGCGGCCGGAGATGCGGACGGAGATGCGGCCGGAGAAGCAGCCAGAGAAGCGGACGGAGATGCGGACGGGGAAGTGGCCGGGGGACGCGGGCCGTACGAGGAACACCGGCAGTACGACGGGCACAAGCCGGTCGACGGGCACGGACGGGACCACGCACCCGGCGGGTATGGCACCAGCCCCCACATCACACGCGTCGCCGCCGCCTCCGACCACGCCCTCTACCGCGTGGCCTCCGGCCGCTACCGCTTCACCGCGGCCCTCACCGCACCGGGCGCGCCCCGCCCGCCGCTCACCCCGCACCCCCGCACATCCGCTCCGGCGGCCCCTTCGTCCGTCGGCTCCCACGAGGAGGACACACCATGACCACGGGTTCTCGCAGCCGTCCGGGCCCCGGCCCCGCCCCGGTCCCGGGTGCGGTCAGCCGCCGGGGGTTCCTCCGTATCGGCGGGGGCGCCGCCGCCCTCGCCGCGCTCCCCCCGGCCCTCACCGGCTGCTCCGGTTCGGGCGGCGGCTCGGGACAGGTACGGATCGTCGGCGTCGCCGACCAGCAGAAGCCGGTCGACGAACTCCTCGCCGCGTACCGTACGAGCCACCCCGACGCCCGCTTCAGCACCTCCTTCGCCCCCACCGACCAGGTCCAGACCGTCGTACGCACCCAGCTCGCCGGCGGCAACGCGCCCGATGTCCATGTGCTGTTCCCCGGCAGCGGCAGCGCGATGTCCATGGTCGAACTGGCCAAGGCGGGACTTCTGACCGACCTCGGCGACCAGAAGTGGACCGAGGGCATCCCCAGGAACTTCGACGCCGCCTACCGCTACGACGGCAAGACCTATCTCTATTCGGCGGGCAGCAGTGTCATCGGGGCGATATACAACAAGAAGGTCTTCGCCGACGCCGGCGTTCAGCCGCCAACCACCTGGGCCGGGCTCCTCGACGTCTGCGCCAGGCTCAAGGCCAGGGGAGTCGTGCCGATCGCCCTCGGCGCCCAGACCCCCTGGGTCACCCAGCTCATCACCTACGCCCTGGTCCCCAACGCCGTCTACGCCAAGTCCCCCGGATTCGACCGGGAGATGGCCGCCGGACGCGCCACCTTCGCGGGCTCCGGCTGGGCCGACGCCCTGGGCAGGTACCAGGAACTCCAGCGCCGCGGCTTCTTCAACGACAACCCCAACGGCACCACCTACGAACAGCAGACCGCGCTCGTCGCGGGTGGCAAGGCCGCCATGGCCGTCCAGGTCTCTGCCGTGCTCTCCGCCTTCCGCGCCGCCGCCAAGACCCCCGACGACCTCGGCATGTTCCCCTTCCCCGGCGGCGACGACCCCGCCCGGTTGTGGATTCCCGCGGGAATCGTCGTCGGCCTCGGAGTGGCGGCGCACGCCAAGAACACCGCCGAGGCCAAGGAGTTCATCGCCTTCCTCGGACAGCAGGAGAACATCGACCGCTGGGCCACAGCCGTCTCCGCGATCCCCTTCAAACGTGGCCCCTCCACCGCCATCGACCCCGTACTGAAGGACTTCCTGCCCATCATCGACGCGAACCGGGCCGTCCCCTTCATGGACCAGAGCTGGCCCAACGCCGAGGTGCAGCCCGCCCACTTCGCGGCCGTACAGGAACTGCTGGCGGGAAAGACGGATGTCAGGGGAGCGCTGGGGCAGATGGACAAGGCCTACGGGCAGGCATCGTGAACTCCCTTCCCAGGACGCCCACTTCGGACAGCGGCGGCGCCGGTGGCAGCGGCGGTGGTGCGGGCGACGCCGACGGAACCCCGGCACCCGGCCTCACGAGCACCTCCGAGCCGGTCGCCAAGGAAACGCACTCCGCCCGCCGCTTCCGGCTCCGCCGCGAACGCCGCGATCCCACCGTCCCCCCATGGCTGTTCGTCGTCCCCGCCCTCGTCGTCTACGCACTCGTCGTCCTCTACCCGAGCGCCTCCGGCGTGGTCTACGCCTTCACCGACTGGTCGGGCGTCGGCGGCTTCTCCTTCGTCGGCCTCGACAACTTCCGTACCCTCCTCGACGACGACCGCGCCCTGGAATCCGTCAGCAACACCCTCCTGCTCACCCTCGCCGTCGTCATCGTCCAGAACGCCGTCGGCCTGCTGCTCGCCCTCGGCGTCAACGCCAACATCCGGTCCCGGTCGCTGCTGCGGGTCATCTTCTTCGCCCCCGCCGTCGTCAGCCCGGTCATGGTGGCCTTCCTGTGGAAGTACGTCTACAACCCCGACAACGGCGCGGGACTCAACGCGGTCCTCGGTGCCGTCGGCCTCGGCGAACTGCGGCAGGACTGGCTCGGCAACCCCTCGCTCGCGCTCTGGTCCGTCGCCGCGATGGTCGTCTGGCAGTACGCCGGATACTCGATGGTCGTCTTCCTCGCCGGCCTCCAGGGCGTACCCCCCGAACTCCACGAGGCCGCCACCATCGACGGCGCCGGAATCCGGCAGCGCTTCCGCTATGTCACCTGGCCGTTGCTGGCCCCCGCGCTGACCGTCAACCTCATGCTGTCGACCATCGGCGGCCTCAAACTCTTCGACCAGGTCTACGCGGCCACCAACGGCGGCCCGGGCACCGCGAGCGAGACCCTCTCGACCGTGCTGTACAAAGAGGCCTTCGTCTTCGGCAAGTTCGGCTACAGCACCGCCGTCGCCCTCGTCCTCGCGCTCTTCGTCGCCGCCGTCTCCCTGGTCCAGCTCCGCTATCTGCGCGCCCGGGAGGTCACCACGTGAACACCACGGCACTCCGGCGCCGCGGCTTCGGGCGCTACGGCCTCGAACTGGTCATGGCGGCCGCGGCCGTCGTCTTCCTCTTCCCCGTGTACGCCCTGGTCACCCTGGCGATGAAGGACCCGCGGCAGATCGCCGAGTCCCCGCTCGCAGCGCCCCTGCCGCCCACCTTCGCCAACTTCGGCAACGCCTGGACCTCCGCGTCCCTCGGCCCGGCCCTGCTCAGCAGTACGGTCATCACCGCCATCAGCCTGCTGCTGCTCATCGCCCTCGGTTCCACCTGCGCCTACTACCTCGCGCGCCGCGCCCGCGGACTCGGCTACGGGCTCTCCATCCTCTTTCTGCTGGGCATCGTGCTGCCCTTCCAACTCGGCATGATCCCGCTGTACAAGCTGGTCGACAGCCTCGGCTGGCTCGGCACGTACCAGGGCATGGTGCTCTTCTACACCGGTATCCAGCTTCCGTTCACCGTTTTCCTCTACACCGGCTTCATCCGCGCCCTGCCCCAGGACTACGCGCAGGCCGCGCTCATCGACGGCTGCGACCACCGGCAGGCCTTCACCCGGATCGTCTTCCCGCTGCTCCGGCCGGTCACGGGCACCGTGATCATCCTCAACGCAGTCTTCATCTGGAACGACTTCTTCACCCCGCTGCTCTATCTGGGCGGTTCGGGCAAGGAGACCGTGCCGGTCGGGGTGTTCTCGTTCGTCGGCCAGTACGTGTCGGACTACGGCCTGGTCTTCGCCGGACTGGTGCTGGCCGCGCTGCCGGTCCTGGTGGTCTTCCTGCTTCTCCAGCGCTATGTGATCAAGGGCTTCGCGGGCGGGCTCAAGGGCTGAACCGGCACGCGGGCCGCGCGCTTCCCGGGCGCCGACGGACCGAGCACAGAACCATGCCGAGGACGGAACCATGACGTACGGACAGCTCCCCGCCCCCATCGCGGCGATCCTCGCCGAACCCCCGCGCGCCTTCTCGCCCACCGCCCTCTGGTGGTGGAGCGGCGAGCGGCTCGACCGCGAACGGCTGCGTGACCAGCTCCAACGGTTTGCGGAGGGCGGGGTGTTCCAGCTCGTCCTGCTCAACCTGGCACCTTCGGGGCCCCTGTTCGGCTCCGACGCCGACGACCCGCCGTTCATGTCCGAGGCGTGGTGGAACCTGCTGGAACGCGTCTGCGACGACGCACGCGATCTCGGGGTGAGCCTCTGGTTCTACGATCAGCTCGGATTCTCCGGAGCCGATCTCCAGGCACGGCTCGTCGACGAACAACCCGCCTATGCCGGGCGCCGGTTGACCCGGATCCGTACGGTCACCGACGAGAGCGGCGAACTGCGCTGCCCCGAGCACGGCGAGCCCCTCGCGGGCCGCGCCGAACCACTCGATGCCGCTGACCGTCCCACCGGGCCCGCCGTCCCGGTCCCGGTGGACGGCCGGACCGTACGGCCCCCCGGCCCCGGGCGATGGCGACTGACGCTCCATCACCATGTGCCGCGCGGCTTCGACTACCTCGGCCAGGAGGCCTGCGCGGCTCTTCTCGACCGGGTGCACGGCGCCTTCGAGCGACGGCTCGGCGACCGGCTCGGGACCACCGTCGTCGGCTCGTTCCAGGACGAACTCCCCGCACTGCCCTCCTGGTCGGCCGGATTCGCCGACGCCTTCCTCCGGCTGCGCGGCTACGACCTCGTCGCCTGCCTGGACGCGCTGTACGAGGACGACACCCGTCCCGACGCCCACCGGATCCGGTACGACTACCACCTGACCCGCGCCGAACTGGCCGAAGAGGCGTTCTTCCGGCCCCTCTTCGGCTGGCACGAGCGCCATGGCCTGCTCGTCGGCTGCGACCAGCAGGACCCCGCCCGTGCCGGACACCCCGTCGGCGGAGTCGAGTTGTACGCCGACTACGCCCGCACCCACTGCTGGTTCTCCGCGCCCGGCTCCGACCACCACGGCGACGCCCGGATCCACTCCTCGCTCGCCCATCTCCACGGCAGGCCGCGCACCTGGATCGAGGCGTTCCACTCCACCGGCTGGGGCGGCACACTGGAGGAGACCTTCGACTGGCTGCTGCCCTGGCTGCGGGCCGGCGCGACCCTCTACAACCCGCACGCCGTCTACTACACGACCAAGGGCGGCTGGTGGGAGTGGGCGCCACCCGCCACCGACTGGCGCCAGCCGTACTGGCGCCACCACCGAGTCTTCGCCGACGCCGTCACCCGGCTCTGCGCGATCCTGAGCCTCGGCCGCCATCTCTGTGACACCGCGGTCCTGCTGCCCACCACCACGGCGCAGGCGGGCACGGCCCTGGACGGGGTCTCCGCCGCCGCGGAGCGCGCTCAGGCCGTCTACCTCGAACTCGTCGGGGACATGACCTGGTTCCACACCCGACCGGGGGTGCTCGACCGGCTCGGCCTCGACGCCGATGTGATCGACGACGAGTCCCTGGCGCGCGCCACCGTACGAGAGGGGTACGGCGACGACGACGGCCCCGACAGTGCCGCGCGGCTCGACAGCGCGGCGCGGCTCTGTGCCGCCGAGGAGCGGTACGCGACGGTCGTGCTGCCCGCGTGCACGGTGCTCGAACAGGACACCGCGCGCAGGCTGGTCGAATTCGCCTCGGCCGGCGGCACCCTGATCGCGGTCGGTGCCCTGCCCGAACAGATCGTCGGCCCCGACGGAGCCGCCACTCTCGACAAGATCCGTGACGAACTGCGCGCCTGCTTCACCGAGGGCCGGGCGGTGCTCGTACCGGAGACTTCGGACCTGACCGCCGCACTCGCCGCGCGGCGCCCGGCCGTCCGGGCGTCCGTGCCCGCGCTGGCGCGGCGCGTCGACGGCGCCACGGTGGTGTTCCTGACCGCCGGCTCCCCGCGCGCGACCCGGGCGTCCGTCGCCGCCCCGGACGAACGGGGCGCGGCGCAGGGCTGGCTCGACGCGCGCTACGACTTCGACCCCGGCCGGTACGCGCGCACGGCGTCGGTACGGGTACGGGGTGGCCGGGGCCCGGCCGTTCTGCTGGATCCGTTCGGCGGCCCTCCCCGCACGCTGCCGGCCCGGTCGGTGGAGGACGACGCGGGGGCGGTGGAGGTGGAGGTGCCGTTCGACTCCGGGCCCGCGGCGGTGCTGGTCTTTCCGGGGCTTTCGGAGGAGGCGTCCGAGGTTGCGCCGGTCGCCGCGCTCGCCCCGGTCGCCGCGCTCGCCCCGGTCGCCGCGCGGCCGTCCCGTACCGTCGTCGAGATCCCCGCCGACGCCGACTGGGAGATGGCGCTCGTCCCGACCCTCGACAACACCTGGGGCGACTTCGCGCGGCCCGCGACCGGCGGACCCGGCGGTCCGGCCGTCGTCGAGTGCCATACGTTCCGGCAGGGCGGCGCCGAAGGCCCCGCCGGGCCCCCGGTCCACGCGACCTTCGGCCCGCACGCGGTGCTGCTCGACCCCGGCGGCGGGGTCCGGTCGACTCTGGAGTGGTCCAGTACGCGCGGCGTCCACAAGGACCCGGTCCACCGCGATGTCCTCGGTCCCAAGGGGCATGTGCCCGAGGAGTTCGTCCTTGTCGGCCCGACGTCCGCCGGGACGGTGGTGCGGGTACGGACCGATCTGCTGCTGGACGAGGACTTCGAGGGGTATCTCGCGATCGGGGCCGCGGCGTCGAAGACGGCCCGACTCGACGGTCTGCCGGTCGAGTTGGCGGACGGCGGCCATCTGGCCATGGGCCCGGTCGGGCTGGCGGCGGGCCGCCATCTCCTGGAGCTGGACCTGATGCTCAATCAGGATGCCGATCTGCGCGCCCACTTGGCGCTCGTCCGCGACCCGGAGCGCTACCGGCGCCCCGAATGGATCCTCCCGCCCGGTGGTGGCCCGGCCGTTGTCGGTACGACCCTGACCCTGGCGGCCGTGCCCGCCCGGGCGGTCGTCCAGGTCGCCGCGCGCGGCCGGTGCGTTCTGCGCGTCAATGGCCAAGTGGTCGGCAGGCAGGGCGGATTCGACCCGTACGCCGAGCACGCGGTGCCCCGGGTGCGCCGGCACGAGGTGGCGGCGGCACTCCGTACCGGCGACAACGAGATCACCGTGGAGACGGACGACGGCGGTACGGACGACGGCCGTACGGACGACAGCGGTACGGGCGTCGGCCGTAGGGACGATGGCGGTACGGGCGGCCGGGATACGGGCCGCGGCGATCCGGCCGTACTGGTGGACGCGGCTCTGTACGACGAGCGCGACCGGGTGGTCGCGACCGCCCACAGCGATGCCACCTGGTGGGCCGGTCGCGCGGGGGAGCGGGGGCCGGTCGCGGTGCGCCGCCAGCCGGTCGGGGATCCGGCCGCCCTCTATCTGCGCCGCAGGCCGCATCCCCTGCCCGGCGCCGCCTGGCTGGACCCGGACGCCGACGACGGGACGGTGGTGCCGGTCGGATTCGCGGTGCCGGGGGCCCCGGCCGAGGCGGAGGAGTGGCTCTGGTACGAACTGCCGCCGGGCACGGTCGGGTTGACGGCCCGGACGTACGGCGAGACCTCGGTGTTCGTGGACGGCCAGGAGCGCCCGGCGGTCACCGTCCTCGGCCCGGACGGTGTGCGCACGGTGACCGCCGATCTGCCGGCCGGAGGTCCCGGCGGGCCGCGCGCCGCCGCCCTGCGCGTACGGACCCGCCCCGCCCACCGGGGAGGCGCGGCCCTGGCCGGTCCCGTACGGTGCGAGACCGGCCCGGGGCTGATCAGGACCGGCGACTGGGAGACGCGGGGCCTCGCCGAGTACAGCGGCGGGGTGCGCTACACACGCCGGATGACGGTCCCGGCCGCGAGCCAAGTCACGGCTGGAGAGCGGCTGTTGCTCGACCTCGGGCGGGTGCGAGGCACCGCGGAGGTACGGATCGGGGGCGCCGCGGCCGGGGTACGTGTCTGCTCCCCGTATGTCTTCGATGTGACCGGACTGGTCGCGGCCGGGGAGGAGTGCACCATCGAGATCACCGTCTTCGGCACGCTCGCACCCCACTTGGACGCGACGAGCCCCACCCACTTCGTCTTCCCCGGCCAGCGCGTCTCCGGGCTGATGGGGCCCGTACGGCTGCTCGTCGGCTGAATCCGGTCGGCCCGGCGGGGGCGTGCCGCTCAGCGCGCCCCCGCCGGCCCCCGCCACCGTGCCCGCGCGCTCTCCACCCGGAACAGATAGGCCGCGTAGGCCTCCTCGTAGAACTCCACCCCCGCCGGATCCGGGTCCACCACCGCGTCCGGCACGGTCCAGACACCGGTGTCCAGGGCGAGACCGAGGTCCGCGCCCCGGGCCGCGACCGCCGCCAGCACCGCACCGCGCGCACCCGGTTCCGGGCCCCGGGCCACCCGCAGCGGGCGGCCCAGCACATCGGCGAAGATCCGCAGCCAGGCGGGATTGCGCGCGCCGCCGCCGCAGACGGCCAGAGCGCCGGTGAGGCCCGCGGCCTCCAGACAGTGCCGGGCCGCGAAGGCGATCGCCTCACACATGCCCCGTACCAGATCGGCGCGCGACGCCCGCAGATCGAGGCCGGTGAACTCGGCGCGCGCGGTGGGATCCACAAAGGGCGCGCGCTCGCCGGACGGTGACAGATAGGGCAGCGCGGCCACCCCGTGGGCACCGCGCGGGGTCTGGTCCAGCAGACCCGAGACCTGCTCGTGGGAGCTGCCGGTCAGACCGAGCACCCAGTCGAGCGCGACGGTCCCGGTCATCGCGGGCAGCGCCCGCATGTGCCGGTCGGGGCGTGCCGTGGCGAGATGGAAACCGACCGGATCCTCGTCCAGCGCGACCCGTTCGACCACGACCTGGCAGGCCAGGGTCGTACCGACGGTCAGCAGCCCGTCCCCCGGCTCGGTCACCCCCGCGCCGAGCGCGCAGGCGGGCAGATCGTACGGACCGGAGCTGACCGGGGTTCCCGCCGCCAGCCCCGGTGTACGGCCGGTGGCCTCCCCGTACGGCAGGGTCGCCGCGATCGGGGGCAGCAGATCGGCGCGGTGTGCGAGCCCGAGATCCGCGAGCACCTCGGGGGAGTAGGCGCGGGTACGGGGATCGAGGAAGGGCACCGAGGCGTCGGAGAGATCGGTGGAGCGCTCGCCGGTGAGCCGGAGATGGAGGATGTCCTTGCAGCAGGCGGCGGTGGCGGCCGCGTCCAGGGACCGCGGTTCGTTCCGGTCGAGCCAGGCCATCAGCGGGCCGGGGGAGCCGGGGAAGAGGACATTGCCGGTGCGCCGGTACAGCCGCTCCGCGGTGCCGTCGGCCATCCAGCGCGCGACGAGATCGCCGGCCCGGCCGTCCATCCACGACAGCGCGGGACGTACGGCCCGGCCCGTCGCGTCGGCCAGCCAGAGGCCGTCGCCCTGACCGGTGAGGGCGACGAGCACGGGCGTACGGTCGCCGGTCACCGCGCCCAGGACGCGGGAGGCGGCCCGTACCACCTCTTCGAGATCCTGCTCCACGCGGTCACCGCGCCCGCCCAGGGAGACGGGGGTGGACTCGACGCGCAGTACGGTGCCGTCCTCGTCGAAGGCCGCCGCTTTGGCGACGGAGGTTCCCATGTCCAGACCGACGAACACTGTGCGGCCCCTTCCCTTGTGGACTTGTGAACTTGCGGCTTGCGGCTTGCGACGTGTGGCTCCGGCCGGAAGCCGTGGTGTTCAGGCGACGCGGTGGGCGAGTTGCTCGCCGCGCAGGTACCTGCCCACCTCGGCGGCGGCGACGCGCGCCGCGTTGTGCGCGACCGACTTGTTCGCGCCCGCGAGATGGGGGGTCATCACCAGCCGGGGAGCGATACGCAGCCGGGAGCCGGGCGGCGGAGGTTCCACGGCGAACACATCGAGCCCGGCCGCCGCGAGCCTCCCCGACTCCAGTGCGTCGCACAGCGCGTCCTCGTCCAGCAGCGCGCCGCGCGCGCAGTTGACCACGACCGCGTCCTTGGGGAGCAGCGCGAGTTCGCGCGCGCCGAGCAGTCCGCGGGTCTCGGGCGTCAGCCGGGCGTGCAGCGAGACGACGGAGGAGCGGCTCAGCAGCTCGTCCAGGCTCACGACCGGGGTGCCGGCCTCGCGCAGCAGAGCGGGGTCGGCGTACGGGTCGTACACCAGGACCTCCGAGCCGAGCGCGGTGAGGGCCCGGGCCACCCGGCTGCCGACCGCGCCGCAGCCGATCAGCCCCACGGTCGCGCCGTCCAGGCCGGGGCCGCAGTTGTCGTACGTGTAGAACTCGCCCGCCCAGCGGCCCGCGGCGAGCGCCGCCGAGGTCTCCGGGATCCGGCGCATCGCGGCGAGGATCAGCCCGATGGTGTACTCGGCGGTGGCGGCGGCGTTGCGGCCCGGGGTGTTGCAGACCTGGACACCGTGCGCCTTGGCTGCGTCCAGATTCACATTGACGGGGCCGCCGCGGCCGACGACCACCAGCCGCAGATCCGGCGATCCGTCGAGGATCTTGCTGGTGACCGGCGCCATCTGGGTGACGCACACCTCGGCCCCGGCCAGCGCGGCGAGGAGCGTGTCCTCGTCGCCGGACGCCTCGTCGACCTCGGAGACCGGGCCGAAGGGCGTCAGCGGCCAGGGCAGACGCAGTTGGCCGATGGTGTGGGCGGCGCCGATCACGGCCGTCAGTTCCCGGGTGAGCAGTTCGGGGGCGACGAAGTGGTCTCCCGCGGCGAGGATTCTCATCGGCCGGATCTCCTTGGCGTGGTACGGCGGGAGCCTGGCGGCCCGTGGGCCCGGCTCCCGTGGGTGCCCGGGCCCTCAAGCGGGCTCAGGTGGCGCCCGAGCCGTCAAGTGGGCTCAGGTCGGGGCGAGTTCGTAACGGACACCGCTCTCGTCGAGGGCCTTGACGGCCTCCGGCGGTGTGCGGTCGTCGATCAGTACGAGGTCGAACGCGGTGAGCGGGGCCAGCCGGTGCAGCGCGGTGCGGGTCAGCTTCGAGTGGTCGATCATCAGCACATTGCGGCCGGCGGCCTTGAGCATGGCGCGCTTGACCGCGACTATGCGCTGTTCCTGGTGGAAGGCGTAGTCGCCGAACACGGACGAGGTGGAGACGAAGCACACATCCACCCGCAGCGCCTCGACGGCCTCCACACAGGGCACCCCGAGGAAGGAGTCGTGCAGCGGGTCGTAGTCGCCGCCCAGCGCCATCAGATGGATGCCGCGCTCCTCGGCGAGCAGGTTCAGCGCTTCGAGGAAGTTGGTGACGACCGTCAGCGGTTCGATACGGGGGAGGAGCCGGGCCAGTTCCAGTGTGGTGGTCGAGTCGTCGATCATCACCGACATACCGGGCTCGATGAGGGTGACGGCCTTGGCTGCGAGCGCCTCCTTCTCCGCCCGCATCGCGTTCTTCCGGTACGCCACATTGCTCTCGAAGACGCCCGAGGGCTGCGCGGTGACCCCGCCCCGGAACTTGCGCAGGACGCCTTCGCGTTCGAGTTCGTCGATGTCCCGGTAGATCGTCATCGGACTCACACCGAACCGCTCCGCCAGGTCCGCCGCCGAGGTCGATCCCTCGCTCAGCACAAGGTCGGAGATCTCCCGGCGCCGCTGTATGGGGCCGCGCTGGCTCTTGTCGTCCTCTGGCATTCCCGGTCCTGTTCCGCGCGCTGGTCGCGCGCGTCTGTCGCGTTCGCTGATCCGTTGCCCCGAGACACCTCATCAATAACATGAAGCTCTGAGGATATAACATAGATTACTGATGTAGCGTTTGGCAGTGTTCACCACGGCCATCGACCGGGTCAACCCGTCCAGCGGTGCCACGACCCCGTCCTCACCAGGTGAGACAAGGCATCCCGGGCTCGCGGGCGGTGGCCGCGGCGCGATGGCGGTCGCCGGTGGCCCTGGTGTGAAAAGCATGGTGAGACCACTGGGGGATCCGGCGGACAACGAGAAGGCCACCAGCGGACAAAGAGAAGACGACGCGACGGGGAAGGCGGGAATCCGTGACGGACACACGCCACAGAGACGTGTGGATGGGGATCGACCTGGGGACCCAGAGCGTGCGCGCCCTGGCCGTCACCGACGACGGACATGTGCTCGGGCGGGGCTCCGCTCCTCTCACCGGTCGTCGCGACGGGCACCGTCATGAACAGCTCCCGTCCGATTGGTGGAAAGGCGTCGGCGCGGCGGTCCGCCGGACCCTGCGGACACTCTCCGCCGCACGGGTGCGCGGGGTGGCGGTCTGCGCCACCTCGGGCACCGTACTGCTCACCGATTCCCGGGGGACCCCCCTGACGCCGGCGCTGATGTACGACGACGGGCGGGCCGGGGAGGAGGCGCGGGACGCGCAGGAGGCGGGCGAGGAGGTGTGGCGCTCGCTCGGCCACCGTATCCAGCCGACCTGGGCCCTGGCCAAACTGCTCTGGCTCGTACGGTCGGAGCGGGGCGGTCCAGGGGGCGACGGGGGTGGCCGGGGTGCTCCGGGGGGCGGAGGTGGTGGCCGGGGTGCTCCGGGCGGTGGAGGTGGTGCGGCCGGCTCCGGTGAGTCCGGCTCCGGTGCGAGCGGCTTCGGTGCGAGCGGCTCTGGTACGTCCGGAGCCGGCGGGTCCGGTGCGGGTGCGTCCGGGTTCAAGGGTGCCCGGGTCTGCCACCAGGCGGACTTCATCACCACCCGGCTCGTCGGGCGCCCGGTGGCGACCGACTCCAGCCATGCCCTCAAGACCGGCTACGACCTGCGCACCCGTACATGGCCGACGGCCGTCCACGACCGGCTCGGGCTCTCCGGCCTCGACTTTCCTGCCGTGGTGCTCCCCGGGACACCGCTCGGTACGGTGTGCGCGGAGGCGGCGGAGGCCACGGGACTGGCCGAGGGGACCCCGGTGATCGCGGGCATGACCGACGGCTGCGCGGCCCAACTCGGCTCGGGGGCCTGGGGCGTGGGGCGGTGGAACACGGTCCTCGGCACCACACTCGTCCTCAAAGGCGTCACCGACACCCCGCTCCACGATCCCGCCGGCGTGCTCTACAACCACCTTTCCCCGGACGGGCACTGGCTGCCGGGCGGTGCCTCCAGCGTTGGCGCGGGCGCCCTGACGCAGGCGTTCCCCGGGGCGGATCTGGCTCAGCTCGACCGGCTGGCCGCCGCGCACGAACCGGCCGGGGTCGTCGCGTACCCCCTGGTCTCGCGCGGGGAGCGCTTCCCGTTCCTGGCCGCGGACGCCGAGCCCTTCGTCCTGGGGCGGCCGGCCGACGACGGCGATCACCATGCCGCGCTGCTCCAGGGTGTCGCCCTGGTCGAACGGCTCTGTCTGGCCTATGTCCGGTTCCTGGGTGCCCCGGCCCATTCACCGATCGCGTTCACCGGCGGCGCCACGAGCAGCCCGTACTGGAACCAGCTCCGTGCGGACATCCTCGGACTGACCGCCACCATCCCCGAACACACGGATTCCGCGCTGGGGATGGCTGTGCTCGCGGCACATGGGGTCCGGACACATGAGGGCCGGGCACATGGGGCCCAGGCACATGGGGCCCAGGCACATGAGGGCCAGGCACATGGGGGCCAGGCACATGGGGGCCAGGCACATGGGGCGGCGCCACATGGTGCGTCGGCATATGGCGAGTCGACACTGCTCTCCACCGTACGGAGCATGGTGCGCGTACGGACGATCCTGGATCCGCGGCCCCAGGTCACCCCGCGTTTTCACGAGCCCTTTGTCACCCTGGTGGACGCCCTGGAGCGGCGCGGCTGGCTCCCTTCGGAAACCGCCGCCTACGCACGGGAGCACGGATGACAGCCTCGGCAAAGGAAGCAGGACAGGCCCCGGAGCCCACGGCTTCCACCACTCTCTTTCTCGCCCGGCACGGCGAGACGATCTGGCACGACGAGAACCGCTATGCCGGGGTCAGCGACATCGCGCTGACCCCGCGTGGAATCCAGCAGGCCGAAGCACTCGGGAGCTGGGCGGCGGGCGCCGGACTCGACGCGATCGTGACCTCGCCCCTCACCCGCGCCCGCCGCACCGCCGAACCCGCTGTCCGCACCACGGGACTGGTTCCGGTCGTCGAACCGGACCTGGCCGAGCTGGACTTCGGCGTCGCCGAGGGCCGGACCCTGGCCGAACTCGAAGCAACGTACCCCCAGGAGGTCGCGGACTTCCGCCGCGACCCGGCCGCCCATCCGCTGCCCGGCGGCGAGGACCCGAAGTCCGCAGCCGACCGTGGCGCCGCCGCCCTGTTGCGGCTGGCGGGGACCCATCCGGGCGGTCGTGTGCTGGCCGTCGCGCACAACTCCCTGTTCCGGCTGGTGCTGTGCAGGCTGCTCGGTATCCCGGAGAGCGAGTACCGGCGGGTGCTCCCGAAGCTGCGCAACTGCGCGATCACCGAACTGCGGGTGTCGCGTGGACAGGTGGCGCTCATGTCGTACAACGTGCCGACGGAGTAACGGGCGAGGCGCGCGGGGCGAAGTGCGCGGGGTGTGGGGCGCGGGGTGTGGGGCGCGGGGTGTGGGGCGCGGGGCGCGAGGGGCGCGGCGGTCGTGGGGCCGGCGCGCCGTTCGCCGTCAGCGCGCGAGCCGCAGGAACAACAGCGAGGTGTCCAGCGCCGCTTCGAGATGGGCGCTGCTGCCGGTGGACATCAGGATGGTCACGCCGCCCTGGACGGCTGCGAGAATCGCGGCCGCGGTGCGCCCGGCGTCGAGACCTTCGGCGATATGGCCGTGCCGCTGCATCTCCCTGATACCGACCAGCAGTTGGTGCTCCCACCGCTCGATGAGCCGTGCCGTCACAAGCTGCGCGGCGGGGGTGCTGCGGCCCAGTTCGGTGATCAGCACACCGAGCGGGCAGTTCATGCCCTGCCGCTGGTAGCGGAGGACGACCGCGTCCCGCCATGACTCCCAGGCGCTCCAGGTGGTCAGTTGGCCGAGGTGCGGCTGCTGGTCCTCCAGTACACGCTCCGCCTCGCGCTCGGCGACGGCGAGCAGCAGTTCCTCCCTGCCGTCGGGGAAGTAGTGGAAGAGCTGGCCCTTGCTGGTCGCGGTCCTGCGGCAGACATCGTCCAGGGTGGTGGCCAGGACCCCGCGGTCGTGGATCTCGGCCACGGCGCCGTCGATGATCCGCTGCCGGGTCGCCGTTCCCTTGGCGGTCAGTGCCTTCGGCATGTCGGCCGTCCTTCCGATGCCTGCCGGTCCCATCGTCTGGACCTGCTGGTCTATTTTAGTTCAACTGGTTCAGGCCATGTGGGTGACACGACCGGTGTGGGCGACCTCCAGTGGTGTGAAGGCGACGCGCGTCACGGATCCGTCATCCGCCCAGGTCACCTCGATGGTGTCCAGGTCCGCACCCGGCAGCCGCACCTCGCTCACGGCCACGGACAGCGGGGCCGCGGCGGGCTCCGCGGTGAGGGTGGCGAGGGCGGCGAAGAGGGCTGTCCCCCCGGCCTCGCCGGTCAGCCGGGGCACCCGCGCCCAGCGGGTGAAGGCCGTGCCCTGCGGTGCCCGTTGCTCGTCCGGGCCCGCCCAGCCGTACAGGCCGTGGAGAGCGGACCGTACGCCGTCGTCGCCGTCAGGACCTTCGTCCGGACCGGGGCCGGTCGCCCAGCCCGTCTGGCGTACGAGCGTGCCGGGCGGTGCGCCCAGGACGCGGTGCGCGCGCAGCTCGTACCGGCCCCTGACGACCGTCACGCTTTCGACCCGCAGCTCGGGCACCATGGGCGGACCCGAGGCGAACACCGGCAGATGCCAGGAGGCGGCCCAGCCCCAGCCGTCGCCCTGCCCCGTGCCCAGGGGGCGGATACGGCGGCGGACACTGCGGACTCCGGCGATCTCGACGGACAGATGGTTGTCCGCGAGGTTCTCGACCGAAGTGGGGCCCGTCCGGGTGGAGTAGGCCTGCCGGCCGTAGTACGGGTCGTCCTCCGAGGCCGGCTCGCCCTCGTGGGGCCGGATGTTGTCACTGCCGTGATTGTGCAGCCGTACGATCCCGTCCGCCGCCGTCGACTGCACCAGCAGCCCCGGCGCGGCCAGGGCGAGCACACGGTCGGGGCCCTCACTGGGGGCGGGCTCCTCGGTCGCCGTCCACAAGGGGTGGTCCGGAGGTGCGAGCAGAGCGACAAAGGCCTTGGACGCCCAGTAGGGGGAGGCCGGGCCCGAGTAGCGCTGGAGTGTGGCGACGTGGGGGCCGTGCCAGCCCAGGCTCAGCAGGCCGTCCGTACCGATGGCGCCGCGGTCGAGGAAGTAGCGCAGCGAGCCGCTCAGCAGGCGCCGCGAGACACCGGGGGCGAGCGGGGTGTGCCCGGTGACGGCACCCAGGGCGACCGCCGCGCCGGCCGCGAAACGGTAGGTGAGCGAGCGGCCGAAGTGGATCGGCGCACCGTCGCCGCCGAACAGCAGCGAGAAACTCTCCAGATGCTCGCGCAGCCGCGCGCCATGACGCGCGGTCGCCCTGGAAGTCACCTCGGATATCGCCTCGGGCGTCACCCCGGATGCCGTCCCGGGTGTGTTGCCCCCGGCTTCCGGGTTGCCCAACTTGCCTTCCAGGCTTGAAAGATGGGCGTCCAGGACCGGATACAGGTGCAGGGCCCAGCCGTTGTAGTGGTCGAAGGCGCGGCCGTCGCCGTCGGTGTACCAGCCCTGCCCGCGGTACCACCCCTCCAGCAGCCCGAGCGCCCGCTCCCGCGCGCGGGCCGTCTCGGTGTCGCCGCGGCCCACCGACTCCAGGAATCCGGCGACCGAATAGGGGAACAGGTACCAGTTGTTGGGAGCCGGGGTGTGCCGCAGCGCGCCACGCAGCCACTCCTCGGCGCGGTCCTGGACCGCCGGGTCCAGCCGGTCCCAGAGCCAGGCCCTGGTCAGCCGCAGCCCGATGGCGACGGACGCGGACTCGACCATGGGCTGGCCGTGCACATCGTGACCGAGGACCAGCGGCCAGGACTCGGCGTCGTCGCGTCCGGGGGTATGGGTCCCGGCCGCGAGCCCCTCCGCGTACCGGTCGAGCCAGCCGTACGGGTCCGCGCCGCCCGCGCCCGCGACCCGGAACGCGGCAGCCAGGAACGTACGGGCGTACCCCTCCAGTCCGTCCGAGCGCACCCCGGAGACGGAGGGCCGCCCCGGGAGATCGAGCAGGGCGCGGCCGGGGAGGCCCACTGCCAGGCGGCGCGCAGCAGCCCGTCGGCGACGGCTTCCCAGTGCGCCCGGGTGTAGCCGGTGAACGGGCTGAGCACACGGTCCTCGTCGGGCAGCGGGACCACATGGTGTCCGGGCACATGGCGCTCAGACCCAGGGCGCTCCGACCCATGCTGCTCGGACCCATGGCGCTCGGACCGGTGTTCGCCCCCATGGTGCGGGCCCATATGGTGTTCGCCCCCATGTGGCGCGGGCACATGGTGCTCGCCCACACGGCCTTCGCGCCCATGGCGTCCGGCTATGGGGGCGCCGTCCGGTCCAGTTGCTTCGTACGGTCCGGTCATGCGAGGAACGCCAGCCTTTCGCGTCGTACGGGATGGGCGAAGCCCTCGCCCGCCGCCCAGCGGGCGATCTCACCGACCGCCAGATCCGCCAGTCGCCGTAGCTCATTGCCCAGCGAACCCGCGAGATGCGGGGTGATCAGCGCGTTCTCGCACTCCCACAGCGGATGGTCCGCGGGCAGTTCCTCCGGCTCCGTGACATCGAGGACGGCCCGGATCCGGTCCGCCCGGAGCACCTCGGTCAGGGCGTCCTGATCGACGACGGCGCCGCGCGCGGTGTTGATCAGGACGGCGTCCTGCCGCATGGACAGCAGGAGTTCACGGCTGACGAGGCCTCGGGTGGCGGGCAGCAGCGGGGTGTGCACGCTCACCGTGTCGCTCGCGGTGAACAGTTCACCGAGCCCGACCGCCCGGGCACCGAGCGCGGCGGCCTCCTCGTCGTCGACGTACGGATCGTGCAGCAGCACCGGAAGATCGTACGGCCGCAGCAGTTCGATGACCCGTCGGCCGATCAGCGAGGCCGACAGAATGCCCACGGTGCGGCGGTAGTTGCCCACCTCGGGTGCCGTGGGCAGCCACTCCTCGCGGCGGCGCGACGCACGGTAGTCGCGGGCGCGTTCCAGGGCGCGTTTGCCGGAGAGCAGGATCATCGCGACGGTGTACTCGGCCACCGGCAGGGCATTGGCGGCGGCAGCCGAGGACACCTCGATCCCGCGCTCCCAGCAGGCCTCGGTGATATGGCCGCGTACCGAACCGGCGGTGTGGACGACCGCGCGCAGCCGTGGTGCCGACTCCAGGACGGCCGCGTCCAGGGGCGGGCAGCCCCAGCCGGTGACGAGGAGTTCGGCGTCGGCGAGGGCGGCGCGGGCCCGGTCGGTGGTGAAGTCGTCGAGGACGGGCGGCGGCGCCAGTTCGCACACGGCGCTCAGGGCGCTGAGCGCGTCGGGGCCGAGGACACCGGCGGCGGCGTCCGGTGCCATGGCGAGCGCGGCGCGCGGCTTGGCCCTCGGGGGGCGTGCGGCGGACGAGGCGGACGAGGCGGGCGGGATGGGCGGGACGGGTGCGGCGGTCATCGTTCTCCTGGTACGGGAGCGGGGGCCGGGCGGCGCCCCGGGGCAGGGGCGCCTCCCTTGGCGCAGCCCCCATCCTCCTCCAGGACGAGCCGGGCGCGGCGCGGTGTCCCGTACCCCCGCACACCCCGGCCCCCCCGCACACCCCCCGTACCTTCGGCGCACCCCCGTACCCCCCGCACCGAACGGTCTCCCGTACCGACGCACGATCCCGCCGTGCCCCGGAGTTCACTCGAAGGGCACGGTGAGGCAGGCGAGCCGCGCGCCCGCCGTTCCCGCCTCGCCCGGGGTCGTCGCCGTCCCGTGCTCATGGATGACCACCGACCCCGCCTGACCCGGCCGGAACCGCCAGGTGTGCCGGGACTCCGCGGTGGCCTGGCCGCCGCTGCCGGTCGTGAAGTCCAGCCAGATCTCGTTCTCCGGGTTGGCGTAGGCGGGGTCGGTGGAGGGCTGCTCGGGGTCCTTGACGTTCTGGTAGTGCGGCCCCGCGTCTTCGGGGGTGCTGCCGCACGGTTCGGTGTGCACATGTGCGCCGTACATACGGTTGGGCAGCAGCCCGCTCACGCTGAGCCGGACGTCGGTGCCCGAGCCGGCGGTCTCCTTGCCGGCATGCCCGCCGACGCGACGATCCCCCACCCGCTCGACGACGGCGATGCGCGCGCCCACGGGCACCAGCTTCACGTCGTACGTCAGCGCCTCGGCGAGCCGGCGCGGTGACGGCGGTACGAACACCCCTGCCGCCCTCACCTCCCCCGCCTTCACCCAACGGGATTCGTCCTGTGCGAACGCGGTGGTGGCCGGCGAGGTGAGCAGGGCCGTGACGGCGAGAGCGGCGGACGCCTTACGAGGGATCCTCGCGGGCTTCATCAGTTTCACGGGCTTCAGGGGCTTCACGGGTGGTCTCCTTCGATGATGGGGATGAGGAGTCCAGCGTGGTCGATGGTGGTGGCCCGACGTGTCACCTGGCGAGTCCGCGCCATCCACCGCCCACTGAGGCGAGCGTAACGACGAGCACGACCCCTGGCAGCTCCGGAAAGTGACCGTACAACTACCCCGGGCGAGCGCCAACGGTGCCCCCGCGCGCCGCCCGCCCCGCCCGGAAACCCCGCCCGCCGGGCTCCTCCATACGACTGACGCGCGCCCGGCGCGCGGCTTCACGGCGGGTGAGTGGTTCGGCCCCGGCGGGCCCGGTGGTGCCCGTCGCCCAGTGAGACCGGCACCGGTCGGCAAGGAGGCGCCCGTCGCGGCGCGGAAGCTCCAGCGGCGCCGGGCACCCAGACGGTGCGCGGACCGTTGTCGTACCCGGAAGGCACAATCGGCGCATGTCTGAGATCTTCGTCGACCTGGGAAAGGTCACTGCGCCGTCGGGTGTGCTGGTACTCGGCATGGCCGGGTGGCACCATCCGCTCCGCGCCGGTTCTGTCGACGTCGGCGGTTGCCAGATGCTCGGCATCGAGTGGGACGAGGGCGACCACTCGATCAGGCACCGCGGTGAGCGGGACGCCGACCAGGTCTATCCGGTCACGCTCGAAGCCGACCAGGCGGGAACGATGGTGATGCGATGGACGATTCCGCCCTACGACGGTGAACTGTGACACGAGCTGCGAGATCAGCGGACGCTGTCGTCTCAGTTGATCTGGACTGCCTCCGTCGTTTCGAACTGGATTAGTGGAAGGGCCAACGAGATTGACCATGCACGATGACCAAGTGCACGTGACCACCGACATCGTTGCGACCTTGATCCAGGAACAGTTCCCTCAGTGGAGCGGCAAGGCGATCCAACTCCTGTCGTCGACCGGGACGGTCAACGCCATCTTCCGCATCGGGGAGGACCTCTCCGCGCGTTTCCCGCTGCGTCTGACCGATGCGGCGGAGGCGCTGGCGGTTCTGGAACGGGAAGCCGAGGCGAGCGCGGAACTGGCACAGGTGTCCCGGTTCCCCGTTCCGGAACCCGTCGCCCTGGGAAAGCCCGGAGCGGGCTATCCCATGCCGTGGTCCGTCCAGACATGGCTGCCGGGAACGGTCGCCTTCGAAGCCGACCCGAGTGGGTCGGACGCTTTCGCCGAGGATCTTGCGGCCTTCATCGCAGCCCTGCGGGACGCCGAGACGCGGGGGCGGCGTTTCAGCGGCGAGAACCGTGGCGGCGTTCTCGCTCACCACGACGACTGGATGGCGACGTGCTTCGAGGAGAGCAAGGGGCTGCTCGACGTGCCCCGGCTGCGCCAGGTGTGGAGCCACCTCAGGGAGTTGCCACGCACGGGTGCCGACGTGATGAGCCATGGTGACCTGATTCCCGGCAACGTACTGGTCGCGGGAGACCGGCTCAGCGGCGTGCTCGACACCGGCGGCTTCGGCCCGGCCGACCCCGCGCTGGATCTGGTCGGCGCATGGCACCTGCTGCAACCGGGCCCACGGGAAGTGCTCCGGCGGACACTGGCCTGCGACGATCTGGAGTGGGAGCGCGGCAAGGCATGGGCCTTCGTACAGGCGATGGGTCTTGTCTGGTACTACGTCGAGAGCAATCCGACGATGAGCGGAATGGGGCGCCGGACACTCGACCGCATTCTGGAGCCGACGGAATGATGTCGCCCCATCGCGGGCCGTGACAGATCGCTTGATCTGGTCGCAGGTCGATCATTGCGGTCAACTCGACCTTCTCGGCAATGCCCTTGTCCGACGTACGACAGCCCGACGTACGACAGCCCGACGTACGGCTCCGCAAGATCCGCCCCGACCGGTGGCGGCCACCCAGCACCCCCAGTACGTCCCACCCCCCAGTACGTCCCCTCGTACGACTGGCTTCGCCGGCCAGGGAGCCGGAACGACTGGGTTCGCTGTCAAGCGCCTCGATCGGACGGCAGAGGTCGGCCGGGCCCGCGCATGACCGCGCGGCGGGCATGTATTAGAGTTATCTCGACATCGAGATATCTGCCGAAGGCGTACCCGCAGCCGCCAGTCGGTAAGGGTTACCTAACCAAGTCTTACCTTAGCGGATCGGCGAGGGCCGTGGCGGCATCGCGCGGCGGTAGTCGGTTATAGAGGTACGGCGCGGTAGTACGCGCACATTGATGAAGGAGACTGTCGTGTCGGCGAACAGCTTCGACGCCCGCAGCACGCTGCGCGTGGGCGGCGAGTCGTACGAGATCTTCCGGCTGGACAAGGTCGAGGGCTCCGCGCGCCTCCCTTACAGCCTGAAGGTGCTGCTGGAGAACCTGCTCCGTACCGAGGACGGCGCGAACATCACCGCCGGTCACATCCGCGCGCTCGGCGGCTGGGACTCCCAGGCCCAGCCGAGCCAGGAGATCCAGTTCACCCCGGCCCGTGTGATCATGCAGGACTTCACCGGTGTGCCCTGCGTCGTGGACCTCGCCACCATGCGCGAGGCCGTCAAGGAGCTGGGCGGCGACCCGGCGAAGATCAATCCGCTGGCCCCGGCCGAGCTGGTCATCGACCACTCCGTGATCGCCGACAAGTTCGGTACGCCCGAGTCCTTCGCCCAGAATGTGGAGCTGGAGTACGGGCGCAACAAGGAGCGTTACCAGTTCCTGCGCTGGGGCCAGACCGCGTTCGACGAGTTCAAGGTCGTACCGCCCGGCACCGGCATCGTCCACCAGGTCAATATCGAGCATCTGGCCCGTACGGTCATGGTCCGCGGCGGCCAGGCGTACCCCGACACCCTCGTCGGCACCGACTCGCACACCACCATGGTCAACGGCCTCGGTGTGCTCGGCTGGGGCGTCGGCGGCATCGAGGCCGAGGCCGCGATGCTCGGCCAGCCCGTCTCGATGCTCATCCCGCGTGTCGTCGGCTTCAAGCTGACGGGCGAGCTGCCCGCCGGCACCACCGCCACCGACCTGGTCCTCACGATCACCGAGATGCTGCGCAAGCACGGCGTCGTCGGCAAGTTCGTGGAGTTCTACGGCGAGGGCGTCGCCGCCACCTCGCTCGCGAACCGCGCCACCATCGGCAACATGTCCCCGGAGTTCGGCTCCACCGCCGCGATCTTCCCGATCGACGACGAGACCCTCAAGTACCTGCGGCTGACCGGCCGCAGCGACCAGCAGGTCGCGCTCGTCGAGGCGTACGCCAAGGAGCAGGGCCTCTGGCTCGACCCGGCCGCCGAGCCCGACTTCTCCGAGAAGCTGGAGCTGGACCTCGCCACGGTCGTCCCCTCCATCGCGGGCCCGAAGCGCCCCCAGGACCGTATCGTCCTGGCCGAGGCCAAGCAGAGGTTCCTGGAGGACGTACGGAACTACGTCACCGAGGACGAGGAGGCGGGCAAGGAGTCCTTCCCGGCCTCCGACGCCCCGGCCTACGCCGACGGCGTACCGACGCGGCCGACGCTGGTCACGGCGCCCGACGGTTCGACGTACGAGATCGACCACGGCGCCGTCACCGTCGCCGCGATCACCTCCTGCACCAACACCTCGAACCCGTACGTCATGGTCGCCGCGGCGCTCGTGGCCAAGAAGGCGGTCGAGAAGGGCCTGTCCCGCAAGCCGTGGGTCAAGACCACCCTCGCCCCCGGTTCGAAGGTCGTCACGGACTACTTCGACAAGGCCGGCCTGACCCCGTACCTCGACAAGGTCGGCTTCAACCTGGTCGGTTACGGCTGCACCACCTGCATCGGCAACTCGGGCCCGCTGCCCGAGGAGGTCTCCAAGGCCGTCAACGAGCACGACCTGGCCGTCACTTCGGTGCTCTCCGGCAACCGCAACTTCGAGGGCCGGATCAACCCCGACGTCAAGATGAACTACCTGGCGTCCCCGCCGCTGGTCGTCGCGTACGCCATCGCCGGCTCGATGAAGGTCGACATCACCAGGGACGCCCTGGGCATCGACCAGGACGGCAAGCCCGTATACCTCGAAGACATCTGGCCCACCGAGGCCGAGGTCAACGACGTGGTGGCCAACGCCATCGGCGAGGACATGTTCAACAAGTCCTACCAGGACGTCTTCGCGGGCGACGCGCAGTGGCAGGCGCTGCCGATCCCGACCGGCAACACCTTCGAGTGGAACCCGCAGTCCACCTATGTCCGCAAGCCCCCGTACTTCGAGGGCATGACGATGGAGACCACCCCGGTCGAGGACATCACCGGCGCGCGGGTGCTGGCCAAGCTGGGCGACTCGGTCACCACCGACCACATCTCCCCGGCGGGCGCGATCAAGGCCGACACCCCGGCCGGTACGTACCTCACGGAGCACGGCGTCGAGCGGCGCGACTTCAACTCGTACGGCTCGCGCCGCGGCAACCACGAGGTGATGATCCGCGGCACCTTCGCCAACATCCGCCTGCGCAACCAGATCGCGCCGGGCACGGAGGGAGGCTTCACCCGCGACTTCACCCGCGAGGACGCCCCGGTCTCCTTCATCTACGACGCCTCGCAGAACTACCAGGCGGCGGGCGTCCCGCTGGTCGTCCTGGCGGGCAAGGAGTACGGCTCGGGGTCGTCCCGCGACTGGGCGGCGAAGGGCACCGCGCTGCTGGGCGTGAAGGCCGTCATCGCCGAGTCGTACGAGCGCATCCACCGCTCGAACCTGATCGGCATGGGCGTCCTCCCGCTCCAGTACCCGGAGGGCGCGTCGGCGCAGGCGCTGGGGCTGACGGGCGAGGAGACCTTCTCCTTCACGGGCGTGACGGAACTGAACGACGGCACGACGCCGCGTACGGTCAAGGTCACCACGGACACGGGCGTGGAGTTCGACGCGGTGGTCCGCATCGACACGCCGGGCGAGGCGGACTACTACCGCAACGGCGGGATCATGCAGTACGTGCTGCGGAGCCTGATCCGCAAGTAGGCGGCGATTGCCGCGCCGACGGCGATGAGCCGGGGGCCGTGTCCCGTA
This sequence comes from Streptomyces sp. GMY02, assembly GCF_019056675.1. Taxonomy (NCBI): domain Bacteria; kingdom Bacillati; phylum Actinomycetota; class Actinomycetes; order Kitasatosporales; family Streptomycetaceae; genus Streptomyces; species Streptomyces sp. GMY02. The sequence continues at coordinate 1,828,388 of NZ_CP077658.1, read as the reverse complement.
CGTACGCGTACGGGACACGGCCCTTGCTGCGTTCGGCGGCTTCGACGGCTTCTGAGGCTCGTCGCCTCGACGGACCTCGACGGGCCTCGACGGCTTCGATGGCGCGAACTTGCCTCCGAGGGACGTTGCTCTGAGTAATCGTGTGCACATACAATGTGAAGCTGTTGCGCACTCAATCAACACCCGAGAACAACCGAGTGGAGGCAGACATGGCTCGTGCCTGGGAGGCCGATCCGTCCGCGTTATTCGAGCGGCGACTCGGAAAGTCGGCCGAAGAACTGGGCCATTCGGACGGCAAGGACGACTGCCCGGACATCTGGCGGCTCGACAACGGCGATATCGCGGTAATCGGCCGTGACCTCACCTCGCATTACGCTCCGCATCTGCCGGAGGGCGTCACTCTCGCCGCGGACGAACGACTGGTCGTCATCCCGGGAACAATGCTCAGCGCCGCGAAACCGGACATCGCCGATGCTTGACCTGCATCCCGCCGCCTTTCCTCGTGAGCAGGGCGAGAGGCTCGTACGCGACACGTATAAGAGGGACTTCCGGGAGCGGTACGAAGCGATCCGCCATGGGGACTCCTGGAAGCTCGAACGCCGGCAGCACTTCGAGGAGCAGGGAAGTGCCAGCCGGGACGCGCTGTCCCGGGGCGACTGGGCTGAAGCGCTGCGACTCATCGAAGCACGGCGCGCGGATCTGCTTGCTTCCGCTCTCGACGACGAACGCCGTGATTCCCGTTTTCATCGAGTGCGTGTTGTGGAAAGGCCGCTGACGCCCTATATGCAATGGGAACTGCACTCGCTTCGGCAGCGCGCGGAATACGGAGAAAGAATCCGTACGATCGGCGCCGGGGAAGTAGCGGAATCGGAGGGCGACGGCCTTCTTCCTGAAGTGGTCGTCCTCGGCGGACACACGCTGTATGAAGTGCTCTACACCGAATCCGGCGCATCCTGTGGTGCGGTCAGGTATACCGACCCGGAAATTGTCGGAATCTGGGAAAGCTACATCAAGGAACTCTACCGGGCAGGTGAGGACGTGCAGAGCTACTTCGCTCGCGAGGTGGCACACCTTCCCCCGCCGACGATCAACGCGGAGTAGACGATCAACGAGCACAGAAGAGACGAGGGGCGGCCCGGCAGGACGAACAACGACCTGTCGGGTACGTCGCGCGACGTCATACAGGCGGGAAATGTGAGCGGAGGAATCCACTTCCACGGGCACGGCACACTTGGCGAGGACGGTTCACCGAATCCCACACCCCGGCAACTCCCCGCCGATATACGCGGATTCGTCAACCGTACGCATGAACTCGACGAGTTGAACGCTGTGCTGGCCGATGAGGACGGTCGGCCACTGGTCATCTCGGTCTGCGTGATCGCCGGTACGGCCGGCGCGGGAAAGACCTCGCTGGCTTTGCGCTGGGCCCATCAGGTGCAGGACCGATTCCCGGACGGGCAGCTTTACGTGAATCTGCGCGGTTACGACCCGGGGGCGCCCGTCACCGCCCAGGACGCCCTCCACCGTTTCCTCGGCTCGCTGGGCGTACGGCCCGGATCGGTGCCTCAGGACCCCGATTCCGCCGCCGCGCTCTACCGCTCGCTGCTGGCCGACCGCCGGATGCTGATCGTCCTTGACAACGCTGCCACGGTCGGCCAGGTCCGCCCCTTGCTGCCCGGCAGCGCCGGGTGTCTGGTGGTGGTCACCAGCCGGAGCCGCCTCTCCGGACTCGCCGTACGGGACGGAGCGCGGCGGCTGACACTCGGGACGCTGCCGCAACCCGAAGCGGTCGCCCTGCTGCGTGCCGTCACCGCCGGATACCGGCCCGAGGACGACCCGGACAAGCTCACCGAACTGGCCGTGCTCTGCGCCCGGCTGCCGCTGGCCCTGCGGATCGCGGCCGAGCGCGCCGCCAGTCATCCCCATATGAAGCTGGACGACCTGATCGCCGATTTACGGGACGAGAGCGCCCTGTGGGACGCCCTCAGCACCGGCGACGACGAAGAGGCCGAGGCGGTCCGTACCGTATTCGCGTGGTCCTACCGGGCGCTCCCGGAGCGGGCCGCCCGCCTGTTCCGGCTGCTGGGGCTGCATCCCGGCCCCGAGTTCAGCCTCCATGCCGCGGCGGCCCTCGCCGGACTGACCGCCCCGAAGACCCGTCAGTTACTGGATTCCCTGGTCGGCGCCCATCTGCTGGAGCAGATCGCCCCGGACCGTTATCAGTTCCACGACCTGCTGCGTGCCTACGCCACCGACCAGGCACAACACGAAGAGCCTCCCGAGGAGCGGTCGGCCGCGCTCTGCCGTGTACTGGACTGGTATCTGCACACCGCCGACGCGGCACAGAGCTGGATCAGCCCGGCGGAGCTTCATCTCTCACTCACCCCGCCGGGGGAGGGCGTGCGCCCGCTGTCCTTCCCCGACTACGACACCGCCGTGGACTGGTCGGAGCGTGAGCACGCCAATCTGCTCCAGGCGGTACGGGCAGCCGCCACCGCGGACGACCGGCTCGCCTGGCAACTGCCGGCCGTTCTCGCGAACGCCCAGTCCCCTTCCGCTCCCTTCGCCGACTGGCCGGCCGTCGGACGGCTCGGCCTGGAGGCGGCACGCCGGCTCGGTGACCGGAGCGCGGAGGCCCAGCTCCTCACCGAGCTGGGTATCAGCCACACCCGGAACAACCGCCTCACCGAGAGCCACGAGAACCACACCGCGGCGCTCGGGATCTGGCGTGAGCTGGGTGACCGGCTCGGGGAGGCACATTCGCTCAATCTGATCGGCCTGTTCCACCTCCGTACCCGGCAACTCGCCGACGCCGCCTCGTACTTCGAGCAGGCCATCGCCGTCTTCCGCGAGCAGAACGCCGCCCACTGGGAAGCCACGACGCTCTCGAACCTCGCCAGCACCCACTACCGCGCCGGCCGCCTCCCGGAAGCGTCCGCCGCCGGCCGCCAGGCGTTGGCGGCGCACCGTGCCCTGAGCAATCAGCGCGGTGAAGGCAACATCCTGCGCCTGCTGAGCCATGTGGAGCATGAGCAGGGGGACGAGGAGAGCGCACTCGGCACGGCCCGTGAGGCAGTGGACATCGCGCTTGCGCTGCGCGATCAGCGTCTGGAAGGCTACTGGCTCCTCACCCTCGGCGACGCCCAGCTCGCCAACGCCCAGCCCACCGAGGCACTCGCCTCCTACCAGCGCTCCGCCACCCTGCACCGGCGGCTCGGGAACCGCAGTCGGGAGGCCATGGGGTGGAACGGTACGGCTCAGGCGTACCGGTATCTCGACCGGCATGAGGAAGCCGCGCACTTCCACCGTCGGGCCGCCGCCGTGCATCGTGCCTTCGGCGACACGTGGGACGAGGCGATGGCGCTGGACGGTCTGGCCGAGGCTCTGGTCGTGGACGACCCGGAGGCCGCTCGTACGCACTGGGCGGATGCCCTGGGACTGCTGGCCGGTTACGACGACCCCCGCGCGGTCGCGGCCCGAGCCCGGATCGAAAGCCGCCGCGCCGCCGAGGGCTGAGTCGTAGCGGAGAGCGGAGAGCGGACAGCGGAGAACGGACAGCGGAGAACGGAAACGGGTCACCGGGCTGTGCCGGTGACCCGTTCCTGCGGTTCGACTCATGCGGTTCGACTCAGGCTGTTACCTCAGCAGTTCCACCTCCGCCAGGGTCGAAGGCTCTGCCGGTGCCGCAGCGCCGTCGCTCACCAGGCGGTACTTCTCGTACGTGCCCGGCCTCGCGATCGTGAAGGCCCGGGTCTGCTTGTCCCAGGTGAAGGACTGGGACGACCTGGTGTCGATCGTGCGCCAGGTGGCGCCGCCGTCCGTCGAGCCCTGGAGGGTCCAGGCCGTCGGGGCCTTCGCGGCCGTCGACGACGTGAGGGTGTACTGGACCGCGCGGGTTCCGGCGGGTGCCGGGAGGTCCACGGTCTCGACCGCCGCCTCCGTGCGCGAAGAGTTGTCGAACAGCGGGCCCGCGGAGGAAGGCAGCGCATCCGTCCGCGGGGACGGGGCCTTGTCGTCCTTCGTGATCGAGACCGGGGCCGCGTTCTTGCCCGTGCCCCACTTCGACGGCCTCGGGCCCATCTCGAACTCCAGCGTGCCGCCCCGGGCGATCAGATCGTGCGGGAGGGCCGTGGAGTTCCACGACTTGCCGTTGACCTTGAGGCCCTGGACATAGATGTTCTTCCGGCTGTTCTTCGGCGCCTTGACCACCAGCGTGCGGCCGTTGTCGAGATGGACCGTCGCCTTGGTGAAGAGCGGCGAGCCTATGGCGTACTCCCCGCTGCCCATCACCAGCGGATAGAAGCCCAGCGCCGAGAAGAGGTACCAGCCGGACTGCTCGCCGTTGTCCTCGTCGCCGTGGTAGCCCTGCCCTATCTCGCTGCCGACGTAGAGGCGGCTCAGGACCTCGCGGACCTTCTCCTGGGTCTTCCAGGGCTGCGAGGCCGCGTCGTACATGTACGTGGCGTGGTGGGCGACCTGGTTGGAGTGGCCGTACATGCCCATCCGTACGTCACGCGCCTCCGTCATCTCGTGGATGACACCACCGTACGAGCCGACGAACTCCTGGGCGGCCGTCTCGGGCGTCGCGAAGTAGGTGTCCAGCTTCTGCGCGAGACCGGCCCGGCCGCCGTACAGGTTCGCCAGGCCGCGCGAGTCCTGCGGGGCGGTGAAGGCGTAACCCCAGCCGTTCGTCTCGGTGTAGTCGTACCCCCACACCCTCGGGTCGTACTGCTCCGAGGGCACCCGCCAGTCGCCCTTGAGGTCACGGCCCTGGAAGAAGCCGGCCTCGGAGTCGAAGAGGGTGACGTACTTCTGCGCACGGTTGCGGAAGTACTCGGACTCCTCCTTGTAACGCGCCTTCTTGGTCTTCTTGTAGAGGGCCTCGCCCATCTGCGACAGGCCGTAGTCGTTGAGGTAGCCCTCCAGCGACCAGGACAGGCCCTCGTGCGTCTCCGTGGAGGCGTAGCCGAGGAAGGGCGAGGTCTCCATGCCCTTGCGGCCCACGCCCGAACTCGGCGGCACCACGGTGGCGTTCTTCAGCGCCGCCTCGTACGCCGCCTCCGCGTCGAAGTCGACTCCCTTGACATACGCGTCGGCGAAGGCGACGTCCGAACTGGTGCCGGTCATCAGGTCGGCATAGCCGGGGAGGACCAGCGGGAGATCCAGCCGCCGTCCTTGTACTGCTGTACGAAGCCGTCCACCAGCTCGCCCGCCCGGTCCGGGGTGAGGAGCGAGTACGCGGGCCAGGTGGTCCGGTAGGTGTCCCAGAAGCCGTTGTTGACGTACACCTCGCCGTCGACGATCTTCGCGCCGGTCTGCGTCGGGGTGTCCTGGCCGGTCTTCGGCGAGAAGGGGCTGGCGTACTGCTGCTTCGGACGCGACTGTGAACCGGTGTTCTCGAAGCCGGAGTTGGGATACAGATACAGCCGGTAGAGGCTGGAGTAGAGCGTGGTGAGCTGGTCGTGGTCCGCGCCCTCCACCTCCACCCTGCCGAGGATGTCGTCCCAGGCGTCCTGCGCCCGGTCCTTGACCCGCTCGAAGCGCGTGCCCGCGGGGATCTCGTCGGCGAGGTTCTTCTTCGCCTGGTCCACACTGATCAGTGACGTCGCGATACGCAGATTGACCGTACGGTCGTCCCCCGCGTCGAAGCGCAGATACCCGGTGACATCCGAGCCCCCGCCGCCGGACAGCTTGCCGCTCGCCGTGACGGGCGCGTCGAAGACGCCGTATACGAACAGGCGCGTGGCGCCCGCCGACAGACCGCTCCTGACATCCGAGAAACCGGTGAAGGAACTGTTCTCCGGATCGAGGGTCAGCCCGCCCGCGTTGGAGATGTTGTCGAAGATCATGCTCGCGTCGGCGCCCGGATAGGTCACCCGCACCATCGCCGCGTGATCGGTCGGCGTCATCTCCGTCCGGAGGCCGTTCTCGAACGTCACCCCGTAGTAGTGCGGCTTCGCGGTCTCGTTCTCGTGCCGGAACGGCAGTGCCCGCGCCGTACGGGACGCGTTGGGCGTGCCCTCGGCGGCCGACGGCATCAACTGGAAGGTCTGCCGGTCGCCCATCCAGGGGCTGGGCTCATGGCTGGCGCTGAAGGCCTGCACGGTCGGCAGATTGTCGGCGTTGTTGCCGCGGCTGTACTCGTACAGCCAACTGTTCGACCCGGCGTTGGTCACCGGGGTCCAGAAGTTGAAACCGTTGGGCACGGCCGTCGCCGGGAAGGTGTTGCCGCGCGAGAAGGAGCCGCTGGAGTTGGTGCCGCGGGTGGTGGACGCGTAGTCCGACAGGTGCGCGAGCCGCTTCTCGGGCGCCTTGGGCGCCAGGGTGATGTCGTCGATCCAGCCCTGGAAGGTGCCGGGGCCCTGCGGCGAGTCGTACGCCACCAGGATCCGGTCGACGGTCCTGCCGGCGGCGACCGAACCGATCCGCGCGTCGACCTGGTTCCACTGGTTGACGTAGAGCCGCTTGGCGGCGCCCTGGCCCTGCGGGGTCAGCAGCCCGCCGTGCGCGTCGACGGCCTTCAGATCACTCAGATAGGTGCCGTCGGTGAAGGCGAGATCGACGGAGACGTTCGTGGCCGGGTAGTTCAGATCCGTCTCGCCCATGGCGGGATAGATCCGGTACGAGAGCGCGGTGTCGCGCTGCACGGCCGTGTTGACGTCGAAGATCTTGTTGTACGAGTACGCCCGCCCGTCCGGCTGGTGCGTACCGGCGTACTTCAGCGCCCGCACCCCGGTGAATCCCGCGGCCGACTTGGCGGTGGGGGAGCCGGAGGGGCCGCGGTCGACCTGGGTGCGCATGTCCTGCGGCGGCGGCGTGCTCGTATCGCCGTTGGAGAACTGGACGTCGGCGAGCTGAGTCGCGTCCGTGCCACCGTTGTTGGCCGTGATGTCCAGCCGGTAGTGCTGGTACGCCACGGTGTTGGAGAATTCGTACGACTTGGTCTGGAAGCGCTGGCCGAAGGTCTCGCCCGTGCGGGTGTCGAGGTCCTTCCACTCCTTGCCGTCCGTGGAGCCCTGGAGCTTCCAGTCCCTGGGGTCGCGCTCCGCGTGGTCGTTCGCCGAGGTCAGCGCGTATGTGACCACCTTGACCGGGGCGTCGAGATCGAACTCGACCCACGCGGTCCTGCTGAACGCCAGCCACTTGCTGGCCGACTGCACGTCGACCAGGTTCTCCTTGGTCTCGCCGGAGCCGGAGTTCTCGCCGCTCGCGCGCAACTCCACGACCCTGTCGGTGACATTGCCCGGGATTCCGCTGGTGAAGCCGCCGTCGACACCGGATGCCCGCTTCTCTCCGGCGGGCCCCACTTCAACGGTATTGCGCCAGTCCGGCTGTTTTTCGTCCGCCTCGAAGGATGACGTGAATTCCTTTTCAGCGGGCCCGGATCGGGCGGGCTGTGCCACGGCGGCGGACTGCGCCGTTATGACGAGCAGAGCGGCGGCCGCCACCAGGGCGGCGGTGTGCCATTGTCTGCGCCGGGGTCGGGATCTCTCCTGCATACCGAGCCTTTCCTCCTGCGTACCAAGTCGGACAACGTTGTCAAACGAGAGCGCAGGGTCCAGTAGGGGCCAAGTGCAGGATGGTGTCAAGGGTGTTGCACGGGTGGAACTTTCGGAATCGGCCATTCCGAAGAGGCCGGAGGTGGTCGAATGAGTACACAACCGGCTCGGATATCCGCGAGGTCTCAACTAGGGAAAGACTGCCGCCCAAACCCGCTTTCGATCTTGCTCAGTTGACGGGAAGTGGACTATACCTGTCGGCGTCCGCCCCTGGTGTTTCCCGCAGTGGCGGACAACATGTAGGGGGGCAGGGGGTGGCGGGGAGGGCTCTGTCCACTTCTGGCCGGTCCGTCCTGGCCCGTGCTCCTCCGATCGAAGCGAGCGAAGCAGCAGACGCGAGCGACGACATCCGACTCAACGACGCGACAACCACAATCCTGCACGACCCAGCTTCAATTGACCGCGGTGGCGGGGCCCTTCTCCTCAGGCGAGAAGCACGGGCGACCGGTACACCGCCTGAGTCCTGGAGAAGGCGAGGACTTGAGCATGGGATCCACCTCCGCTCAGCACAACGGGGGCCTCGGCCGTCGTGATGTGATCAAGCGGTCCGCCGCGATCGGCCTGATCACCGTCCCGACGATGAGCTTCCTGGCGTCCTGCGCGAGCAGCGACAGCGGGAGCGACAACAAGGTCGAGAAGGGCGAGAAGTCCGCGAAGAACCCGCTCGGGGTCAACGCGACCGCGCCGCTCGACTTCGTCCTGTTCGACGGCGGTTTCGGTACGGAGTACGCCACGGACGCCGTCAAGCAGTACGAGAAGGCCTTCCCCGAGGCGAAGGTGACGTTCACCCCGACTCAGAAGATCCAGTCGCAGCTCCAGCCGCGCTTCAACGGCGGCACCCCGCCGGACCTGATCGACAACTCGGGCGCCGAGCAGATGGACATGGGCGTCCTCGTCGGCAAGAAGCAGCTCGCCGACCTCACCCCGCTGCTGGACGCCCCGTCGTACGACGACCCGGCCAAGAAGGTCCGCGACACGCTGCGCCCCGGTGTCGTCGAGATGGGCCAGTTCGACGGCGACCCGGTCTGGATCATGTACTACGCCTACACGGTGTACGGCGTGTGGTACTCGCAGACGGCGCTCGACAAGCTGGACGCGGAGTACCCCGAGGACTGGGACGCGATGCTGGCCCTCTGCGAGAAGGCCAAGAAGAAGGGCATCGCCGGCTGGACGTACGCGGGCAAGTACCCGTACTACATCCCGTTCTCGCTCTACCCGTTCATCGGCAAGATCGGCGGTCGCGAGGTCCTCGACGCGATCGACAACCTGGAGCCGAACGCCTGGAAGAACCCGGCCGTGAAGTCCGCCTTCGAGGCGTACTACGAGCTGTTCAAGAAGGGCTACATCCTCCAGGGCACCCCCGGACTCGACCACATCCAGTCGCAGACCGCGTGGACCGAGGGCAAGGCGCTGTTCATCCCGAACGGCTCCTGGGTGGAGAACGAGGCGGCCAAGACCACGCCGGCGGACTTCCAGATGAAGGTGGCCGCGCCGTCCAGTCTGGACAGCTCGGACAAGCTGCCGTTCGGCACCATCTGGGCCTCCGGCGGTGAGCCCTTCATCGTCCCGTCGAAGGCCAAGAACCCCGACGGCGGCATGGAGCAGCTCCGCATCATGCTGAGCGAGGCCTCGTCGAAGAACTTCACCACCAAGGTCAAGTCGCTCACCTCCTTCAACGGCGGCACCGACGGCCTGACCCTGTCCACCGCGCTCCAGTCCGGTGTCGACGCCCTCGCCAAGGCGGCCGACAACGTGCTGAACCCGCGGCTCCAGGACTGGTACGCCGCTCTCCAGAAGGAGAAGATCGGCGTGGGCGTGCTCGGCGAGATGATGGCCGGTCGTATGACCCCGGCCGAGGCCATGAACAAGGCCCAGGAGTACGCCGACGCGGCGGCCAAGGACAGCTCCATCAAGCACTACAAGCACCAGTAGGAGCGGAAGCGGCCGGAGGCCCCGCCGGGGCTTCCGGTTCCGGCCCGTCGGTCCCGTACGGAGTCCGACGGGCTCTCCAGGGCGGCACGGCGGCACCCGCCGGGATTCGGGGTCGGGAGACATGCAACACGGCAAGTACCGGTTCATCGTGGGGTTTCTCATCGCCCCGCTGGCGCTGTACGCGCTTTTCGTCGTATGGCCGTTCATCCAGTCCATCTATTACTCGTTCACGGACTGGACCGGGCTCAGCCCCGACTTCGCGATGGTCGGCTTCGACAACTACACCCGGATGCTGGACGACAGCACCTTCTGGAGTTCTCTCCGGCACAGTCTGCTCTTCGCGCTGCTGCTTCCGGTGGTGGTGCTCGGACTGGCGCTCTTCTTCGCCTTCATGCTGAATGTCGGCGGGCGCCGGAGGAAGGGAGCCGCGATTTCGGGTGTGCGCGGTTCCGGCTTCTACAAGATCGTGTATTTCTTTCCGCAGGTGCTTTCGATCGCGATTGTCGCGCTGCTCTTCCAGTTCGCGTACAACCCGAACAGCGGTGCCATCAACTCGGCGCTCGACGCGTTCGGTCTGGGCAGTGTGCAGCCGGAGTGGCTGGGCGATCCCAATCTGGCGCTGTGGTGTGTGATGGCCGTCCTGGTGTGGTCCACCACCGGCTTCTTCGTGGTCCTGTTCTCCGCGGGCATGGCCTCCATCCCCAAGGACTTCTACGAGGCGGCGCTGCTGGACGGCGCGAACCGCTTCACCACCTTCTTCCGCATCACGCTTCCGCTGCTGTGGGACACGGTGCAGTCGGGGTGGGTCTACATGGGCATCCTCGCCCTGGGCGCGGAGTCCTTCGCGGTCGTCCAGATCATGACCGTGGGGCCGGGCGGGCCCGCCGATTCCACCAACGTACTGACCCTGCTCGTCTACCAGAAGGCGTTCCGTGACGGTCAGGCGGCCTATGCGACCACGATCGGAGTCGCCCTCCTCGTCGTCACGCTGGCCTTCGCCGCCGTCGTGATGCGGCTGGGCCGACGCGAGCGGCTGGAGTTCTGATGAAGACCACTGACACCCCTCCCCCCGCCGGTGCCCAGGAACCGGCCCCGGCCGCCGAGGCCCGGCCGCTCGCCAAGACGGCGGCGCCGCGGCCCGCGAAGGAGACCAAGGGCGGCGGCGTCCTCAACCTCTTCTCGCACGGTGTGCTGGTCATCTGGGCCATCCTGGTCGTGATGCCGCTGCTGTGGGCGGTCATGACGTCCTTCAAGGACGACAAGTCCATCTTCACCAAGCCGTGGTCGCTGCCGGACACCCTGCACTTCGAGAACTGGTCGCGCGCCTGGACCCAGGCGCATATGAGCGACTACTTCCTCAACACCATTCTGGTGGTGGCCGGTTCACTGGTGGGGACGCTGCTGCTCGGCTCGATGGCCGCGTACGTCCTGGCGCGCTTCGAGTTCCCGGGGAACCGCTTCATCTACTACCTGTTCATCGGCGGGATGAGCTTCCCGGTCATCCTGGCCCTGGTCCCGCTGTTCTACGTGCTGAACAACCTGGGCCTGCTGAACACCATCCACGGCCTGATCCTGGTCTACATCGCCTACTCGCTGCCCTTCACGGTCTTCTTCCTGACCTCCTTCTTCAGAACGCTGCCCACCTCGGTGGCGGAAGCGGCGATCATCGACGGCGCCTCGCACACCCGGACCTTCTTCCAGGTGATGCTGCCGATGGCCAGGCCGGGCCTGATCAGCGTCGGGATCTTCAACTTCCTGGGCCAGTGGAACCAGTACCTGCTGCCCACGGTGCTGAACACCGACCCGGAGAAGAAGGTCCTCTCGCAGGGCCTGGTGCAGCTCGCGGTCAGCCAGGGGTACAAGGGCGACTGGTCGGGTCTGTTCGCCGGACTGGTGATGGCGATGCTGCCGGTGCTCGGCGCGTACATCATCTTCCAGCGCCAGGTTGTGGCCGGTCTCACAGCGGGAGCCCTGAAGTAGCGGACGCCTCCTAGCGGCACGAATCGTACGAACCGCCCGTCGGCACTGGTCGGCGGGCGGTTTGCTGCCTTCCGCATTGCTCAAGGTCTTGACGGGGAGCGGCCCGAAAGGCTGAGCTTAGGGTTCACAAGTTGGAGATACGTCGGGGTCTCATTGGCGCGGCCCCGGCCGGCGGCGGCGGTCGTGCCGCCTGCCAAGGGCAGGAGTGGATGAGTCGTGGAGACTCCAGGGTCGCAGTCGTCTCTGCACCGGGCCAACCTCGAACGGGTCGTACGCGCGGTGCGTATGGCCGGTTCGCTCACCCAGGCGGAGATCGCCCGGAGCACGGGACTGTCGGCGGCCACGGTCTCCAATATCGTCCGCGAGCTGAAGGACGGCGGCACGGTCCAGGTCACGCCCACCTCGGCGGGCGGGCGCCGGGCCCGCAGCGTCTCGCTCAGCGGCGACGCCGGCATCGTCATCGGGGTCGACTTCGGCCACACCCACCTGCGTGTCGCCGTCGGCAATCTCGCCCACCAGGTGCTCGCGGAGGAGTCCGAGCCGCTCGACGTGGACGCCTCCTCCGCCCAGGGATTCGGCCGTGCCGAGGAGCTGGTCGAGCGGCTGATCGTGACCACCGGAGTCAGCCGCGCCAAGGTGGTCGGCGTCGGACTCGGTGTGCCGGGGCCGATCGACGTCGAGTCGGGCACGCTCGGCTCCACCTCGATACTGCCGGGCTGGAGCGGTATCAACCCCAGCGACGAACTGGCCGCGCGGCTGGGCGTACCGGTGTACGTGGACAACGACGCCAACCTGGGCGCGCTCGGCGAGCTGGTCTGGGGGAGCGGCCGCGGGGTCAGGGACCTGGCGTACATCAAGGTCGCGAGCGGGGTCGGCGCCGGTCTGGTCATAGACGGCCAGATCTACCGGGGACCCGGCGGTACGGCCGGTGAGATCGGCCACATCACGCTGGACGAGTCGGGCCCGGTCTGCCGCTGCGGCAACCGCGGCTGCCTGGAGACCTTCACCGCCGCCCGGTATGTCCTGCCGCTCCTGGAGTCCAGCCACGGCGCCGATCTGACGATGGAGCGCGTCGTCCAGCTCGCCCGCGAGGGCGACCCGGGCTGCCGCCGGGTCGTCGCCGACGTGGGCCGCCACATCGGCAGCGGGGTGGCGAACCTGTGCAATCTCCTGAACCCCAGCCGGGTGGTGCTCGGCGGGGATTTGGCGGAGGCTGGGGAACTGGTGCTGGGACCCATCCGCGAGTCGGTCTCCCGGTACGCGATACCCAGCGCCGCCCGGCAGCTCTCGGTGCTTCCCGGGGCGCTCGGCGGCCGGGCCGAGGTGCTCGGCGCACTCGCCCTCGTACTGAGCGAGATGGGCGATTCGACCCTTTTGGAAAGTGTCATTCCAGCCACCACGCCTGCCTTCACTTAGATAACGAATGGCACCGTTGTCATCTCGTTAAGGATTTACTCCTTGACGCCGACCCCGGAGCCGAGTTGACTTCCAGCCACCTCGGCCGCAACGACGCGGCCTCGTCAGGGAGGTTTGTGAAGTGAACGCAAAGATGCGTCGTGCTGCCGTGGCCACCGCCACCACCGCGCTGGCCGTCTCCCTCGCCGCCTGTGGCAGCGCGAAGGAGTCCGGTGACAGCGCCGAAGCGTCGAAGTCGGACAACAAGGGCCCGATCACGATCGGGCTGCTCCTGCCGGAGAACGAGACCGCCCGGTACGAGAAGTTCGACAAGCCGCTGCTGGAGAAGAAGGTCAGCGAGCTGACCGACGGAACCGGCAAGGTCGTCTACGCCAACGCCAAGCAGGATGCGACTCTGCAGAACCAGCAGGTCGACACGATGATCACCAACAAGGTCGACGTGCTCGTCGTGGACGCCGTCGACTCCAAGGCCATCGCCAGCTCGGTGACCAAGGCCAAGGAGGCCGGCATACCGGTCGTGGCGTACGACCGACTGGCCGAGGGGCCGATCGACGCCTACACCTCCTTCGACAACGAAGAGGTCGGCCGGGTCCAGGGCAAGGCGCTTCTCGAAGCGCTCGGCGACAAGGCCAAGTCCGGCGACATCGTGATGATGAACGGCGCCGTGACCGACCCGAACGCCGCCCTGTTCAAGAAGGGCGCGCACTCCCAGCTCGACGGCAAGGTGAACATCGGCAAGGAGTACGACACCAAGGAGTGGAAGCCGGAGAACGCCAACGCCAACATGGAGGGCGCCATCGCCGCCATCGGCAAGGACAAGATCATCGGTGTCTACTCCGCCAATGACGGCATGGCCGGCGGTATCATCACCGCCCTCAAGGGCGCCGGCTTCACCAAGCTCCCGCCGGTCACCGGCCAGGACGCCGAACTCGCCGGTGTGCAGCGCATCGTCGCGGGCGAGCAGTTCATGAGCGTCTACAAGTCCTACCCCGAAGAGGCCGCCGTGGCCGCCGAGATGGCCGTCGCGCTCGCCAAGGGCGAGAAGCTGGACTCCATCGCCAAGGACACCGTCGACAGCCCGACCACCAAGGGTGTTCCGTCGGTGCTCGTCCCGGTCGTCTCCCTGACCAAGGACAACATCAACGACACCGTCATCAAGGACGGCATCTACACGGTCGGCGAGATCTGCACCGGTGGCTACAAGGCCGCCTGTGACGCGATCGGTCTGAAGTAGGTCTTCCGGGGCCCCGGGGTCTCTCGCGAGAGGCCCCAGGTCCCTGCCGGCCCGTCCGGCGACCTGCCCCGGTGAAGCCTGTCCGGCACCCCGCCCACTCAACAGCCCCGCAGCTAGGGCGGGGTGCCGGATGGAACCACCCCGGCCGCCGTGCCGCGCACCGTGCCCCCGCACCGCGTGGCCGGCCCCGTCCGTTCTCTTCTGCTCGACCTCCGCGCCTCCCCCCGGCGCGGCATCCCCGCCGGTCAGGCGGCGAAGGAGATGGTTCACGTGACCGCTACGCCCGTGCTGGCGTTGCGAGGGGTCTCCAAGCGATTCGGTGCCGTCCAGGCGCTCACCGATGTAGAGCTTGAGGTCCACTCCGGTGAGGTGGTCGCCCTGGTCGGCGACAACGGCGCCGGGAAATCCACGCTGGTGAAGACCATCGCCGGCGTGCACCCCATCGATGACGGCGTCATCGAGTGGGAAGGCAGGCCCGTGTCGATCACCAGGCCGCACGACGCCCAGAACCTGGGCATCGCCACCGTCTACCAGGACCTCGCGCTGTGCGACAACATCGATGTCGTCGGCAACCTCTTCCTCGGCCGTGAACTGCGGAGCTGGGGCGTGCTCAACGAGGTCGAGATGGAGCGCCGCTCGCGCGAGCTGCTCACCACCCTGTCGATCCGTATCCCGAGCGTCCGTATCCCGATCGCCTCGCTCTCCGGCGGTCAGCGCCAGACCGTGGCCATCGCGCGGTCCATGCTCGGCGAGCCCAAGCTCGTCATCCTCGACGAGCCGACCGCGGCCCTCGGCGTGGAGCAGACGGCCCAGGTGCTCGACCTGGTCGAGCGGCTGCGCGAGCGCGGTCTCGCCGTACTGCTCATCAGCCACAACATGGCGGACGTCAAGGCCGTCGCCGACAAGGTGGCCGTGCTCAGGCTCGGCAGCAACAACGGCGTCTTCGACGTGGCGTCCACCTCGCAGGAAGAGATCATCGCGGCCATCACCGGAGCCACGGACAACGCCGTGACCCGCCGCCAGTCGCGCACCGTGGAGGTTCAGAAGTGAGTACGGAGAACACCTCCCCCTCGGCCGGCCAGGCGACCACGTCGCTGGACAAGGCCCCCGCGGCGGTCGACGCGCCCGCGGCCGCGGACGGCGCGGTCACCGCGGTCGACCCGCGGCTGCTCGTAAGGGAGCAGGGGTTCGGCGGCTATCTGGCCGAGTTCAAGCGCAAGATACGCGCCGGTGACCTGGGCTCCATCCCGGTCGTCCTCGGTCTGCTGATCATCTGTGTCGTCTTCCAGAGCCTGAACTCGAACTTCCTGTCCGCGGAGAACCTCAGCAACATCTCCGTGGCCATGGTCGGCACCGGCATGATCGCCACCGGTATCGTCTTCGTCCTGCTGCTCGGCGAGATCGACCTGTCGGTCGGCTCGGTCAGCGGTGTGTCGGGCGCCCTCTTCGCCGTGCTGAGCGTCACCCACGGGGTGAACGACTGGCTGGCTCTGGTGATCGCCATCGCCGGCGGCGCGCTCATCGGCGCGATCCACGGCTTCTTCTTCGCGCGTATCGGCGCGCCCGCGTTCGCCGTCACCCTGGCCGGTCTGCTTTTCTGGCTCGGCTTCATGCTCCAGCTCCTGGGCGACTCCGGCACCATCAACCTGCCGGCGGACAGCGTGGTCGCCCAGCTCACCACGTACTACTTCACCGATGTGGCCGCCGCCTACGGGCTCGCCCTCGTCGCGGTCGTGGTGTTCTTCGTGACCTCCTTCCTGGACAGCCGCCGCCGCGAGGCGGCCGGTGTGCCGTCCCGGCCGCTGAGCGAGATCGTGCTGCGTACGGCCGTCCTCGCCGTCGTGGCCTTCGCCGCGGCGATCATGTTCAACCAGTACAAGGGTCTGCCCCTCGCCCTGGTGGTCTTCCTGGCGGTGCTGGTCATCACCGACTTCGTACTGCGCCGCACCACCTACGGCCGCAAGATCTTCGCGCTCGGCGGCAGCGTCGAGGCCTCCCGCCGCGCGGGCATCAATGTCACGCTGATCCGGGTCTCGGTCTACTCGATCGCCGGTACGTTCGCCGCCGTCGGCGGTCTCTTCATCGCCTCCAAGATCGCCGCCGCCAACCAGGGCGCCGGCACCGGCGACCTGCTGATGAACGCGATCGCGGCGGCCGTCATCGGCGGCACCAGCCTCTTCGGCGGCCGCGGCCGCACCTGGAACGCGCTGCTCGGTGTCATGGTGATCACCTCGATCCAGTACGGCCTCGCCCTCCAGGGCATTGCCACCCCGATCGTGTACATGATCACCGGCGGTGTGCTTCTCGCCACAGTCGTCATCGACTCCATCACCCGCAAGACGCAGAAGACCGCGGGCCGCGCCTGACCGGCGGCTCACGCGCGTCCGTACGGGCCCGTGCCCGGCACCCTTCCCGGGGTGCCGGGCACAGGTGTGTTCCGGATGACGCCCATATGACCTACATACGTCCGATCGAGTGATGAACAATCCACAGCCCACTGACGACCGGCGCGGGCGGAACATTAGACTCGCCGGATCGGCACAGCCCGACAGCTCAATCGCAAGCTCACACGCAAGGAGGCACAGTGAAGCAAGTGCCGCGCGACGCGCGCCGAGCAGGGGCGGGGGTGGGCGAATGGGAGTTGATGACCCGCATCAGAGGCCCCCGCGATCTGGACCGGCTCGGCCCGGAGCAGCTTGAGCAGTTGGCCGCGGAGATCCGGTCCTTCCTGGTGGACGCCGTCTCCAAGACCGGCGGCCATCTCGGCCCGAACCTCGGTGTCGTCGAGCTGACCATCGCCCTGCACCGTGTCTTCCACTCGCCCAAGGACAAGATCCTCTTCGACACGGGTCACCAGTCGTACGTCCACAAACTGCTCACCGGCCGTCAGGACTTCTCCCGGCTCAAGAGCAAGGGCGGCCTGTCGGGATACCCGTCCCGCGCCGAGTCCGAGCACGACGTCATCGAGAACTCGCACGCCTCCACCGTGCTCGGCTGGGCCGACGGCATCGCCAAGGCCAACCAGGTCCTCAAGAAGGACGACCACGTGGTCGCGGTCACCGGAGACGGCGCGCTCACCGGCGGCATGGCCTGGGAGGCGCTGAACAACATCGCCGCCGCCAAGGACCGCCCGCTCGTCATCGTCGTCAACGACAACGAGCGCTCGTACTCACCGACCATCGGCGGCCTCGCCGACCACCTCGCCACCCTGCGCACCACCGACGGCTACGAACGCTTCCTGGCCCGCGGCAAGGACATCCTGGAGCGCACCCCCGTCGTCGGCAGGCCCCTCTACGACACCCTGCACGGCGCCAAGAAGGGCCTCAAGGACTTCATCGCCCCCCAGGGCATGTTCGAGGACCTCGGCCTCAAGTACGTCGGCCCCATCGACGGCCATGACATCGAGGCCCTGGAGTCCGCGCTGCTGCGCGCCAAGCGCTTCGGCGGCCCGGTCATCGTGCACTGCCTCACCGAGAAGGGCCGCGGCTACCAGCCCGCGCTCGCGGACGAGGCGGATCGTTTCCACGCCGTGGGGAAGATCCACCCCGACACCGGACTCCCCATCGCCTCCTCGGGCGTCGACTGGACATCCGTGTTCGGCGAGGAGATGGTCAAGCTCGGCAGGGAGCGCGAGGACATCGTCGCCATCACGGCGGCCATGCTCCACCCCGTGGGCCTCGACCGGTTCGCGAAGATCTTCCCCGACCGGGTGTACGACGTCGGCATCGCGGAGCAGCACGGCGCGGTCTCCGCGGCGGGCCTGGCCACCGGCGGGCTCCACCCCGTCTTCGCCGTCTACGCCACCTTCCTCAACCGGGCCTTCGACCAGGTCCTGATGGATGTCGCCCTGCACCGCTGCGGAGTGACGTTCGTCCTCGACCGCGCGGGGATCACCGGCACCGACGGCGCCTCGCACAACGGCATGTGGGACATGTCGATCCTCCAGGTCGTGCCCGGCCTGCGGATCGCCGCGCCGCGCGACGCCGACCAGGTACGCGCCCAGCTCCGCGAGGCGGTGGCGATCGACGACGCCCCGACGGTGGTCCGCTTCTCCAAGGGCGCCGTGGGACCGGCCGTCGCCGCCGTCGGCCGCGTCGGCGGTATGGACGTGCTGCGCAGGCCGGCCGAGGGCCCGGCGGACGTCCTGCTGGTCTCCGTCGGAGCGCTCGCCCCGATGTGCCTGGAGATCGCCGGGCTCCTCGACAAGCAGGGCATCACCACCACCGTGGTCGACCCGCGCTGGGTCAAGCCGGTGGACGAGGCGCTCGCCCCGCTCGCCGAGCAGCACCGCGTCGTCGTCACCGTCGAGGACAACAGCCGCGTCGGAGGCGTCGGTTCCGCGATCGCCCAGAGCCTGCGCGACGCCGGTGTCGACGTACCGCTGCGGGACTTCGGCATCCCGCCGCGTTTCCTCGACCACGCCTCCCGCAAGGAGGTCCTGGCCGAGATCGGCCTCACCGCCCCGGACATCGCCCGCCAGGTCACCGGTCTGGTCGCACGGCTGGACGGCCGGCTGGAGGACTCGCCCACCGAGGCCGCCCGCGACTGAGGCGGCGGTCCCCCGAACGGCTGATGGGCCGGTCGGTCCGCCCTGTACGGGTGGTCCGACCGGCCCATCCGTGTGAAATTCGACGTTGCGGGTACCGGGCGGTGCGCGGCCTCTCGATCATGTCGGGAACGACGCGCGCACGGAGGTACGCCGGTGAGTACACAGCATGCCCCGGAACCGGTGGGGGAGGGGCTGTTCCGCACCAAGGGCGTGGAACAGTCCATCCGTGACACCGAGGACCCCGAGTTCGCGCTCAGGAAGTCGCTCTCCGCCCTCGATCTCACGGTCTTCGGCGTCGGAGTGATCATCGGTACCGGCATCTTCGTACTGACCGGAGTGGTCGCCCGGGAGAACGCGGGCCCCGCCACCGCGCTCGCGTTCGTCGTCTCGGGCGTCGTCTGCGGTCTGGCCGCCCTCTGCTACGCCGAGTTCGCCTCGACCGTACCGGTGGCCGGTTCTGCGTACACCTTCGCGTACGCCTCGCTGGGCGAGCTGCCCGCGTGGATCATCGGCTGGGATCTGGTCCTCGAACTGGCCCTGGGCTGCGCGGTCGTGGCGGTCGGCTGGTCCGGCTATGTGCGCCTGCTGCTGAGCAACGCGGGGCTGAGCCTGCCCGAGCCCCTGTCCGGCACCCACGGCGACCGGTTCGGCTTCGATCTGCTCGCCTTCATCCTCGTACTCGCCCTGACCGCCGTCCTCGTCGCCGGAGTGAAGCTCTCCTCGCGGGTGACCGCCGTCGTCGTCGCCGTCAAGGTCACCGTCGTCCTCATCGTGATCGTCGTCGGCGCCTTCTTCATCACCGCGTCGAACTACCAGCCGTTCATCCCGCCCGCCGAGCCCCGGCCCGCCGCGGGAGGCCTGACCGCCCCGCTGATCCAGCTCATCGTCGGCTATACCCCCACCGACTTCGGTGTCATGGGCATCTTCACCGCCGCGGCTGTCGTCTTCTTCGCCTTCATCGGCTTCGACATCGTCGCCACCGTCGCCGAGGAGACCGTGAGACCCCAGCGCGACGTCCCGCGCGGCATCCTCGGCTCGCTCTTCATCTGCACCGTGCTCTATGTCGCCGTCTCGCTCGTCGTCACCGGCATGCAGCACTACACACAGCTCTCGGTGGACGCCCCGCTCGCCGACGCCTTCAAGTCCGTCGGCCATCCCTTCTGGGCCGGGCTCATCAGCTTCGGCGCGGCCGTCGGCCTCACCTCCGTCTGCATGATCCTGCTCCTCGGCCAGACCCGGGTGTTCTTCGCGATGAGCCGCGACGGACTCCTTCCCAGGACCTTCTCCCAGGTCCACCCGCGCTTCGGCACGCCCTACCGCTCGACCGTGCTGCTCGGGCTGGTCGTCGCGGTCGTCGCCGGGCTCACCTCCATCCAGGAACTCGCCGAACTGGTCAATATCGGCACGCTGTTCGCCTTCGTGGTGGTCGCGGCAGGCGTGATCCTGCTGCGCCGGCGCCGTCCCGAACTGCCCCGGTCCTTCCGTACCCCGTTCGTCCCGTATCTGCCGGTCGCGTCCATGCTCGCCTCGCTGTGGCTGATGCTCAATCTGCCCGCCGAGACCTGGCTGCGCTTCGGGATCTGGATGGCCGTCGGACTCGTCCTCTACGCCCTGTACGGACGTGGGCACAGCCGCCTCGGAGCCTCCCACTGAGGGCGGCAGCGGCTCGTTCCGGCCCGCCCGCCGTGCTCGCCGAGCCGCCGCCCTCCGCCCTGCGGTACGGGCCGCCGGGCCGCCGTACCGCACCGGCCGCGGCCCCCCGTACCACCGGCTACTGGCGGCGCCTCCTCCCCGCGCTGGCCCTGCTCGTCCTGGTCACCCGGATCCCCTCCCTACGCCACCCCCTGTGGAGCCCCGACGAGGGCTATCTCGCCGTACAGGCGCGGATACTGGCCGACGGAGGAGCGCTGTACGAGACCGTCGTCGACCGCAAGCCGCCGCTGCTGCCCTGGCTGTACGAGACCGCCTTCACGCTCTTCGGCGACGAGTCCCTGTACGCGATGAAGGCGCTCGCCGTGCTGGCCCACCTGCTCACGGCCGTCCTGCTCGCCGCCGTGGCGCGCGACCGCTGGGGCGACCGGGCGGGCAGGATCGCCGGGGTCCTCCACCCGCTGCTGGCCACCGGCCTCAACCCCGAGGACACCCAGGCCGCCACGTTCGAGGTCTTCATACTGCCCTTCACCGCCGCCGCGATGTGGTGTGCGGGCCGCGGTCGCGCGGGCGCGGCCGGACTCGCGGTCGCCGGGGCGCTGCTGACGAAACAGACCGGCGGCGCCGTCCTCGTCCCCGTCCTGTGGCTGCTCCGGCACTCCGCGGCCCGCGGGGCACGAAGCGGAGCCGGTGCCGCCGGACGGGCGGGGCTGCCCCGGCTGGCCGCCGGACTCGTACTGCCGGTCCTCGGCGCGGCCCTGCTCACCGACCCGGCCGGTTTTCTGTTCTGGACGGTGACGGGCTCGGCCGCGTACGCCACCTTCACCGGTTCCGAACTGCACGTCCTCTTCCGGGGCCTGGCCAACACCGCCCTGCTCTGCCTCGCCTGCGCCGGGCTGCCCACATCGCTCGTCCGCGCCCGGCGAGGCACCGCGGACCTGTGGGTCTGGCTCGCCGCCTCGGCCGTCGCCGTCGTGGCCGGCTTCCACTTCTTCGGCCACTACTTCCTGCAACTCGTACCGCCGCTGGTCCTGCTGGCGACCGCGGCCCTGCGCCCGCTGCACCCCGAACGCGTCGCGTCCGCACTGCTCACCACCGGCTGCGTCTGCGTGCTGTTCCTCGCCTGGGGCCTGCTCGCGCCCCGCCCCGAACTGGTACACGCCCAGCGCCTCGCCGACTCCGTACGGGCCCTGACCGCGCCCGCCGACCGGATCCTGGTCTGGGGGATACACCCCGAGACGTACTGGCTCGCCGACCGCACCCCCGCCAGCCGCTATCTGACGGCCGGTCTGCTCACCAACTACAGCGGCGGGCGGGACGGCCCCGGGGTCGGCGAGAAGTACGGTGTGGCGGGCGCCTGGCCCGTGTTCACCGCCGAACTGCGCGCCCGCCCCCCGGCCCTGATCGTCGACGACTCGCGCGGCAAGCCCTTCGCCCCCGACCGGCTGCCCACTCTCCGGGCGCTGCTGGCACGGCACTACGAGCCGCTCCCGGCGACGGTCGACGGCGCGGTGTTCTACGTACGCTCACCAGGAAGCGCCCGCCAGGAGACCGACGCACTCTACGGGCGCCCGCCCGGCGGCTGACGCACCGTCCTGGGCCCCACGCAGCGCGCCCCATGGGCCGTCACCCGGCGGCGCAGCTCCCGGTCGGCCGTCACCACGACACACCCGGCGCCCTCCTCCTCGGCCCGCGCCGCCAGCTCCACGATCCCGTCGTCGCCGCTGCCGGGCGCGGGCTCGACCCGTACCCCCGGCACCGGCGTCACATCCCGGGCCGCGCCCTCGACGACGAGCACCACCTCGACCGGCCCCGGGCAGCCGTCGATCCCGCTCTCCGCGTACGGCACCAGGGAGTCGCGCAGCCGCTCGGCGGCCCCGCGCCGGTCGCGCCACCATCCGTCGGGGACGGAACCGACCACATTCGCCGCGTCGACGATGAGCTGCATCCGCATCCCGGCAGCCTGCCACAGCACCAGGGCTCACGGGCCCGCCGGAGTACCCGCGAGTATCATCGGGCTCCGGGTTTCCAGCGCTCGGGAAGGTGGCGCCAGGCCATGACACCGAGGTCCGGACGGACGTCGAAACGGTCGGGAGACGGTACGGGCGGGGCCGCCGATGTCGCCCGTGAGTCGCGCCGCACGCCCCTCGCGCTCCCCGCCGACACCTCCCTGCCCGCCACGGCCGGCTGGCTGCTGCGCGGCAAGGACGGCAGGCTCACCGCGTACGCGCCGACGGCGGAGGGGTGCTCCGCAGGACCGAGACCCGGACCGGCGGCCCCGACTGGTCGGGGCCCGAACTGCTCGCCGCCCAGGGCCTGTTGCCGTATCTGTCCATCGCCCAGAGCGCCGAGGGCTTCGTCCATCTGCTGGCGGTGCGGAAACGTCCGCGTGCCGATGGCCCCGACGATACGGATCTGGTGCACGCCGTCCAGTTCCAGACGGGCCGTCCGCTGCGGGACTGGCACTCCCTGGGCAACCCGCACGGCAAGGACCACGGGAAGGCCGCCCGCATCGGTCTGCCCTCGGCGGTACTGGACACCACCGGCTCCGTGCATCTCTTCGTACGGAACGCCAATGGCGGCCTCTCGGCCAAACACCAGGCGCCCAGCGGCCGTTGGCAGGCCTGGGGCGGCGCGAACGCCGAGGGGACGGAACTGACCGGCGAGCCGGCCGCCGCCGTCACCGACCACGGTGCGATCGACGTGCTCGTACCGGCCGGGGACTCCATGGTGCGCTGGCTGCGCGGAAAGCCCGAAGCGGCCCTGGAACGCGCCGAGGACGAGCCCGCGGCCGCCGTCGCGCCCGGCACCCTCACCGCCGAGCGCACCGGACCGGGGCGGCTCACCCGCTTCTGGCGCGACCCCGGGGTCGGTACGGTCCGCGCCTGGCGCCCCGGCACCGGACCCGTCTCGCTGGGCGGCCCCGGCACCGGCCCGCCGGCCCTGCTCCGTACCCCCGTCGACGGCCACGACTGCACGATCCTCGCCCAGCGCGGCCCCGACGGCCGCCCGCGCGTCGCCGCGTACCCGACCGAGAACGAGGCCGCGGGCCTGCACTGGACCCCCTCCGGCGAACCCTGCGTGGGCGCCCCGGCCCTGGCCCTGGACGGCCGCGGCCGGGTGGTCCTGGCCGCCTTCGCCGAGGACGGCACTCTGCGCCTGGCCCGTCAGAAGGCGGAACCCGGCCTGGCCCTGGAGGCATGGCGACAGGTCTGACACGACCGGCGCCGCTGTGCTCAAGCCCTCGAACGCCGGACGAACGCGGGACGGGCGCCGGACGGCCCGGAACCGGACCGCCCGGCGCCCGAGAACGGAGCGCTACGCCGGCACGCTCGCCAGACCCGGCTCCAGGAACCGCTTGCCGTTCACCCGCTCGGACACGCCCTCCCTGTCCAGGTACGGTGCGATGCCGCCCAGGTGGAACGGCCAGCCCGCACCCGTGATCAGACAGAGGTCGATGTCCTGGGCCTCCGCGACGACGCCCTCGGCCAGCATCAGACCGATCTCCTGCGCCACCGCGTCCAGCACGCGCGCCCGGGTCTGCTCCTCCGTCAGGACCGTACCGCCCTGCTTGAGCAGCGCGGCGACCTCCGGATCCAGCTCCGGCGCACCCGAGTCGTAGACGTAGAAGCCGCGCTTGCCCGCCGCCACGACCGCCGCGAGATTCTCCGAGACCGTGAAGCGGTCCGGGAACGCGCGGTGCAGCGTCTCCGAGACATGCAGCCCGATCGCGGGCCCGACCAGCTCCAGCAGGACCAGCGGCGACATCGGCAGCCCCAGCGGCTCCACCGCGCGCTCCGCCACCGCGACCGGCGTGCCCTCGTCGATGACGTTCTGGATCTCGCCCATGAAGCGGGTGAGGATCCGGTTGACGACGAACGCCGGGGCGTCCTTCACCAGTACCGCCGTCTTCTTGAGCTTCTTCGCCACGCCGAACGCCGTCGCCAGCGCCGCGTCGTCGGTCCGCTCACCGCGCACGATCTCCAGCAGCGGCAGGATCGCGACCGGGTTGAAGAAGTGGAAGCCCACGACCCGCTCGGGGTGCTTCAGCTTCGACGCCATCTCCGAGACCGACAGCGACGAGGTGTTGGTGGCGAGGATCGCGTGCGCCGGGGCGACCGCCTCGACCTCCGCGAACACCTGCTGCTTGACGCCCATCTCCTCGAAGACGGCCTCGATCACGAAGTCCGCGTCCGCGAAGCCCTCCGCCTTGTCCAGCACGCCCGAGACCAGGCCCTTGAGCCGGTTCGCCTTGTCCTGGTTGATACGGGACTTCAGCAGCAGCTTGTCGATCTCGGCATGCACATAGCCGACACCCTTGTCGACCCGCTCCTGGTCGATGTCCGTGAGGACGACCGGGACTTCGAGCCGGCGCAGGAAGAGCAGCGCGAGCTGAGAGGCCATCAGCCCGGCGCCCACGACGCCGACCTTGGTGACCGGACGGGCCAGCGCCTTGTCCGGCGCCCCCACCGGGCGCTTGGCGCGCCGCTGCACCAGATTGAAGGCGTAGATCCCCGAGCGCAGCTCACCGCCCATGATCAGGTCCGCGAGGGCCCGGTCCTCGGCGTCGAAGCCCGCCTGGAGATCGCCGTCCTTGGCCGCGGCGATGATGTCCAGCGCGCGGCACGCGGCGGGGGCCGCGCCGTGCACCTTGGAGTCGGCGAAGGCCCTGCCCCGCGCGACGGCCTGGTCCCAGGCCTCGCCCCGGTCCACCGCGGGCCGTACGACCTCCAGCTCGCCGGTGAGCACCGACGCGGTCCAGCGCAGCGACTGCTCCAGGAAGTCGGCGCCCTCGAAGATCGCGTCCGCGATGCCCAGCTCATGCACCTGGGGGCCCTTGAGCTGCTTGTTCTGGTTGAGCGAGTTCTCGATGACGACCGAGACCGCGCGGTCGGCGCCGATCAGGTTCGGCAGCAGCGTGCAGCCGCCCCAGCCCGGCACCAGACCGAGGAAGACCTCGGGCAGCGAGAACGCGGGCAGCGCCGCCGACACTGTGCGATACCGGCAGTGCAGACCGATCTCGACGCCGCCGCCCATCGCCGCGCCGTTGTAGTACGCGAAGGTCGGCACGGCCAGCGAGGCGAGTCGCTTGAAGACCTCGTGGCCGCCCCGGCCGATCGCGAGGGCGTCCTCGTGGCGCTTCAGCAGCTCCACACCCTTGAGGTCCGCGCCGACGGCGAAGATGAACGGCTTGCCGGTCACCCCCACCCCGACGATGGTGCCCTCGGCCGCCTCGGCCTCGACCCGCGCGAGCGCCGCGTCCAGATTGGCCAGGGACTGCGGGCCGAAGGTGGTGGGCTTGGTGTGGTCGAGACCGTTGTCCAGCGTGATCAGCGCGAAGCGCCCGGCGCCCGCGGGGAGGTCGAGATGGCGTACGTGCGCCTGGGTCACGACCTCGTCGGGGAACAGCTCGGCCGCGCCCTTCAGGAGTTCAGCGGTGCTCACTTGGTGCCTCCGTCGAAGTGCGGGTTCTCCCAGATGACCGACGCGCCCATGCCGAAGCCGACGCACATCGTGGTCAGTCCGTACCGGACCTGCGGGTGTGCCTCGAACTGCCGGGCGAGCTGCGTCATCAGCCGTACGCCGGAGGAGGCCAGCGGATGGCCGAACGCGATCGCGCCGCCGTACTGGTTGACGCGCTCGTCGTCGTCCGCGATGCCGTAGTGGTCGAGGAAGGCCAGCACCTGTACGGCGAAGGCCTCGTTGATCTCGAACAGCCCGATGTCGGAGATCGACAGCCCCGCCTTGGCGAGCGCCTTCTCCGTCGCCGGGATCGGCCCGTACCCCATCACCTCGGGCTCGACGCCCGCGAAGGCGTACGAGACGAGCCGCATCCTGACCGGCAGCCCCTGCTCGCGCGCGAAGTCCTCGGCGGCGATCAGGGAGGCGGTGGCACCGTCGTTGAGCCCCGCCGAGTTGCCCGCCGTCACCCTTCCGTGCGGCCGGAACGGGGTCTTCAGCCCGGCCAGCCCCTCCAGCGTCGTACCCGGCCGCATCGGCTCGTCCGCGGTGGCCAGCCCCCAGCCGGTCTCGCCCGCGGCGGGGTCGGTACGGCGGATGGAGATCGGCACCAGGTCCTGCTGGATCAGGCCGTTCGCGTACGCCTTGGCCGCCTTCTCCTGCGACCGCACCGCGTACTCGTCGGCGCGCTGACGGGTGAGATGCGGGAAGCGGTCGTGCAGATTCTCGGCCGTCATCCCCATGAAGAGGGCGGAGTCGTCCACGAGCCGCTCGCTCACGAACCGCGGGTTGGGGTCCACGCCCTCGCCCATCGGGTGCCGCCCCATGTGCTCGACACCGCCCGCCACGACGATGTCGTACGCGCCGAAGGCGATGGAACCGGCGGTGGTGGTCACCGCGGTCAGCGCGCCCGCGCACATACGGTCGACCGAATAGCCCGGCACGGACTGCGGCAGCCCCGCGAGGATGCCCGCGGTACGGCCGAGGGTGAGGCCCTGGTCACCGATCTGCGTGGTCGCGGCGACGGCGACCTCGTCGATCCGGGCCGGGTCGAGATCCGGGTTGCGGCGCAGCAGCTCCCGGATCGCCTTCACGACGAGATCGTCGGCGCGGGTCTCGTGGTACATGCCCTTCGGGCCCGCCTTGCCGAACGGGGTGCGGACGCCGTCGACAAAGACGACGTCCCTGACGGTACGAGGCACGATGGCTCTCCTCCAGGTGGGGATGGCACTGCTGCGGGGCACGCCGGAGCGTACGTCCACACCCCATGCTACTTGCCGGTAACCATCCCGCCCACCCCTGCCAGGTTTTTGCCACGGGGCCGACTACGGGGCCGACTACGAGGCCGGCTCCAGGCCTATGGGGGTTGCCGGGGCGCGGCCGGTGGTCGTCGTCACCGGTCCGCTGGGCCCCGCGTCTACTCCGCCGGTACGGAGGACAGCGCCCGCGCCAGCAGCGGCGCGACCTGTTCGATCTGCCAGGGCCGCGCGCCGTGCTCCGCCAGAGCGGCCTCCACCGACTCCGCCGTCCGCTCCCGCGGCGGCTCCCAGCAGACCCGCCGCACCGTGTCCGGCGTGATCAGGTTCTCCTGCGGCATGTTCAGCCGCTCCGCCAGCGCCGATACCGCCGCCCGCGCCGCCGAGAGACGGGCCGCCGCCTCCGGGTCCTTGTCCGCCCAGGAGCGCGGCGGCGGCGGGCCCGCGACCTGCTGGCCCGGCTGCGGCAGCTCCGTATCGGGCAGCGCACGCGCCCGGTCGACCGCCGCCTGCCACTGTTCGAGCTGCCGCCGCCCCATCCGGTGGCCGAACCCCGGCAGCGCGGTGAGCGCGTGGACATTCGCCGGCAGCGCCAGCGACGCCTCCACGATCGCCGTGTCGCTCAGCACCTTGCCCGGGGAGACGTCGCGCCGCTGCGCCACCCGGTCACGGGTGTTCCACAGCTCCCGTACGACCGCCATCTGACGGCGCCGGCGCACCTTGTGCATTCCCGACGTACGGCGCCAGGGGTCCTTCCGCGGGGCGGGCGGCGGCGCCGAGGCGATCGCGGCGAACTCCTGGTGCGCCCAGTCGAGCTTGCCCTGCCGGTCCAGTTCCTTCTCCAGCGCGTCGCGCAGGTCAACCAGCAGCTCGACATCGAGCGCCGCGTACCGCAGCCAGGGCTCGGGAAGGGGCCGCGTCGACCAGTCCACGGCGGAGTGGCCCTTCTCCAGCGCGTACCCGAGCACGTTCTCGACCATCGCGCCGAGCCCGACCCGGGGGAAGCCCGCCAGCCGGCCTGCCAGTTCCGTGTCGAACAGCCGGGTGGGCGTCATGCCTATTTCACGCAGACACGGAAGATCCTGGGTGGCCGCGTGCAGGATCCACTCGGTCTCCGCGAGGGCCTCGCCGAGACCGGAGAGATCGGGGCAGCCCACCGGATCGATCAGTGCCGTGCCCGCGCCCTCGCGGCGCAACTGGACGAGATACGCCCGCTGCCCGTACCGGTAACCGGACGCGCGCTCCGCGTCGACGGCCACGGGCCCGGTGCCCGCGGCGAAGGCCGCGATCACCCCGGCCAGGGCTTCTTCGGTGGCCACCACCGGCGGAATGCCCTCGCGGGGCTCCAACAAGGGGATCGGCGCCGATTCGACGTCGGCCGGGGGCTGCGCGGTGAGCGGCTGCCGCCGCGGGCCCCCGGTGGTTCGCAGTGCTGGCTCTGCTGCGGTCTCTTGGGCGTCGGTCACCTGTCAAGGGTATCCGTGAACGGACGGCGCCCGTCGACGGAACGTTCCGTCGACGGGCGGTGGGGGCGGGGAGTCGCTTCAGTGGATGATGCCGGTACGGAGGGCCACAGCGACCATCCCCGCCCGGTCGCCCGTGCCGAGCTTGCGCGCGATCCGGGCGAGATGGCTCTTGACGGTGAGCGCGGACAGGCCCATCGAGACACCGATGGCCTTGTTGGACTGTCCTTCGGCCACCAGCCTGAGCACCTCGACCTCACGGCCGGAGAGCTCGCGGTAGCCGCCCGGGTGGCTCGGTGCGCCCGGGGGGCGGCGGTGCATCCGCTGGCCGGCGCCGATGGGGGCGGCGCCGGGGCGGGTGGGGTGGCCGATGTTCGTACGGGTACCGGTCACGACATAGCCCTTGACGCCGCCCGCGAGGGCGTTGCGCACCGCGCCGATGTCATCGGCGGCGGAGAGGGCGAGGCCGTTGGGCCAGCCGGCCGCCCGGGTCTCGGACAGCAGGGTCAGCCCGGAACCGTCGGGCAGGTGGACGTCGGCAACGCAGATGTCGCGCGGGTTGCCGACGCGGGGGCGTGCCTCCGCGATGGACGACGCCTCGATGACGTCACGTACTCCAAGGGCCCACAGGTGGCGGGTGACGGTGGAGCGGACGCGTGGGTCGGCCACGACGACCATGGCCGTCGGCTTGTTCGGGCGGTAGGCGACCAGGCTTGCGGGCTGCTCGAGGAGAACGGACACCAGGCCTCCTGGGAAGGTGCGGGACGGAGCCGGCTCTGGGGGATGAAGCCGGGGCGAACCGTGTTTGAAGGGTCATTGACCTCTTCGGCAGCAATACCGCCCGCCTTTAGGGAATGATCACGATTTGGTGAGTAACAATTCGGGCAATTCGGACGGGTGATCGATCATCCTATGACCCGCCCCGCCGCGTCGACGCGTGTGGCGGGGGTTCGAGGGTGTCGCGGCGGGACGGCGGGCGAGCGGGAGCCGCGGGCCGGTGGTGTACGGGGGTGAGGGGCTGTCAGGAGACCTGCGGGCCGCGCCGCTGGGGCAGGGAGACCACACCTGCGCCCGAGCCCGTCTCCGCCGCTCCCTGGACCGGTCCGGGGGCGGCCGGCGGCAGCCCCGCGACCTGGCCGAGCAGATCGCACCAGGCCGCGAGATGCGCCGCGGCGTCGGGCGCCCCGCCCCGGGCCTCGCGCGGGGTCCAGGACGCCCGGATCTCGATCTGGGTGGCCGGCCTGCGCTCGGCCAGACCGCCGAAGTAGTACGAGCCCGCCCGGGTGACGGTGCCACTGGCCTCGTCGTACGACAGCCCGCGCGCCTCCAGGGCGCCGGTCAGCCAGGACCAGCACACCTCGGGCAGCAGCGGATCGGTGGCCATCTCCGGCTCCAGCTCCGCCCGTACGAGCGTCACCAGCCGGAACGTACCGTGCCAGGCCTCGTGCCCGGCCGGGTCGTGCAGCAGGATCAGCCGGCCGTCCGCGAGATCGTCGTCGCCGTCCACCACGGTCGCCTCCAGGGCGTGGGCGTACGGTGCGAGCCGCTTGGGCGGCGGGGTCGGCTCGATCTCGATCCCGGGACGCGGCCGGGCCGACCGCAGTGCCTCGACCGCCGTACGGAACGCGGAAGGGACGGAGCCCCCCTCCGTGCCGTCCGTTCCCTCGGTGCCGTTGGAATGATCGGAAAACTGTCCCTGAGCCGCGGCCATGCGGGGAAGAGTAGGCGGAACGCGCGCCTCGCGCAGGGAGGGACACCCGGGCCGGGGCGGCGGCTTGCCGGTACGTGCGAAGATTCTGGGCGTGAGCGCCATTGACCGGCCCCAGGGCCAGCAGACGAAGACGTACGAATCGGCCTTTCTCAAGGCGTGCAGGCGCGAACCGGTCCCGCACACGCCGGTCTGGTTCATGCGGCAGGCGGGCCGCTCGCTGCCGGAATACCTCAAGGTCCGTGAGGGAATTCCGATGCTGGAGTCCTGTATGCGGCCCGAGCTGGTCACCGAGATCACCCTCCAGCCCGTACGGCGCCACAAGGTCGACGCGGCGATCTACTTCAGCGACATCGTGGTGCCGCTCAAGGCCATCGGGCTCGACCTCGACATCAAGCCGGGCGTCGGCCCGGTCGTCGCCGACCCGATCCGCAGCCGGGGCGATCTCGCGCGGCTGCGCGACCTCACGCCCGACGACGTCTCGTATGTCACCGAGGCGATCGGCATGCTGACCGGCGAGCTGGGTGCCACCCCGCTCATCGGGTTCGCCGGGGCGCCCTTCACTCTCGCGAGCTATCTCGTCGAGGGCGGTCCCTCCCGTAACCACGAGCACACCAAGGCCATGATGTACGGCGATCCGGCGCTCTGGGCCGAGCTGCTGGACCGGCTCGCGGACATCACGGCGGCCTTCCTCAAGGTGCAGATCGAGGCCGGCGCGAGCGCGGTGCAGCTCTTCGACTCATGGGTGGGCGCGCTGGCCCCGGCCGACTACCGGCGCTCCGTGCTCCCGGCCTCGGCCAAGGTCTTCGACGCGGTCGCCCCGTACGGTGTGCCGCGCATCCACTTCGGTGTGGGTACGGGCGAGCTGCTCGGGCCGATGGGTGAGGCCGGCGCGGACGTGGTCGGCGTGGACTGGCGCGTACCGCTCGACGAGGCGGCCCGGCGGGTCGGGCCCGGCAAGGCGCTCCAGGGCAATCTCGACCCGGCCGTGCTCTTCGCCCCCGCCGGGGTGGTGGAGACGAAGGCCCAGGAGGTGCTGAACGCGGCGGCCGGTCTGGAGGGGCATGTCTTCAATCTGGGCCACGGGGTGCTGCCCAGCACGGACCCGGACGCGCTGACCCGGCTTGTGGAGTACGTCCATACACGGACGGCACAGACGGCCCGCTGAGCGGTCTCCGCATCCATGTGCCCGGCACCCATGGTGTCCGGGCACATGTGGGTGTCCCCTATATGACCGCTGTACATGCCCGCCGTACGGCTGCCTGTATGTGCTCGCCTCACATACCCGCAGTCCGTACCGCCGCAGTCGCCTTGCGGGCGGCTACCAGGACCGGGTCCCAGACCGGGGAGAACGGCGGGGCGTAGCCGAGGTCCAGGGTGGTCATCCGCTCCACCGTCATCCCCGCGGTCAGTGCCACCGCCGCGATGTCCACGCGCTTGCCCGAGCCCTCGCGGCCCACGATCTGGACGCCCAGCAGCCGGCCCGTACGCCGCTCGGCCAGCATCTTCACCGTCATAAAGGCCGCCCCCGGGTAGTAACCGGCGCTGTTGGTCGACTCGATGGTCGCGGTGACGAACTGCAGGCCCGCCCGGCGGGCGTCCTTCTCGCGCAGTCCCGTACGGGCGATCTCCAGGTCGCAGACCTTGCTCACGGCCGTACCGACCACGCCCGGGAACGTGGCATAGCCGCCGCCCGCGTTGGCGCCGATGATCTGGCCGTGCTTGTTGGCGTGGGTGCCCAGGGCGAGATGGCGGTTCGCGCCGGAGACCAGGTCGAGGACCTCGACGCAGTCGCCGCCCGCCCAGATGTTCTCGTGGCCGCGCACCCGCATCGACCGGTCGGTGAGCAGCCCGCCGTACGCCCCCAGCGGCAGCCCCGCGGCCCGCGCGAGCGTGGTCTCCGGCCGGACGCCGATGCCCAGCACCACGACATCCGCCGGGTACTCGGCGTCCTCCGTCGCCACCGCCCGGACCCGGCCGTCCTGCCCGGTGAGGACCTTGGTGACGGGTGTGCCGCCCACGGTGGTGATGCCCAGCCCGTCCATCGCCTCATGGACCAGCCGGCCCATGTCCGGGTCGAGCGTGGCCATCGGCTGCTCGTCGCCGTGGACGACGGTGACCTCGTAACCGCGCTTCAGCAGCGCCTCGGCCATCTCCACACCGATATAGCCCGCGCCGACGACGACCGCGCGGCGGCCCCGCGTACCGGCGAGGGTGTCCAACAGCGCCTGGCCGTCGTCGAGGGTCTGTACGCCGTGCACGCCCGGCGCGTCGATGCCCGGCAGCGGAGGCCGTACGGGGCTTGCGCCGGTGGCGACCACCAGCTTGTCGAAGCCGGTCCAGCTCTCCGTACCGTCGGTGAGATCCCGTGCGAGCACCCGCTGCCCCGGCACATCGATCTCCATGACCTCGGTGCGGGTGCGCAGATCGATGGCGCGGGCGCGGTGCTCCTCGGGGGTACGGGCGATCAGTTCGTCGCGGTCCGTCACCTCGCCGCCCACCCAGTACGGGATGCCGCACGCGGAGTACGAGGTGAAGCGGCCGCGCTCGAAGGCGACGATCTCCAGCTCCTCCGGCCCTCTCATCCTGCGGGCCTGTGATGCGGCGGACATGCCCGCCGCATCGCCGCCGATGACCACCATGCGCTCCGCCGCCATTGCGCGTCCCTTTCGCCGTGTGTCCTCGGGGAACGCTACGCGGGCGGCGCGGGCGCGGCGCGGTCAGTCCTCGGGCCCGCGCCGCGGAGGCGGTCCTGCGGGCGGTCCTGCGGGACCGGCCGGCCTGTGCCCTTCAGGAGCCGCAGGAGCGGCAGGACCGGCTGGGGCTGCCGGGGCCGCGTGACCTGCCGGGACTGCCGCGGCTCCGTCGGCCACCGGACCCGGCCTGCCCGTCGCCGGCAGGCCCGGAGCCACGGTGGTCCTGCCGCCGTGCGCCCCCGTCGTCGTCGGCAGCAGCCGGCGCGCCAGCCGCCACAGCCCGTACAGCACGGCCACCGCCCCCACGAACGGCGCCACCGCGCCCAGGACCACGGCGATCCACCGCACGGTCGCGGTGAACGCGTCCCAGCCGCCGGCCAGCGCGTCCAGGAATCCGGGGTCCTCCTCCTTCTCGGCCGGCTTCACCACCGGGGCCTCCGACAGCTCCAGGGTGATCGTGGCCAGCGTCGTACGGTCCTTGAGCGAGGCCTGCTGGGCGAGCAGCGACTCCAACGCGGCCTGACGGGTGCTCAGTTCCGCCTCCAGCGTCACCACATCGCCGAGCGTGGTGGCCCGGTCCATCAACTCCCGTATCCGCTCTACGCTCACCCGCTGCGAGGCGATCCTGCTGTTCACGTCGACCACCTGGTCGGTGACGTCCTTCGCGTTCGCCTTGCGGGCCAACAGCGTTCCCGTACCGGCCAGTTCGGCGAGGACCGAGTCGTACGCGTCCTGCGGGACCCGCAGCACGATCCGTGACGTCACATACGCGTCCTCGGTGCGCTCGGTGGACTCGTCCTCCACCACGCCCCCGGCGTCCTCGGCCGCCGTCCGTGCGACGGTGAGCGCCTTCTGGGTGTCCTTCACGCGCACGGTGAGTTCGGCGGTGCGGATCACATGCGTCCCGGCCCGGGAGGGCGCCGTCGTCGGCTGCCCCTCGCTGCCCGGAGCCTCCGCCGCCCGGTCCGCCGCCCCGGCGCCCGCCGCGCCCTCCTGACCGTCCTGCTGCGCCGGAACGGCTTTCGCCGCGTCCGAGCCGGCGTTGTCGTCGCTGCCCGCACCGCATCCGGCGAGTGCGAGCGAGATCACGAGTAGTGCTGCCGCGAACGCGGGCATCCTGCGCATACCGGCCCCCCTGAGTGAAAAGCGGATGATGCCGGTTCGACGTTCGGGGCCCCTGGGCGGGTTGCCCGTTTCCGGTTCCGAAGGGGTCACGGTCGGGACTCGTTACGGGCCTCGGTACGGGACCCCGTGGGAGCCGGTCCGGGTTTACGGGCCTCGGTACGGGTTTGAGAGAGTGGGGGCATGGAGCCGAGCGCGCAGCACGCGGAGACACATACGGGTCATGTCGTGGTCGTCGGGGGCGGAATCGCCGGTCTCGCGGCAGCCCACCGGCTGCTCGGCACCGGGATCGAGGTGACGCTCGTGGAGGCCACGAGCAGGCTCGGCGGCAAGCTGTACGCGGGCGAGATCGAGGGCGCGCCCGTCGACCTCGGCGCCGAGTCGATGCTCGCCCGCAGACCCGAGGCCGTCGAACTGGCCGAGGCCGTCGGGCTCGGTGCCCGGCTCCAGCCGCCCGCCACCGCCAACGCCTCCGTCTGGACCCGCGGAGAGCTGCGGCCCATGCCCAAGGGCCATGTGATGGGCGTGCCCGGCGATCCCGCCGCGCTCGCGGGCCTGCTCTCCGACGAGGGCCTCGCCCGGATCGCGCAGGAGGGCCAACTGCCGCCCGCAGAAGTCGGCGACGACGTGTCGGTCGGCACGTATGTCGCGGAGCGGCTCGGCCGGGAGGTCGTCGACCGGCTGGTGGAGCCGCTGCTCGGCGGGGTGTACGCGGGCGACGCGTACCGCATCTCCATGAAGGCGGCCGTTCCCCAGCTCTTCGAGGCGCTCAGGACCCATGACTCGCTGCTGGAGAGCGTCCGTGACCTCCAGTCGAAGGCCGCCGCGGCCCAGCGGCCGGGCGGCGCGGTCTTCGCGGGCATCGAGGGCGGGGTGGGCCGGCTGCCGGGCGCCGTCGCCGACGCCGTACGGGCCGGGGGCGGCCGGATCCTGATGGAGACCCCCGTCCACGGGCTCTCCCGTACCCCCGGCGGCTGGCGGATCCGTACCACCGACAGCGTGCTGACCGCCGACGGCGTGATCCTGGCGACCCCCGCCTGGTCCGCCTCCGCGCTGCTCGCCGAGGAGTCCCCGGCCGCCTCCGCCGGGCTCGCCGAGGTCGAGTACGCCTCGATGGCGCTGGTGACCATGGCCTTCCGGCGCTCCGACGCCGCCGTGCTGCCGGACGGCAGCGGCTTTCTCGTACCGCCCGTCGACGGCCGGACCATCAAGGCGTCCACCTTCTCCACCCGCAAGTGGGGCTGGGTCGCCGACGCCGCGCCGGACCTCTTCCTGCTCCGTACCTCGATCGGACGGTACGGCGAGGAGGAGCAGGTGCACCAGGACGACGCCGATCTGGTCGAGGTGTCCCTCCGCGATCTCGGCGAGGCGACCGGCTTGACCGCGCGCCCCGTGGCCACCGAGGTGACCCGGTGGATCGGCGGCCTGCCCCAGTACCCCGTGGGACACCAGACCCGGGTGGCCCGGATCCGCGAGGAGGTCGCCAAGCTCCCCGGCCTGCGGCTCTGCGGCGCGGCGTACGACGGCGTCGGCATTCCGGCCTGTGTGGCGAGCGCCCGGCGCGCCGCCGACGAGATCACCGCCACCTCGACCCTGGCGTGGGGCACCGGCCGGGGCGCGGGAGAATAGACGCATGACTGCTGCACCGGAGAAGACCCCCAACGCGGGCAAGAAGGCCAAGGACCTCAACGAGGTCATCCGCTACACGCTGTGGTCCGTCTTCAAACTGCGCGATGTGCTGCCCGAGGACAGGACCGGCTACGCGGAGGAGGTCCAGGAGCTGTTCGACCAGCTCGGCGCCAAGGACGTCACCGTGCGCGGGACGTACGACGTGTCCGGGCTGCGCGCCGACGCCGATCTCATGATCTGGTGGCACGCCGAGACCTCGGACGAGCTCCAGGAGGCGTACAACCGCTTCCGCCGCACCCGGCTCGGGCGGGCGCTGGTACCGGTCTGGTCGAACATGGCGCTGCACCGGCCCGCCGAGTTCAACAAGTCGCACGTACCGGCCTTCCTGGCCGACGAGACGCCCCGCGCCTATGTGAGCGTCTACCCCTTCGTGCGCTCGTACGACTGGTATCTGCTGCCCGACGAGGACCGCCGCAGGATGCTCGCGGACCACGGCAAGATGGCGCGCGGCTACCCGGACGTACGGGCCAACACGGTGGCGTCGTTCTCGCTCGGCGACTACGAGTGGGTGCTGGCCTTCGAGGCCGACGAGCTGTACCGGATCGTCGACCTGATGCGCCATCTGCGCGGCTCGGAGGCCCGGATGCATGTCCGCGAGGAGGTCCCGTTCTACACGGGCCGCCGCAAGTCGGTCGCGGACCTGATCGCCGGACTGGCGTAAGCCCGGGCCCGAGCGGGACCCGGGGCCCCGCGCGCCCGTCGGTCCGTCCGTGCGGCCCGTCCGGCCCATCCGGTCCGTGCTGTCGCGGACCGGCCGTCCCGCCCGGAAGATCAGACGATTGGCGGCAGCTTGCGGCTGCTCGGCCGTTCCTCCAGTGACACGGGGTTGGGCTCCCGGTGCGGCGCGCACTCCGCGTGCCGTGCCGGTGGTGTCTTGCCCCGGAGCAGATAGTCCTCCATATACGCGTTGACGCATGTGTTGCTGCCGCCGGCGATCCCGTGTGTACCGGCGTCCCGCTCGGTGACCAGCGCGGAACCGGCGAGGCGGCGCTGGAGTTCGAGCGCTCCCTCGTACGGTGTGGCCGCGTCGCGCTCGGCGGCGAGGATCAGCGTCGGGGGCAGCTCGCCCGGCCAGGTGCGGACGTCGAGGGGCTGCTGCCGGGGCGCGGGCCAGTAGGCGCACGGCAGGTTCATCCAGACGTTGTCCCAGGTCTCGAACGGTGCGTGGCGCGCCAGTTCGGTGGCGTCGCGGTCCCAGATCCGCCAGTCGGCCGGCCAGGGCGCGTCATTGCACTCGACAGCCGTGTAGACGGCGTTGCCGTTCTCGCTGTCGGCGGCGGCCACCGGCCTGGGGGAGGCCTGCGCGGCCAGCGGCGCCGGATTGCCCTTGAGGTACTCCGAGAGCGCCGTGGCGCGCATCGCCCAGTAGTCGTCGTAGTACCCGGCCCCCAGCATCGCCGCCTGCAACTGTCCCGGGCCCACCTTGCCGCCCGCCGGCTCCAGGGCGACTCCGGCGCGCACCTTCTCGTAACTGTGCTGCACCTCCTCGGGGGTGGTGCCCAGGTGGTACGTCCTGTCGTGCTTGGCGATCCAGGTACGGAAGTCCAGCCAGCGGCGCTCGAACGCGACGGACTGCGTGAGGTTGTTGCCGTACCAGATCTGCCGCGGGTCCGGATCGACCGCCGAGTCGAAGACCATCCTGCGCACATGCGAGGGGAACAGCGTCGCGTAGAGGGCGCCGAAGTAGGTGCCGTACGAGGCGCCCATGAAGGTCAGCCGCTTCTCGCCGAGGGCCGCGCGCAGTACGTCGAGGTCGCGGGCGTTGTTGAGCGAGGTGAAGTGGGGCAGAGCGGTCCCGGCGTTCTCGGCGCAGCCCCGTGCGTACGCCTTGGCCTCGGAGATCCGCTCCCGTTTGTACGACTCGGAGGGGTGCACCGGGGACTGGGTCGGGGCCTTGCTGAAGTCCGCGGGGTTCTCGCAGGAGAGCGGGGCGGAGCGGCCCACTCCGCGCGGGGCGTAGCCGACGATGTCGTACGCGGCGGCGATCCGCTTCCATTCGGGCAGTCCGGCGGCCATCGGGAAGTACATGCTGGAGGCGCCGGGGCCGCCGGGGTTGAAGACCAGCGCGCCCTGCCGCGTGGCCGCCTTGCGGCTCGCGCGGACACGGCTGACGGTGAGACGGATCTTCCGGCCGTCCGGCCGGGCGTAGTCGAGGGGGACCTCGACCGTGCCGCAGGTGATGGGGGCGGGCAGCATCTCGGCCTTGGGGCAGGGGCCGAAGCGGATACCGGCAGCGGCGGCGCGATGGGCGGCACGGGCGGTGCCCCGGGCCTCGGCGGCGGGGGCGGCAGCGGTGCGGCTGTCGGCGGTGCCGGTACGGGCGGCCGTTCCGGGAGCGCCGGGGACCGGGCCGTCCGCTCCGTCCGCGGGGGCGACGGCAAGGGCCGACAGGACCAGGGAGCCGAGGGCGGTCAGTGCCCCGTACTTCACTACTGCGCGCATCGCGTTCCCTTCATGCGTGCGGTCGGGGGAATCCACCGCACGACAGAGGGTCGGCAGACGGGGCGGGCCGCACAAGGACCCGGGAGCGGTGTCGGGGCCAATGACCCCGATGCGCCCCCGGGCCACTCCGGAGGCTCCTCCGGCGTGCGCACGCGGGGTTGTGCGCGTACGGCGTGCGGGGGCGCGGCCTCAGGAACTCCCGCCGCCGCAGCTACTTCCGCTGCTTCCGCCGCCACAGCTACTTCCGCCCCCGCAACTGCTTCCGCTTCCGCCTCCGCAGCTACTGCCCCCGCCGCCGGAGTCACCGCCCCCGCCGGAACCTCCTGTGCCCCCGCAGGAGTTCGCGCCGCAGCCGGATCCCGCGCCACCGCACCCCGTACCGGAACCGGGCTGAGCGCCCGAGCACCACGTCACCACCGCGAGCGACGCGTGATCCGTGAATGAGACGTCACGCCCGGACCGCAGCCGGGCCGCCGCCCGCAACTGCTGCTGAAGTACGGGATCGGGCAGCGCCGTAATGCCGTGTGCCGCGACGAGATGCGCCGCCGAGGCGGTCCCGCCGTACGGATGCGCGGCGACGAACGCCCGCATCGCCCGCAGCCCCGCTCCGGTGATCCGCCGCCCGGTCACGGACGCGCAGACCATCCCGGTGATCGAGCCCACGAACAGGGTCGGCAGCAGGGAGAAGGCGATCGGGCTGCCGAAGCCGGGGCCGGAGCTCTCGACGAAGGTGAAGACGGCCAGGACGAAGCACAGAGGCAGGGCGACCAGGCAGACCACCCCCTGCGTGACGCCCCACCGCCGCGGCCCGCGCGCCTCCGCCGGGGCCACCAGCAGCCCCCGGGCCGCGAGCGCGTCGCCCACCTGCTGGACGGCCGGACTGCGCATCACCGCGAGACGGAGTGTGTGCAGAGCGCCGCTGGGCGCGGTGGCGTGCTCCTGGAGCACGGCCTGTTCCACCGGGTTCCTGGCGAGCGGATGCGGTACGAGGACGATGCCGGGCCCGCCGACCGCCAGCCGCCCGTCCGCCTGCATCCCGGCGATCGTGGCGTCCACGACCCGGCCGGGCCCGCCGCCGAGGAACGCGGCCTCCAGCACGTCATGGACGGGACCGCCCGCGCTCCGGCCGCGCAGCCGGACCACGGTGGTGACGAGCAGAACGGACGAGACGGCGACCGCGAGATGGACCAGTACGACGAGGAACGTTGTCATCGTGGTCACCGCCCGATCAGCGCGGCACGCGCCCTGCGGACGAGCCGGGTCGCCCGGCGCGGCGGCCGCGCCCCGGCGCGCTCCTCCCACCAGAGCGTCAACCGCCGCCGGGCCACGGGATCCTCGGGCCGACCCTCGAACAGCAGATGCTCGACGAAGTCGAGCGCGTCCCGGCGGTAGCCGTCCCGCATGGGCCGGTCCGCGGCGTACGCGAGAAACGCGGCCCGGAAGCCGCCGCCCAGGATCTCCGGCAGCTCGGGCGCGACCTTGGCGACCACTCCGGCCCGCTTGGCGGCGAGCGCCCGGCTCTGCACCCGCAGCCGCCCGGCGTCGAACCCCTCGGGCGCGGCCGCCCCGGCGACCAGCGCGGACAGCAGGCCGGCCTCCCGCAGGGCGAGCCGCTCGCGGGCGGGGCCGGTGTCGGGCGATTCGCCCTCCCCGATGAGGAGTCGGGGAGATACGGATGCGGCGGCGGGCTCGCCCGTACGCGCGCCCCGGCCGGTTCCCCCGCCCATGTCCGCGCCCGCACCGACGCCCGCACGCGCGTCCGTGAGCCTGACCGTCTGCCGGATCGTGGTCAGTTCCGCGGCCAGTTCCGCCGTCGGCGGGAAGTCGTCGTCGCGTTCCAGCAGGACGCCCGGCGGAGTGATGCGGGAGCGCAGGGCCGCCAGTATGTCGAGGACCGGGCGGGTGACGGGGTGGGCGTGGGTGTCGTGCCAGACGCCGTCGCGTTCGATGCCGCCCGCGACATGGACGTACGCGATCGCCTCGACCGGCAGCTCGTCCAGGGCCTTCGCCGGGTCCTCGCCGCGGTTCACCCGGTTGGTGTGCAGATTGGCGACATCGATCAGCAGCCGCACGCCGGTCCGCTCCACCAGCTCCGCCAGGAACTGCCCCTCGCTCATCTCCTCGCCGGGCCACGCGACCAGCGCCGCTATGTTCTCCACGGCCAGCGGCACCGGCAACGCGTCCTGGGCGATGCGGATGTTCTCGCAGAGCACGCGCAGGGCGTCCCCGGTCCGCGGTACCGGCAGCAGATGGCCCGCTTCGAGCGCGGGCGACGCGGTGCGCGGCCCCCCGGCCCGTACGAACGCGATGTGCTCGGTGACCAGCGGGGAGCCCAGGGCCCCGGCGCGCTCCGCCAGGTCCGCGAGCCGCCGCGCGTCGGGCCGGTCCGCGCCGCCGAGGCCCAGCGAGACCCCGTGCGGCACGACTGTGACGCCGCGCTCGCGCAGCCGTACGAGCGAGTCGGGAAGATGGTCCGCGCAGAGGTTCTCCGCGACCGCCTCGACCCAGTCGACCCCGGGCAGTGCTTCCACCGCGTCCGCGATCTCCGGCCGCCAGCCGATTCCGATCCCCAGGTGTGGTGTGTGACTCATGGCTCCCCCTACGTCGGTGCGCGACAGCGCAACGGTGCAGAGGTGATGACCCCGCCGCGCGCCGGCGAATCCGCAGAGGGGGACGTTCAGAGGTCGATTTGAGGTTCCCGCGCGCTAGGGGGTGTCTTGTCGATCGGGCCGGATCGGTGAGCGGGGTCCGGTGCGTGTGATCGCAAGGCGGAGGAGGGAGCCCACGCGGAGCGTAGGCGACTGACGACAACGCCGCGAGCGTGCGTGCCGGGCCCCGCGAGCCCGGCAAGATCGGCGAGACACCCCCTAGGCTCGGGGGCCGAGGACCCAGGAGCCCGCGCGCGGGCGTCCGTCGCGTCCGCCGGTGGCCGGAACTCCGCGCTACGGAACCGGTACTTCCGCTCCCGGTTCCGCCCCTGGCTCCGTTCCCGGCTCCGGCCGGTTGGTGTTGATGGCCGTCGGCGCGCCCGGCTGGGTCGAGGGCAGGGAGGTGAAGGACTGGTCGCCGCTCGGCTCGGCGGGCGACGGGGCCGGCGGCAGATTCCCGTCCGGGGGCGGCGGGCCGGTCGGGCTGGCGGTCGCGGTGCCCGCCGCCTCGTTGGCGATACCGTCGAAGTCGACGA
Source organism: Streptomyces sp. GMY02 (assembly GCF_019056675.1). Lineage (NCBI taxonomy): Bacteria > Bacillati > Actinomycetota > Actinomycetes > Kitasatosporales > Streptomycetaceae > Streptomyces > Streptomyces sp. GMY02. The sequence goes on along the minus strand of NZ_CP077658.1, from coordinate 1,787,048 downwards.
AGCCGGTGGCCTCCAGCATCGTGATGTGGTCGAGCACGGTCTGGTTGGCGTCGGAGGCGAGCTGGCGTATCAGCGTGTTTCTGGTGGTGTGCCGTACCTGCGCGATCAGCGCGAACACCTTGCCGTGCGCGTTCCGCAGCAGATTCGCGAACTTGCGCTCGTACTCCTGGCCGGTCGCCGCCGACAGCTCTCTGAGCCAGCCCTGCTGCTGCTCGTTCGGCTGGTTCGGCAGCTCGATACCGAGCTTGGCCGCCACGTCGCGGGCCCGCTTGTCCAGATCGGTGTGGCCGACGACAAGGTGGTCACCGCACTCCTTGATGGCCTGGCTGGGCGCGCGCTCGATCGCCTGCTGCCCGGCCGGCAGCTCCCAGAGACCCGCCAGCCGCACCTTGATCAGCAGATCGCGGTCGGTCGCGGAGAGCGGGCCCCACTGGGTCGCGACGGACGAGGCGTTGAGATTGGCCTGCCCGGTCCCGGAACGGTCGGCGTACGACCAGACGGGGAAGGCCAGCGCCCCCACCGTGGCGACAAGTGCCGCGATGATGAGCGCCGTACCGTTGATGCGTCGCAACAATGTGCTGCCTCCGAACCGATATATGACACCGCTGTATCCACATCCACCGTTGACCGACCGGCTCAACTCGCTCGGCGGCACTGGAAGATACGGGGACGGGTGCCCGATTGTTCAGCTCCGCAGTGCCGGATGATCAGCGACCACGGTGGCACTGCCCGGAGCGATCTCCGTGAATCCGGCATCGCGGACCACCGGGAGGCCGGTGGCCGTGAGCGCGCGCCAGTGCGCGGGGGCGGCGGTGCGCACGGCGAGCGGGAAACCGGCCGCGTGCCAGGCCTTGCGTTCCGTCTCCGACAGTTCCCACCAGGCGAGTTGGGCGCCGTGCCCGGCCTGGGCCATGGCTTTGCCGGCCGACATCTCCAGCTCGGGGCTGAGCCAGAGGACGGGGTGTGCGGGGTCGGGGGCGGGCGGCGGCGCGGGGTCGGTCAGATCGGTGCCGGAGACCTGGAGCTTGGCCAGCTCCTTGGGCCAGCCGTCGAGCGGTACGGGCGGGAAGACCCGTACCTCGGCGGGAGGCGTCCCGTCCGGGGCACCCGGCGTACCGTCCGCAGAGGGAGCCGCACCCGAACCCGGCCCCGTACTCGTGCCCGTACCCGTCACCGTGAGGCCCGGGAGTGCCGAGGCCCGGCGCCACTCCGCGCCGCGCGCCCGCCGTACCACCTTGCGGATCCTGGCGTCCTGCCAGTCGCGCATCGCCCGCGCCCACTCGCCCTCGCCCAGCGACCGTTCGTCGGAGAGCATCACGAGCACCGCGCGGGCCGCCGTCTCCAGGGCGTCGGTACGGGCCGGGGGCGCGGCCTTCTCGATATGGACCACCAGCGGCAGCACGAACTGCGGGGCCTCGTCGCGGTCCGTCCGCTCGTGCCGGAACGGGCTGTCGGTGCGGATGGCCTCGCCGCCGCTGTCGGCGCGTGTGCTGGTGATGTCGTCGCTGTCGCTGCTCACGCGTCCAGTCTGCCAGCCCCTCCCGCCGCTCCCTCCGGCCGGAATCCCGGCCGGAATCTTGGCGGAACGAGCGCCTCCGGGCGAGGATGCACGCCATGAAGAGCGATCTGTTCAACGCGGAACATCTGGCCCAGCCGGCGACCGCCCCCGGGATGAGCCTCCAGAACTCCAAGTCGATCAAGTACGCCGTCAACGGCGAGATGCACGCACGGCAGGGATCCATGATCGCCTACCGGGGCAGCCTCCAGTTCGAGCGGAAGGGCCAGGGCATAGGCGGCATGCTCAAGCGGGCCGTCACCGGCGAGGGCCTGCCGCTGATGGCCGTACGCGGACAGGGCGAGGCCTGGTTCGCGCAGGAGGCCGCCAACTGCTTCATCGTGGACATCGAGCACGGCGACTCGCTCACCATCAGCGGCCGCAACGTCCTCTGCTTCGACGCGACCCTCTCGTACGACATCAAGACCGTGAAGGGCGCGGGCATGACCGGCGGCGGGCTCTTCAACAGCGTTTTCACCGGTTACGGCAAGCTCGGCCTGATCTGCGAGGGCACCCCGATCGTCATTCCCGTCACCGCGCAGGCGCCGGTGTACGTCGACACGGACGCGGTCGTCGGCTGGAGCACCCAGCTCGGCACCTCGCTGCACCGCTCGCAGTCCGTCGGTTCCATGATCCGCGGCGGCTCGGGCGAGGCCGTCCAGCTCATGCTCCAGGGCGAGGGCTTCGTGATCGTACGGCCGAGCGAGACCACCCCGACCAAGCCCACCGCGCACTGACCGGGGCGCCGGTGGGTACGCTCGACGGCATGGGTGCCTCGGAGGAGACGGCGGCGGAGACCGGGTACGCGGACTGCGTGGAGTGCGGGGAGCCGACCGAGTACCCGGAGTCGGTCAGGGGTGCGACGCGCTGCCCCGTCTGCGAGTGGCACGAGGCCCAGCGGACGGCCTGCTCGGGCTGAACCCGTGTACCACCGGCCCGCTCGCGCGCGGCGCCGCACCCGCCTCGGCCCGTCCCGCGCGCGCCTTCGTACCCGCGCTCAGCGCCGCATCAGCTCCGAGACCTTGACGAAGCGGTAGCCCTGCTTCCGCAGCTCTGGGACGATCTTCGCGACCGCCTCCTCCGTCGTGGGTGCCGCGCTGCGCGTGCAGTGCATCACCACCAGTGAGCCCGGCTTCACATCCTTCAGCACCTGCTCGGCCACCGCGTCCGCGTCCGTGGCGAAGGCGTCCCCGCTGACGACGTCCCACTGGACCGCGGTCACCTTGGTGGGGGCCAGCGTCCGCAGCGCGGCGTCGTCGTAACAGCCGCCCGGGAAGCGGAAGTACGGCACCACGTTCCGCACCCCCGCGGCATGGAACGCGCTGAATGCGCGCTGCACGTCCGAGGCCATCTCCTTCCCGTCGATCGTCGGCAGCCCGTAGCAGTCGCCGGTGAAGGCGTGGTGGCTGTACGAGTGGTTGGCGACCTCGAAGAGCGGGTCGGCGCCGATCGCCTTGGCCTGGCTCGGGTACTGCTCGGCCCACCGGCCCGTCATGAAGACCGTCGACGGCACGCTGAGCCGCCGCAGCAGCGCGATCAGGGACGGGTTGTCGAACTCCTCGCCGTCCGCCGCCCGGTCGCCCTGGTCGGCCGTCATATCGGCGTCGAAGGTGAGCGCGACGGTCTTGCCCGCGGCCGAGGTGCCGCGGGTGAAGACCGGCGTCAGACCTCCGGGACCCGGTGCCAGGGTCGGAACCTTGCTCCCGTGTCCGGGCGCCCCGGCGGAGTGGGGGCGGGCGGTGGACGAGCGGGAACCGGTGTCGGAACCGCATCCGGCGAGAGCGAGGGTGAGGACGAGACCGAGGCCGACGACGGGCGTGAGCATGCGTACATATGTGGTCACTCACGGAAAATATATGATGATCTGTCCGTAAGTGGTGCACGGCACACCCTCGGCGCTCCGCTGTCCGTCAGGGCATCGCCAGCAGCCTCTCGCGCGCCTCCCCGACATCGAACTCGCCCTTCGGGTACGCCGGGTCCATCGCCTCCAGGTGTTCCAGCAGCAGGGTGCTGATCGCCCAGTTGCGATACCACTTGCGGTCCGAGGGGACCACGTACCAGGGGGCCGCGTCGGTGGAGCAGCGTTCCAGGGCCAGTTCGTACGCCTCCTGGTACGCGGGCCACAGGGCGCGGTCGTCGATGTCGGCGGGGTCGAACTTCCAGTGCTTGTCCGGGTTGTCCAGCCGGGCCAGCAGCCGGGCGCGCTGCTCCTCGTAACCGATGTGCAGGAAGACCTTCACGACGGTCGTGCCCCGGTCGGCGAGGCCCTGTTCGAAGCGGTTGATCTGGCCGTAGCGGCGGCTGAGATCCCGGCGGGGTACCAGCTCGCGGACGCGCGCGATCAGGACGTCCTCGTAGTGCGAGCGGTCGAAGATCCCGATCTCGCCGGGCTGGGGGAGCGCGTGCTTGATCCGCCAGAGGAAGGGGTGGCTCCGCTCCTCGGCGGTCGGCGTCTTGAACCCTCTGACCCGGCAGCCCGCGGGATTGAAGTGCCCGATCACATGCTTGACCGTGCCGCCCTTGCCGCTGGTGTCCATGCCCTGGAGGACCAGCAGCAGCCGGCGCGGATCGCCCGCCGTGCTGGCCGCGTACAGCCGGTCCTGAAGCCCGGCGAGACGTTCCGCCAGGCGGGTGAGGTCGTCGAGGGCCGCCGCCTTGTTCTCCGGTCCGGCGGGGACGGCGCGGGAGTCGTACGAGCAGAGGTCGACGGCCTCGCCCTCGGGGACGCGCAGCAGCTCGCGGAGCGCGGCCTGCGGCTGGTCCGGCCGCTTCTTCTTCTCCTTCTTCGCCGCTGTCTTCGCCACCTTCTTGGCCACCACGCACCCCTTCCGCTCAGGTCGGTTTCCCTAGAGCGTGCGCCGGATCCGTACGGTCCGCGACCGCTGGTCGGTACACCGGGGGCTGGGCGTACGGGACGAGGATGACGCCGGTGACGCGTGCGCCGGCCGTGCCGCACGGTCCGGTGGACCGGGGGCACGGCCGGCGCGGGGTGATCCGGGCGGGTCCGGGTCGGTCAGGAAGCGAGCGAGGCGCTGAGCGTGATGGTGGTGCCCGAAAGCGCCTGGCTCACCGGGCAGTTCGCCTTGGCGTCCTCGGCGGCCTTCACGAAGCCCGCCTCGTCCAGGCCCGGGACGACACCCTCGACACTGAGGTGGATGCCGGTGATGCCGGTGCCGGGCTGGAAGGTGACGTCGGCCTGGGTGGTCAGCCTGGTCGGCGGGGTGCCGGCGTTGGCGAGACCGTGCGAGAGCGCCATCGAGAAGCAGCTCGAATGGGCGGCCGCGATCAGCTCCTCCGGGCTGGTCTTGCCGTTCGCCTGCTCCGCGCGGGAAGGCCAGGAGACCGCCTGGTCGGCGATGCCGGAGGAGTCGAACGAGACGGTGCCGGTGCCCTGGAGGAGGTTGCCCTCCCAGACGGTGTGCGCCTGGCGAGTGGTGGCCATGGTGGAACCCTTCTGCTTGGTACGTGGTGGTACAGGGTTGCGTGGTGGTACTGGGTGACGACACGAGTCACCGCGGCGCGCTGCCTGCGTGCCGCGGCTTCCGGGCACGGCGGACCCACGGAACCCGTCGGGTCACAGGACCCGCCGGACCCACCGGGCCAGCCGCGGCACCGAACCTACTGGGCCACGAGCCCCTTGGCGTCCCGTGCCAGTGCGGTCAACCGGGAGATCGCCCGGAAATATTTCTTCCGGTAGCCGCCGTTCAGCATCTCTTCGCCGAACAGCCGGTCGAAGGGGAGACCGGAGGCGAGCACCGGGATCTCCCGGTCGTACAGCCGGTCGGCGAGGACCACGAGCCGCAGCGCCGTCGACTGGTCGGGCACCGGGCCGACATCGGTGAGGCAGACGGCCCGTACCCCGTCCGTGAGCGCTCCGTACCGGCTCGGATGGACCGTGGCGAGATGGCCAAGGAGCCCCGGGAAGTCGTCCAGGCTGGCGCCCTCGGTCGTGTACGCGGCCCTGGTCACCTGCTCGTCGGAGTACGGCGCGGGCGCCTCGGGCAGACCGCGGTGCCGGTAGTCCTCGCCGTCGATGCGCAGCGGGCGGAACCGCGCGGCCAGGCCCTGGATCTCCCGCAGGAAGTCGGCGGCGGCGAACCGGCCCTCGCCGAGCCTGCCGGGCAGGGTGTTGGAGGTCGCGGCCAGCGCCACGCCCGAGTCGACCAACTTGCGGAGCAGGCTGGAGATCAGGACGGTGTCGCCGGGGTCGTCCAGTTCGAATTCGTCGATGCAGAGAAGGCGATGGCCGCCGAGGGTCTGTACGGTCTGCTGGAAGCCCAGCGCCCCGACCAGGTTGGTCAGCTCGACAAAGGTGCCGAAAGCTTTCTCTGAGGCCGGCGCCGGGGCCGCGTGCCAGAGGGATGCCAGCAGGTGTGTCTTGCCGACGCCGTAACCGCCGTCCAGATAGACCCCGCGCGGCCCGGTGGGCTCGGCGGGCTTCCTGGCGAACCAGCGCCGCAGGCCTCCGGACCCGGATCCGTTCGTCCCCCGGGCTCCGCCGAGGCCCGCGGCGAAGGCACCCAGAACGGTGACCGCCTGGGACTGGCTCGGCCGGCCGGGGTCCGGGACGTATGTGTCGAAACGTACGGAGTCAAAGCGCGGCGGCGGCACCATGTCCGCGACCAGACGGTCGACGGGAACGTATGGCTCACGGGCGCGGAGCGCGACCGGAGCCGCTTCGGTGGCCGGCCGGTGGCCGGAGGCGGCGGTGGAGTGCGACACAACTCTTCACTCTATGCGCCGTGCCAGACTGCTTCGCATGCGACGCCTGTTCCCTGTGACCGATCAGACACCGTCCGCCGAGGTCCCGGGCCCGGGCCCGGCCGTGGACCGCGAGTGGACGTTCGACGAGCTGGCGGACGCGTACGCCTATCCGGCATCGGTCCGGGGCGCGGCGGGCGCGGGTACGGCTGTGGGGTCGGGCGCGGGTACGGCGGTGGATTCGGGCGCGGTCGTGGAGCCGGCGGCGGGCGGGCGGCCCTGGCTCCGCGCCAACATGGTGTCCACCCTCGACGGCGCCGCCCAGTACGACGGCCTCTCCCAGCCCATCTCCTCCGCCGCCGACATGCGGATCTTCGGCACCCTGCGCGGGCTCGCCGATGTGGTGGTGGTGGGCGCGGAAACGGTTCGGCTGGAGCAGTACCGGCCCGCCAGGCCCCGGCAGGCCTTCGCCGCGCGCCGGGCCGCCGCCGGCCAGGCGCCCGCGCCCGCCATCGCCGTGGTCAGCGCCGGTCTGAACCTCGACTTCTCGCTGCCCCTGTTCAGCGAACCGCTCGTCCCGACCCTTCTGGTGACCGGTGCCGAGGCGCCCGCCGACCGGATCCGGGCCGCCGAGAAGGCGGGCGTGGAGGTGCTGATCGCCGGCGAGGGCCCCGGGGCGGACCCGGCTCGTACCGTACGCGTCCTGGCCGAGCGGGGATTCGTACGGCTGCTCACCGAGGGCGGGCCCCGGCTGCTCGGGCAGTTCGTGGCGGCGGGCGTCCTGGACGAGCTGTGTCTGACGCTGTCTCCGGCCCTCACCGCCGGGCCCGCGCAGCGCATCGCGGCCGGCCTGGGTCCGGCCGTACCCGAGCGGTTCGTGCTCGTATCGCTCCTGGAGCAGGACGGGTTCCTTTTCGCCCGGTACCGGCGCGCCTGACCCCTGGCGGGCGTCTCGACCCCCGGCTGACACGTCTGCCGACGCGTCTGACAATCAGCGGAATTCCCCGTTCCGGTTAGCTTCCTGTGGGCAGACTTACTCTCGCAGACCCCGTGCGAGCACGGGGAAGGATGGTTTCAGCAGTGGGCCGGAACGGCCCATGAACATGAAGACGAAGGGCGCCTGTCGTGTTCAGAAGCGTATTGATGATCGAGAAGCCCCTGACGCCCGGGGACGTGGAATTCGTCACCACCCTCCACGGCGACGAACCGGTGTCCTTCGTTGTGCTGATGCAGCCCCGCGGCGACCAGGCGGACGTCCTGCTGCGCGCCATCGACGATGTCGCGCTCGGCGAGCTGAGGGACGCCGCCAGGGAGGGCGGTACGCCCGAGGGCGCCCTGGCCAGACAGCCCGCGGAACTGGCCCTCCAGGCCTCCCTCGAAGCCCTGCGGGCCCAGGGCTCCCAGGCCAGCGGCCAGGTCATCGAGGAACATCCGCTGGACCACCTCAAGGGCGTCGTGGAGGAGTCCGGCGCCGACGAGGTGATCGTGCTGACCGAGCCGCACTACGTGGAGGAGTTCTTCCACCGGGACTGGGCGTCCCGGGCACGTCACAAGGTCGGCGTACCGGTACTCAAACTCTTCGCCCACAGCGAATAGGCTGGGACGACAGATGAGGCGGCACATAAAACCTGTCGCTCGCGCGCACCTGGGAGAAACACGTATGGCACCGGCACCCGCTGTCCCCGCCGTGATGGAACGACCGCACTTCATCGGCATCGGCGGCGCCGGGATGTCGGGCATCGCCAAGATCCTCGCCCAGCGCGGCGCCAAGGTCGCGGGCAGCGACGCCAAGGACTCGGCGACGGCGGAGGCCCTGCGTGCGCTGGGCGTCACCGTGCACATCGGCCACGCCGCCGCGCACCTCGCGGAGGACGCGTCCTGTGTGGTCGTGTCCAGCGCGATCAGGGCCGACAACCCGGAGCTGGCGCGGGCCGCGGAGCTGTCCGTACCGGTGGTGCACCGCGCGGACGCGCTGGCCTCGCTGATGACGGGCCTGCGCGCGATCGCCGTCGCGGGCACCCACGGCAAGACGACCACCACCTCTATGCTGGCCGTCGCCCTCACCGAGCTGGGCCTCGACCCGTCGTACGCGATCGGCGGCGATCTCGCGGGGCCCGGTACGAACGCGCGGTACGGCGAAGGGGAAATCTTCGTCGCCGAGGCGGACGAGAGCGACCGCAGCTTCCAGAAGTACGACCCCGAGGTCGCGATCGTCCTCAATGTCGAGCTGGACCACCATGCCAATTACGCCTCCATGGAGGAGATCTACGAGTCCTTCGAGGCGTTCGCCGACAAGATCGTCCCGGGCGGCACCCTGGTGATCTGCGCGGACCAGCCGGGCGCGGTCGAACTGGCCTCGCGGGTCCGCGCCCGGTCGGCGGTCAAGGTCGTCACCTATGGCGAGGACCCGGCCGCGGACGTACGGGTCCACAAGATCACCGCGCGCGGGCTGACCAGCGAGGTCACCGTCCTGCTCGACGGGCGGCTGCTGACCTTCGCGGTCTCGGTCCCCGGACGCCACTACGCCCTCAACGCGGTCGCCGCCCTGGCCGCCGGGGTCGCGCTGGGCCTGCCCGCGCACAATCTGGCCTCCGCCCTCGGCGCGTACACCGGCGTCAAGCGCCGCCTCCAGCTCAAGGGCGAGGCCGCGGGTGTCCAGGTGATCGACTCGTACGCGCACCATCCCACCGAGATGACCGCCGACCTGGAGGCGATGCGCGCCGCCGCGGCCCCCGGCTCCCGGCTGCTGGTGGTCTTCCAGCCGCACCTCTTCTCCCGTACGCAGGAGCTGGCCACCGAGATGGGCCAGGCCCTCGCCCTCGCCGACGCCTCACTGGTCCTGGACATCTATCCGGCCCGCGAGGACCCGATCCCGGGGGTCACCAGCGCCCTGATCACCGACGCGGCGGCGGCGGCGGGCGCCACCGTGACGGCGGTGCACGACAAGGGCGCGGCCGTGGACGCGGCGGCGGGAATGGCCGGGCCCGGTGATCTCGTTCTCACCATGGGCGCGGGCGATGTCACGGACCTCGGCCCGGACATCCTGGCCCGCCTGACCGACTGAGGAGAGCGCATGCCGTACGACATCGACAAGCCGGACGAGCAGTGGCGCGCGGAGCTGACGCCCGCGGAGTACCAGGTGCTCCGCAAGGCCGGCACCGAGCCCGCCTTCACCGGCGAGTACACGGACACGAAGACGCCCGGCGTCTACTCCTGCCGGGCCTGCGGCGCGGAGCTGTTCCGCTCCGACACCAAATTCGAATCGCACTGCGGCTGGCCGTCCTTCTACGACCCGAAGGACTCGGACGCGGTCGAGCTGATCGAGGACCGCTCGCACGGCATGGTCCGCGTGGAGGTCCGCTGCGCCCGCTGCGGCTCGCACCTGGGGCATGTCTTCGAGGGCGAGGGCTACCCGACCCCGACGGACCAGCGGTACTGCATCAACAGCATCTCGCTGCGGCTGAGCCCGGACGAGAGCTGAACGGACGGGACCTGAGCCCGGACGAGAGCTGAACGGACGAGAACCGAGCCCGGACGAGAGCCGGGCCCGGACGAGAACCGCGTGGGGCCGTGGCGCCGTGGAGTCGCGCCGCTACGGCGCCACCGCGCGCATGGCAGTGCCCCCGCACTCCAAGTAGCCTGGGTCGTCAGCCTGTTGTGACCACAGGAGCCGGGGGAATCAGTGAGTTCATCGGGGCAGGACGAGGGAATCGGCTTGGCGTCCGCGCTGGGTGCCATCCGCCGTGAACTGGCCACGGCAATGGCCGAAGCCGAGGCCGAGGGCGGGCCGCTGCGCCTGGGTGTGACCTCGCTCGAACTGGAATTGCAGACCACGCTCACCCGCAGCGGAGATGTGAACGGCGGCATCAAGGTCCATGTCATCTCCGCCGGGCTCAAGCGCTCGCAGAGCGACAGCGAGGTGCAGACCCTGCGCATCCAGCTCGATGCCCGCACGATCGCGGGCGAGCTGGTGCAGACGAATGACCGGTTGAGCGCGCCGCCGCGGTGACGGGGGGAGAGATGAGCTCATCGTCTCGGCAACCTGTCCCGGAGCCCGGCCGTGTCGCACGTGTCCTGGTCTCCGTCGAGGGCTCCACGGACATCGCGTTCTGCAGTGGGTACCGGATCTCCGACCGGCTGGTGCTCACCGCCGCCCATCAAGTCGGCGGGACCGGCGCGGTCTCGGTGGACCTGGACGGCGACGGCGACTACCGGCCCGCGGAGCGCGCCTGGCAGGACGGCCGTACGGACGTCGCACTGCTGAGGTTCGCCGAGGCGCCGCCGACCACGGTGAAACCCGTACGGCTGGGCCGGGTGGACCGTGCGCGGGCGGCGACGGTCACGGCCGACGCGCTCGGGTATCCGGCTCACACCGACATCACCGACAGCCACGCCGGCGAACGCCGGCGCGGCAGACACCATGTCTCCGGCCGGATCGCGAACGCCGACACGGGTTCACCGGGGACACTGCGCTTCCAGCTCGACAGCACACCGGCCCCGGCCGCGCCCAGCGACAGTCCCTGGAAAGGCATGTCCGGCGCGGCGGTGATCGCCCGGGACTCGGGGCTGCTGGTCGCGGTGTTCCGCGGCCATGCCCCCTCGACCGGAGTCAGCGCCCACGAGGTGTCCGCGCTGGACACCATCGACGACCCGCGGTGGCGCGAGTTGCTGCTCGCCGAGGGCGTCTCCCCCGACTTGCGCCCGGCACTGCCCGACGGCTGGCGCGCCGGAGGCCATCTGACGTTCCATCACGAGTACGTGGACCAGGTGGCGGCCAGAGGCCCGGAGCTGACGTCGCATCGATTACGGTTCGTGGACCCCGGCCCTCGCCACCCCGCGTCACCTCGCAACGTTCTGGACAGACTGACCGGGCTGGCCGCCGAGGCCCGGACCCGTATCGGCGTGGTGCTCAGCGGACCCTCCGGGACGGGCAAGGAACGGCTGCGTCTGGAGACCGCCGTGCTCGCCGACCAGGAGGGCTGGCTCGTCATCCATCTGGACGAACAGGTGTCCCTGGAAGCCGCCTGGGCGAGCGTCCGTCCGTACTCGCGGCGAATACTGCTCGTCGCCGACGACATCGAGTCGCTCACCGACAGCGAGATGACCGTCAACGGACTGCGGTCGGCCGCGGTCGCGGCGGGCAGCGAACTCGCGGTGCTGGTCGGCGCCCGGACCACGGCCCTGAAGAACGCCTGGTACAGCCCGTTGCGCCCGCAGCACACCTTCGACGACATCGAGGTGCCCACGGACCCGGGCCATCAAGCCGCCGTCTGCCGGACGGCTGTGGAGACCCATGCCGGCGCGGCCGTGCGGCAGATCGGGGAACGCCGTGTCGTGAGACTGTGCGCGGGCCCGCCGGCCATCGCCCTGCTGCTGGCCCAGTACTTCCACAACGAGGCCGTCCGCGGGCACGACCTCAGCCGGGTCGTTCCCCTCGACGCGGGAGACATCACCGGGTGGCTCCGCCATGTACTGGACACGGAGCGGCTCTCCCTCCCGCGGCCGGCCGAGGACCGGTACGCCTGGGACGGCGAGCCCGAGCCGCACGCACGGCTGGTCGACGCCGCGAAGATCGCCGCCTCGGCGCCGCGCCCCCGGGAGGGGCTCGACGCGGACCTCGACGGGCTGACGGGCGTCCTGAGCGGGGTCGGACTGCTGGAGGAGCGCGGTGGGGTCGTGCACATGGTGCACGACCTCTACACCGATCAGTTGCTCTCACGCGTTCTGCTGAAGGGCGACCTGGCCACCGTCCGCACCGCCTGCCTGGAGGCCGTACTGGAGACCGGTCTCAGCGGTCCCCGGGCCCTGGGCAATGTCATCAGGGCGATGAACCGGCTCCACGACGCGCTCGGCGAGACGTCGGGCGGGCAGCTCGCCGACACCGTCGAACAGTGGTTCACCCAACGGATCAACGACCTGGGGCAGTTGATCGCCGAGGACCCCCAGGGCCGCGCCTTGCTGGCCCTGCTGCGCGGAGGCGCGTGGCGGTCCCTCGTACAGCGGTCCCCGGCCGCGATCGTCGAGCCCTGGCAGCGGCGCAACTTCCTCGATCCGCAAGCCCGTCACGCCCTGCTCGCCGCGGCATCGTATCTGGACGCCTCCCACGGACAGTCGTATCTGATGGGCTGGATCGACAAGAACGCCGTCCTCCCACAGGCCGCGTTCGCCTTCCAGAAGGCGCTGCCCGCCGAGGGAGACGACCCGGCGTTTGGTGAGTGGACGGTGAACTACGCGTACGAGTACGTCACCCACAACCCGCAACGTCTCCAGGCCTCGCGGGTCTTCGTGCGACTGCTGGACACCTCCAAGGGCGGCATGCCACCGCGTGACCCGCGCGCCGCACAGGTGGTCACCTGGGCGCTGGGCTGGCTCAGCCGCCACGCCACCAGGCCCGAGGCGGCCTTCGTCGCCCCGCCGCTCGTGCTGCGCCCCGAGGTCACCGGCCCCGAACTCGGTGCCACCGCCCGCTATCTGCTGGACACCGTGGCCACCCGCGAGCCACGTGAGGCCAGTTTCGCGCTCGAACCGGTGCTCAGGCGGCACCGCCTCCGCAAGGATCTGCCCGAGGCGGTCTTCAAGCAGGCCGTGAAGGACTCACTGGCCTGGCTGGAGGCGGAGGACGGCTACGGGCTGCTCGCCGAGGCCGGATACGTGCTCGGTGAACTGCTGTGCCGCGGCCTCCCGGGTCGCGACGACACCCCCCGCGCCGTGGAGTGTGCCTGGCGCTGGCTGGACCGGCACGTCGATACGCCGCAGGCCGGCCTGGTACTCGATCCGCTGCTCACCAAGGCCCGTCAGCGGGCCGCCCGCGCGGAGGCCATGCTCACCCCCGACGAGTGCGCCGAACTGGCGCGCCTCACCGCGCGCTGGCTGTCCGGGCCCGACTCCGAACGCCGCCAGCGGGCCAGTGTTCTCGGCGCGCTGCTCCGCACCAAGCTCCTCGACGACGATCACGAGGAGCTGCAACGCCACGCTCAGGCGGCCCTGGAGCTGTTCGACGACTCGTCGGGCCCCACCGTGGCGCGCACCCTTCTCCCGCCCCTCCTGGCCAAGACGTCACTGGACGACGGCACCAGGAACCGGCTGCTGGACCTGACGTTCGGCTATCTGCGCCGCCACCCGGTGAGCGAGCACAGCAGCTACCCGCTCACCGCGCTGCTGAACCGGAACCTCACCGACGGGCAGTTCCGGGACGTAGTGACCGCGACACTGCGCTGGGTGGACGCCCACCCCTCGGAAGAGAGCGCCTTTCGCCTGCTGGCCAGCGCGTTGCGCAGCCCCCAGGCAGCCCCGCCCGACCGTGGCAGGCTGGCCGGCCGCGTGGTGAAGATTCTCTCCGTCGGCCTGCTGGTCACCGATCGGCAGCACCATCTCACCCGGGATCTGCTGAGATACCGCGACGAGATCGGCCCCGAGTGGAACCGCTTCGTCGCTCGCGCCTGCCGCGTGCTCGCCGACGCCGGGCTGCCCAGCAGCACCATGACAGTGCTGCGCTCCATGCTGAAGGGCGCCGACCGGCTCGACGCCCGGACGCTGGAGAGCCTCCACCTGACCTGCGTCACCTGGTGCGAGGTCCATCCGCGCACCCCCCGTACCTTCGAACTCCTCTCCCCGGTCCTCGGCAGCCGCGCGCTGTCGGCGGCCGTACGGCCCAGAGCCCTGGCCGTCGGCCACGGGCTGCTCGGTCCCAGCACCGCACGCACCCAGAACAGCGGCAAGCTGCTGGTCGCGCTGTTGCGGCTGGGCGGCCCCGATGTCGTACCGGACGGCGAACCGCCAGGTGTGCCGGCGGTGGACCGTGTCCTGAGCGTCGCACTGGACTGGCTCGACGCCTGGCCGAACGACAGAGGTGCCTTCACGCTTCTGCAGCAGGTGGCGCACCGGCTGAGACAGAGCGCCGGAACGGCCTACGGTCCGGGCACGCCCGGTTCGGCGCGGGCCGAGCGCGCCATTCGGCACCTGGACGCCTGGCTCGCCCGGAACCCGGAGGCCGATCCCGGGGAACGCGCCGCCGCGGAGGCCCACCGCCGCGATCTCGCGAACCGAGTGGCGTAGTTGGGCCGAGCGATCGCATCGGCCGCCCTCGGTGTTTCCCGCGGCGGCCGATGCCTTCTGCCGCGCGGCTATTGCTTCTTGCCGGTGTCGCCCTTCTTCCCGCCGTCTCCGCGGGGAGTCTCGCGGGTGCGGGCGGGGAAGCGGATGCCCAGCCGGGACAGGGCACCCGGACGGTTCCAGGCCTTGAACTCCTCCGCCTTGCGGTCGCCCGTACGCTCCAGACTCCGTTCGACCGAGGCGATGTCCTTCGCGGAGAGTCCCCGTACGGACGGACGCAGCACCTTGTCGAGCAGGGCCGACCTGGTCTGGTCCCAGGTCGCGTTGGCGCCGGGGAGCGCGGTCCAGGTGGTGAAGCAGTGGGCCACGAACTCCGGTACGGTACGCAGCCGTTCGCGCACCCGGTCGTCCTGCGCGGCCCTGCGGTACGCGGCGGTGAGGTCCGGGTCGCCGCAGTGGACGAGCGCGTACAGCTCCCCCTCCGGCCGCTTCTCGGACAGCAGTTGACGCGAGAGAGCGCCGAACACCTGCTCAAGGACGCCCAGTTCGACCGGTTCCGCCGTCGCACGCAGGGCCAGTGCCCGGTCGGTCCAGCCGGGCTTGGCCCGGCCCGCCGTGAGGTCCCCCGCGAATTCGAGGAGCTGGAGGGCTCCCCGTACCCGCGGTTCCAGCTCCTCGGGGAAGCAGCGCAGCAGATCGTGGGCGAGGCCGGGGGAGTCGGGGCTGTCGCCGGGATCTTCGAGCGCGGCCCGGACGAGCACCCGCCAGGTCCCGGCGGTCCGGTGCGCGTCCGAGCCGGTCTCCGCGAGGATCAGTCGGGCCTCGCCGGGCGCCGGGGCACCGCCGTCCCAGACCAGTTGTACGGCGGTGCGCAGGACGAACGGGTCGGCGAACGGCGAGACCCCGCAGGCCCGCAGCACGGAGCGCAGGACGGTGATACGGTCCCGGACCTCCTGCGCCGTGACAGCCGGGCCGACCGTACCGGCCAGGCCCTCCGAGCCCGCCACCTCCGCGCACATCCGCAGATGCGGTATCGCCTGAACTTCCGTGAGAGGAAGGGCGATACGGGCGAACAGCCGGGCGGCGGCGGCCGGTTCCGCCGCGGCGAGCGCGTCGAGTTCGCTCAGCAGCGTGGTACGCAGATCGAAGTACTCCTCCAGCGCCGTCCGTACGGCCGGGGTGTACGCGGCCACCGGATCGGCGATCAGCGCGCGGGAGAGGCGGCGTGCGAGGCCGGGCAGCAGGTCCGCGCAGTCCACACCGAGCAGTTCGGCGACGCGCAGCAGCTCCGCCGCCCGTGAGGTGCCCGCCGGGGAGGTCGCGTCGGGTCCCTCGCCGTCGCCTATGCCCGCGCGGAGTTCCGGCTCCAACTGACCGGCGAGACGCGCCTTGAGGTCCTCGGGGAGCGACACGATGTGCAGAGCCGGCAGATCGAGCCCGGCGGCCGGGGTACGCACGGCCTCGGCCAGGACGAGCGCCGCGAGCGGCGCGGTCGTACGGGCCGGAGCCCGGCCGCCGAGCACCGTGAACAGCCGTGCCAGCGCGGTCGCTTCGGCCGGGCCGCGGTCCGCGGCGGGCGCGGCCAGGGCCTCGACGAGCCGCTCAAGCCGCTGCCCGTCCAGTGCGTTCGGGTGCTCGTACACCCAAGTGGCCGCCGCCGTACGGCCGTTCGTGCCCGGGGATATGCCCGCGCACAGCGCGGCGACCGCGAGCGGGCCCGGGTCGAACCGGCCGCCCGGCAGCGCCGCCGCCTCCTCGAACAGCTCGGGGGCCCTGGCCTGCCAGATCTGCGCGGCCGTCTCGTCCCAGGCGTCCACGGCGGGCGCCGCCGCTCCGGCCGGCCGTGGCGCCGTGCAGTCGAGCACGAAGTAGCGGTGACCGATCCCGGCCAGCTCCGCGGTGTCCTCCGGCAGTACGCCGATGATCTGCTGCCCGGCCCGCTGGGGGCGCCGGGTGTACGTGGTGAAGGTCAGCCGGTGCGCGTCGGGGCCCGGCAGCACCGCGCAGGCCAGCGCGATCCACCGGGCCACATCGGCGCTGTGCCGCTCCACGAGCACGAGCTGAGGCGCGGACTCCCCCTCGGCGAGCCCGCGTACGGCGGCGAAGAACCCGGCGAGCCACGGAGCGCGGGAGGCCGCGAACGACACCAGCTCACGCCGGTCGAAGCCACGCGACGAGGGCGGCCGGTCCAGCGGCGTGAGCACGCCGCCCTCCGGTGCCCCGGCCACCCACTGCGGCGAGCCCCAGGTGCTGATGGGCGGCGCGCCGACGGAGAGCGTGGCCTCTCCCGGGAGCTGTACGGCATGGGCGTGGAACGTGCCCCAGACACCGGTGTGGTCGGCTCCCGCGTAGACCGTCCTGGCCAGCAGCCGACTGCCGTCGGCGAGCATGCTGAGGCTCAACGACTGCGGGAAAGCGGCGAGTTCGGCGGTGGCCGGACGCAGCGGCGCGCCGGGCGGCGGCTCGTACCCGAGGAGCTGCTCGGCCTCCTTGAGGAACGAGTCGGGGACGCCGGGCGTGACCGCCGTGATGCGGAAGCCCGGTCCGCCGAGGGCCGGCGGGCCGTCCGCGCCCGGGACGGCGGACGTGAAGAGAAGCTGCGCCAGGCTCATGCGCCGGCCCCTTTCGGTCCCGGCGCGCCCGGTGCGGCCCGTTCGGCCGGCGGGGGCAGCGGCGCCGCCGGGGTGCGGCCGGTACAGCGGGGGCGGACGACGGTCGTCATGTCAGCGAACCACCAGGTGTAGCGGGGGAGCGTTCGTCGAGACGCGCGAAGGCGGCCCGGCGGCCGTGGACGGCCACGCGGGCGTGCGGACCGGGCAGCAGCCCGTCCCGACCTCGCGCCCGACCGTACCGGCGCGACACCGCCCGGCACCACTCGGCCCCGGAACGTATTCGTTCGGGCCCCGGAATCCGCCCGCCGTGCTCGCGTTGTGCCCTACGCGGGCTGAAGCAGGTCCCAGAGGTTTCCGTACAGGTCCTCGAAGACCGCGACCGTGCCGTACGGCTCGTCGCGGGGCTCCCTGACGAAGCGGACCCCCGCCGCCCGCATACGCGCGTGATCGCGCGCGAAGTCCTCGGTGTACAGGAAGAAACCGACTCGGCCGCCGGTCTGCGCGCCGACGCTCGCGCGCTGCGCGGCGTCCTTGGCGCGGCCCAGGAGCAGGCCGGTGCCGGTGGAGCCGGGCGGCCTGACCACGACCCAGCGGGAGCCGTCGCCGCGGTCGGTGTCCTCGACGAGCTCGAAGCCGAGGGATCCGGTGTAGAAGGCGATGGCCTTGTCGTAGTCGTCCACGACGAGGGTGATCAGGGCGATGAAGGACATGCGGGTGAAGTTATACGTATGACCGGCGGCCCGGCAAGATGGAACAATGCGGTCCATGGATGCGCAGCAGATCGCCGAGCTGACCGCCCGCGCCCGCCGCCTCGCGGACCCGGACGGCGGAGCGGAGTCCGGCGCCGGATCGGGCTCCGGCGGGGACCCGGGCCCGGGCGGCGGGTCCGGCTTCGGCGGGGACCCGGACTCGGACGGTGGCTCGGGCTCCGGCGGTGGCTCGGGCTTTGGTGGGGATCCAGGTTCCGGTGGTGGCTCGGGCTCTGGTGGGGATCCGGGTTCCGGTGGCGGGTCGGGCTTCGGCGGGGACCCGGACTCCGGCGGTGCCCCGGGCTCCGGCGGCGGATCGGGCTTCGGTGGGGAGCCGCGCCCCCGCGGCCGGTCGGGTCCGGGCCGCCGTCGCATTCTCGGTATCGCGGGGCCGCCCGGTGCGGGCAAGTCCACCCTCGCCGCCCGGTTGGTCGAACGCCTCGACGGGCTCGCCGTACTCGTCCCCATGGACGGCTTCCATCTCGCCCAGACCGAGCTGCGCCGCCTCGGCCGGGAGAACCGCAAGGGCGCGCCCGACACCTTCGACGCGGCCGGCTACACCGCCCTGCTCGGCCGGCTGCGCGCCCCCGAGCCCGGCACCGTCGTGTACGCGCCCGCCTTCGACCGCTCGCTGGAGGAACCGGTGGCGGGCAGCATCGCCGTACCGCCCGAGATCCCGCTCGTGATCACGGAGGGCAACTATCTGCTGCACGACGAAGGCCCCTGGGCCCCGGTCCGTACCCTTCTGGACGAGGTCTGGTACCTGGACCTCGACCCGGCGGTCCGGGTCGCCCGGCTGGTGGACCGGCACGTACTCCACGGCAAGGACCGCGCGTACGCCGAGCGCTGGGTCACCGACTCCGACGAGCCCAACGCCCGCCTGGTGGACCGCGGCCGGTCCCGCGCGGATTTCGTGGTGGCCCTGGCCGGGTAGGGCGCACGGTGCTCCGGCCCGGTCGCTTCCGGCCGGGCCGGCCCGTCCGGCGCTTCGCGGGATACGGCGCAGTCGGCCCGGCAGCCGCAGGGACCCGGCGAACCCGCACCCTCACCGCATTAGCATCGGAGGTAACGGATCACCGGTGGCCCGGTACGGCCCGGTGTGGCTTGGTGCCGCGGTGATCAATGGAATGGACACGGACGCATGGCGGCCGGGACGGACTCGATGGCACCGGCGCGGCGAGCGGCGGCCGGCCCGGGATGAGCGGAGGCGATGGCGTGGGGCTGTTCCGACGAGGGCCGAAGCGTGACGGTCGCGACACGACGCCTCGGGACCCCGCCTTCTCCTTCTTCTCGGTGGACGAGGCCGCGCGGTTCCGCAGCCAGGTCCGGGAGGCCTTCGCGGAACGCGGTCTGGAGGTCACGCTCTACCCGGACATGGTGACCGACAGCGCCGGCCGGCAGTTCGGTCTCGGCAATCTCGCGGCCGTCTGTCACAACGACGACCGCGGCCCGCGCGTCTGGGGCGAGCTGGTGCGCCGTCATGTCGGCATGGTGCTGCGCACCATGGACTCCCCCTCCGCCCTGGACACCCTGGCACCTGAGCAGATCCGCTCGCAGCTCTACCCCCGGGTGATCAGCGAGGACGGCCTCGATCCGCAGACCTTCGGCTATGCCCGCTCGGTCGCCCCCGGGCTGTACGAAGTGCTCGCGCTCGACCTGCCCGAGAGCGTCATGATGCTCACCGACGAGGCGCTGGAACCGCTGGGCGAGACCCGGCACCTGCGCGAGCGGGCCCTGCGCAATCTGCGTGAACTGCCGGTCGAGGGCCGCGAGACCATCAAGGACTCGGACGGCACCCGATTCGAAGTGGTCCTCGGCGACTCCTTCTACACCGCGAGCAGGGTGCTGGCCCTGGAGACGGTGGTCCCGCAGGTCACGGGCCGGCTGATCCCGCCGGAGGGCGCGCTGGTCGCGATGCCCTTCCGGCACCAGCTCGCCTTCCATGTCATCCGCGACCGCACCATGATCCCGTCCCTGAACGCGATGGCGTCCTTCGCCGCCTCGGGGTACGAGGACACGCCGGGCGCCATCAGCCCGTACGTCTACTGGTGGCGCGGCGGCACGCTCACTCAGCTCAGCGACGAGGACGAGGACGGCGAGGGGCTGCGGATCGTGGTGGGCGAGGACTTCCAGGCGCTGCTGGAACGTCTGCTGGAACGGGACCCACGGGATACGGACTGAGGGCCGGGACCCACTGGGTACGGCCTGAGGGCCGGGATCCTCCGGACACGGCCTGAGGGCCAGGCCTCCGGACACGGTTTGAGGGCCGGGACCCTCCCGATACGGCTTGAGGGCCGGGACCCACCGGGTACGGACCGGGGCCGGGCCCTCCGGATGTGACCTGAAGGCCGGGCCCTCCCGACACGGCCTGAGAGCCCCGGCCCGCGGCTCCCGGCCCCGCCTCGGCCCGCGGCCCCGCCCGGCCGCCCTCAGTCGTCGGCCAGCACCACGCCCGACTCCGGCGGCAGGCGCAGCATCCCGTCCGCGTCCGGCGGCGCGACCGGCTCCCAGGCGGCGAGCACCCGGCCGCCGCCCCGGTTCCTGCCGCTGCCCAGCGGGATCAGCGCGGGCTCGCCGGAGAGGTTGACCGCGATCCGCAGATCGCCTCTGCGATACGCGAGCCAGCGCGCCTCCTCGTCGTACGCCACCTTCGCCGCCGCGAGATCCGGGTCGGAGAGGTCCGGCTGGCCGCGGCGCAGCGCGATCAGCTCGCGGTACCAGGCCAGCAGCCGCGCGTGCGGCTCCTTGCCGGTCTCCGAGCGGTCCAGACAGGACCGCTCCCGGGTCGCCGGGTCCTGCGGGTCCGGGATCTCCTCCGCTGCCCAGCCGTGCGCCGCGAACTCCCGGCGGCGGCCCGTCCGTACCGCCTCGGCGAGCACCGGGTCCGAGTGGTCCGTGAAGAACTGCCAGGGTGTGGCGGCGCCCCACTCCTCGCCCATGAAGAGCATCGGGGTGCAGGGTGCGGTCAGCACGAGCAGCGCGGCACAGGCCAGCAGCCCGGGGGAGAGGGTGGCGGAGAGCCGGTCGCCGAGCGCGCGGTTGCCGATCTGGTCATGGGTCTGGGCGTAACAGAGGAAGCGGTGCGCGGGCGTTCTCGTACGGTCGAGGGGGCGGCCGTGGGTACGGCCGCGGAAGCTCGAATATGTGCCGTCGTGGAAGAAGACCCGGGTGAGGGTCTTGGCGAGCGCGGCGAGCGGCTCGCGGGCGAAGTCGGCGTAGTAGCCCTGGGATTCACCGGTGAGCGCGGTGTGCAGGGCATGGTGGAAGTCGTCGTTCCACTGGGCGTGCAGCCCGAGGCCGCCGTCCGCGCGGGGCGTGGTGGTACGGGGATCGCCGAGGTCTGACTCGGCGATCAGGAACAGCGGCCTGCCCAGCTCGGCGGAGAGCGCGTCGACCGCCGCCGACAGCTCTTCGAGGAAGGTCAGCGCGCGCCGGTCGGCGAGGGCGTGCACGGCGTCCAGCCGCAGCCCGTCCAGCCGGAAGTCCCGCAGCCACGCCAGGGCACTGCCGAGGAGATACGCCCGTACCTCGTCGGAGCCGGGGGCGTCGAGATTGACGGCGGCGCCCCAGGGCGTGCGGTGGGTGTCGGTGAAGTACGGGCCGAAGCTCGGGAGATGGTTGCAGGACGGGCCGAGGTGGTTGTGGACCACATCGAGGACGACACCGAGCCCCAGGCCGTGCGCGGTGTCGACAAAGCGCTTGAACGCCTCGGGCCCGCCGTATGGTTCGTGCACCGCCCAGGGCGAGACCCCTTCGTACCCCCACCCATGGGTGCCCGGGAACGGGCACACCGGCATCACCTCGACATGGGTGATCCCCAGCTCGGCCAGCGGCGCCAGCAGCTCCGCCGCCGCGTCGAAGGTGCCCTCGCGGGTGAAGGTGCCGATGTGCAGCTCGTACAGGACCGCGCCGGGCAGATCGCGGCCCTGCCAGGCGGTGTGCCACCGGTATGCCGCCTGGTTGACGACGGCGCTGGGGCCGTCCGGTCCGTCCGGCTGGCGGCGGGAGCGGGGATCGGGGAGTACGGGGCCGCTGTCGAGGGCGAAGCCGTAGCGGGTGCCGTCGGCGGCGGGCGCCTCGACGGTCCACCAGCCGTCCCGGCCGGGGACACGATCCATGGGCAGCCGGGTGTATTCCGACGCCATGTCGTCGGGCGACATGTGGTCGGGCGCCATGTCTGCCCGCCCCATGTCCGCGGGCCCCATGTCTGCGGGCTCCGTGTCCGCGGGGCTCACGTTTGCAGGCCCCGTGTCTCCTCGCCCGGTGTCTCCCCGCCCCATGTGGTCCGGATCCATGTGGTCCGGCGACATGTGCTCTCGCGCCATGTCCCCTCGCCCCATGTGTGCCGGCGACATGTCGTCGGACCCCATGTGGTTCCGCCCCATGTCCCCCAGATGGAGGGTGACCCGGTCCCTGGCCTCCGGTGCCCACACTTCGAAGCGCACGAGCGGTTTCCCCTTGTCTGCGGCGGTCGTTCGGCGGACGCCGGCCCTGTGCTGCTCGGCCGTCACCCCATGGTCGCAAGGGACCCGGCCCGCCGCACGGGGTGGGGTGAGAGCGGCGAGCCGGGCCGGAGCGTGGGCCGTGCGGGTGTACGGACGGGGTCAGCGCGTACGAGTCAACCGTGCGTCCCGCACTCGTCGCACCCGTCGCACCTGTCGTACATGTCGTGCGCTTCGCGGGGACCGGACAGCGGCCGGGTCAGTGGACCGAGCAGGGTGGCGTGGTGGCCGTGTCCGGCGATCCTCCCGAGGCGACATAGCCGAAGGTCGTGGAGGCACCGGCCGCGAGCGAGCCGTTCCAGTCGGTGTTGTGGACCATGACCTCCTGTCCTCCGTACGTGGCACTGCCGTTCCACAGGTTGTCGACCTTCTGTCCGGACGGCAGGGCGAACTTGACCATCCAGCCCAGGATCGGATGGGTGCTGGTGTTCTTCACCGTGACCTCGGCCTGGTAGCCGCCGGCCCAGGAACCGGTGGTGGTCCGGGTCGCGGTGCAGGTGGCGGTGGGGTCAGTCGGCGGGTCGGTGGGCGGGTCCGTCGGGTCGGTCGGGTCGGTCGGGTCCGTGGTGCCGGGGTCGCCGACACCGGTCACCTCGCCGTTGCCGCCGTCGAAGACCACGTCCGAGCAGCTGTAGAAGGTCTCCTGGCTGTCGGAGCGCTGCCACACCATGTAGATGATGTGGCGGCCGGACTTGCCGCTGGGCAGGGTGCCCCGCCACTTGTACGCGCCCTCGACCGTGCCGACGGAACCGGTCACCTGCGGATGGTCGACCGTCAGGAAGGGCGTCGACTCCAGGTCGTCCCAGGTGAAGGTCTTGGTGGGGTCGAAGCCGTCCTTGGTGACGTACACGTAGAACCAACCGGGGTGCGCCGCCCACGCGTTGTACGAGAAGTCGAGCGAGGCGCCGGAGGTCAGGTGCGTGAGCGGCCAGTCGTTCCGCGGCTTGTTGAAGCCGGAGAAGGTCGTGTTGCCGCCGCTGCAGAGCTGTCCGTCCGGGATGAAGCCTTTGGTGCGCCCGGCGCCGTCGGAGCGCAGCACCGAGAACCAGTTGTAGAGCGGGGTCGTACCGCTCTCGGCCACGGCCGCCTTGCAGGCCGGGTTGACGGGCTTGATCTCACCGGTGCTGGTCAGGCCGTCCCGCCAGCACATGAACGTACGGCTGGCCGGCTTCATGGGCGTGCCATGGGCGGTGGACGTACCGCCGCTGCCGACGACCAGCAGAAGGGCGGGCAGAACGGCGAGCAGGGCGAGGAGTACGGCTCTGCGGGGATGTAACAACCACGTGGGTGGGTGAGTCATCGCGCGAGTCCCTTCGGCGTGATCATGACAAGTGGATGAATGATTGGGAGCGCTCCCAATTCGGAACGTAGCGCCGGTGGGCCGCGCTGTAAACGGCTTGCGCCCGGAAATTCCCGGAGCCGCCCCGAACCGTGGACGCGAGGACGGACGGGGCAGGGCGCCAACGGCCTTCTGTCCGCCGTCCGTAACGGTCGTAACGGCCGGTCCCGGTGCGTCCGTAGTGTCTGGACACTCCAGGGCCGTCCGACGGACAATCACCTGCGTGACGTCCTCCTTCGAGTTCCACACGTATCCCGCGCGGCTCTCCGACGCCGAGCGTGACCGTGTCCTCGCGGTGCTGCGGGAGGGCGTGGCGCAGGGGATGCTGTCGCACGACACCTTCCTGCGCCGGATGGATCTCGCGCTGGCGGCCCGCAGGGCCGAGGAACTCCGGCCGCTCACCGCGGACTTGGAGCCGGCCGCCGAAGGACCCTGGTCACGGCGGCTGTTCGGCACGGTGAGCCGGGTGTCCGCGTTCTCCGTACGGCTGCGCAGGGCCTGGCAGGCGGAACGGCTGCCCAAGCTGCTGCTGCCCCAGCCGGGCCCGTACCCCCTCCGCATCGGACGCGATCCGATGAACGGGCTGCGGCTCAGCCATGACACGGTCTCGCGGCTGCACGCCGAACTGAGCATGCAGGGCGGGGTGTGGGTGCTGCGCGACCTGGGCTCGACCAATGGCACGACCGTGAACGGACGGCGGGTGACCGCGACGGCGGTGGTGCACGACGGGGACCTGGTGAGCTTCGGCCAGATGAGCTTCCGCCTCGCCACAAGCTGACCACACGGCCGCCCCCGTCACCTGTGCCTGCCGCGGCCTCGTGCCGACCGTACGCCGGTGCCGAGCGCCTCGTACTCGCGCCGCCCGGCTCGTGCGCGGGCCGGGCCGTGTGACGTGTGACCGGCCGGGCCTGCCTCAGCCGTCAGGTGCGGCGGCTCAGCAGGGCCACCGGGTGGTTTGTGAAGAGTGCCGTCAGGGCGACCGGGGTGCCGCCCTCGAACTCTCTTGTGGGGGAGGCCAGTAGGTCCGTCCAGTGGCCCTCCGGCAGTGTCAGTTCCGTACCCGCCCAGCCGCCCGACTCGGTCAGCCGCAGTGGGAGCCGGGTGACGGCCGTGACCACCTCGCCCGAGCGGCAGAAGGCCAGACAGTGGGCGGCGGCCGGGCCGGTCGCGTGCAGGGGCGTGTACGTTCCCGACTCGCCGAACACCTCCGGCCGCTCCCGCCGCAGCCGCAGCGCCGCCACCGTCACCGCGGTCTTCTCGTCGGGCGGCCCGGCGCTGAAGGGCCGCCGGTTGTCCGGGTCCACCAGCGCGAAGTACGAGCGTTCCGTGCCCTGGTAGAGGTCGGGCACCCCCGGCATGGTCAGATGCACCAGCGCCGCGCCCAGCGCCCCCGCCCGTACGTACGGGTCGAGCGCGCCGCGGAACTCCGCGACCGCCTTGCGCGCGGGCCCGGCCGGACCCGCCTCGGTGAAGGCCGCCACCGCCTGTTCGTACAGCGGATCGGGGTCGGTCCAGCTTGTGTGCAGGCCCGCTTCCCGTACGGACTTGAGCAGCGCGGGCACCATCCGCGAACCCTCCGGAAGGCCGCCGTCCTCCGGAGGCGTGAAGCCCACCGCCGTCTGCCACGCCTGCCACGCGAGCTGCGGATCCGGCGCCGCCGCCCCGGTCGCCCCCGCGACCCGCTCCAGCAGCGCGGCCCAGCGCCGCGGGCACTGGGACAGCACCGCGATCCCGGCCCGTACATCCGCGCTGCGCTTGGTGTCGTGCGTGGTCAGGACCGTACCGGTGGCGGGCCAGTCGCGCGCCAGCCGCTCGCAGTACGTGTGAAAGCGCTCCGGGCTCACCGCCGGCCTGCCGGGATCACCGCCCACCTCGTTCGCCGAGATCAGCGGCACATAGCGGTAGAACGCCGTGTCCTCCACGGACTTGGCGCGCAGCGCGGACGCCGTCTGGGCGAAGCGCGCGCAGAACGCGGCGTGGTCCGGGCCGCCGCCGAGCCTGCCGAGCGCCAGCTCCCGCACCGTGTCCACGGCCGCCGCCTCCCGCTCCACCGCGAACGCGGCCTTCGCCTGCCGGACCGCCTCCGCCGGGAGCGCCGCCTCCGCCGCCTCGGGGCACGGCCCGCCGGCCGTCGTATAGGGCCGGTAGACGGGCACCCGTACGAGCAGCTCCTGGATCGCCGTACGCAGCGCCCAGGGCGCGTGGTCGCGCAGCGCCGGATCCGCGGCGCAGATCCGGCGCGCCGTGCGGAGCAGATGGGAGACCTCGGCCGCCAGCTCATGGAGGACGACCTTGTAGGCGGCCCTGCGGACCGTCCCCTCCCAGTAGCCGCCGCGGTCGCCGATGGGACCCGCCACCTGGCGGTAGTGCCGCTCCAGCGCCGCCGCGCCCGCCGGGTCCGTGAAGACCCCGTCGACATGGCGCAGCGCGTCGTAGCCGGTGGTGCCGGCGACCGGCCAGCCGGCGGGCAGCCGTTCGTCGTCGGCGAGGATCTTCTCCACCACCGTCCAGCAGCTCCGGCCCGTCGCGGCCGTCGCCTCGTTCAGCCGGCGCAGATACTCCTCCGGGTCGGCGAGCCCGTCCGGGTGGTCGATCCGCAGCCCCTTGACGACCCCGTCCCGTACCAGCTCAAGGATCTTGGTGTGGGTGGCGGCGAAGACCACGGGGTCCTCGACCCGCAGGCCGATCAGCTCGGAGATGCTGAAGAAGCGGCGGTAGTTGAGTTCGGTACGGGCCAGCCGCCACCAGGCCAGCCGGTAGTGCTGCGCGTCCAGCAGCTCCGGCAGCGGCAGGTGCTCGGTGCCGGGCGCGAGCGGATAGCGGGCGTCGCCGTGCCCGAGCACCCCGCCCTCGACGCGCAGCGCGCCCAGCTCGTCCCCGACCGGTGCCGGCAGCACCGGCAGCAGCAGCTTGCCGCCGCCCGCGTCCCAGTCGATGTCGAACCAGCGGGCGTACGGCGAGTCGCGCCCCTCGCGCAGCACCTCCCACAGGGCCCGGTTGTGGACCGGCGCGGCGGCCATGTGGTTCGGCACGATGTCCAGGACGAGCCCGAGGCCGTGCTCCCCGGCGGTGGCTGCCAGCCGCCGCAGCCCCTCCTCGCCGCCCAGCTCGGCCCGTACGGCTGAGTGGTCGACGACGTCATAGCCATGGGCCGACCCCGGTACGGCCTCCAGGACCGGCGAGAGATGCAGATGCGAGACCCCGAGCGCGGCGAGATACGGCACCGCGCTCTCTGCCGCCGAGAAGGGGAAGTCCGGCTGGAGCTGGAGCCGGTAGGTAGCGGTGGGAGTCATACGATCGTACGTACCCAGCCGGACGGCTTCTGTGTCATCCGCCACCCGGCGTACGGTCCCGCCCGGGTACGAGGCGGCGCGCCGGGGCACTCGCCGGAAGGCCCCCGTGCCGGACAGGACCTGGGGCCCGATCCGTAAGGACACGCACTACGCCGGACGCATCAGTACCGTCATGCTCCGGCCCGGCATGGTGATCCGGTCGCCGCCGTCGACCTTCTCGCCCTGGCCCGGAGCCACCCCCTCGGGGCGGGCCGTGTCCACCATGATCCGCCAGTGCCTGCCGTGGTTGAGCGGCACCACGAACTCCAGCTTCTCGGCGCTCGCGTTGAACATCAGCAGGAACGAGTCGTCCGAGATCCGCTCGCCGCGCGGACCCGGCTCCGAGATGGCGTTGCCGTTCAGGAAGACCGTCATCGCCTGCGCGTGCGCCGCCTGCCAGTCCTGCTGCTTCATCTCCTCGCCCTCCGGCGTGAACCACGAGATGTCCGACAGATCGTCGTGCGTGCCCTCCACCGGCCGGCCGTGGAAGAAGCGCCGCCGCCGGAACACCGGATGGTCGCGCCGCAGCCACACCATCGCCCGGGTGAACTCCAGCATCCCCGTGCCGTCCTTCTCGCCCGGCTCGGGCCAGCGGACCCAGGAGACCTCGTTGTCCTGGCAGTACGCGTTGTTGTTGCCGCCCTGCGTACGGGCGAACTCGTCGCCGTGACTGAGCATCGGCACGCCCTGCGAGAGCATCAGCGTCGCGATGAAGTTGCGCATCTGACGGTCGCGCAGCTCGTTGATCGCGGGATCGTCGGTCTCGCCCTCCACCCCGCAGTTCCAGGACCGGTTGTGGCTCTCGCCGTCCCGGTTCGACTCCCCGTTGGCCTCGTTGTGCTTCTCGTTGTACGAGACGAGATCGCGCAGCGTGAAGCCGTCGTGGCAGGTGGTGAAGTTGATGGAGGCCAGCGGCCGGCGCCCGTCGTCCTGGTACAGGTCCGACGAGCCGGTCAGCCGGGACGCGAACTCCGCCAGGGTCCTGGGCTCGCCCCGCCACAGGTCCCGTACGGTGTCGCGGTACTTGCCGTTCCACTCGGTCCACAGCGGCGGGAAGTTCCCGACCTGATAGCCGCCCTCGCCCACGTCCCAGGGTTCGGCGATCAGCTTCACCTGGCTGACCACCGGGTCCTGCTGCACCAGGTCGAAGAACGACGACAGCCGGTCCACCTCGTGGAACTGGCGGGCCAGGGTCGCCGCGAGATCGAAGCGGAAGCCGTCCACATGCATCTCGGTCACCCAGTAGCGCAGCGAGTCCATGATGAGCTGGAGGACATGCGGGCTGCGCATCAGCAGGGAGTTCCCGGTGCCGGTGGTGTCCGTGTAGTAGCGGGCGTTCTCGCCGAGCCGGTAGTACTGCGCGTTGTCCAGGCCGCGGAAGGAGAGCGTCGGACCGAGATGGCTGCCCTCCGCCGTGTGGTTGTAGACCACGTCGAGGATGACCTCGATCCCGGCCCGGTGGAGCGCCCGTACGGCCTGCTTGAACTCCAGGACCTGCTCGCCCCGGTCGCCCCACGAGGCATAGGCGTTGTGCGGGGCGAAGTACCCGATCGTGTTGTAACCCCAGTAATTGCTGAGGCCCGAGTCGACCAGCCGGTGGTCGTTGACGAACTGGTGCACCGGCATCAGCTCCAGCGCGGTGACCCCCAGTTCGGTGAGATGTTCGATCACCGCTGGATGGGCCAGCCCCGCGTAGGTGCCGCGCAGCTCGTCCGGCAGCTCCGGATGGAGCATGGTCAGGCCCTTCACATGGGCCTCGTACAGCACCGTACGGTGGTAGTCCGTACGCGGCAGCCGGTCGTCGCCCCAGTCGAAGTACGGATTGACGACCACCGAGGTCATCGTGTGCGGTGCCGAGTCCATGTCATTGCGGGAGTCCGGCTTGCCGAAGTGGTAGCCGTACACCGACTCGCCCCACTCGATACTGCCGCTGATCGCACGCGCGTACGGATCGAGAAGCAGTTTGGCGGCGTTGCAGCGGTGTCCGCGCTCCGGTTCGTACGGCCCGTGGACCCGGAAGCCATAGCGCTGACCTGGCATGATGCCCGGCAGATAGGCATGCCGCACAAAGGCGTCCGTCTCGCGCAGCTCCACCGCCGTCTCTGAACCGTCGTCGTGCAGCAGGCACAACTCGATCCGGTGCGCGACCTCTGAGTAGACCGCGAAGTTGGTGCCGGCGCCGTCGTACGTGGCGCCGAGGGGATACGTCTGTCCCGGCCAGACCTGCATAGCTACGACTCTTCCACTTCTGATCCGGGTGCTGCGGGGCCCAGGGCCTGTCGCCCGCGGGCCGGGCGAGACTTTACGGACACGCCCTAGAGCCAGATCTTCCCCGAAAGAGGCCCCTCGACCTAGGAACCCGGTGCGTTCTTGGCGCGGGGTCAGGGCGCGGGGTCCGCGTCGGGGCGAGCGCCGGCGGGCGTCGGGCGGCGCACCGGGCCGGGGCCGGGGCGGGCGCTGGGCGGGCCGGGTCAACTTCGTGTGTTCCGCCGTCGCCCGGTCCGCGGCCCCTCCCCACCGGTCCCTCAAGCGCCGTCGCGCCCCATCGGACGCAGGCGCGGAACGGGCGCAACCATGGTGAATCAGCTCACTCCGGCACAAGCCGGCGCCGAGAACGAGCCGCACGAATAAGGGAGTTGAGAAAGGAGCCTGTGCATCGGGCTGCATCGCCTCCGGTCCTCGGAGTACCCTTCCTTGATCGTTGAAGGGGAAGAAAAGGCGGTGCGCGGGTGAGCTCGGGAGGGCTGGAGCTGCCCCCTGGTGACGCAGGTCACGCGGGGGACTCCGGCGACATCCCGCCTGGAGCGGTCTCCCTGGCGCGACCGATGGAGATCGGGGCGGAACTGGACTGGGGCGCGGACGCCTGGAGCGAAGTCCGTACGCGTGCCCAACGGGCCGGACGTGCCTATATCTGGCTGAATCTGGTGGAGCAGCGGCTGCGCGCGGTCGTGGCGGCGGTGCTGCGGCCCATCTACGAGCCCGTCCACGGCGAGGAGTGGGTGGTCGCCGCCGCCGGGCCCGCCGGGCAGGAGTGGGTGCAGCGCGCCGTGGCGGTACGGGAGGTGTCCCGGCGCAAGGGCTATCTGCTCGACCCGGCCGACGACAATGTCCTGAGCTTCCTCACGCTGCCTCAGCTCCGCGAGCTGATGGTCCAGCACTGGCCTGGCTTCGAACCGTACTTCGACGACCGGCGCGATGTGGAGCTGGCGCTGGACGAGCTGGAGGTCGCGCGGAACGTCGTGTCGCGCAATCGCGCGCTCTCCGAGACGGTCCTCGCCCAGGCGGAGCGCGCCTCGGCCCGGCTGCTGGAGATCCTGGGCGGCGGCAGCGGGGTGCCGTCGGCGGCGCGACTGCGGGTCGACGCGATGGAGGATCTGGTCGGCGACCGGTACGCGGACGTGGTCTCCGTCCATCCCGACCGGGTCAGGCTGCAACGGCAGATCCCGGCCGAGGATCTGTTCGGCGGCGCCCGGCGTGTCGACGCCATCGGCATCGGGCTGAACCTTCTCGTCCAGAACTTCTCGGGGCGTCGGCTGATCAGGCTCGCCGAGTCGGGGTGCCGGATACGACTGGTGTTCCTCAACCCGGCGAGCAGCGCGGTCAAACGGCGCGAACGGGAGCTGGGGCTCAAGAAGGGCGAGCTGAGCCGTTCGGTGGAGATGAACATCCTTCATATGCGCCGGGTACGGTCCAAGCTGCGCGACCCGGGCGCGTTCGAGATCCATGTCTTCGACGAGACCCCGCGGTTCACGGCGTATCTGGTCGACGGCGACGGCGCCGACGGGCTCGCGGTGGTGCAGCCGTATCTGCGGCGGGCGCGCGGGATGGAGTCGCCGGTACTGGTGCTGCGGGGCGCCGCGGGGCGCGAGGTCGTGCGCTCGGGCCAGGAGACGGAAATCGGTCTCTTCCAGACCTATCGCGAGGAGTTCGAACTGCTTTGGGCGGACTCCCGTCCGGTCTCCTGAGCCGGCCCGCCGCGGCTGCGCCGCCCGGCTGTCCCCTGCGTTGTCAGTGGCGCGTGGCAGGGTGAATGAACGACGGGGGGCTCCGGAACGGGGGAAGCGCCACCGCACCATGAGGGAGGGGCATGATGCCTTGGTATGGGGAAACGCTGGTCGGTTTTGATCTGGAGACGACCGGTACGGAGCCGCTGGAGGCGCGGATCGTGACCGCGGCGGTGGTCGAGGTCCGGGGCGGCGAGGTGATACGGCGGCAGACCTGGCTCGCCGACCCGGGCATCCGTATCCCCGCGCAGGCGTCGGCGGTCCACGGCATCAGCAGCGAACGGGCGGCGGCGGAGGGGCGTCCGCCGGCCGAGGTGGCGCGGGAGATCGCGGAGGAGCTGGGGGAGTACTGGGCGCGCGGGGTGCCGGTGGTGGCGTACAACGCGCCGTTCGACCTGACGCTGCTCTCCGCCGAACTGCGGCGGTACGGGCTGGAGTCCGTGGCGACGGTCGGCCCGGTGATCGACCCGTACACGATCGACCGCGCCGTCGACCGCTACCGGCGCGGCAAGCGCAACCTGGAGGCGGTCTGCGCGGAGTACGGCGTGGTGCTGGACGCGGCGCACGAGGCGTACGCGGATGCCCTGGCGGCGGTCCGGGTGGCCCTGGCGATAGCCGCCCGCCACGCCTCGGTGGCGGCACTGACCCCGGCGGAGCTGCATGAGCGTCAGATCGGCTGGTACGCCGAGTGGGCGGAGGACTTCCAGCGCTTCCTGCGGAAGAAGGGCAACGAGGACACGGTGGTGGACGCGGCCTGGCCGCTGCGGGAGCTGGTGCCGGCGGGGTCCTGAGGGCGGCGGCCCGTCAGACCTGTCAGGGCCGTCAGAACGTGTGCCAGCGGACCTCGGGGTCGTTGTCACGCAGGGAGGCGACCCTGCGGCGGAATTCGGTCAGGGCCCGCAAGTTGACCGGGGCGTGCTGGGCCACCCAGGCGCAGCTCGCGGTCTCGCGGGCGCCGCGCAGGACCGGGCAGCCCGGCCAGGCGCGTACGTCCCAGCCGTAGGCCTCGGTGAACCTGTCGTACTCCTCGGTCGGCAGACCGTAGCGGTCGCGGGTGAGGGCCATCACCACCAGATCGTGCTCGCGGAAGTCCAGCGAGAAGGTCTCCAGGTCCATCAGGACCGGCCCGTCGGGAGCGACATGGACATTGCGCGGCAGCGCGTCGCCATGGATCGGCCCCGGCGGCAGATGCGGGGTGAGCGCGGCCGCCGCCTCGGCGAAGCCGTCCCGGCGGCTGCGCAGATACTCCGCGTCGGCCGGGTCGATCGCCTCGCCCGCGATCCGCAGCCAGCGTTCGACACCGCCCAGCAGCTCGCGGCGGGGGAGGGCGAAACCGGGCGCGGGCAGGGAGTGGACCAGCCGGAGCAGGGCCGCGAGATCGGCGGGGCCGGCGGGCCGTACGGCATCGGGCAGCCGGTGCCAGAGGGTCACCGGATGGCCGTCCACCGACCGGGGCTCCGGCTCCGCCGCCCGTACGGCAGGGACACCGCACTCGGCGAGCCAGGCGGCGACGGCGGTTTCGCGCCGTGCGCGGTCCAGCAGCTCCGGGTGGTCCTCGGCGCTCCGCCCGACCTTGACGATCAGCTCACCGGTCCCGAACACCGCGTTCTCGCCGAGGGCGAGCAGCTCCGCGCCCCGCGCGAGCCCCGTCGCGGCCAGGATCTCCCGCGCCCGTACCTCGTCCATGGTCCGCCCGCTCGCTCACACTTCCGGCCGATCTGTCCACGCAAGTCTCGCATCCACGCGGACCGTCTTGACGGGCCGGGCCCCCGCTCAAGACGATGACAAGGGCCGCCGGGACGGCCGAACGTCATCAGGCGTCACAAGCCGCCCGAAGGAGTCGAATCGGTGACATCGGCGACCGCGGTGGAGAGATCCGGCAAGGAGCGGTCGCGGCACGGCCGGGCGGGAAGCGGCAGGGCCGGCAGGCCCCTGGACCATGGCGCCTGGTTCCTCGTACTGCCCGCGCTGATCCCGATCCTGGTGCTGAGTGCCGGCCCGCTGCTGTACGGGATCGCGCTCGCCTTCACCGACGCGCAGTCCGGCCGTACCGAACCCACCGAGTGGATCGGCGCGCTCAACTTCCGGGACCTGGCGCACGACACCCTCTTCTGGGACTCGTTCGGGATCGGCCTGCTCTGGGCGGTCGGCGTGACCGTCCCGCAGTTCGTCCTCGCCCTCGGTCTGGCCCTGCTGCTCAACCAGAACCTGCGCTTCCGCTGGCTCGCCCGCGCGCTCGCGATCATCCCCTGGGCGATGCCCGAGGTCGTCGTCGGCATCATGTGGCGGCTGGTCTACAGCCCCGACGCCGGAGTCCTCAACGAGACCCTGCGCGATCTGGGCCTCGGCGAGGGACGGGACTGGCTGAGCGGGCTGGCCACCGCCCTGCCCGCGGTGATCGTCGTCGGCATCTGGGCCGGCATGCCGCAGACGACCGTCGCCCTGCTGGCCGGCCTCCAGAACACCCCGCAGGAGCTGCACGAGGCCGCCGCGCTCGACGGCGCGGGCGCTTGGCGCCGGTTCCGTACGGTCACCTGGCCCGCGCTCCGGCCGGTCGCGCTGGCCATCACGGCGCTCAACTTCATCTGGAGCCTCAACTCCTTCGCCCTGGTCTATGTCCTGACCAACGGCGGCCCCGGCGGCCGCACCCGGCTGCCCATGCTCTTCGCGTACGAAGAGGCCTTCCGCTACGGCCAGTTCGGCTACGCCGCCGCGATGGGATGCGTCATGGTGGCCGTGATCGCGGTGCTGCTCTCGTTCCAGCTCGTCGGACGGCTCAGGCAGGGGGAGGAAGGACGATGAGCCTTCGTACCAGCGGGTCCGCGCGCGCCGGACAGTACCTCGCGCTGCTGTGCTATCTCGTCTTTCTCGCGGTGCCGTTCCTCTGGCTGCTCTCCACCGCCTTCAAACCCGCCAGGGAGCTGGGCAGTCTCCACCCCACCTGGATCCCGCGGCAGCCGACCCTCGACAACTTCCGACAGGCCTTCGACGAGCAGCCGCTGCTGCGGGCCGCGGGCAACAGCCTGACCGCCGCCCTCGCCGCCGCCCTGATCGCCGTCCTCATCGCGACCCCGATGGCCTATGTGATGGCCCGCAGACGCGGCGGACTCGCGGCGGCGGCGACCGGCTGGGTGGTGATCAGCCAGGCGTTCCCGTTCGTCCTGGTGATCATCCCGCTCTTCCTGGTCCTCAAGAACCTCCATCTCATCAACTCCCTGGCCGGGCTGGTCATGGTGTACGTGGTGTGGGCGCTGCCGTTCGCGCTCTGGATGCTGAGCGGCTATGTCCGTGCGCTGCCGGCCGAGCTGGAGGAGGCGGCGGCCGTGGACGGCGCGGGCCGGATCCGTACGCTCGTCTCGGTGACCGCGCCGCTGCTGGCCCCCGGCATCGTCGCCACGGCGCTCTTCGCCTTCGTCACCGCCTGGAACGAGTTCTTCTTCGCGCTCGTCCTCCTCAAGTCCCCCGAGAAACAGACCCTGCCGGTCGTCCTCACCCACTTCCTCGGCGCGGAGGGCGTCGCCGATCTGGGACCGCTCGCCGCCGCCGCGTTTCTGGCGACGCTGCCCTCGCTCCTCGTCTTCGCGCTCATCCAGCGGCGGATCACGGGCGGAATGCTCGCCGGGGCGGTGAAGAGCTGATGAGGCTTTCGAACAGGTGGTCCCGGACATCCAGGTGGTCCCGGATACGGAAGGCGTCAGCAGCGGCGGCCGTACTCGTCGTGCTGCTCGGCGGCTGTTCCGGGGACGGCGGTACGGACGGAGAGGCGCGCGGCGGCCGGATCACTCTGCGCTTCCAGTCCCTGGCCTGGCAGGACGAGTCGGTCCGCGCCAACAAGGAACTGGTCGACGAGTGGAACGCGGCCCATCCGGACATCCGGGTCGAGTACGTCCAGGGGAGCTGGGACAGCGTCCACGACCAGCTCCTCACGTCCTTCGAGGGCGACGAGGCACCGGACATCATCCACGACGCCTCCGACGACCTCGCCGACTTCGCGTACGGCGGCTATCTCGCCGACCTCGGCCCCCTGCTGCCCGAGCGCCTCAAGCGGGACATCCCCCGGCGGAGCTGGGACACGGCCACCTTCGGCGGCGGTGTGTACGGCGTGCCGTTCCTCCAGGAGCCGCGGGTCCTGATCGCGAACAAGAAGCTCCTCGAAGGATCCGGAGTCCGGATCCCGACCCCCGAAGAACCCTGGACCTGGCCCGAGTTCCGGCGGATCAGCGCGGAGCTGACCGAGCGGATGGGCCCCGGCAGGTACGCCGTCGCCTGGCCGCTGAAGGACCCGGTCTCCGCCACCCTCAATCTGGGGCTCTCGGCGGGCGGGCGGCTCTTCCACCGGGGCGCGGACGGCAAGGTGACGATCCGTTTCACGGACGGGGACGCGGTGGTGCCCGGCACCATCCACGACCAGGTCAACACGGACGGCAGCGCGTCCGGGGCGACTCTGGGGATGGGCGGCTCCGACACACTGCCCGGCCTGTTCGGCGGCAAGTACGCGATGGTCCCGCTGGGCTTCTCGTACCGCCAGCAGATCATCCAGCAGGCGCCTGAGGGATTCGAGTGGACCGTACTGCCCGCCCCGGCCGGGGCGGTGGAGGGCCTGGCCCAGGGCGTGAGCCCGCAGACCCTGTCGATCGCGGCGGACAGCCCGTACAAGAAGGAGGCCGCGCGGTTCATCGACTTCCTGCTCCGGCCGCCGAACATGGTGCGGCTCGCGCACGGCGACTGGATGCTGCCGACCGGTACGGAGGCGCTCAAGGACCCGTCGCTGAGGGCGGCGCGCGACGGCTGGGCGACGGGGGCGGCGCTCGCGCGGGAACTGCGGCCTGCCCCGGCGCAGTCGGTGCGCGGCTACCCCGAATGGAAGGACAAGGTGGCGACCCCGGCGCTCCAGGAGTACTACAGCGGCGCGATCGGCCGTTCCGAACTGGAGAAGCGCCTCGTCGAGGACGGCAACCGGGTGCTGGCCCGCTACCAGCGCTGACCACCGGCCGGTCGGCCGTCCGGGCCGCCGGGGGCGGATATCGGATTGCACCGGACGCCTCGTCATTTCTACGGTGAGGGAATGGCCTTCTCCCGCGCCGCCCATATCGCCATGTTCTCCATCGCCGCTCACGGGCATGTGAACCCGAGCCTCGACATCATCCGGGAGCTGGTCGCCCGAGGGCACCGGGTCAGTTACGCGATCCCCGCCCTCTTCGCCGAGAAGGTCGCGGCGACCGGCGCCGAGCCGGTGATCTACACCTCCGTACTGCCCGGGCCCGACGACGATCCGGAAGCCTGGGGCACGGAACTGGTCGACAACCTCGAACCGTTCCTCGACGACGCGATCCAGGCGCTGCCGCAGCTCGCCGTTGCGTTCGAGGACGACCTGCCCGATCTGGTCCTCAGCGACATCACGTCCTATCCGGCTCCGGTCCTCGCGCACCGCTGGGGTGTCCCGTACCTCCAGCTCTCGCCGAATCTGGTCGCCTGGGAGGGGTACGAGGAGGAGATCGGCGAGCCGATGCTCGCGGAGCTGCGGGCTTCCGAGCGGGGCCGTGCCTACCGCGCGCGCTTCGCGGACTGGCTTGAGGAGCAGCACATGGACCACACCGACCTGGACCGGCTGGTCGCCAGGCCCGGCCGCTCCCTGGTGCTGATCCCCAAGGCGCTGCAGCCGCACGCGGATCGTGTGGACGAGTCCGTGTTCACCTTTGTCGGCGCCTGCCAGGGTGACCGCGCCGATCAGGGCGAGTGGCGGCGGCCGGCCGGGGCGGAGAAGGTGCTGCTGGTCTCGCTCGGCTCGGCCTTCACCAAGCAGCCCGCGTTCTACCGCGCGTGTGCCGAGGCCTTCGGCGGTCTGCCCGGCTGGCATGTGGTGCTCCAGATC
Organism: Streptomyces sp. GMY02; assembly: GCF_019056675.1. Lineage (NCBI taxonomy): Bacteria > Bacillati > Actinomycetota > Actinomycetes > Kitasatosporales > Streptomycetaceae > Streptomyces > Streptomyces sp. GMY02. The sequence continues at coordinate 1,750,330 of NZ_CP077658.1, read as the reverse complement.
GGGCCCCATGTGGACGAGTCCGAACTGGGTGACGTGCCGGACAACGTCGAGGTGTGTCACTGGGTGCCGCAGCTCGCCGTGCTCCGGCAGGCCGACGCCTTCATCACCCACGCGGGAGCGGGCGGCAGCCAGGAGGGCCTCGCGACGGGCACGCCGATGGTCGCCGTGCCGCAGGCGGTCGACCAGTTCGGCAACGCCGACATGCTGGTCTCGCTGGGCGTGGCCCGGCGCCTCGACACGATGGAGGCGACACCGGAGGCGCTGCGGAAGGCGGTGCTGGAGGTGGCCTCGGATCCGGAGGTGGCCAGGAGGCTGGCCGGGATCAAGCGCGAGATGGCGGCGGAGGGCGGTACGCCGAGGGCGGCCGACCTGATCGAAGCGGCGCTCCCGGCGGCGTCCTGACGCGTCCGAGCGCCCGTACGGGACGGGAGCGGCGGCCCGCAGTGCCGTCGTCCATGAAAGGTGGGGTTGGGATCGGGCCAATTCCTCGTCGTCGCCCGTGCGCGGGGAGAGAGGCCCGTTCCTCCCGGTTCCGGTCGTATCCCGGACATGGGGAGCGAAGCCTCGTGGCACCGCCGGAGGCTGACGGGCGGGCTCGGCGCATTACGGACTGGCCGATTCCTTATGGGGATTGAGGTTTACCAGGTCACCCCCGCCATGGACTCTTGATCTGAACTCGTCAATCGGTCAGGGTTTCGAGCCAGCCCGCCGGAGACTTCCGTCCGCCGGGCGTCCCCCCACAGAAAATGACGAGGAGCTCCCTCTTCATGGCAACTCAACAGCGTGCGAGCAGGATCAAACTCACCGCCGCCCTCACCGCCCTCGCGGCGGCGGCCGGAATCACCGCGCTCACCTCCCCCACAGCGGGCGCGGCTCCGGCACAGGGCGTGGTCTACGGAAACGACGCCGAGGGCGCGGTGCCCGGCAGCTACATCGTGCTGCTCAAGACCGGTGCGCAGGCCGGTCAGCAGGCCGGTCTCCGGGCCGGCGGCACGACCGCCGACAGCAGGAGCGCGAAGCAGGAACTGGCCAAGGAGTACGGAGGCGTGCTCAAGCGGAACTACGGCACGGCCCTCCACGGCTTCTCGGCGAGCGGCCTCACCGAGACGGAGGCCGGGCGGCTCGCGGCCGACCCGGCCGTCGCCAAGGTCGTCAGGAACAAGACCTTCACCATCAACGCCACCCAGGACAACCCGCCTTCCTGGGGCCTGGACCGGGTCGACCAGACCGCCACCACCGGGGACAACGCGTACACCTATCCGGACAGCGCCGGTGAGGGTGTCACGGCGTATGTCATCGACACCGGTGTCCGGATCACCCACGCCGACTTCGAGGGCCGCGCCAGCTACGGCTACGACGCCATCGACGGCGACGACTCCGCCGACGACGGCTACGGCCACGGCACGCATGTCGCCGGGACCATCGCCGGTGCCGCGCACGGTGTCGCCAAGAAGGCGAAGATCGTCTCCGTACGGGTCCTCGACGACAGCGGCTTCGGCACCACGGAGCAGGTCATCGCGGGGATCGACTGGGTCGCCGCGAACCACCAGGGCCCGTCCGTCGCCAATATGAGCCTCGGCGGCGGCGCCGACCCGGCCCTCGACGAAGCCGTACGGAACGCCATCGCCACCGGGGTCACCTTCGGTGTCGCGGCCGGCAACAACTCCTTCGACGCGAGCCAGATCTCTCCGGCGCGGGTCGAGGAGGCCATCACGGTCGCCTCGTCCGCCGTGGACGACACGCAGTCGTACTTCTCCAACTTCGGCCCGCTCGTGGACCTCTACGCACCGGGGTCCGGCATCACCTCGGACTGGAACAACAGCGACACCGCCACCAGCACCATCTCGGGCACCTCGATGGCGACGCCCCATGTCGTCGGCGCGGCCGCCCTCTACCTCGGCGCCCACCCGGACGCCACCCCCGACCAGGTCGCCACGGCCCTGACCGACGGTGCCACCCCCGACGCGATCAGCAACGCGTCGCCGGACACCGCGAACAAGCTGCTCAAGATCGTCGAGTAGCCGGACACTCCACCGCACCGCACCGCACCGAATGCTCCACCGCACCACCCGGCTGTACCGGCGGCCGTCGCGCTCTCCCCCCACGGGGCGCGGCGGCCGCTCGGGCGAGGGTCCCCGCCTCGGGCGCGGTCCCCGCCGGATCTCCTATCGTGTGCTCATGACGACGACGTACGCGGCACTCCTGCGCGGAATCAATGTCAGCGGCCACAAGCGGGTCCCGATGGCCGAGCTGCGTGATGTGCTCGCCGGACTCGGCCACCGCGATGTCCGTACCTACCTCCAGAGCGGCAACGCGGTCTTCACCGCCGACACAGACTCCACCGGCGCCAGCGGCCCAGGGGGCTCAGGCGGCTCCGCAGGCTCCGGCGGCGCCGCCGATGAGAGCGCTCTCGCCGCCGGTCTGGAGCGGGCCGTCGAGGAGCGCTTCGGGTTCCGCGTCGACTGTCTCGTACGGGGCGCCGCCTATCTGCGGGCCGTGGCCGAGGAGTGCCCCTTCCCCGCCGCCACCCTGGAGGGCAGGCAGCTCCACGCCACCTACTTCTCCGAGCCGGTGGACCCCGAGCGCCTCGCCTCGCTCGACCCCGCCGTATACCTCCCCGAGGAGTTCCGGCTGGGCGACCGGGTGCTGTATCTGTACGCGCCGAACGGGGTCGGCCGCTCCAAGCTCGCCGAGGCGCTGGCCAGACCGGCGCTGTTCAAGGGCATCACCGCCACCAGCCGCAACTGGAACACCGTCCTCAAGCTGGTGGAGCTGACTCGTGGCTGACCACCGTACGTCCGCGATCTCCGCGGCCATCGAGGCGGAGCTGCGCCTGCTCGACCCGGCGGTCCGCTCCTCGGCCGCGCTGTTCGCGGAGCTGCTCCACCCGGACTTCAGGGAATTCGGCTCCTCCGGCCGCGAATGGGACCGTGCCTCGATCGTCGCCGAGCTGACAGCCAAGGGCGCGGCCGGGCCCCGGCCGATCACCACCTCCAAGATGCGGGGGGTCCAGCTCGGCCCCGATGTGGTGCTGCTGACCTTCGACACGGAGTCCAACGGGCGCCGGGCGCACCGCAGTTCACTGTGGCGGCAGACCGAGAAGGGCTGGCTGCTCTACTTCCACCAGGGCACCCCGTTCGACTGAGGCCGATGCCGTGCCGATGCCGATGCTGACGCCGACACCTGGGACCGGGCCCAGGTCGCGGGCCCGGGCCCGGGCCCAGGCATCAGGCCCGGCCTCAGGCCGAGACCGGCACCGGCCCCGCCACCGTCACCCGCTCGTCGTACCGGCGCAGCAGCAGCCGCGCCAGCTCGGGAGCCGCGCCCAGGACCGGCGCCAGGACATCCGCGCCGCCCTCGCGCGCGCCGTTCGCGATCCGGTCGGGCAGAAAGCCGGGGGCGATCACATACGGTGCCACCGCGATCCGGCGCACGCCCTCGGCGCGCAGCGCCCGCACCGCGTCCTCGGTGCGCGGCAGGGTGGCCGAGGCGAACGCGGGCCGCACCGCGCGCCAGCCGCCGGTACGCCGCCACTCCCGTGCGACACCGGCGATCACCGCGGCCGCCTCGGGGTCCGAGGAGCCCGCGGAGGCCAGGACGATCCCGGTCGAGGCGCGGTCGGCAGCCCTGAGCCCCGCCTCGTACAGCCGCCGCTCCAGCGCCTCCACGAGCAGGGGTGAGGGGCCGAGCACCTCGGCCTGCCGGATCAGCAGGTACGGATGGCGCGCCCGTGCCTCGCGCAGCACCGCCGGGATGTCGGCCTTGGCGTGGAAGGCGCGGGTCAGCAGCAGCGGCAGGGCCACCACCTCCCGTACGCCCTCCAGCGCCAGCCGGTCCAACAGCCCGGGCACAGCGGGGGAGTCGAAGTCCAGAAAGCCGGTCTCCACCCGCAGTTCCGGGCGCAGTACGCGCAGCCGCCCGGCCAGGGCGTGCACGGTCGCGGCATGCCGCGGATCGCGGCTGCCGTGCGCGACGACCAGCAGGACCGGCCCCGGAACGGACCGCCGAGCGGCGTGCTGAACGGACAGGTGGCGCATGGGAATCAGCTCTTCACCACGGCGATCAGCTCCTCACCAGGAGACCGCGGCCGCGCAGCACCCGCCGCTCCAGCGGGCTGAAGATCAGCAGATCGATCGCGATACCGACGATCAGGATGAGGAAGATGGCGAGGAACACCATGGGCATGCTGCCGACCGTACGGCCGTTCTCCAGCAACTGCCCCAGCCCCACGCCCAGATCGGGCGAGGACGCGATGATCTCCGCGGCCATCAGCGATCGCCACGAGAACGCCCAGCCCTGCTTCAGCCCCGCCAGATAGCCGGGCAGCGCGGCGGGCATCACGATGTGCCAGGTGCCCCGCAGCCCGGTCGCGCCGAGCGTGCGCCCGGCCCGCAGGAACAGCGGCGGCACCTGATCGACCCCGGAGACCAGCCCGTTGGCGATGGAGGGGACCGCGCCGAGCAGGATCACCGCGTACATCATCGAGTCGTTCAGCCCCAGCCAGATCACCGCCGGCGGCACCCAGGCCACCGAGGGCAGCGACTGGAGCCCGGACAGGATCGGCCCGATGGCCGCGCGGACGAACCGTACCCGGGCGACCAGCAGCCCGAGCGGGGTGCCGATCGCCAGCGCCATCAGGAAGCCCAGCAGACCGCGCGAGACGCTCGTCCAGATATAGCCGAGCAGGGTGCCCTGCGCCCAGGCGTCGGCCACCTCGTCCCACACCGCCGTGGGCGACGGCAGCTTGTAGTCGTCGGTGATCTTCGCCCAGACCAGGACCTGCCACACCACCAGCACCAGCGCGACGGCGACGAAGGGCGGGAGGGCCTTCTGGACCAGGGTCGTGCGCAGCGGAGTACGCCGCGTCTGCACGGTGTCCAGCGCGTCGAGCCCGGCCTCCAGGCCCGCCAGATCGTGGTGCGCCACGGATGCCCCGGGCGTCCCGTCCTCCGGTGCCGGGCCGGCCGTGCTCCCGTCGGGTGCCGCGCCCTTCGATGTCGTCGTCTCAGTTCCGGCCATGGCGGCGGATCTCCCCACGCAGTTCTTCGGTGATCTCGACGGACAGCTCCGCGACCGCGGGGTCCTCGATACGGCGCGGCTGCGGGATGTCCACGCGCCACTCGCGGGCCACCCGGCCGGGCCGCGACGACATCAGGACGACGCGCTCGGCGAGCCGTACCGCCTCCCGTACGTTGTGCGTGACAAAGAGCACCGACAGCTCCGTCTCGCGCCAGATCCGGGTCAGCTCGTCGTGCAGCACATCCCGGGTGATGGCGTCGAGTGCCGCGAACGGCTCATCCATCAGCAGCAGTTGGCTGTCCTGGGCCAGCGCCCTGGCCAGTGCCACCCGCTGCCGCATCCCGCCGGACAGCTCGTGCACCCGCTTGCCGTACGAGCCGTCGAGACGGACGAGACCGAGCAGCCGCTCCGTCTCGGCGCGCCGGTCCTGCTTGGGCACCCCGCGCAGCCGCAGCGCCAGCTCGATGTTCTTGCCGGCGGTCAGCCACGGGAACAGCGCGTGCTCCTGGAACATCAGGGCCGGCCGCCCGCCGGGTGTCGCGATGGACCCGGCGGACGGACGGTCGAGCCCCGCGACCAGATTGAGCAGGGTGGACTTCCCGCACCCCGACGCTCCCAGAAGGGTGACGAACTCGCCGGGGGCGACATCCAGCGTGATGTCGTCGAGGACGAGCTGCTGCCTGGCCGGTGTCACGAAGGACTTCGAGACATGCTCGATACGGGCGGCGTGGTCCACCGCCGGGGTGCTCTCGGCGGCCTTGGTGAGGGTCGTCACCATGGTCGTCACCTCCTGGGAACGGTGCGGGATCGGAGTCGGGATCTGATACGGGACCGGGATCGGATGCTCGACCGGGTACGAAGCCGTACGCGGTCGCGGTTATCCGACGCCGAGACCGGCGTCGGCGACCTCGGGCTGACCGGCGGCCTTGAGCACCTTGTTCAGCGGCCCCAGGTCGTAGATGCCGTTCAGATCGGGCTTCTCCAGCAGACCGGCCTTCACCGCGTGGTCGGCCTCCGCCTGGAGCGTGGCGGCCAGCGGGTCATTGATGATCTGGATCGACTCCCACGCCGGGTCGAGGACCTCGGGCGGCAGCGCCTTCCCCGAGAGCGTTTTCAGCGCCTCGTTGGCGGAGGCCTTCGCCTGCGCCTCATTGGCGTTGATCCACTCGTTGGTCTTCACCGAGCCGCGCAGCACGGCCTCGACCACATCCGGGTGCTCGGCGAGGAACTTCTGCGACACGATGATGTTCGTGATCACGAACTTCTTGTCCGGCCACAGGTCGGACTCGTTCAGCAGTTCCTTGGCACCTTCGGCGACCAGCTTGGACGCGGTCGGCTCCGGCACCCACGCGCCGTCGATGGAGCCTGCCTTGTAGGCGTCCGGGGTGATCTTGTTGTCCGTACGGACGACCGACACATCGCCCTTGCCGGACTGCGCGTCGACCTTCCAGCCCTTCTCGGAGATCCAGTTGAGGAACGCCACGTCCTGGGTGTTGCCGAGCTGCGGGGTGGCGATCTTCTTGCCCTTGACGTCGTCCAGGGTCTTGATCTTGGCCGGGTTGACCACCAGCTTCACACCGCCGGAGGCCGAACCGCCGATGATACGGAGGCTCTTGCCGCCGGTCTGGGTGTAGCCGTTGATGGCGGGGGAGGGGCCGATGAAGCCGATGTCGATGCTGCCCGCGTTGAGGGCCTCGATCTCGGAGGGGCCGGCGTTGAAGGTCGCGGGCGCCACCTTCGTACCGCCCAGCTCCTTCTGGAAGATGCCCTCCTGGATACCGACCAGAGCCGTGGCATGGGTCAGGTTCGGGAAGTAGCCGATCTTCACCGTGTCGGCCGAGAGCGCCTTGCCCGAGGCGGCGGGGGCGGCCTCTTCGGAGGACTTGTCGGAGGCGGCTTCCGAACCGTAGCCGCAGGAGGTGAGCGCGACGGTGAGCAACGGCAGTGCGGTCGCGACGGCGGCGAGACGGCGGCGCGCGGTGGTGCGGGAGGCTGGCACGGGAGGGTTTCCTCTCGTTGGCCCGGCGCTCACACCCTTCCGGAATACGGGGGCGCGGCCGGGAAGTCGGCAGGTCTTCGGCGGTGCGGGGGGTTCGGGCGGTGCGGGAGACGGCAGAGGTACGGGTACGGCGGGTGGGGGGTGCGGGCGCGCGAGCGGTGCGCGTACGTCTTCACGCACATCGCGCCACCCCGCCCGTTCCCGCGCCGAGGGCGCCGCTGCCGACGCGGCCGCCCTCCTTCGCGAAGGTCGCGAACACATCCATCACCATCAGAAGTCCCAGCCCTCGTCGTCGGCGGTTCCGGCGGCGGCCGGCGCCGGGGCCGCGTGGGCGAACGCGTCGCCCGCCATGCCGGCGCTCAGCGTCGTACCGTCCGCGGGGTCGATCAGCAGGAAGGATCCGGTACGGCGGGAGTCCGCGTAGGCGTCGAGCGCGAGCGGCTCCGCCGTACGGACCCGGACCCGGCCGATGTCGTTGGCGACCAGCTTCCCGGGGGACGGGTGCTGCGAGAGATCGTCCAGCGTCAGCCGCGAGGGGATGTCCTGGACGATCGCCTTGACCGTACGGGTGGTGTGCTTGAGCAGCACCCGCCGGCCCACGGTCAGCGGCTCGTCGGCGACATGGCAGACGGTCGCCTCCACCTCGCGGGTCGTGGCGGGCGCGGTCGCGCTGGGGGCGATCAGATCGCCGCGCGAGATGTCGAGGTCGTCGGCGAGCCGGAGGGTCACGGACTGCGGCGCCCAGGCGATGTCCACGGCGGTGCCGGGGCCGCTGCCGGTGCCCAGCGCGTCGATGGCCGCGATGGTGCTCGTACGGCCGGACGGCAGCACGGTCACCGGGTCGCCGACACGGAGCACGCCGGAGGCGATCTGGCCCGCGTAGCCGCGGTAGTCCGGGTACGCGGCGGTCTGCGGGCGGATGACGTACTGCACCGGGAAGCGCGCCGGGCGGTTCGCCTGGTCCTGGCCGACCGGGACGGTCTCCAGATGCTCCAGTACGGTCGGGCCGCCGTACCAGTCCATGTGCGCGGACGGCTCCACCACGTTGTCACCGGCGAGCGCGGAGATGGGGATGGCGGTGATCTCCGGGATGCCGAGGTCGGTGGCGTACGCCGTGAACTCCTCGGCGATGGCGGCGAACACGGGCTCCGCGTACGCGGCCAGATCCATCTTGTTGACCGCGAGGACGACATGAGGGACACGCAGCAGCGCGGCCACGGCGGCGTGGCGGCGGGTCTGTTCGACCACACCGTTGCGGGCGTCGACGAGGACGACGGCGAGTTCGGCGGTGGAGGCGCCGGTGACCATGTTCCGGGTGTACTGCACATGGCCGGGGGTGTCGGCGAGGATGAACCGGCGCCGGGGCGTGGCGAAGTAGCGGTAGGCGACATCGATGGTGATGCCCTGCTCGCGCTCGGCGCGCAGCCCGTCGGTGAGGAGTGCCAGGTCGGGGGTGTCCTGGCCGCGGTTGCGGGAGGCGTGCTCGACGGCCTCCAACTGGTCCGCCAGCACGGACTTGGAGTCGTGGAGCAGACGGCCGACCAGGGTGGACTTGCCGTCGTCGACGGAACCGGCGGTGGCGAAGCGCAGGAGCGTGGTCGCGGAGAGCCGCTCGGCGAAACCGTTCTGCGCGGCGGCTCCGGCGGCCGGTGCGGCGGCACCGTACGGCTCGGCGGATCCGTTGCGCGCGGCGGCGGCCTCGGCGGCTCCGGCGGGCGGCCGGGTGGGCCCGGTGGCACTCGTCATGGTTAGAAGTACCCCTCCCGCTTGCGGTCTTCCATCGCGGCCTCGGACAGCTTGTCGTCGGCGCGGGTCGCGCCCCGCTCGGTCAGCCGCGAGGCCGCGATCTCGGCGATCACCGCGTCCAGCGTGGTGGCGTCCGAGTCGACGGCGCCGGTGCAGGACATGTCACCGACCGTGCGGTAGCGCACCTGGCGCCGCTCCACGGTCTCGGCCCCCTTGGGCCCGCCCCACTCGCCTGCGGTCAGCCACATCCCGGAGCGCAGGAAGACGTCGCGCTCGTGCGCGAAGTAGATCTGCGGCAGCTCGATGCCCTCGCGGGCGATGTACTGCCAGACGTCCAGCTCGGTCCAGTTGGAGAGCGGGAAGACCCGGACATGCTCGCCGGGGGCGTGCCGCCCGTTGTAGAGCTGCCACAGCTCGGGCCGCTGGCGGCGCGGGTCCCACTGCGAGAACTCGTCGCGCAGCGAGAAGATCCGCTCCTTCGCGCGCGCCTTCTCCTCGTCGCGCCGCCCGCCGCCGAAGACCGCGTCGAACTTCTCGTCCTGGATCTTCTCGGTGAGCGGGACGGTCTGGAGTGGATTGCGCGTCCCGTCGGGACGTTCCCGCAGCACACCCCGGTCGATGTAGTCCTGTACGGAGGCCACATGGAGCCGCAGCCCATGTGCGGCCACCACACGGTCCCGGTACTCCAGTACCTCGGGGAAGTTGTGTCCTGTGTCCACATGCAGCAGCGAGAACGGCACCGGAGCCGGCGCGAACGCCTTCAGCGCCAGACGCAGCATCACGATCGAGTCCTTACCGCCGGAGAACAGGATCACCGGCCGCTCGAACTCTCCCGCGACCTCGCGGAAGATATGGACCGCCTCGGACTCCAGCGCGTCCAGATGGCTCAGCGCGTACGGGGCGTCCGTGCCCTCGCTGACGGCCGCGACTGTGGTCACGCCAGACCCCTCTCGGTGAGCAGCGCGTGCAGCGCGGCGGCGGACTCCGCCACGGACTGGGCGTGCGAGTCGATCCGCAGATCCGGCGACTCCGGGGCCTCGTACGGGTCGTCGACCCCGGTGAGCCCGGAGATCTCGCCCGCCGCCTGCTTGGCGTACAGCCCCTTCACATCCCGTACGGAGCACACCTCGACCGGAGCCGCCACATGCACCTCCAGATAGCGGGTGTCGCCGGCCTGGTGGCGCTTGCGCACCGCCTCGCGGCTGTCGGCGTACGGCGCGATCACCGGCACCAGCGCCTTGACGCCGTTCGACGCGAGCAGTTCGGCGACAAAGCCGATGCGCCGCACATTGGTGTGCCGGTCCTCGCGGCTGAAACCGAGGCCCGCGGACAGGAACTCCCGGATCTCGTCGCCGTCGAGCACCTCGACCCGGTGGCCCTCGCCGCGCAGCCGGCCGGCCAGTTCGTACGCGATGGTCGTCTTGCCCGCGCTCGGCAGTCCGGTGAGCCAGACCGTGGCGCCCCGCTCCGTCGCGCTCACATGCCCCTCCTGGTCGTCCTGATGGCCCGTCATCCGTGCAGTCCGCATTCGGTCTTGCCGAGCCCGGCCCAGCGGCCGGCGCGCGCGTCCTCGCCCTCCAGCACCCGGCGGGTGCAGGGGGCGCAGCCCACCGACGCGTAGCCGTCCGTCAGCAGCGGGTTGGTGAGGACGCCGTGCTCGGTGACGTACGCGTCCACGTCGTCCTGGGTCCAGCGGGCGATCGGGGAGACCTTGACCTTGCCGCGCCTCGCGTCCCAGCCGACGACCGGGGTGTTCGCCCGGGTCGGGGACTCGTCGCGGCGCAGCCCGGTGGCCCACGCGTCGTATCCGGCCAGGCCCTCTTCGAGGGGCTTGACCTTGCGCAGGGCGCAGCACAGGTCGGGGTCCCGGTCGTGCAGCCGCGGCCCGTACTCGGCGTCCTGCTCGGCGACGCTCTGCCGGGGGGTGAGCGTGATCACCCGTACGTCCATCACGGCGGCCACCGCGTCACGGGTGCCGATGGTCTCGGGGAAGTGGTAGCCGGTGTCGAGGAACACCACATCGACACCGGGCCGCGCGCGCGAGGCGAGATGCGCGACCACCGCGTCCTCCATGGAGGAGGTGACACAGAAACGTTTCCCGAAGGTCTCCGCAGCCCACTGGAGGATCTCCAGGGCCGGGGCGTCCTCCAGCTCACGGCCCGCCCGCTCGGCGAGCGCGGCCAGCGCCCGGGAGCCGTCCGTCTCCGTCGGTGCCGATGCTGTCGTCATGTCTCTTCCCCTCCGTCAGCGCGCCGGAGCCCCCGGGCGAGCAGCCCGAGGAACTTCAACTGGAAGGCCCGGTTGCATGCCGCGCATTCCCAGGCGCCATGGCCCTGCTCGCTGGGACGCAGATCCTCGTCGCCGCAGTAGGGGCAGTAGAAGGGAGCGGCGCGCTCGCTCATGGCGCCTCCGTCCGCAGGCCGTGACCGCCCGTGCGTGCGCTCATGACAGCGCCTCCTCGCTGGCGCGGGCCGCCCAGGTGGCGAAGCGCTCGCCCTCCTCGCGCTCCTTCTGGAAGCGGCCGAGCACCCGCTCGATGTAGTCCGGCAGCTCGTCCGAGGTGACCTTCAGCCCGCGCACCTTGCGGCCGAAGCCCGGCTCCAGGCCCAGCGCGCCGCCCAGGTGCACCTGGAAGCCCTCGACCTGGTTGCCGTCCTTGTCCAGGACGAGCTGGCCCTTGAGTCCGATGTCGGCGACCTGGATCCGGGCGCAGGCGTTCGGGCAGCCGTTCACATTGATGGTGATCGGCTGGTCGAAGTCCGGGATACGGCGCTCCAGTTCGTCGATCAGCGTCGCGCCGCGCAGCTTGGTCTCGACGATCGCCAGCTTGCAGAACTCGATGCCCGTGCACGCCATCGTGCCGCGCCGGAACGGCGACGGCTTGACCCGCAGGTCCAGCGCTTCGAGTCCGGCCACCAGTGAGTCGATCCGGTCCTCGGCCACATCGAGGACGATCATCTTCTGCTCGACGGTCGTACGGAGCCGGCCCGAGCCGTGCGCCTCGGCCAGCTCGGCGATCCTGGTCAGCGTGGCGCCGTCGATCCGGCCGACGCGGGGCGCGAAGCCGACGTAGAAGCGGCCGTCCCGCTGGCGGTGCACCCCGACATGGTCGCGCCACTGCTGTACGGGCTGCTCGGGCGCGGGCCCGTCGGTCAGCTTCCGCTTGAGGTACTCGTCCTCCAGGATCCGGCGGAACTTCTCCGTACCCCAGTCGGCGACCAGGAACTTCAGCCGGGCGCGGGTGCGCAGCCTGCGGTAGCCGTAGTCGCGGAAGACCGAGATGACCCCGGTGTAGACATCGGGGACCTCGTCGATCGGCACCCAGGCCCCGAGCCGCTGCCCGATCTTGGGGTTGGTGGAGAGCCCGCCGCCCACCCACAGATCGAATCCCGGGCCGTGCTCGGGGTGGTTCACCCCGACGAACGCGATGTCGTTGATCTCGTGCGCCACATCGAGCAGCGGCGATCCGGAGACCGCCGACTTGAACTTGCGCGGCAGATTCGAGAAGTCGGGGTTCCCGATGATCCGGCGGTGGATCTCGTCGATCGCCGGGGTGCCGTCGATGATCTCGTCCTCGGCGATCCCGGCGACCGGTGAACCGAGGATGACCCGGGGCGTGTCCCCGCAGGCCTCGGTCGTGGAGAGCCCGACCGCTTCGAGGCGCCGCCAGATCTCCGGCACGTCCTCGATCCTGATCCAGTGGTACTGCACGTTCTGCCGGTCGGTGATGTCGGCCGTCCCGCGCGCGAACTCCTCCGAGATCTGCCCGATCACCCGGAGCTGCTCGGTGGTCAGCCGCCCGCCGTCGATCCGTACCCGCATCATGAAGTACTCGTCGTCCAGCTCCTCCGGCTCCAGGATCGCGGTCTTGCCGCCGTCGATCCCGGGCCTGCGCTGGGTGTACAGCCCCCACCAGCGCATCCGTCCGCGCAGATCATTGGGGTCGATCGAGTGGAAACCGGCCTTGGAGTAGATCGTCTCAATGCGTGTCCGCACATTGAGACCGTCGTCGTCCTTCTTGAACTGCTCGTTGCCGTTGAGCGGAGTGAAGTGCCCGACGGCCCACTGGCCCTCACCGCGGTGACGGCTCACCTTGCGGCGGGGCGTGGCGGGGGACGGCTTTTCCGGGGTGGCGGCCATGGCGGGTACGTCCATTCGAGACATGCAGGAGGGCGGCTCTGAGCCGCACACTCACGCGGTGGGCGCGTCGGTGCGCGGCGGGGCAGGCGGGCCTACGGCAGGGTACGAAGACAAGCGGAAAACGGCGGCGCTGGGACTCTCAGCCCGCCGGACAGATGGCGCTGGACACGCGGCCGAGATCGACGTGCCGCCGACTCACCAAGGCAATTCCAGCTCTCGACATGACGGAAGCGTGTCACGCACATCTCCGGCCAGTCCACCACCTTCCACATCCTGGACGCCACAGTCCCACTTCCCGAGACGATGTGTCTCCTGTCACGGACCGGGCGGGTTTGGCGTACGAGGATCCGCCGGCGGTTACGCGCGGGCGCCGGGCCAGGGGCCCGGGGGAGTGGACTCCGGTTCCTGGGTGAGCCTGGTGTCGAAGAGGGTGAAGCCCCGGCGCCGGTAGTTGGCCAGGGCGTGCGGGCCGTCCTTGGAGCAGGTGTGGAGCCAGACCCGTTTGGTCGGCTCGCGGTCGGGCCACCGTCCGGACAGGTCCCAGGCGCGTGCCGTGCCGTACGAGAGGAGATGGCCGCCGATCCGGCGGCCGCGGAAGGCCGGCAGCAGGCCGAAGTACGCGATCTCGACCGTGGCCTCCGGCTGGGCCGCCAGTTCGATGAAGCCGGCCGGGGTGCCGCGCTCGTACGCGACCCAGGTCTCGGTGCCCGGCCGGGAGAGCAGCTCGTACCACTGCGTATACGAGAGCGGCAGCCGGTCGGTCCAGTGGACGTCCCCGCCGACGGCCGTGTACAGGAACCGGCTGAACTCCGGCGAGGGCACCTCCGCCCGTACGATCCGCACCTCGCCCGGCGGCTCCGCGGCGGGCCGCAGGTCGGCGGGGGAGGTCTGCTCCAGGGACCAGGTGGTCACGGTGACGCTCATCCGGCCAGCGAATCACGCGCCCCCGGAACGCGGGAAGCCGCCCCCTCGCCACCGCGCCTCACGTGCGCGGCGGGCACCGCGCGCTCAGGATCGCCGGGGCCGTCGACCGCGGCAGCAGGTCCGCGGGATCCTCCGGGCCGACCACCGCCACCTCCACTCCCTCGCTGAAGCGGTACGGCCGGTGCGCCAGCACGCCCGAGAGATGGCGCCGCACCCGGGACATCTCGGCTCGTACCGTCACCGTACGCGTGGGGTCGCCGAAGACATCGGCGGCCAGCTCCGCGGCGCTCCGGCCGTTCCTGTGCACCGCCAGCAGATAGAGCAGCTCGGCATGGCGCGGGGTCAGCTCCTGGGTCCAGCTTCCCGCCGATCCGGAGACCGCGATCGACCGGCGCCGGGGGCCGCTCAGATCCAGCACGACCCGGCTCGGCGCGTCCGAGGCCGGCCGGCGCTCCTCGGCCACCCGTACCAGCCAGCCGCCGGGCAGCGGCTCCACCGTGCACAGCCCCAGCGAGGGCAGCAGCACCGGGCCCGCCCCGAAGGACTTCGGCAGCGGCAGCCGGTCCACCGGCGCCATACCGGTGACCGCCGCCGTCCAGCCGTGCGTGTCCACCACCAGGGCACGCGCCCTGCCCAGCCGGCACAGGATCGGCGCCGCCACCGACCGCAGCCGCTCGATGGCCCGGCCGTGCCGCTCCCGCAGCTCGCTCTCCGCGAGCCGGGCGATCGACGTGACCAGCGCCAGCGTCGTCGGATGGAAGCCGGCCGCCGGGCCGCTCACATCCACCACGCCCAGCAGCCGCCCGTCCCGCGGATCGTGCACGGGCGAGGCGGCGCAGGTCCAGGTGTGCAGCGTGTGCGCGAAATGCTCGGCCGAGTGGACCCGCACCGGCCGTCGCACCGCCAGTGCCGTGCCGATGGCGTTGGTGCCCGTGGAGTGCTCGGACCAGGCTGCGCCCTCTTCGAGGCGGATCCCGTTCGACTGGCGCAGCCCGCCCAGGCCGCCCCGCCGCCACAGCACCCGCCCCTCCTCGTCGGTGACCACCATGATCTGGAGCGAGGGCTCGATGATCTCGCTGAGGGAACCGACGAGCGTACGGAGCACCTGGCCCAGCGCCGAGGCGCGTCTGCGGTGCTCCAGCTCGTCCTGCTCCAGCAGCGCGCCACAGTCGTGACGATCCGGATCGGCCCCCAGCTTGAACATCCGCCGCCAGGACGCGTCGATCACCGGCCGCGGCGCCACCGGCGGCCGTTCGCCCGCGAGGACCGCGTCCCGGATCTCATGGAGCAGCCGGGTGGCCTGGGCGCTGTCCATGGCGCTGAGCCTGGCCAGATCGAGCGGCCCGTTCCTCGGCGGTGCGTCACTGAGTGAGTCACTGAGCTGAATGTTTCTCATCGGGCTCCCCAGCCACTTCATCGGGCTCCCCGGCCACCGGTGGCGCCAAATCGGTTCTTCTGCAACGGCTTGCAACTCTGGCGAGTGCCAGACGCGGTACAAGAAAGTGAGTACGAGTCAGAGGTGGTGCCGTGTCGGCGCAGCACCACCTCTGGCTCGCCCGCGCGCCCCGCCCGCTCAGTCGACGGGCCGCGCCCGGTTCACCACCGAGGCCAGGTCAAGGGTGTGGGGCAGGGTGCCGAAAGCCGTACCCCAGTCCCCGCCGAGCCGCGAGGCACAGAACGCGTCCGCCACCTCCGACGGTGCCCAGCGCACCAGCAGCGAACCCTGGAGCACCAGCGCCAGCCGCTCCACCAGCCGCCGGGCGCGCGCCTCGATCCCGGTCAGATCCGCCAGCTCGGTCAGCAGATCCTTGATCGCGCCGTCGAGCCGGTGGTCGGCGCCACGCGCCTTGCCCACCTCCTGGAGAAACGCGTTCAGCGCCTCGGGCTCGCGCTGGAGGGCCCGCAGCACATCCAGCGCCTGCACATTCCCCGAACCCTCCCAGATGGAGTTCAACGGGGATTCGCGCAGCAGCCGGGGCATTCCCGACTCCTCCACATAACCGTTGCCGCCCAGGCACTCCAGGGCCTCACCCGCCACCGGCGTACACCGCTTCGTCACCCAGTACTTGGCGGCGGGCACCGCGAGCCGCAGGAACGCCCTTTCCTCGTCTGCGCCGCCCGCCCCGGCGGCGCCGTCCTGGACCGTGTCGTACGCCGCCGCCAGCCGCAGCGCCAGCGTCGTCGCCGCCTCCGACTCCAGCGCCAGATCGGCCAGTACGTTCCGCATCAGCGGCTTGCCGATCAGCTCACCGCCGAACGCCGAGCGGTACGTGGCGTGATGCACCGCCTGCGCCACCGACTGCCGCATCAGCGCCGCCGATCCCAGCACACAGTCGAGCCGGGTCGCCGCCACCATCTCGATGATGGTGCGCACCCCGCGGCCCTCCTCGCCGACCCGGCGCGCCCAGGTCCCGTCGAACTCGACCTCGGCCGACGCGTTGGACCGGTTCCCCAGCTTGTCCTTGAGCCGCTGGATCAGGAACACATTGCGCGTCCCGTCGGGCAGGACCCGCGGTACGAGGAAACAGGTCAGCCCGCCCGGCGCCTGTGCCAGCACCAGAAAACCGTCACACATCGGCGCCGAACAGAACCACTTGTGCCCGGTGAGCAGATACTCGCCCTCCGCGTCCAGCGGCCGCGCGCCCGTCGTGTTGGCGCGTACGTCACTGCCGCCCTGCTTCTCCGTCATGCCCATCCCGAACAGCGCCCCGGCCTTCTCCGCGGCCGGCCGCAGCCCCGGCTCGTACCGGTGGGAGGTCAGCCTCGGCTCCCACTCGGCCGCGAGCGAGGGCTCGGCGCGCAGCGCGGGCACCGCGGCGTGCGTCATCGACACGGGACAGCCGTTCCCGGCCTCCACCTGCGTCCAGACGAAGAAGCCGGCCGCACGGCGCAGATGGCCCCCGGGCCGGCCCCAGGCGTCGGTCAGCCCCGCCTCCACCGCCCGACCCAGCACCTGGTGCCAGGCCGGATGGAAGTCGACCTCGTCGATCCGGTTGCCGTACCGGTCATGGGTGCGGAGCTTCGGCGGGTACTCATTGGCCTGCGCCCCCCACTCCTGGGCCTCGGCGGATCCGGCGGTGCGGCCGAGGGCCGTCAGCTCCGTACGGATCCCGTCCAGGAGCGCGGGCGCGGCGTGCCGCTCCACCCCCTCCGCAAGGGCCCGGTCGGCACTGAAGACGTCGTACCCCACCAGGGGCGGAACCTGGTTGGTCACTGTGTGGGTGCTCGCTGCCATGCCGATACGGTAAGGAGGTGCAGGCAGCAAAAGAAACACCCGAGCGGCCAGCGGGTCGGCTCCACCGGGCCCGCGTCCTCTACCGCAATGTCTCGAAGCGTCGCATGGCCTGGCTGCTGCTGAAGGACACGGTCAACTCGTGCATCGAATACCGGGTCCTGGGTCTGGCGGCCGAGGCGGCGTTCTTCACGCTGCTCTCGCTGCCGCCCCTGCTGCTGGGTCTGATCGGGCTGCTCGGTTACGTGGACGACTGGACCAGCACCGCCACCGTCGCCTCGATCGAGAAGAACATCCTCGGGGCGGCCAGCACGGTGCTGTCGGACCGGGGGGTCAACCAGATCGCCAAGCCGCTGCTGAAGGACATCACCCACGGCGGCCGGCCCGATGTGATCTCCCTCGGCTTCGCCATCGCCCTCTGGTCGGGCTCCCGGGCGGTCAATGTCTTTGTCGACACCATCACGGTGATGTACGGACTCGACGGCCGGCGCGGCATCGTCGCGACCCGGCTGCTCGCCTTTCTGCTCTTCCTGGTGGCGCTGCTGATCGGCGCGGTGGTGCTGCCGCTGGCGGTGGTCGGCCCCGACCGGGTCGTCGAGATCGTCCCGTGGGGCACGGAGGTCGTGAGCGTTCTCTACTGGCCGGTGGTGATATCGCTCTCCGTCGTCTTTCTGACCACGCTCTACCATGTCTCGGTCCCGGCCAGGTCCCGCCGGTGGATAGAGGATGTGCCGGGCGCGCTGGTGGCGCTGGCGATGTGGGTGCTGGGCAGCTTCCTGCTCCGGATCTATCTGACCAGCACGGTCGAGGGCCCGACCATCTACGGTTCGCTGGCCGCGCCGATCGCCGTGCTGCTCTGGATCGGCGTCTCCGCGTTCGCGGTCCTGGTGGGCGCGGCGGTCAACTCGGCGATCGACCGGGTCTGGCCGTCGGTCGCCACGGCGGCGGCCCGCGCGTCCAACGAACGGCTGCGCGCGGCCCAGGCGGCGGAACTGGTGGCCCTCGCGGCGGCGGCGGATGCCCGGGGCACGGCCGAGGACGACGACGGGTCGGATCCGGGGATGCCGTCCGAGTTCCCGGAGAGATGGTCGAGGTTCCTGCCGCCGGACGACGTGAAGGCGCGGGTGAAGGCGCGGTTGCAGGGGGTACGGGAGAACAGGGACCGGGATCGAGATCGGGACCGGGATCGCGACAAGACGCTGTGAGGGGTGGGGGGTTGGCGGACGGGGTGGTACGGGCAGCCCTCAGCCGTCGCCGGTCCGGAGGCCGTCCAGGAACCGGCGCAGCCAGGAGGGGCGCGGCGCCGGTCCGGCGTACGGGCGGCGAATGACCCGGTACCGGCCGAGGTACGTCGTGCCGTCGGCGCCGTCCGCCTCGTAGGGCTCATAGCCGGACCCTTGGCCGAGGGCGTCGGGCAGGCCGATCAGCAGGGTGAACTCACCGCTGCCGGCGGAGCGGGTGAGGGGCAGCGCGGCCCCCAGCGCGACGGTGCCCGCGTCGGCGGGGCCGGTGTGCAGCAGGACGGACATCGGGACCGCCTGCGAGAAGGAGAGCGAGGACAGCCCGTCCATCAGGACCTCGATGAACGGGCCCTCAAGCCGGCGTAGGACATCGGGGACGGTGTCTCCGGGCCGGGCCCCGATCCGGAGGGCCAGGTCCCGGTCGAAGCCGTCGGTCGCACCGAGGGTCTCCAGACAGGCGTCGCGCAGCGCGGCGAGGACACCCTGCTGGGCCTGCTCCTGGTCCCGGGCCAGGCCGCTGCGGATGACGAGGCGGACGGCGGTGCTCGGGACGGGGCGCTGGGCTTTTGCCGTGTTCCGCACTCTGTCGCGGGCAGCCTTCAGCGACCGCCGCCACGCCCGCAGATATTCGCGCTGCTGGCGCGCCCAGACACCCTCGACGTCGGCCAACGGATGGCCGTACCAGTGGTTCAGGGCTTCTTCGTACAATTCGGCGGCCCGGGAAGGATTGCCCGCTCTCACCGCGTACTCGGCCTTGTAGGCCAGCCGATCGGTGGCGTCGAGATCCAATTCGCTTTCGAGCCGCAGCCAGTAGCGCCCTTCGACCTCTTCGACGGCATGCCCGTCCGCGATCAGGCTGTCGACCGCCTCGATCACCTGTGATATCGACGCACCCCCCAGTGCCTCGCTCAGCGCGGCCACACTTTTCCCCCGTGCGCCGTCCAGCAGCAGTCTGCTGAGGGCAATCCGTGCCTCGGGTGTCGCGGGGAGCCGGTCCTGCCCACCGTGCAGGGCCTTGAGCGGGCCCAACACCCCGTACTCCCACGTGTCCGTCGGAATCCCCGCCAGCAGCGCTTCCGCGCCGCGCCGCCGGTCCTCGGGATTCTTCGCCAGCAGCGCCAGAATCGCCGTCTCCAGCGCGGCCGGCAGCCCGGGTCTCAACTGCCGAAGCGGTACGGGCGCCGAATCGCGGTGGGCGACGAGCGTGCGCCAGGTGTCGTCGTGGTCGAAGGGCGGTGCCCCGGTGGCGAGTTCGTACAGGACACAGCCGAGCGAGTAGAGATCGCTGCGCTGGTCGACGCCGTCGCCGCCGATCTGCTCGGGCGACATGTACTTCGGCGCGCCTCTGGCCGCGGTCATGCGGGACACCTGCGAGGTACGGGTGCTGTCGAGGCCGGTGCGGGCGATGCCGAAGCCGCGGATCTTCACCGTGCCGTCCGCGAGCCGGACGATGTTCGCCGGGGTCAGATAGCGGTGCCAGATGCCCTGGCGATGGGCGTGGGAGAGGGCGTTGAGCACCTGGTGCCCGATATCGGCGATGTCGGGCACGGGCAGCGGGCGGTGCCCCGACTCTGCCATCAGCTCGTCGAGGCTGCTGCCGTTCAGTAGTTCCATCACCAGGTAGAGCGTGGTGTCGTCGGCGACCCCGAAGTCATCGATGGCGGTGATGCCGGGGTGACGCAGTGCGGCGGCGGCCCGGATCTCGCGGAGGTGGAGGGTCTGTGCTCGGGTCGACACCGCCTTGACCTGTGGTCCGCCCGGGTGCAGGAGCTTTACCGCGACCGGGCGGTTGTCCCGCTGGTCGTACGCCCGCCACACCACGCTCTGCTCGCCGCGGCCCAGGATCTCCAGCAGCCGGTACCGCCCGGCGATCAGCGAGTCGTCGTGGGCGGACTCGCTCTCGGGCTCCCGTGCGTTCTCCGGCTCCGGCCCCCGCAGCAGCCGTACGCTCTCCCGGCTCACCAGCGCGAAAGCGTCCCCCGTACCGTTCCCGCTGCCGCCGCCCAGCAGTGCGCGGAACTCGCCCGGCGCCGTGCCCGCGCGTACCTCGATCTCCGCACCGACCCGCTCCAGCAGCCCCACCGTACGAGCCAGTCCGGTACGGGGCAGCGCGCTCAGCAGCAGGTCGCGGACGCCGGGGCGGAAGGCGTACGAACCGGCCGGGCCCGGCACCGCCGTCAGCATCCCGCTCAGCACCACCTCCGCGAGATGCTGCGGCTGCGGACGCGCCTCGACGGCCGCCTGTACGAGCCGCATCACCGGCAAGTGCGGTGTGCCCACGGCGAGATGCGACGCCAGCCGTACCGCCTGCGGCGAGGCGACCGAGCGGAAGCGCAGCACCAGTTCCTCGGCCGGTGCGTCCCCGGGCACCAGACCCTCCCCGCCGCCGGGCGGCTCGGGCCGGGGGCCAGACGGCAACAGGGCCGCCGCTCCCGGGAATTCGCCGCCGCCCGGCGAGGCCACCAGCCCGGCCCAGTGCGCGAGCCACTCGGGCGCCGGTTCGAGCACCGGTACGGGCACGCCCCGCGCCTCCCCGTCGTACGGCCGGAAGCGCAGCGCGCTGTTGGGTGCCCCGGGACCCGGCGTACTGAACAGACCCGGCACCGGCGCCGGGGCGGTGTGCTGCCACATCCGTTCCGGCAGCGGCTGGACCAGGGCGACGGGCAGCCTGCGCGCCCAGTTCCGCAGCGTCCGATACCACCTGCGTCCCGCGGGCCCCTCGCGCCACTGCGGCCCCATCGCGTCACTGATGACCAGCACGGCCGTGCGCCCCGCCGACCACTGCCCGGGCGGTACGGTGCCGTCCGCGCCGAGCCGTACCCACTCGACCGTACGGAAGGCGCCCGTCTGCCCGAACGCCGTGAACAGATCGCGCGCCAGAGGGCGCCACATCGCCATGGTCGGGCCGTCGTCCAGCACCAGCCGCAGATGGAGCCAGCGCTCGGGCGCGGGCCTGAGCACCGGCAGCCACCGGCCGCGCGGGACACCGAGCGCGGCGATGCGGTGGGCGGTGGCCGCCTCGTCCAGCTCCCGCTCGCGCGGCGAGGGCACGGTCCTGCGCAGGGGGCGCAGCGCGCGCTGGAGCGCCAGCGGCCGGGAGATCATCGGGGGAGCGGGGGCGAGTACGGTCGACTCGCCGCCGAGGGGCGCGGGTGGCGGCGCCCAGGGCGGCGGGAACCGGGTTGGTCTGCGCAGTTCCACCCGGTCCGGCGGTGGTGGTGGTGCGGTGGCGGGGACCCGAGCGGTCGGGGGCTCCGGCCGGTTGGACTCCGAAGGAGGCGGCTTGTGCGGCACGGCCTCTGACGGCGCCTCAACTGGTGCCACGACCTCGGGCTCCAGCCCTATCCCTGGCCCCGGTCCTGGCCGCATCCGTGCCGCAAGCCACAGCGCCTCCGCCAGCTCCCGCCCGGTCGGCGGCTCACCACCGGCCGCCGTCAACACCTCCCGGAGCGCGGCCAGTTCAGCGGAGGGCTGATCCCGAGCAGGACGCGGGGCCTCAGAAGTCATCGGCTTCCGGCGCCCGGCTGAGATGGCGCATCAGCCGGTCCGCCAGCTCGTCGCGCGACGCCGCGTCCAGCCCCGAAGTCCTGGTCAGATAAATCGCGTTGAGCAACTGGTCCGTGGCCAGCTCGCCCGCTCTGCCACGGTCCAGGAACTGGCGTACCAACGCATGTGCCTGCTCGTCCAGTTCACCGAGGTGCGCCCGGACGATGGACTCCAGATGCTCCGCCACCGGCTGCTTCAGCTCCAGCGTCACACACCGCCGGAGGAAGGCCGGCGGGAACTCCCGCTCGCCGTTGCTGGTCAGCACCACAAACGGGAAGGCACGGCAGCGCACCCGTCCGCGCTCCAGCGGCACCAGCCGGTCGGAGTCCGCCGTCAGTACCTCGGCGAGCGGGCGTGTCCGTGCGGCACGGACCAGTTCGGGGATCTCGTACTGCCCCTCCTCCAGGACATTCAGCAGATCGTTGGGGAGGTCCAGATCGCTCTTGTCGATCTCGTCGATCAGCAGCGCCCGCGGCCGTTCGTACGGCAGCAGCGCCGTGCCCAGCGGGCCCAGCCGCAGATGATCCTCGATACCGCCGCTGCCGGTACTGCCGCCGCCGGTACCGCTGCCACTGCCGCTATTGCTGCCGCTGCTGCCAGTACCGCCGCCGTCGGGCCCCTGCCCGGCGGCGTAGAGGCGGGAGAGCGGATCGTACTGGTAGAGGCCGTCGCCCAGGGCACTCCGGCTGGTGATGTTCCAGCGCAGCACGGGCCCGAGCCGCAACTCCCTTGCCACGGCATACGCCAGGCTCGACTTCCCGCTGCCCGGCGGACCGGTCACGAGCAGAGGCCGACGCAAGTACAGGGCGGCGTTGACGAGTTGCACGCTCTCGTCCGTCGCGCGGTACGCCCGCGCCCGGTGCACCCGGTCCGGCGAGGGCGCGGTGTCGTCCTGGGGCGGCTCGACGACGGGCCCGCCGTTGAACGCGCGCCAGGGCGGCGGCTCGGGCAACTCGGCCACACCGTCGTGGGGTTCCTCGGCTCCGGTGTAGACCGGCCACAGGGACATTCGGATTCTCCAGGTCTGCGTTCGCGGGCGGCGGCGGGTGTCAAGGGCCCTGTTAGGGTTGGCGGCTCGGCTCAGCTCACCGGCGACCGGCTCAGCCGGGCGACATCCGGGAACCAGCGCGGATCGTCCCAGACGAAGGACAGCTCCGCCGCCCAGTGCGGTTCCGGACCCTCATGGTGGAACGCCCGCTTGCGCAATTCGAAGATCCGCTCGGGCAGTTCGCCCGGCGGGAGGACGGAGAGCTGCTCGGCCAGCCTGTTCAGGAACTCCTCGCCCTGGCAGGACGCCCCGCACAGCGCGCCCCCGGGACAGCCCGTGCGCGGCCACAGCACGATCGGCGCCGGAGCGTCGAGCACCGCGCCGTACAGCGCCCGGTCGCGCGGGCCCTTCGGTGGTCTGGTCAGCCCCACCGGGCCGGCCACGTCCTGGAGTTGTACGGTCAGCCGGTCGGGCCTGACCGTCCCCGAACAGGTGATCCGGTGGACGGCCGAGCCCGGCTGCCGGTCGAGCACGTCCCAGATCTTCTTCAACCGGTACTGGAGCCGGCCGCTGGCCCGCCGGTCGTGGTCCATCACCACCACGGGCGCCACACACCCCAGCGGTGTGCTCATGCTCTTGCGCCCCGTCCACTGGTCGACCGGCTGGTTGAGCCAGCCGCGCGGCAGGGCGAACGCGATCAGTTCCCTGCCCTCGGTGTCGATCTCCGCGAACGCGTCGTCGATCCGCTCCAGCACCCAGCCCCGTACCTCCCGCTTCGCGAGCCGCTGCTGGCCGACCAGCCGGCGGCTGCCGTCGCGGTACGCGGACACCTCGACCAGCAGGGCGCCGCGGTCGGCGCCGCTGCGTCGGATCTCCACCAGGATGGGCGACCAGCGGCGGGCGGGCGCGTCGGGAGCGAAGGCCGGCGGGGCGAGGGGCGTCTGTTCCGTCCGGGAGGGGGCTGCCGGAGGTACGGGCGGTACGAGCGGTACGGACGGCTCAGGAGCCGAAGGAGCCGAAGGAGTCGCAGGGGCGACAGGGGTCAGCAGGGCTGTCGGGGGCGCCAGGGCTGCTGGAGCGACAGGGGCCAGCAGGGCTGTCGGGGCCGTCGCCGCGTCGTGCCGCGACCGGTGTGCGCGCGACCAGTCGCGCAGCTCGCGGGCCAGCCTCTCGTCACCGGCCGAGCCAGCCAACCCGGCCAGCCGTACCGCCAGTTCGGCGAGCGGCAGCGCCCCCGGCCCCGGTGTCGACTCCGACAGCAGATACCAGACCGCCTCCCACACACTGCGCGGCTCCACCGCCGGCGGCTCGACCCCCAGCGGCCCGGCCGCCGCGCGCACCAGAGGCCCGAGCGGCCCGGGAAGCGCCGGACAGCGGGCCACCAGCTCGCGCAGCCGCCGCTTCTCCTCCGCCGGATAACCGGGCGTGGGCACCAGATCGGCCAGCACAGCCCAGTGCCGGGCGAGCACCTGCGCCGGGATCATCCGGCCGTTGCGGGTCACCGGGTCGTGCGCGACGACCATGCCGAC
Source organism: Streptomyces sp. GMY02 (assembly GCF_019056675.1). Classification (NCBI taxonomy): domain Bacteria; kingdom Bacillati; phylum Actinomycetota; class Actinomycetes; order Kitasatosporales; family Streptomycetaceae; genus Streptomyces; species Streptomyces sp. GMY02. Next base: position 1,725,966 of record NZ_CP077658.1, on the reverse strand, counting down.
CACCGTGCCCCCGCCCTCCAGCATCACGGCCGCACCGCTGAAACCGCGGTCGGTCTCCTGCCCGAACCCCTGCCAGAATTCGAACTGCGCCCACTCGTCGCTGATCAACTGACGTGAGGTGGCCCGTAATTCGCTCTGGACGCCCTCCTCGCCGTAGCCGTCGGGGAAGCCGTACGCCACCAGCTTCGGGGCTTCGGACGCGTAGGGCGCGCCGAGGGCGGCGAACACGGCGGGCACGATGTCGACCGCCCGATCCAGTTCCAGTACGGCCAGATCGCCCCGGTCGCGGTCGCCGCCCGCCCACGCGCCGCGGTCCACGACCCGGGCCGGGACCGGGCCGGTCTCGGGGGCGCCGGGGAAGACCACCTCCGCCCGGTCGCGGTAGCGCATCACATGGGCGCAGGTCAGCACCGTACGGTCGGCGACGAGAAAGCCGGAACCCTCCACCGCGCCATCGACGTCGATCCGCGCGTGCCAGGCCGGAGAACGCGTCACCGCCCGGCCGTCCCCGGACGCCGCCCTGCCGTGTCCGGCGGCTGCGCTGCGGTGTCCGATGGCTCCGTTGCCGTGTCTGGTGGCTGCGCTGCGGTGTCCGATGGCTCCGTTGCCGTGTCTGGTGGCTGCGCTGCCGTGTTCGGACGCGGCGCCACCGCATCCGGACGCGACCCGGCCGTCCCCGGATGGGGTTCGGCCGCGCCGGCTGTTCCGGGATCGGTTCCGGTGGCTCCGGACGCGCCGGCCGCTCCCGGATTCCAGGAGAGCTTCACCGTCATGTGCCCCTCCGCCGAGGTCTTGGCGATCACCGCCCCGGCCTCCGCAACGAGCTTCACCCCGAACTCCAGCTCCACACCGTCCGGTCGGAGCGAGCCGTCCCGGAACACCGCGAGGGCCGACTCCGCCGCCGTACGGATCCCCTGGAGCGCCTCGTCGAACGTACGGCCCGCCTGCGCAAGGGAGTTGCCGCCCCGCCCGACCGGTCTGGCGCCGGGCGCGTCACGCTCGACCTCGACCAGGACCGTGGCCCCGCCGTCGGTGGTGAACTCCATCAGTGCTGTCATCGCCGCCCCGTGATCGATTCGCCCGCACGTCCCCGGTAGCCGCCGGCCGGGAACCGGACTGGCCGGACCGTCCATTCTGGATCAATGGGCGCGCGCTCGGGGAGGGTTTAGCCTCATCCATGTGTACGACGAAAGGGCATCGCGGCTCGACGGCGCGTTCGTCTGGACGCGGACCGTGCCGGCGGGCGGCGGAGCCGTGCCGTATCCCGTGCTGCCCGACGGCTGTATGGACCTGTTGTGGATCGGGGACACACTGCTGGTCGCCGGGCCCGACACACGGGCGTACGCGCCCCAGGGCATCGGCGGGCAGTACTGCGCCGGAGTGCGCTTCGCGCCAGGGACCGCGCCCGCGCTCCTCGGCGTACCGGCGCACGAGCTGCGCGACCGGCGCGTGGAACTGGCCGATCTGTGGTCACCCGCCGAAGTACGCCGACTCACCGCGCGGCTCGTGTCCGCCACGGACCCGGCGGAGGCGCTGGAGGCCGTGGCGCTGCGCCGGGCGGCGACGTCCGGGCCGCCGGACCCGCTGCTGCGGGCGGTCGTCGACGGCCTGAACGCCGGTCGTACGGTCGCGGCGACCGCCGACGCCGTCGGCCTCGGCGCCCGGCAGCTCCACCGCCGCTCCCTCGACGCCTTCGGCTACGGCCCCAAGACGCTCGCCCGGGTGCTGCGGCTCCAGCGGGCCCTCGCCCTCGTACGGGCCGGAAAGCCGTACGCCGAGGCCGCGCTCGCCGCGGGCTGCGCAGACCAGGCGCACCTCGCCCGCGAGACCCGCGATCTGGCCGGGCTCACCCTCGGTGCCTACGCGGCGCTGGCGGACGCCTACGCGGCGCTCGCGAACAGGGACACCTCAACGCCGTCCGGGTCCAGGACCACCGCGTAACGCTGCCCCCACACCGCGTCCCACGGCTTGAGATGTCCCCGGTGGCCGGCCGCGACCAGAGCGTCGTACGTGGCGTCCACTTCGGCCGGACTCCCGCACAGGAAGGCGAGCCCGGCCCGCCCGCCGGCCTCCGGCCGGGTCCACCCGGGATCGTACGAGCGGACGGTCTCCTCGGTGTCCCAGAGGATCCGGAGGCCCCCGGGCAGCGACGCCTCGGCATGGGCCGCGGTGTCGGCATCGGCGGGTACGGGTACGCCGAGCGCCCGGTAGAAGGCGAGGGAGACGGCCATGTCGGCGACGACCAGCCCGATCGCGTCGAGCTGAGGGGCGAGCGGCGGCGCAGCGGGGGTGGTGCCCGGAGTGTTCGGCGTGTGCGGAGTGTTTGGGGTAGTCGTCATGCGCCCACGGTAGGAGCACCGGCCGGCCCGGTCTTGAACGAATCGGACGTCGAGCGGCACGCGCCTGGCGGCGTGGCCTCGTGGCGGCGCGACGTCGAGGTCCCGTCCCCGTGGTCCCGTGACGTCATGGCCCGGTGACGTCATGGTTTCGTAAGGAGGGAGGGGCGGTGACCCGCGTACCGCCCGAGGAGACTGATACGCATGCACACGATCCTGGTCGTCGACGACGATCCCACCGTCGCCGAGGTCGTCACCGGCTATCTGGAACGCGCCGGTTTCGCCGTGGACCGCGCGGCCGACGGGCCCGAGGCGCTGCGGCTCGCCGCCACGAGTCCGCCCGCGCTGGTGGTGCTCGATCTGATGCTGCCCGGTATGGACGGCCTGGAGGTGTGCCGGAGACTGCGGGCCCACGCGCCCGTACCGGTGATCATGCTGACGGCCCGGGGTGACGAGGACGACCGGATCCTGGGGCTGGAGGTCGGGGCGGACGACTACGTCACCAAGCCCTTCAGCCCGCGCGAACTGGTGCTCAGGGTCGAGTCCGTGCTCCGCCGCGGCCGTACCGGCGGCGCGGGACGGCCCTCGGGGCCGGTGCTGCGCCGCGCGGGCCTCGCCCTCGACCCGGCGGCCCGCCGGGTCACCAAGGGCGGCCATGTGATCTCGCTCACCCTGCGCGAGTTCGATCTCCTGGCCCACCTCATGCGTCATCCCGGCCGCGCGATCGACCGGGAGACGCTGATGCGCGAGGTCTGGGGCTGGGACTTCGGCGATCTGTCGACGGTGACGGTCCATGTACGCAGGCTGCGCGGCAAGATCGAGGACGACCCGGCCAAACCCCGGCTGATCCAGACGGTCTGGGGCGTCGGCTACCGCTTCGACACCCCGCCCGCCACGGATCCGCCCCCGGGCGCGGACGCGACGCCGGTACGGGGTGACGGCGAGGCGTTCGTACGAGCCGAGGGCGTGATGCCCATACGAGGTGAGGACGCGGCGCCCGTAAAGGGCGATGGCGCGACGCCCGCAGGGGGTGACGGCGCGGCGGCCGTACGACGTGACGGGCCGCCCGTACGAGGTGACGGCGCGGCGCCGGTGCCGCCGGGCCGTTCGGCTTCCGGGCCGTCCGATGACCCGGCCGGCATCCCCGTACCCGTACCTGTAGCCGTACCCGTATCCGTACGCACGTCCGAGGCCCCGCGCCATGCGTGACATGCTGCTCATCGCTCTGTTTGCGCTTCTCGGGGCCGGCAGCGCCGGGCTCGTGGGGGCGCTGGTGCTGCGGATTCTGCGGAACCGCAGCGTCGCGGTCTCGCTGACCGTCGTCGCCGCCGTCACCGTTCTCGCGATGCTCGCGGGCACGCTGGTCGTCGCGGAGGCGATGTTCCTGTCCACGCACGACCTGAGCGTCGTCACCACCGTCGCCGCCATGGCCGCCGTCGTGTCCCTTGCCACCGCGCTGCTGCTGGGCCGCTGGGTGGTCGCCCGCAGCCATGAACTGGCCCTGGCGGCCCGCTCGTTCGGCGACGGCGGCAGTTTCGCCGCACCCGACGGCGACTCCACCGCCGAACTCGCCGCACTGGGCCGGGAGCTGGCCGCGACCAGTGCCAAACTGGCGGCGTCCAGGGAGCGGGAGCGCGCGCTGGAGACCTCGCGCCGTGAGCTGGTCGCCTGGATCTCGCACGATCTGCGTACCCCGCTCGCCGGTCTGCGCGCCATGTCGGAGGCGCTGGAGGACGGGGTGGTCCAGGACCCGGACCGCTACTTCCGCCAGATCAGGGCCGAGGTCGAGCGGCTCAACTCGATGGTGGGCGATCTCTTCGAGCTGTCCCGTATCCATGCCGGCGCGCTCGCTCTCGTACCCACCCGGATGTCCGTGTACGACCTGGTCGGCGAGGCGCTCGCGGGCGCCGACCCGCTCGCGCGGGAGCACGGCGTACGGCTGGTGGGGGACCGTATCGAGGCCGTGCCGGTGGAGGTGGACGGCAAGGAGATGACCCGGGTCCTCGCCAACCTCCTCGTCAACGCCATCCACCGGACCCCGGCGGACGGCACGGTCGCCGTGGCCGCCGAGCGGCGCGAGGACAGTGTGGTCCTCTCCGTGACGGACGGCTGCGGCGGTATCCCCGCCGAGGATCTGCCGAGGGTGTTCGACACCGGCTGGCGCGGCACCCAGGCCCGGACACCGCCGGCGGGCGCGGGCCTCGGCCTCGCCATCGTCCGGGGCATCGTGGAGGCGCACGCGGGGCGCGCGGAGGTGCGCAATGTGACGGGCGGCTGCCGGTTCGAGGTCACACTTCCGGCGGCCACGGTATGACAGCGGTGGTGGCCTCGGAGCCGCGGCGACCTCGCGGCGGTGGTGACCTCGCTGCGGTGGTGACGTCACGGCGGTGGTGATCTCACAGCCGTAGCAACGCGCAGCGGGCCGCGCACCAGGTGCGCGGCCCGCCGGCTGAACGAGTTGTGACTGAACGAGTTGTGACTAGAAGACGCTCACGCCGTACGCGTTGAGGGCCTCGACCACCGGCTGGAAGAACGTGGTGCCGCCGGAGGAGCAGTTGCCGCTGCCGCCCGAGGTCAGACCCAGCGCGGTGCTGCCGGCGAAGAGCGAGCCGCCGCTGTCACCGGGCTCGGCGCAGACGTTGGTCTGGATCATGCCGTAGACGATCTGGCCGCTGCCGTAGTTGACGGTCGCGTTCAGGCCGGTGACCGTGCCGCTGTGGACACCCGTGGTCGAACCGCTGCGGCGGACGCTCTGGCCCACCGACGGGTTGGCCGCGCTGGTGATGTCCTGGTACGAGCCGTTGTACAGGTAGACCCGGCCATCGGCGTTCGCCGCGTTGGAGTGGCGGATGATGCCGTAGTCGTTGGTCGGGAAGCTCGTGCCGGCACGGGTGCCGATGTTCCAGGAGCTGCCGATGTTGGTGCAGTGTCCGGCGGTCAGCGCGTAGTACGTCGAGCCGCTGCGGACGTTGAAGCCGAGGGAGCAGCGGCTGCCGCTGGTCGTGATGGCCTCGCCGCCGGCGATGAGCTTGTTGAACTTGCCGGGGGTGTGCTTGACCGTGAGAGCCGTGTCGCCCACGGACTCCTTGATCGTGGCTATCTCCGCGTCCGAGACCGTGCTGTCGACGGTCACGACGATCTTGCCCGACGCCTTGTCCGTGTACCACGCGGTACCGGCGACGTCGGCGTCGAGGATGGCGGAGCTGGCTTCGGCGAGCTGGGCCGTGCTGGCCTTGGGCGCCGGGGCGGGGGCCGCGATGGCCGACGGGGCCGCAAGCGCGACCGCGGTCATCATGCCCGCGGCGGCGGCGAGGATCCGCACGCGTCCGGAGACCGCGCCGAGGGGGGACAAGCGCTTGAAGGTCACAACATCCTCCGTAGGTGGGGGAACACGGCCCGCTGGGTAAGCGGGCCGCTGCTGTGCGACCGTTCACCGCCATTCGGTTTTGGCCGTGAACCTGTCAATCGCACGCACTGAATCGTTGACTCCGTTTGGGGTTTGGGCAAGGCCCACTTCAGGACCGGCGGCGCAGAACGGCCGCCCCGGGCCGTGCGCGTGTCCGGTGCGGGGCCGAAGTGCGGTGACGGGGCGCCCAGTTGGCGGCGGCGGTCGGCCCGTCCTGGCACTCCCCAGTGAATTGCTGCAAAGCCCGCGCCGACGGGAGGATGGCTGGTGAGTGGCGGTCAGAACGCACGCTCAGCGTGAGAATCGGCTGAGATCGCCATTCGGCCATGCGGCCGGAGCATCACAATCACACATGCTTCACTGTGGGTACTGCTTGTATGACACAGCGGGTCCAGGGGGCGGGTGTACGTGACCGAAAGGCGGCCACGCGCTCGGGATACGGCTTGAATCTACGGGGGTAGATCGCCCGGCTCTGCGTCGTACCACCGAAATGCGCGCGTGTTGATCATGGCCGGATCTGGGCGGAGCCGAAGCGTCCGGGGGCGGAACGGCGGCGCCCGGCGCGTGGATTCGACCGGAGGGGCGCTCTTGCGGGGTGGCAGGGGCGTGTGCAGCGAATGGGGCGGACGGTCGGACCCTGATCCGGTCACGGGGGGCCGGGGGTGTTCGGGGGTGGCCGGGGTACTCGGGGGTGCTGGCGGATACCCGGGGGTAACGTACCGGCTGGTTGTACTGGTCGGTAGAGCGCGAGGGGCGGGCGGCGGGCGGGAGTTGGTGGGACTGGTGGGGTTGGCAGGGGTTGGCGAGTTCGGTGCGGGCTGGCGGGGGTTGGCGCCGGTTGGCGGGGCGGCTGGTCGGACGGCTGGGCGCTGTGGCTGTTCCGGTCGCAGCGCTCGCCCTTGTGGGGACTCTTCCGGTGACGGGCTCGTACCACGGGTGCGCCGGGGGTACGTAGGGGATGAACGGCGGCCGGACGGAAGGCCGCCCGGTCCCAGGGCTGCTGAGGCCCCGACAGCTTGAGCTGGGAGCCCGCCATGAGCAGCGAACTCCGGATCCTTCTCGCCGTGGCCGCCGTCCTGGCCGTACTGACCCTGGCCGGCGCGGTCACCCTCGCCGTCCGTCTGGTACGGGCCCGCCGCGACCTGCGCCGGGCGGGCCTGCCGGTGGAGAACCGCTGGGTGTTCTGGGCCGCGCTCGGCTACCTCGTACTGCCCGTGGACCTGCTGCCCGACCCGGTGTTCCTGGACGACATCGGAGTACTGCTGCTGGCACTGCGCACGCTGCGCCGTAAGCAGGGGGCCACGGGCGGCTGAGGGGACGGGGGGCGGGAGCGGTGTGGCGGCGGGCTGCCGCTTGCGGGTGCTGCCGGCGGGCGGCTACCGGCGGGCCGGACTGCGGTTAGGAGCGTGCTGGACTGCTGGCCGGTGGGCTGTGCAGGGCCGTCGGACGGGCCGCGGTGCTGGGCCGCCGGCCGGCCTGTCGCGGCCGGACCGTGGTGCCGGACTGTTGGCTGGGCTGTCGACTGGGACCGTCATGCCGGACTGGCTGCTTCCCTTGGTCGGCTCAGGGGATGATCGCACCGGCACCATGTCCAGTCAGTCCCAGCGTCCTTCATCCAGGCATCCCAGGATCCCGGCATGACACGAGAGGTATCAGTGACTCAGCATGCGTTCCCGGACGGCGGCGCACATGGCGGCGGTGACGTCATCGACAGCGTTACCGGTGGCGTTGTCGACGCCGACGCCGTTGCCGACCGCGTCGTCGGCCGTGACACCGACACCGGCACCGGCCATGACACCGAGATAGCCCGCGACATGGCTCGCGATGTAGCCCACGCGACAGACCGCGACATAGCCCGTGCGACAGACCGCGATCCCGAAGGCGTCGTCATCGCAGGAGTGACCGCCGCCATGCCCCACGCCGCCCACCGCGACTGGTGGCGCGAGTCCGTCGTCTACCAGGTCTACATGCCCAGCTTCGCCGACGCCGACGGCGACGGAATGGGCGACCTCCGGGGGATCACCGACCGGCTCGCCCATGTGGCGGACCTCGGCGCGGACGCCGTCTGGCTCACCCCCTTCTACCGCTCCCCGCTGGCCGACGGCGGCTATGACGTCGCCGACTACCGCCAGGTCGATCCGCGCCACGGCACCCTGGACGACTTCCGCGCGCTGCTGGCCCGGGCCCGGGAGCTGGGCCTCCGTACGATCGTCGACATCGTGCCCAACCACTGCTCCGAGCAGCACCCCTGGTTCGTCGAGGCCCTCGCCTCACCGCCCGGCTCGGCCGCGCGCGACCGCTTCATCTTCCGGGACGGCACCGGCCCGGACGGCGCGGAGCCGCCCGCCGACTGGCAGTCCAAGTTCGGCGGCCCGGCCTGGTCCCGGGTTCCCGATGGCCAGTGGTACATGCATATCTTCGCGGCCGAACAGCCCGATCTGAACTGGGAGAACCCCGAAGTCGTCGCGGAGTTCGAGGCCATCCTGCGCTTCTGGCTCGATCTGGGCGTCGACGGCTTCCGTATCGATGTGGCGCACGGCCTGCGCAAGGACCTCGACCCGCCGCTGCGCAACACGTACGGCGGCGACTCGGCCTCCCTCAACTCCCCGCCCAGCGGCGAGAACCACCCCTTCTGGGACCGCGACGAGGTCCATGAGGTCTACCGCCGCTGGCGGAAGATCACCGACTCCTACGCGCCGCCCCGGATCATGGTCGCCGAGGCCGGCGTCAGCGCCGGCAGGCTGCCGCTCTACACCCGCCCGGACGAACTCCACCAGGCGTTCAACTTCTTCCATCTGCGCTGCCCCTGGGACGCGGGCTCGTTCCGCGAGGTCATCGACACCTCGCTCGCCGGAGCGGCGGCCCATGGCACGCTGCCGACCTGGGTGCTCTCCAACCACGACGTGGTGCGCCACCGCACCCGTTACGCGGTGCCGGAGGGCACCGCCCTGCGCGGCTGGCTGATGACCGACGGCCGCGAACCGGCGCCGGACGACGACCGGGGCCGCCGCCGCGCCAGGGCCGCCGCGCTGCTCACCCTCGCGCTGCCCGGTACGACGTATCTCTACCAGGGCGAGGAACTGGGCCTGCCCGAGGTGGCCGACCTGCCCCGCGAAGCGCTGCGCGACCCGATGTGGGAGCGCACCGGCCGCACCGTGAAGGGCCGCGACGGCTGCCGGGTGCCGCTGCCCTGGACCAGGACCGGCTCGTCGTACGGCTTCGGGCCCGGCGGCAGTTGGCTGCCACAGCCCGGGGGATGGGGCGACTACTCGGTGGAGGCCCAGACCGGCGACCCGGACTCGTTCCTGGAGATGTACCGCACGGCACTGACCCTGCGCAGGCGCTTCCTCGGCGACGAGACATTCACCTGGCTGGAATCGGCGCCGGGCGAACTGGCCTTCCGCAAGGGGCGAGTCGCGGCCGACGGCAGGGCCGCCGCCCTGGAGTGCCGGATCAACCTCTCGGGAGAGCCGATCCCACTCCCTGTTCCTGATGAATCCCAACTCCTGCTGACCAGCGCCGAACTGACCCAGGACCAGGCAACCGCTCGACAGCTCCCCCCGGACACAGCGGTCTGGCTGACCAGCACGATTTCCTGACCGTACCTCTCACGTACCTCCCCGTCCTTCCCGAGCACATGTACCGCCGGGCCGTCCGTACTCCCCACGGACGGCCCGTTCAGGTCACCGACCGTCATCGACCGCCAGGATCGCCAACACTCTCGGGTGTCCGGCCGACCCGGTCGAGCGGCTTCGCGTACGACCCGCTGGGCACCCACACCGCCACCACGCTCGGCGGCCTCACGGTCGACGACCTGCACACGTACTATGCGGTGGCCGGTGCCACGCCGGTTCTCGTTCACAACTGTGGAGGCAAAGCAGCGCGCCTTTACGCTTGACGGACTTCCCAGTGCCGGGGGCGGTGCAGTAAAGGCGCTTGCATCGGCGAAGAAAACGCATCCCGGCTCGTCGCTCGAAACGCAATGGGAACTCTTTGAGATCGATAAGGCAGAACTGATGGGCAGGGTTGACTTCTACCCTTGGAACAGACGTCTTGGGGATTGGACGCCGTTCTCATGACGCTCGAACTGGTTCGCGGGTCCTTGCCGCTGGTCCTACCCGGGAAGTTCAAGCCGTGGAGTATTGAGCCGGGCCACAGTAAATTTCTCATGCGTGGCTTTCTGGGCGAGGAGGAGAGCGAGGAGCCGTCGCGGATTTTCGATGTCCTGTTCCAGGATGTGTCGCGCATTTCGCTCGCGGACCGGTATTCGGATCTATGGGTCTCTCTCGCTAGTCCGGAAAGAGTGAAAATCCTGGAGCAGAGGGCCGGAAGAAAATGGCCTGGTTCAAGAGTTTTCCTCCTGACGGAGGAGGATGAATGCGACTATATTGTAGCCGGATTTCTCTTCTGGGCAGAGGTGACGATTCATGCGCGAAATCGGAGTCCACTCCTTGAAGAGAGCCCCGATCCCCGTTCTGTCAAGGGAAGAATCTTCAGGGCATGAATGAGATGAGCGGTTGCTGAGATCACGGTGCTGCGTTTCTTGCCGCGTTTCGGTAACCCGCAGAGGAATCGCTTCCGTGACCATTGCTGAATCTCTGGGGGGTCCAGAAGCAACCCTGGAGCACGGCGGGTGGTCTCAGGAGTCATGCGGAATTCGTTATGAACTTTATGCGGCCCGGGAGTTGAAATGGGCCCAGGGGAATACAGGGCAAAGAAAGAGAAAGTTGCTCGAACTCTTCAAGCGTGTTGGACGCGCGACGGATCGATCATCAGTGTCCTGCGCCTGCTGGTGTCGGAGCTCGGTCCGAGAGATGACCTCGGGGCTATTGCATTTCGGTGTAGTTGGCTGTATGCATGATGCATTTGACATGTCGCTGGGGGAAGCGAAGAGAATCTCGCGATGGCATGCAATCGGAGGAGATCTCTCGGATTTGGAGATCGAACGGCGGATCGGCACTCTGGTGCCTCGCGAAAAGGAATCCTGACACCTGATTCTTTTCCTGGCTGAAAAGTTGAGAGTCTCGTGGTGATTTCGGTGAGGCTCTCCACGGGCATGCCGGACGGCCTGCTGGGCTGGTCGAGATGCTTTCGGGCGGGCGCGGGCTGGCTCGGAATCCGTTTCACTTCACCGAAGGGTTCGGGAATCCCGTCGGGGAGCGCGAGACCGCCGAGCGGGCTCTCGTACGGGCCGGGCAGGGCGAGCCCGAGTGGGCCGTCGGCGGGAGTTATCAGGTCGTACGGATCATCCGGTTCGCGACCGAACTGTGGGACAAGGACTGCTTTCGGCGGGACCTCGCCCAGGGCTTCGAGGCCGTACAGAAGCGGCTCGCAGGGGAAGCCATGGCCAAGTACCTGCTCACCACAGGCGGTGGCTACTTCTTCGTACCCCCGCCCGGCGACGCCTGGCTCGATGCCGTCGCACCGGCATGACGGGCATGACCGGCATGATGAGCAGGCGGGGAAAATCCCTTGGCACAGCCCCGGGCCGCCGGGCTAAAGTGTGACCGTTCCGTGCGGCGGTCAGTGGCCAGTAGGCCGACTGCCGCGTTCAGTCGTGTGTGACCAGGGAGGTGTGACCGATGGCTGTCGTTGTGATGGGCGCTGCCCGCATCCAGAAGTTCATCAAAAACACTCCCGTGGTCCCCGGCCGGCCGTTCTCCGGCTGACGTTCTCCCTCCTTCCGCGCCCAAGTGCGCGTGCCGGGGCCACCCTTGCCATCTCTGAAGGGTTCCCCTTGTCTTTCGATCTCGCCTCCTTCGAGGCTTCGTCCGCTTCGCATCCGCTCGCCCCGTACGGCTGGGACGACGGCTGGGACGCGGAGTTCGCACCGTACGCCCGGCGGGGGCTGCTGCCCGGGCGGGTGGTACGTGTCGACCGCGGGCAGTGTGATGTCATCACCGCCGACGGTGTGATCCGTGCCGACACCGCCTTCGTCACACCGCACGATCCGCTGCGGGTGATCTGCACGGGCGACTGGGCCGCCGTCGATCCGGCAGGCGGTGACCCCCGGTTCGTACGGGAGTATCTGCCACGGCGCACCGCCTTTGTACGGTCCACCTCCTCCCAGCGGTCCGAGGGTCAGATTCTGGCCGCGAATGTCGACCACGCGATCATCGCCGTATCACTCGCGGTCGAACTCGATCTCGGCCGCGTCGAACGCTTTCTGGCCCTCGGTTGGGAGAGCGGCGCGCTGCCGCTCATCGTGCTGACCAAGGCCGACCTCGTCACGGACGCCACCGTACTCGGCCATCTCGTCGACGACGTCATGACCACCGCGCCCGGCGTGCAGGTGCTCGCGGTCAGCGCGGCGACGGGGGAGGGGGTCGAGGTGCTCTCCGCCGTACTGTCGGGCGGTACGAGTGTGCTGCTCGGGGTCTCCGGTGCCGGAAAGTCGACCCTTGCCAACGCGCTGCTCGGCGACGAGGTGATGGATGTGCAGGCCACCCGCGACGTCGACGGCAAGGGGCGGCACACCACCACGACCCGCAACCTCCTCGCCATGCCCGGCGGCGGGGTGCTGATCGACACGCCCGGACTGCGGGGCGTCGGGCTGTGGGACGCGGAGACCGGGGTCGGCCAGGTCTTCTCGGAGATCGAGGAACTGGCCGGGCAGTGCCGGTTCCATGACTGCGCCCATCTGGCCGAACCGGGGTGCGCCGTGCTGGAGGCGGTGGAGGACGGTTCGCTGCCCGTACGCCGGCTGGAGAGCTACCGCAAGCTCCTGCGTGAGAACCAGCGCATCGTCGCCAAGACCGACGCCCGGCTACGGGGTGAGATCCGGCGCGAGTGGAAGCGCAAGGGCGCGGAGGGGCGCGCGGCGATGGAGGCCAAGCGCGGGCGGATGCGGTAGGCGCCGGCGCGGGACTGCGAGGGCCGATCGGCGTGAGGGCGGCCCGGCCAGTGGGGCCTTTAGGTGTACGGGCCGGATCGGCGCTGCCCGTACGCCGGGGTCCGTAACCCCGGCGTACGCCCGGGTCCGTACGGCATGGTCCGTGCGCCGGGGTCCGTGCGCCGGGGTCCGTACGCCCGGGTCCGTACGCCCGGGTCCGTGCGCCGGGGTTCGTACGGCGCGGCCCGTGCGCCGGGGTCCGTACGCCGATCGCGCCTCGCAAGCCGACTCGGCCCGGGACGGTGGGTGCGGCCAAGAACGTGCTGTCCGAAAACCGCGAGTGACCCGGGCGGTATCGGCGCACACTGGATCCTGTGATGGACGAGGAGACCAGATACGAGGCGGTCAGCAGCCGTGACGCGCGGTTCGACGGCGCGTTCTTCTTCGCCGTCGAGACCACCGGCATCTACTGCCGGCCGAGCTGTCCCGCGGTGACCCCGAAGCGGGAGAACGTACGGTTCTTCCCCACCGCTGCCGCCGCCCAGGGCAACGGTTTCCGTGCCTGCCGCCGTTGCAGGCCGGACGCCGTTCCCGGGTCGGCGGAGTGGAACGTACGCGCCGATGTTGTCGGCCGCGCGATGCGGATGATCGGCGACGGGATCGTGGACCGGGAAGGGGTGCCCGGGCTGGCCGGACGTCTCGGCTACAGCGCCCGGCAGGTCCAGCGCCAGCTCAACGCCGAACTGGGCGCGGGCCCCGTCGCCCTCGCCCGTGCCCAGCGGGCGCACACGGCGCGGGTACTGCTCCAGACGACCGGGCTTCCGGTCACGGAGATCGCGTTCGCGGCGGGCTTCGCGAGCGTGCGCCAGTTCAACGACACGATCCGGCAGATCTACGCCCGTACCCCGAGCGAACTACGACGCGAGTCCGGGACCGGGGGCAGGAGAACGACAGCGGTGGCCGGGGCGGCCGGGGTGGCGGTATCGGCACGGGGCGCGGGGCCGGTCGGGGCACGCGACGACGGGGGTCCCGGCGCCGATGATCGCTTCACAGGAGGCCGATCCGCCGACGTCCCAACTGCCGAAGTCTCAACTGACAAGGGTGGCAAGGCTGTTGGGCACCACGACCATGCGCCGTCCCCGGACGTGCCCGCCCTCACCAGGATTCCGCTGCGGCTCGCCTACCGGGGACCGTACGCCGCGCGCGAGGTCTTCGACCTGCTCGCCCGGGAGGCTGTCCCGTACATCGAGGAGGTGACTGGCGAGCCCGGGAACCGTACCTACGGCCGTACGCTACGGCTGCCCCACGGGCCCGGCATCGTCGCCGTCGACGAGGTGCTTCCGGCGGGCGCGGCGCAGGCCCGGGCCCGCAGCGGCTGGCTGGAGGCGCGGATCCACCTCACCGATCTGCGCGATCTCACCACGGCGGTACAGCGGTTGCGCCGCCTCTTCGATCTCGACGCGGACCCGTACGCCGTTGACGAACGCCTCGCTTCCGACCCACGGCTCGCGCCCCTCGTCGCGGCCCGGCCCGGACTGCGTTCGCCGGGGGCGGCGGAACCGGAGGAGTACGCGCTGCGCGCACTCGTCGGGTACGCGGCGGCCGGACGGCTCGTCGAACAGTACGGGGAGGACGTGCCGCAGCCGCGCGGCGGGCTCACCCGGCTCTTCCCGGAACCGGCGGCGCTGGTCGGCGATCCGGTAGCCGGTCCGCTCGCGACCGCGCTCGCCGACGGGTCCGTACGGCTCGATCCCGGAGCCGACCGTGACGAAGCCGAGCGGTTGCTTCTCGCCGTGCCCGGAGTCACCCCACGGACGGCCGCGCTGATCCGGATGCGGGCGCTCGGGGACCCCGATGTGGCGCCGGAGGGGGAGCAGGACGAGGAGGCGTGGCGGCCATGGCGGTCGTACGCGATGCGGCATCTGCGTGTGGGGTGAGCACACGTGGGGTGCGCACATGGGTGTTGGGCACATGGGAGCCGTTCACGTAGGTGCCGGGCACATGCAGGCAGCGCATATGTGGCCCGCGGACGTGTGCGCTGCGCACATGTGTGGGGACTGCCAGCGGGGCGGCGGCATGTGTGTACGGCCGTGCCCACATGGAGTGCCCACGCGTGGGGCGCACATGTCGTGTGGGGCACACGCATATGGGGCACGTGCATGCGGGATGCACACATGTGGGGTGCGCATGTATGGGGCGCGTGTGTGGCGGGTGCCCATGCGGTCCGTGCCCATGTGCGGTAGGCACACCTCACGTTCGCGTCCCCCGCGCCACCCACCCCCTCTCGTACGCGTGCCAGCCCAACTGCAGCCTGGTCGTCACCCCGCTCAGTTCCATCAGGCCCTTCACCCGACGTTGTACGGTCCGCAGGCCCAGGTCGAGTTGTTTCGCCACGCTCGCATCGGTCATCCCGGCCAGCAGCAGGGACAGGATCTCCAGATCCGTGGCGTCCGGAGCGGGAGAACCGCCCTCCGCCACCGCGCCGTCCGCGCCGAGCCGTAGCGGCAGCGCGTCGCGCCACACCGCCTCGAACAGCCCCATCAGCGACTCCAGCAGCCCGCTCGCGTGCACCACCAGGACCGCGGGGTCCGTCTCGCGCGCGCCACGGCCGGTCAGCGGCACCATCGCCAGGCTGCGGTCCGCGACCACCAGCTTCGTCGGCACCCGCTCGGTGACCCGTACCTGCTCGTCGCGCCCGAGCGCCGCGGAGAGTTCGGTGATACCGGCCGGGAGCGAGAGCACCTCGCGTTCGATCACCACCCGGTACGCGACCCCGCGCGCCGCCGCACGCTCTTCTGCCTTGTTGTCGACGCCCGTCACGGCCACGGGCTTTCCCGTGACCAGTGCGCAGACCTCCTCTGTCGCGCCGAGCTGGAGTTGCAGGAACCGGTGGGCCACCGCGCTCGCTCCCGTCACCACCTCGACCAGATCGTGCACGGCGGGCTCGGTGGCCTCGGCGCGGTACTCCTCGGCGAGCAGCACGGCGGCCAGTTCGGCCTGTTCCAGCTCATGGCGGTGCTGGGTGAGCAGCGCGCCGAGCGCGACGGCGGGCGGCGCCGCGACCCATCGGCCGGTACGGGACGAGGACTGCGCCGCCAGGCCCTGCCGCTCCAGCCGGCGCAGGGCCTGTTCGGTGTCCCGCTCGGGGAGCGCGAGCCGGTGCGCCAGATCGGCGACCTCCGCCGCGCCGATCGCCACCAGCGCGCGATACGCGGATTCCTGCCTCTCGTCGAGACCTATCGCTGCCAGCACCCCTGCTCCCCTCCCCGGACACAACCCCGACCCGGAAACACCCCGACCCGGAAACAGCTCGCTCCGGAAACACCCTCGCCCCGGACACAACCCCTGGTCCACCGCATGTCATGGCCGCCGTGGCGGATACCGGCCACGGCGTAAACCCGCCGTGCCACATCATCGCTGTTCGGTACGGCACTCTGCCAAGGTGGCGCCATCACAGCAGCAACAGACCCCGGTCATATGCCCTTTGGGTGCGGTTGGCCCGGATTTGCTCGGGGCAGTGAGGTGTGCGGGCCTTGTGTCCGCGCACCGGCCCGCGCTGGACCTGTGATGTCCGCCGGACGTCCTTCCCGTGGGGGGTGGGGCCGTCCGGCGGACTTGAATATTTCTGGATGCCCCGTTTTCGCACCCCCGGCGCGGTCGAAGATAGGGGCATGAGTCAGCAGGGGCAGACGCCGGCAGGCGACGACTGGTGGAACCGGTTGTACGACGATTCCGCACCCGACACCGGTCCCGGCGCCCCTTCGGGGGACACGCTCGACGACCGCTTCGACTCGGCGGCGGGCACGGTGGGTACGGCAGGGACGGCAGGTACGGGCGGCCGGGGTACGGCCGGTAGGCCGACGGAAGCGTCGAGCGCATCGGATCCGTACGGTACGTCCAGCGCACCGGATCCGTACGGTCCCGGCCGTGCGGGGCGCGACGGCGGCCGCAGGAGCGACGGGGTCGAAGCGCAGCGGCCCCGGGCCTGGTGGGAGCAGGTGCCGGACGAGCCGGCGGCACCGCCGTACACACCCAGCGACGCGAGGCCGCTGCCTGGCAGTACGAGCGCCCGCCGCGCGGAAAGTCCGGAGCGACCGGAACGATCCGAGTCGCCGGAGCGGCCTGAACGCCCGGATCCGCGCATGCCGGAGACCGGTGCGAAGCCCGCCCCCGGACCAGCCCCCGAACCGGCTCCGGGGCCCACCGCCCCCGGACCTGCCGCCTCCCGGCCCGCCGCTTCTGGCCCCGAGACCTCGGGAGCCAGTACCTCCGGCGCCATGGGCGACACCGTATGGCTGCCCCGGCAGTCGGGCCGCCCCTCCCAGTCGGGCCCCTCCCAGCCAAGCCCCTCCCAGCCGGGTCTCCCCCGCGAGCCCCTCCGCCGGAGCCGCCTGGGGTACGAGTCAGCCGCCGCGCCCCGAGCCCGAACCGGCCCCGGCCGTACCCCCGCCGACCCCGCAAGCACCCCCCGTACCCCCAACACCCCCGGCATCCCAGGCGCCGACGCCTCCCGTACCCCCAACACCGCCAGCATCCCCCACACCCCCGGCACCGCCGACGCCACCCGTACCCCCGAGCCCCGCCCGGCCCGCCGTCGTCACCCATCTCGGCGACCGGCCCCCGAAGTACCACCCCGAGCCCGCCACGCTGCCCGCCGCCGACGCCGCGCACCTGGACGCACTGGTCCCCGACACGGTCCTCGACGGCGCGTCCTACGGTACGTACACGCTGCGGGCCGTCTCTGTTCGAGGCGACTCCGCCCGCCACTGGGGTGAGCCCCGCGGGGACGCGCTGCTCACCGCCCGGTTCGGCACCGGTATCGAGGCGCTCGTGCTCGTGGCCGTCGCGAGTGGCGCCCGCGGCTCCGAGAGCGCGCACTTGGCCGCGGCGGATGTGTGTCACTGGATCGGCGGCGCGGTCGGGCGCAGCCACAGTCGGCTCTCCGAGGACATAAGGGCTGGTCGCAGGGGTGATCTCAAATCAGGGCTGCACCGGCTCACGGACCGCGGCTTCGGCAGGCTCCGCGCCCGCGCCGCCGAACTGGCCCTGGAGCCCGAGGAGTACTCCGCGAGCCTGCGCTGTCTGCTGCTCTCCGCCGACCCGGAGTGCCGGACGCGGGTGTTCTTCGGGGTCGGCGGCGGTGGTCTCTTCCGGTTGAGGGACGGGGTGTGGCACGACCTGGAACCAGCCCTCCCCGAGCCCGACGCCGTCACCGGTGACCCGGTCGTCGGCTTCGGCTCCCCGTCCGCGGAGACTCCGGGGCGGGACCAGCTCACCATGGACCTGGCGATCAGCAAGCCCCCGTCCCCCTATATAGAGGGGCCGTTGCCGCCGCAGTCCGAGCCGTTCCGGTTCCGGGCCTCGGTCGCCAGGCCGGGCGACACGCTCCTGCTGTGCAGCGGCGGCTTCGCGGAGCCGCTGCGCGGTGAGCCCGCCCTCGCCGAGGAACTGTCCGCGCGCTGGGCCCGTAGCGGCCCGCCCGGACTGACCGAGTACCTCGCGGACGTGCAGCTCAGGGTCAAGGGGTACGCCGACGACCGCACCGCGGTGGCGGTCTGGGAGCAGTAGCAGTCGACTCCTGAGCACGAGCAACCACGGGCAAGCACGGGCAGTCGACTTCTGCCCGGCCGTCGCACGCCACGACGCACCCCGCTGCCGACGTCCTGCGTCCGCCTCGGCCGGGTGCCTCCGACCCAGTGTGGCGAGTAGGTGACGTACGCCATGGATGCCGTCATGAGTGCTGTGATCGGCGTGGGGGAATGCTCAGGGGGAGGCACTCGGCAACAGCGGGCGTTCGGGAACAGCAGCCGTCACCGGTACCAGCGGGGGGACAGGACCATGACAGGGCTACTGCGCAGACTGGGAGGTGCCGATCTCGCGGCCGTGCCGGAGGTGCGCCACGCCTTGCGGCAGATGCTGCGGCACTGGCGGGAGCGGGACTCCGCGGAGGTGGCGGAACTGCTGGTGAGCGAGCTGGTCACCAACGCGCTGGTGCATACGGAGCAGGGCGCCGTGGTCACGGCGACCGTCGCGGACTCCCGGCTGCGGGTCGAGGTACGGGACTTCGTCGCCGCGCTCCCCGCGCCACAGGCCAGGCCGGGGACACTGCCCCCGGTGGCCGAGGACGCGACGAACGGCCGAGGACTGGCGCTGGTGCGGAGTCTGGCGGACGACTGGGGGGTACGGGCCAGACCGCTGGGCAAGGTGGTCTGGTTCGAGATGCACGGCGAGGCGGCGTAGAGCGAGGCGGCGCAGGGCGCCGGCGCAGCCGGGGAACACACTGCCCCGGCCCACATGGCGTCAGCCCACATGGTGTCCGGCCACATGGTGTTCGCCCACATGGCGTCAGCACACACCACCCAGCCACACATCACCTCGGCCACACACCCACCCCGGACCACACACCGCGTCGGCCACACACCGGCCCGGACCACACCGCCCCCGGCCACACACAACAGCGGACCGGCGCGACGGTTGTCCGTCACACCGGTCCGGGTGCTGTGCCTGCTGAGGCGGCTCAGCCGAACTCCCGCTCGGGCTGATCAGCCGAACTGCCGCTCCAGGTCCGTGAGTTTGCGCTCCAGGGAGTCGAGCCTCGGCAGAGCCTGGGTGTCGTCCTCAGCGGTCAGATCCACCGTACGGGTCTCACCGCCCTTGGAACCGACGGCCTGAAGGGAGAGCCGCGATCGCTGTGGTAGCTGAGTCTGCTCTGCTATGGCAGGCTCCGCGGCGGCTTCGACGGCTGCCGGGGAACCCGACCCGCCGCTCCCCACCGGAAGGGGCACCTGACGGCCGCCGCGGCCGAGCCCCCAGGCCCGGTGCTGCCGGTTCAGCGCCTTGATCTGCGCGCGGTCCAGCTTCTGCTGCTCGCGCCTGCGGTGCCGGTTCTGCTCCTTCTGACGGCGGTCCTCGCGCACCTCGTCGACAGCCTCGTCCAGCGTCCGTACGCCTTCGAGCAGCATCAACGACCAAGCGGCGAAGGTCTCGCGGGGCGCGCGGAGCCACCGTACGATCCGGATCTGCGGCAGCGGGCGGGGGACCAGCCCCTGCTCGCGCAGCGCCGCCCGGCGGGTCTGCTTCAGCGCGCGGTCGAAGAGGACAGCGGCCGAGAGCGACATGCCGGCGAAGAAGTGCGGGGCGCCGTCGTGGCCGAGGCCCCGGGGCGCGTGCACCCAGTTGAACCAGGCGGCGGCACCGGCGAACGTCCACACCAGCAGACGCGAACCGAGGGCCGCGTCACCGTGGCTGGCCTCGCGCACGGCGAGCACCGAGCAGAACATCGCGGCACCGTCGAGACCGAACGGGACGAGATACTCCCAGCCGCCACTGAGGCTGAGGTTTTCCTGGCCGAAGCCGACCAGGCCTTTGAACGAGAGGGCGGCGGCGACTGCCGCACAGCAGAAGAGAAGTGCGTACGAGGCGGCGCCGTAGATCGTCTCCTTCCTTCTGCGGCGTTCTTCACTGCGTTCCCATGAATCCTCGGCCGCGGCCTTGTCACCGGCGCGCTTACCGCGCGCGAGCACTGCCACCGCCACCAGGACTCCGACGATCAGCACGCCGACGGGAAGCAGCCAGTTCAGCGATATGCCGGTCAGTTGCATGCGGTGTTCCTTGCATCGCAGGGCGTTTTCGGGCGCCATATTGGCGCAAGAGCGGTGCCGCTCTGGGGGTTTTGGAGCAAGAAGACGCCAACGAGGTGGTGGGGCACACAGTTGGGCGTGATCAATCAGAACTGCCGCACGGCGGGCGGCGGTCACGTTCGATTAATATCACCCTAGCGGGTGGCTTGGCTTCTCGGGTGACGCGGGGTCAGGCCCCGGCGCTCAACTTCCGGACACGGTCGGCATCACACGTACGCGGACACGTCACACATGTGTCCTCGGGGCGCAGTGTGTAGAACAGGCAGCAGCTCGCGCGGTCGCGGGTCGGCAGCGATTCGCCCTGGGGACCGGTCAGTTCACGGAAGGCGGCGGTACCGACGTACGGCCCGGCCGTGCCCGGCAGCAGCAGTTCGAGCTCGGCCATGGCGCGCCGCTCCTCGCCCAGCAGGTGTGCCACGTACCACAGGCCCTCGACGATCTCGTCGGTCGCCATGCCCCACAGCGCTCTGTTGCCGCGTCGCATCCGGGGGCGAAGCCGTCGAGGACCGGGCCGAGGTGTTCGGCCGCGGCCGCGCGCACCTCGGCGCGCAGGGCCTCTTCGTCCGGTACGACGCGGGCGCCGGGCAGCGCCGCCGCGGGGTCGTCCGGCAGGCACGCGAAGTCCTCGACGCGGACGCTCATCCGGCCGAGGGCGCGCTGGAAGAAGACGTTCCCGACGGGGACCCGGGGCACCCGGCGGTGCAGGAACCAGGGCACGGTGATCAGCAGACAGGCCGGCCAGGCGTAGCGGTGCAGGGCGAATCCCGCGATGACATCGGGGCGCGCGGGCTTGCCGTAGTCGCGCCGGACCTGCGCGTCGTCCCAGGCCAGGAAGGTGTCGAGGGCCGCACCGCCCGCTGCGAGATCGGCCGCGCCCACCCAGCCGCCACCGAGCGGGGGCCGGGCACCGTCGCTGAGCAGATCGATGCTCAGCGAGGGAAACACCTCGGTCATACGGGCGTACGCGTCCGCCACGGGGCAGGTGAGAACGCCGGGCAGCAGAGTGGGCACGGTCATGCAGGGGACCACCGAATCGGGATCGTTTGCAGGTAAGCCTTACCTTACCCGATGTGGTCGGGTTTGAACTGCGCCGGGGGCGGCCTATCGTGCACACATGACTCCGGCACCAGACCGGACGAATGGTGTGGGAACGGGCGGAGGCGGGACGAGTGGACGGGCGCAGCGGTACGGGCGAAACGGCGACGCCGCGCCTGTACGGTTCCGGGGCCGCGGGGGGTACGGGCGCCGAATCGGCGCCGGTCCCCGGTGTCGGCTCCGAGACCGCCCAGGACGCCGGGTCCGACTCTGGCCCGGACGCCGAGTCCGGTTCCGGCCCGGACACCGGGTCTCGTTCCGTGGTCGGCTCTGACGGGGCCCCCGGCTCGCTGCCCGATTCCGAGGGCGGCTCCACGCCCGTACCGGAGCCCCGTACCGAACCGGAAACCGGTCCCGAAGCCGACTCGGCACCCCGAGTCGGTTCGGCACCCGAAGCCGACTCGGCACCCGGATCCGAGGGCTCGACCGGATCCCGGGGCTCGGAGTGCGTGCCCGGGCAGGGCAGGCCACCGGCCGGTGAAATGGCCTCGACCTCCGGCCCGGCCCCGGCTTCCGGCCCGGCCCCCGACCTGGCCCCGGCCCCCGGCCCGGCCCCGGCCCTCGACCCGGCCCCCGACCTGGCCCTCGCCCCGGCCCGGGGCGTGCGGCGGCATTCCGTGCGGGGGCAGATCCTCGGCGCCCTGCGGTCCGCGCTGGTCAGGGGCGAGCTGGCGCCCGGCGAGGTCTACTCGGCCCCCGCCCTCGGCGACCGCTTCGGTGTGTCCGCCACCCCCGTTCGCGAGGCCATGCAGCAGCTCGCGCTCGAAGGCGCGGTCGAGGTCGTCCCCAACCGCGGCTTCCGGGTCACCGAGCGCAGCACGCAGGAGCTGGCGGAGCTGACCGAGGTGCGTGCGCTCATCGAGGTACCCGTGATGCTGCGGCTGGCCCGTACCGTACCCGCGGAGCGCTGGACGGAGCTACGTCCGCTGGCGGAGGCGACCAGCGCTGCCGCCGCGGCCGGGGACCGCGCCGCGTACGCGGAGTGCGACCGCGCTTTCCACCGAGCGTTGCTTTCGCCGTGCGGCAATGCGCAACTGGTCATGTTCGCGGACGATTTGCTCCGCCGTGCCCAATGGCCTCTGGTTACCGCCCCGGCCGTGCGCCGCGCCGATCTGCTGGCCGACGCGGCGGAACACTCGGCACTTCTGGATGCCCTGGAGGCAAGGGATCTGAGGGTGATTCAGTCACTCCTGCGGGAGCATTTCGAGGGCACTTCGGACTGAAAAGGCCCCCTGAATATTCCGGCCGTAAATGCCAATTGGCGCAGAGGGTCCCTTTTCCGTTCCGTCAGGCCCTGCCTCGTCCGATCCTGTTCTCTCCGTCTGCCCCCGCGTTCGCTCCGTCCGACCCCCGCTCCGTCTACCGCTGCCGTGCGGCCTCCGCGGCCGCCACCGCCGATGTCAGCAGTTCCGCGTCGAAGAAGGTGGCGTCGGCGAGGCGGTTGGCCCCCGCGTACGCGTTCAGCATCGCCTTCGTGGTCCGCAGTGCCGCGGGCGATCTGCGGAGCAGCGGCTTGGTCCACCGTTCGACGGTGCTGTCCAGCTCTTCCTGCGGGACGACCTTGTGCAGGATGGACAGCTCGGCCGCTCTGGCGGCGTCGAAGTTCTCGGCCGTCAGCATCAGTTCACGTATCCTCGCGGCTCCCGCCTCGTGCAGCAGCCGAGGCAGCACACCGCCCCAGGCCGGGGGCACCCCGAGACCCAGCTCGGGCATCCTGAAACGGCAGTTGTCCGCCCCGACCCGCAGGTCGCAGAAGACCGCGAGCCCCAGCCCGGCCCCGATCACGCCGCCGTGCAGCCGGGCGACGGTCACCGCGTGGACGCTCGCGAGGGCGTCGCACATCCGCCGGGCCTTGTTGCCCAGGGAGTGCAGGCCGGCGCCGCCGGGATGCGCGCCCAGCAGGGACGGGAACTCGGCGCGGTCACCGCCCAGACAGAAGTCGTCCCCGGCACCCGAGAGAATCAGTAACCGGATGCCGGGGTCGTCGTGAACACCGTCGAGTACGGCGAGGAGCTCGTCCAAAAGCGGTCCGGAGACGGCGTTTCCCGTCTCCGGACTGTTGAGCCGCACCTTCAGGACAGGCCCTTCCTGGAGGACGTGAAGAGCCTTGAAGTCTTCCATCATGCTGTTCCTTGGTTCTCGTGCCGGGGCTGCCATTGGGGGGTTGTTCGCGCTGACGAACCGTCAGTTCACTGACGAGCAGTCAAAGCCTTCAGGAGCGGACCTTCAGGAGGCCGTCACTCTGAACGACTTGAGGCGGCGGAAGGCCACCCGGGGCGCGTAGGACGGTCCGTCCGCGAGACGCAGCTTCGGCATCCGCCTGAGCAGCGTGGTCAGCAGCGATGTCGCCTCAAGGCGGGCCAGCGGGGCCCCGAGACAGTAGTGGATGCCACCGCCGAAGCTGAGGTGCGTGGCCTTGCGCCGGATGTCGAAGATGTCGGGATCCGTGTGCTGGTCCGGGTCGTGGTGCGCGGCACCTACCATGAGCTGCACCATCTCGCCCTGCTGAATGGGCATGTCCGCCAGCGTGGTGTCCTCCACGGCGATCCGGCTGATCATATGGATCGGCGGGTCGTAGCGCAGGGTCTCCTCGATCGCTCCCGGCATGTGCTCGGGGTGGGTACGCACCCAGTCGAGCTGTAGGGGGTGCTCCAGGAGCAGCCACACCAGGGTGGCCAGCAGATGCGAGGTGGTCTCCAGCGCGGCCAGGACCACGAAGAGCGCCAGCGAGTGGACGGCCGCGTCGGCGGCGTCCCGGTCGTCGGGCTCCAGCTCGTCCCAGGTCCGCAGCCAGACGGAGACCTTGTCGTCCCCGGGGGCCCTGCGGCGCTCCCGTATCAGCTCGCTGAAGTACTCCCGCAGCCGGTGCGTCGCGGCGTCGGACAGCGCGAGCTGACTGGGGGAGGGGAACAATTCCTGGGTGAATACCTGGTCGTGGGTCAGCGCACGCAACAGCGGATAATCCGCGGCCGGCAGTCCGAGCCATTCGCCGATGGTTATCACCGGCAATTCTTCGCAGACCAGCTCCATGAAATCCGGCTCGCCGTCGAGCAACTCCTCCCTGACCCGGTCGAGGAGCCGCTCGGTTATTCGGTCGATCGAACTCCGCATGGCGTCGAGGGACTTGCGGTCGAACATGTTGCCCACCGACCGCCGCATCCGGGTGTGATGCGGCGGGTTGAGCATGGGCATCGTCCGCCCCATCTGGAGCGAAGCAGGTGCACTCCAGCGTGCGGCGTCCTTCTGCTGGGTACGCCACTCGTTGCCGGGCACCTGCCAGGCCCTGCCCCTCAGCACCTGGTCACACAGCTTGTACGAGGTCACCAGGTGCCCGCCCCACGGCGCCGGCATGATATTCCCCATTGCCCTGAGCTCTTTGTAGTAAGGCAATGGATTTGATTGTCCGCCCGATGTACGCAGGCGGGAGAAAAGCGAAACCACAGAGCGCCGGTCAACGGATGAGGTGGCCAGGGATGGCTCCACAGCGACTCCTTCTTTCAAGAGATCACATCAGATTCGCCAACCCTGTCTACCCCTATGGTTGAACATTCATGCGAGGGTAAATCGTCCCCTATTGTTGGGCATGTCACACCTTCCACCAGGACAGGAAGCCGCTCCAGAAGCTACCCTTCCCGGCCGGCTGCTGCGGCTGGGCGGGGGCGTTCCCGAGGGTGCGCGACGCGGCCGGCTGCGGCGCCGACGCACGCTTCTCCCTGCGTACCGGAGTGAACCGGGCCGGCAGCGCGTTGAGCGCGCGGTGGATCGGACCCGGCCGCCAGGACAGACTGTCCGGGGACACGCCCAGCTCGATGTCCGGCAGGCTGTTGAGAAGCTTCTCGATCGCCAGGACGGAGATCAGCAGGGCGGGGTCCTTGGCCGGGCAGGCGTGCGGACCCGCGCCCCACGCGAGATGTGCCCGCTTGCTGAGCGTCTGACGGCTCACGGACAGGCTCGGGTCGGTGTTGGCCGCGGCGAAGCTGATGACCACGGGATCGCCGGCGTCCAGCTTGCTCCCCGACAGGTCCACGTCGTACATGGGGTAGTGCACGGCGTAGTTGGCTATCGGCGGGCTGTTCCACAGCACATCGTTGATGGCGTCCTCGACCAGCAGACCGGCCGCATGCTGTCCCCCCGCGTACTTGTCGTCGGACAGCAGCAGCCGCAGCGCGCTGGCGATGATGTTCTGCGTGGGTTCGGTGCCCGCACCGATGAGGGTGACGAGCTGGTGGATCATCTCCTCGTCGGACAGCCGCGCCTGATGCTGCATCAGCCAGGAGGTGACATCTTCGCCCGGCTTGGCGCGCTTCAGCGCGACCAGCTCGAACAGGGCCTCGGTGAGGACCTCGTTCGCCTTCTCCGCGTCCACTCCGTCGAAGAGACTGGAGATGCCGAAGACCAGCCGGTCGCCGATCTCGGCGGGGCAGCCGAAGAGGTCGTTGAAGACCAGCAGAGGCACCAACTGCGCGTAGTCACTGACCAGATCGGCCTTGCCGCGGCCGCTGAACTGGTCGATGAGATACGCGGAGACACGGTCGGTGTGCCGGCTCAGCCGGTGCGTGTCTATCTTGGACAGCGACTCCGTGACCGCCTGACGGAGCCTCAGATGGTCGGCACCGTCGGAGAACAGACAGTTCGGACGGTAGGCCATCATCGGCAGGATCGGACTGTCCGCCGGGACCTCGCCCTCGTTGAGGGCACGCCAGCGGCGCGAGTCGCGCGCGAAGGTGTCGGGGTTCTGGAGGACATGCAGGGCCGCCGCGTAGTCAGTGACGAGCGAGGCCTCCACACCCGGAGCCAGTTCGACCGGTGCGGCGGGACCGTGCTGCCGCAGATACTCGTAGAACGCCTGCGGATCGGCGGCGAATTCGGGCCCGTGCAGGGGCACGCTCTTGCCGCTCTTATGGGCAGGGCAGCCCGGTGGTGGCGCCTGGTTTTCCGAGTGGGACTGCATGGCGAACTCCTAGCTGAGGCGCGACTGGAGATAACGGATGAGGACGATGAGTGAATTCGCTGACGAACGCTGGTCGCGTGCGTCACAATTGACGAGCGGAGTCTCGGGGAGCAAGTCGAGCGCCTCTCGTATCTCTTCGTCCGTATGGCTTGGTGTGCCTTCGAAGCGGTTGACGGCGATGGCGTAGGGGATTCCGTAGTGCTCGACCAGGTCCATCACGGCGAAGGACTCTTCGAGACGCTGCGGGTCCACCAATACCAAAGCCCCGAGAGCACCCCGGGACATGTCTTCCCACACCTGGACGAAGCGCTGCTGTCCCGGTGTGCCGAAGAGATAGAGGACGAGTCTCTCACTGAGGGTGAGACGGCCGAAGTCCATGGCCACGGTCGTGGTGGTCTTGCCGGGGGTGCCCCGGAGATCATCCACTCCCTCGCCGGCCTGCGTCATGACCTCTTCGGTGCGCAGCGGCGGAATTTCCGACATCGTCCCGATGAACGTTGTCTTGCCGACGGCGAAGTGCCCTACGACCAGGATCTTCGCCGCTGTCTGCACCGAATTGCGCAGATAGACGTCGTTATCCAAAACGGGCTTGAAGGCCATTCAGCACCTCCTCGAGTATGTGCCGCTCGACAAGCTTCGCGGGAGGTACGGGGGCCCGCGTCATAAGGAACCCCTCCTCCGTGAGATCGGACAGCAGGATTTTGACGACACCCACGGGCAGATTGGTGTGCCCGGCTATCTCGGCCACCGAGAGATAGCCGCCGGCGCACAGATCCAGAAGACGGAGCTTCTCAGGATCGAGATGTCCCGTTCTGGGGCCGTCTACGGCCGCCGTGACCAGCGTGATCAGAGAGAACTCGTGGTCATCGACCAGGCTGCGGCCGTTGGTGATGACATACGGTCGCACTAAGGGTGCGGTTTCTCGTTCCAGCTCGGGCTCATCCGGAGTTGTCATGCCTTCGTATCAGCAATCTCGCGAGGGGGGCTGGTGAGGGATTTACCGAGCTGGCCGACGAGCTGCATCATCCGGAAGGTGATCTCCGCCATGTCCACGTCCGGCGACGCCGAGACGGCGAGATAGGCGCCTTCGCCGGCGGAGATGAGAAAGACAAAGCCGTGATCGAACTCCACCAGCGTCTGGCGCCACTGGGGCCGGTCGCCCGGCGGCCTGCCGCAGAAGTCGGCGACCGTACGGCTCAGCGACTGCATCCCGCTCATCGCGGCGGCGATGGTGTCGGCGTGGTCCTTGCCCACATCGTTCGAGCGGGCCATGAGCAGGCCGTCCGCGGAGACAAGGATCGCGTGGCGCGCCTCCGGCACTTCCAGGGCACTGTCAAGCATCCATGACAGATCGTAATTCACTGAGTCTCAGGCCCTTCGCTGCTTGCGTTGGTGGAACGGCGGCCCGACTGCGTTCCCCGCTGGAACGCGCCCATGACGGACGCGGCCTGCTCGCTGGAGCGAGCCGGGGCCTCCGCGGTCTCGGCGGCCGGAACGATGGATATCGCGCCGCGGCGACGGCGCTTCGGAAGTCCGCCGAATGTGGTCGCGGGCGCCGCCGGGGTCTCTTCTGGAGGCATCGGGGAGGACGCGGCCATAGCGGGTTTCTCCTCGGTCTCGGGCGCGGGCGCGGGCATGGACGTGAGGAGCTCTTCGGGAAGGAGCACGACCGCGCGCACGCCACCGTACGGAGACGTCGAATCGACCGAGACCGTGAAGCCGTAGCGGGCGGCGAGCACGCCGATCACCGTGAATCCGAACTGCGGCGGGTTGCCCAGTCCGGAGACACCGGGAGCGCGTTCGCTCGACAGGAGCTTGGCGGCCCTGGCCTTCTCTTCCTCGTTCATGCCCACGCCGGCGTCGTCGACGATGATGCAGACGCCCTTGGGCACGGGCCGGATATTGATTTCGATCATCGTCTCGGGCGCCGAGTAACTGGTGGCGTTGTCCAGCAGTTCGGCGAGCGTGAGCGCGACCGGTTCGACGGCGCGGCTGACGATGGCGAAATTGCTCTGGGCCCGGATCTCGACGCGCGTGAAGTGGCGGATACGGCCCTTCGCGCTGCGGACCACGTCATAGAGCGACGCCGAGGCGCGCTGACGGCCCAGCCATCCGTCGCAGAGCACGGCGATGGACTGCGCACGCCGGGCGAACTGCGAATTCATGTGGTCGATGTCGAGGAGGTCCTGGAGAATCTGGAGCTCTCCGTACTTGTCCTGCAGCTTGGTGATCGCGAGCTGCTGCTCGCTCGCCAGACCCTGGAGCGTACGCATCGCGGACTTCAGGGCGGTCTTGGTCGCCTCTTCCGCGCGGTCCTTGGCCTCTTCGACGGCCTCGGAATAATGCTCTTCCAGATTGGCGTAATGTGCCTTGAGTTCCTGTTTTTCCTTCCTGAGCTCTGCATTCGACTTTCTGCCGCGAATGATCGCGGTAGCTGCGACAGGGGTTCCAGCGGCGATCAGACCCCAAAGCGCTGGATCCTGGAAGTATTGCGTCATAAGGCTCTCTTCGGGCGACTGGGGCACCGGATACTGAATGCCGGGACGGAGTGTTCGAGTGCACTCGCGGTCTCGGGCATACGGGATCGGCCGCGCATACTCGCCCGCCGGACTGCCTTGAAAGGCCCGGCTGATGGCATAGTTCTCCCCGGGGTGGCGGATTTCTGGGCCGATGCGCTGACTTTCCCTTTATGCCATAGCGGGTTTACCACCGCTTGGCAAGCTCGTGGATCTTATCATCACACCAAGGCTCGGCGTCCATGCCGATCTGCTCCCTATCTGGCTTCTGACGGAAATTCAGCAAGGCTCCCTCTTTGGGGTTGTTGGTGCCCGGGGGCCCCGGGTCGTTAGGGTGCGGGGAATGGGTGACTCGTACATGGATCCGGGGGTTCCGGATCGCCGTAGTGCAGGACGGTACCTCTGGTGGCTGGCGACCAGTCAGGGGGGTCGGGTAGCCGTCGGCGCAACGTACGGCAGCGTGTGGATGATCGGGCTGACCCTGCCGCCGTATCTCCTGTCGCGCGCGATCGACGACGGACTCGTACCGGGCGACAGCGGCGCGCTCGCCGGCTGGACCGGAGCGCTGCTCGGAGCCGGTGTGTTCAACGCCTGGATCGGCATCATGCGCCACCGCACCATGACCCGGGTCCGGATGGACGCCACCTTCCGTACGGTACGAGTCGTCGTCCGACAGGCCGTCAGGCTCGGCGCCACGCTGCCCCGACGGGTCACCGCCGGTGAGGTCGTCACGATCGGCATGTCCGATGTCGGCCTGATGAGCCGGACGCTGACCATGACCGGCCCCGGGGTCGGCGGAGTGCTGGCCTGTCTTGTCGTCGCCGCGCTGCTGCTGTCAGTCTCGCCCGTCCTCGCCGTGGTCGTGCTGCTCGGAGTGCCGCTGCTGGCGCTGCTGGTGGGGCCGCTGCTCGGGCGGTTGCAGCACGCCGAGACCGCGTACCGGGAGCGGCAGGGCGCACTGGCCGGCCGGTTCGTCGACATCGTCGGCGGGCTGCGCGTCCTGAGCGGTCTCGGCGGCAAGGACGCGTACGCCGCCCGCTACCGGCGCGATTCGGCGCGGGTACGGGAGGAGGGCTACCGCGTCGGGGCGGTGACGAGCTGGATCGACGCGCTCGGACTCGGCCTTCCCGCGCTGTTCCTCGCCGCCGTCACCTGGCTGGCGGCCCGGCTGGCCGCCCAAGGCAGCATCAGTGTCGGCGAGTTGGCGGCGGTGTACGGGTATGTCGCCGTGCTCGTCGTACCCGTGTCGTTCTTCATCGAGGGCGGGTACGACCTGAGCCGTGGGCTGGTGAGTGCGCGGCGGGTCGTACGGTTCCTGGATCTGGAACCCGAAGTCGCGCCCGGGGAAGGGGAGTCGGGGACCGCGGCTCCGTCGGATGAGGTGCTGCGGGAGGCCTTTCGGGAGGTCCTGCGGGAGGCGCCCACCTCGCCGTCCCCGCTGCGTGACCCGGCCTCCGGGGTCGAGGTTGCACCCAAGTCGCTGACGGCGCTGGTCGGTTCGCGGCCCTCGGACGCCTCCGACGTGGTCGACCGGCTGGGCCGCTTCACCGCCTCGGACACGACCTGGGGAGGGATACGGCTCGACGAGGTCCCCCTCTCGCAGGTACGTGAGCGGATCCTCGTCGCCGACAACGAGGCCGACCTCTTCGCCGGGACACTCCGCGACCTCGTCGCCGGCCGCCGCGACCCGGACGCGGAATCCATCGAGGCCGCCGTCCACGCGGCCGTCGCGCGGGACATCGTCCTCGGCCTGCCGGACGGCCTCGACTCCCGGATCGACGCGCAGGGCCGCAATCTCTCCGGCGGCCAGCGCCAGCGCGTCCGGCTGATGCGGGCCCTGCTCGCAGACCCCGAGGTGCTGCTCGCCGTCGAGCCCACCTCGGCGGTCGACGCCCACACCGAGGCCGCGCTCGCCGCCCGGCTGCGGGCCGCCCGTACCGGCCGTACGACCGTCGTCACCAGCACCTCGCCGTTGCTGCTCGAACACGCGGACACCGTGTACTACCTGGTCGACGGCCGCACCGCGGCCACCGGCACCCACCATGAACTGCTCCGCGCACAGCCCGGCTACCGGGCGCTGGTGTCCCGGGGCGCGGAGGACGGACCGTACTCGTACGAGAACGAGCCGGTCCGTTGACGGCCGTCAAGAAGGCGCACCTTCCCGTCGCCGAGCCGCCCCAGGTGCGCCGCGCGGCAACGCGTCTCATCCGGCGGGACGGGCGCGCCTTCGCCGCCGCCATCGCGCTCAACGCCCTCGCCGCCGCGGCCGGACTTGTCGGACCCTGGCTGCTCGGCAGTGTGATCAACACGGTCCGGGCCGGCGGCGGGGTCGCCACCGTGGACCGGTACGCGCTCGTCATCCTGCTCTGTTCCGTGGCGCAGCTCGTGCTCGCCCGGTACGCCCGTCTCGTCGGCCACCGTTTCGGCGAGCGGACCTCCGCCCGTATCCGTGAACAGCTCGTCGACCGCGCGCTCGCGCTGCCCGCCTCGGTCGTCGAACGTGCCGGTACGGGCGATCTCGCCGCGCGCGGCACCACCGATGTCGCCGCCGTCAGCACCGCCCTGCGCGATGCCGGGCCCGATGTGTTCATCGCCGCCGTACAGGCGCTGTTCATCCTCGGCGCGGTCTTCGTCCTCGATCCGCTGCTCGGCGGCTGCGGGGTGCTCGGTCTGCTCGGCATCTGGTTCGCCACCCGCTGGTATCTGCGCCGCGCGCCCGCCGCGTATCTGGCGGAGGGCGAGGCCAACTCGATGATGGCGGAGGTCCTTTCCGCTACCGCGTCCGGTGCCCGTACGGTCGAGGCGTTCGGTCTCCAGCGGCGCCGGATCGAGGTCTGCCAGGAAGCGGTCGAACGGGCCCGGCGGACCCGGCTGCGGACGCTGTCCCTGCGCAGTGTGCTCTTCCCGTCGGTGGAGGTGTCGTACGAGATCCCGGTCGTCGCGGTGCTGCTGGCCGGCGGCCTGCTGCTCGGGGACGGCGCGGGCGGCGGGGGCGGCGCGGGCGTGGTCAGCCTCGGCGCGGTGGTCTCCTGCGCGCTGTATCTGCGGCAGTTGTCGCAACCACTCGACACCATCCTGCTGTGGGTGGAGCAACTACAGAGCAGTAGCGCTTCCTTCGCCCGGGTGGAGGGTCTGGCACTGGCGCCGAGTACACCGGTATGTGGTGGACCCACACCCTCCGACGACCGGATCGCGGTCGAGGATGTGTGGTACGCCTATGACAGCGGGCGCGCCGAGCCGCGCGATGTGCTGCGCGGGGTCGATCTGACCGTACGGCCCGGCGAGCGGCTCGCCGTCGTGGGCCCGTCCGGTGCCGGAAAGTCCACGCTGGGCAGGCTGCTGGCCGGTGTCGACCGGCCGCGCGCGGGGTCGGTGACCGTGGGCGGCGTCCCGATCGCGGACCTCGACCCCGGTCAACTGCGCCGCCAGGTCGTCCTGGTGACCCAGGAACACCATGTCTTCACCGACACCATCCGCGACAATCTGCTGATCGCCGCGCCGAGCGCCACCGACGAAGAGATATGCGCGGCGCTCGACGCCGTCGGCGCGGACTGGATCGATGAGCTGCCGGACGGCCTCGACACCGTGCCGGGCGCGACGGCGACGGGCGCGGCGGAGGTACGTATCGACGGCGCCCGCGCCCAGCAACTCGCCCTGGCACGCGTGGTACTGGCGGATCCGCACACCCTCGTCCTCGACGAGGCGACGGCCCTGCTCGACCCGGCGACCGCGCGCCACGCGGAACGCGCGCTGGCCGCCGTCCTCGAAGGCCGTACGGTCATTGCCATCGCCCACCGGCTGGACACCGCGCGCGACGCGGACCGGGTGGCGGTCATGGACGACGGCAGGCTGACCGAACTCGGCACGCACGACGCCCTGGTGGCGGCGGGCGGCCCGTACGCCGAGCTGTGGCGCTCCTGGCACGGCGACCCGCAGACCCGGCGCTGACACGCGGGCCGCACACCGGCGCAGATGCGCGGGCCTGCGTACTCGGCGTCGACACTCGGGTCCGCTGCTCACTCGCTCATGAACCCGCCGCTCACGCGCTCAACAAGGCGCAGTACGCGGCGGGCCGTCCGTGGGTCAGACCGCCGGGGCCGGCGGTGGTGCGAGCTGGTCCGCCAGCCAGGTCGGTACGCCGCCCAGCAGCCGGAACAGCCGGCTCGCCTCCGCGCGCAGCCGGGATGCCTCCGGTTCCGGCTCGGCGTCGGCCAGCGCCGCCAGCGCCGGAGCCGTACCGACCAGATAGCCCAGCTCCTCGCGGATACGGAGCGACTCGCTGAAGCCGTGCCGCGCCTCCGACAACTCGCCCTCCCGCAGGGCCAGCCCGGCGAGATGGCGCCAGGTGAACGAGAGCAGCAGTGTCTCGCCGTGCGCGGTGGCGGCGGCATGGGCCCGGCGGTACGCGGCGCGCGCGGACTGCGGGGAGTCCGAGAGATGCTCCGCGATCAGCCCGCGTCGGAAGTCGAGCAGGGCACGGGCGGGCGCCGTCGGGTCGAGCAGGGCCGCCGCTCTGCCGAGGGCGGCGCGTGCCTCGTCCGCGCGGTCGCGTACACCGAGGACGGTGGAGGCGTAGGCGAGATGGCCGCGTTCGCAGGCCGCGGCACCGCGCTCGTCGTCCTCGCGGGCCGTGGCCTCCGCGGAACGCAGCGCGTCCTCGGCCTCCGGCCAGCCGGTCCCGGTGAACAGACAGCGCTCGACGAGCAGCGAGGCCCGCTGGAGCGCGGGCGCCGGGGCGGCGGTGTGCGGTGCGAGCAGGGCCGCTGCGTCGGTCCAACAGCCGCGCGAGCGCAGCCGCCATACCGCGGTCTGGAGTGGGTTGTCACCAGCGGTGGTTCCGGAACCAGACATGGCGGTATGCGCCACATTGCCCTCCCCGAGCGCGCCATTGTGCTGTTGAGTGTGGACGCATCTCAGCACGGATGAGCATGCCGGGCCAATAGGTCAGGTGAAAAATTTCACAATCACTTGGGGTGCGAAGTCGGTCTTGAAGGGCGGCAGAAGGGGCGCGCGGAGGGTGCCGCCGAGCGGGTCCGGGGCCGTCGAAAGGGCTGTCACCTGCGGCGATGGCGACGGTACGGGCAGCGGCGCGGGCGCCCGGGTGGCGGAACTCACAGCCCGGGGACATGGCGGATCTTTTCCGTGCCCGTATCGGGTGATCGCGTCAACCGGCCTGGACAGGGCCGTTGACGAGGGCAGTTGTGAACGAAGTTTTTCGGCCAACGGGCGGCCAACCCGGCAGGCGGCCAGGCCACCAGGCAGGCGGCCGTCGGGCGGCCGTCCGGGCCACCAGACAGGCAGCCACCGGGCCGGGCGTCCGGGCCACCAGGCGGGGCGCGCGTGCCACCGGCCCGGTGCCCAGGCCACCGGGGCACGCGGTCCCGTCCGGGCCCCGGGCCACGCGGTCCCGTCCGGGCGCCCGGGGCACGGCCCCGCCCAGACCCCGGGCACGCGGTCCCAGCCAGCCAGGCGGCAGCTCAGCTCATCCTCAGGGCCAGGAAGAAATCCAGCTTGTCCTCCAGGCGTGACAGATCCCGGCCGGTGAGCTGTTCGATCCTGCCCACTCGGTAGCGCAGCGTGTTCACATGCAGATGCAGTCTGGCCGCGCACCGGGTCCAGGAGCCGTCGCAGTCGAGGAACGCCTCCAGGGTGGGGATCAGCTCCGCGCGATGGCGCCGGTCGTAGGCGCGGAGCGGGTCCAGCAGCCGCGCGGTGAACGCCCGGCGCACATCGTCGGGCACAAAGGGCAGCAGCAGGACGTGCGAGGCCAGCTCGTGGTGGCCCGCCGCGCAGACCCGTCCGACCCGGGCCGCGGCCACCCGGCGGGCGTGCCGGGCCTCCTCCAGGGCGCCGCGCAGCCCCTCCGCCGAGTGGACGACCGCGCTCACCCCCAGGGTGAGCCGTCCGTCGTCGGCGAGGCCCGCCGACAGTGGCTCCCGTACGGCGGCCAGCAGCGCGTCCGCGTGCAGACCGGGTTCGGGATCCGGATCCGGATCGGCCTCCGACGGGTCGGCCAGTCCCAGCAGCACCGCGGGCATGGCCGGAAGCGGTACGAGTGCGACCGCCTCGTCACCCGTCCGTGCCACCGCGATCCGGTCGGGCGAGTCCGTCACAGTCGCTCCTGCCGCCCCTGCCGCTGCCCCCGTCGCCCCGGCTCCCGGCGTCACCGGGCCGGCCAGGATCTCCTCAAGCAGTGCCTGCGCGACCGGGCCGCCGCTCACCTCCGTACCCGTACCCGTACCGCTGTGACCGCTGTGACCGCTGTGACCGCCCTGGCCGGAGCCGCCGTCCCGGCCCCAGTCCACCGTTGCCACCACGACCTGCCAGTGCGGCGCGGTCGTCAGCCCCGGCAGCAGCACCGGAGCGGCCACCCGCAGCCGCGCCGCGATCTCGGCCGGTGCCGCGGCCGCCTGGACGAGCTCCACGACATCCTGGGCGAGCCGGCGCCGTACCGCGCGGGCCGCGTCCCGCCGGTCCCGCTCCACCGCGATGAGCTGCGTGACGCCCCGCAGCAGATCGAGGCGGGCCGTCGGCCAGTCGCCCGCGTCCGCCTCGACGGCCAGCACCCAGTCGGAGAGCACGGTCTCGCGCACATC
This sequence comes from Streptomyces sp. GMY02, assembly GCF_019056675.1. Taxonomy (NCBI): domain Bacteria; kingdom Bacillati; phylum Actinomycetota; class Actinomycetes; order Kitasatosporales; family Streptomycetaceae; genus Streptomyces; species Streptomyces sp. GMY02. The sequence continues at coordinate 1,690,594 of NZ_CP077658.1, read as the reverse complement.
GGGGGAGGCGAGGGCGGAGGGCCCGCGCCCCGGCTCACGTACCGGGAAGAGGGAGTACGCCGTGCCGTCGACGCTCGTACGGTACGGGCTCCGGCGTCCCGCGCGGGTCGCCGCGAGATGCTCCCCGGCGAGCGCGGTGGCACGGGCCGCGGGCAGCGGCTTCCCGGCGCCCGCGATCTGCCGGCCGGTGGGGGAGAGCACCCAGGCCCGCAGATCGAGATCGGAGCCCAGCAGATCCAGGACCGCGTCCGGGCCGCCGCCCGCCGGGCCCGCCGTCATGAGCCTGCGGTGCCGGTCCACCACGGCCGCCAGATCCCCGGCCCGCTCCCCGGACACCTGGCGGACCACGTACTCGGTGATCGTCGCGAACGCCACGGCCTCGCTCACCGCGAACAGCGGAAGACGATGGCGTGCGCATGCCACGATCAGATCGTCGGGCACCTCGCCCAGCTCCGCCTCGCCCGCGGCGAGGGCGGCGACCCCGGCGGCGACGAGGATACGGACGAACGGTTCGGATTCCTCGGCGCGCCGTCGCCAGGCGAGGCCGGTGAGGACCAGTTCACCGCCGGAGAGATAACGGCTCGGATCGCGCAGATCGGTGGTCATCACCCCGCGCACGGAACGGTCCAGCTCGTCCTCGCCGCCGAGCAGCCGCAGCCCCAGCGCATCGGTGTCCAGCAGTGCGCGCAGCCGCATCTCGTCGTCGCCGATCTCTCTCGTGGTTTCGTTCGAATCTACAAGACCCTGAGGACGGCCAGCCAACTCCTTCATGGTTTCGGTGACTGCACCAGCCGGAGCACTCCTTGTGTACTGGGGGGTGTAGTGGGGCCGTACCGCGTCAACAGCTCATGAAGAGCCCCGATCGTCAACGATCAGATCACGACGAATCGCCATCGGCGAGCGGATCGCCAACGATCAGAAGAGAGCACTCATGGACTTCCTTCGCCCGGCAAGCTGGGAGGAGGCGCTCGCCGCCAAGGCCGCGCACCCCATGGCCGTGCCCATCGCGGGCGGCACGGACGTCATGGTCGAGATCAACTTCGATCACCGGCGGCCGGAGTATCTGCTCGACCTGAACCGGATCGGCGAGCTGAGCGAGTGGACGGTCGGCGAGGAGACCGTCGAACTGGGCGCCTCCGTCCCGTACACCCGCATCATGGAGGACCTCAGGGCCGAACTGCCGGGGCTGGCACTCGCCTCGCACACCGTCGCCTCGCCGCAGATCCGCAACCGCGGCGGCGTCGGCGGCAACCTCGGCACCGCCTCCCCGGCCGGCGACGCGCATCCGGCGCTGCTGGCCGCGGGCGCCGAGGTGGAGGCCGAGTCGGTACGCGGCAGCCGTCGCATCCCGATCGACGACTTCTATACCGGTGTGAAGCGCAATGCCCTCGCCGCCGACGAACTGATCAAATCCGTGCACATCAGGAAAGCGGACGGTCCGCAGCAGTTCTCGAAGGTCGGGACCCGTAACGCGATGGTCATCGCGGTCTGTGCCTTCGGGCTCGCCCTGCACCCCGCGACCCGTACCGTACGGACCGGTATCGGCTCCGCCGCCCCCACCCCCGTACGGGCCCGCGCGGCGGAGGAGTTCCTGAACGCGGCACTCGACGAGGGCGGCTTCTGGGAGAACGGCAAGGTCATCACGCCGTCCGTCGCCCGGCAGTTCGCCATGCTCGTCTCGGCCGCCTGCAACCCCATCGACGATGTGCGCGGCACCGCCGCGTACCGCCGCCACGCGGTCGACATCATGGCCCGCCGCCAGCTCGGCTGGACCTGGGAGCAGTACCGCCGGGGCGGCCACCCCCTGGAAGGAGCGGCGTGACCATGCGGGTGACATTCACGGTCAACGGGCGTGAGCAAGTGGCCGACGATGTGTGGGAGGGCGAGAGCCTGCTGTACGTCCTGCGCGAGCGGCTGGGCCTGCCGGGCTCCAAGAACGCCTGTGAGCAGGGCGAATGCGGTTCTTGTACGGTACGGCTCGACGGTGTCCCGGTCTGCTCCTGTCTGGTGGCGGCGGGGCAGGCCGAGGGCCGCGAGGTCATCACGGTCGAGGGACTCGCCGAATACGCCCGGCAGCGTGATTCCGGGGCACGCGACTCCCGGCGGTCCGAAGCCGGGGAGCGCGGCGCCGAACACCCTGGCGACGGTGAACTGTCCGTGATCCAGCAGGCGTTCATCGACGCGGGCGCCGTCCAGTGCGGCTTCTGCACCCCCGGACTGCTGGTCGCCGCCGACGAGATGCTGGAGCGCAATCCCTCCCCGAGCGACGCCGACATCCGCGAGGCGCTCTCCGGCAACCTCTGCCGCTGCACCGGTTACGAGAAGATCCTCGACGCGGTGCGTCTCGCGGCCGCCCGTCAGGACGAGGCGGTCTGACCGCGATGCCCACCACCGGCACCCCCACCAGCCTCAGCCAGGGCTCCCGCACCAGCGGCGGCATCGGCGAATCGACCCTCCGGCCCGACGGCACGCTCAAGGTCACCGGCGAGTTCGCGTACTCCTCGGACATGTGGCACGACGACATGTTGTGGGGCCACACATTGCGCTCCACCGTGGCGCACGCAGCCATCAGATCCATCGACATCGCGGAGGCCCTCGCCACCCCCGGTGTCCACGCCGTCCTCACCTATGACGACCTCCCGGCCCCGGTGAAGAACTACGGCCTGGAGATCCAGGACACCCCCGTTCTCGCCCATGGCAAGGTCCGGCACCACGGCGAGCCGGTCGCGGTCATCGCCGCCGACCATCCCGAGACCGCCCGCCGCGCCGCCGCCAAGATCCGCGTCGACTACGCCGAACTGCCGGTCGTCACCGACGAGGCCTCGGCCACCGCCCCCGGCGCGCCCCTCGTCCATGAGAACCGCGCCGACCACCACAGCGGCCATGTCCCGCACCCCAACATCGTGCACCGCCAGCCCATCGTCCGCGGCGACGCCGCCGGGGCCGCCGCCCGCGCCGATGTGATCGTCACGGGCGACTATGTCTTCGGCATGCAGGACCAGGCCTTCCTCGGCCCGGAGTCCGGACTCGCGGTGCCCGCCGAGGACGGCGGCGTCGACCTCTACGTCGCCACCCAGTGGCTCCACTCCGACCTCCGCCAGATCGCGCCCGTCCTCGGCCTGCCCGAGGAGAAGGTCCGTATGACCCTCTCCGGGGTCGGCGGGGCCTTCGGCGGCCGGGAGGACCTGTCGATGCAGATCCACGGCTGTCTGCTGGCCCTGCGGACCGGCAAACCGGTCAAGATGGTCTACAACCGGTTCGAGTCGTTCTTCGGCCATGTCCACCGTCACCCGGCCAGGCTCCACTACGAGCACGGCGCCACCCGCGACGGCAGGATCACGCACATGAAGTGCCGGATCGTGCTGGACGGCGGCGCGTACGCCTCCTCGTCCCCGGCCGTCGTCGGCAACGCGGCCTCCCTCTCCGCCGGCCCGTACGCCATCGAGAATGTCGACATCGAGGCGCTCGCGCTCTACACCAACAACCCGCCCTGCGGCGCGATGCGCGGCTTCGGCGCCGTCCAGGCGTGCTTCGCGTACGAGGCGCAGATGGACAGGCTGGCGGCGGCGCTGGGGCTGGACCCGGTGGAGTTCCGGCAGCTCAACGCCATGGAGCAGGGCACCCTCATGCCGACCGGACAGCGCGTCGACTCCCCGGCGCCCGTCGCCGAACTGCTGCGCCGCGTCAAGGCCCGCCCTCTGCCGCCCGAGCAGCAGTGGCTGGTGGCCGGCGAGGAGGCGGATGTACGGGCCCTGCCCGGCGGGCTCTCCAACACCACCCACGGCGAAGGGGTCGTACGGGGCGTCGGCTACGCGGTCGGCATCAAGAACGTCGGCTTCTCCGAGGGCTTCGACGACTACTCCACCGCGCGCGTACGGCTCGAAGTGATCGCCGGGGAGCCGGTCGCGGTCGTCCACACCGCGATGGCCGAGGTCGGCCAGGGCGGCGTCACCGTCCACGCGCAGATCGCCCGTACCGAACTCGGCGTCGCCCGGGTCACCATCCAGCCCGCCGACACCCGGGTCGGCTCCGCCGGTTCCACCTCCGCCTCCCGGCAGACCTATGTGACCGGCGGCGCGATGAAGCACACCTGCGAGGCGGTACGGGAGCGGGTGCTGGAGCTCGGCCGGCGCAAGTTCGGTACGTACCACCCGGCCTGGGCCACCGCCGAGCTGCTGCTCGAAGACGGCAAGGTCGTCACCGACGGCGGAGAGGTCCTCGCCGGTCTGGCGGACGTCCTGGAGGACGAGGCGGTGGACCTGGAGCTGGAGTGGCGCCACCGCCCGACCGAGGCCTTCGATCTCCGTACCGGACAGGGCAACGGGCATGTCCAGTACTCGTTCGCCGCGCACCGCGCGGTCGTCGAGGTCGATACGGAACTGGGCCTGGTCAAGGTCGTCGAACTGGCCGTCGCCCAGGACGTCGGCAAGGCGCTCAACCCGCTGTCCGTCATCGGCCAGATCCAGGGCGGCACCACCCAGGGGCTGGGCGTGGCGGTCATGGAGGAGATCGTCGTCGACCCGGTGACCGCGAAGGTGCGCAACCCGTCCTTCACGGACTATCTGATCCCCACCATCCTCGACACCCCCACCATCCCCGTCGATCTGCTCGAACTGGCCGACGAGCACGCGCCGTATGGTCTGCGAGGCGCCGGCGAGGCGCCGACCCTCTCCTCGACTCCCGCGATTCTCGCGGCGATCAGGAACGCGACGGGCCTGGAGCTGAACAGGACGCCGGTACGGCCGGAGCACCTCACCGGCACGGGCGCCGACAGCGGCGGCACAGGTACCGGCATCGGCGGCACAGGTACCGGCACCGGCGGCCACACCGCACCGTGACGGCGTCGTCCGGCGCGCGGCCCGCGTCCGCAGACCGCGCGCCGGGTCCGTCCGGTGTTTGAGGAACGGCGAAGCCGTACTCAGCGCATCAGATCCCCGAGGAGACCGAGATGCTGGACATCGCCGAAGAGCTGCACCGGTGGGCCGGGCAGGGGCGGGACTTCGCCGTCGCCACGGTCGTCGCGGTCTCCGGCAGCGCGCCGCGCGGGCCGGGCGCCGCGCTCGCCGTCGACAGCGGGGGCGCGGTGATCGGCTCGGTCTCCGGCGGGTGTGTGGAGGGCGCGGTGTACGAGCTGTGCCGGCAGGCGCTGGAGGACGGCGCCACCGTCGTTGAGCGCTTCGGCTACAGCGACGACGACGCCTTCGCGGTGGGCCTGACCTGCGGCGGGGTCATCGACATCCTGGTGACTCCGGTACGGGCGGCACGAGCGACGCCAACCGTACGCGCCGTACGGGCGGTTCGCGCGGATCGGCCGGCGGTTCGCGCGGAACGGCCAGCGGTACGCGCGGATCAGGCAGCGGTACGGGCGGAACGAGCAGCGGTACGCGCGGACGCCACCCGGCCGGTGTTCGCCGCGCTGGAGGCCGCCTCCCGTGGGCAGGCCGCCGCGCTCGCCCGGATCACCGAAGGCCCGGCCGAACTGCTGGGCCGCGCCCTGCTCGTACGCCCCGGCGGAACGTACGAGGGGAGCCTCGGCGGACACCCGGAGCTGGACCGTACCGCCGCCGCCGAAGCCCTCGCCCTGCTGGACTCCGGCCGTACGGACACCGTCGTCATCGGCGCGCGCGGATCGCGCTGCGGCCGGCCGCTGACCCTGCTCGTCGAGTCGAGCGTGCCGCCGCCGCGCATGATCGTCTTCGGCGCCGTCGACTTCGCCTCGGCGCTCGTCCGTACCGGCAAGTTCCTCGGCTACCACGTCACGGTCTGCGACGCGCGGCCCGTCTTCGCCACGCGCGCCCGCTTCCCCGACGCCGACGAGATCGTCGTGGACTGGCCGCACCGCTATCTGGAGTCGGCCGCGACCGACAGCCGTACGGTCCTGTGCGTGCTCACCCACGACGCCAAGTTCGACGTACCGCTGCTGGAACTGGCGCTGCGGCTGCCGGTCGCGTATGTCGGCGCGATGGGCTCCCGGCGCACCCATGAGGACCGCGCCCGGCGGCTGCGCGAGCACGGGGTCACCGAGCGGGAGCTGGCCCGGCTGCGCTCGCCGATCGGGCTCGACCTGGGCGCCCGTACCCCCGAGGAGACCGCGCTCTCGATCGCCGCGGAGATCGTCGCGGTACGGCGCGGCGGCAGCGGGGTTCCGCTGACGGGCGCGCACACCCCGATCCACCACGACGAGCCGCGCCCGTGGGCCCACGAGCGGAGCAGGGTCGATTCGGCGGTCTGAGCGCCCGCCGCCCCGGCCTGCGTGGATCACCCCCGACCCGCGTGGATCCCCCCGTCGGCGGAGATCACCTCCGGTCCGCGTGGGTCACCCCCGTCGGCGGAGATCACCTCCGGTCCGCGTGGGTCACCCCGATGCCCTGCGCACCAGTTCCGTCCGCAGCACCACGTGCTGCCAGGCCGACGCCCCGTCACTGATCGACGCCAGCAGCACCCGGGCCATCGTCCGCCCCATCTCCTCCACCGGCTGGCGCACCGACGTGAGCTGGGGATCCGTGTGGCGCGCGATGGGCGAGTCGTCGAACCCCACCACCGCCACCTCCTCCGGAATCCTGCGGCCCGCCGCCCGCAACGTGTGCAGCGCGCCCACCGCCATCACGTCCGAGGCAGCGAACACCGCGTCCAGGTCCGGGTGCCGTTCGAGCAGCTCGGCCATCGCGCGCCGGCCGCTCTCCTCCGTGAAGTCGCCATGCGCGATCCAGGCGGGGCGCGGGCCGCCTGGGCTGTCCCGTACCGCCTCCTCGTACCCGCGGAGCCGGCACTGCGCCACATACATGTCGAGCGGTCCCGTGATGGTGGCGATACGGCGCCGCCCGGACGCCGACAGATGGTGTACGGCGGCACGCGCGCCGCCCACGTTGTCGGAGTCCACATAGGACACGGACTCGTCGCCGGACCTGCGGCCGCTGAGGACCGTGGGCATCTCCATCCCGGCGAGCAGATCGGGCAGCGGATCGTTGTCGTGGAGGGAGACCAGGAGCACACCGTCGATCCGGCGGGCGCGGGCGTACTGGAGGAAGCGCTGCCGTTCCTTCTCCGTACGGACGAGGGTGAGCAGAAGCTGAAGATCGGTGTCGGCGAGACCGTCGCCGACACCATGGACGATGTCGGAGAAGTACGGCTCGGCGAAGAAACGCTTCTCGGTCTCCGGTATCACCAGCGCCACGGCATCGCTACGGCTGCCCGCCAGGGCGCGGGCGGCGCGGTTGGGTATGTAGCCGAGCTGCGCGATCGCCTGCTCGACGAGATGGCGGGTGGTGTCCTTGACCCGCGGCGAATTGTTGATGACGCGGGACACCGTGCCCCGGCCGACGCCCGCGAGCGCGGCGACTTCTTCCAGGGTGGGCTGGCCCGTACGTCCCTTCGTCACCATCGGGGGCGACCTCCCGTCGCGAGTGTGCCTGAGCCTGATCCAGGAGCGGGGAACGGGCTGGCGCCATCCAACCACTGGGAGCGCTCCCATGCACGCGAACAGTACATAGGACCGTATCTGGACCACATACCGCCCTGCCTGGAAATACCGCCCCGTCCGCGGAACCGGCCCTGCCGGAGCGGCGGCGCGCCCCTCCGGAGTGGCCGTGCCCCTGTCCGGAGCGGGCCTGCGCTTCTTCCCTAGAGCGGCAGAGCGCAGACGGCCACCGGAGCCTGGAACGGTCGGCCCGCGGAGCGCAGCCCGCCGCCGTCCTGGTCGACATGGAAGACCGTCACCGAGTTCGACCGCTGGTTCGCGGCGAACAGCAGGTTCCCGGCGGGCGAGAGGCCGAGCTGCCGGGGGAAGTCGCCGCCCACCGGCACGGTGTCCAGCAGCCGGAGCGCCCCGCCGCCCGCCTCGACCGCGTAGCGGGTCAGGCTGTTGCGGCCGCGGTTGGCGAGATACGCGAAGGCGCCATTGGCGGTGACCACGAGCTGGGACGGGAAGCTGTCGCCCGCGCCGCCCGCCCCGGTGGGCTGCGGCTCGCCGGGCGTCAGCAGCCCGGTCTCCGGCTCGTACGCGCAGACCACGGCGGTGTTGTCCAGCTCATTGGCGAGATAGGCGTACGCGCCGGACGGATGGAACGTGAGATGGCGCGGGCCCGCGCCGGGGCGCAGCCGCGCGTACGAGACCTGCGTGAGCGTGCCCGCCGCCGTGTCCAGCCGGTAGGTGTAGACGGTGTCGTTGCCCAGATCGACCGCCAGGACATGGCCGCCGTCCGGCGAGGTGGTGATCTGGTGCGCGTGCGGCCCGGTCTGGCCGGGGCCCGGCGGCGGAGCGGAGTGCGCCACCAGGTCCGTACGCTCACCCAGCGCGCCCGCCGCGTCGATGGGGTGCACGGCCACACTGCCGGAGGTGTAGTTGGCGCTCAGCAGCCAGCGCCCGCCGGGGTGCACCGAGAGATGCGTGGGCCCCGCACCGCCCGTGCTCCGCGTCCCGAGGACCCGGTGCTTTCCGTCCTCGGCGAGGGCGATCGCGGTGACACCGCCGTTCTGCTGCTCATTGACGGCGTAGAGGGTGCGGCCGTCGGGATGGACGGCGAGGTACGAGGGGTTCTCGACGCCCGCGATCGTGCCCGTGCCGGACACCGCGCCGGTGGCCGGGTCGTACGAGGCGAGTCCCACCCCGGTGCCGCCGCCCGCGGCCGAGGTGTACGTACCGAGGAACAGCGGCCGGGTGGCGGCGCGTGGCCGGGCGGGCACGGACGGTTCCGCCGCAGGCTGCGGGCGGGGCGGCGACTGGGGTACGACGGGCCCTGGCGCCGCCGCGACGGCCGACGCCGCGGCGAGCGCTCCCATACCGATGAACCGGCGCCTGTTCACTCCGCTCATGCCCCAACTTCCCTCGTCCGCAATCGATTTGACAGACCGTCTGCCTTCGTTTGGTTCCCCGGTGCCATTCTCGTATCATCCGGCGATGATCATAAGTAGCCGGTTGGCAGCCGCCGTGTGCGGTCTGGTGGCCACTCTGGCCGTAGGGCTCTTCCCTCCCGCTGCCGCCGCTGACGAACCTACCGGGAAACCGGCACCGAAGGTCGATCTCGTCCTCGATGTGAGCGGCTCCATGCGGGCCCGCGACATCGACGGCCAGTCCCGGATGGCCGCGGCGAAGCAGGCGTTCAACGAGGTGCTGGACGCGGTGCCGCAGGAGGTGGAGCTGGGCATCCGCACCCTCGGGGCCAACTATCCGGGCAAGGACACCAAGGTCGGCTGCAAGGACACCCGGCAGCTCTACCCGGTGGGGCCGCTGGACCGTACGGAGGCGAAGACGGCGGTCGCCACCCTCGTCCCCACCGGCTGGACCCCCATCGGACCCGCGCTCCTCGGCGCGGCCGAGGACCTCGAAGGCGGTGACGCGACCCGCCGTATCGTCCTCATCACCGACGGCGAGGACACCTGCGCGCCGCTCGACCCGTGCGAGGTCGCGCGGGAGATCGCGGCCCGGGGCATCCATCTCACGATCGACACCCTCGGCCTCGTGCCGGACGCCAAGACCCGCAGGCAGCTCACCTGTATCGCCGAGGCCACCGGCGGCACGTACACCTCCGTACGGCACACCGACGAACTCTCCGGCCGGGTCAAACAGCTCGTGGACCGCGCCGCCGACCCCGTCGTCACCCCGGTGGCGACCGAGGGTGCCGCGCGCTGCGCCGACGCCCCGCAGATCAAGCCGGGCCTCTACAGCGACCGGGAGAAGTTCTCCGAGCACCGCTGGTACCGCGTGGACGTCCTGCCGGGCCAGGAACTGCGCGCGTCGGTGAGTGTCGCGGCCGACCGTGCCGTCGACCGGGACTACGCGGTGCTGCTGCGCGCCGTGACCGTACACGGCAGAGAGATCGTCCGGGGCTCGGAGGCGGGCGACGGACGCACCGATGTGATCTCGGCCGGGCTGCGCTACCCGAAACCGCCCGCCGACGATGACGGCGCCGACGGGCTGAAGCCGGCCGCGGAGACGGTCTGCCTCCAGGTCAGCAACGCCTTCTCCGCGCCCGACTCCGTGCAGACCACCCCGGGTCTGCCGGTCGAGCTGACCGTCGATCTGGTGGACGCGCCCGACGCGGCCTCCGACATCGCCGCGTTCGGCCTCGGCCGCGGCTGGTGGCTGCTCGGCACCCTGGCCCTCACCGGCCTAGCCGCCGGACTGCTGTGGGGCTGGATCTCCCGCCTGCGTGTCGTCTGGAGGACCAACTGATGCGTATCACCGGTCTGTTCGTGAAATCCCTGATCGCCGGGGCGCTGCTGTCCGCCACGGCGCTGTTCGGCTCGGCGGGCACCGCCCTGGCCGACGAGACCCCCGTACCCGCCACCGGGGAATCCGAGAACGCCGACGGGCCCGAGGCCGCGGCGCCGACCGAGGCAGGCACGTCCTTCCGTACGGCCGCCGCCTTCAGGCCGGGGCAGACGGCTTCGGCCGAGGCCTCCACGGGTGACTATCTCTACTGGGTCTTCCCGGCCGACGCGGGGCAGCGCCCCACCGTACGGGCCACGGTCACCCTGCCCGAGTCCGCCGCCGCGAGGAAGGGCGCGCTGACCTGGCAGGTCGACGTCTACGACGGGCTGCGCCGCCGCCAGCCCTGTGTGAGCGGCGCCCAGACGAAGGCGGTCGCCGCGGACGCGGACACGGTCTCGCTGCGCTGCACGCTCCGTACGGTACGGGCCTGGGCCGAGCCCTGGTCCAACGATCCGCTGCCGGGCAGCTACTACGTACGCCTCACCGTCGTGAACGCGCAGGAGGAGGACCTCGGCATGCCGGTACGGACGGAGGTCGAGGCGGCCACGCCGGGCGCGGGCGGCGCGTACGCGGTCGGCGGAAAGCTGTCCGAGCCGCTCACGCCGGGGATCACCGAGGCCTCGTCGGAGACGGCCGTGACCGCGTCGGAGCCGGAGGACGGCTGGTCCTCGGGCTGGTGGACGGACCGCTGGATCTGGACGGTGGTGGGGGGTGTGCTGGGCGCGCTCGCGGGCATCGCCGGGTACACGCTGGCACGGCCGTCGCGCCGGGCCTGATGGGCCTCTTGGGCCTGTTGGACGTACGGAAGTGAGAAGGCGGCGGGTCCGGATGCGTCCGGGCCCGCCGCTTTCGTCGTGGTTTTCGGGGCTGTGGTCGGGGACCGAGGCTGTCCGCCAGTGCCGGAGGCTGTCCGCGAGCGTCGCCGGACGGGGTCTGGTGCAGCGACCGGCAAGGTTTGCGACGGGGCAGATCCTGCCGGGTAGGGCACTAGCGTGGTGGCCATGGCTCCCGCGAGGACGATCACGATCAGCTCCGCCAGTCACCCCGTGCTCTCCACCCGTGCGCTCAGCAGGGCCACCCTGGAGCGCCAGCTCCTGCTGCGCCGCAGCGGGCTGTCCGCCGAGTCCGCCGTCACGCATCTGCTCGGACTCCAGGCCCAGAACGTCAAGCCGCCGTACTTCCAGCTCGCGGCCCGCCTGGAGGGGTTCGTACCCGACGACCTGTCCGCGCTGATGGCCACGCGCCGGGTCGCCCGGCTGGTCACGCTCCGCTCCACCATCCATACGCACACCGCCGACGACTGCCTCACCCTCCGCCCGCTCGTGCAGGCCGCGCGGGACCGGGAGTTGAGAACGTTCCGCGACCGGCTGACCGGGGTGGACCTGGACCGGCTCGCCGCTCGTGTCCGCGAGCTGGTCGAGGAGCGGCCCCGGCCGCTGAAGGAACTGCGCGAGGCACTGGCCGAGGAGTGGCCCGAGGCCGAGCCGTTCGCGCTGGGGGTCGCCGGACGCTGTCTCGTGCCGCTCGTACAGACCACCCCGCGCGGACTGTGGGGCCGCGCCGGACAGGTCACGCTCACCACCGCCGAGCACTGGTTCGGGCGTCCCGCCCAGCCGGTGCCCGCGCCGGACGGCACCGTACTGCGCTATCTCGCCGCCTTCGGCCCGGCCTCCGTCAAGGACATGCAGGTCTGGTCCGGGCTCACCCGGCTGCGGGAGGCCTTCGAACGGCTGCGGCCCCGGCTGCTCACCTTTCAGGACGAGAGCGGGACCGAGCTGTTCGATCTGCCGGAGGCGCCACGGCCCGCCGAGGACACTCCCGCGCCGCCGCGTTTCCTGCCCGAGTACGACAACCTCCTGCTCTCGCACTCCGACCGGAGCCGCGTGGTCCCGCCCGGGTACCGGGGCCGCGCCGTCCGGGGCAATCAGCCTTTCCGTACGTTCCTCGTGGACGGCTTCCTTGCCGGGATCTGGCAGCTCACCGAGAGCGGCGGGCATGTGACCCTGACCGTCGAGGCCTTCGGCGGGCTGACACCCGGTCAACGTACGGAGGTGGCCGAGGAGGGGGAGCGGGTGCTCGCCGTCATGGGCATGGCCGGGTCGTACGACATCCGGTTCGGGAGTTTCAGCGAGCCGCGGGACTGAGCGTCCGGGGCCGGCGGGTCACAGGCCGACATCCCGTGCGCGCAGGTCGTCGAAGGTCTCCCGGCGTACCAGAAGCCGCGACCGCCCTCCCGAGACCGCGACCACCGGCGGCCGGCCGGTCATGTTGTAACCGGACGCCATCGACACCTGGTAGGCACCGGCGGCCGGGACCGCCAGCACATCACCGGGTCGGATGTCCGCGGGCAACTCCACAGGACCGGCGAGCACATCGCCCGCCTCGCAGTGCCGGCCGACGACCGTCGCCGTCCGCATCGGGGCCGAGGAGGCATGGCCCACCCGGCGGACCGTGTAACGCGCGCCGTACAGGGCGGGCCGCGGGTTGTCGCTCATCCCGCCGTCGACCGCGACGAAGACACCGCCGCCGCCCCGCTTCACCGACAGCACGCGGTAGAGCGCGATCCCGGCGGGTGCGACGACCGAGCGGCCCGGCTCCACCGTCAGCGCTGGTACGGGCAGACCGTGCGCGGCACAGGCGTCCGCGAGGGTGGCGGTGATCAGGCGCCCGTACTCGGCGGGGGCGGGTGCTGGATCGCCCGGTACGTACGCCACCGCGAAGCCGCCGCCCAGATCCAGTTCGGGCAGGGTCACTCCGTACCGCTCCCTGATCCGCGCCAGAAACGCCACCAGGCGGCGCACCTCCTCGGCGTACGGTTCCGGCCCGGCGATCTGGGAGCCGAGATGGCAGTGCAGGCCCGTGAGTTCGAGCCGGGGCTGGCCGAGGATCCGGCCGACCGTCTCCTCGGCGGAGCCGTCCGCGATCGAGAGCCCGAACTTCTGGCCCTCCGTCCCCGTACGGATCTTGGGGTGGGCGCCCGCCTCGATTCCGGGCAGGACACGGACCAGCACCCGCTGCGGACCGGGCCCCGGCGCCTGCGCGGCGATCCTCGCCGTCTCGCAGGCCGAGTCGATGACGATCCGGCCGACGCCCAGACGCAGCGCCGCCGACAGATCCCGCGGGGACTTGGCGTTTCCGTGCAGCACGATCCGCTCGGGCGGAAAGCCGCGGGTGGCTGCCAGCTCCAGTTCGCCGGCGGAGCAGACATCGAGGCCGAGGCCCTCCTGGTCGATCCAGTCGACGACCGCCCGGCAGAGGAACGCCTTGGCGGCGTAGACGATCTCGGCGTCGGGCAGCGCCCGCCGCCAGGCCCGGGCCCGGGCCCGGACTTCGTCCTCGTCGAGGATGTACACCGGGGTGCCATAGCGGTCGGCCAGCTCCGCGAGACCGACCCCGGCCACCGCGATGTCCCCGCCGGGCGCCACAACGGCGGACGCGGGCCAGACCGGCGGGGCGTTCAACTCGTTGATGAGTGCGTGGACACGCCTCAGTGGTTCGGTGGTCATACGGGCATCGCCTCCTGCCGTACGAGTTCCGGCCGTACGAGCTTCGGCTCTACGGGCTTCGGCTGTACGGGCGCGTCTGCCGGTTCCGGAACGGGCGGGGCATGGCGGGCGCAGGCCCTGACCGGCGTGGCCTGCCGGCCGATGGCGGAAACGGGGGCCGGGGCGGTGAGCTGGGGGTCCACCGTGACGATGGTCGTGCCGAGCGGTGCGGCGAGCGCGCGCAGCGCGGGCTCCGCCAGCCTGATCCACGCCTGCCGCTCGCCGAGAACGGCGGTCAGCCGGTGGGGGCTGGTGAAACCGATCGCGGTCCGCGCGCCGAGCGGGGTGCGGGCGAAGCGGAGCTGATACCCGCCGCACGAGCCGAGCCGTACGGGCACATAAAGCGGCCGTACCGCGCGGCAGTCGTCGGGGCGGGAGCCATCGGGGTCCGGATCGGAGGGATCCGAATCGTCCGGGACCGCGTCGTCGGTGGCTGCGGCCGGATCGGCGGGCTCCGAGTCCGCGTCCTCGGGAATGAGGCGCTCCATGGTGTCCTCCCAGGGGAGTCGTTCACTGCCTGACTCCAGGAAGCTATGCCCGGCGGACGACGGATCGCCGGGCCCATGACGGAGCGTTGACCGCGGAAGCCCGCTTTTTGACGCACCCCTGGCACCCGCCGATGCCCAAGCCCCGACTACCGGGCGCGGGCTTCATGCCCCGGCTCCGAACCCGGGCCTCCGAGCCACAGCCCCCTGCCCCCGGCACTCGAACCCCTGCTCCCGGCTTCCGTCCCGGTCCCGGCCCCCCGAACCCCTGTTCCCCGGTTCCGGCCCCTGTTTCGCAGGGCTTCTCAGTCCGCCCGGCCCGTCGCCGCGACCGTCACCCCCAGCCCGATCATCGCGAACCCGCCCGCGCCGCCGACCATCGACAGCCGCCGGTCCGAGCGCGCGAACCAGTTGCGGGCAGCGGAGGCGCCCAGGCCCCACAGGGTGTCCGTGACCAGCCCGATCCCGATCGGTATCAGCCCCAGCAACAGCATCTGTGCCGGCACCTGGCCCGCCGAATGGTCCACGAACTGCGGGAGTACGGCCGCGAAGAACACCACACCCTTGGGATTGGTGATCCCCACGACAAAGCCGTCCCCGACCGTACGGAGATCCCCGCGCGCCGGGCCCGCGGGAGCCGACATGGCCGAGGCCCGCATCTCCTTGCGATGCCGGAAGGCCTGCACCCCCAGGAAGACCAGATAGGCCGCGCCCGCCAGCTTCACCGTGAGGAAGACCGTCACCGACTCCTCGACCAGCGCGCCTATCCCCAGCGCGACGGCGACCACCAGGGCGTATGACCCGGCCACATTGCCGAGCACTGTCGCGAGCGCGGTCCGCCGCCCGTGCGCCAGCGCCCGCCCGATCACGAACAGCACGCTCGGCCCCGGAATCACGATCACGAGCAGGGACATCGCGGCGAAGGCCAGGAACCGGTCCATCGACACCATGCGCATACCTCCAGTACGTACCTATGAACGACCGGCCCTATGAACGACCGGCCCCCAGCGGCCGGGCATTTCCTTCCCCAACGGCCGCGGATCTCCCGAAGCGGCCCCGAAGCTACGGCAACAGGCCGGCGCGCCTGGCCGCCACCACCGCCTCCAGCCGGGTGTGCGTGCCGAGCCTGCGCATCGCCGAGCGCAGATACCCCTTCACCGTCTCCGGACGGAGCCCCAGCAGTTTCGCCGTCGCGGCATTGGTCGAGCCCGCCGCGACACAGCGCAGGACATCCACCTCGCGCGGTGCCAGCGTGACCGGCGGCGGCACCGGTGCGTCCACCGGCCGTGCGGCCCCCGTGAGCCGCCCGCAGACCGCGAGCACCTCCGCCCGCATCTCCGCGTCCACGATCCGAGGCGCCAGCGCACGCAGTTCGCCGTGGGCCGCCCGTATCTCCTCCCGGGCCCCGGCAACGCCCGTCGCCTCGTGGGCCACCGCGAGCAGCCGCCGCACCTCGTCCCGTACGACAAGGGCCCGCTCCACATCCCGCGCGGCGGCCACCACCGCGTCGAAGGCCCGCTCACCGATCGGCAGGGCGCTGCGCAGCGCTCCGTACAGCACCCCGCGCACCCGGCGCCGTACGACCACGGGCACCGCGAGCACCGAGCGCAGCCCCTCCGCCGCGACCGCCGCGTCGTAGTCGTGGCTGATGTGCCGCGCTTCGCGGTAGTCGGTCACCGCGCAGGGTCTGGCCATGGCGATCGACTTGCCGCCCAGACCGTGCCCCGACGAGATCCCCAGCCCGCGCAGGGCGCTCGTCGACGTCCCGTGCAGCTCGGTGATCCTCAACTGCCCCGCCTCATGGGTCAGTCCGCCGAACGCCACGGTCAGCCCGGTCGACCTGCGCAGCCGCACCAACGCCGCCCGCGTCTCCACCGCCTCGCCCATGCCCCCGCCCTCCCGCCGCCCCCGCGGCCCCTCCCGCCGTCACCCCGCCCAGGGGTGGTGAGACCCACATCTGAGACCCACATCCGAGACCCGCATCACTGACTACACGATGCTATGGCCTGCCTGCGACATGGCATCGGTTGTCCACAGGGCGGGCCACGGCGGTTGTCCACAGGCACCCTCGCCCCGCCCCGTCACCGGCCGGGAGTCGGCGCCGGGCCTATGCGGCGGCCCGTCATCCGCGCGGGGAAGATCGCCAGCCACAGCCGGCGGTCGTCGCCCGCCCAGGGGGTGGTGTACGCCTGCTGGTCCAGTCCGCGTGCGGCGGCGTCCCCCGTGACGGCACGCGCGGTGCCGACGACATTGACGCTCCAGCCCTGACGTACCGCGTCATCGACATGGTCGACCTCGAAGACGACCTCCTGGTCGGCCGCAGCCGCCGCGGCGGTGCCCGGGGCCGTTCTGTACGCCAGCGAACCGTCCTCCGCCACCACGTAGTTGACGGGAACGACAGCGGGACCGTTGCGTGTGTTCACGGCCACCCGGCCGACACCGTGCGTGGAGAGCAGGGCACGGCAATCCTCTTCGCTCAGCGTCCCGAACTCGGTCTCGGGCGAATCGTTCTGGGCTCGGTCCGTCATGGCTGACCACATCCCTCGGTCGTTTCGGGTTTTCCCTGCCCGCTGCCCACTGGGCGCTGCCCACTGGCTGTTGCCCCTGCCCGCTGCTTCTCGCGGCATCGCCGTCAGTCGCCGATCGTCAGCACGTCCCCCACGGGACGGCGTGGTGTCCGGGGGCCCCGGGGCCCGTATCCCAGACGCAGGACCATCTGGACATGGCCCGTGCCGGACACCGGGTCGCGCAGCAGCCACCGAAGTTCGGGATGTTCGAGTGCCTGAGTGGCGGGCGTACCGGACACCCCGTGCAGGGTGGCGAGGAGCAGGACCCGTTCCATGGCCTGCCCCGCGCGCAGCCAGTCGGCCGGTCCGTCTTCCGGGGTGCTCAGCAGGAACAGGTGGGGCCGGTCCTCGAAGTCCGCCACGGTTCTGCCGGGCACCACCCCCGTACCGGCGAAATCGCGCACCGGAGCCCCGCCGCCTCCCTTGCGCGGTCCGAAGGCGTAGTCGGGGACCCCGTCGGCGGACGAATCGGACGCGGCGTTCCAGGTCCACTGCCTCAGCTCGGCTTCCCTTCCTGGGGACATCCGGTTGTATCCCTCGGCGTCCTGGATCAGATCCAGGACGAACTGGAGGTGCGGTCCGGTGAGGAAGGTGAGTTCGGCGCCCTCCTGCCGGGCGGCGTCGGCGAGTGCGCGCCGTACCTCCTCCGGCAGGTCCTGGTCCGTGAAAGGCTGGCGGCTGGTGTGCCGGTCGTGGATCGCCGGGTGGAGCGCGCGGAGTCCGTCGTCCTGTGCCTCTGTCCCGGTTGCCGTCGCGGTCGCCGTCCCGGTCGTCGCGGATTCGAGTCGTACGGTCGCCAGGAGTGAGGGATCGCGGGGGTCGGGCAGCAGCGCCGTCTCCGGGCGGAGCGCCCGGTGGACGGCCGCGACCCGGAGATTCAGCAGTGCGGCACCGCAGCCCAGGTGCAGGCCGGCCAGGGTGGGGTCGGAGGACGGCAGGGCGCGGTCGAGGTCCGCGGAGAGAGCGAGAGTACGGCTGTCCGGGGCGTAGTGGAAACGCCAGGGCTGGGCGTTGTGCATCGACGGTGCGGCCGTGGCGTCGGCGACCAGGCCGTTCACCGTTGTTTCGTCAAGCACGGGTGACAACACGGCTGCTCCCCGATGAGTGGGTGCTCCCGGACGGGTGATCCCCGTTACTCTCCAGCGTGCTCCCGGGGCCGGGCCGACGGCAGGGGCCGTAAGGCCCTGTCGCGGGACCCGTCGGCCTGGAACCGCGGGCTTCGGCCTGGAAGCCCGGGTCGGCCGTTTCCCTCTTCCCACCATGGAGGCTTCCCGCCATGAAGGCCTCCCACAGCGAAGGCTTCTCGCAATGAAGGGCCGGTTCTTCCCCTGATGAGGGGCCGAGTGGCTCATGTGCCGGGTGGCGGGGCCGTGGACCGTGGAGAGGTGGCCGCGTCCGGCGGCCGGGGCCCGGGGCCCGAGGCCCGTGGTCATGAGGCCTGAGGCCTGAGACCCGTGGTCATGAAGGGAGCAGTGAGGACATGGATCACCGCAGGATCAGTGAGCTGATGACCCGCGATGTGGTGAGCGTGCGGCCCGAGACGCCTTTCAAGGAGATCGCCAGGGCGCTGGCGGACCGTGACATCAGCGCCGTACCCGTGGTCGACACCGCGGGCCGTCCGGTCGGCCTGGTGTCGGAAGCTGATCTGCTGCGCAAGGCGGCGGGCGGGTCCGATCTGTCGGGCCGGACACCGCTGCCGGACCTGGAGGCGTGGGAGCGCGCCCGAGCCGAGGGCAGCACCGCCGGAGAGGTCATGTCCGCCCCGGTGGTCTGCGCGCACCCCGACTGGACCGTTGTGGAGGCGGCCCGTCTCATGGCGGTGCAGAACGTCAAGCGTCTGCCCGTGGTGGACGAGACCGACACACTGCGCGGCATTGTCAGCCGCGCCGACCTGCTCCGGGTCTTCCTGCGCCAGGACAACGCCATCCGGGACGAGATCACCCACGACGTCCTGGCCGGAACCCTCGGCCTCGCCCCCATGGCGGTCACGGTCGATGTCAAGGAGGGCGAGGTCACCCTGCACGGCACGGTGGAGGACGGCCGTCTGATCCCGGTGGTGGTACGGCTGTGCCGCAGCGTGGACGGCGTCGTCGCGGTCTCCGAGGACCTCAGGCACCCGACGCGCGACTGATACCGCCGCGGCGCGGCTGATACCGCCGCAGCGCGGCTGATATCGGCGCGGTGCGATACCACTGCGGCCGGGCGTGCGGCCGGGCGTATGGCCCGGGCGTGAGGAAATAGCCATCGATCACCGTCGACGGGCCGCCACCGGCCCGCGAGGAGACGAGTCAACGAGTCAACAAGTCAATGAGGAGATGCGCGTCATGAAGGCATTCGTCTTTCACGGGCCCGGACGGTCCTCCTGGGACGAGGTCCCCGAACCCTCGGTCAAGGACGGGGCGGATGTGATCGTCCGTGTCGACTCCGTCACCATCTGCGGCACCGATCTGCACATCCTCAAGGGGGACGTCCCGGAGGTCGTCCCCGGTACCGTCCTCGGTCATGAGGCCGTCGGGGAGGTCGTGGAAGCGGGCGGTGACGTGCACACCGTACGGCCCGGGGACCGGGTCCTGGTGTCCTGCATCTCGGCGTGCGGGCGCTGCCGCTTCTGCCGCGAGGCCCGGTACGGCCAGTGCCTCGGCGGCGGGGGCTGGGTGCTGGGACATCTCATCGACGGGACTCAGGCCGAGTATGTGCGCGTACCCTTCGCCGATTTCTCCGTCCACCGGCTGCCCGGCTCGCTGGACAGCCAGGACGCGGTCCTGCTCGCCGACATCTTCCCCACCGCCTACGAGGTGGGGGTGCTCAACGGGCGTGTGCGGCCCGGTGACACGGTGGTCGTGGTCGGGGCGGGACCCATCGGCCTGGCCGCCGTCGCCACGGCACGGCTGTTCTCACCGTCACGTGTGGTCGCGGTCGATCTGTCGCGGCCGAGGCTGGAGGCGGCACGCCGGTTCGGCGCCGACGCGGTGGCGGACGCGGCGGAAGACCCCGTACGTCTGGTCCAGGATCTGACCGGGGAGCTCGGAGCCGATGTGGCGATCGAGGCGGTGGGACTGCCCGAGACCTTCGAGCTGTGCGCTCGAATGGTCCGGCCGGGCGGACACATCGCCAATGTCGGGGTCCACGGCAAGCCCGCCGTACTGCACCTCGAAGACCTGTGGATCAAGGACGTGACCATCACGACGGGGCTCGTGGACACCTTCTCCACCCCGATGCTGATGGACATGACCGCTGCCCGGCGGCTGCCCACCTCGTCGCTGGTCACCCACAGCTTCGAACTCGACCGGATGGAGGAGGCGTACGAGGTGTTCTCGGCGCCGGAGAGCGGAGCGCTCAAGGTCGTCCTGGAACGGCCCGCCGCGTAAGCCTCGAACGGCCAGCCGCGTAATAAGCGGAAAAGCCCACCGCGTGAGCGCGGGACCGCGCTGCCTCAGAATTCGCTGTCAGAGTTCGCGGGACCGCGCCGCTTCAGAGCTGGGGTCGCGTCAACGGCGGCTCGACCGGTCCGATGCCCGGGCCCACGAGTGCGCACTCGACGTCCACCACCCCTTCGACCGCGCGCGTCAGGCGGGCCGCCAGCGGGACGAGAGCGGTGTCATGGATCTGGCCGCTCAGTGTGACCACCCCGTTCACCACGGTGACCCGCACGTTCTCACGGGACACCAGAAACAGGTGGTCGATGACGTCCTCGCGCACCTCCTCCGCGAGATCCTCGTCCGACCGGAGGAACACCTTGAGCAGATCGCAGCGGCTGACGATCCCGTCGAGCCTTCCCGAGGAGTCGACCACGGGCAGCCGCTTGAGGGTTTTCCGCGCCATGGCCCGTGCCGCCTGGGCGAGGGTGGCGTCCTCCTGGACCGTGACGGCAGGGGCGGTCATCACTTCCGCGGCGGTCACCGCTCCGGCCTTGCGCAGATCGTCGAGGCGTCGCATCTGTTCCACGCGGCCGGGATCCGCGTCCCGGAACTCCTCCTTGGGGAGCAGATCCGCTTCGGACACGATGCCGATCACGCGGCCGTCGTTCCCCAGGACCGGCAGGGCGCTCACGTTCCACCTCTCCATCGTGTCCACGATCTCCTTGAACCCGGCCTCCGGGCTGACCGAGACCACGGCATGCGTCATCACATCGCTCACGGTGTGCGGAGTGTGATGCATGATCCCTCCTCCAGCGGATTGAACGGACGGCCATGTACGGACGGCCATGTCAGGAACGGGTTCCTGCCAGGAACGGGTCCCTGGCAGGACCTGGTCGCCGCTACAACAAGCCTCGGTCCACCCGACCCGCCGGACCCAGAGGCTGACCGGCCCCGCCTCCGGTCCGAACGGCCCACACCGGGCGGGGAGGCCGAAGAGGCCGAGGAGAGCGCGTGGCTTTGATGAACCGTTCAAGGCGTCAAGAACGGGGAAGTCCCTTTCCCAGTGCGATTGAGCGCCTGACAGGCGCTCGTTCCGGACAGAGGGAGAGAGCAATGCGGGTTCCGATGACCGTGGCGGACTTTCTCGACCGGGCGGAGCGGGGGTTCCGTACCAGCCCGGGTGTGGTCGACGAACAGGATCAACCCGGTTTGCCCGTGCCCGTGTCGACGTACGGCCGGCTCGGCGAGCGGGTACGCGCGTGGCAGGCGGGGCTCGACGCGCTCGGTGTGGGGGAGGGGGAACGGGTGGCGGTGGTGAGCCACAACTCCGCCCGCCTGCTCGAGCTGCTGTTCGCGGTGCCGATGAGCGGGCGGATCTGCGTGCCCGTCAACTTCCGTCTGAAGCCGGAAGAGATCGAGTACGTGGTGCGGCAGAGCGGCGCCTCGGTCCTGTTCGTCGATCCGGAGCTGGACGCGGCACTCTCCGGGATCAAGGCGCGCCACCGCTTCGTCCTGGGCGAGCAGACCGAGGCCGGACTCATGCGCTTCGGCGTCGAGCCGCGCCCGTGGTCGAGGCCGGACGAGGACGCCACGGCGACGATCAACTACACATCGGGAACCACCGCCCGCCCCAAGGGCGTTCAACTGACCCACCGCAACATCTGGGTCAACGGTCTCACCTTCGGGCTCCACACCCGGGTGTGGGAGCGGGACGTCTATCTGCACACGCTGCCGATGTTCCACTGCAACGGCTGGGGGATGCCGTTCGTGATGGCGGGACTGGGCGTCAAACAGGTGGTGCTGCGCAAGGTGGACGGTACGGAGATCCTGCGCCGGGTCGACGATCACGGAGTCACGCTGATGTGCGGCGCGCCCGCGGTCTGGAACGCGGTGCTGGACGCGGCGGCGTCCTGGGAAGGGGAGATCCCGGGCCGGGACCGGGTGCGGATCGTCTGCGCGGGCGCCCCGCCGCCGAGCAGGATGATCCAGCGCGTGGACGAGGAACTGGGCTGGGAATTCACCCAGATCTACGGCCTGACCGAGACTTCACCGCTGCTCACCTTCAACCGGACCAGGCCCGGCGACGAGGACCTGCCCGCGGAGGAACGCGCGCGCAAGCTCTCCCGCGCGGGACTCCCCGCGCTCGGCGCCAGGCTGAAGGTGTCCGAGTCCGGGGAGGTCCTGGCCCGGTCGAACGTCGTGCTCGACGGGTACTGGGACAAGCCGGAGGAGACCTCGGCCGTCCTTGAGGACGGCTGGTTCCGCACCGGCGACGGCGGCACGTTCGACGACGCCGACGGGCATCTGACGATCTCCGACCGGAAGAAGGACGTGATCATCACGGGCGGCGAGAACGTGTCGTCGATCGAGGTGGAGGACACGATCTTCAGCCACCCCGCGGTCGCCGAGGTGGCCGTCATCGGTGTGCCCCACGAGAAGTGGGGCGAGACGATCAAGGCCCTGGTGGTCCTCGCGGACGGTGCGACTGCCCAGGAGGCCGACATCATCGCCCACTGCAAGCAGCGGATGGCCGGCTACAAGGCGCCGACGTCCGTCGAATTCCGCGATGCCATCCCCCGTACGGCGACCGGCAAGATTCAGAAGTACAAACTCCGCGAGCCGTACTGGTCCGGCCTGGAGCGAGGAGTCAACTGACCGGAGGACACGCTGTCGGTCACGCTCGGGACACGGCTGCCGCTCTACTCGGCGCTGAGCTGGCGCAGGTTGGTCTTGGTGAGTTCGAGGATCTCGTCCCCTCGGCCGGAGAGGATGGTCCGGGTGGCGAACAGGGTGAAGCCCTTGAGCTGCTCCAGGGTGATTTTCGGCGGCAGCGACAGCTCGTACCGTTCGGTGCGGGCGTCGATCAGCGCCGGTCCGTTGTGCGCGAAGGCCGCGCGTAGGACGTCGTCCAGTTCGTCGGCGTGTGTGACGCGCGCCGCGAACAGGCCGGAGGCGCGGGCGAGGGCGCTGAAGTCGGGGTTGTCGAGACTGGTGCCGTACGTGACGATGCCCGCGGCTGTCATCTCCAGCTCGACGAAGGACAGCGCCGAGTTGTTGAAGACGACGATCTTCACCGGAAGGTCGAGCTGGCGCAGTGTGATCAGTTCGCCGAGCAGCATGGCCAGGCCGCCGTCACCCGACAGCGCGACCACCTGGCGGTCGGGCCGGCTCGCCTGGACACCGATCGCGTGCGGCAGCGCGTTGGCCATCGAGCCGTGGTTGAAGGAACCGATGAGCCGCCTCTCGCCGTTCATGCGCAGATATCGGGCCGCCCACACCGTCGGGGTGCCGACGTCGGCGGTGAAGGCCGCGTCACGCGCCGCCAGCCGGTCGATCGCGGCGGCGACCTGCTGCGGGTGCATGGGGGAGTCGGTGGATCTGGCCTCGGCCAGCCGGTCCAGACGGGCGCGCACCCGCCGGTAGTGCCCGGTCATCTTCTCCACGAAGTCGTTGTCCGTCCGCTGCTCCAGCAGGGGAAGCAGCGCCTGCGCGGTGTCCTTGACGGTCCCCACCAGGGGGACCTCCACCTGCGTACGGCGGCCGATCTGCTCGCCGCGCACGTCGACCTGCACAACGGGAACGTTCTCGGGGTAGAACGACCGGTACGGGAAGTCGGTGCCGAGCATCAGCAGCGCGTCGCAGTGCTCCATCGCCCGGTAGCCGGAGCTGAAGCCGATCAAGCCGGTCAGCCCGACGTCGTAGGGGTTGTCGTACTCGAGGAAGTCCTTGCCGCGCAGCGAGTGGACCATCGGTGCCTTCAGCGCCGCGGCCAGGGCCACCGCCTCGTCGTGCGCGCCCGCGCAGCCCGCCCCGGCAAGGATGGTCACCCGCCCGGCGGCGTTGAGGACGCGCGCCGCCTGCGCGAGCGACCGGTCGTCCGGCCGCACGACCGAGGCCGACTTGAACACCGGGCGCGGCGGGGGCGAGGAGACGGCGCGGTCGAGGAACAGCTCGCCGGGGACGACCACCACCCCGACGCCGCCGCGCTCCAGGGCCGTGCGCATGGCCATCTCCAGCAGCCGTGGCACTTGCTCGGGCACGCTCGCCATCTCGCAGTACACACTGCACTCGCGGAACAGTTCCTGAGGGTGTGTCTCCTGGAAGTAGCCCCCGCCGATCTCCACACGCGGGATGTGCGCGGCGATGACGAGCACCGGCACGCGGCTGCGCTGCGCGTCGAACATGCCGTTGACGAGATGAAGGTTTCCGGGGCCGCAGCTACCGGCCGCGACCGCGAGTTCGCCGGTGATGCCCGCCTCGGCGGCGGCTGCGAACGCGGCGGCCTCCTCGTGCCTCACATGCGCCCAGACGATGCCGCCGTCACGGCGCAGGGCGTCGGTGAAACCGTTGAGAGAGTCTCCCGGCAGGCCGTAGACCCGCCGTACGCCGGAGGCCTTGAGCGTAGAGACGATGGCATCCGCGACCGTGACGGCCATGCGTTTCTCCTGCCTGTTCAGGGGTTGTGCGGGGGGTGGCGCTCCACCCGGTCGGCTCGCTTGCCACCGCACACGCCGCGTGCCCGGGCCCCCATACGTCGGCCGCACAGTGCAGATTGGCGCCTTTAGTACAACCCGCGCATATACGGCACGCAAGCCGTGGACCGCGAGACCGGTACGCGCCCCTCGCGCGGCTCTCAGGGGGAACGGGCCGTCGAAGGTTGCGGAAACGTTTTGACCGAAGCGGAATTCCCTCAGGGCATCGGGCCCTCGTTTGTGGCGTGCGGTGCGAACAGGTCCAGGAGACGGGTCCTCGCCTCGTGCAGCCGATAGGCGAGGACCCCGCCTATCCAGAGCGCCACCGCCTGCCCGAAGACCGGATCGGCGCGGCACATCCGCCGTACGTCCTCGGCGTCGAACTCATAGGTGCGTACGAGAGTCATGGCCTCGGCCCCGAGCTGCCAGGCGAACGGCGGGAAGAGCCAGGACCAGCCGACGAGACTGCCGGCGCCCAGCGACCCGACCTCGGCCGGGCGGCGGCCCGGCACCCGTACGTCGAGGATCACGCATCCGCTGCGCACGATCCAGAAGCGGTCGGCGGACTGCCCCTCGTCGAAGAGACGGGTGCCCTCGGGGAAGTTCACCTCGCGCGCGCCGCGCATCAGGCGTTCTCTGTGATGGATGGGGAGTGCGTGCAAGGTGGTGTCTATGGTGGTGGTCATCAGTGCCGCCTCCTCGAAATGCCGCGGCGACCGGCCCACGAACCACCCGGCGGCCTGCGGGTTCTTCCTCTCCAGACTCCATCAGGAATTCGCCCTGCGCTATGGGGCATGCGCCTCCGTACGGAGAGTCCTTCCGGCCCGCTCCCCGGGAGCGGCGGAGAATGGGGCATGCCCACGCAGCCGGACGACGACAGCCAGCGGGACGGTCGGCAGGACAGCCACCGGCCGGTTCGCCATGAGACCGCCGACGAGCGCGCCGACCGGAACATGGCCGAACTCCTCCAGGAGCTGCGGGTCGTCCAGACCGGGGTGCAGATCGTCTTCGCCTTCCTGCTCGGTGTGGCCTTCACCAACCGGTTTCCCGAACTCGACGACTTCCAGCGCATCACCTACGTGGTCACCCTGCTGCTCACCGTGGTCTCCTCCGCACTGCTCGCCACCCCCGTCGCCGTGCACCGGGTCCTCTTCCACCAGGGCGTCAAGCGCCGGATCGTGAATCTGTCGGGACGGCTGGCCGAAGCGGGGCTGGTCTTCCTCGCCCTCTCGCTCAACGGCGCCGTACTGCTGCTGATGGACGTCGTGCTCAGCCGGACGTCGGCGATCGTGATCACTGCGGTCTCGTGCGCGATGTTCGCCGGGCTGTGGTTCGGGCTGCCGCGTGTGCTGCGCCGTCATTGACGGCCGTCACCGACGCGTCCGCGACGGTCCTGCCGGTTCAGATGTTTTGGGGTTGGATGGAAAGAGTTCCCGATGCGGGCCGCAGAGCCCCGGGAGAGGAGGCGGATCATGCGCTTCGTCGACCGAACGGCCGCCGGGAGACGGCTGGCCGAAGAAGTGGAACGGATGGATCTTGTCGATCCCGTGGTACTGGGCCTGCCGCGCGGCGGGATCCCGGTCGCGTACGAGGTGGCCCGGGCGCTGGCCGCGCCGCTCGATGTGATCGCCGTACGGAAGCTGGGCGTGCCGTACCAGCCCGAGCTGGGATTCGGCGCGATCGGCGAGGAGGGCGTACGGATCATGAATGACGATGTGGTCCGCGCCGCCCGGGTCGGCGCCCGCGAGCGCGCGGCGGTGGAGGAGGACGCGCGGGCCGCGCTGGAGCTGCGTCTGCGGCGCTATCGGGGCGACCGCCCGCCGGTCGGGCTCAGGGGCCGTACGGCGGTGATCGTCGACGACGGCATCGCCACCGGCTCCACCGCGTCCGCAGCCTGCCGGGTGGCGCGGGCGCGCGGTGCGGCCCGGGTGGTGCTGGCCGTACCGCTGGCACCGTCCCAGGCCCTGGCCTGGCTGCGCCAGGAGGCGGACGACGTGGTGTGCCTGTCGTCACCGGAGTACTTCGGCTCGGTCGGCCAGTGGTACGTGGACTTCGCGCAGACCGGCGACGACGAGGTGGCCGCCCTGCTCGCCCGGGGCGCGATGCCGGAGGACGGCGGGACCGTACGGACGAGTGCCGCTTCGGGCATGGGTACCGGTACGGGTACGAGCCGCGGACCCGGCCGCGGAACGGGCACCGGGCCCGGCACCGGAACCGGGCTCGGTACGGGTACGGGGATGGCGGACCCCGAGGTCGTGGTGAGCGCCGGTCCGGCCCGGCTGCCCGGGAATCTGGTCCTGCCGGACGGAACGCCGGGCATCGTGGTCTTCGCGCACGGCAGCGGAAGCAGCCGGCACAGCCCGCGCAACCAGGCCGTGGCCACCGCCCTGAACCGGGCCGGCCTCGGCACCCTGCTGTTCGATCTGCTCACGCCCGACGAGGCGATGAACCGTACCAATGTCTTCGACATCGGGCTGCTGGCCGAGCGGCTCACCCTGACCACCCAGTGGCTCCTTCGCGAACACCCGCTGCCGGTCTGCTACTTCGGCGCCAGCACCGGCGCCGCCGCGGCCCTGATGTCGGCGGCCGAGCCGCACATGGACATCGCGGCGGTGGTCTCGCGCGGCGGCCGTCCCGATCTCGCGGCGGGTCGGCTCGCCGAGGTACGGGCGCCCACGCTGCTGATCGTCGGCGGAGCGGACACCGAGGTTCTGCGTCTCAACCGGCAGGCGGCCGACCGGCTGCGCTGCGAGTACGGGGTGGCCGTGGTGCCGGGCGCCACGCATCTCTTCGAGGAACCCGGCGCGCTCGAAGCCGTGGCGGAACTGGCCGCCGAGTGGTTCGCCGGGCATCTGTTCCCGTACGGAGCGGCCCTGGGCCCGCACCCGGGCCGCGAGCGCTGAACCGCGCCCCGGCCTCGAACACCGAGGGCATCTCGAACACCGGAGGCGGCGAACACCGAAAGTGGCGAACACCGAAGGCCGCGGGCCGCGGGCGCTGAAGCGGGATCTCACGCGCCCGCCGTGACCAGCTCGTCCGCCGGCCCGTTGACCGGACGCGGAGTGCCCGTGAGGTCGAGGACGAAGAGAGGCACGCTCAGTTCGTCCGCGCGGGCGCGGGCCTCGTCGGCGTACCCCGCGAGGGAGAAGAAGACACTCACCACGGACGCGTTCAGCCCGTTCAGCCAGAGGCACTCGACTGCGCGCGGAGTGGCCGGGCTGGTGGTCGGGTCGACCTGGGCGAGCACGTTCGGGCCGCGCAGATCGATCCCGGCGGGTCTGCCCGCCCTGCCCTCCCCGGTCC
The DNA here is from genome assembly GCF_019056675.1 of Streptomyces sp. GMY02. Classification (NCBI taxonomy): domain Bacteria; kingdom Bacillati; phylum Actinomycetota; class Actinomycetes; order Kitasatosporales; family Streptomycetaceae; genus Streptomyces; species Streptomyces sp. GMY02. Next base: position 1,662,653 of record NZ_CP077658.1, on the reverse strand, counting down.
TGATGACGCCCTTGAAACCCAGCCAGCGCAGATAGAGCGCCGCGGCCGTCACCGCGTCGTCGGCGGTACGGATCGTCAGCGGGCGGAAGGAGGGGCGCGGGGTCGCGGCGGTCCGGGGCAGCGGAATGTGCGTGGGCGGGCCGTCCCGGCGCGGATCCAGCAGGGGTTCCGCCACATCTGCCGGATCCGCCGCGGGGCCCGCCGCCCGGGAGGGGTCCGCGGGGCCCGCCGCCCCCTCCGGCCGTACCGGAATCCGCAGCATCGCCCCGCACGGGCAGCCCAGTTCCGGCCGTGGCCAGTGGTCCTCCCGCCCGCAGGCCGCACAGCGGACCCGCACCCACTCCTCCGCCCAACTGCGTTGCGTGACCGGCTCGACCGGAGCGCCCATGGCCAGCGAGGGCGCCACCGGAGCCCCGCACGCGCAGGAGTGCACCGATGCCACAAAGGTGTGCCGACGGCCGCAGGACGGGCAGCTCACCGGGACGCTCTCGCCCACCCGGCACCCCTCTCAGGCTTCCTGGTTCTCCGGCCGCGCCGCGCCCGCCGCGCTCCGTCGTTCCATGGTCCACCACCGGCGCGGCCATGACGAGGGCACATGACGCCAGGGCCGGGGGGAGGGTCTTCGGCCATCCCTTGACGCCGTACCCAGTCCATCCTAAATTGATTCCGTATCTCAGAACTAAACTTCCGCATTACGGAATCGACTCTCAGGTGGCGCGACAGAGCCCGAATCCGCCGGCCGAAGCAGGAGTACTCCATGCCTCGAATGACCGCTGCCCGAGCGGCAGTTGAGATCCTCAAGCGCGAGGGCGTGACAAACGCGTTCGGTGTGCCGGGCGCCGCGATCAACCCCTTCTACGCAGCACTGAAGGCTTCCGGCGGGGTTCATCACACGCTCGCCCGCCATGTCGAGGGCGCCTCGCACATGGCCGAGGGCTACACCCGTACGCACCCGGGCAACATCGGTGTCTGCATCGGTACGTCCGGGCCCGCCGGCACCGACATGATCACCGGCCTCTACTCCGCGACAGGCGACTCGATCCCGATCCTGTGCATCACCGGCCAGGCACCGACCGCGGTGATCCACAAGGAGGACTTCCAGGCCGTCGACATCGCCTCCATCGCCCGGCCCGTCACCAAGTCGGCAACGACCGTCCTGGAGGCCGCGCAGGTGCCCGGCGTCTTCCAGCAGGCCTTTCATCTGATGCGCTCGGGCCGCCCGGGTCCTGTCCTCGTTGACCTGCCGCTCGATGTCCAGCTCACCGAGATCGAGTTCGACCCCGAGACGTACCAGCCGCTGCCGGTCTACAAGCCGGCCGCGAGCCGCGCGCAGATCGAGAAGGCCCTCGCGATGCTCAACGCGTCCGAGCGCCCGCTGATCGTCGCGGGCGGCGGTGTCATCAACGCCGACGCGTCCGAACTGCTGGTCGAGTTCGCCGAGTTGACCGGGACCCCGGTCATCCCGACCCTGATGGGCTGGGGCGCCATCGCGGACGACCACGCGCTGAACGCCGGAATGGTGGGCCTCCAGACCTCGCACCGCTACGGCAACGCGACCTTCCTGGAGTCGGACTTCGTCCTCGGCATCGGCAACCGCTGGGCCAACCGCCACACCGGAAAGCTCGATGTCTACACCCGGGGCAGGAAGTTCGTCCACGTCGACATCGAACCCACCCAGATCGGCAAGATCTTCGCGCCCGACTACGGCATCGCCTCGGACGCGGCGGTCGCGCTGGAGCTCTTCGTCGAGGTCGCGAAGGAGCTGAAGGCCGCGGGCGAACTGCCCGACCGCGCCGCGTGGGCCGCCTCCGCCCAGGAGCGCAAGGGCACGCTGCACCGCCGTACGCACTTCGACAATGTGCCGCTCAAGCCGCAGCGGGTGTACGAGGAGATGAACCGGGCGTTCGGTCCCGAGACCCGGTACGTCACCACCATCGGCCTCTCCCAGATCGCCGGTGCGCAGATGCTGCATGTCTACCGGCCGCGCCACTGGATCAACTGCGGCCAGGCGGGACCGCTCGGCTGGACCATCCCCGCCGCGCTGGGTGTCGCCACCGCCGATCCCGAGGCCACGGTCGTCGCCCTCTCCGGGGACTACGACTTCCAGTTCATGCTGGAGGAACTGGCGGTCGGCGCGCAGCACCGGATCCCGTATGTGCATGTGCTGGTGAACAACTCGTACCTGGGGCTGATCCGCCAGGCACAGCGCAACTTCAACATCGACTTCCAGGTCAATCTGGAGTTCGAGAACCTCAACTCGCCCGAGCTGGGCGTCTACGGCGTCGACCATGTCAAGGTCGCCGAGGGCCTGGGCTGCAAGGCGATCCGGGTCACCGAGCCGGACGGGCTGCTGCCGGCCTTCGAGGAGGCGAAGAAGCTCGCCGCCGAGTTCCGGGTCCCGGTCGTGGTCGAGGCGATCCTGGAGCGGATCACGAACATCTCGATGAGCGGTACCGACATCGCGAGCGTGAACGAGTTCGAGGATCTCGCCACCGAGCCGTGGCACGCGCCCACGGAGATCCTGCCGTTGACCTGACCCCCGACCGGTCAGTGGCGGAGGGACACGGCCCCCGCACCGGGCACGTTCCGGTGCGGGGGCCGTCGTCTGCGTACCGGCGGTTCCGGGCAGCCGGTACGGCCGTCCTCGTACGGCCGCCCCGGTGCCGCCGTCTACTACAGCCTTACGGTCTCGTGCCCGGCCCGCGCCGGGCACGCGGAAGAGCGCGGGATACGGGAGGGTTCCGTACTCCGCGCTCTTCCGTTCGCCGTACGCGCGTGGCCTCACGTACGGCCGGGCAGGCCGGGCGGCGGCAGCGCCTGGGCGCGACAGGACAGGTGTCAGCGCTGGCGCCGCCCGGGGTCAGGGGTCCGGTGCCCGGCCGGAAGGCCCGGAACAGCCGGGACGGCCGGACCTGGTCACTGGTCGTCAGACCTGGTCACCGGAGAGGCGCTCGACGGAGCGCAGCAGCGCGGAGTGGTCCAGGCCGCCGTCGCCCTGCGCGCGCAGGGAGGCCACCAACTGGGCGACCACGGCGCCGACCGGAAGCGCGGCCCCGACATTGCGCGCGGCGTCCGTGACGATGCCCATGTCCTTGTGGTGCAGATCGATCCGGAAGCCGGGCTTGAAGTCCCGGTTCAGGAAGTTGTCCTTCTTCCGGGTCAGTACGGTCGAGCCGGCCAGACCGCCGTTGAGGACGTCGAGGGCCGCCGTGAGGTCGACCCCGGACTTCTCCAGGAAGACCACCGCCTCGGCGCACGCCTGGATGTTCACCGCGACGATGAGCTGGTTGGCGGCCTTCACCGTCTGGCCCGCGCCGTGCGGTCCGCACAGCACGATGGTCTTGCCGAGGGCCTCGAACAGCGGCTTGGCCGTGTCGAAGTCGGCGCGCTCACCGCCGACCATGATGGAGAGGACCGCCTCGATGGCGCCGGCCTCGCCGCCGGAGACCGGGGCGTCCAGCACCCGGATGCCCTTCTCGGCCGCGTTCTTCGCCAGATCCACCGAGGTCTGCGGGGTGATGGACGACATGTCGATCAGCAGCGCGCCGCTCCTGGCGTTCTCCAGGATGCCGTCCTCGCCGTACGCGACGGCCTCGACCTGCGGGGAGGCGGGCACCATCGTGATGACGACATCGGCGTCCCCGACCGCCTCGGCGACCGAGCCGGCGACCGTACCGCCGGCCGCGGCCAGCCGGTCGAGCTTGGGCTGCTCCAGGGTGTAACCGGTCACCGAGTAACCGGCCTTGATCAGGTTCTCGGACATGGGCGAGCCCATGATGCCGAGGCCGATCCACGCGATCTTGGGAAGACTACTCATGAGGTGCCCTCTTTCAGCACACGCGCGCGCTTCTCGACACGCCCGTGAAGGTGGTCAGTTGGCGAGCCAGCCGAAGGCCTCGGCGCTCGGGCGGTCGCCCGGCTTGTACTCCAGGCCGATCCAGCCGGCGTAACCGGCCTTCCGTAGCCGCCCGATGAGATCGTCCAGCGGCAGCGCACCGGTGCCCGGAGCGCCACGGCCCGGGTTGTCCGCGATCTGTACGTGGCCGGTCTTGTCGGCGTACCGGTCGATGACCCCGGGCAGGTCCTCCCCGTTCATCGACAGGTGGTAGAGATCGAGCAGGAACGCGGCGTTGCCGAGCCCCGTGGCCTCGTTGACGCGGTCGACGACCTCGATCGCGGACTCGGCGCTCACCAGCGGATAGCGCGGGGACTCCGGCTTGTTGAGCGTCTCGACGAGCAGGGTCGCCCCGGTCTCGTGGGCCGCGCGGGCGGCCAGCACGAGATTGTCCAGGGCGAGGGCGTCCTGGACGTCCGGGGCGACACCCTCGACGCGATTGCCGTACAGCGCGTTGAGCGCGCGGCAACCCACGGAGTCGGCGAAGCCGGCCGCGACCTCGACATTGGCGCGGAACCGCTCGGATTCCTCGCCGGGCACGGAGAGCGCGCCGCGGTCGGGCCCCGGAAGCTGCCCGGCGTAGAAGTTCAGCCCCACGAGCTGGGTGCCCGCGTCGTCGAGCGCGTTCTTGAGGGCGGTCAGCTCGGCCTGCGGCGGGGTGGGGGTGTCGATCCAGGGCCACCACAGCTCCACCGCGCCGAAGCCCGCCGCCGCGGCGGCCGCGGGGCGCTCCAGCAGGGGAAGCTCGGTGAAGAGGATGGACAGGTTCACATCGAAGCGCTGCTCGGTGCCGCGCCCGTTCGTGGAGAGAGGGGCCATGAGGAGTCAGGCGCTCCTTCCGTATTGCGGAAGTCATCTTCTGCTTGATGGAAAGCCTGCCCGTGGGGCTCCTGGGCTGTCAAGAGGTGACGGGGGAAGACGGCGGAAATCCGGGGCCTCGCGGTGCCCCTCCGCGCGATGGGCGGCCCGACGCAACGAACCGCCGCCGAACAGCCCCACGACGTCGCATTCTTGCGTCCGCGCGCAACATCCGCGGCTTGAGGGCCGTCTCGTCCGGTTCCTATCGTTGAGGCATCCCGATGTCGGTTCCGGCATCCCGCCGAAGCTCCGTCGCGTTCCCCCGTCGCATTCACGTCGCGTTCCCGTCGGCGAGAGGAAACCCCGTGCCGTCCGTCCGCGTGCCCCGGCCCCGGCGCTATCTCACCTGCGAACCCCGCCACTTCGCCGTCAGTTACGCCATCAACCCCTGGATGCGCCTGGACGAGCCCGTCGACACCGCCCTCGCACATGCCCAGTGGGAGTCGCTCGTACGCGCCTACCGCGGCCTCGGCCATACGGTCGATACCGTCCAGCCCGTCGCGGGACTGCCCGACATGGTGTTCGCGGCCAATGCCGCGCTCGTCCTGGAGGGCAAGGTCTTCGGCTCCCGTTTCCACGCGGCGCAACGCCAGCCCGAAGCGGGCGTGTACGCGGCGTGGTTCAAGGAGGCGGGGTACGAGACGCACATCCCCGACGCGGTGTGCGAGGGCGAGGGGGACTTCGTCCCGGTCGGGGGGCTCGTCCTGGCCGGCACCGGCTTCCGTACGACCGTCGCGGCGCACCAGGAGGCCCAGGAGTTCTTCGGGGTGCCGACGGTCGGCCTGCGGCTCGTGGACCCGTACTTCTACCACCTGGACACCGCCCTGTTCGCCCTGGACGACGAGAACGTCGCGTACTACCCGGGGGCGTTCTCGCCCGGGAGCCGCGGTGTCCTGGAGCGGCTCTTCCCGCAGGCGCTGATCGCGAGCCGGGAGGACGCGATGGCCTTCGGGCTGAACTCCGTCTCCGACGGGCGCCATGTGATCGTCGCGCCCGAGGCGGTGGGGCTCATTGGGCAGCTCGCCCGGGACGGGTACGTACCCGTGCCCGTCGATCTGTCGGAGTTCCACAAGGCGGGCGGCGGGGCGAAATGCTGCACCCAGGAGATCCGGGGCTGATGCCGGGGCGGCCGGTCGCGCTCGGCCGGCCGCGGTGGGTCACGGCCGGCCGAAGCGCGTTTCGCTTCGGTTAGGGTCGTCCTCGACCCGGGGCGCGGCGCGATGGAGGCACAGTGCGACTGAGAGTCGAGTTCACGACCGAACCGTTCGATCTCGACGAGGCGCCCGCGCACGCGGTGGTGGCGCGCGAGGTGGTCATGGGGGCCGCGCTGGACTCCGTCGACGTGGGGCCCTTCGGCAATACGGCGGAGGGCGGCGCCGAGGCCGTACTGAACACCGTGGACACCTTGCTGCGGCGGTCGCTGGCGGCCGGGGCGACACGGGTGTCGCTCCAGGTCAATGTGATCGGAACCGGTGAGACGGGCGGGGCCGGGGGCGCCGGGCGCGGCGAGTCCGGCGCGAGTGCGGGGGACGGGCGATGAGCGGGCCGCCGGACCATCCCTTTGTGACGGCCGTCAAGCCGCTGGTCGACGCCATCGGCGGGGAACTGCTGGCGCCGCACGAGGCCCGGCCCGACGATGTCGTGCTCGCCTGGGAGGGCGAGAACGTCCTCGCCGTACGGCTGCCCCAGCTCTCGGAGTCGCTGGACCACATCCTGGCCGGTCTTGAGCGCCGGCACGGCATGCCCCTCGCGGAACTGGACCGCAGGACCAAGCAGTCGGTCGTACGGATACTGGAGGCGCGCGGCGCCTTCTCGGTGCGGCATGGTGTGGAGACGGTGGCGAGCGCCCTCGGGGTCAGCCGCTTCACCGTCTACAACTACCTCAACCGCGAGAATGCGGCGAACGCGGCAAACGTGGCGAAGGGCGAGCAGCCGCTGACCTGAGGGGCTGCCTCGGGGGAGGTGCTGTTGCCGCGCCCGAGAGGCCGTCGCCCTGGCGCCGTATACGAGATTTCAACAAAGTGTTGACGGTGGGGTGCTGAGGGCGTTAGCTATGCGCAGCCCGCCCAGCACAGCCACGGAGGCTCCCGTGACGTCGACACCGACTCCGACACCGGGCCTGGTCCGGTTCAACACCCTCCCCGACAGCGAGTTTCTGGCCCTGCTGCACGAGGTGTGCGCCGGTCGGACCTGGGGGAGAAAGCTGCTCGCCCACCGTCCGTACGCGACCGAGGACGCGCTCTTCGCCGCCGCCGATACCGCGATGGGTGAACTGACCGACACGGATCTGGCCGAGGCGATGGCCGGGCATCCGCCCATCGGCCGGCCGAAGCCCGGGGACCCGGTCTCGTCCCGCGAGCAGCGGGGGATGGCCGGTGCGTCCGAGGCGCTCAGGGCCGAGATGCTCGAACTGAATCTGGCGTACCAGGGGCGGTTCGGACATGTCTTCCTGATCTGTGCCACCGGCGCGACCGGCGAGGAGATGCTCGACGCTCTCAAGGAGCGGCTGACGCACACGCCCGAGCAGGAGCGTGCCGTCGCGCGCACCGAACTCGGCAAGATCAACCGCATCCGGCTGGCCCGTCTCGTGACGCACGACCTCGCGGCAGGGGATCTCGTCGCGCGGGACTTCCCAGCAGAGGGCGACCACTCATGAGCGCCGGCACCGCGGCCACCGCTTCGGTGTCCACGCACATCCTGGACACCAGCGTCGGGCGCCCGGCCGCCGACGTCGCCGTCTCGCTCGCGGCCCGCACCGGCCCCGACGCGGCCTGGCAGGCGCTCGGCGACTCGCGCACCGACGCCGACGGGCGGTGCAAGGACCTGCCCGCGCTGCCGGAGGGAACGGCTCAGGTACGTCTCGAATTCGCGACCGAGGAGTATTTCGCCGGCGGGATCATCAGCGGGGCCGACGGGAATCAAGCCGAGGAGCAGGGACGGGAGACATCGCGTCGGAGTGGTAGCGGTGCTTTCTTCCCGGCGGTGACGGTCACCTTCACAGTCACCGCCGGTGAGCACTATCACGTACCGCTGCTGCTCAACCCGTTCGGCTACTCCGTATACCGAGGGAGCTAGCAGAAATGCCCACGATGCTCGGCCAGAACCAGTACGGAAAAGCGGAGACGCGTGTCGTCAGGATCACCAGGGACGGCCGTATCCACCACATCAAGGACCTGAATGTCTCCGTCGCGCTCCAGGGCGACATGGCGGACGTCCACTATTCCGGTTCCAACGCGCATGTGCTGCCGACCGACACCACCAAGAACACCGTGTACGCGTTCGCCAAGGAGCACGGAATAGAGTCGGCCGAGCAGTTCGGCATGCGTCTCGCCCGGCATTTCGTCACCAGCCAGGAACCGATCCACCAGGCCCGCATACGGATCGAGGAGTACGCCTGGGACCGCATCGCCGCCGCGGACGGGCCTCCATACGACGCGGACGGACCTTCGCCCGAAGCTGCCCCCGACGCGTCGGCGCACTCCTTCGTCCGTACGGGCCAGGAGACCCGCGTCACCCAGATCACCTTCGACGGTGAGACCTGGGAGATCATCTCCGGTCTCAAGGACCTGACCGTGATGAATTCGACGGACTCCGAGTTCTGGGGCTTCGTCAAGGACAAATACACCACGCTCCGCGAGGCGTACGACCGTATTCTCGCCACCGAGGTCTCCGCGAGATGGCGCTATCACTGGTCGGGCGAAGACGAACCGATGCCGGACTGGGACGATTCGTACGACCGGACGAAGCGGCATATCCTCCGGGCCTTCGCCGAGACCTATTCACTCTCGCTCCAGCAGACCCTTTACCAGATGGGTTCGCGTGTCATCGAGAACCGCGGAGAGATCGACGAGATCCGTTTCGCCCTGCCGAACAAGCACCACTTCCTGGTCGATCTGGCACCCTTCGGGCTGAAGAACGACAACGAGGTCTATTTCGCGGCCGACCGTCCCTACGGTCTGATAGAGGCGACCGTTCTGCGCGACGGAGCCGAGCCGCGCATCCCGCTCGACCTCACTCATCTCTGAGCCCGGCCCGAGTCCATCTTCGAGCCCGGCTCCGAGGCTCCGAGCCGGCCCCATCTCTGAAGGCAGGGAGAGGAACCGCCATGGCGGCTTCGCGCATCGTCATCGAGAACTGCGCCATCGCGACCGTGGACGCCCACGACACCGAGTACGCCTCGGGGCATGTGGTCGTCGCGGGCAACCGGATCGAATCCGTCGGCCCCGGCAGGGCTCCGGCCGGCCTGGACGGGGTGGCACGCCGTATCGACGGCACCGGCCATCTCGTCACCCCCGGCCTGGTCAACACGCACCACCACTTCTACCAGTGGATCACCCGAGGCCTCGCCACCGACCACAATCTCTTCGACTGGCTGGTCGCGCTCTATCCGGTCTGGGCGCGGATCGACGAGCCGATGGTACGGGCGGCCGCGCGCGGCTCACTCGCGATGATGGCCCGCGGCGGGGTCACCACCGCCATGGACCACCACTATGTCTATCCGCGCGGTACGGGCGATCTGTCGGGCGCGATCATCGGGGCCGCGGCCGAGACGGGCGTACGGTTCACCCTCGCCCGCGGTTCCATGGACCGCGGCCGGTCCGACGGCGGACTGCCCCCGGACTTCGCCGTCGAGACCCTCGACGCCGCGCTCGCCGCCACCGAGGAGACGGTCGACCGCCACCACGACAGCGCCTTCGACGCGATGACCCAGATCGCGGTCGCGCCCTGCTCGCCGTTCTCCGTCTCCACCGAACTGCTCAGGGAAGGCGCGGAGCTGGCGCGCCGCAAGGGCGTGCGGCTGCACACGCACGGCAGTGAGACCGTGGAGGAGGAGCAGTTCTGCAAGGAGCGGTTCGGAATGGGCCCGACCGACTACTTCGAGTCGGCCGGCTGGCTCGGCTCGGATGTGTGGATGGCCCACTGCGTCCATATGAACGACTCCGACATCGCCGCGTTCGCCCGTACCGGTACGGGGGTCGCGCACTGCCCGTCCTCCAACGCCCGGCTCGCGGCCGGGATCGCCCGGGTCCCGGACATGCTCGCGGCGGGTGTCCCGGTCGGCCTCGGGGTCGACGGCACGGCCTCCAACGAGTCCGGCGAACTCCACACCGAGCTGCGCAACGCCCTGCTCATCAACCGTCTCGGCGCGCGCGGCGAAGCCGCCCTGAACGCCCGTCAGGCACTGCGCCTCGGTACGTACGGCGGCGCCCAGGTTCTGGGCCGTGCCGGGCAGATCGGCTCGATCGAGGCGGGCAAGCTGGCCGACCTGGTGCTCTGGAAGCTGGACACCCTCGCCCATGCCTCGATCGCGGACCCGGTGGTGGCGCTGGTCTTCGGCGCCGCCGCGCCCGTCACGCTCTCCCTGGTCAATGGGCAGACGGTGGTCGAGGACGGGCGTCCGACCAGGGTGGACGAGGACGCCGTCGCCCGCTCCACCCGCGACGAGGCGCGGCGGCTCGCGCGGATCGCCGCGGAGTCCTGAAGCTGTCCCGTAACCACCTGGGCCGGCGCGGGAAGGATCCCGCGCCGGCCGGTTGGCTCAGCCGATGTGGAAGCTGTCGCCGTAGACCTTCCAGTCCAGCGGCGGATCCAGGTTCAGATTGCCCTTGTTGAGGAACACCCGCTGCGCGGTGTCCACCCTGCTGGTGTCCTCGTGTGCCTCCTCCTGCTTCATCGCCCAGACCCGGGCGTCGAGGAAGGCGTGCAGATACTGTCGCTCGTCGCCGCCCTGGGCCGGGGTCTTCGCCTTGGCCAGGGCGCGCTTGCGGATATTGCTGAAGCTGGTGCTGTCGCCGCCGTCGCCGTGCATCACGATGGCGTCGTAGTACGTGAACTGCCCGAGCGTGCCGAGCCCGTCCTGCTTGCCGCGGTTCACGGCCGGGTTGAAGTAGACGCGGTCGCGTTCGTCGTTCTGCGCGGTCTTGAACGCGGAGTCCTTGGCGGCCTGCTTCCAGGCCGAGGTGAAGCCCGGGTCCAGACCCTGGTGCGAGTCGGTGCCGTCGACCTTGCGCAGGGCGGGCAGATACGAGGCGAGCGGGTTGCCCGGCTTGCGGCTGGTGTACAGCTCGACGAGGTCCAGCATGTCGCCCGTACCGGAACAGAATCCGATGATTCCGGCGGTGTAGCCGCGGCCGTCGCCGATGTCCTCGATGTAGCCGTACTGGGCCTTCCAGTCCAGTGAGGAGTTCTCCGCGCTGGAGACGAGCTGCATGGCGATCTCCTTCTTCGCCGGGTCGTCGAGTCCCGCCGCCGCGGCGGGGGCGGCGGGCGCGAGGGCGGTGGGGTTCGGTGCCGCGTTCGCCAGGGTGGTGGCGGTGACGGGAAGAGCGACGAGCGTCAGTGCGAGCAGGACAGTGCGTATGTGGGGGGTGGGCACCCTGACCTCCATGGGGAGAGTTCCTGGTTGCGCTATCTGTTAGGAAGCTTTCCTACCAAAGGCGGGAGGTGTCGTATACCCGGTCGGGTGTGAAGAGGGCGTGAGGGCCGGACAGTTGACTACAAGTCGACCGCTCCGGCGGGTGCTACTTGTCGGCGATGTGGTAACGGTCGCCGTACACCGTCCAGTCGAGCGGAGGGTCGAGAGCCAGATTGCCCCGGTCGAGGAAGACCCGCTGGGCCGTGTCGATCCGGCTGGTGTCGGAGTGGGACCGCTCGCCGCGCATCGCGGCGGCCCGCGCGTCCAGGAACGCGCCGAGATACGCGGTCTCGTCGCCCTCGCGAGCGGGCGACTCGGCCCGGCGCAGGGCGCGTTCGCGGATCGTACGGAAGCCGGCCGAGCCCTTGGTGTCGGCATAGCCGTGCATCACATAGGCGTCGTAGTAGATGAACTGCCCCAGCGCGCCCAGTCCGTCGGCCTTGGCCCGCGCGACGGCCGGACCGAAATACATCCGGTCGCGCTCCGCGTCCTGGGCCTGCCGCATGGCCGGATCCTTGGCCGCCTTCTTCCAGGCGTCGGTGAAGGCGCGGCCGAGCCCTTCGTGGGACGCGCTGCCCTCGACCCCCCGCAGTGCCGGGAGGAAACGCTCAAGCGCGTTCCCGGGGCGGGCCTTCGTGTACCGCTGGACGACCAGGCGGAGATCGCCGCAGCCGGTGCAGAATCCGATGATTCCGGCGGTGTAGCCGCGGCCGTCGCCGATGTCCTCGATGTAGCCGTACTGGGCCTTCCAGTCCAGTGAGGAGTTCTCCGCGCTGGAGACGAGCCGCATCGCGATCTCCTTCTTCGCCGGTTCGTCCAGCGCGGCCGGTGTTTGCGGGGTACCGGCGCACGCGGTGCTGATGACGCACATCGCCGGGACCAGCAGGACGCGCAGCAGTCTGCGGAGCGCGTGGATCACGTACCGGCCCTTTCCCCCGTGGTGCGCGCCGGTTCCCCAGGCGCGCACCGGCCGGATCACGAGATTACGCGAGTGGTCCGGGATCAACCCGTATGGGTGGTAGGGGTTCGCGGCTCGTTCGTACGTGGCTCACCTGTACGAGGCTTTCCCGTACCGGACTTGACAGTGCGAGCCCTCTTCTTGCGGGGCTTTTCCGTACGCGGCCCTTCTGTACGGAGGAGAGCCGCCGCGGCCAGCAGCGCCACCACCGCGAGGCCCGCCGCCGTACGGAACGCGAGCTGATAGCCACCGCTCAGGGCCGCGATCGCGTCGTCGCCCGCACCGAGCAACTCGCGGGTCCGGCCGGAGGCGAGAGCCGCGGTGACGGCCAGACCGAGCGCCCCGCCCACCACCTGGCCGGTGTTGAACAGGCCGGACGCCAGACCGCCGTCCTCGGGCCGCACGTCCGCCATCGCCAGGCCCGTGAGAGCCGGCATGGCCAGCCCGAAGCCGGTCCCGAGCAGCAGCATCACGGGCAGTACGTCCATCGCGTACGTACCGTCCGCGGGCGCCCGTCCGAGCACCGCCAGCCCGGTGACGATCAGCGCGAGCCCGGACAGCAGCACCCGCCGGGGCCCGAACCGTACGGTCAGCCGTGCCGAGAAGCCGAGCATCAGCACCCCGATGACCAGCGGCGCGGGCAGGAAAGCGATGCCGGTCAGCAACTCGTCGAAGCCCAGCACCCGCTGGATGTAGAGCGCGCCCAGATACTGGAAGGTGAACATCCCGGCGACCATCAGGAGCTGGACGAGATTCGCGCCCGCCAGGGTCCGGGAGCGCAGCAGCCGCGGCCGCAGGAGCGGATCGGCCGCGTACACCTGCCGTACGGCGAAGGCCGCGAGCAGCAGCACGGACAGCGCCCCGAAACCGAGCGTCGGGGTGGACGTCCAGCCGCGGGCCGCGGCCCTGACGATGGTGTGGACTCCGAGCATCAGCGCCGCGGTGACCAGGACCGCGCCCGCGTAGTCGGCCCCCTTGCCGAGGCCCTGGCCGCGGTCGTCCGCCAGGACGCGCAGGGCGGCGATCAGCGCGGCCACCCCGATCGGGAGATTGATCAGGAAGATCGAGTGCCAGCCGAGAGCAGAGGTGAGGGCGCCGCCGAGAAAGGTGCCGAGCGCCCCGCCCGCGGCCCCGACCGCGCTGAACACGGCGATCGCCCTGGCCCGGTCACGGCCCTCGGGGAACAGCGCCACCAACATGCCCAGGACGACCGCCGAGGTCATCGCCCCGCCGATGCCCTGCGCGAAGCGCGCGGCGATCAGGGCACCGGAGCTGGTGGAGACCCCGCAGAGCACCGAAGCGGCGGTGAAGACGGCGAGCCCCGAGACGAACATCCGCCGCCGGCCGATGAGATCGCCGAGCCGGCCTGCCAGCAGCAGAAGCCCGGCGAAGGCGATGAGATAGGCGTTGACGACCCAGGCGAGACCGGCCGGGGAGAAGCCGAGACCGGACTGGATGGCGGGCATCGCCACGGTCACGATACTGCCGTCGAGGACGGTCATCAGGGTCCCCGCGCACAGCACGACCAGCGCTGTCCAGCGGGAGTGACGGGAGGGTGAGACGACCCCGTCCATGGCTTGGACCATGGCTTGGACCTCCAAAGGTGCACGATATGTAACGGGGGTTATCGTGAGTGACCGTGGAGTCCGTCGTAAGGAGGCACTTCGATGTCCCAGGGGAACACGCGGGTAACGTCGCAGGTCGTGCACGCGCAGGCGTGCCCCGTGCGGGAAGTTCTTGACAGGGTCGCCGGGAAATGGAGCGTCCTGATCCTGATCGCGGCCGCCCATGGGCCGATCCGGTTCACCGAACTGGAGCGTTCCATCGAGGGGATCAGCCGGCGGATGCTCACACTGACCCTGCGGAATCTGGAGCGCGACGGGCTGCTGATCCGTACCGCGCACCCCACGGTCCCGCCCAAGGTCGAGTACGAACTGACATCCGTCGCCCGCGAGTTGCACGCCTCGCTCCTGGGGCTGACGGACTGGGCGGAGCGCCACCGGGTGACGATCGCGCGGTCGCGGGCGGCGTACGACGAGGCGCACGGGCGGGGGCTGAACGCGGACTGAGTGCCTGGCCTGTGGACAAGACGGGGCGTTGTCGGACCCCCGTGGCACGATTCGGGCCATGGATCTCGTACAGGTATTCGCCGATCTGGACGCCCAGCCCTGGGCGGACCTTCAGCACGCCTACGGCAGCGCGGCCGATGTGCCCGGGCTGCTCCGGGGGCTGGCGAGCGAGGACGAGGAAGAGGGGTCGGCGGCTCTGGACGAGCTGTACGGCAGCATCTTCCACCAGGGCTCGGTGTACGACGCCACCGCGCGGGCCGTGCCGTATCTGGCGCGGTTGGCAGCGGCCGGGGTCCGGAGTCCGGACCTGCTCGTCCTGCTCGGCGGAATAGCGGAGGGCGAGCATGAGCGCGGCCCGAGCGAGTCCGAGCCCGGTGCCTGCCGGGCGGCGGTCATCGCCCAACTGCCCCTGATCCTGCCCTTCGTGGAGGACGGCGACGCGCGGCTGCGGCAGGCGGCGGTCTGGACGGCGGCCGGTACGGGAGAGGCGCGGACGGTGCTTCCGGTGCTGCTGCGGCGGCGTGAGCGGGAGAAGGACGCTCTCGTACGAGCCGAACTGCTCTCCGGGATCGTGCTGCTCGACCCGGTGGGCTCGGCGCCCGGGGTGGTCGCGGCGCTCGACCCGGGGGAGCCGCCGGAGCTGAGGATCGCCGCGGTCCTCGCCTCGCTGGACACCGGGCTGCCCTGGACGCCCGCACACCACGAGACGGCGGTGTCGCTGCTTCCGCTGGACGATCTGGTCGCCGACCGATTCGATCAGGACCGGACGGAGCCCCTTCAGTACATCGTCGCAGAGCTGTTGGAGCGTGACACGTCCGCGGACCGTGAGGCGGCGCTCTTCCTGCTCGACGCCGCTCTGCGCGCTCCGGGCGCGGAGAGCAGGGCGGAGGGGCTGTGGGCCGCCGAGCAGGCGTGCGATTTCTCGCGCAGCGCTCCGGCGCGGCTCGCGTCCGCGGTGATCGGGCTACTGGGCGACCCGTCGTCGGCGCGTACGGCACTCCTCGTCCTGGACAAGCTGGGCCCGCACGCGGCTCCCGCGGCTCCGGCGCTGGCCGCCCTGGCGGCGGGCGGCGGCGATCTCGCGGACCGCGCGCTCAGCTCCCTCGTCCGGGTGGACCCGGAGCGGGCGGCCCCGCTGCTCGCGCGGGATCTGCCCGAGCGTCCCGGCGCCCTCGGCGCGGCGGTCGGCTTCCCGGACGGGCGGGACGCCCCGTCGTTCCCGTACCACCCGGAGCTGCTGACCGCCGTCCGCGTGCGGCTGGCCGACCCGGAACTCCAGGGGAACGAGCCGATCCATCTGACCCGGCTGCTCACGCACTGGGGCGAGCGTGCAGCGCCCGCCTTTCCCGAACTCGTCGCGGCACTGCGCCGGTTCCCCCTCGTCGTACCGCGCGCCCTGGCGGCCGTGGATCCTGCCGGGGCCGTCGCGCCACTGCGGGAGGCGGCCGTATCGGGGCCGGACGAGGGCCGGTTCGCGGCGGCGCGGGCACTGCACGGACTCACCGGCGAGAGCGAACCGCTGCTGACCGCGCTCGCCGCCGAACTGGCCGGCGGCGACCTCCACCGGATACGGGAGGCAGTCGGCGCCGTCGACGCGCTGGGCCAGGACGCGACCGTACTGCTTCCGGTGCTCCGGGCGGCCCTCGGCGGGGAGGGCGACCGCCGGACGACCCCGCGGATGGACGCCGACCTGGAGACGGCCCTCGCGCTGTGGCGACTGACCGGTGACCCGGACGATGCCGTGCCGGTGATCGCGGGCGTACTGGCGGACGCGGACAACGAATGGGCGCGCTGGACGGCGATACGGGCGGCACGGGCCGCCGCCCGACTCGGCCCGGCCGCCGCCGCGCTGGTCCCGGCGCTGGAGCACCATCTGACGGACCTCCATCGCGCGCCGTCGGTCGCCCTGGCCCTGCTCGCCGTGGCCCCTTCCACCCAGGACCCCGCCGACCTGGCCGCCACACTGCTCGCCGCGGCCGAACGGAATGCCGATCCTCAAGGGGCCCTGGACGCGCTCACGGCCCTGGGCCCGGCGGCCCTGACGCCGGACCACCGCGCCCGTCTGAGGGACCTGGCGGAACGAGACCGCAGAGTCTGGCCCACGGGCCACACCAGAAGCCTCATAGCGGCGGACGCCCACTTCCAGCAGCAGGCCCGCGCCTTGCTGGCTGTGTCCTGACGCACGGGCGCCGCCGCCGATGGCCGGACGCCACTTCGCGGGCGGCCGGCTCGGCGGCCACGCCCGCCGAGCCGTTGCCCTCGGTTGTCGGACGGGCTGGTTCTTCGCCCGTCCGGCGATCCAGGACGAACGGCGGGGGCAGGTCCGGGCGCGGCCGACCGTAAGGCCCCCCGGCCTCCGGGCGGGCGGCCCGGACCTGCCCCCGTTCACACGCTGCGGTCCGGTGTCAGGCCGGGCGCCAGCCCGGATCGCGGCCGCTCAGGCCGATGACCCGGTCCAGCAGCGGCGCCCCCGGCGGCAGCACGATCGGCGGCCCGAACGGACCCTCCGGAGCCGGTTCCGCGTCCGCCGCCGGCGCCAGCATCCCGTAGGACACCTGGAGGCTCGCCTCGTCGGCGGCGTACTCCTGGCCCGTACTGCGCGCCAGGTCCCAGCCGTGGATCAGGACCTCGTTCAGTGCCACCGCCGCCGTGACCGCCCCCGGCAGATCGACCCCGCCGACCCGCGTCGCGCCCTGCCATGCCTCCGGCGCCCGCCAGGCCGCGGCCAGTTCGTCGAGCTGCCCCGGCAGCAGCTCACGCCAGTTGTCGACGAGTACGGGCAGCGCGGCGCCCGGCGCCGTGTCCGTGGTCGGACCCAGCTCCTTCCGTGCCGCGTCCCGGAACGCCACCGTCAGCCCGACGAGATGCCCGAGCATCTCCCGCACCGTGTACGCGGGACACGGCGTCGGCCCCGTGAGGTGCTCGTCGCGAATACCGTCCACCAGTCCGGCCACCCGTCGGCATGCGGGGCCGAGATCGAAAAGATCAACCTTCGTGTTCACGTTCGTGTTCGTGTTCATGAAAGGGCAGACCCGCCCCGCCACCAGAACTCATCGGCCCAAGCACACCCGCAGCGCGACGAAGCGCATTCGAGGCGCATGCGAAGGGCACTCGAAGCGCGCTCCAAGGACGTCAGAGGCCCGGGTATGAGACGGCTGTCTCGAAGAGTGGGCGATTATGGCTGGAAATGATCCCTCGCATGTACGATCCACTCGTTCCAGACCCGACAGCGACAACTCGCGCCGGATCGAACCTTTGACGTAGACCGGAGCGAGTTACGCATGTCCGTACAAACCCGTGCTTCTTCCCCGGCCATAGCCGTCGCGCAGGCGGGCTTCGAGGCCTGGCGGGCCTCCCGGCAGGCCGCCGTCACCGGGCCGCTCGGGAATCTGGCACTGGTCGAGACCCGTTGGCTGCCGCAGGGGACCGACGCCGAGGAGGCCAAGGCCGCGGAAGAGGCACAGCTCGATGGGGACGGGCGCGGCGGCCATGTGACCGTCACCACCGTGCGGCGGACCAATCTCCACACGGGTGAGCCCGAGCACGCCCTGCGCCTCTGGGACGCCGACGCCCCGGCGATCCAGCACTTCTCGTCCATCGACACCTACCCTTTTCGGCCGGACTGGGTGGTCGAGGCCGCCTACACCCCCGTCGCCACCGACCGCCGCGTTCCGTTCGAGCACATCAGGGACAGCGGAGGCCACCGGGAACTGGTCGTTCCCGGTGATATCCACGTCACACTGGACGGCGTGGACTACACGCTGTCGGCCTTCGACGACGACGGAACGCTCCTCCTGGTCTTCGGCGATCCGACCAACGGCGCCGACACCTATGGCGCGGGCCGGTTCCTGTTCGTCCCGCGTGAGGGGGAGAGCGAAACCGTGATACTCGACTTCAACCGCGCCTTCGTGCCGCCGTGCGGATTCTCCGCTCAGTACAACTGTCCATTGCCGCCCCGGCAGAACCGGTTGCACCTGCCCGTCCACGCGGGCGAGAAGGTCCCGGTCTTCCGCGGCGGCTACTCGCTGAGCTGAGCCAAACCCACCACGGCACCACAGCCGGAGCGGCCCCTCCCCGGGCCCCGTCCGGCCGTTGATCAGGAGTAGAAGAGATGAGAAAGTCCGCACCGCTCCGCACGGCGTCGTCCTCGCCGCTGCCCGGACCGCTGTCCCGGCCGCTGCTCGGCGGCGCCCTCGCGGTCACCCTGGCCCTGGCCCTCACCGCCTGCGGCTCCGGGAACGACAACAAGAGCACGACGCCCTCCGGCTCGTACGACAAGAACGCGACCATCGGCGTCGGCTCGCTCTACGAACCGCAGAATCTGGACAACACCGGAGGCGGCGGCCAGGGCGTCACCGAGGCGCTCAACGGCAATGTCTACGAGGGCCTGTTCAGGCTCACCGACAGCGGCAAGGTCGAGAAGCAGCTCGCCGAGGACTACACCGTGAGCCCGGACGGCCTCACGTACACCTTCAAGCTCCGCGACGGTGTGACCTTCCACTCCGGTAAGAAACTCACCTCCGCGGATGTGAAGTACAGCATCGAGAAGGTGACCGCCGAGAACTCCCAGTCGGCGCGCAAGAGCAGCTTCGACATGATCAAGTCGATCGCCACCCCGGACCCGGCGACCGTCGCGGTGACCCTGTCGTCCAAGTCGATCTCGTTCGTC
This sequence comes from Streptomyces sp. GMY02, assembly GCF_019056675.1. NCBI lineage: Bacteria > Bacillati > Actinomycetota > Actinomycetes > Kitasatosporales > Streptomycetaceae > Streptomyces > Streptomyces sp. GMY02. Next base: position 1,643,789 of record NZ_CP077658.1, on the reverse strand, counting down.
TACAACCTCAGCTATGTGTGGGTCGTCAACTCCGAGGCCAAGGACCTCAAGACCTCGGAGGACGGCACGGGACCGTACAAGCTGGACAAGTGGACCCGGGGCTCCGCGCTCAGCCTCGACCGCTTCCCCGGCTACTGGGGCCCGCCCGCGACCAACGCGAAGGTCGTCTTCCACTACTACAAGGACGCGACCGCCCTCAACAACGCGCTCCTCACCAACGCCGTGGACGTGGTGACCAGCGAGCAGAGCCCGGACGCCCTCGACCAGTTCGCGAGCAACCCGGCCTACAAGGTCAACGACGGGAAGTCGACCACCAAGCTGCTGCTGGCCTTCAACGACAAGGTCAAGCCCTTCGACAACGTGAAGGTGCGCAAGGCCGTCAGCTCGGCGATCGACAACAAGAAGCTGCTCCAGTCGGTCTGGGGCGACCATGGCACGCTGATCGGCTCCATGGTCCCGCCGACCGACCCGTGGTACGAGGACCTCACCAAGGTCAATCCGTACGACGTGACACTCGCCAAGAAGCAGCTCGCGGAGGCCGGTTACGCCAAGGGCTTCGACTTCACCCTCGACACCCCGAACTACGACCCGCACCCGACCGCGGCCACCTTCATCAAGTCGGAACTGGCCAAGGTCGGCATCAATGTCAAGATCAACATCATCACGCCGGACGAGTGGTACACCAAGGTCTACAAGAACCACGACTTCAGCGCGACGCTCCAGGAGCATGTCAACGACCGGGACATCGTCTGGTACGGGGACCCGGACTTCTACTGGGGTTACGACAACAAGCAGGTCACCGAGTGGGTGAAGCAGGCCGAGCAGTCGGACACGACCGAAGAGCAGACGGCGCTGCTGAAGAAGGTCAACAACCAGATCGCGGAGGACGCGGCCAGCGACTGGCTGTATCTCTACCCGCAGATCGTGGTGGCGTCGACCAAGCTGTCGGGCTACCCGCTCAACGGGCTCAACTCGCAGTTCTACGCTTACGCCATCAAGAAGAGCTGATGTTCCCCACCGCCGTACGGGCCCTCCTGGCCGCCGGTCGACCGGACTCCGGCCGCTGGGCCCGTACGGCGGGAAGCCCCGCTTCCGTGCTCACGTCGATCGGTCCCCTCCCCTGATGATCTCCTATCTGCTGCGGCGGCTGGCGTTCCTGGCCGGCTCACTCTTCCTGGCCAGCGTGGTGATCTTCCTGCTGCTGCGGACGCTGCCCGGTGACCCGGCGAACTCACTGCTCGCGGTCGGCGCGAGCCCCGAGCAGATCGCCGCGGCCCGCCACGAGATCGGCTCGGACCGCCCGCTGCCCGAGCAGTTCGTCACCTGGCTCCATCAACTGGCCACCTTCGACCTCGGGAACTCGTTCATCAGCACGCTCCCGGTCGGTCCGGAGATCACCTCGCGGCTCGATGTCACCGTCCCGCTGACGCTGCTGTCCTTCGTACTGGCCGTGCTGATCGCGGTCCCGGTCGGTTTCGTCGCGGCGCACCGCTCGGCCACCTGGTACGGCACGCTCATCAGCGGAATCTCCCAACTGGGCATCGCCGTACCGGTCTTCTGGATCGGGATGATCCTCATCACGGTCTTCGCGCTGCAACTCGGGGTGCTGCCCGCCGGGGGCTTCCCGCAGGACGGCTGGGCCGAGCCGGGGGAGGCGCTCACCTCGCTGGCCCTGCCGGTGATCACGGTCGCCCTGGTGATGTCCGCCTCGCTGATCCGCTACGTACGGTCGGCGGCCCTGGACGTGCTCGGCAGCGACTATCTGCGTACCGCCAGGGCCCTGGGCTCGTCCTTCAGCCACGCGATGTGGCGGCACGGCATGCGCAACGGCGCCGTACCGGTCGTCTCCGTCCTCGCCATCGAACTCGCCACCACGCTGCTCGGCGCGGTGGTGGTCGAGACGGTGTTCGCGCTGCCGGGGCTCGGCAGCATGCTCGCCCAGGCCGTCGCGCAGCACGACTACCCGACGGTCCAAGGGGTGCTGTTCGTGAGTACGTTCGCCGTCCTGGTCATCGGCTTCCTCGGCGACATCGCACAGCGGCTGATCGATCCCCGGCTGCGCGGCCGGCTGTCGGGAGGTGCCCGATGAGCGAGCCGACCGCCATGGAGCCGGCCAACGCCATGGAGCCGACCAAGCTGACCAAGACGGCTCGGGACACGGACACGGGTACGGGCAAGGAACCCGGTACGGCTGCGGGAGCCTCGCGCGGGCGGCGCTCGCCCGCCCTGGTGGCCGGCTGCGTACTCGTCGGGCTGATCGTCGCCGTCGCGCTGCTCTCGCTGTTCTGGGTCCCGTACGCCCCCGACGACACCTCGGGCGGCCGGCTCGCGCCCCCCGGTCTGCCGCATCTGCTCGGTACGGACAAGCTCGGCCGTGACCTGCTCACCCAGCTCATGACCGGCGCGCGGATCGCTCTGGAGGCCGGGCTCGGCGCGATCGCGATCGGCGCGGCGCTCGGTGTCTGCGCCGGACTGGCCGCGGGCTTCGCCACGCGCTGGCTCGACGACACCCTGTCCACCCTGCTCGACGTACTGATCGCCTTTCCGACCCTGCTGCTGGCCATGCTGATGGTGGCGGCGCGGTCGGCCTCGCTCGGTACGGCGGTCCTCGCCATCGGGTTCGCGATGACCGCCGTGATCGCCCGGCTGACCCGGATCCTGGTCAAACGCGTGCTGGCGCTGGACTACATCACGGCCGCCCGCACCTCGGGAACCTCGTGGCCGCGTGTGATCACCGGGCATGTACTGCCCAATATCTGGCCCACGCTGGTGGTGAACCTCGCCCAGCAGTTCGGCCTCGCGGTCATGGCCGAGGCGAGTCTGTCGTTCCTGGGCCTCGGCGCGCCGCCGCCGAACGCCTCATGGGGACGGATGCTGCACGAGGCACAGGCGACCGTGTTCACCGCGCCCACGGGGGTCATCGCCCCCGGGGTGCTGCTCGTCATGCTCGTGGTCGGGGTCAATCTGATCGCGGACGGGCTGCGCGACACGCTGGATCCCACGCGGCGGAGGACCCGATGAACGAGTTCGAGAAGTCCGGGCCCGCCGTTCCCGGCGCGAAGACTCCCCGTACGGGGACCGTCGGCCCGGTCGGGCCGACGGCGGGGACCCCGGCCCGGCCGCCCCCAACCCCTCTGGCCCGGCAGTCCCCTCCGGCCCGGCCACTCCCGCCGCCACGGTGCTCGACGTCCGGGGACTGACGATCCGTACCGACCAGGGCCGGGCCCTCGTCTCCGATCTGTCGTTCTCGATCGGCGCGGGCTCCCGGCTCGGCCTGGTCGGCGAGTCAGGTTCCGGCAAGTCCCTCACCGCCCTCGCCGTCCTGGGCCTGCTGCCGCCCGGGATGACGGCCTCCGGCAGCATCGTCCTCGGATCGGGCCCGGAAGGACCCGGCGCCGAGGTCGTCGGCGCGACCGAGCAGCGGCTGACCGGTCTGCGCGGCAGGGCCGCCACGATCGTCTTCCAGGAGCCGCTCACCGCGCTCGACCCGCTGATGCGGATCGGCGGCCAGGTCGCGGGTCCGCTGCGCCGCCGGCGCGGGCTGCGCGGAGCCGCGCTGCGCCGCGCGGTGGGGGAGGCGCTCGAACAGGTACGGCTTCCCGAACCGGACCGGATCATCCGCGCCTACCCGCACGAGATCTCCGGCGGCCAGCGCCAGCGGGTCGCGCTCGCCATGGCCCTGGCCTGCGAACCCGCCCTGCTGATCGCGGACGAGCCCACCACCGCCCTGGATGTCACCGTCCAGTCGGAGGTGCTCGCCCTGCTGGACGGACTGGTCGCGGAGCGGGACATGGCGCTGCTGTTCGTCAGCCACGACCTGGCGGTCGTCTCGGCGGTGACCGACCATGTCGTGGTGCTCAAGGACGGGTCGGCGGTCGAGTCGGGGACGGTGGACGAGATCGTACGGCGGCCCCGCCACCCGTACACCCGGGATCTGGTGGACAGCGCCCGCCACCTGGAAAGCGCACTGGAACGGATCGTCCGATGACCAACCAGATCCGCCCCGACTCGATCCCGCCCGGCCGGCAGCCCAACCAGGTCCCGCCGAACCCGGTCGAGCCCGGCTCGGCCCCGCCCAACCAGGTCCGGCCGAACCCGGTAGCGCCCGGCTCGGCCGGGGCCCCGGCAGCCGCGGACTCCCCGGCCAGGGACGTGCCGGTCCTGTCCGCACGCGACGCGGGCTTCGCGTACCGCGGCTCGCCGCCCGTCCTGCACGGCATCTCGCTCGACATCACCGCCAGCCACAGCGTGGGTCTGGTCGGCGAGTCGGGGGCCGGGAAAACCACCGTGCTCAGGCTGCTGCTCGGCCTCACCCGGCCCACGACCGGACGGATCCTGTTCGACGGAACCGACCTCCGGCTTCGCGACCGCGAACAGATGCGCCGCTTCCGGCGCGCCGTACAGAGCGTGTTCCAGGACCCGTACTCGTCCCTCGACCCCCGCCAGCGGGTCGGCGGCATCGTCTCGGAGCCCCTGCGCTCCCTCGGCCTGACCCGCTCCCGCCAGGACGACCCCCGGGTGGCCGCGGCGCTGGAGGCAGTCGGCCTGCCGGCGGACGCGGCGGCCCGCTACCCGCACGAGTTCTCCGGCGGCCAGCGCCAGCGCATAGCCATCGCCCGCGCCACGGTCTGCGAGCCCCGGATCCTGCTCGCCGACGAACCGGTCAGCGCCCTCGATGTCACCACCCGGGTCAGAATCGTGGACCTGCTGATCGAACTGAAGGAGACCAGAGGCCTCACCATCGCGATGGTCTCCCACGATCTCTCGGTGGTGGCCGCCCTGTGCGAACGTACGGCGGTACTGGAACACGGCCGCATCGTCGAACAGGGCGACACCCCCGCGGTCCTCGGCACCCCCACCCACCCCTACACCCGCCGCCTCATCGCCAGCGTCCCCAGACTCCCGTCGCCCAGCGACCACTGAGCTCCTGCCCTACTTGTCAGAAGCGGAAGCCGAAGAGCCCACCGGATTCGCTCGCGTCGGTCAGCAGAGGTTCGATGACATGCCACCCGGGCTCGAAGCCCCGATGGCGTGCCTTGTTGAGATCGTCGGAATTGAGGGTGGCGATGTACTGCATGCCTTCGACCTCCGCCACTTCGGCGGCCAGGGTCAGGGCTGCGGCGACTTGGCGGTCGTCGACCCCGTCGAAGAGATGACTGTCGTGTACAAGGAAGTCGGGCCCACGGCCGTGACGATGAGCGATCACGGAGATGGTCAGGTCGAAACAGAAGATCACCATGCTGCCGATGCCGAGACTGCCGTCCCTGTCCAGATGCGGGGAGATCTTGAGGCTGTGCGTACCGGAGTTGATTCGCAGATACGCTTCGTGCCCCGGCCCGTATAGGCGGCGGGCGTATTCGGCGAAGAGCAGGATGGCCTCGCGTGTCTGCTCCGGTCGTTCATCGAGGTCGGCCGCCATGGCCTGCTGCAACTCGGCTCGTTTCGCGGTGATCTGGCGCGCGCTGCTCTCCAACGCTTGTGCCGCTTCGTAGCGGTGTTTGAGCGCTTCCACGGAGGCCTGTTTCTGGGCCAGCGCCTGCTGCAGCGCGGTCAGCGCTTCGAGCGCGCCGCCCTCCTTCAGGGTCTTGAGGACAAGGCTCAGCTCCTCGCCGAGCCGCTCACGCTCGCTTCTGCGGGCGGCAAGACGGGCCTCGATGGACGTGAGTTCCTCATTGAGGTAGCGGCGGCGGTTGCGGACGATGGACTCATGGAACGCCTGCACTTCCGTGAACCTTCGGCGTACCTGGTCGCCAAGCGCGATCCCGAGTTCCTGGTAGACCTGGCTCACATAACCGATGTCGGTCTCGGCTGTCTCGGTCACCGAATTCCGCAGGTCCTCAAGATTGCGGTGGTCGACTACGTCCTCGTTGGAGATGGCGCGGATCCGGCGGTTGATGTCATCGGCCCGGGCCTTGAGTTCCTCGTAGGCGGGCACCACACGGAAGTCGCGGATCTCTTCCTTGAGCCGGTCGACTTCGTTCTCCGCCAGCGCGATCTGCCCGCGCAGGTCTGCCGTACTGCCTACGATGCGTCCCCACACCGGATCGTCCACAGCCTTCTTGAGCTGTCGACGGGTCGACTCGCGTGCCGCGAGGTCGAGGAACTCTCCGGCGAGCCGCCAGTCGAGTCCGAGGAGATAGGCGAGATTCGCCGAGGCTGCGGCTTCCGACTGCTGAGGGAAGGAGCGCACGGGATCGTTGAACGACTTCGACGCGATCCGCCGGATCAGGAAGGACAGCATGGCTCGCCCGGAGACTCCGAGGTGGGATTCACGCAGGCCGAAGAGGTCACGTTCGATGAGCCGGTTCCACTCCGCGGTGGAAATGACGGCCGGCCCCGGCATGTCGAAGAGTCGGCTCGGATCGGCTCGGATGTTCGGGTCGATCCGCACGAAACCCGGATCGGCACCTTTGCGTTGTACGGCCAGCGGACCGTTTCCTGGCCAGTCCATCTCAAGGGAGAACGTCGTGCCCTTGAGCGCACGGTGCGCCGGGAGGCTCTTCTTGCCGGTATTGGCTCCCAGCAGGAAGTGGATCAGCTCGACAAGACTTGACTTGCCCGTACCGTTGCGGCTGTCGGTTTCCCGCGAGGAATCTGTCGTGTCGGCGATGATCAGATTCATACCGGAGCCGAAAACGACGGTACGGAACGAGTCATGGTCAGCGGACAGCCGGCGCAGCATCGTCCCTCCTCCTGGCGAAGAGCAGATCCCGTCGTAGTTCAACGGCGCCCAGCGCGTGGAGGACGTCCAGAGCGAGTACGAACCACTCGAAGGAGACCGGTGTGTGGTGCTGAAGCCTGGCACGGTTCTCCCTGAAACGGGCCCATGTCTGGCTCACGGTGAGTGGTTCATCAAGAATCATCATGATCTGAGCGCCGACGGCGAGCAGTGCCCGGTCGGGAGCGATGCCCTTAGTGGGAGTGATCACACCCGTTCCTTCCCGGTCGTCGAGGGGACCCAGTCCGGAGGCGGTACGTCGAAGACATCGCAGCGCTCGAAGAAGTGGGCGATGACCACCGAGGCGGCCCAGCCGGTACGGAGGGTGACCCGTTCGTTCCCCACCACGTACTTCTCCAGTTCGAGCCAGAGCAACTCGGGGTCCGAGGTCGATTGACGGAGTTGGTCGTAGTAGATCCGGAAGCCGCGGGCCACGAGATCGTGCTCGTCTACCCGAGTGATCCGGGCATAGTACTCGTCGACCAGATAGCTGTGACGCAGAGCCCGGACCAGTTCGTCGCGCACCTCGGCGCTGAGGCTGTTGTACTCGATCTTGTGCTGGTTGACGATGGGGAGGTCTTCCAGCGGCTCCGCGGTGTCCTTCCGCTGCTGTAACTGCCTCAGCAGTGGTTCCAGATCGGTGAGGCCGATGCCGTACGTCTTGTCCTGTACGGCGATCGGACAGCCGAGCAGGTCCTCGGCTGCTACGCGGTCGAGCCGCATGAACTCCTGCCACAGCCAGTCCTTGCCGTACACATACAGCCGCAGTGGTCTGATCTCCTCCTGGGTCTCGCTGAGGAGGACGCTTATCTGCGGATGCACACCGCGGATGTCGTTGTGCACAAAGGCGAAAGCGTCGAAATGCCCATTGCGTTTGGCCCGTGCCTTACCGAGGTCGGAGCGCAACTTGGCTTTCACTGCGGCGAAGTCGTGGGTCTGGGGTGCGAAGCACGCATGGAGCGTGCGACCGTGCAACAGCAGCCCGTCGGCTCCCAGGTCGCCGAGATTCCCGTGCGTTCGTACGGGGACGAAGTCCTGATGCAGTGCCCCCATCAGGCGGTGAAAGAAGCTCTCGAACTGCTCGCCGTGCATGTCGGTGAGTAACTGGTGGAACTTGAGGTAGGCGAAGATCCGCTCGGTGAAATCCATGATCCCTCTGGGTGGTGGCGTGCGTCGCGGTCAGAGGCGGGCACGCAGGTCCGCCAGAGAGATGCCTTCGTCGGTGTGCCAGACTTCCCAGCCATTGACCGTGCAGTGCGTCGCGCTTTCACAGGCTCCGGACGGGGAGTCACAGATGGTGCCGTCCTCAAGGCGCAGATATCCGGTCTCTAGGACATGGGCTGTATAGACCTCGCCGAGATTGCGGCGCCTCCATGTCAGCCGCTGGCCCGCCGTCAGCAGACCCGCCCGCAGAAGCGGTGCGATGGACGGCCTCCTGCGACGGGCTGTTGCCGACGGGGGCGTGCGCGGGCTCAGATCGAGGAGCCGGCGCAGCACACTGTTGGGGTCGTTGTCGACAAAAGGTTCGGCTTCGCGCTTCAGTAGGCCGTAGACCTCGTCATCCACAGCGATGAAGTGCTGCGACACGGCGCCCCCCTTGTTTTCTCTGAAACCCTGGGAAGAAAAATAGTGAAACCGTACCCAGCGTGTCCAGTCCTGTGCGGGGGGTTGCGATGGAGCCCCCGGTGTCCGTAGCGGGCCCAGGGGCGTTCGCTGGCGCTGGTTCCGGCTTGTCAGCCGCGGAGTCGTTCGTAGGCGGGGAGGGTGAGGAAGTCGGTGTAGTGGGGGTCCAGGGCCACCGTCAGCAGCAGGTCGTGGGCCTCTTGCCACGTGCCGGACGCGAAGGCCTCCTCGCCGATCTCGGCGCGGATCGCGGTGAGTTCGGCGTCGGCGAGGGCCCGGGCGAGTTCGGGGGTGGCGCGCAGGGTGCGGCCTTCGTGGTCGAATTCGACGCCCGCGTTGATCCACTGCCAGATCTGGGAGCGGGAGATCTCCGCCGTGGCCGCGTCCTCCATCAGGTTGAAGATCGCGACCGCGCCCATGCCCCGCAGCCAGGCCTCGATGTAGCGGATGCCGACCTGGACCGCGTTACGGAGGCCTTCGTAAGTGGGCCTGGCGTTCAGGGAGTCGATGGCGATCAGATCGCCGGCGGCCACGGAGACGTCCTCGCGCAGGCGGTCCTTCTGGTTGGGGCGGTCGCCCAGGACCGCGTCGAAGGAGGCCATCGCGATCGGTACCAGATCGGGGTGGGCGACCCAGGAGCCGTCGAAGCCGTCGGCCGCCTCGCGGTCCTTGTCGGCCTTGACCTTCTCGAAGGCGACCTTGTTGACCTCGGCGTCGTGGCGGGACGGGATGAACGCCGCCATACCGCCGATGGCGTGCGCGCCGCGCTTGTGGCAGGTGCGGACGAGCAGTTCGGTGTACGCGCGCATGAACGGGGCCGTCATCGTCACGGCGTTCCGGTCGGGCAGTACGAACTTGGCACCGCCGTCACGGAAGTTCTTCACGATCGAGAACAGATAGTCCCAGCGGCCCGCGTTGAGCCCGGAGGCGTGGTCGCGCAGCTCGTACAGGATCTCGTCCATCTCGTACGCCGCGGTGATGGTCTCGATCAGCACGGTCGCGCGCACGGTGGACCGCGGAATCCCGATGTAGTCCTGGGCGAAGACGAAGATGTCGTTCCAGAGGCGGGCCTCCAGATGCGACTCCGTCTTCGGGAGGTAGAAGTACGGGCCCTTGCCCAGCTCGATCAGGGTCTCCGTGTTGTGGAAGAAGTACAGGCCGAAGTCGACGAGCGCCCCGGGCACGGGCTCCCCGTCCACCTGGAGATGACGCTCCGTCAGATGCCAGCCGCGCGGGCGCATCACAACCGTCGCCAGCCGGTCCACGTCCTTGAGGGCGTACGACTTGCCGGAGCGCGGGTCGGTGAAGTCGATGCGGCGGGCGTACGCGTCCTTCAGATTAAGCTGGCCCTGGACGACGTTCTCCCAGGTGGGGGCGAGGGCGTCCTCGAAGTCCGCGAGCCAGATCCGGGCCCCGGAGTTCAGCGCGTTGATGGTCATCTTGCGGTCGGTCGGCCCGGTGATCTCCACCCGCCGGTCGTCGAGCGCCTCCGGCGAGGGGGCCACGCGCCAGCTCTCGTCCTCGCGGATCGCCGCGGTCTCCGGCAGGAAGTCCAGGCTGGAGGTACGGGCGATCTCCGCGCGGCGCTCGGCGCGGCGGGCGAGCAGTTCGTCACGGCGAGGGGTGAACCGCCGGTGCAGCTCCGCCACAAAGGTGAGGGCGGCGTCGGTGAGTACCTCGTCCTGCCGGGGCAGGGGCTCGGCGTCGACGATGGCCGGTGACGGCGCGGGTGCGGACGACATGAACGGTCACTCCTTCACGGGCGGTGCCCGGCAGCCGCCGGGTCACCTCGGACGGCACGCGGTGCCGTGGCACCGGGATGCGGTCGTGGGCGCCGGGTGGGGGGAATGGGCGCTTCTGACCTGTGGATACTAGTTTTCTCATGGTGGAAGTTCAATGGTCTGTTGACGTCGAGATTCTCAGGGTCGACAGATCATGACGCCGGGTGCCAGATGCTCACGGCGCGCCCCGCTCACTCCGCGCGCCCCGCTCACTCCAGATGGGACAGATCTTCCTCCGTGTCGATGTCGTACGCCTGCGCGACATCCCCGCACTCGACCAGAACGATCTCGGTCTCATGTGTCCGCAGATAGTCGCGCGCCCCGCGATCGCCCCGCGCGTCCGCCGCGATCTCCGCCCATCGGTGGGCGCCGAACAGTACGGGGTGGCCGCGCCGGCCGTCGTACGCAGCGGACACGAGCGCGTCGGGACCGCTTCGTACGACGGCCGGCGCGGCCAGCAGCCGGGACACCGCCGCCGCACCGATCCCCGGCTGGTCCACCAGCAGGACGACGACCGCGACCGTGCCCGCGTCCGTACCGGCCAGTGAGGCGAGTCCCGCGCGCAGCGACGACCCCATGCCGTCGGCCCAGTCCGGATTGTCGACCAGGACGCATCCGGGTAGTTCGGCCCGCTGCCGTACCTCGTCCGCCGCCGCCCCCAGCACCACGTGCACCGGACCGCAGCCTCCCTCGCGCAGGGCCCGCGCGGCATGTTCGACCAGCGGGCGGCCCCGGTGGGGCAGCAGCGCTTTCGGCCGGCCGCCCAGTCTGCGGCCACCGCCCGCGGCGAGCAGCAAGCCGGCGACGGTGCCGTGCCGGGTGGCGTCACGCGGGCCTGTCATGTCGTTGTCTCTGCCTGGCATGGGCCCTGCATACAGCAGATGCCGTGTCCGTGCGCGGTGCGCCGGACAGCCACAACCGAGTGATCAACAGGTGTTCCGTTCGCATTCGGTTCGCATTCCCGCCGTTTTCCGTCCGCGGAGTGGCGCCTACCGCGCGGGATGGCGTTAACTTGCCCGCGAACCTTGGCGCCTGACCACCGTCCTGGGATCGGAATATCAGCGCGAAGATGTGCCCTACACAAAAAAGTGCGGGCGCAAGCGGAATGAGGGGGAAGCTTTGTTGCGGAGTGTGGGGCAGACGCCGGTGGCCGAGAAGGGTGAGGACCCGAGGCTGGCGGCGCTGAACGGAGCTGTTTCCCGGCTCCGGCGCGAGCTGGCCGGCTACCCGGTCGAGTTCAGGGACCGCGCCATCGCCGAGGACGAACTGGCGGCGCTGGCCGCGATGGTGGCGGGCGGCGCTCCCGAGATCGCCCGTATGCGCCGCTCCCTGCTCCTGATCGTGGGATCGATCGGTTCGGTCAGCGCGCTCGGTCCCGCGCTGATGAGCGTACGGAACGCGGTGGACCTGTTCGGGGACGTGCCGGGGTCGCGCTAGTCCGAGGCGGGGGCGCGCCGGCGGTCGGTGGGCTGATGGCGTTCACGCCTGCCGCTGACCGTGTTCACACCCGCCGTCCACGTACCGCTCACGACGTGGCCGCGTACCGCTCACGACTGCGGGGCCGTGTTCGCCAGTGCCTCCGCCAGGTCCCGCGCCACCTCCTGGAGCACCGGGACGATCTTCTCCGTGGCCTCCTCCGTCACCCGGCCCGCCGGGCCCGAGATCGAAATGGCCGCCGCCGTGGGGGAGTTGGGAACCGGCACCGCCAGACAGCGGACCCCGATCTCCTGCTCGTTGTCGTCGACCGCGTACCCCGACCCGCGCACCACTTCCAGGGCCGCCAGAAAGCCCTCGGGAGTGGTGATCGTCTTCTCGGTGGCGGCGGGCATGCCCGTACGCGCGAGCAGGGCGCGGACCTCCTCGGCCGGGGCGTGCGCGAGCAGCGCCTTGCCCACCCCCGTGGAGTGGGGCAGCACCCGGCGGCCCACCTCGGTGAACATCCGCATCGAGTGCTTGGACGGCACCTGCGCGACATAGACGACCTCGTCGCCGTCCAGCAGCGCCATGTTCGCGGTCTCGCCGGTCTCCTCGACCAGCCGGGCGAGATACGGCCGGGCCCAGGTGCCGAGCAGCCGCGACGCCGACTCGCCGAGCCGGATCAGCCGGGGTCCGAGCGCGTACCGCCGGTTGGACTGCTGGCGCACATAGCCGCAGGCGACCAGGGTGCGCATCAGCCGGTGGATTGTGGGCAGGGGCAGCCCGCTGCTGGCGGAGAGCTCGCTGAGCCCGACCTCGCCGCCCGCGTCCGCCATCCGTTCGAGCAGGTCGAAAGCGCGCTCAAGGGACTGGACGCCGCCGCCGGCGGCGGCTGATTTGGCGGCGTCGGTGGTGCTGGCGCTGGACGACGGCACGTCAACGGTCCTTTCGGGGCGGGCGGGGCCAGGCAAGCAGCCTACCGGGGCGATTCTTCTCGGGGTCCTGCCCGGAGCCCTCCTTGATCCTTTCGCGGCCCTCGCTTGAGCGAGCCGCGTTCTGCTTGGTGAAAAATGAATTCCACCCTACGGAAGTCCATAAGTCTAGCGCGGCGGCGTCCCGGATGGGCGGGTCCCTGGAAATGTGGTCTTGACGGGCCGGGGCCCGGAGTGAAGACTCCTTCAACAGTTCGTTGAATTCTCGTTCGAGGGGCAGATCCGAGGGGCAGAGATGGTGGAGGTGCCGACAGTGATGTCCGGGGTGAGCCTGGTTCTGCGTTCGACGCGCGTCGTCACGCCCGAGGGAACCCGCGCGGCCTCGGTCGCCGTCGCCGGCGGACGTGTCGAAGCCGTCCTGCCGTACGGTGCCGAGGTCCCGGCGGGCGCGCGGCTGGTGGACGCCGGGGACGATGCCGTACTTCCCGGGCTGGTCGACACCCATGTCCATGTGAACGATCCGGGGCGCACCGAATGGGAGGGCTTCCGTACCGCCACCCGCGCCGCCGCGGCCGGCGGGATCACCACCCTGCTCGACATGCCGCTCAACTCCCTGCCGCCCACCACGACCGTCGCCCATCTGCGGACCAAGCAAGAGGTGGCCCGTCCCCAGGTCCATGTCGATGTGGGCTTCTGGGGCGGCGCGATCCCCGGCAACACCGAGGATCTGCGGCCGCTGCACGACGCCGGGGTCTTCGGCTTCAAATGCTTCCTGTCGCCCTCGGGCGTGGAGGAGTTCCCCGAGCTGGACGGCGAACAGCTCGGGGAGTCGCTGGCGGAGATCGCGGGCTTCGGCGGACTGCTGATCGTCCATGCCGAGGACCCCGGCGAACTGGCCGCGGCACCCCAGCACGGCGGTCCCGCGTACGCCGACTTCCTGGCGTCCCGGCCGCGCGCCGCCGAGAACGCGGCGATCGAGGGCCTCATCGCGCAGGCGAAACAGCTTGGCGCCCGGGTGCACGTACTGCATCTCTCGTCCTCGGACGCGCTGCCGCTGATCGCCGCGGCGAAGCGCGAGGGGGTACGGATCACCGTCGAGTCCTGCCCGCACTTCCTGACCCTCACGGCCGAGGAAGTCCCGGACGGGGCAACGGAGTTCAAGTGCTGCCCGCCGATCCGTGAGGCCGCCAACCGGGACGCGCTCTGGCAGGGGCTCGCCGACGGCACGATCGACTGTGTCGTCTCCGACCACTCGCCCTGCACGCCCGATCTCAAGTCCCCGGATTTCGCCGCTGCTTGGGGCGGAATCTCCTCGCTTCAGCTCGGCCTTCCGGCGATCTGGACCGCGGCGCGCGACCGCGGCCATTCGCTGGAGGATGTCGCGCGCTGGATGTCGTCGGGACCTGCCGCGCTGGCGGGACTGAGCCGCAAAGGCGCCATCGAGGCGGGCGGGGACGCCGACTTCGTGGTGCTCGCGCCGGACGAGACCTTCACCGTGGACCCGGCGGCGCTCCAGCACCGCAACCAGGTGACGGCGTACGCGGGCAAGCGTCTGTACGGGGTCGTCAGGTCGACATGGCTGCGCGGCGACCGGATCGTCCATGACGGCGTTCTCGCCGAACCCTCGGGCCGGCTGCTCGGCAGGAACGACTGACCGCGAAAGGGAACAACCGCGAAAGGAACAACTGACCGTGTCCGAAGCCCCGTCGGCTCCGTCACCCGCGCCCGACTCGCCCGCGCCTGATTCGCCCGCGCCCGAGCCCGGCTCGTCGCCCGATTCGCCCGTGCGCGACTCACCCGCGCGCAGCGCACCCGCGCCAGGATCCCCGGCGCGCCCTCCTTCCTTCACCGGTGACGCCCTGCCGTACGCCGGCGGCGATCCGTACGCCGACTACCGCACCGCCGACTTCCCCTTCGCCCGTCTCCCCGATCTCGCCGACCGGCGGCTGGGCGCCGGAGTCATCGCCGCCAACGACGAGTTCTTCGCCGAGCGCGAGAATCTGCTGAAGCCGGAGCGCGCCGAGTTCGACCCCGGGCGCTTCGGACACAAGGGCAAGATCATGGACGGCTGGGAGACCCGGCGCAGACGCGGTACCGGCGCGGACCGCCCGTACCCCGCCGCCGAGGACCACGACTGGGCGCTGATCAGGCTCGGTGCCCCCGGGACCATCCACGGGATCGTCGTCGACACGGCGCATTTCAGGGGCAACTACCCGCGGGCCGTCTCGGTCGAGGGCACCTCGCTGCCGGGCTCCCCGTCGCCGGAGGACCTGCTCGCCGAGGAGGTGACGTGGACGGAGCTGGTGCCCCGTACGGTCATCGGCGGCCACGCCGCCAACGGCTTCGCGGTCGCGGCCGAGGGGCGCTTCACCCACCTCCGCGTCAACCAGCACCCGGACGGCGGGATCGCCCGGCTGCGGGTGTACGGCGTGGTCGCGCCCGATCCGGAGTGGCTCGCCGTCCTCGGTACGTTCGACCTCGTCGCGCTGGAGAACGGCGGCCGGGTCGAGGACGCCTCCGACCGTTTCTACTCGCCGCCCGTCCACACCATCCTGCCCGGCCGCTCGCGCTCCATGGACGAGGGCTGGGAGACCCGGCGGCGCCGGGACCAGGGCAACGACTGGATCCACTACCGGCTGGTGGAACGGGCCGAGATCCGCGCGGCCGAGATCGACACGGCGTGTCTGAAGGGCAACGCGGCCGGCTGGGCGGCGCTGTCCGTACGCGACGGCGCGGCCGGCGACTGGCGGCAGATCCTGCCCAGGACCCGCCTCCAGCCCGACACCAACCACCG
Source organism: Streptomyces sp. GMY02 (assembly GCF_019056675.1). Taxonomy (NCBI): domain Bacteria; kingdom Bacillati; phylum Actinomycetota; class Actinomycetes; order Kitasatosporales; family Streptomycetaceae; genus Streptomyces; species Streptomyces sp. GMY02. Next base: position 1,628,525 of record NZ_CP077658.1, on the reverse strand, counting down.
CTTCGCCCTGTCGGCCCCCGCGATCGCGACGGAGGTACGCATCGACATCTACCCCGACGGCGGCATCTCCCGGCTCCGCCTCTTCGGCTCCCTGACGGAGGAGGGCATGCGCAGCCTCAGAGCCCGGAGTGCGTAGTGCCGCCCCGGCGGCCCGCGCGCCCGCCCCGTGACCGCACGGGCCCTCGAACGCGCGGGACTTGGAGGGCGATCCGGCGCTCCCACCCGCTGTTACACGCCAGTCGGCGGTCCCGGCGGCGTGGGCGGCACACGGCGCTCCGACGGAGGCCGCGGTGGAGCGCGTGCCGTGCCCGGCCTCAACAATCATGTCCGGACCGCCTGTTGGGGCACGAGGCGGATCCGGCCATCGAGGATGGTGGCCCGGTCGCGGGCCGCGTACGCTGGCCGGATGGCGGTCATCGAACTGGCTGATTACGGCCCGGACTTCAACGTCAATCCCTATCCGTACTACGCGAAGCTGCGGGAGGCGGGCCCCGTTCACGAAGTGCGGGCGCCGGACGGCAACCAATTCTGGCTGGTCGTCGGATACGAGGAGGGCCGTGCGGCCCTCGCCGACCCCCGGCTGTCCAAGGCGCTCGCCACCATGGGGTACGAGTCGGCCGACGAGGCGATCATGGGCCCGCATGTGCTGACCCTCGACCCGCCCGACCACACCCGGCTGCGGAAACTGGTCGCCCCCGAGTTCACCCCGCGCCGGGTCGAGGCGATGCGCCCCCGCATCCAGCGGATCACCGACGATCTGCTCGACGCGATGGTCCCCAAGGGACAGGCCGACCTTGTCGACGCGCTGGCCTTCCCGCTGCCGATCATGGTCATCTGCGAGCTGCTCGGCGTGCCGTACGCGGACCGGGACACCTTCCGCGCCTGGACCAATGAGATCGTCGCGCCCACCACGCCCACCGGCCAGCGCGACAACACCATCGAACTCTGCGCGTATCTCGACGAACTCATCGAGGACAAGCGCGCGTCCGGGCCCGCCGACGACCTGCTCTCCACGCTGCTGCGCACCCGGGCCGAGGACGGCGACCAGCTCTCCGCAGCCGAACTGCGCGCCTGGGCCTATGTGCTGCTGATCGCCGGGCACGAGACGACCGTCAACCTGATCTCCAACGCGGTCCGCTCCCTGCTCGACCACCCCGCCCAACTCGCCGCGCTGCGTGCCGACTTCAGCCTGCTCGACGGGGCGATCGAGGAGACGCTGCGGTACGAGGGACCGGTGGAGACCAGCACCGTACGGTTCACCACGGTGCCGGTCACATACGGCGACACGGAGATCCCGGCCCTCAGGACGGTCCTGGTCGCGCTCGCCTCGGCGGACCGCGACCCGGCCCGCTTCCCCGACCCGGACACCTTCGACATCCGCCGTTCCGGCACGCCCGGCCGGGGCCCCGGACATCTCGCCTTCGGGCACGGCATCCACTTCTGCATCGGCGCGCCGCTGGCCCGGCTGGAGGGCCGGATCGCGCTGCGCGCGCTGCTGGAGCGCTGCCCCGGGCTGGAGTTCGACCCGGCGGCGGGGCCGTACGACTGGCTGCCGGGCATGCTGATCCGCGGTGTGCGCGAGCTGCCGGTGCGCTGGTAGGAGCGCTGTCCGTACGGGAGCACCGGCAGCTCGGAGGGGGACCGGGCGGGGATCAGCCCGCGGGGATCTCCGCCAACGCGACCGGCCGGTGCTCCCGCCGCGACAGCTCGCACGCCTCGGCGATACGCAGCGCGTGCAGCGCCTCCCCGCCGTCGCACGGATTCTCCAGCTCGCCGGCGACCACCTTCAGAAAGGCGTCCATCTCCGCCTCGTACGCGGGGGCGAACCGCTCCAGGAACCCCGGCCACGGGTTGTCGCAGGGCGGCGGGCCCTTCGGCTCGGTGGAGGTGATCGGCGTACGGTCGTCGAGGCCGACCGCGAACTGGTCGAGTTCGCCGGCCAGTTCCATCCGTACGTCATAGCCCGCGCCATTGCGGCGGGTGGCCGTCGCCGTCGCGAGCGTCCCGTCGTCCAGGGTGAGCACCGCCGCCGCGGTGTCGATGTCGCCCGCGTCCCGGAACATCCCGGGCCCGCCGTCCGAGCCCGTCGCGTACACCTCCACCACCTCGCGGCCGGTGACCCAGCGCAGGATGTCGAAGTCGTGCACCAGGCAGTCGCGGTACAGCCCGCCGGAGAGAGGCAGATACGCGGCGGGCGGCGGCGCCGGGTCCGAGGTGATCGCCCGTACGGTGTGCAGCCGGCCGAGCCGGCCCGACCGTACGAGCTCGCGTGCCGCTCCGTACCCCGCGTCGAAGCGGCGCATGAAGCCGAGCTGGAGCACCGTGCCCGCCGCCTCGACCTCCCGCAGCGCGCCGAGCGTCCCGGTCAGATCGAGGGCGATGGGCTTCTCGCAGAAGGCGGGCAGTCCCGCGCGGGCCGCGCGGCTGATCAGGTCGGCGTGCGAGGAGGTGGCCGAGGCGATCACCACGGCGTCCACGCCCCAGGTGAAGATCTCGTCGACGGAGGGGGCGGCGGTCGATCCCGTACGGTCGGCGACCTCCGCCACCCGTGCCGGGTCGATGTCCGCGACGACCAGGGAGCCGACCTCGCGATGGCGGCTGAGCACGTCCGCGTGAAAAGTACCGATACGGCCCGTGCCGATGAGTCCGATGCGCATGGCCCCCAAGGTGGCCGTATGCCGCTCACGATGTCAAGCATTTGTCCTGACAATCGAACTTCCCGCCTTCCCGTCAAGAAACAGTGCGACTACGCTCGGCCCGTGCCCCATCAGCCGAGACCAGCCCAAGCCGGACAGGAGACGCCCGGACAGGAGGCGCCTGAACGGGAGACGCCCGAACAGCAGGCGCGTGACCTGCCGCTCCAGCTCAGCGTCGACCGCACCAGCCCCGTCCCGCTGTACTTCCAGCTCTCGCAGCAGTTGGAGGCGGCGATCGAGCGGGGCAGGCTGGCCCCCGGCAGTCTGCTCGGCAACGAGATCGAACTGGCCGGGCGGCTCGGGCTGTCCCGCCCCACCGTCCGCCAGGCCATCCAGTCCCTGGTCGACAAGGGGCTGCTGGTGCGCCGCAGGGGCGTGGGCACCCAGGTCGTGCACAGCCAGGTCAAGCGCCCGCTGGAGCTGAGCAGCCTGTACGACGACCTGGAGGCGGCGGGCCAGCGCCCGGCCACCCGGGTCCTGCGCAACACCGTCGAACCGGCCGCGGCGGAGGTCGCCGCCGCGCTGGGGGTCGCCGAGGGCACGGACGTACAGCTCATCGAGCGGCTCCGGTACGCGCACGACGAGCCGATGGCGTATCTGCGCAATCACCTTCCGGCCGGTCTCATCGAGTGCGACACCGTGCGTCTGGAGGCCACCGGTCTCTACCGGATGATGCGCTCCGCCGGGATCACCCTGCACAGCGCCCGGCAGTCGATCGGCGCGCGGGCCGCGACGGCCGAGGAGGGCGCGCTGCTGGCGGAGGCGGGCGGCGCACCGCTGCTCACCATGGAGCGGATCACGTTCGACGACACCGGGCGGGCCGTGGAGTTCGGCTCGCACATCTACCGGGCGTCGCGGTACGCCTTCGAATTCCAGCTCCTTGTGCGTCCGTAGTGCGCGGTGTGCGGGTAGGGCTTGACATATGTCTTCTTCGTAAGAATGTACGGACAAAGTATTGACGCCTTACACGAGCGCGGCTAGAACTCGGGAACATCCGGTGGGCCACCCGGTGACCACCCGGCGAACACGTATGGCCGATACTTGGGCGGCCGGGCCGGATCCGCAGAGGCCCCGGCCGTACCGACGAGTTCAGCAAGAAGGGCGCGGCGTCGTGGCAACGGTTCGGACAGGGGTACGGGTACGCGCGCTGAGCGCGGTACTGGCGGCGGTGCTCGGGGTCTCGGCCCTCGCCGGATGCAGCAGCACGGGCGGCAAGCGCGCCGAGGAGGAGCGGGCGCGGCAGGCGGCGAGCGCCCAGGGGCGGGCCGCCGTGAACACACCGAAGTGGACGGTGGCCATGGTCACCCACTCCGGCGACGGGGACACCTTCTGGGACATCGTCCAGAACGGCGCCAAGCAGGCGGCCGTGAAGGACAACATCGACTTCCTCTACGCGCACAGCGACGAGGGCCAGCAGCAGGCGCAGCTCGTGCAGTCGTACATCGACAAGAAGGTCGACGGGCTGATCGTCTCGCTCGCCAAGCCCGACGCGATGAAGGATGTCGTCACCAAGGCCGTCAAGGCCGGTATCCCGGTGATCACCGTGAACTCCGGGGCCGAGCAGTCGAAGTCGTTCGGCGCGCTGACCCACATAGGCCAGGACGAGTCGATAGCCGGCGAGGCCGTCGGCGACGAACTCGGCGCGCGCGGCCGGAAGAAGGCGCTCTGCGTCATCCATGAACAGGGCAATGTCGGCCTTGAACAGCGGTGCGCCGGAGCCGGGAAGAACTTCGGCGGACAGCTTGAGAACCTCTACGTCGACGGTACGAACATGCCGGACGTGCAGGCGTCCATCGAGGCCAAGCTCCAGAGCGACAAGGCCATCGACGCCGTCGTCACCCTCGGCGCGCCCTTCGCGGACGCCGCCGTCAAGGCGAAGCAGGGCGCGGGCAGCGACGCGGAGATCGACACCTTCGACCTGAACGCCAAGGTCGCCGCCGGGCTCACCGCCGGGACGCTCGGCTTCGCCGTCGACCAGCAGCCGTACCTCCAGGGGTACGAGGCCGTGGACCTGCTCTGGCTCTACCGCTACAACGCCGATGTGCTCGGCGGCGGGCGCCCGGTCCTCACCGGACCGCAGATCATCACCAAGAAGGACGCCGGGGCACTGGCCGCGTACACCGAGCGGGGGACCCGATGACGACGGCCGCGCCCCCGGTGCCTCCGCTGGACGACAAGCCCGACGGGCGGGGCGGGGACGAGCGGCTGCTCCGTGTCTCACCGCTGCGCGTGCTCCTCGGCCGCCCCGAACTCGGCGCGGTCGTCGGTGCCCTCGCCGTCTTCCTCTTCTTCTCGGTCGTCGCCGACTCCTTTCTCAGGGCGTCCAGCTTCGGCACGGTCCTGTACGCGGCCTCCACGATCGGGATCATGGCGGTGCCGGTGGCGCTGCTCATGATCGGCGGCGAGTTCGATCTGTCGGCCGGTGTGATGGTGACCAGCTCCGCGCTGGTCTCCTCGATGTTCAGCTACCAGATGACCGCGAACGTCTGGGTGGGCGTCGGGGTGTCCCTGCTGGTCACCCTGGCCCTCGGTGCCTTCAACGGCGTGATGCTGACCCGTACGAAACTGCCCAGCTTCATCATCACGCTGGGCACCTTCCTGATGCTCACCGGCCTCAATCTCGGGTTGACCAAGCTGATCAGCGGCACGGTCTCCACCAAGACCATCGCCGACATGGAGGGCTTCCCCTCCGCCAGGAAGCTCTTCGCCTCGCAGCTCACCCTCGGCGATGTCGAGCTGAAGGTCACCATCCTGTGGTGGGCCGCGCTGGTGGCGCTGGCCACCTGGATCCTGCTGCGGACCCGCTTCGGCAACTGGATCTTCGCGGTGGGCGGGAACGCGGACGCCGCCCGCGCGGTCGGTGTACCGGTCACCAGAACCAGGATCGGGCTGTACATGGGCGTGGCCTTCTGCGCCTGGGTCGCCGGACAGCATCTGCTGTTCTCGTTCGATGTCGTCCAGTCCGGCGAGGGCGTCGGGAACGAGCTGATCTACATCATCGCGGCCGTCATCGGCGGCTGTCTGATCACCGGCGGTTACGGTTCGGCGATCGGCTCCGCGGTCGGCGCGTTCATCTTCGGCATGACCAGCAAGGGCATCGTCTACGCGGAGTGGAACCCGGACTGGTTCAAGTTCTTCCTCGGAGCGATGCTCCTTCTGGCCACCCTGCTCAACGCATGGGTGCGCAAGCGTGCGGAGGCGACACGATGACGGCGGACGGCGGCGCCGCGGACGGCGCGCTGATCGAGCTGGACGGGGTCAGCAAGTACTACGGCAATGTCCGCGCCCTGGAAGGCGTCTCGCTGGAGGTGCGCGCGGGCGGGATCAGTTGCGTACTGGGCGACAACGGCGCGGGCAAGTCCACCCTGATCAAGATCATCGCCGGGCTGCACCGGCATGACGCGGGCGACTTCCTGATCGAGGGCGAGAAAACCGTGCTCACGTCGCCGCGCGAGGCCCTGGACCGGGGCATCGCCACGGTCTACCAGGACCTCGCGGTGGTGCCGCTGATGCCGGTCTGGCGGAACTTCTTCCTGGGCTCGGAGCCGACCAGGGGACGCGGGCCGCTCAAGCGGCTCGATGTCGGGCTGATGCGGGAGACGACCCGTACGGCGCTGCTGCGGATGGGCATCGACCTGCGCGATGTCGACCAGCCCATCGGCACCCTGTCCGGCGGCGAGCGCCAGTGTGTGGCCATCGCCCGCGCCGTCCACTTCGGCGCGAAGGTCCTGGTCCTGGACGAGCCCACCGCGGCGCTCGGGGTGAAGCAGTCCGGTGTGGTGCTCAAATATGTGGCCGCCGCACGGGACGCGGGACTCGGGGTCGTGCTCATCACACACAACCCGCATCACGCCTTTCTGGTCGGGGACCGGTTCGTCCTGCTCAAGCGCGGGACCATGTCGGGCAGCCACACCAGGGACTCGATCACTCTGGACGAGCTGACCCGCCAGATGGCGGGCGGCTCCGAACTGGAGGAGCTGAGCCACGAACTGGAGCGCGCCTCCACCGACACCGCTTGAGACCGCCCGGGGCGCGTCCGCGTCACCGTCGGCGCCCGTATCCGTAAGTCCGTAAAGTCCTGCCCGGGCCGCGACGCCCGGCACGCGACCCCGAAACCCCCGCGACGCCCCGGAGCGGCCCGCGGGGACCTTGACCCGGCCCCGACCGCCCCGGATGGCACAATCTGCCAGGGCGGACACCGTTCGCCGCCGCTGCCCATCCGGGCCGGCCGGCTCTTCATCCCAGGGACGACACGACCCGTGCGAGCACCCCAACCGCGGCCCGCCCGAAGCGACACACCCCAGGCCGGGCCTGAGCCGACCCGCACGAGGGAGTCCGGCCGATGAGCACCTACCGCGACCTCACCTCCCACCGCGGCTCCGCCCGCGCCACCGTCCTGCGGACCGCGGGCACCCGCGAGCGCCGCTCCCTGCTCACGGCGCCCCGGGTCCCGACCGTCGGCATCGACATCGGCGGTACGAAGGTGATGGCCGGGGTCGTCGACCCCGACGGCAACATCCTGGAGAAGCTCCGCACCGAGACCCCGGACAAGTCCAAGAGCCCCCGGGTCGTCGAGGACACCATCGTCGAGCTGGTCCTCGATCTCTCCGACCGCCACGATGTGCACGCCGTCGGCATCGGCGCGGCCGGCTGGGTCGACGCCGACCGCTCCAAGGTGCTGTTCGCGCCGCATCTCGCCTGGCGCGACGAACCCCTCAGGGACGCGCTCTCCGCCCGGCTCGCCGTTCCCGTGATGGTCGACAACGACGCCAACACCGCCGCCTGGGCGGAGTGGCGCTTCGGTGCGGGGCGCGGCGAGGACCATCTCGTCATGATCACGCTCGGCACCGGAATCGGCGGCGCCATCCTGGAGGACGGCCGGGTCAAGCGCGGCAAGTACGGGGTCGCCGGAGAGTTCGGCCATATGCAGGTCGTACCGGGCGGACACCGCTGCCCCTGCGGCAACCGCGGCTGCTGGGAGCAGTACAGCTCGGGCAACGCGCTCGTACGGGAGGCCAGGGAACTGGCCGCCGCCGACTCCCCGGTCGCGTACAACATCATCGACCGCGTCAAGGGCAGCGTCCACGACATCACAGGACCGCTGATCACCGAACTCGCCCGCGAGGGCGACGCCATGTGCGTCGAGCTGTTCCAGGACATCGGCCAATGGCTCGGTGTCGGCATCGCCAATCTCGCCGCCGCCCTCGACCCGTCCTGCTTCGTCATCGGCGGCGGAGTCAGCGCCGCCGACGATCTGCTGATCGGCCCCGCCCGGGACGCCTTCCGCCGCCATCTCACCGGCCGCGGCTACCGCCCCGAGGCCAGGATCACAAAGGCGCAGCTCGGCCCCGAGGCCGGCATGGTCGGAGCCGCCGACCTCTCCCGGCTGGTCGCCAGACGCTTCCGCCGCGCCAAGCGCCGCCGCGTCGAACGCCATGAGCGGTACGAGCGCTACGCCCAGGCCATCCGTACCTCCCGCACGACCCAGGAACCGCCGTCATGACGCTGTCCCGACCGCTGCCTGCCACGGACGAGGCCGGAAAACCGCCGGAGGACCGGCGGCACCGCAACCGCCGCCGCTGGCTGACCGCCATCGTCATCGTGCTGCTCATCGGCATCCCGGCCGGCTATCTGGTGATCTCCGCCGGACAGAGCCGGGAGAGCGGCCGGGACAAGGAGGCCGAGTCCTCCGCCACCGGACTCCAGCATGTCCGCCCCTCCAGGATGAAGCGCCGGATCTTCGAGGTGCCGATCCCCAGCGGAGCCACCCGGGTGCGCTACTACGAGACGAGCAACTGGAAGACCAGCAGGCTGTACGTACAGTTCGACGTCACCTCCACCCAGCTCGACACCTTCCTCACCGACATGGGCACCGACCGGTCCGCGCTGAAGGACGGCGACATCACCATCGGGCCGCGTGATCTCCGTACCGTCGGCTGGAACTTCGGGCTGCCGGGCCACGACTGGGCCGGCACCAGCCACCGCCAGAAGGCGCCGCGGCCCAGCCAGGACGTGGTGGTCGACCTCACGGAACCGGGCTTCCCCCGGGTGTTCGTCGTCTCCACCACCACCCCCTGACCGCAGCAGCCCCGGGCGTGCTGGCGTTCGGGTGGTCTCGATCCGCGGTACCGGGATCAGGGCGTCCTCCACGGGAATCATGCGGTGGATTTCCCAGGCGCGGAGTGATGCCGGTCCCTGGCATCGGCCGGGCGCGCTGTGGGACCGGGAAGGGAACGAGCCATGCCGATCGACCGTCGTGACGTCCTGAAGCTGGGGGGCTCGGTCCTGCTGGCCGGGGGTGGCGCCGGTCTGGTCTCGTCCTGCGGTTCAACGGAGCCGGCCGCGCGACCCGGTGCGTCGCGCAAGGCGGACTACACGGTGCGGATCGCGACCGGGCGGGTCGAGCTCGCGCCGGGCACGGTCGTCTCCACCACGACCTACAACGGACAGTTCCCCGGTCCGCTGCTGCGGCTCACCGAAGGCCGTCCGGTCGTGGTCGACATCCACAACGACACCGCCATTCCAGAGCTGTTGCACTGGCACGGCCAGGTGGTTCCGGCGGAGGTGGACGGGGCTTCGGAGGAGGGCACCCCGTTCATTCCCGCGCACGGCATGCGGCGCCAGTCCTTCACGCCCGGACCGTCCGGTTTCCGCTTCTACCACACCCATGTGGCGGCGCTCGGTGACCTGAACCGGAGCACGTACACCGGTCAGGTGGGTCCCCTCTACATCGAGCCGAAACTCGATCCGGGGTCCTACGACCAAGAGGTCTTCCTGACGCTGAAGGAGTTCGATCCCTCGCTCAGCCACGGCGGCGACATGGCCCAGGACTTTCTCGCGGGTGCCGAGGTGCCGGAGCTGAAACGCAGGGGTGAGAAGGCGATGGCCGACTCGCTGGCCCGGGGCATGCCGCACGGCTACGAGGTCGGCTACCGGGTCTTCAGTGTCAACGGCCGCAAACTGGGCCACGGCGAGCCGGTCAGGGTCAAGTCCGGGCAGCGTGTGCTCTTCCACGTCCTGAACGCCAGCGCCACCGAGATCCGCAGCCTCGCCCTGCCCGGCCACACCTTCAAGGTGGTCGCCCTCGACGGCAACCCCGTACCCCGCCCGGCGAACGTGCCCGTGCTGTGGATCGGCACCGCCGAACGCGTCTCGGCCCTGGTGGAGATGGACCACCCGGGCGTGTGGGTGCTGGGCGACCTGGACGACGACGACCGCAAGAACGGTATGGGCACCGTGGTCGAGTACGCCGGCCGCACCGGGTCCGCGCGATGGACCGCACCGCCGAAATCCACCTGGGACTACCGGACCTTCGCCCGCGCCGGTGCCACCGCTCAGCGGCCCGACCGCACCATGGACCTGCTGGTCGAGAAGCGCAACGCGGCCGACAAGGGATTCAACATCTGGACCCTCAACGGCGTGCCCTTCTCCATGGACACCAACAAGCCCGTGATCGAGGTGGAGCGGGGCAGGCGCTACCGGATGCGGTTCCGTAACGCCACCGACGACATCCACCCCCTCCATCTGCACCGCCACACCTTCGAGGTCACCCACATCGCCGGCACGCCCACCAATGGCCTGCGCAAGGACGTCGTCATGCTCGGCGGCTACCAGACCCTCGACTTCGACTTCACCGCGGACCAGCCGGGGCTGTCCCTGTTCCACTGCCATCAGCAGCTCCACATGGACTTCGGATTCATGCTCCTGCTGCACTGCGCCTGACCCGTCCCGCCCGCCGGGGCCGGTGAAACGGCTTGTGCCGACGGGTTGGCGCGGACGCTTATCCGGGGACCTCGTCGTGGGTGTGTGTTCGGTCCCGGGCGACCGGGCGGAGGCGGGTGAGCAGGTCCCGTCGGCCGGTGGTGGACAGACCGAGCTGACCGGCGCGTTCGAGATCGATCAGGCCGCTGAGCAGGCCGAGGACGGCACGGGGCGGTCCTTCCAGGACGAGGTCCGGGTCGGTGGCGCGGCCGAGCCGGGTGTGCACCTGGCCGTTTCGCAGCTCGACGACGGCCAACTCGTCGGACGCGATGAGCTGAATGACCGCGGGCGGGGCGTCCGGCTCGTCGTCGGTGGTGAACCATTCCGGGGCGTAGGCCAGCCACCGTGCCTGGAACGCGTCGTCCGGCCGTTCTTCGGCCATGAACCGAAGTCCCCACAAGCCGAGCGCCTTCAGGACCGGTTCCAGTTCCAGACCGGACTCGGTCAGCCGATAGAGGACGGTGGCGATCGGCGGCGGCGCGTCCTCACGGCTCAGCAGCCCAGCGGACTCAAGTTCCTTGAGGCGGGCCGACAGCAGATTCGCCGCGATACCCGGCAGCCCGTTCTTGAGGTCGGTGAACCGGCACGGGCCTTGCAACAGCAGCTCGCGGGCGATCAGCAGCGTCCAGCGGTCCCCCACCACGTCGAGGGCCCGGGCGATCGAGCAGTACTGGCCATAGCTCCGCATGCGCCCAGCGTACGGCAAGAGCTAAAGTGGTTGGTATAGAAAATCAACCAGCCAGGTGTAATCTTCCACCATGACTCGTACGTCATCGAAACCACTGATGCTCATTGCCCTCCTCACGGCGTCGTTCGTGATCAACCTCGACACCACGCTCGTCAACGTGGCGCTACCGACCCTGTCGCTTGAGCTGGACACCTCCACCGCCGAGCTCCAGTGGGTCGTGGACGCCTACAACCTTGTGTTCGCAGCCCTGTTGCTGACCTCGGGGAGCCTGTCCGACCGCTTCGGCCGCAAGGGCATGCTCATGGCCGGGCTGCTGGTGTTCGGCGTGGCCGGCTTCGTCGGCGGGTACGCGAACTCGCCTGGGGAGCTGATCGCGGCCCGGGCCGTGATGGGCCTGGGAGCCGCGATGACCTTCCCGGGCACACTCGCACTGCTCACCGGCGCCTTCACCAGCCGCAAGGAGCGGGCGCTGTCCATCGGTCTGTGGGGCGCCACGGCCGGTGTCGCCATCGCGCTGGGGCCGATCGTGGGCGGCTTCCTGCTCCAGCACTACAGTTGGGCGAGCACCTTCTACGTCCTCGGCCCGGTGTCCCTGGCCGTCATCGCGCTGGTGGCCCTGTTCGTACCCAAGGAGCGGAATCCCGCCCCGCACCGCCTGGACTACCTGGGCCTGGTGCTGTCCGGCGGATTCATGGGACTGCTCGTCTACACCATCATCGAGGCCCCGAACAACGGCTGGGCTTCCGCGACGTCGCTCGCCGGTTTCGTCGGCTCCGTGATCCTGCTGATCGCGTTCATCGTCAGCGAGCGCCGCGCCGACGAGCCGATGCTCGACGTGCGGCTCTTCAAGGACATGCGCTTCAGCGCCGCCAGCGCCGCGGTCACCATCGCGTTCTTCACTCTGCTCGGATTCATCTTCCTGATCACGCAGTACTTCCAGTTCATCCGCGGCTACAGCGCTCTCTCCACCGGTGTCCACCTGCTGCCGGTCGCGATCTCCGTCGCCGTGGGATCGACCCTCGGTACGCGGCTGGCGGTCCGCGTCGGCACCAAGGCGATCGTCACCGCCGGCTTGGCCCTCCAGGCGATCTTCTACTTCTGGGTCGCCGGCACCCTCAGCCCGACGCTCGGCTACGAAATCATCGCCGTCCAGATGGTTGTCTACGGCCTGGGCATGGGCCTGACCTCCGCGCCCGCGACCGAGTCCATCATGGGAGCGGTCGCAGCCGACAAGGCCGGCGTCGGGTCCGCCATCAATGACTCCACCCGACTGCTCGGCGGAACCCTCGGTGTCGCGGTCATCGGCAGTGTCTACGCCACGCTGTACGACTCACGGCTCACCAGCGCCCTGCCACCCCTGCCGTCCGCGTTGACCGACCTCGCCCATCAGTCCGTCGGAGCGGCGTTCGGTGTCTCCAGCCAGTTCGCCGCCGGCCGGCCCGCCATGGCCCAGGCCGTGCATCAGGCCGCGAGCGACGCCTTCCACGACGGACTCAGTCTGGGCTGCGTCGTAGCCGGACTCGTCGCGGTCGCCGGCGCGCTGCTCGCGGGCGCCTTCCTGCCCGCCCAGCCCCCGCAGCAGCCCGAACCGGACGACGCGGCCCACCTGGCCGACACCACCGGCCACCGAGAGGCCGCGGTCCGATGACTCGGGCAGAACCCATCAATCAGGTACGGAAACGAGGTGGTCGCGATGATTGACGTGCCCTTCTACGTCTGGGTACTCACTCTCGCCGGGACAGCCGGGTTGGTCGGGACGGCCGGCCTCGTGCTCTATCGAGGCGCCGAGCGAGCCGGTCTCGGCTGGCGCCGTGCGGTCGGGCTCGGTGTGGGCTCGGCAGTGCTGCTCGGTGGCTGGTTCACGGCCAGCGGGGTGATCGCCGCGAACGGCTGGTACCTCAACAGACCCGGGCGGCTTCCCGGGCTGCCGATCACCTTTGCCGCCGTGCTGGTCGTTCTGCTGGCCGCCACCCGAATTCCCGTGGTGGCTCGTGCTCTCGCCGCCCCCGGGATGCTCAGCCGCCTTGAACTGCCGCACACGTTCCGAGTGGTCGGGGTGGTATTCCTGATCATGATGGCCCTCGGCCATCTGCCCGCGCTGTTCGCCCTGCCTGCCGGACTGGGCGACATCGCGACCGGGCTCGCCGCGCCCTTCGTCGCCCGCCGTATCGCGAAGGGCACCGGCCGCCGTACCGCGGTGCGGTTCAATGTGCTGGGCATGATCGATCTCGTCGCGGCGCTGAGCCTGGCGATCCTCATCGGCAATCACGTCCTCGACGTGACACCGTCCACACAGGCGATCACCCAACTGCCGCTCGCCCTGATCCCCACGGCCGCCGTCCCGCTGCTGTTCACACTGCACATCACGTCCCTGTGGCGGCTGGCCGCCCTGGGCCGGACGCGGCACGTCACGACGAGCGGCGTCGGCGCTGGTCTCGGCTACCGCTGAAAGGAGTTCGACGCGGTGCGGCGCGGCTGTCAGGCGTGCAGAACACCGGTTCCCAGCAGGCCGAACAGGAGCACGCCGATGATGATCCGGTAGAGGACGAACGCGTTGAAGGAGTGTCTGGCGACGAACTTGAGCAGCCACGCGATCGACGCGTAGGCGACCGCGAAGGACACGGCGGTGCCGACGATGAGCGGGAGGGCGTCCACGCCGGTGCCGAGGGCGTCCTTCAGCTCGTACAGGCCGGCGCCGGTCAGTGCGGGGATGCCGAGGAAGAAGGACAGCCGGGTGGCGGCCACCCGTTCGAGGTCGAGGATGAGGCCGGTGGACATGGTGGCGCCCGAGCGGGAGAAGCCGGGGAAGAGCAGGGCGAGGATCTGTGAGGAGCCGACGAGCATGGCGTCCTTGACGGAGACGTCGTCCTCGCCGCGCTTGTGCCGGCCCATCTGGTCGGCCGCCCACATGAGGCCGCTCCCGACGATCAGCGATCCGGCCACCACCCACAGCGAGGCCAGCGGGCCCTCGATCAGCGGCTTGGCGGCGAGTCCGACGGCCACGATCGGGACGGTGGCGTAGATGACCCACCAGGCGAACTTGTAGTCGTGGTGGTACCGCTCCTCGCGGTTGGTCAGTCCCCGTCCCCAGGCCGTCACGATCCGCACGATGTCCTTGAAGAAGTACAGCAGTACGGCCGCGATCGCCCCGACCTGGATCACCGCGGTGAACGCGACCACGGCCTTGTCGTCCACCGGGATGCCCATCAGCCCTTCGGTGATTTTCAGATGGCCGGTGGACGAGACCGGCAGGAACTCCGTCACCCCCTCCACGACGCCCAGGACAACGGCCTCTCCCACACTGATCGCGCTCACGTGCTTTCACCTTCGGTCGGTTGGACGGCGCCGGCCCTCCGGCGGCGGCGGGCAGTGCGCGGACGTCCCCACTGCTGCCCTGCCGCCGCCGCGCCCACCGCGCATGAGGCATCCTGTCGGTACAGGTCGGCGCGGCGGCGAAGCCGGGAGTCGCGGAACACTGGATGACACAGTAACTTCTATTCGCGAATAGAAGTTACTGGCGACTGTAGACGACGCGTGGACGGAGGTCGACCATGGGCGCCCACGAACGGCTCCCCGGGTCCGGCGGCAGACGGCGGGCGAACGGCGCCCTGGAGGCCGAGATCCTGGCCCTGCTGCACGCCGCCGGCCAGGCGCTCACCCCCGGCGAGGTGGTCGAACGACTGGCCGCGCCCCTCGGCCACACCACGGTGGCCACCACCCTGGCCCGCCTCCACACCCGCGGAATACTGGAGCGCACCCCGCGGGGACGCGGCTACGCCTACACCCCCGTCACCGACGAGTCAGGGCTGACCGCCAGGCACATGCATCAGGTCATGGAAGGCGGAAGCGACCGCGCGTCGGTCCTGACCCGCTTCGTCGGCGAACTCTCCGACGACGACGAGGATCTGCTGCGCCGCCTGCTGGGCGCCGAGGAGTAGAGAGCCGCCGTCAGCCATGCATCTGGCCGTCTACCTGCCGCTGCTCTTCCCCGCCCTGGCGGGCCTGAGCGCCGGCCCGCTGGCCCGTCGGCTGGAGCCGCGCCTCGCGACCTGGCTGCTGACCGCCGCCGGTCTGGTCCTCGCCGCTTCCAGCACCGTGGTGCTGGGCCTGCTCGCGTTGGCCGGCCTGGTCCGTATCCCGCTCGTCGCCGCCCTCAAGGGCTATTCGCCAGAGGTGATCGACCGTCAGGACCCTGCCGCGTGGCCCGCCGCTCTCGCGGGCGCCGTCCTGCTCGCTCTCGCGGTCCTCGCCGCCGTCCGCATGGCCGCACGCCGGGCCGGAGCCCTGTGGTCCGCGGCCCTGGAGGCCGCCTGTCTGCCCGGCCCCGGCCGCGTTGTCGTCACCGACGACCCCGCTGCTGACGCCTACGCCATGCCGGGCCTGCCCGGCCGTATCGTCATCTCCCACGGCATGCTGGACGCGCTCGATGCCGCCGGACACGAAATCCTCCTCGTCCACGAACGCGCTCACCTCGACCACCACCACTACGCGTTCGTCTCCCTCGCGCAGCTCTCCGCCGCCGCCAACCCCCTGCTGCGGCCGCTGGCCGACACCGTTGCCTACACCGTCGAACGCTGGGCCGACGAGCACGCCGCGCACAGCACCGGCGACCGTCGCGCGGTCGCCGAGACCGTCGCGCGGGCCGCTGTCGCCGCCAAACGCAGCCGGGGCGGAGGACGCCTTCCCGCCGCCGCGCTCGGCGTGCTGGGCCGCCGTACCGCCCCGGGCTTCGTGCCGCGCCGCGTCGCCGCCCTCCTCGCGCCCCCGCCCCAGAGCCCGCCTCTGCTGCTTGTCGCCGCCGCGGCGCTGCTGGCGGCCAGCAGCCTGTGCGCCCTGGAAGCCGCCCACGACCTGCACCGGTTCCTGGAACTCGCACACGCCCGCTGAGGCCGACACGGATGCTCGCCCACTACGCGCCGCCGTCGTGGATCGCGCTGCCGACCGCTCTCGGCGGGGCCGCTTGTACGATGCACGCGCGAGTCGCCGTACCGGTATCCCGACCCCCTCCCGTGCGGAATTGTGAGATATGGGAGCGTGAGCGGGTGAGTGAGACGATGACCAAGACCCTGCAATACCGCATGGACGGCCCGGAGGACGCCCCCGTCCTGGTCCTCGGGCCTTCCCTCGGCACCACCTGGCATATGTGGGACCGGCAGGTGCCCGAGCTGGCCCGTCAGTGGCGGGTGATCCGTTACGACCTGCCGGGCCACGGCGGCGCGCCCGCGCACCCCGCCACCAGCATTCCCGAGCTGGCGGAACGGCTGCTGGCCACGCTCGACGGGCTCGGGGTGCAGCGCTTCGGATACGTCGGCTGCTCCATCGGCGGCGCCGTCGGAGCCGAGCTGGCGCTGCGCAGGCCCGACCGGATCGCCTCGCTCGCGGTGGTGGCCGCCTCGCCCCGCTTCGGCACGGCCGACGAGTTCCGCCAGCGCGGCGTGATCGTACGGGCCAACGGTCTCGACCCGATGGCACGTACCGCGCCCGAGCGCTGGTTCACCGGTCACTTCGCCGCCGCCCAGCCGGCCATCGTCGAATGGGCCGTCCAGATGGTCCGTACCACCGACCCCGGCTGCTACATAGCCGCCTGCGAGGCGCTCGCCGCTTTCGACATCCGCGCCGAGCTGGGCCGTATCGCCGTACCGACACTGGTCCTCGTCGGCGCGGAGGACAAGGTCACAGGACCGGCCGAGGCACGCACCCTGGTCGCGGGGATACCGGACGCCCGGCTCGCGCTGGTGCCCGGCGCCTCCCATCTCGCGCCCGTCGAGCAGCCCGCCGCCGTGACCGATCTGCTCGTCCACCACTTCTCCACCGCCTGGTACAACCCGTCCGACACCTCCACCGGTCTGACCGTGCTGCCCGACCGGATGGTCCAGCCCGCCGCCACCGCGCCGGCCGGGCCGGTCGCCGAGGCCGCCCCCGCCGAGCAGCCCCAGGCCGTCTCCGCCGCGCGGCCGGATCCGTACGAGGCGGGCATGCGGGTGCGCCGCCAGGTCCTCGGGGACGCCCATGTGGACCGGGCCATGGCCGGCGCGGACGACTTCGCCGGCGACTTCCAGGAGCTGATCACCCGCTATGCCTGGGGCGAGGTGTGGACCAGGGAGGGCCTGGACCGGCGCACCCGTAGCGCGGTCACCCTGACCGCGCTGGTCGCCGGCGGACACATGGAGGAGCTGGCCTTCCACACCCGGGCCGCCCTGCGCAACGGCCTCACCCCCGCCGAGATCAAGGAAGTACTGCTCCAGTCGGCCGTCTACTGCGGGGTTCCGGCCGCGAACACGGCGTTCCGGGTGGCGCGGACCGTGATCCAGGAGGAGACCAGACCCGAGGCGTAGGACGATGGCGTAAGGAGCCCAGAGACATCCACCCAGAGACCAGAGAAGAGGCGGTCACCGGTGAAGCTCATCAAGAAGAAGCACTCCTGCGTCCGGCTGGAGAAGGACGGCCACACCCTGGTCATCGACCCCGGCGTCTTCACCGAGGAGGACGCCGCCGTCGGCGCGGACGCCGTCCTCATCACCCATGAGCACCCCGACCACTTCGAGGAGGGCCGGCTGCGCGCGGCCCTGGAGGCCAATCCGGCGGCCGAGCTGTGGACGCTGCGCAGCGTCGCCGAGCGGGTCTCCGCCGCTTTCCCCGGCCGGGTGCACACCGTCGGCCACGGTGATCACTTCACGGCGGCCGGATTCGAGGTACGGGTGCACGGCGAGCTGCATGCCGTGATCCATCCGGAGATCCCGCGCATCACCAATGTCGGCTTCCTCGTGGACGGCTCGGTCTTCCACCCCGGCGACGCGCTCACCGTGCCCGACGAGCCGGTCGAGACGCTGATGCTCCCCGTCATGGCGCCCTGGAACAAGATCGCCGAGGTGATCGAGTACGTACGGGAGGTCAAACCGCTGCGTACGTACGACATCCATGACGCGCTGCTGACCGACCTGGCCCGGCCCATCTACGACACCCATCTCACCAATCTGAGCGGCGCCGACCACACCAGGCTCACACCGGGCGGCTCCGCCGAGATCTGACGGGACCTGGCGGGGATCCGGCCTTCGGCGTGGCGGGCCCCACGGGCTCCGCCGATCCGGCCGGACGCCGACTGTCCGACCCCGCCGATAGGCTGTCCGCATGCGCATCGCGACCTGGAATGTCAATTCGATCACCGCTCGGCTGCCCCGGCTGCTGGCCTGGCTGGAGAGCAGCGGCACGGATGTGCTGTGCGTCCAGGAGACCAAGTGCACCGCGGAGCAGTTCCCCGCCGACCCGCTGCGTGAGCTGGGATACGAGTCCGCGGTTCACGCGGACGGGCGGTGGAACGGAGTGGCGCTGATCTCCCGGGCCGGGCTGTCGGATGTCGTCAGGGGCCTGCCCGAGGGGCCCCAGTACGAGGGCGTGGAGGAGCCGCGCGCCATCTCCGCGACCTGCGGCCCGGTCCGCCTCTGGTCGGTCTATGTGCCCAACGGTCGCGAGGTCGGCCATGACCACTACGCGTACAAGCTGCGCTGGTTCGAGGCGCTGCGGAAGGCGGTCGCGGACGACACGGCGGGCGCGCGCCCGTTCGCGGTCCTCGGCGACTTCAATGTCGCGCCGGCCGACGACGACGTCTGGGACATCTCGCGCTTCGAGGGTGCCACCCATGTCACCCCGGCCGAGCGCGCCGCGCTGGCGGCCCTGCGCGAGGAGGGGCTCTCGGACGTGGTGCCCCGCCCGCTCAAGTACGACCACCCGTACACCTACTGGGACTACCGCGAGCTGGGCTTTCCCAAGAACAAGGGCATGCGCATCGACCTGGTCTACGGCAACGGGCCGTTCGCGGCGGCCGTCAAGGACAGCTATGTCGACCGGGAGGAGCGCAAGGGCAAGGGCGCCTCGGACCACGCCCCGGTCGTCGTCGACCTCGACATCTAGACAAGACACCCCCTGGCAGCCATCCAGGCGCTGCCTCCCCGCGTGCCCCATGGTGGACCGGCGGGGGGAGTGGCACTCTGAGCGGTATGAACATTCCTTTTCTGGACAACTGGCGCAAGCGGCACGGCGGTGATCGCGGCACCTCGCTCGCCGCCGCCGTCCGCGGTGAGCCGGAGGGGGTGGCCGAGCTGCTCTCCGAGTGCGAGCTGCTCCGTGTCCGGGCGGGGCGGGAGGGGCTCCAACTGGACGACTCCCCGGCCTCGTTGGAGGCGCTCGACCAGTTGCCGCCGCGCTGGCGCGACGACCCCGAGGAGCTGCCCTGGCTGGGCAATGACGCGGGGCTCTATCTCGGCACGGTGATCGTCCGTACCGTCCCCGGCGCGGTCTGGCACATCTGGCCGGGCGGCCACCCGGTGGTGCGGCTGGCGTCGGGGCGCGAGCTCCAGGTGGTCGAGGCCGGTCTCGACTGGGCGGTGAACGGCGCGCCCGAGCTGTCCCAGGTGTACGCGGAGGCGGCGGAGGCCTGACGCCGCAGATGGCCGTCGACACGCGCACGCGTACGCATACGAAACGAACCCTGACGGCACTGGCGCTCGCCCCGCTCGTGCTTCTGGCCGCCGCTTCCGGCGCCGGCTGCGGCAAGGCCGGCAGCCCGCCGGTCAAGGGGCCCGCCCCCGGCTCACTGCCCCGCTACCAGGTCGACCCCGCCTTCCGGCTCCCCGCCTCGCCCACCTGGTCCGCCGCGAAGCGGCGCGGGCATCTGGTCGTCGGCGCCAAGGAGGACCAGCCGTACGTGGGCGAGAAGGACCCCGCCACGGGTGTCTACTCCGGCTTCGACATCGAGATCGCGAAAATGACCGCGGCCTCCCTCGGCTTCGCCCCGGACGGGATCCGCTTCCGTACGATCGCCTCCGCGAACCGTGAAACGGCTCTGCAGAACGGGCAGATCGACTACTACGTCGGCACCTACACCATCAACGCCAACCGCAAGAAGCTCGTCGGCTTCGCCGGTCCCTACTATCTGGCCGGCCAGTCCCTCCTCGTACGGACCGGTGAACACGGCATCGGAGGCCCGCGCGACCTCGACGGCAAACGCGTCTGCTCGGCCCCGGGCTCCACCCCGTACCAGCGGATCAAGGACGACTACCCGCGTGCCGAACTCGTCTCGTACGACACGTACTCGGTCTGCGTGGACAATCTGCTGACCTTTCAGGTCGACGCCGTCACCACCGACGACACCATTCTGATGGGCTACGCCGCCAAGGTGCCCGACGCGCTGAAGGTGGTCGGCAGGCCCTTCTCGAAGGAGCCGTACGGCATCGGTGTCCCGCGCGGCGACACCGCCCTGCGGTTCGCGCTCGACGACGCCATCGCGGCGCGCGAGCAGAACGGCGACTGGCGCAGGGCGTACGACGCGACCCTCGGTCTGTCCGGCCGCGCGCCGGCGCCGCCCCCGCCCATCGACCGCTACCCGGCGAAGTGAGGCTGCCGAACATGGACGTACTCACCGAGAACTTCTCCCTCTACGGCGAGGGCTTCCTCGGCACGGTCGAGCTGACGGTCTACGCCTCGCTGCTCGCGCTGGCCCTCGGGTTCCTGATGGCCTCCTGCCGGGTGGCGCCCGTACGGTCGCTCCGGGCGGTCGGCACCGTATGGGTGACCGTGCTCCGCAACACCCCGCTGACCCTGCTCTTCTTCGCGGTCCTGCTGGGCCTGCCGCGCTTCGGGCTCGTACTGCCCTTCCAGCTCTTCGCGGTCCTCGCGCTCGGCTGCTACACCTCGGCGTTCATCTGCGAGGTGCTGCGCTCGGGCATCGGCACCGTGCCGAAGGGACAGGGCGAGGCGGCCCGCGGTCTCGGGATGACCTTCGGCCAGACCCTGGGCGCGGTGATCCTGCCGCAGGCGTTCCGTACGGTCATCCCGCCCATCGGCTCGACGCTGATCGCCCTCGCCAAGAACTCCGCGATCGCCGGGGCGTTCAGTGTCACGGAACTGCTCGGCACCTACAAAACCCTCAATGAGAGGGGCTTCAGCATCATCTGGACCTTCGTATGGATCGCGGCCGGCTATCTGGTCATCACGCTGGCCATCAGCGCGCTGTTCAATGTGCTGGAGAAGCGCTGGGGACTGGTCCGGTGAGCCCCGTGGGTACGGTGCGGCCGGTGTCGGCCGAGTCGACGGCTCTCTACGACATCCCCGGCCCCAAGGCGCGCCGACGCCACCGGCTGTACGGTTTCGCGGCGACGGCCGCGATCGTCGCGCTGCTCGCCTGGGTGGTCCAGCTCCTCTTCGCCACCGGGCAGTTCACCGCCGTCAAGTGGCGGCCCTTCGAATACCGGGGCATCCAGGAGCTGTTGCTGCGCGGACTCGCCAACACCCTGCTGGCCTTCGCCTGTGCCGCGGTGCTCTCGCTCGTCCTCGGCGGGGTCCTCGCCTGCGGCCGGCTGTCCGAGCACCGGCCCGTACGCTGGCTCGCCACCGCCGTGGTCGAGTTCTTCCGCGCCATGCCCGTGCTGGTGATGATCTTCTTCATCTTCGTGGCGCTCCAGGTGCGCGCCCTGCCTGCGCTGGTGGCGGGACTGACGCTGTACAACGGCTCCGTGCTCGCCGAGGTGTTCCGTACCGGGGTCAACTCGGTGGAGCGCGGGCAGCGGGAGGCCGCGTACGCCCTCGGCCTGCGCAAGACGCAGGTCATGACGTACGTCCTGGTGCCGCAGGCGGTCCGCGCGATACTGCCCACGATCATCAGCCAGCTCGTGGTCGCCCTCAAGGACACCTCGCTCGGCTATCTGATCACCTACGAGGAGTTCCTCCACGCCGGAAAGCTCATCGCCTCGAATCTCGACTACGACGTGCCCTTCATCCCGGTGGTGATGGTGATCTCGCCGGTCTACATCGGGATGTGCATGCTGCTCTCGTGGTGCGCCCACCGGCTCAGACGGCGGGCTCCCGGGCCGCGCGGGTCACGTCGGCGACCAGTTCCACCACATCAGGCCCGTACGCCTGCGAGTTGACCACCTTCAGCAGCAGGCAGAACGAGGAGTCGCCGTACTTGCGGGCCAGCCGCTCGTGATGGCGGGCCAGATAGCGGGAGGCGGCCTGGTTGGTGATGGCGCGCTGGCCGCAGAAGAGGAAGACGGGCCGCGCCCCCTCCCCGGCGGTCAGCCGCGCCAGCAGCACATGCTCCGCGACACCCGGCTCGGCGGGATAGCGCTCGGTGCCGATCCGGAAGGCGTTCCGGTCGGCCTTGGGCTCGGGGTCGGTGGTCACCGTGACGCCGGGCAGCAGCGAGGCGAGATGAGCTGCCATACGACGGTTGGAGGCGGGGCCGCCCAGGCAGATTTCCGTACGCTCGCCGAACCCCTGGCGCGCGGTGTCGTGCTGGACGATCTCGGCGTGCGCGCCGCAGTCCTTGATCAGGGCGGCCAGTTCCAGCAGCGCGAAGACGTCGTGGCGGTGCACCGCACCGTCACCGCCCGCCTCGCGATTGACGACCAGCAGGCACTCCGAGTTCTTCGGCAGCCCGAAGAACGCCTGCTTGCGGCGGAGCCCGCGGCGCCACAGGGAGGTACGGACGATCCAGCCCAGAACGGCGCCGACGCCCACGGCGACCACGCCCAGCACGATGTTGCGTATGTCGTCAGTCATGGGCGCGCATCGTATAGGCACCACACGAACATCGTTCGAGACGGTCCTGACGGCGCGGGGGTGCTGAAGTTACGCTGCCCCGACA
This sequence comes from Streptomyces sp. GMY02, assembly GCF_019056675.1. Lineage (NCBI taxonomy): Bacteria > Bacillati > Actinomycetota > Actinomycetes > Kitasatosporales > Streptomycetaceae > Streptomyces > Streptomyces sp. GMY02. The sequence goes on along the minus strand of NZ_CP077658.1, from coordinate 1,605,739 downwards.
GTTCTTGACTGGAGGTACGGATGCGTCGCTCCGCCGCGTGGAATGTCTCGGTTCTGGCCGTCACCACCGCTGCCCTGCTCTCGGCCTGTGCGCCCGCACCGCCGTCCTCGGTCTCGGCGGGGCCGGGACCGAGCACGGCGAGGACGCCCGTGAAGACGCCGGTGGCGGCGGGGTACGGGGGAGCGGTCGCCAGCGTGGACGCGGACGCCTCGGCCGCCGGGATCGAGGTGCTCAGGCAGGGCGGCAACGCGGTGGACGCCGCGGTGGCCACCGCCGCCGCCCTCGGCGTCACCGAGCCGTACTCCGCGGGCATCGGCGGGGGCGGCTACTTCGTCTACTACGACGCCAAGTCCCGTACGGTACGGACCATCGACGGCCGCGAGACCGCGCCGAAGTCCGCCGACAGCTCGCTCTTCCTGGAGGACGGCAAGCCGATCCCGTTCGCCGACGCGGTCACCAGCGGCCGGAGCGTCGGCACGCCCGGGACCCCCGCCACCTGGGACACCACGCTCGACGCGTGGGGGAGCAGGCCGCTCGGGCAGCTCCTCAAGCCCGCGGAGCGGCTGGCGAAGAACGGCTTCACCGTCGACGAGACCTTCCGCTCGCAGACCCAGGCCAACCAGGCGCGGTTCGCGGACTTCCCGGCCTCGGCCCGGCTCTTCCTGCCCGGCGGCCAGTTGCCCGTCGTCGGCTCGGTCTTCAAGAACCCCGATCTGGCCCGTACGTACGAGGAACTGGGGCGCAGGGGCACCGACGCGCTCTACCACGGCAAGCTGGCCGAGGACATCGTCCGTACGGTCCGCAAGCCGCCCGTCGACCCCGCCTCGACCCGGGTCGTACGCTCCGGCGACCTCACCACCCGGGACCTGGCCGCGTACCGGACCAAGCGGCAGGTACCGACGAAGGTCTCGTACCGCGGTCTCGACGTGTACGGCATCGCGCCGTCGTCCTCCGGCGGTACGAGCGTCGGCGAGGCGCTCAACATCCTTGAGGGCACGAACCTCTCGCGGGCGAGCGAGGCGGGCTATCTGCACCGGTTCATCGAGGCGAGCCGGATCGCGTTTGCCGACCGGGGCCGCTGGGTCGGCGACCCGGCCTTCGAGGACGTACCGGTCAAGGAGCTGCTGTCGCAGCGGTTCGCGGACTCGCGCGCCTGCCTGATCAAGGACGACGCGGTCCTCAAGAGCCCGCTCGCGCCCGCCGATCCGCGGCATCCCACGCCGTGCGCGGCCCGCGGGACCGCGGCGCCGACGACGTACGAGGGCGAGAACACCACGCATCTCACGGCGGCGGACAAGTGGGGCAATGTCGTCGCGTACACGCTGACGATCGAGTCGACGGGCGGCAGCGCGATCACCGTGCCGGGGCGCGGCTTCCTGCTCAACAACGAGCTGACGGACTTCTCCTTCGCCCCGGCGAACCCGGCGGTCCACGACCCGAATCTGCCGGGGCCCGGCAAGCGCCCCCGCTCGTCCATCTCCCCGACGATCGTGCTCGACGCGCGCGACCGGCCGGTGCTGGCGCTCGGCTCGCCGGGCGGCGCGACCATCATCACCACCGTGCTCCAGACCCTGACCGGGCATCTGGACCGGGGGCTGCCGCTGGGCGACGCGATCGCGGCGCCGCGCGCCAGCCAGCGGAACGGGGCGGCGACGGAGCTGGAGCCGGGGCTGTGGAACAGCCCGGTGCGCGCGCAACTGGAGGCGCTGGGGCACGTGTTCACCCAGAACCCGGAGATCGGCGCGGCGACCGGGGTGCAGCGGCTGCCGGACGGCCGCTGGCTGGCGGCGGCGGAGAAGGTCCGCAGGGGCGGAGGCTCGGCGATGGTGGTGCAGCCGTCGGGCGGCAAGCGCTGACGTGAGTCCTTGTGCGCCGGACTGGTTGCGGGACGGGCAGCCCGGCCCGCAACCAGTCCGGCGCACGACCTGACCGCCCCACAGCCGGTCGGACCTTGGGCCCTGCCCTGCCGGGCCCCGTCCGGCGCCTGGGCCCGGGGCCTCACCCGGGCCTTCCGCCACTTGGTCCCGGGCTTGCTGCCATCTGATCCCGGGGCATTCGCCACCTGATTCCGGCTTCCCGTCACCCGGTCGCGGGCCTTCCGCCATCTGATCCCGGCCTTCCTTCCGCCACCTGGTCCCCGGCGTTCCGCCACCTGAGGCCCCGGGCCTTGCGTTCAGAGCGCCGTCAGGATCCTCGGGCCGTCGTCCGTGATCGCGACCGTGTGCTCCGCGTGGGACGCCCGGCTGGAGTCCAGGGTGCGGATCGTCCAGCCGTCCCGGGCCGTGAAGTGCCGGTCCGTACCGCTGCCGATCAGCATCGGCTCGATCGCCAGCACCATCCCGTGGCGCAGCGGCAGACCGCGTCCCGCCCGCCCCTCGTTCGGCACCCCCGGGTCCTCGTGCATCGAGCGGCCCACCCCGTGGCCGCCGAAGCCGTCCGGGATGCCGTAGCCCGCCGAGCGGCAGACCCGTCCGACCGCATGGGCGATGTCGCCGATGCGATTGCCGACGACGGCCGCCGCGATCCCCGCCTCCAGCGCCGCGTTCGCCGTGTCGATCAGCCGCAGGTCGTCGGGGCGGGCGCGGCCCACCGTGAAGCTGACCGCCGCGTCGCCCACCCAGCCGTCGAGCACCGCGCCGCAGTCGATGCTCACCAGATCGCCGTCGTGCAGCCGGGTCGAGTCCGGGATGCCGTGCACGATCGCGTCGTTCACGGACGCGCAGATGACGGCGGGGAAGGGCATGGGCGCCCAGGCGGGGTGATAGTCGAGGAAGGGCGAGCCGGCCCCGGCCTCGCGCAGCACGGCGCGCGCCGTCTCGTCGAGGGAGCGCAGTGTGACCCCCACGGCCGCGGCCTCGCGTACCGCGGTCAGCGCCTGGGCCACGACCCGGCCCGCGGCACGCATGGCATCGAGGGACGCATCGGTTTTGATCTCCACCATTCCAATAACTATACCGGTCGTCATGGGTCGGGGCACGCTTGCGCCGCGGTATTAGAATGACGGAATGGTACGGACTCCCCTCACCCCCCAGGAGCGCGAGCGCGGCGAGCAGCTCGGCCGTCTGCTCCGCGAGGCGCGTGGCACGCGCAGCATGGTGGAGGTCGCGGCGGTCGCCGGAGTCTCCGCCGAGACCCTGCGCAAGATCGAGACGGGCCGCGCCCCGACCCCGGCGTTCTTCACCGTGGCGGCGCTGGCGGGCGCGCTCGGACTGTCCATGGACGAGATCGCCGCGAACTGCGTACCGGTGCCGGTCTGACGGCGCGCGGACCGGCCCTCGCCGTCTGTTCGCGCGCCTGTCGCCCTCCCGTCGCCGGCCGCCTGAGAGCTGGTGGAGGAGTGACGGAGGGGGCTACCGGGGCGATCCCGCGACGGCGTAGGCTCCCGCCCGTGACGACTCTGGACGAGATAGCCCCCAGCCGCTACATCAGCCTCACCACCTACCGCAAGGACGGCACGGCTGTCGCCACACCCGTCTGGCACGCGGTGGAGGGCGGCGAACTGTTCGTCTGGACCAGGACGAACACCGGCAAGGTCAAGCGGATCCGTAACAACAGCCGTGTCGTCGTGGCGGTGTGCGACGTACGCGGACGGATCGCCGAGGGCGCGCCGACCGCCGAGGGCACGGCACGGCTGCTCGACGAGTCCGCCACCGAGCGGATCCGGGGGATGCTCTCCCGCAAGTACACCTGGCGGTTCTGGACGATCGACTGGCCCGCCAGGCTGGCGCGGGGCAAGGATCGTCCCCAGATCGGTATCGCTGTCACGTTCTGAGCCCACGCGGCATCGTCGCAGCGAGTGGTCCGCACCGTCCCGGAAAACAGTCTGTAGCCGTCCTGTAACACGACTGAGGTCGAATGCAGCGGACCGAAAGGTTCCCTTCGGCAAAGGCAGGGACGGGGCAGCGATGGCGGTGCATCAACTCCCGGCGGAGATCGGGGCGTTCGCGAGGTACTTACGGGATCTCGGCTCGCTCCTGGATCCGGCCGACGGCTGGTACGGGGTCTTCCGCGAGCGTGATCCCGAAGGCCTGCGCGCCTGCTTCGAGGGTACGGAGATCCCGCCCTGGGACGTCGTCGACTCGCTGCTCCAGGACTACGCGGCGGGGCGCGACCCCCAGGACGCGGCACGCGAGACCGCGCGGGCGCGACGGCTGCACGCGGCCTCGGCCGCGGCGTACGACCGGCTGGCCGGCGGCGCCGAAGCACTCTCCGAGCGGCTTCAGTTGATGCTGCGCGAGCAGGCCTACTTGGCGGGCCGGGCCGAGGAACTGGGGCGGCTGCTCCGTACGGCTCCCCAGGACGCCCCGCACACGCGGCAGCTCAGCCATGAACTGGCCTGGATACGCGACGACCACGCCCGTGCGACGGCCCGCGTCGCCGAACTCCGCGCCAGGCTCACATCGTTGACCACGCCGGGGCGCCCCACACCGACGCCGCGCCCGATGGCGCCGGAGGGGTGGTTCCGCGCGGAGGAGTCTTCCGTCCTCGACCGCGAAGCTCCCGCTGACGGGGCGTCAGGAGACGGCCGTACGACGGACGTTCCCCAGTGGGCCGACGAGGGGCGGCGCACCGGAGCCCCGGCCGGGACACCGGCCCCGGCCCCCGCCGCCACGACAGAGGCGAAGCAGGCGAAGGACCCCAAGGGCGCCACGGAGAAGAAGCGCGCGTCCGCGCCCAAGCGCAAGCCACGCGGCGCCCGCTTCGCCGGACTCGAAGTCGAGGAGGAGGCCGAGGAGGCCGTCCCCGCGCCCGCGCTGCCCGTACCGCCGCCCGCCGCCCCCGCCACCCCGCGCGGCGCCCGCTTCGGCGGCGCGCCCGTCGCCGAGACCCCGGCCGAGGCCCCGCCGGAACCCTCCGCCGAGGATCTGCGGGCCGCCGCCGAACTGGTCAGGACCCTGGCGGCGCTGCGCGCCGGCGGCCGCAGCGGAGAGGCGCATGTCGTGCTCTGCGAAGCCGCGGGCCGCCCGCCCGGACAGCTTCCGCTGCTCGCCGACGAACTGCACCGCGCCGGACTCGGCGCCGACTGGGCCGAGCTGCTCTGGGAAGCCGCCTTCCTGCCGCCCGCCCAGCTCGCCGCCGCCGCGGGCGCGCTGTCCGCGGCAGGCCGTGACGAGGACTGCCGCCAGCTTCTGCGCCAGGGTGTCTCCCGCCCGGCCGAGGAGATCACCGACGCCGTGCTCGCGCTGGGCGGCGCGGGCCGCGCGCACGAGGCGAGAGCACTGCTCAGCGCGTTTGTGCAGGCCCGCGCGCCGGAGGACGCCGTCCTGGTCGTCGCGCCCGACCCGCAGCGGCTGGTCCCTCAGCTCATCGAAGCCGCGCGCGACGTGTCCGTGGCCCGCGAGCGCGATGTCGTCCACGCCCTGCGGGTGGCGGGGATCGCGGGCGCCTGAGACGCTCGCCGTACCCCTCCGTACCGGCTCGCCGTACCCTGGCCGTAAAGCCTCGCCGCGCCCCTGTGGCACCGCCCGTCACACCCCGCCGTGCCCCTCGTTCGGACCACAACCGCGCGATGTCGACCGCTCGGGTGTGAAACTTGATCGACTCTGCGGGTTAACGACGATGGTCTTGCCCCGGTGTGGGACGGGGCTTAGGTTCTCCTCCTACGCACCGCTTCTACGGGCGTAGAGCTATCGCCGCCCCGCCGAAGGAGCAGCTCGTGGCCAGAGTCGTACGTGCCGCACTTGTCCAGGCGACCTGGACCGGCGACACCGAGTCAATGATCGCCAAACATGAGGAGCACGCCCGCGAGGCGGCCCGGCAGGGCGCGCAGATCATCGGGTTCCAGGAAGTGTTCAACGCGCCCTATTTCTGCCAGGTGCAGGAGCCGGAACACTACCGCTGGGCCGAGCCCGTTCCCGACGGCCCGACCGTCGGCAGAATGCGCGAGCTGGCCCGGGAGACCGGGATGGTGATCGTGGTTCCGGTCTTCGAGATCGAGGGATCCGGCTTCTACTACAACACGGCGGCGGTGATCGACGCGGACGGCTCGTACCTCGGCAAGTACCGCAAGCACCACATCCCGCAGGTCAAGGGCTTCTGGGAGAAGTACTACTTCAAGCCGGGCAATGTGGGCTGGCCGGTCTTCGACACCGCCGTCGGCCGGGTCGGTGTCTATATCTGCTACGACCGCCACTTCCCCGAGGGCTGGCGCCAGCTCGGGCTGAACGGCGCGCAGCTCGTCTACAACCCCTCCGCCACCTCCCGCGGTCTCTCCGCCTATCTGTGGCAGCTCGAACAGCCCGCCGCGGCCGTCGCCAACGAGTACTTCATCGCGGCGATCAACCGGGTCGGCCAGGAGGAGTACGGCGACAACGACTTCTACGGAACGAGCTACTTCGTCGACCCGCGAGGCCAGTTCGTCGGCGACACCGCCGACGACAAGACCGAGGAACTCCTCGTCAGGGACCTGGACTTCGGACTGATCGACGAGGTGCGCCAGCAGTGGGCGTTCTACCGGGACCGCCGCCCCGACGCGTACGAAGGACTGGTGAAGCCGTGACGCAGCCGCCCGCCGACGAACTGTACGGGCGCCACCGCGCCGTGCTCCCCGACTGGCTGACGCTCTACTACGACCGCCCCGTCGAGATCACCCATGGCGAGGGCCGCCATGTCTGGGACTCCGAGGGCAACCGCTATCTGGACTTCTTCGGCGGCATCCTCACCACCATGACCGCCCACGCGCTCCCCGAGGTCACCAAGGCGGTGAGCGAGCAGGCCGGACGGATCATCCACTCCTCCACGCTCTATCTCAACCGTCCGATGGTGGAACTCGCCGAGCGGATCGCCGCCCTGTCGGGCATCCCGGACGCCCGGGTCTTCTTCACCACCTCGGGCACCGAGGCCAATGACACCGCGCTGCTGCTGGCGACCGCGTACCGCGCCTCGAACCAGATCCTGGCGATGCGCAACAGCTACCACGGCCGGTCCTTCTCCACGGTCTCCGTCACCGGCAACCGCGGCTGGTCGCCCACCAGCCTCTCCCCGCTCCAGACGCTGTACGTGCACGGCGGCGTGCGCAGCCGCGGTCCGTACGCGGGTCTCACCGATGAGCGGTTCATCGAGGCGTGCGTCGCCGATCTGGAGGATCTGCTCGGGCACACCCGCGCGCCCGCCGCGCTGATCGCCGAACCCATCCAGGGCGTCGGCGGCTTCACCGCCCCTCCGGACGGGCTGTACGCGGCGTTCCGCCGGGTCCTCGACCGGCACGGCATCCTGTGGATCAGCGACGAGGTGCAGACCGGCTGGGGCAGGTCCGGTGAGCACTTCTGGGGCTGGCAGGCGCACGCCGAGAACGGCCCGCCGGACATGCTCACCTTCGCGAAGGGCATCGGCAACGGCATGTCGATCGGCGGGGTCGTCGCGCGCGCCGAGATCATGAACTGCCTGGACGCCAACTCGATTTCGACCTTCGGCGGCAGCCCCGTCACCATGGCGGCCGGCCTCGCCAACCTCTCGTACGTACTGGAGCACGACCTCCAGGGCAATGCCCGCCGGGTCGGCGGACTGCTGATCGAGCGGCTGCGCGCGATCGGCGCCTGCGTCGACACCGTACGTGAAGTGCGCGGCCGGGGGCTGATGATCGGTATCGAACTCGTCAGGCCCAGCACCGGCGAAGCCGCGCCGGAGACCGCCGCGGCCGTGCTCGAGGCGGCGCGCGAGGGCGGGCTGCTGCTCGGCAAGGGCGGCGGCCACAACACCAGCGTGCTCCGGATCGCGCCGCCGCTCACCCTGACCGTGGCGGAGGCGGAAGAGGGCGCCGCGATTCTCGAACAGGCCCTGCGCGGCGCGTAGTCCGGGGTCCGGCCGGGGCCGGCCGCAGGGCGCGGCCCGGCCCGTCGACCGCTTCGTGAGAGCCGGGCCGTTCTCGAAGCCCGGTCGCTCCGAAAGCCCGATCGTTCACAGAGGGAGGGCGCACCACCATGAGCAGTACCCGCACCCTGATCCACGGCGGGCTCGTCATCACCGCCGCCGACGAGATCCGTGCCGATGTCCTGATCGAGGACGGCCGGATCGCCGCACTCGCGGCGCACGGCTCGGGCCTGGCGGAGGGCTGGAGCGCCGGCCGTACGATCGACGCCACCGGCAGATACGTCATTCCGGGCGGGGTCGACGCCCACACCCATATGGAGCTGCCGTTCGGCGGCACCTTCGCCTCCGACACGTTCGAGACCGGCACCCGGGCCGCCGCCTGGGGCGGCACCACCACCATCGTGGACTTCGCCGTGCAGTCCCCGGGCCGGGCGCTGCGCGAGGGTCTCGACGCCTGGTACGCCAAGGCCGACGGGCAGTGCGCGATCGACTACGCCTTCCACATGATCATGTCCGATGTGAACGAGAGCTCCCTCAAGGAGATGGACCTCCTCGTCCAGGAAGGCATCACCTCGTTCAAGCTCTTCATGGCCTACCCCGGTGTCTTCTACAGCGACGACGGGCGCATCCTGCGCGCGATGCAGCGCGGCGCGCAGAACGGCGGGCTGATCATGATGCACGCCGAGAACGGCATCGCCATCGATGTCCTGGTCGAACAGGCCCTGGCCGCCGGCCGCACCGACCCCCGTTACCACGGAGAGGTACGGAAGGCCCTGCTGGAGGCCGAGGCCACCCACCGGGCGATCAAGCTCGCACAGGTCGCGGACGCCCCGCTCTATGTCGTCCATGTCTCGGCACAGGAAGCCGTCGCCGAACTGGCCGCCGCCCGCGACCAGGGGCTGCCGGTCTTCGGCGAGACCTGCCCGCAGTACCTCTTCCTCTCGACCGACAACCTCGCCGAACCGGACTTCGAGGGCGCCAAATACGTCTGCTCCACCCCGCTGCGGCCCAAGGAGCACCAGGCCGCGCTCTGGCGGGGGCTGCGTACCAACGATCTCCAGGTGGTGTCCACGGATCACTGCCCGTTCTGCTTCGTCGGGCAGAAGGAGCTGGGGCGCGGCGACTTCTCGAAGATCCCCAACGGGCTTCCCGGAGTGGAGAACCGGATGGATCTCCTCCATCAGGCCGTGGTCGAGGGCAGGTTGAGCCGCCGCCGGTGGATCGAGATCGCCTGTGCCACCCCGGCCAGGATGTTCGGTCTCTACCCCCGCAAGGGCACCATCGCGCCGGGCGCCGACGCCGACATCGTCATATACGACCCGGGCGCCGAGCAGACCGTCTCGGCCGAGACGCACCACATGAACGTCGACTACTCCGCGTACGAGGGCAAGCAGCTCACCGGACAGGTGGAGACGGTCCTGTCGCGCGGTGAACTCGTCATCGACCGGCGGGAGTTCACCGGCCGGGCGGGACACGGGCAGTACACCCCGCGCGCCACCTGCCAGTACCTCTCCTGACGATTCCGTACCTCCCCAGTACCGCACCTCCCCTGAACCTCATCCGACCCCGAGGAGTGACCCGGCCATGGACTTCGGACTCGTCCTCCAGACCGACCCGCCGTCCTCGGCGGTCGTCGGCCTCATGCGGCGCGCCGAGCGCAACGGCTTCCGGTACGGCTGGACCTTCGACTCCGCCGTGCTCTGGCAGGAGCCGTTCGTCATCTACAGCCGCATTCTGGAGCACACCACCACCCTGACCGTGGGGCCCATGGTCACCAATCCGGGCACCAGGACCTGGGAGGTGACCGCCTCCACCTTCGCCACGCTCAACGAGATGTACGGCAACCGCACCGTGTGCGGGATCGGCCGCGGCGACTCGGCGATGCGGGTGGCGGGCCGCAAACCCACCACCCTGGCCAGGCTGGGGGACGCGATCGAGGCGATCCGCGATCTGGCGGAGGGCCGCGAGGCCACCGTCGACGGGCAGCAACTGCGGCTGCCCTGGGTACGGGACGGAAAGCTGCCGGTGTGGATGGCCGCGTACGGGCCGAAGGCGCTGGCGCTGGCGGGGCAGAAGGCCGACGGCTTCATCCTCCAGCTCGCGGACCCGTTCCTGACCGAGTGGATGGTCAGGGCGGTCCGTACGGCGGCCTCGGACGCGGGGCGCGACCCGGACTCGGTGACGATCTGTGTCGCGGCCCCCGCCTATGTGGGCGATGACCTGGCGCACGCGCGTGAGCAGTGCCGCTGGTTCGGCGGGATGGTCGGCAACCATGTCGCCGATCTTGTGGCGCGGTACGGAGAGGGCTCGGGCCTGGTGCCGGAGGCGCTGACCGCGTACATCAAGCAGCGCGAGGGGTACGACTACAGCCACCACGGGCGGGCCGGGAATCCGTCCACGGACTTCGTGCCCGACGAGATCGTGGACCGGTTCTGTCTGCTGGGTCCCGTCGAAGCGCATATCGAGAAGCTGAGGGCGCTGCGGGATCTGGGCGTCGACCAGTTCGCCGTCTACAACATGCATGACGCGAAGGAAGCGACGATCGACGCGTACGGCGCCGAGATCATCCCCGCGCTCCAGAGCTGACGCCGGCCGCCGCGCCGCGCCGGCCCCGGCCTTCGGCGCCGCTTTCCGGACTGGTCCCGACCCGTCTCCCGCACGGCCTCGTTCGACGTCCCCGATCACCGCTCTCGAACGAAGGGTCCCGCCGCCATGACCGCGACCGTACCTCCCCCGTCCCCAGGAGAACCGATAGCCGATCCCCAGGGCCGCGTCGAGCTGCCGCCCGGCGAGCTGCCCGACGACGGCCGTTTCGTCAATGACGATCTGCTGCCCGTCCCGGTCGCCCGCCGCCGCTGGACGACGTACAACTTCGCCGCGCTCTGGGTCGGCATGGCGCACAACATCCCTTCGTGGCTGCTGGCCTCCGGCCTGGTCACCCTGGGGATGGACTGGAAGCAGGCGGTCCTCACGATCGCTCTGGCCAATCTGATCGTCCTCTTCCCGATGCTGCTGACCGGGCACGCCGGGCCCAAGTACGGCATTCCGTTCCCGGTGCTGGCGCGTGCCTCGTTCGGGCTGCGCGGCGCCAATCTGCCCGCGCTGATCAGGGCGGCCGTGGCCTGCGCCTGGTTCGGGATCCAGACCTGGATCGGCGGCCAGGGCATCTTCGTACTGCTCGACAGGATCTTCGGCGGCTGGGCGGAGGTGTCGCGGATCGGCGGTCAGCCCTGGACGCTCTGGCTCTGCTTCGTTCTGTTCTGGGCGCTCGAACTCGCCATCATCTACCGGGGGATGGACACCCTGCGCCGCTTCGAGAACTGGGCGGCGCCCTTTGTGATCGTCGGCGCGCTGGTGCTGCTCGTCTGGATCAGCGTCAAGGCGGGCGGCCTCGGACCGCTGCTCGACCAGCCGTCGAAGCTGGGCTGGGGTGCCGACTTCTGGCCGGTCTTCTTCCCGTCCCTCATGGGCATGATCGCCTTCTGGTCCACCCTCTCCCTGAACATCCCCGACTTCACGCGCTTCGGCGCGGGCCAACGCGCCCAGATCTGGGGCCAGTCGCTCGGTTTGCCGACCACGATGACTCTCTTCGCGCTGCTGTCCGTGTTCGTGACCTCGGGCTCGCAGGCGGTGTACGGGGCGGCCGTCTGGGATCCGGTCGAGCTGGCCGCCAAGACCGACAATGTCTTCGGGCTGATCTTCGCGCTGGTGACGGTGCTGGTCGCGACGGTCTCGGTGAACATCGCGGCCAATGTGGTCTCGCCCGCGTACGACCTCGCCAATCTCGTACCCAAGCGGATCAACTTCCGTACGGGCGCGCTCATCACGGGCGTGGTCGGGGTCCTGTGCATGCCGTGGAAACTCACCTCCACCCCCGAGCTGTACATCTTCACCTGGCTGGGACTGGTGGGCGGTCTGCTCGGTACGGTCGCGGGCATCCTGATCGCCGACTACTGGATCGTCCGGCGCACGGTCCTCGACCTCGGGGATCTCTACCGTCCGGGCGGCCGCTACTGGTACGCGAACGGCTGGAACCCCCGGGCGGTACTGGCCTTCGCCGTCGGCGGTGTGCTGGCCGTGGGCGGCTCGCACTCGGCGCCGGGGAAGGGCCCGTTCCCCGAGGACGGACTGATCCCCTTCCTGAAGCCGCTCGCCGACTACGGCTGGGCGGTGGGCCTCGCGGCCTCGCTGGTGCTGTACACGGCGCTGTCCCTGCCGGGCCGCCGGAGCACGGTGGTCTGACACGTCCCGCTGACAGTGACCCCGGGACGGCCGGCGGCGCCCCGCCGGCCGTCCCGCTCGGCGACGGTCTACGGCACTCGGGCCGTCCACTCCGGGGTGCTGAACTTCGTCTCCGCCAGCTCCCGCGCCCGTGCCATCTCCTGGTCCGTGACGGTGCCGTCCGTCAGACCGTAACGGCCCCGGAAGGAGGCGATCATCCGCTCGATGACCGCCTCGCGCGGCAGTCCGGTCTGGCGCCGCAAGGGGTCGACCCGCTTGGCCGCGCTGCGGGTGCCCTTGTCCGAGAGCTTCTCGCGGCCGATGCGGAGCACATTGAGCATCTTGGCGGCGTCGATGTCGTACGCCATGGTCACATGGTGCAGTACGGCACCCGTCCCGCTGACGATGCGCTTCTGCGCGGCCCCCGCGACCTTGCCGCTGTCCGTGGCGATGTCGTTGAGCGGCTGGTACCAGGCCTTGACGCCCATGTCGCCGAGCGCGCCCAGCACCCAGTCGTCCAGATAGGCGTAACTGTCGGCGAAGGTGAGCCCCTTGACGAGCGAGTCCGGCACCGAGAGGGAGTACGTGATGGTGTTGCCGGGCTCGATGAACATGGCGCCGCCTCCCGAGATACGGCGGACCACCGTGATGCCGTGGCGCTCGGCGCCCTCGGGGTCCACCTCGTTCCGCAGGGACTGGAAGCTGCCGATCACCACCGCGGGCGCCGCCCACTCCCAGACCCGCAGCGTCGGCGGGCGCAGCCCGGCCGCGACCTCGGTGGTGAGGACCTCGTCGAGCGCCATGTGGAGGGCGGGGGACTGGGGCGGCTCATGGACGAGCTGCCAGTCGTAGTCCGTCCAGTCGGTGGCGTGCGCCAGCGCGCGGCGGACCGCGATGGCGATGCCCTCGGCGGTCAGCCCGTACATCACCGTGCCCTCGGGCAGCGCCGCTTCGACACGGGCGGCGAGACCGGCGGCGTCGGTGTCGGCGGGCGCGCCCTCCAGGGCCCGGTCGATGGCCTCGATCGCCTCGTCGGGCTCCAGGAAGAAGTCCCCGGCGACCCGCACCCGGCGCAGCAGCCCGTCCTCCGTGTCGAGATCGACGACGACGAGCTTGCCGCCGGGGACCTTGTACTCACCGTGCACGGGAAACCTCCGCCTTTGGGGCATGACCTGTGCAAATCGTACTGCTGTCCGGTGTCAAGGCGTGACGAGACGATAGTCGGAATTTCATGAATGCGCCGCTAATGCGCCCCAGTTCGGGCCACCGCGCTCGGCTGAACGGGTGACTCCCTGTCAGTAGCCTTGTGGCGAAATCACCCAGATGGATTACTTCAGCTATGCGCATCGGCGGGCCTAAGAATCCGCGAAGACGCGAGCGAGCCCCTGATCAGGCGGTGTGCTTTTTGAGCCTGACAGGCTGTGTACGTCAATGACCTTCGGTGTGACACCGGTGGCGCGGGACCGGCGACCGGGCACCGACAAGGCCGTTGATATCTCACCTGGCCAGTGGACACAAGAGCTGACTCGCGTCCTGCCGCGGTGACGAGGGCCCGGACGCTCCCATCAGCGCCCGGCGATGGACCACATCCCGGGCGAGGAAGAAGCTCTCACATGCCCATCACTCCGAACCAAGGATCCAGCGGTGGCGGCACGCCCGTCACCATCACCGGCACCAATCTCTCCGGCACCACCGCGGTGCGCTTCGGCACCCGGCTCGCCACCAACGTCACCAATGTCTCACCCACGCAGGTCACCGCCGTCTCTCCGTCCGGCAGCGGGGCGGTGGGCGTCACGGTCACCACGCCGGGAGGGACGAGCAACCCGATTCCCTTCTACTACGTCGGCGCGCCGTTCAAGCAGTCCCTGAGCCCGACCTCCGGGTCGACGGCGGGCGGCCAGACCGTCACCATCAACGGCACCGGTCTGTCCAGCGCCACCAGCGTCGCCTTCGGCGCCAACACCGCGGTGCCCACCGTGGTGTCGGACAGCCAGATCACCGTGGTCGCCCCGGCCGGCGCGGCCGGCGCGGTGAGCGTCAGCGTCACCACGGCGGGCGGCACCAACAACGGCCTCTCGTACACCTATGTCGCCGCCCCGACGGTGACGGCGGTCGCCCCCGACGAGGGGCCGACGGCGGGCGGTACGGCCGTGACCATCACCGGCACCAACCTCACCAGCACCACCGAGGTGACCTTCGACGGCAACCCGGCGCCCTTCACCGTGATCTCCGACACCTCGGTGTCGGCCGTCACCCCGCCCGGCGCGGCCGGCGCGGTGGATGTCGTCGTCACCAATGACGCGGGCAGCGTGACCTCCGCGGACGCGTTCACCTACGTCGCAGGGCCCGGTATCTGACCGAGCCTTCGAGGGCGGCCACTCTCGGGGCCGTCCCGATGCCGAGGCGGACACGGCGGTCCGCGAGGCGGCACCTTCTCGCGGGACGCCGACGCCCTGTCCCCCTCCCGAGCCCCCGGCCCGGATCCCCTTCCGGGCCGGGGGCCACGGCCCGTCCGTCCAGAGGCGGGCGATCAGCCGTTTCCGGCCCCTTCACTTCACGGCTCTGCGAGCCCACTCACACCTACGGAGACACCGTGGACAACCGCGATTCCGCCGTGGCGGCGGCGCGGCCGACCGCCATCGCCGCCGCGCCCGTGCTCAACTCGGTCGTACCCAATACGGGTCCTACGGCGGGCAACAACGTCGTGACACTGAACGGCAGCGGTTTCACCGGCGTCACCGCGGTCACCTTCGGCACCGCCGCCGCCCTCCTCTACACCGTCAACTCGACGACGCAGATCACCGCGACGGTGCCGCCCGGAACGGGCACCGTCGGAGTCACCGTCAGAACGCCCGGCGGGACCAGCGGCTCCGTCCCCTACACCTATGTGGCGGCGCCCACCCTCACCGCCGTATCGCCCGGCCAGGGCCCGACCTCCGGCGGCACCACGGTCGTCCTCACCGGGACCGCCCTCACCGGTGCCACGGCCGTGACCTTCGGGGGCACCGCCGCCACCAGTTTCGTCGTCAACTCCGCCACCCAGATCACCGCCGTCTCACCGGCCGGATCGGGCGCGGTACCGATCACCGTCACCACAGCGGGCGGCACCACCGGTCCCGTCTACTTCTTCTACGTGAGCGCGCCCTACCTGGTCGACATCTCGCCCGGCCAGGGCCCGGCGGCCGGCGGCACCACCGTCGTTCTGACCGGAGCCGGCCTGACCGGCGCCACGGCCGTCACTTTCGGCGCCACCCCGGCCACCGGCTTCACGGTCACCTCTTCCGCGCAGATCACCGCCGTCTCACCGGCGGGTACGGGGTCGGTCGCCGTCACCGTCACCGGACCCGGCGGCGTCAGCAACCCGCTCACCTACACCTATGTCGCGCCCCCGGTCCTGAGTGCTCTCTCCCCGGCCCAGGGGCCGACGAGCGCCGGGGCAGGGGTGACCCTCATCGGCAGCGGTCTGACCACCACGACCGCGGTCCGCTTCGGTACGGCGTCCGCGGCGTTCACCGTACTGTCCGACACCACGATCGCCGCGCTCGCTCCGGCGGGCACCACGGGTTCCGTTTCCGTCAATGTCACCTCGGCCGGCGGCACCAGCAACTCGCTCACCTATACGCGAGTTGCGGCACCCATGATTTAGCGCGTGCGCGGAGTCCGTATGTACGCGGAGTACGTACGCACGGGAAGTCCGTATGCACGCGGAGTCCGTATGCACAAAGAACGGAATTCCGCTCCTTTTACTCATCCATTCGACCGGAGCGGGCCGACCGCGCCAATGCCTCCCGGGAATTGCGGGACACCGGGCGTAGGGTGACGCTCTCCGACCCGCTGCCCCCTGCGGCGGGTCCCTGCCCTTTTGGCGATCAAGGAGTGGAATCAGTGGGACATCGGAAAGAACGGAAAGCCTGGAGAATGGCCACCGTCGCGGCGTTCGCCGCGGTGGTGGCCTTCGCCACGCCGGCGGCGGCGGCCGTGCCGTCCACGACCTCGGTCCAGGCGACGCCCTCTTCGGCGACCGTCGGGCAAGCGGTGCAGCTCACCGCGACGGTGACCTGCGAGGGCGACCCCAGCGGCGGCCTCGGTATGACGTTCTTCGACGGTGGGGACATCCTGAACACCGTGCCCGTCGGAGCGGAAGGGCAGGCGAATTACACGGCGAGTTTCACCACGACCGGCAGCCACACCATTACGGCCGCGTACAACGGCAATGACAATTGCGGCGCTTCGAACGACGAGACGACCGTCGTGGTGTCGACGGCTCCGGTGCCGCCCACGCCCCCGAACCGCCCCTGTCTTCTTGTCTGCGGCAGCCTGATCAATTTCAGCACGGGCAACATCCACAACGAGATCAACATCTATTAGCGGACGGCCCCGCCGGAGCACCCCCACCGAGGGAGGACGCGCTTTCCGCGTCCTCCCTCCGGTCTTTTCCGGCTCTCCTCACGGCCGTCGCCCCACTCGTGCCCGATACCCTGCTGGGCGCGACCGGTCCGTCCCGACAGTGAGGTGGCATCCGTATGTTCACGACCCGGCCGACCCTTCAGGGCACCTTCGGCATGGTCTCCTCCACCCACTGGCTCGCCTCGCAGTCCGCGATGGCCGTCCTGGAGGACGGCGGCAACGCCTATGACGCCGCCGTCGCCGCGGGCTTCGTCCTCCATGTCGTCGAGCCGCATCTCAACGGCCCCGGCGGCGAGGTGCCGATCATCCTGGCGCCCGCGGGCGGCGAGGTCCGGGTGCTCTGCGGCCAGGGCCCCGCGCCCGCGGGCGCGACCATCGCGCACTACCGCTCCCTCGGCCTCGAACTGGTCCCCGGCACCGGCCCGCTGGCCGCCGCCGTGCCCGGCGCCTTCGACGCCTGGATGCTGCTGCTGCGCGACCACGGCACCAAGTCCCTTGCCCAGGTGCTCCGTTACGCCGTCGAGTACGCCGAGGACGGCCACCCGCCCGTCGAACGGGTCGCCGAGACCGTCGAGTCGGTCCGGGAACTCTTCGAGACCGAGTGGACCTCGTCCGCCGATGTCTACCTCCCCAGCGGCAAGGCGCCGGCGCCGGGGGAGCTGTTCCGCAACCCCGCCCTCGCCGCGACCTGGCGCCGGCTGATCGCCGAGGCCCAGGCGGTCGGCGGCGGAGACCGGGTCGCCGAGATCGAGGCCGCCCGTACGGTGTGGCGCGAGGGCTTCATCGCGGAGGCGCTGCTGCGCCAGTCCGCCCGCCCCACCATGGACACCAGCGGTTCCCGCCACGCGGGCACCCTCACCGCGGCCGATCTCGCCGACTGGTCGGCTGCGTACGAGGCACCCGCCACGTACGAGTGGAACGGCTGGACCCTCTGCAAGGCGGGCGCCTGGAGCCAGGGCCCGGTCTTCCTCCAGCAGCTCGCCCTGCTGCCGTCCCGGGTGGCGGAGCTGCCCGCGTACGGCTCGGCGGAGTACGTGCATCAGCTCATCGAGGGCTGCAAGCTGGCGATGGCCGACCGGGAGGCCTGGTACGGCGACGCCGCCGAGGCACCGCTCGCGGCGCTGCTCTCGGAGCCGTACAACACCGCGCGCCGCGCGCTCATCGGTGAGCGGGCCTCGTACGAGCTGCGCCCCGGCAGCCCGGACGGGCACGAGCCGGTCCTCAGCGCCCATGCCACCGCCGTCGCCGCCGGTGAGCCCGGTTTCGACGCGCTGGGCCTGCCGGCGGCGGGCGCCGGCGAGCCGACCGTCGCCAGGGACGGCGCCACCCGGGGCGACACCTGCCATCTCGACATCGTCGACCGCTGGGGCAACATGGTCGCCGCCACGCCGAGCGGCGGCTGGCTCCAGTCCAACCCGGTCGTGCCCGAGCTGGGCTTTCCGCTGGGCACCAGGCTTCAGATGGCCTGGCTGGACCCCGGCCTGCCGAACTCGCTGACCCCGGGGCGCCGTCCCCGTACCACCCTCACCCCGTCGCTCGCGCTGCGCGAGGGCGTACCGGTGCTGGCGTTCGGCACGCCCGGCGGCGACCAGCAGGACCAGTGGCAGTTCCACTTCTTCCTGGCGCTCGCCCTGCGGGCGCGGGTCCGCGGCGGGTTCGACCTCCAGGGCGCCATCGACGCGCCCAACTGGCACAACGACAGCTTCCCGGGCTCCTTCTACCCGCGCGGGATGCGGCCGGGCAGCGTCACCGTCGAGGCGGGCACGGACCCGGAGGTCGTCGAGGGGCTGCGGCGGCGCGGCCACAAGGTGACCGTGGGCGAGCCCTGGTCGGAGGGGCGGCTGTGCGCGGTCGCCAGGGACCCGGAGACGGGCGTCCTGTCGGCCGCCGCGAACCCGCGTGGCATGCAGGGTTACGCGGTAGGGCGCTGAGAGTCCGCCGAGCCGTCACCCGGCCTGCCCTCCGGATTGTCGGAGGCGCGTGATTGGCTGGGAAGCATGATCGATGACTCTGTGTTCGGAACGGTCCCCCTGCGAGGCGCGGCCTCGCCGGGGGACGGGGTGCCCGCCGGGCCCCGGGTGTCGGCCGTCGAGGCGGCGGTGCGGGCGGCTGCCGCCGCCGAGATCATGCCGCGCTTCCGGCAGCTCGCCGCGCACGAGATCAGCGAGAAGAGCGGCCCGCACGACCTGGTGACGACCGCGGACCGGCGCGCGGAGGAACATCTCGCCGCCGCGCTGACCGCGCTGCTGCCCGGCTCCGTGGTGGTCGGCGAGGAGGCGGTCCACGCCGACCCGGCGGTGTACGACGCGCTGCGCGCGGACGCGCCCGTATGGATCGTCGACCCGGTCGACGGCACCCGCCAGTTCGTCCACGGAGAGCCCGGCTTCTGCACGCTTGTCGCACTGGCGCAGGGCGGCGAGGTGCTGGCGTCCTGGACGTACGCGGCGGCGCTGGACGAGATGGCGATCGCCGTGCGCGGCCGGGGCGCCACGCTCAACGGTGTCCCGCTGCGCGCCGGAGCGCCCGCGCCCGGCGCGAGGCTGGAGATCGCGATGTCCCACCCCGACTACACCACCGACGAACAGAAGCGCGCCCTTCTGGGCCTCCGCACCGACGGGATCAGCACCCGCGCGTGCGGCTCGGCGGGACTCGAATATCTGGCCGTCGCCCGGGGCGCGCTCGACGCGGTGGCCTTCAACTGGGAGCTGGCCTGGGACCATGCGGCGGGCCTCCTGTTGGTGACGGAGGCGGGCGGCGCCCAGACAACCCTCACGGGCGAGCCGTTCCGTATCACGGGCGGCAACGCGCTCCCGTTCACGGCGGCCCGCGACACCGCCACGGCCCAGCGGATACGCGAAAGGCTCCTGTCGGGCGCCTGAGAACCCGGGCTGCGACGACCCGAGCGCCTGATAAGCCGGGCGGCTGGCAATCTGAGCTTTGGCACCCCGGGCGGCCGGCAACCCGGGCTTTGGCACGCCGGGTGCCTGGCAACCCGAGCCCGACGATCCGGGCGCCTGCCGACCCGGGCGTCCGCCAACTCGGGTCTGACGACCCGTCAGGTCTCCATGACGGCTCGTACCTCCCGTACCAGATCCCCGGCCTTCTCCACCGCGTCCGCGTCCAGGCCGTGCCACGGCGCGTACGCCCCGTACACCCGTGAGCCGGGCCGCCGTCGTGGCGAGGGTGAGGGGCGGAAGGGTGTCCGGTGTCGGGTTCATCGTCGCGGACAGTACCCGCCCTCGGGCTGTCAGTGGGCGGGAATATCCTGGGGCTTCTTGCCATCGGCTACGAAGGAGTCCGAAGGTGACGTCGATGCTCGATGCAGTCGTCGTGGGGGCGGGACCCAACGGGCTGACCGCCGCGGTCGAGCTGGCCAGGCGGGGATTCTCGGTGGCCGTGTTCGAGGCCAGGGACACCGTCGGCGGGGGCGCCAGGACCGAAGAGCTGACCCTGCCCGGATTCCGGCACGACCCCTGCTCCGCCGTGCACCCGCTGGGCATCGGCTCGCCCGTCTTCGCGACGATGCCCCTCGGCCGGTACGGGCTCGACTGGCTGCACCCCGAGCTGCCCATGGCGCACCCCTTCGATGACGGCACGGCCGCCGTGCTGTCCCGCTCGGTCGCCGAGACCGCCGCGTCCTTCGGCCCGCGCGACGCCGGGGCGTACCGCCGTCTGGTCGCCCCCTTCCTCGGCAAGTGGGACACCCTCGCCCGGGACTTCATGTCCCTGCCGCTGACCGCGCTGCCGCGCGATCCGGTCACCCTGGCCCGCTTCGGACTGGCCGGGCTGCCGCCCTCGACCTGGCTGGCGCGCCGCTTCCACGACGAGAAGGCACGGGCGCTGTTCGCCGGTCTTGTCGCCCATGTCATCGCGCCGCTGAACGGCTTCGCCACCAGCGCCGTCGGACTGATCTTCGCGCTCGCCGCGCACGCCGGCGGCTGGCCGGCCGCGCGCGGCGGCTCCCAGTCGATCTCCGACGCGCTCGCCGCGTACCTCCGTGACCTGGGCGGCGCGGTCCACACCGGATACGAGGTCAAGCGCCTGGACGACCTGCCGCCTGCCCGCGCCTATGTCTTCGACACCTCGCCGACCGCGCTGGCCCGTATCGCCCGCCTTGGTCGCGTGTACGACGGCTACCGCTACGGAGCGAGCGTCTTCAAGATCGACTACGCGCTGGACGGGCCGGTGCCCTGGACCGCCGAGGAGCCCCGCCGGGCCGGCACCGTCCAGATCGGCCCCACCAGCGGGGACATCGGCACGGCCCTGCGCCAGGCGGCGGGCGGGCAGGCGCCCGCGACCCCGTTCCTGATCGCCGCCCAGCCCAGTCTGGCCGATCCTTCCCGGGCGCCCGAGGGGCAACAGGTCTTCTGGGTGTACGGTCATGTCCCCAACGGCTGGCAGGGCGACCTCACCGACGCGGTCGAGCGCCAGCTCGAACGCTTCGCCCCCGGCTTCCGTGACCGCGTGCTGGCCCGCGCGACCGCGGGCCCGCCCGAGCTCGCCGCCCGTAACGCCAACTACGTCGGCGGTGACATCGCGTGCGGTGCCGCCTCGGGGCTCCAACTGCTCCTGCGCCCCAAGATCTCCCTCGCCCCCTACACCACCGCGCACCCCGCCGTCTTCATCTGCTCCTCCGCGACGCCGCCCGGCCCCGGAGTCCACGGGATGTCCGGGCACAACGCGGCGAAAGCGGTCTGGCGGCGGCTGCGCGCGACCTGAGGAAGCCACCGATATGGCAACCCTGACCCTTGTCCGCGGAGACATCACAGACCAGCGCGTGGACGCCATCGTCAACGCGGCGAACTCGTCACTGCTCGGCGGAGGCGGTGTCGACGGCGCGATCCACCGCCGGGGCGGCCCCGAGATCCTCGCCGAATGCCGCGCCCTGCGCGCCTCGCACTACGGACGCGGCCTCCCCACCGGCAAGGCCGTCGCCACCACCGCCGGCCGACTCGAAGCCAAGTGGGTGATCCATACGGTGGGCCCGGTGTATCAGGTCTCGGGCGGCGATGAAGCGCTGCTCGCCTCCTGCTACCGGGAGTCCCTCCGGGTCGCCGACGTCTTCGGCGCGCGAACGGTCGCGTTTCCGGCCATCTCCGCCGGGGCCTACGGATGGCCGATGGAGGTCGCCGCTCGTATCGCGGTGGAGACGGTACGAGCCGCGGAGACGGAGGTCGAGGAGATCAGGTTCGTCCTCTTCGACGAGCAGGCATACGCGGCGTTCGCGGCGCAGCTCCGTTGACGGAAGCTGTCGGAAGCCGCCCGGAAGTCGGCGGAAATCGCCGGAAGTTCACGGCGCAGCGGCCGAGTTCGCCGTTCCCGTGTTGTCAGTCCCGGTCCCGCGTTGTCACTCGGCGGGCACGGTGAGCGCGAGCTTGCCCGTGACACGGCCGTCGAGGAGGTGCCGGACGGCTGCGGCGGTCTCCGTGAGCGGGTACACGCGGTCCACGACAGGGCTGAGCGCACCCGCGTCGATGAACGCGGTCAGGTCGCGCAGCCCGTCGGCGTGTTCGGATGAGATGAACGTGCCCAGGTGCTGGCCCGTGAACGGCGACAGCATCTGGGCACGGAGCTGCCGATCCGTGCCGCCGAGCCAGACGCCGTTCGTCTCACCGCCGGTGATGATCAGCCTGCCGCGGGGCGTGAGGGCACGGCGCAGATCCCGAAGACCGCGGTTGCCCGCGATATCGATGATGGCGTCGTAACGTCGCGGGCCGGCGAGGAAGTCTTCGCGGGTGTAGTCGAGCACATGGTCGGCACCCAGCGCCCGTACGGCGCGGAGCTTGGGGGTGCTCGCGACGGCCGTGACCCGGGCGCCGGTCGCGTGGGCGAGCTGGACGGCGAAGGTGCCGACGCCGCCGGCGGCTCCCGTGATCAGGACCTGCTGCCCTTCCTCCACCTTGCCCTGGTCGCGAACCGCCTGCAGTGCGGTGAGCGCGCTGACGGGGACCGTCGCCGCCTCCTCGAAGGTGAGCCCGGCAGGCTTGGGAGCGATCCTTTCGGGCCGGGTGGCGGCGTAGCCGGCGAACGCGGCGACCGCCGTGCCGTACACCTCGTCGCCGGGTGCGAACCCGGTCACGTCGGAGCCGGCCGCCTCGACGACACCGGCCATGCTGCGGCCGGGGTTGGGGAGCTTCGGCCTGCGCAGACCGCTCACGGGCCGGACCGCGTACGGCAGTCCGGCCATCAAGTGCCAGGTTCCCCGGTCCACGCTGGAAGCGCGCACCCGCACCAGTACCTCGTCCGGCCCGATGACGGGCCGGGCGAGTCGCGCCGTACGCAGCACGGCTTCCGGCTCGGTGCCGTACCGCTCCTGCACGACGGCCGTCATCGTCTTCGTCCCGCCGGTGGTTGCGATCGGCTCGCTCATGTTCCGCATCGTCACTGCTCTCCGGTTCCGTCTCCGCGTGAACGTACGGCGTAAGCGTGTACTTACGCCGTAAGTAGAGCACTTACGGCGTAAGCTCGTCAACACGCGAGAAGAGGAAGTGACCGTCCGCCATGACCCGACGTACCGCCCCGCAGCAGCCCCGCGAGACGCTCACCCGGCAGCGGGTGCTGCGCGCCGCCGTCGAACTCGCCGACACCGGCGGCCTGGAGACGCTCAGCATGCGCAAGCTCGGCGAGGCCGTCGGAGTCGAGGCGATGTCCCTGTACAACCACGTGGCCAACAAGGAGGACCTGCTCGACGGCATGGTCGACCTGGTCTTCGATGAGGTCGAACTGCCCACGCCGGGTGACGAGTGGCGACAGGCGATGCGGCAGCGGGCGGTGTCCATGCGTCAGGTGCTGTCCCGTCACCGCTGGGCGATCGCGCTGATGGAGTCACGCTCCAACCCGGGACCCGCCACCCTGCGTCACCACGACGCGGTGCTCGGCTGCCTGCGTCAGGGCGGGCTCTCCCTCACCCTGACCGCCCACGCCGTCTCGGTCCTCGACAGCTTCATCTACGGGTTCGCCATGCAGGAGAAGACGTTGCCGTTCGACACCCCGGACGAGACCGCCGAACTGGCGGAGTCCATCATGAGCGGTTTCGGCGACGGCGAGTATCCGTACCTGACCGAGATCGCGACCGCTCATGTCATGCGTCCCGGGTACGCGTACGGCGACGAGTTCGAGTTCGGGCTGGACCTGATCCTCGACGGCCTCCAGCGGGCGGCGGCCTGACAGGTTCATCGACTCGGCAACTCGCCAACTCGCCAACTCGGCGACTCATCGACTCGTCCCCGGACCACGGCTAGGTCAGCGGATCCCGGTCGGCTTACTCAAGCCCGCTTGAGTACGTGCGCTCATGCCCGGCGGACCCTCGCGCGGCGAGTATCGGTCCAGCGACGCGGTCAAGCGGCGCTGACCAGATCCAGTGCTGAGACAGTTACGGAGAATCCCATGTCCCGACGTATCGCTCTGTCCGTGGCCGCGAGTGTCGTCGTCCTCGGTGGTGCCGGCGCCTTCGTTGTCGCCTACGCCGGGGAGCAGACTCCGGTGCTGGGACACAGCACTGCCCGCTACACCGCTCCCGACGGGGACCGCGACGGCTCCCTGGTCTTCGTCACCGACGTCACGGCGTCCTCCGGTGTCAAGAGCGTGAAGGTGCTCGCCTGGCCCCAGGAGTCGCCCTTCGCCGAGAAGGAGCTGACCGCCAAGGACATGGCCGCCGTGGAGTCGGCCGTCTGCAAGCCTTCCGGACAGGACACCGTGCGCTGCACGTACACCGCCGGGGTCACCGCTGCCGACGCCGAGTCGTCCCCGCGCGGCGCCTGGCACGTCGCAGTCCTGGCCACCGCACAGGACGGCACCACAACCCTGAACCCCGAGGCGGCCGACTTCACCGTCCGCTGACCCGGCCGGCCATGTGACCGAGAGTGAGTGCGGACGACGGCGACCGGCGGTGGACGAGTGGCTCCCTCGACTGACCGGCTGCGGGCTCGTACGCACTCGGCCATGCCAACTCCGCGGTCCGTACATCGACTGGCGTCGCCACAGGCTCCTGGTGAATACTGTTCACCAAAGGTGAATCCAATTCACCTCGACTAGTGGAGCCCCCATGTCAATCGCCACATCCCCCGCCTTCGAAGCCGCCCTCAACCGCATCGGCAAAGGCCTGTACGTCAGCCTGACCACGTTCCGCAAGGACGGCCGAGCCGTCGTCACGCCGGTCGGGTGCGTGATCGAGGGCGGCACCCTGTACGTGCTGACTCCGCCCGACACCGGGAAGGTCAAGCGCATTCGCAACAGTGGGCGCGTGGTGATCGCGCCCTGCAACGGGCGGGGGACCGTGCCGGCCGGGGCTCCCGAAGTCGAGGGGGTGGCGCGTCTCCTGGGTGAGCAGGAAATCGCTCGGGTTCAGCACTACATGGTCCAACGAACCTTCCTGTACCGCCTGGTGCGTATCGCCGACCGTGTGCTGAGGCGCAAGCGTCCGCTCGTCGCCATTGCGGTGACGGAGTCCTGAGCGGCGGTGGCCGCACCAACCGCGTCTGCCATGACGAAGGTGGGCGCGGCATGCGCACCGGAGGCGAACGCACCTGCCGGCGTTCCTCGGGCGGCCCCCGTTCTCGCCGGCCGCCCGAGGAAATCCGGGGTCACATGTGGACGACGGTGGCGCCCTCGGGCGCGGGGTCCGGGCGCCCGCGCCGGAACAGGAGGGCGGCGATGACGGCGCCCACCGCGAAGAGGCCCGCGGACCACCAGTAGGCGGTCGAGTAACTCTCCAACTGGGCCTGGGCCAGATCCGCGGGCGTACGGCCGTGGTCGGCGAGGTAGGCACCGGCGGCGCTCGCGGCCAGGGTGTTGAGCAGCGCCGTGCCGACGGCTCCGCCGACCTGCTGCATGGTGTTGACGGCGGCACTGGCGGCACCGGCGTCGTGCGTGGTGACCCCGTTGATCCCCAGGCTCATGGCAGGCGGCATGACCAGGCCGAGGCCGACGCCGAGGATGAGAAGCGGGGGCAGGATGTGGGCGGCGTAGCCGCTGTCCAGGTCCAGGCCGGTCAGCATCACCAGGCCGGCGGCGGCCATCAGCATGCCGACGGGAACGACCGTCTTCGGTCCGAAGCGCGGGATGAGGACGCTGATGGACAACTGCGCGACGACCATCAGGATGCCGATCATCGGCAGGAAGGCGATGCCGGTCCTGACCGGAGTGAAGCCCAGCAGCGCCTGCATGTAGTACGTCAGGAAGAGGAAGACGCCGAACATTCCGGCGCTGGAGAGGGCGACCATCAGGAAGGCCGCGCCCCGGGTGCGGTCGGCGAGGATGCGCAAGGGCAGCAGGGGGTGAGGCGCGTGCGTCTGCCACCAGGCGAAGGCCGCCAGGACCAGACCGGCCGCGGCGAGGAAGCCCCAGGTCTGCGGCGAGGACCAGCCGTGCTGCTCCGCACGGGAGAAGCCGAGCACCAGACCGAACAGGCCGATTGAGGCGAGCAGCGTGCCGGGCAGGTCGAGCTTGGGCCGCTGCGCGGGTGCGCCGCTTCGCATCAGAAGCATGCCGCCGGTGAAGGCGAGAGCCGCGAAGGCGAGGTTGACGTAGAGGGTCCAGCGCCAGTTCAGATGCTCGGTGAGGAGGCCGCCCAGAAGCAGGCCCAGTCCGCCGCCGGCGCCGCCGATGGCACCGAAGACGCCGAAGGCCCGGGCGCGTTCCCTGGCCTCGGTGAAGGTGTCGTTGAGCAGGGCGAGGGCGGCCGGTGCCAGCAGGGCGCCGAAGAGGCCTTGCAGCGCACGGCCGGTGACCAGGACCTCGAAGTTCTGGGCGGCACCGGCCAGAGCCGACGCCCCCGCGAATCCGACGGTCCCCACAAGAAAGACGATCTTGCGCCCGAACAGATCGGCGAGCCGGCCGCCCAGCAGCAGGAGGCTGCCGAACACCAGGGCCCAGCACTTCGGTGAATGTACCTTCTCCTTATGGAAAACGACGCAGTACAGCGAGCACACTGGGGCGACTTTAGGGGCCTGAGGTTCGCAGGGCTGGCCCGGCTTTCCACGGAAGAGGCAGAAGGGGAAGTTCTCCCGGGTGGAACCCCGGAGCAGCCTCGGTGGACGACCGGGGCCGACATCAAGAGCACGGAGGAGCAGGAGGCGGACGGCTGTCGATTCGTTGAGAGCCGAGGGGGGGAATACGTATTTACGTACATGGAGCCCGACACGTCGGCGTGGAAACGCAAGCGTGTTCGTTTACCTGATGGGAGCGCGGCCTATCGCGTCGTGCGTCCGGTCTATGAGGGCGCACTGGAAGACCTCAAGAAGGGCATTGCCCCGAACGGCGAGCGCATCGACGGGTTGGTCGTTTACGACATCGATCGCTTGACCCGAGACAACCGGCACTTGGAAGACGCCATTGAGGTAGTCCAGCACTACAAGCGACCCATCCTCGATATCACGGGCACTTTGGATCTGTTGACGGACAACGGCCGCGCCATGGCCCGAGTGGTCGTCGCCATCGCCAATAAGTCATCCGCTGACACGGCCAGGCGCCTTCATCTAAACCACACGAAACGAAGGCGTCGGGGTATCCCTGCTGGAGGTAGGAGGCCGTTTGGCTGGCAAGAAGACAAGCGCAACCTTCATCCCGCAGAGGCGAAGCTACTGCGGGATGCTGTCAAGCGCGTGATTTTGGGAACTGGCGTGTCCACTATCGTCGCGGAGTGGAACCGCAAAGAAATCAAGAGCGTCAGCGGGAAGCCGTGGACTATTCAGACGCTTAAATGTGTTCTCCGAAATCCGCGAATTTGTGGGATTCGTTCGTACCTTGCGAGCGATTTCGACCCGGACACTGCGCGAGAGACTCGTTTTATGGCTGTCTCCTACGACGAGGAAGGAGAGCCCATTATCGGCCAGTGGGAGCCACTCGTGAGTGTGGCTGAGTGGGAGGCTGTAGTTGCGATCCTCGGAGAGAGGCCCGCTCGCGGGACCGGCCATAATTCCCGCGTGTACTTGGGAACTGGAACTCTTCGGTGTGGGAAAGAGGGCTGTAATCGGCTCCTACGAGGCCACAAGGGGAACAGGCATCCCAGTATGCGTGAGTTCTATTATGCGTGCCCTGCCAAGACCACCGGCCGAGGATGCGGTGGAGTTAAGGTAAAGGGGCCGGAGTCCGACGAATTGATTGCCAAGCTTGTGATCGCTAAGTACGAAGAGGAGGCCACCCATCAGCAAGCCGTCAAAACTCCGCAGGAATGGCCCCAGGAGGCTCGGTGGCTGAATATTCGTGAGGACATCGCGGATCTCAAGCAGGCTCGTAAGGACCGAAAGATCGGTGCGCAGCGTTACTACGCCGATCTCGCGGAGTACGAAGCCGAAGAACGGGACTTGACCAAGGATCGGAATGCGTGGACACGCCGGATGCTCGTAGGTCAGGACAAGCCCATCGACATGGCCAAGGAGTGGCACCGACAGGGCATCACCTTGGCCGAACGCCGGGCATACGTCGAGCAGGCGCTCACGGCGGTTGTCGTGATGCCCGTAGGCAAAGGCGGCCGGGTTCCGCTTCGAGATCGTTTGGTTCCGGTCTACGCAGAGGGATAGCTCAAAGAACGACCAGGCCTGTCACGTCGCACGGCGACTGTGGCGGGCTCCGTCGCGTGTGGTGACTTCCAGCCCCAGCACAGCATTCATCCGGCGCCATTTGGTATCCGACCAGTGGGGCGCATTCCGGGCTTGGGCACGGGCCCAGGCCATGTCTTGTCTTTCCTCAGTTGCTGGTTCATCCGGCATGGGGTGGCCTCCACCCGGCATGCGAACGTTCTTCCCGGAGGATGTCCCGCAGCGTGGCGAGGTCTTGAGCGATTCCTGTCGCGATCGCTGCCGCGCCGGGTGTGTGGCCGGAGCCGACGTACCGCCAGGCCGACTCCGTGATCCCCGTGGGGCCAAGGTCTTCTGAGGGCATGGCATGCCGGGCACGGGCTGCCCGCAGCTCCCCGTAGGTGGTTGAGTAGCGGATGCTCTTGGTGAGGACGTGGCCCCGGTAGCCGAGGGTGTGAGCCCAGGCCCGCAGGTGGAGGTGTTCCAGTTCTCGGAGGCCACCCAGGCGCCAGCAGGTGCCCATGAGTGCCCGGACGTGTCCGGAGGCCGGGGCCAGGGCGATGTCCTGGGGCGAGGTGATCCGGTGGTCGGTGCCGCCCGCCGAGTCGCCGACGCTCTTGGATACGTACTTGGCCACGTACGCCGCTACGGCCTGATCGGTCACAGGGGATTCGTCCGTGAAGGCGTGGTGGATGGGGTCGATGTCGAGTTGGGCTCCCCATCGGACCGTGTGCTCACCGAGGCCGGGCGAGTAGGGCAGCGAGACGGTCACGGAGGCCGCAGCGGCCCGCACTGCGCCGGTGAGGAGTTCGGCTGTGGCCCAGACGGGCGGAGGTGACGCCGGGCCGTCGGGACCGTCGAGGCGGATCACGGCGTGGAAGTGGACCGCGCCCCGTCTCTGGTACTCCGTGACCTTGGCAAACGACAGCCTCAGGTGATCACTTACGCGAGCCTGGGAAGTGCCGGCCGCAGCGGCGAGACGACGCCGGATCGCGCCTGTGGTGCGGTTCCACAGGACCCCGGCATGGGCGTGCCAGAGCACGTGGGCGCTGTAGTCGTAGCAGCGCGGGCAGACCGGTTGGCCGACTGCCGGATGATCCGGAGCGTGGGCCAGGCCGCAGCCGACCGGCTGGTTGTGTTCGCATGAGCCGCCGTTGCGGCGGGGATGGCACGGCCCGCCCTCGGTGGCGCGGTGTACGGGGCCCCATGAGGGTGCGGTGAGGGTGACGAAGAGCCGGGGGTGATGACCGACCGTCGTGGGGACGTTCTTGCCGCCGAGGAGGCCCGCGCGGACCAGGTGGAAGGTGTCTGCGGAGTGGAGCCGGGCGCAGGGCTGGCACAGGCTTGCACGGCGGTTTCGGCAGCGTACGGCGAGTCGTCCGCCGGGTTCGGTGGTGGTGTCGTAGTGGCGCAGCACGGTGCCGTTGGATGCGTCCAGGGTGGTGGTGCGTCCGGACAGGTAGATGGGGTGGGAGCAGCCGCCTGTGGCTGTGATCTGGTCGAGCCAGCGGCGGAAGCCGGGTTCCTGTGCGAGGCGGATCAAGTCTGCTTCGGTGTCGGAGAGCAGGCGCCCCGCCGGGTGGACGGGGCGCCGGGTGAGTGCGTTCATGGGGCAGGTGGTGACCTTTCACGAGGGAGCGGCCGGGCGAGTGCTTGGGGTGTCACGGGGTTTTCCTCACAGGGGTTTTGGGGGTGTGTGTGGGGGGCGGATGGTCAGGGGGTGCGGGGGCCCTGGTGGTAGCAGCGGCAGCGGCGCAGGCGACCGCCCCGGGTCGCGTGGCGCCAGCGTCGACAGACAGGGCACCGCATCTTTCCGATCATGAGAGCGCTCCGTTCTGTGGGGGAGGTCAGGAGGTGAATCGGTCGATGAGCCACTGCACGATCCCGGTGACGGTCCAGACCACGGGGGTCAGCGCGGCGTAGATCCCGAACAGGAAGATCGTGGCTGCCTGCCACCACCTGACGTCCCGGGAGCGGACCAGCAGGAAGGACATCGCGCCGAAGAAGACCATGAGGGGCAATGCGGTGACTTCACTCACGGGCCTCAACTCCCTCGGTGGCCAAGTGGCCGAGGAGCTTGAGAGTGGGGGTCCGGTGTGCGTGCTCCTCTGCGGTCTGCCGTGCCTCTGCCGGGGGCGTGAGCGTCGAGCGTGCCCGCACCCAGTGCCCCCCGACCGTGGTGACCGCGACGCCCTGTTCCCCCTCGCTGATCTGCTGAGCCACTGAGACCGCGTCCGGAGAGAGATCTCCGAGCACCATTTCCGCACTCGCTTCGTCATGGACTCGATGGCAGACCCGCCCCCCGAGCTGCGCGCGCAACGCGGTTGCCCCGGGGCCCAGTTCGGACCCGAACCGCTGCGCGGCCAGGACCAGGTGGATTCCGAGCGCCGCGCCGAGCTGGCCGAGGCGCAGCAGCGATGTGGAGCATTCGGCCGCTTCGCTCTTGGTCTCCCTGGTGCCGTCCGTGAGATACAACTCGGCGATCTCGTCCACCAGGACCACGACCGGAACGGGTCGCTCTTCGTCTGGCAGTTCCCAGATGGACCGCGCGCCAGCCTGGCGGCACTGCCCCATGCGTCCTTCTGCCTCCACCAGCAGCGCCGACAGCACCCGCGCCGCTCCTCTTCGGCTGATCGCCAGCGCCGACAGACGCGGAGCGACGATGGACAGCTCCATCCCGCCTTTGCAGTCGATTCCCACCAACGCCACTTTTTGCGGGGCGAGTTGGACGGCCAGCGCGGCGAGCCAGTTGGACTTTCCTGACCGGGTGGCGCCCACGATGAGCCAGTGGGGCACCTGTCGAAAGTCGATCTCCCACGGCCCGGATGAAGCCTTTCCAACCCGTGCTGTCATCGGCCGGGGCCGACTTGCGGGCAGCAGGGTGCGGGAGTCGTCGCTCAGAGGATCGTGAGCTGTGGCGACGACGACCACATGCCCGCGCTCCGGCGAGACGACCCGCACCGAGTGCACGCGCCAGGCATGGGCGAAGTGGTCCGCCAGGGCGACGACTTGAGCCGGAGTCTGCCCGGGGTGCAGCCGAATCCGTGCGGTGAAGCCGTTCGGTGTGGGCAGGATGGGGCCGAGGCTGGGAGGGACCGGCCGCAGCGCCGAGCCCTTGACCAGCGTGTCCCCACCGATCAGCAGATCACCGGGACGACGCGACACCGCCAGGTCGGTGGTCTGGCACAGCTTGCGCCAGGTGACCCGCACCCGCAGCACCGCCACAGGAAACCCGAGCAGGTACCAGCGCCACAGCGCCGTGTCGATCCGGGACGCCCACAAGGGCCGTGTGGCCAGCGCGAGGCACAGCGCCGCAGTCATGAGCCACACAAGCAGTTCCGGGGACACTAGGCATCACCGCCCGCCGCCGACTTGCCCCGCCCCGACGAGCCACCAGTGACCACAAGGGGCGCGGCTTCCGGGCGGATAGCCGAAGCCCGGAACGAGATGCCTTTCCGGCCCTCGATCTCCCACGAGGTGGCCACCAGGTCTACCACCGTGAGCCGGGCGCCCTCCGTGATCCCTTGTGGCTGGCCGGACACCGCCACCTCGATCACGTCAGCCCGCCGGGTGGATTGCTGGCGAACCGACACGCCGACCACCCAGACCGGATTGCCGTCCCGGTCCTTTCGTGCCTCTCCGTCCGGAGTCATCCGAGGCTCGGGCGGGACCACGCACATCGCTGATCCCAGCCGCGCCATGTCCACAGGAATGCTTTGCATTTCGTGCCTTCCTTGTCGAGACCGCGACACAGTCCGCCACTCACCATGACGTGACTTGTCTTGATGAGTTACGAGTGTGATCTACTCGGCCAATGGAAAGCAAGCACTTATCATGATGAGTGTCGTCATGATGTCTGGTCGCCGGATGGCACCGGAGGCACGGCGGAGCAGTACCTACTCGAAGCCCGTAGGAGGATCCGGCAGCATGCCGAAGGACATTGAGCGCCGCCCCATCTACAAGCAGCTCGCGGATCAGCTAGCGGAGGCCATCACCAGCGGAGAGTTCCCGCCCGGCGCGATGCTTCCCAGCGAGACACGGCTAGTGGAGCAGTACGCGGCGTCCCGCCTCACCATCCGCGCGGCAATCGCGGAACTCCGGAACATGGGACTCGTCGAGAGCCAGCACGGACGAGGGTCATTCGTCCGTCAGCAGACCGCCGAGCCCGCCGTCACGATCTCCCGCACAGTCCGCCGCACAGGGCGCAGATTCGAGACCGACGAACTGCACCCCACAGAAGCACCGACCGTCACCCGCGCCCATCTGACGGGCCCGGTAGCGGCGCTGTTGGACCGCGACGAGGGCGCCGCCCTGTGTGTCGACCGGCTTCTGTCCGACCCCTCCACCGGGGTCCGCAGCGCCCACCGGACCGTAATCCCCATGGACGTCGCCGAGAAGGTTCCGGAACTGGCCGAGAGTCCCGACGCCGAGCCCGCCGAGATCTACGCCGCACTGACAGCGGCCGGGCACACCCTCACTTTCACCGAGACCGTCACCGCACGCGCGCCGTTCCCTGACGAGCGCGGGACTCTCGCCGTCAGCGAAGGCGCCCCGGTCCTCATCACCCGACGCGTCACCGCCGACGCCGAGACCAGCCGCCCGCTCATCTGCGAGGAGCTACGAGTCAGCGCCGCCCACGCCCAACTCGCCTTCCAGGTCACCCCGGAGAAGATCCCCGCCAAGCGCCGGGCCTGATCGGTCTAACTTTTCTCTACTTGGTCAAGGGCGCGCCTGCGGCGCGCCGGGCATACGGCCGTCCTCGGCCGGGCGTGCGGCGTGGCCGCCGGTCCCGGCCGAACGGCCGATGCCCGCACCCGAAACCGCGCCTGAGCACGCAGAGGGCGACCGCCTGCCGGAGGCCGGCGGTCGCCCTCGGTAACCGTCTAGCTAGAGCATTTTTGGGCGTGCCTGCGCGCCCTGACGGAGGCGGAGAAGACGCCGGGCGCGTACCGGTCGAGTCTGCACCCGGTGCATGTCACCCACTGGTGACCGTCCTTGTCTTCCACCACCCAGACCGTTCCACGGCCCTTGGTCCGGTAGGGGTTCCCGACTCTCTTACGGCTCATCTCT
Source organism: Streptomyces sp. GMY02 (assembly GCF_019056675.1). Lineage (NCBI taxonomy): Bacteria > Bacillati > Actinomycetota > Actinomycetes > Kitasatosporales > Streptomycetaceae > Streptomyces > Streptomyces sp. GMY02. The sequence continues at coordinate 1,572,716 of NZ_CP077658.1, read as the reverse complement.
CCATCCCCTTCCTGTGTGTCTGCCGCGTCTCCGTGGCAGAGGTCAACTTGCTTGTGGCTGGGGGTGGGTGGGTTCCGCGGCTTTAGGCAGCCACCATGGGGCGAGCCTCTAAGAACAGGGGGCCCATCGGCCGAAAACGCGGTCAGGTCCCAAAGACCCGCCCGATTCGCTGCCGAGCGTAAGGCCCCCTGTTCTCTCGCCCCATGGCAGCTCCCGCCCAAAGCCGCGGTACCCACCCACATGCCTCAACTCGGCCCGGTGGGGCCTCAGGCCATCCCGTGCAGTCAGCGCGCCGACACGGTTCCAGCGCCCAGTCTCAGCAGCCACGCAGCCCGCCGCGCGCCGACCGGCGACCCACGAAAACGCACCACGGGCTCACCTTCGCCGCCCGTACTGGCCACCGCGCGCGGATCCTCAAGACCTGCCTCCGTGAGAGCCGAGTTCCACACATCGGCAGCGTCCTGCGCTTCCCGCCAGCCCTTGATGTAGTCACCGCCGCGCACCCAGACGATGTCTCCCGGCTCCTCATTCCACAGTGCGCGGGTCGCTTCCTCATGCTCGTACATCGGGAACACCTCCCCGTTGGGGCAAGCCCCAGTAAAGTTCGCCTTGCGAAAGCAAAGCACAGAGTGAGCACCCAAGTACAGCCAGTGACGGGGGTTGATCGGTATTTTTCACGTACCGGGAGTGAAGCGCCCCAGTTCTAAGGCGATCGACCGAACAATCCGGGCAGCCGATCGGGAAGACGCGCCAGCGGGGCAGGGTGTTCGCGCATGCAACGCAAGCGCGTGGCGCCCTCTCCGGAGAGGGCGCCACGCGATCAAGACCCGACGCCGCCCGTTAGCGCCGGTGGTAGAAGTCGACTCGCTTCAGATACCCCTTCCATACCCACCCTGTCGTGCCCGCCCGCAGGCCGCTAGCGGATTTGTGGTGATACACCCGGACCTTCGCCCAGGAGTCGCCCGCGCGGATCACCCGCGCCTTCGCCAGCGCATCCCCCCGGTACAACAGCCCCTTGACGCTTCCCCCGGGGCGAGTCCTCAGCCGCAGGCCGTCTACGACAGGCGTCCGACCGACCACATGCACCCGGGCCTCCGGCCCCGACCAGGGGCCGGTAACCGTCACGGCGTGCGCCTGCGAGGGCAGCAGCCCCACAGCCAGCGCGAGCGCCACCACCAGGCCCACCAGGGCCAGCCAAAGGCGCTCCTTCATGAACTCCGTGATCATCTCTCGTCTCCATCCTTTGGCGACAACAAGATTCGTCCGTCATCAGGACATCACTTGTCTTGATGAGTCATGAGTATGAGGGTCCGTGTTCACAGAGGCAAGCAACTTGTACTGATGACTTTTGAGCGGGTCGCTCGGCGGGGTGGACTTCACCGCCGAGCCGTGACTCAAGGACGGACGCTCGCCGTTGGGGCGGTCATGCGAAAGATCATGACAGCATTCGGGCTGGCCACGGCTCTGCTGCTTCCCGTCTCGGCCCAAGCGGTCGCCCCTGCCAAACGCTTCAATAGCTGCGGGTACGAAGTCACCGCCAAGGCGGTCAAGCTCCGGACCGGGCCCAGCACGCGCCATCCGGGAATCGGTCAACTCCACCGAGGCGACGACGTCAGCGCAGACAAGGCCAAGGGAGCTTGGTACCGGGTGAGCACCGACAACAAAACCGTCAGCGGGCTACCGGCCGAAACCGAAGGCTGGATCCGCAAAGCACACGTGAGGGAACACGTGTGCATGCAACTCGACTGACACAGAATCAGACCGAGTGAGACCAGGCTTCACCCCGCGCGGCCAGTGGTGGACGGCAGCGCGGGGCGCGCACACGAAGCCATCTCGCCGTCAGCAGCCCCGCGCCGCCGGCCACTTGCCCAAGCCGCCCCACCAGGTCCGAACCCTTTACCGAAGCCGAACCAGAAAGAGCCCCCCTATGCGCCGAAGGCGGCGCATAGGGGGGCGAATTTTCTCCTGAGCTAGCCCGGGGCACTGAACACCCAGCCGGGTCCTGTCTCCCCGTGACTACTCGGGGTCCTCGCGTTGTTCGTACTCCATCGCTTTGAAGCAGTCTTCGTGTATGGGCACGTACCACCCGGGACCAGAAGGAGCGTCCCAATACACACTGCGGTGGGGTTCCTCCGCTTCCACGGGCCAGTGGCACGCATAGCAGCGCGGCCTCTCGCCATGAAAGGTAATGCGTGGGTGTGAATCACGGGACAAGAGGGTGGTAGTCACTTTCGTGTTAGAAGTAGCGCCGCTTGAGATCCGCCTAGACCTTCGCGGGAGATCCAGCAGGGTGGGCGTTCCGGTCACAGCCGCCGCCCTAGAACGCCAACTTCGCGGTAGCGCTGCGCGATGTCCTGCCGAATGAGGGGCCGGAGCTGCGCTATGGCTGCGCTGTCCGGTTCGTCACGGCGCGAACGTTCCCGCGTGTCGTCGATCGTGCCCGTGGGGCGAGAGCACGTGGGGCAGCAGCACGGAGGGAACTCGACACCCGACCGGAGCCGGTTTTCTCCGCTCTGGGGAAGGCCAGGAGCGCTCATCGCTCCTCACCGCTCCTCGGCAGAAAGCCGGTCTTCCGAACCCGGACGGAGCGACAGCTCCGCCCATACCGTCTTCCCGTGCCCGCGCCGGTACCACCAGCCCCATTGATCCGACAGCGTCTCGACGATCCCGAGCCCGCGCCCGTTCACTTCCCCCGGCTCAGGTTCCCGCTGCTCGGGCCACTTGGGCGATGCGTCCAGCACCTCGACGCGGAGCCCGCACGGACGCGCAACGTAACGCGTCTCAATGCCAACACCCTCCCCGCAGCCGTGTTCTACGGCATTGGTCAGCAACTCCGAGAGGACGAGTACGGCGTACTCCTCCAACTCCAAGAGCCCCCATCCAGCGAGTGTCTTGCGCAGTTCCTCGCGAGCCATCCCGACACAGCGCGGATGCCCAGACCACCTCATCGCTACCGTGCCGCCGCCTTGATCCTGGCTAGGCGTCATGGGACACCCCCACCCCATGAGCAGCCACCCACGCCAGCCACAGCGCCCGCCGACGCTCCCGCTTCCGCGCCACGGTGGCGCGCTTCCAACTCTCGGACCCGACTAGGTCATGTGGCCACCACACCGGCGAGCAGTGCCCACTACGAGGCGTGAACCGGCCATCCACCACGAACACCACACGGTTCGTGACGATCAAGCGACGCCGAAGCGCAGGCGCCGGAACCCGATACGGATCCTTCCGGCGCCGTCGTCCCATTGCTGGAAGCAGACGATGAAGCAAGGGTTCAGTCGGACCCTCGATAGAGTCGAGCATGTCGGCGCTCCTTGTCAGCGTTGACCACGCCCCCGGGCCGGTCGCACGGTCGCGGGGGTACTTCGCTCCCCAGATAACCGGGCACACCCGCACGTCGGGTACCTATCTGTTGGTGACTGGGTGGTGACTGTCTGCCGCAGGTATGCTTAACGCATGGCAGGAGATGGTGAATTCGGCAAGACGGTAAGAGCTGCGCTCCGCAGTCAGAAGCTGAGCGTCCGTGCTGCCGCGCGCGCGACGAATTACGATCATGCTTTCCTGTCCCGAGTCCTCTCGGGAAGGCAGCGCCCTTCAGGGAATTTGGCCAAATCTCTCGACAAACTTCTCGGTATGGAAGGGCTCTTGATGGAGCTCTTCGACGCTATAAGCGATGAAGATCACGAGCGTCTGGCTGCTGTCTCGGCTCAAGAAGTCCGGTTGGATGCCCGCGCTGTGCAGGCGTTCGGCGCGGTGCTGACCGCACAGCGCCGATTGGATGATGTCACTGGCCCCGGGCCGATGGTCCATCCCGCCCGAGCGCAATCGGAGACCGTCCGAAGGATTCTGCGGGACGCCAGCGGGAAGCACCGCGATGATCTCGCAATGGTCTTCGCCGAACACGTCCAATTTGACGGGTGGTTGGCGGCATCCACCCGCAACGACGCAGATGCGGTGAAGTTGCTCAGCGAAGCGGCCAAGCTCGCTGAAATCGTGGAATCCGGCCCGCTGATCGCGCAAGCTCGAAACTTTAGAGGCTACGTTGCTCGCCAACAGGGGCGCCCGCATGAAATGACTCGCTGGTTCCTTGCCGCATACGAGACACCAGGCGCGCACCCGGCCCAACGCATGGGTGATGCCTCGCAAGCCGCACACGGGTATGCGCAACTTGGCCAACGAGACACGGCCCGTAGGCTGCTTGACGACGCACTAGGTCTGTCAGACGCCGCGACAGACGCGCCCCCCGACACGGCCTACTGGCTCACGCCTATGTTCCAGCGGCTCAACATCGGTCTGGCCTGCCTTGGGCTGGGGCAGCCGGGGGAAGCTGCGGAGCACATCAGGGCCGGACTGCGGGGCCTCCCCCTTGACCAGCAAGGTGCGGAGTGGACGCGGGAGTACAGACGTGCCTTGCAGCTTGCGCTTGCCAGCGTGTAACGGTCGATCGGACCTAGGTTCACATCGGTAGAGGTAGGTCAGAGGGGACATTCACGGAAGACTGGCGCGAGCTAGCACGCGGGTCCGCACTCGACACTGCCCGCAGGTTCTGTTTGCCGTCAGGGCGTCGGCAGGTACCACGCCTGAGGCAAGGTCAGCCCGGTTGGTAGGTGTCCGCCCGGAGGCACCAGGCGAGAAGGCACGGGGCCAGAAGGCACCAGGCCAGAAGGCGCGGCCCCGCTCGCGCGGCGGAAGTCCACCGTGCCGCCAGAGAACAGTGCGTGGCGGAAGTCCACCGTGCCGCCAGAGAACGTCGCACTGTCGAAGTTGACTGTGCCGCCAGCGAATTCCGCGTCGCTGAATTCCACCGTGCTGCCGGAGAATTCCGCACTGCCGAAGTTGACTGTGCCACCAAAGAACGCTGCACCGTTGAAGTCCACCGTGCTGCCGGAGAATTCCGTGCTGCCGAAGTGGACTGTGCTGCCGGAGAATTCCGCGTCACCGAATTGGACTGTGCCGCCGGAGAACGCCGCACTGCCGAAGTGGACTATGCCGCCGGAGAATTCCGCTCCGATGAAGCTGACCATGCCGCCGGAGAATTCCGCACCGATGAAGCTGACCATGCCGCCGGAGAACACCGCAAGGGAAAAGTTTCCGCCGTCGAAGACAATGCCGGTGAAGTCGAGGTCGTGGCCTTGCCAGGAGTGGGGGTGTTCGGGAGGGAGGCGGAGGTGGTCGCGGATGAGGCGGATGACTGTGTGCCGGATCTCGCGCAGGGCCAGGTACGCGTGCCTGGCATCCGTGTCGCTGAACGGTATGTCGGCTTCGGCGGTGTATGGCAGGCGGAGGTAGGCGCACAGGACGTCGATGCAGGTCTGGCGCAGGTCGCGGGTGGGGGCGTCATTGGCGAGGCCGGTGAGGGCGTGCACGCCGCCCAGGCGTACTGCGGCGGAATCGTCGCCGAGCTGGGAGACGGCGGTGGTGAAGCGCTCTGTGTGCAGGCGGGTGGCCTCGCGCAGGGCGCCGTCCTCGTCGACGCGCTGGCGCCGGTAGGCGACGACCAGGGCGACCAGTGCACCGGCCCCGGCGACCACGCCGAAAGACAGTTTCACCAAGTCGAAAAGCGTGCCTGAGGTGAGTCTGCGCTCAGGCTTGAGGCCCTCGGCGCCGAGCAGGTTCCACCCGGCGAAGAACACCACGGCGGCCACGGCGATCGCGGTGGCGAAGGTCAGGGCGAGGACGGTGCCGACGGGCCAAAGGTGTAGGCCGCGCCGTACGGCCTGGCGTTGGGGCAGGTTCGAGGTCACACACCCCAGGACCGTTCAGACGCCAGGCTGGTTGCAGCCAGCCGACAGGCCAAGGTTCGCGTCGGCAGAGGGAGAATCAGAAGGCACATTCGCGAAAGACTTGCGCGTACGCGGTGACGATCCACTGCCGGCTGCCGTCGCTGAACCCCAGGTCGGACTGGGCGGACGGCAGCGCGATGTTCACGATCGTCGCATCGAGGACGACCATGAGCTGGGCGAGCGCGATGACGATCAGTACCCACCAGCGTCTGGCGTGTGCTGTGGATGCCTGAGGGGAGGGCTCGGTGTCCGTGCCATGGGGACTTGGACTGGCCGTTGTGGCTGTACTCACGGTCGGGTGCTCCAGGAAGTGACGTGGGAGAAGGTGGGACGGGACAGAGACGGCCGGGCGGCGTCTCGGTCCTTATGGTGAATGTCATTCACCAGGCATGGTGAAGAGTGTTAACCTCGCCCCCATGGATGTCAAACGACGTCGGCCGGGGCAGCATCACGGCGACCTTCGCAACGCGCTGGAGCGGGCCGCCCTGGAACTCGTGACGGAGCGGGGGCCGCAGGGGTTCACCCTGGCGGAGGCCTGTCGACGGGCGGGGGTGAGCGTGTCGGCCCCGTACAAGCACTTCACGGACCGTGACGCCCTGCTGGCCGCGCTGGCGGCCCGCTCCTATCGGGAGCAGTACGCGCGGTTCAGCGCGGCGATCGCCTCCGTCGGGGACGCCGAGGGGCAGTTGGCGGCCTTCGCCGTCGCTTACGTACGCTTCGCCGCCGATGAGCGGGCACTCTTCGACATCGCGTTCGGGGCGGGGCTGGGCAAGGAAGAGCATCCGGAGCTGGCGGAGGCGGGGAGCGCTCTGCGTGATCTGCTGATGCCCGTCGCGCGCCGGATCGTTCCCGACGATGCCGTCGCCCTGGACCTCATCGTGTCGGTGGCCGCGTCCGCCCATGGTCTGGCGGTCTATCTGGAGCAGGGCCTCCTCAGTGCCGAGCGCGAACCGCTGGCCGCGGCCGAGCGGCGAGCCGGGTGCATCGTGCGCGCGGTCATCGCCCAGGTGCGCGCCAATCCGTGCGCCAGTCGATGAGTGCCTGCGTCGTCGGCGGGAGGTCTCTGATCTCGTCCGGGGTGGGCGGCGGCGTGAAATTCGAGTCCCCGAGCTTCCTTGTCGATTCCACTGGGGCAGGGGCTTTGCGAATATGGTGAATGGTGTTAACCTCGCGAGTGTGTAGCTGGTCCGCGACGGCGTGACTGACGGACTCTTGCCGTTTGTGATGCTGTCCGGGCGAAAGGCCCACCTTCCGGTGCAGAACAACAAGGAGCAATGATGGAATCTTCGAAGAAGGCTCAGCAGGCAACGGAAACGGCGACGCGGTCCGACCGTTTCCGTATGGAGCGGGTGACTTTCGGGTCGCACAATGCCACGCTGGTGGCGAATCTCTATCTGCCGTCGGCGGCAGGCGTGTCCGAACAACTCCCGGCCGTGATCGTCACGGGCGCATGGGGTACGGTCAAGGAGCAAATGCCCGTCGGCTACGCGCGAGAAATGGCGGCCCGCGGTTTCATCGCCCTCGCATTCGATTTCAGCGGATGGGGTGAGAGCGACGGACGGCCCAGGTCGATGGAGGACCCCTTCGCGAAGGCGGCCGACATCGTGGCCGCCGCCGAGTATCTGAGGGCACGTCCCGACGTCGACGCGAGCGCGATCGGCGGGCTCGGCATCTGCGCCAGCAGCGCCTACATGGCCACCGCGGCGACGCGGACCGACCTCATCACGTCGCTCGCCCTCGTCGCACCCGCACTCCCGAGCCGCGCCACCGTCGCCGAGCACCTCGGCGGGGATCAGGGTGTTGCCGCACTCCGGAACGCGGCACGCGAGGCCCTGGAAGAGTACGAGGCGACCGGTAAGGAGCGCCTTGTCGCCGCGGTGGACCAGACTCCGGAAGACACTCCCACTCCGGAAGGCGCCGATTATTACACCAACCCTGACCGGGGAATGGTCCCGGAGTGGGACAACACATTCAACCCGGCGTCGTGGACGAAGTGGCTGGAGTACGACGCCCAGGCCGCCGCGGCTCACCTCAAGCAGCCGCTCCTTACCGTGCACAGCGATGCGGCGGCAAGCCCGGAGAGCGTCCGGGAATTCGCCGCGCAGGTTCCGCGCGAGGTCGAACAGTTGTGGATCGACGAGGTTTCCCAGTTCGACTTCTACGACCAGCCCGGCCCGATGAACACCGCTTGCAATGCCGCGGTACACCATTTTGTGAACACCATGGGTGCGAAGGTCGCGTAGGAGTGAGTGCCTCCTGAGGAATGGGCGGCACTCGCGCGCCGCGCGGGCCGAAACCCGGCGCCGACGGCAACGTGTATGTCACCGCCCACGAGTGCGGGATGGCCCAGGGAGCGCGTGTCCGGCCGGGCAGCCGTAAAGGAATTCCGGTCGGGACGCCGCGAAAGCGACAGAGGAGTACACCATGACGACGAGCACGATGCGGGCGATCGCCTCCTACAGGGGACTGCCGGTGGACGACCCGGAGTGTCTCCAGGACGTCGAGGTTCCCACCCCGAAGCTACGGCCCCGCGACATCCTGGTCCGGGTGCATGCGGTGTCGGTGAACCCGGCCGACGTCAAGAGCCGTAGCGCGCTCGCACCGACCGACGACCCGCGGATTCTGGGGTTCGACGCGGCAGGCGTGGTGGAGGCCGTCGGCCCGGAGGTGAGCACCGTGTCGGCGGGGGAGGAGGTCTGGTACGCGGGTGATGTCACCCGCGCCGGGGCCAACGCGGACCTGCATGCCGTGGACGAGCGGATCACCGCCCGCAAGCCCGCTTCCCTGAGCTTCGCCGAGGCGGCCGCCCTGCCGCTGACCACGATCACCGCATGGGAAACGCTCTTCGAGCGATTCAAGCTGACCGCCGGCTCCACCGGGACTCTGCTGGCGCTGGGCGGGGCCGGCGGCGTCGGGTCGATCATGATCCAGCTCGCCAAGGAACTCACCGCGCTCCGTGTGCTGGCATCCGCCACCCGGCCGGAGTCACAGCAGTGGGTCAGGCAGCTCGGCGCCGACGGAATCGTCGACCACCACCGTCTCGCGGAGTCCGTCGGCGAGACGGCCCCCGAAGGGCTCGACTACCTCTTCAGCCCGCACTCGCGCGGGAACATCGAGGCGTTCGCGCGGATCGTACGGCCCTTCGGCCACATCACCGCCATCGACGAGCCCGAGGGACTCGACCTGCTCCCGCTCAAGCCGAAGAGCATCGCCTGGCACTGGGAGCTGATGTTCACCCGGTCCATGTACGAGACCGATGACATGGACGAGCAGGGAAAGCTCCTGGAGACCGTCGCCGGACTCGTCGACGGCAAACGGATCCGTACGACCCTCACCACGACCGTGAACGACTTTTCCGCCGCCGGCATGCGCGAAGCCCATCGCCTGGTCGAGTCGGGCCACACCGTCGGCAAGGTCGTCGTCGCCCGCTGAACGCTGAAACGCTGAACGCTGAAACCAACTCGGGCGGAGCCGAACACCCGTGAACAGCTCATCCCCGGTCGGCCCCCGGATCGAAGGTGATGCCGGTCAGTTCCTCGGACTGGCTCCACAGCCGTGACGCCACCGCGGCATCCAGGCTGATCCGCGGGGGGCGGGCCAGGGCCGGTCGCCCGGAACTGCCTCGCCGCGGACCGTAGTACTGGCCACCCCGGGCGCCGGGATCGGTCGCTGCGCGCAGAGCGGACCGCGCGGCGCGGTCCTTGCCCTGCACCGGCAGCGGCAGCCGTCCCAGAGCGCGACCGAAAGCGGAGGACTGGACAATGCCGTCGCGGGCGGGACTGAACGGATCCACGCTCAGGCCCGGGTGAGCCGCGAGGGAGTGGACGTCCACATCTGCCGCTCGCAGGCGACGGTCCAGTTCGAAAGCGGTGAGCAGCACGGCATGCTTGGACTGGGTATAGGCGTGCTGGGGACGGTAGGACCGCTCGCTTTGCAGGTCGTCGGGGTCGAACTTGGTCGTCTTGGTCATGATGCTGCCGATGGCGACGACCCGGCTCCCGGGAGTCGCCGCCAGCCGCGGCATGACAAGGGCCGTCAGCGCGAAGTGGCCGAGGTGGTTGGTGCCCACGGCCAGTTCGAAGCCTTGCGGCGTGGTGCTGCGCTCCTGCCCGGGGTCACTGATCCCGGCGTTCGCGATGAGTCCGTCCAGCCGGTCCAGGCCGCGCAGCGCCTCGGCGGCTTCGGCCACGGAGTCGAGATCGGCCAGGTCCAGCGGCACCGATGTCGCGCGGGCCGAACCCAGTCGGGCTCTGATCGAGTCCAGGGCGGCCCCGAGCCGTTCCGGGTTCCTGCCGAGGACGACGACGTGTGCGCCGGCCGCTGCGAGCTGTTCGGAGATGAAGTAGCCGATACCGGCGTTGCCACCGGTCACCGCGTACGTCCGGCCGCTCAGGTTCGGGAGCGTCCGTGGGGTGGAGGTCATCCGTCATCTTTCGAGAGTCGAAGTTTTTGAATGGCGCACCATACGGTGGCCATAGGGTGCGAGTCACATAACATGACGACATGAGAACTTCGCCGAAGTCAGCGCTGGAAGCGGTCTACGAGATCGTCATGGCCACAACCCACCGCGCGGAACCTGAGCTGTCCGCTCTCGGCCTGACGATGTCGACCGCCTATGCGCTGTGGGCGATGGACCCGGAAGAGCCGGCGCCCACGATGAAGGTGATGGCGCAGCGCCTGAGGTGCAACGCGTCCAGCCTCACCTTCCTCTCCGACCGGCTGGTGAAGCTGGGATACATCACCAGGACCGAGGACCCCGCCAACCGGCGTTTTCGTGTGCTCGCCCTCACGGAGACCGGCCGCGCCGCACGGGAGAAGGCACTGGTGGCGCTGGAGGAGTCGTGCCCCCTGATCAATCTGACCCGTGTGGAGCAGGACGACCTGCTGCGTCTGCTCGCCCGGACCCTGATCGAGCCGGACCGCGCACCGGCTGGCGGCTCGGACCGTACGGATCGTGAACAGACCGGCAAGGCGGGCGCGAAGAGCGACGGATAGCGCCCGGTCAATCGCGGTGGCGGGGCGGTGCGTCGAGCGGGACATTCTTGTCGCGCGCGGGATTCAGTACCGGAATACTCGCCGCAGGCGTATCCATAAGGGCCTCTCAAAAGCAAGAAAATGCAAGTCCGTGTGAAGCGGCGCTTCGAAAAGCTAACACGAGAATATTCACTGTCGCGAGAGAACTGCAAACAGCACCAATACATGATTTGCGTTCCGAAGCTCGATCACTGTGCAATCGGATCCGGGACCGGGAATCACCATGTGACACACGGTCCGCGCACAGTACGTGTCTCGTACGCTTCGGGTGTCGAACTGTATGATGTTCACATGGGAGGAGGGAAGAATCCTGTGGATACGGCGCCGTCAAGTCGATTTCCGACAAGCGCGAACAGATCGGCCAGAGCCGAGAAGAACACGGTTGAGCCTGCTGTCACGGGAACCCAGAGTGTTTTCCGCGCCTTGTCGATCCTGCACGCGTTCTCGGCCCGACAGCCCCATCTCAGCGGACCGGAAGTCGCCGAGAGGTTCGGCTACTCATTGCCGACGGCGTATCGCCTGTTGCGCGCCCTTGAAGCGGAGCATTTCCTGGTGCTCGACAAGTCCACCCGGACCTACAGCCTCGGGCCGGAAATCCTCAGACTGTCCGGTGTCATGCTGCAACGCGACGGTGTGGTGGCACAGACCCAGTCGACCCTGATCCGACTGCGTGCGCTGACCGGGGAGACGGTCGGCGTCTTCTGGCGTCTGGGGAACCAGCGCACCTGCACCCATGAGATGGCCGGCCCGCACCCGGACCGCATCGAGGCCGGTGTCGGCGAGGACTACCCCCTTACCCGGGGCGCGGCCGGCAAGGCCCTGCTCATCACGCTGCACGACTGGGCGATCCGCGAACTCGTCGCGGACCCGGAGGTCCCCGACCCGCCCAGGGGCGTCGATGCGCTGCTCACCGAGCTGGAGATGAGCCGAAGGCGCGGCTACACCGTCAGCGTGGCAGAAACCGTCGCGGGCGCTGTGTCGATCGCCGCGCCGATCCCCTGGTTGCAACAGGGACTGGCGGTGTGCAGCATCACGGCCCCGCAGTCCCGGTTCGGCCCGAAGGAAGTGGAGACGGCCGGTGCCACTCTCGTCGAGGAAATGCAGCGGCTGCGAACTCATCTCGGCCGACGTCCCGCAGCGGACGTTCAGCGCTAGAGGGCGTTGGCAGCCACCGATACGCCCGAGGCGTATCGGTGGCTGCCGGGGTAGGGGTCGGCGGCGTTGTGCAAAGGCGCCACCGGCCGGCCATCAGTAGCTACGCGGCCGGGATCTGGTCGCCGGTTGCGGCGTCATGGGGCGCACCGATGGCCACCGGACGGACTGCCGAGTGGGCGGCGCCTTTGATCCGGAGCGGCAGAATGATCGTCGCCGAGAGGTACACCCGGTCCGCCGCGAGTTCGGCGAGCCGCAGGTTGTGGATCTGGTAGATGCCGGCCTGCGTCAGGTTCTCGTGATGAATGACGAAGGGCAGATCGGCAGGCGCGTCGGCCGGCGCCTGTGCGGCGCCCCGCAGATATCCCTCACTCACGGCGTCCAGGAACGGAACGTCCATTCCCATACAGGCCACTTCTCTGGAGGCGATGAACAGCGCGGCATCACGGGAGATGCCGGGCCCCGCGCGGTAGTAGGCGGTGTCCGACGGATCGGGATTGCCGTCCGACCACTTGTCCTCCCAGCCGGTGCGGATGAGCAGGGCATCGCCCGGTGCGAGGTCCCTGAGCCGTTGGTTCGCCAGCATCGCCCGAATGTCCAGCTCCGTGATCTGTTCCCCGGCGAACAGACTCCGGCCCTTCAGAAGGGTGGCGTCCAGCAGCACTCCGCTGGTGATGATGGGAGGCACCTCGTCGATACCGAGACGCAGCAGCGGGGAGTCGTCCGTGGGTTTCACCTCGGCCTGCTCAAGTCCCCCGTAATAGACGGTCCGCCCGTCGGCATCCCGGTATCCGAAATGACCCAGGGCGTCCATCTTCGTTCCCTGGCTGCCCAGTTGGCCCGTCAGTACTTCGCCGTTCCCGGCATGGGAGGCGATGTACTCGGTCGGTTTGTACGTGATGCCGATCGGCTCTGCGAACGGGGACAGCGGCATCGTGTCGGAGTAGACGTGCGACAGTTCATAAACGGGACGAAGCTTTCCGCCCCGCTGCATCTGGGCCACGGCGCGAGCAATCGTGGTCTCGCCCAATGTCATGCCGTTGCCCGTCATACCGTTGCCTGCGTCGGCGTTTGCGGTCATGTGCACTTTCCTGAGTTCTGTTGTGGTCCGGTCACTGACCGTTGCCCTGCTCCGCACACCGGAGTGTGAGCGGGCCGGGTCACGACGCGGAATTGTCATGTGTGAGGACGCGGGCGATGCTCCGGCCGGAGCTGCCGCTGACACCGGGGCCGGGCCAGGTCGCGGCGCCGATCTGCCACAAGCCGGGCACAGCGGTGCGGTAACCCCCGCTGTGAGCCACTACGGGACGGTGTGTGAACGCCTGGGCCAGTGAGTTGTCTCCCTGCGCGTGATCACCGGGCCCTGCGTTGGGGTTGTGCAGTGCGAGGTCGGCGGGCGTTGTGATGTGGCGTTCCACGACGAGGCCGGCGAGGCCCGGCGCGTGCAGCTCGGCCTCCGCGATGACCCGGTCCGCGAAAGCCTCCGCCGTCGCCCTGTCCCATCCGCCGGCCCCGTAGGACGTTCCCGCGGCGTCTCCGGACGGGCTGTGCGGTACGTCGAGCGCCTGGAGCCGCACCACGGCGTGCCCTGCGGGGGCGCGAGAAGGATCGACGGCGGTCGGCTCGTGCCAGGAGACGGACGGATGCTCCGGCAGCACGCCGGCCTCGGCCTGCCGGACGGACGTCACCAGCGTGCTCACACCGCGTCCGAGGTTGATCGCACCGCCCTGGTCGAGCCGGCTGTCGGTGAACCGGGGCCGGGCGGACAGGGCGAGATTGATCTGGAAGCAGCCGCGCCGGTAGCGGTAGGCCCCGGCCTGGCCGCGTACTCCGTCGGGAATGCCCGGTACGTTCCGCAGCAGCCGGCCGTACAGCAGGTCCGGGGGCGTCGACACGACGACCGCCTCATTCGCCCCGACCGTCGCCCCGTCGGAGGTCCGCACGCCGACCGCGCGGCCGTCCCGTACGAGAATCTCGTCCACGTCCACCCCGACGCGGATGCTGCCACCACGCTCGGTGACCAGGTCGGTCAGTGCCTCGGCGAGCCGACCGGACCCACCCACCGGCGTGGGAGTGCCGACCGTGAAGGTGGCCAGGGCCACAACCGCCCACAGCGCGCTGCCGGGGGCCTCGGGGCCCGCGCCGAGGTGCAACGGCCACGGCGCCACCAGAGAACGCATTTCCTCGGTCCGGAAGTGCTCATTCACCAGCCCCAGCGCGTCGCCTGTGAGGAGGCGCTCGAACGGTATTGCGCTCTCCCGGCTTCCGCTGCGCAGCTCAGCGATCGCGGCTTGCGCGGCGGGACCGTCCAGGCCGTCACCGAGCAGGCCGAACAGGGCGGGAAGGTAGGGCCCGACGCCGGAGAAGAGGGCGCCCCAGCCGGAGGACTCGCCGAGCCGGTCGAGCTCCGCGGCGAGCGCCTCCGGGGCGACCGGCGCGATCGCCGTCCGGCCGTCCGGGAGCGAGGACCCGGTGGCCAGCGGCGCCACCACGTAGTCCAGGCCGTGCCGGCGCAGATCCGGGCCCAGCTCGGCCCAGACCGGGCCGCCGACGAGCGCCGGATGTACGGCGGACCACCGGTCGTGCAGGTAGCCGGGCGCACCCAGCTCGTCCGTCCGTACCCAGCCGCCGGGCCGTTCCATGCGGTCGATCAGGCATACGCTCCGGCCGGCTTGGAGCAGGTAGGCAGCGGCAACCAGGGCGTTGTGTCCCGCACCGACGAGTACGACGTCGGCTGTCGTGCTGAGATCGTTCATAGCGGCGAACGCTAGGCGGAGCCGGCACGGGACGGCTGGTCGGCGACCGCTCAGTGGTCACCCGTGGCGAACGCGGGGCGGTGGGTGACTCCGCGCCATGCGCCGGGCGCCCCCTACGCGAGGGGCGCGTCTTCAGGCGACAGGCATCTGCGCATGAGGGGAACGATACGCTCCGTCACCTCATCGCCACCGCCCCGGAAACGGCACATCGCCTGAAGGCCGACGATCAGGGTCTTGACGTCGACCACCTCCAGATCGCCGCGTACGGTTCCGGCCTTCTGGGCCGCGGCGAGAAGCCCGGCGATGGTGGCCGTGAAGGTCCGTTCCACTTCCGGCAGTGCGGTCGCGAGGTCGAAGCCGCTGCCGGAGAGCGCCTCCTGCAGTCCCAGGTCCACAGCGCCCTGCTGGGTCATGTGGGCAAGGAAGACGAACAACCCCTCGGCGGGGTCCGCGGCGGCCCGGCTTTGCACGCGGTCGATGACCTGCTGCAACCGGTCGGCGACAATCGCCTCGAAAAGAGCCTCCTTCGTGGGGAAATGCCGATAGAGCGTCCCGGCTCCGACGCCCGCTCGCCGCGCGATCTCCTGGATCGGCACCTGGCCGCCCTCCTCGGCGAACGTCCGGGTGGCGACCTCGATCAGTCGGGCCCGATTGCGAGCTGCGTCCGCCCTCAGCGGCTTGGCGGCGTGGTTCAAGTCCCCTCCTTGTATGCGGAGCGACCGTTCCGGTACGTTTCAAAGCGGAACGGACGCTCCGATTCTAGTGGAGGACATATGCCCAGTCAGCGTTGGACCGCAGCCCGCATACCTGACCAGCAGGGCAGAACCGCTGTCGTCACCGGCGCCGGCTCAGGGATAGGTTTCGAAGCGGCTCGAGCGCTGGCTCTTCGCGGGGCGACCGTGGTGCTGGCGGTGCGCGATTTGGAAAAGGGCAACCGCGCACGCGCGAGGATCACCGGCGAAACGCCCCAGGCGCGGGTGGAGGTGCAGCGGCTGGACCTGTCGTCGCTTGCCTCCGTGAGGGCGGCGGCGGAGGACTTGCGGGCCGCGCATCCACGCCTCGACCTGCTCATCAACAATGCCGGGGTCATGCGTGTCCCGCAGCGGACCACGGTCGACGGATTCGAGCTGCATTTCGGCACCAACCACCTGGGGCATTTCGCTCTCACCGGTCTGTTGATCGACCGGATGCTCGACGTACCGGGTTCACGTGTCGTCACGGTCAGCAGCGCTGATGAGCGCAGGACCGACGGCAGGGTGGCGGAGGACGTTCACTGGACCGCCCGGCAATACAGCACAACGGGTGCGTACGCGCAGTCGAAGCTGGCGAACATCATGTTCACGTACGAACTCCAGCGGCGCCTCTCCGGCCGGAGCGGACCCGTGGCGCTCGCCGCACACCCCGGCGGTTCGGACACGGAAGGGGCCCGCAGGACGATCGGCGGTTTCAGCCCCGTTCTTCGCGCGGCGTTCGCCGTGGTCGTTCGCCCGCTCCTGTTCCAGTCCTCCGAACAGGGCGCGTGGCCCGCCCTTCGCGCCGCCACCGACCCTGATGCCGTGGGGGGCCAGTACTACGGCCCGGGCGGATTCCTGGAAAGCAAGGGACACCCGAAGGTCGTCCGATCGAGCAAGGAATCCCATGACACGGCGATCCAGGCACGCCTCTGGGAACTCTCCGAGGAACTCACCCAGGTGAAGTTTCCGATATGACCGTGAGCGCCGCTGCCGCTGCCCGTGCACGGCTCGCACCAGCACCGTCCTAGCGGTCTCTGTACTGCGGCGATGCTTGCCGTGACCGGGCGCATGAGAGGCTTCCTTCATGGACGGAGTGTTGCCGAACATAGCGGCGGGCACGCCCGGTACCGAGTCGGCGCGCGCCGTCATAGGCAGCGCCTTCGACTTGCTCACCGCGTTGCGTGAGCTCGGAGCTGCCCGCACCAGTGACCTTCAGCGAGCCTGCGGCCTGCCACGCACGACGGTGTCCCGGCTTCTCGGCCAACTCGCGGACGTCGGCGCGGTCGAACGCAACGGTGCCTGGTGGCGCATCGGCGCCACCCTCGTCCAGCTCGGTTCGGCGGCCCCGGGCGAGCCCCGGCTGCGCGCGGTGGCCCGGCGGCCGCTCATGGAACTCGCAAAGGTGACCGGCGGGCTGGTCGCGCTCAGCGTCGAAGTGCCGCGTGGCGGACTGATCGTCGAGGTCCTGCCGGGCGTACGGCCACTGGCCGTCGAGCCGGCCCCCGGGATGGCGGTGCGTGACGGCCTGCCGACCGCCACCGGGCTCAGGACTGGACGGCTGGCCCTTATCCGTGCCCAGGACGCGGCCCACTCGGGGGACATGCGCCCCGTGCTGGACGCGGGTGAGGCGGACCCGTATGTCAGTTGTGTCGCCGCCCCACTGCGGATTTCGCCGCGCGACACCGGTGCGGTGTCCGTG
Source organism: Streptomyces sp. GMY02 (assembly GCF_019056675.1). Lineage (NCBI taxonomy): Bacteria > Bacillati > Actinomycetota > Actinomycetes > Kitasatosporales > Streptomycetaceae > Streptomyces > Streptomyces sp. GMY02. The sequence goes on along the minus strand of NZ_CP077658.1, from coordinate 1,555,561 downwards.
ATGGTGCCGGGCGGCGACGGCGTCTCGGACCACGTGGTCGCGGCGACCCGGCGCACGGCGGGCCTGATCACAAGGGGGCTGCCGCGTTAGGTGGTGGCCGCATCTTCGGTGTCCGAGCATCGGGTAGCCCTTGCTCGGGCCATGATCTACGGCCCTGCGAAAGGAAAGTCGGGTACCGCGAGCCCCATTCCGGAGTGTCCGGAGCGGATATGGGTCGCGAATTCGGCAGACCTGCGGCTTTGTCCATGGGAGCGTAATCTTGGTCATCTGAACGCTGTTCCCGACATGCGAGACCTCCACTGAATCCCCTGTAAGGAGAGATCCATGTCCACTCGATCAACCAATCCGGCACACGTGATCCCTCCCCTGGGGAGCTGGGTGGCCCCGGACTACGAGGTGGTCGCGGAGTTCACCGATCTGATGCCGACGGGCGTCACCGTGACCGATGAGGGGCGAATCTTCGTATCCTTCCCGCGGTGGGGTGACGACGTTCCGTACACCGTCGCCGAAGTGGTGAAGGGCCAGGCCGAGGCCTATCCGAGTGCCGAAATCAATAAATGGGCACCGGGCGGCAGTCCCGACAGTCTCGTTTCCGTGCAGAGTGTGATCACCGATCCCGCAGGACATGTCTGGCTGCTTGACACGGGCAGTCATTCCTTCGCACCGTGGGTCGAGAACGGGCCGAAACTCGTCGAGGTCGATCCCGTTCGCGATCAGGTCGTTCGTATCGTGCGCCTCGACCCCGAGGCGCTGAACTCGACGACCTATCTCAATGATGTGCGTTTCGATTTCTCCCGTGGGACGGCCGGCTACGCGTACGTCACCGATTCCCAGCCCGAGGGCGCACTCATCGTCGTCGACCTCGGATCGGGGCGGAGCTGGAGCCGGCTGAGGGGGAACGTGTCCACCAGGGCGACGGACGGCTTCCGCGCGATCGTCCAAGGTGTGGTGCGGGAGAATTACGCAGTCGGCGCCGACGGAATCGCGATCAGTGCGGACGGTTCCCTTCTGTACTACTGCCCGCTCTCCGGCCGGCGTCTCTACAGCGTGCCGACCAGTGCCCTGATCGATCGCTCGCTCGGCGACGAGCAAGTCGCCGCGACCGTCGTGGACTTGGGCGACAAATGTGCCTCCGACGGGCTGGAGTCGGACACCGCCGGCAACGTCTACGCGACAGCCTACGAACACAGCGCCGTCCTCAAACGTGCCCCGGACGGTGACTGGTCGACGCTTCTGCACGCTCCCGCTCTGCTGTGGCCGGACACGCTGGCCGTGGCCGCGGACGGCTATCTCTATGTCAGCGTGAACCAGTTGCCCAGAACGCCGCTGTTCAACGACAACGTCGACGACCGCATACCCCCGTACCAGATCGTCCGTGTCCACATCGGCGCGCACCCCATCCGCCTGACCTGAGGCAGGGGAACGAGAGCGGCTCTGCTCGGCCCTCTTCAATCGGCCTTTGGGGTACGGGCGTTCAGAAGGTCTTCGATGGTGATGAGCCGGCGTTCCAGTTCGTCGATGTCGCTCCGGGTCGCGCTCCTCTCCTCCCGCCGAAGTACGACGACAAGTCGTCCGTCCGGCTCCAGGCGGGAGTGGGCGACGCTGCTGATCTCGCTGCCGGTCTGTTTGCGTACGGCGTCGCTCAGTTCATCGGAACGCAATCCGAGACGTTTGATCGCCTTCCGTACGGGCTTTCCGTCCTCGATAACCGTGGTCGGAGTTCCTTCGATGATGTGAGCGACCCGCTCGTCGACCGCCAGCCAGCGGTTGATGGCGGCATTGGCCGCGACCAATGTGACGGCACCGATGACGCCGCCTGTCACACTGAGATCATCCCCGATGATCGCATTCTGGACGACATTCGACAGAAGGAAGATGACGACGAAGTCAAATGCGTTGAGGTCTGCGAGGCCGCGCTTTCCCGTGAGGCGGAACAGCACCAGAATGAGGACATACACCAGCAGCGTCCGAGCTACTTTTTCGACGACCGTGATGTGTAGTTCGAAAATATCATCCCACATTTCAGACGCCTCTCCGCTCACGTCAATCGGCTGCGCACACAGCACGCAGGGTGGCCATCGCCCGTCCGACGGGAATACACCGCACCACAGTGCACCATGCCGCTCCGGCCAGGAACGCAGCTCGCCCGTTTGCGTGCGTGGCACCCGCCTCTTTAGATGGATGGAGAAGAAGTTCACAGGATGCTTCGGGCTGCCCGGGATCCGCTCGGGATCAAGGCATCCGCAACTACGCCGAACGGTCAAGGAGATCGGTATGTCCAAGATCGTATGTGTGCTGTATGACGACCCCGTCGACGGATATCCTCCGACGTACGCCCGGAACTCGATCCCCGAGATCAAAAGATATCCGGGCGGGCAGACAGTCCCGACACCGCACGACATCGACTTCGTTCCGGGCCATCTCCTGGGCTGTGTCTCGGGCGAGCTGGGCCTGCGCCCCTTCCTTGAAAAAGAGGGCCACACCCTGGTGGTCACCAGCGACAAGGAAGGGCCCGACTCGGTCCTCGACCGCGAACTGCCCGATGCGGACGTCGTGATCTCCCAGCCCTTCTGGCCCGCCTATCTGACGGCGGAGCGCATGGCGAGGGCCCCCAGGCTCAAGCTGGCGATCACGGCGGGAATCGGATCCGACCACGTCGACCTCGAAGCGGCCATGGAACACGGTGTCACCGTCGCCGAGATCACCTACAGCAACAGCATCAGCGTCGCGGAGCACACGGTGATGCAGATCCTCGCGATGGTGCGCAACTACATCCCCTCCTATCAGTGGGTCATCAAGGGCGGCTGGAACATCGCCGACTGCGTCGAACGCTCCTACGACCTCGAAGCCATGAACGTGGGAATCTTCGCGGCCGGACGGATCGGCCGAGCCGTCATGCGCCGGCTCAAGCCGTTCGGTGTGAACCTCCACTACAGCTCCCGCCACCGGCGTACCGAACTGGAGGAGGAACTCGACCTCACCTATCACCAGGACATCCGCTCGATGGTGCGGGTGTGCGATGTCATCTCCATCCACGCGCCGCTCGTACCGGCCACCGAGGAACTGTTCGACGACGAGCTCATCGGCTCGATGAAGAGGGGCTCCTACATCGTCAACCCGGCCCGGGCGGAGATCGTCGACCGCGACGCGGTGGTCCGCGCCCTCCGGAGCGGCCAACTCGCCGGATACGCGGGGGACGTGTGGTTCCCCCAGCCCCCGCCCGCCGACCACCCCTGGCGCACCATGCCCCACCACGGGATGACACCGCACATGTCGGGCTCGTCGCTCCCGGCGCAGGCCCGGTACGCCGCCGGAACGAGGGAGATCCTGGAGTGCTGGCTGGAGGGCCGTCCGATCCGTGACGAGTACCTCATCGTCCAGGGCGGCAAGCTCGTCGGCACGGGAGCGCGCTCGTACAGCACCGAGAACAACAAGACGTAACGGTCCGCACAGGCATACGGGTTGACCGCGGCCGGGGTACGTTCCGTCGATAAATGGGTGCGCGTGGACGGGCCATGCGGGAAACTTCCGGCATGCCGATCACTGAAGCCTCGCCCGGAGTGTCCATCGCGTACGAGACTTTCGGGGACCGCTCCGATCCGGCTGTCCTGCTTGTGATGGGCTTCAGCGCTCAATTGATCGCCTGGCACCAGGACTTCTGCCGCGCCCTCGCGGAACGTGGCCGCTATGTGATCCGGTACGACAACCGCGACTGCGGGCTGTCCACCAAGTTCGACGATCACCCCGTCGACATGGGCCGACTCATCAGCACGGTGAGCTCGGGAGACATCGCCGCGGCCTCCGCGATGGTGCCCTACACACTCCAGGACATGGCCGACGACGGCCTCGGTCTGCTCACAGCTCTTGGAATCGAACAAGCTCATGTGGTCGGATCCTCGATGGGCGGCATGATCGCCCAGACCATGGCCATCAGCCGGCCGACGCGAGTGCTGACCCTCACATCGATGATGTCGTCGACCGGCGAGCCCGAGTACGGGCACTCCAGCGCCGAGGCCCGAGCAGTGCTCTCCAGTCCGAAGCCAGCGGATCGCGAAGGCTACATCGCGGCAGCGGAACGGGAGATGGTGTGGGCCTCCAAGAAGTACGGCAACCCCGCGTTTCTCCGTGAGCTGGCAGCCAAGAGCTACGACCGCGCCTACTACCCCGCCGGAGCCGGGCGGCAAATGGGAGCGATGGTCCTCGGGGGCTCACGCGCGGAGGCACTCCGCGAACTGCGCATGCCGACCCTGGTCATTCATGGCCTGGACGACACCTTGATCGACCCCAGTGGCGGGAGGCGCACCGCCGAACTGGTCCCCGGAGCGAAGCTTCTGCTGCTCGCCGACATGGGGCACGACCGCCCCCGCGAACTCTGGCCCGAGATCATCGAAGCCTTGGACGCGCACACCGGTATCTCCCAGGGCGAGGCGCCGTAGCCACGCGGCGGACGAATCACCTGGTACTGATCTTCACTCCCTCGGGGCAGTACGCCAGGTGACTTCGTGTGCCCGGAACGGGGGCCGGGGGCCCTCGCGGACACGGGCGGGGCAGGGGTGTGCCCGGCCGCGGTGGCGATGGCGGGTGGCCGGGGCGGCCGGTACGTTCGGCGCAAGGCGGTCCCGTCCCAGGAGGGAACCGTATGACCGAGAACCGACAGCCCCGCCCCGCGGCCCCGCGCGATCCCATGGCCCCGCACGAGCCCGGAGCGGCGTACCCGGCAGGAGAGTGTCCGGCCGGATTCTTCGCCCGGCGTTCCTTCCTCCAGGGCACGGTCGCCGCGGGTCTCGCCGGAGCGGCGGGGGCCGGTCTGCTGGACGGTTCCGGTGCCACTGCCCTCGCCGCCACCGCCGTCCCGGCCCGCACCGCCGTCCGGGACAGCAAGCCGATCCCGTTCCACGGCTATCACCAGGCCGGCATCGTGACCCTTCCGCAGCGGGACGTGACCTTCATGGCGTTCGATGTGACCGCCGACGACCGCCAGGCACTCACCGACCTCTTCCGCACCCTGACCTCACGGGCCCGTTTTCTCACCGCGGGCGGCACACCGCCCAGGACACCGCCGGACAAGCCCCCCTCCGACAACGGCATCCTCGGCCCCGAGATACCGGTGAGCGATCTGACCGTCACCGTCGCCCTCGGCGCGAGCCTCTTCGACGGCCGGTACGGACTGGCCTCCCGCAAGCCGGTCCAGCTCGTCACCATGAAGGCGTTCGCCCACGACGACCTGGATCCCGCCCTCTCCCAGGGCGACATGCTCGTACAGATCTGTGCGACGAACCGCGACACCACCGTGCACGCGCTGCTCGACCTCCTGACCCACACCAGCGGCGGTATGAAGGAGCGCTGGCGCATCAACGGCACGCGCAATCCGTCGCGCCCTGTCGGTGTCCCCCGCGACTGGTTCGGCTTCAAGGACGGCATCGCCAACCCGGACCTCAATGACACCGCCCAGCTCAACCAGGAGGTCTGGGTCCAGCCGCACACCGACGAGCCCGGCTGGGCGGCCGGCGGTACGTACCAGGTGGTGCGCATCGTGCACTTCAAGCTCGAAGAGTGGCAGAAGCTGACCGTCGCCCAGCAGGAGCGGATTTTCGGGCGGCGCAAGGCCAGCGGCGCCCCCATGTACGCCACGGATCCCAACGCCTCGGACCAGCTCGACCCCATCTACACCAATGACCCGCAGGGCCTGATCACCCCGCTGAACTCCCATGTGCGGCTGGCCAATCCGCAGACCCCGGAGACCGCGTCGACCAGTGCCATCCTGCGCCGCAGCTATGACTACGACCGCAGCCCGGACGTACGCGGCGGGCTCGACCTGGGCCATGCGTTCTGCTGCTTCCAGCGTGAGCTCAACACGTATATCGCCATGCAGACCCGTCTGGAGGGCGAGGCGCTGGTGCCCTACATCACGCCGCAGGGCGGCGGCTACTTCTTCGCCCTGCCCGGTGTCCGTGACAGCCAGGACTACTACGCACGTGGCCTCCTCGTCTGACCGCCGCCCACGGACCGGCCCCGGTCACGACCACGGCCCAGCCCCGCAGGAGGCACCATGCAGAACCCGCACCCGCACCGGCACTCGCACGCGCGGCACTCGCACCCGCGGCGCACGAAGGCGCTCCGGCCGGTCATGGGGACTGCCACCGGGACAGTCGTCGCACTCCTGCTCGCCTCCTGTTCCGCGGCCGGCCCCGTACGGCAGGACCCGGTCGCGGTGCCCTCCGCCGGCGCACCGAAGGGCGCCGGGAGCCGGGTCTATGTGACCAATCAGCTCGACAACACGGTCTCCGTGATCGACACCACGACCCGCAAGGTCACCGCCACCGTCCCGGCCGGCACCGGCCCCGAAGGCATCGCCCTCGCCCCGGACGGCAAACACGCGTACATCGCCAACAGCGAGTCCGCCAGGGTGTCGGTGCTCGACACCCGGACCCACAAGATCGCCGCGACCCCGTCCGTCGGCAAGAACCCCAGCGGTGTCGCGCTGACCCCGGACGGCCGCACCCTCTATGTCACCAACGGCGGTGCGAACAGTGTCTCCGTGCTCGACACCCGCACCAACCGGGTCACCGCGACCGTTCCGGTCGGTGTCTCCCCGGTGGGCGTGGCAGTGGCGCGCGACGGCGCCACGGCCTATGTCGCCAACTCCGGCTCGGCCAGTGTCTCGGTGATCGACACCCGTACGCGCCGAGTCGTCCGTACCCTCCCGGCGGGCAGTTTTCCGGTGGCTGTCGCCGTCGGCGCGGACGGCCGGTCGGTGTATGTCGCCAACGAGGTGGCCGCCCGGGTCTCGGTCCTCTCCATCCGCACCGGCAAGGTCACGGCCACCGTGCCGGTCGGCGAGGGAGTCTTCGACGTGGCCCTCGCACCGGACGGGAAGAGGCTGTACGTCGCCGTGCTCGGCCCGGGCGACGTGTCCGTGATCGACACAGGCTCCCACCGGGTCGTCGGGACCGTCCATGTGGGCCCTCCGGGAACCGACCCGTTCAATGTCGAGGCCACCTCCGGCGCGGTCTATGTCACCGACCAGGGCGCGGGCACGCTGTCCGTCATCGACCCGGCGACCCTCAAGGTCACCTCGACCATCACCCTCGGCAACAGCCCGTACGGCGTGGCGGCCGCCCCCTGACGACCTCGCCGCATCAGAAGCCCCGGGGCCCCCAAGACCTCAAGCCCCAAGACCCCAAGCCCGCGAAGTTCCCGGAGCCTCAGGACCGGGTCTCCAGCCTGCCACGGTTCTGCAGCACGTACAGCAGAGCCAGCGAAGGCGCGATCAGCGCACCCGCCGCCACGGCGACCCCCGTGAGCACCCACAACGTGGGCGTCGGTGCCGCCGCCTCGTCGATACGGAGATGAGTCCCCAGCAGATACGGGTACTGCGCCACGCCCCAGCCGCACACCACCGTCGCCACCGCCAGCGTGGCCAGCGCGCGCAGGGCCACCGGCCGCTCGCTCCTGAGCAGGGCGAGACTGGCCAGCCCGCAGAGCGCCGAAATGATCAGCAGCGCCAGTCCACGATGGCTCAAGTCGTGGAACAGACGCGGGGAATCGGCCTGGAGAACGAAGATCCCGGCCAGCCCGACCGCGCCGGTGACGACCCCCGCGAGCAGCGCCCGGCGCCGGAAGTACGCTTCGAGCTCCGGGCTGTGGTTCTGCGCCGCCGAGACGGTCAGATACACCGCCGCGAGATAGGCGCACACCGCCACGGCCAGCACCCCGCCGAGCGCCGAGGTCGGATTGTTCCAGCTCGTCAGCGGATCACCGGCGCCGGCGGTGGGCACCCGTCCCGACGCGATGGCACCGGCCACACTGCCGAAGCAGTACGGCGTGAGCACCGAGGACGCCGCGAACGCCACGCCGTAGATCCGCTGCTCCGGCGTACGCATCGACGCCTTGCGGAAGGCGAAGCCCGCGCCCCTCAGCACAATGCCCAGGGCGGCGAGGCCCAGCGGGATGTACAGCGTCGTGGTGATGGCCGTGAACGCGGGAGGGAAGGCGCTCCACAGCATGACCAGGCAGTAGATCAGCCAGGTGTGATTGGCCTCCCACACGGGACCGATCGACACGTCGATCAGCTTGCGGGGTCTGCTGCCGCGCGCCGCCCCGCCGGCCGTCAGATCCCAGAATCCGGCGCCGAAGTCCGCCCCGCCGAACAGCGCGTAGGCGATGACGCCGAGGAACAGCAGGACCGACACGGTGTCGCTCATGCCCGCCCGTCCTCTCCCGCGTTCGTGTCGGTGAGCGGCCGTACGGGACCGTACGGCACGTCGAGACCCTCGTCCCGCTCGTCCCCGCCGGCTCTCCACCGCCGGCTCAGGGACCGCAGGATCAGTACGGCACTGGTGCCCACCGCGAAATAGATGGCCAGCGCCGCGGCGAAGAACGGCCAGACATTGCCCTGGGTCGTCACCGCGTCCCTGGTCAGCAGCATGCCGACGACGGTCCAGGGCTGCCGCCCGACCTCGGTGACCACCCAGCCGCTCTCCAGGCACACCACGGCGACGATTCCGCTCACCGCGGCGCATCTCAGGAACCACCGGTTCCTCGGCACCTCCCGCTTGCGCCACCACAGCCACGCGAACCAGAGCGCGAGGGCGAGTAGCGCGAACGCCGTTCCCACCATCACATCGAACGCGAGATGCACCACGCTGACCGCCGAGTCGTCCGGGCGTACCGAGGGCGGGATCGCGTCGAGTCCGCGGATCTCCGTCGACGGACTGAACCCGGCGAGGAGCGACGCCACGTCCGGGATCCTCAGCCCGTACCGCACCTCGCCGTCGATCAGCACGCCGCCGATCGTCTCGGGCACATGGCGCCCGGTGTCGGGAAGCAGTTCGACCGCGGCGAACTTCGCCGGTTCGTCCTGGAAGACCTGACGCGCGACCACATCGCCGACATAGATCTGTACGGGCATGACTACGGCGGCCACGACGAATCCGATGAGGAAGCCCTGCCGGTGGTAGTGGTCGCGCCGCCCCCGCAGCATGCCGACCGCGTAGACACTGGCCACGAAGAACCCGGCGACGATGTAGGAGGCGAGCATCATGTGCACCGTCTCGAACCAGAAGGCGCCGTTGAAGAACACCTCGGCCGGGCGGACCTCCACGATCCGGCCGCCCCGCATGGTGATCCCGCCCGGCTGGTTCATCCAACTGTTGGCCGCGACGACGGCGGCCGTACCGCCCATGCTCGCCAGGACCACGGGAACGCCCGTCCAGAAGTGCGTCCAGGGCGGAAGCCGCTTCCAGCCGTAGATATAGATCGAGACGAAGATCGCTTCCAGGAAGAAGAAGATGCCTTCGATCGCGAACGGGAAACCGAAGGCGGCGCCGTACCGGCCCATCAGCCCGGGCCACAGCAGGCCGAGTTCGAAGCTCAGCACTGTGCCCGTGATTGCTCCGACGGCGAGCAGTACGGCGGCTACCTTCGACCAGCGCTGTGCGAGGAGCAGGGCCTGCTCGTCGTTGTGGCGCAGACCGCGGTAGTTGGCGATGAGCATCAGGGCGGTGAGCGCTACCCCGAACGGTACGAGGATGATGTGGAAGCCCAGTGTGAAGGCCATCTGCTCCCGGGCGGGCAGCAGTTGGGGCGGGTCGCCGGCCGAGGCCGCGGCCCGGACCAGGATCCCGGCGGCGTGAGCGGAGGATGGCATTCCTGCATCGTCCACGGGCCGGTCGGCCCGGTACCCCGGCGACACGGACCGGCGGTGAGCGACACCCGTTCAGATGACCGGGACCCGCCGGGGGCGCCGGCCGGGGAACGTCGGCGCCGCGCGTCAGTCCCGGAGCCCGGCCATCTTGCGGGGGTCGATCACGCGGTCGTACTCCTCCGCCGTGAGATAGCCGCTGGCCAGGGCCGTCTCGCGCAGGGTGGCGCCCCGCTCGGCGGCGCGGTGGGCGATCTCGCTGGCCCGGTCGTATCCGATCTCGGGGGAGAGCGCGGTGACGAGCATCAGGGAGCGGGAGACATCCTCCTCGATACGGTCGCGGTGGAGTTCCGCGCCCTCGACGCAGTACACACGCAGCTTCTCGCTCGCGTCCCCGAGGATCCGGGCGCTGTGCAGCACATTGCTGATGATGACCGGGCGCATCGCGTTGAGTTCGAAGTTGCCCTGGCTGGCGGCGAGCGCGACCGCGCTGTCCTCGGCGAGCACCTGGATACAGACCATGACCATGGCCTCGCACTGCGTCGGGTTGATCTTGCCCGGCATGATCGAACTGCCGGGCTCGTTGGCGGGCAGGGCCAGTTCGCCGAGGCCGCAGCGCGGGCCCGAGGCCAGCCAGCGCAGATCGTTGGCGATCTTCATCAGCGGTACGGCGACCGCGCGCAGCCCGGCCGAGGCGGCGGCCATCGCGTCGAGCCCGCCCTGGGCGGCGAAGTGGTTGGCGGCGACCGTGAAGGGCCGCCCGGTCAGCTCCGCCAGTTCGGTGGCGACCGCGGCGCCGAAGTGCTCGGGCGCGTTGAGGCCGGTGCCGACCGCCGTCCCGCCGATCGCCAGCTCGTGGAGCGCGGGCAGGGTGGCGCGTACCCGCTCATGGGCGTCGGTGAGCTGCGAAGCGTAGCCGGACCACTCCTGGCCGACGGTGAGCGGGACCGCGTCCTGGAGGTGGGTACGGCCGACCTTGACGACATCCCGCCAGGCGGCGGCCTTCGCCGAGATCGCCTCGGTGAGCGTGGCCAGCGAAGGCAGCAGTTCGTCGTGCAGCGCCCGCACGGTGGCGATGTGCATCGCGGTGGGGAAGGTGTCGTTCGAGGATTGCCCCATGTTGACGTGGTCGTTGGGGTGGATCGGGGTACGCGAGCCGAGGGTGCCGCCGACGAGCTGGATGGCCCGGTTGCTGATGACCTCGTTGACATTCATATTGCTCTGCGTGCCCGAGCCGGTCTGCCAGACATAGAGCGGGAAGTGCGCGTCGAGATCGCCGGCGATCACCTCGTCGGCGACCTTCGCGATCAGATCCCGGCGCCAGCCGGACAGCCGCCCGTCCCGGCCGTTGACCAGGGCGGCGGCCTTCTTGACATAGCCGTAGGCGTGGTAGACGGCCTTGGGCATCCGGTCGTCGCCGATCGAGAAATGGATGAGGGAACGCTGGGTCTGCGCGCCCCAGTACCGGTCCGCGGGCACCTCGATCGTGCCGAGCGAGTCACGCTCGGTACGGGTGCCCCGGGCGTCGATACCGATGGGCAGATTCCGTACCACCGGCCCGTGTCCGTCCACATGCCCATGCCCGTGCGCATGCCGACGCCCGCCTGCGCGCCCGCGCCAGTTCATCGGGCACCGCCTCCGTCCGGGCTCCGGCCTCGGCCGTAGCCTCCGTCCGCCAGGCCCGGCAGTGGCCCGTACCGCGGCTGCCACATCGCGTCCTGCACGGCCTGCACCAGGTTCTCCGGACGGTTCTCGGCGACCCCCTCGGTGATCGCGGCCCGCGCGACGGCGACGGCCACGGTGGCGGAGGAGGCACGCAGATCGGCCACCGGCGGCAGCAGGGCCGCGCCCGGCGCCCCCACCCGCGCCTGGTCCGCGACGGCCTCGGCGGCGGCGAGCAGCATGCCCGGAGTGACCCGGCGGGCGCGGGACACGATGGTGCCCAGACCGAGCCCGGGGTAGAGCAGGGCGTTGTTGGCCTGCCCGATCACATGCCGTACGCCCTTCAGATCGACGGGGCCGACCGGGATGCCCGCGGTGGTCAGCGCCCTGCCGTCGGTCCAGGCGAGGATGTCGGAGGGCATCGCCTCGATCCGCTCGGTGGGGTTGGACAGCGGGAAGATCACCGGCCGCTCGACATGCCGGGCCATCTCCGTCACCACCTCCTGGGTGAAGGCTCCGGGGACGGTGGAGGTGCCGATCAGGATGGTGGGCCGTACATTGCGTACGGTCGCCGCCAGGCCGATCGTGCCGTTGTCGGCCCAGCCCTCCGCCTCCGAGGCCGGCCGGGCGTAACCGCGCTGGTAGTCGCGCAGATCGTCCATGTCGTCGGTGAGCAGGCCCTGCTTGTCGATCAGCCATACCCGGCGCACCGCGTCGTCCCGGTCCAGGCCGTCGCGGACCATCGCCTCCACGAGCTGGTCGGCGATCCCCACCCCGGCGGTGCCCGCGCCGAACACCACCAGCCGCTGGTCCCTGAACGGTGTTCCGGTGACCTTCAGCGCCGAGACGACGGCCGCGAGGGTGATCGCGCCGGTGCCCTGCAGATCGTCGTTGAAGATCCGGTAGCGGCCGGCGTTCTGCTCCAGGATCCGGCGGGCGTTGTCCGGGCCGAAGTCCTCGAAGTGCAGCAGGGCGTGCGGGAACAGCTCGGCGGCCGTCTCCAGATAGGAAGCGACGAACTCGTCGTAGAGCTTTCCGCGCGTGCGGCTGCGCCGTACGCCGAGGTAGAGCGGGTCGTCGAGCAGCGTCTCGTTGTCGGTGCCCACGTCCAGTACGACCGGGATGCAGCGGTCCGGGTGCAGGCCGGCCGCCGCGGTGTAGACGGCGAGCTTGCCCACCGAGATCTGCACCCCGTTGACGCCCCAGTCGCCGATTCCGAGGATCTCCTGCGCGTCGGTGACCACCAGCATGTCCACATCGTCAGGACCGAGCCCCTGGTGTTCGAGGGCGGGCCGGATGTCCTGCGGATGGTCGATGGACAGATAGACGCCGCGCGGGCGGCGGAACTCATGGCTGTACCGCTTGATCGCGTCGCCCACCGTGGGGTCGTAGACAATGGGCAGCAGCTCGGCGAGATGATCGGCGAGGACGCGGTAGTACAGCACCTCGTTACGGTCGTGGAGCTGCTCCAGATACACGTTCTTGGCCAGCGCGTCGGGCTGCCTCTGAAGCTGTTCGTACGCGCGCTGAAGCTGCTCGTCCAGGGACAGCACCGCGTCGGGCAGCCGTCCCACCAGCTCCAGCCTCGCGCGCTCCTCGGCGGTGAACGCGGTGCCGCGGTTGGTGAGGGGGTCGGACATGACAGGGGGCAGGGCCTGGGACACGGGAGCGCTCCTCGGAGAGGGTCTCATCGAAGATCGGTCATGTCTTCTATGGTCGTCCCCGGCCGCCGGACTCGCGCGGCAGGGGGCTCGGACCTTGATGTCGGATTCCTGCCAGCCCGACGGGCCCGAGTGGCGGATGCTGGAGCTCATGTACACCGATACCGAGCGCTGCGTACGGGCCGTGAGGTCCAAGGACGCGCGGTTCGACGGCTGGTTCTTCACCGCGGTGCTGACCACCCGCATCTACTGCCGGCCGAGCTGTCCGGTCGTACCGCCCAAGGCCGAGAACATGACCTTCTACCCGAGCGCGGCCGCCTGTCAGCAGGCCGGGTTCCGGGCCTGCAAGCGGTGCAGGCCCGACACCAGCCCCGGCTCCCCGGAGTGGAACGCCCGCGCCGACGCCGTCGCCCGTGCCATGCGGCTCATCCAGGACGGGGTCGTCGACCGCGAGGGCGTTCCCGGTCTGGCCGGGCGGCTCGGGTACTCCGCCCGGCAGATCGAACGGCAGCTGCTGGCCGAGCTGGGGGCCGGGCCGCTCGCGCTGGCGCGCGCCCAGCGGGCCCAGACCGCGCGCGTGCTGATCGAGACGACGGCGCTGCCGATGGCCGAGGTCGCCTTCGCCGCGGGCTTCGCGTCCATCCGTGCCTTCAACGACACCGTCCGAGAGGTCTTCGCGCTGTCGCCGAGCGAGCTGCGTACGCGCGCGTCACGTGGCGCGCGAAGCACTCACGGCGGGCGCGGCACGAGGGCTCCGGAGCAGCAGGGCACCCGCGGAGTCATCTCGCTCCGACTGCCCTTCCGCGCGCCCCTCAACCCCGACAACCTCTTCGGTCATCTCGTCGCGACCGCCGTCCCCGGAGTCGAGGAGTGGCGCGACGGCGCGTACCGGCGCACGCTCTCCCTGCCGTACGGGCATGGCATCGTCGCCCTCTCGCCGCGCCCCGACCACATCGCCTGCCGGCTCTCCCTCACCGACCCGCGCGATCTCACCCTCGCGATCAGTAGCTGCCGCCGGATGCTCGACCTGGACGCCGATCCGGTCGCCGTCGACGAGGAACTGCGCGCCGATCCGCAGCTCGCCCCGCTGGTCGACAAGGCGCCGGGGCGGCGGGTGCCCCGTACCGTCGACGCGGCGGAGTTCGCCGTACGGGCCGTCCTCGGCCAGCAGGTCTCCACCGCCGCGGCCCGCACCCACGCCGCCCGGCTCGTCACCGCGCACGGAGTGCCGGTCGACGACCCCGAGGGCGGGCTGACGCATCTCTTCCCGGCCCCCGAGGCGCTGGCCGGACTCGACCCGGAGGCACTGGCCCTGCCGCGCACCCGGCGTACCACCCTCATCACCCTCGTTGCCGCGCTCGCCGACGGTTCGCTGCGGCTCGGCGCCGACAGCGACTGGGAGCGGGCGCGCGAGCAGCTCACCGCCCTGCCGGGGTTCGGGCCCTGGACGGTCGAGGCGATCGCGATGCGCGCGCTGGGCGACCCGGACGCGTTTCTGCCGACCGATCTCGGCGTCCGCCGGGCCGCCGACCGGCTCGGTCTGCCGTCCACCCCGGCCGCGCTCACCAAGCGCGCGGCGGCCTGGCGGCCGTGGCGGGCGTATGCCGTGCAGTATCTCTGGGCGACGGATGACCATGCCATCAACCGCCTTCCCGTATAAGCGCGTTCCTTTTCTACAAGCACTTCAACCCGGTAAGTGTGTTCAGTCCGGCAAGCAAGGATCTACCCTCATGACCACCACACACATCACGCACACCGTGATCGACAGTCCGTACGGACCGCTGACACTCGTCGCGGCCGACGGCGTCCTCAAGGGCCTCTACATGGCCGGGCAGCGGCACCGGCCGCCCGAGGAGGACTTCGGCGAGCCCGACCCCCGGCCCTTCGCCGAGGCCGTGCGCCAGCTCACCGCGTACTTCGACGGAGAGCTGACGGAGTTCGAACTGCCGCTGCGGCTCGACGGCACCCCGTTCCAGCGCAGCGTCTGGGACCAGCTCCGGAAGATCCCGTACGGCGAGACGCGCTCGTACGGTGACCTCGCCGAGTTCCTCGGCAAGCCGGGCGCCTCGCGCGCGGTGGGGCTGGCCAACGGCAAGAACCCGATCGGCATCATCGTGCCGTGCCACCGGGTGATCGGTTCGACGGGCAGCCTCACCGGCTACGGCGGCGGACTCGACCGCAAGCAGCGGCTGCTGGCCTTCGAGGGAGCGGCGACCGGGGTTCCGGCCACCGCCACCCTGTTCTGACCGGATCAGTTCTGATCGGGCCGGTCGCCGCGGTACCTCGTCAGCAGCGCGGGCAGCGCCGTACCGATCGGCTCGCGGATGATCTCGTGGGCGCGGTCGTCGTACGGCGTCGGCTCGGCGTTCACCACGATCAGCAGGGCCCCGTGATCGGCGGCGATCCCCGCCAGCGAGGCAGCGGGCTGCACCTGAAGGGTCGTACCGACCACGATGAACACCTCGCACGCCTTCGCGATCGCCACCGCCTGCGCCAGCACCTCGGGGTCGAGCCGCTCCCCGAACATCACCGTGGCCGACTTCAGGATCCCGCCGCACGCCAGGCAGCGCGGATCCTCCTCGCCCGCCGCGACCCGGCCCAGCGCCTCCTTCATCGACGACCGCACATGGCATCCGGTGCAGACGATCTCCCGTGCGGTGCCGTGCAGTTCGAGGACCTTGCGGGCCGGCATCCCGGCGAGCTGGTGCAGCCCGTCGACATTCTGGGTGATCACCCGGACCGCCGTCCCCGACCGGCTCAGCTCCGCCACCGCGCGATGCGCCCCGTTGGGCTCGGCACGCAGTGTGGGACTGTCGCTCCGCATCCGCCAGGACCGGCGCCGGATCTCCGGATCCGTCATGTACAGGTCGTACGTGACAAGCTTCTCCGCCCCGGGATCGCGGCGCCACAGCCCGTTCGGACCGCGGTAGTCGGGGATGCCGGAGTCGGTGGAGATCCCGGCGCCGCTGAGGATCGCGACGAGAGTCATACGGCGAGCGTACGCAGCGGGGTCCGCGCGCGGCGAACGAATTGGCCCGGCACGGGTCCTTGGCCGAATCCGTGCGTCAGGAGGCGACAGGCTCGCCCACGGCGGTGAAGGGCGTCGGCGTACGGCCCGTCCAGCGGTGCATCACGGCGCGGCCCGTCTGGAGTGTGGCACCGCCGTCCTGGACCGTACCGGTCTCGGCGAGGTAGTAGCGGCCGTCGTCGAGCGAGACCAGCCCGTACTGGCCCGCCGACTCCCAGCCGTACACCCCGGTCGGCGCGTGATGCAGGCCGCGGGGCAGCAGCGACAGCAACTGTCCGCGTTCCGGGCGCTGTTGGCCACGCACGGTGCCGAGGGTGGCGCGCTTCGATCCGTCGACCACGAAGAGGGAGTAGTTGGGGAACCGTGTCTTCGTGCCCTTGTACACGGCCAGCAGCCAGTCGCCGCTGTGTGCGTCGTACTCCAGATTCTGTACGCCGTAGGTGGTGTTGCCGGTGTACGCGAAGTATTTGCCGTCGGGCGCGGCCGGGCCGCTGGTGTGCGGCGCGGACTCGGTGAGCGGCCTCTCGTACTTCCGCCAGCGCCGGACGTCGTACTGGAGCAGCACCTGATGATCGTTGTCCCGGCGGTCGGTGTTGGCGTACACCCCGTACGCGACGGTCAGCCGGACACCGCCGCGCCGGTCGAAGGCGGGGCCGAACGCGACGCCGTCGATACCGCTGCATCCGTACCGGTGGTCGGGGGTCTTCGCGATGTCACCGTCGAAGACCCCGTCGCGGTTCATGTCGGCCGTGTAGTCCTTGACCACTTCCTTGAGATGGACCGTGGAGACCACGCCGGTGGACTGGGCGTCCATGTTCATCCGGGTGATGCGGTCTCCGTCGAAGATCGCGACGTAGAAGGCCTTCGCGGCCTTGTACTCCAGCGAGCCGTAGATCCGGCCGTCCTGCGCGTTGAGGTCCAGATCACCGAGATGACCGGTGAAGCCGGTGACCGAGCCGAGGGGTGTGCCGCGCAGGTCGGTCTTCACCAGGAGGTTGGTGAAGGAGAAGTACATGTGGCCCTTGCCGCGGTCGATGGCCATGCCCTGGAGATGACCCGACCGCCAGGCACCGCCGTCGACGGCGGCCGGCAGCACGGGAGGCCTGGTTGCCGGGCCCCGGTCCTGGGCGTGCGCCACACCCCCGCCCCCGCTTCCGGCGAAGGAGACCGACACGGCGACCAGAGATGTGAGCAGGGCCGCCAGCCGGCCGCGGGTCTGGCTTCGCAGGCTTCGCATGAGTCCTCCGGGGATCGCGGGACTCAAGAATCATGCCGGGCAGGGGAGTTCGGCGGGGCAATGCCGGGCGAACATGGCGCATAAGCGTCACGCACCCGTATCGGTCCCCGGCCGACGGCGGCGCGGGGGCACACCCGCGCCCGCGCTCCTCGGTCAGGGCGTGCCCGGAGGGAGGCCGTTCTCCAGTTCCACCGTGCCCGCGCCCGACTCCACCACGTCGAGCGCCGCCTGTACCCGCAGGCCGAGCGAGCCCAGGAGGTACGCCGGGATCTCCTCGCGGTCGAGCAGGCGCCACGACAGCAGCTCCTCCTCCTGGAGCCGGATCGCCGCGAGCTGCCGCTCGGCCAGCACCCCGCCGTCGTACAGATACACCGCGATCGGCGGCCGGGCCTTGCCCGGTACCCAGTCGACGGCCAGCAGCCGCCCCGGTTCGATGTCCAGGCCGATCTCTTCGAGCGTCTCGCGGCGGGCACCCGAGCGCGGGGTCTCGCCGTCGTCGGACTCGACGGTCCCGCCGGGCAGCGCCCAGCCGTCCCGGTAGTTGGGCTCGACGATCAGCACACGCCCCCCGGCATCCCTGAACAGCATGGCGGCGCCGGCGAGTACTCGCGGAAGACCCGCGATGTACGCGGCGTATTCGGTATCCGTATCGGTCACACGGGCAGCCTAAAGGCTGCCCAGGTGGATAGGGTCGGGGAGGCGCGACTGCCTGTTCGAGAGCAGAGGGATTCAAGTGACGGACGGAGCAGTAACCGAGGTCGCACGCGTACTGGTCGCGGCGGACAAGTTCAAGGGGTCCCTCACGGCCCTGGAGGTCGCGGAGCGGGTGACGGCCGGGCTGCACCGGGTCGCCCCCGACGCGGTGGTCGAGACCCTGCCGGTCGCGGACGGCGGCGACGGCACTGTCGCGGCGGCCGTTGCGGCCGGTTTCGAACAGCGTGAGGTACGGGTCACGGGACCGCTCGGCGACGAGCTGACCGCGGCGTATGCCCTGCGGGACGGTACGGCCGTCATCGAGATGGCCGAGGCGTCCGGCCTCCAGCACCTCCCCGCGGGCGTCTTCGCCCCGCTGACCGCGACGACCCGCGGCTCCGGCGAGCTGCTGCGCGCGGCGCTCGACGCGGGCGCGCGGACCGTCGTCTTCGGGGTGGGCGGCAGCGCCACCACGGACGGCGGCGCGGGCATGCTCGCCGCGCTCGGCGCGCGTTTCCTGGACGCGCACGGACAGCCCGTCGGGCCGGGCGGCGGCGGGCTGCGGGACCTCGCCACCGCCGATCTGTCCGGCCTGGACGGGCGGCTCGCCACGACGGAGATCGTCCTCGCCAGCGATGTCGACAACCCCCTGACCGGGCCCAAGGGCGCCCCCGCCGTCTACGGCCCGCAGAAGGGCGCGAGCCCCGAGGACGTGGCCGTGCTCGACGCGGCGCTCACCCACTACACGACGGTGCTGGAGGCGGCCGTCGGCTCCCGCGCCGCCACTCTGGCGCTCTCGCCCGGCGCGGGCGCGGCGGGCGGCATCGGGTACGGCGCGCTGGTCGGCCTCGGCGCGGGCTTCCGGCCCGGGATCGAGGTGATGCTCGACGTGCTGGGCTTCGCGCCCGCGCTGGCCCGGGCGACCCTCGTGATCACCGGCGAGGGCTCGCTGGACGAGCAGACCCTGCACGGCAAGGCCCCTGCGGGGGTCGCGGCGGCGGCCCGGGCACGCGGCATCGAGGTCATCGCGGTCTGCGGCCGGCTGGCCCTGCCCCCGGAGGCGCTGGGCCGCGCGGGCATCCGCCGCGCGTACGCCCTCACGGAACTGGAACCGGACCCGGCGGTCTGCATGGCGCAGGCGGGGCCTCTGCTGGAACGCCTGGCGACAAGGATCGCGACGGACTTCTTGACCTGAGTCGGCCCGGCCGGGCCTGCGGCCGGAGCCCTGCGGAGTCGGCCCCTACCGGAAGGGCACCCGGCGCCGGGGCCGGCGCTTCCGTCCTCAAACGCCGGACGGGCTGGAAGTGGCTGCGGTCCGGCCCATGGGGTGCCGGGGTCGGCCTTGGCGCCGTGCCGTCTCCGTACTCAATACGCCCGACGGGCTGGAAGTGGCGACCGGGGTGGTCGTGCGTCACGCCCTGAGGTGTGTCCTCGTCCGCCCCCGCGCGTGTCCGGCCCGCCCCCGCGTGTGCGGCACGTATGACTTAGAGGTCTGCTGACCACAGGCCCGCGTGCCGAGCGAAGGAGCACTCCCCATGGGCTACCGCCTGAAGACGATCAAACGCGACGAACATCTGGCCTTCGTCCGGGCCAGACCCTCGATCAGCCATATGCAGGTTCCCGCGTGGGGCGACGTCAAGCCGGACTGGCGGGCGGAGAGCCTCGGGTGGTTCGACGAGCGGTCGCGCATCATCGGCGCGGGGCTCGTCCTCTACCGGCCGGTGCCGAAGATCAAGCGGTATCTCGCCTATCTGCCCGAGGGACCCGCCATCGACTGGTTCGCGCCGGACCTGGCGCGGTGGTTCCATCCGCTACTGGCCCACCTCAAGTCCCGCGGCGCCTTCTCGGTGAAGATGGGCCCGCCCGTCGTCGCCCGCCGCTGGAAGGCGGACGCGGTCAAGGCGGCCATCGCCGACCCCGAGATCCGCCGGCTGCGCGATGTCACGCCCAGCATGGAGGAACGCCGCGCCTACGCGATCACCGACCGGCTGCACCGGATGGGCTGGCGGCAGAGCGACGACGGAGCGGACGACGGCTTCAGCGCCGGCCAGCCGCGCCATGTCTTCCAGGTGCCCCTCGCCGGGCGGACCCTGGACGAGATCCAGAGCGGCTTCAACCAGCAGTGGCGGCGCAACATCAAGAAGGCCGAGAAGGCCGGCGTCAAAGTGGAGCGCGGCGGCTACGAGGACCTGCCGGTCTTCTACGAGCTGTACCGCGAGACCGCCGAACGCGATCAGTTCCTGCCGCGCCCGCTGACGTACTTCCAGGGCATGTGGACCGCGCTGATCAAGGAGGACCCCGACCGTATGCGGCTCTATCTCGCCCATCACGAGGGCGAGGTCCTGTCCGCGGCCACCATGCTCACCGTCGGCGACCACTCCTGGTACTCGTACGGCGCGTCCACCGGCCGCAGGCGAGAGGTGCAGCCGAACAACGCCATCCAGTGGCGCATGATGTGCGACGCCCATGAGCGGGGCGCGCGCGTGTACGACCTGCGGGGCATCACCGACACCCTCGACGAGAGCAACCATCTCCTCGGTCTTCTCCGCTTCAAGGCGGGCACGGGCGGCGAGGCCGTCGAGTATCTCGGCGAGTGGGACTACCCGCTGAACAAGCTGCTGCACAAGGCGCTCGACCTCTATATGGCACGGCGCTGAACAGCCACGGCGCCGAGCGGCGCGCTGCAGGCTCCGCCGACTCTGTCGGCTCCGCCATAGGGACGACGCGGCCCGCCGGGACCCCGGCCGGGCCGCGCGGCGCCCCTCCCGGCCGATGCCCCGCCGAGGCGGAGGCGCTGAACGCGCTTGTGCCGCGCTCCATGGCTCACTGGGGATATGACGAAGCGTTCCTGGCCTCATGCCGCGAGGAACTCACCATCCGGGCCACCGATATGACGGCCCGTCGGATCGGGCGAAGAACCGGGCGAAGCCGAGAGGGCCCCGGGTGCGTGTCGCACCCGGGGCCCTCAACGACTCGTCCACCGCGGTGGAATGTACCGCTGTCGAATTACGGGAGCTGAGCCGCCCGCGCCTCGCGGCGGTTGTCGCGGAACGTGTTCACCCGCCGTGCCGTGGCGAACAGCGGAATGACCGCGCCCGTCACGACCTGGAGCGCACAGCCCGTCTGGAGCAGCAACTGCCCGCCGGGGGCGTCGAACGCCCACGCGGCCAGCAGTGCCATCGCGGCCACGATCCAGCTCAGCATCGCCACCGCGAGAATGCCCCGCGGCTTCGGATACTCCACACGGCTGACCATCAGCCAGGCCACTCCGACGATCGCCAGCAGCGTCGGTACGAACGGCAGTTCCAGCAGCACGATCGAGATGACCGTCAGCGCGCCGAAGGGGCTCGGCATGCCCTGGAACATTCCGTCCTTCAGGGTCACACAGGAGAATCTCGCCAGCCGCAGCACAACAGCCAGCAGCACCACCACCGCGGCCAGCGCCGACACCCGCTGATGGGCGTCGTCCGCGACCATGCCGTACACCAGCACGAAGTACGCCGGGGCGAGCCCGAAGCTGATCAGGTCCGACAGGTTGTCCAGCTCGGCGCCCATCGGCGAGCTGCGCAGCTTGCGTGCCACGAGCCCGTCGAACAGATCGAAGATGGCCGCGCACAGCATCAGGATCACGGCCGTCGCCGCGGAGTGGCGTGCCATCCCGCTCTCGTCGCTGCCCGTGAGATGGGGGATGAGAATGCCGGTGGTGGTGAAGTAGACGGCCATGAAGCCGCAGGTGGCGTTGCCGAGCGTCAGGGTGTCCGCTATCGACAGCCGCAGTGACAGCGGCATTTCCTCCGCGTCGTCCTCCGCTTCGGCCTCGGCCTCGGTGGCCCAGCCGGCTTGCGTATCAGGATCAATCACGGTCAATTCGAGTCACCCCTGCGGTCGTGGTCTGACCGACCTCGACAGCGACCTCGACACCTTCCGGAAGGTAGATGTCGACGCGCGAGCCGAAACGGATCAGGCCGATGCGCTCGCCCTGTTCCACCTTGGTGCCCTGGGGGATGTACGGGACGATGCGGCGGGCCACAGCGCCCGCGATCTGCACCATCTCGATATCGCCCAGTTCGGTGTCGAAGTGCCAGACAACGCGCTCGTTGTTCTCGCTCTCCTTGTTGAACGCCGGGACGAATCCGCCGGGGATGTGCTCCACCGAGGTCACGGTCCCCGCGAGGGGAGCGCGGTTCACATGGACATTCAGCGGACTCATGAAGATGGCGACCCGGGTGCGCCCGTCCTTCCACGGCATGATGCTCTGCACCACACCGTCGGCCGGGGAGATGACCCGGCCCTGGGTGATCTCACGCTCGGGGTCGCGGAAGAACCACAGCATGCCCGCCGCGAGCGCGGTGGCGGGCACAGCGAGAACAGCGGCACGCCGGGAACGGCGCGCACGGACCAGTCCGATCGCCGCGGTGGCGACGGTGGGCAGGAGCCACGGCGATGCTCCGCGCGCGAGGCGGACCCGGCCGCGTGGTGCAGAGGTTTGGCTGTGGGGCATGGATGACCTTCGTAGCGGATGATGCCGCGCGGGTAACGGGGGACGGCGGCTTTCCAGCGATGGTATCGGTTGCGAGCAGCAACTGAGCAAGCCAGCAGCCGAGTCGAGCGGCCGGAACACAGTGGCTTCCGGCGACGGAGTGTGATGTGTGCGGCGGCCAAATAAGATCAAACGCGACAATCAACTCTGGGCACGGTACTCCTCCAGCAGTCGGCGTCCAATGATCATTTTCTGGATCTCGGCGGTTCCCTCGCCGATCAGCAGCATCGGTGCTTCGCGGTAGAGACGCTCGATCTCGTACTCCTTGGAGAAGCCGTATCCGCCGTGGATACGGAAGGCGTCCTCGACGACTTCCTTGCAGTATTCGGAGGCGAGGTACTTCGCCATCCCTGCCTCCAGGTCGTTTCGTTCGCCGGAGTCCTTTTTGCGCGCCGCGTTCACCATCATCGCATGGGCCGCTTCGACCTTGGTGGCCATCTCGGCAAGCTTGAACTGGATCGCCTGGTGCTGCGCGATGGGCTTGCCGAAGGTGTGACGTTGCTGGGCATATGCCACACCCAGTTCGAAAGCACGCTGTGCGACCCCGCAGCCACGCGCGGCGACATTGACGCGGCCGACCTCGACCCCGTCCATCATTTGGTAAAACCCTCGACCGGTGGTCCCGCCGAGTACCCGATTGGCCGGAATGCGCAGTCCGTCCATGATCAATTCGGTGGTGTCGACCCCCTTGTACCCCATCTTGTCGATCTTCCCGGGGATGGTGAGGCCCGGCCGTACCTCACCGAAGCCGGGCTCCTTCTCGACCAGGAAGGTGCTCATCGACCTGTGCGGGGGCGTCCCCTCCGGATGGCCCTCGTCCGTACGGCACAGCACGGCGACAAGCGTGGAGGTGCCGCCGTTGGTGAGCCACATCTTCTGGCCGTCCAGTACGAAACCGTCGCCGTCCCGTACCCCCTTGGAGGTGATGGCGGAGACGTCCGAGCCGAGACCGGGCTCCGACATCGAGAAGGCGCCACGTACCTCCCCCGCCGCCATCTTCGGCAGGAACGCGTCCTTCTGCTCCTGGGTGCCGTGCTGCTTGAGCATGTACGCCACGATGAAATGGGTGTTGACGATGCCCGAGACGGACATCCACCCCCGGGCGATCTCCTCCACGCAGAGCGCGTAGGTGAGCAGCGACTCGCCCAGACCGCCGTACTCCTCGGGGATCATCAGCCCGAACAGCCCGAGGTCCTTGAGGCCCTCCACGATCCGGGTCGGATACTCGTCGCGGTGTTCCAGCTCCGTGGCGACCGGGAGGATCTCCTTGTCGACGAAGTCCCTCACGGTGGCCAGGATCTCCCGCTGAATGTCGGTCAGCCCGGCGGTCCGGGCGAGTCGGCTCATGGCTGGGTCACTTCTCCCGCGGCTCTGGGCGGCCGGGCTGTTCGCCGCCGCGCTCCTTGACGTACTTCTCGGTCGGCACCATCACCTTGCGGCGGAACACACAGACGACCGTGGAGTCCTGCTTGTACCCCTTGGTCTCCACGTACACGATTCCGCGGTCGCTCTTGGACTTCGAGGGCGTCTTGTCGAGCACGGTCGTCTCGCCGTAGATCGTGTCGCCGTGGAAGGTCGGCGCGAGGTGGCGCAGCGACTCGACCTCCAGATTGGCGATGGCCTTCCCGGAGACGTCCGGCACCGACATGCCCAGCAGCAGCGAGTAGACATAGTTGCCGACGACGACGTTCTTCCCGAAGTCGGTCGTCCGCTCCGCGTAGTTGCTGTCCAGATGGAGCGGATGGTGGTTCATGGTGAGCAGACAGAACAGGTGGTCGTCGTACTCCGTGACCGTCTTGCCGGGCCAGTGCTTGTAGACCGCCCCGATCTCGAACTCCTCGAACGTCCTGCCGAACCGCATCGTCATGCCTCCGGGGCTTCGAAGGCGGTGGTACGGCGCATCCCGGCGGCCCGGCCCTTGCCCGAGATGACCAGCGCCATCTTGCGGCTGGCCTCGTCGATCATCTCGTCGCCGAGCATCGCCGAGCCCTTCTTGCCGCCCGCCTCCGAGGTGTAGTAGTCGTACGCGTCGAGAATCAGCTCGGCGTGGTCGTAGTCCTCCTGGGAGGGCGAGAAGATCTCGTTCGACGCCTCGATCTGGCCGGGGTGCAGCACCCACTTGCCGTCGTAGCCCAGCGCGGCCGCCCGGCGCGCCACCTCGCGATAGCCGTCCACATCGCGGATCTGGAGGTACGGGCCGTCGATGGCCTGGAGATCGTGGGTACGGGCGGCCATCAGGAGGCGCATCAGAATGTAGTGGTAGGCGTCCGCGCCATAGCCGGGCGGCTGCTGCCCCACCACCAGCGACTTCATATTGATGGACGCCATGAAGTCGGCGGGACCGAAGACGATGGTCTCGAGGCGCGGGGACGCGCCGGCGATCTCGTCGACGTTCACCAGGCCCCTGGCGTTCTCGATCTGTGCCTCGATACCGATCCTGCCGACCTCGAAGCCCATCGTCTTCTCGATCTGGGTGAGCAGCAGATCCAGCGCCACGATCTGCTGGGCGTCCTGGACCTTCGGCAGCATCACGCAGTCGAGATTGTGGCCCGCGCCCTCCACGACGGTGATCACATCGCGGTACGTCCAGTGTGTCGTCCAGTCGTTGACGCGCACCACCCGGATCTTGCCGCTCCAGTCGCCCTTGTTCAGAGCGTCGACGATGGTGTGCCGGGCGCCCTCCTTGGCGAGCGGCGCGCAGGCGTCCTCCAGATCGAGAAAGACCTGGTCGGCCGGGAGCCCCTGGGCCTTCTCCAGAAAGCGCGGATTCGAGCCCGGTACGGCGAGACAGGAGCGGCGCGGACGCAGCCGGTCGGCGGGGGCGGCGGCCGGCTCGGCGGCGGCGTGCGTGGCAGGCGCGGTCATGCGGGGACCTCCAAGGGGTCGAGCTTGTTCGCTTTCCTGATCTCATCGACGATACGGCCGATGATTCCGGTGATTCCGAAGTCCTTCGGGGTGAAGACGGCGGCCACCCCGGCCGCCCGCAGTTCCTCGGCGTCGGCGTTCGGGATGATCCCGCCGACGATCACCGGGATGTCGCCCGCGCCCGCCTCGCGCAGCCGTACCAGCACCTCCGGCACCAGCGCGCCGTGCGACCCGGACAGCACCGACAGGCCCACACAGTGCACGTCCTCGGCGAGCGCGGCACCGACGATCTGCTCGGGTGTCAGCCTGATGCCCTGGTAGACCACCTCGAACCCGGCGTCGCGCGCGCGGACCGCGATCTGCTCGGCGCCATTGGAGTGCCCGTCCAGACCGGGCTTGCCGACCAGCAGCCGCAGCCGCCCCGAGCCGAGTTCACCGGCGGTACGGGACACCGCCTCGCGGACCGCCGCGAGCGCGGTGTCCGGCTCCGTGCTCATCGCGACCGGCGCGCCGCTCACCCCGGTCGGCGCGCGGAACTCGCCGAAGACGTCCCGCAGCGCCCAGGCCCACTCGCCGGTGGTCACCCCGGCCCGCGCGCACTCCAGGGTCGTCGGCATCAGATTCGCGGTGCCGGCAGCGGCCCTCTTCAGCGCGGCCAGCGCCCCGGTGGCCCGCGCCTCGTCGCGGTTGTCCCGCCAGGCGTGCAGTGCCGCCGCCACCCGGGCCTCGTTCGCCGGGTCGACCGTCATGATCGCGGTGTCCGGATCGGCGGTCAGCGGACCGGGCTCGGTGGACTCGTAGCAGTTGACCCCGACGATCTTCTGCTCGCCCGACTCGATCCGCGCCCGCCGCCCGGCGTGCGAGGCGACCAGCCGCGACTTGAGATACCCGGACTCGACGGCCGCCAGCGCGCCGCCCATCTCCTCGATCCGGTCGATCTCGGCGAGGGACTCCGTGACCAGGTCCGCCACCTTGGCCTCGACGACATGGGAGCCCTCGAAGATGTCCTCGTACTCCAGCAGATCGCTCTCGTGCGCGAGCACCTGCTGTATCCGGAGCGACCACTGCTGGTCCCAGGGGCGCGGCAGCCCCAGAGCCTCGTTCCAGGCGGGGAGCTGTACGGCGCGGGCGCGGGCGTCCTTGGACAGGGTCACGGCCAGCATTTCGAGAACGATCCGCTGGACGTTGTTCTCCGGCTGGGCCTCGGTCAGCCCGAGCGAGTTGACCTGGACGCCGTAGCGGAACCGGCGCTGCGAGGCGTCCTCGATGCCGTACCGCTCCCGGGTGACCGTGTCCCAGATCCGGGAGAACGCCCGCATCTTGCACATCTCCTCGACGAAGCGGACCCCGGCGTTGACGAAGAACGACATCCGGCCGACCACCTCCCCCCTGCGCTCCTCGGGGATCCGGCCCGACGCGAACACCGCGTCCAGCACGGCGATCGCGGTGGACATCGCGTACGCGATCTCCTGCACCGGGGTCGCGCCCGCCTCCTGGAGGTGGTAGCTGCAGATGTTGATGGGGTTCCATCTGGGGATGTGGTTCACCGTGTACGTGATCATGTCGGTGGTCAGCCGCAGGCTCGGCCCCGGCGGGAACACATACGTGCCGCGCGAGAGGTACTCCTTGACGATGTCGTTCTGCGTCGTCCCCTGGAGACGGGCGACATCCGCGCCCTGCTCCTCCGCGACCACCTGGTAGAGCGCCAGCAGCCACATCGCGGTGGCGTTGATGGTCATCGAGGTGTTGGTGCGGTCCAGCGGGATGTCCTGGAACAGCCGCCGCATGTCGCCGAGATGGGAGACCGGCACCCCGACCCGGCCGACCTCGCCGCGGGCGAGGACATGGTCGGGGTCGTAGCCGGTCTGGGTCGGCAGGTCGAAGGCGACGGAGAGACCCGTCTGCCCCTTCGTGAGATTGCGCCGGTACAGCTCGTTGGACGCCTCGGCGGTCGAATGGCCCGCGTAGGTCCGCATCAGCCAGGGCCGGTCCCGGTGCCGCTCGCCCATCTCAGGCTCCCCGGACCAGGGTGCCGCGCGAGGCCCCGGCGGGCGCCTCCGCCGAGGTGTCGCGGAACAGGTTGATGGCGTCGATGTGCCGCGCGCGCAGCTCCTCGTCCCGTACGCCCAGACCCTCGCGCGGCGCCAGCGCCAGCACCCCGACCTTGCCCTGATGGCGGTTGGCGTGGACGTCGTACGCGGCCTGGCCGGTGTCCTCCAGCGCGTACACCTTCGACAGGGTGGGGTGGATCCTGCCCTTGGCGACCAGCCGGTTGGCCTCCCACGCCTCGCGGTAGTTGGCGAAGTGGGAGCCGATGATGCGCTTCAGGGACATCCACAGATAGCGGTTGTCGTACTCGTGGGTGTAGCCGGAGGTCGAGGCGCAGGTGACGATCGTGCCGCCCTTGCGGGTGACATAGACGGAGGCACCGAAGGTCTCGCGGCCCGGGTGCTCGAAGACGATGTCCACGTCCTCGCCGCCGGTCAGTTCGCGGATGCGCTTGCCGAAGCGCTTCCACTCGCGCGGGTCCTGGTGGTGCTCGTCCTTCCAGAACCGGTAGTCCTCGGCCGTACGGTCGATGATCGCCTCGGCGCCCATCCGCCGGCAGATCTCCGCCTTCCGGTCGCTGGAGACCACACAGACCGGCGTGGCCCCGCCCGCGAGTGCGAACTGCGTGGCGTACGAGCCGAGTCCGCCGCTCGCGCCCCAGATCAGCACATTGTCGCCCTGCTTCATCCCGGCGCCGTTGCGGGAGACGAGCTGGCGGTACGCGGTCGAGTTGACCAGGCCGGGCGCCGCGGCCTCCTCCCAGGTCAGATGCTGGGGCCTGGGCATGAGCTGGTTGGACTTCACCAGGGCCAGCTCCGCCAGCCCGCCGAAGTTGGTCTCGAAGCCCCAGATCCGCTGCTCCGGGTCGAGCATCGTGTCGTTGTGCCCGTCGGACGACTCCAGCTCGACGGAGAGGCAGTGCGCCACGACCTCGTCGCCCGGCCGCCAGGCGTTGACCCCCGGGCCGGTGCGCAGCACGACGCCGGAGAGATCGGAGCCGATGATGTGGTACGGCAGGTCGTGCCGCCTGG
This sequence comes from Streptomyces sp. GMY02, assembly GCF_019056675.1. NCBI lineage: Bacteria > Bacillati > Actinomycetota > Actinomycetes > Kitasatosporales > Streptomycetaceae > Streptomyces > Streptomyces sp. GMY02. The sequence continues at coordinate 1,527,152 of NZ_CP077658.1, read as the reverse complement.
CCAGTTCGCTGAGCTTGCCGTACCGCTCCAGGAACCCGAAGGTGGGCAGCGGCTCGAAGAGCGAGGTCCAGACGGAGTTGTAGTTGACCGAGCTGGCCATGACGGCCACCAGGGCCTCGCCGGGGCCGAGTTCGGGCACCGGCACCTCGTCGAGATGGAGCGACTTGCGGGGGTCCTTCTCGCGGCCGGGGAGACCGGCGAACATCTCCGTCTCGTCCTTGTGCACGGTCACCGCGCGGTACGAACCGGGGACGGGCAGTGCGGCGAAGTCGGCGGACGTGGTGTCCGGCGACTGGATCGCGTCCAGGATTTCCTTCACGGTGGTGCCTCCGGCGAAGCTGGGGGAGCGAGCCGCGGGGGCCGCTCGCTGGTGTGCGGTGGAGGTGTGCCGTCGGTTCGGCGGGGGCACCGCTGATCAGCCTGTGGTGCTGACCGTGCTGATCGGCGGCGCCGGGTGAGCGCGGGAGGTGCCTGTGACGCAGGCGTCCGGGCGCACAAGCGAGACGGCTTGCGGGAACAGCCGGACACCTTCACGTTATGGCACGCCGTGACACCTGGCAAGGCACTGGGTGCCAAAAATCCCTCTCACTTGTCACCGGTGCGGCACGCATGAGCAGATCCCTACCGCTGTACAAGCGGCAAATATCACTTCATGTGGGCAAAGGAGCGCATGGCGTATCGCGATCAGGGGAGAGCATCGGAGAAGCGGAGGGAGGGGCCGGAGACGCGGCTACGCGTCCCTCAGTGCCTGCTTGATGGTCCGCATGACCTCGTCCAGCGGGGCGTCCGTACGCGCCACCGTCACCAGCACATCGCCGCTGGTACGGGCCGTGGCCGCGGCGTGCTGCGGCTTGCCCCCGATGGTCCGGCCCGCGCCGATGCCGGCGCCGAAGGTGTCCCGGACGATCGCGAAGGCGTGGTCGAGCTGCGCCTCCACATCGCCCTGCCCGCCCGCCCGCAGCCAGCGGCGCAGCACATGGTTGTGCGCGGTGACGACGGCCGACGCGGCGACCTCCGCCAGCAGTGGGTCGTCATTGCCGTCGGCGTGGTCGCGCTCGTCGAAGTGGCCCAGCAGATAGCGGGTGAACAGCCGCTCGTAACGGGCCACCGAGGCGATCTCGCGCTCCCGCAGGGTGGGCACCTCGCGGGTGAGCCGGTAGCGCTCCACGGAGACCGCGGGGGAGGCCGCGTACATCCGCATGACCTCCTTGATGCCCCGGCACACCGTGTCCAGCGGATGCTCATGGGCGGGCGCGGCGTTGAGCACCGCCTCCGCCCGTACGAGCGTGTCGTCGTGGTCCGGGAAGATCGCCTCTTCCTTGGAGCGGAAGTGCCGGAAGAAGGTCCGGCGGGCGACCCCGGCGGCGGCGGCGATCTCGTCGACGGTGGTCGCCTCGTACCCCTTGGTCGCGAACAGTTCCATCGCCGCGGCCGCCAGCTCCCGGCGCATCTTCAGCCGCTGGGCGGCCGCGCGGGTGCCTGCGGCACTCTCCGGGACGTCGGTCCTGGTGTTCGTACGGGAGGACTTGGCGGGCTGGGACATGAGGTGAACGTACTGCATCGACGCAGGAGAGCGCGCCCGCGGGGCCCGGACCTTGATCACTGCGTGGGCCGGTACCGGGATCCCCGCGGGGCCGGTACGGGGATCAGCGCCGGGCGTACTCGCGGAAGCCGCGGCCGGTCTTGCGGCCGAGACAGCCCGCCGCCACAAGATGTTCGAGCAGCGGCGCCGGAGCCAGGCCAGGATCCCGGAACTCGCGGTGCAGGACCCGCTCGATGGCCAGTGACACATCGAGCCCGACCACATCGAGCAGTTCGAAGGGCCCCATCGGATAACCGCCGCCCAGTTTCATCGCCGCGTCGATGTCGTCGAGGCTCGCGTAGTGCTCCTGGACCATCTTGACCGCATTGTTCAGATACGGGAACAGCAGCGCGTTGACGATGAAGCCCGCCCGGTCCCCGCAGTCGACCGGATGCTTGCGGACGGCCGTGGCCACCGCGCGGGCGGTGGCCCGGACGTCGTCGGCGGTGAGGACCGTACGGACCACCTCGACGAGCTTCATCGCCGGGGCCGGATTGAAGAAGTGCATCCCGACCACGTCCTGCGGGCGCGAGGTCGCGCGGGCACAGGCCACCACCGGAAGCGAGGAGGTCGTCGTGGCCAGCACCGCGCCCGGCTTGCAGACCTTGTCGAGCGTGGCGAAGAGCTGCCGCTTGATCTCCAGGTCCTCGGCCACGGCCTCGACGGCGAGATCCACCTCGGCGAAGGCGTCCGGCGAGCCGGCCGGGGTGATCCGCGCCAGGGCCTGGTCACGGGCCTCGGCGGTCAGCCGCCCCTTGTCCACGGAGCGGGCCAGGGACTTCGCGACCCGGGCGGCGGCGGCCTCCGCCTTCTCCGGGGTGCGCGCCGCGAGCACCACACCGAAACCGGCCGTGGCGAAGACCTCCGCGATCCCGCACGCCATGGTGCCGGAACCCGCCACACCGACGGAGCGGACCGGGCGGGCGGCGGCACTCCCCGGACGAGCCGTTTCCGGCGGGGTGAGCGCGTCCGGCACCACCGCGCCGCTGCCCGGTCCCTCGTACGTGTAGAAACCGCGCCCCGACTTGCGGCCCGTCAGCCCGGCCTCGCCGAGCTGCCTGAGCACCGGCGCGGGGGCGTGCAGCCGGTCGCGGGACGCGGAGTACATCGCCTCCAGGACCGTACGGGCCGTGTCCACGCCGATCAGATCGAGCAGCGCGAGCGGCCCCATCGGCAGTCCGCAGCCCAGTCTCATCGCCGCGTCGATGTCCTCGCGTGAGGCGTACTTGGCCTCGTACATCGCGGCGGCCTGGTTGAGATAGCCGAAGAGCAGGCCGTCCGCGACAAAGCCGGGCCGGTCGCCCACCGCCACCGGCTCCTTGCCCAGCTCCCGGGCGAGCCCGGTGACGGCGGCCACGGCGCGGGGCGCGGTGAGGACCGAGGACACCACCTCGACGAGCTTCATCGCCGGGGCCGGATTGAAGAAGTGCAGACCGAGCACGCGCTCGGGGTGCGCCGAGTCCGCGGCCAGCCGGGTCACGGACAGCGCGTTGGTGCCGGTCGCGAGGATCGTCGAGGGGCCGACGATCCCGTCCAGCGCCCGGAAGACCCGCTGCTTGGTCTCGTACGACTCGGGCACCACCTCGATCACCAGATCGGCGCCGGCGGCGGCGTGCAGATCGGAGAAGGTGCGGAACCGCGCGAGGACCGTGCGCCGCTCCTCCTCGGTGAGCCGCCCGCGCGCCACGGCCCGCGCGGTGGACGCTTCGAGCGAGGCGACTGCCCGGGCGGCGGCGATGTCACTGATGTCGATGCCGACGACCTCGCGGCCGGCGCGGGTGAGGATCTCGGCGATACCGGTACCCATGGTGCCGAGGCCGACGACGGCGATGGTGGAGAGCGGGATGTCCATCACGGGACTCCAGGGGATGAGTGACGACTGAGAGGGGCGGGCCCGGAATCGCTGACAGGGGCCGCGGGGCGCGGCGGGCGCGCGTGGCTGATGCGGTCACGGTGCTGGGCGGCGGACTCTGTCCCGGAGCCGCGCCGTACCGGCGGTCCGGACGGGCCGGACCGCGAGGGTGCTGAACCGACAGCGCTCTCGGCGGCTGCGTCACCAGGCCACCGGGAGCAGCGGGGGTTTCCCGCTCATTTGAGATTAACCGACGAGTAACGAGCGCGCCAGAGAGGGGCGGCTGTGCGCTGGGTCACTGTGGGGCGGGGGCGGGGGCGGGGGCGAGGACGAGGGTGCGGGCCGGGAGCGTACGGCGTACGGAAACCCGGCTCGGCTCCGCCGCCTAGGCCGCGCTCGGCCGCCCCGCACGGCGAGCCTCGCCCTCGCCGCCGCGAGCCGGTCGGCACGTCACGGTTGTCGGGTGACCGCCGTCGCCGTGTCCGGTGAATCGAGCAGCGCGGCCAGCAACCGGAGTCGCTCGTCGTCCGGGCTTCCCGCTTCGGCGGTGTAGGTGATGAGCACCGGGCCGGGAGCGCCGGGTACCGGGTAGGCGTCCCATTCCAGGTTCAGCTCGCCGACCATCGGGTGATGCACACGCATCCGGCCACGGACGGCCTCTTCGACGTCGTGGCGCGCCCACAGTGCGGCGAACTCGTCACTCCGGACCGCGAGTTCGCCGACGAGTTCCACACCGCGCGGGTGCCCCGGGTCGGCGGCGATCCGGGTCCGCAGCATCCCGGTCAGCTCGGCCACGGTAGCCGCCCGGTCAGGGCACGCCTGGTCGGCTTCGGGGTGCAGCAGCAGCATGAGCAGGTTCCGCTCGGCCGGGGGAAGCAGGGTGAACGCGCCGAGCAGAGCGCCGGCCAGCGGGTTCCATGCGAGGACGTCCAGGAAGCGGCCGACGACCATCGTGGGCGTGGTCATGGTGCGCAGCAGCCGCAGCGTCGTGGGCGGTACCTGCTCGGGCTCGTGGTGGCGTGGACCGCGGGCGGGTGTGCGCGCGGCGGCGGCGAGGCTGTGCAGGTAGCGGGACTCCTCGGCGGAAAAGTTGAGAGCACGCGCGAGAGCGTCCAGGACCTGTTCGGAGGGCCGGACGTCGCGTCCCTGCTCCATGCGTTGGTAGTAGTCCGCGCTCACCCCGGCCAGCAGGGCCAGTTCCTCCCGCCGCAGCCCGGCGACGCGCCGCCTCGGGCCCGGTTCCAGGCCGACATCCTGTGGCAGCAGCCGGGTGCGGCGGGCTCGCAGGAACTCGGCGAGTTCACGTCGGGGATCGTCGCTCACGGCAAGGGGATGGTCGGTCACGGCGCCAGTATGCCCCGGGCGCGGCTCGTGAGGGTGGGTCTGCCGGACCCAGGAAAAGCGGAACGACCGTGGTGCCGCGCGCAGGGTCCAGCATCGGATCAACCACCCCGCCACGGAAGGGCAACGACATGAAGGCCGTTCAGATCACGAGCTACGGTACGGCGGACGTCCTGCACGTCAACGAGGTCGCCCGTCCCGCTCCCGGTGCGGGCGAGGTACTGGTGTCGGTCGAGGCGTCCAGCGTGAACGGACACGACGTGATTGTCCGCGCGGGAGGGCTGAAGATGGTCTCGGGACGCCGGTTCCCGATCGGTGTGGGGCTGGACTTCGCGGGCGTCGTCGCCGAGACCGGCGCCGATGTCGAGGGTTACCGGGCCGGGGACCGGGTGTGGGGCACGGTGCACCCCCGGGAACGGCACACCACGGGTGGGGCGGCCGAATACGTCGTGGTACCCGCGGACCGCATCGCGCCCGCACCCGTGGGCATCTCTCCGGTCGAAGCGGCCTCTGTGGTCGTCGCTGGCACCACCGCGCTGATCGCGCTGCGCGACAGCACACACCTTGCCGCCGGGGAACGGGTTCTGGTCCGGGGCGCCGCCGGCGGTGTCGGCACGGCCGCGGTGCAACTGGCCCACGCGATGGGCGCTCATGTCACCGCCCTGGCCCGCGACCGCCACACCCGGCTTCTCACCGGCCTCGGCGCCGACGACGTCTTCGACTACGGCTTCACCACCTCGGACCGGATCGGCCCCTTCGACGTCATCCTCGACACCGTCGGCACGGAACTGAACTGCTATCGAAGCCGACTCGCCAAGGCCGGCCGCATGGTCACCGTCGGACTCTCCGCACCCGCCCTGGCCGCGATCGCCGCCTCCAGCGTCTACGGTCCCCGCCGCATCCGTACCTTCAGCGCCAACCCCGGCACCGCCGTCCTCCGCGATCTGGCCGGCCACGTCACCTCGGGCGCGCTGCGCCCGGTGGTCAACGGCGTGTATCCGCTCTCGGACACGGCCGCGGCGCACGAGGCTTTCGAACAGGGCGGCGCGGCGGGCAAGCAGGTGATCGAGGTGACCGCATAACCCCGCGGCAGCCCCCCTCGATGAAAGCCGAGGAAGGCCGCCCGCGATTACCGGGACCGGCCCCCGTCGTGCCTCCGCACCCCCGCTCACATCCTTCCGCGTGCGACAGGTCCACCCCGACCGCACGGGCGAAGCGGGTGGCCAGACAGCGGGTCTGGGTGCCGTTGCCGCATCCCAGGTCGACCACCGGGAGCGAGGCGTCGGCGTACGGAAGCAGCAGTTCGCTGTGCGGAACCGCGGAGAGGGACGGATCGACGTCCCAGATCACCTCGTCCGCGGACTACCGTCCCGTCGGCCGCGGGGGCAAGAGCCCGGGAGGGTTGGTCCACCGGCCGTGGTAGCGGCCGGGCACCTTCCGGGTGAGGGTCTGTTCGAACCAGACGGTCTTTCCGTACGCCGTACTGCTCGTCCCCCACTCGTGCGCCAGCGTGCTCACCACCCGCAGCCCGCGCCCGGACTCGTCGTCGGGCCGTGTGCTCAGCAGGGCCGCGGGGGCCGGTGCGTCGTCGGTCACCTCGCACAGCAGGGCGTCCGTACGGACCAGCCGCAGTCCGACCCGTTGTGACCGCGCGTGGTTCATGGCGTTGGTGACCAGCTCACTCACCATCAGCTCGGCCGTCTCCACCGCGTCCGGCAGCGACCAGCCCAGCAGTCGGTCGCGCACCAGCCGTCGCGCCCGGCCCACCTCGCGTGGATCCAGGGCGAGTTCGTACTCCGCGACATCGCTGTCAGGAATGCCGTTGAGACGCGCCATCAGCAGCGCCACAGCGTCCTTGCGCCCTTCCCGGGTGTTGAGCGCGCGGATGATGGTGTCGCAGGCGGTGTCCATGGCGGCGGCGGGATGCGCGGCGGACGCGCACAGCGCGGCCAGGCCCTGGCCCTCCCAGATGTTCTCATCGCGTACCTCGATCAGCCCGTCGCTGCACAGCACCAGCCGGTCGCCCGGCCCGACCCGTACGGACACCGTCTCGAAGGCCACTCCGCCCACACCGATGGGCGCTCCGGTCGGCAGGTCGAGGACCTCGGCACTGCCGTCCTCCGCACGGACCAGAACCGGTGGGATATGACCGGCGTTGGCGATCTGGACCTCGGATCTGATCGGGTCGTACACCGCGTACAGACAGGTCGCCAGATACCGTTCGCCGAGGCGCTGCGCCAAGTCGTCGAGATTGCGGAGCAGTTGGGCGGGCGGCAGCTCCATGGTCGCCATGGTCTGTACGGCGGTGCGCAACTGGCCCATCATCGCAACCGAGTTCAGCCCGTGGCCCATCACATCTCCGACGACCAGCGCGGTCCGCGATCCGGGCAGCTTCACGGCGTCGAACCAGTCACCGCCGATCCGGCCGAGCCGGGTACCGGGCAGATAGCGGGTGGCGATGTCACAGCCCGCCATGCGCGGCGCGATGTGCGGCAGCATGCTGTCCTGGAGGGTCTCGGCGACATTCTCCTGGTATGTGTACATCCGGGCGTTGTCCAGTACGAGCCCCGCCCGCGCGGCCAGTTCGGCGCCGGTCGTACGGTCCATGTCGTCGAACGGCTCGCGGCCGGGCCGCCGCATCAGCACCATGAATCCCAGTACGACGCCCCGCGCCTTCAGCGGAACCAGCAGCATGGACCGGTGGTTGATGAGCGGGCGCAGATCGCGTTTCTCGAATTCCGCGGAGATACGATTCCCCATCTCCTCGCTCAGCCGCGGGATGAGCACCGGCTCCCCGGTGACCATGCACTGGAAGAACGGGGTGTGCTCGGGGAATGGCAAGGCCTCGCCGACCGGCACCGTATCGTCCCAGCGGCCGGGCTCGTCGTTGTGCTCGACCCAGACCCGGTGCCAGACGGTGGTGGCGTCGGGCGGTCCGTCCGGGAATCCCTCCCCCGCCAGGACCGCGGCCCGCAGATGCGTACCCGCGAAGTCGGCGAAGCGGGGGACGGCGGCGCTGGTGACCTCGCGGATCGTATGGGCCAGATCGAGCGAGGATCCGATACGCCCGCTGACATCGTTCAGGAACTCCAGACGCTCACGCACCGCGGCGTATTCGAGGTCGAGTTCGGGACGGGGCACCGCTCTTCGTCTGAACCGCGCCTCCGCGAGTACGGGCTCGGCCCCCGCCGGTACGGGCCCGGCCCCGGGGCTTTCGTACCGTACGGCGGACCGTCGGGTCACACCCCAGTCGGGCGTGACCGGCACCCGGTCGTGATGGCTGAATTCCACGACGGGATATCCCAGTTCGAGTACCTGGGCGACAATGCGGCCGGCTTCGGCGGGGCCCATGTTCGGCAGAATGTCGGGCAGCCGCCGGGCCAATGCGTCCGCGTCCGGGAATTCCGTGTGATGGGCGAAACCCGGGGCGATCCGCAGAAAGTCCGCGGCACTTTCCCCGGCCGTCTCGGGGCGCAACTGCCCGGCGTCCGCCGCGAGTACGAGATGGCGCCCCGGTCCCGGGCCGATCAGCGGATAGGCCCACCACAGCACATCGAGCCGGCCGCGCTCCGGATGGGAGACCTTCGCGCGGCCCGCGGTGGGGTAGGAGCCCCGGGCGTGCAGTTCCGGTCCGAGCTCGTCATAGCCGTCGCAGCCGCCGTGCGCCACCCCGCGCTCGTCCTCCGCGAGGGCCCCGGCGACCGGCATCAGATCTCCGGCGTGCCGTCCCACCGCCTCGTCCCTGGGGTGGCCGAAGAGCCGCCGAGCACCGGACGACCAGTGCGACACCAGGCCGTCACCGTCCACGACGACCACGGCGAGCGGAATCCGGCCGGCCGCGGCGGACCGCCGCGGCAGTCCCGGCGGAATACCACTGTCCATGGGTGGGAGGCTCCTTCCCTGCCGCCAGGATCCGCGGCTCCGCCCTCCACGGTACGGCCCTTGACAGGCATTGCGCCGGTCAATGAACCAATAGGTGGTGCGCCCGCGCGCAACTGCTTATTGACTGAAATTCAGTCAATCTTCGTGGCCCAGTTGGAGATCGCGTTCGGTGCGTCCGCCGCCCGCCATATGAAGGACTGTGGCGACCGGCGGATAGCCCGCGGCGATCACGGTGTACTCGCCGGAGGAGAGGTCCACGAACCGGAAGGTGCCGTCGGAACCCGTGGTGAGGGTATCCACCACATTGCCCGCCGCGTCGAGAAGGGTGACCCGGGCGTCCTCGACCGGACGGCCGCCGCCGGCCCGTACCGTACCGCGCAGCACCGCACCGCCCGCCAGCTCGATGTCCTGCCGGGTCTCGCGCGACGCCTGCACACTGACCGGCAGCGCCGCGGGCCGGAAGGCGGGCGCGCTCGCGGCGAGGGTGTACTCCCCGGCCACCAGCTCCGAGATGACATACGCGCCCTCGCGGCCGCTTCGGGTGGACGCGACGACATCGCCCCGTACATCCGTGAGGGTCACGGCGGCGTCGCGCACCGGCGTGCCGTCGGCGGTACGTACGGCACCGGCGAGCCGTCCCGCCCCGCCGAGGACCACATCCAGCTCGACGGGCCGCTCGCCCACGGTCACCGTGACGGCCTGCGGCTGGTGTCCGGCGGCGGCCGCGATCATCACATACGAGCCGGAGCCCGGCACACTCAGCGCGTACCGCCCGTCCGCGCCGCTCGCCCCGCGCCCGATCTGCTGTCCATGGACGTCGATCAGGGTCAGCGCGGCCCGGGGCACCGTGGAGCCGTCGTGGTGCTGCACCGTGCCGCACACCGCCACTCCCGAGGTGTACGGGGCGGGCGCGGGCGGCGGGGCGGCGGGCCCCGCGGGCGCGGTGCGCGCGCCGGGGACCGGGACGGTGACGGACTCGGCGGCTGAGGCGTTCTGGGACACCAGTGGTTTCTCCTTGAGGAAGAAGGCGATCAACAGGCCGAGGACCAGCACCGGCACGAGGTAGAGGAAGATCCGGGGCATGGCGTCCGCGTACGCCTGGACATAGCCGTCGCGGACGGCGGGCGGCAGGGCGTGCACCGCCTGAGGGGTGATGGACTCGGCGTCGGGCAGGCCGGCCCCGGCGGGGATACGGGCCGCGAGCGCGTCGGCCAGCCGGTCGGCGAAGAGGGTGCCGAAGACGGCGGCGCCCACGCTGCCGCCGATCTGCCGGAAGTAGTTGTTGGCGCTGGTGGCGGTGCCGAGGTCGGCGGGGCGTACGGCGTTCTGCACGGCGAGGATCAGCACCGGCATGACCAGGCCCATCCCCAGTCCCAGCACCGCCTGCGCGACACCGTTCTCGGTCATCGAGGTGCCGGTGTCCAGCCGGGACAGCAGCCACATGCCCGCCACCGAGAGCGCGCTGCCCAGCACCGGATAGATCTTGTAGTGGCCGGTACGGGTGATGAGATGGCCCGAGACGACGGAGGCGACGACGATGCCGCCCATCATGGGCAGCATCAGCAGACCCGACTCGGTGGCGGTGGCCCCCTCGACCATCTGGAGATAGGTCGGCAGATAGCTGGCCGCGCCGAACAGCGCCACACCGACGATCGCCCCGACCAGGCTGGTGATGTTGAAGACCGTGTCCCGGAACAGCCGCAGGGGGATGAGCGGTTCGGCCGCGAAGTGCTCGACGACCAGGAACAGCAGGGTGGTTCCTGCGGCTCCCGCGGCGAGACCGACGATGACCCGGGAGTCCCATGCGTACTCCGTCCCGCCCCAACTGGTCAGCAGCACCAGACAGGTGGACGCGGCGGCGAGCATCAGGGTGCCGAGGACATCGAGCCGCGCGGGGGCGGTGGGTTTGGGCAGCCGGAGCACCACGGCGACGACGGCGAGGGTGATCAGCCCGAAGGGCACATTGAAGTAGAAGCACCAGCGCCAGGAGACATGGTCGGTGAAGAAGCCGCCGAGCAGCGGCCCGGCCACGGAGGCGAGCCCGAAGGCGGCGCCGATCAGCCCCATGAAGCGGGCGCGTTCACGGGCGGGCACGATGTCCGCGATGATCGCCTGCACCCCGATCATCAGTCCGCCGGCGCCGATGCCCTGGACGGCACGGAAGGCGATGAGCTGGTCCATGGTGCGGGACCAGCCGGCCAGCGCGGACCCGATGACGAAGACGACGATCGCGAACTGGAAGACGCCCTTGCGGCCGAAGAGATCGCCGAGCTTGCCGTAGACGGGCAGCCCGATGGTGGCGGTGAGCAGATACGCGGTGATCGCCCAGGACATCCGGTCCAGGCCCTGGAGCTCCCCGACGATCTTCGGCAGCGCGGTGGCCACGATCACCTGCTCAAGAGCGGCCAGCAGCAGGGCGAGCATCAGCCCGACGAAGACGAGCCGCACCCGGCGGGGGCTGAGGGGTTCCGCGAGGGCCGTGCCCATGGCGGGCGGTGGTGGCGGAGGGTCCGCGGTGGCGGACACGGGCAGCGCCGCGGCCCGCGCGGCACCGTTCTCGTACTCGATGGCCTGCCCGCCGCCCTTGACCAGAGTGGTCCCGCCCACGTACTGCTCCCCTCGTCGCACCTGCGCGGCGTCATACTTCACATTGCACGCCAAGCAGGAGCAAGCGGAAGGCTCTCCGGCTGAACGGGGTTGTGACGGGGGCGGGTTGAGCGGTGAAGCCTGCGCCGGGGCGCTCATCAGGGGCTTTCCCGCGACGTGTCGCGCGGGGGCGCGCAACGGCGCCGCGGGGAAAACCACTCGTATCGGTGACCCCGGCGGTGACACGCCGAGACCTGCCGCAACGAGTCGAACTGTCCGGCCGGACGGGCCGGTTGGGGCTCTCGGCCGGTACGGCTACTCGCCGGAGCCGTTCTCGCGCGCCTTCTCCGTCTCGGCGGCGAGCCTTTCGAGGATCACGTCGTAGATACGGCCAAGACCCTTGGGGGCGAAGGTCCGCTCGAAGAACCCGCCGATCCCGCCCGCGCCGTCCCAGACGGTCGTGACGACGGCCTTCGAGCGGCCCTCGCCGGCGGGGGTGACGGTCCAGGTGGTGACCATCGAGGAGTTGCGGTCCTTCTCGATGAGCTGTCCGTCGGTCGGCTCGGTCACCTCCAGCAGACAGTCGCGCACCCGCTTGCTCGTCGCCTGGAGCTTCCAGTGGACGAGCGAGCCCTCGCCGTCGCCGCCCTCCCGCACCTCGTACTCGCTGAACTGCGCGGGCAGCAGCTTCGCCCGGGTGTTCTCGTAATCGGCCAGCGCGTCGAACACTGTCTCCGGGTCCGCCGCGATGATCCGCTCCGTGGTGGCCTCGACCTGCGCCATGGCTGTTCCTCCAGCACTCGTTCCGGGTGGGGTGCGGCCAGCCAACCACCCTCCGGTACGCCCGCCCAAATCCGCTCGGCGGGCGATCAAGGGAACGTGTGTTCTATTCTGAGGTGAGTGCTACCGAGGAGGTATCCATGCGCTGGGACAATCTGGTCGAGAACACCTCAATGCAGGGGGCGACCGGGGACATCGCGCTCTTCGGTACGGACGCGGTGACCACCAGGACGTTCGACACACCCGAATTCCGTGGTGTCACCTTCTACGAGATCCGTGCCCGTTCGATTGTGAACCGGGTGCCGGGGGCGTCCCGTATGCCGTTCGAATGGACGGTGAATCCGTACCGGGGCTGCACACACGCCTGTGTCTACTGCTTCGCCCGCAAGACCCACAGCTATCTCGATCTCGACACGGGCCAGGGCTTCGACTCCCAGATCGTGGTCAAGATCAACGCCCCGGAGCTGGTCCGGCGCCAGCTCGCCTCGCGCCGCTGGCAGGGGGCGCATATCGCGATGGGGACGAATGTCGACTGCTACCAGCGCGCGGAGGGGCGGTACCGGCTGATGCCGGGCATCATCACGGCCCTGCGCGACCGCGCCAACCCGTTCTCCATCCTCACCAAGGGCACGCTGATCCTGCGCGATCTGGATCTGCTGCGGGAGGCGGCGTCCGTCACCGAGGTGGGGATCTCGGTCTCGGTCGGCTTCACCGACCAGGAGCTGTGGCGCACGGTTGAACCAGGTACGCCCTCGCCCGAGCGGCGGCTCGACGTGGTGCGGACGATGGCCGAGAACGGGATCGGCTGCGGGGTGCTGATGGCGCCGGTCATTCCGTTCCTGAGCGACAGCCCCGACCAGCTCAGGGCGACGGTACGGTCGATCGCCGCGGCCGGGGCCACCTCGGTGACCCCGCTCGTACTGCATCTGCGGCCGGGCGCGCGCGAGTGGTTCATGTCCTGGCTGGAGCGGCACCACCCGTATCTGGTGGCTCGGTACGAGCGGCTCTACGCGGAGGGCGCGTACGCGCCCAAGTGGTACCAGCGGCGGATCACCCGGCAGGTGCACGAACTGGCCGACGAGTTCGGGATCGGGCCCGCGGGGCGCGGCGAGGCCCGGCGCATATCCGTGCCCCGGGACCCGGAACTTCCCGCGCGTCCCGATCTGCCGGTCCGTCCGGCGGCGACCCAGCTCACACTGCTGTGACCGGCGGCCACAGAGGTCACGGAAACCTCTTGGCCGATTGTCAGTGGCATCGGCAAGGATGGGCGCATGACTGAACTCACGCATCTGCCCGCCCCCGACGGTGTCGCTCCGGGCAACGGCTACAGCCATGTCGTCTGGGGCACGGGCCGGTTCGTCGCCGTCTCCGGCCAGTGCGCGTTCGACGCGGACGGCAAGGTGGTCGGCGAGGGGGATCCGGCCGCCCAGGCACGGCAGGTGTTCGAGAATCTGCGCCGCTGTCTGGCCGCGGCCGGGGCAGGCTTCGCCGATGTCGTCAAGCTGACGTACTTCGTCACCGATGTGGCGCATCTGCCGGCGGTACGGGAGGCACGGGACGCGGTGATCGACACGGCACGTCCGCCGGCGAGTTCCGCGGTCCAGGTCGCGGCGCTGTTCCGGCCGGAACTGCTGGTGGAGATAGAGGCGTTCGCGATCGTCGGGGGGACCGATGGCGGGAAGGACTGAGCCCACGGCCTCCTGCGCCACCGCCGAGCCCGAGCCCGCGCCCGGGCCGCCGAGCGGCCCGGCGTACGAACCGGCGGCGCCCGGCCGGGCCGAGGCCGCCGCCGCGGTCCGGATCCGTGAGATGACACTCGACGACTGCGAGGCCGTCGCCACGGTCCGGGTGCGCGGCTGGCAGCACGCGTACCGGGGGGTGGTACCGCAGACGTATCTGGACGCGATGAGCATCGAGGAGGACGCGGCCCGCCGCCGGGAGTATCTGGCCAAGGGCGAGGGCCGGGTGGTCGATCTGGTGGCCGAGCGGGCGGGCCAGGTGGTCGGCTGGGGGTGCTGCGGCCCGAGCCGCGACGAGGGCGTGCCGGACAGGACGGCGGAGCTGTACGCCCTGTATGTGCTGCCCGAGCGGATCGGTACGGGGGTGGGCGGCGCGCTGGTCGACGCGCTGACCGCCAGGGCCGAGGCGGCGGGCGCGTCTTCGCTGCTGCTCTGGGTCCTCGCGGCCAACGACCGGGCCCGCCGCTTCTACGCCAGGGCGGGCTTCGCTCCGGACGGCACGGAGGCGCAGTTCGAGGTGGACGGAGTGTCGGTGTCCGAAGTGCGCTACGCGAGACGGCTCAGCGCGTCCGTGGCGGCGGAGCCGAGACGGGGATGATCCCGGGCGGCCTCCAGCACGGCCCGCGCCCGGCCGTCCCCGAGCGTGCCCAGGCCCTCGACACAGGCCAGTGCCACCCGCCAGTGCGGCTCGTCGGGTGCCAGCAGCCGTTCGAGGGTGCTGATCAGCGCCGGTACGGACTCGGGGGCGCGTAACGCGGTGAGCAGCCGTATGGGGTGGAGCGCGTAGGCCGTGCGGAGTTCATTGGTCGCGAGCGCGGCCGCTGCCCGTGGCGTACGCGGGTCGCCCAGCCGGGCCAGGGCGTAGGAGGCGGAGACACAGCGCTCGGGGTCGCGGTGGTTGAGGAGCAGCACCAGCGTCTCGAACGCCCGCCGGTCACCGGCACAGCCGAGCCGGAAAGCGGCGGTCTCGCGTGCCCACAGGGGCCGTCCCCGCTCGGTGAGGACGGCGGCCAGCTCGTCGAGGTCCTCGGTCGCGACGAGCCGCGCGTACGAGGCGGACCCGCCGGACTCGTCCCGCACCCGGTCCACGAGCGAGCGCAAGTCCTCATCCATATGGCCCAGCGTATCGGGCGGGTGCGGGACGAGGGCGGCTCGACGAGCTGCCGGCCGGGATCGGTGATCGTGTCGGATGCGGCGACGTGCGTGAGACGGGCGCCCGAAGGGTGAGACTTCCGTCATGACACCTGAACCGATCCTGGTCATCGGCGGCACCGGCAAGACCGGCCGTCGGGTTGTCGCCCGGCTGCGCGAGCGGGGGTGCCGGTGCGCGTCGCGTCGCGGTCCGGGGGCACCCGCTTCCACTGGGAGGAACGCTCCACCTGGAAGGCCGCGCTCGACGGCGCCTCGGCCGTGTACATCGTCCCGCTGGACACCGCCCCGTCCAGGACCCCCGATCTGGTGGCACAGGCCGTGGCGTGCGGAGTCGGCCGGCTGGTGCTGCTCTCGGCACGCGGGGCAGATATTCCCGGCTATTTCGGACCGGCCTTCGACGGCGGCCCGCATATCGAGGGGGAGAAGGCGGTACGGGCCTCGGGGGTGCCGTGGACGGTCCTGCGGCCGGGCTGGTTCGCGCAGAACTTCAGCGAGGGCGCGTTCCGGGACGAGGTGGCCGCCGGCGAACTCGGGCTGTACGCGGGGGACGGAGCGGCCTCGTTCGTGGACGCCGAGGATGTCGCGGCGGTCGCGGTCGCCGCGCTCACCGGACCGGGGCACGAGGGCCGGGTGTACGAACTGTCCGGGCCCCGCGCGCTGACCGTCGACGAGGCCCTGGAGGAGATCGGGAAGGCCACCGGCCACCGGGCCCGCTATCTCCCGCTGGACGAGGCCGCGTACCGGGCGCGTCTGATCTCGCGGGGGGTGTCCGAGGCCGAGGCCGCGATCTGGACGGACGCGCTCAAGCCGATCAGGACGAGCCGGGAGGCTCCCGTTCTCGACGGGGTCGCGCGGGCACTGGGCCGGCCGCCGCGTGACTTCGCCGAGTTCGCGAGGGCGGAGGCGGCGCGCGGCGCCTGGCGGGCCTGACCGGTACCGGGGCGGTACCGGGGCAGAGATCCGGGCATGCCGCCGGTCTGCCGCGGTGGTTTTCCACAGGGCTGGCAGGGTGCGGCGGGGACGCGTACGGTTCCAGCCATGAAGATCTTGATCAGCGCCGATATGGAGGGCGCCACCGGGGTGACCTGGCCCGCTGACGTCCTGCCGGGCACACCGCAGTGGGAGCGCTGCCGCTCCCTGTTCACGTCCGATGTCGACGCGGCTGTGCTCGGCTTTCTCGAAGGCGGCGCCGATGAGGTCCTGATCAACGAGGCGCACTGGTCCATGCGCAATCTCCTGCTGGAGCGGCTGGACGAGCGCGCGCAGATGATCACCGGGCGGCACAAGTCGCTCTCCATGGTCGAGGGTGTGCAGCACGGCGATGTCGACGGCATCGCCTTTGTCGGCTATCACACCGGCGCCGGTACGGAAGGCGTGCTCGCGCACACCTACCTGGCCAACTCGCTCACCGGGGTATGGCTGAACGGAGCGCGGGCGAGCGAGGGCCTGCTGAACTCACATGTGGTCGCGGAGTACGGCGTGCCGGTGGTCCTGGTCACCGGGGACGACCTGACCTGCAAGGACGCCGAGGGGTACGCACCGGAGGCCCGCAAGGTCGCCGTCAAGGACCATGTCTCGCGGTACGCCGCGGTGTGCAGGACCCCGGCCCGTACCGCCGCCGACATCCGGGCCGCCGCCAAGGAGGCCACGGCGCTGGCCGGGCGGTACGAACCGGTCGTGGGCGGCCCGTTCACCCTGGAGCTGGAGTTCGACGCCACCCATCTCTCCGAGGTGGCCACGGTGGTGCCGGGGGTGGCGGTGAGCGGTGAGCGGCGTGTGACGTACACCAGCGGGACGATGTATGAGGCCATTCGTACCTTCAAAGCGGTGACCACGATCGTTTCGGCCTCGGTGGAGGAGCAGTATGGCTGACATGACGCCCATCGACACGAGCGTGGCTCCTGATTCCGCAGCGCTCGACGAGGTGGTCACCTTCACCTCGGATCTCATCCGTATCGACACGTCCAACAACGGGAGCGGGGACTGCCGGGAGCGGCCCGCGGCCGAGTATGTCGCCGAGCGTCTCGCCGACGCGGGCATCGACCCCCTCCTACTGGAGCGGACTCCGGGCCGCACCAATGTGGTGGCGAGGATCGAGGGCACGGATCCGTCCGCCGACGCGCTCCTCGTCCACGGCCATCTCGACGTCGTCCCGGCCGAGCCCGCCGACTGGACCGTGCACCCCTTCTCCGGAGAGGTCAGGGACGGCGTGGTCTGGGGGCGCGGCGCGGTCGACATGAAGAACATGGACGCGATGATCCTGGCGGTCGTCCGCGCCTGGTCCAGGTCGGGGGTCCGGCCGCGCAGGGACATCGTGATCGCCTACACCGCCGACGAGGAGGCCAGCGCCGCCGACGGCTCGGGCTTTCTCGCCGGGCGGCATCCCGAGCTGTTCGAGGGGTGTACGGAGGGCATCAGCGAATCCGGGGCCTTCACCTACCACGCGGGCCCCGGAATGGCGCTCTACCCGATCGGCGCGGGGGAGCGGGGCACCGCCTGGCTCAAGCTCACCGCCCATGGCAGGGCCGGCCACGGCTCCAAGGTGAACCGCGCCAACGCGGTCAGCAGGCTCGCCGCCGCCATCACCAGGATCAGCGAACACCCCTGGCCGGTCCGGCTCACCCCCACGGTCCGGGCCGCCCTCGGCGAACTCGCCGCGCTCCACGGGATACACGCCGATGTCGACGCGGCGGACTTTGACCCGGAAGGGCTGCTCGGCAAGCTCGGCCCGGCCGCCGCGCTGGTCGAGGCGACGATCCGGAACAGCGCCAATCCGACCGTCCTGGAGGCCGGTTACAAGGTCAATGTGATTCCGGGCCGGGCCACCGCCTTTGTCGACGGGCGTACGGTGCCCGGCGGCGAGGACGAGTTCCGCGCCACCCTGGACCAGCTCACCGGGCCGGACGTGGAGTGGGAGTTCCACCACCGGGAGACCGCGCTCCAGGCGCCGGTGGACTCGCCGACCTTCGCCAAGCTGCGCGCCGCCGTCGAGCGCTTCGACCCCGACGGGCATGTCGTGCCGTACTGCATGTCGGGCGGCACCGACGCCAAGCAGTTCTCCCGGCTCGGGATCACCGGCTACGGCTTCTCGCCGCTCAAGCTCCCCCCGGGCTTCGACTACCAGGCGCTCTTCCATGGAGTCGACGAACGCGTGCCCGTCTCGGCGCTGCACTTCGGCGTCCGAGTCCTCGACCACTATCTGAAGACCGCTTAGGAGCGCCGACCATGCCGATGACGCGGTCCGTGGATGCCTACGGAAGCTGGCCTTCCCCCATCGACGCCACCCTCGCAGCCTCGCACGACGGGCGCCCCGAGTATGTGGGGACGGTCGGCGACGAGGTGTGGTGGACGGAGCCGCGCCCGGCGGAGGCGGGGCGGCGCGCACTCGTCCGGCGGCGGGCGGACGGCCGGGAGGAGTCGGTGCTGCCGGCGCCCTGGAATGTCCGCAGCCGGGTCATCGAGTACGGCGGTCTGCCCTGGGCCGGTGCCACCCGGCCCGAGGGCGGCCCGCTGGTCGTCTTCGTCCACTTCCCCGACCAGCGGCTGTACGCGTACGAGCCGGACGGCGCCGCCGCGCCGCGCCCGCTCACCCCGGTGTCGGCGACCGGCGGAGGACTGCGCTGGGCCGATCCCCGGCTGCTTCCCGACCGGGGCGAAGTCTGGTGCGTGCTGGAGGAGTTCACCGGCGAAGGGCCCACCGATGTACGCCGGGTGATCGCGGCTGTCCCGCTGGACGGATCGGCCGCCGAGGACCGTTCCGCGGTACGGGAGCTGTCCGACGACCGGCACCGCTTTGTCACCGGACCCCGGCTCTCGCCCGACGGGCGCCATGCCGCCTGGATCGCCTGGGACCATCCGCAGATGCCCTGGGACGGCACGGTCGTGATGCTGGGGGAGGTCACGGAATCCGGGCCGTTCACGGGAGTCAGAAGCGTGGTCGGGGACACGGACGAGTCCGTGGCACAGGCCGACTGGGCGCCGGACGGCTCACTGCTCTTCGTCTCCGACGCCGGCGGCTGGTGGGAGCTTCAGCGCATCCGCCCCGACGCGCTCGGCCCGGCCGGAGCGCCGGGGGTGATCGCGAGCACCGGCCTCTGCCCCGGCCGGAGGGAGGAGTTCGGCGGGCCGCTCTGGAAGATCGGCCTCCAGTGGTTCCACCCCTTGGAGAACGGGCTGATCGCCGTCATCCACGGCACGGGCACCACCGCGCTCGGTGTACTCGACCCGGCGACCGGTGAGCTGGCCGACGCCGCCGGGCCCTGGACCGAATGGGCGCCCACCCTCGCCGTACGGGGCGACAGGGTGATCGGGGTCGCGGCCGGACCGCGCAGCGCGTACGAGATCGTGGAGCTGGACTCCGCCACCGGCCATGCCCGGGTGATCGGCGCGGAGCACCACGACCCGGTGGATCCCGCCTACTACCCGGAGCCCGGGATACGTACCTTCACCGGACCCGGCGGCCGGGAGATTCACGCCCAGATCTATCCGCCGCACCACCCCGCCCACCGCGCGCCCGAGGGCGAGCTGCCGCCCTATGTGATCTGGGCCCATGGCGGACCCACCGGCCATGCCCCGCTCGTCCTCGATCTGGAGATCGCCTACTTCACCTCGCGGGGAATCGGAGTCGCCGAGGTCAACTACGGCGGGTCCACCGGTTATGGCAGGGCCTACCGCGAGCGGCTGCGCGAACAGTGGGGCGTCGTCGATGTCGAGGACTGCGCGGCCGTCGCCGAGGCTCTCGCCGCGGAGGGCACCGCCGACCCGGCCAGACTCGCCGTTCGGGGCGGCAGCGCGGGCGGCTGGACGGCCGCCGCCTCGCTCACCACCACCGGTGTCTACGCCTGCGGCACCATCATCTATCCGATCCTCGATCTGCTGGGCTGGGCGACCGACGAGACCCATGACTTCGAGTCGCAGTATCTGGAGTCGCTGATCGGACCGCTCGCCGAGGTCCCCGAGCGCTACAAGGAGCGCTCGCCGCTGCACCAGGTCGACCGGATCACGACGCCCTTCCTGCTGCTCCAGGGCCTGGACGATGTGATCTGCCCGCCCGCGCAGTGCGAGCGGTTCCTGGACCGGGTCTCGGGCCGCGGCATTCCGCACGCGTATCTCGCCTTCGAGGGCGAGGGGCACGGTTTTCGCAGGGCCGACACCATGATCCGCGCACTGGAGGCCGAACTGTCCCTGTACGCGCAGACCTTCTCCATCGACCGCGCCGACATCCCGAGGCTGGAGCTGAAGAAGTGACCACGACGCCGAACGCCACGTCCGCGCCCGGCACTCCGTCCGCTTCTGCGGCGCCGCTGATCAGGCCCGCGCGGCTACGGCCCGGGGCGCGGGTGGCCGTGGTGGCGCCCAGCGGGCCCGTACCGCAGGAGCGGCTCGAAGCGGGTCTCGACATCCTGCGCGGCTGGGACCTCGACCCGGTCGTCGCCCCGCACGTTCTGGAGAGGCACCCCTGGCTGGGGTATCTCGCGGGCAGGGACGAGGACCGGGCGCGCGATCTCCAGGAGGCGTGGTGCGATCCGTCCGTAGAGGCGGTGCTCTGCGCACGCGGTGGCTATGGGGTTCAGCGCATGGCCGATCTGCTCGACTGGACGGCGATGCGGGCCGCGGGCCCCAAGGTGTTCGTCGGCTACAGCGACATCACCGCGCTGCACGAGGCGTTCGCCCGGCGGATGGGCCTGGCCACCCTGCACGGCCCGATGGTCGCCGCCATGACCTTCCTCAAGGACGCCAGGACCCAGGAGTCGCTGCGCGCCACGCTGTTCGAACCCGAGTCGGTACGGACGCTGGGGCTGGAGACGGCCGGGGCACTCGTCCCCGGCCGGGCCAGGGGGGTCACGCTCGGCGGCTGTGTCAGCCTGCTCGCCGCGGATGTCGGCACCCCGTACGGACGCCCCTCGGCGGCCGGGGGTCTGCTGCTGATCGAGGACGTGGGCGAGGAGCCGTACCGCCTGGACCGTATTCTCACCCAGTTGGTGCGCTCCGGCTGGCTGGACGGGGTCGCGGGTATCGCGCTCGGCTCCTGGGCGGAGTGCGGTCCGTACGACGCCGTACGGTCGGTGCTCCTCGACCGGCTCGGCGGGCTGGGCGTACCGGTCGTGGAGGAGCTGGGCTTCGGGCACGGCGAGCCGGCACTGACCATGCCGCTGGGCGTGCCGGCGGTCCTGGACGCGGAGAGCGGCACCCTGACCCTGGAGGTGCCCGCGCTGAGCTGACCCGAGCGGGCGTCACGACGGCGGGCCCGGCCCGCCGCCGGACACCCCCTTGGGCTGTCTTGCCGATCGGGCCGGGCCCCGCGAGCCGGGCATGATCGGCGAGACGCCCCCTAAGCTGGCGCGGTGTCCGATACGCCCATCCCGTTCGCCGAGGGCGACCGTACGTTCGTACGCGCCTACCGCTACGAGGACGCCGACGAGTTCATCTCGCTCGTCCGCGCGAGCGAGGAACTGCACCGGCCGTGGCTCTTCCCGCCGCGCACGGCGCAGATGTACGCCGAGTACGCGGGCCGGCTCATCGACGATCCCGGCAGGGCGGGTTATCTCGTCTGTGCCCGCGACGACGGCCGGATCGCGGGGTTCATCAACATCAACAACATCGTGCGGGGCGCGTTCCTGAGCGGGGCGGTCGGTTATGGCGCGTTCGCGCACGCCGCCGGGCGCGGGCTGATGAGCGAGGGGCTCGGGCTGGTCATGCGCCATGCCTTCGGCCCGCTCGGGCTGCACCGGCTGGAGGCCAATGTGCAGCCCGCGAACACCGCGTCCATCGCGTTCGTCCGGCGCGCGGGCTTCCGACAGGAGGGGTATTCGCCGGACTTCCTGTTCATCGACGGTGCCTGGCGCGACCACGAACGGTGGGCCGTCACCGCGGAGATGCTCAAGCCCGCCCCTGAATCCGCCGCCTGAAGGCCCCCGAGCCGGGCCGGGGCCGCTGAACCCGGCGACCGGCCCTGACTCCTGGACCCCCGGCGGCTCAGCGGCCCTTGCGGTTGATCTTCATGGTGTCCATGTCGGTCACCGTGGACCGTAGCTCGCCATGGCCGCAGCCCAGTTCCCTCAGCGCCGACTCGGCGCGGTCCTCGGCGAGCGCCGCCGCCATCTCCTCACCGTCGTCCGCGTCCGAGACGATCACATACCGGTAGCTGAAGTGCTTCAGCACCCGGTCATAGGTGAGCGAGCCCTCCGGGGTGAACCGCATCTGCGTCAGACCGTGTTCGTCGACCTCCGCGAGCAGCCGCGCCCGGGCGTCGTCCGTCAGGTCCTCCCACGTCCCCCGCACGATCACCCGGTAGGTGTGCTGCGTCGTCATTCGATGGCCCGCTTTCCGCTCGTACCGCTGTACCGCTCGTACCGCATCCGTCATGAAGTCCGGATCGAAGACCCAGAAGTCCGGATCGAAGACCGAGGGTACGGCGCTGAGGGCGGCCCGCACACGGAATTTCGTGGTGACCGGTGCCCGCCGAGTCACCCTGGTCAGCGTGGCGTCCAGCGTGTTCCATGGTCATCGGGACGTCGGCCGGAGGAGCCGCCGGCCCGCCCGCGTGAACGAAGCGAGGTTGCCGTGGCCACGACCGTGCGACGTGCCGTACTGACCCTGCCCGCCGCTCCCCTGGGGCCGGAGAACCCCCTGCCGGCCCTGCCGACCCTCGATGAGGCGCACACCGTCGACGAACGCGCCAGAAAGAGGCTGCCGGCCGACATGGCACGGCAGATCGGCTACGCGCCCCTGCGCACCCCGCTGCCCGTCCGGATCCTGGACGGTTACGGGAGGGAGCGCCGCGAGACCGATGTCGATGCGGTCGTGATCGAGAACGACCGGCTGCGGGCCCTTGTCCTGCCCGGCCTCGGCGGCCGGATCCACTCGCTCCACCACAAGCCGACCGGCCGTGAACTGGTCTACCGGAACCCGGTGTTCCAGCCAGCGAGCTTCGCGCTCAACGGCGCCTGGTTCTCCGGCGGCATCGAGTGGAACATCGGCGCGACCGGCCACACCACCCTCTCCTGCGCCCCGGTGCACGCCGCCCTCGTACCCGCCCCGGACGGCGGCGAGATGCTCCGGCTCTGGGAGTGGGAGCGACTGCGCGACCTGCCGTTCCAGGTGGATCTGTGGCTGCCCGACGGTTCCGACTTCCTCTACACCGGGGTACGGATCCGCAACCCCCATGAGCGGACCGCTCCCGTCTACTGGTGGTCCAACATCGCGGTCGAGGAGGGCGAGCGCACCCGCGTACTCGCACCCGCCGAGTCCGCCTGGCACTTCGGGTACGAGCACGAACTGCGCGAAGTGCCCGTACCGGTGCCGGATCCCGGCGGCGCGGGCGCGGACCATACGTACCCGCTGCGCGCGGAGTTCCCCGCCGACTACTTCTACGACGTGCCGACGGAGGCGCGGAAGTGGATCGCCTCGCTCGACGAGCGGGGCACCGGACTCGTCCAGACCTCGACCGACACCCTGCGCGGCCGCAAGCTGTTCCTGTGGGGCGCCGGCCGCGGCGGGCGCAACTGGCAGCGCTGGCTGACCGAGCCGGGCACGCCCGGATACGCGGAGATCCAGGCCGGGCTCGCTCGTACCCAGCTCGAACACATTCCGCTCGAAGCCGACGGTGAACTGAGCTGGCTGGAGGCGTACGGGCCGCTCACCGCGGGCCCGGAGGCGGTGCACTCGGCCGACTGGGACCGGGCCCGCGCCGAGGTCACGGACCGGCTCGAAGAGGCCCTGCCGCGCGCGGCGGTCGACGCCGCCTACGCGGCATGGCTGCCGTACGCCGACACCGAGCCGGCTGAGCGGCTCGCGACCGGCTCGGGCTGGGGCGCACTCGAAGTGCTGCGCGCCGGATACAAGCTGCCGGGCACGCCGTTCGACGAGTCCACGCTCGGGGAGGAGCAGGCGCCCTGGGTGGAACTGCTGACCAGCGGCATGCTCCCGGTTCCCGACACCGCCGTACCGCCGGGCCCCACGCTGGTGGCGCCGCACTGGCGGGACATGCTGGAGACCGCGCTGGACGAGCCGCTGACCGAGTACCACCTCGGGGTCGCGCAGTGGCACGCCGGGGATCTGGCCCAGGCGGTACGGAGCTGGGAGCGCGGGCTGCGCAGGGCGGCCTCGCGCTGGCCGCTGCTGCGCTGTCTGGCCGTCGCCGACCAGCAGGGCGGACACCCCCACCGGGCGGCCGACCACTACGCGGCGGCCTTTGACTTGCTCTGCCAGGACGTCGCGGGGGACGCCGGCGCCGAGCGGAACGACACGGTGGGGAGCGACGGAGCATGGACCGCCGTCGCGGCGGCGCTCGGCCGCGAGACGCTCGACGCGCTGCTCGCGGTGGACCGTACCGGTGAGGCGCGCGGGGTCTGGGAACGGTTGCCCTCGGACGTACGGCGGGGCGGCGCCTTCCTGTTCGCCGAGGCGCGGCTGCTGGCCGCCGAGGGCGAGAGGGAGGCGGCTCGCGCCCTCTTCGAGGCCGGCTTCGAGGTACCGGATCTGCGGGAGGGCGCCGAGACGCTGGGCGAGGTGTGGGCGGGGCTCACGGACGAACCGCTGCCGGACGCCTATGAGTTCCGGATGCGGTCGACGGGCTGAGCCCGGGTGCCGTGAGCTTTGGCGCCATGAGCCGCGGTGCCGTGAGCCCTGGTGCCGTGAGCCCCCGGTGCCATGAGCCCCGGTGCCGTGGGGCCCGGTGTCATGAGGTCAGATGCCGTGAGCCTGATGTCATGAACCGGGCCGGGCCCGGCGGTCACGCACCTTGGGCCGCTCTGCGGTCGACGTACTCGAAGACCGAACCGTCGGGGTGCACGGCGATCAGATTGCGCCCCACCGGGGTCGGCACCGGGCCTGCCAGGACCTGGGCGCCGACCTCGGTGAGGATCGTGAGAGCCTCGTCGACGTCCTTGACGGCGATGGTCGCCGTGACTTTGCGCAGCACCTCGATCTCGGACGCGGGGCCGCTCATCAGCAGGAAGCAGCCGACGGCGGCGACCGAGACCCCGCCGCGCTCGAAGCGGAGCGCGGGGCTTCCGGTGAGCCGTTCGTAGAACACCACCGAGCGGTCGAGGTCGTCGACGCAGATGCGCAACGTGGTTCCCAGGATTTCCATACGGATCAGGTTAGTTGGCGAGGGCGGGCCAGGAGATCGATTCAGACGCGGCAGAGGATCTCGCCGTGCGGGACCATGAACCAGCCGTCCCGGGCCCCGCCCCACTCCCGCCAGGCCTCCGCGATCTCCGCCAGTTCCGGGCGTGTCGCGTGCCCGCCGCCGACCGCCCGTCCGGCGTAGTCCGACGCGGTCGTACGGTCCGCCCACAGCCCGCTCCACCAGGCGCGCTCGTCGGGCGTGGCGAAGCACCAGGTGGCAGCGGTGGCGGCGATGCCGGTGAATCCCGCCCGCCGCGCCCAGGAGAGCAGTCGCCGCCCGGCCTCCGGCTCACCGCCGTTGGCGCGGGCGACCGTACGGTACAGCTCCAGCCAGCCGTCCAGCCCCGGGACGGCGGGGAACCAGGCGAAGGCGCCGAAGTCCGCGTCGCGCGCGGCGACGACACCGCCCGGCCTGCACACCCGGCGCATCTCGCTCAGCGCCCGCACCGGATCGCCGACATGCTGGAGGAGCTGGTGGGCGTGGACGATGTCGAAGGAGTCGTCGGGGAAGTCCAGTGCGTGGACATCGGCGACCGCGAAGCGGACATTGCGTACGCCGGCCGCCTCGGCGGTCTCCTGTGCCTGGCGGAGCACATCCGCGGAGGCGTCCACGGCGGTCACCGTGCCGGGCGCGACGAGCGCTGCCAGATCGGCGGTGATGGTGCCGGGGCCGCACCCCACATCAAGGACGTCCTGGCCCGGCCGCAGCTCGGGCAGCAGATACGCGGCCGAGTTGGCGGCGGTACGCCAGCGGTGCGAGCGCAGCACGGACTCGTGGTGGCCGTGGGTGTAGACGGCGGTCTCCTTCGGCATGGCCGGTCCCCTCTCACGCGGTGTCCGGCCACCGTACGCCGCCATGTCGGATAATGAGACCCGCGTCTTGCTATGTGGGCATGGCCGGCTTCGGTCGGTTCGTACGCGCCCACTCCTCCCGGGTGAGCGCGTACGCCACATCGCCGTGCTCCGAGCCCTCGATGGTCTCCGGCCATTCCTCGAAGAAGGTACGGACATACCTCAGCCCGGCGCGATCCTGAGCCGGTGGTAGCGGTCTGTCCACCGTGTATCCGCGGGCTTGCACCGGCTCAGAGGAGCGGCTGCGGGCGGTAGACCGTGAGGGCCTCGGCTGCCTTGTCCAGCACCAATTCCCCCGGCGCTTCGGCCACTTCACCGTCGAAGGCCAGCGGGGTGCCCGGGGCGATGCCCGTGATCCGCAGCCGGGTCCTGCGCTGTGCCGTGTGGACCGGGGAGCGGCTCAGCGGGCCCGCGAGGGCGGCGGCGAGCAGGCGCAGGCCGGGGGCGCGGCCGCCGTGGACGACCCGTACATCCAGCAGACCGTCGGCCAGATCGCGCCGGTGGCCCGGCGTGGGGCCCATCCGCTCGTACAGGGCGTTCCCCGCGAACAGCAGCCACAGCGAGCGCCGCCGGCCCTCGAACTCGGCCTCCAGCGGCCGCCCTTCGCGCAGTACGGTCAGCGCCGCGAGGACGCCGGCGGGCCAGCCGCCGATCCTCGGCGCCCAGCGCTCGCGGACCCGTACCAGCTCCGGATAGACGCCCAGACTGAACGTGTTGAGGAAGCAGCCCGCCGCCGAGCCGTCCGGGCCCGGGGAGAAGCGGCCCAGGTCGACCCGGACGGCGTCGCCCGCCACCACGGCACGGCAGGTGTCCTGGACGGTCTCCGTCCCCAGGTCGTACGCGAAGTGGTTGAGCGTGCCGCCGGGGAAGACGGCCAGGGGCAGACCGTGCCGGGCGGCCGTGTCCGCGGCGCGGTTCACCGTACCGTCGCCGCCGAGGACCCCGAGGGCACGGCACCGGCCCGCGGCCTTCTCCAACTCCGCGGCCACCTCGTCAGGACCGCACTCCACGACCTCCGCGAACGGCAGCGCGTCCCGCAGCGGCGCGGCGGCGCCGGACGATCCCGAGGCCCGGTTGACCACGACGACCAGGCCCCGGCCGCCGGGCAGCGCGGGGGCCTCGGTGTGCGGCCGTCCGGGCGGCGGGAGCTGCGCACGGGTCGGTACGATCCCGCGCACGGCGAAGGCCGCGCCCACCCCGAGCGCCGCGCCCGCCAGCACATCGCTCGGATAGTGCACCCCGGTGTAGATCCGGGACAGGGCCACGGCGGCGGCCAGCGGGGCGACGGCCGTGCCCCAGCCCTTCGACTCCAGCGCCACCCCGGTCGCGAAGGCCGCCGCCGAGGCCGCGTGCCCGGAGGGGAAGGACGTGGTGAAGGGCTGGCGCTTCAGCCGTCTTATCACCGGTACGCCGTCGAGGAGCGGACGGGTACGGCCCACCGCTCGCTTGCCCACCGTATTGACGGCGGCCGAGGCGAGCCCGAGCGAGGCCACCCCGCGCAGGGCGGCCCGGCGCGAGCGCGCGCCGCGCCCCAGGGCGGCGATACCGGCGGCGACGCCGAACCAGAGCAGTCCGTGGTTGGCGCTCCGGCTGAGGCGGGGCAGTACGGGATCGGCGCCCGGCCAGCGGCGCGCGGCGAGCGAGCGGAAGGCGCGCTCGTCCCAGGAGCGGAGCAGCGCGGCGATCGGGGCGCGGGTTTCGTGGTGTGCGGTGGTGTCCAGCATGGGACGCGGGTACCCGGCGGACGCCACGGTCAAGCGGGCGGACACCGCTTTGGGGGTTCCGCTCCGGGCGCGGCCCGGGAAGCACGGGGTCACAAACCTCCGTAACCTCCGTACAAAGGACTCGAATCAAGGGCTCGCCCCACAGGTCTCGGGCCCCGCACAGGTCTCGGGCCCCGCACAGGGATCAGACCCCGCACAGGGCTCGGGCGCCACATGGGGCACGGGTGCCACAAGGGGTACGCAGTCGGGACAGGCGGGAGGTGGACGGTATGCGGCGGACGGTTTCCGAGGGCCGTGGTCCCGTCCGGTTCGGCCCGCCCTTCCCCGAGGCGGGGCTGCCCGCCCTGCCCGGACTGGCCGACGCCTGCGCGGCGGCCACCGCACGCACCGAACCCGAACCGCCCGGCGGTGGCGCGGCGCTGCGCGAGGCGGCCCGCGGGTACTGGTCGCGGCGCGGGCTCCCCTGCGATCCCGAGGACGTGGCCGTCGCGCCCGGCGCGCAGCCGCTGCTGTTCGCGCTGCTCGCGGCGTACGACGGCGAGGTGCTGATGCCGAGGCCCTGCCCGGCCTGGTGGTCTCCGCAGGCGCGGCTGCTGGGCCGGCCCGCGTACCAGGTGCCGGCCCCGGCCGAGGCGGGCGGGGTGCCCGATCCGTACGCCCTGCTGGAGACGGTCCGCAGGGTACGGGCCGAGGGCGGCACCCCGCGGGTGCTGCTGCTCTGCCCCGCCGACGACCCCACCGCGACCGTCGCCCCGCCCGAACTGGTGCGGGAGGCCTGCGAGGCGGCGGTCGGCGAGGGGCTGCACATCATCAGCGACGAGACCTGGCGCGACACACTGTTCCGGCCGCACGAGACGGTGCTGCTCAGCCCGGCCGAGATGTGGCCCGACGAGGTCGTCGTCGTCCATGACGCGGTCGGTTCACTGCTTCCGGCCGCCTGGCCGATGGCCTGCGCCCGCTGTCCCGCGACCGGCGAGGGGGCGGCCCTGCGGGCCAGAACGCTCGACATCCTCACCGCGCTCGGCGCGCTGGTCTCGGGACCCGTGGCGGCCGCGGCGGCGCTGGCGCTGGACGAACCGGACGCGGTCGGTGAGCGGGCACGGGCCGCCGCCGGACTGTACGCGCGCGTGGGCGCCGCCGCCCACCACGCGGTGCTCGTCTCCGGCGCCCTGGCCCGGCCCCCGGAGGCGGGCCGCCACCTCTACGCCGACCTCGGCCCGCTCCGCGCGCGGCTGGCGGAGCGCGGGGTGACCGACTCCATGGAGCTGGAGAACCATCTGAGCGAGCGCCTCGGCACGCCCGCGCCGGGCGGCCACCGCTTCGGCGACGAACTGGGCGCGCTGCGCGTACGCCTGTCCACGGCCCCGCTGCTCGGGCCGACGCCCGGACACCGCCTGGAGTCCCTCATGGCGTCGGCGCCTCTGGAACTCCCGCATGTGGAGCGGGCGCTGACCGATTTCGCGGCGGCCTTCGCCGAACTGCGCTGAGCCGTACCCGAGTCGGGAACATCCCTGAGTGGGGGACGTCCCCGAGGCGCGAGCCGCTGCCCCGTACCGCGTGCGGTGTCCCGTACCGCGTGAGCCGCCCCGTACCGCATGCGCTGTCTCGTACCGCATGCGCGGCCGCGTACCGCGTGAGCTGCCCGTACGGCTCAGGCCCCGTACCGCGTGCGCAGTCCCGTACGGCTCAGACCCCCGTACCGCTCAGGTCTCCTGGCCCTCCCGGCACTGCGGTCCCTCCGTGTCCGGGCCGTCCGGCCTCGCCGGGCCGCGTACCTTGCGCCAGAGCACCGGGGCCCCGCTCAGGACCACCGTCAGCAGCACCGCCGCGAGCACGCCCTCCCACGGCTTCGCGAAGAGCGAGCCGCCCAGGACCCCGATGAGCTGGTACGTCGCCGTCCAGGCCAGACAGGCCGGGATGTCGCCGCGGGCGAAGCGGCGCAGGGGCCAGTCCGCCAGCAGACAGGCCAGCATCACCGGAATACGGCCCGCGGGGACCAGACGGGACAGGACCAGGACCGTCACCCCGTGCTCGCGGAGCTTGACCCGCGCCTGTTCCTGGCGGTCGGGCGGGGCGTACCGGCGCAGCGACTCCAGCCAGCGCGAGCCGTTCTTCGAGCCGACCCCGCGCCGCCCCAGCCAGTAGAGCGCCAGATCGCCGAGGAAGGCCGCGCCGGCCGCCACCAGGAAGACATGGAGCATGGCGAGCGGGCTCGTCTGATGGAACGCCACCACCGCGGCCGAACTGACCACCGCGCCCGTCGGCACCACCGGCACCAGCGAGCCCAGCGCCACCAGCAGGAACACCGACGGATAACCGACGGCCTGCTGGGTCGACTCCGGCGGCAGCTCGGCCAGCCGTGATATGACCCCGTCGATCACAGCACCGCCCCCGGCCGCACACTCTCGCCGTGCCGGAGCAGATGGACGGTCACCTCGGGCGCGAGCGTGGCCGCCTTCCGTACGAACTCGTCGCCCGGCGCGTAGAACTCATGGGGACGCACACCGTCCAGCCCGATCGGCCAGTACGTCCCGAAATGCACCGGTACGGCCGCGCGCGGCGCCAGTTGGGCCAGCGCCTGTGCCGCGCGCCCGGCGTCCAGATGGTGCGGCCCGAGATGCGGACCCCAGCCGCCGACCGGCAGCAGCGCCACATCCACCGGACCCACCACGTCCGCCATCGTGTCGAAGAGCCCGGTGTCACCGGCGAAATAGGTCCGTGACTCACCGCTGATCACATAGCCGAGCGCGGGGGAGCGGTGCGGCCCGACCGGCAGCCGCCGTCCGTCGTGGTCCGCGGGCACGGCCCGTACCCGCAGCGCCCCGATCTCCACCTCGTCGCCCGCGTCGACCTCGGCGATCCGCAGCCCGGCCGGATTCCTGCGCGCGTCGAGCCGTCTGAGTGAGGGGACGGAACGGTCGGCGCCGCGCGGCAGGATCAGTCGGGTGCCCGGGGCCAGCCGGGCCAGTGAGCGCGGGTGCAGATGGTCGGAGTGGAGGTGCGAGACCAGCACGGCGTCGGCGACCGTCGCCTCCGGCGGCGGAACCGGCCCGAGGCGGCGGCGGAGATGGGCCAGCCTCCGGACGAACACCGGATCCGTCAGCACCCGGACCCCGGAGTCCTCGACCGTACAGGTGGCATGGCCCCACCAGGTGATGACTGTTCCCAACCCGACCTCAGCTCCGCCCTCCGTACCGCTCCCGGTGCCGGGCACGGTCTGCGCGTACCCGGCCAGCGTACGGTGGCGGCTCGTCCGGCGTACGGTGCCTGGTTCACCGGCATACGGTGGCGGCTTGTCCCGCGGGCTGGATGCGCCCCGTTCGCGCCCCGCTGCCCGCCGGGTACGCGCCTGCCGCTCGGGGGCGCGCGCGGAGTAGGGTCTGCGCACGAGGCCGGGCGCCGTGCGCGGGCGCGGAAGCGGGGGGACTGCCATGGGTGACATCCGGGACGACGGTGACATCCGGGACGACGTACGGGTCGCCGTGATCGCCAGCCTGACCCCTCTGGAAGAACTCGACAGCGACCCCTTCCTGGTGGACACCCGTGGCCAGCACGCCATGTGCGCGCGCTGGGCCGAGGACAAGGGCTATGTCGTCACACGACAACTCCTGTTCTACGGGCTGCGGCCCAACCACCTCGGGCTGTGGGTGGACGTCGACGACGGGGTGGTCGACGTGTTCGTCGCCGCCAACGACCGGGTGCTCGACCGGGCGTTCACCTCGGTGCGGGCCTTCGCCGAGGAGTGCGAACGCAGGGGCGTACGGCTGGAGACCGTCGGGCTGGACGAACCGCGGTACGACGCGGCCATGAAGGCCGGGGTCCACCGCAGGCTGTCGATGCCGACGGCGGGCTACGACGGCTGCTGACGCCCGGCGCCCGTCCCGGAACACCCCGCGCCCGTCCCGGAACGCCCATCGCCGCTCGCCGAGCGCCCACCGCCTTTCCGGAACGCTCGCCGCCCTTTCCTGGTCGTGCGGCGCGCTGTGCGAGGCTGGGCCGGAGCCCGTGCGGTGTACGGGCCCGGACGTGAGGTGACAGCGGAGTGCTCAGGGGGCGGTGGCGTACGACGGGCAGGGCCCTGCTGCGGGTGATCGTGGTGTGGGCGGTGTCCACGGTGACGATGCTGGTGCTCGCCGGGATCCTGCCGCAGTTCCGGCTCCAGTCCGGCGACGGCGAGAGCATCACCAAGCTCGCGCTGACCGCGGCCTGCGGCGCGGGCGCGTTCGGACTGCTCGGCGCGCTGGTCTGGCCGCTGCTCGTACGGGCGTTGCTGCTGGTGCCCGCGCTGGTCCTCGGCCTGCTGGTGTTCTTCCTCAACGGCTCGCTGCTGCTGCTCGCGCTCCGGCTGGTCCCGGTCGGCCAGGGCGCGGCCAACGCGGAGACCGCGGTGGTGGTCGCCGCAGTGATGTCCGCCGTCGCCTCCGCGACCTCCACGGCTCTCGCGGTCGGGGACGACGACGCCTACCGGCGAAGACTCTCGCGCCTCGCCGACCGGCGGCGGCGCAGAAGCGGCGAGGACGGCCGGTACACCGGGGAGCCCGGTACGGTCTTCCTCCAGCTCGACGGGGTCGGCCACCGTGTGCTGCTGGACGCGGTCGCGGACGGGGTGATGCCCCATGTCGCCGCGTGGCTCGGGGAACTGCCCGACCGTCGGCCCACCCACCGGCTGACCCCCTGGCGCACCGACTGGTCCAGCCAGACCGGCGCCAGCCAGCTCGGCATCCTGCACGGCTCCAACCACGACATCCCCGCCTTCCGCTGGTACGAGAAGGACAGCGGCCGGATCATGGTCAGCAACCGGCCCGCGAGCGCCGCCGTCCTCCAGCGCCGGGCCATCCGGCGCACCGGCGACGGCGGGCTGCTCACCCTCGACGGCGCCAGCCGGGGCAATCTCTTCAGCGGCGGCGCGGACCAGCTCGCCCTGGTGCTCTCGATGGCGGCGCGGCGCGGCCGGGCCAACCGCTCCCGGGCCGGCTACTTCGCCTACTTCTCGGACCCGGCCAACGCCGTGCGTACGGTGGTCTCGTTCGTCGCCGACGTCGGCCGCGAGATCGGGCAGTCGACCCGGGCGCGGCTGCGCGGCGACCGGCCAAGGGTCGGCCGGGGCGGGCTCTATCCGCTCATCCGGGCCTTCGCAACCGTCGTCGAGCGGGACGTGGTGGTCGCGGCGGTGCTGGGCGACATGCTGGCCGGCCGGACCGCCGTGTACGCCGACCTCGTCGCGTACGACGAAGTCGCCCACCACTCCGGGCCGCACAGCCGGGACGCCGCCCAGGTCCTGCACCGCCTCGACCGTGCGGTCGGCCTGATCGCGGAAGTCGCCGAGCACGCGCCCCGCGCCTACCGGATCGTGCTGCTCTCCGACCACGGCCAGAGCCCCGGAGCGACCTTCGAGAGCGTCTACGGACTCACCCTCAGGGATCTGGTGCGCGCGGGCTGCGGACTGCCCGTGCCGCGCAGGGCCGTACGCACGAGGAGCGGGGCCGAGGCGCGCGACGCCGCCCGGCACGCCGTACGCAGCGCGCTGCACCGGCCGGTGCGCGAGGGCGCCGAGGAGAAGCCCGCGCCGGGTTCGGACCCGGTGGTGCTCGCTTCCGGCAATCTCGCGCTGATCTCCTTCCCGGACGTACCGGAACGCATGAGCCGCGAGCAGATCGACCGGCGCCACCCGGCGCTGCTGCGGACCCTGGCCAGCCATCCGGGGATCGGGTTCCTGCTGGTACGGAGCGAGGAGCACGGCTCGGTGGTGCTCGGGCCCGGCGGGGCGGAGGTGCCGCTCGCGGAGCTGGACGACAGCGGGCCGCTCGCGCACATGGGGCCCGGCGCGGCCGATGCCGTACGGCGCACCGACGCGTTCCCGCATGTCGCGGACATCATGGTCAACTCGATGTACGACCCGGAGACGGGGCAGGTGCACGCCTTCGAGGAGCAGATCGGCTCGCACGGCGGGCTGGGCGGCGAACAGTCGCGGGCCTTTCTGCTGTCACCGCTGACGCTCTCCGCGCCGCTGACGGAACCGCTGACGGAACCGCTGCCAGGCGGGAGCCGCACCGGCCGGTACGACACAGAACCCGACCACGAACCCGCCGCCGAACCCGCCGCAGAAGCCGACGGCGAACCCGGCCGCGGACTCCCCCGCGAACCCGGCCGCGAACTCGTCGGCGCCGAGCAGGTGCACCGGGTGCTGCGGCGCTGGCTGCGCGAGGCCAGCGGGCCCCAGGTGCCGCTCGGAGCGGCCCCCGACGGCACGGCGAACGTCCCCGCCGGCGTGGCGAACGTACGGTCCGCCGAAGCACAAACGGCCGAGGGCGAGGGGGACCGGGCCTAGCCCACCTCCCCCATGCGAGCGGTTTCCGCCGGTAGCAGGACGCGCCACGACGGTTCCTGGGCAGAGGACGCATGTCCAGGAGGTCGTGCCCATGTACCATGCCGCGCTCGCCGTCACCCGTGCCGCAGCCAGGGCCTGCCGTCGAACTGCCCTCTGCCGTTCGACGCCTGGTACGCACGCTCGGGGCATGGCCGGAGCCGCCCCGGTACGTCCGGTACGCGGGCGATCCTCCGCCGTGCGACCGCACGCGCCGGCCGCCGCCCGGCCCGGCCTCCGGCCGTACGAACGCGGTTCGGCGACAGGTCCTCGTGCTGCCGCCGCGCGGCGGGCCGTGCTGGTGACGCTGCTGGTACTGATCGCCTTTCTGGGCATGTCGCTCGCCCGGGGCGTCCCGGCGGCGTCCGGCGCCGAGCCGCCGCCCCCGGCCGCCGCCGGCCGTGAACCGGCCGGCGAGGGCCAGCAGGACACGGCCGAGACCGAACAGACCGCCCCCGGCAGAACGGAACGGGCCGGCGGGCCGCGCTTTCATCCGGTGACCCGCCCCGGTCAGCACGGCCCGGGAGCGACTCCGTACACACGCCGGTGCGCCCCGGCCCTGCCGCCGCGCCAGCCGGCCTTCCCCCGCTGTGTGGTGCTGCGCTGCTGACAGTCCCGGCCCGGAGTACGCCGTCGCGTACCACCAAGTGCCCCTGGGACAGCAGCAGTTGATTCAGCCCAACTCACAGTGAGGACACAGCCATGCCCATTGACCCCTTCGCCGCACTGAACGCCATCCTGCGCGCCGAGGCCGCGCGCGCCGACCTCGCCCGTCGCCGGGCCGCGGGCTCGGGAAGCTCCGCGGGCTCGGGGAGTTCGGGGAGTCCGGCGAGTCCGGGAAGTTCGGCGGGCTCGGGAGGGTCCGGTAGTACGGCACGCTCCGCGCGGCCGGCGGACGCGGAGCGGGACGCCGCACCCGTGGCCGCCGCGGAACGCGGAGCCGCGGTAAGGCGGAAGAAGACGGGCACGCGCCAGTAGCGGCACCTCATCGGCCGGCCGTTCCCCGCCGGGAGCGGCCGGCCCCCGGATCGGACGACTAGGTCCTGTCCGGCGGATCTTCGTGGATCAGCCCGGGGCGGCTGGTGGAGGGGGTCCCTCCCGTGCCGTTCAGGCTACGGGGGAGCATCGCAAGGCGGAGGATCGGCGTTGTGGATGGCCCGGCCGTACTTGGACGACTCCGACAACGCGGCGAGGTGCCGTGCCAGGCGTTCCGGGCCCGCGAAGATCCGCCGGACAGGGCCTAAGGCGTGCGGCGCCCCGGCCATGGTTCCGGGGCGCCGCGTGAATCCCGTTCCGCCGCAGTACGGTTCGGCCGCCGGGCGTCAGCGCACCGGGGCGCCCGGTCCCAGCGGAATGCCCGTCGCCCACCAGACCAGGAACAGCGCGGTCCACGCCAGCGTCATGGCGACGGCCAGCGGCAGGGTGTACGAGGCGAGCGTGCCGATCCCGGCGTTCTTGCGGTACCGCTGGAGGAAGCCCAGCGCCATGATGAAGTACGGACTCATCGGGGTGATCGCCGTCGACCCCGAGTCCGCGATACGGAACAGCGCCTGGGTCGTCTCGGCGGGCACACTGACGAGCATCAGCATCGGCACCAGTACGGGCGCGGCCAGCGCCCACATCGCGGAGCCGCTGGTGACCATCACATTGACCAGTGTCAGCAGCACCAGGATCAGCAGGAACACCAGCACGATCGGCATACCGCTCTGCTCCAGGGCCTCCGCCGCCCTGACGGCGAGCACATCGCCGATATGGGTCCAGTCGAAGTACGCCAGGAACTGGGCGATCGCGAAGAACAGCACCAGCACCGGCGCCATCTGCTTGACGCCCTCGCCCATCAGCCTCGGTACGTCGCCGGCCGAGCGGATCGAGCCCGAGCGGTACCCGTACACCATGCCGGTCAGACCGAACACCACGGCGACGACCGCCGCGATGCCGTCCAGGAACGGCGAGTCGACGATGCTGCCGCCCTCGCCGCGCAGCGGCGACCCCTGCGGCACCATCACCGCGACCAGCACCACGAGCACCGCCACCAGGGCCATGACCGCCGCGCGCAGCGCCGAGCGCTCCCGCGCGCTGAGGGTCAGCGCGCCGAGGTCTTCGAGATCGGCGTCCGGGTCGGCGTCGAGGTCGGGCCGCCGGCTCAGTACGAATTTCGTCACCAGGGTGATGACAGCCGCGAGGAGCACCGACGAGGCGATGTTGAAGAACCAGTTGCTCAGCGGCGACACATAGGCCGCGTCCCCGCCGACGATCCGCGCGGCGGCGGTGGTGATGCCCGCGAAGATCGCGTCATTGGGGGTGGGTATCGGGCTCGCGTCGTACCCGGAGGCGATGGCCGTGTAGGCGACGACGATGCCGAGGACCGGGGAGCGGCCCACCGCGCGGAAGGCCAGCCCGCCGAGCGGTACGAGGATGATGTACGCGGCGGCCGAGGCGACATGGGCCACGGTGCCCGCGAAGGCGACCGCGAACACCACCCAGGACGCGGGCACCCGCGAGACGCTGACCCGCATCAGCGCCGCGAGGAAACCGGTGCGTTCGGCCACGGCCACGCCCATGATGACCACCACGATGGTGGCCATGGGCGGGAAGGAGGCGAAGTTCTCGATCATCGTCGAGACCGCCATGGCCAGCCCGTCACCGCTGAGCAGATTCTCCACTGCGACGGTCTTGTGGTCGCTGGGCGAGACGACCGAAACGTCGGCCGCCGCCAGGATCGCGCTGACCACGGCGAGGACCGCGGACAGGATCCAGAACAGCCAGAACGGGTGCGGCAGCGCGTTGCCGGCCCGTTCGACGACGGCCATCGCGCGGACGATGCGCGGCAGCCGGGTCTCGTCGCCGGGTGGTGCGGGTCTGCCGGGTGGGGCGGGGGTCGATGTGGTCATGGGAGCGGCTCCTTGCTGGGGTCCCGGGGCTGGGTTCCCGGGACGGCGGGGACGGGGGGTGACTCAGGGGGACTTGGCAGGGCTCAGCGGTGGGACGCGGGGGTACGGAACCGGCTCAGGAACCGCCACATGACCTCGTGCGCCTCGATGGTCTGGGTGGTGTAGCCGCCGCCGCTGTAGCTGTCGGCGCCCGGCCAGGTGTGCCCGCCGTCGGTGACCGCGACATGCTGCACCTCGGCGCCCCGGTCGCAGTCCCGCCAGCGCGAGACGGTGATGTCCGGCTCGGTCACGCGGTCGCGGGCGCGGTCGTCACAGCCGTTGCGGTCGGCCCAGTCGGCCACCCAGTCCCGGATCGCGGGCAGTCCGCGGTCGGCGTCCCCGGCGTACGGGATGGTCACGTCACCGGTGCCGTGGAAGTCGATGAGCGGTACGGGGCGGGACGGCCGGCACTCCTCGCCGGTCGGATAGAGCGCGGCGGCCACCGGGGCGATGGCGGCGATCCGGTCGGCGGCGCGGCAGGCGAGCAAGGTGCTCACGAAGCCCGCCCCGTTGGACTTGCCCGTGGCGTACACGCGCCGCTCGTCGACACAGAG
The DNA here is from genome assembly GCF_019056675.1 of Streptomyces sp. GMY02. Taxonomy (NCBI): domain Bacteria; kingdom Bacillati; phylum Actinomycetota; class Actinomycetes; order Kitasatosporales; family Streptomycetaceae; genus Streptomyces; species Streptomyces sp. GMY02. The sequence continues at coordinate 1,489,683 of NZ_CP077658.1, read as the reverse complement.
CGTGGCTTCGATCCGGTCGAGGAGGTCCTCGGTGAACCGGACGTCGTCCACACCGGCCGCCGCGTACGGCGCGCCCTGCCAGGCCTGCCGGTCGCCGTCCCCGGTACCGATGACCCCGTCCGGGTAGACGACGACGGCCGGAAGCGTGGAGAGCTTGGAGAACTCCTCGGTGCCCGCACCGGTGTTGCCACGGCCGTGGAAGGCGAGGACGACCGGCCAGTCGCGCTTCTCCGTGTAACCGTCCGGGAGATGGAGCTGATACGTACGGTCGCGGCCACCGCTGCTGATGGTGCCCCGGGCGCTGGTGCCGGGCTGTTGCGGGGCGGGGAGGCGGCAGGCCGTCTTGGCGGGCTTGGCGGGCTTGGACTGCGGCGCGGCCGCGGCCGCCGGTACGGCGCTCGCGCCGACGCACAGGGCAAGGCTCACGACGGCGGTCGCCATTCGCTGGAGGGAGTTCATGGCAGGCTCCTTCTGCCGTACGCCTCAAGGCGGACGGCCGGCTGGTTTCCGGGCAGGGGTGCCCCACACACGGGGGGCGGGATCGCGCGCGGCTCGGGCGCGATGAAAGAGGTGCGGTGCGCGTGCTGCGCGCGGTGCGGGTGTCGTACGGGCAGGTTCTGCCTACGGCACCACGCGCGCCCTTACGAAAGGCCTTGGGGGAGAGCCCTTACGGAAACAGGGGCGGGGCGCGGTGCCGTACGCGGGGGAGCGGCGGCGGAGCCGGTGTCAGGCGTCCAGCCACTCCTTGACGAAGGCGACCACACGGACCACGACGGCGTCGACGACCGCCTGTCCGTCCTCGGCGGTCGCCCGGCGCGGGTCACCGAGGATGCCGTTGTCACTGAGCCGGTCGTAGCGCACGGCGAGCGCGGGGTGGCTGCCGTGGCGCGAGAGCCGGGAGAGCGGATCGAGCTGGGCGGTGGCGGTCGTACCGGCGGTGAGCCGGCCGGTGCGCACCAGCCCGGGGGCGAGATGGAGCATCTGCGCGGTCTCCGCCTCGCCGCTGTGTCCGTGTACTTCGCTGACGCCCATGCCGGCGACGACATCGGCGGCGAGCGCGGTCACGGGCGTCCAGGCGAACTGGAGGCCGGGGTGGGTGGTGAGCAGGTCCTGCGCCACCGTGGCCAGGGTGGCGTTGTTGCCGCCGTGGCCGGTCACCACGAGCACCTTCCGCCAGCCGTGCCGGTGGAGGCTCTCGACGTACTCACGGATCACCGCGGCCAGGGTCGTGGTGGTGAGCGTGACCGTGCCCGCGAAGGCGAGATGGTGCGGGGAGACACCGACCGGCAGGTGCGGGCCGATGACCGCGCGCCCGTCCAGCGCGGCGGCCACCCGGTCGGCGACCGCCTCGGCCCGGATGGTGTCCGTGGCCAGCGGCATTCCGGGGCCGTGCTGTTCGAACGCACCGGCCGGGATGATGACCACGGGGCTCGCGGTGACGGCCTCGGCCGCCTCCTCGGTCGTCATCTCGGCCAGCCGCAGCGGCGGTCGGGCGCTCATCGGTCCGTGCCCGTCGCCGTGCCGTCGGCGTCCGCGTCCTCGGCGTCCGGGAAGTCGGCCGTGAGGACCGCCTCGCGGATGGACCCGAGATGCTCCCGGGTCAGCCGCTCGGCCGCCTCGGCGTCCCCGTCCCGTACCGCCTCGTAGATCTCCACATGCTCCGCGTGGTCCCGCGCGCGGTCGTTGTAGCGGTGCCGGATCTCCACCTGTTCCCGCGCCCTGACCTGGAGCAGTGCCTCGACGGCCTCCCTCAGCAGCGCGTTGCCGCTGGCGGCGGCCAGCGCCACATGGAAGTGGACCGCCTGACGCAGCGACTCCCGCGGCGGATGCAGCGCGTTGGCGGACGCCGCCTCCAGCTCCGAGACCGCCTCGGACACCCTCGTACGGGCCGCCGCCGCAGCCACCGCGGGCTCCAGGACCAGCCGCGCCTCGACGAGTTCGAGCACCGACTCCCGGCTCCCGCGCGGGAGATGGGGGTTGGCGAGCAGCCTCCGCTCACTGCCCGGTCCGACATAGGTGCCCGAGCCGTGCCGGAACTCCACCACACCGGTGGCCTCAAGTCTGCGCAGGGCCTCGCGGACCGTGGGCGTGGTGACGTCGAACCGGCGGGCCAGATCACGGGACGACGCCAAGGCGTCGCCCGGAACCAGCCGTTCGGTGCGGATGATCTCGACGATGCTGTCCGCGAGATGCTCGGACAGCGACAGTTCACTGCGACTCATGAAGTGAATAGATCACTTGATCTCTTGGGGTGTCAATGGTCGTGCCGTGAATGATTTCCGGCCAATGCCGGAGCGGTGCTCTCCCGCTCGATCAGCGTCGGGAGCGGTACGTGTACGGTCCGGGCGCCGCCCCCGTCGAGCAGCGCGGCCAGTTCACCCGCCGCGATCCGGCCGAACCCGACCGCGTCGCGGGAGAGCGCGGTGAGCCAGGGCCGTACCAGCCGGCACAGCGCCGAGTCCTCCCAGGAGACCACCGAGACATCGCCCGGCACGGAGAGGCCGAGCCCCGCCGCCGTCGCGGCGCCGGCCGCGGCCATCACGTCGTTGTCGTAGACGAGCGCGGTCGGCGCGCCGGTCTCCTCCAGGACCCGGCGCGTCACCTCCGCGCCCTCGGTGTCGGAGTAGTCCGTCGTCAGTGAGCGCACCTCGGCCAGCCCGCGCCGGGCCGCCTCGATCCGCAGCGAGCGGATGCGCCGCTCGGTGTGCGCGAGTGAGGGAAGGCCCGCGATATGGACGATCCGCCGGTGGCCCAGTTCGTACAGCCGGCCGACGATCGAGGCCATCGCGCCCGCGTCGTCGGCCCGTACCTGCGAGAGCGCCGAGTGCGGCCCCGTGTCGCCGTCGGGCAGCGCGCCGATCACCACACCGGGCAGGCCCAGTTCGTCCAGCAGTCCGGGCCGGGGGTCCTCGGTCCTCGGATCCACCACCAGGACACCGTCCACCCGGTGCTCCGCCCACCAGCGCCGGTAGACCGCGCACTCGGCGTCCACGTCTTCCACCACCTGGAGGAGCAGGCCGAGTTGGCGCTCTGAGAAGATCTCCTGGATGCCGGAGATGAGCTGGAGAAAGAACGAGTCGACGCCGAGGGTGGCGGCGGGTCTGGCCAGGACGAGACCGACCGTGGCCGACCCCTCGCCGGACAGCGCCCGGGCGGCGGTGCTGGGCCGCCAGCCCAACTGCTCGGCCACCCGGCGCACCCGGTCGCGCGTCACCTCGGAGACTCCCGGACGGCCGTTGAGCGCGAAGGAGACGGCACTCTCCGAGACCCCGGCGCGCTGCGCGATGTCCTTCATGGTCGGACGGCGGGCCGGAGTGCGCCTGGCCGCCGGGGCGTCCCGCGGAATGTCGCCCGGAGCGTCCCGCGGAGTGTCTCTGGCCGATGGCCGGTTCTCCGCCACTCCGGTGCTCCTTTTCCCGTACCTTCCGGCCGTACCGGACGAGCCATGTGGACCCTGGACTAATGCGCTTGAGTCCTTTCATCCTAAAGCGCATTAGTTCTTTCCCACAAGGAAGCTCCTCCAACTGCTCTGACCTGCCCTGATATAGGGGAGTCCGCTTTTGACGGACGAATGTGTTGACTTTCCCCCGGGCTCATTGCAGGGTCTGCGGGGAAAACGCAGCCGGGCCCGTCGTTCCGGGCTCCCGGACCGCCGTCCGCACGTCTGATCCGAGCAAAGGAGCCGTTCACCGTGCGCATCTCCCGCAGAGCAGTCGCCATGGCCACTGTTCTCGCCGCCGTCCTGCCGCTGAGCGCCTGTGGCGGTGGGGACACCGGCACCGAGGAGTCCTCCGACGCCTCGGGCCCCGTCAAGGGCCAGATCTCCTTCCAGACCTGGAACCTCCAGGCGAACTTCAAGGAATACTTCAACGGAGTCATCAAGGACTTCGAGAAGAAGTACCCCGATACCAAGGTCAGATGGGTGGACCGGCCGGCCGAGGGCTACGCCGACAAGCTCAGCGCGGACGCCGCCGCCGGCACCCTGCCCGATGTCGTCAATGTCTCCCCCGACCAGCTCGCCCCCCTGACGAAGGCCGGGCTCGCGCTGGACCTGGACAAGGACAGGACCGCGGCCGCGTTCCGCAAGGAGTATCTGCCGGACGCCTGGAAGAGCCAGCAGATACCGGGGGTTGAGGGGACGTACGGCTTCCCCTGGTACCTCAACACCGGCCCGATGTTCTACAACAAGCGGCTCTTCGAGGAGGCCGGGCTCGACCCCGAGAAGCCGCCGACCACCTACGACGAGGTCTTCGACGCCGGACTGGAGATGGCCAGGAAGACCGACGGCAAGGTCGCCACCCTCGGCCAGGTCCCCACCATCGAGGACTTCGGCCGCTACGGCGTCCAGCTCATGAACACGGAAGGCACCGGCTTCGCGTTCAACGACGCCAAGGGCGTCGAGATGCTCACCCGGTACAAGGAACTGTTCGACGCCAAGGCGCTCGACCCGCAGGCGCTCACCGCGACCCCCGAGTCCACGGGCAGCAAGTTCCTCACCGAGTCCGTGGCCATGAACCCGGGCAGCGCGCTCGACCTGGAGAACTTCAAGAAGCAGGCCCCGACGCTCTACAAGAACATCGGGATCACCGACCAGGTCACCAGCACCGGCAAGGTCAACATGTACGTGATGGGCGTGATGGTCAACGCCAACACCCAGCAGAAGCCCGCCGCCGTGGCCTTCGCCCACTTCGTGACCGACGCCACCCGCCAGATGTCGTTCGCCAAGGAGGTCGCCATCTTCCCCAGCACGCAGGGCTCCCTCGACGACCCGTACTTCACCAAGGAGGACGGCACCGACGAGACACGCGTACGGATCGCCGCCGCCAAGTCCCTGAAGAACGCGGTCAATTACACCCCGGTCCTGTTCAGCGAGCAGATGAAGACCGAGCTGCGCAACCAGGTGGCCAAGGCGCTCCAGGGCAAGGTGAGCCCCCAGGAGGCGCTCGACCGCGCGGTCGAGGCCTGCGACAAACTGCTGAAGCAGAGCTGAGCCGGAGACTGTGAAAAGCACCATCGCATCCAGGGCATACCCCTCGGACCCCGCCGCGGCGGGACTCGCGCCCCGGAGCCCCGGCTCCGGCCGTGGGCCCCGCCGCGGGCCCGGCAGCGGGCAGCGCCGCGGGATCAGCCGCCAACTCCCCCTCAGCCCCTGGCTGTTCGCCGCGCCCGGCCTGCTCGTCGTGGCCGCGTTCAGCCTCTATCCGTTCCTCAGTACCGTGCTGAACTCCTTCACCGACCGGCGGGTCCTGGTCGCGGGCGACTATGTGGGGCTCGCCAACTTCCGTGAGCTGGTCCACGACGAGATGTTCTGGACCGGTCTGCGCAACAGCACCCTGTACGTCGTCTGTGTCGTCCCGGCGCTGGTCGTCCTGCCGCTGCTGCTGGCCCTGCTCGTCCAGCGGAACATCCCCGGCATCGCCTTCTTCCGCTCCGCCTTCTACACCCCCGTCGTCGCCTCGATCGTGGTGGTCGGGCTGATCTGGGTGTGGATGCTGGACGACCGGGGGCTGGTCAACTCCCTGCTGGAGACCGTGGGGATAGGGAAGATCGGCTTCCTGAGCGACGAGTGGCTGCTGCTGTTCAGCGCGATGGCCGTGACGGTCTGGAAGGGCCTCGGCTACTACATGATCATTTATCTGGCCGCCCTGGCCAACGTACCGCGCGAGCTGCACGAGGCCGCTGCGGTGGACGGGGCGGGGGCCGTACGCCGGTTCGTGACCGTCACCGTACCGGCGGTCCGCTCCACCATGGTCCTGGTCGGGGCGCTGTCCTCGGTCGCCGCCTTCAAGGTGTTCTCCGAGGTCTATCTGATGGCGGGACCCACCGGCGGACCCGCGGGCGAGGACACCACCCTGGTGATGCTCGTCCAGCGCGTCGGTACGGGACTGACCGGCCGGGTCGGCTACGCCTCCGCCATCTCCGTCGTGGTGTTCGTCGTCACGGTCGCACTGATGCTGCTGGTGCTCCGCGCCGACCGCAAGGAGGACGCGTGACCTTCCCGCCCCCCACATCGACCACCCCCACATCCACCGCGTCCGCGACGACGGCGTCCGGGACGGCACGTACCACCGCGCGCGCCTTCAGCGACGCCGACGGGCGGCGGATCGCCCCCTGGCAGCTCGTGGTGCGCTACGTCCTGCTGCTCGCCGTGCTGGCGCTGACGGTCGGGCCGTTCCTCTGGCAGCTCTCCACCTCGCTGAAGGGCCCGCAGGAGGACATCTTCAGCTCCCCGCCGACGTTCTTCCCGAGCGATCCGACCCTGGACAACTACGGCCGGGTCGCCGACACCATCCCGGTCTGGGACTACGCGTTCAACTCGCTCAAGGTCGCCCTGGCCAGTGTGGTCACCAACTGCGCGGGCGCCGCGCTGGCCGGCTACGCGCTGGCCAGGATGCGCTACCGGGGGCGCCGGGCCGCGACGCTGGCCTTCATCCTCGCCATGCTCGTACCCGTCGAGGGCATCATCATCGCCCAGTTCACCACCATGCGGGACCTCGGTCTCAACAACAGCCTGCTCGGGGTGCTGCTGCCCGGATCCATCGGCGCGATGAACGTCCTGCTGATGCGCAACGCCTTCCTCAACCTGCCGGACGAGGTGGAGGAGGCGGCCTATGTCGACGGTGCCAATGTCTGGCAGCGGTTCCTCCTGATCGCCCTGCCCTCGGTCAAGGGCACCCTCGCGGTGGTCGCGATCTTCGCGTTCATGGGCGCCTGGGACGACTTCCTCTGGCCGCTGATCGTCCTCAGCGACCCGGAGAACTACACCCTGACCGTCGGACTGAACTATCTGCACGGCACGTTCGCCACCGACGAGCGGCTGGTCGCGGCCGGTACGGTCATCGCCGTACTCCCGCTGATCATCCTGTTCGCCTGCCTTCAGCGGTACTTCTTCCGCGGTGTCGGCGAAGGCGCAGTCAAGGGCTGACGAGTACCGCGACCAGAATCAGGACAACGTTGCCAGTATGAGCACTTCCGCACCACCCGCATCCGAACCGGCACCGGGGCCGACGCCCGCGCCCGGGCCGGCACCCGCGCCCGCACCGCGCTTCGGTGTCAACTACACGCCCAGCCAGGGCTGGTTCCACCACTGGCTCGACTTCGATCCCGATGCCGTACGGGCCGACCTCGACTCCATCGCGGACCTCGGGCTCGACCACATCCGGGTCTTCCCGCTGTGGCCGCTCTTCCAGCCCAACCGGACCCTGATCCGACCACGGGCCGTGGACCAGCTCGTCCAGCTCGCCGATCTCGCGGCCGAACGCGGACTGGACGTCAATGTCGACGGACTCCAGGGGCACTTGTCGAGCTTCGACTTCCTGCCCGCCTGGACCCGGACCTGGCACCGGAGGAACATCTTCACCGACAACGATGTCGTCTCCGCGCAGGCCGAGTATCTGCGGACGCTCTCCGCCGCCCTCGCCGACCGGCCCAACTTCATCGGGATGACCGTCGGCAACGAGATCAACCAGTTCTCCGGGCCGCCGCACCCCGATCCCGACCCCATCACCCCGGAGCAGGCGGTCGGCTGGCTCCGGCGGCTGCTGGCGGCGTGCGAGGAGGGGGCGCCCGGCCGGCTCCATCTGCACGCCGAGTACGACGCCGCCTGGTACCAGGACGGACATCCCTTCACCCCGGCGCACTCGGCCAGGATCGGCGCCGTCACCGCCGTGCACTCCTGGGTGTTCAACGGCACCGCCCAGCGGTACGGGCGTACCGGCACCGCCACCGAGCACCACGCCGCGTACATGATCGAGCTGTCCAAGGCCTGGGCGCTCGAACCGCACCGGCCGGTCTGGCTCCAGGAGGTGGGCGCCCCGGCGCCGGTGATCCCGGCCGAGCACGCCGCCGCGTTCACCGAGGCGACCGTGGCCAACGCACTGGACTGCGCCGACGTCTGGGGCATCACCTGGTGGTGCTCGCACGACGTGTCGCGTTCGCTCGCCGACTTCCCCGAACTGGAGTACACCCTCGGGCTGCTCACCAACGACCGGCGGGTCAAACCGGCCGGGGCGTCGCTCGCGCGGATCGTCGCGGAGCGACGTGGCCGGGAGTACGTGCCGGCGCCCCGTACCACCGCGCTCGTCGTGGACGTCGGCGACGGTACGGGCGGTACAGGCGGTACGGGCGGGAGCAGCGCGGACGGTGGGAGCGCGCCCACACGGGCGACCTGCGGCCCCGGCGGAGCGTTCTTCGAGGCCTTCGCCCGGCTCACCGAGGAGGGCGTCCGTCCGACTGCGGTTCTTGCGGGCCGGGCCGAGGACAAGGAGCATCTGGCGGGGCGCGGTATCACCGAGGTCGTCCGCCCGGACGAGGTCGGCTGATCCCGCGCGCCACCGCGGCCCCGTCCGAAGCACCGCCCCCGTAACCACCCGACCGAAGCCCCACCCGCCCGGCCAGCCGTATCCCCGCACCCGCACCCACCGCACCCTCACGCACCCCAGGAGCGTCCCCTCATGCACGACGACCGCAGCCTGGTCGAAGGCCGCCTCAAGCGGGTCCTCGACGAGCGCATCCGGCCCGCCGTATACCCCGAATCCGTACCGCTGGACATCGCCGTCTGGCACGCGCCGGGCGAGCCCGTACCGGTCGAGGAGGGCCTCGCGGCCCCGGCCGTGCCGATCGCGGCCGGCGACCGCTGGGGCGCCCCCTGGGGCACGAGCTGGTTCCGGGTCTCCGGCACCGTCCCCGAGCGGTGGGCGGGCCGCACCGTGGAGGCCCTGCTCGACCTCGGCTTCGACGAGAACATGCCCGGATTCCAGTGCGAGGGCCTTGTCTACCGGCCCGACGGCTCCCCGGTGAAGGGCCTCAACCCGCGCAACCAGTGGGTACGGATCGGCGCGCCCGTCGCGGGCGGCGAAGAGGTCCTGCTGCACATCGAGGCAGCCTCCAACCCGGTGATCCTCGACTACCACCCCTTCCTGCCGACCCAGCTCGGCGACAAGGAGACCGCGGGCACCGAACCGCAGTACACCCTCGCCCGGATGGATCTCGCGGTCTTCGACGAGACCGTCTGGCAGCTCGTGCAGGACCTGGAGGTGCTCGGTGAGCTGATGGCCGAGCTGCCCGTCGACGGCGCCCGCCGCTGGGAGATCCTGCGCGCCGTCGGCCGTGCCCTCGACGTGGTCGACCTCCAGGACGTCAACGGCACCGCGGCCGCCGCGCGGGAGCGGCTCGCCGAGGTGCTGGCCACCCCCGCGCCCGCGACCTCGCACCGCATCAGCGCGGTCGGCCACGCCCACATCGACTCGGCGTGGCTGTGGCCGCTGCGCGAGACCGTGCGCAAGGTGGCCCGTACGACGGCCAATATGACGGCCCTGCTGGAGGACGAGCCGGAGTTCGTCTTCGCGATGTCCCAGGCGCAGCAGTTCGCCTGGATCAAGGAGCACCGGCCCGAGGTCTACGCCAAGGTCAAGAAGGCCGTGGCGGAGGGCCGGTTCGTACCGGCCGGCGGCATGTGGGTCGAGTCCGACACCAATATGCCGGGCTCCGAGGCGATGGCCCGGCAGTTCGTGCACGGAAAGCGCTTCTTCCTCGACGAGTTCGGCGTCGAGAACGACGAGGCGTGGCTGCCCGACACCTTCGGCTTCGCCGCGGGACTGCCGCAGATCATCAAGGCCGCGGGCTCCAAGTGGCTGCTCACACAGAAGATTTCCTGGAGCAAGATCAATAGCTTCCCGCACCACACCTTCACCTGGGAGGGCATCGACGGGACGCGGATCTTCACCCACTTCCCGCCCGTCGACACCTACAACTGCGCCATGACGGGCGCTCAGATCGCGCACGCCGCACGGAACTTCAAGGAGAAGGGGGTCGCCAGGCACTCCCTCGCGCCGACCGGCTGGGGCGACGGGGGCGGCGGCACCACCCGCGAGATGATCGCCAAGGCCGCCCGGCTGCGCAGCCTCGAAGGCTCAGCCACCGTCGAGTGGGAGACCCCCGGCGCCTTCTTCGCCAAGGCCGAGGCCGAGCACGCGAACCCGCCGGTCTGGGTCGGCGAGCTGTATCTGGAGCTGCACCGCGCCACCCTCACCAGCCAGGCGAAGACCAAGCAGGGCAACCGCCGCAGCGAACACCTGCTGCGCGAGGCCGAGCTGTGGGCCGCCACCGCCGCCGTACGGACCGGGGCCCCGTACCCGTACGAGCAGCTCGACCGGATCTGGAAGACGGTCCTGCTCCACCAGTTCCACGACATCCTGCCCGGCTCGTCCATCGCCTGGGTGCACCGCGAGGCCCGCAGGACCTACGCGGCCGTCGCCGAGGAGCTGACCGGCGTCATCGGCACCGCGCAGCGCGCCCTCGCCGGTGACCCCTCCGGCTCCAGGACCCTGCTCTTCAACTCCGCGCCGCACAGCCGCGGCGGTGTCGCGGCGGGCGCGGCGGGCCAGGCCGCCGGCGGCGGCACCGCCGAGCTGCTGCCGCGCGAGGACGGCGGCTATGTCCTCAGCAACGGGCTGCTGGAGGTCGAGATCGATGGCCGCGGGCTGGTCGTGTCGGTGTACGACATCAGCGCCGAGCGGGAGACCGTGGCCCCCGGCGAGGCCGCCAATCTGCTCCAGATCCATCCCGACTTCCCCAACCAGTGGGACGCCTGGGACGTCGACGAGTTCTACCGCAACACCGTCACCGACCTCACCGGTCTCGACTCGATCGGCCCGGCGGGGGAGGCGGGAGCCGCGGCCGTGCGCGTCGTCCGCTCCTTCGGCGCGTCGAAGGTCACCCAGGTGCTGACCCTCGCGCCGGGCGCCAAGCGGCTCGACATCGACACCGAGGTCGACTGGCACGAGACCGAGAAGTTCCTGAAGGCCGCCTTCCCGCTGGACGTGCACGCCGAGCGGTACGCCTCGGAGACCCAGTTCGGGCATGTCCACCGGGCCACCCACACCAACACGAGCTGGGAGGCCGCCAAGTTCGAGGCCTGCAACCACCGCTTCGTCCATCTGGAGGAGCCGGGCTGGGGCGTCGCGCTGGTCAATGACTCGACGTACGGCCACGACGTGACCCGTACGGTCCGCGCGTCCGACTCCGGTACGACCACCACCGTCCGGGTCTCGCTGCTGCGCGCGCCCCGCTTCCCCGACCCGGAGACCGACCAGGGAGTGCACCGCTTCCGCCACGCCCTGGCGCCCGGCGCGTCCATCGGCGACGCCGTCCGCGAGGGCTACCGGATCAATCTGCCGGAGCGCCGCGTCCCCGGGGACACCGACGTGGCCCCGCTGGTCACCGTCGACAACGACGCGGTGGTCGTCAGCGCGCTGAAGCTGGCCGACGACGGCAGCGGCGATGTGGTCGTACGGCTCTACGAGTCGGCCGGCGGCCGGGCCAAGGCGCGTGTCGGCATCGGCTTCGAGGCGACCGGGCTCACCGTGACCGACCTGCTGGAGCGCCCGCTGCGGGACACGGGAGGCGAGGAGGGCCGGGAGCGGCCGGAGCTGACCGACGGCGAGGTACGGCTGTCGCTGCGCCCGTTCCAACTGGTCACCCTGCGGCTGGCCCGTGGCTGACGGCTGACCGGTCGCCGACCCGCCCGGCCCCACCGGCCGGGCGGGTACGGCTCCCTCACGGCTCCACCCCGGCGTGGGCCCGCCGCCGGTCCGTGTACAGCCGCACCACCAGCCACACGGCGGACAGCGCGAACAGCGCGGCCGTGATCAGCAGCCAGCGCCCCAGGAACACATCGATGCTGAGCCGGGTGGCGTCCTCGTACGGCTTGGAGGCCCGCAGCACCAGCGGCCAGTAGACGAGCAGCAACAGCAGCGAGAGAAACGCCGGGACGCGCAGATGGTTCACCCCGGGCCCGCGCTCCCCGCGCGCATCACGGCCCGGCCGCTCACGGCCCGGCCGCAGCGCCGCCTCCGCGCCCCGGTCGCCGAGCGAGTACAGCGGTACGAGCACCAGATCGTGCAGCACCGCGGCCCCCACGAACCAGATCAGGATCAGCAGCCAGTCGCCGCTCAGCAGTCTGATCCCGGCATAGGCGCAGAGCGCGAACGAGGCCAGCAGTAGCAGGAGTTGCAGCGGCGACTCCCCGTACAGCCGCCGGAAGCGCTCCCCGGCCCCGAGCCGCCGCCGGTAGAGACGCATCGCCCGCCATCTGTTCGCGCTCTCACGGATCAGACGGGCCATGACGACTCCCCGAAGCTCAGCCGCCGTACCCACTTGGTGTTCATCACACCCGGCGCGCCCGGCACGATGATCCGCGCCGGATGGCCGTGATCCGGCGACAGCACCGCCCCGTTGACCCGCAGCGCGAGCAGCGAGCGGGGATCACGCACCTGGTTGTCGCGGAGCGCGACCGCGCGGAAGGAGCCGTGCCGCTGCGCCGACTCCACATACACCGCCGGCGGCGCGTGCCCCAGCCCGACCAGCGCGGCCAGATCGACGAGCCGTACGCCCTCCCACCGCTGATCCGACGTGGACCAGCCCTCCACACAGGCGATCGGCAGATCGGCGCGGTGCTGGGGGAGCCGTTCGAGCTCCTCCCTGGTCAGTACGGACTCCCGGCCCCCGCCCCGTACCGTCAGCCGCCAGTCCGGACCGATGTCCCGCGCGCGGACCCCGGTGGCCGCCACCCCCTTGTTGATCTGGAAGCCGTTCGGCCCCGGCCCGGGATTGCGGCCGTGCGGGGCGAGCAGCGCCGTACCGCGCACCGGCCCGCCGATGCTCTGCCCGGCCGTCACCACGAAGAGCACCACCGAGCCGAGCCCCACCATCCCGAGCGCGCCCCGCCGCGACACGGTCGGCGGACCGGGTGTCCGGGAGACCAGGCCCGTCGTGTCGGGCGGCTCCGGTACCGTCCGCGCCCGCGGGGTCCGCAGCTCGGCCCGGAAGTCCCGGCCGCGCAGCGCCCGTACCGTACGCGGCAGCCGCAGCGCCACGTGCACGACGAACGCGCCGATGAACACCCACGCCCCGTAGAAGTGCAGCGGATAGAACGAGCCGGGAAAGATGTAGTTCAACTGGATGTTGAGGATGCCGGTGGCGAACTCGAACAGCGCGCCCCCGACGAGCAGCAGCAGTGACAGCCGGTCCAGAGCGTGCCCCGGTGAGCGCACCGGGGGCCGTGCGAAGAGCTTCGGCGCGACCGACCACAGCTTCGCGAGCAGTACGGGCACGAGCACCACCCCGAGCGTCACATGCACGCCCTGGGTGACGCGGTAGAGCCAGTACGGATCGGTCGGCCAGGCGAGGAGATAGAAGCCGAGCACCCCCTTGTCCGGTGTCATGTCGTTGACGGGGGCGAGATCCGGGTTGTACGCGGTGTACGAGACCAGACCGGTGAGGAAGAGGAGGGGGATGCCGACGAGCAGTGCCACGGCGAAGACCGAGGTCAGCCAGGGGCCGCGCAGCGGGCTGGGCCAGGAGGGGACGAATCGGGCGGGTACCTTCATATGGGTGACCGTAGGACGAGGCGCACGCCGTTCGCGGCTGCGACATAGCTTCTCCGGGGCGCGTCCCGGGCGGATCTGACGGTTCGGTGACATGGGCCGACGGCTGCCCCGTACGGCGTGATCACGCGCCTACCGTGACGGCGTGACCCTGCTTCCGCACCCCGGCCCGTCCCCGGACCCGCCCACCGGCACCGCGGCCCCTGACGCCCTCACCCGCCCGTCGTCACCCGCGTCCGCCGACCGCCGCCCCGATCTGTCGGCCGCCGGAGCGGGCGTACTGCTCTATCTCGTCGCCTCCGTGGCCGGTGCGCTGATCGAGCGGTACGACGGCACCCTCCATGTCTCCTGGGCGCCCCTGCTGGCCGAGTGGAGGCCGCACCTCGGCCCCGGGACCGTCCCCGCGCTGCTCGTCGCCGCCCTGGCCGTCGCGTACGGGCCGGGCCTCGCCGCCAGGCTGTCCTGGCGGCGGCTGGTCTGGGGGAGCTGGGCCGTCGCCATGGCCTGGATCTGGTCGCTGGCGCTGGTGGACGGCTGGCAGCGGGGCGTGGCGGACCGGCTGACCACCCGGCACGAATACCTCAGCGCCGTCGACCGGTTCCAGGACATCCCCGCCACCCTGCGCGACTTCACCCACCACATCCTGATGAACTCGCCGGACTACTGGCCGACACATATCGCCGGGCACCCCCCGGCCGCCGTGCTGACCTTCGTCGGGCTCGACCGGATCGGCCTCGGCGGCGGGGCCTGGGCCTCGGCGTTCTGTATCACCACGGGCGCGTCGACGGCCGCCGCCGTCCTGGTCACGATGCGCGCACTGGGCGCCGAGCGGGCCGCGCGCGCCGCCGCGCCCTTTCTGGTCCTCGCCCCGGCGGCCGTCTGGATCGGCGCGTCCGCCGACGGCTACTTCGCGGCCGTCGCCGCCTGGGCCCTCGCCCTGCTCACGCTCGCGGCGACCCGAACCGTACGGGCGCCCTGGGCTGCCGCGTCGGGCGCCGGGCTGCTCCTCGGCCTGGCCATGTACCTCTCGTACGGACTGACGCTCATGGCGGTCCCGGCGGTGGCGGTGCTCCTGATCGCCCGCACGGCCCGGCCGCTGCCGTTCGCCCTGCTGGGGTTCGCGGCGGTGACGGCGGTGTTCCTGCTGGCCGGGTTCCGGTGGTGGGAGGCGTACGACCTGCTGGTGGAGCGCTACTACCAGGGGGTCGCCCGGGAACGCCCGTACGGCTACTGGGTGTGGGCCAATCTCTCCACCCTCGTCGTCACCGCGGGGCTCGCCTCCCTCGCCGGGCTGGGGCGCGCCCTGCGCCGGCCGTCTCGGCTGCGCCGAGGAAGGAAGCCCGGCGGAGACGGCGGCACGGACGGCGGTACGGACGGCGGTACGGACGGGCGATTCGTGCTGCTGGTGGGGGCCGTGCTGCTGGCGCTGGTCATCGCCGATCTGTCCGGGATGAGCAAGGCCGAGACCGAGCGCATCTGGCTGCCGTTCGCCCTGTGGCTGCCCGCGCTGGCCGCGCTGCTGCCCGTACGGGACCGCCGGGGCTGGCTCGCCACGGGGGCGTGCACGGCTCTGCTGGTCAACCATCTGCTGCTGACGAACTGGTGAGAACGCGATGCCCCTGACCTTTCCGCCCCGTTTCCGGGGCCGCTCGCACGACCCCCGTACCGCCACCGTGGTGGGACGGCTGCTCGGACCGGCCATTCTGGTCTGCTTTCTCACCGGGGTGTTCAGCCATTACCTCCAGGAGCCGCCCCTGTGGCTCGCCGGGCATCTTCCGACCCGGCCGATATCCGGATACCGCGTCACCCAAGGACTTCATGTCATCAGCGGTATCGCCGCCATTCCGCTTTTGCTGGTGAAATTGTGGACGGTCTATCCACGCCTTTTCGTCCGGCCGCCAATCCGTTCCGTACTTCACGCCCTGGAGCGCGCCTCGATAGCGATACTGGTGGCGGCCACTCTGCTCGAAGTGTTCATGGGGCTGCTCAATACCGTGCAGTGGTATCCCTGGCCCTTTTCCTTCCGGCAGGTCCACTGGTCGCTCGCCTGGGTCGTCATCGGCTCGCTGCTGCTCCATCTCGCGGTGAAGGCACCGGTGATCGCGGCGCATTGGCGTCGCCGGGCCGCCGCGGATCCGGAGGCCGCCGCGGATCCTGGCGCGGACGGAGCCGAACTCGCCGTGGACCGTACGGACCGGCGGTCGCTGCTGTTCGGACTCGCCGCCTCGGTCGGTGCCGTCACCCTCGTATCGGCCGGCCAGTCCGTCACCCCGCTCAAGGATCTGGCACTGCTCGCCCCGCGCGACCCCGACACCGGCCCCCAGGGACTGCCCGTCAACCGCACGTTCGCCGCCGCCGGAATCACCCGCGACGACCTGCGCTCCTGGCGGCTGCGGGTGGACGGCCCGAAGCCGTACGAACTGACCCTCGCCGAGCTGCGTGCGATGCGCCAGCACCGCGTCGAGCTGCCCATCGCCTGCGTGGAGGGCTGGTCGAAGTCGGCACACTGGGAAGGCGTCCGTATCAAGGACCTGCTGGCGCGCGCGGGCCTGCCCGAGGGAGCGCCGCTGCGGATCGTCTCCTTGCAGCGGCAGGGCGGTTACGGCGTCACCGAGATGGACCGCGCCTACACCCGTGACGGACTCACCCTGCTGGCCCTGCGCCTCAACGGCGCGGTCCTCGCCCCCGACCACGGCTATCCCGCGCGGATCATCGCGCCCAACCGGCCCGGCGTGCTCCAGACGAAGTGGGTCACCCGGCTGGAGGTCCTGGCATGAGCACCAGGCGTATCACGCGTATCACGCGGCCTAGGTCCTGTCCGGTGGATCTTTGTGGATCAGCCCGGGGCGGCTGGTGCGGTGGATCGCAAGGCGGAGGATCGTCCTCGTACTGGACGTACTTGGACGACTCCGACAACGCAGCGAGGTGCCGTGCCAGGCGTTCCGGGCCCGCGAAGATCCGCCGGACAGGGCCTAGGGGCGCCGCCGGTTTCGCGCGGACCGTCCTGGGAGCCGTGGGCGTACTCGCCCTGGGCTTCGGCGGCCTGCAACTCCTCGTCGGTACCGGCCCCGGAGGTGTGGCCGGGGTCGCCCTCTGGCTCGCCGGAGCCGTCGTCCTGCACGACGGGGTCCTGGTCCCGCTGGTCCTCGCCGCCGGACTGCTCATCGCGGGAACGCGGCTCCGCCCGGTGCTGCGCGCCGGACTGCTGACGGCGGGCTGTCTGACCCTGCTCGCGCTGCCCCTGCTGCTGCGCCCCGGAAAACCGGGCAATCCGTCCGTACTCCCGCACGACTATCCGCTGAACTGGGCGATCGTGGTGGGAAGTACGGCCGCGGCCACCGCTCTGGCCGCGGGATGTGTCGCCCTGGCAAGCCGGCTCGGGAAACGCGCGAGAACCGAGGGCTGACCGTCGTGGCACGGCGGCCGGGCAACCCCCGCCGTACGACGTATCGTCGGCCGGGTCCGCCGCCCGTACCCGGAAGGAGCCCCCGCCCCATGGCCACCCCACCGCTGTCGCAGCAGGAGATCGAGGACCGGCTGCGCGACCTGCCCGGCTGGTCCCTGACGGAGAGTCGCATCGCCCGCACCTACCGGATCGGCAGCCACTTCGCCGCCACCGCCATGGTCGTCCATGTCGCCCGGATCCAGGAGGAGTTGAACCATCACTCCGATCTGACGCTCGGCTACCGGAGCGTTGCTCTCGCCGTCCACACCCATGACGCCGGAGGCGCCGTCACCGAGAAGGACTTCGCGCTCGCGCGGCGTGTCGAGGAGATTGCCCCGGCACACGGCGCGAACTGATCGGTGCGGCGGCGAGTCCGCTCTCCGGTGCATTTACGCTGGTGACCATGGACGTACTCGCCGGACTCCTGGACGGACCGCGGGCCCGGGGGGCTTTTCTGCTGCGCATGGTGATGGAACCGCCGTGGTCCGTCCGGATCGAGGACCGTGCCCCGCTCTGTCTGATGTGCGTCACTCGCGGCGAGGCGTGGATCGTCCCCGACGGCGGCGGGGAACCGGTGCTGCTGCGCCCCGGGGCCGTGGCGGT
The DNA here is from genome assembly GCF_019056675.1 of Streptomyces sp. GMY02. Classification (NCBI taxonomy): domain Bacteria; kingdom Bacillati; phylum Actinomycetota; class Actinomycetes; order Kitasatosporales; family Streptomycetaceae; genus Streptomyces; species Streptomyces sp. GMY02. Next base: position 1,472,250 of record NZ_CP077658.1, on the reverse strand, counting down.
CGCCCGCGGCCCCGAGCCGTACACCACCGCCGACAGCCCGGGGACCGCGCCCCGCGCGCTGATCGGGCCCGGCGGTGTCTGCCACACCCTGGAGGGCGAGCCGCTCGCTCAGTCGATGCGGCTGGGCGTACGGACCTGGGGCAACGCCTCCGACGGCGGTACGACCGTCCTCATCGGTACGTACCAGATGGACGGCGAGGTCAGCAGACGGCTGCTGGACGCCCTGCCCTCCCTCATCCACCTCCCCGCCACCGCTTCGAACAGCCCCCTGATGACGGTCCTCGACGAGGAGATCTCCCGGGACGAACCCGGCCAGGGCGTGGTGCTCGACCGGGTGCTGGACCTGATGCTGATAGGTGTGCTCCGGGCGTGGTTCTCGCGGCCGGACGCCGAGGCCCCCGGCTGGTACCGCGCCATGGCCGATCCGGCCGTCGGCAATGCCCTGCGGCTGCTCCAGAGCGAACCGGCCCGCCCCTGGACGGTCGCCGAACTCGCCGCCGCCTGCGGAGTCTCCCGCGCCGGCCTCGCGCGCCGGTTCACCGAACTCGTGGGGGAGCCCCCGATGGCGTATCTCACCGGCTGGCGGCTCGCGCTCGCAGCCGATCTGCTGCGCGGGACGGACGCGACGGTCGAGGCGGTGGCCAGGAAGGTCGGCTACAGCGGCTCGTTCGCGCTGAGTGCGGCCTTCAAGCGGGTACGGGGAGTCAGCCCGCAGGAATACCGCGCGGGCGCGGCGACGGGCACGTAACGCCGTCTGCCGCAGCCGGACCCGCGCGGTGTCTCCCCGGCTCGGAGACCCAGAAACCCAGAAGGCCAGAAGCCAAGAGGCCCAGACGGTCAGACGCCGAACGTCGCCGGGTGCGGGCCGACCCGCCGCCCCTCGTCCAGCGCCGCGAACGCCGCCAGATCGTCCGCGTCCAGCTCGAAGTCGAACACCTCGATGTTCTCCCGGATCCGGGACGGCGTCACGGACTTGGGGATCGCCACATGCCCGAGCTGGAGATGCCAGCGCAGCACCACTTGAGCCGGCGACCTGTCGTGCTTCCGGGCGACCGCGACCACCGTGGGCACCTCCAGCAGCCCCTTGCCCTGGCCCAGCGGCGACCAGGCCTCGGTGACGACACCGTGCCGGCGGTGGAAGGCACGGGACTCGGCCTGCGCGAGCTGCGGGTGCAGCTCGATCTGATTGACGGCGGGGACCACGGAGGTCTCGCCGATCAGCCGCTCCAGATGCTCGGGAAGGAAGTTCGAGACACCGATGGCCCTGGCGCGGCCGTCCGCGAGGATCTTCTCGAACGCCTTGTAGGTGTCCACGTACATGCCGGCGGCCGGCCTGGGCCAGTGGATGAGATAGAGGTCGACATAGTCCAGGCCGAGCTTCGCCAGCGAGGTGTCGAAGGCGCGCAGGGCCGAGTCGTACCCCTGGTCGGCGTTGGACAGCTTGGTGGTGACGAACAGCTCCTCCCGGGGTGTCCCGGAGGCGGCGATGGCCTGGCCCGTGCCCTCTTCATTGCCGTACGCGGCGGCGGTGTCGATGCTGCGGTAACCCGCCTCCAGCGCGGTGGTGACGGCCTTCACCGCCTCCGAGTCCGGCACCTGCCAGACTCCGAAGCCGAGCTGGGGCATCTCGGTGCCGTTGTTGAGGGTAAGGGTGGGGACCTTGGTCACGAGCGGTCGATCCTAACGTCGTCGGAGGCTGTGTCGTGTTGTCGGTGTCGTCATTCCAACGACCATTCCAACGATCACAGCGACGGACGGATTCCCGTCCTCCGCCCCAACGGTAGAGCCCGCCATCCGCGGAGTGCGCTAGCGGTAGAGCGCTTCGACCTCGGCGGCGTACGCGGTCTCGATCGCCTTGCGCTTGAGCTTGAGCGACGGGGTGAGCAGCCCGAGTTCCTCGGTGAACGGATGCGCCAGGATCCGGAACGTACGGATCGACTCGGCCTGGGACACCGAGGTGTTGGCGGCCACCACCGCCCGCCTGATCTCCGTCTCCAGATCCCGGTCCCGTACCAACTCGGCGGGTTTCAGCAGCGGTTTGCCCTGGACCGAGAGCCAGTGGTCCACCGCTTCCCGGTCCACCGTGACCAGCGCGGCGACATACGGGCGGTCATTGCCGACCACGATGCACTGGGCCACCAGCGGATGTGCCCGTACCCGCTCCTCCAGCGTCTGCGGCGACACGCTCTTGCCGCCGGAGGTGACCAGGATCTCCTTCTTCCGCCCGGTGATGGTGAGATAGCCGTCCTCGTCGAGCGCGCCCAGATCACCGGTGGCGAACCAGCCGTCCCGCAGTACGGCGCCGCTGGCCTGCGGGTCGTTGAGATAGCCGGCGAAGACATGGCCGCCGCGCAGCCACACCTCGCTGTCCTCCGCGATACGCACCGAGGTGCCCGGAATCGGCCGGCCCACCGTGCCGTAGCGGGTGCGCTCCGGCGGATTGGCCGTGGCCGCCGCGCTGGACTCCGTCAGCCCGTACCCCTCGTAGATGGTGACCCCCGCGCCCGCGAAGAAGAGCCCGAGCCGCCGGTCCATCGCGGAACCGCCGGACATGGCGTGCCGTACCCGGCCGCCCATCGCCTCGCGCACCTTGCCGTAGACGGCCCGTTCGAAGAACTGGTGCTGTACGCGCAGCGCCGCGGACGGCCCCGGACCGAAGCCGAAGGCCCGCTGCTCCTGCGCCTCCGCGTACCGGACCGCCACCTCGACGGCCTTGTCGAAGGGGCCCGTCTTCCCCTCGGTCTCCGCCTTGCGCCGCGCCGCGCCGTACACCTTCTCGAAGATGTACGGCACCGCCAGGATGAACGACGGCCGGAACGCGGCCAGATCGGGCAGCAGCGCGCTCGCCTGGAGCGCGGGCTGATGGCCCAGCTTCACCCGGCCCCGGATCGCCGCGATCTCTATCATCCGCCCGAAGACATGTGAGAGCGGCAGGAAGAGCAGGGTCGAGGCCTCGTCGCCGGACTTGGTGTGGAAGACCGGTTCCCAGCGGCTCAGTACGGTGTCCGCCTCGAACATGAAGTTGGCGTGGGTGAGCACACAGCCCTTGGGGCGGCCGGTGGTGCCCGAGGTGTAGATGACCGTGGCCACGGAGTCCGGGGTGACCGCCCAGCGGTGCCGGTGCACCATCTCGTCGTGCAGTCCGTCGCCCGCCGCGAACAGTTCCTCGACCGCGTCGGCGTCGAGCTGCCAGAGCCGTTTGAGCCGGGGCAGCCGGTCGATCACCGAGCCCACGGTCATGGCGTGGTCCTCGTGCTCGACCAGACAGGCCGAGACCTCGGCGTCATGGAGCATCCAGTGGACCTGCTCGGCCGAGGACGTGGGGTAGACGGGGACGGGCTGGGCGCCGATGGACCAGAGCGCGAAGTCGAAGAGAGTCCACTCGTAGCGGGTACGGGACATGATCGCGACCCGGTCCCCGAACCGTACGCCCTGTGCGAGCAGTCCCTTCGCCAGCCGGAGCACCTCGTCACGGAAGCCGGCGGAGGTGACGTCCCGCCACCGGCCGTCCTTGTCCTTGCGGCCGAGGGCGACATGGTCCGGGTCGTCGAGCGCATGCGCGAAGACGGCGTCCGCGAGCCCACCGACGTGGGGGGCGGCCGGCAGGGCGGGGACGGTGAACTCGTGCAATGACTTGCTCCTTGTGGCGGCTCCTGTGGCGCTCCGCGCAGCGCGGGTGACGGTACCCCACCGCGAGTCCCGGGGGGAGAGTGTGAGCGGAATCCGGGCGGGGCGGTATTGGCGCAGGTCAGGGTGGGAAAGACGGAGGAAGTGGGAGAGTTGGCGGCGGCGGACGGGCGCGGAGCGGGCGCGTGGGGCCGGAATCTCCACCGAATCCGTACGGCACTGACACGCGCGCTCTACGGTGCGCGATGTTGGTCCGTACCTGTACTGAGCCGGTACGGAGCGGGGCCCGGCCGGTCCGCCGGGTGTCCGGGGGCGGGCCCGGCCCGGTCGGTCAGGTGTCCGCGGGTGGCCGGTGCAGCCGGTCGCCGCCCGCCAGGATCGCCGAGGCCAGGGCGTCCGCGGCCTCCTGGGCCGCCGCCTGCCCGCGCCCCTTGCGGTGCAGCAGTACGTAGTCCACCTCGCCCAGCTCGGGCAGCCCCGCCGCGGCCGGTACGGGGACCAGACCCGGCGGGATCAGCGCGCGCGTATGCGGCATGACGCCGAGGCCCGCGCGGGCCGCCGCGATCAGCCCGCTCAGGCTCGCGCTCGTGCACGCCACGCGCCAGCGCCTGCCCTGCGCCTCCAGCACCTCCAGCGCGCGGGCGCGGGTGATGCCCGGCGGCGGGAAGAGGATCAGCGGGAGCGGGCGGTCCGGGTCGATCCGCAGCCGGGGCGCCCCGATCCAGTCGAGGACGGACTGGCGTACCAGCTCGCCATGGGTGTCGCCCCCGCGGCGCTTGGCCAGTACGAGATCGAGGCGGCCCGCCGCGAGCCGCGCGTGCAGGCTGCCGGACATCCCCACCGTCAGTTCCAGGTCCACCTCGGGATGGTCGCGCCGGAAGGACTCCAGGATCTCCGGCAGCCGGGTCAGGACGAAGTCCTCCGACGCGCCGAAGCGGAGCCGGCCGCGCAGCCGCGTACCCGCGAAGTAGGCCGCCGCGCGGTCGTGGGCCGTCAGGATCGTCCCGGCGAAGCCGAGCATGGCCTCGCCGTCCTCCGTCAGCTCCACGCGATGGGTGTCCCGGCTGAACAGCGGCCTGCCCGTGGCCTCCTCCAGGCGGCGGATGTGCTGGCTCACCGTGGACTGGCGCAGCCCCAGTCGGCGGGCGGCCCGGGTGAAGCTCAGGGTCTGCGCCACGGCCAGGAAGGTACGGAGCTGTCCGGGGTCGTACACGCGGCCAGAGTACGCGGTTCTGTCGGTGTTTATCGCGTACACCGATAACAGTGAGCGGTGTGTACGGGTTTCCCGATCAGGCGGGACGAGTGCAGCATGGGCGGGCGGGTACGCCGTGTACCCGACAACGAACCAGCAGGGGAGCATATGAACAGCCGCCGTCTCCGCCGCCGTTTCCCGCGCATGCGGATGCCGTCCCGGCTGCCCGTCGACCCGTTCGTCCTGGCGCTGCTCATGACCGTGGGCCTCGCGGCCCTGCTCCCGGCCTCGGGACGGGCGGCCGGGGTCGCGGGCGGTGCGACAACCGGTGCGGTGGCGCTGCTGTTCTTCCTGTACGGGGCGCGGCTCTCCACCCGCGAGGTGGCCGACGGGCTGCGGCACTGGCGGCTCCACGCGACCGTGCTGGCCTGTACGTTCGTGCTCTTCCCGCTGCTGGGGCTGGCCGCGCGGGGTCTCGTACCGTATCTGCTGACCCCTCAGCTCTACACCGGGGTGCTCTTCCTCTGCCTGGTGGCCTCGACGATGCAGTCGTCGGTGGCCTTCACCGCGATGGCGCGCGGCAATGTGCCGGCGGCGATCTGCGCCGGATCGTTCTCCAGCCTCGCGGGCATCGTGATCACACCGCTGCTGGCGGCACTGCTGATCGGCGGCGGCGGCGGGGGCGGGGGCGGGGGAATCTCCGCGGGCTCGGTGGCCGGGATCGTGGCACAGCTCCTGTTGCCGTTCCTGGCGGGGCAGTTGCTGCGGCGCCGGGTGTCCGGCTTTGTCGTCCGGCACCGCAGGCTGCTGGGTTCCGTCGACCGGGGGTCGATCCTGCTCGTCGTCTACACGGCGTTCAGCGAGGGCATGACGGCGGGCGTCTGGCACCGGGTGACCCCGAAGGACCTGGCGTCCCTGCTCCTGGTGGAGGCGGCGCTCCTGGCGGCGATGCTGACGCTGAGCTGGTACGGGGCGAAACGCCTGGGCTTCGGCCGGGCGGACGGGATCGCGATCCAGTTCGCGGGCTCGAAGAAGAGCCTGGCGTCGGGACTCCCGATAGCGAGCGTGCTGTTCGGCCCGCAGGCGAGCCTGGCGGTGCTCCCGCTGATGCTCTTCCACCAGCTCCAGATCATGGTCTGCGCACTGCTGGCGCGCCGCGCCGCGGCCCGCCCGACGACCCCGGCTGCGGCCCGGGCCACGCTCTGACCGACTGACCGCCGACGTAAGGTCACCGCGTCCGCGCGGGGCCGGTCCGTCCTCAAACGCCGGACGGGCCGGGTTTGCCGCCCGGCACCGGATAGGACAAAACGCATCCGCCAGTGTCCGCCAGTGTGTCGAGTGAGTGCCGGAATGGGCCCGGCCGACGCAGGGGGCGCTCCCCGCCGGCCGGACCGTCATCCCGTGCAGCGGGGAGTGTTACACCCCGGTGTGCAGGGCGATACGCTCGTCGCCCGCGTACACGTTCATGGACGAGCCGCGCAGAAATCCGACCAGGGTCAGCCCGGTCTCCGCCGCGAGGTCGACGGCGAGCGACGACGGTGCGGACACCGCCGCCAGCACCGGAATCCCCGCCATCACGGCTTTCTGCGCCAGCTCGAAGGAGGCACGGCCCGACACCAGCAGGATCGACCGGGACAGCGGCAGCAGATCCTGCCGCAGTGCCCGGCCGACCAGCTTGTCGACCGCGTTGTGCCGGCCCACGTCTTCCCGGACGTCCAGCATCTCGCCGGCCTCCGAGAAGAGCGCCGCCGCGTGCAGGCCCCCGGTCCGGTCGAAGACCTGCTGTGCCGCCCGCAGCCGGTCGGGCAGGTCGGCGAGCAGCTCCGGCTCCACCCGGAGCCGGGGGTCGTCACCGATCGGGAAGCGGGCCGTGGTCCGGACGGCGTCCAGGCTGGCCTTGCCGCACAGTCCGCACGACGAGGTCGTGTAGACATTGCGCTCCAGCGTGATGTCCGGGACCGGGACGCCGGGGGCGAGCTGGACATCGACCACGTTGTACGTGTTCGAGCCGTCGGCCTTCGCCCCGGCGCAGTACACGATGGACCGTACGTCGGCGTTCGACGCGAGCACGCCCTCGCTCACCAGGAAACCGGCGGCGAGCGCGAAGTCATCGCCGGGCGTGCGCATCGTGATGGCGAGCGGCTTGCCGTTCAGCCGGATTTCCAGTGGCTCTTCCGCCACCAGAGTGTCGGGCCGGGCAGAGGTGGCCCCGTCCCGGATACGGATGGTGCGACGGCGTTCGGTGACCCGTCCCATGGTGATCAGTCCTACTCGTCTGGCGCTCAGCGCTGCTGTACGTGCTGGAAGCCGAAGCGGCCCTTGATGCACAGGTTTCCGTGCGTCACGGGATTGTCGTGCGGAGAGGTGACCTTGACGATCTCATTCTCCTGCACATGCAGTGTCAGATTGCAGCCGACGCCGCAGTAAGCGCAGATCGTGGTCGTCTCCGTCTGGGCCGATTCGTCCCATGTCCCGGCTTCCCGCATGTCGAATTCCGTCTTGAAGCTGAGTGCTCCGGTCGGACAGACCTCGATGCAGTTGCCACAGTAAACACACGCCGAATCGGTGAGCGGAGTGTCGTGCTCGGTCGAGATGCGTGCGTCAAAACCGCGGCCGGCCACCGAGATCGCGAAGGAATTCTGCCACTGCTCGCCACACGCATCGACACATTTGTAACACTGAATGCACTTGTCGTAGTCGCGAACGTACAGATCATTATCAACTTTTGGTTCTTCGTTGAGCCGGGCCGCGTCCTCGCCGAAGCGCTCGGGCTTCGCCTCGTACTCCTTGATCCACTCGGCGGCCCTCGGGGTGGTCGAGAGGTCCGTGGAGGAGGCCAGGAGTTCGAGGACGATCTTCCGGCTGTGCCGGGCCCGCTCGCTGTCCGTGCTGACGGTCATACCGGCCTCGGCCTTGCGCGAGCAGGCGGGGGCCAGCACACGCGCGCCCTCGACCTCGACCACACAGACCCGGCAGGCGTTCTTCGGTGTCAGTGTGTCGCCCTCGCAGAGCGTGGGGATGTCCTTGCCCGCGGCCCGGCAGGCGTCCAGGATCGTGGAGCCCTCCGGCACCCGGGTCTCCTGGCCGTCGAGTGTGAACTCGATCAGACGGCGCGGCAGTTGCAGCGGTATCGCGGTCACTTGTAGGCCCCCAGACGGTCGATGGCGGACTCGATGGCGTTCCACGCGGTCTGTCCGAGACCGCAGATGGAGGCGTCCTTCATGGCCTGCCCGACCTCGCGCAGCAGCGCGATGTCGCCGGCCGCTGCGGCGCCGGTGCGGTCCACGATCCGGTGCAGCGCCTCCTCCTGGCGCACCGTGCCGACCCGGCAGGGCACACACTGCCCGCAGGACTCGTCACGGAAGAACTCGGCGATACGGAGCAGGATCCTGGGCAGTTCGACGGTGTCGTCCAGCACCAGCACCACCCCGGAGCCGAGTGTGGTGCCCGCCGCTCTGGTGCCCTCGAAGGTGAGCGGGATGTCCAGCTCGTCGGGCCGTACGAAACCGCCCGCCGCGCCGCCCAGCAGGATCGCCCGCATGGTGGGCGAGGGGCCCGCCAGATCGAGCAGTTCGCCGAGGGTGGCGCCGAACGGCAGCTCGTAGATGCCGGGGCGCTCCACATTGCCCGAGACACAGAAGAGCTTGGGGCCCGTGGACTGGGCGGTGCCGATCGCCTTGAACGCCGGGCCGCCCTCGGTGAGGATCGGCAGCACATTGATCAGCGTCTCGACGTTGTTCTCGGCGGTGGGCTTGCCGAACAGGCCCTTCTCCACGGGGAACGGGGGCTTGGAGCGCGGCTCGCCCCGGTAGCCCTCGATCGAGTTGAACAGCGCGGTCTCCTCGCCGCAGATGTACGCGCCCGCGCCGCGCCGGATCTCGATGTCGAAGGAGTACCCCTGCCCGAGGATGTCGTCCCCGAGCAGCCCGCGGGCGCGCGCCTGGTCGATCGCGTTCTGCAGGAGGCGCAGGGCGCGCGGGTACTCGCCGCGCAGATACAGGAAGCCGCGCGACGCGCCGACCGCGTACCCGGCGACGGTCATCGACTCGATCAGCGAGTACGGGTCGCCCTCCATGACCACCCGGTCCTTGAAGGTGCCGGGCTCCGACTCGTCGGCGTTGCACACCAGATAGTGCGGGTGCGCGGGCTGCGAGGCGGTGGCCTGCCACTTGCGGCCGGTGGGGAATGCGGCGCCGCCGCGGCCCACCAGACCGGAGTCGGTGACCTCCCGGATGACTCCGGCGGGCCCGAGGTCGAACGCCCGCCGCAGCGCCGCGTAGCCGCCGTGCGCGCGGTAGTCGTCGAGGCTGTACGGATCGACGACCCCGACGCGCCGGAGCAGGGTCAGCCCCGGCTGCCCGGCCTGCGGTACGGCCATTGCGGCGGCCGGTTCGGCAGGTGCCGCCTGGGGCTCCGCCGCCGCGAGTACGAGCGCCTCGGCGGTCGCGGGCGCGATGACGGCCGTGGCGTAGGGCCGGGGCGCGGGTTCATGGGGCGTGCCGGCCGGGTCCGCGGGCTGTACGCCGTGCGCGCCGTTGGCCGTCGCGGCCGGCCGCAGCGGGCCCGCCGGGTCCGCCGCGGCCGGCCAGGAGGGGCGGGCGCCCCAGGGAGCGGGTGCCGGCTCCGCGCCGTCCCGCGCGGAGCCGGCGTCAGGGGTGGTTCGGGAGGGGCGGCCCCGGACGGCGCGCCCGCCTGGATCACCAGCGCCGCCGGAGCCCGCTCGCACAGGCCCAGACAGGGGCTCGACTGCCAGACCACGCCGCCGGAGGCCGAGCCCGCCGCGCCGAGGCGCTCCTCCAGGGCCGCGCAGAGCGTCCCGGAGCCATGCGCGGCGCAGGCCAGGTCGGTACAGACGTGCAGCACCTTCGCGGGCCGCGGCTTGACGGCGAACATCGCGTAGAAAGTGGCGACGCCGTACGCCTCGGCCGGCGGCACCGTGAGCCGCCGGCAGAGGTAGTCCAGCGCGCCCTCGCTGATCCAGCCGATCCGGTCGTTGATCGCGTGCAGCCCCGGCAACAGCAGGTCGCGCCGCTCGCGTGCCTCGCGGCCGCCCCGTGCCCAGCGCAGATCCGTGTCCGTACGGTCGTCCGCGCCTTCCCACGCCGTCGACGCCGGGCCGAGCAGCTCGTCGACCGCCGCCCGTTCCTCGTCGGTCGGCTTGCTGTCACCGAAGTGCAGATCCACTGATGTTCAGCTCCTCACGCGGACGCGGACAGGGACGCGGTGGTGGTCACGGGCAGCTTCTCGATCCGGATGGCCGACGCCTTGAACTCGGCGGTGCCCGCGATCGGGCAATTGGCCTCGATGGTGAGCTGGTTGGTGTCCACCTCGTCCGGGAAGTGCATGGTCATGAAGGCCAGGCCCGGCCGCAGTCCCGGGTCGATCCAGACCGGAGCCTGGACGGTGCCGCGCCGGGAGCTGATCCGTACCTCCTCGCCGACCGTCACCCCGTACCGCTCGGCGTCCTCCGGGCACAGCTCCACATACTCGCCGCGCCGCAGCGGGGAGGCGAAACTCCCGCTCTGCACCCCGGTGTTGTACGAGTCGAGCCGGCGGCCCGTGGTGAGCCTGATCGGGAACTGATCATCCGTCAGATCGACCGGCGGGTCGTGCTTGACGATGCCGAACGGCGCGAGCCTGCCGCGCTTGGCGGGGTCCGCCTCCCACAGCCGGCCGTGCAGATAGGTCGGTTCGAGCTTCTCCGTGTCGGGGCACGGCCACTGGATTCCCTGGTGCTCCTCCAGCCGCTCGTAGGTCATCCCGTAGTGGTCGGGGGAGACCGAACGCAGCTCGTTCCAGACCGACTCGGCGTCCGCGTACTTCCAGGGGTGCCCGAGACGGCCCGCCAGATCGCAGATGATGTCGATGTCCTCGCGGGCCTCGCCCGGCGGCTCGACGGCCTTGCGGACCCGCTGGACCCGGCGCTCGCTGTTGGTGGTGGTGCCGTCGGTCTCGGCCCAGGCGGCCGTGGCGGGCAGGATCACATCGGCGAGCTCGGCGGTCTTCGTGAGGAAGATGTCCTGCACCACCAGGTAGTCGAGCTGTTTCATACGCTCGATGGCCTGCTCGCTGTCCGCCTCGGACTGGGCGGGGTTCTCACCGATGCAGTAGACCGCCTTGAGGTCGCCGGTCTCCATCGCCTCGAACATGGCCGTCAGGGTCATCCCGTACTGGGGCTGGATGACGGTGTCCCAGGCGGTCTCGAACTTCTGGCGCACGCCCTCCTCCAGGATGTCCTGGAAGCCGGGAAGGCGGTTGGGGATGGCGCCCATGTCGCCGCCGCCCTGCACGTTGTTCTGGCCGCGCAGCGGCTGCACTCCGGAGCCGTACCGGCCGACATGCCCGGTGAGCAGGGCGAGGTTGATCAGCGCTCGTACGTTGTCGGTGCCGTTGTGGTGCTCGGTGATGCCCAGCGTCCAGCAGAGCTGTGCCCGCTCGGCGCGGGCATAGGCGTGGGCCAGATCGCGAATGGCCTCGGCCGGTACGCCCGTGACCTTCTCGGCGACCGAGAGCGTCCAGGGCTCGACCTCGGCCGCGTACTCCTCGAAGCCGGTGGTCGCCCGCTCGATGAACGACACATTGTGCAGTCCCGCGTGGATGATCTCGCGGCCGACCGCGTGGGCCAGCGGAATGTCCGTACCGACATTCAGCCCGAGCCAGCTCTCCGCCCATTCCGCGGTGGAGGTGCGGCGGGGGTCGACGGCGTACATCCGCGCGCCGTTCCTGATTCCCCGCAGTACGTGCTGGAAGAAGATCGGGTGCGCGAATCGCGCGTTGGAGCCCCACATCACGATCAGATCGGTGTGGTCGACCTCGCCGTACGAGGAAGTGCCGCCACCGGATCCGAAGACCGCGGAGAGCCCGGCCACACTGGGCGCGTGACAGGTCCTGTTGCAGGAATCCACATTGTTGGTGCCCATGACCACGCGGGCGAACTTCTGCGCCACGTAGTTCATCTCATTGGTCGCGCGTGCGCACGAGAACATCCCGAACGCTCCGCGCGCGGCGCCCAGGCCTTGCGCGGCCCGGTCCAGCGCCTCGTCCCAGCTCGCCCTGCGGAGAGGGCCGCCCTTCTCGTCCCGCACCATTGGATAGGTGATACGGGCATACGTCTTCGGTGTCCGGTCTCGCTTCTTCACGCCGCGCTCTCCTCATGAGTGAGGGCCAACTGGCCGCGCCCATTGCATACAGTATTCAGAGGGCGGGTACGCGTGGGAACCCCTCGTAAGGGAATTGACGCGTACCCGCCTGTCGCGAGCGGGGATCAGGTAGTGCCGTACGGGATCAGGCGGCCGCGCCGCGTGCCAGCAGATCCGAGATCGCTTCCACCGTGCGGAGCGTGGGAACCGGCACTCCGGTGAACTCCGCCAGCTCGACCACGGCGGAGAGCAGGACGTCCAGCTCCAGCGGTTTGCCCTTTTCCAGGTCCTGGAGTGTGGACGTGCGGTGGTCGCCCACCCGCTCGGCCCCTGCCAGCCGCTTCTCGATGGAGATGTCGGGGCGGCAGCCCAGCGCCTCCGCGACGGCCAGGGTCTCGGACATCATGTGCTCGATGACCTGGCGGGTGCTGGAGTGCAGGCACATCTCCCGCATGGTGGCCCTGGTGAGGGCGCTGATCGGGTTGAAGGAGATATTGCCGAGAAGCTTGATCCAGATGTCATGGCGCAACTCGGGCTCGACGGGGCATTTGAGGCCGCCCGTCCACATCGCTTCGCTGAATTCCAGACACCTCGGCGACACCGAACGGTTGGGTTCGCCGATGGAGAACCGGGTTCCTTCGAGGTGTCGGACGACGCCCGGACCCTCCAGTTCCGTCGCGGCGTAGACCACGCATCCGATGGCACGCTCGGGCGGCAGTACGGCACTGACGGAACCGAGCGGGTCCACGCTCTCGACCCGGCGGCCGTCATGCGGACCGCCATGGCCGTGGAAATACCACCAGGGGATGCCGTTCTGAGCGGCGATCACCGCGGTGTTCTCCTTGAACAGCGGAGTCACAAGCGGCCCGCACGCCGCGTACGAATTCGCCTTCAGGCCGAGGAACACATAGTCGACCGGGCCGATGTCCTCGGGCCGGTCGGTGGCGTGCACCCGCGCGGTGAAATCGCCGCGAGGGCTGAGCACCCTGACTCCGTGCTCTCTCATGGCTGCGAGATGCGGCCCACGGGCGATGAGATGAACGTCGGCGCCCGCTCGATCGAGGGCTGCTCCGACATAGGCGCCGATCGCTCCGGCGCCGACAACTGCGACTTTCACGGTGGGGCTCTCCGTTCGGTTTGAGGGGGACCGAGGGAAGGGTCACACTCTGTTGCTCGCACCCGGATGGGCGATATATTGTCTACAGTATGGAGTTGTGGTCGACAAGGCTCCCGTTCGGTATGCAGTCGGCAAACTCCACCCTTGATCTTCAAAGGGATCTTCCCTACCGGCTGGTCGGTTCCTAGAGTTCGCGACCATGACCCCACCACTCGCACCCGCCGGCTGGAGCCGCTGGCTGGTGCCCCCCGCCGCGCTGTCGGTGCACCTGTCGATCGGCCAGGCCTATGCCTGGAGTGTGTTCAAACCCGCTCTTGAATCCGCACTCGGTCTCTCCGGCACCGCGAGCGCTCTCCCCTTCCAGCTCGGCATCGTGATGCTGGGCCTGTCGGCCGCGTTCGGCGGCACCCTCGTCGAACGCAATGGGCCCCGCTGGGCGATGACCGTCGCCCTCTGCTGTTTCTCCTCGGGCTTTCTGCTCGCCGCGCTCGGCGCCGCCACCGAGCAGTACTGGCTGATCGTCTTCGGCTACGGATTCGTCGGCGGCATAGGCCTCGGCATCGGTTACATCTCCCCGGTCTCCACCCTGATCAAGTGGTTCCCCGACCGGCCGGGCATGGCCACCGGCATCGCCATCATGGGCTTCGGCGGCGGCGCCCTCATCGCCTCGCCGTGGTCCGCGCAGATGCTGGAGTCGTACGGGACGGACAGCGGCGGCATCGCGCTCGCCTTCCTGACGCACGGTCTGGTGTACGCGGTGTTCATGTCGCTCGGCGTGCTGCTGGTCCGGGTGCCGAGGCCCGGCGACCGGCCCTCCCAGAGCCCGTCGCGGCCCGCCGCGGGCGCGCTGATATCCACCGCGCAGGTGTCGGCGCGCTCCGCCGTGCGCACGCCCCAGTTCTGGTGCCTGTGGGTCGTGCTCTGCATGAACGTCACCGCGGGCATCGGGATCCTGGAGAAGGCCGCCCCGATGATCACCGACTTCTTCGCGGAGACGGACACCCCGGTCTCCGTCTCGGCCGCGGCCGGGTTCGTGGCTCTGCTCTCCGCCGCCAACATGGCCGGGCGCATCGGCTGGTCGTCCACCTCGGACCTGATCGGCCGCAAGAACATGTACCGCGTCTATCTGGGCGTGGGCGCGGTGATGTATCTGCTGATCGCGCTGTTCGGCGACACCGCCAAGCCGCTGTTCGTGCTCTGCGCGCTGGTGATCCTCTCCTTCTACGGAGGCGGCTTCGCGACGATCCCCGCGTACCTCAAGGACCTCTTCGGCACCTACCAGGTCGGCGCCATCCACGGCCGGCTGCTCACCGCGTGGTCGACCGCGGGCGTCCTCGGCCCGCTCATCGTCAACGGGGTCGCGGACAGCCAGGAAGCGGCCGGCAAGAGCGGCTCAGGACTGTACGGACTGTCCTTCACCATCATGATCGGCCTGCTGGTCGTCGGCTTCGTCGCCAATGAACTCGTCAGGCCCGTCCACCCCCGCCACCATGTCCCCACCCCGAAGGCCTCGAAGGAGGAAGCGGATGACCAGCTCGCCGACGAACAGCAGCACGACGCCCGGGACCGGGCCGCTTGAGACACCCCGGCGTACCGGTCTGATCATTTTCGCCTGGCTTTGGGTCGGACTCCCGCTCGCGTACGGTGTGTACGAACTGGTCCTCAAAGCCAAGCAGCTCTTCACCGGCTGACCGGACGAACGGCCCCCGCCCGGCCGGGAATCCGGTCGGCCGGGGCCGGTCTCCCCGGGCCGGTTGATCGGGACTCTCCAAGCGGAGCCGGTGAATCCTGTCGGATCACCTGCCCCGTTACCGGTGAGTCGCTGACAAGACTGGAGCACTCCTGACGTCGACAGCAGAGGGGGTCCCGGGCATGACCGGCACTCGTATCGCCGCGCTCGGGCACTATCAGCCCGCCAAGGTGCTCACCAATCACGATCTGGCGGCCATCGTCGACACGAGTGACGAGTGGATCAGCAGCCGCGTCGGCATCAGGACCCGCCATGTCGCCGGTCCCGACGAGCCCGTGGACGAACTGGCCGCGCAGGCGGGCGCCAAGGCGCTCGCCGCCGCCGGACTCACCCCGGCGGACATCGATCTCGTACTCGTCGCCACCTCCACCGCCGTCGACCGCTCGCCGAACACGGCCGCGCGGGTCGCCGCCCGGCTCTCCATGGGCTCGCCCGCGGTGATGGACCTCAATGTGGTCTGCGCGGGCTTCACCCATGCCCTGGCCACCGCCGATCACGCCGTGAGAGCCGGCTCCGCGGCCCGCGTGCTGGTCATCGGCGCGGACAAGATGACGGCGGTCACCGACTGGGCGGATCGTTCCACGTGTGTGCTGGTCGGCGACGGCGCGGGCGCGGCGGTGGTCGTGGCGGACGAGACCGCCGGGGAGCCGGGGATCGGCCCGGTGCTCTGGGGCTCGGTGCCGGAGATGGGCCATGCCGTACGGATCGAGGGCACTCCGTCCCGGTTCGCGCAGGAGGGCCAGTCCGTCTACCGCTGGGCCACCACCCAGTTGCCGCCGATCGCGCGGAAGGTCTGCGAGCGGGCGGGGCTCGCTCCCGAGGATCTGGCCGCGGTCGTGCTCCACCAGGCGAACCTGCGGATCATCGAGCCCGTCGCCCAGAAGATCGGCGCGATCAACGCCGTCATCGCCCGTGATGTCGTGGTATCGGGTAACACGTCCGCCGCCTCGATCCCCATGGCCCTGTCCAAGCTCGTGGACCGGGGGGAGGTCGAATCCGGGGCCCCAGCATTGCTTTTCGGTTTCGGGGGGAACCTGTCCTATGCGGGCCAGGTGATCCGGTGCCCATAATTCCGGCCGTTCTCGTAGACTGTAGACGATAGCCAATGTCTTGAAGTGAGTCGCTACTGTCATTGACACCGCCGGCCAAGAGGGGGACCCGCGATGTTGTCCGCGAAACTGGCACAAGGGGCCGTACCCAAGCTCGAACGACCTGGTCCGCTGCGTGAGCGTGTGTACGAAGCCCTGCTCGAACTCATTACGATCAGGCAGCTCCAGCCGGGCCAGCATCTCGTGGAGAGCGAGCTGGCGGGCCATCTCGGCGTCTCCCGGCAGCCGGTGCGCGAGGCGCTCCAGCGGCTCAACACCGAGGGCTGGGTGGATCTGCGCCCGGCTCAGGGCGCCTTCGTCCATGAGCCGACCGAGGAGGAGGCGGACCAGTTGCTCTCGGTCCGTACGCTTCTGGAGGCGGAGGCCGCCCGGCTCGCCGCCGCCAACTCCGGCTCGGCCGGGATCGCCGCGCTGGAGGCGCTGTGCGCCCAGGGGGAGCAGTCCGTGGCGGACGACGATGTCGATCTGACGGTCGCCACCAACGCGGCCTTCCATGCCAAGGTGATGGAGCTGGCGGGCAATCTCGTACTGGCCGAACTGGCCGCGAGAGTGGACCGCCGGGTGCGCTGGTACTACACGCCGGTCGCCCGGCAGCGGGGCAAACAGTCCTGGATCGAGCACCGGGAGCTGATCGCCGCGATCGCGACGAGGGACGAGAAGCGCGCGGTCGAGGTGATGAAGGCGCACACCGAGCACACCCGTACGACCTACCACCACCGCACCCAGTCACCGTCCCGGCCGTCCTGACCGGCCGGGCCGCGGGCTCTCCGTAGCGGGTGGTGAGCCCTCAGTACTTCTCGGACATTCAGTGTGGACGAGAAGAGCAGTAACAGACGGGAAAAGACAGACACAAGGCCCCACGGGGCCCCAAAAGGCATGCCAAAAAACAGCTTTGTCCTCGGTGTGGAGAAAGTTGGGACGGATTCCCGCTCAACTTCTTCCCACTGAGGGCAAGCGCTGCTACGTTCCCTCGAAAGCCCGGCAAACATGGCCGAGAAGGCGGGGAGGGGCGCGTGAGACGTATGACGGCACGACCCGCGAACGCCCATCAGGCGCGACTGCTCAGACTGTTGCGCGACGGTGGGCCCAACTCCCGCGCGCAGCTCGGCGACCAGGTGGACCTGTCGCGCTCCAAGCTCGCCGTCGAGGTGGACCGTCTGCTGGAGACCGGACTGGTCGTCGCCGACGGACTCGCCGCCTCGCGCGGTGGCCGGCGCTCCCACAACATCCGGCTGGCGCCCGCCCTGCGCTTCCTCGGCGTCGACATCGGCGCCACATCCATCGATGTGGCCGTGACCAACGCCGAGCTGGAGGTGCTGGGGCATCTCAACCACCCCATGGACGTCCGCGAAGGGCCCGTCGCCATCTTCGAGCAGGTGCTCGCCATGGCGGCCAAGCTCAAGGTCACCGGGCTCGCCGAGGAGTTCGACGGGGCGGGGATCGGCGTTCCCGGTCCGGTCCGCTTCCCGGAGGGCGTGCCCGTCGCGCCGCCGATCATGCCCGGCTGGGACGGCTTTCCGGTCCGGGAGGCCCTCAGCCAGGAGCTGGGCTGCCCGGTCATGGTCGACAACGATGTGAACCTGATGGCGATGGGGGAGCAGCACGCGGGCGTCGCGCGCTCCGCCGGGGACTTCCTCTGCATCAAGATCGGCACCGGTATCGGCTGCGGCATCGTCGTCGGCGGCGAGGTCTACCGCGGTACGACCGGCAGCGCCGGGGACATCGGCCATATCCAGGTCGTGGCGGACGGCCGCGCCTGCGCCTGTGGCAACAAGGGCTGTCTGGAGGCCTACTTCAGCGGCGCCGCGCTCGCCCGTGACGCCGAGGACGCGGCGCGCACCGGGCGCTCGCCCGAACTGGCCGCCCGGCTGGAGGAGTCGGGCCGGCTGACCGCGGTGGATGTCGCCGCGGCGGCCGCCGCCGGAGACCCCACCGCGCTCGACCTCATCCGCGAGGGCGGGAACCGGGTCGGCCAGGTGATCGCCGGACTCGTCAGCTTCTTCAATCCAGCGCTGGTGGTGATCGGCGGCGGGGTGACCGGCCTCGGGCACACGCTGCTGGCCAGTGTCCGGACCCAGGTCTACCGGCAGTCGCTGCCGCTGGCCACCGGCAATCTCCCCATAGTCCTGGGCGAGTTGGGCCCGACGGCCGGGGTCACCGGCGCGGCCCGGCTCATCAGCGACCACCTGTTCTCACCGGCCTAGGCCGGTACCGCACCACGCACCACCGGGCACCACCGCACCACCCGTACGAACCGCGCCACCCGCAAGAGCCGCGCCACCCGCAAGAGCCGCACCACCAGCACCGCCGGGCACCACCCGTACGAGCCGCCCCACCGGCACCCCCGCACCGCCGGGCACCACCCCGTACCGGACCGGGCGCACCACCCGAACGACCAGCACCAGCCGTACCACCCCGTACGAGCCGTACCACCCGCACCACCCCGTACGAGCCGCACCCGCATCCGATACCGCTGCGCTCCCGCGAGCCGCAGCACCCGTACGAGCCGCACACCACCCATCACAGCGCCGCCGCACCTGGCTCCGCCCTGCCCTTGTCCAGTCCTGCCCGCGGGGCGGGCCGCATCCGCCGAGGGGATACGCCATGGCACCAGCACCACCCGAAACCCTTCTGCTCACCATGTCCGGCATCATCAAGACGTTTCCCGGTGTCCGCGCGCTCGACGGTGTGGACCTGGAGGTCCAGGCGGGCGAGGTCCACTGCCTGCTCGGCCAGAACGGCGCCGGCAAGTCCACCCTCATCAAGGTGCTCGCCGGGGCCCACCAGCCCGACGGCGGAGTGATCACCTGGCGGGGCGAGGCCGTCACACTCAAGTCGCCCATCGCCGCCATGCGGCTGGGCATCGCGACCATCTACCAGGAACTCGACCTGGTCGAGGGCCTGTCCGTGGCCGAGAACATCTTCCTCGGCCATGAGCCCACCAGCGCCGGCTTCGTCATCAAGGGCCGGGAGGCCAGGGCCGCGGCGACCGCGCTGCTCAAGCGGCTCGGCCACCCCGAGATCCAGGCGCACACGCCCGTCGGTGAACTCTCCGCCGCACAGCAGCAGATCGTGTCCATGGCCCGCGCGCTCTCCCACGACGTACGGCTCATCGTGATGGACGAGCCGTCCGCCGCCCTCGACCCCGACGAGGTCGACAACCTCTTCCGGGTCGTCTCCACCCTGACCGCCGACGGTGTGGCCGTCATCTACATCTCCCACCGGCTGGAGGAGATCCGGCGCATCGGCGACCGGGTCACCGTCATCAAGGACGGCCGTACGGTGGCCGTCGCGCTGCCGGCGAAGGAGACCCCGACCCGCGAGGTCGTCGCCCTGATGACCGGCCGCAACGTCGAGTACGTTTTCCCCGAGCGGCCCGCCGCGCCCGCCTCCGCCGACGCCGCGCCCGTACTGCGGGTCGAAGGCCTCACCAGGACCGGGGAGTTCGAGCCGGTCGACCTCGAACTGCGGCCCGGCGAGATCGTCGGACTCGCGGGGCTCGTGGGCTCGGGGCGCTCCGAGATCCTGGAGACCATCTACGGGGCGCGCAAGCCCACCGCGGGTCGTGTCCTCGTCGGCGGCGCCCCGCTGCGGCCCGGCAGCGTACCCTCCGCCGTCCGCGCGGGACTCGGCCTGGCGCCCGAGGAGCGCAAGGCCCAGGCGCTGCTGATGCTCGAATCGGTCACCCGCAATGTGTCGGTGTCCTCGCTCTCGCGGTTCGCGCGGATCGGCTGGCTCGACCGCTCGGCCGAGCGGAACGCGGCCAGGAAGGCCACCAGGGAACTCTCCCTGCGCCCCGACAACCCGGAGGCCCGGATCCGCACCCTCTCCGGCGGCAACCAGCAGAAGGCGGTCCTCGCCCGCTGGCTGCTGCGCGGCTGCCGGGTCCTGCTGCTCGACGAACCCACCCGGGGCGTCGACGTCGGCGCCCGCGCCGAGCTGTACGCCGTGATCCGCCGGCTGGCCGACGAAGGCCTCGCCGTGCTGCTCGTCTCCAGCGAGGTCCCCGAAGTACTGGGCCTCGCCGACCGGGTGCTGGTGCTCCGGGAGGGCCGGGTCGTCCACCGGGCGCCCGCCCAGGAGCTCGACGAGCACCGTGTACTCGACCTTGTGATGGAAGGGAGCCCGACGCCATGAAACAGCCTGCCTCCGAGGCACAGCAGGGCGGGCCCGAAGCCGCGCCCGAGCCGCCCGTCCTGTCCGCGTCCACAGCCAAGTCCGCGGAGGAGAAGGGCGGTTGGCGGAGCCTCGGGCTGCGTCTCGACGTCCGTAACCTCTCGCTGCTCGGGGTGCTCGCCGCGCTGATCGTGGTCGGCGGCATCACCAAGCCCGAGCAGTTCCTGGACACCAACAACCTCCAGCTCGTCCTCACCCAGGCCTCGGTCATCGGCGTGGTCACGGTCGGCATGACCTTTGTGATCACCAGCGGCGGCATCGACCTGTCGGTCGGCGCCATCGTGGCCCTCTCCTCGGTCTGGGCGACCACGCTCGCCACCCAGCAGTACGGCTTCGCCGGCATCCTGTTCACGGCGGTGGTGGTCGGTCTGGGCTGCGGTCTGGTGAACGGGCTGCTCATCGCGTACGGCGGGATGGTGCCGTTCATCGCGACCCTCGCGATGCTGGCCTCCGCCCGGGGCCTCGCCCTCCAGATCACCGAGGGCAAGACCCAGATCGTCACCGTGAACTCGGTGCTCGACCTCGGCATACCCGACTCGTACGTCCTGGGCGTCCCGCCGCTCGTGCTGGTTTTCGCGGCCGTCACGGTGATCGGCTGGCTGGTGCTGAACCGTACGACCTTCGGGCGGCGCACCGTCGCCGTCGGCGGCAACGCCGAGGCCGCCAGGCTCGCCGGTATCGACGTACGGCGCCAGCGGCTCTATCTCTATCTGCTCTCCGGGCTCTGCTGCGGTATCGCGGCCTTCCTGCTGATCATCCTGGCCGGCTCGGGACAGAACACCAACGGAAACCTGTACGAGCTGGACGCCATCGCCGCCGCGATCATCGGCGGCACCCTGCTCAGCGGCGGCCGCGGCACCATCGTCGGCTCCGTCCTCGGTGTCCTGGTCTTCACCACGATCACCAATATCTTCGCGCTCAACAATCTCCAGAGCGATGTCCAGCAGATCGCGAAGGGCGCCATCATCGTCGCCGCCGTACTGGTCCAGCGCCGCACCATGCGCAACGGCGAGGCCTGACTTCCGGTCTCGCACCCGCTTTCCCTGTACCGCCCTACCCTGAAGGGTTGAACCGCCATGCCAGAAACGAGCCGCAGAGGGCTGCTCTTCGGCACCGCCGCCATCTCCGCGGGTGCCCTCCTCACCGCCTGTACCAGCAATGAGCCCGAGAAGAAGGAGTCGGCGGCCAACAGCCAGCCGGCCGCCGCGGACGACAAGCCCGGCACGCCCGTCACCATCGGTTTCGCGGGCCCCCAGGCCGACCACGGCTGGCTCAACGCGATCAACGAGAACGCCAAGTCGCGTGCGGCGAAGTACTCGGAGGTGACGCTGGACATCACCGAGGGCTCCAACGACACCGCCGCCCAGATCGGCCAGGTCGAGACGCTGATCAACAAGAAGGTCGACGTCCTGGTGATCCTGCCGGCCGACGGCAAGGCGCTCACCCAGGTCGGCCTCAAGGCCATGCGCGCCGGTATCCCGGTCATCAACCTGGACCGGATCTTCGCCGACCCGCAGGCGTACCGCTGCTGGGTCGGTGGCGACAACTACGGCATGGGCGTCAGCGCCGGCAACTACATCGGCGAGAAGCTCAAGGACAAGCCGAACGCCACCGTCATCGAGCTGGCCGGTCTCGACAACCTGGAGCTGACCCAGCAGCGCACCAAGGGCTTCGACGACGCCCTGAAGAACTTCCCGAACATCAAGAAGGTCGCCCGCCAGGCGGCCGACTTCACCGTCGAGTCGGGCCAGGCCAAGATGGCCCAGCTCCTCCAGGCCCAGGCCAGCTTCGACGCCCTGTGGAACCACGACGACGACCAGGGTGTCGGCGCGCTGCGCGCCATCCAGCAGGCGGGCCGCGACGGCTTCCTGATGGTCGGCGGCGCCGGCGCCAAGTCGGCGATGGACGCCATCAAGGCCGACAACAGCGTGCTCAAGGCCACCGTGCTCTACCCGCCCACCATGGCCGCCTCCGCCATCGACCTGGCCCGCGCGCTGGGCCAGGCCAAGGGTGTCAGCGGTCTGGCCGAGCTGGAGATCCCGGTCTCGGTCACGTGCTACTCGGCCGTTGTCGACAAGGAGAACGTCGACCAGTACCTGCCTACGGGCTTTAGCTGACCGGTCCGACAGCGGCCGCCCCCACCAGCGACAGACGAGGAGTACTCCGTATGACCCCCGAAGCGTCGGAGAAAGAGGCCGGTGCGCCACCCGCACTCGGTATCGGCATGGTCGGATACGCGTTCATGGGCGCCGCCCACTCGCAGGGGTGGCGTACCGCGGGACATGTCTTCGACCTGCCGATGCGGCCCGTGCTCGCCGCGATCTGCGGACGTGACGAGAGCGCCGTACGGGCCGCGGCGGACAGACACGGCTGGGCCGCCGCCGAGACCGACTGGCGGCGGCTCATCGAGCGCGACGATGTGCAGGTGGTCGATGTCTGCACCCCCGGGGACAGCCATGCGGAGATCGCCATCGCCGCGCTGGAGGCGGGCAAGCACGTGCTGTGCGAGAAGCCCCTCGCCAACTCGGTGGCCGAGGCCGAGGCCATGGTCAGGGCCGCCGAGGCGGCGAGGGGGCGCGGCCAGCTCGCCATGGTCGGCTTCAACTACCGCCGGGTGCCCGCCGTCTCGTACGCCAGGCAACTCATCCAGGAGGGCCGGCTCGGCACGCTGCGGCATGTCCGGGTCACCTATCTCCAGGACTGGCTGGTCGATCCGGAGTTCCCGCTGACCTGGCGGCTCCGGCGCGAGCACGCGGGCTCCGGGGCGCTGGGCGACCTGGGGGCGCACATCATCGACCTGGCGCAGTTCCTGACGGGGGAACTGCTGGTCGGGGTGTCCGCGCTCACGGAGACCTTCGTCAAGGAACGGCCGGTGCTCAGCGGGGCGTCGGCGGGGCTCTCCGCTACCGGCGGCGGCGAGGTCGGCCAGGTCACCGTGGACGACGCCGCGATCTTCACCGGCCGGCTGGCCTCGGGCGCGCTGGCCTCCTTCGAGGCCAGCCGCATGGCGGCGGGACGCAAGAACGCGCTGCATCTGGAGATCAACGGCGAGCGCGGTTCGCTCGCCTTCGATCTGGAGCGGCTCAACGAGCTGTCGTTCCACGACCACACCGAGCCCGCGCCCTCGTCCGGCTTCCGCCGGATCCTGGTCACCGAGCCGGAGCATCCGTACCTCGACGCCTGGTGGCCGCCGGGGCACGCGCTCGGCTACGAGCACACCTTCGTCCACCAGGCCCGCGATCTGGTCGAGGCGGTCGCCGCCGGGACCGGCCCCGTACCGTCCTTCGCGGACGGGCTCCAGGTGCAGCGGGTGCTGGCCGCGGTGGAGGACAGCGCGGCGAAGAACGCGGTGTACACGCCGGTGCCTTCGCCGTCGGGAACCGGCGGGGACGCCGCGTAGCAGGTAGAGAAGACGTAGCACGACAGAGCAACGCAGCCACAGAGCGATACAGAGAAGGAGGTCCGAATGCCACGCCCGTTCACGCTGTTCACCGGCCAGTGGGCCGATCTGCCCCTGGAGGAGGTGTGCAGGCACGCCCGTGACTTCGGTTACGACGGCCTGGAACTCGCCTGCTGGGGCGACCACTTCGAGGTCGACAAGGCGCTCTCCGACCCCGGCTATCTGGACAGCCGCCACCAGTTGCTCGACAAGTACGGGCTGAAGTGCTGGGCGATCTCCAACCACCTCGTCGGCCAGGCCGTCTGCGACAGCCCCATCGACGAGCGCCACCAGGGCATCCTGCCGTCCCGTATCTGGGGCGACGGCGAGCCCGAGGGCGTCAGGCAGCGCGCCGCCGCCGAGATCAAGGACACCGCCAGGGCCGCGGCCGCCTTCGGGGTGGACACGGTCATCGGCTTCACCGGCTCCTCGATCTGGCACCTGGTCGCGATGTTCCCGCCCGTACCGCCCGGCATGATCGACCGGGGGTACGAGGACTTCGCGGAGCGGTGGAACCCGATCCTGGACGTCTTCGACGCCGAGGGGGTGCGGTTCGCCCACGAGGTGCACCCCAGCGAGATCGCCTACGACTACTGGACCACGAAGCGCGCGCTGGAGGCGGTCGGCAACCGGCCCGCGTTCGGGCTGAACTTCGACCCGAGCCACTTCGTCTGGCAGGACCTGGACCCGGTCAACTTCCTCTACGACTTCCGGGACCGGATCTACCACGTCGACTGCAAGGAGGCGCGCAAGCGCCTCGACGGCCGCAACGGCCGGCTCGGCTCGCACCTGCCGTGGGGCGACCCGCGGCGCGGCTGGGACTTCGTCTCGGCCGGCCACGGCGACGTCCCGTGGGAGGACGTCTTCCGGATGCTCCGTTCGATCGGGTACGAGGGACCCATCTCGGTCGAGTGGGAGGACGCGGGCATGGATCGGCTCGCGGGAGCGCCCGAGGCCCTCAGGGACCTCAAGCGCTTCGACTTCGACGCACCCACCGCGTCCTTCGACGCGGCCTTCGGCGGCGGGGAGTAGCGCCTTCGGCTCCAGCGGGGCCGGACAGAGCCTGGTGGCGGCCCCATGCCACCAGGCGGTCCGGCCTGCCCGGAATCCGCTTTGTCCTGGGGGAGGAAAAAGTACAACTTCTCCTCTGCGCAAGGTCTTTCGGTCCCGGACGAACACAGCTACGGTCCACTGAGATGTACAGGACATAGGTGGTCTCCGATGTGACGGCGCACTTCGGAGACGTGGCCACCTCCCCCGGGGACCCGGTGCAGGACGAGCACCCGGTCCCTCCCCGGGGAGGCGAGCGCGACAGACGAACACCGCGCTCCTTGGCACCAGCACGTACGAACAGCCCATTGTGGAGGACTTTCGTGCACAGAAAACGCCCCAGAGCCAGAACCCTCCTCGCACTCCTGACGGGCGCGCTGCTCGCAGGCTCAACCCTCAGCGCCGTACCCGCCGCCGCGCATCCGGACCATCCGGACGTAGCGGAGGAAAGCTTTCAGCAGGTGACCCTCGCGAAGGGCGCCGACGAGGTGGGCGAGCCGATGTCGCTCGCCGTCCTGCCGGACCGGCAGGTACTGCACACCTCGCGCGACGGCACGCTCCGGATCACCGACGCCGGCGGCGACACCACCATCGCCGGCACGCTGGACGTCTACAACCATGACGAGGAAGGTCTCCAGGGCGTCGGGGTCGACCCCGACTTCGCCGAGAACCGGGCGATCTATCTCTTCTACGCCCCCAAGCTCAACACCCCCGCCGGCGACGCGCCCGAGAACGGCACGGCCGCCGACTTCGCCCCCTTCGACGGGTACAACCGCCTCTCGCGCTTCACGCTCAACGAGGACGGCACCCTCAACAAGGCGAGCGAGAAGAAGGTCCTCGACGTCGCCACCTCGCGCGGCACCTGCTGCCATGTCGGCGGCGACATCGCCTTCGACGCGGACGGCAACCTCTATCTGTCGACGGGTGACGACACCAACCCCTTCGCCTCCGACGGCTACACGCCGATCGACGAACGGGCCACCCGCAACCCGGCGTTCGACGCCCAGCGCAGCTCCGGCAACACCAACGACCTGCGCGGCAAGGTCCTCCGTATCAAGGTCGCGGAGGACGGCTCGTACACCATCCCCGAGGGCAACCTCTTCGCCCCGGGCACCGAGAAGACGCGCCCCGAGATCTACGCGATGGGGTTCCGCAACCCCTTCCGTATCTCCGTGGACCAGAAGACCGGCATCGTGTACGTCGGTGACTACGGCCCGGACGCCGGCTCGGCGTCGCCGACCCGCGGCCCGGCCGGTCAGGTGGAGTTCGCCCGGGTCACCGAGGCCGGGAACTTCGGCTGGCCGTACTGCACCGGCAAGAACGACGCCTACATCGACTACGACTTCGGGACGCAGGCCTCCGGCGCCGCCTTCGACTGCGCGGCACCGAAGAACACCTCGCCCCACAACACCGGTCTGACGGACCTCCCGCCGGCGCAGCCCGCGTGGATCCCGTACGACGGCGGCAGTGTGCCCGAGTTCGGCTCCGGCTCCGAGTCGCCGACCGGCGGCCCGGTCTACCGGTACGACGCGGACCTGGACTCCCCGGTGAAGTTCCCCGAGTCCTACGACGGCGACTTCTTCGCCGGCGAGTTCGGCCGCCAGTGGATCAAGCGGATCGAGCAGGACGAGAACGGCACGGTCGGCTCGATCAACCCGTTCCCGTGGACCGGCACCCAGGTCATGGACATGGAGTTCGGCCCCGACGGCGCGCTCTACGTCCTCGACTACGGCCTGTCCTGGTTCGGCGGCGACGAGCACTCCGCGCTGTACCGCATCGAGAACTCCACGGGCGGCAAGTCGCCCATCGCCGAGGCCAGTGTCAACAAGACCTCCGGCAAGTCCCCGCTGAGGGCGGTCTTCTCCTCCGCCGGCACCGAGGACCCCGACGGCGACCCCCTCACCTACGCGTGGGACTTCGGTGACGGCGGTACCTCCACCGAGGCCAACCCCACGTACACGTACAAGAAGAACGGCACCTACAGCGCACGGCTCACCGTCACCGACCCGACGGAGCGCACCGCGACGGCGTCCGTACGGATCGTCGTGGGCAACACCGCTCCCACGGTGAAGCTCGAACTGCCCGCCGAGGGAACGCTGTTCAACTTCGGGGACACGCTGCCCTTCAAGGTCACGGTCACCGACCCCGAGGACGGTCCGATCGACTGCTCCAAGGTGATCGTCCGCTACATCCTCGGCCATGACAGCCACGGCCACCCGATCACCTCGGCCAACGGCTGCGAGGGCACCATCACCGCGCCCGCCGACACCGAGCACGACCCCAACGCCAATATCTTCGGGGTCATCGACGCCGAGTACACCGACGGCGGAGGCGGCGGCCAGGCGGCGCTCACCAGCCACGGCCAGGCGCAGCTCCAGCCGCGCCACCGGCAGGCCGAGCACTTCAGCTCCGCCTCCGGCATCAGGACGTACGACAAGGCCCCGGCCAACGGAGGCAAGACCGTCGGCGACATCGACGACGGTGACTGGATCTCCTTCACGCCGTACAACCTGACCGGGTCCAAGACCCTGACCGCCCGGATCTCCTCCGGCGGCGCCGGCGGATTCCTGGAGGTACGGACGGGCTCCGCCACCGGCAACCTGCTCGGCTCCGCGCCGATCCCGGTCACCGGAGGCTGGGAGACCTTCCAGGACATCGACGTACCCCTGCGGTCCGTACCGACGAAGACCACCGAGCTGTTCCTGGTCTTCAAGGGCGCCGTCGGGAACGGCGCGCTCTTCGACCTGGACGACTTCGAGCTCTCCACGGCCGTGCCCGGCAAGACCGAGAAGCGGGTTCTCGTCTTCTCCAGGACCGCCGGGTTCCGCCACGACTCGATCCCCCAGGGTGTCGCCGCGCTCAAGGAGCTGGGCGCCACCACCGGGATCAAGGTCGACGCCACCGAGACGGGCGCCCAGTTCACCACCAACAACCTCGCCCGGTACGACGCGGTGGTCTTCCTCTCCACCACCGGTGACGTCCTCAACGCCGACCAGCAGAAGGCGTTCGAGAACTATGTCGCCACCGGCGGCGGCTACATGGGTGTGCACGCCGCGGCGGACACCGAGTACGACTGGGCGTTCTACGGCGGTCTGGTGGGCGCGTACTTCCAGGGCCACCCGCAGATCCAGTCCGCGACCGTCCGCGTCGAGGACCACGACCACCCGTCGACCGCCCACCTGGACGACGAGTGGCAGCGCACCGACGAGTGGTACAACTACCGCACCAACCCGCGTGAGCAGGCACGGGTCCTCGCCACCCTGGACGAGACCACCTACCAGGGCGGCACCATGAAGGGCGACCACCCGATCGCCTGGTGCCAGACCTACGAGGGCGGCCGGGCCTTCTACACCGGCGGCGGCCACACCAAGGAGTCGTACGCGGACCCCGCCTTCCGTCAGCACCTGCTCGGCGGACTGCGGTACGCGGCCGGCCAGGTGAAGGCCGACTGCAAGCCCAGGACCGGCTACCGGGACCTCTTCAACGGCAAGACGACAGAGGGCTGGAAGCAGGCCGGACCGGGCAAGTTCAACGTCGTGGACGGTGAACTGCGCTCCGAGGGCGGCATGGGCCTGCTCTGGTACCAGGCCAAGGAGTTCAAGTCCTACTCCCTGAAGCTGGACTGGAAGCTGGCCGGGGACGACAACTCCGGTGTGTTCGTGGGCTTCCCGGCCTCCGACGACCCGTGGTCGGCGGTGGACAAGGGGTACGAGGTGCAGATCGACGCCACCGACTCCCCGGACCGCACCACCGGCTCCGTCTACGGCTTCAAGTCGGCCAACATCAAGGTCAGGGACCAGGTTCTGCGCCCGCCGGGGCAGTGGAACAACTATGAGATCAAGGTCCAGGGCGAGCGTCTGCAGATCTTCCTCAACGGCGTGAAGATCAACGACTTCACCAACACGGACCCGGCACGCAGCCTGCAGGACGGCTACATCGGGCTGCAGAACCACGGCGCCGACGACCAGGCGTCCTTCCGCAACATCCAGCTCAAGGAACTGCCGGCCTCCTAGGGACACCTGGGACGGGCGGCCCGTCAGCCGGCGGCGGGCGGGGAGGCGCCGTACCCCCGCCCGCCGCCCACCAACCACACCACACCACCGGCAGGGAGGCAGCCCGTGACGACGAGCGGTACGGAATCGACTGCAGTACGCACCGGAGTCTGGTTCGTCGGAGCCCGCGGCTCCGTCGCCACGACGGCTGTCGCGGGATGCGCGGCGGTCACGGCGGGACTCCACCCCGCGACGGGCATGGTCACCGAGACCCCGCCCTTCAGCGGGACGGGCCTGCCCGCCCTCTCCTCCCTCGTCTTCGGCGGACACGACACGGTGAGCTGTCCGCTGCCCAAGCGCGCCGAGGAACTGACCGCGGCGGGCGTGCTCCCGCATGGCCTGCCCGCCGCGATCCACGCCGAACTCACCGCCGCCGACCAGGAGATCAGGGCCGGCGGCCCGCAGCCGGGGGACACCAGGAGCGACGAGGAACTCATCGCCGCGTTCGCCGCCGACATCGGCGACTTCGCACGGCGCACCGGTGTCGCGCGGACCGTCGTCGTCAATGTCTCCTCCACCGAGCCCACCCCCGCGCCCGACGACCCCCGGCTGCCCGCCAGCTCGCTGTACGCGGCGGCCGCGGTACGGGCCGGCTGCTCGTACGTCAACTTCACGCCCTCCACCGGGCTGCGCACCCCGGCCCTCACAGCGGCCGCCGAGGCCGGCGGACTTCCCCACGCCGGCCGCGACGGCAAGACAGGCCAGACGCTGCTCCGTTCCGTGCTCGCTCCGATGTTCGTGCAGCGTGCCCTGACCGTACGGGCCTGGTCGGGCACGAATCTGCTGGGCGGCGGGGACGGAGCGGCGCTGGCCGACCCGGGCGCGGCGGCGGCCAAGAACGCGGGCAAGGAGCGCGTTCTGGCGGACACCCTGGGCACGGCGCCGGAGGGCGAGGTCCATATCGACGACGTCCCGGCGCTGGGGGACTGGAAGACGGCCTGGGACCACATCGCCTTCGACGGCTTCCTCGGCTCGCGGATGATCCTCCAGACGATCTGGCAGGGCTGCGACTCGGCGCTGGCCGCGCCGCTGGTGCTGGACCTGGCACGGCTGGTGTCGCGCGCGCACGAGGCGGGGCTCAGCGGCCCGCTGCCCGAGCTGGGCTTCTACTTCAAGGACCCGGACGGCGGCTCCTCCGCGCTCGCGGAACAGTTCGAGGCGCTGCTCGGCTTCGCTGACCGGCTGCGCGGGACGGACCGGCTGCGGGAGGCCCGGTGAGCCTGCGCTCGGGCCTGCGGGCCTGGGCCGAACTGCTGCGGGTGTCGGCGCTGTTCACGGTCCCGGGCGACGCCCTGGCCGGCGCGGCGGCGGCCGGCGTACGCGCCAACCGGGGCACGGCGTACGCGGTGGGCGCCTCGCTCTGCCTGTACGAGGCGGGCATGGCGCTCAACGACTGGGCGGACCGCGACGAGGACGCCGTGGACCGCCCGCACCGCCCCATCCCCTCGGGCCGTATCAGCCCCGGGGCGGCGCTGACGGCCGCGGCCGGGCTGACCGCCGCGGGGCTGGCCCTGGCGTCCCGGGCCGGCCGGCCGTCCCTGGCGGTCGGTACGGCGCTGGCCGCCGCGGTCTGGTCGTACGACCTGCGCCTCAAGCACACCCCGGCGGGCCCCGTCGCCATGGGCGCGGCCCGCTCCCTGGACCTGCTCCTCGGCGCGACGGCCACCAGTTCCCGGGGCGGGCGCCCCGTGGCCGCCGGAGCGCGCAGCGCCCTGGGCGCCGCCGGAGTGCTCGGGGCGCACACGGCCGCCGTCACCGTGGTCTCGCGGCAGGAGGCACAGGGCGGTTCGACCGCCGCGCCGCTCGCCGCGCTCGGGGTGACCGCGGGCCTGGGCGTCCTCACCGGCTGGCGGCTGCGCGCCGAGCGCTCCGCCGCCGCGCTGCTCTCCGGGGGCCTCGCCGCCGTATACGCGGGGACCGCCGGAAAGCCCCTGGCGCACGCCGCGCTCAACCCCTCCCCACCGCTCACCCAGCGCGCCGTGGGCGGCGGGATCCGGGCCATGATCCCGCTCCAGGCGGCGCTCGCCGCGCGGGGCGGGGCCGCCGGGACCGCGCTCGGCGTACTGGGACTCGTACCACTGGCACGGACCTTCGCACGGAAAGTGAGCCCCACATGAGTCTGCGCTTCGGATACGGCACCAACGGGCTCACCGATCTCCGGCTCGACGACGCGCTCGCGCTCCTGGCCGATCTCGGATACGACGGTGTCGGGCTCACCCTCGACCATATGCACCTCGACCCCATGGCCCCCGACCTGCCCGCCCGCGTCGACCGCGTCGCCCGGCGGCTGGGGGAGCTGGGGCTCGGGGTCACCGTCGAGACCGGCGGCCGGTATGTGCTCGACCCGCGCCGCAAGCACGGCCCCACCCTGCTCGACCCCGACCCGGAGGACCGCGCCGCCCGCACCGGACTGCTGGTGACGGCCGTTCAGGTCGCCGCCGACCTCGGCGCGCACGCCGTGCACTGCTTCAGCGGGGTCACCCCGGCGGGCACCGACACCGACACCGCGTGGAAGCGGCTCGAAGAGGCGCTGACCCCGGTGGTCGCCGCCGCCGAGAGCGCCGACGTACCGCTCGCCGTCGAGCCGGAGCCCGGCCATCTCGTGTCGGACCTCGCCGGTTTCCACCAGCTCAGACACCGTCTCGGCGACCCGGAACCGCTCGGCCTCACCCTCGACATAGGCCACTGCCAGTGCCTGGAGCCCGCCCCGCCCGCCGACTGTGTCCGCGAGGCCGCGCCCTGGCTGCGGCACGTGCAGATCGAGGACATGCGGCGCGGGGTGCACGAGCATCTCCCGTTCGGCGAGGGCGAGATCGACTTCCCGCCGGTGCTCGCCGCGCTGGCCGCCACCGGCTACGAGGGCCTGACCGTCGTCGAACTGCCCCGCCACTCCCACGCGGGCCCCGAACTCGCCCGTACCTCCCTGGACTTCCTCCGTACGAAGGGAGCAGCATGATCTCGAACCCGCCCGCCCCGACCCGCGAGGACCTGGCTCCCCGTCTGGACGCCGCCGCCGGCACCTGGCTCGACGCGGCCCTGGCCGAGGCCGCCGCCGCTCCGGACGAGCGCGAGGGCGACAACGTTGCCGTCGCACCCTGGGAGCTGCGCTTCGCCGCCGCCGGCCGCCACTGCGGCCAGGAGCACGCCGACTCCGTACGCACCCTGCTCCTCCTGGAGGCCCGCGCCGGGCTCACCACCCTGACCCGGCTCTACCACCAGGGCACCGCCGCCGAGCGCCGTGCCGTTCTGCTCGCCCTGCCCCTGCGCGTCACCGGACCCGGTGCGCTGCCGCTGGTCGAGGACGCCCTGCGGACCAATGACACCCGGCTGGTCGCCGCGGCCGTCGGCCCGTACGCCGCCGCCCATCTCGATCCCCACTCCTGGCGGCACGCCATCCTCAAGTGCCTCTTCACCGGTGTGCCGGTCGCCGCCGTCGACGGCCTGGACAGACGTGCCCACGGAGACGCCGAACTGGCCCGGATGCTCGCCGACTTCGCGGCTGAGCGCACCGCCGCCGGCCGTCCCGTACCCGCCGACCTGTACCACGCGCTCCACCTGACCGGCGAGGAGTCCTGATGCGCATCTTCGACCCCCACATCCATATGACCTCCCGCACCACGGACGACTACCAGGCGATGTACGCCTCCGGAGTCCGCGCCCTGGTCGAGCCGTCCTTCTGGCTCGGTCAGCCCCGTACCTCACCCGAGAGCTTCTTCGACTACTTCGACGCGCTCCTCGGCTGGGAACCGTTCCGCGCCGCGCAGTACGGCATAGCCCACCACTGCACCCTCGCGCTCAACCCCAAAGAGGCCAACGACCCGCGCTGCACGCCCGTCCTGGACGCGCTGCCGCGCTATCTCGTCAAGGACGGTGTCGTCGCCGTCGGCGAGATCGGCTACGACTCGATGACCCCGGCCGAGGACACCGCGCTCGCCGCGCAGCTCCAGCTCGCCGCCGACCACGGCCTGCCCGCGCTGGTCCACACCCCCCACCGCGACAAGCTCGCGGGCCTGCGCCGCACCATCGACGTCGTACGGGAGTCCGCCCTCGACCCGGAGCGGGTGCTGCTCGACCACCTCAACGAGACGACCGTCAAGGACGCGGCGGAGAGCGGCAGTTGGCTCGGCTTCTCCATCTACCCCGACACCAAGATGGACGAGGACCGCATGGTCGCCGTCCTCAAGGCCCACGGCACCGAGAAGGTGCTCGTCAACTCCGCGGCGGACTGGGGCAAGAGCGATCCGCTCAAGACCCGCAAGGTCGCGGACGCCATGCTCGCCGCCGGCTTCGGCGAGGACGACGTCGACCGGGTCCTGTGGCGCAACCCCGTCGCCTTCTACGGGCTCAGCGGACGGCTCCAGCTCGAAGTCGCCGCCCCGGAGGCCCTCCACGAGGGCAACTCCATTCTCCGCGGCGGGGAGTGAGCCCATGCGCTTCCGCCACCCCGACGGATCCACCGTCCACCTCTCGTACTGCACCAATGTGCACCCCGCCGAGAACCTCGAAGGCGTACTCGCCCAGCTCCGCGACCACTGCGAGCCGGTGCGCAAACGCCTCGGCCGCGACCGCCTCGGCATCGGGCTCTGGCTCGCCAGGGGCGCCGCGCAGGCCCTGATCAACGACCCGGCCGCGCTGCGCGGACTCCGCGCCGAACTGGACCGGCGGGGCCTCGAAGTCGTCACGCTCAACGGCTTCCCGTACGAGGGGTTCGGCGCCGAAGAGGTCAAGTACCGCGTCTACAAGCCGGACTGGGCCGACCCGGAGCGGCTCGCCCACACCAGCGACCTCGCCCGGCTGCTGGCCGCGCTGTTGCCCGACGATGTCACCGAGGGGTCCGTCTCCACCCTCCCGCTCGCCTGGCGCACCGAGTTCGACGCCACCGCGGCCGGCGCCGCCCGTACGGCGCTGACCACGCTCGCCGGACGGCTGGACGCGCTGGAGGAGCTGACCGGCAAGTCCATCAGGATCGCCCTGGAGCCCGAGCCCGGCTGCACCGTGGAGACCACCGCCGACGCGATCGGCCCGCTCACCGAGATCGGCAGCGCCAGGATCGGGATCTGTATCGACACCTGCCATCTCGCCACCTCCTTCGAGGACCCGGCCACCGCGCTGGGCGCGCTGGCCGACGCCCGTATCGCCATCCCCAAGGCGCAGCTCTCGGCGGCCCTGCACGCCGAGGAACCTCATCTGCCCGAGGTACGGGAAGCCCTCGGCGCGTTCGCCGAGCCCCGGTTCCTCCACCAGACCCGGACCCGTACCGCCGCCGGGCTGCGCGGCACCGACGATCTGGACGAGGCACTCGGCGGCGAGGCGCTGCCCGACGGCGCGCCCTGGCGCTCGCACTTCCATGTGCCGTTGCACGCCCAGCCCGCGCCGCCGCTCGCCTCCACCCTGCCCGTACTCCAGGACACCCTCACCCGGCTGATCGGCGGCGCCGAGCCGCGGACCCGCCATCTGGAGGTCGAGACATACACCTGGCAGGCGCTGCCGGCGGAGCTGCGGCCCCGCTCGCGCGGCCAGCTCGCCGAGGGGATCGCCGCCGAACTCACCCTGGCCCGCGACCTGCTGGTCGACCTCGGCCTCAAGGAGCTGCCATGACAGAGAACCAGGCGGAGACTTCCGCGAGCCCGACGCCCCTGCTGGTACTGGACGTCGTGGGTCTCACGCCCCAACTGCTCCCGCACATGCCCAGGCTGAGCAAGCTGGCGAACACGGGATCGAAGGCCCCGCTGAGCACCGTACTGCCCGCCGTCACGTGCAGCGCCCAGTCCACCTTCCTCACCGGGACGCTCCCCGCCGAGCACGGCATCGTCGGCAACGGCTGGTACTTCCGCGAGCTGGGCGATGTCCTGCTGTGGCGCCAGCACAACGGACTGGTCTCCGGCGACAAGCTCTGGGACGCCGCCCGCCGCGCCCACCCCGGCTACACGGTCGCCAACATCTGCTGGTGGTACGCGATGGGCGCGGACACCGACTACACCGTCACCCCGCGCCCGGTCTACTACGCCGACGGGCGCAAGGAACCCGACTGCTACACCCGCCCGCCGGCGCTGCACGACGAACTCACCGAGAAGTTCGGTACGTTCCCCCTCTTCCACTTCTGGGGCCCCGGCGCCGACATCGTCTCCTCGCAGTGGATCGTGGACGCCACCCGGCACATCATCCGCACCCGCCGCCCCGATCTGGCGCTCTGCTATCTGCCCCACCTCGACTACGACCTCCAGCGGTACGGCCCCGACGACCCCCGCTCCCACCGGGCCGCGGCCGAGCTGGACACCGCCATGGCGCCGCTCCTCGACGAGGCCGCGGCGGAGGGCCGTACGGTCGTCGCACTCTCCGAGTACGGCATCACCCGGGTCTCCCGGGCCGTGGACATCAACCGGGCGCTGCGCAGGGCCGGGCTGCTGGAGGTGCACACCCAGGACGGCATGGAGTACCTGGACCCGATGGCCTCCCGTGCCTTCGCCGTCTCGGACCACCAGCTCGCCCATGTGTACGTACGGCGCTCCGAGGACCTGGACGCGACCCGGGAGGCACTCCAGGATCTGCCCGGCATCGAGCAGCTCCTCGACGACGAGGGCAAGAAGGCCCACGGTCTGGACCATCCGCGTGCGGGCGAGCTGGTGGCCATCGCCGAGCCCGACGCGTGGTTCACGTACTACTACTGGCTGGACGACGCACGGGCGCCCGACTTCGCGCAGCTCGTCGAGATCCACCGCAAGCCGGGCTACGACCCGGTGGAGCTGTTCATGGATCCGCTCGATCCGTACGTACGGCTCAAGGCGGCCAAGGCCATCGCCCGCAAGAAGCTCGGGATGCGCTACCGGCTCGCCGTCGTACCCCTCGATCCCTCGCCGATCCGCGGGAGCCACGGGCGGCTTCCCGCGAACGACGACGAAGGGCCGCTCATCCTCTGCTCGGCCCCTGAAGCCGTCAGTGGCCGAGTCGCGGCCACCGATGTGAAGTCCCTGCTCCTCCAGCTTGCCGGACTGCACTGACACCCCACTGACAGAAGGAGTTCCGCATGAGCCGCAAGAAGTCAGCCGACCCCGAGCTCGCCCAGAAGCTCAGCAGACGGAGCATGCTCGGTGTCGCGGCCGGCGCCACCGCCGCCGCGGTCCTCGGCGCGGCGGCCACCCCGGCCGCCGCCCATGGCACGGGCCACGGCCACCAGAGCGGTCACGGCCACGGCAAGGGACAGCCGGTCCTGCCTCCCGGCCGCCTCGGTATCCAGCTCTACTCGCTGCGCGACAAGGTCTCCACCCTCGGCTTCGCCAAGGTCTTCGACGAACTCGAACGCTTCGGGTACGACGAGATCGAGTTCGCCGGGTACACCCAGGGCTCCGCGGGCGAGATCACCCTGCCCCAGCTCAAGCGGCTGGCCAGGGACCACGGCCTCAAGCCCATCGGCAGCCACGTCAACTACTACGACAACAACAACCCCAACGCCTACAGCTTCGCCCAGAACCTCGAACAGGTCCTGGACGACGCCGAGACCCTGGGCCTGGACCATGTGGGCACCGCCTCGGGACCGTTCCGCTACGGCTCCACCGTGGACGCCTGGAAGCGGGCCGCCGAGGACTTCAACACCTATGGCGCGGCGGCCAGGCGGCGCGGGCTGAAGTTCTACCAGCACAACCACGCCGAGGAGTTCTCCTTCGCCACGGACCAGCCGAACGTACGGCTCTACGACGTCCTGCTGGCCGAGACCGACCCCGACCTGGTCTATCTGGAGATGGACATCTACTGGGCGTACGCCGGCCAGTTCCGCTTCAGCAA
This sequence comes from Streptomyces sp. GMY02, assembly GCF_019056675.1. Taxonomy (NCBI): domain Bacteria; kingdom Bacillati; phylum Actinomycetota; class Actinomycetes; order Kitasatosporales; family Streptomycetaceae; genus Streptomyces; species Streptomyces sp. GMY02. Next base: position 1,435,820 of record NZ_CP077658.1, on the reverse strand, counting down.
GACGGTGGAGGGCAAGCTCGCGCCCTTCGACCCGCTGCGTTATGTCCTCAAGCAGCCCCACCGCTACCCGCTCTTCCATGTGAAGGACGGCATCGAGGACATCACCGCCCGCGACGGCTACCGGATGGTGGACGTCGGCGACGGCGACATCGACTACCAGCGCTTCATCTCCGCCGTGAACAAGACCCACGGCGGACGGCGCAACCACCACTGGCAGGCCGAGCACGACCAGCCGGTGGACTCGCTGGCCTTTGCCCGCAAGTCCTCCGCGCATCTGCACTCCCTGCGCGAGCGGCGGTAGTTTCCCGTAATCCCGCCCCGACTCGGCTGAGAGCAAGGGGAACGGCCCCCCGCGCGGCTTCGAAGGAAGCCGCGCGGGGGGCCGTCTGTGTGATGACGCCCGCCCCCGCCGGGGTCAGGCGGGCGCCTCACTCGACGCGCGCGCACGGGCCCACGGCAGGACGACGGTCCTTCGCCCGCGGTCCGGACCGCCGGGCTGCCGCAATACCAGTGAGAGTCCCGCGGCGATCAGCGAGACCACACCGGACGCCACATACGCGCCGACGAAGCCCCAGGAGGCCACCACGACGGCGCCGAGGCCACCGCCGAACAGACCGCTGATCAGCTTGGCGCTGTAGACCATGCCGTAGTTCGAGGCGTTGTTGTTCTCCCCGAAGTAGTCGGGGACCAGCGCCGCGAACAGCGGATAGAAAGCGCCACCGCCGAAGCCGGAGAGGAAGGCGAAGACCAGGAACAGCGTCTGGTTCCTGATCTCGCCCGCCCACAGCACACCGAACTGCGCCACGGCCAGGGTCAGACACACATAGGTCAGCGTGGTCCGCCGCCCCAGCTTGTCCGACAGCCAGCCCACCACACCGCGTCCGGTGCCGTTGATCACCGACATCACGCCCATGGACGACGCCGCGATGAGCGGGCCGAAGCCCATCTCCTTCGCGAACGGCACCTGGAACGAGATCCCGAAGATCGACACTCCGGCACAGCACAGCATGCAGAGCCACATCAGTGGTACCACACCTGTCCTCAGCGCCTCCTGCGGAGTGAACTGCCTTACCGCGGGAGGGTTCTTGGCGAGAGCCCTCCCGGTCTTCGAATCCCCGGCGATGTTGAGCGGATCTACCTCCTCCGGCCACCAGTTCTTCGGTGGATCCTTGAAGAACAGGCCCGCGACCAGCGTCAGCACCAGGACATAGGTCCCCACCAGGTCAAGCACCGTGTGGTAGTTCGAGGTGTCGAAACCGTAGGTGAAGAGGAAGATGAACGGCACGGCGCCATAGGCGAATGCCCCGTTCACCAGCCCGGTTTTGCCGCCCCTGCGCTCCGGGTACCACTTCCCGACCATATTGACACTGGTCGAGTAGATGAGTCCGGAGCCGAGCCCGCCCAGCAGGCCGAAGCCTGCCAGCGCGAGCCAGATGTTCGGCGCATGACTGAGGCTGACGAATCCCACCAGCGAGCAGACGGAGCCGATGAGCATGGCGGCCCTGCTGGTGAGGATGCCCTTCTCCCGCAGCCTTCCGGCCGGGAAGGAGACAGCGGCCTGGAAGAAGATCCAGACGCTGAGCACCCAGAAGGTGTTCGTCGAGCTCCAGTGATGTGCCTTGGACAGGGTCTCCTCCGCAGCCCCGAAGGCGTACTCGAAGACGCTGATGGCGAGCATGGCGAGCCAGGGCAGCGCCACCATCGTCCAGCGGGGGAGGCCGAGGATCTGCCGGTCGGATTCACCGATCCGGTAGACACGGCCGCGTGCGTCGGTGATTTCGCGGTAGTCCGCGCCGGCCGTGGTCGGCGCGGACGTACCGGAGAGAGGTTCCGCTGTCATGTCAGGCTATCTCCCGGCCTATCGGGTTCGGGTTTGGTTCGATCTTGCTGTTGCCCCTGCCTGGCGCCTTGAGGAACAGGGCCAGTACGGCTGAGGCGAGTCCGATGCTGCCGGCGATGATGAACGCGCCCTCGTAGTCCCAGGCGGCCACCACCACGGCTCCCATACCGGAGCCGACCAGGCCGGAAATCAGCTTGGAGCTGTAGACCATGCCGTAGTTGGAAGCGTTGTTGTTCTCACCGAAGTAGTCCGCCGTCATCGCCGCGAACAGCGGGAAGATCGCGCCGCCGCCGAAGCCGGAGACCATCGAGCAGAACAGGAAGAACGGCATGCTTCCCATGGAGCCGGATATCAGCACACCGAACTGCGCGCTGCCCAGGACCAGGCAGACGATGATCAGTGTGTTGCGGCGTCCGTACCGGTCGGAGATCCAGCCGATGACGCCACGCCCCGTGCCGTTCACGATCGCCTTCAGCGACATCGCGGTGGCCACGATCCCACCGGCGAAGCCCATGTCCTTGCCGAAGGGCACCTGGAAGGCGATACCGAAGATGTTGATGCCGGCCGTGCACAGCAGGCAGAACCACATCATCCACAGCACGGGCGTCCGTGCCGCTTCCTTCGGTGTGTACTGCTTCAGCGCCGGCGGGTTCTTCTCCAGCGCACGCCGGATCCGCGGGTCCTCCGACGTCTTCAGCGGGTCCGCGCCCGTCGGCCACCAGTACTTCGGCGGGTCCTTGAAGAACCAGCCGGCGACCGCGACGACGACACAGCAGATGACACCGACAGCCACCAGAACGGTCTGGTAGTTGCTCAGGTCCATGTACGAGGTGAAGAGGAAGACGAAGGGCACGGAGCCGTAGGCGAAACCGCCGTTGACGAGGCCGGTCTTGCCTCCCTTGCGCTCCGGATACCACTTGCCGACCATGTTCACACAGGTCGCGTAGACGAGACCGGCGCCGATACCGCTGAACATTCCGAAGCCGATGTACGCCACGATCACGTGCGGCGCGTAGGCCAGGGAAAGGTAGCCCAGGAACGTACCCAGTGCGCCGAGCATCATGGCGTACCGGGCGGGCAGCTTGCCGCTCTCACGGAGCTGCCCGGCGGGGAAGGCCACGGCCGCCTGGAAGAAGATCCAGACACCCATCAGCCAGAAGATGTGCCCGCTGCTCCAGAGATGGGCCTCGTGCAGAGTGTCCTCGGCCGAGGTGAACGCGTACTCGGACGAGCTGATGCCCATCATTCCCATCCACGGGAAGAGCACCATCGTCCAACGCGGGCGGCCCATGATGTGCCGGTCGGTCTCACCGATCCGGTACACACGGCCGTTTGCGTCCGTCACCTCCTTGTAAGGGACGGAACTCGGGATCTCAGTAGTTGTCATGTGGTGTAGCACCCCTTGCATCGAAAGAGCTGGCCAGCGCCCCCTGTCCAAAACCTTTCGTGCTCGCCCGGGCGGGCTAGGTCATGGGTAACCTCCAAACCACCTGACCGGTGCGATGTTCTGACGATGCATCAGGGCAGCGTAGCTGACGGTGCGTCAGGAACACTCCGCAGCCCTGTTTCACCGGCCGCACCCGGGGCACGGGCCCCGGAGCGCCGGCGGTCTGTGTGTGCCGGGGGCGCTTCACAGCAGCCCCGCGGCCTTGGCCCACCGGTACTTGGCTCCAAGTACGGCGACCGGTTTCTCGGTGGTGTACGGGTAGGCCACCACGCCGCGTTCGAAGAGGTACTGGCACGCTTCCTCGACCTCCACATCGCCCGCGAGCGACGCCACCACCGGCTTTCTGATGCCCCGGTCCGCGAACTCCGCGACCACACGCGCGGTCAGTTCGGCGAAGGCCATCGGCGGTGTGACGATCGTGTGCCAGTAGCCCAGCACCAGCGCGTCGATCCGGGGATCCTCCAGACCGAGCCGGATCGTCGCCTCGTAGGTGGCCGGAGGCTCGCCGCCGGTGATGTCCACCGGGTTGCCCGCCGCCCCGAAGGGCGGGATGTAGGCACGGAACGCCTTGTCCAGGTCCGGCGGGATCTCCATCAGCGACAGACCGTTGTCCACGATGGCGTCCGAGAGCAGCACACCCGAGCCCCCCGCCCCCGTGATGATCACCACGTTCTCGCCCCGGGGTGTGGGCAGCACGGGCAGCGCCCGCGCGTACTCCAGCATCTCGTTGAGCCCCGGCGCCCGGATGACCCCGGCCTGCCGCAGGATGTCGTCGTACACCGCGTCGTCCCCGGCGAGCGCGCCCGTGTGCGAGCCCGCCGCCTTCGCCCCGGCCGCCGTACGCCCGGCCTTCAGGACCACCACCGGCTTCTTGGGTACGGTCTCCCGCGCCGCCTCGACGAAGGCGCGGCCGTCCTTGAGGTCCTCCAGGTGCATCGCGATGCACTCGGTACGCGGATCCGCGCCGAACCAGGTCAGCAGATCGTCCTCGTCCAGGTCCGACTTGTTGCCGAGGCCGACGATCGCCGAGACACCCGTCCTGGTGCTTCGGGCGAAGCCCAGGATCGCCATCCCGATCCCGCCGGACTGCGAGGTCAGCGCCACACCGCCCTTGACGTCGTACGGGGTGCAGAAGGTGGCGCAGAGGTCCTGCCAGGTCGAGTAGTAGCCGTAGATGTTCGGACCCAGCAGCCGTACGCCGTACTCCTCGCCGATCGCGACGATCCGGTCCTGGAGCTCCTGCTCGCCGGTCTCGGCGAAGCCGGACGGGATCAGCACGGCGTTCGGTATGCCCTTGCGGCCCACTTCCTCCAGCGCCGCGGGGACGAACTCCGCGGGTATCGCGAAGATCGCCACATCAGGCTCACCAGGCACGTCCATCACGCTCTTGTACGCCTTACGGCCGAGAATGTCATCGGCTTTGGTGTTAACCGGATGTATTTCGCCCGGAAAACCTCCATCGCCCAGGTTGCGCATGACCGAGTTGCCGATCTTGCCCTGTTCGGCCGAGGCCCCGATCACCGCCACCGAGCGGGGCTGCATCAGCCGCCGCATCGAGACGAGGATCTCCTCGCGGGTGTACGTCCGCCGCGGTGCCGGAGCCTCGGAGCTCAGCAGGATCCGTACATCGGCGGCCATCACCCCGTTCGCGGACGCGAACACCGGATTGAGGTCGACCTCCGCGATCTCCGGGAAGTCGGCGGCGAGCCGGGACACTTTGACCACCAGCCCGGCCAGCGCCTCCCGGTCCACCGCCGCGCCGCCGCGGACCCCGCGCAGGACCTCGGCGGCACGGATCCCGTCCAGCATCGACAGCGCGTCGTCCCTGGTCGCCGGGGCCAGCCGAAAGGTGACGTCCTTGAGGACCTCCACCAGGACCCCGCCGAGGCCGAAGGCCACGATCTTGCCGAAGGTCGGGTCGGTGACCGTACCGATCAGCACTTCCGTACCGGCCGGCACCATCTGCTGCACTTGGACACCAAGGATCCGCGCCTCGGGGGCATATGCCTTCACATTGGTGATGATCGCGGTGAACGCACCGCGCACCTCGGCCGCCGACGCCAGCCCGATCCGCACCCCGCCCGCGTCCGTCTTGTGCAGGACATCGGGCGAGACGATCTTGAGCGCGACCGGGAAACCGATCCGGTCGGCGAGCGCCACCGCCTCTTCGACATCCTCGGCGAGTCCCTCCGCCGGGGTGGGAATGCCGTAGGCGTCCGTGACGGCCTTGCCCTCCGGAGCGGTCAGCGCCGTACGTCCGGCGGCGAGCGCGGCGTCCAGGACGGCGCGTACGGCCCTCTGACGCGGTTCCGTGGTGTCCACTGCTAGATGACTCCGTTCGCCTTGAGCACGCGCAATTCCTCGTCGTCCAGACCGAGTTCGCCGGCGTAGATCTCCTCGTTGTGCTCGCCCAGCAGGGGCGAGGTGACCACGTCCACGGGGGAGTCGGACAGCTTCAGCGGGCTGCCGACGGTGGTGAACGAACCGCGCTCGGGGTGCGGGACCTCGATGACCATCTCGTTGTCCGCCAGCGAGGCGTCCTCGATGATCTCCTTGGTGGAGAGGATCGGGCCGCACGGGATGTTGTGGGCGTTGAGCTTCTCCAGCACCTCCCACTTGGGCAGTGTGCTCGTCCACTCCTCGATGAGCTGGAACATCTTGCCCAGCTTGGGCAGCCGGGCCTCCGGGGTCGCCCACTCGGGGTCGTCCGCCAGCTCGGGCCGGCCCATCAGCTCGGTGACGGGACGCCAGCCGACCGGCTGGATGATGACGTACACATAGTCGTTGGGGCCGCCCGGCGCGCATCTGACGGCCCAGCCGGGCTGTCCGCCGCCGCTGGCGTTGCCGCTGCGCGGCACCTGGTCGCCGAAGTCCTCGTTGGGGTACTCGGCGAGCGGGCCGCTGGCGAGCCGCTGCTGGTCGCGCAGCTTCACCCGGCAGAGGTTGAGCACGGCGTGCTGCATCGCCACATTGACCCGCTGGCCGCGGCCGGTGTGCTCACGCTGGAAGAGCGCGGCGAGAATGGCGGCGACGGCGTGGATGCCGGTGCCGGAGTCGCCGATCTGCGCGCCGGTCGCGAGCGGGGGACCGTCCTCGAAGCCGGTGGTGGCCATCGAACCGCCCATGGCCTGCGCGACGACCTCGTACGCCTTGAAATTGGTGTACGGACCCTCGCCGAAGCCCTTGATGGAGGCGTAGATGATCCGCGGGTTGATCTCCCGGATGCGCTCCCAGGTGAAACCCATGCGGTCGACAGCCCCCGGGCCGAAGTTCTCGACCATGATGTCCGAGCGGCCGATGAGCTCCGTGAGGATCTCCTTGCCGCGCTCGGTCTTGGTGTTGAGGGTGATGGACCGCTTGTTGCAGTTGAGCATCGTGAAGTACAGCGAGTCGACATCGGGGATGTCGCGGAGCTGCTTACGGGTGATGTCGCCGGTCGGAGCCTCCAGCTTCACCACGTCCGCGCCGAGCCAGCCGAGCAACTGCGTCGCCGAGGGGCCGGACTGGACGTGCGTCATGTCCAGTACACGTATACCGGCGAGCGCCTTCGTTCCCGAAGGGGTCTCAAGAGCCTGCGTCATCAGGGGGCTCCTCTACTTGTACAGGGTCTGGTTCATGGTTCCGGGGGCGTACGCGTCCGGGTCGACCCAGACGTTGATCAGCGAGGGCCGCCCGGACTCCCGCGCCCTGCGGAGCGCGGGAGCGATATCTGCCGGTTCACGGACCTCCTCGCCGTAACCGCCCAGCAACTGGGCGAACTTGTCATAGGGGACATCGCCGAGGGTGTCGGCGGTCCGCTCCCGCTCCCGGCCGTAGGTGGCGGCCCGGCCGTAACGGATCGGATGCGCCGGCGAGTTGTTGCCGACGACACCAATGAACGGGAGGTTGTTGCGGACGAGCGTCTCGAAGTCCCAGCCGGTCGGTGCGAAGGCGCCTTCTCCGAAGAGCGCCACGATCTCCTCGCCCGGCCGCGCCCGCTTGGCGGCGAGGGCGAACGGGACACCGGTACCGGGGGTGCCGAGGGGGCCCGCGTCCAGCCAGTGGCCGCGGGACTTGGGCCGTACGGTCTGGCCGGCGAGGGTGACGATGTCGCCGCCGTCGCCGATGAAGAGGGAGTCCTCGGTGAGGAACTCGTCGATCTCGCTCACCAGCCGGTACGGGTGGACCGGCGCGGTGTCCGAGGTGAGCTGCGGCAGCCGCATGTCCAGCGCCGCACGCTCCGCGGCGCGCAGCTCGTCCAGCCAGGCCCTGCGCCGTACGGAGCCGTTGTCGAGGCGTCCGCAGGCGGCCTGGGTGACCGAGGAGAGTACGAGCCCCGCGTCGCCCACGATGCCGAGGGCGACACCGGGGTCCTCGTCCACCGCGCGGTGGTCGAGGTCGATGCGGGCGACGGTCGCCGCCGGGGTGATCCGCTTCCCGTACCCCACGCGGAAGTCGAAGGGGGTGCCGACCACGATGACGAGGTCGGCGTTGGAGAAGGCGTAGCGCCGGGAGAGCTGGAAGTGGTGCGGGTCGTCGGGCGCCAGGGTGCCGCGCGCCGTCCCGTTCATGAAGGCGGGTACGTTCAGCGCCCGTACGAGCTCCACGGCCGCGTCGGCCCCGCCGGCCGTCCCCACCTGGCTGCCGAGCAGCACCGCCGGACGGTCGGCCCGTACGAGCAGATCGGCGAGCTTCTCGACGGCCTCGGGGTCACCGGCCGGGCAGGCCTCGGTCCTGTGGTGACCGGCCTCGGCGACCCGGGCCTCCTCCACCGGCACCTTGGCGTCCAGTACGTCACGGGAGATCTCCAGGAAGGACGGTCCGGGAGCGCCCTGCCGGCACGCGCGGAACGCCGTCGACACCATGCGGGCCGCGCCTGCCGGACCGGGCACGGCGGCGGCGTACTTGGTGACCGGGGTCATCATGTCGAGCTGCGGCAGCTCGCGGAACGAGGCCGTACCGTACGGGCCTTGCTCCCCCTGGCCGCCGATCAGCAGCATGGGGGACTCGGCGCGCAGCGCGGTGGCCACGCCCGTGATGGCGTCGGTGGTGCCGGGTCCGGCGGTCACGACCGCGCAGCCGGGCTTCCCGGTGACCCTGGCATGACCGTCCGCCGCGTGAACGGCGACCCGCTCGTGCCGTACCTCGACGATGTCGATGCCCGCCTCGGCGCAGCTCTCGTACATGCCCGTGACATGAGCGCCACGGACCGCGTAGACGACGTCCACGCCTTCCGCTTTGAGCGCTCCGGCGACCTGCTGACCACCGGAAACGACTCCCTGGCTGTCATCGGGCATGAGGGCGGTCCTGTCCCTTCGTAGGGGAGGGCTGTCGCCCTCTCGGTACATTGCATACAGTCGACGAATACTGTATGAAGCTTGTTATCCCGCATCCAGTGGATGGTGTCCAGGGGGCGTGCGGCACTTTCGTCAAAAGGGAGCCGGCATGGATCTGTATGAGCACCAGGCAAGAGAACTCTTCGCGGACTACGGCATACCGGTACCCGAGGCCGAGGTGGTGGAGCTGGCCAGGGAGGCACGCTTCGCCGCGGAGCGGCTCGGCGGCCGAGTGGTCGTCAAGGCACAGGTGAAGACAGGGGGCCGGGGCAAGGCGGGCGGGGTGAAGCTGGCGAGCGATCCGGCGGCCGCCGAACTGACCGCGCGTCAGATCCTCGGCATGGATATCAAGGGCCACACCGTCAGCAAGGTGATGCTCGCCCAACCAGTGGATATAGAGGCCGAGTTCTACGTCTCGTACGTGCTCGACAGGGCCGCCGGGGTCTTCCTCGCGATCGCCTCCGCCGAGGGTGGAATGGAGATCGAGGAGGTCGCGGCGACCCGTCCCGAGGCCGTCGCGAGGATCCCTGTCGACCCCGCGGAAGGGGTCACCGAGACCAAGGCGGCGGAGATCGCGGCGGCCGCGAAACTGCCCGCTGACACCATTCCGGTTCTCCAGGCGCTGTGGCAGGTACTGGTCCGCGAGGACGCTCTGCTGGTCGAAGTGAACCCTTTGGTGCGTACTTCGAATGGGCTGATAATCGCCCTCGACGGCAAAGTGACCCTTGACGACAACGCCCGCTTCAGGCAGGAGCGTTGGGGCGAGACATCGGAGGACCCGGGCGCCGATCCGCTCGAAGCCGCCGCCGCGGCCAAGGGCCTCAACTACGTCAAACTCGACGGCGAGGTCGGCATCATCGGCAATGGCGCGGGCCTGGTGATGTCCACCCTGGACGTGGTCGCCGGCTGCGGCGCCCGCCCCGCCAACTTCCTCGACATCGGGGGAGGGGCGTCCGCTCAGGTCATGGCGGACGGACTGTCCGTGATCCTCTCCGACCCCGACGTCAAATCCGTGTTCGTCAATGTCTTCGGCGGCATCACGGCCTGCGACGCCGTCGCCGAGGGAATCGTCCAGGCGCTGGAGACCGTACGGCTCACCAAGCCGCTCGTCGTACGCCTCGACGGCAACAGCGCCGCCCGCGGCCGGGCGATCCTCGCGGATCGCGCGCACCCGCTCGTGGACCAGGTCAGCACGATGGACGGCGCGGCCCGCCAGGCCGCCGTACTCGCGTCCGCCGGATAAGACGCCTGACAACCCGGATTAAGGAGAGCGGACACCATGGCGATCTTCCTGACCAAGGAGAGCAAGGTCCTCGTCCAGGGCATGACCGGCGGCGAGGGCATGAAGCACACCCGGCGGATGCTCGCCGGCGGCACCGATGTCGTCGGCGGTGTGAACCCGCGCAAGGCGGGCCGTACCGTCGACTTCGACGACCGCGCCGTACCCGTCTTCGGCTCGGTGCGCGAGGGCATGGAGGCGACCGGCGCGGACGTCACCGTCGTCTTCGTACCACCGCCCTTCGCCAAGGCCGCCGTCATCGAGGCGGCGGACGCGGGGATCGGGCTCGCGGTCGTGATCACCGAGGGCATCCCCGTTCATGACGCCGTCGTCTTCCAGGCGTACGCCAAGCAGCGCGGCACCCGTATCGTCGGCCCCAACTGCCCCGGACTGATCAGCCCGGGCCAGTCCAACGCCGGCATCATCCCGGCGGACATCGCCGCCAAGCCCGGCCGGATCGGCCTGGTCTCCAAGTCGGGCACGCTCACCTACCAGCTCATGTACGAGCTGCGGGAGACCGGCTTCTCCTCGGCGGTCGGCATCGGCGGCGACCCCGTCGTGGGAACCACCCACATCGACTGCCTCGCCGCCTTCGAGGACGACCCGGACACCGAGCTGATCGTCCTCATCGGCGAGATCGGCGGCGACGCGGAGGAGCGCGCTGCCGCCTATATCGCCGGCCATGTCACCAAACCCGTGATCGGCTACATCGCCGGATTCACCGCGCCCGAGGGCAAGACCATGGGTCACGCGGGCGCGATCGTCTCCGGCTCGTCCGGCACCGCCGAGGCGAAGAAACGCGCTCTCGAAGCGGTCGGCGTACGAGTCGGCTCCACCCCCTCCGAGACCGCCCGGCTGGTCCTCGACCGCCTCGCGGTGACGCGTGAGGTCACTCATAATTGAAAGGAGTGCGTGTCACACGCCCGAACCGACTCACTGCCGTCGCGCCCGAGACGCCGGGCACCGGAGGTTACGGCACCCAGAGGCTGTGACCTCCTGTTTCGCTATCGACGGCAGCCAAGCCGAGCTATGTCATTTACCGCGCCTGAGAGCGGAGACCCTCAATGGCACCCACCCTCGTTCCTCAATTGACATTGACACTCAAGCCCGGCACGGCCTGGTCCGACGCCTGGGAGCGCTGCCTCGCGGTGGCTCCCGAGGCGTTCTACGACGACCGGGTCCGTAACCTCTGGGCAGGGACATGGCAGTCCGAAGGCCGCGCCCTGCCCGCCACCAGCCCGGTCGACGGCAGCCCCATAGCGGGGCCGCCCCGGCTGGACGCCGCCACCGCTCAGCAGGCCGTGCGGGCCTGTCTGGACGAGCACAGGGCATGGCGGCACACCCCGCTCTCCGAGCGCAAGGCACGGGTCAGTGCCACACTCGACGCGCTCACCGAGCACCGCGAACTGCTCGCCCTTCTCCTCGTCTGGGAGATCGGCAAGCCGTGGCGCCTCGCCCAGGCCGACGTCGACCGTGCGATCGACGGCGTGCGCTGGTACGTCGACAACGTGGACCGGATGCTGGAGGGGCGGACCCCGCTGGCGGGCCCGGTCTCGAACATCGCGAGCTGGAACTACCCGATGTCGGTCCTGGTCCACGCGATGCTGGTGCAGGCCCTGGCCGGCAACGCGGTGATCGCCAAGGCGCCCACCGACGGGGGAGTGGCCTGTCTGACGCTGGCCTGTGCGCTCGCCGTACGGGAGGGCATCCCCGCCACCCTGGTCAGCGGCAGCGGCGGCGAACTCTCCGGGGCGCTCGTGCGCTCCCCGGAGATCGGATGTGTCTCCTTCGTCGGCGGCCGGGACACCGGCGCCAGGATCGCCACCGCGGTCGCCGATCTCGGCAAGCGCCATGTGCTCGAACAGGAGGGCCTCAACACCTGGGGCATCTGGAACTACAGCGACTGGACCGCGCTGACCGGTGTGATCCCCAAGCTGTTCGACTACGGCAAGCAGCGCTGCACGGCGTATCCGCGCTTCGTCGTCCAGCGCTCGCTGTTCGCGGACTTCCTCGCGGCGTACCTCCCCGCCGTACGCTCCATCCGTCTGGGCCACCCCCTGGCGGTCGAGCAGCCCGGTGACCCGCTGCCCGAACTGGACTTCGGACCGCTGATCAACGCGGCCAAGGCCAAGGAACTGGCGGACCATGTCGCCGAGGCGATCAGCCGCGGAGCGGTCCCGCTGCACGAGGGATCGCTGGACGACGGGCTGTTCCTGCCCGGCCAGGACACCAGCGCCTACCTCCCGCCGGTGACCCTGCTCAACCCGCCCCCGTCCTCCCCGCTCCACCACGCGGAACCCTTCGGCCCGGTCGACACCATCGTCCTGGTCGACACGGAGGCGGAACTGCTGGCCGCGATGAACGCCTCGAACGGCGCCCTCGTCGCGACCCTCTCCACCGACGACCCGGAGACCTTCGCCCGGCTCTCCCCGCAGATCCGCGCCTTCAAGGTGGGCCACAGCAAGCCCCGCTCCCGCGGCGACCGCGAGGAACTCTTCGGCGGCTTCGGCCACTCCTGGCGAGGCGCCTTCGTCGGCGGAGAGCTCCTCGTACGAGCGGTCACGGACGGCCCCGCCGGCGAACGCCCGCCGGGGAACTTCCCTGACTACCACCTGATGCCATAGCCCCCAGGGCGCTCCTCCCCACCCCGGAGGAGCGCCCACCAGCCCCCGGCCCCACCCCTGGCTCTGACCGAGCCCGCATGGAGGGGCTGACCCCGCCGACCCCGCTGACCACCGGATATACGAGTGAGACCACCCCGAATCCCCTGGTATCGTTGACGTCGTCACCGCGACAGGGCTCGCGGTTCAGACCACTCGTCCGGGTGGCGGAATGGCAGACGCGCTAGCTTGAGGTGCTAGTGCCCTTTATCGGGCGTGGGGGTTCAAGTCCCCCCTCGGACACAAACACTATGCCCGCCGGTGGTGCTGGCCGACTTTCGGTCGGCACCGTCTGTGTTTCATGGTCATACTTCAGGCGGAGCCCGAGGTGGCGGTAGACCTCGGCCGGGTCGGCGGCACGGAGTGCGGACAGCAGGCCACCGAGTGTGTCCACGAGGGCGCGGATCTCGTCCTTGCTCATGCGACGTCGTTTGCCGTGCTGGCCCTCGATGCGGGCCAGTTTCGTGGCGGCGGCCGAGCGTTCGGCCTGCACTTCCCGGCTCCAGGTGGCGACGAGTGCGGGGTCGGCTCCTGCTTCGAGGGCAGCGCGGTGCCGGGCAAGCTTGCGGTCGCATTCAGCGATGATCCGGTGTTCGGCTTCGGCTTGGGTGTCTGTGGTGGGCTGTGCCTGTTCCAGGGCGGTGAGTGAGTCCTCGATGCGCCGGGGTGCGAAGGCTCCGGCGAGCCAGGCGTCCACAGAGCCGAGGATGTCCTTCTCCCGGAGGTATACGGACAGCGGGTGGTCGACCTTGTTGGCCAGTGCGTATTCCTTGGGGAACCGGCACCGGTAGTACGCCTCGTCATGGGCCCAGTTCCCCTGCATGCGCCGGCTGCACGAGGTGTGGAACAGCATGCTCTTGAACGCGTAGGAATGTCGGGTCCGTACGACCTGCCGTCCGGTTGACGAAGGTCCCTGTGAGGCCAGTCGTCACTGGGCGTCCTCGAAGGTTTCGAGGGTGATGAGCGCCGGATGGGCGGGGTGGTCGGAGAAGAGCCAGGTGTCTTTGGGGTTCCACTTCAGGTGTGTCTCGTATCCGAGGGCGACATCTTCCACGTCGGTCAACGTTTCTTCCTTGCGCTGCTTGTTCCAGACCTCGTGGCCGGTGTAGCGGGGGCTAGTCAGGATGGCGCGGACCGCGCTCTTGGACCAGGCGATGGCGATGCGGTGCCGGTTACGTGCCCGGTCGTGCGCGGAGGGGCAGGGGACACCTGCGGCGGTGAGCCGCTGGGCGATGGCGAAGATCCCGAAGCCCGCCAGAAATTCAGCGAAGATCTGCACCACGATCGCGGCCGGGAACGGATCTGGCTCCAGTCGGCGCAGGCGCTTGCCGTCGGCGGCCTTGGCGGGGTTGGGGTGCGGGCCCGCGTCCACCAGGCGGTAGCCGTACAGGGCCGTCCGCCTAGGAAACGGCCCTCGATCCTGGCCTGGGCGGCCATGGCGGTGCGTACGCGGATCTTGATGCGGTTGCGCTCGCCCTTGCTCACCCCACCGAACACGGACATCACGAGGTCGTGTGCTTCGGACTCCGGATCGATGGGCCCGCCGACCTCTGGGACCCAGAGCGGGACGCTGTAGTGGACGAAGACGGGGAAGGTGAGGCCGAACTGGTCGCCGTAGAAGGCGCGTTGCGGTTCACCGATGACCACGGCATCGAAGCCCCGGTCAGGGTCCTTGAGTGATTCCAGGAGTGCGGCGGCTCTCGGCCGGCGTTTCCAGGGCAGGGAGCGGGACTGCCCGATGTCGAAGAACTCCGCCGTGACCTCACCGTGCGCGCCGGTCAGGGCCTCGGCCCGGGTGAGCTGCCAGTTCCGTGACGCATCGGGTCCTGTTGATCCTCCGTGGAACACCGGCCCGCGAAGGCGAACCGGACGGTCATGCTGCTCTCCTTCCATTCCCTTTCTGAGCCTCGTTGTTGTTGAGCTCTGCCTCATGCCCTCGGATGGCGTCGACTTGCCCCTGTGTACGCCTGACGTTGTGGATCAGGCGCAGGAGTGCCGTCGCGCTGCGTGGAGTGAGGAGGGGCGGTTGATCCGGGACGATGACGGTGAGTTCGGGCCTGGCCTGTTCGGCGAGCTCCCGCTCTCCTGGTGGCTCGTCGGGGCGTTGAGTCATTCACGGTCACCCTTCACCCCGTCTTTGGGCGTCACGCCCTAGGGGATCTTTGGTGCATTTTCGTGAAAACGGCTGGTCAGAGCCCACTGTAGGGCTCAGGTACCCGCTCCGGTACCCCGTGTTCTCGTATCGGCCTTAGCGGTTGGCGCCGCGTGTCCCGCACACCCCAGTTCCCACCGTGTACGTGCGACTGGGCCGGCCGAGCCGGAGCGGGGGCGGCTGGGGCAGCTCCAGCCACCGCGCGGAGCGAGTTGTGCAACCAGGTGAAACCCGATGGCGCGCAGACTTGCTCCGCTTTCGCCGGCCTGGGTGTAGGTGATCATTCGCTGGTAGCCGAGTGCTCGGGCGGCGCGCCAAGCCGCCCCGTAGAGCTTGGAGTTGGCATGGGCCGTGCCGTCCGTGCAGGTCCGGGTGACCTCAGCGGTGACGCCGTCGTCCAGGCGCCGGGCGACGGGCCGGCCCACGACAGCGACGCCTACGAGAGATCCGTCGACTGCCACGCCCAGCGCGCACTTCATTCCCTGCGGCGCACCATGGTGGCGATGGTGTGCGGCGATGAAGGCGCGGGCCTGCTGGAACGACACCGGAACGATGGTCAGTCGCGCCTCAGGCCGTCGCATCACGCTCTGTACCGGCGGAGTGGATGAGGAGTCGCCGGTCACGCGGCCTCCTCTCGCAGCAACTCGCTCCGACCCGGTTGCGGCGCCTCGCCGCGTTCGGTGAGGGGCGGCCTGGGTGGCGGAAGCACAGCCCGTAGAGCGGCTGCCTGCGGAGCGCGGAAGACCAGGACCTCGTGATGCACGGTCAGCGCGACCGGATATCCGATAGCACGCTGGTGACGGGCTGCGGCACGGCGCTGGGCCAAGGAAGCGTGTGCGATAAGACGGTCACCGCGAAGTTCAGCCAGGAGGGCGACGCACCGGGCGGTGGGAACGAGACCGGCAGCTCGGCCGACGGCCAGGGCCTCGTCGCTGAGGTTGAGCAAGTAACCATGGTGCCGACGAGAGCGGACGGCGATTACGACATGGCCACCGGGGCGCAGCAGGGGACGGCACTGCGTCATGAGCGCCCGCACATGGATGCCCGACCGGCAGCCCACCTCAGTGTCATCCCGGCCGTCGTGCTGCGAGCTGCCGTCGTGATCGTGGGGTCGCAGAGTGGTCAGGATCATGTCGACTCGGCCTGCCATGCCCGCCAGTTGCGCGGGGGCTTGTTCCGGTGTGCTGTTGAGCACCATGTCGTCGGTGAGAGCGCCCTCGTGCTTGGCCGCGCTGACATTGGCACGGGCGACGGCCCACCACCGCTGTTGCTCAGTGAGTCCGACCGCGTGCCGACCCGTCCGGAGCGCTTCGACCAGAACGGTTCCCGAGCCGCAGTCAGGGTCCAACACGGTGTCACCAGGTCCTGTGTAGAGGGATATGGCGTGACGTGCAACGGCCGGCGGAATACGGAACGCGTCCCGCGCGGTGCCGGACAGGTAGCCGCCCGCAGCCAACTGCGCTGGGCCACTGAGCTGTCCAGTGGCCCAGACCGACGCTGCTGAAGTACCGGGGCTCCGAAGTGAAGACCCACTCATCGGCGCTGCCTCGTTCCGGTCTCCGCAGCACCGGGGCGCGCGAAGACCAGCAGGTCCGAATGCACCCGCACATGGCGGGGCATGCCTGTTCCGGCGATCGCCGGCTCGGGGGCCGTGACTGGTGTTTGGTCGGCGAGGGCGCCGTCGCGGATGGGAACTTCGAGCAGCGCGATACGGTCGATTTCAGCCAGCCCGGCATGACGTGCAAGCTGTGCGAGCAGGCTGTGAGGCTCCGTCCGGTGCCCATCGATGCAGTCACCATGCGTGATGAAGGCGAGCACCCCGGACCGGGCCAGCAGCTCGGTCCATGCGACGGTCGGGACCCATTTCGTGGCCTGCGGATCGACCATGGCGATCACCGCATTGAAGCTCTCGGGCTCTGTCTCTTGTACCGGAGTGGGACGGGGTCCGGTCGGTGCGGTCCGTGTCGGTACGAGGGCGAGTCCGTGGACCGACTCCGGGTCGGCCGAAGAGTCCGTTCCAACCGACCGTACGGGAGAGGCAGGCTTGGCAAGGCGTGCTTCGCAGGGGCGCCCGAGTCGGGCTACGGTCCCGGCGGCCTCAATCAGCCCGGGCGGCAGTCCGCTTGCCGACCCGTGCCGGGAATCAGCCAGCGGCCAGCCTCCGCGGACGGATTCCATTCCGCCTACCGGAGGGGACAGGAGCAGCACACGCTCGCCGAGGTGGGTGTAGATGGTGACGATCTGGACGATGGCGTTCAACAGCCGTCCCGGTATGGCCTTCGCGTCCGGGTGTTGCGTCTGCGCGACTGGCCATACGGAAATCGGGCAGCCAGGACGCCGATGGTTGCGTCGGCGTGTACTTTCAGGTGCCGGGCGGTGGTTCACCGGGGGATCGGCGGGGCGGTACGGGCGGCTCGGTGACTGGGGCGGGGCGGGGGCATACCCGTTCTCCTTTAAGTGCTGTCGCTGAGCTGACCGCCATCTCAGAAGGCCGGATTCCAAGCCCGTTTTGGACATCGCGCGATCAAGATCTTCGAGGATGCCGCTCGTGAACGGGCATTCAGCCCGTCGATTCACATCCCGGTCCGAGTCAGCATGTGAACCTCATTGCTCAGCTACCGGTTGTCTCGTGACTGCTGGTCAGGCCCCTGGCAGGTGCTGAAACGGTGTGGCCGCTGCGCTTGTGTTGCCGTACCGTCGGGTCTTCCAGCCAGCCGCACCGGCGCTGATTCAGATTCAGAGAGCGATTCCCATGGCCAGCCAGAAGGCAACGACGACTCTGTGGCGCCCGACCGGCCCCAAAGAACTGGACCTGGTCCGCGAGCTGGACTGGCGTGCCTGGCCGCCTCGACTGCCCGAGCAGCCGATCTTCTACCCGGTCCTCAACGAGGACTACGCAGTGAAGATCGCGAGGGACTGGAACGTCAAGCACGACGGCGCCGGCTTCGTCACCCGTTTCGAAGTCGAGTCGGAGTTCCTGCGCCGGTATCCCGTCCAGCAGGCAGGGGGCCGGACCATTCTGGAGCTGTGGGTACCGGCCGAGGAGCTTGACGAGTTCAACGCTCACATCGTCGGCAGGATTCAACTGGTCCGCGAGTTTTACTGAGCGGCCGGTGTCCGATGAAAGAGGCGAGCAGATGGGTGGAGCAGGTGGGGAGTCATCGAGCTGAGAGAGCACAGACGGCAGCGTCCCTGCCGCTGCCCGTCTTCGATCACTCGGGACGGTTGAGATGAAATTCCCTTAAGGGAGATTTAGTGGCTGTCTCTGGAACTTCAGGAAAGAGCGCTTGTTCCTTTCCTGGTCTTTTCTTGTTGCGGGCCTGGCTTGCTGAGGGGCGTCAGTTTTCCCCTCTTCGAGGAGGCGCCCCATCATGCCTGCGCATCGCAGCCGAGACGTCCGGCCGTCCGGTGGTCCGGGAAATCCGCTTCCGCTCGACAGCGCCCGGCAGTGTTTCACCTGGCTGGTGAGCGGACCGCAGCCGCTGTCCCTGGACGGTCGTACGTTTCCTGGGCTGCCGGATCGGGCCATTCCGTTGGACGAGGCGCGGGATCTGCTGCTGCGCAGCCGGTGTTCGCGCCGTACGCGGGACACGGTGTGGGCGAATCTGGTGCGCCGTTCGCGGCAGGACGGCGCCACCTGGACCGTGGCGTGCGCCGGTATGGCTCTGCCGGTGCTGAGCGGCCGGTCGATCACGAGCGGAACCAGGCGGCGTGAAATCGGATCCTCCTCTTCCGGTTTTCGATGTAAATCCAGTTGCGTAGCTCGTCGAACTAGTGTCTTAGGTTCGGCCGACATCAGTGATCATGGGGAGGGGCGTTTATGATTCCGTGGGTGCGGTCCGCGCGAAGACCGTGGAAGGGAAGGAGGGTTTCAAGAATCCTGGCGGTTGCTTCCGCGTGCGCCATGTTCGTGACCTCCGGGGCGGTGTTGGCCCCGCCGGCACAGGCGTACGCGTACCTCTGCTGAAAATTCTGGGGTATAGGTGAAGGCGGTGCGATTTCGTATCGCTACTACAGCATCACGTCGACATACCAAACCGCCTTTGGAAATGCGCAGACTCGATGGGATGCCACCAGTCCCAATTCTCCCGGATACTTCAGCAAGCAGCAGAGCAACGGCGATCCGATGGTCGAAGTTCGCGACGGCTCCTACACTTGGAGCGACTGGGCCGCATGACGAGCCGGGGATGCATTGGGTCCAATTGGTGGTACAACGAGACTTACGTGGCATTCAATTCTCGCACCATGTCCAGGTTGAGCGCTCGCGAGAAGAAGATAGTTGCCACACATGAAATAGGCCACACTTGCGGCCTAGAGCATACGAGCTTGGGCTGTGGTGGTTCAGTACCCTCGATAATGAGGCAGGGTGAAGTAAAGTTTTCGTGCGGCAGTGACGGCCCGTGGTCGGACGACATCAAAGGCGCTCGCTCCAAGTACACCCCATGAGGATGCTGGAAGGTGAGGGGTAAATGAACAGGATTCCAGCCCTTGTGGTAGGGGTCATTCTTTGCTCCGCTGCGGTTGGCTGCACATCACAACAATCGAGTGGCGAGCATCAAATCGATGCCGATTATGCGACCTACGCCTCGGTCGAAGAGCTGACCGAGGATTCGACGGGCGTCTTCTCGGTCAAGATCGGTGAGGTTGTGAGCCGCGAGTGCGACGACGGCGGCGACTCTGCGGGTCACGGTGGCGAACCCACGATTTCCGAGGACGACCACGAGGTCGATACAGAGCCGAGCCCAAGCGACCCGGGCCCCCCCTCCGGAGGGGATCGAGGGTGGAGATTCGCCGTACGCCGACTGCTTGCCCATGGTGTTCCACGAGGCGACGATCGAGGCAATCATTCTGCATCCACCGACGCCGGTAACCCGGGGGACCACGCCTGTCCCTCTCGGCAAGCTAATCGTCGGTAATGTCGACACGGACGCTGTGGACATGGAGGGCGCCTCGCCTTTGACGCCCGGATCCTACATGGTGGTTTACGCGGAAAAACTCGCTGAGGCCGACCATCCTGGGATCGAATCCGTAAGCGGAGACCTGTGGATACCGATCGGCGGAGAACAGGGACTGTTCGATGTTGACGGAAGTACCGCTACAGCAAGGTCTTCAATAGTCAAGAGCCTGTATGCGGGTGGACCTGAGAGCAGTGGCCCCGCGAGCAGAAGCGGCAAGTTCGTAACGGACATCGAAGCACTCAAGGAAGTGGCGCAGAGCCGACCGTGACTGAAACAGAGGGGCAGGACCGCCGGTCCTGCCCCTCTGACGCTACGCGTTGGCTGGATCGGTCTGCGCCTTGCGACCGCTCGGGGTCCACACAACTTCGTGTCGGACCATCGGGTCGCGTACGCACCGTCCCGCCTGATCTTCTACGCGTCGAGCAGGGCGTCCCGGACGGCGTTGCTGTCACGGCTCTCCTCCGTCCATCCGGCCAGTCGCCGCGCCTATGTTTCCTGGCTGAGCGTGGCGGAGGCCCTGAGGGCAGGATGGTTCGTCTGCCCACCATGGTTGTTGAGATCCACGTGCCTTTGTTGCCGACGCTGGACCTGCCGGACGGCGCCTATCCAGTCGCAGGAGGTGACCGGCGTATGAAACTCGTCGTCGTCGCGGCGGGACTGAGTGTCCCGTCCTCCACGCGGCTGCTCGCCGACCGGCTGGCCGCCGCCGTGGAGCGGCGCACCCCAGTAGATCTGCGGGTCGTCGAACTGCGTAACCTTGCCATGGAGATCGCGCACAACTTCACCAGTGGCTTCCCTGGGCGTGCGCTCGGCGAGGCTCTGGACGCGGTGGCGGAAGCCGACGGGCTGATTGCCATCACGCCGGTGTTCTCGGCGTCGTACAGCGGACTGTTCAAGTCGTTCTTCGACGTACTCGCGAAGGACGCGTCGGCCGGAAAACCAGTCCTGATCGCCGCGACCGGCGGCAGCGCCCGCCACTCGCTTGTTCTGGATCACGCCCTGCGTCCGCTCTTCTCCTACCTGCGGGCCGTGGTCGTCCCGACCGGTGTGTACGCGGCCTCCGAGGACTGGGGTGCCGAAGGGCTGCAGGAGCGCATTGAGCGGGCGGCCGGAGAGCTGGTCTCGCTGATCGCGGGGACGCCCACGGCCCCTGAGCCGACCAAGAAGGATGACCCCGAGATAGTGCCCTTCGCCCAGCAACTCGCCGCCCTGCGATCCACCAAGTGAGAGAACGGTAAGAGCGCGGAGTCGGGCTGTCCGCGAGCAGACACACGCCACCAATGGAGGCCGCTCGGCCGCTACGGTAGAGCCAGCTCCAATTCGGCGCTGAGCGGCGTGATCCGTGCGGTACCGGTCCAAGTCCCCCCTCGGACACGATCTTACGTACACGGAAGAATCGGGTTGTGACTCAACGGTCGCGGCCCGATTTTTTGCGTCGTAGGTCAGCGTGAGGCCGAAGGCCTGGTAGATGGGGGCTTTGCGGTCGGGCTCGGCGGCGATGAGTTCGAGGGCGGCGCGAACTCCGACTCGTCTCCTTCGCCCTGCAGACCGCCGACACCGATCCGAACGCCCAGGAGCAGGCGCAACACCGGATCGCATGCGTCCGCGGGCGTCGGGGGCCTCGACCGTGGGGGGATGGGCGGCCGCTGCCTGACCTCGAACGCGTGCCCATCAGCAACGGTAGGTGGTGGGTGACGAGGCATACTGTCCGACGTGGCGACGTATGACCGCATCGGCGCGACCTACAATCACACGCGACGACCCGACCGCCGGATCGGTGTCGAGATCCACGAGGCGCTCGGCGATGCTGGCACTGTCATCAACGTCGGGGCCGGTGCCGGCTCCTACGAACCACCGCAAACGGTACTGGCGGTTGAACCCAGTGCAGTGATGATCGCCCAACGTCCGGCCGGATCTGCGCGGGCCCTGCAGGCATCTGCGGAGTCGATCCCCATCGCCGACAACTCGGCCGACGCGGCGATGGCGCTGCTGACCGTGCACCACTGGACGAACCTGGAAGCCGGAATCGGGGAACTCCTTCGGGTCGCGCGGCAGCGCGTCGTCATCTTCACGTGGGACCAGGCCATCTTCCGCAGGTTCTGGCTGCTGGACGAGTACCTGCCGGAGGTAGCCGCGTTCGACGACACACGGGCGGTCCTGATCGACCGGCTGGTTGCGCAACTGGGAGGTGCCCGCGTCGAGAAGGTCCTGATCCCGCACGACTGCACCGACGGATTCGGTGCTGCATTCTGGCGCCGACCTGAGGCATACCTCGATCCGGAAGTGCGAGCAGGCATCTCGATGCTTGCCCAAACCGGCGAGGAGGTCCTCCTCCCGGGCCTGACCCGGCTGTCCAGCGACCTGACTTCCGGCCTGTGGCACGAACGGCATGCTGACCTGCTCGACCGCGAGACTTTGGACGTCGGCTACCGACTTCTCGTAGCGGACCTTTAGGAACAGGCGGACAACTGACTGCCCACTCCGGCAGATTCATGCCTTCGGTGGTGGGACTTGGTTACGCCGCGAGGGTCTCGGGTCGTCCGACGAGTTGGCCGCGTTCGAAGCGGGCCCCGGCGTGGACGAGAGCGACGAGATGGGGTGCGTTCACGGCCCGCCACCGGGCCTGGGCGGACTCGATGAGCTTGAAGACCATGGCCAGTGCGGCGGCCCGGGAGCCGGCGCCATTGGTGACCTTGGTCCGCAGTCGCACGGTGGCGAAGGTCGACGAAATCGCGGACGGCCCTGACCGCGTGCTCCTCGTCCTCCGCGTTGCAGATCTCCTGGATCGCATGCTTGGCCGCGGGCTGGGCGGACTTCGGGAGGGCGTCGAGCGCATTTGCGGTTTTGTGGACCCAGCCCCGCTGGTGGCAGGGGCAGGATGGTACTTCGCCGTTGGCGCCGAGGTGCCGGGTCAGGAACGCGCGCACCACGTCTCTTGCGGTGTCCTCCTCCCCGCGGGCGCGTTCGAGCAGGTGGTGCAGGCGATACGGCCTGTCCGGGCCGATTGCCTCCGCGATTGGCCAGCAGTTGCCCGCAACGCCGGGCATCAGTAAACCGCGCAGGTGCAACACGCCGTTGGCCCGCAGGTTGCGGCGGCGGTAGACCGGCGCGAGGTCTGCGGCGGGTTCGGCGAATACCGTGTCCATCTGTTCGGGATCCGTACTGTGGCGCAGTGCGGATCCCGAGCCGTGGGCATCGTGTGCGGGCCGGTCACTTCCGATACTGCTGGGCCACTGCCGTGAAGGCGGCCTTGGGTTCCCATTCCATGTCGGGGTAGGTCTGTCCTTGGCGTCCTTCGAGGAGTTTGACGATGCCCAGGCTGGCTCGGTCCAGGTCGTCCCTGGGGTCGCTGTCCGGGCGGTGCGGGTAGCCGGGCAAGGCGAACAGGAACACGAACGCGCTGTCCACGCCCTCGGTCTCGAAGATCTCCAGGAGTTCGCTGAGATATGCGGCCTGGCCGGTCTCGTCACGCTCGTATATGCCGTTGAGCCGTACAGGGGCTTTGGTCTGCGGGTCGTGCTCGACCACTTCCAGCACCCGTCCGCCTCGGTCTCCCGCGCCGCGGTAGGCCGCGGTGCCGAACCCGGTGATGGCGAGCGGCTTCGGGCCTTGGGCCAGGGTGCGCACCGCGTCCCGGAACCGGTCGGCGACCTCGGCGGAGCGGATCAGCTCGAACGTCACCATGTCGAAGGGAGTCCAGTCGACCTGTTCGAACTGGATGGATGCGTAGGTGAGCCTGCCCTGGAAGCACTGGCGGACCGTGGCCGCGGCGTCGCGGAGGAATGCGTTGATGCGCACGCCGAGCTCGCGCATCGCGTCGGTCCGCCGCTGGGGTTGGCTCATCATCTGCTCGACCCGTTCCTCGGGGCTCTCTCCGGGCAGGAAACCGCGGTTCATCACGCTCAGTTCGACCCCTGCGACGAATACGACTGTGGCTCCCTGCTGCCGGAGCCGTTCCGCTCGCTCGGCGCAGTCGCGGAAGAGCGTGAGGATCTGCTCCGGATCCAGTTCCAGGGGATACGGCGAGAACCAGACCTCCAGGCCGAGCTCGGCGGCGGCACCGGCGGCCAGCTCCAGCCGGTCCGGGTCGCCGCCGATGATCTGGACCGCGTTGCAGTGCAGGTCGTCGCGGATGATGGCGAGCTCGCGCCGGACCACCGCGGGGTCGAAGTGCTCGCGGGATGTCTGGCCGTGTACGACGAATCCGGTGTCGTAGGTCATTCCTCTTGCCCGCATGGTGATGTCCTCTCTCTGTCGGTCTCGGTCGGGCCGAGACTGACAGAGAAAAGTGCGTGCACGCAAGTTTGCGTGCGCGCAGCCGTGTGTGGAACGCTGGCCTCGTGACGACACCACCACCAGGGCTGCGGGAGCGGAAGAAGCAGGCCACACGCGAGGCGCTGCGCGAGGCGGCCCTGCGCCTGGCCGTGGAGCGCGGACCGGACCAGGTGCGGGTCGAGGACATTGCCGAGGCTGCCGGGGTCTCGCCGCGCACCTACAACAACTACTTCGCCAGCCGCGAGCAGGCGATCGTCTCCGCTGTCACCGCGGACCGGGAGGCGCGGATCGCGGCGGCGGTCACGGCCCGGACCACGGGAGCGCGCCTGGCTGACGCCGTCACCGACGCAGTGGTCGAGCAGTACACGAACACCGGTGAGCACGAACAGCGGGCGCTGCTGCTGATCACCACCCGGACCGCACTGCGCGACGCATTCCTCGACACCACCGCCGACATCGAGCCCCCGCTCACGGTGGTGATCGCCGAACGCCTAGGTGACACCGGAGCGCACACGGCCCGCGTTCTCGCGGCAAGCGTGGCCGCGGCGGTTCGCATCGCACTGGAAGCCTGGCTCCAGCCAACCGGGAACACAGAGGCCGCCGCGAGCTTCGGCTCCGGAGGACTCGTCGTACCCTCCGGCTCACTGCCCGACCAACTCCGCGCGGCACTCTCCCCACTCGCGCCCGCATTCGACGCCGCCGAGCGGCACACCCAGCCGTGAAGCCGACCCAACTGGGGCATCTACTGGAAAAACGTTAGATCCGTAACATGCCGGTACATTCGGCCCTCATCATCCTCGTCAGCCGATACACCGTAGATGACGCCTTGTCAGTTGATGGGGCTCAGCGGTCGGGGGCTCAGAGGAGCACAGCGGCATGCTCTTCTCCATGCAGGGCCGCAGGACGGTTGCCAGTTGGCGACCGTCCCCAATGGTTTGTGAAGCATGACGTCGCCAGACCGTGCCCACTGATCGGCGCTGGCCTCTAGGTGGGGCAGATCGCCGCGCAGTCGGCGGGCGAGAGATCGATACCGCCAACGTCTGGTGATCGAGGTACCTGATACAGCCAGATCAGTCGGGGCTCCTGCGCGGCAGACCCGCCGCTGTCAGGTCTGAGCGGTGGCGCGAATGACGAGTTCGTTGACGTCGACGTCGGCCGGCTGCTCGATCGCGAAGCTGATGGCGCGCGCGATGGCCTCCGGCTCCATGGAGAACTTGTCCCTGGCCTCGACAAGCCGGGCTCGGCTTCCTTGCGCAGGCCCTCGGAGATGGCGCGCACGGCGTACTTCGTGCCGGAGTAGACCGCCTGGTTGGGGACGGTACGTATGCCGCGGTGGACACGGTGTTGACGAACTGTCCGAAGCCCTGCTCACGGAAAACAGGCAGTGCTGCGGCGATGCCGTACAGGACGCCCTTCCGGTTGACGTCGATCATCAGCTCCCATTTGGCGACCCGCAGGTCGTCCAGGGGAGAAATGGGTCCTACCCCGGCGTTGCTGACCAGGACGTCGAGCTTGCCGTACTGCTCGCGTGCCAGTGTGACGAGGTCGGCGAGGTCCTGCTGTCGGGTCACGTCGGTTCGTACGAAGGCCACTTCGCCGCCGGCATCCGTGATGCGGGCCCCAGGGCCTCAAGGGCGCTCGTGTTGAGGTCGCCGAGGACGACCTTCGCGCCGCGCTCGGCCAGCAGCAGCGCGGTGGCCGCGCCGATTCCGCCACCTGCGCCAGTGATGGCTACGACCTTGTTCTCGATCTCCTGCATGGTGATGCCCTTTCGATTCATGTCGTCGGCCCCGCCCCGCCGGCGGGTAGAGAGGTGATGTACCTGCCGACGGGAGCGGATTCCGAATGCGTCACCGCTCGTGGCGGTGTGTCTATCGGGTCTGCGGGGCTGGGTGTGGCGCCGCTCAACCTGGCGGGGGCTCTCAGACCTGGGCCATGCCGCCGTCGACAAAGAGCTCGACGCCGGTGATGAAGCTGGAGGCGTCGCTGGAGAGGAAGACCGCGGCAGTGCCCATCTCGCTGGGGGCCGCGATCCGGCCGGTCGGGTTGCCTTCGCCCATCTTCCTGACCGCGGCGGGGACGGCGTCGGTGCCCTGCGCCAGCGCCAGTGCCCGGCGCAGGGACTCGGTGTCGACCGCGCCCGGGCTCAGGACGTTGATGCGGATGCCGGAGCCCTTGACGTCCTGGATCCATCCGCGCACACAGTTGCGCACGGCTGCCTTTGCGCCGCCGTACAGGCTCATGCCGGCCGGGGGCTGGATGGAGGCGGTGGAGCCGATGACGACGATCGTGCCACCGGGCTTGAGCAGCGGCAGCGCCGGCTGCACGGTGAACAGGACACCCTTGACGTTGACGTTGAAGGTCCGGTCGAACTCATCCTCAGTAATCTTCTGAAGGGGAGCGTGGGCGCCGATGCCGGCGTTGGCCACCACCGCGTCCAGGTGTCCGTGCCGGGCGATGACCTCTCGGTACACCGCATCCATCTCCGCGAGCTTGGTGACATCGGCCACAATGCCCGAGCAGTTCGGACCGATCGTGGCGACCGCATCATCCAGCGGGCCCTGCTGCAGGTCGGTGATGACCACGCGAGCGCCCTGGTCCGCGAACTCCTGGGCAATTCCGAGGCCGACGCCGGACGCCCCGCCGGTGACCACGGCGACCTTACCTTCGAGCTGGAGGCTCATCGTTTCTCCTTTAAGTGGGTTGTCCGCACCATGCGGACGACGGCGGGCTGTGCTCTACACTCAGAAGTGGAGGCGCCGCCACTTCCAGGACTGTAGCCGGAGGCGTCGCCACTTAGCAATCGGAGACCAAGGAGCCCCACTGTGACCTCAGACATCGGGCGGCCGCTGCGGGCCGATGCGCGGCGCAACAGGGAGAAGATCCTCTCGGCGGCCGTGCGCGTCTTCGCCGAAGAAGGGCTGAACGCACACCTGGAGCGCATCGCCAAGGAAGCCGGCGTGGGCTCCGGCACCCTCTACCGGAACTTCCCCACCCGGGAGCTGCTGATCGAGGCTGCCTACCGCAACGAACTGAGCCGACTGTGCGCCGCCGCCCCCGACCTGCTGAAAGCCATGCCGCCACGCGAGGCGCTCCGCGCCTGGATGGGGCGCTTCATCGACTACGCCACCGCCAAACTCGGGATGGCCGACGCCCTTCGTGCTGTCGTCGACTCCGGCGTCAACCCCTACGCCCAGAGCCACGAGCTGATGATGACCGCTCTCACCTCGCTCCTGGACGCTGCAACTGCTGCCGGGACCATCCGATCGGACATCAAGGCGACCGACATGTTCGCCGCCCTTACCGGCGTTGCCCTTGCCTCAGGGAAGCCCGACCAGCGTGAGCAGGCTGAACGCCTCCTCGACCTGACCCTCGACGGACTCAGGTACGGCGCAGCGGGCTGATGCTGATGCCGGAAGTCGGCACGCCCCGCTGGCCGCCCGTCTCGTCGACTGCTACGGCCGCTCGCGATGGCCGCCGCCTACGCCAGGCCCCGCCGCGGCCGTAGGTGTGGTTGACACGCATCGCGCGGGCCTGGCCGGGGGCGAGGGTGGGGTGGCAGCGGCAGCGGGCCTGGATGGAGGGTTTCTCATCGGCGCTGATGACGTACTCGTCTTCGTCGAGCGTAATGCCGTCGAAGGTGCGGGCGTACGGGTCCAGCACGCGCTCGGCCTTGGTGCGGAACTGTGGGTCGGAGATGAGGATCCACGAACAGTGCTGCCAGGGTTCAAATGCTTCCTGGCGCAGCCAGCGGCGCACGGTGGAGGCGGAGACGGGGCCGGGGATTCCTCGTGTGGTCAGTTCGGCGGCCAGTTCCGGACACGATCAGCGTGCGAGCCGAACGCCGGCCTCGGGCGGGAGCCGACAGACCAGTGCCTTGGCCTCGGCGACCTGTATCGGAGTGAATCGGGCCGGGCGCCCGGAGCGTTTGCAGTCAGCCAGAGCCGGTATGCCGCCGTGGGCGAATCGTCCGCGCCAGGTACGCACCGTGTCCATGTGCGGGTGAGTCTCAGCGGCGATCCTGGCGTTGCCCCGGCCGCGTGCTGCGAGGAGGACGACCGTGGTGCGCTGCCTGGCCTGGTGTGGGGTCTTGTGGCCGTAGGCCGTCTTCTTCAGCCGGCGGCGTTCGGCAGCGGTCAGCACCACCGTCACGGCAGCGCATATGGGCACAGTGAACCGACGGCGCTCGTTCGTACAGACGTTGAGCGGCGGGGGACGGAGTCGAGGGAGGTACGGGCGGGCGCCCCGGTTGCACGCGGCGCCGGCGGACTCGTTCAACTGCCATGCTGCGTACGCAGTTCACAGGGTGATGGCGATGGCGATGTTCGGCTTCTTGGGCAGGTGTAGAACCTTGACGAACCAGTTGCCGATCCGGGACGTGATGTACCGCTTGCCGAGCAGGTCCTGCGCGGCCATGGTGCTGTCCTGGTCGAGCAGCCGGGCGGTGCCGGGAAGGGACGCTGCGCCCGTGGAGGTCCGCCCCCGCAGATCGCAGACGGTCACGGTCACGGCGCTGTTGTTGCGGATCCGCTTGACCTTCCAGGAGCCGGCGGGCGTCAGGACGAGGATCTCGCCCTGAGGACCCGCCACATGCCAGACGGGCGTCGGGACCGGGGATCCGTCCTTGCGGTAGGTGGTGAGGCTGATGTACTTGCTGCGTCGGATCTCGTCCATGGCTGGCACGCTCGGTAGCCTCGGTCTTTCGTGATGGTCCGACCCTCTGGCCCCGGGGGCACGTCGGACGATTTCCATGTCAATGCCGAGGATAACGGCGTGTTCTACGGCGCCTCCCGTGGTGTGGACACTTTGACCAATGGACCTTGTAGATCCGAGGAAGGGTGTCCTGGGGGACGTAAGTCTCGGTATTCCGGGTGGAGTTCAGGAGTGATGCCGTCGCGCTGTACCGCACGGCGGATAGGAAGCGCACCTACGCGGCGGCGGAGGCCGGGGCCCGGCGAGACGCTGCGCGGTGGGGTGCGCCGACCTGTCGCGCCGCCAGCGCCGCCTGTTCGGACGCCACGCAGGTCGCGACATCCAGGGCCTGTTGCGAAAGTGCTGGATGAGGGCCCCGAGGCCACGCCCCGGGACGCGCTGGGTCCGGCCCGCCCGCCGTCCGGGGCCATGTTGCCCGGCCCCTGGGCTCTGGCGGCTCTCGTTTGCGGGCGTGTCTGTGCGCGTCACGCGGGATCGCTCTGTGCGGGGAAGTAGGGGAGAGCGAAGGGCAGGCCGAGGTCGGCGGGCAGGAGAGCGCCGACCCAGGTGTCCCTCAGGCTGTTCCTGTTGGTCTGCGCCGCGCGCAGGGTGCCTTCCCTGACGAAGCCGACCTTCTCCGCCACGGCCCAGGAGGCCCTGTTCCCCGCCTCCGCTCTCCACTCCAGGCGCTGGACTCCTCGTTCGGTGAAGGACCACGTGGCCAGGGCGAGTACCGCCTCCGTCGCATAGCCTCGGCCTCGGTGCTCTGCCACGGTCCAGTACCCGATTCCCCATGTGTCAGCGTGGCGGTGCACATTGACGGATGCCACCAGTACTCCGCTTTCCCGGTCCTCCACCGCGAAGTGGTACATCGTTTCATCGTTCCAGCCATGCGGCACCAGTTCGCGTAAGTAGAAGGCAGCGTGCTGACGTTCGTATGGCTGGGGGAAGTCCGTCCACCGCTGAATGTCGGCATCCTGGCAAGCGGCGAAGACCGCGTCCTCGTCGCCGGGATCATGCGGGCGTAGAAGCAGACGCTGTGTCGTCAGCGAGACAGGTTCCATGGGCAGTGATTCTGACGCTCCCTCACACGCTCGGCCATCGATTTGTGATGTACATCGAGCCCACTGCATAAGTGGATATCAACTGCGAAATGGTCACGGACCGTGGTACGCGGAGATCTGACGGACGAGCAGTGGGCCCGGCTGGAGCCGCTCCTGCCCAGACGGAAGAAGCCTGGGCGACCGCCGATATGGACGCGGCGGCGGCTGGTCAACGGGATGCGGTGGCGGACCCGGGCCGGGACGCCGTGGCGCGATGTCCTGAACGGTACGGTCCGTGGGACCGGGTCTACGACCTGTTCAGGCGGTAGCAGCAGAACGGCACCGGGAAGTGCCCGGCCGCGACGCGCGGTGCCGCACCGGGAGAACGCGGGCGGTGTCGATGACCTGTCGGTGGATTGGCAGGCGTTGATGGCCGCTGCCTGGAGGCGGGAGCCGATGGGCTGGGTGCCGGGCGGGCGGCGGTGGTGCTGGGCTGGGACAGCGCGTCCGTCTCCCGCGTCGAGGGCGTGAGAGCCCGGCTGGAAAGGCTGGTGGAAGGGGGCCGGCTGGTGGAGGAGAAGCCGGGCAGGTTCATGCTGTCCGCGTCGGAGCAGGACGCTGTCGGCACTGGGCGGCCAGGCGGCGGCTCGTGAGCATGGTCATCGACCATCGGATGACGGCTTCGCTGGTGTCGGTGCGCCGTGCTGCCCTCGCTGGCGGTGGAGTCCTCCCACGGGTTCTCGTTCTGCCCGCTTCCGCTTCCGCATGCGCCGAGCCCGGACATGAGAGCCATCGTCAGACCGGCCGCCATCAGGCGTCTCTTGCTGGACATGCCTTGTTCCCTGCCCGCTGATATCCCAAAGAAAGACGGTCGGCGTACCTCCCACCCGCTTCTCCTCGTCCCCGGTCGGATTGACAACCGCCCTCGCACTCCTCCACCATCATTCCACTAATCAAGTAGTGGAATGATGGTGGTGGTGATCGTGGAGTACCGCATCGACAGGCGGAGCGGGGTCCCCGCCTTCCAGCAGATCGTGCAGCAGACCAAGCAGGCCCTCCGGCTGGGCGTACTCGTGCCGGGGGACCGGCTGCCCACCGCCAAGGAGGTCGCCGAGACCAGCACGGTCAACCCGAACACCACCCTCAAGGCGTACCGCGAGCTGGAGCGCGAGGGCCTGGTCGAACCGCGACCGGGCCAGGGCACCTTCGTACGCCGCACGCTGGGCCGCCCCGAGACGGGCACCGACTCGCCGCTGTACGCGGAGCTGGTGGCGTGGATGTCGAAGGCGGCCGGGGCCGGTCTGGAGCAGGAGGACGTGGCCGCGCTGGTCACGTCGGCGATGGAGAAGCAGTACGCCGCCGGGAACGTGGCGGCAACGGGGTCCACGACAACGGGGTCCACGGGGGCCACGACAACCAGGAGCACAGGTGAGTGAAGGTATGTACGCGGGGGAACCGGCGATCGAGGCGTACGGGCTGGGGATGCGCTACCGGCGGGGCTGGGCGTTGCGGGACTGCTCCTTCCGGCTCCCGGCGGGACGGATCTGCGGCCTGGTGGGACCCAACGGGGCGGGCAAGACCACGCTGCTGAGCATCGCGGCCCATGTCCTGCAGCCGACGAACGGCTCGGTCAGCCTGTTCGGTGAGGCTCCGGGCTCGGTGGAGTCCGGCCGGCGCACAGCGTTCCTCGCCCAGGAGAAGCCCCTGTTCCGCCGCTTCACCGTGGCGGAGACCCTGCGTCTGGGCCGGGAGCTGAACCCCGGCTGGGACCAGCGCGCCGCCGAGGACATCATCCGCGCGGGCAACGTGCCCTTCGACGCGAAGATCAGCACCCTCTCCGGAGGCCAGCGCACCCGCGTCGCCATCGCCCTCACCTTCGGAAAGCGCCCCGACCTGCTGATGCTCGACGAGCCGATGTCGGACCTCGACCCGGTCGTGCGCCACGAGATCATGGGCACCCTCCTCGCCGAGGCCGCCGAGTGCGGAACCACCGTGCTGATGTCCACCCACGTCCTCGCCGAACTGGAGAACGTATGCGACTACCTCATCGTCGTCTCCGGCGGCGGAGTGCGCCTCGCCGGTGACGTGGACGAGCTGATGTCCGTGCACACCCTGGTCACGGGCGCCAAGGAGGGCGACGGCATGCCTCCCGCCCTCGGGCACCACACCCTCGTCGAGTCCCGGACCAGCGGGCGGCAGTTCACCGCGCTCATCCGCCCCGAGGGCCCGGTCACCGGCCCCTGGGACATAAACGCCCCGAACATGGAGGAACTCCTGCTCGCCTATCTCCGCTCACCCGCCGCACCACCGCTGATCACCCCCACCGCCCAGGTCCACGGCCAGGGGTTCGGCACCGGGGCGGTGGCGGCATGAGCACCTTCACCCGCAGCTCGACCAGCACCTCGACCAGCACCTCGACCGGCTCCACGAGCGACAGCAAGAACGGGACCTTGAACGCGACCACCACGGAGTCCGGCCGGCGCCCCCGACTCAGCGGTATGACCTGGCTGGTCTGGCGCCAGCACCGGGCCGCGTTCTGGACGATCCTCGCCGCCACCGCGCTCTCCGTGGCCTGGATCGTCTACCAGCGCGGCCGGCTGGTCGACTTCCTCGACGGCTACGGCTATCCCGGCAAGAGCCTCGACGAGGCGGGCGGCCAGTTCCAGCAGTACAGCGACGCGTTCTCCTTCGTCTCCATGGGTCTCCAGGCGATACCCGTCCTGCTCGGTGTCTTCCTCGGCGCCCCGCTCATCGCGGGCGACCTGGAGAACGGCACCGCCAAGCTGGTCGCCGCCCAGACCACGAGCCGGACCCGCTGGCTCGCCACGAAGCTGACGCTGACCGGACTGGTGGTCGTGGTGAGCACGGGCGTGTTGTCGGCCGTGTTCGGCTGGTGGTGGAACCCCGTCAAGTCCGAGGCGCCGGCCATGGAGTGGACCTCGGGCGAAGCGTTCAACACGACGGGCCCGGTGCCTGTCGCCCTCACCCTCCTCTCCGTCTTCGGCGGGGTGGCGCTGGGTGTGGTGCTGCGGCGCACGCTGACGGCCATGGTGGTCACCTTCGGTTTCACCGTCGTCCTCCAGCTCGTCTGGGGCTACTTCCTGCTGTCGCTCGGCAACGTCGTCACCGTCACGACGAACAAGGGTGTGACGGGCGAGAGCGGGCCCCCGTCGCTCCCCCGCGGCGCCTACGAAATCGACCAGTCGTATGTCACCGGCAGCGGGGATCTGGTGGGCTGGGGCACCTGTTCGGAGTCGCTGACCGACGCGGCACGACAGGTGTGCCTGGCCGAGGAGGATGTCGTGGGCTGGTCGACGCAGTACCTCCCGCTGTCGCAGATGAACGCCATGCAGTGGTTCGGGGCGTCGATTCTGTTCGCCCTGACCGCCGGTGTCGTGGCGTTCCTCTTCTTCTGGGGTCGTAAGCGGCTCGTCTGAGTCCGTGCACCCCGCGCCCCTTTGCGAAGGGGCGCCTCTTTCCCCCTCTGTTTCTTTGTCCCGTCCGCTGTTTCTTTGTCCCGTCCGCCGGGCTGCTCCGCCATGCCCGAAGGTCCGGAGAGAAAGGCATGCCTTGAATCACCGTAAGAGGCGAGCGAGCGAGGCTTCCGCTCTCGCCGTGCTCGTCGCCGCCGCCGTTGCCTCGGCCCTGCTCGGTGCCCCGGAATCCGGGGCCGCACAGTTCGGCAGCGGTACGGCAGGTACGGCCCGCGCCCTCGGCAAGGCCAGGACAGTCACCCTCGTCACCGGTGACCGGGTCACGCTGGACGCCACCGGACAGGTCACCGGTGTGCGGCCCGGCAAGGGTCGGGAAGGCACCGCCTTCCGAATAGCGCGGAGCGCCGACGGCACCTACGTCGTCCCGCGTGACGCCGAGCGGCTCCTCGCGAACGGCACCGCCGACCGGCGGCTGTTCGACGTGACGTAGCTGGTCAAGTGGGTTTCGACGACGCGGCCCGCCCCGACCTCCCGCTGATCGTGACATACGCCAAGGGCCGCACCCTCGCGCCGAGCGCGCTGTCCGCCGCCGGAGCCCGGGTCGGCCGGGACCTGCCCAGCGTCAACGGGGACGCGCTGAAGGCCCGTAAGTCCGAGGGCGCCGACCTGTGGGAGACGCTCACCGGCAGCGGGGGGACGGCGCGGGAGAGGTCGGTCGCCGCCGACCGGGTCGAGAAGATCTGGCTCGACGGGAAGGTCGAGGCGGCCCTCGACCGGAGCACCGCGCAGATCGGCGCCCCCGGGGCCCGGGCGGCGGGGTACGACGGCACGGGCGTCAAGGTCGCCGTGCTGGACAGAGACCGCTCCGTACGTCGGTCCACCAGCACCTCACTGGGGTGCGGAAACAGGTCACCGGCAAGCTCATCACCGCACCACGGTCGCAGAGTCGCCACGTCCCCGAGACCGGACCCCGTTGATGGTCCTCACGGAGTGTGTGCTGATCCCACCACTGCTCGATAGAGCTACCTCACTGAGCAGTGCTGAAGGAAGCCCCGACCAGCATCAAGCCAAGAGATCGAAGACTAGGGTTCCTTCATGACACCAGAGATGCGAGACAGGCTAAGTCCCTTCCGTAACAAGGCGATTGCCCAGGGCATCCCCTCCGACGACGTGGAGCGTTGGTTGGACACCGCTCGCCCCTGCGCGACACTGACGCAGGATGGGGACGGTCCGGTCGTGGGCCGGTTCGGCGGTCCCCTGATGCTTCCCGCCGACACCCCGATTCCTGTATTTCCCTTCGTCGCCTCCATCGACCTCGCGGCCCTGCCCGATGACGCGACGGATCTCCCCCTGCCCCCGGACGGCCACCTGCTGCTGTTCGCCTTTCCCGAGGACGACGAGGAGGGCTTCACCGACATGGGCAAGGTGGTGTACGTCCCGGCCGGTGCGGCCGTGGAGGAGCGGGACAACAGTTCCGACCCTTGGTTCGAGGACGAGGAATACCAGGAGGTGGTCGAGGCGTTCCCGCGCGGTCAAGTGCGGGCGACGATCGATGTGTCCCTGCCCCACCACCACGCGGTCGAGCTTCCCGGGCCCCCCTACAGCGAGCCGCTCCCCGGCCATCCCCGTTCCAGGGAACTGGCCGAGGTATGGCAGCACACCCGCGATGACATGGCCACCCGGGGGTATCTCCAGATCGGCGGATACGCTTCGGAGGAGGTTAACCATCTCGACCCGGTCGCACATGTCGTGGTGTGTGCGGTGAGGGCGGCGGAAGCAGGCCACTGGGGCGGGGGCGGAGCGGTGTCAGGCGCCGTCGAGGACTGGGTACTGCTGGCCGACTGGAGCCCCTGCATCACGGGCCGGGAGGGTGCCGTCGTCCACTGGGCAATCCAACGGGAGGATCTGGCCGCACAACGCTTCGACCGTACGTACACCACCGTCTTCTGGAACCCCTGACAGCGGCTCCTCCGACACCGGCCACGGCGCTTCTCGGGCGCACGCCCACCCTGCCCGATGACGAACCTGCGGCTAGATGAATGAGTCCGATGTTCTCAGTGGTCATAGGCGATCAGGGATCGTTTGGTCTTGGCGCCGGTGGTCCAGTTGTGCCAGATGGCTGTGGCGAGGGCGAGGAGTCGTTGCCCGGTGCGGGCGAAGACTCCGGCTGGGGTCCTGCCGCCGTGCTGTTCCAGGCTGAGCTGGCCTTTGAGGGTGTCGAAGACGGCTTCGATCCACTGGCGGGCCCGGGCGAGGCGGCCGTGCCGGGTGGGCTCGTCCTTCCGGTCGGGCCGTACCAGATGGACGCCGAGGCGTTCGGTGAGGAACGTCTCGAACTCCCGCCCGGCGAAGCCCTTGTCCGCGAGGATCACCTGACCGCTGCGGACGAGGTGGTGGTCGCGTTCCAGCAGCGCGGTCATCACCTGCCGTTCCCCGGGTTTCGGGTTGGCCAGGCACCAGGACACCGGCATGCCTTCGGCGGTGGTCAGCAGGTAGAGCCGGAATCCCCAGAAGAAGCGGGAATGGGAGCGGCAGTAGCCGTATCCGGCGTGCGCGGCCAGTTCGGAGCGTCTGACGGTCTCGCGGGAGGCCGCGCAGGGCAGTGGTGTGGAGTCGATCAGCCGCAGGTCGTCGTGCCAGGTGGGCACCTGCCTGGCCAGGGCCTCGATGACCTGGCTGATGAGCGGGCCGGCGGCGTTGAGCCGTTTGTTGTAGGCCGACTGCTGGGGCAGGTAGCGGAAGAGGTGTCCCAGACGGGCATGGGCGAAGCGGATCCAGTGCCGGGCCGAGGGAAAACCCAGCAGGACCTGGGCGACCGCCAGGCACAGCAGTTCGGCGTCCGTCAGTTTCGGAGGTCGCCCGATCCGGCGACAAGGGGCCACATGGTCGTCGATGAACACGTACAGTGCCGCCAGAAGGGCGTCCAGGCTGGTCTTCACACCCAAGCCAACGGGCGCCCTTCGCCATGGTCGCGGCCAGCACAAACATCGGACTCATTCATCTAGCCGGTTGGCTCTGACTCGATCAGTCCAGGTCGCCACTCACCAGGGCCACCGCGAGCGCACGTGGGAGGTGGCTTCCACGCAACGCTCCGCCGCAGTACTCGGATCGGATGCGTCGACGGCATCGTGCAGCCTCACCAGCCCGGTCAGCACGGTGGGATCGACCGCCGCGTCGAGGATCTTGTACAAGGAGAGTTCGCCGTCGGCTGCAAGCTCGCGCACCAGGACGACCGCCTGCGACAAGCCCGTTGGCGATCATTAGGTGGGTGACGCGCTGACCTGAAACGATCAGTTACTCGTCCAGGGCCTGTCCGCGACGAGGCGGTCGAGCCATTCGCCGAGTAGATATTGCTCCGCACTGCTCAGCGCTGTCTGTTCGGGCAGGAGGGCGCGCAGGGTTCGGGCGGCGCCGGCGGGGCCTGCGTCTTGCACAACGGGTTTCTCGTGTGTGACGGCGGTAACCATGGATTCGCGCATGGCGGTGAGCAGGGCTGGGTCGCGCTGATCCTCCGGCAGCGACAGCCAGGTGAGCACGGCGCCGCGCGCAGTTGCATGAATGAGAGCGGCCGCGAGCTTCTCGTCGACGCGGAGCCAGCCGCCGGCGGCGAGGCGACGGATGCGTCCCAGCAGGATCCGCATGCCCGCCTGGAAGGCGGCCGACGTCGTGCCGCGTTTGGGCTCGCCGTACATCAGCGCGTACAGCTCGGGGTTGGCGAGCCCGAACTCGACGGCGAGGTCCCAGCCCGCACGCAGGTCCTCCACAGGGTCCTGAGGATGGGTATCCACGCGCTTGGCCGCGAGGAACGTGGCGTAGCCGTGCTCGGCCACCGCCTCAAGGAGCCCGTCCTTGTCGCCGAACAAACGGTAGATCGCAGGAGGCTGGGCTCCAGCGGCCGCCGCGACCGCGCGGGTGGTCACCGCGTCGCGCCCCTCGCGTGCGAGCAGGTCCGCCGCGGCCTCGAGAACCCGCTGCCGGGTGACCTCACGGGCGTCGGCTGCGACCTCCGACTCCGAGACGGACATGGCGTCGACCTTCGAACCATCAGGCATGAACCAATGATATCACCAACCTGGTTCCATCGATGCTATCAATGTTATCGTCGACGGAGTATCACGGGAAACGCCGAGTCAAGGGGAGTGCGCCATGCCTGAGAAACTGCACATCGTAGGGATCGAGGAACACGTCGTTCTGCCAGTCCTGCTCGATGCATGGACGAGGGCGGGGGTGCCGCGGATACCGCAGCTCGGCTACGGCGACGAGCCGTTCGCTCAGCGATTGCGAGACGTCGGCGATCGGCGCCTGGCCGACATGGACGATCAGGGCGTGGACGTCGCGGTGCTGTCCCTGGCCACACCTGGGGTGCAGAACCTCGCGGTGGCGGACGCAGTGAGCGTCGCGCGTGAGGCGAACGACGCGCTCGCCGAGGTCGTCCACGCCCACCCGCAGCGTTTTCAGGCGTTCGCGGCCATCCCCACGCCGTCCCCCGAAGCCGCCGCGGCGGAACTGGAGCGCGCGGTCACGCGGCTCGGCTTCCGCGGCGCGATGCTGTACGGGCGCACCGGCGACAAGCCGGCTGACGCGCCGGAGTTCGACGACCTTTACGCGGCCGCCGAGCGACTCCGGGTTCCACTGCACTTCCACCCGCAGACCCCGGTGCAGGCGGTCCAGGACGCCTACTACGCGGGGCTGCCGAACGGAGTGGACCGTGCGCTCGTGACCGCCGGGCTGGGCTGGTACTACGACCTGGGCGTGCAGTACCTGCGGATGATCTTCTCCGGCGTGTTCGACCGCCACCCCGACCTGCAAGTGATCGCGGGACACTGGGGCGAAGTCGTCCTGTTCTACCTGGACCACATCGGGATCCTGCGGGACATGGCGAAGCTGGAGCGCCCCCTGGCCGACTACTTCCGCCAGAACTTCTGGGTGGCGGGAAGCGGCACGGTCAGCGAGCGCTACCTGAGGTGGACGGCGGAGGTCGTCGGCACCGAACGCATGCTGTACTCGACCGACTACCCGTACACGTTCGGAACGCGGCCCGGGGGCTTCCCCCTCCTGGACACCAGTGGCGGGGTCGCCCGGTCGTTCCTCGAACAGGCGCCGTTCACCCAGGAGGAGAAGGCCGCCATTGGGTCCGGCAACTGGGAGCGGCTGACCGGCCATGTCGCAGCCACCACGGACGTCGGCAGCCGAACCGCGGATGACCAAACAGACAGAAGCCAGCCGGTCGACCTGACGGCCCGCCGGAATGGTTCCGACGGGCCGTGCTCTGCGTAGCGGGTCTTAGGGCACGTATCGGGTTGTGATCAACAGGTCGATTCGCCCTTGTGGTGGGGCCTGGACCGGTAGATGTTCTTCTGTGACGCGAGTGCAACTGACGGACGCCGAATGGGAGTTCATCGGGCCTTACCTGCCGATCGGCGAGTACGGCCCCGCCTTGCCACGTCGTCGGACGCGCTCACCGATCCAGCCCGGTCCGCACAGCGGGCCCTGACCGCACCATGGCCGACCGGGCGCGGGTCGGACGGGTACGCCGCGAAGTCGCCGAGCTGCAAGTGGCGCGGGGCAGGGGCGCGCGCTTCGGGGCGTGGCCGGTACAGGGCAGACGGTCAGATGAGGCCCGCGCGTATGGCATAGGAGACCGCGTGGGCGCGGTTGCGCAGCCGCAAGCGCTTCATCAGTCCGTAGAGGATGTACTTGACGGTGCGTTCGGAGTAGGAGAGCTTCGTCGCGATCTCGTAGAGCTCTTCGCCCTCGGCGACCAGGCGCAGCACGTCCACCTCACGACGGCTGACTCCGGATGCCGTCAGGCCCCGTGGAGCGAGGACCTCCCGCTGGGTCCACCGGACTTGTTCCATCAGGGTTCCCTGGAGAGTGGGCGGGAGGCTCCCGCCGCCGTCCGCGATGGTGAGCAGTGTCTGGATGAAGGTCGCCGGGCTGAAGGAGTCGCGCCACAGTACGGCGCGGACTCCGCGGTCGACCGCGGCCGAGACATCGGCCTGCCATTCCTTTCCCACCACCATGGCGAAGCGTGCGTCGGGCTTGTCGCACAGGGTGCC
This sequence comes from Streptomyces sp. GMY02, assembly GCF_019056675.1. Lineage (NCBI taxonomy): Bacteria > Bacillati > Actinomycetota > Actinomycetes > Kitasatosporales > Streptomycetaceae > Streptomyces > Streptomyces sp. GMY02. The sequence continues at coordinate 1,396,666 of NZ_CP077658.1, read as the reverse complement.
CAGCAGGTCCAGGGAGGAGGCGTCGGCCATGTCCACGGCGACCACGATGACGTCGGCCTCCTGGGCCTTGCCCGGTGGGACCTCGCAGGTGCGACGGTCGCTCCGCAGGTAGCTGACCAGCCCGGCGCGGACGACGATGTCGGGTGAGTGAAGCGCCACGCGCACGGTGTCCGCGAGTACCTGTTGAGGCATGTGCCCTCTCCGTCCGGGGCTCAAGTGGTCATGAGCTTCGGGAGGCCGATGCTGTCATGTGTGATCGCGCTGATCCGCTCCCGTGGACCCTCGTCCGCTAAGCACAGGGAAATCTGTCACCAGCGGCCCCGGGCCGGGTGCTGAGCATGTGGGTACGGGGCTTCTGCGGCCCGTCCCGTCGTCCGCCTCGGCAGGGGCGTGGGCGGTGTCGTACAGGCAGAGCCGAAGATGCGGCCGGGGCCCGGCACATGCGGCCCGACCTGCGGCTCCGCGGGGCCGCCACCCGTCATTCACCTGTCATCCCTGGTCATTCGCGGTCAGCGGCCCGCCGGCGAGCACGGCTGTCACGACCTCGGTGCGGGATCGGATACCGGTACGCGCGAACAACCGGGACAGGCGGTTCGCGACCGCGTCCTCACTGAGTCGCAGTACGTTGGCGATCCGGCGGTTGGTAAGGCCCTCGGCGAGCAGGGTGGCCAGCAGGTGCTCGTTCTCTGCCGTGGCCTGCTTGCGACCGGGTACGACCAGCCCGGTCTCACGCATCGCCGCCCTGGCGTGGAAGCGCCACAGTGTGGCACCGGTCTCGCCGAACAGTTCATACGCCTCGTGCAGCAGTGTCGCCGAGCCCGCGTTCGCACGTGCGGCGGCCGTGAGCGTCACCGCCGTTTCAAACATCTGGCCGCGTTCGCGGGCCAGTTCGACCGCTTCGAGCAGATGTTCGCGGGCGTCCGCGGGACCCGGCCGCAGGACTCGGACGTAGGTCAGCAGGTACAGCAGCCGTGTCCGTCCGCTGTCCATCCCCTTGGCCAGCCGCTCAAGAGGCTCCAGGCAGGCCACCGCCCGACTGGTGTGTCCCGCTTCCATGTGTACCTCGGCGAGGGAGGCCCACAGCTCATCGGTGCCGTAGACGGATCCGCGGGCATCCGCCGCGCTCAGCCCGCGCCTCAGTATCTCCTCGGCTCGGCCGAGGTCGCCGACGGTCCGGCACACCTCGGCGTCGATGTGATCCAGGACGTGTTCGAGAGGCCCGTCCGCCTGCCCGCGCGCGCTGCTGATCAGGCGGCCGGCGCTGGTGATGCGACCCCTCGCGAGGAGGACGGCCGCCGTTCGCGCGGGGACCAGATGGTGTCCGGGGACCACGTTCAGCACCCCGCCGTCGACCAGGAGCCGACGGGCCAGCGCGAGCGCCTCGTCCCACCTGCCCTCAAGGTGCTTCAAGAGGAACTGGCTGCAGGCGGGAAGCAGTTCCGGTGCCTGCCCTCGGGCGGCGAGCAGGGCCGTCGCCCGCCGCAGGTCGCCGGTGCCGAGCAGCATGTCCAGTTGGGCGATGACGATCGCGAACATCTTGCTGCGCGACAGGTCCGGCAGGTCCGGTGTGGTCAGCGCGCGCGTGAACCGATGAGGTCGGCCCAGTACGAACTCCCCGACCTCGCTGAACAGTTCCAACACCGCGCGGTTGCCAGGAGCCGCGTGCCATACCGGCTCGGTCTGCGAGAGCAAGGTCAGCGCCTCCTGCCACTTCTCCAACTGCCACAGTGCCTGGACACGGCCGGCCAGGGCGGCCACGGCGGGCAGCGGCAGTCCGTCCCACCAGGACGCGGTGCCCATCCGGGACAGGGCTGACCAGTCCTTCTCGGCGGCGGCCGATGCCACCAGCAGGGTGGCCGCTTCGTAGAGGAACACCGGGTCCAGGCCTTCGGCCGGGTTGGACATGATCGACTCGGCCGCTTCCCGGGCTGTCGGGTAGTCACCGCAGCCGTGGGCGGCCTGACCGCACCGCAGCACCGTCAGGTCGCGGGCCAACGGATCCTCGATGAGGCGTACGGCCGCCAGGTACCACCGCAGCGCCCCCCGGCGGTCGAGGTCGGGATACAGCGCTCTCGCGGCCGCTGTCAGTTCCGCCACCGCCCGTTCTGGGTCGACCAGGATTCCGGCTTCGGCGATCCGGTCCGGCAGATAGGTCTCCGCGTCCGCCTCGCCGAGGATGGCGGCCGCCGGTGTGCCGTACGGCGTCCCGGTGTCCGGCGTACCCCCGCCGGCCCACAGCGCTCCCACCGCGGCGGCGGACAGACGGCCGCGCTCCAGCGGCCCCAGCCGCTCCCGGACTGCGTCTGCCATCAGCGGTACGCGGAACGTCCAGCCTCGCGGCGAGGTGGCGTCCTGCCCGGACAGTTCGTCCAGGATGCCCTCGTCCACCAGACGGCGGATGCTGTCTCCGACAGCGGCGGCGGACAGCCCGGTCGATGCCGCGAGCAGCGCCGCGGCCGCCCGGCCGAGCGGCCACAGGACGCTCAGCGCCGCGGCGCTAGTCCAGCAGGGCTCGCCCAGCGACCGCAGGGCCAGGACGTATCTGTCGCTGTCCGGCAGCACCGGCACCGGTGTGCCGGCGCCCAGAAAGGCGTGCCCGTCGGCCACGCGTATCGCGTCCCGTCCCGACCATTCGACGAGCAGGGCGTCGACCGCTCCGGGGATCCCACGGGTCAGTCGGTGGACCCGTCCTGCCAGGCCGGCGTCGGGCACCGCCCGCAACCGCCGTGCCACCAGGGCCGTGACGTCCTCAGGGCCGAGGCGTGGCAGGACGATCGTGTGGGCCGCCCGGTCACGGGCCCACCGTTCCACGGCGGGGGCGGGCCGGGAGGGACGGTACGTACCGTCAGCCCCGGTGTGCCGGATCGCCGTGATCAGCAGCCGGACGCCAGGCGGAACCCGCTCGAAGTCGACACCGCCGAGCAGGGCGAGGGATTCGGCGTCGGCGTGCTGAGCGTCGTCGACGACCACGACCGCGGGCGTCGGCTGTGCGAGAGCGGCGGCGAGCGCTTCAGCCATCGCCGCGCTGTCGCCTTCCTTCACCGCGGACAGCGCAGCCGCCGTCGGCCGGTGTGTCGGCCGACGCCTCGCCCCGACGAGCCGGTGCTCCTCCAGAGCCTTGACCAGCCGCAGTGCCAGGAGCAGAGGGCGCTCCACGTCATCGGGAACACAGGCCACTGGCAGCACTGCGACGCCTTCGGCACGCAGCCGCCCGGCGGCGGCGTGCGTGAACGCGCTGCGTCCGACGCCTCGTTCCCCCAGGACGAGCACCAGACGCGGCCCAGCCGGATCGTGCAGCCTGTCGTCGATCTCGTCCGACTCGCTCTCGCGGCCGAACAGACACTCACCCGTGCCGTGGAAACGGGCGGACGTGCCGCCGAAGACCAACCCGGTGTCTCTCGGAGCAGTCACTGACTCCACCGTATCCTTGATCGACGCATGTACCCGGCGGGCGCCCGCTTCCGGCCAACCCGGTCGACGGGCTCGGCGGACGGGCCCGGTCCAGGGTCCTCGATCACGACCGACGTGGCCCAAAGGATGGTGGCTTGTTCGGGAAGTTCACGCAAACCCGCCGTCCCGTCGAGGCCTTGTCGTCCGACGTGGAGAATGCAGGCAAACGAGGAGTCATCGTGCGGCAGTACCGTTCACCTCTTGTCGGTCGGCACGGCGAAGTCGCCGCGGTGGCCGAGGTGTTGCGTTCCACCGGTGCCGCGGCGCGAACCCTGCTGCTCACCGGCGGGGCCGGAACCGGTAAGACCGCCGTGCTGGACGAGGCACGCCGGGCGGCGGCCGAGGAGGGAGCCAAAGTCCTGCGGCTCGGCTGGGAAGACGCGCCGGGCCCGGACGGTACGGCCGCCCTCGCGGATGCCGTCTGCGGAGTCCTCGCCAAGATCCATGACAGTCGTCCCCCGGTACGTATCGCCGTGGTGCGCCGGGCACAGTCCCAGGCCGTCGGCCGTGGCGGCGAGTTGGCTCTGCTCTCCGCCCTGGGCGAGGTGCTGGCGGACGCGGCTCAGTACGCCCCGTTCGCCCTGATCGTCGACGACATCCATCGGATACCGGATCGGACGGCCTCCGCCCTGGGGCTGCTGCTGCGCGTGTTCCGTCCGGCGGGTGTACCGGTGGCGATGGCCGGCCGGCCGACGGACCCGGGACGGGTCGGTGACGCGCAGCTTCCCATGGCGGCGGACCGTGTGGTCGAACTGCCGCCGCTGTCGCCGGCCGAGGTCGGCGAGCTGATCGTGCGGCAACTGGGCGGCCCCGTCGAGCCCGGTCTGGTGACGGCGGTGCTGCGTTCGCTGGGGCCGCTGGCGGGCAGCCCGGCGGCCGTGCTGTCGGTGCTCGCCCCGCTGGAGGAGCGCGGCGCTCTGCTCGAACTCGACGGCCGGACACGCCTGACCGTGCCCGACAGCCGGCTGCGCCTCACCGCGGACGCCACGGAGCTGGGCAGGCTCGGCTGGCCCGACGGGGCGCCCGATGCCGACACGATCGAGATGGCCGCCACGCTCGCCCGTCTGGTCGGGCGGGCCGAACTGTGGCTGGACGACCTGCACCGTGTCAGGTCACTGGGCGGGCTGCCCGAAGCTGTCGGCCGCGCACTGGACGGCCTGGTCAGGGACGGGGTGGTGACCGTCGACCGGGACGGCGGGACAGCGTTCGCCGTTCCGGCACTCGCGGCGGCGCTGATGACGCTGCACGCCCGTCCGGACGTACGGTCGCTGCACGCCATGATCACCAGTTCGGCGATCGATCGGCTGGGCGCCGCCGCCGCGGGCGCCGCCCACCCCCGGCTGGCCGACCATGTGGCGGCGGCGGGCCCGGCGCTCGACGCCACGCTCGCGGCGCCGCTGCTGCTGGCCGCGGCCCGTACGAACACGAAGCTCGACAGCTCCCGCCGGGTGCGCGCCTACCACTCGGCGTTGCGGCACCTGCCGCCGCACGACACCGCAACCATCGGTGTGCTGCGCGAGTCCGCGGCCCTGAGCCTGCGGCACGCCGACCACATCGGCGTACTCGCGCTCGGCGAGCCGCTACTGGCCTGCCTCGACGGGCCGCACGGCGGAGACCGGGGCGGTCTGGAATGGGTCACCCGGGCATGGACTTTCTCCGCGCTGCACGAGCACCGGTCCCCGGGCACTGACAACTCCCCGGGCACGCGCGACGTCACCGCCCGGTACGCCGCGGCGCTCGGACGGCTGCCCGCCGCCGCCGCGCTGGCGGGACTCGGCGGACTGTACGGGATCGGCCCGGTCACACCGACGGCACTCCGGCCGGGGCCACCGGTCGACCGCGTCCCGGATGCCGGCCAGGAGTCCGGCTCCGGGCCGGTTCCGTCGCCCGCGGAAGTGGCGCTGCTGGCGGCCGCCGTGGGCGGCGGCGCCGAGTTCGATCGTGTCCGGCAGGGTCCGCTGCGCGATGCCCCGGACGAGGCGGCCCTGGACCGGTTGCGGAACGCCGCCGCGTACGGGGACCTGGCGGGCGCTCTTGAGGCCGTGCTCGGTGAGCGGTACGCCGGGACGGGGCAGAGTACCGCCGTCCAGTACCACGCCATGGTGCGCGACTACCTGGCAGGGCACTGGGAGAACGCGCTGTCGGGCGCCCGTCGGATCGAGACGCGTGGCCGGACCGACGGCGCGGCCCGCGCCGGACAGCTCGCTCGTGCGCTGGCAGCCGAAATCCAGCTCGTGCGCGGGGAGTTCGGACGCGCCAGGGAGTGGCTGGACCTCATCCCGGACTCCATCAGCCATCCGCTGGTGTCCCGGGCGCGACTGGGCGTCCGGTACTGGTCGGGGCAGGGGGACGGGGCTTTGGAAGAGGCCTGGCACGACGTGCGGCGGGCGCGTGAGGACGGACTGCTCGCTGGCGTCGACAGGTTGTTGCTGCGGATCCTGTCGATCACGCGTGAGGGAGACAGACCAGAGGCGACGCGCCGGGCCATGGAGGAAATGGAGACACTGCACGAGGAGTTGGCCTCGCCCATGACGCGCGAGGCGGTGCTCCTCGGACGCGGCATGGTGCACGGCGACGCGGCCGACGCGCTGGCCGCCTACCGGTTGGTGCGGCAGCGAGTCGATGTGCCTCTGCTGGTGGACTGCTGCGGGTGTTTGGTGGAAGTCGGCGAGGACCCCCAACGATGGCTGGCCGAGGCAACGCGGAACGGGCACGAGCTGGGCATGGGGCGGCCCATCCGCAGTCGGCTCGGCGCGTCGGCGCGTCAGCGGAACGTTTCGCTGCCCAGACGCCGTACGACCCGGGAAGCACCGGGCGAGCGCGACGCGCGGCTGATCGACATGGTGAGCGACGGGTCCACCAACCGGCAGATCGCGGCCCGGCTGGCGTGCAGCGAGAAGACGGTGGAGCAGCGGCTCACCCGGCTGTTCCGGCGGACCGGGTGCCGTTCCCGGGCGGAGCTGGCCGCGGCCTGGCTGGACGGCAGCCTGGCCCAGCAGGGGCTGGTGCCCGGTGCCGGGTCACGCCGGCACGGCGGGAACGGGACGGCGCCCCCGGCCGGCTGAGAGTCGCGGACGGCGCGGGCGGTCGACCGGCGGGCGGGGTACGCCGTCCCGCGGACGCTGGACCGATCGGGCTCGGCCGGTCCGCCGTTGCCTCGGCGGCACGGGTCAGTGCTCAGGCTCGTCCTCGGCGATGCGCGGCCCACGCAGGCGCATCGTGTCGAAGGCTCCCGCACCGTGGTAGGTGAATCTGACCGTGGGACTGTCGCGGTATCCGGCCCAGTCGACCCTGGGGTCGCGTTGGGCATCGTTACGGTACGCCGGATGCCCCGGTGTGGGCACTGCGTGGGGCACGTACGGAGCATGTGCCGGGTACGGCGGTATGTCCGTGCGCCGTGCGCCGCGCTGCCGCGCGGCCCGCTCCTCACTGCCGCTCGTCAGCACGATGGTGACGCCGACGATGATCAGCAGGAGCCCGGGGATGGTCGCGGGCTCGATGTGCTGCCCCATCAGCCACCACGCGGCGAGCGCGGCCACGGGCGTCTCCAGCAGGAGCAGGATGCTCATGGTCGTCGCCGATGTCCTGCCGAGGGCGAAGTTCATCGCGCCGAGACCCAGAAGCTGGGGAAGGACAAGCAGCCCGAGCAGTGACCACTGGGTGGCTCTGTCGAAGCCCGTCAGCGGTATGCCGGCCAGCCAGCAGACCACGAGGAGTTCCAGACCGCAGACCAGCGAAGTGAACGTCGAATACAGCGGAGTGCTCACATCCGCGCGCGACCGTTCGCTGAGCGCGGTGTACCCGGCCTGAGCGAGGGCCCCGGCAAGAGCGAGCAGGTCGCCCAACAGCGCCGTACCGCCCGACTTGATGTCGAGGCCGGCGGCCGCGGCCGCGCCCACGACGGCGAGCGTGAGACCCGTCCATGTTCTCCTCGACGTCCGGGCGCCCTGGCCCGCGGCGATGAGAGCCTGCCAGACGGGCTGGGTGGCGACGAGGGCGGTGGACATGGCGACCGAGGTGAGCCGGGTGCTCGTCATGAACGCCGCGAAGTGGAGGGCGAGCGCCGTGGCCGCGAGGAAGCCGAAGAACAAGGGCCGCCACTGCTCCCGGCGCAGGAAGGCGCGCTCGCCGCGCGTCACACGCACCACTTCGCGGCGTCGCAGCAACAGCAGGAGAGGCCCGAGTACGACGAAGCCCAGGCAGTTGCGCCAGAAGGCCATGGCGAGCGGGGCGGCGGTGCCGGCGGCGGTCAGGGGGGCGGTGGCCGAGATGGCGACAACGGTGACCACCATCGCCACCACGGACAGCGGATCGCCTTTCCTCTTCACGCGCCGCTACCGCCGCGTGCGGTCGATCGAGTCGAGGGAGATGCCGAGCCGTTCGGGCGATCGGTCATGGGCAGCGGCTGAGTGAGATGAATGCGCCGCCGCGAGAAGCGGTGACCGAACCCGGACAATCTTTCGGAATACACGTGGAGATCCCTGCATCCGTTCCCCGGGCGATGGATTCCGCCCGATGCCTTTTCACTGCCGATCGAGAATTTCAACCGCTCGTGGATTGAGCGTGGTCGGTTCGAGTCCGAGGTATGTCAGGAGGGACGGAGCCTTCGGTAAGGCTTCTCGACCGAACGAGATCGTAGGTGACGATTGATACGTTCGCCCGCACCGTTCAACGGCACATCAACATCCGTGCGATGGCTGACAGAAGCTTCCGTCCTGGACGGCGACCAGGCTGATCACCGTCGGTCCTCCAAGAGCGCACAGCGCCAGTCTCCGCCGTTTTGCCTGCTCAGAGGCCAGTTGTTCGAAGCTACTGGTTGAGGTCCGATCCGCCGGCGGCTGGGGAGACAGCCGCTGGCGAAGCCGAAAGCCGACGATTTCTCCGACCGTGCTTCGTATCCGCCTCGGTCCGAACACGGCCCGTCCGTACAGCGTGCTGCGGACCGAAGGGCAATTGACTGCCTGACGTTGTCATCGACGGCTCGTCACCGGGCAGACTCAGAACAGTCCTGCCGGCACGAAACGCTTACCGGGAAAGGCCCGCTGCGCGGGATGCGGGAATCCGGTAGGCCGCGACTGTTATCTCCAGGCTGGGTACACCCCCGCCGGGGGTACACCCTTCTCCGACCGGTCAGGCGGTTCCGGCCCGCTGACTCACTTGCTTTCCAGTCCAGTTCACCGACTGTGGCGCCCGGCAACCAGACCCGCCCGTTCCTATCCACAGCGGGGGCAGGCATGGCGTTCCGGAGGAGTCGATACTCGGAGCCATGAACGGACAAGCGCAGCTCGGAGACTTTCTGAGGACGCGGCGTTCCCAGCTACGTCCGGCGGACGTCGGAGTGCCCACCTACGGCGAGCGCCGGCGCGTGCCGGGTCTTAGGCGCGAGGAGCTGGCGCAACTGGCGGGTGTGAGCGTCTCGTACTACACGCGGCTGGAGCAGGGCCAGTCGCAGAGCGCCTCACCCGAGGTACTGGACGCGATCGCCCGGGCCCTGCGTCTGGACGAGTCCGAGCGGCTGCACCTGCACGACCTGGCCCGGGCGGACCGCCATCGCCCTCGGAACCGGCGGCCCGCGCCGGAGCGCGTGACCGAGGCGGCACGGCAGTTGCTGGACGTCCTGGAGGACGTTCCCGCGGTCGTACTCGGCCGGCGCAGTGACGTTCTGGCGTGGAACCGCTTGGGCCATGCACTGTTCGCCGGACACCTGGACCCCGGCGCCCCGGAGAGCGTGGGCGAGCGTCCCAACATGGCCCGGCTGGTCTTCCTCGACCCCCACACCCGCGAGCTGTACGCGGACTGGCCCAGTAAGGCCAGGGCGGTGGTGGGGAGCCTGCGGCTCGTGGCGGGCCAGCACCCGCAGGACAGCGCACTGCACTCGCTGGTGGGTGAACTGGGTTCGAGGAGCACTGAGTTCGCGTCGATGTGGGCCGACCACCGGATCAAGCCGTGCACCGTCGCGGCCTATGAGATGCGGCACCCACTGGTCGGAACTCTCACCGTCATCCAGCAGACCCTGAGCCACGGGCCCGGCCCCGTGGTCGTCGTCGCCACCACGGAGGCGGACTCGCCCTCACGTGCCGCACTGACCCTGCTCACCCAGGCCACCATGCCGACCACCACACCGGCCGTCACCCGGCCCGTGACGCCGGAGCCCCTCCCGGCAGACCCGGCGCGGCCGGGACCCCGGACGCTCACCGGCTGACCCCCTTCCCGCCGCACCCCACCGCGTACCGGGCTCACCGGGCAGCGGCCCTCCGGCCGTCGGCGGATCAACCGCGTGGGTGCCCGGCCACTTCCACCTCCAGCCAGCCGCACACACACGTCGGCGTGCCACTGCGGCATGCCCGAAACCAGTGAAGGAACACCATGTCCAAGAAGTCGCTCGCCCTCGCGGCGGCGTCGGCCGTCCTGATCGCGGCCACGGCCGCAGCGCTCAGCCCGGCCTCGGCCTCGACCGTTGCCTCGCCGCTGACCGGCCCGCGGGCGTCCGTACACTTCGATCTGGCCAAGGGCCAGACACCGGAGAACATAGCCCTGGCACCGGGTGGCGACGCCTATGTCACCTTCGCCGCGGCCCGTCAGGTCGCCAAGGTCTCCCACGACGGCACCACGCAGATCCTGGCCACCCTGCCCGAGCCCGCAGACGGCGGTATCCACACCCCGGTGCTGGGCTTCCCGCTGACGACCGGCGTCGTCCGCGCCCACGACAACACCCTCTACTTCCTGTACGCCACCGGCACCCCCGACCTGACCGGCCTGTGGCGCCTGCGCCCCGGCGGCACACCGCAGCGGATCGCAGCGCTCCCCGAGAACGGCCTGCCCAACGGCCTGGCCCTCGACACCCGCACCCGCACGCTCTACATCACCGACTCCGTACTCGGCACCATCTGGAGGGTGCCCACCACCGGCGGCACCCCCACCGCCTGGTCCACCGCCCCCGAACTGGCCTCCACAGGCTTCCTCGGTGTCAACGGCCTGAAGATCCACCAGGGTGCGGTGTGGGCCACCAACCTCGACAAGGGCACCATCCTGCGCATCCCCGTCCGCCAGGACGGCTCCGCCGGCCAGGTCCGGACCGAGGCCACCGGCCTGCAGGGGATCGACGACTTCGCCTTCACCGGCCACGGCGACCAGCTCCTGGCCACCCTCAACGGCACGAGCCAGGTCGCCCTCGTCCAGCCCGACGGCAGCCACTCCATCGTGCTGACCCCGGCCGACGGCCTGCAGAACCCCACATCCATCGCTCTGCGTGGAGACACCGTCCATGTGACGAGCGCCGCCTACCTCACTGCCAAGGACCCCAACCTGCTCCGCGTCCACCTGAAGCGCTGAGCACCGCGGACAACGCCTCGGCAGGGAGCGCACCGGCCCGCCCGGGACCGTCGCGCCCCTGTCGGCGGCCACGCCACCCCACAACTCTGCCGAAACCCACACAGTCCCGGAACCCTCACCGTACGGAGACACACCATGCAGGACACGAACGAGATCACCCTGGGCGATGTCACCATCACCCGGATCGAGGAGATGCACGGGCCGATCATGCCCGCGGACCAGTTCTTCCCGGACATGCCCGAGCAGGCCTGGAAGGACCACCGGGACACTCTCGTACCCGACCACCTCGGGGCGGACGACGCCATGGTCCACGTCGCCATGCAGACCTGGCTGCTGCGCAGTGGCGGCCGGACGATCCTGGTCGATACCGGTGTCGGCAACGACAAGCCCCGCCCGGCCGTCGACGCGTGGGACCACCTGAACCTCGACTACCTTGCCAGTCTCGCCCGCGCGGGTGTACGTCCCGAGGACGTCGACCTGGTGGTCAACACCCACCTCCACGTCGACCACGTCGGCTGGAACACCCGCCTCATCAAGGGCACTTGGGTGCCCACGTTTCCGAACGCCACCTACCTGATGCCCAAGGCCGACTTCGAGTTCTGGAACCCGGCGAACAACCCGGACGTCGCCGGCGGGGTCAACGAGAACGTCTTCGAGGACAGCGTCGCCCCCGTCCACGCCGCGGGCCAGGTCCAGTTGTGGGAGGGAAGCCACACCATCGACGCCGGTCTGCGGCTGCTGGCGGCCCCCGGCCACACGCCCGGCTCCAGTGTCGTCGAACTGGCCTCCGGCACCGACCGGGCCCTGTTCGCCGGCGACCTGATGCACACCCCCCTGCAGGTCACCCACCCGGATCACAACAGCTGCTTCTGCCACGACCCGGCCCAGGCCCGCACAACCCGGCGCAGGCTGCTCGGCTGGGCCGCCGATGCCAACGCCCTTGTCCTGCCTGCCCACTTCAGCGGCCACAGCGCTCTTGAAGTCGAGCACAACGGCACCGGCTTCGCGATCAAGAGCTGGGCACCAATCAGCCGGTACTGACCAACCGGCTTCATGCTTGCCGCCGCCCCGGCCGACCCGGGGCGGCGGCACCGCAGCAGCAACCAGCGAGGAGACACCAGATGACGTCCGCCGACTTCACCACCGTGACCACCACCCAGGGTCCGGTCCGCGGCCGCCGCGACGAGCACGGCACGGTCTTTCTCAACGTGCCCTATGCCGCACCACCCACCGCACGCAGTCGTTTCACCGCGCCGAGCCCACACTCCGGCTGGACTGAGGTCCGTGATGCCACACGGCCAGGGCCGACCGCACCCCAACCCGTACGGGACTCCTTCGGCACCCTCGACATGTCGCCCTACTTCGGTCCGGGCTGGCAGCGCGGCAAGGACTACCTCACCGTGAACATCTGGGCCCCGCCGCCGGAGGGACCGCCCCGGCCGGTCATGGTGTTCGTGCACGGCGGAGGCTTTGTGGCCGGCTCCAACCGCGCGCCGCTCTACGACGGAACGGCCTTCGCCCGCGACGGCGTGGTCCTGATCACTGTCAACCACCGCCTCGGCATCCCCGGTTTCCTGCATCTCCCGGACGCGCCTGACAACCGCGGCATGCTCGACGTCCTCGCCGCTCTGCACTGGGTCCACGACAACATCGCCCGCTTCGGTGGCGACCCCGGCAACCTCACCCTCTTCGGCCAGTCCGCGGGCGCCATCATCGTCGGCGGCATTCTCGCCGACCCCGCCTCCTCCGGCCTCGTCCGACGGGCGATCATTCAAAGCGGCAGCGGCACCGCCGCGTTCACACCGGAGCAAGCAGGCATCGTCACCGCAGCGGTCGGACGCGAGCTGGAGATCGAGCCCACGGCCGAAACCCTGGCGGACATCCCGGACGAGCATCTCGTCGACCTCTTGCCCCACCTGACCGGACTGGACCTGCGCACCGCCACCCACCACCACCCGCTGGCCGGCATCACCCCCTTCAGCCTCGTCAGCGAGCAACAGCCCGCCACCGCGCTGGCCGCCCGTAGATCCGGCACCGACCTGCTGATCGGCTCCAACCTCGACGAGGGCAGCCTCTACCTCGCCCCGCTCGGCGTCCTGGCGGGCAGCACCGAAGCCGATCTCCTGGACACCGCAGCACGATTCCACCCCCGTCCCGCCGACGCCGTGCGCGGCTATCAGGCAAAACACCCTGCCGCCACCACCGCCGAACTGCGCACCCTCATCCTCGGCGACGGGCTCTTCGGAACAGGCACCCGGCGGATGGCCGCCGCACACGCGAGCGCCGCGTCCGGGCGGACGCACTGCTACGAGTTCCTCTGGCGCTCCGACGCGATCGACGGACAACTCGGCGCCAGTCACGTGATGGAGCTGCCGTTCGTCTTCGACCGCCTGTCCTTGGCGTCGCTGCACGGCCCACGAGGGCTCCTCGGCAGCACCGAACCGCCCGCCGAGCTCGCCGGCAGGATCCACCGGTCATGGGTCAGGTTCGCTGAGACCGGCAGCCCCGGCTGGCCCATCCATGAACCAGCGGGAGGACACGTCGAGCGCCTCGGTGCAGGATGAAACGCCGGCTCGCCGCCACCTGTCCCGCGCCGCAGGACACGAGGGCACAACTGCCTGTACCGGAAGGCAACAAAGGCGCACGCCGTTCCTGGCGAACGCGGCCCCACCTCAGAATTGACCCACGGGTCGCCTGTGATCCCGCGGCACTCCCACCGCATCGAAGGGATCTTCCGTGGTGGCAGCCGGCACCCCGGTCGACCGTTGGGCCCTGCGCCCAGTGTGCCGGGCTTTCGCCGTGCGCAGCGTCGTGGACAGGGCGCGAAGAGCGCCTCAGTGGAAAGGGCAGTGGAGATGTTCCAGCGGAAAAGCGGAGGCGGACTCACCGGGAGCGGCGAAGCGCCGCGGCAGATCGAAGCCAGCGGCGTTCAGGGGCGGCGAAGCGGCCTCGGCCTCTTCTTCGCTGTCACGTTCACGACGACCTGGACCTTCTGGCTGACCGCGATCCTGCTGGGCGGATCGCCCACGAGTTCCCCCACCGCCGTCCCGTATCTGCTCGGCGGCTTCGGCCCGGTGTTCGGCGCGATCGCCGTCCGGATTCGCCGGGGCCGCCTCGGGGAGCCTGTACCGCCCCGGACGGTCCGATTCCGGCAGGGCGTACGCCTCTTCTGGGCGCTGCCCCTGCTGGCGCTGGCATCGGGGAGCGTGGTGGCGGGCGCCTTCCTCGCGGACTTCCTCGGGGGCACCGCGGTGAGCCTGACCGAGGGCAGGGAGCTGATCTCGACCGTCGGCGGCATCGTGCCGTTCTTCATCAGCATGGTGATCGCCGGTCCGCTGTCCGAGGAGCCCGGCTGGCGCGGTACGGCGTACCCCCGGCTGCGCGGCTCCATGGGGCGGGTCCGGGCCGGACTCCTGCTCGGCGCGGTCTGGGCGGTCTGGCATCTGCCGCTGTTCTTCATCGAGGGAACCGTCCAGGCGGAGCTCGGGCTGATGAGCTGGAGCGGCCTGATGTTCTCGCTCAGCGTCTTCCCCGTGGCACTGCTGACCGGTTACGCGTACGAGCTCGCCGGAGTCGCGGCGTCCGTCGCGGTCCACCTCGGCTTCAACGCGACCATGGCCGTGCTGACCGTCGAGTCCCCGCTGACCCAGGCATGCGTCCTGGGGGTACAGGTCGCCCTCGCCGGCACGCTGCTCGCCACACGTCGCGATCGCCGGACGGGCCCGCACCTTCAGGTGGCGCCTCAGCCGGGCCAGGACGACGCCGACGTGTCGCGGCGGATCGCTCCGGTCGGCTGACCGACCCCGTCGCGACCACGAACTTCCTTACGGCAACGCCGCGGCCCGGACAGGGACGCGGCGTTGCCACTCACCAACGAACAACGCCGAAAGGGCACTTCCATGCGATCCACCCGTACGCGCACCCGCACGCTCGCCGCTCTGGCCTTCCTGACCGCCACGGGCCTGTTCCTCACGGGATGCGGTCCCGACTCCGTCGCCGACGGTTCCGGGAGCGGTTCCAGCCCCGCCGCGAGTGCCGGTGCCGACGAGGAGGGCAGCTCCGACGCGGGTTCGGGTGGCGCGAGTGGGAGCCCGAGCGCGGGCACCGACTCCGGTTCGGGTACGGACTCCGACGCGGATTCGGGTTCCGGTTCGGGCGAGGACACCAATGACGCCGCCGGCAGTGGTACGGAGAACGGTCCTGTCGACAATCCCGATGCCCCTGGAGCCGACGGCACGTTCTACGGCGTACTGACCTTCCAGGCCCCGGGCAAGCTGCTCGTCGCGGAACGTCCCTTCTGGGTCGCCGTCGACACCGAGATCATCGGCGGGGACATCTGCGGGGACCCCGAGACCCCGGAGGCCGAGAAGTGCACCCCGGACGAGTTGGACGCCGTCGCGAAGGACGGCAACCTCACCGTCGAGGTGATCATCAAGAAGGGCGTCGCCGAGAGCGTCCGGCAGTCCTCGTGACCACGGGCAGGGAGCGACGGGACCAGCGGCCGGAATGATGACGAAGGCAGAGATGAACCGAAGCGGGATACGCCCCAGGGAGGTGGACGCGGCCTTTCTGCTCCTCCTCGTGGTGATCGCCCTGAACCCGGTCTCGTGGGTGCTGGACACTTTCGTCATCTCTCCCTCGGGATTCGATGAAATGCGCGGCGAGATGGGGGAGGACGGAGCGATTCGGCAGACCGCCCTGTCCGCCGGATTCATGGTGGTCTCCACCGCCCTGCTGCTGCTTTTCGCCCTCTCCATGCGCCGGGGGCGGACATGGGCGCGGAACGCGATCACCGCCGTCGGCGCCGTCCTGCTGTTCGTTCTGGTCAACAGCGTGAGCTCCGACGAATATCAGCCGGAGGCCACCGCCGGCGGCGTCTACGATCTTGTCATCGGTGTCAGTCCGGTCGTCCTGATCGCCGGTGCTGTCGTGCTGGTGTTCCTGCCGACGGCGCGTACGTACTTCTCGATCACACACTCCGAGTAGAGCGGCTCCGGTCCGGCCCGCCGCGGGCCGGACCGGAGCTGTTTCTGACGATCTGACAGGTTTGCCGCGTGGACATGGATGCTTTCGTTCCGGAGTTCATCAGGAAGAGCTGGACCGGACTGGAGATGGAATCGCTCTGCGGTCCGGGGCCCAGATGGATCGACCGGGCGGGCGATCTGGTGGTGGTCGACGGCGATCTGAACTGGTCCACTCCGGAATGCGCCGGTTCCGGGATCGACAGTTTCGAAGTGAAGCCCGGCGTTTACCCGGTCTACGCGGGGAGTGTCGACCTGGGAGAAGACCCGGGCCAGGCCCGGTACTACGTGACCACGCTGTTCGTCGCCCTCGCCGCCGCCGACGAACTCGCCGACTCGATGTGGGATTTCGACGAATCCTCCGCTCTGCGTATCGATGGATACGCGTGCCTGTGGAGCGACAGAGCCGAACGGAACATGCCCGTCGAATCCCTCGTGAGGTTCAAGGAGTCGACGCTGTCCACCGGGGTCCTTTCCGGCCGAGGTCCCTGGATCGACGAGGTGACCGATCCGGACTCCGGAGCCAACGTGATGGTGTTCCCTGTGGCCGACAACAGCGTGTCCACCCTCAAAGCCCTGAACGAGAACGGCGAACTCCTCGCCCTGCTCTACCTGACCTGGTCCCCCTGACATCACAGCGGGCTGCGGGGCGTGCCAGACCCTGCGGCCCGCGCGCGGCTTCCCGGGAACTCACTCGGGCCGAGCGGACAGTTCGAGGGTATGGACCTGAGTGTGCGTGCCCGGATACGGGCGGGAGACCCGGAGGCCTTCGGGGCTCTCTTCGACGATTACACCCGGGCGGTGTACAACCACGCCTCCCGGCTGACCGGGGACTGGTCGGTGGCCGAGGACGTACTGTCCCTGACTTTCCTTGAGGCGTGGCGGCCGCGGGAGTCGGTCGATCTGGACGGTGGGTCCTTGCGCCCGTGGCTGCTCGGGATCGCGACCAACACCGCGAGGAACACCCGTCGTGCCGCCCGGCGTCACGAGGCCGCCGTCGGGCGGCTGTCGCGCGCAGAGGCTTTCCCGGACTTCGCCGAGGAACTGGTCGGCCGGATCGACGACGCCGACCGGATCACCCGGCTTCGGGAGGCGCTGTCCCGGCTTCGCCGCCCGGAGCGGGAGGTGGTCGCGTTGTGCGTCTGGTCGGGTCTCGACTACGCCACGGCGGCCCGGACACTGGGCGTCCCCGTCGGGACGGTGCGTTCAGGGCTGTCCGCGCCCGTAAGAAACTCCACAAGTTCGCCGCCACGGACCCCGGGGCGGACACCGGGAACTCGCGGCGGAGCCACGGACAGACAGATGGTGACCGCGGCTCCGCGGTCCGGCCACCCCAGGAGGAGACCCGATGAACGCCAGACCACCCCGGCCCACCCCGGCGGAGCGTGAAGAGATGACCCGGCTGCTGCCGGTCCCGGCCGATCGGGACCTGCCCGGACGCCGCCACCAGCTTCTGAAGGACCACCTCATGAGTGAAGTCCGGCAGCACACCACCGCCGACCGAACCGCCTCCTGTCCCTTGCACCGCCGCCTGGCATTGACGGCCGTACCGCTTGGCCGCGGGCGCCGTGGCCGCCGTCGTACTGGCCACCGGGAGCCTGTCCGACAACGGTCCCGCCGACGCGGGAAGCCAGAGCCCGACCTTGGCCTCCGGCCCCTCCGCCGCAGTACTGCTGGACCGGATCGCGGTCGCCGCCGCCTCCCGGCCGGCGCCCACGATCCGCGACGACCAGTACGTCCACATCGTCAGCGAGGTCGCCCCGACCAGTGTGAGCGGTCCGAACGGCGGGCGCGGCGACAAGCCCCACACGCGGCAGATCTGGCTCACCGTCGACGGATCCCGCCCCGCACTCCTCTGGGAGTACGGCACCAAGCAGTTCGTCGCCGGAGGCGACTCGACACCGTCCCTGAACGACCCCACCTACCGTTACCTGGAGTCCCTGCCGACCGACCCCGGCGGGCTGCTCACGAAGATCTACGACGAGACCGAGGGGATGGGATCCGACCCCCACGAGCAGGCGTTCACGACCATCGGCGACCTGCTGGGCGAGCAACTCGCCCCGCCGAAGGTCAGTGCCGCCCTGTACCGGGCCGCGGCGAAGATCCCCGGTGTCACGGTCGTCGACCGGACGACCGACGCGGCGGGCCGGGACGGCGTGGCGGTCGCTCGCGTCCACAAGGGAAAGCGCACGGAATGGATCTTCAACAAGGACAGCCGTTGTAGCGGTCGAACCAGCGGGCTCATTCCAGCAGGCGCCAATGCCTGTTCCGGTTCACTGTCGCGGAGGGTACGGACCAGGACGCTGACGGCGTCGAGTACGTCGCGGCGTACGGCTTGGCGGGGTGCTACGAGCCAATTCGGCGGTGTGGCCGTCGAAGAGGTCGCCCGTGCAGAGCTCGACGGTCCGTGCCCTGCCCCGGATACAAAACTGCGACCAGAGAACTACGGCTCCAGCCGACGGCGCAGCCGTGGATACGCTGCCGACGCGAGGGTCTCAGCAGTCAAGGCCGGCGAGTCCGTATGGCGCGTGACGGTGCTGGGCGTACGGACGGGCCAGATTATGTGGGTGCGGTCGCGCCATGGTGAACACCGGCTACGCCAGCCGCAGTGTGCCCCGGAGCACCGGTGTGTACGTAGGGTGCGTGTCGGTCCCCGCAGAAGTAATCACACTGCCGGGCGGAAAGAAGCGGCTCGCCCCCGGAGGACTGCGGTAAATGGTCATCGACCACCTCCAGGCCCATCCCGGGGAAGCATTCACCGCCACCAAGATCAGCCGCGTAATCGAGCGATCCTCGGGCGCGATCGCAAACGCCCTGGTCACCCTCACCAAGCAAGGCATCGCAGAACAGGCCAGTCGTACGACGGGCGCGGACTCGACCCCCGCCTTCCGGGCCAGCCGCACGATCTGGGCGTAGGTGCTCTCCCGCTCGGTGGCGATGGCACGCAGTTCGAAGGCGCCTCCGGCGTTGACCACGCCGCTGCGCACTCCTTCGCCCTGGAGCCGCATGACCGGGACGGGTTCACCCGTGAGCACCGACTCGTCGAGTACGGCGGCGGCACTTTTCACCCGGCCGTCGACGGGAACGACTTCACCGGAGCGGACAACAAGCATGTCGCCGAGAACAACCTGTCCCAACGGCACCGTGGCGATTCCCGCGCCCGTGCGAACACGCGCCGAGCGCGGCGCGTGTTCGAGCAGGGCGCGCAAGTCGTGCGAGGCCCGCCGCTGGGCCACGGACTCCAGAGTGCGCCCGGTGGCGAGCATCAGCGCGATCAGGACACCGGCCAGGTACTCGCCCACGGCCGGCGTCCCGCCGAGTGCGAGTACTGCGATCAGGTCCACGCCGGCGCGCCCGCGCCGCGGCGCAGCCAGCACCCACCGCACCGCAGGGACAACGGCGGCCCCGGTACCGAGAGCCCAGAGCAGGTCAGCGAGGCCCGGCGCGCCGACGAGCCAGGCGATGTCGCCGCCGGTGAGGGCGGCCGTCGTGACGGCCAGGAGTGCCGGTCCGGGCCGTTGGGACACGCCCGGGGCGGTCAGGCGGTCCACTCGCGCTGTGAGAGTGGAATGGTTCATGGCCTACCGCGGTCGATCCACGCGGTCACCGCCGGATCGGCCTCCTTCCAGCCCATCGCGGCACCCGGCCCGTGAGGAAGGCCCGTCCGGCCCTGCTTCCGGGCCGGACGGACGGCAGAGAAACTCCTCAGAAGGAGCTGAGAGGTTCCTGTGCCAGGCTGGCGCGCCCGATCGACACGGGCCCCAACTCGCTGGAGGATTTCGTCGATGAGCCTGATCAACGGCCTGCCCGTACATGTACTGCTCGTGCACTTCGTTGTGGTCCTTGTTCCCCTGGCTGCCCTGGCACTCGTGGTGTGCGTGATCTGGCCCAAGGCGGCACAGCGCATGGGCATCGTGCTACCCCTGCTCGCCCTGGTCGCGCTCGTGAGTGTCCCGCTCACCACAGGGTCCGGCGAATGGCTGGAAGCTCACGTCGACAGCAACGCGCTGGTGCGCCGGCACGCCGCCCTCGGCGATGGCCTGCTCCCCTGGAGTGCGGGCCTGTTCGTCCTGGCGGTCGTCGTCTGGTGGGCGTACGGCCGCGCCACCGCGCCCGGATCCGGCACCCCGGGCGGCACACGAAGGTGGTCCACCACGCCGGTGCGCGTCGCGGCGGTGGTGCTGTCGCTCGTGGTGGCCGCAGGAGCCGCCGTGGACGTCTACCGCATCGGCGACTCGGGAGCGAAGGCCGTTTGGTCTGACGACTTCTCCAAGACGGCGTCCGGCGGAGGTGACGATTCCTGATCGGGATACCACCCACCGGCGAAACCGGGTATGCGGCGTGGCCCATGGACGTACCGCCAAGGGCCGTCCGCCAGGCCGTCCCGGTATGGAACTTCCACACGAACCGTTGAGCACGCTGCGGTCGTCCAACCGCCTCCTGCCCCGCAACGACTCAGGCAGCAGCCGGACGAACTCCCGCTCGGCATCTCTGGTGTTCCCATGCCGTGCAAAGTGCGGACAAGGCGCGATTTCGCCCGTGACCACTGCACGAACAGCGAGTACCGGACCGCGCGGCCTCTCGGCGGACGCTTGCCGGGCGTTCACCTCCTCGCCGTGAGTCCTGAAGTATTCCGGGACGGGGCGGGCGGGCCCGGCCTGATCGTTGACATCGAGGTGCGGCGGGCCGCTGTCGGCACCGACGCGGAGATCCGGCCGTCTCTGCTGCGGTCAGCTCGGCCCGGCCACGGTTGCCAGGCTTACGGGGTGGGGCGGCGAGGCTTCGCGTCAATCGCGGACAGAGTGCATGCGCGTTTCCGGACCACTTTCACCCCACACAGGTGTTGACATCGATCACGTCCGGCGGTCAAGCTGCCTCCGAACCATGTTAACGATAACATTCATCCCACGCCGGGGCAGGAGCGCCGCCGACCTTGTCAGCCCATCAGCCAGGCGGCAGGCGAATTTCCCGGGCGCCGTTTTGTCCGTCCGTTCCAGAAGGAGACCGTGTGTACCGGCTCGATCCGCGCTACCCCGCCGCCCCGCAGGCCGTCCTCAGTACGGGATGGCAAGCGATAGCCGCACAACTCCCCGACGGACCGGCGGTGGTGGCAGTCGAGGGACCACCCTCCGTGGACTGGAGCCAACTCGGTGATCGCCTCGAACGCGAACTGACCGCGCGCGGCACCCCTGTCACCCTGCTCGACGTACGCGAACACTACGTACCGCCGGCCCGCATCAGACACCGCACCGAACGGTCGGAGGACGCGGACGACCCCTACTACCGCAAGCTCGCCGAAAATCCCCTCAACGACCTCTTCGATGCCCTCCCGCGGACCGTGGTGCCTCAAGAAGGACTGCTCCTTGTCTACGGGCCCGGCTCCGCACTCGTGGAGCACAACCTCCTGTGGTACGCCGATGTGCCCAAGCGGTACGCAGAGGCCGCCGCCGGCGCCGGTGAGACGGGAGTGAACCTCGGCCTGCCGGGCGAGAAACCCGACTTCAGGCGCCTGTTCTACATCGACTGGCCGATGCTCGACCGGCACCGGGACGCGCTCGCGCACCGGCTTGACGCCTGGCTCGACATGCAGCGCCCGGAACAGCCGGTGCTGATCGACGGAGCGGGCCTGCGAGCCACTTACGCGGTTCTGGCACGCCGGCCCGTTCGAACGCGCCCCTACTTCAACTCCACCCCTTGGGGCGGCCACTGGGCGCAGCGCGAACTCGGCTTCAACCCCGGCGCCCGCAACACCGCGCTCGGCTACGAACTGATCGCGCCCGAGGCCGGCATCCTCATGGGCCCCGGGACGCAGTCCCAAGTCGAAGTGCCGTTCCAGCTCATGTGCGTACTGGAGCCGGCGAACGTACTGGGAGCGGAGGTACACGCCCGTTTCGGCACGTCGTTCCCGATCCGATTCGACTACCTCGACACGGTCGGCGGCGGAAGCCTTTCGGTGCACTGCCACCCGAAGGAGCCGTACATGCGTGAGCGTTTCGGCTGGACGTACACCCAGCACGAGACGTACTACCTCACTCTCGGCGGCCCTGACACGAAGGTGCTCCTCGGCCTGCGCGAGGACGCCGACGTCGATCTCTTCCGCAAGGAGGTACAGGAGTCCGTCAGCGACGGAGTGCCCATGAACCCGGAGGATCACGTCCTGGTCTTCCCCGCCGAGCAGGGACAGTTGTTCATGATCCCCGCGGGCACCCCGCACGCCAGTGGGGCGGGCAACCTCGTGCTGGAGATCAGCGCCACCCCGTACCTGTACAGCCTGCGGTTCTACGACTGGCTGCGGCCCGGCACCGACGGCAGTCCGCGACCGCTGCCGTACGAGCACGGGTTTGCCAATTTGGAGACAGAGCGACGCGGCGAGGCCGTCGCCCGTGACCTCGTTCAGGAACCACGCACCCTGCGTGAGGGCAACGGCTGGCGCGAGGAGATCATTGGCGCGCTGGACGAGATGTTCTACGAGGTCAGGAGGTACGTGCTCGACGCCGGTGCTGAGGCGGACGACAATACCCATGGGCGATTCCATGTGCTGAACGTGGTGGAAGGCGAGGGCGTCACGGTGCACACGGCAGCCGGAGACCGGCACGAGCTGGCATACGCGGAGACGCTGACCATTCCGGCTGCAGTTGGGCGTTATACCCTCCGGGCGACCGATGACGGCCCGGTGCGGGTCGTGAAAGCGCTCGTCCGTTGATTCCCGTCCTCGAAATCGGCGGCACCCATGTCACCGCGGCCCTCGTGGACCTGCGCAACGGTCGCATCAGCAGCCGTACCCGCAGGCCGCTCGACCCGCACGGCGCCGCCGAGGACATACTCGGCACCGTACGGCGCTGCGCTGAAGAACTGCCGGCGCGTCCGGGCGCGCGGTGGGGTGTGGCGGTGCCAGGGCCGTTCGACTACGCGGCGGGGATCGCGCTGTTCGCGGGTGTCGGCAAGTTCGACGCTCTGTACGGAATAGATGTGCGGGCGGCACTCCGCGACGGGCTGTGGCAGCCCCCTGGCGACGTCGTGTTCCTCAACGACGCCCATGCCTTCCTGACCGGCGAGTGGTTCGCCGGAGCGGCCTGCGGTCATCGTCGTGCTGTCGGCATTACGCTCGGCACCGGTGTCGGCTCGGCCTTTCTCGCCGATGGCAGCATTTGCGAGGACGGTGCCGGCGTGCCGCCTGAGGGGCGCATGGACCTTACCGAGATTGACGGCCGGCCACTGGAGGACACCGTCTCCCGCCAGGCGATTCTTGCCCGCTACGGCGACCCGGCCGCCGATGTGCACGACATCGCCCAGCGTGCCAGATCAGGGGAGGAACGGGCCCATCGGGTGCTGGACGACGCCTTCACCAAGCTGGGTGCGGCACTCGGCCCGCGTCTGACGGACTTCAACGCGACCGTCCTGGTCGTCGGAGGCTCCATCTCACGCTCCTGGGACCTCGTCGCTCCCGCCCTGCACACCGGACTTGTGACCGGAGGCTGGGCGCCGGACGCCGTCTCCAGCGCCAGTCCGCGGCCCCCGGTCGGCCCTGCCCCTTCCAATCCGCGTCGCGTCTCGGCGGCCGTTACACGGCATACTCGTGCGATGAAGCCCGCCAGCACCGACGGGGAGGTCGCACTCATCGGCGCGGCACGCGCGGCGACCGCTTGGGACTGACGAAGGGAGGCACGGCCGGCATGCCCGACACACGCGGGTCGAAAGACGCGCAGCCGACCGTGCGTGACGTCGCCGAGCGTGCCGCGGTCAGCGCCATGACCGTCTCCCGGGTCTTGCGCGACGACCCGAAGGTGCTGCCGGCCACGGCCGCCCGCGTACGCGCGGCCGTCACCGAACTCGGCTACCGCCGCAACGAAGTGGCCCGCAGCTTGCGCCTGGGCAGCGGCACCGGCCTCATCGGCCTGGTGGTCACCAACCTGGCCAACCCCTTCTATTCACGGCTGGCCCTGGGGGTCGACTCCGTCGTCGCCCAGCACGGCCTGAAGACCGTGATCGGCAACACCGGCCAGGACCTCGACAGCGAGCGCGGCCTGGTCGAGGACCTGGCCGTCCGTCGTGTCGACGGCATCATCGCTGTGCCGGCCGGTGCCGACCAGCGGCATCTGGCCACCGCCGCGGCCGAAGGCGTGCCCGTGGTGATCGCCAGCCGTCCACCGGAGGGCTTCGCCGCGGACTGCGTGCTGGTCGATGACTACGGCGGCGCTCGCGCCGCGACGGAACGACTGCTTGCCTCC
Organism: Streptomyces sp. GMY02; assembly: GCF_019056675.1. Taxonomy (NCBI): domain Bacteria; kingdom Bacillati; phylum Actinomycetota; class Actinomycetes; order Kitasatosporales; family Streptomycetaceae; genus Streptomyces; species Streptomyces sp. GMY02. The sequence continues at coordinate 1,372,635 of NZ_CP077658.1, read as the reverse complement.
GGACACCGCAGGATCGGCTTCCTCGGCTCACCGCCCGCTGTTTACACCGGCACCGAACGGTTGCGCGGCTTCGCCGACGCCCTCACCGCCGCGGGTCTGCCCAACGACCCCACCTACATACGCCAAGGACAGCAGCAGACCGGCGAGGCCGCTCACGCGGCCGAGGCACTGCTCGACCTGCCAGAGCCGCCCACCGCCCTGTTCTGCTCCAACAACCGCAACACCATCGGCGCCTTCCGCGCCATCCGCCGCGCCGGGACGACAACCGCACTGGCGGGCTTCGACGACTTCGAACTCGCCGACGCGCTCGGCCTGCCACTGACCATTGTTGCTTACGACAGCGACGAACTCGGCCGGGAAGCCGGTCGATTGCTCGTCAGCCGTATGACGGAGGGCACTGCACGTACCAGGGCCGACGCGACTACCCCGCCCCGGCGCACCGTCGTGCCCACGACGCTCGTGCACTACGGCCCACCGGAGCCCGCGTACGGGCGGTGATCTGCACCGTGACGGAGACGGAGCGGCGGCACGACCGCGCGGCGACCGGCATGAGCCGAAATCGTCCCGCCGCCATCGCCCCTGGACACCTCTCGGATCAGCGCAGCAAGTGCGACCAGGCTCATTTTGTCGCTTCCACCCAGGCTCGTGTTTGCGGCCAAACAAGGTCCTCCCAGCGGTTTGCGGCGTGGCTCCACGGTGATCCGCAATGGCCACGAACACAGGCCGCCGCCTTTCCTCTCTGCCCTCGCCCCGCCCGGAGGGGAGCGCTTGTCGGTCCCGGTCAGGCTGCGTCAGCGCGGCAGGCGCTGACGCCGAGCCGTCATCCGTCCTGACGGGCCGCGTCGAGCAGCCGATGCACCTCGACGGCGGCACGGAAATCGGGAACGACCCGAGAGCCGGTGCTGAGGTCTTCCGCGAACTGCTGGTAGAGCCGGGCGACGTTGAGGGCTGCGTTGGGCAGGCCGGCCCACTCGGGCCGTCCGTGCCACGCAGGCAGAGCGGCATCGTGCCAGGCGGTGTCGCCGCTACGGATTGCGCGCATACGCAGGGGGTTGATCTGCAGTGAGGCACCGGTCGGCGAGTCGGTGGGCGCGGTCTCGATGATCAGTTCGCCATCCGTTCCGGAGATCTCGATCCTGGCTCGGGACGGCCCGGCGGCATTGCCGTGAACGGACGCTGCGACAGTGGCTCCTGACGCCGAGGTGCCGGTGATGACGACCTGGTCAGGGCTCGTCGCGTCGACGATCTGGCCGGTCTCGGCGATCGTGTGCTGCGGGAAGGCGATCGCCGTGAGTGCCGGGCGCACGGTGATCGGGCCGATCAGGAAGCGCACCACGTCCAGGATGTGCCCGCCGGAGATCTCCAGTTGGCCGGCGCCGTTGGAGCGGTCCAGGGTGTAGGAGACCCATTGCGGGATGCTCGTGAGACCTCGCTTGGCGCCCGTGATATGCGCGGTGATTGAGCTGACACGGCCGATCCGGCCGGCCGCGATCACCTCGGCTGCGTGTGCGACCGCCGGGGTGAAGCGGACCTGCAGGCCGATCGCGGTGCGCACGCCTTGTGCGTCGGCGGCGTCGGCGAGGTGAACGGCCTGCTCGGTGGTGACCGCGAGAGGCCATTCGCAGTAGACGTGCTTGCCTGCGGCGATGGCCGCGTCGACCAGTTCGAAGTGCGCCGGAACCTTGACCGAGACCACCACCAGATCGACTTCGGGATGTTCGACGAGTTGCCGGTAGTCGGCGAACGCATGGTCCACGCCGAACGCCTCGCTGGCCCGCCGCGCGCTGTCCGCATTGCTGGTGGCAACCGCGGTCAACTGGAACTGGTCCGGTAGTGCGCGCACCGCGGGGATGTGTGCGCCGGCCGCCCAGCCGCGGTCGGGGCTTGCGCCGATGACACCGACCCTGATCATGTATTGCCCTCTCTCTAATCGGACTCTGCACGTCCGGTTCTTGGAGATTACCGCAACCGGACGTCCGAGGTCCATTTACTGCTAGACTGGGTTGGTGGCTAGCTCAGACAGTGCGGTGGACAGGCTGCTCACCATGGCCGGTGAGCAGCCGAGAGCGGACGCGCGGCGCAACGTACAGAAGCTGGTCGACGCGGCCCGAGAGGCTGTCGCCGAGGTCGGGGTCGGGGTTACCGCACACGAGATCGCCCGCCGCGCCGGTGTCGGCATCGGCACTTTCTATCGCCGGTTGCCTTCGCGTGAGGCACTGCTCACCGTCGTGCTCGCCGACACCTTCGATGAGCTTGTCGCCGTGGCGCGCGCCGCCCTGGAGATGTCCGACCCGTGGGATGGATTCACGGTGTTTGCGGAGTCTTTCGCGAGGTTGCGCGCGACCAGTTGCGGTCTCCGTGATGTGCTCGCGGATTCCCCGCTCGATGTGGACATCGATACCAGGATCGCGGAGTTGCGTGCGCTGACCGAGCAGGTGGTGGGCCGTGCGCAGCGTGCCGGCTCGTTGCGTACGGACGTCGCGTGGCAGGACATCGCGTTTCTGCTCGCGGCCACAATGACCGGCGCCGACAGCATGGGGCTGCGGCTGCCTCCTGACCAGTGGCGACTCAGCCTGCGGGTCATTCTGGACGGTCTACGCGCTCCTACGGCCTGACCGTAGCGCGGTGGGCTCAGTCACTCACGTGGCTGCGCTATGGCGCGGTGCAGTTGTTCCGCGCTCAATGGAGGCTCCGGCAGTTCGTTCCGGTCACCAGGGCGGAACCCGCCAAGCACCAGGTGCAGGTGCCGCCGCCACACCACCGGTGCGATCCGGCCGGTGGCCTCGGTGACCCGGGCGTTGGCCCAGAGCAGTGTGAAGATGTCGGTCATCGTCGCGTCCATCCGCACAACGCCGGCCTGCTGGGTGCGGTCGAGAACGTCTTGTGCGATGTGGCAGATGCGGTTCAGCCACGCCTCGGTGCGTTCGTTGTTGGGGAACCGCAAGCTGGTGAAATCGCTGAAACCACGGTCGTCGGCTTGGTTCCGGCACAGCAGGTCGATGTAACTGCGGAACGCCTCCCACGGATCAGCCTCGGCCAGCGCGGCCTCGGCGTCGATGAAGAGCTGATCCATCCTCGGTTCGATCGCGGCGACCAACAGGTCGAGCCGGGTCGGGAAGTGCCGGTACAGAGTCCCGATGGCCAAGCCGGCGGCCCGCGCGATCTGCTCCAGCGAAGCATCCGCGCCCCGCTCGGCAAATGCGGCCCGGGCGCACCCGAGCAGTAGGTCGCGATTGCGCCGGGCGTCGCGGCGGGTTGGCAACGGTGATCCGCTGGGGGAGGACACCAAACAATCCTATCAATGTGAGGGCCGCCTCAGCTCCAGGCAGGCATCCGCGCCGACCCGGCGAATGCGACCCGGCGTACCCGAGCAGCGCGCCGAGCGTCACCGGGGGTAGTCAGTGGCGCCCCTGAGTGAGCGCGTCGGCCGCTTGCATCAATGTGAGGACTGCCTCGATTTAAATCGAGGCCCACCTCATGTACTGTTCCCGACGTACATGAGGCATGCCTCATCATCGATCGGCTCACCAGCAGGGAGGTACGTCGTGCCAAAGCTCGACGGGAAGGTCGCGGTCATCACCGGTGGCACGTCCGGCATGGCGCTGGCGACGGCGAAGCGGTTCGTCGCCGAAGGCGCCCACGTCTTCATCACCGGACGACGCAAGGACAAGCTTGACCAGGCAGTTGCCGATATCGGCCACAACGTCACTGGAGTGCAGGGCAACGCAGGCGATCTGGCAGACCTGGACCATCTGGCCGAGGTCGTTCGCGCCGAGAAGGGGCGGGTCGACGTCTTGTTCGCCAGCGCCGCGGCGTGGACCCTCGCGTCGATCGACCAGATCACTGCGGACGATTTCGACACGGTGTTCGGCGTCAATGCCCGCGGCACCCTGTTCACCGTGCAGAAGCTGCTGCCGCTGATGAGCAACGGCGCCTCGATCATCCTCAACGGCTCGGTCGGCTCGGTGCAGGGTATCGCCGGCAATACGCTCTACGCGGCGAGCAAGGCGGCATTGCGGTCGTTTGCACGCTCGTGGACCGCCGACCTGAAGGACCGCCGCATCCGTGTCAATGTGCTCAGCCCTGGGGCGATCCAGACCCCCGCTTTCGAGACCATGCCAGAGGAGTTCAAGGATCGGATCCCTGAGATGGTCCCGCTCGGTCGCCCCGGCGCCGACGCTGAAATCGCGTCCGCAGTGCTGTTCCTCGCGTCAGCCGAAGGCGGCTACGTCACTGGAATCGACCTGCCCGTCGACGGCGGTCTGACCCAGGTCTGACCACCATCGCAGCGGAGATGTCCACGATCACGGCAGGCCGGCGGACCGGCTGAGGGCACCGGTCACGTCGGCCGGATCGCGGGGCCCGAGCACGTTCTCGTTCGGCAGCCCGAGCGAGGTGGAGACCCCCCAGCGCCCTCGCCCTCGTGGCCGGGCTCCCGCGCACCCGCTCGTACGCCGACGCACACGGCCGACGCCTGTACACGGCCGACGCCTGTACACGGCCGACGCCTGTACGCGGCGGCCGCCGACCTCGCCCGTCAGCGCGCCGCCGCCCTGTTCGACGTTGAGGGCGAGTGCGCTGACGGTGCGTATGACACCGCGCTGCGTGCCGCCCACATCGCAGCGGCATGCTGGGCTTCGTAACCTCGGAGTGCCGGTCCCCGGTTGGGGAAGTCCTGGTTGTGAGTTGTATGGCCGCCGAAAATTCAAGCCATGAACATCACAGGCAACACCATCTTCATTCCCGGGGCGACGAGCGGCATCGGGCTGGCGCTCGCCGTGGCCCTGGAAGAGCAGGGCAATACGGTCATCGTGGGCGGGCGGCGTGCCGAGTTGCTCGACGCGATCGCGGCCGACCATCCGGCGATCGACACGGTTGTGATCGACACAACCAGCCCGGAAAGCATCTCGGATGCCTCCGCACAGGTCATCAGGCACCACCCGGACCTGAATGTACTGGTGGCGATGGCTGGGATCATGAAGGCTGAGGACTGGCACAATCCGGCCGGCTTCCTTGAGGCCGCCGAGGCTGTGATCACGACCAACGTACTCGGCCCGGTCCGCCTCGTCGCGGCATTCGTGGAGCACCTCCAGTCCTGCCCGGACTCGACGATCATGACCGTCTCGTCCGGCCTGGCCCACACGCCGCTGAAGTGGACGACGAGCTACAACGCGAGCAAGGCAGCGATCCACCAGCTCAGCGAGGGTCTGCGTTTGCAGTTGGCTGACACGTCCGTCAAGGTCGTCGAGCTGGTGCCGCCGGCGGTGCAGACGGAGCTGCTGCCGGGCGGATCGACAAATCCCGATGCCATGCCGCTCGACGAGTTCATCGCCGAGGTCGTCGCGATCCTCAAGGCCGAGCCGGACGTGCGCGAGGTACTGGTCGAGAAGGTCAAGTTCCTTCGGTACAGCGAAGTCCGCGGCGATTACGACCAGGTGGTCGCACTGCTCAATGGCCTCGCGCCGCCGGCAAACTGAAATTCCTCGATCCGCGACGGATCGCTGTCGGCCGGGTTCGAGGAACCGGAAGTGTCCCTCCCAACGTCCCTCCCAACGATCAACACCGGGGCTGAACGACGGTGCCGGGCTCGGGGATGAATCGGTACCGGCCGTTGTCCGTGCGCACCACACCGGCGGCGGGCTTCGGGAAGTGGGTTCCCAGCAGCAGTGTGTCCGTGTCCGCCAGCGCCGCCAGCAGGCGGAGACGGGTGCGTACCGCTTGTTCCGGATCGATGTCGACACGGGTCGTCAGTGCACCGGCCCTTCGGGAAGCCACATCACCGTGGCACCAACCACTTCGATTCTCGCCCGCCGCAGGTCGTTGTCAAAACGCGCGATTGTGCAGTGTGCGATTGTGCGGTGTTGGCCCGCATCGCCGGCGGCGGTTCAGGGGCAGATGACGATTCGGCCACGTATCCCCTTCTCCACCGCGAGATACGCGTCCGTGCCGTTGTCCAGCGGATAGCGGTCCGTGATGGGGAGGGGGCGGAACTGTCCGGACTCGAAGTACGGTGTGATCGATTCGAGCCGCGCGCCGGATTGCGCGGCGTCGAGGCAGAGGCTGTTGCAGCCCAGGATGCGTGTTTCGTTGTGGTAGAGGTCGACAAGGTCGATCTCCACGGTCCGCGTGCCGACAGCGCTGATCACCACGAGCCGGCCGCCGTGCGCGAGCGAGGCCAGGGCCGCCTGGGTGGTGACGCCGCCGACCGCGTCGTAGACGACATCCGCGCCCTTTCCGGCGGTGCACCCTCTGACCCGCGCCCCGATGTCCCGCGCGCCGCCGTCGAGCGTCACGAACTCCTCGATGACCGCCGCGGCCGGCGTGCCGTCGGCGGGCCGCCTCCGGTCCACACCGATCACACGGCCGCCCAGGGCACGGGCGATCTGGGCGACAGCGCCGCCCACACCGCCCGAAACACCGAACACGGCGATGTTCTCGCCCGTGGCGAGCCGCGCGGCTTCGACCGTTCCGAGCCAGCCGACGACGAAATTGACCCCCACGGTCGAAGCCTCCTCGAAGCTCAGCCGCTCGGGTTTGCGCACCAGCGCCGCCGCGGGGACGACAAGCAGCTCCGCGTGTGAACCGTCGCGTGTGATGCCGAGGTCGCCGCCGGTTCCCCAGACCTCCGCACCGATCCAGTCCCGCGGCCCGTCCAGGACAACGCCGGAAAAGTCGCGCCCGGGGATTCGGGGAAGAGGCGCTCCCGGTATCTGGCCGGTGATGTTCTTCAGGTCCGAGGGGTTCACCGAGGCGGCCTTGACCGCGATGACCGCGTCACCGCGTTGTGCCACGGGATCGGGCAGGTCGACGAGGTGCAGGACGTGGGGATCACCGAAGCGGTCGAATCGCAGAGCGCGCATGATGACACTGCCCTTCCGCGGTGGATACGAGTGTCCGGGATACGTGTGTCCGGCTTCTCTTTCACTGTCACAGACCGTGAAAGGCGTGTCCAAACATTCATCCCGGACAGGACGGAACGGGCACTGGATCGGAACGCTCAGTCATCGAGCTTGTATCCCGCGGCCGCTTGGCTCTGCATGCCCCCGAGTGTGTCACTGGCCGCCGACACGGGTTCAGGGCCGTTCGTTGCTCAGGACCAGACTGGCCGCCGCGGCGAAGAACAGACCGACCCCCTGCACGAAGCTGGTCCGTACGCCGGGGACCTGGGCCACGGCTTCGCCCCGGAGCTGCCGTACGGGCCTCCAGGATGGCGAACATCCCGTACATCCCGGTGTGGGTGTACGACAGGCCGCCGCCGTTGGTGTTCATCGGCAGCGCCCCGCCGGGCCCCGTACGGCCCTCCGCGACGAACGCCCCCGATTCGCCGCGGCCCACGAAGCCCAGGTCCTCCAGCATGTACAGCGGAAGGTGGGCGAAGGCGTCGTAGCACATCAGATGGTCGATGTCGGCGTGCCCGACACCGGCCGTGGCGAAGGCCTCGGCCGAGGAATGGCGGAACGAGCAGAACGAACCCACCTCGTCCATCTGGGAGACCAGGGTCGACTCGGCCGCCTCACCGGACCCCAGCAGATACACCGCCCGGTCTCCGCCCGCCAGGTCGGCCGCGCGCTCGCTGCTGGTGAGCACCAGCGCTCCGCCGCCGTCGGTGACGACGCAGCACATGTCCCGGGTGAAGGGGTACGCGATCATCGGCGCGCCCAGCACCTCGTCGACGGTGACCGGGGTACGCCGGCCCGAGCCCCCACGGCGCCCACCACGCCCCGTCGCCCACTCCCTCACCGTGGTTCAGTCACTGCGGTTCAGCGCTGGGGAGCGGGTACTCCCTTACGACTGCTCCGCTACGACTGCTCCGCCGCGCTCCGTACCTTCAGGTAGCGCTGCAGTGCCTGGCCCGCTTCGCGGACGTGGCGGCGGATGTGGCGTTCCGCGGCGCGGGGGTCGCCCTTGCGGATCGCCTCCAGGATGGCCTCGTGCTCGTCGATGGCGACCGGCAGCCGGCCGGGTGCCCGTGCGGAGAGGCGGTTGCCCAGGCGTACCTGGGCGATGAGGTTCTCCGCGATGGGGATGAGCCGTCGGTTGCCTGAGCTCTCCCAGATGAGGCGGTGGAACGCGAGGTCCAGTTCCCCGTAGGCGTGCAGGTTGTCCGCCTCGATGGCCTCGCGTTGCCTTTCCAGCAACTGGCTCAGCTCGGCGGCGATCCGGTCGTGATCGGGTGCCCCGGCTGTTCGGCGCGCGGCGATTCCGTCGAGGGCCTCCCGCAGCTCGTACAGTTCCAGCAGGTCGTCCGTGGTGGCTTCGGGGACGAAGTAGCCGCGGTGCGGGACGGCGATGAGGAAGCCTTCGCGTTCGAGCGCGGCGAGGGCGGCCTTGATGGGGGTGGGGCTGAGGCCGAGCTGTTCGGTCAGAGGACGGACGGTGACGCGGGAGCCCGGGGTGAGGGAGCCTTCGAGGATGGCGGCCCGCAAGTGGTCGTAGGCGGCGTTCAGCAGTGTGTTGCGTGGGACGGTCATGGTCGCCGGAGCCCCCCTTTTCTCCGTGAAGAAGTGTACCGAGCACGGTACTTCCCCGGAGTGGCCACGGCGCGGCCGGGCGCGTCAGTGAAGTCTGCGCTCGTACCAGCGGGACAGCATCGTCAGCGGCAGGCAGATGACGAAGAAGACGGCGAGTACGGCGCCCAGGATCGGTACCGCGTGGGAGGAGCCGCCGGAGAGGGTGAGCCGTTCGATGGAGCGTTGTGACGCTTCGAGGATGTCGAGCAGTCCGATGACGGCGGCCAGCGAGGTCTGTTGGGTGAGGTTGACGACGAGTCCGATCAGCGGCGGAAGAGCTCGCCGGGCGGCCTGGGGCAGCAGGACGTGCCGCATGCGTCCGGTCCACGAGAAGCCCAGCGCCGCGGCGGCCTCGGCCTGCCCCCGGGGTATCGACTGGACGGCGCCGCGGACGACTTCGGCCATGTTGGCGCTGCCCCACAGGGACAGTCCGATGGCGGCGGCGACAAAGGTGTCCACCAGCACGCCGATGACGGGCAGGACGAAGAAGATGAAGTACAGGATGATGATGATCGGCAGGCCCCGCCAGATTTCCACATAGGCCCGGGCCACCGCCCGGACCGGTCTGCTGGGCAGGGTGAGTACGGTGCCGATCAGGGTTCCGGCCAAGAGGCTGGCGGCGATGCTGACCAGGGCCAGCAGGGCGGTTTCGCGCAGGCCGTCGGCGAGGTAGCCGGCTACGGGTCCGACCCATGGGGGCATCAGTGTTCTCCTGGTATCGCGAAGCGACGCTCGACGGCTCCGGCGCCCAGTGACATGAGCCAGACCAGTCCCAGGTAGACGACGCCGATGGTGAGGAACATCTCGAACGTCCGGAAGGTGACGGCGACGATGTTGACCGCGGTTTCGGTGAGTTCCGGGTAGCTGATCGCGACCATGAACGATGAGTTCTTGAAGACGGAGATGAGGATGTTGGTGACCGACGGCAGCGCGATGCGGGCGCCGAGGGGGAAGGTGGTGTGCCGGAAGGCGGCCAGGCGGGGGAAGCCGAGGGCCCGGCAGGCTTCGACGTAGCCGCCTTCGACGGCTTCGAAGCCGGCGCGGAAGTTCTCCGTGTTGTAGGCGCCGCCCCACAGGAGCAGTGACAGCCAGCCGACGGTGAAGCCGTCGAGTCGCAGCCCGGCTTCGGGCAGCGCGAAGTACAGGAAGAAGATCTGTACCAGGAGCGGGGTGTTGCGGAACACCTCGACGTAGACGGTGATCAGTTGCCGGGCGACCGGTACGCGGAGCGTGCTGATCGCGCCGAGCAGGACGCCGACGACCAGGGCACCGGCCATGCCGATGGCGCTGATCGCCAGCGTTCGCAGCAGGCCGGTGCCGAGCTCGCCGACATGCTCGACGATGAAGCCCGGGTCGAAGTGGTAACCGGACGCGTCGGACATGCTCAGCACTGCATGGTGGAGCCGGACGGGTAGGTCAGCTCGCTGCCCGGGCGGGGCACGTACTTGGCGAACTGCTTCTGCACGGCGGGGTCGGTGACGGACTTCTGGAATTCGGTCCAGAAGAAGTCGGTCTCCTGCATGTGGGCGAGGGCGCCGTTGACCCAGGCGAGCATCTCTGTGTCGCCCTTGCGGACGCCCATTCCCCAGGGGCTGTCGGCCTTGGCCTCGCCGACGACCTTGAGGTCCGGGTTCTTCGCCGCCAGGTCGAGCAGCAGGGTGTCGTCCTGGGCGAACGCGACGCCGCGGTTCTGGTTCAGCGCGGTCAGCGCCTGGCTGGTCTCGGTGAACAGTGCCTGCTTGACGTCTTTCATGCACTGGGTCAGCCAGAGGCTGGCGGTGGCGCCGGAGATGCTGATGACCGGCTTGCCGGCCAACTGGTCGAACGACGTGATCGGGGAGTCCTTCGGGACCAGCAGTTTCACGCCGCTGTCGAAGTAGGGGGTGGAGAAGTCGATGGTCTCGGCGCGTTCCGGGGTGTAGTTCATCGTCGCTTCGATCAGGTCGATGCGCTTGGAGGTCAGGAACGACACCCGGTTGGATCCGGTCACACAGGTCAGGGTCAGCGCGTCGGGGTCGCCGAACGCGTAGGAGGCCATCTGGTGGGCGATGGCGATTTCGAAGCCCGCGTTCTTCGACGATTCGTCGATGTATCCGAACGGCGGGTAGTCGCATTTGACGCCGACGGTCAGCTTGCCCTTGCTTTTCACCGCGTCGGGCAGCGGTGCCCCCACGTCCACGGGGTCACCGGAGGCGGCGGTGGACGAGGACGACTCGTCGGACGAGGAGGAGCAGCCCGCGGCGAGGACCAGGACCATCGCCGCACCTATGACAGTGCCGAATTTCGATCTCACGACTGAACTACCTTCTGCCCGCCGGGGCGGGCTATCTGAGAACCTTGCGCAGGAACTGGCGGGTACGGTCGTTCCGGGGCCGGTCCAGCACATCGGCCGGGCGGCCCTGCTCCGCGATCACGCCACCGTCGATGAACACCAGGCGGTCGCCGAGTTCACGGGCGAAGCCCATCTCATGGGTGACACAGAGCATCGTCATCCCGGAGCGGGCGAGGTCACGCATCACATCGAGGACCTCGCTGACCAGCTCCGGGTCCAGTGCGGAGGTCACCTCGTCGAACAGCATCACGTGCGGGTCCATCATCAACGCGCGGGCGATGGCGACCCGTTGCTGCTGCCCACCGGACAGTTGCCTCGGGTACGCGTCGGCCTTGCCGGCCAGCCCCACGCGGGCCAGCAGCGCGGTGGCCCGCTCCCGCGCCTCGTCCTTGGGCATCTGGAGCAGCTTGCGCGGCGCCAGGGTGAGATTGTCGACGGCGGACAGATGCGGGAAGAGGTTGAACTGCTGGAACACCATGCCGATGCGCCGGCGCACCTTGTTGAGATCGACGCCGGGCCCCGTCAGATCCTCGTTCTCCAGCAGCACCTGACCGGAGGTCACCGGCTCCAGCAGGTTGACACAGCGCAGCAAGGTGCTCTTGCCGCCCCCGGACGGGCCGATGACGGCGACCACCTCACCGCGGACCACCGTCAGGTCGACGCCCTTGAGCACCTCGACACTGCCGTAGGACTTGTGCACCCCGCGCAGCTCCACCATCACCGGCCGTGTGTCGGCGGGCGACTCGGCGGGCGGACCGTCCACGCCCGGCGACACCGTCATCGCGGTGTCCGATGGCCGTGGGCCGTGCCGGTCGTTCCGGCCGCGGAGGCCTCCGGCGGCAGGTCCGCGTCGCGTCGCAGGCGCGGGGGCCGGCCGACCGCCAGGGTGTCGGCGTACTTGACCGCACTGCCGGTGTTGAGCACCAGGACCTCCTCGTCCCCCTCAAGCCACCCGTCGGCGCGCAGCCGGCGTACCGCCGCCAGCGTCGCCGCCCCCTCCGGGCACATCAGCACACCGTCGGACGTCGCACAGGCGATCTGTTCTTCGAGGATGTCCCGGTCGTCGACGGCGATCGCCGTGCCCCCGCTGTCCCGCAGAGCGGACAGGATGAGGAAGTCGCCCAGCGCGCCGGCGACGTTGATACCGAACGCGACAGTGCGTGCCTGGTCCGCCGGCCACGGTTGAGCGGTCTCGGCCCCCGACTCGAAGGCCCGTACGATCGGCGCGCAGCCGCTGGACTGCACGGCCACGAACCGGGGCAGCCGCCCGGTGATCCAGCCCAGCGCGGCCAGTTCGTCGAGCGCCTTGCGGATACCGATCAGGCCCACGCCGCCGCCGGTCGGGTACACCACCACATCCGGCACCCGCCAGCCGAACTGTTCGGCGATCTCCAGGCCCATCGTCTTCTTGCCCTCGATACGGTAGGGCTCGCGCAGCGTCGCGGCGCTGAACCAGCCGTCCCGTACCGCCTGCCCCGCGATACGGCCGGCGTCGCCGATCAGCCCGTCCACCAGGTAGACCCGGGCGCCGGCCGCCAGACACTCCTTACGGGTCACCTCCGGAGCGTCCTCGGGCATCACCACCAGACAGTCCGTGCCGGCCCGTGCGGCATAGGTGGCCCAGGCGGCGCCGGCATTGCCGTTGGTCGGCAGCGTCAGGCGCCGTACGCCCAGTTCACGCGCCCGGGAAACACCGACCGCCGCGCCCCGCGCCTTGAAACTGCCGGTCGGCAGCATTCCCTCGTCCTTGGCCAGCAGGCCCGGTACGCCGATCCGCCGGCCGTACTCGGCCAGCGGCACGATCGGCGTCCAGCCCTCGCCGAGGGTGATCACGTTCGCGGGATCCCGTACCGGCAGCAGCTCCCGGTACCGCCACAGGTCCGCGCCGCGCGACGCGATGTCCTGCGGCCGGACCGAGGTCCGGACCTGGTCGAGGTCGTAGCGGACCAGCAGCGGCGAACCACAGCGGCACACGTTCTGTGGAACGTCCGCGTCGTACCGCTCGGCGCACCGTCCACACTCCAGGTGGGTCAGCGCGCTGGTCCAGCTCCCATCGTCGGGATACAACCGGCTCTTCCTCTCTGTGCGGCGGGGGTTGGCCGGTGGTGGGGGCGGGAGGACCCGTCCCCACCACCCGATCTACTTTCCGAGGCGTTGGAACTGGTCGGCTGTCAGCTTCGTCGACGGCCCGTAGTACGCCGCGTTGAAGAGCGTCCGCTGCTCGGACCGGTTCCAGGTGCGGAATCCGATCTCGTTGCCGAAGGTGACGACGTACCCCTTGCCGATCGTCCAGGACAGCCCGTTGACCGCCGCGTTGAGGTGTTCGCCGCCGATCAGCCAGCCGCTCTTCAACTGCTCATCGGTGCCGGGGTACTTGGCGATCACTTCCACCGGGTACGTGCTCGTGCTGGTCAGCCTGTACGCGTCGTTCGACACGAACCACACGGGGTTGTCCGCCGGTACGCCCCAGGCCGCCGGGTTGTCCGTGTCGAACTCCTGGCTGAGCAGCGAACCCGGGCAGTAGAAGTCCGAGTTGGAGCCGCCGGGCAGGGTGGACGTGATGGGCAGGCTGAACAGCGACTGTGCGGTGGCGGTCCCGCTGCCGTAGGCGACCAGCGTGCCGCCACCGGTCACGAAGTCGTGGAGCTGGTTCCAGCCGGTCGTGCCGACACCGAACGCCCAGGCCCACTCGGGCGGGTACCTCGTCGCGCTCAGGCCGTTGACTATGGAGTTCCTGCTGACCCCGTCCGGCATGATGATGGCGTCGTACGTGCCGGCCAGGTCGGCGTAGTCGCCCGCCTCCACGACCGAGTAGTCCACCCCGTACTGGTCGAACGTCCACATCAGCCAGCCGGACGGCATGTTGTCCGGGGGCTTGAGGAGGCCGATCCTCGTGCCCGGCTTGAGCTGGACACCGGCCACGGCCGGCACCGCGCCGACGGCGGACACCGGAATGCCGGTGTTCTTCGACTGGGTGCGCAGAAGCTCCCGGGCCGTCGGCGACGGCGGAACGAGGAAGGTCCCGGCGGGGTAGGTGCGGCCGCCGTCGGTGAACCGGGCGGCGGCACGGAAGGTGGGGATGTCCGCCTGCTGGAGCGCGGCGACGATCCGGAACACCCCGTAGGACTCAGGTCCGATCGCGTACGCCCCGCCGCGCGGTGGTGTGGACGGCGTGGCGACCGCCGAGGGCTTGACCGAGTTCAGCAGCCTGGCGTCGGCCGAGAAGGGCGCCTCGATCAGGTCGGCCTCGAAGCCGAGCAGCATCGGCAGGGTCTGCGCGGTGGTGTCGTACGGCCGCTGCGGCGGGCCACCGGGGTACTGGAGCAACTGCGGGTAGTTCTGCACCTCCAGCAGTGTCTTGACGAACCCGGCGTACGGCTGTCGCAGATGGATGATGTACGACCCGGCGGGGTACTGCTTGCCGCCGGCGGTGAACGCGGCCCGTGCCTCATGGATCTCCACCGCACCGAGGTGGAAGATCTCCAGGGCGTCGCGGACGGCCTGCGGGTCGCGCTGCCCGGCCGGGATGACATACGCGTACGGGCTGGTCCGGGTGACCGCCTTGACCCCGACGCGGTAGGAGTTGTAGAGCCAGTTGTAGGTGTCGTAGGCGACAGCCTCCAGGCCCGAGTAGAAGGCCTGCGAGACCCAGTCGATGATGTCGCGCAGCGTCCAGGTGTTGGAGTCGTACGGCTCGATGAAGTTGATGTCGGTGGTCTGCTGGCCGAGCGGCTTCGTACCCACGTTGGGGTAGGCGAGGTTGGATGCCGCAGCCGCCTCGGTCAGGATGCGCGCCGAGCCGTGGTAGACGCAGTACTGCCGGGACGGGGACCAGTAGTCGTACGTCGAGCCCCAGCCGTTGCCCTTCATACCGGCGACGGTCATGCCCCGCTGCATTGCCAGGCCCACCGTGTTCGTCCCCTGCACCAGGATGGTGTCGATGTTGGGGTCGTACGGCGACAGGTACGGCGGCGTGAACAGCCGGGGGGCGTTGGCGCCGGCGCCGTGGGAGTCCTGGAAGACGTGCGGCCGGTACTTGTTCAGGATCGAGACGTTGTACTTGCTCTCGACCTGGGTGAGCATGATCCAGTCACGGTTGTCGTCGTGGCCGGTGTACTTCTGGTACAGGTCGGGGTACGTGCGCGAGTAGCTGGTGCCGGCGGTGGCGGCGAAGTAGTCGTTGACGAGGACGAGGCCGTCCGGGTTCTGGCACGGCTGGAGCAGGATGACCAGGTTGTCGAGGATCTCCTCGATGTAGTCGGACTGCTCGGTCGCCAGCCGGTGGGCCCATTCGATGGCGGCCTGGGAGTTGCCGACCTCGGTCGAGTGGATGCCGGCCTGCACGTAGTAGAACGGCTTGCTCTTGGTGGCGAGCTTCTTCGCCTCGGCCTCGGACAGCCCTCGGGGGTCGGCCAGTCTGGCGTTGGTGGCGACCAGCTTGTCGAGATCGGCCAGGTTCTTCGGAGAGCTGATGGTCAGCAGGACGTACGGATGTCCCTGGGTGGTCTTGCCGATCTCTTCGTACTTCACCCGGTCACTGCGAGCACCGATCAGCTCGAAGTACGGGACCATCTTGTGCCATTGAGCCAGGAAGCCTTCGGTTCCGATCGGAGTTCCGAAGTACTCCGCCGGGGTCGGGATGCGCCCCTTCTTCTGCCCGGCGGACGGCTGGTCATGGGCGGTCAGGGGGGTCGCGGGTGCCGCTGAGGCGGCGCCCGGGTGGATCACTGTCGCGGCCGCCCCGGCGCCGGCCGCCGCGGTGGTCCTGAGGAGCGTTCGACGGGAGAGTCTTGAGCCTTCACTGCTGGTCATCTACCGACATCGCCTTTCACGGTCCGACTGGGCCGGGCCGATATCTGTCGCGGAGTCAGAGTGGGTCGAGTTCGCTGGTCAGCGGAGTGCGAGGGTGCCGTACAACGCCGTACGGGTACGTGGCGCGGCGCTGCGCCACGAGGTTGTCGCGATGCCTGGGTGCCGCGCGCTGCTGTCGGGCAGACCCGCGTGATCCGCGAGCACCCCGACCCCGGGCAGTGAAAACCTGTGCGCAACGCAATGTGCCAGCCGACACCGAGTGAGGACAACGGTTCAATCTTGGATTTAATATTAAAAGCGTGTTGCGCCGCGCCTGGCTGGGGCGAGGGCGGCGCGCGGTATGTACCGGGCTGAGCAACCAACGGTCGACGAGGGCTCGCTGACGGTCCGTCAGTTTTCAGCCCGCACCCATAGCGGCGGCAGCGCGGACAGCCTGCTGAATAACCGCAGGTCAGGGCAGCGTTATTGGTGTTGACAACGGTCACCGATGCAGCCTTTGCCGGATCGCTCCGGAGTGCGCTTCACTGCCTGGGTCGCATACCGCAAGCGGGGAGGTCACCATGAGCGGACATCAGAAGCACGACCATGGACCGGAAGGCCACGCCGGACACACCCATGGAGTCGTCGCCGACGCCGACAGGCGGTGGCTGTCGATCGCCCTCGTCCTCATCACCTCGTTCATGGCGATCGAGGTCGTCATCGGCGTCATCGCCGGATCGCTCGCGCTGATCTCCGACGCCGCGCACATGCTCACCGACGCCGTCTCGATCGTGCTGGCGCTCATCGCGATGCGGCTCTCGGCCCGTCCCGCGCGCGGCGGCTTCACGTACGGTCTCAAGCGCGCCGAGATCCTCTCCGCCCAGGCCAACGGACTCACCCTGCTGCTGCTCGCCGCCTGGCTCGCATACGAAGCCGTTCACCGCCTGATCGACCCGCCCCGGGTCGAGGGCGGCCTGGTGCTGGTGACGGCCCTGGCCGGTATCGCGGTGAACATCCTCGCGGCGTGGTGCATTTCCAGGGCGAACCGCACCTCGCTGAATGTCGAAGGTGCCTATCAGCACATCCTCAACGACCTGTTCGCCTTCATCGGCACCGCCGTCGCCGGTCTGATCGTGGTGACCACGGGCTTCGCGCGCGCCGACGGCATCGCCACGCTCGTCGTCGTCGCGCTGATGGTCAAGGCGGGGTACGGTCTGGTCCGCGAATCCGGACGCATCTTCCTCGAAGCCGCCCCGGCCGACCTCGACCCCGACGCCATAGGCGACCAGCTCGTCGCACGCCCGTGCGTCGTCGAAGTCCATGACCTGCACGTATGGACCATCACCTCAGGACAGCCCGCGCTGTCCGCCCATGTCCTGGTGGCCCCCGACACCGACTGCCACGCGGTGCGCCGCGACCTGGAACGCCTCGTCGCCCAGGAACACAGGATCAGCCACACCACGCTCCAGGTCGACCACGCACCTGAGGAGACCCGCACCCTTGTCCCCGCGGGCGCGGCACACGGGGAACACGAGGAACACTGCGAAGACCCGCACGGCCCCGTCCACCGCGACGAACCACACGCACACTGACCCACACGCACACTGACACTCACACTGTGCGGCACGGCGAAGTCCTTCGGCGGCCCGGCGCCGGGAAGCGCCGGGCCGCCGAAGGAGATGCCGAGGTGTGGATCAGGCAGCGGCGATGACCCCCGCTCACCGCGGTGCCGGTCCCTCGTCGTTTGTCGCTCTGCGTGCGAGAGCGGGGCGGTCGGCGGTTCCCTTCGCCGTCAACGGCATCCTCGGCACGATCATGATCCGGTCGGGAACCAGGATGGCGCTGCCGTGCTTTCCGCAGAACTCCCTCAGCGCGTCCGGAGTGGCAGTCGATCCATCCGTCAGCGTGACCGCGGCCGCGACGCGCTCGCCGTACAGCGGATCGGGAATTCCGAATGCCACAGCTTCGACCACCTGAGGGTGCTGTGCGAGAACGGATTCGACGGATTCCGGAGAGATCTTCTCACCGCCCCGATTGATCTGTTCCTTGATCCGTCCGGTGAGATAGAGCGAACCGTCGGCGTCAAGGCGGCCCAGGTCTCCGGTACGGAACCGCCCGCCGGCGAAAACCGTGTCGGCCGGCTCGTCGCCGAGATACCCCGGCATGACCGACGCTCCCCGAACGACGATTTCTCCCTCTTCGCCGATCGGGACGGATGAACCGTCCGGGGCGCTGATACCGATCTCGACACCGGTCGGCACGCCGACGTATCGCTCGTCGGCGTTGGCCAGGTTGTTCCATTGCGCGGACGCGGTCTGGTGAGCCGTTTCGGTCATCCCGTAGGCGCGAATCACCGGCGCCTGAAAGGTCGATGTGAGTTTTTGAGCGGTGGTCGCGGACAGGGGAGCGCTGCAACTCCGGATGAATCGCAACGGTGCTTCACCCGGCCCCGGATACTCCGACGACGCGCGCAGCAGGAGGATCTGATGGATCGAGGGGACCGCCGTGTACCAGGTGGCTCCGAGGGCTGTCATCTCCGGCCAGAAGGAGTGGGCGCTGAAACGCCCCGAGGAAGGCAGTGCGACGCGTCCTCCCGATGCGAAGGTGGCCAGGAGACCTCCCATCAGGCCGTGTCCGTGGAACAGCGGCATGGCGAGCAAAGTCGCGTCCGATGGCCCGAGTCGAAGGCTGGAGATGACTCCTCGGACCGACGAGCCGAGGTTGGTGCCGGTAAGAGGCACCGCCTTGGGCCGGCCGGTCGACCCCGCGGTGAACAGGATCAGTTCGCACCCCGGAGGCAGAGCCAGACTTTCCTGGCCGCGATCCGCCGGAGAACTGTGCGGATCCGTGGTGAGGGTGAGGGCGGGGCCGTGGGAGTCACGATGTGCCCGCACCTGCAACGCGGGTACGGACCAGATGTCCTTCTCGGGCGGCATCGTGGTGAGCACCGCCCGAGCACCTACGGCCTGGAGGCGTGTGCGTACCTCCTCCGGGTCCAGCCGAGGATCGATCGGGGCTACGACGGCCCCGAGCGACGACAATCCGAACAGGGAAAGGACAAACTCAAGGCGATTGTCGGACACCAATCCAACGATGTCGCCCGGCCGGACACCTGCTCTCTGCGCTCGCCTCGCGAAGTCGGCTGATGCCTCCTTCAGTTCGGTGTACGTGACGCCGTTGTCTCCGGCCGCCCCATGAATGGCGGTGCGCGCGCCGTGTGAGGCCGCGGCGGCGGTAAGCATCGCGAAGAGCCACGGGCGACCGGCGGCTGTATGGCCCGTAGAAGAGCTCTCGCCCGTGGGTGGCATCGATCGCTTTACTTCTGCTCTTGGAATTCCGCGCGGATGGCGTCGCCGTGTTCGTCGAGGGCGGGTGATGGCGACAGCGTTCCGAGGGAGTTGTACCGTCCGTATTTCATGGGGCTGCCGGGTACGTCGTAGCCTCCGACGTTTTTCACCATGGCGCGGGCCTTGATCTGGGGGAGTTTACGGGTGTCGTCGACGTTGAGGACCACGCCCACGGGGATTCCGGCCTGTTCGAGTTTCGTGCGCCATGCGGCGGCCGTGTCGGTCGTGAGGACGGCTTCCATCTCCTGTTTGAGCGGAGCCCAGTTGTCGGATCTCTTCGCGTTCGTGTCGAAGCGGTTGTCGGTCGCCAGTTGCCGTTTGCCGAGCACATCGGCCAGGATTCCGAACAGGTGATCGTTCCCGACGGTGATGGCGAGTGGCTGGTCCCGGCAGGCGAAGGTGTCGAAGGGATACATGAAGGGGTGCCGGTTCCCGAGCCGGTGGGGCCGTACTCTCGGGCCGAGCGCGTCCATCAGACCGTGTTCGAGGAGGGCGAAAGTCGAGTCGAGCATGGAGATGTCGACGGTGCTCCCCTTGCCGGTGGTTTCCCGGGCGAGCAGTGCGGTGATGATGCCGCAGTAGCCGTAGATGCCCGCGGTGATGTCCGAGAGGGATGTGCCGACACGGGTGGGTCCGCCGTCCGGGGTACCGGTCGCGTCCATGATCCCGGACAGGGCCTGGATGATCGTGTCGTACGCGGCCTGGTCGTGCATGGGCCCGTACTGGCCGAAGCCGGAGATCGAGCACACCACAAGACGCGGGAATTCCTTGACCAGTTCGTCGGGGTCCATACCCAGTTTGGCCATCACACCGGGCCGGAAATTCTCCACGACCACGTCCGTCTTGCCGAGCATCCGCCTGATGAGCGCCTTGTCCTCGGCGTTCTTGAGGTCGATGGCGATCGACTGTTTGCCGACGTTCGCGAAGCGGTAGTACTCGCTGCTGCCGTCCTTGAGGAACGGCCCCATTTTACGGGTGTCGTCTCCCACGCCCGGCCGTTCGACCTTGATGACCCGGGCCCCGCCGTCCGCGAGCATGCGCGAACAGGTCGGCCCGGCCAGCACATGGGTGAAGTCGAGCACGGTGATCCCCGCGAGCGGATACGGCTTGTCGGGATCGAGGTGCCCGGCGCCTCGTGCGTCTGTCTGGGCCCGGTCTTTCGCTGTGCGTGCGGTTGCCGTCATTAAGGCCGTCCCCTTACTTTTTCGTCGATACCGTTTCCGGTACCGCACTCTGTGGATTGAGGTTCTGCAGATGTCCGCTTTCGGTGCCCAGGGTGGGATCGATGACGCAGTTGATGACCGCGGGTTTCTTTGCCGCCATGGCCTGGCGCAGTGCGGAGTCGAGTTCTTCGGGTGTGGTGGCGTTGTGGCCGGTGGCTCCGAAGGCTTCGGCGATCCTGTCGTAGCGCGCGTTGTGCATGAGGACGGTCGGTGCCGGATCTGCGGACTCGGTGTTGACGGCGTCGCCCTTGTAGACGCCGCCGTTGTTGAACACAAGGGTCACCACGGGAAGCCCGTAGCGGCAGACGGTCTCGACCTCCATGCCGCTGAACCCGAACGCGCTGTCGCCGGTGACGACGATCACGGGATCGCCCGTCTCCACCGCTGCCGCGATCGCGTAGCCCATTCCGATGCCCATGACACCCCAGGTGCCGGTGTCGAGGCGGTGACGCGGCTGATGGATGTCGATGACGTCCCGGCCGAAGTCGAGCGTATTGGCTCCCTCGTTGACCAGATAAGTTCCCGGATGGTCCGCGATGACATCCCTGACCACCCGCAGCGCACCGTAGAACCCCATCGGCACATGGGTTGCGGCAAGACGGGCGGCCATCTTCGCGACATTCCTGGCCTTGTGGTTCCCGATCTCGTCGGTCCATTCCCTGGGCGCGTGGACGGGGTGGTTCTCCAGTTCCTTCACCAGCGCGTCGAAGACGGAGCGGATGTCCCCGAGTACGGGAGCCGCGACGGGGCGGTTGCTGTCGAACTCCGTGGCCGCGACATCAGCCTGGACGAACTTCGCGTCCGGGTTCCACAGAGGCGGTTCCCCGTGCCGGAGCATCCAGTTCAGCCGCGCACCGACCAGGAACACGACGTCGGCGTTGCCGATGGTGAAGGAGCGGGCGGCCGCCGCGGACTGCGGATGACCGTCCGGCAGCAGCCCCTTCGCCATCGACATGGGCAGAAAGGGAATGCCGGTCCGCTCGATGAAGTCCCGGATGGCCTGGTCCGCCTGCGCGTACGCGGCCCCCTTGCCCAGCACGACGAGAGGCTGCCGCGCACCCCGCAACAGGTCCAGGGCCCGGTCGACGGAGGCGGGGTCCGGGAGCTGGGCCGGGGCCGGGTCCACGGGGCTGAAGATCGATTCGGCTCCTCTTGACGCGTCGAGAGTCGCGCCGAGGACCGCGGCGGGGATGTCCAGATAGACACCGCCCGGCCGTCCGGCCACAGCAGCCCTGACGGCACGCGCGGTCCCCAGGCCGATGTCCTCGGGACGGTCGACACGGTACGCCGCCTTCGCGAACGGCTTCGCGCTGCTGAACTGGTCGAGTTCTTCGTAGTCGCCCCGCTGGAGATCGACGATGGGCCGTTCGCTGGAACCACTGACCTGGATCATCGGAAAGCAATTGACCGTCGCCGCCGCGAGAGAGACCAGCCCGTTCAGAAAACCCGGAGCGGAAACCGTCAGACAGACACCCGGGCGCCGGGTGAGAAAACCCGCGATCGCCGCCGCGTTTCCCGCCGACGCCTCATGCCGGAAACCGATGTACCTCATGCCGCGGGCCTGCGCCAGACGTGCCACATCCGTGACCGGAATCCCGACCACGCCGTACATGTTCCGCACACCATTGGCCTGGAGTGCATCGACCAGCAGATTGAAGCCATTGGTCAATCGCCCGGATGACCGCACAGACATCTCCACTCCACCCAACGCCGCATCTATTGCGTCAACGTGTGTACGCATCTACGCATCTACGCATCTACGTATGTACGCGTGCCACATCGGTCACCCGGGAATACGAGCGACTGAACCCAACCCTTCCACCGCGGCGGCGATCACGCCCATCGAAGGGGCCCAACCGGTCTCAGGCGCGACAGGCGCGAGTCCGCACACCGTGTTGCCTCATCGGCCGATCCATGAGAACCCTCGATCCATGAGAACCCTCGTCCTCTCGGAGTTCCGTACAGCTCAATACGCGGACACACTGCCTTGGCCGGAAGGAGCGTCCCCATGCCGACGACGGACAAGACCGTAGAGCGACTCCTCGCCCCCATGACCAGGAAGCGGCTGTTCGCGGCGATCAACCGCAAGGTCGCCGAGGACGCCGAGATCACGCCCTATGTCGCCGACCACCTCCGGTACATGATCGAGCTGGAAGGGCGCGGGCTGCTCTGGGCATCGGGCCCGTTCGTCGAACCGGGTGTGCAGGTCGGCGACGGTCTCACCATCCTCAACACCGACACCGCCGACGAGGCCCGCCGGCTGCTCTCGGACGACCCGCTGTGCCAACGAGGCCTGCGTACCTTCGAGGGCCCGTTCCCCTGGGAGCTGCGTGAGGGACGCATCCCGCTCTCGCTCGACGCCTCCAGTTCTTCCTTCCACCTGCATTGAGCCCACCTGTATTGAGCCCACCTGCGTTGAGCACACACAGCTTGCGCACCGGATATGAGGGCGTTGTACTGAAGGCGCCAAAAAGGAAATGAAGTGACCATGCGGTATCCACGTCCCACCATCAGACAACGGTCTTCGCGCGCGGCAGGGAGCATCGCCGGCCCGCGCGCCGGCCGTACCGATGCCGGGCTGCTCACCCTCCGT
Organism: Streptomyces sp. GMY02; assembly: GCF_019056675.1. NCBI lineage: Bacteria > Bacillati > Actinomycetota > Actinomycetes > Kitasatosporales > Streptomycetaceae > Streptomyces > Streptomyces sp. GMY02. The sequence goes on along the minus strand of NZ_CP077658.1, from coordinate 1,349,839 downwards.
GTTGTCGTGGGAGGGCTGGTCGCCGCCCATGGCCTGCAGAAGATGACGCACTGGCTGGGCGGATCCGGACTGGCCGGCGGCGCCGAGGAGTTCCGGCACGACGGCTTCCGCGGCGGGCGGCTCACCGCGCTGGCGGCGGGGACCGGTCAGACGGGCGGGGGCCTGTTGCTCGCGGCCGGGCTGCTGACACCCCTCGCGGTGGGAACCGTCGCCAGTGTCATGACCGTCGCGGTCACGGTGAAATACCCGCACGGACTGTGGGTCCAGGACGACGGGTACGAGTTCCCGCTGGTCCTGATCGTGACCATGGCCGCCATCGGGCTCGCCGGGCCGGGTGTCTGGTCACTCGACCATCTGGCCGGCATCGACTGGCCCGCTTCCGTCGGCCTCGCCGGCTGCGCGGCCGGTGTACTGGGGGGTCTGGCCACAAGGCGGGTGCTGTGGCGGGCGACGAGCCCTCGGCCCTGACCCGAGCCGTCAGCCCTGGGTCCGTTCGAGCAGTTCGGCGAGGTGGTCGCACCAGACCTCGGCGACATGAAGTGTCTGGTGCCCCCGTGTTTTCGGGCCGGCCGGGAGTGTCATGGCCCGTCCGTGCGGGACCGAGGCGATGGCCCTTTCCAGTCCGCCGAGTTCGACGGGATTGAGTTCGTCGTCCTCGAAGTTGACGGCCAGCAGCGGTGCCCGTATCGCACTCAGGCCGGGCGCCGGATCGTAGTCCCGGGACGCGTCGAACTCCCAGACGACGTCGTTGGCGTCCTCGTCGTCCAGCGCCTGCGACTCGATTTCCTCGATCTGCCCGTCGGTGTCCTCGATGGTTTGAAGACCGGTGGCCATGTGCCGTGCGCTGCCGGTCATGAGCCGGAACAGCGCCATCGCGTGACCGACTCCGGCCGGCTGCTTGTTGTAACGGCCCCCGGCGTATCCGGGATCGGACTCGATCAGACGGATCAGCATCCGCCGCCACAGCAGGTTCCGCCCGGTGATGCGCTCCGGAAGACTGGCGATCGCCATCAGCGCCCGCTGGTCCGGATGCCGCTGGCCCCACAGCCATGTCTGCATCCCGCCCATCGAGGTGCCGAGCAGCAGCCGCAGCCGCTCGATGCCCAGCCCTTCGGACAGCAGCCGATGCTGCCCCTCGACCATGTCACCGTAGCCGTAGTGCGGGAAATCCGGTCCGAGCCCCTCGCTGGGCCGGCTCGATCTGCCGTGCCCGATGGCGTCCGGCATGATCACGAAGAACCTGGTCGTATCGAGGGGCCGGCCGCTCCCGAACAGGAGGTCCGCGATGGACGGTTGCAGGAACTGCCGGCCGGAACCGGTGGTGCCGTGCAGCAGCATCACGGCGTTGCCGGCGTCCGCGTTCAACGACCCGAGCGTGTGGTACGCCAAGGTCACGTCGAGGCGGTGTCCGTCGTCGAACAGGAAGTCGTCGACGGTGTGGAAGCCTGACTCGGCTTCTGATTCCCAGTCGGTCATGATCGGTGGCCTCTAGAAGATGGTCGGGTGCGGCCTCTGGAAGAACGAGAGGGTCAGAAGAACGAGAGGGTCTCGATGCCGACCCCCGCCGGCACGGTACGGAGGACCTCGCCGCGTTCGAGGTTGCACACGGCCAGCGAGCCCGCGTTGTGATTCGCGATGAGCACCGTTTCGCCGTCCTCGTGGAAGGCCATGTTCATGGGGCCCTGGCCCAGGTGCAGAAGAGTCTGTGACTTGAGGTCCTCGGAGAAGACCGTCGCCAGCGGCTCCTCGAAGTTCGTGACCACGAGATACCTGCCGTCCGGGCTGTAGCGCGCGATTTGGGCCGCCTTCCGGTGCCCGTCGAGTGTGACCGTCGCCCGTATCTCGTCCGATACCGTGTCGACCACATAGAACTGCGGCTGCTGTGCGTCGACGAGAATGACGGTCTCCCCGTCAGGAGACATACCGATTCCCGCGGAGCCGTTCGGAGTGGGGATTTTCTTGATCACACGCTTTGTGGCCAGATCGACGACCGACGCGAATGTGTCCTCCTCGTTCTCGCTGTAGAGCTTGCTGTTGTCCGGCAGCACCTCGATGCGGTGTGCTTTGTCGGATCCCACCTCGATCACGTTCTTGATCGCACCGCTCCCGGGGTCCATTTCGAGCACCACACCGCTGTTCTCGCACACGCAGTACAACTGACCGTCCGCGCCCCACCGCAGGCCGTGCGGAGCCAGATACGGGAACGTGCTGAGGTCACCGACATGCTTCCGTTCCCGCAGGTCGAACTTGGCTATCAGATGGCCAGGATGCGGATTGTCCCCGTGGATACCGGGGCCGTAGATGGGGACATACGCGAAACGGTGATCGGGCGAGATGAGCAGCTCATGCACCCTCGGTGCGAAACCTTCGAGCGTCAGCTCGACCTCATAGGTCTTCGGATCGAGAAACAGGATGTGGTTCCCCAGTTTGTCGACCGCCACCAGACCGTCGCTGCCCGTCAAAAAGTTGGCGTCTGTTGTCATGACAACCCTCCTGTTCAAGCTTCGAGCGCGTCGCCATGGGGCCGCTCAGTCCGGCGCCCCCTCGTCGATGTCGACGTCGATACCGAACCGACTCCCCGTCTCCCGCAGCCGGTTGAGATCCCCCTCCGGGTCGCTGCCCGGTCCCGGAGACGGACGGCACGCGGCGCGGTAGTACTCCTCGATCCCGCCCGGCACCGTCAGATTGAACAGCCGGACCGTTCGGTCACTACGGTTCCGAACCCGGTGGCGCACCCCCCAGGGCACAAGCACGGCCGACCCGGCCGAGGCCTCGTACTCCTCTGCTCCGACCAGCACGGCCGCCGTCCCCTCCAGCACGTAAAAGGCCTCCTCGTAACGGGCATGGCGATGAGCCGGGATCCCGCCACCGGGCTCAAGGGCGATCTCGGCGACCGTATAGGCGTCCGCCGTCGCCAGACCCGCCGCTTTGATCGTGTACGTCGCGCCTGCCGCGTGGCGGCGATCCCCCTCACCCGGCAGCACCAGGGTCGGGCCGCGCCCCTCACCGATCGGAAGCGGCCTCTCACGCCCGTCCGGGCCGCTCTCCAGGTAGGTCACGCCATAACGCGGGGTCCGGGCGTTGATCTCCTCGACCGGCATCGTCCCGTGCTCACCAGGAGGCTCATCACCCGGAGCGCCCAGTTCGAGGAAGAAGCCCTCATTGCCGCCCGGCGTGGTGAAAGTGATCAGCTCCGCGTTGCCCTCGCCGACATTGCGCCATTCATGAGCAATGCCACGGGGCGCCGCGAAGAACGTGCCGTCACTCACCGTGGCATGAATTCCCCCCGCCTTCAGCTCAAGCTTCCCGCGGAGCAGGAAAAAGCCCTCCTCCTCACGGGAATGCACATGCCTGGGCGGACCCGTACCGGCCGGCGGATAATCCAGCCAGAACGCGTACTCGCTCCCCGTGTCCTCACTGACCGCGGCGAAAGTGATCCGGTCGTCGCCCATCCACCAGATCGAGACACCCTCACCCGGCCTCACCAGCTTCCCCCGCCTGAGCAGCGGCGCGTCCCGCTCGATCGGCCTGTTGAGATTCCCCGGTGTCCTGGCCTTCGCCATCGCACAACCTTCCCGCCCAAGGCCGACGGATCGACCACCGTACGGGGTCCGTGATTCCGCGACCTGTTTTCGTTGGGCCGGCGCCCGCGGCTCCTGAGGAGCGCACCACTTCAATTCTCGCCCGCCGCAGGACGTTGTCAAAACGTGTGATGTGCGATCGTGGGTGGCAGAGCCCCGACAGGCTCCTGGACGAGGTGCGCCGTACCCAGTCATGACAAGACGACGCGAGGAGTCTCTGTCATGGCATGGATCGTTCTGGTGATGTCCGGAGTGCTGGAAGCGGTATGGGCGACCGCGCTGGGCAGGTCGGAAGGCTTCACCCGCCCCCTGCCGAGCGTCGTTTTCGGCCTCGGGCTGGTACTGAGCATGGCAGGACTGGCCTTCGCGCTACGAACGGTGCCGGTGGGTACCGGCTACGCGGTCTGGGTCGGCATCGGGGCGGTCCTCACCGCGACGTACGCCATGCTCTTCGAAGGCGAGTCCGCCGGCCCACTGAAACTGATGCTGCTGGCCGGCATCCTCGGATGCGTGGCCGGCCTGAAGCTGACGCACTGAGCCTCGTGACTCACTGCCGCGCTCGAAGGACGGGCAGCGGCAGTTGTCCTCCGGCGTGGTGAGAGAGCTCACGCGGCCGCGAGGCTTTCCAGTGGGCGTATGCGGCGGGCAGGCACACGGCGCAGGGCCGGTATCCGGCTGCGACGGCGGTGGTCTCGTCCGGGAAGAACACCCGCTGTTCGACGTAGTGGCCGCGCGCGATGGCCCGCAGTGCGGAGGGGCAGTCCAGCCGTCCGTACAAGCGCCCGCGGCGGTGCCCGCCGAGCGTGCCCGGCGTGTGGCTCCGGTACGGCCGTCCGTCCGGTCCGAGCAGCGTGTAGGTGCGCTCCGGGCCGTTGGCGGCTGACCCGGCAGGGGTCATGCGGCGTCGTGGAAAACAAGGCCGAGGGTGTGGCGGCGGCCGGAGCGTACGGTGCTCACACCGTGCCGCATCGGTCCGTTCGACCATCCCCGCCTCGTGGCCACCGGCCGATCGCGGGTGGTGAAGATGAGGCCGTGTCCCCGCGGGAGCGTTGTGGACGAGCCGCGGGACTGCGCGCGGGGCCGCTGCTCGGTCATCAGGAACTCCCCGCCGGTGAAGTCGGCGCCGGGTGCGTCGAGGCCGATGACGACCTGGAGCGGGAAGACCATGTCGCCGAACACGTCCCGGTGCAGGGCGTTCCAGTCGCCGGGGCCGTAGCGCAGCAGGATCTGAGCGGACTTGTCCTGCCCCGCCTCGTGGCACAGGTGCAGCCACTCCTTCAGGCTGTCGGGCCAGGGGGCGGGCTTGCCGAGCCTGGCCGCCCAGTCCCGTGCGACGGGTAGCAGGCGCGGGTAGAAAGCCTCCCGCAGCTCCTGTACGAGGTCGGGCAGGTCGTGGGTGAAGTAGCGGTACTGGCCCGAGCCGAAGCGGTGCCGGGCCATGTCGACGGTGGTTCGGAAGCGGTCGGACCGGTCGTACAGGGCGGCGATCCCGCGGCATTCCGCGGGGGTGAGGAGCCGCCCGGTCAGAGCGTGGCCGTGCTCGTCGAGCTCGCCGGTCAGGGTTGTCCAGTCGCTGCGGGCGACCCGGTCGGCGACCGGGCCCGCGAGCCGGGTGATGGTCTCGGTCATGAGACTGATCCTTCGGGTGGGTACGGGGCCACTCCGGCACCGCCGGGAGAAGCGGTGCGGGGCCGGAGTGACGGTTTCTCAGGCGGCCCGGCGGACGTATTCCAGACCCCCAGTGGCCGCCGCTGGCGCGCCAGGCTCCGTCAGGAGGCGCGGTTCCCACTCAGACACGGCCTAGAGCAGGGTCGGTTGCAGGGCGCCCTCGTGGGTGAGGAGCCGGACCTTGCGTTCGACGCCACCGGCGTAGCCGCGCATCGTGCCGTCCGCGCCGATCACGCGGTGGCACGGGCGCACCAGCAGCAGTGGGTTCGCGCCGATCGCCGCGCCCAGGGCCTGGATCCGCTCGCGCGGCAGCGCGAGTCGCTCGGCCAGCGCACCGTACGTCGTGGTGGAACCGTGGGGGATTCCTTCGACCGCGTTCCAGACGCGGCGCTGGAAGTCGGTGCCGGCCGGGGTGAACTCGATGGTGAATTCGGTGAGTTCTCCCGCGAAGTACGCGGTGAGCTGGCGGACGACGTCCGCGAACGGCTTCGCGTCCTGGCGCCACTCCGGACGGATGGCCGGAGCGTTCTTCTGACCGGGCATGGTCAGCGAGGTGAGGGTGAATCCCTCCGCGGTCTCCTCGCCCACCAGGAGCAGATCACCCAGCGGACTGGTCATCGTCATGCAGGCGGTCATCGCCGCCTCCTTACTCGTGGGAATGCGTTTCACCGTCAACCCTGCCGCCGTGCGGACACGCATGCTGGCGGCATTCGGACACCACGCTCCCCGTGCGTTCAACGTGCCGACCGGAGCCGACAACGGCGGGGACCGGCGCACGAGGCCGGCCCCGCGACCCGGCGTCCTACGCTTCGATCACCGTCATCACCTCACGCTGGACCGTGTCCGGCCGGTCCGCGACCACCGACAGCACCCAGGTGCCCGGCCCCGCGGTGAGGCTGCCGCGGCGCTCGCCGGGCTCCGTCTCCGGCAGCACCACCCAGTCCCGCGGTTCGTCGGCCCGGTCCGCGTGCAGTGCGGCCCGTACGGTACGGCCGCGCTCGACCCCGGTGGCCACGATGTCGAACGGATCCCCGGCCACCGCGAACTCCGGTACGACGATGCCGAACTCGTCGTCGGCCAGGGTGTCCCTCGCGGACTTGCTGTGGTGGATGGCGTCGAGCTGGTGGCCGAAGGCCTCGGCGCTGATGAGGTGCCCGTGCCGGTGGCCGTTCCACAGACTGTCGTCGGTACGGCGCAGTGCCCACGCGGCGAACGCCGACTCGGCGGGTACCGTGCCGTCGCCGGTCCATGGCTCGTGGTCGTCCAGCAGGTAGTGGAACTCCAGCTCCCGGCCGGGGTTCACCGTCACACCGTGGATGGTGGGGTGGGCCCGGCCGCCGAGGCAGCGCATCTCGTAGGGGAGGGCCCGGTCCGGGCTGCCGCGCAGGTTGTCCCGGAGGGACGTCTCGAACTCCTCGTGGAAGGCGAAGACGTCGCGGACCGTGTCGGTCGGCAGGCCGGTGTCGATCTCGGTGAGGTGGTCGTAGTAGCCCTCGGGGTAGTCGGGGCGGCGTACGGCCTCGTAGACCGGGAGGAGCTGCCCCACCGACGGGAAGGAGCGGGCGAGTTCCGTGAGCCGTTCGTTGAGCCGGGGCGCCAGCGCCGCCGCGGTCCGGCCCAGCAGGCCCGAGCCGATCCCGTGCCCGGTGAGGAACCGGACGGCCTGGGCGGCGCCCCGGTGCGGGGTGCCGACCGTCACCAGGGTGCGGGCGGTTTCGCGCCCGCCGAGGCACTCCAGGTAGTGGCGGGCGACCAGGCCGCCCATGGAGTGGCACAGGAGGGTGACCTTCGGGTCGTCCTCGGCCTTGGGGTAGTACGTCCTGAACTCCTCGGTCCACCGGCCCAGTTCGCCCGCGATCCGTAGTTTGAGGTCGGCGGCGGTGAGGCGGTTGGACAGGCGCCAGTCATAGGGGAAGGTGACGAACTGCTCGGGGCGGACACCGGTGAGCAGGCCGGCGACGTCCGGGTATCCCTGCTGTGTGAGGAGCCCGGGCAGCCCCGTCGGCCGGTGGACCAGGCCGGCGGCTTCGACGGCGTACGGTTCCTCGGGCCTCTCGTCGCCGATCCCGTCGGGCAGTCGCAGCCGGCTGATCAGCTTCTGCGGCGGTACGGCGCCCAGCAGCGCCGGGAGCGACAGGTTCCACAGGTCCTTTCCGTCGCGGGTGAGCCGGCTTCCCGTGATCCCCGGGATGAAGACCACCAGGTCGTGCTTCACGCTTCCTCCTTGGCTCGTACGTGGTGCGGCGTACGTGGTGCCTCGTACGTGGTGCGGTGTGCGGCGTCCGTTGTTCGGGCGATGGGGGCAGACCGGGTCCGGCTACCAGCCCTTCCTGGGCTGCCAGTGGTCCGCGGCGGACCGGGCCGGTCCCGCATGTCTGGTCGTGGCGCCCGGACCCAGCGCTTCGGGGCGGAGCAGGATCAGGTCGCACCGGCGGCGGCCCTGGAGGGCCAGCGTGATCCCGCGCTCCGCGTCATGGACCGCCGCGGCTGCCTCCACGTCCAGTCCGCGCCAGGGCACCGCCGCCGTCTTCACCTCGCGGCCGTTGACCGCGTCGAACACCGCCAAAGTCTGGTCCCCGCCGCAGGCGGCCAGCAGCGGGCGCTCCGGAGGACCGGTGAAGACCACCGCCGACGCGCGGCCCCCGGGGTGTGCGGCCTGCCGGGGGATCCAGCGTCCGTCCTTGTACCGGGCGAGATGGAGTATGTCGTCCTCGCCCCAGGCCACCAGGGGGAACGACCGCCCCATCACCCGGTGTTCGCCGAGGGCCATCGTCGCGGTCCGCCGCCAGAAGTCGTCCAGGACCGGCGGCGGCTCCTCGTCCTCCGCGTCGGCGCGCCACAGCCGGAAGCCGCGCCCGGTGTCGGCGCCCACCCAGGTCGTGCCGTCGGACATGGTCCGTGCGCCCAGGGCGTGGGCGACGGCGCCGACCTCGCCCCGTACCGTCCACCGCCCTTCGCACAGCCTGTGCCGCCGCACACGGCGGGTGTCCGGGACGAACAGGCTCGGGACGCCGTCGTTCTCGACGGCCAGCCCCAGTCCGCGCACCTCGTCGCCGTCGTCACCGGCCAGGGGGATGTCCTGGTGCGGGGCGGCGGTCCGCAGATCGGCGGTGAGCGACCAGACGCGTACGGTCCGGCCCGCGCCCGCCGCGACGAGCCAGCCGTCCCTGTGCCACACCGCGCGCACCGCGGTGACCGTACCGTTGTGCCGGAGCGGCGCCTCCCGCTCCCCGGGGGCTCCGCCCTTCTCCGGCTCCTGGCGGCAGGCCAGGACGGTGGAGCCGAAGACCCGGCACAGCAGCGCGGCACCGCCGGGCGGGCCGGGCGCGGCCTCCACCAGGATCCGTTCGGTGTAGCTGCGGTCCCCCGGGCCATGGCGACGTACGGCGGTGGCCGAGGAGACGTCCAGGATTCGTACGTGCGGGCCGTCGGAGACGGCGATCCTCCCGGTGCCGTACGGATCGCAGGCCAGGGCCTCCGGGTCGCGGTGCCCGTGGACGGGGAAGGTACGGAGCGGCGGCCCGCCGTCCAGGCCGTGTACGGCGATGCGGTCACCCTGGTGCAGGACCAGCAGCGGCCGGCCGTTGGCGCGGCCGAGGGCGGCGCCGCGTGCTTCGGGCGTGTCCAGGGCCAGCTTGTGTTCCACGGCCCATCCGGTGCCGGCCGGCCCGCTGCCGCCGTCGGCAGCGGTCAGCCGCCACACGTCGGTGGTGTGGCCGTCGACCCGGACGAGCCACGCGGAGGAGACGCCCGTACCGTCCCGCGACGGCTCGGCGAGCGCGGCGATGGCCCGGACCGGGCCGCGACCGGTGTGTGCCAGCGGCTCGGACGCGCCGAGCAACTGGCGCCCCAGCCCGGCCGGATAGACCTGATGGACGTGCGTCTCGGCGCCGGCGGAGAGCAGGAAGTGGCGCGCGCCGAGGGAGAACAGCACCAGCCGGTCCGCGGCCACGCCCAGGATGCCGGCCAGGTCCGCTTCGGCGGCGCTCCTGTCGACGGGCCACTGCCAGGTCCACACCCGCTGTCCGTCCGCGGCCATCGCCAGGAACCGGCTGCCGCACTCGGCGACGGTCAGCGCCTTGGGGGAGCCGCCCCAGTCGAAGACCTTGGCGGGCAGTCCCGACGCGTCGTCCCAGAAGAGCACTCCGCTGCCGTCGCCGGCCATGGTGACCCGGCGCGGGCCCGCCGTCGCACCGGTCACCTGCCGCAGCAGGCGGCGTCCGTCGGGGGCGCGGCGGGTGAGCCGCTGGCGGCCGGTCTCCGGGTCGTGCACCGCGACCGCACCGAGCACGCCCAGCGAGAGCACGGTGTCCGCGGCCGTGCCGGGGCGCGCGTCGGGGCCGTGGGCGCCGGGGGACACCGCCGCCCAGTGCAGGGCGCGGGCGCCGCCGCGGGCGGCGGGCCAGCGCAGGTCGACGGGCGTGGACTCGGCGTCGGTCCACAGTTCCGTCCATGGCAGCCGGGCGAACCCGGCGGAGGCCAGCCGGCCGTACATGCCGTCCCGGTGGCTGACGAACGCCGTGCCGCGCAGCAGCGCGCGCCGGGTGGTGTGGTCGGGGCGGCGGCGGAAGTCGTCGGCGACCCTGGCGTACAGGGCGGCGCCCTCGCTGTGCCGCACATGGGGAACGGCCAGCGGCAGCACCACGTCCGGGTCGGTGTGGACGAGGAATTCGGGGTCGTCGAGGAGGTCGCGCAGCCGCTCCTCTCCCGCCTGCGCGGCATGGACCGCGAGATACGCGCGGGTGTACGGGTCGGCGCGCGCCCAGTCGGGGCCGCCGCGGGCGCTGAGCGCGTCATGGATCCTGAGGTGGCCGTCGCGCGGGGTGAGACCGAGCCGTTCGAGGATGTGGACGCCGTAGCCCGCGTGCGCGAGCCGGTAGCTCCCCGAGTCCACGGCGACCAGGCCGCCCTCGGCCCGGGCCAGCAGTTCGCGCGCCTGCGCGCGGGTGAAGGTGCCCTCCTGCCCGTGCAGGGCGTCGGCCATGGTCACCAGAAGAGAGAGATCGCGCAGTCCGCCGCCGTACGCGAGGGCGAGCGGCGCGAGGATACTGGCGGCCGGGACCGCTCCGTCGCGTTCGAGGTGGCTGATCTCGCGGCGGACCCAGTTCTCCAGTCCGGTTCCGGCCCGGCGGAGTTCCGCTTCGAGTTCGGTGACGGTGGGCGGGCTGGTACGGCGGACGAGCTGGCCGGCGATCAGCCGGGCCACCAGGAAGAGCCCCTGGCTGCCGGCCGCGATCGCCTGCGCGGCCTCGCGCCGCAGCAGCGTGTGCCGCTCGTCCGTGTACGGGGAGCCGGGGGCGGACAGCAGCGACTCGGCCAGGGTGGTGATGTCCCGCTCGGCGTCGTCCTGGTCGAGGGCGAGCGGGGCGGTGGTCTGGTCGAGCACGTCGAGCAGGCTCTCGGCGGTCACCGGGTCGGCCAGGTGCCGCCGTGGCCGGGGCCGGGTGCCCACGATCACTTTCACTCCGCGGGTGTCGGCGAGGCGGTTCAGCAACTGGCGGGCGATCTCGTGCGCCTGTCCCGGCATCGCCTCGTCGAGTCCGTCGAAGAGCAGGTTCAGGGCGCCCGCCCGCTGGGCGAGAGCGGCGACTGCGTCCGTGCAGCGGTCCGCGTCGCAGCCGCCGGCCGGCCGGGGCGGCATGGCCTCGAAAGACGTCAGGGCGTCCCACAGCGCTTCGACCACACTGGTCAGCGAGCGGTCGCGGCAGCTTATGAGGGCGTGGACGGTGCCCGGGCGCGGGCAGACCTGGGGCGGCGGCTGCGGATCGAGCCGCTGTCTGCGGCGGGCCACCGACAGCAGGCCGATCCGCGCGAGCAGGGCCGTTTTGCCGGATCCGCCGGGCCCGGTGACCACCTGCATGCCGTGTGCGGCGGTGTCGAGCCAGCGGACCAGGCGGCTCAGCGCGGCGTGCCGTCCGGTGAACTCCCGTTCCAGGATGCCGCCTTCCTGGATCTGGAACGGGGATTCCTCGGCCCAGGGCAGCGGGGCGCCGTCCGCGAGCACGGCGGGGTGCGCCCAGGGACCGCGGTGCGGTGCGGCAGCGCCGTCGTCCTGGAAGTACGGGTTGTGCAGGAAGTTGTTGGGCAGGGGCCGTACCGTCTCGAAGCCGGGCCGCTCGTCCCGGGTTTCCAGCCCCGCCGCGGTGGCCTCCTGGCCGATGGCCTCGACCAGGTACGGGACGGAGATGTAGAGAGCCGAGGGGTGCATCGGCAGGGAGCGGTCGGAGACCTCCGTGTCGGGCTTGGCCAGCACGGACGCCAGCCAGTTCACCCACAGTCCCTCCCGGATCACGGTGCCCACCCCGGAGGTGCCGATCACCGCGAATCCGGTGGTGGAGGACTCGTAGGCGCGGGCGACGGAGGCACGCTCCTCGCTGACCGCGCGCCGCAGCGCGACGTTCAGGTGCCCGTGCGAGGAGCAGGCGTCGAGGACGAGGAGGGTGTGGGCGGGCGCGGGGGCCGCGAGGATCCGGTCCACGAGGTCGGTGAGGGCGAAGGAACGGGCGGGATCGAAGCGGCCGTCGGCCCAGGTGTCGCGGCAGGCGAGGTGGAAGCCGCCCTCGGCGTCCACACCGTGCCCGGTCCAGTAGAGGATCCTGCGCGCGGCGCGGCGGTCGAGGAACGCGTCCAGCCAGGCCGAGACCTGGTCCCGGTTCATTCCCTCGGGCCCGGCCGGCACCTCGCCGAAGCCCAGCTTGTCGCGGGCCATGGCGGCGAGTCGGGCGCTCTCGGCGCCGATGTGCGCGAGGTGCTCGCGCCCGTCCGGCCGGGCGGGGTTGTCGTACGTGTCGATGGCCAGTACGCCGACCACCCCGTCGCCCCGGAAGGCGTCACGCCCCAGCTCCCTGGACATCCGGCCCCCCGATCGCGCCTGGTCCTGACTCCGCCGCCCACGGCCAGTGCCCGTCCCGGCACTAGTCTGAGCAACTTAGCTCAGAAAAGAGGGTGTTGATGGCTCATCGAGACCGCTTCTCCGTTGTCGGCAAGGTGACCGACTGCCACATTTACGAGGGTGACGGCACGCGTCCGATCACGGAAGAGAACGTCCGGGTCCTGTACACCAGCCGCCGGGTGCAGTTCCCCGACGAACTGGGTGCGTGGCGGCGGGAGATCGCCGACGAGGAAGTCCGCAAACGGGCCGCCGGCGAGCCGTACTGGTGGAACAACCCGCGCTTCGCCGTGGAGAGCCTGGTCGTCTCACGCGGCAATGTCCGGGAGGAACCGCAGGTCACGCTCTCCCTGCTGGACGCCGACTACTACGATTTCCTTACCACCTCCCTGAATCTGGGCCGGACGCTGCGCAACGGCTCGACCCTGCGCAAGCAGTATCTGGAGGACGCCGATCCGCTGGACGCCCCGCCGTGGATGTTCTGCAGCCTCGGGGTGAATGTGGCCGTCGAGACGGGGAAGGACGGCCGGATGCTGTTCTCCCGGCGCAGCGCCAAGGTGGCCGGCCCGAACGCGTCCCGGTGGAACTCCTCGGCCAACGAGGGCGTCGCCGCCAGTCATGACCTGCCGGAGTCCGGTGAGATCAGCCTGCACCGGGTGGCCCGCCGGGCGCTGCGGGAGGAACTGGCGGTTCAGGACGGCGACCGGGTCGACCTGGAACTGCTGGGTTTCGGCCTCGACCTGCGGAACAACCAGTGGGCGGTCTTCTTCCGCGCGGTCCTGGAAGACCTCGACGAGGAGACCATGAGACTCCGCTGGAGCAAGGGTGTGGAGGACAAGTGGGAGCACGACCGCTTCGCCTTCACACCGGCCGACCCGGAGTCGGTGCTCACTTTCATCCACGACACGGAGTCGTGGTCGCCGTGCGCCCCGGCGCTGTTCTACCTGTCCGTGGTCCGCGCGGCGGTCCGCGCCCAGGGCGGCGACCCGGGCGCCCGCCTGCTGGTGGAGGAGGCGGAACGGCGGGTACTGGGACGGGGATGACCGGCCGCACACCCCCGACCGCGCCGGCCACCGTCCGGCCGGCACGGTCCGGTTCCGTTACCGCCGCCGGCTTCTCCGCCGGGGCGGCGTTTGAAGCGCGATAGTCCTGGGTAGCGCCCGCCTGGTCCTGGCTCAGGGGGTTGTCCACCTCGATCCCGAGCCCGCCGTGTTCGACGCGATGCTGGAGGGCTGGGCACGGCAACATCGCTCGCGGTTCCTCAACTTCGACGCCACGATCAAGCCGCGCCTTTCACTGCTGAAGCGCTTCGCCGAGTTCTCCAACCAGTACCCCTGGCAATGGCAGGCAGTCGAGGTCGAAGCCTTCCTGGACCATCTGCGCGCCCGACGGCCGACGTTCGCGGTGTCGACGGCACGCAACTATCCAGAACGCCCTGCGGATGTTCTGCGACTACGTCACCGACGAGCGCTACGACTGGCCGAAGGTCTGTTACGACCGCTTCGGTCAGCAGCCCATCCAGATCTGCATGAGTGGAACACGATCACTCACACCAGCGAGTACGAGGGCGGCCCGGGGCGACGGCCGCTGACGTACGACGAAGTCCAGCAACTCTTCGATGCTGCCGACGACAGGATCGACAAGATCCGCAAGCGCGGACGCGAGGGATCCCTCGCCGCCCTGCGCGACGCGATGGTCCTGAAGACCGTCTATGCGTACGGGCTTCGCCGGCAGGAAACCTGCGGCCTCGACCTTGCCGACATGCCGAAACGCCAAAGTGCCGTCCTACGGCCGCTTCGGCGGGATATTCGTGTGCTACGGCAAGGCGTCCAAGGGAGGCCCGCCCAAGCGGCGTCTGGTGCTGACCGTGCCCGAGATGGACTGGTGCGTCGATGTCCTCGAGCAGTACTGGCAGGAAGTACGACCAGCGTTCTCACCGGGCCGCCACCCCGCCCTGTGGGTCACCGAACGGCGGGGACGCATGTCTCTCAGACGTCTCAACGACGCCTTCAACAACGCCCGACAGGACGCCGACCTCCCGAAAGAACTCGACCTTCACTCGCTGCGGCACAGCTACGTGACGCACCTGATCGAGTTCGGCTATCCCCAGAGGTTCGTCCAGGATCAGGTAGGTCACGCCTATGCCAGCACCACGGCTATTTACACCGGTGTGTCGGACGACTACCGCAACCGGCTCCTGGAGCGTTCGCTCAAGGAACGCCACAGCGACCTGTGGGAGGAACCCGCATGATCCGCAAGATGGGCATCACCTGGCACCTGCGCCTCCGCATGGCCGAGAAGGGCATGTTCCAGACCACGGCCCTGCAGCCCCTGCTCGCCGAGCGCGGTATTCACCTCTCGCGTGAGCAGGTCTTCCGCTAGGTGACTGGGACGCCTCAGCGACTCTCCACCGACACCCTCGCAGCTCTCTGCGACATCCTGGAATGCCAGCCCAACGACTTGATCGAGGTCAAGGCGGTCAACGCTGAGGTCCGCAAAGCCGCAGGTGAGACCAGCACCTCGCAGCCGCATCCGCGCAGAACGACCGTCCGGCGGCCCGATCAGACGTGAAACCGCCGACCAAAACGGCCGCCGCCCTGAGCCGCATCCGACAGCACCTCCTGACAGCAGCCCCCGAACTGTCTGACGAGTCGCTCCACCAGATACTTGAGGACGCAGTGGTGCGCGGCAGTACCGCTCTCCTCCTCGACGAGCATCTCCGTCAGTACCCCACGGCCCTCGCGGCGCCCGGAGGCCGGATGCCCGGTGTCCTGGTGCGGCTGGCCGACACGTTGATCAGCTACGGCGTCCAGGGCGTCGTCGCGCCCACCTGCAGCTTGTGCGGCCGGGCCTCACGTCCCCTTGATCACAAACTTGAAGAGGGCAACGTCTGCAGCGGCTGCTATGCCCGAGCGAAGGCACCGCGCGCCGAGTGCTCGCAGTGCGGGCGGCACATGCGGCTCGCACTTCGACGTGGGGACGCTCAGCTGTGCGGAAGCTGCTACGGCAAATCCCAGCACGCGGAGTGCAGCCGCTGCGGCAGACACAGACGACCGACCGCCCGGCTTGCCGACGGGACGGTTCTCTGCCAGGGATGTGCACCCCGGCCGCTGCGCCGTTGCCACTCGTGCGGCGAGGACAGACCCGCCCATGCCCTCAGCCCCGACGGCCCGGTCTGCCGGCGCTGCTACCGGCCGCCTACACGCGTGTGCGGCATCTGCGGCCAGCAACGCAAGATCATCAGACGTGGCCGGGGAAAGACCCCCGACGTCTGCGCGAGCTGTTACCGGCTTCCGACCGCTACCTGCTCGCAGTGCGGCCGCACGCGGCCGTGTCTGAGGTCGTCTACGGACGCTCCGATCTGCGGACCGTGTCTTCCGAGGCAACCGCACCCCTGCGCTCTGTGCAAGCGGGTCCTCCCGGTCCAGGCGCAGTGGCCACTGGGCCCGGTCTGCAACACCTGTTTCACCCGGGTACGCCGCACGCCGAGTGCTTGCTCCAGTTGCGCCGCCGTACGGCCGCTCATCGGCCGTAGTCCTGACGGAGCGACGATCTGCGGGCCGTGTGCTGGCACCGAACTCACTTACACCTGCCGGGGATGCGGCACCAGCGGGCTATTCTCCCGGCGGGGCTACTGCACCCGTTGCGTCCTCGACCAGCGGTTGAACGAACTCCTCAGGACGTCTCCGGAGGGGATCGCCCCGCAGGTCCGAGCTGTTCACATGGCTCTCCACGGCGCCGACCGCCCCATCCGGATCCTTCACTGGCTCAACCACCAGGGTGTCCCCGAACTCCTGACCCGCCTCGCGCGAACTGGTGCCGAGCTCCGGCATCACGACCTCGACGAACTGCCCGACACTCCCGACCATCTCCTACGCCAGAGACCTGCTGTCGACCGCAGGGGTGCTGCCACAACGAAACGAGGCGGTCGAGCGCCTGCCTCGCTGGGCAGACGCCGTTCTCAGGCGCCTCGGGCTGGGCGGACTTGCCGGCCGCAACACTGCCCGCCTTGCTCTGGCAGCCGACGTTCCTGCCTCAATCCTTGCCGTTCTCACCGGGACCAGCATCGACAACGCAGCGGACTGGACGAATTTCGTCAAACGCGACTGGACCGGCTACATCAGCAGCCGGCGAAGCGACAGCTAAGAAGTCGGTGTCTCTCGTTCGTGAGCACCGGCATCATGTTCGTCGGCAAATTAAGGCAGGAGAGGACGAGTGCGGCGGGTGTCTGGAGACGGGCAGGCGGATCTGACGGAGCTGTGGCAGCAGCGTTGGCCCAGTTGCCCGCCGGTTGGGTACAAGCTCCGGGGCCCGTATCGGGATGTGTGGGTACGTTTTCACAGCCTGCCGGAGTCGAAGCGGTACGCGGAGGGCGAGAGCGAGTACACCGTCGTCCTGGAGCGTTACAACACCGTCCTCGACGAGTTGTTCGCTGGCGCGGACGTGTACGTCATCACTCCGCTCTGGACGACCGAAGCCGAGGTTCCGTCAGTGGAACCCGGAACGGGGTATTGGCAGAGCCTGCTGGTGGAGGACGATCCCGACCCTGAGTTCCGCACGTACTGCCACCTCTTCGCCGCACGCCGACCCTGGCAGCGCGGCTGTATCGACGACTTGCTCCGAGATACCGCCGACGACAAGGCGGCGGGAATCCTCATCACCGACACCCGCATGCAGCGCATCCACCACCCCTACGACGGTGGTGCCGACGCCTTCCTCACCACACCCGAAGAATGCGACCGGATGCGCAATCGGCACGCCGACTGGCTTTCCAGTCACCCCTCGGGTCTCTGATCGGTTCGGATCGCCGCCCCGCTCAGAATGGTCTTCACCGCAAGTACCGGGTTGAGAGGCTCCACGAGCTCCTTGGTGGCGACGGCCACGAGGCGGGCGGGCGCATCACCCGCCAGCAACGCGCTCACGTATTCGAGGGCTTCCGCGGGCGCGAGCACAGGCAGCCTCTGGCGCAGTGTCCGCACAGCATGCATCCGTCCGCGCGTAGCGGCGACTCCGCGGAGCGCATCGTGTAGATCGTCCACTGCAGTGCGCACCGGCAGCCCACGTATCCGAGCCCGGTAGTCGCCCTCCCATTCTCCGGTTACCGCGGAGACGACGCCGATCTGGTGCAGCCCCCGTCGACGCGGTCGACCAGATACGGCCCATTGCCGATGAGCGCGTGCTTCGAGTTCTGGGTGCGCACGAAGTCCTCAGACTGCCAGGAGATGATCCACACCAGCTCGTGTTCCTCGACACGGACCACGGCCATCCTCACCGCGTCCGCGCTCACGGCCCGCCACTGCTGATAGTCGCGCTCTAGCAGCTCTTCGACAGCTTGAACGGCGGCTCCTCGCTCGATCACGCGTGCAGCATCCCGTACCGGCCCCTCTGACGACCAGCGAATTCGCATGGTCCAGCGCCACGCACGAGGGGCCTGACGGACCTTCTTACTCAGGCGAGTAGATCCTGAAGTCCCCCCTGCTCGCATCCGCTCTGGCCGCCGGTGCTGAGTGACTTCCCGCTCTACCGCTCGGCGGTGCCGTCCGCACCGTCAATTTCGTAGATCCGCCCTTGAAGCCGTTCGCCGGCCCAGTCCAGCTCGACACCCAGGTCCAACCAGTGCCGATCCTTGCGGACTCCGGGCGGGGAGAGGTTCACCGCCGCCCACGAGAACACCCCCAGGAGGATGGAACGCCCGTGCTGCGTGGTGCGCACGGACAACGCAAACGGTGCGGCGAGTGCCGCGCGGGTCACCAACATGACCTGTTTGTCCTCAGAATGTCGACGCCCGCCCGTGAGAAACCGAGGCGTCTCAAGGATCTTGACCCACTCGACCACTGCATCTGCCACCTGGGCGCGCAAGGACTCTTCGATGCCCTTCCGAACGGCGGTCGCGGGATCATCGCCGAGCCAGCCAAGCCAGTGATCAGGGTCAGTGAGCTTGCTGAAGTCGTCCTGCGGCACCCCGTGACGGGGATTCTCCTGGTACTCACCTGTCAGTTTCCCGCTGCTGTCCACCAACCACACGCCGCGGATTGCCTCGGGCGGTACGTAGCCGTTCGGGTCGTCGATATACGTCGGGTCGATCTCGGCGACGCTGCCACCGGGATTCTCGGCAGCCGCCGCCAGTAGTGCCGGCTCGTTCGGTATGCCCTTACGTCGGCTCCGCGAGCCAAAACGCCCCACGTTCCCCCCTACCGTTGCCTGCCCAGTTGACCGTGATTGTGCCGCACTGGTCAGGACCGCGTGAGGGGGGTGTGCGTGACGGCGACGGGTGGGTGGGGAATCTTCGCGAGCCGGTCTGTCGCACCCCCAAACAAGGATTGGGGATGAAAGAGCGTCATCACAGGAATACGACAGCCACGGAACAAGTGCTCTGCGCCAGTATGCTTCAGGACGGCTGATACAGCGTGGGTCCGGGACGCCGAATACGGCGGTTGCTCTCGGCGGTGAGGCGGACCGGCGAGAGCCGGGGGCGCAGGGCCGATGAGTTCTCGATGGCGCAGCGGTCTGAACGGCTATGACTACGCACCTGCTTGAGACTCCTGAGGCCGATCTCGCCTACGACATCCACGGCCCGCTGCCGACCGCCGACGGTCGCCCGCCCCTGCTGATGATCGGCCAGCCCATGGACGCCGGCGGCTTCGGCGCTCTGGCCTCGCGCTTTCCCGAGCGCACCGTGATCACCTATGACCCGCGCGGCCTCGGCCGCAGCACCCGCAAGGACGGCCGGGCCGACCATGTGCCCGGTGTCCAGGCCGCCGATGTGCGCGCCGTCATCGACGCGCTGGGCGCGGGCCCGGTCGAGATGTTCGCGAGCAGCGGCGGTGCGGTCACCGCGCTCGCCCTCGTGGCGGCGTACCCCGACGCCGTGACCACTCTGGTGGCGCACGAGCCGCCGCTCATCGCCGTGCTTCCCGACGCCCGGGCCGCCGAGCGCGCCCGGGCCGGTGTCCGGGATGCGTACGAGGCGAAGGGCTGGGGTGCCGGCATGGCGGCCTTCATCATGATGACGTCGTGGCAGGGCGAGTTCACCGACGGCTACTTCGCCCAGCCCGCCCCGGATCCCGCCGCGTTCGGGATGCCGGCCGAGGACGACGGCTCCCGTGACGATCCGCTGCTCTCCGACCGTTCCTGGGCGGTCAGCGGCTACCGGCCCGACGTCGACGCGCTGACCGCGGCACCGACGCGGATCGTGATCGCGGTGGGCGAGGAGTCCCGGGACACCTTCACCGGACGCACCTCGGTGGCGGCAGCGAAGCTCCTCGGCCGGCCGGCGACGGTCTTCCCGAGCCACCACGGCGGCTTCCTCGACGGCGAGTTCGGCTACGCCGGCCAGCCCGACGCCTTCGCGCACAAGCTGCGCGAGGTCCTCGACGACGCCGGCGGACGGTGAACACGGCGAGACCGGGCGCGACACCAACCGGGTTTGGGAACAGTCCCGGCCCGGTCGGGTCCGAAGAAGGCGGCGGCCGAGGAGCGCGCGTGCGTCGCGTACAAGGCCGGGCCGGTCGCACGTGCGTCGGCGCCCGCGTCCCGATACCGCCGACCACCTGCGTAAACCTCCACGCGGAGAAGATCATCGTATCGAGTTAATACCGCCCGCTGCTCAGGGCCAATCGGGCCCACCGGCCGTTACTGTTCCCAGGGATCTGGACGGATTACCGGATATTTGCCCCTCTTTTTCTGCTTTCGCGGTGCCGCGCACACACGTCGGCCACCGCCCTTACGAAGGAGAGTTCGCCCGATGACTGTTGGTACCAGCCCGGAAGAGCAGCGGGAGTCGCCTCGGCAGTCCAGCCTGGGTACGGCGGCCGCGCGCAACCTTGCCACCACGACCAAGTCCGCCCCGCAGATGCAGGAGATCACCTCCCGCTGGCTGCTGCGGACGCTCCCCTGGGTGGAGACCAAGGGCGGCACGTAC
Organism: Streptomyces sp. GMY02; assembly: GCF_019056675.1. NCBI lineage: Bacteria > Bacillati > Actinomycetota > Actinomycetes > Kitasatosporales > Streptomycetaceae > Streptomyces > Streptomyces sp. GMY02. Next base: position 1,329,780 of record NZ_CP077658.1, on the reverse strand, counting down.
CGGGTGAACCGACGGCTGAGCTACACCGTCGGCGACGGGCGCGTCGAGTTCATCCAGGACGGTGTCAACGTCCGGGTGATCCCGCGCGAGCTCGGTGAACTGGCCCTGCTGCACGGCTTCGAGGACGTGGAGGTGCTGACCGCGATCGCCGACCGGTGCGTCCAGCGCGACTTCCGGGCCGGCGAGACGCTGGTCGAGCGCGGTACGCCCGCCGAGCAGATCCACCTGATCGCCCACGGCCGTATCAGCCAGACGTCGGTCGGCAAGTACGGCGACGAAGTCGCCGTCGCGGTACTGGCCGACGGCGACCGGTTCGGTGACAACGCCCTGCTGGACGAGGACGCCCGGTGGGACTACACCGCCACCGCCAAGACTGCCGGGACCCTGCTCACCCTGTCCCGCGCCGACTTCGCCGCCGTACTGTCCACGGCACCGAGCCTGCAGGCCCATGTCCAGCGGTACCGCTCGATTCCCCACCAGCGGCAGAACCGTCACGGCGAGGCCGAGATCGCGATGTCGGCCGGCCACACCGGCGAGCCCGCGCTGCCCGGCGCGTTCGTCGACTACGAACTGAAACCGCGCGAGTACGAACTCTCCGTCGCGCAGACCATTCTGCGGGTCCACACCAGGGTCGCCGACCTCTACAACGGGCCGATGAACCAGACCGAGGAGCAGCTCAGGCTCACGATCGAGGCGCTGCGTGAGCGCCAGGAGTACGAGCTGATCAACAACCGCGAGTTCGGTCTGCTCCACAACGCCGACTTCAAGCAGCGCATCCAGACCCACTCCGGGCCGCCCACCCCGGACGACCTCGATGAGCTGCTCAGCCGCCGCCGCGGCTCCAAGTTCTTCCTCGCCCACCCGAGGGCGATCGCCGCGATCGGGCGTGAGTTCAACCGCCGCGGTCTCTACCCGAACCATGTCGACCTCGGCGGTCAGCAGGTCCCGGCCTGGCGCGGGGTCCCGATCCTGCCGTGCGGCAAGATCCCCATCACCGAGGAGAAGACGACCTCCATCCTGGTCATGCGTACCGGCGAGGAGAACCAGGGCGTCATCGGTCTGCGCCAGACAGGTCTGCCGGAGGAGTACGAGCCGGGCCTGTCGGTGCGCTTCATGGGCATCGACGAGAAGTCGATCATCTCCTACCTCGTCACCACGTACTACTCCGCCGCCGTCCTGGTGCCCGACGCGCTCGGCGTGCTGGAGAACGTGCAGATCGCCAACAGGCGCGACTAGAGGATGTCTCGCCGATCCTGCCGGGCCTGATCGACAGGCCCCGCCAGGTCCTGTCCTGCGGCTACGACAGTCCCGGTCCTCCGGGCCGGCCGAGCATGCCCGGATGATCCGGGACAGTCACCCCACCAGCGAAGGAGCCCTGGATGCCCGACCCCGAGCTCTCCCCTCCGCAGTCGAGCCTGCCCACGGCTGCTTCCCACTTCGGGGCGCACGTCCTCACCGACGCCGCCGCCCGTGCCCGCGGCACCGCAGCCGCGGGCGGCGGCGCGCCCCCGGTGCCTTTCCCGCCCGCCACACTCGCCGTGGACGCCCCTGTCTCCGCGGCGCGGGCACCGTCCGCCGCGCTGGAACGGATCCTGCGCGGACCCAGCGGCCTGGGCACGGCGAGCCTCCATCCGGCCCGCTACGAGGAGCCGTCGACGCCCGCGCCGGCGGAGGGCACTCCGATCCCGGGCCTCTACCACCATCCGGTGCCGGAGCCCGACCCCGGGCGGGTGGCGGAGGTCAGCCGCAGGATCAAGGCCTGGGCGCTGGACGAGGTCGACCTGTATCCGGAGGAATGGGAGGACCAGTTCGACGGCTTCTCCGTGGGCCGCTACATGGTCGCCTGCCATCCGGACGCTCCCACCGTCGACCATCTGATGCTCGCCACGCGTCTGATGGTCGCCGAGAACGCGGTGGACGACGTCTACTGCGAGGACCACGGAGGCTCGCCCATCGGCCTCGGCGGACGCCTGCTGCTGGCGCACACCGCACTTGACCCCCTGCACACGACGGGGGAGTACGAGCCGCAGTGGGCGGTGTCGCTTCATTCGGACGCGCCCCGGCGTGCCTACCGCTCCGCCATGGAGTACTTCCTCCAGAAGGCCGGCCCCTCGCAGGCCGACCGGTTCCGGCACGACATGGCCCGTCTGCACATGGGATACCTCGCCGAGGCCGCGTGGGCCCAGACGGACCATGTCCCGGAGGTGTGGGAGTACCTGGCGATGCGCCAGTTCAACAACTTCCGGCCCTGCCCCACCATCACCGACACCGTCGGCGGCTACGAACTGCCGGCGGACCTGCACGCCCAGCCCGCCATGCAGCGGGTCATCGCGCTCGCCGGGAACGCGACCACCATCGTGAACGACCTCTACTCGTACACGAAGGAACTCGCCAGCCCCGGCAGGCATCTGAATCTGCCGGTCGTGATCGCCGAACGCGAAGGCGTCTCCGACCGCGAGGCCTATCTGAAGGCCGTCGAGGTCCACAACGACCTCATGCGGGACTTCGAGGCCGAAGCCGCGGCCCTGGCCATCGCCTGCCCCGTCCCGAGCGTGCAGCGCTTTCTGCGGGGGTGGCCGTGTGGGTCGACGGCAACCACTACTGGCACCGGACCAACACCTACCGCTACAGCCTGCCCGACTTCTGGTAACCGCAGTCCGCCCGACTCCTGGTAAGAAGAATGGATTCATCTGTGACCAGCACCGAACTCACCCCCGTCACCGCCGCCACCAGCACCTCTGTTTTCATCCCCGCCCCGGTGACGCCCTACCAGGGGGACATCGCCCGCTACTGGGACCACGAGGCGAGGCCCGTGAACCTGCGTCTCGGCGATGTCGACGGCCTTTACCACCACCACTACGGCATCGGTGACGTCGACCACGCCGCCCTTGGCGACGCGGAGGACAGCGCGTACGAGAAGAAGCTGATCGCCGAGCTGCACCGCCTGGAGTCGGCGCAGGCCGAACTCCTCCTGGACCACCTCGGCCCCATCGGGCGCGACGACACGCTCGTGGACGCCGGCTGCGGCCGCGGCGGCTCGATGGTCATGGCGCATCAGCGATTCGGGTGCAAGGTCGAGGGCGTCACCCTGTCGGCGAAGCAGGCCGACTTCGCCAACCGGCGTGCCCGTGAACTCGGCATCGACGCCCATGTCCACGCCCGCGTCTGCAATATGCTCGCCACGCCCTTCGAGACCGGACAGGCCGCGGCCTCGTGGAACAACGAGTCGAGCATGTACGTGGACCTGCACGACCTCTTCGCCGAGCACGCCCGGGTCCTCGCGACCGGCGGCCGCTATGTGACCATCACCGGCTGCTGGAACCCGCGTTACGGCCAGCCCTCGAAGTGGGTCTCCCAGATCAACGCGCACTTCGAGTGCAACATCCACTCCCGCCGGGAGTATCTGCGTGCGATGGCCGACAACCGTCTCGTACCGCACGCGGTCGTCGACCTCACTCCCGCGACCCTGCCCTACTGGAAGCTGCGGGCCACGTCCTCACTGGTCACAGGTATCGAGGAAGCGTTCATCAACTCCTACGAGGACGGCTCCTTCCAGTACCTGCTGATCGCGGCCGACCGCGTCTGAGCACGCCCGGTTCTGACGCCGGGTTCCAGACGCCCCGTTCGGAGAGGGACCGTCGCGGCGATGCGGCGGTCCTGCCCGGAAGCCGGTACCGGGAGAGGCATCCTGGCCGGGAGGGGGCACCAGCCGTCATGGCTTGATGCCGACCCCCGCCCACAGACTGACCTGCGCGTCCGTCGGCGTCTCGGGACCGGCGGGGTGGGTGGGCCGCCAGCGGTGGCCGACCGTGACGCCGGGGTCGAGCAGGCTGAGCCCCTCGAAGAAGCGGGCGACGTCCTTCTGCGGGCGGAACTGCACCGGCGTGCCCGAGCGGGTGTAGATGTCCGTCACCTTCTCCCAGGTGGGCGGGTCGAAGTCGGGCGTGCAGTGGCTCAGCGCGAGGGCGCTGCCCGAGGGGAGGGCCGCCATGACCCGGGCGACGATGCCGTACGGGTCGCCCGCGTCGGTGATGAAGTGCATCAGCGCGTTCAGGGACAGCGCCACCGGCTGGGACAGGTCGAGTACCTCGGCCAGCTCCGGTGCGGTCAGCAGGGAGTCGGGGTCGTTGACATCGGCCTCGATGTAGGTGGTGCGGCCCTGCGGGGTGCTGCGCATCAGGCGCTCGGCGTATTTCAGGACCAGCGGGTCGTTGTCGGCGTACACCACCCGGGCGTCGGGGACCACGGACTGTGCCACCTGGTGCACATTGGGCTCGGTGGGAATACCGGTGCCGATGTCGAGCCACTGACGGATGCCGTGCTCCTGCGCCAGCACCCGGGTGGCGCGGTGCATGAACGCACGGTTCTCCCGGGCGCAGGTGAAGATGCCCGGGTAGGCGTCCGCGACCGCTTCGGCGGCCTGCTTGTCGACCGGGAAGTGGTCCTTGCCGCCGAGGTAGTAGTCGTACATCCGGGCCGAGTGCGGCCTGCTGGTGTCGAGGTCCCGCGCGGCGCGTGTGTTGCTCATCCTGTCCCCTTCAGAAGGTGTGCTGCGGTGTGCCGGGCAGGTCGTGGCCGGAGGCGGCCCCTTCCGTGCCTCTCTTCTCCGCCGGGCAGGCGACCGTGCCCCGCTGCCCGTCCCGGCCGGCCGTGAGGTGGTCGGCCATGCCCTGCTTGACCCCGCGCACGAACGCGCTCATCTCCTCGGGCGTATAGATGAGTGCCGGGCCGGCCGGGTCGGTCGACTGGCGTACCGCGACCCGTCCGTCGGCGAGCTGCTTGGTCTCCACGCACTGGCCCCCGTTGGGGCCGCTCCACGGGCGCTCCCAGCCCTGTTCGCCGAGGGCCGAGGCGGGCATCCCGTTGTAGACGGTGTCATCCGTGATCGTCATGAGTACTCCTTGCGCATGCGGTTCAGGAGTGCCTTGCTCGCGCGGGACGAGGTCAGCAGCGACATCCTGTTGTGCGCCTCCAGATGAGCGACGACGTCTTCGCGTTCGTCCAGGTACATGGAGGCCGAGAGGATCTCGCTGTAGACGATGTCCGGCAGTTCCGGCTCTTCGAACCGGAAGTAGGTGAAGGGAGCGCAGGCCCCGACATGGGCGCCGACGGCGAACGGTAGGATGTCGATGCTGACGTGATCCAGCTCCGAGACCTCAAGGAGCCGGTCGATCTGCTCGCGCATCACGTCCGGGCCGCCGACGCTGCGGTGCAGGACCGCTTCCTCCATGACCACCCAGAGGGTGGGCGCGTCCTCCCGGTCCAGCAGGGTCTGCCGGCGCAGCCGCAGGTTGACGCGGCGTTCCACCTCTTCGTCGGTGCCGTTCGGGAAGCCTCCGCTCAGCACGGCGCGGGCGTAGGCGGGTGTCTGAAGAAGCCCCGTGACGTACTGGGGTTCGTAGGTGCGCAGCGTCCTGGCGGAGGTCTCCAGGCTGACGTACGCGGTGAACCAGCTTGGCAGCACATCGCGGTAGGCGTGCCACCAGCCGGGTTTGTTGGCCTGCTCGGCGAGTGCGACGAACTCGTCTATCTCCTGCTGCCCGGCGCCGTACGTCTCCAGTAGCTTCTCGACATAGAGGGGTTTGAGGGCGACTTCGGCCTTCTCCAGCCGGCGGATGGTCAGGGACGTCACCCGGAGAGCGCCGGCGGCGTCGGCCAGTGAGGCACCCGCGCTCTGCCGCATGTCCTGGAGCCGTCGGCCGAGGATCATGCGCAGAACCGTCGGGGCGCTCGTCCCGGCGCCGGATCTGGCTTCACTCACGCCCTGCCTCCTGATGGGCCTGATGGGCTGTCACAACACCGATTCTGACAGCGACTTGGTGAAGGCGCCAGACTGATTGCGTCTCGCTGAAAATATCAGGGAAGCGGTTGCAGCTTGAACTGAGCTGCGAGCATAGTTGCGTATGCGAGCGCGCCCGCCCGATCGGACTGGCGCACCGCCAACTCCTGGAGTTTTCCCGAGGAGTTACCTCTCCCTGCCTTCAGGCAGCAGACCACCCCTGCCCGCCCGCGCCGCTCAGGTCCGCTCCCTGCACCGCGCTCGTCCGCTCTGGAAGGCGATCAACGTGACCCCCCACACGGCCTCTTCGCCCGAACTGTTCTCAACCGCGTATCCCTACCGGGAGCACTGGTTCGGCTTCCCCTCGCTCCGTGCGAACGTACGGACGGCTCGCGACACGGTCCGTCGGCAACTGCGTGCGTGGCGGCTGCCCGGCGACGTGTGCACCGACGCCGTGCTGTTCGTCTCGGAGCTGACGACCAACGCCGTCATACACTCCGAAAGCACGAGTGTGCTGTGCGGGCTGTCGCTGACCTCCCGTCAGCGGCTGCGGATCGAGGTGCACGACGACGGGCGGACCGCGGCTTGTCCGTCCGGTATGCGGCCCGGCTGCGAGGCCGAGAGCGGCCGGGGGCTGCTGATCGTGCAGCAGCTCGCGGACTCGTGGGGGACGACCGTCTCGACCCGTACCGGAGGCAATGTGGCCTGGGCGGTTCTACGGGTCGAGCTCTGACGCCGTAGGGCGTACGGGGCGGGGGCGCGGTAGTACGGGGGAGGGGGCGCTGCGCACAGACGCCCCGGTGCAGGCGGTCCTGGCTGCCCCGGCCACCGCCCGCCCTCCAGCGCCCGGGGCATCACCGGTCGGGCAGAGGCACTGGATCGGGCTGGGCGGTGGCCAGGACCGCGACGGCATCGCTATGCGGCAAAAAAGGCTCGACCGTGCTGTACCGGTCAATCACGGAGGACAGCCGTCGGCCGCGCGTTTCGGCGGCCGACGCGGTCCCGCGGTCCTGCTGTCAGGCCCAGGGGTCGAAGGGGATGCCCGACGGCTTGGAGGCGTTGAGGAGGTTACGGAAGCGGTCGTCCTTGTCCGTGGTCTTGATGGTGGCCGACCCGAAGTCCGCGTTGTTCAGGCGGTCCCGCAGAGCGGTGCTGGGCCAGCCGTTCCAGTCCACGATCGCGGGGTAGCGCCAGTTGTGGTAGTGGTTCTCCGGCGGCTCGTCGTTGCTGTTGGCAAGCCGGAAGAAGTGGGTGCCCAGCCCCTCCTTGTGGTAGACGACCTTGGGGTGGGAACCGTCGAAGCGCACCTGCGAGCGCGGGTAGGTGACCTGGCTGGAGTGCTGCGTGGTCGTGACGTATTCAACCTGGTTGGACGCCTGGTTGATCCACGAGATCACGTGCTCGAAGTCGTGGCGGTGACCGCCGAGTCCGCTGCCGGGGAGGGCCTGGTCCTTCTCGAAGTAGCTGGCGTACACGACCGCGCACCAGCCGTTGTTGCACTTCGAGCGGGCGTACGTCTGGGTCCGGTCCAGGTCGGACTGGTCACGGCAACTGCCGTTGACCGCGCCCGAGGTGTTCAGACCGGGATTGAGCGTTCCGTCGGGCGAGATGGCGGCGACGGGGTAGCAGCCATCGCCGTCGTAGTCGTACGCGGGCGAGAACGACTGCTCGTAACCCCCGGCGTTCTGGGGCAGGTTCGGCAGGTTGTCGGCGTGAGCCACCGACGTCGGCAGCACGACGGTCAGGACCGTGGCGCCGAACAGCGCCCCCAGCCAGGACCGCTTCCGCTTGATGTAAGCCCGAGCCGACCGGCCCGCTCCGGGCAATGACGAATTGTCCATGTCCGTCCCTTCGGATGACTCGGCGAGCGGTCGGCGCAGTGCCGGCGCGGCCGAGTGATGGCTGTCGAGAGCATCCCCGACGGGAGTGTCCATGACAGGTTCTCCTGAAGGCCAGTCCGGTGAACCGCTCCTGAACAAGATCGGCGCCTGCCGTCGCGGGCCACGATCCTCATTCCGTATTCCGTCCTTCGCGATGGCCCGGCGAGCCGGAGCCACACGCGCTTCCGGTTCCGGCGGCATCGCGACCGGACAGCACTGGGGGCGAGCACATACGTGCTCGCCCCCAGTCAGGCCGCCTCGTGTGTCAGACCGTTCGGAGGCCGGTCCGCGGCGGCTGTCTGTCGATGCCGGTGACGCTTACTGATCGCCGTGCCCGGCCGGCACGACCTCGATGTTCTTCGAGGTCGTGACCGGCGCGAGCGAGCTGTCGTCGGTGTAGGCACGCATCGAGTCGTTCGTCACGGTCACGGTCACCGAGCCGGGCCGCAGCGCGGTGAGCACCCGGGTCCCCGGGTCCAGGACCGCGACCTTGCCCTGGCGGCGGGCGTCGTCGACGGCATCCTGCCCGCTGCCGATCGCCAGGTTGGACGAGCCGCTCCAGTCGACCGACATCGGATACCGCAGCGGCACCACACGCGAGCCCGTCGACACTCCCTGCGGCTGCACGATGCTGCCCGAGAGCTGCGCCGTCCTGTCGATCTCAACCGTGGCCGGGGTGTTGAGCGTGATCGACTGTGCGAAGGCGCGCACGTCGGCCTTGAGCCACTGCTGTGTCGCGTCCCGGCCCGCGTCGACGGACCAGTCGACCCAGCCGGTGAAACCACCGCGGTCCGGCGTACCGTACGGGTCCTTGCCCGACGACGGCAGCACCGTGTACGGCACACCCTCAAGGCGGTGGACGTTCGCTATCTGGGCGTGGGAGCCGACCATCGCGGCACCCTTGCGCGAGGAGTCACGGAAGTCCGTGAGCATGTTCTCGATGAGCGCGACCTCGTCACGGTCGCCGAGCTGGCTGGACTTCGACTCGGCGGGGTCGTCCACCGGGTGGTGGGCGAACACCATGACGTTGCGCACCGACCGGTCCTTCTCGGCGTCGGCGAGCGCCTTCTGCATCATCGGGAGCTGGTCCCACGCCGACCCGCGCAGCGATCCGAGGGAGCTGGCGAGCAGGATGAACCGCGTGCCCTTGTGGTCGAACGTCCGGTACGGCCGGCCGAACTCGGTGGTGAAGTTCGTCAGGTCGCTCTGGACGTTGTTGAGGCCGTACGACTCGTGGTTGCCCGGCACGTAGTAGCACGGGATCGAGCCGGCCTTCGGGTCCGGCGTGCTGTCCGGCGCCGGCTCCTGGCCGACCGGGATGAGATCGCACCCGGCGTCGGTCAGCACCTGGCGGGCGAGCGCGAGGTCCTGCGGCAGGCCGCGGTCGGTGATGTCGCCGTTGAGGACGAGCAGGTCCGGGTCGGTCTTGCGGATCCGCCGGATGGCGGCCGTCGCGACCTGGGTCAGCGCCGGGTTGTCGGCCGTGAACTGCACGTCCGACAGCGTGGCGAACTGCCATGTCTTGCGGCCGGCGAGCAGCGAGCCGTCGTCGGAGATGAGCGGGTCGGCCTGGAGCTCGGGCTGGGCGGGCAGGTCGATCGACGTCGGGACGTCGGCCTCGATGCGGTCCAGGACGAACGTGCCCGCCTTCTGCTGGGCGACGTTGGTGTTGATGCCCTGGAAGCTGGAGATCACGATCGGGAACGCCGCGGTCGCCGGCACCGTGAACGTGGCGTTCTGCCAGTCGCTGCTCGCGGCCAGGCCGGTGCCGTAGACGCCGCCGCTCTTGCCGGCCGCGTCGATGTAGCCCAGGTAGGTCAGACCGCTCGGCACGCTGATGCTCGACTTGATCCGTACCCGCACGCGCAGCGGCTGGCCGGGAACCGGGACGCGCTGCGCCGCCGACGCCGCCGAGATGCCCACGTTGCGCATCGCGTTGAAGTCGATCCGCAGACCGTCGGGGTCCGCCGAGAACGTCGTGGCCGCGGTGCTGTTGTTGCGCCAGCGGGCGAGCACGTCGTCGTCGAAGTCGTAGACCGTCCTGGTCTGAACGCCGATGGTGATCGGGAGCTGGACGGACTTGCCGGCGACCGAGAGCTTGAGGATCGTGCTCGCGTTGGCGAGCGGGGTGACCTTCAGTCTGCCGTTCGCGGGCTGGACGTCGACGACGCTGTGGTCGTAGTCCAGCTTGAGGTCTCGCGGGTCGATCGGGGCCGTATAACCCTGGGCGTCGCGGCCCGTCACGGAGACGGTGGCCGCCTGCTCGGGCGTCGCGTCGGCGATGGACAGAAGCTGGGACGACAGTTCCACGCTGTTGAGCGGTCCGAGGACGGTGACCTTCGCGTCCTCGTGCTCGCCGTCCACCCGCGCCTCGACCTTGACCGTGCCCGCCTCGGCCGGGGCCGTGAGCGTGCCGTCCTCGACGGACGCGTCGTCGGAAGACCACCGCACCGACTTCTGGTCGACCGCCACCGGCGTCTCGTGCTTGTCGAGGCCCCGCACGACGAGTGCGCGGCGCAGCCCCGGGAAGACCTTCACGCCGCCGTCGGCGGACGTGGCGCCCGGCGCGGGCTTGACGAGGATCTCGTGCAGCTTGCCGTCGCCCTTCGCGACGAACACCCCGACGCCGTTCGGGTCGTTGCGCTCGTGTCCGTCGGACGGGACGTTGCGGACGGTCGCGTCGTCCTCGCCGAGCGCGCGGGCGACCATCGTGGTCGAGCCGCCGCCGTCGAGGTTGACCGCGGTCTCCACGCCCATCGCGGCGAGGTCGCGCGCCTCCTTGTCGATCCCGACGCCGCCCTTGCCGGTGCCGCCCGGGCCGTCCCAGGTGGCCAGCACGAGCGACTTGCCGCCGTCCTTGAAGCCGAGCGCGGTGCGCGGGGCGATCGAGGTGTCGAGGCCCTTGACGACCTGGCCGCCGGAGACGATGGTGCCGCCGTGGCCGATCGCGAACTGCATCGTCTTGGCGGCGCTGTCGGCGAGCGAGTAGCTGAGCGCCGCCGGGGCACCGGGCTGGAGCGCGCGGATCGCGGTCGCTGCGGCGCCGCGCCCGACCAGCACGAAGGCGCCCTCCGGGATCGCCCCCGAGCCCGCGGGACCGTTCGGCGTGACCGACACGACCGAACCGTCCTTGACCAGGACCTCGGCGATCTGGTCGTTGGGCACGCCGGTCAGGCCCCCGTTGCGGCTGTAGCCGCCCCACGCGGATGTGAACGCGACCATGCCGTCCGCGGGGATCCCGCCGCCGTTCGCCGCGTTGATCGACAGGACTTTGTGGTCCGCGCCCGCGAAGTCCGCCGTCGCGTTGACCGAGAGGTCCACGAGCTGGGCGATGCCGTCCTTGCTGACGCCGACGTGCTTGCGGCCGCCGGTGATGTCGGCGGTCTTGAGGAGTTCGCCGTCCTGGATCTCGCCACCGAGCGCCGCGTTGGAGTTGCCGATGTCGAAGAAGTCGCCGTTGACGCCCGCGACGGCGCCGGCCTTCTTGGCGGCCTCGCTGAGCGGTCCGCCGGACGCGACCGGTCCGGAGGTGAGCAGGTCTGCGCTGACGTCCTTGTCAGACAGGTTCACGGTCAGGAACTGCGCGTCGTACCAGCCCTTCTGGTCGAGCGCCTTCACATGCTGCAGATTGATCCCCGGACCGATCTTCTCCACCGTGTTGATCAAGGGGATACCGCCGGTGACCGGCGCGGGCCGGCTGTCGTCCGCGTACGCGACGGCGGGTGCGGCCGTCAGCGCGGTCGCCGTGGCGAGCACCACTAGCAGTGGCCTCGTATACCGATGGTTCAAGACGTTCAATTTCATTGGAACCTCGGGGCAAGAGACAACACGGGGGCAACGCCCCCGGTACGCCCAGCTCGATCGTGGGCGCGCACCCGATTAGAAAGATCTACTGAGAAGCACGGATGACGCCATCACGAGCCCGCAATGAACCGTCGTTGTGAAGTGGCGTCCTGATGACCCGGCGGGTTCCTGGCACGGCGGGGTGTCCGGCCCGGCCAGGACAGAGCCTGACGCGTGAGTTTGACGGGCCGTTTGTTCTTCCCGATAGGTTCATCTCATGAGTTCTTCTCTGAGCGTCCACCTGCTCGACGTGGCCGCCACGCGCGCCCTGGTCGGATCCCGCGACGACCAGTTGCTGGAAGCGATACGCACCAACTTCGGGGACGAGCTGGCCCGCGACGACGACTATCACCATCACTCGATCGAGCTGGGCGCCCCCACGGCGGACGAGGCACTGCGCGCGGTCGTCCACGGCGGGCCCTTCAGCGACAACCGCGACCACGCCTTCCAGTACGGCTACGCCTACCAGCGGCTGTGCTCGCTCACCGGCACGTTCCTGCCGAACGACTGCTTCACACCGCACAGGGGCGACTGGCTGTCCGACGTCGACCAGGGCCTGAAAGCTCTGGGCGTCACCGCCGTGTCCGTGGAAGCCTTCAGCTACGGCGATTTCCCCGCTCCACTGCCGTACACCTACATTCCGGGCTGCGGTGAGTGGACGCCCGATCACATAGCCCGGGCGCTGCGGGAGTTCGAGGCGGCCAAGCAGGCGGTCGAGGAGTCGGGACAGGCCCCGTCGCTGGAGCCCGAAGTCCTGGAGGCCGCGATGCAGTGCCTCAGTTGGATGCGGCACGCGGAGACACGCAAGGGCTTCGGCGTCATCGGCTTCTGCTTCTGATATCCGCTCCTGGAACCGCCGACGAGAGCGGATCCGTCGACCGGCGGGAAGGGCGCTCCTCGTCAGCTCTCGGGCAGGGGCCTGTGGCGGACGCGGAGCCCGATGCCGGCCGACAGCACCACCAGGCACGCCGTGAAGACCAGCCCCGCGTTCTTCAGCCCCAGCGCCAGGGCCAGTGCCCCCACGCCGACCACGGGCACGGAGATCCCGAGGTACGCCACGACGAAGTAGGCGGAGATGGTGCCGCCGCGCTGTTCGGGCGGCGCGGCCCCGCTGACCGCGGCCAGACCGGCGCGGAAGGCCAGTCCGTGGCCGAGGCCGCCGCAGAGCGCGCCCAGCACGAGCAGCGCCAGCGACTCGGCGGCGAGGGACGCGCCCACCAGCAGAAGACCGAGCACCAGGAAGAGGCAGCCGCCGGGCAGCGCCCGGCGGACGCCGACTTGCCCCAGCAGCGCCTGGCCGGCCGTGGACGCCAGGAACACCGAGAAGACGACCGCCCCCGACACGGCCAGACTGTGCTCGCCGAGCGTCTGGGACAGAAAGGCCGGAGCCACCGCCAGGAACAGCCCCAGCAGCGCGAAACCGACGAAGGCGGCCAGTGCCGACGGTACGAACACCCCGCGTGCCCCGGGCGGCACCGTCATACCCTGCGGCCTGAGCGGTGGCCACCGCACCGGGTCCCGGACGGTCTCCGGCAGGAACCAGGTCAGTACGCACGCCACGGCCACCAGTGCGAGATTCACCAGGAAGGTCAGCCGCAACGGCCAGGGCGCGTACTCGGCCAGCAGCCCGGACAGCAGCGGACCGCAGCCCAGACCGCCCATACCGGCCGCGGTGGCGACGAACGCCGCCCGTGCCGCGTGCCCCGGTGCGGCCAGTTCCAGCACCGTGGCGGTGGCCGTGCCGCTGAGCAGCCCGGCGGCGAAGCCCGACAGCAGCCGGCCGGCGAACAGCAGCGGCAGGCCGCCTTCGAAGAGGAAACAGAGGGCACTCGCGGCGGAGAGCCCAAGGGCGGCCAGCAGCACCGGCCGACGCCCGGCCCTGTCGGAGTAGTCGCCCGCCACCAGCAGCGCGGAGATCACGCCGACGGCGTAGACGGCGAACACCACCGTGACCATCAGCTCCGAGAAGCCGAGCTCCGCGCGGTAGAGCCCGTACAGCGGGGTGGGGAGGGTCGTACCGGCCATACCGATGGCGAACACCACCGCAGCCGCCGCACTGCCGGGCCGCCGCCCGGTCACGTTCATGCGGACGATCACGCAGGCCACCGTACAAGCGGACGGACGGAGCCGCCGCGCCCGTGGCCGCTTACGTGGTCCGTGTCGGCCCGGAGGACGGAGGCGGCCCGTCTCCTCCGATCCTCCGAGCCCTACAAGAAGAACGCTGCGGGCTCAGAGCGTCAGTACCGGCCGGGTGGAGAGGTCCTCGTACAGGTCCCCGCCGTCCGGGCCGTACACGAACTCGGCCATGGCAGGGTTGCGGCCGGCCGTGGCCAGGGGCAGCCACGCCAGTAGCTGCCCGTAGCCGCCGCACACCGACTCGCCGCCGTCCCCGCCGTGGACCGCGGTGACGTCGCTGGTCAGCTCCGCGCGGTAGGTGTCGTAGGCGATGCGCAGGCCGAAGGCGTTCGGCTGGTTCTGCGGCCCGTCCGCGTCCCCGTAGGGGATGCGGTCCATGGGGCAGTCGTCGCCCCAGCGGAACAGGGTTGTGGCACCGGCCCCGCAGGCGTGCTCCCACTCGTCCGAGCTCGGCAGCCGCAGGCCGCGAGCCGCGAGGACCGCCGGCATGTCCGCCGGCAGTTCGGTCAGGTTCTCGTCCTCCACCGCCATGAGCACGGTGGCCAGAGTGCGGGTCCGGCGCGGGCTGAGCTCCCGGGCGAGGTGGGCCCGGAGATCGGGACCGTGGCCGAAGCCCTGATCCAGGCTCTCCGCGAAATCGGCGGTCTGCTCGGGCGTCGGCTGCCAGGCGCCGGGGTCGAACCCGAGCGTCACCGTGCCGCCGGGTATCAGAGCGAATTCCTGAACGCTCCGCTCGATCCGGACACGGTGCAGCGGGGCGTTGAGGTGCTCAACGGTCTCGACGGCGGTCACGCGGCCACCGACCTGCTCCGCGGCCCGATGGGCGACACGGCGTGCGGTCGGCAGGTCGAACGACCGCCACTGGTCAAGACTGAGATCGGCGAGAGACATGCGCCGCAGTGTCGCACGGGCCTCTGACACGGCGCGGATCAGGAGCGATGCGCGAGGCGCGATGCCGGGGCACGAGAGCCGAGCAAGACCTGAACGAGACACCCCCTAGGGTCGTGAGCATGGTCGAACACGATGCCTTCAGTGCCACCCGCGAGGCTTACGACGCTCTTGCCTCCACGTACGCGCAGCGGTTCCGCGACGAACTGCGTGACAGACCCCTGGACCGCGCGATCTTGAGCGCCTTCGCCGAGGTCGTCCGTGCGAGCGGGGACGGTCAGGTCGCGGACCTCGGGTGTGGGCCGGGTCATATCACCGCTCATCTGGACGAGTTGGGGCTGGCGGTGTTCGGCGTTGATGCTGCTCCCGCGATGATCGAGTTGGCGCGGCAGGCCTATCCCGGACTGCGGTTCGACGTGGGCTCGATGGCCGCGCTGGACATCGCGGACGGCGTGCTGGGCGGCGTACTCTCACGTTGGTCCGTCATCCACACTCCGCCGCCGGAACTCCCCGTCATCCTCACGGAGTTCCACCGCGTGCTGGCACCCGGCGGCCACCTTCTGATCGGTTTCTCGGCGACCGACGGTCCGTCCCACCCGACGCAGGTCTTCGATCACGCGGTCGCACCGGCCTACCGGTGGTCGCCTGATCATCTCGCCGCGATGCTGCGCGAGTCCGGGTTGGCCGAGGTGGCCCGGATGGTCCGCGAGCCTCAGCCCACCGACCGACGGCAGTTCCAGGAGATTCAACTGCTCGCCCGCAAAGCCTAGGGGCCCCCTGGGAGAGGAATGTCCGCCGTTGCGTTCTGCCCCATCGGGCAGGAACGGCTGCCCACGCCGGACGCCGTCCGGCTCCTGTACCGGAGCGGGCCCCGTACGGCAGTGTCGGATTGAGAGAGGTCTGCCGCTGGACACCCCAGGGAGCCGAGGATGCGTGACCACGTACACGATCAGGATCACGAAAACGGTGATGCCGCCGTCAGCAGGCCGCCGCACCAGGCCGATGACGCGCGGCTGTTCAAAGCGGCCGTCGGCGGTCGCGCGGATGTCGTAGGTCCGTCCGGCATGGGCGTTCTCCAACGGGCTGTCGGCAACAGCGCGGTGGGGGCGATGATGCAGCGCGACCGCGACGAGGAAGCCGCGCCGGAGCAGCGCTCTCCCGTCCACGACGTCGTCAACTCCGGCTCGGGGCAGGCGCTGGACACCGAGACCCGCACCGATATGGAGGCCCGGCTCGGGTCGGACTTCTCCGATGTACGGGTGCACACCGGAGACGCGGCACACCAGTCCGCGAAGTCCGTCGGCGCGCACGCCTACACGGTCGGCAACAACGTCGTCTTCCAGCGGGACGCCTACGATCCGTCCTCCCACTCCGGCCGGACCACGCTGGCCCACGAGCTGACCCATGTGATCCAGCAGCGCAGCGGTCCGGTCGACGGAACCGACGCCCCGGGCGGCATCCGGGTCAGCGATCCCTCGGACCGCTACGAGCGGGAGGCCACCGCCAACGCCGAGCGTGCGATGTCCGCCCCCGCCCTCCAGGCCGCCCCGGAGCCCGCCGTCGCACCGGGTCCGGCCGCCGCGGCCGTACAGCGGCAGTCCGAGGGGGAGGACGAGGAAGCCGCCGATGTCCAGGGCATGTTCGTGCAGCGGGCCGAGGAGCAGGAGGAGCAGGAGGAACCGGCCGCCTCGTGACGGCGGCCGGGCAAAGGGGGCGGGGACGGGCTCACAGCCCGTCCCCGCCCCCTTTGCCCAGCCGTGCCAGCCTGGCCTTATCGCCCTTGCCGCCTTCGCCGGTCAGCTCGCCGACGCACTCGCGCTCGGGGCGGGAGCGGCCCGCAGTGTCCCGCCCACCAGAAGCGATTCCGCGCACTGGGCCGGGGCCGGGGCACCCACCGACCGTCCCACTTCGCGGCATGTCACCGTCATGGTGATCTGGCCGTCGGCGGGCACCACGATCGGGGTGACGAAGTGGTAGTCCTGGTCACGGAAGTTCTGCAGGGCGAGCCTCAGAAGGGTCTGGCCCTCGGCGGCGATGACGACGTTGCCCGAGTCGCCCTGCGGGTTCTGCACCACCAGGTCGGTCAGTTCGAAGAGCTGACCCGCCGGGACCTGGTACACGGTCTTGGCCGTCGGATCCCCGCCCACCGAGTCCTTGACCTCGGTCTGGGCGCTCTGCGGCTGTCCGAAACCGCCGGCACCGCCGCCGCCCCCGCCGCCGCCCGAGCCGCCCGACCCTCCCGAGCCGTTCGTCGCCCCGCCCGGCTGCTGCGCACCGCCGCCCCCGCCGCCCCCGGTACCGGCACCGGCGTTCGCTCCGGCGTCACCGGCGGCGCCCGCGGACGCACCGGACGCGGCGCCGCCACCGGAGGCCGCGGACGGGGTCGGGTTGGACGGCAGCACCTGGGCCACTTGCTTCTGGGTCTCCTCCCGGGCCGCCGACTTCACCACCGGCCGCAGCAGCGCGAACCACAGGCCGACCAGGGCCAGTACCGCCAGCACGACCGCGATCAGCGCCCGGGGCAGCCAGCTCGGCAGAATCGCGTCCTGCTGGTAGGTGCCGTCCAGCAGGACCGGCTCGTGCGGAACCTCACCCGCGGGTGTCGCCACCACCTGGAAGGGGTGCACGACCGGGGCACCGCGCCACAGCCGTTTGGCGGGCCGGGCCGTCAGCTTCGACAGTTCCGTGGTGCCCGGCGCGAGCTCGACGCCCTCCCGTGAGAAGCCGAGCCGCACCCGGGAACTGTCCCCCTGTGCGGTGAGCCGCACGGTCATGGGGATATTGCTCCGGTTGTCGATGGCGACGTCCGTACGGCCCCGCCACACACCGTTGAACCCGCGCGGCACCAGTTCCCCGGTGAGTTCGGTGAACGGCTCGACGGTGACAACGCCCTCGGGCACCACCGTTCCCTCGGGGTTGCTGGTGGGCACCACCCGTACCCCGAACGGGATGTCGCCGGCCGGCACCTCGGAGTTGCGAGGCGGGTTCAGCGCGAGAAGCACGGTGGCGGAGGTGTCGGGGTACAGCGACAGGCTCGCCGGTTCGACATTGGTCCAGGCCGCGGCCGGGCCCACCACTTCGAAGCGGTACTCCTCCACGGTGCTGCCGGAGTTGCGTACCTGAAGGGGCACTTCGGTTCTGCCACCGGGATTCGCGGTGACGGCGGTTGCGTCCAGGCTCGCCGCAGTTGTCATGATCGGCACCGTAGGCCCCGAGGGTCCGGGGAACACGGGCCCCGCAGGAAGACTTTGGGGCAGTTGAGGTGCCCATTGAGACCTTGTTGAGTGTACGTGGAGTGCACGCGCGCATACTGCGGCGAAGCATTCGACCCAGGGGTGGGGAGGCCGGTGTGGACCGGATAGTCGTGTGCCTGCGTGCGGAAGACCCGATTTCCAGGGCGGGGGTGGCCGGCCAGCTACGATCCCGGCCGGAAGTCCGACTGGTGGAGAACGAGGAAGAACCGGCGGCCGTGGCCGTGGTCGTCGTCGACACGATCGACGAGGCCGCGCTGAGGACCCTGCGCAACGTGCAGCGTACGGTGTCGGCGCGGGTGGCACTGATCGCCACATACATCGACGACCAGCAGTTGGTCGGCGCGGCCGAGTGCGGGGTGGCCGGCATCCTGCGGCGGTCGGAAGCGACGCCGGAGCGGCTGGTACAGGTGATCGAGGCGGTGGCCCGGGGCGAGGGGAGTCTCCCCGCGGACCTGCTCGGCCGGCTGCTCGAACAGGTCGGCCGACTCCAGAGCCAGGTCCTGGCGCCGCGCGGCCTGAACTTCAGCGGGCTCACCGCCCGTGAGATCGAGGTGGTGCGCCTTGTCGCCGAGGGCTATGACACGGGGGACATCGCCGCGAAGCTCTCGTACTCGGAACGCACCATCAAGAACGTCCTGCACGAGCTGGTCGTCCGGCTGCATCTGCGCAACCGCTCCCATGTCGTCGCCTACGCGCTGCGCCAGGGGCTGATCTGACGTACGGCCGGGGTGTCCCGCCGGACTGCCCGGAGGGGCAACTTCTCTTCCCTCGTACGTGTCCCCGGCCTCGTTCCCTCCGGAGCACGGCGCGGGAAGGGTATGGCCAACGCCGATCTTGGAGGATGTCGTGCGGCGGTTCCGACTGCGGGCGGGCCTGATGGCCGCGCTTCTCACGTTCGGCGGGGTGGGGGCCGGGGTCGGCGATGTCGCCGGCCCGGCCGCGGCTCCGTCCCCGTCTCCGGTCACGCCGTCGGTGGTCGAGCAATCCCTCGACCCCGGCCAGTCCCTCACCGTCACCAAGACGGTACGGACGCCGGCGGTGCCGCCCAAGCCGGACGTGGTGCTGCTGGTCGACAACACCGGCAGCATGGAGGAGCCCATCGCGGATGTGAGGGGGAATCTGCCGGCGATCGTCAAGAGTGTGTTCGACGAGCAGCCCGACTCCCGGTTCGCCGTGGCCAGTTACGGCGACCAGGACGACCCGGGCAGGCTGTTCCTCCTCCACCAGGAGTTCACCAACGACCGCGCGGCCATCCAGAGCGGCGTCGATGAGCTGGGCGCCGGCGGCGGCGGGGACACCCCCGAGGACTGGGGCAACGCGCTGTGGCAGGTCGCGACCGGTGTCGGCGGCCGGAACCCGTTCCGGTCCGGGGCCAGCCCCGTCGTCGTCCTGGTCGGCGACGCCTCCAGCCACGATCCGAGCGGCGGCCACTCCTTCGACAGCATCGTCGCCACCCTCAAGGCGAACAACGTCAAGGTACTCGCGGTCGACGTGGAGAGTTACAGCGACGGACTCGACGGCCAGCGCGGCGATTTCAAGAAGGGCCAGGCCACTCGGGTCGCCGGGGAGACCGGAGGTACGTACCTCCAGGGCGTGAACCCGAACGAGGTGGCCGACGCGATCACCAGCGGACTGTCCAACCTGCCCGTCAACGTCACCCATGAGCCCGTGAACTGCGACCCTTCGCTGTCCGTCTCCCTCACGCCGGCCGCCCGTCAGGTGACCAGCGGACAGACCGCCACCTTCACCGAGACCGTCACGGTGGCCCAGAACGCTCCCCAGGGTTCCACACTGACCTGCACCGTTCAGTTCTATCTCGGCCCCGCCGGAGCCGACCCCGCGTACCAACAGCACATCAGGATCAGCGTCAACGACGTGACCGCGCCGGTGGTGAGCGTCGAGGACCGTACGGTGGAGGCGACGGGTCCGGGCGGTGCTGTCGTCGAGTACCCGGCGTCCGCCGTGGACGCCGTGGACGGTCCGGTCCCGGTGACGTGCGAGCCGCCGTCCGGGTCGCGCTTCCCGATCGGTGAGACCACCGTGACGTGCACCGCGACCGACGGACGGGGCAATACGGGCCGCGCCACCGCCGTCATCAAGGTGGTCGACACGACCGCGCCGGTCGTGACCGTGGACGACCGCACCGTGGAGGCGACCGGCCCGGGGGGCACCGTCATCGAATATCCGGCGTCTGCTGTGGATTCGGTGGATGGTTCGGTGCCGGTGACGTGTGTGCCGCCGTCCGGGTCGCGTTTCCCGGTCGGTGAGACGACCGTGACCTGCACCGCGACCGACTCCCGGGGGAACACGGGCAGGGACACCGCGGTGTTCACCGTCGTGGACACGACCGCGCCTGTCGTGACCGTGGAGGACCGTACGGTCGAGGCGACGGGCCCGGATGGTGCCGTTGTCGAGTTTCCGGCGTCTGCTGTGGATTCGGTGGATGGTTCGGTGCCGGTGACGTGTGTGCCGCCGTCCGGGTCGCGTTTCCCGGTCGGCGAGACGACCGTGACCTGCACCGCGACCGACGAGCAGGGCAATACGGGCCGTGCCACCGCCGTGATCAAGGTGGTCGACACGACCGCGCCGGTGGTGCGCGTGGATGACCGTACGGTGCAGGCGACGAGCCCGGACGGTGCGGTGATCGACTACGGCGCCACCGCCGTGGACGGCATCGACGGTCCCGTGTCTGTCGTCTGCGTCCCGCTGTCCGGCTCGGCCTTCCCCGTCGGGAAGACGACGGTCACCTGCACCGCGACCGACTCCGCCGGCAACGTCGGCACCGACACGGCCGTCTTCACAGTGGTGGACGGGGGCGCACCCGTCGTCCGGGTCGACGACAGGATCGTTGAGATCACCGGCGGCACCGGCGGGGTCATCCGGTACACCGCCGACGCCACGGACGTGATCGACGGCACCGTCCCCGTCACCTGCACCCCGCCGTCCGGGTCCCGGTTCCCGATCGGCAGGACGACAGTGACCTGCACGGCCAAGGACAAGGCGGGCAACACCGGCAGGGACACCGCCGTGTTCACCGTCGTCCTGCGCCCGCCGACACCACGCGCGCCCGCCGCCGACGTCGCCGTGACCGCCGCGGCCACCCCGCTGCCCGGATTTACCGGTGGCGTGATCACGACCACGTTCACGCTGACCAACGCCGGCCCCGACACGGCGACCGGCGTCGCGCTGGCGGTCGACGTTCCCCAGCCCGTTCGCGTACTGACCGCCCAGAGCGGTTGCACCAACGTCGCCCCGTGCACCCTGCGGGCCGGCGACCGGATCGAGGTGACCGCCCGGATCTCGTACGAGAGGGCGACCACCGGCACTCTGACCGCCCGCGTCAGGGGCGCGACGCGGGACCCCCGTACCGCCAACAACACCGACACCCTGCGAATCCGGGTCCTCCAGCCCGTACTGACCGCGGGTCCGCTTGTCGCCCGGCTCGGCGACGTCGTCCTCGCGGAGGGCCGCGACTTCCCGGCCGGCACCGTCGTCAAACTGGAGTGGAGCGAAGGGATCACGGCCAGGACGCTTCCGGTACGGGTGGGCGCCGACGGGACGTTCCGTACGCAGATGCTCGTCCTGCGCAAGGACGAGACCGGCCCGCGACTGCTACGTGCCGAGGGGCCCGGATACAACCCGCTCGAAACGGGGATCCTGGTCGTGCCACGGAGCCTCCAGCCGCCCAAGTTCGCGGGACGCGGATGAGCGGGGCGGGTGTGAGCAGGGCGGGTGTGAGTGGGGCGGGTGTGAGCGGGGCGAGTGTGGGCGGCGCGCAGGCGAGAAGTGAGGTGGACCGGTGATCCACGAGGTGGACGACGCCCTGCGTTCCCTCGTCCGGGGCGAGGCACTGGGCGGCACCCAGGTCAGCGTCGTCTTCGACGCGCCGAACCGCGAGTGGGCGGCCAAGGTCAACGCACCCACGGTCAATATGTATCTCTACGACATCCGCGAGGATCTGCGCCGCCGCTCCCGCGGGCTGGCCAACGAGTACGGCGAGCGCGGCACCGTTGTGGCCCGCCATCGTCCGCCCCGCTACTTCAAGCTGTCCTACCTGATCACCGCTTGGACCCGGCGTCCCGAGGACGAGCACCGGCTGCTGTCGTCCCTGCTGTTGTGCCTGTTGCGCCACGACGCGGTGCCCAGGGCCCATCTGACCGGCCTGCTGGCCGAGTTGCCACTGACGGTACCGATGACGATCGCGCTGCCGCCGCCGGAGGACCGGTCGTTCGCGGATGTGTGGAGCGCGCTCGGCGGTGAGTTGAAACCCTCGCTCGACCTTGTGGTGAGTGTCCCGCTCGTCGGTGCGGGCACGTTCGCGGTGGGGCCTCCGGTCACCGAGGACGGTGGCCTGCGACTGGGTATGGAGGGGATCGACCGGGCGGCGGACACCGCCGCCTCCTCCTCCGCCGACGCTGCCTCAGCGAACGGCGCGGGGGGCGGTGCCGGGCCCGGGAACGGGCATGGGGGCAGGCGTGGGCCGGGGGGCGCCGAGGGCGAGGACGGTCCAGGTCGCCGCCCGCGTCCTGGCATGTCCCGCCGTATCCGCGAACCATGAGCGCCCACCGGCCGACGGAGTCGCCATCCGTCCCCGGGCTGGGGCCGTCGCCGGGACTGGGGCCGGAGTTGGCGCCGGGACGGGGGGAGGCTCCGGGCGTGACCTCGCCGTTGCCGCCGCCTCCGTTGCAGCCGCCGCCCCCGCCCCCGTTGCTGTCGCCATCGCTGTCGCCGTTGCCGTCGCAGGAGTACCTCATCACCGCGAACCCCGTCACCGCGAAGCCCACCGCAGAGGACCCGATGGCAGAGGACCCGACCGCGGAGGACCTGACCGTAGTGGACCCCGTCACAGAGGACCCGAGCCTGCGCCACCTCCTGGACCGGGTGGTCCTCGTCGAGGAACGTGTCCGCCGTGCCGTCGCCGCCCGCCGGGAGACCGATCCCAACCCCGACGACGCCTTCCGCGGCCTGTATCTCACCGACGAGGCCGTCAACCGCCTCCTGGACGCCCGCCCCCAGGCGCCCGCCCCCGACCGTACCGACGCAGCCCGGCACGCCGAGGCCGAGGCCCGTGCCGACACCGCCGACCCGCCCACCCGGCTGCGCCGTCTGACCACCGACCTCCACCTCACCGACCTCGATGTGGAGATCCTGCTCATCACGCTGCTTCCCGACCTCGACGACCGGTTCGAGTCGTTCTACGGCTACCTCAACGACGACGTCACCCGGCGCCGCCCGTCCATCGGCCTGGCCCTGGAGCTGTGCGGTCTGTCGCCCGCGGACGCCGCCGCGCGCGGCCGCCTCGGCGCGACCGCCCCCCTGGTCTCCGCCGGACTCCTGCTCACCGAGGACCACGACCGTCCGTTCCTCGGCCGTGCCCTGCGTGTGCCGGACCGGGTCACCGCGCATCTGCTCGGCGATGACACCCCCGACCCCCGCGTCGCTGATCTGCTCGCCCCCTGCCCGCCCGTCCCGGGTGCCGGGGACGCGGCGCCCCTGGCCCGCGCGCTGGCCGCCGAGATCCCGCTCGTCCACCTGAGCGAGGACCAGGGCGGTGCGGGCCCCGCTCTCGCCGCCACCGCCCTCGCCCTCGCCGGCCGCCCCGCCCTCGCCCTGGACCTGGCACGCCTCGCGCACGACCCGGCGCCGTCCGAGGCCGTCCGTACCGCCGTCCGGGAGGCCCGGCTGACCGGCGCGGGCCTGGTCTGCACCCCGGTGGACGCGCTGGACCGCGAACACGTCGCGCTCCTGCGGCAGTTGACCGACACGCCCGTCCCGGTCGTCCTCGTCGGCCGGGCCCCCTGGGACGCCGCCTGGTCCACCCGCCCTCCGCTCCTGCTGCGCGCCCCACGCGTCGAGCCCACTGCGCGGGCATCCCTGTGGCAGGACGCGTACGGGCAGCCCGTCCCCGCCACCGTCGACCTCCAGGACATCCTCTCCCCGTTCCTCCTCACCCCCGGCCAGCTCGGCCGGGCCGCCCGCAGCGCCGCCCAGAACGCTGTCCTGGACGGGGGAGAGCTGCGCGCCGAACACGTCCGCCTGGGCGCCCGCGCCCAGAACGCCGCAGGCCTCGACCGGCTCGCCCGTCGCGTCGAACCCGGTGTCGGCTGGGACGACCTGGTCCTGCCCCCCGACGTCCTCACCCAACTACGCGAACTCGGCGCACGGGCCCGCCACCGGGACCGGGTCCTGGGCGAGTGGGGCATGCGCCCTGGCGGCGCCCGCGGCCGGGGCGTGGTCGCGCTGTTCGCGGGCGATTCCGGTACCGGCAAGACGATGTCCGCCGAGGTCATCGCCGCGGACCTGGGGCTGGACCTCTACACCGTCGACCTGTCTACGGTGATCGACAAATACGTCGGCGAGACCGAGAAGAACCTCGAACGGATCTTCACGGAGGCGGCGGGGGTGAACGGCGTCCTCCTCTTCGATGAGGCCGACGCGATCTTCGGCAAGCGCTCCGAGGTCAAGGACGCCCACGACCGCTACGCCAACGTGGAGAGCGCGTACCTCCTTCAGCGCATGGAGTCCTTCGACGGCCTGGCGATCCTCGCGACCAACCTGCGCGCCAACCTGGACGACGCGTTCACCCGCCGCCTGGACCTGGTCATCGACTTCCCCGTCCCCGACGCCGACCAGCGCCTGGCTCTGTGGGAACGCTGCCTGGCGCCCCTCCTGTCGAACGGCCACGACCTGGACCTGCGCTTCTGCGCCGAGTCCTTCGAACTCGCGGGCGGCAACATCCGATCCATCGCCGTCACGGCGGGCTACTTGGCCGCCGAGTCCGGCTCCCCGGTGACGATGCACCAGTTGATCCACGCGGTCGTGCGCGAGTACCAGAAGCTGGGCCGCCTCACCCTGGCCAGCGAATTCGGCCCGTACATGGACCTGCTCGTCCCATGACTGGAGGAGAACCGCCGTGCGTGCTCACGACGAACAGGTGACGGGGCAGGGGAGGCCGGAGCGCCCGGAGCGGCTACGGCGTGGCGCGGCGGTGCTACATGGAGCTGAGCCACACACCTCGCCGTTCGCGGCGCTCGTCGCCCTCCAGCGGACGGCCGGGAACACGGCGGTCGTGCGCCTGCTGGCCTCGCAGCGGAGGGCGGCCGTACAGCGGGTTCCCGATCGCGGACACACGGAGCGCCGGGCCGGAAGGCGGCAGGCGGCGAACAACTCCCCGTACTCGGGTCGGCCGAGGTCGGCACGGCAGCAGGCACAGCAGGGCTTCGACCCGAACGACGCCCGGCCGCGAGAGCTGCCGAGCCAGGGACCCAACGGCGAGCGCATCTGGAGCGGCACCAGGAGGGACATCGGATTCGACACGAACACGGTGGACACGGTGCTCGGCATCACGCCCAGCCAACTCGCCAACGGCCGGACCGAGTACCGGTGCGCGAAGTGCGGCACCTTCATCCCCCGCAAGAGCGACAGCACTCCGGCGGACGGCGATCGCCACATCACCATCGACCACATCTCGGAAATCATCGCGTACGTCCAGAGCAAGGCCGCGGAACTGAGCTGGATGGTCAACGGCCACGCCGTCCGCGCGATCACCCGCGACGAGGCGAAGACATGGGCGAACGACCCGGCGAACTTACGGGTGCTGTGCGCGCAACCGTGCAACGGCGGGAAGCGGGCTGCGCGGAGCGCGAGTCGTCGGTACGACACGAACAGGGCGGTGTGGTGGGCGACGTAGCCCGCCGCTGCGTCGGCGGGCCCGTCGGGATCCGGTTCCGCCGCGTCCACGGAGGGGGAGAACGCCGCTTGCCGGCACGTACGGCTGCGATGATTCCGGCGCGCAGACCCAACGAGACGTTGACGGTGGGCCCTCACCGATACCGAAGGCGGGCTCGGTACTCATGCCGCGCCGAACTCCCCGGCCTTCACGTCGGCGCTGAGCCTAGCCCGCTTTCCGATCGAACAGCTTGTGGACTTCCTCCGGGCCCCGCCGCAAGACCGCCTCCAGCTCTTCGGGGCCGATTTCCGCGTGCGCCGCGCTCGGCTTGTCGGTGAACTCCAAGCCGGGCCGACACAGGAGGTAGGTGTCGCCCCGCCGGAAGTAGTCGAACGGCACCCCGGCGGCGTAGAGCTTGCGGGTGATCTGCCACTCCCGTTCCTCGGAGACGGTCACGATTTCCGTGCCCCGCTGCCGCAGTTCGGGCACCACCTCGTGATAGCTCTCCTCGGAGAGCGGGTTGCCGGTGAGAACGACCTCGTACAGCTTGGGCAACTCGAAGCGCAGGGCGGTGATGTCCTCGATGGAGTTGAGGGGCAGTTGGAGGCTGCGGATCGTGGGCAGCGTCCGCACCGCGCTGATGTCGGCCAGCGCGCTGAACTCCATGGAGAGCGCCGCCAGCCGCGGGTGGCCGGCCAGCGCCGCTAGGTCGCGTCCCCCGTAGCCGACCACGTGCAGCGACTTCAACATGGGGAAACGGGCGAGATCGCCGAGGTCGCGGGGGAAGAGGACGGCCAGGGTGTCGATCTGGGCGAGGTCGTCGTTGCTGAAGGGCGGATTTCTCTGCAACCGGCGCTGAACAGCCCGTTCCACCTGGGGTTCGAGTAGCCGCATCGATCAGCTCACCTCTTTCACCGCGTCATTGGCTTCTGTGAGGTCGATCATGATGGCGTTGAAGTTGGCTCTCTGCTCAGCACCGAGCTCCTCGACGGTCATCGGGACTATACCCGCGGCGGTCTTCACGAGCGCCGCGACCGGCTTGTCCAGGAACTGCGGATCATGATTGTCGAGGTTCCCGTTCCAGATCAGGGGGTTGCTCGCGTCCAGCATCCGGGCTCGCAGGGCACTCACGTACTCCAGGGCGCTGCCCTGGTGCTGGTTGAAGATGCCGCGCAGTCTGTTGTGGAAAGCTTCCTGGCCATTGGTCAGAGTGAACTTGTACTTGGTCTTTCCGCCATCGACGTACTGCTGCCAGAGGGCGCCGGAATGGCCGTTGGGTGTCACGCCCTCGATGCTCCAGATGACGCGCTCGGTCTTCGACCGCAGGGCGTGGTGCAGTGCCACCCACCGGGCCGCTTCGAGCTTGTCGTCCCGTGAGAGGTGGCCCATCGCGCGTACGAGAACGACCGGTATGTAGTCGGTGGGAATCCACTCGTGTTTGCCGGAGTCGGCCCGCCGGAAGAGGTCCATCAGGTATTCCTTGGACGGCTTGTGCTTCGCCCACAGGTCGAGAACCCTGGTGTTCCACTCCGAGCTCTCGGTGGCGACGAAACGCAGGAAACCGATGATGCCGCCCTTGGCGGTGACGATGGCTTCGAGGTCCTTGTTCACGCCGGAGCCGGAGCCGGGCAGCGGCGCGAACTTGCCGTAGGAGCCCGACGCGACTCCGTACTCCATGGTGTTGACCTGGTTCGTGGCGTCCGCCGAGCGTCCGCCGCGCGGTTTCTTCAAGTCTCGCAGCGCGGCGTCGCCGAGAGCCCGCAGCATCTTTTCGCGCAGTGGCCCGCCGTCCTTGAAGGCGTGGTTGTAGAAGCTGGCGGTGTCGGCGGCGGTGCCCGGGTTGTCTCCCTTGCCGCTTCTCCGGCGGGGCTTCTCCTTGAAGTAGCCGAGGAGCTGCTTCAGGACGGCCTGGTTGGTGAGAAGCCCTGCGGCCTCGGCGGGGAGGCCGGTGAGCTGGACCGGAGGGTCGTCCCACACCGGCTGCTCGTCGACCTCGGTCACCCTCAGCGTCTTGTTCCACGCCTCCTGCGCCTCCTTGGAGAAGGCCGCGGCGTGAGCCGGAAGCGCTTGGCGGATCATCGCGAGGTAGCGGTCGTCCGACGGGTCCTGCGTCTCCTGCGTTCCCTGTGAGTTCTCCGCGCCGTCGCGGACCTGGACGTCGAGAGGGACTTCGTCCGTCGGGTTCACCGTTCCACGCGCCGACCAGTTGCCGCCCCGGACGACCGGTTCCAGGGAGGTCAGGCCGTAGCGGACCCGGATCGCCGCGAAGGCCGCACGCAAGGCGGCCCGGCTGAACCGGCCGTTGCCGTTCAGGCGCTGGGCAGCGGACCGGGCTGCGGCGAGGCCCTTGGTGAGGCGCTGCTGTTTGCCGGCTGGGGTGTCGTCGCCGCCGCGAGCCTTGCTCTTGAGCTTGGCCCAGAGGGCTTTGCCCTTCTTGGCTATGAAGTCGACGATTTTGTCGATGGCCTTGTTGACCGGCTTGGCCACCGCCGTGAAGACCTGTTTGACCTTGTTGGCGAGGCCGCCGATGCCGAGGAGGCCGGCGAGGAAGCCGATGAGGAGGGGGATGCTTCCGGCGAGGGCGCCTTCGATGAGGGCGGGGACTCCGGCCTGGCCGCCGCCTGCGATGGCGATGACGGCGTCGAGGATCGAGTTGACGAGGGCGATGATCTGGGCGCCCTGGGTCACGATGAAGGTGACGATGTCGATGATGCCCTTGACCGCGCGGATGAACGCGGAGGCGGGGGTGAGGAGGGAGACGATCCAGGCGATGCCGGCGGTCAGGACCGTGGGGATGAGGTAGGCGGTGAGTTTCTGGAGGATCGTGGACTTGAGGTCGCCGACGGAGGCTTTGATGTGTTCGACGGCGCCGGCGGGGCCCTCTTTCTGGAGGGACTGGGCGACGGGGACGGCCTTTTCGGCGGCGTCCATGGCCTGTTCGGGGACGCCTTTGCGGGTGATGCGGGCGCGGATGCTGGCCCAGGTCAGGCCGAGCATGTTGGCCAGGAGCTGGATGATGCCCTTGAGGTCGAACTTGGCGGGCAGGCTGAGGCCGGCGCCGGCCGCTGTGCCCAGGAGCCAGCCGATGAGGCCTTTTTTGAGGTGCTCACCGATGTTGCCGATGAACTGCTGCAGGCCCGCGCCGACGGCGGTCACGAGGTTGCGGAGGAACCCGATGGGGTCCTTGATGATCTTCATGACCGCGGAGGCGGCCTTGGCGAGGACGCCGAGGAGCAGGTTCTTGAGTTCGAGGATGGTCTGGATGGCGCCGGCCACGGCGTCCTTCGCCTTGGCGATGAGGCCCTTGTTCTCCTCCTGGAGTTTCTTTATCTCCTCGTCGACAGAGTTGAGGGCCTGGGTGTATTTCTGGGCGAGGTCCTGGACGAGCTGGTCCGATTTCGCGTTGACGTCGGCTTCTAGGCCGTCGAACTTCTCGGTGAAGCCGGCGGCGGCTTCCTGGCCGAACTTCTTCAGGTCGGCGGGGAGCTTGTCGACTTCGGCTTTGAGTTCGGTGCGGCCCTGGGCGATGCGGTCCTTGGCCTTGCCGAGTTCGGTGCCGATGGTGTCGGCGATGGCCGAGATGACCTGCTGCATCCGGGCGACGTAGAGCTTGCGGGACTCCTGGAAGAGCTGGCTGGCCTCCTCCGGCAGGCCGGCGAACTTGTCCTTGACCCACTTCAGCTTCCCAGAGAAGCCGGAGTACCGCTTGTCCTTGTAGGCGTCCATCCGGCGTTTGTGGTCCGCCGTAAAGGCGTCCCGGGCCGCCTTCTCACCCGTGGTGAACTTCTCGTCGACCAGCTTGTCCAGGCCGGTCAGGGTTTTCTCGACGTCGGTCTTGGTGGCGTCGAAGACCTTCTGGAGCTTGGCGGTGACCTCGGCGCGCTTTTTCTCGTCGGCGGACTTGGTGGCGCTCTTGCCGCCGTCGACCTGCTTGCCGGTCGCGGCGCGGGTGGCGGCGAGAGTGGCCATGGCCTGGGCGCCGGCGGCGGCAGCACCCTGCTTCGCGGCCGCATGCTGCTTCGCCTCCGCGCCGCGGGCCTCACCGGGAGCGGTGGCCGAGTGCTGCTCGCCCTGCTTCTTCGCGGTGAGGGCGCCGGTGAACTGCGGTTCGTTGCTCTTGGCCAGCTGGTCTTCGGTCACTTCGGCGTCGGCCATCTGCTGGTTGACCTGGTCCGGGCCGCCGGAGAAGTCCGTCACCGCCTCCGGCTGCCTGGCGGGGACCGCGCCGGCCGGGTCGGGGGCGCCGGGGGCGGGCGGGGGCGCGTCGGGGGTGAGAGGGGTGACGGGTTTGTCCTTGGCGGCGGACAGGTCCGGTCCCGCCGCCGTGGCGCTCTCGATCTCCTTGGCCGATCCCTCCTTGCCCTGCGCGACCTGCCCGTTGACCTGCGCCTTGACAGTATCGGCCTTGCCGGAGCCGGCGAAGGAGTCGGCCTCGTCGAGGTTTTTGGGGGCCTGCGCGGTGATGGCCTGGTTGACCGCCGCGATGAACCCCGCCTTGTCGAACACACCCGGCTTCGCGGCGTTCATCTTCTCCGCCTGCGCGGCTTTGCCCTGGGCCTGCTTGTCGTCGGGCGGGGCCAGCGCCGCGTCCTGCGCCGCCTTCGACTCCTTCGCCGCCGGGGGGTGTTGCGCGACCGCGGTCTTCTTCGCCTCCACCTCCGCCGTCAGCCCGGTGAAGGCGGGAGAGGACGACGGCGGGGGCTTGACCGGCGCGGCCGGCGCCTCCGCCAGCCGCTGCGCCACCAGACGCGCGACCGCCGTGTTCCCGGCGCGGGACTGGAGCAGACGGAGCTGGTGCGGGGCCAGGCCCGCCGGCGGGGCACTCCCGGCCGGGGTGCGCTCGGGCCCGGCCGCCCCGGTAGTGGTGGTGGGCGGGGCGGACGTTCCCTGCGGGGAGCGGGCCGGGGCAGCCGGACGTGCCGGCGCCGCGCTGGTCTTCTTGTCCGGCGCCGCCTTCATAACCGTAAGTGTTCGGTTCCGTCCCGCCACGCACACGAGAGCGGTGGATACGGATGGGGGCAGGGCAGAGTGCCTGATCGGGCAGCAGGCTGTGCACCGGGGGCCGGTCGTCGACGCGTTCCGGATGATCGTCGCCCGGAGTGAGAATCGGCCTCGGCCCCTGGTCAAGGAGGAGTAGGTATGCCGTCGTATCTGTCCCCGGGTGTGTATGTCGAAGAAGTGGAGGCCGGGGCACGACCGATTGAGGGAGTGGGTACCTCGGTCGCCGCGTTTCTGGGCTTCGCCCCGCAGGGACCACTGAACGAGCCGACGCTCGTCACCAACTGGAGCCAGTACGTGAATGTCTTCGGCGACTTCGTCGAAGGCGCGTACCTGGCGTCCGCCGTGTACGGATTCTTCGCCAACGGCGGAGGGATCTGCTACGTCGTGCGTATCGGTGACGGGGCGTCCGCCGGCGCCGGTGAACTGGAGCCCGGCGCGTCCGCCGAGGCGCTGCTCGGCGGGTACCGGGTCCGGGCGCTGCCGGGCGTGACCGGTGAGGTCTCCGTCGAGGTCGGCCCCGTGGACGGCGAGGACCCGCCCAACGACGTGTTCAAGCTCGTCGTGAAGGTGGACGGGGAGGTCAAGGAGACGTACCCCTCGGTGTCCGCTCGCCGCAGCAAGGACAACGTCGTCACGAAGGTCCGGGAGAAGTCGCAGACCATCGCCCTGGAGGAAGCGGCCCGGGGCACGGCGGCCAAGCCCGATGCCCAGGCGGTGGTACTCGCGCCGCAGCCGGGTACGCCGGGAGCGTCGGCGGCGCCGGTCTCGTTGTCGGCCGACGACTACGTGGGCGACGCGGACCAGCGGACCGGGTTCGGCGGGCTGGAGGCCATCGAAGAGATCACGATGGTGGCGGTGCCGGACCTGATGAGCGCCCACCAGCGCGGGGTCATCGACGCCGAGACCGTCATCGCCGTGCAGCAGGCGCTGATCGCGCACTGCGAGCTGATGGGTGACCGGGTGGCCATCCTCGACGCGCCGCCCGGGCTCTCCCCGCAGCAGATCAAGAGCTGGCGGCTGGACACGGCAGGCTTCGACTCCAAGTTCGCGACGCTGTACTACCCGTGGATCAAGGTGTTTGACCCGTCGATCGGCCGGAACGCCCTGGTGCCGCCGAGCGGGCACATCGCCGGGGTGTGGGCCCGCAGTGACGAGTCACGCGGGGTGCACAAGGCGCCGGCGAACGAGGTCCTGCGGGGCGCGGTCGGTCTCCAGACGCAGATCACCAAGGGGGAGCACGACCTGCTCAACCCGCTCGGCGTCAACTGTGTCCGGTCCTTCCCGGGCCGCGGCATCCGGGTGTGGGGCGCGCGCACCCTCGCGTCCGACGCCGCATGGCGCTATCTGAATGTGCGTCGGCTCTTCAACTACCTTGAGGAGTCGATCCTGACCGGCACCCAGTGGGTGGTCTTCGAGCCGAACGACGACGCCCTGTGGGCCCGAGTCCGGCGCACCATCTCCGCGTTCCTGGTCAACGAGTGGCGCAAGGGCGCGCTGTTCGGGATCACCCCCGACGAAGCGTTCTACGTGAAGTGCGACCGGGAGACGAATCCCGCCGAGAGCATCGACGCGGGCATGGTCGTCTGCGAGGTCGGGGTGGCTCCGGTCAAGCCCGCGGAATTCGTGGTGTTCCGGCTCTCCCAGTTGTCGGGCGGCACCGGATCGGTCGACGAATAGCACACGGCGTACAGCACGATCGATGAAAACAGCACATGACGGATTGCCGGGCGGGGGAATGCCGGGTCGCCTCATATGACCCGTACCCGTCCTGGCGGTTGAACGCCGTCGTCCGATTCGCAGAGAAGCAAAGGAGGCTGGAATGCCACTCCCCGATCTGGACAGCTCGGTCGGCCATTCCTT
The DNA here is from genome assembly GCF_019056675.1 of Streptomyces sp. GMY02. Classification (NCBI taxonomy): domain Bacteria; kingdom Bacillati; phylum Actinomycetota; class Actinomycetes; order Kitasatosporales; family Streptomycetaceae; genus Streptomyces; species Streptomyces sp. GMY02. The sequence continues at coordinate 1,297,470 of NZ_CP077658.1, read as the reverse complement.
CGGGCTGGAGTTCGACGGCGTGGTGATCAAGCAGATCACCGAGGTCAGCGGCCTGAAGATGGAACAGGACGTCATCGAGCTGAAGCAGAACACCGCCGACGGGAAATACGCCGTCAAGAAGCTGCCGGGACGCCCCAAGGCGGGAGAGGTCACCGTCACCCGAGGGCTGACCGAGGACAACAGCTTCGAGGCGTGGATCAAGTCCTCCCGGTTCGGGAAAATGGGCGAGGCACGAAAGAACGGCGCCATTGTCGTCTACGACTACGAGGGCGTCGCGATCAAGCGCTATCAACTGGTGAACGCCTGGCCGAAGTCGCTGGAGATCGGCACGCTGAAGGCGGGTGACACCTCCGTCCTCACCGAGAAGCTCGCGATCACCTACGAGAGCATGGAAGTCGCCTGATGCGTCGGACGATGCCCGCGCCCCCGCGGCAGGCGCCACAGACGCGGGAACCGGAGCAGGCGGGAACGGCCGGGACGGGTGAGCAGGGTGCCGGTGCGGAGCGTGACACGCTCCGCACCGAGTTCTCCTTCGAACTGCCCCGGGGGTACGTGGACGACTCCGGCACCGTGCACCGCCACGGTGTGATGCGGCTGGCCACCGCCCGCGACGAGCTGATCCCGCTGCGGGACGACCGGGTGCGGGAGAACTCCGCGTACCTCTCGGTGGTGCTGATCGCCCGGGTGATCACCCGGCTCGGCACCATCGAGGACGTCCACGCGGGCATCGTGGAGAACCTGTTCGCCTCGGACCTCGCGTTCCTCCAGGACTTCTACCGGCGGATCAACGCGGAGGGACACACCCGCGCGGCGGTCACCTGTCCCTCCTGCCAGGAGCACTTCGCGGTGGATCTCGCCGGTGGTCGCCTGGGGGAATCGTGACGTACGCGACCGAGCGCCTCTACGAGGAGGTCGCGTACCTCGCCTATCACTTCCACTGGCCGCTCGACGAACTGCTCGATCTGGAACACCGCGAACGACAGCGGTACGTCGAGCAGATCGCCCGGCTCAACCAGCGGTGAGGGGGAATCGGAGATGGGACTGCTGTCCTGGCTGAGGGGGAGCCGAGGGGCGGACGGGGACAGCCGGCCGGGGCCGGCGGCTCCCGGGCCGGAACCTCGGGCTGCTTCCGGGACGGACGCTGTCTCCGGCACGCTTACAGAACCGGGGTGGCGGTCCGCACCTCCCGTCCAGCGGACGCTGGGCGGGGACGTGGGGCTGATGACCGACCCCGTGGGGTTCCGGCAGCGGCTGGGTAGCTGGCAGGACCCCACGATCACCGGGCCCCTCGGACACCTGGTCAGCGCGCAGGCACCGGCCGGCACGGGACACGGCCTCGCGGCCCCCAGCGTGCAGCGGACCGGACAGCAGCCCGGACCGCGGACCTTCGACGCGCCGAAGGCCGTCGGGGGGCAGGGCGCGGCCGACGCGCCGTGGAGTGCGGAGAGCGGGGCGCGGGGGTACGACGGGAGCGACCTCCCGGTTCCGTCAGTCGGCGTTCCGGTGCGGGACGAGGGGCCGGTACGGGCCGTGGCCGCGTCCTTCACGCAACAGGGCGGGGACGGCGGCGAGTTCACCGGGACAGGTGGTTCCGGTGTGCCGACGGTCTCGCGGACGGTGTCGCCGGCCCCGGGTCCGGCGTCGGCCCAGGTCCCGGCCCTGGGCCCGGCCTCGGTCGCAGGCCCGGCGCCCGGTGCCGGACGGTCCGTACCGCTTCCCCTCGCGCCGCTCCAGCGGACGTTCGTCCCTCCGCCGGTCCCGGCGTCGTCCGCTCCTGTGACGGTCATGCGGGTGCCGTCCGTTCCATCGGCGCCCGCGCCCACGCGCCCCTTGACCGTCGCCGAACAGCCGGACGTACCGGCACGGGAACTGGCGGCGGTTCCGGCGCCCGTACCGGACGACGACCCCGGGCCCATGGCACCCGCCGCCCCGGCCGAACCTGTCGTCGACCTGCTTGCCGCGCAGGCCACGGAGGTGGGGGCTGATTCCGTAACGACGGCCGGTGAGGGCGCTGTTGTCCAGCGGTCCGCGTTTCCGGCAGCGCCCGGGGCCTCGGATGGTGTTTCGCTCCCTCTCCCTTCCCCGCTTGCCGACTTGGGCCAGGGCCAGGGTTCGGCCCCGGCCTCGGGCACAAGCGTTCCTGTTGTGCCGCCGCTACCGCCGATGCCTCCGCCCGGCCCCGTCGTACAACGAGGCACTGTGACTCCGGGACGTCCGCCGCACCGTGGCCTGGGCGAACCGTTGTCCGCGCTGCCTCCCACCGCCCGGCCACTGCTCGGCCCGGCCGCTCCGCTGGCCGGTACGGCTGCTACCCCCGCGAGCATGGCGCCGAACGCCGCTGACGGGCATGGCGATCCGGGTGCGGAGCCGATGCCGGGTCCTGCGCCGGAGCCCGCCGCGGTGCCGGTGTCCCGGGCCGTTGAGCTGCCGGATCCACCGAACCCGCCGGGGCTGCCGGATCCATCAGGGACGTCCGCCGCGTCCGGATCACCCGACGACGGCATGGCGCCGCTGCTCGGTGATGCCCGGCCGCTCACCACGGGCGGAGCCGGTAGCGGAGCCGGCATCGGTACCGGGACGGCTGACGCCGACGGGCCCGGTGTGGTGCAGCGGCTCGGCGTCCCCGGCGGTGTGCCTGATGTGCCTTCAGGTGCGCCGTCGCCACAGGCCGCCGGTCCGGGTACCCCGTCGATCGCCGGAGGTTCTCCCGGGAGGGTTCCCGGTGCGGCGTCGGCCGGCCCGGAGGCCGTACCGGCACCGGCCTCCATGGGGCCCGCCCAGGCTTACTCCTCGTCGGATTCTGCCGTAACTCCCTTGGTGGCGCGGTCCGTTGACGAGGAGACGGCTCCGCTCCTGGGGGACACCGAGACACTTGCGGTGAGCGGAGCGAGTGATACGGCGGTGCCCGAGGCACCCGGTCCCGGGCAGATGGTGACGGCGGCGACGCCGATGCCATTGCGGCGGCTCGACGCGGTCGACGACTCCTCGCTTCCCCTTCCCGGACCCCGCTCCGTGGGTCCCGTCGCGGGGTCGGCCTCCCGGGGCGAAGGGCCGGTGGTGCCGCTCGTCACCCAGAGGTCGTTGCCTCTCTACACGGTGCCGGAGCCGTCCTCCTCCTCGTTCTCTTCTTCGTCGTCCGCCACGTCTGTCGGCGTCGAGCCCCCGGCTCCGGCCCCGGTTCCGATCCGGTGGGAGCCGGCCCCGAGTGGTTCCGGTGGTTCCGGCGGCGGTGCTTACGGCGGAAGCGCCTTCGGAGGCAGTGGGTTCGGCGGTGGCGGAGCCGGGGGCGGCGGTGATTTCGGCGGCGGGTTCGGTGCCGAGGGCGCGCGTGCCCCCGTGCAGCGAGCGGCGGACGTGGGTACGGCGACGCTCGCCGCCGGCCGATCCTCCTCGTACTCGATGGCGCCCTCTTCGCCGGTCACGGCCGGCTCACCGATGACGTTCCCCGCGCCTCCGACGACACCGCCCTCACCGTTCGGGGTGCAGCGGTCGGCAGCCCCGGCGGCCGTCGCGTCGATGCCGCCCCGGCGCGCCCCTTCGCCGGACCCCTCCCCGCCGCCCTCCGACGCCGGGACCGTCGCCGTCGACGCCGGGATCGCGCAGCGCATGCCCGACGGGTCCGTGGTGTTCACGCAGCCCGCGGTGCAGCGCGCCGACGGCGACATGCCCGTAACCGAGCCGCCGCCCGTCGACTCCCCGCCGCCGCCCGAGTCCACCGGGGGCGCGGGGGAAGCGTCCGCGGGGACCTCCGGCGGGGCCGGCGGCACTCAGGGCACCGATGGCGCCAAGGGAGCGGGGGCGCCAAAAGTCACCGACGAACTCGTCCGCGCGCTGGTCGCCCCACTCAGCAGGCTGCTCAAGGCGGAGCTGCGCATCGAACGTGAACGCACCGGGTCGTTGATCAATACCCGGCACTGAAAGGCACCAAGGCACCAGCGCACCAAGGCATCACCAGGCACACACAGCGCACGCACAGCACCAACAGCCAACACCGAACAGCACGACACCCGGCAGCAGCTCAACAGAAAGGCGGGGCATCCGATGCCCACTACCGAGGACCCGGCGGTCTCCGTCTGCTTCGTCGTCACGATCGACGGTATCGAGCTGGGTTCGTTCAACACCTGTGAGGGCCTGGGCTGCGAGGTGGTGCTCGAACCACGTGAGGAAGGCGGCAACAACGGCCACGTCTGGCAGTTGCCGACCCGCCTCAAGTACTCGAACGTCAAGCTGTCCCGGCCGCTGACCAAGGACACCGAGAAGGTCGCCACCTGGTTCGCCAGCATGACCACCGGGTTCGCCCGCAAGACCGCCCACATCGAGGCACGCACCGGTGACGGCATCATGGTCGCCCGCTGGGGACTGCTGGAGGTGGTGCCGGTGCGCTGGACCGGGCCGACGTTCAATCCGGAGTCGCCGAAGGTCGCCGTCGAGACCATCGAGATCGCGCACCACGGCTTCACGACGGAGGTCGGGGCATGAGCGGACCCGTGGCGTTCAGCGCGGCCGGGGGCGGGAAGTCGGCCGCGGGGGGCCGCGACGTACGGCCCAAGCTGGAGCACGCCTACCTGGAACTGCGCACCCCGCCGTCGGGAGGCAGCCTCACCCCCGGCGGGCCCTGCGGCCGGATCGACTTCCAGTTCAACCCCAAGGAACTCAGCCTCAACAAGTCCGCGTCCTGGAAGCGCACCCCCGCCAAGGGCGCGAAGAGCGCCGGGCCGCCCGAGTACCAGGGGCCGCAGCCCAGCAAGCTCACCGTCGAGATGTTCTTCGACGCGAGTGACACCCAGGACACCAGCGTCGTCAAGGCGGTCGAGGAGCTGTTCGCCTGCTGCGTGCCGACCAGCGAGACCCGCCAGGCGCAACGGTCCTCGCCGCCGTGGGTGGTCTTCCACTGGGGCGGCATCACCGGGTTCCCCGGCTATGTGAGCCAGGTCCAGGTCAAGTACACGCTGTTCACCACCTCCGGGGTGCCGATCCGGGCCGTCTGCCAGGTGACGATGGAGGAGATCAGCGGCGAGACCGCCGGCCAGAACCCGACATCGGGGGCGCTCGCCGCCCGCCGTGTCCACCGGCTCCGCTCCGGTGACACGCTCCAGGCCCTGGCGTGGGCCGAGTACGGAGATCCGGCGGCCTGGCGGATCATCGCCGATGTCAACGGGATCGACGACCCGTTGCGGCTGGCGGAGGGCCGGGAACTGCTGCTGCCCTCGGCCGACGAGCTCGACACCGTGGCGGAAGCGGCCTCGTACGGGTCCGGCACCGGTCGGAGTGATGCCTGATGGCGAACGACACCGTTGCCAAGACGCTGGTCGTGGAGATCGGCGGGACGAAGCTGCCGGCGGATCTCGCCAACACCCTGGTGGACGGGTACGTCGACGACAGCCGTAGCCTGCCCGACCTGTTCGTACTGCGCTTCCGTGACCCCAGCCGGGTCCTGCTGGACAAGGCAGGCATCAAGATCGGTGTCGAGGCGCGGCTGCTGGCCGGGTCCGGATCGGGCGGGTCGCCGAAACCGTTGCTCAAGGGCGAGGTCACCGCTCTGGAGATCGACTTCGACGAGACCGGGACGTTCACCATCGTCCGTGGCGCGGACAAGGCGCACCGGCTCTTCCGGGGCCGCCGGGTCGTCGGCTACCAGAACATGACCGTCGCCGACATCTGCCGCCAGGTCGCCCAGCGCGCCGGGCTCTCCACGGGGAAGATCGACGTCTCCGGCCCGGTCCTCGAACACGTTGTGCAACCCAACGTCACCGACTGGGAGTTCGTGCGTGGGCTGGCCGAGGACGCCGGGGCGGAGGCGTATGTCATCGACGGCGCGCTGCACGTCACCAAGCCCACCGAGGCGTCCGGCGCGCCCGGTTCCTCGGCCCGCTCCGACAGCAATCCGCTCGTGCTGGAACTGGGCAAGAACCTGCTGCGCTGCCGCGCCGGGGTCACCGCCGCCGAGCAGGTCTCCCAGGTGGAGGTGCGGGGCTGGGACACCAAGACCAAGCAGGCGCTGGTCGGCCGGGCCGACGCGGGCAGGGCCGACACGGTCCAGCTCGGTATCAGCCCGGCGGACGCGGTCGGCCCGTTCGGCAAGGCCGACTTCGTGGTGACCGACACCGCCTACCGGGAGCAGGCCAGGGTCGAGCAGGTCGCCAAGGCTCTGGCGCAGCGGATCGCCGGGTCGTTCGCCGAGATGGAGGCGGTGATCCAGGGCAATCCGGAGGTCCGGGCGGGCGGCGCGGTGGCGCTGTCCGGGGTCGGCGCGCCGTTCGAGGGCCGGTACACCGTCACGTCGTCCAGGCATGTCTTCGATGCGCTGCGCGGCTATGAGACATGGGTGACGGTCTCGGGTCAGCAGGAACGCTCACTGTCGGCGCTGGCCGGTGGCGCCACCGGCCGGCACCCCGACGCGGACGGGATCGTCATCGGCCTGGTCACCGACACCAAGGACCCGGAGAAGCTGAGCCGGGTCAAGGTGAAGTTCCCCTGGCTGTCGGACGACTACGTCAGCGACTGGGCCCGCACGGTGCAGTCCGCGGGCGGCGGGGGCAAGAACGGCAAGGGCACCTCGGCGTTCGTCCCGGAGGTCAACGACGAGGTGCTCGTCGGCTTCGAGCAGGGCCGGCTCGACCGCCCCTACATCCTCGGCTGCCTGTTCAACGGGCAGGACAAGCCGTCCACGGGAAGCGGCGAACTGATCGACGGCACCAGCGGCGCCGTCAACCGGCGGTCGTTCTCCTCCCGCAGCGGCAACCAGCTCGAACTGCTCGACAACGCCTCCGGCGCGCAGGGCGTGCGGATGGTCACCGGCGACGGCAAGCTCACCATCGACCTGGACCGCAAGGGCACCAAGATCGTCGTACACAGCGACGGCACGGTGGAGATCGACGCCAAGGACAAGGTCACCGTCAAGGCGGGCAACGGCGCGCTGATGGACGCGGGCAGCGGCACGCTCGAACTGATCGGCAAGTCGGTGAAGGTGACGGCGCAGACCGGCGTCCAAGTGGACGGCGGCAGCGGCCAGGTGGGGCTGAAGACAAGCGGCGGGGTGGATGTGAAGGGCACTCAGGTCGCTGTCAACGGCACCTCCCGCACGGAGATCAAGGGCGGGGCGATGTGCTCGATCAACGCCGGTCTGGTCAAGATCAACTGACGGGCCGTGCCGTCGGCCGGCCGGCGGCACGGCCCAGGGACTGAACAAGCGCGAGTTACGACCGAAGGGAGTGCCCGTCATGCCACCCGCCGCCCGCGTGGGCGATGCCACCGGCCATCCGGGGGTGGTGGGCCCGCCCGGCGTGCCCACCGTCCTCATCGGCGGCATGCCCGCCGCCACCGTCGGCACCACCCACACCTGCGCCTTCCCGCCGCCGGCCGTCCACCCGCCGTCCGTGATCATCCCGCCGGGCTGTCCCACCGTGCTGATCGGCGGCAGGCCCGCCGCGCGGATGGGCGACACCGCTGCCTGCGGAGCCCCGATCGTCGTGGGCTGCCCGACCGTTCTGATCGGCGGGTGACGGACCGATGGGTGAGCAGTTCGTCGGAGCGGGCTGGGCGTTTCCGCCGCGTACCGATGCCACCGGATCCATCGCCCTGGTGCACGGCGAGCGGGAACTGGAGGAATCCATCCGGCTGGTGCTCGCCACCAGCCCCGGCGAGCGGCCCATGCGCCCGGAGTTCGGCTGCGCCGTCCACGACTACGTGTTCGCGCCCGCCGACGCCGGCACCGCCGGCCAACTCGCCTACGAGGTCCGGCTCGCGCTGGACCGCTGGGAGCCCAGGATCGAGGTCGCGGGCATCGACGTACGGTTCGACGCCGTCGAGGACGGTGTGCTGTACATCGACATCAGCTACATCGTGCGCGGCACCAATGACCCCCGCAACCTCGTCTTCCCGTTCTATGTGATCCCTCCGCACGAGGAAGGCGCAGGTTCGTGACACTGCCCAGTCCCAATCTCGACGACCGCAGGTTCCAGGGACTCGTCGACGACGCCAAGCGGTTCGTCCAGCAGCGCTGCCCCGAATGGACCGACCACAATGTGTCCGACCCCGGCGTCACCCTCATCGAGGCGTTCGCCACCATGGTCGACCAGCTCCTCTACCGGCTCAACCGCGTACCGGAGAAGAGCTACCTCTCCTTCCTCGACCTGATCGGCGTACGGCTGCACCCGCCGACCGCCGCCCGCACCGACGTCACGTTCTGGCTGTCCGCGCCGCAGCCCGAGACCGTACGTGTCAGAGCGGGCGCCGAGGTCGCCACGGTACGGACCGAGAGCGAGGAGGCGGTCGTCTTCACCACGTCCCGCGACCTGCCGATCGTGCCGTGCGCGCTGGACCGGCTGGCCACCCGCCACAGCGGGGGAGACAACGTCGACCGCACCCAGGAACTCGCCCTGGCACGGGACGTCCCCTGCTTCGGCGCGACGCCCGCCCCCGGGGACGCCCTGTACTTCGGCCTGACCAACCCCGTCCCCGCCGGTGTTGTCGTGCTGCGCCTGGACTGCCGCGTCGACGGCGTCGGTGTCGACCCCCTGCGCCCGCCACTGCGCTGGGAGGCGTGGGACGGCAAGGCGTGGGCGCGCTGTGACGTCGAGGAGGACACGACCGGCGGCTTCAACCGCCCCGGCCAGGTCGTCCTGCACCTGCCGAGCACGCACACCGAGTCCGTCATGGTGAAGAGGCCGGGCGGGTGGGTGCGCTGCCGGCTCGTACCCGCCGAGCCGGACCAGCCCACCTATCTGCACTCGCCGACGGTCCGCGAGGCGGAGGCGTTCACCATCGGGGGGACGGTCGACGCCGTGCACGCCGAGACGGTGAGGGACGAGGTCCTGGGCCTGTCCGAGGGAGTGCCCGGTCAGTCGTTCCATGTCGCGAGGCCGCCCGTCGTCCCCGGCGACGAGCCGTTCGTCGTCCAGGTGGCGGACGGCTCGGGCTGGTCGCAGTGGAGCCGCGTCGACGACTTCGCCCAGTCCGGCCCCGACGAAACGCACATGACGCTCGACCCGAACTCCGGCCGCGTCGACTTCGGCCCGGCCGTCCGGGAGCCCGACGGGACGATCCGCTACTACGGCGCCGTTCCCCCCAAGGGCGCGCCCGTACGGATCCGCGCCTACCGCACCGGAGGGGGACGCCGGGGCAACGTCGCCAAGGGGGCGCTGCGCGTGCTGCGCAGCTCGCTGCCGTTCGTCGCGCGGGTCGAGAACCGCCGGGCGGCCGTCGGCGGGGTCGACGGCGAGAGCGTGGAGAACGCGAAGGTCCGCGGGCCGATGACACTGCGCAGCCTGTACCGGGCGGTCGTCCCGCGCGACTACGAGCAGTTGGCCCGGGAGGTCGCGCCGGACGCCGCGAGGGTCTGCTGCGTCCCCGCCGGGGAGGGCGAGGAGAACGGGGTACGGCTGCTCGTGGTGCCCGCCGTCCAGGGCGACGACCAGGGGCGGTTGCGGTTCGACGACATGGTGCCGCCCCAGGAGACGCTGCGCGCGGTTGCCGACTATCTGGACCAACGGCGCCCCATCGGCACCCGCTTGGTGGTGGAGCCGCCCTACTACCAGGGCGTCACCGTCGTGGCGTCCGTCCTGGCCGCCCGCGGCACGGTCGCCGACTGGATCCGCGCCGAGGCGCTGGCGGCCCTGTACGGGTACTTCAACCCGCTCACCGGCGGACCGGCCGGGCAGGGCTGGCCGTTCGGCCGGCCGATCCACGCGGGCGAGGTGTACGCGGTGCTCCAACGGGTGCCCGGCGTCGACCTCGTGGAGGACGTCAGGCTCTTCCCGGCCGACCCGTTGACCGGGCAGCGCGCCGAGCAGACCACCAGGATCGTGCTCGACCCGTACGCCCTGGTTTTTTCCTACGAGCACCAACTCAGAGTGCGGGAGGCCTGAATGCGTGGCACCGTCCCGGGGCTGCCGACGCCCCACCCCCTGATGTACCAACTCCCCGCCGTGTATCTGGGGGAGGATTTCCTGCAGCGGTTCCTGGAGGGGCTGGACGAGGTACTGGCGCCGGTGCTGCTCACCCTCGACAACCTGCCCGCCCATCTGGATCCGCGCACGGCGCCGGACGACTTCCTGTCGTGGATCGCGACCTGGGTGGCCGTCGACGTGGACGGCGAGCAGGCTGCCGGAACCGGTGACGGGCGGTCCGCCGAGCAGCGGCGGGCGGCGGTCACCGGCGCGATGGAACGGCACCGGCGGCGCGGCACCCGGGGCGGGCTCGCCGACGCCGTACGGCTCGGATTCGGCGCGGAACCGGAGATCGAGGAGACGGGCGGCGCGTCGTGGTCCATGACCCCGCGCAGTCCGCTGCCCGGCCGGGCCGACGGGCGGCCCCGGGTCACCGTCCGGCTGCGAGTGGCCGACCCGGACGAGGCCGAGGCCGAGCGGCTGCGGCGGCTGGTGAGCGAGGAAGTGCCGGCGCATGTCGGTTACGACGTCGAACTGCTGCCCCTCGCGGAGGCGTCATGAGCGGCGGCGCCGGGCTGATCTGCCCGGACTGCGGCCACCGCAACGCGCCGGGCACGGTGTTCTGCGGATCCTGCGAGCTCTTTCTCGACTGGGAGCCGGACACGCGGGGCGGAAACGACGCGAACTCCGGGGCCGGAACCACCCCGGACGCGACGGCCTCCGGACCGGTGGCCCAACGGCCCGTGACGTCCGGGGCGGCGGGGGCGGTGAGCGGCGTGGCCGCCCCGCCGACCGGGGTGCCCGCGGCGCAGCCGTCCGGCGGGACCGGGACGGCGGTTCCCCCGGTCACCCCAGTTGCCCCGGTCGCCCCGGCCGGTCCCGCGCCGGAATCGGCGCAGGCGCGGACCGTACCCGCCGGGCCACCGGTTCCGGCGACGCCGGCCGAGGGCCGGGCACCGGCCCAGGCGCCGCCCTCGGTCCCGGAAGCCGGGCCCGAAGCACAGCCCGAACCGGCGGCGCGGAAGCCGGCGGGCCCGGTCGCCCCGGTACGGCCCCGGACACCGCCGACGCCGGCGGGGGTCCCCGGTACCGTCCGGCGCCCGGGGGAGCGGCCGACGGACCCGGTCGACGACGACCCGGCGTCGGACAGGGACTCGGGCGGGTCGGACACCGGAACCGCGGCCGCCTCCCGGACCGTGGCCCATGACCTGGTCTGTCCGAACTGCTCGGAGCCCAACCCGCGCACCCGCACCCTGTGCGTCCGCTGTGGCGCGGTCCTCGCCGCAAGAAAGGCGGACGAGGAGCGGCTGTCGTGGTGGGAGCGGCTGCTGCGGCGGATATTCCGGCGGACCCCCCGCAGGCTGACGGCCGGCGAACGCCCCGCGGGCCGGGCCTGGCGCCGGCCGAGCCTCGCGATCCCGCTGGTGCTGGTGCTGCTGCTGGGCGGGGGATTCCTCGCGCGGTCCTATCTGAGCAGCGCCTTCAACTCCGTCCTGGACCGGACGGCCAAGACCACCCCCGTCAACCCGGCGTTCTCGGAGGCGTCCAGCCAGCTCAAGGCCCATCCGGCGGCGGACGCCTTCGACGGCTCGAACAACGGGTACTGGGCGCCAGCGGTGGCCGGGGCGGGGCAGGGCCAGTATCTGGAGGCGCGCTTCGAGCAGCCGGTCAGGCTGGAGAAGGTCATCATCCACGGCGGGATCTCCGCCGACAAGGACGACTTCCTCAAGCAGGCCCGGCCCTCCGTGCTCGACGTCGAACTGAGCGGTCCCAACGGTGAGGTCGAGAAGAAGGAACTGAAGCTTGAGGACATGCCGGGACCGCAGACCCTGGACCTCAAGGGGACGAACATCCGGGCGGTGCGGTTCATCATCAGGTCCAGCTACGGCGCCGGGGAGAAGAACCGGCACACGGCGATCGCGGAGGTGGAGTTCTTCGGCAGGCGCTGACCCCGGGGGAGTGGCCCGGGGCCGGCCCGTCCCGGCCGGCCCGGGCCCCGTCCGGCGGATCTTGGTGAGTCCGCGACGCCGTAGCGACATCAGCCGCTGCTGCGGCGAGCGGCACCTCGCCGCGTCGCAGATCCGCCGGACACGCCCCGGGCATGTGGCCGGCCCCGTACCCCGGCGCCCTCCCCTACACCGGATGCCGGACGGAGGCGGACGGCGGGAGGCCCAGGGAGGCGAGCATGTCCGCGTAGCCGCGACGGGCCCGCGCGGTGTCGGCGGTGAGGCCGGCCTGTTCGCACGCCCGGATCAGGACGCGCCACGCGGTGTCGCGGAATCCGTCGATCTCCAGACAGAGTTCGGCGGCCTCCACGGCGTCCGCCGGACGGCGCTGGCCGAGCCGTATCTCGGCCAGCGCCACCGCCGAGCCGGCCGCCTCCCGGCGCAGCCGTTCCCGGTCGGCGGCCAGCCACTCGGCCATCCCGTCCTCGGGCAGCAGTTCGCCCGTGTACTGGTCCAGGGCGAGGCGGAACGCGTCGGCCGCGTCGTCCGGCCGGTTCTGGGCACGGGCGCGCCGGCCGTCGCGTACCGCGCGTTCGAATGCCGCGACGTCGCTGACGCTGCCGGGCGGCAGGGCCAGCCGGTAGGAGTCCCCCTGCCGTACGATCAGCCGCGATCCGCCTCTGGGCCGCTCCGGCTCCAGGAACGTACGCAGGCTGGAGACCGTCACCTGAAGGTTGTGCAGCGCCGACGCCGGTGGCAGCCCTTCCCAGAAGGCCGACAGCAGTTGGTCACGGTGGACGGGCCGTCCGGCGCGTACCGCGAGCAGCCGCAGCACCGCCCGAGCCTTGGGGCGCAGCCGCGACCAGTCCGGTTCGCGTCCCGCCACGCTGAACTCGAAGCAACCGAAACAGAGCACCGTCACACCTGGCACCGGCTCCGCCGCCGAGGTCCCCGATGCGGGGGACTTCGACGCCCCGGTCCGGGGTCTCACTTCCGTTCTCGGCCCGTCGGGGGCTTGGCCGGCGGACGACGGAGCGAGGGCCGCGAGCCAGCTCCCCAGCACGGTGTCCGGCAGCCTCGCGGACCGGGCGGTCGAGCGGGCCGCCTCCTGCAACTCCGCCCGGCCCGCTGTCTCCGGCGCCGCCAGAGCCATCGCGCCCATGGCCAGCGCCCGCGCACCCGGTACGTCGGCCGACCGTGCGAACGCCTCGGCCTGTACGGCGCGCTGCGCCGCGTCCGGAAGGTCGCGCCCGGTCTCGACGACGGCGAGGGCCGCCCGGCACCACGCTTCCAGGACGCTCCAGCCCAGCGCGCGGAACCGGCTGACGGCCTCCTCGAACCTGCCGACGCTGGGACGGCCGTCCCGTACCGTTCGCAGGCACCGCGCGAGTGCGGCGAGCGCGGCTCCCTCCCGGTCGCCGAGCCGGGTGCACTCGTCGAGGACGGCGGCCGTCTGCCCGGGGTCCTCGGGGTGCGGTCCCAGGCCCAGCAGGGAGCGGGCGGCCCGGCTGAGCCATGGATGGTCCAGCCGCTCGGCGTCGTACGCGATCCGCTGGAGCTCCTGGTACGGGACCGGGCCGGCCGGGCCGGCGGCCATGATGGCCAGCGCGGTGCGGGTCAACCGTACGGAGAGCCCGACCAGCGCGTCGTCTCCGGCCCCCACCAGGGTGCGGCGCAGGGCGGCGTCGACGGCCACGCCGCCGGTCAGCGCGGCGTCGATCCCCTGGAGGAGGAGCGTGGCCGATTCGCCGAAACCACCGTCGGCACCGCTTCGTGTGCCGACGGCGGCCGGTGCGAGAGCCGCCGACAGTGTGTCCTGGCCCGTGGCGAGCACGGCCGGCGGGGAGTCGATGACGGCCCCCGACCGCGAGGGCCTGCCGGTCCACCTGACGGTGTGCGGCTGCGGTTGTGTACGGGCCGGGCTGTCCGAACGGCCGATGGCACCGCACGCCACGGCCCGGCCCCGCAGCCGGACCAACTCGTCGCCGTCCACGGTCTCGGCGAGCCGGGCGCGCAGACAGTCCCGCAGAAGAGGTTCCGTGAGATACGTACGTCCGTCCGGCTCGGCGCGCAGCACCCCGTGATCGTGGGCCAGGCTCCACAGGGCGTCGCGGCTGTCGGCCCGGCCGGTCAGCGCCTGGCAGCCGGCGACGGTCAGCGGGTCCAGCAAACAGGTCGCGTCCAGGAAGTCACGCAGCCGGCCGGGCAGCGGGGCGAGGACCTCTCGCTCCAGGTAGTCGCGGGCGAACATCGCGTCGGCGAGGATCCGCTCCTGGCCCGCGTCGGGGCGGGCGGCGGCAGCACGGGCGAACAGCCGCAATGCGGCAGCCCGGCCGCCGGAGGCCCGGATGAGCGGCAACGCGATGCCGGGACTCAGCGTGGTGTCGTAAAGCTGATCGAACAGGCATTCCGCTTCCCAGGAGCGGAAACGTATCGCCTCGGCATCGACGACCGTGGCGCCCGCCGCCTCCAGCGCGGCGACGGGCAGACCGGGGGCGGGGCGGCTGCCGATCAGTATCCGGGGGTGGGGCGGGGCGAGCTGACCGAGGCGTACGACAAGAGCACGGACGGCCGGGGGCAGCAGGTGCATGTCGTCAATGACGATCAGCCGCCGGGCCGTGCCGCCGCGGCCCTTGCGCGGCGCCGTCCGGGACTGGTCCGGCGCCGCGAGGAGCCCGTCACCGGAATCCGCCGGGTACTCGAGTGCGGTGAGCAACTCCTGCTCGTCCGCGCCGAGTCTGGCCCGGTACCACGTCACCGGCCCCGGATGGCTCCGGGCCGCCTCGGCGAGCAGCGTTGTCTTGCCGAAGCCCGGCGGGGCGACGGCCAGTCCCAGCGCGCAGTCGGTGAACTGCTCCGTCAGACGTCCCCGGGACAGGGTCTCCAGGGTGGGTATCCGAAAGGTGGTCCACTGCTCCGGCGGTAATGTGCTCGTCATGTCCCTGCCTCCGTGATCGGCTCCCCGGACCCACTCGGTGGCGGTGTCCTTGCACTGTCACTGTTCCGCTGCTCATTTTGGTTGCGCGGCATTGCCGGTACGGGGAGACTTTCCTGGTCCCGGGCCGTGGATCGTACGTGGGGCGCACGGCAATGGAGGCCCTTCCTGGCGCTTTTCCTCATTCGGGGCGACGGGAAACAGCCAATCGCAAAGAGGCGTTCCCCGGAAGGGCCGGATGCAGCCAGTCCGTGGCGCGACCACGCGCGTCAGGAGGGCACGCGGCGGCCTCCTCCTCCGGTCTTCAGCGGCGATAGCCCGACGCCGAAAGGAAGGTCATTCGGCGTTGCCCCGTGCGGATGCCGGTCCAGGGCCGAGGGGCCGGCCGGTTCAAAAAGGAGTAGCGTTGACGACCTGACCGAGGAGCACCGCGGCGCCGCTCCTTCCGGAGGCAAGCCCATGGCCAGGTCTTATCAGCAGTCCTGCTTCCTCGCACGGGCGCTCGATGTGCTGGGCGAGCGGTGGACGCTGCTGATCGTGCGGGAACTCACCCTCGGCCCGCGCCGCTACGGCGAGCTCCTCGACGCGCTCCCCGGCATCGGGAACGGCCTTCTGGCAGCCCGTCTCAAGCACCTTGAGCAGTACGACGTCGTCCGGCGCACACGGCCGGCCGGGGCGGGGCGCTGGGGAGCGTACGAGCTGGGGGACCGCGGACAGGCCCTGGTTCCCGTTTTGAGGTCGTTCGTCGACTGGGGGGCCGGCCTGGAGGACCCGCCGCCCGAATACACCGACCGCACCGCCTGGAGTGTGACGGCCATGCGGCTGACGGCCCCTGCGGAGGCAGTGAGCTTTGACGCGCTCACGCAACTCGACGTAGGTGGTGAGGAATTCTGGCTGCACGCCGACGGTGAGCGGGTCCGGGCCGAGGTGGGACCCGCGCCGATCAGACCGGATCTGCGGCTGACCTGCGGCAGGGAGACATTCGATTCCCTTGTCAGGGGTCAGATGAGTGTGGAACACGCGGTCGCCGCGGGGGAACTCGTGGTCGCGGGCGATTCCGGCGCGGCTCGGTCGTTCTTCGAGATGTTCACCCTGCCCGACGGAACCGGCGGAGGCGTGGCAGAGGCCTGACCCTCCCTTGGACGCACCCGTGATGACCACGGATGACATGGTCTCGGTTCCCGCCTCGGAGAAACGATTCGTAATCCGGCTGTGCCGCCCGGAAGTACTCGGCGCCGAGCTCTTCGCCAATTCCTGCCTTGAAGTCAGAGGGCGGGGACGAAATAGGGGCCGCTGGTGTCGAAGTCGGTCCTGTGCTCGGTGACGAACTGCTTGATGGACAGCGGAGCGCGGTGGCCGATCTGCTCCACGTTGTGGTTGGTGCCGGCGAAGACGCCGTTCTGGTAGTCGACCGCGACGTTGCTCAAGTGCTGGACGAAGTGCGGGTGCGCTCCGCGTGCGGTCATGGCCGACGCGAACTCCTCGACACTGATGGGCTCGTAGTGCACCGGGAAGCCGAGCGTCGTGGACATGATCCGGGCGATGTCGTGGTGGTCCAGTTCGACCGGGCCGTGCAGGGTGGGGGCGGCACGGTCGTACGGCTCGGGGTCGAGCAGCAGGGCGGCGATCACGTAGGACTGGTCGGCCGCGGCGATCGGGGCGTGGCGGCCGTCGCCGAACGGAAGCCGGAGGTACCCCTGGCCGTCCCGCTTCTCCCACCAGTTCGTGAGCCACTCCGCGAAGAAGGTCGGCCGGATGTGCGTGGTGAGCAGGTCGGTGCGGTCCAGCAGGCGCTCGCACAGCCAGTGCTGCCGGGCGGCCTCGCTGCCCGATTCGCGGCGGGCGGAGATCTGCGACATGTTGACCACGGACCGGACACCCGCCTCGGTCGCCGCCTGGGCGAAGTTGGCGGTCGCCTCGATCAGGCCCGGAAGGATCGGATGGCATAGGTAGGCGCCCCTGACGCCCCGCACCGCGGCGGTCACACCGTCGAGATCGTGCAGGTCCGACACGGCGATCTCGGCACCGGCCTCGGCCAGTTTGCGGGAGCGCTCGTCCTCGCGGTGCACCAGGGCGCGGACGCGGTGGCCGCGCTCCAGCAGCAGCTCGACCGTCCCCCTCCCGGTCTTGCCGGTCGCGCCGGTGATCAGGAACAGCCTGTCGTCATGGGACATCTGGACACCTTTCGTAGGGCTTTTCTTCGTTCGCTCATATGTTCGCCTCGGTGTCACGGATGGAGGCGGCCCTCGTGGTTCAGTCACTGAACTGCAAACCTAGCAGTAGGCAGTTCAGTGAGCAAACTGCCGAGGGTAGGGTGGGTTCATGACTCTTCCCAGCACCTACGCGGACCGCAACTGCTCGCTGGCGCGGGCGATGGAGATCATCGGAGAGCGGTGGACGCTGCTCATCCTTCGTGACGCGTTCTTCGGGATCCGCCGGTTCGGGGACTTCGCCACGCAGCTCGGGATACCCCGCGCCGTTCTGACCAGCCGGCTGAAGCTCCTCGTACGGGAAGGGGTGCTCGCCAGGAACGACGACGGCGCCGGAACCGTCGAGTACCGGCTGACGGACAAGGGCATCGAGCTGTGGCCGGTCGTGCGCGCCATGATGGCCTGGGGCGACGCGTTCTACTCTCCGGCCGGAGCGAAGCGCGCCCTGAGCCACGACCGCGACGGAGGCCCGCTCGACCACGAGGGGCGCTGCCAGGAGTGCGGTTCAGTCGTGCCGGTCCCGGAGATCCGGATCGAGCCCGGCCCCGGATTCGATCCGGCGACCTCCGACCCCGATCCCGTATCCGCCCAGCTCAACACGGCGCGACGGCTCCTCGAACCGCTCACGGCCGCACGTACGCGGCAGGCCGACGACAGCAAGGTGTGACCGTCCCGTTGCGCAGAGATGACCTCGACCCGTTAGTTCAAAAAGGAGTAGTGTCGGCTACCTAAGCTTGAAGCATGCACTCCCGGAAGGGAGTCCCATGAGCATCATGAAGAAGTGGCTGGTGGAGATCTGCTTCAGCTCCGACACGGGAAAGCTGGTCCGCCATTTCTATGTGGTGGATGAGGCTTCCAGCAGCGAGCAGGCCCGTTCGGCTGTCAGTGAGCGGTTTGAGTTCCCGCGTGCGTGCACGGGCATGAACGGCGCGGAGTCGAACTGGCACTGGGGGCAGGTGCAGCGGTTCACCACGGATTCCGTCGGCCGGGTCGATCTCTGTCGGCCTGCGGTGAAAGACGGTGCGGGACCGCCGACGCCGATGGTCGGCGAACGGCACCCGGGCACGGATCCCGCGAGCCGTCCAGGCCGACTCCCCGGAGGAGGGGCGACCGGCGACGGCTACGACGACGAACGCCGGTGATGCCGCGCTCGCGGAGTGGAGTTGTCTGCCATACGACCGGGCTCAGCCGCCCAGGGACGCCACGTACGGATCGAGCTTCGCCGGATTCATCATCCAGAGGACGCGTTCGATGCCCCGTGCCGACACCTCGACGGACAGCAGGGCCGCCGCGTGCCCGTCGGACGAGACGAGGACGGCCGGCCTGCCGTTGGCCTCGACCCAGCGGATCTCCGACTGGGGCCAGAAACGCGGGGCGAAGGCGGCGAGGAACTTGGAGACGCGCACACGCCCCACGACCGGAATCCTGGACGCCCCGCGCACCCCGCCGCCGTCGGAGTAGCTGACCACGTCCGCCGTGAGGACCTCCTCCAGCACCGGCAGATCGCCCGTCTGCGCCGCGGCGAGGAACACCTCCATCAGACGCCGGTGAGCACTGGGGCTGACCGGCTCCCTGCGTTCCGCCGACAGATGCTTCCTGGCCCGGCTCACCAACTGGCGCGCGTTGGCTTCGCTCGTCTCCACGATGTCCGCTATCCGCTTGTACGGATAGTCGAAGGCCTCCCGCAGAACGTAGGCGGCCCGCTCCACGGGATTCAGCTTCTCCAGGAGGAACAGAACCGCCAGGCCGAGTGCTTCTGCCCGGTCCGCGCCCAACTGCGGGTCCACGCTTGTGTCGACCGGCTCGGGAAGCCAGGGCCCGATGTACGACTCGCGCCTCATCCTGGCGGACTGGGTGAAGTTGATCGCCAGGCGGGTGGTGACCGTGGCCAGGAACGCCGCCGGTTCACGGATGGCGGCCCGGTCGGTCCTCTGCCACCGGAGCCACGTCTCCTGAACGATGTCCTCGGCCTCCACAGCGCTGCCGAGCACTCGGTACGCGATGCCGAAGAGCCGGGGACGCGCCGCCATGAAATCACTTGTCGCCCGGTCGAGGGAGTCCGTGTCGTCCCGAGCGCCCATACGTGTCCCTCCAGTCCCGCAGCACCATGTTATGGGCGGCCACAGAAGGACGCGCGCCGTCAATCCGATGCCGTCACCATGTCACAGACGTATGGTCCACCCGGTCATCAGTAGGAGACGGCCATGGTGACGGACGTGAACACGCGCCCGACGGACGGTGTGCCGTACCCATGGCGACGTGAACCGATGGAGGTGCGACACGATGTCGGAGAAGGACACGGTGGGCGGGACCGGCGGGCAGCCCCGCTCGGAGAAGTGGAAGACCGCGGTGAGGACGCTGCAGGACGCCGCACCGCTCGTCATCCCCGAGGGTGCCTCGGCGATGACCATTCACATCGAGTGGGAGCCCGGAGACCCGGGAACGCCGCCGCACCGCCACTCGGGACCGGCGTTCGGGTACGTCATCGAGGGCGCGGTCCGTTTCGAACTCGAAGGCGAGCCCGAGCGTGTGGTCGAGGCCGGCGGGACGTTCTGGGAGCCGGGCGGTGACGTGATCCACTACCAGGACGGCAACGCGCTGACGGACGGACGGACCCGGTTCGTCGTGACCATGATGTGCGCGCCGGGCAAGCCCATGCTCGAACTGGTCGACGAGGACGAACTGGCACGGCGCGCACATCTGCGGGCCCCGCGGCCCGCTGCCTGACCTGCCGCTGTTGCCCGACCTGCCGTCGTCGGAAAGGCCGTCGGCCCCAGGACGTTCGTGCGGTCCGTGTTGTGCCACCGCGGCCATGCCCCCTGAACGATGTCCTCGGCGCCAACCGCCCGCCGCCTGCGGGTCCTTCGCCGGGCGGCGGTGCGGATGTACCGCCGCCCGGCGAGTCTCTGTCCCTGTTGTGTATGTCCCGGTCAGCCGAACTGGCCGGGCTGGTAGTCGCCGGCGGGCTGCTGGTTGATGACGTTGACGCGGTTGTAGGCGTTGATGACGGCGATGAGGGAGATCAGCGCGGTGAGCTGCTCCTCGTCGAAGTGCTTGGCGGCGTTGGCCCAGGCCTCGTCGGTGACTCCGCCGGCCGCGTCGGCGATACGGGTGCCCTGTTCCGCGACTTCGAGAGCGGCGCGTTCGGCGTCGGTGAAGACCTTGGCCTCGCGCCAGGCGGCGACCAGATTGAGGCGTTGCTGGGTCTCCCCGGCGTGTGCCGCGTCCTTGCTGTGCATGTCGGTGCAGAAGCCGCAGCCGTTGATCTGGCTCGCGCGGAGCTTCACCAGTTCCTGGACCGCGGTCGGCAGTGTCGAGTCCGTGACCACTTTGTTGGCCGAGTTGATGTGCTTGAGCACCTTTGCCCCAAGGGGGTTGCCGAAGTAGCTGAGGCGCGATTCCACGGTGTTCTCCTTGCCGTGTGATGTCCGGGGCCCGGGCCCCGGGAGGTACACATGACTGACCGAGCGGCCCGGCGATGTGTGACAGGTCCGTCAGCGGTCCGCGGAACGAAGAAGAGGCCGGAAGAAACGAAGAGGCCGAAAGAAGTCTTGACCGATGTCTTGACCCCTGCGTGCCCTGGGTCCACAGTACTCGTTAATGCGCATTACTAATACGCATTAACGATCCGGAGGAACACGGTGGAGGAACCCAGGAAGCGGGCCCGGCCAGGGCGGACCCCCGCACCCACAGGCCGTACGTCACGGCCGCGCCAGGCCGAGGTCGCCAGGCTCGCCGGGGTCTCGCAGGCCACGGTCTCGCTGGTGCTCGGGGGCCGTAAGCAGGGCGCCACGATCTCCGAGGAGACCCGGCAGAAGGTGCTCGACGCGGTACGCAGCCTCGGTTACGTCCCCGATCCGGCGGCCAGCCGGCTGGCCGCCGCGCGCAACAACCTGCTCGGGGTCTTCAGCTTCACCTCCACCTTTCCGACCGATGTGCAGCACTCGTACTACCCGTTCCTCGTCGGCGTCGAGCAGGAAGCGGCCGCGCGCGGCTACGACCTGGTGCTCTTCACCGGCTCCAGCACGGGCGGCGCGGGGGCCGCGGGGCCGCACGCCCTGAACCGGGTACGGCTCGCCGACGGCTGCCTCTTCCTCGGCCGCCACGCGCCCGCCGACGAGCTGCGGCGCCTGGTCGCCGACGGCTTTCCCGTGGTCCATCTCGGCCGCAGGGACGAACTGGAGGGGCTGGCCTGGGTCGGCGCCGACTACGTCAGCGCCAGCAAGGAGGTCGTCACACATCTGGCCGGACTCGGCCACCGGCGGATCGTGCTCGTACGCGAGGACGACGACGCCCCCGCGTCCACCGACCGTGAACACGGCTTCCTCAAGGGGCTGGAGGAGGCCGGGCTGCCCGGCGGTCCCGCCGCCGTCTTCCGCTCCGCCGATCCGGAGCACGACCTCACCGCCGAGCGGCTGCGCGGCTGGCTCGACGACGGAGTCACCGCGTTCGTCGCCGAGGAGACCGACACGGGCGACGCCTGGCGCGCGTTGCACAACGCCGCGCACTTCGTCGGTATCGACTGCCCGCGCGACGCCTCACTCGCGCTGCTCGGCAGCCCGCCACCGGATCTGTCCGACGGACCGATGCCCACCGGATTCGACATCCCCCGGCCGCAGTTGGGCGCCGCCGCCGTGCGGATGCTCGCCGCGCTGGTCGCGGGGGAGCAGGCCACGGAACCCCTGGTGGCCTGCGCCTTCCGGCCCGGCACGACGGCCGGAGCACCACCCGCCCACCACTGACCGCGCGCACGCCGCACCGGCACCGAGGCACCGGCCGCACCGCACACGCACGGCACGTCAGGCACCACGTACGCGCAGCACTTCAAGCCCCATGTGCCCGCAACACGTCAAGCACCACGTACGCCCAGTACCTCAAGCCCCATCCACCGCACCACGTCAAGCACCACGTACACGCAGTACCTCAAGTCCCACGCACTCCAGCACCTCAAGCACCGCGCACACCGCAGCACTTCAAGGAGACCCGTGACATCCGCACCCGACATCCTCATCGTGGGCGCCGGGCTCGGTGGCGTCGCCGCCGCCCTCGCCGCCTGCCGGGCCGGACGCACCGTCGTCCTCACCGAGGAGACGGACTGGATCGGCGGCCAGCTCACCTCCCAGGCCGTCCCGCCGGACGAGCACCCCTGGGTCGAGCAGTTCGGCACCACCGCCTCGTACCGCACCCTGCGCGAGTCCATCAGGGACCACTACCGCCGCTGGTACCCGCTGCGCTCCGAGGCGCTTGCCCTCGCCGGTCTCAACCCCGGCGCCGGCCGCGTCAGCAAGCTCTGCCACGAGCCGCGCGTCGCCCTCGCCGTCCTGGAGGCGATGCTCGCACCGCACCGCTCGTCGGGCCGGCTCACGCTGCTGACCGAACACCGCCCGGTCGCCGCCGAGGCGGGCGACGACGACACCGTACGGTCCGTCACGCTCACCGACCTGCGGAACGGCGGCCGCGTCACGATCGCGGCCCGTTATGTCCTTGACGCGACCGAGACCGGTGAACTGCTCGAACTCGCCGGGGTCGAGCACGTGATCGGCGCCGAGGCGCGGAGCGAGTACGGCGAACCGCACGCCCCCGACGAGGCACAGCCCCTCAACCAGCAGGGCATCACGGTCTGTTTCGCGCTCTCCCACCACGAGGGCGAGGACCACACCATCGAGCGGCCGGCCGACTACGACTTCTGGCGCGCCTACCGGCCGGACTTCTGGCCCGGACCGCTGCTCGGTTTCCTCGCGCCCGACCCCCGCACCCTGGAGGCCGTCCCGCGCACCTTCGTCCCCAACCCGGACCTCGACCCCCTCGACGTCACCGCCGACCAGTCCGCCGACGCGGGCGACAAGGAACTCTTCGGCTTCCGCCGGATCCTGGCCCGCAAGCTGCACCGGCCCGGCGCGTTCGACTCCGACATCACCCTGGTCAACTGGCCGCTCAACGACTACTGGCTGAAGCCGCTGATCGGCGGGGGCGAGGAGACGTCGGCCGCCGCGCTCGCCGAGGCACGGCAGCTCTCGCTCTCGCTCCTGTACTGGCTCCAGACCGAGGCGCCGCGCGCCGACGGCGGCAAGGGATTCCCCGGACTGCGTCCGCGTCCCGATGTCACCGGCACGCCCGACGGGCTCGCCAAGGCGCCGTACGTACGCGAGTCGCGCCGTATCAAGGCGGTCACCACCGTCACCGAGCACGACGTCGCCATCGACATCGTCGGCCCCTACGGCGGCACCCGCTACCGGGACTCCGTCGGCGTCGGCAACTACCGCATCGACCTGCACCCCTCGACCGGCGGTGACAACTACATCGACATCGGCTCGGTGCCGTTCGAAATCCCGCTCGGCGCGCTGATACCGCGCCGGGTCCGCAATCTGCTGCCCGCCGGAAAGAACATCGGCACCACCCACATCACCAACGGCTGCTACCGGCTCCACCCGGTGGAATGGAACATCGGCGAGGCCGCGGGCGCGCTGGCCGCGCACTGCGTCGCCGAGGGCGTCGAACCGCGCCAGGTCCAGGCCGAGGACAAGCGGTTCGACCAGTTCGCCCGGCTGCTCGACCGCGAAGGAGTTCAGCGCCACTGGCCCGACGTACGCGGCTACTGACCCCGCTCCACAGAACAACGACCGCTCCACAGAACCACGAAGGCTCCACAGAACAACGACGGCGGACAGCCGGGCAGACGCAGCTCCACCTGCCCCGCCCGGCCCGGCCCGTGTCAGACACGGCCCACCGCCCGCGCCGTGCCCACCGTGCACAAGGAGGTGCCCAAGCCATGAACACCCACCGCATCCGCGTCGGCATCGACGTGGGCGGAACCTTCACCGACGCCGTGGCGGTAGACGCCACGACCCTGCGACTGCTGGGACAGGTCAAGGTGCCCACCAGTCACCACCACGAGGACGGTGTCGCCCACGGCATCGTCGAAGCTCTCGCCCGTCTGCTGGAACAGACCGGACACGCCCCGGAGGACGTGGCCTTCCTGGCCCACGGCACCACCCAGGCTACCAATGCCCTGCTGGAGGGCGACGTCGCCACCGTCGGCCTGATAGGCGTCGGCGCCGGCCCCGGCGCCGCAATCACCCGCCGCCTCGCCGCCCTCCAGAAGCTCGAACTCACCCCCGGCAAGCGGCTGCCGCTCGCCTACGCCCATGTCGCCGACCCCGACGACGCGCCCGCCGTGCGTGGCGCCGTCGACGCGGTCGTCCAGGGCGGTGCCCAGGTCGTCGTTGCCACCCAGCCGTTCGGCGTCGACCGTCCCGAGGGCGAGGACACGGTCGTCACGGCGGCCCGGGAGCGCGGTCTGCCGACGACCGCCGCGCACGAGATCACCTCGCTGTACGGGCTCCACAAGCGGACCCGGACCGCCGTCGTCAACGCCGCGATCCTGCCGCGCATGCTCGCCACCGCCGACCTCGTCGACGCCTCCATCACCAAGGCGGGCGTCAGTGCCCCGCTGATGGTGATGCGCTGCGACGGGGGAGTGATGTCACTGGACGAGATGCGGCGCAGACCACTGCTCACCGTGCTGTCAGGACCGGCGGCCGGCGTCGCGGGCGCGCTCATGCAGGAGCGCGTCAGCGAGGGCCTGTTCCTGGAGACCGGCGGCACCTCCACCGACATCAGTGTCGTACGGCGCGGCAAGGTCGCCGTCCGGCACGCGACCATGCTGGGCAGGACGTCGTACCTGTCGGCGCTCGACGTCAGGACCGTCGGTGTCGGCGGCGGCTCGATGGTCCGCGTCGGCGGCGGCAAGGTCACCGGCGCCGGACCGCGCAGCGCGCACATCGCGGGCCTGCCGTACGCCTGCTTCGCGACCCCGGACGACCTGCGGGACGCGAAGCTCACCACGATCCGGCCGATGGCCGACGACCCGGCCGACTACGCGGTGCTCGACGCCGCCGGCGGACGCTTCGCGATCACCATGACCTGTGCGGCCAACGCGCTGGGCCGGGTCCCCGAAGGGGACTTCGCACACTGCGACCCGGCCGTGGCGAAGGCCGCGATCGCGCCCCTGGCCGCCGCGCTCGGCACGGACGTCGCCACGGCGGCGGCCCGCGTACTGGACGCCGGCACCGACCAGGTGAGGACCGTGGTCGACGCGATGATCCGCGACTACCGGCTGGACAAGGACGTCGCCGTACTCGTCGGCGGCGGCGGAGGCGCGGCGGCCGTCACCCCGCACCTCGCGGTCGTCTCCGGACTGGAGGGCCGCATAGCCCGCCATAACGAGGTCATCAGCCCCATCGGCGTGGCCCTCGCCCTCATCCGTGAACAGGTGGAACGCATCATCCCCGGCGCCGGCCAGGAACAGATCCTCGCCGTACGGGCCGAGGCCGAGGCCGCCGTCGTCGCCCAGGGTGCCGCCGCCGACGGTGTCGAGGTGGAGGTCACCGTCGACCCGCAGACCAGCACCGTGCGGGCCGTCGCGACCGGCGCCACCGAACTGCGCACACAGGACCGTGCCCACCGGGCCGACGACGCCGAACGGCTGCGTGCCGCCGCCGCCAGCCTGAAGACCGATCCGGCGTCGGTGCGTGTGCTCGCCGGCACCCCCGCGCACACCGTGTACGGCACCGATGTGCGCCGCCGGTTCCGTCCCGACCGCCACCCGGTGCGCGTCGTGGACGCCGATGGCGTCGTACGGCTCCACGCGCCGGACGCCAGGGTCGAGACCACCACCGTCGGCCGCGCGCCCGAAGTCCTCGCGGGGCTGGTGCGGGAGGCCACGTCGTACGGCGACGGCGGGGTCCGCGCCCCCGCCCTGCGGCTTCTCCTCGGCTCCCGGATCGCCGACCTCTCCGGTGTGCTCGACCCGCAGCCGCTGCTGGCCCTCGCCCGCAGCGAACTGCGCGCACGCGCCGCCGACGAACCGGTCGTCGCCGTCCTGGAGGTGCGCTCGTGACGGCCGCCCTGCTCGACCGTGCCGCGCTGGCCGCGATCGATGCGCTCGAAGCGAGCGACGACATCGAGTTCGGCGTACGGCTGCTCGCGAACACCCCCACGCACGAAGGCCGCGACCCGGCGCTGCTGCGGCAATGGGCGCGTACCGCCGACGAGTTCGGCGCCGCACTCGCCCCCGCCGCCGTCACGGCCCGGGTCGTGGAGAGTCCCGACGGACTGACGAAGGGCCTGCTCGCCCGCTACACCTCCCGGCCCGTGCCGACCGTGGAACTGTTCACCGACACCCTGGCCCTCGCCGACGAGCTGATCGACAGGCTCGGCTGGCGCCACTGGTATCCGGCGGGGTCGGTACGGGCGGCGGCGATCGCCCACGAGGCGGTGCACGAACGGCTCCACCACGGACCGGCGAAGACGGCCCTGAAGCGGTCGCTCGGCCATGTCGTGCTGCGCGCGGGACGCCACCGTCTGTACGGCCATGTCGCGGGCGCCGACGAGATTGCCGCCCACGCGTACGCCCGCACCGTGTGCGGCCTCGGCCGCAGCCCGCTCCTGCTGACGGCCGCCCTGGCCACCGCCGCCGACGCGGCGGAACCGCCGCACGGGTCCCCGCACCAGCTCCCGCGCGGATCCGCGCCCGGAAGAAAGAAGTAACGCCATGGGCGTCGTCATCCTTCTTGTCATGGCGGCCGGTGTCGCCGCGATGCTCACCCGCAGACTCCCCACCGCCTTCGCGCTCGTCATCCTGGCCGTCGGCATCGCCTTTCTCACGGGCGCCCCGCTGACCGGCGAGAACAGCGTCCTGGACACGGTCGTCCAGGAGGGCGCGCCGACCCTCGCCGCCACGATGATCGCGATCCTGCTGGGCTCCTGGCTCGGCAAGCTCCTGGACGAGACCGGTATCGCGGGCACGCTCGTCCGTAAGATCGTTGAATTCGGCGGCGACCGCCCCGTCGTGGTCGCCCTCGGTGTCCTCGCCGTCTCCACTCTTGTCGGTACGGTCACGGGCTCGGCGCCCGCCGCGATGCTCGCCGGCATCATCGGCATCCCCGCCATGATCGCCGTCGGGATCCCCAAGGTCACCGCGGCCGGCACCATCCTGATGGGCATCGCCGCCGGCATGCCCTTCGAACTGCCCATCTGGCAGTTCTTCTCCACCGCGCTGGAGCTGCCCGTCGACACCGTGCGCGGCTTCATGATGAAGCTGTTCCCGTTCGCGCTGGCCGCCGCCGTCCTCTTCGTCCTCGTCGAGACCCGGCGACGCGGCGTCGAGCACACATGGTCCCTCAAGTCCGCGTCCGCGAAGCCCGCTTCGCGCCGCAGCCAACTGGGCGACGCCCCCTGGTACGCGCTGCTCACCCCACTCGTACCGCTGATCCTCGCCCTCGGCCTCGACATCGCGATCCTGCCGTCCATGCTGGCCGGTGTCCTGTACGCGCTGGTCACCACCACCCGGCCGGGCGAGATGAACAAACGGCTGCTGCGCACCCTGTACGGCGGCTTCGAGACGGCGGCGGCACCGATCGTGCTGTTCATCGCGATCGGCGTCCTGCTCGCCGCGGTGAAGCTGCCCGGCGCGGTGGAGGCGCTGGAGCCGCTGATCAAGGCGGTCAGCCCGCAGAATCCGGTGCTGTTCGTCGTGGTTTTCACCGTGCTCGTGCCGCTCTGTCTCTACCGGGGGCCGCTGAACGTCTACGGCCTCGGCGCGGGCATCGCCGGTGTCCTCATCGCCGCCGGCATCTACCCGGCCGCCGCGGTGCTGGGCCTCGCCACCTCGTACAACCAGGTCTTCGGTGTGTCGGACCCGACGAGCACCCAGACCGTGTGGAGCGCGCAGTACGCCGGGGTCACACCGCAGCAGGTGATGCTGCGGACCCTGCCGTACGTCTGGGCCGTCGCCCTGGGCGGATTCTGCGTCACCGCCGCCACCTATCTGTGATCTCTCACTCCCGGGACGGAGCACGACATGACACAGCACGACAGCAACGCGCGGCAGCACCACACCGACGAGCCGCGGAACCCCGGCCGGCGTATGTTCCTGCGTGCCGCGGCCGCGACCGCTGCGGCGGCATCCGGCGTGATCGCCACCGGTACGGCGGCGGGCAGCGCCGCCGCGGCCCCCGCCCTGGCCCCGGAGGCGGCGCCGGCCGCGGCCGCGGCGCCCGGCGGATTCCCCGACTACCGTTACCTCAAGACGCTTCTGACGCCCTCCCAGCTCAGGTACAACCCCACCGGCGAGATCATCTTCCCGTGTGTCCGGGGCGTCTACGACAAGTTGCCGAACCCGCTGGGCCGCTACTACCTCTACTACGGACCGCACGACGCGCCGGGCGGAATCTGCCTGGCCTACGGCGACTCGCTGGAGGGTCCGTTCACGGAGTACACCGCCAACCCGATCGTCTCCAACAACTGGCAGCCGCACTACAAGGTCAGCCATGTCGCCTCGCCGCACGTCCTCTGGAACGAGGACGTCAAGGAGCTGTGGCTCTACTTCCACGGCGAGAACGGCACGACCCGCCTCGCCCGTTCCAAGGACGGCATCACCTTCACGTACGACAAGGTGGTGCTCACCACCGCGATGATGCCGACGGGCAGCAGCGAGACCTCGTACGCGCGCGTCTTCCGGCACGACCTGCCCTCGCGCGATGCCCGCTATGTGATGCTCTTCATGCTCAACAACCAGTCCAACCACCGTGACATCGCCTGGGGCTGGTCGAAGGACGGCCGTGACTGGACGTTCGACCAGCAGCCGCTGGTACGCCACTCCGACGTCGGCGCCAACAACATCGGCGGTCCGCACCTGCTCACCCGGAACGGCAGCACGTACGTCGTCTACAACACCAGCAAGGAGAACGGCGGCAATCTGCTGATCACCGAGGTCGGCAACGACTTCAGCCGCCGCGAGCACCTCGGTCTCTTCTACGACTCGGCCAACAGCGCACCGGACAACGGGCGCAGCGCGTCACCGTCGTTCGGGACCGACCGGGGCGTGCCGTACATGATCTACGAGGCGGGTGAAAGGCTCCAGGGCTCGATCGCGGTGGCACGCGGCTGACCCACTGCCCCCGTATCCGCGGCCCGCCCGGCTCGACGGGCGGGCCGCAGCCGCCGACGGGCGCAGCGAAGGGCGGGTACCGCCTTCTTGACGGCCCGCCGGAGCGCGCTCAAACTATTGGGCGACGGTCACGATTGTCAGCGCTCACCCGCGCGGGAGTTCCTGCTCGGGCGGGTCATCGGCCCCGGCCCGCTGGCAGGCAACCCTTCCACTGCGACGGGGTGCCCCGGGTGACGACCAGGTCCCGTCCGGTGGGCGGGGCAAGTGCGGTCTCGTTGTCTCGCGAGGCCCGATGGACGGGACGGGACCGGCGGAGATGGCCAGGACATCGCGGAAGAGCAGAAGCGCCTGCCGGGCTTTCCGGCCGGTGCCGCTGCCGCGTCCGCGCCTGCTGACCAGGCGCCGCCACATCGATCTGCTGCGGCTCCGCAACGGCTGCGCTCCGACGGACTGAGCCGAACCGCTCCGCAATCGCAGTCCCGGGTCCGGGCGTTGTGTGCCGTCGCGCGCCGCCGGACCCTCCTCCCGTACGGCCACCGGCGCCGCAGCAGCCACCGGGGCTCCACCGCAGCCATGGAGAGACCATGTCCGAGACCGTTGCCATGTCCGAGACCTTGAGCGCCGTGTCCGAGCCCCTTGCGCAGACGTCCTTCCCGGCATCGCTCCGCGATGCCCACCCCGGTACGGCCCCGCGTTTCCGCGACCGTATCGGTGCCGACCTGGGCGGCGGTTACTACCCGGTGGCGCACCGCTACCATCTGTATCTCTCGCTGGGCTGTCCGGGCTCGATGCGTATCTCGATCACCCTCGGCCTGCTCGGACTCAAGAAGTCGGTCCGCACCACGCTCCTGCCCTCGCCGCCCGGCGCCTGCGACGCGCTCGCGGCGCTCCGTACCGCGTACGAGACCACCCGGCACCGCTACGACGGTCCGCCGACCGTGCCCGCGCTGTGCGACCTGTGGAGCGGACGGGTCGTGAACAACCACACCCCCGACATCCTCGACGACCTCGCCCTCCGCTTCACCGACCAGGACAACGCCGATCTGCCCCGGCTGCGGCCCGCCGCCCTGGCCGCCGACATCGACGCCATCCGCCGGCTCCTCGGCGAGGGCCCGGCCCCGGACCCGGCGCTGGACTTCCTGGAGCGTCAACTCGCCTCGCACCCTTATGCGTTGGGTGAGACGCTCACGGCCGCGGATGTGGATCTGTGGGTGGCGCTCGTCCACCTGGACACCGACGCCCTGCGGCGCGTCGCCGCTGGTGACCGCCTCTGGTCGTACGTACGGCGGCTGGGCGCCCACCCGGCCTTCCACGGATATCCGTGCACGGAGGGAATCGCGGAACGTACGGAGGGGAAGCGGGAACACAGCGGTGAGGATCTGTGTTCTTCGGAGAAGGACAAGGATCGTGCCGGGGATCAGAGCCGCGTCACGGTGCCGGCGGACCAGGACTGCCGCCATCAGGCCATGGCTTGTTAGCGGCTCGTTGTCGCGAGCCCGGGACGGCGCGAGCCGAACGGGGATGGAGGTGACGGCAGTGCGGGGAGCCCCTCAGCGGCCCATGGTCACCATCGCCATGTACTCGCGGCGGCACATCGATCTCCAGCGCGTCGCCGCCGCACTGTGTCCGGCGTACGAGTCCGTCGCCGCGCGGCATTCGGCCGCTTAGGCATTTCGCGCGCCTGTCCTTACGCCCGGCCCTTCGCCCGGGCCCGCTCTTCTCGCTCTTCGCTGACTCTCCACTTTCGCCGACTCCCACCCCGACCGAGCACGGGCGCGGACGTCTTTCGGCATGCTCACAGGAAGCGGTGGCCCCATGCCCCGAGCACCACACGCACCCCTCCATCTGGCCGTCGCCCTCGACGGCGCCGGCTGGCATCCCGCCGCCTGGCGGGAGCCCGACGCCCGGCCCGGTGAACTGTTCACCGCGCGGTACTGGACCGGCCTGGTCACCGAGGCCGAGCGGGGCCTGCTGGACTTCGTGACCATCGACGACTCGCTGAGCCTCCAGACCTCCCGGTACGTCGAGCCGGACGAGCGCACCGACCAGGTACGGGGCAGGCTGGACGCCGTACTGATCGCCGCCCGGGTGGCGCCGCTGACCCGCGACATCGGGGTGATCCCGACCGCCGTGGTCACCCACACCGAGCCCTTCCATCTCTCGAAGGCGATCGCCACCCTCGACTATGTGAGTACCGGACGCGCCGGAATCCAGGTCCGGGTGTCCGGACGCGTCGACGAGGCCGCGCACTTCGGCCGCCGTACGGTGCCGGGCCTGCGGATCGAGGACCTGGCCACGACAGCGGGACAGCCGGCACGGTCAGGGGCCGAACGGCCCTGGGTGAAGGAGCTGTTCGACGAAGCCGCCGACTACGTCGAGGTGCTGCGCAGGCTCTGGGACAGTTGGGAGGACGACGCGGAGATCCGCGATGTCACCACCGGCCGCTTCATCGACCGCGACAAGCTGCACTACATCGACTTCGAGGGCGCGCACTTCAGCGTGAAGGGCCCCTCGATCACCCCGCGCCCGCCCCAGGGACAGCCGCTCGTCGCCGCGCTGGCGCACGCGACCGTCCCGTACGGACTGGTCGGCCGCTCGGCCGACATCGGATTCGTCACCCCGGTCGACGCCGATGACGCCCGGGCCGTTCTGGCCGAGATCCGCGCGGCACAGGCATCCGCCGGCCGCGCCGACGAGACCGTGCACGTCTTCGGCGATCTGGTGGTCTTCCTCGACGACGACCCCGGTGCCGCTGCGGACCGCAAGGCCCGTCTGGACGAACGTGCCGGCGCCGAGTTCAGCAGCGACGCCCGTGTCTTCACCGGGTCACCCGCCCAACTCGCTGATCTGCTGGAGGAGTTGTGGGATGCCGGACTGACCGGCTTCCGGCTGCGGCCCGCCGCCCTTCCGTACGACCTGGAGCAGATCACCCGCCACCTGGTGCCCGAACTCCGGCGCCGCGGTGCCTTCCGTACCGCGTACGAGGCGAGCACCCTGCGCGGGCTGCTCGGACTGTCCCGCCCCGCCAACCGCTACGCCGTCGCCTGAGCCGGAAGGACCGTACGAGAAATGAGCACGTCCGCCACACCGCCCAAGTCCTACACGCCGGCGAAGTCCGCCACGCCACAGAAGCAGATCCACCTCGCCGCGCATTTCCCCGGTGTCAACAACACCACCGTATGGAGCGACCCCGAGGCGGGCAGCCACGTCGAGTTCAGCTCGTTCGTACACTTCGCGCGGACCGCCGAGCGCGCCAAGTTCGACTTCCTCTTTCTCGCCGAGGGCCTGCGGCTGAGGGAACAGGGCGGCCGGATCTACGACTTGGACGTCGTCGGACGGCCCGACACCTTCACCGTTCTGACCGCGCTCGCCGCAGTCACCGAACGCCTCGGACTGACCGGCACGATCAACTCGACCTTCAACGAGCCCTACGAGGTGGCCCGCCAGTTCGCCAGCCTCGACCATCTGTCGGACGGCCGCGCCGCCTGGAACGTCGTCACCTCGTGGGACGCCTTCACCGGCGAGAACTTCCGCCGCGGCGGCTTCCTGCCGCAGAACGAGCGCTACTCGCGGGCAAAGGAATTCCTCGCCACCGCCATCGAGCTGTTCGACTCCTGGCAGGGCGACGAGATAGCCGCCGACAAGGAGTCCGGCACCTTCCTCCGGGACGCGCGGGCGGGAGCCTTCGTACACAAGGGCCCGCACTTCGACATCGCCGGACAGTTCAATGTCCCGCGCAGCCCGCAGGGACGCCCGGTCATCTTCCAGGCCGGCGACTCCGACGAGGGCCGCGAGTTCGCGGCGGCCGGAGCGGACGCGATCTTCAGCCGCTACAGCACCCTCAAGGAAGGGCAGGCGTTCTACACGGACGTCAAGAGCCGCCTCGCCCGGTACGGCCGCACCCACGACCAGTTGCTGATCCTGCCCGCCGCGACCTTCGTGCTCGGCGACACGGACGCCGAGGCGCGGGAGCTGGCCCGTGAAGTGCGCCGCCAGCAGGTCAGCGGGGCCACCGCGATCAAGCACCTCGAATTCGTCTGGAACCGCGATCTGTCCGCTTACGACCCGGAGGGCCCGCTCCCCGACATCGACCCGGACCTGGGCGAGCACACCATCGCCCGCGGCCGCGCCCAGGTGCGGATGTACCGCGACCCGCTGGCCACCGCCCGGGAGTGGCGGGAGCTCGCGGCCGCCAACAAGTGGTCGATCCGGGATCTGGTCATCGAGACCGGCAACCGTCAGTCCTTCGTCGGCTCCCCGGCCACGGTCGCCGAGACCATCAACTCCTTCGTGCAGACGGACGCGGCCGACGGGTTCATCCTCGTACCGCACATCACCCCCGGCGGCCTGGACGTCTTCGCCGACACCGTGGTCCCGCTGCTCCAGGAGCGCGGCGTGTTCCGCACGGAGTACGAGGGCACCACCCTGCGGGACCATCTCGGCCTCGCCCACCCCGACGCCCATCCCGAGACCGGCGACCCGGCCGGGCGGGTGGCGTCGTGAAGTTCCTGTCCATGACCTTGCTCGTGCACGCCACCAACAAGGAGTCGACATGACGATCCAGCACACCGACCCAGGCACCAGCTCAGCCACCGGCCCAGGCACCGACCCGGGTACCGACCGCACGGAGTTCATCCGGCACTGGGAGGAGTGGCACGCCCAGCATGAACAGAATCTGGCGGATCCGCACGGCTTCCTCGCCGTCACCAGCCTGCGATGGCTCGACGGCGAGCCGACCCGGTTCCCCGACGCGCCCGGAGCGTGGTCCAGCGCCGACGACGGTGTGACGGTCCAACTGGACGAGAACGAGGAACTGACCGTCCAGGACGCCGTGGTGCGCGGCCGGTACCACTTCGGGGTCATCGAGGAGCGGGCAAGCCTCCTGGCCACAGCGGGTGACGCCGTGATCGAGGTGGCCAAGCGCGGCGGCCACGACATCCTGCGCCCGCGCCACCCCGACAACAAACTGCTGGTCGACTACACCCACACCCCGGCCTACGCCCCCGACCCCCGCTGGGCACTGACCGGCCGCTATCTCCCGTTCGACGCTCCCCGCGCCGTGACCGTGGGAGCCGCGGTCGAGGGGCTCCAGCACGTCTACGACGCCCCCGGGCAGGTCGAGTTCGCGCTGGAGGGGCATACGTACCGGCTCACCGCTTTCAACGGCACGCAGCCCGACAGCCTCCTGGTCCTGTTCACCGACGCAACCTCCGGTGTCACGACCTACGCGGCCAACCGCTGCGTCTCCATTTCCCCGCCCGACGGTCAGGGCACGGTGGTCATCGACTTCAACCGCGCCACCAACCTGCCCTGCGCCTTCACCGACCTGGCGACCTGCCCGCTGCCGCCGACCGAGAACAGGCTGCCGGTCGCCGTCGAGGCCGGCGAGAAGATCCCGTACGAACGCGGCGGCAGCCCGCAGGAGTGATGTGCGGGGCACCACCGGTCCTGGCCAGGGCCGAGTCATGGCCCTGGCCAGGTCGTCGTCGAGCGCCCGTGAATTGCCCGGCGGCCCAGCGCCCGGCGGCTGCGGCCCGGTGGCTCAGAGGCGTTTCGCGCTGCGGAACGCGGTGGCGTAATAACCGTCGCCGTCCAGGCGGGAGGCGCCGCCCTCGTTGCCCATCGTCGGACCGTTCACCTCCTCCCTGCTCGATATGAAGATCTGGTGGCCGTCCGTGTCCGTGCCCAGGTACATACCAATGTGGTCCAGGCGGGACTTCGTCCACGCGTCGAGTTTGAAGAAGACCAGGTCGCCGGGCTGGAGCACACCGATCGTCTCGGGGCGCTCGTAGTGCGGCGCGCGGCCCGACAGGCGGATGACGTTCACGCCCACCGTGGAGCGCGCCATCCCGTTGGCCGTGCGCGGCAGTCCCCCGTCGGCACCGTCGGCCGCCGCCAGCGGATAGCGGCCGCGGTAGCCGAACACCGTGCGGATGAAGCCCGAGCAGTCGATCGAGCGGTAGCGCGCGGCTTCCGGTTGCTTGGTGGTGCCGTCGCCGAAGGTGTACGGGATGCCGAGGTAGTCGTAGAAGTCGGACTCCTCCAGGCGGAGCCCCTCGCTCTCGCCCTTGCCACTGTCCGGGTTGAGCGGCCCGTAGTCGGCGTCGCCCGCGTACGGCAAGCCCTCCGCGTCCCTCCTGACCTGCGCGCCTTCGACGTACTGGAAGGCGATCGCCAAGAGGTCGTCCTGTTCGCTGCCGTAGTACTCCTTGAACCAGTTCTTGAACCACTGCTCCTTCTCGGCGCCCTTCGTCCACGCCTCCGGCATCAGCCGCACCCAGTTCTCGGTGACCACCCGGGACGAGGTGCTGGCCGGCTCGTCGAACGTACGGCTGGGACCGGTGAGGGTGGCCGTACGCGCGCCGTCGGTGAAGGTGGCGAGGATGTCACCGTCGCCGATCCGGAGCACCGAGCGGTCCGGATTCCTGAGCCGCTCCCACTTCTCCGAGGCAATGGCCCTGGCTGAACCCAGCCTCAGATGGGGGATGTTGGTGATGACCTGGACTTCGGGCGCCTTGGCCTGCTCGTCCTTGCGGAGATTGACGGTGAGATACGCGCTGCCGGCCAGCAGCGCGACGACGGTCACACCGTGCAGGACAGGGCGGCCGCGCCTGGACTTGGCACTCATGAGAACGGGACTCCTGTGGGGGGTGGGTGAGTCGGACGGACGGCGTACGGTCGGTCAGGTTCTTTCGGCGAGGGTCTGGGGTGTGCTGTCGCGTCTGCGCTGTTCCTGGAGTTGCTGGCGCAGGAGTTCCAGGGAGCGGGCGATGGCTCCGACCTCGTCGTGGTGGCGGGGGTAGAGGACGGTTCTGCGGTCGCCGTCGGCGAGGGTCTCGGCCTGGCGGGCCAGGGCGCGCAGGGGGCGGGCGACGACGATGTGGAGCCAGCCCAGGCAGGCGGCGGCCGCGGTGACGCCGAGGAGTCCGGCCAGGACGGTGCGGTTCTGGGCGCTGTATTCGGGGATGGCGAGGGCGGAGGCGGGCTGCCAGCTCACCACGGTCCAGCCCAGTGCTTTGGCGGCTCCGCCGCCGGCGAAGGGGGCCGCCGCGGCGATCTGGACGCCCTCGCCGTCGCGGAAGAGGACCCCGCTGGGGCGGGTGCTGAGTCCGGCTTTCTGGTTGGTGGCCTCGACCAGTGACTCCAGGCGTGCCGAGGGGAGGTTCTCGAAGGCGCGGTAGCCGGTGTTCGAGCCCAGGACCCGCCGTTCGGCGTCCACGATGCGTACCTGGCCGAGTCCGGGGCGTTTGAGGAGGGAGTTGAGGAAGTCGATGCGGAACTCGCCGACGACCAGGGCGCCGTCACGGCCGGGGAGTTCGGCGTATCCGGTGATCCGCGGCTCCTTCGAGCCGTCCCCGAGAACGGCGATCGGCTCGTTGCCGGGACGCTTCGCCCCCGGGTCCGCCGGACTGTCCCCGGCCTGCGCCAGGACGGTGCCGTCGGCGGAGAGCACGTACAGCGAGCTGTAGCGGGGGTGTTCGGTCATGGTGCGTTCCAGGACGGTCGTCATGTCCCCGGCCCCGGTCTCGTCACCGATGAGGGTGGCGACGGACAGCAGGTCGGCATACCCCTCGTTCAGCGCCCGTCGCACCCGGTCCGTGACCGTGTCGGTACGGTCCCGCTGATCACTCACAAGCTGGTCCGGCACCACCAGCGTGTCCCCGGCACGGTTCAGCACCAGCATCATCGGAACCGACCAGACCAGTAGCAGGATCCCGCCCCCGGCAAGCATTGCCCGGGTCCCCACGCGCCGCCCACGCCGCCGCCGGATGCCGGACCCGTCGCCGTACGTGCCGGTACCCGCACCCGAATTCGTACCCGTAGCCGTGCCGCTGTGGGAAGCGGGGGCGCCGAGAAGCTGGAGCCGGAGCTGTTCCAGCACATCACCGAGCCGGCGCGCCTCACCGAACCGGGGCACCGCCACCGGCCGGCCGAGGTCTCCTCGGGTGAGGCGGCGGCTCTCCGTGACGAGCCGGAGCAGCGGGCGCTGGACCACACCGAGCAGCAGAGCCACGGCCAGCGCACCGATGACCAGCAGCGCGCCGGCGGACCACACACCGAACATCGGGTTGTCGGTCCTGCTGTTGTTCTCGGGGACGGTCACCAGCGTGACCACGGTGAGGCCGAGCCCCGTGGCGTCGGTGCTGCCGCCCGCCTCGGGCGAGGCGAGCGTCGCGTACCCGGCGACCGGATGCTCCCCGGCGAGCAGTCCGGAGTCGGTCATGGACCCGCTGACCCCGGGATAGCCGCCGGAGCCGGGTTCCCTGGTGGTGAGTGGATTCTGCTCGGCCATCCCGGCGGAGCGCTCCGCGAACGCACGGAGTTGCTTCCCGGTCTGCCCGGCCTCCCCGTCGGGGAGGTCCGAGTCGTCCTCTTCGGAGGTCTGCGGGCCGTCGCTGCTGAGGACCGTACCGCCCGCGTCGACCACGGCGATCGCCCGGAACTTGCCGAGGCTCACCCCGGGGACCTTCAGGCTGTTGGAGGTGATCAGCAACTGCTGTGGCCGGCCCTCCCAGGACAGCAGGGCGAAATTCAGCAGCCGGGTCTCGCCGTTCTCCAGCCGGATCAGGCGCGGGGCGAGACCGTCCTCGTCGGAGAGCTTGTCCAGGTCGACGGCGAGGAGCGATACGTTCTCGCCGCGCGCGGCCAGCAGAGTTCCCGACGTGATCTCGACGACGGCCGAACCACGCCACTTCTGGTAGACGCTGCCGAGTTTGTCGAGAACGGTGTCGGCGGAGACGGGGTCACCCGCGTTGAACAGAGAGGCGGTCCGGTCGAGGTCGGTGATCGATTCGTCGAGCGAGGCCCGGAGCGCGATCGCGCCGTCCTCGGCGAAGTGCTGCTGGGAGATCCGTACCGCCTCGGGGAGCGACTCCGTGTCGCTCGGTCCCAGGGCGGTGCTGCCTAAGCCCAGGGCGGTGAGGCCGGACAGCACCACGAGCAGTGCTGACAGGGCCGCGATGGGTGGGCGGATGCCACCCAGGAGTGACATACCGGCCCGTTCGTTGACCTGGTGCCGGCGCTTCGCAGACGAAATGGCCATGAGTGCCTCCCTACTTACGCGCCTGATCGGTCAACGGCGAATGAATCGGCACATCACCGGCGGCGCCAACCGTTAAGGACGGGTCCCCATTCCCCTTCGGGCCCGACCCCCGTCCCCGCCACCGCCCCGGTCACGGGAACCGAGCAGGGAGCACCCCGCGGCGGCCAGGGCGAAGACGGTCACAGCGGCGCGGAGGACGGCGCGGGCAGCGGTCTGCGGGGCGGACTGCGGAGCGGTGCGGAGTGTGTTGAG
The DNA here is from genome assembly GCF_019056675.1 of Streptomyces sp. GMY02. Classification (NCBI taxonomy): domain Bacteria; kingdom Bacillati; phylum Actinomycetota; class Actinomycetes; order Kitasatosporales; family Streptomycetaceae; genus Streptomyces; species Streptomyces sp. GMY02. The sequence goes on along the minus strand of NZ_CP077658.1, from coordinate 1,259,247 downwards.
CGGCGGCGGATGAGGCGTACGAGGTAGCTTCACGTAGTATTTTGTACACTGTATGGAGCGATCTTTGACCCGCGAAAAACCGCAATCCTGACGGGTCCGCCGGCCGGTGGCTTGATAGCGATGGCCATGGTTTGTGTGTCACAGGTCATCAAGGGAGCGCGTGGCCGCCCTGACCGGGCTGCGCACGCTGCTGAACGAGGCCGAAACCGAACGCATCGCAGAGCCTCTCAGGGCTCCGTTGTGATTTTTAATGAAAACGATTATCGTCTTACTCGATCGCTTTGACCGGCCATGGTCAAGCGCATACCTGTCCTTGGGGGGACAACTGTGTCTGCTCTACAGCGTTTTGTGACGGTTTCTGGTGCGGCCTTCGCCGCGCTCGCGGTGGCGGGGCTTGCCACCGCCACCGCCGCCGCTCCGGTCGTGCTGTCGTCCGGTCATGTCGATGTGCTGGACGCCGAGTTCGACGGCGCGGCCTTCGACCTGCATGTGCACGACGAGTCGGTCACGCCCGACGTCGAGTACGAGCCCGTCGACGTACAGCTCGATGTGAAGGCCGCCGCCAAGACGGTCAGACCCGCGGGCGCCGCGTACAACTTCCTTGGTGCCGCGGGCTCCACCGTGTGGATTCTGCCGCAGGACCAGGCCGCCGCCGCGGCGAAGGGCGTGCTGTGGCCCGGCATTTCCACCGAGCACCTGACCACGGGGGTGTTCACCAATGACCGCGTGACGTTCACACTCACCGGCGCCGAGTACGACGCCGCCGGCGACGGTGTGTACGAGGACACGACCGCCGATGTCAGTGTGTACGGTGTGTCCGGCTCCGCGGTGACCAAGTTCTACGACGGCGGCGACGGTCTCACCGCGTCCGACGCCCGCTCGTTCCTGGCCGGCGCCCACAACCACTACAACTGGGCGTTCGAGGCGGCCGGCACCTACCGCCTCACCTTCCGGATCAGCGGTACCACCCTCGGCGGTGCCACCCCGTCCGCGACGGCGTCGTACGTCTTCTCCGTCAAGCCGTGACGACTACTCCCAGGATGAACGGGCCGCTGCGCGCCGGGGCCGCGGTCGCGGCCGCGGCGGCCCTGTTCGCCGGAGCGTTCACCGCCGTCGCCGGTGGGAGCGTGGCGGCGAGCCCGGCCGCGGCGGTGCGCGCGGCTCCGCTCGGCGTCGTGCTGGACGAGGGCGAGATCGACTTCGCGCCGAGGATCGTGGACGGTACGGCCCAGTTGCGGATCGCCGACCGTACCGGCGGCGGGGGCGGCGTGGTGTGGCGGGAGCCCTCGACGGTGGTCCTGCACGCCAAGCCGGAGACGGAGTACGCGATCGACGGCGCGATGATCGAACCCGTACCGATGTTCGCCGAGACTCCGGGGTATCCCGTCTGGCTCCTCAACGGTGTCGGCTCCGACGACCGCTTCGACCTCGACCCCGGCTGGAGCACCGCCGAACTCCCCGCCGCGCGGGCGGAGTCGGCCGGAGTGCGGCTGGCGGAGGTCCAGGGGCCCGGCGATTTCGCCATGTTCTCCTGGGACTGGGCGAACGGTGCCCAGGCCGAACCGCTGCTGGTGGAACGGCTGCCGGAGTACATGTCGTTCACCCTCCCCGACTCCGACCGCTTCACGCCCATGTGGGGCTTCACGGTGGAGGGGGTGTACCGGCTGACCTTCGAGATTTCCGTCGACACCGGAGGCGGCAGGCACGGTGTCGACAGGGAGACCGTCGCCGTTGTGGTCGGTGACGACATCGATCCCGGACAGGTGCTGCCCGGCGACGGGTCCACCCCATCGCCCACACCCACACCGACACCGACCACCCCGGCACCCACGTCCTCCGGGTCCGGCCCGGGCCGCGATCCGACCGTGTCGCCGACGCCGACGACACCGAAGGGGTACGTGATCGACGACGGGCATATCGACCTGGCGACCCGGCTGGTCGGCGGCGAGCTACGGTTCCAGATCAAGGACGGCGCGTACGAGACCCTGGTGTGGCGCGAGCCGGAGAGCGTTGTCATCCATGTGAAACCGCAGGCGAAACGGAAGATCGGCGCGGGCTACGAGTTCCTGGGGACGGTCGGCGACCCGGTGTGGTGGCTGCCCGACCAGCAGGCGCCGGGGCTGGTCTGGCCGGGCTGGGGCTCGACGGAGCTGGACCCGGCGGACTTCCGTGGAGACCTGACGTACGAACTGACCGCGGTACGCGGACCGGGACGGCTGGCTGTCTTCCAGAACAGCGGCCTCGGCGGGCTCACCAACGTACTCAACAGCGGTGACGGGCTGCCGGACAGCTTCTCCTTCGCCACTCACACCCATGCCCATCCGGTATGGGCGTTCACCGAGGAGGGCCTGTACCGGGCGACCTTCACCATGAGCGGCACTCTCGCGAACGGCACGAAGGCGGTCGACAGCGGGACCCTCGCGTTCGCGGTGGGGGACATCGATCCATCGACGGTCGTCCCGGGGACCGGAGACGAAGACGGGGGAGGAGGCGGGGGCGAGGACGGGGGAGGGGACGAGGGCGGATCCACCGCCTCGGCCTCGGCAACACACCAGGATTCCCCCGCGCCGTCCGGCTCGACGGGCGATCCGGCCGGATCCGGCAATCCGCCGGACACCCCGTCGGACACCCCCTCGGGCAGTCCGCCGGCCGTCGGCTCCGGAGGTGTTCCGGGTCCCGGTGGTTCGTCCGGCGGCGGTACGTCCGCGCAGGGCGGGCTCGCCGCGACGGGAGCCGGTGTGCTGGTGCCCCTCGGGGCGGCCGTCGCCGCTGTCGTGGCGGGGAGCGTCGCCTTCCTCGCCGTACGCCGACGCCACCGTACGCGTAACCCGGGCGGAGAGCCCGAAAAGGCCTGACACCTGCCCCGGGGCCGTGTCGACGAGGCCCTGCCCCGGGGCCCTGCCCAGGCGCCCCGGGGCACACCTCCTCCACACCCCGCCCCTCCACACTCAGGAAAGGGGGAGCCCGATGCGGGCCCCACTCCGCATGTCCGCCGCGCTGGTCGTGGTGTCCGCACTGCTCACCGCGTGCAGCGGACGCTCACAACCAGGCCCGTCCGACAGCGCGTTGACCGTCTCGGCCACCACCGCCATCATCGCGGACCTGGTCGGCCAGGTCGGCGGCGACCGGGTCGATGTGACGTCGATCGTGCCGCACCACGGCGACCCTCATTCGTACGAGCCCAGCCCCGGCGACGCGGCCAAGGTGGCACGCGCCGATCTCGTGTTCAGCAACGGACTGCTGCTCGAAGAGCCCGGGATCATGAAGATGGTCCACACCAATACCCGCGACGATGTCCCGAAGGTGGCCATCACCGAGACGCTGGAGAAGTACGGCGGCTCGGTGATCAAGCTCAAGGAGGACCTCGGGCTCGATGTGCTCTGGCTGGGCTGGGCAGTGGAGGGAGAGGTCGCGGGCGAGGGTTCCCAGGTGCGTACGACCGCCGTCGGCATGACCGGGCCCGGCGATCTGCACGTATATCTGACGGACACACTCGGCCGGCCCACGAGCTATGTCGACTCCACGGACGGCTTTGACGCCAAGGACTCCTTCACACTGCCGCCCGAGGCCCACACACATGTCAACTGGTCGTTCAGCAAGCCCGGCACGTACCGGCTGACGGTCGAGGGCCGGACCGAGACACTCGACGGGAAGACCGCGGAGATCGGGCGCGGCACAGTGACCTTCGAGGTCGGCGGTACACCGGACGGGTTCGGCGCACCGGCCGGGTCCGGTGCGCCGGGGTCATCCGCTCCGTCGGCGTCACCCGGCGCGCCCAGTGGCCGTACGGTCCTCGACAGCGGGCACGCCGATGTCGCGCTCAACGCCGAGCAGGGCCAGGTGTACGTACGCGTCGACGACCCGGAGACCGGGGAACGCACCCATCACCCGGCCGGCGAGGTGGTGATGTCCGTGCCGGATCGCGCCAGGGCGCAGGTGCCGAAGGGGGACGCCTTCCGGTTCCTCGGAACGCCCGGCGCCGATGTGTGGGTACTGCCGCAGGCCGTGCTGGGCAAGCATGTGCACGGCGACCTGGACCCGCACGCCTGGGAGGACGTCGCCAACGCCGAGGCGTACGTACGACGCGTCGAGGCCGAACTGATCAAGGCGGATCCAGCAGGCCGCACGGTCTACGAGACCAACGCCGCACGGTACTTGAAGCGGCTCGGCGCGCTGGACCAGGAGGTCGCCCGACGGCTCGCGGCCATCCCGGCGGACCGCCGCAAGCTCATCACCACGCATGACGCCTTCGGCTATCTCGCGAAGGCGTACGCCATGGAGGTCGTCGGCTTCGTCGTACCCGTTCCCAGCCAGGAGCCGAGTGCGGCCGAAGTGCGCGCGCTCGGCGACACCATCCGCGAGAAACGGATCCCGGCCGTCTTCCTGGAACCGAATCTCGCCGCACGCGCCGATGTGCTGCGCCAGGTCGCCCAGGACGAGGGCGTACGGGTCTGCACCATCTACGGCGACTCGTTCGACGACAAGATCCACGACTACATATCGATGATGCGGCACAACGCGGGCGAGCTGGCCCGGTGCCTGGGGAGGACTGCCTGATGGTGACGGGCGAACGGGACACGCACGACGGACACGGCACACGGGGTACGCGTGGTACCGGTGGCGCGCGCAAGGGGACCGGCGCACGACTCGTGGCGGCCGCCGCCGCTTCGATGGCCGTCGCCGTCGCGGTGATACCGGGAAACGGGGCCACCGCTCAGGCGGCCGACGGCGCTCCGGAGGCGGTGGCGGCGGTTCCGCAGGCGCGGATCACCCTTGGGGAGCAGGGGCTCGGACTGGGGCGCGGCGGGCTCGTCACGATCGACGACACACACCGGACGCCGGTGCCGGACGACCCTGCGTACGCGTTCCTCGGCACACCGGGCACACAGGTCTGGGAGATCACGGACGCGCCCTGGGACACCTCGGGCATCGCGCCGGGCGGTGTACGGGACGACACGGTGCGCTGGTCGCTGGCAGCCGTGGACGGGCCCGGCACGGTCGCCGTGTACGAGACGACGGGCGCGCGTCCGCTGGCGCGGTTCGACAGCGCGGACGGTCTGCCGGACGGCTACGACCTGCCGACCGGCGCGAGCGGCGACACCCGATGGGCCTTTGACGCGGCCGGGGTGTACACACTGACGTTCACCGCGGCCGCGCGGGAACGGGACGGTGCGGTGCTCGCGGCGTCCGTACGGTACGAGGTACGGGTCGGGGGCGACACCGCGCACACACCCGCGATGCCGTCCCGGCCGTCCGTTCCGCCGACGGCTCAGCAGGACGCCACGGGCACGGCGACCCCCGCGCAGAGCCACGCACCGGAAAGCCCTGTGCGCGCACTGACGTCGGCGGCGAGGCAGCTCTCGGAAGCACGGACGCAGGCAGCAGAGACGCAGGCGGCACAGGGGCGGGAAGCACAGGTGTCGGAGGCACGGCTTGCTCAGGAGACCGCCGAGGGCGGAGCCGGGGGAAAGGCCGACACCACCAGGAAGGTGCTCGACAACGGGCACATCGACTTCGCGGCCCGGATTGTCGACGGGAAGATGCAGATCCACATCAAGGACGGCACGGTGGCCGGGAAGACGACCTGGCGGGAGCCGTCGTCGGTGGTTCTGCACGTCAAGCCCGCCGCGAAGAAGGAGATCCCGGACGGCGACGACTTCGCGTTCCTCGGCAGGCCGGGCGACCCGGTGTGGCTGCTCGACCAGGTCCAGCAGGACGGACAGCTGTGGCCCGGCTGGTCCACGGAGAACATCGAGCCGGGAAAGACGAAGGGCACTGTCGGATTCAAGCTGGCCAAGGCCGAAGGACCCGGTGTTTTCGCGCTCTACAACTACGACGGGATGTCCGGCGCGACCATCCGGTTCAACAGCGGCGACGGTGTGCCCGACACCTTCGACGTACCGCAGAACACGCACGCGCACGGCGGCTGGGCCTTCGGCAAGGAAGGCGTGTACCGGCTGACGTTCACCATGTCGGGCACACTCGCGAACGGGAGCCCGGTCAGCGACACGGAGACGGTGGCCTTCGTGGTGGGGGAGACCGATCCGAACACGGTTCAGCCTGGCGGCGGCACGGGGAACTCGGGTGACGCTTCGCCCGATTCGCCGGGCGGCGGGGTGCCGGGAGCGGACTCCGGTGCCGACGGCGGGGCTTCGTCGGCCGGCAATCACGGTGGCGGTGCTGCCGACGGCGGTGGTGACGGGGTGCGGACGGCGGACGGCGGGAAGTCCGGGTCGATGGCGCATACCGGGGCCGATGGTCTTCTCCTGATCGGCGCTACGGCGGCCGGGCTGGCGGCGGCCGGCACGGGCTTCGTGGTCGTGACGCGGCGCGGCCGGCGGGGGACGGCATGACACCGCCCGACGGACCTGCCGGCGCGTCCGGCGACGCGCCTGCGGGCGTGCCCACCGCCCTTTCTGCGGCTGAACGCGCCGACGCGGCCCCGCCCGCGCCGCTGACCGTCGACGCCGTCTCCGTGCGACTCGGCGGACGTCTCGCGGTGTGCGAAGCAGGGCTCGTGGTGCGCCAAGGCGAACTCGTCGGGCTGCTCGGGCCGAACGGCGCCGGGAAGACGACGCTGCTACGGGCGGTCCTCGGCCTGCTGCCCCTGGCATCCGGCACCGTCACCGCGCGGGCGCGTATCGGTTACGTGCCCCAACGGCACGAGTTCGCCTGGGACTTCCCCGTCGATGTGCGGGGTGCCGTGCTCTCGGGACGTACCCGGCAGATCGGCTGGCTGCGGCGGGCCGAGGCCCGCGACCGGGCCGCGGCCGACGAGGCGCTGGAGCGTACGGGGCTGACGGCACTGCGGAGGCGCCCCGTCGGTGAACTGTCGGGCGGACAGCGGCAGCGGGTCCTGGTGGCCCGCGCCCTGGCCACCGAACCGGATGTACTGCTGCTGGACGAGCCGTTCACCGGAGTCGACGTACCGACACAGGACGTGCTTGGTGCCCTGTTCGCGAGGCTGGCGCAGGAGGGGCGGGCGTTGCTGATGACCACCCACGACCTGGCCGCGGCGGCCCGCTCCTGCACTCGCGTGGTGCTGCTGAACCGGAGTGTGGTGGCCGAGGGCGGTCCCGGACTGCTGTCGGACCCGGAGCAGATGCTGCGGGCCTTCGGGCTGGACCGGGCGATCAACGCGGCAGCCTCGACCACGGGCGCCGACACCGGCACCAGCACCGGCATCGGATCCGGTGTCGGCACCGGTTCTGGGCTCGGCTCCGGTTCCGCCCCGGCCGAGGCGGTGACGACGTGATGGAGTTTCTGCTGGAGCCCTGGCAACTCCCCTTCATGCAGCGGGCGTTCGCGGTCGCCGCGGTCGTCGGGCTGGTGTGCGGTGTCGTCGGTGTGTTCGTGGTGCTGCGTGGGATGGCGTTCATCGGCGACGCGGTGGCGCACTCCGCGTTTCCGGGGGTGGCACTCGCGTACGCGTTCAACGGCAGTCTGCTGCTCGGCGGGGCGGCTGCCGGGATCACCACAGCCGTGCTCATCGCGGTCGTCTCGCAGAACCGGCGCCTCAAGGAGGACACCGTCATCGGCGTGTTCTTCGCGTTCGCGTTCGGGCTCGGCATCGTGCTCGTGTCGACCCGGGACAGTTGGACGACGGACCTGTCGTCGTTCCTCTTCGGACAGGTGCTGGCCGTGAGTTCGGGCGACGTGTGGACGGTGGCCGGGATCGGCGCGGTGCTTGTCGCGATGGTGCTGGTACTGCGCAAGGAACTGATCGCCGTTTCGCTCGACCGGGAGACGGCGCGGGCGGCGGGACTGCCCGTACTGCGACTGGATCTGACGCTGTACGTCGTCGTCACGGCGACGATCGTGATGTCGCTGGAGGCCGTCGGCAACATTCTCGTCCTGGCCCTGCTCATCACCCCGGCCGCGACGGCACGCATGCTGACGGAACGGCTGTGGGCGATGACCCTGCTGGCGTCGGCGATCGGCTGCGCCGGGAGTGTGGCCGGACTCTATGTGTCGTACGCCTACGACCTCGCGGCCGGAGGCTCGGTCGTGGTCGTCCTGACAGGCGTGTTCGCGATCGTATGGTGCCTGGCACCACGCCACGGCCCCCTGGCCAGGGCACTGCGGCTGCGGAGCGCGCGTACGGCGCGTACGTCGGAGAGTCCGTCACCGACTGCGTAAGGCGACTGCGTAAGGCGCTGATCCGGGCACCATCGAGGGGTACCGGATCAGCGCCCGGCCAGGTGCGGGCGGCATGGACACGGGTACCGTCCACGCGCCCGGCGGCTGTCAACGGAGCTTGGTGCCGTACACGTTGTCGACCGTCATGGTGATCAGGACCCTCCGGTCGGACACCATGACCGACCGGTACTCGTCCCAGTCCGGGTGTTCACCGGCGGCGTTGCGGTAGTAGTCGACCAGTGCCTCGACTTCGGGACCGTGCGGGTCGGTCCCGGGCCCGACAACTGTGGCCGTGCCCTCGGCGGTGGCCCATGCCCAGCCGTCCTGGCTGGTCACCTCCAGTGCGGCTCGCGGGTCCCTACGCAGGTTCGCGCACTTGGCGGTCCCCTCGGTCGTCGACACCTGGATGACACCGGAGGCCTGATCGTAGGACGGCATGACAGGGGAGAGTTGGGGGCGGCCGTCGGACTTGATCGTCGCGAGCACACCGAGCCGGCTTTGCGCGAGGAGTGCGCGCGGGTCGAATTGCGTATCCGTCATGCGGATCTCAACCCGTAGCCGTTTCCGTGTATTCCTGATTACGCAGCGCTATCAAGGCGCCTGCGAGCCCACGGGCCGCCGCCTCGCCGGAGCCGTCCTCGCCGGACCCGCCGTCCTCCACGGGCCGCGAGTCGTCCACGCCTACCGCCAGGGCCCGGTGACCTGACACACCACGCGGCCGGGCGTCTCAGCCCTTGCCGAAGAGCTGTGCGGGGAAGGCGCCCGCGGCCCTCGCCGCGCGGGTGAAGCCGTCGGCCAGTTCGGTGAGGCGCGCGGTGGCGGCCGGGCCGAGGTGGTCGTACGGGGCGGTGTCGAGGCGGTCGGTGAGCGCCTCGGCCTCACCGCGCAGGGCCGCGCCCGCCTCGGTGAGGTCCCCCGCTCCGTCCAGCAGACCGCGTTCGCGCAACCGGTCCCGGGCGGAGGCCCATTGCTCCGTGGACCATCCGCGGGTCTGCCTGAGCACGGCCGACGTCACTGTTCTGCCGGTGGCGTTGTGCAGGACCAGCGCCTCGATCCCGGAGAGGCCGGCCACCGTCAGAGCGGTGAGGTGGCCGTCGCCCCGGTGCTCGCGCAGGAGTGTGGCGGCGTGCCACATGGCCAGATGCGGCTCCTCGGGTACAGGAAGGTCGGCGTTCGCGGCGTACAGCGGCCGTCCCTCGCGGCGGCACGCCTCGGTGGCGCGCAGCGCCAGCTCGGCCGCCTCCGCCATCTCCTTCGACGCGAGGGCCTCGTCCCCGAGCAGCCGCCGCAGCGTCCCGTCCGCCCCGCGCAGCCGTGCGGCGAGTACCGCCTCCGGCGTGGTGAGCGTCCATGCCGCGGGGATGTGCCGCGCCACGTGCTCGTGGTTGAAGTTGTAGAACGTCGCCGTGACCGTGCCCGCGCCGACCGTTCCGAGCGGGGCCGCACGGCCCGCGAAGTAGGCCATGGCCCCTCGCTCCAGCCCGAGCGCCGCGAGTTGGTCCGCCGGCTCGGGTGCGAAGTACATGGCTGTGTGCAGGGGATTGACGACGCCGTGGCAGCGACGGCCGGCGGTCGTGTCCATGTGTGTCTCCTGAACTCGTCTTGGCTGCTGAATTCGTCCGGGCTGCCGCGGAGGTCAGTCTTCGTGTGCGGTGCGCACGGTCAGGCTCTGGGCGGTACGCAGGATGTGCCGGGCGAGCAGGCCGGCCGCGCGATCGGCGTCCCGGCTCAGGGCGGCCGCCTCCAGAGCGGCGTGCTCCTTCGTGCCGTCCCGCTCCGGGACGATGGCGCCGGACCAGCGCCGCGCCAGCTCGCTCGCCGTCCACATGCGGTCGAAGCCGTCCAGAAGCACCGGGTTGCCGCAGCCCTCAAGAAGCGCGCGGTGGAACCGGCGGTGCGCCTCGGACCACTCGTCGGATACGAACGTACCGCCAGGCTCCTGAAACGGCGTGCGGGCGAGGTGGTGGTGGGCGGCCCGGACTCGTACCTCCCAGTCGACCCCGCTCCGCTCGATAGACAGCCGGAGCATCACCGGCTCGGTGACGGCACGCGCCTCCGCGATCTGCTGCCAGCGCTCGGCGTTCACTGCCGGGACCGCGAACCCCCGGTTCGGCAGCCGGGTCGCCAGCCCCTCGCCCACCAGCCGGAGCAGGGCCTCGCGCGCGACGGCGAGGCTGACCCCCTCGGTGTTCGCCAGTTCCTGCGGCTTGAGCGCCTGCTCCGGCGCGAACAGCCCGCGCAGGATGGCCGCGCGCAGCGTGGTGTAAAGCCGCTCCGATGGTGATCCGCGTCCCGTCATGAGTCCACCGTACCGCATAATCGATTATCCATGTAATAATCGATTCTGAGATCCCGAGGAGAGGAACACCAGGGAATGAACGGGAACGATCCCTTCGCCGGGCTGCCGTCGGCGCCCGCCTTCACCGTGACCAGCGCCAGTGTGCGGACCGGCGAGGCGCTGCCGGCCGCGCAGATGTCCGGCATGTTCGGAGTTCCGGGCGGCGAGGACCGCTCGCCGCAACTGAGCTGGTCGGGCGCGCCCGAGGGCACGCGGGGCTACGCGGTGACCGTGTACGACCCGGACGCGCCGACGCAGTCCGGCTTCTGGCACTGGGCCGTCGCCAACATCCCGGCCGAGGTCACCGATCTCCCCGAGGGAGCCGGGGACGACAGTGGTTCCGGCCTGCCGGCCGGCGCTTTCCAGCTACCGAACGACGCCCGGATGGCCCGCTTCGTCGGCGCCGCCCCGCCGGCCGGTCACGGCCCGCACCGCTACTTCATCACCGTGCACGCCCTGGACGTGGCGGACATCGGCGTCCCCGCCGAGGGCACCCCGGCGTTCCTCGGCTTCACCATCGCGTCGCACATCCTGGGCCGGGCCACGATCGTCGCCACCGCGGAGATCCCAGCGACCTGATCCCGACGTATGAGAAATATATCTGTAAGACACTATTGACATCTCAGCAATACTCCACGATCTTTCTCGCATACCAGCGGGAGGGAGCAGCAGTGAGTGTGTTGCCCAGGGTCGGCTTCGTCGGAGCCGGCGTCATGGGGCTTCCGATGGCCCGGCGGCTGCTGGCCGCCGGCCACCGCCTCTCTGTCCACGCCCGTAGCCGAGCCAAGGTGGCACCCCTCATCGAGGCCGGAGCCGAGTCGGCGGAAACTCCCGCGCAGCTCGCGGCCGACAGTGACGTGATCATTGGTTGCCTCCTGGACGAGAAGGCGGTCCAGGAGGTCTACCTCGGCCCGGAAGGGATCATCGCCGCAGTTCAGGCGGACCATCTGCTCGTGGAACACGGCACGTTCGCCCCACGAGTGGCCCGTGATCTCGCCGAACGGGCCGCGGAGCGCGGCGCCGGGTTTGTGGATGCCCCGGTGACGGGAGGCCCGCGGCGTGCGCGCCTGGGGGAGCTGACGTGCATGTCCGGCGGCCGAGCCGAGCACATCGAAGCAGTTCGGCCGCTGCTGGCGGCCTACTGCCGGGAAATCATCCATGTCGGAGCGGCGGGTACGGGACTGGAGCTCAAGCTCGTCAACCAGCTCCTGGTCAGCGTCCATGTGGCGGCCGCTGCCGAAGCAGCGGCCCTTGTCGACCGGCTGGGGCTTCCCGCGCGGCTCGCCAAAAACGTCCTGATGTCGGGCTGGGCGGCGAGTGCCATGCTGGACTACTGCCTTCCCGCGGCCCTCACGCCCTCCACGGCGCCCACGGGAGCAACCATCGGCGGCCTGTCCGCGGTCCAGGACGCGGTCGCCGAACTCTCCTCAACAGTTGATCTCCCGCTGCGGGTCTTTCCGGCCGCCCGGCGGGTCTTCACCACACTGACGGACGCCGGTGCGGGCAGCGGGGACATCGCGCAGCTCGCCAGGGCCTACGACCGCGAGCCGTCCGCACCCGCACCTTCCTCCACGCGCGCACCTTCCTCTACGGCGGAGGCGAACTGATGTCGCAGAACGACACCAAGAAGGGCAACGGCGACGTCTTCTCCTCGCCCGACCGTGACGGATTCATTCACCGTGCCTTCATGAGAGGAGCCGGACACAGCGCCGCGGCGGTCCGCCGCAGGCCCGTGATCGGCATCTGCAACTCCTTCAGCGAACTCAACCCCTGCAACGCGGGCCTGCGCGACCTCGCCCGGTCGGTCGAGCGGGGCGTCGTCGCCGCCGGTGGATTCCCGCTGGAGTTCCCCACGATCTCCCTGGCCGAGCCGTTCATCCGTCCCAGCACCCTCTACCTGCGCAACCTCATGGCCATCGACGTGGAGGAAATGATCAGCTCGTCGCCCATCGACGCGGTCGTCCTGCTCGGCGGATGCGACAAGACCGTACCCGCCCAGCTCATGGGGGCGATCAGCGCGGGCAAGCCCGCCATGGCGGTCACGGCGGGGCCCCGCGCCGTGGGCCGCCTGCACGGTGCGCCCCTGACCATCGACGACCTGTGGACGCTGTCGGACCGCCGTCGCTCCGGTGCTCTCGGCGAGGACGAATGGGAGACCGTCGAGGGTCTCCTCGTGCCCGGTGTGGGCACCTGCAATGTGCTGGGCACCGCCGTCACCATGGCCATGATCGCCGAGACCCTCGGCATGTCCCTGCCCGGTTCCAGCCTGCTCCCCGCGACCAGCGGTGCCCGAGCCGCTGCCGCCGAGGAGACCGGGCGCCGTGCTGTGGAACGGGCCCGCGGCGGGCAGCCCCCCACCGACTTCGTCACCCCCGCAGCACTGGAGAACGCCTTCCGGATGCTGTGCGCGGTCAGCGGTTCGACCAACGCCGTCATCCACCTGGAAGCCATCGCCGGCCGGATCGGCCACCGGCTGGGCATGCGCGCCATGGCCGAGTGGAGCTGGTCCACACCGGTCCTGGCACAGGTGCGCCCGTCGGGGCCGCACCTTCTGGAAGACCTCGAAGAGGCCGGCGGACTGCCCGCCGTGCTCAAGGAGCTCCAGCCCCTGCTGCACACCGACGCGCTCGCCGGAACAGGGGAGACCTGGGCCCAGGTCCTGAGCCGTGTGACACACCGGGACAGTCCCGCGCTGCGTACAGCCGCGGATCCGGTCTTCGCGGCAGGCGGACTGGCCATGCTCCACGGCACCCTCGCGCCGGCGGGAGCCGTACTCAAACGTTCCGCGGCCGATCCGCGCCTGTGGCGGCACCGCGGCCCGGCTGTCGTCTTCGACGGAGTCGCCGACCTCCATGCCCGTATCGACGACCCCGGCCTCGGCATCACGGAGGACTCCGTCCTCGTCCTGCGCGGGGCCGGCCCAGTCGGCGGCCCCGGAATGCCCGAGGTGGGCCAACTGCCCATTCCCAGAAGGCTGCTGCACAAGGGCGTCACCGACCTGGTACGGATCTCCGACGCCCGGATGAGCGGCACCGCCACCGGCACCGTCGTCCTCCATGTCGCACCGGAGGCGGCCGAGGGAGGCCCGCTCGCGCTCGTCCGCGACGGCGATCCCATCGTCCTGGACGCCCTCGACGGCCGCCTCGACCTGGACGTGGACGAAGCGGAACTCGCCCGGCGCACCCCGGCAGTCACCGCCCCCGCACCCCGCCGCGGCTACGCCGCCCTGTACCGGCGACACATCACACAAGCCCCCGAGGGCTGCGACTTCGACTTCCTGACCGCGACGGCGGAGCCCTCGCCCGCCGTACCCGCCGTACCCGCCGACCGTCCTTGATCTGAGGAGACGTGCCGTGAAGATCGTCAGTTTCGGGCCTCCCCGTTGTGAACAGCCCGGCGTTCTGCTCGACGACCAGCAGCGCATCATGCCGCTGGCACCGGTGCTTGCCAGGGCCGGCCTGCCCACGCTGGACATCAACGCGATCCTGGCCTTCCTCCCCTTCCTCCAGCCCATCGTCGAATCGGCGCTGCGGGATCCGGCCGAGACCGTCGACGTCACCTCCACCCGTCTGGGGCCGCCCGTTCCGCGGCCGGAGAAGATCATCGTCGCGGGCGGCAACTACCAGTCGCACGTGGACGAGGCATCAGGAAAGAAGAACGCCCCGTCCCCTTCCGAGCCCCTGCTGATCTTCAAGCCCTCCAACACCGTGATCGGCCCGCACGACGCCCTCGTACGTCCCGCCGGATCCGAACAGCTCGACTACGAAACGGAGATCGCCGTGGTCATCGGGCGCGGCGGACACCGCATCGCCCGCGAGGACGCGTACGACCACGTGGCCGGGTACATGATCGGCAACGATGTCACCGCACGGGACATGGCGTTCAAGGACATCGGCCTGAGCCCTCTGTACTCCCAGATCACCCGTGCCAAGGGCATTCCGACCGGAGCCCCGTTCGGGCCGTGGCTGGTCACCAAGGACGAGATCCCCGACCCGCACAATCTCCGTCTCCGCTGCTGGGTCAACGGAGAGCTGCGTCAGGACGGCTGGAGTTCCGAGATGATCGTCGACATCCCGGGCCTGATCGCCGACTTCAGCAAGGTCCTCGAACTCTCGCCGGGCGACATCATCTACACCGGCACCACCACGGGCTGCGGCGCCTTCCAGAATCCTCCGGTCTTCCTCTTCGCCGGGGACGTGGTCCGTATGGAGATCAGCGGGCTGGGCGTGATGGAGACCCCGATCGCCGACGCCGCCGGAGTGTCCCGGTGAACGAGACACACCTGCTGGTCGTCGGAGGCGGTCCGGTCGGCCTCAGCGCCGCGCTGCTCGCCTCCCGGTACGGCATCCCCTGCACCATCGTGGAGAAGTTCCCCCAGCCCTACGCCCACCCGAAGGCGCGGGGGGTGCGCGACCGGGGCATGGAACTGTTCCGCTTCTGGGGGCTGGAGAAGGAAATCCGGGCCCGGGCCATCCCCGGCCCCCAGTACGGCTTCGTCTACTGCGACTCGCTCGCCGGCGAGGAGTACGGCCGTACCCCGCCCGGCCAGGAGGACACCACCCTGGGGCCGTCCGGCACGTGCCGTGTCCCGCAGGACACCCTCGAACGCATCCTGCGCGAGCGAGTCGCCACGGCCCCCGGAGTCGAGGCGCTCTTCGGCACCACGGTCAGCCGGCTGACACAGGAGGACCACCAGGTGCGTGCCGTCCTCGAACCCACCGCCGGGGGAGCACCCAGGGAACTGACGGCACGTCATGTGATCGCCTGCGACGGAGCGGCCAGTCCCACCCGCGCCGCACTGGGCATCACCATGGAAGGCGAGACCGTCGGGTACTGGCAGAGCGTCTACTGGCACGGCGACATCTCCGCACTTCTCGGTGACCGGACCGCCATCCAGTTCCTGACGGCCGCGAAGGACGGCGGGTTCGTGACCGTGGCCCCGGTCGACGGGCACACCCGCTGGCTCACCTTCCGGATGCGGAGCAAGGACGGCGGACATCCGGGCACTCTCACCGAGCCGCAGGCCCACGACCTCATCGAGGCCGCTGTCGGCGAGCCGTGCCCGGCCGAGATCATCAGCGCCGCCACCTACGCGGTGGAAGCGCGCGTGGCCGAGCGCTACCGGGCCGGCTCCGTCTTCCTGGCCGGGGACGCGGCTCATGTCTTCCCGCCCACCGGCGGATTCGGCCTCAACACCGGGGTGCAGGACGTGCACAACCTGGTGTGGAAGATCGATCTGGTACGCCGGGGACTGGCCTCGCAGGAACTGCTCGACACCTACGAGTCCGAGCGGCGCCCGGTCGCGTGCTCCAACGCCCGGTGGAGCAAGGAGAACGCCGAGCGATTCGACGCCGTTTGGGAACGCATCGTCACCAAAGCTCCTGCCGGCGCCCCCATCGACCGGCAGCGCGCACACCTCGCCGCACTGGAGCGGGACCTCGCCTTCCGCTACACCGACGGAGCCCTCGCTCCCGGTCCGGACGCCGACGACGACGCCGAACCCTTCGCCGCGGCCGTCGGCCGCCGGGCACCGCATCTGTGGCTGCGGTCCGAGGGTGAGCGGCGCTCCATCCTCGACATGCTCGACGGGCACTTCACCTTGCTGTACGGATCGCGGGGCCAGGACTGGCGGGCAGCCGCCACACAGATCGGCGAACACCTCCAACTGCCCCTGCGGACCGTCCAGGTACCCGGGGCGGAGTGTGATGTGGATCCGGAGGAATTCGCCCGCCTGTACCGCATGGCCCCCGGCGGAGCCGTCCTCGTCCGGCCCGACGGCCACATCGCGTGGACGCACAACGAGGCGGACCCGGGACTCCACACGCCGCTCATCACGGACGCCCTGCGCAGAACGCTGGGCGGGGACGGAGGATGACGACCGACAGCGTAGACGACCGGTATGCGCTGAACCTTTCACTGCCTCCGCTGCGGGACCACGCCCTGGTCCCGCGCATCGATGCCGCGGCGGCCGCCGGATTCTCCCTCGTGGAGACATGGTGGCCGTTTCCCACCGCCCACCCCACCAGGCAGCAGACCGAGGACCTGCGTACGGCGTTGACGGCGGCCGGTACGCGACTGGTGTGCATGAACATCGCGGCAGGTGACTTCACGGCGGGAGAACGGGGAATCCTCAGCGATCCCGACCGGCGGCAACTCTGCCGGGACAGCATCGTCGCTGCTGTGGAGTTCGCCGCCGAGGCCGGTTGCCGCCTGCTGAATCTGCCGTACGGCAACCGTCTGCCGGACCACAGCGAAAGCGCCCAGCACCGCACCGCGTTCGACAACCTGCTTTTCGCCGCCCGCTGTGCTCGGGCCCGCGGCATCTCCGTACTCGTGGAAGCACTCAACCCCACGGACAACCCTCTTTATCTGCTGCCCGACGTGGAAGACGCGGTTGATGTCGTCCGGCGAGCCCGGCAGGCCGGAGCCCTCAACACGGGAATCCTCCTCGACGTCTACCATGTGGCGCGTAGAGGGCAGGACCCTTCCCAGGCCATAGCCCGATACGCCAAGGAATGCCTGCATGTTCAGTTCGCCGATATCCCGGATCGCACCTGTCCGGGCACTGGTGGCCTGGACTTCGTGCGCATCATCACGGCCCTCCGGGAAGTCGCTTACGAGGGGCTGATCGGGCTGGAATTCACCTTCGGCCCTGAATTCCCCGGCTCGCCCGCCGACGCACGTTCCTTCGCTTCACGCCATTCGTTTGCGAACGTCTCCGGTGAGACCGCGCCGTCCGGCTGCGGTGGTCGAGCTGGCCTCGACCCTCGCGTCCACCCGTCCGGTCACCATGGACCGTCCCGGCGGACCTCCTCCGGGCATGATGCAGGAGGGCGGAATGCCGGGCGGTGAGGGAGGCCCTCGCGGCCATTGGGGAGACGCGGGATCGGGTCAGAGGCCCGATCCCGGTCGGCCGGGCCCCACGGGGGCGTCGCTCAGCGGGACTTTCCGCGCTCGCTGAGAAAACGTGTCATACGGTCCTGCTTGTCCGGCCCCTCGAACAGCACGGCCTGGGCGAGATCGTCCGCGACGGGGTGCGCCGCGGGTGCGTTCACGACCAGCTTGGTCAGCCGCAGGGCCGTGAGGGACGACCGTGCCATCCGGTCGAGCAACGCGTGTGCCTCCGCCAGCAGTTGGTCGGCCGGCACCACATCGGCGACCAGCCCCGCCGCGAGAGCGGCGGAGGCGTCCAGGCGGCGGCCCGCGAGCAGCACCTGCTTCGCGAGCGACTCACCCACCAGCTCCGCCAGGCGCCAGCAGGCACCGGCGGCCGCCATGATGCCCAGGTCCGGTTCCGGGTTGCCGAACACCGTGCTCGGGCCCGCGATACGGATGTCGCAGGCGTACGACAGCTCCGCCCCGCCGCCCAGCACCCATCCGTCGAGGGCCGCCACGGTCGGCAGTGGCAGATGGCGGAGGCGTTCGAAGAGACGGCTGTTGATGCCCCGCAGCGCCTCGTCCCGACCGCGACGGAGGAGTTCGCCGATGTCGGCGCCGCCGGCGAACACCCCGTTCTGTCCGGTCAGCAGCAGCAGACGCGGCTGTCGCTCCAGCAGACCGCACACCTGGTGCAGTTCCTCCACCATGCGCGCGTTGATGGCGTTGCGGGCGTGGGGACGGTTCAGTGTGACGACGACGCGGTCGTCCTTCTCGTCGACCAGCAGTGTCTCGTAGCCGGGGGTCATACCCGTTCCACCTTCGCGTTGTGTGTTGCTTCCGGCACGGCCGTCACACATCGGCCAGCAGCGTCGTCGGGCTTTCGACACGGTCGGCCACGTAGCGCAGGAAGCCTCCCGCCACACCGCCGTCACAGACGCGGTGGTCGAAACTGAGGGAGATCTGGACGACCTTGCGTACGGCGAGAGCGCCGCCCACCACCCACGGCTTGTCGATGACGCGTCCGAAGCCGACGATGGCCGCTTCGGGGTGGTTGATGATGGCCGACGAGCCATCGACACCGAACACGCCGTAGTTGTTGAGGGTGAAGGTCCCACCGGTCAGGCAGTCGGGTGGCAGGGAGCCCGAACGCGCCAGACCGGTGAGACGTTTGAACTCGGCCGCCATCTGTGCCGTGGTCAGGAGGTGGGCGTCCCGGATGACGGGTACGACCAGTCCTCGTTCCGTCTGAGCGGCGAAGCCGAGATTGACATGGGGGAACCGGACGATCTCGTTGTTGTCCGTGTCGACCGTCGAGTTCAGCTCGGGATGGCGCCGCAAGCCGGCGACGCAGATACGGGCCAGGAGGGCGAGCAGACCGATGCCCTGATCCGGGTCGGCGGCCTGGAGGACGTTCTTCGTCTCCAGCAGTGCGGTGGCGTCCGCGTCGACCCAGGTGGTCGCGTCGGGGATCTCCCGGCGGCTGCGGGACAGCTTGTCCGCGACAGCCCGGCGAAGTCCTCGCAGCGGGATCCGCTCCACCACCGGGTCCTGACGGTCCGCGACCGCGGTCCCGGGATCAGCGGACGTGGCGTCCACTGCCTGAGTGACGGCGCGTTCCACGTCCCGGCGCTGGATCACCCCGTACGGGCCGCTGGGCACGAGTGCCGTGATGTCCACGTTCTTCTCCCGGGCCAGTTTGCGTACCAGCGGGGAGATCACACGCGGGGCGAGTCCGTCGGCGCCGGCGTGACCGGCGGGACTGGCGGCGGCCGGTGCCGTTGTCGGTGCCGAAGTGGAGGCCGCAGGGGTGCCGCGTCGTCGGCGGCGTCGCGCGGTGGGGGCGTGCCCGGTGCCGTACCCGATCAGTACGTTGCCCGAGCCGGCCTGCTCCTCCTCGCGATACTGAGCCGCCGCCGCTTGCGCGGAGTCCTCGGGGGCCGGAGGCAGAGCCGCGGCGCCGACGGAGATGAGAGGCTCACCGACACCGACGGACGCCCCTGCCTCGGCGTGCAGCCTCACGACGGTGCCCGCGTAGGGGACCGGCACCTCGACGGCTGCCTTCGCGGTCTCCACCTCGACCACGATCTGGTCGATCTCGACCGTGTCGCCGACCGCCACTCTCCACTCGGTGATCTCGGCCTCGGTCAGGCCTTCACCGAGGTCGGGCATTCGGAACAACTGCTCCGAACCGATGCTGGTCGCCGTCATGACACCCCCCGGACGAGATGGCGGACGTCGGGCTCGTCGTCGAACTGAAGCCGGTCGACGGCATCCATCACACGGTCGACGCCGGGAAGATGCGCGTGTTCGAGCTTCGGCGGGGGATAGGGGATGTCGAAGCCGGTGACGCGCAGGACCGGCGCGGCCAGGGAGTGGAAGCAGCGCTCCTGGACACGGGCCGTGATCTCGGCGGCGACACCGGCGAATCCCTGGGCCTCCTGCACGACGACGCACCGGCCCGTCTTGCGCACGGAGTGCGTCACCGTTTCGTCGTCGAAGGGCACTATGGTGCGCAGGTCGACGACCTCCAGGCTGATCCCCTCCTCCGCCGCGGCCGTGGCCGCCTGCATGGCGACGGAGACACAGGGACCGTAGGCCAGGAGCGTGCCGTCCTGCCCCTTCCGCCGCACGACCGCCCGTCCGAACGGCGGCGCCTGACGAGTTTCCGTATCGGCCTCTTCCTTCGACCAGTACAGCCGCTTGGGCTCCATGAAGATCACGGGATCCGGGTCGTCGATCGCGTCCCGCAGCAGCCAGTAGGCGTCTTCGGCCGTCGCGGGGGAGACGACCTTCAGGCCCGGGGTGTGGGCGTAGTAGGCCTCACTGGAGTCGCAGTGGTGTTCCACCCCGCCGATGCCGCCCGCGTACGGAATGCGGATCACCAGGGGCAGGGAGAGACGCCCGCGGGTCCGGTTGCGCAGCTTGGCCACATGCGAGGCGATCTGCTCGAACGCCGGGTAGGCGAAGGCGTCGAACTGCATCTCCACCACGGGCCGGAACCCGCCCATCGCCATGCCCACCGCGAGGCCGACGATCCCGGCCTCGGCCAGGGGCGTGTCGAAACAGCGGTCCTCCCCGAACTCCTTGGTCAGCCCGTCCGTGATCCGGAACACGCCTCCCAGCGCGGCGACGTCCTCGCCGAAGACCAGCACCCGCTCGTCGGCGCGCAGCGCGTCACGCAGCGCGCTGTTGAGCGCCTGGGCCATCGTCATCGAGGCCATGGATCAGTCCTCCTGGGGGTGCAGCTCGGCGGCGAGCTGGGCCCGCTGCTCCAGCAGTTGAGGGGTGGGTTCGGCGAAGACGTGGTCGAACAGTTCCATCGGATCGGCCTCGACGTCGGTGTTCATCCCGGCCCTGACCCGTGCGGCGAAGGCCTCAGCGGCCTCTTTCGCCTCCTCGATGTCCTGGGCACCGAGCAGTTCCCGTCCCCGCAGATATGTTTCGAGCCGGGCCAGGGGATCCGCGGTGCCCCACTCCTCCACCTCCCGCTGCGGCCGGTAGCGGGTCGGGTCATCGGCGTTGGTGTGGGCCTCCATGCGGTACGTGTGCGCCTCGACCAGGAACGGTCCCTCGCCCGACCGCGCGTGCTCCACCGCGGCCAGCAGCACCGACAGGACAGCGACCAGGTCATTGCCGTCGACCTGCTCCGACGGCACCCCGTACCCGATGCCCTTGTACGCCAGTGAGGGCGCGGCGGTCTGCCGGGACAGCGGTACGGAGATCGCGTACTTGTTGTTCTGGATGAAGAACACCACCGGTGCCCGCAGCACGGCGGCGTAGTTGAGGGCTTCGTGGAAGTCGCCCTCACTGGTCCCGCCGTCGCCGATGAAGGCCATGACGACGCTGTCCTCGCCCTTGCGGCGCAGCGCCTCGGCCATGCCGGTGGCGTGGATCGTCTGAGTGGCCAGCGGAGTGCACTGGGGAGCCACGCGGGTGGCGGCCGCGTCGTAACCGCAGTGCCAGCCACCGCGGAGCAGGGTCAGGACCTCGATGGGGTCGATACCGCGGGAGACCAGGGCGACGGAGTCGCGGTACGTCGGGAACAGCCAGTCCTGCTCGCGCAGCGCCAGGACACCGGCGATCTGGCAGGCCTCCTGGCCACGGCTCGACGGGTACACCGCGAGCCGTCCCTGCTTGGTCAGGGCGGTGGCCTGGGTGTCGAACCGGCGGCCGAGAACCATGCGGCGATAGGCCTCGCGCAGCAGCTCGTCCGCCGGTTCGGCATAACCCGCCGGAGGTTTGACGGGCCTGCCGTCGGGGGCCACGAATCGCACCGGCGCGAGTGAGGGGAGGAGGCCGTCAACCGCTTGGCGGAGAGCCTTCACGGACATGCTGCACCGCTTTCTCTGGACACTTGACACGCGAATCGTGGCCTGCTCCGGTATAACTGTTCAAGCGGTAGCCATAACAAGAGAGGGATTGCCGATCCCTCTCGGGATGGAGTGCAAAGTGTCGATTGTCGACGGTCCCGCGGGTCCGGAGGCCGGACGTTCTGCCGCCGGACTCGACGCCGTCGACCGCGCGATCATCGCCGCCCTGCGGCGCGACGGGCGCATGTCCGTGCGCGCTCTCGCCGATCATGTGCACATCTCGCGGGCCAATGCCTACGCGCGCATCGGCCGGCTGACGGAGGACGGCATCATCTCCGGCTTCACAGCCCGGCTGAACCCGAAGAGACTCGGGCTGGGCACGAGCGCCTACGTATCGGTGACCATCGAGCAGAACGCCTGGCGGGCCGTCTCCGGCAGGCTGCGGGAGATCCCGCACATCGAGCACTTCGCCCTGGTGGGAGGCGACTACGACGTGCTCGTGCTGGTGCGGGCACCTGACAACACCGCACTGCGGCACGTTGTTCTGGAGTCGATCCAGGACATCCCCGGGGTGCGCGCCACCCGGACATGGCTGGTGTTCGAAGAGGCCGACGGGCTCGGCACCCAGTGGGACGCTCCGGACCGGTGAGGGCACCGCCGCGATCCCGGCACCGAGCCCGGTACGCGCCGCTGTCAGCGGCGCATGCCCGCGAAGGCGTCGACCATCGCCTCGGCCACCTCGGTGACGTGATCGCTCATCAGATCCGCGGCCGCCCGCGCGTCCTTCGCCTCAACCGCGGCCAGGATCTGGCGGTGCGCGTCGAGTTCCACGGTTGACGTGATGTGGTGCTCGGCCTTCGGCATGAGGTGGTGCAGCCGGCGTACCTCGTCGAGCTGGTCGGTGAGGATCGCCAGCGCCCTGCCGTTGCCGGTCAGGGCTGCCAGCTCGCTGTGGAAGGCCCGCGCCGCGTCCAGCGCTGGTTCGATCGACGCCGCGTCGCGGGACTGCTCGGAGCAGAGGCCGGACAGCCGGGCGATGTCCTTGCCGGTGCGCAGATGTGCCGCCTGTCCGGCCATCACGGGTTCTATCATCCGGCGGACCTCGAACACCTCACGGATGTCCTCCAGCCGGACCGGGCGTACGAGATAGCCCTTGCGCGGCATCACCAGGACCCAGCCGTCCTGGAGCAGCAACCGCAGGGCCTCGCGGACCGGGGTCTTCGAAATGCCGTAGCGCGCGGCGAGTTCGGGTTCGAGCAGCAGCTCCCCGGGACCGTGGCGGACCTGGAGGATCTCCTCCTTGAGCCGGTGGTACACCTGCTCGGTCAGCGAGAGCCTGCGAGCGGGCTGCTCGGCTTCAGGCTCGGCCGCCATCAGAGTCCTGCGCTGCTCCGCCATGGACCCGTCCACCTCCGTAGTCAACAATGCCCAAGGTATATCTGGCCGACGAGCCGGAACAACCGCCTGCTCCCTCATCCCACCGGGCCCGGAGGGCGTCTCGGGCGTCAGATATATCTAGGAAATACTATTGACATGATAGTGAAATCTGATGACCATCGCAGCATTCGATCGCGGCTGACTGGCGAGAGGTCCTCATGGCCAAGCACTTTCGTTCAGCTTCTCTCCCCGCACTGCTCGTCGCAGGAGCCGTTGTCCTGCTGACCGGCTGCGGTTCCGGGTCGGCGGACGGTTCCGGTCCGTCGTCCGGTGGTGGTGACGGCATCACATCGGTCACGGTGGGCACCTCGCCGACACTGACCAACACGTCGCTGTTTCTCGCGACACAGGACGGCACGTTCAAGGCGCACAAACTCGCGGCGACACCGCAGCAGGTGACGTCAGGGGCTCAGGCGCTGCCGTTGCTGCTCAACGGGCAGATCCAGTTCACCGCCGCCGATCCGCTCGGCGCGATCAAGGCGATCAGCGAGAAGATGCCGGTGAAGATCGTCGGACAGGGCAGTGTGAACTCCACCGAGGCGGCCAAGGACTCCACGGTCCTGGTGGTGGGGCGCGGCAAGGTCACCTCGGTGGCGGGGCTGTCCGGCAGGACCGTCGCCGTCAACGCGCTGGGCGGGCTGGCGCAGGTGGCCGCTCAGGCAGCGATCGACGCCAAGGGCGGCACATCGCGGGATGTGCGCTTCGTCGAGATGTCGTTCACACAGATGGTCGCCGCGGTGGAGAGCGGGAAGGTGGACGGTGCGGTGCTCAACGAGCCGTTCGTGTCCCAGGCGCGGTCGGCGGGCCTCACGGATCTGCTGCCGGTGATGTCCACATCGATTCCCACCGTCCCGAACATCGTCTACTTGACGTCGGAAAGCTATGCCATGAGCCATCCCGAGGTGGTCGAGGCGTTCTCCGAATCCATCGACGCGGCCAATGCCGCACTGGGCAAGGACCCGGCGAAGATCCGGCAGGTGGCGGCCACGTCGACCACGACCAGCGCCGATGTCCTGGCCGAGATCATTCTGCCCACCTTCCCGGACCGGCCGTTGACCCAACAGCCGCTGGACACCCTTCAGTCGCTGATGGTCAGGTACGGGATCCTCACCTCCCCGATCGACCTGAAGCCGTACATCCTGGTCCCCCGGCCGTGAACACCGTCACCGAGGCTTCCCCGCGGGGCGTCGGCGTGCCCCCGCCGTCCCCGCCGGACACGAGCGGCGTCCCGACCCGGCGGGCGGCACTGCTCGGCGCGCGTGTGCTGTGTGTCGTACTGGCTCTCGGCGTATGGCAGTTGCTCGTGGTTACGGGCGCCCTGCCGGACGCGGCCATCGCCGCACCCTGGGACATCGGCAGGGCACTCGGATCGATGTTCGCCGACGGCGCGCTGTGGCCGGCCATCCGGGACACCGCCACCACATGGGCGATCGGTCTCGGTCTCTCGCTGGCCGCGGCGGTGCCGGTGGGGCTGCTGCTCGGGGCGAGCGGGCTGCTCTACCGCGTCTCCCGTTTCAGCATCGACTTCCTGCGCTCCATCCCGCCCATCGCTCTCATCCCCCTGGTCCTTCTCCAATACGGCGCCACCACGAGGATGGCGCTCGTCCTGGTGGTCTTCGGATCGCTGTGGCCCGTACTCCTGCAGAGCATGTACGGCATGCATCAACTCGACCCGAACCTGCGCGACATGGCGCGGACCTACGGGATCGGGCGATGGCACTACGTCCGGTTCGTCGTGCTGCCCAGCGCCTCCCCCTTTGTCGCCACCGGGATCCGGGTCGCCGCCACCATGAGCCTGCTGCTGGCCATCGCGGCACAGCTCATCGGCGGGGCACCCGGACTGGGCGCCGAGATGACCACCTACGAACAGGGCGGCGACGTCCCCCGGATGTGGGCGGTGGTCGTCGTCATCGGACTGCTGGGCATCCTGCTCAACCGGGGTCTGCTCGCGCTGGAGAGGAGAACACTGCGATGGCACTCGGCGTACCGTCCCGCCGCCGCGAGCTGAGGAAGACCCCGCCCGGCGGCCGGCCGCTCCGGCTTGTGACCGGGCTGGCCCTGGAACTGATCCTGCCCGTGGGAGCCGTCGCGACATGGTGGGTGCTGAGCGCGGACAGCACCTCGGCGTATTTCCCGCCGCTCGCCGACAGCGTCTCGGCACTGCGGCGGATCTGGTTCTTCTCGCACTTCGGGTCGGACGCGGTACCGAGCCTGGCGCACCTGGCGGCGGGTCTGGGCATCGCCGTCGTCATCGGGATCACGGCGGGTCTCCTGCTCGGTCTGGTCCCCTTTCTGGCGGACGCTTTCGCGCCGGTCCTGGAGTTCGCGCGCGCCACCCCCGGGGTCGCCCTCGTTCCGGCCGCTCTTCTGCTGTTCGGCATCGGAACGGAGATGCAGGTCGGTCTGATCGCCTATGGCACGGTGTGGCCGATCCTGCTGAACACCGTGGACGGGGTGCGCTCGGTGGACACGGTGGTGCGGGACGTGGTCACCAGCTACCGGCTCGGCCGCCGCGACCGGGTGCTGCGCGTGATCCTGCCCGCCGCGAGCCCGCAGATCGTGGCCGGGGTGCGCACCGCGCTGTCGATCGGCATCACCGTGATCGTGTTCAGCGAGATGGCCGGATCCACCAGCGGCATCGGCTTCCGCATCCTGCACGCCCAGCGGCAGTTCGCGATCACCGACATGTGGGCCGGAATGCTGTTCCTGGGCATCGTCGGCTATCTCGTCAACGTCGCCTTCCGCGGTCTGGAAGGCGTCCTGCTGCGCTGGCACCGCGGCATGCGGCGCGTGGAGCAAAGGTGAGTCCCATGCGCGCCGGGCCGCCACCACCGGCAGTACGCAGCGGAAACAACCAGACAGCCCCGATGGACGTGACAAGCCGGACAGGCCGGATGAACGGGAGATCACTGTGATGACCGGCTCGACGGGGCATGGCGCCCGTGACACGACTCCTGGATCAGGCGCCGCGGGCGGGCCCGTGGTGCTGCGGGTGGAGGGGCTGTCGAAGTCCTATACGGGCAGGCCGGTTCTGGACGGTATCGACGCGGAGGTCCGCAGCGGCGAGTTCGTCTGTGTCGTCGGTCCGTCAGGCGTTGGCAAGACCACCTTGCTGCGGTGCCTTGCCGGGCTGATGCCACCGACGGGAGGCGCGGTGTTCATGGACGACGTGCTGGTGGAACGGCCGCCGGAGAGACTGGCGGTCGTCTTCCAGGATTACAGCCGGTCGTTGATGCCATGGATGAGTGTGCTGGGCAATGTGACACTGCCGCTTCGGGCGAAGGGGCTGTCCCGTGCCGCCAGGCAGGAAGCGGGCCTGGCGGCGCTGGCGGGCGTCGGTCTGGAGGGCTCCGAGCACCAGTACCCGTGGCAGTTGTCCGGCGGGATGCAGCAGCGGGTGGCGATCGCACGGGCGCTGGCCTATCAGCCCGAGGCGCTGCTGATGGACGAGCCGTTCGCGTCGGTCGACGCCCAGACGCGGGCCGATCTGGAGGATCTGATCCTGCGGGTCCGAAGGGAGTTCGGCGTTACGGTCGTGCTGGTCACCCATGACATCGACGAGGCGGTCTATCTCGCCGACCGGGTCCTGGTGCTCTCCGGCCGGCCGACCACCGTACGGGCCGTCGTCGACGTACCACTGCCGTCCGACCGGGACCAGCTCCACACCAAGTCGCTGCCGGAATTCGCGGTTCTGCGTTCGCGCGTGCTGAAACTGATCCAGGAAGGCTGAACCGCCGCCTGCGTCAACACAGATCCGGGGGTGGGGGCGCGGGCCGGGGCGCGGGCGTGGATGATGAGCGCACCATGAACTGGCCCGGGGGATACGAGTCCGGCCGGCCGCCGCGGCTCGGGCCGGGCGGCCGGTGGGCGAGAGCTGCGGTTTTCACGCTGACCAGTGCCGTGCTGGCCGCGGTTGGGCATCACCTCGCCTCGGAGGAACCCGTCCCGTGGCTGCGACTGTCGGCCGTCGCGGCAGCGATCGGGTTGGTCTCGTCCCTCGGAGCGGGAAAGGTCCGCTCGTGGTGGGCCGTGACAGCCGTTACGGGTGGGGCGCAACTCGTCCTGCACACGGCGCTGTCCGCACCCGCCGCGCCGGGCCACGGCCATGCGCACGGGCATGCCGGGGCGGGCGCGGGTTACGCGGCGCATCACGGTGCGACGGCGATGACACTGGCCCACTGCGGGGCCGCTGTCGCCGTGGCCCTGTTGATGCACCGCGCGGACCGGGCGCTGAGCGGGCTGCCCCGTACGGTCGGCCGCTGGGCCAGAGCCTGGATCGCGCTTGTCACCGCCGCCCTGGGGCGATGGCCTGCCCCGCTCCGTACGGTGGCGTCCGTACGCCGGATCCCGCAGCGCGCCGCGACGGCACTCGGCGCCGAAACGCTGCTCTCACATGTGGTCGAACGCAGGGGGCCTCCGGGAAGCCGGGCAGGAGACGCGTTCCCCTGACCCGGCGGGCCGCCCGTACACGGTGCGTCCGCCCGTACCGAGAGAGCCCGATCTTCGTGAACACATCAT
Source organism: Streptomyces sp. GMY02 (assembly GCF_019056675.1). Taxonomy (NCBI): domain Bacteria; kingdom Bacillati; phylum Actinomycetota; class Actinomycetes; order Kitasatosporales; family Streptomycetaceae; genus Streptomyces; species Streptomyces sp. GMY02. Next base: position 1,231,626 of record NZ_CP077658.1, on the reverse strand, counting down.
CCATCGCCCTTGTCCTCCGGCGCTGTGGCGTGACGGTGGCCGCCGCTACGGTCGTCGTGGCGGCGGGGGCCGGACCCGCTGCCGCGCATGCCGAGGTCACCGCTTCCGATCCGCGGGCCCTGGCCGAGAACGTCACACTGAACTTCACCTCGGAGGCCGAGAGGAGCGAGGCGGGGATCAAGGAACTCAGGATCGTCCTGCCCCAGGGCATCGCGCCGGACACGGTGGCGCTCAAAGAGGCGCCCAAGGGGTGGAAACTGACGGCCACCGCCGACGGATACACCGTGGGCGGCGCCGCGCTCGCGGCGGGCACGGACGCCGAACACAGCATTACGGTACGGCAGTTGCCGGACGCGAAGTCGCTGGTGTTCAAGACCGTCGAAACGTACAGCGACGGCGACGTCTCCCGCTGGATCGAGGTGCCCGGCGACGGCGAGAAGGCGGAGAACCCGGCGCCGGTGCTGGAACTAAAGGCGGCGGCACCCGGAGCCACTCCCATCGCTCCGAGCCCGAGCCCGACACCGGAGCCGAGCGTCAGCTCCTCCTCCCCGGCACCGTCCACGTCCGCTCCTGCTCCCGCTGCCACGGCGGAGCCGTCCGCCCAGGCGTCAGAGGCGGAGGACTCCGGCAGCAACACCGGAGTGATCGTCGCGGCCATCGCCGTGGTGGTCGTCCTGGCCGTGGGTGCCGGTGTGTGGTGGGTACGGCGCGGCCGTAACCAGGCCTAGGCTCCGCGAAGGGGCCGGTGCGCGAGCGCCTGGCGTGCACCGGCCCCCCGCTACCGCGTCCGTACCCGCTGCCTCACGCCCGTACCGCGGCGGGAGTCGTCACACCGAGATGCCCGCCGCGGGCCAGGGCCGCGACCGCGGTCGCGCACCCCGCACCGACCAGCGCGAGTACCACCCATGGCAGCGCGGCGAAACCGGTGCGGCGGCCGGCGTCGACGACCGCGCCGGTGACCAGATTCCCCACGGTGATCCCGATGCCGCAGACGGTGTTGTAGAGGCCGTAGTGGGTGGCGACCCACCGCCCGCCGGACAGGGTGACGATGGTGTCCATCTCGAACGGATACAGCACGGCGGTCGCCACCGCCAGCAGACCCGCGCACACCACCAGCGGCACCATGACCAGTACGGCTCCCCAACCACCCGGTACGGCAACGGCACTTGAGGTGAGAGCCGGGGGCACGAAAGCCACCGCCATGACGGCGAGCCCGGCGACCAGACAACGGTGAGGCGTCCACGTACGTTCACACCACGCCGTGATGCGCATCTGTCCGGCGAGTGCGACCAGGCCGGAGACGACGAACAGCGCACTGGTCGCCGCGATGCCGTACGCACCGTCGCCCACCAGGCGTTCCGTCTCCAGTGGCAGTGCGAGATACATCTGGAACGACAGGACGTACGAGCCGGTCATGGCGGCGGCGAACAGCCAGAAGGGCCGGTTGCGCAGCACCGTACCCGCCTGCTCGCGCCAGGTGGTCTCCCGCCTGCCCGCGGCCCTCTCCCGTACGGGCAGCCGCCGCGACTGCAACAGCGTCAGCGCCGCGAAGAGCGCCGCCGCCACCGCGCAGGTGACCGGGAACGCCACGGCCGTCAGCGCCAGTCCGACCAGCGGACCGAGCAGGACCCCGGCCTGGTAGAAGACATTGAAGAGCGCGAACGCCTCGACCCGGCGCTCACCCGCCTCGGCGGCGAGGTACGCGCGGACGGCGGGATTGAACAGGGCACCCGCCAGACCGGTGAGGGCCGAAGCCGCCAACAGGCCCGGCAGAGTGCCCGCGACGGCGAGCCCCGCGAAACCGACCGTACGCAGCGCACACCCGGCAATGATCAGTGGCCGGTGGCCGAGCCGGTCGGCGAGCATGCCGCCGATGAGGAACATGCCCTGCTGGGAGAGGTTGCGCATCCCCAGAATGAGCCCGACCGCCCAGGCGCCCAGAGCCAGCGAGCCCGACAGATGAGCGGCCAGATAGGGCATCAGCATGTAGAAGCCGAGGTTGATGGCGAACTGGTTCACCAGCAGCAGTTGAACCGTGGCGTCGAACGAACGGACCTTCCGCCAGGTGGAGTTCACCGCCGTCCCCCTTCCACCGCCGTGGCGGCGGACAGCGGATCGGTGACCGCGGCGCAGCGCGTCCATCCGAACACCTCCGCTTCGTCGGCCCGGGAGACGACCGCCGGCCCGGTGGGTCCTTCCGTGAGGAGAAGGCCGTTGGCCCGGCAGTAGTCGTCGTTGAAGACCGTGTCGAAGTAGCGATGGGGCCCGTCGGGGAAGACGGCGGCGATCCGGGTCCCTTCGGGTTGTGTACGGGCCAGCCACCCGGCGACCAGCGCGACCGCGCCCACACTCCACCCGCCGGTCGCGAACTGCCGGGCGGCCAGGCGCCGCGCCGACCAGACGGCCTCGGCGGGGGCGACCCAGTGGACTTCGCTGAAGGAGCCGTAGTCGACATTGCGCGGAAAGATGGACGAGCCCAGCCCGCGCATCAGCCGGGTCCGGGCGGGCTGGCCGAAGATCGTGGACCCGACCGTGTCGACTCCGACGAGCCGCATCGCGGGCATACGCGCACGCAGACCGCGGGCGATCCCGGCGGAGTGGCCACCCGTGCCGACCGCACACACCAGCACATCGACACGGTGCAACTGGCCGGCGAGTTCACCGGCGAGCCCGGTGTACGCGGCCACGTTGTCGGGGTTGTGGTACTGATCCGGGCACCACGCACCCGGATACGCGGCCAGGAGTTCGGCGACCCGCTGACGGCGCGCCTCCTGCCAGCCGCCCTCGGGACAGGGCCGGTCGACGACGTACAGGGTGGCCCCGTGGGCGGCGAGCATCCGCTCCACGATCGGTTCCATGCCCGGGTCGGTGACCAGATGCACCGGATGCCCGTACAGCACCCCGGCCAGGGCGAGACCGAGGCCGAGTGTGCCGGAGGTCGATTCCACGATCGGGGCACCGGGACGCAGATCCCCGCGTTCGCGCGCCCGGGCGACCATGTACAGGGCGGCCCGGTCCTTGATGCCGCCGGGATTGAAGCCTTCGAGTTTCGCCCAGAACCCTCTGGGCGCGGTGGTGAACGGTTCGTCCACCCACAGCACGGGAGTGTTGCCGACAGCGCCCAGCACACTGCGTGGCGAGCTGACCGGCCTTACGGGCAGGGGGAGTTCAGTCATCGTGCGGTTGGTGTCCTTCGTACGGCCCGGGGCACACCGCGGTGACGCACCTGCCGGCAACGCACCTGCCGGCAACGCACCGCGTCACCCCGGGAGAGGAGCGATCGGGAGCCGTCAGTCCGCTCGTCGGTGGGCGGCACATCGCCGCGCACCGGAGCAGCCGGGCCCGGTCACGTCCTGGACACACACCTCTGACTCAGCACCTCACGCCCTCCCGCGGCGGGAGGCCCGCGCCTCGGTGTGCCGGCACACAGAGGCGATCCGCTTGCTTGCGGCCGGTCGCCGACCGCTGCGGAAAGTGCCTGAAGCGGCTGGCGTTCGTCCACCTGGGCGGCGAGATGGTGTTCCGCCACCGGTGCGCAGGCAGGATCCGGATCGGCACACTCCGACGAGAACTCCGAGGCCGAGGCCGCCGGACGGTCGGAACGGGGATCGAGCAGCCGGTGGTGCCCGCCGCTGTCGCAGCCGCCGATCAACAGGGCAGCCAGAGCCGCCAGCAGCAGGGCGACCACCCATCTGCCGTGCTCACGGAAACACCTCGGCCGAATTCGCACAGTGACACACACGCTACCGTGCGTTGGGGGTGATGCCCGCCAGGAGGAACACGAACGGGTGAGGGAACCGCCCGCGCCTACTATGGCCCTGCGTACTCGGTGGCGGAGGGAAGACAGGGGCCATGCGGCGGCTGGGGCATCTTGAGGCGGAGATCATGGACCGTCTGTGGACATGGGACCGTCCGGCCACGGTGCGTCAGATCGTCGACGACATCAATCAGACCCGGCCCGTCGCGTACACGACGGTGATGACCGTCACCAACATCCTGTTCACCAAGGGCTGGCTGCTGCGCGAAAGGCAGGGCCGCGCCTGGCTGTACACACCGGCGCGCAGCCGTGAGGCATACGCCGCCGCGCTGATGGAGGACGGGCTGGGAACCAGCCGGGACCGCCCGGCGGCGCTGATGCACTTCGTCGAGAACATGACCCCCGAGGAGATCGACGCACTCCACAAGGCGCTGCGAAGCGTGGGACGACAGGCCAAGCCGTGAACGCGGTTGCCGCGCTGACCGGGTACGCGGCGGTGGTCGGCGTGGTCGTGCCCCCGTTGCTGGTGCGCAGCGCCTGGCCGCACCGGACTCCCGTGCTGGGAGCGGTGGTGTGGCACGCACTCGCGGTCTCGTTCTCGGTGGCGGTCGCGCTCGCCGCGGTCGGGCTGGCTGTGCCGACCGAGCATCTGCACGCGGGACTCGTGGGCTTCCTGCACTACTGCGGGCTGCACCTCGGTACGGGCCGGCCCGACGCCGGTACGGCGGACCGGCTGGCCATCGCACTGCCGAGCGCCGTCTTCTCGGTGCTGGCCGCGAGCTTCACGTTCCATCTCGTACGCGCACGACGCCTGCGGGACCGGCACCGGCACGCGGTGGACCTGGTGGGGCGTCACTCGGCCCGGTTGCGCGCCACCGTACTGCCGTACGACAGGCCGGCCGCCTACTGTCTGCCGGGACGCCGCCCCCGGATCGTCATCAGTGACGCCGCCCTCCGTGAACTGTCGCCGGCACAGCTCGACGCCGTTCTGGAGCACGAGCGCGCCCATGTCGCGGGCCGCCACCATCTGGTGCTGGCGGCGATGGAGGCGTTCCACTCCGTGTTCCGCCGTCTTCCGCTCGCTCGCCTGGGCAGGGAGCAGACGGCGCTTCTGATGGAGATGGCCGCGGACGACCGCGCGCTGCGCGGCCACTCGCACGAGGTGCTCGCCACCGCGATGTACGAGATGGCGGCGGCCCGTGCGCCGAGGGGAGCGCTCGCGGTGGGCGGCGGGAATGTCGCGGTCCGTATGAAGCGGATCCTTGTCCCCCGGGGGGCACCGCACCCCGCCGTCTCGGGGGCGATCGCCGCGGTGGCCACGGTGGTTCCCGTACTGCCGTTGCTCGTCGCCTGCTCTCCCGGTCTGGGCTGACCTCGCGTCCCGGGGGCCCCCGGTCGCGGCCGTCAGCCGATGCGGACGCCCCACATGAACGGCATACCGCTCCGGGCGATCGATTCGTAACGCACCTGCGCGCCGGGCTTCGGCGAGTGGAGGATCTGTCCGTTCCCCGCGTAGAAACCGACATGGCTCAGGTCGGTGCGCATGAGGATGAGGTCGCCGGGCTTGAGCGCGCTCAGGGAGTTGATCCGGGTTCCGACGTTCGCCTGCTCCTGTGACGTACGGGGGATCGACACTCCCGCCTGGTTGAACGACCAGGAGGTCAGCCCACTGCAGTCGAAGGAGTTCGGTCCGGCCGCGCCCCATACGTAAGGCATACCGACCCGGCTCTTCGCTGCTTCGAAGGCCGCGGCGGCGCGCTGGGAGGCACTGGCCTCGTTGCCCAGTTGCACCCGCTCGCTGGACCGGTTGGCGCGCTCCTCCTCGGCGGACCGCTCGGCCCGTTCCTCGGCCGTGAGGGTGTTGAGCAGCCGTTGCGCCTTCGCGAGCTTGCCCTGGATCTCCTTCTTCCTGTCCCCGAGTTCGGTGCGGGTCTCCTGGAGGTCCTTGAGCTTGTCCGCGGCCTGGCTGCGCTGCTGCTGGAGATCACGCTGCTGCGACTGGTACCGCTGGAGCGCGGTGATCTGCCGGGCACTCAACTGGTCGAGCGCGGAGGCGTTGTCGAGGTAGCCGTCCGGATCGGAGGAGAGCAGGAGCTGTACGGACGGGTCGAGCCCGCCGCTGCGGTACTGCGCCGCGGCTATCGAACCGATCTGGTTCCGCAGGTCGTTGAGATCGCTCTGCTTGCGCGCGGCGGTGTCCTGGAGGTCGTCCACCTGCTTCTGGAGGACACCGGCCTTCTCCTTCGCCCCGTTGTACTTCTCGGTGGCCTGGGTGGCCTCCTCGTACAGCCGGTCGATCTGCGCCTGGACCCCCTTCTTGTTGGGGTCCGGCAGCGGATCGGCCGAAGCCGACTGTGCCGTCACGGCGACAGCCGCGGCGGCCGTCGCCGTGACAACGGCCGTGTAGGCCTGGCTGGTCTGCTTGGGACGACGGTGGGACGCCACTGAGGCGGTCTCCTTCTGATCGATCTCGCGAAGACTTGTCCGTTAATACTATAGAGCTTAGTTCTTTAGTAACAAGGCGAGTGGTGGACGGGGGCGTCCCCTTGGGCTCGGCTCCGGAGGGACGGATTCCGTTGTTCGCGGTATTCCTGATCCCTGTTCATGTTGTGTTCGGTTTGTTCTTCGACACTCGGCCATCGCCCCCCAGTGCTTGTAGACGAGAGGTTTCACCGTGACGGACAAGAACATCGAAGACCCCGAGCAGACGGCGATCTCACGGCGCCGGCTGGTCAAGTACGCGGGTGTGGGGGCGACGTTGGCCGCCGCGAGCCCGCTCGTGGGGGCTGCCGGTACGGCGTACGCCCACGACGACGACCGCAAGCAGGAGAAGTCCGGCGACTCCGGCAAGCGGGTGTGGCGTGCCGGTGACCACCATGTGCACTCGGAGTACAGCGGTGAGTTCGACACGACGACGAACCCGCCGACGTTCCACAAGGGTGCCGACGCGGTCTACCCGATCGTCACCAACGCGATCATGGCCAAGAACTTTGGTCTCTCCTGGGTGATGTGCACGGACCACGGCGGTCCGACGCACTCCAAGGTGAACCTGGAGCAGGCCTACCCCGACCTCCTGCGCTCCCGCGTACTGGTGCCCGAGGTCCTCCAGTTCTGGGGGATGGAGTTCGACGCCCCGGCGCTCGACCACCACACGCTGATGATTCCCCACCACAGCGACGAGGCGCAGCAGCTCTTCGAGCTGGAGAGCCGCTTCGCGAAGAACGACCCCTTCCCCGCCGATCGTGGCCGTGACACCGAGGCCAAGATGATCGAGTTCCTGAAGGCCGCGAAGGACATGCGGCGCAAGCCGCTGGTCATCGCCCACCACGCCTCGCGCTCGGCGACCGGCCTCGGTGTGTACGGGCAGGACACCCCGCGTGAGTTCCGCAACGGCAACAACATCGCGCCGGAGATCTACGTCGGCTTCGAGGGGGCGCCCGGTCACCAGGCCGGTCCGCTCAACGGCGGCGCGCGCGGCGGGTACGGCAACTACCCGACCCACGGTGGCTTCGACCAGATGACGGCCCGGGTCGGCGGGCTGTGGGACTCGCTGCTCGGTGAGGGCCGGCGCTGGTGGATCACCGCGACCTCGGACTCGCATGTGCACTGGACGCGCGGTGGCTCCGACTTCTGGCCGGGCGAGTACAGCAAGACCCATGTGCTGGCGAGGCAGGACTACGCCGACATCATGGACGGGCTGCGCAACGGCCGTGTCTGGGTGGGCACCGGCGACCTGATCACCAGCCTCGACCTGACGGCGAGCAACCGCGGCGACGAGGCCGCCATGGGTGAGACGCTCACCGTCAGCCGCCGCAACCGCACGGACGTCGAGATCGAGATCCGGTTCCGTCCGCTGGAGGGCAAGAACGGCAACGGCGACCGGCCCGAGGTCCGGCGCGTGGACCTGATCACCGGTCAGATCACCGGCCCGAGCGCCAGCCTCGACACCGACACCAACCCGACCACGAAGGTGGTGGCGCGCTTCGGCCCGCGCGACTGGCGCAAGCAGGGCAACGAGTACGTCATCAAGCACACCCTGCGCAACGTCGAGGGCGACATGTACGCCCGCGTCCGCGGCACGAGCACCGATGAGGTCGAGCCGCTGGCGGACGGGCTGGAGAGCCCGTGGGACGACCTGTGGTTCTACTCGAACCCGGTCTTCGTCCACGTCCGCTAGTAACGGACGTATCGCTAGGTCAGGACGTACCGTCGGCTCCGGAGACACCGTTGGCTCCGGGACACGCTGAGTCCGCCGGCCATGGGCGCTCGATCACGATCGGGCTGCCTGTGGCCGGCGGGTGGTGGCACTCACCGGGCGGCGGTCCGTACCGACACGCTCTAGGCCCGGGTGAGCGGCAGCCGGACGGCCGGCGGAAGCGGGGTCCGGACGGGGTTCGCCTGGAACGACTGGATCATCAGGGCCGCGAAACGGCGCGAGGCAGCCACCCTCATCCCGGGTGACTCGGCGCGGATGCCTTCGTTCGCCATCAGCGCCAGGCTGATGTCCTCCAGCACGAAATCCCCCCGCAAGGAGCCCGCCGCCTTCGCGCGCCGCACCAGTTCGAGCAGCAGACGCAGTGTGCGGTCGCGGTTCGCGGCGAAGTCGACCGCTTCGGGAAGCTGCGAGGTGAACGCGCGGGCGAAGCCCCGGTCGAGGGCGTGCATCTCCATGAGCTTCTCGATCACCAGGCAGAACCCGTTCCAGGGGTCGCCCGCCGCCAGCCCCTCCTCCACGACCGCCGAGCAGGACGCCATCTGCTCGGCGAAGGCCTCGGTCAGCAGCGCTTCCTTGGTCTGGAAGTGCCGGTAGACGGTCGCGACACCGACCTCGGCGCGCCGGGCGATCTCCCGGATCGGTACGTCGAGTCCCTCGGCGGCGAAGGCCGCGCGGGCGACCGCGACGATGCGCCCGTGGTTGTCACGGGCATCCGAGCGGCGCTTCGTTATCACTTGTGCCGTCATCGCTCTCACTTTAGCGAAACGGACGGGGTGCTCCGTTACGGTCCGGCGCATGAGAGCGATTCAATTCACCGAGTACGGCCCGCCCAGTGTTGTGCACGTCGCCGAGGTGGCGGCGCCGCACGCCGGGCCGGGCGAGATCCGCATCGCGGTACGGGCCTCCGGAATCTCCCCCGGGGAGACGCTCATCCGGTCCGGGACGCTGCGTGACATGGTGCCCACGGCGTTCCCGTACCGGACCGGGTTCGACGCCGCGGGCGTGGTGGACGAGGTCGGCGACGGCGTCACGGGCGTGCGCGTCGGCGACGAGGTCTTCGGCCACGCCTCCATGGCCACGCGCGGCGCCAACGCCGACTTCGCGGTCCTGGCCGCCTGGGCGCCGAGACCGGCCGCGTGGAGCTGGGAGGAAGCGGGCGGCGCCGCGGGCGGCGTCGAGACGGCCACCCGCGTCCTGGACCGGCTCGCGGTCGGCGCCGGGGACACCGTGCTCGTACAGGGCGCGGCCGGTGGAGTGGGCACCGTCGCCGTCCAGCTCGCGGCCGCCCGCGGCGCCACCGTCATCGGTACGGCGAGCGAGCACAACCATGACTTCCTGCGTTCCCTCGGCGCGCGGCCCACGACGTACGGGACGGGGCTCGTCGAACGGGTCGGCGCGCTGGCACCGGGCGGGGTGGACGCGGTGTTCGACTGCGCCGGAGGGGCGCTGCCCGACCTCGTCGCCATCGCCGGCGACCCGGCGCGCGTGGTGACGATCGTCGACTTCACCGCCGCGGCCCACGGCGTGCACATGTCGCACGGAGCACCGGCCGACGACACGGGCGCCGCCGTGGGCGCCCCCGCCGACCCGCTGGCGGTGCACGGTCTCGCGACAGCGGTCGCGCTCGCCGACGAGGGGCGGCTGCGGGTGCCGGTCGCGGCGGCGTTCCCGCTCGCCGAGGCCGCCGCCGCGCATGAACTCAGCGAGACCCGGCATGCCCGAGGGAAGATCGTGTTGGTGAACTGACCGGGCCGGCCCGTGACCGGTCATGTCGACCGGTCACGGGTCCGGCACTGCTCGGCGGGCCGGGGCCGTCCGCTTCAGGTATCGCCGGCAGCCCTCTCACCCCGTAGCCGCGTATCCCCGGAGCCCTGTACCCCGCATCGCCGTTCAGCAGAGGCAGCCCGTTCCGCCGGGGCGCGGGTCATGCCACCCGTAGCGGTGGGCGGTCTCGGGGGAGACCAGGGAACGTGCCGTCGGATTGGCGGCCGATTCGCGGGTCTTGGCGGCTGCGGGCGTGAAGGGGGCCAGGAGCGAGTCCACCGTACGGACCGTGCCGCCGGTCACGACCGTCCGTACGGCCGCCGCCGCGTCGATGTCCCGCAGCGGATCGCCCTCGACGAACACCAGATCGGCGAGCATCCCCGGGGCGAGCGCGCCGAGCAGCCCGTCCACGCCCATGCGCCGCGCGGGGTTGGCCGTGGCGGTGCGCAGCGCCTCGTACGGGGTGAAGCCGCCCAGGACCAGCGCGCGCAGATTCTGGTGCAGGGAGAGTGCGGGATCGTCGAGCGGGGCGTCCGAACCGGCGACGACGGTGCCGCCCGCGCGCTGGATCCGCAGCAGCATGTCCACGCCGCCCGCCAGCAGCGCCCGGTTCAGCCCGGCCGTCGGACCGCCCGCCGCGTCGGCTTTCGCCACCAGCGCGGTGTAGTCCCACGGCGGGTAGAGCCGCCGCGTGCGCTCGTCGGTGACGAGCGACCGGTCGTCGGCGAGCAGCACGGAGGAGTTCAGCAGCGTGGAGGTGACGGGCATCGACGCGGCGGTCAGTACGGCGACGGAGTCCTGGTAAGCCCGGCCCAGCCGGGTCTGGGTCTGCGAGTAGCCGACGCGGTTGCCGCCGCCCGTGTGCTCCATGGCGTCCATGCCGTAACCGGCCTGGGGGTAGGCGTAGTGCGAGGTGACCGGCAGACCACGCTCGTGGGCCTGCCGGGTGACGGCCCTCTCCAGCGGCGCGGGCAGCCGGATATAGGTCTTGACGAGATCGTAGGAGAGCGCCGTGACACGGGCCATCTCCAGCCGGAGCTGTTCGGTGTCGACGACGGCCCGGACGTTGTTGTAGAAGACCCGGGCCCCGTCCAGGGCCTCCCCCGTACCGAAGAAACGCGGACCGACGCGCGCCCCCGACTCGATGGCCTCCCTCGTCTCCACCATCTGGTAGGCGGGGTCGGCCGGTGACACGACGGTGGTGATGCCGTACGACAGCATCAGGCGCCCCGTGCGGTCGCCCCACTGCCGGCCGCGCATGTGCCAGTGCACATGCGAGTCGATCAGACCCGGCATCGCGGTCAGGCCCGAGAGGTCCACGATCTCGTCGCCGCGCCCCTGGCCCGCCGGGCGGATCTCGGCGATCCGGCCCCCCTTGACGACGATGTCCGCCGGGCCGCGCAGCCCGTCGCCGCGGCCGTCCCAGACGGCGCCCGCGCGCAGCACCACGGTGCGGGTGCCGACGGGCCGGCGGAAGGTCAGCGGTACGGGCACGGTCCGCGGGGTGCCGCCGGAGACGGGTACGGTCCGCAGCGTGCCGTTGCTCAGATAGTGCAGACGGCCGTGCGAATCCACCGACAGCGAGTCGGTGACCTCGGTGGTGATCTGCTCGGGCGCCCCGGTGACCTTGCCGGTGGTGTCGACGGGCACCCGCCACGCCGTGCTCTCCATGACGAAGACGAAGTACCGTCCGTCGGGGGTCCATACGGGCCCGTCGTCGCCCCGCGTGGCGATCGACCGATGGGGTGCGACGGGCTCGGAACGCGTCGTACCGGTGGCGAGGTCCACGGAGAGGATCTCGCTGAGACCGGCGCGGTTCCGTCTGGAGTACGGCTTGTTGGCGGCGACGGCGAGCCGGGTGCTGTCCGGGGACCAGGTGGGGCGGCCGGGCTGGAAGACGGCCGGCAGCACCTGCCGTACGGTCCCGGAGGCCAGGTCCAGCACCCACGTACCGCCGTTCTCGTCCTGGTAGGCGATCTTCGTACCGTCCGGCGACCAGCGCGGGGTCAGTTGCGCGCCCGCCAGCCGGGTCAGCCGTACGGGCTCGCCGCCGGCGAGATCCTGGCGCCACAGGGCGGCGGTGCCCGCGCGGTCGCTCACATGGACGAGGGCCGTGCCGTCCGGGGACCAGTCGGGGTCGGAGGCGAAGAACCCGTCGTCCACCAGCCGGACGGGGACGTCGCCGGGCCGCGTCCCCGTCACCCAGAGGGCGTTGAGCGCGCGGAAGGCGATCCGCTCGCCGTCGGGGGAGACGACCGGGCTCGCGATGCCCTTGACCTGTTGCACGGCGGTCGAGGTGAAGTCCCTGACCCGGTGGCGCCAGGGCGGACGCTCCAGGGTGACCGTCGCACTGAAGTCGACCGTGCGAGAGGTCGTGCCGGAGGCCACGGCAGAGGTTGTGCGAGAGGCTCCTTCGCCGTCCAGGCGCAGTCGCTGCACGCGCCCGTTCGCCGTGTAGAGCAGCTCGTCGGCCGAGATCCAGGAGGTGCGCAGGGCATGGACATCGGCGCCGGTGACGACGGCACGGCCGTCGACCATCACGTCGGCGCGGGTGCCCGCGATCTGCACATAGCTCAGCCGGCGCCCGTCCGGGCTCAGCGCCGGGCCGTAGATCCTGGCGTCACCGCTCGCGGTGACCAGCCGGGTGCGCACCCCGGTCGCGAGGTCCACGGCGTCGACGGCCGTGTCATTGACCGTGCAGACGATACGGGTGCCGTCGGCCGACCAGCCCGGCATGCCGTCCTCGTCGTCGCCGGAGGTGAGCCGGGTCCGGGTGCCGGTGGCCGGTTCGAGCAGCCACAGGTCGTTGCTTCCCGAGCGGTCCGAGGTGAAGACGATCCGGTGGCCGTCGGGCGAGTGGCGCGGTTCGCGGTTGTCGTAGTCGTCGGCCGTCAGCCGGGTGAGGCCGGTGCCGTCGGGCCGTACCGACCAGAGCTGATACGTCCCGTCACGGAAGGACTGGAAGACGAGCGCGCTCCCGTCCGGGGCCCAGTCCGGCTGGGTGGCGTCCTGCAACTCTCCGGTGAGCCGGACGGCCTCGCCGCCGTCGGCGGGCATCACCCAGATCGCGCCGAGCGGATCGATGGCGATCCGGGTGCCGTCGGGGGAGAGCGCGGCGGCCATGTTCGTGCCCTCGAAGACGGTGACCGTACGGGACGTCCGGCGGTCACCGCCGTCGGCGTCACCGTCCCGGGCCGTGTCCGGTACGGCGGCGGTCGCCGGGGCGGTGGCGGCGCCCGCGCCGGCCAGTGCTCCGGCGGCCAGCACACCGCCCCCGGCCAGGACGCGGCGTCTGCTCGGGCGGGCGGAGGCAGTGCCGGCCGCGGTGTTGTCGTCCATGACGTCTTTCGGCTTTCTCTCGGGAAGTGGGCTGTGCCGGGGGCCTGGGTTCCGTCCGCCGGACACGTGCTAAGGGCAGACGGCGTGCAGGAAGCGCGTCAGCCGGGCGACGCCTTCCTCGATCGTGTCCGGGTCCAGATAGCTGCACGCGAGCCGGAGTTGGCGGTCCCCGCCGTCGCCCAGATAGAAGTGCGACATCGGTGTCCACAGCACACCGAACTCGCGGGCCGACCGTTCGAGCAGCCGCTCGTCGGCCACGACGGGCAGCCGCACCCGTACGAAGAAGCCGCCCCGGGGCCGGTTCCAGGACACCCCGGCGGGCGCGCCCGTACCTGGGCCCAGGCGGCGGTCCAGCGCGTCCAGCAGCAGCCGCAGATTCCGCTGGTACAGCGCGGCCTTGGCCCGGACGAGCGAGGCCAGCGAACCGTTGTGCTCCAGCAGGATGCCGCCGATGACGGCCTGGGTGAGCGGCGAGGTGTTGACGGTCACCATGCTCTTCAGCGTGGCGAGTTCATCGGCGAGCAGGACCGTACGGCCCGAGGCGTCGTCGCGTACCCGCTGGTCCGCGACGACGTAACCGACCCGGGCCCCCGGCATGCACACCTTCGCGAACGTGCCGAGGTGGACGACCCGTTCACCGCCCGGCAGCGCCTTCAGCGGCGGCAGCGCGCCCGGCTGCTCCGCCGTGAACGCGTAGGCGTTGTCCTCCAGTACGAGGAAGTCCTCCCGTTCGGCGACGGCGAGCAGCCGGTGTCTGGCCGCCAGACCCATGAGGCCGCCGGACGGGTTGGAGTAGTCGGGCGCGATGTACAGGGCGCGGATCCGGCGGCCCGCCCGGCGGGCGGCCCGGCACACCTCGTCCAACTGGGCGAAGTCGATGCCGTCGGCGTTGTCGCCGTCGTCGGCCTTGTCCGCGGTGTCGGCGGCGTCGTCGATCGGCACCAGATCCACCCCGAGCACCGAGGCCGCCCCGGACAGTCCGACGAAGCAGGGATTGACGACCGCGACGAGATCCGCGGGCGACGCGACGAGCGCCCGGAGCGTCAGCAGCATCGCCTCCTGGCAGCCCACCGTGATCACCAGGGACTCCGGTGGTACGTCGATGCCCTGGTCGGTACGGAGTGCGTCGGCCACCAGCCCGTTGATCAGGCCCCGGCTCGGCCCGTACTGGTAGAGCAGCCGCTCGGCCCCCTCGGGCGTCAGCCCGCGCTTCTCCTCAAGATGGCGCAGATAGCGGGCGGTGTGGCGGGCGGTGTCGATCTCGGCGAAGAAGCTGGTGTGCGGAGCGCCCGGCGCGAAGGAGATCGCGTCGGGGAAGCGGCTCATCACCTCGTTGAGGAAGCTGATCGACCCCATGGCGGGAGAGCCGAGCGAGCCGTGCAGGGTGTCGCGGCGCAGCACGGTGCCGGTGCGGGTATCGGTACGGGCGGTAGTCACCGTACGGTCCCCTCGGCGGCGAGCATGTCCGTACCCGTACCCGTACCCGTACCCGTACCCGTACCCGTACTCGCGCGCCCGCCCGCGCCTGTGCCGTCAGTTCCGGTCGGCGGGCCCGCCGTGAACCTGCCCACCTTGTCGAGCACGTCCTCCCCGTACAGCCGCTCCGCCTGCGCGAGCGCGAACTCCGCCATGTACGAGCGGAACGCGTCGACGGGCTCTTCCGCGAGACGCAGCATCCGGCGGTTGGCGAGTACGGCCGGAGCCGCGAGCCCGGCCACCGCCTCGTCCACCGCGCGGTCCATCGCTTTCGGGTCGACGACCTCGTCCACCAGCAGCCGCGCGGCCGGTTCGCCCGCCCAGATCTTCCGCCCGCCGAGCACCAGTTGACGGGCCGTGCGCGCACCGGTCAGCCGCCCCAGCCGGAAGTTCGCGGCGCCCGGCACGATGCCCTCCTGGGCCGCGGGCAGGCTGAGATACGAGTCCGCGGCGGCGATCACCTGGTCCATCACCAGCAGAAGCTGCGCGCCGCCGCCGATCGCGAAGGTGTCGACGGCCGCCACCCAGGGCTTCTCCACGCCATGGGCGGGAAAGGTGTCGGGCCGCCCCCCGGTGGACAGGCCCCGGTACATCTTGCTGATGTAACCCAGCTCGCGCTGGAGCAGGAAACCGGTGAACGAGATACGGCCATGGTGGAGTTCGGCGAGATTGATGCCCGCGCTGAAGATCCGCCGGCCCCGGTAGCGGGGATGGGTCATGGGTCCGCCGCGCAGCACCCCCACCCGGATGGAGTCGTCCAGGAGCACCAGGTCGACGGCGATGTCGAGCTGGGCGATCAGCTCGTTGTCCTCGGCGTTGAGACAGGACTCGTTGTGGAAGGTCACATGGCCCGCGTCGCCGCGCCGTTCCACGGTGACCTTGCCCAGTTCGGCCCGGCCGGTGGTGTGGAAGTCCGGCAGCAGCGCACGGGCCTGGGGCGTCGGGTCACGCAGGACGTCGACGAGATGTCCGCCCGCTTCCGGCAGCCGTAGGACCTCCCGGAAGAAGATGCCCTGGTCGATCTCCCGGCCTTCCTTCTCCGACTGGATGTGGCGCAGTTCCGCGGCCAGTTGGGCGCGGGTCGGCACCAGGCCGGGGAACGCGTCGGCCGCCGCCTCGGCCAGGGCCGTGAGCCCGAGCCGTACGGTACGACCGTCCGTCAGCCGGTCGTAGACGGCCGCGGCATGAGCACGGAGGAAGGAGGCGCGCAGACCACGGCAGGCGCGGTGGATCCCGGCGGCCAGGCGTTGCTCCTCGGCGGAGCGCGCGGCGCGCGGCGGGAGGCCGGCGAGCGGGGCTTCACGGATACGGATCTCCGCGGCCAGGGCCTCGGCGGCGGCGGTGAGAGCGTTGCCGGGTACCGGACCGTCGTTGCTCGCCAGGGTTCCGGCGCGCTGTGCGGCGGCGGAGGACGGGGGAGTGCCAGTCGTCGACACGTGTTTCCTTCGGAGACTCGGAGGTACGTCGGAGGTACGGGGCGGGCGGGCGTGCGATGGCCGGAGGCGGCGGTCGTCGCCAGGCGGCGTTCAGCGGTCAGGCGGGGTTGGGCGTGGGCCGTTCCGTATGAGCCGTTCAGCGTGGGCGTTCCGGGTGGGCCGTTCAGCTTGGGCCGCTCAGCTTGGGCCGTTCAGCGCCCGGCGGCGCAGACTGCGGTCGCAGGCGGCGAGATGGGCGCCCAGCGCCTCCTCGTAACTGAGGGTCGCGTCGAACAGCAGCCTGCGCCGGATCGACCACTCGCGTCCGGGCACGGTGGACAGTTCCTCGGCGACCTCCGCCGCGCGCTCCAGCGCTTCCCGGCCACCGGCCACGGTCTCGTCCAGCAGATCCAGTCCGGCGGCTTCCTCCGCGTCCAGCCAGGGGCGCCGGAGCAGCAGCCGGCGGGCCCTGGCGGTGCCGATCTGCTGGGCCAGCCGGTGTACGGCAGTGCTCGGCCAGGCCCCGTCCTCGCCGCCCGCGAGCCGCAGCCGGGCGCCGTCGTCGGCGATCCGGTGGTCGGCGGTGAGAAGGGCCTCCAGCGCGGGTCCCGTGCACTCGCCGGTCACCAGCGCCAGGGTGGGGCGGTCGGCCGTCTCCAGCCGTCGCAGCGCGCGCTCCCAGGTGTTGACGAGATGGATGCCCGTACCGACGGGTCCCGTGCCGACGGGTCCCGTGCCGACGGGTCCCGTGCCGACGGGTCCCGTACCTACGGGCGAGGCGCTCGCCGGGGCGTCGGACGCGGCGGCACCTGCCCGCTCCCCGGACTCCGTACCGCCGGCCCGGCCGGCCTCGGCGGCCCCGTCCTCCGCGTCGGCCGGGCCGCCGGACTCCGTGCTCGCGCCGGCGCCCGCGCCCGCGCCCGCGCCCAACAGGAGCAGCACCACCCCGCTCTCGGCGCTCTCCGCCTCCTCGGCCGCGGCCTTCACCCTGGCCACCAGCTCGGGGGTCAGCTCCTCGTCCCCGCCCATCGTCAGGACCGCGGCGGCCCCCTCACGCAGCTTTCCGGACAGCGTCATCGTTTCCTCAGCCTTCGTGTCGGGGGTGGCCATCGCGTCCGGCGCCGTCACCACTGGACCAGCGCCGTCTCGATCGTCGAGCCGGGGCCCATCGTCATCAGCACGCCGTAGTCACCGCGGCGCACCCGCCCTTCCTCCATCAGGCGCTCGTACGAGAACAGGAACGATCCGCTCGACAGATTCCCGTAGTCGCGCAGCACCCCGGTGGTGTGGCGTACGGCGTGCGGGCTCAGCCCGAGGTTGACCTTGACCGAGTCGATGACTTTCTTGCCGCCCGAGTGCACCAGCCAGTGGCCGATGTCGGCGCGCCGCAGCCCGGTGCCGGCGAGCAGCCGGCCGACCACCTCCTCGGCGTGCGCGCCGACGACATAAGGGACATCGCGGTCCAGGAAGAAGCTGAACTTGCCGTGCGTGTCGTCCCAGTCGTAGCGCATCGCCGCCACCGCCTCGGGAATGATCCGGCTGGCGAACTTCAGCAGCGTGGCCCTCGGCGCGCTGTCCTCGTCCTCCTCCGGGGCCTTCCCGCCCGGGTCGGTGACCAGCACGACCGCCGCCGCGCCGTCGCCGAAGAGGCTGTTGACGACGGCGGTGCGCATGGTGCCGTCGAAGACGTACGCGGCGGAGCAGACCTCCGCGCAGACCATGACCGCGGCCTGCCCGGGGTTGGCCGCGGACCAGGACGCGACGGCGTTGAGCGCGTTGAGCCCGGCGTTGCAGCCCATGCCCACGACATCGAGCCGGCCGGCCGCGACCGGCAGCCCCAACTCCCTGATCAGCAGGGCCGAGAAGCCCGGGGTGAGCAGCCCGGTGGTGGTCACACAGCAGAGGTAACCGATGTCGGCGAGGGCGAGCCCGGCCCGCTTGAGGGCCGTCTCCAGCGCCTCGGCGGCGGTGCGTACACCCTGCTCCTTGTGCTTGGCGAGCAGTTCGCCCTGGGTCTCGGTCTTCCGTGTGCCGTCCGCGAGTTCGGGCGGCAGGGTCAGATAGCGCCGTTCTATCGCGCTGTTGAGGAAGACGGACCGGATGCGCGGGTCCTCGATCCGGAAGAGGTCCAGCATCTCCCGTTGTGTGTACGAGTTCGGGGGAGTGGCCGTGCCGAAGCCCGCGACGGCGGGCCGGGGCCCGGCGTTCACGGTGCTCAGCCGCCCGCCGTCCGCCGCGCCCGGCAGCCGTGGCACGGACACCGTGCCCGGCCCCGCCGTACCCGTGGCGCCCCGCGTCATGCCCGCACCCCCAGCTCATTCGTGGCCAGCTCGATCTGTTCGGCGGTGTGCAGGGCGGAGACGGCCATCCGGATCAGACCGCTGCCCTTCGCCACGGTCGGGAAGAACGCAGGGGTGACGATGACGCCCGCCTTGCGCAGCCGGCCCGCCGCCAGCAGCGCGTCCTCCTCGCTCTCGAAGAGCGCCCCGCGGATGGGGGAGCGGGTGCCCGCGTTGAAGAGCGCGCCGCCGGTACGGGCGTCAAACAGCTCGGTGTTGCGCCACAGGTCCCGCTGGAGCCGGGCGACCGTACCGTCGAGATGCAGCTCCGCCGACACCCGGCAGGCGCTCACCACAGGCAGGGCGATGGGGCCGCCGAAGATCAGCGGATTGGCGAACCTGCGGAGCTGTACGGTGTCCTCCTCGCTGTTCAGCACCACGAAACCGCCGTTGCTCCCGCCGAAGGCCTTGGCGAGGGAGCCGACGAGCAGCACCGACGCGGGCAGTCCGCCCGGCAGATCGCGGAACTCCTCGTACGCGAAGCCCGCTCCGCGCGGCCCGCTGATCGACACCCCGTGCGCGTCGTCCACGTAGAGATATCCGTCGGCCGCCGCGCACAGGTCGTACAGCCCGCGTACGTCGATCAGACCGCCCATGGAGCCCACACCGTCGACGAGCACGATCGGGGTGCGCCCGGCCTCGCGGGCCGCCGCGAGCGCGACCGCCAGTTCGTCCGGCCGTTCGCAGTCGAACCGGTCGACTGTGCCGATCTGTTCGAGTACACCGCGCAGTACTTGGAGGGAGGCGTGCGCCGTGCGCTCGATGAGGAACGCCGCGCCGTTCTTCGCGATCGGATAGCTGGGCAGCACCCCGCTGCCCAGCAGCGGCAGCACCCCGAGATGGACGCTGCCGACGGAGGTGAAACAGGTGGCGTGGCGGTCGCCGTAGACGGCGCTCAGCAGGCTTTCGAGGGCCTCCAGATCCTCGTGGCGCATCCGGGTGCGCGACGAGGAGAACTGCACCCCGACCCGGCGGAGCGTGGTGACGGCGGCCTCCACCAGCGCCGGATGCGTGTCGAGTCCGAGGTAGGAGCAGGAGATGAACTCGACCGCGCGTGCGCCGTCGGCGAGGATCACCTCCTTGCCTTCCCGCGCCGCGAAGACATGGCTGGTCAGATCGGCGGCGATGGCCCGGGTCAGCGCGTCCGACGTCTTGTCGACGCGCGTTGCTACCCAGTTGCCGCGTTCGGTCGTACGAGGCATCGGATATCTCCCGTGAGGTATCTGGGGATGGTGCTGTTGTCGCTGGGGACAGGGGCCGGGACAGGGGCAGGGGCAGGACGCCTTCGGGTCCGCGTCGCCCCGCCCGCGCCGCACGGTCGTGGCCGGTGGCCGCACGGCACCCGGCGGTACGGCGATTGGCCGCCGGCGCGCCCGTCGGCCGGTCAGTGCGCGGGCCGCTCCACGAAGAACGGTGTCTTGCCCCGTGGGGTGTGATGGAACGCCGAGCCGTCGACCCGCTCCAGCGTCAGACCGCGGTAGGAGGGCGCGGTGAAGACCCTCCCCATGTGGTACGCGCCGTACAGAGCGGCGATGGCGTCCTCGGCCGTGACTCCCGTCGGCGTACGGTCGGAGAGCAGCAGCCGGATCGAGAAGCCGGGACCGCGCGGACCGTCCGGACCGTGCTGGACCACCTGGAACTGGCAGTCGGCCGGGTCGGTGATGCCCAGGGTCCCGAGCCGTTCCATCACCAGGTCGCGCGAGATGGTCGTACTGTCCACGTTCATGGACTGTCCGACGCGACCGGTGAGGGTCAACTGCCTGGCGGCGCTGCCGCACAGACAGGGCTCGGTCTCGATATAGCCCTCGTCACCGATCTGGTAGCGCAGCAGCGGCATCCCGGAGTCGGTCAGCGTCGTGACGACGACCTCGCCGACACGTCCGTCGGGCTGGGTGCGCTCGGCCTCGGTGTCGATGACCTCGACCACGAGCACGTCCTCGTGGAGATGGTGGGTCGAACCGCGCTGATAGGCGCACTGATAGCCGATGGGGCCCGTCTCGCTGGTGGAGTACGAGAACGAACGCACCGTCAGATCGGGTCGTGCGGCGGCGAGCCGACGCTCCCGGCTCTCCCCCAGGATCTCTCCGATGTACAGGAAGTTGGTGACGACGCCCGCCAGGAGTTCACGGGTGTCGTCGCCCGTCAGGAGCTGGGTGCCCGCCGAGGGCGAGCAGATGACGGTGTCGACCTGGTGGTCGCGCAGCACCTCGGGCGTCTCCGGGGAGGCGAGGGCGCTGCTCCCCATGGGGAAGGCCATGGCGGGCAGCAGCTCGGTGACTTCCTGCGCGAAGCCGAACGCGCCGTTCAGTTCGCCGGGGTAGAGGAAGTTGGCGACACGCCGTGGTCGCGGCTTGAGAGCGCTCCGTACGCCCCGGGAACCGAGATACGACACGCGTCGGCTGAACTCCCAGGAGTGGTAGATCATCTTGCGGAGTCCCGAGGTCCCGCTGGAGCGCAGGACGAGCCCGGCCGAGGCATCGCCGAGGACCAGATTCTCCGAGGCGGGCGGACAGGTCTCCTGGAGATCGGCGGGGGAGAACAGCGGCAGCTTGAGCAGATCGCGCGCCACCCGGAGATCGAGCGCGCCCGGCCAGCTCGCGGCCACGTCGGGATTCTGCCGCAGGGCGTTGACGGTCGCCGCGAGATTGCGCTGCTGTATGTCTTCGAGCTGGGCGCGTGACAGCGTGTCGAGGTTCTCGGCCAGTTCGATCGCGGACGGCCCGCCCGACGTCAGGTCACGCGAAGCGCTGTCGTGGAATCTCGGTGATGGAGTGGTCTCCCGCAACACGTTTCCCCCGTGCAGTGAGTGTTCCCGAAAGACAGCCGCGAGGTCAGAGGCGGCTGTCCGCTGTGGACCGGTCGACGGCCGAGTGCTCGGCCGTGGAGCGGTCCGGGGTGGAGCGATGAGTGGTCGAGCGGTCTGTTGCCGAGTGGTCTGCTGCGGAGCGGTGTTCGGTACGGTCCCGGTAGCCCGGCCAGTCGGGTGTCCGTTTGTCGTTGAAGGCCGCGACGCCCTCGGCCCAGTCGGCCGAGAGCGCGACCGTGTGCCAGGCGGCGTCCTCGACTTCCAGGCCCGCCGCGAGGTCCTTGCCCTGGCCCAGCCGGAGGGCGCGCTTGGCCGCCCGCAGCGCCACGGGTGAGTTGGCGGCGTACGAGCGGGCGAGGTCGAGTGCCATGGCACGGGCCTCTCCTGCCGGTGCCAGAAAGTCCACCAGGCCCAGTTCGTACGCCTCGGCGGCGGGCACCCGGCGTCCGCTGAAGACAAGATGCGCCGCCCTGGCCGCGCCCACCCGCCGGGGCAGCAACTGGGTGCCGCCACCGCCCGGGATGACCCCGACGGTGGTCTCGGGCAGCCCCACGGTCGCACCGGGGTCGGCCACGATCACATCGCAGGAGAGCGCGATCTCGTAGCCGCCGCCCAGGGCGTAGCCGGCGACCGCGGCGATGACCGGCATCGGAAGCGCCAGTACACCCGCGTAGACCGCGCGGCTGCCGGGGCGGGCGGCGGTACGGTCCGCCTCGCTGTAACCCCGGCGTTCCTTGAGGTCGGCGCCCACACAGAAGGCGCGTTCGGCGCTGGAGGTGATCACGGTGACACCGACGGACGGGTCGTCCGCGAGATCCGCGGTGGCCGCGGCCAGGGCGGCCCCCAACTCGGCGGAGACGGCGTTCATCCGGTCGGGACGGTCCAGTACCAGCTCCGCCACTCGGCCGCTGTCGAGCCGGTGAACGAGGATGTACTCTCCGTAGCGGAGCCCGGACATCAGCCCCAGCCCAGATCGTCGGAATGCCAGTCCCGTCCGGGAATTCCTGCCCACCTGAAACGAGCGGGAACAGCGGAATCAACAAAATGATCGGTCACGCGCTGCACGACTTGCTTCCCCCCTGAACCCATCAATGCCTACGCAACGTCAATGTGCCATGCGTCGCGGGGTGTCTCCAGACCGGCGCCATGTCGCATCGCCGCCAGGCGGGGATGCGTCGGGTGGAAAGTAGATTCAACCGCTCAAATATCAATAATTCGGATTCTTTGGATGTGAGGTAGCGAGATCATGGAGCCACTGCCGCCGACCGACACCTCCCCGTTTCCTGGCGACGACAGGATCACCGAGGCGTACGAATATGTTTGCGGTTCCGGGAATGCATCCTTGGCGGGTCTCGCCGGGGCTCTGGATACCACGGAGACCGAGGCGGCACGGCTCACGGAGCGGCTCACGGAGTTACGTCTGCTCCGGCCGGCCGACGACGGAACCTATGCGCCGTTGTCGCCGCGGATAGCCGGAGCCTGGCTCATCGCCCCCGCCGTACGGCAGTTGGAGGACCGTCAGCGGCGGATCGTCCGGCTGATGACGGAGCTGGACACGCTCACCAGGATTTATGAACGGAGCCCCGCCGAGCGGCGGAGCCGTCCGCAGATAGAGGTGCTGCCGGAGCTCGCGGACGTGCGGAAGGCGCTCACCGAGCTCTCCGCCGGAGCGAGACAGGAAATCCTCACCTCGCAGCCGGGCGGCGCGCGACCGGCCGATGTACTGCACGAGGCGCTGGAGCGCACGGAATCGGTGCTGCGCCGCGGGATCTCCATGCGCACGATTTATCAGCACACCGCTCAGTTCAGTAAGGCCACCGTCGACTATGTGAAGCATGTGACGCCGCTCGGGGTCGATGTGCGTATGCTGAGCGACGCCCTGATGCGAATGATCATTTTCGACCGGGAAATCGCGGTCCTGCCGTTGCACGGCAACCAGGACGGAGCGGTGGTCGTCGGTGAACTGAGCATTGTGGGTTTCGTTGTGCACGCTTTTGAACGAGCCTGGCCGGCGGCCCGTCCCTTTCCTGTCTCCTATGACCGGGGTCAGGTCAAAGGAACGTCCGTGGAAATCCAGCTCGCCATTTCGCGGCTGCTGGTCGAGGGCCTTGAGGACAAGGTGATCGCCCGCCGGATGGGCATGTCGCTACGGACCTGCCAGCGCCACATATCCGAGATCATGTCGCGGATCGGAGCCCGTAACCGTATGCACGCGGGATATCTCCTCGCCCGGATCATAGACGAGCCGCGCTGACGGCCGTTCGCCGTCGGCCGCCGGACGCCGGCCCGTTGATCGTCGGCCCGTTGATCGTCGGCCTGCCGGTCGCCGGTCGCCGGTCGCCGGCCGCTGAGGCGGCGTCATGACTTCTGCGGCTCCTGGGCCGCGGCCGTACTCGCGGCCGGGGTGATCGACCGTACGAGGGCGATCCCGCCGACGAGCAGCACCACCCCGGCCAGCAGACCGACCCCCATGCCCGAGCGCGCGGGCGTGGGGAGCCAGGACAGCGAGGTGCTGACCGCGAGTCCCGCCGCCATGTTGCCGACGATCTCACCGACCGCCGTGACCACACTGACCAGGGCGAAGACATCGGTGAGCTGCCCCTGGGGCACGGTGTCGGCCGCCTCCACCTGGATCTTCGGAAAGGCCAGGGACTCCGCGATCGCGAACAGCGTCAGCCCCGCCAGGACCAGCGGCAGACTGGTGGTGAACGACAGCACCAGCCCTGTGCCTCCGGCCACCGCGACGGCCGGATAGAGCGCGCCGCGCCCCAGCTTGGCGAAGAACGGCAGCAGCGCGAGCTGGATGGCGATGATGGCCAGCGGCTGATAGCTGAGGAACAGCGTGCGGTGCTCGGCCAGTTCGGGGTTGACGACCTCGTACAGCAGCACCATCGAGTACAGGAAACCCATCGCGAAGTAGATCGCGAAGGTATAGCCGAGCAGCACCGCCGCGGCCGGGTTCCGGAGGATCGCCAGCCGTCTGCGCATCCCGCCCGAACCCCGGGGCGGCAGGGCGAAATCCAGTCCGCGGGCCAGCAGCCCGACGGTGAGCCCGACGCACAATTCGACGGCGGCCAGGGCGAACAGCGCGGGGACGCCGCTCCTGCCGACCGGTCCCGCCGCGAGCGGGGCCAGCACATAGGCGGCGTTGAGCAGGATGAAGAAGATCTGGAAGATCTGGGCGCGGCGGTTCTCGCTCGCCGCGCTCATCAGGAGCGAGCGCACCGCGGGCCGTGAGATGCCCACGCCCAGACCGGCCAGTACCGCGAAGAGATACAGGGCCGGGCCCGTGGTGCTGATCGCGACGGTGGCCACACCGGCGGCCTTCAGCGAGGACGCGATCGTCAGGATCCAGCCCGGATGGACCCGGCCGAAGACGATCGGCGTGAGCACCGCGCCCGCCAGCGCCGAACCGACATGGACGGAGAGCGCGAAGGAGAAGACGGACGGGACGATCCGGTCGCCGTGCAGCACCGTGACCGGAAGCAGCGTCAGGACGATCGCCAGGCCGAGGTTGGACAGCAGGCTGAAACCCAGGCCGGCTCCGACGGCGGGCGGGTGCGAGGCCGCGGCCCGCGAGGTTTCCGCCTCCGTCGTGGTATCCGCCATGCTCACTGCCCTTCGCCGGTCGCGACGCGCGCGCCGGCTTCGGGGGCCGCGGTTCCGGAGGTCCCGGCTCCGGAGGCCTGGGCGCCGGAAGTTCCGGCCGTGCCCGTCCCGGTGGGCTCCTCCTCGTACAACAGCCGCTCCACCCAGGGGAAGAAGGCATCGGCGAGCTGGGACCTGGCCGGTTCGGGCATCGACGAGAACTCGGCCATGGCGGTGCCCCACTCGCCGAGGACCGGACCGTCCTCCGTCAGCAGCCAGTCGACACAGAGATATCCGGCCCGTAGATCCGCCACGATCCGCTCCACATCGCCCAGTACGGCGGCGACATCCGGGTTGGCGCTCGCGCTGCCGCCCTGGGAGAGATTGGCCAGATAGGCGCCCTCGGCCGGCCTGCGCAGCATGCTCGCGGCGAACTTCCCCTCGACCATCGCCACCCGCAGATCGCCCGTGTTGGGCAGATACTCCTGGACGATATAGCTCTGCCCGGTCTGGGAGACGATGTCGACCGCGGCCCGGAGCTGCTCGTAGCCGTCCAGCTTCAGCACCCCGAAACCGACGCCCATCTCCCGGGCCTTGAGGATGTACGGGCCCTCGCCGATCTCCTTGCGTACGACGTCCAGTCCCTTGCGCGCGTACCGCCCGAACGGCAGCGCGACCGTACGGGGCGTGCGGATCCCGAGTGTTGTCGCGTGCGCCAGAATGGCCAGCTTGTCCCGCTCCAGGCATTCGGGCCCGACCAGCGACCGGTTGAGCAGGACCGAGTCGCTCGCCTCGATCGTGCGGTAGATCCCCCGCAGGAAGTGGGTGGCCTGCGGGTCACCGCTGACGTCGTCGACGATGTACGCCTGCCGGGTCTCCAGCAGATCCACCCCGTCGTGCCACAGCCGGGGCCGGTCCGTGCTCGCGGGTACCAGTTCGTTGGCCACGACGAACCGGAAGGTGAAGCCGTGCCGGGCGCAGGGTTCCGCCCAGCGCTCGGTCATCTGGGCGATGATCTTGTCCACGTACTCCGGCAGATAGTCGTCCGGGTGGCAGATCCAGGTCACCAGGCGCTCGGTGGGCACGATCACATACTCCTACGGGAGACCTCGGGGACGGGCGCGGCCGCGCGCCCCGACCCCGGAGCGCGGCACCGCAGCCCCTCACTCTCGCACCAACTCCCGTGCCCCTCACGGTCCCAGAGGCCTCGGATCCGCGCCATGCGCCGATACGACAGGGGGGCGGACGGCGTACTGCTCGTCGTGGTGGACCACGACCCCGTACAGCCGGTTGTCATCGCCGGGCTTCGGCGTCGTCCCCGTGGCTTTGCTTGCTTGGCGCTGCCGGACTTTTCGGCGCGGCCGGATCGGCGGGCCGCGCGGGCGCGGGCAGTACGGCCGTTTGCTCCGCCGCGGGCTGTACGGCGGTCTGCTCCGGGTGGCGCTGTCGTACGGGGGTGAACGCGGCGGCGACTACGACGGCCAGGAAGCCGAGGGCCACTCCGGTCAGCGGTCCACGTGTCCCGAACCGGCCGACCAGGGCGGTCAGCAGAGCCGCCCCGAGGGGCGCCAGGCTGCCGTGGATCGTCCAGAACGCGGAGGTGACACGGCCGAGCAGATGGTCCGGCGTGATCTGTTGCCGCAGGGACATCGAGCAGATGCCGCCCAGCGCCATGCCGAAGGAGTACAGACAGATCGTCACGGCCGCCACGGACACGTTTCCGGTGCCGCCCAGCACCAGCACCGAAGCCGAGCACAGACTGATCGCGCCGAGCCAGCAGCGGCCGAACCCCCAGGAGCGGCGGAGTCTCGCGGTCGCGGCGGCGGCCACGCAGGTGCCGACCCCGCCCAGCGCGAGGACGTAGCCCACCGTACGTTCGTCCTGCCCCAGACCGTGCCGCAGATGGTAGATGAACACGTCGGTCATACCGAGGCTGAGGAAGGTGGTGACGGTCAGCAGCACGGTGAGTGCCCGCAGCACGGGGGTACGCCACAGGAACGCGGCGCCGGTACGGAAGCCGGTGCGCAGGTCGTGTGCCCGGGTAGCCCTGCTGTCGGCCTCGCCGGCCGCCGGCCGTGTGGTGGGCCTGAGCCTGATGAACACCAGACCCACCAGGGATATCCCGAAACTGCCCGCGTTGATCGCGACGGCGGCCGTCGGCCCCAGGAGCGCGGACACCACACCGGCCAGGGCCGGGCCCGCGATGTAGGCGATCGCGTTCGTCGCCTCCAGCCGGCTGTTCGCCGCGACGATCTGGTCCTTGTCGACGAGGTTCGCCACCGCGGTGACATATGTGATCTTGAACAGCATCTCAAAGACCGATGCCAGCGCCATGACCACATACAGCAGCCAGACCTGCGGGCTCACGGCCCAGCAGACCGGGATCGCGCCGTACAGCACCAGCCGGGCCGCGTCGCACAGCATCAACAGGCGCCGCCGGTCGAAGCGGTCGGCCCAGGCGCCGCCCACCAGACCGGTCAGCAGCGAGGCGGCGCCCGCGACGGCCGTCAGCAACCCCATCTGCGCCGCCGACCCCGTGGTGTGCAGCACCAGCAGCGGAAGCGCCACCAGCGAGAAGGCGTTGCCGACCTCGGACAGCGCCTGAACCGCCCAGAAGACGGAGAAGTCCCGGTTGGACCGGAGCGAACGCGCGAGCATGGATGGGTCTTCCGTCCTGGGGCCGGGGATCGGGGCGTACGGCTGCACGGCCGCGCCATGGCGACCGCGACCGGGCTCGGCCCCGTGAACGCCTCGCGGCCGTACGAGAACAGCACGTTGTCGATCCCGGGACGTCGTCCGCACGGTAGTCGAAGCCGAGCCGCCGCGGCTCGTGAATAAGGCTCGTGAATAGACCGGTCCGGTCCGGTCTACAACCATCGGGCGGCGCCACGGGTCTCAGGTTCTGAGCGTTGATACTCCCCGATTCGTATGGGTTTGGTGCACTTGCGTCAAGCCCCGGTTCAGATACGGACTCATATGCGTACACGTACCGCGACGGCCACCGGGACAGCGTCCGCCGCCCTGCTGCCAACCGCTCTCGCCGCTCCCAGGGCGCGGGCGGTGGACAACCGGCCATCACCGATCGCCGTCCGCACACCGGGTTCCGCGACGCGGACGAGCAGACGCTGATGCGGGGGGTGGGCGGGATGCCGGAGACACCCACGCTGGAGCTGCCGCGCGCGGTGGTCCCGCGCCGGCCGCGGCCCGCCACGGCGAAGGAGGCGCAGCCCGCGGTTCCCGGGCGGAAGGACCGTCGGCTGTACGCCATCGACGGCCTGCGCCTGCTCGCCGCCCTGATGGTGGCCGTACACCACTACGCCGGCACCTACCGGGTCAACCAGCCCGGCAACGCGATCTGGGACCGGCCGACGTCCGACATCATGCCCACGGTGTTCCGGTTCGCCGCCTACGGCTGGATCGGCGTCGAGATCTTCTTTGTGATCAGCGGCTTTGTGATCTGCATGTCGTGCTGGGGCCGTACCCCGCGGCAGTTCTTCGTCTCGCGGGTGATCCGGCTCTACCCGGCGTACTGGTTCGCCATCGTCCTCACCACGGGCTTCCTCGTCGCACTGCCCGGCGTGTGGGAGCGCCAGCAGATGCGCAAGATCCTGCTCAACTTCACCATGCTTCAGTCCGGTGCGGGCATGCCGAACGTCGACGGCGTGTACTGGACCCTCTGGTCGGAGCTGCGTTTCTACCTGCTCTTCCTGGTCGTCGTCGCCACGGGCCTGACGTACCGCAAGGTCGTGACGTTCTGCTGTGTGTGGGGCGTCGCGGCGATGCTCGCACCGGCGTCGGGCTTCCGCTTGCTGGTACTGGTCGCGAACCCGGACGGCGCCTGGTACTTCATCGCGGGGCTGGCGCTCTACCTCATGCACCGGTTCGGCCAGGACCTGCTGCTGTGGGGCATCCTCGGCATGGCATGGCTGATGGGCCAACTGGAGCTGGGGAGCCGCATCGACGAGGTCGAGCGGGTCTCCAGTTGGCGGGGAAGTGTGCTGATCTTCAGCGGATTCTTGCTGATCATGGTCGCGATCGCGACCGGCCTGACCGACCGCGTCCGAGGGAAGTGGCTCGTCACCGCCGGCGCGCTGACGTACCCCTTCTACCTCATCCACTACGCGGCCGGTACGACACTGATCAACCGCCTGCGCGACACCCTGGACGCCCGCCTGCTGGTCCTGACCCTGATCGCCGGCTTCCTGGCCCTGAGCTGGCTGATCCACCGCTTCGTTGAACGACCGGTGGCAGGAATGCTGAAGAGAGGCCTGGACAAGTCCTTCGCGCGCCAACGGAACGCCACAGACATGGCATGACCCGGGACGGGGGACGCGTGATCGGTTATCGGCAACTGGCGTTGCGGGACCAGACTTGCTGGATCGTCCGGTAGTCGATCACGGTTATGTCTTCCTGCTGGAGAACGTCACGGGCCTGCGGCGATGTCAGGAACTCGTAGTCCGTCCGGCGCACGGCCCAGCCATCGTCGATGCCCCGCGACTCCTCATCTCCCAGACCGGGGTGGACCGCCCATTCGTTGAGCCCGGCAGGCAGGTCGCGCAGCATCTGAGCGTATCGGGCCGCCTTTCCTTCGATGTCGAGGGAGAAGCTGTCCAGGAACTCGTTGTCCGTGACCGGCAGCCCACGTTGACGCATTCTCTGGTGCCCAGGTTCCAGCCAGACCCGGACCGAGAGTCCGTACTCGGCTGCCAGCGCAACGGTCAGATCGAGGATGTCGTTGCGGCCGCCGTCGGCCAGGCAATGGAAGTCCAGATGAGTCGGTGTCAGCCCGGCGAGGGCGACAGCGTCGATCTGGGCACGGAACTCGAGTTCGATCTCATCGAGCCGTGCCTGACCGAGGAGGGCCGCCCGTGCGGCGGGTGTCGGAGGGAACAGTGCGCCTGCGGGGTCCAGCAGTGACGGAACTTGTTCCCGGGAGGCCATCGGCCCCCATCGGATGCCGGGCATGTCGCACACCAGGGTGAGGTGGATTCCGAACGGGATCTGCGGCCGTCGTCCGAGCAGTTCCATGGCCTGCGACGCAGCGGGACACGGGACCATCAGGCTGCACGAACTGGCGATGCCCTCCTCGATCGACTCGATCACTGCGGCGTTGATCGCCGGATACATCCCGAAGTCATCGCAGTTGACGATCAGCAGCCGGGCATCGGGCGGATACCCGAGCAACTCACTCGACTGCTCTGCAGGCGTGACGGCCACGGGATCGGTGGTTTCATCCATACCCGCAGTGTGCGGCCCGGCCAGACGTCTTGCACGGGAATATGACCGCCTCGGACCGCCGCTGCAACCAGTCCTTGTTTCGCGCGGCATCAGGCGTCCGATGCGAAAGCTATTTCCGGGGCGGTGGAATTCCGGTCGGCGGGCGGACGGGGAGTTTTCGCGGCGCCGGGTCCGTGGGCCGGTGGCGGTCCAGTCCTCGCGTGGTACGGACCGGACCGTGGCTCGGTCGGGGCATCGCGGGTGGCGCGCCCCCAAGTACGTGCAATACCCCGAGGTATGCCGGTAAAGGCCCCATTCATCGCTACGCCAGGCATCCCGACACCATGCCGAATTACTCACCGTACTTCCTTGTACTTCGCCGTACATTGCCGCACACGTCGCACATCACTGCACGTCACCGCAGCGCGCAGCCCCGAACGTGGCGCGTCGTGATGTGACGCGCATAGACGGCCGGTCGATGAATCTGCACACCGAATACTCAGGCAACACGCCCCCTCCCCGGGCGGTTCACCCGCGTCGGGCGGTCTCCGGGGGCACGGGTGCGGGAATGTCGTGTTCGTGGGCAGTGACATTTCGGACGGCGAATGTTCAATCTGCCCGTCGTGTGAAGGAGCTGCCACCACTTGATGGACATGTGCGCACGCCTGCCTCATCGGGCGCCGGAATGCTCGCCGTCACCCGCGCTCGGATTGGCTGCCCCGCTCGGCTTTGTGCTTTGATCCATCGCACTGCGGGAGACCGCAGCAATTCCGAATTACGCACACGAAGGGCACCCACATCATGAACAACACCCCCCAGGTCGCCACCCAGGAAATCTCCGACGCCGACCTGGACAACGTGTCCGGTGGTCTCCTCGGCGGCGTGATCGGCACCGCGGTCGGCACCGTCGACTCCATCGCTCCCATCTCGGTCTCCGGCACCGTAGGTGTGGTCGCCGGCACCGTTGACACCGTCGCCGGCGTCAGCACGTCCGGTGTCCTGGGTGCCGTCGGCGGTCTCTAGGACTCCCCTTCAGACGGACCTCTGATTCAGACAGACTTCTGAGACCGCATCACATGCAGTGTGTCCCGGACCCGCCGCCAAGGATCCGGGACACACGGCCGTCGAGCGACGGCCGTCGACGGAAAAGTGTTGAGGGAAGAGCGTCGTGCAGTTTCGTCAGCAGGCCCTTTCCAAGTTGCAGTCGCCCGAGGAGATCGATCTGCCGGTGCGCTACGCCCGGCCCCGGGGCGGCCTCGTGCTCGCCGTCACCGTCGTGGCGATGATCGCCGCCGGAGTCTGGGCCGTGACCGGCACCGTGTCGTCCACGGTCAACGCGCCCGGAATCCTCACCCACGTACAGGGCAGTTATGTCCTGCAGAGCCCGGTCGCCGGCCAGGTCACCGACGTACTCGCCGAGGAGGGCCAACGCGTCGCCGCCGACGCGCCGCTGCTCAAGGTCCGTACGGCACAGGGGAACAGCGTCGTGCGCACCATTGCCGCGGGCCGGCTGACCACACTGGTCGCCTCGATCGGCTCCGTGGTCACCACCGGAGCGGACGTGGCAGCCGTGGAGCGCTTCGACCGCGCGGACGATCCCCTCATCGCGGTGCTGTACATGCCCATGGGCAACGGGGCGTCCGTTCCGGTGGGCGCCGCCGTGGATCTCACCCTCCAGTCGGTGCCGGCACAGCAGTACGGGGTGCTGCGCGGGCGGGTCGAGGCGGTGGGCCGTACCCCCCAGACCCGCCAGCGGATCGGCGGTTTCCTCGGCAACAGCCAGCTCGGCGAGCAGTTCTCGAAGGACGGCCAGCCGATCGCCGTCGTGGTACGGCTCCAACGGTCCTCCGCCACCGCCTCGGGCTACACCTGGTCGTCCTCCGGCGGCCCGCCCTACGCGATCGACTCCATGACCCTCGCCACCGGCTCCGTCCATGTGGCCGAGCAGCATCCGATCGATTGGCTGCTTCCATGAGCACGCGGCAGCAACTGCCACCGGCCGGACGCGGCCGGCACCGCCCCGAGAGCGCGCAGGCCCCCCGGCGCGGTGCGCGCCGCGCCTCTCCCCAGGCCAAGGCCAAGAAGCGGAAGCCCGTCCGTACCCCCACCGTGCTCCAGATGGAGGCGCTGGAGTGCGGCGCCGCCTCGCTCGCGATGGTCCTGGCCCACCACGGCCGGCACGTACCGCTGGAAGAGCTGCGCATCGCGTGCGGAGTCTCCAGGGACGGCTCGCGCGCGAGCAACCTCCTGAAGGCCGCGCGCAGTTACGGTCTCCGGGCCAAGGGGATGCAGATGGAACCGGGAGCGCTCGCGGAGGTACAGGCTCCGGCGATCCTGTTCTGGGAGTTCAACCACTACGTCGTCTACGACGGTACGGGGCGCCGCTTCGGCCGCAAGGGCGTACACATCAACGACCCCGACAAGGGACGGCGCTTCGTCGCCCCCGAGGACTTCGACACCAGCTTCACCGGCGTGGCACTGGTCTTCGAGCCGACAGCCGCCTTCCGTACGGGCGGCCGCAAGCCGGGCATCATGAGCGCCCTGCCCGCGAGGCTGCGCGGTACGGGATCCACACTGCTGGCAGCGCTGTTGGCCAGTCTGCTGCTCGTCGCGGTCGGCGCCGCCGTGCCCGCGCTGAGCCGTACGTACATCGACATGTTCCTGATCGGCCGTCAGTCATCGGTGCTCGGAACGCTGTTCGCCTCCATGGCCGCGATGGTCGCCCTCACCGCCGTACTGACCGGACTGCAACAGGCCAATCTGCTGCGGGGCCGCATCATCTCCTCCACGCTGAGCAGCGCCAGGTTCCTGCGCCATCTGCTGCGCCTGCCGGTGACGTTCTTCGCGCAGCGCAGCCCCGCCGATCTGGTCCAGCGGCTCCAGTCCAACGACGTGGTGGCGGAGACACTGGCCCGGGATCTCGCCGCCGCGGCCGTGGACGGGGTCGTGGTGATCCTCTACGCCGTGCTGCTCTGGACGTACGATCCCCAGCTCACCGTCATCGGTGTGCTGATCGCCCTGCTCAACGTGGTCGCCATGCGGGTCGTGATCCGGCTGCGCGCCACCCACACCCACAAGCTGCGCGCGGACAGCGCCCGGCTGACCAACACCTCGTACACCGGCCTCCAGTTGATCGAGACCATGAAGGCCACCGGTGGCGAGAGCGGTTACTTCCGGCGCTGGGCCGGCCAGCACGCCACCACACTTGACGAGCAGCAGCGACTCGGTGTGCCCGGCGCGTTCCTGGCCGTCGTCGCGCCGCTGCTCGCGACCTTCAACAGTGCGCTGATCCTCTGGATCGGCGGGCTGCGGGCCGTGGAGGGCCATATCTCGATCGGTCTGCTCGTCGCCTTCCAGGCCTTGGTGACGCGCTTCACCGCGCCGATCACCCGGCTGAACGGTGTGGCGGGCCGGGTCCAGGACTTCGCGGCCGATGTGGCGCGGCTGAAGGACGTCGAGAGTTTCCCGGCCGACGCACTGTACTCACGGGAACAGCCGGACGCGAGCACACGCAGGCTCACGGGCCATGTGACGCTTGAGAACATCACATTCGGCTACAGCCCGCTGGACAAGCCACTGCTCACCGGCTTCTCCCTGTCGGTGGGCCCCGGCCGGCAGGTCGCGCTCGTCGGCGGGTCGGGCAGCGGCAAGTCCACCGTCTCCCGTCTGATCTCCGGGCTCTACAGCCCCTGGGAAGGCACGATCCGGATCGACGGACAGCGACTCGACGACATCTCCCGCAGCGCCCTGGCCGCCTCCGTCTCCTTCGTCGACCAGGACGTCTTCCTCTTCGAGGGCACGGTCCGCGACAACGTGGCGCTGTGGGACCCGTCGATACCGGACGAGGCCGTGATCAACGCCCTGCGGGACGCCGAGCTGTACGACGTGATCGCCCGGCGTCCCGACTCCATCCACAGCCGGGTCGAGCAGGACGGACGTAATTTCTCCGGCGGGCAGCGGCAGCGGCTGGAGATCGCCAGGGCGCTGGTCAGGCGGCCCAGTGTGCTGGTCCTGGACGAGGTGACGAGCGCGCTGGACGCGGAGACCGAGCGCGTCATCATCGACAATCTGCGGCGGCGCGGATGCGCGTGTGTGGTGATCGCGCACCGGCTGTCCACCGTACGGGACAGCGACGAGATCGTGGTCCTGGACCATGGCGCGGTCGTCGAGCGCGGGCGGCACGAAGAGCTGGTCGCCGCCGGAGGTCCGTACGCCGAGCTGGTCAAGGAGCACTGACGTGTCGTCCGTACGTCCCACGGACCAGCAGGGCGCGGGGCCGGAACCGGGCGGCGCCGACCCGGTGATCCTCGCGCTGGGCGGTCTCGGCGCACCTGTCGACTGCGCGGGGCTGCGCAGTGTGCCGCTGGAGGGGCCGCACATGCTGTGGCTCGTCCTCGGCGGAGCCCTGGACCTGTTCGCCGTGGGCGTGGCGGAGAAGGGACAGGGACACTGGCACTTCCTCGGCCGTCTCGAAGCGGGGACGCTGCTGCTCGGGCCCGTCGAGGGGCCCGCGCACACACTGCTCGGCAGACCCTCGCAGGACTGCCTGCTGCGCAGGATCCCGCTCCGCGAGCTCCACCGGCCGGAGTACGAGTACGAGCACCGGCCCGAGCACGGGAATCACGGGGGCCACGGCCAGTACGACACTTACGGCCAGGCGTACGGGGATCCTCACACGTACGCGGGTACTTACGCGTACGAGGGTGCTCACGGACCGCACGCGCCCCTGGAGCACGCCTTCGCTCTCGGTGTCGGCCGCGGTTTCGGTGTCCTTTTCGAGGCACCCCTCGACGGCCGTTCCGCGATCGACGAGGCCGTGGCCGACGACGACGTCCTGTGGATGCCGGTCCCCGAGGGCAGTGTGCGCTACGGCGGCTCGTACAGCGCGGAGGCGGCGGGCGATCTGCTCGTCGACGGCACGATGTGGCAGGGGATGGTCGACCGGCAGTTCCGGCTGCTGTCCGCCGTGGACCGCTGGATCGAACGGGTGGAGCGCGCCCACGAGGACCTTACGGCCGCCGGCATCA
Organism: Streptomyces sp. GMY02; assembly: GCF_019056675.1. NCBI lineage: Bacteria > Bacillati > Actinomycetota > Actinomycetes > Kitasatosporales > Streptomycetaceae > Streptomyces > Streptomyces sp. GMY02. Next base: position 1,196,682 of record NZ_CP077658.1, on the reverse strand, counting down.
AGGCGGGCGAGGCGGCCGGAGCACGGGCCGACCAGGCACTGCTGGCCTCCATCGGCAGGCCGGAGCGGGCCGGACGGAGTGCCGCGGGCGGTGACGGAAGCGATGACGACGCGACGTACGCCGTCTGCCGTCTGGTCGCCGAGGCGTCGGGCATCACCCTGTCCGGACCCCCGAAGGGCGGTGCGGCCGGTGCCGCCGACGGAGCGCGTGACGCACGCGTCTCCCTCGTCGAGCGCGTCGCCGTCACCTCCCGGATCCGTACCCGCGCCGTACGGCTGGATGGGCGATGGTGGCGGACGGACACCGGTCCCATGGTCGGCCATTGGGGCAAGTCGGGCGCGCCGGTCGCACTGCTGTGGCGCCGGGGCGGGTACGAGGCGGTGAACCCGGCATCGGGGCTGCGGCTGCGTATCGGCTCCGCCAACGCGGCCGAACTCGAAGCGCGGGCCGTGATGTTCTACCGTCCGCTCCCCGAACAGCCCCTGACGCTCTGGCGGTTGTTCCGTTTCAGCCTGCGTGGCACCCGCACGGAGATGCGCCATCTGCTCCTCGCCGGGCTGGTCACGGTCGGGCTCGGCGGCCTCGTACCCATCGCCACCGGCCAGGTGCTCGGTGTGTACGTACCGAACGCCGAGAACAGCCTCATCGTCCAGGTGTCACTGGCGCTCATGGTCACCGGTGTCGTCTCCGCCGCGTTCATGCTGCTGCAGAATCTCACCATCCTGCGGATCGAGGGCCGGATCGAGAGCTCGCTGCAACCCGCCGTCTGGGACCGGCTGTTGCGGCTGCCGACGAAGTTCTTCACCGAGCGCTCCACCGGGGAGCTGGCCAGTGCGGCGATGGGCATCAGCGCGATCCGCCGGGTGCTGTCCGGCACCGGCCCGGTGGCCGTGCAGGCGGGCACGGTCGGTGTGATGAATCTCGGACTGCTCCTCTTCTACAACGTGCCGCTGGCCCTCGCGGCGGTCGCGATGCTGATCGTCATCGGCGCGGTGTTCCTCGCGATGGGCCTGTGGCAGCTCCGCTGGCAGCGACGGCTCATCGAACTCGGCAACAAGCTCAACAACCAGGCGTTCCAGACCCTGCGCGGCCTTCCCAAGCTGCGCGTGGCTGCCGCCGAGAGCTTCGCGTACGCCGCGTGGGCACGCGAGTTCGCCCGCTCCCGCGAGCTTCAGCAGCGGACGGGCAGGATCAAGAACCTGACTACCGTTCTCGACGCCGTCTATCTGCCGCTGTGTTCGTTCATCATGTTCGTGCTCCTCGCGGGACCGGCTCGCGGCAGCATGTCGGCGGGTGCGTTCCTGACCTTCAGCACGTCGGTGACCATGCTGCTCACATCGGTCACCCAGATCACCGGCGCCCTGATCTCCGGCGCTGCGGCACTGCCCCTGTTCGAGCAGGTCAGGCCGATCCTGGACGAGCAGCCGGAGGTACGGGGCGGCAGCGCGCAACCCGGTGTGCTGTCGGGTGCCGTAGCGGCCAGGAATCTCTCCTTCCGCTACACCGACGACGGCCCGCTGGCTCTCGACGACGTGTCGGTGGAGGTCGGGCCCGGCGAGTTCGTGGCGGTCGTCGGCCCGAGCGGATGCGGCAAGTCGACACTGCTGCGCCTGCTCATCGGCTTCGACAAACCACTGTCCGGCAGTGTTCTCTACGACGGCCAGGACCTCGCGGCCCTCGACCAGGCCGCCGTACGACGTCAGTGCGGGGTCGTCCTGCAGAACGCGCAGCCGCTCACCGGATCGATCCTGGACTGCATCTGCGGCGCCGAGGCCTTCACCCAGGAGGAGGTGTGGGAGGCGGCGGAAATGGCGGGCCTGGCCGAGGACATCAGGCGAATGCCGATGGGACTGCACACCATGATCGCAGGCGGTGGCGCGATTTCGGGAGGCCAGCGGCAGCGGCTGATGATCGCCCAGGCGCTGATCCGCCGGCCGCGCATCCTGTTCTTCGACGAGGCCACCAGCGCGCTGGACAACGAGACGCAGCGCGTCGTGGTCGAGAGCACCCGCAAGCTCAGCGCCAGCCGACTGGTCATCGCCCACCGGCTGACCACGGTCATGGACGCGGACCGTGTGATCGTCATGTCGGACGGTCGCGTGGTCGAGCAGGGTCCGCCGGCCACCTTGCTGGCGGACCCGGCCGGCCGGCTGTACGAGCTGGTGCGACGGCAGATGACGTGAGGGGGCATACGGGCCGGCCGTGACGGCTTGTGCGCCCCGAGATCGGTGGACTTCGGCCGTCAGCGGTCCCCGAACTCGCCACCGGTTTCGGTTGTCTTGGTGGTTTCGGCAGTTTGGGCGGTCTCGGTGGCTTCAGTGGTTTCGGAGAGGCCGAGAGCGAGGACGTTACGGAGTTCCCGTCGGTTCGTCACACCGGTCTTGCGGTAGACGCGGTACAGATGGTTGTCGACGGTACGCACCATGATGCCGAGTCGGCTCGCGATCTGCCGGCTGCTCTGTCCGTCGGCGGCGAGGCGTGCGATGTCCCGTTCCCTGTCGGTCAGTTCGGGGGTCCAGCAGGCGAGGACGGCGGGTGTCATCACACCTTCGCAGTGTCGCGCGAGCTGAAGGCAGCGGTCGGCGGCGCGTTGTGCCCGGACCGTGCTCCCGTTGCGCAACCACAGGCGAGCCGCGTGCGCTGCGGCCTCGGCCGCGTGCAGGTGCATGCCGGCGGTCTGGAACGAGGCGCAGACCTGCTCCAGGGCGGACGCGTCGCGGCCGGCGAAAGCACCGGCGTGTTCGGCGTAGATCCCGATGTGCGGGGTGTCGGAGACGGCGGCTAGCTCGGCGAGCCGGCGGGAGACGGCCGCGGACTGACCGAGACGCACCGGCAGGTGCAGCAACTCCGCCTCCCACAGCAGGGCCTGCTCCTGCCGGGCGTCGTCGGCCGTGCGCACCGCCTGGCGCGCGGCGTCGCGAAGGCGGCCCCGGGCCGCCAGGATCCATGGCTGAGCCATCCGGAAGGCCAGGGTGTGGAGGATGCGGTAGGACTCCACATGGGCAAGATGCGCCTGGTCGAGCAGCGTCTGGGCCTCGGCGGCATTGCCGGTCATCGCCTCGACGGTGGCCCACTCACCGAACAGCAGGGCCTGCTGGCCCCAGGTGGAGTCGTCCCGCAGTATGGAGGCCGCCTCTCGCATGTGCCGCCGGGCGGACCGTAACCGTCCGCGGCGCGCGGCGACCCTGCCGAGGTAGAACCGCCAAGCCCCCTGGCTCCCCACCCAGTTGGACTCCAGCGCCTGGTCGTACTGTGCGGTGGCGGTCGCCTCGGCCTCACCCAGCCGTCCCGAGAACGCCTGGGCGTTGCACAGCCAGCTCAGCAGACCGGCGTGCAGGAAGGGAATGTCGTTCTCGCCCGACAAGATCCGCAAAGCCGATTCGATCAGCCGTAACGCGGCGTCCGTCCGCGCATGGCAGAAATGATCGATGCACTCGGCGTACAGCACCCTGACCGTCGTCCCCGGGCCCGGTGACGCGCACTGCCGGGCGCGCGCGACAGCCTGTGTGTACGCCGGCCAGTCGGCCTGCGTCGCGAGCAGTACGGCTTGCAGCGCGGCCAGTTCCGCGCACGCGGTCTCATCGGTCATCGCCTCCTCCGTACGGCGCAGCAGTTCCACGGCGTCGGCGGGGCGGTCGAGGGAGAGATACATGTTGGCGGCCCGCAGTTGCACCGACTGCACCTGCTCGCGCTCGGGCGTGATGGTCCGCGACAGTCCGCTGTGGACCTGCTCCGCCCGTACACCGTCCCCGGTATAGCCGAGCGCGGCGGCCAGCGCCCGCTGGGCCGGCGCACCGCCACCGGCGTCGCACGCCGCTCGCGCCAGTCGTGCCGCCAGGGTGAAGTCCATGGTCAGTACGGCGTGTTCGGCCGCGGAGAGCAGGAACCGCGGATCGGTGAGATCACCGGCCTCCAGACGCCAGCCGCCGACCCGGGCCGGATCCTCGCGCCGGCGCATGCCCGTGCGCTCGACCGCCTCGGCCAGATCCCGGCAGTGGCGGCGCCACCGGTGAGGGGGCGTCCGCCGGCGCAGCACCTCGCCGTACAGGGGATGAGCAAGCCGTACCTGGCTGCGCCAGCCGTCCTTCTCGCCGACGATCAGCTCGCGGCGGTCGAGTTCGTCCATGACCGCTGCGCCGGTGAGCTGTTCGAAAACCGTCACGCCGAGGGGTTCCCCCAGCGCCATGAGTTCCGCGGCGCGCTGTACCGGAGCGGAGAGCTGCCCGATACGCCGGCTCACCAGATCGACCAGTCGTGTGCTGAGCTGGAACGGCCCGTGCCAGCGCCATACCCCACCGACGACCGCCAGCGTTTCGGAGGCGAGTCCCGCGTCGACGAGTTGCTGGAGCCACAGCACATTGCCGCCGCTGCACTGCCACAGCCTGTGCGCGGTCGCGGTCTGCACCTGCCCGCGCAGCGTACGTTCCAGCAGGCGGCTGACGGAGTCCGGGGATAGCGGTGGAAGTTCGACCCGGTTCGCGTAGTTTCCGCGTATCAACGCCTCGACGGCGTCGGGCATCGGCACACCGGAGCGGCCGGTGAGGACGATCCGTACACTGCCGTTCGCGCCGCCGTGTGTGCCGCCATGCGCGCTGTCGTGCGGGCCGCCGTGCATGCCACTCCGTACGGCGAGGTGCAGCAGGAGGGAAGCCGAACCGTCGTCGAGCAGATGCACGTCGTCGACGAGCAGGATCCGCTGTCCGTCGCCGATGCCGGCGAGCAGCCCGTCGGCGAGGACCCGCAGCAGATTGGGACGCCCGCCGGCCGTGGGCAACGTTGCCGGCAACAGATGCGCCAAGGCGCCGAAGGGAATGCGCGCGACGCTTTCGGTGGCCGACGCGGTCAGTAATCGCTCCGCGGACGCGGCAATTCCGGTTTCGGCCTTGGCTTCGGTTCCGGACAGCAGCTCCCGGGCCATACGTGTCTTGCCGACACCGACGGGCCCCGTGATCAGCAGCACGGGACGGGCCGAGTGCTCCATCAGCGATGTCAGCTCGGCCAGCGTTCCGTCGCGGCCCGTGAACGGCCAGGAGGGCGAGAAGGGTGAAAGGGGCGAGAGAGGCGAGGGCGGATGGATCTCGCCCGGGGGAGATCCGGGGGAACGGATTTCGTGTGCGGAAGGTTCCGGCGATATCGGACGCCCTAACCGGTCTTCCATCGGAAGCCCTCCGTGTGGATCAGCCCCACCCGCCGGCCCCGCTGGTCCGGCGCTGCCGGGCTGAGTATCGCATTACTCACGACATGAAACCGCCGCATGGATAGGTTTCACACCGCCCGCGTCCAGTGGCGCTCCCAGTGGAATTCGACCGGCCCCGCATCACCTGTTCTGGCTGCGAATCGCCCCTCGCGGAATGGCGAGAAATCGCCGCAGTGCTTTTTGAGACCGCGGTGGCCGATATCGGCCACCGCGTTTGACGGACCGACCAAGGAGAACACATGCATGGCAGAGGAAAAGGCAGAAGAAGTACGGCCAGCGGTTCCGTGAATACCGTGGAGAATGCCGTGGGGAAAGCCGGCTCCGGCTTCTTGCGGCGCGTACTGGCAGGGCTGATCGCGGGCGTGGCGCTGCTCACGGGGCTGGTGGTGACGGGCCCGTCGGCCATGGCGGCCGACCTGCCGTACGGTCCGTACACCTGCGCGTCGGGTTATGTGTGGCGGGAGGCGGTCCCGTCCGACCTGGTCTGTGTGACACCGCAGATCCGCTCCCAGATCACTTCGGAGAACGCGCTGGGCCCGTCCCGCCGTGAGCCGAACGGCGGCATCTACGGCCCGGACACCTGCAAGCCGGGCTTCGTCTGGCGCGAGACACGGCCCACGGACCACGTCTGCGTACCGCCCGCGAGCCGCGACCAGGCCCGCGCCGACAACGCCAACGCTCCGTGGCGGCTGGCGGACCCGGGCGCGACGCCGCGCGGCGGGGTGTCCGTCTCCACCACGTTCCACCAACTGGGCGGCTATCTGTACGCCACCGGCAGCGGGCTCAGCCCGAACGGCGTGGTGCGGTTCTACGCGGTCGGCATCAACACGGTCGCGCCCTACTCGCTGGGCTCACTGAATGTCAGCGCCTCCGGCACCGTGCCGGGCTGGCAGTACGTCGCGGACATCAGGTGCCGGGGCGGACAGACGCAGCCTGCCACCATCGTGGTCCTCGACCAGAGCTCCGGCCTGGTCACCACCGGCGGCACCACGGACGCGTTCCGCCACTGCGGCTGAGCCGGCGCTCGCGCCGAAGGTCGCGAGCAGTGTGCGGGCGTGGGCGCTGTGCGAGTGCGTGCGTGCGTGTACGAACGGCCGGGCGCGGCGCCATCGACGGTGCCGTGCCCGGCCCGGCCACAGGACGCGGGCACGGCGCCGGCGCCTGCCCCCGTCGTACGGGTCCGGGTCCGGCTCCGTCGGCCGGACCGGGACCGGCGGTCAGCCGACCGCGGCCGTCCTCTGCTGCTCCCGGTACGCGCGGGCCGTGGTCATCAGGCCGTCCAGTGCGTCCCTGGTCCGTACGAGTTCCGCGATGTGCGTGGAGAGCCGGTCGCGTTCCTGCGTCATCCGTTCCAGCGCGAAGTCGGAGTTCTGCTCGCTGGGCGCGTCGACGCAGGGCAGCAGTTCGACGATGGTGCGGCTGGACAGACCCGCGGCGTACAGCCGCTGGATGAACGCGACCCGCTCCACCTCGTAATCCGTGTAGTGCCGCTGGCCGCTGGGGCTGCGCGTGCTGGTGACCAGCCCCTGCTCCTCGTAGTAGCGCACGGACCTGACGCTCACTCCGGCCCGCGACGCGAGCTCCCCGATCCGCACAAGCCCCTCCTCGATACGCGCCGTGACGTGTCGCGCGTCACAAGCCTTGCCTCTGACATCGATGTGAGGTTTTAGCGTAGCGGCAGCGCCCGGATCCGGGCGCCGTGGACCTCGAAGGAGTCTTGACGTGACGACCCTTTTCACCAGCCACCGGCTCGGCGGCCTGACGCTGCCCAACCGGGTGGTCATGGCCCCCATGACCCGGGTCCGGGCCGCCGCCGGCGGTCTGGCGACGCCGTCGATGGCCGCGTACTACGCCCAGCGGGCCACGGCCGGGCTGATCGTGAGCGAGGGTGTGCAGCCGAGCCTGATCGGGCAGTCCAACCCGGGAACACCGGGACTGCACACCGACGAGCAGGTCGCCGCCTGGCGCCCCGTGACCGCCGCCGTCCACACCAGCGGCGGGCGGATCTTCGCGCAGATCATGCACGGCGGGCGGGTCTCGCACCCCGACACCACCGGCACGCAGCCGGTCGGGCCCTCCGCCGTACCCGCCGTCGGTGACGTGTTCACCCCGACCGGGCCGCAGCCCGCCCCGGTGCCGCGCGCCCTGGACACCGCCGAGGTACCGGAGCACGCACGGTCGTACGGGCGGGCCGCCCGCAACGCCGTCGACGCGGGCTTCGACGGCGTGGAGCTGCACGGCGCCAACGGTTATCTGATCTCGCAGTTCCTCTCGTCCAACGCGAATCTGCGCACGGACCGTTACGGTGGCCCGGTCGCCAACCGGATCCGCTTCGCCGTGGAGGCCATCGCCGCCACCGTCGAGGCCGTCGGCGCGGCCAGGACCGGCATCCGGCTCTCACCTGGCGGGACATTCTGGGGAGTCGAGGAGACCGATGTCCTTGAGCTCTACTCGGCGCTGCTGGCCGAACTGGCCGGTCTCGGGGTGGTGTACGTACACCTCGAAGCCACCGCCGACGAGGAGTTGCTCATCGCCCTGCGCCGGGCATGGCCGGGCACGCTCATCATGAACCCGGTGCTTCCGATGGGGCCGAAGCAGACCGGCCGGGACGACGCCGACCGCTGGCTCGCGCTGGGCGCCGACCTCATCAGCTTCGGCCGGGGCTTCATCGCCAACCCCGACCTGGTGGAGCGGCTGCGCGGCGGACTGCCGATCGCCCCGGTCGACGAGTCCACGTACTACCAGGGCGGTGACTCGGGCTACTTGACCTACCCGGCCCACCAGTACTCGGCCTGACGCCGGCTCAGAGGGACTTGGCCCACTCGTCCGCGGTGGTGACCTGGGCCTGGCGGGGGAAGACCTTTTCGGTGAGGACGCGGTGGACCTCGGGGTCCTGGTCGGCACAGGCGTCGGCCAGGACGGTGAGACGGTAGTCCAGGTCGGCCGCCTGGCGCAGGGTGGAGAGTACGACGCCGCTGGTGGCGATGCCGGCCAGGACGAGGCTGTCCACACGGGCCGCGCGCAGCAGGACGTCGAGATCGCTGCCGCTGAACGCGCTGACGCGGCGCTTGACGACGACCGGTTCGTCGGGGCGCGGCGCCAGCGCGTCGATCACCTGCGTGGCCGGGCTGTCCTGGGTGAAGGCGTCGCCGGTCTGGGCGAGAGCGCCGAAGGCGCTGTTCGCGGCGGCGGCCTCCGGATAGCCGGGGCGGAAGGCCACCCGTACGAACATCACCGGGACGTCCGCGGCCCGTGTCGCCTCGACGGCGCGGCCGGCCGCCCCGACGACGGAGTCGTTGCCCAGGCGCTCGGTGATGCCGTTCTGGAAGTCCATGACCAGCAGGGCCGTACGGGACTCGGACATGAGGGTTCCTCTCGACAGGGGAGGTGGCTCCGGGGGAGAAGCTCAGTCTAAACTGAACAGTTTGCATTAAACAGTGTAGAGTGAACATATGCAAAATGAAACGAACCCCATCGAGGCCTCGGCGCTCCAGGCGTCCCTGGACCTGCGGGTGGTGGTCGGCCGGCTGCGGCGGCGGATCATGCAGGTGACCGACGGGGAGGACCTGACCCCTTCGCAGGCGTCGGTCCTGATGCGTATCGGCAAGAGCGAAGCGGTCACCGCCGCCGCGCTGGCCACCGCCGAGCACGTACGGCAGCAGTCCATGGCCGTCACCCTGACGTCCCTGCGGAAGCTGGGACTGATCACCCGTACCCCCGACCCCTCCGACGGACGCCGTCAGATCGTCGAGCTGACCGAGGCCGGCCGGGAACGGGTGGAAGGCGCGCGTCAGGCAGGCGTGGAGTGGCTGGCCCGGGCCTTCCAGGACCAGTTCGACGACGCCGAGCGCCGCACCATCGTCGAGGCGGTGCGGCTGCTGGGACGGCTCGCCGACTGATCTCCCGAACCGACCGGAAAACGCGGGGACTTGGAAGACGCGGGTACTTGATGGGAAGGCGTCCGAACTGAACACGAAACCCCCCGAGCAGGCCTTCGACAGGCGGCTGCTCGCGCCGATGATGACCGGCGCCATCCTCAACCCCGTCAACTCGTCGATCATCGCCGTCGCCCTGGCACCGATCGGCGCCGCCCTGGGCGCCGACGCCTCCGAGACCGCCTGGCTCATCTCCGCGCTCTATCTCGCGACGTCCATAGGGCAGCCGCTGGCCGGGCGGCTCGTCGACATGTACGGCCCCAGACGCCTGTTCCTCGCGGGCGCCGCGCTGACCGGCATCGCCGGAGTACTCGGCACGCTCGCCCCGAACCTCGGTGTCCTCGTCGCCGCGCGTGTCATCCTCGGCTTCGGCACCTGCGCCGGCTATCCGGCCGCCATGTATCTGATACGCAGCGAGGCCGACCGTACGGGAATGAAGAGCCCCGCCGGCGTCCTCACGGCCCTCGCCGTCGCCACCCAGACCATCGCCGTCGTCGGCCCCACCCTCGGCGGCCTGCTCATCGGACTCGGCGGCTGGCGCAGCACCTTCGCGGTCAACATCCCGCTGGCGATCGCCTGCCTCGTCCTCGGCCTGCTGTTCCTGCCCGCGCACCGGCCCGCCCAAGGTGCACCCGGCCAGACTGCTTCCGCCCAGGGCGCTTCCGCCCAGGCCACCGCCGCCCGTACCCCCGGAGCCCCCGCCCGTACCACCGGCGCTCCTGCGGCCCGCGCGCGTATCGACGCGGCCGGCATCCTCCTGTTCACCGCCACCCTGGTCTCGCTGCTGCTGTTCCTCATGGACACACGGCTCGACCGGGTGTGGCTCCTCGCTGTCACCGTGTCGGCCGGTGCCGGGTTCGCCCTTCGCGAGCTGCGCGCCACCGATCCGTTCATCGACGTGCGTGTCTTCGCCGGCAATGTCCCGCTGCTGGCCACCTACGCCCGCACTCTGGTGGCGTACACCGTCTCGTACGCCTTCATCTACGGCTTCACCCAGTGGCTGGAGGACGGCCGAAGCCTGAGCGCCTCCGCCGCCGGACTGGTCCTGCTGCCGACCTTCGCCGTCGGGATCGTCGTGTCGGCGCTCACCGGGCGCAGGGCCGCGATGCTCGGCAAGCTGGTCGTCGGCGCCGTGGTCCAACTCGCCGCCTGCGCCTTGCTTCTGGTCCTCGGCGACCACACGGCGGTCTGGATCCTCGTCGCCGTCACCGCCCTCCTGGGGCTGCCCCAGGGCCTGATCAGCCTCGCCAACCAGAACGCGCTCTATCACCAGGCGGATCCCGCACGGATGGGCGCGTCCTCCGGCCTGCTGCGCACCTTCATGTATCTCGGCGCGATGGTCTCCTCCTCCGCGACCGGCGCCTTCTTCGGCCGCCGCGCCACCACCGCGGGCCTGCACGGTCTCGCCGTCTTCATGCTCGCCGCCGCGGCCGTGCTCCTCGTCCTCACCGTCGCCGACCGCTCTCTCGCCGTACCGGCGGCTCGCGAGACGGCGGACGCCGGCCACGCCGCCTGAGGATCACGCATCACGCGCCGGACGCGACGCGCCGTACGACGCCGTGCGGCTGTCCGAGGCCGTGCGGCCGTACGACGTCGTGCGCCCGTCCGGGGTCGTGGGGCCGTCCGACGTCGTGCCGCCGTCCGACGCCGTGCCGCTCACTCGCCCGAGGGAACGACCCCCGGTCGGTCCATCACCCCGCCCTTCAAGTACTCGATCATGACGGCGGACGCCGCCCCTGGCCGGATTCGGCCAGGCAGGGGCTCCCCACCCGAACCCGTATCTGCCTGAAGGAGAACGCCGATGAGGCGTGCAAAAACGTTTGTCCGTATCGCCAGGATCGCGACCGCGGTCACCGTCGCCATGGCCGCGCTGACGATTCCCGCCTCCGCCGACTCGGAGCGGCACGCCGGAGGACACCCGGGCCGTGTCTTCGTCCAGACCGACAGCACCAGTGGAAACAAGATCGTCGCCTACCACCGTGCCGAGGACGGCACCCTGCACAAGCGGGGCGTGTTCGCCACCGACGGCAAGGGCGGGATCCTCGAAGGCTCCGTCGTCGACCACCTCGCCTCCCAGGGGTCCCTGACGTACGACGCCCGCCACAACCTGCTGTACGCCGTCAACGCGGGCAGCGACTCGGTCACCGTGTTCTCGGTGGACGGCGAGCGGCTGCGCCGCAAGCAGGTCATCCACTCCGGCGGTACGTTCCCCGTCAGCGTCACGGTGCACCAGGACCGGGTGTTCGTGCTCAACGCGCGCAAGGGCGGATCCATCCAGGGCTTCCGGCTCACCGAGGAGGGGCTGCGGCGCGTTCCTGAGTGGCACCGGGCTTTGCGGCTGAACACCGCAGCCACACCGGAGTTCCTCCACACCCCCGGCCAGGTCGCCTTCACCCCGGACGGATCGCGGCTCGTCGTCACCACCAAGATGGGCGGCAACAGCATCGTTGTCTTCCCCGTCGCCCCTTCCGGCGCTCCCGCGCCCCGGCCCGTCGTCAGCAGCAAGAGCGGTTCGGCGCCCTTCGGGCTGACCTTCGACCGGCGCGGTCGCCTCGTTGTCGCCGACGCGGGCCCCAACGCCGTACTGACCTTCCGTATCGAGAAGGACAGCGACGTCACACTTCTCGACGACATCCTCACCGGCCAGCAGGCGAGCTGCTGGGTGGTCCGCGCGGGGAACAGGTTCTACGTGTCGAACGCGGGCAGCAACACCGTGTCCGGCTTCCAGCAGACCCGCGAAGCGCATCTCAGAGCGCTCGGCAACACGCCCACCGGGACCGGCACCGTCGACAGCGCCGTCACACCCGACAACCACTTCCTGTACGTACAGACGGGAGGCGTGGGGGCGGTCGACGGCTTCCGCGTCAACGACGACGGCTCCCTCACCAAGATCAGCACGACCCCGGTGCCGGACGCGGTCGGCGGGGAGGGCATCGTCGTCCTCTAGATACTGCCCGGCCGGACAGGACCTGGCCGACGGACAGGGTCCGGCCGCATGTGAGGTCACAAGGCCGCAGCACCGGTTCCTGGTGCTGCGGCCTTGCACACGGCGGCGCTGTCAGCTCGCCTTCTTGGCGAGTTCGGCGAGGAACTGCGGCACTCGGCCGGCACCGAAGTCGTAGAACCGTGCCCACCGCGGCTCGACCGCGATACGCGCCATCTGGTCGTACATGGCCCGGCAGTTCCGCTCGAACTCGGCCGCGTACTCGGCGTCGAAGTTCTTCCGCGCGGCCGCGAGGTACTCCGGAACCACCCCGTCGACGATCGTGAGGTGTACGACGCCGCGCACCGACAGCGTCTTGGCCGAGCCTGGGCTGTCGCCGGCGTCGATGGTCAGGGCAACCTCGGGGCGGGCGGACAGCGCTCTCACCTTGGGCGCCGTGGCCGCGGTGGACATGACGATCTCGTCGCCGGTCCAGAAGATCCCGATCGGGATGGCGCGTGGCAGTCCGTCGAGTCCGTTGTATGCCAGCCGCGCCATTGACGCCTGGCTCAACAGCTCATGGGCGTCGGCCAGCTCCTGTGCGATCTGCTCGGGGTCCATGACCTCGTCGTCCTCTACTGTCGTGCGGCCGCCGCTCGTGGCCGCTGTGTCCCTGGGACGGAGACGCCGCCACGTTCTCGACACCCGCGGCCGCATCGCCGTCTCCTCGCCCACGGTAGTCGTGTCCTGCGCAAGGCCGGAAAGCTCCGGCAGCGGCATCCTGGCCGACGGCGGACCGTACCGTTCCATGCGGGACCATACCGGTCTCGTGCGGGACCGTACTGTCGCACGGCTCTCGGCACCGCACGGGCGCCCGCGCGTCAGGCGCGCTTCGCGGCGCGGGGGAGTATGCGGCCGTCGCGGCGGGCCGCGCGCAGGAAGAGGACGGTGGGTACGGCGCAGACGAGGACGGCCACGATGCTCGCCTCTGGGCCGAAGGCCCCGCCGGTGAGCGCGCTCGGGCCGGACATCGTGGAGTGCACCAGCCCCACCAGGGTGTCGTCGTTGCCGGAGACGGTGGTACCGAAGATTCCCAGCTCGGCGGTGTTCCAGCCCAGGTGGAGGCCGATGGGCACCCACAGGCTCCGGGTGGCGGCGTATGCCGCGCCGAACATCAGGCCGGCCTCGACGGCGATCGCCAGCCCGCCCCAGAAGGTCGCGTTCGGGTTGATCAGATGCAGAAGACCGAACAGCCCGGCGCTGACCGCCAACGCCCCCCAGGTACCGGCGAGTTCCTCGACGATACGGAAGAGCACGCCACGGAACAGCAGTTCCTCGGTGACCGCGACCGCGCACATGAGGCCCAGCACCGCCAGGAAACCGACGAACGAGCCCCAGCCGGTCGTCCGGTATCCGCCGAACAGCGCGATGACCCCGATCGTCACCGTGAACAGCAGCACACCCCCGCCCGCGCCGCGTACCAGTCCGGCGCGCGCGTCCGCCGCGCGCAGTTCGTCCGCGCTTCTGCGCTCGGTGAACCGCACCGCGCGGGTGTAGGCCCACAGCGCCAGTACCGCGATCACGACTCCGAGGGGCAGAGTCCAGAAGGAGTTGCCCGCCGCGCCGGTGAGGCCGGCGGCCGCCGCGTTGACCCCGGCGAACACAACGAGCATGAGGACGAGTCGTACCGCCGCCGGGCGCGGTCCCTTACGGCTGGTGGTGTCCGGCAGGGCGGGCGGAGTGCTCGCTCCGGGGTTCTGCGGGCCGTCATGGTCCGGGGTCTGCGGGTCCACAGGGGATGGCGATTGCGACACCGTGCGCCGCTCCTTCGGGAAGTGCCGCGCTGGGGATCACCGCGGCGTCTTCAACGAGGCTAGGGTCCGGGCGGCGCGGGCCCATCCCGCTGCGGGGGACAGTACGGGTAGCTCTCGCGGGGGACAGGAGCGCGCGGGGTGGTACGGACAACTCCCTTGCGAGACGCGGGCGTACGGGGGACGCGAGCGCGCCGTCGGTGCGATGCGTGCGTGCGTCGGTGCGGGTGCGGGTGCGGGTGCGGGTGCGGGTGCGGTGTGCGTGCGTTCCGTCGGTGCGCCGGCGTCCGTCAGTGTGCCCGTGCCAGTCCCGTCCGGTACGCCAGGACCACCGCCTGCACCCGGTCCCGCAGGTCGAGCTTGGTGAGGATGCGCGACACATAGGTCTTGACGGTTTCGTAGCTGATGACCAGCTCGGCGGCGATCTCGGCGTTGGACAGGCCGTCCGCGATCAGCACGAGAACCTCGCGTTCCCGCTCCGTGAGTACGCTCAGCGCCGCGCCGCGCTCGGACGCCTCCGGGTCCGCGGGGCGTACGCGCAGTGCGTGCCGGCCGATGAGCCGCCGGGTCACCGCGGGCGCCAGCAGCGCCTCCCCGGCGGCCACGGTGCGTACCCCGCCGATCAGTTCGGGCGGCGGGGCGTCCTTGAGCAGGAATCCGCTCGCCCCGGCGCGCAGGGCCTCGTAGACGTACTCGTCGAGATTGAAGGTGGTCACCACGAGCACCTTCGCCGGGTGGGCGACCTCGGATCCCGCCAGGCGCCGGGTGGCCTCGATACCGTCGAGGACCGGCATCCGGATGTCCATCACGACCACGTCGGGCCGCAGGCGCTCGACGATCCGTACGGCGCTCTCGCCGTCCGCGGCCTCACCCACGACCTCCATGTCGGGCTGGGCGTTGAAGATCGTCACATAGCCGGCGCGGACCAGCCCCTGGTCGTCGCAGACAACCAGGCGGATCGGTGACGCATTCATGACATTCCCCACTCCGTGGTCACGGCCCACTTCACGATGTTCCCCGTGGAATTCTGGCCAGTACGGTGAAGCCGCCGCCGGGGCGGGCTCCGGCACGCAGTTCACCGCCGACCACACCGACCCGCTCGCGCAGCCCGACCAGCCCGCGTCCGCCGCCGCGCCCCGGTCCGGGCCGGCGAGGCTTGGGCGCCGGGCCGGAGTGGGCGCCGCCGTCCGTGGTGATCTCCAGGTCCATCCATGCCTCGCCGTGGCGGACATGAACGACCGTGCGCTCGCCCGCCGCGTGCTTGAGCGCGTTGGTCAGGGACTCCTGGACGACCCGGTAGGCGGCCGTCTCCGCCGCGCTCGTCATCGGCCGCGGCTCGCCCTGCTCGACCAGCTCCACCGGATGTCCCGCCGCCCGCGACCGCGCCACCAGCTCGGGCAGTTCGCCGACCGCCGGCCCCCGTTGGGAGTGTTCCATGTCGTCGGTGCCGTCCAGCGCTCCCAGCAGATAGCGCAGATCGCCGAGCGCGAGCCGACCCGTATCGCTGATGGCCGACAGGCCGGCCGCGACCTTGTCGTCCTGCCCGGTCAGATACCGCGCCGCGTCGGCCTGCACCACCATCGCCGTCACATGGTGGGTGACCACATCGTGCAACTCGCGTGCGATCCGGGCACGTTCGGCCGCGACGACCGCTTCTTCCGCCTGTCGTCGCCGCTCGGCCTCTCGCGCGGCCCGCGTACTTACCTGGGCGCCCACGGCCCAGCACACCGCGAGAACCAGCCAGAAGGTCACGAACTCCTCGAACCGTTCCGGCGATCCGGCGTGGTGCAGAGCGAGCGCGAAGGCTCCGTACGCGCCGGTCGCCGCCGCCGCGACGGCGGTCCGGCCCCTTACGAGGTGGGCGCCCGCGGCGTACAGGGCCACGAGCACACCGAGTGAGCCGAAGGCCGTGGGGTAGCGGAGGAGTTGGAACGCCACGAAGCCGCCGCACACCACCGCCAGACAGACCGCGGGCCATCGCCGCCGTACCACCAGCGGCACGCTCTGCACCAGCAGCAGGAGCACGCCCACCGCGTCCAGTGGGCGGTCCGGCAACTCGGCCAGGTCGACGCCCTGGTGGGCGGCCCCGGGTACGAAGGAGAACGCGACCAGCGCCCCGGCGAGCACGGCGTCCCTCCCACGGGTCCACCGCTCCGACCGTAAGCCCGTTCTCAGCCACGCCCCTGCGTCCAGCACCCGCGCAGAATAGCGAAGAACGGAAGAACCTTGTCCGGTTCTTCAATTGGCAGGTGAACGGCGCATGGCGAGACTTGGGCGGCACGACCGGCGAGGGGTGGGGGAGCCGTGACGATCGGGTTCGGTGTGCTCGGGGAGATACAGGCACGGAGCGAAGGCGCGGCCGTGGACCTGGGCCCGGCCCGGCAGCGCAGCGTGTTCGCGGCACTGGTGGTGGACATCAACCGCACGGTGCCGGTGGAGGTGCTGGTCGACCGGGTCTGGGGTCTCCGCCCGCCGCAGCGCGCGAAGCCGACGCTCTACAGCTATGTGTCCCGGCTGCGGCAGGCGCTGGACACGGTCATGGACGAGGCGTCCGCGGAAACCGGCCCGTCCATCGCGCGGCGGCCCGCCGGGTACGTCCTGCTCGCCGACCCGGGCACGGTGACGGTGGACGTACACCTCTTCAGGGATCTGGCGGGACAGGCCGGAGCAACGGACGATCCCCGCGCGGCGGCCCTGTTCGAGAGGGCGCTCGGGCTGTGGCGCGGCGAGCCGTTCGCCGGGGTGGACACACCCTGGTTCAACTCGCTGCGGGAGTCGCTGCTCGCGGAGAGGCACGCCTGCTGGCTGGATCGCAACGACGTCCAGTTGCGCCGCGGGCACCATGGACTGCTGCTGCCCGAACTCGCCGCCTGCCACGACACGCATCCGCTGGACGAGCGGCTGGCCGCCCAGTTGATGCTGGCGCTCTACCGGAGCGGGCGGGCGGCGGACGCCCTGCGTTGTTTCGAGCAGGTACGGCGCGCGCTCGCCAAGGAGTTGGGGAGCGACCCGAGCGACGAGTTGCGGAGGCTGCATCAACGGGTCCTCGTCAACGACCCGGACATCGCGGCGCCCGGTATGGCGCCCACGACGGCACTCGCCGTGACAGGTACGACGGCCCCCGCCACAGTGGCCCCCGCCGCCGTGACGACGGCCCCCGCCGCATCGGCCCCCGCCTCCGTGCCCGCCGCGGGTCTCCCGTCCTCGTCGGACCGCACCGTTCCACGCCAACTGCCCGCCGCCTCACGGTGGTTCACCGGGCGACAGCGTGAACTCGCCGAACTCGACAAGGTCCTGAGACCGACAGGACGGCCCGGCGACGCGGTGCCGGTGTGCGCCGTCAGCGGGAGCGGTGGCATCGGCAAGACCTCGCTGGCCGTGCACTGGGCACACCAGAACACCGACCGCTTCCCGGACGGGCAGCTCCATGTCGACCTCCGCGGGTTCGACCCCTCAGCAGACCCGCTCGCGTCCGCCACCGCGATCCGTGTGTTTCTCGACGCGCTCGGTGTGGCCCCCGGCTCGATACCGGTGGACCAGGAGGCGCTGGCCGGGCTCTATCGCAGCCTGGTCGCCGACCGGCGCATGCTGATCGTCCTCGACAACGCCGTGGACGCCGCGCAGGTGGCCGCGCTGCTGCCGGGCACCGCCGGCTGCGCGGTCCTGGTCACCAGCCGGCGCAGGCTGACCGGGCTGGCCGTCACCCACGGGGCCCACCTTCTGCCGCTGGACATGCTCTCCGTGTCCGAGTCCCGGGAACTGCTGGGCCGGCACCTGGGCGAGGACCGGCTGGCCGCCGAACCCGAGGCCGTCACCGCCGTACTGGAACACTGCACGGGACTGCCCCTGGCCCTCAGCGTTGTGGGAGCCCGCGCCGCCGCCGGGACCGGTTTCCCGCTGGCCGCGCTCGCCGAGGAACTCCACGACGAGTCGGCGCGGCTGGACGCGCTGGACGCGGGGGATCTGTCGGCGAACGTACGGGCGGTCTGCCGTGTGTCGTACCGCGCACTCGGCGACGGCGCCGCGGAGGTCTTCCGCCTTCTCGGAGCCGCGGCGCCGGGCCCGGAGATCGGTCTGCCCGCCGCCGGAAGCCTGCTCGGCCGTCCTGTGACCGCGGCCCGGGCCGCCCTGCGGGAGCTGGAGACGGTCCATCTGGTGCAGCAGCCCGTACCCGGCCGGTACCGCATGCACGACCTGATCCGTCTGTACGCAGCCGAGCGCGCCGCCCTGGACCAGCGGGAGGAGTCCCGGGCGCGGGCGCTGCGGCGTGTCATGGACTTCTACCTGCACACCGCCTACGCCGGTGACCGGGTCCTCAGCCCGCTCCGGCACCACCACATGGAACTCGAACCGCCCGTGGACGGTGTGATTCCGCAGCCGATGACCGACCAGGGCGCGGTCCTGGCGTGGTTCCGCGCCGAGCACACCTGTCTGGTCGCCGCACAGCGGCTGGCCGAGCGCAACGGGTGGGACGTCCTGGTGTGGCAGTTCGCCCGGGTGCTGGACGGTTTCCTCTGGCGGCAGGGACGGCTCGACGACCTGGTGGCCCTGTGGCGTACGGGACTCGCAGCCGCCGAACGCCACGGGGAGGGCGGTGCCCGAGCCTGGGCACACCGCCGGCTGGCCCACGCCTGGGCCCGGCTCGGCCACCACGACGACGCGCTCCGCCACGGAGAGTCGGCCCTCGCCGCCGCCGAGGAGGCCGGTGACCTCGCCGAACAGGCGCGGATCCATGACGTCGTCGCCTGGTCATGGGCCAGACAGGGCGACGACCGGCAGGCCCTGGCCCATGTCCGGCACACCCTGCGGCTCCAGCGCCTGGGCCACGACCCGGTGGCGACGGCGAACGCGCTCAACGCGGTCGGCTGGTACGAGGCGCGCCTCGGCGAGTACGAACAGGCCCTGGCCCACTGTGAGGAGGGCCTGGAGATCCAGGGGCGCCACGGTTTCCGGGACGGGGAGGCCTGCACCCTGGACAGCCTGGGCTTCATCGCCCACGCGGCGGCCCGGCACGACGAGGCACTCGCGTACTACCGCCGCGCGCGTGCCCTCTTCCACGACCTCGGCAATCTTTACGAGGAGGCCAACACCCTCGCCAGCCTCGGTGACGTCCATCTCGCCCTGGCCCAGCCCGACGAGGCCCGTCACAACTGGCAGCGGGCGGTCACGCTCTACCACGCACAACACCGCGCGGAGGACGCCCGCCGTCTCCAGGACAAGCTGTCCCGCCCACCGCGCTGAGCGCACCATGCCGAGTGCTTTCCAGCATGCGGAAGCGCGGTTGCCGGGCACCGCCCATGAGGTGCGCGCCTCATGGGCGGTGCCCGGACAGCCGGCCCGCGGCAGCGGGGGTCAGGACCGCGGGACCAGGTTCGTGATCTTCCAGAGCGAGCCCGTCCCGGTCACCTGGGTGGTGTAGGCGTTGCCGTTCCGGTCGAGCTTGAAGGCAAGGAAGTTGAGGCCGCGGATGCTGGCGACGGCTGTGCCCACGCCCGTGTCCGGATCGAGCCGCGTGACCTCGTTGCCGACAGCGAAGTAGACATGGTTGTCCGCCGCCACGGAGATGGACGTGGGCTCGTAGAACTCGGTGGCGAGGGTTCTCGTCGTGCCGGTGGCGAGATCCGTCTGCAGGATCCGGCCCGTGAACATGTCGGCGGTGTACGCCCTGCCGCGTCCGTCCAGCGCGATGCCCTGGGAGAGTCCGAGGCCGGACGCGACGACACGTACCGTACCGCCCTCCTTCAGCTCGTACAGCTTGCCGCTGCCACCGGTCGCGTACGTGGTGGTGCCGCTGTGGACGATGCCGTGCAGCGCGCCGAGTCCGGAGGCGAGGAGGCGGTGCTGTCCGGTGGCGAGATCGACCTTGCGCAGATTGCCGTCGAAGTCCCCGACGTACGCGCTGCCGGTGCCGTCGAGAGCGATGCCGCGCAGATTGCCCAGACCCCGGGCGACGGTGGAGCGCGCGCCCGTCACCAGGTTCACCTTGCGCAAGTCGCCGTTCTGGTACGTCAGATAGGCGTTGTCGTCCGTGTCGTACGCGGCGTCCACGGTCTCGCCGAGGCCGGTCAGCAGGGCGGTGCAGGAGGACGACGGGCAGGTGACGACGGGGGCGGCGGCCGCCGAGGCGGATGCCGTCGCCAAGCCCGTGGCGGTCAGCGCGATCAGGAGTACGGCTGCGGTCCGGGTGCGCCAGGAGGCGGCAGAAGTCACGGCGAGTTCTCCATTCGTGTACGGACAAGTCCGGCCCGGCCCGGCTCG
This sequence comes from Streptomyces sp. GMY02, assembly GCF_019056675.1. NCBI lineage: Bacteria > Bacillati > Actinomycetota > Actinomycetes > Kitasatosporales > Streptomycetaceae > Streptomyces > Streptomyces sp. GMY02. The sequence continues at coordinate 1,176,558 of NZ_CP077658.1, read as the reverse complement.
GTCGGGGGCCCGGCCACTTCTGGGTACGGAACACCGCCATCACTCGTTCAACGCGCAACAAACCTGGCCGGAAGGCGCCCCTTCACATTCTTTTTGCCCGGAAAACATACGTATCGCTTAGAAGATGGTAGAAAGGGGAATTATGCATGCCGGGCGCTGGTGGGCGGACCGCCTTGTGGAGCCATCGGGGCGCGGGCTGGTGGCCATCCCGCTCGTGCTGATCGTGGTGATCACCGCGGTGGACATCCACTCGCCGACCGATGTCCACCTCGGCCCGTTCCTGGTCATCGCGCCCGCCCTCGCCGCCTCGTTCGCCGGGCCGTGGCTGACCGCACTGATCGGGGCGCTGACGGTGGCGGCGCAGGTGTTCATCGCCATCTTCCACGGCGGGCTCACCACGACCAATCACCTGGCACAGATCTCCGCGCTGACCGTGCTCTCCACTCTGGTGGTCTTCTTCTCGCTGGTACGGGCACGGCGCGACCGCGAGTTGATTCGCGTACGGTCGGTCGCCGACGCCGCACAGCGCGTACTGCTGCGGCCTCCGCCCCGGCGGATCGGACCGCTGCGGGTGGCCTGGCTGTATCTGGCCGCCGAGGACGAGACCCGGATCGGGGGCGATCTGTTCGCGGTCGCCCGCGCCTCCCAGGCGGGTACGCGGGTGGTGATCGGGGATGTACGGGGCAAGGGGCTGGCATCCATCGGCGAGGCGTCCGTGGTGCTGGGCGCGTTCCGGGAGGGCGCCCACCGCTGCGCCACCCTGCTCGAACTCGCCGCTGCCCTCGAAGGCAGCGTCAACCGCAGCCTGGCGGAGACCGCCGAGACCGACGAGGACGCCGGCGAGCACTTCACCACCGCGCTCGTCCTCGACATACCCGACCAGGGCCCGGAGGCCCAGATGGTCAACTGCGGCCATCCACCGCCGCTCCTGGTGCACGGCCGCGATGTCACGGTCCTGCACTCACCGAGTCCCGCGCCGCCGCTCGGGGTGTGCGAGCCGCCCGGGCCCGGTCACCGTACCGAACCGTTCAGTCTCGAAACCGGCGACACCCTCCTGCTCTACACCGACGGCGTCGTCGAGGCCCGCTCACCGGCCGGAGCCTTCTACCCGCTGGCCGAGCGGGTCGCCGCGTTCCCGCCGTCGAGCCCCGAGACACTGCTGCGCCACATCCACCGCGATCTGCTCACCCATATCGGCAGGCACCCCGCCGACGACGCGGTGCTCCTGGTCATCGAACGCATCCCCGCCCAGCACTCCCACATGCCGCACATCACGACCCACCATCCGCGCCGCTGAGTGTGCCGCTGAGCGCCGGGGCGCGGCGCCGGGCGCCCGCGAACCCCCACCGGCCGCTGGAGTGGCGGCTCGAAGTCCGGCGTCGTTGACTGGTTGGGACAGTGCTGACCGGATGCGACAGTGCCGGCCGGCGCTCCGGGGACAGCTTCCGGATGCCGGGGCCGTGCGTACGGCCCGGCCGGAACCGGGAGGGAGAAGGCGGTGCGGGCGACATTCTCGCTGGGACGGATCGCCGGGGTCCGGATCGGGGTCCACTGGAGCGTCCTGGTCATCTTCGTACTCATCCTGGTGGGCCTGGCGCAGGGGCGTTTCCCGCTGGTCTACCCCGGCCACGCCGTGGGGCTGTACTGGGTCGCGGGGCTGGTCACCTCCCTGCTGTTCTTCGCCTCGCTGCTCGCCCATGAACTCGCCCATGCCGTTGTCGCCCGCCGCAACGGGGTCCAGGTCGATGACATCGTCCTCTGGCTCCTCGGCGGTGTGGCCCGTCTCAGGTCCGAGGCAAAGGATCCCGGCGCCGAACTCCGGATCGCCGGTGTCGGCCCGCTGGTGAGCCTGATCCTGGGCGGGCTGTTCACCCTGTTGACCTGGCTGTTCCTGCTCGGGGACGTGCCCCGGCTGATCGTGGAGGCGGCGGCCTGGCTGGCGGCCATCAATGTGCTGCTCGCCGTGTTCAACGCCATCCCCGCCGCCCCGCTCGACGGCGGGCGGCTGCTGCGGGCCCTGCTGTGGTGGCGTACGGGCGACCGGCTGCGGGCGACGGCCGGGGCCACCGCGGCCGGGCGGGTCTTCGGCTGGCTGCTGGTGGCGGCGGGATTCGTCCTGTTCATCGCGACCCGTACCTTCGACGGGCTCTGGCTCGCCCTGATCGGCTGGTTCCTGATCGCGGCCGCCACGGCCGAGGGCCGGGAGGCGCAGATGCGGAGCGTGCTCGCCGGTGTTCCGGTACGGCATGCGATGACACCGGATCCCGTCACCGCGCCGGCCGGGCTGACCGTAGCGGGGTTCCTCGCCGACCCCCGGTACCGCTACCGGTACTCGGCGTTCCCGGTGACCGGCGAGATGGGCGACGCGGCGGGACTGATCACCCTGGACCGAGCCCGGCACACCCCGGAGGACAAACGCGAGTCCCTGACCGTGGGGGACGTGATGCTGCCCCTCGCGGAGGTCACCACCGCGGCACCGGACGATCCGCTGGCGGACCTGCTGCCCCGGATGAGCGCCGGCGCGGACAACCGGGTCCTGGTACTGGACGACCAGCGCGTCCTCGGCATCATCTCCTCGTCCGACATCGGCCGTACGGTGTCCTGGCTGATCGCCGCGAAACGACACCAGGCGGACCGGGGGGACGGGGGCGGCCGGGGCGGCAAGGGCGACTGGAGTGGTCGGGGCGGCTGGGGCGGCTGGGGGCAGGGCCGATAAAGCCGACGGATCCCGCCGGTGGCGGGCTTCGGTGTGTTGTGCCAGGCACTGGCGTACGGGCCCACACCTTGGGGTGAACCACGCGCACAACTCATGGCTGACCAGCGCGGGACCGTGCTCTGCTGGCTCTGCTCCTCGTGGGAGGGAGCCAGCGGAGAAAGGGGACGATCGTGCGCCGTAAGGGATCTGCCAGGGGGTGGCTCGCCGCCGCTGTCGGTGCCGCCGCGCTGATGCTCGTACCGGGCCCGGCCCAGGCCGACGGACCTCGGCAACCGGCCCGCGGTTATCTGAATCTCCACCAGTGCGCGTACTACTCGACCACCGCCACCAACTTCTTCACCACGGTGGTGCCGAGCCGTGACGGGCGGTTCGCGGCCGGGACCAAGGTGTCCAACACCGCGGAGACAAAACCGACTTGCGGTGCGGGAGACGGCAACTACCGGGTCGTCCCCGAACGGTCCGGCGTCAAGGCGCTCGATCTGAGCGCCGGGCGCTATCTGAATCTGCACCAGTGTGTGTACTACTCCAGTGCCCTCGCCGATCACTACACAACGGTGGTGCCGGGAAGCGACCGGCGCTTCGCGGCCGGGTCGCGGGTCTCCAACACCGCGGACACGACGCCTTCGTGCGGTCCGGGAGGCGCCGGTTACACGAACATCCCGCTGCTGTCGGGCGTCAAGGCGCTGGATCTGACGGCGGGGCGTTATGTGAACCTGCATCAGTGTGTGTACTTCTCCACTTCGGCCGTCAACCACTTCACCACGGTGGTGCCGAGCCGTGACGGGCGGTTCATGACCGGGACGAAGGTCTCCAACACCGCCGAGACGAGCCCGTCGTGCGGCCCGGGCGACGGCAACTACGACCCCATCGCACTGCTCTCGGGCGTCAAGGCGCTCGCCATCGGCTAGGTCCTGTCCGGGCCGGAAAAGGGCCCAGAGTCTCGGCTCCAGTCGGTTCACTCCCCGTCCTGCCACGGGCCGGGCCGGGCATTCACGCCTGCCCGGCCCGTTGGCGTGCCTCCGGCCGCCCACCCCGCCGACCAGCGGAAACACCGCCCGCCGGGCATTTGTCTGCCCCGGATTACACTTGAGCATCAGGAGGCCGTATGACACAAAGTAACCATCCGATGCCTCGCGGTGCGTCATCCGATCCGCTCGGAGACGAACTGCGGGCAGAGCTGTCCAGAGCGATGGAACTGAACGGCATCGGCGGGTTCGTGTGGGATCTGCCCTCCGCGCGAGTCATGCTCGACCCGAGCGCACTCGCGATATTCGACCTGAGGCCCGATGAATTCGACGGGCGGATATCAACGCTCTATGAGCGGATCATGCCCGAAGAGCTGACCGGTATCAGAGCGCGGGCCGCCGACATTCTCGCTAATCCCCGGGACTCGACAGGCTGCGGCAATTACTTCCGTGTCCGCCAGTCGGACGGAACCATCCGCTGGGCCCACTCACAAGCGGCCTTGCTGCGCGACGAAGCCGGAAACGCCGTACGGGCGGTCGGGGTCGTCCGCGCCGAACTCCAGTACGCGGAGAAGCAGTCCATTCTGGAGTCCGACCGGCGGCGTCAGGCAGGCGTCGTCGAGGCGACCACGAGCGCGCTCTCCCAGGCGCTCAGTGTCGAAGACGTACTGGCCGCCCTGACCAGCAACCAAATTCTGGGCCCGGTGGGTGCCGTGGGCATATCGCTGACCGTTCTTGAGCAGAACAGATTGCATCGACTCGCCTCCGCCGGCATGCCCTTTGAATATGTACGTGATATGGAGTACGGCAGACTCGACGACGACCGGCCGATCGCCGAGGTTTTCCAGACATCCAGTCCACTGTTCATCACGCGGGAGAACATACGGCTCAATTATTCGATGCTGTGGCCGTACATAAAGGGGACCGGTTTCACCGTGTCCGCCGTTCTGCCACTCATGGCGCAGGCCCGGCTCACCGGCGTACTCGCGATTCTTTACGAGGAGAAGCGCAGTTTCTCGCCCGAGGAACGCAATCTGCTGATCGCCCTCTCCGCCACCGTCGCCCAGTCGCTCCAGCGGGCGCGGCTCTACGACGAGGAGCACGCGATGGCGGTGGGCCTCCAGCAGGCCATGCTTCCGGCGAAGATCGAGCCGGTACCGGGCATGTGCGTCGCCGCGCGGTACCGGCCCGCGCGCGCCGGTCATCAGATAGGCGGGGACTGGTACGACGTGATGCCGCTGCCCGAGGGGCGCGTCGGCCTTGTCGTGGGTGATGTGCAGGGGCACGACATCCAGGCCGCGGCCGTCATGGGACAGCTACGGACGGCGCTGCGCGCCTACGCGAGCGAGGGACACCCGCCGGCGGCGCTGATGTCCCGGGCCTCGACCTTTCTGCGCGAACTGAACACCGACCGCCTCGCCACCTGCGTCTACGTCAGTCTCGGCCCCGCCACCGGCCAGGCGGAGATCGTGCGCGCCGGACATCCCAGCCCGCACATCCGGACCGTCGACGGAAGTGCCGCGCTGACCGTGGAGGGCGGGCCGCCGCTCGGGCTTCCGCTCGGCCTGACCACGGGTCTGCCCGATCCCGGCGACGTTCCGTACCCCGTCCATTACCTCCACCTCGGCCCGGGGGAAACGCTTCTGCTGTGCACGGACGGGCTGCTGGAATTCCATGACACCGACATGGCCGCGGGTGAGCGCCAGATAGAGATACTCCTCGACAGCGGACCCGGCGACCTCGATCAACTGGCGGAGCACATCGTGGCCGCCATCGAGGACCGGCAAGGCCAGGAGGACGACGTAGCCCTTCTCCTGGCCTCCCGTGGCGGCCCCCGCTCTGCTGCCGCGTCCGACGTCCACCGGTACTCGGCCCGGCGATAGGGGCCCGGTCCTCAGCACGCGGCCTGGAAAACCCCCTCGTCGGCTCGGCGCATCTCGAACGTCGGCGGATCGGGTATCTGGTGGTTCGAACTCCAGGAGCCATCGGCGTCGATGACCGCGATCTTGGCATTCATTCCGACCAGGTCGCCCTCCCATGTGCCGTTGAGCGTCCGCATATTGATATCGCCATCACGCCGCGGAAGGTAGAGATCCAGTGTGAAGCGGCTGCCGCTCCAGTTGTGTATATCTCCGGCGAAGCGGCCACTCGTATTCTTCCCGGCCGCGCATACTTTGATCTGGCCGGTCACATCGCAGGCCATGGAGCAGTTTTCATCCCGGACGAGATGAAGCACCACGCGCCTTTTGTCTTCTGCCGTATAGGACACCTCGCCCTGCCAGTAGCCGGTCAACTGCGGCTTGCCGGGCAGGGGAAAGTCCCAGGGCGTGAGCACCATACGGGCCACGATGAGCAGACCGAACAAAGCGGCCAATATGGCGACGCCCTCGATGGTTCTCCGCCGGGTACCTTTCCGGCGTGAATATGCCCCACTGTTTGTCATATCAACCCCCCTCAGGACATTCACCGTAACAGCCGATCTGTAACCGTTCCATGAATTCTTCGCTACCGCTCGGTGCCTGTCCTGCCAGCTCTGCCTGTCCCTGACACTCCCTGGAACAGCGGGGTACTGCCACAACGGCCGGACCTGGCGCAGGGTGGAGCGACAGACACGTTTGACAGGCAGGAAAGGTACGGCCATGGCCACCAGCATTTCCGGCGGGACGCTCACCCTCGCGGACGGCCTCACCATCACCCGGATGGGATACGGCGCGATGCAGCTCGCCGGGCCCAATGTCTTCGGACCGCCGAAGGACCGCGACGAGGCCGTGGCGGTGCTGCGTACGGCCGTCGAGCTGGGCGTCACCCACATCGACACCGCCGACTTCTACGGGCCGGTCGTCGTCAATGAACTCATCAAGGAGGCCCTCCATCCGTATCCGTCCGGCCTCCGCATCGTCACGAAGGTGGGCGCGCGCCGCGGGAAGGACGGAAGCTGGCAGCCCTCGCTCGATCCGGCGGATCTGAGGGCGCAGGTCCACGAGAACCTCCGGCATCTCGGTGTGGACGCCCTCGACGTGGTGAACCTCCGTATGGGCTCGCACGAGGGTACGGACGACGCGTCACTGGCAGCGGAGTTCGGCGTTCTGGCGGAGCTGCGGAAGGAGGGGCTGATCAGGCATCTCGGCCTCAGCGGAGTGTCCGGCGCACAGCTCATCGAGGCGCAGGGCATCGCGCCCGTGGTGACCGTGCAGAACCTCTACAACCTCGCCAACCGGCAGGACGACGCCTTGGTCGAGCGGTGTGCGCGGGAGAACATCGCCTTCGCGTCGTTCTTCCCGCTCGGTGGTTTCACACCGCTCCAGTCCGGCACACTCACGGGTGTCGCGACGCGCCTCGGAGTGTCATCACAACAGGTCGCCCTCGCCTGGCTGCTCCAGCGGTCCTCGACCAGTGTGGTGATCCCGGGGACCTCGTCCGTCGCTCATCTGCGGGAGAACGTGGCCGCGGCGGATCTGGTACTGCCGGCCGAAGCGATCGCCGAACTCGACACGATCGGTGCACGGTAGACGGCACACGGTAGGCGACCGGCGGCGTGGCGTTCCCGGGGGACTTCCCGGGGTTCCCGAGGGATGTGTTCCTGGGACCAACAGGGCCAGGCACCGGACATTTCCGGTCGCTACCGTTGCGGTCATGGACAGTGGCGACAACCGGATCGGTGAGTATCTGCGTGCCCGGCGCGGCCTGGTCCGGCCGGAGGACGTAGGACTGCCTGGCGGCGGACTGCGCCGGGTGCCGGGACTACGGCGCGAGGAGGTGGCGATGCTGGCCGGTATCAGCGCCGACTACTACCTCAGGCTTGAGCAGGGCCGTGATCAGCGGCCCTCGCTGGAGGTCCTCGATTCGCTGGCGCGTGTGCTGCGGCTCGACGCGGAGGCGGCCGCCCATCTGCGCCGGCTGGCGCAGCCGGTGTCCCGGCACCGTACGGCACCGAAACCCGAGCGGGTGCCGGTCAGCATCCGCCAGCTCATGGACGGCTGGCCGGACAATCCCGCGTACGTCCAGAACACGTTCCTGGACATACTCGCGGTGAACACACTGGCGGCGGCCCTGTCCCCGAACTATGCCCCCGGAGTGAATCTCCTGCGGGCCGTCTTCCTCGATCCCGCGGAGCGCGCCCTGCGCCGGGACTGGGAGGAGGCGACGGCAGAGGGAGTCGCGAGCCTGCGCACCCTCGTCGGGCCCGATGTCGACAATCCCCGGCTGGTGGCACTGGTGGGGGAGCTGTCCGTCCGGAGCGAACGGTTCCGGCACCTGTGGGGCCGCCATGACGTACAGCCGAAGAGGGGCCGTACCAGCCGGCTGTCCCACCCACAGGTCGGTGACATGGATCTCCAGTCCAACAAGCTCGCCATCGGCGGCACGGACGGGCTGATCCTGGTGGTCTTCAACGCGGAGCCCGGCAGCCGGAACGCCGAACTGCTGTCGATACTGGGCAGCTTGACCGCTTCCGGTCGTACGGCGGGCGCGTCCGGCACGTCGGCGCGGGAGAAACCGGCCGCCGCCCCGCCGAAGGCCGCGGACCCGTCGAAGTCCGTCGCCCCGCCGAAGTCCGTCGACCCGTCCAAGAGCAGCGACAAGGAATAGCCCTGCTCGCCCCACAGATGGGTCCGTGGGCGCGGACTAGGCTGCAAACGAGTGCGTGTACTCGTACGCGTACGAGTACGTCGCCGAGTTGTCGCTGACTTGAGGAGTGCGGGACGCATGGGCGAGGCGTTGGTATTGGGTGGCGGAGGCGTTGCCGGGGTCGGCTGGATCACCGGCTTGCTGGCGGGGCTGGCAGACGCGGGGCAGGACGTCACGGGTGCCGATGTGATCGTGGGGACCTCGGCCGGATCGGTTGTCGCGGCGCAGTTGGGGGACGAACCGGATCTGGAGTCGCTGTACGCGCGGCAGGTCCAGCCGGAACAGCAGTCCGCCGAGATCATGGTCGATCTGGACATCGAGACCTTCGGTACGGAGATCGCCGCCGCGGTGCGGGACGCGGGGACCGTGGCGGAGATGCGACGCGCGGTGGGCAGGTTCGCGCTCGCCGCCGATACGGCTCCGGAGGCGGAGCGGCGGGAAGTGATCGCGTCGCGGCTGCCGTCGTCCGAGTGGCCCGCCCGTACGGTGCGGATCGTCGTGGTGGACGCCGAGAGCGGGGAGCCGCGGGTGTTCGACAACGCGTCGGGCGTGGGCCTGGTCGACGCCGTCGCGGCGAGCTGTGCCGTACCGGGCGTGTGGCCGCCCGTGACGATCGACGGACGCCGGTACGTCGACGGCGGCGTCCGCTCCGGCGAGAACGCCGACTACGCGGTCGGCGCGTCGCGGGTGCTGGTGGTCGTACCGATGGGCGACGCCGCACTGCTCCCCACGGAAAAGCCGCTGGCCCAGGCCGTCGAGGAACTCCGCGCGGCCGGCGCCGAGGTCGCGGTCGTCGCCCCGGACGAGGCGTCGCGCGCGGCCATGGGCCCCAACCCCCTGGACCCCGCCACCCGCAAACCCTCCGCCGAGGCGGGCCGTGCACAGGGCCGCGAGGTGAAGATCGAGTGGGCGCGCGCCTGAGGTACGGGGTAGGCCCGGCCGTACGGTGCGTGCCGGCCGGGCCGCTGGGTGTCCTGGCGGGGTCGGCTACGCGCCGCGGTCCGTCAAGTGTTCCGTCAGGAAGGCAACGCTCTTGGCGACCAAGGGTGTCGGGTCCGCGTTCAGGAAGATGTGTTCCGCGTCGGGGACCGGGATCAGTTCCGCTGTGTTGCCTGCCTCCTGGAGCAAGGTGGTCAGGCGGCTGCTGTGGCTGTACGGGACCACCGTGTCGTGGGTGCCGTGGATGAGCAGGAAGGGCGGGGCCGGGGAGCGGGTCGCGTAGGTGGTGGGGCTGGCCGCCCGCGCCAGTTCGGGGTGGTCCGCCGGAGAGCCGGACAGGAACGCGATGACGGGGTCGTCGGGGCTGTCCCGCAGCGGTGTGTCCAGGTCGGCGACGCCGTACCAGTCCACCACCGCCGTGACCGCCGTATCGCCCTCCGGGACTCCCTCCGTACCTTCGAGCGCGGGGTCGTCCGTGCCCGTCAGGCCCGCCAGCGCAGCCAGGTGCCCGCCCGCCGACTCGCCCCATACGCCGAGCCGCGCGCCGTCGATCCCGAGCTGCCCCGCGTAGTGGCGCAGATAGCGGATGGCCGCCTTCACATCATGGAGCTGGGCCGGGAACGGGGCCTCGCGGGCGTGCCGGTAGTCGATGGTGGCGACCGCCAGCCCGGCCCGTACCAGCGAGCCGAACAGCAGATCCGTGCTGACGGTCGGCGGCAGATAGCGCCGGTCGCCCTCCAGCCAGGCGCCGCCATGGATCCACACCACCACGGGTACGGGCTCCTCCGCCGCCGGCACGGACAGGTCGAGCAGACGCGGCCGGTAGCCGGAGTTGGTGGCATAGCTCAGCCCGTCGTACCGGCGCACACCGTCGGCGCCGGTGGCCGGAGCGGTCGGCGGAAGATGGGCCGGCACCACGGCCAGCTCGGGCGGGGGCCAGGTGACGGAGCCGGACTCGGTTTCCAATGCTGCTCCCAGGTCAGTGGGCAGGGACTCTGCCCCAACGGTCTTTGAACGCCCGGCTATTCCTTGGTCGCTCCGGCCAGCATTCCCGACACCAGGGTGCGCTGCGAGAACAGGAACAGCACCAGTACGGGCAGGATCGCGACGAGGATCGCCAGGGACAGTTCGGGAATGGTGATGTTGAGACCCGCGCCGGCCACCGGGTTGAACGAGGGTGTGGAGGTGAGGAGTTGGTTCAGTCCGACCTGGACCGGGAACTGGTCGCTGTTCGGCAGTACGAGATACGGCAGGAAGAAGTTGTTCCAGTTGCCGACGAAGCTGAAGAACGCCACGAGCCCCACCACCGGCTTCGCCAGCGGCAGTGCGATGCGGGAGAAGAGCTGCCACTCGGTGCAGCCGTCGATCCGCGCGGCGGACAGCAGGTCCCTGGGCAGGCTGCTGCCGAAGTAGATGTAGACCAGGTACACGCCGAACGGGTAGAAGGAGAAGGGCAGGATCACCGACCAGACGGTGCCGATGAGATGGAAGCGGTTCAGCTCCAGGAAGATCGGCAGGACGAGGGTGGCCTGCGGCATGATCATGGTGACCAGGGTGATGGTGAGCAGTGTCTTGCGGCCCCGGAACTTGGTCAGCGCCAGCGCGTACCCGGCCGGCACACTGACCGCCAGCGTGAGGATCAGTGAACCGCCGGAGTAGATGGCGGAGTTGGTCAGCCAGGTGGTCATCGCGCCGTCCTGGAAGCCGAACAGATGGCTCCAGGCGGTGCCGATCTGCTGGAACGAGCCGAAGGACAGCGGGTTGTCGTGCACCACCTGGCCGGCGGTCTTCGACGGCGCGAGGAGCAGCCAGATGACCGGGAGCACGAAGAACACCAGCAGGACGGCGAGCAGCAGGCCCACGATCAGGAAGGAGACCAGCCGGGACGGCCGGACGCGCCGGCCGGTGGCGCTGCCCGTGGTGGACAGGGGAAGAGCGGTCTGTGTCATTTCTCGTCCAACGTGAACAGGTTCGATCGGGCGACGAGCAGACCGGCGGCGATCAGCCCCAGCGCCAGCAGGAAGACCGAGATGGCGGCGGCGCCGTTGAAGTCGCCCTGCTGGAAGGCGTAGACGTACGCGAGTTGGTTGGGCGACCAGGAGGGGCTGACCCGGCCGAGGCTCGCGGTCTGGAGCAACTGGGGCTCCACGAAGAGCTGGGTGCCGGTCGCGAAGGCCATGATCGTCATATAGACGATCCACTGCCGGATCATAGGGATCTGGATGTGCCAGGCGGTACGCCAGGGCCCCGCGCCGTCCATCCGCGCGGCTTCCAGTACCTCGTCGGGGATGTTGTTGAGCGCCCCGTACATGACCACCATCCAGCCGCCGGCGCCGGTCCAGAACGCGATCAGCATCAGGATGAGCGGCAGATTGCCCGGTGCGAGGACGGCCGCGAAGCTGTGCATGCCCATGCTGTTGAGGAGCCATGACACCGGGCTGACGTCCGGGTCCAGCATGAACAGCCACACCAGCACACTGGCCACCCCGGCGAGCGCGCCCGGAATGTAGTACAGGAACCGGAACAGGGCCGACGTCCCCGGCCGTACCCGGCTGCGCAGCACCACCGCCACCAGCACGACCAGGACGACGAGCACGGCCAGCCACATGACGAGGTAGATCAGCATGTGGGTGAAGGCGGGGACGAAACGGTAGTCCTGGGCGACCTTCACGAACTGGTTGAACCCGGTGAACTGCCCCCGGTCGTTGGTGAGCGCCAGATAGAACGAGTAGCCGGTGGGGAACACACCGAACGCGAGCAGCAGCAGGGCGTAACCTGCGACGAAGAAGTAGCCCGCACGGCCGCGGCCCCTCCGCCGCGGCACGGTGCCGCGGCGGAGGGCGGAGACGGCTATGCGCTCGGTCTCCAGCAGGGTCATTCGTTGACCACCTGGTATCCCTCGGCCTTCGCCTGGTTACTGATCTCCTCCTGCCAGGCGGGCAGGGTCGAGACCAGGCTCTTGCCCGAGGTCAGGGCGGGCAGGACCACACTCGACCAGGCGGTGGCGTCCGAGAACTTGGTGTTCGACCAGCCGGTCCACACCTCGTCCGCGGCCTCCTGGAACGGCTTGGTCACATCGTTGGCGAAGTAGTCGCTGTTGACCGGGTTCGCCAGCCACGCCTCAGCGGCCTTGGTGTACGCGGGGTAGGTGGGCGCGGACGCCTGGTTCTCGTCGGAGGTGGTCAGCCAGGTCACCAGATCCGTGGAGGCCTTGAGGTTGGTGCTGTGCGAGGACACCATCCACACACCGCCGCCCACATTCCCGGTCGTCCGGGCGGTCTCGCCCTCCCAGGCCAGCGGGGGCGCCACCGCGATCTGCTTGGCCGGGGCCTTGAACGCCGTCTTGAACAGATACTGCCCGTACCACGACGGCCCGTACGCCATCAGCACCTTGGAGCCGCTGTCCTTGGCGAAGCCCTGGCTGAAGAACCCCTTCGTGGTCACAGCCTTCGCCGAGATCAGATTGTCCAGCAGCTTCGCCGTCCGGACACACTTCTCGTCCTGCAGATCACTGCGCAGTGTGTCCGGCTTCACCAGGCTGAACGCCGGGCACTGGCCCGCCCAGAAGTACGACTCGTGCGAGTTGGTGTCACCGACCGAGCCCACCAGATAACCCGGGTGCTCCTTCGCGACGCGCTTGCCCAGCGCCTCGTACTGCTCCCAGGTGGCGGGGACCTCGTAACCCCACTTGTCCATCAGGGACTTGTTGTACCAGAGCACCACCTGCGCGATGTCATTGCGCATGCAGTAGGTGTGCCCGTTGAACTGGCACGGCGCGAGGGAGCCCTTGGCGAAGCCGTCCAGGGTGCTCTTCGGTACGAGCTTGTCGTCCAGCGGCGCCGCGAACGCCTGCGCACCCGGCTTGGTCGGCTCCGACGCCCACGTCATGTCGGTGGGCGAGCCGAACACCACATCCGGCCAGCCGCTCCCGGTCCGGTCGAAGAGCTGCGTCTTCGACTGGAGATACGTCGAGCCGTCCGCACCGCCGTCGTACGTGACGATCTCCATCTTCACGTCCGGGTGCGACTTCTGGTACGCCTGCACCGACGGCAGCCGCGTCGAGTCCGCCCACACCGTGATCGGCGAACCCTCCTTCTGCGCGGCCGGCTTGAACCCCTGACCGGCGGAAGGTGAGTCGGTGGTGGTGTCGGCACTGGCACAGCCGGCCAGCAGCGCCGCCGTGGCCAGGGAGAGCGCGGCCGCGGCGGTACGCAGCACCGCGCGGCGCCGGCCCGCTCTCGGAGATCCGGAAGACCTCATCGTCTTGCCTTTCTTGTTCTCGCGTGGACCGCGTGGACCGCGGGACCACATGGGGCCGGGGGACCCCGTGGGACAGGTAACGCGCCGGGTGGGGGCGCCGGGTTCGGTAACGGCGGTGAGGTCGGTAAGGACATCGGCTGCCGCTGCCGCCCGGTCAGCGCGGCTGCTCGACGAAGCGCTGGAGCTCGCTCCCGTAGCCGAAGTCGAGCGGGAGGGCTATGCCCGGCCCCGTGGGGGCGTGCACCAGGCCCTGGTCGTCCACATGGCGCTCGCGGACGACCTTCGCCGCGGTCACCAGGGACTCGTAGTAGGTGGTGTTGGAGATGGCCATGCACAGGTGGTGGTTCGGGATGTCCGAACCGTGTACCTCGGCACGGAGCCGGTAGGCGTCGGCGAGGTGTGCGGTGCGCATGGCACCGGTGATCCCGCCCCGGAGGGTGGTGCCGGCGCGCACCCCGAAGGTGGCGGCGCCGGCCCTGATGAAGTCCGCGGAGTTCATATGCGCTCCGTCGGAGGTCTCGGCGACCAGCAGCGGGATGTCCACGGCCGCCGCCAGCCGCTGGTACGCGGAGATGCTGAACTCGCGCATCGGCTCCTCGTACCAGAGGTAGTCCGCCTCGGACAGGGCCCGCCCCAGCCGGATCGCGTCCGGCAGGTCGAAGCCCGCCGACCCGTCGTACATCAGCGGCACCGAGGGGCCGACATGGTCGCGCAGCGCCAGACACAGCTCGGCGTCCCTGCGGGCATCGCCCCAGGCGTGCAGCTTGATGCCCCTGTACCCCAGTTCGAGGCACTGGTCCGCCACATCGAGGAACTCCGCGACACTGGAGAACGTCGAGGTGGAGGCGTACGCGGGGATCGACTCGCGGAATCCGCCGAGCAGGCGCCAGACCGGCTGGCCGTGGTACCGGCCGGCCAGGTCCCACAGGGCGGTGTCGATCAGGCCCAGGGCGGGGAGCGGGAGTTCGTGGATACGGTCCAGCTCCCACACCCGGTGCCACAGCCACTCCCGCCGGAACGGGTCGGCTCCGACCAGCTCCTCGCGGAAGACCCGCTCGACCAGGTCGCGCAGGGTGATGAAGGCGCCCGGCCGGGCGAACAGAGCCACACCTTCGGCTCCCTCGTCGGTACCGATGCGCAGGACCGCGCCGTCGCCCACCGGAGCGCTTCCGCTCAGCCCGTCCCGCCAGCGGAAGGGCGGGCTGGCCGCCGGAACGTCGATCCGGTGTACTTCGACATGGGTGATCTTCATCGTGGCTTTCGTTTCTGTGTGGGCGTGCCGGTCCCGCGCGTACGGTTCCGTGGGGCGCGTACGGGTCAGAAGTCGCCGTACGCCTGGAGTTCGTAGATGCTGCCGCCGTTCCAACTGGAGCCGGTGACGGTCAGCCGCAGATAGCGGGCGGTGACGGGCTTGTCGGCGAACGAGTAGTTGGCCGCCGAGACGGTGTTGGCGGAGGTGTGGTCGTCGAGGGTGGACCAGGACGATCCGTCGGTCGAGTACTCCAGGCGGTACTGGTAGCCGCTGGGCTTCTCGAAGGTGGTCACCACACTGGAGACACTGGTGTCCTTGCCCAGGTCCACCTGGATCCAGGAGGGGTCGGGCAGTCCGAGGCCCTGGGCCCAGCGGGTGGACAGGTTTCCGTCGACGGCCCTCTCGGGGGTGTTGTCCTCCGAGTACGACGAGGCCGTGACGGGCTTGTTCAGCGCCAGATCGTTGTCGGCGGGTGTGGTGACGACGGCCGCCTCGCCGGGCTCGGAGGTGTTGAGCGCGGCGTCACGGGCGACGACGGTGAACGAGTACTGCTTGTCCGGGGTCAGGCCGGAGACCCGCAGTGTGGTGGCGCCGGTGACCCCGATCCGCTTGCCGTCCTGGTAGACGACATAGCTGGTCACACCGGTGTCGTCGGTCGCGGCCGGCCACTCCAGGTCCACCAGGCTGGGCAGCAGCGGTGTGACCCGCGGCCGGCCGGGGGCCGAGGGGGCCGTCTGGTCCGTGCTGGGCGCGCGGGGAGTGCCGTACACCTGGAAGTCGTAGATGCTGCCGCCGTTGCCGCGCGATCCGGTGACGGTCAGCCGTACGAAACGGCCGACGGCCGGCTCGGCGGTGTGGACATAGTCGGTCTGGGCCGACGTGTCCTCGGCGGTGCGGTCCGCGAGTGTCTTCCAGTTGACCTCGTCCGGCGACACCTCGATCCGGTACTTGTAGCCGCTGCTCTTCTCGAAGGTGGTGATCGCGCCGGTCACGTCGTACGAGGCGCCGAGGTCGACCTGGATCCAGGACGGGTCGGGCAGCCCGAGGCCCTGGGCCCAGCGGGTGGACAGATCGCCGTCCACCGCCTTCTCGGGGGTGTTGTCCTCGGAGTACGAGGAGTAGGTGACGGGCTTCTTCAGCGCCAGGTCGCTGCCCGCCGGCATGGTGACCTTCACCTCGCGGCTCGGCGACGACTCGTTGCCGGCCGCGTCACGGGCGGTGACCCGGAAGGCGTACGTCCTGCCAGCGGTGAGGCCGGAGATACGGACCGAGGCCTTGCCGGACGCGTTGACCAGTGCGCCGTCGCGGTAGACGGAGTAGCCGGTGACGCCCTTGTCGTCGGTGGACGCCGCCCAGGTGAGGTCCGCCACGGTCGGGAAGTCGGTGACCGCGGCCGGGGTGCCGGGGGCGGTGGGCGCCGTACGGTCGGTGACCTCGGGGCCCGGGTCGAGGTGACGGTAAGCGGGCTGGAGACCGGCGTTGTTCACGATCGAGGCCGGGAGCTGCTCACAGGAACCGACCGTGATGTTGCCGCTCACGTTGTTGCCGATGCTGTTGGCCTGGGTGGTGAACGCGGGCTGGGTGGTGAAGTTGCCCGTGGCGGTGATGTCCAGGCCGTGGTTCATCAGCATCCACTGGTACGACACGTCGCACAGGGCGTTGCCGGTGTTCTTCCAGTACCGGCTGCCCTCGTCGTGGTAGATGGCACCGTAGGCCGGCGAGGGAACGCCGTGGATGTAGTTGCCGGAGACGACGCCGCCGGGGTTGGTGCTGAGGGTGTAGATGCCGCCGCCGTCGGCCTGCGACTTCATGAAGTCGAAGATCTCGTTGTCGGTGATCTTGCTGTTCCGGCTGGTGGTGTCGGTGTCCCAGACCGGTACGCCGGAGTTGCCGGGGTAGTTGGTGTCCCCGCCCTTGTCGGTGAGGCCCCAGCCCCAGCCGACGGAGATACCGCTGTAGGGCAGGTCGTAGACCTTGTTGTGGCTGATCACCGTGTTGTCGGTGTAGCTGACCAGGATGCCCACCGAGCCGTTGTACTGGTCGGCGACCTTGGTGACCAGGTTGTTGGCGATCGTGGTGTTCTTGGTGATGTCCCGCGGGTCGTCGGGATGGTGGTCCACGATGTCGGTGCCGCCGACCTGGATGCCGGTGGCGGCGATCTGGCGGAAGACGTTGCCCGTGATGTCGGTGCCCTGGGTGCCGGTGTTCAGGTTGAGACCGACCGCGCCGAGGTGGGTGAAGGTGTTGCCCCGGAAGCCGATGTCGTGGCCGTGGCTCACGTTGACGGCGCCGGGGGTCTTCAGCCAGTGCAGCCGGGTCGAGTCGAAGTCGGGGTTGTTCTCACCGACCATCCGGAAGCCGGCCTGGCCCTCGATGAGGCCCTCGGACGAACTGGGGGCGAGCCAGGTGGAGTAGGAGAAGGTGATGCCCTCGAAGGAGATGCCGGAGACCGGGCGGTCCGTGGTGCCGTTGAAGTCGACCAGGTCCTGCACCCGGGGCACGACGACGGTCGCGGTGGACATGTCCTGGCCGGCCTTGGGCAGGTAGTAGACCTCGTCCGCGCCCTTGTCCAGGTACCACTCGCCGGGGCTGTCCAGCAGTTCGCGGGCGTTCTCCAGCCAGGTCGGGTTCTGGATCTCCTGGCCCTGCTGGAGGTGGGCGTTGCGCCAGCACGGCTGCCGCATGGTCATCGTGTTGCCGGAGACGGACTGCACGGGGCAGCGCATCAGCTTCCAGCCCCAGGAGCTGGCGACCTCAAGGTCCTGGGGGCGCTTGTAGCCGCTGATGCCGGTGTCGGTGAAGGTGTAGCCGGTGGCTGTCTTGTTGAAGCCGGGCGGGTTCTTCTGGCCGCGGGCCCGGGTGGCCAACTCCCCGTTCACGTAGAGCTGACGGGTGTCGATGCCGGCGAGCCGGGCCTTGTAGATCCCGCGCGCGGGATCGGCCACGGTCCAGCCGGCGACCTGCTTGCCGCCGCTGATCACCGGCCGTGCGCCGGGCGCGGCCTCGTAGACGATCCGCTGTCCGTCCTTGCCGGAGTCCTGCGGGGTGAGGGCGAACGTACGACTCAGCTCGTACGTACCCGACAGCAGCCGTACGCGGACATCGCCGCGGACCTTCGACTTGGCCGTACGCACATAGTCCCGTGCGTGTTCGAGCGTCTTGAAGGGGTGGGTGGCGGTGCCGGTGCCGGAGTCCCGGCCGGACGGCGAGACATACACGTCCAGGCCCTGCGCCCGGGGGGACGCCTGGGCCGGTACGGCGGCCAGTGGCGCCACCGCGGCGGCCAGGGACAGGGCGGCTGTGAGGGCTCTTCGCAGTGGTACGGGTATGCCCTTGCGGGGTGATGGTGCAGACACGGAAATCCAATCGCCTGAATGAGGTGATGTGGGGGAACCCGGTCGTCCTCCGGGATTCCCCCGGCGTTGGGGGGCGGCTCGGTCCGTGAGCCAGGTGGCCGGCGTCCGACCGCCGGCCCACGAGGTGGACTTCTCCAGTGCTACGAGTGCTACGAGGCGGACGTCTCCTGCGAGAGGGGGTCGTCCGGGGAGGCGCTGTTCTTCGGCGGACGCCCGGCCGGCCCGGAGGCGGTACGGGAGTCGAGATTGAACAGCCGGTCGCGGATCTTCCGTTCGAACTGGCTCTGCGTCGTGGCGATGTGCTCCACCATCAGCTCCCCGGCGAGACCGGCCTCCCCCGCGGCGACCGCCTCGGCAATGGCGAGGTGCTGTCGTGCCGCCACTTCCAGCGAACCCGGCGCGTCGCCGTGGAAGAGCAGCACATCGGACTGTGACGCGAGCCGCCGCACACCGGCGACACTCGATCTCAGGAACACATTGTGCGCGGCGGCCCCCACCGCGTCATGGAACGCGGCATCGGCCTTGGCAAAGCCGTATGCGTCCGACTCCCGGGCCGCCACCAGCGTGGTCTCGGCACACTCCCGGATGGTGCGGACCTCGATCGGGGTGGCGAGGGACGCCGCGCGGCGCGCCGTCTCCGACTCGATGACCGTCCGGTAGTCCAGCAGCATCAGGACGTCTTCCATGCTCGTCGGCCGGAAGTGCGAGAGCGGGTCGTCCACCAGCCCGCCGCCCGAGTCGGCGACGAAGATGCCGGCACCGCGCCGCACACTGAGCCGGCCGATCGCGGCCAGGACCTTCACCGCCTCGCGGGTCACATTGCGGGAGGCGCCCAGGATCTGGGCCAGGCCCTGTTCGGTGGGCAGCCGGTCCCCGGCCCGCAGATTCTGCTCGGCGATGTAGCTCAGCAGTTGCTCGGCGACCAGTTCGTAGCCCGGCCGGTAGCGACGCGACGCGTCGTCGTCCCCTTCGCCTTCGCCAGGGATCTGTGATGGAGCCGCCACGGTGTTACCCCCTCCTCATGCCGCTTCGGATTAATCAGGTTCATCGGCGGGGCAACTATGACAGCCGCGTTACGCGTTGAAAAGAGTCTGGCGAAAACTCTGGTTACTTGATCCCTGATACCACCTCATATCGCACTAAAAGGGATGCGATGCTCCGGGCTATTGCATGGAAGGGATCAGATCCTTAAGGTCCTGCCTGTCCGATGAAGCAGATCCTTTGAAGTGGATCCTTACGGAGAGGGAGCGCGATGCGACGCTTCGCCGCGGTGATCCGGCTGCGGCCCGAGAAGGAAGCCGAGTACCGGGCCCTGCACGCAGCCGCCTGGCCGGGTGTGCTCGCGGCCCTCAAGCGGGCCCACATCGGGAACTACTCCATCTTCCTGCGGGACGGCCTGCTGTTCAGCTACCTGGAATACACGGGCACGGACTACGCCGCCGACACCGCGCTGATCGCGGCCGATCCGGTCTCCCGGGAGTGGTGGGCGCTGACCGACCCGTGCCAGCAGCCGCTGGACAGCGCGGCCGAGGGGGAGCGGTGGGCCGCCGCCGAGGAGATCTTCCATCTGGACTGAGGCGGCCGGGACTCCGTACCGCGCCCCGGCGCCCGTACCCGTAACTCCGCCCGCCCACCGCATACTTCGCCGACCCGGAGGACCGACCGGTGCGCATCGACGCCCATCACCATCTATGGGATCTCGCGGTACGCGACCAGCCCTGGACCCGCGACATCCCGGCCCTGCGCCGCACCTTCACCACCGCCGATCTGCGGCCCGCGCTCGACCGGAACGCCATCGACGCGACCGTCGTCGTACAGACCGTCGCCGTGGCCGAGGAGACACCGGAACTGCTCGCCCTGGCGGCCGCCGATCCGTATGTCCGGGCGGTCGTCGGCTGGACCGGCCTGACCGGCCCCGGAATCGCCGACCGCCTCGCGGAGCTGCGCGAGCTGCCCGGCGGCCCGGCCCTCGTCGGCATCCGGCACGGCATCCAGGACGAGACCGATCCGGAGTGGATCGCGCGGCCCGAGGTACGGCGCGGTATCGAGGCGGTCGGCGCCGCGGGCCTGGTGTACGAACTGCTCGTACGGCCCGACCAACTGCCCGCCGCCGTCCGGACCGTACGCGACCTGCCGGATGTCCGTTTCGTCCTGGACCACGCGGGCAATCCGATTGTCGGCGCGGACGGCCTTGAGCCATGGACCGCGCTGCTGACCGAGCTGGCCGGCTGCCCCAACGCCGCCGTCAAGCTGTCCGGCCTGGTCACCAGGACCGGCGCGGACCCCGCCGCCGCACTGCGCCCCTACGCGGACGTACTGCTCACCACCGTGGGCCCCGGCCGGCTGATGTACGGCTCGGACTGGCCGGTCTGCCTGCTCGCGGCCGGGTACGACGAGGTCCTGGCCGTCGCCGAGACCCTCACCGGCGCGCTGAGCGCCGACGAGCGCGAGGCCGTCTTCGGCGGGACGGCCGCGCGCTGGTACGGGATCGCCGCGTGACCGCCCGCCGGCTCGGCCGTACGAACGTGGGCGTCAGCCCCCTGGGATTCGGCGCCGCGCCCATCGGCAACCTCTACACCCCGCTCGACGACGACCGGGCACGGGCCACGGTCGAGGCCGCCTGGGACGCCGGGGTGCGCTACTACGACACCGCGCCCCACTACGGCCTCGGACTCTCCGAACGGCGGCTCGGCGCGGCGCTCGCCCACCGGCCCCGCGCGGAGTTCACCGTCTCCACCAAGGTCGGCCGGCTGCTGGAGCCCCACCCCGCGCCCACCGGATCCGACCTGGCCGCCGGGGGTTTCGCCGTACCGGACACCCTGATCCGGCGCCCCGACTACTCCCGTGACGGTGTGCTGCGCAGCCTGGAGGGCAGTCTGACCCGGCTGGGCCTGGACCGGGTGGACATCGTGTATGTGCACGACCCCGACGATCACCTCGACACCGCCCTCGGCCAGGCCCTGCCCGCGCTGGCGGCGCTGCGCGACCAAGGGGTGATCGGCGCTGTCGGTGTCGGTATGAACACCGTCTCCCCGCTGCTCCGGGTCGTCGCCGAGGCGGATGTGGACGCGGTGATGGTGGCCGGCCGATGGACCCTGATCGACCGCACGGCCCGCCCGCTGCTGGAGGCGTGCGAGCGGCGCGGTGTGTCGGTGGTCGCCGCGGCCCCCTTCAACTCCGGACTGCTCAGCCGGCCCCGCCCCGCCGACGACGCCTCCTTCGACTACGGTCCGGCCCCCGCCGAGACACTGCGCCGCGCCCGCCACCTCGCCGACATCTGCGCCGCCCACCACACCGTTCTCCCGCACGCCGCCCTCCGCTTCCCGCTGCGCGCCCCGGTGGTGGCGGGAGTGGTCGCGGGCTTCCGTACCCCGGACGAGGTGATCTCAGCGGCGCGCTGGTCCGCCATGGATCTCCCGGAGTCCACCTGGTCGGCCCTCGACGAGACGGCCGAAACCGCCCAGCCGTTTCCCGGTTGCCGGGCGGGGTGGGGTGGCGGAGCCTCGTAGCGAGGGGTTTTCCTTGAGGTGAAGGCCGGTCTCATGACGGAAAGAGAGAGCCCGCAGGTTCGTATCGCTCCGGTTGTGGTGCTGCCGGTCAACGCGGGGGATCCGCCGTTCCGGCTGGTGGAGGTACTGGGCGAGCTGGTCGGCAAGGCCTTCTCCATCGAGGACGTGTACGAATACGCCTATGCGGCCGGTGTGAGGGGCGCCGATCTGGAGGATCCGGCGGTGGTGCACTGGGTGGGCGGCGATCAGTACACGTGGAGCGTCAGACGCTGGGGCCGACGGTGACCTCCCTGCTGGAGACACTGCCCGCGAGCGAGCGGCGGAAGCTGGGCGGCGCCCGGTCCGGGGTGGAACTGGCGGCGCGGCCCATGCTCGCCACACTGAGCGACCGGCGTGACTTCGGCGATGAGTGGATCTTCGAGCGGAAGCTCGACGGGGTGCGGGTGCTCGCAGTACGGGACGAGCGCGGGGTGCGCCTTCTGTCGCGCACCGGACGGCGGCTCAATTCCACATATCCGGAGGTCGTGGACGCCCTCACCGCACAGGACCGCGCCGATTTCACCGTGGACGGCGAGATCGTGGCGTACGCGGACGGGCGCACCGACTTCGCGTTGCTCCAGCAGCGGATGGGGCTCACCGACCCCCGGCAGGTCCGCGCCAGCGGGGTGGCCGTCACGTACCACCTCTTCGACCTGCTGCGGCTCGACGGCGTAGATGTCACCAGGCTGCGGCTGCGCTCCCGCAAGTCCCTGCTGCGCAGAGCGTTCGCGTACCGTCCGCCCCTGCGCTTCACCCCGCACCGCAACCGGGGCGGCCAGGAACTGCTCGACCGGGCGTGTGCCCAGGGGTGGGAGGGGCTGATCGCGAAGTGGGCCGACGGGCCGTACGAGCCCAGACGCTCTCCGTCCTGGCTGAAGCTCAAGTGCTCACGGAGCCAGGAGTTCGTGATCGGCGGTTACACGGAACCGTCCGGCGCGCGGGTCGGCTTCGGCGCCCTGCTGCTCGGCTATTACGAGAGGAGCGGGGGCGGACGTCTGCGCTACGCGGGCAAGGCCGGTACGGGCTACGACCACCGGACCCTGCTCGACCTGCGGCGACGGCTGGACGGGATGGGCGTGGACCGCTCGCCGTTCGCCGATCCGGTACGGGAGCGGGCGCCGCACTGGGCCGCGCCGCGGCTTGTCGCGCAGATCGCCTTCACCGAATGGACCCGGGACGGCATGCTCCGTCACCCCCGCTTCCTGGGCCTGCGCGACGACAAGCCGGCCGAGGAGGTCGTACGGGAGACCGCCCCCGGAAGGGCATGAGCGCCCGCGTCGCCCCGGCCCGGCGCCGGGCCGGGGCCGTCCCCGGCTCGGGCCGCCGGATCGCCGGGAAGGTGCTTTGATCGACGTAAGGGCGTGGGCTTCCACGGATCCGGCTTCCACGGATCCGGCTTCCACGGATCCGGCTTCCACGGATCCGGCTTCTGCGGATCCGGCTGCCGGCGATTCGTCAGGGAGGACATATGGCCGTACGGCATCAGCTCATCTCGCGCGAGCCGGCCGTTGTCTGGGCGGTCCTCGAAGACCCGGCGCGTTACTCCGAATGGGTGGTCGGCACCGCGAGCTCCGCCCCGGCGGAGGGCCACTGGCCCGAGGTCGGCTCCTCGCTGACGTACACCCTGCGGCTGGGGCCCAAGGAGTTCCGGGGGCGTACGGTCGTACGGCGCCATGAGCCGCCCCGGTGGCTGGAGTTGGAGGCGCACAGCGGGCTGCTCGGCTCGGCGCGGATCGCGCTCGACATCCGGTCGTGGGGCGACGAGACGCTGGTGATCCTGGACGAGCATCCGCTGCGCGGCTTCGGCGGCACGGTACACAATCTGGCGATCGACGCGTTTCTCCAGGTCAGGCACCGCGATATGCTGCGGCGACTGGCGAAGGTGGTGGAGGAGTCACCGGGGCGCCCGATGCCCGGCAGTCCCATGAACGGCGGTCAGGGCCTGGGCATCTGAGCGGCCGGGACCGCCACCGGACAGAGGTCCAGCGCCAGCAGGGACCTCAACAGCCCGTCCCGGGTCCGTGGATCCCAGCCCGTGAGCGTGGTCCAGCGGTCCAGCCGGTACACCACCGTATTGGGATGGACGTTCAGCGCGCGGGCGGCGGCCGTCGGGACGAATCCGTGGTCGGCGTAGGCGGTCACGGCGGCGGCCAGATGCGGGTGCGCCGCTGCCGTACGGGCGCCCGCCCCGAGGACGTCGCCCAGCCGGCGGGACTGCTCCGCGAGGCTCGCCTGAAGCCAGGCAACCGAGTAGCGGACGGCCCCGCCGCCCTGGCGCAGGGCCAGCGACAGCGCGCCGTCGGCGTCCTGGAAACTGTCGGCCGCGCCCGGCAGACCGGCTCTCGGCAGGCCGATCCCGAGCGGCAGCCGTGTGGCGCCCGCACCCTGCTTCACGGTCCGCGCCGCCCGGATCGCCCGGGAGAGCGACCGGAGGATGACCCGGTCCTGCACCCCCTGGCTCAGCACGGACATCGCGCCGCCGTGGATGGTCGCCACCACCACACCGGGCACGGTGGCGGCGTACCGGCGGAAACTCTCCAGACCGCCGCTCGGCAGATCGCCGGACCGGCCGCGGAACGCCTGGAACTCGCCGGCCGGGTCGTATCCCAGGGACCGGGCCAGCGTCACCGTCGCCTCATCGGCCGGATCGGCCGAGGCCATGGCCTCGATCAGCCGTCGGTAGCGGTCCTCCTGTGCCGACAGCTCGGAACGTACGACCCCTTCGTACGCGACGGCCACCGCGTTCGTCAGCTCCCGGATCCAGGCCCAGAACAGGGTGACCTGCGCGGCCAGCTCGGTGACCGCCTGCTGGCCCCGGCCGACGGCGTGCCGCATCATCGCGTTCCAGGTCTCGCGGTAGCCGATGTGATACGCGCCGAGGAGTGCCTCGATCGGCAGGCCCTGTGCCGCCCGTGCCGCTCCCAGCCGCGAGGATTCACGCAGATATCCGGGGGAGGGCATGATTCCCTGGTCGAGGCCCTCCAGCAGCCAATGGAGCTGTGCCCTCACATCGCGCATGTGTTCCTGCTCGGGCACGACTGAATACTGGGGGATTTCCGCGCGGATGACGGCCGTGACCTCCGGCGCGAAGGACGGCAGTTCGCCGATCATTTCCCGGAACAATGGATCGATCATGGGTCGCCTCGTGTCCGAGCGGTGACCGCGCCCGGGCCTGGCTCTCAGCCCGCTCCCGACTCCGTTCCCGGCCCTGTCCCCGCTCCTGTGGAATCACCGTACATCCCGCTCCAGGAGTCCGCCCGGCCAGTGGGTTCCGGTGCCACCGGGCCCGCTGCCCCTGAGGATTCCCCAGGAAACCGGCGGACGAATTCTCGCTTCCTCTGTTACCCGGGGCAGCCGGATTCCCGGACAGTGGAGGGTGCAGCGCCTGTTTTGTATTCTTCGTATTCGGGAGTGAAACCCCCATGAAGCCTTGTGACATCACGATCACCGAATACCTTCTCGACCGCCTCGCGTCTCTTGGAGTGGACCGGCTTTTCGGAGTTCCCGGCGATTACAATCTCGCCGCTCTCGACAAGGTGATGGAGGACCCGCGAATCGAGTGGGTGGGGAACGCCAATGAACTCGGAGCCGCCTACGCCGCCGACGGCTATGCGCGTGTGCGGGGATTGGGCGCGCTGCTGACGACCTTCGGGGTCGGGGAGCTGAGCGCCGTCAACGGGGTGGCGGGCAGCTACGCCGAGTACGTGCCCGTGGTCCATCTCGTCATGGGTCCTGCCACGGCCATGGAACAGACCGGGGCGCTCGTCCATCACACCGCCGGGGACGGCGACTTCGAACGCTTCGCGCGCGCCCAGCGGAGCGTCAGCGCCACCACGGCGGCCCTCACCCCCGACAGCGCCGCCGAGGAGATCGACCGCGTTCTGCTGACGGCTCTTCGAGAACGGCGGCCGGTCTATCTGCGCATGGCCTCCGACGTGGCACTTCTCCCCGTACCCGCGCCGACAGGACCGCTGCCCGCGGAAGGTCGATCCTTCCCGGTCGACGCCCGGTCCCTGGAGCGTTTCACCGAGGACGCGCGCCGGAAGCTGGCCGGTGCGCACAGTGCCGCGGTGCTGGCGGATTTCCTGGTCGACCGGTTCGGCGCGCGGGACGCGCTGGCGGCGCTGCTGGACTCCAGCGGCGTGCCGTTCGCCACGCTCGCCATGGGCAAGACCGTCGCCGACGAGACCCGCCCGGCCTGGCTCGGGGTGTACGCGGGTGCGTTCGGCGATCCCCGTACCCGGCAGGTGATCGAGGAGGCGGACGTGCTGATCCGCGCGGGGGTGCGGCTCGCGGACACGACCAGTGGCGGCTTCAGCCACGGCTTCGATCCCGGCCGGGGCATCGACCTCCAGCCGGAGTCCGCCTTCATCGACGGTACGGAGTACCCGGGGTGCCCCTGGCCGCCGCGCTCACGGCGCTGAGCGGACTGCCGGCCGAGAAGCTCCGTACCGACGCGTTCACCGGCACTTTCGGAGCTGCTTCGGCAGGCGCTTCCGCCGGTACGGGCACGGCCGCGACCGGGTCTTCGGCCGTCCGGCGGAGCCCGCGCCCCGACGAGCCTCTGACCCAGGGGTACCTGTGGCCGCGAGTTGCGCGGTCGCTCCGGGAGGGGCAGACCGTGGTCGCCGAGCAGGGCACCTCGTACTTCGGGCTCTGCACCCAGCGTTTCCCCGCCGGCGCGCGGTTCATCGGGCAGCCGCTGTGGGGGTCCATCGGATACAGCCTGCCCGCGCTGCTGGGTGCGCAGCTCGCGGACCCCGACGACCGCTGTCTGCTGGCCGTCGGGGACGGCTCGGCGCAGATGACGGCGCAGGAACTCGGCACCATGGGCCGCTACGGCCTCACCCCGGTCATCATCCTGGTCAACAACGACGGTTATACGGTCGAGCGCGCCATCCACGGCCGTGCGGCGGAGTACAACGACATCGCCCGCTGGGACTGGCAGCGGCTCCCCGGCGCGCTCGGTGTCGGTGACGCGCTCTGTCTGAGCGCCGCCACACCGGACGAGCTGGACCGGGCGCTGGTGGCGGCGGACGCGACCCCCGACCGGATGGTGCTGATCGAGGTCCGCACCGCTCCGTACGATCTGCCCGGCCTGCTGCGCGACATCACCGCGGGAATGAGCGCGCGGAACGGCATCGCCTGACCGTCTCCCGCGCCGATGGAGGGTCGCCCGGACCGGTCGTCTCCTGACAACAGCCCCGCGCGGCGCAGGACCGGACCGTACGAGCCGGGTCTCAGCGGATCGCCACCAGCACATGGCTGTTGCCGAACTGCCAGACCGGGGCGGCGTGCTGGAATCCCGCCGCGTGCAGCAGTTCGGTGTGGCGGGACGGGGGCAGCTCCTCGCCCGCCTCCGTGATGGGGCCCCGGCGGGCGCGCTCCGCGAGCAGGTCCGCCAGCTCAGGGTCGCGCGCCGCCGCGGCCCACCACGAGTCCCAGTCCTCATGGACGAAGACCCGCTGCCGCTCGGCCCGGCACCGCCCGACATGCGCCGTGATCCGGGCATGCCCGGAGGCCCGCTGCGGAAAGTGGTCGGCGTTGATGAGGACGCCTCCCGGGCGTAGCAGCTCCGCGAGCTTCTCGTACGTCCGTCGCAGGGTGTGTTCGGAGAGATAGTGCAGCGCGGTGGTGGAGACGGCCGCGTCCAGGTGCCGGCCGAGTGCGAGGGCCTCGGTCCAGCCCTCCGCGCCGATCTCCGCGTCCACATAGCGGGCGGCGTCCGCGTGATGGGTACGGGCCAGCTCCAGCAGCAGCGGATCCATGTCCACCGCCACGATCTCCGCCCGGGGGATCCGGGCGGACAGCCGCGCGGCGAGCGACCCGGGGCCGCAGCCGAGGTCCAGGACATGCGGTCGCGGGCGGTCCCGTGCCACCTCCTCGACCACGTCCGCGATCACCGTGAACCGCTCCTCGCGGTCGACCGCGTACCGCTGCTGCTGCCGCTCCCACCGCCGTACCCACGATTCAGCCGCCGCCATGCTCAGCCCCATCTGGCCGTGCCACCTTCGCCCTGCTCGTACCGGACTCGTCGAACACTTCCAACTTACAGGTGGAAACGGTTTCCATTACTCATTCGAGCCCGCTGAGGACGGCGAGCAGCCGGTCGATCTCCTCCGGGGTGTTGTAGACATGCGTGCTGACGCGGACCGACGAGGTCTTCTCGCCGGCCGCTCCCTGGCAGTGGCCGTCCGTGCGGACCATGAAGCCATGGCTGAAGAGGATGAACCCCAGATCGCTCGCGCCGATGGACCGATGGCGGAAGGTCACGATGCCGGCCCGGTGCTGGACGGGGGAGTCCTGCGCGAGACTGGTCTGACAGCCGAGGATCCGGTACGCGGGCAGATGGCGCAGCCCGTCGGTCAGCCGCAGCGCGAGGGCGGTGGTCCAGCGGGCGATACGGTCCGTTCCCGCCTCCCGCAGCCAGTCGAGGGCCGCGGCGAGGGAGGCGATCCCGGCGGTGTTGGGGGTGCCGCTCCAGCCGCCGGGGGCGAAACGCGGGCCACGCGTCTGGCGGGCCCAGACAGCACCGGTGCCGGGCAGCGCGAGTGCCTTGTGCCCGGAGAAGACGGCGAAGTCGACATCGAGACCGGCGACGGAGACGGGCTGGTGGCCGATGCTCTGGGCGGCGTCCAGACAGATCGGTACGTCGGGGCCGACGGCGGCGCGGATACGGTGGACGTTCATGTCCGCGCCGTAGACATGGTGGACATGGGTGGTGGCGACAAAGCGGGTACGGGGACTGAGCAGGCGCGCGAGGGCGGCGGGGTCGTAGTCGCCGGAGGAGGTCTGGTACGGCATCTCGCGCACCCCGATCCGTATGCCCCGGGCCGCGAGCAGGTCCCGCGCCTCCAGCCAGGGCAGCACATTGGCCTGGTGGTCGGCGTGCGGTACGACGATCTCGTCGCCGTCGCCGAGCAGTCCGGGCAGCCAGTCGAGGGCGACGGTGCGCAGGCCCTCGGTGGTGCCGCTGGTGAAGTGGACGGTGGAGCGGTCGGGTTCGGGGTCGGAGAGAAAGGACTTGATCTGCCGGCGGGTGCGTTCCACCAGTTCGGTCGAGGCGTTCGCCCAGGGATAGGTGCCCCGCCCCGCGTTGGCGTTGGCGGTCGTCAGATAGGTGTGGACGGCGTTCAGCACGGCCTCGGGCTTCTGCGCCGTGGCCGCGCTGTCGAGATACGCCAGCCCGGGGTGGGCGGTGATGATCGGGAACTGGGCGCGCAGGGCCTGCTGCCAGGCGCTCAGATCGTACGGGAAGGTCCCGCCGTCGCCACGGTCACGGAGGTCGGTCGTGGTCATCCGGGTCAGTCCCGTACCAGCGGGGCACCCGCGTCGCGCCAAGCGATGATGCCGCCGTCCAGACTGCGGGCGTCGGTGTGCCCCATCCGGGTCAGCAGCGCCGCGTACCGCGCGGACTTGTCGCCGACCGGGCAGGTCAGCAGCACCGGCTTGCGCGCGCTGAACGGGAGCCCGCCCCGGACGAGTTCGGCGAACAGCTCGTCCACGATATTGACCGCGTGCTCGATGTGCAGGGCCGCGTAGGCGGACGGGCTGCGCAGATCGATCACCAAGGGCTGCTCCCGCGCGATCCACTCCTGGGCCTCCCGCACCCGCACGGAGGCGACCGTCGCGATCTCCGTCCCGGAGACATCGAGCAGCGAGTTCTTGCGGGGCGCCAGACCGAGGAGGTCGGGACGGCGGCGCCGTACATAGCTGAGATAGCTCTCGATACGGTCGCAGACGATGAACACGGCGGTCCTGCGCTCGGCGGAGCCGGCCGGTCCGGCGCCGAGTCCGGCGCCGAGTCCGGCGTCGAGGGCGCGCAGGTGCCGTACGGTCCCGAAGTACGCGGCGCCGCCGGTCGGTCCGGCGAGGATGCCGCAGCGGCGGGCCAGCGTCAGCATCCCGTCGATGGCCTCGTCGGCGGTCACCGACTCCATGGTGTCGTAGGTGGCCGGGTCGAACAGGCCCACCTCGTGCACCTCGTCGATGGTGCGGATCCCCGGAATGAAGTCCGACTTGTCCGCGACGAGCCCGACCACCCGGACCCGTGGGTCGTGCTCCCGCAGCACCCTGGCCACACCGGTGGAGGACCCGGCGGTGCCCACGCAGGCGACGAACCAGTCGGGCACCCGCCCGTCCAGGTCCTTCACGATCTCCGGCCCGGTGCCCAGGGCATGGGCCTCGGTGTTGCGGTCGTTGAAGTACTGGTCGGTGTGCAGATACGCGCTGTCCGGGTCCGAGAGCGCGTGATGGAAGAGGGTCAGCGGATCGTCGGTGTCGGTCGGGTCGAGGCATTCGCTCCGCCCGGGAAGCTCCTCGATCTCCGCGCCCAGCAGCAGAAGCAGATCCTTGATCTCCGGGATCCGCATCCGGTTGGTCACGCTCTTGAACGACAGCCCGTGCATGCCCGCGATCACGGACAGCGCCTTCGCTGTGTTGCCGCTGGACAGTTCGACGATCTGGCTGCCGCGCTCCACCGCGGTCTCCAGTCCGGGCCTGACCATGTTCCACGCCGCGCGGTCCTTGACCGAGCCGAAGGGGTTGAGCAACTCCAGCTTGGCGTACAGATCGATATGGCGCAGACCGTGCACCCGCGGATCGATCCGTACCAGCGGGGTGTTGCCGATGGCCTGGGTGATGCTGTCGTATCTCACGCCTGTCCTTCCTGACGGAGCGTCGGCCAGTACTGTTCGTCGAGGCTCCACTGCCATGGGCCGCCGTCCTCGCCGTCCTGCCACACGGCCACCCCGCGCGCCACGGGCAGCCGTTGAGCGCCGGTGGCCTGGAAGTCCATGACGTATCCGGCGGTGTTCACAAAAGCCAGCAGGTCCCCGGGGCGCGGCAGGCGCGGCAGGAAAACCGTCCTGCGCGAGATGAGACCGGCCTCCAGACACAGTCCGCCCGCGAGATAGACCCCCACGGCTTCGTCGCCCCCGTCCTCATCGTGCTCATGCCCGATGAGGACGGGATCCATGAAGACCCCGTGGTCCTCCAGGCCGATGTCGTCGGCCTTCGCCTCCAGCCGTACGAGATGCTCCCCGGCTTCGGTACGGCGCACCTCCAGCACCCGGGCGAGCACCAGCCCGCACTGGTCGACCAGGGCCCGGCCGGGTTCGACGCACAGGTCGTACAGATTCTCCAGCAGCAGGGTGGACAGCGGGCGCCCGCCCAGCGAGGGGGCGGGGGCCGACAGCAGTTCGTCCAGGTACTGTTCGCCGGCGAGCGGGCGGTAGGCCGGATAGAGGGCCAGCGAACCGCGCAGGGTCCCGGCCTCGTCGCGCAGCCCATAGCCATGGCCGCGCCAGGTCAAGGGGGCCGCCGGCCCAGGACGGCTCTGGTGAGTTCGGTGGTGTAGCGCTCCCACTGCTCGTGGTGCGCGAGGTAGTTGACGCCGAAGCCGCCGCCGATGTCCACCAGCCGGGGGCTCAGGCCCCGTTCGCGCAGTTCGCCCATGGCCCGGATGCTTCCTTCGAGGGCGAGGGCCTTCTCGCCGACACTGGTCGTGTCCAGATGGAAGCCGACCCCGATCAGCTCCACCGCCCCGCTGTGCTCGTCAACCGCGCTGAGAGCGCTCCCAAGTTCACGCGCCGGTATGCCGAACCGGCTGGTCCGGCTGAGGACTTTGACCCCGGGCGACTCGAACGCCGAGAGCCGGAGCAGGATCCGTACCCGTGGGAGCGCGTACGAGCGTATGAGCGCGGCCAGTTGGTCCAGCTCCGCGCGGCTGTCGACATGGACGGTGACTCCGGTACGGGCCGCGAGCCACAGGAACTCCGGGGTCTTGGGGCCGGTCGCCATGATCCGGTCCGGGGTGAACCCGGCCCCGAGGGCGTGCTGTAACTCGCCCAGGGACGCGACATCCGCCGAGGCGTCGGTCGCGGCGAGGCGGCGCATCAGCGCGCTGGAACGATTCGCCTTGTGGGCGAAGCAGATCGGACCGCTGAGCTGGTGCTTGCGGTACATGGCCCGGAATCGCGCCACGTTGTCGGCCAACTGATCGGGCAGCACCACATTCAGCGGCGAACCGAGAGCGCCGACGAGCCCGCGCAGAAAGCGCTCTTCTCTCAGCAGCGCCGCCGGACGCGTCTCCACGCGTGGCTCCAGGTACAGAGGCAGGGCCACTCAACTGTCCTCTCGATCTTCATGCTGACCGGTGATCCTCTTTCCAAGTGATATTCATTTCCCTTAACGGAGCCGCTTACGCGCACTTCGGGGGCCCGGGCGGTGGATCCGGTGGCGTTGTTCGACGTACGCGTACGGTCGGCGCCTCAGCGGCCGCCGGATACGGTGATGTCGCTGCCCGTGACGAACGAGGCGGCCGGCGAGAGCAGCCAGGACACCGTGTCCGCGATCTCCTCCGGGCGGCCGAAGCGGCCGATCGGGCTGACGGCGGCGCCCTCCTCGAATCCCGGACCCTCCGTCATCTCGGTGGCGACGATGCCGGGGGAGACGCTGTTGACCCGGATGCCCTCGGAGGCGACCTCGTTGGACAGGGCCCGGCTGAAGGAGACCATGGCGCCCTTGGTGGCCGCGTAGGGGGAGAGGCCCGGCAGACCGCCGGTACGGGCAGCCACAGAAGCCATGTTGACGATGGATCCGCCCCGGCCGCCGTGCCGGGTGGACATCACCCGTACCGCGTGCTGGGCGCACACCATCGGACCGAGGACATTGATCTCCAGCAGCCGGGAGAGCGAGTCCGGGTCCTGCGCGTCGAGCGGGGCCTCGGCGCCCAGGCTTCCCGCGTTGTTGACCAGCGCGGTCACCGGTCCCAGCTCCCGCTCCGCCTGCTCGAACAGCTCCGCCACCTCCTTCGGCGACGACACATCGGCGCGGACGGCCTTCGCGTGCCCGCCCTTCGCGCGGATCCCGGCGGCCACTTCCTCGGCGGGCTCCGCGTGGGCGGCGTAGTCGACGGCCACGGCGTACCCCTGGGCTCCCAGCGCCGTGGCGATGGCGGCGCCGATCCCCCGGCTCGCCCCCGTCACAATGACCGTTCCGTGCTCGTCGTCGGTGCGCGGCATGACTCTCGCCTCCTCGTCGGCCTTCCTTTCCAACGTACTCGCGGGGGCGTATTTGTCCTCCGGACGAGTGACAGCGTGCGGGATGCCACCGACACGTGACGCAGACTGAGGCGATGACGACGTCTGCCGGACCGGTGCCGCCCACCGTCACCACCGCCGTACCGGCGCGGCTCGACCGGCTTCCATGGTCGCGATGGCACTGGATGATCGTCGTCGGGCTCGGCACGGTGTGGATCCTGGACGGCCTCGAAGTCACCATCGTCGGCAATATCGCGGGCCGGCTGTCCGAGGAGGGCAGCGGGCTGCCGATCACCTCCGCGCAGGTCACCGGGGTCGCCGCCGCGCTGTATGTGGCGGGCGCGTGTGCGGGCGCGCTGGTCTTCGGGCGGCTCACCGACCGCTACGGCCGCAAGAAGCTGTTCATGGTGACCCTCGCCGTCTATCTCGGGGCGACCGCGATGACCGCGCTCTCCTTCGATGTCGCGTGGTTCTTCGCCTTCCGCTTTCTCACCGGGTTCGGCATCGGCGGAGAGTACGCGGCCATCAACTCGGCCATCGACGAGCTGATCCCGTCCGCGTACCGGGGCCGGGTCGACCTGATCATTAACGGCAGCTACTGGCTGGGCGCGGTGGGCGGTTCGCTGCTGTCCATCGTGATGCTGAACACCGCGCTGCTGCCGGAGAACGTGGGCTGGCGCGTCTCCTTCGCGCTCGGTGTCGTCCTCGGCCTGGCCATTCTGCTCGTACGGCGGCAGGTGCCGGAAAGCCCGCGCTGGCAGCTCATCCACGGGTACGGCGAGGAGGCGGAGCAGCTCGTCGACTCCGTCGAGCGGCGCATCGAGGAGGAGAAGCAGCGGAAACTCCCGCCGGCGGACCGCGTGATCACCATCCACCAGCACAAGAGCGTCGGTTTCGGCCTCATCGCCAGGACGATCTTCCGCCGCTATCCACGCCGGGCGGTGCTCGGCCTGTCGCTTTTCATCGGGCAGGCGTTCCTCTACAACGCGATCACCTTCGGGTTCGGCACGATCCTGACCACCTTCTTCGGTGTACCGACCGGGCACACCGGCTACTACTTCGCGGTCATCGCCGCGGGCAACTTCGTCGGCCCGCTGCTGCTCGGCAAGCTCTTCGACACCGTCGGCCGCCGGATCATGATCTCTTCCACCTATCTGCTCTCGGGCATCCTGCTCTTCGTCACGGCCTGGCTCTTCGACTCCGGCGCGCTGACCGCCACCACACTCACCGCCTGCTGGTGCGTCGTGCTGTTCTTCGCGTCGGCGGGCGCGAGCAGCGCGTATCTGACGGTCTCCGAGATCTTCCCGATGGAGACCCGAGCCATGGCGATCGCCTTCTTCTACGCGCTGGGCACGGCGGCGGGCGGGATCAGCGGGCCGCTGGTCTTCGCGGACCTCACCGCGTCCGGGGTGGTCGGCGACACGGCGATCGCCTTCCGGATCGGTGCGGGCCTGATGTGCGCGGCGGGGCTGGTGGCGGTGTTCCTGGCGGTACCGGCGGAGCGCCGGGCGCTGGAGGACATCGCGGAACCGCTGTCCGCGGTGCCGCCCGGATCCGGGCGGTCCGGGCCGACCGGGCGCTCCGGGTCCTAACGCGGGGCGTCGTGCGGGGTGTCGCGCGGTGGCGCCGGGAGTACGAGCGTGAACACCGTCCCCCCGTCCCCGCTCGCCGCCTCCAC
Organism: Streptomyces sp. GMY02; assembly: GCF_019056675.1. Lineage (NCBI taxonomy): Bacteria > Bacillati > Actinomycetota > Actinomycetes > Kitasatosporales > Streptomycetaceae > Streptomyces > Streptomyces sp. GMY02. The sequence goes on along the minus strand of NZ_CP077658.1, from coordinate 1,142,176 downwards.
CTTTCCGCCGTGCGCCGTCACCACCGCCCGTACGATCGCCAGGCCGAGCCCCGTACCGCCGTCCTTGCGCGAGCGGCCCTGGTCGGCCCGTACGAAACGGCCGAACACCTCGGGCAGCAGCGGCGCCGGGATCCCCGGGCCGTTGTCCGCCACCGTCAGCCGGACCTCGTCGGGACCGGCGGCCAGCCGTACGGATATCTCGGTGCTCGGGGGTGTGTGCGAGCGGGCGTTGGCGAGGAGGTTGCCGACGGCCTGGTGCAGCCGGTGCTCGTCGCCCGTCACGGCGACCGCCCGCGCCGGCAGATCCAGCAGCCAGCGGTGACCGGGGCCTGCCGCCCGCGCGTCGTCCGTGGCGTCCAGGACCAGCCGGGTCAGATCCACCGGACCGAGGTGCAGGGCATGGCCCGCGTCGATCCGGGCGAGCAGCAGCAGATCGTCCACGAGGCGGCTCATCCGTACGGACTCGGACTGGATACGGTCCAGGGAACGCAGGACCTGCGTGGGGACGGCACCCTGCTGGCGGAGGGCGAGTTCGGTGTGGCCGCGGATATTGGCCACGGGGGTGCGCAGTTCATGGCTGGCGTCGGCGGCGAAACGGCGCAGCCGCTCTTCACTGGCCTGGCGCCGCTCCAGCGCGTCGCCGACATGGCCGAGCATCCGGTTCACGGCGTTGCCGACCTGGCCGACCTCGGTGTCCGGGGCCGTGACCGGGACGGGCCGGGGCATGGCCACCTCGCCGCTCGCCAGGGGCAGCTCGGCGACGCTCGCCGCCGTCGCGGTGACCAGCCGCAGCGGGCGCAGGGACATACGTACCCACAGCGCCCCCGCGGTGCCGGTGGCGGCGAGGGCCACGCCGAAGACCACCGCCTCCACGCCCTCCAGCCGGTGGACCGTGTCCTCGACGGGGCGCAGCGGCAGGCCGGTGACCAGGACGTCGTGATCGTCGCCGCGTACGGCGGTGAGCCGGTAGGGACCCAGGTGCGACAGGCGCACACTGTGGCCGTGCGCGTCGACGGGCACGGACGCCAGGGCCCGCCGGTCGGCGGCGTCGAGCGGCACGGAGGCGTCGGAGTCCTCCTGGACGACCGCCGCCCGTGTCACCGTCCCCGGCAGCAGCCGGGCGCCGAACGTACCCTCCGACTGGCCGCGCGTATCGGGCACGTTGTCGGCGTCCGGGGTGTTCTCGTGCTCCAGGCTGGCCGCGAACCGTCCGTCGGACGCGGAAAGCTGCTGGTCGAGACGGCCGATCAGAAAGCCGTTGAGCGCGAGCACGGTGGTGATGCCCACCGCCGCGCAGGCCAGCGCGAGGAGCGCCACCAGCCCGGTGGTGAGCTGACCACGGAGGGTACGGGGCACCAGGGCCCGCGCCACGGCACTGGGGGACAGTCGCATCAGGCCCCCGGCTTCAGTACATAGCCCACGCCCCGCACGGTGTGGATCATCGCGGACCTGCCCGTGTCGACCTTCTTGCGCAGATAGCTGATGTACAGCTCGACGACATGCGCGCGACCGCCGAAGTCGTACGACCAGACCCGGTCCAGGATCTGCGCCTTGGAGAGCACCCGGCGGGGGTTGCGCATCAGGAACCGGAGCAGTTCGAATTCCGTGCGGGTCAGTTCGACGAGTTCACCGCCCCTGGTCACCTCGCGGGCGTCCTCGTCCATCACCAGATCGCCCACGGCCAGCCGGTCCACGCCCCCCGGCCCGCGCGCCATGCCCGCACGCCGCAGCAGGCCGCGCAGCCGCGCCAGCACCTCCTCCAGGCTGAAGGGCTTGGTCACATAGTCGTCGCCGCCCGCGGTGATCCCGGCGATCCGGTCCTCGACGGCGTCGCGCGCGGTCAGGAACAGGACGCAGACGTGCTCCAGCTCGGCACGGAGTCGGCGCAGCACCAACAGTCCGTCCATGTCGGGCAGCATCCAGTCCAGGACGACGGCATGCGGACGGAAGGTACGGGCCGCGGAGACCGCGGACACGCCGTCGGCGGCGGTCACGACGTGCCAGCCCTCGCCCGAGAGCACTCCGGCGAGGATCTCGGTGACATCGGGTTCGTCGTCGACGACCAGGATCCGTACGGGACCGCCGTCGGCGGCGCGCGGGCGTAGTCGGTGGCTCGGTGTGTTCATCGTCCGTCCAGCATCCCCCGGGAACGGGGAGCGCCGACGGGGCTTCGGCTCTGAGTTTCCTCTGAATCGGGCGGGGCCGACGGCGTTGAGAGCGCGGTCACAGGTTCCGCTGCGAGGCTCGCGATTCAGCGATGCGGCGCTTGAGCGATCCGGCGATGCGGGCGCTCCGGCGATCCGGCGACGCGGTGCTTCAGAGGCGAAGCAGGGAAGCAGCGAAGGGAGACTTCATGACCACCGCGACCCACGCCCGGCACGGTACGGGCGGTGGCGGTACCGGCCGTGCGGTACGGCCGCGGCGTGCGGGCGACGCCGTACCGGCGCTGGCGCAGGCCGTGATCTGGGCGGGCGCCGCCGGTGTCCTCGCCCTGTGGTGGAGCGACACGGAGTCGGTGGTGGGCGCGGCGGGGTGGCTGACCGGCGCGGGCCGGATCACCGGACTGCTGGCCGGGTACGGGTGTGCGGTCCTGTTGCTGCTCATGGCCCGGACACCGGCACTGGACCACAGCATCGGCACCGACCGGATGGCGCGCTGGCACGCGGCGGGCGGCCGTTACACCGTCTCCCTGGTCCTCGCCCATGTCCTGCTGATCGTCTGGGGCTACTCCCTCGTCTCGCGCTCCGGCGTGGTGGACCAGACGCGGACACTCGTCCTCGACTACCCGGAGATGCTCAAGGCCACCGCCGCCTTCCTCCTGCTGACCGGCACCGCGCTGGTCTCGGCGCGTGCCGCGCGTCGCCGGATGCGTTACGAGACCTGGCACTATCTGCACTTCGCCACCTATCTCGCGGTCTTTCTCGCCTTCGGCCACCAGCTCGCCAACGGCGCCGAGTTCATCGGCAGCCGGCCCGCCAGGGCCGCTTGGTACGCGCTGTATCTGACGGTGGCCGCGCTGCTCGTGTGGTACCGCTTCCTGGTTCCGGTACGGCGGGCCCTGCGCCACCGGATCCGGGTCGCGGGCCTGCGCCATGAGTCACCGGGTGTCGTCTCGGTCCATCTCACCGGGGAGCGGCTGGACGAACTGGGCGCACGGCCGGGGCAGTTCTTCCGCTGGCGCTTCCTGGCGCCCGGGCTGTGGTGGACCGCCAACCCGTACTCGCTGTCCGCGCCCCCGCTCGCCGGCCATCTGCGGATCACCGTCAAGGCGGCGGGCGGCCACAGCGCGGCGCTGGCGCGGCTGCGGCCCGGGACCCGGGTCTGGGCCGAGGGACCGTACGGCGCGTTCACCGCGGACCGGAGCCGGGCCCCGAAGACACTGCTGCTGGCGGGCGGGGCCGGGATCACACCGCTGCGGGCCCTGTTCGAGACCCTGCCCGGCGAGGTCACCCTGGTCTACCGGGCCCGCCGCCCCGAGGACCTCGCGCTGCGCGGCGAACTCGACGCCATCGCCGCGGCCCGTGGCGGTGTAGTCCACTACATCGCCGGTGAGCCCGGCGGCTACTCCTCGCCCCTGACCGCCCGCGCCTTGGCCCGTCTCGTACCGGACCTGGCCGCGCACGAGGTGTATCTGTGCGGGCCGCCCGGGATGGCGGAGGCCGCGAAGCGGGCCCTGCGGGTGGCCGGGGTACGGCGACGCCGTATCCACCACGAGTCGTTCACGTTTTGAGACGGAAAATCCAGTCTGAGACCGATTGTGTCGATTCCGAACCGGATCGTGCAGAGAGTCCCGAGGAGATCCACTGTGCGCAGAGCCGTCCTCGCCACCGCGTCGACCAGCACGCTCGTCGTCGTACTGCTCGCCCTCAAGCCGCACCACACCACCGCACTCGCCGACCGGGCGCCCGTGTCCGTGCCCGTACCGGCGCCGAGCGGGACCGTACCGTCCGGGCCTGGTCCGGCGGCGAGTCCGGCCGCGGGCACCGGCACCTACACAGGTGATCCCGTGGACACCCAATACGGCACGGTGCAGGTCTCCATCACGGTCGGGGCGGGGCGTCTGACGGGTGTGAAGGTCCTTCAGGCACCGTCCGGCGACGGTCACAGCCGGCGCGTCACCGCCGACGCCGTACCCCGTCTGACACAGGAGGCGCTCAGCGCGGGCAGCGCGCACATCGACGCGGTCTCCGGCGCCAGTTACACCAGCCAGGGCTATGTCCGGTCCCTGCAGAGCGCGTTGGACAGGGCCGGTGGCTGACCTCGGCCCGCCGCGCGGACCGGGCCGTGCGGAGCGCGCGACGAGCCATGTGGAGCATGTGATGGGCACCGTCTTCTCGTTCGACATCCGTGACCCGTGCACCCCCGCCATCGAAGCCGCGCTGGCCGAGGCGGTGGCCTGGCTGCGCCATGTCGACGAGGTGTTCTCCACCTACCGCCCCGACAGCACCATCAGCCGCCTCGCGCGCGGCGAACTCCTGCTCGCCGAGTGCTGCGAGGAGGTACGGGAGGTCCTCGCCCTCTGCAAGAGCGCGGTACGGGCGAGCGGTGGCTGGTTCAGCCATCTCGCGGGCGGCACCCTCGACCCCTCCGGTCTGGTCAAGGGCTGGTCCGTCGAACGTGCCTCGCGGATCCTGTACGAGGCGGGCGCCCGCAACACCTGTGTCAACGGCGGCGGCGATCTCCAACTGCGCGGTGAGGCGGCGCCCGGCGTCCCCCTGGCGCGTCGGCATCGCGCACCCGCTGCGCGCCGGTGAGCTGTGCGTGGTGGTCACCGGCCGCGATCTGGCCGTCGCCACCTCGGGCTGCGCCGAGCGCGGCGCCCATATCCTCAACCCCCACCGGGGCGTTCCCGCGCGGGGCCACGCGTCCGTCACCGTGGTGGGCACCGGGCTCACCACGACCGACGCGTACGCGACCGCGGCCTTCGCCATGGGGGACATGGCCAGGGACTGGCTCCAGTCCCTGGACGGCTACGAGGGGTTCGCGGTGACACCCGAGGGCGGGTCCTGGTGCACGGACGGATTCCCCGGGGTGCTTCCGGGCGCGCGCCCCGGCGTACTCCCTCGCGTGCTCCCCGGAACGCGGACCGGCGCGCCGGATCCCTGAGCGCTCACCCGCGTTCGATCAGCAGATGCCGGGGCCCGCGCAGCAGCGGGCTGCGCCGGTACGGCGGCGGGTCCTCCACCAGCCGGAAGTCCTCCAGATACGGCAGGAGCGAGCTGAGCGCGATCTGTGCCTCGACCCGGGCCAGCGGGGCACCGAAACACGTGTGCACACCGCTGCCGAAGCCGAAGTGCTGGTTGTCCTCCCGCGTCGGGTCGAAGCGGTCGGGGTCGTCGAAGCGCAGCGGGTCGCGGTTGCCGGACGCGAGCATCAGGATCAGCGGCGCACCCTTGGGGATGGTGACGTCCGTGACCTCGATATCGGTCAGCGGGGTGCGCTGCGGCAGCATCTGGACGGGCGGTTCGTAACGCAGCAGCTCCTCCACGGCCTTGGGCATCAGCTCGGGCTTGTCGCGCAGCAGCCGCAGCGCGTCCGGCTTGCGCAGAAACGTCAGCACACCGTTGCTGATCAGATTGACCGTCGTCTCGTGCCCGGCGATCAGCAGCAGTGTCGCCGTCGTCATCAACTCGGGCCTGGTCAGGCGGCCTTCGGGACCGGCGTCATTGACCAGGGCGGAGAGGATGTCGTCCGAGGGACGGCCGCGCCGGGTGTCGGACAGATCGCCCAGATAGTCGGCCATCGCGGCTCGCGCCTCCATGCCCTCATGGAGGCGTTCCTTGTGCTCCTGGTCGTTCACGGTGCCGAAGTCGAAACTGGCGATGACCGCGTTCGTCCACTCGCGGAGCCGCGGCATGTCCTCCTGGGGCACGCCCAGCATCCGGCAGATCACGGTGACCGGGAGCGGATAGGAGAAGTCCTCGACGACATCGACCCGGTCCTTGTTCCGGAACGTGGCGATCAGGTCCTCGGTGATCCGCGTGATGTCCGCGCGCAGGTCGTCGATGCGGCGCGGGGAGTGGGGCGGGCCGAAGGGCCGCATGGTGATCCGGCGGAGCCGGTCGTGCTCGGGGTCGTCGAGCCCGATGAAGGCCGGCGGATCGCCCCTCCTGAGCAGTTCCTCCTCGGGATTGGTGCGGTTGTGCGGATCCGAGCTGATCCGCGGATCGTGCAGCAGGGCGGCGATCTCGTGGTACGTACCCACCAGATAGCTGCCGTCGTCCTGCCGCGCCACACCGCTCTCGCGCAGCTCGGCGTAGAGCGGATAGGGGTTGGCGCGGTTCGTGTAGTCGGTGATCCGCCGGAACAGGGTTTCCGGTTGCATGAGCGGGGCCTCCTCGATCGAGGGCGGACGGCGGGGAAGTCTGCGGACAGCGGGGGAGCGGGCGACACCGGCCGAGGTCAGTCGTGCCGCACCAGCGTCAGCCGGCGGTCCGGGAAATGGCCGGTGAGGGCCACGGTCGGACCGTGCGACAGCAACTGAGGGGGCGGTACGTCGGACGGTACGGGCTCGGACGGTACGGGCCGGTCGGCGGCGCCCGGCGCGGGGGGAAACGGTGCCGCCGTCTCGATCAGCCGCTGGTAGTGCTCCAGCCACTTGGCCCGGTTCACACTGACCGCGGCGGTGATCCGGCCCCGGTAGCCGTAGACGGCGACCAGCCTGCGCTCGCGCAACGAGCCCTGGGCGATGAGCACTTGGTCCGAGAAGGTCGGCACACCGACGGACTTGATGTTCAGGCCGAACTGACTGGACCAGAAGACCGGCACCGTCAGATGCGGGCGTCTGCACGGCCCCGGGCTGACCATGTTGTGAGCGGCCACCTCTGCCTGGGCGACCGCGTTGCCCCAGTGTTCGAGGGACAGCATCTGGTACTCGAAGAGCGGATGCGGGAAGCGGGCCACATCGCCCGCCACGAAGATGTTGTCGGTGACGATCCCGTACATGTCGAAGGCACGGCACCCGGCGTCGCAGGCCACCCCCCGCGGGCCCGCGGCCAGCCCGGCCTCCGCCAGCCACTCGGTGTTGCGGACGGCCCCCAGGGCGACCACGGCGACATCGGCCTCGATCCGGCTGCCGTCGGAGAACTCGGCGCCGGTGAGCCGGCCGCCGTTCCCCCTGAGAGCGGTTACCGTCACGCCGCAGCGCAGATCGACTCCGTGATTGCGCTGAAGGGCCGCGGCGAGCGAGCCGAGTGCGCCGCCGAGCGCACCGACCAGCGGGGCAGGGCCGCGCTCGGCGACCGTCACCTCAAGTCCGCGCTCGCGGCAGGCCGAGGCGATCTCGGAGCCGGTGAATCCGGCGCCGATCACCAGGACCCGGCGCGGCCCGGCGTCGAGCCGCTCGACGAGGCGGCTCGCGTCGTCGGTGGTACGGAGGGTCAGTACGCCGTCGAGCGCGGCCTCGTCGGGGTGCGGCCAGGGGCGGGCCCGCGTCCCGGTGGCGATCAGCAGCCGGTCGTACGGCAGCGGCTCCCCGTCGGCGAGGAGCACCCGCCTCCCGATCCCGTCCAGACCGACGGCACGCACCCCGAGCCGCCAGTCCGCGTCCACCTCGCGGCGGGACGGCAGCCCGACATCCCGTGCGCCCACCCGTCCGAGCAGCACCTGTTTGGACAACGGCGGACGGTCGTACGGAGGATCGGGCTCCTCCCCGACCAGGGTCAGCGAACCGGTGAAGCCTTCCGCGCGCAGCGCTTCGGCGGCGCGCAGCCCGGCCAGGGAGGCGCCCACGATGACGATCCGGCCGTCGAGCCGCTCACCGGACACCGGCGCCCGCTCGCTCCCCGGCGCCGGTCCGCCCTCCGGTGCCCGCGCGCTCCCCGACGAGGATGGCCTGCACCGGACAGGCCGTCGCCGCGCGGAGGACCCGTTCACGCTGGTCGTCGGGGGCGGTCGGGGTGTACATGAGGGCCTCCTCGCCATGCAGTTCGAACACCTGCGGGGCGAGAAACGCGCATTGTGCGTAACTCTGACAGCGATTGAGATCGACGACGATCTGCATCCCGGACCACTCCTCCGTGCCGCCCGCCGTCTCCGTCCTACTCCTTGCGGGGGAGTGGCGCGAGTGGAGCGGACCCGGTCGTGCGAGTACCCCATGGGGGTATATCCTCGGGAGAGTCCCGCCGGACGACCAGAGGAGAGGTCCATGAACACCGCGAGGTCCATGAACACCGCGCTGAGGATCACCGCCTTCGCCGCCATGCTCGCGGCGGCCTTCGGTGTCGCGTACGGGGTCGGGAACGCCGTCGATCCCGTCATGGCGGATCCGCGGCCGGCGAAGCACGAGCCCGCGCCCACGGCGTCGCCCGAGCCGTCCCACGGGATGTCCCACTAGTCGATGCCCCTCCCTGGAACTTCGGCCCCGTCCCCGGCCCCGGCCCCGTCCCCGTCCTGTCGCTCTCCCTGTCCTGTCCTGTCCCGTCCGGTGCCGGTGAGCTGCCGACTTGCCTATGTGGAAAGTCAAGGATAACTTTCCTCATGGGCAAGTGAAGCGGGGACGGGAGGGCGAGCGACGTGAGTACGTCGGTCAGTGCCGAACAGGCATGGAGGGACCTGCAGCGCATCCGAGTGCCGCAGGAGCGGGTGTACGACGAGGTCGAGCGGTCCGCCGCGGGCGGCTCGGGCACCACCTGGGCCACGGCCGTGCTGATGTGGCTGTTCCTGGCCGGCCTCGGCCTGGACCTGCCCTGGTGGGGCGTGGGGCTGGTCATGGCCGTGTACGTCGCGCTGCTGAGCGTGCTGACCGTGCGCCACAACCGGCGGAGCCGGGTGCGCCTGCACCACACGCACTGCACCTGGCGGATGTTCGGCACCTTCGTCGCGGGGGCGGTGGTGACCGGCGGGACGACCCTGCTGTCCGGCCATCTGGTCGATCCGCTGGAGCCGATGGCCGCCAGTCTGATCCAGGCCACGGTCTCGGCGACGGTGTTCGTGCTGTTCGTCGGGCCGACGAGCCGCTGGGCGGCCGGGTCGGCGCGGGGCCGCGGCACCCGGACCGCGGGCGCGGGGGCGGACCGATGAGCGTGCCCGCCGGCTTCGACGAGCTGATCCACCCCGCCACCCGGCTGTCGGTGGTCGCGCTGCTCGCCGCCACCGAGTGGGCGGACTTCGCGTTCGTCCGCGACAGCCTCTCGCTCAGCGACTCCGCGCTCTCCAAACAGCTTCACACCCTGGAGGAGGCCGGCTATCTGGAGCTCCACAAGGACGGCGGCGGCCGCAAGCGACGGACCAGGGTACGGCTGACGGACCGCGGCCGGACCGCCTTCGAGGGGCACGTCGCGGCGCTCCGGGCGATCGTCGAGGGCGCCGGTCCCCAGGCGGCGGGCGCCGGTCCCACGGCGGCCGCCGAGACACCACCACCACGACAGCGACACCACTCGGGGGCGAGTTGATGACGTCGAAGCAGATGCACACCCAGCCGGTCGTCCACGCGCGCGACGTGACGATGACGTACGGCGACATCGACGTCCTCCACGGCGTCGACCTGGACATCCACCGCGGCGAGGTCTTCGCGCTGCTCGGACCCAACGGCGCGGGGAAGACCACCACCGTCGAAATCCTGGAGGGCTTCCGGCGGCGTTCCGCCGGCCAGGTGAGCGTCCTCGGTACGGACCCGGAGCTGGGCGACGACGCGTGGCGCGGCCGGATCGGACTGGTCCTTCAGTCCTGGCGCGACCACCGCCGCTGGCGGGTCGCCGAGCTGCTGACGCACTTCGCCATGTACTACCCCGACCCGCGCGACCCGGCCGAACTGCTGGCCCTGGTCGGCCTCACCGACCACGCCGGCCGGCAGGTGGAGCGGCTGTCCGGTGGCCAGCGCCGGCGGCTGGACGTCGCGCTCGGCATCGTCGGCCGTCCCGAACTCCTCTTCCTGGACGAGCCGACCACCGGCTTCGACCCGGAGGCCCGGCACGAGTTCCATGTCCTGGTCGAACGGCTGGCCCGCGACGAAGGCGTCACCGTCCTGCTCACCACCCACGACCTGGTGGAGGCCGAGCGGCTCGCCGACCGGATTGCCATGCTGGTCGGCGGCCGGATCCGGGCCTGCGGCACACCCGCGGAACTGGCCCGGCGGGCCGCTGCCCAGGCCGAGGTCCGCTGGACGGCCGACGACGGGACGTCCCGCCGCGAACGCACCGAGGACCCCTCGCAGTTGGTCTGGGAACTCCACCGGCTCGCGCACGGCCCGATCCCCGGCCTGGAGGTCCGCCGCCCGACGCTGGAGGACACCTACCTGCACATGGTGAACCGGGGGACGGACGGCACGGACAGCAACGCGGACAAGGAGGCACAGGCCGCATGAGGAGGACACCCATGACGAACGGTCTGCGTGCCGGGCTCCAGCGCGGCGGCATCGAGCTGCGGCACCTCCTGCACAACGGCAAGGAGATGTCCGGCCATCTGAGCAACGTGGTCGTCGCGCTGCTCGTCGCCGCCTACATCAGCGACGACGTGCCGGGCACCCGGACCCCGATGGCCCATCTGATGCTGGCCGGCTTCGCCGCCTATCTGCTGTTCCAGGTCGGACTGATCAACCTCCCGCAGATGCTCGTGGCCGAGCGGGAGGAGGGCGCCCTGCTGCGGCTGCGTGCCACGCCCGGCGGGATACCGGCCTACCTCGTCGCCAAGTGCATCCTGATCGTCGTCGTGGCGATCGGCACCCTGGGCCTGCTCCTGGCGGCCGCGGCGCTGCTGGTGGACGGGCCACTGCCCAACGGGCCGGGCGACTGGCTGACGCTGCTGTGGGTGACCACGCTCGGGCTGCTCGCCGTCGTACCGCTGGGCGCGGCCGTGGGCGCGGTACTGCCCAACCCCCGTGAGGCGCTGGCGTTGGTCATGCTGCCGACGATGGCGCTCCTGTTCACCTCCGGAACGGTGTTCCCGATCACCTCGCTGCCCGTGCCGGTTCAGCAGGTGGCCGCGGTCTTCCCGCTCAAGTGGATGGCGCAGGGTCTGCGTTCGGCGCTGCTCCCCGACGCGGCACGGACCGCCGAGGCGGCCGGTTCCTGGGAACTGCCCATGGTCGCCCTGGTCCTGGCCGCCTGGGCGGTCCTCGGGTTCCTTCTCGCGGTGCCCCTCCTGCGCCGCGCCGCCCGCCGCGAGTCCGGCTCCCGTCTGTCCGAGCGGCACCACAAGGCGGCACAGAGCGGCGCGCTGCCCGGGTAGGCGGCGTTCCGGCGCCGGACGGCGCCGGGCACCGAACCGGCGCGGCGCCTCCCGGTCAGGCGGTCCCCGTGTAGAGGTCCTCGGGCATGTCCGGTGAAATCCCCTGCCGCGTCAGGGCGTTGGCGTAGTCGCGTCGTATCCGCGGGTCCTCGTCCTCGTACGGCAGCAGGCTGCCGCCCTCCCGTACGCTGACGAGCACCCCGGGACGGCCGCCCACGATCGGGTTGCCGGCCCGGCGGATGCCCGTCGGGTGTTTCACACCGCCGCGGAAGGCGAGCTGCCGTGCGGTCTCCGCGCCGGTGTTGAAGTGCTGGTGGAACCACTTGCTCGGCGGGCTGTAGACGGAGCCCTCGCCCCACTCCACCCGCACCACCCGGTCACCGTTGCCCGATTCGTACGGGCGGCTGCCCGCCTCCTGCGGCCAGATCAGGACATAGCCGCTGGACCGCAGACCGAAGAGAACGGCCCCGCCGAGATGGTGGTGTGCCTTGTGGTAGCGGCCCACCGGCCAGGAGGTGATGTGCGCGGCGATCGTGTTGCCGGCCATCTCGAAGACGGTCGCGTCCACACCACTGCCCTTGACCCCGAGCGAGTCCAGCGCGATCTCATGGACATCGGCGATGAAGTTGGTCTCGGCGACACCGCCGAAGTAGTTCTCGTACCGCCTGGCCGCGGAGTAGTAGTCGGTCTCGCCGGGAGAGAACCGGTCGGTGAAGCGGTAGTCGTTGGCGAAGACGAAGTCCTCGTTGTGGAACAGGTCCAGCACCATCGGCGCGTCATTGACGGCCATATAGACGACGGGCTCCGACCCGGTGTTGTGCAGGACGTAGGCGCAGTTGAGCGGGATGGCGAAGAAACTGCCCCGCTGCCACTCGAAGCTGGTCCTGCGCGAGTCCCCGGGCAGCCAGACATCGGCCGTGCCGCGCCCCGACAGTACGGTGATGAACTGCTGGTGGAGGTGCTGCTGGCGCTCCAGCGACCGGCGGGGGGCGATCTCGCCGATCTGCATACCGGTGAAGCCCTCCATGCCGTGGAGATGGACGAACGCGGCCCGGCCCCCGGTGCGTGCCCAGTCGGCGCGCTCCACCGTACGGACATCGGCGATGCCGTAGCCGCGGTGGACCGGGATCCCCTCCTTGCGCATCCAGGTGTCGTAGAAGGTCTCCCGGGCCTGGCCGGACGGTGCCATCGGTCACTCCTCTTCCATCGCGCGACTCGTGCGTTGTGCGGTTCGTCAGTCGTGGAACTCGTCCATGCGGGAGGCGATGCCGTGTGCGGCGCACGCCTCGCGGTACATCCGCCGGACCGCCGGGTCCTCGTCCGCGTAGTCGATCTGGTCGCCGCCGAGGCGGGTGCTGATGGAGGACATCGGCAGCCCGGTAGCCGGGTCGCGGCGTGCGTTGAGATGGCGCAGGGCGAGGTAACGGGCGGGCGTGGCACCGGTGTTGAAGTGCTGGTGGAAGGTCTCGCCCGGCGGTATGACCAGTGAGCCCTCCGCCCAGTCGTACCGCCGGATCGGCTCGCCCTCCTTCCACATCAGGCTGTAACCGGTCCCGCTGAGGATCACCACATGGGCGCCGGGCGAGTGCCGGTGTGCCTTCTTGTACGTACCGACGGGGAACTCCGACACATGCGCCATCATCGTGTTCCTGGCCAGCTTGAACTGGACGTTCGTGCCGCCCGCGCCTCGCTCGCGGTACGCGACGAGCTGGAAGTCCCGTACGTCGGGGATGAAGTTGCTCTCCCACAGCCGGCCCGTCAGTGTGCCCTCGCCACTGAAATAGCCGGACTCCCCGGAGAAGCGGGACGGGAAGTCGTAGGGGCAGTCGAAGACGAACCCCGCCTCGTCGAACAGGTTGATGACCACGGGGGCGTTGGTCACGGCGAGCAGGGTTGCCGGCTCCTCACCGCTGCTGTTGAAATGCTGGTAGCGGACATTCAGCGGGATCGCGAACAGCGATCCGTGCTGCCACTCGAAGCTCTGCGGCTCCCCGCCGGGCCCCCACACCGTCGTACTGCCCCGCCCGGAGAGCGCATAGATCATCACCTCGTGCAGATGGCGCACGGGGTGGAGGTGCTGCCCGGGCGGGATGCGGCAGACATAGCAGTCGTTGCTCCGGTCGCTGGCGTCATGGTGGATGAAGCAGCCGTGACCGCCGGTCCGAGCCCAGGGTTTGAGCGGGACCTCCCGGAGGTCGGGGATGTGGAAGCCGGGGACGATGTCGATGCCCTGGCCGCGGGACCACCGGGCGTACGCGGTGGGCGGAGCGGATGCCCGCCGCGGCTGCGCTGTCATGACTGCCTCCAGAAAGGGGTCTTCTCCTGCGGGTAGCGCGGGCCGCCGCAGACTACTGAGGGCCGAGCAGCTCGATCAGCATCTTCTGGAGCCGCTTCACATCCTTGGTGAGGACGTTCCAGCCGTAGCTGTCGTAGTACTCGCTGCCCGCCTGGGGAACGGTCGCGCCCAGATCCGCCGGCACCGGCACATCCGCGCGGTTGCTCGGCACCTGGAGCGCCTTCGTCCACACCGCGTTGCCGTCCTTGCACACCAGCCAGTTGACCAGCAGCTTGGCCGCCTCCGGGTGCGGAGCCTTGTTGTCGAGGGCCAGCAGGCTGGAGCCACCGGTCGCCACGGGCGGCGCACCGGTGAGCTTGAGCTGCTTCAGCGGCAGCCCCTCGGCCAGCGCCTCCTCGGTCTCCGCGGTCTGGAGCGACAGACCGAAGGCGAACTTGCCCCGGGCGATGTCGTCCAGCTCCTGGCGCTGGTCGGTCAGCAGGGTCGGCTTCTGGTCCACATAGAGCGACTTGACGAAGTCCTGGCCGTAGGCCTGCTCGAAGGCGCCGACGTCGTAGATGGCCCCGCCGTTGGAGCGCGGGTCGTCCACCACGATCTTTCCCTTCCACTTCGGATCGAGCATGTCCTCGAAGGAGGTCAGCTCGCCGTCCTTGACCAGGTTGGTGTTGACCACCACACCGGAGTCGACATAGTTCGAGAGCTGAAGGATCTTCTCCTTCTCGGGATCGACCCACTTGGGCGCCCCGTCACGCCAGTTGGCCGCGGTGAGCAGCGCCGGGTCGAGCGCGTCCTTGAGGGAGGTGAGCCAGCCCTCGCCGTAGTAGGTGCTCGACATGGTGTTTCCGCCGCCGCCGAACACATCGTGGGTGTAGATGCCTGCCTTGCGCTCGGCCTGGAGCTTGGCCGCGATGTCACTGTTGCGGCCGCCGACATAGGTGACCTTGACACCGTAGGTCTCCTCGAACGCCTTCGGTATGTCGGTACGCACACTGCCGTCGGGCGTACCCGTCATCACCACCTCCCCCTCCTTCTTGGCCGCTCGGGCCAGGGTGCCGTCGGGGTCGGGACAGCCCGCGGAGACACGCGTACCGCCGGCGCGGCCCGCGTCCGCGCTCTCTGGGGAATCGTTGGACGTGCCTCCCGCGCAGCCTCCGAGGAGCAGCACCGCGGCGGCGGGGAGAATGAACCCGGCCTTCGTCGTCATCGACATGGCCCTCACCTGATTCTCTGTGCGAGTGAGCGATATGGCTGGGGGTGTCAGGACCATAGCCATCACGTTCGCGTCGCCGGAATACTCGCGTCGAATATTCCGTCAGCAGGAATGCCGGGCTGTTCCATGGGCGTCCAAGGGCTGTCCGGCGCCGCCCTGTCCGGCGTGGATCTATGCGGCCCGGACCTGTTCGGCGCGGACCGGCAGTGTCATGGCGCCGAGCCGGCTGATCGAGGTGTACAGCACATCGCCGGGCAGGATCGGCCCGACACCGGGCGGCGCGCCGGTGAAGAGCACATCGCCGGGGTTCAGTGTCATCATGCGCGACGCGTACGCGACGATCTCCGGTACCGGGGTGATGAGCGCGGAGGTGTTGACCGCCTGCCGCTGCTCGCCGTTGCAGGTCAGCAGGATGTCGAAGTCCGCCGGATCGCCCGCCTCGTCGCTGGTGGTGAGCCAGGGGCCCAGCGGGCTGAAGGTGTCATAGCTCTTGCGCCGCGACCGGTCGGCCGCGCTGCGTACGGTGATGTCGAGACCGATCGTGTAACCGAGCACATGCTGCAGCGCGTTCTCGACCGGGATGTCCTTGCCGCCCGTACCGATCACCACGACGAGTTCGGACTCGTGGTGGATCTCGCTGCCCTCCTCCAGCACATCGCGCGGCAGCACGATGCCGTCCGAGGGTCCCACGACCGACGACGGTGCCTTGAGGAACACATCGAAGTTCATCATCCAGGACTCGACCTGCCCCAGTGTGCGGCGCTGCACCGAGTGCATCTCGTCGACGTGTGCCTGGTAGTTGCTGGCCGAGGCGATGATCTTGGTCGGTGCCAGCACCGGCGCGGCCAGCCGTACCGACTCCAGCGGCCGGCCCCGGCCGTTGGCCGCCGCTTCCTCCAGCGCGGGCGCGAGCACCGCGAAGTCCCGGCACAGGCCGCGCCACCAGCCCGCGAGCAGCGGATCGGGCTCATGCGGCCACGGCAGTACGGCCGTGACGTCCACCACGTGGTCCCCGGTCACCACACCCAGGCGCCGGTCGTCGAAGATCGCGAGTCTCATACGCCCACCGAGTCCTTCGGCCGGAGCGCCGCCGGGGTGAACACACCGGTCACCTGCTGATGGGCGTCGAGCGCCAGTTCGCGGTGGATGCCCAGAGCCCGCAGTACGGGGCTGTCGCCGATGGAGAACAGGTCCGCGCCCTCCTCGCTGGCATGCTCGGCCGCGGCCCAGGACGGTACGACGAACATGTCACCGGCCGACCAGTCGAAGCGCTGCCCCTCGATCACCGACGAGCCGGAACCCCGGTGCACGACGAACACACCGTTGCCGGTGCGCCGTACGGGCAGGGTCCGCGCGCCCGGTACCAGCCGGTGCATCGCACAGTTCATGGTCGGCAGCACACTGGCACCGGTCTCGGGACTGACGAATTCGATGCTCACCAGCGGCTCCCCGCTCTCGGCGGCCAGCCGCGACAGCTCCCGGTCGGTGTCCTGCCACCGGTAGACCAGCAGCGGTGAGTGTTCGGTGGTGAGTACGTCCCGTACCGCTCCGCTGACGAAGCGCGGCCCCGGACCGGCCTCCCGCTCCGACCGGTTGTGCGGGTCCGAGTCCGGCTGCCGCACATCGGGGTACGGTTCGAAGAACACCGCGTCCAGCGCCTCGATCATCGGCAGATCCAGCCCGTCGAACCACAGCATCGGTCCGTCGCTGGCGCTGCTGTGGTCGTGCCAGTTCCACGACGGTGTGAGAATCAGGTCACCGGGGTGCATGTCGCACACATCGCCGTCCACGGTGGTCGCCACCCCGTCCCCTGACAGGATGAAGCGGATGGCGCCCGGGGTGTGCCGGTGGGCCGGTGCCGTCTCGCCGGGCCCGAGGCACTGAATCGCGCCCCACAAGGTCCCGGCGGCGTACGGCAGTCCGCCCAGCCCCGGATTGCCGAGGCTCAGCACCCGGCGCTCCCCGCCGCGCTCCACGGGCACCAGCCGCAGGGCCCGCTCGGCGAGTTCGGTCAGCACCTCGGAACTCCACAGCCAGGGCACCGAGCGCGGGCGCGGTGCCGGCGGCAGCAGATCACGGGTGATCGTCCACAGCGGATGCAGGTCGACTGCGGCCAGATCCCCGTACAGGGCCGCCAGTTGGGTCTCTTCGTCTTTCATGGGTTGCTCTGTCATGGGTCCTCTTTCGCCTGTGGTGCTCGTCATCAGGTGGTACGCGCCATGGAGCGGTGCCCGTTACGCAGGGGTGCCGGGCTCCGCGTCCAGCCGGCGGCGCACCTCGTCCGGCGGCAGGCCGATCCCGAAGCGGGCCACCGATTCGAGCAGCGCGGCGCGTCGGCACCAGGCGCGGGCCCGCTCCGGATCGGCCGCGACGGCCCGCAGCTCCTCGTGGTTGGCGCGCCGCTTGGCCTCGTCGCGCTCACTGATCCGCTCGGTGTTGCGCTTGGTGTCGGCCTGGACGTACTCCACGGCCACCCGGCGCCGCACCTCGGCGAACGCCGCCAGCTCGGCCTCCTCGTCCGCGCCGTCGAGAAGGACGCGCGCGAGCCGGCGGGAGAGGTCGACCGCGTCGTGGATACCGCTGTTGAGGCCCACTCCGCCCAGCGGACTGTTGATGTGCGCCGCGTCGCCGATCAGCGCGCACGGCCCGGCCACGAACGACTCCGCGACCCGCTGGTGGACGTGGTAGATCTGATGGTCACCGATCTCGTAACCGCCGGGCAGGGGCGCTATGCCCTGGAGCCGGCTCTGCATCTCCGCCGGATCGGTGGCACTCTCGTACGTCTGGCCGGGCGGCACCGGATACACCGCGCGCCAGGACTCCGGTGTGCGCAGCAGGAACAGCCACTCCTCCGGATCGGCCACATAGTTGACATCGGCGATGTCGGGGATGAGCGCCCGGAAGTCGGCCGAGGTGCTCGCGATCAGGAACCGCTCCGGGTAGGTGAAACCCCGGAACTCCACCCCCAGCAGCCCCCGGGCCGTACTGCTCGCGCCGTCGGCGGCCACCAGGAAGCAGCCGCGCAGACTCACACCGCCAGCCGCTCCCCGCCCCTCCACGATCACACCGTCACCGCTCGTCCGGATCGCGGTGGCCTCGATGCCGTAGTGCAGTGTGGCGTTGGGCTCGTCCGCAAGCCGCTCCACCAGCATCCGCACCAGGTGCTGCTGGTTGAGCTGAAGCCGGTGCGGAAACCTCGTCTCGTCCTTGAGCAGGGTGAAGTCGAACTCGGCCACCATTCCGGCCCGGCGGTCCCGGTACTGGTAGCGCGGTACCGTCAGCCCCTCGGTGTGCATCTGCGCCGCCAGGCCCAGTCCGTCGAGGAGTTCGAGGGTCGGCGGATGGAACGTCGACGCACGCCAGTCGGTACGCGGCTCCGGCTCCCGCTCGATGAGGTGTACCCGTACACCCGCCCGGGCGAGGGCCCAAGCCGCGGTGACGCCGACGGGGCCGCCACCCAGGATCAGCACCGGCAGCCCACGATGATTCGACACGAATGTCATAGCCCAAACCTTAGTGATTATTCCGTGCGCCGAAAGAGTTGACGCTACTATTCCGATATGAAGAACTCAGTCCGCGATGAACCCCACCCGGCCGGCCCGTACTCCCCGCAGTCCGGCCTCTCATCGGTCGACAACGCCCTCCAGTTGCTGCATCTCATCAGCGAGCGCCGCGCGCTGCGGGTCGCCGAGGCCGCCGACGATCTGGGTGTCGCCCGCTCCACCGCGCACCGGCTGCTGACCGCGCTGCGCCGCCAGGGCTTTGTCACCCAGGACAAGCCGAACGGTGTCTACCGGCCCGGCCGCGCGCTGCTGGAAATCGGTCTCGCCGCCATCGGCCGCGTCGACATCCGGCACGCGGCCAGGCCGGTACTGGAAAAGCTCAGCGAGGACACCCGCGAGACGGTCAGTCTGCTTCTGCTGGAGGGGAATTCGGTCCGGTTCATCGACTGTGTCGAGGGCTCCCGGTCGGTGCGGGTCGCCACGCGTACGGGCATCGTCCTGCCGGCGCACTGCACGGCCGGCGGCAAGGCGATCCTGGCGGCACTGCCCGCCACCGATCTGGGCCGCCGCTACCCCACCCGGCAGTTGGCCACCCGTACCCCCAACTCCATCGCGAACTGGGCCCAGTTGGAGACCGAGCTGGACGAGATCCGTGAGGTCGGGTACGCGGTGAACTTCGGCGAGGGCGAGAGCAGCATCTGCGCGGTGGGTATGGCGATCTACGATCTGATCGGCTACCCGCTCGCGGCGATCGCCGTCGCCGTACCGCACTCCCGGCTGGAGACGGCCGGCCAGGCCAGGGAACTGGCGCCGCTGCTGCTCGAAGCCCGGCTGTCGGTACGGGACGCGCTCAACGAGACGGCCTGAGCCGAGTGTGTTCATAGCGAGAACACCATCGACTTGAGCGAGACCGGTACGGTCCCGGACTTGGGCAGCACCGCGCCGATGTCCACGAAGTGCAGGTCACCGACCGCGATTCCGTCGACGGAGATCACCGGCACCCTGACACCCTGGTCGTACAGGATGCCCCCGACGGTCCTGGCGATATCGCCCTCGAAGAGCAGACACAACGGCCCGCCCGCCTCGATCCGCTCGCTCAGACCCCGCCGTATGCCCTCCACGAAGGCATCGAGCCGCGGGAAACTCGGCAGCCCGCTCCACCGGAACGCGAACACCACCGCGTCGTCCGGGCCGGTGCCGGAATCGGCGAGAGCCCGCCCGACGGCGGCCTCGACCGATCGCGGATCGACCGTGTCGGGCAGTTCGACCCCGGGCCGCACCACCCGCAGATTGTGCAGGGGCAGCAGGCCCGGATCGTCGATGTGAATGGTGTTCCCGCTCACCTGCACGGTGTACTGGGAAGCCCCGAGCACCGTCGCCCTGATCGCCCGGCCGGTGTCCTCCACCGGGCCCGGCAACCGGTCCGCCCGCTCGGTCAGCGCCCGGCCGAACAACGCGCCCAGATCACCGAACTCCCTTGATTCACGGCCGTAGAGATACTCGGCGACCCCGCCGGAGAACACCACGGCGTCATACGGACCCCGCTCGGCCAGTGGTCCGGTGAGCCGTGTCCAGTCGAGGCCGTCGAGCGGTGCGGGCACTCCATTGACCTCGGCGAGGACGGTGTCGGCCATCAGCGCCGCCACCTCTCGCAGTTCGGCCTCCCACACCCGGTGACCCAACGCCCAGTCCAGACCCAGCGCTTTGGCCAGCCGCCGGCCCGCGGGTTCCAGTCGTACGATCCGTCCGTCGCCGTCCACGACGATCAGCCGCGCGCCGAGATGCAGCGCACCGGTCGCCAGGACCCGGCCGGACTCCGACACCGACAGCTTGGTGGTGCCGCCGCCGATGTCGATGTTGAGGACCCGTGAGTGATCGCGCGTGCTTCTGGCCACCGCGCCCGAACCGTGGGCGGCGAGTGTCGCCTCCATGCCGTGGCCGGCCGTGGCACAGATGAAACGCCCCGTCCTGGCGGCGAACAGATCCGCGATGGCGCGGGCGTTGTGGCGGCGGGTGGCCTCACCGGTGAGGATGACCGCCCCGGTGTCGACCTCGTCGGCCCGCACCCCGGCGTCCAGGAACGCCGCGTCGACCAGGGCCGTCAGACGCTCCTCGTCGATGCGGCGGCCCTCGGCGTACGGTGTGAGGGCGACGGCGGACTCATGGAGGATCTCCTTGCCGACCACCCGGAAGGCGCTGGACAGTTCGCGTCCCATGCGCCGCAGGGTGAGCCGGGAGAAGAGGACCTGGCTGGTGGCCGAGCCGATGTCGATTCCCACACTGGTGAGGACGATCCGATCGCGCTCCCACAGCGGATGATCCGGATCGTCGGCCGCGATGGTCACACCGTGGTCATGGTCATGGTCGTGCCTGTGCCCGTGATTGTGGTCCTGGCCGCCAGGGGTGCCGGTGTGACCGTGGTGGTGGTGACCGGGGAGGTGTGCCCCGGTCAGGGCGCTGTCGGACATGATCTCACCCCTCCTCGGCCCCTTCTTCGGCGAGGCGCCGGTAGAACCGCCACGCCGAGTCGATCAGCTCCTGCCGCGTCCTGCCCGTACCGACGATCTCCTCGTACTCGGCCTGCTCGATCGGCCTCGGCTCCCCGAGCAGCCGCGCCCGGTAGTTCAGTTCGGCCAGCTCGCTCAGCTTGATGACATTGAGCGCCGCCTCCTCCGGACTCGCGCCCACCGCCGTCACCCCGTGCCCGCGCATCAGGCACACCGCGCCCGATCCCAGCACGGCCGCCAGCTCATCCCCGAGCTCCGGAGTCGTCACCAGCACACTGCGCTCGAAAGTGGGCACGCCCCGGGCCAGCAGCCGCAGCGCGTACGGGTCGTACGCGCCGATCACCGGCAGCAGCGGCACATCGCACACACCGAACAGCACCGGCGTCAGCGGATGCACATGCGCCACGCTGGTGACATCGGGGCGCGCCCGGTACACCGCGAGATGGATGGCGAGTTCCCGGGGCGGCTCAAGACCCGGCGCGGACGAGCGCGGTGTCCCGTCGGGATCCACCACTACGACATCCTCCGCGTCGGCGAACCGCAGACCGGACTCCGCGCGCCCGCGCGCCTTGACCGCGACACTCCCGTCGTCCAGCAGCACACTGATGTGCCCGGCCGGTTCGCGGGTGAGTCCCATGCGCCCGAGCACACGGCAGGCCGCGGCGACCCGTTCGGCCGCCGCGCCGTGCCCGGCCGCGGACGTCATCACACCCGGCCCTCGGCCACGGCCACCCTGGCCTGTCCCCGCGACACGTCGAAGGTCACCACGGCCCGCTCGGGATCGCGGATCAGCGCCATCGGATCCTGACCGGCCTGGACCAGCTCGATCTGCTGCCGCAGCAGCCTGCGGTACATGGCGATGCCCTTGTCCTCGGCGCCCAGCATCTCCTTGGTGCGGTCGTAGACGGCGCCCTGGGTCTCCCACGCCATCCGGTCCTGGCTGGTGAACGTGTTCATCGCGTGGTCGCCGTCCTCGGTCATCTCCGAGGGGACCCGCACCACACTGGGCTCCTCGTCGTGCACCCGCTCCTCGCCCGGCTTGTCCGGCAGCAGCCCGGCCCGGATGAGCATGGTGTGCTCGTCGTCGACCGGCACCCGCCAGTGCATCGCCTGCAACGGGCCCTCGGGCAGCCGCAGGATGTTGGGGAACACCAGCGGATGCCCGGTCTCCTCCTCGACCCCGCCGGCGGTGTCGCGGTAGACACGGCGCTTGATGATGCCCCACTCGAACTGCTCGAAGGAGTACTTCTCGATGGGCCGGTAGTAGTAGCTGCCGCGGTCGATGCCCTTGAGATGCATGGTGTGTCCGTGCAGCCAGAAGGTGTGCACGGTGTCGACGGCGTTCTCCATCGGCTGGAGCCAGTTGCACTGGAGGTCCTGCTCGACGAAGAGCGTGAGATGTCCGTCGCGCCGGTCGAGCACGTCCCACCGCGGCAGTACGGGCGGCTCGCCGGGGCCGAGATAGGCGAAGAGGATGCCGCGGTAGGCGCGTACCGGATAGGCGGCGATCCGGGCGCGCTCGCGGGCCCGCCGGTTCTCCTGCTCGAAGGGCTGCTCCAGGCACTGGCCCGTACTGTCGTACTTCCAGCCGTGGTACGGACAGCGGATCTCGCAGCCCTCCACGAAGCCGTAGTACAGCGAGACCCGCCGGTGCGCACAGGACTCCGCGACCAGGGCGTAGGTGTTCTCGTCGGTCAGATACAGCACCAGGTCCTCGCCCAGGACCCGGACGCGCTTGGTGCGTTTCCCGGGGGAGAGATCGGCGCTGAGGGCGACGGGCTGCCAGTACCGCCGCAGCAGTTCGCCCGCCGGGGTGCCGGGGCCGACACGTGTCAGAAACTCGTTCTCGGCTTCACTGATCATGCTGATGCTCCTCTTGGTTCCGCAGTGCCTGCCGCAGCATGGCGGCGACCCGCCGCCGGAGGTCGTCGCGCTCCCCGGTGCCCCGTGCGGCCCAGGTGTCGATGAGCCGGTGGAGATACGGCGCGGCGTCCGCGTCCGGGAGGGTCTCGATGAGCGGCTCCAGGTCGCGTTCGAGTTCCTCCAGGTAGTCCCAGGTCCTGTCGTCGGCGGGGGACCAGCCGAGCCGTGCCTGGAGCGCGTTCAGATAGCTCCAGAAGTCGACCGACAGCGTCGGGACGTCCGCCGCGGGGGAGAAGTCCTCGTCGAACGGCCGTTCAAGGCTGATCATGGTCAGCTCGTCCGGCGCGCGGCCCGGTCGTAGACCTCCGCCATCCGGCTCTGCGCGCCGTGCCGGGCCAGCTCTGCTTCGAAGGTGGCGCGTACGGAGGGGTCCTCGTCCCGGTACTCGATCTGGTCGCCGCCCTCGGTGGTGGGACGGTCGATCAGGAACTGCTTGAACAGCGGGTACTTCTTGCTCCCCCAGCGCAGCGCCAGGTAACGGGCGGGCGTGGTACCGGTGTTGAAGTGCTGGTGGAACCAACGCTCGGGCGGCACCACGATCGAGCCCTGCCGCCAGTCGACCTTGCGCACCGGCTCGCCCTCCCGCCACAGCAGCGAGAAGCCCGTACCACCGAGGATGATCACATGGGCGCCCGCGTTGTGCCGGTGTGCCTTCTTGTACGTACCCACCGGGAACTCGGAGACATGGCCGCACAGGCTGTTGTCGGCGATCTCCAGCATCACATTGCTGCCGCCGGCGCCGCGCGCGGCCCACGACTTCAGCTCGATCCGCGCGGCGTCGGGGATGAACCTGCTCTCCCAGACCCGGGACTGATAGGCGGTTCCGGCCCCGCTGAAGTCGTCCTTGTCCGAGCCGAACCGGTCGGTGAAGTCGAAGTCGCAGTCGTAGATGAACGAGCGGTTGTGGAACATCCGCATCACCAGCGGGGCGCTGGTCACGGTGTAGAAGCGGGCCGGTTCGGCACCGCTGCCGTTGAAGTGCTGCGCGTACGCGTTGAGCGGTACGGAGAACACACTGCCCGCGTTCCACTCGAAGGTCGTCCGCGCCCCGGCCGCGTTCCACACCGTGGTCGAGCCCCGTCCGGAGACCACATAGGTGATCTCCTCGTAGAGATGGCGCTCGGGCGCCATCTGGCCTCCCGGGGCGATCTCGATGATGTGGGCGTCATTGACGTCCTCGGTGCCCTCCAGCCGGGCGACCGCGGCCCGGCAGCCCCGCCGCGCCCAGTCGCCCAGCTCGACGGTGCGCAGGTCCTCGATGAACAGCCCCTCCACGACCTTCAGACCCTCGTCCGTCAGCCACTGTTCATAGGCCGTCGGGCGTTTGATCGTGGGCAGCTCGGTTTCGGCCACGGTCATCTCGTCTCTCCTTGTACGCGGTTTCACAGTGCGCCGGCGCCGATTCGTGCTGGGCCGGACAGGACCTAGGGTCCGAACGAGAGGCCCTAGTTGCTGCCGATGAGGCTTTTGATCAGATCCGTGGCGTCCTTGACACCTTTGGTCAGGAACTCCCAGGAGTTCGCGTCGAAGTAGTCCTTGCCGTCCTGCGGGACCTGCCAGTCGGGCAGATCCGACGGCGGCTCGACATCGGCGCGGGTGCTGATGCTGCCGTACGCGTCGTTCCACGCCTTGTTGCCGTCCGGGCAGGCCAGCCACTGAGCGAGCAGCTTGGCGGCGTTCGGGTGCGGCGGCTTGTCGGAGACGGCCAGGAAGCCGAAACCGCTGGTGGTCTGGAGCAGATCGGGCATGACCACCTGGATCGGCAGCCCGTCGTCGACCGCGGTGTCGACATCGAGCTGGCCGAGCCCCAGGGCGATCGGGTACTTGCCCTTGGCCAGATCGTCGGTGCCCTGGCGGGAGTCGGTGATCAGGACCGGCTTCTGGTCCTTGTAGAGCCGCTTGACGAAATCGTCGCCGTAGCCGGGCGCGGCCTGGAACATACCGACGTTGTAGATCGCGCCGCCCGGACTCCGGGGGTCGATCGTGGCGATCTTGCCCTTCCACTTCGGGTCGAGCAGATCCTTCCAGGTGGTGATCTCCTTCGGGTCCACCTGGTCGGTGTTGACGACGATCGGCACGGTGACATACCGGCTGATGCTCAGAATCGACTTGTCGGCGTCCACGAACGGGACGGTCCCGCCGCGCCACGCCTGCGTCTCCAGCTCCGCGGGGGTCAGGATGCCGGTCAGCGGAGCGATCCAGTTCTGCGCGTGGTAGGTGTTCGCCATGGTGTCGGCGCCGCCGACGAAGACATCCTGGGAGTAGATACCGGCCTGCCGCTCCGACTGGAGCCGGGCCGCGTTGTCCTTGCCACTGGTGCCGATGTAGTCGAGTTTCATTCCGTACGTCTGCTGGAACGCCTGCGGGAGCTTCTGGCGCACGGTGTCGGTGGGCGGGCCGGACATGACGGCCGTGCCCTCCTTCTTCGCCGCGGCGGCCAGCGAGCCCGAGGGATCCGGGCACTGGGCGCTGATGTCACCGGGCGCGCTGCCTCCGGCAGCGGTGTCCGAGCCGTCGCCGCACGCGGTCGCGGCGAGCGCCAGCGCGGCACCCGCGCAGATCAGCTTCCAGTTCTGGTGAGCGATGAATCTTCTGATGACGCACCTGCTTTCATAGCGGGGAGGGGTGACGGCGGGGTACCGCGGGTCACCCGGATACGGCGTCCCGGCTTCGACGCGCGCAGCCGGCGGCCGCTCAGCGCCCGGGACAGCAGCGCCACCCCGACGGTGAGCGCGCTGATGAGAACGCCCAGCACAGAGGCCTGTTCGAGCACGCCGCTGGTGCTGTATTCGAGGAGGAGGATCGACAGCGGCCGTGAGTCGTTGCTGCTGAGCAGGACGACCGTACTGACATCGCTGACGGCGGAGTGGAAGGTGAGCACCCCGGCCGCGGCCACGGACGGGCCGAGCAGCGGGAAGAGGACGTAGGTGTACGCCCGTACCGGAGTGGCACCGCAGATACGCGCGGCCCGGTCCAGATCGGGGCTCACCTGGAGGATCGCGGCCTTCAACTGCTGCGTACCGGTGGCCATATGGCTGATCACCAGCGCGATGATCAGGCCGAACAGATTGCCGTACAGCACGGTGCGCAACGGGGTGCCGAGATACACCCAGAGCAGTCCCAGGCCCAGCAGCATTCCCGGTACGGCGGCCGGCAGCCAGGCCATCACATCGACACCGCCCCGGGTGGGCAGTTCGCTGCGGACGATGACGAAGGAGATGACGAAGTAGACCAGCACACCGACCAGGGTGGCGATCAGTCCGATGACCAGTGTGTTGCGCACCGACGACGCGAACAGGTTGTCGTGGAAGAGCGCGGACCAGTGTTCGGTGGTGAAGGGGTTGGTGAGCTGGAAGAACCCGAACCGGCGCATGAACGAGCCCAGGACGATCGCGCCCAGCGGCAGCACCACGGTGATGACGACATAGAGCCAGAGCACCCCGGCGATCGCCCAGCGGCGTATCCGCCCCAGCCGGATCGGCTCGTCGTTGTAGGTGTGAGCGCCGACGGTGACGTAACTGCGGCTGCGTACGGCGAACCGCTGCATGATCGCCAGCATGATGAGGATCGGGATGAACACCGAACCCAGCGCGGTCGCGGTGCCGAACTGCGGGGGAGACGACTGGAGCCAGTTGTAGATCTGCGTCGAGTAGACGTTGAGCCCGATCGGGGTGCCGAGCAGCAGCTCGATCTCGAAGGTCTTCAGCGAGTAGACAAAGCTCAGCAGGGTCGCGGCGATGATGGCCGGACGCATCATCGGTACGGTGATGCTCACCAGGGTGCGCAGCCGGCTGGCACCGCTGATCTGCGCCGCCTCCTCCATGGACCGGCTCATCCTGCGGAACGCGGGCACCAGCAGGATCACCATGATGGGCACGGTCGTCGCGGTGAGATGGGTCCAGATGATGCCCCAGTAGCTGTAGATGTTCAGCGGCCCCTGGGTGATGTCACCCAGCCCCGGCACCATCCTGATCACCTGGTTGACCACACCGTTGGCCGGGTCGAGCAGCAGGATCCAGCCCAGGGTCATCGACAGCGAGGGAATGAAGAACGAGAACCACAGGAACACCTCGATGACCTTGCCGCCCGGCATGTCGGTGCGCGCGATCAGCCAGGAGATCACCGTGGCGATCACCATGCCCAGCAGCACCCTCGGCACACCGAGCCGCAGTGTGTTCCAGGCGGACTCCCACATCGCGCCATTGGCGAAGGCCTGCCGCCAGTTGTCCAGGCCGTAGGTGGCGGGATCGCCCGGGTCGGCGACATTGAGGCTGTTCAGCAGGAGCAGGGTGATGGGGACGACGGTGACCGCGGCCACCAGCAGCAGTACGACCGTACCGGTCACCCGGGAGCCGCTGGAGCGCCGGGCCTTGACCAGTCTCCGTACCGGACCCGGCAGCGGCTCGACGGCGTCCGGAGCCACCGGCGGCAGGACCCCGCTCACAGCGGCCACACCATCGCGCGCTGCGGGTCGACCTCGACGACCACCGCGTCACCGGGCTGGTGCACCACCCGGCGCGGTGCGCTGAGCAGGACGTTCGACCCGGCGATGTCCAGTACGTACTCGAAGCTGTCGCCGAGGTAGACCGAGGACAGCACCCGTGCGGCCACCTGGTTCGGCGCCGGCTCACCCGGTCCCGCCGGCTTGATGTCGACGTCCTCGGGCCGGAGATACACCCCGACCGCGTCGCCGTCGGCCAGCTCCGCGGGTATGTCCGGGCCGACGACCTCCCCGGCCCGCTCACCGCCGCCGCCCAGCAGGACCCGGCGCCGGGCCGGGTCCCCGGCGAGGACGCCCTCGACGACGATGAGCCGGCCGAGGAAGTCCCGTACGAACGCGGTCTTCGGGTGCTCGTACAGGTCCATCGGCCGCCCGACCTGCTCGACCTTGCCCTTGTTCATCACCGCGAGGCGGTCGGCCAGGGACAGCGCCTCGTCCTGGTCGTGGGTCACGAAGAGCATGGTGATGCCGAGTTCGCGGTTGAGCCTGCGGATCTCGCGCCGCATCTGGATGCGCAGCTTGGCGTCCAGATTCGACAGCGGTTCGTCGAGCAGCAGCAGATCCGGGGTGTAGACCAGCGCCCTCGCCAGCGCGACCCGCTGCTGCTGGCCGCCCGAGAGCAGGGTGGCCGGCCGGTCGGCCAGCGCTTCGAGACCGGTGACCGCGAGGATCTCCTCGACCCTGCGCCGCCGTTCGGCCCGCTTCACCCGGCGCATGCGCAGGGGAAAGCCCACATTCTGTGCGACGGTCATGTGCGGCCACACCGCGTAGGACTGGAAGACCATCGCGATGTTGCGCTTCTCCGAGGGCAGGAACGTGCCCTGTCCGGCATCGGCGAGCGCCCGGTCCCGCATGAGGATCGAGCCCTGGTCGATCTTCTCCAGGCCCGCGATCATCCGCAGCGAGGTGCTCTTCCCGCAGCCGCTCGGCCCGAGGAGGGCGAAGATCTCGCCCCGCTTCACGTCGAGGTCGATCTGGTCGACAGCGACGACATCGTTGAACTTCCTGGTCACACCGGACAGCCGGAGCTGTACGGCGGGCTCACCGGAAGCCTCGTCCACCGGGCCAGTGATCCGGCCCGCGAGGCGGTCCGGTGTGGTCGCCCTCATCGACATCCTGCACTCCTCGGATCAGTCCTGGTTGACGCGACCTTAACCAGGAATACCTCATAGAGAAATATCTGTTCTCTAAGTTCTTTGATGTGGAATATGGACCGTGGGGGGGACTGATGTGCGGGGGCTGACAGGGGGCACTGGAAGACGTGCTGTCAGAGGTCAAGTGCCAGCAGCCCGGAGGCCGCACGGCCGACGCAGATCATCATGGTGTCGCCGCGCTCGCGCTCCTCGTCCGAGAGCACGGTGTCGTGGTGTTCCGGCACACCGGCGAGCACTTTCGTCTCGCACGAGCCGCAGTAGCCCTCCTCGCAGGAGAACGCCACATCGGGCACGGCGTCGCGGACCACATCGAGCAGGGTGCGCTCCGGTGGCACATCGAGCGTCACACCGCTGCGGCGCAACTCGACCCGGAACGGGCGCGCGTCCGTTGTGCTGTGCGCGTCGCCGCCCGGTGGCGCGGTGAAGCGCTCCACATGCAGCGCGCCCGGCCTGGTGTCCGTACAGGCCTCGGTGACCGCCCGGACCATGCCCTCAGGACCGCAGCAGTACACGGCACTTCCCGGAGGCGCCGCGCCGACGAGATCCGCGACCGGCAGCAGGCCCGCCTCGTCCTGCGGTACGAGATGGACACGCTCGCCGCCGATGGCCGACAGCACCCCGGTGAACGCCATCGCCGGCCGCGAGCGCCCGCCGTAGTACAGCTCCCACGAAGCACCGGTCGCGGCGGCCCCGCGGACCATCGCCAGTATCGGTGTGACACCGATGCCACCGGCGAGGAAGAGATAGTGGGGAGCGTCGACCAGGGCGAAGTGGTTGCGCGGGCCCCGGACTTGGAGCATCCGCCCGACCAGACCGGAGTCGTGCACCTCCGCCGACCCGCCGCGCCCGTGCTCCTCGCGCAGTACGGCGACGGTGTACGAGCGGGAGTCGTCGAGGGGGCCGCACAACGAGTACTGGCGGACCGTGCCGCTGGGCAGGCGCAGATCGATGTGCGCGCCCGGTGCCCACGGCGGCAGTTCACCGCCGTCCGGATCGACCAGCCTCAGCGATACGACTCCGGTGGCCTCCAGGCGAACCTGCTCGACCAGCAGGTGCCTGGCGGCGAGAGGGTCCAGATCGTTCATGGCGGCTCAGTCCGTGCCGGCCGGTCGGAAACCGTAGATGTCCAGGGTGAGTTCGCCCCCGGCGATCCGGTCCAGATAGCCCGCCTCGGCCGTCTCACGCGCCCGGCCGCGCTCCACCACCGCCGCCACCGACGCCCGCGGGATCACCACCACACCGTCGGTGTCGGCCACCACCAGATCGCCCCGGCCGACGGTGGTGCCGCCCAGTGTGATGGGAGCGCCGACCGTGCCCGGGTCGTCCTTGACCGTCGTACGCACCGCGATCGCGGAGCTGAAGACCGGAAAACCGCGCTCGCGCAGCCGGTCGGCGTCCCGTACACCCCCGTCGATCACCAGACCCGCCACCCCGCGCGCCTGCGCGGCCGCGGTGAGCACCTCGCCCCAGTAGCCGCAGGCAACCTGGCGCCCGTCGACGACCAGCACATCGCCGGGCTCCGCCTGTTCGAGCGCGAGGTGGAGGGGCAGATTGTCGGCGGGCGCGGTGGACACCGGCAGCGCCCGGCCGGCCACGGCGGCTCCCGGCCACACCGGCCGGATACGCGGCGGAAGGA
This sequence comes from Streptomyces sp. GMY02, assembly GCF_019056675.1. Classification (NCBI taxonomy): domain Bacteria; kingdom Bacillati; phylum Actinomycetota; class Actinomycetes; order Kitasatosporales; family Streptomycetaceae; genus Streptomyces; species Streptomyces sp. GMY02. The sequence goes on along the minus strand of NZ_CP077658.1, from coordinate 1,112,280 downwards.
AACAGTCCAGCTTGGCCGCCTCGTACAGCGTCGCGGTCCCGAGCCGCAGGAGTACGGCGGAGTCCGGTCCAGCGGTGTCGGTGTCGGCTGTGTCGGTAGGGCCGGTGGGTCCGGTGAGATCCGTCGTCATACCTGGTTCCTCTGCAGCAGGTGGTAGCCGTGGGCGGCGCGCGCCTCGGCCAGCGAACGGCCCGCGAGCACGTCGTCGACAATGCGTGCCTCGCGCTCATGGATGGTGTGGCAGATCTCCGCCACCTCGTCCTCCACATCGGGCGGTACGGTCACCGCGCCGTCGGCGTCCGCGATGACGAGCTGGCGGGGCGCGATCCGCACCCCGCCGACACTCACCGGGCACTGGACGTCCCGTACCTCGACCCGGTCCTTGCCGGTGCGCATGTAACGGCCGCGGCTGAAGAGCGGATAGCTCACATCGAGCGCTCGCCGCACATCACGGCACACACCGTCGATCACCGTGCCCGCGATACCGCGGTCGCTCGCCATCGCGGTGAGGATGTCGCCCCACACCGTGCAGTCGGTACGGCCGCCGTTGTCGAGCACCGCCACATCGCCGGGCCGCATGTCGTCCAGGTAGTCGCCGACCGTACCGGCCGGATGTCCGGCGGCGACGTACGAGACGGTGTAGGCGCGGCCGAAGATCCGGGCGCCGTCGAAGAGCGGGGCGATACCGGACAGACAGCCGTCCCGGCCCAGGCGGTCGAGGGCGTCGGAGACGGTGGCGGTCGAGTATCCGTACAAGGGGTGCGCCGGGCCGTTCGCCGGCTCGGGGCCGGTGGGTTCGTGGGTCACGAGCCGGACTCCTCGGGTGTGTCGGTGGTGTCGGTCGTGGGAAATCGGCTGTCGTGCATGACCTCGGAGACCGGCCGTCCCGCGGCGACCGCGTCGGCCATGGCCGCCTCGCGGGCGACCACACGCTCGGCGAAGGCGATCACACGCTCGGCGTCGGCACCGGGCACGAAGACGACCCCATTGCCGTCGGCGACCACATAGTCGCCGGGGCTCACGGTGATGTCGCCGAACTCGACCGGCTCGTTCATCGCGTACTGGACGACCCGGCCGCGCGCGCTGACGGGCACCACGGCCCGCGCGAAGACCGGCAGTCCGAGTCCGGCGCTCTCGCTCGCGTCCCGGCACGCGCCGTCGACGACCACACCGGCGATGCCCCGGGCGAGCGCGGCGCGGCTGAGAATCCCGCCCCAGCAGGACACGTCCGGACGTCCGTGGTTGGCGATGACCAGCACGTCGTCCGGGCCCGAGAGATCCACAGCGGCTGCGGCGACATGGTCGGCGGGCCGGTCGGACCGGCGCGGGCCGACGGTGACCGTACGGACCAGCCCGGCGACGACACGCGGCACCGGCCAGACCGGCCGGGGCCCGAGCACCACCGTCGACAGGCCGTACGCGTCGAGCGCGTCCGACACGGCACAGGAGTCCAGCGCCCGCAGCCGCTCCACCAGGGAGGGCGTCCGCGCCCCGTCCGGCGCCGTCATGACCGATCCTTACGGGCGTCTGCCGTAGCGGTGTTCTCGTTCTGCCAGGTCATGAACGCCATCGCGCACCCGGTGCCCGCCTCCGAGCGGTAGCACGGTTCGTACCCCACCAGTTCGGCGGTGAGCGAGGACGCCTCCAGGGCGCCCGCCACCACGATCCAGTTGCGCATCTCCGAGGTCCCGGACCGCAGCACCGCGTCCGGCAGCGACCGCAGATGGTCGCGGTCGCGGGCGGCGAGCGCGGCGAGAAACGCCCGGTCGAGTTCCTCGTCCACAACGAAGTGGCTCAGTCCGCCGGACGCCACGATCCCCACCCGCAGCGGCGCCGGGAAGTCGCGGATCGCCTCGCCCAGGGCCACACCGAAGTCGTAACAGCGCGCGGCCGACGGCGGGTTGGGCTCCCAGAAGGTGTTCACGAAGACCGGTACGGTCGGCGGTGTCTCCCCGCCGCCGAGCACCTGCTCGAAGACAAAGCCCCAGCCATGCGGAATGCCCGAGTTGCCCCACTCCCCGGGCGGCAGGGCCCGGGACGCGGCCGGGTCGAACCCCGCGGCCGAGGTCCGCTCGACGAGATGCCGTGCCAGCGCGGAGTGTCCGGGCCGTACGGTGCTCGTGGCCGGCACATTGGCGACCTCGGCGATGGCCAGCCCCGGCTTCATCCCGTCCAACTGCTCCTGGGTGAACGGCTCGTGCCGCATCGTGTCGCCCCAGTAGAAGGCGAACTGCGGCAGCAGCTCATCGCCGAACACCTCCTTGTGGTCGCTGCTCACCACTACCAGCACATCGACCCCGGCCGCCTCGATCCGCCGGCCCAGCTCCTCGATGTCCTCGCGGCAGGCCGTGTGGCGGCGACGGCGTACGCCGAGCTCGCACTCGGCCGCGAACCCCGGCGCGCGCAGCGCCAGCAGCGCGTCGTACGGATACTCCGCACCGCGGTAGACCAGCGCCCGGTTGGCACGGTCCGCCGCGGCCCGCAGCCCCCAGTCCTCCGGCGGCGTGTTCAGCAGCGGGCCGTGGGAGGTGCCCACGCCCAGTACGAGGTCGCTCACGCCGCCTCACACCTCCAGCCGGAACAGCTCGACGGCGTTCGTCTCGAACAGCGCCTTCCTGTCCTCGCCGGTCAGCCAGTCGATGTCCTCGATGAGCAGATGGATGTCATCGACCCAGCGGCCGGTCTCCGGGTCCTTCACCGAGCCGGTCCCCGGCTTCTCCGTACCGAACAGACAGCGGTCGACCCCGACGGTCCGCAGCAGGAACTCGATCGAGTCGCGGGTGTAGAGGCAGGTGTCGTAGTGGAGACGGCGCAGCCGCTCCTCGAAGGTCGTGCCCGCCCGCAGCGCCGCCGGGTAGAAACGGCCCTTCTGGTACGGGACGGCCCCGCCGCCGTGCGACACGACGATCTTGAGCTCGGGAAAGTCGTCCAGCACGGTGGACTGGAGCAGCCCGGCCACCGCCAGGGTCTCCTCCTGGACGAAGTGGAGCGAGTAACTCTCCCGGGACGGGGGCCGGCAGGCCGCCGAGTGGATGATGGCCGGCACGTCCAGCTCGCAGAGCGCCTCCCACACCGGGTACCAGAAACGGTCGCCGATGGGCGGCGGCTGCCGCAGCCCCTCGTACGGGTCGGTGTTCAGGGTCGCCCCGACGAAACTCAGGTCCGTGACGCAGCGGCGCAGTTCACGGGTCCAGACGGCCGGGTCGAGGTCCATCGACTGCGGCATGCCCGCGATCCCGCGGAACCGCCCGTCCACCTCGCAGCACAGCGCGATGACGTCATTGGTCTCCGCGGTGAACCACTCGACCAGCTTGGCCGGGGTCTCGCTGTGCATCATCTGGAACGGCCGGGGCGAGATGAACTGGATGTCCACCCCGGCCTCGTCGAGATGCCGGAGATGCGAGATCTTGCCGAAACTCGGGTGCGGCGCGTTGAGCGCCTCCACCACATGCTCCTTCGTCACCCCGGAACGCCCGCGCCCATGGGCGCCGCGATGGGAGAGGAGCCCTGCCTTGTACGCGTACAGCTTGTCGGGGGCGGTGACATGCCCGTGGACGTCGATATAGATGGCGCTGCCCTCCTCGTGACCGGAACGGGCGATGCCCGCCGTGACCGGTGGAGCGGCTGAGCACTCCTGTCCGGGTGTCCAGAACGATAAGGACGGTGCGCCCTATACGGAATAGGTCGCGCGAGAATTCCGCATAGAGGTATATGGGTCTGTTGGCGAGGGGGCCTCGATGCCGGGCCGGGCTCGGGAGGAGGGACAAAAGGTGCGCTGAAGCGCGGACTCCGGCCGGTTGAGCGTCACATTAGGCGACATTTCCGTCCGTGTACCTCCCGCGTACGGACTTCGCCATCACAAAACGGCCACAGCCGATCTCGCCCGGACATACGAAAGCGCCGGACGGGCCGTGTCGGCCCGTCCGGCGCCCGAGGTGCTTCAGCCGTGCGTCAGACCGGTGCGATCCGGTACGTACGGCCCGCCGCCGTCTGTACCGAGATCACCCCGTTCGCCGTGGTGAACGGAACCGCCGCGCCGTTCGTGTCCGTCACGGTGAAGGTGCCCGTCGGCCACGGGTTCTTCAGCCGCAGCGTGCCACCTGCCTCGCTGGTGACCTCGGCATAACTGACGCGGTCGTTCTCCTTCGCGCTGGACACCACGAACGCTCCCTTCTGGCGCAACTGCCAGAAGCTCGCGTTCTTGCCCGCCGGCCAGACCGGGAAGAGGGTGATGATCCCCTGGTCGCTCTGGGCCAGCATGCTGTTGACCGCCTCGGTTGCACCGGACTTCTCGATGCCGTGGAACGAGTCGGCGATCCGCAGGTTCGGGGCGAGATGCGAGTTGATCACCTGCTTGAACCTGTCGATGAGCGACTGCGCCGGATAGCCGACCCGGGCCGCCTGGTTGAACACCTTCGGGAAGCTGTTGTCCTGCCCCCACGAGTTCATGGCGTCGAGGGTGTCCACACCGATCCGCAGCTTCGCCGGGTCCGAATTGACACCGAGCTGGTCGGCGGGCTGGATGAATTCGAGGTTGATGGTGTTGTCACCGGGGTGGATGTCCCGGGTGTCGGAACCCTGCATGGTGCCGGGGGTCGCCAGTGAGTACACCGTCTTGCCGTTGAACACCGTGGTCGGCTGCGCCGGCAGGTTGTTGAGGATGTTCTGCCAGGTGACACGGCGGTCGGCGTCCACACCGAGCTTCTGGCTGCCCGCGATCAGGGTGGATAGGACCTGCTTGAGCAGCCCGATGTCGGCGGACGAGTTCTGGCCCCAGGTGCCCTCGTGCGGACCGCTCCACATCGAGTAGCGGCCGGCCGAGTCGCGTTCGAGATAGCTCTCGAAGAACTGGGCGACCTGGCTCAGGAAGGGATACGCCTTGGTCCTGAGGAACGTGGTGTCCTGGGTGTACTCGTAGTAGGACACGAACTGGGAGGCGGAGAACAGGGAGTTGGAGACCTGCTGGTGGTACTGGTCGTCGGTGGTCGTGCCGTACGGGCCGATCCCCACGGGGAACAGCACGCCGGCCGGTACCCCGCCGCTCGGGAAGCGCCCGCCGATGTAGTCGGGCTTCACCCGGTTCAGATCCTGCCTGGCCCGGCGCTGTGCCTCGGGCACATACGCGAGGATCGTCTCGTGGAACGGCAGGGACAGCTCGGGACGGTTGCTGGAGTACACCCCGTAGAACGGCGCCTGGGCGTTGTAGTTGAGGTGGTAGTCACCGCTGAACTGCGGGGAGTCCGTGGTGGTCCAGATCCCGTAGAGAGCGGGGGCGAGCTTGCCCGCCCGGCTGGACGCGCCGATGAAGTACTGCGCGGCGTAGTAGTACTTCTCCAGTACGGCGTCGCCGAGTTCGACACCCGACCGCATCCAGTAGTTCTTCCACCAGTCGGCGCGCTGGGTGTCCAGCGTCGCCAGCGAGGCGGTGGTCTGGCTCCGTACCTGCGTCACGGCGTCGTTGTGCGGCGCCGCCGGGTTCTGTCCGCCGCCGCCGATCTGGGTGACGACCCGGACGGTCGCGCCCGCCGGCAGTGTGAACACGGTCCTGGCGGTGGCGCCCGAGACGGTTGGTGCCTGGACGGCGGACGCGCCGAGGACCGTGGTCGCCAGTGCCGCCCGGGACACCCAACGGCTGCCGGAGGCGGTGGCGCGCTCGGCCCACATCACCTGGCCGTCGGCGCCTGCGGTGTTGCTGTAGGCGGAGTTGGGCGAGGTGGCTCCCGCGTACGCCGACGCCTGGAGCTGCACCGGCTGGCTCCCGGTCGAGGTGATGGCGGTGACCAGGACATTCCTGTCGGCGGCCAGCCAGGTCTTCATCGATACGGGCACGTCGGACAGTGACATCGTTGTCGCGATCGTGCCGTCGACGATGTTCTGTTCCTCGCGGAAGGGCTGCGCCGGCGGGGGAGTGCCGCCGCCGCTCTGCGCGTACAGCTCGATCTGGCCGATCCGGGCGCGCGGGTTCTGTGTCGAGTCGGATGTGGTGCTCTGGGTCGGCTCGGTGATGTTCAGCCGGATGTAGCGGGTCTGTACGGCCGTGATGGACCGGTCGACGACATCGGCGGTGTTGTTCTGCACCGTGTCGACGCTGTTCCAGTTGGTGCCGTCCGTGCTGGTCTGGAACGCCATGTTCTTGGTGTTGAAGGCCGCGTTCCCGGGGCGCGCCGCGTTGTCGTTGCGTACGACATAGCGGGCGACGGTCTTGACCGAGCCCAGGTCGAGGGTGATCCACTGCGGCTTGCCGATCTGGGAGACCCAGCCCTCGTAACCGCTGCCCCACTGGCCGTTGACGGCACGGTCGGGGGTGAAGGACCCCTCCGTGCTGCTCGCGGTCGCCCGTGCGCCGATCGCGAGGTTGTTGCCGGTCTGGGCGGTGGTGCCGGTGATGGTCACACCGCCGATGGGAGCCGGCTTCGGGCTGGGATTGGCGTTCCAGAAGTCCCCCTTGGAGACATAGAACGTCTTGACCCCCGTGCTGCCGCCGGACGTCACTCCGACATCACCGTTTCCGAGCAGAGCGGTGTTGGGCATGCTGTTCGACACCGAGCCCGAGTAGGCCTGGTCGGTCCAGACTCCCTTGATACCGGTCAGCTTGGCCTTGAGGGTGTCCCACTGCTGGGCGGGCGTCGGCGGTCCCGCCGCCAGGGCCCGTACGGACTCGCTCCCGGCGCTGCTGCCGGCCGGTGCGCTCCCGGCCACCGCGCTGCCGGGGATCGCGAGGGGTACGGCGACGGCCAGGGCCACCACCGCCGCGTACCCGCGTGCTCGTGCGCGTCCGGATCCGCGGATCACTCTCCGCGTCGTACTCTCCTGCCCCATTGCGGCTCTCCTTCGAGTCGGGGTCTGTGAGTCGGGGTCGTGCGAGAGGGCGGTACTTGTGTGTGCTTCCGTGCGGTACGGCCGTACGGGGATGCCCGCACGGCCGTACGTTCGATGCCGGGCACCGGCCGCTACTGCGGCCCTCTGGGCAGGCCGAAGCCGATGGCCCGGACGTTCTCCAGATGCCCGTACGGTGTACGGGTCGTCCCGATGTCCTTGCTCAGGGACTCGATACCGGCCTCGATACCGAAGAGCCCGGCGAGGACGGCCTCCGTCACGGCGACGGCGGCGTTGCTGTCCCGGTTCGCCACGCCCCGGCCCGCGACGCGGTAGCCGCCGTCTTCGGCCACCTCCATGGCCTGGCCCCACAGCCCGCCGGAGGTGGCGCGGTGCGCGCGCCGCAGCACCCCGGCCGCGACATCGGTGCGGCCGAGTCGGCACAGACCGAAGGAGGTGGCCCCGGGCCAGGCCGCGAAGGCACCCGCGGCGCCGTGGTCCGGCCGGTCCGAGAGCGGCGCGACCGGGTCACCGGGGTCGAGGGCGCGCATCCAGTCGCCGTCCAGAAGATGTTCGGTGACGAAACGGACCATCTGCTCGCGCTGGTCCGCCGACAGATCCTCGGCCATCTCGGCGGCGACGAGTTCGAAGTCGAGGCAGTGGCCGATGACTTCGTCGCCCTCCGGATGGGAGATCATCCAGCGGCCCTCCCCGGCGTACTGGCCGAGGACGGCGGCGGACAGCTCGGCCGCCTCCGCCTCGGCGAGCGAGGCCTCGGCCTCGGCGCCGATCCCGGCTCCGCTCGCGGTCCCGGTCCCCTGCCCGTCGCCCAGGAGGCGCAGGAGCGCGGCCAGCGAGCGCAGCATGCCGACATAGCCGGCGTTCAGCGAGACCACCGCGTCACGGTAGTTCGGCACACACTCCAGCAGCTCCCAGGCGTCCCGGCCGAAGTCGGCCAGCACACCGCCGCCGAAGGTGGCGCGCAGGGTGCTCGGCCGGAACGCCATCTCCCGCAGATGCTGGAGCACACTGCGCCCGCCCGCGCTCTCACCGAGCAGTGTGAGATCCCCGGTCACGCCCACATACGCCTTGACGGTCCGGAAGAGCGCGTGGTCGTTGGCCGCGTAGTGATTGCCCACCGGCAGCAGATTGCGGGTGTCGAAGGAGTGACAGCGGTCGTACGGCTGCGCCAGCGCGGCCAGGATCCAGCGGCGCAGTCCTTCCGGTTCCAGCAGTGCGGCGGTCCTGGCCCATTCGGAGATGTCCCAGAAGAAGGTGGTGGTGGGACCGAGGCGCGGCCCGCCGGTCAGGAACACCGGGCCGAGCGGACTGACGGTGGTGTTGCGCAGATAGACGGCCAGCAGCGCGCCCAGGTAGTACGTACGGGCGAGGTCCGCGTCCTCGGTGCGCAGGGTCGGCAGATGCCCGGAGAATTCACTGTTGTCCGGCTCGAACGCGCTGTTCCAGGTCCCGCGCCAGCGCTCGGCCACCGCGTCGAACTCCGCCGGGAAGGCCGCCGCGACCGCCGCCGCGTCGCGCGCCACCGTATCGGCCGAGTCGCCGATCTCCAGCACCACACCGAGGACGGTCTCCTCACCCGGCCCGAGTGTGATGTCCCAGCGGGCGTGTCCGCGCGCCCCGGCCGTCCCGAGGGAGCCGGGCGTGTGCGAGAAGGCGTAGGCACTGCGCGCGGCTGACCGGGAGTCGGCGACCGAGACCGTCGCGCCGTCCGTCGTGGCGGTCCAGCGCTGCCCCTCCCACCAGGCCGCCGTCGCGAGCAACGGCCGGTCGTCCAGCAGCAGTTCGGTACCCGCGTCGCCGACGAGGACCGCCACGGTGTGCCAGGTGCCGAGGGGGGAGGGACCGCGGTGCGGTGAGGTGCTCACCCGCGACACGCAGGGCGAGGCGGCCGTTCTCCAGGCCGACCTGGAGCGAGTCGGGGTGGTTGCCGTGCGTGATGATCACCCCGGTCTGCTCCGGTGTGTCCGTACGGACCGAGAACCGGAGGACGTCCCCGTCATCGAGCCGTACCGTACCGATCCGCAGATCGGTGTCCGGCCGTACGGAGTACTCGTCGGTGTCCCCGACCGGCCCGGTCTCACCGGTGGCGGCGCGGCGTACGGCGATCCCGCGGACCCGGCAGACGGCCCCCGGCGCCCGTACCCGCCCGGAGTCCGGCGTCGAGTGGTCGGGCAGTTCCGACTCCAGCAGCATCGGCTCGGAGTCCTCGTCCCGCTGGATCCCCGGAACGCGCGGGCTGCCGAGGCGTACCCACCGCTCCCCGACGGGCAGGAACTGCACCTGGCGCGGCCGGTCCGCCACGGCCTCCTCGCGGATCCGCTCGGTGGTGAAGTAGTCGTGGTGGTGGCCGTCGTTCCACGGAGTCCCGTACAGCCAGCCCCAGTCCACCTCGGAGTGCGCGAAGGGCGCGAGCAACTCCTGCTCCACGACTGCCGTCACGGGCTCCGCCGTGGTGTTGCGCAGGGCGAGCCGCCAGAGCAGCCGGCTGCGCTCGTACCCCATCCTGACCTCGGTGGTGACCGTCAACGCACTGGCCGCCGCTGCCCGCTGGACCCCCCAGGGCGCCCAGCGCAGCCGCTCGGCGGCCGGTACGGAACCGTCGATCCGCAGCGCGCCGGTGTGATAGCCGCCGCTGTACGGGGGGAAGGCCAGCCAGGACAGCGAGGTGAGGTCGCCGTTGACATGGCCCTGGCCCCACTGGTTGCGCAGGGACGGAAGATGGTTCAGCTCAGCACGGCCGGTCCACTCGCCGGCCAGCTCGTCCAGGGCGGGGACGCCGTCGGTCGGGCTGTTCACTTGGACGCTCCTGACATGAGTCCGTGGATGAACTCGCGCTGGCTGACGAGATATCCCACGACGGGGATGACAGCGGCGAGGAACATGATTCCGAAGAGCTGGCTGTAGTCGGTCGAGTAGGCGCCGAGCGAGACATAGATGCCCGTGGTGATCGTCTGTCCCTGGAGCGGGCCGAGGATGAACTGCGGGTTCAGGAAGTCGTTCCACACCCACAGGCCCAGGAAGATCCCGACGGTCGCGGTGGCCGGCCGGACGACCGGGAAGACGATGCGCCACCACAGCCGCAGATCACCCGCGCCGTCCATGCGCGCGGCCTCGATGACCTCGCGGGGGATCGTCCGCAGGAAGCCGACATAGACGAACACGGCGAACGAGAGATAGCCGCCGCCGGCGTTGGACAGGATGAGGCCCGCGTACGAGTTGGCCAGACCGATCGAGCGCAGCAGGGTCACGATCGGCAGCAGCACCACCTGCGGGGGGACCATCAGACCCAGCGCGAACACGGCGAGCAGGGCGCTCCTGATCCGGGGTGTGCGCTCGGAGATGTAGAAGGCCAGCATCGAGCTGAGCGGGACGAGTATGAGGAGCGTCGCCGTGGTGACCAGGATGGAGTTGAGCAGACCCGCCTGGACGAGATGGTCCGGCCTGCTCAGCGCGTTGGTGATGTTGTCGAAGGTGAACGGAACCGGCGGGGCGGCCGGGTTCGAGACGATCTGGTCCTGCGTCTTGAACGCGCTGACGAACGCGACGTACACGGGCAGGATGAACGCCAGTGTGATCAGCCAGGCGCCGACAAGACGGGACCTGCCGCGCGGACCGCCCCGTGCGGCACCGGCGGAGCGGGCGGGCCGGGCCGGGCCTGCCGACGGCGAGGGGCCGGTGGGTATCGCGGTCCCGGCGGACTTCGTGATGCCGGCGGGCCCGGTGGTGGGAGCGCTCACAGGTTTGTCTCCCTTCGGCGCAGCAGCGCGGTGACGCCGTACGACACCACGGCGGTCAGTGCGAGCAGGAACATGGCGATGGACGAGGCATAGCCGAACCGGTTGTCGGTGAAGGCCACGGCGATCAGATAGAAGGCGGTCGACTGGGTCGACTCGGCGGGGCCGCCGCCGGTGAGGACCGCGATCACGTCGTAGAGCTTCAGCGTGGTGATCAGGCAGAGGACCACACTGATCGTGGTGCCGGGCGCGATCATGGGCAGTGTGACATGGCGGAATCGGCCCAGGACCCCGGCGCCGTCCACCCGGGCCGCCTCATACAGCTCCCGCGGTACGGACTGGAGCGAGGCGGTGTAGACGACGGTGGCGAATGCGATGGTGATCCAGCTCACGACCACGCAGACCGAGAACACTGCCAGTTGCGAGTCGCCCAGCCAGGAGACGGGTTCGTCGACCAGGCCCAGCCTGGCCAGCGCACTGTTGAGCAGGCCGTTCTGGGTGAGGATGCTGCGCCAGATGAAGCCGACGATGACCCCGGACAGCACCTGCGGAATGAAGATCAGGGTCCGCATCACCCGGTAGTTGGCCGAGGAGCGGTTGAGGACGATCGCGAGCAGCAGGCCCACCGTGTTGGCGACGACCGTGACGGCCACGACCACGGTCATCGTGAACAGGAGGCTCGACAACAGCCGGTCGTCCGAAAGGAGTTCACGGTAGTTGGCGAGTCCGACGAAGGAACTCCCCGCCTGGAGGGGGTTCTTGTCCGTGAAGCTGAGGAAAAGGCTCTGCAGCAGCGGGTACAGCAGGAACATCCCGTAGAGGACGATCGCGATCCATGCGGCGGGTGCCAGTCCGAGGCTTCTGCCTGCTCGTAGAGATCGTGTGGGCACAGCGTGATCCTTTCTGCCCCGGAGGAGGGCGGGCGGGCTGCGGACTCCGATGCCGCGCGGTGTCAGGTCCGTACGGCACCGGAGCCGGCCGGGAAGCAGGGTGACAACGATGTCATCGCCGACCGGACCGCGACCCCGCCCATCTCCCGACGGGCACCGGCTACTTGGCGGCCTTGTCCCAGTCGGCGTCGAACGAGGCGAGCTGCTCCTTGACGTCGGAGCTGGTGAACAGCTTCTGCGCCAGGGAGTTGAACTGTTCGACCACCCCGGGCGGGAGCGCGTCGTCATTGTTGACCTGGCCGAACGCGCTGACCTTGGTGTTGTTCTCGGTCACGAGCCGGAACCCCTCGGTGTAGACCGGGGTCACCTTCGCTCCGAACTCCTCGAACGGCACGTTCTTGAGCATGGGGAAGGCGCCGTCGGTCTCGATGAGCGTCTTCAGATTGGGCTTGGACAGCGACCAGGCCTGGGCGAACTTGGTCGCGCCGGCGACATCCGAGGACTTCGCGCTGACCGCGGTCGTACCACCGGTGTTGAACGGGACGATGGTCTTCCCGGTCCCGCTGGGCAGCAGGAACGTACCGAAGTCCTGCGCGGCCGAGGCGGGGATCTGGCCGATGAACCAGCTTCCCATCGGATACATGGCGCTCTCGCCGTCCAGGAACTGCTTGTTGGCGTCCGCGTAGCTCACGCTCAGGGCGCCCTTGTCAAAGGCCCCCGCGTCGATGAGCTGCCGGTACTTGCCGGCCGCCGCGGTCATCCCGGGGTCGGTGAACTTGACCTCGCCCTTGTAGCGCTTCTGGATCCACTGCGGGTCCGCGCCCAGCACATCGGCGGTGATGATGCCCGACAGCGGGATCGCCGCCGACCACGGCTCGCCGCCCGCCATCTCGACCGGGGTGACACCGGCCTTCTTGAGCGCGCTGACGACATCGACGAACTCGTCCCAGGTCTTCGGGACCTGGAGGCGGTGCTCGGCGAAGATCTTCTTGTTGTAGAAGACCATCGGGATGATCTGCGAATTGGTGGGCGGGATATAGGACTTGCCCTCGATGGCATTGCCGTCGGGGTCGGTGAAGTTGTCGTCCAGCCACTTCTGGTCGAACGGCTTCAGCAGTCCGGCCGCGGTGAAGTCCTTCGGGTTGACGGAGGACAGGATGTCGGGGAACTGCCCGGACGCCTGGAGCTGCTTGGCGTAGGCGGTACGGTCCGCGTCCGGTGAGACGATCTTCTTGATCTCGGTGTCCGGCACTTCCTTCCGTGCCTCCGCGATGGAGGTGTCCCAGAACTTCGCGGTCAGCGCCGGGGTCTCGAACGTCATGAACGTCAGGGCGCCGCCGCCACCGCCCGCCGAAGTGGCGCTGGTTGAGCAGGCGGTCAGCGCCAGGGCACTCACCAGACCTGTGGCCGCGGCCATGAGAGCGGGTCCGCGTTTCATGTCATCCTCCTTGATGCTTCACACGAGGCGGCCGGAGACCGGACGCGACGCGAGCCGTCGAGCGAAATACCTGGTCCTGAAGACCCGCTCGCGGTGTGGGAGCGGGGTGAGACGTGCCATGAGACCGGGTGTCCGGGCGGTGACACGGCCTCCGGGCACCCCGTCCGCGCCCACCGGCCATGCCGCCCGACATGGGCGTGTGTCGCTCCGCAGGCCCCGGTCCGACCTGGTGAACACCCTTGTTTCGTATACTTTTCAGAAGAGTAGCCAGCATCACACCACAGTCAAGACTCGTATCACCCGTTACCGGATCGAGACCGGTCGCTCCACGGGATGGAGCTGATTTCTTCGGTAAAACGCCAGTTCGCAAGGGGACTTGACGACCGGGCCGCGGTGAGTTCCCCTCTTCGGGGACGCGGAGGGGCGAGGCGGCAGGCGATACGTACCGCATCGCGAGCGAGCCGGAAAAAATAGAATCGGCCGACGCGGGTGCCAGAGGGGCCGGAGCCGCCGACGGGCGCCGGACCAGCGCGCGGGCGGCCTCGGCGGGACTGATACACGTACCGGTGGGGTGTGATGTCGATCGGGCCCGGCAAGATCGGTGAGACACCCCCAGGGGCGGACAAGGGAACGGGAGCGGCACGATGGCAGGCACACCTCGGCGGCAGGCGCTCGCCGACACCGCCTATGACACGATCCGCCGGCGGCTCGTCGACCACGACATCGAGCCCGGGTCGAAGCTGAACATCAATACGCTCGCCCAGGAACTGACGATCTCGCCGACCCCGCTGCGCGAGGCGCTGGCACGGCTTGAGGCGGAGGGGCTGGTGGTGAAACGCTCACTGGCCGGGTACACCGCCGCGACCCTGCTCAGCAGCCGCAGTCTGCGCGAGCTGTTCGAAGTGCGGCTGCTGCTCGAACCGGCCGCCGCGTCGGCCGCCGCCCTCCAGGTGACGGAGGCCGATCTGCGTCAGCTCGCCGAGCAGTTGGCGGAGATGCGTGAGGCCGCGCGGGACTTCCGGAGCCGCGCGACGCTGCTGCTGTATCTGCACCACGACTCCGTCTTCCACGACCGGATCGCCCGGCTGAGCGGCAACGCCTTTCTGCGGCTCACCCTTGAACGGCTGCACGCGCACGCGCATCAGTACCGGCTCTCGTTCCGCGAGGGGTGGGCGGAGGAGACATGCCGGGAGCACGAGCGGGTCCTGGAGGCGCTGAGCGAGAACGACGACGAGACGGCCGCGGCCCGGATGCGCACCCATCTGCGCAGGGCGCAGACCCGGCTGATCGAGGCGGCGACGGAACTCTAGTACGGGTCGCGGCATCAGCCGGTTCCGGCGGTGGAGTCCGGGTCCCGCAGCGGTTCTGAGATTTTCATGTCCACGTCATCACCGGGCGGGTGCAGGTGTCATCCGGCGACCGGAGAGTGACGGCCGTTTGCGCAACCGGCCCTAGCCTCTGGAGAAACCGTGAAGCTCAGGCGATCCGCCCGTGCCGTATTCGTCTCCGTCCTGCTCTCCGCGGGACTCCTCGCCGTACCCGGCCAGGCCCAGGCCGCGCCCAGCGACGCCGACCTCGCCTACCGCTGGGCCCCGGTGCACTACCAGGACACCTCGTCCGCCTACTACACCGCCGAGTACACCTCGCCGGTCGACTACGACGGCGACTGGAACACCCTCAACAACTGGGAGAACCTGGACGCCAACACGGCGCGGCTGACCGGTACGGCGTACTACTCCGTCGTCGAGACCTCGACGCACTGGTACATCACCTACGCCTTCTACCACCCGCGTGACTGGAAGGACTATCCGCTCAACTGGACCTCCCACGAGAACGACATGGAAGGCGTCCTGGAGGTCGTCCTCAAGGACGGCAGCACCTACGGCACGCTCCAGGCCGCCGTCACCCAGGCGCACGACAACTACTACTCGTACATCCCGGCGGGCAGCCCTTCCAGGGCAACCGCGAGAACATCGACGGCACCCTGCTGATGGAGACCCACGACGGTGCCCAGCACCCCACCGTCTTCCAGGAGGCCCGCGGCCACGGCATGTACAACTGGAGCGGCGGCAGCTTCCCCGGCGGCGACGGCATCGTCTACCGCCCCAACCGCACCGCCGGTACCGTCCCGGCCGGCGGCAACGACCGCGCCGCCTCCTACAAGCTCGTCGACATCTTCGGCGCCGGCGGCCTGTGGGAGCGCCGCAACTCCAAGCCGCCGTACGCCTCCTGGGGCACCTTCGCCGGTGACAACGGCCGTGACAACGCCGCGCACACCCCCTGGGCCTGGGACGACTCCAACGACGGCAGCGACCTCCAGGCCGGCTCCATCGCGGGCGACCCGGCCTACCTGATCAGCCAGTACTTCAAGAACACCGGCAATCTGAGCCTCACGTACACCCGTAACACCTACCGCTCCTGACGCCCGGCGCACCGAGCGAGCCGGCGGACGGCGGCCGGGCCCCGGGAGGTCCGGGCCGGTGGGAGCCGTTCGCCGCTCGCGCGCGGGTCGCCTGCTGTTGGGGCGTACGTCATGCGCCGTCTCTACCGTCCCTGCCATGAACAAGCTCCTGATCATGCTGAGCGCCGCCGCGCTGACCGTCGGTCTGGCCGCGCCCGCCGCCGCCCACCGCGGCCACGACCACAACGGGTCCGCCGAGTTCGGCCGGGCCACCCTGACCGGCTTCGCCTCGCTCCCGGCCGAGACCTACGTACCCGGCAGCCCGGTCTCCGGCGCGGCCCTCGGCACGGAGCCCGTCAACGGCATCGCCGCGCCGTTCCCGGGCCAGCCCGTCCAGGGATTCAGCGGGATCCTCAACCGGCACGACGGCACGTACGACGTGCTGTCCGACAACGGGTTCGGAAACAAGGCCAACAGCGCCGACTTCCTGCTCCGTGTCCACCACGTCAAGCCGGACACGCGCACCGGCAAGGTCAAGGTGCTCGGCGGCTTCAATCTGAGCGACCCCGACCGCAAGGTGCCGTTCGCGCTGACCCGCGCCGACCGGGTGCTGACGGGCGCCGACTTCGACGTCGAGTCCATCGTCCGTGCCTCCGACGGCACGTACTGGACGGGCGACGAGTTCGGCCCGTTCCTGCTGCACTTCTCCTCGAAGGGCCGTCTCCTCCAGGCCCCCATCCCGCTCAAGGGAGTCCAGGCGCCGGAGAACCCGTACCTGAACGGCGCGGCCCCCAACCTGCCCAGCAGCAAGGGCTTCGAGGGCATGGCCCGCGGCGTCGACGGCCGTCACCTCTACCCGCTGCTCGAAGGCTGGGTGTCCGACGGCACGCCCGGCGACCTGCGCATGAGCGAGTTCGACCTGCGTAAGAACGCCTACACCGGCAAGCGCTGGACCTACCGTTTGGAGTCGACCGGCAACGCCATCGGTGACGCGATCGCCCTGGACGAACACCGCTTCCTGGTGATCGAGCGCGACGGCGGACAGGGCGACTCCGCCCAGTTCAAGCGCATCTACCTGGCGGACAACCGTGACCGGAACCACGACGGCGTCATGGACAAGACGCTTGTCGCCGATCTGCTCGACATCGCCAACCCCAAGGGCCTCGGCGGCTTCGGGGAGACCTTCCGCTTCCCGTTCACCACGATCGAGGACGTCGTGCTGATCGACGACCGCACGCTGGCCGTCATGAACGACAACAACTTCCCGGGCTCCTCGGGCCGTACGCCCGGCAAGGCGGACAACAACGAGTTCATCACCATCCGGCTCACCCAGCCGCTGGACGCCGACCGCCGCGCGTTCCGCTGACACCGGCATTGGCACAGACACTGACGCCGACGTACGGCTGACAGCCGACATACGGCTGATATACGAGCGGGGCTCCGGGCCACCGCGCGACCAGGTGGGGGCATATGTCTCCGCCAAAGTCGCGCGGTGGCCTTCGCCTTCTGTACGGCTCGCGGGATCGTAGCCAGAGTGTGTCTTTCAGAGTGTTGACGGACTCCCAATCCGTGACGGACTATCACATCCAGGTGCACAACGCGGAGTTGGGCACCGCGTAGAAAAGGAGCGGCTCATGAGCGGAACAGTCAAGAGCGACAGCACCTCACGCCGCAAGCAGACGACCATCCAGATCCGGCGCCTGGACAGGAAAGAGACCACGGGCGACAGCAATTCCACCGGCTCCTGAACGGGTCGTCGTGCCGGGGCGCTATCCCACCGTCGATGAACTGACCTCCGGCGCCGCGGCCCTGGCCGCGGCGCACCCCGATCTCATGGCCCTGCGCTGCATCGGCACCTCACGGGCGGGGGAGCCGATCCGGCTGCTGTCCGTGGGGCGGGGGAGCAGGCATGTGCTGGTGGTCGCGGGGCCGCACGCCAATGAACCGGTCGGGGGGCTGACCGTACTGCGGCTGGCGAGGCATCTGGCGCGGACCGCCCGGCCGGGGGCTCCGGCCGGGCGGTCCGCGCGGGCCCGGTTCGCCGACACCGCCTGGCACTTCGTCCTCTGTCTCGATCCCGACGGAGCCCGCCGCAACGAGCGGTGGCTCAAGGGCCCGATGACCTTCTCCCAGCACTACCGCCATTTCTTCCGTCCCGGGTTCGCCGGCCAGCCCGAGTGGCTGCCCACCGAACCCGGGGCGGAGCCCATGCCGGAGACCCGGGCGCTGCTCGATCTCCAGGACGAGTTGCGGCCGTATCTCCAGTGCTCGCTGCACGGGGTGGACGTGGGCGGCAGTTTCGTCCAGCTCACCCGGGAACTTCCCGGGCTCTCCGACGAGTTGGCGCGCTCGGCCGCGGATCTCAGGATCCCGGTCGAGCTGGGGCCGTACGACGCGTTCTTCTGGCCGAGTCCCGGCCCCGGCGTCTATGACATGCCCCGGCCGCAGGAGACCGATCAGTTCGTCTCGCTGCCCGCGGCCACCGCCACTTCCACCTGGTTCCATCCCCACCGTTACGGAACAGTCACCGCGGTCGTGGAAGCGCCGATGTGGGGTGTAGAAGGAGTGGGTGACACCTCACCGCACCCCGATCCGTACGGCGCGCTGGAGATCATCAGCCATGCGCTCCGGCAGGACGCGCGGACACTCGCCGGACTGCTGGAGCGGGTACGTCCGGACCTCCTCGCCACCGCGGGACCGCTGCTCGCGCCGGTCGACGAATATCTCGCGGTCTCTCCCGGGCTCGCGGACGAATGGGCCCCGGAAGCGGCCCTCGGCGCGGCGGGGGGCGGTGTGACCGCGACCGGGAGAAGGCGTGCCCGGGCCCGCGCGGGCGGCGACATCGACAGCGGTGCCGGGACCGGCTCCGGCGGTCTGCCGCCGATGAACCGCGCGCGGATCATGGCCCTGCGGATCGCCGCACGGCGCCTCGTCATCCGTACGGCCGGGCTCCTGCACCAGATGGTCATGGCCGCGCCCCACCCGGCGGACGGCGCCCCGGGCACCGAGGTGCGCGCGACCCTGGACCGCTTCCTCACCGAGCGCTGCGCCGCCTTCGAGGACGACTGCGGCGCCCGCTGGATCCCGGTCCGGGACCAGGCGGAACATCAGTTCAGGATCGTGCTGGCCGCCACCGAACTGGCCGCCGGGTCCAGGGAGCCGAGGGCGGTACGGGCATGACACCGGAGCGGCACCAGGAACCGGTGTCCGGCTTACGGCGGCCACGGGTGAAGCCCGAGCACCGGGCGTACCGCACGGTGGACGGCAATGTGCGGATCGGCAGTGTCGTCTACGGGATCGGCGCCGAGGTCACCGACCCCGAGGGCTGGATCTGGACCCTGACCGAGGCCCTCGACGGCACCCGCGCCCCCGCCGAGGCGGTCACCCAGGTGCTCGCCCGCCACCCCGGTCTCGAACCGCGCTCGGTCACCGAGGCCATGGACGATCTGTACGAGGCCGGATTCCTGGAGGACGCGGGGGCCGAGCCGTCCGCGGCGCTCACCGCGGAGGACCGTGAACGCTACAGCCGCGGCGTGACCCTGCTGCGCTGGATGGATCTCTCGCCGCGCGCGACCGCCTGGGAACTCCAGGCACGATTACGCTCGGCCCGGGTGCTGCTGCTCGGCCTCGGCGGCACCGGAGGGTTCGCCGCCCAGGGCCTCGCCGCCTCGGGAGTGGGCCGGATGCACTGTGTGGACGGCGATGTCGTCGAACTGTCCAACCTCAACCGGCAGCCCCTCTACCACGAGAGCGATATAGGCCGGCCCAAGGCGACCGCGGCCGTGGCGGCCTTGCGGGCGGTCAACTCGCGGGTGGCGCTGACCGCGGAGCGGCGCGAGGTGCACGGCCCCGACGATCTCGCCGCACTGCTCGCCCCCGGCTACGATCTGCTGCTGCTCTGCGCCGACCGGCCGCCGGAGATCCGCCGCTGGGCGAACCGGGTCTGTCTGGCCGCCGGGATCCCCTGGCTCGACGCCGGCTACCGCGGCCCCCTGGTCACCGTCGGGGTCCATGCACCGGGCCGGGGCGCCTGCTGGGAGTGCCACCGCGCCGGCGAGGTCGAACGCCGGGACCTGCGGCTCGGCGCGGGCCAGGACGAGGAGGCGGCCTCGCCCCGGATGGAGTGGAACCCCGTCAACGCGGTCACCGCGGGGCTCTCCGGCCATCTTCTCGTGTACGCCGCGATCGCGCTGCTGACCGGCGTCCCGGAAATGGAGCCCGGCTTCCGCTTCGGCCTCAATCTGATGGCGCTCTCCGAACCGCTGGAGGAGCGCTTCGAACGCCGCCCCGACTGCCCGGCCTGCGGCACACCTCCGGAGGCGTCATGACCGGGACCGCTCCGGCCGAGGCGCCGCGCGGCGGGCCCGACGTACCGCCCGGCCCGCCGCCTTCCGGACCGCCCTTCGGGAATGCGTACGAGCGGCCCGTACGTCTGGACGCGCCGGCCCATGGTTGAACGGCCGAATTCGTGTGGATTCAGGCGCACTCGGGGTACTCCGGGGCTACCCTCGACACTTGACCTGCGCACTGTTCGAAAGGAGGGACGCCCGTGCACCGGCCGGAGCACCCGGTTGCCCTCCCGCTGCTGGAGCGCGAACCCGAACTCGCCGCGGCGGCCCACGCGGTCGACGCGCTGTGCGGACCACGGCCCTCCGGCGGGCTGCTCGTCTACCGGGGCGCGGCCGGACTCGGCAAGACCGCGCTGCTCTCCGAGGCCCTCAGGATGGCGACCGGGCGCTGCGCGGTGTGGTCGGCCCGGGGCGGCGAGACCGTCACCTCCGTCCCCTTCCATGTCGTACGCCAACTGCTCCAGCCCGCGCTGACGGTGAACGGACCGGACGGCCAAGTCCCCACGGGCGACGGGCGCGTGGACGGCGGCCTCGTGGACGCGCGGGAACTGCTCGGCGAGTGGTACGAGATCGTCGGCCCCGCGCTGGGTGTGGCGACCCCGTGCGGGCAGCACGCCGACCCGCAGGGTGTACGGGACGGCCTGGACGCGCTGGTGGAGCGGCTCACCGAGGCGTACGGCCCGCTCGTCCTGATCATCGACGACGCCCAGTGGGCCGATCTGGAGACACTCGCCTGGCTGGCCTCGTTCGCGGAGCGCCCGGCCGGCGGACTGCCCGTTCTCATCATCCTCGCGTACCGCACCGAGGAGGCGGTCGGCGAGACCGAGCGGTATCTCACCATGCTCGGTGCCGCGGCCAAACTGCTGGTCAGCCTGCGGGCGTTGACGCCCGACGCCACCGCCGGGCTCACCCGCGCCGCGCTCGGCGAGCATGTGGACGACCCGTTCTGCCGCGAGGTGTGGGCGGTGACCGGCGGCAACGCGTACGAGACCGTCGAACTGCTCGCCAGGGTACGGGACACCGGCCTCGCGCCCGTGGAGCACTCCGCCGGTGAGCTGCGCGCCCTCGGCGCCTCCGCACGCGGCAAGGGGCTGATCGCCCGGCTGGAGGAACTGGGCACCGCCACCACGCGGTTCGCCTGGGCCGCCGCGATCCTCGGCACCGACATCTCGCTCGACCTGGCCATATCGCTGGCCGGCATGAGCCATGAAGAGGCCGCCGAGTGCGCCGAACGGCTGCGGGCCGCGCGCATCCTGGTGGGTGTGGACCCGATGGAGTTCGTCCACCCCCTGATCGCGGGCGCCGTCTACCGCGCGATCCCCGCGGGCGTCCGCACCGCGATGCACGGACTGGCCGCATGGGCGGTCTCCCGCAGCGGCAGGGGAGCCGCGGCCGCCGCGCCGCACCTCCTCGAAGTCCACCCGGACGGCGACGCCGAACTGGTCGAGCAGCTCCGCGAGGCCGCCGCCGAGCATCTCGCGGTCGGCGCGCCGGACGCCGCGCGGCGCTGCCTCGAACGCGCTCTCGCGGAACCGCCGTCGACCCGTGTGCGGGCCCATGTGCTGTACGAACTGGGCCGTGCCGCCCTGCTCACCTCACCCGCCACCACGGTCGGCCATCTACGCGCGGCACTCGACACGCAGCAGTTCGACGATGCCCAGCGCGTCGACGTGGTGTTCCATCTCTCCCAGGCACTGACCCACAACAACGAGACCGGCGAGGCCGCTCAGGTGGTGGCCGCCGAGGTCGCCCGTACGGACGAGGGCCCGGCCAGGATGCGGCTGCGGGCCGCGCACTTCCTGTGGGAGGGAGTGCGGGCCGTCGAGGACGACGGCCCCGGACGCTCCCGTCGGCTCAGCCGCGTCGCGGCCGGGCTCACCGGCCGCGACAACACCGAGCGGATCCTGCTGATGCTGCGCGCCTTCGACGGCACGGCGCGCGGCGAGAGCGCCGAGGAGAACGTCCAGATCGGTGAACGTGCCCTGGTCGACGGCTCGCTGGCGCCCGGCACGGGTTGGACCGACACCTCCTGGGGCTTCGAACCTCCCGCCCTGCTCGGTCTGTCGTATGCCTTCGCCGACCGGCTCGACCGCGCGGAGAGCCTGTTCACCGAGGCGCTGCGGGCCTTCGAGATCTCCGGCTGGAGCGGCGGCCATCTTGCCTTCGCCCATGCCCTGGTCGGCCATCTCCACCGCAGACGCGGCGACTTGACGGACGCCGAGGCCTATCTGCGCGAGAGTCTGCGGCTCGCCGACCGGGTGGGCGACGGACTGCCCATGCACTGGGACGCGGCCTCCATGCTCATCGACACACTGCTGGCGCGCGGCCATGTCGACGAGGCGCGGGAGGCCGCCGAACGCTATGCCTTCGCACCGCCGTACTCCTCCTCGATCGTCATCCCCGACGCTCCCTGCGTACGCGGCCGGCTGCTGCTCGCGCTCGGGCGCACGAAGGAGGCCGTCACCGAACTGGACGCGGTCGGCCGGGCGTTGACGGCGCGAGGACGGCACAACATCGTGATGGCTCCCTGGGCCTGCGACCTCGCGTCCGCGCTCGCCGAGGACGATCCGGGACGCGCGGCCCAGCTCGCCGCGTACGCCCGCGACCGGGCGGAACGCTTCGGGACGCACACCGCCATCGGGGTCGCGCTGTGCTGTGCCGCGTCCCTGAAGGAGGGCCGGGCGCGGGCCGATCTGCTGGCGCAGGCCGTCGGGCATCTCGAATCCTCGCCCTCCCGGTACGAACTCGCCCTCGCCCGCGTCGAGTACGGCATGGCGGCGGGCTCCCCGGCCGAGCTGTCCTGCGGGCTCGAACTGGCGGTGAAGTGCGGCGCCGACGGACTGGCGGCGCGTGCGCGCCGGGCGCTGGAGGCCCATGCCGCACCGCGCTGATCCGTTGGATCCGCCGCGCCGCGCTCGTACCCCTTCGTGTCATCTCGTACCCCTGTGAACAGGAGACCGGCCCCCGTGTCCGTACCGCCCGCCGCCCCGCGCCCGCCGCACGGGGCCGATGCCCGGCGTCCGTCCCCCGCGACGGCGAGCCCGGACGGCAGTCCCGGTGAGAGCCCCGGCGACGACCTCCGGGCCGACTGCGCGAACTGCTTCGGGCTGTGCTGTGTCGCCCTGGCCTTCTCCGCCTCGGCCGACTTCCCGGTCGACAAGGACGCCGGAGAGCCCTGCCGGGAGCTGGGG
The DNA here is from genome assembly GCF_019056675.1 of Streptomyces sp. GMY02. Lineage (NCBI taxonomy): Bacteria > Bacillati > Actinomycetota > Actinomycetes > Kitasatosporales > Streptomycetaceae > Streptomyces > Streptomyces sp. GMY02. The sequence continues at coordinate 1,089,440 of NZ_CP077658.1, read as the reverse complement.
ACGGACTTCCGCTGCGGTATCCACCAGCGGCTCAGGGAGCGGGGCTACCGCGGCTGTACGGTGTACGACTGCTTCGGCGCGGGCCAGCGGGTCTCCCGGGTCACCTTCGGCGGACAGGACTGGCGGCGGGCACCGGAGACCGCCCGGCGGATGTTCGCCGTACTCCCGGTGATGCGGCAGCTCCATGAACTGCTCCGGTATCTGCGCGAAGCCCTGGCCCTGGAGCCCGCACGTCCGCTGCACACCCGGATCCGGGCCGCGCTCGACGCGACGGAACACCTCACCCGGGCCGATGCCGACACCCTGCTGGCGCTGGATGTGGCCGCCCGGCGCGAGGCGGTCAACCCGCTCCTGCTGCGCACGAGCGAGCTGGTACGGGCCCAGGTGCCGGGCAGGAGGAAGAACCGGCGGGGCGCCGACCTCTTCGGCGCCCGGCTCAAGGGCGCCGACCTGAGAGGTGCCGATCTGCGCGGGGCGTATCTGATCGCCGCCGATCTGCGTGGCGCCGATCTGAGGCTGGCGGATCTGATCGGGGCCGACCTCCGCGACGCCGATCTGCGGGGCGCCGATCTGACCGGATCCCTCTTCCTCGTCCAGACCCAGGTCAACGCGGCGAAGGGGGACGCGACCACCAGGCTGCCGCCGGGCCTCGACCGCCCCGGCCACTGGTAGGGCCACGGGGCGCGGCCGGCCCACGGCCCGTGCGTCATTGGACTGTGCGTCATGGCCATGACCTCACGGCTGCGATGGCCATGACCTCATGGCTTGCGTCGGGCCGCGCGCCGCACGAAGAAGAGCGCGAGGGCCGCGACACAGGCGGAGGCGATGAAGGCCACGGGCATGAGGTACCCCGACCCTGACTCCTCCTGCCCGCCCCCGGCCGCCCGTGCGCGCGGCGCCGCCGGGGCGGACACCGGCTTGCGCGCCTGTGCGGGCGCGGCCGCGGCCACCGGTGCCAGCGCCCGCGCGATCGGACCGGGGACCGGACCGTCCTTCATCGGCGGCCTCGGCGGGAGCGGCGCCGGCGGCGGTTCGAGCGAGCCCACCGGGGTCACCCGGCCCGCCGCCTTGAAACCCCAGTCCAGCAGGTCCCTGGCCTCCTCGTACACCTCGTGGACCCCGCCCCACTGCGGGTTCATGACGGTGACCACCAGCGTCCGGCCGCCGCGCCGGGCCGCCGCGATCAGCGTGTAGCCGGCCTCCGAGGTGAAGCCGTTCTTGACGCCGATCAGCCCGCGGTACGGTTCGACCCCGTCCTCCCCGGTGAGCAGCCGGTTGGTGTTGACGATGCCGAAGGTCCCTCCGTACCCGGGGAACTCGGCGTCGACGGTCGAGCTGTACTTCACGAACTCGCGCGAGGCCAGGCCCGTACGCCCGAAGACCGCCAGGTCGAACGCGGAGGACACCTGCCCGTCGGCGTCATAGCCGTCCGGGGACACCACATGGGTGTCGTAGGCGCCCAGCAGCTTCGCCTTGAGCCGCATCTGCTTGACCGTCGTGTCCCAGCCGCCGTTCATCTCGGCGAGCGCGTGCACCGCGTCGTTGCCGGAGCTGAGGAAGACGCCGTTCCACAGGTCCTCCACCGTGTACGAGTCGCCCGCCACGATCCCGACCTCGCTGCTGCCCTCGCCGACGTCGTCCAGCTCGGCCTCGGTCGCGGTGTGTTCGCCGTCCTTGGGGAGACGGGGCAGCGCGGTGACGGCGAACAGCGTCTTCAGGGTGCTGGCCGGGGGCAGCGGGCGGTGCGCGTCGTGCGCGGCGAGGACTTCACCCTTGCGGGCGTCGGCGACCAGCCAGGACAGCGCGGAGAGGCTGGGCAGCGCGGGGGCGCCGCGCTTGGGCCGCACCTGAGTGCCCGTCCGGTAGAGCGCGCCCGCGACGGGGCCTGAGGCAACTTTGCGGGCGGCGGAACCGGCGTGGGCGGCGGGTCCGGCGGGCGCGGCTCCCGAGGCTGCCGGGGTTTTCGGGGCTGCTGGGGTTCCTGAGGAGGACGCGGCGGGGGACTTCGCGGGGGACTCGGGGGACGCCGAGGTCCCGGGTGATGCGGAGGGGCCCGGCGCCGGGGACTTCGGGGAGGCGGCGGGTGCCGGGGACTTCGACGCCGCGGGCGATTCGGAGGACGCGCCGGGCACGGGGGCGCCCGGCACCGGGGCGCCGGGCAGGTCGGCGGCCAGTACCGCCGGATCGTCTCTGGAATCCGCGACGGCCGGTGCGGGCGCGGGCGAAAGGACCAGCAAACCGGTGGCGAAGGCCACAGTCGCGGAGAACGCGGAGCGCGTCACGGATCTGGTGATCATTCAGCCACCGTAGAAACGGACCGGGCTCCGCGCATCGCGCGTGAGCCGACCGGACGTATCCACCGCCTCCGCCCGTCGGGGCGCGGCCGTACGGACACGACGGCCCCGAGGGACGCGTGTGGCGCGCGCGGGTGACGGCTGACGACCGGGTGTCGACTGGAGCGTTCACCGACCGCCGGGCACCCGATCGGGTGATTTGTCGTCCTGCCTCCCGTCCTGGCTTCCGTCCTGCGCTCCGTCCGGCATTCCGTCCCGCCTTCCATCCGGCTTGCCGACCTGCTGTGGATCCGGGGCCCGGTCCGGCATGGGCTCGGTGCCGATCACATCGAGAAGCCGGAGCTTGTCGGCGGCGTCGGAGCCGGGTGCGGCGGAATAGGCCGAGATACGGAGGTCACAGCCCGGCACGGTAAGGGTGTCGCAGTCCAGTGTCAGCGGTCCCACATCGGGATGGTGGACGGTCCTGATACCTGTGTCATGAAAGCCGACGATATGGGAGTTCCACAGGACCACGAACCGGTTGCTCACCCGCCGTAGCTCCCCGATCAGGAACCGCAGCCGCACATCCGTGGGGTAATGGACCGTCGCGGCTCTCAGATCGGCGACCAGCGCCGCCTCGTACCGCGCCTCCTGCTCCACGGTCTGGGTGATCCTGGTGGGCAGGCCGGTGAAGTGCCGCCAGACGGCGTTGCGGTCGCGTCCGGGCAGCCCGGAGGGATCCCCGACCAGCGCGGCCCACAGCGGATTCCAGGTGATCAGATTCCAGGCGGCGTCATGGACCCCGACCGGGGTCCCGGCGAGCCTGCCGAGCAGCCGCCGCACGGTGGGCGGAACCCGGTCGGGGACGCGGCCCAGCGCGGGCGGGGACTGCCCTGCCAGCAGGAACAGATGCCTGCGTTCATCTTCGGACAGCCGCAGGGCGCGCGCCAGCGATGTGAGGACCTGTACGGAGGGTGAGGTCGCCCGGCCCTCCTCCAGCCTCACGATGTAGTCCACGGACAGGCCGGTGAGCTGAGCCAGTTCCTCGCGCCCCAGTCCGCCCGGCTCACGGGTCCCCGCCGTGGGCAGTCCGGCCTCGGCCGGTGCGATCCGGTCGCGCCAGCGGTGCAGGGCCGTGCCCAGCTCTCCGTGTCGGGTCATGGGGTCAGTATCGGCGCGTACCGCGGCCCCCGCCTGATATTGCCCGGTACCCCGCCCCCGCCCCCACCTGCGACGCCGCCCGCCGAACGGCCCCGAACGCCGCCTCGCCCGGTGAAGGCGACGGGCCGGACACGTCCCGCGCGAAGGGCACTGCGAGCAGCGACGGCCCGCTCCGCCGCGCCGGGCGGTTCCGGCGCGACCATCACTGGTCACTCCGTGTGCCGCCATGGCAGCACATAGTGCAAATGCGCGATTCTATGCCCGGGGCTGTGGCGTGTGCAGGCGGTTGCGGGAATACGCCGAGGCCCTCACATGGCCGGGCTAAGCTCTCGCGAAACCCGCCGAGTTGACACGTAATCAGGCACTTGTTCCCAACGTGTGTTGAGCGTGCGAATGACCCGGTCTGTATCGACCGCCAGAGGGATCGTATGGTTCGTCTCGAAGCACCCCCGAATGTTCAAGCGCCGCCCACCGTCCGCGCGTTGCTGGTCCCAGCGGCCCTGATGATGGCGGCGACAGGCCTCGCGGTGACCATGGCCGCCGGCACCGCGCGGCTGCCGCTCGCGCTGTACGGGGCTGCCGCCACCGTCCTTGTCACCTGGTGCGCCGTCGAACTGTCCCGGCGCGGCAGGACCATCGGCGCACTCCACGAGCACTACGCCCACCGGCTCGCCCGGTTGGAGCGGCGCACAGCCGCCCATGACGAGGAGACCGTACGGCTCGGCAAGGAGCTGATGCCGGCCGCGATCCACCGTCTCCGCCAGGGCGAGTCGCCCGAGGAGGCGATACGGGCGGTCGTGGACGGCGATGAGCTCCACCGTGAACTGCCCGCCGCTCAGCGCTCCTTGCTCGGCTCCGTACTGCGGATCGTCGACGACGAGGAGGCCATGCGCGACTCCGCTCAGCGCTCCTTCGTGAACATCGCCCGCCGCGTCCAGGCCATCGTGCACCAACAGGCGGGCGAACTGAGGGCGATGGAGGAGCACCACGGCCGCGACCCCGATGTCTTCGACGATCTGCTCCGTATCGACCACGGCACCGCGCTGATCGGCCGGCTCGCCGACAGCATCGCCGTACTCGGCCGGGCCCGCCCCGGGCGCCAGTGGCCCAGACCCGTACCGCTGTTCAGCGTGCTGCGCGGGGCGATGTCCCGGATCCTGGAGTACCAGCGGGTCGATCTGCACTCCATCGCCAAGGTCGCCGTCGTCGGCACCGCCGTCGAACCGCTTATCCACGCCTGCGCCGAACTCCTCGACAACGCGACCCGCTACTCGCCACCGCAGACCCGTGTCCATGTCACCGCGGTCGAGGTCCAGACGGGGATCGCGATCGAGATCGAGGACGGCGGGATCAGTCTCAGCGAGGAGGCACGGGCCAGGGCCGAACGGATGCTCGCCCAGGCCCAGGCCGGGATCGACCTCAACGACCTCGGTGAGACACCGAGGCTCGGTATGGCCGTCGTCGGGCGGCTCTGCCAGATGTACAACCTTCAGGTCTCGCTCCGGCAGTCGGCGTACGGCGGGGTCAGGGCCGTCCTCGTCGTGCCGCGCGAATCCGTGACCACCGGACCCGCGCCCGGGATCGCCCATGGCATCGGCGCCGCCGCCGGACCCCGGGGCGGCGCCTCCGGACTCCCCGCCAAGGACGTGCCGCATCCCGGAAGACGGGCGCACCCCGAGCGGCGGGCGCCCGGGCCGGTCATCGGTCCGCAGTGGTCCGCCGGTCCGCTACGGGCCGCGCCGGTCGTGGAGTCCCGGGCCTCCCGGGAGACCGTGGTGACGGAGTGGACGGAGAACGGGCTGCCGCAGCGGCGCAGCCGGGGCCGCGCCCCGCTCGGCTCCCATCGTCCCGTACTCCGGGCGGCCGCTCCGTACATCCAGGACGACCAGCACAGCGGCGACGGAGCGCAGGGCACCGCACCCGACGGAGCGCAGGGCGCCGCACCGGATCCGGCGCGGAGCAACGCACCCGCCACCGCGCGGAGCAGTGCGCCTGAGAGCGCTTCCGGCAGCCCGTCCAACAGCGCGTCCGGCCCCGGCATCTGGCTCGAAGCGTTCACCAGGGCGGTCAACGGCACTCCGCAGAAGCCGCCCGCCGCGGCGGACGAACCGCCGGGCCGGCCACCGGAGGACCCGCCGGCCGGACCCGGCAGCCATGGCGAATTCGACGACTTACGGGGCAAGGGAGATCTCAAGTGATGCAGCAGCACGCCGACTTGGACTGGATGCTCAAGGAACTGGCCGACGGAGTCCCGCAGATCCAGCAGATCGTGGTGCTCTCCGCGGACGGCCTGCGCGTGGCCCGGCACGGCGGCGACCCCGATGTCGCCGACCGCCTCGCCGCCGCCTGCGCCGGACTCCAGAGCCTGGCCGCCGCCGTCGCCGCAGAGATCCCCGGCACCGATGGGCGGATGCGGCTCGTCGTCATCGAGCTGGGCGGCGGCTTCTTCTATCTGATGGAGGCGGGCCCGGGCGCGTATCTCGCGGTCCTCGCCGACGAGACGGTCGACGCGGGCCTGGTGGGCGCCCGGATGCGGGACATGGTCGTACGGATCGGCGCCCATCTCACCAGTCCGCCGCGCCACGACGGGCAGGCCGGATGAGGACGCCTCCCCGGCGGGAACACGGAAACCCCGAGGCGGACGCGGGGGACCCGGAGCGGCTGTATGTGATCACCGGCGGGCCCGGCGGCACCGGACGCGCCCCGCTCGACCTCGTCACCATGATCGTCGCGCGCGACGAACCGTCCCCGACGGTCCAGCCCGAGCAGGCGGCCATCCTGCGGCTCTGCCGCGCGCCGCTGTCCGTGGCCGAGCTGTCCGCGTATCTCAGTCTCCCGTTCAGCGCGGTGACCGTACTGCTGACGGAACTCCTCGCGACCGGACTGGTCGAATCGCGCGCACCCGTCGTCCGCGCCGCGCTGCCCGACCGGTCCCTCCTCGAAGCGGTGATGCATGGACTTCAGAGGCTCTGACCCGACCGGCTCCGGCACGATCAGCACGGTCTCCTCCGGCACGATCAGCACCGGTTCAGCCGGCACAACGGGCGCGGGCTCCTCCGGCGCGACCGGCAAGGGTCCTTCCGGCTCCGTCGTCGGCCCCCGGAGCGAGGATGTCCTGCCCACCACGGCCACCTCCGCGGTGAAGATCGTGATCGTGGGCGGTTTCGGGGTCGGCAAGACGACCATGGTGGGCTCGGTCAGCGAGATCCGGCCGCTCACCACCGAGGAGACCATGACCCGGGCGGGGGTCGGGGTGGACGACAACTCCGGTGTGGAGAGCAAGACCGCCACCACCGTCGCCATGGACTTCGGCCGGATCAGCGTCACCGACCGGCTTGTCCTCTATCTCTTCGGCACCCCCGGCCAGGAGCGGTTCTGGTTCCTGTGGAACGGTCTCTTCGAAGGCGCGCTGGGAGCCGTCGTGCTGGTCGACACCCGGCGTCTCGAAGTGAGCTTCGATGTGATCGGACGCCTGGAGGAGCGCGGCGTACCGTTCGTCGTCGCCGTCAACACCTTCCCCGACGCGCCGCACCACCCGGCCGAAGAGCTGCGCAAGGCCCTGGATCTCACGGACGAGGTTCCGGTGGTCGACTGCGACGCGCGGCTCCGGGCCTCCTGCCGCGATGTCCTGCTGACGCTGACGCGCTATCTGCACGCGCTGTCCATGCCCCCGGGCTGATCGCCGTCGATCGTCAAGTGCCGTGTCCTGTCCCGTAATGACCGTATTTCTTTGATCCCGATCACCGGAGTGACCGTGACCACCCCATCCTTTCCCCAGCCCGGTTCCGGCGGACCCGAGGCGCCGCCTCCCGGCTGCCCCGCCCATGGCCGGGCCGCGAGCCATGACCGAGGTACGAGCGGACCGCGGCGGCTGTACGGAACCGAGGCCGAGAACGACCCCATGGGCCTGTACGAGAAGCTGCGCGCCGAACACGGTTCCGTCGCGCCCGTCCTGCTGCACGGCGACGTACCCGCCTGGCTCGTTCTCGGGCACAGCGAGAATCTGCATGTGACGCGCACGCCGTCGCAGTTCTCGCGGGACTCCCGGCGCTGGCGCGCGCTGCACGACGGCACCGCGCCCCCCGACCATCCGCTCGCGCCCGTCTTCACCTGGCAGCCCCTCTGTGTCTTCGCGGACGGCGCCGAGCACGAACGGCTGCGCGGTGCGGTCACTGACGCCATCGCCCGTATCGACCACCGAGGTGTCCGCCGTCATATCAACCGTTACAGCAACCGGCTGATCAACGAGTTCTGCCGGGACGGCAGGGCCGATCTCGTCGGCCGCTTCGCCGAGCATCTCCCGATGATGGTGATGGCGCAGATCCTCGGTATGCCCGAGGAGTACAACGAGCGCCTGGTACAGGCGGCCCGCGACATGATCAAGGGGACCGAGACCGCCAACGAGAGCAACGAGTATGTGATGACCGTGCTGCGCGGACTGGTCGCCCGGCGCCGGGCCGCGCCCGAGGAGGACTTCGCGAGTCGGCTGACCGGGCATCCGGCCGGGCTCACCGACGACGAGGTCGCCCAGCATCTGCGGCTGGTGCTCATCGCGGCGTACGAGACCACCGCCAACCTCATCGCGAATGTGCTGCGCATGGTGCTCACCGACCCCCGATTCAGGGCGCGGCTGAGCGGCGGCCATATGACCCTGCCCGAGGCGGTCGAGCAGACGCTGTGGGACGAGCCCCCGTTCACCACGATCTTCGGCCGCTGGGCGGTCGGCGACACCGAACTGGGCGGCAAGCGGATCAGGGCGGGCGACGCGCTGATCGTGGGGATCGCGGCGGCCAACGCGGATCCGGTGGTACGGCCGGACCCCGGCGCCTCCATGCGCGGCAACCGCGCCCATCTCGCCTTCAGCGGCGGCCCGCACGAGTGCCCTGGCCAGGACATCGGGCGGGCCATCGCCGACACCGGGATCGACGCGCTGCTGTTACGGCTGCCGGACCTCCAGCTCGCCGTGGAGGAACGGGAGTTGCGGTACAAGGCTGCGCTGATGTCCCGTCAGTTGCTGGAGCTGCCCGTGACCTTCGCGCCCCGGCCGCCGCAGGATGTCACCGGGCCGCCGAATGCGACACCGGCCGCGCGGCGGCCGCAGTGGCAGGTGGACTCGCCCCGGCCGGGCTCGGTTCCCGTACCGGGGCAGGGACCGAGGCCGAGACCGGCGCCGGAGCCGGGACCGGAGATGGGCCCGGAGCCGGGACTCGGATCGGGGTCGGCGCGGGTGCCGAGGCTGGGACCCGGGTCAGGGCCGGGGCAGGCACCGGAGCCGCGACCCGGGGCGGGGCCGGAGCCGGTGGATCCGCCGGCTCCGGTGCTCGCCGAGCCTCTCGCACCCGTCCCGGCCGGGCGTACGGAGAGCGCTCCCAGGCGTGCCTGGCGGGCACTGAGCCGCTGGTGGCAAGGACACTGACCGCCAGGCCAACGGGCCTGCTCAGTGGGCCAGTTGGTCCCACCACCAGGAGATCGTGGGTATCGGGAGCGGCTCCGGGCTGTCGTCGGCCGGCTGCTGCTTCCACCACCCGCCGGGCCTCGCCCGCGGTCCGGACCGTACGGTGTAGCGCGGGCAGATCGACGCCCAGTCGAGATGCCCCCGGACGAACTGGGCGAGACCGCGGACATACCGGCGCAGATCGTTGTCCGCCTCCTTCAGCACCTGCGCGGCCAGCCGCTGGAAGAGCACCATCACCCGGTCCCGCATCGCCACCACCCGCACGAGAGCGCGCTGTGGCGCGACTCCGTGTTCCTGGCAGAGGACATCGATCAGATTGAGGTTGTCGCCTGCCCGCTCCAGTTCCTTGTTCCGTGAGTAGAGGTCGTTGTCCCAGCTCACCAGGGTCCAGGTGATCTCGGTGAGCGCCCGTATCCGGGGGTCCTGCATGTCCTCGTCGGCCACGGAGAAGCCGCCGACCACCTCGATCATCGCGGTGGAGGGAGCCATCCCGATGGCCCGCATCCACAAGGTGATGTAGTCGTCGAGCGACGGCAGTTCGGGGTTGCGCCGCCAGGACGCCTCCCACACCAGGCCCGAGGTGTAGACGCGCATCGCCTCGGTCAGCCGGTGCAACTGACGTGCGGACGCGAACCGTTCGGCCTCCAGCCGGAGCCTGCGCAGCGCCGCCGTGTGCGGCGAGTCGCCGAACGCCCGCGCGGTGGGCGCCTCCACGGCACGCATGATGCGGGAGGTCTCCTGGGCGAGCAGATCCGCCGTGGCCCCGGACTCGTCGCACACCCCGTCGTCGAGCGAGAAGAGCACGGCGTGGAACCTGGCCATGAGGGAGAGCCGTTCGAGCGCTCCGTAGGGCATCGTCGACGCGGTCAGCCCGCCGAAGTCGCAGACGGCGAGGCGTTTGAGCTGACGTTCGTCGGTGTCGAGCCGCTGTTTGAGCATCCACCGTACGGTCCGGTCGTTCAGCGCCGCCACGGACGGATGCCGGGCGGGCGGGACCGGGCAGTAGAACGGCACAGCCGGGAGCTGCTGGACCAGACTCTGTCCCGAGACACAGGTCATGATCGGCCTCCTGTACGGCGAGGGGCGATTCGGGCTGGGGCGTATATGCCCATGACGGAGCGTCAACAACTAGGCAATTGCCCATGGCCCAGCGGGAATTGACGTGCGGCTGACCCGTGCCGGAGCGACCCGGTCCGGCCGTCCCGCGCTCGGACGCCCGCCCACGTGGCGAAATCCGTGCTGGCCGGAAATACCTTCTCCATGGCTTGTACGGGATACGGAGCCTGTCCGGACCGGCGTGGCTACGCCAATGGACGGTGGGGGAGTGAGACGGATGTACGGCCTACGGCTCCGCGCGCCGGGGCGGCTCCGGCTCCGGGCCCGCCGGTACGCCCGTACGCCGGTGGGCCGCTCCCGAGGAAGGGGCCCACCGGCCGGGGGCGCGCCGCCCCCGTCCCCACGGTGCGGCGCGGGCGGAACCGCCGTCGTCATCCGCTGGGACGACGGCCCGCCGTTCATGAGGACGAGACGGCCTCCAGCCGGCGGGCCTCCGCGGAGAGCGCTCCCGATGAAGCGCTCTCCGGTGGTACGGCCTCCGGCGGTACGGACCTCTGCGCGCCCTGAGTGCTCCGAGCGTCCTGAGCGGCGGTTTCAGGCGCCGCGGTCTCCAGCCCGAGCACCGGGAAGATCACCGCCTCCAGAAAGCGCGCCAGATACGCCTCGTCCGCGTTCCGCCCGTCCAGCACCGGCCGCGCCCGCATCACCCCGATGAGCTGCGCGGCCACGAACTCCGCCGCCGGATGGCCGGCCTCGATCTCACCGCGCTCGATGGCACGTCGCACCATGGCGTCGATCGCCGCGACCTCCGGTTCGATGACCGCCTCGCGCAGCGCCCGCAGCAGCTCGGGATTCTGCAGGGCCGCATGCCCGAGCGCGTGCTGAAGCGCGAGATCGCGCCCCGCGCTGTCCGCGGCGGCGCAAGCCGCGGCCCGCAGATCACCGGCCAGGGTGCCGGTGTCGATGTCCGCTATCCGCACACAACGGGTGCCGCGCAGGGCGGCGGCGACGAGCTGGGGCTTGGTGCCCCACTGCCGGTAGAGGGTGGACTTGCCGCAGCGGGAGCGGGCCGCCACGCCCTCCATGGTCAGCGCCTCGTAGCCGCCCTCTCTGAGCAGGTCCAGAGCGGCCTCGTAGAACTCCAGCTCCCGTTCCGGCGTGATCTTGGAGCGGCGCTGCCGTGTCATCGTCTCTCCCCGTCCCTTCTCCCGTCCCCGCGGTGGGCACGTGATGGGCACTGTGATGTCTGACGGTATCGATACGCCAGTGTACCGATACGGAAGCGTATCGGTACACTGGCGTATCGCTAGGGCGTGGTACCACCGCGTCACCGCACTACCACGCCGTCATACCGCGACGTGCTGTCCATGCAAGGGGGTCGGGTGAAACTCGCCCGCACAGGGCCCGCCGAACGGGAGCAGGACACTCCCGCCCGACCGCCCCTCGTACGTGAACTGCTCCTCGTCACCACGCTCTTCCTCGTCTACAAACTCGGCAGGCAGGCGGCCACCGGCCACACCGAGGAGGCGTACCGCAACGCCGACCGCCTCTGGGGCTGGGAGCGCTCTCTGCACCTGCCGGACGAGGGCACCGTACAGAGTCTGCTGCTGCACAGCGGCACGCTCGTCGAGTCCGCCAACACCTACTACGCGGCCGTGCACTTCCCGGCCACACTGCTCTTTCTCGGCTATCTCTACTGGCACAGACCCGGCCACTACGTCTGGGCCCGGTGGGCTCTCGCCGCGCTGACCGGTGCCGCGCTCGTCCTCCACGTACTGATGCCGCTCGCGCCGCCCAGGCTGGTCGAGGCGACCGGGCTGGTGGACACGGGCCAGGTGTACGGGCCCTCGGTGTATGCCGAGACGCCGACGACCGACTCGGTGGCGAACCAGTTCGCGGCGATGCCCTCGCTCCATGTCGGCTGGGCCCTCATGGTGGCGATCGGGCTCATCGCCGCGGGCCGTTCGCGCTGGCGCTGGCTCTGGCTGCTCCATCCGCTGATCACGTTGTTCGTGGTCATCGGCACCGCCAACCACTACTGGCTCGACACGATCGTGGCCGTCGTGCTGCTGTCGGGCGTGCTGACCTGCGTCCAGGCGCCGGGGCGGCGGGCTCCGGCCGTACGGTCCCACTCGGCCGTACGGGACGGGGCGGCGCGGCCGCGCCCGACGGCGGAGCCACGGCCGGAGGCGGCGAAGGAAGCGGAACCGGTACGGGTGCCCGTGGTCGTCTCGCTCATCGCGTCGGGCGTTCCCTCGGGCATCGTGCCGCTCATCCCGTCACCGGGCGTCGTGCCGGTCATCGCCTCGGGCCTCGCGTCGGGAACGGCCCGATGAACGGCGCGACGGTGGCCGCTGTCGCGCTGTCACTGGTCTCCGCCGTCGCGTACGCCGCCGCGGCCGTGGCGCAGGAGCGGCTCGCCGCGCGCACGGCACCCAAGGCCGGACTGCTCGCTCTGCTGGGCAGCGGTGCCTGGTGGTCGGCGGTCGGGCTGAACGCGTCCGGCGCGCTGCTGCATGTCGTGGCCCTGGCCTACGGGCCGCTCACCGTCGTCCAGCCGCTGGGCGCGCTCACCCTGGTCGCGGCCGTACCGCTGGGCGCGCGCCGGGCCGGGCGGCAGGTCAGCAGGGAGGAGTGGCGCGGTACGGCGCTGACCCTCGTCGGCCTGACGGCGATTCTGGCCGCCGCGGCGGGCGCCGGCACGGAACCGGACGAGACCCTCACCCTGGTGCAGGCGCTCGGGGTGGCGGGTGTTGCGCTGGCGCTGGTTGCGCTGCTCTGCCGGCCCGGCGCCCGGCCCGGGCTCCGGCACGCGGCGGCCTCCGGCATCATCTCGGGTGTCGCCTCGGCCCTCACCCAGACCGTGACGGTCGCCGCCGCGGCCCATGGCCGGGCGGGGGCGGAAGGCGACGCGGACATACTGCCGCTCTGGCAGGTCGCGGCCGTGGCCCTGGTGGTCGCGGCCCTCGCGTCCGGTGGTCTGCTGCTCTCCCAGACCGCCTACCGCGGCGGACTGGGCGCTCCTCTCGCGATGCTGACGCTCGCCAATCCGGTCGCCGCGGCGGCCATAGGGGTCATCCTCCTGGGCGAACGCCTTCAGGGCGGTGCGCCAGGGATCGTGGCGGCCCTGGCCGGCGCGGTGGCCGCGGCGCGGGGAGTCGTCCTGCTGTCGCGTTCGTCGGCGGCACGGCTGCTGGAGGGGGCGGGCCTGGAACCGTCGCAGGCTACGGGCCGGGAGCCGGGCATCGCCGTAGGCATGACACCGGAGGCGGATGCGGTCCCGGCACCGGCCGAGTCCCTGGAACTGCCGCAGGCCCTGGAACCGGCTCAGGCTCTGGAACCGGCCGAGGCTCTGGAACTGCCGCAGGACCTGGAACCGGCTCAGGCTCTGGAACCGGCCGAGGCTCTGGAACTGCCGCAGGACCCGGAACCGGCCGAGGCCCTGAAACCCGTCGAGGCCGTGGAACTGCCGCAGGACCTGGAACCGGTTCAGGCCCTGGAACCCGTCGAGGTCCTGGAACTGCCGCAGGACCTCCCGCCGGACCCGTCGCGGGAACCCGGGCCCGAGCACGACTCCGTCCCATCACTGGCGCCCGGCGCCCTCGCGCCCGGCACCCCCGAACGCGGCGGAGCCCTCACCCGTCCGGCCGCGCGCCGGCTCACCGTTCTCGGCGCACCCGGCCCCGTGATGCTGCTCCCCGGGGCGTTCGCCCTGCAAGTCCCCAGCCCCCGCAAGCCCGTTGACGAAGAACCGCCCGCCCCCGCCCGGCGCCCCCGTCGGTGCCGCAGGCGCAGTCGCACGGGCGCGTGAAGCTGCGCTGTTGGGCCGGTTAAGAAATCCTCGATGGACTGGACGGCCGGTGCTCGGCAGATTGGTGCCCGAACACCGAACAATGATCATCGAAGTCCGCACCACGGACGACATCCATGTCCGCACCACGGACATCAGCGCCAGCACGATCAGCACCAGCACGCCGGGAGCCACGCCCATGAAGGCACTTGTGAAACGGAATGCCGAGCCGGGCCTGTGGCTCATGGACGTACCGGAGCCGGAGACCGGGCCCGGTGATGTGCTGATCGAGGTGCTCCGCACCGGTATCTGCGGCACCGATCTGCATATCCGCGCCTGGGACGGCTGGGCCAGACAGGCCGTGACCACGCCCAGGGTCCTGGGCCACGAGTTCGTCGGCGAGGTCGCCGCCGTGGGCGCCGACGTACGGGACATCGCCGTGGGCGATCTCGTCAGCGGCGAGGGCCATCTCGTCTGCGGCAGGTGCCGCAACTGTCTCGCCGGCCGCCGGCATCTCTGCCGCAGCACCGTCGGACTCGGCGTCGGCCGCGACGGCGCGTTCGCCGAGTATGTCGCCCTGCCCGCCGAGAACGTCTGGGTGCACCGCGCTCAGGTCGACCTCGACGTCGCCGCGATCTTCGACCCCTTCGGCAACGCCGTGCACACCGCGCTCTCCTTCCCGCTGGTCGGCGAGGACGTACTGATCACCGGCGCCGGCCCCATCGGCATCATGGCGGCGGCCGTCGCCCGGCACGCCGGGGCGCGCAATGTGGTGATCACCGATGTCAGCCCGCACCGTCTCGCCCTCGCCCGCAAGGCCGGCGCCACCCTCGCCCTCGATGTCTCGGCCGCCGGTATCGGTATCGCGGAGGCGCAGCGGCGGCTCGGCCTCAAGGAGGGCTTCGACATCGGCCTGGAGATGTCGGGACGCCCCGAGGCCCTGCGCGACATGGTCGACAACATGACGCACGGCGGCAGGATCGCGATGCTCGGGCTGCCCGCCGAGGAGTTCGCCGTCGACTGGTCGAAGATCGTCACCTCCATGATCACGATCAAGGGGATCTACGGCCGGGAGATGTTCGAGACCTGGTACGCGATGACGGTCCTGCTCGAAGGCGGGCTCGATCTCACGCCCGTCATCACGGGCAGCTACGGGTACCGGGACTTCGACGCCGCGTTCGAGGAGGCGTCCTCCGCGCGCAGCGGCAAGATCATCCTCGACTGGACCGCGTAAACCACCGCGTGAACCACCACGTGAACCACCGCGTAAGCCAACGCGTAAACCGAACCACCTCGGCCCCCGGTGAGTGAGCCGAAGGGACGCGGTCGGTGTCGAAAGGAAGAGCGCGCGCACGGTCGCGAGGTACGAGTGACCCGAGCACGGTCGACCGCCGGCACCGGCATGAGCGCCCCGGAGGCGAACCGAGCCCCCAAAGAAAGAGGCAAGTTGATGTTCGCGTCCGTACGGGACGATCTGTCCGCCACCCTCGACGAGATCCGCGACGCCGGTCTCTTCAAGCCCGAGCGTGTCATCTCCACCCCGCAGAGCGCCGCGGTCGCCGTCACCGAGGGCGGCGCCGCCGGTGAGGTCCTCAACTTCTGCGCCAACAACTATCTCGGCCTCGCCGACCACCCCGACGTCGTCGCCGCCGCCAAGGACGCGCTCGACCGCTGGGGGGTACGGAATGGCCTCCGTACGCTTCATCTGCGGTACGCAGGAGATCCACAAGGAGCTGGAGCAGCGCCTCTCCGCGTTCCTCGGCCAGGAGGACACGATCCTCTACTCCTCCTGCTTCGACGCCAACGGCGGAGTCTTCGAGACCCTGCTCGGCGCGGAGGACGCGGTCATCTCCGACGCCCTCAACCACGCCAGCATCATCGACGGCATCCGTCTCTCCAAGGCCCGCCGCCTGCGGTACGCCAACCGCGACCTCGCCGAGCTGGAGGCCAGGCTCAAGGAGTCGCAGGACGCGCGCCGCCGGCTGATCGTGACCGACGGCGTGTTCTCCATGGACGGCTACGTCGCGCCGCTCGCCGAGATCTGCGATCTGGCCGACCGGTACGACGCGATGGTCATGGTCGACGACTCGCACGCCGTCGGCTTCGTCGGCCCGGGCGGGCGCGGCACCCCCGAACTGCACGGGGTCATGGACCGTGTCGACATCGTCACGGGCACGCTGGGCAAGGCGCTCGGCGGTGCGTCCGGCGGCTATGTCGCGGCCCGCGCCGAGATCGTGGCCCTGCTGCGCCAGCGCTCCCGCCCGTACCTCTTCTCCAACTCCCTCGCCCCGGTGATCGCCGCCGCGTCGGTGAAGGTCCTGGACCTGCTGGAGAGCGCGGGCGGGCTGCGGGACCGGCTGAACGCCAACACCGCGCTGTTCCGTACGAGGATGACCGAGGCGGGCTTCGAGATCCTGCCGGGCGACCACCCCATCGCCCCGGTCATGATCGGCGACGCGGCGGAGGCGGGCCGGATGGCGGAACTCCTGCTGGAGCGCGGTGTCTATGTGATCGGCTTCTCGTATCCGGTGGTTCCGATGGACCGGGCCAGGATCAGGGTCCAGCTCTCCGCGGCGCACTCCACGGAGGATGTGGAGCGGGCGGTGGCGGCGTTCGTCGACGCGCGCGAGGCGATGCGCCAGGAGGTCTGACGGGGAGGTCCGGCCGAGGAGTCGGGCAGCGGGCTGAAGGGAAGATCCGACAAGGGCCGCTGTTGCCTCCGCAGGTGCCCGAAACCGCTCTCACCTGGCAGGATGGCCGGGTGATCGATGTACGACGGCTGCGGATACTGCGCGCTGTGGCGGACCACCGCACGGTGACCGCCGCGGCCGCCGCCCTGTATCTGACGCCCTCGGCCGTCTCCCAGCAGCTCGCCGTACTGGAGCAGGAGACCGGCCATTCCCTGCTGACCCGCAGCGGCAGGGGCGTACGGCTGACGGCGGCCGGCGAGATACTGCTCGGCCATGCGCACGCGGTGCTCGCCCAGCTCGAACGGGCCGAGGCGGAGCTGGCGGCGTACGCGGGAGGCTCGGCCGGCGAGGTGACGGTCGCGGCGTTCGCCACCGGCATCGCGGAGGTGCTGGCCCCGGCTCTCCAGCTCCTGGCCGGGCCCTACCCCGACATCCGCGTCCGGGTCCGGGACGCCGAGGGCGACGAGAGCCTGCCCATGGTGCTCGACGGGCAGGCGGATCTGGCGGTCGCGGTCGAGTACCGGGGCGCGCCGCGCGAGGACGACCAGCGGCTTTCCCGGGTGCCGCTGTACGCGGAGCCGTTCGACGCGGTCCTGCCCGCGGCGCATCCCCTCGCCCTGGGCCCGGAGGTCTCGCTCGCCGCGCTCGCCGACAGCGACTGGATCGGCCCCTACCCCGGCAACCCCTGCCACGACGTCATACAGCTCGCCTGCGAACTGGCGGGCTTCGAACCCCGGCTCGCCCACTCCTCGGACGACTTCCGCGCGGTCGCCGCCCTCGCGGGCGCGGGCGCCGGAGTGGCCCTGGTCCCCCGCTCGGCCCTGCGCGGCATGGAACTGAAGGGCACGGTCGTCCGCCCGGTCTCCGGCCCGGCCGCCACCCGCAGGGTCTTCGCCGCGGTACGCCGGGGAGCCGAGGAACACCCCTTGATCCACCCGGTGCTCACCACCCTGGCCCAGGCGGCATCGGGCCTGACCACGGACTGACGGGCACTGCGGCCCGAAGCCGGTGCCGGCCGACGACCCGCACCGGCTTCACCGGCCTCGGGCGTCGGGTCGCCCGTCGCCACACCGGCCGCGGGAGGCCCTGCTCGCCGGCCACCGTTCGCGCGCCGCGGTCCGGCCGGCGCCGTCCGCGCCGACCGACCGGCCCGTACCGTCCCCGGCCGGCCGCCCCGTACCCGTCCCTCGGCCGGCCGCCCCGTACCGTCCCCCGGCCGCCGCTCCCTACCGTCCCCGGCTGTTACGACAACAGGCTCGGGGCCGCCCTGTCCAGGACCGAGCCGACCCGCTCCCAGGTCTCCAAGTCCCGCTCCACCTCCGGGAGTTCGGTGCCCTCGCCCGTGTGCCAGGTGGTCGCGATCGCCACCGGGTCCTGGTCCGTCGCCGCGCTCGCCGCCAGGGCCGCCGCGCCCAGGGCCACCAGTTCGGTGGTGGGCGGGACGACCAGACGGCGGCCGGAGAGACGGCGGACCGTGTCGACCCACATACGGCCCTGGGCGCCGCCGCCGATCAGCCGGAGGGGGCGGGACGCGACCTCGGGGGCCGCGGGGTCCAGACCACAGGCGCGGAGGACCTCGTCCAGGGCGCGCAGCACCGTGACGGCCGCGCCCTCGTAGGCCGCGCCGAGGAGCTGCTGCGGGGTGGTGTCATGGCGCAGCCCGGTCAGCAGGCCCGACGCGGCCGGCAGGTCGGGGGTGCGCTCGCCGTCCAGATACGGCAGCAGTACGGCCTCGCCGCCCGGCACCGCGTCCTCCCGGTCCAGCCGGAGCAGCGCCGCCACCTTGTCCACCGCGAGCGTGCAGTTGAGGGTGCAGGCCAGCGGCAGATACGTACCGTCCGCCGCGGCGAACCCCGCGAGCGCGGGGGAGCCGGGGCGGGTACGGGTGGCCGCGAACACCGTGCCCGACGTGCCGAGGCTCAGCACCGGATGGTCCAGCAGCCCCGCGCCGCCGAAGCCCAGCCCGACAGCCGCGCTCATGTTGTCGCCGGTGCCCGCCGCGACGGCGATGCCCGCGGGCAGGCCCAGCTCCGCGGCGGACCCCGCGGTCAGCGAGCCCACGCGCGCGGCGCCGGTCGTGGCGACGGCGGGCAGCAGCGCCGGGTCGAGCCCGAGGAGATCCAGCAGCTCCGGGTCGTACGCGCCCGTCGCCGTGGAATACCAGCAGGTGCCCGAGGCGTCGCCGGGATCGGTGGCCGCCGTGCCGGAGAGCCGCTCGGTGAGGAAGTCGTGCGGCAGCCGGACGGCCGCCGTGGCGCCCGCGATCGCCGGGTCGTTCTCCCGCAGCCACTGCCACTTGGAGGCCGTCATCGACGCCACCGGTACGGAACCGGTCCGCGCCGTCCAGGCCTCGGGCCCGCCCAGCGCCTCGGTGAGCGCGGCGGCCTGCGGCGCCGAGCGGGTGTCGTTCCAGAGCAGCGCGGGCCGCAGCGGCCGGCCCGTACGGTCCAGCACCACGAGTCCGTGCTGCTGTCCGGCGACGGCGATACCGGCCACGGCTGAGGCGTCCACGCCGGACTCCTTGAGCCCGGCGGCGACCGCCTCCCGCAGCGCGTTCCACCACACCTCCGGGTCCGTCTCGCGCGCGCCGCCCTCACCGGTCACCCGGTGCGGCGCGCGCCCCACCGCGAGCAGCCGGCCTGTGGCGGCGTCGGTGAAGGCCGCCTTGGTGGACTGGGTGGAACTGTCCACGCCGACGACCACCGGGCCGACCACCGGGCTCTGCGACATGGACGTACCTCTTCCTGACTCGGTGCCTGCCTGGAGCACGCCTGTTGACGTCGGAGATTTGACGTCGGAAAAACAAATTACGCGATGCCGCCGCGCACCGGAACGGGGGTGGCGGATCCTCGCCGGTGTCCGAACGTGCTCGTCCGTGTGCGCCGGGTGGCGCCCGCCCGGAGGCCCGGCACCCGGTGCACACTGATCACCGCACCCCGGGGGTTTTGCGTACCCGCACCGGAGTGCATTATTAGTCATGTCAGGAAACAAAAAGGTCGGCACGTGCCGGACCTGAGGTACCGAAGGCGGCCAGAGAATGACGGAACGCTTCACACCCACCCCCGCGGACAAGTTCAGCTTCGGTCTGTGGACCGTGGGCTGGCAGGGCAGGGATCCGTTCGGGGACGCGACCCGCCGGGCCCTGGACCCCGTCGAATCCGTACAGCGCCTCGCCGAACTCGGCGCGTACGGTGTGACCTTCCACGATGACGACCTGATCCCCTTCGGCTCCTCGGACTCGGAGCGCGAGACGCATGTCAAGCGCTTCCGCCAGGCGCTGGACTCGACCGGTCTGGTGGTGCCCATGGTCACCACCAATCTCTTCACCCACCCCGTCTTCAAGGACGGCGCGTTCACCGCGAACGACCGGGACGTCCGCCGCTTCGCGCTGCGCAAGACCCTCCGGAACATCGACCTCGCGGCCGAGCTGGGCGCCAAGACCTTTGTCGCCTGGGGCGGCCGGGAAGGCGCGGAGTCCGGCGCCGCCAAGGACGTACGGCAGGCGCTGGAGCGGATGAAGGAGGCCTTCGACCTGTTCGGCGCGTATGTCACCGAGCAGGGATACGACCTCAGGTTCGCCATCGAGCCCAAGCCGAACGAGCCGCGCGGCGACATCCTGCTCCCCACCGTCGGCCACGCCCTGGCGTTCATCGAGCGCCTGGAGCGCCCCGAGCTGTACGGCGTGAACCCGGAGGTCGGCCATGAGCAGATGGCCGGACTGAACTTCCCGCACTCCATCGCCCAGGCCCTCTGGTCGGGCAAGCTCTTCCACATCGACCTCAACGGTCAGAACGGCATCAAGTACGACCAGGACCTGCGTTTCGGCGCCGGCGACCTGCGTGCCGCGTTCTGGCTGGTCGACCTGCTGGAGAGCGCGGGCTGGGACGGCTCGCGGCACTTCGACTTCAAGCCGCCGCGCACCGAGGACTTCAACGGGGTGTGGGCCTCCGCCGCGGGCTGCATGCGCAACTACCTGATCCTCAAGGAGCGCGCCGCCGCGTTCCGCGCGGACCCGGCGGTCCAGGAGGCGCTGCGCGCCTCGCGCCTGGACGAACTGGCCCAGCCCACCGCGGCCGACGGACTGGCCGCGCTGCTCGCCGACCGTACCGCCTACGAGGAGTTCGACGCCGAGGCGGCCGCCGCGCGCGGTATGGCGTTCGAGCAGCTCGACCAGCTCGCCATGGACCACCTCCTGGGAGTCCGCTGACCGCATCCCCCCTGCGGATTCAGCACACCCCGGCGCGGGCCGGGCCGTGACGCACACACGGCCCGGCCCGCGTCGCACGGCATGGACAAGCGCCGCGGTACGCGCAAGCGCCGCGGTACGTGGAAGTGCTCTACGTACGAGGGCTGTACGTACGAGTCGGGGATGTCGGTCCGTTGCGCGCCGTACGTACACTCAGTCGGCGGCGCGCCGTACGTACGCCACCGGATCCGCCAGCACCGCCCGTACGACCAGTGCCGCCGCCCCCCGCGCCGCGTCTCCCGCCGAGGATGACGCGCGTAGCCGCCCGCTGTCGCGCGGCCAGAGCCCCGACACCACCCGGGCGGTCAGCTCCCGGTCGGCCGAAGGGGACAGCCAGGGCATCAGATCCCGGTAGATCCCGCCGAGGACGACCGCCTCCGGGTCGAAGAGGTTCACCGAGCCCGACACCACCCGGCCCAGCATCAGTCCGGCCTGCTCGACGGCGGCCACGGCCCGGGTGTCACCGGCGCGCGCCCGGCGCTCCAGCTCGGCGACGCCCGGCACCCCCGAGTTCTCGTCGATGCCGGCCGCCCGCAGCAGCGCGGACTGGCCCGCGTACTGCTCCAGACAGCCCCGGGAGCCGCAGCGGCAGAGCGGCCCCTTCGCGTCGACCACCACATGCCCGATCTCCCCGGCGAACCCGTGCGCCCCGCGCAGCAGTTCACCGTCCAGCACCAGTGCGCCGCCCACCCCGATCTCGCCCGTCAGATAGAGGAACGTACGGAGCGGCCCGAGCCCGCCGAACCACAGCTCGGCCAGCGCCGCCAAGTTGGCCTCGTTCTCCGAACTCACCGGCAGCGCGGGCACATCGGGCCGCAGCTCGGCCAGCGCCCGCGCGAACAGCTCCTCGGCCGGGACCCGGTTCCAGCCCAGGTTCGGCGCCTGGCGGACCGTACCGCCCGACACCAGCCCCGGCAGGGCGAGTTGCACCCCCACGGGCACCAACTCCTGCTCCGCGGCGGACTCCAGGGTCCTGGCGGCGATCCGGGCGCCACGGGCCAGCACTTCGGCGGGGCGGGCACCGCGGTTGTCGATGTGTTCGGTGAGCCGGACCCGGTCGGTGCCCGACAGATCGACCACGCACACCGACACATAGTCGATGTTGATCTCGACGCCGATGCCCGCGGGTCCCGAGCGCGTCACCTTCAGTACGGTGCCGGGGCGCCCGGCGTGCCCGCTGAACGTCTTGCCGGACTCGGAGAGGAAACCGCTCTCAAGCAACTGCTCCACCAGCGACGACACCGCCGCCCGGGTCAGTCCGACCCGCGCCGCCACCCCGGCCCGGGTGGCCTCTCCCTCGTCCCGTACCGCCCGCAGCACAAGGCTCAGATTGTGCCTGCGCACGGTCTCTTTGTCGGCCTTGGGCCCGAGGGATGTGTGGTTGGTGTTCATGTCGCGGCCGAGCCTATGCGATGGGCCCCGGGCCGCGGACAGGGGCGGTCAGCCGGAGCGGCCGGCCGCTCCTCCTGAATGCCGCCGTTCCGGCGCTCAGCGCCGCGCCGTCACCGTTCCGGGCGCCGTACGGGGCGTCCACGCCGGAGCCGTCCCGGTGAGCTGGCAGACCATGAGATAGAAGGGGATCGGCGGGGTGTACGGCGTGGGTTCCTCCGGCCAGTGGATCAGCCGGGGGTGCGCCGCCGGGACGACCGTGCCCGAGATGTAGCGGGCCGGCGACGGCCAGCTCAGATCGAGATCGGAGCCCGCCGGGACGATCCACCACCACCAGTCCGCGTCGGCGAAGACACAGCCCTTCTTGGGCAGCCGGGCCATCAGCCGGAAGCCGTGCTCCGCCGGGACGCCCACCGCGTCACAGCCGAGCGAGGCGGGCAGTGTCGGGGGCAGCGGCAGTTCGACGCGGCGGGGGGCCATGTCCCGGCCGTCGCGCAGGCCACGTGCGAGGCGGTCCAGTGCGGTCCTCAGCACGGTTGCTCCGTTCCATGTCCATGTGGCAGTTCGGCCCAGACCACGCGCCCGGGGCCGTATCCCGATGTGTCATGGGCGCCCCAGCCACTGCACATCGAATCGACGAGAAACAGCCCCCGGCCCCCCTCGCCCTCGGTCTCGTCCTGGGCGGCGTCGTGGAGCTGGGGGCCGGTGGGGCCGTAGCCCTGGTCCTCCACGGCTATGCGCAGCCGGCCCTCGCCCTCCCGTATCTCACAGACGACACGGTCCCCGGCCGCGTGCACGATCGCATTGGTGACCAGCTCGGACACGATGAGCACCGCGGTGTCGCGGGTCTCCTCGTCCGTGTCCCACTGGGCCAGCCGGTCGCGGGTGAGCTGCCGCGCGCGGGCCACTGACTCAGCGTGAGCGGGAAGCTGGAACCCGTAACGGCGGACAACGTTGCCAGGTGGGCACACTGCTATGAGCGGGGGGGTGAGCGCGTTACCAGGTGCCACGACCGATTCCTAACGGTGGGGGAGCAGCGGCCGAGCGCAAAACTCTCCCATGGCAGAGCCCGACAACCGCGTGAACTGGTTCACCCACCCACTCTCCACCCGTCGGAGACACTCAGCAAGAGGCACTCTGAATATTTCAGAGTGCCGTGTTCTTCGTCCGAAAGACGTGGCAGACTGCTGGTAACCGTGCGTGGGGAGGACCCAAAGTGAGTGAACCGCGGTCCGCCCCGACCGTGGGTCAGGTCGTACTCGGCAGACGTCTGCAGGATCTACGTGAGCGCTCCGGACTGAAGCGCGAGGAGGCCGCCAAGCTGCTCCGGGTGGCCCCCGCGACGATACGGAGGATGGAGACCGCCGAGGTCGCCCTCAAGATTCCGTACGTACAGCTCCTGCTGCGGGCGTACGGGATCCCCGAGGACGAGGCCGAGGCCTTCGTCGAGCTCACCGAGGAGGCCAACAAGCCCGGCTGGTGGCAGAGGTACCACGACATCCTGCCGGACTGGTTCAGCATGTACGTCAGTCTGGAGGGCTCCGCCGCCCTGCTGCGCGCGTACGAACCGCACTTCGTACCCGGGCTGCTGCAGACCGAGCAGTACGCGAGGTCGGTGATGCGGGCCGGCGCCGTGGGACAGGCGCAGCCCGAGGGGATCGAACGGCATGTGGCACTCCGTATGCAGCGCCAGTCGCTCCTCACCCGCCCGGACGCGCCCAGATTCTGGGTGATCATGGACGAGACCGTGGTGCGCCGCCCGGTCGGTGACAGCCCCGATGTGATGCGGGAGCAGATCGACCGGCTGCTCGAAGCCTCGGCCCAGGCCAATGTCACCCTGCAGATCGCGGAATTCTCGAGCGGACACCATCCCGGTACCTACGGGCCGTTCGTGATCTTCCGGTTCGCCGAACCGGAACTGCCGGACATGGTCTACAGCGAGTACCTGACCGGCGCGGTCTATCTCGACGCACGTCCGGAAGTGGCCACCCACCTGGAGGTCATGGACCGGATGGCGGCCCAGGCCGCAACTGCACAACGCACGAAGGAGATCCTCAGGGATCTCCGCAAGGAGCTGTGAATGGATCCCATATACAACGGCATGCCCGCCACCGAGCTCGGAGCCGAAGGCTGGCGCAAGCCGTGGAGTGGTGGCAATGGCGGCAACTGTGTCGAGACCATGAAGCTGGCCGACGGAAGAGTCGCCGTGCGCCAGTCCGCAGACCCTGACGGCCCCGCACTGATCTATACGACCAGCGAGATCGCGGCGTTCATCCAGGGCGCGAAGGCGGGCCAGGCAGACTTCCTGCTGACCTGACCGCCCGGCCGTCCGCCGAACCGTCCCACCCGTTCCACCGTCCTGACCGTCCGACCCGTTCTACCGCAGACCCTGTGTTCCGCAGATCCTGCTCACCGACCTTGAGACTCATGGAGCGCACATGACCGGGAACGACCCGATCGACACCAGCAAGCCGCACCCGGCCCGGGTGTACGACTGGTTCCTCGGCGGCAAGGACAACTATCCGGTGGACGAGGAGATGGCGAAGCAGTTGCTCGCGCTGGACGCCCGGGGGCCCGACATGGCCCGGGTCAACCGGGCGTTCATGCACCGCGCCACACGCTGGCTCGGTACCACCGCCGGGGTACGCCAGTTCCTGGACATCGGGACGGGCATCCCCACGGAACCCAATCTGCACCAGATCGCCCAGGAGGTCGCCCCGGACTCCCGGATCGTCTACACCGACAACGACCCGATCGTCCTCCGGCACGCCGAGGCGCTGCTCCGCAGCACCCCGGGCGGTGTCACCGAGTACGTCCAGGCCGATGCGCGTGATCCGGAAGCCATCATCGAGGCGGCGGGAAAGATCCTCGATCTGGACCGTCCGGTGGCGCTCTCCCTGGTCGCGCTGCTGCACTTCATCTCGGACGAGGACGGCGCGCACGAACTGGTGCGCAGGCTGCTCGAACCGCTGCCGTCCGGCAGTTATCTCGTCCTCTCCCATGCCACGGGCGACTTCGACCGGAGGAGCGCGGACCAGGCGCGCGAGCTGTACCAGCAGCGGGCGCTCACCCTGGCCCTGCGGTCGCGGGACGAGTTCGCCGCGTTCTTCGAGGGGCTGGAACTGATCGAGCCGGGGGTCTCACTGGCCGCCGACTGGCGCCCGGAACTGGGAGAGGTCGTGCCGGTTCCCGGCGACGAGCCCATCCCGGGATACGCGGGCGTGGCACGCAAGCCGTAAGTGGAATACGGGGGCGCGGCGCCGCAGCACTTTTCAGGTGCGCTGCGGCGCCGCGCGTATTCGTAGCCGTACGAGCCATACGCAGGGGCGCGGGGGCGTCGGGTACGGAGCGGTGCGGCCCGGTACGACCGGTGGCCCGGGGCCGGGGGCGGGCGGGTGAGAGCGCTCTCAGGCGCCCACCCTGCGCTTGTTCCAGACGTCGAAGCCCACCGCCGCCAGCAGCACCAGCCCCTTGATCACCTGCTGGTAGTCCGGGCCGATGCCGACCAGTGACATCCCGTTGTTCAGCACCCCCAGCACCAGCCCGCCGATGATCGCGCCGAACACCGTGCCCACACCGCCGCTCATCGACGCCCCGCCGATGAACGAGGCGGCGATGGCCTCCAGTTCGAAGTTGATGCCCGCCTGCGGTACGCCCGCGTTGAGCCGGGCCGCGTAGACGATCCCGGCCAGCGCCGCCAGCACCCCCATGTTCACGAAGACCAGGAAGGTCACCCGGCGGTCCTTGACCCCGGACAGCTTCGCCGCCGCACGGTTCCCGCCCAGCGCGTACACATGACGCCCGACGACCGCGTTGCGCATCACATAACCGAAGCCGATGAGCAGCGCCGCGAGCAGCAGCAGGACCACCGGGACACCCCGGTAGCTGGCCAGGGTCAGAGTGAAGGCGAGCACGGCCGCCGCCAGCCCGGCGCACTTGAGCAGGAACAGACCGCGCGGGAGGACGTCCAGCTCGTACGCCTGCTGCCGGCGCCGGTCCCTGACCTCCTGGAACACCGCCACGGCCAGCAGCGCGAGCCCCAGCAGCAGGGTCAGGTTGTGGTAGTTGGTGACCGGGCCGACCTCGGGGAGATAGCCGGTCGCGATCTTCTGGAAGCCCTCGGGGAACGGGCCGAGAGAGCGCGACCCGAGGAAGATCTGCGTACCGCCCCGGAAGAGCAGCATCCCGGCGAGGGTCACGATGAACGACGGAATGCCGACATAGGCGATCCAGAACCCCTGCCAGGCCCCGGCCAGCGCGCCGATGAGCAGCCCGATCACCAGCGCGGGCACCCACGGCATGTCGTGCCGGACCATCATCACCGCGCAGGCGGCGGAGACGAACGCGGCCAGTGAGCCGACGGACAGATCGATATGGCCCGCGACGATGACGATCATCATGCCGATGGCGAGGACGAGGATATAGCTGTTCTGGAGCACCAGATTGGTGACGTTGTTCGGCTTGAGCAGCACACCGTCGGTCCAGATCTGGAAGAGCACGATGATCAGGCCGAGCGCGATGAGCATGCCGTACTGCCGCATGTTGCGGCGCGCCGCCTCCAGCAGCAGAGCGCCGGCGGTGGAGCGCCCGGACGGGGACGGCGGCGGGGCCGCGCCGGGCGCGCCCTTCTCCGGGACGCCGTCGTGCGGTGTGTCGGTGGTGACCGGACCCATGTCGGCTTACCTCGTGTTCCTGGTCATGTGGCGCATCAGGACTTCCTGGGTGGCCTCCGCCCGGGGGACCTCCCCGGTGAGCCGGCCGGCCGCCATCGTGTAGACGCGGTCGCACATGCCGAGCAGCTCGGGCAGTTCGGAGGAGATGAGGACAACGGCCTTGCCCTGGGCGGCGAGCCGGTCGATGACGGTGTAGATCTCGTACTTCGCGCCGACGTCGATGCCACGGGTCGGCTCGTCGAGGATCAGCACATCGGGGCCCGCGAAGATCCACTTGCTCAGGACGACCTTCTGCTGGTTGCCGCCCGAGAGCCTGCCCACCTGCTCGAAGACGGTCGGCGCCTTGATGTTCATGCTCGTGCGGTACGACTCGGCGACCCGGGTCTCCTCGTGCTCGTCGACCACACCCCGTCTGGCCACCTTTGAGAGCGCGCTCATCGTGATGTTCCTGCCGATGGTGTCGATGAGATTGAGCCCGTACTGTTTGCGGTCCTCGGTGACATACGCGATGCCGTGCGCGACGGCCTCCGGTACGGTCCGGGTCCGGATCTCCCGGCCGTCCTTGAACACCGTGCCGCTGATGCCCCGGCCGTACGAGCGCCCGAAGAGGCTCATCGCCAGCTCGGTGCGGCCCGCGCCCATCAGCCCCGCGATCCCCACGATCTCGCCCCTGCGGACCCGCAGCGAGACCCCGTCGACGACCTTGCGCTGCTGGTCGATGGGGTGATGCACGGTCCAGTCGCGGACTTCGAGCGCGGGCTCGGCGCCCGGATCGCCTTCGTACGGGGTGCGTTCGGGAAAGCGGTGGTCGAGATCGCGGCCCACCATGCCCCGGATGATCCGGTCCTCGGTGGTGGAGCCGGCCCGTACATCAAGGGTCTCGATGGTCCTGCCGTCCCGCAGGACCGTGACGGAGTCGGCCACCTCGGCGATCTCGTTGAGCTTGTGGGAGATGATGATCGAGGTGATGCCCTGGGCCTTCAACTCCAGGATGAGCCGCAGGAGCTGGGCGCTGTCGCCGTCGTTGAGGGCGGCGGTCGGCTCGTCCAGGATCAGCAGCTTCACCCGCTTGGCGAGGGCCTTGGCGATCTCCACGAGCTGCTGTTTGCCGACTCCGATGTCGGCGACCCGGGTCTGCGGCCGCTCGCGCAGCCCGACCCGTTCGAGCAGGGACGCCGCGTGCTTCAGCGTCTCGTTCCAACTGATGATGCCTCTGGTGGCATGCTCGTTGCCGAGGAAGATGTTCTCGGCGATCGACAAGTAGGGCACCAGGGCCAGTTCCTGATGGATGATCACAATGCCCTGGGCCTCGCTCGCCCTGATGTCCTTGAAAGCACAGGGGGCGCCCTCGAAGAGAATCTCGCCCTGGTAACTCCCGTACGGATGAACCCCGCTGAGCACCTTCATCAGGGTGGACTTGCCGGCACCGTTCTCCCCGCAGATCGCGTGCACCTCCCCGGGCGCGACCGAGAGGCTGACACCTGAGAGCGCTCTCACCCCCGGGAAGGTCTTCACGATGGAGCGCATCTCCAGGACGGGGGCGGTCATGTCAGGTCACTCGCCTTGATGTAGCCCGATTCCACCAGGACCGACTGGTAGTTGGACCGGTCGACGCTCACCGGGTCCAGCAGATAGGCCGGCACGACCTTGACTTCGTTGTCATAGGTTTTGGTGTCGTTGACCTCGGGCTTCTTGTCGTTCAGGACGGCGTCCGCCATCTGCACGGCCTGCCTCGCCAGGGCACGGGTGTCCTTGTAGACCGTCTGCGTCTGCTGCCCCGCGATGATGGACTTCACCGAGGCGACCTCCGCGTCCTGCCCGGTGACCAGCGGATACGGCTTGGCCGGCGTCCCGTACCCGTCGGACTTCAGCGCCGAGAGGATGCCGATGGAGATCCCGTCGTACGGCGAGAGCACCGCGTCGACCTTGCGCGAGCCGTACGCCTTGGTCAGCAGGTCGTCCATCCGCTTCTGCGCGGTGCCGCCGTCCCAGCGCAGGGTGGTGATCTGGTCCAGCCTGGTCTGGCCGCTCCCGACCACGAGCTGCTTGGAGTCGATGTACGGCTTGAGGGTCTTCCAGGCGCCGTCGAAGAAGTACCGGGTGTTGTTGTCGTCGGGGGAGCCCGCGAACAGCTCGATACTGAACGGGCCTTTCTGCCCACCGCTCTTGAGGCCCAGCTTGTCGATGAGATAGCCGGCCTGGAGGACACCGACCCGCTCGTTGTCGAAGGACGCGTAGTAGTCGACGTTCTCGGTGCCCAGGATCAGTCGGTCGTAGGAGATCACCTTGATGTCCTGGTCGGCGGCCTGCTGGAGCACATCGGTGAGAGCGCGACCGTCGATCGCCGCGATCACCAGGACGTCCACGCCCTTTGTGATCATGTTCTCGATCTGGGAGACCTGCTGGGCGACATCGTCCTCGCCGTACTGGAGGTCCGTCTTGTACCCGAGCTTCTCGAACTGGGCGACCATGTTGGAGCCGTCGGCGATCCAGCGCTCCGACGACTTGGTCGGCATCGCGATACCGACGGTGGAGCCCTCGCCGCCCTTCGACTCGTCCTTGCTGCCGCCCTCGCTGTTCTGACCGCAGGCGGCGAGGGAGAGAACCAGGGACACGGCGGTGACGGCGAGTGCGGCCCGGCGGGCACGGCGGATACGCATGGGGGCATCAGTCCTTGTCATGAGTGAGGGGAAAACGGCTGAGCGGGCCCGGCAGCCGGGAACCGAGCGGCGACATCCCGCCGTCGGCGCCATGGCGCCCGAGCAGATCGAGCACGAGCCGGCCACGGCGTACCCGCTCGCGGGCGGCGGTGAGAGCGGTTTCACGGAGCTGAGCGCCGTACGGATAGATGCCGGGCGACTTGGAGAGCCCGAACTTGAGATAGAGCGGAGCACCGCGTCTGATCAGCTCCGCCGTCTCGTACATCCGGACATAGCCGCCGAGATCGTCGGGCGCCTCGATATAGAGATCCATGGGGGCGCGGCTGCTCCGGCGGATCTCGGTGAGATGGGCGAGCGTCAGATCCGAGGGCACATTGATCGAGTCGGCCCCCAGCCGTTCGAACACCGCGTACGAGGCCGGATTGACCGGGCCGACGAGCGCGGAGACCTTGAGAGTGGTGTCGGCGGGCAGGATGCCCCGGGCCCGCAGCCGGTGCAGGGTCCAGAGCACACCCTCGTCGGCGACGAGCAGGCACCGTACGCCCAGTTCAGCGGCCCGCAGGGCGTCCTCGACACAGCCGGCCATCGCGCCATGGCCCCTGGCGCGCAGCCCGGCGCCGCCGGAGTCGGTACGGGTGGAGCCGCCGGTGTCCCAGGTGCCGCGCGGCCCGGTGAACAGGCACAGCTCGATGGAGCGGGCCGCGCAGGCCTCGGTCATCTCGGTGATCTCGGTGTCGGAGAGCATCCAGACACCGCTGCCCTGACTGACCCGGTGCACCGGCAGATCGAGGCGGCCGGATTCCTGGAGGACCACGGCGAGGCTCTCGGGCCCCTCGACGGAGGGGATCTCGGTACGCCACAGACCCCCGTCGGGGAAGGTGTGGGCGGAGGCGTCCGCGGGGTGGTCCTCGGGTGCGGCGAGGCCGAGCGTGGCGAGCGCCTGCTCGCCGGGACGGCGGGGGGCGGGGGCTGATACGTCGGTCACGGACGAGTCCTTCGGTTCGGTCGGCGCGAGGGCGGTGTGTCATGCGTGCGGCGGTGTGCGCGGTGTGTTCGGTATGCCGGACATGGTTCGGGGAGGCGGGTGTACGGCGGTACGGAGTGCTGTTCGGCGGCGCGTCAGGGGCCGCGCGTCGGGGGTCGCGGTCGGGAACGGCGGGCCGGGGACCGGGAGTTGGGAGTTGAGGCGGAGCGCGGGGGCCCGTCCGTCAGGGGCGCAGCAGTACCTTTCCGGTACCCGGATCGCCGCCGCCCACCAGCGCCACGGCCTCGCCGTACCGCTCCAGCGGGAACTCATGCGTCACCAGCGGCCCCGGATCGAGCAGTCCGCCGGTGAAAGCGCGTACAGCGAACGACCACGCGGCGGACGGCGCCCCGAAGACACTCCGTACCGTGAGCTGGTTCAGCGAGAGATGCACCGGGTCGATACCGCTCGCGCCCGGCGCGAACATCCCGGTGAGCACCACCCGGCCGCCGCGCCGGGCCAGCAGACAGGACGAGGCGGCGGTGGTCGGCGCCCCGGCGGTCTCCACGACCAGGTCGTACCGTCCGCCCAACTCCCCGGCCACCGCCGGATCCACGGCCCCGCTCGCCCCGAACTCCCTTGCCTTGGAGGCCCGTTCGGAGCGCGGATCGATGACCGTCAGCTCCGACGGGGAGGAGGCCGAGAGGAGCTGTACGGCGAGCAGCCCGAGCGTGCCGGCGCCGACCACCGCGATCCGTTCCCCGGGCTCCGGCCGGCCCGCCCGTACCGCCGCGGCGACCACTGCGGCCGGCTCCAGCAGCGCAGCCGCCCGCAGATCGGCGTCATCGGCCAGCAGGTGCAACAGCCGTGCGGGAACGACCACATGGTCCGCGAAACCACCGGGACGGGTGAACCCCGTCTCGTCGTAACCCCGGGTGCAGAGCGAGGTCTCGCCACCCCGGCAGCGCGCGCACATTCCGCAGGAGCGGAACCCCTCGGCGACCGTCCGACGGCCCGTCAGCTCCGGATCCACGCCCTCGCCCACCGCGTCGACCGTGCCCGCCCACTCGTGCCCCGGCACCACCGGGTAGCGCACATGGCCCGCGTCGCGGCGGCCCTCGTACACTTCGCGGTCGCTCAGACAGATCCCGGCGGCGGCGACCCGGATCCGCACCTCGCCGGGGCCCGGTACGGGCTCGGGGCCGTGCACCAGGCGGTGTGCCCCCGGCCGTTCGACGACGACCGACCGGCTGCCACGCGGAACCGTGGTGGCCTGGGCTAACGCGCGAGTATTCGCCGGGGCGCTCACCGGGACGCCTCCGGGGCGCGCTTCTCCCAGCCCTCGGCCCACAGGTCGAACCGTGCCTGCCGCTGCGGGAATTCGGCCGCCGCGTCCGCGTCGAACTCCACCCCGAGACCGGGCGCGTCCGGCACCGTGAAGCAGCCCGTCGCCGGATCGACCTCCGGAGCGCCGGTCACCACCTTCTTGATCTCCGCGTCCGCGAAGTCATTGAAGTGCTCAAGGATCTTGAAGTTCGGAGTGCAGGCGGCCAGTTGAAGGCTGGCGGCGGTCAGTACCGAGCCGCCGACATTGTGCGGCGCGACCAGCACATAGTGGGTCTCGGCGGTCGCGGCCAGCTTTCTGGCCTCCAGGATCCCGCCGATGTGCCCGACGTCCGGCTGGATGATGTCGGCCGCCTGGGACTCGAAGAGTTCCCTGAACTCGATCCGGTCATGGACGCGTTCACCGGTCGCGATGGGCAGATCCACCTTCTCCGCGACCTTGGAGAGCGCTTTCAGATTCTCCGGCGGCACCGGCTCCTCCAGCCAGGCCGGCTGGTACGGGGCCAGCTCGCGCGCCAGCCGTACCGCGGTCGACGGGCTGAACCGCCCGTGCATCTCCAGCATCAGCTCCGCGTCCGGTCCGATCGCGTCCCGTACCGCCTCGATCAGCGCCACTGCCTCATTGCTCGCCGCCCGGTCCAGCTCGTAGTGCCCGGTGCCGAACGGATCGATCTTCAGAGCCCGGTAGCCGCGGGCCACCACCGCCAGCGCCGCCCCGTGATACGCCTCCGGGGTGCGCTCGGTGGTGTACCAGCCGTTGGCGTACGCCTTGACGCGGTCGGTGACCCGCCCGCCGAGCAACTGCCAGACCGGTACGCCGAGTGCCTTGCCCTTGATGTCCCAGCAGGCCATCTCGACGACGGCGATGCCCGACATCACGATCTCACCGGCCCGGCCGTAATCGCCGTACTTCATCCGGCGGACGAGGTCCTCGACGGCGAACGGGTCCGATCCCCGCAGGTGGTTGGCCTCCGCCTCCCGCAGATAGCCGGTCAACGCATCGGTCCTGCCGAGCATTCGGGTCTCTCCGACACCGGTGAGTCCCTCATCGGTGTGGACCAGGACATAGGTGAGATTGCGCCACGGTGTGCCGACGACATGTGTGCTGATTCCCGTAATACGCAAGGCGGTTGCCCCTCGTGTGTGTTCGGTATTTCGTCACACGTTCGAAATCGTGGCGTGACGGTATTCAGGCTCTCCGAGGGGTGTCAATGGGTTGCGCGCCGGTTAGCCTGTGTTCGTCATTCCGGCCAACGGCCGAGGTACCGGACACGAGGGGTGGGTGGTCGGCCATGGGACGGCTCGTCCCCGCGGTGACGCGGGCCCTGGACATACTCGAACTGTTTCTGGAGGGCGACGGCACGCTCTCCGCGCCCGAGGTCATCCGCAGGCTCCAACTGCCCCGCACCACCGTGCACGAACTGCTCACCACGCTCGCGGCCCGCTCGTATCTGGCGCCCGTCCCCGGCGAGCCCGGCCGGTACCGGCTCGATGTGCGTACGTACCAACTGGGCAGCAGATACGCGGAACAGCTCGATCTCGCCGCCGAGGGCAGACAGGTTGCCCGCGAGATCGCCGAGACCTGCGACGAGACCGTCCATGTCGCGATCCTGGAGGACACCGACGTGATCTACATCGCGAAGGTCGACTCCACGCACGCGGTCCGTATGGTCTCCGCCGCGGGCCGGAGACTGCCCGCCCACTGCACCTCGGTGGGCAAGATGCTGCTCGCGTCACTGCCCGAGGCGGAGCTCGAACTGCGCATCGCCGGGCACGAGTTCACCGCCATGACGCCCGCCAGTGTCACCGATCCCGATGCGCTGCGGGCCGAGCTGGCGGTGATCAGGGAACGC
This sequence comes from Streptomyces sp. GMY02, assembly GCF_019056675.1. Taxonomy (NCBI): domain Bacteria; kingdom Bacillati; phylum Actinomycetota; class Actinomycetes; order Kitasatosporales; family Streptomycetaceae; genus Streptomyces; species Streptomyces sp. GMY02. The sequence goes on along the minus strand of NZ_CP077658.1, from coordinate 1,055,886 downwards.
GGGATCGCTGTCGAGCACCGTGAGTCCAACCCGGATGTGAGCTGTGTGGCCGCGCCCGTACGGGACAGCGCGGGGCGGGTCGTCGCCGCGCTGTCCATCTCCGTACCGGTGATCCGGTGGAGCGACGAGCGCGAGGAGGAACTGGGGCAGCTCGCGGCCAAGGGCGCGAACACGCTCTCAGTACGGCTGGGGCACCGGGGGGCGTGGTGAGTGCCGCAGGGGTAGGGGCTTCAGGGGCGCGGGGTCCGGCGGCACGGGCCTCGGTGGCGGGGGCTTCGGCGGCGCGTGTCGAGGTCGCGGTACGGGAAACGGCCGTGCTCGGCGAGGGGCCGACCTGGGACACCGCGTCCGGCCGGCTCATCTGGGTCGACATCCTCTCCTCGCGCGTCCACACGTACGATCCGGCCGACGGCCGCCGTACGGTCATGGTCACCGAGCAGCATGTCGGCGCGGCCAAACCGCGCGCCGGGGGCGGTCTGGTGGTCAACCTCCGGGACGGTATCGGGCTTTACGGCCCTGGGGTCTTCGGGGGCCACGGGGTCCGCGGAGCTTCCGGGGGCTCGGGCGGATCTGAGAGCGCTTTCTCGTGGCTGGTCCACGATCCGGTGCCCGGCCGCCGGGGCAATGACGCCGCCATCGCCCCGGACGGATCGCTCTGGGCTGGCAGCATGCGGTACGACGAGGCCGACCGGGGCGGGCGGCTGATCCGGGTGGCACCCGACGGCACGGTCACCGAGGCACTGACCGTCACGGTCGGCAACGGCACAGGCTGGAGCCCCGACGGGCGGACGATGTACTACATCGACAGCCCCACCCGCCGCGTCGACCGGTTCCGCGTCGACGGTGAACGCATCACCGAACGGACCACCCTGGCGGTCATCGAGGACGGGGCCGGGCTTCCGGACGGGCTCACGGTCGACGCGGACGGCTGTGTCTGGGTGGCCCTCTGGGACGGTGGCCGGATCCGGCGGTACACACCGCGCGGCGATCTCGACCGTACCGTCGAGCTGCCCGTACAGCGCCCCACCGCTTGCGCGTTCGGCGGTCCCGGGCTGCGGGACCTGTACATCACCTCGGCCCGTACGGGGCTGGCACGCCCGCATCCGCTCTCCGGCTCGCTGCTGGTCCTGCCGGACGCGGGGGAGGGGCTGCCGGGGACGCCGTTCGGGGGCTGAGGCGGGCGTGGATGGAAGGGGCCCGGGACCGCGGGAGCCGAGCCAGTGCGAACCGTCCGCGAGAATGGGGGCATGGCCCGACGCCCCGCACGACCCGCCCGCCCCGGTCCCAGCCGCCCCGACCTCACCGGTCGCTCCGACCGGTCCGCCGCCCCCTGCCCCTGCGGGCTGCCCGCCGCGTACGGCGCGTGCTGCGGTCGCTTCCATTCCGGAGCGGCCGGCGCGGCCACCGCGACCACTCCGCCCGCCGCGGTCCCTCCGCCGACCGGGGCCATTTCGCCCACCGCGGTCACCCCGCCCACCGCCGAACTGCTGATGCGTTCCCGCTACAGCGCGTTCGCCGTGGGCGACGAGCCGTACCTGCTGAGGAGTTGGGCCCCGGCCACCCGGCCGCCGGGCGTGGATCTCGACCCCGCGGTGCGATGGACCAGCCTGGAGATCCTGGAGACCACCGACGGCACCCCCTTCCACACCACCGGGACCGTGACCTTCCGTGCCCGCTTCACCCATCAGGGCAAGCCGGGGGTGCTGAGCGAGCGGAGCCGCTTCGCCCGGCACGAGGGCGCGTGGGTGTATGTGGACGGCACCGTGGCGGAGTGATCCGGCGGGGGCTTCAGAGGAGGGGCCCTTTCGGGGCGGATCCTCCCCGGGCGCGGTTTTCTTCAGGGCCGGCGCCCTTTGCGTACCGTGCGTTTCTGTCGCACCGCCCGTCCCACGCGTTCCGTAGGATCCACGCGTTCCGCCCGTGCCACGGGCTCCGTGCGCTCCGTGCTTTCCGTACGTTCCAGAGCGACGAAGTGACGGCCCGCGGCCGTCCACTGTTCGGCCGGGGTCCAGCCCGCGGCGCGGCCGTGGCGTATGAGTGCGCGGGCGCCCACGCGGGCCCAGGAGAAGGCGTCTCCCGGCGTACCGGTGCCGTTGTCGACCCGTACCCGGACGCGTTCGTCGAGATCCGGGTCCACGCCGGCCGGGGCGGTCTCGACGATCAGCGAACCGGCCGGCGCGACAACCGAGGTGAGGCGGGCGAGCAGGGCCTCCGGATCTCCGTCGATACCGATGTTGCCGTCCATGAGCAGCGCCGTGTGCCAGCCGCCCTCGCGGGGCAGCGGATCGAACACCGACCGTATGAGAGCGCTTCCACCCGCGCGTACGGTGTGCGCCACCGCCGCCGGGCTGACGTCGATGCCCAGCGCGGGGCGGCCCCGGGCGGCGAGCGCGGTGACGATCCGTCCGGGGCCGCAGCCGATGTCGAGGACACTGCCCCGGCAGCGCTCCAGCACGGTCAGATCCGCCCGGTCCGGCCCCGCGCACCAGCGCTCCACCTCCAGTGGCAGCAGCCAGCCGTCGGAGCGGCGCAGGAAGAGCGGGCCGCGCCCGGTACGCAGCGCGTCGGCGTACGGACCGGTCTGCCAGGGCGCGGGCCTGGCCTCCGCGGTGGTCATCGCACCCCGGCCACGGTGAGCCCGGCGAGCGCGGCGGCGAACCGGCTGTCCGGCGCCTCGGCCGCGACCAGCGCGGCGTCGCGCGCGGTGTCGACATCGCGCAGCGGCGGCAGATCCCGTACGGCGAGTCCCGCCCCGGTGAGCCGCCCGCGCTGCACGGCGCCGGTCGCGGGCACGGACATCGGCACCCCGCGCAGCAGCGCCGGATCGGGTACGGCCAGCCCCAGTGCCCAGAACCCGCCGTCCACGGCGGGCCCGAACCACGCGTCGCATCCGTCCCAGGCGTCCGGCGCGAGCGCGGGCGCCAGCAGCTCGGGAGTGAGCTGCGGGGTGTCCATCCCGACGAGCACGGCGGGCCCGTCGCACAGCCCGAAGGCAGCGGCCAGCCGCTCGTCGAGCCCCCCGGCGCTTTGCGGTACGACCTCGATCCCGGCGGGCAACCACGCCCCCGGCACCCCATCGAGCACCAACACCCGCCGCCGCACGGGCGCGGCCAGCACGGCGTGCAGGGTGTCGACGAGCGAGGCCTCCGCCAGCCGGGCGGCCTCCTCGGCCGAAAAGGGCGGCGTGAGCCGGGTCTTGACCCGCCCGGCGACAGGCGCCTTCGCCACCACCAACAGACAACTCACAACGCCCCCAGGTGCGGGGTCCCGGTGGCGTCGGCGCCGGGGCAGCCGGCCGCAGGGTCGGTACCCGGGCGGCTGTCGGCCAGCGGCCCGGCCGTTGCGCGGCCCGCGCCGTCGCGGCTGCCGCCGGGGGCGTCAGCAGGCGGAGCGCCGGTCGCACGGCCCGTACGGGCCCGGTCGACGGCCATGGAGTCGTCGGCCCCGCAGGTTACGGCCTCGGTCGCAACAACGGCCGCTGTTGCGATCGGACCCGTATCCACCCGGTCGGTGACGGCGGGGCTGTCGCCGGGGCGGACGTGCGGCGGGGCGGTGGCCGTACGAGCCGTGTCGTCGACGTCGGCCGACCGGTGAGCCGTACGGTCCGTCCCTGCGGGGTCGGTGGCCGACTGCGGAGCGGCCGTACGCCCTGTGTCTGCGCCGGCGGTGTCGCGGGCGGTGCTCGCTGCCTCGCGGGGTGCCGCCCCGGTCGTAACGGTGTCCATCGGGTCGGCGGCCGTAGGAGCTGCTGCGGTGGCGGTCGTCGGCTGGTGAGCCGAGCGTTCGGGCCCCGCCGCCGGAGTGGCGGTGCCCGCCGCTCCTGAGCCGCCCATGGCCACAGGCGGCTGGGCCAGTACCGCTCGCATGTCGTGGACCGCTTGCCAGGTGCCTCGCCAGGTGCCCGTCACCTTGGACTTGCCCCTGCGGGGGAGGTACGGGGCATCCCGTTCCGTCACCCGCCAGCCCGCGTCGGCGGCGCGGACCACCATCTGGAGGGGGTAGCCGCTGCGGCGGTCCGTGAGGGAGAGGGCGAGGAGCGGCTCGCGGCGGGTCGCCCGCATCGGGCCCAGGTCGTGCAGCCGCAGCCCCGTTCTGCGGCGCAGCATGCGGGCCAGCGCGAGATTCCCCGCTCGCGCGTGCAGCGGCCAGGCCGTGCGCGGACGCGGCCGCCGGCGGCCCAGCACCAGATCGGCCCGGCCCGCCGCCACCTCGGCCACAAAGGCGGGCAGCAGGCCCGGGTCGAGCGACGCGTCGCAGTCGCAGAAGCAGACGAACTCGGCCTCCGCGGCGAGCAGTCCGGCATGGCACGCGGCACCGAACCCCCGCCGGGGCTCACGTACCACCGTCGCGCCGAGCCCGGCGGCGATCTCCGCCGAACCGTCGGACGAGCCGTTGTCGACGACGATCGCGCGCCAGCCGGCGGGCATCCGGCCCAGTACCCAGGGGAGGGCGAGGGCCTCGTCAAGACAGGGGAGTACGACATCGACAGTCGTGGGAGCCGCTGGAGCCGTGGGAATCGAGTGGGTCACGTCATCACCGTATGAATTCGGGTACCGACAAAGGGGATATGAGGTCTTACGAAACACGGACATCGCGACCCGGGCGACCGCCCCCGGCCGTTCGGGTCACGGGGATGAGAGATCGACATCGACGGCGCCCACGACGCCGGGGCCCGGCTCGGCGGCCATGGAGCGCCAGGGCGCCGCCACAGCCCCCGTCGCCCGTTGTTCCGCGTTCGCGAATTCCGTCATGCCCGCCTCGAAGCCCACCTCCGGCAGCCAGCCCAGCTCCTCCCTCAGGCGTTGTGAGGACGCCGTGATGTGGCGGACGTCGCCGAGGCGGTACTCGCCGGTGACCACCGGCTCGGGGCCGCCGTGCGCCGACGCGAGCGCCGACGCCATCTCGCCGACCGTGTGCGGCTCCCCGCTGCCCGTGTTGAAGACGCTCAGTGCGCCCGGCTCGCGGTCCCGTACGGCCGCCAGGGCCAGCGCGTTCGCCCGGGCGACATCCCGTACGTGGACGAAGTCCCGCCGCTGCCCGCCGTCCTCGAAGACCCGGGGTGCCTCGCCGCGCGCGAGCGAGGAACGGAAGAAGGACGCCACCCCCGCGTACGGCGTGTCGCGCGGCATCCCCGGCCCGTACACATTGTGGTAGCGCAGCGAGACCGCCCGGCCGCCCGTGGCCCGAGCCCACGATGCCGCGAGATGCTCCTGCGCCAGCTTGGACGCCGCGTACACGTTCCGCGGATCGGTGGGCGCGTCCTCGCCGATCAGCCCCGGCACCAACTCCGCGCCGCAGCGCGGGCAGCCGGGTTCGAACCGGCCCGCGTCCAGGTCGGCCGCCGCCCTCGGCCCGGCGGCGACCCGCCCGTGCGTGGGGCAGTCGTAGCGGCCCTCGCCGTACACCACCATCGACCCGGCCAGCACCAGATCCCGTACCCCCGCCTCCGCCATGCCCGCGAGCAGGACGGCGGTGCCCAGGTCGTTGCAGCCCACGTACACGGGCGCGTCCGCGAAGTCCTTGCCGAGGCCGACCATCGCCGCCTGATGGCACACCGCGTCCACCCCGCACAGCGCCCGCGCGACGGCCGTCCTGTCGCGGACGTCCGCGTGGATCCACTCGGTCTCGGGGGGCGGGGACGGCGGTACGGGATGGGCCGAGGGCAGCAGGGCGTCCAGGACGACGGGTTCATGGCCGAGCGCGGTGAGGGCGGTGACGATCTGCGAGCCGATGAAGCCCGCGCCTCCGGTGACGAGTACACGCATGACGGGGACGCTATGCGCCGTACGGCCCTCACGCCCGGTCACGCGCCGGGCCGTCACAGGTCCGTAAGATCACCGGCCGTGACGTCAGCGCCCGCGCGACCGACCACCCCACGACCGCGGGACGCGAGACCGCAGGACACGAGACCGCAGGCGTGGGACCGCGGGACCACTGGGCCCGGGACCGCCGGCCCGCCCGGCAGACCCCGCTCCCTCACCCTCACCCCGTCGGCAGTGCCAGCACCTCCGCCAGGTCGTACCGCACCGGCTCCTCCAACTGCCCGTACGTACAGCTCTCCGGAGTACGGTCCGGCCGCCACCGCCGGAACTGCGCCGTGTGCCGGAACCGGTTGCCCTCCATATGGTCGTACGCCACCTCGCACACCCGCTCCGGACGCAGCGGCAGCCACGACAGGTCCTTCGTGCCGGACCAGCGGCTCGGCCCGCCGGGCAGCCGGGCGGTCTCATGCGCGGACTCGTCGGCCCAGGCGCCCCAGGGATGCCCCTCCGCCGATTCCATGCGCAGCGGCGCCAGCTCCTCCACCAGTTCGGCGCGGCGCTTCATCGGGAACGCCGCGCAGACCCCGACATGCTGGAGGGCGCCCCCGGAGTCGTACAGCCCGAGCAGCAGCGAACCGACCACAGGACCGCTCTTGTGCAGGCGATATCCGGCGACCACCACATCCGCGGTCCGCTCGTGCTTGACCTTGAACATCAGCCGTGCGTCCGGCCGGTAGAGCAGATCGAGGGGCTTGGCGATCACCCCGTCGAGCCCTGCGCCCTCGTACCGCTCGAACCACTCCTCGGCCATGCCGAGATCGGTGGTGGCGGGCGCGAGATGCAGCGGCGGGTGGACTCCGATGAACGCGGCCTCCAGCGCCTCCCGCCGCCCCACCAGCGGGGTGTCCAGCAGCGAGGCGTCCCCGAGGGCCAGCAGATCGAAGGCCACGAAACTCGCCGGGGTCCGCTCGGCCAGCGTGTCCACCCGGGACTTCGCGGGGTGGATGCGCTCGGTGAGCCGGTCGAAGTCGAGCCGGTCCCCGTGGACGATGACGATCTCGCCGTCCACGACACAGCGCCCCGGAAGCTGCTCGCGCAGAACGGTGACCAGCTCGGGGAAGTAGCGGGTGAGCGGCTTGCCCGTACGGCTGCCGATCACCACCTCGTCCCCGTCCCGGTGGATGATCGCCCGGAAGCCGTCCCACTTGGCCTCGTACTGCATGCCCGGCGGGATCCGGGCCACGGACTTGGCGAGCATGGGCTTCACGGGAGGCATCACCGGCAGATCCATGCTCCGATTGTGCTTGGGAACCCGGCCCGCCGCCGCCCGGCAGGCACCTCGCGCACCCCCTGCCGCCGCCCGACAAGCACCCCGCACACCCGCGCATCACCCTGCGCGGCCCGCTCACCCCGCCGCGCTCCGATATGCACTCCGCCCGCGCCCGGCCTAGCGTGGCCCCCATGGGTGCAGCGGTGGAGCTGGAAGCGGGCGGCAGGACCGTACGGCTGTCCAGCCCGGACAAGATCTACTTCCCCGAGCGCGGTTTCACCAAGCTCGATGTCGCGCGCTACTACCTGGCCGTGGGGCCCGGGATCCTGCGCGCGCTGCGCGACCGGCCCACGACCCTGGAGCGCTATCCCGAGGGCGTCGGCGGCGAGTCCTTCTTCCAGAAGCGGGCTCCCAAGAACCTGCCCGACTGGATTCCCACCGCCCGAATCGACTTCCCCAGCGGCCGGTCCGCCGACGAGATCTGCCCCACCGAGGTCGCCGCCGTGCTCTGGGCGGCGAACCTCGGCTGTCTCACCTTCCACCCCTGGCCGGTACGGAGAGGGCGCGCCGACCACCCCGACGAGCTGCGGATCGATTTGGACCCGCAGCCCGGCACGGACTTCAAGGACGCGGTCAGGGCCGCCCACGAACTGCGCGCCTTCCTCGACGAGCAGGGGCTGCGCGGCTGGCCCAAGACCTCCGGGGGCCGGGGCCTCCATGTGTTCGTGCCGGTCGAACCGCGCTGGACCTTCACCGAGGTCCGCCGCTGCGCCATCGCCGTCGGGCGGGAGCTGGAGCGGCGGATGCCGGGCCGGGTGACCACCGCGTGGTGGAAGGAGGAGCGCGGCGAGCGGATCTTCGTCGACTACAACCAGACCGCCCGTGACCGCACCATCGCCTCCGCCTACTCCGTACGCCCGAGCGCGCACGCCCCGGTCTCCGCGCCGCTGCGCTGGAACGAACTGGACGAGGTGGCGCCGGAGGACTTCGATCTGGCGACCATGCCGGTGCGATTCGGCGAAGTGGGCGACGTACACGCGGAGATGGCGGACGAGGCGCACAGCCTGGAGGGGCTGCTGGAGCTGGCCGGCCGGCAGGAGCGGGACGACGGCGTGGGGGACATGCCGTACCCGCCGGACTATCCGAAGATGCCGGGCGAACCGAAGCGGGTCGCGCCGAGCCGCGCCAAACGGCAGGACGAGAAGTAGCCGAGAAGCGGCGCGGACGTCACTGTGCCCCCTTGCCCCCTTGCCGGCTCCACCGGACTCCTCATGCCCTCTCGTCGGCTCCGCCGGACAGCACTGTGCCCCCCTCTCCCGTCGGAGAAGGGGGCACAGCACTCGTGTGTGAGCCGTCAGCCGGGGGCTACAGCTCCTGGATCCGGATGTTGCGGTACGAGATCACATCCGTGGTGCCATGGACCTGGAGCCCGATGTAGCCGGTGGCGTACCGCCGGCCGTCCGTGCCCGGGTCACCGGCGCGCGGCGGCGTGAAGGTCTGCCCGCCCACATTGTCGAACTCGTTGATCACCACACCGTTGCGCAGGATCGTGTAGTGCTGGTCGACCACCCGGATCTCGTAGTCGTTCCAGGTGCCCTTGGGGGTGACTCCCGCACCACCGAGGCCCACCCGGTCGAATCCGTAGATCGAGCCGGTCTTGTACATGTCGCCGTCCGGGCGGTCGAGGATCTGCACCTCGTGCCCGTAGTTGATGGCGACCCACTCGGGCCGGGACTCCTCCGGGTGGTTGTGGACGTTCGGGAAGCGGACGAAGACCCCGCCGTTGGCGTTGCCGTTGCCCGGGGCGTCGTCACGGAACTGGAGCTTCAGCGAGAAGTTCCCGTACGTGCGCTGCGGGAACCACAGCATGCCCATGCCCTCGACCGTGGTGCTGCTGGTGATCGCACCGTCGCCCGAGAGCGCGAACTTGCCGCCGCCCACCTGCTCCCACTTGGCGAAGGACTCGGCCGTACCGTCGAACAGGTCGCGGTAGCCCTCCGTCTGGCCGGGCTTCCCGATCTTGGACTGCTTGGCGGCCCGGGTGATCTTGTTGAACTCGCGCTGGTCGATGACATTGTCGGCGAACAGCTTGTCGAGCACGGTGTCGACATGCTTGAGGAAGAGGGCGTGCGAGGTCCACTCCCGCTCGTCCTCGATCAGCTCGTTGATGGTGCAGCGGTTACGGGTCAGCCGGTTCGGCACACCCGAGTCGACCGTACCGACGATGACCGTCAACCGCTCGTCGTACTCGGGGCAGTTGGGCGCCGGAACGCCGCCGCCCTGCGCGATGGTGAACGACACCTGCTTGGCCTGTGAGGTGTTGCCCGCCTTGTCGGTCGCGCGGTGCGCGAGCGTGTGGTAGCCGACCCGGTCGACGATGACGGGCGTGGTGTACGCGAGGTACGGCCCGCCGTCGAGGGAGTACTCGACCTTGTCGACACCCGACTCGGAGTCGGTCGCGGTCAGCGTCACCTTGGCGCTGGTGATGAAGGCGCCATTGGCGTTCTTGTCACCCGTGACGGCCGCCGAGGTCTGCGGCGCGGTGGTGTCCTGCGCCGGCGGCTCCACGACGGTGAAGGCGACGGACTTCTCGGCCGCCGCGTTCCCCGCCTTGTCGGTCGCGCGGTAGCGGACCGTGTGCGAGCCGACCTGATGCACCATCACCGGAGCGGTGTACGGCTGCCAGGCGCCGCTCGCGCCGAGCGCGTACTCGATGGTGTTGACGCCCGAGCCGGTGTCCGAGGCGGTGACGGTGACCGTGGCCATCGACAGATAGTTGCCCGCGTCGTCCTGCTCGCCGCTCACGGTCGCCGAGGTCTCCGGCGGGGCCGTGTCATCGGTCGGCGGGGCGACGACGGCGAACTCGACGGACTTCTCCGCCGCCACGTTCCCCGACTGGTCGGTGGCGCGGTACCGGATCAGATGGCTGCCGACCTGGTCGACCACCACCGGATCGGTGTACGGCTGCCAGGGCCCGTCGGCCCCGACCGCGTACTCCGTCGTCGCTATTCCGGAGCCCGCGTCGGTCGCCGTCACCGCGACCGTCGCCGAGCCGACAAACGCGCCGTCGGCGTTCTGCTGGCCCTGCACCGTGGCGTTGGTCTCCGGAGCGGTGGTGTCGCCCGGGCCGACCTCGGTCACGGTGAGCACGCCGGTCATCGTGCTGTGCCCGGGGATGGAGCAGCGGAAGCGGTACTTGCCCGGGGTCAGATTGACCTCGACCGTGTACTTCCCGCCGTTGGCGTCACTGGGATTGGCCAGGATGTTCAGCGGGACGTCGTTGTTGTACTCGGGATCCGACACATCGAAGGTCAGCGTGTGTGGCATGCCCGTGGTGTTGCCGGTGGCCGTGCTGTTCTCGAAGACGATCGTGGTCGGCCCGGCCAGCGCGGTGGTCGGGAAGCTGAGATAGCGGTCGATCGGGTCGCCCGCCGTCCAGGTCAGCACCTGGGCAGCGGCCGCCTTCGCGCCGTCCGGGCGCTCGACGGCCCGGCCGTACGCGGCGGTCGAGGTCAGGCCCAGCACCATCAGGAACGCGCCCACCAGGGCCGTCCACAGTCGCAGAGGCCGATACCTGAGCGGGGAACGATGGGATCGGTGTCTCACTGCGCCGCCTTTCTGGCCAGATCGGCGGCGGCCGGGGTCGGCTCACCGCCCTTGTACGTCACACGCCAGAGCGCGGACTGGGAGTCGGAGGTGAAGAAGCCGCGCCCGTAGTCCAGGACATAGAGCGAGCCGTCCGGGGCGAACTTCCAGTCCATCAGGTTGCGGATGCCGCCATTGCCGACCGGGATGATCTTCTTCAGGGTCTCGGCGTGCACCGGAAGACCGCCCTTGCCGATGGTCTTGGGGTCGGTCAGCACCGCGTGGCGCGGGCTGTCGGCCGCGTCGTAGAAGTCACCGACGAACCACTTGCCGTCCCAGTACTCCGGCCACTTGACCGCGCTGGCGTTCTGCGCGTCGTACCGGTACACCGGGCCGTCCATGGTCGCCTGGCCGCCGCCCTTGAGCCACGGCAGCAGATACTTGGCCTCCGCGGCCTTGTAGCTGGGCACGCCGTTCGCGTCACGCGGGTAGTCGGGGGCACCGCCCTGCGGGGAGTACCAGATCGTGTTGCCCGTGATCGGCGGCAGGTTGACCAGACCGTCGTTGTTGGGCGACTCGTTCTTCGGCGCGTTGCAGTTGTACCAGCCCAGCGGCTTGCTGGGGTCGGGCAGATTACGGTCCCTGTACGGCTGGTTGTTGCCCATGCAGTACGGCCAGCCGTGGTTGCCCGCCTTGGTGATCGCGGAGAACGTGTCGTACTTCGCCGGACCCCACACCGTGCTCGGCGAGCCCGCGTCGGGGCCGACCCAGCCCGCGTAGAGGATGTCGGTCTTCTTGTCGATGGAGATACGCGCCGGGTTGCGGACGCCCATCACATAGATCTCGCCGCGGGTCTTGCCGCCGCCCTCGTCCATCTCCTTGCCCGTGAACAGGTTCCCCTCGGGCAGGGTGTACGTGCCGTCGGGCTCCGGGTGGATCCGGAGGATCTTCCCGTTCAGGTTGTTGGTGTTGCCCGCCGTGCGGCGCGCGTCGGCGAAGGAGACGCCCTTGTAGTTCGGCTGCGGGTTGTTGCCCGAGTAGCCGTCGCTGAAGCCCGACGAGTTGTTGTCGCCGGTCGCGATGTACAGGTTGCCCTTGGAGTCCCAGGCCATGCCGCCGCCCGCGTGGCAGCAACTGTGCACCTGGACGGGCCACTTCAGCAGGACCTTCTCGGAGGCGAGGTCCAGCTTGTTGGTCGCCAGGTCGAGGGTGAAGCGGGAGACCCGGCGCTCGGCCATCTGGGTGTCGCGGTTGAGCTGCGAGTGCGGGGTGTAGTGCAGATACACCCAGCCGTTGGTCTCGAACTTCGGGTCCAGCTCGATACCGAGCAGCCCCTCCTCGACCTTGACCAGCTCGTCGCCGCCGCCCTTGTTGCCGAAGACCGTCAGCGCGCCCGCCAGTGTTGTCTTCTTGGTGGCGGGGTCGTAGACATGGATCTGACCCAGACCCTTGCCGACATCCGGGTTGTTCCAGTCGGTCACCACAGGGGCGGAGTTGTCCCCGCCGCCGCGGCCGATGTACAGCACCCGTCCGTCGGGCGCGGTGACCAGGCCGTGCGGCTCGCCGATCTGGTCCTGCTGGCCCGCCTGGTTCGGCTGGGTGAGGCGCTCCGCCGTGTAGTTGGCGTCGATGGTCGCCTTGCAGTCGGCGCGGGAGAGCCGCGTCGTCCACTGGAGCGCGCCGCGCAGATGGTCGCGGAAGTCTGTCTCGGCGAAGGACTCGGGCGTACCGCCCATGCCGGTGTAGAAGGACCGGCCGCCGTCGTAGTCACGGCACCAGGAGATCGGGTGGTCCGCGCCATTGGCACCGGTCCCCGGCTGGTAACTGGCCTCGCGGACCCGGGCCACCGTGTGCACCTTGCCGGTCGGGTTCGCCGACCAGTTGAACCACTTGTCCGGCCGCTTCCACTCCAGCGGCAGATTCTTCGTGGCCGGGTGGATACGGTCGCCGACCTCGACGGTCGCGCGCTGGACGGCGGTGGGGGCCCCGGTCGGCCGCGCGCCGATCAGCCCGGTGAACCAGTCGGAGTACGGCTCCGTACGGGCCGCGTCATGGATCCCGAGGAATCCGCCGCCGGCCTCCACGAAGGCTTCGAGACCGGCCTCCTGCTCGGGGTCGAGCACATCGCCGCCGCCGGTCAGGAAGACCACCGCGTTGTACTTGCCCAGCTTCGTCGCATTCGTGAAGACCGAACCGTCGTCCGTGGCCTCTGTCTTGAACCGGCCGGCCTCGGGCCCGGTGAGGCCGATGGTCTCGATCGCCTCGATTCCGGCATTCACGACTGGCGACTCTTCAGTGGCCGAGGCGTGGAAAACCAGGACCTTGACGTTCTTTCCGCCCGGAGGTGACGGAAGGGACAACGTTGTCGAGGCCGCCTCCGGGTACGGCTTGGCCGATGCGGCGGTACCGCCGAGCAGTGACGCCGCCATCGTGCCGGCCACCAGGGCCGCGGCCATCCCGCGCCTGGATCTAGACCGGTGATGTGGTGCGCGCTGCATGTGTTCACCCACCCCTCTGTGGTCATAGCAACAGCGAATGAAGCTAGACCCCTTTCAGCGACTCGCCAATAGGTATAACCGCAATCGAACCAACTTTGTCCTGGCTGTGGATAAACATGGATGGCTGGTCTACGGTGTGCCCGTCCCCGGGGTCTCTTGCGCCCCGTCAATCTCCGTACGGCACTGGGGAGTCGGTATGGCCATGGACAGACGGAGCTTCAACCGGCGGCTGCTGGCGGGCGGTGCGGTCGCGGCCACAGGGGTGACATCGTTGTCGCTCGCCTCGGCGCCCACGGCGGTGTCGGCCGAAACCCCGCCCAGGACGGCCCCCGCCGGGGGCCAGGTGCGCCATCTCAAGATGTACGCCGAAGCGCTGCCGAACGGTCAGATGGGCTACGGCTTCGAGAAGGGCAAGGCGACGGTGCCGGGCCCGCTGATCGAGCTGAACGAGGGGGACACGCTCCACATCGAGTTCGAGAACACCACGGATGTGGACGTCAGTCTCCATGTGCACGGCGTCGACTTCGACATAGCCAGCGACGGCACCCGGATGAACAAGAGCCATGTCGAGCCCGGCGGCACGCGTACGTACACCTGGCGCACCCACGCCCCGGGCAGGCGCGCGGACGGCACCTGGCGGCCCGGCAGCGCCGGTTACTGGCACTACCACGACCATGTGGTCGGTACGGACCACGGCACCGGTGGTCTCCGCAAGGGGCTTTACGGTCCCCTCGTCGTCCGCAGGAAGGGCGACATCCTTCCGGACAAGCAGTTCACGATCGTCTTCAACGACATGACGATCAACAACAAGTCCGGCAGCGAGGCCCCCAACTTCGAGACGACCGTGGGGGAGCGGGTCGAGATCATCATGATCACGCACGGCGAGTTCTACCACACGTTCCATATGCACGGGCATCGCTGGGCGGACAACAGAACCGGCCTGCTCACCGGGCCCGACGACCCGAGCCGGGTGATCGACACCAAGATCACCGGCCCGGCGGACTCCTTCGGCTTCCAGGTCCTCGCGGGCGAGCATGTGGGCGCGGGGGCATGGATGTACCACTGCCATGTGCAGAGCCACTCGGACATGGGCATGGCGGGTCTGCTCCTGGTGAAGAAGCCGGACGGCACGATCCCGGGCTACGAACCGCACCACTCGATGGGCGCGCGGGGAGCGGCCGACGCGGAGAAGGGCGCGGAGGGCGCAAGCGGCCATTCGGGCCACTAGGCCCTAGCTGTACGGCGCTTCCGTTTCGGGGGTGCCGAGTTGGGGCGGGCCGTCGCCTCGGGGCGGGTGACGGCCCGCCTTTCCGTGTCCGGCCCGCCCGCCCCGTGCTGAGGTCTGGCTCTCGGTCTCGGTCTCGATTCAAAACTGTACGAACGGTCGTGCTAGCATCGTCCCACCTCGTCGGCCGACCAAGGAGATCCGGGCCATGTCACCCACGGCTGCGCTCCTCCGTACCGCCCTCAACACCGCCTCGTACCTCGCCCCCGGCCTCGCCGGACGCGCCGCCCTCGCCGTCTTCCGCTGCCCCACGGGCCGTGCCCGGCCGCGCTCCGACGAGAGTGAGGTGATGGCCGCCGCCCGTACCGGACGGATCACCGTCCACGGCCAGTCCGTTGTCACCTACCAGTGGGGCGACGGAACGCGGCCGGTGCTTCTCGTCCACGGCTGGTCCTCACGCGCCTCGCGCTTCGCGCGCCTCGCCACCGCGCTGCGCGAGCAGGGATACAGCCCGGTCGCCTTCGACGCCCCGGGGCACGGCGCGTCGGAGGGGCGGCACACGAACATCATCGAACTCCGGGCGGTCATCCGACAGTTGCACCAGGAGCACGGCCGTTTCGAAGCGGTCGTGGCGCACTCCTTCGGCGTTCTCGCGACCTTCTTCGCGCTGCGCGACGGCGTCGAGGCGCGCCGGGTGGTCGGCATCGGCGGAGTAACCGAATTCGGCCATATTCTCGACGGCTTCCGCGCCGGGCTCGGGGTGCGCGAGCGGGTCGTCGACGAACTGCGCCGCCGTATCGAGCGGACCCTGTTCCCGGGCGAGCCGGACCTCTGGCCGCGCTTCGACGCCACATACCGGCCGGAGGAGCTCGATGTCGCCGTGCTGCTCTTCCACGACGAGCGCGACGACATGGTGCCGCTCGGCCAGTCCCGGGCGCTTGTACGCGCGTACGAGGGCAGGCCCGGCGGAGGCGCGCGGCTCGTCGTCACCCGGGGATTGGGCCACCGGCGGATCGTCGCGGACCCCGAAGTGGTCGCCGACGCCGTGGAGTTCATACGCGCGGAACAGCCGGCGACCGTATCCGACGCGGAGCGGCTGCGGACCGTATCCGGCGCGGAGCTGCCGCGAACCGCACCCGGCGCCGGGCAGGCGGCGGCCACACCGGGCGCTGGGCAGCCGGCGAACGTACCCGACGGGCCGGTCGCCGGGCCGCGTCCCGGATCAGCCCTGCTCTGACACCGGTCCGGGGCCCGTCCGGCTCTCGCTGAACCCCGGGAATTCCGGCAGCGCACCCGGATCCGTCGCCTCCGCGCGCAGCCTGCGCAGAATGCCCCGCCCGGCCCTCTCGTACGCCACATCGTCGCCGTGCAGCACCGACTGGGCGTTTGCCGCCTCCATCAGCGCGATGATCTCGAAGGCGAGCTGCGGTATGTCCAGTTCATCGGTGAAGCCGCCCGCGCTCCGCGCCTTGGCGACCGTACGTTCCACATAGCCGACCCAGTCGTCGCGGGTCCGCGCGATCGCGTCGTGCACCGGGCCGCCGCGCGCGTCGAACTCGGCGGAGACGGCGTAGAAGAAACACCCCCGGCGAAGACCCGGTCCGCCGAGTACGTGAGCCAGTTGCGGCACAGCGCCCATACGCGGGCGGCGCCCGGCGGCAGCGCGCGCGTGGGCTGTACGACACGCTCGCCGAAGACCTCGACGGCCGCGCGGATCGTCGCGAGCTGAAGCTCCTCCTTCGAGCCGAAGAGGGCGAAGACACCGCTCTTGCTGAGCTTCAGATCGGTGGCGATACGGCCGAGGGAGAGCCCTTCCAGCCCCTCCACCGAGGCGATGTCCATCGTCCGGTCCAGTACCAGCCGCCGGGTCTGGTTGCCGCGCTCGACGCGCCCGTCCACCCGCACGCCCGATGGGCCTTCCACCTGCCTGTTCGCCCGTCCGCCCGTGTGCCTGCCCGTCGAGGTGCTCATCGCCCCACTGTACTGAACGCACGGTCGTGCGGTCTCCTGTGCGGTGCCGCATCTCCCGTTCCGTACGGCCGGCGGACCGTTCCCGCGCCCGGTCGGCCCGTACATGCGGTGCCCCGGCTTCCGGGGCAGACTCAGGAGGACAGGCGCGATCAGCAAGCAGAGCGGCGGATCAGCGGGATCAGCGGATCGGTGGATCAGCGGATCGGCGGGGTCCCATGAAGGAGCGCACCATGCTCACGAGTCCTTTTGCCCCCGGATCCCCGATCTGGGTCGAACTCAGCACCCCGGACACCAAGGGCGCCAACGCCTTCTACAACGGTCTGTTCGGCTGGAGCCTCATGTCCGCGGGCCCCGACACCGGCGGATACGGCATGTTCCGGCTGGGTGCGAGGACCGCGGCGGCCGCCATGCCCATGCCGACCGACCAGGGGCCGACGTCCTGGTTCCTGTTCTTCATGACGCCGGACGCGGACGCCACGGCGAAGGCCGTGCACCAGGCGGGCGGTTCCGTCGTCCTCACGCCCATGGACGTCATGGAGTTCGGCCGGATGGCCGTCTTCACCGACTCCGTCGGCGCCCGGTTCGCGGTCTGGCAGCCGCGCGGCAACAAGGGCCTGGACGTGGTCGACGAGCCGGGCAGCCTCTGCTGGTGCGAGCTGTACACACCGGACGAGACCGCCGCGTACGCCTTCTACCGCGCGGTCTTCGGCTGGGAGACCACCAGCATGCCGATGCCCGACGGCGGTACGTACCGCATGATGCACCCTGCGGGCCAGGGCTCCGAGACCATGTTCGGCGGCTTCGTCACGCTCGGCACCGACCCGGTCGAGACCGGCGCCGAACCGCACTGGCAGCTCTATTTCGCGGTCACGGACTGCGACGGTACGGTCGCTGCGGCCAAGAAACTGGGCGGTACGGTCAGGATGGGCCCGACCGATATCGAGGGCGTGGGACGGTATGCCAAGCTGGCCGACCCGTACGGCGCGCGCTTCGCGGTGATGCAGGGGGTGGACCGCGACGCCTGAGACTGCGACGCCTGACACCGGACTTTGACGCCTGAGACCGTGATGCCTGGCGCCGCGATGCCCGGCACCGGCATGCCCGTGGTCGCGACACGCCGGTGGCCACCGGGGCATTGACGCCTCGTCAATCGATCGTTTATCGCCACCGGGCAGCCTGTCGGTCATGCCGATCAACATCACCGACATCACCACCCGCACCGCCACGGCCCGGGGCGCCGAGCATGAACTCTCCTGGCAGGAGAGCGCGTTGTGTGCCCAGACCGGTCCCGAGTTCTTCTTCCCCGCCCCCGGCTCCTCCACTCGCGAGGCGAAGCGGCTGTGCGGGGCCTGCGAAGGACGGGAAGCCTGCCTGCAGTACGCCCTCGCCAACGACGAGCGGTTCGGCGTCTGGGGCGGGCTCTCCGAGAAGGAACGCCAGAACCTCCGCCGTACCGCCACGAGTTGAGCCGACGGACGCAAGCACGGGATCCGAGCACGAGACCGGGTGCGATGGACCCCGGGCACGACGGACCTCGGGCGTGACCGGCTCCAGTGACCGGCCTCAGTGCGCTGCGATCCGGAAGGTCTCCCCGTACATCTCCCAGGTCAGCGGCGGTTCGAGGGCCATGTTGCCGTCCCGCAGAAAGACCCGCTGAGCGGTGTCGATACGGGACGAGTCCCGCTGCGCCGTCATCAGTTCGGCCTTGATCACGGCCCGGCCGCTGTCCAGGAACGCGTCGAGATACGCCTTCTCGTCGCCTCCCCGGTCCGGAGTCCGCGCCGTCTTCATGGCCGCCTCGCGGATCCCGTAGAAGCCGTGCGGATCGAGCCCCGGGCCGTGCAGCACCATCGCGTCGTAGTAGATGAACTGCCCGAGCGTGCCGAGCCCGTCCATCTTGGCCATTTGGACCGCCGGATCGAAGTAGATCCGGTCCCGGGCCGCGTCCTGCGCGGCCCGGAAGTCCGGAGATTGAGCGGCCTGCGCCCAGGCCTCGCGGAAACCGGGGTCGAGGCCTTCGTGCGAATCGGTGCCGTCCACGGCGCGCAGCGCGGGGAGATACGGCGCGAGCGGATTGTCCGGGTGGCTCTTCGTGTACGACTCGACCAGTTGCAGCATGTCGTTGGTGCCCGAGCAGAAGCCGATGACCCCGGCCGTATAGCCGTTGCCGTCCCCGAGGTCCTCGATGGTGCCGTACAGGCCCCGCCAGTCGAGTGTGGAGCTCTCCGCGCTGGCCACGAGCCGCGCGGCGATCTCCTTCTTCTCCGGGTCCGCGAGTCCCGGCGGCATCGCGTCGATCCGTTTCCGTACCTCTTCCTCGTTCTCCAGGGCACCGGGCGCCAGCGGATTGGGCGCGCCGGTGTGCTCGGGGTACGAGGGCGGATTGTCGGCGAGCACCCCGGAACCGCCGCCACCGCCGAAGATGACGGCGGCGGCGACCACGACGGGCGCGCCTATGAGGAAGAGGCGTGTGACGGGTTTCATCCGGCACAGCGTACGAGGAGTCCGCGAGCGGCGCGGAGAAACCTCACGGCTAACCGGGAAGCGGGCAGCGGCAGCGGGCCCAGGGGGCGTGTACGGGCCCGCCGTCGGCCGCCCTCGCCCGGGCTCAGCCGGCGGCGCGTGCCGCCATCCGCGCCTTGCGAGCGGCGAGCTTCTCGTCGAACTTGCTCGCCTCGCTGTTCAACCCGCCCATGTACAGGCCGAGTTCCTCCTGTGCCTGGAGCCCCTCCGGACCCAGCCCGTCGATGTCCAGCACCTTGAGGTAGCGCAGCACCGGCTGGAGGACATCGTCGTGGTGGATCCGCATGTTGTAGATCTCGCCGATGGCCATCTGCGCGGCGGCGCGCTCGAAGCCGGGCATTCCGTGCCCCGGCATACGGAAGTTGATCACCACATCGCGCACGGCCCGCATGGTGAGGTCGGGCGCGATCTCGAAGGCGGCGGCCAGCAGATTGCGGTAGAAGACCATGTGCAGGTTCTCGTCGGTGGCGATCCGCGCCAGCATCCGGTCGCAGACCGGATCGCCCGACTGATGGCCGGTGTTGCGGTGCGAGACCCTGGTCGCCAGCTCCTGGAAGGCGACATACGCGACCGAGTGCAGCATCGAGTGCCGGTTGTCGGACTCGAAGCCTTCCGACATGTGCGCCATCCGGAAGTTCTCCAGCTTGTCCGGGTCGACGGCCCGTGACGCGAGCAGGTAGTCACGCATCACGATGCCGTGGCGGCCCTCCTCGGCGGTCCAGCGGTGCACCCAGGTGCCCCACGCGCCGTCGCGGCCGAAGAGGCTGGCGATCTCGTGGTGGTAGCTCGGGAGGTTGTCCTCGGTGAGCAGATTCACCACGAGCGCGATCTTGCCGATGTCCGTGACCTTCGACTGCTGAGGCTCCCAGGCCTCGCCGTCCGCGAATATCCCGGGGAAGTTACGGGCGTCCGACCAGGGCACGTACTCGTGCGGCATCCAGTCCTTGGCGACCTTGAGATGACGGTTGAGTTCCTTCTCCACCACCTCCTCCAGCGCGTACAGCAGCCGGGCGTCGGTCCACGCGTCCGTGCTGCCGAGGTGGGGAGAGATGAGTGCCACGGGTGCTCCTGGGGACGGGAGATACTTTTACCTACGGGTTCGTAGGTTACGACACCGTAGGTTAAAGCCGTTGTAAGCCGGAGGCCAAGCCCGCGGCACTGGAATCCCCTGACGCGGAGTGATGTAGGCTCCTTGCACTCAGTCATGCACTCGGTCATGCGTGCAGGCCCGGCCCTTGTTCCCGCGGGGCCACCGGCCCGGTCACGCCGCCAGGTCCCTCCTCAGGTACGTGGCCGTGAATGACTCAGGGTGGTCGAGGAGTTGGCGAGGTGTGCCCTCGAAGACGATCTCCCCGCCGTGCTTGCCGCCGTCGGGACCGAGATCGATCACCCAGTCGGCGCGCTTCACCACATCCATGTTGTGCTCGACACAGATCACCGAGTTCCCCGCGTCCACCAGTCTGTCCAGCAGCGCCACCAGCGTGTCCACATCCGCCATGTGCAGCCCGGTGGTGGGCTCGTCCAGGATGTACACACTGCCCGTACGGTGAAGCCGCGTGGCGAGTTTGATGCGCTGCCGCTCTCCCCCGGAGAGCGAGCTGAGCGGCTGGCCGAGCGTGAGATACGTCAGCCCGACGTCATTGAGCGTGCGCAGCTTCCGCAGCAGCGCCTTGTCCTCGAAGAACTCCATCGCCACCGCCGCCGTCATGTCCAGTACGTCGACGATCGAGCGGCCCTTCACCCGGTGCTCCAGCACCTCGTCGTGGAAGCGCCGCCCCTCGCAGCTCTGGCAGGTCGTGGTCACCGGGTCCATGAAGGCCAGATCGGTGTAGATCAGCCCGCGCCCCGAGCATTCGGCGCACGCACCCGAGGAGTTGAAGCTGAACAGCCCCGGCTGGACCCCGTTCCCCTTGGCGAAGATCCTCCGGACGGTGTCCATGACCCCGATGTACGAGGCCGGTGTGGAGCGCGACGAGGCGCCGATCGCGCCCTGGTCGATCACGATCGCCTCCGGATACGCCTCGGTGAACACACCGGAGACCAGGGTCGACTTCCCGGAGCCCGCCACCCCGGTCACCGCTGTGAGCACACCGGTGGGGAACCGTACGTCGACGCCCTTCAGGTTGTGCAGATCCGCCCCGGTCACCGGCAGCCAGCCGGCGGGCGTACGGAACGACTCCTTGAGCGGCGTACGGCGCCGCAGACAGCGGCCGGTGAGCGTATCGGCCTCCTTGAGCAGTTCCACGGGCCCCTCGTACACGGCCAGTCCGCCGTCCGTTCCCGCCTTCGGACCCATGTCGACGACATGGTCCGCGATCGCCATCACATCCGGGTCGTGCTCCACCACCAGCACCGTGTTGCCCTTGTCGCGCAGCCGGATCAGGAGTTCGTTCAGCCGCCCCACATCACGCGGATGCAGCCCGACGCTCGGCTCGTCGAAGATGAAGGTCAGACCGGTCAGTGAACTTCCCAGGTGGCGTACGACCTTGAGGCGCTGGCCCTCACCGCCGGAGAGCGTGCTCGTCTCCCGGTCCAGACTGAGATAGCCGAGCCCGATCCCCACCAGCCGTTCCAGACGCTCACGGGCGGCGGCGGCCAGCGGCGCGGCCACCGGATCGTCGATCCGGCCCAGTACTTCCACCAGATCGGCGACCTCCATCGCCGCCCAGTCGGCGATGTTCAGACCGTCGATCCGGGTCGCCAGCGCGGCTTCGTTGAGCCTGGCTCCGCCACAGGCCTCGCACAGCCGGTCCACGGTGAAGCGGGCCGCCGCCTCCCGGCGCTTCTCCGACATGGCGGCCGTGTCGCGCTTGAGGAAGAGCCGGCTGAACCTGCTGACTATGCCCTCGAACTTCATGTCCGCCGACCCCGACTTCAGTTGCAGCCGGACCTTGAAGTCCGCGCCGTGCAGGAGCAGTTCGCGGTCCTCTGCGGAGTACTCGGCAATCGGTTTGGTCCGGTCGAAGCGCCCGGAGTCCGCGTACAGACTCCACTCCCAGCTCCCCACCGAGAGCCCGGGCAGCAACAGCGCACCCTCGTCGAGCGACTTGGTCCAGTCGATCGCCCGGTCGAGATCGAGCGCGACCACCCGCCCCACCCCGTCACAGACGGCGCACATCCCCGAAGGGTCATTGAAGGAATAGGCGGCGGCTGTGCCCGCGCTCGGGGTGCCATGGCGCGAGAACAGCACCCGGATCACCGAGTAGATGTCGGTCATCGTGCCCACGGTGGACCGGACGTTCCCCCCGATCGGCTTCTGATCCACCACCACGGCCACCGACAGATCGTCGATCGCGTCGACCTGCGGCCGCTCGTACTTCGGCAGAAAGTTCCTGATGAACGAGGTGAAGGTCTCATTGAGCTGCCGCTGCGACTCCACGGCGACGGTATCGAAGACGATCGAGGACTTCCCCGAGCCGGACACCCCCGTGAACACGGTGATCTTGTCCTTGGGAATGCTGAGGGACACGTCCCGGAGGTTGTTCTCCCGGGCACCGGTGATGACGATGTTCTTGGACATGCCGCGACGCTAACGGCTAATCCCGACAACTTCTGTCGAGTTTCGGGGCGTTGGGGAGCGCGGAGTACGGAGTGCGGACCCGGGTGCGGGTGCGTGTGTGGCTGAGGGCGCGGGTGCGGCTGTGGCCGGCACACCGCGCCCGGGTCCGCGTCGCACCCGCGCCCGCGCCCGGGTGGGGACGGCCGGCTACGGCAGGTGCGTCTCCCGTACCTCCTCCGCGCTCGTGTCCCGCAGCTCTCCGTCCAGGAGCAGCCAGCGGGTGATGCCGATCGACTCCAGGAACGGGAGATCGTGGCTCGCCACGATCAGTGCTCCCTCGTACGACTCCAGCGCGGCGGTCAGCCGGCGGACGCTGGCCATGTCCAGATTGTTCGTGGGCTCGTCCAGCATCAGGAGCATGGGAGCGGGTTCGGCGAGGAGGAGGGCGGCGAGCGAGGCGCGGAAGCGCTCTCCGCCGGAGAGTGTCCCGGCCGGCTGTTCGGCGCGGGCGCCGCGGAACAGGAAGCGGGCCAGCCGCGCCCGGATCGCGTTGTTCGTGGCGGCCGGCGCGAAGTGGGCCACGTTCTCCACGACGGTCAGCGTGTCGTCGAGCACGTCCAGCCGCTGGGGCAGAAAGCGCAGCGGTACGTGGGTGAGCGCTTCGCCTGAGAGCGGTTCCAGCTCCCCGGCGAGCGTCCGGAGCAGGGTGGTCTTGCCCGCGCCATTGCGCCCGACGAGCGCGATCCGCTCGGGCCCGTGGATCTCCAGCCTGGCCCCGGTGCCGGTCCCGGGCTCGGCTCCTGGCTCGGTTCCGGCTCCAGTACTGGCCCCGGTCGCGGGCTCAGCCCCGGCCCCTGGCTCGGTGCTGGTCCCGGTCCCGGGCCCAGACCCGGTTCGGGTCCCGGGCTTGGCCTCGTCCGCGGCGTCGGTGTCGGCCCCTGCCCGCGCCCCGGCCCCGTACCGCAGCCGCACATCGCGCAGGCTCAGTACGCTCCGGCCCGGGTGGACCCGGGTGTGCGGGAGGTCGATACGGACCTCGTCGTCGTCCCGTACCGCCTCCACCGCCTCGTCGAGGCGCTCCTTCGCCTCGGCGAGCTTCTCCGCGTGCAGGACGCGCTGTTTGCCCGCGGACTCCTCGGCGGCCCGCTTGCGCAGGCCCATCACGATGCGCGGCTCGCGCTTGTTGTCGCTCATCTTCTGGCCGTAGCGCGCCCGTTTGGCCAACGCGAGCCGGTTGTCCGCCAGTTCGCGCTTCTGCCGCTGTACGTCCGCCTCGGCGACCCGCACCATGCGCTCGGCTGCCTCCTGTTCACGGGCCAGGGTCTCCTCGTACGCCGAATACGTACCGCCGTACCAGCGCACCTCGCCGTCCCGCAGGTCGGCGATCTGGTCGACGCGCTCCAGGAGTTCACGGTCGTGGCTGACCACGACCAGCACCCCGGACCAGGACGCGACCGCCGCGTACAGCCGTCGGCGCGCGTGCAGATCGAGGTTGTTCGTGGGCTCGTCGAGCAGCAGCACACCGGGCCTGGCCAGCAGCAACGCGGCCAGCCGCAGCAGTACGCACTCGCCGCCGGACATCTCGCCGATGGTGCGGTCGAGGCCGATGTGCCCGAGTCCGAGCTGATCGAGGGCGGCACGGGCGCGTTCCTCGACATCCCAGTCGTCGCCGACGGCGGTGAAGTGCTCCTCGCTCGGATCGCCCGCCTCGATGGCGTGCAGGGCGGTCCGGGTCGCCGCGATTCCGAGGGCCTCGTCCACCCGTACCCAGGTGTCGAACACCACGGTCTGCGGGAGGTAACCGATGTCACCGGAGACACCGATCGTCCCGCCGGTGGGGGTGAGTTCGCCCGCGATCAGCTTCAACAGGGTTGATTTCCCTGATCCGTTGAGTCCGACCAGACCGGTTCTGCCGGGGCCGACGGCCAGTTGGAATCCGTCGAACACGCGCGTTCCGTCGGGCCAGCCGAAGGAGAGCGCGGTACAGGTGATGTGGGCAAGGGAAGCTGACATACGGGTCTCCGGTTGCTGCGAAGTGCGGTGAGATGGCGGGGCAACGGATGGAGACACCGCGATACGGGAGAGTCCCGGTCGGGGGAGAACGGCTCGACGCCGAGGCCACACACGAGAACGCACAGCCGGAACCGGAAGCTGTGCGGCACGGTGTCTCAGGACCTCAGACGAGCAACGTCCTACTCCAATCGACGACAACAGGACGCCGCCCACCGTAGGAAGGCGGGCGGGCGGGTGTCAAAGGGATTATCGAGAGGCCGGGCGAGGCCGGGCCGGGCGTCGGCTCTCAGCAGGCGTCGCGCAGCAGCTCGGTCAGATCGTGGTCCAGGTTCAGATGGAGATGCTCACGCCCCGCCGGTACGACGCCCTCGGAGCGGTCCAGGAAGCGGCGCAGGTCGGCGGTGCGCAGATGGACCATCGCGGTGCCCTCGGGCGCGTGGAACTCCAGGACCGTACGCCCGTAGCCGAAGGGCCGTACCCGCACATCACCGAGACCGACCGGCTCGGCCATGCCCATGGCCAGCAGCTCACGGGAGAACTCCCAGGTCACTTCGGTGCCTTCGAGCGTCGCGGGCGGGGGGAACGACATGCGCACGGCGAAGGGATCGGCCGGCTCGTACCGGAGCGTCACGACGACGGTCTCGGTCCTGGGGGCGGACGCGACGAGCCGGGCCTGTATGGCATGTTCAATGACGGGTGACATGGCCTGTTCCCCTTCGCCGGACCGACGGTGGATCGGGTGCGCTGCTCACTCCCACAGGAAAGGACGGTTGAGCGGCCCGATCCGTGCTCCGGATAGCGAGTGACCTGCGTCACTTGATGGGCGCCGAAATTCCCGAAAAGTTACCATGGGGTCATATCGGTTCATATGGGTCTCCACAGATTGCGAGCATGTCATGTCGCACCATCTCGACTCCCCGATCGCCCGGCAGGACCCACGGCTGGACATCACCGACTTCTTCCTCTTCCGCGGCGAGCGGGGCACGGTCTTCGTGATGGACGTCTCCCACTCGCTGGCCGGTGAGGACATCCCGCGCGGCTGGCACCCCGAGGGCCGCTACGAATTCAAGATCGACGGCAATGGCGACGCGGTGGAGGAACTGACCTACCGCTTCACCTTCGGCGAGCGAGGGCCCGACGGCCGCCAGCCGTACCGGATGCACCGCCTCACCGGCGTCGAGGCGCAGGACAGCCACGCCGAAGGCACCCTGGTCGTCGAGGGCGCCACGGACCGTACCCAGGACCTCGTCGGAGGCGCCCGGGTATGGGCGGGCAGGGCCGGGGATCCGTTCTGGATCGAACCCGACGTGCTGCAGGCCGTCGGCAAGGCTGTCAAGAACGGCACCCGCGCGGACCTGGAGGGCTGGGACCCGGCCAAGGCCGCCAATCTCTTCGCGGGCCACACCGTCCACTCGATCGTGCTCGAAGTGTCCGACAGCGAGCTGCTCGCCCTGGCCGGTCCCGACCGGCGTATCAGTGCCTGGACTCTGGCGAGCCTGGCCACCGACGTGGGCGGCTGGAGGCAGATCAACCGGGCGGGTCTGCCCATGATCCACCCCTTGTTCACCCAGCTCGACGAGGATCTGGGCGACCGTCTGAACCAGGGCAGGCCCGCCGACGACGTACGGAACTACGCGGGCGCCGTGGCCGCCATGATCTCCGGCGTCGTCCGCGCGTACGGCACCAGCGAGGATCCCGACGCCTATGGCCAGGGCTTCGCCGAGCGCGTACTGCCCAACATGCTGCCCTACATCGTGGGCACCCCCGCCTGCTACAGCTTCCTCCAGTGGAACGGCCGCGCTCTGACGGACAACGCCCCCGACGTCATGTTCTCCACGGCGCTCAACACCCCGCTGAGCCTCGGAATCGGCAAGGAGTCCGTCGCTGTCGAACCCGCCCCGCATTACCCCTATGTACCCGCGGTCTGAGCACCTCTACGTGCTTATGCGTGCCCGTAGGTGCCTGTGGTTGGAAACGCCTCGGCCCGGCGTCCGGCTGCTGGCGATCAGGCCGCTGACGATCAGGGACGCTGACGCCGCCTGGAACCGCCCCTCTACGCTGTGGTGACCATGACGACGATCAGGATGCCCGCCGACGAGGCCGAGGCGCGGGCCATTCAGGACGAGCTGCGCGGGCTCGTCGTGCTCGACGAGACGGGGCCGCCGGCCGGCAGCGGGCTGGTGACCGGGGTGGATGTGGCGTACGACGACGTGCGCGATGTCGTCGCAGCCGCGGCCGTCGTGCTCGACGCCGCCACCCTCACCGTGGTCGACGAGGCCACCGCCGTCGGCCGGGTCGCCTTCCCGTACGTCCCGGGCCTGCTGGCGTTCCGGGAGATCCCGACCGTCCTCGCCGCCCTCGAAGCGCTCACCTCGGACCCCGGCCTGGTCGTCTGTGACGGCTACGGGCTGGCACACCCGCGCCGCTTCGGGCTCGCCGCGCATCTCGGGGTGCTCACCGGACTGCCGGTGATCGGGGTGGCCAAGAACCCGTTCACCTTCTCGTACGAGCAGCCGGGGCCCCGGCGCGGCGACTCGTCGCCGCTGCTGGCCGACGACGGCGAGGAGGTGGGCCGGGCGCTGCGGACCCAGCCGGGCGTCAAACCGGTGTTCGTCTCGGTCGGGCACCGGGTGGGCCTGCCGAACGCCTGCGCCCACACCCTGCGGCTGGCCCGCGACTACCGCCTTCCCGAGTCCACCCGCCGCGCCGACACCCTCTGCCGCAGGGCGCTGCGCGAGGCGACCGGATAGCCGGGCCGCCCGCCGTCCCGTGGCCGTGCGCCGACATGCCAGGTCGGCCGCCGCGCTGTAGAAACGACCTGTGGATAACCGCGGAACAGCGGAAGTGGGCGACCAAGCGCTTGCTTTCCACAGGGGTTGTGCGGAGTGCGGCACGTTCTTAGCATCACTGCTGTTACATCAGTTGTGTCACAGTGCTGGGGGCCCGATGACAACGACAGCCAATGGTCCGCTGAGCGGCGTACGCGTGGTCGAGCTGGCCGGAATCGGCCCGGGGCCCTTCGCCGCCATGACCCTCGCGGATCTGGGCGCCGATGTCGTACGGGTCGACCGTCCCGGCGGGGCCGGCCTCGGCATCGATCCGGCGTACGACCTGACGAACCGCAACAAGCGCTCCGTACTGATCGACCTCAAGACCGACAGCGGCACCGCCCGGGTCCTCGACCTGGCCGAGCGCGCCGATGTGCTGATCGAGGGATACCGCCCGGGAGTCGCCGAGCGCCTCGGTGTCGGCCCGGCGGAGTGCCTCGCCCGTAATCCGCGTCTGGTGTACGGACGGATGACCGGCTGGGGCCAGGAGGGGCCGCTCGCGGACCGGGCGGGCCACGACATCGGCTATATCGCTATCACCGGGGCACTCTCGATGATCGGCAAGGCCGACGAACCGCCCGCGCTCCCGGCGAATCTGCTCGGTGACTACGCGGGCGGCGCGCTCTATCTGGTCATCGGCGTGCTCGCCGCGCTCCAGCACGCCCGGACCCCGGACGGCACGGGACAGGTCGTGGACGCGGCGATCGTCGACGGCACCGCCCATCTCACCACCATGATCCATGCCCTGATGGGCGCGGGCGGCTGGCAGGACCGCCGGGGCGCCAATCTGCTCGACGGCGGCAGTCCCTTCTACGGCTCGTACGAGACAGCCAACGGTGAGTACATGGCGGTCGGCCCGCTGGAGCAGCGGTTCTACGACGAGTTCGTGAGGCTGCTCGGAATCGCGGACGAGATCCCGGCCCGCAAGGACTTCGCGCGCTGGGACGAGCTGCGGGAGGCGGTCGCGGCCCGGTTCAGGACGAAGACGCGCGAGGAGTGGACGGCGGTCTTCGAGGGCTCCGACGCCTGTGTCGCCCCCGTACTGTCCCTGCGTGAGGCCCCGGCCCACCCCCATCTCGCCGCCCGGAGCACCTTCACCCGCCATGCCGGGCTCGTCCAGCCCGCGCCCGCGCCCCGCTTCTCCGCCACGCCGGGCTCGGTGCGCCGCGCGCCCGCCCTGCCCGGCGCGGACACCGCCGAGATCGCCCGTGACTGGAAGGTGCCGTCGCTCGAACCGGAGCCGTCCGTGTCCGTGGAGCGGTCCGCGTCCGTAGAGCTGTCTGTGTCCGCAGAGCGGTCCACGCCTGTGGAGCCGTCCGCCACCGCCGACGGCCCCTCCGTATCCGCCGATGTCCCTCTCTCCGAAAGGCAGTCGCCGTGAGCACCGAAGCGTTCGTCTACGACGCGATCCGCACCCCGCGCGGCCGCGGCAAGGCCAATGGCGCCCTGCACGGCACCAAGCCCATCGATCTCGTCGTCGGTCTCATCCATGAGCTGCGCCGTCGGCTGCCCGGACTCGACCCGGCGGCGATCGACGACATCGTCCTCGGGGTGGTCAGCCCGCTCGGCGACCAGGGCTCGGACATCGCCCGTATCGCTGCCGTCGCCGCCGGACTGCCCGACACCGTTGCCGGCGTACAGGAGAACCGCTTCTGTGCCTCCGGGCTCGAAGCCGTCAATCTGGCCGCCGCCAAGATCCGCTCCGGCTGGGAGGACCTGATCCTCGCGGGCGGCGTCGAGTCGATGTCCCGCGTGCCCATGGGCTCGGACGGCGGGGCCTGGATGATGGACCCGATGACCAGCTTCGCGTCCGGCTTCGCCCCGCAGGGCATCGGCGCCGATCTGATCGCCACACTCGGCGGTTTCACCCGGCGCGATGTGGACGAGTTCGCGGCGCTCTCCCAGGAGCGGGCCGCCGCCGCATGGAAGGACGGGCGCTTCGACTGCTCCGTCGTCCCGGTCCTCGACCGCAATGGCCTCACCGTCCTCGACCGCGACGAACACATGCGCCCCGGCACCACCGCCGACTCGCTGGCCGCGCTGAAGCCGTCGTTCGCGACGATCGGCGAGGCGGGCGGCTTTGACGCCGTCGTGCTCCAGAAGTACCACTGGGTCGAGAAGATCGACCACGTCCATCACGCAGGCAACTCCTCGGGCATCGTGGACGGCGCGGCGCTCGTCGCCATCGGCTCCCGGGAGACAGGCGAGCGGTACGGACTCACTCCGCGCGCCCGGATCGTCTCCGCCGCGGTCTCCGGCTCCGAGCCGACCATCATGCTCACCGGCCCCGCGCCCGCCACCCGCAAGGCGCTCGCCAAGGCCGGACTGACCATCGACGACATCGACCTGGTCGAGATCAACGAGGCCTTCGCCGCCGTCGTCCTGCGCTTCGTCGAGGAGATGGGCCTCCCCCTGGACAAGGTCAATGTGAACGGTGGGGCCATCGCGCTCGGCCATCCGCTCGGGGCCACCGGCGCGATGATCCTCGGCACGCTCATCGACGAACTGGAGCGGCGGGACAAGCGGTACGGCCTGGCGACGCTGTGCGTCGGCGGCGGCATGGGTGTCGCGACCGTCGTCGAGCGCCTCTGACCGACCCCCACCCCACCGACCGCCGGGCCTGCCCGTCGGCCTCCCCGCCTGCCACACCCCTTCGCCCGCCGTCCCCCGTCACGGATTACGGAGCAGCAGCATGAGCGAGTCCACCACCCCGGCGTCCTCGGCCATTCGCTGGGAACAGGACGCGTCGGGCGTCGTCACCCTCGTCCTGGACGACCCCCGCCAGTCCGCCAACACCATGAACGAGACGTTCCGGCACTCCCTCGCGGCGATCGCGGCACGCGCGGAGGCCGAGAAGGACGGAATCCGGGGCATCATCGTCACCTCCGCCAAGAAGACCTTCTTCGCGGGCGGCGACCTCAAGGACATGGTCAAGGTCGGTCCGGCGGACGCACAGCGGGTCTTCGAGAGCGGAATGGCCGTCAAGCACGCGCTGCGGCGCCTCGAAACCCTCGGCAAACCCGTCGTCGCCGCCATCAACGGGGCCGCGCTGGGCGGCGGTTACGAGATCGCCCTCGCCTGCCACCACCGGATCGCCCTGGACGCGCCCGGATCCAAGATCGGCCTGCCCGAGGTCACGCTCGGACTGCTGCCCGCGGCCGGCGGAGTGACCCGTACGGTACGGCTCCTCGGCATCGCGGACGCCCTGCTCAAGGTCCTCCTCCAGGGCACCCAGTACTCCCCGGCCCACGCGCTGGAGGCCGGGCTCGTCCATGAAGTCGCCGCCACCACCGACGAGATGCTGGCGGCGGCCCGCGCGTACATCGACGCCCACCCCGAGTCGTGGCAGCCCTGGGACATCAAGGGCTACCGGATCCCGGGCGGTACGCCGTCCAGCCCGCGCTTGGCCGCCAACCTGCCCGCCTTCCCGGCCAATCTGAAGAAGCAACTCGGCGGAGCGCCTTTTCCCGCGCCGCGCAATATCCTCGCGGCGGCCGTCGAGGGCTCCCAGGTCGACTTCGAGACCGCGCAGACCGTCGAGGCGCGCTACTTCACCGAACTGGTCACCGGGCAGACCGCCAAGAACATGATCCAGGCGTTCTTCTTCGACCTCCAGGCCGTCAACTCGGGAGCGAGCCGTCCGCAGGGCATTCCACCGCGCGAGGCCCGCAGGGTCGCGGTCCTCGGCGCCGGGATGATGGGCGCGGGTATCGCGTACTCCTGCGCGCGCGCCGGTCTCGACGTCGTCTTGAAGGACGTGTCGCAGGACGCCGCCGACAAGGGCAAGGCGTATGCGGAGAAGGCTCTCGCCAAGGCGCTCTCCCGGGGCCGTACGACCGAGGCGCGGAGCGACGCACTGCTCGCCAGGATCACCCCGACCGCCGACCCCGCCGATCTCGCCGGCTGCGATGTGGTGATCGAGGCGGTCTTCGAGGACCCGGCGCTCAAGCACAAGGTGTTCCAGGAGATCCAGGACATCGTCGCGCCCGACGCGCTGCTCTGCTCCAACACCTCCACCCTGCCCATCACCCTGCTTGCCGAGGGCGTGTCCCGGCCCGCCGACTTCATCGGGCTGCACTTCTTCTCACCGGCCGACAAGATGCCGCTGGTCGAGATCATCAAGGGCGGGCGGACCGGCGACGAAGCCCTGGCCCGCGCCTTCGACCTGGTGCGTCTGATCAGGAAGACCCCGATCGTCGTCAACGACTCACGCGGCTTCTTCACCTCCCGGGTGATCGGGCAGTTCATCAACGAAGGTGTCGCGATGGTCGGCGAGGGCATCGAGGCCGCCTCGGTCGAACAGGCCGCGGCACAAGCCGGCTATCCCGCCAAGGTGCTCGCGCTGATGGACGAGCTGACGCTCACCCTGCCCAGGAAGATCCGGGACGAGACCCGGCGCGCGGTCGAGGAGGCGGGCGGCACCTGGGCCGGGCACCCGGCGGACGCGGTGATCGACCGGATGGTGGACGAGTTCGGGCGTACGGGACGCAGCGGCGGCGCGGGCTTCTACGACTACGGAGAGGACGGCCGGCGTATCGGCCTCTGGCCAGGGCTGCGCGAGCACTTCGGCACGTCTGCGGGCGGCACGCACACGCTCACCGGCGACCCGCTGCGCGATCTACGGGAGCGAATGCTCTTCGCGGAGGCGCTGGACTCCGTGCGCTGTCTGGAGGAGGGCGTCCTCACCTCGGTCGCCGACGCCAATATCGGCTCCATCATGGGCATCGGCTTCCCCGCGTGGACGGGCGGTGTCCTCCAGTACATCAATGGGTACGAAGGCGGCCTGCCCGGCTTTGTTGCGCGCGCCCGCGAACTGGCGGAGCGGTACGGCGAGCGGTTCCAGCCACCGGCGCTGCTTGTCGCGAAGGCGGAGAAGGGGGAGCGGTTCAGCGACGTGTGAGGGCCCCGAGTGCCTGATCGCGGGCTGCGGCTGTGGCTGTGGGGGTGGGTGTGGTGCTGCGGTCAGGTGCGTGCGGGGCGCGTGGAGGGCGTGTGCGTACTCACTCCTCCTCCTGTTCCTGGAACGCGGTCCGCAGCTCCTCCTTCAGCGACCGCTGGAACGCCGTGATCAGCGCCTGCACCACCAAAGGCTCCATATGGGCGGAGAGCGACTTCACCGCCGCGAGCTGCTCGGGATCGGCCGCGCCCGGACCGTACGGGAGCGACACCTCGTCCCGGAACATCCGGCTCAGTTTGCGCGCCGCCTCACGGGTGTGCTCCAGCAGAACCGTACGGGCCGCGAGGATCGTGTCCTGTGCGATCGGTACGTCGAGCAGTTCGACGCAGAGCCGCAGCAGCGCCGGGTCCAGCCGGTAGGTGTCCGGGCGGTCGGCGCGGACCAGCGCGCCCATCGCGGCGAGCCGGTCGATGTCGTCCTCCGCCAGCGCCCGCCCGGCCCTGCGCTCCAGCTCCGCCCGGGTCGCGTCCTCCGGCGAGTCCGGCACCCAGGACGCCACGAGCGCACGGTGGATCGCCAGATCGCGCGGGCTGAGGCCGGGCGGCAGCCGTTCCAGATAGCGTTCGATCGCGGCGAGGGTCATGCCCCGTTGCTGGAGTTCCTCGATCAGCGCCAGCCGGGAGAGATGCTCGGGGCCGTAGCGACCGACCCTGCGCGGCCCGATCACCGGCGGCGGAAGCAGTCCGCGGGAGCTGTAGAACCGGATGGTGCGCACGGTGACCCCGGCGCGCGCGGCCAGCTCGTCGACGGTGAGAGTAGGCGGCTGGGCCCGGGACCCGGAGTCCGCCCCGGACCCGGCGTCCGCCCCGGTTTCGCCTGCGGTCCCGGTCCCGGTCCCGGTTTCGCGCGCAGTCCCGGCATTGGTCCCGGTCCCGCCTGTCGCGCCGGTTCGGTTCTCGGGTTCGATTTCGGTGGCCATGGTCCGCACCCCGCTTCCGGCCGCTGTGGTCTCGGCAGACCGGTTCACTCCGGCAGCCCGGCTCAGTGGGACAGTATTGCTGTGCCACCACCGTTGTGAAAGTGGTCGTGTTGTCGAAGCGGTCGCGCAGGCGGCCGTGAAAGCGCCGGTCCCCGGTCCGTACGGCCGGATGGACCGTACGGACCGGGGACCGGTCGACCGCCTGGACGGGATCCCGGCGGCGTCAGCAGCGCTCGTACGTCAGAACTGCTGGACGAAGTAGGGGCTGACCGTCATCCAGCCGTTGCCCCGGGCACCGTTGAGACGGCCGGAGGAGTTCTGGGCCAGGGTGTACCAGGAGTCCACGTAGTCCGGGTCGTTGGTCCACCAGGACGTCGGGATGGCGTCGAGGATCGCGTTGACCAGCGGGATGTAGGCGCCCTGGTCGGTGATGGTGAGCAGGATGTCGGCGATGGCCTTGGCCAGTGCCTGGTAGTTGGTGTCGCCGTCGTCCTCCATCATCACGACGTCGGCGAGGTTGTACTTGTACGACGACCAGTTGACGAGGATCTGGTTCGGGTAGTAGGTCGTACCGTCGTTGTCCAGGTACGGCATGGTGACCGTGTCGACCCGTACCTTGCCGTCGAACCCGAAGCCGCTGACGATCGAGAAGACCTCGGCGTCGCCCGAGATCCAGGGCTCCTCGTCGTTGGACAGATAGACGGAGTCGACGCGGGTGGTCCAGAAGCCCGCGGCGGCGGCCCGGTTCTGCGTCTGCGCCTCCGTCCGTGCCTGCGGCGCCTCGGCGGAGGTCAGGCCGCGCTTGGTGAGCTCCTTGTCGACAATGCCCAGACCCGCGGCCATGGCCTTGGTGACGTCGATGTCGACGACATAGACGGGCCGGTCCGGCGTGCGGCGCGCGTCCAGGGTGTGGGCGCGGCCACGGCTGTCGTACGCGGTGATCGTCTCCGCGCTGTCGTCGGTGCCGGCGGCGGCGACCAGCGGGGCCGTTCCGGCGGCCAGCTCGTCGCGCATGGAGTCGGCGGCCAGGCGCAGGCGCAGCAGCGAACCGGTGTCGGCGCCGAGCCCCTTGGCCGCGGCGATGCGCTGGTCGCCGCGGGCGACCTCGGGCGCGAGGGCCTGCCCGGCGCGGGCCGTGGCCCCGCCGGTCAGCGCGCGGAGATCGATCTGCTCCGAGGCGAGGGCCGCGGAGCGTATCTGGGCGCCCCATCTCTTGTCGGCGAGCGAGGTGGCGAGGGCACGGGCGGTCTGGTCCTCGACCAGGCCGACCGCCGACGCCGAGGACTGGGCGGGCGCCGCGGCGGACGGGGCCTGCTGCGAGGCGCCCGCCATCGGCGAGGCCACTCCCTGGAGAGCGGCGACGGTGACGGCGGACAGAGCGAGGGCGGTGGCGTGGCGGCGGGTGAAACGCGTGCTCAAGGGTTCCTCCTGGAGGCATGCCGATCCGCCTGTCGGCGGGGCGGCGGTTGGGGGGCGTTCAGGACGGAGCCGGATCTATGCGGGTAGATTCCGCTGGGGAAAAGCATGTCCGTGGCATGCCAATTGCGCAAGGACCCGCCGCGCCGTTGTCCCCAACCGCCAAGCGCCCGGGCCGAATTGTTCGCGTCGGCCCGGGCGGGAGTTAGCCCGTTGTTCAGCGCCGGGTTCAGCCCTGGGCGGTGGGCCGTACGACGATTTCGTTGACATCGACGTCCAGGGGCTGGCCGATGGCGTAGTCGATCGCCGCGCCGATGGCCGAGGCGGGGATCGCGATGCCCATCTGCTCCTGGACGGCCTCGCGCACGGCGGAGTCGCTGATGCCCCCGGTCAGCTCGCTGCGGGTCAGACCGGGGCTGATCACGGTGACCCGCAGATCGCGGCTCTCCTGGCGGAGCCCCTCGGAGATGGCGCGCACCGCGAACTTGGTGGCGCTGTAGACGGCGGCGGTGGGGTCGACCCGGTGCCCGGAGACGGACGAGATGTTCACGATGTGTCCCGTGTGTCCCGTGTGTCCCGCGCCCTGGGCCCGCATCAGGGGGAGCACCGCGGCGATGCCGTGGAGCACGCCGCGGACATTGACGTCGATCATGCGGTTCCACTCGTCGACCTTCAGGGCGTCCACCGTCGACAGGGGCATGACGCCCGCGTTGTTGACCAGGACGTCGATCCGTCCGTACCGCTCCCGCGCCGCCCGGGCGAAGGACCGGGTGCTCTCCAGGCTGGTCACGTCCAGTTCATGATGCGCGGCCGAGCCCCCGTCGGCCCGGATGTCCTCGGCGACGGCGGCGATACGGGCGGTACGGCGGGCGCCGAGCACCACCCGGTGGCCGGAGGCGGCCAGACGCCGGGCCGTGGCTTCGCCGATACCGCTGCTCGCGCCGGTGATCAGGACGACTTTGCCTGCGGGGGAGGAGGCGCTGCTGGGGGAGGGGACGTTGCCGGGAGAGGCGGCCGGGGTGTTCATGAGGATCCTTCAGGAAAAGGGGAAACAGGGGGAACAGGTGTGACGGGTGTGACCGGGTGTGATCGGTACAACGGGTGTGGCAGGTACGCGATGGTGATCGCGCCGTGGACTCCGAGCGTGCGACGGATCGCGCCGCAGGGGGAGGGCGAGGCTTCCTGGGTGCGCCACACCCAGGAACGGCGACCGACCAGGTACGAGCACCGAATACGAGGGCTGAATAGGAGGGCCCGGTACGAGGGCCGGGTACGCGCGCCGGGTACGAGCCGCCCGTCTGCCGCAGCCCGGCACCGGCGGCCCGGCACCGGCGGCCCGGCACCGGCGGCCGAGGACCGGGCGTCCGGGAGCGGCGGCGTACGATTCCTGGATGAGCGGTTCCGAACTGGGGGAATTCCTGCGCGCGCGTCGCTCCCTGCTCAGCCCCGCCGAGGTCGGACTGCCCGGTTCCGGGCCCCGCCGGGTGGCCGGGCTGCGGCGCGAGGAGGTCGCCGTACTCGCGGGGGTCAGCGCCGACTACTACGCCCGCCTGGAACAGGGCCGCGAACGGAGCCCCTCCGGCCAGGTCGTCGACGCCATCGCGCGGGCGCTGTGCCTGGACATGGACGCCCGCTGGCATGCCTACCGGCTGGCCGGCCTCGTACCGAAGCCGGCGCCCTCCGCCCGTACCGGCGAGGACCGTACCGACGAGGTGGACCCCGCGCTGCTGCGGCTCATGGACGCGTTTCCAGGTGCGGTCGCCTATGTCGTCAACCGCTGCCTCGATGTCCTCGCCTCGAACACCCTGGCCAAGGCCCTGCTCTCCCCGCTGGCGGACCCGCGCGGCATGGTCCGCTCCGTTTTCCACGACCCGGCCGCCCGGGAACTGTTCGCCGAGTGGCGGACCGTCGCCCGTGACACGGTCGAGGCGTTGCGACTGGCGGCGGGAGAGGACCGCGGGGATCCCGGGATCGCCGGGCTTGTACGCGAACTCCTCGGCAGCAGCGAGGAGTTCGCGGCACTGTGGCGGGAGCACCGGGTCAGTGGCCTCGGCCGCAAGACCAAGATCTTCCAGCACCCGGACGTGGGCCGGATCACGCTCACCTACCAGACCTTCGACGTCCAGCACGCACCCGGCCGCCACCTGCTCGTCGGCACGGCGGCCCCGGGCACTCCGAGCGCCGACGCCCTCGCACTCCTCGGCTCCGTGCACGCTTAGCACCAGCCAGCACTGTGTCTTCAACCGCCGAACGGGTCCGGCGCGCTCACCGCACTAGAGTCCGGCGTCATGCGCGTACTCTTCGCCTCGACCGAGGGATCCGGCCACTTCAATCCGCTCGTACCGTTCATCGACGCCTGCGTCGCACGCGGGGACGAGGTGCTCGTCGTCGGGCCGCCCAAGCTGGAGGCGCGGCTCGCGGAGCGCGGGCAGCCGTACCGGATCGGTGGGGAGCCGCCCGCGGCCGAAACCGCGGCGATCATGGAGCGCTTCTCGCGGGTGTCCAGGAAGGAAGCCGCGGTCCTGATCGACCGGGAGTTGTTCGGGCGGCTCTGTACGGCGGCGATGCTGCCCGCGCTGGAGGAGGCGTGCCGCGACTGGCGGCCCGATCTCGTACTGCGTGAGCCGTGCGAGTACGCCTCGGCCGTGGCCGCCGAGCGCATCGGCGTCCCGCACGCACAGGTGGCGATCTCGGCGGCGCGGATCGAGGCGGGCGCACTCGAACTGGCCGCGCCCGCGCTCGCGCCGTACGGCGGGGAGATGGTGGACCGGCTGCGCGCCTCCCCGTATTTGACCCGCTTCCCCGCCTCCGTCGACCCCTCGCCGTACGCCCTGACCCGCCGCTTCCGTGAGGCCGCCGCGCCCCGTACCGCCCCGCTGCCCGACTGGTGGGGCGGCAGCGCGGAACCGCTGGTCTATCTCACCCTCGGCACCGTCGCGGGCGGGCTGCCGGTCGCCGCCGCGGCCTACCGTGCGGCACTGGAGGCGGTGGGCGGACTGCCGGTACGCGTACTCCTCACGGCGGGGCGCGCCACCGATGTGTCCGCGCTCGGCCCGGTCCCGCCGAATGTCCATGTCGAGGCGTGGGTGCCGCAGGCCGATGTCCTCGCCTGTGCGGACGCCGTGGTCTGCCACGGCGGTTCGGGTACGACCTTCGGCACGCTGGCGGCCGGTCTCCCGCTGGTCGTCATCCCCTTCTTCGCCGACCAGCCCACCAACGCCCGGCTGGTGAGCGAGGCGGGTGCCGGGCTGATGGTCGGTCCCAGTGGCGGCTCGCCGGATACGATGCCCGCCCTCGGGCCCGACGACGTGCCGCGTATCCGTGCCGCCGTCGAGTCGGTGCTCGCGGATCCGTCGTACCGCACCGGGGCGCGCCGACTGGCGGACGAGATGCGGACATTGCCCTCGATCGAC
The DNA here is from genome assembly GCF_019056675.1 of Streptomyces sp. GMY02. Taxonomy (NCBI): domain Bacteria; kingdom Bacillati; phylum Actinomycetota; class Actinomycetes; order Kitasatosporales; family Streptomycetaceae; genus Streptomyces; species Streptomyces sp. GMY02. The sequence goes on along the minus strand of NZ_CP077658.1, from coordinate 1,018,007 downwards.
GACCTGCTCGACACCCTCGCAGCCGACTTCGTGACCGGCCTCCCGCCCCAACCCCAACCCCAGCCGCGGCCTCGGCCCCGCCCGCAGGCCTGACCGCGAGAGCCGGAGTGAGAGCGCTCTCACCGGGCTCTCGCGACCCGGCGAACACCGCTCCCACATTTACCGCACTCCGTCAAGACTCGAACGCACAACGGCCGCCGTTACCCTCCGATCAACCCTCAACAGCCGTCCGTGTCAGATGTATTGACACCTCTGTTTCAGGAGTTTTACGTTTCATGGCATCTGAGAGCGCTCTCGGACGCCCTTTCCCCCATGTCTTCGAGGTGCCGTCCATGTTCGTCTCCCGTGCCAGACCCGCCTCCGTGCTGGTCCTCGTCACCGCCCTGGCCGCCGTCGGCCTGGGTCCCGCCGCCGGTCCGGCGATGGCCGCGAACATCCCCGTGGGTGCGGGCAGTTACTCGGACACCCGTCCCGCAGGCACATCGGGCCCCACCACCAACACCGGCACCCCGGTCACCCCCAAGCTGACCGCGGCGGCCAGGAACAAGCCGGTCCCCACCAATGACTGGTGGTCCTCGCTGGCCTTCCAGCGGCACGGCGACAACCCGTACTCCACCCCCATGTACGGCCATCCGCTCACCTATCAGGCGACCGCGGCCGGCCTCCAGGTCGGCTATCCGACCACCCCGACGGTCAGTGGCGACGGCCGCCAGTACGAGTACGCGCACAAGGCCGACCTCACCCTCGGCCTGACCGGGCTCAACTCGCCCGACACCAAGGCCGACTCCTGGTCCGACTGGACCGTAACCCCCTACTGGTCGGACGGCACCCGCACCCTGCGGACCACCATCGGCCACGGACTGCCTTTCGTATACGCCAAGGGCACCGGCGGCGACGCGCGCGTCACCACCGCCGGCACGCCCGAGGTCTTCGCCGACCAGGGCAATGTCCTCGGCATCACCGTCGCGGGCCACCACTACGCGCTGTTCGCACCGACCGGCGCCGACTGGACCGTGGCGGGAAGCGCTCTCACCGCCGGGCTCGGCGGCCGCGACTACTTCTCGCTCGCGGTCCTGCCCTCCCGGGACGCCCTCACGGCATACCGGAAATACGCCTACAGCTTTGTCACCGGATCGAAGGTGAGCTGGAGTGCCACGGGCGGCACGGTCAGGGCCACCTACAGCCTCACCACCGCGCCCCAGGAGGGCACCGAGACCGGTACTCTCCAGGCCCTCTACCGGCACCAGTGGCTGAACACCACCGACGCGCTCACCGCATACACCTATGTCTCACCGCGCGGCACCATGAAGGTCCGCGAGTCCACCTCCTTCACGACCAGCCAGCAGTCCGCCGCGGTACTGCCCGCGCTGCCGCCGTCCAGCGGTGTCGACCGGGCGCGGCTCAAGGGCCACTTGGACGAGGTGGCGAACGCGGCCGACCCGTTCTCCGGCGCGGTCGACACGTACTGGACCGGCAAGGCCCTGGGCAAGCTGGCCCAACTGGTGCCCATGGCCGACCAGATCGGCGAGACCGCCACCCGCGACAAGCTCATCGGACTGCTCAAGGGCAGGCTGGAGCAGTGGTTCACGGCGGGCGGCGCCAACCAGTTCTCGTACGACACGAGTTGGAAGACACTGACCGGCTACCCGGCGTCCTACGGCAGCGACACCGAACTCAACGACCACCATTTCCACTACAGCTACTACGTCTACGCGGCGGCGGTCGTCGCCCAGTACGACCAGGCCTGGGCCGCGGAATCAGCCTGGGGCGGCATGGTGGAGACGCTCGTGCGCGACGCGGCCAACCCCAGCCGCGACGACGCCCAGTTCCCCTTCCTGCGCGGCTTCGACGTCTACGCCGGACACAGCTGGGCCTCGGGGCACCAGGGATTCGCCGCGGGCAACAACCAGGAGTCGTCGTCGGAGTCCACGAACCTCAGCGCCGCGCTGGTGCTGTGGGGCTCCGCGACCGGTGACACCGGGCTGCGCGACCTGGGCAGCTACTTGCTGGCGACCGAGTCCGAGGCGATCGGCCAGTACTGGTTCGACGCGGACCAGCAGGTCTTCCCGGCCTCCTTCGGGCATGACACGGTCGGCATGGTGTGGGGCAGCGGCGGCGCGTACTCCACCTGGTGGACCGCCAACCCGGAGGAGATCCACGGCATCAACGCCCTTCCGCTGACCGGCGGTTCGCTCCACCTGAGCCGCGAGAAGGACGCGATCAAGCGCAATCTCGCGGAGATGGTGCGGGAGAACGGCGGCCCGGCCGTCGAATGGCGCGACATCCTCTGGGAGTTCGAGGCGCTCGCCGACCCGGCGGCGGCCAAGGCCAAATGGGACGCGGGCAACGCCGGTTACTCACCCGAGGCGGGCGAGTCCCGTGCCCATACGTACCACTGGATCAACACCCTGAACTCCCTGGGCGCTCCCGACGCGACCGTGACCGGGTCGATCCCGACCTCCGCCGTCTTCGTTAAGGGCGGGGTACGGACCTACGCGGCGCACAACTTCGAGTCGGTGGCGCGCACCGTCACCTTCTCGGACGGGACGGCACTCACCGTACCGGCGCGCTCGACGGCGACCAGATAACACGCTCGACGGCGACCAGGCAAGGCGACCCAGTACGGCGACCAAGCAGGTGGGGAGCGCTCTCAGCAGGCTGAACCAGCAGGCGGAGCGCTCCACACCGCACACGTACGAACCAGCGGCGGGTCCCGGCTCAGGCCGAGGCCCGCCGTACCAATGTGGTCGGAGTGATCACCGAGGCCGGTGCCTGAGCCCCCTCGCGGTCCCGTTCGAGCCCGCGCAGCAGCAGCCGCGCCATCAGCCGGCCCTGCCCCTCTATGTCCTGCCGGACCGTGGTCAGCGGCGGATCCATCGCCTCCGCGACCGAGTCCATGTCGTCGAAACCGACCAGCGCCACATCGCGGGGCACCGCACGGCCCTGCTCCTTGAGCACCCGCAACGCGCCCGAGGCCATCAGATCGTTGGCGGCGAACACCGCGTCCAGATCGGGGTACCGCGCCAGCAGCTCCGCCATCGCGAGCGCCCCGCTCGCCGCCGTGAATCCGCCTTCGGCGATCAGCGCGGGATCCGCGTCCGGCAGCACATCCCGGTAGCCGTCGAGCCGGTCGGTGGCCGAGGCCTGGTCGCGCGGGCCCGCGATATGCGCGATCCGCCGCCGCCCCAGATCACGCAGATACCGCACGGCCGCGCGGGCGCCACCGCGGTTGTCGGCGTCGACGTACGGCACGGCCTGATGGTCCTGGGCGGCCGTCCAGGACGGCCGGCCGCCGTAGACCGTCGGCATCCCGGCCCGCCGGGTGATCTCCGGGATCGGGTCGTCGGTGTGCAGCGAGAACGCGAGCGCGCCGTCGACATGGCCGCCCGCCAGATAGCGCGCGATCCGGTCGTAGTCCCCGGTGCCTTCGAGCAGCAGAAGCACCAACTGGGTGTCGTGCGCGGTCAGTTCCTTGCTGATACCGCGGATCTGCTGGGAGAAGAACGGATCGGAGAAGATCCGGATCTCCGGCTCAGCGATGATCACCGCGACCGCGCCGGTGCGCCGGGTGACCAGGGTGCGGGCCGCGTGGTTCGGTACGTACCCCAGCTCGTCGACCGCCCGGCGCACCTTCTCGACCAGCGGCTGACGCACCCCCGCACCGCCGTTGACGACCCGGGAGGCCGTGGCCCGGGAGACGCCGGCGCGCGCGGCGACAGCTTCCAGAGTGGGACGGAACCCAGGGGACGGCTCGGGCAAGGCGTGCGCTCCTCGTCGGCGGCGGATACGGCGGTCAGGGCGGTCATGACTGGGACTGATACGGCGGTACCGTACGGCAGCGCCGCATACGGGGGCGAGCCGGGCCGCCGGACAGCTACAGCCTAACCGCTGCCACGCCCACGATGAGAGCGCTTCCAAAGCGTCCCATCAGGCCTCCTCGCCCTCCCCTGCCTTCAACCCCCGGCCGGCAGGCGGATGTCCGCCGACTGCCCACTTTTGCACGGGAGTTCACCGGGGTACCTTCCGCCCCATGGAGATCCGTGCGCGGGGAACCCGCTGGTCGAGCAGAACGCTGGTCGCGGCGGCCTCCGCCGCCCTGCTGGGGGTGCTGCTCACCCCGACAGGGGCGCAGGGCGCCCAGCCCGGTCCCGGTTCCGCCCCGGGCGGACGGCCGGTGAAGGAAAGTCAGCCCGTCTATTCGTACGACGACGCCATCCGGGAATCCGTATGGGTGGACACGGGGATCGACGGTGACGAGGACGGCAGGACCGACCGGGTCGCCGTCGATGTCATCCGGCCCGGAGAGCCCGCCGAACAGGGCCGCAGAATCCCGGTGATCATGGACGCCAGCCCGTACTACTCCTGCTGCGGGCGCGGCAACGAGAGCCAGAAGAAGACCTACGACGCCGACGGCAGACCCGTCGGCTTCCCCCTCTACTACGACAACTACTTCGTCCCGCGCGGCTATGCCTTCGTTGCCGTCGACCTCGCCGGCACCAACCGCTCCGACGGCTGCGTCGATGTCGGCGGCCGGTCCGACATCCAGTCGGCCAAGGCCGTGATCGACTGGCTGAACGGCCGCGCCCGTGGTTACGCCACCCGTACCGGCACCGAGCGCGTCCGCGCCGACTGGACCACCGGCGCCACCGGAATGATCGGCAAGAGCTACGACGGCACCGTCGCCAACGGAGTCGCCGCCACCGGCGTCGAGGGACTTGAGACCATCGTCCCGATCAGCGCGATCAGCTCCTGGTACGACTACTACTTCCAGCAGGGCGCGCCCCTCTACGACTCGGGGCCCGAGTGGCTCTCCGACTATGTCGAGAGCCCCGAGGCCCGCGACCGCTGCCAGGCCGTCCAGCAGCGGCTGATCGACGAGGCCCCGCGCACCGGTGACTGGACCGGCCTGTGGAACGAGCGCGACTACGTACGGAACGCGCACAAGGTCCGCGCCAGCGTGTTCGCCGTGCACGGCGGGCAGGACCTCAATGTCCGCGCCAAGCACCTCGGACAGTGGTGGGAAGCGCTCTCGGACGCGGGCGTCGAGCACAAGATCTGGCTCTCCCAGACCGGCCACGTCGACCCGTTCGACTTCCGCCGCGCCACCTGGGTGCCCACCCTGCACCGCTGGTTCGACCACTATCTCCTCGGTTACGAGAACGGCATCGAGCGCGAGCCCATGGCGGACATCGAGCGCGCTCCCGACCAGTGGTCCACCGACCGGGTCTGGCCGCCGCGTACCACCGAGCCCACGGCCCTGCGCCCCGGTACGGGCACGGCCCCCGGGGTCGGCACCCTGAGCCGTACGCCCGCCAGGCCCGGCGCCACCGAGACCTTCACCGACGACCCCCGCCGGAGCGAGATCGACTGGGCCGCCGCGGCCGAGCTGCCGACCCCCGACAAGGCCGCGTTCCTCACCGGACCACTCAGCCGTGATCTGCGCCTGTCCGGCGCCGGTACCGTCACGGTCACCGCCACGCCCTCCACCCCGACCGCGCATCTCTCGGCGGTCCTGGTCGACCTCGGCCCCGACACGATCCGCGACTACGCGGCCTCGGGCGAAGGCATCACCACCCTGACCGAGCGCACCTGCTGGGGCCCGAGCACCACCGCCGACAGCTCCTGCTACCGGGAGACCGCGGCCAGGACCGCGGATGTCGACTACACCGTCTTCAGCCGGGGCTGGGCCGATCTCGGCACCTACGCCTCCGCCGGCCACGGAAAGCCGCTCACCCCCGGCAAGCCGTACACCCTGACCATCGACCTCGCCGCGAACGACCATGTCGTCCCGGCGGGGCACCGGCTCGCCCTGATCGTCGCCGGTACGGACCAGGGCCTCATCGACCCGCCGTCCACCACTCCCACCCTCACCCTCGACCTGTCCAGGACCAGTGCCCGGCTGCCGCTCGTCGGCGGCGCACAGGCGTTCGCCCGCGCCACGGCCGGGCCCGTCCCGCCGCGGAGCGCGGCCCCCGAGTCCCGTCAGCACGGCGTGGCCGAGCCGCGCCGGACACCTCCGATCCCGGGAGACAGCAGCCGATGACCCCCTCAAGAGCCACAACTCCCCGTATACGTACGCTCGTTCTCGCCGCGACCGCCACCACAGCCCTGCTCGCCCCGCTGTCCGCCGTCCCCGCCTCGGCCGCCGCCGCGCCCGCCGTGCCGCGCACCGGATTCGAGACGAGCGGGGGTGCCGACTGGACCAGCCAGCCGCAGGAACAGGAATTCCTCTCCGCCGTCGACCGGGGCAGCGACCGCGCGTCCCTCTCCACCATCGGCACCACCAAACAGGGCCGCCCGCTCCAGCTCGTACGGATCGGCGCCCAGCACGCGGCCACCACCGTGCTGCTGGTGTGCAGCCAGCACGGTGACGAACCGTCAGGACGCGAAGCCTGTCTGACCACGGTCCGCGACCTCGCCTACACCAAGGACCGCGACACGCTGCGTTTCCTGGCCCGTACGAGCGTGCTCGTCGTTCCCACCGCCAACCCGGACGGCCGCGCCGCCGACACCCGGGGCAACTCGGACGGCATCGACATCAACCGCGACCACATCGCGCTCAAGACCGCCGAGGGCCGCACTCTGGCCGCCCTCATCCGCGACCGGCGCCCCGATGTCATCTACGACCTGCACGAGTACGGTGCCACCCCGCCGTACTACGACAAGGACCTGTTCGACCTCTGGCCGCGCAACCTCAACACCTCCCCGGCGATCCACGACGAGTCGGAGACCCTGTCCGAGCGGTACGTACGGCCCGCCGCGACCGCGGCCGGTCACACCATCGGCACCTACGGGATCTGGACCGACCCGGTGACCGGCGAGCCCATCCGGCAGACCGCCGGGGACGGGCAGGAGCGGATCCTGCGCAACGCGGCCGGTGTCAAGCACTCGCTCGGGCTGCTCATCGAGAGCCGGGTCGACGCGCTGACCGACGCCGAGCAGGCCGACCCGGCCCTGAACAAGCGGCGCCGGGTGGACAGCCAACTCGACTCCCTGAAGGGCCTGTTCGCCTTCACCGACGAACGCAGGGCCCGGATCGTCGCCGCCACCGCCACCGCGCGAGTGGCCGGGCTGAAGGACCGCGGCCCGGTGTATCTCGGCGGCGCGGACAACGACCCGGCGGCCCCGGAGGAGATCATCGAGAACCCGCCCTGCGGCTACCGGCTCGACGCCGCACAGTACGCGGACGTCAAGGACGAACTGGCCCTGCACGGGGTGCTGTCACTGCCGCTCGGCAAGGGCGCCTTCGTACCGCTGCGCCAGTCGCAGCGCAATCTCGTCCCGCTGCTTCTCGACGAACGAGCCGCCTATCATCTGACCGCGGCGGCTCCCGCCGACTGCTGATCGCGCTCTCACGGCGTCAGGCGACAGCCAGCCGGGCCGCGTCCTCCGCGCAGCCCCAGGCCACGGTCACGCCCGCGCCGCCGTGCCCGTAGTTGTGCACCAGCCGCGCGCCCCCGGGCAGGGTCTCGGCCTCCAGCCGGACCTGGGGGCGCGCGGGTCGCAGCCCCACCCGGTGCTCCAGCACCCGTGCCCCGGACAGCGCCGGATGGATCCGGGCACAGCGCGCCACGATCGCCCCGGCCTCGGCGGGGTCCGGGCGCAGATCCCAGGAGTGGTCGGTCGCTGAACCGCCGAGCAGTACTCCGTACGGCTGCGGCATGACATACGTCAGATCGGCGGAGCCCGGCGCGGGCACCACGAACCACTCGTCGATCCCCGGGTTCTCCACGACCACCACCTGCCCGCGCACCGGATACAGCGAGGCGTCCGCCATCAGCAGCCGGGCGCCGATCCCGGTGCAGTCCACCACGACGGGTGCCCGGCCCGCGGGTTCACCGAAACCGGTGATGGAACGCCGCTCGACGGTGCCGCCCGCGGCCCGCAGCCGCTCCTTCAGATACCGCAGATGCACGGGCATGTCGATCAGCGGGACGGCGGCCCGCAGTGCCTGCCCGAATCCGCCGGGCAATTCGTCCGTACGGGCCTCACGCAGCCCGGGGACCCGGGAGGCCCAGCGCCCCAGACTGTCCAGCGGGGTGTCCGCCATCAGCCCGGACACGATCCGTACCCCCGTCTCGTCCGGGCGCCGCGCGAACTGCTCGTAATGCCCCAGCGACCGCTCCAGCCAGGTGCCGACCTGCCGCGCCGGCTCGATGCGGTACGGCCAGAACAGCGCGCCCGCCACCGCCGACGTGGTACGCCCCAGCGGATCGCGGGTCCACACCCCGACCCGGTGACCGCTCTCCGCGAGCACCACCGCCGTGGTCAGGCCGATGACTCCGCCACCGACCACGATCACATCTCTTGTCACACCCGCGTCGTCCGTCACAGAGTTCTCGCCGCCGTTGCCGCCGTTCATGTCCGGACCGTAGCGGAATCCGCCGTACCAGTCCCATTCCGGGCGGTCGGTCGCCGGAACCGGATCCTTCCCCCGGTCCGTACGGACCGGCGGGCCTGCTCCGGCCGGGCTTGCCGTGCCCCCACCCGCTCCGCACCTCGTTAGGATCGCGGTCTGATGACTGCCACGCTCGTAGCCAAGGACCTCGCCGCCGGACACGGTGACCGCTCACTCTTCTCCGGGCTCGACCTCGTGGTCGCGCCCGGCGATGTGATCGGACTCGTGGGCGCCAACGGCGCCGGAAAGTCCACCCTGCTCAGACTGCTCGCCGGACTCGACACGCCGGGCGAAGGGGCCGTCCGGCTCTCCCCGCCCACCGCCTCCGTCGGCCACCTTCCCCAGGAGCCCGAGCGGCGCGCGGAGGAGACCGTACGGGCGTTCCTGGGGCGCCGTACCGGAGTCACCGCCGCGCAGAGCGCTCTCGACGAGGCCACCCAGGCACTTGTCGACGGAGCCCCCGGCGCCGATGACGCCTACGCCCTCGGACTGGAGCGCTGGCTGAGCCTCGGCGGCGCCGACCTGGACGAACGTGCTGAGGAGACCGCCGCCTCGCTCGGCCTGACCGTCGGCCTCGACCAGCCGATGACCACGCTCTCCGGCGGCCAGGCCGCCCGTGCGAGCCTCGCCTCGCTCCTGCTCTCGCGGTACGACGTCTTCCTGCTGGACGAGCCCACCAACGACCTGGACCTCAACGGCCTCGAACGCCTGGAGGACTTTGTGACCGGCCTGCGCGCCGGTACGGTCGTCGTCAGCCACGACCGCGAGTTCCTGGTGCGCACCGTGACCAAGGTCCTCGAACTCGACCTGGCCCAGCAGAAGATCACGCTCTTCGGCGGCGGGTACGAGGCGTATCTGGAGGAGCGGGAGACCGCGCGGCGCCACGCCCGCGAGGAGTACGAGGAGTACGCCGACAAGAAGGCGGCCCTGGAGACCCGGGCGCACACCCAGCGCGCCTGGATGGAGAAGGGCGTCAAGAACGCGCGGCGCAAGGCGAGCGACAACGACAAGATCGGCCGTAAGTTCCGCGCGGAGTCGACCGAGAAGCAGGCGGCCAAGGCACGTCAGACGCAGCGGCTGATCGAGCGTCTCGATGTGGTCGAGGAGCCGCGCAAGGAGTGGGAACTGCGGATGGAGATCGCCTCCGCGGACCGCTCGGGGGCCGTGGTCGCGACGCTGCGCGGCGCCGAAGTCAAGCGCGGCGACTTCCAGTTCGGGCCGGTCTCGCTCCAGATCGACCGCGCCGACCGGGTCGCCATCACCGGCGCCAACGGTTCGGGCAAGTCCACCCTGCTGGCCGCCCTGCTCGGCCGTCTGCCGCTGGACGCGGGTCATGCCTCGCTGGGCTCGGGGGTGGTGGTGGGCGAGGTCGACCAGGCGCGAGCGCTGTTCCACGGCCCGCAGACCCTGCTCGACGCGTTCCGCCCGGCCGTCCCCGACACCGAACCCGCCGAGATCCGTACGCTCCTCGCCAAATTCGGCCTGAAGTCGGACCACTTGCTGCGCCCGGCGACCACGCTCTCCCCGGGCGAACGCACCCGCGCCGCGCTGGCCCTGCTCCAGGGCCGGGGTGTCAACCTCCTGGTCCTGGACGAGCCGACGAACCATCTCGATCTGCCGGCGATCGAGCAACTGGAATCGGCGCTGGACTCGTACGACGGGACGCTGCTGCTGGTCACGCACGACCGCCGCATGCTGAACGCGGTGCGCACGACCCGCCGGCTGCGGGTTTCCGAAGGCCGGGTAACCGAGACCTGAGCCCGCCGGCGGGGCCCGCACCAAATGAAACCCCGGCGCCGGGGCAGGCGGTTCCGTCCTCAAACGCCGGACGGGCTGGAAATGCGACCCGGCACCAAACATCCGGCGGGAGGGGGTCGGGGTCGTAGGAGGTGCGTGTCCGGACGTAAAGCGTCGCAGCTCGCGCGAAGCGCGGTGAGGATAGCAGTCCGGACACGCACCTCCGGAGGCCCCGGGCCCCGGCACCACTCACGCACCGGCGCCACAGGCGCACCGCCCCCGCAGCCGTCTCAGCCCCGGCGGCCTCCGCGGCCCTCGCGGCCGCCCCCGCCCCCGTCCGCCAGACCCGCCCTCCGCAGCGCGTCCGCCATCGCGCTGTTCGCCGGAGCCGGCGGTCCCGCCTGCCGGCGCGGGGCACCGCCGCCACCCGCACCCCGCCGCTGCTGCGGCGGACGGCCGCCCTGACGGTCCCGGTCCCGGCCACCGTCACGGTCGCGCTCCGGCTTCGCCCCCGCCTCGTCGTCCAGCCGCAGCGTCAGGGAGATCCGCTTCCGGGGGATGTCGACCTCCATCACCTTCACCTTGACCACATCGCCCGGCTTCACCACTTCCCGCGGGTCCTTCACAAACGTCCTGGACATCGCCGAGACATGGACCAGCCCGTCCTGGTGCACCCCGATGTCGACGAACGCCCCGAACGCCGCGACATTCGTCACGACCCCCTCCAGGACCATCCCCGGCTCCAGATCGCCGAGCTTCTCCACCCCGTCCTTGAACGTCGCGGTCTTGAACGCCGGACGCGGGTCCCGCCCCGGCTTCTCCAGCTCCCGCAGGATGTCCGTGACGGTCGGCAGCCCGAAGGAGTCGTTCACGAATTCCGCCGGCCTCAGCGACCGCAGCACCGACGTGTTGCCGATCAGCGACGCGACCTCGCCGCCCGTCGTCTTCACCATCGACCGCACCACCGGATACGCCTCGGGGTGCACGCTCGACGCGTCCAGCGGGTCCTCCCCGTCGCGGATACGGAGGAAGCCCGCGCACTGCTCGTACGCCTTCGGGCCGAGCCGCGGCACATCCTTGAGCGCCCGCCGGGACCGGAACGGCCCATGCGTGTCGCGGTGCGCGACGATGTTCTCCGCGAGCCCGGTGCCGATACCGGAGACCCGTGAGAGCAGCGGCGCCGACGCGGTGTTCACATCGACCCCCACCCCGTTCACACAGTCCTCGACGACCGCGTCCAGCGAGCGGGACAGCTTCACCTCGGACAGATCGTGCTGGTACTGGCCGACACCGATCGACTTGGGGTCGATCTTCACCAGCTCGGCCAGCGGGTCCTGGAGCCTGCGCGCGATCGAGACCGCGCCCCGGATCGACACATCGAGACCGGGCAGCTCCTGCGAGGCGAAGGCCGACGCCGAGTACACCGAGGCGCCCGCCTCGGAGACCATCACCTTGGTGAGCTTCAGCTCCGGATGCTTCGCGCACAGCTCACCGGCGAGCTTGTCGGTCTCCCGGGACGCCGTGCCATTGCCGATGGCGATCAGATCGACCGCGTGCTCCTCGGCCAGCCGCGCCAGCTTCGCCAGCGACTCGTCCCACCTGTTCGCCGGGACATGCGGATAGATCGTGTCGGTGGCGACGACCTTGCCCGTCGCGTCGACCACGGCCACCTTCACCCCCGTACGGAACCCGGGGTCGAGCCCCAGCGTCGCGCGCGTCCCGGCCGGCGCGGCCAGCAGCAGATCGCGCAGATTCGCGGCGAACACCCGCACCGCCTCGTCCTCGGCGGCCGTCCGCAGCCGCAGCCGCAGATCCATCCCGAGATGCACCAGGACCCGGGTGCGCCACGCCCACCGCACCGTGTCCGCCAGCCACTTGTCGGCGGGCCTGCCACGGTCGGCGACCTCGAAGCGCCGCGCGATCATGTTCTCGTACGTCGTCGGGCCCGGCAGCTCCTGGGCCTCGGAGGGCTCCTCGGGCTCCATCACCAGATCGAGGACATCCTCCTTCTCGCCCCGGAACATGGCGAGCACCCGGTGCGAGGGCAGCTCGGTGAACGGCTCGGCGAAGTCGAAGTAGTCGGCGAACTTGGCGCCGGCTTCCTCCTTGCCCTCCCGTACCTTCGCGGCCAGCCGCCCGCGCGTCCACATCCGCTCGCGCAGCTCGCCGATCAGGTCCGCGTCCTCCGAGAACCGCTCGGTGAGGATGGCCCGCGCGCCCTCCAGCGCGGCGGCCGGGTCCGCCACCCCCGCTCCGCGTCCACGAACGCCGCCGCCGCTGCCGGCGGTTCCACCGACGGGTCCTTCAACAGGCCCTCGGCGAGCGGCTCGAGACCCGCCTCCCGGGCGATCTGGGCCTTCGTCCGCCGCTTCGGCTTGAACGGCAGATAGATGTCCTCGAGCCGCGCCTTGGTGTCGGCCGCCAGGATCCGCGCCTCCAGGGCGTCGTCGAGCTTGCCCTGCTCCCGTACGGACTCCAGGATCGCGCTCCGCCGCTCCTCCAGCTCCCGCAGATAGCGCAGCCGCTCCTCCAGCGTGCGCAACTGCGCGTCGTCGAGCATCTCGGTCGCTTCCTTGCGGTAGCGCGCGATGAACGGCACCGTGGACCCGCCGTCGAGCAGCTCGACGGCCGCCTTCACCTGCCGCTCCCGTACGCCGAGTTCCTCGGCGATCCTGCCTTCGATGGACGTCGTCACGATCACGCTCCGCTGTTCTGTGGTCGGCCGACTGCATTGTGGCAGGTGGCACCGACATCGGTGGGCGCGACCGGCTCAGTGCCCGCCGACGGGTTCGCCGGGACGTGCGTACGGTGCCGGGCCGGCCGTACGGTCACCGTCCCCCGCCCCGTACGGTCGCGGCGCGCCGGCTCAGCCGTGGAAGGTCCAGCCGAAGCGGGGTTCCCGGCGTTCCAGGAACGCGGCGACGCCCTCCGCCGTCTCCCCGCCGGAGCGCGCCTGCTCCGCCCAGTACGCGGCCCGGTCGGTACGGCCGGAGGCGAACTCCTTGGCCGCCGCCTGGGTCAGCCCGGACCGGGAGACCAGCACCCGCGTGAACTCCGCCACTCTCTTCGCCAGCTCCCCGGCCGGCAGCACCTCGTCCACGAGACCGGTGCGCAGCGCGCGCTCCGTACCGATCAACTCGGCGGAGAACAGCAGGTACTTGGTGGTCGCCAGCCCCACCAGCGAAGCCAGCCGCCGGGTGGACGAGGCCGGATAGACGATCCCGAGCCGCGCCGGAGGCACCCCGAAGAGCGCTCCCTCCTCGGCGAACCGCAGATCGCAGGCCGCGGCCAACTGGCAGCCGCCGCCGATACAGTGTCCGCGCACGGCCGCCAGGGTCGGCTTGGGGAAGGCGGCGAGCGCCTCTTCGGCCCGTACGGCCAGCGCCTGCGGGTCGTCACCGGCCTCCCCCTCGGACGCGCGCAGCGAGGAGATGTCGGCGCCCGCGCAGAAGGCCGCCCCCTCGCCGGTCAGCACCAGTACCCGTACGGCGGGATCCGCCGCCAGCCGCCCGAGCAGCGGCGGAAGCTCCCGCCACATCGGAACCGTCATCGCGTTGCGCTTGGCGGGATGATGGATCACGACGATCGCGATGCCGTCGGCGACGGTGTGCAGTAGCTGCGGCTCCATGCGCCGGATGCTATCCCCGGCCCACCGGGCGGCTTCGGCCGCTCCCGAAACGGCAGTGGACGGTCGGGACCGGTCACCCGGCATATGCACGCGCTCGAACGCGGTCATTCCCCATCAATAGAGGCTGACTTCTGTTCAGTAGCCCGGTAGGACCCGATCCGTTCCCAACACTCGTATCCGTTGGACGACACCGGTCGAGCCTCCGGTCGAATCAAGTCAAGGGTGGGTGCCGCAAGGATGGAGAGCCCCGGGAGTGTTCCGGCCCGGCCGCTGTCGTACGAGGGGGTCTGGCGGTTCACCGCGCCGGCCGTCGACCTCTCCGTACCGCAGGCCCGGCACGCCGTACGCGACCTGCTGAAACGCCAGCGCGTGCCGGTCCGCGACAGTGTCGTCCAGGCACTGCTGCTGATCGTCTCCGAGCTGGTCACCAACTCCGTACGGCACGCGGCGCTGCTCTCGCCGGAGGTCGGGGTCGAGGTCGGCATCGGCGCGGAGTGGATCAAGGTCTCGGTCGAGGACAACCATCCGTACCGGCCCAAGGCCCTGGAGACGGACCACGCCCAGACCGGCGGGCGCGGGCTGCTGCTCGTACGGGAGATCACCCGCGAGGCGGGCGGAAGCTGCGCGGTCGAGCACACCGCGGCCGGCGGCAAGATCGTCTGGGCGCTGCTGCCCTTCGGCGCGCCGCTCGGCGGTGCGCCGGTGCGCGAGGGCGTCACCAGCCCCCGGCAGACCCTGTGAGCTCGCGGATCGCCGGGCGCGCGGCGTCCAGCACGGTCATGAACCACGCCGAGAACGTGTCGGCGGCATGCCGTTCGGTCAGCTCCGCCGGGGTGACATACACGGTGGCGTCCACCTCGTCCGGGTCGGGGCGGACCGAGGACTGCGCCATCCCGACGAAGAGGTGGTTGTACTCCTGCTCGACCAGGCCCGAGGCCGGGTCCGGGTGGTTGTAGCGCACCGTACCGGCCTCGGCGAGCAGCGAGGGCGAGATGCCCAGCTCCTCATGGGTACGGCGGGCCGCCGCGGTGAACGGTGCCTCGCCCGGGTACGGATGGCCGCAGCAGGTGTTCGACCAGACACCGGGGGAGTGGTACTTGCCCAGCGCGCGGCGCTGGATCAGCAGCCGGCCCTGCTCGTCGAAGAGGAAGACGGAGAAGGCCCGGTGCAGCAGGCCTGGCGGCCGGTGAGCGGAGAGCTTCTCGGCGGTGCCGATGGTTTTGCCGTTCTCGTCGACCAGCTCCAGCATGATCGTTTCCTGAACGCTGTTCGACGAGCTGTTCGCAGCGGTGACTGGTGTGGTCGGCATAACCATCCTTCGCTTCGGGCCTCGAATGCCAAGTCTGCCGCACAAAGGTCCCGTGTCCGCACTTCGGGAGTGTGGGCATGTTTGTTTTGCCAGGCCCCCGGGGGTGTCAGTGACGGTGCGTCAGTGACAGAGTTTCGCCTCGTGCTCCGCGTGCCCTCGCGGTTCGAGCTGGAAGGTGCAGTGCTCCACATCGAAATGGTGGCCGAGGCATCCTTGCAGGTCATGGAGCATCTTCTCGTGGCCCACCGCATCGAGCGCGTCCTGGTCCACCACCACATGTGCGGAGAGCACCGGCATACCGGACGTGATCGTCCAGATGTGCAGGTCGTGCACATCGTCCACACCGGGCAGCGCCAGCAGGTGCGCGCGCACCTCGGCCATGTCCACATCCTTGGGCGCGGCCTCCAACAGCACGTTCAGTGTTTCCCGGAGGAGTTTCACCGTACGCGGAACGATCATGAGCCCGATCAGCACGCCCGCGATCGGGTCGGCGGTCTGCCAGCCCGTGGCCAGGATGATCCCGGCCGAGACCAGCACCGCGAGCGAGCCCAGGGTGTCCGCGAGGACCTCCAGATAGGCCCCGCGCACATTGAGGCTGTCCTTCTGCCCCCGCATCAGCAGGGAGAGCGAGACCAGATTGGCGGCCATACCGATGAGGGCGAAGACGATCGTCAGCCCGCCTCTGGTCTCCGGCGGCACGATGAAGCGCTCGATCGCCTCGTAGAGCAGGAATCCGCCGACGCCGAGCAGCAGTACGCAGTTGGCCAGCGCGGCCAGGATCTCGGCCCGCGCATAGCCGAACGTACGGCTCTCGTCGGGCGGCCGGGCGCTGAAGCGGATGGCCAGCAGCGCCATCCCCAGCCCCACCCCGTCCGTCGCCATATGGGCGGCGTCGGCGAACAGGGCGAGGGAGCCGGAGAGCAGACCGCCGGCGATCTCCACCACCATCACCGACAGGGTGATCGACAGCGCGATGCGCAGCCGCCCCCGGTACGCGGCGGTCGCGGTGCCCCCGGGCGGCCCGCCGTGCGTGTGTCCATGGTCGTGCCCTGCCCCCATGAGGCCGCCTTCCGGTCGTCTGCGCGATCTGCCGACCACGCCAGTGAACTAAGGGTGGGGCGTATCGGGCAACCCGGCACTGAACACCGTTGTCGTATGCTCTGACCTGCGGAAATGATCGCAGGTCAGAGCGGCGGACCTGTCACCCGACCGATGCGGCCGGATGGTGGAGCCGCCAGCCCTCCCAGGCCGACTCGACCATCTCGCGCACCCCTCGGCTCGCCGTCCAGCCCAGTTTCCCGGCGATCAGCCCGACCGAGGCGACGGCCCGCGCCGCGTCACCGGGACGGCGCGCCTCGACCACCGGCGCGACGCGGTGGCCGGTGACCTCCGCCACCACGGCCGCCAGTTCACGGACCGAGACGCCCTCGCCCCTGCCGATATTGACCGTGAGATCCCCGTCGGCCGCGAGGTCCCCACCGGCTGTGCGATTCCCACCGGCCGTGAGAGCCGCGGCGTCGTCCCGTCCGGCCAGCCACCGGGCCGCCGCGAGATGGGCGTCGGCGAGATCCGCGACATGGATGTAGTCGCGGATGCAGGTGCCGTCCGGGGTCGGATAGTCGTCACCGAAGATCCGCGGGGCCTCGCCCCGGCTGATCCGGTCGAAGAACATCGGGATGATGTTGAACACCCCGGTGTCCGCCAGCTCCGGCGCCGCCGCGCCCGCCACATTGAAATAGCGCAGACAGCCGGTGGCGATCCCGTGCGCCCGCCCCGTCGCCCGTACGAGCCACTCGCCCGCGAGTTTGGTCTCCCCGTACGGGTTGATCGGCACCGCCGGGGTCCGCTCCGTGATCAACTCCACATCCGGCACTCCGTACACGGCCGCCGAGGACGAGAAGAGAAAGCGCCGCACGCCTGCGGCGACCACGCCCTCCAGCAGGACCGTCAGTCCGTGCAGATTCTCGCGGTAGTACCTCAGCGGCTGCTCGACCGACTCCCCGACCTGCTTCTTCGCCGCGAGATGCACCACCCCCGTGACCGCGTGCTCCCTGAGCGTACGGTCGACGGCTCCCCGGTCCAGCAGGGAGCCCCGCACCAGGGGAATCCCGGCCGGGACCCGCTCGGGGACACCGGTCGAGAGATCGTCGAGGACGACGGCCCGCTCTCCCGCCGCGGCCATCGACCGCGCCACATGTGCCCCGATATATCCCGCTCCGCCTGTGATCAGCCACGTCATGGACGCAACCCTATGGCGTGCCCCGGAGGGCTCCCTCCGCGGTTGTCCGGCGGACGCCGGATCGTCAATGATGATCAACGCCTGAGGCGTTCCTATCTCAGACCCGGGCGACCGGAGCGTAAACGGGTGGTGAACTCGGCCTTCAGTTCATCCGATAGCCTCTTTGCCGATGCGCCGCCGACCCGAACCGGGTCCCGTCGCCGCGCACCGAGCCCCTGTGAGCGCCAAGGAGTGAGTTCGTCTGTCGACCGCCATCCTCACCGGCCCCCCGGTCCCCGGATCGCCGCTCGAAGGCCATCTGAGGTCGCTGGGTTACGACGTACGGACCGCGCCGGGCGCCGAGGAGGCCCGGAGCCTTCTCGCCTCGGCCCCCGGCACCGAGCGGGTCGCCCTCGTCGACACCCGTTTCGTCGGCCATGTCCACGCCCTGCGGCTGGGTCTCACCGACCCGCGCTTCCCCGCCGCCGCCGTACCCGGCGCGGTGACCGCGCAGCCCGGGGCCCGTGCCGCACTGCTGCGCGCCATGACGGCCGTCGCGGACGGCGGCTCACCGGCGCGGGGCGGCACGGCCGGACAGCGTCGGACCGGTGCCGCCTCCACCACCGCGTCCGTGTCCGTCACTGCCTCCGTCACCGTCACCGCCCCGAGTAGCGCCTTCGCCGACCGGGTCGCCGCCGCGCTCGACGCCGACGGTCCGGGCGTACACCGCCCCGACCTGGGCTCGCTCGTCGCCGTCGTACCGGCGGACGCCGCCGCCAGGGAACAGGCTGAGAGCGCTCTCGGCGCCGTCGACGACGAGGCCGTACGGCTGCGCTCCGCCGTCAAGGCGCGCGACGGCTTCTTCACCACCTTCTGCGTCAGCCCGTACTCCCGGTATCTCGCCCGCTGGTGCGCCCGCCGCGGTCTGACCCCGAACCAGGTCACCACCGCCTCCCTGCTCACCGCCCTGATCGCCGCCGCCTGCGCGGCGACCGGCACACGGGGCGGCTTCGTCGCCGCCGGTGTCCTGCTGCTCCTCTCCTTCGTCCTCGACTGCACCGACGGCCAGCTCGCCCGCTACTCGCTCCAGTACTCCACGCTCGGCGCCTGGCTGGACGCGACCTTCGACCGCGCCAAGGAGTACGCGTACTACGCGGGCCTCGCACTGGGTGCCGCCCGGGGCGGTGACGACGTATGGGCGCTCGCGCTGGCCGCGATGGTGCTCCAGACCTGCCGCCATGTCGTCGACTTCGCCTTCAACGAGGCGCACGACGACGCGACTGCCGCGACCGCCGCCCCCGGCGGCAAGACGGTGGCGGGCACCCCCACCGCCGTCCTCTCCACCAGGCTCGACAGCGTCCGCTGGACGGTCTGGGCGCGCCGGATGATCGTGCTGCCCATCGGCGAACGCTGGGCGATGATCGCCGTACTGACCGCCCTGACCACCCCGCGGACCGTCTTCTACGCGCTCCTGATCGGCTGTGCCTTCGCCGCCTGCTACACCACCGCGGGCCGCGTCCTGCGCTCGGTGACCCGCAAGAGCGTCCGTACCGAACGGGCGGCACGGGCCCTCGCCGATCTCGCCGACTCCGGACCGCTCGCCGAGGGAGTCGCCGCGCTGCTGCGCCGCCCGGCCCGAGCGCTCCCCGGCCTCCTGCCGTTCCTGACCGCCCTCGCCGGCGGCGCGGCCCTCGTCGCCACCGCCTCCCTCGCCCCCCTCGACAGCCCGTGGCCCGTCGTCGCCGCCCTGGTGTACGCCCTGACCTCGGGCCTCGCCGTCGCCCGCCCACTGGCCGGCGCGCTCGACTGGCTCATTCCGCCGGTGTTCCGGGCCGCCGAATACGGCACGGTCCTGGTGCTCGCCGCCCGCTCCGAGGTGAACGGAACCTTGCCCGCGGCTTACATGCTGGTGGCGGCCGTCGCCTACCATCACTACGACACGGTGTACCGCATCCGCGGCGGCAGCGGCGCACCACCCCGGTGGCTCGTCCGCTCGACCGGCGGGCACGAGGGCCGGACCGTGGCGGTGACGGCGCTCGCCGCCGTCCTCGTGACCCGGCAGTCCGGCTTCCCCCTGGCCCTGACGGCGCTCGCCGCCGCCGTCGCGCTGGTCGTACTCGCGGAGTCCATCCGGTTCTGGGTGTCCTCCGGCGCCCCCGCCGTACACGACGAAGGAGAACCCGCATGATCGGCCTCGTACTGGCCGCCGGTGCCGGACGGCGTCTGCGCCCCTACACCGACACGCTTCCGAAGGCCCTCGTGCCCGTCGACCCCGCAGGTGAGGGAACCACCACGGTCCTCGACCTCACCCTGGGCAACTTCGCCGAGATCGGCCTGACCGAGGCCGCCGTCGTCGTCGGCTACCGCAAGGAGGCCGTCTACGAACGCCGGGCCGATCTGGAGCGGAGGTACGGGCTGAAACTCACCCTCGTCGACAACGACAAGGCCGAGGAGTGGAACAACGCCTACTCCCTCTGGTGCGCCCGCGATGTCCTCACCCAGGGCGTGATCCTCGCCAACGGCGACACCGTGCACCCCGTCTCCGTGGAGAAGACCCTGCTCGCCGCCCGTGGCGAGGGTCGGCGCATCATCCTCGCCCTCGACACGGTCAAGCGCCTCGCCGACGAGGAGATGAAGGTCATCACGGACGGCGCCAAGGGCGTACGCCGGATCACCAAGCTGATGGACCCGGCCACCGCCACCGGCGAGTACATCGGCGTCACCCTCATCGAGCCCGGCGCCGCCGCGGATCTCGCCGACGCCCTGCGCACCACCTTCGAACGCGACCCGGACCTCTACTACGAGGACGGCTACCAGGAGCTGGTCGACCGCGGCTTCACCCTCGACGTGGCCCCCATCGGCGACATCCCCTGGGTCGAGATCGACAACCACGACGACCTCGCGAAGGGCCGTGAGATCGCGTGCCAGTACTGACCCGGCTCATCCCCTCCCCGGTCGTCGTCGACATCAGCCCCGGCGCCCTCGACGATCTCGCCGGTCTCCTCGCTGACCAGCGGATCTCCAGCTCGGGACGGGTCGCCATCGCGGTCAGCGGCGGCTCGGGACAGGCCCTGCGCGCCCGTCTGGAGCCGGTCCTGCCCGACGCCGACTGGTACCAGGTGGCCAACGGCACCATCGACTCCGCGGTCCGGCTCGCCGACGGCATCAAGGGCAAGCGGTACGACGCGGTGGTCGGCCTCGGCGGCGGCAAGATCATCGACGTGGCGAAGTACGCGGCGGCCCGGGTGGGCCTGCCCATGGTCGCCGTCGCGACCAACCTCGCGCACGACGGCATCTGCTCCCCGGTCTCCACCCTGGACAACGACAACGGCCGCGGGTCCTACGGTGTCCCCACGCCCATCGCGATCGTCGTCGACCTCGATGTCATCCGCGACGCCCCGATCCGGTTCATCCGCTCCGGCATCGGCGACGCCGTGTCCAACATCTCCGCCATCGCCGACTGGGAGCTGTCGCACGGCATCAACGGCGAGCCGGTCGACGGTCTCGCCGCCGCCATGGCCCGTACCGCGGGCGAAGCCGTGCTGCGCCACCCCGGCGGCGCCGGCGACGACGAGTTCCTGACCGTACTCGCCGAGGCACTGGTCCTGACCGGCATCGCCATGTCCATCAGCGGCGACACCCGCCCCTCCTCCGGCGCCTGTCACGAGATCAGCCACGCCTTCGACCTGCTCCACCCCAGGCGCTGTGCGCTGCACGGCGAGCAGGTCGGCCTCGGCGCCGCCTTCGCCATGCATCTGCGCGGCGCCCACGAGGAGTCACAGCTCTTCACCGAGGTGCTGCACCGGCACGGGCTCCCCGTGCTGCCCGACGAGATCGGCTTCTCCGCCGAGGAGTTCGTCCAGGCCGTCGCCTACGCCCCGCAGACCCGCCCCGGCCGTTTCACCATCCTCGAACACCTCGACCTGTCCACCGACCAGATCAGGGACGCGTACGCCGACTATGCCAAGACCATCAGTAGCTGAACTCCGCCCGGTCGTGCACCCGGAGGGTGTGAAGGACCGGCGCAGCGGAGAGCACTGGGCCGGGCGCCTGTACATGCGGGAGATCTCGCTGCACATCGACCCGTACCTGGTGAACACCCGGATAACCCCGAACCAGCTCACCTACCTCATGGTGGTGGTGGGGGTCCTCGGCGGCGCCGCGCTGCTGCTGCCCGGGCTCACCGGCGCGATCCTCGCGGCGGTCCTGTTCCAGATCTATCTGCTGCTCGACTGCGTCGACGGCGAGGTGGCCCGCTGGCGCAAGCAGACCTCCATCACCGGTGTCTATCTGGACCGGGTCGGCCACTACCTCTGCGAGGCCGCCCTGCTGATCGGCTTCGGCGTGCGCGGCGCCGACGTCTTCCACCAGAACGGCACCGCCACCAACTGGCTGTGGGCCTTCCTCGGTACGCTCGCCGCTCTCGGCGCGATCCTGATCAAGGCCGAGACCGATCTGGTCGACGTGGCCAGACAGCGCAGTGGTCTGCCCGCCGTCAAGGACGAGGCGTCCGTACCCCGCTCCTCCGGTCTGGCCCTCGCCCGCAGGGCCGCGGCCATGCTCAAGTTCCACCGGCTCGTCGGTGGAATCGAGGCCAGTCTCTTCATCCTGGTCGTGGCCGTCCTCGACACGGCCCGCGGCGATCTGTTCTTCACCCGCCTCGGCATCGCGGTCCTGGCCGCCATCGCCGTCGTACAGACCCTGCTGCACCTGGTCTCCATCCTGGCGTCGAGCAGGCTGAGGTGAGCGACGTGCGGCTCGGCGCGGTGATCATCACGATGGGTGACCGCCCCGCCGAGCTGCGCGCGCTGCTGGACTCGGTCGCGGACCAGGAGGGCGATCCGGTCGAGATCGTCGTGGTCGGGAACGGCGCCCCGGTGGGCGACGTCCCCGCCGGGGTACGGACCGTCGAGCTGCCCGAGAACCTCGGCATCCCGGGCGGCCGCAATGTCGGTATCGAGGCATTCGGGCCCGCCGGCACCGCGGTCGACGTCCTGCTCTTTCTCGACGACGACGGCCGGCTCCCGGACCCCGGCACCGCCGAGCTGATCCGCGCGGCCTTCGCGGCCGATCCGGTGCTAGGGATCATCAGCTTCCGGATCGCCGACCCGGAGACCGGTCTGACCCAGCGCCGCCATGTCCCGCGGCTGCGCGCCTCCGACCCGCTGCGGTCGTCTCGGGTGACGACCTTTCTCGGCGGGGCCAATGCCGTACGGACGAGGGTTCTCGCCGAGGTCGGCCCGCTGCCCGGCGGCTTCTTCTACGCCCATGAGGAGACCGATCTCGCCTGGCGGGCCCTGGACGCGGGCTGGATGATCGACTACCGCGCGGACATGGTGCTCAGCCATCCCACGACCGCGCCCTCCCGGCACGCGGCCTACCACCGTATGGTGGCCCGTAACCGGGTCTGGCTCGCCCGCCGGAATCTGCCCGCGCCGTTCGTACCGCTCTACCTCGGGGTGTGGCTGCTGCTCACCCTCGTACGGCGTCCCTCGCTGCCCGCGCTGAGGGCCTGGCTCGGGGGGTTCCGGGAGGGCTGGGCGACCCCGTGCGGACCGCGCCGCCCCATGAAGTGGCGTACGGTGTGGCGGCTGACCCGGCTGGGCCGACCGCCTGTCATCTGACAAGCTTCGGATCTGAGAGCATCACTCTACGACCTGCCCCCGGGGCCTGGCCGTCCGTGCCGGTGCCCGTCCGGCTGCGCATCTTGAAGACGAAAGTTTCAACTTGTGAGTGACACAACCCAAGAGGGCGCGATCGCCGTGAGCGCCCCGCCGTCGTCCGACGACGGTCTGACCCCGGCGGAGCTCGCCGCGAAGTACGGCCTGTCCGTGAGCGGCGCCCGGCCGGGACTGGCCGAGTATGTGCGGCAGCTCTGGGGCCGGCGCCACTTCATCCTGGCCTTCTCCTCGGCGAAGCTCACGGCCCAGTACAGCCAGGCCAAGCTGGGCCAGCTCTGGCAGGTGGCGACGCCCCTGCTCAATGCCCTGGTGTACTACTTGATCTTCGGTCTGATCCTGGGCACCAGGAAGGGCATCCCCCAGGAGGTCTTCGTGCCGTTCCTGGTCACCGGCGTCTTCGTCTTCACCTTCACCCAGAGTTCGGTGATGGCCGGTGTCCGTGCGATCTCCGGCAATCTGGGGCTGGTGCGGGCCCTGCACTTCCCCCGGGCATCGCTGCCGATCTCCTTCTCGCTCCAGCAGCTCCAGCAGCTCCTCTACTCGATGATCGTGCTGGTCGCCGTGGCCGTTGCCTTCGGCAGCTATCCGCGGCTGAGCTGGCTGATCGTGGTGCCCGCGCTGACGCTCCAGTTCGTCTTCAACACCGGGCTGGCCCTGATCATGGCGAGGCTCGGCAGCAAGACCCCGGACCTGGCGCAGCTCATGCCGTTCGTGATGCGCACCTGGATGTACGCCTCGGGCGTGATGTTCTCCATCCCGGTGATGCTCAAGGACAGGCCGGCCTGGATCGCGGACGTCCTCCAGTACAACCCCGCCGCCATCTACATGGACCTCGTGAGGTATGCGCTGATCGACGGTTACGGCTCGTCGAACCTGCCCGCGCATGTCTGGTTCGCCGCTCTGGCGTGGGCCGTGCTGCTGGGTGTCGTCGGCTTCGTGTACTTCTGGAAGGCTGAGGAACGGTACGGGCGTGGCTGACGACAACACCGGCATCAACGACATCAACGACAACCGGCAGGGCCGTATCCCCACCGTCATCGCCGACGAGGTGCACATCGTGTACCGGGTCAACGGCGGGGGCGGCGGGAAGGGCAGCGCCACCGCGGCGCTGAGCCGGATACTCCGCCGCGGCAAGGGTGAGGCGCGCGGAGTCCGCAAGGTCCATGCAGTACGGGGCGTCTCCTTCACGGCGTACCGCGGCGAGGCGATCGGTCTGATCGGCACCAACGGGTCCGGCAAGTCGACGCTGCTGCGGGCGATCGCGGGCCTGCTGCCCACCGAGAGCGGCAAGGTCTACACCGACGGCCAGCCCTCGCTGCTCGGGGTGAACGCCGCGCTGATGAACGATCTGACCGGCGAGCGCAATGTGATCCTCGGCGGGCTGGCGATGGGCATGACCCGCGAGCAGATCAAGGACCGGTACCAGGGCATCGTCGACTTCTCCGGCATCAACGAGAAGGGCGACTTCATCACGCTCCCGATGCGCACCTACTCCTCGGGCATGGCCGCCAGGCTCCGGTTCTCCATCGCTGCCGCCAAGGACCATGACGTCCTGATGATCGACGAGGCGCTGGCCACCGGCGACCGCAAGTTCCAGATCCGCTCCGAGCAGCGGATCCGCGAACTGCGCAAGGAGGCCGGAACGGTCTTCCTCGTCAGCCACAGCAACAAGTCGATCCGGGACACGTGCGACCGCGTTCTCTGGCTGGAGAAGGGCGAACTCCTGATGGACGGCCCGACCGACGAGGTCATCAAGGCGTACGAGAAGGAGACGGGCAAGTAGCCCCGAGGCCCCCGCCGGATGGCTCCGGACGGGGGCCTTTGCCGCTCGGACCGTTCGCTTTCCGCCGCCGGTATTCGGTCACTGATCGTCAAGGAATGGTCAAGTCCCGGGCGCGCGGGGAAGGTTGGCCGTCATTGCAGCGCTTTTGTAATGCGCGCAATACCCCGGAGGGATGCACTTAGTTGTACAACGTAAGCTGTGCTGGTGCTGATTCGCGGCAAGTGGGGCGATACCCCCTGAGTACCTCGTCTGCGAAGGCGGCGGCCTTCTTTACTCGGAAGGACGGGCGGCGTGTCCGAAATGGGATGTATTGGGTCAGCAGTGTAGAACGGGAGATGTGACGGCAATGACGGGAAATCTCCAGCCCCGCGAGGGTTCCGCCGTCCCCGTGCCGGGTAGCCGGCAGTGATGGGTACTCCCCGGGAGCACCCCGATGCCGCCTCGCGCTCCACACTCGACAAAGCCGCGGACGAGAACTTTCCGGTAGCCCCTTTCTTCCTGCCCCGTGCCTGGCGCGACGATCTGATGGCCGTCTACGGATTCGCCCGCCTCGTCGACGACATCGGTGACGGCGACCTCGCCCCCGGCGGCGCCGACGCCCGCCATCTCGGCGTCGCCCCCGAACACGCCGACGACCGGCTCGCTCTCCTCGGCGCGTTCGAGGCCGATCTGGCGCGGGTCTTCGAATCCGGAGGGCCACGCCCCGGCCATCCCCTGCTGCGCGGGCTGATCCCGGCCGTACGGCGCCGCTCGCTCACCCCCGAGCCGTTCCTCGGACTTGTCGGCGCCAACCGCCAGGACCAGTTGGTGCGCCGCTACGAGACGTACGACGATCTCCTCGCCTACTGCGAGCTGTCCGCCAATCCCGTCGGCCGGCTCGTCCTGCAGATCACCGGTACCGCTGACCCCGAGCGGATCCGCCGCTCCGACGCCGTCTGCACGGCGCTCCAGATCATCGAACACCTCCAGGACGTGGCCGAGGACCTGCGCCGCGACCGGATCTATCTGCCCGCCGAGGACATGAAGCGCTTCCGGGTCACCGAGGCGGATCTCGCCGCCACCACCGCCAACGCGTCGGTGCGCTCACTCGTCGCGTACGAAGCCGAACGCGCGCGGCTGCTGCTGAATGAAGGTCCCCCGCTGGTGGGTAGCGTCCACGGCAGACTCCGGCTGCTGCTCGCCGGGTTTGTGGCGGGAGGGCGCGCCGCCCTCGCTTCGATCGCGGCCGCCGGGCACGATGTGCTCCCCGGACCGCCCAGACCCACCAAGCCGCGTCTGTTGCGCGAAGTGGGAGCTGTCTTGCGAAGAGCGCACAGAGAGGGGTGAGCCGGAACGTGGAGGGACAGACGCCCGTGTCCGCGCCGGTACAGGCGGCCTACAGCTACTGCGAGACGGTCACCGGGCAGCAGGCCCGCAACTTCGCGTACGGCATCAGACTGCTGCCGGCCGAGAAGCGGCAGGCCATGTCCGCGCTGTACGCGTTCGCCCGCCGGGTGGACGACATCGGCGACGGCACACTCGCGCCCGAGGCCAAGCAGAGACGGCTCGAAGAGACCCGCGCGCTTCTGGACAGAGTCAGGGCGGGCGAGGTGGGCGAGGACGACACCGACCCGGTCGCGGTCGCCGTCGCGGACGCGGCGCGCCGCTTCCCGGTGCCGCTCGGCGGACTCGACGAGCTGATCGACGGCGTCCTGATGGACGTACGGGGCGACACCTACGAGACCTGGGACGACCTCAAGACCTACTGCCGGTGTGTCGCGGGTGCCATCGGGCGGATCTCGCTCGGCGTGTTCGGCTTCGCGTCCGACGCGCCGGGAGCCGAGCATGCCGTCGAGTACGCCGACACGCTGGGTCTTGCCCTCCAGTTGACGAACATTCTCCGCGACGTACGGGAGGACGCGGGCAACGGCCGTACGTACCTGCCCTCCGACGACCTCGGCAAGTTCGGCTGCTCCGCCGGTTTCCACAGCGCCACCCCGCCCGCCGGCTCCGACTTCACCGGTCTGGTGCACTTCGAGGTCCGCCGCGCCCGCGCCCTGTTCGCCGAGGGCTACCGGCTGCTGCCCCTGCTCGACCGGCGCAGCGGCGCCTGTGTCGCGGCCATGGCGGGCATCTACCGCAGGCTGCTCGACCGGATCGAGCGCGACCCGGAGGCCGTACTGCGCGGCCGGGTCTCGCTGCCCGGTCACGAGAAGGCGTATGTCGCGGTGCGCGGACTCTCGGGGCTCGACGCCCGGAATGTCTCCCGGCAGAGCGTCAGGAGGCGTGGCTGATGCGGCATATCGCCCGACTCGGCCCCTTCGTTGCACATCCGTACGAGGCTCTCGCAACCCGGCGCGGGTCCGGCGCGTCCCTGACTGCGACGGCCCGAGGGGGACACGCATGACGACAGCGGACGGCTCACCGCCACGGCACGCCGTAGTGGTCGGCGCGGGGCTCGCCGGAATCACCGCGGCGCTCCAGCTCGCCGACGCCGGAGTGCGGGTGACACTCCTCGAAGGGCGTCCGCGGCTCGGCGGTCTCGCCTTCTCCTTCCGCCGCGGCGACCTCACCGTCGACAACGGCCAGCATGTGTATCTGCGCTGCTGCACCGCCTACCAGTGGTTTCTCGACCGGGTCGACGGCGCCGCCCTCGCACCGGTGCAGGACCGGCTCGACGTACCCGTACTGGACGTCGGCGGACCGCGCGGCCCCCGGCTCGGACGGCTGCGCCGCAACGGCTTGCCCGTACCGCTGCATCTGGCCGCCGGGCTCGCGGCGTACCCGCATCTCTCGCTCGCCGAGCGCGCCTCCGTCGGGCGCGCCGCGCTCGCCCTGCGGCGGCTCGACCCGGCCGACCCCGCCCTGGACGGCATCGACTTCGCCACCTGGCTGGGCCGCCACGGCCAGTCGGCGCGCACCATCGAGGCCCTCTGGGACCTCGTCGGCGTGGCGACCCTCAACGCCGCCGCGCCGCACGCCTCCATGGGCCTGGCGGCGATGGTCTTCAAGACCGGACTGCTCTCCGAGCCCGGTGCCGCCGACATCGGCTGGGCACGTGTCCCGCTCGGCGACCTGCACGACACGCTCGCGCGCAAGGCCCTCGACTCCGCGGGTGTACGGACCGTACTGCGCGCCCGCGTCGGCGCGGTGACCCGTACCGAGGGCGGCGGCTGGCAGGTCGACACGGACGGCGAGCGGCTCGACGCGGACACGGTCGTCCTCGCCGTACCGCAGCGCGAGGCCCATGGCCTGCTGCCGCCCGGAGCGCTCGACGACCCCGACCGGCTGCTGGACATCGGCTCCGCGCCGATCCTCAACATCCATGTCGTGTACGACCGCAGAGTGCTGCGCCGCCCGTTCTTTGCCGCGCTCGGCAGCCCCGTCCAGTGGGTCTTCGACCGCACCGAGGCCTCCGGTCTGGGCGAGGGCCAGTATCTGGCGCTCTCCCAGTCGGCGGCCGCCGGCGAGATCGACACGCCCGTCCAGGAACTGCGCGCCCGGTATCTCCCCGAGCTGGAGCGCCTCCTGCCCGCGACCCGCGGCGCGGAGGTACGCGACTTCTTCGTCACCCGGGAGCGGACGGCGACCTTCGCGCCCGCGCCCGGCGTGGGCCGGCTGCGTCCCGCCGCCCGTACCCGTGCCGCCGGGCTGTTCCTGGCCGGAGCGTGGACCGCCACCGGCTGGCCCGCGACGATGGAGGGTGCGGTACGCAGCGGCTTCAGCGCCGCGGGCGCCGCCCTCGCCCAGCTCGGCCGACGGCATGAACACCCCTTGCAGGAGGCGGCATGAGCCCGAGTACCGCACCTACGAGTACGGGAACAACGAGTACTGGAACGACGAGTACTGGAACAAGAGGAGAGACCGTGCCGACCGTGCCCCCGGTGAACCCGGCTGTCGACACCGCGGACGTCTACGCGCTGCTGGAGCGGGGGCGTGCCCTGTCCGCCCCGGTACTGCGGGCCGCGGTCAGCCGGCTCGCCGCGCCGATGGACGCCGTCGCCGCCTACCACTTCGGCTGGATCGACGCCGAGGGCCGGCCCGCCGACGGCGACGGAGGCAAGGCGGTACGTCCGGCACTCGCGCTGCTCTCCGCGGAGGCGGCGGGCGCCTCGCCCGAGACGGGCATTCCCGGCGCGGTCGCCGTCGAGCTGGTGCACAACTTCTCGCTGCTGCACGACGACCTGATGGACGGTGACGAGCAGCGGCGCCACCGCGACACCGTATGGAAGGTGCACGGCCCCGCGCAGGCCATCCTCGTCGGCGACGCCCTCTTCGCGCTCGCCAACGAGGTACTGCTGGAGATCGGTACCCCCGAGGCGGGCCGCGCCACCCGGCGGCTGACCACCGCCACCCGCAAGCTGATCGACGGTCAGGCACAGGACATCTCGTACGAGCACCGCGAGCGGGTCGCCGTCGAGGAGTGCCTGGAGATGGAGGGCAACAAGACCGGCGCCCTGCTGGCCTGCGCCGTCTCCATCGGCGCGGTCCTCGGCGGCGCCGACGACCGTACGGCCGACACGCTGGAGGCGTACGGGTACCACCTCGGCCTCGCCTTCCAGGCCGTGGACGATCTGCTGGGCATCTGGGGCGACCCCGAGGCCACTGGCAAGCAGACCTGGAGCGATCTGCGCCAGCGCAAGAAGTCCCTGCCGGTCGTCGCCGCGCTCGCCGCGGACGGTCCCGCCTCCGCGCGGCTCGGCCAACTGCTCGCCGCCGACGCCAAAAGCAATGATTTCGAGACCTTCTCCGAGGAAGAGTTCGCCACCAGGGCCGCGTTGATCGAGGAGGCGGGCGGCCGGGAGTGGACCTCGCAGGAGGCCCGCCGGCAGCACGCCGTCGCCATCGAAGCCCTCGATGGCGTCGATATGCCGGCCAAGGTAAGGGCGCAGCTCATCGCGCTTGCGGACTTTGTCGTCGTACGAAAGAGATGATCACTATTCCCATATGACCGCAGTCGCCGTCCAGGGCCCACAGGGCGAAGGACGACGGAGACCCCAGCACAGCAGAAGCACACCACTGCACGAAGGGGAAGCCATGACAGCGACGACCGACGGAAGCACCGGGGCCCTGGGGCCCCGCGCGACCTCGGCGAGCGGACCGACTGAGACAACCCCCGCCATCGGCGGTGACCTTCTGGCCACCGCGCAGCGGGCCACCGAACGATCCGTCGAGTTCCTGCTCGGCAGGCAGGACGCCCAGGGATGGTGGAAGGGCGACCTGCAGACCAATGTGACGATGGACGCCGAGGACCTGCTGCTACGGCAGTTCCTCGGCGTCCTGGATACGCGCACCCTTGACGCCGCGGCGCTCTTCATCCGCGGCGAGCAGCGCCCGGACGGCACCTGGGCCACCTTCCACGGCGGACCCGGCGAGCTCTCCGCCACCATCGAGGCCTATGTGGCGCTCCGGCTGGCCGGCGACCGCCCCGACGAACCGCACATGGCGCGAGCCTCCCAATGGGTGCGCGAGCAGGGCGGGATCGCCGCGAGCCGGGTCTTCACCCGAATCTGGCTGGCGCTGTTCGGCTGGTGGAAGTGGGAGGACCTGCCCGAGCTGCCGCCCGAGATGATCTTTCTGCCCAAGTGGTTCCCGCTCAACATCTATGACTTCGGCTGCTGGGCCCGCCAGACGATCGTGCCGCTGACCATCGTCTCGGCGAAGCGGCCCGTACGGCCCGCTCCCTTCGCCCTCGACGAACTGCACTCCGGCACGGCCGCCGTACCCGCCAAGACGTCCGCGCCCGTGACCAGTTGGGACGGCGCCTTCCAGCGTCTCGACAAGGTCCTGCACGCCTACCACCGGATCGCCCCGCGCCGGCTCCGCCGTACGGCGATGAACGCGGCGGCCCGCTGGATCATCGAGCGGCAGGAGAACGACGGCTGCTGGGGCGGGATCCAGCCGCCCGCGGTCTACTCCGTGATCGCCCTGCACCTGCTCGGATACGACCTCGACCACCCGGTCATGCGCGCCGGGCTCGAATCGCTCGACCGGTTCGCCGTCTGGCGCGAGGACGGCGCCCGGATGATCGAGGCCTGCCAGTCGCCCGTCTGGGACACCTGTCTGGCCACCATCGCGCTCGCCGACGCCGGCCTGGACCCGGACCATCCGGCCCTGGTCAAGGCCGCCGACTGGATGCTGGGCGAGGAGATCGTCCGCCCCGGCGACTGGTCCGTACGGAGGCCCGGACTCGCCCCGGGCGGCTGGGCGTTCGAGTTCCACAACGACAACTACCCGGACATCGACGACACCGCCGAGGTCATCCTCGCGCTGCGCCGGGTCAGCCATCCCGAGCCCGAGCGGATCGACGCCGCCATCGAGCGGGGCGCCCGGTGGAATCTGGGCATGCAGTCGAGGAACGGAGCCTGGGGCGCCTTCGACGCCGACAACACCAGCCCGTTCCCCAACCGGCTGCCCTTCTGCGACTTCGGCGAGGTCATCGACCCGCCGTCCGCGGATGTCACCGCGCATGTCGTCGAGATGCTGGCGTACGAGGGGAAGAGCCACCACCCCAGGACCCGGCGCGGAATCGAGTGGCTCCTCGCCGAACAGGAGACCAGCGGCGCTTGGTTCGGGCGCTGGGGGTCAACTACGTGTACGGAACGGGGTCGGTGGTGCCCGCGCTGGTCGCGGCCGGGCTGCCCGCCTCCCATCCCGCGATCCGCCGGGCCGTGAGCTGGCTCGAATCCGTGCAGAACGAGGACGGCGGCTGGGGCGAGGACCTGCGCTCGTACCATGACGCCGAGTGGATCGGACGCGGTGCCACGACCGCCTCCCAGACCGCCTGGGCGCTGCTCGCGCTGCTCGCGGCAGGGGAGCGGGAGAGCAGGGCCGTCGAGCGGGGCATCGCCTGTCTGGCCGCGGCCCAGCGCGAGGACGGCTCGTGGGACGAGCCGTACTTCACCGGCACCGGCTTCCCCTGGGACTTCTCCATCAACTACCACCTCTACCGGCAGGTCTTCCCGCTCACGGCGCTCGGCCGCTATGTCCACGGCGAGCCGCTCGCCGCCCGTACGGGCAGCCGCAAGGGGGGCTGATGGACCGGTCCCCGGGGCCGGCCGGCCCTTCGGCACCGCTGCTGATCGCCTGCGCGCTCGGCATCGAGAGCCTCGCGCTGCGCGGGTCCGGTGGCGGCGACCCGGCCGGACCGGTGACCGTCCTCCGTACGGGCATGGGGCCCAGGAACGCCGAGCGCGCCGTGGCGCGCGCGCTCGGGGAGCCCCGGAACAGGGACGCGGTGCTGATCGCGTCCGGATTCTGTGCCGGGCTCACTCCGGGGATGCACCCCGGGGATCTGATCGTCGCCGACGAGACCCGGGACCCGTACGGCTCCACACCCTGTACGGGGACCGGGCTGCTCGTCGACGCGCTGGCCCGGGCCGTTCCCGGCCGCACGGTCCACACCGGTCCGCTGACCGGTTCGGACCATGTGGTCCGAGGACAGGAACGGGCCGTACTGCGTACCACGGGGGCGGTCGCGGTGGACATGGAGTCCGCCGCCACGCTCCGCACCGCTCTGAGCGCGGGCACCCGTCCGGTCGCGGCCGTACGGGTGGTCGTGGACGCTCCGGAGCATGAACTGGTCCGGATCGGCACCGTACGCGGAGGAATATCGGCCTTCCGTGTACTCCGTGCCGTCCTTCCCGCATTTCATGAATGGCACCGTTCTTTGCTGCTCCCCAGGAGGTGAGCTAGATGGCCATGCCGCTCCGTCAGACCATCAGGGTCGGGACGTACCTCTTCGAACAGAAGGTCCGCAGGCGGGAGAAGTTTCCTCTCATCGTTGAGCTGGAACCGCTCTTCGCCTGCAATCTGAAATGTGAGGGCTGCGGCAAGATCCAGCATCCGGCCGGCGTTCTGAAGCAGCGCATGCCCGTTGCCCAGGCGGTCGGCGCGGTGCTGGAATCCGGGGCGCCCATGGTCTCCATCGCCGGCGGTGAGCCGCTGATGCATCCGCAGATCGACGAGATCGTGCGGCAGCTCGTCGCCAAGAGGAAGTACGTTTTCCTTTGCACGAACGCGATGCTGCTGCGCAAGAAGATCGAGAAATTCACCCCCTCACCGTATTTCGCATTCGCCGTCCACATCGACGGACTGCGGGAGCGGCACGACGAATCGGTCGCGAAGGAGGGTGTGTTCGACGAGGCGGTGGAGGCCATCAAGGAGGCCAAGCGGCGCGGTTTCCGGGTGACCACCAACTCGACCTTCTTCAACACGGACACCCCGCAGACCGTTGTCGAGGTGCTGAATTACCTCAATGACGAGCTGAAGGTGGACGAGATGATGATCTCGCCCGCCTACGCCTACGAGAAGGCCCCCGACCAGGAGCACTTCCTCGGCGTCGAGCAGACCCGCGACCTCTTCAAGAAGGCGTTCTCCGGCGGAAACCGGGCCCGCTGGCGCCTCAATCACTCGCCGCTCTTCCTGGACTTCCTCGAAGGCAAGGCCGACTTCCCGTGCACGGCCTGGGCCATTCCCAACTATTCACTCTTCGGCTGGCAGCGCCCCTGCTATCTGATGAGCGACGGATATGTGCCCACGTACCGTCAGCTCATCGAGGACACCGACTGGGAGAAGTACGGGCGCGGCAAGGACCCGCGCTGCGCCAACTGCATGGCGCACTGCGGCTATGAGCCGACCGCCGTACTCGCCACCATGGGCTCCCTCAAGGAGTCGATCCGTGCGGCCCGCGAGACCGTCGCCGGAACCAGGTGACCACGCCATGACCAAGGGAGAGCCGGTCTCGCTGGGGCTTCCCGCGCTGCCGCCGCGACCCGTCGCCGAGCGGCGGGTCAGCCGTCGGATCCAGGTGGGGTCGGTGGCGGTGGGTGGGGATGCGCCGGTGTCGGTGCAGTCGATGACGACGACGCGTACGTCGGATGTGGGTGCGACGTTGCAGCAGATCGCGGAGCTGACGGCGTCGGGGTGCCAGATCGTGCGGGTGGCGTGTCCGACGCAGGATGACGCGGACGCGTTGGCGGTGATTGCGCGGAAGTCGCAGATTCCGGTGATCGCGGATATTCATTTCCAGCCGAAGTATGTGTTCGCGGCGATTGACGCGGGGTGTGCGGCGGTGCGGGTGAATCCGGGGAACATCAAGCAGTTCGACGACAAGGTGCGGGAGATCGCGAAGGCGGCGGGGGACGCGGGGACTCCGATCCGGATCGGGGTGAACGCGGGGTCGCTGGACGCGCGGCTGCTGCGGAAGTACGGGAAGGCGACGCCGGAGGCGCTGGTGGAGTCGGCGCTGTGGGAGGCGTCGCTGTTCGAGGAGCACGGGTTCCGGGAGATCAAGATCTCGGTGAAGCACAATGACCCGGTGGTGATGGTGAACGCGTACCGTCAGCTCGCCGCGCAGTGCGACTATCCGCTGCATCTCGGTGTGACCGAGGCGGGTCCGGCGTTCCAGGGGACGATCAAGTCGGCTGTGGCGTTCGGTGCGTTGCTGAGCGAGGGGATCGGGGACACGATCCGGGTCTCGCTGTCGGCGCCGCCGGCGGAGGAGGTCAAGGTCGGTCTGCAGATCCTGGAGGCCCTGAACCTGAAGCAGCGCCGCCTGGAGATCGTCTCCTGCCCCTCCTGCGGGCGTGCGCAGGTGGATGTGTACAAGCTGGCGGACGAGGTGACGGCGGGTCTTGAGGGTATGGAGGTTCCGCTGCGGGTCGCGGTGATGGGGTGTGTGGTGAACGGTCCGGGTGAGGCGCGTGAGGCGGATCTCGGTGTCGCGTCGGGCAATGGCAAGGGGCAGATCTTTGTGAAGGGGGAGGTCATCAAGACCGTTCCCGAGTCGAAGATCGTGGAGACCCTGATCGACGAGGCCATGAAGCTCGCCGAGCAGATGGAGGACGCGGGGGTGCCCTCGGGGGTTCCCGCCGTCACGGTGAGCTGAACCGATCCGAGAGGGGGCCCGAGCGTGTCAGTCTTGGAGAACATCCGGGGGCCGCGCGATCTCAAGGCGCTGACGAGCGGCGAACTCGACGAACTCGCCCAGGAGATCAGAGACTTCCTGATCGATGCGGTGGCCAGAACCGGTGGCCATCTCGGGCCCAATCTCGGCGTGGTGGAGCTGACCATCGCCCTGCACCGGGCCTTCGACTCGCCCGCCGACCACATTCTGTGGGACACCGGACACCAGAGCTATGTCCATAAGCTCCTCACCGGCAGAAAGGATTTCTCCAAGCTGCGCGGAAAGGGCGGCCTTTCCGGCTATCCCTCCCGTGAGGAGTCCGAGCACGACATCATCGAGAATTCGCATGCCTCCACCGTTCTCGGCTGGGCCGACGGACTGGCCAAGGCCCGTGACGTACTCGACCGCGACGAACATGTCGTCGCGGTCATCGGTGACGGCGCCCTCACCGGCGGAATGGCGTGGGAGGCGCTCAACAACATCGCCGCCGCCAAGAACCGGCCACTGATCATCGTCGTCAATGACAATGAACGGTCCTACGCCCCGACGATCGGTGGCCTCGCCAACCATCTCGCCACGCTCCGTACCTCGGACGGCTACGAGAAGTTCCTGGCCTGGGGCAAGGACGTACTGCACAACACTCCTGTCGTGGGCAGGCCGTTGTACGGGTCGCTGCACGGTGCGAAGAAGGGGTTCAAGGACGCCTTCGCCCCGCAGGGCATGTTCGAGGATCTCGGGCTGAAATACGTCGGCCCCATCGATGGTCACGACATCGCGGCCGTCGAGTCGGCCCTCAGCCGGGCGAAGCGCTTCCACGGGCCCGTACTGGTGCACTGTCTGACGGAGAAGGGCCGTGGCTACCGGCCGGCGCTGGAGGACGACGCCGACCGCTTCCATACGGTCGGGGTGATGGATCCGCGGACCTGCGAGCCCCTCGCGCCCTCCAACGGCCCTTCCTGGACCTCGGTGTTCAGCGACGAGATCCTCGCGATCGGGGAGGAACGGCCGGATGTCGTCGCCATCACCGCGGCCATGCTGGACCCGGTCGGGCTGACGAGGTTCGCCGAGCGCTTCCCCGACCGGGTCTGGGACGTGGGCATCGCCGAGCAGCACGCGGTGGTCTCCGCGGCCGGGCTCGCCACCGGCGGGCTGCATCCCGTCGTCGCCGTGTACGCCACCTTCCTCAACCGCGCCTTCGACCAGCTACTGATGGATGTGGCGCTGCACCGGTGCGGAGTCACCTTCGTACTGGACAGGGCCGGGGTCACCGGTTCCGACGGGCCGTCCCACAACGGGATGTGGGACATGTCCCTCCTCCAGTGCGTGCCGGAACTGCGGATCGCGGCGCCACGCGACGCCGAGCAGTTGCGCGCCCAGCTCCGTGAGGCGGTCGCCGTGGACGACGCGCCGACCGTGGTGCGCTTCCCCAAGGAGTCGGTGGGCGCGGCGGTCCCGGCCGTCGGCCGCGTCGGCGGCATGGACGTACTGCACCGCCCGGAGCACGCCGATGTGCTGCTGGTGTCGGTGGGAGCGCTCGCGCCGGTCTGTCTCCAGGCGGCGGAACTGCTCGCCGCGCGCGGAATCGGCTGCACCGTGGTCGATCCGCGCTGGGTCAAACCCGTCGACGAACAGCTCGCGCCGCTGGCGGAACGCCACCGGCTGGTCGCGGTCGTCGAGGACAACAGCCGTAGCGGCGGGGTGGGTTCGGCCATCGGCCAGTCGCTGCGGGACGCGGGAGTCGACGTACCCCTGCGGACCTACGGAATCCCCGAACAATTCCTGGCCCATGCCAAACGGAGCGAGGTCCTCGCCGACATCGGCCTCACCCCGGTGGAGATCGCGGGGCGGATCAGCGCCGCCCTGGGCCTCGTACTGCCGCGACAGGGCAAGGGACCTGTCCGAGCGCGCAAGGAGAGCACGGAATGACCGAGCGCAAGGGTTTTGACCTGGGGCGGCTGCTCGCGGAACGCGGCGCCGAGCGCTATGAGCTGCACACCAGGCATCTCAACCACCAGCTCCCGCGCATGCTGCACACCATCGGCTTCGACCGGGTCTACGAGCGGGCCGAGGGTGCCTACTTCTGGGACACGGACGGCAACGACTATCTGGACATGCTCGCGGGCTTCGGGGTGATGGGCCTCGGCCGGCACCATCCGGTCGTACGCAAGGCGCTGCACGATGTCCTGGATGCCTCGCTCGCCGATCTCACCCGGTTCGACTGCCAGCCGCTGCCCGGACTGCTCGCCGAGAAGCTGCTGGCCCACAGTCCGCATCTGGACCGGGTGTTCTTCGGCAACAGCGGTACGGAAGCGGTTGAGACCGCTCTCAAGTTCGCCCGGTACGCGACCGGGAAGCCCAGGATCCTCTACTGCGCGCACGCGTTCCACGGGCTGACGACCGGCGCGCTTTCGGTCAACGGCGAGGACGGCTTCCGGGACGGCTTCGCGCCGCTGCTTCCCGACACCGCGATTCCGCTGGGCGATCTCGACGCGCTGGAGCGGGAGTTGAAGCGCGGCGATGTGGCCGGCTTCGTCGTCGAGCCGATCCAGGGCAAGGGGGTGCACGCGGCACCGCCCGGATTCCTGCGCGCCGCACAGGAGTTGCTGCGCGCGCACAAGGCGCTGCTGATCGCCGACGAGGTGCAGACCGGTCTCGGCAGAACCGGTGACTTCTACGCGTACCAGCACGAGGAGGGCGTCGAGCCGGATCTCGTCTGTGTGGCGAAAGCGCTCTCCGGCGGCTATGTCCCCGTCGGTGCCACTCTCGGCAAGGACTGGATCTTCAAGAAGGTCTACTCCTCGATGGACCGGGTCCTGGTCCACTCGGCGAGCTTCGGCTCCAATGCCCAGGCCATGGCGGCGGGACTGGCGGTGCTGGCGGTGATCGAGGACGAGGAGATCGTCGCCAACGCGCGGGCGACCGGCGATCTGCTCAGGACCAGGCTGGCCGCGCTGGTCGACCGCTATGAGCTGCTGTACGAGGTACGGGGCCGGGGCCTGATGATCGGCATCGAGTTCGGGCGGCCCAGCTCGATCAAGCTGCGCGGCCGGTGGACGATGCTCCAGGCGGCCCGCAAGGGGCTGTTCGCGCAGATGGTGGTCGTACCGCTGCTCCAGAAGCACCGGATCCTGACCCAGGTCTCCGGCGACCATCTTGAGGTGATCAAGCTGATTCCGCCGCTGACGATCGGCGAGCCGGAGGTCGAGCGGTTCGTGGCGGCGTTCACGGCGGTCATGGACGACGCGCACGGCGGGGGCGGGCTGATGTGGGACTTCGGCAGGACACTGGTGAAGCAGGCGGTCGCGCACCGCTAGGGGCTGGGACAGGCAGGCGGGCGGGGCGGTTTTTGCCTCTCGGGCAAGAAATTTGCCTGAGAGGAAAGTCCCTGGCCCAATGGATGTGTGAGCACATCTTCTGCCGGAGGGGCGGCCGCCCCGTCGCCTCTCCGGCTTCCCGACGCCGACGCGACCGACGCGCTCCCCGATGTCGCGCCCCGGCTGCGTGAGCTGCGGCGCGACCGTCGGCTGACCCTGGAGGCCGCCGCCCGGCGGGCGGGGCTCTCGCCCGCCCATCTCTCCCGGCTGGAGACGGGCCTGCGGCAGCCCTCGCTGCCCATGCTGCTCGCACTGGCCCGTATCTACGGTACGACCGTCTCCGACCTGCTCGGGGAGGTGCCGCCCGAGCGTGACCCGATCGTCCGGGCGGGCCGTGCGGAGCCCGTCGAGGCCGGCGGCTGGACATACCACCAGGCGGGCGGCTCGGGCCGGGCGATGCAGCCGTTGCGGGTCCGGGTGCCGTACGGGGTGCAGGGCGACCTCGTCCGCGTACACCCCGGGGAGGAGTGGCTCTATGTCCTCGAAGGACGGCTGCGGCTGAACCTCGGGGACGCCGAGCATCTGCTCGATCCCGGGGACAGCGCGCACTTCGACTCGCTCACCCCGCACCGCATCGCGGCGGCCGGGCCCGAGGGGGCCGAACTGCTCTTCGTCCACACCCTGTTGCAGAGCCCGGCGGCCGAGCTGTGCCTCGGTGCCGGGACCCATCGCGGCTGACCCGTAGGAGTTGATTCCTGATGCTCAAGAGAGGGACTGGCATGTCTGAGCCGGACAACACCGCACAGCTTTCGGCCGGGCCGGAGGAGCGGGCGCCGGAGCGTACCGGTGATCAGGAGAGCAAGTTCCCGAGAGGGCTGGTCATCCGGCTCTTCGCCTATCTGATCGCCGGCCATCTCTTCGCGGGCTTCCTCTATCTGCTC
The DNA here is from genome assembly GCF_019056675.1 of Streptomyces sp. GMY02. Taxonomy (NCBI): domain Bacteria; kingdom Bacillati; phylum Actinomycetota; class Actinomycetes; order Kitasatosporales; family Streptomycetaceae; genus Streptomyces; species Streptomyces sp. GMY02. Next base: position 979,112 of record NZ_CP077658.1, on the reverse strand, counting down.
TTCCACGTCGGCGCACAGCAGTAGCGGACAGGCGGACAGAGGCGGACAGAGGCGGACAGCGCGAATGGCACCCGGGCGACGCCGCTGCCGGGCGACTCGGCCGCCCAGCGACTCGGCGGCTCGAAGGCCTGGCGGCTCTGGGCCCGGCGACTCGGAGGCCCGGTGACTGAGAGGCCCGGCCGCTGAGAGGCCGGAGAGCTTCCCGGCGAGCGGCCTGAGAGCGGTTACAGCCAGCCCCGGCGCGCCGCCTGCCACGCGAGCTGCATCCGTGTCGTCGCTCCCGCGAGCGTCATCATCCCCTGGATGTGCCGCTGCACGGTCCGTCTGCTGAGGCCCATCTGACTCGCTATGGCCTTGTCCGCGACGCCCGCCACCAGCAGCGACAGCAACTGCTTGTCCGTCGCTGAGAGCGCGTCCCCGTGCGTGACCCCGTCCGTCCCGCTGACCGTGCCCGACGGGCTGACGTCCAGAGGCACGGCGTCCTCCCAGTACCGCTCGAACAGCGCGACCAGCGCCTCCAGCAGGCTGCTCCCGCGCACCAGCGCCGTCGTCGGCTCCTCGGAACCGCCGGACGGGCCGCCCGGTACGAGCGGACAGATCGCGATGGCGCGGTCGGCGACGGCCAGCCGCAGCGGGAGATGCGGCACCGCGCGGGCGATCTCCCCGGCGCGCACCCCCTCCACCACATTGCCGACGGCGCCCGGATCGTCGAAGAACGCGCGTTCGTACAGCACCCGGTAGCGCACTCCGCGCGCGAGGGCGTCGAACTCGGCGCGGTTGCTGCCCGACGGCATCGCCACGTACTGCGCCTTGCAGAACCACAGCATCTCGTGGCGGGTGCTGTCCTGGATCTGGCGCAGATGCTGGCGCAGCGCCTCCGCTCCGGTGATCACTTCGATGAGCTGGTCGGGATCGCGGCGGCGCCGGGTGCGGCGGTAGGTCTCCAACAGATCGGTCACCGCCGTACGTGCCTTGTCCAGGGCGTCGGAGTTGCGCTGGAGCGGCGGCAGCAGGGCGACGTCCGGGGGAGTGGCGGCGAAGCTGCGCGGCGCCCGGTCCGTACCGCTCGCGAGGCCTTTGGCGGTGAGCGAGGCCAGGACGCGTTCGGTCTCGTCCGGTGGCAGACCGCAGTGGGCGGCGATCTCCTGCGCCGGGGCCGCGGGCACCGTCACGAGCATGCGGTAGACGGTCTCCTCGGCCGGTGTGAGGCCTGCCGGCTCCAGCATGGTGCTCCCTCCCCGTGGACCGCCCGCTCTCTCCGGCGGTCTCACACGCGCCAGCGCACTATACGCCCTGGTCGCGGGGGCGCCTCGGGTACAGGGAGGGGGCGGACGGCGGGGTACGGGACGTGGCGCGGCGGGTGCACGGGCCGTACCGCGCCCGCACACCCGCCGCCCTGCGCCAACTCCCGCTATCCGCGCAGCAGATAGGCGCGCTCGACGGTCTGCCGTACGCCATTGCCCGCGCGGTCGGTGACGGACACCCGCAGGGTCACATGGGCGTCGCCGTGCTGACGGGCCGGCCGCTCGACGGTGGCGGTGAAGCCGTTCCGCCCCTGCTTGCCGACCCGCGCCCGCGCCCAGGTCCTGCCGTCGTCGTACGAGGTGTCGACCCGTACGGTCAGACCGCTCGGTACCGGTGTACCGTCCTGGCCGCGCACAGTCAGACCGATGTCATGGCTGCGCCCGCCGGATACCGCGTTGTGGGCGTCGGCCCGTACGTCGTAGTCGAGTTGGAGAAGCGGCAGTGGCTCACGCTCGGCCGTGGTGCCGGAGCGGAAGGTCCACGAGGTGGCGGTACGGGTGCCGAACTCCCACTCGTCGGAGACGCGCGAGGTCGTCAGGTCGAGCCGGAAGTCGGCCGTCCCCGGGGCGACTTCGAGGTCGCCCCAGGCGCCGTCGGTCTCACTGACCTTTGTGCCGTCGCGGTACAGGACCGCTGAACTGGAGTCGCCCTCCTCGGCGGTGCTGCCCGGACCAGAGGAACCGATGCCGGTGGTGGAGGTGCTGATGCCGGTACCGGAGGTGCCGATGCCGCCGCCCGCCAGGACCGTGCGCGACCAGTGGCCGGGCGCGGAGTCGGTGAACTCCGGGATGCGCAGCGCCAGTACGTCGCCCGAGCGGGTGGAGACCAGCCCGGAGCCCTCCGGGGCGGACGGCCGTACCACCGCGCCGAACCAGCGCTCTTCGCTCCGTGCGCCGGCCTGGTACGTACGCGGCGCGTCCTTCAGCCCGGCCATCAGCGGGGCGTCGATGTCGAAGGTGGTCGTGTGATTGACGAAGTGCTGCCAGAGCGTGTCGCCGGAACTGATGTACTCGGTGCGCTCATGGGCCGTCGGCACATGGCGGGTGTACTGGTTCCAGGCGGTGGACTGGTACGGGCGCCAGCCGAACCGCTGCTCGCTCGCCCACGGCACACCGCCGTTCTCGGCGTAAGTGGTGTGCACCTGGGCGGTGTTGCGGTCCGAGACGGTGTGCACGACCCGCTGGGGGACCTGGCCCGCGGACACCTGCATCACATCGTAGAGATAGGGGCTCCTGGCGGTGCCGGAGATGGCGACCGTGGTGCTGTGCTTCTTGAGCCGGGCCAGCAGTGCGGTGCCGCCGGTCTCGCTCACCCGTACCACCGGCACGGCGTAGCGGTCGCCCACCGGGTCCCAGCGGGTCCACGGGTAGCGGGACGGGAAGACCAGCAGGATCCCCTTGGCGCCGGCCTCGGCCGCCGCCCGCGCGAGGTCCCGTTCGTTCCCGCCGACGCCGCGGACGACCGCGAGCTTGCCGCGCACCCGGGAGGTACGGAGGTCGGGGGCCGTGGCCGTACCGGCGTCCACCGCGGTCAGCCGTACGCCCTTGTCGCCGAAGAGCGGGGAGGACGGCATGTAGTACGGGTCGAGAGCGCTCTCAGTGCCCGCCGCCTCGGCCTCGATCAGCGGGGCCACGAGCTGCCAGCGCGAGGCGAATTCAAAGGTGCCGTCGGTGACGGGCGCGGTGGGGCTGATGTACACGCGCTTGGCGATGTCGAAGAACATCACGCCCTGGATCAGACTCCGCCCGTCGATCTGACGGTACGTCTGATAGCTGACGATGCCGCGCTGTTCGGCGGGCCGAGGGGTGCGGATCTCGACCGGGGTGGTGGCGCGCTCGTCCAGGGTGACGGACCTGTCCCCGGTGACCTTCACCTCGGGCACGACGACCTGGCGCAGTTCCTGACCGTCGTCCGCGTCGGCGATGGAGGAGTGGCTGAGCTGGTACGTGCCCTCCTCCACCTCGGCGACCGCCGGCGAGAGGCTGGTGTAGCCGACAAAGCCGTCCGGGCCCCAGATGGTCGGGAGCGCTTCGATGCGATTGCCCTGGAGGTCGATGGTGTTGACGGTGAGACGGTGGACCGGGCCGTCGACGACAAGGCTCACCGTGGTGTGCACGGTGGTCCTGCCGTCAGCCGTGGTGGCGGTCACATAGCCGTAGTAGTCGCCGCGCTCGGCCCGTGACGGATCGGCGGTCAGCGGTACGTCGACGGTGGCGCCGGGGGCGACCTCCACCGAGTCCGCTCCGAGCCGGAGCGCGTCGGCCGCCAGGACGCGGCCGCCGCTGGTGGTGAGCCGGGCCGTCAGCCGGAGGGAGAGCGCTGCGGCGGAGGTGTTGGTGTAGCGGATGGTGCCGGAGGCGTCGGCGGCGGTGGGTGTGCTCCCTGCCCGGAACGGGCCCAGCGCGAGGGTGCCCGTCGCGGTCAGCGGGCCGAGTGCCGCAGCGGCCAAGTCGATCCGGCCGCCGCCCTGCTGGGGCGGCTGCTGCCCGTCCACCGTACGGGCCGTGCTGACCAGGGCGTCCTTGAGCCGGTCCGCGCGCCAGTCCGGGTGCTCCTGCGCGAGCAGGGCCGCGGCTCCGGTCACATGCGGTGTGGCCATCGAGGTGCCGGACGCGGAGATGTAGTACTGGTCGACCGGGTCGCCCATGGTCGTTCCTGCGGCGCGCGCGGCCACGATTCCGACGCCGGGTGCCGTGACATCGGGCTTGACCGCGCCGTCGCCGAGGCGGGGCCCGCGGCTGGAGAACGGGGCGAGCGAGTCGTCGCGGTCCACGGCGCCCACGGTGAGGGCCGCGTCGGCGGCGCCGGGCGAGCCGACCGTACGCTGCCCCTGCTCCCCGCTGTTGCCCGCGGCCACCACGAACAGGGCGCCGCTGCTCTCGCTGAGCCCGTTCACCGCCAGGCTCATGGGGTCGGTGCCATCGGTCGGGGTGTCGGAGCCCAGGCTCATGTTGATGACCCTGGCGCCCTCGGCCGCGGCCCACTCCATGCCTTCGATGACCTGGGACTCGGTGCCGTACCCGTCGTTCCCGAGGACCTTGCCGATCAGCAGGCCGGCCTCCGGGGCGACGCCCTGGCGGCTGCCGCCCGAGGCGGCGCCGGTGCCGCCGACGGTGGACGCGACATGGGTGCCGTGGCCGAAGACGTCCTCGGTCCCGCCACTGGCGGAGAAGTCCTTGGCCTCCAGGATCCGGCCCGCGAGATCGGGGTGCGTTCCGTCGGCGCCGGTGTCGAGGACGGCGACCTTGACCCCCTTGCCCCGGTAGCCGGCGCCCCAGGCGGCGGGCGCGTTGATCTGTCCGGTGCTGCGGTCCAGGGCGGCGCCGACCTTGCCGTCCAGCCAGACCTTGGGTGTCGCGCGAAGGCCGGCGGCGCTCATCGAGTCCGCGGCGGGGGCGAGCGTCTTCCAGAACGCGCCGAGGTCGTCGGCGGGTATCCGCAGCGAGCGGGCGCCGATGCTCTCCAGCGTGTGGGCGGGTACGGAACCGTCCTGGAAGCCGGACAGGGTACGGAGCGTCCGGGCGGCCGCTGCCCCGGCCGGCTGCGAGACGATCAGCGGCAACGTGGAAGTGTGGACCTCGTCGTACCCCTGCGCGACGAGCGCGGTCACATCGAAGAGTTCGCGGTCGAGTGTTCCGGCGGAGACCAGGTCCATGGCGTCGGAGGGAAGTACGGTCAGCCGGCCGTTCTGCTCGGCGGTCTGGAAGAGGACACCGTCGCGGCCGGGTCCTGGCACGACCGAGGCCGCGCGCTTTCCGTCCGGGCCCGTGCCGAGCGTCACCCGGTCACCGGTGATCAGCCGTACCGTCGCGGCGGTGCCCGCGGGGGCGGGCGCGGCAGTACCGGGGTCCTGGGCGGCGGACCGGGCGGAAGCGGCGGTGGCCCGGGCCGAAGCGGCGGCGGCCTGGGCCGAAACCGGCGCCATGGCACCCGCGGTCATCAGCAAGGCCATCGATACCGCCGCCGTCAGGCGGATACGTCTCATCTGTCCAGCCCCTTCGTTCAACTCCGTGGTCACGCGGTGTTGGACAGAATCTGGTAGCGGCGGAGGGGCTGTCACTGATTCACGGTGTCGTGGTTGGGACATGTCCCAACCACGACACCGCCGGGGCCGATCTAGTCGAGAAGGCGGGCGCGCAGCCGTTCACGTGTCTCGGGGGAGAGCCCCAGGCCCTCGGTGAGATACGCCTCGGTGCCGCCCCAGGTCTTGTCGATCGTCTCGAAGGCCGTGGCGAGATACTCGGCGCGCGCGTCGAAGAGCGGCCTGAGCAGCTCCATCACCTCGCCCGACATCCCTTCGGGGGCGTTGTCGCTGCGCCGGACCGGATAGCGGCGGTGCGGGTCGTTCGACTTCAGATAGTCCGCCTCGATCGCCTCGGGCTCCACCCCGACCGCGAGCAGGGCCACCGCGATGGACAGACCGGCCCGGTCCTTGCCCGCCGCGCAGTGCATCAGCGCGGGCATGCTGTCCTCGGCCAGGGCGTGCAGGACCCGGCTGTGCTCGGCGGTACGGTCCGTGATGATCGACCGGTACGATCCGGTCATCCGGGCCGCGGCCCTGCCGTCCGCGAGGAGCGAGCGGAGCTGGTCGAGGTCGCCGTCCCTGACCATCCGCCAGAACTCGGCGCCGTCGGCCGGGTCGGTGAGCGGGATGTTCACATTCCGTACGCCGGGCAGCTCCACATCCGCGCCGTCGAGCTTCAGATCGGCGGCATTGCGGAAGTCGAAGATCGTATGGAGGCCGAGGGAGGCGAGAAAGGCCGCGTCTGCCGCGGTGGCGTTGGCGAGATGGCCGCTGCGGAAGAGTCTTCCGGTCCTCACCCGCCTGCCGTCCGTGGTGGGCAGTCCGCCGACATCACGGAAGTTGCGCACGCCGGCCAGCTCGGGCTCTGTCGACGGGACCTGCTGCGTCACGGCCTGCTCCTCCATGTCCGATGCCGGCGCGGCTCGCCGACAAGGTCGACCTCTGACCCTACGACATCTGTTCCCAGGGCAATCAGTTCGAGTGTCGGGATTCCTGCGGGACTATTCGGACATCGCATGCCACATTGCACGACCGTGAATATCGGTCAAATGTCGATCTGTCCGTATTGAGTGATTCTGTATGGCCTGTCCTGTTCACGGATGAGATGGGAACCCGCCCGTGAGCAGGATCATATTCGTGACGTTCCGTGGCGGCTCTCCGTACCGGATCTCCCGAGCCGAAGCGGAAATTGGCGACCGCGGTCCACACAGGGTGACCGGTAATGCCGGGATAAATGCGAGGAAGTTCAGAAGAAGTTCAGCCGGGGGAATAGAAATGCTTGTTCCGCTCGTCCCGCTCGCTTAAATTCACCCTCACTCCGGGCGGAACGCCGAATCCTGCCGCCGCTCGGAATTCACATCCGACCAGCAACGCGTGGCAGGAGCGGGGGAACCAGGTAGTACGCCGATCCGGAAACTCCGGAACGGCTCGGGGTGAAGTCGCGCACCATACGCGACCGGGCATCTCCAGTCCGAACCCGACAGCTCACCTCGCAGGCGCCGGAGAGGAATTCGCCATGCCCGCGAAGGGTAAGCACCGCCGTCCCAAGGCCAACCCGGTATCGCGCGGATTCATAGCCGCCGGCACCGGCGGAGCCGCCATCGCACTTCCGCTCATAGGCGCCACCGGCGCCCACGCCGCCGAGAAGGCCGCGCCCGCCACCGCCCCCCAGGCCGTTCCCGAGCACCAGCTCTCCGCGGAGCAGTCCGCGCATTCCACCGAGAAGAAGGCCGCCGCCAAGAAGTCCCATCAGAGGACGCGGACCTACACCGTGGTCGCGGGCGACTATCTGTCCAGGATCGCCAGTCAGCAGCATGTCCACGGCGGCTGGAAGAAGCTGTACGCGGACAACCGCGAGGCCGTAGGACCCGACCCGTCGCTGATCCACCCCGGGCTGAAGCTGACCATCAAGGCCAGGGGCGGGCACCACGCCAAGCCCGCAGCCCCGGCGAAGCCGTCCGACTCCTCCGATTCCCCGGACCCGTCCACCACCACGCCGGCGGACGACTCCGGGGCGGCTCCCGCGCCCTCGGACTCGCCGGACCAGAGCAGCGGTTCGGGCTTCACCACGCCCGTCGACGATGTCGAGATCGGCACTCCGTACCACGCCTCCGGCAGTTCCTGGGCCAGCGGCTACCACACCGGTGTGGACTTCCTCGTCTCCTCGGGCACCGAGGTGAAGGCGGTCGGCGCGGGCACGGTCGTGACGGCGGACTGGGGCGGCTCGTACGGCAACGAGGTCGTCATCCAGCACAGCGACGGCCACTACTCGCAGTACGCCCATCTGTCCTCCATCTCCGTCTCCGAGGGCGACACGGTCAGCGAGGGCCAGCAGATCGGTCTCTCCGGCGCCACCGGCAATGTCACCGGTCCGCACCTGCACTTCGAGATCCGTACCGGACCGGACTACGGTTCGGACATCGACCCGCTGGCGTACCTCCGCGATCAGGGTGTCGACATCTGAGCGACGACAGCATCCAAGGGGCGGAACAGCGGTACCTCTTACCTCGTAGCCTGTACCTCTGCGCAGCTCGTAGCTCGTACCTCTGCCCGGCGCTTCTGCGCCGGGCAGAGGCCGTTGCGCCTATTCCCGGTTGGCCGAAAATTGACCGATGGCATATCTCACCAGCCGTCAAGCCCTCCCTACGGTCGCGTAGGCCACATCTGCGGGGGAAAGATATCCTGCTGTGGCAGACGATTCGAGATCAAGAAGAAGAGGCGTATTCGGGTCGTACACGTCGTACACGGCGGTCGGTGACAGCTTCACGGAGGGCGTGGGCGATCCCGGACCCGACGGACGGTATGTCGGCTGGGCGGACCGGCTGGCGGTGCTGCTGGCCGACCGGCTGGCGGACGGGGCGGCGTTCTCCGGGGACGCCCCGGACACCGTGCACGGTGATTTCCGGTACGCGAATCTCGCCGTACGCGGCCGGCTCCTGGACCAGATCGTCGACGAGCAGCTCCCCCGGGCGAAGGAACTCGCCCCCGACCTGGTGACCTTCTGTGCCGGCGGCAATGACATCATCCGGCCGGGCACCGATCCGGACGATGTGGCCGAGCGTTTCGAGCGGGCCGTCGCTGATCTCACCGGCGCTGTCGGCACGGTCATGGTGACGACCGGCTTCGACACCCGGGGCGTTCCCGTACTCCGGCATCTGCGCGGCAAGATCGCCACGTACACCGCTCATGTACGGGCGATCGCCGACCGCTATGACTGTCCGGTGCTCGATCTCTGGTCCCTCAAGTCCGTCCAGGACAGGCGGGCATGGGACGACGACCGGCTGCATCTGTCCCCCGAGGGCCACACCCGGGTCGCGCTGCGTGCCGCGCAGGTGCTCGGGCTCGACGTACCCGCCGATCCGGACCAGGCGTGGCCGCCGCAGCCGCCGCGCGGTGCATTCGAGGTGCGGCGGGACGACATCAACTGGGCGCGCGAGTATCTGGTGCCCTGGATCGGGCGCCGGTTGCGCGGGGAGTCCTCGGGCGACCATGTGGAGGCCAAGCGTCCGGATCTGCTGCCGCTGAGGCAGTGAGGACGGAGCCGGGGGGATGACGTCGATTTTGGCTACGAGTTCCGGTTCGGAGTGATTTTCACTCATCAGAATGGACCGTGCGGCGTTGCCGCATGGGCCGCTCCCGCCTTGGCGATAACCGAGCCGAAGGGGTCCTCCGGTGTGGCGCCGGCCAGGGGAGAGCCCGACAACGGCGCTGTGGGTTCAGGGGGTTGCGATGGCGGACAACGGCAGTGCGAGGCTCGCGGCGGGGGCGGTCACGTTCGTCACGGCCAATGAGGACCGCGACCACGACACCGGGATCAATATCTCGGTCAGGACACCGGACGGCGTGGAGGCGGCCTCCATCTCCGTGCCGTTCGGTCAGTTCAAGGACGGGACGACGGCGGGGCCCTACCCCCTCGATGTGCTCACGGAGACCACGAAGGACGGACTCTCCAACGGGACCGCGACGGTCACCATCCATCCCAACGGGGACGACACCTGGCGGTTCGACATGCGGCTGAGGCTGCGGTTCACCGACAACACGCACCTCTCGGTCAGTGCCGAGAACATCGAGCTGAACGATGACCGGAACACCACTCAGATCTCCCTCGGGGGCCCGCCGAACTGAGACCGGCCCGGGGCACGGGGGATCCGCTCCAGCACTCCGCCCGCGAAGACGTCGTACAGCGGCAGTGTCTCCAGGTGCACATAGCCGATATGGCAGTCGCACACCGCCAGGGGGCACGGCCGGGGCGCGAGCGCCTGGCGGTACGAACCGTCGTACAGGTTGCCCAGCTCCGTACGGACGAAGTGGCAGCGCCGTACGGTCCCCTCGCCGTCCACCGAGATCACCGACTCGCCGGTGCGGCAGGGCAGTCCGGCCGAGGGATGGGGGTGGCGGCTGTACGGGAAGAGGGGGTCGAGATCCGTCCACCGGGCGGCCTCCTCGTCCGTATAGCCGTGTCCCTCGGCCGCGTTGATCCAGAGATAGATGTGCGCGGGCAGCTCGGCGCGCAGCCTGCGGGCGAGCTCCAGATGCTCGGGGAGGCCGACGACGCCCACGCTGAACCGCACGGAACGGTCCGCCAGCTCATGGCACTTGGCGAGGAAGCGGTCGTACGGAGTCTGGCCCGGGTGGTAGGTGCACCACAGCGCAAGCTTCTCCGGGTCCGCACCGGCCAGCCAGTCGGTGCGGAAGCTGAGGTTCGTCTGGATGGCCACCCGGCGGACCTGCGGCAGACGCGACAGCTCGGTGAGGGCACGTCGGTACCAGGAGCGGACCAGCCCCTCGCCCCAGGGGGTGAACAGTACGGACAGCCGGTCGTCCCGCCGCTCCGACACCCAGGCGGTGAACCGCTCCAGCGCCTCCCGGTCGGCGCGGAGCTGCTCACGGCTGTCACGTCGCTTGGCGAACGGGCAGTAGGGACAGTCGTAGTCGCAGGAGGCGAGCGGACCGCGGTAGAGGATGGTCAGATCCATGGCGGCCCCCGGCGGCCCGGGGGCCACGGGCTGTATGACAAGCAGGGGCTTTTCGGGGTTCATGGGGCGGCTCACTTCACTTCGTACTCGGCCATCGCGGCCCGAACGGAAGAAGAGAAGAGCGCCGGGCCCAGGGCGTCCGAGTGCGCGAGGCCTTCCGGCGAGAGCCGCAGCAGCCCGGGGCCCGCGGCGGAGTCCAGCCAGCCGAGATCCGCGAACCGGTCCAGCTCGGCGGGGAAGTCCTCGGCGGGCGCCGAGCCGAACCGCTCGCGATAGCCGGCCACATCCATGCCCTGGGCCTGGAGGACCGACTGGAGCAGATGGCGGCGGCGTGCCTCGTTCCCGTCGATCCGGCGGCCGACCTCTGCCCGGGAGAAGTCCTCCGTCGCCGTATAGGTGTCGATGATGGTGCGTATCTGGCGCATGTCGACCGCGTAGTCGAAGGAGTAGTGGAGCCCCGAGGTGTACGAACGGGCGCCGCAGCCCAGACCGATCATGCCGTCGGTCTGGCACGCGTGGTCATCGGTCCGCGGGAAGCCGCCGACCGGGGGGCTGCCGGCCCATGTGCCGTCGGCCCGGGCTCCGTCGGCCTGCGTCCCGTCGGCTTCGACGTCGTTGGCCCGGGCGTCGGTTCGGGTGCCGGAGAGGCTGTCCGGGCGGCGGAACATCCGCATGGACACCTGCTCGTACCCCTCGGCGAGCAGCAGGTCACGGCCCTGCCGGTACAGCCGCAGCCGCTGCGCGTCCCAGGCGGCGTCGCCGCCCGCGCCGAGCCGGTCGAGACCGGTGAGCGGCCGTATGTACAGGGGGTAGAGATACAGCTCCTCGGGCCGCCAGGCAAGCGCCGCGTCCAGGGACTGGCGCCAGGTCAGCTCGGTCTGGCCGTCGATGCCGTAGATCAGATCGATGTTGAGCACCGGGATCCGGGTATCGCGGATACGGCCGAGCGCGGCCTCGACCTCGGCGCGGCGCTGCGGGCGTACGGCGGCTCTCGCCTCCGCGTCCACAAAGCTCTGGACGCCGATGCTCAGCCGGGTGGTGCCGCGGTCGGCGAGTACGGCCAGCCGGTCGGTGGTCGCCGTCGCGGGGGAGGTCTCCACGGAGAGCGGGACGGACCGCAGCTCGGCGCCCATCCGCTTCTCGGCGATGTCGCACAGCCGGTCCAGCTCCCCGGCGTCGAGGAAGGTGGGGGTGCCCCCGCCGAAGGCCGCGGCGGCGAACCGTACCGGATCGGTGCCTCCCCGACCGGGGCCGGTGAGCGCGTCACGTACGGCGGTCGCCTGCCGGTCGAGCGCGTCGAGGTAACGGGTCGTCAGCTCGTCGGGGGCGCCGATCCGGGTGAAGAGATTGCAGAACCCGCAGCGCACCTCGCAGAACGGTATGTGCAGATAGAGGGAGAGCGCGTCCTTGCGCTCACCGGCCCACAGCTCGCGCAGAGCCGGGCGGTCGGGCAGGGGACGGTAGGCCGTCTTGTGCGGATAGGCGTAGACGTAACTCTCGTACGGGCGTGGCGCGGTGACGCCTGTGGTGCTGCTCATCGGGTGCCCCCGTGCTCCAGGAAGAAATGGGCGTACGGCACGGTCCAGACGGCCTCGTGGCCCAGCCGGTGTCCCGTCCAGCCGTCGTCGCCGTAGGTCGTGCCATGGTCGGAACAGACGATCGTGAAGCAGCGGCGCCTGCTGCTGGCGGCGGCGAAGAGCCGTCCGATGTGCCGGTCGACATATTCGAGAGCGGCGGCGTGCGAGGCCCGGGAGTCGCCCGCCTCCCTTGTCGCGCCCGGCAGATGGAACCAGTTGGGCTGATGCAGCGCCGACACATTGACGAAGAGGAACAGCCGCCGGTCGGGCTCCAGACCGGCGACGATCTTCTCCGCGCGGGTGATCTGCGCTTCGAAGGATTCCGGGGATGTCACTCCGAACTCCGGCTCCCAGTGGCTCTCCTGGAACAGGCCGGGCAGTACGGAACCGAGTGCGCCGCGCCGGTTGAAGAAGCCGACTCCGCCGACGCACACCGTGTGATAGCCGGCCGCCGCCAGGCCCGAGACCAGATCGGGAGTGTCGAAGACAAACGTACGGTCGGCCGTGGTCTCGCTGCCCCCGAAGCGCGCCGCGAACAGGCGGGGATGGCTGCCCGGCACGGCGGGGGTGGGCAGAAACCCGGCGAAGATCGCCTGGTGCGAGGCATAGGTGAAGCTGCCGGGCGCGTGCCGCTTCTCCCAGTGCCCGCCCGGGAGATGGCGGGCGAGACGGGGGATCCGGCCCGCCGCCGCGAGTTCCCGCGCGACATCGAAGCGCAGGGTGTCGAGGGTGACGAGCAGCAGATCGTCCCGCCCGACCACCTCGTTCATATCGGGGATCGCGGCGGTCATTTCAGCCGCGTCTCGGATATCGGTGTGGTCGCTTCTCGGTCATTTCTCTCCTTGGCCGTCCGGTGCGCAGCCCGGGGTCTTGTACGGGGTCTGGTCCGGGCTCTCGTACGGACGGGCAGGGCGGCGAGCTGGGCCGCGTAGGTGTCCAGGCCTTCGGCGCCACGGCCCGCCAGGCCGGTGAGACCGGGCAGCAGATCGCCGAAAGCGTTGACCTCGCAGACCGCGAACCGCCGCCACCCCCGGGCAGGCAGCAGATCGACGCCCACACAGTGGGTGTCCGGGAAACAGGCCGCCGCCTCCTCGCAGACGGCGAGGGCCGAGGCCCAGCTTCCGCCCGCCGCTTCGATCGCCGCGCGGGCCGCGTCGAGATCCCCCCGCCGGCCGCCGAGATGCAGATTGGTCATGGGGGAGGCGCTCGTCCGCAGGACCGCGTGGGTGGCGCGGCCCGCGACGACCACCACCCGCAGATCCGCCGACCTGCCCTCCTGCGCCGCCTTGGGTACCCACTGCTCGATATGCAGCCCGTCGGGCGCGAGGGTGTCCACGATCGCGGCCACCTCGCGCTCGGTCGTATAACGGCGCACCCGCAGCGAGTTGAACAGCCGGCCCGCGCTGTCGCGCTCGACGGAGGTGGTGGCGCGCACCCGTCCGGGACCCGCCGTCTCGACGGCCAGGACCCCGGACGCCGAGGAGCCATGGGCGAGTTTGACGAACGCCCGGTGCAGTCCCGCACCGGCCATCAGGGACCGTATGTCGTCCCAGCCGGACACGGCCGGGACGGCCGGGCCCGAGGTGGGCGAGACGGGGACCGGCACCCCCGCCTCGTCCAGCACCCCATGGCAGAGCCGCTTGTCGAAGAGAACCGCCAGCTCTCCCGGGACGGTGAGCAGTTCGGCCCCGGCGGCGGAGGCGGTCCGGGCCACCTCCCGGGCCGCGGCCATGAACCGCTCGTACCAGCGGCCGGTGCCCTCGACCCTGGTGGGGTCGTCCGTACCCCGCAGGAGCCGGTCCACCTCGGGGTCCTCGCCGGGCGAGTCGATCCGTACGGTCTCCCCGGCCCTGAACACCGCCCGGCCGCGCAGCACATCGAGCCAGGCCACCTCGCGGGCGGCGGGCAGCCCGGCGGCCCGTACGGCGTCCTGGAACAGGGCCGTGCGGCGGTTGCCGGGATTCCCGACGACGGCCAGGGTCAGGGGCGGCATCGGATCACTCCGAGACCGCGGTGTACCGGAAGTCCGGATCTTCCTCGACCCAGTCGATGTCCCCCTGCTCGGCGACGACTTCGACGCCGGACGCGCCGAGAGTGGCGAGGACGCGCTCGCGCATCGTCTCGCCCAGATAGTTGTGGTGCAGGTCGAGCTTTTTGAGATGGGTGAGCGGCTGGCCCGCGAGCAGTGCCTCGACTCCTTCGTCGCCAAGGGTGCCCATCGACAGGTCGAGGACCTCCAGACCGGCGACGACCGGGGCGCTCGCCATCGCGATGGCTATCTCGTCCTGGATCTCGCTGTTGCGCAGGGCCAGATACCGCAGGCTCGGGAGGCGTGAACCCGCCAGGATCGGCGCCAGGTCGGCCACTTCGGTGTTCGCGCCGTAATTGTCGACACCGAGCCAGATGTCGAGATGCTCCAGCGCGGGCAGGTCGCTCGCGCCGACGGCCCGCACGACCTCGGCGTCCAGACCGCCCGTCTCGATGGTGAGCGAGCGCAGCCGCTCATGGCGGAAGGGGGTGAAGCGCAGTTCCTGGCCGCCCCGGACACCGAATTCCAGCAGCTTCGGGAAGGCGTCGAGCAGCGGGTTCACCAGCCCCTGGTTGATCCAGGAGATCTCGCATTCCTCCCCGATGATGTCGCCGAGGAACAGCGAACGCAGCGCGGGCAGCCGGTCGCGCGCTTCCACCAGGGCGGATATCACGTCCTCCGGGCCCGACTCGTACGAATCGCTCCACGAGCCCGCGATCAGCGCCCTGACCTCGGTGGTGTCCACGGTCTCGGTGAAGCGGGCGAAGGCCTCCTCCCACTGCTCCTTCGCCTCGTACGCCTCGACAGCGATCCGCCAGGCCACGGAGGCCGGGGCCGGAAGCTCCGCCTTGGTGCCGGCGGAGGGGAAGTCGAACGCGGGCAGGCCGTACAGCTCCTGCAAATGGTTCGAAATGGTCATGGCGGATGCTCCAGACACCGGTGACGTAGATCGGCTGATGTGGAGCAGTTCTACCAAGCGGCACTGACAACGCCGGTTGCCGGGGCGGGATTGTCAGACCCCCCGTCTAGCGTCGTTCTCAGGTTCGGCGCACTCGGCGCCACCGGTGGAGGGGAGAGCCATGTTCCGGCAGGGAGACGTACTGATCACGCCCGTCGCGGAGGAGTCCGTGCCGTCTCGTCTGGTGGACGCGGGACGGGTGTCCGGCGAGCCGAGGGACGCGCGGGGGCGGCTGGTCCTGGCGCTCGGCGAGGTCACCGGGCATGCCCACGCGGTGACCGGCCCCGGCCGGCTGATCCGCGAGCCGGGCGGCACGGCCGGGCCGATGTATCTCCATCTCCCGGACGGCGGGCGGGTGGTGCACGAGGAGCACGCGGCGATACCGCTGCCCAAGGGGTGGTTCCGGGTGGTGCGCCAGCGCGAGTACCTGCCGGGCGCGGTGCGTGTGGTCGCGGACTGAGCGACCGTGCGGCGGTGCCGGTGCCGCCGCGGATACGGGCGCGGGTGTGCGGAGCGGAGACAGGAATGACAGGGGACGGGGAGTCGGACATGAGTGGAATGGACACGTGGCGGGCCGTCGCGGCGGCGACGGGGGAGACGGACCGGCCGGCGGCCGAGCGCGGGGTACGGCTCGCCTACCGCAGGGCGGGCCTCGAAGAGCCCGAGCGGATCATCTGGGCCGGATCGCCGCTGGCCGGGGCGGAGCTGGCGCGGTCGCTCGACGACGCGGGACGGTCGGTGCGCGACGAGGTGCGCACCCGTCCCTGGGCCGAGGAGCGGCGCAGGCTGCATGACGCGCTGGGACCGGCGGGCTGGGCCGAGCACTGGAGCGCCACCGGCGCACAGCTCTGGGACACCGGCCGGGCGCTCGCGGAGCGGATAAGGACCGGGGTGGTGGAGGCGCTCATCGGCGAGCCGGCCAAGCCCGCGGAGGCGGCCGGGATCCGCGCGGTGCTGCTCGACGCGGTGCTCGGACAGCACGACGCGGCCTGGCTCGCGGCTTTCGACGGCCGCAGCGAGCGCCTTGAGGGACTCGCCGAGGTGGCGCGGCACGCGGGCTGGTGGTGGCCGTACGAACGCGCGGTGGTGATATGCGAGCGCCCCGCGGAACTCCACCGCGACGAGGCGGGCAGACTCGACCGCGGCGACGGCCCGGCGCTGGCCTACCCGGACGGGTTCGCGCTGTACGCCTGGCGTGGAATGCCGGTCCCCGCCGGGTTCCTGAGTGAGCTGGCGTCCCTCACCCCGGAGCGGATCCGCGACGAGGCCAATGCCGAGCTGCGCCGGGTGATGCTGGAGTACTACGGCTACGACCGCTATCTGAGCGAGTCGGGGGCCCGGCCCGTCCACCGGGACGAGACGGGGGTGCTGTGGCGGATCGCGCTCGACGGGGACGAGGACATAGCGATGGTCGAGGTGGTCAACTCCACTCCGGAGCCGGACGGTACGTACCGTACGTACTGGCTGCGGGTGCCGCCCACGACCAGGACGGCGAAGCAGGGGGTCGCCTGGACGTTCGGACTCGAAGCGGCGGAGTACGAGCCGATACGCCAGACCTGAGCGGTGCCCCGGCCGGCCGGGCGCGCTACCGGGCCGGGGCAGCGGCGGGCTGGAGCGTGGGCGGGCCCAGGACTCGGCCGGGCCCCGGACTTCTCAGCCCGGCGCCCGGCGCGGCGGACCCGTCCAGGCCCGGTCTGCCCATGCCCGGACCGCCGAGCCCCGGCCTGTCCGCATCCGGCCTGGACAGGGCAGGCGCGTCCGGTCCGGCCGTCAGGGTCGGGACCGCTCACTTACGGAGGGTCTTGAGCTTGCTGGTGTCCAGCGCGTCCGGGCCGATCAGTGCCTCGTTGCCCCCGCTCGTACAGGCGTAGGCACCCGCCACCGCGCCCATCCGGGCACAGGCTTCGAGGTCCAGCCCGGCCAGCCGTCCGTACAGGAAACCGCAGACGTACGCGTCACCCGCACCGTTGGAGTCCACCACCGGCGCGGGCGGAATGGTCGCGGGGATCGGACGCGGCGTACGGCTTCCCTGACGGGTCATCAGATACGAGCCGCCCGCGCCGGCCGTCGCGATCACCGCTTCGGCCCGGCCCTCGCGCAGGATCTCCCGCATCACCGAGGCGATCCGCTCACCGGCCCCGGCCGCGCTGAGGAACACCAGATCGGATCGGAGGGCGAAGTCCCTGTGGTAGTCGCTGAGTCCGTCCCAGTCGTGCAGATCGGTCGAGGCGGGGACCCCGAGCGATTCGATGTCGTCGTAGAGGAAACGAGCGAAGTTGGTGATCGACAGATGGACATGCCGGGCACGCCGGAGGTGAGGCAGATAGGAGTCACGCGGCATCCGCAGATCGGCCGGGTCCCGGCCGTCGTAGAACGACATCCGGCGGCCCGTCCTGTCCACCAGATTGACCGCGCGCCGGGTGCCCGCGGGGGAGATCAGCACCTCGAAGTCCACCCCGCCCTTTGTGAGCCGTTCGCGGACCTGGCCTCCCGTCCAGTCGTCCCCTATGAAGTCGAGGAACTTGACGTCCAGGCCGAGCGCCCGGCAGCCGAGCGCCACATTGCCGCCGCTGTGGCCGGGCCATTCGCGGATCGGCCCGACCCCGACCGAGTCCGCGAGCGGAACCGGCAGCGAGTCCACCCGGACGACGGTGTCCACCCCGCTGCCCCCGACGACCAGCACATCATGGCCGAGCTGATCCGTCGGATCGGTCTGCTGCTGTGCCACAGTCTTCCGTCTCCCTGTGTGGTTCCGGATGTCCGGCGGCTCCGGTGTGGCCGCCGGTTATTTCCCGGGCCTGTCGAACGCCGCGCGGTCGACGCCCAGTTCGCGGGCGAGCGCCTCGTCCGCCCACTCCAGCATGGTGGTGCGCGGCAGCGAACCCGCGTACGACGTCATCTGAACCGCGAGTCCGTCCAGCATGGCCGTCAGCCGGCCCGCCGCCGACACCGGGTCCGCGCAAGCGAATTCGCCCGCCGTCGTGCCTTCGGCGACCACCTCGGCGAGGGCCGTCTTCCACTGCCGGTCGAGACCGAGCGCCACCTCGCGCAGTGCGGGCTCGCGCAGCGCCGCCGCCCATCCCTCGATCCACAGCCGCCAGCCCTTGGCCTCGCCGGTCGGCGCGTACCAGCGGACCGCGCCGTGCAGCCGCTCCAGCGCGCTCGCACGCCGGCCGAGCAGCGCGCGCAGCCGGGCCAGATCGTCCTGCGCGGCATACGCGAAGGCGGCCGCGACCAGCTTCTCCTTCGTCGAGAAGTGATAGAGCACCAGGGCGCTGCTGACACCGAGCGCGGCGGCGACATCAGCGATCCGCAGGGCCGCCACCCCGCGTGCCTCGATCTGTCCGACGGCGGCCCGCAGCAACTCCTCGCGCCGCTCCGCCACACCCAGCCGCACCCTCGCCACGCGGCCCACCCTATCGATCTTCCGGTGCCCTCACCGGTACCAGCCGTATCGCTCTGCGATGACCTGGAGGCGGGCCGCGGCCATGGTGTGGGCGGCGGCACGGGGAGTGGTGCGGTCGGTTTCGGCGCGGGTCAGCATGGTGCCGACCAGGGTGCGCATCGCGCGGCGGGTGTGGGCGAAGGCCTCTTCCGCCTGCGGGCCGATGTCACCGAAGAGGGTCCACCACCACCATGCGTTGGTCGCCGAGTTGACGACAACATCGGGCAGGACGGTGATACCGCGCGCGGTCAGCAGTTCCTCCGCTTCGGGCCGCACGGGCATGTTCGCCGCCTCGACGATCCAACGGGCCCTGATCCCGGCCTCGTTGCCGGTGTCGATGGCATACGAGACGGCCGCGGGCACCAGTACCTCCGCGTCGGCGGAGAGCCAGGCGTCGCCCGGCAGTTCCAGGTCGCCGGGGCGGAGCGCGGCGCGGTCGACCGTGCCGTACGGGTCCCGGGCGGCGAGCAGGGACTCGATGTCCAGGCCGTCCGGGTGCGCGATGGTGCCCTTGATGTCGGCCACGGCGACGATCGTCAGCCCGGCCCGGGACAGGAAGCGGGCCGTCGCGCCTCCCATTGTGCCGAGCCCCTGGACACCGACCCGGGTTCCTTCGTACGCGGTCCCGGCCCGGTCGAGTGCGGTGAGCACGGATTCCGCGACCCCGCAGCCGCCGACGAGCGCGTCCAGACCGATGCCGTCGACCCGCACCGCGAAGGCGTCGGCGAGGCGCTGCCTGGCCGCCCGCTCGTCGTCGAGCAGCGGGTGGACCGCCTGGATCGTGGAGACGAGACCGGCCTCGGCGGCGGCCCTGTCCACGGTGTCCTGGGTCAGGCCCAGATCCTCACCCGTGGTCCAGAAGCTCTCGATGTACGGGCGCATGGCGCGCAGATAGCGGACGAGCACGCCGTACGCCTCGGGGTCGCGCGGATCGCAGTCGATACCGCCCTTGGCGCCGCCGAGGGGTACATACCGTACGGTCGGGTCGTCCGCGTCGAAGTGCAGGGCCTCCTTCATGGTCATGCCACGGGCCAGACCGGTCACCTCCTCCAGCGAGCACCCTCCGCGCATCCGCAGCCCGCCGCTGGCGACCCCTCGTACCAGCCGGTCCACGACCAGAAAACCCCGGCGGCCGGTGACATGGTCCGTCCAGGTGAGCGACAGCAGCGGCATCGGGCGGTCTCCCCGTCGTACGTGTGAGCGAACGGTCAACTGAATCGCTGGTCAGTATGTCAAAGGGTGCGTTCCGTCTCATCGCCCCGGACCGGGCCGAGTTCAGGGGTGTTCCTGGGAATCCTGGGGGCGGTGACGACGTTGTACGGCCGTGCGCGGGACGGGGGCAGTCCTGTCCATTCGCCCCGCACACAGAAACCCGCCCGGACATAATGGGACAACACCGAACCTCCAGGAGGTGCTGTGACAGCCACTGGTTCCACCCCTTCGTTGCGCTCCCGGCTGCGCTCGCTGCGACCCGCGGCCTTCGGGGCCGACTCGGCAGGAGCGAGGCTGGAGCGGATCCACCGCTCGCCGAACTTCGCCGACGGGGTGTTCCAGAACCCGGTGGGTGCCAGGACCAGACCGTCCGGCTCCGGTCTGGAGTTCGCGAAGGTCTACTTCCAGAAGGAGGCGCGGGCACGGCGGGCCCCGAGCGGCACCGTCCCGGTGCACTCCACCACCCTCGCCGACCTGGCGAAACCCCCGTCCTCCGGGCTTCGGCTCACCTGGATGGGCCATTCGAGCGTGCTCGCCGAAATCGACGGCCGGCGCGTGCTCTTCGATCCGGTCTGGGGCGAGCGGTGTTCACCGTTCGCCTTTGTCGGCCCCAAGCGGCTGCACCCTGTGCCCGTACCGCTCGCCTCGCTCGCCCCCCTCGATGTCGTGGTGATCTCGCACGACCACTACGACCACCTCGATCTGCCCACGATCCGGGCCCTCGCCTCCACGGACACGGTCTTCGCCGTGCCGCTCGGCGTCGGCGCCCATCTGGAGCGCTGGGGCGTGCCCGCGGACCGGCTGCGCGAACTCGACTGGAACGAGTCCGCCGAAGTCGCCGGCATCCGGCTCACCGCCACTCCCGCACGCCACTTCTGCGGCCGTGGCCTGCGCAACCAGCAGCACACGCTCTGGGCGTCCTGGGCCGTCGCGGGACCCGAGCACCGGATCTACCACAGCGGGGACACCGGCTATTTCGCCGGCTTCCAGGACATCGGCGCCGAGCACGGCCCGTTCGACGCCACCATGATCCAGATCGGCGCCTACAGCGACTACTGGCCGGACATCCATATGACCCCGGCCGAGGGAATGCGCGCCCACCTCGATCTCCAGGGCGGGCGGCCGAGCGGTGTGATGCTGCCGATCCACTGGGGTACGTTCAATCTCGCGCCGCATCCCTGGGCCGAGCCCGGTGAGGGTACGGTCGCGGCCGGCGCGGAGGCGGGAGCCGCGATCGCGCTGCCGCGCCCCGGCGAGCCCTTCGAGCCGACCGGCGAGGACATTCCGACGGCCCCCTGGTGGCGGCCGGTGGCGGTGGTCCCGGCGGGCGGCTGGCCCGCGGTCCCCGGTGCGGTCGCCGGCGTTGCGGGTGTTGCCGCCGCTCAGGACTCCGGTGCGGCGGGTGGGGGCAAGTCCGAGGAACCGGCCGGGAAGGCCTCACCCGCCTGAGAACAGTGAGAGCTGTGAGGCTCCGGAACTCCTGGTGCTGATGAGGCCTGCTGCCCGAGGCTTGATGCCGGAGGCTTCAGGCTTGATGCCCGAGGTGTGAGGTCTGATGCTTCAGGCCTCTTCCCGGGCCGGACCTCCGGCCCCGTGCCGCCCGGCCACTCCGTAGCATGCCCGGGGAACCGATTCCGGGGAATGCAGGGGAGTGGAGACGCGCATGACGCATGTCGAGGCGGAACTGACCACCCAGCCCGCGTGCTGGCGCCGGGCGGCGGCGCTGGCGGACGAGGTGCGCGACCGACTGCCCGGGGCCGGCGAGCGCACGGCCGTCGTCGGCTGCGGCACCTCGCTGTTCATGGCCCGCGCCTATGCCTCGCTCCGCGAGGGCGCGGGCCTGGGCGAGACCGATGCCTTCGCCGCCTCCGAGTTCCCCGCGGGCCGGCGCTACGACCGGATCGTGGCGCTGACCCGCTCCGGTACGACCACCGAGGTGCTGCGGCTGCTCGCGGATGTGCGCGGTACGGCCCGTACGACCGCGATCACGGCTGACCCCGCCACCCCGGTGCGTTCGGCCGCCGACGACCTGGTCGTTCTGGACTTCGCCGATGAACGGTCCGTCGTCCAGACGCGGTTCGCGACCACGGCCCTCACCCTGCTGCGGGCCCATCTCGGTCTGCACACCGACGCCGTGGTCAGGGACGCCGAGAGCGCTCTCACGGACCCGCTCCCCGAAGGCGTGACCGACTGCACGCAGTTCACCTTCCTCGGGCGGGGCTGGTCGGTCGGGCTCGCGGAGGAGGGCGCGCTGAAGATGCGTGAGGCGTCGCTCGCCTGGACCGAGGCGTATCCGGCGATGGAGTACCGCCACGGCCCGATCAGCATCTCCACCCGGGGGACGGCGACTTGGGCGCTCGGTCCCGCTCCGGAGGGCCTGGCGGAGCAGGTACGGGCGACCGGCGCGCTCTGGGTGGCCGGTCGGCTCGACCCGCTTGCCGAGCTGGTACGGATCCAGCGGCTCGCCCTCGCGCTGGCGGACCGCCGCGGCCTCGACCCGGACAGCCCGCGCCATCTCACCCGCTCGGTGATCCTCCCGTCGCCCGCGTAAAGCCCCTGCGTATGGCCCCTGCGTACGGCCCCCGCGTAAAGCTCCCCGTGTAGAGGCGCCCGGGTAAAACCGACCCGTGAAACCCACCCCGTAGAACGAAGACCGGGCCCGGCGCCGCGTCGAGTTGGGCCCGTGAACCGCCAATGCGGTATTTCGGGCTGGTGTGCGAGGACTCATCCCGGAGCGGGACGCTCTGTGGGCAAGTTGGTCAACTGCCCATCACAGATGAACGAGTGGCGACTACTGTGTGTGTCCGGTGATCAACGGAGGGCTTATGTGCCGTACGACGGCCCTGCCGGTGCGCCACTGCCGAGAGCACCACGCTGCCGATTCCTGGGGCCCCACGTACGAGGACACTGATGTCTCAACTTCGCGCACCCGTCACACGGCCGGAGCGCCGTGAGGGCGGGCGGCACGGCCGGCCGGGCACCCGCTCGCTGTCATCCGCGGCCAGGGCAACGGGGAGCGGGCCGTTGCCGCCGGACGCCCGGATGCGTCCTCAACTCCTGCGCACCGCCGTCCTTCCGGCGATAGTCGCCGCGCTGAGCGGTGCCGCCGCCGTGGTGGTCACGCTCCGTTCCACCGCGGCCGAACCGACCGCCGAGATCTGGACGGCGCTGGTCGGCACCGCGATGCTCGCCTTCGCGGCCATCGGCGCGGCGGCCCTGGGAGCGGAACGTACGGCCAAGTCCATCGTCGACCGCTGCGAGGCCCTGCGCCGCACCACCGCGCGCGGTCAGGCCGAACTCCGTGCGGTCGTCGAGCAGATCGGGCGGGGCGAGCGCGTGACCGCGCGCCGCCCGCAGCCGCCGCCTCCGGCCGACGCGCCCACCGGGGACGAACTCGACGTCCTGGCACGGGAGATGGGCCGGTCGCACGAAGCGGCCGTCACCGCCGTCCTCCAGGCGTCCCGGATCGCCACCAGTGTCGGCAACGAACAGAAGGTGGAGGTCTTCGTCAATCTGGCCCGCCGGCTCCAGTCGCTGGTCCACCGTGAGATCCAGATCATCGACGAGCTGGAGAACCAGGTCGAGGACCCCGAACTGCTCAAGGGCATCTTCCAGGTCGACCATCTCGCGACCCGTATCCGCCGGCACGCGGAGAATCTCGCCGTCCTCGGCGGGGCCGTCTCCCGGCGCCAGTGGACCAGGCCGATCATGATGAGCGAGGTGCTGCGCTCGGCCATCGCCGAGGTGGACCAGTATCCGCGGATCAAGCTGGTGCCGCCGATCGAGGGCGCCCTGTGCGGCCACGCCGTCGCCGATGTGATCCATCTGCTGGCCGAACTGATCGAGAACGCCACGCAGTTCTCGTCCCCGCACACCCATGTGCTGCTGCGGACCCAGCATGTGACGGCGGGTCTGGCCGTCGAGGTGGAGGACCGCGGTCTCGGAATGTCCGTCGGCGAGCAGGAGAGGATGAACGCGCTGCTCACCGATCCCGACCAGGTGAGTGTCGCGCGTCTGCTCCAGGACGGGCGGATCGGGCTCTTCGTGGTCTCGGCGCTCGCCCGGAGACACGGGATCGCGGTGCGGCTCCAGCCGAACATCTACGGTGGGGTGCAGGCCGTACTGGTCGTACCGCGGGCGCTCCTGGGCGCGGAGCAGGCGGAGGCGCCGGGCACCGGGCAGCCGGAGGAGCCGGGGGCCGGGCAGCACGGTCAGCCGCCCGTACCCACCGGGGCTCCCGTGTCCTCGCCCACGGTCGTCGTACCCGTACCGCGGCAGCACACCACGGTGGCACCTGAGCCCTTGTACGAGGCGCCGCCTCCGCCCGCCGCACAGGCACCGGTGGTGCCGCCCCCACCAGACGTACCACCTGCATCAGCCTGGCCAGTCGGGCCTGCCGGGCCGACCTCGGCTTCGTCCCCGGCTCCCGCCCCCGTAACCGCCAGGCCCGCCGCACCCGTTGGGCCCGCGCCCCTGCCCGTACGCAACACGCAGGAACGCCGTCCCACACCCGCCGCCGCGCGCCCCGGCGTCCGGCACGGCAAACGCCGCCGGCCCACCACCCCGCCCGAGCCCGTCGACGGCGGTGCGGCCCACGGCGGCCTCCTGAGCCGGCCCCAACTGCCCAAGCGCCGCTGCCAGGAGCACCTCGCTCCACAGTTGCGGGACGGGCCTCCGCCACCGCCCTCACAGGAGCCCGAGCTGCATGACCCCGGGCTCATGGCCGCCTTCCGCAGGGGCATCGGCCTCGCCGAGGCCCAGCCCCTGCCGGACGACAGCGAACAGCCCGAGCAGCCGGACACGCGCGAACAGCCGGACATGCGGGAACAGCCGGACATGCGGGAACAGCCGGAACCGCAGCGCCACGACACCACCCCCAAGGAGTAGATGCACCATGGCGAGCGATGTGCCGACCGGCCATGTCTCGGACCTCGACTGGCTGTTGAGCGGACTGGTCCAGCGTGTCCCGTACACCCGCAGCGCGGTGCTGCTCTCGGCCGACGGCCTGGTGAGATCCATGCACGGCATGGACCCCGACAGCGCCGACCACATGGCCGCCCTCGCCTCCGGCCTGTACTCCCTGGGCCGCAGCGCGGGCGTGCGCTTCGGGGACGGCGGCGAGGTCCGCCAGGTCGTGGTGGAACTCGACTCGACTCTGCTCTTCGTCTCCACGGCGGGCTCGGGCACCTGTCTCGCCGTGCTGGCGGGGCGCGAGGCGGACGCCGCGGTGCTCGGTTACGAGATGGCCATGATGGTCAAGAGCGTACGGCCGTATCTGGCCACTCCGCTCAGACAGGTGGCCGGTTCCGCCCCGGGCGCCATGGGGCGCTGACCGTGCCGGTCGTGAAGGAGGCGCCCCTGCTCGACGGATCGGCCGGGCGGCTCGTCCGCCTGTACACCGTGAGCGGGGGCCGCACCCGGCCGACGGCATCACTCGATCTGCTGACACTGGTGGTGGCCACGGGATCGGAGCCCCCGCCGCGGTCCGGCCCCGAGCATGCCCAGGCCATGGGCCTCTGCCGGGGACCCATATCGGTCGCGGAGATCGCGGCTCATCTCGGGGTTCCCGTGACGGTCGCCAAAATCGTGCTCTCCGATCTGGTGGACTGCGGGGCGGTCGCCGCACGACCGCCCGACAGTTTCGACCACCCCACCGACCGTTCGCTGCTGGAGGCAGTGCTCGATGGCCTACGAAGACAGCTCTGAAACCCTCCTCGAACCGCACCTCGTACCCCTGCCCGCTTCTGCTTCCGCCCCGGCTTCGGCTCCCGCTTTTGTGCCCGCGCCTTCACCAGCACCCGCGCCCGCTCCCCGCTCCTTTCCCACCGCGCTGAAGATCCTGGTCGCGGGTGGGTTCGGGGTCGGTAAGACGACCTTCGTGGGAGCGGTCAGCGAGATCGCGCCGCTGAGCACGGAGGAACTCCTCACCCAGGTCGGCGCCGCGACCGACGATCTGACGGGCGTCGAGGCGAAGACGGCGACGACCGTCGCCATGGACTTCGGCCGGATGACCCTGGACGACCGGCATGTGCTCTATCTCTTCGGCACGCCCGGCCAGGAGCGCTTCTGGTTCATGTGGGACGAGCTGTCGCGGGGCGCGCTCGGCGCGGTCGTGCTGGCCGACACCCGCCGGCTGGACCACTCGTTCTCCGCGGTGGACTTCTTCGAGCAGCGCGGCATCGGATTCGTCGTCGCCGTCAACGAGTTCGACGGATCCTACCGCTATGACGCGGAGGAGGTACGGGCCGCGATGGATCTCAGGCCGGAGGTGCCGATCGTGCTCTGCGACGCGCGGATCGCCAGCTCGGGTATCCAGACGCTGGTCACCCTGGTCCAGCATCTGCTCAACTCGGCCGCGACCTCGGCCTCTTCCCCGGCCACGGCCTCTTCCCCGCCACCGGTCCCATCAGAAAAATGACGCTCCGTCAGCAGGTATCCCAGAGCAGGGAGCCAGTCGGTGGCGACGGCGGCGCCGCCGTACTGGCCCGCAGCACCACCTCGCCGCCGACCCGCAGCACCCGTGACCGTGTCCCGCGCGGCTCGCGCAGCGCCAGCGAGATCACGCTCTCACCCATGGCGGTGAGCGGCAGGGCGACGGTGGTGAGGGGTGGCGTCAACTCCCGTACGAGCGGTATGTCGTCGAAGCCGGCCAGGGACATGTCCTCCGGGACCCGCACACCCGCCTCCCGGAAGGCGGCCAGCGCACCCACCGCCATCACATCGGTCACCGCGAACACACATGTGGGCCGGGGCGCCCTGGCCGACCGTACGAGAAGTTCCCGCGCGGCCGCGTAACCGCCCTCGCGGGTGAAGGCGCCGTGCACCACCGATCCGGCGTCCAGGGTGATCCCCGCCTCCAGGAGCCCTTCCCTGAATCCGGCCAACCGGTCGGCGACCGTGGTGAGTTCACGTGGTCCGCTGAGCACGGCGAACTCGCGGTGCCCCAGGCGCAGCAGGGCACGGGCGAGATCCGCCGCCCCGGAGCGGTTCTCCGGCAGTACGGCATCGGTGCGCAGGCTGCGGTGCCGGCTGACGACGGCGACCCGGCCGCCCGCGCGGATGTACGGGGCGAGTTCGGCACCCAGTTTCCGTTCCCAGGAGGGGTCCTGGAAGCCCGAGCCGATCAGCAGGATGGCGCGGGCGCGCTGGGCCCGGAGCATCGAGACATACGCGATCTCCTTGGCCGGCTCACGGAACGTACTGGCCAGCATGACCAGGACGTCCTGCTCGGCGGCGGCCCGCATCACCCCGCCCGCGATCGCCGCGAAGTAGGGGTCGCCCACATCGTGGCATATCACACCGACGGTGTTGCTGGACGAGCTGGCGAGCGCCTGGGCATGGGCGTTGGGGATGTAGCCGAGCACATCGGCCGCGGCGCGCACCCGCTGCCGCAGCTCCTCGCGGACCCTCGCCGTGCCGTTCAGCGCTCTGGACGCGGTCGCCAGTGAGACGCCCGCGCGGCGGGCGACGGCGTCCAGCGTGACATGGGTCTGTGCTTCCCGTTCACTCAACTCGACCCCCGGGTCGCGGTGGCGTTGGCGGCGGCGCCCGGGGAGAACCCGCGGACCCCGAAAGTTCGGGACGACCTATTGACCGTACGGACGGGCAGTCATTAGCGTGGCGATCACCCTACCAGAAAGCGCTTTCTGAAAGCGCTGTCGGGGAGCACCGCTCTTACAACTGCCCGGATTTCCCGAGGAGTTCACATGAGCAGCCAGAGTGTCATGCCGACACCCGCCAAAGAAGTGGCCGGTGTCGCGGAACGTGGCAGGCCGGGCGCGGGCGCGCGTCTGGTCCAGGCGGTGGAGTCGGGCTGGCGGCCCGTCGCGCTGCTGGCCGCGTGTTTCGTCGTCTGGTGGGCCATCGCCGCGGCCGAACTGGTCGAGCCGTATCTCGTTCCCTCGCCCGGCGAGACGCTCGATGTGCTGACGGGCAAGGCCGGCTATCTTTGGCAGCACACCTGGGTGACGACCTATGAGACGCTGCTCGGCTTCGCCATCGCCGTGGTGGTTGGTGTGCTCGCGGCGGTGGTGATGGTGTACTCGTCGACCGTCGAGAAGACCCTCTATCCGATCCTGCTGTTCGCCCAGGTCGTGCCGAAGATCGCGATTGCGCCGCTGTTCGTGGTCTGGCTCGGCTTCGGCATCACACCGAAGATCCTGATCGCCGTGCTCATCGCCTTCTTCCCCGTGGTGATCTCCATGGTCACCGGGCTGAAGGCAGTCGATCCCGAGATGCTCCAGCTCTCCGCGACCATGGGCGCGAAGCCCTGGCAGACCTTTGCCAAGATCCGTTTTCCCGCCTCGCTGCCGCATCTCTTCTCCGGGCTCAAGGTCGCCGTGACACTGGCGGTGACGGGCGCGGTGGTCGGTGAATTCGTGGGCGCCAACGAGGGGTTGGGCTATGTGATCCTCCAGGCGAACGGCAACCTCGACACCCCGATGCTCTTCGCGGGGCTGCTTGTCATGTCTCTGATCGGCGTTGTCCTCTTCGTTCTGGTGGAGATCGCCGAGAAGCTGCTGCTGCCCTGGCACGCCAGCCGCCGCGACACCCAGGTCACCACCGCGTACTGACGCCCGTACCGCGCACAACACAACACGATGCCTCTCGACTCGACCCCCGTTCCGGGAAGGGCCAGCCATGCATGCGCGCAGACTCCTGATCGGCCTCGTACCGCTGCTCCTGGTCGCCACCGCCTGCGGTGAGGACGGCTCGGGAACCACCACCAGCGAATCGGGCAAGAAGCTCGACAAGGTGACACTGACACTCAACTGGTATCCGTACGGCGAGCACGCGCCGTTCTACTACGGCGCACAGCAGAAGATCTTCGAGAAGCACGGTATCGATCTGGAGATCCGGGCCGGCCAGGGCTCGCAGAAGACCGTCCAGGCGACCGGCGCGGGACAGACCGACTTCGGCTGGGCCGACACGCCCGCCGTGCTCAGCGGGGTGGACCAGGGTGTCCCGGTGAAGAGCCTCGGTGTCTTCCTCCAGACGACGCCCTCCTCCGTGCAGTTCTTCGAGAGCCAGAACGTCGACGCACCCGCCGATCTCAAGGGCAAGACCGTCGCGGGCACGGCCGGTGACGCGCTCAGCAAGACGTTTCCGATCTTCCTCAAGAAGAACAATCTCAAGGAGTCGGACGTCAGGATCCAGAACACCGACCCGGCCGGCAAGATCGCCGCGGTGATCTCGGGGAAGACGGACGCGCTGCTCGGATACGCCAGTGACCAGGGCCCGACCATGCAGGACAAGGCGAAGAAGCCGGTCTCGTATCTGCGCTTCTCGGAGCACGGACTCAACTTCTACTCCAACGGTCTGATCGCGGGCTCGGAGGTCCTGTCGGGCCGGAGCGAACTGGCCGGGCGCATGGTGCGCGCAGTCAGCGAGTCATGGGCCGCGGCCGAGAAGGCGCCGGGGCCGGCCGTCGCCGCCATGGAGGGCGCGTCGGAGCAACTGCCGCCCGAGAACGTTCTGTCGGAGCAGTTCAGGACGACGCTCACGCTGCTGCACACCGACGCGACGCAGGGCAAGGCGCCCGGCGTCAACATCGAGAGCGACTGGCAGCAGACCATCGATGTCTTCGCCGAGGCCGGTCTGATCGGGAGCCCGAAGCCGGTCGCGGAGTACTGGGACAGCGGCACCGCGCTGAAGGGATGACGATGGCCAGGGATGTGACGCTCCGGAAGTCCGCGGTGCCGGAGGACGGCGCCGCGGCGGCCGGCGCGGGAGGCGGTGCCGGTGACGGTGCCGTGGGCAGGACGGCGGCTGTCGGGCTTGAGGATGTGGCGGTGCGGTTCCGTACGAAGAACCGCGATGTGACCGCCCTGCGTGACGTCTCGCTCGATGTGGCGGCGGGGGAGTTCGTCGCCATCGTCGGGCCCTCGGGCTGCGGCAAGTCGACCCTGCTCAAGCTGGTCGCGGGCCTGCTCAAGGCGTCCACCGGAGCGGTACGGCTGCACGGCGAGCAGGTCGGCGGGCCACGGCCCGACATCGGCTACGTCTTCCAGCGCGCCGCGCTGCTGGAGTGGCGTACGGCCCGGCGCAACATCCTGCTTCAGGCGGAGATCCGCCGGATGCCGGCCGAGAAGGCGCGTGCGCGGGCCGGCGAACTGATCGCGATGACCGGGCTCTCC
The DNA here is from genome assembly GCF_019056675.1 of Streptomyces sp. GMY02. NCBI lineage: Bacteria > Bacillati > Actinomycetota > Actinomycetes > Kitasatosporales > Streptomycetaceae > Streptomyces > Streptomyces sp. GMY02. Next base: position 949,450 of record NZ_CP077658.1, on the reverse strand, counting down.
GGCTTCGAGGACGCGTATCCGCACGAGCTGTCCGGCGGGATGCAGCAGCGTGTCGCGCTCTGCCGGGCGCTGCTGCACGAGCCGCCGGTGCTGCTGATGGACGAACCGTTCGGCGCGCTCGACGCCCTGACCCGCGAGCAGATGAACATGGAGCTGAACCGCATCTGGCGCGAGACCGGCACCACCGTGCTGCTGGTGACGCACTCGATCTCGGAGGCGGTCTATCTCGCCGACCGTGTGGTGGTGATGAGCCCGCGGCCCGGCACGGTCAGCGAGATCATCGAGGTCGGCCTGCCACCGGAGCGGGACTACACGGAGACATTGGGGCGGCCCGAGTTCCGCGAGGCGGCCGGGCATATCCGGGGACTGCTGGGCGCGGCTTCGGCGCAGGACTGACCCTCGCGCCGAGTCGGCTCGATAGTGTGTCCCGGATATGGGATATCGTTCCGCATATGAGAGAGGACGATGTGGGTGCCGGTGCCGGTGCTGGCCTCGGTACCGGTACCGGCGCTGTCGATGAGCTGCTCGCCGTGCGCCTCGCCGAACTGCGCGGCGAGCACCGCTGGTCGCTGGAGGAACTGGCGCGGCGCAGCGGGGTGAGCCGGTCGACCCTGTCCCGCGCCGAACGCGGTGAGATCAGCCCGACCGCGTCACTGCTCGGCCGGCTGTGCGCGGTCTACGGGCGGACGATGTCGCAGTTGCTCAGCGAGGTGGAGGTGGCGGCGGAACCAGCCTGGCTGGTCAGGGCCGCCGACCAGACCGTATGGCAGGACACCGCCACCGGCTTCGTCCGCCGCTCGGTCTCACCGCCGGGACCGGGACTGCACGCGGAGGTCGTCGAGGGCACGCTGCGGCCGGGCGCGGAGGTCTCGTACGAACGGCCTCCGGTACCCGGGTTGGAGCAGCACCTCTGGGTGCTGGAGGGATCGGTCGAGTTCACGTTGGGGTATGACCGCCACACCCTGAACGCGGGCGACTGTCTCCGTATGCGCCTCTGGGGGCCCACTCACTTCCACTGCCCGGGCCCCGAGGCGGTCCGCTACGCGGTGGTGGTGGTCCAGCCATGAGCATGAGCGGTTCGGACACCGGTCCGGGGGGTCCAGGCGAGGGCCCGAGTGGCTCAGCCACCGGTCCGGGTGGTTCTGGCGGGAGCTTGAGTGGTTCGGTCACTGAGCCGGGTGGTTCTGGCGGGGGTCCGAGTGGTTCAGCCACTGAGCCGGACGCGCCAAGTGGCTCAGCCACCGGGCAGGCGGGGGTGAGTGGCTCAGCCACTGGGCCACGGCCGCACGGCACTCCGCGGCCCTCGCTCGCCCCCCACGTCGTACCGCTCTCCGCCGACGAACTGCACCGCGCCGCCGACGCGTTGGGGGAGTTGATGCTCGATGTCGTCGCCGGTGGGGCCTCGATCGGGTTTCTGTATCCGCTGGAACGCGCGGCCGCCGTGCGGTGGTGGCGTGGGCAGGTGTCCGCCGTGCGGGAAGGGCGGCTGGCCGTACGGGTCGTCCGGGACGGCGAGCGGGTCGTCGGCACCGTAGGACTGGCGTTCGCGGACAAGCCGAACGCCCGGCACCGCGCCGAGATCGTCAAGCTGATGGTGCATCGCGACGCCCGCGGCCGGGGGCTCGGCCGGGCCCTGCTCACCGCCGCCGAAGAGGCCGCAGCCGAAGCCGGGGTGACACTGCTGCTGCTCGACACCGAGACCGGCAGCCCCGCCGAGACGCTCTACCGCTCCTCGGGCTGGTCGGAGACCGGAGTGGTCCCCGGCCATGCCGCCGACCCGGGCGGGACGCTCCGTCCGACCACCTTCTTCCACAAGCACCTCGGGACGGCCCCCGGGAAACACGCCGGAAGGGACCACGGGCCGGTCCCGGCCGCCGTATGAAGGCGGCCGGGACCGACCCGTAACCCGTAGCCCCCGCTCAGTACCGCAGCCGCGACAGATACCGGTAGCTGTTCAGCGCGCTCACGAACGGATCGGCCGGCGCGTCGTGCTCCACCAGCCACTGCTTCACGCCGCCACTCCGCGCCGTGTCGAACATCGCGGGGAAGTCCAGCACCCCGGACCCGACATCCTCGAAGCCGCCGTTGGCCGCCATGTCCTTCACGTGCAGCGCCGGGAACCGCCCGGGGTGTTCGACGAAGAGCCGGCCCGGATCGTCCCCGCCCTTCGCCGCCCAGTACAGATCCAGCTCGAAGCCCACCAGCTCCGGATCGGTCTCCTTGAGCAGGATGCCGTACAGATTCTCGCCGTCGACCACCACGTGATCGGCGTCGTGGTTGTGGAACAGCACCCTGAGCCCGGACTGCCGGGCGATGCGCCCCGCCGCGTTGAACTGCCGTGCCGCTTCCCGGTATCCGGCCGGTGAGTGCATCGTGTCAGGCAGGCTGGGCACTACCACCCACTTGCCGCCCAGGGTGCGGACGTCCTCGATCGCCTGCGCCAGACCGCTGCCGGCGACCGTGGTGTAGGGGACATGTTCGAGCACGGCCCTGAGCCGGGTCTCGTCCAGCATCCGCCGGATGTCGGCGGCGCTGTGACCGTGTCTGCCGCTGACACCGACCGTCGCGTAACCGATCTCCGCCAGCCGCTCCAGCGTCCCCCTGAAGTCCGTCGCCAGCGGTGTGCGCATGGTGTAGAGGTGCATACCGATCCCGGACGGCGGTATGCGCCGCCGCCGGCATCGGTCCGCGCCGGTCCCCACGGCGCCCGCGGCGGTGGCCCCGGACGCCGGGCCCGCAGCCGTAGCCACGCCCAGCGCCGCCAGTCCAACCGCCGTGCCCAGGAACGCCCTTCGAGTGCTTCGTGTGCTGCCGCTCATGGTCGCTCTCCCCTCAGGACGGCTCATGACGCCGTGCCCACGTTGATCCGGACCTCGCCGGTCGTCGTATCGCCCTTGTCGTCGGTGACGGTGAGATGTGCCGTGTACGCGCCCGGCCTGCTGTACGTATGGGTCGCGGTCGGCCCCTCCGTACCCGTGACCGTGCTGTTGTCGCCGAAGCTCCAGTGGTACGAGGCGATCGTGCGGCCCGTCACCGGTTTCACCCTGCTGCTGAGCTGTACGGCCAGTGGCGCGCCGCCCGAGACCGGCGAGGCCTTGACCGACACCGTCGTGGCCGGCTTCTTCTCGACCCCCGAACCGTTGAAGCGCAGCCAGTCCACCGCGAAGAGATCGGGCTTCTCCGCCGACCAGTTGGGGTTGGTGAACACGGCGTACAGCTTCACCGAACCACCGGGGTTGGTGAGTGCGACGGTGGGCGAGACGACATTGCCGAAGCCGCCGGTGTTCGGGATGGTCACCTTGCCCAGCAGCGGCCCGGTCGGCGAGCCGTCACGGAACTCGATGTCCCCGCCGAGACCGCCCGAGGCCGCGCCGACCGTCACCGACGAGATCCCCTTGAGGTTCACCGGATCGAACGAGATCCAGTCGCCGTCCTCGATCTCCGTCAGCCGCTTGCCGCCGGACGCGTCGGCGCGGTCGCCGGTCACCGCTCCGTCGTGCGCGCCACCCGTGGCCGTACGGTGCTCCGCCTCCCGGAACGTCGTCCGCAGGGTCAGCGAGGACGAGCCGGTCAGGGCGGGCACGCCCGCGGCGCCCTTGTCCTCGTACTGCGCGGTGATGCCGTAGTACAGATTCTGCCCGGGACCATGGCTGTCCCCGGCGTCCGTGACGATCTCGCCCGCGCAGCCCGTGTAGTTGTCCAGCGGATGCAGATGGCTGTCATGGCCGAGCTGCGACTGGACGACCACCCGCGAGCAGTCGATCGTCCCGCCCGCGCCGGTCGAGCCGTCCTCGCGGTCCTTGACCTTCACCGTGAACGGAATGGTGTCGCCGAAGCTGAACATCCCTCCGTTCGGCGGCTGTTGGACGGTGACCACCGGTCGGCTGTTGCCGACGGTGATCTCCCGGACCGAGAGCGCGGTCAGCCCGCCGGGTCCCGTGACGGTCAGCCGCGCGGTGAACCGGCCCTTGTCGCGGTAGACATGGGTGGGATTCGCCTCGGTGGAGTCGGTGGTCCCGTCGCCGTCGAAGTCCCAGGCGTAGTCGACCGGTTTGCCGCCAGGCAGCCCCGAACCCTCGCTGGAGAACGCCACCGTCAGCGGAGCGGGCCCGCTGTCCGGGGTCGCCGCCGTCTTGGCGTCGGGCAGCCGGCCGTCGCCGACGTAGTCGATACGGTAGATGCCCGAGCCTTCGTTGCTGCCACCGCGGCCCGTGCCGCTGCCGAGCCCGAAGTCGATGACGTACAGCGCCCCGTCGGGTCCGAAGTCCGCGTCGAAGGGCTGGTTCCAGCTCATGTCGCCGAACACACCGTTGATGGAGTGGAGATCGCCCGCTTTGACGGGCTCGAAGCGCGGGTCCGCGAAGGTCTGGTCCTCCTCCTGGAACGAGAAGGCCTTGAACCAGGTCCTGGTCAGCTCGTAGTTGAGCCACTTCCCCTCGAAGTACTCGGGGAACTTGGACGGATACGGGTTCGCCGGGTCGTAGTCGTAGACCGGTCCGCCCATCGGTCCGCCGCCGCCCGTGCCGAGTTCGGGGAATTCGGGCGAGGCGGAGTACGCGTACCAGACCGTCGCGGGCTTCGCCGCGGGCAGCTCGCGCAGACCGCTGTTGTTCGGCGAGTCGTTGACCAGCGCGGCGCAGTCGAACTTCGCGCCCGATGTGCCGGTGGCGAAGTCGTAGTCGTTGAACGGGGTGTTGTCGCCCGTGCAGTACGGCCAGCCGTAATTGCCGGGCTCCGTGATGCGGTTGTACTCGACGGTGCCCTCGGGACCGCGGTTCGCGACCGCCTCCCGCGCGTCGGGCCCGTAGTCGCCCACCAGCAGTGCCCCGCTCAGCGGGTCGGTGGTGATGCGGAACGGGTTGCGCATGCCCATCGCGTAGATCTCCGGGCGGGTCTTCTCGGTACCCGGTGCGAAGAGGTTCCCCTCGGGGACGGAGTACGTGCCGTCGTCCTCGGGGGTGATGCGCAGGACCTTGCCGCGCAGATCGTTCGTGTTGCCCGCCGTGGTCTGGGCGTCCCAGGCGCGGCGCCCCTCGCGTTCGTCGATCGGGCTGAATCCGTCGGAGGCGAACGGATCGGTGTTGTCACCGGTCGCCACGTACAGATCGCCGTTCTTGTCGAAGGTGATCGAGCCCGCCATGTGCGAGTTGGCGCGGCCCTCACCGCGCAGTGTGGGCACGGTCAGCAGCCGCTTCTCCGAGGCCGGGTCGACGGTGTTGCCGGTGACCGTGAAGCGCGACAGGTTCAGCCGTTTCTCGGTCTTGTCGGAGTGCAGCAGATAGAGCCAGTTGTTCTCCGCGAAGTCCGGATCGAGGGTGAGCCCGAGCAGCCCGTCGGACTGGCTGGTCATCTCCGGTGTGTACGCGAAGTCCAGCGCGGTCGAGACCTGGAGGGTCTGCTGGTCGATCACCTTGAGCTTGCCGGTGCGCTGGATGAAGAAGACCCGGCGGTCCGGGGCGACGGCCAGCTCGAACGGGTCGGCGAGATCGCTGGTGGCCAGCGGAGTGCGCTGGAAGGCACCGGTCTTGGTGGCGGTGCAGTCACCGGGCTTGTTGCCCGCGGCCCACTGGATGCCGCCGAGCAGGTGCTTGCGGAAGGCGTCCTCCTGGAAGGCGGACGCGGCGTGGCCGCCCGCGGTGAACCAGGAGCGTCCGCCGTCGTAGTTCTGGCACCAGGACCACGGGTGGTCGACGCCCTCGTCCAGTCCCTGGACGCCGTCGTTCACCTTGATCTGGGCGAGGGTGTGCACCTTGCCGGTCGGGTTGACGCGCCAGTTGTACCACTCCTCCGTACGCTCCCAGAGCTGCGGCAGCCCCTGGGTGGAGGGGTGCACCTGGTCGAGCACCTTCACCCGGCCCGTCTGGACGGCGGGGTGCTTGTCGAAGATCGCGCCGACCAGCCCCTCGTACCAGTCCCAGTCGCGCTCGCTGGCGGACGCGGCGTGCAGACCGACCCAGCCGCCGCCCCCGCGGACGAACGCCTGGAGCGCGGCGCGCTGGTCCGCGTCGAGCAGATCGCCGCTCTCCGGGGTGGAGTTGGTGTTGTTGAAGACGATCGCCTGGAAGCGGGCGAGATTCTCGTCGGTGAAGGCCGTGGCGTTGCTGGTGGCCTCGACCTCGAACCCGTTCTCGCTGCCGAGCTGCTGGACGGCCTCGATCCCGGCCGGGATCGAGTCGTGCTCGAAGTTGGTGACCTTGGAGAAGACCAGAACGCGGAACGGAGCCGCGTCGGCGCGGGGCGGCGAGGCCATCCCCAGTCCGAGGACGAGCGCCAGTAACGCGACGATCACAAGGAAGGGTGAGGAGGTACGGAAGGGCGTTCTCATGGGCGCTCCCGGTGCTGGTAGGGCCGGCTGCGGGTTAGAAAGCGCTTTCTGCGGTACGCCGCACAGCGTAGGTTCCGGTGTTACAGGGGGTCAATGGGTCGGAAGCGCCCGCTGCGGCCCGCGATCTGCCCTTCGGGGCAGGGCAGTTGGAGTCCGGCCGGAGGCAGGGCCGGCGTCCGGGCGTTCGAGGGGTACGGGTGATCCGCGCCCGGAACGCGGCAGACCCGCCCGGGCGGGTCGCCCGGACGGGTCGGTGGTGCGCGATGGTACGGGCGGGCTGAGAGCGCTCTCGGGGGCGGGAGCGCTCTCAGCCCGGGGTGGCTCCATCGGGCGCGGGGCGGGTGGGAGCGCTCTCAGTCTCAGGGATGGGAGCGCTCTCAGCCTCGGGTCGCTTTGTCAGGGCTGGGGTGGGGCGCTCTCGGCCCCGGGTCGCCTTGTACAGGCCTGGGATGGGAGCGCTCTCGACCCGGGGTGCGTTCGTCAGGCCCTGGGTGGGAGCGCTCTCAACTCTGGGCGGCTTCGTCTGGCCCTGGGGTGGGAGCGCTCTCAGTCCGGGCGGCCCCGTCAGGTCAGGCCGCGTCCAGCTCCGCCAACTCGGCCTCGTCCAGCACCAGTTCGGCCGCGCCCACCGAGTCACGGATCGTCTCCGGTCGGCTGGACCCCGGAATCGGCACCACCACGGGCGACTTGGCCAGCATCCAGGCGAGACACACCTGCTGCGGGCTCACCCCGTGCGCCTCCGCGATCCGCGCGAACGCGCCGTGCGACGAACCGAGTTCACCGGCCCGCCTGATCCCGCCGAACGGGCTCCACGGCAGGAACGCGATGCCCAGCTCCGTACACAGCTCGAGCTCCGGCTCGCTGGAACGGAACGCCGGCGAGAACTGGTTCTGTACGGAGACCAGCCGGCCGCCGAGGATCTCCTGCGCCGAACGGATCTGCTCCGGGTCCGCGTTGGAGATACCGGCCTGCTGGATCTTGCCTTCGTCGAGCAGATCGCGCAGTCCGCCGACGGACTCCTCGTACGGCACCTTCGGGTCGGGGCGGTGGAACTGGTACAGCCCGATCGCCTCCACACCCAGCCGCTTGAGCGACGCCTCGCACGCCGCCCTCAGGTGCTCGGGGGCGCCGTTCAGCGTCCAGGAGCCGTCACCGGGCCGGAGATGACCGCCCTTGGTGGCCACCAGCACCTCGGAGCCGCGCGGGTGGGACGCCAGCGCCTTGGCGATCAGAGATTCGTTGTGTCCCACCTCGTCGGCGTGGAGGTGGTACGCGTCCGCCGTGTCGATCAGTGTCACCCCCGCGTCCAGCGCCGCGTGGATGGTGGCGAGGGAACGGGCCTCGTCCGGCCGCCCCTCGATGGACATCGGCATACCGCCCAGACCGATCGCGCTGACCTCGACGGTTCCGATGCGGCGAGTCTTCATGGTGGAGTGCACCCTTCCTGCTGCGGTCCCCGCCGGTTCCGGCGGGTACTTTCCAGCTTTGCCGCTGCTGCGCGGGGCGTCCAATAGAAGAAACCGAACGCATTGAGCGACCCCGCTTCTCAATTAGGCTGGGTCACCATGGAACTGCGTCACCTAGAATATTTCGTCGCCGTCGCCGAGGAACGCCACTTCACCAGGGCCGCCCAGCGGCTGATGGTCTCGCAGTCGGGCCTCTCGGCGTCCGTACGGGCCCTGGAGCGCGAGCTGGGTGCCCGGCTCTTCGTACGCTCCACCCGCAGGGTCGAACTCACCGGGGCGGGACGGGCCCTGCTGGTGGAGGCGTCCCGCGCGCTGGCGAGCGTACGGGCCGCCAAGGAAGCGGTCGCGGCGGTGCAGGGGCTGCTCCGCGGCACACTGTCGGTGGGCACGGAGCAGTGTGTCACCGGGGTCCATGTGCCCGGCCTGCTCGCGCGTTTCAGGGCGGACCACCCCGAGGTGGAGGTACGGCTGCGGCAGGCCGGATCCGCCTCGCTGGTCGAGGATGTGGCGGCCGGGCGGCTCGATCTGGCCTTCGTTGCCCTGTCCGGGGCGGTTCCCGAGGGCGTACGGCTCGTTCCGCTGGCGAGCGAGCCGATGGTGGTGCTCTGCCATCCGGACCATCCGCTGGCGGGCGCGGCCGAGGCCGACTGGGCCGAGCTGGGCGACGAGGTGTTCGTCGACTTCCACGAGGACTGGGGCGCCCGCGGTCTCACGGACCGGGCCTTCGCCGCGGTCCGTACGGAACGGCGAGTCGCCCTGGAGGTCAACGATGTGCACAGCCTGATCGAGCTGGTCGGGCACGGTCTCGGTATCGCGGTGGTGCCGCGTCCGATCGCCCGCAAGGAGCAGGCGGCCGCGCTGTGCACGGTGCCGCTCGCGGGCGCCGGAGACCATCTGTGGGAGGTCTCGGCCGCGCTCCCCGACGATCAGCGCACCGGGCCGGCGGCCCGGGAACTGCTCGCGTATCTGCCGGAGGCAGCCAGGTCGGCAGCGGCAGGCGGGCCGTACACGGAGGGCACGTCCGGCGCGCGGGACCGGGCGCCCTCGGACGGCAGGCCGTTCGTCACGGCCGTTCCAGCCACCCCCTGATGAAGGCGGCCTGCCCGGCGTGCTGGAGATCGTCGGCGATCACACTGACCAGCCGCACACCGAGCGTCACGGCCGGCACCCACGCGTCGTCGACGACCCGCCGCAGATCGGCGTCCTTGAGCGGCCGGACGAACTCGACGGTCTGATCGTGGACGGCGTCGTGGTACCCCGCGAGCAGCTCCGCCGAGCCCCCGCCCAGCGCGGCCACCTCCTTGGGCGAGTGCCCGTAACCGGTCGCCCCGCGTGTGAACGGCAGCTCGAACCGCTCCGACCAGTCCTGCGCGATCCATACCTCGTCGATTCCGGCGGCGTCGGCGATGTGGTCGTCCTGGATCCGGCTGAGATGCCAGACGAGCCACGCGATCGAATTGGCCCCGTCGTCGAGCCGTACCGCCAGCTCGTCGGGCGAGAGGCCGTCGACCACTTCGTGGACGGTCTCGTTGATACGGCCGAAGGCGTCGACGAGCAGGTCAGCGCTGGCGGTCATGGCACTCTCCGGGGGCCGGGCCGGGAGCTCCGGCCCCGTCTGGCACATCCTGTCCGGCCGCGGGCGGACGACGCCATGTGACAGACGGGGCCCAGCCCGGCGGATGGGCAGTACGTCCATGTCCAGGGTGCCCCGTACGGACCGGGTCAGCGCGTCGGCGGTCAGCCGGCGGGTGGTGGTGAGTCCGGGCGGGGCGGTGTGCCGGCGGGGTGGTGGCGAGTCCGCGCGGTGGTGGTGAGTCGGCGCTGCGGCGGTGTGCCGACGCGATGGCCATGGGCGCGATCAGCGCGTCAGGAACGCCGAGATCCGGTCCCGCAGCGACGTCGGGTCGAGACCGTGCGCCGCCAGATGCTCGCCCAGCTCGCCGTACCGCCGCAGCTCGCGCCGCGCCACCCCGAGGCCGAGCACCCGGTGCGGTGTCGCGTACAGGGCGTCGTTCGCAGCGGCGGTGGAGGTCCCGGCGAGATACGGCTCGACGAGTACGACCTCAGCCGCGCTCCCGCCCGCGACGGCCCGCCGCAGCGCCTCCCCGTCGAACGGCCGCACCGTCGTCGCGTACAGCACCGTCGTGTCCAGGCCCTCGGTCGCAGCCAGTACGTTGTCGAGCATCGGCCCGACGGCGATCACGATTCCGTCGCGCCCCTCCCGTACGGTGCGGAAGCCCGGCCCGGTCACCGGCCGCGCCCGCTCGTTGCTCTGGAGCGAGAGCCGTACGTACACCCGGCCGTCCCCGGCGGCGGCGTCCCGCAGCAGAGTCTCGGCCTCGTCCGGGTGGCCCGGCACCTGTACCGTCCAGCCGTCGAGCGTGTCCATCAGCGCCACATCGCCCGGCGACATATGGGTGAACCCGCCCGCGGGCCAGTCGTACGAGGCACCCGCGCTCACCAGCACCCCGCCCACGCCCTGATGGCCGAAGTCCAGCTTCACCTGCTCGAAGGGGCGCTCGACCAGGAAGCTGGCGAAGGTGTGCACGATCGGGCGCATCCCGGCGAGCGCGAGTCCGCCGCCGACGCCGACCATGAGCTGTTCCCGGATGCCGACATTGACGACCCGGTCCGGATGGCGGCGCTCGGCCGCGTCGAAGCCGTCCCGGCTGATCTCCGCGAGGACGAGTGCGAGGCGTGGGTCCTCGTCCAGCAGCGCGGAGGTGGTGGAGATGAATCGGTCCCGCATGGTGTCCATGGAAGATCCCCTGTGGTCGGCGGTGCTGTATGCGGTGCTGTGTCCGGTTGGCTCAGGCCTTGGGTTCGACACGGGCCACGACGGCCCGGGCCCGGCCCGGGTGCGGCGCGGTGAAGGCGGCGTACATCGCCTCGTGGTCGCGTCCGTCGACGGTCTCGGCCGACCAGCCGGCCGCCTCGAAGCGGGAGGCGATCCCGCCGGGCCAGCCGTGGGTGGCCGACGCGTTGTCGATCACCAGGGTGTGAAGCTGTTCGAGCCCGGCGGGGCCCGCGTAGGCGAGCGCCTCGTGATTGCTGCCCTCGTCCAGTTCGGCGTCGCCGATCAGCACCCAGACGCGCGGGTCGGTGAGCTCCTGGGCCCGCAGTCCCAGCACCGTACCGACGGCGAGCGGCAGCCCGTGCCCGAGGGAGCCGCTGCCGATCTCGACACCGGGCAGAAGTGTGCGGTCGGGGTGGTGGCCGAGGGGCGAGTCGTACGAACCGAACCCGGGGAGCAGTTCCTCGGCGAGGAACCCCTTGGCGGCGAGGACGGCGTAGTACGCCATCGGCCCGTGCCCCTTGGAGAGCAGGAAGCGGTCGCGCTCCGGCGCCTCGACGCTCGCCGGGGACACCCGCAGCACCCTGTCGTACAGCACCCAGAGCGCGTCCAGCGTCGAGGTCGCGGCGGGCCCGTGCTTCTCGTCGCCGGTCATGAGGCCGAGCAGCCTGGTCAGATCCTGGTGGCCCGGTACGGGGGCCGGTCCTGTCTTCGTCATACAGCCCACCGTGCAACGTCAACCACACTTGAGGTCAAGCGCGCCCGGCACACGGCCCGGGGCGCCCGGGGCGTGCGGAAAGCGGTTCGTGACCACCGCGCCGAGTGCGGTATTGTTCTCATGCGCGTTCGGCCAGGGGAAACCCCAGGTCAGACAGCATCGGGACGTGGCGCAGCTTGGTAGCGCACTTGACTGGGGGTCAAGGGGTCGCAGGTTCAAATCCTGTCGTCCCGACCAGCGTTTACGCAGGTCACAGGCGGTATCGGAGAAATCCGATACCGCCTTTCCGTGTTTCTCGGGGACCAGTCGGGGACCAGCCGTGCGGGCGCCGATGTCACTGACGCGTATGCCGGAGACGATCGACGCGGAGGATGTCGACGAGTTCCTCGGGCGAATACCAGGGGTCGGGCAGCAGCGTGGCCGACTCGGCGGTGGCGGTTGCTTCAGGTGGCGGAGTGGAGGCGGCGGTCATGGAGTCCTGGCGCTCGGCCGCCCGGGGCAGGTGACAGATGGCTGCGGTGGGATGGTCTTGCGATGGATCGGGTCATGGCCGGGCGAGTGATCGGGACTTCGAACGAATCACCCAGAAATGGATCACCAGCCCGATACCCCAGCCCAGAATCGACCACAAGGGCCAGAAGAAACGGTCGGGTGTGAGAATCCCCCACAGTGCCACCTGGGCCACATTGGCGACGATGTACCAGAAAAGGTGGATCCGCAGGCCCCACCTCATGGCCTTTTCGCTCTTTTGCATTTTTCCTCCCATGGATTATCGGATCGATTCACTTGCGGTGACCAGCGGTGCTATTGCGGGCGCGTCTGCTCCTGCACGGCTGTCTGGATAAGGGTCATCGCCGCACCCGGCCGGGAGACGAACACCATGTGCGAAGCACCTTCGACCACCTGGGTCTTCGCGCCGGAGCGCTGGGCCATGAATTCCTGTGTCGCCGGTGGGATGATCCTGTCGGCACCGCTGATCAGGTTGTAGTTCGGGATGGTGTGCCATGCCTGCGGACCGGCGGCGGGCTCGCCCAGAGCGGCACCGGTTGCCGGGCGTTGCGTGATCGAATAGAGGGCGGCTTCCTCTGCCGACACGTCGGCCGCGAAATGAGGATGAAAGACCTTCGGGTCGATGTACAGGTCGACCTGACCGTCGGGCAGCGGCACAGGCTTGAGGGACTCGCCCACGGTGCTGCCCGGGAACTTCTCAACCAGTGCTTGCGCGCTCTCGCCCGCCTCCGGCACGAACGCCGCCAGGTAGACCAGCGCCTTCACGTTCGCGTTTCCCTCGGCGGCAGTGGAGATGACCGCACCGCCGTACGAGTGCCCGACCAGCACGATCGGTCCCTCGATGCTGTCCAGCAGTGCTCTGACGTGGAGCGCGTCAAAGGCGAGCCCTCGAAGTGGATTCGGCGCGGCGACCACCGCGTATCCGTCGGCGACAAGCCGCTTGGCAACGGCGTTGAAGCCGCTGCTGTCAGCAAAGGCTCCGTGTACGAGCACGATCGTCGGACTCCCGCTCACCATGGACCAACCTCTCCTTCGGATGACGGCCGAAAAGGACCGGTGCGGGTGTCGGGCTCTCCCGCACCGTCCGGCTGACGACCACTTCTTCGAATCGCGCTTGCGGGGAACGTCCGTCGGCGCGACGTCGACCGCCGGAAGTGTCCGGACAGGTCGATCGACGAACCGGAGGCGTGACCGCGGCGACCGTGAGGGGTTTGCGGATGAATTCAGCGAAGAACGGTACGGCTTCATCCCCCCTCACGCTTGACGCAAAGCTATGACGTCGCACTGGACGGGAATTGAATGAGACCGGGACCTGATTCCGGGTGGCCTTCACTGATAATTCAGTCGACGTCAAGCCGGTTCGGCCAATCTGAGCGCCTCGGAGGACAGATGGCTGGAGGCTGCCGATGGTGTCGGACGAGGAAGCCGATGTGGTGGTGAGGAACGGTTCCGCGCGCGCCTGAAGGAACGATTTCCCGCTGAGGCCGACGCCATCGACGGCTTCTTCCGTACCACTTGCCGGGCCATGGCCGGGCTGACCGCGCGCAATGTCTTCGCATCGTTCCCCGCCGGCGTACGAAAAGCGGGTGCGCCCAGTGTCGAGCGGATCTTCCCGTCGACGTTCCGGTCGTTGCGGAACCAGGTTTCCCGCAGCTTCCGCGATCCGCGTCTTCGAGCCGTTCTGGCCGCGCGGTGGGGGTTGTACGGCACGCCCCTGACGCGATCACGGTCCGGGCGGCGTTCTCCGTAAGGGTCGCCGCGTGGATCGGCGGCCGGCGCGGGCGCTGCGCGCGGCCGAGTGCGCGCCACGATCAGCAGCGCCCAGTGGTCGCGTCGGCGGATGGACCCGGGCTGCGGGTCAGCCGTAAGGTGGCGACGCCGCTGATGATCGTGGTCGGTGCGTGAGCAGGGGTAGGGGTGGGGATGGTTTCCTCCGGCGGAGGTCTGCGTCTGCAGATTCTCGGTCCGTTGCGGGTCTGGCGGGATGGTGTCGAGCTGGATGCCGGGCCTCGGCAGCAGTCGTACCTGCTTGCGGTGCTGCTTGCCCGTGCGGGCAAGCCGATCAGTACGAGCGAGTTGGTCGACTTGATCTGGGCTGAGGACGTTCCGGTGTCGGCTGTGAACATTCTCCAGAAGTATGTCGGTGCGTTGCGGCGGCTGCTCGAGCCTCTGCGGCCCGTCCGCGAGGCCGGTTCGTATCTGCACCGTCGTGGCAATTCCTACCTTTTCGCCGCCGGCCCCGCCATGCTGGATCTCGTTGCCTTCCGGGAACTTGTCGAGGCCGCCAGGGCCGCGCTGGCCCGGAATGATCAGGAGGTGGCCCTCGATCATTACGTCGGGGCGCTCGGGCTCTGGCATGGCTCGGCGGGTGACGGTATCGCCGACGGGACTACGGCCGTGACGGTTTTCGCCGCTCTCGACAACGAGTTCTACGATGCGTGCACGGCTGCGGCGGGGCTTGCTGTGTCGGTGGGCCGGCCGGAGCGGGTGCTTGGGGCTTTGCAGCTGGCTGCATCGATGGCGCCGTTCAACGAACCCGTGCTGGCCGGTCTCATCGGCGTTCTCGGCGCGACTGGACGCCAGGCGGAGGCGCTGTCGGTGTTTCGTCAGGTCCGTGACCGGCTTGCCGACGAGCTCGGTATCGATCCGGGTCCGGCGCTGGAGGACGCGCACCGGCGGATTCTCACGCAGCTCCCGGCGTTGCCGTTTGTGCGGGAGGCGGACGGGGAGGCCGGGCGGACTGCGGCGGCGACGTTGATCGGCCGGGTGGAGGAACTCGCCACGCTGGGGCGGATTGTGGAGCGTGCACTTGCCGGCGGCACCGCGATCGGCATTGTCGAGGGTGAACCGGGTGCGGGCAAGACCCGGCTGCTGGAGGAGGCCGCCGCTGTGGCGGGGCGGCTTGGTGCACTGACCGTCTGGGGCTCGTGTCTGGAGGGTGACGGGACACCGGCGATGTGGCCTTGGGAGCAGGCGCTGAGCCAGGTGGTGCACAGTCTGCCCGCTCCGGCGGGCGAACAGTGGCTCACCGGCGGGCTGGGAAGCCTCCTTGCGGCGCGGGACGACGCTGCCCGGGAGTTTCCCGACGGCAACGCCCAGTTCCGGCTGTTCGAACAGGTCGTCGCCCTCGTCGGACAGGCCTCGGCGCGGCGGCCGGTACTCCTGGTACTCGATGACCTCCAGTGGGCCGACGCCACCTCTCTGCAGTTGTTGCAGCACCTGGCGGGGCGGCTGCCCCACGGCACCGCGGTCATCGGCGCGCTGCGCGACCGCGCGCCCGCACTGAGCCCGGATCTCTCGCGGGTGCTGGCCGCTGTCAGCAGGCGGCCCGGTCACCGCAGGTTCCGGCTCGGCCCGCTCAGCCCGGCCGACGTGGCCGAACTCATCCGCCACGAGGCCGGCCAGGATCCCGGCGACGCCGTCGCCCGCGCCATCCACGCCCGTACCTCCGGCAATCCGTTCTTCGTCCGCGAACTGTCCCGGCTCCTCAGCGGGGCCGGTGCGATCGGTGACGGTGATACGTCCGCGTCGGCCGGGGTCCCGTCCACGGTCCATGACGTCGTCCGTGACCGGATGGCCGGGCTCGACGACCGCGCCCGCGACCTGCTGCATGTGGCCGCGCTCATCGGCCGCGACGTCGACCTCACGCTGCTGTCCCGCGCCACCGGTGTGGACGTGGCGGACTGTCTCCATCGCCTGGAGCCGCTGCAGACTCTCGGGCTGCTCGAGACCGGGCCGCAGGATCCGTCCTCGCTCCGCTTCGCACACGACCTGGTTCGCGAGTCGGTCTCCGGGACCGCGACGAAACAGCAGGCCACTAGGCTGCATCTGCGCATCGCGGACGCTCTCGAACAGATCCATGCCGACGATGAGGACGTCGCCGAACGCCTGGCATACCACCTGTGGGCCGCCGGCCCCCTCGCCGAGCCCGTCCGCGCCGCGGAGGCGCTGATCCGCGCCGGACGCCGCGCGGGAGCCAAACTCGCCTTCGAGTCCGCCGGCCGACAGCTGCGCTCCGCCGTACAGGTCGGCCGGGCTTCAGGACTCATGGAGCTGGAATTCTCCGCCCTCACGCTGCTCGCCATTGTTATCAGACGGCAGTCGGGGTACGACGCGTCGACATTCGACCTGCTGGAGCGGGCCGAATACCTGGCCCGCACCCTCGGCCGGGAGGCGGAGGCCGCCGACTTCCTCTTCATCCGCCTGATCGGTGCCCACACCTCCATCGAGAACGGCCGTGGGCAGTTGGCCCGCCGCATGCACGAGCTCGGTGAGGCGTCCTCAGATCCGGTCGTCCGACGCTACGGCCGGGTCGCCTGGGGCCTGCATCAGTGGGACACCGGCAACATCGGCGAGGCATACCGATCCTTCACTGAGGAGGATGTCGTCGCTGCCGGCGGCACCGTTGCCCCGGGCGAAGTGACACCGCTCCGGCGGGACGGCAGCACCATCAGGGAAGAGCCCTTCATGCGGGCGGTCATGACCGCGCTGCGCGGTGATGTCGACGCGGCGCTGGCTTTCGTCAACACCTGGGACTCCCCGGGGGACTCCTATGCGGTCTCGGTCCGGGTCTACTACACGACCATGATCGCTTCCATGGCCGGGGACGCCGAAACGGCACGGCGAGCCGGCGAGCGGTGGGCCGCCGCCGGCCTCGCCCGTCTCCGTACCCAGAGGGACCACTACATCCGGCAGGGCTGGTGCTGGGCACGCGCCCTCACCGGCGAGGACCCGGCCGGCGCCGCAGCCGAGGCCGAGGAACTCCTGGTCGCCAACCTGCTCCATCCGCCGCAGTGGGGCATCACCTACCACTACGCACTGATCGCTGAGATGTGGCTGGCAGCCGGGTTGCCCGATCGAGCCGACACCGCTCTCGACCGGGCCGACCAGACAATGCGGGACTACGGCCAGCGTTACGCCGAAGGGCTGCTCCTGCTGGTGAAGGCACGCCTACTGCAGGCCCGTGGCGCGCCCCCCACCGCTGTCCGGGCCGTCGCCGAACGGGCCTACACACAATCCACCGCATGCGAAGCGCACCTGTTCGCGCGACGTGCCGAACGATTCCTCTCAGGACCCGGAGCCAACGCGTGACCGCGGGCCCCGAGGAACAGTGCGGGCTGACGGCCCTGGCCCGTGGGCTCTCGGCACCGAAGGGCTTCGTCGACGCCGGCCTGGCTGCCCCTGCCGCCCGGAGCGATTCGCCTGCTGGGCGGCATCCCCGCGCCTGAGGCTCTGCCGGTCGAGACGATCGGCCAGGCATCGGCGCAACTGTGGCAGGACCCCAACGCCGCGATCGCGCCCCTGTAGTGTGCGTCGGCGCGCGGATCCGCCGCACTGTGCGACTGGACAACCTGGTGCTCGCTGGCGCTTGCGACGTCGTGCGCCAGGCCACGGTTTGACGTCCGGTTAACGTGACGCCGCCGCAGGACCACGAGGCGGGTCGGCCCTACTTCTCTGTCGCCCTCAGACGCTGGGCCGCCGTGTCGCCACGTCGCGCGACCGGCACCACACTCGTGGCGCCGGCGAGACCATATGCCGGCATGTCTACGTACACCATCTCGTAGGAACCTGCTGGGACGAGGAACGTCTCGTGCCAAATACCCACGTGGCCCTTTCCATTGCGCGCCCGCCGGTTGAACGCAGTCCAGGCTGGACGGTGCTCCATGTCCTTCTGCTGGGCATAAGCGAGCAGATGTTCCTTGCTGGTCCAGTATTGGACAACGTAGAAGTCCCGGAAACTCCCGAAGAGCAATTTATAGCCGAGAAGTCCGCTGCCCTTTTCTTGCGACAGCTCACGTAGCATTCGCGGCATCGACATGAAGGCCGGAACCCAACTTGAAAATGATCGAATCCGGTTGATGCGTAGTCCGATGTGGAAGACGACGATGTCGCTCTGAATGCCTGCGGTATTGCGGCCAGGTATCACTTTTTCTGACATGGCTCTCCTTCGGTAACACGCTGCGTCAATGTTTTTTTGGTGCTCTGAGGTGCACAGAGATGTCGATGCGAGAGCTCACTCACGTGCAGCCGCGTTGATGACAGCCACTGTCGCGCCAGGACGCGAGACGAAGACCATGTGCGAAGCACCCTCCGCCACCCGGACCTTCGAGTTGGCGCGCTGAGCCATGAACTCCTGCGTCGCGGGCGGGATGATCTTGTCGGCACCGCTGATCAGGTTGTAGCTCGGGATCGAGTGCCAGGCTTGCGGGCCGGAGGCGGGTTCGCCCAGGGCGGCGCCGGCGGCCGGACGTTGAGTGATCGAGTAGAGGGTGGCCTCCTCGGCCGGGACATCGGCCGCGAAATTGGGGTGAAAGACCTTCGGATTGATGTAGAGATCGACCTGCCCGTCGGGCAGCGGCACCGGCTTGAGGGACTCTCCCACCGTGCTACCCGGGAGCTTTTCGACCAGTGTTTGTGCGCTCTCGCCGGCCTCGGGCACGAATGCTGCCAGGTAGACGAGTGCTTTGATGTTCGCGTTGCCTGCGGCGGCCGCGGAAATGACCGCACCACCGTAGGAGTGTCCGACCAGCACGATGGGGCCCTCGATGCTCTCCAGCAGCGCCCTGACATGCGCCGCGTCGGAGGAGAGCCCCCGAAGCGGATTCGCTGCGGCGACCACTGGATAGCCGTCGGTGACCAGCCGCTTGGTGATCGCGTTAAAGCCGCTGCTATCGGCGAAAGCTCCGTGCACGAGCACGATCGTCGGATTGTTGTTCATCGTGGCGCAACCTCTCACTTGGGACGGCGGTGGGCAGGGGGTGCGTATTTCGACGGCGACGTGCGAGCTGTGCAACCCGAGACGCTGCTGGCTGACATAGGCGAACCTGCCCGCACTGAGTGCGGCGGCGACGGCGTGTCGGTTCGCGTACGCCGTCGACGTGGTCAAGCTTGGCCGGGGCAGGTCTGTTCGGAGCGACCGTGGCGACTGCGTTTGATCCTCTTGAGGATGTGACTAATGCGGTACGGTTCCGCTCCTTTCCGCTTGATGCAAAAGTACGGCGCTGCACTGGACGGGCACGGAACAAGACTGGAGCGGGGGTCTGCGTGACATCCACGGATCATTCAGTCGACGTCAAGACCGGTCGTCCAATTCCATGTGCTGGGGTACGCACGGGCAACAGGGGCCGTGGGCGGCGGCGCCCGAGGAGGCCAGTCCGGAATTCAACCAACCGCGAGCTGGTCTGACACGGCCGCGGCGCGGGAGTGGCGAGACGCCTCAACATCGGTGGCCGCGGGAAAGCTGCCGGCAGCCCCGGTCTGTGCGGTGACGCCGAGCAGTCTGCTCCCGGTGCTGTGGGTCGAGGGGCAGAACCACAGAGGTCGGATGCCAACGAGACGACCATGCGGTGGGCCGCTCCAGTGACGGCCTGAGTACGCAGGGCTTGCTGCCCATTCATCTGCGTCGAGACCCCCGCTGACACGAACGCTTCCCCGGCGTGGTTGCGCCGGCCCAAGGGACGCATGAGCCATGGCGCTCTCGTTCTATCCCCGCCCTCGTCCGGCGTGATGTCCTTGACGCAAGGCGACGCGGCACGCATCCGATGGGCTGGCTGGAGCAAGACGCGGGATCACTCAGTGATTGAGGCCATACCAACTCTGTAACCCCAGTCAAGGATTCCCATTGACCTCAGAACTTCTGGGCAAGTCGCGGCCGTTTGTTGTCGCGGTCGTCATCATTCTCAAGAGCGGACCACTCATTGCGGGCAATGCAGAACTGTCTCCTCAGCGGCTTCCGTATCGGCTCGCGGCCACCACTGAGCGAGATCTTCTGCCGCTGTGACGTCTGCGCCTTCTTTGGTGGGGCCCCGACGGAGTTCCGAGTTGAACTCCTGGAGAATTGGAAAATTACTGTTGGAGAGCTCGTGCGCTGTGTGGTTAGCATCAGGTCGCGATCGCTGGGAATGGCGCTGAAGCCATCGAGAGATCCCGTTATGTGTCATTACGGTCGCAACGCCAAAGGAAGGACCGCAAGATGCCAAAGAATGTAAGTCGCGCCAAGAGGTTTGCGATCGTCGCAACTGTTGCTGCTTCCGTGAGTATGCTCTTCGCTCAGTCTGCCTCGGCCGCGCAGACAGATGCCTACTTCCGTGGCACTCATGCCGCGATAGACAATGAGCCGGGCAATGGGGCTGCCGGCTGGGTGTTCGTATATGGATCCACGGAGGCCGGCACGCTCCGGGGGAGCATTCAGTACGACCTCTGGGACGGAACCAGCGGCCAGCTATGGGTGAAGTCAGGCGCCGCTGCTTCTCAGAACACCTCAAGTGACATCCGACGGTTCCGGGCGTGCAGAGAGAGCTCGGTGGACGGATACATCCTCAATAACTGTGGTAGCTGGGTCACCTTCGGATAGAAACGTATGGGACCCCGTTGTGCGGGCCCACCCTGACCGGGTGGGCTTTCATCTCACGTACGGCAGCCACCTCGTGGAGAAGCACGGGGCCAAGCACACCAGCGCCCTGTCGACGACACACTGCAGCACGCCAGCAGCGGCAGCACGATCAGCCGGCCCTTCGATGCCCGCCTGTTCACTACTGGGGCCCACGAACTGCTCGTCGACGTCACAGCCCCCACTTCCCCGACTTCGAGCAGGCCGTCACCAGAGGGGGCGGCGGTTTGCGCGATTCCCGGATGCTGGGTGCGGAACTGTCCTGGTTCGTTGAGGGAGCCCGCCAGACGCCAAGACAGTTCGTAGGGTTCTGCCCTGCCCGAATCCCAGGCCGATGCTCTCGTGAGCGCGGTTGCTGCCGAGATGCAGAGCCTGGTCGATTCCGCCGGCGCGGCGAGCAACCCGGCCCCGACACGGCCGACCTCGGTGAGACGATCCGAACATACCTTGCGGTCGATGCCCGGTGCGGCGCCCGCCTGAGGCCAGGTTCCGCTCCGCACCGGGCCCGAAAGGCACGGCCTGGTACTCCAGTCGTAGATCGTGATCTTCAGGTCGGATTCGCGGCTTGTCGCCAGTAGTGGCCGGCTTGGGCTCGGGCCTGGTGGCGCCGTCGCCAGGAGGACCATGCGAGGCGGTGGGCCGCATCGTGTACGGCCCAGACGACGAGTGTGGTGAACAGTTTCTGGATCTCGTTGCAACTGAGCTGGATCAGCCCGTCTGTAGCGGGATGGTGGGTGTGTTCGACGGCGAGGAAGGCGTGAGCGAGCATGGCCAGCGTGGCCAGGGGCACAGGGGCGGGCGAGAAGCAGCGGTAGTAGGCGAGTTCATCGGTGGTGCGGTTGCGGGTGGATCAGCAGCCGATGACTGCCGGGCCGCCCTTCGGCCAGATCGACGACAGCCCAGTCGTAGAAGCGGCGCGCCCCTTGGCGCCGGCCCCGGCCGACAGCTTCTGCCAGGCCCGCCTGGGCACCTTCGCAGCCAGGGCGCCTGCGCCCTCCCGGCGGTGCCGGTGTACTGGCGCTGGACACCGACGGTGTGTGTGCCCTTCTTCACGTCCCCGGTCTCGTCGACCACCAGCACCGCATCCTCGTCGCGCAGATGCTCCAGCGCGTACTCGCGCACGTCATCACGCACGCGATCGGCATCCCACCGGGCCCGGCCGAGCAGGTGCTGCATGCCGTCCGGACTCGCCTCCCCGGCCTTCTCGGCGATCGACCAGCAGTTCTTGCGGGGCAGGTCCGACATCGCCCCAGCGCCAAGTCCCGCACCCGGCGCCGGGCTCCACCCGCGCGAACCGGCCCGCTATCCGGCCCATCAGAACCTCGAACGCCTCCTGCCAGCGGGCAGGGTCTACGCTGTGACGCGCGGCCTCCGCAAGATCGTTAGTCTGCACACACCGGTGATCAGCGGTGGCCGCGCGCATGGGCGCCAGCGGGATGGAAGACCCGTCGTGGAGGGAGACGCGGTGCTGGGATTGCTGGGTTTCTACGACGAAATCGACAACCGTCCCGGCCAGCCGAACGGGTCCCTCCGCGATGCCGTCCAGCCCGTCGGACAGCCGGACGAGGCGAACCTGGTGGCTTACCTGGATGCCGGCCACATCCTCATCGACGTCATGGAAGGGGCCATGACGTCATCACCGGGAGCACGCACCGCCACTCCCTGGGCTGCTCATCGCTGGTCACCGACGGCACCTGGCTGTGGCGCCAGGACTTCCCACACTACGTCGAAACACACCACGTCCTGCTCCCCGAGGCGTTTATCGAGCACGCGCGCGACCTGAATTACCAGACGCCAGCCCTCATCACCACGCAGTTCGCCCCCCACTACAACGAGACCATGCCTCTCGTCGGCTGGGCCTCGGCCGTCCCGTGGGATCAACTGCGGCCGTGCTCGAACCCGAACCACGAACGGTCACCACCAAGGCCGAGTTCGACGCCGCCATGCTGGCCAAGGAACGAAACCGACCACGCGGAAACTGGGCCAAGCCTCGCAAACCCCGGAGAGCATGAGCCAACTCCAGCCAGTCACGATCTACGGCTGGAGTATTAAGCCTTTCGGTTTCTCAGATAAGCCGCCGGCGTTTCACCGTAAATCGCTTTGAAGTGCCTGATGAAGTGACTCGCATCAGAAAAGAGCCATCTCGCTGAAATTTCCGAGATGCTGCCTGCGGTGCCCGCGTTGGCCAGATCTTCGTGCGCCCTCTGCAAGCGCATTCGCCGGGTAAATGACATAACTGATTCACCATTTGCTGCGAATGATCTGTGCAGCGTCCTCGGCGATACCCCGACATGGTGGGCGATCATTTGTGGAGAAAGCTCGTAGTCGCCCAGATTGTCGACAATGAACTTCTTCGCCGCAGCCACTGTTACGCTTGAATGCTCACTCAATTCTGAATTATGCCGACGCGATACAATGCCTGAAATAAGAGCGGCGCAGGCTTCTCTGGCCATGCCCTGTGCGACTGAAGAACCTCTTAACTCGCCGCTGCTGCTGCTTACCGTATTTATGACGGCTTGGAAGAACTTCACCTCCGGTTCCTCAACGCCGGCCATGAAGGCATCATCGAAGACGCGTTGTGACGCAATCCTGGGAATGACCAGGTGGCGCGGTACCATCACCACATGCGCAATGGTCGCCGGTGCGCACACGAAATCCCAGGTAAGTCTGGTGTCCCGCACGCAGATCTGCCCTGGCTTGACGACTGTTCTGTTTCTTCCGTTGGCGAATTCAATCCAACCTGAAAGAACCAGGTCGGCTACGATTGGATCCTGGTCTCGATCACTGCCCGAGATCCCGGATATTGAGTCGCAGTACACCTGAGCTGAAAGCACATCCTCGATGAGTTGGCCTCTTGCGTGAAAGCGGAAGTCTGTTGAAGTGGCGGAGTCTGGAATGGTGATATTTTTCAAATGAGAGAATGGTCCTCTCTCCCATTCACGGAAGAATCTTTCGGCATCGTGCGTCTGCCGTGATGGAAGATCTGCCTGCAACTCGTAGTCGACTGCTGCGTGCACGACCGACTTCACCACCCTGCCGCCCCTTCCTGAAATATTGATGCTCAGACCGTCTGCATCACGGCGTCGGCTGCGGTCGGGCCTCCTGTCGGCGGCGCGGCATCGCCAAGGTCGCCCGTCGGCGGCATTTGCTTTGCGGCTGCCGGGGGCTCGACCGCTTACCGGGTCTCAACCCCGTCAGGAGCGGTGCCCTCTCCGATCAGGCCCCTGCTGCTTTCGATTTCATGCCCGAAGCCTAAAAAGCCTCGCTTGACAGAGACGGAACTGGCGGCTGACGGGCGCAGATCCCCTGCTCAGTGGCCACTCATCGTTCGTCAAGTCGGCTCACAGGCTGTGTCTCAATCCGATCCCGCACAGCACTGGGATCGTCGTCCGAACTCGATGCGCGACCTAAATCACGCTCTCCGGAAACCCGTGTCGCGCAGGCTGACAACTCCTTGGAGTAGCGTCACTGTTCGGCCAGCCCGCTCAGCATCTCCTCGGCGCGGCGGGCGAAGTGGGCGACGAGAACGAGTCGGCCCTTGACGGTCGCCCGGATGCCCGCCAGGTACGTGGAGTCGGCGGCCACGCTCCGCATTGACATGCCGGTCTCTTCACATGTGGCTGACCAACTTGCGGTGTGCGATGGGTCGTTGCCATCGAGGCACTCCCATCAGAGGCTGAAATCTTCGGTAACGATCGAAATCCAGCTTGAACGTGATTACTTGACGAACACTGAACGGCCACTGAGTAGGGCCTCCGCAGCTCCTAGTCGCCGGTTCCGTCTCCGTCAAGCAGGTCTTTTTAGGCTTCTGGCGTCAAGTCGAAAGCAGTAGAGGCCCGATCGGAGAGGGCTTCACCTTCAGGCCGGTCAACGCCTCGATCAAGGATGCCGTGGTGTAGACGGTCTGAACCTGGATGTTCCAATCTGCATCATCCACTCTGTACGGTGAATGTGGGTGGTCGAGCAGTCGGGAGGCAGCCAGCCCCACCAACCGACCCTCGGGACCCGGCAGATCACACGAACCCGGCCGCATCGAAATCCTCACTTACCGTCAGTATCCGCATCAAACCTGAAGGAAACTCGCCATGCTTTCTCATCGTCGTTCGCGTCTGATCGTGGTTGGCGCAGTGAGCGTCGCCCTTGCTGCAGGCATCGCCGCCTCCGCCACCGCAAGCCCCGACACCGCTTCTGCCGGCAAGTCGAAGCCCACTGTGGTGCTGGTGCATGGGGCTTGGGCTGACGCCTCCAGTTGGGACGGGGTGACCAAGCGACTGCAGGCGGATGGCTACACCGTCGTCGCGCCGGCCAATCCGCTGCGCGGGCTGAGCAGCGACGCCAAGTACCTTTCCGACTACCTCAAGACCGTCAAGGGCCCCGTCGTCCTGGCCGGACACTCCTACGGTGGCGCCGTCATCACCAACGCCGCCGCTGGCAATTCCAACGTCAAGGGTCTCGTCTACATCGCCGCCTTCGCACCCGACGAGGGCGAGAGCGCATCGGCACTGGGTGCGAAGTTCCCCGGCAGCCACCTCTCTGACGACCCCACGGCTCAGGTTCCCACCTCGCTCAACGCCGTGCCCTTCACCCAGGCTGACGGCAGCTTTGGAGTCGACCTGTACATCAAGCCCGACAAGTACCGCGACGTCTTCCTCAGCAACTCCCTGGGCACCAAGAACGCCGCCGCCCTCGCTGCCGCACAGCGTCCCATCACTCCGCAGGCTCTCGGCGAGCCTTCCGGTACCCCCGCCTGGAAGACCATCCCCTCCTGGTACCTGATCGCCAGCAACGACAACACCCTCCCGCCGGCAGCTCAGAAGTACATGGCCGACCGTGCCCACTCCCGCACCGTCAAGGTCGACGCGCCCCACGCGGCCACCGTCACCAACCCCGGCGCGGTCACCAACCTCATCGAGAAGGCTGCCGCGGGCCGCTGAATGCGGATCTGAACATCCAGGTAAGGCGTTGGAGGGGCTTCCAGTCCGTCCAACGCCTCCTGCGGGCTCTCGCGGAATTACCAGTTCTCCGCGCACTCATGGGTAACCCCGAATCTGATCTCCCGAAGAAAATCTCACCGATCGGTAAAGCAGGAGAAAGGCTCACCGACAATGCGGCAGACAATGGAACAAACGCTCGGAAAAGAAAAAGATTCCACGCAGCCATGCAGTCGCCGCCGCAGGGTTCTCACACTTTCAGCCCTCGCCTTGGGAACTTTCGCCATCGGCTCTGGCGAGTTCGGAACAAACGGAATCATCCAGCTTTACGCGAGCGACTTCGACTCCTCGATCGCCCTTGCCACCTACGCGGTAACGGCTTACGCGTTGGGTGTGGTGATTGGATCCCCACTCATCACCGTACTGGCCGCACGGCTCAATCGGAAGACACTTCTGCTCGGCCTCGTCGGCCTGTTCATTGTCGGCAATCTATTCTCCGCAATGGCTACAAGTATTGGCGCATTGATTGTCGCGCGTTTTGTCACCGGCACGGTGCAGGGGGCGTACTTCGGAGCAGGGGCCGTTGTGGCCGCTCACGTGTATGGTCCTGGAAAGGGAGGAAAAGCGTTCGCCACGGTGATGGCCGGTCTCACCGTAGCGACTATCTTCGGGTCGCCCTTGGGCACAGCAATCGGGCAGGGCTTCGGCTGGCAGTGGCTGTACTTGGCGGTCGCGGCCGTGGGTCTGCTGGCCGGTGTTGCCCTCTACCTGTGGGTTCCCCAGTCCAGCGACCTGTCCGGCGGCTCGGTTTCCAAGGAACTTCGTGCCCTCACCCGGCGCCCGGTCTGGGCAATGATCGCCGTGGCGTCGCTTGGCATTTCGAGTATCTTCGCCGTCTACACCTTCATCGGTCCGTACATCACTGATGCCGCTGGTGCGACAGCGTCGGTCATCCCGATCGCCTTGGGCGTGTTCGGCCTGGGAATGGCGGTGGGAAACCAGGTCGGCGGCAAGTTCGCGGATCGCTTCGTCCTTCGAGGGCTGGTACTCGGCTACAGCCTGGTGCTGGTATTTCTGCTCGTCGTCGCGCTTGGCGGCATGTGGCTCCCGGCGCTCTTCGTGGGCCTCTTCGGTGTAGGAGCGAGCGCCATGATGGCGATTCCTACCATCCAGGTGCTGCTGACACGATTTGCTCCCGAGGCGCCCACGCTCATGGGCGCGATGAACCTTGCGGCGCTCAATCTCGCGAACGCACTCGGAGCAGTCGGTGGTGCGATCACGTTGAGCGCAGGTTTCGGCACCCTGTCCACCGCCTGGGCCGGGTTCCTGCTGGCAGCCGGCGGACTGCTCGTACTTGCTCTGACCATTCCGCGGTCTCTTCGGCATCAGTCACCTGTCCCGATCGATCCGGCGCGAAGGCCACTGTCGGACTGACGACAACGATCGCCGACGGCGGCTACCCGGGCACCGGACTCGTCATGCCGGATCAAGGAGGCGCAGGTTCGAATTCTGTCGCCCCGACCAGCGTTTACGCAGGTCACAGGCGGTATCGGAGGAATCCGGTACCGCCTTCCGTTCTCTGTGGTCCTGGCACTCGCTGCGGATCCCCCGTGGACCGGCCGGGGCAGGCCCGCGATCAGCCCTCGCTCAGGCGCTTCCGGTGGTGGTCGGTGCGGCGGGACTTCTGGGTGTGTTCGATGGTGTATGCGGTTGGATGCAGTCCGCCACTGGTCACCTGGACCTCCTTGATCACCCGGATTCCGCTCGTCTCCTGTACGGCCTGCTGGAACAGCCGTTTGTCCTCGGTCAGGAGAACGGCACGGCCTTTGGGGTTCAGTACGCGGGTCAGTTCGGCGAGAAACCGGGGGTACAGGCGGCTGTTCGCGTGGTGGGAGCCGACTCGTTTGCCGAACGGCATGTTCGAGATGATCCGGTCGACGGAGTGCTCCGGCAGCGGCAGCGTTTCCGCCCGGGCCTGGGCCAGCAGGTGCGGGGTGTCCACCGCGCTCAGGTTCAGACGAGCTACTTCCAGTGCCGTGGGCGAGATGTCGGTGCCCAGGAGCCCGGCGCCTCTGCCGATGGCGGCGACCTCGGTCAGCAGCGTCCCGGAACCGCAGAACGGGTCGTACACCGTGTCGTCCGCCTCGGGCTTGGCGAGCTGGACAAGCAGGCTGCCGACCAGCGGGTTGACCGACGCGGGGATGCGACGCAGTTTCGCGTAGCGACGCGAGCGATGCATGGCTCCGACGTCGGCCAGCAGGAAAGGGCCGTGCTCGGCGATATTGACGTCCCATGCCTTCGGGTCGTTCTCCCAGCCGAGTTTTGTGCTGATCGTCTCCATGAACGGTTCACGGCCCTCGATGCGATCCACTCGATAGGCGGGTGGACCGGACAGCGCGCCGATGGCTCCGCTTTTCGTCGACTGTTCGAGCTCCGCCAAAGCGTCGGCGAAGCCATCGATCCAGGCATGCTCAGATTCATCGAGGACGACCGAAAGTGTCGAGAACATTCGTAGCGGCAGCAGTTGCTCCAGATTTCCGTCAAAGTCAAAGAGCACCGAGTCGCTGGTCCGGCGAATGTTCGTCAGTGTGGGGGCGCCGATGTCATGGCAGTGCTGAAGAAGCCGGTCCACCACACCGGGGAGGCTTTGGAGGTGCAGGCGGTCCCGTACGGGGGAGTGGGTGCTGATTTCCCTGAGCATCACCTGGCCTCCTAACCGAGCGTAGGAAACGGACGTAATCGCATATCGCCTCCCGGCACTCGTTGAGGATCTCATACTGCCCACCTCACTCAGAACGTCGTCCTGACGCGACCTCGACACCGCAACGGCTCTGAGAGCCCAGCGTAAGGCGGGTCCTCGTAGGCATGCGAGGGCAGGACAATGGATCGAAAGTTCGGACTCGTGAGCGAAGCGGAAATTAATCGATGGTACGACGGGAAGGAATTTTCTTCGGACTGGACAACGAGCCACATTTAAATCCGGGCTGACTTCTTCTCCCGACGTCGGCGTCGGCATCGGCGTCGCAGTGGGCCCGGTGCGGGCGGGCGTAAGCCGTGCCGGAGCGCGCCTCAGGAGCAGGAGCAGGAGCAGGAGTACGAAGCCCGATGCCGTTCCGACGATGAGTCCGCCGACGCCCACAGGTCTACCTGTCGACGGAGACAACCAACTCATCGGGAGCAAGGCATGGGCCTCATCCACATCGAGCTGTTCGCGACCCTCGACCTCGTCGGGCAGGCGCCCGGCAGCCCCGAAGAGGACCCGGTGGGATTCCCGTTCGGCGGCTGGCAGGCACCCCTGTTCGACGAAGTCGGCGGCGCGCAGGTCGGTGCCGCGTACGAGGGCACGGACGCCCTTCTCCTCGGCCGGCGGACGTACGACATCTTCGCCGCCTACTGGCCCCACCAGGAGGGTGGCCAGGACAATGAGATCGCCACGCTCTTCAACAGCGTCCCCAAGTACGTGGCCTCCCGGGGCAGGCCCGACCTCTCGTGGGCCGGGTCCACCCAGCTCGGCCCGGATCTGGCCGGCGCGGTGCGCGAGATCCGTGAGCGGCACGAACATGTGAAGGTCGTCGGGAGCCTGAACCTGGTACAGACCCTCCTGCGCGAGAAACTCTTCGACCGGCTCGACCTCTGGATCCACCCGGTCGTACTCGGCGTCGGGAAGAAGGTGTTCGAGAGTGGCGCGGTGCCCACGAACATCACCCTTCTCCAACCGCCGCTGGCCAGTCCGAAAGGCACCGTGTACCTGCGCTACGGGCTCGCCGATGGCACGCCAGGGACGGGAGACATGAGCGCACCCGATCGCGGTGCCGGCCGCGACGACTGAAACGCCCCACACACCAGGTGCGTCCAGGGCGTCTGCTCAAGGCAATATCGCGAGGACCTCGCCCGCCGCGTCGTAGAGGGTGACGCGGCGGATGAAGTCCGTCGGCGCGTCCGCGTTCTCGCCGGTCCCGGCCTGGGCACCGGCGCCTTCGCGCCCCATGACCGTCGCGTCCGGCGGCGTCTCGGTGGTGGCGTACCAGACGCCCCAGTCGGGCCTGCCCGCCAGCTCCAGCAGCTTGGCGCGCACCACCCGGCCGGTCGCGGTCGTGATCTCGACGCGGGCCGCGTCACGCGTTCCGTAGTAGATGCCGGAGTGCAGATAGCGGTTGCCCACCGGTTCCGACTGGCGTGAGACGCCGGGGGTGGTCAGATCGAGATTGCCGTCGGTCACGCTGCGGAACTGTTCGCCTTCCGGGGTGGACCAGTGTTTGCCCTCCTCGGTCAGCCATACTTCCGCGCCCGGCGCCGCCTTCACCCGCTCACCCGGCCGCATCACACGGGCGGGCGCCGGGGCGGGCGAGGGCGTCGGCGGCGCGGTGAGGACCGGCACGGGCGGGGGTACGGGGTCCGGCGGCGGGGCGGTACGTGCGAGTACGACGGCCAGCGGGCCCAGCAGCAGCCCGCAACCGGCCACCACCAGGGCCGCGTTGCCGCGTCGGCGCCGGGCACGGCCGGATCGTTCGATCGCGGCCAGCGGGACGGGGGACGGCCTGACGGCGTTCGCGGCATCCGCGAGGGCGGCGCGCAGCACATCGTCGTACCCGCGCCGCTGTACGCCGCAATGCGTGTCGTCCGGCTGCGGTGTGGTCCCGGGCTGCGGTGTGGTCCCGGAGGGAGGATTCATGGGCGGACTCCGGTTCCGGCTCCGGTGCCCGGGGCGGCCCCGTTCGCGGGGACAGCTCCGGCCCCGGTGCGCGGTACGGGAAGCCGGCGGGCGATGACGGGATGGGCGCGCAGGGTCTCCAGAGCGCGCCGGGCATGGGTCTTGACCGTGCCGACCGAGCAGTTCAGCATGCCGGCTATCTCCTGTTCGCTCAGATCCTCCCAGTAGCGCAGCACCACGACCGCACGCTGCCGGGCCGACAGCGCCGCCAGCGCCTGGGCGAGGGCGGCGCGCTCCTCGATGTGTTCGGCGTGCCCCGTGTGCCGGCCGTGCACCGCCTCCGGCAGGAAGGGCGTCAGCAGATGGACGACGCGCCGTTTCCGTACCCGGCTGAGGTTGTTGTTGACGAGCGCCCGGCGCACATAGAAGTCGACTTCCTCGCGGGGGATGCGCCGCCAGCGCGCACAGACCTTGGCGAGGGTGGTCTGCACCAGGTCCTCGGCCTCGTGGAAGTCGCCGGTGAGCAGATGCGCGGCGCGTACGAGGCGGGGCCAGGCCGCGGCCGCGTACTCGGCGAAGTCGTCGTTCGTGTACGGCACAAGCGGCGGTCCCTCGGTTCGGGTGAAGAGCGCGGGGTCGGTGCGGCGGTGGCGGAGCACAGAGGAGCGAGTGCGGTACGGGTGGGGGCCCGGGCTCCCCCGGGCGGTCAGGACGTCCCCGCCCGGGCCCCCACCCGGGCTGTCAGCCGACCGGGGAGGACAGGGTGGCGAGGACCCGGCCCGCCGTGTCGTACAGCGTCACGCTGCGGATGAAGTCCACGGGCCTGTCCGTGGACTCACCGGCGTCGCCGATGCCCGCGCCCTCGGGGCCGAACACCGCCGGGGCGGAGGGCAGTTCGGTGGTGGTGTACCAGGCGCCCCAGCCGGGTTTGCCCGCCAGCTCCACCATCGAGGCCCGTACGGTCCTGCCCGTCCGGGTGGTGATCTCGACGCGGGCCGCGTCACGCGTTCCGTAGTAGACGCCGGAGTGGAGGTAGCGGTCGCCCACCGGTTCCGACTGGCGTGAGACACCCGGGGAGCTCAGGTCGAGATTGCCGTCGGTCACGCTGCGGAACTGTTCGCCCTCCGGGGTGGACCAGTGCTTGCCGTCCTCGGTGAGCCACAGCAGGACGTCCGGCGCGGCCTTCACACGCTCACCCGGTGCCACGACGCGGACGGACGACGCCGTACGGGACTTCGCGGCCCCGATGGACGGTGCGGCCCCCGTGGACGGTGCGGCGGCCGAGGGCGCGGGGGAGGCGTTGCCCGGCGTCAGCGCGTACGCCCCGGCCGGCACGGCCAGTACCGCCGCCGTGACCGTCGCGGCGACCACATACTTCTTGATCCGTGTCATGAACGGACAGCTCCTTGTGCGTCTTTGGGTTCGAACGGTACGGAGGGCGCCTCTCCACCCCTTCAAACCCCGGTCGCCGCCCGACGGGATGACATGCCCCGCGAACTTTTTTCCGGACGCCTCAGCCGGACGCCTCAGCCGACTGCCTCACCCGGACTCCGACCCCGGACGCCGAACCCGAACTCCGAACCCGGACGCCTCGCGCGTCCGCGCCGGGGCCCTGCGGCACGCAGACGGCGGACAGACGAGCGGGATTCCCCGAGCCGCGCGGGCGTACGGAATGCGCCATTCTCATGGGCTTGCCCAGGTTGCGGAGCCCCCTGTTCCGTACGTACTGTCGCCACTCGACCACCCTGCGCGTTCAAGGGGTCCGGGTGCCGTCGTGGGGCGGGGAGGCGGGTGTGGGGCGGGCGTGCCCTTCGAGCCGATGCGGGACGGGTGCGGACCGATGGGGCAGACGGGGGGCCGGGCGGTCTCCTAGCCTTCCCGCCATGCGACTCACACACCTGAGACGTTTAGGTCTCTCCATCGTCCTCGCCCTCGCCGCCGCGCTGTTCGGTCTGGCCCAGCCGGCCGCCGCCGACACCCCCGACCTGGCCTTCTCCGTCGACCAGCCGGTCACCGTCCCGGGGTCCACGGTCAACATCACGATGACGCTCACCAACAACCAGGCCACGGACATCTGGTTCGTCTACCAGTCCGTCCAGCCCACCTGGGCCACCACCCAGCGCAGGGATCTGAAGTACTCCTTCGCCTCGTGCACCGCCGACGGTGTCGCCTGCACCGGAACCGGCACCACCACTCTCGGTGTGAACTACGAGATTCCGCTCCCGCCCGGGGCGACCCGTACCGTCACGCTGTCCTACGACATCGCCGCCGACTCCGGCTGCAACGCCGACATCGCCTTCTACTCGTACCTCTACTACGAGTACAACTACGGCCAGAATGTGAAGGACGGCACCTACACCACGCCGACGACCCGGCTGAACTGCGCGGCGCCCCCGGCTCCCGCCGCTGCCCGCGCCTGACATCTCGGGTCGCCGGTCCGCTCGTCGCGGACTTTCGTGACGCAGCGCCAAGAGCGCCGTAATCGCGCCGAATGAGACGACTGGGACGGCATGGGCAACCCAGGGCACACGGGCGGGATACCCCATTCGCGGGTATCCCGCCTTCGGTTGTGCCGCAAGGGCAGCACGCGGCAAAGGGATGATCGCGGACATGCCGGGCCCGCCGTGAGGGCCGGTCCGGGACACCGGGATCGCCCGCGTTTTTCCGTCATGTTTCACAATCGGCGCACGAAACCCCCACGCGCCCACCACCATGTGAGACATCAGAGCGCGGCGCCGGCCTTCCGTACGAGGGCCGGCGCCGTGCTGGGGGTTGGGGTCCGGGCGGTCGGGAGAGCCGACCGGGCCCACTGGGGAGGGATTCGACCGCATGAAGCGGAGCATTCGCACGACCGCACTGACCACCGGAGCGCTGCTGCTCGCGCTCGCGTTACCCACGGCGCCGGCGATCGCCGACGAGCCGGCGCCCCGTATCGATCTGCGTGTCCTTGTCGTCACCGACGGCGGCCCCGCCACGGCCGCCATCGCCGCCGAACTCGACGCCGCGGGCACGCCGTACACCCTCGTGGATCTCGGACGCTCCGACCGGCCCGTGATCGGACCGGCGTTCCTGGCCGACACGGTGGACGGCCGGCCGCGGGCGAAGTTCCAGGCCGTCGTACTGCCCAACGACAACCCGTTCCAGGCAGGTTCACCGGAGATGGCGGCTCTCGTCGCCTATGAGCAGGCGTACGGGATCCCCCAGGTCGACGCGTACACCTATGCGCGCCCCCAGGCCGGCCTCGAAGTTCCCAACGCCGGCGGCTACAGCGGTTCGGTCGACGGCATACGGGCCCAGGTGACCCCCGCGGGCAACGCGGGTCCCTTCGGCTATCTCGACGGCGAGGTGCCCTTCGAGGACAACGCGCCCGACGTCGGGGAGAGTTACGCCTTCCTGTCCCGTCCCCGGGCCGGCGCCGACTTCACCACCTATGTGGACGCGCCGATCCCCGGCTCCACGGCCAGGGGCTCCCTCGTCGGCGAGTACCGGCACGACGGCCGCCGGGAACTGGTGGTCACCTTTGTATACAACCAGTATCAGCAGCAGTTCAGGCTGCTCGCCCGGGGCATCGTCGACTGGATGACCCAGGAGGTGCACCTCGGTGCCTCCCGGAACTACTTCTCCGTCCACGTGGACGATGTCTTCGGCGCCGACGACCGCTGGGATCCCCTGCTCAACTGCACACCGGGCGACGTGGACTGCCCGCCGGGCCAGGGCACCCAGAACCCCATCCGGATGTCGGCCGCGGACGTACGGAACGCCGCCGACTGGTCACGCCGACGCGGCTTCACACTCGATCTCGCGTACAACGGCGCCGGCAGCGAGCAGCACCGTGTGGACAACGACGGCGCCGACCCGGCGGCCGACGAGTTCCTGGCCAGGCGTGCCGACTTCCGCTGGCTCAACCACACCTACGACCACGCGTTCCTCGGCTGCGAGCAGGATGTCTCCGTCGTCCCGTGGAAGTGCGCCACCAACGCCGACGGCAGCACACGCTATGTCGGCCGCACGGAGATCTCACGGGAGATCTCCGACAACCGGCAGTGGGGCGAGCGGGCCGGACTCCCGCAGCGCAACGACGAGTTGGTGACCGGTGAGCACTCCGGGCTGAGGGTGCTCCCGCAGCAGCCCGACGACAACCCGAATCTCGCTCCGGCGCTCGCCGACAACGGCGTCGCCTGGCTCGCCTCCGACAACTCCCGTGACCCGGGGCAGCGCGCCGTCGGCTCCGCGCTCACCGTGGCCCGGTATCCGATCAACATCTTCTACAACGCGGGCCGGACGTCCGAGCAGGTCGACGAGTACAACTGGCTGTACACCAGCCGGGCGCAGGGCGGCAGCGGACTGTGCGAGGAGCTCGCCAACACCACCTGCCTCGACGCGCCCCTGGACACCGCGACCGGCTACGCCGACCACATCGTGCCGCTGGAGACGAGCATCGCCCTGGGACACGTGCTCGGCAACGACCCGCGGCCGCACTTCATGCACCAGTCGAATCTTGCCGAGGACCGGATCGGATATCCGGTGCTGGACGCGGTCCTCGACCGGTACGCGGCTCTCCACGCCGACAACACCCCGCTGGTCAACCCCCGGATGAGCGACGTCGGCGAGGAGTTGCGCAAGCGCAACGCCTGGAACGCCGCCGTCAGGAGCGGCGCCGTCACCGCCTTCCGGATCGGCGGCACCGTGACCGTACAGGCCCCGCAGAACGTCGCAGTCCCGGCCGGTATGCCGACCGGAACGACCCAGAGCCTTCCGGCGGGAAGTACGGGCTTCGGGCAGCCGTACGCCGGGACCGTCTCCGGCTGGGTCTCGCGCGCGGCCGGCCAGGACCGTGTCACGCTCGTGCTGCCCCCGGCCCTGGTGCCCGCAGCCGACCCGGGCCACGCCGCCGTGGCGGACCGGGCGGCGGGTCCGGCCGGCCGGGCCGCGCGCCACGCCGACGAGCCGTCACCGGGGACCGCGCCTCGTACGCCGGTGCCCGCCGGTGTGCTGCGGGCCGTGCGGCCCGGCACCGGGTACTGATCCCGGCCCTCCCACTCCCGGCACAGGGTCCCGTCCGCCGCGCGGCCGGCGGGACCCCGCCATGCCCCGCACTCTTCTCGCCGTGGAGCGCCTCCATGCCCTTGCGTCACCACGCGCCACGTCCCGGCGCGGCACGTGTCACCCTGCTCACCGAAGGCACCTACCCCCATAGCCACGGCGGTGTGAGCGTCTGGTGCGACCAGCTCGTCAGCGGTATGCCCGATGTGGACTTCCATGTTGTCGCGGTCACCGGAACCGGCCGCGAGAGCACCGTATGGGAGCTGCCTCCTCAGGTGACCGGACTGGACTCGGTCCCGATGTGGGGGCCCGCTCCCGACGGGGCCATGCCGCGCGGTCGCGCGCTGCGCCGGCTGATGGCCGCGTACGAGCGGTTTCTGACCGCGCTGCTCGACCCGGCCGCCGAGAGCGGTTTCGCCCCGGCGCTGTACGAGATGGCGCGCGCCGCGCAGGACGGGACGCTCAGCCCCGCCCTGCGCGACGACCGCGCGGTACGGATACTGACCGCCGTCTGGAACCGGCGGGGACTGCCCGTACGCGAGGCCCGCCCCACCCTGTACGACGCGGTCACCGCCACCGGGCTCCTAGAACACGCGCTGCGTCCGTTCGCCGCCCGCCCGCCGGAGCGGGGGGTGAGCCACGCGGTCAGCGGCGGTGTGGCCGCGCTGCCCGGTCTGGCCGCGGCCGAACTCCACGGTGTGCCGCTGCTGCTGACGGAGCACGGGGTCTATCTGCGGGAGCGCTATCTCGGCTACCGGACCGCCCCGTACCGCTGGCCCGTGAAGGCGGTCCTGCTGGGATTCTTCCGGCTGCTGGCGGAGGAGACGTACCGCAGGGCCGCGCTGATCACCCCCGGGAACCGTTACAACCGGCTCTGGGAGGAGCGGGGCGGAGCCGATCCACGGCTGATCCGCACGGTGTACAACGGGGTCGATCCGGCCGCGTTCCCGCCCGCCGGACCCGAACCGGAGCTGCCGACCCTGAGCTGGGCGGGGCGTGTCGACCCGATCAAGGACCTGGAAACGCTGATACGGGCGTTCGCGCGGGTCCGTTCGGAGCTGCCGGGTGCGCGGCTCCGGCTGTTCGGCGGCACCCCGCGCGGCGGCGAGGCCTACCGCGAGCGGTGCGAGGAACTGGCCTCCTCCCTCGGCCAGGGCGACGCGGTCACCTTCGAGGGCCGGGTGGACGAGATCAAGGACGCCTACGCGGCGGGCAACGTGGTGATGCTCTCCAGCATCAGCGAGGGATTCCCGTTCACGCTGATCGAGGCGATGTCGTGCGGGCGGGCGACCGTCTCGACCGATGTCGGCGGGGTGCGCGAGGCGGTGGGCCCGACCGGCCTGGTGGTCCCTCCGCGCGAGCCCGCCGCCATGGCGGCCGCCGCGCTGGAGCTGCTGGCCGATCCGCCGCGGCGTGCCGCGATGGGCGAGGCGGCACGGCTGCGGGTGATCGAACAGTTCACCCTCAGGCAGACGGTGGACACGTTCCGCGCCATCTATCTCGAAATGTCCGAGCACGGCTCCGGCTCCGCCGCCGTTCCGGCGCTCGCGGACCCGGCGCCGTCCCCGGCCGCGCCCACCCTCCGGTTCCCGGCCGCGGCGAGGGCGGCGCGTCTCGCCCCCGCCGGACATCCGGCCGCTGTCGATCTCGGGGGAATGGCGGGATGAGCGGCCCGATACCCCTGGAGCCCGGCGGCGGACAGGACGACACCCTGTCCCTGAGACTGGCGGCCGGCACCGCTTCCGCCGGGAGCGAGACGACTCTCGCGCTGCGGCTGCCCCGTATCGGCCTTGTCGGGCGGCGCTCACGGACCGACGATCCCGTGGACCGGCTGGCGGCCGAACTGGCCGACCGGATAGGGCCCGCCGTGCACGCGTACGAGGTGGCCGCGCTGCTGGAGTCCGAGGGGCTGACCGGTGAGCGGATACAGCGTCAGTACGGGCATCCGGATCTGTTCTCGCTCGCCGAGGACCTGTTCCGCAAGGTGCCCCGCAGCTTTCCGGAGCCGCCTTCTCCACCCGATCCCTGGGCCCCCGACCATGTGCGGTGCGTTCTGCGCGGGGCGCTGTTCGCCCTGCCGGCCCTGGCGTATCTCCTGGTCCCCCCGCTCCAGCACGGCGGACGGGAGGCCCAGGGGCTGATCGCCGCCGCGCTGCTCTCCTGGGCGTGGGGCCAGGCACTCGGCCACCGTACGCATCTGCGGCTCGCCGTCGGCACCCACGAGGCCGGCCGGACACTGCTCGCCGGGGCGCCGACGGGAGCGCTGCTGGCGTCGGCCGTGGGAGCGGCCGTCGCCGGAACCGGTCCCGCGGCGCTCTTCGCCGCGGCGCAGTCCTGCTACCTCGCGGCGGCGGGTGTCCTGCTGGTGCTCGGCCGGGAGCGCGTGCTGCTGGCGACGCTCGTCCCGGTGACGGCGGGAGCCGCGGCGCTGCCCTGGTGGGAGCCGGGTCCGCCGGTGCGCACCGGACTTCCGCTGCTCACCCTCGCGCTGGCCGTCGCGGCGGCGGGGCACGCCGTGCGGGGAACACTCAAGGCGCCTCCCGTCCCGGACGTACGGCGGCCTCCGCTACGGGCCTCCGTGCCGTACGGTCTGTTCGGCCTGGCGGCCGGGGTGCTGGTGCTCTGGGTGGGGCGCGGCCATACGCTCGCCGTGGTCGTGCTGACCGTGAGCATGGGTCCCGCGGAGTGGCTGCTGTACCGCTACCGGGGGCTCTCGGTGGCGGCGCTGCGCGCGGCCACGACACCACGCGGCTTCCGGCTGCGCTCCGCCGCCGTTCTGACGGGCTGTCTGACGGCCTATGTCCTGCCGCTGATTCCCGGCGCGCTGCTGACCGGAGCCGATGCCCTGCCGCTGGTCGCGCTGGGGGCGACGCTGTGGACGGCTCTGCTGCTCCAGGCGTTCGGCATCGGCCGGCTTCCGGCGGCGATCTGCTGCGCGGTGGCGGCGGGGCTCACCGCCGCGCATCTCCTGAACGCACCACCGGCCCCCCTCACGCTCGCACTGTCCTGCGGCGCCGCGGCGGTCCTTCTCATCGGCTGCGCGCTGTGGCTGCTGGGCAGGCCGACGGCGCACGCCTGACCGGCCCGGCCGCGCCCACCGCGCCACCGCCAGGCGAGGCGGCCCGGCCTCCGCACCACCATCCGCAGACGACCAACCGCAGATCACGCGAGGAGACACCCGTTGACATCCGTACCGCTCGTAGCCGTCACCGGAGCCGAGGGCTTCATCGGCTCACACCTGACCGAGGCGCTCGTGGCGTCCGGACACCGTGTCCGGGCCATGGTGCAGTACAACTCCTTCTCCTCCTACGGCTGGCTGGAGGACCTTTCGTCCGAGGTGCTCGACCAGGTCGAGATCGTGCTCGGGGACGTGCGTGACCCGGGCTCCGTCCGGGCCCTGGCCGAGGGCGCGGAGACGCTCTACCACCTGGCC
Organism: Streptomyces sp. GMY02; assembly: GCF_019056675.1. Classification (NCBI taxonomy): domain Bacteria; kingdom Bacillati; phylum Actinomycetota; class Actinomycetes; order Kitasatosporales; family Streptomycetaceae; genus Streptomyces; species Streptomyces sp. GMY02. The sequence continues at coordinate 911,190 of NZ_CP077658.1, read as the reverse complement.
GCCCTCATCGCGATCCCCTACTCGTACCAGGCGCCGCACAGTTACGTGGACACCAATGTGACGGGCACCCTCAATGTGCTGGAGACGGTCCGCGCGCTGGGCACTCCCCGGCTGGTGCACACCTCGACCAGCGAGACCTACGGCACCGCGCGGACCGTACCCATCACCGAGGACCATCCCATCCAGACCCAGTCCCCGTACGCGGCCTCCAAGGCGGGCGGGGACCGGCTCGCCGACAGCTACCACGCCAGTTTCGGCACCCCGGTCGTCGTCCTGCGCCCGTTCAACACCTACGGTCCCCGCCAGTCCATGCGGGCCGTGATTCCCACGGTGATCGGCCAGGTCGCCGCCGGGTCGCGGACCGTCACGCTCGGGGATCTTCGGCCCACCCGCGACTTCACCTTCGTGTCCGACACCGTCCGTGCCTTCCTGGCCGTGGGAACCGTGCCGGCCGCCACCGTCGTGGGCCGGACCTTCAACGCGGGGACGGGGGACGAGATCTCGATCGGCGATCTGGTCCGGCTGATCGGCAAGGTGATGGGCGCCGAACTGTCGGTACGGGAGGACGAGCAGCGCATCCGGCCCGCCGACTCCGAGGTGATGCGGCTGGTCGCGGACGCCGGGCGGCTGCGCGCGGCCACCGGCTGGGCGCCGGAACACAACCTGGAGAGCGGACTGGCCCGCACCGCGGACTTCTTCCGTGATCCCGCGAACCTCACCCGCTACAAGGCCGGCATCTACCACATCTGATCCGCGCGCCACCCCGGCCACTCCGCCCGATCCCGACACCGGCGGCCCTGCCGGGCCGCCCCGCAGACAGGGAGACATTCCATGCACGCAGTGATCCTCGCCGGCGGCAAGGGCGTCCGCTTACGCCCCTACACCACGGCACTGCCCAAACCCCTCGTACCGATCGGCGACCAGCACGCCATTCTGGAGATCGTGCTCCGGCAGCTCGCCGCCGCGGGATTCACCAGTTGCACCCTCGCCATCGGCCATCTGGGACAGATCATCCGCGCCTATGTCGGCAACGGCTCCCGCTGGGGGCTCCAGGTCGACTACTCCAGTGAGGAGAGCCCGCTCGGCACCCTGGGCCCACTGCTGACGATGCGGGACCGGCTGCCCGAGACCTTCCTCGTGATGAACGGCGACATCCTCACCGATCTCGACTACCGCGATGTGCTCCTGCGCCACCGCGCTTCGGGCGCGCCCCTGACGATCACCACGTACCCTCGCAAGGTGCACATCGACTTCGGTGTTCTGACCACGGACGCCGGACGGGTCGTCGGCTTCACCGAGAAGCCGAGCATGGACTACCGGGTCTCGATGGGCGCCTACGGGCTGAGCCGGGCGACCCTCGACGCCTACACCGCCGGGCTGCCGCTCGGATTCGACGAACTCGTCCTGGATCTGCTGAGATCGAGCAATCCCCCGCACGCCTACGAGTTCGACGGATACTGGCTCGACATCGGCCGCCCCGACGACTACGACCGCGCCAACGCCGAGTTCACCACCTACCAGTCCCTTCTGCTCAAGGGAGCCTGAGCACCCCATGCGCATCCTGGTCCTGGGCATCACCGGATACCTGGGCGGGCACGCCGCCGAGCAGCTTCGCACCCTGCCCGGGGTGCGGCTGCTCGGCGCCGGCCGGGCCCCGGCCGCGGGGCCGGCCGTCGATCTCGCCACCATGGACGCCCGTCAACTGGCGGAGGTGGTCGCCTCGTTCGCCCCGGACGCCGTCGTCAACTGCGCGGGCGCCGTCAGCGGTGACGCGGTGACACTCGCCGAGGTCAACGCCCGGGGCCCCGCGGTGCTCTGCGCCGCCCTGCGGGAGGCGGCTCCCCGGGCGCGGCTGGTCCATCTCGGATCCGCCGCCGAGTACGGTCCGACCGCACACGGCGAGCGGGTCACCGAGGACGCCGCCACCCGGCCCGCAGGTCCCTACGGTGCCACCAAGCTCGCGGGCACCGTCGCAGTCACCGCGGCCGGGCTGGACTCCGTGGTACTGCGCGTGGGCAACCCGGTCGGGCCGGGCGCCCCGCCCGCCGGGCTGCCGGGCCGTGTGGTCCGGCAGCTCCGGCCGGCCGGCGCGGATCCCGGCGCCGTCGTGCATCTCGGCGATCTCTCGGCGTACCGGGACTTCGTCGACGTACGGGACATCGCCCGCGCGGTCGTGCTGGCCACCACCGCGCCGGGGCCGCTGCCCCCCGTACTGAACATCGCGGGCGGACAGGCCGTCCCGGTCCGAGAGCTGGTGCACGGCCTGGCACGGGCGGCGGAGTTCCGGGGCAGGATCGAGGAGACCCTGCACGGCTCCGCGCGCTCCGCCGACGTGTCCTGGCAGTGCTCGGACATCACGGCCGCCGCGGACGCGCTCGGCTGGGTACCCCGGTACGGCCTGGAGGAGTCCGTGGCCGCCCTGTGGGCCTCCGCGCGCGATGAGCCGGCACCGGAACCGGCCGGGGACCGGGTGCGGTGAGCCTGCTCGTACCGCTCTACATCCACCCCGCCGAGGACCCGGCCGCCTGGCGGCTGCTGACCTCGGCGCCCGGCCCGCTCTACGGTGTGGTGCTCAACCCCGGTGACGGCCCCGGCCGTTCCTCGGACCCCGCGTTCGTCTCCGCCGCGTGTGCGCTGCGGGAGGCGGGCACCCGCGTCCTCGGTTATGTCGATCTCGCCTACGGGGAGCGGCCGGGCACCGACATCAGGGACGATCTCGACCGGCACCGCGACTGGTACGGCACCGACGGCTGCTTCCTCGACCGGGCGCCCGCCGACGCGGGCGAACTGCGCCGCTGCCGCCGTCTGGTCCGCGCCGCGCGGCGCCGGGGAGCGGCCACGGTCGTACTGAACCCGGGAGTCCATCCGGCCCGCGGCTATGCCCGGATCGCGGATCTGATCGTCACCTTCGAGGGGCACTGGACGACCTATCTGTCGCCCTTCGTCCGTCCGCGCTGGACCGTCCGTCATCCGCCCGAGCGGTTCTGCCATCTCGTGTACGGTGTGCCGCCGGCCCTGACCGGGCTCGCCGTGCGCACCGCCCAGGAGCGTGGCGCCGCCGTCTCCTGCCCGGTCGCGGGAGAACTGCCCAACCCGTGGACCGCGCCCCCGTTCGGTCTGCTCCGGAAGGCACCATGACACGTTCACTCCCCGCTCGGGGACTCCGGAGCGAACCGCTCGCGGTCCGTGCGCCGTCCGCCGTCGCGCCGCGCTTCGTCGTTCTGCTGCCGCTCCTGCTGCTTCTGCTGGTGACCGGCTGTTCGACGACGGACGACACGGGGAAGGGCCCGAGGAAGGGTCCGGGTACCGGGAAGCCCGCCCCGGCGGAGCGCTGGGCACCCCGGCCGGGCACTCTCTGGCAGTGGCAGCTCGACGGCCGGGTGGATCCCCGGACCGATGTGCCCGTGTACGACATCGACGGTTTCGAGAACACCGCCGCCGATGTCGCCCGTCTCCACCGGGACGGGCGGAAGGTCATCTGTTACATCAACGCGGGTGCCTGGGAGGACTTCCGTTCGGACAGCGACGCCTTCCCCTCCTCCGTCCTCGGCCGTCCCAACGGCTGGGAGGGCGAGCGCTGGCTCGACATCCGGCGCCTGGACGTCCTCGGCCCCCTGATGGGGAAGCGTTTCGACATGTGCCGGTCGAAGGGATTCGACGCGGTCGAACCCGATCTGCTCGACGGCTATCTCAACGACACCGGTTTCCCGCTGCGTGCCGGCGATCAGCTCGCGTACAACAGGCTGATCGCCCGGCTCGCGCACGAGCGCGGTATGTCGGTCGGACTCAAGAACGATCTGCCGCAGGTGCCCGCGCTCGTGGACACCTTCGACTTCGCGGTGAACGAGGAGTGCGCCCAGTACGGCGAGTGCGCCCTGCTCACCCCCTTCGTGCGGGCAGGGAAGGCCGTCCTCCATGTCGAGTACGCGCTGCCCACCGAGGACTTCTGCGCGCAGAGCCGCCGTCTGGGCCTCTCGTCCATGCGCAAGAAACTCGATCTCGGCACCTGGCGCCAGGCCTGCTGACCCGCGTCGGCGTACCGCCCCGGCGACGGAATTGTCGGGTATTCGCACGGAGCGTAAAATCGTCGCTGCGGGCCGATTCCGTATGCGTACGGCGAGCAGGCCGTGCCGTGATCCGGCCGTCGGCGGGATTGCCAGTGCGGAGTCGTCCGGGACCATTTCCTCGGGGGCGACGCAACTGGAGGAATTCATGTCCACCGCGACCCCGACTCGTGAGCAGCCTGACACCCACTTCCGCACCGAGAACATCGACGGGGTGAATGTCTTCTACCGTGAAGCGGGCCCCGAGGGCGCGCGTGTCGTGCTGCTGCTGCACGGGTTCCCCACCTCGTCGCGCATGTACCGGAATCTGATCCCGAGGCTTTCGGACCGTTATCACGTCATCGCTCCCGATTATCCGGGGTTCGGCCACAGCGACGTGCCCGACCGGGAAAGCTTCACCTACGATTTCGACCACATCGCCGACATCATCGAAAAGCTGCTGGACCGTCTGGGCGTACGGGAGTTCACGCCCTACATGATGGATTTCGGCGGATCGATCGGCTGGCGTCTTGCCGTCAGGCATCCCGAGAGGATCAGCGCCGTCGTTCTCCAGAACGCTCCTCTGTACCCGGAAGGTGACGACGGCGGGTTCTGGAAGGACCTCATTCCCTACTGGGGCGACGGATCCGACGAGCACCGCGAGGTCGCCCGGACCTATGTGTCGCCGGAATGCACCAGGGACCAGTACCTCGACGGAGCGCACGACGCCTCCCTGATCGACCCCGACTGCTGGCTGATCGATCAGGCGTTGCTCGACCGCCCGGGCATCGACGAGATCATGCTGGACCTGTTGTACGACATCTCGAAGCAGGAGGCCGTCTTCGGTGCGGCGAAGGAGTTCCTCCGCAAGGAACAGCCGCCGGCCTTGATCGCCACCGGCGCGAACGACGGGTTGTTCCCCGAGGCCAACATGCGGAAGTTCCTGGACGATCTCCCCCACGCGGAGTTCCACGCCCTGGACACCGGTCACTTCGCTCTGGAGGAGAAGGGCGAGGAGATCGGGAGTCTGATGCGGTCCTTCCTCGACCGGACCTTCGCGGACGGGTAGAGCGGGCGCGGGAGTACAGCGGGACCGGGCGCGGAAGTACGCCGGACCGGGCGTGGGAGTACAGCGGGGGTGCCGTGGGACACCCCCGCTGTCGGTGGGACGCCCCCTGTGTTAGAGGGAAACGGCGACCGCGTTGAACGTCGTCTCGGGCGTCTGGGGGCTGGTGAAGCGGGCGTTGACGAGGTAGAGGCGGTCGCCCCGGCGGGCAACCGTGGTGGGGACGTCGAAGCGGGGGTCGGTGATCGTACGGCGCAGGGTGGCGGAGCGGACCTGCGCGTCGAGGCTGAACACACTGATGAGGTTCAGCCGGTTCTGTACGACGTACAGAGTGCGGCCGATGCGGAGGAGACCGTCGCCGTTGGCCACGTCCGTCGCGCCGTTCAGAGCGATGTCAGTGGCCCGACCGGTCTTCAGGCTCACGTGGTAGAGCTTGCCGGGCGTGCTGCTGACGACGATCAGCCCTCGGCCGTCGGGGGTGCCGACGATGCCGTTGGCGTTGTTCACATCGGGCGTCTGCACCCAGTCCCCGCTGAGCGGCAGGCTGCGGATCTCGCCTCCGCGACCACGCGGTACGCCGTACAGCACGCTGTCGCGTGAGTCGGTGAACCAGGCGCGGTCGCCGAGCAGGATCGCATCGTTGATGAAGTGACCCGTGCTGTCGGTGAGTTGATACGTGGCGACGAGCCTGCCCGTACGTGAGTCGACGACCCGCGCGGATCCGCCACCGCCTCCGGCTATGTAGAGCAGGCCGTCGTGGTCCAGCTTCAGCCCGATCGCCACTGTTCCGGTGGTGCCCTGGTGGATGAACCCGCCCTCCCCGGTGCGCAGATCGGTGCGGTAGACCGCGCCGTTGGCGCGCGAGCCCATGTAGGCGTACGGCCTAGCGTCGATGGTGATCCCCTCGGGGAGGAAGCCGTCCGGGAGAGGGAACTCGGCCGGCCACGCGGCAGCGTGCGCAGCGGTGGCGGCGTTCGCCGTGCCGACGCCGGTCGCTGCCGTGAGCGCGGCGAGGGCGGCACCGCCGAGAAGGGTCCGCCGGGACGGTTGGAGCTGGTTCCGGGCCATGGTTCCGGGCCTCCGTGAAGAGTGGGGGTGGAAGTCTGCGAACTCGGTGACTCAGCTAACTCGCTCAACTCGGTTTCGAGTTCTGCTCGTGCTACTCATTCGTAACGGGCCGTCACCTGCCGGAGTTCCAGGCGCCGGGCCGGATCCATCGCCATGCGTATGCCGTCTACGTCATCTGCGTGTGCCGTGAATACCACGTGAATATGACATTGGCATCAAATTTGCCCATAAATATCGTGGCATGCCCTTGGCAGGTGCATGAAACAGCAGTGAAGTCCAAAGGATGGCGATTTATCGTACTAATTGGAGCGTTTCATGTCCGAGGCCTCGCGGGACCGGTCCGCCTGCGCATGTGAGCCCTTCGCGGCCGAGGGTCGTCATGTCACCGTCATCGGTGCCGGAATGGCCGGGCTCGTGGCGGCGTACGAACTGGAGCGGCTCGGCTACTGCGTCGAGGTCCTGGAAGGCGAGGCCCGTGTCGGCGGGCGCATCCGCACACACAGATTCGGGCTCGGCCCGGGCGCGCCCGCGGTCGAACTCGGAGCCATGCGCATTCCCACCCGGCACCGGCTCACCCGGGAATACATTCGGCGGATGCGGCTGGGCGGTTCCCTGTGCCCCTTCATGACCCTGCTGTCCGACGAGAACACGCTCCTGCACACCGACCGCGGATTCATCCGAGTCCGCGATGCCTCCCGACCGCTCCGTGAGGACTTCCGGTACGCCCTGGACCTGCACCGCCCCGGTCACGGGTACAGCGACGCGACCATCGCCTTCGGGGCCTGGCTGACGGCCGTCGTCGACGCGATCGCCCCGCCCGATCTGCGCGAGGCGCTCCGCGGGGACCTGCGGCGCGAGCTCCTCGACCTCGTCGCCCGTACCGATCTGACGCCCTATCTGTACAGCGCGGCCGGCGACAGGGTCGATCTCCACGCGCTCTTCTCCGCCCACCCCGGCATCCGCGCCGGGTGCAGCGGCCGGCTCAACGGCTTCCTCGACGACATCCTCGCCGAGACCAGCCCCGCACTTCTGAGGCTGCGGGGCGGCATGGACCAGTTGCCGCGCCGGCTCGCCGGCCACCTCCGGCGCACGGTCTTCCGGGGCCACCGGGTCGTGGGCATCGACGTGGGCCGCGACGGCCTGCGCATCCACATCCGGGCCGGCACCCGAAGGATCGTACGACGCGCCGATTTCGCCCTGTGCACCACACCGTTCCCGGCCCTGCGGCGGATGCGTCTGACCGGACTGGACGACGACAAGCTCGCGGTGATCCACGAGGTGGACTACTGCCCGGCCACCAAGGTGGCCTTCCACTGCCGGGAGCCCTTCTGGCAGGAGGACGGCATCCACGGCGGGGCCTCCTTCACCGCCGGGCGCATCCGCCAGACCTACTACCCGCCCGTGGAAGGCGACCCGGAACAGGGCGCCGCGCTGCTGGCCAGTTACACGATCGGGGAGGAAGCCGCCTGGCTCGGCCGGCTGCCGCCCCGGCGCCGGCACCGGCTCGTCCTGGAAGAGCTGAGCGCCGTCCACCCCGAACTGCTCAGGCCCGGCATGGTGCTGGAAGCCGTGAGCGCGGTCTGGGGCGACTCGCCCTGGAGCGCGGGGTGCGCCACGCGCTGGGGCAAGAGCACGGAGCAGTGTGAGCGGGAGCGGGCTAGTGCCGCCCGGCCGGTGAACCGCCTCTTCTTCGCGGGCGAGCACTGCTCGACGGCGCCGGCGTGGGTCGAAGGGGCGATCGAGTCCGCTCTGCGCGCGGTCGAAGAAGTCCGCTGTTACGACGTGGGCCGCAAAACCGCGGCCACCTGAGTCCGTCTCACGCCCCTGGGAGACCGCGATGAGCGTTTTCGACCTGCCAAGGCTCCACTTCGCCGGAATCGCCACGACAAAGCTGCCGACCGGGCCGCGCAGCGGGCTGGTCGACCTCGCGGCCAAACGGGCGCTGACCGGCGACGGCACACCGTTCCCCGTGGACCGGCCCGCCACCGAGTACCACGCCCATCTCCAGCGGCGCGGCCCCCGCTTCGACAAGGAGGGGCGCCCCGACCCGCACGGTGAGTTCAGCGCGGCCAAGGGGTGGAACTTCGACGGCAACAGCCACTTCTGGCTGGACGCGGAGATCGTGTCCGTCGAGCACCCGGACAGCGGTGGACCGGCGGACACCGAGGACCCGGTGGTCGGACGGAGCGTGGACGTCTGGGGCCACTACAACGAATACCTGCGCACTACCGCCAACCGCGCCCGTGTCTTCGATCTGGACCCGGCCTCCCGGTGGACCATGGCGCTGATGACCGGCCAGTTCGGGGTCGGCCGGGTGGGCCGCTCGCACGACACCGGCTATATGGTCCTCGGCGATGTGAGCGGCCTCCACCCGCCGCGCTGGGTCGACTTCGGCCATGTACGCGGTCTCGGCGACCACGCCCTGGCCCCGTATCTGCGCTACTGCGCCGTGCACCAGTTCGCCGTACCGAAGACCGGCCTCGGCTGGCTGCCGGACGTCCGTCACTCTCCCGCCGTGACCGCCCTGCGCTCGGCGGTGGACGAGGCGGACGGTCTCGTGGTGCAGCTCGCGCTGGACAACATGGCCTCTCCGGTGGCCCCCGACGCGCCCAACCACTGGCGCGTCCGGGGCACCGTCGCACCCTGGCACTCCCACGAGTTGCGTACCTACCCCGCCGGGCGGCTGCTCGTCCCGCCCGCCCCCGGCGGGCCCCTGCACCATGCCACCGTCGAAGTCGCCGCCGGGCGGGCCCACTTCAACCTCATCTCCGCCGTACTGCTCACCGGCCGGGCCGCCCACGCCGGTCCGGGCCCGCTGCACCGCCTCGGCCCGCCGCTCGACTGCGGGGACCTGGAGCTGCGTACGGCCGGCGCCGGCCGGCTCGTGGCCCGGCTGCCGGCGGGCACGTACCCCGGCGACACCACCTCCGGAATCCTCACCGTGCCCGCCGAGCCCGGCTGGGGCGAAGCCGCCGACCACGGTCTGTATCTGACGGGCCACGGCCCCTCGGGGCGGCGGGAGACCCTGCTGACCGAGCGGGAGACCAGCATCCAGACCGACGAGGCGCTGCTGACCCTGCACCACCGCGACCGCGCGCGGCTCCGCGACCACGCCGTCGAGGTGCCGCTGCGCTCCTACGTCCGAGGACGTCCGGCGGGTCCCACGAAGGTGTACGTGAAGCAGTACTTCAACCCGCGCGCCCTGCCCGGCGACGGCCTGGCCGGCGGCGCCGACGCCCGGTGCGGGGACGCCGTGATCCTCGGACTGCGGGGCGAGGAGGGCTACGCCGCGGAATGCGTGGTGGAGACCGACGAGCACGGCCACGGACTGCTCACCCTGCGGGGCGAACGGGCGGGCACCTGCCGGGTGCTGCTCTCCGCCGACCCCGCCGACAGGCCGGCCGCCGACCCCGGCGCCCGGGGCTCGGCGTGGACCGCGTACGACGACCAGGACGCACTCGGTTACTGGGCCGGGCCCGGATCGATGGCCGTACGGGTGCTCCCCGACGACTGGCACCTCGACGACGTGCCACGACAGGACGTGGACTTCGGCCTGCTGCACCGCGAGGTCTTCGCCTACTACGAGCACATCTCCTCCTTCATGCGCTCGGACGTCTTCAGCCTCGCCGACCAGTTCAAGGTGGACACCTACGCCGACCTGGTCTGGCAGATGTGCGATCCGCGCAACAGGACGAAGACGTACTACATGCCGCCGACCCGGGACCTGTCCGATCCCCAGGCCCGTCTGCTGCTGGCGTATCTGCGCAACCGCCAGGCCCGCGCGCGCCCGCCGGTCCCCGTACCCGCCGTACTCGGCGGCGGACCGCTGATCACCACCCGGGGCGAGCTGTGGGCCGTACTGAAACAGGCGGCCACACTGGAACTGGCCGTGATGCTCCAGTACTTGTATGCGGCCTTCTCGGTCCCGACCCATGGGGCCGGGCTGGAGTACGTACGCCGGGGGCACTGGACGACCGCGCAGTTGGCCCACGCCTGCGGCAAGGGCGGCGAGACCGACGCCGACGGAATCCGTGGCGCTCTGCTGAACGTCGCCCGCGAGGAAATGATCCACTTCCTGGTGGTCAACAACATCATCATGGCGATGGGGGAGCCGTTTTATGTCCCGCTGATCGACTTCGGCACCCTCAACAGCGTGCTGCCCGTTCCCCTGGACTTCGCGCTGGAGCCGCTGAGCGTCGGCAGCGTCCAGCGGTACATCGCGATCGAACAGCCCGCCCGGATCACACCGGACCTCCGCCCGGAACACGCCGTGCGAGTCGGTGCGGACACGGCCGGTACGGATCCCGCGCCCCCGTTCTCGTGGGGCTCGATCAGCGAACTCTACGCAGGAGTGCGCCAGGGACTGGAGCGCGTCCCGGACCTGTTCATGGTGGAACGCGGCCGCGGCGGCGGTGAACACCACCTGTTCCTCCGCGAGTCCGTCAACTCGGTCCACCCCGACTACCAGCTCCAGGTCGACGACCTCTCCAGCGCGCTGTTCGCCGTCGACTTCATCACCGAGCAGGGCGAAGGCGCCACCCTGAACAGCGCGGACGCCCAGGAGGTCTCGCACTTCGAGACGTTCCTGCGCATCGGCGAACTGCTCACCACCGAACGCCTCCCGGGCCCGCACGGCAGACTCGTGCCCTGGAACCCCGCGTACCCCGCGCTCCGCAACCCGACGCTGGGGACCGGCGACGCGGCGAAGGACCCGATCACCGATCCTCAGACCCGCGCGGTGGCCCGGCTGTTCAACCGCTCGTACTACCTGATGCTCCAACTGATGGTGCAGCACTTCGGCGAGAGCCCCGACGCGAGCCTGCGCCGCTCGAAGCTGATGGGCGCCTCCATCGATGTGATGACCGGCATGATGCGCCCCCTGGCGGAGCTGCTGGTCACCATGGAGTCGGGCCGGCGGGGCAGGACGGCGGGACCGACCTTCGAGCTGGAGACCGCACCCGTCTGCGTCTCCCGCCCCGATGTGGCACGCCGTTCCCTGGCCCTGCGCTTCGCACATCTGGCGAGGGCGGCACGCGCGCTCGCTCCGGTGCCCGGCCAGGTCGCCGACATGATGACGTTCTACGCGGACTTCTTCCGGCACGGCCAGGGGTCCCGATGAGCGCGTGTCCCCGTACCGGCGCGGCCCGTACGACGGACCCGGCACGGGGTGCGCGATGAACGGCGGCCGGCCGGCGCCGTTCAGGACCGCGGACGTCCCGCTCCCCGACCCGTACCCCCACTACCGCGCGTACCGGGAGCGCGACCCGGTTCATCTCGGGGCGGACGGCGCCTGGTACCTGTTCCGTCACGCCGATGTGGCACAGGTGCTCGGCGACCGCCGCTACCTCCGTGGAGGACCGCCCGCACAGCTCCCCCGGACATGTCCGCATCTGCGGACGACCGTCGCCAACTGGATGGTCTTCATGGACCCGCCCCGGCACACCCGGGTCAGGGCCCTGGTCGCGCGGAGTTTCACCCCGGGTGTTGTGGAGGCGCTGCGCCCGCGCATCCGACGGCTCGCGAAGTCCCTCGTGGCCGAGCTGCGAGAGGAGGCCGAGGCCGACTTCGTCGACCGCTTCGCGGCCCCGTTCCCGCTTCTGGTCATCAGCGAACTGCTGGGCGTCCGCGCGGGGGACCGGGACTGGTTCCGCTCCCGCGCGGTCGACCTCCAGCAGGCCACGGGCTCACGCGTCGCCCGCCGGGCCGGCGCGTTCGCCATGGCCGATGCCGCGGCCCGGGAGCTCGACACGTACTTCCGGAACGAACTCGCCCGGCGCCGTGCGGGCAGGGAGCAGAACCGCGCGGACCTCATCTCGGTCCTGCTGCGCAGGGCCGCCGGGCAGGGGTTCGGCGACGAGGTACTGGTGGGCACCTGCATCCACCTCCTCACCGCGGGCCACGAGACGACCACCAACCTTCTGTCCAAGGGGCTGCTGGCGCTCTTCGCCCACCCGGACCAGCTCGCGCTGCTGCGCGCCGGTCCTGAGCCGCTGCCCAGCGCGGTGGAGGAACTGATCCGCTACGACCCGCCGGTCCAGATGGTCACCCGGCAGGCACAGGAGGACGTGCAGGTGGGCGGGCGCGTGATCCGCCGCGGCAGCCGGCTCGTACTGGTCCTCGGCTCGGCCAATCGCGACCCGGAGTCCTTCCCGGACCCCGACCGGCTCGACCTCCGCCGTGACACGGGCCGGCACAGCGGATTCGGCATGGGCACCCACTACTGCGTGGGCGCATCGCTGGCCCGCGCCGAGGCCGAGCTGGGCCTCGGCGCGCTGCTGCGCGGCCTGCCCGGCCTGGCACCGGCCGACGAGCCGGTGCGCTACTCGCAGGACCTGGTCTTCCACGGCCCGTCGCGACTGCTCGTACGGACCGGAAAACAGCGGCCTGACGGGACGTCAGCGAAGTGATCTCGCGATATGAGGAGGCAATGGTGTCCACCAAGGTGACCGTTCTCGGTCTGGGGGAGATGGGTACGGCGCTGGCCGGCGCGTTCGCGGCAGCGGGCTGTCGGACGACCGTGTGGAACCGTACGCCCGGCAAGGCGGACGCCCTGTCCGCCGAGGGGGCCGTGGAAGCCGCTTCGGCCGCCGAGGCCGTCGCCGCGAGCCCGCTGACCGTGGTGTGCCTGTCGGCATACGACGTCGTCCGCACCGTACTCGGCCCGCTGTCCGGCGACCTCGCGGGCCGGACGCTCGTCAATCTCACCTCCGGCTCGCCCGTCGACGCGCGGGAGACGGCCGCCTGGGCGGCGAACGCCGGAGCCCGCTATCTCGACGGGGTGATCATGACAACCGCGTCCGGCATCGGCAGCCAGGACTTTCTACAGCTCTACGGCGGTCCCCGGGACGCTTTCGAGGACAGCCGCGAGACGCTCGCCGTGGTGGGCGACCCGGTCCACCTGGGCACCGATCCGGCCCTGTCCTCCGTGTACGACACAGCGCTGCTGGGCCTCATGTGGTCCACACTGACCGGCTGGCTGCACACCGCGGCACTCATCGGGGCCGACGGGCCCGGCGGCAATGTGACGGCGACGGCGTACACCGAAGTGGCCGACCGGTGGATGAACACCGTGCGCTTCTTCATGACCGCCTACGCGCCGCAGATCGACGCGGGGGAGTACCCGGCCGAGGGTTTCCCCTTGGACTTGCACAGCAGGACGATGGACATTCTCGCCCATGCGAGCTGGCTCCGCGGGGCGGACTCCGGTATGCCGGAGCTGTTCAAGGATCTGGTCGGACGGGCCATCGCCGCCGGTTACGGCGACGACAGCTACGCCCGTCTGATCGAGTTCGTACGTAAGGAAGTACGGAAGGAAGTACGGGAGGAAGGACAGGCGGGAGCGCCGCCGTCCTGACCCGGCCGGATCCAAACGAAAGACCCCGGGGGTCCGGCCGCAACGGACCCCCGGGGCACGTCACTTGGTGCCGATCACCATCGACTCGGGCCCGTCCAGGTGCCGCGCCCGGCTCTCCCGGAACCCGGCATCCGCCAGCCAGCCCCGGCAGTCGGCGGTCGTGTACTCGAAGCCGCCCGGGGTCTCAAGGAGCATATTGAGGCTCATGAGCAGCCCTTGGACATTCTCGCGGCGCTCGTCGTCGATGAATGTCTCGTAGACGATGACGATGCCGCCCTCCGGCAGAGCCTCGTACGCCTTGCTCAGCAGTGTCTTCGCCTTCGGCAGGGCCCAGCCGCTCAGGACATGACCGAAGACCAGCACATCCGTCCGGGGCAGCGGCTCGCTGAAGAAGTCGCCGGCGATGAAGGAGAGCCGCCCGGTGAGGCCGGAGTTCTCGCGGCGGCTCCGGAAGCCCGGGCCCATGGCGGCCAGGTCGAAGCCAGTACCCCGCAGATGCGGGTGGCGCCGGAGAAGATGCGTCAGCAGGGCTCCCTCGGCGCAGCCGATGTCCGCGACGCTGCGGTACGAGGACCAGTCGACGGCCTCCGCGAGGGCATGCGTGGACCCCATGGACAAGCCGGTCATGGCCTGCTGGAAGGCGGCGAGGCGGTCGGGGTCGCGATAGAGGGCGGCGTACATGCCTTCCTCGCCGGTCCTGATCTCGTTCTGGGGGTCTCCCGTACGCAGGCCCGCGTCGAGCTTTCCCCAGAGGTCGTACATCCTGCTGTCGTTCATCTCCAGGAGGCCGCCCACATAAGCGGGCCTGCCGCGCACGAGGTAGTGCGCGGACGCCGGGGTGTTGGCATAGGCACCGTCGGTGCGTTCGAGGATCCCGAGAGCGACGAGAGTGTCGAAGAAGTCATGGGCGGAGCGGGAGTGCAGCTTCAGCCGCGCGCGCAGTTCCTCGCCGGTCAGGGGGCGTTCGGCCAGTTCTGTGAAAAGGCCGAGGCGGGCGGCGACGAGCAGGACCTTCGATGCCATGAACCCGGTGGCGATCTCCATGAGACGGCCGAGCGCCGGGGCGTGCGTCAGATCGGACGATGTGTCGCTCATGAGGACCTCACAGAACGTGCTGTCGGGTGGTCCGGGCCGGGGTGGCGGGTCTGCGCGGGCAGGGCGAAGGTCAGGGCGAGCGCGGCGGTGTTGAGGACGGCGAGCCACGCCAGGGTGACGGGGAACGCCTCGATGAACGCGCGGGATCCCGTGGACGGCCCGGTACGGGAGGCACTGCCGTCGGGGAGGAGGGCGAAGAAGAGGACGGAGGCCAGGGCGACACCGGTGGCCTGGGCGAGTTGCTGGACGGTGTTGAAGACACCGGAGGCGGAACCGGCGTGCTGGTGCGGGACGTTGGAGAGGACCAGGTCGGTCAGCGGGGCGAGGACCAGTCCCATGCCCAGGCCCATCACGGTCAGGGGCAGGATCATCTGCCAGGGCGTGAGGCCGCCGCCGAAGTGCTGCGCCTCCCACAGATAACCGAGGATGCCGAGGGTCATGAGTGTCACGCCTGCCTGGATGACCTTGCGGCCGAACCGGGGCACCAGCACCTGGACGGAGACGGCCGCGGCGACGGAGACACCGACGGAGAAGGGGATGCCGGTCAGTCCGGCGCGCAGAGCGCTGTAGCCGAGGCCGAGTTGGAGATAGAGGATCCAGGCCAGGAAGAAGACCCCGGTGGCGGTGCTGAAGAGCAGCTCGACGGTCACGCCCGCGGTGAAGCTCCGCGCCTTGAACAGTGAGGGCTCCACCAGCGGCGTTCCACCCCGGCGGGACAGGGCGCGCTGGTGCACGGCGAAACCGGCGAAGACGGGGAGCGCGGCGGTCATCAGGACGAATCCCCAGGCCGGCCAGCCCTGTTCATGTCCCTGGGTGAGCGGGAACAGCAGCAGGAGCAGTCCCGTGGTGGCCAGAGCCATGCCCGTCGGGTCGAGGCGCCGGCTCTCCGTGGCGGTGGACTCGGTGAGATAACGGCGCCCCAGGGCCAGTCCGGCGACACCGAGCGGGACATTGATGAGGAAGATGGACCGCCAGCCGAGGCCGAAGAGATCCGCCTGGGTGAGGATGCCGCCCAGGATGGGGCCGGCGATGGCCCCGGCTCCGAGGATCCCGCCGTACATGCCGAAGACCCTGCCGCGTTCGGCGGGCGGGAAGGTGACATGGATGATGGCCAGGACCTGGGGAACCATCAGCGCGGCCATCGCGCCTTGCAGGACACGGGCGGCGATGAGCATCTCGGAGCTCGCGGAGGCGCCGCAGAGGGCGGAGGCGACGGTGAACCCGGCCACGCCGAACAGGAACAGGCGTCTCCGGCCGTGGACGTCGCCGAGCCGTCCGCCGGTGATCAGGCCGAGGGCGAAGGCGAGCACATAGCCCTCGGCGATCCATTGGACGGCCGAGTAGGTGGCGCCGAGGTCCCGCTGAATGGCGGGGATGGCGACATTGACGATCGTCACATCCACCAGGTCCATCAGGGCCGCGGTCAGTACCACCGCGAGCGCGATCCAGCGCCGGCGGTCGGCGGGCCTGTGCGGTAACGAGACGGGCGGAGCGGTGTCCGTTCGGTCATACATGGCAGGGGCCGTTTCTGATGAGGTCGCGTCGGGGCCGGATCAGCGGCCTGTGCCGGCTTTTCTCGCAGGTGAACGCCGTGACGGGAAGGCCGGCCGCGGGCCCGTCGCCGAGGAACCGGGTCGGCGGGGGCCCGTCCACGACCCTGCCCTGCCTCCGGCCACGACAGCAGCAGCGTCAAGCGCCCCGCCAGAGCCCCATGCCCCTCATCACCCGTTCGGAGCAGCGCAACCACTCGCGAGGGCGACCGACCTCCATCCGCTACGGACAGCGGAGGGGAGCAGTGGGGGAGCAGTGCGGTGGTACGTGCCGTCCGGGAGAGACGGCAGATGTCGTCAGCGTGAGTCCGGCTTTATCGCTCCATCAGGTGATTGAGGCCGGAAAGCGGCCCCGGCTCGAAGAGGCGTGCGGGATTCTCGGATCCCGTGCGGCAGACCGTCGCGACGGCGAAGAGAGGGGACCGGGGAATGCGTCTTTCGTGGCAGAGCGCTGCGGCTTCCGGCTGGCTCGCGCTGGTGGTGACGGTGTCCGGCGCCGGAGCGACGCACGCCGTCCCGGCGGCGAATCCGGCCGACGACAGGACTTTTGTCTCGACCACGGCCACGGGCGGGTCGAAAACGACTCTGCGTGTGGTTCTGGACGCGTATTCCCATGGCTCTCCGCTGAAGCTGACCCATGCGGAGCGCGACCGGATCGCCGCGATCGTCGGCGGTGTGGCACCCGGCCGTGGTGGACGTGTCGGGGCTGCCCCGTCCGGCACACGGCAGTCCGCGGGAGCGACCGGGAAGAAGAGGGGTCCCGCGACCCTGCGCTGCGGCAGGAATCCGAGTTGGAGCGATGCGAACGGCACACTGAACGCCCGGTTCAACTGCCGGTACGGCAACATCAACTGGGGCTACAAGATCTCCGCGCGGGTGAAGTCCTTCATCACCGGGAACGTCAGGGAGAGGGGCGTCTCGTGGTGGAACAACGGCAAGAGGAAGCCGAACAACGCGGGTCACGTGGTCGGGAAGCACTATCACTTCCACGGCACTCTCAAGCCCGTCAAGCACGCCGATCATGTCCAGTTCCAGGACTACATGACCTTTCGGGTCAACGTCGGCGGGAGGACCGGCACCGGCTCCATCACCTGGGCTTCGGATGTCAAGGCGAAGAAGTGAAGTGACGAAGCGGCGCGATGAACGCGATGAGACTGACCACGACGACAACCCTGAACTGGGCGGAAGACATTCTGCGGCAGCTCGGTGACCCCGTCGGCCAGGCACTGGAGGTGACGGTGCCGCCCGCTGCTCCCGAGCCCGAAGTACCGTACGCCGAAACCGCGTTCACCTCCCGGCTGGAGATCCACGACGGCGATGGCCCCACCGAGCCGTCCGCCGCCGCCCGGCACATCGGCTCCGTACGCGTTGTGCTCGCGTTCGACGACGGTTCCTCCACCCATGTGCTGCTGGAGGACTCCATGACAGAAGCCGAAGCGGTGGCTCTGCTGGCCGAACAGTTGCAGGACGCCGTGCTGGAACACACGGGCGGCGCCCCGGTCCCGCCCTGCCCGGGGCACAGCCACCCCGCCGTGGCCGAGGTGGTGGACGGCGTGGCCTGCTGGACCTGCCCACAGGGCGGACGGGACGGGAGGACGCGGCCCGTACTCTCCGGCGCCGTCGGACACACGGCATAACACCGCGGCCCGGACCCCGGCCCGTCCGGTCACAGGTCCACGATGAACTCCGCCTTCCCCGAGCGGCGGCCGTTGATCTGGATCTCCAGGGCGTGTTCGCCGGAGTAGTGGCGGCGGGTGGTGATCGGTCTGAAGGAGTGGCGGCGTTCCAGGGCGAGGCGCTGGCCGGGCGCCAGGGTGCGGGTGGTCAGTTTGAAGACGCGGGGCGCGGTGGAGCCGTTGGCCTTGCGGTAGTGGATGACATAGTCGACCGCCAGCCGGACCGGCGCCGGTCCGTCGTTGAACAGGTCGACGCCGAAGACCAGTTCATCGACCTCGGTGACTTTCGTGCTGCGCAGTTCGGGGCCGGTGACCACCAGATCGGTGGATGGCGGGGCGAAGCCGAGCAGGTCGAGGGCCTGCGCGTCGGCCTGCTTGATGAGCGTGCGCATCGCGTGTTTGACGACCGCCGGAGTGGTGGCGGCGGTGGCATCCTCGGACCAGCGGCGTGCGGTGGAGACGGCGAGCACCGGGTCGAGCCGTGAGATGTCGTTGAGATGGTTGGCCACGGACCGGCGGACCACTTCGTCGGTGTCGGTGTGGAGGTCGTCGAGGATCGGTACGGTCACGGAGGGCCGGCGGCGCAGTTCCGGCACCTGCTTCGCCCAGGGCAGCCGCGGTCTGGTGCCCTCGCTCGCCAGCCGCCGTACGGCAGGGTCGGCGGACCCCGTCCAGGTACGGACGGTCCGCAGTGTCCGGTCGGTGTCGGCGTTCAGAAACGTACGCAGCGCGAATTCGCCGGTCAGCCGGGGTGTCAGCGCGGTCAGCAGCGCGAGACCGTCCTCGAAGTCGCCGGGGCGCGCCGAATCCACGGCCAGCACCGCCACCGCCTCGGTGACCGGCCAGATCATCCAGCCGGAGAACCCCGGATCGGTCAGCGCGGTACGGAAGACCTCCGCGGCGGCGGTGTACGCACCGCTTCCGGGGAGGTCCTGGATCAGCGCGTCCCGCACCGCGCGGGCCCGCTCGCTCAGGGCGAGCGGGCCGAGGGCCGCGGCGCTCTCCCGTACGGCGGACCAGCGCGAGGCCGGTCCCGCGGTCGTGCCCAGCACGCGGGCCAGCTTCTCGATGCTGTCCGGGCTGATCAGCTCGTCGGCGGTGGGCATGTCGGTGCTTCTTTCGTGTGCGGGGCGTCCATACGTCGATGCCCGACGCTACAGCGCGACTAGGACAGCGCCCCGGTCCGCGTCTCCGCGGTCGTACGGCTTCGCGGTCGTACGGGCTGCCGTACCGCTGCCGCGCGCCATACGCCGTACGCGTACGTCAGTCGCGGCCCGCCCCGCCCGTGCTCGCGGGCGTGCTCAGGACGGCCGACGCGGCGGCGTGGCACGCGCCGCGGCCGTCCGCGCGGGCGACGATCCGTTGTGCCGCGATACGCACGGCCGCCTCGGTCCCGTCGCTCACGGCGGGCAGACCGGCCGCCGCCGCGAGGGCTCCCGACTCGTCGAACACCACCTGGAGGCGCGGCCACGCCGAGGGCGGGAACGCCTGGCGCAGACAGCCGCAGAGTTCGGCGACCGCCAGCCGCGCCAGCGGTGCCAGCTCGGCGGGATCGCCGGTGACCAGGGCCGCGGTGATCCGTGCTCCCGGCGGGGCGGCCCGTACCGCCTCCTCGATCGCCTCCAGCCGGTGCAGCCCGAGGACGGCCACCACCCCGTCGTCCGCGAGCAGGGCGGGTTCGCCCCGTACGGCGTCCAGTGCGTGCGGCGCGGCGGGCGGGATCCATGGGGCGTCGACCGGCAGGGCCTGGGTGATCACATGGGCGGGCGGCCACCAGCCGTGCAGATCGAGGCCCGCCAGCCGTTCGCAGGCGCTGACGACATTGAAGGGCTCGATGAACCCGGGCGCGGCGGCGGCCATCTGGTTCGCGCCGTGCAGGGTGGTGAGCACCGCCTCCGCGACCCGCACCAGGCCGCCGGGCGCCGTGCCGGGAGGCCCCAGCCGCTCCAGGGCGAGCCCGAGCAGGATCGCGTCCAGCTTCATGAGCTGCGCGAACGGCCGCCGGATCCGCTCCTCGGCGAGTACCTCGGGCAGCAGGTGCACCCCGAGCCGCGCCGGTCCGTGCGGCTCGCCGACATCGGCGAGTGGCAGCCGCCCGACCCAGGCCCGGGCGAAGCCGCCGAGCGCCTCGGCGGCGGAGAGAGTGTCAGGGGCGGCGGGCGCGACGCCGACAAGGCCGGTCTCAGGAACCGTAGGAGTCGGCTCCCCGCGCGTAGGACCGGACTTGGCGCCGGTACGGCCCGTACGGTCGGGTCCGGGCCGGCCCTCGGGTCCGGGCCGGGCGGATCCGGTCCGCGACGGCTCCTGAGCCCCGGCCCATGACGGCTCCTGAGCCCCGGCCCGTGTCGGCGCGCGCTCGGCGAGATCGGCCAGCACCGCGAAATACAGCGCCCGTTTGCCCGGAAAGTTGGAGTAGACGGCGCCACGGGTCAGTCCGGCGCGCTGCGCGATCCCGTCCACCTTCGCGTCCCGGAAACCGCGCTCGGCGAACTCGCTCCTGGCCGCCGCCAGCACACTGGCGCGATTGCGCTCCTGTGACTGCGCCCTGCTGAGCCGGCCCATCGTCCTCACTTGTCCCCGCGTTGCCGTCTGTCGCGGTTCAAGATACCGTCGGCTATTCAGATGTTCACGCCATATGGTTGAAGCATCTGGATCGACCAACCCGTACCACCCTTGAGGAGACACTTCCGCGTGGCAGGCAACGGTGACGGCGGCACCCTGCTGAAGTGCACGTTCTGCGGGAAGAGCCAGAAGCAGGTCCAGAAACTGATAGCGGGTCCGAGCCCGGTCTGTATCTGTGACGAATGCGTCGGCCTCTGCAACGAACTGATCGCGGAGGACCTCGAAGGCCCGCCCGGCGACGGACTCGCGGAGCTGCCGAAGCCGAAGGAGATCCACGACTTCCTGGGGCAGTACGTCATCGGGCAGGAGAGCGCCAAGAAAACCCTCGCGGTGGCGGTCTACAACCACTACAAGCGTATCGGTGCGGTGGCGGGCGGAAACCGGCGGCATGGCGGCGACGAGGATCCCGTCGAGCTCGGCAAGTCCAACATCCTGCTGGTCGGCCCGACCGGCTGCGGCAAGACCTATCTCGTCCAGACCCTGGCCCGGATGCTCGACGTCCCGTTCGCGATCGCCGACGCCACGGCGCTCACCGAGGCGGGCTATGTGGGGGAGGACGTCGAGAACATTCTGCTGAAGCTCATTCAGGCCGCCGACTACGACGTCAAGCGGGCCGAGACCGGGATCATCTACATCGACGAGATCGACAAGGTCGCCCGCAAGAGCGAGAACCCTTCGATCACACGTGATGTGAGCGGCGAGGGCGTGCAGCAGGCGCTGCTGAAGATCCTTGAGGGTACGGTCGCGAGCGTGCCGCCGCAGGGCGGACGCAAGCACCCGCAGCAGGAGTTCATCCAGATCGACACCGGCAATGTGCTGTTCATCGTGGGCGGTGCCTTCGCCGGTCTTGAACGCATCATCGAGCAGCGCGTCGAACGCAAGGGCATCGGCTTCGGAGCGGCGATCCGCGCCAACGAGGACCGGAAGGACGAGCCCGGCTTCGCCGAGGCACTGCCCGAGGACCTGCTGAAATTCGGGCTGATCCCGGAATTCGTGGGCCGGCTCCCGATGCTGGCGACCTTACAGCCACTGGATCTGACCGCGCTGACCCGGATTCTGACCGAGCCGCGCAACGCGCTGCTCAAGCAGTACCAGAAACTCCTCGAACTCGACGGAGTGGAGCTGGAGTTCACCGACGCCGCCGTCGCGGCCATCGCGGAACAGGCCCTGCTGCGCCGGACCGGCGCCCGCGCGGCACGCACGATCCTCGAAGAGGTCCTGCTGAATGTGATGTACGAAGTACCGAGCCGCGACGATGTCGCCCGGGTCGTGGTCGACCGCGACACGGTCCTCGACAACATCAATCCGACGCTGGTACCGCGCGAGGACCGTGGGCACGGGCGCCGGGAGCGGTCCGCCTGAGCTTCACCGGGGCGCCGGCCCGGCCTTCGCTCGGCATCGCGCTGCCCCGTTCA
The DNA here is from genome assembly GCF_019056675.1 of Streptomyces sp. GMY02. NCBI lineage: Bacteria > Bacillati > Actinomycetota > Actinomycetes > Kitasatosporales > Streptomycetaceae > Streptomyces > Streptomyces sp. GMY02. The sequence goes on along the minus strand of NZ_CP077658.1, from coordinate 889,301 downwards.
CTGCTCGGGCCCGTTCTCGCGGATCTCCGTCACGCACACCTCGCCCGGGTGGGCGACGACCAGGCGAGCGAGCCCGCGCGGCCCGTCCTCTCGGTCCGGCCCGCTGTCCGGCGCCGCGCTCGGCTCTGCCGCCGGCCGCGAACGGCCCGACACCTGAAGGCCGGCGGGTGATACGGAGCGCGGTCGGCGGGAAGAGTGTGTTCGCTGGGACACACCGTGCCGCGCCGGCACCGCCATCCAGAGAGGTACGAGATGACACCCCCAGCGCCACCACCGGATCCTGACCCGGCACCGACCCGCCTGATCGTCCTCCGGCACGCCAAGTCCGCGTGGCCGGAGATGGTGGCGGACCATGAGCGGCCCCTCGCGCCCCGCGGGCGCAGGGATGCCCCGGCCGCCGGGAAATGGCTGGCCAAGTCCGGGTACCGGCCCGATCTCGTGGTCTGCTCCACCTCCCGCCGTACCCGCGAGACCTGGGACCTGGCCGCCGCCCGGCTCGGTACGGAACCCCGGTTGATCCACGATCGCCGGGCGTACGAAGCGAGCGCCGCCGAACTGCTGCGCCTGGTACGGGAGTCACCCCGGCGGGTACGCACATCCGGGCCGGTACGGACGCTTCTGCTGGTCGGCCACCAGCCGGGGGTGCAGGACCTGGTGCTGAGCCTGGCGGGCCGGGACGAGGGCGACTGTCTGGCCCGGGCCCGGGAGAAGTTCCCCACCTCGGCGATCGCGGTGCTCGCGCTGTCCGGCTCCTGGGAGGCGCTCGCCCCCGGGACCGCCACCCTCACGGACTTCGCCGTACCGCGCGGCCCGAAAAAGTAACCGCGAGACCCGGAACGCGGCCGCGGACCCCGACTTCCGTACCGCTTCACCGGGCCCGGCCGCAGTCACGCCCACAACGCCTCGGCGACAGCGACCCCCATGAACACCGCGCCGAGACCGGCGATCACACTGGCGATGACATTGGCGGCCGCGTAGAACTTGGCGCCGTCCTCGGCCAGCCGCAGCGTCTCGTAACTGAACGTGGAGTACGTCGTGAGCGCGCCGCACAGCCCTGTCCCGATGAACAACTGCACCTGGGAGGACGCCGCGCCCGCGGTGACCGCGCCCGTGACCAGTCCGAGGACCAGACACCCCACCACATTGACCACGAAGGTCCCCCAGGGGAAGACGGTGTCATGCCGGGTCTGCACCGCCCGGTCGGTCAGATAGCGCAGCGGGCCGCCGACGGCGGCTCCGGCCAGGACCAGCAGCCAGTTCACCGTTCCCGGTCCTCTCGGTCCTTCCCGCGCTCCGTGTAGCGGATGACCTCGCAGTCGTCGAGCATGACCAGCCCTTCGCGGACCAGCTCGTCGAGCTGCGGCAGGAACGCCCGGATCTTCTCCCCGGCGTCCACGATCACGATCGCCACCGGCAGATCCTCGCTCAGCGACAGCAGCCGTTGTGTGTGGATCAGCGACGACGCGCCGTACCCCTCGACACCGCGGAACACACTGGCCCCGCCGAGCCCGGCCGCGTGGGCCCGGTGCACGATCTCCGTGTAGACAGGCCGGTGGTGCCAGAGATCCGACTCCCCGACGAAGATCGTCAGCCGCAGGGCCGTACCCGCCAGCTTCGTCATGACTGCCTCCACGCCACCACGCGGCGTGTCACCCACACCGCGGTCCACACCGCCGCGAGAGCCGCGAACAGTGTCACACCCAGGTAGGCCATGCCCGTACGGGCCCGGCCGGTATCCACCAGCCGCTCGATGTCCACCGCATAGGTGGAGAAGGTGGTGAACCCGCCGAGGATGCCGGTGCCCACGAACGGCCGGATCAGCCGGTGTGCCGTCCACACATCCGTGATCACCACCATGAACACACCGATCAGGGCACAGCCGGTGACATTGACGACCAGCGTCGTCCAGGGAAAACCGGCGACGGGGGTCGGCCAGATCAGCGACGCCCCGTACCGCGCCGCCGAGCCGCACATCGCACCGAGCGCCACGGCGGTGACCACCGGCCACAGCACCCGCGCGCGCTCCGCCCGCTGCGCGGGTACGGAGAGATCGACATCGGGATCGGTGGGCTCTTCCACCACACGGCTCCGGGGAACTCTCACCACAACGCGTCTCCTACTCGTACGGCGCCCGGCATGCGGGCGCGCTCGATCGCGAGTAGGGACCGTTGGCGGCTGTCGCCGCGGTTCGGGTACGGCGGGCCCCACCGCCGCGTAACACTGTGCCGCCCAGGCTAGCCCCCCGCACCGGCCGGACGCCAACCGCGTGCGGGCGGCGCACACCGGAACCGGTGACCGGGCGGACAGCGCGGCCTCGGCTCCGGGTCAGACCGGCTGCGGGCGGCCGAAGAGTAGGTCGTAACCCGGCGGGAGCTGGAGCAGGACGCGGCGCATCAGGTCCTCGTCGGTGGCGTCGGCCACCACGCTCAGGACCGCGCCGACATCCCACTGCGCGGTCTCGTCGGTGGCTCCCTGGATCCACGCGGCGGCCGCCTGTACGAACCGGTCCGCCGTGAGCGGTTCGGCGGCCGGCAGCGGATTGAGCAGCACCAGCGCACAGGTCTCCGGCAACCGCGCGGCCAGCTCGGCCCGTTCGCTCCCCACCACATGGGCACCGAGGAGCGCGAGCACCACGCGGACCGCCCGTTCCGCCTCCTTCGACGAGGGGTACTCCCCGCGTTCCTGGACCGCCGCCAGGAACGCGTCCCACCGCATCACCATGACGGCCTCCCTTCTGCGTCAGCCGCGTCGGCGCCGCGCGATCCGCGCCGCGAAGGGACGGCGGGGGACCGGCACCGACACCACCGGTATAACTCACCCGCAGCAAACTTGACAAGGATAGGCTCAACTTGGCCCGGCTCAGGGGCTCCTGCGTCTCCCGGCGGCTTCTGCAACCGGCGCGCCCGTACCGCTCCCGGCCGGCGCACATACGGCTCCAGGCGGGGGCTCGTACGGTTCCCGGGGCCGCCGGAAGTCCCGAGTCTCTCCGGCAGGGCGGCGCCCGAGGCCGCCATCAGACGCGTTACGGTCCCGGCCGCAGCAGAATGGCGGGGTGACTGTCGACCCCGCCACCCCGGCCCTTTCCGGCCAGACCACCAGTGGCGACGAGATGCGGACACCGCTCCGCGACTTCCTGCGCACCGAGACCGGCAGCGCGTCCGTCCTGCTGGCCGCCGCGCTGGCCGCGCTGGTGTGGGCCAACGCCGGGCCCGGCACGTACGCCACGTTCTGGGCCACGGACCTCTCGGTCCGTATCGGCTCCGCCGGAGTCTCCCTCGGACTGCGCGAGTGGGTGAACAGCGGGCTGATGACGCTGTTCTTCTTCGTCGTCGGCCTGGAGGCGCGCCGTGAGTTCGACATGGGCGAACTGCGCGAGCGGAGACGCGTCGCCCTCCCGCTGCTCGCCGGTATCAGCGGCATGGTCGTGCCGGTCGTCATCTACCTCGCCTTCAACGCCGGTGAGGCGTCGGCGCGCGGCTGGGGCGCCGCAATGTCCACCGACACGGCCTTCGCGCTGGGCATGCTCGCGGTGTTCGGTACCCGGCTGCCCGTGGGCCTGCGCGCCTTCATCCTGACCGTCGCCGTCGTGGACGACTTCGTCGCGCTCGGTGTCATCGCCATCGCCTACAGCGGCCATGTCAATGTCATGGCGCTGATCACGGCCCTGGTGATCTTCGCGGCCGTCCTGCTGGTACGGGCCGCCGGAGTGCGCCGGGGCGCGGTGTACGCGGTGCTCGCGGTGGCCCTGTGGGTGGCCGTCCTGGAATCGGGCGTCGACCCGGTCGTCACCGGACTCGCCATGGGGCTCCTGACGTACGCCTACCCCGCCGCGCGCAGCGATCTGGAGCGGGCGACCGGGCTGTTCCGCCTCTTCCGCGAGCAGCCCACACCGGAGCTGGAACGGTCCGTACGGGCCGGACTCGCCTCGGCGATCTCCCCCAACGCGCGCCTCCAGCGCATGTACCACCCGTGGACGAGCTATGTGATCGTGCCGGTGTTCGCCCTCGCCAACGCCGGGATCACCATCAGCGGAAGCGTCCTCGCGAACGCCTTCACCTCGCCCGTCACCCTCGGCATTCTGCTCGGCTATGTCGTCGGCAAGCCCCTCGGCATCCTCGGTGCCTCCCTGCTGACCACCAGACTGAGCCATGGCCGGCTGCGGCCGCCCGTAGGCTGGGGCGCCACCGCCGCCGGCGGCACCATCGCGGGCGTCGGCTTCACCGTCTCCCTGCTGATCGCCGTCCTCGCCTTCCACGGCACCCGGCTCGACCAGGCGAAGATCGGCATCCTCGCCGCAGTGCTCTGCTCCTTCGCCGCCACCTGGGCGGTCACCTGGGTGATCGGGATCCTGCCCCGACGCCCCCGGATCACCGCCCTGCTCGGTACGGGCGAGTCCATCATCGATCTGTCGACCCCCGTCGACCCGGATCACGACCATGTACGCGGCCCCCGCGAAGCACCGGTCACCGTCGTCGAGTACGGCGACTTCGAGTGCCCGTACTGCGGCCTGGCGGAGCCCGTCATCCGCGAACTGCTGGCCGGCGCGGGCGACGTACGGTACGTCTGGCGCCATCTCCCGCTCACCGACGTGCACCCCAACGCGCAGCTCGCGGCCGAGGCGTCCGAGGCCGCCGCCGCGCAGGACGCCTACTGGGAGATGCACGACCTGCTGCTCGTCCACCAGGGCGATCTGCGCGCCGCCGATCTGCTGCGCTACGCCGAGGACATCGGCCTCGACAGGGAACGCTTCCACCGTGATCTGCGCGCCCACACCGGCGCGGCCCGGGTCGCGGAGGATGTCGAGACAGCGGACATGAGCGGTGTGTCGGGCACCCCGACGTTCTTCGTCAACGGGCGCCGCCACCACGGCGCATACGACATTGTCGGCCTTTCCGCCGCCGTACGCGCGGCCCGCGCACGCTCCCTGATCAAGGAGCCGTGACCGGCCTGAACCCGATCAGGCCTTGAGGAAGTCCAGCAGCGCCGGGTTGACCACCTCGGAGTGGGTCCAGGCGATGTTGTGCGGGCCGCCCTCGACCGTGATGAAGGTCAGATCCTTGATGAGGCCCGGCAGCCGCTTCGCCGTGTTCGCGTACGGAAGGACCCGGTCGTCGGTCCCGTGCATCAGCAGCGTGGGCACATCGATGTTCGGCAGGTCCTTGCGGAAGTCGGTCAGCCAGGTGTCGACACAGGCGTAGGCGCCGTGGGCCGAGTTGGCGACGGCCGTGTTGAAGCTGAAGTTCCAGGCCTCGTCACTGATCCGCGTGCCCTTGTACTGATCGTAGTTGTACAGGTTGTTGATGAACACCTTCATATAGGCCGGGCGGTCGGCGACGATGGCGGCCTTGATGTCCTCGAAGACGGACCGGTCGACCCCGTCGGGATTGTCGTCGGTCTTGAGGAGGAACGGCGGTATGGCGCCGAGCAGTACGGCCTTGCTGATCCGCCCGGAACCGTACTTGCCCAGATAGCGTGTGACCTCGCCCGTGCCCATGGAGAAACCGACGAGCACCGCGTCGGAGATGGACAGATGGTCGATGAGGACCTTGAGGTCCGCGGCGAAGGTGTCGTAGTCGTAACCGAACGTGGGGCGGCTGGAGTTGCCCGTACCGCGCCGGTCGTACGTGATGACGCGGTACCCGGTGGCGAGCAGCACGCGCTCCTGCTTCTCCCAGGAATGCCCGTCGAGCGGATAGCCGTGGATCAGGATCACGGGCTGTCCCATGCCGTGGTCCTCGTAGTAGATGTCTATGGAGCCGGTGTTTTCCTGTCCGACGGTGACGAACGGCATGGGAATGCCTGCTTTCTGTGCTCGTTGATGGCGCTTTGTCTCCATGAAAACCCCGTCGGCCGGGGCTCGCCACATGGCTCGGTGCCGCGTCGGTCATGGGTTCGGACGCGCATAACGGCGGCGTGCGAGGGCACAAGGCAACAAGGGAAACGGAGAACGATGTCCGACGCATCGCCCTCGTCGGTGCGCGGGCAGGAGCGAATGAGCGTATGACGTATGAACGGACAGACGGTTGCCGGTACGGCTTTCGCGTCCCTCGCGGACTCGGTACGCCCGTTGCGCCGGGCCCGCGAATTCCTGGGCTCGCCGGGCTGTACGGCCGAGGCGCGGCTGCTCGCCGACCGTTTTCTGCGACAGCTCGAAGCCGAGTGGTGCGCCGCGCTCGGCGACGGGCGGGGCGACGATGTGCTGCTTGTCGTCAATGAGCTGGTCACCAACGCCGAGCGGCACAGCCATGGCCCGTATCTGCTGGAGCTGGAGGGCACCGGCCGGCAGGTGATCGTGACCGTGTACGACAGCAGCTCGGCCCTGCCGCGCCGCTATGAACGGGACCCCGGCAGGCTGGGCAGGCACGGTATGGAGATCGTCCATGTGCTGAGCGACCGGCTCGTCGCCGAACGGGTTCCGGTCGGCAAGCGCGTCCAGGCCATGTTCGAGCTGTGAGCTGCGGGATGCCCGGGATGCGTTGACGCCGTTGCGGGGGTGACCCTACCTTCGCTGTAGAAAGCGCTTGCTATGCGCACTCGGCGCTCGTATGCGAAGGCGAAGGTGAGGAACTGATGGGTACACAGGCGCAGGCGCCCGCGGCGGCGGGCACGGGGAGCGCGGCGGGGTTCGCCGGGCTGCCCGGGGCCGTCGCCGTATCGCATCTGCGGGTGTACGACTGGGAGGCCCCGGACGGAGTGCGCGGCGGCACCCCGCATCTGCACCTCACCTGCTCCGAGGGGTACGTGGTGACGGCCGGCCGGGGAGCCGTCCAGACGCTCGGACCGGCGGGCTTCGCCGTGACACCGCTGGCGCCCGGTGCCCTGGTCTGGTTCACCCCCGGCACCATTCACCGGCTGGTCAACGAGGACGCGCTGCGCATTGTCGTCCTGATGCAGAACAGCGGACTGCCGGAGGCCGGCGACGCGGTACTCACCCTCCCCCGGAGTATCTGACCGACCCGGAGACCTACGCGCGGGCCGCGGGCCTGCCCGACGCCTCGGAGGCTTCGGAGGACGAGCGGGCCACCGCCGCGCGCCGGCGGCGCGATCTCGCGGTCGAGGGCTTCACGGTGCTGCGTACGGCATGGGAGGCGGGCGATCCGGGGCCCCTGCTCGACTTCCAGCGGGCCGCCGCCGCGCTCGTACGGCCGCGGCTGGCGCGATGGCGCGAACGCTGGGAGGCGGGCGCGGCCGAAGCCGCCCGGCAGACCGGCGCCCAGCTCGACCTGCTCGCTGCGGGCGACGCCTCCTATCTCGCCGAGGCCCGGCTGCACACCCGGCTCCCGGCGGCGCACGGCGGATTCGGCATGTGCGGGCGCCTCGACACGTACGACATCCCGGGACCGGCGCCGTTGTGACCCGGCCCGCGCCGGGAGCCGCTGCCAGTCACCGGCGGGCGCGGCCAATCACCGGACGGGCGAGCGGACTTGGTCAGGTGTCGGCGGCAGGTCCGGCGCCGCCGGCGCGGCCGCCCTCGTGGCTTTCGCTGGCCCTGCGGCGGGCGTCCAGCACCTTTCCGATGAGGAAGTCATAGACATGGGAACCGACGATCGCGCCGATCAGCGGGCCGACGATGGGGATCCACATGTAATGGCTGAACCATTTGAAGGTTCCGGGAATGGCGATATCGCCCCAGCCGACGGTGTAAGTCCACAGCCGTGGACCGAAGTCCCGGGCGGGATTGATCGCGTATCCGGCGTTCGTGCCGATACTGAGGCCGACCGCCACAACCACCATGCCGGTGATGAAGGGGCCGAGATTGGCACCCGGTGCGACGTTCCGCAGATCGATGAGCGCGAAGATCAGCGCGACCAGGAACGCGGTACCGACGATCTGGTCGAGCAGTGGCCCCCACCATGAATTGCCGAAATACTGGGCCGGGAAAGTCGCGAAAATCGAGAAGGTGGGGAGAGATTCATCCCTGGCGAGCTTGGCTCTGCTGTTGGACGCGTTGATGGCTGAGGCATACATACCGAACACCAGGGCGGCGGAGAGGAAGGCCCCCAGGAATTGCGCGCCCCAGTAGGGGAGGACTTTTTTCCAGGAGAAGCCCCTGCGCAGGGCGAAGGCCAGGGTCACCGCGGGGTTGAGATGCGCTCCGCTCACACCCCCCGCGATATAGACGCCGAAGACGACACCGAAACCCCAGCCGAATGAGATGATCAGCCAGTTCGCGGCGTCGAAGGGGGTGGACTGCCGACCCGATCCGGCGAGGCCCACAACAGCGACCGCGACCGAGCCGCAGCCGAGCAGGACCAGTACGAACGTTCCCAGGAATTCCGCGAGCAGTTCACCGCCGAGCCCTTCTCGATAGCCGCGGCGCTTCGTACTGGTGGCTGGCATTACGCCTCCCGCTTCGCGATGTGGGGCCGCCCGGTGGAACCCGCCCGATAGCACTGTTCCACGGCCGGCGTCCGGTCGCGGATATGTGGTGGGCCATTCGGGCGATGGAGTGAACCGGCCGAAAAAACGAACGCCCGACCGGGGATGTCCCGGCCGGGCGTACGGTTTTCCGGCTGTACGGTCTGCGGCTAGCTGGTGTAGGCCTCCAGCTCGGAGAGCTGGGCAGCCGGCCAGCCGGTGTTGGCCGTGAACGTCAGCCGCAGATGGCGGACCTCCGTTCCGTCCAGACTGACCGTCGCGGTGTTGCCGCTCGACGGGTTGAACGTGTAGTTGGCCGAAGCCTTCAGTGTGCTGTACGTGGTGCCGGTGGCGCCCAGCACACTCAGTGTCTGCGTACGGGTTGCCCACGCGGACGCCGGAGGCAGCTTCAGCACGACCCGCTTGACCGCCTTCGGGGCGCCGAGATCCACTGTGATTGACTGGGGGAAGGCGTTGTTGGTGCTCTCCCAGTAGGTGTTGGCGTTGCCGTCGACCGCGTTGCCGGCGCCGTACACATCAGCGTGTCCCGACTCCGTGACCGTACGTCCCTGGGCGAGGTTGCCCGTCTCCGCCGGCGGGGTGGTGGGAGGCGTTGTGGGCGGTGTGGTCGGAGGTGTGGTCGGCGGGGTGGTGGGACCGCCCGGCACACCGCCGTTGGTCCACACCGGGTCGGGCCAGGTGCCGGTGCAGGCGGGCGGGTTGGCGTACCAGCCCGAGTTCCCCGAGCCCTGGGTGATCTGGAAGCCGCTGCCCACACAGTTGTGGATCGGGTTGGACTGCGCGATGTGGGTGGCGGTCACATTGGTGAACGAGGCCGTGCCCGGTGCCTGGATCTGGAGCGCGTAGGTGCCCGCGCCGTCGATCCTGATGTTGTTGAAACGCAGCCCGTTCGTCGCGCCCTCGATGAGATGGATCGCGGCGTAGGAGCTGTCCAGGACCTCGCTGTCGGAGATGTTGATGGTGGCGTTGATCGGCTCGTTGAGACCGCTGAACCAGATCGCGCCGACGCCGAAGCGCCAGTTGTAGTCGTTGTTCCCGGTCCGGATCAGGGTGTTGCGCGCGGCGGTGGCGACGCCCGAAACCGCCGTGCCCTGACCGGAGTTGACCCCCGGGTAGCGGTTGGCGATATGCAGCCCGCCGCCGTTGGTGATGGTGTCCGACATGACGTTGTCGGAGATCGTGATGTCCCGGCCGCCGTAGGTGACGATGTTGTTCGCCAGGATCGGCAGGATCACCGTGTTGAACGTGAACTTGTTGTTCACGTTCGGGACGGCCTCCGCCCACATGGCCAGACCGTCGTCACCCGTGTTGCGCACAAAGGTGTTGGTGACCGTCGAGTTGGTGACGCCCCGGTGGAAATTGACGCCGTCCGCGGTCTGGTCCAGGATGCGGCTGTTCTTGATGGTGAAGTTGTTCATCGGGCCGTCCATCCAGGCGCCGCACTTGGTGTGCTGCATCCAGACGTTGTCGACGACCGAGTCGGACATCGCGCCGCCGATGGCGTTGACCTGGTCGTTGTCCACGCGCTCACGGATGTCGCCCATGATGGCGAAGTCCCTGAGGGTGACATTGCTGCTGCCGCCCGCGTCGGCGTACTTCCCGTACACACCGACGGCCTTGCTGCGGTTGGACGGATCGCGTCCGGTCAGCACGCTGTACCAGGGGCCCGCGCCGCGCAGGGTCACCTTGTCCACGATGATGTGGTCGCGCACCTGGAAGGTGCCCTGCGGGATGTAGACCTCCCTGCCCTGGGTACGGCCCGCGTCGACCGCCGCCTGGATTTTGGCGGTGGAGTCGGCGCCACCGGTCGGGTCCGCGCCGAAGTCGGTCACCACGTCGATCGCGTTGGCGGGCTTGCCGATCGGCGAGGCCACCTGCTCGAAATCGGCCAGGTCGATGGTGAAGCTCGGCGACGCGGCGGTCGAGGAGACCTGGAGCCTGATCTTCGTACCGGCCGCCAGGGTCGACCCGAACATGGTGCGGGTCTCGTCGTAGAAGTGGTGCGGGTTGGTGTCGCCCGGGTTGTTGTTGAACGGGTAACCGCCGTAGTACCAGCCGTACTTGGAGGTCACCGGCACGCTCTTGAGGGAGGTGCCGTTGACCCGCAGGTCGATGGCGGCGTCGCGGCCGGTGCCCGCCGCGTTGTCGGGCAGCGAGTAGCGGAACGACATCGCGTTCGCCGGGGCGGTGAGCGTGAACTCCACATACTCACCGACCGCGTCGAGCGTCACGGCCTGCCGCCCGGAGGCTTCCGAAGGCAGCGTGCCGTAAAGGCGGTTGGGGCCGATCAGGGTGCCGTTGGTCGCGGCGTACTCGGCCTCCTGCTCCTTGAACGGCACGGTCGCGCCGCGGCCCTGGACATCGAGGGGCGAGGGGGCGGGGACCGCCGCCGCCTGCGCGTCGGGCGCGGTGGACAGCACCACCGCCGCGGCCGTCCCGGCCACGGCGAGTGCGAGGGAGAGGGACGCGGACAGGCCGCGCCTGAGCAAACGGCTTCTGGGGGATGGGGGGAGTGTCACAGACATACGTCCTTGCGGCTCGTGGGGACTCTGCGGACGCGAAAAGGTTAGAAGCGCAGCCGCATGAAGTCTATGAATCTGCGCAATTTTTGAAGCCCGAAGCAAAAATCCTTGACCCGGCAGGGGTGCTGGGCGGCGCGAGAAGGCCGCCGCAGGGTGCCGTGGTGCGGCTCGGGTGCCCGCTCAGCATCGGCCCCGCGCACACCTCTTGTAGGGCGCTCGCGGTCGGCCCTACGATGCTGGGCGCGCATGGTGAAACGTTTCAATCGTTGCCGTCGAAGGGGTTTGCGATGGACATGGGCTGGACACGCAGAGCGCTCCTGAACGCCTCGGTGGTGGGCGCGGGAGCCGGAGCCGCCGCACTGGCCGCGGGTTCCCCGGCTTCGGCGAAGCCCTCGGCGGGCGGGGCGGCACGTGGAGGCCGGCTCCGTATCGTTCGCACCACGGTCGAGTACGCCGAGCGGCTCCTCGGTACGGATGTGGCGGCGCCCCTGCTGTCCTGGGAACTCGACGGCGGCGACGGCCGGGGCGCGCGGCAGGGCGCGTACCGGATACGGGCCGCGGCCGACGCGCACGATCTCGCGGCCGGGCGGGAACTCCTCTGGGACACCGGCCGGGTGGCGTCCGACGCCGGTGTCGCCGTACCGTACGCGGGCCCCACGCTGCCGCCCCGTACCCGCTGCCACTGGCAGGTCCGTGTCTGGGACGCCGAGGGGCACGCCTCGCCATGGAGCACGGCCGGCTGGTGGGAGACCGCGCTCGGCGGTGAGGACTGGCAGGCGCAGTGGATAGGCGCCGGCCCGGCCGCCGAACCGCCGACCGCCGACGGCGCGTCCTGGATCTGGACCGCTGAGGCGACCACGGGCAACGCCCCGGTCGGCACACGGTGGTTCCGGGGCGGCCTTGCCCTCCCGGCCTCGGCCGCCACCTCCGACGCCGTCACCCGTGCCACCCTGCTCGCCACCGCCGATGACGACTTCACCCTGCATCTCGACGGCCGGCAGGTCCTCCATGCCCCCGAGCAGGTCGACGGATGGCGCACCGGACAGGTCACCGATGTCACCGAGGCCGTACGGTCCGCCCCCGGCGGACGGATCGTGCTCGCGGCCCGCGCCACCAATCGCGGCGGCGCCTCCGTCAATCCGGCCGGACTGCTCGTACGGCTGCTGATCGAGACGGCCGACGGAGCGAGCCACGAACTTGTCACCGGCCCGGGCTGGCGTACCGCCGGGACCGATCAACAGGGCTGGGAACAGCCGGACTTCGACGACACCGGCTGGAGCGACGCCGCCGTCCTCGCGCCGTACGGCCAGGGCCCCTGGGGCACCGGAGTCTCGTTCGCCGTGCCCGAGGCGCCCGCGCCCCTGCTGCGGCGCGAGTTCACCGTGCCCCGCCCGGTCAGCCGGGCCCGGCTCTACATCAGCGGACTCGCCTACTACGTCGCCGAGTTGAACGGGGAGCGCGTCGGCAGCCAGGTGCTCGACCCGGCGTTCACCGACTACGACGAGACCGTCCTGTACGCGGTGCACGATGTGACCGGCCTCCTCCGGCGCGGGACCAACGCCATCGGAGTCACCCTCGGACGCGGCTTCTACGGCATGACCACCCCCAATGTCTGGAACTGGCACCGGCCGCCCTGGCACGGCGAACCCCGGCTCCTCTGCCGTCTTGAGGCCGAACACCCCGACGGCTCCCGCACCACCCTGGTCTCCGGCACCGACTGGCGCCTCACCGAAGGACCCACCCGCACCAACTCCCTCTACGCGGGCGAGACGTACGACGCGCGGCTGGCTCCCGAGGGCTGGACCCGGCCCGGTTTCGACGACAGCGCCTGGCGCCACCCGAAGACCCAGCCGGCGCCCGGGGGCACACTGTGCGCCCAGCCCCAGGAGCCCATCGAGGTCATCGAGACCCTCACCCCCACCGCGATCACCGAACCCAGCCCCGGGGTGTATGTCGCCGACATGGGCCGTACGACCGCGGGCTGGACCCGGCTGACCGTACGGGCCCCCGCCGGCACCACCGTCCGGCTCGTCCATGGCGAGAAGCTCAAGGACGACGGCACCGTGCACGCGGAGACCGGGCATGTGCCCGGGCGGTTCCAGCGGGACGAGTACATCTGCGCGGGCGGCGCGGGCGGCGCGGGCGGTGCAGGCGGCATGGGCGGCGCGGGCGAGGAGGTGTGGGAACCCTCGTTCTCGTACAAGGGTTTCCGGTATGTCCAGGTCAGCGGCCTGCCGGCCCGCCCGCGCCCCACCGATCTGCGGGGCAGGGTCGTCCATACGAAGGTCGCCGAGGTCAGCGGCTTCGGCTGCTCCGAGCCGTTCTACGAGCAGCTCGACCGGGCGATGCGCCGCACCCTGCTCAACAATCTGCACGGCATACCCACCGACACACCGATGTACGAGAAGAACGGCTGGACCGGCGACGCCCAGCTCGGCGCGCCCGTCATGACCTATGCCTTCAGGATGCACCGCTTCCTGGCGAAGTGGCTCGGGGATCTGAAGGACAGTCAGAACCCGGACGGGCAGCTACCGGTGATCGTGCCGAGCGGCGGCTGGGGCTACGGCGACCTCGGCCCGTCCCCGGAGTGGACGACCGTATACCCCTTTCTCGTGCGGGAGTTGTACCGGATCTACGGCGACGACCGGACGGCCCGCGAGCACTGGCCGACCCTGACCCGTTATCTGGACTGGGAGCTGGACCGGCTGGTCGACGGCCTCGCGTTCACCGCGCTCGGCGACTATCTGCCGCCGGGCTACGGCGGAAACCCACCCGAGGACACCCGGCTGACAGCCACCGCGTACCTCCACAGGGCGCTCACCCAGACCGCCGAACTCGGTGAACTGCTGGGCCACGACGAGACCGCCGGGCGTTACCGCGGCGCGGCGGACGGGCTCAAGAGCGCTCTCAACGCCGCCTTCCTCGATCCGGCTTCCGGGCACTACAGAACCGCGAAGGACCCCGGCTACCGGCAGACCTCCAACGCCCTTCCGCTGGCGTTCGGCCTGGTCCCGGCGGGCGCCCGCGCCTCGGTGCTCGACAGTCTGGTCGCGGACATCACGGCGCGTGGCAACCATCTCAACACCGGGGCGCTGGGCACGAGCGTGCTGCTGCGCGTCCTGTGCGCGCACGGCCGCCCGGAGGTCGCGCACGCGATCGCCACCCAACGTACGTACCCCAGTTGGGGCTACTGGTTCGACAACGGCGCCGACACCATGTGGGAGATGTGGCCGCTCGACTCGCGCTCGCGTGACCACTACTTCCAGGGGACGGTCGCGCAGTGGCTGTACGAGAACGTGGCGGGGCTGCGGCCGGGCGACGCGGGCTACCGCAGCTTCACCGTACGGCCCGACGGACGCACCGGAGTCACCTGGGCCCGTACATCCATCCGTACGGTCCGTGGCACGGCCTCGGTGGCATGGTCGGAGATCGGCCCGGATCTGCGGCTCACGGTGCGGGTGCCGGTCGGCGCGACGGCCGAGATCCACGTACCCGCGCGGCGCCGCGAGGAGGTGAGGGCACCGGGCGGGGCCGAATATCTGCGCACGGAACCGGGGTTTGTCGTATACCGAGCGGACCATGGCGCCTGGGACTTCGTGGGGCGGAGCTAGCGGGTGTCCCGGGGCCGGAGGGGATTTGAACGTTTCAGTCCTGGTCCGTTCGGTCCCGGTCGCGCCGCAGCAGATACGTGTCCATGATCCAGCCCTTGCGGGCACGTGCCGCCGACCGCAGCTCCTCGATCCGGGCGGCCACCTCCGACAGCCGCCCGGAGACCAGGATCTCGTCCTCCGTCCCCACATAGGCACCCCAGTGGATGACCGGATCGGCCGCGAGATGGTGCCGGAAGGCCTGGTGCGCGTCGAGCATCACGACGACGTCGTCCACGCCCTCCGGCCATCCCTCGGCGAGCCTGCGGCCGGTGGTGATCTGTACGGGACCGCCCACCCGGTTCAGTCCGGTACGGTGCCGGGCGGCCAGCGCGGAGACGCTGCTGATGCCGGGGATCACCTCGTGGCCGAACCGGACCGTGCCGCGCTCCAGGACCTCTTCGAGGATGCCGAGCGTGGAGTCGTACAGCGAGGGGTCGCCCCAGACCAGGAACGCCCCGGTCCGGTCGTCGTCAGGACCCTCGCCCAGCTCCTCGCCGATCAGGCGCTCGTAGAGGTCGGCGCGCCGGCTCCGCCAGTCCCCGACGGTTCCCGGATAGGCGGCGCCGTCCGGGGCGGCCTCCCGCTCCGGATCGCGGACCTCGACCAGCCGGTGGTCATGGCCCGCGGCGTGCCGGCGCAGGATCTCGTGCCGCAGCTCCATGAGGCCGGCCTTCTCCTCGCCCTTGTCGAGCAGAAAGAAGACATCCACCTCGTGGAGCGCTCTGACCGCCTGCACGGTGAGGTGGTCGGGGTCGCCCGCTCCGATACCGATGACATAGATCTTTCTCACCGCGTCGAGTCTGCCGTATGCCCGCCCTGCACGACTCATCGGAGGTCTGATGCCTCTTCGCGATCTTCAGGGGTCTTACGCGCATCACCGCGCACGACATATGCTCCGCCCATGCGAGTCGCCCTCTTTGTCACCTGTGTCAATGACGCCGTCTATCCGTCCACCGGGATCGCGACCGTACGGCTGCTCGAACGACTGGGTGTCGAAGTCGACTTTCCCGAGGAGCAGAGCTGCTGCGGCCAGCCCCAGTTCAACACCGGCTACCGGCGCGAGACCGAGCCGCTGGTACGGCGGACCGTACGGGCCTTCGAGGGGTACGACTATGTCGTGACCCCCTCGGGTTCCTGCGCGGCGATGGTGCGGCAGCACTATCCGGCCATCGGTGGCGAGGCCGCGGGCGCCCTCGCCGCACGGACCTACGAGCTGACCGAATTCCTGGTCGACGTGATCGGGGTGACCGATGTCGGGGCGTACTTCCCGCATGCCGTCACCTATCACCCGTCCTGCCACGGGCTGCGGCTGCTCGGGCTCGGCGAACGGCCCCGGAGACTGCTGGAAGCGGTCAGGGGACTGGAGCTGCGGGAGCTGCCGGGCGCGGACGAGTGCTGTGGTTTCGGTGGTACCTTCGCCGTGAAGAACTCCGATGTTTCGGCCGCGATGGGCCAGGACAAGGTGCGCAACGCCGTGTCCACCGGGGCGCGGGTGCTCTGCGGCGCCGACAACTCCTGCCTGATGCATCTCGGCGGAATCGTCAGCCGTGAGGACGCTCCGCTGCGCGCCGTGCACCTCGCGGAGATCCTGGCGTCGACGGAAGAGGAGCCCTGGTCATGAGCGGTACGTATCTGGGGATGCCGGCGTTCCCGGTCGCGGCCAAGGACGCCGTGGGCAATGAGACGCTGCGGGCCAATCTGCGTCATGCCACCCACACCATCCGCGACAAGCGTGCCAAGGCCGTCGCGGAGCTGGACGACTGGGCGCGGCTGCGCGAGGCCGGCAAGCGGATCAAGGACCACACCCTGCGCCATCTCGACCGCTACCTCCTCCAGCTCGAGGAGTCGGTGACGGCGGCCGGCGGCGTGGTGCACTGGGCCGCCGACGCGGCCGAGGCGAACCGGATCGTGGCCGAACTGGTCAAGGCCACCGGCGAGTCGGAGGTCGTCAAGGTCAAGTCGATGGCCACCCAGGAGATCGGGCTCAACGAGGCGCTGGAGGCCGAGGGCATCTCGGCGTACGAGACCGACCTCGCCGAACTGATCGTGCAGCTCGGCGACGACCGGCCGTCCCACATCCTGGTCCCGGCGATCCACCGCAACCGGGGCGAGATCCGCGACATCTTCCGCGACCGGATGGGTTCCTGGGGCCGGGCCGCTCCCGAGGGGCTCTCCGACACCCCCGGCGAACTCGCCGAGGCGGCCCGGCTGCATCTGCGCGAGAAGTTCCTGCGCGCCAAGGTGGGGATCTCCGGGGCGAACTTCATGGTCGCCGAGACCGGCACGCTCGTCGTCTTCGAGTCCGAGGGCAACGGGCGGATGTGCCTGACACTGCCCGAGACACTGATCTCCGTGGTGGGGATCGAGAAGGTGGTGCCGAGCTGGCGGGATCTGGAGGTTTTTCTACAGACCCTGCCGCGTTCGTCGACCGCCGAACGGATGAACCCGTACACCAGCATGTGGACGGGCACCCATGACACGGACGGCCCGAGCACCTTCCATCTCGTCCTGCTGGACAACGGGCGTACGGAAACGCTGGCCGACGAGGTCGGGCGGCAGGCGCTCCGCTGTATCCGCTGCTCGGCGTGTCTGAACGTCTGCCCGGTGTACGAGCGGGCCGGCGGGCACGCGTACGGCTCGGTCTACCCGGGACCGATCGGGGCGATCCTGAGCCCCCAGCTCCGGGGCACGCGGAGCGAGATCGACGCCTCGCTGCCGTACGCCTCGTCGCTCTGCGGGGCGTGTTACGAGGTGTGCCCGGTGGCCATCGACATCCCTGAGGTCCTGGTCCATCTGCGGGAGCGGGTGGCGGACCAGGGGGGCAAGGGGCACCGGCTGGAGAAGGCCGTGATGAAGGCGGCGGGCTGGGTGTTCGACCATCCGAAGGTGATGGCGATGGGGGAGAAGGCCGCGTCGAAGACCCGCAGGCTGCATCCGTCGAAACTGCCGGGCGCGGGGGCGTGGACGAACACGCGCGACCTGCCCGAGCTGCCGCCGGAGCCGTTCCGCGAGTGGTGGAAGAAGAACCGGGCGGGGCAGCAGGCGGCCGGGGGCGGGGCACGTCGTACGACGGGCGGCGACGCCAATGAGCGTAAGGACAGCGGGACATGAGCACAGGCTCCAGCGCAGACAGCGGCACCCGCACCGGCACGGGCACCGGTTTCGGTACGGGTTCTGGTACGGGCGACGGCTCAGCGGCGGGCGGCGACTCCGGCTCCGGTGCCGGGGCGCGCGAGCGGATCCTCGCGCGTATCCGTACGGCGGTGGCCGACGCGCCCGAGGTCCCGGAGGCCGCCCGTGACTATCTGGACACGCACACGCCCGACGCCCGCATCGTCGATCTGCTCGCCGAGAACCTCGCCGACTACCGCGCGATCGTCCACCGCGCGGACACCGAGGAACTTCCCGCGCTGATCGCCCGTCTGCTGGCCGGGCGCGGCGCCCGTACGGTCCTCGTACCCCCGCTGCTCCCGTCGTCCTGGCTGTCCGCGACACCCGCGAGCATCACCCGGGTGGATGACGACGTCGAGGCGACGCCCAGGGAACTGGACGCGGTCGACAGCGTGGTCACCGGCTGTGCCCTGGCCATCGCCGAGACCGGGACGCTCGTCCTCGACGCGGCGCCGGACCAGGGGCGGCGCCGTATCACGCTCGTCCCCGACCACCACATCTGTGTCGTACGGACGGCCGACCAGGTCGTCGGTTCCGTACCGCAGGCCATGCCGCTGCTGGACCCCACCCGGCCGCTGACCTGGATCTCGGGACCCTCGGCCACCAGCGACATCGAACTCGACCGTGTGGAGGGCGTGCACGGTCCCCGCACCCTGGAAGTGGTCCTGCTCACCGACTGACCGGGGCCGGCGCGGGCCCGCTCAGCGGCCCGGGCCGGTCAGCCGGGGGCCTCGGCGCTCGCGTCCACCGGCCCGCCCGCCGTCACCCGTGCGGCCAACTCGCCCGCCCAGGAGGTCAGTCCGGCGACATCGACACCGTACGGGGAGTGGTACGAGGCGATCCCGCCCGCGCCACGCAGCAGCAGCCGTGCCCCGCCCGCCGTATTGCCGCGGGCGGCATGCGTCAGCCCGACGGCCAACTGCGCCAGCCCGCGCCACAGCGCGCGTTCGTCCTTGGGACCCGACTTCCACGCGTCCTCGAACACCTCGTGGGCGTGGAACGGCTTGCCCTCGTCCAGCAGGCGCTGTGCCTCCCGTACGGTCTCCTCTGGCGTACGCACCACCCCCTCGGGCTGCCGCTCCACCCCCACCGCCCCGTACGGCAACGGCCGCCCCAGCCCGTCCCGCGGCCGCGCACTCCGCGCCCGCCCTTCGCTGTCCCGGTCCCTGCCGTTCTGAGTCATGGACCGATTGTCCCTCCGACAGGCCCTGGACAGGCTGAGTCCTTCCGCCGCACGGAGTGGGGTAATCTTGTTGTGCACGGTCACCGCGGGGGATTTCCCCTGACGAGTCCGGGCATCGGGACGTGGCGCAGCTTGGTAGCGCACTTGACTGGGGGTCAAGGGGTCGCAGGTTCAAATCCTGTCGTCCCGACCAGCGTTTACGCAGGTCACAGGCGGTATCGGAGAAATCCGGTACCGCCTTTCCGTGTTTCTTGGGAACCGGTGCCCGGTGGGCGAGTTCTTCGCCCACCGCACGGCAGGGTCGGTCCGTCCGGTGACGGGCCCCGGTCACCGGACGGACCCACCCGTTGTCGGCTCACGCCAGATACAGCACCCGTGCTTCGGCGACCTCGTGGCTCACCGGCTCGACGGGGGGTGCCACAAAGGCAGGGGCGTTCGGCTCGTAGAAGATGTCGATGTCGGCCTCTTCACCACCGACGATCAGTGTGTCCCACGCACCGCTCTCCTGCAGGGTCCGCAGGGTCGACGGAGCGAGTGCCGACAGATGGCTCCGCAGTTCCTCGTCGCTGGGCATTCCGGGGAGGCGGGCGACCAGGCGCTCACGGATCGCACGCATACGGTCGAGCAGGATGTCCAGGTCGTCGGACCGCTCGGCGGCGGCTTCGGCTGCCCCGTCCTCCGTCATGCTCAGCGCGATAATGTCCTTGATCGCGCGAGTGGAGCCCTGTTCGTCGGTGGTGACCATGGCGTTCCAGGCACGGCTCTTGTGCCGGTACTGGAGCATCGACATCGCCGCCTCGTGCCGGGTGAAGTCCGCGTCGCGGAGCGGCCGGCCCCGCCATGCCCGGCTGAGGGACCGAGCCAGCGAGACGGCCGAGGCAAGGCCGCTGTTGAGGCCGCGTCCGGGCCAGAAGTGGATGGCGTTCGCCGCGTCGCCGAGCAGGAAGCCATATGTTCCGGGGCTCGTGGGGGTGGGGCGTGTGAGCTGCGCTGTGAACCGGGGGCGTTGCACCATGTCCAGCCGGAACGAGGTGATGGCGGTCAGATCGTCCTCGGGGACACCGAACAGCTTCAGGCCCTCCTTGATCCGCTTCCACAGCGGCGAACTGCGCAGCAGGGCGGGCAGGAACAGGGTCCCATGGGTCGGGCAGACGAATTCGTTGTCCTCGTGGCGGCTCATCACGCAGGGCCGGGCCGCGATGCATTCCTCGAACACGTGCCGGACCGGGTCGATGCCGATCACGTCACGCGCCTCGTCGCGAGTCAGCCTCATGTTCAGGAAGCCCTCGCCGCGCAGGGAGTTGAGCAGGAACCGGTTCTGGGACACGGTCAGCAGGACACTCATCGGATCCGTGAGCCGGGACTTGACCCGCAGTCCCAGCACCACGTCCTGGAGGTGCTCCCCGTCGAGCGAGTAGATCGAGGCGTCGGCCGTACCGAAACGGTCCCCGAAGTGCTCGCGGGTACGTGACCGGCCGCCCTCGCAGATGACCAGGACGTTCTCCTGGGAGAGCCGGTGCTTGGGCTCCGTGGGGTCGAAACGCTCCGGTACGAGGCGGATGGCGGGCTTGGTGTTGGCCAGCTCCAGCAGTTTGTCCTCGATGTAGGCGATCCGGATGTTGCGGGGCGCGCGGCCGTCCACGGAGTCCGGTCCCACGGGCCACATCTCGGAGCAGGACGCCTCGTCGTCGAAGAGAACCGACTGCATCTCGTCGGTCAGCGCGAGGTACTGCCGGCTCTGGACGGTGACGACCTGCTTGCGCCGTACGTTGCCGTGGGTCTCGTCCTTCCAGACCACCCTGGCGCCGTCCTTGATCCACCGGCCTTCGTAGACAGTGACCGAGACCTTCCCGGGCAGCGCTTTCTCCAGCAGCAGGGCAAAGGCGAGGCCGACCGGGCCCCCTCCTGTGACCGTGACGCGCAGCTCGCCCGGGTCGGCCGGGCCGTCGGTACGGGGCGATTCGAGCTGGGAGACCAGGACCGTCTCCAGGGCCTCCTGGGTCTCGAACAGGAAGGTCTCGTCGCCGATGCGTATGGAGTCGCCGGGCACCAGAACATGACGGGTGATCCGCCGGTCGTTGACGAAGGTTCCATTCCTGCTGTTCCGGTCATGGAGCACGTACGCGCCGTCCTCCGTGAGGATTTCGGCGTGCAGGCGGGAGGCGTTGGCGCTGACGATGATCACGTCGTTGTCGCTCTTGCGTCCGAACCGCAGCGGAGCACCGCCCAGAACCGCACTCTGACCGGCGAAGGGACCCGTACGTCCCACGATGACCGACGACACAGAAACTCCTTGCGAAAGTCTCGGTTGCGGGTGGAGGAACCACGTCTGTGGTTGGCCCGCTACGAGGGTGGAATGTTCCGGCCGCCCTCGGAACTCCGGTCCGGAAGACCGTATTTGACCGTTGACATCCGAGTGCGACCGACAACGGCTCAATTCTTATCGATTGAAGTGCGCCGGATGTGCCATGCCGTGGCTGTGTACGGCGCGAGTTCCCCCGGCCTGCCGGTCGGGGCCCGGGCCTTGACGGCGAGAAAGGATCTAGCCGCCCACCGTCGTGACGCATGTCACAGAGAACGGTACCGAGTTGGACACCGTCTCGAAGGGGGACTGGATCTCGACGGCCATCCCGCTTTCGAGCGTTCCGGACTCCGCGTACGTCGACAGTTGCACCGACTCCTCGTGGGTGCGGGGACCGCCTTCCTCGAACGCGAGCGTCCGCCACTCCTCGTCGATCACCGAACCGTTCGTCGAGACCCAGCGGTACGAGAACTGGAAGGGCAGCCGGGTGACCGTGAAGGTCGCGGTGAAGCGGGGGGACGAGTCATTGGCGGGGCAGCTTCCGGTGTACGTGGTCGAGCTGCCCTTCACACTGACCGAGACGGGCTGCCCGGCTGTGTCGCCCTGCTCCAGGGGTGACCCGGCCTTCGTACCGGCCCCGTCGTCGCCATTGACGAGCACGTAGACCAGCCCCCCGGCGATCAGGGCGAGCGCCAGGGCCGCCCCGGCGATCAGGTATCCGACGCGCCGTCGCCGTGCGGGTTGGGAGTCGGATGGCGACGCGGGCGTCGTGGACACGGTTCCTGCTGCCGGTCCTGCCGGTCCTGCCGGTATGACGGGTGGCCTTGCCGTGCCCGCAGCCGGGCCGGCCTCCGGGGAGCGTGGCGCGGGGGCGGCCGCCGTGGCGGAGGCGGTCGTCGTTGAACCGGAAAGCGTCGGCTGCCCAAGGGAGTTGGAGATGCCGACTGCGGTCACGGTGCCGGATTCCGGAATGGCGGGCCGGGGCGCAGCAGGAGCCCCTGCTGCCGGAATATCGGCAACCGTTGTCATGTCCCCGGTATCCGTGGTGTTCCCCGGGACCGGCGACGCCGCTGTTGTGGTCGGTGACCCGACCGTGGCCCCCTCTGCGGTCTCCCCGAACGAGGTCTCGGCGGTGGGCAGTTCCCCGTCGGCGGGCGCGAGGGGCCGCGCGGACGGTTCGGCCGTGTCGGCAGCCGCCGCACGGAGCTCCCGCTCCGCCTCGTCGGGCGACATTCGCTGGGCGGGATCCTTGTGCATCAGGCGCTCGATGACGGACGTGAGGGGTCCGGCCCGGTGCGGCGGCGGCAACTGATCGTCGACGACAGCGCGCAGGGTGGCGAGGGGAGTCGTCCGGCGAAAGGGCGACCGGCCCTGGACGGCCGTGTAGAGCAGCGCACCGAGTGACCAGAGATCCGACGCGAGGGTGGGAATCCGGCCCAACGCCCGTTCCGGCGCCAGATATTCGGGAGAGCCGATGACCTCGCCGGTCATCGTCAGTGCGGCATCCCCCTCAAGGGTGGCGATGCCGAAGTCGGTCAGTACCACCCTGCCGTCGTCACCGAGCAGGACATTGGCGGGTTTCACATCGCGGTGCAGCACCCCGGCGTCGTACGCGGCGCGCAGAGCGGCGAGCACCTCGGCACCGATGCGGGCGGACCTCTGCGGGGAGAGGGCGCCCTCGGAGCTGATCACTTCGGCGAGCGAGCGGCCACGGACGAACTCCATGACGATCCAGGGCCGGCCGTCGTGGGTGGTCACGTCATGGACGGTCACCACGCTCCGAGCACTGATGCGTGCCGCCGACAGGGCCTCCCGCTCCAGGCGGGCATACAGCCGCTGGACCTGCTCCGTGGCCAGTCCGGCGGGCGCGCGTACCTCCTTGACGGCGACCTCACGGTGCAGCACCTCGTCACGGGCCCGCCACACGGTGCCCATACCGCCCTCGCCGAGCACGGACCGTAGGCGGTAGCGACCGGCGACCAGCCGTTCGGCGGTTTCGTCGGTCGAGGCCGCGTCATTATGAGGCATCGGGCTCATATTTCCTGTCTTGTGCGAATGACCGGGGCATGCCGGGGTCGGCCGTTCACATCGGCGGCGTCCGCGTCGTTCCCCTTCGTGCCCTCATTATCCAAGAAGCCGAACAGGCGTCCGTTGCCGGGGACAGGACGGAGCGGCCGGCCGCGGGCACACACCAAGTCATCGCGCACACAACGGGGAAGGGCCTTCCAGGGACCGTCCGCACCGGACACCGTCCGCCTCGGCCCGGTCTTCGCGGTCGTCGTCCTCGCGGCGAACGTCCGCGGGAACGCCGCGGGCATCGCCCCGAAGCGGTGGAGGGGCGGGCAGAGGCGGGGCGGCTTCCTCAGATCCCGGCGTTCGCCGCCAGCTCCCGCCGGGCCCGGGCCGCGGCGCCGACCGGTACCGCATCGGTGGCCAGGGCTGCCCTGACCAGTCGCACCGGGTGGCCGCTGACCGGCGGGTCGGCGGCCAGCGATGCCATGATGAGGGGTTCCAGCAGGGGCCAGGCACGACTGACCCCGCCGCCGACGACCACCGTGGTGATGTCCACGACGCCCGCCGTCATGACTATCGCCCGGGCGATCCCGGCTCCGGCGGCCCGGTACACCGCGAGGGCGTCCTGGTCACCGTGGCCGGCGGCCTCGGCGACCTCGCGGGCGGTCAGCCGACGGCCGGTGCGGTCCGCGTAACGAGCGCCGATGGAGCGGCCGGAGGCCAGGGTCTCCAGATGGCCCCGGCCGCCGCACGAGCAGGGCAGATCGCCGAAGCCGGGGATGTGCCCGATCTCGCCGGCCGCGCCGTGCGGCCCGGTGAACAGGGCGCCGCCGGTCCACAGCGCGCCGCCGACCCCGGTGCCCAGTGTCATCCCGAGGACGTCCGGCTCGCCGCGTACGGCGCCGCCGGACACCTCCCCGTACAGGAAGGCGTTGACGTCGTTGTCCAGGAAGGCCGGGACGCCCAGGGCCTTCTCGACGGCGTCCGTCACCGCGAAGCCGGCCCAGCCGGTGAAGGAGTCGCTGGCCACCAGGATGCGGCCGGTGACGGAGTCCACCACGCCGGCCGCGCCGACCCCGCTGCCGGCGAGGCGGCCGGGGGTGCGCTTCAGCAGCGGGGCCAGCGCGTCCATGGCCGCGTCGATCATGGCCTGGCCGCCGTCGGCCGCCGGGGTCGCCACCTCGGCGCGGTCCAGCACGGTCAAGTCCTCGCCGCAGAGCACCACTTGGGTGGTGGTGCCGCCGATGTCCACCCCGGCGAAGAGCGTACGGTCGTGGGAACTCACCCCTGGGCCTCCGTCCGGTCGGCCGCGAGGGTGGCCAGGCGTTCGGCTCTGCGGCCGCGTTGGATCACCGGGTCGGGTACCGGCACGGCGGCCAGCAACCGGCGGGTGTAGTCGGTCTCCGGGTGCAGCAGGGTCGCGCCGGTGGCGCCCTGTTCCTCGATCCTGCCGGCCCGCATCACCACGACGCGCTGGGCGAAGTGCTGTACGACGGCGAGGTCGTGGGAGACGAAGAGACAGGCGAAGCCCAGCTCGTCCTGGAGTTCGGAGATCACTTCGAGCACCGCCTCCTGCACGCTCACGTCGAGCGCGCTGGTGGGCTCGTCGGCGACCAGCAGCCGGGGCTCCAGGACCAGGGCGCGGGCCAGGCTGACCCGTTGGCGCTGACCGCCGGACAGCTCGCGGGGGGCACGCCGGGCGAGATCACGCGACAGCCGGACCCGTTCGAGGACGGCGGCGACCTTGGCCTGGCGGTCCTTGGCGGAGAGCCCGCGGCCGTGCACCCTGAGCGGCTCGGCGATGCACTCGCCGACCGTCATACGGGCATCCAGCGAGGCCACCGGGTCCTGGAGCACCACGCCGATACCGGCCCGCAGCGCCCGCCGGGCCCGGGAGCGGGTGCGCGCCAGGTCGGCGCCGAACAGCGAGGCGGTGCCGGAGTCCGGCCGGATCAGACCGAGCGCGACCCGGGAGGCGGTGGACTTGCCGGAGCCCGACTCGCCCACCAGGCCCAGGGTTTCCCCGGCGTGGACGGTGAGCGACACCTGGTCCAGAGCCCGTACGGCACCCTTGCCGCGGCCGAACACCACCGAGACATCGCGGAGTTCGACGACCGGCTCGGTGTCCGGGCGGGTGGCGGCGGGCGACGGTACCGGCGGGCCCGCCTCGGCGACCGACAGCCGGGGCACCGCGGCCAGCAGCCGCCTGGTGTAGTCGTGGGACGGGCGGAGCAGCACGTCCTCGACCGGGCCGGTCTCCACGATCTCGCCGTCGTACATCACGGCGACCCGGTCGGCGAAGTCCGCGACCACGCCCATGTTGTGGGTGACCAGCAGGACGCCGGTGCCGGTCTCGACGGCGAGGCGGCGCAGCAGGTCGAGGATCTCGGCCTGCACCGTGACGTCCAGCGCGGTGGTCGGCTCGTCGGCGATCAGCAGGGTGGGGTCGTTCGCGATGGCCATGGCGATGACCACGCGCTGGCGCTGTCCGCCGGAGAGCTGGAAGGGATAGGCGCCGGCCCGCTTCTCCGGCTCGGGGATGCCGACCCTGCGGAGGAGTCCGACGGCCTCGGCGGCGGCGTCCTTGGCGGACACCTCGCGGTGATTGCGGATCACCTCGGCGATCTGCTTGCCGATCCGGGTCAGCGGGTCCAGCGCGGTGGCCGGCTCCTGGAACACCATGGTGACGGTCCGGCCGCGCAGCGCGGCCAGGTCGGCCTCACGGGCACCGACCATCTGATGGCCGGCGATGGTGGCACTGCCGGTGGCACGGGCGTTGCCGTCCAGCAGGCCCATCGCGGCCAGCGCGATCGTGGACTTGCCGGAACCCGACTCGCCGACCAGGGCGAGCGTCTCGCCGGGGCGGACGTGCAGGGAGACACCCCGGACGGCCGGCACGTCGCCGGTCTCGGTGGTGAAGACGACCCCGAGGTCGTCGAGTTCGAGAATGGGCCCGGCCTGCGGGGCGGCGGAGCCCTGGGCGGCGGTCATCCGCGTCCCCTCACGTCGAATGCGTCGCGGAGTCCGTCCCCGATCGCGTTGAACGCCCACACCACCAGGATGATGGCCAGGCCCGGCGGCAGGATGAGCCACCAGTAGCCGGAGTAGGCGGCGGTGAGACCGGCCGAGAGCATGCCGCCCCAGTCGGTGGCCGGCGGCTGGACGCCCAGGCCCAGGTAGGAGACGTACGCGACGAGCAGGATGGCGTCGGCGATCTGGAAGGTGGCCGCGACGATGATGGTCGAGACCGAGTTCGGCAGGATGTGCCGGGTGATCGCCCGGGCGTGCGTTCCGCCGATGGCCCGCAGGGTCAGGACGTAGTCGCGGTTCTTCAGGGTGAGCGTCTCGGCCCTGATCAGCCGGGACGGCATCAGCCAGGAGACGACGCCCAGGATGACGATCAGTCCGGTCGGGCCCGGGGTGGTGATGGCGGAGACCACCAGAAGGATGAAGAGCGCCGGGATGGCGATCCCCGCGTCCACGATCCGCATCATGACCGCGTCGATCCAGCCGCCCGCGTAGCCGGCGGCGGCGCCCCACAGGGTGCCGATCACGGTGGCCAGGATGCCCGCGGCGAGGCCGACGATCAGCGACACCTTGCCGCCGTACATCAGCCGGCCCAGCTCGTCGTGGCCGACCGCGTCGGTGCCGAGCCAGTGCGAGCCGCTGGGGGCGAGGTTGACCTGTTCGAGCATCGTGTGGGTCTGGTCGGTGGAGTACACCAGCGGCCCGACGAAGCAGAACAGGAAGAAGAAGACCACGACGCCGAGCCCGACCACGGCGAGCCGGTTGCGCAGGAAGCGCCGGACGGCGAGCCGGGAGCCGGACGCCGCGGTGGCGGCGGTGGCCTTGCCGGGCATCCGGTCCGGCTGGATGAGGGCGCTCATGCCCGGCCTGCCTTCACTCGGGGGTCGATGAGCCGCTGGACGATGTCGGCGAGCAGCGTGCCGGCCACGGTGGCGATCGCGATGACCAGCACACAGCCCAGCAGCACCGGGTAGTCGGAGGACTGCGCGGCGGTCCAGAAGAGCAGGCCCATACCGGGGTAGTTGAAGAGCTGTTCGACCACCAGTGCGCCGCCGAACAGCACCGGCACGTAGTAGCCGAGCATGGCGATCACCGGCGTCAGCGAGTTGCGGAACACATGCCGCCACAGGATGGCGCGGGAGCGGGAGCCGCCGGCCCGCG
Source organism: Streptomyces sp. GMY02 (assembly GCF_019056675.1). Lineage (NCBI taxonomy): Bacteria > Bacillati > Actinomycetota > Actinomycetes > Kitasatosporales > Streptomycetaceae > Streptomyces > Streptomyces sp. GMY02. The sequence goes on along the minus strand of NZ_CP077658.1, from coordinate 861,893 downwards.
CCGTCCTGACGTAGTCCTCGGACAGGTTCTCCAGGGTTGCCGCCCGCATGTAGCGGCTGAACACCGCGATCATCGAGGCGGCACCGGCGACGACCGGCAGCACCAGCGCCTGCGGATCGGCGAACACCTGGGCGAGCGTGTCCCCCTGCGGGGCCTGCGACGGGAACCACGGCAGCACCTGGCTGAACACCAGCACCAGGACCAGCCCGAGGAAGTACACGGGTGTGGAGTAGGCGATGAAGCTCAGCGTGGTGATGACGTAGTCGACCGGCCTGTTGCGCCGGACGGCCTGCCACATGCCCAGCGGGACAGCCAACAGGAGGCCGACGACCGCCGACAGGGCGGTGAGCACCAGGGTCTTGGGCAACCGCTCGGTGATGAGCTGGGAGACCGGCTCATTGAGGGTGTACGAGGTTCCCAGGTCGCCGTGCAGCAGTCGGTCGAGGTAGTAGAGGTACTGCACGGGCAGTGGCCTGTCGAGTCCCTGCTCGTGGTTGAAGGACGCGATCTGCTGCGCTGTGGCCTGCGGGCCGAGGATCCCGCGAGCGGGACCCCCGGGCAGGGCGTGCAGCAGACAGAAGACCACGATCGTCACGATGACGATCACCGCGACGGCCTGGAGGGCCCGTCGGAACAGGTACGTGGAAGTGGTCATGTGCTTTCCGGTCGCTTCGGCTCAGTGCTGCGCGCGGTCGCGGGCCGCGCTCACTTGGTGGTCCACTTCCACATGGCCGGGTGGAAGTTGGCGAGCGAGTCCTGGGCGAAGCCGCCCAGGCCGTTCTTGACCACGGAGACCTGGTAGTCCGGCTCAGGCAGCCAGATGACCGGGAGGTCCTCGGCCAGGGCCGCGCTGTACTTCTGCACCGCCTCGTCGGAGGAGGAGGTGGTGGTCTCGTCGATCAGCTTGTCCACCGCGGGGTTGGAGTAGTTGCCGAAGTTGGAGCCGCCGCCGGTGGCGAAGAGCGCGTCACCGCTCGGGTAGGCGGGGAAGTACCAGCTACCGGCGGTGCCGAAGAACGACAACTGCCACTTGCAGCCCGCGTCGTCGGGCTCGCACTGGCCGGACTGCGCGAGGACCGAGTTGACCGGGGCGGTCTTGATGGTGAAGCCGATGCCGCTCTTGGCGAACGACGACTGCAGGGCACTCATCATGTTGTCGGTCACGGTCGAACCGGACTGCGAGAGCACCTGCATCTGGAACTTCGTGCCCTTGTCCACGCCGGCGCCGCACTGGTTGTCGCCGGTGCCCGGCGCGGTGCACACCATGGTGCCGTCCTGCTCGGTCCAGCCGTGGTCGCTCAGAAGCTGCTTCGCCTTGGCGGTGGAGAAGGGGTACGGGTTGTTCTGCTGCTCCGGCGAGACGAAGGACGAGCTCTGGCCCTGCGGGATCGGACCGTAGGTCGGGACCGCGGTGCCGTTGAAGACGACCTTGGAGAGCGTGGTCTGATCCACCGACATCTGGATCGCCTGGCGGGCGTAGAGCTGCTTGAAGACCGGGCCCATGGTGGGGTTGTTGAAGTTGTAGGGCATGTACGTGATGGCCCAGCCGGACCACGGCTTCACCGTGTAGCCCTTGGCGGCGAACGACGACTTCTGGCTGAGGTTGGTGGCGTTGATGTAGCCGTAGTCGACCGTGCCCGCCCGGAGCGCGTTCTCCTCGGCGTCCGTGGTGGTGAACGGCAGCAGGTTCACGTTCTTGATGTTGGCCTTGCCGCCGCCGTCGTACTTGGTGTTGGCGGTCAGTACGACCTTGCCGGCCGTGGAGAACGACTTGATGGTGTACGGGCCGCTGACCGTCTTCCAGAGCGGGTCGGTCGCGTAGCCGGAAATCTTCTTGGCGGAGTCGTTCAGGTACGTCCAGACCTTCTTGGCGCCCGCGGGGGTGCGGTCGAGGTCCGACACGGTGCCCGAGTCGCTGGTCTTGTCCCAGACGTGCTGAGGCATCACGCGGATCATGCTGAGCTGGTTGGCGAGCATCCACTGCTGGTTGTACGCCTGGTCGAAGGTGATCGTGAAGTGCGTCGGGTCGACGACCTTCAGCGAGGTCCAGTTGTCCGGCGCCTTGCCCGGGCTGTAGCTGGCCCATTCGTCCTTGTTGGCCTTGACGAGGTTGAACCAGAACTCCATGTCCCGGGAAGTGATCTGCTTGCCGTCGCTCCAGTGCCGGTTGCCGAGCGTGATGGTGACGCTCCTGCTGTCCTCGGCGAATTCGGCGGCGGTGGCCAGCGAGTTCTTCTTGTTCCAGCCGACCGTGCCGGTGGAGCCGTCATAGGCGATCAGCGGCTCCCAAAGGGACTGGGATATGGAGGAGTTGTTGGTGTTCAGGTGCGCGGCAGTGCCGACCGGGAGTATCCAATTCGGCGTGAAGTTCGCCGGCAGCGCGTAGTTGATGGTGTCCGACGAGCCGGAGCCGGACGACGAGGTACCGCCGCCGGAACAGCCGGTCAGCAGAGCGCACGCGGTGGCAGCGGCGCCCGCGACGAGGGCCCAGCGGCGGCTGTTCGCCGTGTGACCAGGGAACATGATTCTCCTCAGGGTGAAAGGGCCCGCATGCGTTCCAGAGACCGGGGCGGGTGCCGCAGGACCGGCACTGCGTTCACGACAGCTAACGCCGGACACACCTGAGAAACAAAGCAAGAATTAGTAACAAGTAAGTTACTGCGGGTTCGAAGAAAGTCTCCCCGCCTCGATCGGCCTTCTTTTGTGGGTGCATTTAGATTGATTTGAGGGATTTCGTGGACGGTTCACTTTCTTCACCGGACTCTTCCCCCGCATGAAGTGCGGGCATACTGTCGTCGCCATACATACCGTTGCGGAAGTTACTTCTTACATGACTGGAATAAGTGCTTGGGACGGCAAGGCCGCGAAAGGCACCTCGGCTCTCGCCGCGCGGGTCCTGGAACTCGTCGCATCGGGCCAGGCCTCGTCGCGCGCCGAACTCGCCGGCCTGCTCGGCGTCTCCGCCTCCACCATCTCCCTCAGCGTGGCCCAACTGGTGGAGCGCGGGCTGATCGCCGAGGAGGGCACCCAGTCCTCCACCGGCGGGCGCCCCCGTAAAGCGCTGAGACTGGGAAGCAACGACGAGTTCGCCGTCGCCGCCGACCTCGGCGGCCGGCACGCCAGGATCGGTGTAGTGCTGCCCGGCGGCGGCCTGACCGATGTCTCGACCGTCCCCTTCCTGATCGCCGACGGTCCCGAGGCGGCCCTGCCGCGGCTCGCCGAGACCCTGGAGGCGCTGGCCGAGCAGCGCGGACGGGACCAACTGCGCGGGGTCGGGCTCTCGCTGCCCGGACCGGTGGACATCGTGTCGGGCTCCGCTGTCATGCCGTCCCGGATGCCGGGCTGGAACCGGTTCCCCGTCACCGCCTGGCTGGAGGAACGCTTCGGCGTCCCGGCCGCCGTGGACAACGACGCCAACTGCATGGCGGTCGGCGAGCACACCGTACGGCCCGCCGAGCACCGGAAGACGATCATGGTGAAGATCGGCTCCGCGATCGGCGCCGGCGTCATGGTCGACGGACATCTCTACCGGGGCGCCACCGGCGCGGCCGGCGACATCACCCATATCCGGATCGGCGGCGGCGGCGACATCCCCTGCTCCTGCGGCAACACCGGCTGCCTGGAAACCGTGGCGTCCGGCGCCGCCCTGGTCCGCATCCTGCGTGAGCGCGGGGTCGACGTCAGCAGCCCGGAGGACGTGGTGCGGCTGGCCGTCGACGCCGACCCGGAGGCCACGCGCGCGGTTCGCAGGGCCGGCGACTACCTCGGCCAAGTGCTCGCGGCCAACGTCAACTTCTTCAACCCGGACGCCGTCTACCTCGGCGGCATCCTCTCCACCCTGGAGCCGTTCGTCGCCGCTGTGCGCAGCCAGCTCTACGAGAGCTGCCACCCGCTGGTCACCGAACACCTCGCCATCGAGCGGGCCAGCCTGGGCGCCGACGCGGGACTGGTCGGCGCCGGACAGTTCGCCCTGCAACGCGCCATGGCCCATGCCCTGCGCGGGGCCGGCGGCGCGGAACCGGCCACCGACCGGTTCCGCGCCCCCGCGCCCCGCCACGCCTGACGCCCCGACGCCCGAAGCCCCACTCCCTACGAGCTACGAGGAGCCATGCCGCAATCCCGCACCGCCGCAGCCCGCCCGGTCATCGCCATCGCCGGACTCGGCATCGAGTCGTCCACCTTCTCTCCCGCCCGCACCCGGGCCCCCGCCTTCCATCCCTCGCGCGGCGCCGACGTGCTGGACCGCTACCCCTTCCTGGCCCCCGGCGAGGAACTGCGCGAGGCGGCCGACTGGTACGGCGCCCTGGTCGGCAAGTCGCTGCCGGGCGGCACCGTCACCGCCGACGCCTGGGCCGAGCTGACCGACGAGCTGATCGAGCGGCTCGCCGCGCTGCCCCGGCCGGACGGCCTCTGGTACGACATCCACGGCGCCATGACCGTGGAGGGCGTCGACGACGCCGAGGCGGTGCTCCTGGAACGTATCCGCGCCACCGTGGGCCCCGACGTGATCATCTCCACCTCGATGGACCTGCACGGCAACGTCTCCCGCGAACTCGTCCACGGCAGCGACCTGATCACCTGCTACCGGATGGCCCCGCACGAGGACCACATGGAGACCAAGGAGCGGGCCGTCCGCAACCTGGTGGACCTGCTGGTCTCCGGCGCGCCCCGCCCGGTCAAGGCCTGGGTGCCGGTGCCGGTGCTGCTGGCCGGCGAGCAGACCTCCACCCGGATCGAGCCGGCCAGGAGCGTGTACGCGGCCGTCGCCGAGACCGAGGCCGTGGACGGTGTGACCGACGCCGCGATATGGGTCGGCTACGCCTGGGCCGACGAACCGCGCAACCGCGCCGCGGTGGTGGTGACCGGCACCGACCGGGCCGCCGTGTCGGCCGGTGCCGAACGCCTGGCCCAGGGCTTCTGGAAGGCCCGCGACGACTTCGGCTTCGTCGCCCCCACCGGCACCTTCGACGGCATTCTGGACGAGGCCCTGGCCGGTGACCTGCGCCCGTACTTCATCAGCGACACCGGGGACAATCCGACCGCCGGCGGCGCCGGTGACGTGACCTGGGGCCTGACCCGGCTGCTGGCCCGCCCGGAGTTCCGGAAGGACGACGGCCCGACCGTCATCTACGCCTCGGTGCCAGGACCGGCCGCCGTCGAGACCGCCGTTGACGCCGGCGTCGGCGCCACCGTCACGGTCACCGCCGGTGCCGAGGTGGACGACCGGCACGCGGGCCCGGTCACCCTGACCGGTGTGGTGCACGCCGTCCGGCACGGCGACCGCGACGCCGAGACCGAGGTCGTCATCCGTGTCGGCAGCGTGTACGTGATCCTCACCAGGCTCCGCAAGCCCTACCACCACGAGCACGACTTCACCGACCTGGACCTCGACCCGCGCGGCGCCGACATCGTGATCGTGAAGATCGGCTACCTGGAGCCCGAGCTCTTCGACATGTCGGTCGGCTGGAAAATGGCGCTCACCCCCGGCGGTGTGGACCAGGATCTGGTGCGCCTGGGCCACCACCGCATCCGCCGCCCGATGTTCCCCTTCGACCGCGAGATGACCGACCCGGACCTGTCGGCACGCCTCATCCCCGCCTCCGACCAGCCGCTCAGCGGGGACGACGAGTGACCGTACGACCCGCCCTGGAGATCGCCGTCACCTCACCGGCCGGCGCTCGCGTTGCCCGGGAGAACGGTGCCGACCGGGTCGAGCTCTGTGCCGCCCTGGAGCTGGGCGGCCTGACCCCGTCGGCGGCCCTGGTGGAGGCGGTCGCCCGGGAGGGGCTGCCGGTGCACGTGCTGGTCAGGTGCCGGCCCGGCGGCTTCGTCCATGACGCGGAGGAGATCGCGCTGATGGCCGCCGAGGTGCGGTCCGTCGTCGCCTCCGGCGCCCGTGGCGTGGTGATCGGCGCGCTGACCGCCGACGGCGCCCTGGACACCGTGGCGGTGGCCCGGCTCGTCGAAGCGGCCCGCGCCTCGGGCCGCCCGGTGGACATCACACTGCACCGTGCCATCGACCAGTCCGCCGACCCGGTGGCCACCGCCGCACTGCTGCCCTCGCTCGGCCTCACCCGGGTCCTCACCTCGGGCGGTGCCCCCACCGCGGCCGAGGGGCGGGAGACGATCGCCGCGATGGCCGCCGCCGCCCCCGGGGTGCAGGTGATGGCCGGCGGCGGGGTTCGCCCCGCCGACATCCCGGCCCTGACCTCGGCCGGAGCCTCCGCCGTCCACCTCTCCGCCAAGACCAGGGCGCCGACCCCGCGGGGAGGCCGCTGGGTGCCGCTCGGCACCGGGGGCGCGTCGGCCGAGCAGGACACCCACTTCGTCACTGATCCCGAAGTGGTGGCCGAGGCACGGCGGGCGGTGGAGAGGGAGGGCCGGGGCCCTGTTCCAGGGTAGGCAGTCCTGGACCGCGTTCTGGGCACCTGCGGGGGACCCGTCGGGGACCGGTCGGGATCAGTCGTTCCAGCGGCGGCTTCCTGGGGCGGGTAGCGCCGCCTCCCACACCAGGCCGGCCAGCTCGGCATGGACCAGGTCGGAGTGGGCGCCCTGGAGGGACAGCCCCCTCTTCACGATCACCCGGCTGCACTCGACGTTGTAGCGGACGCCGGACTCGAAGGCGTAGCGGATCTGTCCGCTGTCGGCCGTGGCGGCCTGGGCGTCCACGCCGCCGAGCCCGTAGCTGCCGACGGCTCCGTAGCGGGGAAGCCGCTCGGGGCCCAGGTCGGAACGCCGGGCGGCGGTCGCCGCCATCCTGAAGAACCATGCCAGAGCGGTGTCGTGCTCCGACTGGGTGGTGACCAGCGGACCGGTGACCAGCTTCTTGTCGACGAGGTCGCAGAAGTAGCCCGCGCGGTGGGTGTCGGGGATCGGGCGGGCGAAGGACCACAGGGAGAGGGCTCCCTGGAGGAGGGTGAGCGAGTGCACCGGCCCCGCGGAGGAGCCGCCCTCCGGGCCTTTCAGCGCCGCGCACAACACGATGCTGCCGAAGCTGTGGCCGATCAAGTGGATACGGACGCCCTGTTCGGCGCCCGCCGTCCGGAGGGTCCTGATCAGTTGGTGGACGCCGGTGCTTCCCACCGTCACGGCACGGCCCTTCATCGCCCAGAAGCTGGTCACCCACAGCGGTGACAGCAGGCTCCGCAGGACACCGCCGTTGCGCCCGTCGTGGCCCAGCGCGCCGTAGAGGTACGGGCGGACCCGCCGAAAGTCGGTGAGGATCTCTCGTGCTCCGAAGTCCGCCCGGTCGTGGCCGGGCGCTGCCCCGACGTCCGCCTTGCGCAGGCCGGCCAGGTCGTCGAGGCGGTGCAGCCGCTCCTCGTCGGCGTCGGAGAGCACGGTGGCATCCGGGTCCCGGCCGGCGTCCTCGAGCAACTGGACGAGGTCGTCCTCGGCGGCGGGGTCACCGATCACCTGCGCGTAGTGCGCGGCCTGGTGCCGGACCGAGGTCACGCCGTACGGGTCCTCCCAGGGCGCGCTCGGCCAGTGCAGCCCGATCAGCAGCGGGCGGAATCCGGGGCGGCGCGTGTCGAAGTCAGCCTTGCGGGCCAGGTACTGGTCGGTCATCGCGGCCACCCACTGCCGGTAGGCGGCGACGGCCCTCGGCTGGTCGTTCAGCCAGCCGTGGCTGAAGACGAAGACGTCGGTCACGGGCGGGTCCTGGTGACGCAGGCGGTGCTCCACGGCCGCGAGCCGGCCGTCGTCGTCGCGCAGGACGCCGTGACGGTCGTAGGAGAGAAGAGTGAATCCGGAGGTGGCGCCGCGTCCGTTCGTCGGTGACATGTCCCCCTGTCCTTTCCTTGTCAGCCGAGCCCGTACAACTCGTACGCCGCCACCGTGTTGAGCTGGACGATCTCGCCGGGCAGCCGGGTGTCGCCGCCCCGCAGGAAACGGTGGCGTGCCGCGTTGACCGCGCGGGCCCGGAGGTTGACGGCGCCCGGCGCGCCCTCGTCGGCCTGCCGGCGCAGGTCCAGATAGCAGGCGACCACCTCGTTGGCGAACGCGATGGCCTGCGGTGTGATCACCGGCCAGCGGCAGGCGAGGACCGAGCGCGCCCGGTGCAGGGCCAGCCGGACGCACAGCCCCTCGACGTCGTAGTCCAGCGTCTGTTCGAGGCGGCCGACCGAGCAGCTCGGGAGCAGCAGCAGGTTCACCGGTCCCCAGTCGCACCCGCCGCCGGCCCACATGCCGTCGCCCAGCCGCACCCCCGCCTCGGCCGCGCTCCCGTGCCCGCACACGGTCACGGTCTGGAAGGACCCGTACTCGTCCAGGGCCGCGCGCAGGGCGCCCGCGACACCGGGCGGCTCCTCGGCGGCGTTCAGGCAGACCATGCCTTCGCCCGAGGCGTGGGCCAGCCGGCGCTGGCCGTGGTGGAGCCACCGGGCGTACTCGGCGTTGTCCGGGTCCATGACCGGGTTGAAGTGGGAGACGACGAGGATCCGCCGGGTGTCCGTGGCGAACCGCCGTTCCACCCGCTGCTGCATGAGCGTCATGAGCACCGACAGCGACACGCGTACCGACCGCACCCTCGCGTAGAGCGGGGTCCGGTCGGGCAGCGGGAGATGGGCGACCGGGACGGACTGGAGGGTGTCCTCCATCTGGAAGACCAGGTCGTGGGACTGGTCGGGCAGGGTGTCGAGGTGTTCCTGAAGCCGGTCGAGCGGCCAGATCCGGGCGACCTCGGCGAGGTGGGCGCGAGTGACGTCGTCGATCTCGTGGAGCGCGTTGCGGCCGTCCGGACGGGTGGCGCGGTCGCGCACGGCCGCCTGATGGCGCGTCACGACCTCGGTGGTCGCGGCCAGTTGCTCACCCATCGGGCCGGGCCACCACTCCGGGTCCAGCGAAGCCCGCAGCAGACCGGCCAGCCGGTTCCCGAGCCGCTCCCGGCTCGCCGTCCCCGAGTGCGAGGAGTCCAGTCCGGTGACGTCGGGTGCGGTTTCCGCCAGCCACTGCTCCGGCGTACGGTCCGTGTCCCGCGCGCGGTCGAGAGCGGCGGTGAGCGAGGCGAGTACGGGCAGGAGTACGTCGACGAGCGACTCCGCCGGATCCATGACCGCGCCGGCCGGGTCGGCGGCGAGCGGGGTGCCGGGCGTTCCGGCCGCCTGCCGCTGGCTGCCGGTGGCGAGCAGCAGTCCCAGGTCGTGACGGAACGCCGCCCAGCGGAGGCGCCACAGGTCACCGGGGCGGCCCGAGTCAGCCGCCGCCACCGTGAGTTCCGGTCCGTCTCCACGGCGCAGCGCGGCCCACACCAGGGCGTTGTCGGCGCGGAAGCCGACCCGGACCAGCAGGCCGGTGTCGCCGAGCATGTCGACGAGCAGTTCCCGGGTCACGCCCTGGCGGACGAGGTGCTCGGCGTCGCGCAGCCATTGCGCGCGTTCCGCCGGGGGTTCCTCGGCGGGCGGGCCGTTCTCGCCTCTCCGTGCCTCCGCCGCGTCGTCCTCGGGGACTCCGGGCGGGCCGCCCAGCAGCCGGATCACGTCTTCGTCGTGGCAGGTGTCGGGGTCGGGCAGGTGGCTGTCCCAGTACGCCGGCTCCTCCTGGCGGAGCGGCCACCGGTCCTCGGGCACCTCCGCGGGAGCGAGCGACTCCACGCGGGTCAGCAGGAACTCCTCGAAGAGGATGCGCTGGCCGAGTTCGGCGTCCCAGAGCTGCGCCTGAAGCACACGTTCCGGGTCGGGCGTACGGCCGTCACCCCAGCGGTCGGCCGTCTGGAGGATCTGGCGGCGCAGGGTGTCCACGTACGTGATGAACTCGCGGCGGTCGGGCATCTGCGAATCGCCGAGGAGAAGGCTGCGGCGGAGGTAGAGGACGGCCTGTTCGGAGGCCTGCCAGACGAACTCGGGTTCGCGGTGGGGGAGTTCGGCCAGCCAGCGGCCGAGGAGCGGAATGATGTGCACGACGCCCGGGTCGCCGTCGGCCGGTACCCGCCACAGGTTGGCGTAACCGCGCAGGTACCAGTCGGTGATGTGGTGAGCGGTGTCCCGTTCCCCGATGTCCGCGAGGTCGCTCACCAGGGAGAAGACATAGGCAGCGCGGGTGTCCGTCCGGGTGTGCTGGAGACGCCGTTCGAGCGTCGGCCCGAAGCGTTCGGGAGAGGCCAGGACCTCAGGCTCGACGTCGTTGTCGGCGGCGGCGAGTGCCAGTGCCTCGTCATGGCGCCCGTCGGCGACGAGGATGCCGCTCCAGGCGCGCCAGAACGTGGGGCCGACCTCCGGGTGGTTCCGGTCGCAGAAGTCACGCCAGGCACCGGCGAGTCGGCCGTGGTCGCGATAGGCGTCGGGGGTGATGCCGACGCACCACTCAAGGAGGGCCAGTGCCTTCCCGGGATCGGTGTCGGCCTTGGCCTGGGCGAGGACGGCGAAGGTCAGGCAGGCGGCCCCGCCGGGAACGGCCCTGAGCCAGGGTGTCAGTTTCACGCCGAGGTGCTCGGGGGAGGCGTAGTCGTCCTCCTGGAGACCGAACCGGTCCTCCAGCAAAGCGACTTCCGTCCCCGGCGGAGCTCCGAGTTCGCCCACGCTCAGGGCGACCATCTGGACATAGCCCAGGGCGAAGCGGCGCGGGAAACCGGCCAGGCGGCGCGCCACCTTGTCCCGCACCTCCGCCGCCTCCGGCGCGGGCCCGACTCCCAGGTCGGCGGCGAGCAGTGCGGTGCCCTCGGACTGCCGCTGGACGGTGGCGAGGAAGGGCACCAGGGCCACCAGCGTCGCAACCCGGTGGACGTCGGGCATCCGTTCGAGCCGCTCCCTCACGCGGGCCACCAGATCGCCGGCGCCTTCGCCGAACCCGAAATACACCTCCAGGACGCGCAGCGCCTCGGCGTGGTGGCGGTCGGCGCCCAGTGTGGCGACCAACAGGAGGACGTATTGCATGGAGACCGAGTCCGCGACTCCGGACAGATATCCGTCCAGCTTCGCCCGCAGACGCGCTCGCGAGCGGTAGTCCCCCACGACGAGGCCGGCCTTCGACTCCACCAGGCGGATGGCTCGCTCCGGCTGATTGGCCACGATCAGTTTCTGTGCCTGCCGGCCCGTGTACGTCACCTCGACGGCCCGAACAGCCGTGCGTGCAAGACCCACGATCCCCCCGTACCCGTAGTCCCCCGTCGCCGCCCCGAGGCGCCAGGGTAGCGCCGGCACCGGACATTCGGGAGGAGTGTGTGAAGTCGCTCATCGGCGGGCGTTCGCGTGTTCACTGTGGCCGTTGTGGGAGGCGAGGGCGTCGGCGGCCTGGTTCGTGTACGTCGTTCCCGTACGTACACCGTCTGACGCAGTCACATACAACTACAAATAAGATGTACTACTTTACCTCATCTGACGTTTCGTCTGCCTGGCTGCGGGGGTAACTTCGGCCCTGATCAAGCCAATTGTCCGAAACTCTGCGCTGTGCGACGGCCCCTGTTCTTGCTCATCGGAGGCGTTCCGTCGTACCGCGTCATGGGAGGCACGGCGTGAACAAGACCGATTCCACACCATCTCTCGACGACGTCCACGACACCCTCGCCGAGGTCGTGCGTCTGATGGAGCGTGGACCTGTCGACCGTTGGCCCAATCCGGTCCTGCGCGAACTGGCGCTGACGCTCCTGCGCAAACTGTCGAGCCTGACCGAGCACGCCCTGAAGGGCATGAGGGACGCCGAACTGGCCGAGACCCAGGCGGTCTACGGCCTGGTGGCCCGCAAGACGTCGGAATTACTCGGCCTTCCCGAGGCGGACGTGTACCGCACGGTCATCGCCATGTGCGACGAGGGCGGCAATCCGGCGCTGACCGACGGACTGCTTCCACCGGACCCGCGGGTGGCCGACAAACTGTCGCGCTTCCTGGTTCGGATCACGGTCGTGTACCGAGGCCATGAGGGCGACCGCGACACGCCCCGGCGGTCGGTCCGCATGGTGCACGGGCACAGCCCCGGCGACCTGCGGGAAACCGAGATCAGTCAGGACGTCGGATACGAGCGGCTCCCCGACGACATCCGCGTGGAACTCGTGAAGGGCGCCGGACAGGTCCAGTTCCAACTCTTTCCGAGGAGGGTCTGATGCCACTTCCGATCCTTATCCTCATCGCGGTGGCCATCGGCGCGGCAGGGGTGGGAGCCGCCATCGTGGTCACCTTCTGGGACCGCATTCTCGGCTGGGCCAGGACGATGTTCCTGCCGTGGGTGGACAAGTACCTCCCGGAGCTGGCCGAGCACGCTCGGCGGGCGTTCATGTCCATTCACGGGGCCGTGATCGAGGTGCGCAGGACGATCCGTGAGGCGTGGTCCGCGCTGCGTACCCGACTCGTGCGGCAACTGGTGGAGTTCACCCGCCGTACCAATGGCCAGTGGTTCGTCAAGACCACCTCCTGGATCATCGCCTCGCTCAGCCCCGACGAGAACCCGCAGTTGACGTCGCACGAGGTGGTACAGCCGCTCGCCCTTGAGGATGTGCCCTCGGACGTGCTGGAGCGTTGGATGCGGCACAACGAGAGCACGATCAGCATCGACCTCACCAAGGTCCGTGACGAGGAGGTCATGGAGATGCAAGTGGGGGAGGGATGACGGCCCCGGAACCGCGACCGCCCGCACACCGCGGTGGGGGGACGGACGGAACAGCCGTGGCGGCAGACACATCACACACACCGCGCGCGACACACGAGACCGACACAACAGGCCCGCTGGAGCACACGCCTCGCTCGGCGGCCGAAGCGGCGGCCGTGGCGGAAGGGAAGCCCGAAGTGACCAACTGGATGTGGGTGGCCCTCGCCGCGGGTGCCACGGTGCTCGCGCTGCTCGTGGCGCGACGCCTGACGGATCGACGGCGCCCGACGCTGGGGGACGTGGTCGCCGACGGACTGGCCGAGACCTGGTCCCGCCGGCTCGGAGTACCGCGGGACCGCATACGGCCGGCCCTGCACGGACACGACAGCACGCTGCGGGACCGCATCGGCGACCAGGTGGGCAAGGTCTCCTGCACCTTCCGCCAGGAGTCGGACGCCGAGCTGCGACACCTCGCGCAGGCGGTGCTCGACTGCGATTACCGGGACGGCGGCTCGGAACGGATCACCATGCGAGTCCCCTGGCGCAGAATCCCCTCCGGCGTACGGAACGAACTCCTGCGGCCCGGTACGGGAGAGACCGTCAGGACCTGGACCCCTGCCTGACGTGGAGAAGAAGGAAAGGAGACGCCGTGCCCGGTGGCTGGGAACGCATCGCCAGGACGGACAGCAAGGACAGCGGAGAGCGACACGATGACCCGCTCACGAAGGGAAGCGGTGCCACCGGTGCGTCTCGCTCCCGGGATGTCGCGCAGGAGGGCGGGAACGAGGACAGGGCACCGCAGTTCGTCCCCGAGAAGCCACGGCGCTCCCTCGACGAGGTGATCCTGCCGGGCGCCGTACGGCAACGCGTCGAACTGGCCCTGGACCTCGTGGCGCACCACGCCCTGCTCTACGACACATGGAACCTGCGCTCCATCGACCCGTACCGCCGCGGCACCGCGCTCAATCTCCACGGGCCCTCCGGTACCGGAAAATCCCTGTGCGCGGAGGCGCTGGCCCACCGGCTCGGCCGGCCGGTCATCAACGTCGACTACGCACAGATCGAGTCCAAGTACGTGGGTGACACGCCCAAGAACATCGTCCGCTGCTTCGAGGAGGCCAGTGAGCACGGCGCCGTGCTCGTGTTCGACGAGGCGGACTCGATCCTGGGCAGCCGGCTCAGCCAGGTGTCGCAGAGCGCCGACCACGCGGTCAACGTCTCCCGGGCGGTGATGCTGCGTCAGCTCGACCGGTTCGACGGGCTGGTCGTCTTCACCACGAACTTCCCGCGGAACTACGACGCGGCGTTCGTGCGGCGGATCCTCGCCCATGTGAGGTTCGAGCTGCCGGACCCCGAGACACTGCACCGGCTGTGGCAACGGCTGCTGCCCGAGGCCCTGCCCGTCGAGCCCGGCCTCGACCTGAGCGTGCTCGCCCAGGAATCCGCCGGGCTCGCCGGCGGCGATCTGGTCAATGTCATCACGGGAGCCGCGGCCGCCGCGGCCCGGCGGGGCGGCGAGTCCGGCGTGGTGACAGCCGCGGACCTGACGTCGGAGATCAAGAACGCCCACCGGGCGCGCGCCGAGGTGGGCCGCGCCCCCGACCCGGGGATACCCGTCGACCGCACCGTACGACGACCGGACCCACGGGAAGTGTCGCCGGGCCTGCGGGCACCGGCCGCGGTGGGGACCGAGGACGTGGCGCCGGCGGACGCGGCTGCCCCGCCCGGCCCGGCCGGGGAGGCGGAGGCGTGACAGCCCCGGACCGCTCCGTGCCCCCCGGCGTACGGCGTCTGATCGTGGCGGTGGACCTCGTCGGGTACTCCCGCCACGATCACCTTCGCCAACTGAACACCCAGCGGCGGCTGCTGGAACTCATGCGACGTGTGTGCGCCGAGACCGGTATCGACCGTGACGCCTGCCTGCGGCAGGCCCAGGGCGACGGGGAACTGCTGCTGCTCCCGCCCGGCCTCGACGAGGGCCGGGCGGTCCCCGGTCTTGTCCAGGAGCTCAGCGTGGCTCTGCGCGAGGTCAACCGTGATCTCGGCGACGGTGCCCGGCTCCGGCTCCGTTCGGCGCTGCACCAGGGCATCGTGCACGAGTCGGCCAACGGCTTCGTCAGCCGGGCGGTTGTACGGGCCTGCCGGCTGCTGGACTCCCCGGTGCTGCGACAGGCGATGTCCAGCCTCCCGGCCTGCGAACTCGCTCTGGCCGTCTCCGACCAACTGTACGAGGACGTCCTGGAGCACGGATACCGCGGCCTGGATCCAGAACGATTCCAGCGCTACCGGGTGGACATGCCGGAGAAGCAGTTCAGCGCGGACACCTGGGTGTATCTGTCCTTCGACCCGGGACGCCTCGCGGCGGGCACCGCCCCACCCATGCCGCCGCTCCCCGCGTCGGCGCCGCTGCCCACCCCGCAGGAGCTGGCACCGCACCTCTTCCGGAACGGCTCCGGCGGCTGACACACGGTCCCGTGTGTCAGCCGCCGGAGCCGCCCTCCTCGGCGGCCCGGCGCAAAGCGGCGAGGTTCCGCACCACCGTGCCCCGGTACTCCGTCGTCACCACCTCCGCCGCCCGCAGGTGGCGCAGCGCCCGCTGCGCCCCCGCCTGCGACACCCCGGCGAGCGCCGCCAAGTCGCCCTGGCTGAGCGGCAGATCGATGCGTACGGAGCCGTTCTCGACGCGCCCGTACGTGCGGACCAGCGTGTCGAGGGTCCGGGCGACCCGGGCGGTCACCGAGCCGCCGCTCGTGTCGATCCGGTAGCGGGTGGCGGAGCGGAGCTTCCTTGTGATGGAGCGCTGCACGGCCTCCGCGGCCCATGGACGCTCCCGTAGAAACGCGTGGAAGTCCGCAGCGCCTATGGTGCGTACCGGAGTCGTACGTGCGGCGATGACGGTCGCCGAGCGAGGCCGGCCGTCGATCGCCGAGAACTCGCCGACGAGATCCCCGCGCGTCCGGACGGCCAGCAGCACACTGCCACCGTCGTCCCGCAGCCCGACGACCTTCACGCAGCCGTCCAGCAGCAGCACCGCATGGGAATCGTGCTGCCCTTCGGCGATCAGCACTTCCCCGGCCTCGTACACCCTGCTGGTCCCGAGCCGGACGAGCGCCTCCCGGTCCCCCTCACTCAGCTCCGCCATGAGACTCGCCGACGGCCACTTCGTGTCCCCCATGTGCCGGAGCGTAGCCCGAGGTGTGCCCGGAAGGGACGGCTCCTCACGGACCGGGCGCGACAGCGGCCAAATGTCCGGGGCGACCCCGAGTATCCGAAGGGCTCACCCGGTGTGAGGAGCACGTAACTCCGCTTTATTCCGGATGACTCGGTTCGGTAATCGCCGCTGACTGAAGTAGTAGGTACAAGCAGTGGCGAGGTGCCATGACCTCGCGCCTCGCATGGAGGATTTCATGCCTGAGATCTATTTCGATGTGCGCTGGCCCGATGGCGTGACCCAGCGCTGCTATTCGCCCTCCACAGTAGTGGAGGACTATTTCACGGCGGGCGGCGAATACGAACTCCCGGATTTCGTGGAGCGCAGCCGTACCGCGCTCGGTGTCGCGGGTGAGCGGGTGAAGGAGAAGTTCGGCTTCTACTGCACCGCAGCGTCCGAGCAGCTCGCGCGGATCGAGCGGACCGCCGCCGGCTACGCCTCGGCCGAGGGGGCCGAGGCGGCCAGGGTCACCGTCGAGTCGCTCCTCGACGCCGACGGAAACATACGCGGCAACGCCCGTGGAAGCGCCCGGGACCGGAGCACACGATGAGCCCGGTGGCGCGGCTCGCCGGGACCCACTACCCGGTGGCCGTGGTCGGCGGCGGACAGGCCGGCCTCTCGGTCAGCTACCACCTGAGCACGCGCGGTATCGGCCATGTCGTGGTCGAGGCCGACCGGGTCGGTCACGAGTGGCGCGAGCGCCGCTGGGACTCCTTCTGTCTGGTGACCCCCAACTGGCAGTGCAGACTGCCCGGCTTCCCGTACCAGGGCGACGACCCGGACGGATTCATGGTCCGTGACGAGATCGTCCGGTATCTCCAGGACTACGTGGACTTCTTCCGGCCGCCGCTGGTCGAGGGCGTACCCGTGACCGGGCTGCGCCGGGCCCCCGGCAGCGGTCGCTTCGAACTGGCCACCCCGGCAGGGGAGTTCACCGCCGACCAGGTAGTGGTGGCCACCGGTCCGTATCACACCCCGGCCGTCCCGCGGATGGCCGAGCGCCTGCCCGCGGACATCGAGCAGATCCACTCCTCCCGCTACCGCAACGCGGCTCAGCTCTCCGCGGGCGGTGTCCTCGTCGTCGGCTCCGGCCAGTCCGGCTGCCAGATCGCCGAGGATCTGCATCTCGCGGGGCGGCAGGTGCATCTGGCCGTCGGCAGCGCGCCCCGGGTCGCCCGCTTCTACCGGGGCCGGGACTGTGTGGCCTGGCTGGACGAGATGGGGCACTACGCGCGGGGGATCGACACCTTCGACGACGCCTCCGCCGTCCGGATGCGCGTCAACCACTACGTCACCGGGCGTGACGGGGGACGCGACATAGACCTGCGTGCCTTCGCCCGCGACGGCATGCGCCTGTACGGGCGGCTGACCGGCGTCGACGGCACGCCGGGCGGTACGGCTCCGGGCGGTACGACGGTGGAGTTCGCGGACGATCTCAAGGTCAACCTGGACCGGGCGGACGCCGTGGCCGAGTCCATCAAGGACGCCATCGACGCCCATATCGCCGCCCGCGGCATCCAAGCACCCGAGGAGGCACGGTACGTACCGGTGTGGGAGCCCTCCGGGCACACGCCCGGACTCGATCTCGCCGAGGCCGGCATCACCTCCATCGTCTGGTCCACCGGCTTCACCCGCGACCACCGGTGGATCGAGATACCCGCCTTTGACGGCCGTGGCTATCCGATGCACCGGCGCGGCGCCACCAGCGTCCCCGGTCTGTACTTCCTGGGCCTGCCCTGGCAGTACTCCTGGGGCTCGGGACGCTTCGAAGCCGTCGGCCGCGACGCCGAGTTCCTCGCCGGCCACATCGACGCGAGCCGCCGTCTCGCCGATGTGTGCGGCGCGCTCACCGGGGCCCCGGACTCCGTCGCCGCCGCCCTTCCCGTGGGCTGACCGGCCCGGCCCCGGCCAGCCGCGACGGGCCCCGGGCCGACAAGTCCCCAGGCCGAAGGAGTACTCGAAATGGTCTTCCAGCACCAAGCACACCGCCGGGTCTTTGACGCACACCGGCACATCGGCGTCCTGCCCGCGTACCCCTTCTACGGCGGTCCACCCGTCAGTCCGGACACCACCGCCCGCGCCACCGTCAAGCAGTTCCTCGCCGACCTCGACGCCGAGGGCACCGAACGCGCCCTGGTGATCCCCAATTACGGCGTACCGGACCCCGCCGTGGCGTTCCTCTTCAACGAGCTGGCGATCGAGGCGGCCCAGAGCGACGACCGCGTCCGCGCGGGGCTGTGGGTCTCCCCGCGCCCGGAGGACACCGACCGCACCGAACAGGCCCTCACCCTGGCGCGGGAGGACGGTGTACGGGCCCTCAAGCTGAGCTTCCTGCTCGGCGGGCGCCCCACCGATCCGGCCTGCCGCCCGCGGCTGGACCGTATCTTCAGGACGGCCGAGGAGCACGGACTGGTCGTACACGTCCACACCTCCCCGGGCGCCGCCTCGGACATCGACGAGGTCGGCCATCTCGTGGACTGGTACGCCGACCGCGTTCCCGTGCATCTGGTGCACTTCGGCGGCGGGATGAGCGGTCACATCAAGCTCGCCGGCTCGCGGTTCTTCGACTGGATCGAGTCCGGCAAACGCGTCTACACCGACCTCTCCTGGGCCATCGGTTTCACACCGCGCTGGCTGGTCCGGGAGATCGAGCGCCGCGGTATCGGCCACGACCGGGTGCTCTTCGCCAGCGACCAGCCGTGGGGCGACTTCACGGGCGAGTACGCCCGGCTCGCCGAGGCGACCGGCGGCGGTGAACTCGGCGGACTCGTCTTCCGGGACACCTTCGCGGCGCTCTACGACTGACCGCCCCCGCCCACACCGAGACCCCCTGCCCCCGAGCCCTCCCGCCAAGCCCTCTCATCAGGCCCGACCCACCAAGGAGACACCATGTCCGACACCGCCGCCGTGGAACTCACCGACGTCGAGCAGAAGTCCCTCGACGAGATCCCGCACCCCTCGCTCCCCGAGGGCTCCAGCATCTACGGCTCCACCAAGGTCTTCCCCGACTACCGGGCCGAGGACGGCGAGACCTACTTCACCCTCGTCCACGGCATCGCCCACGAGTCCTCGGTGTCCTTCGTCGCCGTGCTCCAGGCCACCCGTGCCCTGCGCAAGGGGTTCGAGGCGGCCGTCTACTTCTACGGTCCCGGTTCGCTCAACTGCCTCGCCACACGCGGCTTCCCGACCACCGGCAACTCCGCCTTCCCCGGCGAGCACAACATCAACAACCAGCTCAAGACGTTCATCGCCGAGGGCGGCAAGGTCTACTGCTGCCGCTTCGGCCTCTCCCTGCACGGCGCCCGGGAGGAGGACCTGATCGAGGGCGTCATCCCCACCCACCCCCTCGACGTCCAGGACGCGATCATCCACTACGCCCGCAAGGGCGCCATCATCAACTCCACCTACCAGCTCTGAGAGGTACGTCGTGAGTATTGGCACCGATACGACGAGGACGAGCACGGGGGCACGTACGGCGGCGGGGGCCGGTACGACGGCGACGGGTACGGCGGGGCCGGACACGGCGGTGGACGTGCGCATCATGACCCGCGCCGAGCTGGCCCTGCGGGGCATCCGCCAGGACGTCGAGGTCCGGCGGCCGGACGGCGCGGGTCCCAGCGACGACGGCCACGTCCTTGTCGACGGTGCCAATGCCGCGCTGCCCCGCAACCCCGACAGCCCCTACACGGTCCGTGACGGCAGGATCTGGCTCGGCGACGAGTCCGGGGCGCTGACCGACACCGGGCTCGCCCTGACCCCCGTACGGCGCCCCGCGTTCTACGACCTGACGACGGCCGACGGCGTGCGGTACGAGGAGATCGCCCGGCTGCACGGCTCGGACGTGCTCGCCACGACCGTCGTACAGACCTGTGTCCGCTACGGCGAGGCCGACCGCTGCCGGTTCTGCACCATCGAGGAGTCCCTGCGCTCCGGCGCGACCGTCGCCGCCAAGACCCCGGCGCAGCTCGCCGAGGTCGCCGAGGCGGCGGTACGGCTGGACGGTGTCCGGCAGATGGTCATGACCACCGGCACCACCGCGGGCCCCGACCGCGGCGCGCGCAATCTCGTACGGTCGGTACGGGCCGTACTGGACGCGGTGCCCGGCCTTCCTGTCCAGGTGCAGTGCGAACCGCCCGGCGACCTGGGGTGGATCCGTGCCTTGCACGACGCCGGGGCGACCGCGGTCGGCATCCATGTGGAGTCCCTCGACGACGAGGTGCGCCGGCGCTGGATGCCGGGCAAGTCGACCGTGCCGATGGCCGAGTACGAGGCCGCGTGGGACGAGGCCGTGCGGGTCTTCGGGCCCAACCGCGTCTCCACCTATCTGCTCGTCGGCCTCGGCGAGGACCCGGACGAACTGGTCGCGGGCGCGGGACGGCTGATCGACCGGGGCGTGTATCCCTTCGTCGTACCGTTCCGCCCGATGCGCGGCACGCTCGCCGCCCGTGACGGGATCGGAGCGCCGGACGCGGAGCTGCTGAGGTACGTCACGGAGGGCGTCGCGGCGAAGCTGCGCGCGGCCGGGATGAGCGGTGCCGACCAGAAGGCGGGCTGCGCGGCCTGCGGGGCGTGCAGTGTGCTGAAGACCGCGGGCGGGTGAGCGGCGGTGTATCTGGACGGATCAGCCGCGCCGCAGGCGCCTGCACGGGGGGCCGGGCGGCCGGGCGATGGCCTGGCCGATGGACGGGCCGATGGGCCGGGCGGTCACCCGGCCGAGCGTACGGCGGACACCGCGTTCGACATCCTGGCGCTGCTCGGCGACCGCAGCACCCTGGCGCGGCAGCCGGCCTTCCGTATCGAAGAGGCGTGTTCCGCGGCCGAGTTGTCGGCCTACCGGCGGCTGCGCCGGGACGCCTTTGTCCATGAGCAGGGGCTCTTCTCCGGCCATGACCTGGACGACCGCGACGCGGACGACCGTACCGTCGTCCTGGTCGCCAAGGACCGGGACGGCGCCGTCGTCGGCGGCGTACGGCTCGGACCGGTCGGCGACGGTCCCGACATCGGCTGGTGGCAGGGGAGCCGTCTGGTGGCGGCCCGCCGTGCCCGTGGCTCGTACGGCATCGGCGCGGCGCTGGTCCGCGCGGCCTGCGCACGTGCGGAGGCGGAGGGCGTCCTGCGGTTCGACGCGACCGTCCAGGGCCGTAACGAGACGCTCTTCGAGCGGCTCGGCTGGCGGTCCGTACGCGAGGTCACGGTCGCGGGTGTGCCGCATGTGCTGATGCGGTGGCCGATCGGACGGATCGCGGCCCAGGCGGCGGCCAAGTCCGCGCTGGGGCCGCTGCTGGCGGCCTTGCGCGCACCGGGCCTTTCCGGGCCCGGTGTTCCCGGTCCGGCGGACGTGCCTCTTGGCGGAGCTTTGTACGGGGCAGGGAGTGGGCCTGTGGCTGAGCCCGCGGCCGGATCGGGGGCCAGCGCCCCGTCCCCGTACCCAGGCGGGTGGGCCGCTCTCGGCGGCGCCGGGTTCGTCGGTGACGACGGCGCACCCGTGCCCGGTACGGATCTGATCGCCGCGTGCGACGCGATCGTGCCGTCCATGGTCGAGCGTGATCCCGGATGGGCGGGCTGGTGTTCCGTTCTCGTCAACGTCAACGACCTCGCGGCGATGGGCGCTTCGCCGGTCGGGCTGCTCGACGCCGTCGGCGCGAAGGACACGGCGCACGCCGACCGGATTCTCACCGGGCTGGCGCGGGCGGCACAGGCGTACGGGGTGCCGGTCCTCGGCGGCCACACCCAGCTCGGCGTACCGGCCGCCCTGTCGGTGACCGCGCTGGGCCGCGCCGGGCGTCCGGTGCCGGGCGGCGGCGGACGGCCCGGGCACGCGGTACGGCTCACCGCGGACCTCGGCGGCGGCTGGCGCGAGGGCTACCGGGGCCGCCAGTGGGACTCGTCCACCCGTCGGCGTACCGACGAACTCCGCACGATGACCGGGGCGGTGGCCGCCGCCCGGCCCGCCGCGGCGAAGGACGTGTCGATGGCCGGGATCGCCGGGACGCTGGGCATGCTGGCGGAGGCGAGCGGCTGCGGCGCCGTCCTCGACGTGGCGTCCGTACCCCGCCCGTCGGCTGCGGCCATGGGCGACTGGCTGAGCTGTTTCCCCGGCTTCGCGATGCTGACCGCGGACGAACCGGGCGCGGCACCGCTGCCCGCCGGGCCCGCCACGGGTGCCGTGTGCGGGGAGCTGACCACAGGACAGGGCGTCGGGCTGCGCTGGCCCGACGGAGAGATCACGGACGTGGTCGCCGGCCCGGTGACCGGAATGGGGACCGCATGAGCACGCTTCGTATGGCGGCCGTCGCCGCCGAGTTCGGCCGCGACCTCGAAGAGGACTTCGCCGTGGCAGAGCGTCTGATCAAGGAGGCCCGCGCCGAGGGCGTACGGCTGCTCGCGCTGCCGGAGGCATGCCTGGGCGGCTATCTGCTCAGCCTCGACGACGACACCGTGCTGGACGCGGGCCCGCCGCCGCTCGCGGCCGACGGCCCCGAGATCCGCCGACTGGCGGCGCTGGCGGGCGAGTTGACCGTCGTGGCGGGCTACTGCGAGGCGGGCACGGACGGCCGGCGCTACAACAGCGTGGTCTGCGTCAACGGCGACGGGGTGCTGGGCAATCACCGCAAGGTCCACCAGCCGCTCTCCGAGGACGCCAGCTACGCGTCCGGCGACCGCTTCCACGCCTTCGACACACCGGTCGGCCGGATCGGCATGCTGATCTGCTACGACAAGGCGTTCCCCGAGTCCGCCCGCGCGCTGGCCCTCGATGGCGCGGAGATCGGCGTGGTCGTCTCCGCCTGGCCGGGCGCGCGCACGAACGCCGCCCCCGATCTCGTGAACGACCGCTGGAAACGCCGTTTCGACCTCTTCGACCGGGCCCGCGCGCTGGAGAACCAGATCGTATGGGTCTCCTCGAACCAGTCCGGTACCTTCGGGTCGCTGCGTTTCGTCGGCAGCGCCAAGGTCGTCGATCCCGGGGGCGAGATCCTCGCCGAAACCGGTGTCGGAGCCGGCCTGGCGATCGCCGAACTCGACGTCGCCCGGGCCCTGGAGACCGCTCGCCGCTCCATGGGCCATCTGCGCGACCGGCGTCCGGAGACGTACACGTACGCGGGAGCGGTCAGCGCGTGAGCACAGAAGCGGTGAACGGCCGATGAGCGGAGTCACAGGAGCGGTGAACGACCGATGAGCGCAGTCCGGATCGCGGCCGCCGCCGCCCACTTCGGCCGTGACCTGGAGTTCGGCCTCGCGCGTATCGCCAAACTCATCGATGACGCGCGCAGCTCCGGCGCCGGGCTGCTCGTCCTGCCCGACGCCGCGCTCGGGGGGTATCTGGCCGATCTGCGCCACCCCGATCCCGAGGCGCTCCCGCCGGCCCTGAAGCCGGACGACCCGCTGATCCACCGGGTGGCCCGGCTGGCCGCGGAGATGGTCGTGTGTGTGGGCTACTGCGAGGACGGCGGAGACGAGCGCTACAACGCCGCTGTGTGCGTCAGCGGCGACGGTGTCCTCGGCCGCCATCGCAAGGTGCACCTGCCGGCCGGCGAGACGGCCGCGTACACGCCGGGCGACAGCTTCGCCGCGTTCGACACCCCGGCGGGGCGGATCGGCATGCTGATCGACTACGACAAGACGTTCCCCGAATCCGCCCGTTCCCTGGCTCTGGACGGCGCCGAGATCCTGGCCTGTCTCTCGGCCTGGCCGACCAGCATCACCAACCGTGCCCCGCGCATGGCCCAGGACCGGCAGGCCAAGCTCTTCGACCTGTACGACCAGGCGCGCGCCGCCGAGAACCAGGTCGTCCTCGCCTCCTCCAACCAGACCGGTGCCATGGGCGGCATGCGCTTCCTGGGCCAGTCCAAGGTGGTGGGACCGGGCGGCGACATCCTCGCCCGGACATGGGCGAAGGCGGGTCTGGCGGTGGCGGAGGTCGACGTGGCGGCGGAGATCGACCGCGCGCGCAGGGTCCTTCACCATCTGGACGAGCGGCGGCCGTCGGCGTACCGGGAGGCCGGAACGACGACGGGCATCCCGAGGCCGCATGTGCCGGAGGACCGGCGGGCGGCGCGCGGACCGTACGGAGCCGAGAGCGGACCGTACCCGGCCCCCAGCCCCCCTTGGACTCCCTCATGAAGATCGCCCTGCTCAGCTACTCCACCAAGCCGCGCGGCGGTGTCGTGCACACGCTGGCGCTGGCCGAGGCGCTGGCGGAGGCCGGCGAGGACGTGACCGTCTGGTCGCTGGGCCGGGGCGGCGACTCGGACTTCTTCCGCCCGGTCGGCGCGGGCGTACGCGTACGGATCGTGCCGTTCCCGGACGGACCGGCGGCCGAGACCGTGGGGGAGCGCGTCCTCCGCTCCATCGCGACCCTGCGCGACGCCTTCGACCCCTCGCCCTACGACATCGTCCACGCACAGGACTGCATCAGCGCGAACGCGGTGGACGGCCGCTGTATCCGCACCGTCCACCACCTCGACCAGTTCACCACGCCGGAACTCGCCGCCTGCCACGAACGGGCCATCGTGGAGCCGTACGCCCACATCTGCGTCTCGCGGTCGGTCGCGGACGAACTGGCGGCGGGCTGGGGCCTGAAGGCGGAGGTCATCCCCAACGGTGTGGCCCACGAGCGCTTCGCCGCCACCGATCCGGCGGCCCGCGCCGCCTGGCGCTCCCGGCTCGGCCGCTATGTACTGGCCGTCGGCGGCATCGAGCCGCGCAAGGGCGCGCTGGACCTTCTGGAGGCGTACGCGCTCCTGCGCGCGGACCACCCCGGCGTACGGCTGGTGATCGCGGGCGGCGAGACCCTGTTCGACTATCGCGACTACCGCGCCCGCTGGGAGACCCGCGCGGTCGAACTGGGCGTGGAGCCGGTCGTACTGGGCCAGGTTCCCGAGCCCGACCTGCCCCCACTGGTCGCCGCCGCGGCCGCCTTCGCGTTCCCGTCCACCAAGGAGGGCTTCGGTCTGGCGGCCATGGAAGCCCTGGCCGCCGGAGTTCCCCTGGTCGTCCGTGACCTCCCGGTACTGCGTGAGGTCTTCGCCCCCGCGGCCCGCTTCGCCACCACCCCCGGCTCCCTGGCCACCGAACTGTCCGCGGCCCTCACGGCCCCCGATCCCGCCCGCCGCGCGGCGGGCCGGTCCCTGGCCGCCCGCCACACCTGGCCCACCGCGGCCCAGCGCCACCTCGCCTTCTACCGCTCCTGTCTCGGCGCGGGGATCCCGTCCCACTTCGGCAGTTTGTAGCCCACCCAGTCCGCGCCGCCCTCGACCGTGCCGGGCTTGTCCACGACCGCCGTCGCCTTGCGGGTGCGCTCCTCGGGGACGATGCCGTGCCCGTCGTCGATCAGGGTGCGGTAGCCCCGGAACGCGTAGGTCCGCGGGTCGAGGAACAAGTAGGTGGTGAAGTGAGTGACCACCTTCTTGAATTTCCCGGGGTTGTTCCGGTCCAGGAGCCAGCCGGTGGAATCCCGGGTGGCCGAGATTGTGATGCTCGGCCGGCCGAAAGCGTCCTTCATGGGGGTCTTGACCAATTCGGTGCCCGGGATCAGGGCCAGCGCCTTGAAGAGCGCGGCGTTCACCTTCGGCGGGATGACGGGTGCCTGCTGCATGAGCGCGAGGATGTTCTGGTACTGCATTTCCGGCGTGAGACGTATCGGCTTGGCGGGCACACGCGCAGGCGGGACTGGCCAACGCGACCAGACCGTCCTGGTCACGAGCTTGCCGGTCTTCGGATCCCGCACCTTGATCTTGACGGGGGACGGCGAAGCGGTGGGCAGGACCGGGGGACGCGGCTGATCGGGCATCGGGTGGACCAGGATGAACCGGGGGTCCGTGGACACCTTCTTCAGCAGGGCCTTCGGATCGGTCGGCAACTGCGCGAAAGCGTCGTACGTCTTGATCGGCTCGAACCTGATGTCATCAACGGCGGCGTTGCGAGGGGTCGGCCGCTGTTCGAGCACGGGCTTCTTCCCCGGCACGGGCCTCTTCTCCGGAGTGACCCACAGACTGCCGTCGCCCTTGACCCACTGCGGGTTGATGCCGCACCCCGCGTCACAGGCGACTTCGTCGTGGAAGACCCACTGATCAGCGGTCGGGCGTGGCAGCGGCGACTGCTCCGCGGTGACGGCCGCCGCCGCGAGCACGGTCGCCACGGTCTGCGGCTCGGCCGCGCCATCGGGGCCACCGGAGGACCCCGGCAGCGCCACCAGGACACCGCCGGTGACCGCCGCCGCGGTCACGGCGGCGAAGACGGTGCTGCGCAGCCTGCCCCGCAGCAGTCTGCCCCGCGGCAGCCGGTTCTGCCGGGCACGTGCCGGGCCGGATTCCTCCTCGGCCACGGCCGCTGCCATCAACTTCCACCGGCCACGGGCCAGTTGACCCGCCTCGGCGGCGGGAGCGTCGCCGCGCAGCTCCCGCAGTGCGGTCAGGTCATCCATGGTCGGTCTCCTCGGATGTGAGAGCGGGGTTGTTGTCGCCAAGGGCGGCGCGCATCTTCTTGCGCGCCCGGTTCAGCCGGGAACGGACGGTGCCCAGCGGGATCGCGAGCGCCGTCGCCACCTCGTCGTAGGAGAGGTCGGCCCAGGCGATGAGCAGCAGGACATGCCGGTCGCCGTCGCTGAGCGCCCGCAGCGCCGCGGCCAGCGGGGCCCTGGAGGCGGCGGCGGTGACCTGGCCGTCCACCCGGTCCGACCAGGACTCGGCCACCGGGTCGACCCCTGTCCTGGCCAGTGCGCGGTAGGCGCGCAGTTCGGTTCTTCGGTGCTTGCCGATGAGATTGGCGGCAATGCCGTACAGCCACGGCCGTGCGTGCGGGCGGCCGGTGTCGTACCGGTGGCGCTGCCGGAAGGCGATCAGAAAGGTCTCGCCGACGACGTCGTCCGCCGTTTCGGCGCCGAGCCTCCTCAGGACATAGCGGTGCAGGTCGGCGGCGTAGCGGTCGTATAGCTGGGCGAATATCTCGGGTTCGGCCACCGAGCGCGCGATCAGCGTCGCGTCGTCGGTGGCTGCCGCACTCGGGGCGGCGTTCCCGATGGAGGCGAACAAAGAGGACTCCGTTTCTGGGGGAGCTGTCGAGTGCCCC
Organism: Streptomyces sp. GMY02; assembly: GCF_019056675.1. Classification (NCBI taxonomy): domain Bacteria; kingdom Bacillati; phylum Actinomycetota; class Actinomycetes; order Kitasatosporales; family Streptomycetaceae; genus Streptomyces; species Streptomyces sp. GMY02. The sequence continues at coordinate 835,099 of NZ_CP077658.1, read as the reverse complement.
GCTGGCGCTCATCCCTTGTTGCCCGAAGTCCCCGGGCGAGTTCACGGTGCGCCGGCCGACGGCCTCGGGCCGCGCTGCCGGGCATTCGGCCTGGATATTCCGGTGGCCATGGCGACAGAGCCGCCTTATGACGTCCCGCCCCGCCGCCGGGCTGCAATTTACTTATTTGCCAAAAAGCGCCGAACGGAATGCCTGGCCAATGCACTATTTGCAAGGCAGCCATTTTGTCACCGCTGTTGACTAAATAGTTGGCGGGTGCCAGCATCGCTGCGACTTCTGGAGAGTCGTCTACCCGGTCAAGACCGTACAGGAGAGCCGACGTATGACGTCCCGCGGTAATGCTGTGTCCGTACACAATCCAGGAACCGGTGAAGTTCTCGGTGAGATAGAGGACTTCACAGCCGAGCGCATCGGCACCGCACTTGAGGCAGCGGCGAACGGCCAACGGGCCATGGCCGCGCTGCCGGCTCACACGAGGGCACAACTTCTGCTGAAGGCAGCGGAGCTGATCGAGGCAGAGGCCGACGGGCTGGCCCGGCAGCTCGCTGCGGAGAACGGCAAGCCAGTCTTCCAGACCGTCGAAGAGGTCCGCGCCGCCATCAGGATCTTCCGTGGCTTCGCGGGCGAGGCCACCCGGCTGCTGGGGAGGCAGATCCCCCTCGACGCCGTGCCGGGCCTTGAGCGCCACCTCGCCGTCACGATCCGCGAACCCCTCGGCCCCGTCGCGGCGTTGGTGCCCTTCAACTACCCCGTGGAGCTGTACGCCCACAAGGCGGCCGCCGCACTCGCCGCAGGCAACGCGGTGCTCGTCCACCCGCCCGTGCGTTGCCCGCTCACGCTCATCCGGATCGCGGAACTCGTCGCCGCCGCCGGATTCCCCGACGGCGCCCACCAACTCCTCACCGGCGGGGTACACGTCTCTCAGGAACTGGCCACCAGGGCGGGCGCCGCCGCGGTCAGCCTGACGGGATCCACCGCCGCCGGCCGCGAGATAGCCCGCCGTGCCGCGGACACCCTCAAGAAGGTCCACCTCGAACTCGGCGGCAACGACGCCCTGATCGTCTGCGACGACGCCGATGTCGAAGCCGCGGCGAATGCCGTGATCCTGGGACGCCTCGCACGCGGCAACGGGCAGATCTGCTGCGCGGTCAAGCGTGTGTACGTCCAGAGCGGAGTGCACGACGCCTTCGTGGACGCCCTCCTGTCGGGCGCCGCCAAGCTCAGCGTGGGCGATCAGCTCGCCGACGGAACCGATGTGGGCCCGCTCATCACCGAAGCCGCCGCGCAGCGCGTGGAGCAGGCCGTGGACACCCTGGTCTCGGACGGCGCCCGCAAGGTGGCGGGCGGCGCCCGTCGCGGCGCCTTCTACGACCCGGCCGTCCTCGTCGACGTACCCACCGACAGCGCGGCCTTCAACGAGGAGATCTTCGGCCCCGTCGCCCCCGTCGCCCGCTTCGAAGACCCCCTGGACGCCGTTCGGATGGCCAACGCCTCCCCGTACGGACTACAGGCCGCCGTCTTCACCCGGGACATCCAGCGCGCCTACACCCTCGCCGGCCGGCTCGACGTGGGCGGCGTCGTGATCAACGGATCCACCGCGCTGCGTGCCGAGAACCTGCCGTTCGGCGGTCCCAAGGACACGGGCGGTTCTGCGGAGGGCCTGCACGACACGGCTCTGGAGTTCACCCGGCAGAAGACGGTCATCGTGATGGAGGCGTTCCAGTGAGCGGTGCGCCCGCTCCGCCGGTTCTCGACGTACGCGGAGTGCACAAGTCGTACGGCGGCACCAAGGTGTTGCACGGAGTGAACCTCACGGGCCACGCGGGTGACGTGCTCGCCGTGGTCGGCGCGAACGGCGCCGGAAAGTCCACCCTCATCAAGATCCTCGCGGGCGCGGAGCGCATGAGCAGCGGTGAACTGCGCCTCGACGGAAAGGCCGTCGCGCTGCGCTCCCCGCACGACGCGCACACCCACGGCATCAGGACCGTCCACCAGGAGCTCACCCTCGTCCCTGAACTGTCCGTCACGGAGAACCTGTTGATGGGCCACTACCCGCGGATGCTCGGCGGCCTCATCAACTGGCGGGCCGCGCACGCCCGCGCACGGGTACTCCTGGAGGGCATCGGATACGGGGCGATCGACCCCCGGACCAAGGCCGGCGGCCTCACCGTCGCACGCCAGCAGATGGTCGAGATCGCCAAGGCCCTCGTGGACGAGAGCGGAGAGCCGAGGGTGCTGGTGCTCGACGAGCCGTCGGCGGTGCTCGCCGGCGCGGACCTGGACGCCCTGTTCACCCTGATCCGAAGGCTTCAGGAGCGCGGCGTCGTCATCGTCTACGTGTCGCACCGGCTGGCCGAGGTCACCGAACTGGCCACCACCATCGTCGTCATCAAGGACGGCCGTGTCGTCGCCGAGACCACACCGCGGCACACGGACGAGAACGAGATGATCCGTCTGATGGCGGGACGCCGTCCTCAGCAGCTCTACCCCGACCGGCGCACCGACGTCGGCCCGGAACTGCTCTCCGTCCAAGGGCTCGGCAGACCGGGTGAGTTCGACGATGTCTCCTTCGCCCTGAGGGCGGGTGAGATCACCGGCCTGTTCGGTCTCGTCGGGTCGGGCCGCAGCGAACTGGCCCACTGCGTCTTCGGTGCCCGGCCCGCGGCCGAGGGGACGATCAGGGCCGAGGGCTCACGTACCGACCGCTTCCGCAGCCCCAGGGACGCCATCGGCGCCGGGCTCGCCCTGGTCACGGAGGACCGCAAGCGCACCGGCCTGGTCCTCGGCCTCAGTACGGAGGACAACATCGGCCTCACCACCCTCAGGACCGCGACCAGAGGACCGCTGGTGGACACCGCCCGGCGCAGACGCGACGCCCTGGCGATGACCGACCGGCTCGACATCAGGCCCGCTCACTCCCTGCGGCTGCCGGTACGTCTGCTCAGCGGCGGCAACCAGCAGAAGGCCGTGCTGGCGAAGTGGCTGCTCACATCGCCCCGCGTGCTCCTCCTCGATGAACCGACCCGCGGTGTCGACATGGCGACCCGAGTGGAGATCTACCGAATGCTCGACGAACTCGCCCGCGGCGGAATGGCCGTCCTGCTCATCTCGTCCGACCTCACCGAGGTCCTCGGCGCCACCGACCGCGTGCTGGTGATGCGCGAGGGACGGATCGCCGCCGAGCTTCCCTCTGACCGTACGTCCGAGGACACCGTCCTCGCCCACGCGATCGGACACGCCGCATGACGGACCACCTCTCGGCCTCTCCAAGGGATTCCGAGCGACTCTCCAAGAACGGCGCCACCGAGGCGGGGGGAGGCCCGCGGCTGCCCAGGATCAGGGTGGCGGGGCGCGACATCACCCTGGAAGTGGCCCTCGCCGCGCTGCTCGTCGCCTTCATCGCGATCGCCGGCGCGACCACCGACGCCTTCCTCACCGAGGCGAACGTCACCAACCTGCTCAAGCAGATGGTCACCACCGGACTGCTGGCCTTCGGCATGCTCACAGTGATCCTGACGGGCGGCATCGACCTTTCCGTCGGCTCGGTGGTGGCCTTCTCCGGCATTCTCGCCGCCGGTCTGTCGGCCGGGTTGCCCGTGTGGCTGGCGATGCTGATCGGAGCGGCGTCGGGCGTCGGGTTCGGGCTGGTCAACGGGGCACTCGTGGCTCGCTTCCAGCTCGCCCCCTTCGTGGTGACACTCGCCGCGCTCACCACCATCCGCGGTCTGGCCTTTGTCTACTCGGAGACCCCGGTGGCGCCGGAGAAGGCCGGCTTCTTCGAACTGGGATCCGCCGCGCTCGGCCCTGTGCCCGTTTCCACGATCATCATGATCGCTGTCTTCCTGCTCGGCGGGATCTTTCTCGGCCGCACCCCGGCAGGCCGCGCGCTGACCGCGATCGGCGGCAGTGCGGAGACCGTACGCCTGGCGGGCATCGGCGTACGACGCCATGTGGTCCTCGCCTACACCATCAGCGGCGCCTGCGCCGGACTCGCGGGCGTCATCCTCGCCAGCCGCGTCGGTATCGCCCAGCCCAGCGTGGGCACCGCCTTCGAACTGGACGCCATCGCCGCCTGTGTCATCGGCGGTGCCAGCCTGGCCGGCGGCAAGGGTACGGTGCGGGCGACCTGCGCCGGTGTGCTGGTGCTCGCTCTGATCAACAATCTGCTCAACCTCTATGACGTACAGAGCTTCTGGCAGCAAGTTCTCAAGGGACTCATCATCATCGCCGTCATCCTCGTCCAGCGCGCGGGGCGACTCCGCCCCGCTGCCGGAGCGACGACCCCGGGAAAGGGATCGCTGTCATGATCGCCCAGAGCAAGATCAAATACGCCGGACTGCTCGCCGGGGCCGTCCTCGTCGCCACCATGTCGGGCTGCTCCTCCGACGGTGGGAACGCGAGCGGCAAGGGGGACGGCGACTACACGGTGGGCGTCGCCAATTTCACCCTGAGCGGGCCCTACTTCAACGGCATGGACCGCGCGATCAAGGCTCAGGCGAAGAAGAAGGGCGTGGAGGTCCGCAGCACGGACGCGGGCGGTGACGCGGCCAAGCTCGCCTCGAACGTCGAGGACCTGCTGAGCAAGGGCGTCGACGCGGTCATCATCTCGGGAGGCCCGCTGGAATCGGCCCCGGCCGTCCTCAACGCCATCAAGGCCGCGGGCAAGCCGGCCGTGCTTGTCGACCGCAAGTTCAAAACGGGCGACTACACAAGCTGGATAGGCCCCGACAACGAGGCGATCGGCAAGCAGAACGGCGAGTTCCTGGCCGGTGAACTGCCCGACGGGGCCACGGTCGCGATCGTCAAGGGAGGCCCCGCCGACAACAGCATCGGCCTGGCCCGCACCAACGGCGTCAAGGGCGCCCTCACCAGCGCCGGACTCAAGATCGTCGAAGCCCCCGACTTCGGCAACTGGAGCTCCGACGGCGGGCTGACCGTGACGGAGAGTCTGCTCGCCTCGCACGCCGACCTCGACGCGGTGTTCTGCGAGAACGACGCCATGTGCCTGGGCGCCCAGCGCGCCATCAAGGACGCCGGCCGCGACAAGGACATCGTGCTGGCCGGCGTCGACGGCCAGTCCGAAGCCCTCAAGGCAATCTCGGACGGTACGAACTACCTGGTCACAGGTCTCAACGACGCCGACCAGATCGGCAGCCTCGGCCTGGACAGGACCGTCGACATCCTCGACGGCAAGAAGACGGAGAAGGACACCGTGGTGCCCTCACCACGTGTCACCAAGGAGAACGCCAGCCAGTACTACGACCCGGACGGGGAGTTCTGATGAGCCGCACGCACGCGTACCGTCTCCCTCTGCCAAGAACGCACCGCTACGCGATGACCGCCCTGCTCGGCGGCGCACTCGCCCTTACGCCGCTCCTCGCCGCGGCGCAGAGCCCGGACGAACCGGCTCCGGCACCCCTCGTCGCGCAGAAGGCACCCACCCAGAACTGGAAGCTCCTGCACTCGGAGAACTTCGCCCAGAAGCTCGACCCGGGGAAGGCGCCCTGGGTCAGGGAGTCCTACGACAACCCGTTCGACACCGTCATGGACGACAACGGCAAGTGGTATCACAACGACTACGGCGACGCCTGGGACGCGCAGCTCAACTCCTTCGCCACCTACCGGAAGGAGTTCCCGGTCGGCGAGGGCGGCTGGCTGACCGCGTCGCTGTCCGCCCGCGACTGGGACAAGGACGGCACCATCGAGAAGCCGCCGTCCATCACCAATGGCAGGGCGGGCAAGTCCACCGTCGCCAGACTCGACGTCCCCGACCACACGGGCGGCGCCATCTTCCGTCCCACCGAGTCGCTTCCCGATCAGTACCGCATCGAGTACAAGCTCAAGACACTCGACTTCGGCGGCAAGCGCAACGGAACCATCGACTACGACAACCGCATCAACGGTTACAGCAAGGACGGGTGCAAGACACAGCATCCGTGGGGCGAGGGTTCCAGGAGCCCCGGCTGGGAGGGCGACGCCTCCGCCCCGTACTGCGAGTGGCAGGACGTCCGCGAGGGCAACTACGGTTACAACGGATTCCACTACCTGTCCATCGTGGACTTCGCCGACCCCGCGCCCCGCAACAACCACTTCTGGCACTACCGGCGCAAGGTGCTCATGGACGGCTTCGCCCAGCACCCCGACCGCGTCGGCACGGGCACCGGGGGCCGTGTCTGCAACTCGAAGACCAACGAGTACTACAACTACCGGGACAGCAGCTTCAACACGGTCAACATGTGGATCAGCGGGCTGCCGAACTGGACCCCGGGACAGGGCGGCCTGGCCGGCAACTCGCAGTGGTTCATGACCAGTTGCTCGAACGGTGTCGCCGAGCAGCAGCTCTCCTCCGCGGCCGAGCTCCAGCCCGAGCTGATGCCGAACGAGGACTACACCTTCGCCATCGAGCGTGACAGCACGGGCTACACGCTGGAGGCCAGCGGAAACTTCGCCCGCGCCGGCCGGCAGACACTCCGCTTCCACCGCGACTTCATCGTGAACGACAAGCCGATCTGGCACTACAACGTCAAGCCCGGCGAGTACGACGGCCGCTACAACAACACCCTCGTCCAGGGCAAGGATCTGCACGGCAAGGCCGAATGGCCCGACCAGTGGCCGAAGGACTCCGCCTACCCGGACTCCTTCGTCATCGGCGATCTTTACACCAACGTGTACGAGGGCAGCGCGAGCCTCACGGACATCAAGCTCTTCGTGCCGAAGGCCACGAAGAAGTGAACTGACTCGCGAAGTCCACGGCCCCGCCTCCTCGCCCGGCCACCAGCGGGCGAGGAGGCGGGGCCACCTCGTACAGGCCCGCGGTCGTGCGCCTCGCCGGTCGCGCCGGGCGTTCCCGGCGTGTCAGCGCGCGTCGGCCGTTGTGGGGAAGCTCCTCGTACGGCGTTCCGCCAGCAGGGCGTCCCGTATCTCGCCCGCCCGTACCGCCGTGTGGGAGAGCAGGGTCGAGGTGATCCCATGGGTGTGCTCGGTGCCGCCCTGGAGATAGATGCCCGCCGTCACATTGGGGGCGGTCACGACCCGGTGGTCCCGGTTGACCAGGACCGCGTCCTCCTCGTCGCGCAGACAGAGCTTGCCGATGCCGCCGAGGCGGTCGCCGAGGTCCTGCGGCCGGTAGCCGGTGGCGTGGACCAGGATGTCGGCGGCGAGCACCTCCCGTTCACCGGTGGGCAGGTACTCCACGGTGACGTCGAGCCTCTCCTCGTGCACTTCGACCTCGCGGATGCGTGACACATTCAGCATCCGCAGCCGCTGGTTCCCCCGTACCTTCTCCTGGTACATCGTCCGGGACAGCGACTCGATCAGATCCATGTCCACCACCGAGTAGTTGGTGGAGCGGTGGTAGTCGAAGAGTGCCTGCTTCACCCCGCGCGGCGCGTTGTAGTAGACGTCGACGGCCTCGGGATCGAAGATCCGGTTGGCCATGGGACTGTCATCGGCCGGGGTGTAGCCGTACTTGGCGAAGACCGAGCATATCTCCGCGTCCGGGAAGCCGCGGTGGAGGTAGTCGACGGCCTCCGCCGCGCTCTGCCCGGCGCCGAGCACCACGGCCCGCCGCACCGGAGCCCGTCGGTCCGTCAACTCGGCGACCCTGGGCATCAGTTCGCTGTTGTGCCAGATCCGGTCCGACAGGACGGTGCCCGGTGGCAGATGGGGCTCCATTCCGGTGGCGACCACGACATTGCGGGCCCGGCGTACGGTCAGCCGCCCGGGCCTGCCCGTATCGCGGAAGGCGACATCCAGCCAGCGCACCTCGCCCTCGACTGCCACCGGATCCACCGAGACGACCTCCGCGCCGTAGTCGACGAGACCACCGACCCGGGCGGCGGCCCATTCGAAGTAGTCGTGGAACTCGATGCGCAGCGGAAACAGGGTCTTCTGGTTGAGGAAGTCCACCAGTCTGCCCCGGTCGCTCAGATACGACAGGAAGCTGAAGTCGCTCGTGGGGTCCCGCATCGTGACCAGGTCCTTGAGGAAGGAGACCTGCATCGTGGCGTCGTCGATGAGCATGCCCCGGTGCCAGCCGAAACGAGGTTGCTTCTCCAGGAATCCGGCGCTTATTCGTTCATCGTCCGGAACTTTCGCATTGTGCTCCTGGACTGCTATCGCGAGAGCCAGGTTCGACGGCCCGAAGCCGATGCCGATTACGTCATGGACCGAGTCCGGCTCGCTCTGCAGTGGGTTCACCACGTCATCGCCTCCCTAAGTGACCTCATATTAGGTAAGGTAAGGCTAACCTTGCAATGTTTGAGGAAGGATTCACCATGCGGGTCGTCATGTTCGGCTACCAGACGTGGGGTCACCGGACGCTCCAGGCGCTGCTGGACTCGGAGCACGAAGTGGTCCTGGTCGTCACCCACCCGAAGAGCGACCATGTCTACGAGAAGATCTGGGACGACTCGGTGGCCGAACTCGCCGAGAAGCACGGCGTACCGGTGCTTCTGCGCAACAGGCCCGACGACGAGGAACTGCTGCGGACCCTGCGCGAGGCGGCGCCCGACATCATCGTGGCCAACAACTGGCGTACCTGGCTGCCCCCGGAGATCTTCGGCCTTCCCCCGCACGGCACGCTCAACATCCATGACTCGCTGCTGCCCGCCTACGCCGGCTTCTCCCCGCTGATCTGGGCCCTGATCAACGGGGAGCCGGAGGTCGGCGTGACCGCTCACCGCATGGACGCCGAACTCGACGCCGGCGACATCGTGTTCCAGCGGTCCGTGCCGGTCGGAGCCACCGACACCGCCACGGACCTCTTCCACAGAACGGTCGACCTGATCGGGCCGATCGTGGCCGACTCGCTCGACGCCATCGCCTCCGGCACCGCCCGCTGGGTCCCGCAGGACCGCTCCCGCGCCAGCTTCTTCCACAAGCGTTCCATCGAGGACAGCCGGATCGACTGGTCCTGGCCCGCGGAGGACCTGGAGCGGCTGGTACGCGCCCAGTCCGACCCGTACCCCAACGCCTTCACCCATCACCGCGGCCGGCGCATACGGATCGTCTCGGCGGCGGTCTCGGAGGCCTGTTACGGCGGCACCCCGGGGCGGATCTTCATCCGTGAGGGCGACGGGGTGGTCATCGTGGCCGGCCCCGACGCTCGTACCGGCCGGAGCAAGGGCCTTGTCATCCGGCGCCTGCGGACCGAGGACGGCGCCGAACACGCCGCCACGGACTACTTCCGCACGATGGGCGGCTATCTGACCTCGCGTCCGTGAGCCCGCGTACCTCCTGCCTGCGAACCTCCCGCCCGTGAGCGGATTGCCGGTCCGCCTCAGCCGAGCTGCGCGGGGGCGGCGGGCCGGTCCGGTGTGCCGGCGGCCGGTGCGGCGGCCTCCGACCGAACCGGTGTGCCGGCGGCCGGGTCGTCCGGTGTCTCGTGATGCCGGCTCACCGGGATGACCATCGGCGTTCCGCTGACGGGATCGGTGGCCACCTGGCAGCGCAGCCCGAAGACGTCCTCGACCGTCCGGGCGGTGATCACCTCGGCAGGGGCGCCCTCAGCGGCGATCGCGCCCGCCTTCATCGCGATCACGTGATCGGCGTAACGGCACGCCTGGTTGAGGTCGTGCAGCACCATGACGACCGTGCGCTTCTCGTGCCGGTTGAGGTCCTTGACCAGGTCGAGCACATCGATCTGGTGCGCCAGGTCGAGATAGGTCGTCGGCTCGTCCAGCAGCAGTACGGGTGTCCCCTGGGCGACCGCCATCGCGATCCACGCGCGCTGCCGCTGCCCGCCGGAGAGTTCGTCCACGGGGCGCTCGGCGAGGTCCGTCATGCCGGTGGCGCGCAGCGCGTCGTGGACGGCCTGTTCGTCGCTCTTGGACCACTGCCGCCACCATGTCTGGTGCGGTGAACGGCCGCGGCCGACCAGGTCGATGACCGTCAGCCCCTCCGGCGCGACCGGGCTCTGCGGCAGTATGCCGAGCCGCTGGGCCAGTTCCCGGGTCGGGATGGAGCGCAGGGCCACGCCGTCGAGGTGTACGGCGCCGGCGCGCGGCGACAGCAGCCGGGCGAGCGCCCGCAGCAGCGTGGACTTGCCGCAGGCGTTGGCGCCGACGATCGCGGTGATCCGGCCCGGCGGTACCGCCACGTCGATGCCGTCGACGACCACACGGTCGTCGTACGCCAGCCGCAGGCCCTCGGCCCTCAGGTCCGGGCCCTCGTGGTGCACGGGGGTCGATGACACGGGTTCAGCCTCCTGAGCCGACGCGGTTGGCACGGACGAGCAGCCAGAGCAGTACGGGGGCGCCGAGCACCCCGGTGACGAGGCCGACCGGGAGTTCGGTGCCCGGGACCGCCTCGCGTGCGAGCAGATCGGCGGTCAGCACCGTCACGGCGCCGGTGAGACCGGCCGTGAGCGGCGGGGGCCAGGCGGTACGGGCCAGCCGCTGGGCGACCTGCGGCGCGGCCAGCGCCACGAAGGCGACCGGGCCCGCCGCCGCGGTGCCGAAGGCGATCAGTCCGACACCCGTGAGCAGGGTGGCCAGCCGGACCGGCTGTACGGGTGTGCCCAGCCCCTTCGCGACATCGTCGCCGAGCTGGAGCGTCCGCAGCCGGCGGCCTAGCAGCAGCGCGACCGGTACGAGCACGGCCAGCGCGGTCGCCAGCGGGCCGACGGCGCCCCAGTCACGCCCGTTGAGGTTGCCGACGAGCCAGCCGAGCGACGCCTGTGCCTCGAACTGGCCGCCGTACGCCATCAGATAGTCCGTCAGGCTGGTGCAGACCCAGGAGACACCGATGCCGACGAGCACGATCCGGTAGCCGGTCGTACCGCGCTTCCAGGCCAGGGCGTATACCAGCAGCGCGGTGGCCAGGGCGCCCAGCAGTCCCAGCGACTGGGTGCTCAGACCCGCGTCCCAGCCGAGGACCACACCGGCCACCACCGCGGCGCCGGCGCCCTGGGTGATACCGATCATGTCCGGGCTGGCGAGCGGGTTGAGCGTCATGGTCTGGAAGAGGGCTCCCGACATCCCGAAGGCGACACCGACGAGCAGGCCGGTCAGCGCCCTCGGCAGCCGCAGCTCGTGGACGATGAGAGCGGTGGCCGGATCGCCCGCGCCGACGAGGGACCGCATCACCTCGGTGACGCCGATCGGCACCTCGCCCACGGATATGCCGAGGCAGAACACCAGGAAGCCGGCGAGCGCCAGACCGGCGCCGACGACGACCAGCCGGGGCCGCAGTACTCCGGAGACGGGCGGGCGCGTCAGCCGGAACGCGATACGAGCGGGCAGGCGCGGGCCGGTGCGTACGGCGCGGGCGGCGCGGGCCGTACGGGGGGACAGCAGACCGGTCATGTTCACAGCTCCGCGAGTCGGCGGCGGCGGACCATCGCGATGAAGAACGGGCCGCCGATGAAGGCGACAAGAACGCCGGCCTGGATCTCGACCGGTCGTGCGACGAGGCGTCCGGCGATGTCGGCGAGGAGCAGCAGGCACGGAGCCAGCACGGCCGACAGCGGAAGGAGCCACCGGTGGTCCGGGCCGATCCCGGCCGCCTGGGTGAGGATACGCGCGATGTGCGGGACGACGAGACCGACGAAGACCACGGGGCCGATGACGGCCACCGCCCCGCCCGTGAGCAGGGTGACGGCGAGCACTCCCGCCACCCGTATCAGACCGAGCCGGGTGCCCAACGAGGCCGCCACGTCGTCACCGAGGGCGAGGCTGTTGAGCGCGGGGGCCAGTGACAGGGCGAGTACGGCACCGGCCGCGAGGAACGGCAGCACCTGAGCGAGGCTGTCGCTGTTCTGTCCGGCGAGCGAGCCGGCCTCCCAGAAGCGGAACCGGTTCAGCGCGTCCGGGTCGGTGAGGACGACGGCGCTGGTGAAGGAGGAGAGCAGCGAGGTGATGGCGACACCGGCCAGCGCCAGCTTCACCGGAGTCGTACCGGACCGTCCGAGCCCGCCCAGCAGATACACCAGAACGCTCGCGAACAGCGCGCCCGCGAAGGCGAACCAGATGTATCCGTGGACGGTGCTCAGGCCGAACACTCCGACCGAGACGGCGATCGCGAAGGCGGCGCCCGCGCTGACGCCGAGCACCCCCGGGTCGGCGAGCGGATTGCGCGTCAGGGCCTGCATCAGACAGCCGGAGAGCCCGAGGGCCGCTCCCGCCGCCAGCCCGAGCGCGGTGCGCGGCAGCCGGACCGACCAGATGACATTGTCGATCCGTGAGTTCGGGGCATTCCCGAAGAGGGTCGACACGACCTGGTCGAGCGGCACGCTCAGGGCGCCGAACGCGATCGACAGCAGGCACAGGGCGGCCAGGGCGCCGCCGGGCAGCGCCACGAGCAGCACCGCGCGCGGGGTTCTCGCCCCGGTCACCGAGCTCTCTCCACGTAAATGTCCTCACTGTGGCCGGGCACTCACCGCAACCAGCGACTCGGTGACCCGAGAACGAGTGCCCCTATCTGATTAGGTAACCCTTACCTTAGTATGGCGGCGACTCGGGCTCGACCCGGGGGACCGAACTGTTTGGGGAGGCGCGGCCGACGTGTCGGGTATCGAAGAAGTCATCGGCTACTGGCGCGACTTGCCGGCGGTGTCCTCAGCCGAAACGGCTCTGCCTGCCGATCGTCCCTGTCCCCCCGTGCCGTCCGGGGAGTGGGGCGTACGGACCCGGAGCCTGGCGGTGCGGGCGACGGACGAGACCTCGCTCGCCGCGTTCTTCGCGCTGCTGCACCGCTACAGCGGCGCGGCCGGCATCACCGTCGGACACGAGGCACTGCCGGTCCATGTCCGCCTCGACGGCACGCCGTCGTTCCGGGAACTGGTGGAACGGGTGGCCGAGGCGCGGCGGGCGGCGCAGGCGCACCGGCTCCCGCTGTCCGTGCTCGTCGACGAGCTGCGGCCCGAACCCACCCGCGCGGGCGGACACTTCTTCAATGTCGCCTTCGACACCGCTGCCGCCGTCGCACCGGACGCGGAGCCTGCTCCGTTCGCCGGCACCGGCCTCGGAACCCCCGGCGGCGCCGGCCGGCCCGAGGAGCCGACAGGCCCGCTGGATCTGGCGCTGACTGTCGCGCCCGGGGCGGTCTGGGCGACCTACCGTCAGGATCTCTTCGACGAAGCGACCATGGACCGGCTGCTCGGCCACTACGAGACCCTGCTGACGGACGGGCTCGCCCGCCCCGGCACCGCGGTCGCCGATCTGGAACTGACCACCGCGCCCGAACGGCACCGGCTGCTCGTGGAGCGGAACGCCACCGAGCACTCCGTACCCGCCGCTACCTGGCCCGCCATGTTCGCCGAGCAGGCCGAGCGGCAGCCCGACGCGATCGCGCTGGTCTTCGAGGACACGCGGTACACCTACGCGGAACTGGACGAGCGGGCCAACCGGCTCGCCCACGCGCTGATCGCCCGGGGCGCGGGCCCCGAGCGCGTCGTGGCCCTCGCCCTGCCCCGCTCGGCCGAGATGATCGTCGCGCAGGTCGCCGTACTGAAGTCCGGCGCCGCGTATCTGCCCGTCGACCTGGACTACCCGGCCGACCGGATCGCGTACATGCTCGCCGACGCCGGACCGGTCTGCCTGGTGACCACGGCCGGCTCCGCCGACGGCCTCCCGGCGCGGGACGCGGTGCCGCGGTTCGTGCTGGACCTGCCGGAGACCGCCGCCGAGCTGGCGGAGCGTCCCGCGCACGATCCCACCGACGTGGACCGCGGCGGCGCGCTCTCCGTCCTGAACACGGCGTACGTCATCTACACCTCCGGATCCACCGGCCGGCCCAAGGGCGTCGTTCTCTCCCACAGCGGCGTCGCCAAGCTCGTCGCCACACAGAGTGAACGTTTCGGCATCGGACCGCACAGCCGCGTACTGCAATTCGCCTCGCCCAGCTTCGACGTGGCCTTCTGGGACCTGTGCCTGGGGCTGCTCTCCGGCGGCCGTCTCGTCGTCGTACCGAGCGAGCTGCGGGTGCCCGGTGTGCCCCTCGCGGACTACGCCCACGCGCACGGGATCACCTTCATGATCCTGCCCCCCGCCCTGCTGGCCGCGATGCCCGAGGAGGCCGCGCTGCCGGCCACCGCGACCCTGCTGGCCGGGACGGAACGCGTCTCGCCCGAACTGGTGGGCCGGTACGCGCGAACACGGATGATGTTCAACGCCTACGGTCCGACCGAGGCCACCACCAACTCCACCCTCGGCCTGTGCGACCCCGCCACCCCGGCCGGCGCGGTCGTCCCCATCGGTGTCCCCGACCCCGGCACCCGCGCCTATGTCCTGGACGCGCGGCTGCGGCCCGTACCGGACGGTGTGCCCGGCGAGCTGTACCTCGGCGGCGCGGGACTCGCCCGCGGCTACCTCGGCAGACCCGGCCTCACCGCCGAGCGGTTCGTCGCCGATCCCTTCGGCGCGCCGGGCGAGCGGCTCTACCGTACGGGCGACCTGGTGCGCTGGAGGGCCGACGGGCGGCTGGAGTTCCTCGGCCGGACCGACACACAGATCAAGATCCGCGGCTTCCGTGTCGAACCGGGCGAGATCGAATCAGTGCTGCGCGGCCACCCCGCCGTCGAACAGGTCACGGTCGTCGCCCGCGAGGACCGCCCGGGGAGCGCAGGCTCGCCGCGTACATCGTCCCCTCGCTGGACGCCGGGCCCGGCGACGAGACCGGCCGGGTCGAGGAGTGGAAGGACCTCCACGAACTGTTCTACAGCGCCGCCGGATCCGAGGGCCGGGGCGAGGACGGGGCTGTCCGGGAGAACTTCGCGGGCTGGAACAGCATGTACGACGGCACTCCCATCCCCGTAGAGGAGATGCGGGAGTGGCGCGACGCGACCGTCGACCGCATCCGCGAACCGGGCTCCCCCGGCAGGGTGCTGGAGATCGGCGTCGGCAGCGGACTGATCCTGTCCCGGCTCGCCCCGGACAGCGAGGCGTACTGGGGTACGGACGTCTCGCACGAGGCGCTGCGGGCGCTGCGTGCCCAGGTGGACGCGGTGCCCGGCCTGGCCTCCCGGGTGGAACTGAGCGCCCGGCCGGCCCATGAGACCGACGGACTGCCCAAGGGCTTCTTCGACACGATCGTCATCAACTCGGTGGTCCAGTACTTTCCGAGCGAGGGCTATCTGTCCCGCGTACTGCGCGAGTGCGCGACGCTGCTGGCCCCCGGCGGCAGGATCTTCCTGGGCGACATCCGCAACCTGCGGCTGCTGCGCACCCTGCGCGCCGCCGTGGAGAGCCGGCGGCCGGCCGTGTCCGACGACCCGGACAAGACGGCACTGCGGACGGCGGTGGAGCGCTCGGTGAGCTGGGAGGGCGAACTGCTCCTGGACCCGGACTACTTCACCGGCCTGTTCACCGGTCTGCCGGAACTGCCGGAATTCGAGGCGGACGTGCTCGTCAAGCGCGGCACGCACCACAACGAACTGAGCCGCTACCGCTACGACGTGGTGCTGCGCGTAAGGGGGACGGCACCGGCCACCGACGTGCGAGACGCGCCCGATGCGCGAGACGTTCCCGACGCGCCCGATGTGCGCTGGTCCGCGCTCGACGGCCTCGCCGGGCTGGACGAACTGCTCCGCACCCGGCCCGCCCGGCTCCGCGTCACCGGTGTGCCCAACGGGCGTCTCGGGGAGGACCTTTCGGCGCTGCGGCTGCTGGAGGACAGCAGTACCCCCGCCCCGGACGGGATCGACCCCGAGGACTTCCACCGGCTCGCGGGCCGCCACGGCTACCGTTGCGCGGTGACCTGGAACGGGCACGCCGACGACGGGCGTCTCGATGTCGTTCTCGCCACGGGCGGCTCACTCGTCGGCCCGGTGTACCGGCCTGGCGGCACCTTCCCGTACGCCAACCGGCCCGCGCCCTTCCGCGACATCACCGCACTGATGCGGACCCTGCGCGCCCACACCGCGGACCGGCTCCCCGAGTACATGGTGCCGTCGGCTTTCGTACCGCTCGACCGGCTGCCCGTCACACCCAGCGGAAAGCTCGACGAGAGGGCCCTGCCCGCGCCGGACCACGGGGCTCTCAGCTCGGGCCGGGCTCCGCGCGACGCCCGTGAGGAACTGCTCTGCCGGCTGTACGCGGAGGTGCTCGGCCTGCGGTCGGTCACCGTCGACGACGACTTCCTCGCGGTCGGCGGGGACAGCATCAACGCCATCCAACTGCTGATCCGGGCGCGCGCGGCGGGTGTCCGGCTCACCACCCAGGACGTCTTCCGGCACCGTACGGTCGCCGCCCTCGCGGCCGTCACCGCCGACCGCGCGGGGCCGGGCCCCGCCACCGCCGACGGTCCGCTCCTCGCCCTCACCCCGGACGACATCGCAGGGCTCCAGGGCACCGACCCGCTTCCCATCGAGGACCTGCTGCCCCTGGCTCCGCTCCAGGAGGGCTTCTTCTACCACTCGTTCGCCGGGGGCTCCGACGCCGACGCGTACACCGTCCAGCAGATCATCGAGCTGGCCGGACCGGTGGACGGCGAAGCCCTGCGCACCGCGGCACAGGGGCTGCTCGACCGGCATGCCCCGCTGCGCGCCGCCTTCCGGCAGCACGGCACCGACGGCCGCGCCGTGCAGATCATCGCGGGCGGGGTCACGCTGCCGTGGCGCGAGGTCGACCTGTCCGCCCAGGACCCGTCCGTCAGGGAGCCGCTCGCCGAGGCCGTCGCCGCCGACGAACGTGCCCACCGCTTCGACCTGGCGCGGCCACCGTTGCTGCGGTGCGCTCTCGTACGGTACGGGCCCGAGGACGCCGCACTTGTCCTGACGTTCCATCACATCGTCGCGGACGGCTGGTCGTTGCCCGTGCTGCACCGTGAGCTGATGGCCTCGTACGGCCGCGGTGCGTCGGCGCTGCCCGCGGTGGCTCCGTACCGCTCCCATCTCCGCCATCTCGCCACGCTCGACCGCGAGGCCGCCCGTGCGGCCTGGCGCGCCGCTCTGAGCGGTCTCGACGAGCCGACCCGGCTGGTCCCGGCCCCGGCCGGCACCGGTCCTGTCCGTCCCGGGCAGATCCGTCTCGAACTCTCCGAGCGGACGACCGGGCGGCTGGCGGCGCGGGCCCGTGAACTCGGTGTCACCCTCGGTACCGTCGTCCAGGGCGCCTGGGGCCTGCTGCTCGGCCGGCTCACCGGCCGGCACGACGTCGTGTTCGGCACGACCGTCTCCGGACGGGACGGCGAGGTCGACGGCATCGAGTCCATGGTGGGCCTGTTCATCAACACCCTGCCGACCCGGTTCGTCTGGCAGCCGGCCGACACGCTCTCGGCGCTGCTCCGCCGCCTCCAGGACGAGCAGGCACGGCTCCTGGACCACCAGCACCTCGGTCTGGCGGAGATCCAGCGGACCGCGGGCCTCGCGGGCAGCGGCGAACTCTTCGACACCCTGCTCGTGTTCGAGAACTATCCGGCCGGCACCGGTCAGCGCGACCCGTCGGGCACGATCCGTATCACCGGGCACGAGTTCCACGACGCCGTCCACTACCCCCTGGCCCTGGTCGTCAAGCCGGGCCGGCGGCTCGACCTGCGCCTCAAGCACCACGCCGAGCGGCTGGACGCCGAGGCCGTACGCGCCGTCGCCGACCGGCTCGCCCTGATCCTGGAGTCACTCGCCGACGATCCCGCGCGGCCGGTCGCGCGGATCGGTCTGCTCTCCCCGCGGGAACTGGCCGAGGCGGAGAGCCTGCTCACCGGGGCCACGGCCGGTGTCCGGCCCGTCACCCTGTCCGCCGCCTTCGAGGAGCAGGCCGCGCGCACCCCCGACGCGACGGCCGTGATCTACGGCGAGGAGCGCCTGACCTACGCCGAACTGGATGCCCGCGCCGAGTCCCTGGCGCGGCGGCTGCGCGCCCGGGGCGCCGCGCCGGACCGGATCGTCGGCGTCGCCGTCCCGCGCTCCGCCGAACTGATGGTCGCGCTCCTCGGTGTTCTCAAGTCCGGCGCCGCGTATCTCCCGGTCGACCTGGACTACCCCGCCGACCGGGTGGCCCACATGCTGGCCGACTCCGGTGCCCGTACGGTCGTTACCGTCGCGGACTCGGCCGCCCGGCTGCCGCAGGCCGACGGCGTCACGGTGCTGGTCCTGGACGCGCCGTACGACGATTCCCCCGGGGCGGCCCCCGGCGCCGGTCCCGACGACCCCGCCTATCTCATCTACACCTCCGGTTCCACGGGCCGCCCCAAGGGCGTCGTCGTCACCCACCGCGCGATCCGCAACCGACTGGCCTGGATGCAGGGGGAGTACGGCCTCCGGGCCGACGACCGGGTCCTCCAGAAGACCCCGTCCAGCTTCGACGTGTCCGTGTGGGAGTTCTTCTGGCCGCTGACCGAGGGCGCGGCGGTCGTCCTCGCCAGGCCCGACGGACACCGCGACCCGTCCTATCTCACCGCGCTCGTCCGCGAACAGGGCGTCACCACCCTCCACTTCGTGCCGTCGATGCTCGAAGCGTTCCTCGCCTCGGAGGACGTCACCGGCGACCCCGGCTGGGCCACGAGCCTGCGCCGCGTCTTCAGCAGCGGTGAGGCGCTGACCGCCTCCGCCGCGAGCCGCTGGCACACGCTGACGGGGGTGCCGCTGCACAACCTGTACGGCCCGACCGAGGCGGCCGTCGACGTCACCCATCACACGTACCGCCCCGACGGAACCCCGTACGGCACCGCCGTCCCCATCGGGCGGCCGGTCTGGAACACCGGTCTGCGGGTGCTCGACACCTGTCTGCGGCCGGTCCCGGCCGATGTCCCCGGCGAGCTGTACCTCACCGGTGTCCAGCTCGCCCGGGGCTACCACGGCCGGCCCTCGCAGACCGCCGAACGCTTCACGGCGGACCCGTACGGCCCGCCCGGCAGCCGGATGTACCGCACCGGCGACCTGGTGCGGCGCCGGGCCGACGGCACGGTCGAGTATCTCGGCCGCACCGACCGGCAGATCAAACTCCGCGGCAACAGGATCGAACCGGGCGAGATCGAGGCCGCTCTCGTCGGCCTGCCGTCCGTCGCCCAGGCTGCCGTCACCGTCCGCGAGAACGCCCTCGTGGCGTATGTCGTCGGTACGGCCGGCCACACGCCGGACGGCGCCGCGCTCCGGGCCGCGCTCGCGGACCTCCTGCCCGCCCCCGCCGTGCCCACCGCCTGCACCGTCCTCGGCGCCCTGCCCCTCAGCCCCAGCGGCAAGCTGGACCGGGCCGCCCTGCCCGCCCCGTCGGCCGTACGGGCCGGTGCCCGCGCGCCCCGCGACGCACGGGAGCGCGTCCTCACCGAGATCTTCGCGGATGTGCTGAAGCTGACGGACGTCTCCGTCGACGACGACTTCTTCCTGCTCGGCGGCGACAGCATCAGCTCCATCGGGGTCTCGGGACGGGCCCGCCGCGCGGGCCTGGACATCGGGCCGCGCGACATCTTCGAGCACCGCACTCCGGCCGCCCTCGCCGCCACCGCGACCCTCGCCGCCACACCCGGGCCCGACCCGACGGCCACCTCCTCCTTCGTCCTCACCGCCGAGGAGACCGCCCGGGTGGAGCGGCTCGCGCCCGGCGAGATCGAGGACATCTGGCCCCTCGCGCCCCTCCAGGAAGGGCTGTTCTTCCACTCCACCTACGACGAGAACGCCCTGGACGTGTACACCGTCCACGAGTCCTTCGACTTCGCGGGCCGGATCGACACCGGCCGGCTGCGCGCCGCCGTACGGACGCTGCTCGCCCGCAACCCCGCGCTGCGCGCCGGCTTCACCAGCGAAGGACTGCGCCGGCCGGTGCAGTTCATCGTCCGCGATCCCGCGATCCCGCTCGAAGAGATCGACCTCACCGGTCTCTCGGCCGCCGAACAGGACGAGCGGCTGGGCGCGTTGATGGACGAGGAGCGGCTGCGCCGCTTCGACCTCACCACGCCGTTGCTCTTCCGGATCCTGCTGATCCGGCTCGGCGAGGAGCGCGGCGACCGGCTGGTCATCGGCCGCCATCTCATCCTCTGGGACGGCTGGTCGGCCTGGCTCTTCCTGGACGAACTGTTCGCCCTGTACGAGAGCGGCAGGGAGCCGGCGGGACTGCCGGGGCCTGGTTCGTACCGCGACTATCTGGACTGGCTGGAGCGGCAGGACACCGACGAGGCCACCCGCGCCTGGCACTCCGCTCTCGACGGGCTGGAGGAGCCCACCCTGCTTGCTCCGGCCGTGGCCGACCGCGGGCTCGAACCCGTGGTCCCGGAGAGCCTCGACACCGTACTGACCACCGGGGCGAGCGAGCGGCTGCGCGACACCGCACGCCACCACGGTCTGACCCTCAACACCGTTCTCAACGCGGCCTGGGGACTGACCCTCGCGAGTGCCACCGGCCGTACCGATGTCGTCTTCGGCACGACCGTCGCGGGCCGGCCGAGCGAAGTGCCCGAGGTCGCGAACGCCATCGGGATGTTCCTGAACACCGTGCCCGCGCGCATCGCGTTCGACCCGGCGGAGCCGGTCGTCGCTCTGCTGCGACGGGTGCAGGCCGAGCGGCTGGATCTGCTCCCGTACGAGTATCTGGGCCTGGGGGTCCTCCAGGCGGAGACCGGCCACCGCCGTCTCTTCGACACACTGTTCGTCCTGCGCAACGCCGACACCGAGGACCGGCTGGCCGTACTGCGCGACCGGCACGGCGCCACCGCCGTCGCCAATGTGGACGCCACCCACTACCCCGTGAACCTGGTCGTCACCCCTGGCCGGCGGATCCGTGTCACCCTCTCCTACCGTCCCGATGTGATCGAGAGCGGCTACGCGCACGACCTGCTGGCCCGGTTCACACTCCTGCTGGACCGGCTCACGGCCGACCCCGGGGCTCCCGTCGGCGCACTCGACCCGCTGCTGCCGGCCGAACGACGGGCCCTGGACCGGGAGAACACCGCCACCAGGGAGCCCGTCCCGGACGAGACCGTCGCCGATCTGCTCGCCGCCCAGGCGGCCCGTACCCCCGACGCGACCGCACTCGTCTTCGGCACGCGCACGCTCACCTACGCCGAACTCGACGCGCGCTGCGACCGACTGGCCCGGCTGCTGATCTCACGCGGCGCCGAGCCCGAGCGCGTGGTGGCGCTCGGACTGCCGCGCTCGATCGACATGGTCGTCGCGCTCTTCGCCGTCCTGCGCACCGGCGCCGCCTATCTGCCGCTGGAACTCGACCATCCCGTCGACCGCCTCGCCCTGATGCTCGACGACGCGAAGCCGCTCCTGCTGCTCTCCACCGCCCAGGTCTCGGACACCATCGAAGGAGACGTCCCGCGCGTCCTGCTGGACGACCCGGCCGTCGAGGCGGAACTCGCCGCACTGCCCGCGGGACCGGTGCGTGCCGTCTTCAGCCTCGAGCACCCCGCCTATGTCATCTACACGTCCGGCTCCACCGGCCGGCCCAAGGGCGTCGTCACGCCGTACCGCGGGCTGACGAACATGCAGCTCAACCACCAGAAGGAGATCTTCGGCCCGGCCATCGCCTCGGCGGGCGGCCGGCGCCTGCGGGTCGCCCACACCGTCTCCTTCGCCTTCGACATGTCCTGGGAGGAGCTGCTCTGGCTCGTCGAGGGGCACGAGGTGCACATCTGCGACGAAGAGCTGCGCCGTGACGCCGAGGCACTGGTGGCGTACTGCGAGACCCACCGGATCGACGTCGTCAACGTCACCCCGACCTATGCCCATCTCCTCATCGAGGAGGGGCTGCTGGAGGGGCACCGGCCGCCGCTCGTGCTGCTCGGCGGCGAGGCCGTCACCGAGACCGTCTGGAACCGGCTGCGCGACACCGAAGGCACCTACGGCTACAACCTGTACGGGCCCACCGAATACACCATCAACACCCTCGGCGGCGGTACGGACGACAGCCCCACCCCGACCGTCGGCCGGCCGATCCGTGCCACCCGGGCACATGTCCTGGACGCCTGGCTCCGGCCGGTCCCGGACGGCGTACCCGGCGAGCTGTACATCGCGGGCGTCGGTCTGGCCCGCGGTTATCTCGGCAGGCCGGGGCTGACCGCCGAGCGCTTCGTGGCCGACCCCTTCGGCACACCCGGCGAGCGCATGTACCGCACGGGCGATCTCGTACGACGGCGGGCCGACGGCAATCTGGACTTCCTCGGCCGTACCGACGACCAGGTCAAGGTGCGCGGACACCGGGTCGAACTCCGTGAGATCGAGACCGCGCTCACCCAGCACCCACGGGTCGCCCAGGCCGCCGTCATCGCGCGGGACGATCCCGCCGCGCCCGGTACCCAGCGTCTCATCGCGCATGTCGTCCCCGCCGAACTCGACGACGAGAAGCGCGAGGAGGCCGAGCGCGAGCAGATCGGTGAGTGGCATGAGATCTACTCCGCCGAATACACCGAGATCAACACCGCTGTTTTCACCGAGGACTTCGCGGGCTGGGACAGTTCGTACGACGGCACGCCCATTCCGCTGGAGCACATGCGGGAGTGGCGGGCCGCCACGGTGGAACGCATAACCGAACTCCGGCCACGCCGGATCCTGGAGATCGGCGTCGGATCCGGTCTGCTGCTCTCCCGGCTCGCCCCGGCGGCCGAGGCGTACTGGGCCACCGACTTCGCCGAACCCGTCATCCGCAAGATCCGCGAGGACCTCCGCCGGGACCCCGCGCTCGCGGCCAAGGTCGAACTGAGTGCCCGGCCCGCCCACGATCTCGACGGACTGCCCACCGGATTCTTCGACACCGTGGTGATCAACTCGGTGATCCAGTACTTCCCGGGCATCGACTACCTCACCGATGTCATCAGCCGTGTGATGGAACTGCTCACCCCGGACGGGGCACTGTTCGTGGGCGATGTGCGGAACCTCCGGCTGGCCCGCGCCTTCCAGTCCGCCGTCCAGCTCGCCAGGGCCGGCGAGGGCACCGACCCGGCGACCGTACGGCGGGCCGTGGACCGGGGCATGGCGCTGGAGAAGGAACTCCTCGTCGACCCGGACTACTTCACCACCCTGGGCTTCGCCGTCGACCTGCGGACCAAGGCGGGACGCCACCAGAACGAACTGACACGGCACCGCTACGACGTCGTCCTCCACCGGGACCGCGGCGCCGCCCCGGCGCTCGGCGACGCTCCGGTGACCGACTGGACGGGGTACGACGCCCTGGCCGCGCTGCTCGAAGAGCGACGGCCCGAGCGGCTGCGCGTCCTCGGGGTGCCCGACGCCCGTACGGCCGGCGAACTGGCCGCCGCGCGTGCCCTGGACGAGGGCCGCCCGCTCGGCCCCGTGGAGGTGGGCGTCGAACCCGACTCGCTGCGTGAGCTGGGCGTCCGCCTCGGCTACCGCGTTCTCACCACCTGGTCCGCCCGGCCCGGCAGATACGAAGCCGTGCTGGTCCGGGGCGATGGCGCGGAGTTCCGGGTGACCACCGGTCTCTACCGGCCGGCGGGCGGCGTCGCCCCGTACGCCAACGCGCCCACCGCCGCACGCGGTGCGAACGCGCTCGTACGGCAGCTCCGGGAGGACCTCAGGCGGCGGCTGCCCGACTACATGGTGCCGGCCGCCTTCACCGTGCTGCCGCGGCTGCCGATGAACGACAACGGAAAGCTCGACGTCCGGGCACTGCCCGAACCCGAGCCGGCCGTCGCACAGGGCTCGGGGCGCGGCCCGCGTACCCCGCGGGAGGAGATCCTCTGCCGGCTGTTCGCCGAGGTGCTCGGCCTGCCCGGGGCCGGCGCCGAGGACAACTTCTTCGATCTCGGCGGCCATTCCCTGCTCGCCACCCGGCTCATCAGCCGAGCCCGCGCCGAACTCGGCGCCGAACTCGCCATCCGTGATCTCTTCGAGGCCCCGACCCCGGAGCTGCTCGCGGACCGGACGGACGGGGTACGGCCCGCGCGGCCGGCCCTGGAACCGGCGGCGCGGCGGCCCGAGCGGCTGCCCCTGTCGGCCGCGCAGCGGCGGCTGTGGCTGGTGCGGCGCCTCACGGACGGCGGCGGTGTCGCGTACAACTTCCCGCTGGTGTTCCGGCTGCGCGGCACGCTCGACCTGGCTGCTCTCCGGGCCGCGCTGCGTGATGTCGCGGGGCGCCACGAAGCGCTCCGTACCCGGTTCGAGGAGTACGAGGGCGAGCCGTACCAGCGGATCGTCCCGGCCGGGGAGGCCGAGCCCGCGTTCACCGTGACCGACTGCGCCGGACAGGACCTCGCCGCCCGCGTCGAGGAGATCCAGCGCCGCCCGTTCGACCTGAGCGCCGAACTGCCGCTGCGGGCCGAGGTGCTGCGGCTCGGTCCTGACGACCAGGTGGTGGCCCTGGTGCTGCACCACATCACCACCGACGAGTGGTCGGACCGCCCCTTCCTCGCCGATCTGTCGCTCGCCTACGAGGCACGGGCCGCGGGCCGGGCCCCGCTGTGGGAGCGCGACCTGCCCGTGCAGTACGCCGACTACACCCTCTGGCAGAACCGCCTCCTGGACGAGGTGGGGGAGCGGCAGCTCGCCTACTGGACCGAGACCCTGCGCGATCTGCCCGAGCGGGTGGAACTGCCGCTGGACCGCGGGCAGCCGGAGCAGGTCACCGGCCGGGCCGGGACGGTACGGGTCGAACTCCCCACCGGTACCGCCGGTGCCCTGCGCGAGCTGTCCGCCACCCAGGGCGTCAGCATGTTCATGTTGTTCCAGGCGGCCACCGCGGCTCTGCTGCACCGGCTCGGCGCGGGCGACGACATTCCGCTCGGGGCACCCATAGCCGGCCGCACGGATTCCGCTCTGAACGATCTGGTCGGCTTCTTCGTCAACACACTGGTCCTGCGCACGGATCTGTCGGGCGATCCGGCCTTCACCGAACTGCTCGCCCGGGTGCGGGAATCCGCGCTGGCGGCCTTCGAGCACCAGGACCTGCCGTTCGACCGGGTCGTCGAGGCGGTCAACCCGGCCCGGGTGGCCGGCCGCAACCCGCTGTTCCAGGTCATGATCGGCTACCATTACCGCCCCGACGGCGACCCGGACCTCTTCGGCCTGGACACCGAGTGGTTCGACATGGACACCGGTATGGCCAAGTTCGATCTGGACTTCACCTTTGTCGATCATGGCGACGACCGTCCGCTGACCCTGCTCCTGGAGTACGCCGCCGACCTGGTCGATCCCGGGACCGCCGATCTGCTCGTGGCGCGGATGGTGTCCCTGCTGGAACAGATCGTGCGGGCTCCCGGACAGCCCGTGGGGGCGCTGCGGGTCCTCACCGACGCGGAGGACCTGGCCGCGCGGACCACCTGGAACGACACCGGCCGCCCGGTCGAGTCCCGTACGGTTCCGGAGATCTTCGCCGGGACGGTACGCGCCAGGCCGGACGCCACCGCCCTGGTCACCTCCGGCGGCCGGCTGACCTTCGCCCGCCTGGCCGCGAAGGCCGACGGCATCACCCGTGCGCTGAAGCGCCACGGAGCCGCCCCCGGGACGGTCGTCGGCCTGGCGCTGCCGCGCGACGAGATGGTGCCCGCGATTCTCGGCGTGCTCGCCTCGGGCGCAGCGTATCTGCCGCTCGACCCCGAATACCCGGCGGACCGGCTGGAGTTCATGCTCTCCGACGCTGCACCGCGCTGCGTGCTCACGACCGCCGCCCTCGCGCCGAAGCTGCCGGACGGGCATGAACTCGTCCTGCTGGAGACCCTCGGGGACCCCGGGGAGGAGCCGGACGAGTCGGACGGGGAGGAGCGCGACGGAACCGGCCAGGTCTCACCGCACCCCGCGTCGGCCGCGTACATCATCTTCACCTCCGGCTCCACAGGCACCCCCAAGGGTGTGGTCGGAACCCACCGCGGCCTCAGCAATCTCTTCGGCTCGCACCACGAGGACCTGATCCTGCCCGCCGAGCGGGCCGCGGGCCGCCCGATCCTGCGCGCGCTGCACGCCGCCTCGTTCAGCTTCGACGGTTCCTGGGAGCCGATGCTGTGGCTGCTCGCGGGCCACGAACTGCATGTCGTGGACGAGGCGACCATGACGGATCCGGCCGCGCTGCTCGCGCGTCTGACGGACGGCCGGATGGACTTCGTCGACTTCACCCCGACCTATCTGCGTGAACTGACCCACCACGGATTCCTCGAACCCGGCGGGTATCTGCCCGGGGTGATCGCGGTCGGCGGCGAAGCCACCCCGCCGCCGGTCTGGGACCGGCTCCGCGCACTGCCCGGCACCGCGGTCCACGATCTGTACGGACCCACCGAGTGCGCCGTCGACTCCTACGGCTGGCACGGGGAGGCCGACGGCCGTACCTGGGCCGCGCCGCTCGCCAATATCCGCGCCCATGTCCTGGACGCGACGCTCCGGCCGGTCCCGGCCGCGGTGGCCGGTGAGCTGTATCTCGCGGGGGAGGGGCTGGCCCGTGGCTATCTGAACCGGCCCGCGCTGACCGCCGAACGGTTCACCGCCGACCCCTACGGCCCGCCCGGCAGCCGGATGTACCGCACCGGCGACCTCGTCAGGCGCCGCGCCGACGGCACCCTGGAGTTCCTGGGCAGGGCGGACGACCAGATCAAGCTGCGCGGGCTCCGTATCGAACTGGGCGAGATCGAGTCCCGCCTCGGCGCGCACCCCGGTGTGGCCACGACGGCGGTGATCGTACGGGAGGACACCCCCGGCGTACCCCGGCTGGTCGGGTACGCCGTGCCCGCGCCCGGCCACACCCTGGACCCGGCCGGGCTGCGGGCCCACACCGCCGCCGCGCTGCCGGCGCACATGGTCCCCGCCGCCTTCGTCACCGTGGAAGCCCTGCCGCGGACCGTCAGCGGCAAGCTCGACCGGGCCGCCCTGCCCGCGCCGGACCTTGCCGCGGCCCCGGCGGGCCGACGGCCGCGCACACCGGCCGAGGAGATCCTCTGCGAGCAGTTCGCGGAGGTCCTCGGCGTCGAACGGGTGGGCATCGACGACAACTTCTTCGAACTCGGCGGCCACTCGCTGCTGGCGATGCGTCTGGTGGTGAAGGTCCGCGCGGCGCTCGGCGCGCACATCTCCCTGCGCACGGTCTTCGACGCCCCGACCGTGGCCCGACTGGCCATGGCCCAGGCCGGGCGGACCGCCGGGCACCGGCCCGCGCTCATCGCGGGGGAGCGGCCCGACCGGCTGCCCCTGTCGTCGGCACAGCGGCGGCTCTGGGTGCTGTACCAGGTCGAAGGCCCGAGTGCCACGTACAACATCCCGTCCGCCTGGCGGCTGTCCGGCGCGCTCGACACCGACGCGCTGCGCGCCGCCGTGGGGGATCTCGCCGAGCGCCACGAGACACTGCGCACGGTCTTCCCCGAGGAGGCCGGCACCGCGTACCAGCGGATCCTGGACCACGGCGAGTACCGGATCCCGGTGGAGGTCGTCCCCGCCGACGAGGGGAGCCTCGCCGGACTGCTGGCCGACGCGGCGGCGTACGGCTTCGCGCTCGACCGTGAACCGCCGCTGCGGGTGGCGGTGTTCAGGCTGGGCGAGGACGAACACGTCCTGCTGCTCCTGGTGCACCACATCGCCGGCGACGAATGGTCCGAGCAGGCCCTGACCCGGGACCTGGCCACCGCCTACGCGGCACGCGCGGCCGGCCGCGCGCCGGACTGGGCGCCGCTGCCCGTGCAGTACGCCGACTACACCCTGTGGCAGCGGTCCGTCCTCGGCGACGAGAGGGACCCGGACAGCCTGGCGTCCCGGCAGCTCGCGTACTGGAAGGAGGCCCTGGCCGGTCTCCCCGAGGAACTGGCGCTGCCCACCGACCGGCCGCGTCCGGCGGAGAGCAGCTACCGGGGCGGCGCCGTCGACCTCTCTCTCGGCCCGGAGCTGACCGGCTCGCTGCGTGAGCTGGCGCGCGGCGCCGGGGTCAGTATGTTCATGCTGATGCAGGCCGCGGTGGCGGCCCTGCTGACCCGGCTCGGTGCCGGTACGACCATTCCCGTCGGCAGTCCGATCGCCGGACGCCAGGACGAGGCGCTGGAGGACCTGGTCGGGTTCTTCCTCAACACCCTGGTCCTGCGCACGGACACCTCCGGCGATCCGGGCTTCCGTGAACTGCTGGCCCGGGTCAGGGACACCGACCTCGCCGCCTACGACCACCAGGACGTCCCCTTCGAGCGCGTGGTGGAGGCGCTCAACCCGCCCCGCTCACTGGCCCGTCACCCGCTGTTCCAGGTGATGGTCGTGTACCTCGCCGCCGGGCCGGGCGGTCCCGCCCTGCCGGGGCTCGTCCCGCGCGAGGAGGAAGTGGGCCAGGGCACCGCGAAGTTCGACCTGTCCTTCGACTTCGTCGAGCATCCGGAGGGCGGCGGCGTCCACGGAGTGCTCGAATACAGCGCCGATCTGTACGACCGGGCCACCGCGGAGGCGATCGCGGAGCGGCTGCGCCGTGTGCTGCGCGCGGTCGCCGCCGAGCCGGACCTGTCCATCGGCCGTATCGACATCCTCGGTGACGACGAGCGGGACCTGATACTGGAAGGGTGGAACGCCCGGGAGTCCGCCGCCGCGCCGACCACCGTGCCGGCGCTGTTCGAGCGCCAGGCGCGGCGCACCCCCGACGCCCCGGCCGTGGCCTCCGACGGGGTCGAACTGAGCTACGCCGAACTGGACGCCGAGGCGAACCGGCTCGCCCGGCTGCTGATCGAGCGGGGAGCCGGGCCCGAGCGGATCGTCGCGCTGGCGCTGCCCCGTACCGCCCGTACGCTGCTGGCGATCCTGGCCGTACAGAAGGCGGGAGCCGCGTACCTGCCGCTCGACCCCGGCGTTCCGGCGGCCCGCACCGCCGGCATGCTGGCCGATGCCCTCCCCGTACTGACCCTCACCACCCGCGCACTCGCTCCGCTGCTGCCCGGTTCCACGGTGCCGGTGTTGGTGCTGGACGACCCGGAGACCGAGGACGCGCTCGCCGCTCATGACCACCGGGACGTGACGGACCAGGACCGCACGAGCCCGCTGTCCCCCGGACATCCCGCCTATGTGATCTACACGTCCGGATCGACGGGCCGCCCGAAGGGCGTCGTCGTCACCCATGAGACGGTCGGCAACCTGTTCCACAGCCACCGGGAGACCCTGTACGAACCGGCCGTCGCGGCCACCGGCAGGCGGCATCTGCGGGCCGGACACGCCTGGTCGTTCTCGTTCGACGCCTCCTGGCAGCCGCAGTTGTGGCTGCTCGACGGGCACTGTGTCCATGTGGTGTCGGAGGAGACCCGGCGCGATCCCGAACTCCTCGCGGCGGCCGTCGTCGAGCACGGCTTCGACTTCCTCGAAGTGACCCCCTCGTTCTTCGCCCAGATGGCCGACGCGGGTCTCGTCTCGGACGGCGCCTGCCCCCTCGCGGTGATCGGCGTGGGCGGTGAGGCCGTGCCGCAGGCGCTCTGGGAGAAGCTGCGCGGACTGCGCGGCACGGAGGCGTTCAATCTGTACGGGCCCACCGAGTCCACCGTGGACGCCCTGGTGGCGCGCGTGCGCGACAGCGACCGGCCCCTGGTCGGCCGTCCGGTGGCGGGCACCCGGGCCCATGTGCTCGACGAGTTCCTGCGGCCCGTACCGCCGGGTGTGCCCGGCGAGCTGTATCTCGCGGGCGGCGGTCTGGCCCGTGGCTATCTGAACCGGCCGGCTCTGACCGCCGAGCGGTTCGTCGCCGACCCGTTCGGTCCTCCCGGCTCCCGGCTCTACCGTACGGGCGACCTCGCCCGGTGGACGGCGGACGGGGCACTGGACTATCTGGGCCGGGCGGACGACCAGGTCAAGATCCGCGGTTTCCGTGTCGAACTCGCGGAGATCGAGGACGTACTGGCCGCCCACCCGGAGTGCGGAGAAGTGGTGGTGACGGCCCGTCAGGACGGTCCACGCACCCGGCTCGTGGCGTATGTGGTGGCGGCCGCCGGGCAGTCGCCCGATCCGGCCGGACTGCGCGCGCATGTGGCCCGGCACCTGCCCGACTACATGGTTCCGGCGGCGGTGGTCCCGCTGGACCGGCTGCCCACGCTCAGCAACGGCAAGCTCGACCGCAAGGCGCTGCCCGCGCCCGATTTCACCGCGGTCCTGTCGGGGCGTGCGCCCCGGACGCCCAGGGAGAAGCTCCTCTGCTCGGTCTTCGCCGATGTCCTGGGGCTGGAGCGGGTGGGCGCCGAGGACGACTTCTTCGCGCTCGGGGGCGACAGCATCATGGCGATGCGACTCGTCAGCCAGGCGCGTGCGGCCGGTCTGCGGATCACGCCCCGGCTGGTCTTCCAGCACCGCACCGTGGCGGGCCTGTCCGCAGTCGCCGTCGAACACACCGCCGTCACGGCGGGCGCGGCGGGCTCACCGTACGACGGTACGGGCAGCGTTCCGCCGACCCCGGTCATGCACTGGCTGCGTGAACTGGGCGGCCCCTTCAAGGGCTACCACCAGGCGGCGCTCGTACAGACCCCGGCGGCGCTGGACCGCCCCAAGCTGGTGAGTGTGCTGCGGGCACTGGCGGACCGGCACGACATGCTGCGGGCACGGCTGGTACGGACGGACCGGGACGACTGGTCCCTGGAGGTCCCGCCCGCGGGCACCGCCGACCCGGGCACCTGGGTGGAACGGGTCGACGCGACCGGTCTGGACGGGGACGCCCTGCGCGCGTGCGTCGCGGAGCGGGCCCATGCGGCCCGGGAGGCGCTCGATCCGGAGACCGGCCAGGGGGTCAGGGCGGTGTGGTTCGACGCGGGCGACCGCCCCGGCCGACTGCTGCTGATGGCACATCACCTGCTGGTGGACGGTGTCTCGTGGCGGGTGCTGCTGCCCGATCTGGCGGTCGCCTGGCAGGACGTGTCCGAGGGCCGCCCGGCCGGACTCGCCCCGGTCGGAACGCCGTTCAGGCAGTGGGCCAACCGCCTCACGGAACTCGCCCGGCAGCCGGAACGCGAGGCCGAACTGCCCTTCTGGACCGGTCTTCTCGACGGCGCGGAGCCGCTCCCGCTGGTCCGCCCGCTGGACCCCGCGCGGGACACGGCCGGCACCGTACACGAACTGGAGCTGCGGCTGGACCCGGAGCGGACGGGCCCCCTGCTGTCCACCGCCCCCGCCGTTCTCGGCGCGACCGTCAACGACGTCCTGCTGACAGGGCTGGGCCTCGCGCTGGCGGACTGGCTGCGGCGCCGCGGCGCGGGCACGGGCGGCGGGGTGCTGGTCGACCTGGAGGGCCACGGCCGCGAGGAGGAACTGGCCGAGGACGCCGATCTGTCCCGTACCGTCGGCTGGTTCACCAGCGTCTTCCCGGTCCGGCTCGACCCGGGCCCGGTCGACCTGGCCGACGCCTTCGCGGGCGGCCCGGCCGTCGACGAGGCACTGCGCCGCGTGAGGGAGCATCTGGCCGCGCTGCCGGCCAACGGCGTGGGCTACGGCATGCTGCGCCATCTCAACCCGAGGACGGCTCCGGTACTCGCGGCGCTGGAGGCACCGCGGGTCGAGTTCAACTATCTGGGCCGCTTCGACGTTCCGGAGGCGACCGACTGGTCGTACGCCCCGGAGGAGGACGCGGCGGACATCGGCCCGGAGCCGGCGATGCGGGAGGGGCACGCGCTGGGCATCAATGTCGTCACGGAGGACCGTCCCGGCGGTCCGGTCCTGGCCGCCAACTGGTCCTGGCCGGCGGCCGTACTGGAGGAGCAGGACGTCAGGGACCTCGCGCGGACCTGGTTCCGGGCGCTGGAAGCGCTGGTGGCTCGCGCCACGGCAACTATCGAGGAGAGACGATCATGAGCAGCAACCCGTTCGAGAACCCCGACGGGGTCTACTCGGTGCTGGTCAACGACGAGGGACAGCACAGCCTGTGGCCGGACTTCGTGGACATCCCGGCCGGCTGGACCCGCGTGCACGGCCCCGGAGGACGTCAGGAGTGCCTGGACTACGTCGAGTCCCACTGGACGGATCTGCGCCCCAGGAGCCTTCACCACCAGTGAGGCACCTTCAGCACGGTGAGGCAACTTCAGCACCGGTGAGACATCTTCAGTGCCGGTGAGGCACTTTCAGCAGCGGTGAGACGAAGGGCCCGGACCGAGTGGTCCGGGCCCTTCACTCCGTCCTGCGCTCGCGGCTACGACCGCGGCTGTTCCACCTTTGTCGCGGGGTCCCCGTCCACCGCCGCCGCGAGCATCGGCTCCAGCCGCTCCATCGCGTACGGCAGGCTCAGCACCGTTCCCATGGACAGCGCGTTCCCGAAGTCGCTCGTCTCGGGGACGAAGACCTCACGCCCCTGCTTCACCACGTCCAGATCCCCGTACGTCGGGTCCTTGTGCAGCTTCTCCGCGTTCTTCTCGACGTCCTCCACGAACCACACCGCCACCTTCTGGTTCAGCAGATCGGTCCGCTCCTCGCTGATGTTCGCGCCGAACTTGTCGCCGATCGCCTTGTCGAGTCCGGCCGGCAGGCTGAAGCCGTAGGACGTCAGCAGCCGTGAACGCGGGTCCTGGCTGCCGAAGACGAACTTCCCCTCGTACGGGGTGGCCATCACGCCCGTGGCGCCGCCGAAGTCCGGGTGCTTCTCGCGCGCCGCGGCGAACTTCGCCTCCACCCCGTCGACCAGTTTCTTCGCCTCGGCCTCCTTGCCGAGGGCCTTGCCTATCGTCTCCGTCTGGAGCTCCCAGGGGATGCCGTAGTCGTTGTACTGCTTGGGCTGGGCGATCACCGGGGCGAACTTCGAGAGCGTCGTGTACTGCTCCTTGGTGAGACCCGAGTACAGAGCGATGATCAGATCCGGCTTGAGCGCGGCGATCCGCTCGGCCTGAGGCCCGGTACCGGTGTCCTTGAGGAGCGTCGGGGTCGCACCGCCGTCCAGCTCGGCCGTGGCCCACGGCCCCAGCGCGCCTTTGTACGCGCCCAGCCATTCGGTCGTCCCGACCGGGACCTTGCCCAGCGCGAGCACGGCGTCCTGGTCGGTGAGGCCGACCGTGACGATCCGCTCGGGCTCCGATCCGACCGTCGTACTGCCGAACTTGTGGGCGATGGTGACGGGGTACGAACCGGCTGCCGCCGAGTCCTTCCCCGGGGCCGCCGGGTCCGGCTCCGGGTCCGGACCGGAACCGCACGCGGTGACGGCGAACAGCAGGAGTGCGGACGCGGACGCGGCGGCGAGCCGGTCGGCGCGGAAAGTGCGGGCCATCAAGGGGTCCTTCGTGTCAGGTGCTTCTCTGGTGGGTGGGTGCGGGGGTCGCGGTGCAAGGGGTCGCGGTGCGGGGTCCGGAGGGGTCAGGGCGCGGCGTCGCGGCGGTACGACCAGGCCTCCCACAGGGCCGCGTATGTGCCGCCGGCCGCGAGCAGTTCGTCGTGCGTGCCGGATTCCGCCACCCGGCCGGCGTCCATGACCACGATCCGGTCCGCGCTCGCGGCCTGCGTCAGCCGGTGGGCGACGATCAGGGCCGTACGGCCGTCCACCGCGCGGGCGGCGGCCTTCTCCAGGGCGCGTGCCCCGGCGCTGCCCGCTTCCGCGGTGGCCTCGTCGAGGATCGCCACGGGCGGATCGGCCAGCACCAGCCGTGCCAGGGCGAGTTGCTGCGACTGCGCGCCGGTGAGCTGGTGCCCGCCCTCGCCGACGACGGTGGCCAGGCCGTCCGGCAGCAGCGCGGCCCAGCTCAGCGCGTCCACGCGGTCGAGCGCCGCGCGCAGTTCCGCTTCGGTGGCGTCGGGACGGGCCAGCCGCAGGTCGTCGGCGAGCGGCCCGGCGAAGACATGCAGGTCCTGGGTGACGAGGGCGATGTTCCTGCGGACCCCGGCAGCGCCGAGCGAGCCCAGTTCCGTGCCGCCGATCCGGACCGTGCCCTCGGACGGCCGGTGGATACCGGCCGTGATCTTCGCCAGGGTGGTCTTTCCCGCTCCGCTGGCCCCGACCAGCGCGACGCGTTCCCGTGGCCGGACCGTCAGATCCACCCCGCGCAGGACGGGATGCCCCGGCCGGTACGCGTGACCGATCCCGTCGAGGGCGACCGACGCGTCACGCGGTACGGCCCGTCCCTCCGCGCGTACGGGGGGCAGGTCGACCACCCCGACGAGCCGGGCCAGGCCCGCCGTCGCCGACTGCGCGTCGTCGACCAGCATCAGCGCCGAGTTGACGGGAGTGAAGAGGCTGTGGAAGTAGAGCGCCGCGGCCGTCGCCGTACCGACGGAGACCGAACCGGCACGCACCAGCAGGAAGCCCGCCACCAGTACGGCCGCGAGACCCGTGAACTCGGCCAGATGCAGCCGGCTGTAGAAACGCAGGACCAGGTGGACACCGCGCATGGTGAGCGCCACCACGGACCGGGACCGCTCGGTGACCCGCTCGGTGTGCTCGTCCTCCAGCCGGAAGGCACGTACGGTCCGCGCCCCGCCGATACTGTCCAGAAGCTGCTGCTGCTGGGCCCCGTGGGCGATGCGCTGCTCGGCGTAGAGCGGCGCCGCGTTCCGTACGTACCACCGCGCGGTGTACGCCTGTACGGGGACGGCGAGGAGCGCGGCGAGAAGGAAACGCCAGTCGAGCAGGGCCAGCGCGCCCAGGGTGAGCACGATCGCCAGCACCGAACGGGCCAGCTCGGGCAGTGCGTTGCGGACCGCGTCCGCGATCAGCGACACATCGCCGGTGACACGCGCCGTCAGGTCGCCCGCGCCCGCGCCCTCCACCTGCTCCAGGGGAAGATCCAGGGCGCGGTCCACGAACCGCTCGCGCAACCGGGCCAGTACGGTCTCGCCGAGCCGTGAGACCAGCGACAGCCCGAGGCCGGTGGCGGCGCCCTGGACGACGGCGACCGCCGCCAGCAGCGCCACGGGTGCGACGACCGCGTCGGCCGGCCGGCCCTCGGTGACCACGTCCACGATATGGCCGAGCACCGGCTGCACGACCAGTCCGACCGCCGTCGCGGCGACCATGGTGACCAGGGCCGCGAGCGCCAACGGCCGGTGGGGGCGGAGCAGTTCGCGTACCGCCGCGCGGGTGCGGCGGGCGGAGGCGGTGGGCAGCAGCGCCCGGCCGTCCTCCTCGCCGGCGTTGCCGTTCTCCCCGGTGCGGTCGTCCGCGGTGGCGCGGTTGTCCCTCCGGGTGTGGTCGTCCTTCACGCGAAGACCGCCGTCCGGTAGCTCTCGTGGCGCTGTACGAGGCGGGCGTGGGGCGCCGCGTCCGTGACGCGTCCGCCACGCAGGAACACCACCCGGTCGGTCACCGCGAGCAGCGCCGGGCTCGTGGTGACCAGGATCGTCGTACGCCCGTGCCGGAAGTCCCTGAGTGCTGCGGCGATCCGGGCCTCGGTGACGGTGTCGACCGCGGTCGTGGGGTCGTGCAGAACCAGCACCGGGGCCTCGGCGGCCAGTGCCCGGGCCAGGGCCACGCGCTGCCGCTGGCCGCCGGAGAGCGACCGTCCGCGCTCGGTGACCGTCGTCGCCGCGCCCTGGGGAGAGCCTCGGCGACCTCGTCGGCGCCGGCCGCGGCCATCGCCGCCGCCGTGACGCGCGGGAGTTCCGCGGCGCTGCCGGGGGAGCGCCGTACAGCGGCCGACACATTGCCGGCCAGTGTGCCTTCGAACAGGTCGGCGTCATGCCCCGCGACCAGCAGCACCCGCCGGATTTCCGCCGGGTCCAGGGCGGTCAGGGCCACACCGTCCAGCTCCACCGCCCCGGCGTCCGGATCCGCCACCCGTGCCAGACAGCCGAGCAGCGCCAGCGCGTCCGCCGGATCGTCGGCCACCACTCCGAGCAACTCACCGGGCGCGGCCTCCAGATCGACATCACGCAGACCCGCGCGGGAGACGCCCCGCAGCCGGACATGGCCGCGTACCGTCACCGGCAGTTCGGCCGGGCCGGGCTCCACCGCCGGAGGAGCGGCGAGCACCTTCGCGATACGTGCCGCGGACGAACGCCCCTGGGCGAACTCCGCGTTCACCCAGCCGACCACTTCGAGCGGCCCGAGCAGGAACAGCGCCAGCCCGACCGCCGAGACCAGCCCGCCCAGACTGATGTCGCCGTCGGCGGCCAGCCGACCGCCGATCAGGGCGACCAGGGCGATGAACACACCTGTCAGCCCGAGGGTCATTCCCTTCTGCCAGGCATGCGCCCGGGTCGCGCGGAGGGTGGCGGCCAGGGAGGCACGGCTGGCGGAGCGGTAGCGGGCGACGGCCGCGGACTCGGCGCCGATTCCCTTGAGCACCCGCAGACCGGCCACGAGATCCGCGGCGACCGCCGACGCCTGCCCGGCCCGCTCCTGCTCGGCCTCGCTGCGCCGCTCCAGCGGCCCGCTCAGCAGATGGCCGAGCCACAGCAGCAGCGGTGTGCCCAGCAGGACGACGAGGCCGAGCGGTACGGAGATCCAGAGCAGGGCCGCGGCGCTGACGGTCAGCGCGGCCAGCGCGGCCACCGCCTCCATCACCGCGACGTTCACGGCGCCGACCCGTTTGGCGTCCTCGGTGGCGGTGTTCACCAGGGCGCCGGGCAGCCCCAGCGCCTCGGTGCCGCCCCCCGGATGAAGCACCCGGCCGACCAGCGCGATCCGCAGTTCGTGCGAGGCCGCGACGGCGGCCCGCTCCGAGAGCCGCGCACCGGTCCGGAAGCTGAACGAGAGCCCGATGTACGCGACGGCCAGCACGCCGGTCCACCACCACAGCGCGGCTCCGTCGCTCCTGGCGACGGCCCGGTCGATCACCAGGCCGATGAGCACCGGAGTGAGCGCCTCGCCCGCCTGATGCCCGGCCGCGAGGAGGGACGACAGCGCGACATCGCGCCGTTGCCCCGTCACCGCGCGTCTCAGGACATCCCGCCCCGCCGGGCCTTCCGCCCCCACCGCACCCCTCCGGTTCCTGAGATCCCCGCCCGACAGTCAGGCGCGTAAGCCTGAAAACTTAGGTAAGGCTACACTAAGTTATTGCTGGTGGCCACTGCTGTCGGCGTCCTTGGATCACGGCACGACGCGCCGTCGCGGCCGAGTTCCCTTTCGATCAGCGGCAGGCAATTGCCATGCGTGGCGGGAGGGGTAAGCGGAAGTCAATAACCTGTGGCATTTTCTGTTCCTCGGCGGAATGGGGGGCACCGGATTCTTTCTGACTCACCCGGCCTTGACGAACGAAGAGAATTCACCAACGGCCGGGTACGCGGTAAATCCCCGATGGGTATCCTGCGAGGACGGGGTAACCGAATTGAAAAGGGGGAAACGAAATGGACGATCCGCCCGTCTCGGAGGTCGGTGAGGAGGCTTCCGCGGATGTGAACGCGGAGGCGTCGGGGCCGGAGTCCGGCGAGGAGGAGCCCGGAACCGAGATCGGTGAGGAGGCGGGGACGGAGGACTGATCCCCGGCCGGAGTTTCGGCGGGCAGCGGTGGACCGGGCGGATGCCCACGGCACGCGGAACCGTTCGCGGGATCGTTCGACGCGCTCCGGACCGTGAGACAGGAGCGGGACGGGATCGTTCAACACGTGCACGGATCGCGGAGGGTGCGGCAGCCCGCGGTCTCCGCCCGGTCGGCCAGGGTGAGTTCAGCACGGACCGCCACTCACCCCCGAGCCCGCCCCGAGGACACCATGCCGCAGGACATCGACTTCCACCTCCCTTTTGAGCTGCGCACCAGCCCCGATATTGAAGGGGCGCGCGCACGCAGTCTGATCTGGGCCCGGCAGCAGGGCCTCGCGACCTCCCCGCTCGACGAGCGGCGGATCCACCAGTGGGACATCGCGAAGCTGATGGCCGAATGGGTGCCGTCAGCCGTGGGCCCCGGCCTGGATCTGACGGTGGACGCGGTCGTCGCATGCACCGTCTACGACGACCAGTTCGACGACCGCCGCCGGCACTCCGCCGAGGAACTGGACCGGGCCGTCGCCGATGTGCTCGGTGTGATGCGCCCCGGGGAGACCTGGCCCGAGCGGATTCCGGAAGCGCCGCTGTACCGCGCCTTCGCCCATGTGTGGTCGCGGCTGGCCTCAGGTGCCACGCCCGACTGGCAGCGGCGTACGGCCCGGCACTTCCGCTGGTTCATGGAGGCGGGCGCGGAGGAGTCGCGTGACCGGCCCGCGCGGAAGATGCTCGGCACCGAACAGTTCGTTCCGCTCCGCCGCAGGTCCGGTCTGGTGTACGCGATGATGGACCTCAGCGAGAAGGCATACGGATTTGAAACCTCCGCCCGGGCCCGGGAGATGCCCGAACTGTGCCGGATGCTGGACATCACCAGTGATTTCGTCACCACGGCCAATGATGTGCACTCCCTGGAGAAGGAGGAGTCACGGGGAGATCCGTACAACTACGTCCTCGTCGTCGAGCACGAGCTGGACTGCGGGCGTCGGGAGGCGCTGCGTACGATCACGGACCAGGTCGGGGACTGGTGCCGGGAGTTCGCCGGGATCGAGCAGCGGCTGCTCGGTGCCTGCCGGGCCCATGACCTGACCGGCGACGAGACCGAGGCCGTTCTCAGGTTCTGCGACTGCATGCGCTCGGCGATGGTCGGTTACGACGACTGGAGCCGCTCGACGCAGCGGTACGCCCGGCCCGTACCGCCCGGCGAGCCCGCCTATTCGAGCCTTCTCTAGCCTGTTCGAGCCTCCTCCGGCTCCGGGGCCCACCGCTTTCCGGGCTTTCCGGCCGCCTTCGAGCAGCTCTGGACCCGGCGCTTGCAGGCCGCCCTCAGCAGGCCGCCTTCAGGCGCCGGCTCCGTCCTCTCCGCCCGCTCCGGAGTCCGTCAGCCGCAGCGCCTCGTCGAGCAGCGTCTCCACGATCCGCGACTCCGGTACGGTCGCCACGACTTCGCCGCGTACGAAGATCTGGCCCTTGCCGTTGCCCGACGAGACACCGATGTCGGCCTCGCGCGCCTCGCCCGGACCATTGACCACACAGCCCATCACGGCCACCCGCAGCGGATGGGGAAAGCCCTCGAAGGCCGCCTGGACCTGCTCGGTGAGGCGGTACACATCGACCTGCGCGCGACCGCAGGACGGGCAGGAGACGATTTCCAGGCCGCGCTCGCGCAGGCCGAGGGATTCGAGGATGCTCAGACCGGCCTTCACCTCCTCCACCGGAGGCGCCGACAACGAGACCCGGATCGTGTCTCCGATCCCCTCGCTGAGCAACTGCGTGAAGGCGACAGCCGACTTGACGCTGCCCTGGAGCAGCGGGCCCGCCTCGGTGACGCCGAGATGCAGCGGATGGTCGCAGCGCCGGGCCAGCAGCCGGTACGCGGCCGCCATCGTGCGCGGATCGTGGTGCTTCACCGAGATCTTGAGATCGGTGAAGCCGTGCTCCTCGAACAGCGAGCACTCCCACAGCGCCGACTCCACCAGCGCCTCGGGGGTGGCCCTGCCGTGCTTGGCGAGCAGCCGCCGGTCCAGGGAACCGGCGTTGACGCCGATACGGATGGGAATCCCGGCGGCGTCCGCGGCCCGCGCGATATCGGCGACCTGGTCGTCGAAGCGCCTGATGTTGCCGGGGTTGACCCGTACGGCGGCGCAGCCCGCGTCGATCGCGGCGAAGACGTACCGCGGCTGGAAGTGGATGTCGGCGATCACCGGGATCCGTGACTTGGCCGCGATGGCGGGCAGCGCCCTGGCGTCGTCGCCCGACGGGACGGCGACCCGTACGATCTGGCAGCCCGCCGCCGTCAGCGCGGCGATCTGCTGGAGCGTGGCGTCCACGTCCGCGGTGACCGTGGTCGTCATGGACTGTACGGACACGGGGGCGCCGCCGCCCACTTGGACATCGCCCACCCGGACGGCGTGCGAGGGGCGTCGGGGCGGCTCGGACGGCTCGTACCGCCGCTCGGGCTCGTACCGCTGGTTCATGGCGGGTTCCTTTCCGGACTGCGGACTGCGGACTACGGGGTGCGGGGCGGCGGGGTGCGGGACGGCGAGGTGGGGATCGACGAGGTACGGAACCGCGGGGTGCGCAGCAGCCGCAGTACGTGCGCGGTGATGCCTGCCTCGTCGAGGCCGTAGTCGCCGAGGAGACCGGTACGGGAGCCCTGCGGGAGGAAGTCGCGCGGCAGCCCGAGAGCGCTCACAGGCGTACTGACACCGGCCTCGGCGCACGCCTGGGCGAGCGCCGCGCCCACTCCGCCCGTACGGCCGCCGTCCTCGACGCTCACCGCCAGCCGGTGGCGGGCGGCCAGCCGTACCAGGGCCGGGCGCACCGGCACGACCCAGCGCGGGTCGGCGACCGTGACCCCGACGTTCCGCCCGGCGAGCCCGCGCGCGGCGGCCACGGCCGGACCCGCCATCGCGCCGGCCCCCACCAGCAGTACGTCCGGTGGCAGTGGCGCGGCGCTGTGCAGGATGTCGAGGCCGTCGAAGCGCTCCACCGCCGGCAGGTCCTCGCCGGCGGCGGCCTTGGGCAGCCGCAGCGCCGTGGGCCCGTCGCCGATGGCGACCGCCTCGCGCAGCAGCTCGCGCACCCGGGCGCCGTCGCGCGGCGCGGCGATCCGCAGCCCGGGGACCGCGCCGAGCAGGGTGAGGTCCCACATGCCGTGGTGGCTCGGCCCGTCCGGGCCTGTGATGCCGGCCCGGTCCAGTACGAAGGTCACGGGCAGCCCGTGCAGGGCGACATCCATCAGCACCTGGTCGAAGGC
This sequence comes from Streptomyces sp. GMY02, assembly GCF_019056675.1. Classification (NCBI taxonomy): domain Bacteria; kingdom Bacillati; phylum Actinomycetota; class Actinomycetes; order Kitasatosporales; family Streptomycetaceae; genus Streptomyces; species Streptomyces sp. GMY02. The sequence goes on along the minus strand of NZ_CP077658.1, from coordinate 794,707 downwards.
CCGGTTGAGAAAGGTGGCGTACAGGGCGACGACCGGGTGGCGGCCGCCCAGCGCGAGCCCCGCCGCGGCGGTTACGGCGTGCTGCTCGGCGATCCCCACGTCGAAGATCCGCTCGGGGAACCGCTCGGCGAACGGCAACAGCCCGGTGGGCCTGAGCATGGACGCGGTGAGGGCGACCAGATCCTCGCGCTCGGCACCCAGCGCGGCGAGTTCGGCGGCGAAGACGGAGGTCCAGGTGGGTCCCGGGGGGCTCAGCGGGGCGGCGCTGAGCGGGTCGACGCGGCCCACGGCATGCAGACAGTCGGCCTCGTCGTCCTCGGCCGGGGAATAGCCCTTCCCCTTGACGGTGACCGTGTGCACCACCACCGGACGGTGCAGAGCACGGGCCTCGCGCAGAGCGCTCTCAACGGCCTCGATGTCATGGCCGTCGACCGGACCGAGATAGGCGAGACCGAGACCGGTGAAGACATCGCGGGTGCCGCGAGCGGGAGCCGGCGCGGGCTCGGACGACGCGGCCCGGTTTCTCAACTCGGCCAGATGAGCGCCGAGTCCGCCGCCCGTCGGTGCGTACGAACGGCCGTTGTCGTTCAGCACCGCGATCACCGGCAGCTCGGCCGCGCCCAGATTGTTGAGGGCCTCCCAGGCCATGCCGCCGGTCAGCGCGCCGTCCCCGATGACAGCCACGACCGGGTCACGGATGCCGCTCAGGGCGCGGGCCCTGGCGAGGCCGTCGGCATAGCCGAGGACGGTCGAGGCGTGGGAGTTCTCGATCCAGTCGTGCGCGGACTCGTCACGCCTGAGATAGCCGGAGAGGCCGCCGCGCTGCCGCAGCCGGCCGAAGTCCTGACGCCCCGTCAGAATCTTGTGCACATAGCCCTGGTGGCCGATGTCGAAGAGAACGGGCTCGCGGGGCGAGTCGAAGGCCCGGTGCAGGGCGATGGTCAGCTCCACCACGCCGAGGTTGGGACCGAGATGGCCGCCGGCCGCGCACACCTTCTCCACGAGGAACTCGCGTATCTCATGGGCCAGCGCGGGCAACGACCCGGACGGCAGGGCCCGTACATCGTCAGGTCCCTCGATCCGGGAGAGCAGGCTCGTCGTACTGGTGGTCATCGGTTCACCGTCCTCGGCGGGGCGAAACGCACATCTTCCACGGCGGTCTCCCGCTCCTCGACGTTGATCGGCCCGAGACCTGAGAGCGCGTTCAGCACGCCGTCGACCAGTGAGGGCGGTGCGGAGGCGCCCGCCGTCAGGCCCACGGTGGCGGCCCCGGCCAGATGCTCGGGGCGGATGTCCGCGACGCTGTCGACCAGTTCGGCGGGGCTGCCGTGGCGCTCCGCCAGTTCGGCCAGACGCACCGAGTTGGAGGAGTTGGCCGACCCCACGACAAGGACCACGTCGGCCTCGGCGGCGACCGCCTCCAGGGCACGCTGCCGGTTGGTGGTGGCGTAGCAGATGTCCTCGCTGCCCGGCCCGCGCAGATGGGGGAAGCGCTGCCGCAGGGCGGCGATGATGTCGGCGGTCTCGTCCATCGCGAGGGTGGTCTGGGTGAGGTACGAGACCCGGTACGGGTCGGGCACCCGCAGTGTCTCGGCGTCCCGTACGGACTCCACCAGCACCGTACGGCCGGGCGCCTCGCCCGCGGTGCCCTCGGTCTCCTCGTGCCCCGCGTGGCCGATCAGCAGGACCGTGTCGCCCCGCTCGGCGAACCGCCGCGCCTCGCTGTGCACCTTGGTGACCAGCGGACAGGTGGCATCGACGACATCCAGGCCCCGTTCCGCGGCCACCCGCCTGACCTGCGGGGAGACTCCGTGCGCGGAGAAGACCACGGTCGCCCCGTCCGGTACGGCGTCCAGCTCGTCCACGAACACGGCGCCGCGTTCCTCCAGTTCACGCACCACATGGGTGTTGTGGACGATCTGCTTGCGCACATGGACCGGCGTTCCGTTCGTACGGCGCTCCAGCAGCCGTTCCACCACCTCGATGGCGCGTTCCACGCCCGCGCAGAACGAGCGGGGGGCCGCGAGCAGCACCGTGCGCGGGCGGCACACCGAGCGCCAGGCGTCCAGAGCCGCGTGCAGTACGGGCAGCTCGGCGAGGTCGTCGGTGGCGGCCGCGAGCGCCATCGCCGGGGCGGATCCGGACGTACCGACGGTGACTTCGGTCCACACGCCCCGGCCTCCCCGGTGACCGCCGGAAGCCCCCGGACCGTCACCGGCGTTGTCCACGACGGTGAGCTCGGCCGTCCGCACCGGGAGGCCCTCCCCGGTCAGAGTGCCCGCGAGCAGAGGTGCTCCGCGACAGGGCACCAACAGGCCGCCGTGCAGCCGGAGCCGGTCGGCCACCAGCACACCGCCGCCCACGGGCCTGATCACATTCATCGGGTGGAGGTGCGGGACACCGTCGCGCACAGCCGCTTCACTCATCTGCCTCTTCCGTCCGTCGAACGAATACATTCCGGATTGACATCACCGCAGGCCGGCAGGCCCGGCTCAGTACTGACGTCTCGTCAGCAGATCTGCCAGCGCGCTCAGTTCATCGGCCGCCGCAGGCGCGGCCCGGGCCTGGCGCAGACAGGCGTGCGCCGCGGCACACCGCACGTCGGCCAGCTCGCGTGCCGCGTCGCGCCCGCCCGCCGCGGCGACCAGCTCCACGGCGCGTGCCAGCCGGGCGCCGTCCAGCGGCTCCCGGTCCGCGTAGAGCAGCCGCAGCTCGGCGCCCGCCGGGCAGTCCGAGGCCAGAGCGGCGACCACCGGCAGGGACTTCTTCCGGGCCGCCAGGTCCGCCCCCACCGGCTTGCCCAGGACCCCCGGGTCACCGAAGATCCCCAGCAGGTCGTCCACCGCCTGGAACGCGGTGCCCAGATGGCGCCCGAAGGCGGCCAGCCGCTCGGCCCCGGCCGGGTCGCCGCCCGCGGTCAGCGCCCCGAGCGCGCAGGCCGCGCCCATGAGCGCGCCCGTCTTGTCCGCCGCCATGGCCGCGCATTCCGCGGCGCCGACGTCGTCCCGCGTCTCGAAGGACACATCCGCGCCCTCGCCCTCGATCAGCGTGGTGACCGCAGCGGCCAGCACCCGGACCGCGGCCCCGTCCCGCCCGGCGGGCCCTTCGGCCAGCACCCGGAAGGCGAGGGAGAGCAGCGCGTCTCCCGTCAGCACCGCGGCGGGGACACCGAACTCCCGCCAGACCGTGGGCCGGTGACGCCGCGTCCCGTCCCGGTCGATCACATCGTCGTGCAGCAGCGAGAAGTTGTGGACCAGCTCCACCGCAACGGCCGCGTCGACGGCGTCCTCCGGCCTGCCGCCCACCGCCCGCGCACAGCCCAACGCGAGCGCCGGGCGCACCAGTTTGCCCACCGCGCCACCGCCGCGCAGCGCCCTCCCCGCACCGTCCCGCCAGCCGAAGTGGTACTCGGCCACGTGCCGGGTGTGCACCGGCAGATGCCCCACCCAGGACCGCAGCGGTGGTACGACCAGGCGCCGGGCCAGGGCCAGTTGGTCCTCGGCGGACCGCCGCCCGGCCTTCGTCGCGCCGGTCACATCCGTCATCTCCGCGCCCCCTCGGGGTCCCACCGCCGGCCTGTCGCCGTCCGGTCCAGGTCCATTAACCGGCGTCCGGAGGGGGGTGACGGGTCATATGGGACGGTGGGTGCGTGAACGCGTTGCACGCGCCTGTACAGACGCGGGACCACAGTGAACAATGCGACAGATCCACCTCCACGGACACTTGCCCCCATGAAGGAGATCGATGAGCAAATGCCGCGCAAAAGTCCCAATTCCCGGCTCGCGGCCCTGCTGACGGAGACGGGCATGAGCGGCGCGGAACTGGCCCGCGACGTCAACACGCTGGGCGCCGCGCAGGGCCGGACCCTCCGTTACGACCGGACGTCGGTGGCCCACTGGCTCAGCGGCTCCCGGCCGCGCCCGCCGGTGCCCGATCTGGTGGCCCAGGCGCTGAGCCGTCGTACCGCCCGTCTGGTCACGGCCGAGGACACCGGGCTCACCCAACCGGTGCCCGCCGCCCCGTGGTTCGCCCGTCTCGGCGCGGCCGGCCCCGATGCCCGGCTGGCCGTGCTCTGCCGCTCCGAGTCCGACCCCGGACGCCGTGGCCCGCTGCTGCGCTCGTCCTACGTACTGAGCGACCCCGTGCCGGCCGGCCGGACGCCACGGCCCTCCGACCGGGTGCCGCCGCGCTCCGCGCCGGCCACGGCCGGAGTCGGCGGGCGGACAGGCCCCTCGGCCACCGCCGCCACGGCGCAGACACTCGATGTCGTCGCCCGGCTGTTCACCTCGCTCTCCGGCGCGCACGGCGGCGGTCATGCCCGTACCGCCCTGGCCGCCTATCTCGCCGACGACGTGTGCGCCCTGCTGGCCGCGCCCGCCACCACCGCGGTCCACAGGGACCTGCTGGTCGGTACGGCGCGCCTGACCCACATCCTCGGCACCATGACCACTGACGCGGGCCACCACGGGCTGGCCCAGCGCTACTACCGGACCGCCATCGACCTCGCCCACGAGAGCGGCGAGAACACCACCGCCGCCATCACCCTGCGCGCCCTGAGCACCCAGGCGACGCTGCTCGGCCACCCGCACCACGCCCACCAGTTGGCCGAGGCCGCCATCGACACCGCGGGCCGTACCCCCGACCCCGCGGTACGTGCCTTCGTACACGCCCAGCGTGCCCTGACCCATGCCCATGAACACCGGCGCCGGGAGGCGCTCGCGGATCTCACCGCGGCGGAGAGCGCCCATGACCGGGCGTCAAGTCCGCCGGGCCCGTTCACCGCCTATCCGCGTGCGGGGCTCGACTATCTGAAGGCCGAGGTGCTTCTGGCGCTCAAGGAGCCCGAGCAGGCCCTGACCGCGCTGCGGGACGCGGTACGGCACCGTTCCGCGACCCAGCACAAGAGTTACGCCCTCACGCACGGGCTGCTTGCTGAAACCTTACTGCGCATCGGTCATCTGGAGGCCGCCTGCACCCACTGGAACCAGTTCCTCGACCACTACCCCCATCTGCGCTCCGCCCAGGCCCGCCAGGCCCTCGACCGTCTCTCCGGCGCCCTCGCCCCGCACGGCGCCCAGCGACAGGCGGCCGCGGTCCGCAAGCGGGCGGGGGCATTCCTGAAGGCGGGCGACGACATCTACTGAGCGACGCCCTGGAGCAGAGCGCGTCAAAGGCGGTGCCGGCGCCTCCGGCACCGCCTTTCCGCTGCGGCGGATCTGCCAAGGGGTTTTACGACGCGCCGATTTCGGCTTCGCAGGCGCGGATCAGCGCGAGGTGCGTGGCGACGACGGGACGCGCGGCCGCGGCTGCCGCCCGGACTTCGGCGTTCCCGCCGGTCTTGACCTCGGTGTCGATCAGGGCCAGCGCCTGGATGTGGCTGGTGGCCTGGTCGGCCAGCCAGGAGGGGTCGTACGCGTGTGTGCCCGCCTTGGCCTGTATGGCGGCGAGGTCTTCCTCCTGCGCCGTGGTGAGCCCGGCCGGGAGGGTGACGCCGAGTTTGGCCGCCAGCGCGATCACACCGGCATCGAGCTTTCTGTGGTCGCGCACGATGCGCGCGCCGACGCTTTTCACACAGGCCGCCCTGGCGTTCTTGCCCGCGTCCTCTCCTGCCGCGATCTCCGCCAGGTTCGCCTGGTGGATCGTCGTGAGAAAGGGCGCGTCGGTCGCGGCAGGGGTCTCGGCCGGGGCCGCCGCGAACGCGGACGGCGCCGGTATGGCGGATATGCCGGTCAGCGCCACGAGTATCGCGGCGGCGGCCATACGTCGTACAGCAGTCATCTGCGTCGCTCCCTTCGCCCGGTCCGGGGCACACGGAGATCGGCGTCGGACCGGTTTCTGAACGGGCACGCGAGTCGGTGTCCGGGTGATGATGCTTTCCCTCGCCACAGGGCGTGGTCACACAATCACTCTTTCCTCACACCAATGGCCGCCGCCCGCCGCGTTCCCCGGCCCCGGGCGGAGGCCAAGGCGGAGATGGAGTCAGTGACGGAGGCGGTGAAGGAGCCGGTCAGGACAAGGCGTTCAACGCGTTCACTCCGTCGTGGCGGTCACGGGGTGGTGCTGTCCGTGGTCGCCGCGCAGCCTGCGAGTACGGCCGTAGCGATCCAGCGATCCGCCGTCCACGGGAGGCTGACCATGACCAACGAGACACGGGCCGCGCCGGTCCTGCCGGCCGGCCTGGCCGCCGTCCCCGTCGCACCGGGCCGGCTCCCGGTCCTCGGCCACGCGCTGTCCCTGTGGCGGCACCCACTGGAATTCCTGCGGGGCCTGTCATCGGCCGGCGACCTCGTCCGGATCGACATCGGAACTCTCCCGGTCTGCTGCGTCACACGCGCCGACCTGGTCCACGGTCTCCTGGTCACCGAAGCACGCAGTTTCGAGAAGGGCCGGTTCTTCGACCGGCTCCGTCCGCTGGCCGGGGACGGTCTGGCGACCGCCTCCGCGGAAGTCCACCGCTCCCACCGCAGGCTTGTGCAGCCGAGCTTCCACCGTGACCGGATCGTGGACTACACGGCCATCATGTCCCGGCGGACAGCGGCCATGACCGAATCGTGGCAGCCGGGCCGGACCGTAGTGCTGGACGAGGTGTTGTGCGGTCTGGTCGCCGCCATCCTGGCCGAGGCCATGTTCTCCGCGCCGCTCGGCCGGCGGGCCGAACTCGCCGTACGCCGTGACGGCCCCGTCATCTTCGACAACCTGCTCGTCCGGACCCTGTTGCCGCGCTTCCTGGACCACGTCCCGGTCCCCGCGAACCGCAGGTTCAACGCCGCTTCCCGCCGTATGCGCACGGTCATCGACGAGGTGATCCGCGCCTACCGTGCCGACGGCCGCGATCACGGCGACCTGCTCTCCGGCCTGATGCTCGCGCGGGACGCCGACACGGGTCAGGCTCTCGACGACCGTGAGATCAGGGACGAACTCGTCACGATCCTGGTCGGCGGAATCGAGGGGACCGCGGCGACCCTCGCCTGGATCTTCCACGAACTCGGCCGGCTGCCCGAGGCGGCGAGGCGGGTCCGGGAGGAGGCCCGGGAGGTCGCGCGTTCCAGGCTCATCCGCCACCAGGACGTGGGGCGTCTCGAATACACCGGCCGCGTCGTCGACGAGGCGCTGCGCCTGCAAGGGGTGCCCTTCCTGACGCGCCGCGCCGTCGAGCCCGTGGAGATCGACGGTGTCCGCCTCCCGGCCGGGACGGAAATCGGGTTCAGCCTTCATGCCCTGCACCGGGACCCTCGGCTGTTTCCCGGTCCCGAGCGCTTCGACCCCGACCGCTGGCTGCCGGAACGGCGCGACTCCTGCCCCCGGCAGGCCTACATGCCGTTCGGGGCGGGCGGCCGCAAATGCGTCGGCGACGTGTTCGCCCGTACGGAGATGATCACTGTCGCCGCCACCGTCCTCGCCCACTGGGATGTCCGGCCCGTGCCCGGCCACACCGTCCGGGAGGTCACCTCGGCCGTCATCCGGCCCAACCGGTTGCCGGTGACGGTCGAGCCCGCCTGACCCGTATCCGGCGGAGGAAAGAAGGCCGGTCCCCATGCAGGACAACAACACCGTTTCCGCTGCCGACGCTTTTCCGAGCGAGGACCCGTCGCCCGGCAGGATCGAGTTCGACATCCCGTTTCCGCCGCGGATGAATCCGCACCTGGCGCGCGCGAACACCCAACTCATCTCCTGGCTCACGGACTTCGACCTGCTGCGCAGTCCGGAGGCCGCCGGGCATTTCCTGTCGTGGCGGCCCGCGGAACTGCCTGCCCGCTGGTATCCCGACGCGATGGCGGACGATCTCGAATTCGCCACCGACCTGCTGGGCTGGCTCATGCTTCTGGACGATCAATTCGACGGGGACGTGGGTCACCGGCCCGACGCGGTCACCCGGATCCTGGCCCCCCTGACCCGAGTGTTCGACCGGCCTCAGGGCGAGTGCCACGCTCCCCCTCCCGGTCCGGCGTCGGCCGCCAGGAACGCCCTGGCCGACCTGTGGGCCCGGGAACAGGCGGGGATGAGCGCCGCATGGAAGGAGCGGGCGGCCCGGAACTGGCGCGATTACCTGCTGTCCTTCGTCTCCGAGGCGGACAACCGCCGGAAGGGCCATGTCCCGGACACGGCCGAATACCTCGCGCTGAGAAACCGGACAGGCATCATGTACGTGCTGCTGGACGCGGCCGAGCGCATAGGCCGGTACGAGGTCCCCGAGCCGGTCTACCGCAGCGGGCCCTTCCAGGAGATGTACGGGTTGACCGTGCTGGTCGCCGGTATCGTCAACGACCTGCTGGGGCTGGAGAAGGAAGAAGCACTCGGCGATCCCCACAATCTCGTCCTCGTGCTCCAGCACCAGTGGTCCTGCACCCGCCCGGAAGCCCTGACCCGCGCCGTGGGCATGGTCCGGGAGTGGACCGATCGATTCCTGCGGCTGGAGGCGCGGATGCCCGGCGTCTGCGACCGGCTGGGCATCGCTCCCGCCGATCGCACCGACGGATACAAACTGATCGGGGACATGCGTGCCGCGATGCGCGCCAGCTACGACTGGTGCGCCGTCAGCAACCGCTACTCCGCGGAATCCATCGCCCTGCTGAGCGCTTCGGGCTGCCTCGACGACATCGTCACCGTCCCGCCCGCGCGATGACGCCCGGCCGGGAGCGGCGCCCGCGCGACATGGCCGCCCGGCTCGTCATCACCACCGGCCCGCCGGTCAGAAGCGGAGGTAGACGTTCTTGGGCTGGGTGTATTCAAGGAGTTCCTCGATGCCTTCCTCCCGGCCGACCCCCGAGTTCTTGACGCCGCCGAAGGCGGTGCCGGGCAGGTGCGCGGCGCTGGAGTTGACCCAGAGGTAACCGGTCCGCAGATCGCGGGCCGCCGCCATGGCGGTACGGAGGCTGGTCGTCCAGACCGCGGCGGTCAGCCCGTACGGCAGAGCGTTCGCCTGGGCGATGGCCTCGTCGTAGCTGTCGAACGGCGCCGCGACCAGCACCGGGCCGAAGATCTCCTCGCTGAACAGCGGGCCGGTCGCGCCCGAAGGGGCGGAGAAGAGCGTGGGCGGTACGAAGAAGCCCGGGCCGTCCGGGATCTTGCCGCCGGTAATCAGTTCCAGCGCGGGATCCGCCAGGCCCGCCCGGACATAACCGGTCACCTTGCGGTACTGGTTCGCCGAGGCCAGCGGCCCCATCTCCGTGTCGGACAGCCGCGGGTCGCCCATCCGTATCCGGTCCATCCGCCGGCCGACCTCGCCGACCACCCGGTCGTACACCGACCGGTGGACCAGCAGCCGTGACGTCGATCCGCAGGACTGGCCCTGCCAGGTGAAGTTCATTCCCCGTACGGCACTGTCGGCGGCCTCGTCCAGATCGGCGTCCGCGAAGACGATCAGCGGGTTCTTCCCGCCGAGCTCCAGCGTGACCTTCTTGACCGCGGCGCTCGCGGCCCTGGCCTGGATCCCGCGGCCGACCGTGTCGGAGCCGGTGAAGGCGATACGCGGCACATCCGGGTGGGTCACCAGCCGGTCCCCGGCCACCCCGCCCAGCCCGGTGACGACATTCAGCACACCGTCCGGCACGATGTCCGCCGCCAGTTCGCCCAGCCGCAGCGCCGACAGGGAGGTCGCCTCCGCCGGTTTCAGTACCACGGAGTTGCCGGCCAGCAGCGGGGCCGCGATCCGGGCCGCGGCGAACATCAGCGGATGGTTGAACGGTACGATCCGGCCCACCACCCCGAACGGATCCCGCAGCGTGAAGTCCATCGCGTTCCGGTCGGCCATCGGAATGGTCTCGCCGCGGAGTTGGAGCGCGAGGCCCGCGAAGTAGCGGAGCTGCGCCACCGCGATACGGACGTCGTTCCGCATCATCGTGACCGGGCTGCCGTAGTCCATGGTGTCGATCCAGGCCAGCTCCGTACCGTTCGCCTCGATCGCGTCGGCGAATTCGCGGAGCACGCGCGCACGGTCCGTGATGGACGTGGCCGCCCAGCCCGGCGCCGCCGTGCGCGCCGCGTCGACCGCGGCGTCCACATCGGTCGCGTCGCCCTGAGGGAAGCGGCCGATGGTGCTCGCGTCGGCCGGGTTCACCACATCGAGCGTCGCGCCCGAGGCGGCATCGGTGAGCCGGCCGCCGATCAGCATGCGCCAATGGCGGTCGGCGATCTCGTCGACGCCGGGGATCGTGTCCGTACCGGGGGCTTCGCCGCGTATTCCGGTGCTCATCGGCCGTTCCTCTCCCGCAGAAGGCAATTAACCCATTTTGCCCCTTTTTAGTACCCTGCCATTGGTGGGACGAACCGCAAGGGGATCCGCAGTCGCGCAAGGGAATCCACAGTGGACCTGTACGACGTCATCGTGGTGGGCGGGGGTACCGCGGGCTGTGTGCTGGCCGCGCGGCTGTCGGAGGACGCCGGTTCCCGCGTACTCCTGCTGGAGGCCGGCAGCCGAAGGCCGCTGGAGACCGCGCCGTCCACCTGGCCGGCGCTCCAGGGGACATCGGCGGACTGGGCCGGTGTCTCGGTGGCGCAGTCCGCGACCGGTACGAAGATCCCCTGGCCGCGCGGGCGTGGCCTCGGCGGATCCTCCGCCATCAACGGCATGTGCTTTCTCCGTGGCCACCGCTCCGGTTACGACGCGTGGCCCGCGGCCGGCGCCACCGGCTGGGGATTCGACGACCTGCTGCCGTACCTGAAGCGCAGCGAACACGCCGAGGGGCGCGATCCGGCCGTACGGGGCGTCGGCGGACCCCTGACCGTACGGCCCGCGGAATCCCGGCATCCGGTCGCATGGGCAGGGCTGGCGGCGGCGGCCGAGACCGGCTACCCGCTCGTGGCGGACATCAACAGCGGACTGGAGCGCGGCTTCGGCTGGGCGGATCTCAATATCGTCGGCGGCAGACGGCAGAGCGCCGCCGACGCCTATCTCGCGCCCGTGCTGCGCCGCCCCAACCTCCGGGTGGTGACGGAGGCGTCGGCCCATCGGGTCCTGGTGGAGGACGGGCGCTGTACGGGGGTGGAGTACGGCGTGGGCACCGAGGTGTTCCGGGCCGGGTGCCGGGGAGAAGTCGTCCTGACCGCGGGCACGGTGGGGTCGCCGCAGCTCCTGATGCAGTCGGGCATCGGGCCCCGGGACCATCTCCGCCAGATGGGGATCGAGGTCGTTCTGGACCTTCCCGGAGTGGGCGCGAATCTCCAGGACCATCCCCGGTCGACCGTTGTCTACGGCCCGGCGCGGCCGATACCGGCCGGGGTGAACAACCACGCGGAGGTGATCGGCCTGGTGCGCGGCGACCCCGCCCAGAACGCCGCCGCCGGCCGGGACGCGCCGGATGCCCCGGGCGCGGCGGACGTGCCGTACCTCCAGTTCCAGGTCATGGACATCCCGTACCACGCCCCCGCGCTGCCGCCCCGGCTGCCCGATCCCGGGCAGGGCATCTCCATCGCCTTCTCGGCGGTGGCGCCCCGCAGCCGCGGTTCCGTGCGGCTGGCCGGTGCCCGGCCGGGGACGCCGCCCCGGCTGGACCCGGACTACTACGGCGACCCCCGCGACCTGGACGCCATGGCCGCCGCACTGCGGATCGCCCGCGCGATCGGACGTGCCCAGGCCCTGGACACCTGGCGCGGCGAGGAGGTCCTGCCCGGGCCCAGGGTACGGGACGACGACGGCGACGCCGTGCGCGCGTATCTGTACGCGAGCCTGCGGACGTACTCGCACCAGGTGGGCACATGCAGGATCGGTACGGACGGGATGGCCGTCGTCGACACGGAGCTGAGGGTGCGCGGGATCGGCGGACTGCGGGTGGCCGACGCCTCGGTGATGCCGACGATCGTGTCCGCCAACACCGTGGCCACCGTCTACGCGATCGCCGAACGAGCCGCGGACCTCCTCCGGCGCACTCCGTAGCGGAACGCCGACCGAGCAGTGGAACGCCAACCGACGCTCCCGAGCACCGGCTGACGTTCCGCGGCCCGTCCGCCGTGTCTCAGCCTTCCAGCGCGCTCGCCACGACCCCCTTCGCCTCCTCCTGGACCCGCCCGAGATGGTCCGACCCGAGGAACGACTCCGCGTAGATCTTGTAGACGTCCTCCGTGCCCGAGGGGCGGGCCGCGAACCAGGCGTTCTCGGTGATCACCTTGATACCGCCGATCGGCGCCCCGTTGCCGGGCGCCTCGGTCAGCACCGAGGTGACCGGCTCGCCCGCGAGCGTGTCCGCCGTGACCTGCTCGGGGAGAGCCGGGCCAGCACCGACTTCTCCGCCGGGGTGGCGGGCGCGTCGATACGGGCGTACGCGGGCGCCCCGAACCGGCCGGTGAGCGTGGCGTAGTGCTCCGACGGCGTACGCCCGGTGACCGCGAGGATCTCCGAGGCCAGCAGCGCCAGGATGATGCCGTCCTTGTCGGTCGTCCACACCGAGCCGTCGCGCCGCAGGAAGGACGCCCCGGCCGACTCCTCCCCGCCGAAGCCCAGCGAGCCGTCGGACAGTCCGGCCACGAACCACTTGAAGCCGACGGGCACTTCGACCAGTTCGCGCCCGAGATCCGCGGCGACCCGGTCGATCATCCCGGACGACACCAGCGTCTTGCCGATGCCCGCCCCGGCCGGCCAGCGCTCGCGGTGTGCGTAGAGATAGGCGATGGCGGCGGCGAGATAGTGGTTGGGGTTCATCAGCCCGGCGTCCGGCGTGACGATGCCGTGCCGGTCGGCGTCCGCGTCGTTGCCGGTCGCGATCGCGTACTCGTCGCGCCGGTCGATCAGCGAGGCCATGGCGTACGGCGACGAGCAGTCCATCCGGATCTTCCCGTCCCAGTCCAGCGTCATGAACCGCCAGGTGGGGTCGGCCAGCGGATTGACCACCGTCAGATCGAGCCGGTGCTGCTCGGCGATACGGCCCCAGTACGCGACCGACGCCCCGCCCAGCGGGTCCGCGCCGATCCGTACCCCCGCGGAGCGCACCGCGTCCAGGTCCAGTACCGCCGGCAGATCCGTCACATAGGCGCCGAGGAGGTCGTACCGTCCGGTCGTCGGCGCATCCAGGGCACGGGCGTACGGGATTCTCCGTACGTCCTTGAGCCCGCCCGCGATGATCTCGTTGGCCCGGTCCTGGATCCAGCCGGTGGCCTCGGAACCGGCCGGGCCGCCGCTCGGCGGGTTGTACTTGAAACCGCCGTCCGCGGGCGGGTTGTGGGACGGCGTGACCACCACACCGTCGGCGAGCCCCGAGGCGCGGCCGCGGTTGTGGGCGAGGACTGCGTGCGACACAGCCGGGGTGGGGGTGTAGCCGTCCGCGCTGTCGATGAGGACGGTCACCTCGTTGGCGGCGAAGACCTCGATGGCGGTCACCCGGGCCGGCTCGGACAGCGCGTGGGTGTCGGCGCCCAGGAAGAGCGGGCCCGTGGTGCCCTGTCCGGCGCGGTATTCGCAGATCGCCTGGCTGGTCGCGGCGATGTGGTCCTCGTTGAACGCGGTGGCGAGGGACGATCCGCGGTGTCCGGAGGTGCCGAACGCCACGCGCTGGGCCGGCTCGGCCGGGTCCGGGCGCAGTGCGTAGTACGCGGTCACCAGCCGGGCGACATCGATGAGATCCTCCGGCCGGGCCGGCTGTCCCGCTCGTTCGTGCGGCATCTGCCCACTCCTCCAGGTCGGTTGCTGCGATCGGTTCCCCGGCCCATTTTCCCGGGCCGCCGGAGCGCGCCGCGAGCGCCCCGCCGTACCGGGCGGAGCGCCGCCGTCGCGAAGGGGCGGTGCCACCGGCCGGTGAGCCGGTGGCACCGCCCCTGGCGGCGTTGCGGTGTCTGCATCAGCAACCGAGATTGCCGCCCGGCGCCACTCCGAGGATCCCGGTGAAACTCGTGTAGCGGTCGATCCGGCTCTGCACCTGGGCGGGGTTTCCGCCATTGCATTCGATGCTGCCGTTGATACTGCGAATGGTCTCGCCGAAACCCGCGCCGTTCACCATGGCATTGTGCGGGGTCATGGTGCCGGGACCGCTCTGGGTGTTCCAGTACCAGAGTCCGGTCTTCCATGCCACGGCCGAGTCGTTCTGCACGAGATCTGGATTGTTCAGCAGATCGATGCCCAGCGCGTCGCCCGCGGCCTTGTAGTTGAAGTTCCAGCTCAACTGAATCGGGCCGCGGCCGTAGTACTTGGCCACTCCCGCCGGGCAGCCGTAGGGCTGCGAAGCATCGCAGTAGTGCGGGTAATTCGCCGTGTTCTGTTCCACCACATGGACCAGACCGCCGGTTTCGTGGCTGACATTCGCCAGGAACGCAGCGGCCTCCTGCTTCCGTACGGTGTCGCTTCCCGTCCCGGCGAATCCGGGATAGGCGCTCAGCGCCGCGGTCAGTCCGCCGTACGTGTAGAAGGGATTCCGGTTCGGGAACATCTGGTTGAACTGGGCCTCGCTGACGATGAAATCAGCGGCCTGTGCCGTGCCGGTCACCGAGGACGGTGCGAGGGAGACCAGCGAGAGCGCGGCGGCCGAAGCGGTCGCGGTGATCAGCACGCGCGTGCGTGTACGCATCGGGTCCCCTCCCTCAGCCGCCAATGTTGACATCGACGCACGCGTAGAACGCGTTGACGGTGTCCGCGATGTTCCAGACGGCGAGGACCTTCTGCCGGCCGGTGATGCCGCCGAAATTCACCTGGTGGCTCACGGTCGCACCGGGCTGGGCCCCGTTGTCGTTGAATTCGGCGACCCGCTGTCCGCCGACGAAGTACTTCCAGGTGCTGGTGGAATGACGTGCCGTCAGCTTCCAGTTGAAGGTGGTGGTGCTGCCGACCGGGGTGACGGCCCAGCCCTTGGAGTCGTCGTCGAGTTCGGCGAAGCGTGAGTTTCCGCCGCTGCAACTGGTCAGCCCCTTGGGGCCTTCCACGCTCTGCGGTTCGTATTTGATGTCACCGCAGCCGACGGTTCCGGCGGCACACTGGGCCTGCCTGCTGGGCGGCGAGGAAATATATCCATGAGCGCTCGCCGAACCGGTGGGAAGGCTTATGGCGAGAACCGGAGCGAGGGCGGCGCCGAGCGCTGCCGCCATTTTCCTTTTCGGGTGCATGCGTTCTCCTTCACATCAGGTCTTCCTGCGTGATATCCGGACCGTGGGGGATCCCGATACGGCAGGTCGGCCTCTCGAGTGTGGGGGCCAAGAGGCGCGAAGGGCGGTGGTGGATTCCTGGGCGCCGGACGCCGCCAGGGGCGTTGCGACCGGAAAGGTCTCGACCACTTGGACTAGACCATACCGGCCGACGTGTCCTCGTCAAGGGCCTTGCGGCAAAGGCCAGTTGGGGCCGGTGGGCGAGGAGAGGGCGCGGGTGCGGGCCGCGCTCCGGCCGGCGTCCGTCTCGTAACACCTGTCACAGGCCTGTCACAGGGCCGTCCCGACGCCGTCCCGAGCAGGGCTCCGAGGGGGGCTCCCGGCGTGCCCCGGCGTCGGCTCCGGGGCCGGTCCGAGGCCGGATCACGGGCGTTCCCGGGCTGATTCGAGCCGTCGAAATGTCCGGAGCGGCCCTCCGCGTGGGCAGTTGACGCGGTGATCCACCGCGTCAATCATGCTGCTCAGGTCGCACTTACGGCAGGGTCAGAGGCACTCGCAGCCGTAACGCCTGAGGTCACGGGGGAGAGTCACGACGGTCGCGGAGGCATGCCTCCGTCCGCCGCCGGGACTTCACGCCCTCATGGAACGAACCGAAAGAGAAACATGCGATATCGCACCCGAGTGACGGCACCGGCCGCCGCGCTCCTCGGCACCACAGCAGCTCTCGCCCTCTCCCCGGCCGCTTCGGCCGCGGCGCGGACACGGACCACCGAAGGGCAGGACGCCAGAGGCCTGAGAACGGGCGGAACCCCCGGCGGCGACAGCCTGGGCGACCCCGTCTATCCGGTGCTCGGCAACACGGGCTACCGCGTCTCCGCCTACCTCCTCGACTTCACCTACCACGCCGACACCCGGCTGGTCGACGCGAGCGTCACGGTCACCGCGTACGCCAAGCAGGATCTCTCCCTCTTCTCCCTCGACGCGGTCGGCTTCGTGGTCCACGGGGTCCGCGTGGACGGTCGCGAGGCGGCCTTCGAACAGCGGCCCGAGAAGCTGGTCGTCACCCCGCCGGCCCGTCTGGCGGACCGCGCCAGGTTCACCGTGCGGGTCGACTACACCGCCGACCCCCGCAAGCTCGCGTTTCCGTACAACGGCTGGGTGCCCACGCCCGACGGCTTCGCGGTGGCCGGGCAGCCGGATCTCGCGCGTACGGTCTTCCCCTGCAACGACCACCCCAGCGACAAGGCCGACTTCACCTTCCGTATCACCGCGCCCGAGGCGCTGACGGCCGTCGCGACCGGTTCGCTGGTCTCCACCAGGACCGCGAACGGCACCACCACGGTCACGTACCACTCGCGCGAGCCCCTCGCGACCGAGCTGATCCAGGTCACCGTGGGCGACTACAAGGTGATCGAGCGGCCCGGCCCGAGCGGGCTGCGGGTGCGCGACGTCGTACCGACCGCACGGGCCGCGGCACTTGAGCCCGCGCTCTCCCTGACCCCCAACCAGATCGTCTGGCTGGAGCGGCGGCTGGGCCGCTTCCCCCTGGAGGCGTACGGCATCCTCCCGGCCAACACCGACGATCCCAACGCCTTCGACTTCACCGGTCTGGAGACCCAGACCCTCACCATCTACAAGCCGAACTACCTTCTCCAGGCGGAGAACCTGATCGGCTCGCACATGATGCACGAGCTGGTCCACACCTGGTTCGGCAATCTCGTCTCGCCCGCCACCTGGGCCGACCTCTGGCTCAACGAGGGGCACGCGGACTACTACGGGCTGCTGTACCGGTACGAGCGCGGCTGGCCCGACTCGATCGGCCTGACCAGCATGGAAGCCCGTATGAAGGACGTCTACTCGCGGGGCGACCAGTGGCGCCAGGACGCGGGTCCGGTCGCGTCGCCGACGGCGGCCACCCTCTTCCACAGCCAGCGCTACACCGGCGGTGTGCTGGTGCTGTACGCGCTGTGGACGCTGGTCGGCGAGGAGGTCTTCAGCCGTATCGAGCACACCTTCCTCGACCGGTACCGCAACAGCCACGCGTCCACCAAGCAGTACATCGCGGTGGCCTCCGAGGTGTCGGGGCAGGACCTGACCGGCTTCCTCACCGACTGGCTGTACGGCACGAAGACGCCCAGGATGCCCGGCCACCCGGACTGGACCGTCACCCCGCCCACGGGCTCCACCGCCCGCCGTCAGCTCCTCCCCGCCCCGAAGGACCAGGGCAGCGCGACGCTTTCGTAGCGTACGGTCGCCGGGGGCCCGGACACCGTCCGGGTCCCCGGCGCAGTAAGTCATCGGACACGTACCAGTGCCGCTCGCATACGCCCTAGTACAGCGAGCGCGCCCCGACGTGGTGGTGGCCGGCCGCGACCGATTCGAGGACCGGCCGCCAGTCGTCGAGGATCCCCGCGTCAAGACCGACGGCCCTGCCCTCCTCGTCGGCCCGGCGCAGCCGTACCGCGTCCTCGGCCATCGGGTCCAGCGCGAACGCCTCCGCCTCCGCCCGGGTCATCGGCCCGCCCTGGCGCAGCAGGGTCCGCGCGCTGTGCTCGGGGAGCGTGTGCCACGGCTCCATCGCGGCCAGATACCGCTTCGCGGGCACATGGAGCTGTACGAGCCTGGCCACCCGGTGGCCGAGCAGCGGGCGTACGGCGTCGGCGGCCCGGCCGGCGTGCCCCACGTCGTCACCGGGCAGCAGGAGATGGCCCAGATCGTGGACCAGACCCGCGATCTGGAGTTCCTTGTCGGCGGGATGGCGGCGGCGCAGCAGGGCGGCTGTCTGAAGCGCGTGCTCATGGAGATCGACGGAATCGGCTCCGCCGCCCGGGAAGTCCCGGACGCCCCGGCACGCGTGGAGGAGATCCATCAGCTCGTCGACCGAGTTCGCAGCCATGGTGGCCCTTTCCCGTTCTGAAACGTCCGCCGTCGCCAACTGCCCCCGCCCTGCCGAGGAGATCACGAAGGGGTGAACGGGCCGCCGGACGGAGCGTTGAACACGTGGCGAACAAAAACCGTCGGCCCGTGGCCTGCACGGCGGCGTGGGGCGCCGGAAAAATGGAGCACTCTTTGTTCAGCGTTCCACTGTGCGGCGACGCGGCGTACGGCACGCTGGAAGCATGAACGCTGCCAGACATGCCGGCGAACGGCTGATGACCTGGCCGGGTCTCAGCGGTGGCCGGGCTTATTGCGGCACAGATTCCTGCGTACGCGCGGGAACACGGGACATCGTGCACTTCCACGGCGAAAACGAAGCCGATGTGCACCTCACCCACGCCATGATCGCCAAGCTCCGCCCCGCGCTCAAGAGGTCCACCGCACTCCGGTTGCGGGCGGGTTGCGGCTGGGTGACCGTACGGCTCGACACCGGCGCCGACATCGACCTGCTGGCCACTCTCGTCAGCGCGGCGCTGCTGGCCGCGGGGGCGCTGCCCGAGGAGGACGGCACGGAGGCCCTGAGCGATCCGTGCACCCGGCAGCGCGCGCTCTCCTCGTCGCACTGACGGCCGTTCCGCGCCGCCGCTGTTCCGTACCGACGCGGATGCGGGATCTGCGGATGCGGGATCGCCGGGCAGCGGTGAAGGTGGACATGAGTCCGTTCCGAGCGAGGAGCCGAACATGTCGATGCTCGACAAACTGAAGGGCCTCATCAAGGGGCATGAGGGCGCGGTCCGCCAGGGGGTGGAGAAGGCCGGCGACGCGGTCGACCGGAAGACGGGGAACAAGTACCAGTCACAGGTCGACACCGCGCAGAAGAAGATCAATGAGCGGCTCGGCACCGACAAGCCGCCGTCGTCAGACCCCCGGCCGCCCAACTCCTGACGCCCCTCGGCCGCCCAACTCCTGACGCACCGTCGACTTCCGTGACCGCCAACTGCTTCTACGCGTCCTTCTTGTAACGGCACGGCCTCTTGTGACGGCCGTTCATGACGCGTCCCGCGCGCCGTCCGTCCCCGGCCGTTCCCTCGGCCGTTCGAGAGCCGCCCGTACCATCGCCGCGGCGAAGACGGCGGGATCGGTGTGACCGGTCAGCCGGGCCAGCGCCCTGGGCTCGTCGGGGAGCCCGCGCTTGCGTGCTCCCTGGAGGGCCTTCTTGTCCAGATACGGGGCGACCTCCGGCCAGACCCCCTGGACCTCGCGCAGAAAGATGTCCACGCCGACCGGGCCGAGTCCCGGAACCTGCCGCAGCAGTGAGCGCAGTCTGTCGATGTTCCCGCCCGCCTCGGCACGGAGGCGGCGCAGATCGCCGTGGTATTTGTCGAGCAGCAGCTCGGCGCCGGCGCCGAGCTGGGCCGAGGTGCGCTCGTCGTAACGCCGGTAACCGCCCCGGCCCAGCGCGTCCACCCGCTCCTGCCAGGTGGCGTCCGCCATCCGCCGCGCGTCGCGGAACCCCGCCCCGGTGAGGGCGCGGGAACTGGCGACCGCGGTGTCGCTGCGGATCCGCGCGCTCAACAGGCAGGACAGCACCAGCAGTTGATAGAGCGGCTGAGGTGTGTCGCGGAGCTGGATGTGCGCCTGGTCGGCGTAGGTACGGCCATGGGTGGCGAGCAGTTTCCGTACGGTCTCGCGATCGCTGGTGTCCGGCACGACGCGCCTCCTCCGTGCGGCGGATGTCGCGGGTACCCGCCCGGCGCCGCCCGGTCCCCGCCGGGTGTGTCCCGCATCTCCATTGTGACTCCGGGCGCTGCCGGTCGCATCGTCCAGAACACCGCGACAGTGCACGACGGCGACGCCGGGCCCGTTCGAACATTGAACCGGAAGCGCTTTCTGTCCGTGTCCTTCTATGTCATGGGCACGACTAACGTCGTCACGAGAGGGTCCAACCCGCAATGAACAGACCGGTGTTACCCCTTCGCGCTCCCGGTGCGATCGCCGTCATCACCCTCGCTCTCGCGCTCGCCACCGTTTTCGCGGCGCCCACCGCCACCGCCGCCCGTCCCGCCACCACCTCAGTGGTCACCTGGGGCGCCAGCGCCGACCGGCTGGACGCCGCCGTCGCCGGCCGCAGCCACCGGATCGTCGTGCACACCAGTGCCGGCGGCAGCGCACTGCGGATCCGGCTCTCCAACGCCTTCGGTGAACAGCCGGTGACCTTCGGCCGCGCCTACGCCGGGGTACGGGCCTCCGGCGCCGCCGTGGCCCCCGGCACCAACCGCGCGCTGTCCTTCGGTGGCGCCGCCTCCGTCACCGTGCCGCCGGGCGGCTCCGTCTACAGCGACCCGCTGCCCGGCACCGTACGCCCGCAGTCCGATCTCGCGATCAGTGTGTACGTACAGAACGCCGCCGGTACGGCCACCGGCCACCGGATGGGGCACCAGACCTCGTACATCGCGCCCGCCGGTGACCACACGGCCGAGGAGGCCGCCACCTCGTACACCCAGCAGACCGGCTTCCGCTACTACCTCGACGCGGTCGTGGTCGACGCCCCGCGCGGCACCGGGGCGGTCGTGGCGCTGGGCGACTCGATCACCGACGGCGCCAGCTCGACCGCGAACACCAACCGCCGCTGGCCCGACTTCCTCGCGGGCCGGCTGGCCGCCGACCCCGGCACCACGCTCAAGGGGGTCGCGAACGAGGGGATCTCCGGCAACAAGGTGCTCTCCGACGGTGCCGGGGTGAGCGCGCTGAAGCGGCTGGACAGGGACGTCCTGTCGCAACGCGGCCTGCGTACGGTGATCCTGCTCGAAGGCGTCAATGACATCAAGGCCAACCCCGCGCCCACGGCCGCCCAGCTCATCGACGGATACCGGCAGATCATTGACCGGAGCCATGCCGCCGGTGTCTGTGTGGTCGGCGCGACCGTCATGCCGTACGAGGGCTGGGGGGAGTGGAACGCGGGCGGTGAGGCGGTCCGCCAGCAGGTCAACTCCTTCATCCGCGGCGGGGCGTTCGACGCGGTCGTCGACTTCGACGCGGTGGTCAAGGACCCGGCGGCCCCGGCGAAGATCCTCCCCGCGTACGACAGCGGGGACCATCTCCACCCGAACGACGCGGGGATGAAGGTCATGGCCGACGCCATCGATCTGCGAAGCCTGCGCTGCGACCGGTAACACCCGTGGTGCGCCAGGGGGTTGGGAAATTCCTCCGTTGCGGGGCCTTCCCGCCTCCTGGCGCATCCGCTGCCGCCGGTGCTCAGCCCAGCAGCCGCAGAGAGGTCGGGGATCTGCCCACCCGCACGGTCTGACCCCATGTCAGCTCCAGTGCGTCGCTCTCCATCCCGTCCCCGAAGGCGACCAGCCGGTCCGACTCGACGGTGAGCCGTAGCCGTTCCGTGGCGGTCAGCACCCCGGCCACCAGCGAGGTGCCGGTGGCCGGGGAGGGCCAGGCCTCCCGTACGTACCAGAGCAGCCGGGGCTCGGCCGGGCCCGGTGGCGGCGGCCCGCCACCGCGTTCGCGGCGCAGCGAACCCAGCCAGCCGGTGGCGCCCGTACCGGTGCCGACCAGCACCCCCGAGGACGCCTGGGCCTCGGCGGGAGCGCTCTCGTCGTCGGGGCCGAGACGGTAGCGGGCGGTCTGGTGGCCCGGCCTGCCGAGATAGATCTCGTTCAGCGCGAGCAGCCGCTGGGCGTCGTCGGTGACCGCCTCCACCATCGTCAGTTCGTCCACGGTGCCGGAATCGGCGGTGGCCGCCCGCAGCAGCGCGGGCGCGTCGGCGGCGCGGTGGCGCACCAGTACACCTGGGTTGCGGCCGGGGTCCGTGTCGATGCCCACCACCGGCTGGCCGGACAGATATTTGGCGGTGTTGGCGACCAGACCGTCCTGGCCCACCACGACCACCACGTCCTCGGGAGCGAACAGGAACCGGTCCAGATCGGCGCGCTCCACCCGGGCCTGCCGCCACAGCGACGGCACCGCCGTTGCCACCTCGGCCAGCGCCCGGCGCGCCCGCCGGTGCCGCTCCGCGACCTCCTCGATGGACCGGCCGCGCGAGGAGAGGAAGAAGGCGGCCTGGCCGTGGGTGCCGTGCCGGGCGAGCAACTCCTCGTACTCACTGGTGCGGTGCACCAGCACCGCGCGCGGCGCGAGACTCACGCTTCGTCCCCGCCGGGACGGCCCAGCCTGGCCAGCAGGCCGGTGAGCACATCGGGGGAGAGGGTGACGCTCTCGACACGCGGCAGGTTCTCGGCGAGCCGGGTGGCGGCCAGCGCGTGCAGGGTGGCGGCCTCGACCTCGGCGTGCACCCTTAGCCAGGCGGACTGGGCGGCGGCGCGTGCCTCGCCGGTCTCGCGCGCGGCCTCCGCCCCGGCCCTGGCGAGCCGTACGGTACGGAGGGCCTCGGCCTCCGCCCGTATCGCGTCGGCGGCGGCGCTCTCCTCGGCCTCGCGGCGGGCGTTGGTGCCGTGCTGCTCGACCAGCCGCTCCTCCCGGCGGGCCAGTTCGATCCTGCTCGCGAGTTCGTTCTCGGCGATGGTCCGCTCGCGTTCGACGGCCACGGCCCTGCGTTCGTAGGTGGCGCGGTCCGCCTCCTGCTGGATCTGCTCGCGGGCGGGGGTGCGCAGCGCGCGCTCCACCTCGGGCTCGGGGCGTACGGCGACGACACGTACCGCCACCACCTCGATCCCGGTGGCGGGCAGCCGCGGTTCCGCACCGAGGCCCTCGGAGATCCGCTCGCGCACCGACGCCACACCGTCCGCGAGAGCCGCCGAGAGCGGGGTACGGGCCAGCACGTCGAGGGCGTGCTGCTGGGCGGTCTCGGTGAGCAGGGTGGCGATCTGCTCCAGCGGCGCGCCGCGCCAGGCACCGGTGTCCGGGTCGATGGAGAAGTCGATACGGGCGGCGGCGGTGGCCGGGTCGCTGATCCGGTAGGTCACGGTGGACTGCACCGTGACGTCCTGGAAGTCGGCGGTACGCGCGTGGAAGGCCATCGCCAACTCGCGGTCGTCGACCGGGACTTCGGACAGCGCGGCGGTCAGCGCCCGGAACCGGAAGCTCAGCCCCGGTCCGTCGTGGACGAGCTTGCCGCGCCGGTGGTGGCGGACATGGGTGGTGGGCGCGGAGCGGAGATGGCGCCGGCCGAAGCGGCGAGTGATGTCGGCCATGGAAAGTGACCCCCTCTTTTTCGTCACGGCGACGATATTGGGCCGGTCTGTTTATCGTCAAGGTGACGTGAGTGGGTGGCTCGTCGGCCGTGTTCTTCAGCGCTCGCCGCGGTCGAGGACGGCGCCCCCGGACGGGCGGTACCGGACGGGCGGTATCACTCGCAGTAGACCCGCATCTTGGAGCCGGGGTCGTCGAGGTCGACGATGAGATCGTCGAGGTGCTCGATGAGGTCGTCGAGGTGCTGCGGCTTGAGCTCGGCGAGGTCGATCGGCACGCCGGCCTTGTCCAGCTCCGCGTTGACCTTGGTGACGGCCACCGGTGGGATCAGGGTGGTGAGCCGGACGCCGGCGCGCAGCAACTGCAGCGGGATGCGGATGTTGAGCCGGGTGGGGCCGTCGCCGGCGGTGTCGTCCTCGGCGTCCATCACCACGCGCAGATACTTGGGGCGGGCCTTCGGGCGGGAGGCCGTTCCCGGCAGCGTCTCGGGCTGCGTGCGCTGGAGCGCTTCGAGCAGCCGCTCGGCCTCGTCCGCGGTGATCTTTCCTTCGGCCAGCATCTCCAGGATCTGGCGGCCCTGCTCGTTCATGTGTGTCCTCCCGTTTCGCTGAGTCATCTCACGCTGACCAGTACGACTGTCCGGCTCTGCTCCATCTCGAACCGGGCGCCGGGCAGCGCCCACAGCACCCGTCCGGCACCGCGCAGCGCGCCTCCCGGGCTGATCCGGAACATGCGGCATGCGACATATCCGCCCAGCACGGCGAGCACCAGCAGCGGTGACAGCACCAGTGCCACCGGCACGACGGGGATGTACATCCGCACCCGGCGGCCGTTGGAGCGGCGCACGCGCACCGTCACGAGCTGCGGGATCATCGCCCCTCCAGCTCGGCCAGGGCGTCCTCGGCGCTGATCTCTCCCCGGCGCAGGCGGTCGACGACGTCGGCGGCGCTCGTGGGCGCGGGGTCGACGTCGACGAAGTCGAGGTGCTCGGCGATCCGCTTCAGCCGGGCCTTGACCGTCGGGTAGCTCACCCCGAAGATCCTCTCCATCTCCTTGATGGATCCGTGCGCCCGGACGAACGCGGCGACGAAGATCTGGTCGTCGATGCCGAGCTGGGCCAACTGCGGCGGCTCGAACCGCCCCTCGATCGCGATGCCGCTGTCGGCGAGGCGGACCCGCTCGACCGTGAACGGCCGACCGCGCGTCAGGTCCGTCAGGTCCTGCCAGTCCATCCTCGGCTCCTTGTTCTCCGCGACCTGTTCATGCGTCATGTCTACCTTGAGATTTTTAAGGAGTCAACCAGTAGATATTGAGTTTCATAATTCCGATCTTGATTATGTGACATGGTGAGGTCAGGCCCGGGGCCGTCACGGCGACCCGTACGGCCCAGCAACGCTGCCCCTCGGCGCCACGAGCCGCCGAGAGTGGAGTCGTACGTCCGTCCCCCTCGGCCATCGCTCGATGGCGCCCGCCTTCCGGAGCCCGCCATGACGACCTGTGTGAACCGTCGCGACCTCGGTCTGCTCGCCCTGCGGCTCGGCATCGGAGCCGTGCTCGTCGCCCATGGCGGCCAGAAACTCTTCGGCTGGTTCGGCGGCGGCGGGATCGAGGGCACCGCGCAGGGCATGGAGGCCATGGGCTACCGGCCGGGCAAACCCAGCGCGGTGGCCTCGGGGGTCGCCGAGGCCGGCGGCGGGCTGCTGCTGGCGCTGGGCCTGGCCACCCCGGCGGCCGGAGCGGCGGCGGCCGGCGGGATGGCGGGGGCGTCGGCGGTGCATGTGCCCAACGGCTTCTTCGGCCAGTCCGGCGGCTTCGAACTGCCCGGCTTCCTCGGCTGGACGGCCGCGTCCCTCGGTCTGACGGGCGCGGGCCGCTACTCCCTGGACCACGCCACCTGTCACCGCCTCGACCGGTCCTGGATGGTCCCTGCGGCCTTCGCGGTCAGCGCCGCGGCGGCGGCCGCGGTCATCGGGAAACGGGCGAAGGCGATGGCGGCATCCCGGGAGCCCGAGGAGGCGGCCCTGAACGGTGCCTGACCGGCGGCCCTGTGGACGCCGGGGGTGACTGTCAGTGGTGGATGCGATGCTGCGGGGATGAAACCCTGGAGCCTGCTCGACCTCGACAAGGCCCTGCGAACGAGCTGGGCCGCCGACACCTGCTCACCGGACGACCGCGCCGACTGGCACCCCGCCAACCCGGCCTGGGGCCACTGTGACATCACGGCCCTGATCGTCCATGACATGTTCGGCGGTGACCTCATGCTCGGCGAAGTGCACCTCGACGGCGACCAGCACGGCTACCACTGGTGGAACCGACTGCCCAGCGGTGTCGAACTCGACCTGACCCACGAGCAGTTCACGCGAGGCCAGACCGTCACCGCCCGGCGCGCCGTGGCCCGCCCGCCGGGCCCCCTGCCCCGTCGCCGGGACGAGTACCTCCTCCTGCGCGAGCGGGTCGCCGAGCACCTCGGTCATCCGGCATGGCTCCGCTGAGGTCGGCAGCGGTCGGGAGCAGGGCGCGACGACCCGCGCCACGCGTGCCACCCGACGGGCGCAGGCAGGTCCTACGGGTTCGCCGGCTGCGCCGTCGGTTCCCGCAGGCGTTCCATCGCGACGAGTGCCACGTCGTCCTGCAATCGGCCGTTCACGTGTCTCAGCAGGTCCTTCATCACGACTTCCAGAAGCTGATCGGGTTCGCGCCAGCGCAGTTGGGCCATCCGGTCGGACGCCGGATAGAACATGCCGGCGGCATCGCGCGCTTCGAGCAGGCCGTCTGTGTGGAGCAGGAGTGTTTCGCCGGGCTCCAGCCGGAAGACATCGAGGTGGTATTCCTCGGCCGGACCGGCGAGGCCGAGGGGAGGCGCGGGCTGTGCCGAGCGCAGGGGCTCGGCCGGGCCGCCGTCGGAGCGCAGGGGCGGCGGGTGGCCGCAACTGATCATCCGGACCACAGGGGTGTCGTCGGGCACCTCGACCGCCAGGACGGTGATGAACCGTTCACCGCTGTCGCGGTCGGCCGCGCTGACCTCCTTGAGATGCCTGCGGACACTGCCCTCCAGGGAGGCGACCAGCTCCGGCAGGGTGGCGGCCCGGTGCGCGGCCTCCCGGAAGGCGCCCAGCACCGTGGTGGCGTCGTCGACCGCCGGAAGCCCGTGACCCCGTACGTCCCCGATGATGAGCCGGACCGCGCCGGGGATCCGCGCCGCCGCGTACAGATCGCCGCCGATCTGCGCCTGGGCCGCCGCCGAGCGGTACACCGACGCGATCCGCAGCCGTCCGATCCGGCGGGGAAGGGGGCGCAGGACCGCGCGCTGCACCGTGTCGGAGACGGTTCGGACCTGGTTGAACGCCTTCGTGTCCAGCCCCCGCAGATACCAGAAGAGCAGGACCAGACCGCACACCACGAGCTGATCGATCACATGGATGGGCAGGATCGCCGAGTTCAGCAGGCCGTCCCGGATGTCCAGGGAGACCCCGGCCACACACGAGACCGCGGTGATGACCCCCGTGACCCCGGGGCCCGCGAGTCCCGCGGTCATCGCGGGGACGGCCACCAGGAGCGAGGCCAGATGGATTTCGGGGGGAACGAGGAAACCCGCTACCGTGACCGTGCACAGCACGGCCACCGGAAGCAACTTGGGCGCCTGCGACAGCGATCTCATGACCGCCGGCTGCTGGGCCGCCGCACTGCCCGGCATTCGCAGGCGGCTGGTCGTGGCAGCCTCGAAGAGCCGCGCCAGAGCGGCGAGAATACGTTGCGGCTTCATCCTCCGGCGGAGTGCTTCCATGGTGTGCCTGTGCTTGAGCGGTGTGCCGACGGGCGACAGACGTTCGCGGGCGCTGCCGGTGTCCGGTGCTTCCCTGCGGCCCAGGTCCGGCCGTGATTGGTGAAGGATAGTACAGAAATGCACTTTTCCGGGTTATATTCCGCAGGCTGGACGCCCATGTCGGTCCCGACAACCGCGTGGTCGCACCGAATCAGGGAGAGCACTCTCATGTCAGATCTCGACATCCGCGACCACCGCTCCGAGGGCCGGCTGGAGGCGTATCAGGACGGCCGGGTGGTCGGTTCGATCGTCTATCTCACGCTCGACGCCGCCGAGGTCCCGCCGGCGCTGGTCGCGGTGCACACCGTGGTGGAGCAGGGGCACGAGGGCAAGGGCATCGCGGGCGCGATGGTGCGCGAGCTGTACGCGATGGCCGGGCGCGAGGGCGTCCCCGTCGTGCCGGTCTGCCCGTACGCCGCGCGGTGGGCCCAGCGCCATCCCGAGGACGCGCCGGCGGCCCCCGCCGACGTGGTCAAGGCCGCGTTGGAGGGACTCAAGGAGGCTCGGGACCCCCGCCAGGACTGAGGCGGCGTGGGCGCCTGGCCGATGACGCTGTCCGTTCCGGCGTGCTTTGCCCGGTCAAGTGGAGAATGCCGGTCGCGGTACTAGCATCGCGATCATGCTGACTCTGCTCCATACCTCCCCGGTCCATGTCCCGGTCTTCGACGCCCTGCGGGACGTGGACCACCCCGGACTCGCCCTCCGCCATGTCGTCGACGAGTCCCTGCTCATCAGGGCGCGGGCCGAGGGCCCCGAATCCGTGGCCCAGGACATCGCGGCGGCGCTCGCCCCCGCGGTCGCCGAGGGCACGACCGCCGTGCTCTGCACCTGCTCGACCATCGGCGAGGTCGCGGAGAAGACCAGCGCGGTCCTCGGCGTGCCCGTGCTGCGGGTCGACCGGCCGATGGCCGCGGCCGCCGCGGCGGCCGGCCGGGTCGTCGTGGTCGCCGCCTTGGAGAGCACACTGGAACCGACGGCCGCGCTGATCCGCCAGGAGGCGGCGGGGCGCCCGGTCGATCTGCGCATGGTGCTGGTCGAGGGCGCCTGGGAGCGCTTCGAGGCGGGCGACCGCGACGCCTATCTGGACATGGTGGCCGCCGTGGTGGACGGGATCACCGGAGCGGATGTGGTCGTACTGGCCCAGGCGTCTATGGCCGACGCGGCCGACCGTACGACCTGTGGGATCCCGGTGTTCTCCAGCCCGCGCCCGGGCCTGAACGCCGCTGCCGCGGCCGCCGCCGCGATCTGACGCCGGTCCGGCCGGGCGGTACGGAAAACCTCCCGGGTGCCCCTCAGCGCCACCGGGTGTTCGCCGCGCGGGCGCTGGCGACGGATCACGCGTGGACCCGGCGCGCGGGGGCACGCGCACCGGGAGAGAGTGAGAACGCAGGACGCCCGCACCCCTGGAGGCAAGGCCATGACCAGCCCGAACCCCGCCCCCGTACACCCCGATCCCGTGCACCCCGACCCCGTACCGCCCGGGTCCACCCCGCGGCCCGGACCACCGGGCCCCGGGCCCGACCCGGTGCCACCGGCTCCACCGCCGATGCCCACACCGCCGCCGCACCCGACGCCCCCGCCGGGACCCGGTCCCGTACCCACACCGGACCCGATTCCGAGCCCGCCGCCGCCGGGCCCCGGACCCGTACCGCCGCCGGAGCCGGAACCCTCACCCGGGCCCCTGGGACGGCGCCCGGCGGCGATGACCTGACGGACCCGGCGACGGGACCTCAGCGGGAAGCACGCGCTACGCGGAGACCTCCGAGCGGTCGCCGCCCCACAGCGTGTGGAACGAGCCCTCGCGGTCCGTGCGCCGGTAGGTGTGCGCGCCGAAGAAGTCCCGCTGCCCCTGCGTCAGCGCGGCGGGCAGCCGCTCCGCGCGCAGCGCGTCGTAGTACGACAGCGCCGCCGCGAAGCCCGGCGTCGGCACGCCCTGGTGCACGGCCGTGGCGACGACCGCGCGCCAGTCCTCCTGTGCCGCGCCGATCTCCTCGGCGAACTGCTTGTCGGAGAGCAGGCTCGGCAGGTCGCGCTGGGTGTCGTACGCCTCGCGGATCCGGTCCAGGAACGCGGCCCGGATGATGCACCCCGCCCGCCAGATCGCGGCGACGGAACCGAGGTCGATGTTCCAGCCGTACTCCTCGCTGCCCGCCTGGATCTGGTGGAAGCCCTGGGTGTACGAGACGATCTTCGAGGCGTAGAGCGCCTGCTCGACCTGGTCGGCGAAGCGCGCCGCGTCCGCCTCGGAGAGCGGCGCCGCCGTCGGGCCCGGCAGCGAGCGGGAGGCCTCGCGCAGCCCGGCGTGCCCGGAGAGCGAGCGTGCGAACACCGCCTCGGCGATACCGGAGACCGGGACCCCCAGGTCGAGGGCGATCTGCACGGTCCAGCGGCCGGTGCCCTTCTGCTCGGCCTGGTCGGTCACGATGTCCACGAACGGCTTGCCGGTCGCCGCGTCCGTATGGGCGAGCACCTCGGCGGTGATCTCGATCAGATACGAGTCGAGCCGTCCGGTGTTCCAGGACCTGAAGGTCTCCGCGATCTTCGCGGGGGAGTAGCCGGCCACGGACCGCAGCAGGTGGTACGCCTCGGCGATGAGCTGCATGTCGGCGTACTCGATGCCGTTGTGCACCATCTTCACGAAGTGGCCCGCCCCGTCCGGACCGATGTGGGTCACACACGGCGTGCCGTCGGGCGCCTTCGCCGCGATCCGCTCCAGCAGCGGGCCGAGCGAGGCATACGACTCGGCGGAACCGCCGGGCATGATGCTCGGACCGTGCAGCGCGCCCTCCTCACCGCCCGAGATGCCCACACCGACAAAGTGGATCCCGCGCTCGCGCAGCTCCCGCTCCCGGCGCCGGGTGTCGGCGAAGTGGGCGTTGCCGCCGTCGATGATGACATCGCCCTCCTCGAGCAGCGGGGCGAACTCCTCGATCACGGCATCCGTCGGACCACCGGCCTTCACCATGATGATCAGCCGGCGCGGACGCTCCAGCGCCGCGACGAAGTCCGCCGCGGACTCGGCCGCGACGAAGGTGCCCTCGTCCCCGAACTCGTCCACCAGAGCACGCGTCTTCGACACGGTGCGGTTGTGCACCGCGACCGTCAGGCCGTTGCGGGCGAAGTTCCGGGCGAGGTTGCGGCCCATCACCGCGAGCCCCGTGACACCGATCTGGGCTGTTCCACTCATGTCGTGTGCTCCTGGGTATCCGTCGGATGCGCCGCGCGCCACCGGTGAGTCCCGCCGAAAGGCGGTACGTACGGCGGAGCGCGGCTGTTCATCAATCGTCAAGCGCGCCTGGACCTTGTGCATTTCCGGGCCTGTGGCATCGTGCCGTAGTTCTCCGTGTGAGCGCGAGGCGCACACTGCGCAGGTGTGACCGGGCTTCCGAATGCCCGCTCCGGTCACGGCGATAACGTGTACCGCACCGGGCGCCGAACGGGCTCGTACCGGGCACCAATCGGGCAGCGGCCCGGATGGTTGAACCCCCGATTGCCGGAGTGACCAGCGTAAACGTTCTTGGTGAAACGGGCATGAACGGGCACAGCCAATGTTGCGAAGAAGCTGGTGGCGGCGGGTCCCTTGCTTGTACAAACGACGCATGAGCCCGAACGGGTGCTGAGCCGCAGCAAAGCAGGGAAGTGTGTGGTCGTGGACACCGACGAGCGCCGACGAGAAATCCTTGAGATCGCCCGACGAGACGGATCGGTGGAGGTCACCGCGCTGGCGGGGAGACTCCGGGTCGCCAAGGAGACCGTACGGCGAGACCTGCACGCCCTGGAGGAACACGGACTCGTACGGCGCACCCACGGCGGCGCCTACCCGGTGGAGAGCGCCGGGTTCGAGACCACCCTCGCGGTACGGACCACCCGGCTCGTCCCCCAGAAGTCACGGATCGCGGTCGCCGCGGCCGATCTTCTCGGTGACGCCGAGACGGTCTTCGTCGACGAGGGCTTCACCCCGCAGCTCGTGGCCGAGGCACTGCCCCGGGACCGCCCGCTGACCGTGGTCACCGCCTCCCTCGCGGTGGCGACCGCGCTCGCGGACGCCGAGAAGATCGCCGTACTGCTGCTCGGCGGCCGGGTCCGGGGCTCCACCATGGCCACGGTCGACCACTGGACCACCCGGATGCTCTCCGAGTTCGTCATCGACCTGGCGTACGTCGGAGCGAACGGCATATCCCGCGAGTACGGGCTCACCACCCCCGACCCCGCGGTCAGCGAGGTGAAGGCACAAGCCATGCGGAGCGCCCGGCGACGGGTCTTCGCCGGGATCCACACCAAGTTCGGCGCGGTCAGCTTCTGCCGCTTCGCCGAGGTCGGTGACTTCGAGTCGATCGTGACGGACGCGGGGCTGCCCTCGGCCGAGGCCCAGCGGTACTCGCTGCTCGGGCCGCAGGTCATCCGGGTCTGATCCGGTCCGGCCCGCTCATTTTCTCTCGTACACCCTTTCGTACATCCATAGGTCCTCCAGTACCCCTATAAGCACCCATAAATCCCACTGCGAGTCCTCCGGAATCCTCGCAGTCCCTCCGCAGTCCCCCTGTCCCCAGCAACCCGCAATCCCAGGAGAGAACGTCATGCCCCTCCAGCCACTTCAGCACCTCCAGCAACGACGGCGTCGCGGAAGCCGAAGCGGGATCCAAGCCGCGGTCGCGAGCGCGGCCCTGATCGCCCTGCTCGCGGGGTGCAGCGGCGCGGGCGGCACCTCCTCCTCGGACGGTGACACGCTCAATGTGCTGATGGTGAACAACCCGCAGATGGTCGAGCTGCAGAAGCTCACCGCGGACAACTTCACCAAGGACACCGGAATCAAGGTCAACTTCACGGTCCTGCCGGAGAACGACGTCCGCGACAAGATCACCCAGGACTTCTCCAACCAGGCCGGGCAGTACGACGTAGCCACCATCAGCAATTTCGAGGTGCCCTTCTACGCCAAGAACGGCTGGCTCCACCCGCTCGACGAGTACTCCGCCAAGGACAAGGCCTTCGACCAGGCCGACATACTCAAGCCGCTCCAGGACTCCCTCACCGCCGAGGACGGCAAGCTCTACGGCGAGCCCTTCTATGGCGAGTCGTCCTTCCTGATGTACCGCAAGGACGTGTTCGCGGCGAAGAAGCTGACGATGCCCGCGAAGCCCACCTGGGCGCAGGTCGCCGATCTCGCCGCCAAGGTGGACGGCGCGCAGAAGAACATGCGGGGCATCTGTCTGCGCGGACTGCCCGGCTGGGGCGAGGTCATCGCCCCGCTGACCACGGTCGTCAACACCATGGGCGGCACCTGGTTCACCAAGGACTGGGAGGCGCAGCTCACCTCGCCCGAGTTCACCAAGGCCACCAATTTCTATGTCGACCTGGTGCGCAACCACGGCCAGGCGGGCGCGCCGCAGTCCGGCTACGCCGAGTGCCTCAACAACATGACGCAGGGCAACTCGGCCATGTGGTACGACGCCACCGCCGGCGCCGGATCGCTGGAGGCCAACGGCTCCCCGGTCAAGGGCAAGATCGGCTACGTACCGGCCCCCGTCGACAAGACCGAGAGCTCCGGCTGGCTCTACACCTGGGCCTGGGGCATGCAGAAGGCCTCCACCAAGACCGAGAGCGCCTGGAAGTTCATCTCCTGGGCCTCCAGCAAGGAGTACGAGAACCTCGTCGGCGAGAAGATCGGCTGGGCCAATGTCCCGGCCGGCAAGCGGGCCTCGACCTACGCCAACCCGGACTACCTGAAGGACGCGGCGGCCTTCGCCGAGGTCACCAAGCAGGCCATAGCCAGTGCGAACCCGCGTGACCCGGGCACCCAGCCGCGGCCGACCGTCGGTATCCAGTTCGTCGACATCCCCGAGTTCACCGACCTGGGCACCAAGGTCTCCCAGGAGATCAGCGCCGCCATCGCCGGCAAGAAGTCGGTCGCCGACGCGCTGAAGACCTCGCAGGCTCTCGCCGAGAAGGTAGGCAAGGAGCAGCAGTGAGCACCTCCCTCGGTACCGCCCCCCTCTCCCCGGCCGGCGCGTCGCGCCCCGGCGCGCCCCGGCGCGCCGGCCGGGGGCCACCGGCCGGGCCCGCGCCTGGGCCACCCGGGCCCCGCTGCTGCCCGCGCTGATCTTCCTGGTCGCGGTCACCCAGTTGCCCTTCGTGGCGACCCTGGTGATCTCGCTCTTCGACTGGAACTCGCTGGCGCCCGACGAGCGCGCCTTCGCCGGACTCGCCAACTACGGCTCGGTGTTCTCCGACGAGAGCCTGCGGGAGTCGGTGTTCACCACCGTCCTGCTCACCGCGAGCGTCGTGATCGTCAGTGTGATCCTCGGGCTGCTGCTGGCCCTGCTGCTGGACCGCAAGTTCCTCGGCCGCGGCTTTGTCCGTACGCTGCTGATCACCCCGTTCCTGCTGGTCCCCGTCTCGGCGGCGCTGCTGTGGAAGCACGCGCTCTACAACCCCGAGTACGGCCTGTTCAACGGGGCCTGGGCGTGGTTCACCGGACTCTTCGGGGTCTCCAGCCCGGCCCAGCCGGACTGGATCTCCGACATGCCGCTGATCGCGGTCGAGGCGGCCCTCGTCTGGCAGTGGACGCCGTTCATGATGCTCATCCTGCTCGCCGGACTCCAGAGCAGGCCCGCCGAGATCATCGAGGCCGCCAAGCTGGACGGCGCCACCACCTGGCAGACCTTCCGCTATCTGACACTGCCGCATCTGCGCCGCTATCTGGAGCTGGGCGTGCTGCTCGGCTCGATCTACATCGTGCAGAACTTCGACGCGGTCTTCACCCTCACCTCGGGCGGGCTCGGCACCGCGAACCTCCCGTACACCATCTACCAGACCTTCTACCAGGCTCACGAGTACGGACTGGCCTCCGCCGCCGGAGTCGTCGTGGTCATCGGCACGATCGTGATCGCGACCTTCGCCCTGCGTGTGGTCTCGTCCCTCTTCAGTGAGGAGGCGAACCGCGCATGAGCGCACTCTCCGCCCCGCACGCCGCACCGGTCGCCCGGCCCAGGATCGATCCGTACGCACCCGCCGCCCGGCGGGCCAGGCGGCGCTCCGCCGGGCTCGGGCTGCTGGCCTGGATCGTCGGGATCGTCTTCTGTCTGCCGGCGCTGTGGATGCTGCTCACCTCCTTCCACTCGGAGGCGGACGCGGCGACCAACCCGCCGTCCTTCGCCGCCGGACTGACCCTCGACAGCTACCGGGTCTTCTTCGGGGCCGACGGCGGCGCGAGCCCCTGGCCGCCGCTGATCAACTCCCTGACCGCGTCCGTGTTCTCCACGGTGTTCGTGCTCGTCCTGGCACTGCCCGCGGCGTACGCGCTCTCCATCAAGCGGGTGGAGAAGTGGACGGACGTGATGTTCTTCTTCCTCTCCACGAAGATGCTGCCGGTCGTCGCCGGACTGCTGCCGGTGTATCTCTTCGCGAAGAACACCGGGATGCTCGACAACATCTGGCTGCTCGTCATCCTCTACACCTCGATGAATCTGCCCATCGCGGTGTGGATGATGCAGTCCTTCCTCGCGGACGTGCCGGTCTCCATCATCGAGGCCGCACAGGTGGACGGCGCGCGGCTGCCGACCGTACTGGCGCGGGTGGTGGCCCCGGTCGCCGCGCCGGGCATCGCGGCCACCGCGCTGATCTGCTTCATCTTCAGTTGGAACGAGCTGCTCTTCGCCCGGGTGCTCACCGGGGTGACGGCCCAGACCGCTCCTGTTTTCCTGACGGGCTTCGTCACCAGCCAGGGCCTCTTCCTCGCCCAGCTCTGCGCGGCGTCCGTCGTCGTCTCCCTGCCGGTGCTCGCCGCCGGTTTCGCCGCCCAGGACAAGCTGGTCCAGGGCCTTTCTCTTGGAGCTGTTAAGTAATGAGGGCAGCGATCGTCGAAGCCGTCGGCAAGGTCTCCGTCACGACGGTGCCCGACCCCGCCCCGGGCCCCCGGGACGTGGTCGTGTCCGTCGCGGCGTGCGGCCTCTGCGGCACCGATCTGCACATTCTCCAGGGGGAGTTCGCGCCCACCCTGCCGATCGTGCCCGGCCACGAGTTCGCGGGCGAGATCGTGGAGATCGGCTCCGACGTCACTGAACTGGCCGTCGGTGACAAGGTCGCCGTCGACCCTTCGCTCTATTGCCACGAGTGCCGCTACTGCCGGGCCGGACGGGGAAACCTGTGCGACCGGTGGAACGCGATCGGGGTCAGCAAGCCCGGCGGCGCGGCCGAGTTCGCGGTCGCGCCGGTTGCCAACTGCGTCAGGCTGCCCGACCACATCGACGTACGGGACGCGGCGCTGATCGAGCCGCTGTCCTGCGCGGTCCGCGGCTATGACGTGCTCAGCTCCACCCTCGGCGCCGAGGTGCTGATCTACGGCTCGGGCACCATGGGACTGATGATGCTGGAACTCGCCAAGCGGACCGGTGCCGCCACCGTCGATGTGCTGGACATCAACCCGGACCGGCTGGCGACCGCCGCCGAGCTGGGCTGCTCGCGCTCCGCCGCCTCGGCCGACGAGTTCGACCGGCCGCGCGGCTGGGACGTCGTCATCGACGCCACCGGCAACGCCGCGGCCATCCAGGACGGGATCGGCCGGGTCGCCAAGGGCGGCACCTTCCTCCAGTTCGGTGTCTCCGACTACGCGACGAAGGCGGTCATCGAGCCGTACCGCATCTACAACCAGGAGATCACCATCACCGGCTCCATGGCGGTGCTGCACAGCTACGAGCGGGCCGCCGCGCTGTTCGCCGCCGGGGTGCTCGACCCCGCGGTCTTCATCAGCGACCGGCTGCCGCTGGAGGAGTACCCGCAGGCGATCGAGCGGTTCAAGGCGGGTCTCGGCCGCAAGATCGTGGTCGAGCCGTGAGCGGAGCCGCCGTGCGGCCGGGCGCCGTCCTGGTGATGGGGGAGGCGCTCATCGACCTCGTACCGTCACCGCGTGAGCCGCGGACGTACCACGCCGAACCGGGCGGGGCACCCGCCAATGTGGCGGCCGGACTGGCCAGGCTCGGTACGCCGAGCTGGTTCGCGGGCGCGCTCGGCGGCGACGGCTTCGCGCGGATGATCGAGGAGCGGCTGGTCTCGGCCGGTACCGAACTCGGTCTGTGCGCGCGCTCGGAGCTGCCCACCACGCTCGCGGTCGCCGACCCGGGCCCGGACGGCACCAGCTACCACTTCCACTTGCGGGACACGGCGACGTTCCGGCTGCCGGACCACGCGGGCGAGGTGGAACGGTTCGCGGCCGTGTACGCGGGCGGGGTCGCGGCGGTCGTCGATCCGGCCGCCGAGGCCGTCGCGTCCACCGCGCGGGCCGCCGCCGGGCACACCCTGCTGGTGGTGGACCCCAATGTGCGCGAGGACCGGACGATCGATCCGGAGGCGGGCGGGCGGCGGCTGCGCGAACTGTGCGGCCTGGCGCAGGTGATCAAGGCTAGTGACGAGGACATGGCCCGGCTCTGGCCCGGCGTGGACCCCGACGAGACCTGCCGGCGGCTGGCGGGGGAGGGCAGACTGGTGGTGCTCACCAGGGGCGCCCGGGGCAGTACGGGCTACGCGGGCCCGGCCGAGCCGGTGTCGGTGCCCGCGGTGCCGGTCGAGGTGGTCAACACCATCGGTGCGGGCGACGCCTTCATGTCGGGCGTCCTCAACTGGCTGACCACGACCGGCGCTCACCGCGACGGGGGCGCCGACGCGCTCTCGCGCGACCAGGTGACACGGATGCTGGGCTTCGCCTCGCAGGTGGCCGCCTCGGTCTGCGCCCAGACCGGTACGGAACCCTCAATACCGGCCAGTATCTGAGCGATTGAGGGAACTCCGCCGCGTCCGGAGCCACCGTCCGACCTCCCCAGGACGGTGGCTCCGGCCGTTTCACGGCGAATGAGGGCGTGTCAGGCGGCCTTGCCTGACCCGCCGTTGGCCGCGCGGATGATGTCCGCGTAGTGGTGGCCGCTGCCCTTGATCGTGCGGCGCTGCGTCTCGTAGTCCACATGGACCAGACCGAACCGCTTGTCGTAGCCGTACGCCCACTCGAAGTTGTCCATCAGCGACCAGGCGAAGTACCCGGCGAGCGGCGCGCCCTTCTCCACCGCCCGCGCACAGGCCGCGAGGTGCTCGTCCAGATAGCGGGAGCGCTCGGGGTCGTCGACGGTGCCGTCCGCCTTCACGGTGTCGGGGAAGGCCGAGCCGTTCTCGGTGACAAAGATGCGGCGCGCGCCGTACTCGTCGGTGAGGCGGAGCAGAAGCTGCTCCAGACCCTCGGCGTGCACCTCCCAGCCCATGTGTGTGTGGCGGGCGCCGGGCACGTCGACCTGGCGGGCGAAGGGGGCGGGCCCGGTCGGGTCGTCCTGGACGATCTGGCGGAAGTAGTAGTTCAGCCCCAGCCAGTCCAGCGGCGTGGCGATGGTCTCCAGGTCGCCGGGGCGCTGCGGCAGGTCCACTCCGTACAGGTCGAGCATGTCCTGCGGGTAGCCGCGACCGTGGATCGGGTCCAGCCACCAGCGGTTGGTGTGCCCGTCGGCGCGCACGGCCGCCGCGCGGTCCGCGTCGCTGTCGCTGGCCGGCTCGATCGGGCTCAGGTTGTTGACGATGCCGACGCGGGCGTCCGAGGAGGCCGCGCGGATCGCCTGTACGGCGAGGCCGTGCCCGAGGTGCAGATGGTACGAGGTGCGCACCGCGGCCGTGAGGTCCTTCAGACCGGGCGCCATGGTGCCTTCGAGATGGCCGATCCAGGACGAGCAGAGCGGCTCGTTGAGGGTCGCCCAGTCCTTCACCCGGTCACCGAGCCGCTCGGCGACGGCCGAGGCGTACGCGGCGAAGTGCTCGGCGGTGTCACGGGAGGGCCAGCCGCCGCGGTCCTGGAGGATCTGCGGCAGATCCCAGTGGTAGAGCGTGGCGAACGGGGTGATGCCCGCCTCCAGCAGCCCGTCCACCAGCCGGTCGTAGAAGGCGAGTCCCTTCTCGTTCACCGGTCCGTCGCCGCCGGGTACGATCCGCGGCCAGGCGATCGAGAACCGGTACGCGTCCACGCCGAGCCGCTTCATCAGCCCGATGTCCTCGGGCACACGGTGGTAGTGGTCGCAGGCCACATCGCCGGTGTCCCCGTTGTCGATGGTGCCGGGCGTGTGCGAGAACGTGTCCCAGATCGAGGGGGTGCGGCCGTCCTCGGCCACGGCTCCCTCGATCTGGTACGCGGCGGTGGCGACGCCCCAGGTGAAATCGGCCGGAAGGGCGTTGAGGTCGTTCACGGACTGCCTTTCTGAAGTGGTCACTTGACGGCGCCCGCGGTGAGGCCGGCGACGAGATAGCGCTGGAGGAGAAGGAACCCGACGACCACGGGCACGCTGACGACCAGCGAGGCGGCCATGATCTGGTTCCAGTAGACGTCGTTCTGGGTGGCGTACCCCTGGAGGCCGACGGCCAGGGTCCTGGTGGTGTCGTTGGTCATGACCGAGGCGAAGAGGACCTCGCCCCAGGCCGTCATGAACGCGTAGACGGCGACGGCGACGATGCCGGGGACCGCGGCGGGCACCACGACCCGGAACAGCGCCCGGATGGGCCCGCAGCCGTCCACCATGGCGGCCTCGTCCAGCTCCCTGGGGATCGAGTCGAAGTACCCGATCAGCATCCAGATGGAGAACGGCAGCGAGAACGTCAGATAGGTGAGGATCAGGCCGCCGCGCGAGCCGTACAGCTCGACGCCCGTGGTGTTGCCGATGTTCACGAAGATCAGGAACAGCGGGAGCAGGAAGAGGATGCCGGGGAACATCTGGGTGGAGAGCACCGTGACGGTGAAGACCCGCTTGCCGCGGAACCGGTAGCGGCTCACCGCGTACGCGGCGAACACCGCGATCACCACCGAGAGCACGGTCGCCGAACCCGCCACGATCAGCGAGTTGACGAAGTACTTGGCCAGCGGAACGGTCGACCAGATGTCGATGTACGGACGGATCGTGAAGTTCGCCGGGAACCACTCGAAGCTGCCCGACACGTCTTCCAGCGGCTTGAGCGAGCTGCTGACCATCACATAGACGGGCAGCAGCGCGAAGGCCGCCAGCAGTGTCAGTACGACGCGGCGCGTCCAGACGAACGACTGCGGCGGTGCGATGGGAGACCTGGGCCTAGACATTCGAGCCCTTCCTTCCCCGTGAGGTGAGGAGCAGATAGACCGCCGTGACGACCAGCAGGAAGAGCAGCAGCAGTACGGACATCGCGGAGCCGGAACCGAAGTTCCAGGTGACGAACGACGACTGGTAGATATGGATCGAGATCAGGTCCGCCGCTGCCGGCGCCGACTTGCCGAACAGCACATAGGGCGTGTTGAAGTCGTTGAACGTCCAGAGGAACAGGACGAGCACCAGCACCTGGTTGACCGGGCGCAGCGACGGCAGGGTGATCTTTCGGATCTGCTGCCAGATGCCGGCCCCGTCGATGGAGGCGGCCTCGTACAGATCGCGCGGAATGTTCTGGAGCGCGGCCATCAGCATCAGGAACGCGAAGGGCCAGGACTTCCAGAGCGAGACGACGACCAGCGCGATGAAGCTGTTGTTGCCGATCAGCCAGAACGACGGTTCGTCGGTGAGGCCGAGCTGGTCGTGCAGGACGTGATTGATGATGCCGTTGTCGTGCTGGAACATGAACGCCCAGGTGATGACCGCCGCGTAGACGGGCAGGGCGTACGGCACCAGGAAGATCGTCCGCAGTACGTTCCGGCCGCGGAAGTTCTCCTGGAGCATGATCGCCGCTGTCACTCCGAAGAGCCAGGACAGCCCGACGGAGAGCACGGTGAAGGCGCAGGTCACCAGGAACGAGTGGAGCAGCGCCTGCCCGATGGGGGCGTCGAAATCGATGGCGATCTTGTAGTTGTCGAAACCGGCGGAGGGGGAATTGCCCCAGTTCCGGATGAAGAACTGGGTGAGCTGCCGGAAGCTCACCCAGATCCCGATCACCATCGGGATGATGTGGATGAGCAGTTCGAGCACAACCGCGGGCAGCAGCAGGAGATAGGGCAGACCGCCCTGACGGATCCGGTCGGGGATGCGCAGCAGACGACGTCCGCGCGCACCCCCGTTGTCCGTCTTCTCCGGATTGCCCGCCTTGTGCCCACTGCTGGGTGTCACGGTGGCGGTCATGGGGAGAGCCTCACTGCGCCATCTGCTGCTGGGCCTTGGTCAGGGCCGCCTTGACGGATTCGGTGGTCACCGGCTTGCCGGCCGCAGCGTCGGCCCACAAGCCCTTGACGGCCGCACCGACGGTCGTCTCGAACTGCGACTCGTTCGCGACCTGGGGGAGCGGGGCGGCGCTGGTGGAGAGCGTGTCGCGGAGGACCTTCAGGTCGGGCGCGGCGAACGCGGCATCGGACTGCGCGGCCTTCACGGGCGGGATCGCGCCGAAGGTCTTGTTGAGCAGCTTCTGCTCTTCGTCGCTCGTCATGAACTTCACGAACTTCTTGGCGCCGTCGATGTTCTTGGTGTTCTTGAACACCGCGATGTTGATGCCCGCGACCATGGAGTTGGTCTGGGTGCCGGAGCCCGGGGTGCCGGACTGGACCGGAACGGGGGCGACGCCCCAGTCCTCGGGCTTCATGCCCTGCGAGGCGAAGGTCGAGGCCGCGGCCTGCCACAGCACCATGGCGGTCTTGCCCTTGGAGAAGTCCTGGAGGGACTGGTTCTGGGCGTACTCCGCGTTGCCCGGAGCGATGATCTTGTCCTTGGCCATGAAGTCGATGTACTGCTTCACAGCGGCGACCGCGCCGTCGGAGGTGAAGGTCGGCTTGCCCTCCTTGTCGAAGAAGTCGACGCCGTGCTGCTTACCGAGGGCGAAGACCTGGTGGATGTTGTTGGAGTTGTTGCCGCCCTCCGCGCCCAGCGCCCACTTGCCGTCCTTGGAGATCTTCTTGCCGTCCGCGACCAACTGGTCCCAGGTGGCGGGCGGCTGGGTGATGCCGGCGTCGGCGAACATCTTCTTGTTGTAGTAGAGCGCGTACGCCAGCGAGTACAGCGGCACGGCGGCGGGGTCCTGACCCTCCGCACCGGCCGAGGCGACCGCCGACTCGACGAAGCGGTCCCGGCCGCCGATCGCGTCGAAGTTCTTCTGGTCCCACGGCAGCAGCGCGCCCGTGGCCTGCAGCGAGGCCGACCAGGTGTTGCCGATGTTCAGCACGTCGGGGCCCTGACCCGAGGCGGTGGCGGCGAGGATCCGGTTGAGCAGATCGGACCAGGGGATGACTTCGAGATTGACCTTGATGCCGGTCTGCTGCTCGAACTTCTTCAGTTCGGGCGTGAGTATCTTCTTGTCCGCCTCGATGTTGGGCCCCTGGTTGGATGCCCAGTACGTCAGGGTTTTGGGTGATTCGTTACTTCCGCCGTCGCTGGAGGAACCGCCGCCGCAGCCGGTGACGGCCGTGAGGGCACTGACGATGGCGACTGCTGCTGCGGCTCTGATGGTGCGCATGTGGGATGGCCCCTTTCCGGGGGTGGCAGCGTTCGGGAGTCGAACGGCCTCCATGACTTAATTTATGACGTGATTTAAGAGGTGAGGGAAGGTCGCGTCAAGGTTTGTGACCGGGGTATGTTGCGTCCACGGAAGGAGCACCATGGGAGAGCGCGGCAGACGGACGGTGCGTGACCTGCGAAGGGACAACCGTGCCAGGGTTGTACAACGGTTGTATTTCGACGGTCCGCTCAGCCGCCAGGAGCTCGGTCCTGCCACCGGGCTGAGTTCAGGCTCTATCAGCAACGTCGTTGCCGAACTCGCCGCGGAGGGCCTTCTGGAGGAGGCCGGCGTGGTCGACTCGGACGGCGGCCGCCCCCGTACGCTGCTGCGCGTCGCCCCCGGCGGCGGACTGCTCATCGGCATCGACATCGGCGAGACCCGGGTCCGGGTCGAGCTGTTCGACCTGTCCCTCACGGAACTGGCCCGCACCGACCGGCTGCTGGCCCAGCACGGTTACGATGTCGAACGCATCGTCTCCCACGTCCGTACCGGTGTCGCCGACGTGCTGCGCGACACGGGGGCCGACTCCGGGCAGCTCCTCGGCATCGGCATCGGGGTCCCCGGGATCATCGAGCGCCGTGGCCGGGACGGCGCCGTGGTGCACGGGCAGACCATCGGGTGGACCGCGGTGCCGTTCGAGCGACTGCTGCGCGAGGTCCTCGACGTACCGTCCGAAGTGCCGCTGTTCATCGACAACGGAGCCAAGACGCTCGGGCAGGCCGAGATGTGGTTCGGCGGCGGCCGGGGCGCCGGTACGGCCGCGATCGCGCTCATCGGCTCCGGTGTCGGCGCGAGCGTCATCCACGGCGGCGCGCTGGTCGAGGAGAGCGGCCGGGGCAGCGCGCTCGAATGGGGCCACACCACCGTGCACATGCGCGGCCGCCGCTGCCGCTGCGGCTCCATCGGCTGTCTGGAGGCGTACGCCGGAGCGGAGGCGATGCGCGAGCGCTGGTACGAGGCGGGCGGACCGCTGCCGGACGACGCGGACGACGAGACGGCGCTGGCCGCGCTGCTCGGAGCGGCCTTCCCCGGACCTGACGGGCCCGCGCCCGACCCGGTGGCGGTGTCCCTGCTCGACGACACCGCGGAGTGTCTGGGGGCGGCCGTCGCCGATCTGACCAATCTCTTCCTGCCCGACCGCATTCTGCTCGGCGGGTGGGCGGGGCTGCTGATCGGACCGCATCTGCTGCCCGCGATCCGGCGGCACGCGGAGGCGTACGCGCTGACGCACGCGGCGGCGCGCACCACGATCGAGCTGGGGCAGCTCGGCCCGGACGCGGTCACGGTGGGCGCGGCGACCCTGCCGCTCGCGGCGTTCCTGGCCCGTGGCGGCAGCCGCCCCCGCGTCCCCGGCCCGGCCGCCGAACCGGACCCGGGGGGAGTCGCGGCGCCACGCCGCTGGCGCCGCGCGTCGACACCGACGGGCGGCACACCGGGGTGAGACCCGGCCGGGACTAGGGGGTGTCTCGCCGATCTTGCCGGGCTCGCGGGGCCCGGCACGCACGCTCGCGGCGTTGTCGTCAGTCGCCTACGCTCCGCTTGGGCTCCCTCCTCCGCCTTGCGATCGCACGCACCGGACCCCGCTCACCGATCCGGCCGGATCGGCAAGACACCCCCTAGAGGCTCACGGGCACAGCGCCCGCCGGACGTCTCCGGTGTCTTGGCGGGTGTCGCGCCGATCTCGCGGGGTCCGGTAGGCACGCTCGCGGCGTTGCCGTCGGCCGCCGGGACTCCGCCCTGGCTCTCTCCTCCGCCTTGCGACCGCACGCACTGGAGCCCACTGACCGATCCGGCCTGATCGACAAGACCCCCTGGCCGCGGTCCGCAGGCTCCGGGGCTGGTCGCTGCGCCCGCCGTCGTCGTCAGGCCGAGTCGCGTACCACCAGGGACGGTTCGAAGATCACCGAGGTGACCGCGCGGTCCGAGCCGGACAGGCGGTCCAGCAGAAGGCGGGCCATCTCCGCCGCCATCTCCTCCACCGGCTGCCGGATCGTGGTCAGCGGCGGCCGGCACGCCAGCGCCGCGCTGCTGTCGTCGAAGCCGACCACCGCGACATCCTCCGGCACCCGTCTGCCGTGCTCGCGCAGCACATGGCACGCGCCCACCGCCATCAGGTCGTTCGCCGCGAACACCCCGTCCAGATCCGGGTGTTCGGCGAGCAGCCGCTCCATCGCGCTCTCACCGGTCTCCTGGGTGAACCGTCCCTCGGCGATGGGGATGTACGGATGGCCGTGCCGTGCCATCGTGTCCCGGAAGCCCGCGAGCCGGTCCTGGCACGCCGGTACGTCCAGCGGCCCGGTGATCGTGGCGATCCGCCGGCAGCCGCGCGCCAGCAGATGTTCGGCCGCCAGCCGCGCGCCGTCCTGGTGGGCGAGATCGACATAGCTGATACGGGCCGGCCGGGCGGGACGCGCGTACAGCACGGCGGGCAGCCCCGCGTCCGTGATCAGCTCGGGCAGCGGATCCTCGGCGTGGGTCGACACGACGAGCGCGCCGTCCGCGCTGCCCTGCCGGAGATACGAGACGACCTCGTCGCGGGCGCCGGACGTCTCGGCGAACATCAGGACCGGGTACATGCCGTGCGGCCGCAGGTAGTTGACGACACCCGTCACCACCCGGCCGAAGAACGGGTCGGCGAAGACCCCTGCCGTGAAGGAGTTGTTCGCGCTGTCCGGCCCGGCGTCCCCGTCGCCTTCCGTAGAGCCCTGGGCAGCGACGGCCGGGGCGGTCGCCGAGCCGTCGGACGAGTCGTCCCCCGCCCCCGAGACCACCAGCGCGATCGCGTCCGCGCGCCGGGTGACCAGGGAGCGGGCCGCGCGGTTGGGCGTGTAGCCGGTCGCGGCCACCGCCTGCCGTACGGACTCCTGTATCACCGGGTCGACATTCCGGACACCGTTGACGACCCGCGAGACCGTCGCGCGCGACACACCGGCGGCTCGCGCCACATCCTCCAGGGTGGGCGCTCCGGCCGGTCGCGGGTGTTCCGTCATGCCCCTATTTATAGCAGCAGAGGAGAGCGCTCTCCGTGGTCTTCGCTGGTGAGCGCGGTGATGGTGGCCGGCCCGGCGAACCGGGCGCCGGTCGCCGGTAGTTGAGGTCTTGTCACGGTCCGTGCCCAGCCCGTAAGTTGTCCGCTTGCGACGTGTCCTACAGCCAGTGGGGGAGCCCAGTCATGGCCGCAACCGGTCGGCACCGCAGGTACCAGCCGAGTCGTATCAACCGTGCGTCGCTGACCGTTACGGCGGGCGGCGCGGGGATGGCACTGCCGTTCATAGCCGCGGGGTCCGCGCACGGGGCGTCGGTCGACGTCTGGGAGAAGGTCGCCGCCTGTGAGTCGACCAACAACTGGCAGATCAACACCGGTAACGGCTATTACGGCGGGCTCCAGTTCAGCCAGTCCACCTGGGAGGCGTACGGCGGCGAGCGGTATGCCCCGCGCGCCGATCTCGCCACCAAGGACCAGCAGATCGCGATAGCCGAGAAGGTGCTCAAGGGGCAGGGCCCCGGGGCCT
The DNA here is from genome assembly GCF_019056675.1 of Streptomyces sp. GMY02. NCBI lineage: Bacteria > Bacillati > Actinomycetota > Actinomycetes > Kitasatosporales > Streptomycetaceae > Streptomyces > Streptomyces sp. GMY02. The sequence continues at coordinate 749,881 of NZ_CP077658.1, read as the reverse complement.
GGCCCTCCTGCTCGCCCGGCGCCGGCCTGACCCGGGGCGGCGACGCACCGGACATCACCCCGGACCGCTCCCGCGACGGCGGCAACACACCCAGGGCCGCGAGCGAGCGGACGAGCGGCCCGATCCAGACCAAGGCCGCGCAGGGCGCGAGGACCGAGCAGAGCCGACCGAAGAAGGCGTCCCCCACCACCGTCCCGACGCAGCGCGAGGGATACACCGTCGCGCGCGGTGACTCGCTCTCCGCCATCGCCGTCGAGGAGTCCGTCAAGGGCGGCTGGCAGCGGCTGTACGAGGAGAACCGCGGGCTCATCGGCAGTGACCCCGATCTGATCTTCCCCGGCCAGAAGCTCGTCCTGCATGTCCTCGCGCCCCCGAAGGGCAGCGCCGCCACCGCTCCGCCCAAGGACACGGCGAAGCCCGTACCGGCCGAGAAGCCGAAGCAGGCGGTCCAGCAGAAGAAGCAGAAGGCGCAGGACAAGCCGGAACAGGCCGCGAAGCCGAAGCAGACGGAGCAGAAGACCCAGCAGGCCGCGAAGCCCAAGCCCCAGCAGCAGGCGGCCAAGCCCAAGCCGAAGCCGCAGCAGGTCAAGGCGCCCGCCCGCGCCGAGAAGCCCGCCTCGGGCGCGGTCTCCGCCCCGGTCTCCGCCTCCACCGGCACCCGGTACGGCCAGCCCGGCTCCTGGGCCAGCGGCTATCACACGGGCGTCGACTTCCCGGTCCCCACCGGCACTTCGGTCAAGGCCGTCGCCGCCGGGCATGTCGTCTCGGCCGGCTGGGCGGGCTCGTACGGCTACCAGGTCGTGATCCGGCACGCCGACGGCAAGTACAGCCAGTACGCGCATCTCTCCGCGCTCAATGTGCGCGAGGGCCAGCAGGTCAGCGGCGGCCAGCGGATCGCCAGGTCAGGGTCGACCGGTAACAGTACGGGGCCGCATCTCCATTTCGAGATGCGTACGGGGCCGGACTACGGCTCCGACATCGACCCGCTGGCCTATCTGCGGGCCGCGGGCATCCGCGTCTGAGGCTCCTCCCAGGGCCGGGGCCACGGCATCGTCCGGGGCCCCGGCGGGACCGGGCACCGTGGCGTGGTCCACCGGAGCCGCCGGGCCGCCCGGCGAGGACACCCCGGGCCGCTCCATCGTGAGCAGCACCAGCCCGCCCGCGGCCACGGCGCCGAAGCCCAGCGCCAGCCCCGTGCCGAGGAAGCCGTAGCGGAACTCCTCGCCGAAGAGCGTCAGCCCCACGCCCGCGGCCACCACCGGATTGACGACGGTCACCGTGGCCAGCGGGGCGGCCAGACCGGCGCCCCGGTAGGACGCCTGGGACAGCAGCAGCCCGCCGGCCCCGAGGACCGCGATCAGCAGCAGGCTCGGCACCTGCACGGCCGCGGTGTCCGAGGCCCAGTCCACCGTGACGGTCTTGGTGAAGACCGAGGAGATCCCGAACGCCACACTCGCGGCGGCCGCCAGCAGCACGCCCCGTACCGCCGGCCGCCCCACCCACCGCGCGGCCAGGAACAGCACCCCCACGGCGCCGAACGTGGCCGCGGCCAGGGCGAGCCGGTGCGGGCCGTCCAGCGACTGGGAGTCGCTGCCCGAGGTCAGCGCGAGCAGCCCCACCAGTCCGGCGGTCGCCATGAGCGCGCCGCGCCAGGCGGTGCGCCCCGCCCTGCGGCCCACGAAGAGCGCGGCCAGCGGCAGCGCGAAGACGATGGTGAGCGCCCCCAGCGGCTGGACCAGACTGAGCGGCCCGTACGCCAGCGCCGCGACATGGAGCACCCCGCCCAGCCCGTTCAGCGCCACGGCCGCCCACCACACCCCGTGGTGCAGGGGCGCGTAGGGGCGGTCGGGGGTGTGCGCCGCGACGCGCTCCTGGAGGATCGCGCCGACCGCGTACGCGAGGGCGGAGACCAGGGACAGCAGCACGGACAGCGCGAGGGCACTCATGCGCCCACGATCTCTCCTACGGCTGATTTCGGCGTCGTCCTGAAGAGGTCAATCCGGCGTACTGCTGTCGTAGTACGAGGTGGAGCCGGATGTCCTCCCATAGAGGTAATGTCGCGGATGCTGACCGATGGGGGGACAGGGTGGACCAGCGACACCTGGACGGGACCGGGCCCACACGTCCACACCGACCGGACTTCGCCCTCGTCGGCTCCGTCGGCGGTTTCTTCGCCCTGCGGACCGGCGCACCAGGTCCCGCGCATGTCCCGCTCGCCTCGGTGTACGGGGGCGACCACCGCCCGCTGACGGGCCGGGTCGACACGGTCGCGGCCCGGCTGCGCGCCCCCGAGCGCCGGATCGCCGCCTCGATCGCGCAGCTCGGGCTCGCCGCGCGGCTCTGGTCGGTCGCGCTGGGCAGCGCCGTACTGACGGGCGCCGTCCCCGGCCTCGACCCGCGCGAGCTGCGCTGGGACCCGGACCTCGGCTCGCCCGACGATCTGGTCCTCACGGACGACCCCGCCACGGCCCGGACCCTGCCCGCCACCGCCGCGAGCGTGCGCGAGGTGGTGCAGTACGGCCATCTCGTCCCGCTCTCCGACGCCCTGCGGCGCGAAGGGCGGATCTCGTCCCGGCTGCTGTGGGGCAATGCCGGTTCCGCGCTCGCCGGAGCCGTCAGGGAGCTGACCCGCTGGGGCGAGCGGAACGGCCGGCCGGAGGTGGCGGAGCGCGCCGGAGCCCTGGCAGCGGAGCTTTTCGGCCACCCCGACCTCCGTACCACCGGTACCTCCCTGCCCGGCACTTCCCTGCTCGGCGCATCGCCGATCGGAGCCTTCAGACGCCGGAGCTGCTGTCTCTATTACCGCTGCCCCACCGGCGCCCTCTGCGGGGACTGTGTCTTCGACCGGCCACCGCCGCGGTCTTCCGTCCGGGCCGAATCCGGGTGACCATGACAGAGCTGCGATCGCCGGGCGGGAACGCGAGAACGGGGGATGGCGTGAAAGTCGGCCTGCTCACGCGCGAATATCCGCCGGACGTCTACGGCGGAGCGGGCGTCCATGTGGAATTCCTCGCTCGCGAACTGCGCGCCCTGACCGATCTCGAAGTGCACTGCTGGGCCGGGAGCGAGGACTCCGCACCCGCGCGGGACGAGGGAGTGGTCCGCCATCGCGCGGCCGCCGGGCTCGACGGGGCCAATGACGCCCTGCGCACCTTCTCGGTGGACCTGTCCATGGCGGCGGCGCTCGACGGACGCGAGCTGGTCCACTCGCACACCTGGTACGCGAATCTCGCCGGCCATGTCGCCAAACTGCTCCACGGCATCCCTCATGTGGTGACCGCCCACTCGCTGGAGCCACTGCGCCCCTGGAAGGCCGAGCAGCTCGGCGGCGGTTACGCCCTCTCCGGCTGGGCGGAGCGTACGGCCATCGAGGCCGCGGACGCCGTCGTCGCCGTCTCCCGGGGCATGCGCGACGACATCCTCACCTGCTACCCCGCGCTCGACCCCGCCAGGGTGCGGGTCATCCACAACGGCATCGACACCCGGCTCTACCGCCCCGACCAGGGCACCGCCGTACTGGAGCGGATCGGACTCGACCCCGAGCGCCCCTTCGTCCTCTTCGTCGGCCGGATCACCCGCCAGAAGGGCGTTCCGCATCTGCTGCGCGCCGCCCGCGCGCTCGACCCCGACGCACAGCTCGTGCTCTGCGCGGGCGCGCCCGACACCCCGGAGATCGGCCGGGAGTTCCGTGAGCTGGTCGAGGAGTTGGGAAGGACCAGGGACGGTGTCCACTGGATCCCCGAGATGCTGCCGCGCCCCGAGGTGATCCAGCTCCTCACCCATGCCACGGTGTTCGTCTGCCCCTCGGTGTACGAGCCGCTCGGCATCGTCAATCTGGAGGCCATGGCCTGCGGCACGGCCGTGGTCGCCTCGGCGGTCGGGGGTATCCCCGAGGTGGTGGACGACGGCGGTACGGGACTGCTCGTACCGTACGACGAACGCCATCCGGAGGCCTTCGAGTCCGGCCTCACCGAAGCTCTCAACCGGGTGCTCGACGAGCCCGAGTCGGCGGCCCGGATGGGGGCGGCGGGCCGGGAACGCGCGGTGCGTGACTTCGGCTGGGACCAGGTCGCCCGGCGTACGTTCGAGCTGTACGAGGAGCTTCTCAAGTAGCCCGGACGGTGCCCGGGCGAACAGAACCCGAACAGAACCCGAACAGAGGGAGCGGCGATGCGTGGCGGACCTTCGGTACTCGGGATCGTCCTGGCGGGCGGGGAGGGCAAACGGCTGATGCCGCTCACCGCGGACCGGGCCAAGCCGGCGGTGACCTTCGGCGGTACGTACCGCCTGGTCGACTTCGTGCTGTCGAATCTGGTGAACGGCGACATCCTGCGGATCTGTGTGCTGACGCAGTACAAGTCGCACTCGCTGGACCGGCATGTGAGCACCACCTGGCGGATGTCGAGTCTGCTCGGGAACTATGTGACCCCCGTCCCCGCGCAGCAGCGGCTCGGCCCGCGCTGGTATCTGGGCAGCGCGGACGCGATCCTCCAGTCCCTCAATCTCGTCCATGACGAACAGCCGGACTACATCGCGGTGTTCGGGGCCGACCATGTGTACCGGATGGATCCGCGCCAGATGCTCAAGCAGCACATCGAGAACGGCGCCGGTGTCACCGTCGCGGGGATCAGGGTGCCGCGCGCCGAGGCCTCGTCCTTCGGGGTCATCACGCCCGCCACGGACGGCACCCAGGTCGAGCGGTTCCTGGAGAAGCCGGCCGATCCGCCCGGACTGCCCGGCGACCCCGAGCGGGTCTTCGCCTCGATGGGCAACTACCTCTTCACCACCAAGGTCCTCGTCGACGCGCTGCACCGGGACGCCGAGGACGAGAACTCGGTGCACGACATGGGCGGTTCGATCCTGCCGATGCTCACCGAGCGGGGCATGGCCCAGATCTATGACTTCCAGGACAACCATGTGCCGGGGGAGACGCCCCGCGAGCACGGCTACTGGCGCGATGTGGGCACCCTCGACTCGTACTACGACGCCCATCTGGACCTGATCTCGGACCAGCCGGTCTTCCGTCTCGACAACCGGCGCTGGCCCATCTACACGCACCCCGGCCAGCTTCCGCCCGCGCGGTTCGTGGCGGGCGGTATCGCGAGCGAGTCGGTGGTCGGACCCGGCTGTGTCATCCGCGGCCAGGTCACCCGGTCCGTGCTGTCGCCGGGGGTCGTGGTGGCGGAGGGCGCGGTGGTGCAGGGCTCGGTGCTGCACGACAACGTACGGATCGGGCGGGGCGCGGTGGTGCGCGGCTCGATCCTCGACAAGAACGTGGATGTCCCGCCCGGCGCGACGATCGGTGTCAACCCGGTCCGCGACCGGGAGCTGTACACCGTCTCGCCGAACGGGATCATCGCGCTGGGCAAGGGGCAGCGGGTGCTCTGACGGGCCGGGCGCGGGTCCCGGCCCGTGACACGGCCGGTCGTACGGTCAGAGCATCCGGCGCCGCCGCCCCAGCCAGGTCTGGGCGATCACCACGACCGCCAGGAACGCGCCGCTGACGACCTGCTGGTACGCCGAGTCCAGCGAGCCGATCTGGTTGATGACGTTCTGGATGACCTTCAGCAGCAGCACACCCACCAGCGACCCGCTGATGAAGCCGAAACCGCCGGTCAGCAGGGTGCCGCCGATGACCACTGCCGAGATCGCCTCCAGCTCCATACCGGCACCCAGAATGGTCACCCCGGAGACCAGCCAGGCCGCGTTCAGCGCGCCCGCCAGCCCGGCGCAGAGCCCGGACAGGGTGTAGACGGCGATCTTCGTACGGGTCACCGGGGCGCCCATCAGGGCCGCCGCGTCCTCGTTGCCGCCGACCGCGTACACGTACTGCCCGAACCGGCTCCGGCGCAGCGCGACCGCTCCCAGCACGAAGAGCGCCACCGTGATCCACACCGGAACGCCGATCCCCAGGAGGGTGTCCTGCCCGAGGCGGGCGAAGAAGGAGGTCTCGTCCACCAGATAGGTGGTCGAACCCTCGTCGGTGACCGACAGCAGCACACCGCGCGCCAGCAGCATCGCGGCCAGCGTCACGATGAACGGAGCCAGCCGTGCCCGGGCGATCAGCAGACCGTTGACCAGGCCGATCAGTCCGCACACCGCGAGCGGCAGCAGCAGGGCGACGGCCGTGCCGTACTGGGAACCCCAGGCGGCGAGCACCCCGCCGAGCGCGAACAGCGAGCCCACCGACAGATCGATACCGCCGGTGATGATCACAAAGGTCATGCCGAGGGCGACCACGGCGAGGAACGCCGAGGAGACCGCCATGTTCTCCAGATTGTCGCCGGTCGCGAAGGTGTCGAAGCCGATCGAGGCGGCGACGGCCACCAGGATCAGGGTGACGAGGGCGCCGTGCTGCTGCGCCAGGGCGCTCAGCCGCTCGGCCCGGCCCGCACCGGGCGGCTCCTCGGCCATCGGCACCGAACCGGCCCTGGCCTCGACGGAGTCGCCTGTCTCCACCGTGGTCACCGCTTCCCCCGTTCCCGAGCCGCGTACACCGCGAGCACGATCACCACTGCTTGGGCGATCTGCGTCCAGGACGGCGGCAGATCGTGCTTGATGAGCGTGGCCGTGAGCAACTGGATCAGCACGGCGCCCGCCACCGTGCCGCCGATCCTGATCCGTCCGCCGCTCAGCGGCGTGCCGCCGACCACCACGGCGGTGATCGCGGACAGCTCCATCAGCGTCCCCAGCGAGGTCGGATCGCTCGCCTGGAGCCGGGCGGTGGCCAGTACGCCCGCGACCGCGGCGAGCACGCCCGAGCAGATGTAGACCGTGATCAGCACCCGGCGGACCGGCAGTCCGGCGAGTTTCGCGGCCGGCCTGCTGTCGCCGATCGCGAGAAGCTGCCGGCCGAAGGTGGTGCGCCGTACGGTGAACGCGACGGCCAGGGCCAGCGCGGCGGCGATCAGCGCCGGGTACGGGACGCCGAGCAGATCGCCCGAGCCCAGCGAGGCCATCCCCGGATCCCGGACGTCCTTGAGCTGGGGGAGCAGTACGAGCGCGAGCCCGCGCCCCGCGACCATCAGCGCCAGGGTCGCCACAATGGGCTGCACCCCGATGAACGCGATCAGCGAGCCGTTGGCCAGACCGACCGCGGCTCCGCCGATCAGGGCGACGATCACGGCGATCCAGGGGCCGTAGCCGAGATAGAGCGAGAGCAGCGAGGTCGACAGTGCCATCACCGAGCCGACCGACAGATCGACCCCCTCACTGCCGATGGCCAGCGCCATGCCGAGTGCCACGATCAGGACTGGAGCGACCTGGACGGCCTGGGTACGGAAGTTCTCGGCCGAGAGGAAATGCGGGGTGAACAGCACGTTGGCCAGCAGCAGGACGGCCACACCGGCATAGACGCCGTACTCCTGAAGGAACGTCAGAAGCCTTGCGCGGTCCAGGGGTTCGCGCCGGGACACGGTCAGATTAGTCGTCATGCTCCGTCCCCTCCGGCTCCGCGCGGGACCCCGGTGTGCTTCGGCGCCCCGGGCTGCTCCGAGGCGATCGCGCGCAGCAGCCGCTCCTCCGTCACCGCGGTCCCGGTCAGCTCCGCCACCACCGCGCCGTCCTTGAGGACCACGACCCGGTCCGAGCCCTCGATCAGCTCCTCCATGTCGGAGGAGATCAGCACCACCCCGAGCCCCTCGTCCGCGAGTTCGTCGATCAGCCGCCGTACCTCGGCCTTCGCGCCGACATCGATGCCCCGCGTGGGTTCGTCCAGCAGCATCACCTTGGGCCGCATGGCGAGCCAGCGCGCGAGCAGCACCTTCTGCTGATTGCCCCCGGACAGCTCGCCCACCTTCTGGTGCGGCCCGGCGGTCTTGATCCGCAGCCGCTTCACAAAGGTGTCCACGACCCGGTCGACCCTGGCGTCGTCGACCAGCCCGAAGCGGGCGAGTCCGGGCAGCGCGGCCAGGGCGATGTTCTCCCGTACGGAGAGTCCGGGCACGATGCCCTCGGCCTTGCGGTCCTCGGGCAGCAGACTGATGCCCGCCCTGATCGCGGCGGGTGTGGAGCCGGTCCGTACGGGAAGTCCCGCCACCAGCACCTGACCGCTGTCGGGCGGCAGCGCCCCGGCGACGGCCCGGGCGGTCTCGCTGCGGCCGGAGCCCAGCAGCCCGCCCAGCCCCACCACCTCACCGGGCCGCACCGCCACCGACACCCCGTGCAGGGAGTGACGTACTGTCAGATCCCTTGCTTCGAGCACCGGTTCGCCTCCGGTCGCGCGTGCCTCGGTGGTCGCGGCGCGCGCCTCGCCCAGCTCGCGGCCCAGCATCAGCGACACCAGGCTCAGCCGGTCGAGATCGGCGAGGAGCCCGGTGTGCACCCGCTTGCCGTCGCGCAGCACGGTGACCGTGTCGCAGACCTCGTACAGCTCGTCGAGCCGGTGGCTGACATAGATCACCGCGATCCCGCGCTCCTTGAGCGCCCTGATCACCCCGAACAGGGTGCGGACCTCACGTGGTTCGAGCGAGGAGGTCGGCTCGTCCATCACCACCAGCCGGGCGTCCGCCGCCATGGCCCGCGCCAGCGCCACCATCTGCTGGGCGCCGACTCCGAGCGAGCGCAGGGGCCTTCGTACATCGACCCGCAGGCCGAGCGCGCGCAGGGCCTCGTCCGCCTCCCGGTGCATCCGGCCGAAGTCGATCAGCCCGAGCCGCCCCCGGGGCTCGCGCCCGAGGAACAGATTGCGGGCCACGCTCATCAGCGGGACGAGATTGACCTCCTGGTAGATCGTGGAGATCCCGGCGTGCTGGGCCTCCAGCGGGGTGGCGAACCGTACCGGCCGGCCCTGGAGGACGATCTCGCCCGCGTCCGGCCGGTACACCCCGGTGAGCAGCTTGATCAGGGTGGACTTGCCGGCGCCGTTCTCCCCGATCAGCGCGTGGACCTCGCCGGGCCCGACGGAGAGGTCCACTCCGTCCAGGGCCCGGGCGCCGGGGAAGGTCTTGGTCAGTCCGGTCACCGACAGCATGTCAGTAGGCCTTGCTCAGACCGGACTCGGCGTTCTCCTCGGTGTACGCGCTGTCCTGGATGACGATGTCCTGGGCGACCTCCTCGCCCTTGGTGAAGGCGTCGAGGGTCTGGAAGGCGAGCGGTCCGAAGCGCGGGTTGGACTCGATGACCCCGGAGATCCAACCGTCGACGATGCCCCGCACCGCGTTGCGCGTCCCGTCCACCGTCACGATCTTGACGTCCCCGGGCTTCTTGCCCGCGCCCTTCAGGGCGTTGACCGCGCCGAGGCCCATCTCGTCGTTCTCGGCGTAGATCCCGGTGATGTCCGGGTTGGACTGGATGAGCTGTTCGGTGACCTGCTGGCCCTTCTCGCGGGCGAACTCGCCGGTCTGCTCGAACACCACCTTGAGGCCCGGGGCCTCGGCCGCGATCCGGTCCTTGAACCCCTTGGTGCGCTCGGTGGTGACATTGTTCCCGGCGGCGCCCAGCAGGATGGCGACCTCGCCCTTGCCGCCGGTCGCCTCGATCATCCGGTCCGCGGCCCGTTTGCCCTGCTCGATGAAGTCCGAGCCGATGAAGCTCACATAGTCCTTGCAGGGCGTCGCGTTGATCTTCCGGTCGACGGTCACGATCGGGATCCTCTTCGCCGCGGCGGCGCGCAGCACCGGGCCCCAGCCGTCCGAGTTGAGCGGGGCGATCACCAGCAGATCGGCGCCCTTGGCGATCAGGTCCTGCACATCGCTGATCTGCTTGGAGAACTGGCTCTGCGCGTTGGCGGTGAGCAGCTTGACGCCCCGCTTCTCCGCCTCGGCCTTGATGGAGGCGGTCTCGGCGATCCGGAAGGGGTTGGCCTCCTTCTCGGACTGGGAGAAGCCGACGGTCGCGGTGGCGAGATCGGTCTTCGCGCCGCCGAACCGGTCGATGGCGCAGGTCCCGGTGTTCCCGGCGCTCGGAGTGGCGACCACCTGGCCCGCGCCGCTGTCGTCGGCTGCGGAGGAGGTGTCACCGGCCGCGTCGTCCTCGGACTTCGCGCATCCGGTGAGCGCGAGGGCGGCGGTGAGAGCGGCGGCAAGCACGGTCGTGGTCGTGTGGCGGCGGACGGCGGAAGACTTCATGGCGGAACCCCATCTCGGCGCGGCCCCGGCGCGCTGAGCGCCCACGGGAGGTCAACTCGTACGGTCGATCGGTGCGTTGAGCGTGCGTGGAGAGTGTTCGGAAGGCTTTTTACATCGTTGTACGAGACCTGTAAACCCCTCCTGCCACAACAGCCCGCCGGCCCGCGGTCACGGTCGGCCGAGGCCCTGTCTGACACATAGCGCCGTCCGCCCGCAGGGCGGGGCCTGCGGCGTCCGGTGCGTGCGATCGCAAGGCGGAGGATCAGTCTCGTACTGGACGTACTTGACTGACTCCGACAACACAGCGAGCGTGCGTGCCGGGCGTCGCAGGCCAGGCGGGATGTGTCAGACAGGGCCGAGCGTGCTCTCCCGCTCCACCAGGGTGAAATCCGCCCGGAGTTCACGTGCCGAAGCGGCTTCCGGGGCCGTCGCGCCGTCGCGCAGCCGCTCCACCACCGACTGCACCGCGAGCCGGGCGATGGTGTGCTTGGCCGGGGAGATCGTGGTCAGGGTGACCGTGCCGTAGCGGCCCTCGGTGATGTCGTCGAAGCCGACCACCGCGACATCCTCCGGCACCCGCAGTCCGCGCTCCGACAGCACCCGCATCGCCCCGATGGCGATCAGGTCGTTGTACGCGAAGACCGCGTCCGGCAGCACCCCGGAGTCCAGCAGCCGCGCCATCGCCGCCGCGCCGTCCGCGTGGTCCCAGCCGCCCGTCGGCGCGACGAGCGAGTCCGGCGCGGGGACCCCCGCCGCCGTCAGCTCCGTGCGCCAGCCGCGCAGTCGGAGCTGTGAGGGTTCGTTGACGCGGTCCGTACGGGCGCCGAGGAAGGCGATCCCGGTGCGGCCGAGTTCCAGCAGATGCCGGACCGCCGTCCTGGCCGCCGCGACATTGTCGATCGCGATGTGGTCGTACGGCAGGTCGTACTCCCGCTCGCCGAGCAGCACCAGCGGCGCGTCGTGGTCGCGGCCGAGCAGATCCTCCGGCTCCAGCTCGATGGGGCTCAGGATGAGCCCGTCGATGACCCGCGCCCGGAACCCCTGGCTGACCAGGATCTCCTGCTCGCGCCGGCCCCCGGTGTGATCGAGCAGCACGGTGTACTCGTGCTCCGCTGCCACATCGATCACCGCGCCCGCCAGCTCGGCGAAGTACGGGTTGCCCAGCTCGGGCACGGCCAGCGCGAGAATGCCCGTACGCCCCTTGCGCAGATGACGCGCCGTCAGATTGGGCCGGTAGCCCAGCTCGTCGATCGCCCGCTGGACCCGCTCCCGCATCGCCGGTGTCACATGCCGGTAGTTGTTGACCACGTTCGACACGGTCTTGATGGAGACGCCCGCGCGCTCCGCGACATCCTTGAGGCTGACGTTCATCGGCACTTCCCCTCCGGGGCGGCCCCCGAGGATCCGCCCCCGCCCATTTTGTACAACGTTATATATGGCGCCGATCCGCACTCCGTCAGGACCCTGGACAGCGGACGAACGGCATGCTGTCATGCCAACTGCCGCTCCTTCCAACGTTGTACAGACTGTCGTGACGAGCCGCAACGAGCCGCCACCCTCAGCTTCAAGGAGGACTTGTGCGCATCCGAAGAAAACTGGCCCTCTTGCTCGCCGCCGTTCTCGGCGTCGCGGGACTCACCGCGGTCCCGGCCGCCTCGGCCGCCGGCGATCCCGTCGAGGCCCGTGGTCTCAAGGGCGAGTACTACACCCAGTCCGCCCCGGGAGCCTTTGACTTCCATGAACTCAAGGCAACCGCCTTTGACCCCGCCATCGACTTCGGCAACCTCGAACCACGACTCACCGCCACCACCGGACGGGCGGACGATGTCACCGTCCGCTGGACCGGGAAGATCGTGCCGGAGACCAGTGGTGCGCACACTTTCTCCATCATCGGCGACAACGGCTTCCGGCTCTGGATCGACGGCAGCCTCGCCATCGACCACTGGGTGGACGACTGGGACAGGGAACAGACCGCGCAGCCCATCGATCTGACGGCAGGTCAGGCCTACGACATCAAGGTGGAGTACTTCGAGCACTACGGCGGCTCGAATCTGCACCTCAGGTGGACCGAGCCCGGCGGTACGAAGCGGCCGGTGCCCCAGTCCGCCTTCCGGCTCCCCGACGGCTTCGCGTACGACGGAGCCCTCGCCGCCACCGTACTGCCCGACGGCCGCACCCTCCGGCTCGACTTCGCCCAGAGCCTCGCCCGGCCGCCCGCCGGGCTCGCCGCCCATCTCGGCGCGGTCATCGGCGGCGCCGTCTGGCCGCTGGGCTCGGTCAGAAGCGACCCCGCGGACACCCGGCGGCTGCTTGTGAGCCTCAAGGAACCGGTCGTCGGCAAGGGCGGCACCGCCGATGTGCGGTACGACGGAGCGGGCGGGCTCGCGGCGAAGGAGGGCAAGCCCGTCGCGGCCTTCTGGAGCAGCGGGCCCAACACCTCCACCTATGAACTGAGCACCCCCTGGGCCAAGGACGTGGGCCCGGGCAACGCCCATCCCGAGTACCCCAGGCCCCAGTTGACCCGCGACGCCTGGCAGAACCTCAACGGGCGCTGGGAGTTCGCCGCCGCTGAGGAGGGCGAACGCCCGCCCGTCGGCAGGACGCTTGCCGAGCGCGTCCTCGTTCCGTACCCCGTGGAGTCGCAGCTCTCCGGTGTCGAGCGGCACGAGGACCGGATGTGGTACCGCCGTACGTTCACCGTCCCGCAGGGCTGGCGGATCGGCGACGGCAAGCGGCTCCAGCTCAACTTCGACGCCGTCGACTGGAAGGCCGAGGTGTATGTCAACGGCACCAAGGTCACCGAACACAAGGGCGGTTACGACCGGTTCAGCGCCGATGTCACCGACGCGCTCAAGCCCGGCCGTACCCAGGAGCTGATCGTCGGTGTGTACGACCCCACCGACGCCGCCGACGGCGAGAACCCGCCGATGGGCAAACAGCGCCTGGACCCCAGCGGTATCTGGTACACGGCGTCCTCCGGCATCTGGCAGACGGTCTGGATGGAGCCCGTCGCGCCCGACCACGCGGACTCGCTCAAGCTGACGCCCGATGTGGCGGGGGAGCGGCTGGCCGTCGAGGTGCGCGGGATACGGGACGGGGTGCCGGTCACGGCCACCGCGTACGCGGGCGGGCGCAAGGTCGGCACCGCCACCGGCCGCACCGGAGCGCCGCTGAGCGTGCCCGTCCGCGATCCTCGGCTCTGGTCGCCCGACGACCCGTATCTCTACCGGCTGGAGGTGACCGCGGGCGCGGACCGGATCGGCAGCTACTTCGGTATGCGCTCGATCGCCGTGGAAACGGTCGACGGCGCCCCGCGCACGGTCCTGAACGGTGAGCCGGTCTTCCTGATGGCCACGCTCGACCAGGGCTTCTGGCCCGACGGGCTGCACACCGCGCCCACCGACGAGGCACTCGCGTACGACCTGAGGACGCACAAACGGCTGGGCTTCAACTCCGTGCGCAAGCACATCAAGGTCGAACCCGACCGCTGGTTCTACTGGGCCGACCGGCTCGGTCTGCTGGTCTGGCAGGACATGCCGGCGATGAACACGGTCAACCCGGACGCGGAGTCCCGCGCCCAGTACGAGCACGAGATGAAGGAGATGATCGACCAGCACGCGAGCAGCCCCTCGGTGATCATGTGGGTCACCTTCAACGAGGGCTGGGGCCAGTACGACCAGGCGCGCGTCGCCGACCAGGCCAAGGCATGGGACCCGACCCGGCTGATCAACAACATGAGCGGCCTCAACTGCTGCGGCGCGGTCGACGGCGGCAACGGCGACATCGCCGACGCGCACGGCTATCCGAGCGCCCAAATCCCAGCGCCCGACGGCAGAAGGGCCCTGGTCAGCGGCGAGTACGGCGGTCTCGGACTCGCGGTGCCCGGCCATGCGTGGCCCGTGCAGCACACCTATGTCGGGGTCGACCAGGCCGCGTACACCGACGAGTATCTGGCGCAGCTCGACAACGTCAGATCACTGGCCTGCCGGGGGAGCAACGGTGCGGTCTACACCCAGATCAGCGATGTGGAGGGCGAGTTGAACGGACTGCTCACCTATGACCGTACGGTGCTGAAGCCGGACGCGGAGCGGCTGAGGGCAGCGCACGAGGCGCTGATACGGGACGCCTCCGATCCGGCGTCGATGGAGTGCGCGGGCTCTTGATCCCTGCGTCCTGAACCGGCTGAACGGCCCTGGTCCGCCCGTGTATTGGGCGGGCCGGGGTCGCTCCGTTTCCGTCCCGGACCGGCCCTTCGCGCTCACGGTCCGGTCATTCGTACGCGCGGACCGTAGCGGTCCTGGAGAAACCGCCCTTCCTGGTCCGCCGTGGGAATAGTGATCCGGCCAGCCGCCTTGCACACTCTGTTGTGCCGGGCGGCGGTCCGGTGTGATCGGCAGGAACGAGGAGCACCATGCCCAAGGCCATCTCCAAGGCGTATGTCCATACCCGGCACGGCGGCCCGGAGGTGGAGACCTTCGCCGAGCTGCCCGTGCCCAGCCCCGGCCCGGGACAGCTCCTGGTGGCGGTCCGCGCGGCTGGCGTGAACCCCGTCGACTGGAAGCTGCGCAACGGCTATGTCAGGCCCGGCTCCGCGCCCGCCGAACTGCCCGCCGTCCTCGGCAGCGAGGTGTCGGGCGTGGTCGAGGCGACGGGACCGGGTGTGGAGGGCTTCGCGGTCGGGGACGCGGTCTTCGGCTCCACACTCACCGGCGGTTACGCGGAGTACACCCTGCTGCCGGTCGCGGTCGCCGCGCACAAGCCCGACGCGCTCTCGTTCACGGACGCGGCCACGCTGCCGGTCGCCGCGGCCACCGCGTACGACGGGCTGCGCCAGGCGGACCTCGCGCCCGGTGCCACGCTGCTGATCACGGGCGTGGGCGGGGGAGTGGGGGTGGCCGCGGCACAGATCGCGCGCGGGCTCGGCATCCGGGTCGTCGGCACCGCGAGCGCGGGCAAGAAGGACTTCGTCGAGTCCCTGGGCGCCGTCCATGTCCCGTCGGGCCCCGGCCTCGTGGAGCGGATACGGGCCGCGGCGCCCGGCGGGATCGACGCGGTACTGGACCTGGTCGGCGGCGACGATCTGCGGGCCGTGGCCGAGCTGGTGGCGGACCGTACGAAACTGATCAGCGCGGCCGACAAGGGCACGGTGCCCCAACTGGGCGGCGCGGCACTGGTACGGGCCCGTACCGCGGAGGTCCTCGACGAGGTCGCCAAGCTGGTCCTGGACGGCACACTGCGCCCGTATGTGACCCGGACCTTTCCGCTGGACCGCGCGGACGAGGCACTGCGCGCGGTGGAGGAAGGCCATGTCCGCGGCAAGATAGTGATCGAGGTCGCCGCGTGAGCACATGGTCCGACGGCCCCGAACCGTCCCCGCACCCCCTCGACAACCCTGCCCGTTCCGCGCTGACCGGGCCGCAGGCGCACTTCGCCGAGCGGCGCGGCCGGCTGCTGCGGTACCAGCCCGAGGTGTCGGTCTGGGTGGCCCTGCCCGGCACCGGCGACGGCACCGCCGCCGAGGACTGGGCCGACGCCGCCGCGCTCGCGGGGCCCGGCGGAACCGTCGGGCTCGCGGGCTACAGCGGGCCCTCGCCCGACGGCTGGGAGGTCACGTTCCGGGCGGACGGGGTCCAGCTCGTGGACGCCGGGGTGGCTGCGGCACCGGACGAGGAGGCCGTACTCCTCGGCCCCGCCGATGTGCCCGAGATGCTCGACCTGGTCGAACGCACCCAGCCGGGCCCCTTCATGAGCCGCACCGTCGAGATGGGCACCTATCTCGGCATCCGGCGCGGCGGCGCCCTCGTCGCGATGGCCGGCGAACGGATGCGCCCGCCGGGCTGGTCCGAGATCAGCGCGGTGTGCACCGCCCCGGAATTCCGCGGCCAGGGACTCGCGGCCCGGCTCGTCCTCGCGGTCTCCCATCACATCCGAGCCCGCGGCGAGACCCCCTTCCTGCACGCCGCCGCGAGCAATACGAACGCCATCAGGCTGTACGAATCGCTGGGTTTCCGCCTCCGCAGGAAGACCACGTTCCTCGCCCTGCGCGTCCCGGAGACCCCGGAGGAGGGCGACCGGCGGCCGAGCGCAGGACAAGCCGGATAAGATAGCTGGATTTTGTTGACACCCGGCCCGTCGGTATGCTCCTGACCTGCGGGGATGTCGGCGACGGCAGAAACTTTCCACACGGGACCCCGGTGTACGGGCGAGCTACGAGCGATCGAGGAACGGCAGCGGCGATGACGGTGACAGAGGGCGGCCCCGCGCACGGCGAGAGCCCGGCGTACGGCGGGATTCCGGCGCAGGGCGGGGACCCGTCGTACGGTCCCGGCATCGACCCCGAGCGCATGGCCGTCTGCCTGAGCGTGCTCGGCGAACTCGACCGGCTGGAGGTCGACCACCCCGACGCGATCGTGGTCCGGCGCGCCACCGCCGGTATCTACCGGACCGTGAAGCAGCGCCGCCGCCAGGAGCGCAGGGCCGCCAAGACCGCCCACGACAAGGCCGTCACCGAGGCCACCGCCACCGGCTCGGCGGAGCGCATCGACGACGAGACCCAGGGCCTGCTTCCGTCCTCCTCGGCCACCGGCGAGATCGCGGGCATACTCCAGCGCCCGCGCTCCTGCTACATCTGCAAGACCCGCTACACCGAGGTCGACGCCTTCTACCACCAGCTCTGCCAGCGCTGCGCCGCCGAGAACCGCGCCCGCAGGGACGCCCGTACGGATCTGACGGGCAAGCGCGCGCTGCTCACCGGCGGCCGGGCCAAGATCGGGATGTATATCGCCCTGCGGCTGCTGCGCGACGGCGCCCACACCACCATCACCACGCGCTTCCCCGGCGACGCCGTACGCCGTTTCAAGGCGATGCCGGACAGCGACGACTGGATCCACCGGCTCAAGATCGTCGGCATCGATCTGCGGGACCCCGCGCAGGTCGTGGCCCTCGCCGACTCCGTCGCCGCCGAAGGCCCGCTGGACATCCTGATCAACAACGCGGCCCAGACCGTACGCCGGTCCCCGCAGGCGTACAGCGAACTCCTCGCCGCCGAGTCCGCGCCCCTGCCCGCCGGCGAACTCCCGGCCTCGCGGGTCATCGGCGCCTTCGGCAGCGGGGCCCAGGCCGTCCTGCCCGCCGCGGGCAGCGAGGCCCTGACCGCTTCCGAGGTCACCTCGCTCGCCCTGGTCGGCGGCTCAGCCAGCCTCGCCAGGATCGAGGCCGGTACGGCGATCGACGCGGGCGGGCTCGTACCCGATCTGCACGACACCAACAGTTGGGTGCAGACCGTCTCCGAGGTCGACCCGGTCGAACTGCTCGAAGTCCAGCTCTGCAACTCCACCGCGCCGTTCATCCTGATCAGCAGCCTGCGCCGGGCGATGGCGGCCACCGCGGCCCGGCGCGCCTATGTGGTGAACGTGTCCGCGATGGAGGGCGTCTTCAGCCGCGGCTACAAGGGTGCGGGTCATCCGCACACCAATATGGCCAAGGCCGCGCTGAACATGCTCACCCGTACCAGCGCCCAGGAGATGTTCGAGTCCGACGGCATCCTGATGACCGCCGTCGACACCGGCTGGATCACCGACGAGCGCCCGCACCCGGACAAGATGCGGCTGGCCGACGAGGGCTTCCACGCGCCGCTCGATCTGATCGACGGAGCCGCGCGGGTGTACGACCCGATCGTGCGCGGCGAGTCCGGCGAGGACCTCTACGGCTGCTTCCTCAAGGACTACGCGCCCGCCAATTGGTGACCGGCACGGGCAGGATCAGACCGGATCGGCCGGATGAGACCGGATCTGATCGGCACCGGGCAATGCCGGGCAATACCGAGCAATCGGCAACTCATAATCGGCCATTTGCTCGAAACCTCACCCGAACGTGAACCCGATGGAGCGGGCAGGCGCTCATTTGGTTACTCTGGGAGGTACGTACGGCCACGCAGGGGATACATCCCCGACGGCCGCGCGGGGACAGGCCCTCTACCACGGCTGCGGTCCCGTCAACGAAACGGCGCCACCGCGACGAATGCCCTGTCCCAGAGTTACGCGACACAGAGGAGCGCGCGGTGACACCAGAAACGACCAAGCGGGAAAAGAGACCGGCGAAGACCTCCGAGCCCAAGCAGGGCCCGGAGAAGATCGGGAACCTCGAAGTGTGGGCCAGGTCCGCCCCCATCCGGCTCGCCGGTTACGAGGACGACCTCGCGGAGCCGCACATCCTGCCGGGTATCGACTGAGGAACACCGGCCGTCCCGTATCCCTGTGACCTCAGGGGTACGGGACGCTTCGCTCATTCCGAAAGGTGCCTTCACCGCTCGCACCGCTCGGGGAAAATGCGGGCATGGAACTGCGTGGGGACAGGGTCGTGCTGCGCACGACGACGGACGGGGACTCCGAAGTCCTCGACAGGATCATGAGAGAGCCGGAAGTCGCGGCGTGGTGGCCGCCCCTGGACGACTACGAGGGCATGCTGGCCGTGGTTTTCGGGGGTGAGGTCATCGGCGCCGTCCAGTTCGACGAAGAGACCGACCCCGAGTTCCGCCGTGCCGGCATCGACATCTTCCTGACGGCGAGCCATCACGGGAAGGGGCTCGGTGCCGACACCGTGCGCACCCTGGCCCGGTGGCTGCTGCGGGAACGCGGCCATCACCGGCTGACCATCGATCCTGCCGCGGCCAACACCGCGGCGATCCGCAGCTACGGCAGCGTCGGCTTCAAACCTGTCGGGATCATGCGGGCGTACTGGCGCAACCACCGGACCGGCATGTGGCAGGACGGGCTGTTGATGGACCTGCTCGCGGATGAGCTGACCTGAGGCGTCAGCGCGGGCCCGCGATCCGGCGCAGTGTGCGGCCCAGCCAGCGTGCGTACGCGAGCTGGAGCACCGGTACCAGCGGGCCTGCGAGCCGGGTGTACCAGCGGGCCGGGCGGCTGAACGCCATCACCGTGAACCAGACCGAGCCGTCCTCCCGCAGCTCGACCACAAAGGACTCCTCGCCGCACTCGGGATGCCCGTCCAGGGTTCCGTAGCCGAATCCGGTGCGGTCCTTCTCGTACGCCGTCCACACCACCCGGCACGGAGCCCTCAGCCGCAGCGGGCCCAGCCCGACCGAGACCTCCACGGCGGTGCCCGGCTCGGCCCAGGGCGTTCCGGCCCGTACCCGCGCGCCCGAGCGGCGGTGCAGGGCCCAGGTGGTGACCGCGGCTCCGGCGGTGTCGAAGACCGGGCGGCCCCGGCCGATCCTGGTGCGGTGGTGGAGATGGCGGTATCCGTCGGGCAGCGGACCGAGCCGGGTCGCGCCGGTCTCCTCGTAGCTGAGGCCGAGTGTGTCGACGGGCTTCATACGGCGCTCTCCTCGGCGAGCGGACGCCACCGGCGGCGTAGTGGCATCGGATCCGGTACGAGAGGTGCGTACGGCGGCCGGGACGGGCACGGCCCGGCGGGTGCGGCCGGCGGTGTGCCGGCCACTCCGGTCCGGCTGACCAGCGCGGACATCCTTCACCACCCCCGTACTTGAACGTGTTCAAGTCCTCTGATCACCCTAGTGCCACTCTCTGAACGCGTTCAAGTCCCGGATGTGCCGCGCCCGTTCCCGCTTGCGGGGCGGTGAGTGATCCGGCAGACATGAAGAGGTCATTCATGGATGAAACAGGCGGGAGATTCCGGTGCCCTCACCCAACCGTCGTCGGCATGCCACGCTTGCCGCGCTGACCGCCGGCATTCTGATCACGGCGGGGTGCGGCGGGGACGGTGGCGGAGAGGCGGGTCCTCAGAGCAACGAGCTGTTCTTCCAGCCGGTCATGGACCGGGGCCCCGACCCCTTCACCGAGTCCACCGCCATCGCCCCGCCCAAGACCAGCGCCAAGAGCCGGGCGGTGGCCAGCCCCCAGCCGCGCGGCGGCGACTCGTACAACGCGCACAACGAGAACAGCTCCGGCCGGACGGCGCGCGCCCTGCCGGGCTCCACCCCCGGTCTCTACAGCGGCACCCAGGCCAACGCCAGTTGCGATGTCGACCGGCAGCTCGGTCTTCTCACGGAGGAGTCCGCCAAGGCCGCCGCCTTCGCCAAGGGCGCGCGGGTCAGCCGGGACTCCGTGACGCGATTCCTGCACGGCCTGACCCCAGTCACCCTGCGTGCCGACGTCCGGATGACGAACCACGCGTACCGGGGCGGCGCCCCGGTCGAGTTCCAGTCCGTACTCCAGGCGGGCACCCCGGTACTGGTGGACAGCCACGGCCTGCCGAGAGTGCGCTGCACGAGCGGCAGTCCGCTGCGGCCGCCCATCGTGGCCCAGGGGTCGATGATCCACCGCGGGACACCGTGGCGCGGCTACCGGCCCGAGCGGGTCGTCGTCATCGACCGCACCACCCAGCCCCTGAGCAGCCTGATCCTTGTCGAGATGGCCAGCCATGAGTGGATCGAGCGGCTGACCGGCACCCGCGGGGAGGCCGACGGGAGTCCCGGCGTCGTACCGGCGTACGGGCCGGACGCCGACATCACCGATCCGGACGAGGTGAAGACACCGACGGAGCCCGACGCCGCGGCCGTGCCCCCCGGACCCCCCGCGCCCCCGGCCCAGCCAGGGCCGCCGGGCGTGTCCTCGGGGCGCGGGGGGCCGCCGCCCCCGCCCCGCCCCCAGCCGGAGCCGCAGCCCGAGGACCTGCCTGAGCCCGAGCCGCAGTCCGAGGACATGCCCGAGCCGGAGCCGCGCTCCGAGGGCATGCCCGATCTGCTGCCCGACGGCGGGTCCGGCGACGGGCCTCTCCCGAACCCCGACGACGTCCGGATCGACAACCTGCTGATCGGTCCCGTCTCGTTCCCGGACTGAGGGCTCGACCGCCTCGGAGGAGGCCGCTCGGACCACTCGAATAATCCGACAATTGATGACAAAGTGTCTGCATGGCTGAACGGGCAGCGGGTCCCCTGTCGCTTCCCGGCGACTGGCCCGCCCAGCCGGATCTCAGCCTCTCTCTGAACGGGATGGGCACCTTCGACTGGGACCTCGCCAGCGGGCTGCTCTATCTGGACGACCAGGCGCTCGACGTGTTCGACACCGCGCCCGAGGAGTACGACGGCCGGCGCGCGAGCCTGGCGGACAGGATCCCGCCCGACGAGGGAGCGCGGCTGGACGCGGTGGTCGCGCGGGCGCTCGGCGACGGCAGCACCGGCTACGGCGCCTACTTCCGGCGCCGCCGGCGCGACGGCACCCTGCGCTGGACCCATACCCAGGGCAGCATCCGCCGCGACGACGAGGGCCGCGCGGTGCGGGTCATCGGTATCGTCCGGGACGCCGTCCAGGAGCTGGCCGACTCCACCGCGCGGCGTGAACTGGCCGCGGTACGCCGGGTGCAGACCACCGTCGTCGAGACCACCACCGCCGCGCTCGCCCACGCCCGGACCGTCCAGGACGTCATCGACGTACTGACGGAGTCCGGCGGCCTGGAGCACCTCGGTGCGAGCGGCCTGGTCATGGGCCTGCTGGAGGCGGGGCGCATCCGGCTGGTCGCCGAGGGGCCCGAGGGCGCCCATGTGCCGGACGTGCGCGTGACACGGACCGACGAGGAGTACCCGCTGAACGAGGTGGTACGGACACTCGCCCCGCGCTTCGTGGAATCCCGCGAGGAGTTCGCCCTCTGCTATCCGGACCTCTGGTCGCACATCCGCGGCTTCGGCATCAACGCCGGCGCCTATCTGCCGCTGATCGCGCAGGCCCGGCCGATCGGGGCGCTCGGGCTGCTCTACGGCGACAAGGAGGGCTTCACCGCCGAGGACCGCAATCTGCTGGTGGCCCTCAGCAGCGGCATCGCCCAGAGTCTCCAGCGCGCCGTCCTCTTCGAGCAGGACCACGATCTGGCGGAGGGGCTTCAGCAGGCCATGCTCCCGCGCCGGATCCCCGCCGTGCCCGGCGCGGAGATCGCGGTCCGCTACCGCTCGGCGCGGCTCGGCAGGGACATCGGGGGCGACTGGTACGACATCATCCCGCTGCCCGGCGGCCGGGTCGGGGCCGTCATCGGCGATGTGCAGGGCCATGACACCCATGCCGCCGCCGTGATGGGACAGCTCCGTATCGTGCTGCGCGCGTACGCCGCCGAGGGGCATCCGCCGGCCACCGTGATGGCCCGGGCCTCGGTCTTCCTGCACGAGCTGGACACCGACCGCTTCGCCACCTGCACCTACGCGGAGGCCGACCTGTCGACCGGGACGGTCCGGCTCGTACGGGCCGGGCACATCGACCCGCTGCTCAGGGAGACCGACGGCTCCTGCCGAAGACTGCCCGTGCCGGGCGGGATGCCGCTGGGGCTCTCCGCGTTCTTCGGGTGGCTCGACTATCCGGTCGAGATCCTCGAACTCGACCCCGGCCAGACCCTGGTGCTCTGCACCGACGGCCTGGTGGAGCTGCCCGGCACGGATCTGGACGACGGTATGGGGCATCTGACCGGGCTGGTACGGGACGGACCGCACGATCTCGAGCTCCTGGCCGACCGGATCTGCGCGGTCGTCGACGAGCGGGGCGGCGACGACGACGGCGCCGTCCTGCTGCTGCGGCGCGGCGGAGCCGGGGGCCCGAGCCCCGGAGGGCGGCTCCAGCAGCGGGTCGCGCGGGGCGACCCGGAGGGGCTGAGCACCGCACGGCACATGATCCGCGCGGCGGTGGGCGCCTGGGGTGCCGGCGCTCGCGCGGACGAGATCGAGCTGGCCGCCGACGAGCTGATCACCAACGCGCTGATGCACACCGGGAACGGCGCGGTCGTGAACGTACGCGTCCTGTCGGGCGCGGAACGGCGTCTGCGCGTCGAGGTCGAGGACCGCTCCAGCACCCTGCCGCACCGCCGCGATGCAGGCGAGTCCGGCGTCTCGGGGCGCGGGCTGCTCCTGGTGGATCTGCTCTCGGACGCGTGGGGGGTGGAGTCGCGCGGCAGCGGCAAGTGCGTCTGGTGCGAATTCGCCGTCCCTGACCGGCCGTCACCCTGAGCCGCCTCTGAGCGGGCATCACCCCGGATTTCCGTCACACTGTGCGATATAGGTCGTTAAGCGCCTGTGAACTGAACGTACTTGACCGTAACCGACCAATTGGTGAGGAGCTGTGCCCGCGCAGTGCCTCGCCCCCTAGGACCTGGGGTTCCCTTGACCACCGAGCTGCTGGCACCTATCGATCTGGCTTTCTGGCATCTCGAATCCGCCGACCATCCCATGCACCTCGGCGCGCTCGCCCTCTTCACCGCCGCGCCCGGTGCGGTGGCCGGCGCCGGACTGCTGGAGCTGCTCGCCACCCGCGCCGCCGCCATCCCCCCGGCTGCGGATGCGGGTACGGGACGTCTGGCTCCCGGTCGGCGGCGCCGCCTGGGCGGCCGACAAGGACTTCGACGTACGGCGGCATGTACGGCGGCTGCGGCTGCCAGCGGGGGAGTTCACGGCACAGGCCGCCCGGCTGGCGGGCGAGCTGATGGAACGCCCGCTGGAGCGCGGTATCCCGCCCTGGGAGATGTACGTCCTGACGCCCGGCGGGCGGGACGCCGTGGCGCCGCGCAAGGGCCGTGGCCCCTGCCCCTTCGCCGTACTGGTGAAGCTCCACCACGCCCTCGCCGACGGTATGCGCGCCGTCGCCATCGGCGCGGGCATCTTCGACCAGATCGCCGACGCCCGGGCCGCCGGGGTCCGCCGGGTCAGGCCGGTGCCGCCCCGGTCCTGGCTGCCCGGGCCCTGGCAGGTGGCGGGCCTGGCCAGGGGCCGGATCGAGGAGCTGGGCCGCGCGGTCGGCATCGGTGCCTCGGTCGTACGGGCCAGCCGGCTCGACCCGCGCGGAACGCCCGCCCTGACCGCCGGATCCAGCGGTACGCGGCGGCTCGCCACCGCCGTGCTCGATCTGGAGGACGTCCAGCGGATCCGCAGGGCCGCCGGCGGCACCGCCAACGACGTGCTGCTCGCGACAGTGGCCGGAGCGCTGCGGCGCTGGATGCTCGAACGCGGCGAGCGGCTGCCCGCCGCGCCCCCGCGCGCCCTCGTACCGGTCTCCCGGCGCCGCCCCGGCAGCCCGCCCGGCTCCGCCAACCGGCTCTCCGCGTATCTCCTCGGCCTCCCGGTCGGCGAGGCCGATCCCCGGGCCCGGCTCGCGCGGGTACGCCGGGCCATGGACCGCAACAAGTCGGCGGGCCCGTCGCGCGGCGCGGGCGCCGTCGCCGTACTCGCGGACCAACTGCCGCCGCTGGCCCACCGGCTCGGGGCGCCGCTCGCGGGCAGCGCGGCCAGGATCCTCTTCGACATCCTGGTGACGAGCGTGCCGCTGCCGCGCTCCACCCTCTCGCTGGGCGGCTGCCCGCTGCGCGAGGTGTATCCGATGGCGCCGCTGGCGCGCGGACAGTCCCTGGCGGTGGCGCTGACCACCTATGGCGGACGTGTCCATGTGGGCCTCGTCGCCGACGGCAAGGCCGTACCGGACCTGGACCGGCTGGCGCGCGGGACGACGGACGAACTGGCGGAGCTGGTGCGGGCCACCAGGGAGATCAGGCCGGGCCGTTGAGCCATGGCTGCCCGACCGATAGGTCGGACAGTTCATTCAAAAGGAAGCACAGAAAGCTGCTCCGGAGGTGTTGACGGCACTCAGTCATCCGATGAATATTCGTCGTGATCGACACCAGACCGGATGGTGTCGGCGTGGCGGGAGGCGGCGGCGGTATGCGGCACAGCACGCTCGGACGCGGTGCGGTCCGGGTGACCGGACTGTCCTTCGGGGCGGCCGGGATCGGCAATCTCTACACACCGGTCGAACCGGACGACGCCAGGGCGGCCGTCGACGCCGCCTGGGACGCGGGCATCCGGTACTTCGACACGGCACCGCACTACGGCCTCGGGCTCTCCGAACGTCGGCTCGGCGAAGCGCTGCGGGACCGGCCGCGCGACACGTACGCCATCTCCACCAAAGTGGGGCGGCTGCTCGAACCCGTCCCCGGGGACGGCCATGCCGGTGACGATCTGGCCCATGGCTTCGCCGTACCCGCCACGCACCGCCGGGTCTGGGACTTCAGCGCCGACGGCGTGCTCCGCAGTATCGAGGCCAGCCTGGAACGGCTCGGCCTCGACCTGCTCGACATCGTCTATCTGCACGACCCGGACGACCACGCCGAGGAGGCCTTCGGACAGGCCTATCCGGCGCTGGAGCGGCTGCGCGCCGAAGGGGTCGTGGGCGCCATCGGCGCCGGGATGAACCAGACCGCGATGCTCACCCGCTTCCTCCGCGACACCGACGCCGATGTCGTCCTGTGCGCGGGCCGCTTCACCCTGCTCGACCAGTCGGCGCTCACCGAACTGCTGCCCGAGGCCGTCGCGCGCGGCAGGAGCGTGGTGGTCGGCGGGGTCTTCAACTCCGGGCTGCTCGCCGATCCGCGCCCCGGCGCGACCTACGACTACGCCGCGGCGCCGCCCGACCTGGTCGACCGCGCCCTGCGGATGGACGCGGTGACACGGCGGTACGGGATACCCCTGCGCGCCGCGGCCCTGCACTACCCGCTGCGCCATCCGGCCGTCGCCAGTGTGCTGGTGGGCACCCGGTCGGCGGCGGAGGTACGGGACGCGGCCGAACTGGCCGCCCGTACCGTCCCCGAGGACCTGTGGGCCGAACTGCGCGCCGAGGGTCTGCTCGGCGCGGAACCGGACACCGCGGAGCCCCCGGCCGAAGGGCTGCCGACCGGGAACGGAGCGAAGTCATGAGGGTCGCCCTGCACACCACGGTCCGCGCCGACCGGATCGAGGAGTACGAGGCCGCGCACCGCGAGGTGCCCGCCGAACTCACCGCCGCGATCCGCGCGGCGGGCGCCACGTCCTGGACGATCTGGCGCAGCGGCACCGACCTCTTCCATCTGCTGGAGTGCGAGGATTACCCGCGCCTGCTCGCCGAGCTGGACCGGCTGCCCGTCAACGCCGCCTGGCAGGCCAGGATGGCAGGACTGCTCGATGTCCCGCACGACTACTCGGCGGGCGGTGCCGATGCCGCGCTGCCCGTCGTCTGGGAGCTGTGACCGCCGATGACACCGCCGAACACCGCGGGTGCCACCAACACCGCGAGTGCCACAGATACCGCCGATGCCCCGAGCACCGCGGGAATCGTGGACGCCCATCACCACATCTGGGATCTGTCCGTACGCGACCAGGACTGGATCACCGGCCCCGCCCTGACGCCGATCCGCCGGAACTTCACCCTCGACGAGCTGGAGCCGGAGGCACGCTCCGCCGGAGTGACGGCCACGGTGCTCGTCCAGACCATCTGCGTGCCGGAGGAGACCCCCGAATTCCTCGCCGCCGCCGGCAGCAGTGAGCTGGTCGCGGGCGTCGTCGGCTGGACCGACCTCACCGCGCCCGGGATCGCCGACACCCTCGCCGCGCTGCGCGAACTGCCGGGCGGCGACCGGCTCGTGGGGATCCGCCACCAGGTGCAGGGCGAGTCCGATCCGCGCTGGCTGCTGCGGCCGGACGTGCAGCGCGGGCTCGCGGCGGTCGCCGCCGCGGGGCTCGTGTACGACCTGGTCGTCCTCCCGCACCAGTTGCCCGCGGCGGCGGTGGCGGCCGAACTGCTGCCGGACCTCACGTTCGTCCTCGACCACCTCGGCAAGCCGCCGATCGCCTCCGGCGGCCTCGACCCGTGGGCGGACCACATCAGGACGCTCGCCGCCCGGCACAACACCGTCTGCAAGCTGTCCGGCATGGTCACCGAGGCCGACTGGGACTCCTGGACGGCCAACGGGCTCCGCCCGTACGCGGACACAGTCCTGGACGCCTTCGGCCCCGGCCGTCTGATGTTCGGCTCCGACTGGCCGGTCTGCCGGCTGGCCGCCACGTACGGCGAAGTGCTGGACGCGGCACGGGTGGTGACGAGCGCCCTGAGCGACCCCGAGCGAGGCGAGATCTTCGCCGGCACGGCACGCCGCGTGTACGGCCTCTGAGCCGGGGCCCCGGACGCGTACGAGCCGCCGCCACGGGCCCCCGGCGGGGGAACCCGGGGCGGGTTCCGGACCCGTACGAGTGCCCGCCACGGCCCCCCGGCGGGGGAAACCCCGGGCGGGGTCCCGGACCCCGTACGAGTCGCCGCCACGGGCCGCCCGGCGGGGAACTGGGCCGGTCCGTCGGGCTCCGGACCGCCCCGGGGCCGTGACTGGCCCCGGACCCAGCCCGGCACGGCTTCCTCGCGCGCCCGCCAGGCGCGCGAAGCAACGTGTCATGGGCCCGGCACGGGCTTCGCCCGCAGGCCGAGCGGGCACGGTCCTGCTCCGGCGCGGTCATCGCATGGGCCTCGCCCGCAGGCCGACCCGGGCACGGTCCCGCTCCAGCGCGGCCTTCGCCGCACACGTCCGTCACGTCAGGACCACCGCCCGCGGCGACGTACACGCCCCGCCCCGGCCCCCGCACTGTCAGGGGCTCTGGACCGGGTCCGATCCCGCGTGGGCCCTGCGGACCGCCTCCGGGTACGGGTCCATGCCCAGCAGCGCCGTCACCGAGCCGGTGGTCAGGCGGTGCCAGGTGGCTGCCCTGCGGAGCATCGCGTGGTCGCCGCCCGGCAGCAGGACCGCGCAGGCCTCCGCGCCCGCCGCCCGCGCCCTGGCCGCCAGTTCGACGGTCTCGCGTGGGTCCGTCACCCGGTCGCGGTCGCCGTGCAGCAGCACCGCGCGGCAGCCCGCGAGCTGCTCCACCGGCTCGCCCCGGGGGCACCAGGGCGCCAGCGCCACCACCCCGCTGACCCGGTCGTGCCCCGCGACCGCCAGGGCCGCGCGACCGCCCATCGAGTGCCCCACCAGCACCACCGGCACCGGCCCCGCCAGCTCCTCCAGTTCGTCGAGCGCCCGGCGCGCGTCACGGGCCGCGTCGGCGCGCCCGCCGTTCCACCCCTGGTACCGGTAGCGCACCCGGCCCACCACCACGTCGTACCCGTCGGTGGCCCGCAGCACCGCCCGGCTGAAGGGCCACATCCGTACCCCCGGCGGATTGATCCGGCCCGGCGGCCGCTCGCTTTTCGAACGACCGCCGTGCAGCACCAGGACGGCGGCGCGGGGCCGCGCCGAGGTCCTGTCGAGGACCAGCGCGGACTGGACGGCGGCTCGGCGGTCGCTCACGGGCATGCGGGGCCTTTCTTCCGGCGGACGGGGTCATGGGGCGACCCCTCGTGTGGTGACACCCGCCCCGTCGGCGCGGGGCTCAATAGGCGGTCGCAAGGGGACTGCGGCACGCTGGACGCATGCCGGAAGTACCCGAAGTCGAAGCACTGCGCGAGTTTCTCGACGGCCGGCTCGTGGGCAGGGAGATCGTCCGCGTGCTGCCCCTGACGGTCAATGTCCTGAAGACCTACGATCCGCCGCTCTCCGCTCTGGAGGGCACCACGGTCGCGTCCGTCGCCCGCCACGGCAAGTACCTCGACATCGCCGCGGCCGGCCCGGGCGGCGGCGACCCGCTGCATCTCGCCGTCCATCTCGCCCGCGCGGGCTGGCTCCGCTGGAAGGACTCGTTCCCTCCGGAGCCGCCACGGCCCGGCAAGGGACCGCTCGCGCTGCGGGTCGTCCTCGCCGACGGGGACGGATTCGATCTCACCGAGGCGGGCACCACCAAGCGCCTCGCCGTCCATCTCGTACGCGACCCGGCCGATGTCCCCGGGATCGCCTCGCTCGGCCCCGATCCGCTCGACGGCTCCTTCGACCGCGCCGCGTTCGCCCGGCTTCTCGCCGGTGAGCGGCGGCAGATCAAGGGGGCGCTGCGGGACCAGCGCCTGATCGCGGGGATCGGCAACGCCTACAGCGACGAGATCCTGCATGCCGCCAAGATGTCCCCGTTCAAACCGGTCAAGAATCTCTCCGAGGACGAGATCACCCTCCTCTACGAAGCCCTGCGCACCACGCTGCGCGAGGCCGTCGAACGCTCGCGCGGGGTGGCCGCGGGGCGGCTCAAGGCGGAGAAGAAGACCGGGCTCCGGGTGCACGGCCGGGCTGGGGAGGCCTGTCCGGTCTGCGGTGACACCATCCGGGAGGTCTCCTTCAGCGATTCCTCGCTCCAGTACTGCCCCACCTGCCAGACCGGCGGCAAACCGCTCGCGGACCGCCGGATGTCCCGCCTCCTCAAGTGACCCGCCTCCTCGCCCGGCCGAGCAACACGGCACTGACGGACCAACGCGTCCCGCCCGCGGAACGTGCCCGCTCAGCCGTTCCCGTTCCCGTTCCGCCCGCCGATCGTCACCAGCCGCTGTCCGTCCGCGGCCCGCACCTCGAAGTGGTCGATCTGGCCCGGCCGCAGCGCCGCCCCGCCCCGGGTGACCAGTGCCTCGCCGTCCCCGGCGCGCGCGGCCCAGGTCGTCACCGTCTCCTGGGAGCCGTCCACCCCCACCGCGACCAGCGCGCAGACCCCGAAGGCGCCCTGCCGTACCAGTTCGAGGCCGACGTCCGTGCCCCAGCCCGTCTCCGCCGCCGTCACCACGGCCGCCGTACCGGTCGCCCGGTCGGTGGCGGTCCACCGTACGGCCTGCGCGCCCTGAGCCGGTCCCGGGGCGGTACGGAGCACCGCGAGCGGGCCGCCCACCACGAGCACCGCGGCCGCGGCCACCAGCGCGAGCCGCCGCCCCCGCCGGACGCGCCGCCCGGCGGCGGTGCGCTCCAGCAGCCCGGCCAGCAGCTCCGGGGCGGCGGCGGTGAACGGCGCCACTCCGGGCGGGGTGCGCCGCGCGTACTCGTCGAGCTGCGCCCGTACCCCGCCGAGATCGGCGAGCAGCAGGGTGCACCGCGGACAGTCCATGAGGTGGTCCTCGAAGCGGAAGGCGTCCGGGGGTCGAGCACGCCCAGCGTGTAGGCGCCCACATCACGATGGAGGTCCAAGGTCCGCATGATGTCTGGTACGGACCGGAGCCCGGAATCATTCAAGCGGGGAAGCCATTGTGTGTCCGAGGACCTACACTCCGGCGTCATGCTGCGCGTACTGGCCGTCGACGACGAGGAACCGGCCCTCGAAGAGCTGCTCTATCTGCTCAGGGCCGACCCCCGGATCCGCAGCGCCGAGGGCGCGACCAGCGCGACGGGGGCCCTGCGCCGGATCGGTGACGCGCTCGACGCCGGGCCCGACGGCTCCGCCGCCATCGATGTGGTCTTCCTCGACATCCATATGGCCGGACTGACCGGGCTCGATGTCGCCAAGCTGCTGGCCGGGTTCGCCGAGCCGCCGCTGATCGTCTTCGTCACCGCCCATGAGGGCTTCGCCGTCCAGGCCTTCGATCTGAAGGCCGTCGACTACGTCCTCAAACCGGTCCGCAGGGAGCGGCTCGCCGAGGCCGTGCGCCGGGTCGCCGAACTGGTCGGGGAGCGCGGTCCCGCGCAGACCCCCGCGGCCGACCAGATCCCCGTCGAACTCGGCGGTGTGATCCGCTTCGTCGCCGTAGACGACATCGCGTACGCCGAGGCGCAGGGCGACTACGCCAGACTGCACACCGACAACGGCAGCCATCTCGTACGGATCCCGCTCACCACCCTGGAGGAGCGCTGGCGGGCCCGCGGTTTCGTACGGATCCACCGCCGCCATCTCGTCGCGCTGGCCCGGATCGACGAACTGCGGCTGGACGCGGGCGCGATGAGCGTCCGCGTGGGGGACGCGGAGCTGGCCGTGAGCCGCCGCCACGCCCGCGCCCTGCGGGACCTTCTGATGCGGCAGGGCGGGCGCTGACGACACGGCCGGGGCAGGCGCTGACCAGTGCCTTCCCCCGGGATCGCCGGTCTGCGTACACTCCGGGCCCTACTGTCCGGCACGGTGGTCCGGCAGGGGCGGTATCGCACGGCGGCATCCGACAGAGCCGTGGGCCGCGACGGGGAGGAGAGACCATGACCGGCGAGTCCCGGCAGCCCGCGCCCCGGCGCGAGGTCGTCACCGGTGAACCCCGTCGCGTACGGCCGCTGCCCCGCTACCGCGCCCAGGCGGAGATCGAGGAGCAGACCGCGCTCGGCGACGCCTATGTCCGCTCCCTGATGCGGGGTCAGCTCCGCGCCGGACTCACCGCGTTCGCCGTTCTCGCGCTGGTCGTCGGCACCCTGCCGCTGGCCTTCGCCGCGCTGCGCGACGCGACGGCGGTGTGGGTGGTGCTCGGCTTCGCCGCCTATCCGCTGCTCACCCTGCTCGCCTGGTGGTACGTACGCCGCGCCGAGCGCAACGAGCGTGACTTCGCCCGGCTGGTGAAGGGCCGGCCCGTTCCGTGAACCAGAGCTATACCGTGACCGCCGTCGCCCTCGTCGTCCTCGCGACCGTCCTTGTCGGCGGCTTCGGGCTGCGGATCTCCCGTACCACCTCCGACTTCTATGTCGCCTCCCGCACGGTGGGGCCCGGGCTCAACGCCGCCGCGATCAGCGGTGAATACCTGTCCGCCGCCTCCTTCCTCGGGGTCGCGGGACTGGTGCTGCTGCACGGCCCCGACATGCTCTGGTACCCGGTCGGCTACACCGCCGGCTATCTGGTGCTGCTGGTCTTCGTCGCCGCCCCGCTGCGCCGCTCCGGGGCGTACACGCTCCCCGACTTCGCCGAGGGCCGGCTCGAATCCCGCGCGGTGCGCCGGCTGGTCAGTGTGTTCGTGGCCGGGGCGGGCTGGCTCTATCTGGTGCCCCAACTCCAGGGCGCGGGGCTGACCTTGACGATTCTCACCGGGGCGCCCGACTGGTTCGGCGGGGTGCTGGTCGCGCTGGTCGTGGTGGTCGCGGTGGCGGCGGGCGGGATGCGCAGCATCACCTTCGTCCAGGCCTTCCAGTACTGGCTCAAGCTCACCGCCCTGCTCGTACCGGCGCTGTTCCTGCTGCTGGCCTGGCAGGGCGACGGCCGGCCGCGCGTCGATCTCGATCTGGCGAGCGCCGTCGCGGGCCGCGCCGACCATCCGCTCTACGCGACCTATGGACTGATCGTGGCGACCTTCCTCGGCACCATGGGCCTGCCCCATGTCGTCGTCCGCTTCTACACCAGCCCCAACGGCCGGGCCGCCCGCCGCACCACCCTCTTCGTACTGGCTCTGATCGGCGCGTTCTATCTGCTGCCGCCCGTGTACGGCGCGCTCGGCAGGCTCTACGTACCCGAACTGCCCTACGGTACGAACGCCGACGCCGCGGTGCTGCTGCTGCCGGAGCGTGCGATCGGCGGTCTCGGCGGGGCGCTGCTGGGCGCGCTGGTCGCGGGCGGGGCGTTCGCCGCGTTTCTGTCCACCGCCTCCGGACTGACCATGGCGGTCGCGGGGGTCCTCACCCAGGATGTCCTTCCGTCGCGCGGTGTACGGCACTTCAGGCTGGCCACCCCGCTCGCCATGGCCGTACCGCTCGGCGGGTCCCTGCTGATCACGGGGATGCCGGTGGCGGACTCGGTGGGAATGGCCTTCGCGGTCTCCGCGTCGTCGTTCTGTCCGCTGCTGGTGCTGGGGATCTGGTGGCGGCGGCTGACCCCTCCGGGGGCGATCGCGGGGCTGCTGCTGGGCGGCGGACTGTCGTTCGCCGCCACGGTGATCACGGTGAGCGGGGCGGTACGGTCGGGCTGGCCGCACGCGCTGCTGGCCTGGCCCGCCGTGTGGTCGGTGCCGGTGGGCTTTCTCGCGATGATTCTGGTGTCCCTGGCCACCCGGAGCCGGATACCGCCCGGCACCAACGCCGCCATGGCGCGCTTCCACCTCCCGGAGGCACTGATGCCGGGCGCCCGCGGTGAAATGGGCGAAGCCGGTGGTGTTGGCGGAGCGGGTGGTACGAGCGGTCCCGGCCGTACGAGCCACAAGGGAGGCGTCCGATGAGCGGAGCCGCACTCGCCGTGCTGATCGTCCTCGGCCCGCTGCTGCTCGCGGGCGGCTTCCTCCTCGGCCGCCGTACCGCCCGCCCCGAGCGGACCAGCGATGTCGGCACGCCCGTCGAGCACGCCACCTTCGAGACTCTGCACACCGCCTCGCTCGCCACCCCGCCGCTCAGGGCCGGGCTCACCGAGGAGAGCGCGCGCAAGGCGGCCCGCCGGCTCCGCTCCCTGCTCGGCACCGACGCCCTCTGTCTCACCGACCGGGAGCGGGTCCTCGCCTGGGACGGCCTGGGCGAACACCACGGCAAGCATGTGATGGACCATGTCCAGGGGCTGCTGGGCAGTGGCCGGTACACCGCCTTCGCCAGCGGCTGCGGCGATCTCGACTGCCCGCTGCGCTGGGGCGTGGCGGCCCCGCTCACCGTCGACCACCGGGTGCTCGGCACCCTTGTCGCCTACGCGCCGAGGGAGTCGGCGGTGCTCGCCAGGGCGGCCGGAGAGGTCGCCCGCTGGGTCTCCGTACAGCTCGAACTCGCGGAGCTGGACCGCTCCCGCACCCGGCTGATCGAGGCCGAGATCAGGGCCCTGCGCGCCCAGATCTCCCCGCACTTCATCTTCAACTCGCTCGCCGCCATCGCCTCGTTCGTCCGTACCGACCCCGAGCGCGCCCGTGAACTCCTGCTGGAGTTCGCCGACTTCACCCGCTACTCGTTCCGCAGGCACGGCGACTTCACCACCCTGGCCGACGAACTGCACTCGATAGACCAGTATCTGGCGCTGGTACGGGCCCGGTTCGGCGAGCGGCTCTCGGTCACCCTCCAGGTCGCGCCCGAGGTGCTGCCCGTCGCGATGCCCTTCCTCTGCCTTCAGCCGCTGGTCGAGAACGCCGTCAAGCACGGCCTCGAAGGAGCGGTCACCACCAGCCGTATCACCATCAGCGCCCTCGACGCCGGGGCCGAGGCCGAGGTGGTCATCGAGGACGACGGGGTCGGCATGGAGCCCGACCGGCTGCGCCGGATCCTGCGCGGCGAGGGCGGCGCGTCCACCGGGATCGGCCTGCTCAACGTGGACGAACGGCTGCGCCAGGTGTACGGGGACGAGTACGGCCTCGTCATCGAGACGGGCGTGGACGCCGGGATGAAGATCACCGTACGGATCCCCAAGTACCGCGCGGGCGTGCACGGGACCTGAGACGTCCTCGGGCCGGAGCCGTCCGGGACCTGAGCCGTCCGGGACCTGAGCCGTCCGGGACCCGAGCCGTCCGAGCGCCGGAGCCGTCCGGGGCGGAGCCGGGGGATCCCCGGCGGGGTCAGTACAGATGCGTGGCCAGATGCCCCAGCGGAAGCCCGAGCTGCCAGGCCGGTGTCCACACCTGCGGCCCCTCCGCCTCCCCGGCCGCGCCGGTGGCTCCGTCCGTGAAGCGGTCGGCGCGCGCGGGACCCATGGCGTCGAGATCGGCCGCCAGCAGCTCCGTCTCCTCCAGCCACCGCCAGGCGGCCCCGGCCAGCTCCAGATCCGGATCGCAGTTCCGTGAACCGGATTCGAAGGCCGCCGCCTCCAGCCGGTCCAGCCGCGCGCAGACCCAGTCGCGCCAGCTCGTCCCGTACGCCGTCAGTGAGCGCCACTCGTCCATCCGGGCCACGACGCGGGGGCCGGCCACCGGTCCTTCGGAGAGAAAGATGGTCAGGGCCAGCGCGTCCCGGCCGGCCCGGTACTCCAGCGTCGTGGGGGGCATCAGATCGCCGGTGCGCAGCAGCTCGTCGGCGATGTACTCGGCGTACATCCAAGCCATGGGCACCAGCAGACCGCCACCCGCCCCTTCGGTACATTCCGGACGCATTGCTTTTCCGCCTTCCTTCCCCCGAAGCCTCCTTCAGGGAGCATTGAACCGGCGGCGGCCGCCCCGCGTGGCCAGAAGGGCAGGATCGGACGGCGGACGGGAGCGGATTGTGACGGGTGTGGCCGGCGGTGCCGCGGACGGCGGTGGAACGGGGGATTCCGGCGAGGGGACGACCGGTTCGGACCCCCGCCTCGGCCCGTCGCGCCCGGCGCCGGGAGCCCCAAGCGGTCCGGGGGTCCCGGGCGGTCCCGGTCCGCGGGGTCCGCATGTGCGCGCGCTGCTCGGCGCCTATGTGCTCGGGGCGCTCGCGCCGGCGGAGGACCGGCGCGTCGCGGACCATCTCGCCAACTGCGACCCGTGTGGCGCGGCCTACCTGGAGGTGGCCGACACACCGTCGCTCCTCGCGCTCTGCGACGAGGACGACCTGCTGTAGCCGGGCAGCGAGCGGGCCAGCGCCCGTAGCGCGTAGTACGAGCGGGACTTGACCGTGCCCTCCGGTATCCCCAGCGCTCGCGCCGTCTCGTGCACGCTCAGCCCGCGGAAGTAGATCTGCACCAGCACCGCCCGGTGCTCCTGGCTCAGTGCCTTCACGGCCTCCCGTACATCGAGCACCGCGACCGCGCTCTCCGTGGGGTCCTCCGGGTCGGGCGTGGCCGCGAGTATCCCGTCGCTGACCTCGAAGGGGCGGGCCAGCCGCGACCTGCGTGCGTCGATCGCCAGCCTGCGGCCGACGGTGAACAGCCAGGGCCGCATGGAGTCGAAGGGCCCGTCGAACGCCTCGGGGTGCTGCCAGGCCCGTACGAGCGTCTCCTGCGCCAGGTCCTCGGCGCGCTGCCGGTCCCCATGGGTCAGGCCCAGCAGGAAGTTCAGCAGGGCGGGCCCGTGCGTGCGCTGGAGCTCCGCCAGTGCCCGCTCGTCGGTCGTCTCCGTGGCCGTCGCGGTGGTCATCGTGAACGCCCTTTCCCGTCGGGGTCGCTGTGCTGCGGAGGGGCCGCCGCCTGCCGTATCCGAGCGCATGGCGGCGCCGAGGGACAGACGGAGCGCAGGGCTCTGCGACGAGCGGTCGCTCACTGCGACGAGTGGTGCGGTGAACGGTCGGGTGACGGCGTTCGGTCCCTTTCCTTCGCCTTGTCGGCTTGGTGACTTGACATCCATTTATATGACTATATGGATTCATTGCGTTGATATCACCGAATGATCCTCGGAAGACGGAGTACGGCCATGACCAAGCGCATGCGACAGGGAGCGGTCGCCGCCGCCGCGGTGCTCCTCGGAACCGCGGCAGCCTGCGCGGGACCCGAGCGGCCCCCCACCCCCGACCGGCCGCACCACGGCCCCGCCGCGGACGGCGCCGCTCCGCACCGCGGATTCACCCTTGTCGCCTCGGGCGACGTCCTTCCGCACGATTCCGTCATCGACCAGGCGGAGTCCGACGCGGAAGGCGAGGGCTATGACTTCGCGCCGATGTTCGCCGCGGTGAAGCCGGTGGTCTCCGGCGCGGACGTGGCGATCTGCCACATGGAGACGGTGTACGGCGAGGAGGGCGGCCCGTTCAGCGGCTATCCGTCCTTCGTGTCCCCGCCGGAGGTCGCCCAGGGCCTCAAGGACACCGGCTACGACTCGTGCTCCACCGCCTCGAACCACAGCCTGGACGACGGGGCCGACGGGGTACGCCGTACCCTCGACGCCCTCGACAAGGCGGGCGTCCGGCACGCGGGCTCGGCCCGCTCGGTCGCCGAGTCCATGCGCCCGGCCCTGATGAAGGCCGGCGGCGCGAAGATCGCCCAGCTCGCGTACACCTTCGACACCAACGACAACCCGTTCCCCGAGGACCAGCCCTGGGCGGTCGGTGTCATCGACGACGAGCAGATCGTCGCCGACGCCCGTGCCGCCCGGACGGCCGGGGCCGATGTCGTCGTGGTGAGCCTGCACTGGGGCACCGAGTGGCAGACCGAGCCCGACGAGCAGCAGATCGCCCTGGGCAAGAAGCTCACCGCCTCCCGCAGCGGCGGCCGGCCCGACATCGACCTGATCCTCGGCACCCACGCGCATGTCCCGCAGCCGTACGAGAAGGTCAACGGCACCTGGATCATCTACGGGATGGGCGACCAGGTCGCCGGCACGATGACCAACGACGACGGAGATCTGGACGACCGCGGCAACCACGGCTCGATCGGGCGCTTCACCTTCGCGCCGCCCGCGGAGAAGGGCGGACGCTGGCAGGTCAAGAAGGCCGAGTTCATCCCGCAGATGATGGACCTGGACACCCTGCGGGTGGTCAATCTGCCGGAGGCGGTACGGAGCGATCCCGGGCGGGAGGACTACCGCGAGATCCAGTCGGACATCAGCGAGGCGGTGCTCAGCCGCGGCGCCAAGGCGGCCGGGCTGAGGATGGGCCGCTGACGCGGCGGGAATCCCCGGTCCGGCGATCGAGGACACGGCACCGCGGAAGCCCCTCAGCGCCCCACTGGGGGGCTTCTTCCGGTCCCGGCACTACAGGGCGTCCCGGCCCTACGGGACGACCGTCACCGGCCAGCGGCCCGCCTTGACCAGGCGTACCGCCACCGAGCCGATGATCCGGTGCCCCGCCGACTCCGAGGCACCCACCACCACCGCGTCGGCCTTCAGCTCGTCGGCGGCGGTGACCAGCCCGTTGTACGGGTCGCCGTGGAAGGTGTGGAACTCCCAGCGGACGTCCCAGACGTCCTTGACCCGCTCTATCGCCTCCCGGATCTCCTGCATGAGCCCCTCGGCGATCTCGCCGGTCGTGTCCGCGACCGGGGCACCCAGGGCCGCGCCCGCCGCGAGCACCGGCTGCACGTAGACGATGGCGAGCAGCGCGTTCTGCCGCCGGGCGAGACCGCCGGCGTACGAAGCCGCGCGGAACGAGGACTTCGACCCGTCCACGCCGACGACGATCACCTTCGGGCCGTCGGTACCGCGTTCGAATCTGGTGGGCTGCGGGGTCACGGACGCAGGCTATCCGTTTCCGGCGACCGGGGCCCTCGGGGGGCCGCTGTGATCGGCTGCGATTGTGGCCGGACCGGGCATCCGTGAGACACTTTCGCTCCCTTTGGCGCAGGGTGTCCGGGACCGTGGCGGTGCTCATCCCATCGGGTGCTTTCGCCCGGCTTCGGGGTGTTGCTGAGCGGTGGGAACCATCCGCCGTGCGAGCCATTGGTCATGAAAAAGGATCAGATGATTCCGGGTCGGCGTGCTGTGCTGCGGGTCGCCGCCTGCCTCGGCGCCGCCCTCGTCGCCCGGATGTTCACCGCGGGCCAGGCTCAGACGCCCGGCCCCCCTGTGGTTCCGGCCCCGCAGGCGGGTGCCAAGGAAGCCGTGGAGGCGGCGGGCGCGAAGGCGAGCCCCCCGCTCAAGCCCTCCGCGTACCGGCTCCAGCCCATGACCGAGGGGCCCCCGCTCGGCCTGCGCAGAGCCTTGCCGCCGGTACGCAAGAAGCCCCTCCTGAACCTGCCGGAGCTGGGCAGGAGCATGGTGCTCACCTTCGACGACGGACCCGACCCCCGCTACACCCCGGGCATCCTGCGCACCCTGCGCACCTATGACGTCCGGGCGATGTTCTTCGTCTGCGGCGGACAGGCCGAGGAGTATCCGGATCTGCTGCGGGAGATCGCCGACGACGGGCATGTGGTGTGCAAC
Organism: Streptomyces sp. GMY02; assembly: GCF_019056675.1. Taxonomy (NCBI): domain Bacteria; kingdom Bacillati; phylum Actinomycetota; class Actinomycetes; order Kitasatosporales; family Streptomycetaceae; genus Streptomyces; species Streptomyces sp. GMY02. Next base: position 711,558 of record NZ_CP077658.1, on the reverse strand, counting down.
CACACCTGGAGCCATCCGCTCATGCCCAGCCTGCGGCCGTCCAGTATCCGCAAGGAGATGGGCAGGACCAGCGAGGTGATCGAGGAGATCGTGGGCACCGCGCCGCTCTGGTACCGGGCACCGTACGGCGCCTGGAACAAGCACTCCTTCGAGATCGGCGCCGAACTGGGCATGGAACCCCTCGCCTGGACCGTCGACACCCTCGACTGGAACACCCCGGGCACCAAGTCGATCGTCGACGCGGTGCTGGACGGCGCGGGCCCGGGGGTGGTGGTGCTGTCGCACGACGCGGGCGGCAACCGTTCGCAGAGTGTGGCGGCGCTCCGTACCTATCTGCCCAAGCTGCTGAAGAGCGGCTACCGCATCGCGGTGCCGCACCGCTGAGACGGCGGGCCGGATGAGAGACACGCCCCGGGCCGCGCCTCCGGACATGTGCCGGGAGGGGCACCGGGAGATACGCACCATACGCACCGATGGGCCGGCCGGCCCGAGTGAGCCGGCCGGCCCCAGTCATTCCCGGCCCCTCGCGGTGTCGCGAGGGCCGGCCCGTACCTGCGCGCCCGGCCCGCCCCCGGCCGGCCCGCCTCGCCCGGCGCGTCCCGGTCAGCGCGTCCCGATCAGGCGGGCGAAGACGACGACATTGCCCGCGTACCCGCCGGACTTCGAGTAGCCGCCGCCACAGGTGATCACGCGCAGCTCGGCATGGCCGGTGTCGCCGTAGACCCGGGCGCCGGGGAAGCCGTTCTTGGCGAAGACCTCGACCCCGTAGATCTCGAACACCGCGGTCCGGTTGTCGAACCGGGTCACCTCGATGTGCTGGCGCTTCTCCAGCGAACCCAGGGCGTAGAAGACGGCCGGTCCCGCCTGGTTGTCGACATGGCCCACGACCACCGAGGTGCCGCGCTGGCCCGGCGCGATGCCGTTCTGGTACCAGCCGGCGAGATTGGGGTCCCGCGGCGGCGGGGCCGCGATCCAGCCGTCCGAGTCGAGCCCGACATCGACGACCGGGGTGTCGACCTTGATCGCCGGGATCCGCAGCCGCGACATCGGGGCGTACGGCAGCGGCTTCACGATCGGCATCGTGTGCGCGGCCGCCGCGGCCGGGTCCGGACGCCCGAGACCGGCCGCCGAGGCGGGCTGCGGCGGCCCCAGCGAGACATCCAGCCCGTTGCGCATCAGGGCGATACCGGTGAGCATGACGAGAGCCAGAACGCCCCAGGGCGACCGCAGTCTCGACTCCGGAGCGTAATGGTCCTTGGCCATAGTTCTCCCTTCGTGGGGGTCTGCTCGCACGGTAAGGGCGCCGGTCCAGGTCCGCGATCAGAGGCGGGCGAACGGGTGGCGGAACCCTCCGCGCTGACCCATCCGAGTAATCGGCATATAAAAATCTCTGACGGTCGGTGACCTGCGCCTCCATCGGGCCGGACGGCCTCCGGTCGGCGTGTCGGCTCACCGGGGTGGACCAGTGCCGAAGTGCGACGATGGGGTCGCGCGGTGATGGTTCGTCATGGAAGGCGTACTCGTCGAATCTCCCGGAGCACCGCTTTGGGGCGTCTTCCGCTGGAGGTTCAACGATGCGTGCTTCACGCGCTCTCGCGGTGTCCGCGGCCGCCTGCGCGGCCGTGGCGCTCTCCGCCCCACTGGCCGCCGCCACGGACGGTCCGAGGAATGTCACCGTCAATCCGTTCTCGGTCCATCAGGGCGGCAGGATCGAGATCACCGTCCAGGGCTGCGGCCACGGCGGGACTGTCACGTCCAACGCCTTCCGGCGGGTCGAGCTGTCGGTCAATCCGTCGGGGCACTCCAGGGCGGTGGCGCGGATCCACGACGACGCCACACCCGGCCGCTACAACCTTGCCGTCAAGTGCAGTGACAACAACCGGGTCGAGACCCACCAGTTCGAGGTGCTCGCGGGGCGCGGCGCGCTGGGCGGGCTCGGCGGTTCCATCGGCCCCAGCTCCACGGAGATGGCGGTCGGCGGCGGGCTGGTCGCCACGGCGGCCGTCGGCGGTTCCCTGTTCCTCGCGCGCCGCCGTCGGCTCACCGGTGCGGGGGTCTGAACGGCCGTACGGTCCGGTCCTCGCGGGGGCCGGAGCGCCCCGCATGCCCGTCACCCCGAGTCCGGGCGGAGGACTCGGGGCGACGGGATTCCTGGCTGCCCACCGGGCGGAGGACCGGGCAGGGGGTGGCACGCACCGGCCGGTGTGCGCTCCTCAGTGGCCACGGTGCTCGGCCCGCCGCCGGATGGCGTAGACGGTCCCCGTGATGCCGGCCACCACCAGCGCCGTACCGGTGAGGATCTCGGCCATGTTCATTCCGCCGATGCTGCCGCCGAGGCCGCCCCTGACCCCGCCGGGCGAGCTGACGGTGCCCGCGGGCGCCGGTACGGCCCCGGTGGTCCCGGTGGTCCCCGTGGTCCCCGTGGGCACCGGCACGGGGGCCGGTGTCCTGGCGGAGTTGGAGACGGCGAGGGTGGTCTTCGCCGAGACGCCGTTGCAGGTGAAGGTCACCTCGTACCGCGCGCCCGCCTTGGCGTCCCAGTCGACGGTGGCCGTCGCCGTGCGGCCGGAGGGGATGGTGACGGTGTCGAAGACGCCGGAGGAGGCGGTGGCGGGCGTGCTGCACTTGGTGACGGCCAGCGTCACCCGGCCACCGGGCGCGACCGTGGACGGGGTGATGCTGTATCCGAACGGCGCGTCGGCGGCGGCCGCGGCAGGTGCGGTCAGGGCGAATGCGGCCACTCCCAGCAGAGCGGCGGACGCGGCACGTATCGCTCGCATGGTGAATCCTCCGGGTCCCGGGGAGCAGCGGCGGAACCGGTTTCCGCACATGTCGGCGCATGCTCCTCGTTGCCAGAAACGCTAAGAGCGCGTTATCACACTCGCGATCGCTGGCGGGCGAATGGGGCACGGGTGTCCCTCGAACGGCGGACACCCGTGTCCGGTACGGCCCTCTTGACGGCCCGCGCGTTCAGCCTCCTGCCTGCGGGAACAGATCCAGGAAGGGCGCCGCGGTCGCGGCGATCCCACGGCCGTACGGCGCGTCGAAGTCCCAGATGAGGAAGAGCAGGAAGGCGATCAGCGCGCTGAAGAGCCCCGCCAGCAGCAGTTCACGGAACGTACGGCGGATCTGGAGCACGAAGATCAGCCCCACCGTGACCACCGCGCCGGTGATCAGACCGAACCAGACCACCCATGGCATCGTCGCCCCCGCGCTCCCGCCGCGCGCCCCTCTGGCGTCGTCGGCGGCGGCCACCTCGTCCACCAGGGGCTGGTACGCCTGCCCCTCCAGCTCGGTTTTCGGGGCGTACTGCGTGACATCGCGCCGCAGTTGGTCGAACAGCCGGGTCCCCTCCGCGCTGAGCGCCTCGTGCTCGGCCATGTACGGCCATTCACGGTGGACGACGTACGAGACGTACTCGTCGACGTCGTCGCGGATCCGGTCCCTGACCGCCGCCGGGTAGACCTGGACCCGCTGCCGGATCTCGTGCAGGGACTGGGCCTCCTGGCGCACGGACTCCTGGGCGGCGCTGCGGCCTTCCCAGACACCGGCGATCGCCAGGCCCAGCACGATCGCGTAGATCACGCCGATCATCATCGTCATGTACTCCATGACGTCCGGTGTCCCGGAGGGATCGTCGTCGTCCGGCACACGGCGGTTGTTGATGACGACGATGGTGAGGACGACCGCGCAGGCGGCGGCCATCGCGATGCTCAGGACGAGCCATTCCGACATGGATTCTCCGTGGATCAGCGGGAGCGGGGACGCAGGACGGCGACGGCCAGGACGGCGGGGGCCGTGATCAGGAGCATCAGCGAGACCAGCGAGGGTCCTCCGCCGGGCTGGTCACGGGTCGCCTCGCGGTACGCGGGCAGGGGCACCCGGGACGGCGAGGGGCTCGCCGGGGGCGTCGGCCCGGGGGACGGCCTTACCGGGCTCGGGTCCGGGGCGGGCGGCGGCTTCCGTACCGGCGCGGGCGCGGGCGGAACGGGCCGTGGCGCCCTGGCGGCGGGCCGGACGGGCGCCGGTGGCTTCGGCTTGACACTCGGGGCCGGCGGAGGCGTCGGCTTCGGCGTCGGCCGGGGTGTCGGTGTCGGTGGTGCGGGCGGCTCCGGAGGCGTGGGCGTCGGAGTCGGCGGCGGTGGCGTGGGGGACGGCGTCGGCGAAGGCGTCGGGCTGGGCGGCTCCGGGGTCGGCGAAGGCGTCGGGGTCGGCGTCGGGCAGTGGCGGCCGCCCACCGACACGGACACCACGAGATGGTGTCCATGGGGACCCACCGAGGCGTACACGCAGGTATGCGCCGAGGCCGGCGTGGGCACGGCCGACAGCCATAGGAGTGCGACGGCAGCCGACAGCCGTCCGACGAGCGATCCATACACGGCAGGAGCCTGTTCCCCGGTCGGCCGCGGCACGCCGGAAGGCGCTCGGATTCGCCCGTTTGGGGGATTTGGGCTCCAGCAGGTTTGAGCGCCGGAAGTTTTTTCCGGTCGCGTTGAACGCTGCGGTGCGTCGGGCCCGTACTTAGGGCCATGAACGGCGCAGCCAGGCGCATCAACTGGCTTACGGACAACAGGAGTTGACATGAACACCTGGCGGAACGCCTCGCTCGCGGTGACCGCGGCGGCCGTACTGGCCCTGACGACGGCGTGCGGTCAGGAGCAGGGCACCGAGACCGGTCTGTCCGTCGGCGCCGCCAAGCCGGCCGACGCGGGCTACGGAGCGGACAGCGGCTACGGCACCGACACGGGCGCCGCGGTGGCCAAGAAGGCGGGCCAGCTCGCCGTGTGGGACAGCAAGGAACTCGGCGAAGTCGTCACCGACAGCGAGGGGTTCACGCTCTACCGCTTCGACAAGGACACGGCCGAGCCGCCCACCTCGAACTGCGAGGGCGACTGTGCCACCGCCTGGCCCGTGGTCTCGCCCGACGGAGCCAAGGCCGCGCCCGGCACCGACCCCTCGCTCCTCGGCGAGATCACCCGCGCCGACGGCACCAAGCAGCTCACCATCGCGGGCTGGCCGATGTACCGGTACGCGAAGGACACCAGCCCCGGCGACGCCAACGGCCAGGGCGTGGGCGGCACATGGTTCGCCTCTGCCCCCGACGGCAAGAAGGCCGCGCCCGCCGACGCCTCCGGTGCCGGCTCGGACGACGAGGTGAACGCCGGTGATCTCCCGGGCCTGTCCGTCCGCAAGGACCCCAAGCTCGGCGACATCGTGGTGGATTCACAGGGAATGACGGTGTACCGGTTCAAGAAGGACACCGCGTGGCCGATGTCGACGGCCTGCACCGGCGAGTGCCTGGAGAAGTGGCCGGTTGTCGCACCCGTCGACAAGAATGACACCGAAGGCATCACCAAGAAGGGCTTCGTGACCTTCGACAGGCCCGATGGAATCAAGCAGCAGACCATGGACTGCTGGCCGCTCTACACCTTCAGCGGCGACACAAAGCCGGGCGACACCAATGGTCAGGGCGTGGGCGGCACCTGGTACGCGGTTTCCCCGAATGCCAAGCTGGTCGGAGCGTCCAAGTAGTCCCCACACCGTGCTCCGGCCCCTCCGGTCCGCCGTCTCGCCCCTCCCGCGCGACGGCGGACCCAGGGCCTCTCCAGCCGTACGTGCCGCCGGCGTGTGACCAAGAACGGATCGCTAATTTCCGTTTGGGCTCGCTCTCTTGGCGGGCGATCAGTAGCCTCGGCTCGAACAACCGGCCAGGTACTTGGCCGCGACCCGTGGCTACGTGTTGGAGACATCGATGGAGCGTCCCGCCTGGGCCCCGCGAGGCATCGACATATCGGTGCCGAGCGTTTCCCGCATTTACGACTACTATCTGGGCGGTTCGTACAATTTCGAAGTGGACAGGGAAGCCGCGCGCAAGGCAATGGAGTTCGTGCCGGGGCTGCCCAAGATCATGAAGGCGAACCGGGCGTTCATGCGCCGTGCTGTCGAATTCGCCCTGGCCGAAGGCGTCTCCCAGTTTCTCGACATCGGCTCCGGTATTCCCACCTTCGGAAATGTCCATGAAGTCGCCCAGGCCGCGCACCCCGGAGCCCGGGTCCTTTATGTCGACCACGACCCCGTCGCCGTGGCCCACAGCCGGGCGGTGCTCGAAGGCAATGAGAACGCCGCCGTCGTGAGCGCCGATCTCCGCAAGCCCGCAGAGCTCCTCGGCACTCCCGAGGCGCTCCAACTCCTGGACACCGAGCGGCCGGTGGCCCTGCTGCTCGTCGCCGTTCTCCACTTCCTGGAGGACGCGGACGACCCGTACGGCGCGGTGGCCGAGCTGCGCGACGCGCTCGCGCCCGGCAGTCTGCTCGTCCTCACCCACGCCTCGTACGACCGCCTTCCGGTGCCGCGCGAGCAGGCGGACGGCGCGGTCGACGTCTACCGGGACATCCGCAGCCCGCTGGTGATGCGGACCCGTGAGGAGACCGCCCGGTTCTTCGACGGCTTCGAGCTGGTCGAGCCCGGTCTGGTGGCCATGCCCGAGTGGCGCCCCGAATGCCCCGTCGCCCAGGAGGACCCGTACGCCTTCGCGGGCTTCGCCGGAGTGGGACGCAAGGCGTGATGGTGCCGTCGCAGCCGGCGGGCTCCGCGGCGGATCCGGACGGCCCGGAAGACAGACTCAGACGGTTCGCCACGATCTGGAGCCGGGCGGTCTTCCCCGCCGCGGCCACGTCCCTGACCCGCCCCGAGTTCGAGACCCGACTGGCGCCCCTGGCCCGGGAGCTGAAGGACGCGCTGCACGCGCGCCCCTTCGACACCGCGCCCGCGGCGCGTGTCGGCGCCGCCCTGGTGGCCGCGCACTGCACCGACCCCGAGGCGCTCACCCGTACCCTCGGCGTCGTCGACTCGTACCTGGTCCTGTACTGCGGTACGGACGAGCTGCCGGTCGAGGAGAGCCGGGCCCGCTGCGCCCGCCTCCAGCACTCCCTCGCCGCGGGCTTCGCCCAGGCACTGCGCGAGCGCACCCTCGCCGAGCAGGAGGCCATCGCCCGCTCCGCGCTCTCCGCGCGTAGCCAGGCCGAAGAGGCGCTGCACGCCACCGAGACCCGCTTCCGCGCGGTGTTCGAGGGCGCGGCCTTCGGAATCGGCATAGCCGACCTCGAAGGCAATGTGCTGGAGGTCAACGACACCCTCACCGAGATGTTCGGCGGACTCGAACACCATGTCCGCAGCAGGAATGTGAGCGAGTGGGGCCACCCCGAGGACGTACCGCACTTCTGGCGGATGTACGGCGAGCTGGTCCGCGGCGAGCGCGAGCACTTCCGCGCCGAGAAGCCCTTCTACCGCAATGACGGCACCGTCCTCTGGACCAATCTGACGGTCTCGCTGCTCCGGGACGCCGAGGGCACCCCGCAGTACCAGCTCGCGCTGATGGAGGACACGACCGAGCGGCGGCTGCTCAATCTGCGGCTGCGGTACGAGGCCACGCACGACGCCCTGACCGGACTGCCCAACCGGACCCTGTTCTTCGAGCGGCTGGAGAAGACCCTCTCCGCCGCCGAGAGCGCCCGCTTCGGCCTCTGCTACCTCGATCTCGACGGCTTCAAGGCGATCAACGACAGCCTGGGCCACGCCTCGGGCGACCGGCTGCTGGTCGAGGTCGCGGACCGGCTCCAGAGCTGCGCGACCGCGCCCGGCGAGATGGTGGCCCGGATCGGCGGCGACGAGTTCGTGGCGCTGACCACGGGACCGGACACCGAGCGCGCGGTGGCGGATCTCGCCTCCCGGATCCTGGGCGCGCTGGCGACCCCGATCCTGCTGGACGGCCGGGAGTTCACCGTACGGGGCAGTATCGGCATCGTGGAGGGGCTCGCCGCCGAGCACAGCCCCGCCGAGGTGCTGCGCAGCGCGGACATCACCATGTACCGGGCCAAGGCGGCGGGCGGCAACCGCTACGAGCTGGCCGACCCGGAGGCCGACGCCCGCGCCATCACCCGGCACGGACTGACCACCGCGCTGCCGGCCGCCCTGGAGCGCGGCGAGTTCTTCATCGAGTACCAGCCGCTGGTCCATCTCGACGACGGGACGGTGCACGGCGCGGAGGCGCTGGTGCGCTGGTCTCATCCGCAGCACGGGGTGCTCGGTCCGGACCGGTTCATCCCGCTCGCGGAGCACACCGGTCTGATCGTGCCGCTCGGGCGCTGGGTGCTGGAACAGTCCGTGCGGCAGGCCATGTTCTGGCACCAGACGCTCCCCGAGGGCACGCTCGGCGGACCGCTGCGGATCAATGTGAACCTCTCCCCGGCCCAGCTCCACCACCCCGGGCTCGTCGCCGACACGGTCGAGGTGCTGGAGCGGATCGGTCTGCCGCCGGGGTCGCTCTGTCTGGAGGTGACCGAGTCGGCGCTGATCGGCGCCGACGAGGATCTGCTCAAGCCGCTGCGCCAGCTCGCCGAGATGGGTGTCGACATCGCGCTCGACGACTTCGGGACCGGCTACTCGAACCTGGCCAATCTGCGCAGGCTGCCGGTGAGCGTGCTCAAGCTCGACCGCTCCTTCACCCAGGGGATGCAGCAGCATCCGGCGGACCCGGTCGATCTGAAGATCGTGGAGGGGATCGTCTCACTCGCGCACAGCCTGGAGCTGGCGGTCACGGTCGAGGGGGTGGAGACCGGGGCGCAGGCGGAGCATCTGCGGCGGCTCGGCTGCGACACCGCGCAGGGCTGGTACTACGCCAGGCCGGGGCCGCCCGAGCAGCTTCACACGCTGTCGCTCGCGGACGCGGTCTGACCGGGCGCGGACGGTCCGGGGGTACGAGGCGTGCTCCCGGCCCGTCCGCGGGCGGCGGTCTGCGTGGCCAGCAGCACCTTCTGGAGTTCGCGGGCGGCGCGCGGCGGGGCGACATCACTGCGGTGGGCGAGCGCGATCGTACGGTGCAGCCCCGGCCTCGCCAGGGCCGTGACCCGCAGATCGCGCGCCCGCGCCGCCACCATGCTCGGTACGACCGCCAGGCCGAGTCCGGCCCGTACGAAACCGAGGACGGCGTCCATCTCGCCGCCCTCCACGGTGAACGACGGCTCGAACCCGGCGGCCCGGCAGGCGGCGACGGTCAGCTCGCGCAGGTCGTAGCCGTGCCGGAACATCACCAGCGGCTCGCCCTCCAGATCGGCGATCCTGAGCGGGCGCTCCGGTGGCGCGACGGCGGCGGACGAGACCACCACCAGGTCCTCGTGCAGCAGCTCGACCGTGGTCAGCGCGGGGGACGCGGACGGCAGGGGCAGTACCACCAGCGCCAGATCCAGCGCCCCGCGCGCCAGCTCCCGTACGAGATCGTGCGAGCCGCTCTCCTCGATCAGCAACTGGATGCCCGGATGCAGATCGTGGAAGGCGCGCAGCACATCGGGCAGCAGGCCCGTGCACACACTGGGGGTCGCGCCCAGCCTGACCCGGCCGCGGCGTAGCTGAGCCAGCTCCTGCACCTCGTGCCGGGCGGTCTCGGTGTCGGCCAGGATCCGCCGGGCCAGCGGCAGCAGCGCCTCGCCCGCGTCGGTGAGCGCGACATTGCCCCGGGCGCGGCTGAACAGCTCGGCCCCCAGCTCCTTCTCCAGCGCTCTGATCTGCTGCGACAGGGACGGCTGCGACACATGCACGCGCTCCGCGGCACGGGTGAAGTGCCGGGTCTCGGCGACGGCCACGAAGTAGAGAAGCTGCTGGAACTGCATGGAAGCCACCATAGATCGCGCGATAGGCACGGGCTATGGAGATGAGCCGGTCCATGTCTTGGACCACTCGGCATCCCGCGGCCTAGCGTGCTGTTCATGGCGCTGGCAACGCGGGGGACGGACCAACGGCCGTCCATGACCCGCACCCTCTGGGGATCCACGATCGGAAAGAAAGCGGTCATGGCCGTAAGCGGCCTGATCATGCTCGGCTATCTGGTCGCGCACATGCTCGGCAATCTCAAGATCTTCTTCGGGCCGCCCGAGTTCAACGGGTACGCGCACTGGCTGCGCACCCTGGGCGAGCCCGTCCTGCACTACGAGTGGGCGCTGTGGATCGTCCGTACGGTCCTGGTCGTCGCCGTCGTGCTGCACGCGGTCTGCGCGTACCAGCTCAGCCGCCGCGACCTCGCCGCACGCCCCAGCAAATACGTGCACAAGCGCCCACGCGCCGGCTATGCCACCAGGACCATGCGCTGGGGCGGGATCATCCTCGGCCTGTTCATCGTCTGGCACATCCTCGACCTGACGACCGGCACCGCGCACCCCGGCGGCTTCCAGCCCGGCCATCCGTACCAGAACGTCGTGGACACCTTCTCCACCTGGTACGGGAACGCCATCTACATCATCGCGATGCTCGCGCTCGGCCTGCACGTCCAGCACGGCTTCTGGAGCGCCGCGCAGACCCTCGGCGCGGGCAGCGCCACCCGCGAACGCGCCCTGAAGACCACGGCCACCGTGCTGGCGGTGGCGCTGACCGCGGGCTTCATCGCCGTACCCGTCGCCGTCATGACCGGAGTGGTGAGCTGAGCATGACCACACGTCCCGAGCAGAGCCCGAACGAATCCGCCAAGTCCGCCCACTACGCCGACTACGCGCACTACACCGTCGGCGAGCCCGTCGTCGACACCAGGGCACCGGACGGGCCCATCGCCGAGCGCTGGAACCGGCGCCGTTTCGAAGCGAAGTTGGTGAACCCGGCCAACCGCCGCAAGCACACCGTGATCGTCGTCGGTACGGGTCTGGCGGGCGGCGCCGCGGGCGCCACCCTCGCCGAACAGGGCTACCATGTCGTCCAGTTCTGCTACCAGGACTCGCCGCGCCGCGCCCACTCCATCGCCGCACAGGGCGGTATCAACGCCGCCAAGAACTACCGCAACGACGGCGACTCCATCCAGCGGCTCTTCTACGACACCGTCAAGGGCGGCGACTTCCGGGCCCGCGAGTCCAATGTGCACCGGCTCGCCGAGGTCTCGGTCGAGATCATCGACCAGTGCGTCGCCCAGGGCGTCCCCTTCGCCCGCGAGTACGGCGGACTCCTCGACACCCGCTCCTTCGGCGGCGTCCAGGTCTCCCGTACGTTCTACGCGCGCGGCCAGACGGGCCAGCAGCTCCTGCTCGGCGCCTATCAGGCGCTGTCCCGGCAGATCGCGGCAGGCGCCGTCGAGATGCACCCGCGCACCGAGATGCTCGACCTGATCGTCGTCGACGGCCGGGCCCGCGGCATCGTCGCCCGCGACCTCGTCTCCGGCAAGGTCTCCACGTACTTCGCGGACGCCGTCGTCCTCGCCTCCGGCGGCTACGGCAATGTCTTCTACCTCTCGACCAACGCCAAGAACAGCAACGCCACCGCGATCTGGCGCGCCCACCGGCGCGGCGCGCACTTCGCCAACCCCTGCTTCACCCAGATCCACCCCACCTGCATCCCGCGCTCGGGCGACCACCAGTCCAAGCTCACCCTGATGAGCGAGTCGCTCCGCAACGACGGCCGGATCTGGGTGCCCCTGGCGCGCGGCGACCGGCGCCCGCCGGCCGAGATCCCCGAGGCCGAGCGGGACTACTACCTGGAGCGGATCTACCCCTCCTTCGGCAATCTCGTTCCGCGTGACATCGCCTCGCGCGCCGCGAAGAACGTCTGCGACGAAGGGCGCGGCGTCGGCCCCGGCGGCCAGGGCGTCTATCTGGACTTCGCCGACGCCATCGCCCGCCTCGGCCGCAAGGCCGTCGAGGAGAAGTACGGCAATCTCTTCGAGATGTACGAGCGGATCACCGCCGAGAACCCGTACGAAGTGCCCATGCGCATCTACCCGGCGATCCACTACACCATGGGCGGACTCTGGGTCGACTACGACCTCCAGACCACCGTGCCGGGCCTGTTCGCGATCGGCGAGGCCAACTTCTCCGACCACGGCGCCAACCGGCTCGGCGCGTCCGCGCTCATGCAGGGGCTGGCCGACGGCTACTTCGTCCTGCCATCCACCATCAACGACTACCTCGCCCGCAATCCGCGCCACGAGGAGATCGACGACAGCCATCCGGAGGTCGCCGAGGCCGTCGCCGACACCGAGGACCGGCTGCGGCTGCTGCTCGCCGTGGACGGCGACCGTACGCCCGACTCGTTCCACAAGGAGATCGGCGAACTGCTCTGGGACCACTGCGGCATGGCGCGCACCGAGGAGGGCCTGCGCAAGGCGCTCGACCGGATCCCGCAGATCCGCGAGGAGTTCTGGCGGCGGATCAAGGTGCCGGGCACCGGCGAACAGCTCAACCAGGCGCTGGAGAAGGCCAATCGCATTGTCGACTATCTGGAACTGGCCGAGCTGATGTGCCTCGACGCACTGCACCGCACCGAGTCCTGCGGCGGTCACTTCCGCGAGGAGTCGCAGACCGAGGGCGGCGAGGCGGCCCGCCGCGACGCCGAGTTCTCGTACGCGGCGGCGTGGGAGTTCACGGGCACCGGCGCCGCGCCCGTCCTGCACAAGGAAGACCTCGTCTTCGAGTACGTCCACCCCACCCAGCGGAGCTACGCATGAGGCTCACCCTGCGCGTCTGGCGGCAGCCGGACGCGGACACCCCTGGTGCCATGGTCACCTACGGCATCGACGGCATCTCCGAGGACATGTCGTTCCTGGAGATGCTCGACACGCTCAACGAGGAGCTGATCCTCGCGGGCGACGAGCCGGTCGCCTTCGACCACGACTGCCGCGAGGGCATCTGCGGCGCCTGCGGAGTGGTCATCAACGGCGACGCGCACGGCCCCGAGCGCACCACCACCTGCCAGCTCCATATGCGGCACTTCAAGGACGGCGACACCATCGACGTCGAGCCCTGGCGGGCCGGGGCGTTCCCGGTGGTCAAGGACCTGGTGGTGGACCGCTCGGCCTTCGACCGGATCATCGGCGCCGGCGGCTACATCACCGCCCCGACCGGTTCGGCCCCCGAGGCCCACGCCACCCCGGTGCCCAAGCCCGCCGCCGACTTCGCCTTCGAACACGCCGAGTGCATCGGCTGCGGCGCCTGTGTCGCGGCCTGCCCCAACGGTTCGGCGATGCTCTTCACCTCGGCCAAGGTCAACCACCTCAACACCCTCCCGCAGGGCGCGCCGGAGCGTGAGACCCGGGTCCTCGACATGGTCGCGACCATGGACGAGGAGGGCTTCGGCGGCTGCACCCTCACCGGCGAATGCGCCACGGCCTGCCCGAAGGGCATCCCGCTGCCGTCGATCGCCGCGATGAACAAGGAATGGCTTAGGGCGGCCCGCAAGGTCTCACGCTGACACGGCGGCCGGGGGCCGCAGCCCGAGGAGGGCGGCCAGGCGCTCGTACGAGTCCAGCAGGGCGTCGCCGTCGTACGTACTGGTCGTGACCAGGTACTCGTCGGCGGCGCTGCGCGCCAGCAGCTTGTCCAGGCCGGCCGCCACCTCGTCCTCCGTGCCATGGAGCTGGCCGCGCCACGCCGTCTCGTAGAGCGCCTGTTCCCGGGCGGTCATGGGGGTGGCGAGGACCGTGTCGGCGGGGACGAGCGGCGGGAACGAGCCGTGGGTGCGGGAGTACGCGGTGGACCACGCCTCCGGGAGCAGCAGCCGGCGGGCCTCCTCGGTGGTGGGCGCGACCGCGACCGTACCCGAGAGCACCACATGGGGGCGCTCGCCCCAGGCGGAGGGGCGGAAGTCCGCACGGTACGCGTCGATCGCCCGCAGCATCGCGTCCTCGCCCCGTGCGGGCGCGATGACCAGCGGCAGTCCGGCCTCGGCGGCGACCCGGGCGCCCTTCCCGGTGGCCAGTACGAAGGCGGGCGGGCGCAGTCCCTCGGCGGGCAGGGCATGGACCTGGGGATGAGCGGTCTGGGTGCCCGTGAAGTAGCCGAGCAGCTCGGCGAGCCGGCCGGGGAAGTCGTCGGCGTCCCGCTTGTCCCGCCCCAGCGCCGCGCGTATCCCGTCGGTGAACCCCACGGAACGGCCGAGCCCCATGTCGATCCGGCCGGGGAAGAGCGACTCCAGCACCCCGAACTGCTCGGCCACCACCAGCGGTTGATGGTTGGGCAGCATCACACCGCCGGTGCCGACGCGGATCGTCGAGGTCGCGGCGGCGACCGCCGCCGCGAGCACGGTCGGCGCGGATCCCGCGACGCCCGGCACGCTGTGGTGCTCGGACACCCAGAAGCGGTGGTAGCCGAGCGCCTCGATCCGCTGGGCGAACCGTACGGTGTCGCGCAACGCGTGAGGGGCGGCCCGGCCGTGCCGGGTGCGGGAGCGGTCGAGTACGGAGAACGGGATGCGGGCGATCGTGCTCACGCATGGTGTAACACGCGGCCCGCGCCAGGATTCCCGGGACCGGGGCCCGAAGCGCCGGACGGGGTCCGGTGCAGTGTCCTCCGGTGCCGGACGGGCTCCTGTGCTGTGTCCTCCGGCGCCGGACGGACTCCTGGGCCGTGTCCTCCAGCGCCGGACGGGCCGCCTGCCCGCCCGCCCGTGCGCTCACTCGCCGTCGAGGCGGAAGCCCACCTTCAGGCCCACTTGGAAGTGCTCGATGTCGCCGTCGACGATATGGCCGCGTACCTCCGTCACCTCGAACCAGTCCAGGCCCCGCAAGGTCTGGGCGGCGCGGCTGACGCCATTGCGGATCGCGTCGTCGATGCCCTCGTGGGACGTGCCGTAGATCTCGGTGACCCGGTAGGTGTGATGGGGGTGGTGGTTGTGGTGGGACATGGGCTCACCCTCCTCCCTCACTCCACCGTGCCCCACCATTCCGCGCTCCGCGAGGTGTCCGTCTCCGGTGCCGGGCGGTCCACGGCCGCGCCGCCCAGGGCCAGCCGGGAGACGATGCGGTAGCGGTCGCCGCGGTAGAGGGACCGTACGTACTCGACGGGCCGGCCCGAGGCGTCCGAGGTGATCCGGTCGAAGAGCAGCGCGGGCGAGAGCACCGGCACCCCCAGCAGCTCCGCCTCGTCCTCGCTGAGCACGGTCGGCTCGATCGACTGCACGGCCTCGGCCATCCTGATCCGCCGCTCGTCGCGCAGATACGCGTAGAAGCCGGACTCCATCCGCTCCGGTGTCAGCCCGGGCACCAGCTCGGCGGGGACATGGAGGTACTCCAGGGCGACCGGCCCGCCGTCCACGAACCGCAGCCGCGCCACGTACACCACCTCGGCGGCGGGCGACATCCCCAGCCTGCGCCCCACCCGGGCGCCCGCTCCGGCCGTACGGAACTCCAGTACCCGGGCCGACCAGGCCCCCGGCGCCCGGGGCGGCACGGCTGAGCGGTCCTCGGCGACCAGCTCCTGGGTGATCTTCGCGGGCGCCACGAACATGCCGCGGCCGTGCTCGCGGACCAGCAGTCCGGTGGCGACGAGTTCGTCCACCGCCGTCCGCAGGGTGGGGCGTGAGACCCCCAGCTCGGCGCAGAGCGTGCGCTCGGACGGGATGGCGTCGCCCGGCCGCCGCGTGTCGACAAGACCGAGCAGATACTCCCGTACCCGCTCCCGCTTGAGCACCGGATGGACCGGCGGTACGGCACCCGCCGACGGAACCGGATGAACTGGATGAGCCGGCTGCACCGGCCGGGCCGACTGCTCCGGGCGAGGGGTACGGGTCTCGCGCACGGGCCCTCCCGGTGAGCCGTCGGAAGCTGCGGTCAGTATGCATCACCCGTCGTGGACGAGGTGATGATGCCGTCGTGGGCGAAATCGCCCGGCGGAATGCCCGGATGGTGGCCGTCCTGCCGGGAGCGGGCCGGCCCGGTGCCCAGGGCCAGCCGGGAGACGATCCGGTAGCGGTCGCCCCGGTACAGGGAGTGGACGTACTCGACGGGGCGGCCCGAGGTGTCGAGCGTGAGGCGTTCGATCAGCAGGGCGGGGGAGAGGACCGGCACCCCGAGGACCTCGGCCTCGGACTCGCTGACCACCGTCGGTTCGATCGACTGGGTGGCCTCGTGCACGGAGAGCTGGTGATGCTCCCTCAAGTGGTCGTACAGCTCGCCCGATTCGAGTTCCTGCGGGGTCAGCGCCGGGGCGAGTTCCGCGGGGATGTGGAGATGCTCGATGGCGATGGGGGAGCCGTCGACCAGCCGCAGCCGGGCGATGTAGATCAGCTCGGCGGCGGGGGAGACGCGCAGTTTGCGGCCGATCCTGGCGCCCGCCCGGAAGGTCGTACGTTCCAGAATGCGGCTCGACCAGGTACCGGAGGCGCGGGGGACGACGAACGCCGTGTCCTCCGGGGTGAGTTCCTGGGTGATCTTGGCGGGGGCGACGAACATTCCGCGGCCGTGCTCCCGTACGAGCTGTCCGGTGGCGACGAGTTCGTCGACTGCGGTGCGCAAGGTGGGGCGGGAGACGCCGAGTTCGGCGCAGAGGGCCCGCTCTGAGGGGATCGCGTCCCCCGGGCTGCCCGCCTCGATCAGACCGAGCAGATGCTCCCGTACGCGCTCACGTTTGAGCACCGCACCCGACGAGCCACCTGACGGGCTCCCCGACGAGCCGCTCCCCATGGGCATGACCTCTTCCGTCCCTTGCGCTCTCTGTCCCCGATGACCCCGATATGACCCTGACTGGTCATATGACCCCGAGGGGGCAACTGGTAAACACCATCGTAACCAAACGCGTCATGATCCCGGTGAGAGTCCCAACCACGCCTGCTTTCCGGGGGCTTGACGCCGACATTGGTCCATGCCACCTTCTGCTCACACACCTTACCACTTGACCAATTGGTAAATCCCTATCGAGGTGGCCCGTGAAGATCCGCTTCATCGCCGGTTCCGCAGCGCTCGCCGCGGCCCTGACCCTCACCGCGTGCAGCTCCTCCCGGGGCGCCGACGCCGGTCCGGAGAGACTCACCGTCTGGATCATGAAGGACAGCGTCACCGAGGACTTCCTCAGCCGTTTCACCGAGGACTTCGAACGGCAGCACAAGGACATCGCCCTCGACATCCAGATCCAGGAGTGGGACGGGATCGGCGAGAAGGTCACCGCCGCCCTCGCCAGCACCGACGCCCCCGATGTGGTCGAGGTCGGCAACACCCAGGTCGCCCAGTACGCCGCCAGCGGCGGGGTCAGGGACCTCACCGACCGTACGGAGGAGCTGTCCGGCAAGGACTGGCTGCCGGGGCTCGCCGAACCGGGGAAGATCGACGGCAAGCAGTACGGCATCCCCTGGTACGCGGCCAACCGGGTCGTCCTCTACCACAAGGACCACTTCACCAAGGCCGGTATCACCACCCCGCCCGCCACCCAGGACGCCTGGCTCGCCGACACGGCGAAGCTCAACAAGGGCGGGATCCAGGGCATCTACCTCCCGGGCCAGAACTGGTACACCCTCGCCGGCTTCATCTGGGACGAGGGCGGCGATCTCGCGACCCGGTCCGGCGGAGAGTGGAAGGGCACGCTCGACACCCCGGAGGCCCTCGCCGGAATGGACTTCTACCGGCGCCTCCAGGCACTCGGCAAGGGCCCCAAGGACTCCGACGAGGCCAAGCCCCCGCAGGCGGAGGTCTTCGCCAAGGGCGATGTCGCGCAGATCATCTCCGTCCCCGGCGGAGCGAAGATCATCGAGGAGAGCAATCCGGCCCTCAAGGGAAAGATCGGTTTCTTCCCCGTGCCGGGCAGGACCGCCGACAAGCCGGGCGCGGTCTTCACCGGCGGTTCCGATCTGATCGTGCCGGAGGCGTCCGCCCACCAGGACGCCGCCTATGAGGTGATCAAGGCGCTCACCGGCGACACCTGGCAGACCGACATGGCGAAGACCATGAGCTATGTCCCCAACAGGACGTCCCTCGCGGGCGCCGTCGCGGACAGCGAGTCCACCGCCGCCATGGCCGCGGGCGCCGCACAGGGCCGCGCCACCCCCAACTCCCCGCAGTGGGCCGCGGTCGAGGCCACCAACCCGATCAAGCAGTACATGACCGCCGTACTCACCGGAACCGATCCGGCGAAGGCCGCGAAGGCCGCGAAGGACGCGTCGGACAGCATCACCAGGACCCTCGGCTCATGAGCACGGCCCGCACGGCCCCCGGGCCCGGCCGGGTCCCCGGGGCGCTGTGGCCGTATCTGCTGATCGCGCCCACCGTGCTCGGCACCGCCTATCTGCTCGCCTATCCGCTCGTCCGCAATCTGGTCATCTCGTTCCAGACCTACGGCATGGGCGAACTCATCCGCGGCGGCGCCCCGTTCGCCGGACTCGCCAACTACCGGGAGATCCTGGCCGACCCCGTCTTCTGGGAGGTCGTACGGCGGACCTTCTGGTGGACCGCCGTCAATGTCGTCCTGATCATGGTGCTGGCCACGCTGGTCGCGCTGATGCTCCAGCAGCTCGGCCGGCGGACCCGGCTGCTGGTGATGAGCGGACTGGTGCTCGCCTGGGCCAGCCCGGTCATCGCCACCACCACGGTCTTCCAGTGGCTGTTCTCGTCCCGGCTCGGAGTGGTCAACTGGCTGCTCGTACGGCTCGGATTCGACTCGTACGAGAACTACTCCTGGTTCGCCGACGGCAGCGCGACCTTCGCCGTCCTGGTCCTGCTGGTCGTCTGGCAGTCCGTGCCGTTCGCCGCCATCACCCTGCACGCCGCGCTGCTCACCGTGCCCGCGGAGCTGTACGAGTCGGCGCGGCTGGACGGCGCGGGCGCCGCCCGGATCTTCCGCTCGGTCACCCTGCCCGTGCTGCGGCCCCTCTTCGCGCTGGTGCTCTGCCTCGAAGTCATCTGGGTCTTCCGGTGCTTCGCGCAGATCTGGGCGATCAGCAAGGGCGGTCCGGGCGACGCGACGACCACCCTGCCCGTCTACGCGTACCGGATCGCGCAGTCCCTGCACCGCTACGACCTGGGAGCGGCGGCGTCCACCCTCACCGTGCTGCTGCTCGTCGGCGTGCTCGTCGTCCACTTCCGCCAGATGTTCCGGCAGGAGGGCGAGCTGTGAGCCCCACCCGCCGCACCTCCGGGGGCGGGCCGCGCCGCGCCCGGATACGCCGGCTTCCGCTGCACGCCGCCGCGCTGCTGGTCTTCGTCCTCTCGGTCTTCCCCGTCTACTGGATGGTGCTGACCGCCTTCAAGCCGACCCGGGACATCCAGTCCGAGACCCCGCTCTTCCTGCCGGTCTCGGTGACCCTCGACCACTTCACCACGGCGGTGGGCGCGGACGGGTTCTGGCTCTTCTGGCGCAACAGCCTGGTCATCACCGCCAGTTCCGTACTGCTGGCCCTGATCGTCGCGCTCGGTGCCGCGTTCGCCGTGGCCCGGCTGCGCTGGAAGGGCCGTCGGGGCTTCATCCTCATGGTCTTCATCGCTCAAGTCGCGCCCTGGGAAGCGCTGTTGATCCCCATGTATGTCATCGCCCGTGACACCGGCATGCTCGACAGGCTGTCGATGCTCACCCTGATCTACTTCATGATCACCCTGCCCTTCACCATCGTCACCCTGCGTGGCTTCCTGACCGCCATCCCGGTCGAACTGGAGGAGGCCGCCCAGGTCGACGGCTGCACCCGCGCCGCCGCCTTCCGACGGGTCACCCTGCCGCTGCTCGCCCCGGGACTGCTCGCCACCTCGCTGTTCGGATTCATCACCGCCTGGAACGAGTTCGCCTTCGCCAACATGCTGATCATCAAGAACCAGGACGACCGCACCCTGCCCGTCTGGCTGTCCTCGTTCTCGAATGTCTTCGGCACCGACTGGGGCGCCACGATGGCCGCCTCCACTCTCTTCGCCCTGCCCGTCCTGGTGCTCTTCCTGGTCCTCCAGGGACGGGTCGCCGCCGGGATGACCAGCGGCGCCGTCAAGGGATAGGGGACCACCGCGTGACCACCACCCCCGTGACCGGCCCCACGACCGCCGCCCACCGGGCCGGACTCCAGCTCGTACCCCGGCCCTCCCAACTCGCCCCGCTGCCCGGCCGGTTCGTCCTGGACGAGCACACCGGTGTACGGGCCGCCCCGGGCGGCGCCTCGGCCGCCGCCGATCTGCTCCGTACGCTGCTCGCCCCCGCCACCGGACTCCCGCTGCCGCCCGCCGCCGACGGCCGGATCGTGTTCGTACTCGACCCCGCCCTCGGCGGACTCGGCCGGGAGGGGTACGGCCTGACGGTCGGCGCCGACGCGGTCCTGCTGCGCGCCGGTGCCCAAGAGGGCCTGTTACGCGGTGTCCAGACGCTCCGTCAGCTCCTGCCTCCGCAGGCGCTGTCGCACCGGAGGGCGCGCGGTACGGAGTGGTCGCTGCCCTGTGTGCAGATCACCGACGTACCCCGCTTCGCCTGGCGCGGCGCGATGCTCGATGTGGCGCGGCGCTTCCGGCCGGTCTCCTTCCTGCGCCGGTTCACCGATCTGCTCGCCCTGCACAAGCTCAATGTGCTGCATCTCCATCTCACCGACGACCAGGGCTGGCGGATGCCCGTCGCCGCGTACCCGAAGCTCACCGAGGTGGGCGGGGAGCCGCACGGCGGGGCGTACACCCGTGAGGAGCTGACCGGCCTGGTCGCGTACGCGGCCGCCCGGGGCGTCACCGTCGTACCGGAGATCGAGATGCCCGGTCATGTACGGGCCGCGCTCGCCGCGTACCCCGAACTCGGCAATGTCCCCTCGCGCAGACTGACCGTCTGGGACCGCTGGGGCGTGTGCGAGAACGTCCTCGGCGTCCACGACCAGGTCCTCGACTTCTGCCGGGGTGTGCTGGACGAGGTCATGGACACCTTCCCCTCGCCGCATGTGCACATCGGCGGCGAGGAGTGCCCGACCACCGAGTGGCGGCGCTCGCCGGACGCGCGCCGGCGGGCCGAGGCCGAGGGGCTGTCCGGACCCGAGGCGCTGCACGGCTGGTTCATGGGCCGGATCGGCGGCTTCCTCGCCGAGAACGGCCGCCGGCCGCTCGGCTGGACCGAGACGGGCAGCGATCTGCCCGCCGGATTCACCGCCGTGCCCTGGCGGTCCGCCGCGCACGGGCTCACCGCCGCCCGCCGGGGCCAGGACGTCATCATGGCGCCGTACCGCTCCACCTATCTGGACTATCCGCAGAGCGAGCGGCCCGAGGAACCGCCCGGACAGCCGGGCGGAGTGGTGTCGCTGCGCGATGTGTACGACCTCGACCCCGCGCCCGCCGACTGGGAACCGGCAGCGGCGGCCCGGGTCCTCGGCACCCAGGCACAGCTCTGGAGCGAGTACGTCCCCACCGCCGAGCACGCCGAGTATCTGGCCTTTCCCCGGCTCTGCGCGCTCGCCGAGACGGCCTGGTCCCCGCACCGGGACTGGCCGGGCTTCCAGCGGCGGCTCGCCCACCACAGAACCCGGCTCGACGCGCTCCGCGTACCGGGCCGGCCCCCGCACGGCCTCCCGCACCATTCCTCGTTCACCTTCCCGCCCGACTCAGGGCCATCGGGAACATCAGGATCACCAGGAGAGGACACCGGTCGATGACCACACGAGCGAGCACCCCCGAGCCGGCGGGCGGCACCCCGCCCACCGGCACCACCGCACTGCCCGGCACCCCGCGACGCGGGCGGGCCGCCGGGATACGGACCGTCACCGCGCTGGGCATGGCGGCGGCCCTGGGCTGCGCCGCGCTCACCGCGCTGCCGGCCGCCGCCGCCGACCCGTCGCTGAAGGTCCAGTACCGCCAGAGCTCCACCGGCTCCGACCAGGCCGAGCCCTGGTTCAAGGTGGTCAACACCTCGGGGTCCGCCGTCTCGCTGGGCACCGTGAAGATCCGCTACTACTTCAAGGCCGACGCGGGCGCCTCGTACACCTTCGCCTGCTCCTGGGCGGTGAAGGGCTGCGCCAACATCACCGGCACCTTCGGCACCCTCGCCAACCCCACGGCCACCGCGGACCGCTATCTGGAGGTCGGCTTCACCGCGGGCGCGGGCTCCCTCGCCCCCGGCGCCGACACCGGTGACATGCAGCTCCGCTTCTACCGCTCCAACTGGGCGTCGCTCAACCAGAGTGACGACTACTCCTTCGGCCCGGCGCAGACCGCGTACGGCGACTGGACGAAGACCACCGCCACGGTAGGCGGCGCCCTGGTCTGGGGCACCGCCCCGGACGGCAACGACCCGGGCGACCCGACGGACCCGCCCACCGACCCCCCGACCGACCCGCCCACCGGAGGGGCCGCGCTCTTCGACGACTTCGACTACACCTCGTACACCGATCCGGCGCTCGCTTCCCACGGCTGGAGCGTGCGCGCCAACTCGGGCGGACCCGGGGTGCCGGGCGCCACCTGGGCGCCCGAGAACGTCACCTTCGCCAAGGAGGGGACCAACTCGCTGATGAACCTGGAGACTTCGACGGCCGGTACGAGCGGGACGACCGAGCAGACCGAAGTCCTCACCAGGGCCACGAAGTTCAAGAACGGCACCTACGCGGCCCGGGTGCGGTTCTCCGACACCCCCAAGTCCGGCCCGGACGGGGACCGTCTCGTCCAGACCTTCTTCACCATCAACGACCTCAAGGCCCCGATGGCCGACGACTACGCCGAGTACGACTTCGAGTATCTGCCCAACGGCGGCTGGGGCGAGCCCGCCAACATCCTTTACACCACCTCCTGGGAGACCTACCGGCCCGATCCCTGGGAGGCCGTCAACCAGCACTCCGAGTCCCGGGTCAGCTACGCCGGCTGGCACGATCTCGTGGTCACCATCGACAACAACGCCATCACCTACTACGTCGACGGCCAGACCTTCGGCACGCACGACGCCCGCTATCTGCCCGAGCGGCCCATGTCGATCAACTTCAACCAGTGGCTGATCGACCTGGCGGGCCAGACCAGCACCACACCCCGGGCATACGACCAGAAGGTCGACTACGTCCTGCACGTCAAGGACCAGGTGCTGACCCCCGCACAGGTCGCCGCGAAGGTGAACGCCTACCGGGCGGCCGGCACCGCCTTCGAGGACACGGTGCCCGCGAGCTGACCTCGCGGCGCCGGAGGACCGGGCATCTGGGGAACGGGCGCCGTTCAGGCGGCCGTTCCCCTCCGTCTTCCTCGGGGACTTGACCCTCCCCTTGGTCCATACCAAAATCCCACACACCCGTGCGAACACCGTTCGTGTCCCCCCACGTCGGGCCCTCTCTTCGTGCCGTCACGCCAGAAGGTTGACCTACGTGAAGAACCGATGTCTCGCCTGTTCCGTGGCAGTTGTCTCCTCCGTCGTGCTCGGCGGCTGCGGAGTGATGCCAGGTGGGGGCGGCTCCACCACGGTCACCGTCTGGCTGATGAAGGACAGCGTCTCCGACGACTTCCTCGAACGCTTTGTGAGCGACTACGAGAACGAACACCCCTCCATCGAACTGGACATCAAGATCCAGGAGTGGACCGGGATCGGCGAGAAGGTGCTGACCGCGCTGGACGGCCAGGACGCGCCGGATGTCATCGAGGTCGGCAACACCCAGGTCGCCCAGTACGCGGAGAGCGGGAATCTGCGCGACCTCACCCTGGAGTCCGTACGCGACCTCGGCAGCGAGGCATGGCTGCCCGGCCTCGCCCAGCCCGGCCAGATCAACGGCGCACAGTTCGGCATCCCGTGGTACGCGGCCAACCGGGTCGTGATCTACAACACGGAACTCTTCGCGCTCGCCGGGATCGAGGAGCCGCCCAGGACCCGCGACGACTGGCTGGCCGACACCGAGAAGCTGAACCGCGGCAGCAACCAGGGCATTTATCTCGCCGGCCAGGACTGGTACACCCTCGCCGGGTTCATCTGGGACGAGGGCGGCGAACTGGCCGTCGAGACCGGCGGCGACTGGCAGGGCGCGGTCGACTCGCCCGCCGCGCTCAGAGGCATGTCCTTCTACAAGGACCTCCAGGCGCTGGGTGACGGCCCCAGGAACTCCGACGAGGCCAAGCCCCCGCAGGCGGACGTCTTCGCCGCGGGCGATGTCGCGCAGATCATCTCCACCCCCAGCTCGGCACGGCTCATCGAGGAGAAGAACCCGGAGCTGAAGGGCAAACTCGGCTTCTTCCCCATCCCGGGCAAGACGGCGGGCAAGCCCGGCGCGGTCTTCACCGGCGGCTCCGATCTGATCGTCCCGAAGAACTCCAGCCACCACTCGGCCGCCGTCGACGTGGTGAAGGCGCTGGCGGGCGAGAAGTGGCAGACGGATCTCGCGAGAACCATGAGCTACGTGCCGAACAAGGTGACACTCGCCGGTGTCATCCGCGGCGACGAGGGCACGGCGGCGATGGCCGAGGGGGCCGCGCGGGGCCGGGCCACCCCCAACTCCCCGCAGTGGGCGAGCGTCGAGGCCGACAACCCGATCAAGCCCTATATGACGGCCGTCCTCGAAGGCGCGGACCCCGAGGCGTCCGCGAAGGAAGCCTCGGAGCGCATCACCGCCGAACTCGTCTCGGGCTGAACCACCGGTGACGGCGAGGGCTCGGAGGGCGCTCGACCGCGCCCGTACGTCACGTAGAGTCATGAAAAGGTTACGTGCCGGTGAACCGGTCACCCGCTCCGGTCCCCGGCATTCAACCGTCCCACATCCGCTCTCCGCCGTGTGGTCATGTCAAATCCAGCCGGTCACGGAAGAAACAAGGTGCCGGGCCCTTCGCGCCAGCGTCGGACCCCGGCAGCCGCCTTCCCCACCGGCACAGGAGACAGCCATGTCCGCCATCGCACCCGCTCCGCTCACGACCGCACCGTCGCCCGTCGGCACATCCGCTCCCGCCGACGCCGAGACGCGCTATGTGGTCTCCCTCGCGCGCAACCAGGAGGACGTACGGGCCGCGCAGCGGCTGCGCCACCTGGTCTTCGCCGGGGAGCTGGGCGCCCGCATCGAAGGACCGGAGCCCGGTCTGGACGTCGACGCCTTCGACGCCTACTGCGACCACCTGCTGGTACGGGAGGAGTCCACCGGCGAGGTCGTCGGCACCTACCGGCTGCTGCCGCCGGACCGGGCCAGGGAGGCGGGCCGGATCTACTCCGACAGCGAGTTCGACCTGTCCCGGCTCGGCCCGATCCGGGACGACCTCGTCGAGGTCGGCCGCTCCTGTGTCCACCCGCTGCACCGCACCGGCGGCGTCATCGCCCTGATCTGGGCCGGACTCGCCCGCTACATGACCAACAGCGGCCACAACTGGCTGGCGGGCTGCTGCTCCATCCCGCTCGCGGACGGCGGCGCCCTGGCGGCCACCACCTGGGCCACCGTCAAGAACAAGAACCTCGCGCCCGAGGAGTACTGGGTCACCCCGCACCGGCTCTGGACCCCGGAGACCGAGGCCGCGCCCGGCTCCGCCGCCGACCTGCCGCCGCTGCTGCGCGGCTATCTGCGGCTCGGCGCCTGGGTGTGCGGCGCGCCCGCGCACGACCCGGACTTCGACTGCGCCGACCTGTACGTGCTGCTCTCGATGCGCCGTACCAACCCGCGCTACCTGCGGCACTTCCTTTCCCTCGTACCGTCCGTACCGTCGGCATGAGGGCCTGGCTGCCCGTCGCGCCCTGCACCCCGCAGGGCTGCGCCACCCACAACGGCCCCGCCGTCGGCACGCTCACCGCTATCGGCCGGCTGGCGGCGGGCATTCCCGTCGTCCTGGCGGGGGTGGTGCTCACCCCGCTGGTCTCCCTGCTCAGCGGCGCGCACCGGGACCGGCTGACCCGGACGTGGGCCCGGACCGTGATCCGGGCCTTCGGCCTGCGCGTCCGGATCGTGGGCGAACCCGTGCCGCCGCGCGGCACCGGGATGCTGGTCGTCTCCAACCACATCTCCTGGCTGGACATACCGCTGCTCGCCGCCGTCTTCCCCGGGCGGATGCTGGCCAAGAGCGAGATCCGGGGCTGGCCGGTGATGGGCGCGATGGCGACCCTGGGCGGCACGATCTTCGTCGAGCGCGAGCGGCTGCGGGCACTGCCCGGCACCGTACGGACCCTGGCCACCGCAATGGACGAGGGCTCACGGGTCGTCGTCTTCCCCGAGGCCTGCACCTGGTGCGGCAAGGACCACGGCCGGTTCACCACGGCCGTCTTCCAGGCCGCCATGGACGCGGACGCCGATGTCCGGCCCGTACGGCTGACCTACCGCGGTCCCGACGGGGAGCCGTCCGGCGCGCCGGCCTTTGTGGGGGAGGACTCGCTGGGTGCCTCGCTGTGGCGGGTGGTGAAGGCCGAGGGGCTGACGGCGGAGATCGCGGTCCTGCCGGTGATCCCCGCCGGCTGCCACGCCGACCGCCGCGCGCTGTCGCTGGCGGCCAGACTCGCGGTCGCACCGGACGGGGTCGTCACGCCGGACGCGGCTCCCCGGGACAAGGCCGACGCGGCTCCCCGGGGCACGGTCGCCTGGCGGCGTACCGGCGGCCGGCGCGCCCGCGGCCGGAGCGTCACCGCTCCGACCGCTTCAGCGCCGACCGCCCCGGCTCCGGCCGTTCCCGTCCAGACCGGAGCCGCGCGGACCGTCCCCGCTCAGACCGCTGTCGCGAGCGACAGCGCGAAGCGGCCCGCCTCGTCGGTCCACCAGTGCGCCAGTTCCATGCCGGCGGCGGAGAGCTCGGCGCGGATCCCGTCCTGACGGAACTTCGCCGAGATCTCCGTTCGTACCTCCTCACCGGCCCCGAAGTGCGTCACCAGATTCAGTTCGGGGATCTTCACGGTGAGGGCACGGCGCGCCCTCAGCCGCATCTCGATCCACTCGTGCTCCGCGTCCCAAAGCGCCACATGGTCGAAGTCGCGCGGATCGAAGTCGGCCCCCAGTTCCCGGTCGATGACGGAGAGGACGTTCTTGTTGAACGCGGCCGTCACCCCGGCCGTGTCGTCGTACGCCCTGACCAGGACGGACTCGTCCTTGACCAGGTCCGTACCGAGCAGCAGCGCGTCACCGGGCGCCAGCAGCGCCCGGACCGACGCCAGGAACACCGCGCGCTCGGCGGGCAGCAGATTGCCGATCGTGCCGCCCAGGAACGCGACCAGCCGGGGACCGGGGGTGGCGGGCAGGGTGAGCCCGCCGGTGAAGTCGGCGATCAGGGCGTGCACCCGCAGCCCCGGCCGCTCGGCGAGCAGCGCCTCCGCGGCCCCGGCCAGCGCGCTCTCGCTCACATCGACCGGCACGTACACCTGGAGCGAGGTCAGCGCGTCGAGCAGATGGCGGGTCTTGTCGGACGAACCCGACCCCAGCTCGATCAGGGTGCGCGCGCCGGTCGCCGCCGCGATCGCGGGTCCGCGCGCGAGCAGGATCTCCCGCTCGGCGCGGGTCGGATAGTACTCGGGGAGCCGGGTGATCTCCTCGAACAGTTCGCTGCCCCGGGCGTCGTAGAACCACTTGGGCGGCAGTGTCTTGGAGGTACGGGTCAGCCCCTGGAGCACATCGGCGCGCAGCGCGGCGCCGGTGGCGTCCTCGGGCAGGGTGCGGGTGATGTCGTACGGGGTCACGCGGGTGGCTCCTTGAGAGGGGAGAGCAGAACATCGGCGCGGGTCGCCACGAGCAGCGTGCGGTCGGGGACCTCGCGCCAGCGCGGATCGTCGTCGTACGGCTCGGACGCCACCACCGTGCGCTCGCCGGGACCGGTGAGGTACCAGAGCGAGTCGCCCCAGGCGGTCGCCGCGATCCGGGCGCCGTCGGTCAGCAGCAGATTGAGCCGGGACGCGGGCGCGGCCGTGGCGACGTCGAGAACGGTGTCGGCGAGCGCCTGGCCCGGTTCGTCCCCGGCCCGCAGCCGGTGCAGCAGCAGCGCCCAGAGCAGCGCCGAGTCGCTGCGGGCGGGGAGGGCGAGCAGTTCCTCGGCGGGCAGCGTCGCGGCCGGGGCCGCGACACTCGCGGGCCAGCCGTCTATGGAGCCGTTGTGCCCGAACAGCCAGGGCCCGGCGGCGAACGGCGCTGCCGCCGCCTCGCCGTCGGCTCCCGCCACCGTCGCGTCACGCACCGCGGCGAGCAGGGCGCCGCTGCGGACGACCCGGGCCAGATCCGTGAATCCGAGGTCGGCCCAGATGGGCAGGGCACGCCGGTAGCGGGCCGGCACCGGATCGCCCTCGGCGTACCAGCCGACCCCGAAACCATCGGCGTTGACCGTCCCGTGCCGCTGGCACCGCGGCGCCCAGGACTGCCGGTGGAGCGCGTGCGGAGGCGCGAGCAGCACCTCGCCGAGCGCCACCGGCGGTCCCAGATAAGCGATCTGACGGCACATCAGGACTCTCCGGCGGGGGCGGTACGGGCTGTGCGGAAGCCGGAGAAGATCTGGCGGCGCACCGGCAGGTCCCAGTTGCGGAAGGTGCCCCGGCAGGCCACCGGGTCCACCGCGAACGAACCGCCGCGCAGCACCTTGTGGGCGCTGCCGAAGAACACCTCCGAGTACTCGCGGTACGGGAAGGCGGCGAAGCCCGGATAGGGCAGGAAGTCGCTCGACGTCCACTCCCACACATCGCCGATCAACTGCCGTACCCCCAGCGGCGAGGCGCCCCGCGGATAGCTGCCCGCCGGGGCGGGCTGAAGATGGCGCTGGCCGAGGTTGGCCCGCTCCGGGGTGGCGTCCTCGTCGCCCCAGGGATGGCGCAGCGACCGGCCGGACACGGGATCGTGCCGCGCGGCCTTCTCCCACTCCTCCTCGCTCGGCAGCCGCCGCCCCGCCCACCGGGCGTACGCGTCGGCCTCGTACCAGCTCACATGGAGCACCGGCTCGGCCGGCGGCACCGGCTCCACCACGCCGAAGCGGCGGCGCAGCCACTGCCCGCCCTCGCGCCGCCAGAACAGCGGGGCGCCGATGCCGTGTTCGCGGATCTGCGCCCATCCCTCCGGGGCCCACCAGCGCTCGTCCGTATAGCCGCCGTCCTCGATGAAGTGCAGGTAGGCGCCATTGGTCACCGGCACGGTGTCGATGAGGAACGCGGGCACGAGCCGCTGATGCGCCGGGCGCTCGTTGTCCAGCGCCCAGGGCTCGGTGGAGGTGCCCATGGTGAACGGACCGGCCGGTACGAGCACTTCGGCGGGCAGCCCCGCCGTGTCGCCGGCGGGCGGCGGGGGCGCGGTCAGCGCGGCCGGTCCCCTGCGCAGTTGATGGGTGATGAGCATGGTCTCGTCGTGTTGCTGCTCGTGCTGCGCGATCATGCCGAAGGCGAAGCCCGCGTCCAGCAGCGGGGCACCGTGCAGCGGGGTGCGCTCGATGACGTCCAGGACCCGGCCCCGTACGTCCGACGCGTACGCCCGTGCCTCGGCGGGCGCCAGCAGCGGCAGGGTGGGCCGGACCGAGCGGGGATGCTCGAAGGCGTCGTAGACCGAGTCGATCTCGGGGCGGATCGCCGCGCGGCCCGCGACGGTCCGCAGCAGCCACTGCTCCTCCTGGTTGCCGATGTGCGCCAGGTCCCAGACCAGGGGGGACATCAGCGGGGAGTGCTGCGCGGTCAGATCGTGGTCGTCGACACATGAGGTGAGCAGCGCGGTACGGTCCCGGGCGGTGGTCAGCGCGTCCACGGCCAGGCTGCGCAACTGTTCGGCCGGTATCCCGGCGGCGCCCGTGCCCGTGGGGCTCGTCGCGGCCGCGTTCGTCCCGCCGGTGCCCGTTCCCGTGCCGCCCGTTCCCGTGCCGTCCGTCTCAGCGGTGTCCGTGGAGTCGGTGGTCATGTCCTGGATCCTTTCCGTTCAGTGAGACGCGCAGCTCGTCGGCGGGGCAGCGGCCCGGCACGACATAACGGTCGTTGAAAGCGGCGACGGCTTCCTGTACGGCCGGAGTGGCACCGATGCGCGGAAGTGCTTCCTGGGCGAGGGCGAAGCAGGCCATCGCGGCGATATGCAGCTCGGGGTCGGCCAGTCCGTGCCGCGCGGCGTTGACCCAGAGCAGATTGCGCGGCGCGGGCAGCGAACCCGCCGTCTCCGCCAGCGCCTTGACGGTCCGGTAGGCGGTCTCCGACGCCTCGGGATCGTCGAACAGCGCGGTGGTGACCGCGAGCGGCACCATCCAGCCGTCCTCCCCGGGCTGTGCGTCGATCATCCGCAGCTCAAGATGGCCACGCGGCCTGACCGGCGGAAAGAGGGTCGTGAGGTGGTAGTCGAGATCGGCGCGGACCGGCGGGCGCGGCAGCCCGGACCGGATCCAGTCGCGAAAGGTCAGCCCGTCGGGCACCGCCCAGGGCCCCTCGGGCGCCCGGATGCACATCACCGGCGCGTCCAGGGCGTGCGCGGCCCAGCCGGCCCGTGGTTCGTACCGCGAGGACGGCGCCGATGTACGGGGCGGGTCGAGCTGCGCCCACAGCGCCTGCCGGTTGGAGCGCCAGCCGGTCGGTCTGCGCTCGCGCATCGGTGAGTTGGCGAACGCGGCGACCAGCACCGCGCCCAGCAGATGGGCGAGCTGCCAGCGCCGGCCGTAGCCGAGCGGCCCCGGCTCCTCGTGGCCCGCGTCGAGACAGACCTGGATGGAGGCGGTGGACCGCATCATGGCGCGGCCGGCCGGACCGATCCGGTCGAGATAGGTCTCCATCGCGTCATAGCGCGGCTCGCGCAGCAGACGGCCGGGAGAGTGCCAGGGGTCCTGACCGAGACCCGCGAGGGTGAGTCCCGCCGTACGGAGCGCCGCCCGTACGAGGGCCAGATCCGCGGCGGTGGAGGTGATGCACTCCATCAGCGACGCGGCGGGCGCCGAGCTGAGTTCGAGCTGGCCGCCGGGTTCGAAGGTGAGCGCCGATCGGAGGCGGAGGGTCCGCAGTCCGTCGAAGGCTTCGCTGAGCCGACGGGCCCGGACGGGTTGTTCGGGGGAGTGCAGATCGTGCACGAGCCATTCCAGTTCCACCCCCACGGTGCGGGGCGGACCGGTCTTGAAACAGATACCGCGCAGTAGTTCCTCGGCGTCGTTCTCGCCGAGTACGGGTCCCTCGTCGGTGAAACTCTCGGGTGGCATGGCCGGATCCTCCTGTCGAAGACCGAGACCGGTACTCCGCCCCGGGTCCGGGGCGAAGCGCTTCGTCCAACCTAAAGCCCCTGTCGCCGCTTCGCACAAGAGTGCCCCTGACGTCATCGTTTCGCTAGAAATGCAGTTGCCCCGCGCGAGACCGCTCACCCAGGATTCGCTTATGAGCGCACGGCTGCGGGGGATCGCGAAACAAACCGAGGAGATCGTCCGAATGGGGAGGTACCGTGCCCCGGACGGCCGGGACGTGCTCATTCGCGCCGCCCTGGACGCCTCGCTGGACGGGACACGGATGTACGGACCGGAGCCGGTCGTGATTCCGGCCGTACCGGTGGCGGACCGTACGGCGGGCCACCGGACGGCCGTCGAGGTGACCGGTGAGAGCAGCCTTGAGGCCGCCCGGCGGCTGACCGCCGAGGCGCCGGACGCGGCGGTACGCCCCGACGGTACGGCAGAACCGGGCGCGGTGGCCGTGCTGAACTTCTCCTCCGCGCGCAATCCCGGCGGCGGCTATCTCAATGGGGCCCAGGCCCAGGAAGAGGCGCTCTGCCGGGCCTCCGCGCTCTACACCACCCTGCTGCGCGTACCGGAGTTCTACGCCCACCACCGCGCCGACCGCAGCCCCTTCTACACCGACCGTGTCATCCACTCACCGGGCGTACCGGTCTTCCGGGACGACAGGGGCGGCCTCCTCGGAACCCCGTACCACGTCGGCTTCCTCACCTCGCCCGCGCCCAACGCGGGCGTGATCGTCCGGCGCGCGCCCGACGAGGCGCACCGGATACCGGCCGCGCTCGCCGCCCGTGCCGAACGGGTGCTGGAGACGGCGGCGGAGCGCGGCTACCGGCGGCTGGTGCTGGGCGCCTGGGGCTGCGGGGTGTTCCGCAACGATCCGGCGGTGGTCGCGGGGACCTTCCACGCGCTGCTCACCGGGGAGGGCCGGTTCGCGGACCGCTTCGACGAGGTGGTGTTCGCGGTGCTGGACCGTACGGCGGGGGCGACGACACTGGGCGCGTTCCGCGAGGCGTTCGCGTAACGGCCCCCGCTGGGCGGGCCCCCGGCCGGTCGGCTCCGGCCTCGTCAGCTCCAGCCGTAACGTTCCCGCAGCCGGTTCACCACCAGATTGAACCGCCCCCGGTCCAGCGCGCAGGCCTCCCGCCGCATCCCCTTCTCGTGGACCCGCAGCACCCGGTCGACATCCACCCAGGACTCGCGCCCCGCGCGGTCCCACGGGCCCACTCCGATCGGCACCCACTCGCGGTCGTGGTCGTGCCGCTTGCTGGAGAGCTGCACGGCGAGCAGCGTGCCCGCGGCCTCACGCGCCACCACCAGCACCGGCCGGTCCTTGCCGCGCCCGTCGTTCTCCTCGTACGGCACCCACGTCCAGACGATCTCGCCGGGGTCGGGGTCGCCGTCGTGCTCGGGCGCGTACGAGGTGCGGACCGGGCCCACGGCGCGGGGGTCGGCCTCGGTGGTGGCGGTGGGACCGGTACGGCCCGGCAGGTCGTGACCGGCCTGCCCGGTGTCGGTGTCGGAGAAGCGCGTCATGCGCACGACGGTAGAACCTCCGCCGCGCACCCCGGCGTCCGGGTCTCCCGGCCGTGCTGACCGGCGGGCCCGGAGCGGCCCGTCCGGCGTTCGAGGACTCCGCACGCAGCCGCCCGTCCGGCGCCCGGTGACAAGGTGCGCCCCCGCCGCGGGGTGGCTAGCGTCGGATCATGCGCACCGTTCCGCAGCGCTTCGAGATCCTCCTCGTCGCCGGGTTCACCGAGGGCGCCGAAGGTCCGCCCTCCGCCGGCAACGCCCTGCGCTCGGCCGTGGTCGAGGCGACCGGTGACACGGGTGCCTCCGGTTATCCGCGGTACGCGGGCCACGGCATGGTCGCGGACATCGATCCCGAGACCTTCACGGTGGAGGCGCTGCTCGTCGACGGTGAGGAACTGGACTACGGGCTGTCCGTCCGGGTGCTCCCCGTCGCCCCCGTCTGAGTCGGGGAACCCCGCTCCGCGCCCGTACGCTCCCCGCTTCCCAGGACCGTCAGGACCGTTGACAGCGGTCGGCGACGGGCAGACACTCGGGGCCCGCCTGATGCGAACGAAAGTTCACCAGGCGAACTCCCCTGCCTGCCGTCGCCGTTGGAGACCTTCCATGCCCCTGCTCGACCCGAAGACCTGGCAGCCCGGCCCGCTCTCCGGAGGTGAGTCGGCGGTCGTCGAGCCCGCCACCGGAGACACGCTCGGTACGGTCGCGCTCGCGTCGCCCGACGACATCGCGGCCGTCTCCGCGACCGCGGAGGCCGCGCAGCGGGCCTGGGCCGCGACCCCGTATCCGGTCCGGGCCGGCGTACTGCGGCGCGCGGGCGACCTGTTCGCCATGCACGCGGACGAACTGCGTGAGTGGCTGGTACGGGAGTCCGGCTCGGTGCCCGGCAAAGCGGACTTCGAACTGCGGATCGCCGCCCAGGAGTGCTACGAGGCCGCCGCGCTCGCCTCCCGCCCCACCGGCCAGGTGCTGGCCAGCGCGGAGCCCAGATTCTCCTGCACCCGCCGGGTCCCGGCCGGGGTCGTCGGTGTCATCGCGCCCTTCAACGTCCCGCTGGTCCTCGCCGTACGGTCCGTCGCACCGGCCCTCGCGCTGGGCAACGCCGTCCTGCTCAAGCCGGACCCGCGCACCGCGGTCTGCGGAGGGCTCGCCCTCGCCGCGGTCCTCGCCGGGGCGGGCCTGCCGGAAGGGCTGCTGCACATCCTGCCGGGCGGCGCGGCGGCCGGGCAGGCGCTGGTCGCGGACGAGCGGATACGGGTGATCTCCTTCACCGGCTCGACGGGCGCGGGCCGCGCGGTCGGCGAGACCGCGGGCCGCTGCCTCAAGCGCGCCCATCTCGAACTGGGCGGAAACTCCGCGCTCGTCGTGCTCGCCGACGCGGACATCGAGGCGGCGGTCGCCCAGGCGTCCTGGGGTTCGTTCTTCCACCAGGGCCAGATCTGTATGACCACCGGCCGCCATCTCGTCCACGCCTCGCTGTACGAGGAGTACGTAGAACGGCTCGCCGCCCGGGCCGAATCGCTCACGGTCGGCGATCCGTACCGCGAGGAGGTCCATCTCGGCCCGGTCATCGACAGGGCCCAACTCGCCAGGATCGACGCCCTGGTGAAGGCGAGCACGGTCCGCGGGGCCAGGGTCGCCGCGGGCGGCGGACACCGGGGCCCGTTCTACCGGCCCACCGTGATCGCCGACGCCGGCGACCACACGCCCGCGTACACCGAGGAGGTCTTCGGGCCCGTCGCGCCCGTACGGTCCTTCGCCACGCTCGACGAGGCCGCCGCGCTGGCCGCGGCCGGTCCCTACGGGCTCTCCCTCGGCATCGTCACCCGCGACACCGCCCTCGGGCTCGAACTGGCGGACCGTATCCCCACCGGCATCGCCCATGTCAACGACCAGACGGTCAATGACGAGGCGGTCGCTCCGTTCGGAGGCCTCGCCGCCTCGGGCACGGGTGCCCGCTTCGGCGGCGAAGCCAACCTGGACGCGTTCACCGAGCTGCGCTGGACGACCGTACGACGCGAACCGGCGGGACATCCCTTCTGAGCTCCGGCGCGGTCACGGCCACCGGGACCGGCGCGGCGACCGCCGCCGGGGATCAGGCGCTCTCGGCGCCCTTCGCCTTCGCCTCGGCCTCCGCGACCGACTTGCGCACCTCGTCCATGTCCAGCGCGCGCGCCTGGCCGATCACATCCTCCAGCGCCGTCTCGGGCAGCGCTCCGGGCTGGGCGAACACCGCGACATTGTCACGGACGATCATCAGCGTGGGGATCGAGCGGATGTCGAAGGCGGCGGCCAGCTCCTGCTGCGCCTCCGTGTCGACCTTCGCGAAGACGAGGTCCTCGTGCCGCTCCGACGCCTTCTCGTACACCGGGGCGAACTGGCGGCACGGACCGCACCAGGAAGCCCAGAAGTCGATCAGGATGAAGTCGTTCTCCGACACCGTCCGGTCGAAGTTCTCCTTGGTGAGTTCCACAGTGGCCATGTCCTGGTACCTCTTCCTGACTCTGAGGGGGAAGCCGCCTGCGTCAACCGGCGATGACCGCGGCGTATTCCTGGAGCCCCTGCCCGAAGATCATGTGGCCATGCGGCGGGCGCCCCACCAGACTGTCCCCATGACGGAAGCGACGGATGCGATGGAGTACGACGTAGTGGTGCTGGGCGCGGGGCCGGTCGGCGAGAATGTCGCCGACCGCACCAGGGCGGCCGGGCTGAGCACGGCGATCGTCGAGAGTGAACTGGTCGGCGGGGAATGTTCGTACTGGGCCTGTATGCCCAGCAAGGCGCTGCTGCGCCCGGTGATCGCGCGCGCCGAGGCACGCAGGGTGGCCGGACTGCGCCAGGCGGCGAGCGGGCCGCTCGATGTGCAGGCGGTGCTGGCCCACCGCAATGAGTTCACCTCGAACTGGAAGGACGACGGCCAGGTCGGCTGGCTCACGGGCATCGGCGCGGACCTCTACCGGGGCCATGGCCGGCTGGACGGCAAGAGGAGGGTCGTCGTCACGGCTCCCGACGGCGAGCTGCGGGTCCTGAACGCCCGCCATGCCGTCGCCGTCTGTACGGGCAGCCGCGCCCTCCTGCCCGAGCTGCCCGGACTCGCCGGTGCCAACCCCTGGACCAGCCGCGAGGCGACCGCCTCGCAGAGCGTCCCAGGGCGGCTCGTGGTCGTCGGCGGGGGAGTGGTGGGCGTCGAGATGGCCACCGCCTGGCGGGCGCTCGGCTCGGAGGTGACCCTGCTGGTGCGTGGCACCGGGGTGCTGCCGAAGATGGAGCCGTTCGCCGGTGAGCTGGTCGTCGAGGCACTGACCGAGGCAGGCGCCACGGTCCGTACGGGGGTCTCGCTCGCCGCGGTCGAGCGTACGGGCGGCACCGGTCCGGTGACCGTGGTGCTGACGGACGGCGAGCGGATCGAGGCCGACGAGGTGCTGTTCGCCACCGGGCGGGCACCGCGCACCGAGGACATCGGAATGGAGTCGGTCGGTCTCGAACCGGGGTCCTGGCTGACGGTCGACGACAGTTGCCTGGTCGAGGGCAGTGACTGGCTCTACGCGGTCGGCGATGTCAACCGCCGTGCGCTGCTGACCCATCAGGGCAAGTACCAGGCGCGGATCGCCGGCGCCGCCATCGCGGCCAGGGCCGAGGACTCGTCCGTACCGGTCTCCGCGCCCTGGGGCCCGTACGCCACCACCGCCGACCACGCCGCCGTCCCGCAGGTCGTCTTCACCGACCCCGAGGTCGGCGCGGTCGGACTCAGCCTCGCCGAGGCCGAGCGCGCGGGCCACCGGGTGCGCGCGGTCGACTACGAGATCGGCAATGTGTCCGGTGCCGCGCTCTATGTCGACGGGTACCACGGCCGCGCCCGGATGGTCGTCGACCTCGAACGCGAGATCCTGCGCGGTGTGACCTTCGTCGGTCCCGGCGTCGGCGAACTGCTGCACTCGGCGACGATCGCGGTGGCCGGTGAGGTGCCGATCAGCCGTCTGTGGCACGCGGTTCCGTCGTATCCGACGATCAGCGAGGTGTGGCTGAGGCTGCTGGAGACCTACCGGGACGAGTGACCGCCGCCCGGGCCGCTCAGGTATACAACACTCAGGTATACGACGTGGTGCGCCCGCCGCCTGGATGGCGGCGGGCGCGGTGCGTGTTACAGCCGTGCGTGTTACGGGACCAGCGGTGCGTGTTACGGGACTATGCGGAGGAGCTTGTTGGGCGAGCCGCTGCCCGGGTTGCCCACCACATTGTTCGTGGCGCCGTTCACCAGGGCCGTGGCGACCTGGGCCGGGGTGGCGGTGGTGTGCCCGGCGAGGTAGACGGCCGCCGCTCCGGCCACATGAGGCGTGGCCATCGAGGTGCCGGAGATGGAGCTGCTCGCCGTGTCCGAGGTGTTCCAGGCGCTGGTGATGGCGCTGCCCGGCGCGAACAGGTCCACGCGCGCACCGTAGTTGGAGTAGCTGGCGCGGGCGTCCGTGCTGGTGGTCGCGCCCACGGTGATGGCGTCGGCGACCCGGGCCGGCGAGTAGTTCTGCGCGTTGAGCCCGTTGTTGCCGGCGGCGACCGCGTAGGTCACACCGCTGTTGATGGAGTTCTGTACCGCGGTGTCCAGCGCGGCGTTGGCGCCACCGCCGAGGGACATGTTCGCGACGGAGGGACCCGTGTGGTTCCGGGTCACCCAGTCGATGCCCGCGACGACCTGGGCCGTGGTGCCGGAGCCCGCGTTGTTGAGCACGCGCACGCCCACGATCCTGGCCTTCTTCGCCACGCCGTAGACATTGCCGGCGACGTTGGCCGCGACATGGGTGCCGTGGCCGTTGCCGTCCTGCGCGGTGTTGTCGTTGTCGACCGCGTCGTAGCCGTACGCGGCCCGGCCGCCGAAGTCCTGGTGCGTGATGCGGACTCCGGTGTCGATGACGTAGACCGTGGTGCCCTCGCCGGCCGTGTCGGGGTACGTGTACTGGCCGTTCAGGGGGAGCGCGGCCTGGTCGATCCGGTCCAGGCCCCACGACGGCGGGTTGGTCTGGGTGGCGAGCGCGTGCACCTCGCGGTCCTGGAAGACCTTGTCCACGGCCGGGTCGGCGGCCAGTCTCCGCGCCTGCTCGGGCGAGAGGTTCGCGGCGTAGCCGTTGAGGGCCGCCGTGTACGTGTGCTCGACCGTGCCGCCGTACTCCGCCACGACGCTCCGGCCCGCCGCGGAGGCGGACTTGAGGCCGGACGTCTTCTTCAGCGTGACGATGTAGCTGCCCGCCACGGCGTCCTTGGCCTCGGCGCCGACGACGGTGCCGACCGCGGGGGCCGCCTGTGCGGGAGCGGACACCGCTCCGAGAGCCGCGGCTGCCGCCGCCGCGGTGATCGCGGCGGCGATCCGCGTCCTGCTGGTACGCATCCTTGCCATGGTGAGGGGTCCTCCTCATCGAGGTGCGCGGGGGTGCGTGCGCAATGTGGGGGACGCATACGGGAGTATGCGCGAGGCGGTGCGCATGGTTCCGTTGCCCGCCTGTGGGAGAACGATCGCGGAGGCCCCGCGCCCTCGACAAGATGGTCTGAGGCCATGTCATCGACATGACATGGCCATGTAATGACTTGGCAATGACGGTAAATCAGGCACCCGTTGTGGACCCCGGGCGGACGATCATCAGGACCGTGACCGTGGCCCAGAGGAGATTGAAGATCCCGGTGGCCATGGCGAGACGTGCGGTCGCCCGGCGTGAGTCCGGCTGCGCGGACTCGGGCTGTGCGGGCACCCGTTGTGGCGCTTCCGCTCCGGACGGGACGGAGGCCGCCGCTTCGATCCCCGTCAACAGGGCTTCCTGACGCGGGAGTACGAGCGCGCCCAGGACCCCGGCCGCGATGGCGGTCAGCACGATCGAGACGATCAGCCAGGTGTCCCCGAGCACGCCCATCGAGCTCGCGGTGGCGAAGCCGAAGACCGGGACCGCCGCACCCATGACGGCATAGACACGGCAGATCCGGTGCAGCAGCCGTACCCATGCCACCGCCTGTGGATCGGTGGGATCCGCCATCGCTCGGCGGACGGTGGGCGGAAACATGCTGGCTGCCACGGTGACCGGTCCGATCGCGACGATCGCGGCCAGGACATGAACGGTCAGAAGGAATTTCGTCACAGGTGGGGACGCTAGGCGGTGGCCCGCCCGGCCAGTAGTGGCATCAGTGCCATGATTCAACGGATTCTCGCCAGCAGGTTTGCCCGGCATCCGCGCAGGATGCCGTTCCGTACGGAACGGCGTTCGTTACGTATGAAATCGGACACACCGCGAAACCATACTGGTCGGGGCGGGCTGTGGCGGTAATCCGTCGGTGGCTTAGCATCTCGCCATGCACACCGTGGCCGTACTCGCGCTCGACCAGGTCATCTCCTTCGACCTGGCCACCCCCATCGAGGTGTTCTCCCGCACCCGGCTGCCCGACGGCCGCGCCGCCTACCGCGTACTGATCTGCGCCCCGGCGGACGAGGTCGACGCGGGCCCGTTCGTCCTGCGCGCCCCGCACGGCCTCGACGCGCTGCGCGAGGCGGACACGATCATCGTCCCGGGCACCTCGGAGGACGCCGCTCCCGTCCCCGCCGCCGTACTCGACGCGCTCCGGGAGGCCGCGGCGCACGGCACCCGTATCGCCTCCATCTGCGCGGGCGCCTTCGTACTCGCCGCCACCGGCCTCCTCGACGGACTGCGCGCCACCACCCACTGGCTGGCCGCCCCCAGGCTGGCGGAGCTTCATCCGGAGATCGGCGTCGACCCCGACGTGCTCTATGTCGACAACGGACAGTTCCTCACCTCGGCCGGAGCCGCCGCCGGACTCGACCTCTGTCTGCACATGGTCCGCAAGGACCACGGCTCCGCGGTCGCGGCCGACACGGCCCGGCTCTCGGTCATGCCGCTCGAACGCGAGGGAGGCCAGGCCCAGTTCATCGTGCACGCCCAGCCGCCCGCCCCCGCCGGAGCCACCATGGAGCCGCTGCTCCGGTGGCTCGACGAGAACGCCGACCAGGACCTGACCCTCGACGACATCGCCGTACGGGCCCGGATGAGCAGCCGTACCCTCAGCCGGCGCTTCCGCGAGCAGACCGGCACCACACCCCTGCGCTGGCTCCACCGGGCCCGGATCCGCCGGGCCCAGTACCTCCTCGAAACCACCACCCACTCCGTCGACCGCATCGCGACCCAGGCCGGATTCGGTTCCCCCACGGCCTTCCGGGAACGCTTCAAGCGCGTCGTCGGCACCAGCCCGGGCACATACCGCCGCGCCTTCCGCGGAACGGGCGGCTGACCAGCGACGGAGCGACGACTCAGCGCCGACCGAGCCGCGACTGACCCATGGACGAGGAGAAGCCGTTCACCGGCCGATGACCGCTCATTGACCGGCCGATGACCGGCGGCTGGTAAGGATGTGGCACCTGGGGCATCCGGCTGGAACTCGACGATCAACATGCCATCCCCACATAGCAGTTGCTGTGGCAGACTGCCCGAAAACAGTGGTGTTGCTCGGGGGTGGGAGATGAGCGAGCCGCGATCTGCCCCGACGATCGGGCAGCTCGTCCTCAGCAGACAGTTGCGTGCCCTGCGCCAGAAGGCGGGGCTGAGCAGGGAGCAGGCCGGCAAGCTGCTCCGAATCACCCAGGCCACCATACGGCGGATGGAAACGGCCGAGGTCGGGCTGAAAATCCCCTACCTGCAGATCCTGCTGCCCGCGTACGGAGTGGCCGGCCAGGAGGCCGAGGTCTTTCTTCGGCTGGCCGAGGAGGCCAACGAGCCCGGCTGGTGGCAGCGTTACCACGACATACTCCCGGAGTGGTTCAGCGGATACGTCAGCCTCGAAGAGGCCGCCACGACCATGCGTGTGTACGAACCGCACTTCGTGCCGGGCCT
This sequence comes from Streptomyces sp. GMY02, assembly GCF_019056675.1. Lineage (NCBI taxonomy): Bacteria > Bacillati > Actinomycetota > Actinomycetes > Kitasatosporales > Streptomycetaceae > Streptomyces > Streptomyces sp. GMY02. Next base: position 671,412 of record NZ_CP077658.1, on the reverse strand, counting down.
GCTCCAGACCGAGGACTACGCCCGCCAGGTCCTCACCACCGGAGCGCTGGGGCGGACGGCCGACTCCGAGCGGATAGAACGCCATGTGTCCCTGCGCTGCCAACGCCAGGCCCTGCTCACCCGGCCGGACGCGCCGGCCTACTGGGCCGTGCTGGACGAGACCGTCCTGCGCAGACCGGTGGGCTCGGCGGCGGTGATGCGGGCGCAGATCGACCGGCTGCTGGAGGCGACGGAGCTGCCGAACGTGACGCTCCAGATCGCCGAACTGGGCGCGGGCCACCACCCGGGCACGTACAGCCCGTTCGTACTGTTCCGCTTCGATGTGCCCGAGGTTCCGGACATGGTCTACATCGAGTATCTGACCGGGGCGCTCTATCTCGACGAGGAGCACGAGGTCGCCGAGCACATGGAGGCGATGGACCGGATGGTGGCGCACGCGGAGCCGGCGAGCCGCACGACAGATCTGCTGATGACGCTGCGCAAGGGATTCTGACCGGCCGGCTCCGACCCGCTCGGCCGGCTGCGGACGGCGCGCCGAAACTCGGATGCTTCCGGGGCATGGGCTGCGCTAGCGTCCGGGCCCATGGCCCCTTCCCGTACGCGCCCCGCGTATACCGCCGATGAACGGACCCAGCTTCTCGGCTGGCTCGACATGCAGCGCGCGATCATCCACTGGAAATGCGAAGGACTCTCCGAAGCGGACGCGCACCGCACCGTCCTGCCCTCCTCGCCGCTGATGACGATGGCCGGACTGGTCTCCCACATGCGGTGGGTCGAGCACCTCTGGTTCGAGGTCATTCTGTTGGGCCGGCCCGCCGAGGGGCCCATGTTCCAGGAGACAGAGGGCGCCGACATGATGGTCGAGGGCATCCCGCTCGCACAGCTTCTGGAGGAGTACGAGCGGCAGTGCGCGGTGTCGGACGAACTTGTCGCGGCCCATGGGCTGGACGAGGTGGGCCGGCACCCGGACTTCAAGGCCTCGGCGGCGAGCGTGCGGTGGATGCTGCTGCACATGATCGAGGAGACGGCCCGGCACGCGGGGCATGCGGACGCGATCCGGGAACTGCTCGACGGCGAGACGGGCTATTACTGAGCGCCGTTACTGAGCGAGCCCGAGTGGTGTGGCGAGGAGCCGGGTCACTTCTTCGGTTTCGGGGGATGCCAGTTCGCGGTAGGTGCTCAGAGCCTCGGTCCAGCAGGCGTGGGCGCGGGCGGTCTGGCCGATACCGGCCAGACCCTTACCGAGTACGGTCAGCACATTCGCCCGGCGCCAGTCGCCGCCCACCTCGCCGAGCAGACCGAGGGCTCGCTCGGCGGCGGAGACAGCCCGGGCGGGGCGGTCGGCGGCCAGATGGGCTTCTGCGAGCCGGAAGCGTGTCATGCCTTCCCAGAAGGGGTGCCGGGCTCCCCTGAAGATGTCGACCGCCTCCAACAGGACTTCCGCCGCCCGCTCGTGCTGACTCCGCGCGGTTAAGGCCATGCCCAGGGCGTAGAGGGCATTGCCGACGCGGAGGCCGGCTCGCAGGGTCCGTAGAATGTCCAGCCCTCTTTCGGCGCTGCGGACGGCGGACCGAGGGTCACCCATGGCCAGTTGAGCGCGCGCGATGTCGCAGAGAGCGGAGGCCTCGCCGGAGCGGTCGCCGTTTCTGCGGAACGCGCCGATGGCCTGTTGGAAGTGGTCCTGCGCGTCTCCGTGCCGGTTCCGGTAGAGCGCGACGATTCCCTGCTGGTTGGAGACGAGGCCCGCGGAAAGAGGGTCGTCCACGATGACGCAGCCGGCCATGGCTGCCGCGGCCTGTCTGTCCGCTTCCTCGAACCGCCCGGCGGCGACATGCGCGTGGGAGAGACAGACGCGTGCCCGAACTTCCGCGCGTGTGTCCGACATCGCGCGCGCCGCCTCACAGGCCGCTTCCGCCGCTGCCGTGTACGCCTGCCCGTGGGTTCCCGACTCGGCCAAGTCCCGCGAGGCGAGCAGGAGGTCGACGGCTCGCCGCAGTGTGTTGCGACCGGCGGAGCGGTGGACATGGGCCAGGAGAGAGGGCGCCTCGTCGTAGAGCCAGTTGTGAGCCTCGCGCCTGTTCCGCATGGGGAGCCCGGGGACCGCGGTCGGTTCCAGATGCTCGATCAGCCGGTCGTCCGGGCGGTCCGTCGCGTACACCGTCTTCGCTGTGGCCAGATAGAAGTCCAGCAGGCGCGACATCGCCGACTCGCACTCCGAAGGCGGCTGTTCGTCGCGCTCCGCGCATTCACGCGCGTAAAGACGCATCAGGTCGTGATGGCGATAACGGCCCGGAGCCGTCGATTCGAGCTGAGAGGCATCGACCAAGGATTCCAGCAGGTCCTTCGTGTCGTCGCGTGGCAGGTCCAGTGCGGCGGAGGCCGCGGCCGGCGAGATGTCCGGGCCGTCGGGAAGTCCGAGCAGCCGGAACGCGCGCGCCTGGGCGGGTTCGAGCTGCCGGTAGCCGACTTCGAAGACCGCCCTGATCGCGAGATCATCGGCCTGTAGTTCATCCAGGCGCCGGCGTTCGTCGGTGAGCGAGGTGGCGACCGACTCGATGGTCCACCGGGGGCGGGCGGCGAGACGCGAAGCGATGATGCGGATGGCGAGCGGCAGAAAGCCGCAGGCGGCCACCACATCGAGGGCGGCCTTGCGTTCAGCGGTGGCGCGCTGCTCGCCGACGATGCTCGCGAAGAGTTCGAGTGCCTCTTCGGGCGCCATGACATCGAGGTTCACCAGATACGCATCGGGCAGGCCGATCAGGCGTCTCCGACTGGTGACCAGGGCGGCGCAGCCCATCGTGCGGGGAAGCAGGGCCTGGACCTGGTCCGCGTCACGGGCGTTGTCCAGAAGGACGAGGACGCGGCGGCCCTCAAGAAGCGAACGGTAGAGCGCCCCCTGCTCCGCCAGGGAGTCCGGGATCGCCGAGTCGGCGGTGCCGAGCGCACGCAGGAACCCTCCGAGGACGGCTGAGGGCTCGGCGGGGTTCTTGTTGTTGCCCCGGAGGTCGGCATAGAGCTGGCCGTCCAGAAAGTGCTCGCGGGCTTTGTGGGCGATCCGTACCGCGAGCGCGGTCTTGCCGACGCCACCGAGACCCGCGACCGAGGAGATCGCCATCACGGACGCCCTGGCCTGAGAGACGAGGCTGTCGGTCAGGTCCTGTACGAAGGCGTCTCGGCCGGTGAAGTCGCGTATGCCCGGCGGAAGCAGCCTCGGGACCGGCACTTCGGCGTCCACGGCCTCCGGAGCCGTCGGCAGACTCAGTCCCGGGTCCGCCGCCAGAATGCGCTGCCGGAGGTCGGAGAGCCGCCGGTCCGGCTCGACGCCCAGTTCATCCGCGAGGAGCCGGCGGAGGTCGGCGTAGACGCCGAGCGCCTCGGCCTGCCGCCCGCTGCGGTACAGCGCCAGCATGAGCAACTCGCGCAGCGGCTCCCGCAGGGGATGTTCGGCAGTCAACGCGGTCAGCTCGGAGACCACCCCGGCATGGGCACCATCCTCCAGATCCAACTCCAGCCGCTGCTCGATGAGTTCCAGGCGCCAGTTTGTGAGATGGTTCCGCTGGTTCTCGGCGAACGGTCCCGGGATCCCCGCCAGCGGCTCGCCGTCCCACAGCGCCACCGCCGCTTCGAGCAGTTCGCCCACTCGACCTCGATCCCCCTGCCGACCGGCACGCGCGGCCTCGTCCACCAGTCTCTCGGCTCTGCCCCTGTCAAGGGCGTCGGGCTCGATCCGCAGTGTGTAGCCGCCGCGCTCACTGACCAGGACATCACGGCCGAGAATCTTGCGGAGGCGGGACGCATAGGTCCGGAGCGCCGCAGCCGCCATGGCGGGCGGATCGTCGCCCCACACCGCCCGGATGAGTTGTGGAGTGGTGGCGGTCCGCTCTGGATACAGCAACAGCCCTGCCAGCACGGCACGTTGCTGTGGCGATCCGCTCGGCAGCAGAGTTCCGTCGCGCCATACCCGGACCGGACCGAGCACACTGAAGCGGAGCGCTTCTTTCCCCCTGATCGGATGGCAGCTCCGGAGGCAGGAGGGAGCCTCGGCGGAACAGCACGTCGAGCTCGATCGATTCGACCGGGGTCCTCCGGAGTACCTCTCGATAAACCCTGGTCAGCTCGGGGCCGGGCGCCACGCCCAGCTCATCGGTGAGCAGCCGACGCGTGTCTTCGTACACGGTGAGCGCGTCCGCGTACCGGCCGCTTCCGTGGAGTGCGAGCATCAGCAGCGAGCGGAAGCGTTCCCGCAGGGGATGTTCGGCCGTCAGGGTGCTGAGATCCGCAGCGGCCTTCGCGTAATGACCCAGGCGTACATCGAGTTGGCACCGGGCTTCCAGCATCTGAAGCCGCCATTCGGCGAGCTGGCCGCGCTCGATCTCCGCGAACCGGCCCGATACTCCGGCGAGCGGTTCGCCCCGGAACAGCGCGAGCGCCTCCGTCAAGTACGTGTGTGAGCGGGAGGTTTCGTCGGCCGCCCAAGCGGTGCGCGCATCCTCGTAGTACCCCTCGGCCAGCATGAGATCCAAGGGGAGGTGAGCCCGGTCGGGCGCGCGGCGCAGCCGGTAGCCCGCACCCTCTTCCCTGACGATGGTCGCCTCGGGGCGCAGCTCTCTGCGCAGCCGGGAGACATAGGCGTGCAGCAAGCGTTCGGGTTTGCGTGGCGGCGTATTACCCCAGACGGCGTCGATGAGCCGCTCCGTCGATACCGCGCGCCCGCCGCCGCTCAGCAGCAGCGGCGTGAGCACGGCGCGCAGTCGGGGCGACAGCCTCAGCGGTTCGTCGCCCCGCCAGGCCAGTTCCGGGCCCAGGACCGTGAAGCGTAGCGGTCCCGCGCTCGGCGCGGCCCGGGGTACGGACGGGACCTCCACGAACGACGGACTCGACACGCTCGGCAGCGGGTACAGCCGGTCGATCGCCGGGCTCACCAGTGCCGCGAACGCCGACGCCCCCTCCGGCAGTGCGACCCGGCCCGCCGGGTCGGCGAGCAGGGCGGCGAAGTCCGGCATACGCCCGAGATAGGGCTCCAGGACCCGCCCCACTGCCTCCACCACATCGATCGACTGCTCCATGCTGAGCCCGGTGGCGAGCAACTCCCGGACGCCGGGCTTGAAGTCGTACAGTGTGTCACCCCGCCGCGTCGCGGGTGGCAGCCGGAGTGCCGTCCGCGGCCCGTCCTCCGTGAGCGGCTGGAGCAGACCGCCGAGCAGTACTTCCGCGACGATCGCCGACGAGCTGCCGGGGAGCGTGGCCGTACGGACGAGCTGCATCACCGGCATGCTCAGCGGCCTGATCGCGGACAGCCGTACGGCGAGCTGATACGCCTGCGGCGAGAACGAACCCCGGAACTGCTCGATCAGCCCGCTCGGCGCGATCTCCCCGGACCCGCTCTCCTCCGACGGGGACTCCGGCAAGAGCAGGTCCGGCTCATCGGCGGCATCCACGTCCAGCATCACCGTATCGACCAGACGCGGCACCCCCGGTCTGGTGAGCAGCCGGGCCCAGGACGCCAGCGAGGACGGCGACAGCGCCAGGACCGGTACGGGCAGCCCGCCCGCCACTCCAGCCGCCGCACTGCTCGCCGCCGCCCTCTCCGGTCCGCCATCCGCCGTCCCGACCGGACTCCCGGTCAGCGGATCCAGCACCGTCAGATCACCACTCAGCCCGAACGGTCGCTCCGCCTTGAGGAGTTGGGCCTGCGCGTCGAACGCCGTGCCCCGCCACAGCCGCCTCGGCAGCGGCGACAGCAGCGCCACCGGACCGGTCCGCCCCCAGGCCGCCACCGCACGGCCCGTCGCCGCCGTCCGCCAGGCCGGATGCACCCCGTCCGTCAGCACCAGGGTGACCGGCGACTCCGTACGCGGAGTGCTGCCGTATGTACGCGGCCTGCGCGGATTCCAGCGGTGGACCTCGACGGAGCGGAAGACGCCGCCGCGCTCCAGGAGCCGCCGGACATCCAGTACGAGTCCCCGCCACACCCGCATGGACGCGGAGTCGTCGACCAGCAGCACCGCCGTGTGCCGTAGCTCCCGGTCCGGGCGCGAGACCACATCCAGCACTCCGGTCTCAGCGGTGAGTCCGACCGTGGCGTCGATGTCCACCACCGTGCGCTGCCGGTGGTCCCGGAAGCCGCGCAGCGGGCGCATCGACCGGGCGAGGCTCTGCATCCCGGGCAACGCGCGTGGCCCGGGAGCCCGTACGGAACGGGCCCGGCCGCTCGACGAGGTCCCTGTTGTGTCCCCGGCGGTGAACAGGGAGCGCCGACGGCCCACCCCGGCCTCTGCCTCCGGACCCGCTCCCGGTTCCGGCATGGCGGGCAAGGGTTCGGGCACGGAGGCTGCCGCACCCTCCGCCCGCGCGGAACCGGCACTGCCCGCCGACGGCGGTACGGTCCCTTCCGCACCGGGACGACCAGACCCGCCACCGGCCCCCGAACCGTCCGAACCGCCACCGGCCCACGAACCGCCGGAACCCTCCGACGCCCCGCCCGCGCCCTCCCCGCCAGGCGGCGCTGCCCGTACCGCCCGCCCGGTCCGCCTGCCGTCCATCACCCGGGCAAGCCACAGCACATCGAGCAGCTCCGCGCCCCCGACACCATGGCCGATGCCCACACCGTCCAGAACCCGACGCAGCCGCTCCAGCCGTTCCGGCCCCGCCGGCCGGTCCTCCCCCTCCGACCCCGCCGACCGCCCCCGTCCCTCCATCACGAGGGAAACGCCTCGTCCAGCCGGTGCATCACCGCGTTCAGCAGTTCGTCCTGGCCGAGATCGGCCCCGCTCAGCCGCAGATGCACCGCCGCCAGCAACTGATCGGTCGCCAGCGTCTGTACGGCCGCCCGGCCCAGGAAGGTCTCGATGAGGTCGTCGGCGTCGGCCAGGGCCTCCTCGCCCAGGTTCTGCCGCACGATGTCCCGGAGCCTGCCCTCGTCCGGGTCCGGCAGATCCAGCCGTACGCACCGGCGCAGAAAGGCGGGCGGGAAGTCCCGTTCGCCGTTGCTGGTCATGACGACGATCGGGAAGTGGGCGCAGGACACCATGCCGCGCTCGACCCTCGCCCGGTCCCTGCCGCCCGTGACAAGGACATCCGTGCTCTGCTGGTGCTCGGGCAGCCGCGCCAGTTCCGGGATCTCGAACTCGCCCTCCTCCAGGACCACTAGCAGATCGTTGGGCAGATCGATGTCGGCCTTGTCCAGCTCGTCGATGAGCAGGACGCGCGGACCCTCAGCCGCGGCGAGCGCCGTACCGAGCGGGCCGAGCCGCAGATAGTCCCCGATGTCCGACTCCCGTACGGAGTGCCCTGCTGCCAGACGCCTCAGCCGGTTCAACCGGTTCGCGGAGCCACGGGCGGAGGCGCCGGCGGACGTACGGGCCGACTCGCGCTCCCGTCGCAGTGAGGCCTCCCGGAGTCGGCCCACCGCGTCGTACCGGTACAGGGCGTCCGCCAGCGTCGAGCGGCTGTTCACCGACCAGCGCAGCACCTCCCCGAGCCCGAGATCCTCCGCGATCGCGCGCGCCAGGGAACTCTTGCCCGTGCCGGGGCGGCCCGTGACCAGCAGCGGACGGCGCAGATGCAGGGCCGCGTTGACGACCCCGACCTCGTTCGCGCTCATCAGATACCGCTGCTCACGCCGGCGGCGCCGGGACGCGGGGAAGAGCCGCCAGGGCGGCGGTTCGGGCAGATCCGACGCACCGCGGAAGACCCACCAGTCCTCCGCGGACTCGCCCCCGATCCTGGAACTGCTGATGTCTGAGCCGGTGTTCACGGACTCCGGACCGTACGGCACCACGTGGTCTCCTCGACGAGTACGGTTCATGGCTGGGTCAGCGCCCAGGCGTCGGGCGCGAGCGGGGGCGGTCTGTGGTCGGGGCCGTCGTGCAGGAGCGAGAGCCGCCGCCCGTGGTGGGTCGCGGACTCCGGTTCGGCCAGCGCCTTCGCGCGCTCCATCCGGACCGCCTCGGGAATCCCCGTGTGGTCGACACCCTCCACCAGCGCGAGCAGGTCCGCCGCGATCCGCTCGCCGTGATCCTCGCGGTGCCACAGCACCGTGTGCACTCCGGCCTGGATGCACTGGCGCAGCACCGTGCCGTGGTGCCGGCGCTCACAGGACACCACGACGATCCCCGCCTCGGAGTGCACCTCAAGGATCGCCTGGGCCACCGCGGGGTCGGCGGAGCGCTGGTCGAGGACCAGCCGGCGTGAGGACGGCAGCGCGTCCGTGCGCCGCTTCCATCCCGCGTAGGTCTCCCGTGTCCGCCCCGAACTGCGCAGCACCACCCGCCGGGCGATACCGGGGAAGAACCCGCCGTCGTCCGCGTCGCCGGGGAACTCCCAGGTGTCGACCTCCAGCCGCAGCCACGCCGGAGCCACGAAGAACTCGACCAGCGCGGGTTCCGGATGCTCCCGTACCTCGGTGCGCAGCACCTGGCGGACGGCCTCCACCACCTGCTGGCTGGAGACCTCGGTGTCCTGGGTCAGCACCACCTCGTGACGGCCGTCCCCGGTCCACACCCAGATCTGGTACGTGAACCGGTGCCCGGGAGGTACGGGAAGCAGTTCCACCTGGACCCGGGGCGGGGCGGCCGTCCTGCCCGTACACCCCGTGCCGGGGCGCCGGGACTCGGCGCGGACATCCGCCCTGAACTGGTCGACGGCCCCGGCCGCGACACCGAGCCGGGGCCCCGTCCGCTCCACCCAGGCGTCGAGATCGTCCGACAGCTCCGCGCCCGCGTCGCCCGTTCCGTGCTCCGCCACACCGATCCGTACCACCGCCTGCAACAGCGGCGGCATCGGCTGCTCCGGGTGCGACGGATAGCCCTCCAGGGCATCGGTGGCCTCGGCGAGGCCCGAGACGACGGGCAGTTCGTCCGCGTACGGGAGCACGGTACGGAGCAGGGCGGCGGGTTCGGTGGCGCGGCACTGGGCGAGCAGCCCATTGAGATCGCTTCGCTGACGGTGCGTCAGATGCTCTCCGGGGCTGACCACCCGTGCCACCCGCAGCAGTTGGTCCCAGCCGGGTATCCGTCCGGCCATGGCGAAGGCGGCTGGTCCGGTGGGTCCGGCGGCGGGGGCTCCCGATCCGGTCAGCCGGGTGTGCACCGCGTCCAGCAGTTCCGGTACGCCCCGGCGGACGCCCAGAGCCAGGGCCACCAGCGAGTTGATGTCCGCCGCCTGCCCCGCCGACCGCCTGCCGAGCCTCGCCGCGAGCCGCTGCTCGCACTCCATGACCGCCGCCGGCTGGGGAGCAGCCGCTCCAGAGCCGCGAGCAACCGCTGGACACCCCGCGCCGACATCGGGACCGACACCGGTGGCAGCGCGGGCAGTTCGGCCTCGACGGACGGCAGACCGATCGCGTACACGGTCCCCGCCCGCCCCGGCGGTCCGTCCGGCACCGCGACATGCGCGGCGACCACCAGGCCCACCACGGCCTGCCGCTCCCGGTCCCACAGCGGCCCGCCGCTGAACCCCTCCGCCACCGTGCCGCCCACCACGTCCAGCGCGATCCAGGGCGGCGCGGAGACCCGCGGCACCGCGCGCAGCGTGGGAAGGGGGTGGCCGCTGGCCCACAGGGCGATGACCTCGTTCCTGTCCCGGTGAGTGAGGAACGGCGCCGGCTCGGCACCGGCCGGGGCCGGTTCGTCGAGTTCGAGTACGGCCAGATCCCCGTGGTACGGGAGCATTCCGGCGGGCGGGGGAGTGCCGGCCGCACCCGCCACCGGCTCCGAGCGCGGCGGGCGCCACATCGCGGTGACCACCCGCCCGGTCAGGTCACGGTCGGCCGCCACATGCGGCAGCCGGAGCCGTATCTCCTGTCCCCGGGGCGGCGTCGACCGCTCGAAACGGTCGCGTCCCAGCGCGCTGTTGACGACATGGGCACAGGTGAGGACCAGCCGGTCGGTGAGCAGTACACCGGCGCCGACGGGCCGGCTCACGTCCCGTACGGACACGAACGCCCGGTGCAGCGCCGCGTCGGACGAGCCGTCGGAAAGAGCGGGACTCACGTCCGTACGCGTCCCCTCACGAGGCCGCGGACGGCGCCGTACTGCCGTTCGTCGCCGCTCTGCCGGCGGCCGGGCCGTGCGTCGGAGCGTCACTCGTCGGCGTACCGGTCGCGGCCGGGTCAGGGCCGGGGGCCGGGGCGGGAACCGGCGGCGCGGCGGCCAGATTCCACGTCGCGGAAACGGTGAAACTCGCCTCGCCGCTGCCGGAGAAGACACCCAGGCTCAGATCGCTGCCCAGCGTCACCCCGAACTCGACCGTCACCTCGTCCGGCCGGTGCACCGACTCCGAGAGCGACCGGTGGATACCGCCGAGCACCCCGCTCAGCGGGCGCAGTGCCTCCGCGAGCACCTCGCCGCTGCGGGTGACCGCCTGCGTGGTACGGGAGCCGACACTCACCGGCTGCGCGGTCCCGAAGCCGTCGGGCAGCTCCAGACCGTCCGCCGCGTCGGGCACGCCCCCTGCCCGTACACGGCTTTCGGTGTTCCTCGTACCGTTCGCCGGTCCGGCCGGAGCCAGTTGCAGACGCACCACGGAACCGTCGTCGAACGTGAGCCTCACATCCCCCATGCGCGCAATTCTGGCACGCCCGGGCGCTCCCCGACGTACCTTCTCCCGCGTGCGCCGGTCCTGTCCGTGATCTCCCGGCCATCTCCCGGTGATCCGCCCGTCATGCGCCCGAACACTCGGCGAACATTTCCCGGTCACGCCTCCGACCGTTCCATTCGTGCGCCGAACCGCGGCCGTTCAGATTTCTGCCATCGCGGCGCCACGGCCCATCAGGACAGTGCGCGTGTCACATGCATTCATCAGTACAAGGAGTACGAGATGGGCACAGCAGACAACAACGGCAAGCCGGCGAGAAGGGCGCTGCTTCAGGCGGCCCTCGCCGTACCGGCCGCGGGCGCGGCGGCGTCGCTGCTCAATGTCACGCCGGCGCAGGCGGACGCGAGCGCCCCCTACGGCGGGCGGTTCGACGACGAGGTTCCGCGGTTCGCGCTGGCCGTCCTGCCGGACACGCAGTACCTCTTCGACGCCGACAGCGCCGACCCGGCGCCGCTGCGCGAGACCTTCCGCTACCTGGTGTCCGAGCGCAAGGAGGCCAACATCGCCTTCATGACGCACCTCGGTGATGTCACCGAGCACGGCACCGAGGACGAGATCGGCCTCGCCGCCGACACCTTCGGCATCCTTCAGGGCCAGGTGCCCTACAGCGTGCTGGCGGGCAACCACGACATCAACGGGGCGGACGACCAGCGGGGCGACTCCGCGTACCTCAGGGAGTTCGGGCCGCATCGCTACGCCGCCATGCCGACCTTCGGCGGCGCCTCCCCCGACGGCTACAACAGCTTCCACATCGTGCGCGCGGCCGGCCGTGAGTGGCTCGTCCTCGCCCTGGACTGGCGGGTCTCCGACGCGGGTCTCGGCTGGGCGCGCTCGGTCCTCGACCAGCACCGCACACTGCCCGCGATCCTCACCACCCATGACATCGCCGCGTCCGACGACAGCGGCAAGGCGGAGCTGTCCGGCAACGGACAGCGGCTGTGGAACGGTCTGATCCGCGACCACGACCAGATCTTCCTCGCGCTGGGCGGCCACTACTGGCCTCCGGGCCGTACGGTCCTCAAGAACGCCGCCGGCAACGATGTCCATGTCCACATCACCAACTACCAGGACCGCTACTACGGCGGCGCCGGGATGATCCGGCTGTACGGCTTCGATGTCGCCCGCGGGGTCATCGACGTCGAGACCTTCTCGCCCTGGTTCCTCGCGCGCAATCCGGAGAAGCGGACGCCGCTGGAGGCCGAGACGATCGAACTGACCGGCCCCACCGACCGGTTCAGCCTGGACATCGACTTCGCCGCCCGGTTCGCGGGCTTCGCCCCCGCCGTGCCGCCGCCGGCCCGCCCGGCCTCCGCGGTGATGCCGCGCGGCACGGTCGCGTACTGGCGGTTCGACGCCTCCGGCCTCCGGGACGCGGGCACCCCCGGCGCCCCCGTCGCCGACGGAAAGGTCGCGCGCGACCTGACCGGCAACGGCAACGACCTGACCGTGAGCCGGCTGCACTCCAGCGCCGCCGACGCCCTCACCTGGTCCGAGGACCACCACACGGGCCAGCCGGCGCACGCGAGTCTGCGCTTCGACGGCGGCAAGTCCCCGGACCGCGGCGCGATTCTCACCACCTCCGCCAACGCGCCGCTCAACAGCACCACGTTCACCTCGGGTTACACCATCGAGACCTTCATCAAGCTGCCGGAGCCCTTCGTGGGCGACCACGCCTGGATGGGCATCCTGAGCTGGGAGGGCCGCAACAGCGAGGCGGGCAAGACCACCGGCTGGTCGCCCGACGAGCCGACGTGCAGCCTCAACATCTCGCCCGAGCGTTTCATCCAGTTCGTCGTGTACGCGTACCGCCAGGACGCCGACCCGACCTCGTGGAGCCACGCCCTGCCGGTCGGGCGCTGGACGCACATCGCCGTGGTCAACGACGGCCGCCGTACGGTGATGTACGTCGACGGCTCGAAGATCGCCCGTAACCCCAGCCAGGCGTCGACGGGCATCGCCACGCTCGGCAAGCCCTTCGTCATCGGCGCGACCCAGTTCGACGAGCAGTTCAGCCAGGGCTTCTACGGCTGGATCGGCGACACCCGGATCGTCAGCAGGGCGCTCCAGCCGAAGGACTTCCTCACGCCGTTCGCGTAACGGGTGGGAGGCCGCGGTACGGGCCTCCGCATCCACGGTCCGCGCCGGGGGTCCACACGGCTCAGGAACCCCCGGCGCGTCGGCGTCTTCGGTTGCCCAGACCGGCGTGGGCGCCCCGGCCGCGGCGCCAGTGATGGGTGACCAGCAGGAAGACGGTGGCGAGTACGGCGACCGCCTGGGCGATCGCGGCGACGGACTTCTCGGTGTACCAGAGCGGCTCGTACATGTTCGGGAAAGGGCCGAGCGTGCCGACGTCCACGTACCGGTACACCAGCAGCAGCGCCAGCCCGCCCGCCGCCACGCACCATGCGAAGAGATCACTGATCAGCCGGTGCCAGACCAGCACGAGCAGGGCCGCGAGCGAACCGAGAGCGGCTTCGATACGGAAGAGCGTCCCCTGGCTGATGTTCTCCGAGACGAGGTCGTACGCGTCGGCGAGATCGGCGTGGACATAGGCGTTGACCGCCAGACCGGCGGCTGCCACCAGCCGGGCGGCCCCCCTCAGTACACGGAGCTTCCGTCCGCGGCGGGGGGATACGACGGACGTGCCTGAGGACATCGCTTCTCCTGTCTCACCGGTGGCCGCGGACGGGCCCTGGGGTCGGAGTCGGGGGGATCAGTAGAGACCGCCGGTGTCCTGCTGCGGGGTGGTGTTCCTGTTGCCCGCGGTGTCGACGACGTACCACCTGTGGTGGAAGGAGATGTCGCCCTGCCCATTGGTGTCGCCGGGCTTGTGGTCGTCCTGGAAGGTGTACAGGGGGTGGCCGTTGTAGGTGACCTGCCGGGCGCCGTCACTCCGGACGGTGGTGGCGAGCAGCCGCTCCTTGACGCCGCCGCTGCCCGCGGTCGCTCTTCCGTTTCCGGCGACGGTCAGCGGAGACCAGACCGTGACGCAGGGCCCTGTGCAGGTGGACACGTTCTCCGTGTCGCCCTCGAAGAGATAGAGGGTACGGCCCGTGCCGTCGACCAGGATCGTGCCGAGTCCGGTGGATCTCGCGGACACCTTGCCCGCGCCCGGTGGCGAGCGGCCCGCGTCGCCGGGCACGGGGGGTGAGGGCGCGGATCGCGAGGGCGTCTTCGCCGTGAGGCCGTCGGGCGCCGCCCGGGACCGTGCCGCCGCCGGTCCGCCCGTACCGCTTCCGGCGCAGCCGGCCGCCGCGGTGCAGAGCAGGGCCGCGGCCATGGCACGGGCCGTGCTGGACGTGCTCCTCATCGAGGCTCCTCCGATCCGGCCGTCGCACGGGCGGCCCGCCGGACAGGGCCCGCCGGACAGGGCCTGGCGCCGGGCCGGGGCGGCCACACCCTCCACTACACGGCACCGCCCGGTGCCGGGCCACCGGACAGAGCCGTACGACGTACCCGCGCCGGACGCCCGAGGCAGCGGCCGGAGCCTCCCCCGGGGACCCACCGGCCGGGGGCGGGAGGGGTGGGCGGAATGACGCGGAGAGCCCGGTTCCCCGGAGGAATGATCGTCCGGTACATCCGGTACATCCGGCACGTCCCTGCCCGTACGATCCTGCATGACCGGGTCGCGATAAGGAGTCTGACGCCGTGACAGCAGTATCCAAGAGCCCGGGGAACCGGCCGGCGCGCGGCGGGGGACGCCCGCGTCCCCGCTCTCCGCGCCCCCGGATCGGCCGCTGGATCGCCCTGGCCGCCGCCCTGCTCGTGCTGGGCACCTCCGGGGCCGGCGGCTGGATCTTCACCCGGCTCAGCGGCAACATCCACCGCGCGGGCGTGGACGGCGCACTCGGCGACGACCGGCCGAGCGCCACCCAGGGCGGCCGGAACATCCTGATCATCGGCTCCGACAGCCGCAGCGGTACGGGCGACAGCTACGGCAGGGGCCTGACCACCATGCAGTCCGACACTCTGATACTGCTGCACCTCGGCGGCGACGGGCGCTGGGCCACCGTGGTGTCCTTCCCCCGTGACTCCTGGGTCCGGATCCCCGGCTGCGACCAGGGCAGCGGCGCCTACTCCGTACCGCACCACTTCAAGATCAACGCGGCTTTCGCGATCGGCGGTTCGACCGGCGACACGGGCCGGGCCGCCGCCTGTGCGATCAGGACCGTCGAGGAGAACACCCGCGTCCGCGTCGACCACTTCCTCATCGTGGACTTCCGCGGGTTCACCGGGATGGTCAACGCCCTCGGGGGAGTCGAGGTCTGCCCCCGGCTGCCCATCCACGACAGAAAGGCCCATCTCGATCTGCGCGCGGGCTGCCAGACGGTCAGGGACTCCCAGGCCCTCGGTTATGTGCGCGCCCGCTACAGCCTCGGCGACGGAACGGACATCGGACGGATCGGCCGCCAGCAGGAGTTCATGCGGGCCCTCGCCGACCGGGCCAAGGCCAGGCTCTATGACCCCGGGGCCCTGTACGGATTTCTCGACTCGGCCACCGGATCACTGACCACCGATCCCGAACTCGCCGGTCTGAAGCCCCTCTACGAACTGGCCTCGGACATCAAGAGGGTGCCCACCGAACGGATTTCGTTTCTGACGGTCCCCAACTACCCGCGGGAGCGGGACGTTCCGAGCGACAAGGCCAATGTCGTCTGGAACGCCCATGCCGCGCGGCGGCTGTTCACCGCCCTCGCCCTCGACCGGGAGATGACCGAGGCCGGACTGAACGAGGCGGCCCGCACGCTGCCCCCGGCGGCGAACACCGTCCGTATCACCGTCCTCAACGGCACCGGTGTGACCGGCAGGGCCCGTGAGACGGCCGGGCGGCTGCGCGCGCTGGGTTTCCGTATCGCCGCGACCGGCAACGCGCCCGCACGGGTCGCCCGTACCACGCTCGTCCACCCGGAGGGCCTCGCCGCGCAGGCCAGAACGGTGGCGGCACGGCTCCCGGGCGTGGTCCCGGCCTTCTCGGACGGAGCCGCCCCGGGCACGGTGACCCTCACCATCGGCCCCGATATGCCACCGATCGGCGGCTGAACGCGCCCTTCCGTCAAGGAACATGACGATACGTCAGGAACGCTTCGGCAGCGACAGCAGCGCCTGGTAGGCACTCTGGATGAAGCGCTGGCCGACGGTCGGACCGGTGTTCGCCAGGGCGGCCACGGCGGTGCGGTGGTACGGACAGAATCCCGCGAAGGCGGTGAAGCCCCGGGTGCCGCCGGAGTGGTGGTACACATCGCCGTCCGGCCGGACCCGGATGTTCCAGACGAGCGCGAGCTGCCTGGTGCCGCCGGGCAGCGCGAGCCGGGGGCGGACCACATCCGCGAGGGCCGTGCCGAGGGGCATCGGCGCGGTGCCAGGACCTGTCGGGGGATCCAGCAGGGCGTCGAGCAGGGTCAGCAGATCACCGGCGGTGGACCGGATCACGCCCGCCGGGGCGAGCCCCGGAATCCGCCAGGGCGGCCGGGGGCGTCCGTGCAGATGGCCGGTGGCCTGCGGAGCACCGGGCGCGCAGGTCGTTCCGTACAGCCCGAGCGGGTCCAGCACCCGGTCCGCGAGCAGCTCCCCGTACCCCCGCCGGCCCGGCACGGCCCGCGCCAGGAGATGCCCGAGCAGCCCCACTCCGAAGTTGGAGTACCGCACCCGCTCGCCCGGAGGGGCGGACAGCCGGGTCCTGGCCAGCGCGCGCAGCAGATCGTCGGTACGGAAGCCGGCGTACGGATTGGTGAACCAGCGCGGGACCGCCCCGGCGAGCAGCCCGGGCGGCAGCCGGGGCAGCCCGGAGGTGTGAGTGGCCAGGTGAAGCAGGGTGATGGGCCCGCCGCGCGGTGCGGGAACGGTGCCCTTCGGCAGGAACCGGGTGAGCGGATCGTCGTACGAGACCTCGCCGCGGGCGGCCAGTTCGGCCAGCAGCAGCGCGGTGAAGCACTTGGACAGTGAACCGGTCTCGAACCGGGTGGCGGCCGTGACCGGTGACCCGCCCCCGCGAGCGGTGCTGCCATACGTCAGCACTGCCCGCCGGTCACCGTGCCGGAGCGCTACGGCGACCCCGGTGGCGCCACGGGCCGCGCCGGCGATGGCCGCCGCGGGACCGTGGGCCCAGGCGGGCGGCGCCGGCCGGGGGTCGGCCGGCGCCGCCTGTGCCGTCCCGGCGGTGCCCGTCGTCATCGACGGGTGCCGAGGGTGCGGGAGACGGCGAGCGTACCGGCGACCGCGGCCACCACGGTGGTGTGGTGGTGCGCCGCGAAGCGTTCGCCGGCATCCCCGGCGACGGGGTGGCCGTCGCGGGGCATCAGCCCGTCCTCGTGCTGGAGGCGGGCGAGCCGCTCCCAGTCCGCCGGGTCGCAGAGGGGATCGGGCAGCGAACTGCCGACGATCATCAGTTCGGCCACCAGGTCCCACTCGGCGATCTCGGCCCAGATGTCGATCCAGGCGGGCAGCCAGTCGGTGAGATAGGCGGCCAGTTCGACGGGCAGATCGGCGGGGACGCGGCCCCAGTCGGTGAGATGGAAGACCGTGTGCGTCATGTGGTAAGCGGTCATCCAGTCGATGAGCCACGGCTCCGGGAGCGCGCCCAGCCAGGTCGCCCGGGTCAGCGCGGCCCAGTCGGCGGCCCGGTCGCCCTGGTCGAACCCGCCGACCCGGGCGGCGTTGGCGATGGCGAGACGCCGGTTGGGCATCACCTCCACCGCGCGGGCCGAGCGGAGCGAAGTGGTGTGCGCGAGCAGCCGGTCAAGACCCTCGTGGCGGTAGCCGCTCCTGGCGAAGTGGGTGTAGGTCTCCAGCGGGTCGCTCATCATCGGATAGCGCAGCAGCCGCTCATGGAGCATGGCGCCGGCGCCGAGCTGCTCCCAGGAGAAGTCCAGCAGCTCGCGGGCGAGCCGCAGCTCGGTGCTGCCGGCCACCGCCTCGCGCAGCACGAGGGAGGCGGCGAGCGCGGTCTCGCCGAGGGGCTTGTAGACACTGTCGGGCTCGGCGAGTTCGGCGGTGGTGCCGGGCGGGAGCGTGCTGTGCTCCCGGTTCGAGTGGAGCCAGGTCAGGGCGCGGGAGGTGATCCGATGGGCGGTTTGTGTGACGGGCATCGGCATGACGGGGTCTCGGTCCGATCGGGAGACGGTCAGTCAGACAGGACAGGCAGGGCCTGGTGAGGGAGCGACGAAACAGAAACGGGCAGAAACGGGTGGAGGTGTCGGCAGGGATCAGCGGGAGCGGGCGGCGCGGTGAGCCGGCCCGGCCGGGCGGTTCGTTGAAGTTGAAACAGGCAGAGCCCGGGGCGAGCAGCTCGGTGAGCGGCGCGGCGGTCGGGTCGGTCGGGTCGGTTGAGAGCGCGGTGCCGAGCGGCGCGCCGGGCGGCGAGTCCGTACGTACGGGGCAGCCGGTCGCCCATGAGCCGCCGTCAGACGCCGATCAGCCGGCGCGCGATCGCCGTGTCCAGCGCCAGCCGGTCACCGCCCGCCATCAGCCCGATGTGCTCCACCAGCGGCGCCGGGTCGAGCGGCAGCTCCACCCCGTCCGCGTGCAGCCACGCCAGCCACCGTACGATCCGCGCGGCGGTCGGATAGTCCCTGCGCAGTACGGCACGGGTCGCACCGCGGGCCAGTGCCAGCGGAGCGCCGCGCGCCGCGTCGTGCACCGGACTCTCCAGCCCCGGCAGCGCCAGCGCGGAGAGCCGGCCCATCCTGACCGACCAGTCCGCCCACCCCGTACCGTCCCTGGGCGCGGCGACCCCGGCAGGCGGCGAGGTCGGCCGGGGGACACCCGCACGCGTGGTGTCTCCGCTGGTCAGGACCGTCAGCAGGGTGACCGTGCCCCAGTCGCGCCAGGCCATCACCCAGGGCTCCTCGGGCCCGGTCGGCGGCGGCAGCGGCTCCTCCCGCGAGGGCGGCAGGGCCGTGAAGGACAGGGCCACGGCCTCCGCGTCCAGCGGGTGGAACGCGGTGCCCGCCAGTACGGCCGGGGCGAGGACGTCCGCGCCGAGGATACGGATGGCGGCCAGCGCCGCGCCGGGGTCCCGCTCGCTCTCGACATGTTCGGCGACCATGGCCGTGCCCCCGGCGCCGTGAAGGGCGCCGAGGGCACGCCGTGCCAGGCCGGCCGCTGATTCTTGGTAGGTGGTCCGCGACCGGTCCTGGCTCACAGGCCCTTCGGCTCCTTTGGCTCCTTCGGGGACAGAAGCAACAGCAGAAGCAGCAGGCCCGCCGCTTCCGGCGCGTAGACCGGCGCATCGCTGTAGGGGGCCTCGGGCTCGGCCATGGCCGCACCCAACGCGCGCTGGTCCAGGGTGATTTCTCCCGGCCGGATGGTCTGAGAAAGCATCATGGGCTCCTCGTGTAGACGCACTTGCCCTCCCTGGGCAGTGCCATCGCCCACCCTAGGATGAAACCGACAAATCGACCAATCAGGACAGTAGCTGAGCATTCCATACTCTTTTCGCATATCCGGAGGACTCGGGCCCCGGCTACACCGCGCCGTACACATGGAAGGGCACGGTCGTCACCACGATCTTGGGTAGCGGCCGCAGCGCCCGGCGCAGCCGCGCAGCCAGCGGGCTGTGCAGGATGCGGTGCCACCAGTGGCGTACGACGATCTCGGGCAGGATGACGGTGATCGTCAGATCGGGGCGCTGATGGTGCAATTGCTCGATATAGCTGATCAGCGGGGTCACGATGGCCCGGTAGGGGGAAATGACGATTCTCAGCGGCAGATGGTCTCCCCAGAGCTGCCAGCTCTCGCGGAAGCGCCGGGCGTCCTCGTCACTGGGACTCACATGCAGGGCCAGCACGGGCTGCTGGAGAGAGGCGGCATAGGCCAGGGCGCGCATGCTCGCCTGGTGCAGCTCGTCGACCAGGACGACGGAGAGATGCCTGATCTCCTCGGGGGTCTCCTCCCGCTCCTCCTCCGGAACCTCCGGCTTCTTCCGTTCCCTGCGCTCCACCCGCCTCTTCCTGACGGGGACGCGCTCTGACGGACCCTCGGCGCCTCCCCCCGTCTCTTCTGCTTCCTCCTCCTTCCCCGGTGCACGGGTCTCCGGCCGCGCCCGGAGGGTACGGCCCGGAATCTCGATGCTCCGCGCGTGCAGCCGCAGCGCCCTGCGCACCGCGTCGTAATGGCGCCGGATCCTGGTGGTCACCAGCAGGAACAAGGCGATGGTGAGAATGGCGAGCCACGCGCCCTCGGTGAACTTGGTGATGCCCGCCGTGATGAAGACCACGGCCGAGAGCACGGCGCCCGTCGCGTTGAAGGCGAGGCTCTTGCGCCAGTGCCGGTCGCGCCGCCGCCACCAGTGGACCACCATGCCGCACTGCGACAGGGTGAAGGCGAGAAAGACCCCGACGGCGTACAGCGGAATGAGTGACGCGGTCTTCCCGTCGAAGGCCGCGAAGATCACCGCGGCCAGCACGGACAGCAGGATGATGCCGTTGCTGAACGCCAGCCGGTCCCCGAGCCGCAGAAAGATCCGGGGCGCGTGGTCGTCGCGCGCCAGCAGATACAGCACCCTGGGGAAGTCGTTGAACGCGGTGTTCGCCGCCAACAGCAGCACCAGTGCCGTCGCCGCCTGGATGAAGATGTACATCCCGCCGGAGCCGAAGCTGAGATGGGCGAGCTGGGAGAGGACGGTCTCCTGCGACTCGGGCACCACACCCGACAGATGGACCACGGCGATCGTGCCCGCGAACAGGGTGACGAGCAGTCCGATCATCCAGGACAGTGTCGTACGGGCATTGCGCCACGCGACCGGCTCGAACGCGGGCACCGCGTTCGAGATCGCCTCGATACCGGTCATCGCCGTCGACCCCGAGGCGAACGCCCGCATCACCAGCAGCAGACCGACCCCCTCGACCGCGTGCGTCGAAGGCGCGGGTACGGGCTGGAAGTCCCGCCCGGCCGCGTCGTACAGACCCGCCGCCACCAGCGCGAGTACGGCGATGACAAAGGCGTACGTCGGTGCCGCGAACAGCGCTCCCGCCTGTCTGACCCCCCGTAGGTTCCCCGCCAGCAGCACGGCGATGACCAGCAGCCCGATCAGCACGACATCGCCGGCCAGCCCCGGAAGCGCCGAGGTGACCGCCGCCATCCCGGACGAGACGGAGACCGCGACCGTCAGGACGTAGTCCGTCAGCAGCCCGGCCGCGGCCATCAGCCCCGGCACCCGGCCGAGATTGTCCGTCGCGACGATGTACGATCCGCCGCCGTGCGGGTACGCCCGGATCGTCTGACGGTACGACAGCCCGACCGCGAGCATCAGGAAGACGATCGCCCCGGCCACCGGCACCGCGTACGCGAGCCCCGCCGTACCGGCCAGCACCAGCACGGCCAGCAGCGCCTCGGGACCGTACGCGACCGACGACAGCGCGTCCGCCGAGAGGACCGGCAGCGCCACGGTCTTCCGCATCCGCTCCCGCGCGATCGCCGTGCTCCGCAGCGGCGCCCCCAGCAGCGCGTGCCGCAGCCACGGACCCGGCCGGCGCCGCCCCGGAGCGCCCGCCTCCACCACGCCCACATCCGCGGGCAGCGGCAGCCCGCCCAGCGGAGGCACCTGTACGATCCGGCCGAAGCGGGCCGGCACGATCTGCGCCGGATCGGGATAGCTGCCGACGTCCGGGTCCACCGGCAGCGCCGCGCGCCAGGCGTCACGGGCGGCGGACACCCGCCCCCACTCCTGGCCCACCTGCCTGAGCAGCATCGACTGGTGTGCGTCGGGTTTCTCCACGACGACGGGCACGGGCGTGCCCTCGGTGTCCTCCGTGTTCCGGGTCCGCCGGCCGTCGCGGCTCTCCCGGCCGTCGCCGCCGCCTTCTCCCTGGGTATCCGTCACATCCGTGAGTCTCATCGGCGTGAGCGGGTGGGGTGTCCTCAATCGCCGGACGGGCTTGATATTCGCTCGTCCGGTGGTCCTGGCATCGTTACGGAGCGGTCTTCGGCAGCCCCGGCGGGTTCAGCTCGGAGGAGGTCACGGCCTCGCTCGTGAGGCCCCAGCGCGCCAGCACCTTCTCGTACGTACCGTTCTTGATCACGGTGTCGAGCGCCTGCTGAAGCGCCTTGATCAGGCCGTTGTCCTTCTTGGTGGTGGCCGCGATCTTGCCCTGGACCTCGGCGCCGCCGCCCGAGTACGTACCGATGATCTCGGTCTCGCCGGTGGCGGCGGCGTGGTAGGCGGCGGTGGGGTTGGGGCCGAGATAGGCGTCGAGGCGGCCCGAGCCGAGCGCGAGGTAGTAGTCGCTCGCGTTCTGGTAGTACTTGATGTCCGTGGCCTTCAGGCCGTTCTTGACGTTCTGCTCGCTCCAGTCGACCAGCAGCTTCTCCTGGTTGGTGCCCGAGGCGACGCCGATGGTCCTGCCCGCCACGTCCTCGGGGCCCGCGACCTTCCAGTCGCCGCCCTTCTTCGCCTCGAACGCCAGATTGTCCAGACGGTAGGTGGCGAAGTCGTACTTCTCCTTGCGCTCCTCGGTGACGGTGATGTTGCCGAACCCGGCGTCGTACTTCCCGCTGTCGAGGCCGACGAAGATATTCGCCCAGTCGACCGTGTTGTAGTGCGGCTTCAGCCCGAGCACATCCGCGACCAGCGAGGCGATGTCCGGCTCCACCCCGATCACGGTCTTGTCGTCGGTCGCGTAGAAGTCCAACGGCGGTACGGAACCGGCCGAGTTGACGATCTCCAGGGTGCCGCGCCTCCGGATGTCCGCGGGGACGAGCGCGGCGACGGAGTCGACCTTCTCCGTGCTGATCCGCTTCTGGTCGGGGCCGAGGTCGATCTTCAGCCCCTCCTTCCCGGAGCCCTTGGCCGACACCTCGTCGGTGGCGCCGTCGGCCGGATCGCCGCAGGCCGAGAGGGAGAGCACGGTGATCAGGCCGAGCAGTGCGGCGGTGGTGCGGCGGGTACGTCTGGACGGCACGGAGGGCTCCTCGCTGGATACGGGCGGATGAGAGGGAGTTGAAAGGACGGGTTCGTCACAGGACTTTGGAGAGAAACGCCTTGGTCCGCTCATGGCGCGGCCGGTCGAGCACCTCGGCCGGCGGACCCTGCTCGACGACCAGTCCGTCGTCCATGAACACCACGGTGTCGGCGACCTCACGGGCGAAGCCGATCTCATGCGTGACCACGATCATGGTGGTGCCGCTACGGGCCAGATCCTTGATCACATCGAGGACCTCGCCGACCAGTTCGGGGTCGAGCGCCGAGGTGGGCTCGTCGAAGAGCAGCACCTTGGGCTCCAGTGCCAGCGCGCGGGCGATGGCCACCCGCTGCTGCTGACCGCCGGAGAGCTGCCGCGGATACGCGTCGGCCTTGTCGGCGAGGCCCACCCGCTCCAGCAGCCGGGCGGCCTGTTCGACGGCGGCCCTGCGGGGCCGGCGCAACGCGGAGACCGGGGCCTCGATGATGTTCTCGACGACGGTGAGATGCGGGAAGAGATTGAAGTTCTGGAAGACGAAGCCGATGTGGAGCCGCTGCTTCAGGACCTCCCGCTCCTTGAGTTCATGCAGCTTGGATCCGGAGCGGCGGTAGCCGATCAGCTCGCCGTCGATGCTGACGTATCCGCGGTTGAGCTTTTCGAGGTGGTTGATGCTGCGCAGCAGGGTCGACTTCCCCGAGCCCGAGGGGCCCAGCACGACGGTGACCTCGCCCGTGCGGACCTGGAGGTCGACCCCGCGCAGCACCTCCAGCGTGCCGAAGTTCTTGTGCACACCCCGCACATCGACCATCAGCCCGCCGCTGCTCTCACCCGTGGCGGTGTTCTCACTCGTGGCGTTGGCGGTCATCGCGGGAAACCTCCGGTGGCGGCAGCGGCCCGCATCCTGCGGGTGAAGTCTCTGGCCCGCTGGAGCGGGGTGGGCGGGGAGTGCGCTCGGCGCCGCGCGCGAAGTGCCGCTCCACGTAGTACTGGGCGATGGACAGCAGCGTGGTGAGCAGGATGTACCAGGCGGTCGCGACCATCAGCAGCGGCACGACCCGGCCGTTCCGTCCGTAGATCACCTGGACCTGGTAGAACAGCTCGCCGATCGCCATCACCGAGACGATCGAGGTGCCCTTGAAGAGGGAGATGACCTCGTTGGCGGCATTGGGCAGGATGCCGCGCATCGCCTGCGGCAGCAGGATGCGGCGGAGCTGCCGCAGCCGGGGGATGCCCAGCGCCGCCGCGGCCTCCAACTGTCCGCCGTCCACCGAGATGAATCCGCCGCGCACGATCTCCGCGGCGTACGCGGCCTGGTGCAGCGCCAGCCCGATGACGGCGGCCGACATGGCGCCGACCAGGTTCATCGTGTCGAAGCTCCACAGCACCGGACCGAACGGGACGCCGACCCCCAACTCCTGGTACAGGTAAGCGAGGTTGAACCAGAACAGAAGCTGGACGATGAGCGGGATCGAGCGGAAGGCCCAGATGTACGTCCAGGCGACCGTCTGCAGAATCGCGCTGCGCGACAGCCGCATGAAGGCGAGGACGACGCCGAGGGCGAAGCCCAGGACCGTGCCGTACGCGGTGAGCTGGAGCGTCACCCAGACGGCCTTCAGCACGGTGTCGGTGGACAGATAGAGGAAGAAGGTGTCCCAGTCCCAGCCGGGATTGGTGACCAGACCGTGGATGAACTGCGCGACGACGACCAGCGCCGCCGCCCCCGCCACCCACCGCCAGTGGTGGCGCGCGGGCACGACCTTCAGCGCCGCGAGATCTTCCGTACCCGCGAGATCTTCCGTACCCGGGGGGACGTCCGTACGGACTCCGGCGGGCGCGGAAGCCTTCGCCGGTGCGGGAGTCGGCGGTGCCGCGGACGGCGGTACGGGCGGGGTGCCGGCCGGAGTGCCGGTTGCGGTATCCATCGGAGGCTCCTGCCGGCTACTTCGCTTCGGGCGGGCTGATCTGCGACTCCTCGATGGCGGAGTCCCGCGTCCCCCACTTGTCGAGGATCCGGCCGTAGGTGCCGTTCTTGATCAGCTCGTTGACGGCGCCCTGGAACGCCTTGAGCAGCGGCGAGCCCTTGGCGAAGGCGAAACCGACATCGAGCCGGTGGAACTCGCCCAGGAACCTGACCCCGGCCGCCGGCTGGGCCGCCTGGTAGCGCAGTCCGTTGATGGTCGACATGACCACATCGATCCGGCCCTGCTGAAGACTGGTCGTGATGGCGCCCTGGTCGGAGAAGACCTTGACCGTGTACGGCTTCTTGCCCGCGTCCGCGCAGACCCCCTTCTGGGAGTTCAGCGTCGCCTCGAAGGTGGTGCCCGCCGAGGTGCCGACGGTCTTGCCGCAGAGCTGTTCCAGCGTGGTCACCTTGTTGAGGCTCGTGTCGTCCTTGCGGACGGCGAACCCCTGCCCGTCATTGATGTAGGTGACGAAGTCGATCGTTTTGCGCCGCTCGTCGGTGACACCGAAGTTCGCGGTGCCCAGGTCGTACTTCCCGCTGCCGAGCGCCGGCAGGATCGCCTCGAAACTCGCGTCCTGCCGCTCAAGTCTCAGCCCCAGCAGCTTGCTGACGGCATCGGCGATGTCGATGTCCAGCCCGGCCGGCTCACGGGTCGAGGTGTCGGGGAAGTACGCGCTGGGCGGCGCCCCCACGAAGGAGGCGATACGGAGCGTGCCCTGCGCGCGGACATCCGCCGGCAGCAGGTTCGCCAGCGCCGCGTTCTTCTTCAGCGACGAGGTGACATCGTCCGAGGGCGCGGGCGAGGCCGCGCCCGCCGGTCCGGGGCCGGACACCGTGTCCGCACCGCATCCCGCCAGGACGGGCAGCAGCAGGGCCGCGGCGAGGACGGCCGGCAGCCGACCGCGCGACGGGCGCGGTGAACGTACGGGACGTACGGGCCTGTCGTCGCGGCGCGCGGGCCGCGTACGGCCTGGGATCAGGGGGCGCACGGGGTCATACCTTTCCTTCGGCGGAGCCGGCGGGACGGCCGGCGAGATCCTTCTCGAACGGCAGCGGGCCGATGGTCTCCGGATCGGCACTCGTGTCAAACAGGGGTGTGTATCCGGCGGTGAGATAGAGCCCTCGCGCCTCGGGCTGGCGCGGCCCGGTGGTCAGATGGATCCGGCGGTAGCCCCGTGCGACGGCGGTACGTTCCAGTTCGCCGACCACCCGCAGGGCCAGCCCCCGCCGCCGGTGCGCGGAGTGCGTCCAGATCCGCTTCAGCTCGGCCGTGGTGCTGTCGTACCGGCGGAACGCGCCTCCGGCGACCGGCTCGCCGTCCTCCAGCAACAGCAGCAGGGCCCCGTGCGGAGGCTCGAACTCCTCCTCCGGATAGCGGGCCAGCTCGTCCCGCGGGTCGATGCCGTAGCGGGTGGCGTACTCCCGGCCCAGCTCGCTCAGCATCGGCAGCACCAGTGGATCCGAGAGAGCGGTCCGTACCCAGGTCTGCCCGCCCGGTTCGGCGACGGAGGTCATCAGCCCGCCTCGGCCAGGCTCCGCGTGCCCTCGGCCGCGCGCTCGGCGTCCCGCTTGGCGACCTCTTCACGTACCAGCGGGATGACGTGACGGCCGAAGTCGATGGCGTCGTCCAGCAGGTCGTAGCCACGGGCGGAGATGATGTCCACGCCCAGGTCGTAGTAGTCGAGCAGCGCCGCGGCGACCGTCTCGGGCGTACCGACCAGGGCGTTGGAGTTGCCCGCGCCGCCGGTGGCGGCGGCGGTCGGGGTCCACAGCGCCCGGTCGTAGCGCTCGCCCGACTCCGCGATCGCGATCAGCCGCTGCGACCCGGTGTTCTCGGGCTCTCCCCGGCGGTGGTGGCGCACCAGGACCGGGTCGCCCTGCTCCCTGCGCGCCTTGATCGCGTCCACCGTCCGGTGGGCCTTCTCCCAGGCCAGTTCCTCGGTCGGGGCGATGATCGGGCGGAAGGCCACCTGGATACGGGGCGGCTTCGGGCGCCCGGCCGCGAGCGCCGCGGCCCGCACCGCCTCGATCTGCTCCGCGGTTTTCTCCAGCGGCTCGCCCCACAGGCAGTAGATGTCGGCCTCGGCGCCGCCCGCCTCGTACGCCGCGGGCGAGGAGCCGCCGAACGACACACCGGGCCGGGGCTGCTGGACCGGGAACACATCGCTGACGAAGTCGTGGAAGCGGTAGTGCTCGCCCTCGTGGTCGAAGGCCTCGTGCGAGGTCCAGATCCGCTTGACGATGCCGATGTACTCGCGCGTCCGCGAGTAGCGCCGGTCCTTGGTGAGTGTGTCGCCCTCGCGGCCCTGCTCGTGGTCGTTGCCCCCGGTGATGAAGTGGACCGTGAGCCGCCCGTCGCTGATCCGGTCCAGCGTCGCGAAGGTCTTGGCGGCATAGGTCGGGTACGACACGTTCGGCCGGTGCGCCAGCAGGATCTGGAGCCTGTCCAGCCGGGACGCGATGAACGCGGCGGCCGGCGCGGGATCGGGCGAGCCCGAACCGTACGCGAACAGCACCCGGTCCCAGCCGTGGTCCTCATGGGCGCGGGCGAGCCTGAGCGTGTACTCCTTGTCGAACGCGGCGCCGGAGCGGGGATTCGTCTCCGACCCGTCGTGGGTGGCGGCGATACCGAGGAACTCCACAGGCATGACGGACCTTTCGAGCGGGGAAGAGGAGCCGCCCGTACGCGGGCGGAGGGCATGCCGAAGGAACCCTGGGCACACACCGCGGGACAGCGGCTCGACGGAAGAGCTGTGGCGGACGCGGGCAGGCGGAACTCAGAAGCTCAGAGGCGGTGGCTCAGAAGCGATGACGCAGACAGCGGATGGCGCGTGGAACGTCGGGAGACGACGGCAGCGCGCGCCCGGAGAAGAACGCGGAGAGAGGCCCGCCACGGAAATCACCGAGGGAGGGAGGGGCCGGTCGGACGGCCCGCTGCCGGGTCAGGGCGCTAGGCGCAACAAGAGGCGGACCACACTCGACCGAAGTCGATGTGGCCGCGGGTGACCAACGGCGGCTGCTTCTGCATGGAGCCAATTGAGCACGGTACGTTCACCGAAGTCAACCGGTGCCCGCACTGTGGTCGGGCACCGCCGCTCCTTGACAAGGGCGCCGACTCCGCCCGTACGATCGAGGGACGTACGGCCCTGTGGTGCCCGGCTGTTCAGCGAAACCGGCGCCGACACCGGGGCGTACCGGCCGTGTTGAGGGACGCGGTGTGCGCGAAGACGTCCGGAGTACGCAAGTCCGCCGCCGCCCGATCTCTCCCGCCGGAGCCCCCTCATGTCCGCAACCCCCGATGTCCTCGGAGCGTCAGGCCCGTCCTCCCCGGGCCCGTCCCCTTCGGACACACCTTCCGTAGACACGCCTTCCTCGGGCACGCCTCATTCGGGCGCGGCCTCCCCGAAACGGGATCTGTCACCGCCCGGGGCCGACGAGATCACCCGTATCGTGCCCCGCCGTCACCTCGGCCGGTGGCTGTCCGGAGCCGTGGCGCTGCTCGTTCTCGCGATGGTCGTCAACTCGGTCGTCCGCAACGAGCGGTTCCAGTGGAGTGTGGTGGGCCAGTACTTCACCACGCCCGCCGTACTGGACGGACTGCTGCTCACCCTCTGGCTCACCGCGGGCGTGATGGTGCTGGGATTCCTCATCGGCACCGTCTTCGCCGTCATGCGGCTGTCCGCCAACCCCGTGCTGCGCACGATCAGTTGGGGATACGTGTGGATCTTCAGATCCACCCCGCTGCTGGTGCAGCTCCTGTTCTGGTTCAACATCGGCGCGCTCTATCCGACGCTCGGCATCGGGATCCCCTTCGGCCCCGAGTTCCTCACCTTCAAGACCGTGAACCTCTTCGGCGCCGGACTCACCGCCCTGATCGGGCTCACCCTGCACGAGGCGGCCTACGCGGCGGAGGTGGTGCGCGGCGGCATCCTCTCCGTGGACAGCGGGCAGACCGAGGCCGCGCAGTCGCTGGGGCTGAGCCGCCGGCGGGTGCTGCGCCGGATCATCGTGCCGCAGGCGATGCGCTCCATCGTTCCCACCGCGGGCAACATGCTCATCGGCACCCTGAAGGGGACCAGCATCGTGAGCGTCCTCGCCGTACAGGACCTGCTCTTCTCGGTGCAGCTCATCTACAACCGCACGTACCAGGTGATCCCGCTGCTGATGGTGGCGACTCTCTGGTACATCGCGGTCACCAGCGTGCTGTCCGTCGGCCAGTTCTACGTCGAGCGGTACTACGCGCGCGGCGCGGCCCGCGAACTGCCGCCCACTCCGCTCCAGCGGCTGCGCCACCGGACCGCGGACCTGGCGGGACGTCTCCGTACCGCCACCGCTCCGACGCGCTCACCCGCCGGAAATCGGGAAGAATTTCACAAGTAGGAGGAGAGAGGTTCGAACGAGATAGTACAAAACCGTATGAAAAGGGTGTGAATCCCATGCGAGTGGCATTCCTCATGGCCCCGGCAGGCGTGGAGCAGGCCGAGCTGACCGAACCGTGGCAGGCGGTGGGCGACGCCGGCGGCGATCGCGTACTGGTCTCCACGGCACCGGGGGAGGTCCAGGCCTTTGACGGCCTGGACAAGGCGGACACCTTCCCCGTCGACACCACGGTGTCCGAGAGCGGCGCCGACGACTACGACGCGCTGGTCCTGCCCGGGGGCGTCGCCAATCCGGACGCCCTGCGGATGGACCCGAAGGCCGTGTCGTTCGTCAAGGACTTCTTCGACGCGGGCAAGCCGGTGGCGGCGATCTGCCATGCGCCGTGGACGCTGATCGAGGCCGACGTGGTGCAGGGCAGGACGATGACCTCGTGGCCGAGCCTGCGGACCGATCTCGGCAACGCGGGCGCCACCTGGGTCGACGACCAGGTCATGGTCGACACCTCCGCGCCCAGCACCCTGATCACCAGCAGGAAACCGGCGGACCTCGACGCCTTCTGTGCGACGTTGCTGAAGGAACTCGGCATCTGAGGAACCCGGGATCCGAGGACTCCGAGGACACGGAGTCCGCGCCGCCGGGGAGAGCCCGGAAGGACAGCGAGAGGAGCGATTCCCGTGAAGAGTTCCGCGAAGAGTTCCGGGAAGGGTACGCACCCGCCCGTGGACGAGGTCGTGGTGGCGCTCACCAACGGGGCGAAGGAGGACGCGCACGCCGTGTTCGGTGTGCTGCGCACGGCCTTCGCCTGTGACCGCGCCGCCGACGACATCCCCCGGGAGGTGGCCGAGCGCCGTCCCACCGTGTGGATCGCGACGTACGACGCCTCCCACATGCGCAGAAAGCCGGGGCCCGTGAAGCTGGACGCGCCACTGACGGCCACCCTCCAAGGTGGCTACGCCGCGGTGGACAGCATGCGGAAAACCCTGGCCTCCGTGTTCACCGTCCGTGACATCGGAACGGCCTTCGGCGACCAGGAGGAGGAGATCCAGGTGCGCCTGGAGAGCCGGTAGGCGCCGGTGTCCGGGGCGTGAACCGCTTTCGTGTTGCGGTCATGGAGAGGCGACCTCACCCTGAGGATGACCCAGAAGTGGTTATCGCTCACGCTTCGTGCTCGGGGGTCGTTGGTACGTCGTCAGCAGTGGTACGGGTACGCGAGCAGTGGTACGCGGTTGACGCCGGCGGCAGGGGTACAACGTGGCGAAGCCTCTGGGCCTCTGTGTGAGGAGCCTCGACCATGACAGTTCCACTGGCCCGTCACTACGTGGTGGAATTGCACGCCTCCCCGGAGCGCGTCGCGCAGCTCCGGCGCATCGTCGCAGCCCATCTCCGGCACTGGAAACTCGAACTGCACATCGATCCCGTCGGCAGGGCCGTCGCCGAACTCCTGACCAATGTCCATCGTCATGCCGGCGACGACAACCACTGTGTGATCGAACTGCGCTGGACGGGCCGGCATCTCACGGTGTCCGTCGAGGACAACGGCCCCCGGATGCCCCGGCTGCGTACCGCGGGCGGCGGAGGGCTGGCGCGGGTCGCCGCGCTGAGCGACAGTTGGGGCACCTGCCCCACGGCCGCGGGCAAGGTCATCTGGTTCACCAGGAGTGTGCGCAGCCCGCAGGACATACCGCGGGGGCCGCGGGCCCCGCTCGGCGGGCTCGACGCCGCGCGGCGCCGGCCGGTCCCGGAACCCGCCCCCTTCCCGGATCCCCCGGCTCTTCCGGCCTGGCCGGCCGTTCCCGTGCTGGTCTGACCGCATGTGACCCGAGCCGCCGTGCCGTACACCAGAAGCGCCGTACACCAGGCGGGAGTTCGTCACCCGCTTCCGGTGTACGGCGCTTCTCGTGCACAGCGTCTGCCGTGCTCGCACCGCGTCAGCCGTGCTCCCGCGGCTCTACGGCTCACGGCGGTCCGTACTCGTCCTCGTCGCCGTACGGCATCTCGTCCTCGTCGGCATACGGGACCTCGGACTCCTCCGTGTACGGAATGAGATGCACCGCGGCCTCCTCAGCCGACGCCGCGGCACCGTCGATCCCCACATCGCTGGCGATCATGTCCTTCTCGGCGTCCTCGTGCGCTCCCTCGTCGGGCGCCACCAGCCGCCCCGAGCGGTCGTCGCCGACCTCGTCGTCGAGCGTCTCGCCCTCTCCGTACGGCAGATCGCCGATACCGTCCCCCACCGGGGCCGTCAGATCGGGGACCTCCTCCGCGAGCCGCTGGTCCAGCGTCTCGCCCCTGCGCTGCTCGGCGGCCGTCGTCCCGGTGTGCTCCACGCCCAGCGGGCGCTCCGGCGGCGACCAGCCCTCGTCGAAGGGGTCGGAGCCACGGTCGAGCAGGGTGTCCTCGGGGTCGAGGATGCCCTCGTCGTCGATGATCTCCGAGCCGTCCGGCTGGTAGACCTCGTCACCCATCAGCCCGTCACTCTCTTCGCCGTCGCCGCTCACGTCGTACTCCTCGCTCCCCGTGCGCCGGCGCGTCGGGGTCCTGCCGGTGGGAAGGGGCGGCTCCTTCCTCTGCGTCCACCTTCCCACCTCTCCCCACCGTGTCAACCGGCGGCAGAAGCCCAGGTGGGACGGCTCGTGCGGCGGGGTGCGGGGGACGCCCGGCGGGCCGGGGTGTTTGTCGCCGCCCTCGGCGGGCACGTGACAAGTCGTCCCGTACGACCCGTAATGTCACAGCCCGGAGTCGAACGTGAGCCAGAAACGCATAGTCATCGTCGGGGCCGGATTCGCCGGCTACGAAGCCGCCCACACGCTCTCCCGCCGCCTGAAGGACAGAGCGGAAGTGGTCCTGCTGAACCCCACGGACTACTTTCTCTATCTCCCGCTCCTGCCCCAGGTCGCCGCGGGCATTCTGGAGCCCCGCCGGGTGACCGTCTCCCTCCCCGGGACCCTGCCGCGCGTACGGCTCGTCCTCGGCGAGGCCGACCATGTCGACCTGGAATCGCGGTGTGTCGGCTACCGGGGACCGGAGGGCGAGCGCGGCGAGCTGACGTACGACCGGCTCGTCCTGGCCGTGGGCAGTGTCAACAAGCTGCTGCCGGTGCCCGGCGTCGCCGAGTACGCGCACGGCTTCCGCGGACTGCCCGAGGCGCTCTACCTGCGCGACCATGTCACCCGCCAGATAGAGCTGGCCGCCGACACCGCCGACCATGGAGAGGCAGCCGCCCGTACCACCTTCGTCGTCGTCGGGGCGGGCTACACCGGCACCGAAGTCGCCGCCCAGGGCCAGCTCTTCACCGATGCCCTGGTCCGCAAACAGCCCGCCTGGCGCCATGCGTGCAAGCCCCGCTGGCTGCTCCTCGACATCGCCCCGCGTGTCCTGCCCGAACTGGACCGCAGGCTCTCCACCACCGCGGACCGGGTGCTGCGCCGGCGCGGTGTGGACGTACGGACCCGTACCTCCGTCAAACGCGCCGGACCGACCGGAGTGACCCTGGACGACGGCGAGTTCATCGAGACCCACACCCTGGTGTGGTGCGTGGGCGTACGGCCCGACCCGCTGGTCTCCGGAGTCGGCCTGCCCGTCGAGCGGGGCCGGCTGCTGGTCGACGCACAGCTCAATGTGCCCGGCCACCCCGAGGTGTTCGCCTGCGGTGACGCCGCGGCCGTACCGGACCTCACCAGGCCGGGCCGGTTCACCCCGATGACCGCCCAGCACGCCGGCCGGCAGGGCAGGGTCGCGGCCCACAATGTGATCGCCTCCCTCGGCCACGGCGAGCAACAGACCTACCGGCACAACGACTTGGGGTTCGTCGTGGACCTCGGCGGTGTCAAGGCCGCGGCCAACCCGCTCGGGGTGCCGCTGTCCGGACCGCTCGCGGGCGCGGTGACCCGTGGCTACCACCTGGCGGCCATGCCGGGCAACCGGGTGCGCGTCGCCGCCGACTGGCTGCTCGAATCGATCCTGCCGCGACAGGCCGTACAGCTCGGTCTGGTCCGCTCGTGGACCGTACCGCTCGAATCGTCGTCGCCGGAGCTGGCGCGCGTACCCGGCGGACCCGACACCACCGACCCACACCGCACACCCCGCGAGGAGTGACATGAACAGCGAAGAACTGGCCGAACTGGGACAGCAGTTGAGGGTCGACTCGGTACGGGTCGCGGACAAGGCCGGTTCTGGCCATCCGACCTCCTCGATGTCCGCGGCCGATCTGATGGCGGTGCTGCTCGCCAAGCATCTCCACTACGACTTCGACCGCCCCGCCCACCCGGGCAACGACCGCCTCATCTTCTCCAAGGGCCATGCCACACCGCTGCTGTACTCCATGTATCTGGCGGCGGGCGCGATCGACGAGCAGGAGTTCCTCACCTACCGCACCCTCGGCAGCCGGCTCGAAGGCCATCCGACCCCGGAGCTTCCCTGGATCGATGTCGCCACCGGCTCGCTGGGCCAGGGGCTGCCCGTGGGAGTCGGCATGGCGCTCGCCGGCCAGCGGCTGGGCCGTACCCCGTACCACGTCTGGGTGCTCTCCGGCGACAGCGAGATGGCCGAGGGATCGGTGTGGGAGGCGATCGAGCACGCCGGGGTCGAGCATCTCGACTCGCTGACCCTCGTCATCGACGTCAACCGGCTCGGCCAGCGCGGCCCCACCCGCCACCAGCGGGATCTGGAGGCGTACGGCCGCAGGCTCCGCGCGTTCGACTGGCACACCATCGAGATCGACGGCCATGATGTCGACGCCGTCGACGCGGCCTTCAACGAGGCCCGGTCGACCGGCCGCAGGCCCACCGCGATCATCGCGGGCACCCGGAAGGGCAAGGGCGTCGCCTCCGTCGAGGACCGCGAGGGCATGCACGGCAAGCCGCTGCCCGACGCCGAGAGCGCGATCGAGGAGCTGGGCGGCCGGCGCTCCATCCGGGTCTCCGTGGCGAAGCCCGCAGGACCCGAGGCCCCCGCCCGTACCGCGAGGCATCCCGTCACCCTCGAACTGCCGCGCTACGAGATCGGCGACTCGGTGGCCACCCGTGACGCGTACGGAAGGGCCCTCGCCGCGCTCGGTACGGCCAAGGGCGAGGTCGTCGCGCTCGACGGCGAGGTCAGCGACTCCACCCGGGTGGAGTTCTTCGCGAAGGAGCACCCCGACCGGTTCTTCGAGTGCTACATCGCCGAACAGCAGCTCATCGCGGCGGCCGTCGGCATGCAGGCGCTGGGCTTCGTCCCGTTCGCCTCGACCTTCGCGGCGTTCCTGACCCGCGCGCACGACTTCCTGCGGATGGCGTCCGTCGGCCGGGCCTCGATCAATGTGGTCGGCTCGCACGCGGGCGTCTCGATCGGCCAGGACGGACCGTCGCAGATGGGCCTGGAGGACCTGGCGATGTTCCGTGCCGTGCACGGCACCACGGTGCTGCACCCCTGCGACGCCAACCAGACGGCACGGCTGGTGGCGGACATGCACGCCCTCTCGGGCATCCGCTATCTCCGTACGCTCCGGGGAGCGACCCCGGTGATCTACGGGCCGGACGAGGAGTTCCCCGTGGGCGGCAGCAAGGTGCTCCGCCGCTCGGACGGCGACCGGGTGACCCTGATCGGCGCGGGTGTCACCGTGCACGAGTGCCTCAAGGCGGCGGATCTGCTGGCCGTCGAGGGCATTCCCGTACGGGTGATCGACCTCTACTCGGTCAAGCCGGCCGACGAGCACACGCTTCAGGCGGCGGCGGCCGACACGGGCTGTCTGATCACGGTGGAGGACCACCGTCCGCAGGGCGGTGTGGGGGACGCGGTGGCCGAGGTGTTCTCGGACGGGCGCCCGGCGCCCAAGCGGCTGGTACGGCTGGCGGTGGACCGGGTTCCGGGATCGGCGACACCGCGCGAGCAGCTCCGGGCGGCGGGGATCGACGCGGACTCGATCGCGGCGGGCGTGCGGCTGCTGGTGGAGAAGATCATCCGCTGAGGGGACGCGGTGGCCGGGGTGCGGTTGCGGGGGCGGGTGACGCGCGCGAGGGTCGGACTGTCGGAGTTCATACGGGGAGGAGCGGCCCATGCCCATCGCCACGGTCAATCCCGCCACCGGGGAGACGCTCAAGACCTTTGACGCGCTGGGACCCGAGGAGATCGAGCGCCGCGTCGCCACCGCCCACGCCGCGTTCCGGCGCTATCGCACCACCGCATTCGACGAGCGTGCCCGGCTGCTGAACCGCGCCGCCGGACTGCTCGACCGGGACGGGCCCGACATCGCCCGCACCATGACCACCGAGATGGGCAAGCCGGTCGCCGCCGCCCGTGCCGAGGCCGCGAAGTGCGCGAAGGCGATGCGCTGGTACGCCACGCACGCCGGGGAACTGCTCGCCGACGAACTCCCCGCCGACGCCGACGTCAAGGACAGCGGGGCCTCCCGGGTGCGGGTCCACTACCGGCCGCTGGGCGTGGTGCTCGCGGTGATGCCGTGGAACTTCCCGCTCTGGCAGGTCGTACGGTTCGCCGCTCCCGGCCTGATGGCGGGCAATGTCTGCCTCCTCAAGCACGCCTCGAACGTGCCGCAGACCGCGCTCTATCTGGAGGATCTCTTCCGGCGCGCGGGCTTCCCGGCCGGCTGTTTCCAGACTCTGCTGGTCGGATCGGACGCGGTCGAATCCGTCCTGCGCGACCCACGGGTGGCCGCCGCGACGCTCACCGGCAGCGAACCGGCCGGGCGCTCGGTGGCGGCGATCGCGGGCGACGAGGTCAAGAAGACCGTCCTGGAACTGGGCGGCAGCGACCCGTACGTCGTGATGCCCTCCGCGGACATCGAGCGGGCGGCCAGGACCGCGGTGACGGCCCGGGTGCAGAACAACGGCCAGTCGTGCATCGCCGCCAAGCGGTTCATCGTGCACGAGAAGGTGTACGACGCCTTCGCCGCGCGGTTCACCGCCGGGATGCGCGAGCTGACCGTGGGCGATCCGCTCGACGAGTCCACCGACATCGGGCCGCTCTCCACCGAGCGAGGCCGCGCCGACCTGGAGGAACTCGTCGAGGACGCGCTGCGCCGGGGAGCGACCGCGCTGTGCGGCGGCCGGCGCCCGGAGAAGTACGAACGGGGCTGGTACTACGAGCCCACCGTCCTGACCGGCATCACCGACGCGATGCGGATCCATCACGAGGAGGCGTTCGGCCCGGTGGCCACGCTGTACCGGGCCGCGGGTCCGGACGAGGCGGTGGAACTGGCCAACGACACACCGTTCGGGCTGAGTTCCAACGTATGGACGCGCGACGAGGACGACGTACGCCGCTTTGTCCGCGACCTGGAGGCGGGCGGGATCTTCTTCAACGGAATGACGGCCTCGCACCCGGCGCTGCCCTTCGGGGGAGTGAAGAGATCGGGGTACGGGCGGGAGCTGTCGGCGCACGGGATCCGCGAGTTCTGCGACATCACGACGGTATGGCACGCGGCGGAGCCGACCGGGGACTGAGCCCGAGCGGGCCGGAGGCTTACGCCTGGCCCGCTCTCGGCCCGTGGGGCCCTCAGCTTTCCTCTGCTTGCTCCGTGGGCGCTTGCTCCGCCGGGAACTCACCGGCGAGCGCGGCTGCCATCCGGAGCTGGGTGGCGGCCTCGGCACGCCGGCCCTGCCGCTCCAGGGTGCGCCCCAGCATGAGCCGCGCGTACGCCTCCACCGGGTCGCGCTCCAGTACGGTACGCAGCTCGGCCTCCGCCTTTCCCAGCCGGGCCGAGTGGTAGTACGTACGGGCGAGCAGCAGCCGGGGGGCCACCTGCTCCGGCACCTCGGCCACCAGGCCGGCGAGGATACGGGCGGCCGTCAGATACTCCTTGGCCTCGAAGAAGAGCTGAGCGCGGTCCCAGCGCTCGGCGGCTGTCCCGTACTCGTAGTAGGTGTCCACTTATCCTCCTGTTCCGGTGTCGTACGCCCACAACAGGCCTGGTTGGTTGAAAATTCCACGATCGATAGAGTGTGGGTACCGGTGGTGCGGATACCGCTGGATACTGCCCCTCCGGACGCCACGGGATTAGGTTGTGCGCCATGAGCAATCTTGATCGTCAGGCCGCCGTCACCGTCTGCGGCGGTCGCGGCTTCGTCGTCGCCGAACCGGTGCGCGAGCTGCTGAGCCCGCGCCGGGTCCAGCTCGGCGAATCCACCGAGGTCCGCCGACTGCTGCCCAACCTCGGCCGCCGCATGGTGGGCGCGTGGGCCTTTGTCGACCACTACGGCCCGGACGACATCGCGGACGAGCCGGGGATGCAGGTGCCGCCGCACCCCCATATGGGCCTCCAGACGGTGAGCTGGCTGCACGAGGGCGAGATCCTGCACCGGGACAGCGTGGGCAGCCTCCAGACCGTACGGCCACGGGAACTGGGCCTGATGACCTCGGGCCGGGCGATCTCCCACTCCGAGGAGAGCCCGAAGTCACATGCGCGCTTTCTGCACGGCGCCCAGCTCTGGGTGGCGCTCCCCGACGCCCACCGCCAGGTCGAGCCGCACTTCCAGCACCACGCGGACCTGCCCACGGTCACGGCCCCGGGACTGACCGCCACCGTCATCCTCGGCACACTGGACGGCGCGGTCTCACCCGGCACGGCGTACACCCCCCTGACCGGCGCGGACCTGTCCCTGACCGGCGGCACCCGGACCCGCCTCCCCCTCGAACCGGACTTCGAGTACGCGGTCCTCTCGATGTCCGGCGAAGCCGAGGTCGACGGCGTCCCCGTACTCCCCGGCTCGATGCTCTACCTCGGCTGTGGCCGCTCCGAACTCCCCCTCCACGCACGGTCCGACGCGGGCCTGATGCTCCTCGGCGGCGAACCGTTCGAGGAGGAGATCGTCATGTGGTGGAACTTCATCGGCCGTACGCAGGAGGAAATCGAGGAGGCCCGGCGCGGCTGGATGGAGGGCTCCCGGTTCGGCGAGGTGCGCGGCTACGACGGCGACCGCCTCGCCGCCCCGGCCCTTCCGCCGACCCCGCTGAAACCGCGCGGACGCACGCGCTGATCCGCGCGTGCGTGGTGTGTTCGTTGGCGCGGTGACACAAGGCCGGCCGGCCGCCCGAGGAGTGTGCTCGGGCGGCCGGCCGTCCGCTTCAGCAGCGGGTGTTGAGAATCTCGGCGAGGGTGTCGTACTCGGCGTCGGTGACCGACAGATGGTAGATGTGCTTGGTGTGGATCCACGATCTGGCGTAGGTGCACCAGTGTGAGAGCGCGGGCAGCCAGACGTTCGGCGGACGCTCCCCCTTGGAGGAGTTGCTGCTCACCGAGACCGACAGGAGCTGTGAGTGCTCCTGGTCATTGGCGAAGGTCCGCCGTTGCTCGGGTGTCCAGCGGCTGGCGCCCGACGTCCAGGCCTCCTTGAGCGAGACGACGTGGTCGATGGTCAGTGTCGTCGGACTGGTGTGCGCGGTGCCGTCGTACGGACTGGACCACTGGCCCGCCGTCACGGGACAACCGGTTGCCGGGGTGAGGCCCGTACCGTCCCTTCGCAGCACCGCGTGCCGTACCTCGCAGGGGCCCTCGGTGGTGAGCCAGTGCTGGAACAGGCTGCGTTGATAGCCCGAGGACGAGCCTGGCTGATTGCCCCTCAGGTCCTGTAGCTCGGCGGCCGCGACCTCCTTGCTCGGCGGTACGGGCATTCCCTGCCCGTCCATCCGGGCACGCAGCGTGTTGACGAAGGCGTCGGCGTAGTTCCGCGCGCCCGCGACGGTCGGATGGAAGGACTGGGACGAGGCACTCGCGCCGGGATCCTCTCCCTCGGTCTTGCGGAGAATGATCCGGTGAATTGTCTCGTTGAACGAGCACACGTTCTCCAGCTCGAATTCGTCGCGCGGGTCCGAGTACGTGACCGGAATGCCGCTGTTCGAGAGGGCCACCGCGTGTTCGTGCAGGACGTCGTTGAGCAGGTCGCTCATATCGTTGAGGAAGTCCAGCTCCAGTTCGTTCAGCCCGGTCAGGATCATGCAGTCGGCGTTCCGCGTGTACGGGTCCATGGCGCGCGGCGGGGCCAGCCGGGGGTATCCGGACAGGACGATTCTGGCGTTGGGTGCCTTCTGACGGATGTTCTGCAGGACGGTCGCGATGGACTCCTTGACCTTTCCGTTGATGAGCATCGGCAGGATCTGTCCGAGGTCCCCCGCGACCGGTTGGCCCAGCCAGGGCTCGGTCACCTGCTGGTACTGGCAGAAGTCCAGCGGATTCGGTGTCTCGATGGTGCACATCCTCATCACATCGGCGAAGTGCGCGTCATTGCCGCCGATATTGAGGGTGACCATGGTGGTGTTGGCGTCGAGGAAGCCGCGGTCGAGCTGTGACAGCTCCCGGTGCTGGCCCCTGCCGGTCTCGCCGAAGGCATTGCTCACCCCGGCGGGCAGCAGATTCTCCGTCTGCGCTCCGGAACAGGCCAGCAGGTGGTAGTCCATGGACGGGTCCAGCCGGTCCGCGCGGGCACCGACCGCCTCCGAGGTGCCGGGCAGAACGGCCTGCCGGGACCAGGCGTGCCGGGAGCGGTGGCAGCCGTTCCGGTATGCGGCGCCGCCGGTGCCGCTGTCGTCGGTCTCCTGGTAGTAGTCGGTCGGCGCGTTCTGGGACGCGCCCTCTCCCGAGCTGTACGAGTCGCCGAGCGCCACGATCTGGCCGGCCGGCTTCTGCGCCAGGGGCTGGAAGGCCACGGCGTCGAAGGCGATGTCCTGGGTGCCGTCGCCGTCCGCGGTGACGGAGTTGAGGGACACCGAAGGGGTTCCGGCGAAGGGGAACGCCCCGAGGGAGACCCACTCATGACGCTGTGTCTTCTGGAGCATCACCCGTTTCCTGGTCTGGCCGTTGCCGAGTTGGATGTTGTACGCGGCCTGCTGGGTGTGTGCGCCGTGGTCGGGCATGTGCACCAGCA
This sequence comes from Streptomyces sp. GMY02, assembly GCF_019056675.1. NCBI lineage: Bacteria > Bacillati > Actinomycetota > Actinomycetes > Kitasatosporales > Streptomycetaceae > Streptomyces > Streptomyces sp. GMY02. Next base: position 631,717 of record NZ_CP077658.1, on the reverse strand, counting down.
CCCGGGCCCACTGGTTGAGCGGCTGGTTCAGGGTCCAGGTCCCGGTGACGCCCCAGCTCCGCGCCGCGCTGTCGGCGGCCGTCCGTGAATGCGTGAACCAGAAGTGGCCGCCGAATCCGCCGCCGATCTGATGGAAGTCGACCTTCGAGTGGTACAGCCCGTCGGAGTGCTGCGCGAACGACAGCGCGAAGGAACCCGAACTGGTCCAGGAACGGGAGCAGTTGTTCCGTACGACGGGCACCGTGTCCGGTACGTCGTCGATGAGCAGCGCGCCTGCGGGCAGACCTGTCGAGCATCTCGGCGCGTAACGGGACCGCTGCTCGTCGGGATAGGCGCCGGTGGCGTCGGCGTCCGGCGGCTCCGGTGTGCCCGGCGAGGTGAGGACGTCGGCCTCATGACCGCAGCCTTCGCCGTTCTGCCCGCAGTTCTTCCACGAGACGGGGGCGTGCCACCAGCAGTGGGCGTCGGCCCGGGTGCACGGGTTGGGGCCCTGGCCGATGTTGTCGGGGTTGCAGCGGTTGCCGTCGGTGGCATGCAGGGAGCAGAACGTCTCCAGCGGCGGCTTGGCCCCGGACCTCAGCTCCTCGGTGTTCCACCAGGCCTGTGCGTACCCCGCCTCGTAGTTGTCACCGCCGGTCGTCTTGACGATCGGGTACGCCGCCCAGCCGATGACCTTCTCCGGGTACGGCCACCACTGCGGGTTGCGGGCGTCGTCGTACGCGTTGTGGTCGAGGAACGGCGCCCGGTCCGGCGGATAGTCGGGCCTGGCCGGGTTGTTGGTCCACCCCAGACCGTAGTTGCCGTCCGCGTCGGTGCAGGTGGGGCTCGGTGTACAGCCCGAGGTGTTGCCCGTACTGGCCTGGGGGTTGATACCGCTGTTGTACGCCCACAGCGCGGCGAACCACGACTCGATACGGGCCGGATTGCCGCCGTTGATACGGAGATTCATCTGGTACGTCTGGTTCCACTTCTCCTGGAGGATCCGCAGACCGGCGGCGATGTTCGTGGCGTAGTCGACCCCCACCGCGAGCTGCTTCTCCGGAGAGAGCGGAGTCTCACCGGGCTTCTGCCGCCCGGCCAGCCGCATCCCGTCCGTCACCTGGGCGACGCCGTAGCCGCAGTCGGCATCGCCCCAGGCGATGCCCCAGCCGTCCCCCACGCCGTAGTAGTTGCCGACCAGCGGATTGCCGGTCACCCCTTCGGCGACATGGAACGACGCCTGCCAGAGGTTCGACTCCTGGGCCATCACACCGAGCAGGATCTGGGCGGGTACCCGTCCGCCGCCGGCCAGGTCCACCGGCGGGAACATCTGCTGCGGCGACCAGGAGGCGGGCATCCCCGATTGCTTCCAGTTCGCCGGCCGGGTCGCGGTGAGGGCCTTCTGCACCGCCAGGTCGGCGGCCCACTCCACCTGACTCCAGTGCGGCTGGTACACCTGCACCCTGGAGTCGTTGCGCGCGATCGCGCAGGTACGGTCGCGGTCGACCGGATCGCTGGACGACTCGGCGGCGATACCGGCACCGGCGCGTCCCGCCGTACGGCCCGAGCCCGCGGCCGGCGCGACAGGACTGGGCGCGCTGCCCTGGGCGGCATACCGGCCGATACGTTCGGCGGCGCCGACCGTGAAGTCCACCGCCGCTCCGGTGGCCGTCACCTTCGCGCGCAGTACGGTGCCCTCCGCGGTGCCGGGCCCGGCGCTCTCCTGTGCCGTACCGCTCCGCGCGGCCCCGGCAGCAGCCTTGGCGCCCGGCGCGGGCGCCTCATGGGTGAAGGAGAGCATCCCCGCGGTGGACACCTCGGCCGCCGCCGGAACCTTCAGCCGTACGACCTGCTCCGGCAGGTCGCCCACCCTGCTCGGGGTCCCGGTGACGAACACGCGTCCACCGCCGCCCGGCCGTACCTTGACGCCGGTCAGCGGCCCGCGAGCCAGCTCCCGTACCTCCGCCGGGCCGGACAGCCGCTTCACCACCGCCGACGAGCCGTGGCGTTCGGTGAACACCACCCCGTTCTCCGCGTCGGGATGGATCCGGTACGGCACGCCCTTCGAGGACGCCAGGGTCCGTACGGCACCGGAGCGCCCCACCTCGACGAGCCGGGCACCCGACGCCGCCACGATCCCGTCCCTCCCCGGGACCGCGGACGTCACCTCGCCGGCGACCTCGTGCGACCGGACGACCGTGCCGCGCGCGGTGTCCACCACATGCAGCCGGGTCCGCCCCCGGTCGACCACCGCGGACTGGGTCAGCACCGCGCTCTCACCGGCCCCGCACCCGGGGTTGTAGTACGCCAGCGACACCGTGACGCCGAGCTTCTTCACCGCGCCGGTCCTCAGGTCCACCACGGCGGCGAAGGCCCCGCGGTCGAAGAGATGGGCCCTGTTGGTGAAGTGACGGGGCGCGTAGACCACCACGGCACGGTGGCCGGATGCCGTGACACACGCGTTGCCCACCCATGTGTCGCTCTCGATCCAGGGCTCGGACAGAGTCGCCGCCGTACGCCAGGTGTAGCCCGTCCGCGCCTCGGCCACCAGCAGATGGAAGCCGGTCGCGTCGCCGTCCGTGGTCCAGGCCAGATCGGAGGAGGTACGCCAGCCACGCGGCAGCGCCTTGTCGCGGAGGGCGGGCGCGACGGTCGACAGGTCGGTTCCGCCCTGCCCGCCGGCCGCGGGCCCGCGGCCGGAGATCCCTGGCGGGTCCGACGGGGGCGCGCCGGCCACGGCCGGGGGTGCCGACAGCAGACCGGCCCACAGCGCCGCGCACACCCCCAATATCAGTGTCAGAGTCAACTTCTTGGATTGCAGCACGTCGAAGCACCTTCTCAGCCGGAACGACACAGGCCGGGAGCGGACAGCGACGGTGAACCGCGCTCCGTGAAGGCGCCGGTGGGGCCGCGGTCCCGCGACCCCACCGGCGGGGCTTCCCCCGTGGTGAATGGCGTGCCCGCCGGCCGTGCGCGCACGGCCGGCGGGCGGTGTTCGTGGTCGGACAGCACTCATGGCCGGACGGGCGCCGTGGTCATACGGGCACCGGCGTCAGACCGCGCTCATGGTCAGACGGGCGAGTGCTGGCACTTGTTCGTCATGGTGTTGGCCGGCCAGGTCCACACCGGGTACTGGATCCAGTTCTTGGTCTGCGGGCCGTAGCCCCCGTCCTCGGAGATCCCCGCGCCGAAGGCATCGTTCGCCCATCTCTGGGTGTCCAGGACCGCGGCCCTGGTCTGCGGTCCGAAGTCCCGGTCGACGGAGATGTCGTAGCCGCGGCAGTAACGCAGCCCCCGCTGCAGTGTGGTGACCGCGTCACCGTAGTTGCCCTGTTGGAGCAGGCAGTTGACCGTACCGGTCTGGTAACCCGCGCTGGGGACATGCACCACGTAGTCGGTCGTGCCGGTGGCGTAGTAGGTGGTCCAGCTCGTGCAGGTGGGCGTCGCCGCCTGCGCGGGAGCCGCCGACACGGCAGTGGCTCCGGCGGCGAGTGCGAACGCCGCCAGGAGGGAGTTGAGTTTCCGCATGATGAACCCTCTCGTCACTTGGTCATGACCGAGGGGTGCGGATTCGCCGCACACGGCGTTCACCCCCCGGTACCGCCAGGGTCTTTCGTTTGGATCAGGCCGGATCAGGGAGCGGGGTCTGGTGCCGTGCATCGCAAGGCGGAGGAGGGAGCCATGGCGGAGCCCTGGTGACCGACGACAACGCCGCGAGGTGCGGCGTCAGGGCCTGCGAGCCCGGCCTGATCCAAACGAGAGGCCCTAGTCACAGGTATAGTCACCGCCGGGTTGTCCAGCACGGGTGTGTCCTGCTGGACAAACAACGGCTTGTCGGTCGGGCTGGGTTCGGACGGGTGGGGTGTGGGGCGTCCTGAGCGTGAGCTGGATCCTGAGGCGGGGCCGCTTCAGCGATTCGCTTCGGAATTACGCCGGTTGCGGGCGACGGCGGGGCTGAGCTACCGCGAGCTGTCCAAGCGCGCCCACTTCTCGGTCACCGCGCTCTCCGAGGCGGCGGGCGGCGAACGGCTGCCGAGCCTCGCCGTCACCCTGGCCTACGCGGAAGCGTGCGGAGGCGAACGGGCCGACTGGGAGGAGCGCTGGCGGAAGCTGAGCGCCGAACTGGCCCCGGAGGCACCCGTTCCGGACCGGAGCACCGAGGACGCCCCGTACCTCGGGCTCGCCACCTTCGGTGTCGCGGACGAGGAGCGGTTCTTCGGCCGGGGGCGCTGATCGCCGAACTGCGCTCCAGGCTGGCGGAGTTGCCCCTCCTCGCGGTGTTCGGGGCGTCCGGCGCGGGCAAGTCCTCGCTGCTGCGGGCGGGCCTGCTGCCCGCGCTCCACAAGGAATCGGCCACGGGCGGCGGCACCTGGCGAACGGTCCTGCTCACTCCTGGTGACCGTCCGGTGCAGGAGCTCGCGATCCATCTCGCGAACCTGCTCCGCGTCCCGGCGAGCGTGCTGCACGACACCCTGCGCGACAGCCCGGAGAGCCTGCGGATCACGGTCCGGCAGATAGTCGCCGATCACCCGGGCCCCGCCCAGGTGCTGATCCTGGTCGACCAGTTCGAGGAGATCTTCACCCTCTGCCAGGACGCCGGGGAGCGCCGCCGCTTCATCGAACTGCTGCTGGCCGTGGCCGGGGAACCGGCCGTACGGGTCGTCCTCGGGATCCGCGCCGACTTCTACGCCCGGTGCGCCGAGCACGACGGACTCGTACAGGCCCTGGACGGCCACCAGTTGCTGATCGGCCCCATGGACGCCGCGGATCTGCGGCATGTCGTCACGGGCCCGGCCAGACGCGCCGGGATCAAGGTCGAACCCGAACTGGTCGAGACCGTGGTGGCGGAGGCGCAGAACCGGCCGGGCGCGCTGCCCCTGGTCTCGCACGCGCTCCTGGAGACCTGGCGGCGCCGCCGGGGCGCGGCACTCACCGCGGCGGCCTACCGCGCCGCCGGCGGTGTGCACGGCGCGATCGCGCAGAGCGCCGAGGCGGCGTACGGCGAACTGGACGCGGCGCAGCAGCGGATCGCGGAGGAGACGGTCCTGCGCCTGATCGCGCCCGGCGACGGCACCGAGGCCACCCGCTGCCGCGCGCCGCTGGGCGAACTCCTCGGCGGCCCCGACAGCGCGGCGGTGTCGGCCGTACTCGACCGGCTGATCGCGGCGCGCCTGGTCACCTCCGACAGCCAGGGGGTGACCATCGCCCATGAGGCGGTGATACGGAAGTGGCCCCGGCTGCGCTCCTGGCTGGCCGAGAACGAGGAACTGCTGCGGGCGCAGCGGCGGTTGACGGTGGACGCGCGGGAGTGGGACCAGCACGGCCGGGACACCGGCTTCCTCTACCGCGGAGCGCGGCTGGCCTGGTGGGACGCCCGCGAAACCGCCCGGTTCAACACGACGGAGTCCGCGTTCCTGGAGGCCGCGCGCCGGGTGGAGGCCCAGGCGCGGGCCGGTGTCCGGCGGCGCACCCGGTTCACCCTCGCCGCCCTGAGCACCGGGGTCGTGGTGGTGAGCGCGCTGGCGGGGGTGGCACTGGCGCAGGCGGACCGCGCGTCGGCCGAGCGCGCCACGGCGACCTCCCGGCAGCTCGCCGCCGAGGCGAGGGCCCAGCTCCTGGCCGACCCCCGCCAGGCCCTGTCGATGGCCAGGCGTGCGTACCGGACCGCGCCGACCCGCGAGGCCGACGCCGTACTGCGGCAGGCCGTCGCCGACGACCGGCAGATCGCGGTGGTCCCCGGCGAGCGGGGCCGGGCGCTGGGGGTGGCGTTCAGCGCGGACGGGCACTGGCTGGCCGACACCAGCACCGACGGCACGGTGCGGATCTGGCGCTGGTCCCGCACCGGTGTCTCCGGGCACGAGCCGGCCGCGGTGCTCCGAGGCCATCGCAGCGAGGCCTGGAGCCCGGTCTTCAGCCCCGACGGACGGCGCCTCGCGACCGCCGGACTCGACGGCACCGTACGGGTGTGGGACGTCCGTGGCCGCGCGGAGCCGCTGGTGCTGCGCGGGCATCGCGGACCGGTGTGGAATGTGGCGTTCAGCCCGGATGGATCCCGGATCGCCAGCGCGGGCGACGACGGTACGGCTCGGATCTGGGACGCGGGCGGCCGGGGCACTCCCACCGTTCTGCGCGGGCATCAGGGGCCCGTCATCGGTGTGGCGTTCAGCCCGGACGGGCGGCGGGTCGCGAGCGGCGGCGAGGACAGCACCGTACGGCTGTGGAACGCCTCGGGCCGGGGCGGTCCCCGGGTGCTGCGCGGCCATGAACAGAACGTGAAACGCCTGGCGTTCAGCCCCGACGGAAGCCTGCTGGCCAGCGCCAGTGTGGACGGGACGGCCCGGGTCTGGCCCACCGCCGGCGGTGGCGCACCGCTCGTACTGCGCGGCCACGACGGTACGGTGGAGGGTGTGGCGTTCAGTCCGGACGGCACCCGCGTGGTCACCGCCAGCGACGACGCGACGATGCGGGTCTGGAACGCCTCGGCGGCCGCCGTACCGCTCGTCCTGAGGGGGCATCAGGGGACCGTCTGGTCGGCCCAGTTCAGTCCGGACGGACGCTGCCTCGCCAGTGCCAGTGAGGACGGCTCGGTCCGTGTCTGGGATCCCAGAGGACCCGGCGACCCCGTCGTACTGCGCGGCCATGACGGAGCGGCCTGGGCCGCGGTCGTCCTGCCGGGCGACATCTCCTCCGGGGCCGACGCGGCCGGACCGCGGGTGGCCGGCGGCGGACAGGACGGCACTCTCAGGATCTGGCACACCGCCACCGGCACCCGGCGAGTGCTGCGGGGCCATGGGGACGAGATAGTCGGCATGGCCGCGGCCCCGGACGGACGCCGGGTGGCGAGCGCCGGCCTCGACGGCACCGTACGGGTCTGGGACACCACGCGCACCGGCCGTCCCGTGATCCTCCGGGGGTACGAGGGCGGCGCCTGGTCCGTTGCCTTCAGCCCCGACGGGAAGCGGATCGCGGGTGTCGACGGCGAAGGCGCGCTACGGATCGAGCCGGCCGCAGGCGGACCCGCCGAGCGGGTGCTCCGGGCGCCGCGCGGCCTCTTCCGTACCGTCGCGTTCAGTCCGGACGGGCGCGTGATCGCCGCGGCCGGCACCGACGCGATCATCAGGATCTGGGACCTGGAGCGGGCCGGAGCCCCGCGGCTCCTCCACAGCCGCCAGGGCTTCACCTGGTCCGTGGCGTTCAGTCCGGACGGCCGCAGGCTCGCCGCCGCCGGGAGCGACGGCACCGTACGGATCTGGGATCTGGAACGGCCGGGCGATCCGGTGGTCCTCGACGGCCATCAGGGCTTCGCGTGGTTCGTGGTGTTCAGCCCGGACGGGCGGTGGATCGCCAGCGCGGGCAAGGACGGCACCGTACGGCTCTGGCCGTCCGGCACCGCCTCGGAACCGGTCACCTTCGGCGGATTCGGCGCGTCGGTGGAGAGCGTCGCCTTCACCTCCGACAGCCGCCGGCTGGTCACCGCCCACGACGACGGTACGGTCCGGCTGTGGGCCTGCGAGGTCTGCGGGCCCGCCGAACGGATCCTGGCGCTCGCGGACGCGCACCTCGCGGGCCCGGCGGGTCCGGCCGGACCGGGCTTCAGGGAGTGAGTCCCGGAGCTGCCGGCCTGCACCATGCCGTCCCGAGATCATGGGACGACGCCCCGCCGGCAAAAACCCGTTGGCGGACCACGGCGACCACTGTTAGCTTTCCGGAGGCCGTGCGAGAGAACGAGGAGGTGGTACCCGTGAACGTATCGACATGGGTGCTCCCCTCCGGGGTCACGGTCGGGCGATAGGTCGTCCGGGAGCGCCGTTCAAGCGCACTCCCGAAAGGCACGACCATGCATTTCACTTCCGAGCAGCGTCTCGACGACGGTGTCCTCGAACGCGAATTCACCCTCGGCGAGATCCCCGGCACCCTGTGGACACCTGAATCCGCCGCGCCGGCCCCGCTGATCCTGATGGCCCACAACAACGGCCTGCCCAAGTCGGAGCCCCGGCTGGTGGCCCGGGCCCGGTACACCGCGGCGCACGGTTACGCGGTGGCCTCCATCGACGCCGCCGGGTGCGGTGACCGGCCCCGTTCCGCCGCCGACGAGCAGGCTCGTACCGACCTCCGGCGGGCGATGCGGGCCGGCGAGCCGGTCGACGAGATCTTCGAGTCCCTGGTGGGCCCGCTGGTCGACAACGCGGTCCCGGAATGGCGGACCGCCCTGGACGCCCTCATGTCGCTGCCCGGGATCGGCGGCCCGGTCGGGTACTCGGGGTGGACCGCCCTGGGTATCCGCCTGGCGGTGACCGAGCCGCGCATCGCCGCCGCCGGCTTCTTCGCCGGGGGGTACGTGCCCCGCGCCCAGCGTGAGGAGGCCCGGCAGGTCACCGTTCCGCTGCTGTTCCTGTTGCAGTGGGACGACGAGGGGAACCCCCGGCAACGGGCCCTGGACCTGTTCGACGTCTTCGGCAGCAAGGAGAAGACGCTGCACGCCAATCCGGGCGGGCACACCGGTACCCCGTGGTTCGAGCTGGAGGACGGGAACCGGTTCTTCGGGCGGCATCTGAAGTAAGGCCGGGCCGTCCGGCCGGCGGCAGAGGGTAGGCGGCGCCGGCCGGGAAGCCGCTCATCGAGGACGGGCCCCGGCCCTCCTCGATGAGCGGCGCCCGGCAGACGCACAACCGCCCCGATCGCGGCGGTACCGGCCATCGTCGGTACCGGCCGGTCGGGGCGGCAGCCATCACGCCGTGTCAGTCCAGTTGCGTCACTGCTTCAGCGGGATCGGTACCGTCTCGCTGATCGGCGACTGGCGACTGATCATCTTCTGGGCGGCGCCCGCGAGGCGCAGGTAGAAGTCGGACGACATCGCCTTGCCGTCGGCGTTCAGGGTCAGGAAGTACTGGTTCGTCGGAATCATCGAGGAGTCCTCGGCGGCCGGGGCGATGGCGGTCGCCTCGTCGTATTCGTCGAACATCGCGATGAACGCGGAGTTGGCACCGGACCTGGTGACGCCCACGGCCTGCTTCCACATGAAGTCGCCGGCCTGCCGGGGGATCTGGTTCCGGGCGCTGCCCGGCTTCCAGTTGGACCACGCGAAGCCGGGGTAGATGACCGGCTGGTAGTCCTGGCCGTTCGCTTTCAACTGCGCCTGGTCGGCGGCGAACAACTCGTTGTTCACCGCGGCCGAGCCCACATTCCAGGGCGACACCATGTTCAGCGCGCGGTAGACGGGCCCGAAGCCCGGCTTCGCGTTGGAGTCCGTGCGCCAGCCGCGCGGGACCCCGCCGATGACGTACGCGCCCTGGCTCTTGAACCAGTTGACCAGTTCCAGACTCTGCTGGAGTGTGCCGGCCCGGTTTGAGACCCCGAGACCCCACAGTTCGACGACCGGCTTGCCGCCTTCGCGCGCGTACGCGGGTGAACTGGTGAGCTTCATCGTGTTGTTGATGGTGTTCGTCCAGTCGTTCCTGATCGTCTGGACGATGTTGGCATCCGTCAGGCCGCTGAGGTCGTACTCGATGTAGAAGCCGCGGCCGTATTTCTGGGCGGCGTCACGGGCCTTGAGTGTGATGTCGTTGCGCTGCCTGTTGCGCGGTGAGCCCGGGCTCAGGATGTCGCTGCCGAAACGCTGCATGGCCGCGCCATCGATGCCGTACTGCTGCATCCAGCGGAAGTGCAGGTCCACAACGGCGGTCGGGTAGGAGGAGAAGAGCTTGGAGGGACGGCCGTTGCCGAGATTCGCGTACCCCGTCTGGAAGAGAACGTTGTCGGGGTAGGCGGAAACGTCGGGGTACAGCTCGAAGGTCTGATTGCCGGGGGACGGCCGACTGGTGCCCCAATGGGTCCAGTTGTTGAGGGGCGAGCCGTCACCGGACGCGGCGAACCAGCCCTGGTAGCCCGCGTACACCTTGCCCTTCACACCGGGCGCGGCGGCGGCGACCGCTGTGCGCGTGCTGTCCTGGGCCGCGGTGTCCGCCTGGGAAAGGCCACCACTCGTACCCGCCCAGATGAGGGCTGGCACCAGTGACAGCGTGACAGTGAGGCGGAGTCTCACATTGCGCAATCCGTACATGCTTTTTCTGCTCCGAAGGTGGGGGGTGTGAGCGACCACGGGCTGTGAGGGGGGTCCGGCGTGGCCACGTCAAAGATGTTTTCGCCATACTGCCCAATCCGAATTGCATGTCAATACATGCCGAACGCCACAGCACTCCCCGGCCGCTGAGCCACGCGAGGCGTTGGCATGGGCAGCCGGTGCCGACCGGGCCGTGCGGTGTGAATCATTGGACCGCCTCGACCCCGAGGCAGCCGCGATCTCCACCACCGGCATCAGCCGGGTAGTTGACCAGCTCTACCGGATCCATGAAGCGTTCGACCGGGCCTCGAAGGCCGCCGAAGTCGCCGCGTCGCTGGGGAAACCCACCGCCGACTGGGACGACCACCCCTTGGAGTCCATTCTCGATAGCTGGCTGCGACCGCAGCTCGCGCCGCACCTTGAGCCTCCTGTCATCAGGGAACTGATGCTCCAGCCCGACGACGAACGGAGCCGAATTCGGCAGGGTGATACGGTGTCGGCGTTCGTGTCCGATCCGGATCGAGGAAGTTGGGAGGTGAGGTTGATGACCGCGCTCAAGGCCACTGCCCTGTGCTCTGCCCGGACCACCCTCACGTCCCGGGCTGTGGCCTGACCTCATCTGGATTCGCCTCGCTGGGAGCGTGAGCTCGCGAGGCAACACCGATACGAACCCACCATGAAACGGATCTCCGTCCATCGTGAGCATCAACTGGATCACGCGCGCTGAGACCAGCGCCGACATCTCCACCATCCGCGACATCAGCCTCGCCGCGTTTGACACTCCATTGGAGGCCGACCTCGTCGACGCCCTGCGCGCAGACGCCTCGTGGATCGACGGACTGTCCATCGTCGCCACCGACCACGACGGCAAGCTCATCGGCCACGCTCTGCTGACCCGCTGCCACATCGACGAGACCCCGGCCCTGTGCCTGGGCCCCGTCGCTGTCAGGCCCGAGTACCAGAAGATGGGCGCGGGCTCCGCGGCGATCCGCGCCTCGTTGCGGGCTGCCAAGGAGCTGGGCGAGCACTTCGTCACCGTCCTCGGACACCCGACGTACTACCCGCGGTTCGGCTTCACTCGCGCTTCCCAGCACGGCATCGGACTCAGCATCGACGTCCCGGATGAGGCCATGATGGCTCTCACCCTCGACGCCGACCACCCGCTGCCCAGCGGCACGATCCACTACGCCGCACCGTTCGGTATCTAACCAATGCCCGCCGTGCCGGGGTGCCACCGCGCCCCGGCACGGCGGTTCCCGACTGCTTCCCCTCACAGCGCGCCAGGTCGAATGCAGACCTGCCGGCCACGGCACTCCGATCCGCTCAACCCCGTCGCGGACCGGCCGGCTGAACTCGCCGCCCGCTGGACGGCGACACGGCCGGGGAACACCGAGCCGGCTGGGGTCGACCTCGCGCGCCGGGCCCTGGTCGCGGCCCGGGAGGCAATGAGGAAGAACGGCGTCACCCGCAAGAAGCCGAAGCGCGGCACCGGACAGGTGGTACGGCGCGATGACCGCGAGCTGCTCGGGCTCCGCGGCCGAGCGCTGCATCTTGTGGCTGGGGGCTTGAACCGGCGGCTCGTTGTGCTCCGGCAGCTCTGTGTGTACGCGTCGGCTGGTTTTCGCTCCTCCTGGGTGATGACGTGGATGCGCCCGGCGGTTGACGCCCGTGGGGGATGCGCATACCGGGAGCGGCGCTGGCTTTCCCTGCCTGCGCCACGTGGGTTGCCGTCCGAGGCCGGCCCGCACGAGTCCCTCGGTGGGGCCCGATGGTGCTCGGCTGGCTCGGCTCGGGGTCGTTGTTCGCGTGGAGCGGCTGGAAGCTTCCGTTCACCCTGTACCTGGCGGTCGCGCGACCGGCCGACGCGGCCCTCCCGGAAAACCTCGCGCTCGCGGCAGTGCTGCACGTTGCGGCGGTGGGGGCGGGCGCCGCGATGCTGAGGGCGCTCGTTCGTACGCGCCCGGTGTCATCGAGCTCGTAGCGAACCCTCTCCCGCATGCGAACGAGGTCCAGGTGGCCATCCTGGACGCCCACCGGACCGCATGACGGGCTGACCACCCAGTCTCCGCAGGCGCACAGCGTGGCGGTCGCCGTGCCGGGACCGGACCCCACCCGGCGCGGCGGCCGTTGTCACGCGGGGGTCAGACGGCGGCGACGGTCTCCGTGGCCTCTGCCTCGGGGGCTGCGTTTCTCGGGCCGCGGAGCGTGACGTAGACGAACAGCACGCCCATGACGGCGACGCCTGCCCACATGGCCTGCTGCCATCCGTCGATAAAGGACTGCTGCGCGGCATGGACCAGGTCTTGCGCGTGCGTGCCTGTTCCGCCCGCCGCCTCAACGGCATTGGCGATGCCTTCCCGCGCGGTGTCCGCGGCCTCCTGAGGCATGCCCTGAGGAATGTTCCGCAGACGGTTGTCGATGGCGCCGCGGTAGCCGGCGGACAGCAGCGCGCCGAGCAGGGCGACTCCGAGGGCGGTGCCGAACTCGCGGGTGACGTCATTGAGCGCGGAGGCGACACCCTGCTTCTCGCGCGGCAGGGAGCCGGTGATGGCCTCGGTGGAGGGTGTCATCGACAGGCCCATGCCGATGCCCATGGCGAGCATGCCGGGCAGGATGGCCGGGTAGCCGCCGTCCACGGAGACGAAGACGGCCATGAGCGCCAGACCGACGGCGGCCAGTGCGATGCCTACGGCCATGGTCGCGCGGGAGCCGATACGTGCGGTCGGCTTCGGGGCGAGGCCGGAGGCTGTCATCATCATGACGGCCATGGGCATCAGCGCGAGCGTGGACAGCAGCCCCGACCAGCCGAGGACGGCCTGGAAGAAGGGGAAGAGGACCACGGCGATGCCCGCCTGGACACCGAAGACCACCAGCAGGGTGATCGAGCCGCCGGCGAGACCGCGCTCACGGAACAGGCGTACGTCCAGCAGCGACGCGTCCCGGCGGCGCAGTTCCCAGACGACGAAGCCGATGGCGGCAACAAGGCCCACGGCGAGGCCGATCAGCGTCGCGGGCGCGGTCCAGCCACGCTCCGGGCCCTCCTGCAGAACGAAGATGAGCCCGACCACAGCGACGGTCGACACCAGCGCGCCGACGGTGTCAAACGAATGGGCTGAGCGTTCACGGGAGTTGGGAACCGACTTCAGTGTCATGGCCAGGGCCACGAGGACCAGAACCACGGGCAGGACGAACAGCCCGCGCCAGTCGGCGACATCGACGAGGAGCGCGGAGAGGAACATGCCCAGGACGCCGCCGCCTCCGGCGAGGCCGGTCCACACACCGATCGCCTTGCCTCGTTGCTCCTCGGGGAAGGTGGACGTGATGACGGCGAGGGTGATGGGCATGATCATCGCCGCGCCGATTCCGCCGGCCACGCGCGCGGTCAGCATGACCTCCGCTGTCGGGGCCAGGCCCGCGGCGACGTTGGCGACGCCGAAGACACCCAGCCCGGCGATGAGCATGGGCTTGCGGCCCAGGCGGTCACCGATGGCGCCGAGCGGCAGCAGCAGCGCGGCCAGGGCGAGGGTGTAGATGTTGATGATCCACAGAATGGTGTTCTGCGAGGCGCCGAACTCGACGGCCATGTGCGTCTGAGCGACGTTCAGCCCGGACACCGACGCGATGACGGCCATCAGCGCGATGGACACGGCGATCAGGATGGAGCGCAGCCGTCGCGCATCCGGTGGTGCGCCCTCGCCGCTCGCGTCAGCGGCTGCCACCCGTGGAGGCTGGTTCGTACTCATGGGTTCCTCTCAATAAGGGCATGCGGAGTCAGCGCCGGAGCAGGTCCGGTCGCCGAAGGGGATGGAGCAGGGTCCTGTCCGCCTGTCCACCGCGCACGGCTGAACGCGGGCGCGCAGCGGACCGGCAGGGCAGTGGGCTGGCAGGTATGTGCGTACGAGACGCTGGCAGGTGCGTAGGTACGTTCGTACGAGACCTGGCGTCAGCCGGTGGTGCCGGTCCGGGCGGCGGCGAGGGCCGCGTCGGTGTCGGCCTCGGCCAGCAGGGCGTTGATATGGGCGCCGGCCAGCGCACCCGCCGCGGCGGAGGCGCCGACCTGGGCGGTCAGGTCGGTGGCATTGCCGGTCACCCACACGCCCGGCACCTCTGTGGTGCCGGCCATGCCGGAGGCGAAGCGGCGGCCCATGTTGTCGGGCAGGTCCTCCAGCGGCAGCCCCAGGCCGTCCAGGCCCTCGGCGCGGGCCTGCATCCGCGTGGCAACCGCGAGGACCCTGCGGGCCACGAACGTGCCGTCGCTCAGGCGTACCCCCGCGATATCGCCGTCCTCGCCGGTGACGACTTCCCGCAGCGGCGTGTCGACGACACGGACGCGGCGGGCGGCGAAGCGCGCACGCGTGTTGTCGTCGAGGCCGGTCCCGCGGGTGAAGTAGACGAGGTCTTCGGTCAGTTGGCGGAACAGCAGCGCGTGATGGATCGAGGCAGGGCCGGTGGCGATGACGCCGACCGGTTCGTCGCGCACCTCCCAGCCGTGGCAGTACGGGCAGTGCACCACACCGTGCCCCCAGTGCGCGGCGAGCCCGGGCACCTCCGGCAGTACGTCCCGCAGGCCGGTGGCCACCAGCACGCGGCGCGCCGTCACCGTACTGCCGTCGGCCAGGGTGAGGGTGAAACGCAGATCACCGTCGTCGGCTGCGGCAGCCGGTGCGGCCGAGATCACCTCGCCGACGACGACCCGGCCGCCGTACTGGCGCACCTGCTCCCGGCCCCGCTTCAAAAGCTCGCCGGGCGGCATACCGTCCAGCACGATGAAGCCGTGCATGGCCTCGGCCGGCGCATTGCGCGGGGTGCCGCTGTCGATCACGACGACCGAGCGGCGCGAGCGTGCCAGCATCAGTGCGCCGTTCAAGCCCGCGGCACCGCCGCCGATCACCACAACGTCCACGGTCTCACCAGGCGGTGCGTCGCTCGCGTACGCGGAAGTCCGCACAGACATGTTCGCGCCCCTTCATCGTGCGTGGCCCGGCCGCTCCGGGCTTCCGCGGTCGACGCTAAACCCGCGTTGCATTGAGGGCATACGATGTTGCTCATGACGCAAGAAACCGGAGAGCTGGACAGCCTCGTACGCAAACGCATCCGCGCTCTGCGGGTCGCACAGGGCTGGTCCCTGGAAGAACTGGCCACCCGCGCCAACCTCAGCCAGTCCTCACTGAGCCGCATCGAGAACGGCCGGCGCCGCCTCGCCCTGGATCAGCTCGTCATCCTCGCCCGCGCCCTGGACACCACCCTCGACCAGCTCGTCGAGACCGCCGCCGACGATGTCGTCACCAGCCCGATGATCGACGGCGCCCGCGGCCTGATGCGCTGGCCCGTGAAGGGCGACCCCGGCATGAGCGTCGTACGTCAGCGCATGACCGAGCCGCCGCCGGACAACCCCTCCCGTATGCGTGCCCACCCCGGCCGTGAATGGCTCGTCGTACTGTCCGGCACCGCGGTCCTCATGCTGGGCCACCGCCGCTTCCGTATCGAGACCAACCAGGCCGCCGAGTTCCCGACGATGATGCCGCACGCGATCGGCGCCGAGGGCGGCCCTTGCGAGATCCTGGGCATCTTCGACCGCGACGCGCGCCGCGGCCACCAGCGCGACAGCGGGGGCGACCGCGACACTCAGGGCACCTGAGAGTGACGGGCAAGCCGCCCGGCGCGCCCGCCCGACGCGAGGCGCCTTGCGCGTACGGCAGTGCAAGAGGCCAACACCTTGCGTAATCCGGAAGCCACCCTGCCGCGCGCGCAAGCGCGTCCTAGCGTGTCGGCATGAGTCACACGCAGCCGCACACCGTCCGCCACGCCGCCCAGCACGGCCACCACGACCAGCAGCAGTACGACACCGATGGCCAGGCGGAAATGCTCGACCTGGACGCGGAAGTCCTCGCCGAGCACATCGCGTACATCACCGCATGGCTGCCCCTGGAGACCGACCCGCGCCACATCGTGGATCTGGGCTGCGGAACGGGAGCGGGCACCTTCGCCCTGCTCGATCGCTTCCCCGAGGCGCACGTCATCGCCGTCGACACCTCGCCCGGACATCTGAAGCGTCTGCGCGAGAAGGCGTGCGCGCAGGACGTGGACGACCGCGTGCGCACCGTACAGGCAGACCTCGACGCCCCCGACTGGCCCGACCTCGGCACCCCGGACCTGGTGTGGGCCTCGGCCTCGATGCACCACATGGCCCACCCCCGTCGCACCCTGCGGGCTGTCCACGACATACTCGCGCCCGGCGGCCTGTTCGCCGTCGTCGAACTGGCCGGCTTCCCCCGCTTCCTGCCGGAGAACGCACCCGAGGACCGGCCAGGACTGGAAGACCGCTGCCACGCCGCGACCGACCGCCTCCATGCCGAACACGTGCCCCACCGCGGCGCCGACTGGGGGCCGATGCTGACCGACGCCGGGTTCACCCTCGAAGGCGAGCGCACCATCGCCGTAAACATCGAGGGCTCCCGCAGTGAGGCCATCGGCCGCTACGCACTGGGCGCCCTGCAACGCATCCGTCACACCGCGGCTGACGCACTGTCGCCCCACGATCTCACCGCGCTCGACCGGTTGCTAGACACGGACAGCCCGCACAGCGTCCTGCGCCGTGACGACCTGTCGGTCCGCACCGAACGTACCGTCTGGGCCGCACGCCACAACTGACCTCGGTATCCGCACAAGTTGCCCGCCGGGCAGAACTAGCACCCAGCGGGGGGTGGTCTCCTACAGTGAAGTACGCCATTGCGTAACGGGGCTTGGAAGCTGGAACAGGTACGGGGGCGGCTTTGACTTTGGTGGAGCGTATTGCTGAGCGGCGTGCGGGTGTGGGGGATCCGCGGACTTTGGTGGGGGAGTTGCGGCGGGCGGTGGTTCTGGTGCCGTTCGTTGAGGGTGGGTTGTGGACGGCGGAGCTGGGTGGGGTGCGCTGGGTCTGCGGGTTCACGGACGAGGCCGCTTTGGCGCGGTTCGCGAAGGCGCGGGACGGCGGGGACGGGCAGGTGTCCGGGCGGGAGTGGCAGTTCGCGGAGATCCGGGGTGCGCGGCTGCTGGATGAGGTGATTCCGGCGATGGGGGTGCCGGCGGGGGTTGCGGTGAATATCGCGGATACGGATGGGTCGATGCTGTTTCCGCCGGTGATGGGGATTGTGCCGGAGGCGGTCGCGGTGGATGCCGGTGTGTCTGGTGGGGGGCGGGGCTGATGGGCGGTTTCGGGGATCTGCGGTTCGACGAGGAGAGTGTCCGGCGGATCACGGAGGGCCTGCGTGCCGCGGTCGGGGAGTTGCGGGAGGTGGGCACCGGGACCGGCGCCGTACTCGGCAAGGGCTTCTCGGAGCTGGCCATGACCGGCATGGAAGCGGGGCATCGCGGGTTGTCGGTGGATTTCGAGGATTTCTGTGAGCGGTGGGAGTGGGGGGTGCGGGCGCTGGTCCAGGATGCGAACACGATCGCGTCGACGCTGGGGCTGGCGGCGGGGCTGGTGTGGGAGGAGGACCAGTACATCCAGGGGACGTTCAAGGTTGCGGTGAACGCGGCGGTGGGCAATCCGCATGCCTCGGAGGAGGAGATCACCGGGCAGGGCTGGGGTGAGGTGTTCACCCCGGATTATCTGAGTCCGGACTACAGCGCGGAGTCCTTCCAGCGGGCGGGGGACGAGGCCGCGCAGACGTGGCGGGACACGGGGCGGACGGTACTGACGGAGGGGCAGGGCGGGCGGCAGTCGCGGATACTGAACGATCTGCTGGGGGTGGATGAGCAGTCGTGGGACCAGGCGCTGGACGACACGTTCGGCCCGTCTCCGGAGGAGCGCGCCCAGCAGGCCGAGCAGCCGGACTCCGGGGGGAACTGAGCCGTGGGTCTTGGTGATTTCGTTCCGGATGTTGTCGAGGACGTGGTCGAGGACGGTGCCGAGTGGGTGGGCAACCGGGTTGAGGATGCCGGGCGGTGGACGGCGGACCGGCTGGAGGATGTGGGCTGGCAGTCCGGTGCGGACTGGGTGCGTGAGCAGTCGGGTTCGCTGGCGAACCGGCTGGGCGCCGAGGTCGACGAGCTGGATCTCGGCCAGAGTGAGGACAAGACCAAGCTGATCCATGGCAGTCCGGGCAAGATCCGCAGTACGGCCTCCCATCTCCGCGACCTGGAGAACGCGTTCACCAATGTCGGTGAGGGCCTGCGGGGTTTGGACTCCGGCTCGCTGCAAGGTGAGGGGGCGGACGCGTTCCGGGAGACGGTGTCGGTTGAGCCGCCGAAGTGGTTCCGGGGTGCGGAGGCGTTCGGGAAGGCGGCCGGGGCGCTGGAGTCGTTCGCCGGGACGGTGGAGTGGGCGCAGGGGCAGGCGCAGACCGCGATCGACAAGTGGAAGGCCGGTACGCAGGCCTCGGAGGAGGCGCGGGACGCGCACAACGGCCGGGTTGACGCGTACAACCAGGCCGTCGACCGGTACAACGCGCAGCCCGCCGACCAGCGTGACCCGGCCTCGCTGCCGGCGCGGCCGGGTGAGTTCAGTGATCCGGGCCGGGCGCGGATGGAGGAGGCTCAGGAACTGCTGGCCGAGGCCCGCCGCCAGAGGAACTCGGCCGGTGAGACGGCGCGGAGCGCGGTCGCGGAGGCGCGGGATACGGCGCCGCCGAAGCCCTCGTACGCCGAGCAGGCTATGGACGGCCTGGATGAACTGGAGGTCATGCAGACGCATTTCGGTGCGGGCATTGTGCGGGGCACGGCGGGGCTGGTCAGTTTCGTACGGGGGATCAATCCGACCGACCCGTACAACATCACGCACCCGGCGGAGTATCTGCTGTCGCTGAACAACACGGCGGCCGGGCTGGTGCAGGTGGCCAATGACCCGTGGGGCGCGGGCCGTCAGATGGTCACCGACTTCATGCGCGACCCGGCTGAGGGCTTCGGCCGGCTCGTCCCCGACCTGGTCCTGACCGCCGCGACCGGCGGCGCGGGCGCCGGGGTCAAGGCCACCCGGCTGGCCATGGACGCCGCCGACGTCGCCGCCGACGCCAACCGCGCCCGCAGACTCCTCGACGACGCTCCCGAAGGCACCCACGACCGCCCCAACGGCGACCGCACCACAGACGGCACCGACCCGGTGGACCTCGCGTCGGGCCGGATGTTCCTGCCCCAGACCGACGTGTCGCTGCCCGGGATCCTGCCGCTGGTCTTCACCCGCCGTACCGAGTCGGGGTACACGGCCGGCCGTTTCCTGGGGCCCTCGTGGTCGTCCACTGTCGACGAGCGGCTGGAGATCGACGCCGTCGGTGTCGTCCATGTCACCGCCGACGGGCTCCTGATCCGGTACCCGCACCCGGTCCCCGGCGTGCCCACCCGGCCGGAGACGGGCCGGGGCCGCGCCTTGCTGACCCGCGACGCCGACGGCGACTACACGGTCACCGATCCCGACAGCGGTCTGACCTTCCACTTCACCGCCCCGTCCGGCAACGAGCCGGGCGGTGACGGCGATGCCTGGCTGACGCAGATCAGCGACCGCAACGGCCATACGGTCACCGTCGACCGTGCCGAGGACGGCCTGCCGCTGGCGCTGGTCCACTCGGCGGGCGGGCAGGTGAAGGTGTCCGTCGCCGAGGGCCGGGTCACGGCCCTGACCCTCGCCGGCGCGGGCGAGGACGGCGCGGATCTGCCGCTGATGGGCTACGGCTACGAGGACGGCGACCTCACCGCCGTCACCCGGCCTTCCGGCGCCACCACCACCTTCGCCTACGACGACCGCCACCGTGTCATCGCCTGGATCGACTCGAACGCAAGCCGCTACGACTATGTCTATGACGACCGCGACCGTGTCGTGGCGGAGGGCGGCGAGGCCGGCCACGTCCAGATCACCTTGCGCTACACCGAACCTGACGCCGAGACAGGCCATCGCACCACCACGCTCACCACCGCCGATGGGCACACCACCCGCCACCTCATCGACGACCGCTGCCGGATCCTGGCCACCACCGATCCGCTCGGCCACACCACCAGGTTCACCTACGACCCACGCGGCAATCTGCTGACCCGCACCGACCCGCTGGGCCTCACCACCGCCTTCTCGTACGACGAGGAGGGCCGGCTCATAGCGGCCACCCGCCCCGACGGAAGCGAACTGCGTACCGTGCGCGGCCTGTTCGGTCTGCCGGTGGAGGTCGTCGGGCCGGACGGCACCCGCATGGTCCATGAGTTCGACGAACGCGGCAACCGCACGGCGGTCACCGACCAGGCCGGCTCCACAACCCGTTACACCTACGACCACGCCGGGCGGCTCACCTCGGTCACCGACGCCCTCGGTGCCGCAACACACGTGGTGTGCGATGCGGCGGGGCTGCCCGTGGAGGTGACCGACCCGGCCGGCGCCACCACCCGCACGGAACGCGACGGTCTCGGCCGCCCGGTCCGCGTCACCGACCCGCTGGGCGGGGTCACGCGCCTGGAGTGGGACGCGGACGGTCAGCTCGCCCGCCGTACGGGGCCCGACGGTGCGACGGAATCATGGACCTACGACGGTGAAGGAAACTGCACCACCCACACCGACGCGTCCGGCGGGGTCTCGCGCTTCGAGTACACCCACTTCGACCTGCCGGTCGCCCGCACACAACCCGACGGCACACGCCACGAGTTCGAGCACGACGCCGACCTGCGTCTCACCCGTGTGGTCAACCCGCAGGGTCTGACATGGAGTTACGAGTACGACGCAGCGGGCAACATCGTCTCCGAGACCGACTTCGACGGCCGCACCCTGGCCTACCGGGTGGACGCCGCGGGCCGGCTCGCCGCCCGCGTCGACGCGCTCGGCGGCACCATCTCCTTCGAGCGTGACCAACTGGGCCAGGTGATCCGCAAGGACGTCGACGGCCGGACAACGGCCTACGCCTACGACGGGGCAGGACGCCTCCTTGAGGCAGTCGGACCGGACAGCGAACTCCGGTACCAGTACGACCGTCGCGGCCACGTCAAGACCGAGCTGGTGGACGGCCGTCCCGTCGTCTACGCCTACGACGAACTCGGCCGCCGCAAGCGCCGCACCACACCCACCGGTCATGTCACCAACTACGCCTACGGCCCCGACGGACGCCCCCTCCGGCTGACCACCGGAGATCACCGCGTCGACTTCACACACGACGCCGCCGGCCGGGAGCTCGCCCGCGTCTTCGGCGACACGGTGACCATGGCCTCCGCCTGGGACGAAGCCGGACAGCTTGCCGCGCAGACCATCACCACCGGAGCGCGCACCGTCAACAGCCGCTCCTACACCTACCGCGCCGACGGCCACCTGACCTCCGTCGCGGACCAGTTGTCGGGCACCCGCACCTTCGATCTCGACCGGGCGGGCCGGGTCACCGCCGTCCATGCCCAGGGCTGGACGGAGCGGTACGCCTACGACGACGCCGGCAACCAGACCTCCGCATCCTGGCCGTCCCGCCACCCCGGCGGCGAAGCGACCGGGGAGCGCGCCTACACAGGCACCACCATCACCCGCGCCGGAGGCGTCCGCTTCGAACACGACGCCCTCGGCCGGGTCGTCCTGCGGCAGAAGACCCGCCTCTCCCGCAAGCCCGACACCTGGCGGTACGAGTGGGACACGGAGAACCGCCTCACCTCCGTCACCACGCCCGACGGAACGCGGTGGAGGTACCGCTACGACGCGCTGGGCCGCCGCACCGCGAAGCAGCGGCTGGCGGCGGACGGCGAGAGCGTGGCGGAGGAGGTCCGCTTCACCTGGGACGGCCTCACCCTGTGCGAACAGACCACCCATCGGCCGGACGCCCCGAACACGGTCGCCTTCACCTGGGACCACCGGGACACCGTCCCGCTCGCCCAGACCGAGCGCATCCTCACGGCCGACGACCGCCAGGAAGAGATCGACCGCCGCTTCTTCGCCATCGCCACCGACCTCATCGGCACCCCCACCGAACTGATCGACGAGTCCGGCGACATCGCGTGGCGCTCGCGGGCCACCCTGTGGGGCACCACGGCTTGGGCCCGCGACAGCAGCGCGTACACGCCGCTGCGCTTCCCCGGCCAGTACTACGACCCCGAAACCGGCCTCCACTACAACGTCTTCCGCCACTACGACCCGGAAACCGGCCGCTACACCTCCCCGGACCCCCTCGGCCTCGCTCCCGCCCCGAACCCGGTCGGGTACGTGGACAACCCTTACAGCGGGTGCGACCCGCTGGGCCTGATGCCCAAGTACACGAAGGAGGAGAAGGCCCAGCAGCGGGTCCTCAAGGTCGCGGACGGGGTCGTCGAGAGGGCACAGGACGGCCGGCTGAGGAAGGACCCCGACTACCACGGGGACACCAGGCACGGTTTCACGGACGAGCGGGTCCTGGAGATCCTGAGGAACCCGGATGCGGTGTATCACTCGACGGGAGGCGCAGGAAACCTCATCTTCCGGCAGGGCGAGGACGTCGTCGTGACCCGAGGTCCCGGTTCCTCCGCGGGTCAGGCCATCACGGCATACGGCCCGTCCGGGATCAGGGGCGAATCCGGGGCAAGCGCGCTGGGCGGCTCGCCAGCCGATCCCGGTGGGCCGATTACCCACACGGATATCGTGGAGGGCAGGATTCCGGCCAGGGACGGCTTCATGCCTCCGGCAGTGCAGATCCGATGAGGCGGCATTCACCATGAGACTGACACTCGATGACGGCTGGCGCGCGACGGTGACGGACGATCCGCTGCACCTCACCCCTCGCTTCGCGGGCACCTCTGTCCGCGTCGCGCCCTACGCGAATGTGGTGGAGCGGAACAAGTTCCTCGTGGACACGTTCGGTAGTCAGGAATGGCTGTGGGACAGTCCTGACGTTTTCCGGTTCGCCCCGGCCGGTCGGCAACTGGTCGGTGCCGAGTTCCATCTGCCGGAAGAATCCGCTTCCGCCGAGGACTCCGCCCGCGTTCCCGTCACGCCTGCGGTACGCCCAGGCGGGCTTCGCGCGGACGAGGCCCGGGACTTCCGGCAGGAGATCACCACGGTGCTCTGCCGCGCTCCTGGGGATGCCGTGCTGACGTGCCTGCGCGACCTCGATGTCCTCGACGAGCCGCTGGAGGCCCGCATCGGCATCGCTCCCGACGTGGCGCTTCTCGTCCAGCACGACACCGTCGTCGGGTGGAGTCTCACGGATCCCGCGCGGTACCTGACCACCGCGTTCGCCGCGCCCGACCCCAACCCGCCGTCCACCGCCACCAGTCGGCTGCTCACCGAGTGCCTGGACCTGATCACCCAGCCGGTGATCTACGAGGTGGAGGACCGTAACCCGGTCGCCCTGACCCGACTCCGGGCCGTCGACCACGCCCTCCGCAACCAACACGAGGACCGCCACCGAGCCGACGCCCTCCTCGCGCTCATCAGCAATCTCGTCGAGGACTACGCCGACCCGCCCACCAAGCAGAAGCCCTGACCACCTGCCTGACCCCCACGGCAATGTGCACACCGACCCGACACCCGGGCCGGGCGGTGCGTGATGTCACTGCCCGCCCGGCCCCGGTGAAGTGCCGGCCTACGATCCGCCGCCCGGAAGGGTTTCGAGCCACTTCTCGATCGCGTCCGCCGTCAGTGCCGAGTGCTCCTTGGCCAGTGAGAGGTGGTTCGCCTCGATGTCCCGGACTTCGTCCGCCGGTACGGAGGAGGTGTTGAGGATGAACCCGTCCAGATCCTGGGTGCACCGCACTTGGAGGGTGCGTGCGGTGGGCGGCGGGGTCTTGGACTCCGTCAGCGCCATGAACCAGTGCACCATCGCGGACATCCGGGCGCTGTTCAGCATCACGGACGGCGAGTCGATGTCGGCCAGGTAGAACCGGGTGGTCGCGTCGAGGTCGTTGCCCTCGCCCAGGTTGTAGTGGATGCTCGCGCTGTCCAGCAGGACGACGCCCTCGGGCTTGATCCCCCAGGTCTCCTCCATCGCGCCCGCCGCCAGATAGGCCAGTGAGCCGCCTGACGAGTGCCCCACCAGGACGAACGGTTCGCCGTCACTCGCGTGCAGCGCGCTCTCCGCGACGATACGGACCGCGGCCTCGCTCGTGGCGGGCAGCGGCTCACCGGGCGCGAAGCCCATCAGCGGGAGTGCCGAGAGGTGCCGCTTGCCGCGGAAGTGGGCCGCGATACGCGCGTACTGATGTACGCCGCCGGTGGCACCGGGTGCGCTGACGAAGATCAGCCTGGGGCTGCGCGGGCCGTCCGCCAGGACGACGGGCGCGGACAGCTCCTCCAGATCGGCGGGGGTCTCGAAGGTCGGGCGGGTGTTCGCCACGGCCTTCAGCAGACGCATGCCCTCGACGAGTTTCCCGTTCCGTACCGCGCTGTAGAAGAGGCCCTCCAGCGTCTCGCCCGCGTCCTGCGACGGCCGCGCCGCCGTGGACGGACCGCCACCATCGCTCTCGGAGCGGGGCGCCTGCTGCCCCGTCCGGAGTCCGGCGAGTTCCTGGTGCAGCCAGCCGGCGAGCTTGAGGGGTGTCTCGTTGTCGAAGACGACCGAGGTGGGCAGCCGCATGCCGAGCGCCTCGGCGAGCTGGTTGCGGAGTCCGACGGAGACCAGGGAGTCGAAGCCCAGCTCCAGGAAGCGGCGCTCCGGATCGATGGCGCCGGGATCACGGTGGCCCAGCAGTCCGGCCGCGTACCCCACCACCAGATCGGTCAGCAGTTGGAGCTGTTCCGCCGGTCCTAGCCTGCGCAGCCGGTCGAGCAGTGTGACGGGCGAGCGGTTCGCCGTGGCGGCGGAGCGGCGCGCCCGGGGGACGAGGTCCCGCCACAGCGCGGGCAGTGTCTGCTGGGCCTGGAGCCCCGCGATATCGAGGCGGACCGGTATGACAAGCGCCTCCGCGCGTCCCACGGCCGAGTCGAAGAGGGCGAGACCGGCGGCCGTGGAGATCGGCGGCATCCCGGACCGGGACATCCTGTCCATGTCGGACTGGGCCAGTTTGCTGGTCATCCCGCTGCCCTGGGCCCAGGGGCCCCAGGCGAGGGAGGTCGCGGGCAGTCCGAGGGACCGGCGGTGTACGGCCAGGGCGTCCAGGAAGGCGTTGCCGGCCGCGTAGTTGGCCTGACCCGGGCTGCCCACGACGCCGGAGACGGACGAGTAGAGGACGAACGCGGCCAGATCCAGTTCACGCGTCGCTTCGTGGAGGTACCACGCGGCGTCGGCCTTCGGTTTCAGCACCCGGTCCAGCTGCTCGGCGGTCAGCGAACCGAGCAGGGCGTCGTCCAGCACGCCCGCGGTGTGCACCACGCCGGTCAGCGGATGCGCGGCGGGTACGGCCGCCAGCAGCGCGTCCAGCGCCGTACGGTCCGCGACATCGCAGGCGACGACGGTCACCTCGGCGCCCTGGCCCGTCAGTTCGTCGCGCAGTTCCGTCGCGCCCGGTGTGTCCGGGCCCCGGCGTCCGGCCAGGAGCAGGTGCCGTACGCCGTGTTCGGCCACCAGGTGGCGGGCCAGTTCGCCGCCGAGGCCGCCCGTACCGCCGGTGATCAGTACGGTGCCCTCGCGGTCCCAGACGGGCGCGGCGCCCTCGGCCGGGGAGCCCGTCCCGTTCGCGGGCAGGCGGGTGAACCGCGCGGCGCGGACGGTGTGTTCGCGCACCAGCATCTGCTGCTCGTCCAGGGCGAGCACGCCCGGCAGCACTCCGGCCGACAGGAACGTGTCGTCCATGTCCACGAGCAGGAAGCTGCCCGGATTCTCCGTCTGCGCCGTTCGTACGAGTCCCCAGACCGCGGCCGCGGCCAGATCCCGGACCTCCTCACCCTCCGCGGCGACCGCACCACGCGTGACGAAGACCATGCGCGATCCGGACAGCCGCGGCTCGTCCAGCCACTCCTGGAGCAGGCCCAGCACCCAGCCGGTGAGGGCACGCACCGCCTCCGGCCGCTCCAGCTCCTGGTCGCCCACCACCGGCACCAGAACGACATCCGGCGCGACACCGCTGTCGCCGATCGTCCCGGCCAGTGACTCCGCATACGCGACGACCGTCTCGTCCGCACGGTGCATCGCGTAACCCAGATCCAGTTCATCGGCGCCGACGACCGCCCAGCGGGTACCGGACACCGGCCGCACGGCGGGAACGGAGACCCAGTCGACACCGAAGAGCGACGCGTTCTCCGTACGGCGCGGGGCGTCGGCCGCCTCCGGCTGAGCCGTCCGCAGAGCCAGCGACTCGACGGAGAACACCGGCTCGCCCTGTACGTCGACAGCCGCCAGTTCGAATGAATCCTGGCCAATGGCGGTCAGCCGTACCCGCAGGGCCGTCGCACCCGTGGCATGCACGGACACCCCGTCCCAGGCGAACGGGAGCAGCCCCCGTGACATGTCCTCGGGCCCGGCGAACACCGTGCTGTGCAGGACCGAGTCGAACAGGGCCGGATGGACCCCGTACCCGTCCGCGTCACCCGCCTGCTGGGGGAGCGTGACCTCGGTGTAGATCTCCTCGCCCCGGCGCCAGGCCGCGGACAGCCCGCGGAACGCCGGACCGTACCGCAGTCCCTTGCGGAAGAAGCGGTCGTACAGCTCGTCCACCGTCGCGGCGTCGACGGCTGTCGCGCCCTCGGGCGGCCAGACCGACGCGTCGAAATCGATCACGTGCTCCTCGCGGCCGACCCGCCCGGAGGCGTGCAGCGTCCACGTGGCGTCATGGACGCCGGAGGGGCGGGTGTGGCAGCGCAGCTCACGCCGGCCGCTGTCGTCCGCGCCGCCGATGGAGATCTGGACCTCGGCCGCGTCGTCGTGGGGGAGGACCAACGGGGTGGTGAGCACCAGTTCCTCGACCCGGTCGCAGCCGACCTGGGCCGCGGCGCGTACGGCCAGTTCCACGAAGCCGGTGCCGGGAAAGAGGACCATCCCGTTCACCACATGGTCGGCCAGCCAGGGATGAGACCGTACCGACAGCCGGCCGGTCAGCAGCACCTCGTCGGACCCCGCCACCAGCACCGCCGCGCCCAGCAGCGGATGTTCGGCCGGGACCAGGCCCAGACCGGATGCGTCCACGGCCCGCGCCGATACGGACGGCCAGAACCGCTCGCGCTGGAAGGCGTACGTCGGCACGTCCACCCGCCGCGCTCCGGGGAACAGCCGCTCCCAGTCGAGGGCGGTTCCCCTGGCGTACGCCTCGGCCGCGAACGAGAGGAAGCGGTCCCAGCCGCCGTCGTCCCTGCGCAGCGAACCGATCGCGTGCGCCCGGCGGTCGGTGGTGTCGATGGTTTCCTGAATGCTGGGGAGCAGCACGGGGTGCGGCCCGACCTCGATGAACTGCCCGTATCCGTCGGCCAGTAGCTCCCGCGTGGCGTCCTCGAACCGTACGGTCTCGCGCAGATTGCGGAACCAGTGCTCGGCGTCGAGCCCGGCGGTGTCGAACCGCCCACCGGTGACACAGGAGTAGTAGGCGGTCTCCGAGGCCTTCGGCGTGATGTCCGCCAGGGCTTCGAGCAGCTCGTCGCGGATCGCGTCCACATACGAGGAGTGGGAGGCGTAGTCCACCGGGATCACACGTGCCCGGGCCCCGTCGGCCTCGCACGCGGCGACCAGTTCCTCCAGCGCCTCCGGCTCACCGGCGACGACAGTGGCGGACGGGCCGTTGACAACGGCGATCTGGATACGGTCCCCCCAAGGGGCGATCGTACGGCTGACCTCCTCCGCGGACAGGGCGACGGACGCCATGCCGCCGTGACCGGACAGGCCCCGGATCGCACGGCTGCGCAGCGCCACGATCCTGGCGCCGTCCTCCAGACCGAGGGCGCCCGCCACACAGGCGGCGGCTATCTCGCCCTGGGAGTGGCCGACCACCGCGTCGGGCACCACACCCACCGCGCGCCACACCTCGGCAAGACCGACCATGACGGCCCACAGAGCGGGCTGGACCACATCCACCCGCTCCAGGCCGGGAGAGCCCTCGGTCCCCCGCAGGACCGACTCCAAGTCCCAGTCCGTGTACGGCGCGAGGGCCTGCCCACAGGCACGTACGCGCGCGGCGAACACCTCACTGGTGTCCAGCAGATCGACGGCCATACCGGCCCACTGGGCGCCCTGCCCGGGGAAGACCAGCACGGTCCTGCCGCTGCCGCCGACCGGGGTCCTGCCCCGGATCACCTGGGGGGCGACCTCGTCGGCGGCGAGCGCGTCCAGACCCGCCAGGAACTCCTTGCGGTCCGCGGCGACGAGTACGGCGCGGTGCTCGAACGCGGTACGAGTCGTGGCCAGCGAGAGGCCCACGTCCGCGGGGCTCAGTTCGGGCCGCGCGGACACGAAGTCCCGCAGCTTCGCCGCCTGGGCGCGTACCGCGCTCTCGCCCCGGCCGGAGAGCACCCACGGCAGCGCACCAGTACCGACGACCGCCGGCGCGGCCTCCTCCGAGGACATCCGCTCGCCTGTCCCCTCCGCGGCCGGCCGCGCCCGCGACTCCTCCGGAGACTGCTCCAGGATCACATGCGCGTTGGTGCCGCTGATGCCGAACGACGAGACGCCCGCGCGGCGCGGGCGGCCGGTCTCCGGCCACGCCGTGCGCTCCTTGAGCGGCTCGACCGAACCGGCCGTCCAGTCCACCCGCGTGGAGGGCGTGTCCAGATGCAGCACCTTGGGCAGCACACCGTGCCGGAGCGCCATCACCGTCTTGATCACACCCGCCGCGCCGGCCGCCGCCTGGGTGTGGCCTATGTTGGACTTGACCGCGCCGATCAGCAGCGGCCGTTCACGCTCCTGTCCGTACGTGGCCAGCAGCGCCTGCGCCTCGATCGGGTCACCCAGGCCCGTGCCGGTGCCATGGGTCTCCACGGCGTCCACATCGGAGGGGAGAGCCCCGCGGCGGCCAGCGCCTGCCGGATGACGCGCTGCTGCGAAGGGCCGTTCGGCGCGGACAGGCCGTTGGACGCGCCGTCCTGGTTGACGGCGCTGCCCCGCAGCACGGCCAGCACCGGGTGCCCGTTGCGCTGGGCGTCCGAGAGACGCTCCACGACGAGCATGCCGACGCCTTCCGACCAGCCGGTGCCGTCGGCGTCGTCGGAGAACGCCTTGCACCGGCCGTCGGGGGCGAGGCCGCCCTGGAGGCTGAACCCGGCGAAGCTCGACGAGGTCGTCATCACCGTCACACCGCCGGCCAGTGCCAGCGAGCACTCGCCCGCCCGTACCGCCTGCGCGGCCAGATGCAGCGTCACCAGCGACGACGAGCACGCGGTGTCGAGCGTGACCGCCGGGCCCTCCAGACCGAGCGCGAAGGAGAGCCTGCCCGACATCACACTCGCGGCCAGACCGTTGCTCGCGTACCCGCCCATGTCGTCGTCCGAGGCCAGTACGAGATGGGCGTAGTCCTGGGAGTTGGTGCCGACGAAGACACCGGTCCTGCTGCCCCGCAGCTCGGTGGGGTCCGTGCCGGTGCGTTCGATGGCCTCCCAGGCCGTCTCCAGGAGCAGCCGCTGCTGCGGGTCCATGGCGAGGGCCTCGCGCGGCGAGATCCCGAAGACGCCTGGATCGAACTCGGCCGCGTCGTAGAGGAATCCGCCCTGCTGCGTGGCGCTGCGCCCGGGACCGTCACCGGCGAGTACGCCGAGGTCCCAGCCGCGGTCGGTGGGGAACCCGGAGATCGCGTCGCCGCCGGAGGAGACCAGCTCCCACAGATCCTCGGGCGAGCGCACTCCGCCGGGGTACCGGCACGCCATCGCGACGATCGCCACCGGCTCCTGCTTGCCGGATTCGACCTCCTGAAGACGTTGGCGGGTCTGGTGCAGATCCGTGGTGACCCACTTCAGGTATTCGAGGAGTTTCTTTTCGTCCGGCATCCTCAGCGAACCTCTCTCCCGTGGCTATGAGCACGTCGCGCAGATACGGCCTCCGTGACTGCTGCTCGACGGTCGGCCCGGTCGCGGAGTGCTGCCATCCTGGGAGGCGAATGTGTCCGCCCCGGCTAGGAACCACGTCGGGACGGGCTCGGCTTCACCGCGACGGGAAGTTCGTCGGACGTCGGTACCACGTCGAAGTGATGTCGGCCCTGTATCGGTCCCCTGGAGGGACCTGGCCGGAGCGATGCCGTACGGGGACGGAGCACTGGGATCCGGCCCGTGGCCGACCGTGCCTCGGGCCCGCCTCAGCCGTCGGCGGCGCGGCGGCGGTTCCTCAGCCGCGAGCCGACGAAAAAGGCGGCGACGCCCGCGACAAGGGTGCCCGCGGCCGGCAGGATCAGGTTTCCGGCGTCCTGGCCGGTGGCCGCCATGCTCCCCGTCGTCGTACCGCCGGCCGTACCTCCCGTCGTGGACGACCCTCCGGCGGTGGAGGACGCCGTGGGCGTGGTGCTCGGGGACGTCGTTCCGTTGCCGTTCGTGTCCGAGCCGTCGGACGGGGTCGGGTCGGCCCCGCCGGACGGGGTGGAGCCGGCTCCCGGGCCTGTGATCTCGAACGACCCGACGGAGTTGCTCTGCCCGGCGTCCAGCGTGCACGGCACGCGGAGCTCCTCCAGGGCCTCGCCGTTCTCCTTCTTTCCCACGACGTTCAGGACGATGTCGCCTACGGTGATCCGCGCGGTGCCCGGCCGGGTGAAAGCGGGGGTGAGCGCGGAGCCGGTCGCCGTGATGTCGAACGCACCGGATGCCGGGATGCTGGTCCTGGTGATGTCGAGGGGCACCTCGACCTGCCTGTCGCCCTGCGGTGCGGCCACCTTGATCTTCGCCTCGACCGTGCCCTCGACGGTTTTCACACCGATTCGGCCGAGCCACGGTGTGAGGTCCGCGTCCACCGTCGTTCCCGCACCGATGTCGATTTTCTTGCCGGGCCGGCCGATCGCGACCGACGACGGGATATTCGCGTCGATCCGCCCGGTGATGTGCTGGTCGTCGATAATCGGAACGTCACATGTGTACTTCAGCGAGAGCGAAACCGGTTGTGCGGCCGCGGTTCCGGCTCCGGAAAACCCGACGACTCCGACGACTCCGACGGCGGCTCCTAACGCCGTGACCAGCCCAAGGGCCGTCCTCACCCCGGGCTTTCCCATTCCGTGCTCGGCAGTCATATGCCACCTCCGTGACGTGGTCCACTGTGTTTTTTTGTCGATACCTGATTATGGGGTCTCACCATCGACACGTTGTTCCGTTCGCCGATGGTTCCGATTCTGGCCCGGTTACGTCGTCACCGCTCAATTCGACCGGTGAGAGGCGTGGTGCGCGTGGAATACCTGGGCCAGATGGTCCTGGAGTTGCGCGTGGCGGAATTGATAAACCGCGCCGGCCCGGCGCAGCACGCCCCGCTGGTGGGCGTCGTCCAGGAAAGTGATGATTCCCCAGGGCAGCCGGCCGGTCAGCGGCAGCCACACCCGCGTCAGGGCCACCCACTGACCCCAGGCGGTGAAACTCAGCCCGTACCCGAGCCCGCCCCCGAACGCCGCCTCGAGCCCGAACACGAGCCCTGCCAGGAGCCCGCGGACGGGTTCGGACACCAGCCCGATGACGGGCCCTTCCGGGGCCCCGACCCCGAGCCCGATGACAAGCCCGGCCGGGACCCCGAACACGATCATCCACACGAGCATATGGAGGACCACGTTGTTGCGGTTCGTGCTCAACAGGCCCCAGGCGCTGACCGCCCGTCGGATGTCGATGGGCGTTTCGAGCCGGGCCATGATGACGAGCACGAGCCCGGCCCCGAGCCCTATCTCAAGCGGGAACAGGATCGCGCCCATGGTCCCGCCGTCGAGTCCGTCGTCGAACCCCAGCGGCGCGACCACGAGTCTGTCCAGGAGCACCAGCATGACCGCGGCCGGGAGCCCCAGGCCGAGTCCGACCAGGAATCTGGGGACGAACTTGGTACGTGTCCGGCCGGACCTGCCGAAAACTCGTACGCGTACGCGCGACGGCTCGTGTGGCGCCGTCCTGGACACGTACCCGTACAGCAGGCCGAAGGCCAGCCCGATGACGAGCCCGTGCAGGAGTCCGACGATGAGCCCCCGCGCGATGGCGAACCCGGGTCCGTGCGCGGTCCCGACCAGGTCCACGGGCACGTTCCCGATCGCGGTCGTCATCCCGAAGGCCAGCGCGGCCAGAAAACCGACCACGAGCATGCGCGACGAATGGCGCATGGTGGTGCCCAGTTCCCACCAGGCGAGGTCATGGGTGCCGAGTTCATCCAGGTGCGCGGCGAGGTAGCTGAGCCAGTGCTCGGCGCGTTCGGGCTCCCAGCGACGGAGACCGCCGGTCTCGCGGCCGGTCGGTGTGGGGTCGTAGACGGCGGGGACGAAGGCTGCCAGGAGATGGGCTTCCAGGGCTTCGGGGGATGCGGACCGGGCGGTCCTCAGAAGCTCCGAGGGGTCGTGTCCGGGAGCGCCGCGATAGACGGTGCCGGCCAGGGAGACCATCAGCGGCGTGGTCAGCACCTTGGCGAGATTCGCCGCGTCCGGGCCGCGCGACTCCGCACGCAGCTTGTCCAGGACCGGTTTCCACGCGGAACTCTCCTCGCCGCTGTCGCGGACCGGTCGGCCGGCCCGGCGCAGGTAGTCGGCGTAGTCGTCGACGGTGAGCCCCTTCAGCTCGATGGCGGCGGCTCCGGTGAGCACGCGGGTTTCCGCCACGGCCCGGCTGTATTCCGCGGGGCGGCTGGTCAGGAGCAGCGGTGTGGTCGTGAGGTTGAGTGCTCGGAGCGCCGCACCGTGCAGACCGCCTGCGATCTCGTCGAAACCGTCGAGAACGGGAAGGATCTTGTCCTTGTCGAGCAGCGCGTCGGCCAGATTCCCTCCGTGCCCGGCAGGAGTCTCCAGAAAAGGGTGGTCGCGTACCAGTTGGCCGCACAGCCAGTCGTCCAGTGAGGTACGGGTCGGGTCCCAGGAACCCAGACGGAAGATCACCGGTACCCGGTCGCCGGGGGTGCTCAGCCAGTCGTGGACGAAGCGCAGGGTCAGGATCGTCTTGCCCGACCCGGCCTCACCCAGTACCACCAGCCGACGGGACGGGACGGACTCGTACACCTCGACGATCCCGTCGAGTTGACCGTCCAGTGGAATGGGCTTCGGGTCCGTATCCGGTGGCGCCTGGCGGATGTTGGCCCAGTGGTCGAACACATTCCGGTTGGTGCAACCGAAGCGCACGGCGAGCGTGAACGGGTCGCTCACCCGCCGCCGGACCTCGCGATTCCACTGCTCCCGCACATCGCGGGCGAGTTTCCTGACAGCCTCCCGCACGTCCGGCGCGTCCTCCGCCTCAGACGTGTTCGGCGGTGGTGAGGGCGACGGGGAAGGGAGCTGGGCGAGATGGTCGGCGTGGGCCGGCAGGTCGATCAGGTCGTTGAGTTCGTTGATCCGGGCTGGAGTGAGGCGGCGGTACCAGCGTTTCACCTGGCTTGCCGTGAGCCTGCCGAGCCCGTCGGAGAGGTAGTGCTCGCTGACCACCCCGATCAGGTGCCCGCCGCTCCACACCGCGGCCCCCGACATTCCTTCCCAGGGGGAACGGCCCGGCTCGGGGGCGGGCCCCGGCGGATCCATGGAGAGCTCCAGGCTGCCCGCGCGGAGGTTCGACCACGGTGTGACCGTGCCGCGTGCGTGGTGGGAATCCCGGTAAGTCGTGGGGAGGTCGCGATTCGGTGATGCGCTATCGGGGCGCAGCTTGAATCGTGGAAATCCCAGCGCTTCACAGTCCACGGACTGCGTGATCTCGGCGAACCGCACCGGCGGGACCTCGGCTACGCGTATTCCGTCGGCGTTCGCGTCCGTTGCGATTGTGAGCACCGCGATGTCCGACGCGGAGTCCGTCCAGGCAGGCTCGCCGGGTAACTCCGTTACGGAACCGTCCTCGTTGAGAAAACGCACCCGCACCGACACCGCGTCAGATACCACATGCGCGGCCGTGAGCACCGCGTTCCCACTCACTCGATAGCCCGACCCGCGCCCTCCCACGCCCGAGCGCTGTGCGGTGATGACCTGGACCACTCGCCGCGGATCGAGCCCGCCCGGCGCGGAGCCCCTGCCGTCCGCGGGATTCATCACTCCACGCTCCTTTGCCGAGACCGTCGGTCACCGAGGACTTTAGCCCCGTGATCCGGAGCCGGGTAGCGCGAGTTGGCCCGTGGATGGCCGGTACCGGGCGTTCCCCGAAAGCGCCGGCCAATCGCTCCGGCCTGTCTCTGACAACGGCGAGCGGCGAGCGGCTTGATCGCGGCTTTCGGGACTTGTTCGTCAGTGGTGTGCGCCT
The DNA here is from genome assembly GCF_019056675.1 of Streptomyces sp. GMY02. Taxonomy (NCBI): domain Bacteria; kingdom Bacillati; phylum Actinomycetota; class Actinomycetes; order Kitasatosporales; family Streptomycetaceae; genus Streptomyces; species Streptomyces sp. GMY02. The sequence goes on along the minus strand of NZ_CP077658.1, from coordinate 597,557 downwards.
CGTCTCCTGGAGCGCCGGGCAGGGGCTTCTGGCGCTTCTGGCTGTGGACGGGCGAGGGTCCCGGTGATCAGGGTGGTCAGCATCGTTCGCATGGCGGTGGTGAAGTCCAGGCGCTGCTCGGCCAGCGACGGGTCCACGTCGTACGCGGCGAGCATGCTCGGCGACGGTACGGAGTGCGTCCGGACGGCGCCGGTGATCAGGATGGCCTGGGCGGACAACTGTCCGGCGTCGGCGCCGAGTTCGGGCAGGTGGTCGCGGACCATTCCGGCGAGGACGGTCACGTTGTCGACGGCGGCGTGCTTGTAGCGGATGGCGACATCGGTGGAGACGTTGTGTTCCAGGACTCCGGCCTGCGCGGCGAGCAGGTCGCACAGCGCGCGCTGCTCGGCGAGCGAGCGGGTGAGGGTGTCGGCGAGCCGGGCGCCGCGCTGCTGGGCGGTGCCGTCGGTGCCGATGCCGGCGGTGAGTTGCTCGGGAAGCCGCGCGAGCCACTGTTTCCAGGTGCGGTCCAGCAGTTCCAGCAGGATCGCCTCACGGGACTCGAAGTAGCGCAGCAGCGGTGACTTGGCGAGCCCCACACGGCGGCTCAGCTCGTTGAGGCTGATCTTGCTGACGGGCATCTCGTCGAGCATGGCGGCGGCGGTGTCAAGGATCGCTTGTCTGCGGGTCTCGCGCTGTTCCTCGCTGCGTGCCCGGCGGAATGTGGTCATACCGCCATGGTAGACCACCGGTACATTGACAAAGTACCGGCGGTTCATTAATTTGGCCGACGTAATGGACCGTCGGTACACAAGGAGTGTGATCATGTCGAAGGTGTGGTTCGTCACCGGAAGCTCTCGCGGGCTGGGCCGCGCGATCGTCGAAGCGGCACTGGAAAACGGTGACCGCGTGGTCGCCACCGCACGCAGGCCGGCTCTGCTGGAGGATCTGGTCGCGCGCCACGGCGGGCGAGTGCTGCCCGTGGCGCTCGACGTCACGGACAACGACCAGGTCCAGCAGGCCGTCCAGCACGGACTGGCCGCGTTCGGCCGCCTCGACGTGGTGGTCAACAACGCCGGATACGCCGACCTGGCAGCAGTCGAGGACGTGGACCTGGCCGATTTCCGGGCCCAGTTGGACACCGACTTCTACGGCGTCGTACATGTCACCAAGGCGGTGCTGCCGACACTGCGCGCCCAGGGCGAGGGGCACATTTTCCAGGTCTCCTCGGTCGGCGGGCGGATCGGCTCGGTGGGACTGGCCGCGTACCAGAGCGCGAAGTGGGCGGTCGGAGGCTTCTCCACCGTTCTCGCGCAGGAGGTCTCCCCGCTCGGCATCAAGGTCACCGTGCTCGAACCGGGCGGCATGCGCACCGACTGGGCGGGCTCCTCGATGGCCATCCCGCCGGTCAGCGAGCCCTACCGGCCCACCGTCGGCGCGTTCGCCGACCTGCTCCGCAACGCCGCGGCCTTGAGCGACGCCACCGGGGTGGAAGCCGCCGAGCCGGCGAAGGTCGCGCAGGTCGTGTGTGATCTCGCCGGCCGCGAGGACGCGCCGCTCCGGCTCCTGCTCGGCAGCGACGCCCACCGCTACGCCCACCAGGCCGCCCAGGTCCTGGCCGAGTCCGACGAGAAGTGGCGCCACGTCACCGATTCCGTCTCGGCCTGAACCACCACCGGGGCCTTCCTGGCCCCGGCTCTTCAGATCCTGCGAACAGGAGCCACCCATGCCGGAAGACGCCCACTTCGACTTCGCGCCGGACGCGGCACCGGACCTGGCCGATCCCCAGAAGGTCCTGGCCCTGCTGGGGATCAGCCCGCGCAGCACCGACTGTCTGGTGACGACAGTGCGCGTCCCCATGCGCGACGGCATCGAACTGGCGGCCGAGCATTACGCCCCGCACACGGACGAGCCGTCGCCCACCATCCTCGTACGCTCGCCGTACGGACGCGGCTTCCCGTTCGACGTGCTGCTCGCGAAGGTGTTCGCCGGCGCCGGCTACCACGTACTGCTGCAGAGCTGCCGCGGTACGGCGGACTCGGACGGTCAGTTGCGGCCGATGGTCCAGGAGGCGGCGGACGGCCACGACACGGTCGGCTGGCTGCGCGAGCAGCCCTGGTTCGACGGCCGGCTGGGCCTGATCGGCATGTCCTATCTCGCCTACTGCGTCTACGCCCTGCTCCAGGACCCGCCGCCCGAGGCGAAAACCGCGGTGATCGTGGTCGGGCCCTACGACTTCGGCTCCGCCTTCTACCGCACCGGCGCGTTCACCGTGCAGGGAAGCCAGAGCTGGAGCAACCTTGTGCGTCGGCCGTCTCCCGGGGTCGCCGACGAGTTGCCGGCCGACGCCGCGCAGCGGCTGCCGCTGCTGGCCGGGGCGGAGCTGCTCGGTCCCACCGCGCCCTGGTACGGCGAATGGGTCGGCCACCCCGGCCTCACCGACCCGTACTGGCGGCCGTACGACCACCGTGTGGCACTGGAACGGTTCACCGGTGCGACGCTGCTGATCGGCGGCAGCCACGACGTGTTCCTGCCGCAGAGCATCGAGGCTTTCGAGGTGCTGCGCGCACGGGGTGTGCCGACCGCGCTGACGCTCGGGCCGTGGGTGCACACCGATGTCGTCGCGGCCGCCGCGGGGACGGTGGTGGACGAAGCGCAGGCGTGGTTCGACGACCACCTGCGGGACGGTGCCACCGCCCTCACCCGGCCGGCAGTCCGGCTGCATGTGGCCGGTGCGGAGGAGTGGCGCGAACTCGCCGCCCTGCCCGTGGCGTCGGGGCGCCAGGAGCTGCGTCTCGGCGAGGGCGGATCGCTGACCGCGGACGGCGACACCGGGTCCTCGACGTTCACCTACGACCCGGCCGACCCGACGCCCACCGTCGGCGGCCTGCGCGTCTCCCCGGAGGGCGGCCCGCGGGACAACACCGCACGCGAGCAGCGCCGAGACGTGCTCACGTTCACCACCGCGGCGTTCGGCCGACCGGTCGAGATCCACGGGAGTCCCACGCTGAGCGTCGGCCTGACCTCGGACAACCCGCACGCCGACCTGCACGCGCGCCTGTGCGTGGTGGACGCGGACGGCACCTCCGTCAACTTCTCCGACGCGATGCTGCGGCTGCCGTCCGTGGACGATCCGGCCACACCACGAATAATCGAGCTGACGCTCGACTTCTGCGCTCGCCGGATCGCCGCCGGGCAGCGGATCCGGTTGCAGCTTTCGGGCGGCTCGTTCCCCGAGTACGACCGCAACCTGGGCACCGGCGAGCCGCCCGCGACGGGCACGGCGATGGCGACAACGACGCACGTGATCGACCACGCCACGACCACCCTTTCGCTGCCGACCGGCGAACCCGTGTGAAGTCGCCCCGGGCAGGCGGAACTTCGGCTGACGGCGGTCGGGTCCGTTCAGGGGGTGAAGATGTGCTGGCCCGGGGCGAGCAGGTCATGGGGGTCGTAACGGCGCTTGGCGGCGGCGAACGTCTCCCACACCGTGCCGTACTGGCCGCGCCAGTCGGCGGCGGTCATCGGGATGGACCCCACGGGGTACTGGGTGCCGCCGGCCGCGCGGACCGTCTCGTACGCGGCGTGGTTGGCGGCCGTGCGGGCGCTCACGGCCGCGGGACGCGCCGGGTCCAGGGTCCACAGGACGGCCAGCAGATACGGCACCTGGTCGTCGGGGACCCGCAGTAGGGGGGTGCGCAGGTGGCGGCGGACCAGCGGATAGAGCAGTACGGCGCCGCCGGGGCCGGTGTCCTGCCCGGCGAGCCCGTCCAGCAGGGTGCGGGACAGCTCGGCGGCGCGGTCGCCGGGCAGCAGCAGATTCAGCCAGGGATGGGCCCAGGACCAGAAGCCGGCGTGCTGGAGGTCCTCCACTCCCGCGGCCAGGCGATCGAGGAAGTCGTAGTACCCGAGCGTCTCGGCGGTGAGCGGTGCCGACCGGTCGTACCGCAGGCCGCGCAGCAGCTCCGCGTCGTTCCGCTCGGGTCCGGCGGGCGGCCCGTAGGCGACGGCCTCCAGTACGTACTTCGTGTACGCGCCCTCGTCGTCCGCCTCGACCGAGCCCTCGACATAGGTGAACCGCTCGTCCCCGGCGAGCAGCCGCTGGTCGGCCAGGAACGTCTCCAGGTCCGTGTACGGCAGCAGGAAGTGCCGTACGGTCTCGGGCGCGGTGACCAGCCGCAGTGTCGCCGAGACGATGACCGCGCACTGGCCGAGTCCGGCGAGCACCGCCCGGAACAGGTCCGGCTGCCGGGTGGGCGAGCAACTGACCAGTTCCCCCGTCCCGGTGACGACCTCCAGCGCGGTGACGTTGTCCACCTGTGCGCCGAACCGGTGCGCCTGGCCGCCCAGCCCGCCGACGGACAGGGTGCCGCCCACCGACAGCTCCAGGTAGTCCGTGAAGACCGGCGGCGTCAGCCCGTACCGCAGAGTCTCCCGCGCCACCGCGCTCCACACGGCCCCGGCGCCTACCGTGACCTGCCCCGCTCTCACCGGCCCGATCCGGTTCAGCGACCCCGTCTCGATCACCAGCCCGCCGGCCACCTGCGCCTGCCCGTACGTCCCGTGTCCCTGACCGCGGGCGGCCACCTCGACGCGGTACGTGTCGCAGAACGTGATCATCTCCACCACGTCGTCGACCGAATCGGCCTCCAGCACTGCCGCCGGGACGTGGTGCACGATGTGCCCGAAGTCGTCCGCGCCCTCGGCGAGCGGCACCTCGTCCGACCGCAACGAGCCGTCCAGACGGGGCACTTGCACCAGACCAGCTCGCCCGGCCCTTGTCTCCGCCTCCGTCACCCACATCCGCGTCCCCGGATCGAAGGCCACCACCCCGGTCCCCGCCGCCCCCGCGCGTAAACCCGTCGGCCGCTCCGTCTGCTCCGCCATGACTCCCCCTCCTCGGCCGCGCCGCCCGGGGCAGCGCGCCACGAACCCCACGCCAGGACCCGACGCGAACGCACCGGCCGCATCCCGTCGCGTACGGTGCCGTTCACACGGCTTTCCCTACCCGTGAACAGAGCGGCGTCGTCACGCTTTCCAGCCATCTGCCGATCCGCGAAACGGTTCTTGGCCGTACCGCGGCCCCTCACCGCTGCGGTCGGTGAGGGACCGTTGTGTGCGATACGGAGGCGAGAAGGGGGCCTGTGCGCGAGGAGGGAGGTCAGAGCCGGGCCGCGAGCATCGGCAGGCCGGGGCCCGCGAGTCGGGCGCGTGCGTGTCCGCGCCCGGCCAGTACGGAGATGAGGGCGTCCGCCGGGCCTGATACCTGTGGACGGCCGGCCGGTCCGGTGCTCCAGCCCGTGTCGGTGGCGGTCAGACGCAGGTTCCTGCTTCTGGTCCTTGCGGGGACGAACGGGTTGGGGACGGTCGTCTCCACGCGGAGGACAGCGTTCGCGACCTCCGGCGCGAGGTCCGCGGACCGGCCGAGGGCCAGCGCGATGTCGAGGTGGTGGACGGTGTGGTCGCCCAGGAGCAGGGGGGCGGGGAGCAGCCGTCCGACCCCGCGGGGGCTGTCGTGCCCGCGGTCGAACTGGCCGATCAGTTCGGCGGCACTGTGGCGTTGGGTGTGTGTGCGGGTGAGTATGTCGTTCGCGGTGTCGAACGAGCCGCGCTGTCTTGCCATTTCGGTCAGGAGCCGCGTGTTGCGGACCTGAAGGCCGAGGGCCAGGTGCGACAGGACGTCCTTGTTCGTCCAGCCGGCGCACAGGCTGGGTGCGGCCCATTCGTCGTCGGTCAGCGAGGACGCGAATTCCAGGAAGTGCTCGTCCTGGCGGCGGACGAGGTCACGCATGGAGGGCCTCGCTCAGGCGCAGGTGGCGGGTGAGGAAGGCGACCTGGTCGGCGATGATCTCGTCGACGAGCGGTGCGTGGTACACCTCGAAGTGGTCGGCCGGGTAGTGGATGGCGACACCTCTGGCCGCGCGTTCGGCGGTCTTCACGGCGATGCGGGGGTCCGTCAGCGTCTCGCGGTCCGACACGCACACGAGCAGTGGGCACTTGATCTTCCGCGCTTTACGGGAGGCGTTGAGGGTGAGGAGTTCGGCGCCGGCCGCGGCGGTGACCCGGTTGTCGAAGTCCACGCCCGCGGGAACCATGCCGTACCAGCCGTCGCTGGCTCCGGGCACGGTCACCATCGCGGAGCTGCCCGGTTCGCCGACGACGCCGATGTATCTGCGGGGCAGCCGCAAGGCGGCTCGGACCAGGTCGTCGGTGATCGGGCCGGCGAGCCGGAGCACGTGCCGCAGTCCCGAACCGAAGGCCGCGTCCCTCGTGTTGACCACCGGGCACTGCACCACGGCCGCGGCCAGTCCGGGATGCCGGGCCGCCGTCAGCAGGACATGGGTCGCGCCCATCGAGGTGCCCCAGAGGGCGATTCGGCCGCCGTCGACTTTCGGATCCCGCCGGATGAAGTCGAGGGCAGCGTCGATGTCCGCCAACTGGCGGCGTACGGAGATGAGTTGGCGCGGGGTTCCCTCCGAGGCTCCGATGTTGCGGAAGTCGAAGGAGAGCACGGCCATCCCGGCAGCGGCGAACGCCTGCTCGTACTGGGCAAGCCGCATCTCGTGAGTGGCGCCGAAGCCGTGGACCAGAACGACGGCCGGAAACGGCCCGGCACCGGTGGGACGGGTGAGCCAGGCGGCACACCGGCTGCCTCCGGACCAGAAGGACGTGTCCATGGTGTCGGACATCGCCATCACTCCTCTCGTTTAAGTACGCCGTACGTGTTGTAGAGTCGTTTACGTACGGCGTACGTGTCAAGTGGAGGTCAGATGGCAAGGCCGGCGCGCTACACACTCACCCAGATCCAGCGGCAGGCCCTGGAGATCGTCGACCGTGAGGGTCTCGCCGGGCTCTCCATGCGCAGCCTCGCGGCCGCTCTCGGCACCGGGCCGATGACGCTCTACAACTACCTCGACGGCCGTGACGGCCTCGAAGAACTCGTCGTCGACGCGGTGGCGGCGAAAGTGCCGAGGACGGAGCCGACGGACGACTGGGCGGCGGACGCGAGAAGCGCGGCCACGGCACTGTGGAGCACGGTCCGCGAGCACCCGGCCGCCATCCCCCTGATCCTCACCCGCCGCACCTCCTCACCGGGCGCTCTGGCCCCGGCGGAAGCGCTGGCCGCGGCCCTGGCACGGTCCGGACGCACCGGCTTCGATCTCCTGGTGGCATTCCGCGCGGTCATGGGTTTCGTCATGGGGATCGCGCAGTCCGAACTCGCCGGACCGCTCACCCCCGAAAGCGACCCCAAAGGCGAGGCCGACCGCGTCCGCACCGTCGCGAGTGACGCCAACCCCACACTCGCCGCACTCGCCACCACAGCCGGCGCGGACGCCCACCGGGAATTCGACGAAGGACTCAGCCTGATCCTGGCCGGCCTCGGCCGGGAACCCTCGACGTAGAAGGGGCGCGTCATGGGGCCGCCACCGCCGCAGCGCCAACACATCCCCGGAACCACGGAACCTGGCCGCCGAAGTTGAGGTCGTGGTTCCGTACAACGATGTGTCTGATCCACGGGTCAAACCGGGTGAGATGCAGAAGCATCCACCAAGGTACAGGGGGAAAGACATGCGGAAATCACGTCGTGTGAGTGCGGTGGCCGCGCTGGCCGCGCTCGCTGTGGGGGGTTCGGTCACGGCTGTCGCGCAGCCCGCCGTCGCCGCGCCGGCCGCGGTGTCGGCTCAGGCCGCGTACAACGGTGTGTGCGGGGCCGGGTACGGGGTCGTGAACTGGGCCGACGTCGGCCGGCAGGGCACGGTGTACCTGACGTACAACCCCTCCAACGGCAAGAACTGTGTGGTGACGATCCGTAAGACCAGCGGGTCGCCGGTGAACATGTTCTCGTACATCATGGTGCCCGCGACCGGCGAGGGCTCGGTCGACTCGGACTACTACACCTCGTACGCGGGACCCGTGTACGCCTACGCGCGGGGTCTGTGCGTGGACTGGGCGGGCGGCATCTCCAACCAGGACGTCTGGACGTACGGTTCGAACTGCGGTGCCCGGACCGCGACCCGTGTGATCAAGAACGGTGAGACGACCATCCGCTCCAAGGTGGCCGAGCCCTCCGCGGCACGGGCGGGTGTCCTGACCGGCGCACACTGAACACACTGACGGGCCCCGGCGAGAAACACACCTCTCGCCGGGGCCCGGAACGCCCGCAGCCGGTCCTTTGCAACGGAACGGTGGGGCTCGAACCTGTTCACAGTCTGATGCGGGCGGCGATGGGCAGATGATCGCTGCCTGTCGAGGGCAGTGACCAGACATGGGTGACCGGCGCCGCCCGGGTCATGATCTGATCGATCCGCGCCAATGGGAAAGCCGCGGGCCAGCTCAGTGCGAAACCCGGGCCCGGCGGGTCCAGCCGTGAACTGACCGGGTCCAGGCCGCGATCGTCCACCGTACTGTTCAGATCGCCGAGCAGAATCACCTTGTCCAGCCGCTCGGCGGCTATCGCCGTACCGAGAAGGGCGGCACTTTCGTCGCGCCACGCCGTATTGAATCCCTTGGCAAGGCCGAGACGGACGGACGGCAGATGGGCGACATAAACGGCGACATCGCCGTGAGGCGTTCTGGCGGTCGCCCTCAGCCCGCGGTCCCAGCCCGGCCCGATGCCCGCCGGCTTGATGTCCACGCGCTTTATGCCGGCGAGCGGATACTTCGACCACAGCCCGACCGTTCCCACAGATGCGTGGTGGCGGTATTCCGGCGCCAGTTCCGCCTTGAATACCGGCAGAGCGGCGGGCGTCAGTTCCTCCAGGGCGATGAGATCGGCGTCCGTCCCGAGCAGCTTTCTCGCGGCGCCCGACGGATCCGGGTTCACATCGCTGACATTGTGCTGAAGCGCGGTGATGTCGTATTCCGCGTCGGACCGGGAAAGAAACAAACCGCCGAAGAGGCCGAGCCAAGCCGCCAGGGGCAGCAGCGTGGACAGTACGACGGTCCAGCGGCGGCGGCGCAGTGACGCCAGACCCACCAGTACGGGGACGGTCAGGCCGAGCCAGGGCAGAAAGGTCTCCAGGAGGCTGCCCAGCCGGCCGACCGTATTGGGCACAGCGGAATGGAAGATCAGCAGGCAGGCGACCAGCAGGGACAGCAGAACGAGTACGCGTCCCCGCGTGCGACCGCCGACGCCACTGGCACCGTCGGTACCGCTTCCATCGCCGGCACCGCTCTCGCCGCCGGCACCGCTCTCAGCATCGGCAGCGCTCGCACCGTTTCCACGGTTTCGGCCGCTTCCCCGGCCGAGCCATGACCGGCTGGACCTCGCGCCCCGCGTCCCCCGTACCGCAGTCTCCGTTTGCCGCATCGTCTGCCGCTACGCCTCGCCGTCGTCGAATCTGGCATCCAGAACCGCGTCGAGCTCCTTCGTCCACTGCTTGAGCTGCTCCCTGGACGAGCCTTCGATATCGTGCTGGAACCAGCGCTGCGGGGACGTGTAGACCGTGATGCCGAAACGCCGCCCGAAGCGCGGGACGTCGGTCTCGACTGCCTTGACCTCCTCCCAGGCGAACTGGGCCTCCTCGCCGTCCAGCCGGAAGGTGATACCGGCGTGGTCGGCGACGATGGTGCCGCGCCGGTCGGAGATCTCGAAGACGGGGCCGTCGTCGCTCTCCTCGACAGGCTCTTCGGCTCTGTCGTCGGCTGCGCCTTCGCCCGGGACGTTCGGGGCGTCCGGAGCGGCGGCGGCCTCGGCCCCGGAGTCGGCAGCGGCGGCCTCCGGAGCGTCCGGTGGCGTGTCGGCCACCTGCTCCGGTGCCGCCCCGTCCTCCTCGTCCGCCCCAGCGGGGCGAGGGGGCACGAGCCCGGGGATGAAGGCCGGATCGGTCCCGGCCGGGTGCGTCGGCAGAATGATGGGGTCAGTGTGTTGCTCCACGGGGAGCAGTATGGCCGACATCTCTGTGTCCACAACCGCCGGGCACAGCAGGTGAATCCATCGATGGCCCGGGCGGCACGGTTCCGTCCGCTGCTCGGGTTACGAAGAGAACTCCCGCGGACGCGGCGGCAACCCGGTCAGACCCCCACCCGCCATCCGAGCGCCGGGCCGAGCCGGGTCGCCATGTCGGTGAGGATCTGGACATAGTCGTCATGCTCGAACGTGAACGGCAGCGCGAACGCGACTTCGTCGATCTCCCTGAACGCGGCCTGCGTGTAGAGCCGTTCGGCGATCTCCTCGGAGGTGCCGACGAGATCGGGCGCGAACATCATGCGCGCCGGTCCCTGCGGGGCGGCGGTACGGGGCGTCCGCTTCCGCGCGTACTCCTCGTACTTCGCGCGCTGCTCCGGCGTGGCCGAGTCGGTGGGGATGACGACGAGTCCCTGGGAGACCCGGGCGCGCTCGCCGTCGGGGTGGTGGGCGCGGAAGGCGCGTATGTGCGAGAGCTGGATCTCGGCGAAATCCTCGGATTCCTCGGCCCTGACGACGCTGCTGGTCAGGAAGTTCATCCCGTGCTCACCGGCCCATCGCGCCGATCGCAGGCTCGCGCCGCCGTACCACATCCGGCCGCCCAGCCCCGGGGAATGCGGCTGGACACGGTCGGAGAACACCTCGAAGCCCTCGGTGCCGCGGAAATCGGTGGCCGGTTCGCCGCGTACGAAATCCAGCAGCCGCCGCACCCGCTCGTAACTGAAGTCCTCGGCCTCGGCGGTGTCCGGGTAGAGCGCGTGTCCGACCCGGTCGTAGTGCATCGGCGGACCGACACTGACCCCCGGGTTGAGGCGGCCCCCGGACAGCACGTCGACGGTGGCCAGGTCCTCGGCGAGGCGCAGTGGATTCTCCCAGCCCAGGGGGATGACCGCGGTGCCCAGTTCGATACGGCTGGTACGTTGCGAGGCCGCGGCCAGCACCGCGACCGGTGAGGCGATGCCGTACTGGAGATGGCGGTGCCGCATCCACGCGCTGTCGAAGCCCAGCCGCTCGCCCAGCTCGATGATCTCCAGCGTGGACTCGTGGCCCCGGCGCGGATCGGCCTCGTCGAACAGCCCGATGGTCAGAAAGCCCAGCTTCCGCAACGGTTCCGAGGGCAGCGGCACAGGGTTCCTCCGTGGTCCGCGGCATGCTCCACCGCACACCGGCACTGCCCCGATTGTGTCAGGCGCACCTCGTACGGACCGGCCGGGGGCCCGTGCCCGTACCGGGCCCCTGACCGGTATCAGGGGCGCTAATCAGCCACTAATCACCAAATCCAGTAACCGGAGAGCGGGTTATTAGCGAGAAAAGATGGGGAATTTCCCTGCCGCACCGAATAAGGCAAGCCGATTGTATGACTTTCAGCCGTCCAGTGATGGCGGGAATTTTATGAATCTTGTCGGAGATCCCCCTTTCCGCGTCTGTGAGCGGCGGAGAGCATCAACCCATGGATAACGACCACGGAACGGCCCAGAAGCCCCACGAAGAGGGCCGAGCGGCCACGACCCGGCCCGCGGTGGCGGTGATCGGCCTGGGACTGATGGGGCAGGCACTCGCCCAGGTGCTTCTCAAGCAGGGGTACCCCACAACGGTCTGGAACCGGTCCCCGGAAAAGGCCGACGCGCTCGCGTCCCAAGGAGCGGTACGGGCCGGAACCGCGGCCGAGGCGGTCGCGGCGGCGCCGCTCGTCCTGATCTGTGTGTCGACCTACGAGGTCGTCGACGAACTGCTGGCCCCGCTCACGGACGCGCTCGCCGGGCGCACGGTGGTGAATCTGACCTCCGGCACCCCCGAACAGGCGCGTACGACGGCGCAGTGGGCGGCGCGGCACGGGATCGGCTATCTCGACGGGGCGGTCATGTCCGTGCCGGAGGGGGTCGGCGAGCCCGGCACGATTCTGCTGTACAGCGGGCCGCACGAGATCTTCGAGGCGCACCGGGCCACCCTGGAGGTGCTGGGCGGCGGCACGACGTATCTGAACAGCGACGCCGGTCTCGCCTCGCTGTACGACGTGTCCCTGCTCGGCCTGATGTGGTCGACCATGAGCGGCTACGTCCACGCGGCGGCGCTGGTCGGTACGGAAGGTGTTGACGCCGAGACCTTCACCCGGGTCGGCAATATGTGGCTCGCGACCATCAGCGGTTACCTCACGGCCTACGCCGGCCAGATCGACAGCGGCACCTATCCCGCCGATGCCACGCTGCACACCCAGGCGATGACGATGGACCATGTCATTCACGCCAGTGAGGAACGCGGAATCGACAGCGTGATTCCGCGTGCCATCAAGGCACTCACCGAACGCGGAATCGCGGCGGGCCATGGCGACGACAGCTTTGCCAGCCTGATCGAAGTCGTCAGGAATTCCAAGCCGGTGGAGTGAGCCTGGCGTGAGCATCGGGATCGGGATCTGAATTTCACAAAGAAGCAGGGCCGTGCGGACACCCTCCGCACGGCCCTGCTTCTTTGTGGTGTCTCGTTAGTGAAGGGTGAGTGGCTGGTGAGATATGTCCGGATAGGTTCTTGGTGTGTAGAAAAAGCCCCATCAATTCCAGAATCCCGGCCGGACGGAATTCCTTACGCAAGAGGAGCCAGCGCACATGAGCACGGATCAGGAGAACAGGGGAGCGGCCGGCCAGGAGGGCCCCAGACCGGCCCGGGCCACAGGCCCCCGCCGGGCCACCGGCACCCCTCAGGCCACGGGCGCCCCCCGGGCCTCAGGCGTCCCCCAGGTCACAGGAACCCGCCCGGCCTCAGACACCCTCCTCCAGGCCTCGGGCACCCGCACGGGCAACGGCGCCACCCCGGGCAAGGGCGCGGCCCCGGCCGCCGGCGCCGGAGCCCGCGGCGTGTCGCGCCGTACGGTCGCCAAGTCGGCCACCGCCGCGGCACTGCTCGGCCTGGGAACGGCCCGTACCGCCGCCGCCTCGGAGCGGCCGGCGGCCGCCCGCTACGACGCGATCGTCGTCGGAGCCGGTTTCGCCGGGGTCACCGCGGCCCGTGAACTCACGGCGCGGGGCGCCAGGACGCTGATCCTCGAAGCCAGGAAACGTATCGGCGGCCGCACCTGGACCGACACCTTCGCGGGCGAGCGGGTCGAGATCGGCGGTACCTGGGTCGAGGACACCCAGCCGCACATCGGCCGCGAGATCCGGCGGTACGGCATACCCCTGACCGAGGACATACCACCCGAGCGCACCTTCTTCCCCACCCCCGACGGCCCCAGGGAGTTCGGGGTGGAGGAGGGTTTCGGGCGGATGGGCGCGGTGTACGAGCCCATCTTCGACGGCTCCCGTCAGTACTTCGAGCGCCCTTACGAGCCCCTCCACCGGGCGGATCTGCTGCGCACGGTGGACCGGCTCTCGCTCCGTGACCGGCTCGACCGGATGAGGCTCTCCCGCAGCGACGAACTCCTTGTCGTGGGACAGACATCGGTCTACTCGGGCGGCTCCAGCGACGACGGCGCACTGACCATGCTGGCGCAGCAGTGGGCCCTCGCCGGCTGGAGCAACGAGGGCTGGAACAACACCATGCGCTACCGGCTGGAGAACGGTACGCACCGGCTGCTGACGGCGATGCTGGACGATCAGGCGCCCGCGCTGCTGCTCAACTCGCCGGTCGCCGCTGTCGATCAGCGCGGAGGACGGGTCACCGTCACCACGCGCTCCGGGCGGGCCTTCCGGGCGGACGCCGTGGTGATGGCGATACCTGCGAACATGTGGCGGACCATCGCCTTCACCCCCGGCCTGCCCGAGGCCCATACCACCGCGTCCCGACAGGGCCTCGCCATCACCCGCGCCACCAAACTGTGGATACACGCACGCAGTTCGGCGGGCCGTTTCTACGCCCAGGCCGCGGAGGGATTTCCGCTCTCGCTGCTGATTCCCGACAAGAGGCTCGCCGACGGCAGTCAGTTGTTCATCGGATTCAGCGTCGACCCGGCGTTCGACCCCTCCGACCACGGGGCGGTGCGCCGGGCGGTACGGCTGCTGGGCCCGGACATCGAGGTCATCGACGTACGCGCCCAGGACTGGGGCAACGACCCGTACGCGCGCGGCGGCTGGACATTCCGCAAGCCCGGCCAGCTCACCTCGCTCTATCCGGCCGTCCAGCGGCCCCATGGGCGTATCGCCTTCGCGAGCGGCGATATCGCCGACGGGTGGAGCGGCTATATCGACGGCGCGATCGAATCCGGTCTGCGGGCCGCCGGTCAGATATCGGCGACGTGAGACGCGGTCCGTCGGCAATTCTGCTCACTCACCGCTCATCGAATCATGTCGGAAATGCAGAGGAGAGGATCCGGAAGTGTCCCCCAGCACAGCTTTGAGTACAGCCCCGAGCACAGAAGCAGAGTCCGCTGAGTCCGTCCTTGAAGCGGTACGGGAGATCGTCCCGGCACTGCGCGAGAACGGCCAGGAGTCCGAGGAGCGGCGGTGGATCCTGGACGAGAACATCGAACTCCTGGAGAAGGCCGGTGTGTTCCGCATGGCCGTGCCGAAGCGGTTCGGCGGCCTTGATCTCAGCCTCGCCGAACAGGCGAAGGTGATCTCGGAGATCGCCCGTGGCTGCCCCTCCACCGCCTGGGTCACCATGGTGTGGGTGACCAGTACCTGGACGGCCACCCTCTATCCCGACCGGACCCAGGAGGAGGTGTTCGCCGACGGCTCGGTCCGTATCTCCAGTGCCTTCGCCCCGACCGGAACGCTGGTGCCCGTCGAGGGCGGATACCGTCTCAGCGGCACATGGCGCTACAACTCCGGCTGCCGGGGCGCCGACTGGAATTTCACCGCCGTGATGGTCGAGCGCCCCGACGGCGCGGAGGAAGAGGCCATGGCGCTTCTGCCCATGTCCGAGATGGCGATCACCGACGACTGGCATGTCTCGGCGGGCAGCGCCACGGGCAGCGCGACCACGACCGCCACGGATGTGTTCATACCGGACCACCATGTGGTCGGCTTCGAAGAGGTGATGTTCAGCGCAACCGGCGACCGGTCCAACACCGGTGCCACCGGCCGGAATTACGGGCTGCTCAGCTTTGTGATGGCCGAGTGCGCGGCGGTGTTCACCGGTATCGCCCGGGGCGCGTACGAACTCTTCCTGGAGCGGCTGCCCGGTCGCGGAATCACCTACACGCCCTGGGAGGACCAGAGTCTGCACCCGCTCACACAGCTTCAGGTCGCCACCGCCGCCAACAAGATCACCGCGGCCGAGGCGCTCGCCGAGGTGTGGCTCGAACTGCTCCAGGAGCGCGCCGACGCGGGTGAACAGCCGACGCTTGCGGAGAAGGCGATCGTGCGTGGTCAGACCGCCTTCGCCGCACAGCTCGCCAAAGAGGCGGTGGAGCTTCTCTACACCGCCAGTGGCGGCAGTGTGATTCAGCGCAGTGTGCCGTTCCAGCGGTTCCACCGGGACATCCAGGGCTTCTCGCTGCACGCTCTCGCCCAGGTGAACGTGAACCTGGAACTCCAGGGCCGGGTACTGCTCGGTCTCGACCCGGAGACCTATTTCCTCTGAGCGGGCGCCTGGTGAGGCCCCTGGGCCGGGACACATCCGTAACGCTCGGGATCAGGATCGATGCGTAGCGGTGATTCCCATCAGGGGCCTCAACCCCGCCCGGACTTCACGGTCGTACGGCAGGGAAACGCCCGCCGGTAGTCACTCGGCGACACCCCGATGTGAATGTTGAAGTGCCGCCGCAGATTCGTCGACGTACCCAGTCCGCTGAACTCGCTGATCTTCTCGATGGGCAGATCGGTGGATTCCAGCAGGCTCTGCGCCCGTGACAGCCGCTGATTGAGCAGCCATTGCAGCGGAGTGGTGCCCGTCACCGACTGGAGGCGCCGGAAGAACGTACGGGGACTCATTCCCGCCCGCTTCGCCAAGTCGTCGACGGTCAGGGGCTGATCGAGGTTCTCCGTCGCCCACTGGAGCACCGGGCTGAGACTGTCGTCGTCCGACACGGGCACCGTGAGATCGATGAACTGGCTCTGGCCGCCCGGACGGTGGGCGGGCACCACCATGCGCCGTGCGAGCTGGTTGGCGACATGGGCGCCCAGGTCCTGCCGTACGAGATGCAGACACAGGTCGAGGCCGGCGCTGAGCCCCGCACTGGTGAGCACGTCGCCGTCGTCGACGTACAGCACCGAGTCGTCCACCTCGACCTCGGGGAAGCGCCTCTTGAGGGTGGCGGTGTGCATCCAATGGGCGGTGGCCCGGCGGCCGTTCAGCAGCCCGGCCTCGGCGAGCGCGAACGCTCCGTTGCACAGGGAGACCATCCTGGCCCCGCGCTTCGCCGCCGTGCGCAGCGCGTCGATCAGCTCCTCGGGCAGCGGACTGTTCTCGTCCACGACGGCGTCCGGTACGGACGGGACTATCACCGTGTCCGCGTCGGCGAGGTCCGCCAGGCTGTACGGCGTCGTGAGCGCGAAGCCGAAGCCGCGCCCGGGCGCCTCCGGCTGTGTCGCGCAGAGCCGTACGTCGTACCAGGAGTCGGCCAGGTCCGGCTGAGGAGTGCCGAACACCGAGCAGGCGATGCCCAGTTCGTAGACGTCCCCGACCGGGATGTTGGTGTTGTCGATCACTGCGATGGCAACCGTTCCCACACTCATGGGCCTCATCGTACGGCAGGAATTTTTCGTTGGACGTCAGTCCTGCCACTTTCGGCCGTGGTCGCGCGATGGAAGCGTTGAGGGCGCTTGATCGGATCCCGATCGGATACGCGCGGCGGGCGTTCGGCCCGTACCGCTCAACGGAGGAGAAACAACTGATGGACCGTGGACAGGTCGGCAACAGCCCACCGCCGGGCGGCGGGGCGGGGCCGGACCCTCGCAGGTGGAAGGCACTGGCGCTGTTGTGCGCGGCCTACTTCATGGTGATCGTCGACTCCCAGATCGTGATCCTGGCGCTGCCGGAGATCGAGTCGGATCTCGGCTTCTCGGCCGGCGGTGTCCAATGGGTCCTCAGTGCCTATCTCCTGAGCTTCGGCGGACTGCTGCTGTTCGGCGGCCGTACCGCCGATCTGCTGGGCGGCCGGCGGATGTTCATGGTCGGAACGGTGCTCTTCCTCGTCTCGTCCGTGGTGTGCGGTCTCGCCTGGACCAGTGAGGTGCTGGTGGTGACCCGCGTCATCCAGGGCATCGCCGCCGCGATCATGGCCCCGACGGCCATGGCCGTCCTCATGACCACCTTCGGCGAGGGCTCGGAACGCAACCGGGCCCTGGGCATCTGGACGGGCATCGGCGCGTTCGGCGCGACCGCGGCCCTGCTCATCGGCGGCCCGATCACCGAGGGCCTCGGCTGGGAGTGGATCTTCTTCATCAACATTCCCATCGCCCTGGTGGTGCTGGTGCTCGGCCCGCGGCTGCTGCGCGAGACGCCCATCAGTGAGGGGAAGCGCTCCTTCGACCCGGCCGGCGCCATCACCATCACCGCGGCGATCGCCCTGCTGATCTACGCGGTGGTGGAGGCCCCCGAGGTCGGCTGGGGCGACGGACAGACGATCGGTCTGATCGTCGCGGCGGCCGTACTGGTCGTGGTCTTCGCGCTGATCGAGAAGCGCGCCGCGAGCCCGCTGGTGCCGCTGCGCATCTTCCGCTCACCCACCATGGTCGGCGGCAATCTGATGATGCTTCTGGTCGCGATGGCCACCTACGGCGGGGCGCTGATCACCTCGCTGTACGCGCAGCAGGTCCTCGCGTACACCGCGGTGTTCTTCGGTCTGAGCACGGCCATCTACTCCGCGATGTCCATCGTCGGATCCAACATCAGCGGTCCGGTGGCCACCCGGTTCGGATTCAAGCCGGTGGCCGTGGTCGGTACGGTCCTGCTCGGCATCGGCACCCTGCTCCTGGCCCAGGTGTCGGCGGACGGTGACTACTTCGGTGATCTCTTCTGGGGTCTGCTGGTCTTCGGCTCGGGTATCGGTACGACGGTCGTGGCGTCGTCCATCGCCGCGCTGAGCGGTGTACGGGCCAATGAGTCCGGCCTGGCGTCGGGCATCAACAACTCCGTCTTCCAGATCGGGGCCGCGCTCGGTATCGCGGTCTGCTCCAGCGTGGCCATGGCGTACACCTCCGGGCCGACCGAGCGCGTGGCCCTGACCGAGGGGTTCCAGGCGGCCTTCTTCGCCACCGCCGCGATGGCCGGAATCGGACTGGTCGTCGCGCTGGTTCTCTTGCTGATCCGGCAGTCCAAGCCGGGGCAGAGTACGGAAACCGGCCAAGTCGGTGCGGAACAGCCCACAGCGGTGGCAAGTCGGGATTGACTCCGGTGGCAGTGTGTACGGTGTGTGCCGCTACGCGCTGTACCTGACGGTGTGTCGGCCCACGAAGTGCCTCTGCGGTCCTGGACCGCTCGGCCACCGCTCAGTCATCCTGAACCACCCTTCACGCACCGAGCAGAAAGACAGCTATGACCACCTTATGGCCCGAACTCGTCACCACGGCCGCCGCCGAGACCACCGCCGTCCTCGACAAGGGCGCCGGCCTGGACTGGCGGCGCCCGGCCGGCGACCTCGACTGGCAGTGCCGGGCGACCCTCGACCACATCGCGCTCGGTGTGGTGGGGTACGCCGGCCTGCTGATCGCCCAGCCGACCGACCGCTACATCACACTGTTCGCCTCGATCGACCAGGCCGCGCCGATCGCCCACTGCCTGGAGGCGATCCGGATCTCCGGCTCGATCCTGGCGTCGGCGGTCCGTGAGGCGTCACCCGAGGTCCGGAGCTGGCACCCGTACGGTCACTCCGACGGCCCCGGCTTCGCCGCCATGGGCGTACTGGAAATGACCGTGCACGCCAGGGACATCGCCCTCGGCCTCGGATTCGACTGGAGCCCGTCGGACGAGATGTCGGCGCCTGTGGTCGAGCGCCTGTTCCCGGATGCGCCGGCCGGTTTCCGTCCGGCCGAAACCCTTCTCTGGTGTACGGGGCGCACGGAGCTGCCCGGACTTTCGCGCCGGCGTAATTGGCAATGGAACGGCGCGGTGCGCTGACCGCTTGCTCCGTTGCCCGGGGGTACGGGCGAGTTCCCGTACCCCCGTCGAATGTGCGCCGATTAGCGCCCCATTACTGGCGGGAGGGCAGTCGGCATTAGGCTTCCGAAGATCTCCGCGGAATCTCGCGAGATTCCGAAGATCTCTGCGAATCTCTGCGAGGTCCCTGCGATTCGAAGTTCTGTGCGAGGTCGCATCCGACCTGAATGGCCAGGCTAATTATGGAGGTAGAAATGACCACTTCAGGAAACCCTCCGACGCTTTTCGATCGCGACTACTACCAGGATCCGTATCCGGCCTTCTCCTGGCTCCGGGACAACGCGCCGGTGCATGAATTCACCTTCCCTGCCGGTGCGGTGACGATGTGGATCATCACGCGCTTTGACGATGTGCACGCCCTGCTGGGCGACCAGCGCTTCAGCAATGACGCGGCGGCCTGGGCGAGCCAGGAATTCAAGGACGCCGGACTCGTCTACGCACAGGGCACGCCGGTCGAACGCATCCTCACGGTCCTCGATCCGCCGGACCACACCCGCGTGCGCCGGCTCGCCATGAGCGCCTTCACCCCGCGGCGCACCGCCCAGTGGGAGGAGCCCACCTCACGCATAGTGGCGTCCGCGCTGGACCGGCTGGAGAAGCGCGACAGGCCGGATGTGATGGAGTTCGCGAGCACCGTGCCCGCCGAGGTCATGGGCGAGATCATGGGGATCCCGCTCGACCGCTTCAAGGAGATGCTGCACGCCATCGAGCGGGCGTTCAACACGGATCCCGAGGGCCAGGACGACGTCACGCGCGCCTTCGAGGAGATCGGGGCGTACGGCAGGGAGCTGGTCGCCGAGAAGCGGCGGCGGCCCGGCACCGATCTCACCTCCAGCCTCATCCAGGCCAGGGACGGCGACGACCGCCTCAACGAGGAAGAGCTGGTCGCCATGGTCGCCCTCATGATCATGGTGGGTCTGGACACCACCAGGAATCTGATCGGCTCGGCCGCCCTCGCACTGCTCGACAACCCGGACCAGCGCGAACTGCTGCGTACCAGGCCCGAGTTGGCCGCCTCGGCGGTGGAGGAGTTCCTGCGGTACGAAGGGGCTCTGACCATCGGGCTCTTCCGCTTCGCCAAGGAGGACGTGGAGATCGGCGGGGTGAAACTGCCGGCGGGAGCCCCCGTGGTGGCCGCGCTGCAGTCGGCCAACCGCGACCCCCGGCGCTTCGAGAACCCGGATCACCTGGACATCACGCGCGACGGTCCCCGTCACCTCGGTCTCGGCCATGGACTGCACAACTGCCTCGGCGCGGCCCTGGCCCGGCTCGAATCGGCGATCGCCGTCCCTGCCCTCTTCGACCGGTTCCCGGGACTGCGGCTCGCGGTTCCGCGCTCGGAACTCCGCTACAACGAGACCTGGTTGCTGCGCAGTCTCACCAGCCTTCCGGTCGATCTCCACGGCGATGGGCGGAGCTGACGGCGGAAGACGACCGGGAGGAGGTGAGAGCGAGTGAGGACGACTCTCCGTGTCGACCGCCGGGAGTGCGCCGGCTCAGGACTGTGCGCGGCCGTCGCGCCGGAGCTGTTTCGGATGACGGACGGCGGATTTCCTTCCGTACTGAAGTCCGAACTGTCCGACGCGGACGAGATGGCGGAGGCGGAAGGTGTCATCGCGTGCTGCCCCACCGAGGCGATCAGCTTCGTGGACACGGACACGGATACCTATACAGATAACGGGCATGGATGCTGATACGGATGCGGAAAACGGAGGCCGGTGATTCGGATACCGAAAGCCATGAGGTAACCGGAATCCAATAGAACCTCCGATGGTTTACTGCGTGTTGTGCCGACGACTGGCACAGCACGCAGTTTTTCGCGTGACCAGGGCCGGTCCTGTGCTAATGTGATGCAAATCTCCGGATCGGGCTGGTTTTGATACTGTCTCGAACAGTAGGCTGACCCCTGAGCCGAAGGCCCGGGGTGCTTCGGGGGTTTGGCAAGACTTCAAGAATTTTCTCATTCGGTGGTGCGAGATTCTTGTGAGCGGGGGGAACCGTGCAATTTCGAATGCTTGGCCCACTTGAAGTCGTGGTAGAAGACAGGCCTGTGGCGCTCGGCGGAATGAGGCAGCGGGCGACACTCGGACTGCTGCTCCTTCAACCCAACCGTGTTGTGGCCACAAGCCAGTTACTGGACGCGTTATGGCCGGTGGACGAGGCTCCGGTTTCGGCCCGGCAGATACTGCAGAACGCCGTTTCCGGCCTGCGGAGCGTACTGTCCATGGCCGGCGGCGCCGGCGGCACGGCGGCCGGGGGAGCCGCGGCGGGCGGTGCGTCGGCGGGCGGTGCCTCGGCCGGAGGTGACGATTCCTCGCCCAGACTGCTGACGCAGGCACCCGGTTATGTCCTGCGTACCGACTCGTCTCAGATCGACCTGTTCCAGTTCTACGCCCGGTTGGAGGCCGGCCGGGCGGAGCTGGCCGCCGGTTCGCCCCAGGTGGCCGCGCGGACCCTGCGCAGCGCCCTCGACCTGTGGCGCGGAGCCCTGCTGGCCGATCTGGTCGAGGCCGGAGTCACCTGGCCGGAACTGACCTCCGCGAAAGGCGTCCGGATGGATGCCATGGAGGACTACTTCGAAGCGGAACTGGCGTCCGGACGCCACCATGCGATCATCTGCGACCTGGAGGCCATGGTCGAGAACGAGGTGCTCCGCGAGCGGTCCTGTGCCCAGTTGATGCTCGCGCTGTACCGCTCGGGGAGGCAGGCCGACGCGCTGAGCGTGTATGTACGTGTCCGCTCGGCACTGGTGGAGGAGCTGGGGCTGGAGCCCAGCCGGGCACTGCAGGACCTTCAGCAGCGCATCCTCACCCATGACCCCTCGCTGGCGACCCCCGGTGTCGCGCTGCCCGGCGAGGCGTGGCGGACCTGGAGCCCCGCGGGGGAGCGGGGTGCCGAGCGGATGCGGAGCCACGCGGCCGAACGGAATGCCGAGCAGAGCGGCGACCGGCCCGGCGCGGCTGAACGTACGGACCGGTCCGGCCCGGACGTACGTACACCGGCGCCACGGCCCATGGCCGACCTGCCGGAACACCAGCCCGCCGTCGCGCCGGTCCGTCCCGTTGCCCCGGTGCTTCCCGTCGCGCCGATTCTTCCGTTCAACTCGCCCAAGGATTCGAGGACTTCCGGGCCGTCGGGGGAGTCCGGCCCGCAGTCGCAGAGCAGCGGTGGCGGCGCGGAACGCAAGCAGGTCAGTGTGGTGCTGATCTGCACACGCTTCAGCCCGGGCGTCATCAGCGAGGCCGGCAGAGGCGTGGACGAACTCCTCGTCGATGCCTTCAACCGGGTCAAGGCGGAGATCGAACTCTTCGGCGGCAATGTCGCCGCGTCCATCGGGCCGGTGACGATGGCGCTGTTCGGGGCCCGCGGCACCGCCTGGGACGACGCGGAACGGGCGGTGCGCGCCGCGCTCTCCATACGGGACTCCTTCGCGAGGTCCGCCGACGACCCGGCCGCGCCCGGCCCGGACACCCGCGTGGCGATCGCGACCGGAGAGGCCCTGGTCCTCACCCGGCCCGGCGCCGACGGCCTCACCATCTCGGTCACCGGTACGTTGCTGGAGGAGTGCCAGGTGCTGCTGGAGCGGGTTCCGGAGCGGCAGGTCCTGGTCAGCGACAGTACGCGCGACGCCGCGTGCGGATTGTTCGTCTACGACCGTGCCGAGGGGGCGGCCGGGGGCTGGCGGGTCGAGGACATCGGATCGCCGCCGGCCGTGTCCGACCGGGAATGCGAACTGGGGCTGCTCCAGAGTGTGTTCCGGCGGACACATAGCCGCCGTACCCCTCAACTGGTCACGGTGCTGGGCGAGGAGGGAAGCGGCAAGACGCGTTTCGTCACCGAGTTCGCGAACCGAATCTCGGCCCAGATGGGCCGGACGCGCTGCCTGGTCGCCTCCGCCCGCTCCGTCGAGCGCGGCAGTGTGACGGCGATCCAGGCCGAGATGCTCTCGGAGTACTGCGGAATCCTGCCGGACGACTCGGCCGACATGGTACGGCGCGGTGTCACCGATGCCGTTGACTCCCTGCCCTTCGCGCGCGAACGCGTGGACCGGATGCGGTCACGGCTGATCTCGCTGCTGGCCCGTGGCGCTGTCGGTGACGGTGCCGATGAATCGTCGCGGAGCTGGATCGAGTTCATGGAGGGGGTAGCGCACATCCAGCCCCTGGTGCTCGTGTTCGAGAACCTGCACGACGCCGAGGACCCCATCCTCGACCTGGTGGAGGGGCTCAGCGAGTCCGTCGGATCCGTACCGCTCCTGGTCATGGCCACAGCCTGCCCCGACCTGCTCCGACGCCGCCCGGACTGGGGAGGCGGCCAGCGCCATGTCACAGCGGTCAGCCTCGACCGCGTGCGCGGCGGAGTCCCCGACTGGCCGAACACGTACCTGCTCCCGGTCACGGACACCACCCACCGCCCCCGCCAACCGGGCCGAGGGGGCCCCTTCATCACGACGGCCACGGCACTGGGCTGACGGAACGGGGTGCCCAGGGACCCCTTCGCGGACACCGGGCCCCGTCTCGGGAATCATGGGCGGGTGACGTCGACCGAAGCAGCAGCAAGTGACCTTCAGGACCATGCTGCCCTCTGGAGCATGGGAGAAGTACGGGCAAGCGACGTCGTCAGGGCAGCCTGTGATGCGCTCGTCGCTGGGCTCGACAGCCCCGGGCTCCGAATCCTGGCAGCTTGCACACGTACTGAAGCGGTCTACGACGTGCACGAAGTGCTCCCCGGGGCTCTTGAAGAGCTTGGCCTGACCTTCTATCCAGTCGGCAGTGATGCCGGCAAGGAAGCCGCCGTTCGCGCGCTCGCACGCCGCGTACTTGTCGGCGAGCTGTCACGTCGGGAGTTCACCTTTCGGATTCATCAGCATCACGGACACGATCTCGCACTCACGGAACGGCTGGCCGAACTCGACGACGAGTACGACACCCTCGAATACGGCGACAGGACAGAGGCACAGATCGACGCGGAGGTCACGGCAGAAGCACGCCACCTCGCAGCCCACCCTCAGGTTTCCACCGAACCCACGGACAATCTCGGCTGATGCGCGTCCTTCACCGTGGCCACCGGCACTCCGTGCTCGCCGACGGGTCTGGGGACAGCGCCCGGCATCACGCCGAGGCGCGGCCCCTGCCCCGGCCTCATCCGCGGGGTGGACGGATCACGCCTCCGGGGACGTCAACATGGGAGCGCCGTTATGTCGATCACTCCTGGCCGTCCGTATACCAGAGCCCGGGGAGCGAGTAAGCCGAAGCGGAAGAGCGGCGGCGGCAATCTCCGTCCGGTGGTACGACGACGGGATCTGTAAACTGCCCCAGGAGGGTTGGCATGGTGGAGAATTCCCCGTATCTGAACGCGGTGTTCGCGGTGTTGGGCGAGCCGGCCAATCCCGCGGGTTCTGCTGATTCCTGGGGGGACCTGGAACGGCAATTGGGGTTCGAGCTGCCGGAGGACTACAAGGTCATCATTGATGGTTATGCGCCGGTGCGGCTCAATGAGCATCTCTACCTCAACCATCCGTCGAACGATGTGTGGAACCTTGCCCGATGGATTCGGAAGACGACTCGGGCGTGGTCCGAAGTCAACTGGGAGGGCGACGAGCTGGAAGGGGATCCCCGTGCTGTCCTGGGAGTTGATGAGATCAGGTTCGGAGTCAAGGAGGGGCTGACTCCGATTCTTGTGAGTGACCGGGGTGAGACGGTCTTCTTGGCGCACAGTGCCAGGGGTACGGACAGTATGATCTTTGTGGAGGCAGGCGACGGGGAATTTTACGACTACCCTGTTTCCTTTGCCGAGTGGCTTTACCGTTACCTGGCGGGTGAGGATATGGCGGGCCCGAACAGTTCCGCTTTCTATCCGGGGCCGGTCAAATTCGCGAGGTTGCCCATGTCGCCGACCGGCCAGGAGGTCGTGTGGTTCGGGCCTGATCGGGGGCCCGAGGGAAGGCGAAGATCGCCGTCGTAGGTATGAGGGTGCCGGTTCGGTGGCTCCGGTACGGACCTTCGGAATCTCGTACCGCTGTCTGCTTCGGCAGGTCATCGAGAAATTAACTGGTGACAGACGTGGATGAAAAATTTGAAGGCCTGCTCGGGGAGCGTGAAAGGTTCCGGCCGGCTGCGTCCGCGGCCTGGCGGGACATCGAGGAGTGGTTGGGTCTGGCACTTCCAGCCGACTATAAAAAGTTGGTGGACGGTTACGGCGATGCGATTCTCCTCGGTCATCTCTTCGTTCCGCATCCCGAAGGAGCTGATCCGCTCCTCACATTCATGCGGGAGGAGCGCAGGGATTACTACGCGGCTTTCGAGGCTGTGCGCGGTACGTCGGATGTTCCGGACAATGTGTGGGGTCATGCAATCCCATGGGCCTATCACGACTGGAACGGTGATCTGTGTCTTCTCTTCCCGCCGTTGAGTGATCAGGGCTTGTCCGTGCCGTCCTTGGACGAGGAATGGATGGTCGCGGTGGCATATCGGCAGTGCCCTGAGATTCAACTGTTCCCCGGAGGCGTGACGGCTTTTCTGGAACGGATTCTCGGGGAAGGCCGGCTGCCACGGGGGTGGCCGTCCGGACGCGAGGCATGGCAGTCCGTGGAAGCAACCCGGCTCATCTGAACTTCAGGCGCGCGACTCGGTGCCAACCACGACGACATGACTGAGAGGCTGATAAGAGCGGTAGAGCGTCTCGTACTTGGCGCGGGCAGCGTGATTTTCGTGGAGGCAGGTGACGGGGAATTTTGCGACCACCTCGTCGACAGCCGAGGCAGCACTTCAGGTACGCCGGCCTGCCGGCGCGAAACCGCGTCCTGTCCGAAGCGCAACCGTGTTGGTGACAGGATCTGTGGTGTGAAGATACTTGTCGTAGGTGTGACAGGAACGATCGGGAGCGCTGTCGCCGACGCGCTGGGCGTGCGGCATCAGGTGATCGGCGCTTCGCGGCATGGTCCGGTACACGTGGATCTTGAGCATCCGGCTTCTATGGACGCGCTGTTCGGAGCGGTGGGGGGCCTGGACGCTGTTGTGTGCTGTGCCGCGAGCGGGCCCCTGGTGGATCTGGACGGGGCGACGGACGAGGAGATGGCCGCCGGGGTACGGGGCAAGCTGCTTGGTCAAGTGGCCCTGGCTCAGCGGGCGTTCAGGCATGTCCGGGACGGCGGCTCGGTCACACTGACCGGAGGTACCTTCGCCGCGCCGCTGCCGGGCGGTTCGCTGGGGGCGCTGATCAACACCGGTCTGGAGGGTTTCGTCACCAACGCGGCGAGCGAGGTTCCGCGTGGTTTGCGTGTCAATCTGGTGAGCCCCGGCTGGATCAAGGAGACCCTGCGGAGCATGGGAACCGACGACAGCGGCGGCACGCCCGTCTCGGAGGTGGCCGAGGTCTATGTACGCGCGGTCGAAGGGACCGCGCAGGGGCGGATCTTCCGGCCGTGACCTCCGTAACCGCTAACGCCCACCCTCGTTGCGTGGCCACAAGCACCGAACATCCCCGGATGAACCGGGTAGATCTGCCGCATTAGGCGCCGACCAGGCATTCGGCCGGCCCCAAGGCGAACTGAGCCACCTTGGTCCGCCTCGCGGCGGACGGGCGTGGACTCAGCTCGGCCATCGTCGTCACGCCGGGCAACGCCAACGACTCCACCGCGTTCGACACGGTGCTGGACGCGGTGCGGCTGCCTCGCCCGTCCGGCGGGTGGCTGTCGGCCTTCGACGCTGGGCGGTACGAGGCCCGCAACGTCGTCAACGCTGCTTCGGCAGGTTCAAGCAGGGCCTCAAGTAGTGAGGCCGCCCACACGGGCAGCGCGCCGCTCTGTGCCGCCTTGTGGTGCCGCTCGGACAGGCGGGAGCCGGATGTGCGCTGATCTGCCGGAGACGGCTGGTCGCCGTTCAGCGCTGCCATTCATAGGCGTCCGGGGACGTCTCGACGACGTCGCTGACCACCGGCACTCCGTGCTCGTCGGCCCGTCTGGGGACAGAGCCCGGCACTCCGCCGGGCCGCTGCTCGATTCCGCCTCATCTGCCCCGTGCCGTCTGGGCGTAGACGTCGTTGACGATCTTCTGGGCGTCCGCCTTGTGGGCCTGTTCCGTGGCTGCCTGCATGGTGACGACGTAGATCCACGAGCCCGCCGTGAAGGTCGTGACCATCCAGAACTGGTAAATGTCGCCGACGGCATGCCTGCGCGGTAGGAGAGCGTCCTTGATGGTGCGCTCCTTGTAGAGCGTCCAGCGGTCGTGCTTCTTCAAACCGTCCGGGTGGGGCATCGCGGCGGCCGTCTTGGTCGCATCCTCCCAGGAACAGCCCTGACGGCAGATGCGCACGTTGATGTCCACTCCCAGGTACGGGACCTGTGCCCCCTCGGGTGCGTTGTCGGCGCAGGTCCACCGTGCCCAGGCCACGCCGCCTGCCACACACCCGATGTAGTTCGACGTCTTGAAATCGAACGGCAGGTCCTTGAACGCCCGTACCGCCAGCCCGGCGCGTTCCGTGTCCGTCCAGGTGGCTCCCGTCAGGGACCGCCGGACATCGTCGTCATAGGGCAGCCGGTCGCGGGACGGCAGGTCGGAGCGGGGTATCGAGGCGAGCAGCCGGGTGTCCGTGAACGGCTTGCCGTTCTTGTCCTTCGGTGCGGGCGCCAGCCGCGCGTGGTGCAGGGCGATGCGCATCAGGGCTTTGGCCACTTCCGTGGTGCGGGACTCGTCGAAGCTGCTCTGTTCCTTGAACACGATCCGCAGGACCACATTGTCGACGCGGGTGTAGAGGAAGGCGGTACCGGCTGCCGCCTCCAGGCCGGATGCGTCGCCGAGCCCGGCGACGGGTTGCTGGGCTCGGCTGTGCAGCTTTTCCCTGACGAACCGTTCGGCGACGCGCACGGCGCTCTCGCCCGGACCCGCGGAGGCGACGTCCGTGACCAGTGTGACAGTGGCGTTCGACAGCAAGGCCGTCCGCTCCTTGACCTCGCACTGCCGTTTCTCCGCGGACTTCGCGAGCGGCTGCACGAAGACGGGGCGCAGCGATGCGACGGGCAGCAGCTTGCAGGGGGCGGGCAGGGACCGGTGCGGTCCCGCAGTGCCGGCGACGTGCTCGACACCCGGCAGGGCGACCAGCATGAGCGCCAGACCCGCGACGATCGCGATCACCGTACCGCCGCCGACGCGTGCGACGTCTCCCAGCCGCCTCGCCCGGTGCCGCCAGGCGGGGACGGCGCGGGGCTCGGAGACGTCGGGCGCCAGCCTGTCGCGGAGTTCGATGTGCCGGAACTGGTAGTGGCCGCCGGTCTGGCGAAGGACACCGCGCTGGTGGGCGTCGCGCAGGAACGCCATCAGGCGCCAGGGCAGCCGCCCGCGCCCCGCGAGCCAGATCCGCGCGACCGCGAAGCGGCCCCACGCGGAGAGCGACAGGTGGTACAGCAGCCAGACGCCCATCACGGCCGGTGTGAACACCACCAGTGTGGTGCTGTCCGTGACGTCCGCACCACCGTTCAGGCCCCACACGGCGAGCATCGCGGCCGGTACGACCATCGCGAACTCGCTGGCGTCCAGGTACTTCTGACGGGGCATTTCGACGGCACCGAGCACGAGTGCGGCGCGGCGGTCCTGGCGCAGCATTTCGAGTGGCTCCGACGCCGCCGCCGGGTCGGCCGGCAACCGGGCCACCCTCGCGAACTGGGTCGTGGCCACCGCCAGGCAGACCAGCGTGAGACACATCACGGCCCAGGCGAACGCGTGCCGACGCTCCGTTCCGAGCAGCCCGATGACGAGCCATGCGGGCACACTGACGACGACCAACCACCCCATGGCCCTGAGCCATGCCTTGCGCCGGCGTTCCCGCGACGGCCACACCAGGCGCGACGGCGGTGGGAAATAGCCCTCGGTCCGCTTGATGCCGACCCAGTCGCCGACCAGAGCCAGCAGCGCGATCGCCGCGTACAGCAGCCAGAGCGGCTGGCCGAAACCGATCTGCCGCACCATGAGGGCGGCGGCTGCGAGAGGGACGACGGTTCCCAGCGCGCGCACGGTGCGGGGCACCAGCTCGTCGAGCTGCCACCAGGCCAGGTCCTGGACCCGGCCCCTGCGCAGCGCGCCGGCCAGGAAGCCCAGCCACACCAGCGCCCTGTCCTCGCTCCAGCCATGTCCCGTCGGATCACCGTCCGCGCCGGGCCGCCGGTAGACCGCCGACAGGAACCGGTCGAGCAGGTGGCGCTCGATCGCCGCGCGGGAGGCGAACATCTCCTCGTCCAGCAGATCCTGGGGATCCGCGGGCGTGTCGCTGTACCCGGTCCGGGCGAGGGCCACCATGAGTGGCGTACTCAGCACCTCGCGCAGCCGTCGCGCCGCCGGATCAGCGTCCGGCGCACGCATCCGGTCCAGGACGGGATCCCACTTGGTGATGCCCCTGCCGGCCGCGTCGAGGGATCTGGCGCGCGTGGTACGCGGCAGATAGGCGGCGACGGACGCGAACGTGAGCGGCTTCAGCTCGACCACCGTGGTGCTGGGCAGCACGCCGTCGGTCTCCTCGACGGCGGCGGCGTACGCGGCGGTCCTGCTGGTCAGCACCAGCCGCGCGGCGGGCCCGAGGCTTTCGCCCAGTTCCCGCAGCGCGCCGGCCTGCCGGGCTGTCGGCAGTTCGTCGAAGCCGTCCAGCACGGGCAGCAGCCGTCCGGAGCGCAGGAGTTCACGGACGACGGCCTTGCGCTGGCCGGGCGAGGCGCCGATGGCGGGGTGCTCGTCGGCGATACGTTCCGCGGCCCAGGACCAAAGGCCCACCTTGTCCGATGCCCAGGAGGCGAGCGGCAGCAGAACAGGAACGGGCGCTTTGGAGCCAGCCGCCCGCCGGTCCAGCAGGGTGCGGGCCAGGCTGAGGGCGATGACGGACTTGCCCGCACCGGGCCCGCCCAGCATGACCAGACGGCGCCTCGGCAGCCCCTCGAAGAAGTTCGCCACGTTCTCGAACTGGCCGTCCGCCGACCGGGCGTGCTCACTCGTCAGGGAGGCTCGTGCGGCGGTCCAACGGACCGGCAGTGGCACCGGCTTGTTCGTGCGGGACGCCAGCTCCTCGCTCTCGTAACGCCTGCCGAGGGCCGTGCCGAGCCTGGCCGTGGCACGGTCGAGATCCTCGTCGGAGAGCTCGGCGGGCCCCTTCCTGAGCGCCTCCAACCGCTCGACCAGTCCCAGGTACAGCCCGAGCAGGATCAAGTAGGCCGCGGCGAGGCGCACCAGGCCACGTTCGCCCGGCGACTGTCCGGGGGCGAGCGCCAGGAGGACCGCACCCGCCGCCACGAGAAGGCCGACGAGAGCGAAGCGGAGCAGCGGGTCGAGACGGCGCTCCTGCTCGGAAGCGTCCGGAGCAGCGGAGATGTAAACGGTGCGCGCCTGCACCACCGTGCCCTGGGTGCCACCACTGACCGTGTTGTGGACGGTGCCCGTCCGAGCGTCGTCCGCCACCGTACGTGTCCCCCTCACGCGCCAGCGTTCCCCCGTGACCCCATTGTGGGCGCGTGCGGGGGCGGTGGGGAGTGAAATACCGGCAAGCGCGTCGCCCTGGGCCGAACTCGGTGGCGTACGGCCCCGGTTGACCGTCTCCACACGCGAGGCCAACAACGAGCGGCGATCTGAGTCCGGCTCAGCCCGCCCGTCGCGTGTGCTCCACTGCGGCTTCCGGCACCGCTATGGCCGTCATTGGGCTGTCGTTGCGATTTACGGTGTCCCGCCTTGCCAGTTGCACGTCTGGTGAGCCGGGGTGATGGTGGGAAGTGAAGCCCGATTGAGCATCGAAGGGGTAGTCCGATGACTGCAAAGAAGGCTGATCTCTACACGCTTGACCTGACGGATACGCGCTGGGTCAAGAGCAGCAAGAGCGCAACGGGGCCTTACTGCGTAGAGGTGGCAGACCTTGGTGGCGGAGCCGTTGCGATCCGTGATTCGAGGCGGAAAGACCTGCCGTCCCTGCGGTTCACCGCAGAAGAATGGGCAGCGTTCCGCGATGGCGTCCGCGAGGGTGAGTTCGGTTAGGAGAGTCTTCGCGTTCGACCAATGGCGAACCCGGTCCGGCTTCACCGGAGAGTGAGGCCGGGGCGGGTAGTCGAATTGCTTCATTGCTTCAGGACAATCCGCGGGATTCGTGCGACGTCCCGCGCGTTCCCCTGGGTACGGCTGTGTCTCCTGCCTCAGCGGTAGTCGTCGGGGTGGTCCTGCATCCAGACGTTGATTCGGTCGCGGACGCCGATCAGTTGTGTACGGTGTGTCTCCAGGTTCTCGGTGGAGGTATCGCCGTCGAGCGTCGTGCGGAGGTCGGCGATCCACTCGATGGGCTCGGGGAAGTGGCCCGGGCCCTTCCGGTCCGCCTTCATCGCCGCATCGAGGCCCATCACTTCCTCGTGGACCCTGCCCAGGAAGTACTCGCAGTTTCCTGAGCCCGGTGTGCACGTCTCGTTGAGCGTGGCCTGGAGGCCGGCGAAGGCGTCACGGACCAGTTCCGGCCCTGGGGACACCGCAGGGGTGGGGTTGATGGCGGCGTTCTCCCGCACCGTTGCGTCCGCAGGTGCCGGGGCGGACGAGGAACGGGAGGTGTCCCGCGTTCCGACACCTCCGGAGGTGTCGTCCGTGCCCGCGGAACAGGACAGCAGACAGACCGCGGTTACCGCGGTGAAGATCGCCGTACGCCGGACACGCCGAATCCGCATGAAGCCCCCTCGTTGTGATCACAGCGACTCTATACGCCTGATCGTGGAGAAGAGGTCGGGCCCGTGCTCGCCGACGCGGAGGTCGCCCCGTCGATGCCCAAGCAGCAGCCTTGCGAGAAGGCTTCGTGTGTCTGGGAGCCCAGCCGCGAGCGTGGTTTCCACGTCTTGCGATGGATTTGTGCCTCGGTGATGCTTGAAGCAGGTGAGTCGGTCGTCTCGCTCGCGAAGTGGCTGGAGCAGTCCGGCCCGGCGTTCACACTCCGGACGTATACGCACTTCGCACCGCGCGCCGGCGCTCGTGGGCTGTCCGCCGTCGAGGGGTGGTTCACGGACGCGACTGAAAGCCACTGCAAAGTCGCAGAGAGGTCGCAGAGAGCGGGACCAGCCGCTGGATGCCCCTGAACGCGCAGGTCGGAGCGTTCGCCCGTGGAGTGGGGCAGAACTGGACGTATAGTTCATTGAGGAGGTCGATCATGACATCCGTCAGTTCGGACGCTCCCGCCCGAGAGGCTGGGACGTTTCTGCTTGGGGACGATCTGCGGGTTCACCGTCTGGGGTACGGGACCATGCAGCTCACCGGGCCCGGGGTGTGGGGAGATCCCGCCGATCCCGAGGAAGCCGTGCGGGTATTGCGGCGGGCGGTGGAGTTGGGGGTCACGTTCATTGACACCGCCGACGCTTATGGGCCTTTCACCGCGGACTTGCTGCTCAGGAAGGCGCTGCATCCCTATCCGGACGATCTGGTGATCGCCACCAAGGCCGGGTTCGCCAGGACCGGGCCCGGCGAGTGGGTGCCGATCGGGAGACCCGCGTATCTGCGGCAGCAGGTCGAGCTGAGCCTGCGCAATCTCGGGGTGGAGCGGATCGATCTGCTCCAACTGCACCGTATCGATCCGACCGTACCCATCGCCGAGCAGGTCGGCGAACTCGCCGCCCTCCAGCGCGAGGGCAAGATCCGGCAGATCGGGCTGAGCGAGGTGAACACGGCCGACCTCGAAGTGGCCGGGAAGACCGCCACCATCGTGTCGGTCCAGAACCGCTACAACCTGGCCGACCGTGCCGCCGAGGACGTGCTGACGTACGCGGAGGAGCGCGGCATGGGCTTCGTCCCGTGGTTCCCGCTCGCCACCGGCGCACTCGCCGGGTCGGGCGGTCCGCTGGACCGGATCGCCGATGAACTGAGCGCGTCCCCCTCGCAGTTGGCCATCGCCTGGCTGCTGAAGCGGTCGCCCAACATGCTGCCCATCCCGGGCACCTCCAGCGTCGCGCACCTGGAGAACAACCTCGCGGCGGCCCGGCTGACACTCACCGACAAGCAGTTCGACGCGCTGTCGGCCGCGGTCTGAATCGCGGCGCGAAGGATTGCGGAGAATCGCGAAGGACAGTGACGCGCATGAGTACCTGGCTGATCACCGGCGCCTCCCGCGGATTCGGCGCCGAGATCACTCGCGCCGCCCTCGACGCGGGACACGAGGTCGTCGCCACCGCGCGCGACCCGAAGGCGGTGGAGACCCTCTTCCCCGACGCGAGCGACACACTGCTCGCGCTGCCCCTGGACGTCACCGACCAGGAGCAGGCGCGCGCCGTCGTCGCCATGGCGGCCAAGCGGTTCGGCACCGACGGTGGCGGAATCGATGTCCTGGTCAACAACGCAGGGCGCGGGCTCCTCGGCGCCGTCGAGGAGATTCCGGACTCGGCGGCCAAGGCCGTGTACGAGACGAACGTCTTCGGCACACTCAATGTGCTGCGCGCCGTCCTGCCCGGGATGCGCCGGCGCCGGTCGGGGCACATCATCAACATCAGCTCCGTCGGCGGCTTCACCGGCGCGCCCGGCTGGGGCATCTACGCCTCCACCAAGTTCGCCGTCGAGGGGCTGTCCGAGGCGCTGGCGGGCGAGGTCGCGCCGCTGGGCATCAAGGTGACGATCGTGGAACCGGGCTACTTCCGTACCGACTTCCTCGACGCCTCCAGCCTCCACACCGAGGGCCGCCGGATCGACGACTACGCCGCCACCTCCGGCGCCACCCGGACCGCCTCGACGGACCGCAACCACACCCAGCCCGGCGACCCCGCGAAGGCGGCCCGGGTCATCGTCGGCCTCGGCGGCGACGAGAAGGCCCCGCTGCGCCTGCAACTCGGCGCGGACGCCGTGGCCCGGGTCGAGGACAAACTGCGGTTCGTACAAGACGAGTTGGACATGTGGCGTGAGGTGGCCACCAGCACGGACCATGATGATGTCGCTGCGCGCTGAGCCGCCCCACGCGGCGCCGACGCCAGCGCTGCACCCCCGCAGTGTGCGGGCGCGGGAGGCGGTGCTGACCGCGACCGCCGCGCTGCTCGCCGAGGGCGGGCTCGGGGCGGCCACGGTCGGCGCCATCAGCAGCCGTTCGGGCGTGAGCAAGATGACCATCTACAAACACTGGCCGTCGCGCACGGCGGTGGCGGCGGAGGCGTTCGGACGCCGGATGGCCGACTGCGTACCGATTCCTGACACCGGGGACGCCGTGGCCGATCTGCGCGAGCAGATCCGGCGCGTGAGCGCGTTCTACGCGGGTGAAACGGGCCAGGTCTTCCGGCAGTTGCTGGCGGCGTGCGTCACGGACCCGGAGGCGGCGCCGTACTTCCGTACGTACTTCCTCCAGGCCCGCCGTGCCGCCTCCGCCCTGCTCTGGGACCGGCTGGTCGCACAGGGGAAGGCCAGGGCCGGCATCAGCTCCGAGACCGCGACCGACATCCTCTTCGGCCCGCTGATCTTCCGGCTGCTGACCGGCCACGCGCGCCTCGACTCCGACCAGGCCGACGCGATTTCCGAGGCGGCGCTTCAGGGACTGCTCGCCGTCGGACCTGCGGAACCCGTCGAACCGGCAGAACCCGCCCGACCCGCAGAGCCAGCGGAACCCGTGTGACCCGTTGAACCGGCCGAAGCGTAACGAAGGACCAGGCCGGACAGGGTCTAGCTCGTCTGGCCGGTCGGCATGATGGTGACCTGCTGGAGATTGACCCGGGGCGGCTGGGTGGCGATGAAGCCGATGGTCCGGGCGATGTCCTGCGGGGTGAGCCACTGCATCGTCTTCCTGGAGCCGCTCAGCCACTGCAACGCGCTCTCGTCGGTGACATGGTCCTGGAGCTCCGTGCCGACGATGCCGGGTTCGATCGCGCACACCCGGACGTTCTTCGGGCCCAGCTCGACCCGCAGATGGCGGGAGAGATGGCTGACGTACGCCTTGGTGCCGGAGTAGACGGCGAAGTTGGGGAAGATGTTCTGCGCGCCGATCGACGACGTGTTGATCAGGTCCGCCACACCGCGTTCGGCCGCTGCCCTGACGAGCTGCGGTGTGAACGCGCCAATGGTGTTCATCAGCCCGGTGACATTCACATCGATCTCCATGCGCCACCGGTCCATGCGCAGTTCCTCGATCGGGGCGGGCAGCATGACGCCCGCGTTGTTGAACAGCAGGTCCGCGCTGCCCAGCTCCGCCTCCACCTGGTCGGCGGCGGCCTGCACCTCCTCGGCCTCGGTCACATCGGCGGTGAACGCGATCGCGCGTCCGCCGTTCTTCCCGATCCTGGCGACCAGCTCTTCGAGCCGCTCCGCGCGCCGCGCCAGTACGGCGACCTTGGCGCCCAGCTCAGCGAGATGCTCGGCCGAGGCCTCGCCGAGACCGCTGGAAGCGCCGGTGACGACCGCGACACGGCCTTCCAGAGGCTTGGCCGGGTTCTCCATGGACATGATGAACTCACCTTTCGGGACATACGGAAGTAGTGGGGGCCGGGGTCCACGGGACCGCGCGCCCTCCGTCCAGCACACCACCGCACGGCCGAGCCCGCAGCGCAGGAGCCGTGGCCCGGCCCGGCGGATGCCGCCAGGACCGGCGGGCGTGCCACGCGTACTCCCGCGGCCCGCAGGAGAATGGACGTATGGCCCCTCCGCCGCTGCCCGGTGTACTGGCAGAGCTCGCGCCGCTGCTGGACCAGTACGGTTACCTGGCCGTCGGCGTGCTGGTCTTCGTGGAGGACTTCGGCGTCCCCGCCCCCGGCGAGACGATCCTGATCGTCGCCGCCCTGTACGCGGGTGCCGGGAAGCTGAACATCGTCGCCGTCGCCCTGATCGCGCTGGTCGCCGCGATCGCCGGGGACAACGTCGGCTATCTCATCGGCCGTACGGGCGGGCAGGCCTTCGTACGCCGCTGGGGCCGCTATGTCGGGCTCACCCCGAAGCGTTTCCAGCGCGCCGAGGACTTCTTCACCCGCCATGGCGGCAAGGTCGTCACCTTCGCCCGGTTCGTCGACGGGCTGCGCCAGGTCAACGGCATCATCGCGGGCACCACCGGCATGCCCTGGCGCCGCTTTCTGGCCTTCAACGCGCTCGGCGCCGCCTTGTGGGTCGCGTTGTGGACCACGTTGGGCTATGTGGCGGGCACCCGTATCGGATCGGTGTACGAGCAGCTCGCCCGTTATCCGGTCTATCTGATGGCCGGCCTCGGGGTTTTTGTCGTGGTGCTCGTCGCCCGGCACCTGATCCGCAAACGCCGAGCCCGCTGAAGCCGCTCAAGCAAGTGTGCTGAAGCGGCTCAAGCGCCGGGCGGGGCCGTGACTCGGACACTCGGACTCGGACGAATGTCCCGGCTCAGACGAATGTCCCGTGCATGTAGCACCAGCGCCAGTCCTCGCCGGGCTCCAGCGACGCCACGAGCGGATGGCCGAGGTTCCCGGCGTGGGCGCGCGCGTGGCGGAGCGGGGAGGAGTCGCAGCAGCCGACATGGCCGCAGGTCAGACAGAGCCTGAGCTGCTTCCAGGGCGCGCCGAGCCGCAGGCACTCCTCGCACCCCTCGGGGGTACGGGGAGTGACCGGCCGCACCATGGAGAGGTGCCAGTCCCCTTCGGCTTCCGTGCCCACGGCCCTCACACCACCTTCCCCTCGCCGGACGGACCGGACGGCCGGGACGCACCGGGCGCATCGCGCGCACCGGACGGACCCGGCGGCGCCTGGTACGTCACCACCAGCTCCCCGTTCTGCGCGTCCACCGTGATCGCCGACCCGTCCTCCGCCTCCCCGCGCAGCAGCGCGCGCCCGATCAGGGTCTCGACCTCGTGCGAGATGTAGCGGCGCAGCGGCCGGGCCCCGTACACCGGATCGAAGCCCTGGTGGGCGATGAGTTCGCGGGCCTGCTCGGTGAGTTCCAGCGTGATCCTGCGCTCCGTGAGACGTCCGCGCAGCTCGTCGAACTGCAGGTCGACGATGCGCTCGATCTGGGCCAGCCCCAGCGGCTTGAAGAGCACGATGTCGTCGACCCGGTTGAGGAATTCCGGCCGGAAGTGCGCGCGCAGCTCGCCCATCACCTGGGCACGGGCGTCGGGCTTGATCTCGCCCTCCACACTCGCGTCCAGCAGATAGCCGGAGCCGATGTTGGAGGTCATGATGACCACGGTGTTGCGGAAGTCGACCGTGCGGCCCTGCGCGTCGGTGATCCGGCCGTCGTCGAGGATCTGGAGCAGGGTGTTGAAGACATCCGCGTGCGCCTTCTCGATCTCGTCGAACAGGACCACCGAGTAGGGCTTGCGCCGGACGGCCTCGGTGAGCTGGCCGCCCTCCTCGTACCCCACGTATCCGGGCGGGGCGCCCATCAGCCTGCTGACCGTGTGCCGCTCCTGGTACTCGCTCATGTCGAGGCGGACCATGCTCTCCTCGGAGTCGAAGAGCGCCGCCGCGAGGGTCTTCGCCAGCTCGGTCTTGCCGACCCCGGTCGGGCCGAGGAAGATGAACGACCCGATCGGACGGCGCGGGTCACGGATCCCCGACCTGGCCCGGATGATCGCGTCGGCGACCAGCCGTACCGCCTCGTCCTGGCCGATCACCCGCTCCTGGAGGATCTCGTCCAGCCGGAGCAGCTTCTCGCGTTCGCCCTCCTGGAGCCGGCTCACCGGGATGCCCGTCCACGCGGCGACGATCTCGGCGATCTCGTCCTCCGTGACCACCTCGCGCAGCAGCCGTGTCTCGCCCTGCTTGGCACGGAGCTGCTCCTCCTCGGCGGCGAAGCGGCGCTCCAGCTCGGTGAGGGTCCCGTAGCGCAGCTCGGCGGCACGGTTCAGGTCGTACGCGCGCTCCGCCTCGTCGGCCTGCTGGCGGACCCGTTCCAGCTCCTGGCGCAGCTCCTGGACGCGGCGGATGGCCTGCCGCTCCGACTCCCACTGGGCGTGCTCGGCGTCCGCCTCGGCCCGCAGATCGGCCAGTTCCCTGCGCAGCTCGTCCAGCCTGTTCACACTCGCCGGGTCGGTCTCCTTGGCGAGCGCGGCCTCCTCGATCTCGCGCCGGGTCACCCGCCGGGTCAGCTCGTCCAGCTCCGCGGGCATCGAGTCGATCTCCGTACGCATCCGCGCGCACGCCTCGTCCACCAGGTCGATGGCCTTGTCCGGCAGGAACCTGTCCGAGATGTAGCGGTGGCTGAGGGTGGCGGCGGCGACCAGCGCCGTGTCCTGGACCTTCACCCCGTGGAAGACCTCCAGCCGCTCGCGCAGCCCGCGCAGGATGGAGACGGTGTCCTCCACACTCGGCTCGTCCACCAGGACCTGCTGGAAGCGGCGCTCCAGCGCGGCGTCGGACTCGACGCGCTTGCGGTACTCGTCCAGGGTCGTCGCGCCGATCATGTGCAGCTCGCCGCGCGCGAGCATCGGCTTGAGCATGTTCCCGGCGTCCACCGCCCCTTCGGCGCCGCCCGCGCCGACCACCGTGTGCAGCTCGTCCAGGAACAGCAGGATCCGGCCGCCGGCCGCCTTGACCTCGCCCAGCACCGCCTTGAGGCGCTCCTCGAACTCCCCGCGGTACTTGGCCCCGGCGACCAGCGACGCGATGTCGAGCGCGAAGATCGTACGGTCCCTCAGCCCCTCCGGGACATCGCCGCGGACGATCCGCTGGGCGAGCCCCTCCACGATCGCGGTCTTACCGACTCCCGGATCGCCGATCAGGACCGGGTTGTTCTTGGTCTTGCGGCTCAGGATCTGGATCACCCGCCGTATCTCGGCGTCCCGGCCGATCACCGGGTCCAGAGTGCCGCCGCGTGCCTCGGCGACCAGATCGCGGCCGTACTTCTCCAGGGCCTCGTACGCCGCCTCCGGCGTGGCGGAGGTGACGCGCTGGCTGCCCCGGATCCGGGTGAGCGCGGCGAGGAACGCCTCCTTGGTCAGCCCGTACTCCTTGAGCAGCCGCCCGGCGGCGGTGGCCGAGCCCTCGTCGGCCAGCGCCGTCATCAGATGCTCGACCGACACGTACTCGTCCTTGAGCCGCGCGGCCTCCTGCCCGGCCGTCTCCAGCAGCCGCGACAGCCGCTGGGTCACGAACACCTGGCCGGGCGCGGCACCCGGCCCGGTCGTCCTGGGCCTGCGCGACAGCTCGCGCTCCACGGCCTCGCGCAGCGCGGGCGGATCGACGCCCGCCTGGCCGAGCAGCCGGGGTACGAGCCCGTCCCGCTGGCCGAGCAGGGCGAGCAGCAGATGCTCGCCGTCGACTTCCGTCTGCCCGAGGCGCCCGGCCGCGGTCTGTGCTTCCTGGAGGGCTTCCTGGGACTTCTGGGTGAGGCGGTTCATGTCCATGGCACGGTGTCACTCCTCACGCCCGCGCGGCGCAGCGCGGCTTCCAGCAGACTGATCCGGTCCAGCAGGTCGAGCACCAGACCGATGGAGGCGTAGTTGAGCGGGAGTCCGGCGCGCAGCCGCTGGACACGGGCCAGCGTGCGCGGCGCGGACGGGTCGAACCAGAGCCGGCCCGCGGCGTCCCGGGTGGCCTCCACCAGACCGAGCGCCACCATGCGCCGGACCAGCTCCGGGTGGAGGCCCGAACGGCGGGCCACGCTCTCCAGACTGAGCCCGGTCCCGGGGCCGGGCCGGCGGACGGGCACCAGCTCGTACACCTCGACCGGCGGGGTGTCCTGCCGCTGCCGCCGCACCGGCGGCGTGTCCTGGCGGGGCCGGCGCCGCCGTGGGTCGGTGGTCATCCCGGCCTCCTCGGGTCGTAGTCGGACGCGGCGGCCAGATCCTCGAACAGCTTCCGTTCGCGGTCGGTGGGGCGCGGCGGGACCATCACCCGGACCTCGGCGTACAGGTCGCCGTCGGCGCCGCGCGGATGGGGCATGCCCTCGCCGCGCAGCCGCAGCCGGCGCCCGCTGGAGGAGCCGGGCGGGACGGTGACCTTGGCGGTGCCGCCCGGAGTGGGCAGCGGTACGGTCGCGCCGAGCGCGGCCTCCCAGGGGGTGACGGGCAGCCGGACATGGATGTCGCGGCCCTCCAGCCGGTACCGGTCATGGGGCTTGATCCGTACCCGCAGATACAGATCGCCCGCAGGCGCGTCGGGGCTGCCCCGGGTGCCCTCCCCGGCCAGCCGGATCCGCTGGCCGTCCCGTACGCCCCTGGGCACATCGACCTGGTAGTCGCGCCGGCCGTCCGGTCCGGCGAGGCTGATACGGCGGCGCCCGCCCCGGTAGGCCTCCTCCACCGTCAGCTCCAGCCCGGCCTCCTGGTCGGCTCCGGGTACGGTCCGGCGGGGACCGCCGCGTACGCCGCCACCGAACAGGCCGCCGAAGAGATCCTCGAAGTCCACGTCGAAGCCGGCGCCCTGATACGCGCCTGGCGCTCCCTGTCCGAAGCGCACCCCGCCGCCCGCGGCGACCCGCTCGTCGTAGTCCTCGGGGATCTGGCGGAAATCCGGGCCGAACCGGTCGTACCGCGCCCGGGTCCTCGGGTCCGCCAGCACGCTGTACGCCTCGTTGACGTCCTTGAAGCGCTCCTCCGCCTCCGGGTCCTTGTTGATGTCCGGGTGATGGCGGCGGGCCAGCTTCCGGTAGGCCTGCTGGATCTCCTCGTCGCTCGCCGTGCGGGAAACACCGAGGACCTCGTAGTAGTCGCGCATCCGGTCCCGTGCCCGGTCCTTCGCGCGGTCCTGTGCCATGGGGCCGTCACTCCCGCCGCCGGCTGACCGTCACGGCCATCGGGCGCAACTGGCTGCCGTCGTCGCCGTACCCGGGGCGCAGGACCTCCACGACCGTGCCCGGCTCCGCGTCCGGGTCGTCCACCACACTGACCACTTCGTGCCGGCTCGGGTCGAACGGCACCCCGCTCTCCTCCTGGCGCGGGTAGCCGAGCCGCTCCAGGACGTCGACGGCCTGGTCCCGTACCGCCTCGACGCCCTCGATGACCGAGGACGGTTCGGCGCGGGCGTGCGCGAGGGCCAGTTCGAGGTGGTCGAGTACGGGGAGCCACTGGGCGGCGGTACGGGCGCGCTCAGCTTGCCGTACCTGCTCCAGCTCCCTGGCGTACCGCTTGCGGAGATTGTCGAGATCGGCGAGAGCGCGCCGCCAGGCGTCCTGGACCTCGGCCAGCTCCTGTTGGCCCTCCTGTCCGCCGTTTCGCCGGACGGTCCCCTGGCCGTCCTGTTCGACGGCCTGCCGGTCGCCCCGCCGCGGCGGTGTTTCCGTTTCGGCTGCTTCGTCGGGCCGTGCGTGCGGTTCCCGTTCCCGGTCCGGCTGGATGGCCATGGCAGGACCTCAGCTCCGGTCGAAGTCGGCGTCCACGACATCGTCGTCGCCCCCGCCGGTCCGCCCGCCCTGCCCCTCGCCCGGGGCACCCGGCTCCGACGGCCCGGCGGGACCGGCCTGCCGTGCGGCCAGCCCCTGGTACACCTGCTGGAGTTCGGAGGTCAGCGACCTGACCCGGTCCAGCGGCGCCTCGCCCTTCACCGCCTGGCGCGCGTCGCCGACGAGCAGTTGGGCGCGCGCCCGCTCGTGCTCCGGCGCGCTCTCGCCCAGTTCGCCCAGTCGGCGTTCCACCTGGTAGGCGACGGCGTCCAGTTCATTGCGCGCGTCGACGGACTGCCGCAGCGCCTGGTCCTCGCCGCGGTTGCGCTCCGCCTCCGCGACCATGCGCTCCACCTCGGACTGTTCGAGGTTGGAGCCCTCGCTGAGGGTGATGCCCTGCTCCTTGCCGGTGTCCTTGTCGCGCGCGTTGACATTGAGGATGCCGTTGGCGTCGATGTCGAGGGTGACCTCGATCTGCGGTTCGCCGCGAGGGGCCCGGCGGATGTCGGTGAGCTGGAAGCGGCCCAGGACCCGGTTGTCGGCCGCGCGCTCGCGCTCGCCCTGGAGGACGACGACATCGACGGCGGGCTGGTTGTCCTCGGCCGTGGAGAAGGTCTCCGTACGGCGCACCGGGATCGTGGTGTTCCGCTCGACGATCCTCGTCATGACACCGCCGCGCGTCTCCACACCCAGCGACAGCGGGGTCACGTCCAGCAGCAGGACATCCTTGACCTCGCCCTTGAGCACCCCGGCCTGGACGGCGGCGCCCACCGCCACCACCTCGTCCGGATTGACGCTCATGTTCGGGTCCTTGCCGCCGGTCAGCCGTCGTACCAGCGCCTGGACCGCGGGAATCCGGGTCGAGCCGCCGACCAGGATGACCTCGTCGATGTCGTTGTCCGTCACCTTGGCGTCGGACAGCGCCTGCTTCACCGGGCCGAGGCAGCGGTCCACGAGGTCGGCGGTGATCTGCTCGAAGGTCGAGCGCATGACGGACTCGGTCAGATGCTTGGGGCCGTTGGCGTCGGCGGTGATGAACGGCAGGCTCACCTGGGTCCGGGTCACCGAACTCAGCTCGGTCTTGGCCTTCTCCGCCGCCTCGAAGAGCCGTTGCAGCGCCTGGGTGTCGGCGCGCAGATCGATACCGTTCTCCCGCTGGAAGCCGTCCGCCAGATAGTCCACCAGCCGGCGGTCGAAGTCGTCCCCGCCGAGGTGTGTGTCGCCCGCGGTGGACCGTACCTCCACCACGCCGTCCCCGACGTCCAGGATGCTCACGTCGAAGGTGCCGCCGCCCAGGTCGAAGACGAGCACCGTCTCGTGCTGCTTCTTGTCCAGGCCGTACGCGAGGGCCGCCGCGGTCGGCTCGTTGATGATGCGCAGCACTTCCAGGCCCGCGATCCGGCCGGCGTCCTTGGTGGCGGTCCGCTGGGCGTCGTTGAAGTACGCGGGCACGGTGATGACGGCCTCCGTGACCCGCTCCCCGAGGGACTTCGAGGCGTCCTCGGCGAGCTTGCGCAGCACGAGCGCGCTGATCTCCTCCGGCGCGTACAGCTTGCCCCGGATGTCGAACCGCGCGACGCCGTTCTCGCCCGCGACGACGTCGTAGGTCACCGCCTCGGTCTCGGTTCCGACCTCGTCGAAGTGGCGGCCGATGAAGCGCTTGGCCGAGTAGATGGTGCCCTTGGGATTGAGGATCGCCTGGCGGCGGGCCAACTGGCCGACGAGCCGTTCGCCGGAGTCGGTGAAGGCGACGACGGAGGGGGTGGTACGGGAGCCCTCGGCGTTGGGGAGGACCGCCGCCTCACCGCCCTCCCACGCGGCGATCACCGAGTTGGTGGTGCCCAGGTCGATACCGACTGCCTTCGCCATGGGGTGCTCCTTATGTCCGTCTTTCGGGCAGATACCCCCAACAAAAGCGTGACGGGGGCGCCGGGGCGATTCCTGCTCCTGGGAGGTCGAAATCCGTACGGCCACTGGACCTGGCGGTACAGGCCCGCGCACCGGTCCGACCGGATGCGCGGCTGTGCGGCCTCGGTAAAGTTGTGGTGGTGGAAGGTCTCGGTCCAGGGCGATGAGCACGGTCGCCGGAGGAGCCGGGGCACCGGAATTTCCGCGCCGCCGGTCCTCCCGCCTCCAGCGTCTGACCGCGTTGTCGGACGCCCTGTACGACGGCCGCGACGCGTACGAAGTGGTACGGCGGGCCGCCGACGGTGTCGCGTGCCTCGGGCCGTGCCGTACGGAGGCGGTGTATCTCGAAGCGGTGTGTCTGCCGGTGGACGGGCGGTGGGTGGACGGGCGACCGGTCCGCGGGCTCTCCGCCATTGCGGATCCGGCTCGGGGCTCGGCTTTGGGCCCCGCTGTGGGCCCGGCTCTGGATCACCAGGTGAGCGCGCTCGGTGTCCGTGACGGTCCGGTTCGGCTGCCGGGCCGGGGATGGGCCTGGGTGTTCGTCCTCCGGAGCCCCGGCCCGCGGTCCGGACAGCCGGCCGGGCGTCTGGTCGTGAGCGCCCGCGAGCGGCCGGCCGACGAGGACATCGAGCTGCTCGGCCTGCTGGCGCGACAGGTCGGCGCGGCTCTCGCGGACGTCGCGGCCCGCCGCAGGGAGTGTGCGTACGCGGCGGCGCTGGGCCGGACCCGGCGGGACGGCAACGCCGTCCGCGCGCGGCTCGCCACCGTGGAGTCCGAGATGGGATACCAGCGGGTGGTGCACGACGCGCTCAGCGGTGCCACGGCCACCGGGGACAGCGAGGCGGGCATCGCCAGGACGGTCCACCGGCTGACCGGCTTTTCCGCCGTCGTCGAGGACAGATTCGGCAACCTCCGCGCCTGGGCGGGCCCCGGCTGCCCCGACCCGTACCCCAAGCCCGATCCGGCACGGCAGGAACAGCTCATCGTCGACGCCTCCAGGAACGCGCACCCGGTGTATGTCGGGCACCGGCTCACCGCCGTCGCCCGCCACCGCGGCGAGATCCTCGGCACGGTGGCCCTGGTCGACCCGGACGGGAGCGCCGACGGGCGCGAGGAATTCGCGCTCGGTCACGCCTGCGAGGCGCTGGCCCTGGAGATGGCGCATCTGCGCAGCCTGGCCGAGATGGAACTGCGGCTGCGCCGGGAGCTGGTCGACGACCTGATCACCGGCACGGACGACGAGAGCGCCTTCGCGCGCGCCGCCGCCGTCGGCCACGACCTGCACGGCCCCCAGCATCTGGCCGCGGTCGGCTGGACGGGGATGGCCGCCGACGACACGTTCGTCCACGCGGTGGCCGGGGCGGCGGCCGGCCTCGGCCTGCGCTCCCTGGTCGCCCGCCGCTCGGGCCGCGCGGTCCTGGTGGTCCAGGGCCGCCCCAAGGGGGACGAGCTGTACCGGGCGGTCGCCCGTGAGCTGGGCTCCCGCGCGGGCGCGATCGG
Source organism: Streptomyces sp. GMY02 (assembly GCF_019056675.1). Classification (NCBI taxonomy): domain Bacteria; kingdom Bacillati; phylum Actinomycetota; class Actinomycetes; order Kitasatosporales; family Streptomycetaceae; genus Streptomyces; species Streptomyces sp. GMY02. The sequence goes on along the minus strand of NZ_CP077658.1, from coordinate 552,997 downwards.
CCTCGGCAGCCGCTGTGACTCCCCGGCCGAGATCCCCCGCTCGTACCAGGAGGCGCTGCGCGCGCTGGAGGTACGGCAGCGCTCACGCGTGCCGTACGGCGCGACGTCGTTCGACGACCTGGGCCTCTACCGGATCATCGGCACGGGAGACGACTACCGCGAGATCGAGGGCTATGTCCGGGAATGGCTCGGCCCGCTCCTCGACTACGACGCGGCCCACCGCGCCGACCTGGTCCGTACGCTCTCCCAGTACTTCGAGGCGGGCGGCAACTACGACAACACCGCCCACGCCCTCGGTATCCACCGCAGCACCCTCCGCTACCGCCTCCAACGCCTCCGCGAAATCACCGGCCACGACCTGACCGACGTCGAGACCCGCCTCAACCTCCATGTGGCCACCCGCGTCTGGAAGGTCCTGGGCGGCGAGGCCTGACGGAGGATCGGGTCCGTGCGCCGCCTCGGCCCCCTACCCCGGTCGGCTTGGGTGGACCTTGGGGGGATCTTGAATCCGTTGGTCGGAGGGGGTATGCAAGATCGGGGGGCGGCTTGACGGGAGGGGGCTGGGGCGTGGAGTTCGGGGTGTTGGGGGGTATGGAGGCGTGGGCCGGGGGGCGTGCGGTCGCGGATCTGGGGCACATCCGGCAGCGGTGTGTGCTGGCGGCGCTGCTCGTGGATGCCAATCGGGCGGTGCCCGCCGATCAGTTGGTCGACCGGGTGTGGGCGGACCGGTCGCCGCAGCGGGCGCTCGCCACGCTCTACAGCTATCTCTCACGGCTGCGGCGGGCAGTGGAGCCGGCCGGCGACGAGGTACGGATCGACCGGCGGCCCGGCGGGTATGTGCTGAGTGTCGATGTGGCATCCGTCGATCTGCACCGCTTCCGGCAACTTGTCGCCGGGGCCCGGACCCGGGACGCCGATGACGAGGGTGCCGCCGTCCTGCTGGAGCAGGCCCTCGGGCTGTGGCGCGGGGAGGCGTTCGCCACGGTGGACACACCCTGGTTCAACGCGCTGCGCGACACACTGCACCAGGAACGCAACGCGGCCGAACTGGACCTGGGAGACATCCAGTTGCGCCAGGGCCGGCACGCCCGGCTGCTCGCAGGTCTCGCCGCGCGCGCCGAGAAGCGCCCGCTGGACGAACGTCTCGCCGGTCAGCTCATGCTCGCCCTCCACCGCAGCGGCCGCCCCTCCGACGCCCTGACCCACTACCGCCGTACCCGGAACCGATTACGCGACGACCTCGGCACCGACCCCAGCGCGGAGTTGCGCCGCCTCCACCAGCGCATCCTCGACGCCGACCCGGCCCTGGCCGCCCCTGCCGCCCGGCCCGCCGCCATATCCGTACCGGCGCGCGCCCCCGTATCCGTACCTAAGCAACTGCCCGCGCCTCCGCCGCTGTTCACCGGACGGGACCGTGAACTCGCCCTGCTCGACGGGCTGCTGGACTCGCGTTCCGGGTCCGCCGGTACGGTCGTGATCTCCGCGATCGGCGGGCCCGGCGGCATCGGCAAGACCTGGCTCGCCCTGCGCTGGGCCCACAACCACCTCGCCCACTTCCCCGACGGCCAGCTCTACGCCGATCTGCGCGGCTTCGACCCCTCCGGCGAACCCGTACCGCCCGTCACAGCCCTGCGCGGCTTCCTCGACGCGCTCGGCGCCGACCCCGCCGGGATCCCCGTGGACCCGGACGCCCAGGCCGGCCTGTACCGGAGCCTGACCAGCGGCAGACGGCTCCTCATCGTGCTGGACAACGCCCGCGACGCCGCCCAGGTCCTGCCGCTGCTCCCCGGCAGCCCCACCTGTCTCGTCCTGGTCACCAGCCGCCACCAGCTCACCGGTCTCGTCGCCACCCACGGCGCCCGCCCCCTCGCCGTCGAAACACTCGACGGGACCGGAGCGCGCCGGCTCCTCACCCGCCATCTCGGCGAGCACCGGACCGCCGCGGAACCCGGCGCCGTCGCCACCATCCTCGAACACTGCGCGGGCCTGCCCCTGGCCATCGGTATCGTGGCCGCCCGCGCCGCCGCCCAGCCCGGCTTCCCCCTCGCGACCCTGGCCGAGGAACTCCAGGAGGCCGGCACCCGGCTCGACGCACTGGAGGCGGGCGACCTCACAGCCGACCTCCGCGCCGTGTTCGCCTCCTCCTGCGACGCCCTCGACCCCGACACCGCGCGAATGTTCCGGCTGCTCGGTCTCGCGCCGGGCCCGGACATCGGCCTGCCCGCCGCCGCGAGCCTCGCCGCGCTCCCCGTACCCCGGGCCCGCGCGCTGCTGCGCAGGCTCCAGGCCGCGCACCTCGTACGCGAACACACGCCCGGCCGCTACCGTCTGCACGACCTCACCCGCGCCTACGCCGCCGAACGCGCGCGGTACGACCTGCCGCAGGACGCCAGGGACGCCGCGCTGCACCGGCTCGTCGACTTCTGCCTCCACACCGCCCACCGCGCCGACCGGCTCCTCTTCCCGCACCGCCGTCCGACCGAACTGGAGCCGCCGGCCGCGGGCAGCGCCCCCGTACCGCTGGAGAAGACGGACGCGCTGGAGTGGTTCGACACCGAGCGGTTCGGTCTGCTCGCCGCGGGTGAACTCGCTCTGGTACAGGGCCGGAACCGCCAGGCCTGGCAGCTCGCCTGGCTGCTCGACCTCTACCACCGGCACCGGGGCCACACCCGGGACGGGCTCACCGCCTGGCGGACCGGGCTCACCGCGGCGGAGCGGCTGGGCGACCCGGCCGCCGAGGCCACGGCCCACTGGCTGCTCGGCCGGACGCGTTCCGACACGGGCGAATACGCCCCCGCTCTCGACCATCTCGACCGGGCCCGCGCGCTGTTCCGGGAGAGCGGCGACCGTGCCGGCGAGGCCCACGCCCACCGCACCCTCGCCCGGATCCGGACATTGCAGGGCGACTACGAGCAGGCCCTCGTCCACGCGGGTCATGCCCTGCGTCTCTACCAGGGCCTGGACAACTCCGTATGGGAGGGGAACGCGCTCAACGCGGTGGGCTGGAACCACGCCAAACTCGGGCGGTACGGGCCGGCCCGCTCGTACTGCGAACAGGCCCTCGCACTGTTCCGCAAGGACAGCTACCGCGCCGGCGAGGCCTCCGCCCTGGACAGCCTGGGTCACATCGCCCGCCACACCGGCCGGTACACCGAGGCGCTGGACCACTACCGCCAGGCCCTGCGCCTGTGCCGCGAGACCGGCAACACCGCGCAGGTCGCGGACGCGCTGTTCAGCCTTGGACTCATCCACCAGGCTCTCGGGCGGTACGGCGACGCCCGCGCGTGCTGGCAGGAAGCCCTCGGCGACTACCGCGCCCAGCACCGCACCGCACTCGCCCGGCGCGCACAGGAACACCTCGACGGCCTCGAAGCCGAAGCCAGCCGTCACACCGACACGGATCACAACGCCGACGGTGGCCGTGACACCGGCTCGGCCCGTGACACCGACGCTGCCGGATGAAAAAGCGGCCGCGACGCGGGCCCCAAGCCCGTGCCGCGGCCGCCCTGTTCAGGACCCGGCCACCAGCGATCCCCTAGGGACGGCTGATCCCGGGCCCGGTGAACGTATAACTGTCCAGATCGAGAATCGCTCCCGAGCCGCCGGTGAAGACCACGAACAGATCGCGCGTCCGCTCGTCCGCCCCCGTGACCGGGACACTGACATCCGTATACGTCTCCCAGCTCCCGGTGTTGGGCACGGTCACCCGCGCGAGCACGGGACCCGTGATGGAGTCGTAGCGGAAGGTCGCGACATTGCCCGCCTTGTCCGAGGACACCCGGGCCCTGACGCCGGTCACGCCCTTGAGGCTCACCGGGTGGTACTTGACCCACTCATTGTTCTGTACGTCACCGAGGCGCTTGCCGCCCTCCGCGCCCGAGGCGGTGATGACCTGCGGCCCCGACAACTGCGCGTAGTGCTCGGCCTGCCACCGCTTGGGCCAGATGGTCCGCTGCAGCTCGCCGGTCAGCGGCACCGTACCCGCGGCGCCCTTGTCGGTGTAGGTCGCGCGCACCACATAGAACTGGGTCGCGTCGAGCCCCGAGTGGATCGGCCCGGTGTTGAAGGTCGTCGAGCAGCCGGTGCCCTCGGCGACCTCGTGCGCGTGCTCCTGATGGCCCAGGGCGATCCGGACGATCACCTTCGAGCAGTCGATGGGACCGTCCTGCGGATCGGTGGCGGACGCGGTGACGGTGACGTTCTCGTTCCACTCGTACACCCCGCCGTCCGGCGGCCCCGAAATGCTCAGTGTGGGACGGTTGTTGCCGACCACCACCGGGATCGTCGTGGTGCCGGTACGCCCGGTCCCGTCGCTGACGGTGAGCCTGGCCTGGAAGCTGCCGTTGCCCGTGTAGGTGAAGGTCGGGTTGGCCGCCGTGGAATCGGTGCTGCCGTTGTTGGTGAAGTCCCAGGCGTAGGTCAGCGGATTGCCGTCCGGGTCGCTGCTGCCCGCGCTGGAGAAGGCGACCGTCAGCGGGGCGAGGCCGTTGTCCTTGTCCACCGACGCCTTGGCGAGCGGCGACCGGCCGCCCTGCACATAGTTGATTTTGTAGAGTCCGGCGTCCTCGGCACCGGAGAAGTAGCCGCTGCCGTATTCGAGCAGATACAGCGAACCGTCCGGGCCGAACTCGGAGTCGATCGGGTGGACGAAGCGCATGCCGTCGAGCACCGGCTCGATCGCGGTCGGGGTGCCGGTCGCCGGATTGCCGTTGTTGAACTGCACTTCCTTGATCCAGTTGCGGCAGTACTCGGAGATCAGCAGCTTGTTGTCGTAGTACTGGGGCCACTTGACGTCGGAGTTGAGGTTCGGGTCGTAGTGGTAGACCTCGGTGTGATTGGGCGAGCCGCAGCCGCCCGGATTGTCGAGCTGCGGCCACTCCTTGCTGCCGCCGTGCTGCTCCCACACCAGCGCGGGCTTGGTGGGCGGGAGCTGCTGGATCCCCGTGTTGCGCGGGGAGTTGTTGACCGGTCCGGCCGTACCGCCGCAGGGGAACCAGCCGCGCGGCGCGTTGGCCGCGAAGTCCCAGTCGTTGTAACTGACATTGGGCCCGCCGCAGTAGGGCCAGCCGTAATTGCCGGGACCGGTGGCGCGGTTGAACTCGTCGTACGCCGCGGGGCCCCGGTTGGCGATGGTCGCACCGGCGTCGGGGCCGACCTCGCCCCAGTACAGGGTGTTGCCGGCCTTCTTGTCGACGAAGACACGGTACGGGTTGCGCACACCCATGACGTAGACCTCGGGGCGTGTTCCGGAGGTCCCGGGGGCGAAGAGATTGCCACTGGGGATGGTGTAGGTCCCGTTGTCCTCGGGATGGATCCGGTTGATCTTTCCACGCAGGTCGTTCGCGTTGCCCGAGGTGCGCTGGGCGTCGTACTGCGGGTTGCGGGACGTGCGTTCGTCGATGGGTGCCATCCCCGCCGAGTCACCGCCGGAGTTGGTGTTGTCACCCACCGCGAAATAGAGGTTCCCCGCGCTGTCCCAGGACATCGAGCCGGCGGAGTGGCAGCACAGCTCCCGCTCGGTCGGCCATTCGATGAGAACGTCCTCGCTGGCCGCGGATAGCGTGTTGGTGGCGCGGTCGAAGGTGAACCGTGAGATCCGGTTGACCAGCGGGGTCACCTTCGGCGAGTAGAACAGGTACACCCATCCGGTGGTGGCGAACCGCGGATGCAGTGTGATGCCGATCAGCCCGTCCTCGAACCGGGCGTCCAGCGGCAGGGTGAGCGCGACGGTCGTCGACGAGGTGGCGGGGTTGTAGAGCCGTACCTGCCCGCCCGAGGCGCTGGTGCCCCGGTTGATGTACAGGACCTTCTGGTCCGGCAGTACGGCCAGTTCGATGGGCTCGCCCATCTGGAGCCCGCCGTCGAGCTTGACCTTCTCGAACCCGCTTGTCGGCGGGGGAGCGGCGGCGGCCTTCGGTACGGCGGCGGCATCGGGCGCGGGCACGGCCGCGACGGCGCCGGGTGCGAGCAGCAGAGCGGACAGGGTGAACAGCGCGGCGAGTAAGGAAACGGCGCGGGACAGCACGGTACGTACCTCCAGGGGCCGATCACGGGTGGGGGCATGGCTGTGCGAGGTGCGAAGTGCGAGGTCGGGCTATGAGCTGTGTGTGACGAAGGTGTGGCCGGGCCGCGGGGTCTCAGCTTCCGAACACGGCGAGATCCCACAGCGAGTAGCCCCACTGCGTCGCCCGTGCGGTCCCCACGACCCGTACGTACCGCGCGGTACCGCTCACCGCGATGGTGTCGACTCCGCCGTCACCCGCTGTTGTGCTGCTGACGGTGCGCCAGGCCGAGTTGTCCGTGGAGGTCTGCACCGAGTACGCCGTGGCGTACGCGGTCTCCCACGTCAGCCGCACCTGCTGGAGCGTACGGACGGAGCCGAGGTCGACGGTGATCGACTGGGGGTCGGAGTACGCGCTGCCCCAGCGGGTCGCGGGGTTGCCGTCGACGGCGTTGGCGCCCACGTGCGCGCTGCCGGGTTCGACACTGGAGACCGTCACCGGGCGGCCCCTGGCCAGGTCGGTGGCCTGCGCGCCGTCCTGCTTGATCCTGATATTGCGGTAGTTGATGTCCATACCGGCGCCGTCGTTCTGGACGCCTATGTGCCCGAGCGCGATGTCGCGGGTGCTGGTGTAGTCGTTGATCTTCACACCGTTCAGGAAGATCTCGACCTGGCGGCCGTGCACCGCGATCTCGTAACTGTTCCAGGTTCCGGGCGGGTTGAGCGCGGCGGCCCGGGCCGCGGTGTCCGGCGCCTTGAAGCTGTACACACTGCCGGTGGTACGGGACGGATCGGCGTCGGTCGCGTCGATCTGGATCTCATGGCCCGTGTCGACCGGCTTCCAGGGATCACCCTGCGGATCGGGGAACCCGATGAACACACCGCCGTTGTCGTCGCCCGGCATCATCCAGTCGGCCTTCAGCGAGTAGTCACTGAAGGGCGTCACCGGATACCAGAGCAGACCCATGCCGCCGACCGAGGTGAGGGTGCCGTCGGCGAGCGTGAACCCGCCCGGTCCGGCCTGCCGCCACCGGTCGAGGCTGGCCTGCGTACCGTCGAACAGGGGCGTGTAGCCGTTCTCCGGGCGGCAGTCCGCGGGCCGCGCGCCCGAGGCGGTCTGGATGCCGCCGAGCAGCATGGTGGTGAAGGCGGGGTCCGTGTACGACTCCTCGGTGTGACCGAGACCGGTGTACCAGGCGCGGCCGCCGCGGTAGTTCTGGCACCAGGTGATCGGATGATCCCCCATGCTGCCACCGGAGTACGACGACTCGTCGAGGCTGGCGAGGACCTTCACCGCCGAGCGCGGATTGGCCCGGTAGTTGTACCACTCGTCGGTCCTCGTCCAGCGCTGCGGCAGATGCGCGGTGGAGGGGGAAGAGCGGTCCTCGACCCGGACGGTGGCCTGCTGGGTCGCCGGGTGGGAGGCGAAGTACGCGCCGACGAGCCCGCCGTACCAGGGCCAGTCGTATTCGGTGTCGGCGGCGGCATGTACGCCGACATAACCGCCACCCGCGGAGACGTATGACTCGAAGGCGGTCTGCTGGGCGGCGTTCAGCACGTCGCCGGTGGTCGAGAGCCAGATCACCGCCTGGTACTGGGCCAGATTGGCGGTGGTGAACGCGTTGGCGTCCTCGGTGGCGGTGACGGTGAAGCCATTGGCCGCGCCGAGCCGCTGAACAGCGGCGATTCCGGCGGGGATGGACGAGTGCCGGAACCCGGCGGTCTTGGAGAACACCAGAACTTTGGACAAAGGGGCCAGCGGGGCGAGCGGGGCCGGTGGAGCCGCGGCCGGGGCGGGGGCGGCGGCGGACGCCGGTGCGGTCCCCGCCGCCGGTGGCAGGGCGACCAGCGACAGCGCCAGCAGGACGAGCGCGATCATGGTGCGGGACACAAGGCGCACGATCCAGTCCTCTCTCGGGGCGCCCGGAGGCGCCGGCTGAGGTACGCGTACGTGGGGGAGCGCGGAACGAGGCGGCACACGGATCACGTTCGGCTGTTTTCGAACAAGGCGCCAGCCGAAGCGTCAGGGGTAGTGAACATCGGAGGTTTCAAGGGGTCAAGGGATGGCGCAGCCCGGTTTTCCCCGCGGGCATGCCGAAGCCGCGCTCAGCGGGGTGCGGGGGCCGAGCGCGGCAGTGAGCGTATGTGTCAGTGTTCGGCAGGTTGTGCGGCGCTGGTCAGCGCTGCGGTACGGGGAACGCCACCGGGCTGCGGTGGCCCGCCCGGTTCACCGCGCGGACACCGAAGAAGACATTGTCCTTGGACAGGTCCACGGTATGGCTCGTCGGACCTTCGGCCTCGATGACATCCGTCCACTCCGGCTCGGTCGTCTCGCGCCACACGACCTCGTACCCGGCCAGATCGGGCTCCGTACCGGCGTCCCACACCAGCTCCGTGGAGTTGGTCAGCGAGCTGGTGACGATCTTCACCCCGCGCGGGGTGGCCGGTGCCTGGGCCAGGGTCCAGAGGACCGCGCCATTGACCCGGGCCACCCGGGCGATATAGGCGAAGTCGCAGAAATCGGGCAGGTCGCCGTACTGCTGCCCGTCCTCCACCCGTACGTCCTGGTGCTGGTGCGCGTAGTCCTCGGTCGGCTCGGTGAAACGGGCCGCCGCGTAGCCGTTTTCGAGGAACGGGATGTGGTCGCCGCCGCGCAGATAGCGGTCGCGGCGGTAGATCACCCGGACATTCATGCCCGTGGCGTCGTTGTTGGCGACATCGCGGACGAAGCGCGCGAGCTGACGGGTCGCAGAGTCGTTCTCGCCGCCGACCGAGCGGCGGACATTTGCCTCCTCCGGGGTCTCGGCGGTCGGCACGCCCTCCGCGAACAGCCGCACCGTGTACGGGTCGCGGGTGCCGTCGTCGGCCCGCGGGCTGCCGACGATGTCATTGGTGAACATGCCCAGGACATTCGTCCCTGCGGCCTTGAACTGCCCCGCCATGTAATCGGCGCCGTACAGTCCCTGCTCCTCGCCCGCGACGGCGGCGAAGACTATGGTCGCGGCCGGCCGCCGCTTCGCCATGACGCGTGCCAGCTCCATGGCCACCGCGACACCGGAGGCGTCGTCGTCGGCGCCCGGCGCGTCGCTGGTCGCGTCCATGACGTCACTGGCGCGGGAGTCGTAGTGGCCGGAGACCACATAGACCCGGCCGGGGTCGACCGAACCGCGCAGGGTCGCCACGACATTGGTGATACGGGTCGCCACCGGGATCCGTGAGGCGGGCTCCTGGATGTACGACTGGAGCTCGACGGTCATCCGGCCGCCGGAGGCCGCCGCGTACCGCTTCAGCTCATTGAATATCCAGTCGCGGGCGGCACCGATACCGCGCTCGGGGTCGTCCTGGGTGGAGAGCGTGTGGCGCGTTCCGAACGCGGCAAGCCGGCGCACGGTCGCCTCGATCCGGTCGCGGGAGACCTCTCTGAGCAGCTCCCGCAGTTCGCGGTCGGGAGCCTGGGCGGTGGCGGGGCGGTCTCCGGTGTGCCGCCCGGCCGGGGCGCCCGCGGGGGCGGCGGCCTGGGCCACCGACGACACTCCGCCGACCACGGCGGTCGCGACGGTGGCGGACAGGACGGCCCTCCGGGGCATCCCTGTGGGGTGCTGGGGCATGGCGGGTCCCTTCCACGGTACGTGTATGACATAGCACTGGCGTTCCATGGTCATGGACAGGCCAACCTCGCACAAGGTCGCCGGGCGGCAACTGGGCGCTCTTGTGGGGTACTTGACAAGGTCTAGACCTTCCCCTTCAATCCAAGCGGAATCGTCCTAGGCGCCGTCGGCGCGAAGAGGGGAAAGCAACCGCAGATGCCAAGACAATCCTTCAGGGGTCTTTCGCTCGCACGCTCCGCAGTCGTGCTGGCTGTCGGCGCGCTCCTCGCCACTCTGTTCGCCGTACCCGCCTCCGCCGCCGATCCGGTGGGCCAGATCACCGGTCTGGGCGGCAAGTGTGTGGATGTCGCCGGCGCGAGCAACGCGAACGGTACCCCCGTGCAGCTTTACGACTGCAATGGCAGTGCTGCCCAGAGCTGGACCGTCGCGGGCGACGGCACCCTGCGCGCACTGGGCAAGTGTCTGGACATCGTCGACCGCGGCACCGCCGACGGCTCGCTCGTCCAGCTCTGGGACTGCGGCGGCGGCGCGAACCAGAAGTGGGTCGTCAACTCCGCCCGCGACATCGTCAATCCGCAGGCGAACAAGTGCCTGGACGTCAAGGACCGCAGCACCGCGAACGGTGCGAGGCTCCAGATCTGGACCTGCACGGGTCAGTCGAACCAGAAGTGGACGGCGGCCGGCACCACCCCCGGCGGCGGCAACCCGTCGGGCTTCGTGGTCAGCGAGTCCCAGTTCAACCAGATGTTCCCGAGCCGGAACCCCTTCTACACGTACAGCGGTCTGACCGCCGCGCTGAGCGCGTACCCCGGCTTCGCCAACTCCGGCAGTGACACGGTCAAGCGCCAGGAGGCCGCGGCCTTCCTCGCCAATGTCAGCCACGAGACCGGCGGCCTGGTGTATGTCGTGGAGCAGAACACCGCGAACTACCCGCACTACTGCGACCCGAACCAGTCGTACGGCTGCCCGGCCGGGCAGGCTGCGTACTACGGCCGTGGTCCGATCCAGTTGAGCTGGAACTTCAACTACAAGGCCGCCGGTGACGCGCTGGGCATCAACCTGCTGGCCGACCCGTGGCGCGTCGAGCGTGAGTCGGCCGTCGCCTGGAAGACCGGCCTCTGGTACTGGAACACCCAGAACGGTCCGGGCACCATGACCCCGCACAACGCCATGGTGAACCAGGCGGGCTTCGGCCAGACCATCCGTTCCATCAACGGATCGCTGGAGTGCGACGGGCGCAACCCGGCGCAGGTCCAGAGCCGTGTGACCAACTACCAGCGCTTCACGCAGATCCTGGGCGTCGCGCCGGGCAACAACCTCTACTGCTGAGCCACCGCTCGGTCCTTGTACGTCGTACGTGAGTTGAGATGCGCGGTCCCGGAACCCCGGGGCCGCGCATCCGCGTTCAGTCGTGCGGCGGGGTGCCCGTCACAAGATGGTCGGCGTGGTTGAGGGCCTCGATCGCCAGCCTCCGCAGATGCCCGTCCCGCAGGGTGTACACCGAACGGCGGCCGTCCTTGCGTACCTGCACCAGACCCGCGAGCCGCAGTTTCGCGAGATGCTGGCTGACCGCCGGGCGGGCCGCCCCGCAGATCTCGGTCAGGGTGTTCACATCGGCCTCGCCCCGGGTCAGGGACCAGACGAGATGGAGCCGGGTGGGATCGGCGAGCAGGGCGAAGACACCGGCCGCCGCGTCGAATTGCGGGGCGCCAGGAGTGTGCTGCTGCAACTCGGGCGCAACTGAGGACGGATTGCTCGCTGGCATCCTCCCATCGTAGGGCCCCCTAGGCCCTGTCCGGCCGGTCTTCGTGGGTCCGCGACGCCTGGCACGGCACCTCGCCGCGTTGTCGGAGTCGCCCGAGTACGTCCAGTACACGGGCGATCCTCCGCCTTGCGATCCACCACGCCAGCCGCCGCGGCCTGATCCACGAAGACCGACCGGACAGGACCTAGCCGGGATTCCGGCTCGACAGGTGCATTGGTGCGCGCTTAAATACATATGAGTGGTGGCACCTCCGCGGTGCCGCTGTCTCCGGCCGTTCTCCGACGACACCCCCCGACGCCCGACAGGAGAGCCACGCGTGAACGAACGCCATGAGCACCCCCGTACCCCGGCGCCGCCGCATGCCCATGCCCACGGCCACTCCCACGGCCACGGTCGTGACGCGGACCGTCTGCCGCGCCTGCGGCACCGGGCGGCCCATCTGGTGAAACCGCACTCCCACGAGTCGGCCGACAAGATCGACTCCGCCATGGAGTCGTCGGCCGAGGGCATGCGGGCCCTGTGGATCTCGCTGGCGGTGCTCGGCGCCACCGCGGCCCTGCAGACCGTGGTCGTCGTGCTGTCCGGATCGGTCGCCCTGCTCGGCGACACCGTCCACAACGCCGCCGACGCGCTGACCGCGCTGCCCTTGGCGGTGGCGTTCGTCCTCGGCCGCCGCGCGGCCACCCGCAGCTACACCTATGGCTACGGCCGCGCCGAGGACCTGGCCGGTATCGCCATCGTGCTCACCATCGCGGCCTCGGCCGCGCTCGCCGCGTACCAGGCCGTCGACCGGCTGCTGAATCCGCGGGACATCTCCCACCTCGGGTTGGTCGCCGTCGCCGCGGTCATCGGATTCGTCGGCAACGAATGGGTGGCCCGCTACCGCATCCGCGTCGGGAACCGGATCGGCTCGGCCGCGCTGGTCGCCGACGGTCTGCACGCCAGGACCGACAGCTTCACCTCGCTGGCCGTCCTGCTGGGCGCGGCGGGCGCCGCCATGGGCCAGCGGTGGGCCGACCCGGTCGTCGGCCTGCTGATCACCGCCGCCATCCTGCTGGTGCTCAAGGACGCCTGCCGGGAGGTCTTCCGCCGGGTCATGGACTCCGTGGACCCCGCACTGATCGATACGGGCGAGGCCGCGGCGCGCCGGGTCCCCGGGGTCCTCGCGGTGACCGAGCTGCGGATGCGCTGGATCGGCCACCGGTTGCGGGCCGAGGTCACCGTCGAAGTGGACGGGAACCTGGGCGTACGGCAGGCGCACGAGGTGGCCGTCGAGGTGGAGCACGCCCTGCTGCACTCGGTACGCCGGCTCACCGCCGCCCTGGTCCACACGGATCCGGCCGCCGCCTCCGGAGCAGACGACCCGCACAGGAGACTGGCCCACCACGCGGTATGAGCACCACCACGCGGCACAAGCCCCGCTACGCGGCACAAGCCCCACCGGGCCGACGTGAGCCCGACCATGCTCGCATGAGCCCGGCCACGCCGACACGGGCCCGATGACGCGGCATGAGCGTGACCCCATGCGGCATGAGCGCGGAACACCCGCGACAAGCCGCCGGCTGTGAACGCCCGCGCCGCACCCGCCCGGTGCGCGGTGGCCCGGTCTCCCTGGTCTCCCGGGCGGCCTGGTCTCCCGCGCACGGCGGCGGATACCGTCCTGGGATGCCCGACTTCGCCCCCTCCTCGCCCTCGTTCCTCGCCGACCCCTACCCCGCCTACGCCGAGCTCCGGGCCCGTGGCCGCGCCCACTACTACGAGCCCAGCGACCAGTGGCTCGTCCCGCACCACGCGGATGTGTCGGCGCTGCTGCGGGACCGCCGCCTCGGCCGCTCGTACGGGCACCGCTTCACCCACGAGGAGTTCGGCAGGACCCCGCCGCCGCCCGGCCACGAGCCGTTCCACGAGCTGAACGACCGCGGGATGCTCGAACTGGAGCCGCCGGACCACACCCGGATCCGCCGTCTGGTGTCCAAGGCGTTCACCCCGCGCACCGTCGAGCGGCTCAAGCCGTATGTGCACCGGCTCGCCGCCGGTCTGGCGGGGCGGCTCGTGGCCGAGGGCGGCGGCGATCTGCTCACCGCCGTCGCCGAACCCCTGCCGGTCGCCGTGATCGCCGAGATGCTCGGCGTCCCCGAGACGGACCGGCCGCTGCTGCGGCCCTGGTCGGCCGCGATCTGCGGGATGTACGAGCTGAACCCCTCGCCCGAGACGGCCCGCCGCGCGGTCACCGCCTCCCTGGAGTTCTCCTCCTATCTGCGCGAACTCCTCTCCGTACGCCGCCAGAAGCCCGGCGAGGACCTGATCTCGGCGCTCATCGCCGCTCATGACGACGGCGAGAAGCTGACCGAGGCCGAGATGGTCGCCACCTGTGCGCTGCTGCTGAACGCCGGGCACGAGGCGACGGTCAACGCCACCGTCAACGGCTGGCACGCGCTGTTCCGCAATCCCGCGCAGCTCGCCGCCCTGCGCGCGGACCGGACCCTGCTGCCCACCGCCGTCGAGGAGCTGATGCGTTACGACACCCCGCTCCAGCTCTTCGAACGCTGGGTGCTCGACCCGGTCCAGATCGGCACCGTCACCATTCCGCGCGGAGCCGAGGTCGCCCTGCTCTTCGGCTCCGCCAATCACGACCCGGCCGTCTTCGCCGCTCCCGAAACCCTCGACCTGTCCCGCCGCGACAATCCGCACATCTCCTTCAGCGCCGGAATCCACTACTGCGTCGGAGCCCCGCTCGCCCGCATGGAACTGACCGCGTCCATGGCCGCCCTGCTGGACCTGGCCCCCGGACTGAGCCCGGCCGCGGAGCCGGCACGCAAACCGAACTTCGTCATCCGAGGGCTCGAAGCACTGCCGGTCACGGTCTGAGAGGTACGAGGGGTGGTGTGCGGGGTGCGCGACCCCGCACGGGCGGGCCGTGCCGGCCCGTCCCCGTACGGTCCAACACGGCGCGCGGCCACCCGCCCCGCGAGGCTGCAATGGACGGGTGACCGCGCCTCCCGACGACTGCCTCGCGCGCAATGAGTGGATCTGCGGCGCCTATCTCTCCAGCCGCCGCACGATCCTCTGGGACGCGGTGCTCGAACACCTCCGGCTGACCTTCTCCGCCGTCCTGCTGAGCCTGCTGATCGCCGTCCCCCTCGCGCTCGCCGCCCGCCGCTGGCGCTGGGCGGGCGCCCCCGTACTCGCGGTCACGACCATCCTCTACACGATCCCCTCGCTCGCGATGTTCTCCCTGCTGCTGCCGCTGTACGGGCTGTCCGCCTCGCTCGTCGTCGCCGGTCTTGTCCTCTACTCGCTCACCCTGCTCGTACGGAACATCCTGGCCGGACTGCGCGCGGTGCCCGAGGACACCCGGCAGGCCGCCCGCGGTATGGGCTACGGCCCCGTACGGCTGCTGCTCGCCGTCGAACTGCCGCTCGCGCTGCCCGCCTCCCTGGCGGGACTGCGGATCGCGACCGTGTCCGCGGTCTCCCTCGTCACCATCGGCGCGATCGTCGGCTACGGCGGGCTCGGCAATCTCATCTACGAAGGGATGAACACCTTCTTCAAGGCGCAGGTGCTCACCGCCTCCGTCCTCTGCGTCCTCATCGCCGTCGCCGCCGATCTGCTGCTCCTCGGACTCCAGCGGCTGCTCACTCCCTGGACCAGGGCGGCCCGCGCGTGAACACCCTCGCCGCCGCCTGGGCCTGGCTCACCAGCGCCGCGCACTGGTCGGGCCCCGCCGGGGTCTGGCACCGGCTCGGCGAGCATCTCTATCTGACCGTTGTCTGTCTCGCCCTGAGCTGCGCCATCGCCCTTCCGGTCGCCCTGGTGCTGGGCCATCTCGGCCGAGGCGGTGCGCTGGCCGTCAACATCTCCAACGTCGGCCGGGCCGTCCCCACCTTCGCCGTCCTGGTCCTGCTGCTCCTCACCCCCGTCGGTGGGTACGGGGACTGGCCGACGATCATCGCGCTGGTCCTGTTCGCGATTCCGCCGCTGCTGACCAACGCCTATGTCGGGATGCGGGGCGTCGCCCCCGAGGTGGTACGGGCCGCCCGCGGCATGGGCATGACCGGCCGTCAGCTCCTGTGGCGGGTCGAGGCGCCGCTCGCCCTGCCGCTGATCCTCACCGGGGTACGGATCGCCGCCGTACAGCTCGTCGCGACCGCCACACTGGCGGCCCTGATCGGCGGCGGCGGGCTCGGCAGGATCATCACCGCCGGATTCAATCTCGCCGACACCCCGCAAGTGGTAGCCGGCGCCGTGCTCGTGGCGGTGTTCGCGCTGCTGGTGGAGGCGGTGTTCGAGGTGGTGCAGAAGTTCGGCCCGCGGTGGGCCAGGGGCGGCGCCGGGTGAGACCGCTCCGTACCGCCGTCGTGGCCGTCATGCTGCTGACCGTCACGGCCTGCACCTTCGGACCGTCCCTGGAGCACCGGGGCCGGATCACCGCGCCGCCCGGCAACAGCAGCCGGCTCACCATCGGCTCCGCGGGCTTCACCGAGAGCGATCTGCTCGCCGAGATGTACGCGCTGCTGCTCGACCGGGCGGGCTACCACACCCGGATCCTCTCCGTCACCAACCGGGAGATCTACGAACCGGCCCTGGAGAGCGGTCAGATCGATGTCGTACCCGAATACGCGGCGACCTTCGCGGACTGGCTGAACACCAGGACCCATGGCCCTGACGCCAGGCCGGTCGGCTCGCCCGACCTCGCCGCGACGATGCGGGCGCTGCGCGCGCTGGCCGCGCCGCGCGGGCTCGTGGTCCTCGCACCCGGCCGGGCCGTCGACCAGAACGCCTTCGCCGTCGCCGCCTCCTTCGCCAGGAAGCACCGGCTGAGGACGCTCAGCGATCTGGGCGCGTCGGGGCTGCCGATCAGACTGGCCGCGGGCGACGAGTGCGTGGAGCGGCCCTACTGCGCGCCCGGGCTCAAGAAGACCTACGGCATCCGCATCACCGCGATCGACCCCAAGGGCGTCGGCACCACCCCGGCGAAGAAGGCGGTGCAGGACGGCGAGGACCAGATGGTGCTGACCACGACCACCGACGCCACACTCGACCAGTTCGGTCTGGTGATCCTCGAAGACGACAAGCACCTCCAGAACGCCGACTACATCGTCCCGGTCGTCAACCGTGCCCGGGCCGGGAGCGCGCGTGTCACCCGGGCACTGGACCGGCTGAACACCGTGTTGACGACCAAGGACCTGGCGTCGCTGAACGAACAGGTCGACAGTTGGCGCAGGCTCCCCGAGGACGTCGCCCGCGCCTATCTGAAGTCGAAGCACCTGATCTGACCGGCGTACCGGCAGGCCCTGTGCGACCGGCGGGCCCGGCAAGATCCGAACGGGAGGCCCTACGCGTCCGAGACCGAGTCGAAGTCCACCTCGTCCCGTCCGATGCCCTGCGCGTCCGCGTCGACCGAGCGGCGCAGCGCCTCATGCAGCTTCGCCGGGGTCAGCACCCCCAGAAAGCGCGCCCCGTGCGCCTCGTCCAGGACCGCCACCCAGCCCGCGTCATGCTGGAGCATCTCGCTGAACGCCTGCTTCAGCGGCGAGCCCAGCGGCACCCAGGCCTCCATCCGGCTGGCGAAGTCGCCGACGGAACTCCGCTCACCGGCCCTGGCCAGCGCGTCGGCGGACACCCAGCCGTGCAGCTCGCCCCCGGAGTTCAGCACCACCGCCCAGCGGGCGCCCTCGGCGCGCATCCGGGCCGCGGTGTCCCGGGCCGGCTCGTCGGTCCTGGCCACCGGGGGCTCCTCCAGATCGGCCGGTTCGACGGCGGTGACCGACAGCCGCTTCAGCCCGCGGTCCGCGCCGACGAAGCGCGCGACATACGGGGTGGCGGGGGTGCCGAGGACCGCGGCCGGGCTGTCGTACTGCTCGATGTACCCCTCCCCGTACACCGCGATACGGTCACCCATCCGTACCGCCTCCTCGATGTCGTGCGTCACCATCAGCACGGTCTTGCGCATGGCCGCCTGGAGCTTCAGGAACTCGTTCTGGAGCCGCTCGCGCACCACCGGGTCCACCGCGCCGAACGGCTCGTCCATCAGCAGTACCGGCGGATCCGCGGCCAGGGCGCGCGCCACCCCGACCCGCTGGCGCTGCCCGCCGGAGAGCTGCGCCGGATAGCGCGGACCGTACGCCGCCGGGTCCAGCCCCACGAGGTCGAGCAGCTCGGCCGCCCGGGCACGCGCCTTCGCCCGCTTCCAGCCGATCAGCGCGGGCACGGTCGCGGTGTTGTCCAGGACCGTGCGGTGCGGGAAGAGCCCGACGTCCTGGATGACATAGCCCATGCGGCGGCGCAGGGCGACCGGGTCGACACCGGAGATGTCCCGGCCCTCCACGAAGATCCGGCCCGAGGTGGGCTCGATCAGCCGGTTCACCATCATCATCGTGGTCGTCTTGCCGCACCCCGACGGCCCCACCAGTGTCACCAGCTCGCCCTCGGCGACCTCGAAGGACAGATCACGCACAGCGGCCGTACCGTCCGGATAGACCTTGCCGACCTGCTCGAACCGGATCATGTCCCCACGCTAGGCCCTGTCTGCCACATCCCGCCTGGCCTGCGACACCCGGCACGCACGTTCGCTGCGTTGTCGGAGTCAGCCGAGTACGCCCAGTACGAGGCTGATCCTCCGCCTTGCGATCGCACGCACCGGACGCCGCAGGCCCCGCCCTGCGGGCGGACGGCGCTATGTGGCGGACAGGGCCCAGGAGCCGCCCGGCCGTCGCGCACACCGAGCGGCCCGGTCCGGTGCGCGGTCCGACGGGGGTACGGGCGGGCCCGCGCGGCCCGTGTGCTGAACTGTCCGCCGTGACCGCCCCCGGCCGGGGCGAGCGAGAACAGGAGCACCCCGTGACCAGCTACCGACAGCCCGGCGTCGTCCTCACCGACCACCGTTTCTCCGTCCCGCTGGACCATGCCGACCCGTCGGGGGAGCGGATCGAGCTCTTCGCCCGTGAACTCGTGGCGAGCGGCAAGGCGGCCACGGACCTGCCCTGGCTCGTCTATCTGGAGGGCGGTCCCGGCTTCGGCGTACGCAGGTTCAACGGCCGGCAGGCCTGGCTCGGCCGCGCCCTCCAGGAATTCCGGGTGCTCCTCCTCGACCAGCGCGGCACCGGGCTCTCCACCCCGGCCAACCGGCAGACCCTGCCCCTGCGCGGCGGCCCGCGCGAGCAGGCCGACTACCTCGCGCACTTCCGCGCCGACTCGATCGTCCGCGACTGCGAGACCATCCGGCCGCGGCTCACCGGCGGTGCCCCCTGGACCGTGCTCGGCCAGAGCTTCGGCGGATTCTGCGCGGTCCACTATCTCTCCATTGCCCCCGAGGGGCTGCGCACCGTTCTGATCACCGGCGGTCTGCCCTCCCTGGACGCCACCGCCGACGAGGTCTACCGCGCCGCCTATCCCCGGGTCGCGCGCAAGGTCGAGGCACACTACGCCCGCTATCCGCAGGACATCGCACGGGCCCGCCGGATCGCGGAGCATCTCGCGGGCCACCGGACCGTACTCCCCACCGGATACGTCCTCACCCCCGAGGCCTTCCAGTCGCTGGGCATCCTGCTCGGCGGCAGTGACGGCAGCCACCAGCTCCACTATCTGCTGGAGAACGCCTTCGTCCGCACGCCCGGAGGCGAGACGCTCTCCGACACCTTCCAGGAGGGCGTGACGACGGCCCTCTCGTACGCGGG
The DNA here is from genome assembly GCF_019056675.1 of Streptomyces sp. GMY02. NCBI lineage: Bacteria > Bacillati > Actinomycetota > Actinomycetes > Kitasatosporales > Streptomycetaceae > Streptomyces > Streptomyces sp. GMY02. Next base: position 533,947 of record NZ_CP077658.1, on the reverse strand, counting down.
GCACCCGCTGTACGCCGTACTGCACGAGGCGATCTACGCCCAGGACGGCCGGTCCACCGACTGGGCGGCCGACCGGGTCCGCGCCGAGTTCCCCCGCTTCGACGCGGCCAAGTCCCTCGCCGGGGAAGGCCCGTTGTACTTCACCGGGGAGAGCATCCACCCCTGGCACTTCGAGGCCGACCCGGCGCTGAGCCCCCTGCGCGAGACCGCCGAGCTGCTCGCGGCCCGTACGGACTGGCCGTCGCCGCACGGCGGCGTCCGGCTGTACGACACCGCGCGGCTCGCCGCCAACGAGGTGCCGGCCGCCGCTCTCGTCTACCACGACGACATGTATGTCGACACCGAACACTCGCTGCGCACCGCGCGGGCGATCCGGGGTCTGCGTACCTGGGTGACGAACGAGTACGAGCACGACGGACTGCGGGCCGGCGCACCGCGCGTACTGGACAGGCTGCTGGCGCTCGCGCGGGGCGAGGACTGAGGGGCCAGGGCTGCGGGGCGAGGACTGAAGGCCGAGGACCGAGGGATCCCCGGGCGCGGACCGGGCCGGGCGGCGTCGCCGAGCGGATACGGATCGACGGGGTGACAATGACCCCGAGGGGACTGGTGCCACGCTGCGCGCGAGGCGGGAGGTGGTGGACATGCTGCTGCCGGACAGACATCTGGTCGCCGATCTGCTGGCCCGTTACCGGGCCTGGGAACGGCTGGTCCTCGCCGATCCGCTCGATGAGGCCACCCGCGGGCGGTTCGAGGATGTCGCGTACACCCTCTGTGTCCTCATGGGACAGCGCACCGCCCGTGAGGCGATCTGGCACGCGGAGACATATCTGCGCAGAACCAGGCCCGTTCCGATCTTCCCGGACGGAACGGAGCCCGCGGGCCCGGGAGTTCACGAGGCCATCGCCGAGTGACCCGGCCCGTACGACCGTCGCGGGCCGGCCCCGTGGCCGGTTGATCCGGCGCGGGGCCGGCTGACGGAACGCGGGGCCGGCTGCGGGAGAAGCGTGGGGCCGACGCTCCATACCCCCTGGGCGGGCTGTTCCCACAGGGGCAAGCGACCGCTTAGTATGCGGTCGAGTGCGGTACTGCCCATCGTGTGGAGGCCCCCAATGCAGGCATGGCGAGTGCACCGGAACGGCGAGCCGGGCGAGGTGATGCGGCTCGAAGAGACGGCGCGTCCGGTGCCCGGCGAGGGGCAGGTGGCGCTCCGGGTCCGCGCCGCGAACATCAACTTCCCCGACGCCCTGCTCTGCCGGGGTCAGTACCAGGTGCGCCCACCGCTGCCCTTCACCCCAGGCCTGGAGATCTGCGCGGAGACCGAGGACGGACGGCGGGTCATCGCCGCCCCCGCCCTGCCGTACGGAGGTCTCGCCGAGTACGTCGTCGCCGACGAGGCCGGACTCCTCGCCGCGCCCGAATCCCTGGACGACGCCGAGGCCGCCGCGCTCCATATCGGCTACCAGACCGGCTGGTTCGCACTGCACCGCCGGGCCCGTCTCCAGGCGGGGGAGACCCTGCTCGTCCACGCGGCGGCCGGCGGCGTCGGCAGCGCCGCCGTACAGCTCGGCAAGGCCGCCGGAGCCACCGTCATCGGCGTCGTCGGCGGCCAGGACAAGGTCCGGGTGGCCCGTGAGCTGGGCTGCGACGTGGTCGTCGACCGCCGTACGGACGATTTCGTCGCCGCCGTCAAGGAGGCCACCGGCGGTCGGGGCGCGGATGTCGTGTACGACCCGGTGGGCGGCGACGCCTTCGCCAAGTCGGCGAAATGCGTGGCCTTCGAGGGCCGGATCGTGCTTGTGGGCTTCGCGAGCGGAGTCATCCCCAGCCCGGCCCTGAGCCATGCCCTGGTGAAGAACTACTCGCTCCTGGGCCTGCACTGGGGCCTCTACCGCACCAAGGACCCGGCGGCGGTGGCCGGTTGCCACCAGGAGCTGACCGCGCTCGCCGACCGGGGCGCGATCAAACCGCTGATCAGCGAGCGCGTCCCGATGAAGGGCGCCGCCGACGCCGTCCAGCGGGTCGCCGACGGCACCACTACCGGCCGGGTGGTCGTACTCCCCGAGGGCGTGGCCCGATGACCGACGCGGCCGAACTCCTCGCCCTCACCCGGAAGCTGCTCGCCGAGCACCCGCCGGCCGGGACCGCCCGTACCGACTTCCTCAAGGCGCGCTTCGACGCCGGACTCGCCTGGGTGCACTACCCCGCCGGACTCGGCGGCCTCGACGCGCCGCGCTCCCTCCAGGCCGTCGTGGACGCCGAGCTGGCCGCGGCGGGCGCGCCCGACAACGATCCGCGCCGGATCGGCATCGGTCTCGGCATGGCCGCGCCGACCATCCTGCGCTTCGGCACCCAGGAACAGAAGGAACGCTTCCTGCGTCCGTTGTGGGTCGGCGAGGAGGTGTGGTGCCAGCTCTTCTCCGAGCCCGGCGCCGGGTCCGACCTCGCCGCGCTCGCCACCCGCGCCGTCCGCGAGGGCGACCCTGTCTCCGGCGACTGGATCGTCAACGGACAGAAGGTATGGACCTCCAGCGCGCATCTCGCCCGCTGGGCCATCCTCATCGCCCGTACCGACCCGGAGCTGCCCAAGCACCGCGGCATCACCTACTTCCTCTGCGACATGACCGATCCGGGTGTCGAGGTACGGCCGCTGCGCCAGATCACCGGCGAGGCCGAGTTCAACGAGGTCTTCCTCACCGATGTACGGATCCCCGACGCCCACCGCCTCGGCGAGATCGGCGAGGGCTGGAAGGTCGCCCAGACCACCCTCATGAACGAACGGGTGTCGATCGGTGGTGCTCGGCTGCCCCGTGAGGGCGGCATGATCGGCCAGGTCGCCCGCACCTGGCGCGAGCGCCCGGACCTGCGCACCCACGACCTCCACCAGCGGCTGCTCACCCTCTGGGTGGAGGCCGAGGTGGCGCGGCTGACCGGGGAGCGGCTGCGCCAGCAGCTCGCCGCCGGGGAGCCGGGCCCCGAGGGCAGCGGAATGAAGCTCTCCTTCGCCCGGCTCAACCAGGAGATCAGCGGCCTGGAGGTCGAACTCCTCGGCGGGGAGGGCCTGTTGTACTCCGACTGGACGATGAGCAGACCCGAACTGGTCGACTTCACCGGTCGCGACGCCGGATACCGCTATCTGCGCTCGAAGGGCAATTCCATCGAGGGCGGTACGAGCGAAGTGCTGCTGAACATCGTCGCGGAACGTGTCCTCGGCCTGCCCTCCGAGCCGCGCAACGACAAGGACGTCGCCTGGAAGGACCTGACGCGATGAAGGTGCCGCCGAACACGTCGGAAGCCGCTCCCGACCTGCTGTACTCCGACACCGAGGACGATCTGCGCGCGGCCGTACGGTCCCTGCTCACCGATCGCGCCGATGTGCCGGCCGCGCTCGTGCGCGCCGAGTCCGGCAATCCGTACGACCCCGAGCTGTGGTCCTCCCTCGCCGCCGGGATCGGTGCCTCCGGCCTGCTCGTCCCGGAGAAGCTCGGCGGCCAGGGCGCGGGCCCGCGCGAGGCCGCGGTCGTCCTGGAGGAACTGGGCCGGAGCGTCACGGCGGTCCCCTACCTGACCAGTTCGGTCATGGCGACCGAGACCCTTCTCGCCTGCGACGGTGAGAGCACCAGCAGCACACATGTCGCGGGGCTGCTCACCGCGCTCGCCCATGGCCACCGGGTCGCGGTCCTGGCCGTCCCGCTCACCACCGCCCCGGACGGGCCGCTGCCCGCCGGCGCGGCCGTCGTCACCGGAGTCGCCGACGCGGTCCGGGCTGATGTTCTGCTGGTGCTGGGGGACGACGGGCTGTACGCGGTCGAGACAGCCTCACCGGGCGTCATCGTCGAAGAGCTGACCCCGCTCGATCTGACCCGTCCCCTCGCCACGGTCACCATCGACGCCACCGCCGGACTGCGGATCGCCGAACCGCCGCTGGCGGAGGCAGCGGTTCGGCGAGGGCTGCTGGCCGGGGCCGGGCTGCTCGCCTCCGAACAGCTCGGGATCGCCGAATGGTGCCTGGCGGAGGCGGTCGCGTACACCCGCGGCAGGCACCAGTTCAACCGTCCCGTCGGATCCTTCCAGGCGCTCAAGCACCGGATGGCACACCTCTGGCTGGAGATCGTCTCCGCGCGCGCCGCCGCCCGCAACGCGGCCGACGCGCTGGCCACCGGCAGCCCCGACGCACCGCTCGCGGTGGCCCTCGCACAGGCGTACTGCGGGCGGGTCGCGGTCCACGCGGCGGAGGAGTGCGTCCAGCTCCACGGCGGTATCGGAATGACCTGGGAGCATCCGGCGCATCTCTATCTCAAGCGTGCCAAGTCTGATGAGATCGCGCTGGGTTCACCGGGCCGGCACAAGGAGACCCTGGCGGCGCTGGCCGGTCTGCCGGGCCCCCGGGGGTAACGAACGGGTGCGGGGCCGGGGAGTCTTTGAATCGTACATGGCAAGAGAGCGAACTCTCCCCGGCAACCCCCCGGCCACCCCTCACCGCGGCGGATACTCCACTGGTCCGCGCCCCACCGCGCTCACCCGGAGGCATCATGGCCCTCACCACCCGCCGCAGAGCCGTCAGCGCGCTCGCCGCCGCGCTCGCGGGAGCCGTCGCGACTCCTTCGTACGCCCAGGCCGTCACCAGGATCCCGGCCGGCTGGGGTCCCCGGCCGCTGCGCCAGGCCCATGCCCACAACGACTACCTGCACCCCCGCCCGCTCCTCGACGCCCTCTCGCACGGTTTCACGAGTGTGGAGGCCGACATCTTCCTGGTCGACGGGGAACTCCTCGTCGCCCATGAGCCCGCCGCGCTCGACCCGGCCCGTACCCTCCGGAAGCTCTACCTGGACCCGCTGTTCGCGCGGGTACGGGCCAACCACGGTTTCGTGCACCGGGGTTACCACCGGCCCGTGCAGCTTCTCATCGACATCAAGACGGACGGCGTCGCCGCCTACAACGAACTCCACCGCCAACTCACGGCGTATCGCTCGATGCTGAGCACGTACTGGTACGGTTCCGTGCGCCTCGGCGCGGTCACCCCGGTGATCTCCGGCGACCGGGCGGCCCGCGAGCCGATGGAGGCGCAGCGGGTGCGGTACGCGTTCTACGACGGGCGGCTCGAAGACCTCGGGACCGCGGCGCCCGCGTCCTTCGTGCCGCTGATCAGCAGCAATTGGACCCAGAGCTTCGACTGGCAGGGCGCGGGCGACTTCCCCGCCGAGGAGCACGCCGAGCTGTGCCGTATCGTCACCGCCGCGCACAGCCGCGGTCAGCGCGTACGGTTCTGGGCGACGCCCGACGCGGCGGGCCCCGAGCGGGACGCCGTCTGGGCGGCGCTGCTCGCCGCCGGGGTCGACCACCTCAATACGGACGACCTGGCGGGTCTCGAACGTTTCCTGCGCGACCACGAGCGGTAGTCGCGACCCCCGGCCTCAATCACTCGTACGGCGGACACGCCACTCGGGGGAACGGGCCCCCTCCTCCGCCACACTGGCGGCCGAATGCCGCTATTCCGGTGCGGCGGAGGAGGTTTGTCGATGGCCATCTCGATCTCAGTGGTGCTGCTTCTGCTGATTCTCGCGGCGATCTTCATGCGGATGGGCGGACTGAAGTTCTCGCACGCGGCGGTCTGTGTCCTGCTCGGGTTCTTTCTCGCTGGTACGAGCATGGCGCCGACCATCGCGAACGGGATCAACGCCACAGCCGGGGTGGTCAGCAACCTCAGACCATGACCACCCGTGGCGTCCGTTCGCGGACGCCACGGGTACGGGCGCGGAGGGCGGTGGCGGTCAGCCCACGATCCCGGCGAGGCGGCGCCACCCGGCGCGGGGGAGCGGCCCCGGAGCGCCGGCGGTGCTGCCGGGGGTGACGACCTGGAGGGCCACATGGTCCGCGCCGGCCGCGTGGAAGGCGTCGATACGGGACCGGATCCGGGCGTCGTCGCCCCAGGCGTACACCGCGTCGATGAGCCGGTCGCTGCCGCCGTTCGCGAAGTCGTCCTCGGTGAAGCCCAGCCGCAGGAAGCTGTTCGTGTAGTTCGGCAGCGTGAGATACATGCCGAGGTAACCGCGGGCCGTGGCGCGGGCGGTCTGCGGGGCGGAGTCCAGGACGACCTTCAGCTCAGGCGCCAGAAGGGGTCCCGCGCCCAGGATTTCCCGGGCCTGCGCGGTGTGCTCGGGGGTGACGAGATACGGGTGGGCGCCGCCCGCGCGGTCACGGGAGAGTTCGAGCATCTTCGGGCCGAGCGCGGCCAGTACGACCCGCTCGGCGGGGACCTTGGCGGCGTCCAGGGCGTCGAGATAGCCCACCACGGACGAGTACGGGCGCTGGTACTGCGCGGCGAACTTGGCGTGGCTGGCGCCGATACCGAGGACGAAACGGCCCGGGTGCCGGGACTCCACCTCCAGGAACCGGGCGGCGGTGTCCGCGGCCTCGTGCTGCCAGATGCTGAGGATGCCGGTGGCGACGGCGAACCGGGAGGTGGCCTCGATGAGCGGCACGGCCTGCTCGACACCGCTGCCGCCCAGCCAGGCGGCCCCGAAGCCGAGTTCCTCCAGTTCGGCGGCGGCTTCGCGGATTTCGGCGTCCGGCGTGGCGCCCCCGGGGCGGAGCGCCGCGCTCCAGATCCCGTAGCGGCCCACGGACTCCTGCAGAGTAACCATCGTCTTGTCTCCCACATGTGCTCGATGTCCAGCGACGTCGGTGCCAACTCGGGCCGGACGCCCGGCTATTCCGGTGCCGTGGATCTTCGCCCGAACGGCTGCGAGCACCCGAATTTAAGTTAATTAGTAATAATCGTTGACAGGCTTCGAGTGCGCCGCCACAGTCTTCGTCGTGGCGCGGCCCCCTGATTCCCGGGGCGCCGTTCGCCAGGTATCCCCAACTCTCGGGAGAGGCAAGTGATGTCGCATCGTGCAGGGACGGCGCGGGCCCGTCGTGCCGTGGCCGTTCTCGGCGCCGTCGTGCTCTTGGCGGTGGCCGTGCCCACCGCCGGGGCCGCCGGAGCCAGCGAGCCCGCTCGGGCCGCTGCCCGGCCGCAGCCGCGGGACGAGGGCGCGCCGCCGTACTACAACAGCGGGCTCGCCCCCACCCCGTACATGGGCTGGAACACCTACTACGGTCTCGGCGCACCGACGGAGGCCGAGGTCAAGGGAGTTGCCGACCATCTCGTCAGCAGCGGTCTCAAGGACAGCGGTTACGACATCGTCTGGCTCGACGGCGGCTGGCAGGCGGACACTCCGCGTGACAGCGCCGGACGTCTCACCGCGCACCCCGGCCGTTTTCCCTCCGGCATCCCCGCCCTCGTGTCATATCTGCACCAGCGCGGACTGAAGGCGGGCATCTACACCGACGCCGGTACCTACGACGGCGGCAGGACCTGCGGGCTCGGCAGCCGCGGTCACTACACCGAGGACGCGCGGCAGTTCGCGGAGTGGAAGATCGACGCGATCAAGGTCGACTTCCTCTGCGGGATCACCGAGAAGGCCGATCCCGGGCCCGCCTTCAAGGAGTTCAGCGACGCCGTCGCCGTGTCCGGCCGGCGCATGCTGCTCAATCTGTGCAATCCGCTCACCGACGACTGGGGTCTGCCGCACACCCCGGCGCAGGACGCGCACAACGCCTTTGTGTACGGTCCGACGACCGCCGATTCCTGGCGTACCGGCACCGACATCGCCTGGGGCACACCGACGGCCGGCCAGTGGCCCAACGTCCTGCGCAACATGGACGCCAACGCCTGGCACCCCGAGGCGCAGGGCCCGGGCCGCTACAATGACCCGGACTATCTGATCCCGATGCGCAAGCTGGCAGACGGTTCGTACGAGCTGACCGAGGAGGAGTCCACCACCCAGCTCGTGATGTGGGCGGAGATGGCCTCCCCGCTGGTCATAGGCTCCGACCCGCGCACCCTGCCGCAGTCGATGATCGACACCCTCAGGAACCCGGAGATCCTGGCCGTCGACCAGGACCCGCTCGCCGTTCAGGGCGTACGGGTCGCCACCGACGCCACCGGCGACGTCTACAGCAAGGTGCTCCAGGGCAGCGGCAAGCGCGCCGTCGTGCTCCTCAACCGCTCCGACCGCCCGGCCGAGCGCACGGTGAGGTTCGCCGACGCCGGGCTGGCGGGGGACGTCGCCGTACGGGACCTGCGGGCCAGGCAGAGCCGCGGGACGCACTCCAATTCGTACACCGTCGACGTACCCGCCCACGGCACGGCGTTCCTCCTGCTCAAGGGCGAGGACGACGCTCCTGGTGTCGCGCTCGGGGTACGGTCCGGGGCCACGCCCGCGCTGGTGCGGGACGGCGACCGGCTGACCGCGTTCACCCGGGGTACGGACGGTTCGCTGCGGCAGCAGACCGGGCGCGACGGCCAGTGGTCCGCGCGGACCACCGGCCTCGGCGGTCCCACACAGGGCCGGATCCTCGGGCAGCCCGCCGCCTACGGTTCCTCGAACGGCCGGATCGACGTGTTCGTGCGCGGCACGGACGGCGCGGCCTACCGGCGCGGCTTCGCCGACGGCCGGTGGGGCCGCTGGCAGAAGCTCGGGGGACGGCTCGCGGACGCGCCGGGTGTGGCGTACGAGAGCCCCGGCCGGTGGACCCTCTTCGCCCGGGGCGAGGACGGGCTGATCCACACGCGGGGCGCGGACTCCGGCTGGACCTCGTTCCGGGGACCGGACGGGGTGGCGCTGTACGGGCGGCCCTCGGCCGTCGTCGACTCCGCCGGCCGTACGCATCTCGCCGTCCGCACCGCCGACGACTCGATCAGGCTGCGGGTACGGGACGCCGACGGCACCTGGTCGGCCTGGTCGTCGCTGGGTGGGACCGTGAGCGGCAGCCCCACCCTCGCCGTCGCGGGCGACACCGTACGGCTCTTCGCGCGCGCCGGTGACTACACCCTCTGGCAGCGCACCTACGACACGGGGACCGCGACCTGGAACGACTGGTCGCAGCGCCAGGGCTATGCCAGCGCGGTCTTCGACGGCGAACTGGCGGCCGTCGCCGGGCCGGACGGCTCCTCCGTACTGACCCTCTTCCGCGGGGTCGGCGACCAGGTCCACCAGGCGACCGCCTGAAACACCGCCCGGGGCCGTACGGCCCGACCGGTCGTACGGCCCCCGGGATCAGGCCTGGTCGGAACATGAGCAAATAAATTAGTAATTAATCTTGACGGTGGCTCCGTGCCACGTCAGTCTGTATCAGCCGAACGAGAGCCCGGCCGTCAGGGCGCCGGGCCCCGTTCCGTGGGCGCATAGGGAGTCCCATGAACACCACAGCACACAGCCGACGCGGGTTTCTCGCCGGCGCCGGAGCCATCGGCGCCGCCGCGCTGGTGAGCGGCTGCGTCACCTCGTCGTCATCGGGCGGCTCGTCCTCCTCGGGCGGCGCGGTCACCCTGCAGTCCAATCTCTCCGCGCCGCAGGCCAAGTCCGCGATGCAGCAGGTCATCGACGCCTTCAACAAGCGGGGCGGTGCGCGGGGCTCGCTCAACACCGTGGCCTCGGAGACCTTCCGCACCCAGCTTCCGACCTACCTCACCTCGGCCAACCCGCCGGACCTCTACACCTGGTACCCCGGCTCGGTCGCGGAGTCGTACGCGAAGAAGGACCTGCTCCTCGATGTCAGCGACATCTGGGAGAAGCCCGAACTGGCCGGATACTCGGACGCGTTGAAGAAGCTGTGCACCGACTCGGCGGGCAAGAAGGTCTTCGTCCCGACCACCTACTACTGGTGGGGCGTCTTCTACCGGAAGTCGAACTTCGCCAAGTGGGGCGTCAAGGAACCCAAGACGTGGGACGAGTTCCTCGGCCTGTGCGACACGCTCAAGGGCAAGGGTGTCGCGCCGATCGGCCTCGGCGCCGGAGGCAACACCCCCTGGGTGGCTTCGTCCTGGTTCGACTATCTCAACATCCGGATCAACGGTGCCGCCTACCACCGTGATCTGCTCGCCGGAAAGCACCGCTTCGACGACCCCGAGGTCCGCAGGGTCTTCGACCGGTGGGGCGAGGCCCTGCCGTACTTCGACCCCAACGGGACCGCGCTGCCCTTCCAGGACGCGACCACCGCGCTCCTCCAGGGCCGTACGGGCATGATGCTGATAGGCACCTTCTTCGCCGACTCCACGCCCAAGGACCAGCTCGGCGACATCGACTTCTTCCGGTTCCCGGTGATCGACCCGAAGATCCCGCTCGCCGAAGAGGCCCCCACCGACGGCTACTTCGCCAGCGCCCGCACCGGCCGCAAGGAGGAGACCAAGGAACTCATGCGCTTCCTGGCCACCGCCGAGGCGCAGGAGATCTACCTCAAGGGCTCCTCCGGCACCTCCTTGCCGACCCACCCCGACGCCAAGGACAGCGGAACGCCCCTGGTCATCAAGGGCCGCAAGCTGATCGACGACGCGGCGGACCTCACCCAGTTCTTCAACCGGGACTCCAGCGACGCCCTGTCGCCCACCGCCGACAACGCGCTCACCCGGTATCTGGCCAAGCCCAAGGAGATCGGCTCCATCCTCACCACCTGGCAGCGGGACGCGCAGAAGATCTGGAGCCAGTGACATGGCGGTCGTCACCGCGCCCCGCGAGAAGACCCGGAAGCGGGCCGCCGGACGGACCCCGGCCCGTGGACGGGCGACCAGGATCCCGCCCCTGGTGCTCGCGTTCGTCCTCGTACCGCTGCTCATCGAGGCGTTCTGGGTGTTCTGGCCCGCGATCCAGGGCTTCTATCTCGCCTTCACCCAGTGGGACGGGGTCAGCGCCCCGAAGTTCATCGGCCTGGGCAACTTCCGCGAGATGTTCGGCGACGAGATCTTCCGTACCGCCGCGCTCGACACGGTCATCTGGCTGGTGCTCTTCGGCGGGCTCTCCGTGGTCCTCGGCCTCGGCGCGGCGCTCCTGCTCCAGCAGGAGCGCCGGGGGTCGGGTTCTACCGGGCCGCGCTGTTTCTGCCGGTGGTGTTCTCGCTGGTCGCCACGGCCCTGGTATGGCAGGCGATGTACCAGCCGGACGGGCTGATCAACAAGACCCTCGAAGGGATCGGGCTCGGCGGGCTCACCCACTCCTGGCTCGCCGACCAGGACACCGCCCTGTACGCCGTGATCGTGCCCGCGCTGTGGCGGCAGATCGGCTATGTGATGGTGCTCTATCTGGCCGGGCTCAAGGGCATCGACCCGGTGCTGTACGAAGCGGCCAAGGTCGACGGCGCCACCCGCCGCCAGCAGTTCCGCCACATCACACTGCCACAGCTCAGCAGTGTCAACGCGGTCGTGCTGTCCGTCGTCGTGATCGACTCGCTGCGCTCGTTCGACGTGGTGTGGTCGCTCACCCGCGGCGGCCCGTACCACTCCTCCGAACTGCTCAGCACGTACATGTACTCCACCGCCTTCCAGTCGCTGCGGCTGGGATACGGTTCCGCTCTCGCCGTGGTGATCTTCGTCCTGGCCTTCGGGGTCATCGTGTCCTATCTCCTGCGCGCCTTCCGGGAGGCCGACTCATGACCGTCACCCCCGCCCAGGCACCGCCCGCCGGCCGGCGCGACCGCCGGCGGATGTGGGGGACCGCCGGGTTCCACCTCGGTGCCGGACTGATCTCCGCGCTGTGGCTGCTGCCCATCGCGCTCGTCCTGGTCACCAGCACCCGCTCGTTCGACGACGTCGCCGCCCATGGCGTGGGCAGCCTGCCGCACTCCTTCACCCTGGACGGCTTCCGCCAGGCGTGGGTCGACGGCGGCCAGCAGCGCGCGCTCATCAACAGCCTGCTCGTCACCGTGCCGACTGTGCTGCTGTCGCTGCTGCTCGCCTCCATGGCGGCCTTCGCGCTCAGTCGGTACGCCCTGCCGCTGCGCCGCACACTCCTGCTGCTGATGCTCGGCGGGAACCTGCTGCCCGCGCAGATCCTGCTCGTACCCGTCTCCAGGCTCAGCGAGCTGCTCGGCGTGTACGACACGCTGTACGCGCTGATCGGGGTGCAGGTCGGCTTCGGCGTCGGGTTCTACGTGTTCGTCCTGCACGGCTTCATGCGGTCCATACCGCCCGAGATCCAGCAGGCAGCCGTCATCGACGGCGCCGGCCCCTGGCAGATCTACAGCCGCATCATCATGCCGCTGGCCCGCCCCGCCATGGCCGCGCTCGGCGCCCTGTCGTTCACCTGGATCTTCAACGACCTGCTCTGGGCCATCACCGTGCTGCGCACCGACAGCCGGATGCCCATCACCGCCTCCCTCATCGGACTCCAGGGCCAGTACGTCTCCATGTGGAACGTCATCGCCGCGGGCTCCGTGATCGCGGCCCTGCCGACCGTCCTCGTCTTCCTCAAGTTCCAGCGCCACTTCGTGGCCGGCCTCAACCTGGGAGCAGTGAAGTGACCCCACCGCGACGGTGGCTGCTGCGCACCGAGAACACCACCTACGCCGTACGCCTCACCGACGACGGACGGTGGGCCGAACTCGCCGCCTGGGGACCGCACGGTGCCGAGACCGGACCCTCGCCCTTCGAGCGGCCGAACCGTACGCACTTCATCACCCGCGCCGACGCGTCACCCGCCGAGTACATCCCGTACGGACTGCGGCCCTTCACCGGCGCCGATCTGACCGCGCAGCGGCCCGGGGAGGACCGCGGCACCTGGTGGCGGCCGGCCGCGGCCAGCCACGACGGGGAGCGGGCGCTGCGGCTGGAGTTCACCGACGAGAAGCAGGGACTGGGCGTGGCCCTGTGCTACGAGACCGTCCCGGGCACCGATGTGATCCTCCGCTGGACCGAACTGACCTGCGTCGGCGACCAGGAGCTGCGCTTCGAGCGCATCGACTCCGCCGCGGTCAATGTCCCGGTCGACGGCGGCGCCCGGCTCACGTATCTCACCGGCCAGTGGTCGCAGGAATTCCAGCACACGCAGCTCGAACTCACCCGCGGCCGCTTCGAGATGGCCTCCTCCCAGGGCGTGCCGGGGCACGCCTACGCGCCGTGGCTCGCCGTTCAGGACGCCGCCGATCCGGACGGGCCCGCCACCCCCACCTACGGCATCGCCCTCGAATGGTCCGGCAACTGGCGCATCAGCGCCGACGCCGAGCCGGGCGGCGCCGTCCGGATCCGCGCCGGACGGCTGCTCCATGAGAGCGCCGTACGCCTCGCCCCCGGCGCCACCCTCACCACCCCCAGGCTGGCCTGCGCGTTCAGCCCCGAGGGGCTCGACGGACTGGCCCGGGTCTGGCACCGCTACGAACGCCGGCTGACCGGCGAGCGGATGCACCGCACCCGCAAGGTCCTCTACAACTCCTGGGAAGCCACCGGCTTCGCCGTCGACGCGGCGAGCCAGCTCGAACTCGCCCGCCACGCCGCCGGGATGGGCGCCGAACTGTTCGTCGTGGACGACGGCTGGTTCACCGGACGCCACGACGAGACCGGGGGACTCGGCGACTGGCACCCCGACCCGGCGAACTTCCCCGACGGCTTCGACGACTTCATCGCCCAGGTGCGCGCCACCGGGATGGACTTCGGCCTCTGGGTCGAACCCGAGGCGGTCAGCCCCAGGTCCGCGCTGTACGCCGAACATCCGGACTGGGTCTACCGGATCGAGGGCCGCCCCGCCACCCTCGTACGCGAACAGCTCCTGCTCGACCTCGGGCGCGCCGATGTCCAGGACTTCGTCATCGCCACCCTCGACCGGCTCCTCGGCGCCCACGCCATCAGCTACCTCAAGTGGGACATGAACCGTCCGCCGACCGAACGCGGCAGGCCGGGCGGCGGGCCCGTCGAGGAACAGGACCTGGACGCCGCGCATGTCGCCGGCTACCTCCGTGTCCTCGACCACCTCCGTGCCCGCCACCCCCGGGTCACGGTCGAGGGCTGCTCCGGCGGAGGCGGCCGTATCGAGCACGCCACCATCGCCCGCACGGATGTGGTGTGGCCCAGCGACAACACCGCCCCGATGGACCGGCTCGCCATCCAGTACGGGTATCTCCACGCGCACGCACCGCACACCATGAGCAGTTGGGTCACCGACTCGCCGGGCGTCTTCGACCCGCGTCCGCGCTCGCTCGCCTTCCGCTTCGTCCTCTCCATGGCGGGCGTCCTCGGCATCGGCGCGGACATCCGTGGCTGGTCGCCCGAGCGGCGCGCCGAGGCGGCCCGGTGGGTGGCCCGCTACAAGGAGATCCGCGACGTGATCCACCACGGCGAGGCCCGGATCCTGAACAGCCCCGCCGACCCCACCTGCGGTATGCAGTACGAGGAACCGGGCGGCGCCCGGATCGCCGTCACCGCCTGGCACACCGGGCGGCTGGACGGAGCGCCGCTGGTGCCGGGGCGCGCGGACCGGCTGCGGCTCCGCGGACTGGACCCGGCCGCCCACTACACCGACCGGGCCACCGGCATCCGCTACAGCGGCGCCCATCTCGTCCACTACGGATTGCCGTTCGCCTGGACCGCGCAATACGACGCCGAACTGGTCGTCCTGGAGCGGGAGTCCGTACCGGAACGGTCACCGATGTCCGTACCGGAGCGCGAATAGCGGTCGGCGGATCCCGTCGGTACCCGTATCCATGACGTCACCCCCCACCGTCACCCGGCTCGCGCAGCGGCGAGCACCAACCCCGAGGAGTCGACCCGCCCCATGAACGGAACCACCCGCTTCGACGGCCAGGTGGCCGTGGTCACCGGAGCCGCCTCGGGCATCGGCGCGGCCACCGCGGAACGGCTCGCCGCGGAGGGCGCCGCCGTGATCCTCGCCGATCTCGCGGCCGAGCGCGGCGAGGCCGTCGCCGCGGCCGTACGGGACCGGGGCGGCCGGGCCCTGTTCGTCCGCGCGGATGTGGCGGACCAGGGCGACTGGGAGCGGATCGTCACCGCCGCCCACGGTTTCGGGCCGGTCCGCGTCCTCGTCAGCAACGCGTATACGGTGGACGTCACCCCCGCGCACGAGATGACCCTCGCCTCCTGGGAGCGCCAGATCGCAGTCAACCTCACCGGCGGGTTCCTCGGCTTCCGCGCCGTTCTGCCCGACCTGCGCGCCCATCACGGCGCCGTCGTGCTGACCTCCTCCGTACACGCGCACAGGGGTATCCCCGGACATCCCGCCTACGCCGCATCCAAGGGCGCCCTGCTGTCGCTGTGCGGACAGCTCGCCGTCGAGTACGGGCCGGAGGTGCGCGTCAACGCCGTCGTGCCGGGCCCCATCCTCACCGCGGCCTGGGACCGGGTCTCCGAGGAGGACCGGGAGAAGAGCGTGGCGGAGACGGCGGCCCGACGGTTCGGCACCCCGGAGGAAGTCGCTGCGGCCATCGCCTTCCTCGCCGCCGGGGAAGCGTCCTACATCACCGGGTCGAGCCTGCTCGTGGACGGCGGCTGGTCCGTCGTCAAAGCCTCGGCCTGACCTCGCCGTACCCGATACCCCCCCAGCAGAAAGGCACACAACGACATGACGCCATACGCGCGCCGCGGAGTGCACGGCCAGACCGTGGAGACTCTCGCGCGCCGGGTGCTCAGCGGCGAGATCCCCGAGGGGGCGACACTCGATCTGGTGTCGTTGCAGCGTGAGTTGGACGTCAGCCTGACCGCCCTCAGGGAGTCGCTGAAGGTCCTCGCGGCCAAGGGGATGGTCGACGCGCGCCAGAAGCGCGGCACCTTCGTACGGGCGCGCTCCGACTGGAACCTGCTCGACGCGGATGTGCTGCGCTGGCAGTTCGCGGGCGGTACGGGCCCCGGCAACGGTACGGATCTGACGCTGCTGCGCGATCTCGGCGAGGTCCGCAGCATCATCGAACCGGCCGCGGTCCGGCTGGCCGCCGAGCGCCGCACCGACGCCGACCTCGACGCGCTCGAAGCGGCCCTGAGCGCGATGGGGGAGACCGGGGGAGGCGCCGCGCACGCGGTGGAGGCGGACCTCGGCTTCCACCGCGCGCTCCTCGCGGCGACCCACAACGAGCTGCTGGAACGTATGGAGATGGTCATCGAGTCCGGTCTCGCGCACCGCGACGAGATCGTGCACAGCACCCTGCACGGAGAGAATCCGGTGCCCAGCCACCGGGCCGTACTCGACGCCGTACGCGACCGGGACCCGGCCGCTGCGGAACGCGCGATGCGGGCGCTGCTCGACCAGGCGGTACGCGACCTGGACCGTGTGCACGGCGGTACGGGCGCGGGCGGCCCCGGTGGTGGTACGGGCACCGGCGGCGCCGCGGGCACCGAAGAGGGCTCCGCCCGGTGAAGATCACACGAGTCGAGACCTTCCTTGTGCCGCCCCGCTGGCTGTTCTGCCGTGTCGAGACGGACGACGGCGTGGTCGGCTGGGGCGAACCCGTCGTCGAGGGCCGCGCCGAGGTGGTGCGCGCCGCCGTCGACGTCCTCGCCGAGTATCTGATCGGCCGGGACCCGCTGCGGATCCAGGACCACTGGCAGGTGCTGAGCAAGGGCGGCTTCTACCGCGGCGGCCCGGTGCTCTCCAGCGCCGTCGCCGGTATCGACCAAGCGCTCTGGGACATCGCGGGAAAGGCCTACGGCGCCCCGGTGCACGCCCTGCTCGGCGGACCCGTCCGCGACCGGGTACGGGTGTACGCCTGGGTGGGCGGCGACGAACCCGTACGGCTCACCGACGAGATCACCGCCCAGGTCGAAGCGGGCTTCACCGCCGTCAAGATGAACGCGGCGGGCCGTACGTCCCCGATCGCCACCGCCGCCGAGACCGCGGCCGTCGTGGCGCGGGTGGCCGCCGCCCGGGAGGCACTCGGCCCGGAGCGGGACGTCGCCGTCGATCTGCACGGGCGGTTCGGCGCGGCGGGCGCGCGACGGGTCCTGCACGCCATCGAGCCGCTGCACCCGCTGTTCGTCGAGGAACCCCTGCTGCCCGAGCAGGGCCATCTGCTGGCGGGCCTCGTCGGCGCCACCTCCGTACCGATCGCCACCGGTGAACGGCTGTACGGGCGCGCCGAGTTCCTGCCCGCGCTGGCGGCGGGCATCGCCGTGGCGCAGCCGGACCTCTCGCACGCGGGCGGCATCTCCGAGGTCCACCGGATCGCGGCGCTCGCCGAGACATACGGAGCGCAGCTCGCACCGCACTGCCCGCTCGGCCCGATCGCGCTGGCCGCCAGCCTCCAGATCGCGTTCTGCACATCCAACTTCCTCATCCAGGAGCAGAGCCGGGGCATCCACTACAACAAGGACGCCGATC
Source organism: Streptomyces sp. GMY02 (assembly GCF_019056675.1). Classification (NCBI taxonomy): domain Bacteria; kingdom Bacillati; phylum Actinomycetota; class Actinomycetes; order Kitasatosporales; family Streptomycetaceae; genus Streptomyces; species Streptomyces sp. GMY02. The sequence goes on along the minus strand of NZ_CP077658.1, from coordinate 516,815 downwards.
TCCTCTCGTACGTCGTCGACACCGATCCGTTCCGCTTCGTCGACGGGCAGGCGCTCCGTACCGGGCTCCCGGGGCTCGGTATCACCGTCGACGAGACCGCCGTACGGGCGGCCGACCGTACCGGGCACGCCTGGCGCAACCCGGTGTGGCGGCACCCCGACGGCTCCTTCGCGGAATGGTGAGCGGCATGCCGCCCGCCCCGCCGGTCCGCGGCACCCCCGACATCACCACCGACCCGGCCCACGGCGGACGCTGGACCTCGCTGCGGGCCGGGGGCCGCGAATGGCTCTGGCACCGGGACGAACCGCGGCGGCCCTCGGTGGTGCCCGGCGACGCCTTCGCCGACGCGGGTGGTCTCGAAGAGTGCGTGCCGACGGTCCGGGGTGTCCCCGACCACGGGGACGCCTGGTCGCGCGCCTGGCGGCGGGACGGCGACACCGAGTCCGTCGACTGCCCGGACTTCCGTCTCGAACGCCGGATCCGCGCCGGGGAGGGGCGGGCCGTCGCCGACTACCGGCTGACGGCGGAGCCCGGCTACCGGTTCCTGTGGGCGGCGCACGCGCTGCTCGACCTCTCGGAGGCGGCATGGATCGGGATCGCGGACGGCGCGCCGGTACGGGTCTATCCCGACGGGGGCGACGGCTGGACCCCGGCGGTGTGGCCGGCGGTCGAGACCACCGGCGGCCTCGACCGGCTGGGGCCGGACGACGGTACGGCCGTGGGTGCCGTCGTCTCCGCCTCGGTGGCGTACGTCCATGACGGTCCGGCCGCCCTCCGCTTCGCCGTCGAGGCCGAGGGGCAGCCGGTGTCCATCGCCCTCTGGCGCAATCTCCGCGGCTTCCCCGAGGACCGGCCGTACCGCTCCGTCGGGGTGGAACCGATGCTGGGCCGCGTCTTCGACCTGGCGGCCGCCGGGGACGGCGACGCGGCGTGCGTCCCGCGCGGTGGCGAGGTGCGCTGGCGGCTCACCGTGGCGGCGGAGGCACGGGCGGAGACGGAAGCGGGCGCGAATCAGTGACCGGCACGGCAACCGACACAGCAACCGAACCCCGGAAGGACTTCCGCACGTGAATCTGCTGACCGCGCTGCGCGCCCACCGGATCGTCGCCATCGTGCGTGGCGACGACGCGGACGGCGCCCTCAGGACCGTACTGACCCTGGCCGAGGAGCACATCCCGCTCATCGAGGTCTCCCTCAGCGGCCGGGACGCCCTCGATGTCATCCGCCGGGCCCGTGCCGAACTGGGCCCTGCCGCGCCCCTCGGCGCGGGCACCGTGCTGACCGCCCAGGACGCGCGGGCGGCACATGACGCGGGCGCCGACTTCATCGTCACCCCGGCCGTCTGCGAGGGGATCACGGCCGCCAGGGAACTCCGGCTCCCCGTACTCGCCGGGGTGATGACCCCCACGGACATCGTGGAGGCCCGGCGGCTCGGCGCCGACGCGCTCAAGATCTTCCCGGCGGCGCAGGCGGGCGGCCCGGAGTATCTGCGGGCACTGCGCGGCCCGTTTCCGGGGGAGCCGTTCGTACCGGTCGGGGGAGTGGACGCGGAGGCGGCCCGTCTCCATCTGGCGCAGGGCGCGGTCGCCGTGGGCGTGGGGTCCCCGCTGATCGGCGACGCCGCGGACGGGGGCGACATCGGCGGACTGCGCGCCCGCGCACGGGTCTTCCTGGATGCGGTGGCCGTCGACACCGCCGGCCGCGCGGAGGCCGGCCGATGACGGGGGACGCTCCCGTCCCGTACTGGACGGACCGGCTCGAACTCGGCGAGGGCATACGGTCGGTGGACGGCGGTGTCGTCCTCGTCGACATCCTCTCCGGGCGGCTGCTCGCCGGACCGGACGACCGCACCGGGCCCCTGCGGACGCTGGCCCGGCTGCCGGTACCGCTGGGCGCGGTCGCCCCGGTCGAAGGGCGTCCGGGCGAGTGGATCGCCGCGGCCGGTACGGGCATCTGCCTGATCGGTCCGGACGGGAGGACCGACTGGCTGGCGCGCCCGGAGGACGGCGCCGGCCGCGCGACGCGGATGAACGACGCGAGTGCGGACCCGCAGGGCAGGTTCTGGGCGGGCAGCATGGCGTACGACGCGAGTGAGGGCGCGGGTTCGCTGTACCGCGTCGACCGCGACGGTACGGTCGTCCGCGCGCTGGACGGCCTCACCGTCCCCAACGGCCCCGCGTTCAGCGCCGACGGCACCCTGATGTATCTCGCCGACAGCGCGCGCGGCATCATCCGCCGCTACGAAGTCGCCCCCGCCACCGGCACACTCGGCCCGGCCGACACCTTCGCCGTACTCGGCGAAGGCAGCCCGGACGGTATGACGGTCGACGCGGAGGGCGGCCTGTGGACCGCGGTCTGGGGTACCGGCACGGTCCACCACTACGGCCCGGACGGCACCCTGGACCACCAACTGCGGCTTCCCGCCGTCCAGCCGGCGGGCGTATGCCTGCACGGTGACACGCTCCTGATCACCAGTGCCCGCCATGGCCTGTCCGAGCCGGGCCCACTGGACGGAGCGGTCTTCGGGGTGCGGGTCGGCGTCCCGGGCCTGCCGGCTGCCGCGTACCGACCGGGGACGGCCGTATGAGCACCCCACAGGCACAGGCACCGGCGGTCGGGTGGCGGCCCGCTCCCGGGCCCGTGACCTGTATCGGCGAGACCATGGCCGCCTTCGTTCCCGAGCCCGTGGCCCCGCTGGACGGAGCCGATCTGCTGCGGGTCCGGATCGCCGGGGCCGAGTCGAACGCGGCGGTGTATCTGGCCGATCACGGGGTGCCCGCGCGGTGGGTCTCCGCGGTGGGGGACGATCCGTTCGGGCGGCGGATCCTCGCCGAGGTCGCGGCGGCCGGGGTCGATGTCCGCGGGGTGCGGACGGATCCCCGGCGGCCCACCGGGCTGCTGGTGAAGGACCCCGCCCCCGAAGGAACCGGGGTGCGCTACTACCGCCGCGGCTCGGCCGCCTCCGCCCTGGGCCCGGACCTCCTCGACGACGAGACCGTACGCACCGCGAGTGTCGTCCATCTCAGCGGAATCACCCCGGCCCTCTCGCCGGACTGCCTGGCCCTGGTCACCGAGGCCCTGCGGACCCCGCCCGGCGAACGCCCGTACTCCATCAGCTTCGACGTCAACCACCGGCCCGCGCTCTGGACCGACGGCACGGCCGCCACCGCCGGTTCCGTACTCCACGGTCTCGCGAACCGCGCGGACCTCACCTTCGTCGGGCTCGACGAGGCGCGCGCCCTGTGGGGAGCGGAACTGGAGGCGGCCGACGTAAGGGCGTTGCTGCCCGGGCCCCGGATCCTTGTCGTCAAGGACGGCGCTCATGAGGCGACCGCTTTCGACGGTGCCCAGGTGCACGCCGTACCCGCGCCGAAGGTGGAGGTTGTCGAACCGGTCGGGGCGGGCGACGCCTTCGCCGCCGGATTCCTCGCGGGGCTGCTGCGCGGCGAGGACATGGTCCGCGCCCTCCGCCTCGGCCATCTCACCGCGGGCGCCGCCCTCCGGGTGAGCGGTGACCACGGCCCCCTGCCGGAGCCCGCCCGTATCGCCGAGCTTCTCAGCATACCGCCCGGGCAATGGTCCCTGATCCTTTCGGAGAGCCGCTGACCAGCGGATTCCCTGTTTGCGGGGAGTGTCGCGAGCGTTCCTGCGGGCCCTGTACGAGCAGCCCTGCGGGCGGCCGGCGACCACCCGGCATGTGCCGTCCGCACATGAACGGGGAGTCCTGGCCGTTCTCGCGGTACGAGCCGGACCCGAGGCGGGGCGAACCCGGACAGGTCTCCCGGGGCGGCCGGGCCGTGGTCCGCCCTGGCCAGGGTGGGTGGACTTCGGCCATGCGGAGGCCGGGTGTGCGGTTGTGTCCGCTTCTGGTGGGCGACTGTGGCGAATTCGTGCTGTTTTCCACGCCATCCTTCACGGGTTATGTCTTCGTAGCGCCCACGGACCGGAGAGATCAGTTCCGGGGCGAGCGGATCTATGAACGGAGAGGTGTCATGGCCACCGGCGAGAAGCACTCACCTCATTTCACGGGCCGACGCAGAGAACTGCGGCTGTTCGGCGACGCCGTGCGCGACAGCGTGCGGACCGGCATGACCGTCTACTCATTCACCGGCGAACTGGGTGTGGGGCGCAGCGCGTTGTTGCACGAGTTCCGGGTCTCCGCGCGCGAGCGGGGATGCGCCGTCATCCGGCTGGACTGCGCCCGGCCCGGCCACCGGATCGAGCAGGGTCTCTTCGACGAACTGCTGGCGGTGCTGCCCGCCGGAAGCGCCCCCGGTGCCGCACTGCGCGCGGCGGGCGAACGGACCGCCGGCACCCAGGGACTCGATCCGGCCGCTCCGGCACCGGTGCCGCCCGCCGTGCTGCGCAACGCCGTACGGGAGGCCGCCGGACACGCCCCGCTGGTCGTCACCGTCGACGACGTGTGCCGGGCCGACGCCGCCACACTGGACGAGCTGCACCGGATGAGGCAGGCCTGTGCCCGGCTGCCCGTCGTCATGGCCATCTCCATACGGCAGGGCGAACCCGCCACGGCGCCGAGGGAGTTGGCCGCGTTATTACAGGACACCGAGCAACTCGTACTGGACGGACTGTCCGAGCGGGACACCGCCGCCGCCGTACGCGCCGTCCTGCGGCGTGGCGTACCGCCCGAATTCGCCGCGGCCTGCCACCGCCTCAGCGCCGGAAACCCCTTCATGCTGGGGGAGTTGCTGCGCTGGGCCCGTGAGAAGGGCCCGAGGGCCACCGACACCGCGGCGCTCGGTACGGCAGTACTCCCGGCCGTCGCCGAGGCGGTGACCGGACGGCTGGACCCGATCGACCCCGCTCTCGGGCGGCTCGCCGCGGTGATCGCCCTCGCGGACGACGACACCGCCGACGCCGCCCCACTGGCCGCCCACCTCAGCGGGATGACGCTCGAACAGACCCTGGTCGCGGCCGACCTGCTGGTCAGGATGCGGCTGATCGCGGACGACGGCACCGTCACACTGAGGCATCCGGTGCTGCGCACGGCCCTGGCGGGCGGGATGACCCGCATGGCGCGGAGCGCCGCGCACCTGAGCGCCGCGGGCCATCTGCACCGGCACGGCGCGGCGGCCGGCCGAGTAGCCGGCCATCTTCTCGCGTCCACCGTCCCGCTGGACGACTCCTGGTCCACCGAGGTGCTGCTCCAGGCCGCCCGCGCCGCCGCGGCCGCCGATGACAACGACGGCGCGCTGCGCTTCCTGGAGCGGGCGCTGCGGGTGGCGACCGGCGAGGATCACCACCGGGCCGTCCTGCTGCTCTCGGACGTACGGCTGCGCGCCGACTGGGCCGACGGGGTCGACGCGACGGTGGCGATGCTGGCCGCGACGGGCGACGAGAGCGTACGGGAACGGCTGCTGCACCGGGTGGGCCGCGCGCTGTACGAGGCCCGCGCCCCGGAGGACACCGAGCGGGTGCTGACCGCGACCGCCGCGGCCGTCGCCGGCACGGGACTGTCCCGCTGGCCCCGGCTGCACCGTACCGCCGCGGGTCTGTTCGCCGGACCCCCGGCCCGTACCGCCCGGCTCCTCGACGAACTCCCGCTGCCCGACGCCCGGTCCGTGTCCGACAGCCCGGCTCCCTCGCCCGGACTGCGCACGGCGGCGGCCGCGGTCGGGGCGCTCTGCCGCGACTTGGGCGGCGGGGACAGCCGGTCGGCGGTGGAGGAGGCGCGCGGGGTCCTCGCCGAATGCGGCGAGGAGTCGTCGGCGCACCCGCTGACCGTACCGGCGGCGCTGACGGTTCTCGTACAGAACGGGCGGTATGAGGAAGCCGCCGCCGCGTCCGCCGGGCATGTGCGCCGCGGTGACCGACGCGATGACGCCCTCTTCCCGCCAGGCTGCCCGCTGCTGCTCCTGGTCGCCGGTCAGATCGCCCTCGGGCAGGGCAGGTTGAACGAGGCGCAGCACCAACTGACGCAGTCCGTGAGCGGCTTGTCGTGCGGCGGGGCGGAAGCCGGCGAGCCCCACCGGGCCGAGGCCGTCGGGCTGCTCGCCGACGTACTGACCAGCCTGGGCAGGAACGAACAGGCCTGGGCGCTGCTGCGCAGGCACCACTACGCGGAGGAGCTGGCGCCCGGCTGGTACCACCGCCATGTCCTGCTGGCCAGGGCACGGCTGCGCGCCGCCTGCGGAGATCTGCCCGGTGCCGCGCGCGATCTGACCGAACTGCTCCTGCGCAACGGCGCGTCGGGGGTACGGTCCACCGCGGCCGTGCCCTGGCGGATCCATGCCGTCGTCCTGCTGCGGCAGGCCGGGCTGCTGGACGAGGCACAGGAAGCGGCGGCCGAGCAGATGCGTGCCGCCGACACCGCCGACACCCCGCTGGAGCACGGCCGGGCACTGCGGGCACTGGCCGATGTGGCGGGCGGGCTGCGGGGCGAGCGCATGCTGCGCGAGGCGGTCCAGTTGCTGGAGAGCGCGGGCAGTGAGCTTGATCTGGCGCTCGCTCAGGCCGACCTGGGCGCGCTGCTGCTCCGGCTGGGCCGCCAGCAGTACGGGGTGGCCGCGCTGACGGAGGCGGTGCGGCTGGCCCGCCGGTGCGGCGCCCGGCCGCTGGCCGAGCAGGTCAGGACACATCTCGCGGCGGCCGACGAGCGCACGCCCCAGCACGCCTCGCTGCGCGGGATCCTCGCCCTGACCACCCGGGAGCGGCAGATCCTCCTCCAGGCCACACAGGGTCTGTCGAACCGGCGCATCTCGACCGTCCTGGGCATCACCCGCCGTACGGTCGAGCTGCACCTGTCGAGCGCGTACCGGAAGCTGGGCATCACGGGCCGCCGCGACTTCCAGGAGATCTTCCGCCCGCCGGGCGTCTGGTCGCTGCTCGCCGACGGCGCTCCCGGCGGCACCGGGCAGCGCGCCCCGGCCTTCGCGTCCTCGGCCGCACCGGGAACCGTCCCGGGAGCTGTCCCCGGGGCTGTCTCGGACCGCGCGGACCGGCCTTTCGGCCCGCTGCCCGCCGTCCTTCGGTTCCGCACCGAGATGTGGACGGACCGCTCCCTGGGCCACGCTGAGGGCGAGCAGGCGGCCGACCGTGCCGCTCCCCTCGGTGTCCTTCCCCTGACCGGAGGTTCCTGATGGAGCAGAACAGCCGTAGTACCGACCCGTTCACCGCCGTGGTGGTGCTCTCGGGAGGTATGGACTCCACCACCCTCATGGCGCACTACGCCGCGCTGGGCTACGGCCTGATCGCCGTGACGGTCGACTACGGTCAGCGGCACCGCAAGGAGATCGAGTCGGCGCGCGGGATCGCCGCCCACTACGAGGCGCGGCACCATGTGGTGGACCTCAGCGGCTTCGGTTCGGTGCTGGCGGGCTCGGCCCTGACGGACGACAGCGTCAGCGTTCCGGACGGGCACTACGCGGAGGAGTCCATGCGGGCCACCGTCGTGCCGAACCGCAACGCGGTCCTCGCCAATGTCGCGGTGTCGGTGGGTGTCGCGCACCGCGCCGGGACGGTGGCGCTGGGCATGCACGCGGGCGACCACTTCATCTACCCCGACTGCCGCCCCGCGTTCCTCGACGCGCTCGGCGAGCTGGTGAAGGTCGCGAACGAGGGCTTCCCGACGCCCTCCGTGGAGGCGCCGTTCATCACCTGGTCCAAGTCGGACATCGCCGCACACGGGACGCGGCTGGGGGCCCCGCTGGAGCGGAGCTGGTCCTGCTACAAGGGCGGCGAGCGGCACTGCGGGACCTGCGGCACCTGCTACGAGCGGCGCGAGGCGTTCCGTGAGGCCGGGCTGTCCGACCCGACCGACTACCTCGACGCGGTGACGCGCTTCGCCGCCCCCTGACGGGCCGTGGACACAGCACGGCGGGGTCCGGGGACAGTCTCCCCGGACCCCGCCCGTGGGGTACGGAAGTGCCCGGACAGGGCCGGCACACCTACACCGGAGCCGTGCCGATCAGCCCCGAGCGGGTGACCAGGCCGCGCAGGGCCTCCTCGTCCAGATGCCCGGTGCCGGCCGGGCGGCGCGGCAGCACCATGTAGCGGGCCTCCGCCGTCGCGTCCCACACCCGTACCGCCACCTCGTCCGGCACCCGGTACCCGAACTCGGCCAGTACGGCGCGCGGTTCGCGGACCACCCGGGCCCGGTAGGCATCACTGCGGTACCAGCTCGGCGACGGCCCGAGCAGTAGCAGCGGATAGCACGAACACAGTGTGCACACCACGACGTTGTGTGTTCCGGCGGTGTTCTCCACCACGCGCAGATGCTCGTCGGGCGCGAGCAGCCCGCCCAGCCCCGTCCGTTCCAGTGCCTCTTCGGCGTTGTCCAGCAGCAGGGCGCGGAAGTCCGGATCCGTCCAGGCGCGGGCCACCAGCCTGGCGCCGTTGAACGGGGTGGCCCGGTACAGACGCTGCTCCAGTACGGCGTCGAGCTGCTCGTCCGTCACGAGCCCCGCCGCGACGAGCCGGGCCTCCAGCCGCCGCACCCTGGCGGCGACCGGCAGATCGGTGTGTTCTCCGCTCATCGGGGTCGTTCCTCCTGATCGGGGGCGCCGCCGGGCCCGGCCGCGTCCAGATAGCACTCCCACAGATCGCACACCACCTCGTCGTCCGTCCCCGAAGGCGTCCCGTCCCACAGGCCGCTCGCGGTGAAGGCGACGCTGTAGACGGGCAGGCTCCGCACGGGCGAGCGGCGGCGGGCCACGTCGTCGGGCAGTTCACAGACGGGCAGTACGGCACGGACCAGACCGGTGTGGCCGCGGACATAGCGCGGCGCCCGGGTGTGGTACGGCGGGTCGGCGGCCCGCACCCGGACCGGCTGGCCGACCCGGAAGGCGGGGGACGGGACGCCGGTCACGTGTCGCCCGTACCGTCAGCCGCGTCGCCCGCACGATCGGCGTCGGCCGTGTCGCCCGCGTCGGCCATGTCGCCCGTGTCGCTCAGAAGTCCGCGCTCTTCGAACAGCCGCTCCATCCCGGCGACGACCCGCTCATAGTACGACGACGCGAGGAACTCGCCCGGGTCCGCACGCTCCTCGGCGTCACGCAGCTCGCTGGCCGAGCAGACACCGTTGGTGCCGAGCACCGCGATCAGCGCCCACACCCGGGCCTGCCAGTCCGCGCCCCACACGGAGCGCCCGTCGGGACCGTACGCCGCCACGATCGGCTGGTCGGGCGGGAGCGTGCCGGCGAGCGCACCGAACCCCTGGGCGCCGCCGACATCGTTGGGCCGGCTCATGGGATCTCCTCCGCTGCGGTGAGGACCAGTTCGGCGAGGCGGGCGACCGACGGTAGCAGCACATCCGGTCCGTCCGGGGGAGCCGGCGGCAGCATGCCGCCGTTTCCCGTACGGACACCGACCACGACCGCGCCCAGCCGGCGGCCGAGCGTGATGTCGGCCGGGGTGTCCCCGACCACGAACAGCCGCTCCGCCGACCGGTGCCCGAGACGGTCGAGAGCCCGGCGGGCCAGCACCACCTTGGCCTCCGCGTCCGACAGACCGGTGTCCGAGGCGGGCAGGTCGTCCCGGGTCATGACCTGCCCGAAACAGTCCTCCACGCCGTGCGCCCGCAGCAGCTCGCGCGTCTGCTCCGTACCGACCCACGAGCTGACCAGCGCCAGTCGCACCCCGGCCGCCCGCAGCGCGCCCAGGGCCGGCACCGCCCCCTCGTACAGCGACCCGTGCGGCATGTACCGCCGTACGACGTCGTCCACGCGGTCCAGCACCCGTACCTTCCCGATGCTCAGGGAGCCGCTGGTGATCGAGGTCCAGTACGGGTAGCCCAGGATCTCCTCGCGGGGCGGCGGCAGCGCCCGGGCCTCGTCGTGCAGATCGAGGATGAAGCGGTGGAACATCTCGTAGAAGTCCAGCAGGGTGCCGTCGCGGTCCAGGACGACGGTGGCGGGGGCCGTCACCGGGGTCCTTCGAGGACGTCGGCCGTTTCCTCGGCGCCCGGAGGCAGCTCCCAGGGGAAGACCGTCCAGTCGTCCACCTCCACGGCCAGGAAGTCCGGACGGCCGCGCGAGCCGATGTTGCGGACCACGACCGCCGAGCGCACCTCGGCCGCGCCCAGCCCGCGTACGGTCTTCTCGGCCAGGGCCATGGTCCCGCCGTCGCCCATGATGTCGTCGACGATCAGCACCCGCTCGCCGGTCAGCGGACGCTCCGGCACCACATAGTCGAGCACCGCCTCACCGCGCTCGCTGTAACGGGAGTTGGAGCTGTTGCGAGGAATGCCGAGGATCCGGAAGTCGGTCACCCCCAGCAGGTTCGACAGCGCGACGGCGGGTGGCAGCCCGCCCCGGGCGATGCCCGCGATGACCGTCGGCGCGAAGCCGTCGGCCCGTATGTCCCGGGCGAGGCCGTCGAGCATCCGGCCGGCCTCGGCCCATCCGATGGTGAGCAGCTTCTCGCGCCGCCATACCGGAACCGCGTTCACCTGGCACCTCCCGTACGGACCCAGCGGTCGATGACATGGCCGCTGCCGGGGCCGGTGCCGATGAGATCCACCGGACGTTCCAGCCCTTCCTCGATGTGTTTGACGAACTCCCTCGCGGCCTCCGGGAGTTCGCCGCCGTCCTGGCCGAGGACCGCCGGGTCCACCTGGTCCAGAAAGGTCAGCGCGATCCTGGACGGCCGGTTGATCCGTACCGCCTCCCGTGCCTGCGCCATGTCGAAGCCGCCCACCCGGCGGCGCCGCCCGGTCACCGTCCCGTACTCCACCACCCCGAGCCGTTCCGCCTCCCGCTCGTCGATCTCGGTGGGGAACGGCCCGGCACCGACCCGGGTCGGATGGGCCCGCAGGACCAGGACGACCTCGTCGACGGCGAGCGGCCCGAGACCGGCGTCGGCGGCGGCCGTACTGGCGGTCGAGTCCTTGCCGACGGTGTACGGGTACGTGCCGAACAGCACGGACAGGCCGAAGCCGTTGGTCCCCTCGACCACGACCCCGTCGCCCGCGTCGACGGCCCGGTTCGCCTCCTCCGCCGCGTCGGTGAGATACGGGGCCAGCTCGGGAACGTCCTCGGCCCGGCGGGCCGCGCGCATGGCCCGGCCGGCCAGCGCGGGGCCGTGCCCGCTGCCGGTGCTGCGGACCTTGTCGCGCAGCCCGGCGTCGGCCTGTTCGGCGGCGAGGTGGGCGGGGTCGATCACGGTGGCGCGGTAGTCGACCCCGATCCGGCCGGCCACGCCGTTCTCCTCGATCTCCCGCAGCAGCACCTCCGGGCGGATCAGCACACCGGCGCCGAGCAGCAGCCGGGTGCGCGGATTGACGATCGCGCTCGGCACCTGGCGCAGCCGCAGGGTCCGCCCCTCGTGCACCACGGTGTGCCCCGCGCCCGGGCCGAGACCGGCCCGTACCGCCACGGCGGGATCGTCCCGCAGGGCGAGATAACTGGAGATCTTGCCCTTGGCCTCGTCGCCCCACTGCCCGCCGACCACGATCGTGGCCCGCGCGTCTCTCTTGCCTGTGGTGTCCGTCATCGTGCTCCTTCCGCCGCCGGGACGGCGGCCAGCACCCGTTCCGCCCGGCGCACTGTCTCCCGGGCGAGGGATTCGCTCGCACCGGCGTCCGGCGCGGTCTTGGCCAGTTCCGCCAGTTCGGCGGCCGGTATCAGGGCGGTGACCGCCGGGTCGTCCGCCAGCACCTCCAGCAGGTCCCGGCCGCCGGCCGCGGCGTCGGCGCTGGCGCGCTGCAACGTCCGGTAGCCGGCCAGCCGTTCCGTACCGCGCTCGATCAGGGTCAGCAGCACCGCCTCGCTGAAGTACGCGTTGCGGGACAGGGCGAGGTTGGCGTCCATCCGGTCGGGCCGCACCCGCAGATCGCCGACCACCCCCGTCGCCACCGTCAGCATCTCGTCGAGCAGCACCCCCGTCTGTGGCAGGGTGAAACGCTCGTTCGCGGAGTTGACGAGATCGCGCTCGTGCCAGGTCACCACATTCTCCAGGGCGGGCCCCACCAGGGACCGCAGCAGCCGGGCCAGACTGCAGACCCGTTCGCAGCGGACCGGGTTGCGCTTGTGGGGCATGGCCGAGCTGCCGATTTGGCCGCCCTCGGCGAACGACTCCGCGACCTCGCCGATCTCGGTGCGCTGGAGGTTGCGGATCTCGGTGGCCAGATTCTCCAGACAGGCGGCGGTGAGCGCGGCCCAGCAGACGAACTCCGCGATCCGGTCCCTGGCCACCGCCTGCGCGCTGATCTCCGGCCCGGGCAGCCCGAGCAGCTCCAGCACCTCGCGCTGCACCCGCGGCCCGAGCGGGCCGAGCCCGGCGAGGGTGCCCACCGCGCCGGCGACCTTGCCCATCACGGCCCGGGCCCGCAGCTCGTCCAGCCGGACCACACAGCGTGTCAACTGGTCGAGGAACACCGCCAGTTTGAAGCCGAACGTGATCGGCTGGGCGTGCTGGCCGTGCGTACGGCCGATCATCAACCGTTCGCCGTCCGCGCCGATCCGGTCCCGCAGGGCGGCCAGCAGCCCGGTCAGCCGCTCCCGCAGCAGCCCGATCGCGCCGTCCGTCTGAAGGGCCAGCGCGGTGTCCAGGATGTCGCTGCTGGTGGCGCCGAAGTGCACGTATCTGCCGTACGGTCCGCAGGACTCGGCGAACACCTGCACCACGGAGAAGAGTTCATGACCGCTCGTACGCTCCGAACGCGCGACGGCGGCCAGATCGGGCACATACTCCCGGGCCCGGAGCGCGATATGCCGGGCCGCCTCCTCGGGAATCACCCCGTGCCGGCCCTGGACCTCCGCCAGCGCCCCCTCGACCCGTACGAACAGGCCGTAGCGCGCCGGATCGGTGAACAGCGCCCGCATCCGCTCACTGCCGTACCGGCCGGTGTCCACCGGTGTGGTCATTTGACCGCCGCCGCGTAGTCGAGCGGCACCTGCTCGGCACGCCCCAGGGCATGCGGCCGGCTCTCGGCCAGCCCGGCCGGGGTGACCCGGACGAACTCCGCGCGCTCCCGCAGCGCGGCCAGATCGTGCGCGCCCGAGTAGCTCATGCCCGAGCGCAGGCCCCCGAGGAACGGACGCAGGGTGGCCGCGAGGCTCCCGCTGTACGCGAACGTCGCCTCGACGCCCTCCGGGGTGTACTCGTCCAGCTCCTCGCGGCTGACCTCCTCGCCGCGGGCCTGCTTCAGGGTCAGCCGCATGCCGAAGGTGACAAAGCCCGTACTGACCTTGGCCTTGCGCCCCTCGTGCTCGACCAGCTTCGCCTCGCTCTCGTCGGCACCGGCCAGGGCGCTGCCCAGCATGACGGCATGGGCCCCGGCAGCCAGCGCCTTGACCAGGTCGCCGGGGGCCTTGATGCCGCCGTCGGCGATCACCGGGATCCCGCTCCGTACTGCCTCCTCGGCGCAGTCGAGCACAGCGGTGAGCTGCGGCACGCCGCTCCCCGCCACCAGCCGGGTGGTGCAGATGCCGCCGGGGCCGATGCCCACCTTGACCACGTCGGCGCCCGCGTCGATCAGATCCCGGGTTCCGGCGGCGGTCGCCACATTGCCGGCGATCAGGGTGGTACGCGGGAAGCGGGCGCGCAGCTCCTCCACGACCTTGATCACATAGTCCGCGTGGCCGTGCGCCACATCGGTGACAAGGACGTCCGCGCCTGCCGCGACCAGCAGTTCGGCGCGTTCCCTGTAGTCGTCGACGACCCCGACCGCGGCGGCCACACGCAGCCGTCCCTCCGCGTCGAGCGCCGGACTCCGCCCGAGGGTGCCGGTGGCCACGGGTGCGGCCTTCACCGCCGCGACCTCCGCGGCCTGGTCCTCGGCGGTCTGCATACGGTGCACGACCCCGAGGCCGCCGAGACGCGCCATCGCCTCGGCCATGCGGGCCCCCGTGCACCAGGGGGTGTTGGCGGACAGTACGGGAATGCCCAGCGAGACGTCACCGCCGAGCGTGGTGTCCAGGCGGGTCGCCGAGCGGCTCACCACCGAGGTGCGCTGCGGCACCAGCAGGACGTCGTCCAGGCTGAGTCCCGTACGGATCTCAGGTACGGCCATGCCGAACTCCTTGGTCGTGGCGGGTGATGGGACCGGGCGGACCGGTGGGGGCTGCCCGGTTCACTGGCTCCTCGGGAGGACCATGGCCACGACCTCCTGGCGGGCCGGGCCGTGCTCCTCGAAGACGCCGTTGAACACCGAGGACGTCATCAGGGCCGGGGTACGGATCCCGCGCATGCTCATGCACAGGTGCTCGCCCCGCGCCACCACGGCCACGTCCTCCGAGCCGGTCACCTCGGTGATCTCGTCCGCGATGTCCCGTACCAGGCGCTCCTGCACCTGGAGCCGGTGCGCGTGCCGGTGCGCGATCCTCGCGAACTTCGACAGGCCCAGGACCTCGCCGCGCGGCCGGTAGGCGATGGTCACCGAGCACGAGAACGGCAGCAGGTGGTGTTCGCAGAGCGACCAGAGCTGGATGTCCGAGACCAGGACGGTCTGGCCGTCGGTGTGCAGCGGGAAGAGCGTGCCGACCTTCCCCGGGTCGTAGCCGCTGAACTCCCGCCACCAGCGCGCGAACCGGGCCGGAGTGTCCTTCAGCCCGTCCCTGTCCGGGTCCTCCCCGATCTCGATGAGCAGACGCCGGGCCACGTCCTCCAGCGGATCGTGACCGTCCGCGGGCTCCTCCTGGAGCACATCGACTGCCGTAAATGTCACCTCATACGCCTCTCCTGTCGCCCCAGAGGGCGACATGCATTCGGGTCGTCAGGTTCCAGCCCCGGGCGATGACGTCGTCGCCGAGCGCCGCGAGATGCCGCGACACCTCGTCGGGCGTCCGGCCCTCGGGCATGATCCAGACCGGGGTGGTGCCGTGGCGCGCGACGATGGCGGCCACCTCGTCGAGGTCGGCGGTGGTGCGGCAGACGAATTTGAACGCGGTGCCCGGCAGAGCGGCCAGCGCCGCCAGCGCTTCGGGAACGAGCCTGCGCTCCTCCCGGTCGCCCGAGTGGGACAGCTTGGGCGACACATTGAACCGCACCCCGGTGGCGGCGAGTTCGGGCCGGGGCACGACCGTTCCATTGCTCTCGATCTCGATCCGGTGGCCGGCGGCGGTCAGTGCGCGCAGCAGCGGGAGCAGCCGCGTCTGCTGGCTCAGCGGCTCCCCGCCGGAGACCACCACCAGCGGCACCTCGTACGCCCGCAGCCGTTCGTACACCTCCTGCCAGGGCATGGGGTGCAGCTCCTCGTGCGGCACATACGCCCGGCCCGTGTCGCCGACACCGGTCCAGTCCCAGGTGTACGGGGTGTCGCACCACCGGCACGACAGATTGCAGCCGCCCAGACGCACGAACGCGCAGCGCTCACCCGTGGAGGGGCCCTCTCCCTGGACGGTCCTCAGGTGGGGCCGAAGATCTCGTTGACCACGAGCTTCGACTCCACGACGGCATCACCCCCGTTCGCCGCGCCTTTCCCGGCGGCGGTCACGGGCGGTACTCCGCCCAGGTCTTGGCCGTCTCGCTGATCCGTACCCCGCTCAGCTCCGGATACCGGGACACCCACCGCTCGTACAGCCACCGCGAGAGATGCTCCGCGGTCGGATTGACCCCCTCCAGCACCTCATTGAGATGCCGGTGGTCGACATCGCTGTCCAGCCACTTCTTGAAGTCGCCGAGGTCGCCGTAGTCCCGTACGAAACCGGTCTCGTCCAGCCCGTCCCCGGCCGCCGAAAGCTCCAGCTCCACCACATAGTTGTGCCCGTGCAGCCGCCCGCAGGGATGCTCCTCGGGCAGTCCGTCGAGCCGGTGGCTCGCGGAGAAGTGGAACTCCTTGCTGATCCGAAAACCCATGTCAGACCTCCCGCCCCGATGGTGCCGACGCAGCCGCCCGGGCCACATCACGGCCCCCACCGTGAGACACCCGCCGGGACCACCGAGACACGGGGCCCGCGCCTGCCGAGAGACACCGTGCCCCGGACTTCGCCCGGACGGACCGAATGTGGCTCGCGGGGCGTTGACCAAAGGCGCTCACTCTTCTATTTTCCGTTCAGGGGTGTGACCCAACTGTCAGATCTCATATATGAGTTGACGGCCCTCGTGTGCGATCTGAGCTGGGAACACGCACTCCTGGGAGTGAGTCACGCGGCACTGTAGAAACGGCGCTCCATGGTTCGGCGTTCCACATCACGTAGATCGTTCATGTTCATGAACTTGCGTACTCGTGAAGGGGCATACCCATATGCGCATCAACCCCCCACGTGCCCCAGCCTCCGCAAGCTCTGACCACCCCGCACCTGACCACTCGGAGTCCGACCACCCACAGGAGAAGAGGGAATCCGACATGACTTCATCAGCACATCCACACCGCCGTAGCGGGCGCCGGCCCGCCGGCCGGAGCCCGCTGGCCGGGGCACTGGCCGCGCTCGGCCTCACCGGCGCCGCCGTTCTGACGGGCGGCACCGTCGGCACCGCCGAGGCGGCCGCCGCCTGGCCGTCGCCGACAGGCACCGTGGCGGTCGGCGAGACGATCGCGGTGTCCGGTACGTACGACGGCAAGCTCCAGCGTTTCTACGGCACGGGCGACCTCGGCGACGGCGGTCAGTCCGAGGGCCAGGACCCGATCTTCAAGCTCGCGGACGGCGCGGTACTCAAGAACGTCGTCCTCGGCTCCCCCGCGGCGGACGGTGTCCACTGCTCGGGCAGTTGCACACTGCAGAACGTGTGGTGGGAGGACGTCGGCGAGGACGCGGCCAGCTTCAAGGGCACCTCGTCATCCGCCACGTACACGGTCACCGGCGGCGGCGCGAAGAGCGCCTCGGACAAGGTGTTCCAGTTCAACGGCGCCGGAAAGCTGACACATGGACCGGCCGTGACGACCCCCATGCGTACACGGCCGGTCCATGTGTCAGTCCACGTGTTGGCCCATGAGTTTGCCCATGTGTGAACGGCCGCTCGTCCCGCCGGTGGTGACGCGGGTGTGATCGCCGAGGCGGGCGTCGTTCAGGGTGCGGTGTGACGTGTGTTCGCCGGCGACGACAGTCCGTTGAAGAGGGGCAGCAGAATGTCCTCGACAATACGGACGATCGCTTCGCCGGGCACGGGGAGTCCTCGGAGGGACTCCGCGCGCAGCAGGGCCAGGGGGAGTGCGACGACCCGCGCGGTGACGGGGGCTCCGCCGTAGTCACCGCGCAGGGTGGCGCGTTGGAGGATGCGTTCCAGGGGCGAGCGGAGGTCGACCTGGCCGACCCTGGTGTAGATGAGCTGCGTCAGTTCGGCGTCGTTCGCCATCGCCGCGTTCAACTGGCCGACGCTCTCCGGGGGGACGGCCGCGAAGCGGTCCGCGAGGGGCTGGAGCAGGGCGATCAGGTCGGCGCGCAGATCGCCGTGGTCCTGGTCCGGGATGGCCGGGGTGGGGAACTTGTCGAGGACGGCGGCGAGCAGCAGTTCGGCGCGGCTGGACCAGCGCCGGTACAGCACCGGTTTGCTGGTTCCCGCACGGGCGGCCACGGCGTCCATGGTGAGGTGTTCGTAGCCGTCTTCGACGAGGACGTCCCAGGTGGCGCTGAGGATCGCCGCTTCGAGTGCGGCCCCCCGGCGCCGTGTGCGGACGGCCGGTTTGGCGGTGTTTTCCTGCGCGGTCTGGCCGGTCACGTCTTCCCCGAATCACACGGGCCTGTCTGGTTTGGCAGGCACACGATCAAGGTACCACGGTTTCTTGTCGCCGCTTTCTTGTCGCCGGTTTCTTGCCCTTGGTTCCTTGTCGCTGCCGCAGGCACTCGTGCCCCTCGGTACGTCGTCGCCGGGTGTGCCGGACGCCGGGACCGAGGGGCGGCGAGCCGCGGGTCGATGCACCCGGGCCCTGTTGTCAGGTGGGCGCGGGGGTGCCGGACTCCGGTGCCGGCGCGGCTTCGTTGTGCCCGTCGCTGTCGGCGCGATCAGGTTCCGCGACCCGTGATTCCGCGCGGCCGAGGTAGACGACGGTGACGACGGCCAGTACGAGGATGCTCGTGACGTCGGTCGGGACGCTGACGGCGGCTACCCAGGCGCCCGGCAGGACCATCAGGAGCACACCGCGCAGCACGCCCTGGCTGATCACCAGCACGCCCCAGGCGATCGACATGACCCGGTGGCGACGGCGCACCTCGGCGGAGGCTTCGTAACGGCGCAGGATCTCCTCACGTCCGACCCGGCGCCGCAGTCGGCCCATGATGGCCAGCGTGTAGGGGCGGTGGCTGCTTCTGGCCACCGACACGATCAGACTGCCCAGGAAGACCTGGCCGATGGACGGCTTGAGGAGAAAGAGCCAGGCATTGCCGGTCGCCGCCACCAGAACGGCGATCGCGATGAAGTACAGCACCATCAGCACGGGGCGCAGGGTGACTCGCCGCTGCCGGGCGCTGACCCACGCGAGGCGCGCGAGGGAGATGACGATGCCGGAGGCGAGCTGGGCCCAGGTCGGCGCACCGAGCATCAGGAGCAGGACGTAGGCCACGATCGGCGGAACCACGTCCCACAGCAGTCCCGGATGCCGCCCTGGACCGGGGCTCTCGTCGACGCCGGGGCTCTGTTTGACGTTCGCGCTCACTGAAGGCCCCCTGTTCCGAGGCGGACCGGCCTTGCCGCTTCGGCCCCGGCATCGGGAACGAGGCGGGCTTCGGTGATGGGTTCGCTCATGCATCCACTCCTGATCTGTGTGCTGACCGGCCGGCCGCTGCTGTCGGCAACGGGGACGCGGAGCGGCCAGGCGGCCGTACGGCATGCCACGGAGCCGTCCCGAGCGGTTAAGAATCCTCGGTATCTTATTAAGACCCTGCGGTGTCTTAGTGGCAAGGGGTCGGGCGCACCGAAAGCGGCGATGAAGAGAAGTCGTGTCGGGTCGCCGGCGGTACGACGGAGACCGCGCCCGCAACGGGCCGTTAGCCGCCGAGGCGGTGCGCGAGGCGGAGCAGATCCGCCGAGCGCAGCACCCGTCCGTCGAACCCTGGGAGGGGGACATGGAGCGGCTCGGTCCAGCGGGCGGGGATCGCGTCCAGCCCGTAGTACGCCCCCGCCAGGCCTCCGGTCACTGCGGCGACGGTGTCCGTGTCACCGCCGAGCCGACGACCGCACCGGCTGCCCGCTGAACTCGCTTCATCCGCGCAGGCTATCCGCGCCGCCTCGACGGCCGCGCGGCAATAGCGGCAGGCGGATCCGGGGGAACCGCCTGCCGCTAGGGGGCGCACGCTCGCCGATGCGGCGTGCACCGGCGTACGGCCACTGCTCAGTCCGTGCGCGCGTCGATCATGGTGCCGATGAGCAGACAGGGGCTGTCGGAGCGGTTGCTCCAGCCGTGGTTGACGCCCCGGATGACGACCGAGTCGCCCGGTTTCATCAGGACCTCCTCGGTGTCGGTGATCAGGTGGATCTCACCGCGGACCACGGTGATGCAGTCGAGGGTGTCGGTGCGGTGCATGGTCGGGTGCCGCCGGGAGTCGGCCTCGGTGGGCAGATGCGTCTGGCCGACCTCGGAGTTGAGCGTGGAGAACTCCTTCCGGTGCTCGTCCGGGTCCATGTCGGGCCACAGCTCCAGCGCGCGGACCAGCATGCCGCCGGGATGGGGCTCGCGCTGGGCGCCTATCAGCGAGCGGTCGCCCTCGATGGTGTTGTCGACGGGGATCTCGTGGGTCGCCCACAGAGTGGAGCGCCAGAAGAAGCCCTTCTTGGACTGGATGTTGGCGGGCTCCGATTCCAGAAGGACGGAACGTCCCTCGTCGTCGGGCCCGAGGACGTACCTCTTGATGTCGGCCATCGATGCCTTCCAAGTTCCGTTGCGAGGACGGGCGCCTCGCCGGGGCGGGTCAGTACCGGTCGGGGAAACCGCTCTCGGGTGTGGCGGGGCGGGAGAACCCGGTGCCGGCGACAGCCGAGTCGAGGGCGGCGACGGTGGCTTCACACACGCCGCGGAAGGCCATCACGTCGATGCCGAGGCAGAACACCCGGATGCCGTCCTCCAGGGCCCGTGCGCAACTGTCGTGCGTGGGATCGAGGATGGGGCCGCCCATGAGCATCACGCCGTGCCGCGCGGCGGCGGCCTTGACCTCGTCGTAGGCGGCCCTGACCTTGGGGCTGCTGTGCATGGCGGCGGCCTCGCCCATCGCGAAGGCGAGTTCACCGGCGGCGAAGCACAGCACACGGACCTGCTCCACGGCGCAGATCTCGTCGATGTTCTCCAGCGCGTCGAGGGTCTCGATGAGCGGGATGATCAGCAGGCCGGCATTGCTCTCCTCGGCGTGCCGGGCGAAGGAGCGCAGGGAGTACCCGGCCGCGCGGTAGGCGGGGCAGATGCCGCGCCGTCCATGGGGCGGGTAGAGCGTGGCGTCCACGACGGCGCGGATGTCGTCGGCGGTGCGGACCATGGGGACGATCAGTCCGTGGGCGCCTGCCTCCAGGGCGCGGCGGGCGGCCGTGGTGTCGTCGGGTTCTGGGATACGCACCAGGGAGAGCAGTCCGGCGGCCTCGGCCGTGCGGACGGTGTCCTCCAGCGCGCGGGGGTCGGTCGGGCTGTGCTCGCTGTCCAGCCACACGTAGTCGAAGCCGGTGCGTCCCATGACTTCGATCAGGGTGTGGTCTCCGGTGAAGCACTGCATGCCCACGGGGACGATGTTGTAGTCGAGCATGCGCAGCAGGGGATTGGAGTTCATGGCGTGCCGTTCTCCTTCCCGCCGGCCGTGTGCTGACCGTCTCCGTGGGCGGGGGTGTCGCTGCCGGGGTCGGCGGTGAGACCGGTCGCTTCGATGCCCTTGAGAGCCGCCTCCTCGTCCAGCCCGGGCAGATGGCCGCTGACGCCGACGGCCCCGACGACCTGCCCGTCGCCGTCTCGAACCAGGACCCCGCCGGGTACGGGCACGAGGTCACCGTCCGCGAGCCCGACGAGGGCGTTGACGAAGTGGGGGTGGGAGGCGGCCCGTACGGCGAGGCTGCGGCTGCCGACACCCATGTTCAGGGCGCCGCGGGCCTTGCCCACCGCGATCCGCTCGCGCAGCAGGGAGGAGTGGTCCTCGCGGCCGAAGGCCACGAGGTGACCGCCGGCGTCCAGGACGGCGACCGTCATGGGCGGGAACTGGCTGGAGCGGGCGTGGTCCAGGGCGTGCTCGACGATCGTGCGCGCCTGCGCGTAGGTGATCACAGACGCTGCCCTTCCTGCACGGCGGCGTCGAACCCGCCGACCGGTTCGGTGTACAGCCGCAGCAGCGTACCGTCCGGATCATGGAAGCTCAGCGCGTGGCCGATACGGGCTTCGGCGACGGGGCCGTGCGGTACGTCGCACGCGTCCAGGTGCTCGACCCAGTTCTCCAGGGCGGCCCGGTCGGCGACGGCCAGCGTCACCGGGTCGTATGCGGTGGCGGTCCCGGCGGCCTCCGGCGCCAGCCGCAACTGGACCGGTACGCCGAGACCGGGCAGAGCCACCACCACGGAGTAGCGGGCACCGTGAGGGTCGTGGTGGTCCAGCGCGGGAATGCGCTCGGCCCCGAGGACGGACGCGTACCAGGCTGTGCTGGTGTCCAGATCGCTGACCGGCAGGGTCACATGGTGAAGGCCGGACAGTACAGGAGGTGACGTCATTGACAACTCCAAAGAGAAATGGTGGAACGGCTGACGGGAGCCGGGGATGAACAGCCTCCGGCCTGCGCGGGAGTCATGGTCGGAGGCTGTGGATGAGGTCGGTCAGTTTCGTGGTGGTGAAAGGCTCGGCACGCAGGGTGTGGGTGATGACGGTCATCGCAGGGTCGCCGCCGTGGTGACGCGGCCACGGCGAGCCGTCGGGGAGGGCGGGAACCCCGGTGCGGGCGAAGGAGACCCAGGCGTTCTGCATGTCGGCGGACAGCGCGGCGTCGGTGTCGTCGTAGGCGTCCGCGGGCTCCAGGTTGCCGAACACGTACCGGATCTCCGCGGTGTGCTGGGCCAGATGCCCTGAAGCCTTGAGGCCCGGCGAGACACGGCCGAACCGGTAGTAGTACAGCGGCCTGTCCAGGGCGGCGAAGCGCTTCAGTGTGGCCAGGGCGGGCTCGGTGAAGATGGCCGTGGTGAACAGTTCGTCCAGCGCCTCGTAGGTGGTGGCGCCGGAGGTGTTGAGCAGGTCGAGTACGCCTTCCCGGTGGGCGCCTCCCAGGACCGCCGCCATGTTCTCCACCATCGCGGGCGGGAACGGTGCGGACGGCGGGAGGAAGTAGCGTGCCTCGTTCTCCACGCAGCCGAGTATCACCGGCACCTGGGACGGCCAGCCGGCGAAGTCGTCCCCGCTCGCGACATCACGGTCGTCGTAGACCGGTGTCCACACGAGGTTGGCGGGGGTGTGGACCTGGCCCGGTTTGGGCCGGACGCCCGCCAGGTCCACCGACAGGGCCAGGACGTCCTCCGTGGATGCCTTGCGCGCGGTGCCGGCATCGCCGCCGAGCCGGGCGAACAGGTCACGGGTGGCGTCCATGGTGCGTTCGGGTCCGGGTGGTGTCGGCAGGCCCGCGGCCGGTTCGAACCCGGCGCTCTGCATGATCGCCCGGTGGAACAGATCCCTGGCGCGGCGGGCCGACAGCAGGGCGCGTACCGAGGCGGCCCCGGCCGACTGGCCGAACACCGTGACGTTGCCCGGGTCGCCGCCGAAGGCGTCGATGTTCTGCGCGACCCACTCCAGCGCGGCGATCTGGTCGAGCACCCCGAAGTTCGACCCGACGGCCGGGTCCGCCGCGAAACCGAACGCGCCGAGCCGGTAGTTGACCGTCACCACGGTGACACCGCGGGCGGCCAGCCGGGCGCCGTCGAACGCGTCCTCCGACCCCGCTCCTCCGAGGAACCCGCCGCCGTGGATCCACACCATCACCGGCTGCCGCGCCTCGCGCTCAAGGGTCTGGGTCCAGACATTGAGGTGCAGGCAGTCCTCGCTCTGTGCGCTCACGCGCAGATCGAAGCTGGCGCCCCGCGTCTGAGGACACACCGGGCCGAACCGGCTCGCGTCGCGCACCCCCTCCCACGGCTCGGGGCGCCCGGGCGGCTGCCAGCGCCGGTCGCCGACCGGCGGCGCGGCGTAGGGCAGGCCCAGGAAGCGGGAGATCCCGTTCTCGCGCGTTCCCTCGGCATACCCCTGTGAAAGGCCGACCCGTGGACGCATGGCGCTCCACCTCTTCTCTTCCGTGTGATCTGTGTTCAGCGCGGCCCGAAAAGGCCGGGCGCCGCGTATGAGGACGGCTTTCGGCCGATCGGGGACCTGCCCCCGCGCGGGCCCGCCCCGACGGGGTGGGCAGTTCCCGCATCCGGTCCGCGGGGGTCCGGCCTCAAGGGTTCCGTGTTTGCCACGCCCAGGAAACCGTGGTTCCCTAACTTCAAGGTACCAGAGTTTCTTAAATGGAGGCGCGTTCATGAGCAGCGACAGCGCGGTTGTCATCGTCGGTGCAGGTCCGGTCGGACTGGTGCTCGCGGCAGAGCTGGAGACCGCCGGCGTCCATGCCGTGATCGTCGAGCAGTTGGCGGAGCCCGACCCGCTGCAGAAGGGGCGCGGGGTCGGCGTCCTCGGGAGCGAGGCGCTGCGCCGTCGCGGGCTCGGCCGCCGTCTGTTCAGCCAGCACCAGGCTGGCAAGGTCAACTACCAGCAGGACATGGGCAGTCCGCTCGGCCACTTCGCCTGGATCCACAAGCTGACCATCGACCACCTGGTCCACGAGACCGACAACCGGGTGCCGGCCGCCATGTGGCAGCCCGAACTGGAGAAGGTGCTCGCCGACCACGCCACCAAGCTGGGCGCCACACTGCTGCGCAGCCACCGCGTCACTGCCCTCACCCAGGACGAATCGGGCGTGGAACTGACCGTGGCGACCCCGGACGGCGACCGCCGGTTCCGGACGTCCTACGTCGTGGGATGCGACGGCGGCCGGTCCGCAGTCCGCAAACTCGCCGACTTCGACTTCCCAGGTGTGGACGGCGGCCTCGTCACCCGGATCGCCCGGCTCAAGGTCGCCGACCCCGAGACATTTCCCGCGCCGGTCAACAGCGCGCGGGGACGCCTGCAGCACGGCGGTGTGCACGACGGATGGGTCCGGGTACGGGTGACCGAGCCCGTCGACGAGAGCGAGGACCGCGACCACTCGCCACTGACCGAGACCGAGGTACGCGACGCTGTCCACCGCACCTCCGGCGTCCACCCCGTGATCCTGGAGATGCGCGAAGGCCGCCGCACGCGGGACAACTCACGGCACGCGGCCAGCTATCGCATGGGCCGCGTCTTCCTTGCCGGCGACGCCGCCCACGTGCACTCGCCCATGGGCGGCCAGGGCCTCAACCTCGGCATCATGGACGCAGTCAACCTCGGCTGGAAGCTCGCCACCGTCGTCCAGGGCACCGTCGACGCCCGGCTCCTCGACACGTACACCGCCGAGCGCCACCCCGTCGGCTGGGGCGTCGTCCACAACACCCGCGCGCAGACCGCGCTGCTGCCCGCGACCCCGTACGTCGAGGCCCTGCGCGACATCGTCACCGACCTCTTGGACCTGCCCCAGGTGAACCGGCACATCGGCGGCCTGCTCTCCGGCATCGACGTCCGCTACCAACTGCCCTACGCGCCGGGCACCGACCACGAACTGATCGGCGGTCACATCCCTGACCTCGTCGTCGACGACGTCACCCTCTACTCCCTGATGCACGACGGCCGGCCCGTCCTCCTGCACACACCCGTCGCCGGCTCCGCCGCCGTCGCCGCCCAGCCCTGGGCGGACCGGCTGCACCTCGTCGACGCCATCGTCCTCGGCCGCCGCGACCTCACCGCGGCCCTGATCCGCCCCGACGGCGTCCTCGCCTGGGCCGCCACGCCGAACGCCTCGCCCGACAACGGCGCACTCGTCGAGGCCCTCAGCACCTGGTTCGGCACAGGATCCCCGCGCGGCAACTGACGCGGACCCGCCGGTCGGTGGCGTACCGACCGGCGGGCCGTCGAGGCGGTCACCTGCGGGGCAGTTCCTCAGCGCACTCGTGGACGCAGTCGGTAAAGGGATTCCAGCACCGGATCGACGTCATAGGGCGCGAAGGACACCTGGTCGTTCACGACCGTGTGCAAGGAACGCGACCGGCCGAATTCGGGCCAGCGTGCCCCGTCGAGCCGCTCGGGAACCCCCGTCCGGGCGAATTCAACGAACGCGTGCTGCATTTCGTCCCGGATCTGTACGTCGATCGCGTCGTAGGGCCCTCCGGGATAGAACTCGCTGTCGAGCAGATTGCCGAAGATGTAGAAGATGTCAGCGCCATGGTGGGCAAGGCGATTGTTCTGCACGCGCCCCGGCGAGGCACGCTGGAAACGGTACGAGTAGAGCTTTCGGTCGCCGCCGGAGAAACGACGCAGGCTCGCATACTCCTGCTCCGAGAAAATGACCGTGGTGAAGAGGCGGTCAAGGCTCTCGAAAGTGGTACCGCCTTCCAAATTCAAGATACGGAGCACCTCGTCCGCCTTCGGACCGGCGAGACTTTCGGCCATGACACGCAGCGTTTCGGACGTGTAGGGAACGCCCGGGTTCAGGAAGGAACGTCCTTCGTGCTGGCAGCACGCGAACATGGCCGGGACACCACTGCTCCAGGCGGGAAATTGCTCCGTCACGACTTCTCCGTCGGGCACCGGATTCCAGACCAGATCCAGCGGTGTGAAAACACCGCCCGCGGGAGTGGGAACCCGCGACGCCGCAAAACCAGCCGCGTACACCGCTTCGGCGGAGACCTCCCGCAGCTTCGACCGGTTCGTCGCCCCCAGCTCCGAGAAGATCCTCTCGGTCGCCTCACGCGACCGTTCGAAGTTCCACGCCTCGGTGCTCACCGGCAGCTCGCCGCCCTGGCTCAGCAGAGCGCAGCGCTGGAACAGGCCCTTGGCCTGCGGAGACTGCAGCAGGGCGCGCACCTCGATGGCACCGGCCGAGTAGCCGAAGATCAGGACCCGGGAGGGGTCGCCGCCGAACGCCTCGATGTTCTCCCGCACCCAGCGCAGCGCGGCCACATGGTCCAGGACCGCGAAGTTGGCGCCCATCTCCTCGTCATTGAGGAAGCCGAACGGACCGAGCCGGTAGTTCGGGGCGACGACCGTCACCCCCAGCTTCGCGAGACTGGACCCGTCGGTGAACATCTCCGACGCCGCACCACGGAGATTGCCTCCGCCGTGGAACCAGACGACGACAGGCTGCCGCGCCCTTTTCGACAGATTCGTTGTCCAGACGTTCAGATAAAGGCAGTCTTCCGAGACACGATCGGTCCGGAATGACGCATTGATCGGCCCCTGATAGGCGGCCGGACCGAACTCCTGCGCCGTGCGCACCCCGCTCCACGGCACAGGCGCCTTGGGCGCCCTCCACCTCAGCTCACCGACCGGCGGCTGAGCAAAAGGAACACCCAGGAACTTGTTCACGCCGTCCGCCGTGAACCCCTCAAGCTGCCCCTGCCTCGTACGCACGACCGGGGCCGTGTCCGAATTTACCGAACCCGAGCCGCCGACCGCTCGGGCAGAGCCGGCAAAAGCGACGGAAGCCGTGACTCCCGCAGCCCCCGAGGCCATCACCGACAACGCGCGGCGACGGGATGGGAAACGGTTCGCTGCTTCACCAGAAAACTCCACAGAAACTCCTCCGGAAAGACACTGGGATAATGAAACGTATGAACCGTTTCTTATAAACGCCTAAACGCGCCCTGTGCCGAGGCTGAGAATCGCGAAATGCGCCGGGGATTGTCCCGGCTCGTCGGAGTTATTGGCCGGGGGCCGGTCCGGATCCCGTTCTGCCCGGCACAGCCCTCAGCTCACCGGAGGGTGTCGAGCAGCATGCTCGCGGCCACCGCTGCTCCGTCGGTGCGGATCCTGGTGCCCAGAGCCTCTGCCCGCGCCCGGGTTTCGGGCGCCAGGGCCCTCTTGAACGCGACGCTCAGGGACTCGACGGTCGGATCCGGGACATCGAGTGCCGCGCCGATGTCCAGATCTGCCACCCGGCCGGCCCAGTACGGGTTGTCCGCCAGCCGGAGAGCCACCACCACTTGCGGCACGCCCGCCCGGGCGGCCGTCATCGTTGTACCCGCGCCGCCGTGGTGCACCACGGCGGCCACCCTGCCGAACAGGCGCTGTTGGTTGACCTCACCGATGGCGAAGCAGTCGTCCCGGTCGTCGACCAGATCCAGGTCCGCCCAGCCGCGGGAGACGAGCACACGGCGACCTTGCGTGCGGATCGCCTCGATGGCCTTGCGGGCGATGTCCGGCGACGGGCGCATACTGCCGAAGCCCACGTAGACCGGCGGCGAGCCCGCGTCCAGGAACGTCACCAAGTCGGCCGGGAGCGGGCGTTCGTCCGGCAGGGTCCATGCACCCGTCTGTATCACGTCGATGCCCGGGGTCTCCCGCCACGGTCCCAGGACCGGGTCCGCTGCCAGCCATGGCCGGTCGGTGAAGACATGGTCGCGGACATTCTCCACCGGTGGCAGACCGATCGATGCCCGGTGGCCGTTGAGCGCCTCGCTGAATTGCGCGTTCACGTTGTGGGCGTCCAGCTCCCACAGCGTCCGGTTGTCGTTCACCTCCGGCTCCGGCCACCCCGGTCGCGGTGGCGGCGCATGGTGCGGCGACGGCAGGTTGACGGCCGAATAGCTCACGTACACATAGCGGATGCCCGCGGCCTCGGCCACGGACCGCGCGGCGATCTGCGCCAGGCCGGCCGCCACCAGCGCGTCACATCCGTCAGCCGCCGCGGGGAAGACGTCGAACTGTGTGCCGACCATCTCGGTCCGGTACCGGGACAGCTCCGCCGCCGACGGCAGACTCGTCCCGCGCATCAACGCACGCACCGGTGGCCCGACCGGCACCAGTTGTATCCCGAGACCTGCCAGCCGCTCCGCGAACTCCTCGTCCGGCGGGGCGCACATCCGTACCTCCACGCCGAGCGCCTGGAGCCGCACCGCGAGTGCCACCAGCGGTTCGACATCGCCACGCGTCCCGTATGTGGAGAGCAGCACCCGCATTCCGCGTCCTCTTTCGTTCTGGCTCTGCATACGTTTCATCCCGTGCCCGCCCAGGCTTCGAGCGGTCCTCGTCGACGGCGATGTGACGGCCGTGGCGGAGTGCGGCAGCAGTGTACGTCGCGTGGTACTGAACGCGGCGGTGCTCCCGGAACACCAAGGTGCCGGGCCCGTGCACGCCTTGCCCGCGCCAGGGGATGCGCAAGTGAACGCCGTCGTACGGGAGTTGGAAACGGTCGAGGCAGGACAGGTGCCGGGTCCCACTGACGATCTCGCCGATCAATGCTCCCAACGCTCCCTCTCGCGTGAGCCGTCCTTGGTGGCTACGGTGAGCGCCAGCGTGCCTTCAAGGCCGACGGTACGGCGTCGGCCCTGGGCCGCCCGTACCCGGCGAGGCGCGCAAGGTCCCCGATCGTCAGCACAACGCATGGTTCCCGATCGTCCACACAACCTGAGGGCCACTCAATGCATAGTCCGTCCGTGCCCATCCCCGATGTTTCGGTCATCCTGCCCTGCGCCGGATTCGGAACGCGCTTCGGGGCGCCCTACTCGAAGGAGCTGCACTGTCTGGCTCCTGGGGTCACTGTGCTGGACCGCAGCCTGGAGGGCGTCGTCGAACTGGCCAAAAGCGGACTCAACGTGCGCCTGGTCGTCGTATTCAGGACCCACAAGCTGGACACGGTGAGCTATCTCGCGCGCTACGCCGAGACCTTTCAAATGGTCTTCGTCTACCAGGACGAGTCGTTCGAACCGGGGCTCGACGGGGCGATCCGGTCCGCGCTGCCGATGACGCGGGGACCGGTGGCCCTTGTGCTGCCTGACATCGTTGTCAGCGGTGTGGGTAGCGCTGGCGGTCTTCTCGCCGCAGTGCGGCACGTGGAGGTGGCGGGTTGGAGCGTAGTGGCCGCCGAAGAGCGGGATCCCGACACGCTACGGCAGATGGGCGCGCTGGCCGTGGCCGAGGAGGGCGGCGTCATGACAGTCGGGGCGGCCACCGACAAGCCGGCGGATCCTTCGGGCTTCAACGCGTTCTGGGGCATGGTGGCGGTCACTGAGAAGGAGGCACACCGGTTGCCCGACGTGGTGAGCAAGGGGGCGGACAGCCCGCTGGCGGGTGCGGTCGCTCTCATGGTGGAGCGAATCGTCAACTACAACACGGTGGCGGGCTGATTGGCCGGACGCCGACGTGGCGAGCCTTGCCGGTCGCGGCACGAGGCGGCAAGGACCAGACTATCGGCAGGAGTTGGACCACACCGACCGAAGGGGCCCTACCTCTACGACCTCCAGCCACTGGACCCCGAAGCCTGATCCGCCGAACAGGCCCTGGACCGACATGCGTGCTCGACCTCCGGGCTCCCGATGAATCTGAGCCGGAAACCTGCGCCGCTGAAGCCGACGTCGGAACGGGCCGAGGCGCAGCGCACGCTGTTCGGGACGGGCCCCGGCTTCCAGACGCGCGGCGCGCTCATCGAGAATGTGGAGGTCGCCCGAGCAGCGCTGAAGCCGCAGCCGCGCAGCATGCCCCCCCGATGAGCCAGGGGCGGGCCCGCGGAGACGGCGAAAGAGCCCGCCTCTACGATGGACCAATGGCGTCGATCAAGCAGGTCCAAGTCACCTTCGACTGCGCAGAGCCTGAGCGTGTCGCTCGGTTCTGGTGCGAGGTGTTGGGGTACGTCGTACCGCCGCCCCCGAAGGGCTTTGCTACGTGGGACGATTACGATCGCTCGCTGCCGCCTGAGCGCCAGGGGGCGGCGTTCGCATGCCTCGACCCCTCAGGTGTGGGCCCGCGACTGTTCTTCCAGCGCGTTCCCGAAGGCAAGGTCGTCAAGAATCGGCTGCATCTCGACGTGCGGGTCGGCACCGGGCTCGTGGGCGAAGAGCGCGTCGCCGTGCTTGAGGCCGAATGCGCACGACTGGTCGCGCTCGGCGCGGTACGCCTGCGACTACTGCGTGCCGATGGCTACAACGAGTCGTGCCTCGTGATGCAGGACGTCGAGGGCAACGAGTTCTGTCTCGACTGAGGGTCCGCGAACGTGCCGCGGCTCAGGGCTGCACCGTGATCGGGAACGCGGAACTCAGCCGCGGCAACCTGCGCGTTGCTTCGACCTCATCTCGTACGTCCCAACGCTCCCCGAGAGGATCTCGAACCACCTCGTCGTCGCCCTGCCGGGCGTCCACGGCCTCATAGAAGGCGGTGAACTCGTCAGAAACCGGGGTCACTTGCCCGTAGGCTTCGGCTGCTACGTAGTCCAGCCCCTCCCACTCCGGCCAATCATCGCGCCAAGAACCTCGCGGCCGACCCACCAGACGCCGGACGTCAGGGACCTCGGCCAGAGTGTCGGGGTCCCCCTGCTCGCACAGACGGTCAAGGCAAACCTGGAGAGGCGGGCGGCCCGCGACGCGTAACGGCACAGCGCGGACGTCCAGGTTCAGGGGGACCTCGGCTACCGCCGGGCTTTCCAGCTTGCCCAGGCCAGGCAGGCAAGTAGCGCGGCGATCGCAAAGTCGTCGATACCGCCGCTCCGGTTCGCCGTTGCGAAGGCACCGACACTGAGAGCGGCAAAGAGGACGCTGAGGAGTGTCCAAAACCTGATCATGCTGCTCCCGGCTCATCAGGGCTGTAGAGGCCAACGTAACGCCCGCCCGCCCCGGATACCGCCGGTCCGGTGTGATTGAGCACGATAGTTGTCACTTGTGCGGGACAACGGCCCCCGGTGGACCGTAAAACGGCTGGCGGCCGGCCGAATACGCCGAACACGCCACACCTGACCGTCCGTATCGGCTCCTCAACGGCGGCCGTTCGCCGAGACCACCCCGATCACCCCGAGCGTGGCCGGTACCTCGCCCGCCTGGCCTGCTGGCTGGCGGGGGCGGACCGCGCCAGGGCCGGGCCAGTCGGCGGGTTAGAGTTCAACTGATCATCACATACCAGGGGGCGGGACATATGAAGCACATTCGGGCTGGGGCGTGGGCGGGGGTCACCTTTGCCGTGCTGGCCGTGACAACCACCGGGTGCGGCGCGGAAGCCGCGAGGAAGACCGCCGACGCTGTCGGCCACGCCGACGCGATCATGGCGGCGCTGACCCGTGCGTCGGACAAGGCGTCCGACTTCGGTTCGGCTGAGGTCGAGACGACGACCGAGATCGCCGCGAACGGTGGCAAGCCGGTGTCCATGGACGGCACGTACTCCTGGGGCGGCGGCGCCGCGCTTGATGTCGAGATGGACACCGCGAGTGCGCAGATGCAGTCTCTCCAGGACGACCCCACGCTGACGATGAAGATGGTCGACGGGGCGTACTACTACGAGGTGGACCCGCAGCCCAGCGGCCCGCTCAAGGGCAAGCACTGGATGCGGATCGACGTATCCGCCGTCGTGGGGGAGTCGGGTGCGAACAGCATCGCGGACAACGCTGACCCGACGGCCGGCCTGCGCTACATCGGCGCGTCCAAGGACGTGACGAACCTCGGCGAGGAGACGGTCCGCGGTAAGAAGGCCACCCACTACCGGGGGAGCATCGGCACTCAGCAGGTCAACGCGTCCGGCCTCACAGCCCAGGAGAAGAAGGCCGCCGTCAAGTCCCTGGAGGCGAGCGGCGGGAAAGTGTCCCTCGACATCTGGGTCGACGGAAAGGACCTGCCCGTACGCGTGAAGCAGAGCGGCGGCGGAATGACGGTCACCATGGACTACCTGAAGTTCGGTGGCCTCAAGCCGATTACCGCCCCGCCGGCTGCCGACACGGCCGACCTCACCGACGAGGTCAAAAAGCAGCGCGATCAGTCGCTGAACCAGTGAGGTAGCGAGGTACTGACGCGCACCAAGGGGGCCCGGCCGTCGGAATGACGCTGTCGGCCAATCCGGCCCGCGCGTGACGTCGGATCCCATGGCCAGGTTGTGCTGTTGGGATCCGACGTTCTCCTTGTGGGCGTTTTCGTACGGGGAACGTCGACTGCCCGCCGTAGTCAAGCCCCCGCCGCCCGGCCGCGGCCCCCACCTGTATGTCTTCTACGGCTGAGAGTTGCATCGACGCTTCGGTGTGCGGGATCACTTGGGGACGAGCGTGTAAGGCTGTTCTCACCCCTGACGAGCACGCCCCGGAGTCGGCGACACACCCCTGCGATCTGCGTTACGCACACATCTCGTTCTGGCCGGCCTCCGGAGCCGACCCTGCGGAGTGGTTGACGGACACACACCGCGAAGGTCCAGGGCCTCCGCCATTCGCGACCGCGTGGGTACGCTGCTCGGCGATGCTCAAAGCTTCCGTGACTCGGGCGCGGATCGGTGAGGGGAAAGCACGTTGCAGGATGTACGGCGCGAGGGGTGGACGGCATGACGCGGATCCAGGAGATGCTGCTCAACGATGGAACCGCGGTACGGGTCGAGGTCGAAGGACAGCCCGACAGCGGAATCGACCGAGTGGGGCGAGGGGCGGCGTCCGACATCGTCCGCGGTTCGGCCCAGACCCTCCAGGAGGCGCTCGCGCACATCCGGCCCGCGGTCGAGGCAGTGGCCGACAGCATTCAGGGCCTTGCGAGTCGGCCCGACACCGTGAGCCTGGAGTTCGGGATCAAGTTGTCCGCGGAAGCGGGCGTGGTCGTGGCGAAGGCGGCCAGTGAGGCCAATTTCGTCGTACGTCTGGAGTGGGATGCCCGTGATCAGCAATGATGCCGTATGTGACGGCGTTACGGGGTGAGAGGGCGCTGGAGTCGGGGCTCATACGCGTTCGGGGTGCCGACGGGATAGCGGGGGCGGGTTTTCTCGTCGCCCCCGGCGTTGTGTGTACCTGCGCTCATGTGATCGCGGATGCGCTGGGGCTCCGGCGGGACACCGCCATAGCTCCCACCGGGACCGTAGGGGTCGAGTTCCCGCTGCTGCGTGACGCGGACGGAGCGGTTCCCGCGGTGCGCGCCCGGGTCGTCTCCTGGAAGCCTGTCCTGGAGGACGACAGTGGGGATGTGGCCCTCTTGCGCCTGGACCGGCTCGTACCGGAGGCGCGCCCGGTGGCGCTCGTGGACGGTACGTCCGTGTGGGGGCACTCCTTCCGGGCGTACGGCTTCCCTGGCGGCAGCGACCACGGGGTGTGGGCGACCGGCACACTTCGGAGCGTCCAGGGCGCCGGTTGGGTACAGATGGACGCGGACACCGACAGCCGACAGATCACCGGGGGCTACAGCGGGGCTGCCGTGTGGGACGACGTGCAGGGCGGCGTCGTCGGACTGGCCGTCGCGGCCGGGCACGGCGATCTGGCGGGTACCGCGTTCCTCGTACCGTCCGAGTCGCTCGTGGACGAGGAGGTGCTGCGCCCGACCTGCCCGTTCCGCAGCCTTGAGGCATTCGAGGAAGAGGACGCCGAGTTCTTTCACGGGCGCGAGGAAGACACCGGGCGGCTGGCCGAATCGGTTGCCCGGCGACCGCTCACGGTGGTGGTCGGCCCCTCCGGATGCGGCAAGTCCTCGCTGATCCGTGCCGGTCTGCTGCCCCGGCTCCGGGCGGAGGGTACAGGCGTTTCCGTCATGCGTCCCGTGCCCGGGGACAGGCCGGAGGCGGTTCTGGCACACGCGCTCGTCCCCGTGCTGGAGCCGGAAGCCGGAGTGATCGGCCGCCTGAGCAGGACCGAGGAACTGATACGGCTGCTCGGGGGCGGCCCGCGGCGCGAGGCCGACCACGAACACCCGCCGGGCGAGCGGGAGTTGCCCGACGCCCTGCGTGAGCCTGCCCCACGGGACGAGCACGTCCCATCGGACCCCGACCGAGATCCCGTCGGCCTGGTCGGCCTGGTCGGTCTGCGGGAATCCCTCGAAAACCAGGCCGGCCCCGGCGGCCATCTGCTCTTCGTCGATCAACTGGAGGAGTACGCCGGCGCCGAACCGGCCGCGGCGCGCAGGCTGCTCAGCCTGCTCGTCGCGCTGGCGGAATCGCCGCGTCCGGCGAACGGACGCGGTCTGCGCATCGTGGCCACCGCGCGCCAGGAATCGCTGGACGTCCTGCTGACGTCCCGGACATCCGGCGCCCTCAGCGACGCCGTCCTCTTCCTCGCCCCGCTCAACGCCGACGACCTGTACCGAGCGATTACCGGGCCTGTCGCGGCCGTACCAGGGCTGTGGCTGGAACCCGGTCTGGCCAGGCGCCTCGTCGAGGACGCGGCGGATCAACCCGGGCGGATGCCCCTGGTGGAATTCACACTCACCCGGCTCTGGGAGGGGCGCGACCGTTCCATGCTCAGCCACGCCGTGTACGACGAACTCGGCGGAGTGGCCGGAGCCCTGGTCGGCTACGCGGACGACACGTACCGCGCGCACGTACCGAAGTCCGAAGAACCAGTCGCGCGCAGGCTGTTCGTCCAACTGGCCCGGCCCGACAACCGGGGCGGCTACACCCGCCGCGCCACTCCGGTCTCCCAGCTCGACCCCGCCGCACTGGCACTCGCCCGCCGCCTCGCTCGGGGGAAGCTGGTCATCATCGACCGTACTGCCACCGGTACGGAGATCGTCGACCTCACGCACGAGGCCCTCACCCGGCTCTGGCCCAGACTGCGCGGCTGGCTGGACGACAGCAGGAAGTTCCGCACATGGCAGGAGCAGCTCCGTACGGACATGACGCGCTGGCAGGAGAAGGGCAGGGAAACAGAGGCCCTGCAACGCGGCAGGACCCTCGCCGAGGGCGTGGAGTGGCTGGAGCGGCGCCCCGAGGACGTGACGGCGGACGAGCGCGCCTACATCGACGCCGGCCGACGGTACGCGCAGCGCACGGTCCGCGGACTGCTGGCGCTCGGCGCGGTGCTCGTCGCACTGCTGCTCGTCGCCGGAACACTGGGCGCGATCGCCTTTGACACCAGCCAGGACGTCAGGGCTCAGCTCCGTACCCTCGCCTCCGGCGCGCTCGCTGAAGAGTCCGGCAACCAACAGGCCAAGGCGCCTGGGACAGCGGTGCAGTTGGCGCTCGCCGCCTGGCACGCCGATCGGACGCCACAGGCCCGGGAGGCGCTGCTCAGGCAGTACGTCCGGGCCCAGTACGTACGTGACACCCACACCGGCCTGTGGCGCGGTCGGGTACAGGACCTGGACGCGACCCCGGACGGCCGCACACTTGTGGTGCGGTCCAAGCCCGAAGGGGCCGACACGTACGAGGTGTCGGTCGTGACCGGCGCGCTGGAGGGCGAGCCGCGCCACTACGTCCTTCCCGACGTACCCGAGACCGACCAGCGCGGGGAGATCAGTCCCGACGGGCGGCACTACGCGGTGGCGATGCCGGACGGTACGGTATGGCTCTGGCGGCTGGACGGGAAAGGCAGTACTCCGGCCCGGCTGGGACAGAGGCTGACGGGCTCGGGAGCGACTGTCAGCGGCGGGCTGGACTTCAGTGCGGACGGCAGCCGTCTTCTGCGGCTGCTCGACATGCACACTCCGCACGCGAAAGGTGTGAAACCTCAGATCTTCTTCGACGTGTGGGAGCTGGCGAGCCGCGAGCCACTGCCGGTGGCGGACTCGGTGGTGTCGACGGAGGGGGACCAGAGCGTGCGCTTCGGGGAGACTCCCGACACCGTGGTGGTCACGACCCCCGGATCCGGGAACCCGGAGACACCCGCCGAGTCCGTGCTGCGCGACCTGCGCTCCGGCCGTGTTCTGCGTGAGATTCCGCCGGTCGCCGAAGACTGGCCGGACTCTGATGCCACGGGTATGTACGGCTACCAGGAATGGGAGTCCGACGGGAGCTATGTCGATGACGACGGGAGCTACGTCGATGTTGTACTCGGCAGGCATGGTACGGACGACACGTATGTGACGCGGCTGCCCATGGACGGGGAATCGGACAGCGTGGGCACGGTGTTCGCTGTCGCGGGGCATCGGGATGGCGGACTGACATTGCTGTCCGCCAGCGGAAACGCCCTGGTGACGGCTTACGCGGGGCCCGCTGCTCGCCCCGTCGACGCACGGGAAACCGATCGGTCCCTCTTGTCGCCGGACGGCAGACGCGTCGCACGGCTGACAGACAGCCAGCTCAAGGTGGTGGACCTCGTACGCGGCGGCAGCACCACCGCCGACCTGCCGCAGCCGGTCGGTGGTGGCCGTGCGTCGGGCCTCGCCTGGACGTCGGACGCGAAGCACTTGGTGCTCTGGGGGAGCGGTCCTGACCTGTTCTCGTACGAGGCCGACGCATCGTCCAGCCCCGTGGAAGTGCCGCTGGACACGGGCGCGGAGACCGGCGAGCCGGAGAGCGAGATCGACATGGTCGAACCCCTGCCGAGTGGCGACGTCACCGTCCTGACCGCGGGCGGCGCGCTGCTCCGAGTGGATCCCGAGCGAGGTGTACAGACGGGAAAGCCGCTGTACGTTGACCGCGCACCGGCCGTCCGGGCCTTTCCCCCGGTCTTCGGCCAACTCCGGGGGCGCCCGGGCAACCCGTATCAGGTTGCCGTGGTGACGCGTGGCGACACGGTCAAGGGCAGGATCCAGATCTGGGACATCCGTACCCGTGAGCGGGTCGAGGTGCTGAAAGGGGACGAGATCAGCACGCGCTTCGGCGAGGGCGACCCCAGTGTGATGACCTTCTCCGCGGACGGCCGGTACCTGATGGTGCAACACGACGACGGCAGGCTGCACCGCTGGGACATCGCCAAGGGCACGATCACCGGAGCGCCCATCACCATGGGGTACGGCGACGTTGTCACAGGCATGGCAGACAGCGGACCGGTGGTCATAGCGGTGGCGGCCGACAGCGCCTACAAACTGTCGAGCATCGACGATGGCAGTACCATCGGCACGATCCCGGGCAGCCTCGATTCCACGGCCTTACTCCGGGGCACCGAACTGATCGTTGTGGACCGCGAAGGCCGACGCACCACCTTCGACGTTCGTCCCGACGCCTGGTTCGACCACCTCTGCGAGAACATCGGCCGGGACTTCACCAAGGCGGAACGCGAAGCCCTCCCACCCGGCACCCCGCCGGAGGCGCCCTGCATCGGTGACACCTGATCGGGAACCCGGCGGAGCGCGGCGTGGCGGGCGGCCGGCCACTCCAGATCCGGCGTTTCGCCGGGGCCGACGATCACGAGTCTTCTTCAGATCTACGCCTCATGCTTCCTGTTTGCGGGCCGGCACGGCCTCTACGCGTCTCGCCGCGGCGGTGCCCAGGATGACGCAGGCGACACCGGTCAGGCCTAGAAACGCCGGATTGACGTACGCGGGAACGGACGCGGTGGCGTACGTTCCGCCGGTACTGAGGTGGCATTCGAAACGAAGCGGCAGATAGGAAATCCGGTATCCGTCCACATGCGACGCCATGTCGGGACCCGCAGCGAGGCAGGGCCGGGGCGGCCACGACCCGGTGCCCCCGTCCTCAACGCTCAGCACCGCGAGAAGCGCGTGGGCTGTGCCCCAGGCGTAGAGGGCGAGGGCACCTCCTCCGGCGAGGAGCGCGGCGGCGCGTAACAGGCTCCCCGGGGTGCGCTCGGACCCCCGGACGGCCGTCAGGAGCCCGCGGACGACGAGGACGAGACCGGCCGTGGCGCCGGTCAGGACAACAAGGAACAGCGCGAGTGTCGTCACGGGCGCCTCTCAGTGGTTGCGGGAGATCGGTGTACCCCTCCATGAGACAGGTGCCCCTATGTGTTGGGTCAAGAGCAGATGACGATCAAGCTCACGCGCGACGAGGAACTGGTGCTGTCGCACTGGCTGGAGGAGCTCCAGATGACACATCTCAGTCCGCTGGTCGACGATCCGGCGGTGTTTGCGCCTGAGCCAGCGAAGCACCTGGGCCTGCCCCCGTCCGGGCTGGCTGCCTGGTTATCCGATCTTGATGATCACCTTTCCGAACGGGTTGGCCGACTCGTAGTAGCGGTACGCCGCTGCGGCTTCTTCGAACGGGAACACCCGGTCGATGACTGGCCGCAGCCGATGCGCGGTGATGACGTCGTTCATTGAGATGAACTGGGCGCGACTGCCGACCGCCAAGGCCCGGACCGTGGCGGCGGCGCCGAACAGGAGACGGGGATCGACCGGTGGCCAGTTGCCGGAGACGGAGCCGACGAAGGAGATGTGGCCGTCGACGGCGAGCGCCTTCAGCGACTGCTCCAGCGTTCCAGCGGTGTCGACGATTCGGTCGACCCCTCGCCCAGTGGTGAGTTCGCGGGCGGCGGTGTGCCAGTCCGGTCTGTCGCGGTAGTTGATGACCTCGTCGGCACCCAGACTACGGAGGCGCTGCTCCTTGTCCGTACTCCTCGTCGTGGCGATTACTCTCGCGCCCAGCAGTTTGGCGAACTGCGCCGTGAACAGTGACACACCGCCGGAGCCGGTGGCCAGTACGGTCTGTCCGCGCTGGACTCCGCGGCCGTCGCCGGTCAGGGCGTTCCACGCCGTGACCGCGGCGCAGGGAAGGGTTGCCGCCTCGGCGTAGGAGAGGTGGTCGGGGATGGACACCAGAGCGTCCTCGGGCAGGATGGCCAGCTCCGTCAGCA
This sequence comes from Streptomyces sp. GMY02, assembly GCF_019056675.1. Lineage (NCBI taxonomy): Bacteria > Bacillati > Actinomycetota > Actinomycetes > Kitasatosporales > Streptomycetaceae > Streptomyces > Streptomyces sp. GMY02. The sequence continues at coordinate 478,464 of NZ_CP077658.1, read as the reverse complement.
TTCCGTTGAGCGAGCCACCGAGCTGCGGCAGGAACGCCGGTTCCAGAGGACCGTCCAGCCACCGCGGGAACAGTGTGGCGGCGACGCGGTCGCCCGGTCGTACCCGCCGGACATCCGGCCCGACGGCGACGACCTCGCCGGCACCGTCGGAGACCGGTACGACGTCCGGTTTGACGGGCAGTACGTACTGGCCGCGCACCACAAGAAGTTCACGGAAACTGAGCGAAGTGGCGTGGACCGCGACCGCGACCTCTCCCGCCCCGGGTGTACGTGGTCCGTGCGTACGCAGCGACAGGCCATCGATGCCGCCGCCCGTGCTGACGTGGTAGCTGCGCACCGTGGACGGGAGCCCGGTCGTCATCGCTCTCATCCTTTCATCCTTCGATGAACTGGTAGTCGCTGACGATGCGGCCCTCGGCGTCGAGAACGAGGATCTCCAGTCCCACGCCGACGGCCTCACCACCGTCCCGGGGCACCATCTCCCAGTTGAACTTGACGATGTCGTGGAGCCGGTCGGTGTTGCCGCGTGACCGGAAGACGAAGGTGCCCGGCGCGACGAACTCCTCGTACGCACGCGTCACCCGGAACTCCAGCGCCCGGTGCCCGCGCGCCTCCAGAACAAGTCGGTCGAAGCCCAGCCCTTGAGCGGTCCGCAGAATCTCCTCGGGAGGCTGGAGCACATGGACCGCGTCGGCGCACCACAGCTCCTGAATCGCGGCGCGGCGGCGCCCTGCGTCGGGCTCGTTCCACAAGGCAACGTAGCGGTCGGTGAGATTGCGTGCGTCAGTGGCGGTATTCGTGTCGGTGTCGGTGTCGGTGTCGGTGTCAGTCACGGTGTCGGTGTCGGTGTCGGCCATGATCGATCCTCGGTTGGAGATGGTCGGCGTACGGCAACGACCGTGCTGGGTCGGCCGCCACGCGGCAATTCCCCGCGGGGAATCGCCGATCAGCAAGCGAGCGGGTTACACAAGAGAGGTGATGAGCGAATCGACCACAGGCGGCGGGCTCGGCAGCGCGTTGCGCGAGTGGCGCACCCGGCGACGCGTGAGCCAACTGGAACTGGCCGTGCGCGCGGGATCCACACAGCGGCATGTCAGCTTCATCGAGAGCGGACGGTCGACGCCCGGCCGGTCAATGATCATCCGGCTGGCCGAATCCCTGGAGGTGCCGATCCGCGAGCGCAACGAACTGCTGCTTGCGGCCGGATTCGCACCGGCCTACCCGCAGACCCGCCTGGACGACCCCCAGCTCGAACCGATTCGCACCGCCCTCGAACGGATCCTGCGCGGTCATCTGCCGTACCCGGCGGTGGTCGTCAACCGTTACGGTGACCTCGTCTCGGCCAACGCCGCCTTCCACGCGCTCACCGCCGGCGTGGCCCCGCATCTGCTCGCACCGCCGGTGAGCGTTCCCCGGGTGTTGCTGCATCCGCAGGGTCTTGCGTCACGCATCGTCAACCTCGACGAGTGGGCGTGGCACATCATCGACCGTGTCCAGGTCGAGAGCGTACGGAACCCCGACGAACAGCTCCAGCACCTGGTCGGCGAACTCACCGGCCTGGCACCACCACGGCCGCGCGGCGAGTCACCGCACCACCTTGGCTTCGCCGTACCGCTGCGCCTTCGGACAGAGGATCCGGACGACGACAGGGAGTTGACGCTCATCACCACGCTCACCCACTTCGGCACTGCCATCGACGTCACCGTCGCAGAACTTCGACTTGAGGCGTTCCTGCCGGCCGACGAAGCGACGAGCGCGATGCTGGCCGAACTCGTTGCGGAAAACGGCCCGGGAGCACGTCCCGGGGGATGTGAGTGATGCGGGTGATCCAGGCGATGTCGGCGTGCAAGGAATCGAAGGTTTGTTCGCATGGGGGCGGTCTGCGACGGACACCGTGTGTTTCACTGTCGTGGTGCCTGAAGAACGGGAAACACTGTCATTCGAATCCGCTGATGCCTTCGAGACCTGGCTCGCCCGACACCACGACTCCTGCCCTGGGATCTGGTTGAAGCTGAGGAAGAAGGCCCCCGGGGTGGTGGTGTTCGACTACGCCCAGGCCCTGGACGTGGCCCTCTGCTATGGCTGGATCGACGGGCAGAAGGCCAAGTTCGATGACAGGTTCTGGCTGCAGCGGTTCACCCCGCGGCGGGCCGGGAGCAAGTGGTCCAAGGTCAACAGGGACAAGGTCGCGGCCTTGACCGAGCGGGGCAGGATGCGTCCGGCGGGCTTGGCCGAGGTGGAGCGCGCCAAGGCGGACGGCCGCTGGGAGGCGGCGTACGACGGGATGAAGGCCGCCGGCGTTCCCGACGATCTGACTGCGGCTCTGGCGGAGACCCCGGCGGCTGCCGAGTTCTTCGAGACGCTCGACCGTCGGAACCGGTACGCGATCCTCTACCGGATCCAGGACGCCAAAAAGGCGGACACCAGGGCCCGGCGGATCGAGAAGTTCGTGGCGATGCTGGCGGAGAAGAAGAAGCTCCATCCCTGAGGCCGAGTCCGAGGCCGAGTCCGAGTCCGAGGCGTCGACACGTAGGAGGGCCCGGAGGCCCTCCCTGTCGGGAATGCGGCCGTCCTGTCCCAACCGATCGTTCGGAATGGTTTAGACGTGCACCCACGGTCCGTGCGCCGGCACCGGATCAGAACCGAACGCCGAGCACACGGCTTCTGCGGACTTAATCAGCGCGGCACGGGTGTCTTCGGGCGTAGAGGGCATTTTTTACGGCGCAATTACGTTGAGTTGAACAAGGGAGTTGGGATCGGCGCCAGAGGCATTGGTCGGCGCATACCAGTTCTCGGGAGCAAACTCCCAGAACTGCACCCAAGAGCTCTCATTATGGTCTGGTTGTTGGCCAGATCCGCGACGTAAGCCGCGACCTGAATGAGTTTTACGCCGAACTCCTCCCATGGCGATTTATTACTTGATCGGGCGAGGCGCGAGGCATCTCCATGTAGGGCACAGTCTCAGCCCCGCGAACCCGAGCGTCGTGGAGGCGTCCTCCGCACTTCCCGTTGTCGAGGGCGACATCACGCACCCGGTGGACGGTGTTCTCCACGGCCGGTGCCCACGGGCCCAAGTGGCGATCTCTGCCGCGTCGGACTGTTCGGCGGCAGGTCAGTGAGGGCGTGGACGGTGACGTTCCGCATCAGGCGCTGCTCGTTTCGGCCATGGCCGCAGGAGTCGTCACGGTGGATCACGGGCACCTTCTTCCAGGGCAGCCGGGGGCGCCGATGGGCCTGACCGCCCGGGCGTGGTGCCATCGTCGACCCCTGACCGGACCCCGCACGGGAAAAGCGATCCGTGGACTTCCATCACCGCTCGGCGTCGCGGTGAACAGCACTTGGGCGCGCTGAAAAGGGTGGCTTCACAGTCTCAATTCTTACGGTGGCGCTCGTTCCGCTCTGATAGCCTCAAGCAAGGAATCCGGCCGGTCGGTGTGGTTTCCGGGCCGCCGCCGCGACGTTGGCCTGCCATATCGATCGCCCGGCATATTGACGCGCATCACCTCCTTCCCGCCAATGACACCAATGCGACGCGGAGACTAGATTGCGACTCGCGCAAGTAATGGCAGGTGCCTTGGAGCGCCACGGGGACCGGCCCGCCGTCGGTGAACGTGCGAGGGAGTTCGTGCGGAACGCCCGGAACGGGCGCGTTTCGGCTCGTCTGCTGCCCCGCTACGAAACGACCACCTACCGCGAACTGTGGAACCGTATCCGCGCCGTGGCGAGCGAATGGCACCACCACCCGCAGCGCCCACTGAACGCGGGCGACCGGGTGGCCCTCCTCGGCTTCGCCAGCCGGGACTACGCGACCCTGGACATGGCCTGCGCGCACCTCGGCGCCGTCAGTGTCCCGTTGCAGACAAGCGCACCGACCGGGCAGCTCGCGTCCATCGCGGCGGAGACCGAGTTGTTCCTCGTCGCCGCCAGCATCGAGCGCTTGGACACGGCGACCGAACTGGCCCTGCGTACACCCTCGGTACAGCGACTGGTGGTCTTCGACTACCACCCGCGCGACGAAGATCAGTCGGAACGCTTCGCCAAGGCCCGCGACGGTCTGGCCCGGGCCGGACGAGATGTGGACGTCATCGCCCTGTCGGAGATCCTCGACCGTGGCGCGGCCCTGCCCGAGGCGCCGTTGTACACCCCCGGCGACGACGAGGACCCCCTCGCGATGCTCATCTACACCTCGGGCAGTACCGGAACGCCGAAGGGTGCCATGTACACCGAGCGGCTGGCCCGGGCGCCCTGGGGCGCCTGGTCGGAGCTGTTCGCCGGCACGAACGTGGACACCATCAACTACATGCCGATGAGCCACATAGCCGGCCACTACGCGTTGAAGAACACGCTGATGCGCGGCGGCACCAGCTACTTCACCGCCAGCAGCGACCTGTCGACGTTATTCGAGGACATCGCGCTCGTACGACCCACCGAGCTGACGTTGGTACCGCGCGTGTGCGAGATGCTCCACCAGCGCTACCAGAGCGAGCTGGGCCGGCGGACCGCCGAAGGCGCCGACCCGGACGTGGCCGCTGCCGAGGTGCGCAAGCATCTGCGCGAGGACCTCCTCGGTGGCCGTATCACCTGGGCCAACTCCACCTCCGCGCCGCTCTCCGCCGAGCTGGCCGAGTTCACCGAGACCCTCTTCGGTATCCACCTGCACAACATCTACGCCTCCACGGAGACCGGGAGCATCTCCATCGACGGCGAGCTGCTGCGTCCGCCCGTGACCGACTACAAGCTGGCCGACGTGCCCGAACTCGGCTACTTCGGTACCGACATCCCGCATCCGCGCGGCGAGCTCCTGCTCAAGACCGACGCCATCATCCCCGGTTACTACCAGCGGCCCGAACTCACGGCGGAGCTTTTCGACGAGGACGGCTACTACCGGACCGGGGACATCGTCACGGAGCTCGGGCCGAACCGCATCGCCATCGTGGACCGCCGCAAGAACGCCCTGAAGCTGTCCCAGGGCGAGTTCGTGGCGATCGCGCAGTTGGAGGCCGTCTTCGCCACCAGCCCGCTGGCGCGGCAGATCTTCGTCTACGGCAACAGCGAGCGCTCCTACCTGCTCGCCGTCGTAGTGCCCACCCCGGACGCCCTGGCCCGGTACGGGGACGACCGGGAGCGCCTCGAACAGCTTCTGAGTGAATCGTTCCAGCGGATCGCGAAGGACAACGGCCTGAACCCCCATGAGATTCCCCGGGGTCTGCTGCTTGAGACCGAGCCGTTCAGCCAGGCCAACGGCCTGCTCTCGGACAATCGCAAGCTGCTGTCGCCCAGGCTCGTCGAGCGCTACGGCGAGCGCCTGGAGGAGCTGTACGCCGATATCTCGGCCCGCGAGACCCAGGAGCTGCACGACCTGCGCCGCACAGGCGGCGACCGGCCGGTGCTGGAGACGGTCCAGCGGGCCGCTCGGGCGCTGCTGGCGGGCTCGATGGCCGAGGTGAGCCCCTCCGCGCACTTCCGTGACCTCGGCGGTGACTCGCTGTCGGCGGTGTCCCTGTCGAACCTGCTGTACGACACCTTCGGCATCCGGGTGCCGGTCGACGTCATCATCAGCCCCGCGCACGACCTGCGGCAGGTGACCGCCTACATCGAGGCCAAGCGCACGGCCGCGGCGACGCGGCCCACATACGCGTCGGTGCACGGCGAGGACGCCACCGAGGTGTACGCCAAGGACCTCACCCTGAACCGGTTCATCGACGCGGACACCCTCGACGGCGCCCGCGACCTGCCGCGCTCCGCCGGAGAACCGCGCCGCGTCCTGCTGACCGGCGCCAGCGGATATCTGGGGCGCTTCCTCACCCTGGAGTGGCTCCAGCGGCTGGCCCCGGCCGGCGGCAAGCTGATCGTTGTGGTCCGAGGCAAGGACCCGGCTGCGGCCCGGCAGCGCCTGGCCGACGCCTTCGGCAGCGACGACCCCGAACTGACCCGCGTCTTCGAGGAGTTGGCCGCCGAGCACCTGGAGGTCCTGGCAGGCGACATCGCCCAGCCCGGACTGGGCCTGGACGAGACGACATGGGATCGGCTGGCCGGTGAGGTGAACCTGATCGTCCATGCGGGCGCCCTGGTGAACCATGTCCTGCCCTACCAGCACCTGTTCGAGGCCAACGTTGTCGGGACCGCCGAACTCATCCGGCTGGCCCTGACCAGTCGGCTCAAGCCGTTCACGTACATCTCCAGCGTGGCCGTGTCCGCCCCCCGGGCGGGGCAGCCCCTCGACGAGGACTCCGACGTGCGCACCGCGCTGCCGGTCCAGCCGGTCGACGACGGATACGCCAGCGGGTACACGGCCAGCAAGTGGGCCGGAGAGGTGCTGCTGCGAGAGGCGCACGGCCTGTGCGGCCTGCCGGTGACGGTGTTCCGCTCCAACATGATCCTCGCGCACAGCCGGTACGCCGGGCAGTTGAACGTGGCCGACATGTTCAGCCGGCTGCTGTTCAGCGTTCTCGCGACGGGCGTGGCACCGCGCTCCTTCTACCGGACCGACGGCGGCGGGCTGCCGCGGGAGCCCCACTACGACGGTCTGCCCGTCGACTTCACCGCGGCGTCGGTCGTCACACTGGGGCGGGGCACCTCCGGTTACCGGACCTTCAGCCTGGTGAACCCGCACGACGACGGTATCTCGCTCGACACGTTCGTGGAGTGGCTCATCGAGGACGGCCACGGCGTCGAGCGGATCGCGGACTACGGTGACTGGCTCGTCCGCGTCGATGCCGCCCTGCGCGCCCTGCCCGAGGCACAGCGGCAGTACTCGGTCCTTCCCCTGCTGCATGCCCTCCGGGAACCGGCGGAGGCGGTGCCCGGTTCGGTTGTCCCCTCGGCCCGCTTCCGGGCGGCTGTCCAACAGACCGGCATCGGACCGGCGCCGGACATCCCGCACCTGTCCCCCTCCCTCATCCGCAAGTACGCGACGGATCTGCGGCGCCTGATGACCGGCTGACCCGGATCGACTTGACCCCTCGCGTCCCGCGGTCCAGCAAGGTGCTGAAGCCCTCCGGGGCTGCCGGCGCCCGGCCGTCTGCCCTCAGCAGCGGAGCCGGAGCGAGTGCGCGCAATCCAGTTTCTAGGGTTTGTACTGAACCGCGGGGTGTACCGAGGTCCCGTGGAGCCGATGGTGAGAGCCTGGAAAGGACCACAGTGGGACGACCACTGCGTGAGCGCGCTGAGAGGCGATGAGCGGGGTGAATCCGGTCGACGATCCCGAGGCCGCCTTACTGGTACCGGTCGACGGCGGGCAGCACTCGTTGTGGCCCGCGTTCGACGATGTTCCCGACGGTACGAGTGGACTCGCCGCCTGTAGTGGAAGTGGCGGGGCGAATCCCTGCCTCCCGCGTCGCCCCAGCCATGCCAAGGTTTAGGACTTGATGTGCGATTCAACGTTCTCGGCCCACTTCAGGTGGTCAGCGATGGCGTCTCACTGCCGATGGGTGGTCCCAAGAAGCGCGCGGTCCTGGGATATCTGCTGATGCATGCGAACGAGGTGGTCGCCACCAGCCAGATGATCAAGGTGATCTGGCCCGAGGGCGCCCCCTCGACCGCGCGCAAGATGCTCCAGAACACCGTCTCGTGGATCCGGAACCTGTTCGCCGAGCGCAACCTCGCCCCCAACTGCGCTCTGCTCACCCACTCGCCCGGGTACCTCCTTCGGGTCGACGAGGACATGGTCGATCTGCTCCGCTTCGAACGGCTGGCCCGGGCCGGCCGAGAGGCGCTCGCCGACGGTCGATGTGCCGAGGCGACCCGGCCCCTGCGGACGGCCCTCAACCTGTGGCGCGGCCCGGTGCTGGCGGACCTGACCGACGCCGGCATCACCTGGCCCCGGCTGGCCGCCCTTGAGGAAGAGCGGCTGACCGCGCTGGAGGACTATCTGGAGGCCGAGATCGCCGTCGGCCGGCACCACGAACACGTCGTGGAACTCGACCAATTGGTCACGGCCGAGCCGCACAGGGAACGCGCCTGCCGACTGCTGATGATCGCGCTGTACCACTGCGGCCGACAGGGCGACGCGCTGCGCGCCTATCAGCGGACCTGCAAGGCGCTGATGGACGGCCTCGGGCTGGAGCCCAGCCGGGGACTGCGCGAGCTGGAGACGTGCATCCTCGCCCACGACGTGCCGCTGCGGTGGGCTCCGGAACCCGGACTGCGGCTTGTCCCGTCCGCCCCCGCGCCCGCCAGTCCGGCACCGGACCCAGGGGCGGCGCCGGACGGAAGGCCGGTGCCGCAACAGATGCCGACCGCTCCTCAGCCCGCCGCCGGTCCGGTCGCGCCGGCACCGCGTGCGCCCACCTTATCCGCGGAGCGCAAACTCGTTTCCATCCTCACCACGTCGTTCGACCTCGGCGCAGGCGTCGCCCCCGAAGACGTCGACGACCTGCTCGCGGACCTGGCCGACGCGGTCCGCGCCGATGTGGAGAGCGTCGGAGGCACCGTCGTGTGCTGCACCGGCTCCACGGTCCAGGCGGTTTTCGGCGTCCCGCGCACCGGCGAACACGACATGCTGGCTGCCGTCCGCACCGCGCTGGTCGTCCGCGACCGGTTCGCCGCACTGGCGGACGCCGGCCCGTCACCGGTCACCGTGCGGCTCTCGGTCAACACCGACGAGATCCTGGTCAAGACGCACGGCACAGTGCCCGAGGTGGTGAGTCCGGCGATCGACACCTCCATGCGCCAGGTCCGGTCGCTGCCGCCGGACACGGTGTGGATCTGTGAGGCGACCCGGCGCAGCGGCGGCGCCGACGTCATCCACGGCCACCACCCGTACTCCGGACCGACCGGCCTGCTGATGTGGGACGCGACGGCCCTGCGCGGGGACCGGCTGCACGCTCTGGACTTCCCACGTCCGCCACTGGTCGACCGCGGTCACGAACTGACGATTCTGCGAGAGCACCTCAACCAGGTGGTGCGGCGCGGCCGCGGCCGGATCCTGACCCTGGTCGGTGAGGCGGGCATGGGCAAGAGCCGCCTGGTGATGGAGTTCGCCCGGCAGATCCGGCGGAACCCCGGCGAGGCCCGGGTGATGCGGACCGGCGCGGTCCACGGTATGCGGACCGCCGCCGACCCGGTCGCCGGAATGGTCGCCCATTGGGCGGGACTGGCCCACGGCTGCCCGCCGACCGAGGCCGAGGCCCGCCTGGCCGCCGCTGTGACCGGTCTGCTCGGGGACGGCACCGCGGCCCGGTCGCTGACCCGAAGCCTGCTCCCGTTGTTCGCCCCGCGCGACCGTGCTCGTACCGGATCCGACGCCGCCGCGGTGCACGCCGCTGTGGCCGAACTGCTCACCGGCCTCGCCGCCGACCGCCCGGTCGTGCTGATCGTCGAGGATCTGCACGCAGCCGGCGACGACCTGTTGAGATTTCTCGAACTGCTCGCCGGACGCGTCGCCACGATGCCGCTGCTGGTGATCGCCACCACTCGGCCGCAGCTCGTCGGCCGCCGCCATCTGCGTTCCAGAGCGTTCACCACCATGACGCTGGACCGCCTGGCCGACGACGCGGTCCGGGAACTGTGGTGTGCGGTGCTGCGAGACGCGGACGATGTCGTCGGCCTCACCCCGGAGCTGCTGGACCGCATCGACGGCAACCCCATGTTCGCCATCGAGTTCGCCCGCCAGCGGCTGCACGAACCGGACGGCCCGCCGGAGACGCGGCTGCCGGCCCGGATCTACCGGGTGGTCGCCGCGATGCTCGACAGCCTCGCGCCCGACGAGAAGGAGGTACTCAAGGGGGCCACCCTGGTCTCCGGCCCCATAGTGCCCGACACGTTGGCCGCCCTGGGCTACCGAAACGTGGAGTTCGTGCGCGGCTGCCTGGACGACCTGGCCCGGCGGCACCTGCTCGTCCGCGACCACAACGGAACCGGCTACGCCTTCGCCCACCCGGTGATCCGAGACATCGCGCACGCCCAGTTGCCCAAGGCCAACCGCTCCGGCGCCGACCGCCGAGCCGGGGTACTCCGCCTCGGCTGACCGGTGCAAGTGCCGGTGTCGGTGTCGGTCCTGGCACCGTGGGCCGCCCGGCCCGCCGGGACCGGCCGCCGCCGAGCGATCGCCGACCTGTCCGGCGGTCCGCTCCGGCCCCGTCCCGGGCTTACGTTCCGTTCCGGCCGCCGGGCTCACCGGGCAGCCGCCCGGTGAGCCCGGCGACGGTTTCAGCCGGTGGACACCTTGACCGGGTCGAAGGACGCCCAGCACTCGGTGAGCAGGCCGTTCTCCACCTTCAGGATCTCGGTCAGGACCCGGGTGAACGTCGCGCCCTCGGGCCCGATCTCAGGGACGCCCGGACCCAGCTTGCCGATGACGCCCCAGTGCGTGGTGATGTACTCGTCCGTGATGATCGGCCCGACCAGAGCGGTGAACTTCGCCTCCTGGAAGATCGCGTTCACCGCCACCACCCACCGGCGCACCGCCTGCGCGTCGTTGATCGCGCTGAGGTCGTTGTCGGACTCCAGGCACACCTTGAATCCGGGCGCGATGATCTCGTCGGCGAGGTCCAACTGGTCGTACCAGAGGTCCCTCCACTTCTGCCACAGCGACTCGTTCGTGGTCGTCATGCTGGTCCTTCCATGAGTGTGAGTGATCGTTGCGGCGTCGCGGATCGCAGCCCCCGACGCAGGTCGCCCACCAGGTCCGCCACCGAGGGACGGTCCGCGGCGGAACCGAAGACGTAGAAGTCCGGCCGCACCAGCAGCGCGACCGCCGAGAACTCGGCAAGGAGCGGCAGATACACCCCGTCGTCGTCGGCCACGTGGTCCTCGCGCACCGGCGAGCCGGCCGGCACCACCCGTACCAGGCGGGCCCCGACGCCGGCCAGGAACTCCCGGTCGGCGTCGTCGAGCAGAGCCGCCGGGTCCTCGGAGCTCAGGAACACGAATCCGCGCCCGGCCACGTCGTCGAACCGTCCGGTGCCGGCCGTACCGGTCACTCGGCCCTGCGGCATGTAGGCGCCGGCACCGGGGCTCGCCCCGGACAGCAGCCCCTCGGTCAGCGGAACCCCGCTGAGCTGCGGCGGGTCCCCCGCGTCGGGGTCGGCCGCGCGGGCCAGCAGCATGGTGTCCCGCAGCGCGGCCGCCGCCGGGTCCAGCTCGCACACCATCTTGCCCAGCTCGATCGCGAAGTCGATGAAGTGCCGCAGGTGCCCGGCGCGTTCGGCCGCGTAACTGTCCAGCACAGCGTCGTCGCAGCGGCCGCGCAGCACCAGGTCCAGCTTCCAGACCAGATTGGCCGCGTCCCGGATGCCCGCGCACATCCCCTGGCCGGCGAACGGCGGCATCAGGTGCGCGGCATCCCCGGCCAGCAGTACGCGGCCGTGCCGCCACTGGTCCACCCACTGCGCCCTGAAGGTGTAGACGGCGTGCCGGTGCATCGTGGCGGTGTCCGGGGTGATCCCGTGCGGTTCCAGCAGCCGCCACGCGGTCTCCGGCCGGTTCAGCTCCTCGATGCTCTCGCCCGGGAGCCGCATGAACTCCCAGCGCCGGTGGTCCAGGCCGCCCGAGACCACCGTGGTCGGGCGCGCCGGATCGCATATCTGCAGGTTGTTCGGCCGGAATTCGCGCTGCTCGTGCAGCACCAGGTCGCACAGCAGCCAGTCGTAGAAGAACCCCAGGTCGGTCACTGTCGACCCGATGGCGCGACGTACCGCGCTGTTCGCGCCATCGCAGCCGACCACCCAGGACGCGGTGAACCGTTGTCGGCCCGCGTGGACCTCCACGTGGTCGTCCCGTTCGACACAGTCGGTCACCTCGACGCCGCGCAGCAGCCGGAGGTTCGGCAACTTCTCGGCCCGTTCCTGCAACACCCGCTCCAGCGCCGGCTGGTGGAAGACCACCGACCGCGGCCAGCCGGACGACCCCGGCGGGTCGTCGCCCAGTTCCAGCCGCATCAGCACTTCCGCGTCCGCGGTGTGGAACTCGTAGTCGACCGCCGGGTTCCCGACCTCGTGCAGCCGGTCCCCGATCCCGGCAGCCGCCAGATACCGCGCGGTCTCCCCGTCGAAGTGCACCGCCCGCGGGAACGGGTACGGCCGCTCGTGGCGCTCCAGCACGGTCACCCGCCAGCCCTGCTGGGCCAGGAGCATCGCGGTCAACTGGCCGACCGGGCCCCAGCCGACCACGAGCACGTCGCAGTCGTTCGTCACCGGAACACCTCGATGTGGTCCGCGGCCCACTCCCGGAACGACCGCGGTGGCCGGCCCAGGATCTCCGCCACTGCCCCGTCGACCCGCGGCAGGCTCTCGTCGCCGTTCCGCAGCATGGTCACCATCGAGTCGGCGAGGGCCGGCGGGTAGTGGAGCTGCTCCACCATCGCCGCTCTCGTCACCGCTTCCGGCAGCTCCTCGAACGTGACCGGCTCGCCGAGCAGGTCACCCAGCACGGCCACCTGCTCAGTGATCGTGACCACCTCCCCGCCCGTCAGCGTGTGAGTACGGGACCGGTGCGGGATCGGATCCGCCAGCACCCGCGCCGCCACCGCGCCGACGTCCCGCGGGTCCACCGCCGAACTGCGGAAGCCCCCGCCGAAGGCCCGCACCACCCGCTCGGTGCGCACCGACGCCGCCCACGGCAGCGTGTTGGACATGAACGTGCCGCCGCGCAACACGGTCCAGCCCAGGCCGGATTCCCGGACCGCCGCCTCGGCCGCGAGGTTGACCTGCTTGAGAGCGCTGTCCTGCGCGCTGCCCGCCCGGATCGAGGACAGCAGCACCGCGTGCTCCACGCCCGCGTCGCGCACCGCGTCCATGATCGGCCCGGCCTGCCGGACACCGGGCAGCACCAGCAGCAGGAACGCCCGGTCCACCCGGTCCAGCGCCGGCCCCAGCGCACCGGGGTCCGACAGATCACCGGTCACGACGTCCACCGCCCCGGCCCAGCGCCGGGCCCCCTCGGGGTTGCGGGTGAGCACACGGACCTTCTCGCCCTGCTCCAGCAGCCGGTCGACGACCTCACCGCCTACGGACCCGGTAGCTCCGGTTACCAAGATCACGGGATACAGCCTCCAGTCAGATCAGAAGGTGGCGTCGATCAGCTCGGACGCCTGCTCTACGGTCAACCTCGGGTCGCACAGCGTCCGGTAACGCTCGGTCAGCGCGCTTTCGTCCCCGTGGCGGCCGACGCACTCGGTGACGTGTTCCGCGGCCACCTCCAGGTGCAGCCCGCCGACGTGCCGGCCCGCCCCCTCGACAACCCGCCGGAACTCCCGGCTCTCCGCGACCAGGTCGGCCAGGTACCGGGTTTTGACCCCGCCCGCCGCCCGTCGCGTGTTGCCGTGCATCGGATCGCTCATCCACACCACCGGATGCCCTGCCGACACCACCGCACGCACCAGCGGTGGAAGAGCGCCCGCGACCATGTCGCGGCCCATCCGGAAAATCAATGTCAGCCGCCCGGGCACCCGGTCCGGATCGAGCGCGGCGCACAGCCCCAGCAGTGTGTCCGGGTCCGTCGACGGGCCGATCTTGCAGCCCACCGGGTTGCCCACCGCGGCCAGCAGCGCCACGTGCGCGTGGTCGAGCTGGCGGGTCCGCTCACCGATCCACGGGAAGTGCGTGGATCCCAGCAGAGACCTGCCGCTCACCGGATCGTGCCGCACCAGGCCCGCCTCGTAGTCCAGCACCAGCGCCTCGTGGCTCGACCACGGCCCCAGCCGCCCGCCGTCCGCGGCCGCCCGGCGCCGGGCGCGCAGGTCCGACAGGATCTCCGCGCTCGCGTGGTACGCCCACACCATCCGGCGCGGATCGGGCCGCCGGGCGAGCTCCGAAACGGTCTCCTGGTTGACCATGTGGCCGCGGAAGACCGGCAGCTTCACCCCGTCGACCACCTCGACCGGTGCCGACCGCGGCTTGGCGTACTGCCCGGCGATCCGTCCGATGCGCAGCACCGACTGCCCGGCCAGCGCCGCCATCCGGTCGGCCAGCGCATCGATCGCCGCCACCTTCGCCGCGGTGTGCGCGGCCCCGGACTCGTAGAAGCTCTCCGCGCAGTCACCCGCCTGCACCACCCGCGCCCTGCCCAGCGCGACCTCCGCCAGCCCTTGTCCCAGGGTCGCCGCCTCGGCATGGGTCACCAGCGGCGCGGCGTTCCGCAGCCGCCCGAGTACAGCGGCGTGCAAGGGGTGCGCGTCCCACTCCGGCTGCTGCTGGGCCGGCAGCGACTCCCACGCCGACGGCAGCGGATCGCGCCTCATGCCGACGTCGCTGTGTCGTGGTGGAGCAGCGCGGGCAGTTCCTCGCGATGCTTGACGTTGAGCTTGCGGTACACCTTCGTGAGGTGCTGCTCGACCGTGCTCTCGGTGATGAACAGTTTCCTCGCGATGGCGTGGTTGGTGTAGCCGGCCGACGCCAGCGTCGCGACCCGCCGCTCGGCCCGGCTGAGGAAGCCCAGCGCGGTGTCTGCCAACGAGCCGGGCCCGCCCACCTCGTTGTCGGTCATGCCTGGGAAAAGCTCCCCGCACAGCGGCTCGGCCTGGCAGCCGCGCGCCACGTACCAGGCCCTGCGGGCCGTCTGCCGCGCCCGCCGATGCTCGCCGGAGGCGTGGTGCGCGCGGCTCAGGTCGGCCAGCGCCCACGCCAGCTCGTAACGGTCCCCGGTGCCCTCCAGGACCTCCACCGCGTCCCCCAGCAGGTCGGTGCGCCGACGCTCGCTCCCGCACGCCGCCAGCAGCCGCAGGGCCTGCCCCCGAACCCGGCCGAAGTCCGTGCCCACCCCGGCCAGTTGCTCGTTCAGCAGCCGTCTCGCCTGCTCCCGGTTGCCCTGCCGCAGCCAGGCCTCCGCCGCTCCGGTGCGCCACGGCACCAGTCCGGGAGTGTCCAACGACCAGGAGCGCATCAGCTCGCCGCAGGCGAAGAAGTCCGCCAGCGCGGCGGTGTGGTTGTCGCATGCCAGGTGGTAGTGGCCGCGCGCGTACAGATAGTGCAGCCCGTACCGGCTCTCGAACATCGACGCGGGCACCGGCACCCGCAGGTACTCGGCGGCCGTCCGCACCTGGCCGGTCCGGGTCGCGGCCAGGATCAGCGAACTCAGCGGCAGGCCGACGGCTGTGCCCCAGGCCGGCACGGACACCTCCTCCAGCGCGGCCCGCGCCCGTTCGACCGCCGCGGCCAGGTCCCCGCGCCGGACGGCGATCTCCGCCGACACCGCCGCCAGTTCGGCCCGCGACATCGGGACCCGCGCTATCCACGGATCGTGGCGCCACACCTCGCACCACCGGGTCGCCTGCGCCATCCGGTCGGCGTACACCTCCGGCATCAGGCACAGCAGCGCCGACTCGCCGGTCCACACCGGACCCCGCTGGAGGCCAGCCTTGTGGAGCAACTGCTCGGCCCGCTCGGTGGCCTCCTCGTACCGCCTGTGGATGAGCACATCCGCCAGCACCTCCGAGAACTGCTGCCACGGAGCGGTCCGCTCCGCCGGGCCGTCGGCTGCCGACTGGCCCCGCAGCACCGGTCGGCGCCGCCGCACCGGCCGCGGATGGGTACACATCAGCCACAGCTCGAACGCCCGCAGGCGCGCCCCGGTGTCGGCCGGGGCGTCGTCGGGCGCCGCCCGCAGTTTCTCGGTGAGCGCGGCGGCCTCCTCGCCGCGGCCCTGCCACAGCAACTGCAGACACACCTCGATGACGTCACCGGGCGCGAGCACACCGGCGCGGGCGTCCCCGACCAGCGGTTCCAGGTGACGGGCCGCCGCCCGGGGATCGGAACGCCACTCCACCTGCGCGAGCCTCGCCCGGATCGCCGCGCGCTCCCGGCCGTCCCGGCTGCTCCGCAGCGCCTGTTCCAGGCAGTCGACGGCGACCGAGAACCGCTGTTCCAGAAGGTGGCTCTCGGCCGCGTCCCGTAACACCCGGGTGGTCGCGATCCCGTCGGCGCCCTCGCCCGCGATGATGTGCGCCGCGACGGCCGTGGCCGGTTCGCCCCGCTCCTGCAACAGCCGGGCCACGGTGCGGTGCAGCCCGGCGCGCTGCTGCGGCGGCATGTCGTCGAGCACCCCGGCCCGACCGTTGGGATGTGCGAACCCTCCGTCGCTGAGCAGCCCCGCGGCCTCGAAGGTCCGGACCGTTTCGGCGACCACGTCCACGTTCATCCCGACCAGCCGGCTCAACAGCGCCTCCGACGCGTGCTCACCCAGCACCGCCAGCCCCCGGACCACGGCGAGCCCGGTGGGCCCGCCCCGCCGCACACTGGTCAGCAGCGCGCGCCGGTAGGCGTGGCCGGCCATGGTGCGGCCGGTCCGCCAGTCCTCCAGCAGCGCGTTCAGCAGCAGCGGGTTGCCTCCGCTGGCGCCGAAGAACGCCGGGGTCAGCCGCTGCGCGGCCGACGGCCCGAGATGGTGGCCGATCAGCTCCGCGGTGCCCTCTTGCGACAGCCGGCCGACCGTGATCACGTCGCTGTGCGGATACCGCAACAGCTCCGTCCTGGCCGCCTGGAAGCCGGGGTGCGGCCCGACGTCGCTGGCCAGCACGACCAGCACCGGGGCCGGGGCGATGCGCCGCGCCAGGTACAGCAGCCACAGCACCGACTCCGGGTCGGCGTGCTGTACGTCGTCCACCGTGATCAGCGCAGGCGAACGGTCCACCAGGGCGAGCAGTTCCACGCACAGCCCGTGCAGCACCTGGGCGGTGAGCCGCTCCGTCGCCCCGGTGCCGGGGGCCGACGCCAGACGGTCGATCAGCTCCGCGGCGCGGGCCCGGAATGCCGCCGGCAGAGCAGGCGCCAGGAAGAGCTGGCTCACCACGCCCAACGGAAGCGCCTGCTCCGCCGGTGAGCAGATCGCGTGCAACTGGAGCAGCGCGCCGCCGACCGCGGACTCACCGCCCACGACCAGGCTGTCCGCCGTCACGCGGACCGTGACCACACCGTCCACCGACCGGTCGCCCGCCGGCCCGCGGCCCGCTGACGCGCCGTCGGCGGGCCTGCCCGCCGCGGATCCGACGGCCTCGGACGCCCCGTCCGAAAACGCGTCGTCGGCGGACCGGGCGAACGAGTGCAGCAAGTCGGTCTTGCCGGTCGCCGCCTTCCCCTCCACGAGGGCGATGCCCCCCGTCCCCGACCGGGCCTGGCCCAGCAACGCGGCAAGACGGGATAGCTGCTCGTCCCTCTCCACCAACCTTGTCAAGGTACCTCCTGCGATGAGGCCGATCCCCCTGTGCCGACCGGGTCGTTCCGGCGTCGCTGATGCTAGGTGTGCGCCGCACCCGCGCCCAGTGACGGAATTCCACCGTCCGTTCCACGGACCGGTCACCGCCCGTCAGTCGCCCGGCCGGTCGACCACCTGTCACAGCAGGTCAGGCGGGAAATCCGGCACGCCGCACGACCCGGCCGTCACGCGGTACGGGCCCCAGCTCCGCCGGCAGCGACCTTTCGGCCGGCACCCGGCCCGTACCGTCGCCTCCACGAGCTGCTGCACCCGGTCGAGACCGGTCTGGGGCGCCCGCTCCCGGCCGCCACGGACGGCAGTCGCCGGGACGTCCGTCGCGGTGGCGGCCACACCGGCCTGACGGCCGGCCTCCCGGTCAGCCCAGTTTCTCCAGCCAGCCCAGCAACGCGTCCGCGGTGTCGGCCACCTCATCGGTCAGCACCGTGAAGTGATCGCCCGTCACCTCGACCAGATCGTGCGGCATCGGCCACTCCGCCTGCCACCTGTCCCGCCCGGCCATCTCCGGCGTGGGCCGGCCGGCCCGCAGGAACAGCGTCGGCGCGGTGACCGCGCACGGGGCCCAGCCGGCGAACATCCGCAGGTAGGCGCCCATCGCGAGCAGCGCGGCATCGTCCGGCGCGCCCGCCTCCACCGCCGCCTGTGCCGGCAGCCCGAGCAGCCACTCCTGGGGGCGCCCGTCGCTGTCCAACGGGTAGGTGTCGATCAGCACCAGCCCCTGCGGCCCGCGGCCCAGCCGCTCCAGCTCGCTGGTGACGGCGTGAGCGACAGAGCCGCCCATGGACCGGCCCAACAGGATGTACGGCTCGTCACCGACGTGTGCCAGCACCGACCGCGCGTGCATCGCGATCAGCGCCTCCCGGTCGTACGGGACGGCCTGCCCGGCACCGAAACCGGGGTACGGCAGCACCACGCCGTCCAGGACGCCGTCCAGCCGACGGCCCAGGGCGTCGTACTCGTGCGGAACGGCCACCGGGGTCACCGCCGGAACACACACCAGTTTGGGCAACCGCGGACCGGCCGCCACCGCCACCGGCGGCATGGCGTGCTCAGCGCTGTCCTCGGCCGAGAACGTGGGTACCGACCACGACGCCCCGACCAGCATCTGTGTCGCCGCCTCGATCCGACCGTCCTGGTACAGCCTCTCGTACAGCGCGGCCACCGTGTACGCCGATGACTCCGGCGAACGTCCGGCGGAGAGCTGCTCCCGCAGATGGCCGGCGAGCGCCGTGGCCGTTGGATGGTCGAAAACCACGGTCGCGGACAGCCGCAGCCCGGTGGCGGACGCCAGGCGGTTCCGCAGCTCGACCGCGGTCAGCGAGTCGAAGCCGAGTTCCCGGAAGTCCCGGTCGCGGTCCACCGCGCTTCGGTCGGCGTGCCCGAGCACTTCGGCGACGTACGTGCACACCAGCTCCAACGCCGACTCGCCGCTGACTGCGGGCGGTACGGGGCTCGTGGCGCCGAGAGCGGTCGGCCGAGCCCGTCGGACCAGCCCCCGTAGCACCTCCGGCATCGTGTCCAGCCGCCCGAGCGTCTGGACATCCAGCTTCGCCGGCACCAGCACGGCGGCACCAGCACCGATCGCCGCGTCGAACAACGCCAGCCCCTCGGCGTCCGACAGGCCGCGCAGCCCGGCGCGGGTCATCCGTTCCCGGTCGGCCGCGCCAAGGTCCCGGGCCAACCCGGTCGGGTTCTCCCACCAGCCCCAGGCGAGTGAGGTGGCGGGGAGGTTTTGGGTGCGTCGGTGGGTGGCGAGGGTGTCGAGGAAGGTGTTGGCGGCTGCGTAGTTGGCCTGGCCGGGTGCTCCGAGGATGCCGGCGACGGAGGAGAAGAGGACGAAGTGGGTGAGGTTGTGGTGCTGGGTGAGTTGGTGGAGCCACCAGGCGGGGTCGGCTTTGGGGGTGAGGGTGGTGGTGAGGTGGTGGGGCTGGAGGTGGTCGAAGGTGGTGTCGGCGAGGGCTGCGGCGGTGTGGATGACGCCGGTGAGGGGGCCGGTGTCGTCGATGAGGTGGGTGAGGGCGTCGTGGTCGGTGATGTCGCAGGCGATGATGCGGACGCGGGCGCCGTGGTGTTCGAGTTCGGTGGTGAGGGTGGTGGCGTTGTCGGCGTCGGGTCCGGTGCGGCTGACGAGGACGAGGTCGCGTGCGCCGTGGGTGGTGACGAGGTGGCGGGCGATGAGGGAGCCGAGGCTGCCGGTGCCGCCGGTGATGAGGATGGTGCCGTCGCCGATGGTGACCGGTTCGGTCGGTGCTGTGGGGGTGAGGCGGGGGACGGCGATGGTGCCGTTGCGGATACGGGCCTGGGGCTGGCCGGAGGCGACGAGCGCGGAAAGGGCCTCCTGCGAGGCGGCGTGGTGATCGGTGTCGACGAGGATGATCCGGTCGGGGTTTTCGGTCTGTGCGGTGCGCAGAAGTCCCCAGACGGTTCCGCCGGCGAGGTCGTCGTGGTGGGCCTCGACGACGAGGGGGGTGGTGGTGTCCGTGAGCCAGGTATTCCTGGACGTGGGTGAGGGTGTCGGTGGTGATGCGGTGGACGTCGGCGAGCACGTCGTCCCCGGCGTCGGGGACGGTGTACCGCTCGAAGTCGGCGGGGGCGGCTGTGGCGGTGGGGGTGTAGGGGGTCCATTCGAGGCTGTAGAGGCCGTCTGGTGCCGTTCCGGTTTGGTGTAGTTGGTCGGGGTCGATTGGTCGGGTGGTGAGGGAGTTGATGGTGACGATGGGCTGGTTGGTGGTGTCGGTGGCGTGGAGGTGGATGGTGCCGGTGTGGTCTGTTTTGAGTGTTACGCGGAGGTGGGTGGCGTTGGTGGCGTGGAGGGTGACGCCGGTCCAGGCGAAGGGGAGGCGGATTTCGGGGAGTTCGGTTGTGGCGGCGGCTGCGTGGAGGGCGGCGTCGAGGAGTGCGGGGTGGATGCCGTATCCGTTGGTGTCTCCTGCGGGTTCGGGGAGTGTGACTTCGGCGTAGAGGGTGGTGCCGTGTTGCCAGAGGGTGCGCAGTCCTTGGAAGGCGGGGCCGTATTGCAGTCCGGTGTCTGTCAGGCGTTCGTAGAGGTCGGTGAGGTCGACCGGTTGTGCTTCGGCGGGTGGCCAGTTGTGGGGTGGGGTGGGTGTGTCCGCGTGTTGGGTGAGGGTGTGCCTGTTGCGTGTTCGGTCCAGTCGTTGTTGTCGTGCCGGGTGTGGATGGTTACGGGGCGGTGTCCGTCGGGTTCGGTGGGGCCTACGGTGACTTGTACGGTGGTGGGCCGGTCGAGCACGAGTGGGGTTTGTATGACGAGTTCGTCCAGGACGCTGTGGCCGGCTTCGTCGCCGGCTCGGATTGCCATGTCGACGAGGGCGGTGCCGGGGACGATGACGGTGCCGTCCACGGTGTGGTCGGCGAGCCAGGGGGTGCGGCGGGGGACAGTCGGCCGGACAGTACGACCGCGCCGCTGCCGGCGATCGTGGTCACCGCACCCAGCAGCGGGTGTTTGGTCCTCGATAGGCCGACGCTCTCTACGTCCCGGCCGTTCCTTCCGCGCCCTCATGCAGCCAGTAGCGTTGCGTCGTTGGAAGGGGTAGGTGGGGAGGGAGGTGTGGTGGCCGCGGGGGGATGAGGGAGTGCCAGTTGACGGTTTGATGCCCTGGGTGTGGGCGTGTCCGGCGGCGGAGAGTAGGGTCGTGCGGATCGTTGTGGTTGCGGCGGGTGGTGGGGATGAGGTGGGTGGTTGGGGGGAGGGTGTTGCGGGCCATGGCGGTGAGGGTGGCGTCGGGGCCGATTTCGAGGTAGGTGGTGACGCCTTGTTGGTGGAGGTGGTGGAGGGTGTCGGCGTAGCGGACGGGTGCGGTGATGTGGTTGGCCCAGTGGGTGGCGTCGGGGTGGGTGGGTTGTGCGGTGAGCATGCTGATGAGGGGGATGCGTGGGGGGTGGTAGGTGAGTTGTTGGAGGGTGGTGGTGAAGGGGGTGTGGATGGGGTGCATGAGGGGGGAGTGGAAGGCGTGGCTGACGTTGAGCCAGTTGGTTTTGATTTTTTGGGTGGTGAGGTTGTGGGCGATGTGTTGGAGGGTGGTGTGGTCGCCGGAGAGGACGGTGGCGTGGGGGCCGTTGATGGCGGCGATGGAGACGGTGTGGTGGTGGTTGTGGAGGTGGGGTTGGAGGGTGTTGGGGTCGGTGGCGACGGCGAGCATGGCGCCGCCGGGGGGAGGTTGCGCATGAGGGTGCCGCGTGTGGTGACGAGGTGGATGGCGTCGGGGAGGGTGAGGGTGCCGGCGATGTGGGCGGCGGTGATTTCGCCGGCTGAGTGGCCGCAGAGGTAGTCGGGGTGCAGGCCCCAGGATTCCCAGAGGCGGTAGAGGGCTGTTCCGTAGGCGAACAGCGCGAGTTGCGTGTTGTCCGTCCGCTGGAGTGCCTCGGCCTGGTCGGGGCTGAACATGACGTCACGCAGGTGGGGTCCGGTGAGTTCGAATATTTCGTCGAGGGCTTGGGCGAAGGCGGGGAAGCGTTCGTGGAGCAGTCGTCCCATGCCGGGCTGCTGGGAGCCCTGACCGGTGAACATCACCGCGACCGGACCACTGTCCCCGGTGCCGGGTGCGGGGTCAAGGCGCGAGTGCGGTGGTGAAGTCCCCGCGGGTCTCCCCGACGAGCACGGCACGGTGGGACAGGGTGGCCCGGGTGGTCAGGAGCGAGTGCGCGATGTCGTGGACGGTGTGTCGGTCTCCTCGACGTGTACGGCGAGGGCTGTTCAGCCACTGGGCGGATTCCCGGAGCGCGGGCTCACTGTGCGCGGAGAGCAGCCAGGGCACGGGTCCGGCCAGCGGCGTTTCCGGCTCCGCCGGTTCGGCCGGTTCTGTTGTGGTGGGGGCTTGTTCGAGGATGACGTGGGCGTTGGTGCCGCTGACGCCGAAGGAGGAGATGCCTGCGCGTCGCGGGCGTTCCTCCAGGTTCGGCCAGTCCTGGGGTTCGGTGAGGAGTTCGACGGCGCCGGTGGTCCAGTCGACCTCGGGCGTGGGTTCGTCCACGTGAAGGGTCTTCGGCATGTGGCCGTGGTGCATGGCCATGACGGTTTTGATGACGCCGGCGACTCCGGCGGCGGCCTGGGTGTGCCCGATGTTGGACTTGAGCGAGCCAAGCCGGAGGGGCTGGTCGCGGTGCTGCCCGTAGGCGGCGATGATGGCCTGGGCCTCGATCGGGTCACCGAGCCGCGTGCCGGTGCCGTGGGCTTCGACAAGGTCGATGTCGGCCGCGGTCAGCCGTGCGTCGCTCAGGGCGGCATTGATGACCCGTTGCTGGGAAGGGCCGTTGGGCGCGGTGAGGCCGTTGGAGGCACCGTCCTGGTTGACCGCGGTCCCGCGGACCACCGCGAGCACGCGATGACCCAGCCGCTGGGCGTCCGACAGCCGCTCGACCAGCAGCACACCGACACCCTCACTCAGGCCGGTGCCGTCGGCGGAGGCGGCGAAGGCCTTGCAGCGGCGAGTCGTCAGCCAGCCCGCGCTGCCGGCTGAACTCGATGAACGGGTGCGGAACGGACATCACCGTCACGCCGCCGGCGACCGCGAGCGAGCATTCGCCGGAGCGGAGGGACTGGACAGCGAGGTGCAGGGCGACCAGGGAGGACGAGCAGGCGGTGTCCAGCGAGACGGCCGGGCCTTCGAAGCCGAAGGTGTACGACACCCGCCCCGACGCCACACTCGCCGCACTGCCGTTGCCGAGATAACCCTCCAGCTCGGCGGGGAAGCTCCGCAGCCGGGTCACGTAGTCGCTGGTACATGATGCCGGTGAAGACGCCGGTGCGGCTGCCGCGGAGGGTCGCCGGGTCGATGCCGGCGCGTTCGAGGACTTCCCAGGTGGTCTCCAGCAGCAGCCGCTGCTGCGGATCCGTGGCCAGTGCCTCGCGCGGCGAGATGCCGAACAGGTCGGGGTCGAAGTGTCCCGCGTCGTGCAGGAAGCCGCCCTCCCGCACGTACGAGGTGCCCGGGTGGTCCGGGTCGGGGTCGAAGATGTCCTCCAGGTTCCAGCCGCGGTCGGTGGGGAATCCGGAGTGATGCCGTCGCGGCCCGAGGCGACCAGCTCCCACAACGACTCCGGCGAGTCGACACCGCCCGGCAGCCGGCACGCCATCCCCACAATCGCGACCGGCTCGGCCGCGGTCTTCTGGAGCGAGGCGTTCTCGCGGCGCAGCCGGGCGTTCTCCTTGGCCGACACACGCAGTGCCTCGAATAGCTGTTCGTTGTTCATCGTCGCGCCCTTCATGCTCCGGTTCCGTCCATCACGTGCTGGATCAGCGCCTTGGCGTCCATGGCGTCGATCAGGTCGTCCTCGTCGGGCTCGGACGCGTCCGGAGAGTCCGCCGGGCTCGACGAGCCGGCCAGCTTCAGCAGCGCCTCCAGCACGCCGGCCTCGCGGAAGCGGGTGACCGGAACGCTCGCCAGGATCCGGCGCAGTTCGTGCTCGTCCTGATCGCTCGCGGGGCCGGCTTTGGGAGCAGGCGCGGCGGAGGGACCTGGTCCAGCAGATAACGCGTGACCGCTGCGGCCGTCGGGTAGTCGAAGATGAGGGTGGCGGGCAGCCGGAGCCCGGTCGTCGCCGACAGGCGGTTGCGGAACTCGACGGCGGTGAGGGAGTCGAAGCCAAGGTCCTTGAAGGCCTGGTCAGGCTCGATGCCGCCTCGGTCCGAGTGCCCGAGGAC
This sequence comes from Streptomyces sp. GMY02, assembly GCF_019056675.1. Taxonomy (NCBI): domain Bacteria; kingdom Bacillati; phylum Actinomycetota; class Actinomycetes; order Kitasatosporales; family Streptomycetaceae; genus Streptomyces; species Streptomyces sp. GMY02. Next base: position 454,658 of record NZ_CP077658.1, on the reverse strand, counting down.
CTGGGCCGCCTGCACGGTCACCGACTTCAGCACCGCAGGCCTCCCGGTCCTCTGGCGCCATCGCCGCGATCCGCTCCGCCCACGTCTCGGCTCCGCCGGCGCTCACCCCGACCGCCTGCCGACGCGGCGTGCGGACGAGCCCTTGCAGCAGTACGGGGGTATGGCACCGGAGCGGCTGATCGTGGGCAGGTCGAACGTCGCTGTGACCACGTTTCCGGAGTCCCCGGCGAGGGCGGTGTCGAACAGTTCCAGCCCCTGCTGGTCCGTCAGTGGCCGGATGCCGGTGCGGGTCATGCGGTCGTGGTCGGTCTGGGTGAGGTGGCGGGTCATGCCGCTGGTTCGTTGCCACCAGCCCCAGGCGAGTGAGGTGGCGGGGAGGCCTTGGGTGCGGCGGTGGGTGGCGAGGGTGTCGAGGAAGCTGTTGGCGGCTGCGTAGTTGGCTTGTCCTGGGCTGCCGAGTACGGCGGCGGCGGAGGAGAAGACGACGAAGAGGGCGAGGTCGTGGTGTCGGGTGAGTTGGTGGAGCCACCAGGCGGGGTCGGCTTTGGGGGCGAGGGTGGTGGTGAGGCCGTGGGTGTCGAGGCGGTCGAAGGTGGTGTCGGCCAGGGCCGCGGCGGTGTGGATGACACCGGTGAGGGGGCCGATGTGGTCGATGAGGCGGGTGAGGGCGTCGTGGTCGGTGATGTCGCAGGCGATCACGCGGACACGGGCGCCGTGCTCTTCGAGTTCGGTGGTGAGTTCGGCGGCGTTGTCGGCGTCGGGTCCGCTGCGGCTGACGAGGACGAGGTCGCGTGCGCCGTGGGTGGTGACGAGGTGGCGGGCGATGAGGGAGCCGAGGCTGCCGGTGCCGCCGGTGATGAGGATGGTGCCCTGGGAGAGGTCGGCGGGTTGTCCGGTGGGGGTCTGGTGGTCCGCCGGTGTCCGTGTGAGGCGGGGGATGGTGATGACGCCGTTGCGGATGCGGGCCTGGGGCTGGCCGGAGGCGACGAGCGCGGGGAGGGCCTCTTGTGAGGCGGGGTGGTGATCGGTGTCGACGAGGATGATCCGGTCGGGGTTCTCGGTCTGCGCCGTACGCAGAAGTCCCCACACGGTTCCGCCGGCGAGGTCGTCGTGATGCGCCTCGACGACCAGGGGGGTGGTGGTGTCCGTGGCCAGGTACTCCTGGACGTGGGCGAGGGTGTCGGCGGTGATGCGGTGGACATCGGCCAGCACATCATCCCCGGCATCCGGGACGGTGTACCGCTCGAAGTCGGCCGGGGTGGCCGTGGCGGTGGGGGTGTAGGGGGTCCATTCGAGGCTGTAGAGGCCGTCGGGTCCCGTACCGGTTGGTGTAGGAGCTGGTCGGCGGTGACGGGCCGGGTGGTCAGGGAGTCGATGGTGATGACGGGCTGACCGGTGGTGTCGGTGGCGTGGAGGTGGATGGTGCCGGTGTCGTCTGATGTGGAGTTCGACGCGGAGGTGGGTGGCGTTTGTGGCGTGGAGGGTGACGCCGGTCCAGGCGAAGGGGAGGCGGATTTCGGTTTGGTCGGTGGTGATGCTGGCTGCGTGGAGGGCGGCGTCGAGGAGTGCGGGGTGGATGCCGTATCCGGTGGTGTCTTGTGCGGGTTCGGGGAGTGTGATTTCGGCGTAGAGGGTGGTGTCGTGTTGCCAGAGGGTGTGGAGTCCTTGGAAGGCGGGGCCGTATTGGAGTCCGGTGGTGGTGAGGTGTTCGTAGGCGTTGGTGAGGTTGATGGGCTGGGCGCCGGGGGGTGGCCAGGTGGTGTGGGGTGTGGTGTGGGGTGTGGTGGTGCGGCTGAGGGTGCCGGTGGCGTGTTGGGTCCAGGGGGTGTCGGGGGTGGTGCGGGTGTGGATGGTGACGGTGCGGGTGTTGTCGGTTTCTGTGTTGCTTGTGGTGATTTGGATGGTGGTGGGGTGGGTGAGGGGGATGGGTGTGTGGATGATGAGTTCGTCGAGGGTGGTGTGGTGGGTGTGGTCGCCGGCGTGGAGGGCCATGTCGAGGAGGGCGGTGCCGGGGAGGAGGGGGGTGTTGTTGACGGCGTGGTCGGTGAGCCAGGGGTGGGTGGTGGTGGAGAGCCGGCCGGACAGTACGACTTCATCGGTTTCGGCCAGGGTGGTCACCGCGCCCAGCAGCGGGTGATCGGTCTGGTTGAGGCCGGCGCCTTCGACGTTGGTGTCGGTGCCTGGTGTGTCTGTTAGCCAGAAGCGTTCGTGCTGGAAGGGGTAGGTGGGCAGGTCGGCGTGGTGGCCGTCGGGGATGAGGGTGTGCCAGTTGATGGGGATGCCGTGGGTGTGGGCGTTGGCGAGTGCGGTGAGGTAGGTGTGGTGGTCGTTGGTGTCCTGGCGGAGTGTGGTGATGGTGGTGGTGTGGGGGCTGGTTTCCTGGATGGCGGGGGTGAGGAGGGGGTGGGGGCTGGTTTCGATGTAGGTGGTGTATCCGTGGTGGGTGAGGTGGGTGATGGCGGGCTGGAAGAGGACGGGTTGGCGGAGGTTGCGGTACCAGTAGTCGGCGTCGAGGTCCTGGCCGGTGATCCAGGTGTTGTCGACGGTGGAGTAGAAGGGGATGGTGGGGGTTTGGGGGGTGATGGGGGCGAGGATGTTTTTGAGGGTGTCGTGGAGCTGGTCGATGTGGCCGGAGTGGCCGGCGAAGTCGACGCCGGGCAGGGGCCAGCGCATGATGCGGTGGCGGGAGAGCTGCCGGGTGAGCTGGTGGACGGCCTGGGTGTCGCCGGTGATGGTGGTGGTGTCGGGTGCGTTGCGGGCGGCGATCCAGATCCGGGTGTTCCAGTGGGCGGGATCGGCGATCTCCTGGATCTTCTCGGGCGGCGCGAGAACCGAGACCATGGTGCCGCGGCCGGTCAGGGGGAGGAGTGCCTGGCTGCGGAGGGTGGTGATGCGGGCGGCGTCGGGCAGGGTGAGGGCTCCGGCGATGTAGGCGGCGGCGACCTCGCCCTGGGAGTGCCCGAGGACGGCGTCGGGTGTGAGACCGTGGTGCTGCCAGAGGGCGGCGAGGGCGCTCATGATGGTGAACAGGACGGGCTGGATGACATCGACACGCTCCCACCCGGGCGCACCGGGTGCACCGTTGAGGATGTCGGTGACCGACCAGTCGACGTGTTCACGCAGGGCCGCGTCGATTTCCTCGACCGTGTTGCGGTAGACGGGTGAGGTCTCCCAGAGACGCCGGCCCATACCGGTCCACTGCGAGCCCTGCCCGGGAAAGACCAGAACCGTCTTCCCACCGCCCGGTGTGTGTCCGGTGAGCTGGCCGAGCCCGGCGGTGAACTCCTCACGGGTGGATCCCACGAGTACCGCGCGGTGGGGCAGGGCGGCACGGGTGGTCAGGAGGGAGTGTGCGATGTCGCCGAGCGGCGTGTCGGTCTCCTCGACGTGCACGGCAAGCCGTTCGGCCAGGGCAGTCCAGCGCGGGCTCGCTGTGGGCGGAGAGCACCCACGGCACCGGTCCGGCCGACTGCGTTCCGGTCTCTGCGGGATTCTGCCGGTACTGTCGTCGAGTTCCGGCTCGGGACTATGTTCGAGGATGACGTGGGCGTTGGTGCCGCTGACTCCGAAGGAGGAGATGCCAGCGCGTCGGGGGCGTTCCTCCTGGTTCGGCCAGTCCTGTGCTTCGGTGAGGAGTTCGACGGCCCCGCTGGTCCAGTCGACCTCGGGGGTGGGTTCGTCCACGTGGAGCGTTTTGGGCATCTTGCTGTGGTGCATGGCCATGACGGTTTTGATGACGCCGGCGACTCCGGCGGCGGCCTGGGTGTGCCCGATGTTGGACTTGAGGGAGCCGAGCCGGAGGGGCTGGTCGCGGTGCTGCCCGTAGGTGGCGATGATGGCCTGGGCCTCGATCGGGTCGCCGAGCCGCGTGCCGGTGCCGTGGGCTTCGACGAGGTCGATGTCGGCCGCGGTCAGCCGTGCGTCGCTCAGGGCGGCGTTGATGACCCGTTGCTGGGAAGGGCCGTTGGGCGCGGTGAGGCCGTTGGAGGCACCGTCCTGGTTGACCGCGGTGCCGCGCACCACCGCCAGCACGGGATGGCCCAGCCGCTGCGCGTCCGACAGCCGCTCGACCAGCAGCACACCGACACCTTCGGACCAGGCGGTGCCGTCGGCGGAGGCGGCGAAGGATTTGCAGCGGCCGTCGGTGGCAAGCCCGCGCTGCCGGCTGAACTCGATGTAGGAGGAGGGGGAGGGCATCACGGTGACGCCCCCCGGCCACCGCCAGGGAGCATTCGCCGGCGCGCAGGGCCTGGACGGCGAGGTGCAGGGCGACCAGTGAGGACGAGCAGGCGGTGTCCACCGAGACCGCCGGACCCTCGAATCCGAAGGTGTACGACACCCGCCCCGAGACGACGCTCCCCGCGCCACCGTTGCTCGGGTAGCCCTCCAGCTCCCGGCGGTACGGTACGCAGCCTGGTGATGTAGTCGTGGTACATGACCCCGGCGAACACGCCGGTACGGCTGCCGCGCAGCGACGTCGGGTCGATGCCGGCGCGTTCGAGGACTTCCCAGGTGGTCTCCAGCAGCAGCCGCTGCTGCGGATCCATGGCCAGTGCCTCACGGGGCGAGATGCCGAACAAGCCCGGCGTCGAAGTCGCCCGCGTCGTGCAGGAAGCCGCCCTCCCGTACGTACGAGGTGCCCGGGTGGTCCGGGTCCGGGTGGTACAGGTTCTCCAGGTCCCAGCCGCGGTCCGTGGGGAAGCCGGAGATGCGCGTCGTCGCCGGAGGACACCAGGTCCCACAGCCCCTCGGGCGAGGTCACGCCGCCCGGGCAGCGGCAGGCCATGCCGACGATCGCGATCGGCTCGCCGGGCACCGGGGCTGTGCCGGCGGCCTCCGCACCGGGAGCGGAGGACGCCGAGCCGCCGAACATGCGGTCCCCGAGGTAGGCCGCCATCGCGTCGGGGTTGGGATAGTCGAAGGCGAGTGTGGTCGGCAGCGTCAGACCGGTCGCCGCGGCGAGCCGGCCGCGCAGCTCGACGGCGCTGATCGACGTCATGCCGATGTCGCGGAACGACTGCCACGCGTGCACCGGTCGGCCGCCGGTGATCAGGCCGACCTCGGACAGCACCAGGTCGAGTACGGCACGGTCGCGTTCCGCCTCGGGGAGCCGGGCCAGCCGCCCGGCGGCGTCGGTGTCCACGGCCGAAGCAGCCAGCTCGTGGCGCATCGCGAGAACCGACGCGTCGTCCACCGTGGTCGCCGCGTCGAAGAGGGCGAGCCGTTCCCGGGACGTCATCTCCTCCCGCGGCCCCCAGCCGAGAGCCAGCGCGGGGAGCCCTTCGGCGTGCCGACGATTGGCCAGGGCCTGGAAGACCGCGTGCGCCGGGCCGTTGTCGATGGGTGCGGACAGCACGAACAACGACGGGGGCGTGTCCAGGGTGAGCTCGTGCAGGGCCAGCGCGTCATCCAGCGGACCGAGTTCGACCTCACCGGCGAGCGTGGTCGGCAGCGTCTCCGCGCCGGCCACGTGTACGACGGCCGTGACCGGCGGCCCGGCCGCCTCGAACGCGGCCGCCAGCATGTCCCGGTCGCCGGGCTCGCAGACCGTCTGCGTCACGGTTGCGCCCAGCTCGGTCAGGTGCGAGGCGAGGTCCGGCACGGCCGTCCGGGCGATCAGAAGCACGTGCCGTACGCCGTGAGCGGCGACCAGGTGCCCGGCGAGTTCGGCGGCCTGCTCCTGGTCGGCCCCGGAGACCAGCAGAGTGCCGTCCGGGTCCGGCCGGCTCACCCGCTGCCCGCTGCCCGCGCGCGCCAGCCGGGGACCAGCACCTCCCCGCCGCGCACCAGCGCCCGCGGTTGGCCGTGCGCCAGGACGACCGGAAGCGCGGCCGCCGGGTCGTCGTCCTCGGCGTCCACAAGCACCAGCGCGTCGTCCGGGGCGTCGGCCCGTATCGACTCGACGAGCCCCCAGGCGGCGGCCTGCGCCGGGTCGTTCGTCATGCCGTGGGTCAGCACGGCCACTCGCCCCGGGCGGTCGGCCAGCCCGGCCCGCACCGCGCGCAGCACGTCACCGATGGACCCGGACGGGCAGTCGATCACGGCCGGCTCGGGGGCTTCGGGCCCGTCGGAGAGCGCCGGGGTGTCCGGCCGCGTCGGAGGGTCGGACAGCTTGGGGGCATCCGGCAGGTCGGGCGCGTCAGCGAGCCCGGACCGGTCTGACGTGTCCAGCTCGCCCGCGGCGGCAGGGCGGCTGTCCGTACGCCGCAAGCCCGACGCCGTTCCCCGGTCGCCCGGCACGGCCTCTGCCGACACTGCCGTCCACTCCACGCGGAACAGCGATTCGAACGAGCCGGTGCTCACGGCTCGCAGCCGTGCCGGGCTCTGGAGCAGGGTGTGCCGCTTGATCTTTCCGGAGCCGGTGCGCGGTACGCGGTCGATCTCGTACAGCTCTTCCGGCACCTTGAAGTAAGTCAGGTGCTCGCGGCAGGCGGAGAACACCTCGTCCGGGTCGAAGCCTCCCGGGGCCGGCACGATGAACGCGACCGGCACTTCGCCGAGGGCGGGGTGTGCCGAGCCGACGACTGCCGCGTCGGCCACGCCCGGCACCCGCAGCAACACCTCTTCCACCTCGGTCGGGTGGATGTTCTCGCCGCTGCGGATGATGAGTTCGCTGAGCCGACCGGTGATGGTGACATAGCCGAGGTCGTCGCGGCGTCCGAGGTCTCCGGTGCGATACCAGCCGCGCGGCATCGCCGCAGCGGTCGCCTCCGGCTGGTTGTGGTAACCGACCATCAGGCTTGGTCCGTTGACCCAGATCTCACCCTCCTCGCCGGTCTCGACGTTCTCGTGTGTCTCAGGGTCGACGAGCCGTACGGTCAGACCCGGCACCGGCAGACCGCAAGAGCCCTCGACCTGCGTCCCGTTCGGCCAGTTGGCGGTGATGAGCCCACACGTCTCGGTACTGCCGTAGCAGTCGAGCAGCGGGACGCCGAAGGTGTCCTGGAACTCCGAGCGCAGCGTCGCCGTACTGATCGCGCCGGCTGACAGGCACACCCGGAGGTTCGGAAGCGTCAGATCGCCCTCGCGGGCGGCGTCCAGCAGGTAGTGGTACATGGTCGGTACGCCGGCCAGGAAGGTGAACTCCTCGGTGCGCAGCGTGCGCAGCAGTTCCTCGGCGTCGAACGCCTCGGTGATCCGCGCGGTCGCGCCGACTGCGGTGACGCTGAGCACGCAGTAGATGTGCGCCAGGCTGTGGAAGAGCGGCACCGGCCAGAGCACCCGGTCGGACTCGGACAGGCCCAGCACACCGGCGGACGAGGCGGCAACCGACCACAAGCAGCTACGCTGGGTGGACAGCACGCCCTTGGGCCGGCCGGTGGTGCCGGAGGTGTAGAGCATCCAGGCGAGGTCGTCGAGTCCGAGGTCGTCGCGCGAGGGCTGCTGCGGTTCGGTCTCGGCGAGCGCGTCGAACGATACGGCCCCGCTCTCCTCGTCACCCGTCACCACGACGGTCAGGTGCGGCCGTTCCGCCTGGAGTTGGCGTACCTGAGGCAGGCGTGTGCGGTCGGTGACGATGACCCGGGCCGCGCTGTCGTCAAGCAGGTAGGCGAGCTCGCCGGCGGAGGAGTGCGGGTTGATCGGCACGCCGATCGCGCTCGCGCGCGCGATGGCCAGATAGCTCTCGATGGTTTCGACGCAGTTGCCCAGGTAGATGGCGGCTCGGTCGCCGGGCAGCAGCCGCAGTTGCGCCAGGTGCCCGGCGAGTCGGCGGGTGCGGGCCTCCAACTCGGCGTACGTGACGCCGCGACGGGAGTCGGCGAATGCGATCTGCGTTCCCCTGCGGGCCGCGTGCGCTTTCAGCAGCTCGGGCAACGGCCGGATCAGCTCGTGACGGAGCATGCCACCACACCTCTCAGTCGTCCTGGTAGTCCCGGTCGGATCGGCGCTCCGTTACGGTGCCCGCCGACCCTGGGGCGTGAATCGGGCTCGCTCTAAAGGCCGTGTCCGTAAAAGCGGCCAGCGGCTCGAAGACTAACCAAGGAGCAGTCCGGAGCACCCCCTAGTCTCCCCCTAGTGGTGGCTATCTTTTTCTACTCACCGGTCGCCGCCGCAGCCGGGTCGGACGCAATGTAACTTTTTTGACGGGCCGTGAGAACGGTTCCGGCGGATCGTTCCTGGAGCCATGAGGAAGCAACCCGTAGAGAGAAAGTGGAGCCATCTTGAGCCCGTCATCGATTGGCCGGAATGGGTTGACGTCATACTTCGAACACGGGGCTGCCCGGGGTGCTCCCCCGGTCGGAAAGAAGATTCTCGGGGTCGTCAACTACGCATCCGATTGTGATTTCCCGACCCTCGACAATGGTTTCCCTGAACTCGACATCAACATGGTCGACCCGACCGCCGAGCCCTTCGCCGAGGTGTGGGTGACGGACACGGAAGCGGAACACGGCGAACGTGACGGAATCACGTACGCGCACGACGGCGAGTACTTCTTCTGTGCGGGTCGGGTGGCACCCTCCGGTCGGTACACGGAGGCGACCAGGGCGGCGTACGTGACGATGTTCGAACTCCTTGAGGAATTCGGCTACCCCAGCGTGTTCCGCATGTGGAACTTCGTCAGCGACATCAACCGTGACAACGCGGAGGGCCTGGAGGTCTACAGGGACTTCTGCCGGGGCCGGGCCGAGGCGTTCGAGGAGTGTCGGCTGGAGTTCGACCAGTTCCCGGCGGCCACCGGTATCGGTTCCCGGGGCGGCGGCATCGCCTTCTACCTGCTGGCCTGCCGCTCCGGCGGACACGTCCACATCGAGAACCCCCGGCAGGTGCCGGCCTACCACTACCCGAAGCGGTACGGCCCGCGCTCACCGCGCTTCGCACGGGCCACCTACCTGCCCGCCGGGGCCGGGTACGGGGCCGACGGCCAGGTCTTCGTGTCCGGCACCGCGAGTGTGCTCGGTCATGAGACGGTGCACGACGGCGAACTGGTCAAGCAGTGCCGACTGGCGCTGGAGAACATAGAACTCGTCATCAGCGGCGGGAACCTGGCCGCGCACGGCATATCCGCCGGCCACGGCCTGAAGTCGCTGCGCAACATCAAGGTCTACGTGCGCAACTCCGAGGACGTGCCGAAGGTACGCGAGATGTGCCAGGAGGCGTTCTCGCCGGACGCCGACATCGTCTACCTGACGGTGGACGTCTGCCGCGCTGACCTGCTCGTGGAGATCGAGGGCGTGGTCATGTAGGACTACCGGGTGCCCCGGCCCCGGCTGAGGCACCCGGAAGACCGGATTCGGAAGACCCTGCTTCGGAGATGCGGCAGCCCGCATCGGGATTCGGACGCGGGATTCGGACGGCGAAATGCTGTGGCCCTCCGGCGCCCGAGACGCCGGAGGGCCACAGCACTATTCGGGACCGGAGGACCACAGCACTATCCGGGAGCTGAAAGGCCGGGAAATCACGCCCCTGCGGTTTCGAGCGTCACCCGACGCAGCGTCTCCGCTGTCTGGCGGGCCGTTTCCAGCACGCCCGCGTCGGTCTCCGCGAGCAGCCCCTCGACCTCGGTTATCCGCTTCGCGGAACGCTCCGTCAGCACCACCGAGACGGTATAGCGGAAACGGCCCTCGGCGTCCTGGTCCAGTTCGTTGATGACCGCGGAGAAACGCGGGTCGTCCAACACCTCGAAGTCGATGCGCCATTGATCGCGGCGTGGCGTCACGCGCTCCCGCACGATGTCCTTGCCGAAGAAGACGGCCTCCCGCAGGAAACCGTCGTCGTACCGCTCGACTATTCGGCATTCGTCGATCTGCACCACGTATTCGACCGGGTGCTCCGCCTTCCGGAGCAGGGTCTCCCACAGAGCGTCGTAACTGATCTTCTCGCTGTCCTCCGCGGAGTCGTTGATCAGGGCGGAATGAGAAATGATGAGGGCCATGTCTTCTTCTCGCTCTCAGCGGGTGCGGCACTCTGTCCGGCTTCGGCCGCATGGACTTCGATGGACATCGGCCGCACGGACTTCGGCTGACGGCTCGGCAGCCGGGAGCGTAGCGCCAGGTGGCTCGCCCCGGGAATTCGAAGTTTTCCACCGTCCGTCCATCAGACGGTATTTTTTCGTCCCGCACACCGGGTGACCGACGCTTTGTCCCACCGCAAGCCCCCCGTAGGGCCGCCCCCCGTAGGGCCGCCCCCCGTAGGGCCGCCCCCCGTAGGGCCGCTCCGGGCAGGCCCTGGCCGGGCCGGCCTGTCCACCTACCGGCCGGGCTTCGTCATCCCCAGAGAGCTCACGATCGCCGCACGGTTGCTGACTCCGCGGGTCCGTGACAACGAGGCGGTCGGCACGCCGGGACCGGAGAAAACGCCGGCGTCGAAGAAGAACCGGAGAAGAACCGGAGAAGAACCGGAGAAGAAGACGGTCGCCGACCCGAATCCGGCCCCCTAATCCCCCCTAGAAATGGGCTTCCGCCCCGCTGGGCCGGGATGTGCTCTCCCACCATGGAGCCATGGCGAACCAATTGAGCATGTCCACGGCGCTGCTGGACTACGTCGGCTCGGTCTCGCTGCGTGACGACGAGATCCTGCGCAGCCTCCGCGAGGAGACCGCCGGCCTGCCGGGCGGCAAGACGCTTCCGGTGGCCGCCGAGGAGGGGCAGATGCTGGCGCTGCTGGTCTCGCTCATGCAGGCGCGGAGCGTTCTGGAGGTCGGCACCTACACCGGGTACAGCACGCTGTGCATGGCCCGCGCGCTGCCCTCCGACGGCCGGATCGTGACGTGCGATGTCACCGCGAAGTGGCCCTCCATCGGCCGCGAGCACTGGAAGCGCGCGGGTGTCTCCGACCGGGTCGAGGTGCGGATCGGCAAGGCCACCGAGACTCTGGACGGACTGCTGGCCAATGCAGACTTCGGGCCGGACGCCTTCGACCTGGTGTTCATCGACGCCGACAAGGCCAGCTATCAGGCGTACTACGAACAGGCGCTGCTGCTGGTGAGGCCGGGCGGTCTCATCGTCATTGACAACACCCTGTTCTTCGGCCGGGTCATCGACCCCGCCGCGCAGGACCCCGACACCGTTGCCGTACGGGAACTGAACGCCGCACTGCTCACCGACGACCGCATCGAGCTGTCGCTGCTGCCGGTTGCCGACGGCATCACGTTGGCCCGCCGGGTCGCCGCCTGAGCCATCACAACACCCCAAGGCCCTCGCGAGTACGCCCCGCCGTCCGGCAGCACCGCGCCGACGGCCACGGCGGCTCGGCCCACCCCGCCGCCCGACCGGCCCGCCACTCGGACCGCGGGCCAAGCAAGTGATCATTCGGGAGGACAAGTGACGTCAGCCGCTCAGGAGCCCCAGGGACGACAGTTGGTGGTGCTCGGCGCCGGTGTGATGGGCGTCGGTATCACGACGCTGGCGCTCGCCCACGGAGTGCCGGTCACCCTGGTCGACACCGCCGCGGACGTGCTGCCAGTGGCACGCGACCGCATCCGCCAGGGCTTGCGCATGGCACAACTGAAGGGCGCGTTGCCCGAGGGCGTCACTCCGGGCGAACTGACCGAGGCCGCCGACCCGGCCGAGGTGGACTGGGAAGCCGACCCGGTCGCGGTGATCGAGGCCATCACCGAGGACGCCGAGCTCAAGGCCAAAGTGCTCGCCGAGGTGACCACCGCGGTCGCCCCCGGCACCCCGCTGATCTCCAACACCTCGTCGATCCCGATCGACGAACTCGCCGGCGCGGTGAGTCGGCCGGAGGACCTGCTCGGTACGCACTTCATGAACCCGTCGTACCTGATCCCCACGGTCGAGCTGATCCGCGGCCCGCGCACCGGTGAGTCCGTGCTGCAGGCCACTCGGAAGCTGCTGGACACGCTGCGCCGCGAGGTCATCGTGGTCAACGACGCCCCGGGGTTCGTCACCAGCCGTGTGCTGCACCCGATGATCAACGACGCGGCGCGGGTGGTGGAGGAGGGCACGGCCTCCGTCGAGGACGTGGACGCGCTGATGCAGGGCTGCCTCGGGCATCCCACCGGACCACTGCGCACCGCCGACCTGATCGGGATCGACAACCTCGTCGACTCCCTGTGGGTGCTGTACCGGCGCACCGGCGACGAGGGCTGCCGACCGTGCGAACTGCTGCTGTCCAAGGTCCGCGACGGACACCACGGCCGCAAGAGCGGCCGCGGCTTCTACACCTACGAAAGGGCGATGTGATGGGTACCAGCACGGAGAACGGGTCCGTCGAACAGCAGTTGCTGTCCTTCCTGGAGGAGCGCACCAAGACCTCGTGGGCGCCCGACCGCGACCTGTTCGCCGAGGGCGGTCTGTCCTCGCTCTTCGCGATGGAACTGGTCGTCCACCTGGAGTCGACCTTCGACGTCATGGTGGCCGGCCCGGACCTCCAGATGACGAACTTCCGCACCGTCAACGCAATGGTGGCGATGGTCGATCGGCTGCGGGAGGCCGACGGTGAATGACCGGGAGGCCCTGGTCAGCGAGCTGGTGGCGGATCGCGCCGCCGCTTGGGACCTGTCCGGCCTGATCCCGGTCGAGCTGCTGCGGAAGCTCGGCGAGGCCGGACTGCTGTGCTGCGAGGTCCCCGAGCAGTACGGTGGGCTCGGGCTGAGCAGTCTGGACAACGGCCGGTTCACCGCACACGTGGGCAGTCTGTGCAGTTCGCTGCGGTCCGTCATGACGTCGCAGGGCATGGCCGCCTGGACCATCCAGCGGCTGGGCAGCGCGCAGCAGCGTGCCGACTACCTGCCGCGCCTGACCTCCGGCACGCTGGCCGCGGTCGGCTTCAGCGAACCGCAGGCGGGCAGCGACCTGTCGGCGATCAGCACCGAGATCCGCGCGGACGGCGACTCCGTCGTGATCGACGGCCGCAAGGTCTGGGTCACCGCCGCGCACTACGCCGACCTGCTGGTCGTCTTCGGCCGCTACGGCGACGGCGCCGCGGCCGCCGTGGTGCCGGCCGACGCCCCCGGGGTCACCGTCGAGCGGGTCGCCGACCCGATGGGCTGCCGGGCTGCCGGACACGCCGGCATCCGGCTGGACTCGGTGCGGCTGCCCCGCGAGTGCGTACTCGGCGGTGCCGGCGCCGCGCTGACCATGCTGGTCACCGCCGCGCTGTCGTACGGCCGGATGTCGGTGGCCTGGGGGTGCGTCGGCATCCTGCGGGCCTGCCTGGCGGCGTCCTCCCGGCACGCCAAGTCCCGCGAACAGTTCGGCCGGCCGCTCGCGCAGCACCAACTGGTCGGCGGTCACCTGGCCGATCTGCTGGTGGCCGAGCAGACCGCCACTCGGGTGTCCGAGTACGCCAGTCGCTGCTGGGACGACGGCTCCCCGGACATGGTGTCGGCGACGGTGCTGGCCAAGCACGTCGCTGCCACGCAGGCGGCTTCCGCGGCAGCCACCGCCGTCCAGGTCCTCGCGTCCGCGGGCGCGTCGGACGGACACCTGGTGGCCCGCGCCTACAGAGACGCCAAGTTGATGGAGATCATCGAAGGCAGCAACGAGCTGTGTCGGCTGATGCTGGCCCAGCAGGCGTTGTCGGCCTCGGGCTGAGAGGAGAACGCGCGGTGGACAGGCAGGTCACCATCGTCAAGTGCGTGGTGTGGGACCTCGACAACACGCTGTGGAACGGGACGCTGTCGGAGGACGGCGAGGTCACGCTGTTCGAGGGCCTGCGCGAGGTCATCGAGCAACTGGACCACAGGGGTATCCTCCAGTCGGTCGCCAGCAAGAACGACCACGATCACGCCTGGGCCAAGCTGGAGGAGCTGGGCGTGGCCGAGTACTTCCTGCTGCCCCGGATAAGCTGGGGGCCGAAGTCGGACTCCGTCCGGGAGATCGCCGAACGGCTCAACTTCGCGCAGAACACCATCGCCTTCATCGACGACCAGCCCGCCGAGCGCGCCGAGGTCACCTTCCACCTCCCTGAGGTTCGCTGCTACGACGCCGGGCAGGCCCTGTCCCTGCCCGGCCTGCCGGAGTTCAGTCCGGCTGCCTCCACCGTGGACTCCCGACGCCGACGGGAGATGTACAAGGCCGGCTTCGAACGCGATGTCGCGCGCTCGGACTACTCCGGGCCGGACGAGGACTTCCTGCGCTCGCTGGAACTCACCATGACCATCGGCAAGGCTGGTGACGAGGAGTTGAGCCGGGTCGAGGAACTGACCCTGCGCACCAGCCAGATGAACGCCACCGGCGTGCACTACTCGGATGCCACGCTCCGCGGCCTGCTCGCAGACCCGGCCCACGAGGTGCTGGTGGTCACCATGTCCGACCGGTTCGGCACGCACGGGGCGGTCGGCATCGTACTGCTGGAGAAGCTGACCGAGGCCTGGCACGTGAAGCTGCTGGCGACCTCCTGCCGGGTCGTAAGCTGGGGCGCCGGCGCGACCATCCTGAACTGGCTGTGCGACCAGGCGGCCCGGGCCGGCGTCCATCTGGTCGCCGACTTCCGCCGCACCGAGCGCAACCGAATGATGGAGATCGCCTACCGGTTCGCGGGCTTCACCGACCAGGACTGCGCCTGCAAGTCCGCGATCCTCCACGCCCCGGAGATCGAGGGCACCGAACGCCTCCACCTGGAGCCGTCCCGTCAGCCCGCGTCGTCGACCGTAACGGTAATCGCCAAGGACATCGAGGAGGCACCGGCTACGGCGTGAGACGGGGCCAGGCAAGACTCGCCCGACGTCCCTTGTACCCGCCCCTGATAGCTCCTCGTTCCGGCATGTGACCCGACGAGGAGCCATCCCGCCGATGCATCGCGGACTGAATAGGCGTCGGGCAGTTGAGGGCCTACCGACTCATGCCGTAGCGGCAGCCGAGGACGGATCCCTGCCCGGCGCGAGCGCAACTTGGACGACGATCGCCGGTTGGCCGAACCGGCGATCGTCGCAACCAATGAAGGTGTTCGCTTTTGGCTGTGCTCGGCGGTGGAGCCACAGCGACAACCGGCGTTGAGGGCACGTTCCGCGAACTCGTCAACGACCACCGGGCTGGACACCTGAGTACGTCCCCAGCCAACCCGTCGCTCGATAATCGCCTCGCCGGGAGAAAACTACCGCGCCGGTCTCGCCCGCTCCCTGCTCTCCCGCACCCCGGAAATTGTTGCCGGCTGCCGGGAATACCCCGTCGACCTCTGCCTGCTGCGTCAC
This sequence comes from Streptomyces sp. GMY02, assembly GCF_019056675.1. Classification (NCBI taxonomy): domain Bacteria; kingdom Bacillati; phylum Actinomycetota; class Actinomycetes; order Kitasatosporales; family Streptomycetaceae; genus Streptomyces; species Streptomyces sp. GMY02. The sequence continues at coordinate 439,564 of NZ_CP077658.1, read as the reverse complement.
CGTGGAGCGGTGCGTCGTGCCGCGCCATGTCGCCAGCACCCTCCCCGCAGCTCTACAGGTCACGCTCCCGTCCGGCCGCGGCAGCAGCTCGGCGGCGAGCACCCTCTCCCGCAACAGGCCGGCGTAGGAAATGGCCTCAAGACGACAACCGCGGGGAGGGGTTCGCGTCAGCCACTCGGGGTCCGCGAGGCCACGCTCACGTGCCGCAATCCACATCTGCGGCACAACCTGGGCCGCGTGCAAGGGAGTCGCCATCTGTTCACACATCCACAGCAGCCGTCCGCTGCCGCGCGGCGGTGCACAGCGGCGCCATCGGATACGGCGACTGAGGTCGGCGGCCACGACCGCGACCCACGGATGGATGGTTCCCAAGGGGCCCTGGGAACCGAGCCAGTGCAAGAAGCGGGGAGCGTCCTCCAGGACCGGATACATGGCGGAATGCGGTATCGAGGCGAACTGACGGCGTGGGCGGGCGAAATCGTGAGGGCTGTTCGCCACCGCCAGCAGACTGGCGCGGGCCAGGTGCCCTGGCGCGTAGTCCGTGGCGGCTCGGCCCGTGTCATCGCCGATCCCCGTGTCATCGCCGACCCTTGACAGGTGTCCGTCCGCCCGGAGCAGGGACTCCACTGCTGGCTTGAGGTTCTCCGCGAGGGGCGCCTTGGCCAGTTTGGGCACAAGGGTCGACACCAACTCGATCAGCCGGCTCTCGGCCTCGCTCGCGTCCGTCGGCAACGCTGCTTGGGCGACGCCCATTCGCAGTTGGTATCCGGTATCGGTAGGAACCATGACTCTGGTCGTCAGGACCCCAAGTTCCGTCGGCCGGATCACCGTTCGGCCCTCTGCGTCCTCGGTGAGGCTCAGATAGTCGGCGCCGACCAGGAAGTCCACCGCTCGGCGGAGCGGTTCCATGCTGCGGTTCCCCTGATGATACGCCAGCGTGCCCAGCCACCACCGCTCCACATCAGCGAGAGTACGTATGCGGAGCTGCACCGCCTCGGCCAGTACGTGATCGGGGAGGGTGGTGCTGATCTGGGAGTTGACGGTGTAGCCGCCGTTGAGTTGCTCCTGCCAGTACGCTCGTTCAGACGCGTCCACGATCATGAAGGCCCAGCCTTCGCGTTCCCCGGCGCCCACACGTCCCGCACGGCCGAACATCTGCTGTACGGTGGCCACATCGACGCCACGCAGGCCAATCTGTGTATCCCGCACCACGACGGCGCGGGCGGGCAGGTTGACTCCGGCCGCCACGGTCGAGGTCGCCACGAGGACGTCTATCTCCCGGGATCGGAACGCCTGTTCCGCCTCCCTCTTGTACTCCCAGTCCTTGTAGTGCAAGCCGATGCCCGCAGCCTGACTGACCTGACGGAGCCTTCCCGCATCGTCGGGGCGTACCCCGTTGGTGTTCACACCGCGGCTGGCCGCGAGAGCCAGCGCCGTACTACGGACCGAGTGCTTGCTGCCGCAGAAGACCAGCACACTCCCGCCGTCCGCCGTCACCATGCTCACGATCGCGTTGGTCACGCGTGTGCGCGCGGCCTGTGTGACATGCCGATCGGCGCTCGCCGGAACGGAAGGCAGTTGCCAGGTCAGACGGCTGGGCCGCCAAGCGATGCGTACGAGCCGCGCACGCAGCCAGTCCGACATCTGGTCCGCATTGGAGACGGTGGCGGACAGCCCGACGATACGCACATCGGACCCCTCCTCCCGGACCCGGGCGAGAAGCGCCTCGAGAACCGGGCCCCTTTCGGGGTCCCCCAGCAGATGTACCTCGTCCACGATCAGGCAGCCGACCTTACCGAGCGCCTCCCGCATCGAGGACGTCCGGGAAAGGACCTCGAACTTCTCCGTGGTGGTCACCCAGAGGTCCGCGTCCCGTACCCGCTCGACGTCGATGCTGCGTTCGCCGGAGAGACGCTCCACACGCAGACCACGCTCACGCCACGCTTCCAACTCCCGGTCCAGCTCCTCCGTCAGCGAGCGCTGTGGAACCAGCCAGGCAGCTTTACGACCCTCGCCGAGTACGGCACGAAGCGCCGCCAGCATGCCAATGGTCGTCTTCCCCGCGCCGGTGGGGGCCACCACGAGCACGTTCTCATTGCCCGTCAGGAGGCTTGGGGCAGCCTGCACTTGGGCCGGATTCAGCGTCTCGTGCGGCAGGTAGGGGAGCCAGGTCGACGGCACGATGTCCTCGGCCGGCGCGGAATCAGAAAACTCGTGAGCTTCCGGGGCAGCCGTCTCCCATAAGGACGCGAAGACATCACGTGCCACGGCGGCAGCCACGCCGTCGTGGCGTACGCTCACGCGCGAGCCGTCCTCCCCGAAAAGAGACGTTGTGGAGTGTGAGACGAGGTCCCAGCCACCTCGCTGGGTGACGGTACCTCTGATCGCCTCTCGTTCCAGCCAGTACTTCACGGTTCGAACGGCGACGCCCTGGCTCTTCAACTGCTCCCTCAGCGGCCGAAATCGCTCGCCTTCCGGCACGATGGCGCGGGCATCGGTGCCCTCTCCAAGTACCGGAACCTCCATGTCCGGATCGGTCGTCTTGAGCCAGAACAGCGCGGATGTCGAGGAGAGGTGCGGAGAACCGTCGGTCGCCCCGGCCGTCTCTGCTGGGAGAGCCGGGACGCTGATCTTGGTCATAGCCGGAAACGTTACCGCCCCTTGGTCATGGACCCGGCACACATGAGGGGCTTCGAGTTTTTCTTCCGGACAGGTGTCTGACCGGCCATTTCACGCGGAGATCCGTAACGTCTCGTGTTCGGCTTCGGCGCGGGCTTCGCGCGGACGGCGGCAATCCATCGCAGAGCGGAGGTGCTCGCGCTTTCACCATTCGACGCAGCGATTGACGTCCCGGCGGGCGGCCTTGCGGGTCGGGTATTTCACCCTTGATACGCGCTCGTTCTTGAGGGTGCCGAAGGACGATCCGGCCATGACACTGTCGAAACAGATCCCGGCGCGTCCGGCGATCTATGGAGTTCAACGCGGTCGGGAGCATTCCCGAACTCGGGTGCGCCCGCGCCGGCGCACTGTCGCTGCTGCGGCCGAACGCCAGCATCTCCACTTCAGTCGGCGACGAGCTGCTGATCAGGCCAGCGGGCAGGCAAGGTCGACGTCGGCACCCCGGCAGACATCTCGAAAACAAGGAAGCCCGTGGGCGCTCCACGACTCCGGTGCACAGCATACCGATGTGACTACCATGCGTACTGCAGTTCCCTGCGGCGCCCGGGTTCCCATGCGATTACAATCAGTGGCTAAATCGTCACACTGTGGTGAGGGTTCTCGTTGCGAGGCGCGGTCGGCGCCCACGATGACTTGTCGGGAAGGGTGAGATTGATGGTAAGTCACAAGATCCGTGCGGCCCTGGTTGCGGCTCTGTTGGTTCTGGTACCGCTGGCGGGGGCGGCCGGCGCGGATGCCGTTCCGATGAAGAAGAAGTGGTACTCCTCGGCGACCTGTGCGGTCGAGAAGATCGGGTCGGGTGATCACGGGGACAAGCAGCTCAAGGGGAATGGCACGGGCAAGAGTAAGAAAGCCGCCGAGAACGCGGCTCAGAGTGATGTTCAGGCACAGATCAGCCAGAAGTACGGGACGGGGTACCGGGCTCACCACTGCACGTTCCGCAGTGTGTTCAAGTGACTGACGGAGTCGGCCGCGATGTTGTGTACGGGCGGCTGGCCCTTGCTTCAGGGTAAGGAGCATGGTGAACAATAGGCAGCGCAAGAAACTCCCCAGACGAATGTGCGAGGCGGCAGAGCAAGGCCGGGTGGGAGATCTGGCCCGTCTGCTGCGTCTGGGCGCTGAGCCGGACGACCGGCGCCCGGACGGCGGGACTGCTTTGTATCTTTCCGTCGCGCAGGGCGAGTTCCGCTGTGCGGAGCGTCTGCTGCAGGCTGGCGCGTCCCCGAATCTGGAGTCCCACGGCCCTCGCGACGGACTTCCGTTGGCGGCGGCAGCGGCCCATGCCGATACCGCAATGGTGAGGTTGCTGCTGGCCCATGGCGCCGACCCCGAGCTGAAGGAGCACGACGGCACCGGGGGCAGCGCGCTGGACTGGGCCCGCGGCTGGCGGGAGCCCGACATGCCTCACACGGAGGTCGTAGAACTGCTGGAGCGGTCCCGGGCGGCGTGAGAGCCTTGCACCCTTGAGATGTCTCAGCGGTACCGATGCTGTCACGCGCATCGGCGCGGTAGGGGCTGGCTGATCGCTTCCCCTGCCGGCCGACGCGTGCTTGGTCGCGGTCGTCAGCGAGAACGAGCAGGGGGATCTGACGCAGGGCTTCGAGGTGGTCGGGGCGGCAAGTTCCTTGATGGCCTTCGAGAGCAGGCGAACCCCGCCTCATCGAGCAGTCCATGAATGAGTGGCAGCGCGTCAGCCAAGCTGACACCCCCGAAGGTTGAACCGGGGTTTGGTCCGTGACTGGTCCGGAAGCACTGGTCAGGATGGGTGCAGCGATGAGATGAACTGGGAGTTGGCGCGCCAGCCGGGCTCTGTCGAGAGCGGGCTGAGCGAAAGGCGCCTGAGAGGTGAAAACCCATGTCAGGCGCCTTTTCCCGTGCGTCTAGAAGAAGCCCAGCTTCTTCGGCGAGTACGACACCAGCAAGTTCTTCGTCTGCTGGTGGTACGGCGGCAGCGGATCGCTGACCAGCGCAAATAGCGCCCGTCGAGACGTGGGCGGGGTCGCTGGCCCGAGCATGGTCCGGATCATGCTCGATCTGTTCCTGGGGCCGGTCCCTGCGCGGGGACCACGCTGGGAGCGGTCGCGGCAAAGGAGGAGACGCCGGAACACCCCCGCCTGCGCGGGGACCACCGGTTACCATCCCAGCATCAACGCCCCTTCGCCCCTGCCTTGCTCGGACAGAGATGGCCGTCGCTTGACAACCGCCTCAGCATCGGCCTGGTGCGCATTCCCGACTTGCGGTTCGAGAACGGTTTGCTCGCGGTGCTGGATGCCCTCGACCAGGCCGAGACCGTCATTGGCTGGGTTGCGAGCCCCGCTCCGGGCCAGGGACGGCCTCGCCCCGGACCGAGCGTGCCGTCGCGGCCCGAACCCCGTCCGGGCTTACCCCCACGCGCCGAGGAGCGTGGTGATCCGACGCATGGCCAGTGGCCCCGGCAGGAGCGTGCCATCTGTGATCCGGGCTCCTGCGGTCATGTTGTGCCCGGATCGCGATACAGCACACCGAGGGACATAGCCTGCTCCAAGGCGGCTGTGTACCACCCAGGGCGTTCGCGGTCCAGGTCCCGGTAGATGCCGGCCGCCTCCTGCGCGGTCTTCACGGCCTTGTCGATCCGGCCCTGCCAGGCGAGATAGCCACTCAGGGTGGCGAGCCCCTCCGCCAGGGCGGGGCGCAGGAAGGGCCCGACGGGTTCACCGAGGCGGCGGTACAGGTCCACCGCCTCCTGCGCCGCGGTTCCGGCCCAGGCCGGTTCTTCCGCCAGTACGCAACTCACCGCGAGATCGTGCAGTGCCCCCGCGAAGTCGAAGGTGAACTGGTCTCCTTCGGCCCGGCGGTCGAGACGCCGGAGGATTTCGACGGCTTGCCGGGCGAAATGGACGGCATCGGACTGCTTGTTCAACTCGGCCAGTCTCGCGACCCATTCCGACAGTGGGGCCGGTGAATCCGCCCCACCGGTCCCGGCCTTCCCGTCCCCCGCCGGGCCTTGCTCCGTATTCCGCCCGGTGGTGGGCACGTCCGCAGTCCGTACGTCGGCCGGTGTCTCGTCCGCGTGCTCCCGTGCTGTCAGCTCGTCGGTGAGTCGATCCCGATAACCGTCGGGATCGCGTTGTGCCAGACGCCCGTAGAGATCCGCCAGTTGTACGACGGCTCTGTGGCCGTCGTGCGAGTGTCCTGCCCACGGCGCGCAGATCCGCGTCACCTCCAGGGCACGGGCGCGCCCGCTCTCCTCGGCGACGGGGTTGGCGCCTGCCAGCCACTCGTGGAGGCAGGCCGCCGCACGCGCCGCGACGACCGCCTCCCGCCACTGCCCGGCGCGCCCGAGAGCAACGGAGAAGTCGCACAGCGTACGGGCGAGAGCCGGCTCCCACGCGTCGGGATTTCTCAGGGCCTGTCCGAACAGTGTGCTCGTCCGGTCCCGCAGGGCCGCCAGCCTCGCCGGCCCGAATTCCACCAGTGGCACCGAGCCGGTTGCGGCCGCGGCGTACGTGGCCTCCCAGAACGACCACGCGAGGTCCTCCTCCTCGGCCCCGGCCGCCGGTTGTCCCGCGAGCGGAGAAGGGGACTGCTTGCCGGACGCGTCGGCCTCCCGCCGGTGTCCCTTCTCCACGAGCAGGGCCTCCAGCGAGGCGGCTTCCTCGGCCGCTCCGCGCGCGTCCTCCTCCAGGCCCCGCTCCGCGGCGCGGACCGCCAGCTCGGCCAGGGTGTCCACCAGGGCGGGAAGGTGGGCCTCCTGGTCCACACCCACCAGCCGCCGCAGCCCCGCCTCTCGGTGCCTGAGCAGGCGCAGGGAGAGCGCACCGGTCGTGTGCGAGGGACGGGGCAGCGCGTTCACGGCGTCCCTCAGCGCGTCCGGGTGCAGGGCTCCGGGGCCGACGTCGCGGCTGGTGCCCGGTCCCGGCGCGGCGTCCGGCCCGGTGCGGGACGAGGCTCTGACGGAGGATCTGTCGCCGCCCGCTGCGTCGCCGCCGTCGCGAGCGGTGGCCACATCGGTGCTCGGCGCGTGGTCCAGTGCGGCGTCCAGCGCGTCGTCCAGGGCCCGCAGGGTGTCGTCCGAGCGCGCCGTACGGAACGCGTTGTAGTGGGCCGACGCGGCCCTGGCCAGGACGGTGATGAGCTGGGCCTGTTGCGCCGCCGATCCCGTGCACATCAGCGCCCGCAGCGGGCCGCCGGACTCGGTGAGCAGGTCGGAGGCGTGGTATTCAGCGATGCGGTCGGGCTGGAGGGCGCCCCAGTAGCGGCCCGCGGGCGGGGGATGGAGCGCGCGAAGCCACTCGGCGGTGGCCCGTACCTTGTCCGGCGCGATCTGGGTGTCGTGTGCGACCGCCCTCATGGCCTCCGGCAGATCGGCCGCTCCGCAGGCCGCTGCGACGGCCACCGCCCGCCGCAGGACGGGCGTCGGCAGATTCAGCCTGAACTCCGGTGCCTCGGCGGTCTCCTCCCAGAATCGCTGTTCGTGACGGAGCAGCGCGGCTTCGAGCGGTTCCCCGGCGACGGACTGCCCGCGTGGCGAGCCGAGTTCCAGGAGGGCCACGAGCGCGGTCATCTGGAGCGAAAGGGCCGAGGCGAAGGGCTCCTTCATCAGAGCGGCCGGCGGACGGACGGCGATGGCGAAGAATCCCCAGTTTGCGGGTTCCAGACGGTTCACCTGGGGCAGCAGACGGCTGAGGCCGGCGGCCGCCTCGGTGAAGGCGGTGGCACGTGCGGCCGGTTCCTCCGATTCCGTGAGCAGAGGCGGGAGTTCGGTGACGGCGGCCGTGGCGAGGATCTCCTCGGTGGCGTCGGTCGCACCGTCCAGGGGGGCCGTACGCCACAGGCCGTCGGAGCGGGCGATCAGGAGCAGACGGGTGCGGTGCTCGGTGTGCCGCAGACGCTCGACCAGCCGGCGGACCAGTCTGGGGCGGGTCTCGGCGTGGTCGGCCACCAAGAACATCGGCAGGGTGGTGTCGAGGGCATGCAGACCGTACGGATCGGTGGCGTCCGGGACCTGGCCGCCGGACTCACCCCCGGCCGGGTCGCTTACACCGGTGTCGTGCGTACCGACGCCCGCCGCTCCCGCCCCGGCCGAGCCGGTGTCCGTCAGGTTGGACCACAGGTCACCGGTCACCCATCCCTCGTCACGGAGCGTCCGTCCCAGTTCCCGGGCCAGACGGGACTTGCCCTGCCCGCCCGGACCGGTGACCACATGGACCGAGAACGATCCGGGCTCCTCGTGGCACCAGCCGCGCAGCTGCTCCAGTTCGGCGGTGCGGCCGTGGAAGGGGACGGCCTCGGCATCGGGTTTCAGGAGTGCCGCCGGGGAGCGGAAATCGCGCGTGAGGGCGGCCGGGGTCAGCAGGTGGACGGGCTCGGCGGGTTCCAGCAGTGGCTCCCAGCCGTGTCCGGTGATCAGGGCCCGCAGCTCGTCGTCGGCGAGGAAGGCTGCCGCCGGTGTCGCGGTCAGCCGGGTCCCGTGACGGGCCAGCAGGTCATCTCGTACGACTCCGACCAGCAGCCCGCCGCAGAAGGCCGGCCCGCCGGAGAAGCCCGACCACGGGGTGGCGCCGGTGCCCGGCCGCAGAGGGACCACCGACGGCAGCGGGTCGAGGCTGGACACGGTGTAGAGGCCGGCCAGCGATCCCTTGCCCGGGGAGACATGACCGTCGAGCTGTTCGTCCAGACGGCGGCCCCCGTCAGGCTCCTGCTGCAACCGGGGGAAGCCGAGAGCGGTGACGGGATGACGGCGGGAACCGATGAGCCGCCCCCAGCGCACCGGCGGGCGGATCCGGTGGTTGAGGAACGACGCCGGTGGCTCCCAGCCGCTGTCGCCTTCCACCTCCAGCACGGCGGCGTCGACCTCCTTGTCCCTGCGGCTCCAGCGGACAGCGGCCCCGAACGGCCGGGCACCGTCCGGTGGGCCGGGGGACGCGGAGGGGGTGGACGGCTGTGGCGAACCGGGCTCCCCGGGCCGTGGTGGGGGACCGGGCCGGGACACCATGGCCCGGCTCACCAGTGTCCCGGTGCCGGAACCGTCGTCGAGCACGTGGGCCGCCGTCAGTACGAGCCGGGGAGCGACCAGGTAGCCGGAGCCGAACCCGGTTCTGCCGTTCGCCCTGCGCAGCCGGATCTGCACCCGCCGGTCGAACTCCATCACGCCCCCGATTCGTCCGCCGCGAGACGGCGCCCCGCCCGGACGATCCCCCGCCGCTCCCCCGGAGAAACGGGGGGCTGTCCGCCGGGAGCACCGCCCGCCCATGTCATACGGGCAGTACGTGCTCGGTGTCCGGGGGCAGGTCGCGCAGGAGCACGGAATCGGCCCGCGCGTCCTCCCACCAGTCTCCGGCCGCCGGCGCGGTCAGCAGCAACCGGAGGGGAGTCCCGGCCGGACCGGTGGAGGTCCGGCGGGCGACTGCGTACAGCAGGGCCCGTAGATCGTGGGCGCGTTCCTGCGCCCGGTCGAGGACGAGCAGAACGGGGACGGTGACGTCGGTGAGTACCGAGAGGTCGGCGTCCGTCGGGCCGGAGGCGAGGAAGCCGCCGGTCCAGCCACGCGCACGCATCCGTTCCACCAGCCCTCGGGCGAGCCGGTCGGCGTGGTCGTCCGCTCCGATGAGCAGCCGTACGCCGAACGAACCTGCCCGCGCGCACCACGCCACGAGGGCTTCCGCCCCGGGATCCGCGGGGCCGAAACCTGCGTCCGCGACATCCGTCCCCGGGCCGGCCGTCCCGTGTCGCCCGGCGGCCTGGTCCGCCGCTCGGGCCACCTTCCCCAGCGGGTGGACCGCCTCTCTCAACACCGGCTGGAGTTCCACCGGTTCGAGCGCGCCCGGCCCGACGGCCCCCGTCAGCTCGTCGAACCCCTGGTCCCGCAGCAACCGTTCGGCGGACACGGCGCGCAGCCAGCCCAGGCCCGGCTCGAAGCCCGTCTCGGTGACGACGCCGAGCAGGAGACTCTGGCTGGTGACGGCGGCGCCCCGCAGCTCCGTCCAGGACCGTGCGCCGGCGTCCGGGGCGCCCGGCGCGGGGCCGGCCAGGGTGATGTGCAAACGGTCCGACTTGACCGCCGAACCGGTGCCGAGGGTGCCCCGCAGAACACCCCACGTCGGTTCGGCGCCTTGCGCGGAAAGGGCGCCGACATGGACGCGGACGTTCGCGCGGCGGGTGACCAGCCTGCCCCAGCGGACCGGACGCGGGGCCGCGGCGGACGCCGGGCGGTGGCCGGACGCGGCGCACAGCAGGGCCACGTCCGGGGCGTCGGCAGACGGGAGCCCGGGGCCGGTCCACGCCGTCGTGAAGCGCTCCGGGGAGGCATCTGCCCGGCGGCGTACGGAGACGGTGCCGCCCCGTGGGCCCGCGAGTGCGGCCGAGGTGAGGACCAGACCCGTGTTGAGCAGGTATCCGGTTCCTGCGGCGAGGCCGTTCACCCACACCGGGCGCGGATCGTCGACGACAGGCTCCACCTGCCGGGGACCCGCGGTCACCGGTCTGGCAACTCGTCCAGTTCGTCGCCCTCTTCGACGGAGCCGAACTCCAGGTCGCTGAGGTCCGGGGGCGGGGACACCTCGGAGGCGTCGGTGGCCTGGGATGACGAGGACTGGTCCTCGGACTGGTCCGGCACGTGCACGCTCCTGGTGCGGCTCTGAACGGGATCCGGTCGATCGGTGCGTCTCACAGGGTATCAGACGGGTCGTCAGGTGGGCCGGGGCGCAGACCTCGTTCGTCCGGCGGGGCCGGGCGGGCCGCACCCGGTGAAGAGGTCCCGGCCGGTGGGGGAGCGGCGGTGGCCGCCACGGCCGGGGGGTACGACGCTGCGGGCTCTGGGCCGGGAGAGGCGGGCAGGCCACGGAGAGCGGTGTCGCAGCGGTCTGCGAAGGCGTGGGCACCCGATCGCCGTGCCTCGGCCGCCGCCTGCCGCAGAGGGTCCACGGCGAGCGCCGGGTGCGTACGGGCCAGGGCAAGCCCCCGGTGTCCAAGGACCCGCGCGGACATCGCGCCGGGCGGACTCCAGCCGCTCGCACGGGCCCTCTCCAGCACCCGTACCGCCTCGGCCGTCAGCTCTCCGGCCCGCGAGGCCGGCTCCGCCTCCCCGAGGGTGCCCGGACGGAGGAGCAGCGCGGCCAGGTCGGTCAGCGCCGTCGCCAGGCCGCCGAGCGCGGTGGGGGCGCCGTCGCCCGCGAGCGCCCGGCGGAGCGCGGCGGACTCGGTCAGCGCGGCTTCCGCCTTGTCGTACGCACCGACATCCATGAGCCGGGTGGCGAGCCCGGTCAGTACGGCGGCCAGGTCGGCCGACCGGGCCGGTGGGGTGCCCGGACCGGCCAGGTCGCGGTGCACGGACTCGGCCTCCCGGGCACGGGCGAGGGCCTGCCGCGGCTCACCGAGCGCGGAGTGGAGCCGGCCGGCGTTGTGCAGGGCGCGACCGAGGCGGCTCCGGTAGGCGTCAGGCGCCTGCTCCGTGAGGTGACGCAGGAGGGAGAGAGCCTCCGAGAGAGCGGTGAGCGCCGTACGTGGCGCACCGGCGGCCTGGAGGTAGAGCGCCTGGTTGAGGAGCGAGCCCGCCAGCTCACCGAGCGGCCGTTCCTGGCCCCTGGTCGGTGGGCGCCTCAGTTCGACCGCGCGGGATCCCCAGCGCAGGGCGTCCTCCTGGTGTCCCGCGCGATGGGACCACCAGGCGAGGTGGTGCAGGATCCGGGACAGCCGCTCCGGGTTGGTGTTCGTGCCGGTGGGTGCCGGGTCGAGGGGGCCCCGCTGTCCGGCCGCGCTGTCCGCCCGTACGTCGCCCTCCGTACGTACCGTCTCTTCCGTGCCTGTCACAGCGTCGGCGTGGGCGGCGTGCGGGGCGGGAGCCGTGTGTGCGGTGGATGGGCTGTCAGTGGCGCCGGGACGCCCCGAGGAGTCCGGTGTACGGCGGGCGGCGGGGCCCGGAGAAGGCGCACCCCCGGGATCCCCTGGCAGCGCGCCGCCCGCGTGCACCCCGGTCGTGCCGTCGGTGAGGGCGAGCAGACGGACACCGATACGCGCCGCTTCGGCCGACCGTCCGAGTTCGTCCAGGCGGGCGGCGTACGCGAGCAGCGCGTCGGTCAGCTCGTCCCCGTCGAACGCCTCCCCGTCCCAGGCGCCCTCGACGGAAGCGCCCCGCAGGAGCACCGCCTGCTCGGCGGCCCGCAGGGCCTCCTCGTGACGCCCCGTCGCGGCGAGCCGGTAGGCGAGGGCGAGCAGCGCCCCGGTGTGGTGCTTCCGGTCCGCCGGCCCCGAGGACGACCGGAAACGGACGGACGACAACTCGGCCATGCGTACGGCCCGTTCGGCCAGCACATGGGTGTGGCGCGGCACGGCATCGAGCAGTTCCGCGGCAAGTTCGGCGCCCGGCGTGCCCGATGCGGCCGCGTTGTCGAGTACCCCGTCGAGACAGGCACCGAGGATGCCCTCTGGCTCCTGCGTCATCAGTTCCATCACGGCGAAGGCCAGCGGCCGGGGCCGCTCGGCCACCCACGCGGCGACCCGCTGTCCGAGCCGGGGGAAGGGGACGGCCGCCCGCGAGAGCACCCGCAACGCGTGGCTCGAGTGCTCCCGGGGCAGTGAACGGCCGATCTCGTCGAGGAGTTCGGGGAAGTCCTCCAGGGTGGCCCCCACCAAATACTCACCCAGCGGGTCCGGCCTGAGACCGGACCAGTAGGCATCCGGCGCGCCATGCAGTTCGTGCAGCCACGTCGCCGCGCCCAGGACCGTGCCCGCGCCTTCTCCCCTCAGACACTCCAGTGTGCCCAGGAACGCCCGCGCCCCGGCGGGGTCCTCCGGCCGCCGGAGGGTGGCGACCGTCATGAGCTGGCGCAGGGTGGCCGGATGCAGATGGGCGATGCCGTGGGCGGCGGCGGTCCGGACCCAGTAGTGCTCCTCGTGGAGGAGCAGGGTCTCCTCCTCGCGTCCCGCCCGGTTCCGGGCGGGCGGCCGGTGGCCGGACGCCGGCCCGGACGACCGCAGGAGAGCCGAGAGCGCCGCCATATGCAGGGCCAGCGCACTGGAGTAGCGCGGCCCCGCCAGCCCCGGTGGTTCGGTCCGCGCCGGTCGGACCCCTCCGTCCCCGGGGAGGCGCCGGCTGCGCCGGGGAGCGCCGCGAGCGCGGGCGCAAGTGCTTCGGCCGCCCGCGTAAATACCTCCTGACGTGCGGCGATGTCGGGAGCCAGCGGCGGCAGTTCTCGTACGCTCCCCGGAGGAAGGTCCCGCAGCGCCCGGTCCACGACACGAGCGCGGGTCCACCACTCACCCGCGCCGCGAGCCAGGAGAAGAAGGCGGACGTGGTTCTCACCGTGGTGGTCCGAGCCCAGGGCCCGCAGACAGGACCGGAGTTGCCCGGTACGTGTCTCCGCGTAGTCCAGGACGAGCAGGAGAGGTGTGGACAGGTGGGCGAGTGGTGCCAGGAGGCCGTCCGGACACTGCTCGTCCAGGAACCCGGCCGCCCAGCCGAGATCGGTCAGCCGTTCGACGATCTCGCGCCCCAGCCGGGACTTGCCCTCGCCACCCGGCGCGGTGAGCAGGCGCAGCGCGAACCGCGCCGGCTCCGCGCACCATCGCACCAGCTCCCCGATCATGTCGTCCCTGCCGTGGCAGCCCACGGGTGTGGCCTCGGCGCGCAGCAGCCCGGCCGGGGTCCGGCTGAGCGAGGGCGGCGGTGAGACGACGCGGGCGAGTTCGACACTCTCCGCGCGGACACCGCCAAGCAGCCGGCTCGCCACGGGGTCGGCCAGAACGGCCTCGACCGGTACGGCCGTGAGCGCCCCGCCTGCCGGATCTCCCGGGTCCACCACGACCACGGCGACGAGCAGTCCCTCGCACATCACCCCGCCGCCCGACATCCCGCGCCAGCGGGAGACCGCCCTCCCGGGTGGGGCCGCCGCGCCGGGCGGGACGGGTGGCACCGGAGTGTGGACGGTGATCTCGTGACGGCCGGCCTTGACCCGGCTGCCCGGTGTGATCTCGCCGGTGAACTGGGCGGTGTCACGGAACGCGAGCCGGCCCCCGGTGCGCAGGTCCATCCCCGCCGGAAAGCCGACCCCTTCCACCCGTCGCGTGCCGGTGCGGCCGGTGAACCGGCCCCACCGCAGTCGGGGCAGGCCCGTGGGAAGCCGGAACCGGGAATCGGTGACCCGCAGGAGAGCCGCGTCCAGCCCTGTGCCGGCGGGTCTGTCGTGGCGGTGCCAGAGGAGGGCGCACGTCCAGGGGCCGCCGTGGTCACCGGGCACGCGGACGAGGATCCCGGCCGACTGCCCCGCCCCGGTGTCTTCCCCCGTGTCCGGCGGTCCGGCGGCACCGGACGCGTCGTCCGGGGCGCCGGTACCGGATGTGTCCTCCGGGGCGCCGCCGGCGACCACGTGCGCCGCTGTCAGCACCAGGCCGCCGTCCAGCAGGACACCCGTCCCCAGGGCCCATGTGCCTCCGGCCGTCCGGCGGTAGACCTCCACCGCCCGGCCGGCCACGGCCGCCCCGGACCTGCCGGGTACCGGGTCGGCGGTCACCTCCCGGGCAGGTCGGCCGAGACGTTCGACACCTCCAGCGGGCCACCGTCCGGGCTGTGGGGCGTCAGGGTGAGCCGTACGGAATGGGTCGTCCTGCTCTCGGACGTCCGTCTGCCGCCGGCCGAGAGCAGATAGAACTTGGCACCGCCGCTGACCTCGTCACCGCTCAGCAACTCGACCTGGAACTCCAATTCGACCGGACCCACCTCGAAACGGAGCGAGCCGGGTGGCGCGAGCCTGCGGGCGACGTCCAACTGGGCCCTCAACACCTCGATCGCCTCTGCGAGTTCGACCGGCGCCTGACCTTGACCGTTCTCGGGCATGGCCCCTCCTCCGTATGCCTGGAGCAGTCCTGCCCACCGGCACGGCGTACACACTTTTGCCATCATGGGCGATCGGGAGGGCACATGGACGGAGAAGCGTGGGACCCGGGGGTGCCCACCGGGCAGGTCGCCGAGGTCCTCTCGCGCTTACCGGGGACGACGCGCTGGAGTATGGGCTCGGGGCTGCTGCTTCCCGGCGGACTGGTGCTGACGGCGGGTCACCTGGTGCCCCCGGAGGGCGGCGAGATCCGCGTACGGCCCCTCGCCGGAGCGGGGACGACCACGCCGGGGTGGCTGCCCTGCACCGTGGAATTCCACGGGCGACGAGCGGCGGACCGGGACACGGCGACGCGAAGGGCGGGGGAACCGGAGCCGCCGGCCGATCTCGCGGTGCTGCGCTGTACGGACACCCCGCCCGGGATGCTGCCCCCGGTGCCCGCCGTGCGCTGGGGCCGCCTGGTCACCGAGCCGTGCCGGGCCGTGGTCTCGGCCACCGGTTTCCCGGCGGGCTTCGCCGCCCGGGGCCCGAACGGTGTGCCTTTCCGGGACGCGGCGCAGGTGTGGGGCACGGTGAGCGGTTCCGGCCCGATGGCGTGGCCACGGTACGAGGTACGGGTGCACAGCCCGGTGCCGACCTCGCTCACCGGGAGTCCCGGGAACGCGCAGTCGCGCTGGAAAGGAATGTCCGGCGCGGCCGTGCTGTGCGACGGGCTGGTCGTGGGGGTGGTGGCGAAGGCCGCGTGCGAGCCGGAGGCCGGACGGCTGTATGTCCAGGGGCTGGCCCCTCTCTGGCGGGTGCCGCGGCTGCGCGCGTTACTCCGGCTGCCCGAGGACGGGCCGGAGCCCGCCGAACTCCACTCCCTCCTGCACCGTCACGCGGGGCATGCCCTGCGCTCGCCGGTGTCGTTGCTCAGGCCGGAGGCGGCCGTCGTCCGCTTCCACGGACGTGACGAGGAACTGCGGGATTTCGCGCGGTGGCGCGACGGCGGGGCCCCGGCCGCGCTCCGGCTGCTCAGCGGGCAGGGCGGGGAGGGGAAGACCCGGCTGGCGCTCGCCGTGACCGGCGAGGCGGCCCGGGCGGGCTGGGCGGCGGGTTTTCTGGCCGACCGGGGCGACATGGGCCGGCTGGACGCCTTTCTTCGTGCCTCCTTGGTCCCGGTGCTGTTGGTGCTGGACTACGCGGAGTTGAGGACCGCCCAGGTCCGCGAGGTGGTGACAGCCCTGGCCCGGCCGGCCCGCCGCGGTGCCCGGCGGCCGGTGCGCGTGCTGCTGCTCGCCCGGGAGGCCGGCGAATGGTGGTCGACCGTCTCCGAACAGGCGCGCGCGGCCGCCCTGCTGGAGCCCGAACCGCATGGGGGTGTGATCCGGCTGTCGGCCCTTGAACCCTCCGCCCGCCGGCGCGCCGAGGCTGCCCGGGAGGCGAGGGAGGATCTGGGGCAGCGGCTTCGGGAGTTGTGGGGAAAGGCCCCGGCGCCCGGCGGCGGGGCGGCCGGCCCGGCCACCGACCCCGGGGCGGGTCCGGAGGCCGGCGCGGTCGGTGGCGCGCACGGTGGCGGCCCGCACACTGACGGCGCGGGTGCCCGCGACAAGGGTGCCGCCGAGGATCACGACGACGGGGCCATGCCCGAAGACCGGGCAGCCCCCGCCGCAGCCGGGCTTTTCCCCCATCCCACGGTCCCGGACGTCACCGACCGGCGGTTCGGGGGAGCGCTGAATCTCCAGATGACCGTGCTGGTCGCGTTGTTGCAGGAGCGGGACGCCGTACGGGCGGAGCGCGGCGAGCCCGACGAGATGGTGCTGCTCCGGCACGAGCAGCGCTACTGGAAGCAGACATCCGGGGCCTTCGGCCTGGACGGGCTCGGCTGGGACGACCGCCGGCTTCTCGTGGCGTGCGCGACCCTGTGCGGCGCCCGTGACGCGCGGCAGGCGGCGGCGACGCTCGCCCGGCTTCCGTCCGGCCGCACCGCACGGCTCGACCACACCGCCGTGGCGAACTGGCTCGCTGATCTGTACCCCGCGCACGGGCGCTACTGGGGTTCTCTGCAGCCGGACCGCGTGGGTGAGTTCCTGGTGGGCACGGTGCTGGGGACCGAGCCCCGGCTGCTCGAATGGCTGCTCCCGGCCGCGTCGGACGACCAGATCGAGGCGGCCTTCCATCTGCTGGCCCGAACAGTCCCTCACCAGGAGCGGATCGCGGGTCTGCTCAGCGAGGTCGTCGCCCGCCATCCGGCACAGCTCGTTCTGTCCGCCGTCCGGACCGTCTCGGAGGTCGCGGAGCCGTCGGCCCTGATCGCGGCGCTGGACACCGTACGGGAAGCCTGGGGACGGCATATGGACGGCGGTGAGGCGGAGTTCGCGGCCGAGGTCTACGAGGCCGTCCCCTTCCCGACGCTGTCGCTCGACCGCTGGGCCGCCGATCTCGCCGGGCTCCTCGTGGCCCGGTCGGATGCCGCCGTCCGCGCCGGGGCGGACGACGACCAACGGGCCCTGGCGAGGCTGGCCTCCCGCAAGCACCGGCTCGCCATCCGCCTGGGCGAACTGGCGCGTACGAACGAGGCGTTGGCCGCCCTCGACGACGCGGTGGCCCTGCGGCGGCGCCTGGCGGCCGACGGGGATCCGGCGCACGAGGGCGACCTCGCCCTGTCGTTGAACTCCCGGGCGGCCGCGCTGGCCCGAGCGGGCCGCGCGGCCGAGGCACTGGAGGCGAGCCGCGAAGTGGCGGTGCTCTACGAGCGGTTGGCCGGACAGGATCCGGACACGTATCTGGCGGATCTTGCGATGGCCGAGACGAACCTCGCCAACCAGTTGGGCGATGCCGGCCGGTGGCCGGAGAGCGTGGCGCCCGCCCGCTCGGCCGTCGAACGCTACGGCCTTCTCGCGGCACGGGACAGGGAGTACCGCGCCGACCTGGCGCTCGCGCGTCACAACCTGAGCATCGCCCTGGCCACGTCGGGGCGGAACACCGAAGCACTCGCGGCGCAGCGGAAGGCGGTGAGTGGGTACCGGCCGTTGGCAGCGGGCTCTCCCGACCGGTACCTGCCCGCCCTGGCGGACGCGCTGGCGGGCCTGGCGGCGCGCCTCCGCGAGGAGGGCAAGGTGGGCGAGGCCCACCGGCGGATCAGGGAGGCCGTGGAGATCCATCGGCGTATCGCCCGGCGCTTCCCCGCCCGGCCTCTCGACGATCTCGCCCTCGCTCTCTCCTACACCTCGGACATCCTGCGCGACGGCGGTGACGGCCCGGGGGCGGTGGCCGCCGCGCAGGAAGCGGTCACCCTGCTCCGTCCGCTCGCGGCGGCCGAACCCCCTCGCGCACCTTCCTGCCCTCGCGAGCGCGCTGAACGCCCTCGGCAACGCCTGGGCGGACGAGGACCGGGTCGAAGAGGCAGTGAGCGCACTTGAGGAAGCCGCCACGGCCTACCGCGTCTGCTGCGGGACACTGGCCGCCCAGCGCCCCGGCCTGGCGGACGTGCTGCTCAACCTCGCCGAACACCTGACCGACCTCGGCAGGACGGCCGCCTGTCTGCGCGTCCTCGACGAAGCGGAGCCGCTGCTGAGGCAGTTGGAGCGGGAGGGGCTGGTGGTGGAGGGCGACCACGGACTGGCCGACGTGCTCGACCTGCGGGCCCTCGCCCTGCTGGAGGGGGACGCTCCACAGGGGCCGGAGGGAGAGGCGGCCGTCGAGCGGCTCCTGGCCGGGTACGAAGACATGTACCGCTCGCTGTTGCCAGTCGCGCTGGCCGAGCCGCGGACGCATCTCGCTGCCCTGGTCGACGCAGGCGGGAACTGGTTACGACTCCTGTGCGGCCTGGGACGCTGGCAGGAGGCGCTGGCCGTGGCCGACCGCCAGAAGGGCGCGTACGCGACGATCGCGGGCGCGCCGCACGCCCGGGACGCGGCACTGGCGGAGGCGGCGCACCGGAGGGCATACCCGCTTCAGGAGCTGGGCCGTACGGCGGAGTCGCGCGCCGCGCTGGCGGAGGCGGCGGAACTCCATCGCGGGATCCCCGACGACGCGGCGGACGGTCCCTCCCTGCCGGTGCGGTTGTGCTTCCTCACGGATCTCGCCCGCGCTCGCCACAACGCGGACGAGCGGGCCGGTGCGGCCGTCACCGCGGGTGAGGCGGTACGCCTGTGCCGGACCGCGTCCCCGGCCGACCAACTGCCCCCCGGCACTTTGGCGGAATTGGTGCTGTTGCATGCCGAGACCCTTCTGAGGGCAGGCTCGCGGGCGGCCCTCGGAGTCGCCAGGGAGGCGGTGCGGCGCTGGCGGTCCCTGAGCGGGAACGACCCCGGCGACCGGCCCGTACTGTGCCAGGCGCTCCAGTTGTACGCCGACGCTCTCGCCCGGGAGGGCCGGAAGGCCGAGTCGGTCCGGGTGTGCGAAGAGGCCGTCAGGCTCTGCCGTGACCCGGTCGCCGTCGCCAGACGCCAGGGCGACCCCGACGCGGCGGACGACGCCGCCCAGGACCCCGGGACCGGGCAGGAGATCGGGCGGGGAACCGCCGATCCGGACAGCCCGACGCGGGGGAGTGCCGGGCCGGCCGGGGAATCCGCGAGCGACCTGGCGGCGGCACTGGTCTCGCTGGCCTGGGCGCTCACGGACAACGAGAAATGGGCCCGTGCCGCGCGGTGCGCCCGGGAGGCTGCGACCCTGCTGGGCGCCGACGCCGGGACCGGAGCCGATCACGGCGGAGCGGTGCCGCCGGACATCGAGCGGAACTCCCAGCTGTCCGCCGCTTTCCACGTGCTGAGCCAGGCACTGGCCGGACAGCAACGGACAGCCGACTCCCTGGCCTTCGCGACCCGTTCGGTCGAGCTGGCACGGACCTTGGCCGCCGTCGCTCCGGACGTGTACGAACCTCAACTGGCCGACTATCTGGGACAGTACGGCCTCGCCCTCGCCGCTTCCGGCCGCCACCGCGACGCCGCCGCCGCCACGGAGGAGGCCACCGCTCTGCTCCGTCCGCGCTTCGCCGCCGAACCGGCCGCCTACGCCTACGACATGGCCGCGCAGCTCATCATCCAAGGCCGGATCCTGCACGCCGCCTCCGCACCGTCGATGCACGACCAGGTCGCAGAGGAAAGGCTGACGGAAGCCATGGCCATCGCCCAGGACCACGGCTGGACAGCCCTCGTGCGACAGGCCCGCTTCTGGCGAGCGGAGATCCCCGTCACCCGCTAGCGGCGCGGGCCGCACCCGTGTCACCGGGGGCGGCAGCCGGGCGCTCGGTCCGGTACGAACAACTTTCAACGCACTGAGACCAAACGCGTTGTGCGGGATGGCCAGTCCGTGTTGCCTCGGTTCCCGAGCGGCGTGGATCGCGCCCTGACGGAAAGACGGATGCTTGAACAATCTGGCGGCGGAGCTGTCCTGTCGCAGGGTGTTGCCGCAGCCGGGGACATACCGGTCCAGGGCGGGGGCATCATCGATGGCGCCGTCGCGCTGGCAGAGTGCCCAATCGTGCTTGTAGCGGCAGAGCAGGAGCGTGCGCGGATTGTCATAAAACACGGCGCCGTCGCGGGCGAGGTAGCGGCGGGCAGCGGCGTACGTGCGGGGCGAAGTCAGTCTTGACCTCCCGGCCCTCGAATCGGCGGCGAGTAGCCGACTCCACCACGGTTTGGTGGGCGGCCGGGCCGGAGACCCCTTCAACTGGAACAAGGACATGCTGAGGTTCGCCCGCTCCAATGTCGACGGCATCCGCACGACGACATGCGGACGGGAAGACCAACATGTGGCGGGGCTCCGTTCCCGACGCGCGCAGATCACCCGGGTAGGCGCCCCAGGCTCATCAGGGTGGCCGTGCCGTGCCTCTCCACCGTGACGCTCATTTGACGCTCCGAGCCTCTTCCAGCGCCCTGCCAGAGCTGAAGAATAGCCTCTGACCTGCACACTCTCTGGCTTTCGCCCAGACTGAGATCTTTTCGATGACGCACCACGTGGAGTGTGTCGCCATCCTCGAACCGGCTGCGAAGCGCTTCTGACCTGCGGTTTTGCCTGTGCGCATTATGTGCGGTGTGGGCGATACGGGCGATATCTTGACGCTCGTGACGCTCATTTGACGCTCGTTCTGATGAGGCGTCAGATGACCTGTCGGGCAGGCCAGGCCCTGCCCGCCCTTGCTGCTCCCCGGCCCGTCAGCCCCGGGCCGCTCGTCCGGTCCGGTCGTCCGGGCGCTCAGGCTTTCAACCCCGCGGCCTTCCGGCCAAGTTCGAGCGCCTGCGCCTTCACCCGGACCAGAGCCGCCTGGAACTCCGGGGCAGTCCGGTAGTCGGGCTCCGTCGCCGGCACCTTCACCGGCAGCAGATACAGGTCCGGCGGGATCTCCAACTCCGCGTTGGCCAGCACCTGCAGGGCCCGGCAGGCGCGCCGGTCCCACTCCCCGGAGGCCAGCGCGCGGTTGATCTCGTAGTAGACGTGCGCCGCGGACTTCGTGTCGTAGCTGTTGGGCGTGTGGAACTGGACCTCGATCATGTACGACTGGTCCTTGGCCTGCCAGGAGGTGTTGAAACCCTTGTAATAGTCGGTCGACCAGTAGTCCCGCAGCACCTGGTCCAGGTAGGTCTCGCGTAACGCCGCGCAGGCGTCCCTGGCCTTCGCGGCATACTGCGCGGGGTCGTAGAGGATCGTGTAGCGGTGCAGGTCGGCGACCACCGCCAGCGCCACTTCGAGAGGCAGCGGCTGGGCGGCCGGGCCCGGCTTGCCCGCGTGCTCCTCGCGTATCCTGAGGACCTTCTCCCGCAGCGAGCCGAGGCTCTTGAGCGCGTATTCGGTCCCGACGAGCCTGCCACCGGTCGCCTTGGCGATGCGGTCGATCAGCCCGCCGACTTCGTCCTTCCGGCCCGTTGCCGTCTTGTGGTAGGCGGCCAGCCTGCTCTCCTCCTCCGGCGTCAGCGCGGCGGGCTCCGGGGAACCGCCGCCCGTGGCGGGCGGGGTTGCGGGCGGCGGTGTGAACAGGGCCAGCGCGCGGACCACGTCGATGCCGGTGTCGAGCCTGCGCACCCGGGGCAGGTCGGCGCCCGGCGCGGTGAACACCTTGTACAGCGTCAGAGTGTTGGACCAGCGGCCGTCACGGCCGAGCGCCTGGTCGCGGGCACCGGTCCGCTCGTCGCGGCGGATCACCGTATACGGCTCCGCCCCCTCGGGCGCATCCGTCTCGTACACGCCCCAGTAGCTCAGGTCGAGCAGCCCGCCGACGACCGTGTCCGCCTGCCCGGCGCTGATCCTCGTGCTCAGGGTGCGGACCGACTCCGGGACCAGGTCGATCCTCGCGGGGGTCCACGCCTTCCCGGCGAGGCACTCCCAGGCCGTGCCGTTCAGCCGCCAGAGGGTAGAGGCGCGGGTCTCGTCCTTGCTGCCGCGCGGGCCCGCGTCGAGACAGTAGGTAAAGGATGTGCCGGTGGTGGACGCCTTCGCAGGATCCGTGTTCGCTGCCATGCGCCGCATCATTGCCGACCCCCCCACGCGCCGACCGCAGTCCGCCGTGGTCCGCACACCGTACCGCTGAGTTCAGGCCACCCCGCGCTGGCCGACGCGGACCCCCGGTGCCGCACCCTGGGCCCCTGCGGTTGCACTGGCCACGCGCCCGCCCGCCCGCGAGCGACGGGCGCGTGGACATCGCCGCAGCTCCCCCGGCCTCCCCCCCGCAGCCTGTAGTGGGATCGGCAACACTTCCGGCGCATGCCATTCCCGCCACCGCTCGGCGCGCAGGACGCCCGCCTTCGTTCGTGCGCCGACGTACCGCCGCACCGTTCACGGCAGTACAGGGCGCTGGGCGCACGCGGTGGTACACCGTCATCACGGCACGCCCACGGTCCGGCAGGCGCGGCCACCGCACCGCCCGATGCGCCGACTCAGCACTGGTCGCCGCGCCACTTGCCGGTCGCACTGTGCCTCGAAGAGCACGACAAGGAACCTCTTCCATCTTGATCAGATCGCAAGTTCGAGGGTGACGACGGCTCGGACGACGGCGGTGATCCGGGTGGTGCTGCAGCGGAGCCTCCGCAGGAGCCGCCAGCACTTGAGGATCGCCATGGCGCGTTCGCCGAGGCTGCGGATCTTGGCGTGGTCCCGGTTGTGACGCCGGCGTCAGCCGCGCAGGTGCTTGCCTCGGGTCGGAACGCGGATCGTGGGACCGGCGCCCTGATAAGCCTTGTCGGACCAGCACTTGATCTCGTCGTCGGCGAGGGCGGCGGGAATGCCGTGGATCCGAGCCGCGGTCAGGTCGTGCGTGGCCCCCGGCAACGCGTCCGAGGCCCAGATCAGGCGTCCGGCCGGATCTGCGAGAACCTGCACGTTCATCCCGTGGTGCTTCTTCTTCCCCGAGTAGTACGGGCAGTCGGCGGCGATGCGGTCGATCGGCAGCACGGTGCCGTCGAGGATCACGTACGCCTTCTTGCGACGGTAGCCATGGCCTGCATGAGCGTGGGCGCAAGGGCGGTCAGGAGGCCGACGGCCTCGCGTATGTAACGGTAGGCCGTCGCGATCCCGATGCGGAAGCCCGCGGCGAGCCTCGCATAGGTGTCGCCGCAGCGCAGGTGGGCCAGGACCAACAGGGCCTGTCGGCCGCAGGTGAGGTGCCGCCAGCGGGAGCCGATGCGGCGGCGGTGACCTGCGAGAAGACCGGAGAGGTGCTGCAGGGTGCGGCTGGACAGATCGATAGCGGACGGGTAGACAAGCACGCGAAGCCGCGTTCGAGGAGGAATGCGATGGCCTCGAACGCCTTGTGGGTCGTCAGCTGCCGCGCATCCGAGGGAGCGACGTCATTGATGCCATCTGTCTCCATGACCTCCATGACGTACTCGAACGCCCATTCCGGATCCTTGACCGCCCTGGCCAGTTCGGCTGGCGTCACACGCAGGTACTCACCATTCATACTCACCAGCGCAGAGCACGAGGCACCACTGACACTGCGATGCCCAGGAGCACCGAGGGGCAGCTGGAGCCAGATCAACTTGCCACAACCTGGAGCCCGAACTACCTGCCGCGGTGGTCCCAAAAGAACCTGCCAGAGACAGAATGAACCTCCGCCTGTACGGCAGTATGCCGTCCCGGCAGGAACGGAGCGGAAAGTCCGAGTCGCTGTCAAAACCTTTTGACGCTCGGTGTTCCAGCGCGATTGGACAGGCCATCCGTCACTCGAAGAACAGGTGCGGGGCCTTGGTGTTGTTGGGGTCCATGACGATCACCGGGTGAGGCGTGCCAGGCAGCGATACGGCCGTCGGCGCCTGGGTCGAGGACATCTGCTGCCCCGGCTGAGCCAGCGGGTGGAGCGCACCCGCACCCCCAGAGAGGATGAAGTGAAAGGACGATGGGGAGGCGTCGATGTACGCGAAGACGTGGCGTTCATGCTGCGGGGTCAGCCGCACGCACTCAAGGTCGGAGACCGAATGGCTGCCCTGCGCGCCGGTCGGGCCCGCGATGCGCGTCGCGCCTGCGGGTGGTTTCCCCCCAGCCGGAGGGGTTTTGCCGGTGACCGCCTGGCCGGAATACCAGAAAGTCCCGGCCAGGAACTCGGCATCGATGGCATTGCTGATCGATGAATTGAGGGAGCTGTTCCCGGCCCGCAGGTTCTGCGAGCTGCTGTTGAGGGCGCTGAGCAGTTTCCGGGCTGCACCCGTCACCGGAGCGCGCTGTGAACCGCCAGGGTTCTGGGCCATGGTGCTGATGAGGTTCTTGACGCTGTCGCGCCGCCGGACCATTTCGGAGTGCTCGGGCGTGCCGTTCGTGAACAGGGCGTCGCAGTTGGTCTCGAAAGCGGCGACACGGCCCTGCCACGCCGCTGTGCCTCGGTTTTCGAGCAGGAAATTCAGGTGCTTGGTCAGGTCGTACTCGATTCGTTCGAATGGGATGATGTGATTGAGGGACTGCTGCTGCGCCGCGGCACTTGTGGCCATGGTTGCGGCGGCACCTTCCCAGGCTGGGCGGACCGACGTGTTGTGCTGGAACTCCAGGATGTTGCCGACGGGGTTGGATTCCAAGTAGATCTGCCGTTGCACGGAGGGCCCGTTGTCGTGCGACGTGGAGTGCGGGGCGGGGCCGTCGGTGTGCCGGTGCTCTTGCCGGGCCCAGGAGGGTCCGGCCTGGCGGAGCATCTGAACGACTGCCCGGTTGCCAGCGCTGCGTTGGAGGGCTAAGAGCGGGGGAGACGGCGTCGCGCTGGGGTCAGCAGGCGTGCGAGCCGACGGCCGACTGTCCTTCGTCTCATGGCTCCTTGCGCTGTTGTTCGCGTGCATGATCTTCCTCTCGTGACATTCACGTCATAGTGGCTGGACGGACGGCGAGGTCGGCTCGGCACTGCGGACTGCAGACGGCTCATGCACGGATCGTGAGCTTGCTGGGCTTTGGGAAGTCCAACGACACGTCCATGACGGGACGTTAGGGTATTTCGCTAATCGTGCGTCATGGAACGGATCTCCTCGGCCTGATTTCCACCTTGTGTGACGGTGGCTGCCGGCGCAGTAAATGCCGGATTTACCGCGACAGAGCCGCTGACCTCCACTGACGTCGGCATTGGGAAGTCCTCGGCGCGGATCTACCAGATCTCGTTGACGACGTGGGGGTGGATGCTTTGCGGCGAGGCGGGGCCGATCGGCGCGGCGCCGATCGGCCCCGCCCACCGCGGCGTGCGGCCCGTTCCTGGACCCAGCGAGGCCCAACACCGGCCAGACCGCAGCCCACGGCCGGGGCACTGGGTTGCTCTTCGCCGATCAGGCCCCGTTCGACCTGCTGACCGCCGTGTGGCGCGCTCACACCGCGCTCGGCGGTGACCAGGAGAAGGCAGGGATCATCCGTGCGGGGTCATGGGCCATCTCACGGGTGCCCCGTATGCATCCGCCCCGCGAGGTCCTGCTGGCGGCCGCGGTCCAGGGCGCGATCTTCGCGCTCGTACGCAGCGCGGTCGACCGGTCGGGCGCCACGGCGATCGAGCGTGCGACGGATACCTGGCCGAGCGACAGCGGAGGGGGCAGGGACTGACTCGCCACCCCGCATTCGCATGTTGAGGTGCCGCGTATTCCTCAGTCACTGCTGCTCGCTACCGCTGTGAGTGACAAGGGAAGGGCCCACCAGTGGTGGTCTGCCTGGGGCCTGTCCGGTCGATCTTCGTGGATCAGTCCGGGGCGGCTGGTGCGGTGGATCGCAAGGCGGAGGATCGTCCTTGTACGGGGCATACTCGGGCGACTCCGACAACGCGGCGAGGACCGTTCCGGGCATCCCGGGCCCGCGAAGACCGACCGGCCGGGGCCTAGGTGTATTGACCCGCAGGGTTGTTGACGCGGGTGATGGGTGGTTGGCCTCCGAGTGCGGTGTGGCAGCGATGGTAGTTGTAGGCGTGCAGGAAGTCCTGCAGGGCTGTGGGGCGTTCGTCGTTGTTGGTGTAGGGCCGGAGGTAGGCCCATTCGTCGAGCAGGGTGCGGTTGAAGCGTTCGACCTTGCCGTTGGTCTGGGGCCGGTAGGCACGGGTCAGCTTTCCTGTGGCGCCGATGTCTGCGAGGGCCTGCTTCCAGGCCGGGCCCTTGCGGTAGGCCCAGGCATTGTCGGTGAGGACGCGTTCGATGCCAGCGATGCCGTGTGCGTGGAAGAACGCGGCCGCGCGGGTGAGGAAGCCCGCGCAGGTCGCGGCCTTCTCATCCGCGTGGATCTCGCTGTAGGCGAGGCGGGAGTGGTCGTCCACGGCGCAATGCACGTAGTCGAAGCCCATCCCGCGGACCGGGCGCCCGGCGGCGTCGCGTCCCCGGACCCTGTGGCCCCCGCCGTCGGGGATCCGGCCGAGTTTCTTCACGTCGACGTGGATCAGTTCGCCGGGGCGGTCGCGTTCGTAGCGGCGGATCACGGTGTCGGTGGGCCGGTCGATGAAGGCCAGCCGGTTCAGTCCGTGGCGGGTCAGGACCCGGTGGACGGTCGAGGCGGGCATACCGAGGATGGGGCCGATCCGGGCCGGGCCGAGTTTGCGGGCCGTGCGCAGGTCACAGATCCGGGCCTCGAGGCCGGCCGCGGTGCGGTGCGGTGTTGACAGAGGCCGGCTGGGGCGGTCGTGCAGGCCTGCCCCACCCTCCTCGGCGAAGCGGCGGACCCACTTGTGGGCCGTGGTCCGCGAGACACCCATCTCGGCAGCGACATGCGCGACCGGGCGGCCCGCGTGGACACGCTCGACGAGGATCCGTCTGCCGTGAACGGTCAGCCGGGCATTACGGTGGGACACGAAGACCTCCGTGCGGTGCGGTCCTAGACAGCTCCACCACACCGGAGGTCTTCGCCATGATCAAGCACCGGCACGTGTCAACAACGCTCGTGATCAATACACCTAGGCAGTGAGCCGACAGGCGCGCATAGGGAGCGTTTCGTTCTCGGTTTCCAACACGACGAGCCGCTGAGATCACCCCCGCCCCGGGCCCGGACAACGAACTGGACGGACAGGGAGCACCGGCGTCTACGCTCGGGCAGTGGACCGTTACGAGAAGGCGGCGATTCTGGAGTGGTGGGCCAACCCATCAACCTGCTTGGTTCAAGTCCCGGCCAGACTGACGGCCACCGCCAATACAGCCGAGTGGGAGGCTGTCATCTCACCCCGTCTCGACCACGGCGCCCGCGACGACCTGAAACAGCTCATCGACGCGGACCCGTGCTTCACCCTTCGCCTCGACACCTCGGCCGTCGAAGTACAAGCAGAGGGCTTTGACGACCTTGATCACCTTCGGCTGGCAGTCATCCTCGGGCCGAAATCGCCGAGCAGTCCGACATGATCGGCCGGACAAGTCCTAGATTGCCGGCGCGCGCAGGAGGCGTTCCTGGGTGGCCTCGGGCAGCATCCGGCGCAGGACCGGTGCGGTCGAGCCGAGGGAGGCGGCGAAGGCGGCGACGAGGTCGTGCGGGACGCTGGACCCGAAGGAGGCCGCCCACAGGCAGGGTGCACCGAGCGCGGGCTCGGCCCATGCCTGCCAGCCGGCCGGTCCCGCCTCGTCGGTCTCGGCGGTCAGGGCACGCGGGTCGGCATCCTGGATGAGAGGCGGCACCTCTCCGAGGCTGATGTGCGAGATGAACGTCGGGTCCGTGGCGGCCGCCTGGGGCTGGTCGATGTCGCGCAGCCAGCCGTGGACGGTGACGGCGTCCAGAACCAGCTCGGGGCCGGCGAGCGGCACGGCAGGCTGGTCGCGGGCGTCGAGCGCGACGAGAAAGTCGCTCACCGCCTCGCCGGGGACGTCGGGGGTGAAGTAGGCCGACCACTGAGCGAGCGGGCCGCTCGTGTCCGCGCACGCCGAGATCTCCCAGGTGGAACGGTTCGTCCGCCAGACTCCACTGGGCCCAGCGCAGGGCGTCGGGGCTGACGTGCAGGACGGTGCTGCGCAGGACCTGTAATCCTCCGGCGCCTCGTCCGGCCCGTGCCGTCCGCGGACGATCGTCAGGCTCGTCCAGCCCAGGCCGGCGAGCATGTCAGCGACAGCGTCGTAGAGGCGCCCGTCATCACCGGCCAGATGCCGGGGACCGACCCAGACGCGGGCTGGCCGCCGCGCGGTGTAGACGGGTCGAGCGGGAAGTCGGGATACAGGGGCCCCTCCAAGGGCTCGATGCGGGTTTAGTCGCCGCCGGCGCGGCGGCGGGGGCGCCGCAGGGGCGCCTGGACAGGGCCCTGCCACGTCAGGGCGACGGCGACCTCGGGCGGCAGATGGCCGAGCTGTGCCTCCTCGGCCCGCCCTTCGGCGAGGTAGACGACGGTCCGGCCAGTCTCGTCCACCGACCGCACGACCTGCGCAAGCCGGTGCGCCATCGGAAAGAACGGGTTCATGGCCTGGCGGACCGGAGCACTCCGGTCGCAGCCGGACAGCAGGTCGATGAAATCGCCGACGGTCGTCTCCGGGGACGTCACGAACAGCCTCCTGACGTAGGGGGAAACGGTGTGCGACGGAACGGACCAGCCGGCGACAGCGGGCCAGCCCTCCGAGCGAGGGCTGCCGGTGGGAGTCAGCACGGTCATACGCGACGCGAGGTCTCCAGCACGCGCGCCACAGCGGCGGCGACGATGTCGGCCAGCGTCTCAGTGTCGAACGACAGACGGTAGCCGGGCATCTCGGCCGTGCCGGTGACGGCGATCGTCCATCCCTCGCCATCGGTGCCAGGACGGCCGTTCGAGAACCAGCCGAGGTAGAAACAGCCGTCCTTCGAGCCGACATGCACGTCCGCGCGGTCGGGCCGGGGCGGCGAACAAGGCGATCTCGGCCTGGCGGACGGGGTCGGCCGGAGACCGCCGGCCGGCCCCGGAGCGCCCCGCGCCGGTAGGGCGGGCGCGTCGAGGACGCCGGCGAGGAAGGACTCGCCCTCCGCCGTGAGGCGGTACGGGCCCCGGCCGCCGGTCATCGGGTTCCCGCCAGCGCGCGAGGCACTGAGGTGCGGGTGGGCGCCGCTGCCTACGCCGTCACCCGCGAAGGAGCGTGGCGAAGAAGTCGCGCAGACCGTAGCAGGCGGACACGCCGCGGATGGTCTGGCGACTTGCACGGTGGTGTCGGCGGCGGCCACCGGGTCTTTGGCTGTGACCGAGACCTCGTACTGGCCCGCCGCGTACTCGGGATCGACCTGCTGGACGCGCCGACGTATTGGTACCGGCCGATCGGCAACCTGGTTCCGCCACGATCAGCAGCGCCCAGTGGTGGTGTCGGCGGATGGACCCGGGCTGCGGGTCAGCCGTAAGGTGGCGACGCCGCTGATGATCGTGGTCGGCGCGTGAGCAGGGGTAGGGGTGGGGATGGCTTCCTCCGGCGGAGATCTGCGTCTGCAGATTCTCGGTCCGTTGCGGGTCTGGCGGGACGGTGTCGAACTGGATGCCGGGCCTCGGCAGCAGTCGTACCTGCTCGCGGTGCTGCTTGCCCGTGCGGGCAAGCCGATCAGTACGAGCGAGTTGGTCGACCTGATCTGGGCTGAGGACGTCCCGGTGTCGGCTGTGAACATTCTCCAGAAGTACGTCGGTGCGTTGCGGCGGCTGCTTGAACCTCTGCGGCCCGTCCGCGAGGCCGGTTCGTATCTGCACCGTCGTGGCAATTCCTACCTTTTCGCCGCCGGCCCCGCCATGCTGGATCTCGTTGCCTTCCGGGAACTCGTCGAGGCCGCCAGGGCCGCGCTGGCCCGGAATGATCAGGAGGTGGCCCTCGATCACTACGTCGGGGCGCTCGGGCTCTGGCATGGCTCGGCGGGTGACGGTATCGCCGACGGGACTACGGCCACGACGGTTTTCGCCGCTCTCGACAACGAGTTCTACGACGCGTGCACGGCTGCGGCGGGGCTTGCTGTGTCGGTGGGCCGGCCGGAGCGGGTGCTTGGGGCTTTGCAGCTGGCTGCATCGATGGCGCCGTTCAACGAACCCGTGCTGGCCGGTCTCATCGGCGTTCTCGGCGCGACTGGACGCCAGGCGGAGGCGCTGTCGGTGTTTCGTCAGGTCCGTGACCGGCTTGCCGACGAGCTCGGTATCGATCCGGGTCCGGCGCTGGAGGACGCGCACCGGCGGATTCTCACGCAGCTCCCGGCGTTGCCGTTTGTGCGGGAGGCGGACGGGGAGGCCGGGCGGACTGCGGCGGCGACGTTGATCGGCCGGGTGGAGGAACTCGCCACGCTGGGGCGGATTGTGGAGCGTGCACTTGCCGGCGGCACCGCGATCGGCATTGTCGAGGGTGAACCGGGTGCGGGCAAGACCCGGCTGCTGGAGGAGGCCGCCGCTGTGGCGGGGCGGCTTGGTGCACTGACCGTCTGGGGCTCGTGTCTGGAGGGTGACGGGACACCGGCGATGTGGCCTTGGGAGCAGGCGCTGAGCCAGGTGGTGCACAGTCTGCCCGCTCCGGCGGGCGAACAGTGGCTCACCGGCGGGCTGGGAAGCCTCCTTGCGGCGCGGGACGACGCTGCCCGGGAGTTTCCCGACGGCAACGCCCAGTTCCGGCTGTTCGAACAGGTCGTCGCCCTCGTCGGACAGGCCTCGGCGCGGCGGCCGGTACTCCTGGTACTCGATGACCTCCAGTGGGCCGACGCCACCTCTCTGCAGTTGTTGCAGCACCTGGCGGGGCGGCTGCCCCACGGCACCGCGGTCATCGGCGCGCTGCGCGACCGCGCGCCCGCACTGAGCCCGGATCTCTCGCGGGTGCTGGCCGCTGTCAGCAGGCGGCCCGGTCACCGCAGGTTCCGGCTCGGCCCGCTCAGCCCGGCCGACGTGGCCGAACTCATCCGCCACGAGGCCGGCCAGGATCCCGGCGACGCCGTCGCCCGCGCCATCCACGCCCGTACCTCCGGCAATCCGTTCTTCGTCCGCGAACTGTCCCGGCTCCTCAGCGGGGCCGGTGCGATCGGTGACGGTGATACGTCCGCGTCGGCCGGGGTCCCGTCCACGGTCCATGACGTCGTCCGTGACCGGATGGCCGGGCTCGACGACCGCGCCCGCGACCTGCTGCATGTGGCCGCGCTCATCGGCCGCGACGTCGACCTCACGCTGCTGTCCCGCGCCACCGGTGTGGACGTGGCGGACTGTCTCCATCGCCTGGAGCCGCTGCAGACTCTCGGGCTGCTCGAGACCGGGCCGCAGGATCCGTCCTCGCTCCGCTTCGCACACGACCTGGTTCGCGAGTCGGTCTCCGGGACCGCGACGAAACAGCAGGCCACTAGGCTGCATCTGCGCATCGCGGACGCTCTCGAACAGATCCATGCCGACGATGAGGACGTCGCCGAACGCCTGGCATACCACCTGTGGGCCGCCGGCCCCCTCGCCGAGCCCGTCCGCGCCGCGGAGGCGCTGATCCGCGCCGGACGCCGCGCGGGAGCCAAACTCGCCTTCGAGTCCGCCGGCCGACAGCTGCGCTCCGCCGTACAGGTCGGCCGGGCTTCAGGACTCATGGAGCTGGAATTCTCCGCCCTCACGCTGCTCGCCATTGTTATCAGACGGCAGTCGGGGTACGACGCGTCGACATTCGACCTGCTGGAGCGGGCGGAATACCTGGCCCGCACTCTCGGCCGGGAGGCGGAGGCCGCCGACTTCCTCTTCATCCGCCTGATGGGTGCCTACACCTCCATTGAAAAGGGCCGTGGGCAGTTGGCCCGCCGTATGCACGAGCAGGGGCAGACGTCCTCCGACCCGGCCGTCCAGCGCTATGGCCGGCATGCCTGGGGCCTGCATCAGTGGGACATCGGCAACATTGGCGAGGCATACCGGTCCTTCATCAAGGATGATGTCGCCGCGACTGGCGCCACCGTCGCCCCGGCCCCGGACGAAGAGACACCGCTCCGGCGGGACGGCAGCATTCCCGGGGAAGGGCCCGGCTGGCGGGCCGTCATGACCGCGCTGCACGGTGATGTCGACGCGGCGCTGGCCTTCGTCGACACCTGGGACACCCCGGGGGACCCGTACGCGGCCTCCGTCTGGGTCTACTACACGACCATGATCGCTTCCATGGCCGGGGACGCCGAAACGGCACGGCGAGCCGGCGAGCGGTGGGCCGCCGCCGGCCTCGCCCGTCTCCGCACCCAGATCGACCACTACATCCGGCAGGGCTGGTGCTGGGCACGCGCCCTCACCGGCGAGGACCCGGCCGGCGCCGCGGCCGAGGCCGAGGAACTCCTGGCCGCCAACCTCCTCGATCCGCCGCAATGGGGCATCGCCTACCACTACACACTGATCGCCGAGATGTGGCTGGCAGCCGGATCGCCCGACCGGGCCGATACCGCTCTCGACCGGGCCGACCAGGCAATGTGGGACTACGGCCAGCGTTACGCCGAAGGGCTGCTCCTGCTGGTGAAGGCACACCTGCTCCAGGCCCGCGGTGCACCACTCACCGCTGTCCGGGCCGCCGCCGAACGGGCCTATACACAATCCACCGCATCTGAGGCGCACTTGTTCGCGCGACGCGCCGAACGCCTCCTCTCACGACCTGGAGGCAACGCGTGACCGCAGGCCCTGAGGAATACAGCGGGCTGACGGCCCTGGCCCGCGGGCTCTCGGCACCGAAGGGCTTCGTCGACGCCAGCCTGGCCGCCCCTGCTGCCGGAACGATTCGCCTGCTGGGCGGCATCCCCGCGCCCGCGGCCTTGCCGGCCGAGGCGATCGGCCAGGCATCGGCGCAACTGTGGCAGGACCCCGACGCCGCGATCGCGTCCCTGCAGTATGCGCCGCCGCGTGGATCCGCCGCACTGTGCGACTGGATCGCGAAACGGGAGGGCGTCGACCCGAGCCGGATCGTCGTGACGAACGGTGGCATGCACGGCCTCTCACTGGCGGCGCTGACCGTCGTCGAGCGCGGTGCCACCGTCGCGGTGGACGATCCGGTGTTCCCTGGTTTCCTGTGGGCCCTGGAGGTGTCGACGACGCGGACCCTGCCGGTACCGGTCCTGGCCGACGGCTTCGATGTCGAACACCTCGCCCGGCGGCTCGCCGCCGGCGCCCGGATCGCCGCTGCCTACACCGTGCCCGACTTCCACAACCCCGCCCAGGTCAGTCTCTCGGCGCCGAAGCGGCAGGCACTGATCGAGCTTGCCGAGCGGTACGGCTTCTACGTGATCGTCGACAATCCGTACCGCGAACTGCGCTTCGGCGGCCAGGACCAGGGTGTCGCGGTCTTCAACCAGTCGGATCGGGCGATCCACGTCAACACCTTCACCAAGACCCTCGGCCCCGGCTGGCGCGTGGGCTGGCTGGTGCTGCCGGACCACCTCGTGGACCCGGTGATCCGGCTGCGCAACCGCCTCGACGTACACACATCCTCGGTGACCCAGGCGATCATCGAACGGCTGCTCACCGACGACGCCCAATGGTTCGACGGGATCGTGCGCGGCGCCACTGCGCTGTACCGGGAACGGGCCGGCGTGCTGATCGACGCCCTGCGGGAACAACTCCCGGGCGCCCTCCACGTCGTACCCCCCGAAGGCGGGCTGTTCCTCTGGCCGCGGCTCACCGACGACGCTGTCGACCCCGCGGCGCTGTTCCAGCGGGCAGCCGCCCACGGCGTGATCTACCAGCCGGGCGAGTACTTCGCGGCGGACCCCCGGCAGCGGTCCTCGGATCGGCACCTGCGGTTGTCCTACAGCGACCGCAGTCCGGAAGAACTGCGGGAAGCCGTACGCCGACTGGCCCTGGCCTTCTGAGGACGCATGCGAGCAACGACAGTCCCCTGTGGGGGATTCCCGGAAGGCGGCTCATGACCAACGTTCGGCTCCCCCTCCGCGCACTCGCCCCGTTCGCCGCCGGTTCGATCGGCATGGGCATCTGGGTGACCGTGCCGGGCATCTTCCTGCTGTACTTCCTGACCGAAGTCCTGGCCGTGCCTCCGTACGCGGCCGGCCTCGCGCTGCTGCTGCCGAATGTCGCCGACATCGTGGTGCACCCGTGGGTGGGCCGGATCTCCGATGCCAGCCTTGCCGGCGGTGGCCACCGCCGGCGACTGATGCTGGCCGGCTGCGTCGTGGTGCTTGCCTTCGTGGCCATGTTCGCCGTGCCGTCGGACCTGCACGGGACAACCGCCGCGATATGGGTCGCGATGGCGCTGGTCGCCGGCAACCTGCTCTACTCGTGCTACCAGGTCTCCTACCTCGCCACACCGGCCGACCTGGGCATCGGCTACCACGAGCGGACCCGCCTCATGGGCTACCGCAATGTCGTGATCACCGTGAGCGTCCTGCTCGCCGGCATAGCCGCGCCGGCGGTCGCCGGCGACGATCCGGGCGTCGGCGATTACACGAGGATGGCCCTGCTGCTCGGCGCGGTCATGCTTGCGACGATGCTGGTCGGCATCACCGGCGTCGCCCGCCTCAACCGGGCTGCGCCGGGCACCCCGGCCGAGCCGGGGCAGCGGGGCGGGCTGCTGGTGGCGCTGCGCGACCGGCAGTTCCGTGCGCTGACGGCGTCATATCTGACCGTCGCGATCACGATGAACCTGGTGCTGGCCGCCATGCCGTACTTCGCCGAGTACGAGCTGGGCCGCTCCTCGTTCACGACCGTGCTCATCGCGGCGTTCATGGCGCCGGCGGTCCTGACCACGCCCCTGTGGGTACTGGTGGCCCGGCGTCTCGGCAAGCAGCGCAGCCTGCTCGTCGCCCAGGCCGCGTTCGTGGCCGGCTCGCTGGTGCTGGCCCTGGGCGCCGCGGCCGGCCTGCCCCTGGTGATCGCAGCCGTGGCGACGCTGGGCGTCGCGTTCGCCGCGATGCAACTGATGCCGCTGTCGATGGTGCCCGACGTCATCGCCGCCGCCGGGCCGGCCGGCACCGCCAGTGCGGGCAGTTACACCGGCGTGTGGACCGCCGCCGAGGCCACCGGCGGCGCATTGGGGCCGTACATCTACTCGGCCTGCCTGGCCGCGGGCGGGTTCGTGGCCAGTACCGCGGGCGAGCACGCCACGCAGTCTCCCGGCGCACTGGCGGCCGTTCGCTACGGCTTCACCTTGGTGCCGGCCGTGCTCATGACGATCGCCATCGCGCTGCAACGCCGGTACACCTTGGACAAGCGTGCCCACACTGCGGCGCCGCGTGCCGTCGCCCACGAAAAAGCAGTGGGGTGAAGTTTCCCCTGAACTCGGACACTTGATCGTTGCGCCGCGAGGGCGTGCTGGCGCCGCTGGTGTGGGTGCCGATCTGCTCTTTGAGCAGGGCCGCCTCTGTCCGCCTCGGCTCGGCGGTACCAGCCGTGCAGGGACTCGGAGTTGATACCGAGTTCCCGGACGACGGCGGTGGCCGTTTTGCCCGAGGAATCGACGAGCGCGATCGCGTCCCGCTTGCACGATCAAGGGGAAGCCTTACTCGATTTCGCCGACGGGTATTTCACCGGCGCGTATTCCGGCTTTGTGTGAAGGAAGCTTCGCTCTTTATCGGCTTCATGTCCGCACGCTGGTTCGACGTGCTTGACAACAACGGAACTGATGGTGAAGCCGCTCCGGGAGGGCGCCGGATTCCTGTTCAGTGCTCGTCAAGTAACCGGTTTTACGCTGACCCGCGATCACCCTGAGAACACCGGATACCGAAGGGCATATATCCATGACGACGACTCGCCGAGGGCTGTTGGCCGGATCCGCCGCGGTCGTAGTGGGCGCCGCACTCGACGCGCCCGCCGCGCAGGCCCATACCGGAAGCGGCAGCGGCCAGAAGCCCACTGTGGTACTCGTGCACGGCGCGTTCGCCGACGCCTCCGGCTGGAACGGGGTCGCCTCCCGGCTCATCCGCGACGGCTTTCCGGTCATCGCACCGCCCAACCCACTGCGCGGCGTGGCCTCCGACTCCGCCTATCTGGCCGGCATCCTCGCTACCCTCAGCGGCCCGCTCGTCCTCGTCGCGCACTCCTACGGCGGGATCGTCGTCACGAACGCCGCCACCGGCAACCCGAACGTGAAGGCGCTGGTCTACGTGGCCGCGTTCGTGCCCGATCAGGGCGAGACGCTGCTGGGCCTGCAGACGAAGTACCCCGGAAGCAGGCTCAGCGAGGAGGCGCTGGACTTCCGTCCCTACGGTGAGGGCCTCGTCGACGGCTACATCAAGAAGGAGCTCTTCCACGACGTGTTCGCCGGGGACCTGCCGAAGGCGACCACCGAGCTGATGTGGGCCGGCCAGCGGCCGGCGGACGCGCGCACCCTCGGGGAGCCGTCCGGCGCCCCGGCCTGGAAGACCATTCCGTCCTGGTACCTCGTGGGCCGCGACGACCAGGTGCTGCCCCCGGCGGCGCAGCGATTCATGGCGCGCCGGGCCGGCGCACACACCTTCGAGGCCGACACCTCACATGTCGCGATGATTGCGCAGCCCGCGGCGACGGCCGCCCTCATCAAGCGCGCCGTGCGCTGACACCACCGAGCCGACGAAGCCAGGAGGGGACGGCGATGTTCGAGAGGCTTGGGCGGACGATGGTCAGCCGACGGTGGTGGATGATCGGCCTGGCCTCGCCCTTCCCGGCGCTCGGCGGCATCGACCCGAGGGTGCTGCCGACGGGTACCGAGAGCCGTGTGGTCTCGGAAACCGTCGACCGGCACTTCGTCCGGAACGGGCAGGTGCCGGTCGAAGCGATCGTGACCTCGTCGGACCGGGCCGATCTGGAGCACTACGTCGACGCCGTCCAGACTGTCGACGGGGTGTCCGGAGCCGAGGTCACGGGTCGGTCCGGCGACGTCGCCCGCGTCACGATCATGTACCAGGGCGACCCCATATCGCCCCAGTCGCGGGATCTCGTGGGCCGGATCCGGGCCGTACCGGCACCACCGGGTGGTGAGGCGCTGGTGGGTGGCCGGACCGCGCAGCCGGCCGACCAACTCGACGCCGTGGGCGATCTGCTGCCCTGGATGGCACTGATCACCGGCGGCTCCGGCTTCGTCCTGCTGTTCCTCGCCTTCGGCTCCGTCGTGCTGCCGATCAAGGCGATCGTGATGAACATCCTGTCGCTCGGCGCCTCGTTCGGCGCACTGGTCCTGATCTTCCAGGACGGCCATCTGTCGCGTCTGTTGAACTTCACCTCCACCGGGATGCTGGAGGCGACCCAGCCGATCCTGGTACTCGCGGTCGTGTCCGGGTTGTCGATGGACTACGAGGTCTTCCTGATGTCCCGCATCCGCGAAGAGTACGACCGGACCGGCGACAACACCGTGGCGGTCGCGCTCGGGCTGCAGCGCAGCAGCCGGATCAATACCAGCGCCGCGCTGCTCATCCTGGTCGTGATCGGCCTGTTCTCCGTCTCCGGAATCACGTTCATCAAGCTGATCGGGGTGGCGATGCTCATCGCCGTCCTAGTGGACGCGACGATCGTCCGGGCGTTGCTGGTACCGGCCACGATGCGCCTGCTCGCAAACGCGAACTGGTGGGCGCCGGCGCCCCCGCGGCGCTTCTACGCCCGTCACGGTCTCCGGGAGCACGACGAGCCGCCCCCCACGCCTGATCCCCGTACCGCACCGGCCGGCACGCCATCCAACTGACCCCTCCTGCCAAGGACGGGACGATGCATCAGCGCGCGTACGACGATGCGGCACAGCGCGGGCCGGTCCTGGACGACGAGCAATTCCGCCGGCTCGCCGAGTACGGCGAGGTGGAGCACGCCGAGCCCGGCCGGGACCTGTACACATCCGGCGACGACACCTACGACTTCTTCCTGCTCCGGTCGGCGACCGTGGACATCGTCCGGGACGCGACGGCGATCGAGCCGGAGCGGCTGATCTACCGGGGCGGCCCCGGAGACTTCCTCGGCGAGCTCAACCTGCTGACCGGTCAGCACGTCTACCTGACCGCCCGGGTGGTGTCCGCCGGGACAGTCGTCCGGATCCGGGCGGCGATGCTGCGCCGGGCCCTCGCTGAGCAGGTCGACATCGCCGACACCCTGATCGAGGCGTTCAGGGAGCGGCGTGAGGTGATCCGCGGGGCGGCAGGCAACGCCCTGGAGCTCGTCGGCCGGTCGTACGCCGCGGAGACGCTGGAACTACGCACCTACGTGGCGCAGATGCTCCTGCCGCATTCCTGGCTCGACGCGGCCTCGAACCCCGGACGCTCGCTGATGAGACTGGCGGGGCTCGGCGAGGACGACCTCCCGGCCGCGATGGTCAACGGTTCGCTGCTGCGGCTCGCGACGCCCAGAGCCATTGCCGAGGTGCTCGGTCTCACCTATCGAGCCGACGGGCGTCCGGTCGATCTCGTCGTGGTGGGCGCCGGCCCGGCGGGTCTGGCGGCCGCCGTGTACGGGGCGTCCGAGGGCCTCGTCACGGTACTGCTGGACCGCGCCGGGCTCGGCGGCCAGGCCGCCAAGAGCGCCCGCATCGAGAACTATCTGGGCTTCCCGCACGGAGTCAGCGGCGAAAGCCTGACCCGTCTGGCGATGGTCCAGGCGCTCAAGTTCGGTGTACGGATCCACGCGCCCTGCGCCGTGGCCGGCCTGGACCTCTCCGAGGAGCGACGGCCGGCCGTCCTGCTGGAGGACGGCGCACGCATTCGGTGCCGCGCGGTGATCGCCGCGACCGGGGCGCACTACCGCCACCTCGACCTGCCGCAATGGACGACTTTCGAGAGGTCCGGTTGCGTCCGGTACGCCGCCACCGAGCTGGACGTCCGAGGCCATGAAGACCAGCCGGTGACGGTCGTCGGCGGCGCCAACTCGGCCGGGCAAGCGGCCCTGTCCCTCGCCGCCCGTGGTGCGACGGTGGATCTGATCGTCCGCGGCGCCGATCTCGGAGCCCGGATGTCGTCGTACCTGACCGACCGGATCCGAGCGCATGCACGGATCCAGGTCCACACCGGCAGCACGATCCGCGAACTGGGCGGCGATGACACCCTCACGTCGATCGTTGCCGAGAGGTCCGATGGGCGGCGGGACCGGCTGGCCTGCCGCGCGCTGTTCTGCTTCATCGGCGCCGACCCGGTGTCGGGCTGGCTGGCCGGCGTGGCCAAGGACCACAACGGCTTCGTCCTCACGGACAGCCGCCTGCCTGCCCAACCGTTCGGTACGGCCCTGCCGTTCCAGACAAGCGCACCCCGGGTCTTCGTAGTCGGCGACCTCCGTGCGGGCTCGACGAAAAGAGTGGCCACCGCCGTCGGCGATGGCGCCGGCGCAGTCTCCTCCGTCCACGAGGCACTCGCCGACGACTGACACGCCCCTCGGCCGCCGGTGGTTTCACCTCCGTCGATACCGAAGGGCCGGGTCGGCAACTGGACGGGCACCTTGTACGGGCGCCTGGAGCCACTGCCGCCCGGTCGCCGGAAGCGAAGAACTCGTGGACACAGATGGCCCTCGTCGACGGAGCAGCGTACGTCGGCCGTGACGCTCATTTGACGCTCTGAGGTCCTGACGACTCGCCCGAGGAGCTGAAGAATGGCCTCTGACTTGGTATTTATCCTGCCCCAGCTTTGTGTGACGTGTTTCTGATGACGTTCAGCGTGTCCTCACGTCCGCGCTCCCACGGAAGTTCCTGGCCACTGCTGCTCCCGATCACCGTTGACCCTGGCAGGCGTGCGGCCGGTTGCCGTGGTGGCACTTTTTCCCAGTTCACCGACGGCTGCCTGGCGGACTGGGGGCTCGATGCGGCCGAAGCACGGCTGGACGAAGCGGTTATCGACCTGATGAAAGTGGTCTTCGCCTTCGAGAAGGACGTGCAGGAGCGCTACCCCGCCGACTTGCCGCGGGCTCACTTGGCGAGTTCTTTCGGTGATCCGTCAACTGTTTGCTCAGGCGGGAAGTTCGGTGATGCTGAGGGAGAAGTCCACGTTTCCCACCCCGTGGTTGGCGAGGCCCACCGTGAACAGGCCCGCTCCTTCCAGCCAGTGCGCCATTTTCAGGCCGCCGGCGTCCAGCGGGCGCAGCCCGAGGCTCTCGATGAACGCCTCCACACGTGCCTTGGCCTGCGCGTTGTCGCTGGCGAGGAAGACGTCGGGCCGGCCCTTCTCCAGGACGTGGCGGAAGACGGTGTTGAACGCCTTCACCACGCTGGCGCCGGCCGGGGCGGCCTTGGCGGCTTCCTGGGCGATCGAGGTCTCCTCGCGGTGGGCCAGCCCGTCGAACGTGGAGTTGAAGGGGTTGCTGATGTCGACGATGACCTTGCCCGCGAGAGCGTCTCCGTACTGGGTGACGGCCGGCACGACACCGTCGTACAGCAGGGCCACGATGACGATGTCCCCGGCCGGGGCGGTGCCCCATTCTCCCGTGGTGGCGCCGCCGCCGAGAGCCTTGGCCAGGCCGGCGGCCTTGGACTGATCGCGGCCCATGACCTCGACGGTGTTGCCGCCCGCTATCGCCCGCGTGCCGATGGTGCGGGCCATGTTCCCGGTGCCGATGATGCTGATGTTGCTCATGAGATGTCCTGCCCTGGTTGTGGTTGTGCGGTTCAGAGGGCGGTGGTGCCGCCGTCGGCGACGAGTTCCATGCCGTTGACGTAGCTGGAGTCGTCGGAGGCGAGGAAGAGGGCGGCGGTGGCGATTTCGTCGGGGCGGCCCATCTGGCCGCGGGGGATGAGGGACTCGAACTGGCGCTTGGTGGCCTCGTCGAAGAGTTCTTCCTGCTTGGCGGTGGCGACCTGGCCGGGGGTCAGGACGTTGACGCGGATGCGGCGGTCCTTGAGTTCGTTGAGCCAGATGCGGGCCCATGCCTGCTGGACGGCCTTGCTGCCGGCGTAGACGCTCCAGCCGGGGAAGGCGCCGAGGGAGGCGTTGGAGCCGGTCATGAGGATGGAGCCGCCGTCGTTGAAGAGCGGGAGGGCCTTCTGGACGGTGAACAGGGTGCCGCGGGCGTTGAGCCCGAACCAGGTGTCGAACTGGGCTTCGGTGATCTCGCCGAGCGGGGCGGGCTCGCCCCCGCCGGCGCTGGCCCACAGCACGTCGATGCTGCCCTTCTCCCGCTTGACGGTGTCGTAGAGGCGGTCCAGGTCGTCCAGGTCGGCGGCGTCGCCCTGGACGCCGGTGACGTTGCGGCCGATCTGCTTCACGGCCTCGTCCAGGGCGTCCTGGCGGCGGCCGGTGATGAAGACGTGCGCTCCCTCGTCGACGAACAGCTTCGCGCCGGCCAGCGCCATGCCGGTGGTGCCGCCGGTGATGACCGCGACCTTGCCGTCGAGCTTTCCCATGGTCGTTCCCTTGAGTCGGTGGTGCCCGTGTATGCCTGGGGCGGCGGAGTTATGTACACCGCCCTGTGTGCTTACGGTACGGGGCGCCCGGCCGGGGCGCAACTATGTACACCGGTCGTTACCTAGCTGCGGTAGGATGAAGCCATGACGGAGTTGGAGAAGGGCCCCACGGGCCGCCGCCGCGGCCGGGGCGCCCGCGAACGCATCCTCAGCGCGTCCCAGCAGCTGTTCCGCGAGCAGGGCATCAACCGCACCGGCATGGACCAGCTCTGCGCGGCGGCCCAGGTGTCCAAGCGCACGGCCTATCAGCACTTCACCGGCAAGGACGAACTCGTCGCCGAGTACCTGCGCCGGTTCGACCCCTCCGTTCTGTCCGGCGTGTTCGACCGCACCGACCTCACGCCCCGCGAACGGCTCCTCGCCGCCTTCGACATCCCCCCCACCACCCCCCTGTGCCCCTACATCGGCGCCGCCGTCGAACTCCACGACCCCCAGCACCCCGCGTCCCAGTACGCACGCGAGTACAAGAAAGCCGTCGCCGCGCGGCTCGCCGACACCGCCCGCGAAGCCGGCGCCGCCGACCCCGAACAGCTCGGCGAGCAGCTCGCGCTGCTCATCGACGGCGCCGCGGCCCGCACCCGGGTCCTCAACGCGGACGCCTTTCCCACCGCCGCCGCCATCGCCGCCGTCCTCATCGACAACGCCATCCCCGCCACAGCCGACGACGACCGGCGACGCGAGGAAGTGCCAAGCTGACTTGGCACTCCACGGCCGGGCTGGACACGCTGCCGGTCGCGTGGCTGCACCCGCTGGTACGCGACGCCAGAAGCCGCTGGGGAGACCGGCACCCCCCGAAGGCTTCAGAACCTCTACGAGCCGGAGACTGCCACCCCCTTCATCCACTCCACCGCGGCGCTCTCCTCGCGGGGCAGGACTGCGTTGACTTCTGGACCGAGCCAGCTGAGCCATTCACGCTGATCATCAGTGAGCGGCCCCCACCTGGTCCACGCCAGCCCGAAACGAAGGCCAACAGGCGGGCAGCCAACACGTCCGGCTGGAACCCACCGTCGGGTTCTGGATCCCAGGGACCGACTCTCGACGCTACGAACGGCAGACTGTTGGTGAACGGCTCCGCTCCGACGACAGGGCGATCAGCCGACGTGAGCCGCGTCCGCAGCACGTACTTCCAGTCGGTCTCAGGTGCTTCGGGGCCCTCAGACAACTGCTGGCCGAAGAACGGAACCGGCTAGGAGGTCGGCCGCAACAGCACCAGGCCACGTCACTTCCCAGCGCATGATGAACGGGGGTCAGCCGAACTGCTCAAGCGTGCCGTGAGGCGACATCGCCACCAAGCTGCCACATCTCGTAGTTCCCGCATTCTGCCGTAATCTCGGCCGTCGACTGAGCCGCAGTGACGAAGTCATCTACTACCGGCGAGGTGTGAGATGCCGCCACCGCGAGGCACACCTGGTCGGGAGCCAGATCCGGGATGGGCACATAGACGACGTCCGGATGCGAGTAGAACACGGACGCCGAACGGGCCAGGAAGGAGATGCCCCGTCCGGCCGCGACGTGCGCGAGCGTCTCGTCCACCCCGCGCACCGGGTACCCGGCATTGGGGAGCGGGTGCTTGGTGGGCTGCGTGTTCGGGTCACCGTGCCAGACCAGCGGTTCGCCGGCCAGGTCGGCCTCGGTGACCTGCTCCCTGCCGGCAAGCCGGTGTCCGGCGGGCAGTACCGCTACCCGCGGCTCGGTGTACAGCGGGGTGACGCGCAGGCCGGCCTCGTCGATGGGCAGCCGCACGTAGCCGACGTCGATGCGGCCGTCGAGCAGCATCGCGGCCTGGTCGTCCCCTTCGATCCGCTGCACGTCCACGACCACGTCCGGGTGCCGGTCCTCGAACGCACGGGCCGCCGGGGTGACTGCAACGCCGGCCCGGAAACCGACCATCAGCCGCCGCCTGCCGCCGGCGGCCGCGGACACCCGGCGGCGGACCGCGTGGGTTGAGGCGAGCAGCGGACCGGCGTCGGCCAGCAGTTGCCGGCCCGCATCTGTCAGCTCTACGCCGTGGCGATCCCTGGTGAACAGCGAGGCGCCGAGATCCTGCTCGAGCGCACGGATCTGCCGGCTGAGCACCGGCTGTGCGATGTGAAGCTCATCGGCGGCGCGGCCGAAGTGCAACTGGTCGGCCACGGCGACGAAGTAGCGCAGTTTGCGCAGGTCCAGATCCATGGCACCTCCCAGCTGGTGATGCCTCCAGGGTATCACCACGGTTGAAAGAAGTCTTGGACGCCCACTCAGGTCAATGGCAACCTGAATAAGCACCTAATGGTCCGAGCGAATTCGGCACAAGAATTCGATATCGGTTGGCCCAAGCCCAGAATGAGCACATCAGGAATGGAACGCCCCCATCGCGCCATTCGACGGCGTCGACGACACAACCGTTAACAACGACGGGGTGGGCATCGCGTCCTATCCAGCTCCAGAAAGCAGGAACTCCATGAGCAGCATCAGCATTATCGGCCTGGGAAACGTGGCCCGCGCCCTGGCCGGCCGGGCGCTCGGCGGCGGTAACGCCGTTGAGATCATCGGCCGCGACCAGACCAAGGCCAAGGAATTGGCCGCTGCGCTCGGTGGTGCCACGGTCGGGACGGGCGGCACGGTTCCCGCCGGGGGACATCGTTGTCCTCGCCGTGCCGTACGCCGGCGCCGCAACGGTGGTGAGGGAGTACGGGGACGCACTGCGCGGCAAGATCATCGTTGACATCACCAACCCCGTAGCCCCTGACCTGCAGGGCTTCGCCGTCCCCGACGGCAGTTCCGGCGCGCAGGAGATC
This sequence comes from Streptomyces sp. GMY02, assembly GCF_019056675.1. Taxonomy (NCBI): domain Bacteria; kingdom Bacillati; phylum Actinomycetota; class Actinomycetes; order Kitasatosporales; family Streptomycetaceae; genus Streptomyces; species Streptomyces sp. GMY02. The sequence continues at coordinate 395,716 of NZ_CP077658.1, read as the reverse complement.
GCCAAGGCCGCTCCCGACGACGCGCATGTCGTCAAGGCGTTCAACACTGTGTTCTCCCACGTTCTGGCGGCCGGCCCGGCTGAGGACCGCCCTCTGGACGTGTTCATCGCCGGCGACGACGCGCAGGCGAAGGCACGCGTGTCGGCGTTCGTCGAGAGCCTGGGGCTGCGCCCCTGGGACACCGGGGCACTGTTCATGGCGCGGGCACTGGAGAACGTCGGCCTGCTGGAGCTGGGCCTCATGAACCACTCCGTCAAGCACACCAATTTCTCCCTCGGCATCACACTTATCGGCTGAGCAAACCCCCTACCACTATCTCTCGTGCCGCGTCACGCCAGTTCACTTACGGCACGGGAAGACCCTGCACCTACCCTCACAAGGACAGTCAGATGCGCGTATTCGTCGCCGGGGGGACCGGCCATTCCGGTTCGTACATCATCCCCGAGCTCATCGCCGCCGGGCACGAGGTCACCGGCCTGGCCCGGTCGGACGCTTCCGCGGCGGTCTTGTCCGCGTTCGGCGCGAAGGTGCGTCGCGGCGACCTTCAGGATCTCGACGGGCTCAAGGAGGCAGCCTCGGGCTCCGATGGCGTCATCCACGTCGCGCACAGGCAGGATCTGCTGCCCTCCGGCGGGATGGACGCCGTGGCCGCTGCGGAGCTCCCGATCATGCTCGCGTACGGCGAGGCACTGGCGGGAACCGGAAAGCCCCTGGTCACGGCGGGGAGCATTGGCTCACCCGGGCAGCACCTGGGCCGGCCGGCCACCGAGGAGGACCCGGCTCTCCCCGCCGGCGAGGAGCACAAAGGCACCCTGCGGATCCGCAACGTCGTGGAAAGGGCCGTAGTCGACCTCGCCGAGCAGGGGGTGCGGTCTTCGGTCGTGCGGATCGCCAACATCGCGCACAGCACGACCGATCGTGTCGGCTTCCTCCCCACGCTGATCGCGCTCGCGAAGGAAAAGGGGTTCGTCGGCTACCACGGCGACGGCGCGAACCTGTGGAACGCCGTGCACATCCGCGATGCCGCCCCCTTGTTCCGCCTGGCGCTGGAGAAGGGGCCGGCCGGCCGATACTGGCACGCGGTCGGGGACGGGGCCATCCCGTTCCGCGAGATCGCCGAAGCCATCGCCAGCCGCCTGGGTCTGCCTGCCGTGAGCGTTCCCAACGATGCCCTGATGACGCCGGGGTACTTCGGGTTCCTCACGAATATCGTCACGCAGAGCTACCCGGCGTCCAACCTCATCACCCGCCGGACCCTCGGCTGGGAACCCGCCCAGCCCGGCCTGCTCGCCAATCTGGACAACGGCCATTACTTCCCCGCCAGCTGACGGCAGGAACCCGGATTGTAACGAGCCCGGCAACCGGCAAGTTCGGCTCTTCTGAAGGACGTTGACATTATGACGACTGTGGGATTTATCGGAAGCGGAAGCATCGGCAGGACCCTCGCGCGACTCGCTGTCGGGGCCGGGCACCAGGTGGTGCTCAGCAACTCGCGCGGTCCCGAAACGCTCGTGGACACGGCCGAGGAACTGGGGCCGCGGGCGTCCGCAGCGACGAGCGAAGAGGCCGCGGCGGCCGGTGGCATTGTCGTGGTCACGGTGCCGGTCAGCGCCTTCCCCCACCTGCCCGACGCGCCACTGGCCGGGAAGACGGTCATCGACACCTGCAACTACGGCCCCGAGCGTGACGGGCACGTCCCCGAGCTCGACAGCAAGTCCCTCACCTCAAGCGAGCTGCTTCTGCGGTACGTCCCCGACGCCCTGCTCGTAAAGGCGTTCAACAACATCTTCTTCAAGCACCTGCTGTCACTCGCCCGCCCGGCAGGGGCGGCCGACCGCTCCTACCTGCCGATCGCCGGGGACTCCGCACCGGCGAAGGCGGCGGTGACCGAATTCATCGACTCCATCGGCTACAGCGTGGTGGACGTGGGAACGCTGGCCGACAGCTGGCGGCAGGCGACGGGCACGCCGGTGTGGGGAACACCGTACGGGCCGTACGCGAACGAGAAGGGCCAGCCGGTCGGCAAGGACGCCATCCGCGCGGCACTGGCCACCGCAACGCGCTAACCGTCAATTATCGCGGACCGTGATGTGGTCCGGCCGTGCCATGCCCCCGCCCGGAGGATATTGGGCGGGGGCATACTTCGCATGCAAAGGCGTTGAATCCAGCGAAGGAATTGTCCCTGCGTCTCGTCGCGCGGAGTCAGGTTCGACGCCACGGAGTCGAAGGCCGCATCGATCAGGGCATGCGTGCCGCACCCGCGCCATCAGGCAGACCTGCGGGTGTCCGCTCTGGTTGACGCCGCCTTTGCCTGTGAACTCGAACCGGGCGGCCTTTGCCGGGGTGTCGGGGACGTCCAGCGCGGTGCCGTCCCAGGCCACCAGCCGCAGTCCGAAGGCGAACGCGGTGGCCGTGGCGGTGGCGGCCAGCGTGCCGCACCGCCGCTCGAACAGCGCCTGCAGTGGTTTGTCACCCGGCCGCTGCCGGGCCCGTGTCAGTGCCGAACTCGTGGGCAGACGCTGGGCGCACAGGCCCGGCAGGTGCCGCAGTTTTTCGGTCAGCGCGCGCAAGACTGGGGGAACGTGTTTTCCCACACGGTGCGCACGGTGCGGCCGACGGGGGTGCGCAGCACCGGCCACATCTGGAGGAGTAGATCCTGGTTGAGGTAGTGGGGCAGGTCGTCGTGCAGGACGGTGCGATACAGGCCCATGCGCTGGTGAGGCTTGGCCATGTAGTACAAGGTCATCCCTGACCAGGCCATGTACAGCGGCAACTCGACGACCCCCTGAGTGGGGCTTCGCAACTCGTCCAGCGACTCCGGCAGGCGCCGTCGGAACGTTTCCCGGTACAGCGCGAGGTCCTCGGCGTCCGCTCCCGAGAGGTCCCTCGGCGCGGGTGCGGGGTGCTGTGGGCTGGAGGGTATGGCTTCATTATGGCGACCGGGGAAGTGGCGCTGGGTCATGATGTGCGAGCAGGTGTCCGGGGTAAGCGCAGGCGGGCTCGTGCAGGCGGAGCTGGTCGTGTCGGCCGGTTCCGCCCCGAAGGGGAGGGGCGGATTATTGGTCATGACGCTCGTATGACGCTCGGGGCGCCCGCATGCGGGACAGCGAGCCGAGAAATGGGCTCTGACCTGGTCTTTTCTGAGACCCGCTCAGGCCGACATCTTTTCGATGACGCACCACGTGGAGTGTGTCGCCATCCTCGAACCGGCTGAGAACTCTGCGGCCGCAGGTGGAGGGTCCCACCCCGGTGAGCGGGGCTACAGCGAGGTCGCCTTCCCGTCCGTCGACGCGGACATGTACGTCGTCAACGCCCTGGCCGCGCTCATCGTCACCCGGCATCGGTGTCGGCCGAACAGATGGGGCGTGGCGATCGGCCTGGCAGGTGCGCCGCTTGTTCTTCGGGTGTGAGGTCGCGGCGGACTGCCTGGCAGATTTTCTGGATGGTGTGGGCGGGGCTGGTCTGGCCTGTCTTCCACAGACGGATTGTGCCGTCGCGGCCGCCGGTGGCGAGGGTGTGTCCGTCGGGGCTGAAGGTGAGAGCCAGCACGCCTGAGGTGTGGCCGTCGTAGGTGGCTTGCGGAAAGCCGGTGGCGGTATCCCACAGCCGCACGGGGCTGGTGTTGTCGCCGGAGGTGGCGAGGGTGCGGCCGTCCGGGCTGAAGGCGAGTGAGGATACCCGGGGCTGCTGATGCTGAGAGTCCGACGGCCGGTGGTGGTGTTCCAAAGGTGTGTCGCACCGTCGGCCTCGGTGAAATCGGCGCTGGCCAGCGTTGTGCCGTCCGGGCTGAAAGCCAGTGTCTGCTCCCACCCGAAGGGGCTGTCCTCCTCGGTCGGGGTTTCCTGCTCGGCGTTCAGTGTGGTCGTGAGGGTGCCAGTGCGGGTGTTCCAGAGCTGGATGGTGGACGGGGACGTGTCTACGGCGAGGGTCTGTGCGTCGGGGCTGAAGGCCAGTGAGCCCACGGACTGGGTTGGGTTGGTGCGGCCGGTGACGAGGCGTGCGAGGCTGTTGGTGGTGGTGTTCCACAAGCCGACCATGCCTTGAGTGAGGACGAAGGCCACGGTGTTCCCGTTGGGGTTGAACACCAAGTTGCCTACGCCGAGTTCGTTGTCGGAGAGGGGGGCGTTTCGTCTGCGGGCGCCGTTCAGGTCCGACAAGCGAACCGAGTTGCCCGTTGTGGATGAGGTGGGCCTGACGGCGGCTATGGTGCGTGCGTCCGGGCTGATGGCGAGCGAGGTGCGAATGCCGGTGTGCCGGGTGGAGTAGGCGTGTGTCCTGCCGGTTGCCAGGTTCCAGATCCTTGTGGTGTTCGTATGGGTGGCCTGGTTTCTGTCTTCGCTGCTGGCGACCAGTTCGTGTCCGTCGGGACTGAATGCGAGGGCTTGTATTTGGCTGTTTTTGGGGCGGTGAAGGGTCGTGTGGCCGGGTGAGGTCACGTCCCACAGCCGTACCGCGTCATCGGTCCTGCGCTGCCGGTGGCGAGCGTGCGGCCTGGAGGCGAGCGCGTGAGGCTGTTCTTACGCTTGACGAGCACGCCCTTGACCTGGCGAAGCGTCCCTACGACCTGCGTCACGTCGGCATCTCGTTCTGGTTGGCCTCCGCCGTCGACCCTGCGGAGTGTGCGCGCCGGGCTGGACAGAGCATCCAGGTCCTCTTCCGCTACTACGCCAAGTTCCTGGCTGAAGCGCGGAATCACGCCAACACCCTGATCGAGGACTCCATGCGGCGATGGGAGGAGGCCACGGACGATGACGATGCGGAGAGCGCCTTAGCAGGACCCTGGCCCGGAAATGCCCCGGAACTGCTGGTCAGAGCTGGGATACGGGTGGGAGATATCGGGAGTAAGGGCGTGTTTCGACTCGCTGCTTAGAGTTGCGCCGAGAAGGGCGCCTGCCGGGCATCTGCCCTGGTCAGGCGCCCTTTTTCTGTGTCTAGAAGAAGCCCAGCTTCTTCGGCGAGTACGACACCAGGAGATTCTTCGTCTGCTGGTAGTGGTCCAGCATCATCCGGTGTGTCTCTCGGCCGATGCCCGACTGCTTGTAGCCGCCGAAGGCCGCGTGGGCCGGGTAGGTGTGGTAGCAGTTGGTCCAGACGCGGCCGGCCTGGATTGCGCGGCCCGCGCGGTAGGCGGTGTTCATGTCGCGGGTCCAGACGCCCGCGCCGAGGCCGTACGAGGTGTCGTTCGCCGTTTTGACCGCGTCGTCGAAGTCGCTGAACGAGGTCACCGCGAGCACCGGGCCGAAGATCTCCTCCTGGAAGATCCGCATCCGGTTGTTGCCCTGGAAGATGGTGGGCTGGACGTAGTAGCCGCCGGCCAGTTCGCCGTCGTACTCGATCCGCTCACCGCCCGTCAGGGTCTTCGCGCCCTCCTGCTGCCCGATGTCCAGATACGAAAGGATCTTCTCCAGTTGGCCGTTGGAGACCTGGGCGCCGATCATCGTCTCCGTATCCAGCGGGTTGCCCGCCACGATCGCCTCGGTGCGGGCCACGCCCGCCTCCAGGAATTCGCTGTAGTGCCCGTCCTGGATCAGCGCCCGTGACGGACAGGTGCACACCTCGCCCTGGTTGAGCGCGAACATGGTGAAGCCTTCGAGTGCCTTGTCGCGGAAGTCGTCGTCCGCGGCCCAGACGTCGTCGAAGAAGAGATTCGGGCTCTTCCCGCCCAGTTCCAGGGTGACCGGCTTCAGATTCTCCGAGGCGTACTGCATGATCAGCCGCCCCGTCGCGGTCTCGCCGGTGAACGCGATCTTGGCCACACGCGGGCTCGACGCCAGCGGCTTGCCCGCCTCGGTGCCGAAACCGTTCACGATATTGACGACACCCGGCGGCAGCAGATCCGCGATCAGACCCATCCACAAGTGGACCGAGGCAGGGGTCTGTTCGGCCGGCTTCAGTACGACGGTGTTCCCTGCGGCCAGCGCTGGCGCCAGCTTCCAGGTCGCCATCAGGATCGGGAAGTTCCACGGGATGATCTGCGCCACCACTCCGAGCGGCTCGTGGAAGTGGTACGCGACGGTGTCCTCGTCGAGCTGGCTGAGCGAGCCCTCCTGGGCTCGCAGCGCACCCGCGAAATACCTGAAGTGGTCGATCGCCAGCGGGATGTCGGCGGCGAGGGTCTCCCGAACCGGCTTGCCGTTCTCCCAGCTCTCCGCGACCGCCAGCTCCTCCAGATGCTCCTCCATCCGGTGCGCGATCCGGTTGAGCACGTTGGCGCGCTCCGACACCGGGGTCCGCGCCCAGCCCGGCGCCGCGCCGTGCGCCGCGTCCAGCGCGCGCTCGACGTCGTCGGCCGTACCGCGGGCCATCTCGGTGAAGGCGCGGCCGTTGACCGGGCTCGGGTTCTCGAAGTACTGGCCGCGCGCCGGCGGGACGTACTCCCCGCCGATCCAGTGGTCGTAGCGCGGTGCGTACGAGACGATCGCGCCCTCGCTGCCCGGCGCTGCGTAACAGGTCATGTCTGTGGCCTCCCGGTTGTTGTCGCGCCGCCCGCTGTCGGACGCCGCGGATTCGACAGTGGGAACGGGTACGGTGCGAACGGGTTGCTGCGGTCGCGGCAGTTCGGACGTGGGGTGTGGTACGGCGGGCGCCCCGGCGGTGGGCGGTGCGCCGGCGCCAGGTGGTCCGTCGGCGGCGGGCAGTGTGCCGCCTGCGGTCGGGGCGGCAGCCGTGGGCTCGTTGGCGTGCTCGCGCCGGACGAGCCAGTAGTACGTACAGACGCCGGTGACGACGACGGCGACGAACAGGACCCCGCCCCAGCGCAGATACCAGTGGAACGGCGGCACCGCGTCGTACACCTCGGAGCGCGGCCAGGCGAGATTGACCGTCATGCCGAGCCCCCACAGCACCGCCAGCAGATTGACGGGCAGCCCGAACCGGCCGAGCGAGAAGGCCTCATCGCCCGGGGACCGCCCCTCGGTCTGATCACCCCGGGACCGCCCGCCGGTCTGATCGCCCGAGGACCGCCCCTCGGCCGGCCGCCAGGTGCCGCGCAGCCGCCGGACCAGCAGGGGGACTGTGACCAGCAGACAGGCGAGCTGGATCACGATGACCGCGATGCTGCTCAGCACCGGGAAGATCCGGGGCTGCTGGGCATTGACCGCGAGGATCACGACGGCGAGCAGACCGGTGACGGCCGCCGCGGTCACCGGAGTCCCGGAGCGCGGGCTGATCCGGGCGAGACGCGCGGACGAGGGAAGGGCGTTCTCACGGGCCAGTGCGACCGTCAGCCGGATCGCGGCCGCGTGCACAGCCAGCGCGCAGAGCGTGACGGCGATGATCACGCACCACAGCACGATCTCGCCGATGTCCGGACCGAGGGGAGAGAGCACGACAAAGCGGAGGCCGCCCTCGGACAGCCTCATGGAACGCAGCTCGGGCACGGACAGCAGCGCGTAAAGGAGTACGAGCCCGCCGGCCAGGAAGACGGCCACGAGCGGCCGGAGAATCGCGCCCCTTACGCTGGGGGAGGGGCCCGAGCCGTGCGGCTCCTCGTCGGACGCGGACGCCGTACCGGATCCGTACAGCAGATACGCGGCAGCGAGCGCGGCCGTCAGCAGCGCACCCGCATGCCCGAGCGACTGGCCGACGTCGAACCCTTCCGTCCGGGTGGTCGCCCCCGGCCCATGGGTGAGGTACGCGGCCAGCAGCCCGACCAGGGTGAGGGCGGCAACCAGTTCGACCACCACTCCGGCGGAACTGATCCGGGACATCAGCCCCGTCCCGAAGGCATGGACGAGCGTGGTGAAGAGGATCAGGACCGAGCCCAGCAGTACGGCGTTCTCCGCCGCGTCGTTACGCCCCGTACCGTTCCCGACGAACTGGAAGAAGTCCGAGATCGGCGGCAACGCGATCTGATACGCGAGAGCCGCCGCGGTGAGCGCGAACACGGCTGCCGCGAGCGCGGCCCAGCCGCCGAGCCGGCCGGTGCGCGATCCGCCGAGCGCCGTGGACCAGTGGTGGACCGAACCGGCGGCGGGATGGCGGGCGGCCAGCTCGCAGAAGCACAGCGCCACCATGAGCTGACCGAGAAACACCAGCGGCCAGGCCCACCAGTGGCCGGACCCGGCGAAGGCGACACCGAGGGGGAAGAGGAGAAAGAGACAGAGGGTACGGGTCAACTCAGGTGTGACGCCAGAGGACTTGGCCGCCTCCTCGTTGCCCCTGGCATCGCTGGAGTCCCCCGCATCCCTGGCGCCCCCGGCATCCCTGGAGTCTCCGGCATTGCCGGCGTCCCTGGTTTCCCTGTTGTCCTGGTTGCCCCTGTGGTCCCTGCTCTGCTGTCCGAGCGACAGCTCAGGCATGACGGCTCCTCCGGTTCCGGACAGCACACGACGCGGTCCGGCCCGGCTCGGACACGTACCGTAGTTCTCCGGTACCGACAGTAATGAGCACGGGGCGGGTCCGCACCGCGAGCGGAGCGGGCGGGGCACGCGACCGGCCGGATCCGCTCATCGTCACCGCACCCACGCCGCCCGACAAGAGCCTCCGTCGGCCAGACCCGGCCGGCGCGCGGGCGGTACCGCCGCCGTCACCCCTCGATCGTCACCCCTTAGCCGTCATCCCTCGGCCGACACCTCCGCCAGGGCCGCCGCAGGGTCCTGGTCCGGTGGGCCCGCCGGGGTCCAGTGGCCGTCAGGCGTCTCGCGGTAGGGCCACCAGCGGCCGTCGGGGGCGTAGCGCAGTTGGGCCGGTGTGTCGGCGAGGGACCAGCGCGCACCGCCCAGGGGCAGCAGACGAGGGCGGTCGTCGTCCTCCCAGGCCGAGTGGAGAGCGGCTTCCGCCCGTGTGAGGGCCTCGGGTTCCGGGGTCCACTCCTCCTCCAGTACGGCGAGGCCCGCCGCGCCGCCGTACCGCCAGGCCTGTACGGCGCGGTCCAGCTCGGCGCGCTCCCGGCCGGTGTTGGAGGCGAGGCGGGCGAGGAGCCGGGTGTCGGAGGTGGCTGCCGCGAGCCGGACAGCATCCTGATGTACCGTCAACTCGGTCTCCAATGGCTGATGTTCATGCCCCGGTGCCAGTGCCTCGGACAGCATCCGCAGCGCCCGCGCCGCCGCGTCGGCCGCCAGGAACTCCAGCGCGTCCGCGTCCGCCCCGCCCGCCGGATCCGTGTCGGTGTCGAGGGCCGGGGCCTGCCCCGGCTCCCCGGGTAGCGGCGGGGGAGCGGGCAGCGGCGGCAGGCTGTCCCGTACCGCGAAGGCCGCCTCCGCGGGCACCCCCGAGGCCTCGGGAGCCGGTGCCTCGGCGTCCGCCGCCTCCCCGTCCGCACCGGCGGTCCGGGACGCCCGCGCCACACTGCGCACCTGGAGTTCGTCCAGCAGCCGGCGCTCGCCCCTGCCCCGCATCAGCAGCAGGACGAACGGATCCTGGTCCAGCAGCCGCGCCATCTGGTAGCAGAGCGCCGCCGAATGCGCGCAGTGGTCCCATGCCTCACAGCCGCACTCGGGCTCCAAGTCACCGATTCCGGGAAGCAGTTCGACTCCGGCCGCCGCCGCGTCCTCGACCAGGTGCGGCGGCATCTCCCGGTCCAGCAGCGCCGCGATATGGCCCGCCCGGTCCACCGCCATGTCCAGGAAGCGGTCCCACTCGTCCTCGCTCAGCGGCTGCCACAGCACATCGCTGCGGTAGGCGCTGCCGTCCCGGTCCTGGACGACCGCGGTGATCCGTCCCGGCCGTACGGACACCGCGCCGACGGCGCCCGCGCGGGCCTGCCTGCGCCCCTTCGTCAGCGGCTCGCCGTCGAGCGCGGTCTCCTCCAGCGCCTTCAGCCAGGCCCGGCCCCACCATGTGTGTGCGAAACCGCGGCCCCGCACGGGCGCGGGCGCAGCGAAGGTCCGTTCGATGTCGCCCCGGCTGTCCCCACTGCCCCGGCTGTCCCCACCGTCCCAGCCATTCCTGCCGTCCCCACTGCCCTGGCTGTCCCCGTCGTCCCAGCCATTCCCGTCATCCCGACCGCCCCTGCCGCCCCGGCCGTTCCTGCCGTCCGTACCGCTCATCGCGCGCCCCCTCGCAGCTCCACCAGATCCGCCAGCTCGGCGTCGGTCAGTTCGGTCAGTGCGGCCTCGCCGGAGCCCAGCACCGCGTCGGCCAGCTCCTTCTTACGGGCGAGCATCCCGGCGATCCGGTCCTCGACCGTGCCCTCGGCGATCATCCGGTGCACCTGTACGGGCCGGTGCTGCCCGATGCGGTACGCGCGGTCCGTCGCCTGCGCTTCGACCGCGGGGTTCCACCAGCGGTCGAAGTGGACGACATGCTCGGCCCGCGTGAGATTGAGCCCGGTGCCCGCCGCCTTCAACGACAGCAGGAAGACCGGCACTTCACCGTTCTGGAACCGGTCCACCATCGCCTCGCGCTCGGCGACCGGCGTACCTCCGTGCAGAAACTGCGTCGGCACTCCGCGCGCCGCGAGATGCTGTTCGAGGAGCCGCGCCATCCGCACGTACTGGGTGAAGACCAGCACGCTCGAGCCCTCCGCGAGGATCGTGCCGAGGAGTTCGTCCAGCAGCTCCAGCTTGCCGGAGCGGTTCGCGATGCGCGGCTGCTCCTCCTTGAGGAACTGCGCCGGATGGTTGCAGATCTGCTTGAGACCGGTCAGCAGTTTGACGATCAGCCCGCGGCGTTCCATCCCGTCCGCCGCGCCGATCGCCGCGAGGGTCTCCCGTACCAGCGCCTCGTACAGGCCCGCCTGCTCCGCGGTGAGGGAGACGGCCCGGTCGGTCTCCGTCTTGGGTGGCAGCTCCGGCGCGATGCCCGGATCGGACTTGCGGCGGCGCAGCAGGAACGGGCGGACCAGCGCGGCGAGCCGCTCGGCCGCCGCCGGGTCGTCGCCGCTCTCGACGGACCGCGCGTACTGGGTGCGGAAGGTGCCGAGGCGGCCGAGGAGCCCGGGGGTCGTCCAGTCGAGGATCGCCCACAGTTCGGAGAGGTTGTTCTCCACCGGGGTGCCGGAGAGCGCGACCCTGGCCCGCGCGCCGATCGTCCGCAGCGCCTTGGCGGTGGCGGAGTACGGATTCTTGATGTGCTGTGCCTCGTCCGCGACGACCATGCCCCAGTCGGTGCCGCCGAGCCTGGCCGCGTCGAGCCGCATCGTGCCGTAGGTGGTGAGGACGAACTTGCCGTCCGTCAGGCCCTCCAGACCGCGGGTGGCGCCATGGAAGCGGCGTACGGGTGTACCGGGCGCGAACCGTTCGATCTCCCGCTGCCAGTTGCCCATGAGCGACGCGGGGCAGACCACCAGGGTCGGACCCGCGGCCGAGGCGTCGGTCTGCCGGTGGAGATGGAGCGCGATGAGGGTGATGGTCTTGCCGAGGCCCATGTCGTCGGCGAGACAGCCGCCGAGACCGAGCGAGGTCATCCGGTGGAGCCAGTTGAGGCCGCGGAGCTGGTAGTCGCGCAGTGTCGCGTCGAGCCCGGCGGGTGCGCCGATCTCCTGTTCCGCCCCGTCGGTCCGCTCGGGATCGGCGAGCCGGTCGCGCAGCCGGGCCAGCCAGCCGGACGCCTCGACCTCGACCCGGCGTCCTTCGACCTCGGTGGAACCGGTCAGCACGGCGCCGAGCGCGTCGAGCGGAGTGATCTTGCGGTCGCGGCTGTCCCTGGCGCGCCGGGCCTCGGCAGGATCGATGAGCACCCACTGGCCGCGCAGCCGGACCACGGGGCGGTTGGCTTCGGCGAGGCGGTCCAGCTCGGCGGGGGTGAGGCGCTGATCGCCCAGTGCGAAGCGCCAGTTGAAGGAGAGAAGGGCGTCGGCCGAGAGGAAGGCGGGCAGGTCGCCACCGGTCCGGTGCTCGCCCTTGCCCTGGGCGCCGGCACGGGCGTCGGTGTCGGTGCCGGCACGGGCGTCGGCGTCGGTGTCGGTACGAGCGTCGGTGTCGGTGTTGGTATCGGAAGGGCCTATGACGGCGCGGGCCGTCAGGGTACGGGCCAACTCCCTGGGCCAGTGCACCTGGACGCCGGTCGTGGCCAGCGCGGTGGACGCCTCGCCCAGCAGATCGGTGATGTCCTCGTCGGCGAGTTCGATGGCATCCGGTACGGCGGCCGAGAGCAGCGGGGCCAGCGGCGGCCAGGCGCGGGCGGCGCGGCGCAGGGCGAGCAACGCGTCCATCCGGGCACGCGGGCCGAAGGCCGTACCGATACCGGCGGAACCTGCGCCCGCACCCTTACGCGCCGTACCCGTACCCGCACCCGACCACACGGTGGCGGCGTCGGCGACGACCGTGGGGTCCGCGGCGCTGTGCATCTGGAGTACGGCACGGAAGGCGGGCAGCGCGAAATCCCCCGCGAAATCCACTGCGCCGTCCGGGAGTCCGGGGCCTGGCGGCGCGGCGTCCGCGAGGCCCGGCAACTCGACACGCAGCGACAGCCGTACGCCCGCGTCATGCCCGGCGGCCACATCGGCGGCCCAGCCGCGCAGTTCGGGAAAACGGCGCGGGGACGGGGCGGTGAACGCGGGCCCCGCGGCGGCGAGTTCGGCGGCGGGCGTACGGGGCAGCGTGTCGACGACCGCGTCCAGGAAATTCCGCAACACCCCTTCGGGCGCGGGCAGCATCAGCGGCCCCGGCTGTACCGCGGGGAGCGGGACGGCATGCGCGGACGGCGGCATCGCGGCGGCCAGCGCACGGATCCGCTCCAGATCCTCCGAGGCCAGCGGTCCGGCCCGCCAGGCGTCATGGTCCGTACCGGTGAGCCCCGGCAGCAGCCGTCCACGCGCCGCGAGGTGCAACGCGAGCAGGGCGGCCCCGCCCCAGAACGCCGTCGACGGCGAGGCATCCGCGTGCGTACGGGCCCTGGTGAGCAGCGGCAGCGAGGCGGAGACGGGCATCAGCAGTGCTCTGACCGTGAGAGGGTGGCCGCAGGTGTCGACGACGGCCAACTCCTCCACGGAGCCCAGCGCGGACGGTGGCTCCGCGCCGTCGGGATGCCAGTGGGCTGTCCGGCCGGTACGGGCCGGGTCCGCGGGGAGAAAGACCGTGGAGCAGCGGGCGAGTTCGGAGATCCGGGAGAGCGTTGCCGCGGGGAGCCTGTGCACAGCGAAGACGCATTCCTCAAGTTTGACTACTGCGGGTCGGAGCCGCCGAGGGTACCCCACCGCGAAGCCACGCGGGAGCGGCGCCACCGTGACGCGACTCACGCCAAGACCGGCCGGGTGTAGCCAGCACCACCGTCGGCCCCCGGGTAACCCCCATACCTTCCGGGTGGTGGCCGCCGTCCCTTCCGGGTGGTGGCCGCATGGTCGCCGACGCTCCCTACCCGTACGTTTCAAGAAGGTCAGCGCGTTGCGCGACCTTTCCCCCGCTGGACATCGGCCCACAGACCGGAGACCCACATGCCCCACACCGTCACCGCCACCGTCGCGGAGCCCCTACCCGATGCCGCGCCGGGCCGCACGGGTGGCAGCGACTTCGCGCCCCTGCTGCGGACGGTCAGGGAACAGGGCCTCCTGGAGCGCCGGGTCGCCTGGTACGCCCGGGGCATCACCGTCAACTTCCTCTTCCTGGGCGCGATCGTCGCCGGAATGGCGCTCCTCGAACCGTCCTGGTGGACGCTGCTCCTCGCGCCGCCGCTGGCTGTCGTATCCGCGCGCATGGCGTTCATCGGCCATGACGCGGGACACGCCCAGATCACCGCCGACCGGGGGCGGGGCCGTCTGGTGCAGCTCGTCCACGCCAATCTGCTGCTCGGAATGAGCCAGGAGTGGTGGAACGACAAGCACAACCGGCACCACGCCAATCCCAACCACATAGACAAGGACCCGGATGTCGCCGCGGACGTCCTCGTCTTCACCCAGCACCAGGCCGTGGGGCGCTCGGGGCTGCGCCGCTGGCTCACCCGGCATCAGGCCTGGCTGTTCTTCCCGCTGACCACGCTGGAGGGCGTCGCGCTCAAGGCGTACGGCTTCCGGGCCGTCTTCTCCGGCGGGGACGGCTCGATGGCGCCCCGGCGCCGAGTGGTGGAGGGCCTGCTGCTCGCGGCTCATGTCGCCGCGTATCTCACGCTGCTGCTGACCACCATGACCCTCGCGCAGGCGATCGTCTTCGCGGTGATCAACCAGATGCTGCTCGGACTCCACCTCGGGATGGCCTTCGCGCCCAATCACAAGGGGATGGAGATGCCCGACCCCGAGAGCTGCGCGGACTGGGGCCATCTGCGGCGGCAGGTCCTCACCTCGCGCAATGTGCGCGGCGGTGCGCTCACCGACTGGTTCCTGGGCGGGCTGAACTACCAGATAGAGCACCATCTCTTCCCGAGCATGCCCCGCCCGCACCTGCGGCTCGCCCAGCCACTGGTGCGCGCGCACTGCCGGGCGTTGGGCGTCCCGTACACCGAGACCGGGCTGATCGAGTCGTACCGGCAGGCCCTCGGACATATGCGCGACGTCGGCGAACCGCTGCGCGCGAGCGCATAGTGGAACTGGCGGACGCCGGTGCGCGTTCACCGAGCAGAGTGGCTCTGCCGCGAAGGAGGCGTCGAATGTCGACAAAGACGAAGATCGTCATCGGGGGAGTGGCCATAGGCCTTCTTCTGTGGCCCATGATCGGATTCTGGTTCTCGCTGCTGGTGGTGCTCGGAGTGCCCACGGCCGCATATCTGATGCTGGATCCGTCGCAGCGCCGCAGGCTGCGCAGGATCAGCCGCAAGGAGATAGACCGCTGAGCCGGCGAAGATCCGTACGTGCTCGTTGAGCCGGGCGGTCTTGTCGGGCGGGGCGCCTCGTCGGACCGGGTCGTCAGGCGGGCTTTTTGGGCCGGGCGGTCTCGTTGGGCGGCGCCGGCTCGGTGGCGGGCTTTTTGGGCCGGGCGGGTCAGGTCGGGCGTACGGCCATGTCGTCGAGGGCCGTGAGCAGCGCCGGGAGTTCGGTGCCGCGCCCGATCGGCAGGACCTCGCCCGGTTCCGCGTCCAGCAGCACGAATGCCATGTCGTCGGTCCTGGCGACAAAGGACCAGCCGGGGCCGTCGGCGCGGAGTGTCCGGGCGTCGCCCGGGGCGAAGCTGGAGCGGACACGGCCGAGCGGCGGGGCCTTGTCCAGATAGCCATGGAGTTCCTGCAACACGCGCCGGATGCCCGGGTGCCCGGCGGGCGTGGGCTTCTCGCCGGTGTTCTTCGCTGTGTCGCCCGGGCGCGCCGCGCTCTTCCGAGCGGCTTTGTCCCCAGTACTGGGAGGTTTCGCACCGTCCGGGGGCTTGGGAAGCTCCATGCGGTCCGGGGGCTTGGGCTCGGCGGTGGGCGTCCCGGCGAGCCGTTCTCGCCATGACGCCCACTGCAGGGCGATCTCGTCAGCGCCGAGGCGACGCTGCGCCGGGCCCCAGCTTTCGATGTCGGGAGGTGTGAGCACCGGCCAGTCGCCGTCCTCCTCGGAGCCGGGCTCCGGCGCGGGGTCGTGCGGGGCGGGCAGGCCGGGTGCGTGTACGGACAGGGCGACCGGCCAGCCGGGCAGCGCGCAGACCACGGTCCGTTCCCCGGGAGAGAGGTCGTACTCCATACCGCAGTCCCAGGACGCGATCGCGACGGCGACCAGGGAGACGTCGTCCACCACGACCGTCCAGCGGGCGCCTTCGCCGTCCTGGCCCATGACCAGCCCGTATCCCCGGTCGTAGGGCTCAAGACTCAGCGCGGCGCAGGCCTCCGGATAGTCGTCGCCGAGTACGGCGGGGAACCGCGCGGGTGTGAGCAGCGCGGCGGTCAGTACGTACAGCGGGTCATCGTCCACGGAGTCGTCCGTTCCGGCCACGGCGCACCTCCCCATACGGTCCGTTGTCGGCGCACCCTAACCAGTGAGTAACGCGGACGTCGAGGGTCCGGAACCGAGCCGGTGGTCACACCGAGGGCAGCCGCTTGTCACAGGGCCGGGAGTCCCAGCAGAGTCCGGGCCACGGCCTGCGGTGACTCGTCGCGCTCCCGGGCCAACGCGATCACAGCCCGGCAGGCGAGTTCACTGATGCCGAAGGCGAGCGCCTCCGGTGAGACCCAGCCCGCCGCCTCGTCGGCCCGCCGCTGGTCGTCCTCCGCGCACGCCGCGACATGGGTGGCGGCGGCCTCGAACAGATTGTGCGGCCGAGGGTGGGGCCGGGCGGCCGGGGCGGTGGCGCGTTCCTGGCCGAGGATTCTGCGCACTTTGCTGAACACCGGGTCCACCTTCCCCCTGCTGTCGGGCATACCGGCTGTCTGGCATGCCGCTACGAGGCGGAGGCGCGCACCGAACGCTTGCCCGCGCCCGCCCCTCCAACGTACGGTCGCGAGGCCCTCGGCAGAAGACCTCCCGACCGGGACAGGACGGGACCCGGGTCAGTCCTGCCGTACCGCCACGGCCAGAAAACGGGAGTCCTCGTCGGCGTACGACTCCAGCCGCCAGCCAGCGCCCGCCAGCAGCAGCCGCAGACGTGGCTCGGCCCGCAGATCGTCGTCCGAGATCTGCCGTCCTTGCCGGGCGGCCAGCGCGGCCCGGCCGAGGGGATGGAACAGCGCCAGCTTGCCGCCCGGCCTGACAACCCTGGCCAGCTCGCGCAGATTCTCGCCCGGGTGCGGAAGGTGCGCGATCAGCCCCGCGCCGAAAACCGCGTCCAGCACGTGCGAGCGCAGCGGGAGCCGGCTCACATCGGCGAGCAGCAGCGTCCCACTGGCCCGGCGGCCGGCCCGTACCGCCTGCTCCAGCATCTCCGGTGTCAGATCGACGCCCAGCACCGTGCCCCGCGCACCCACGGCCTCGCGCAGCGGCGGCAGCGCGCGCCCCGTCCCGCACCCCGCGTCCAGGACGGTGTCACCGGGGCGCAGCCCGAGATCCGCGACGGCAGCGGCGTAGGCGGGACCGTCGTCCGGGAATCGTGTGTCCCAGTCGGCCGCCCTGGCGCCGAAGAACTCCCGCACCCGCGTGTGATCGTGAGGCATGGAGACATGATCGCGCAGTACCGGTCCCAGCCGCGACGCGCGGACCGCCCGGATTGCCGATAACTTTTTCTGAGAAATCTTCGCGTGTCCTCGTCGGGGATGTCGAAATCGCGGCGCGTGCTTCGACCTGTCCGTGAGAGCGCCCGCAGGGGCGCGACAGTCGCGACAGTGAGGAGAAGGTCATGAAGTACATGCTGCTCATGCAGTTCAGCGAGAAGACCGTGGACTTCCCGCCGATCACGGAGTGGTCGCCCGAGGAGATCCGGGCCCACATCGCCTTCATGCACGACACCAATGAGCAGCTCTCGAAGGCGGGCGAACTGGTGACGGCGGAGGGCCTCGCGGGCACCGAACAGGCCAGGATCGTACGGGCGGGCAGCGGCGGGACGCCCATTGTCACCGAGGGTCCCTACCCTGAGACCAAGGAGTTCCTGGCCGGGTTCTGGATCGTCGACTGCGACAGCGCGGAGCGTGCGGTCGAGCTGGCCGCGCATGTCTCGGCGGCACCCGGGCCCGCCGGCAAGCCGCTGAACATGCCGATCGAGGTCCGCCAGGTGATGGCGGGACCGCCGGAGGAGCTGTGAGCACTGACTGATCCGAACGCCGCCACCGGCCGGGCCGCCGATCGCCCGGCCGACCCGGGAGCCGATCACGGGGGCAAGCCCGTCGAGGACCTGCTGCGCACCCTGGCGCCGCAGGTCGTCGGCGTGCTCACCCGCAGGTTCGGGGACTTCGGCACGGCCGAGGACGCCGTACAGGAAGCGCTGCTGGCCGCGGCCGTTCAGTGGCCCGCCGAGGGCATGCCCGGCAACCCGCGCGGCTGGCTGATCCAGGTCGCGAGCCGCCGTATGACCGAGCAGGTACGGGGTGAACAGGCGCGCCGGCGCCGGGAGGATCTGGTGGCCGCCCGTGAGCCCGCCGACCGGCGGACGGCGCCGCCCGCGGACAGCGACGACCCCGCCGCCAGCGACGATTCACTGATCCTGCTCTTCCTGTGCTGCCATCCCGCGCTGTCCGCCACGGCGGCGATCGCGCTGACTCTGCGCTGTGTGGGCGGTCTGACGACGGCCGAGATCGCGCGCGCCTTCATGGTGCCCGAGGCGACCATGGGCCAGCGGATCAGCCGCGCCAAGCAGCGGATCAAGGCGTCGGGGATCCCGTTCGTGATGCCGGACGAGAAGGACCGCGCGGGGCGGCGCGACGCCGTGCTGCATGTCCTCTATTTGATCTTCAATGAGGGGTACGCCACCGGCGAGGGGCCCGATCTGCAACGGGTTGAGTTGTCCCGGGAGGCGATCCGGCTGACCAGGGCGGCGTACGACATGCTCCCGGACGACAGCGAGGTCGCGGGCCTGCTCGCGCTGATGCTGCTCACCGATGCGAGGAGCGCGGCACGTACGGGGCCGGCCGGTGAGCTGGTCCCGCTGGAGGAGCAGGACCGGCGGCTCTGGGACACAAAGGCCATGGAGGAGGGCACGGCGCTCATCACGGCCACCCTGCCCAAGGGGCCGCTCGGCCCGTATCAGGTCCAGGCGGCGATCGCCGCCGTGCACGACGAGGCGGAGACAGCCGAGGACACGGACTGGCCGCAGATCCTCGCCCTGTACGGAGTGCTGGAGCAGCTCGGCCCCAATCCGGTGGTCTCGCTCAACCGGGCGGTCACGGTGGCCATGGTGCGCGGCGCGAAGGCCGGGCTCGACATCGTCGAGTCGCTCGACACGGACGGGCGGCTGAAGGGGAATCATCGACTTGCCGTGGTGCGTGCGCATCTGCTGGAGATGGCGGGCGACCGGCAGGGGGCAATGGAGAACTACCGGGAGGCGGCGAACCGTACGACCAGCCTTCCGGAGCGGCACTATCTGACGATCCGGGCGGCGCGGCTGGCGGGAGACTCCTGAGCGGGCCGGGGACCGTCGCTCGGCCAGGGACGGTGACCGCTGTTGTCGATCAAGAGGCGCCGCTCTCGCGGAGCCTCTTGCGCTCCCGTGAGGCGCGGAGATTGACGGCGTTGCCGCAGACCTTGGCGTCGTGCCAGACACCGCTGTTGTTGCGCGAGGTGTCGTAGAAGGCCGAAGCGCACTCGGTGTTGCGGCACATCTTCAGCCGGGGCCAGGTCCCGTTCCGCTGGGCGAGCAGCGTCTCCGACCAGAGCGCCGACTCCAGCCACTGGCGTCCCCGGCCGACGGGGACCATCCGTACCCGCCCTTCGACGTCGGGTGCGAGCCGTACGGAGGCGCCTCGACCGGCCGTACGCGCCTTGCCGGAGCGGGAGCCAGAGCCGGAGGTGGGGGTGTGACCTCCCGCATCGCTTCCGGTATCGCCTCCCGTGCCGGCGATCAGCTCCTGG
Source organism: Streptomyces sp. GMY02 (assembly GCF_019056675.1). Taxonomy (NCBI): domain Bacteria; kingdom Bacillati; phylum Actinomycetota; class Actinomycetes; order Kitasatosporales; family Streptomycetaceae; genus Streptomyces; species Streptomyces sp. GMY02. The sequence goes on along the minus strand of NZ_CP077658.1, from coordinate 376,497 downwards.
AAGGTCGTCCTGAGGTCGCGAAGCGCGGCCGGATCCGCCTCCGACAGCGAGCAGTCCGGGACGTCGAGTCCATGGATACGGGCCCAGGCGCCGGCGGCACCGGTCAGCCACTCCTCGGCGGACTCGCGACCGGCCAGGAGATCAGGCGCGTAATGCCTGATGGCGCGCGTGTTGATCAGGTCCTGCACCAGTGCGAGCCCATCGGGAGCCTCTCGCATGCGATATCGCCCACTGGCTACCCAAGACATAGGCAAAGCGTACTTGACTATGTCGTGGAAGGCGAGCACTGTGGTGGGCGACAGAGGCTAATCGATGACGCTTCTGTCGTCGCCATTCATGACGTGCGCGGTGTGCGCGTCCGTAACGCAGTGAGTCGTCACCCCGAGGAGATGCCATGACCACCGTCAGTGGAGCAACCGTCCTGGTCACCGGTGGACAGCGTGGACTGGGCCGCGCTTTCGTCCAGGAACTGCTGGAGGCGGGAGCGGCCAAGGTGTACGCCACGGCCCGTACGCCCGTTGCCGATCCCGACCCCAGGGTGGTTCCGCTGCCGCTGGAGGTGACCGACGCCGATTCGGTCGCCGAGCTGGGCCGCGCCGCGGGCGATGTCTCGATCGTCTTCAACAACGCGGGGATCGGTGACTTGGCCCCGCTTCTTACGGCTGATCTGGACCAGGTCAGGGCCCTCTTCGAGACCAATGTCCACGGTGCGCTGCGGATCGCCCAGACCTTCGCGCCGGTCCTTGCGGCCCAGGGCGGCGGCGCGCTGGTCGACATCCACTCGGCGTTGTCCTGGGCGGCCGGCAGCGGTGCCTACGGTGCTACGAAGGCGGCCTTCTGGTCGCTCACCAACTCGCTCCGGCTGGAACTGCGCCCCCAGGGCACTCAGGTGCTGGGTGTGCATCTCGGTTACGCCGACACCGACATGATCCGGGCGCTGGACGTGCCCAAGTCCGATCCCCGGACCGTGGCGCGCGAGGTGCTGACCGCGCTGGAGAAAGGCGAGAGCGAGGTCCTCGTGGATGAGGCCAGCCGTCACTTCAAGGCCGCGCTCACGGGTCCGGTGGAGGGACTGAGCATGTCGGGCCGGTGAGACGGCAGCCGCCAGGCCGTAAACCGACAGACCGACAGACCGGCAGATCGATCAAGCCGGCAAGGTGAGGTGATGTGGGTCCTGACTCTGTTCCAGGCGGAGCCGGGACCCACTGCTTCTGGTTTTTCTCCTTCTGGTTCTTCCGGTCCTTCGCTGTCTCGGCCCTGCGGCCCTTTCGGTCCTTTCGGAGTGTGCCGGGGCGTCCTTCAGCCTGCCACGGACGCATAGGCCGAGACCTTGTCGGGCCTCAGGCGCACCAACAGCTCACCGGGCACACCGTTGCGCTCCCCGTACTCCTCCGCGCGATCCTCGCCCATATAGCGTGCCGCGATGCGCGTGGCCCATGCGCGCAACTGCCCGGGATCCTCGTCGATTTCGGCCCGTCCCTGGATCACCACGAAGGCGAACGGCGGGCGTTCGTCGTCCACACACAGCGCTGCCCTGCCCTCACGGAGCAGATTGCGTCCCTTCACCGTCTCCCTGCCGGTATTGAAGACAAGGTCCTCCCCGTCCAGTACGAACCAGACGGGCGCGATATGAGGGCTTCCGTCGGCCCGTACGGTGGACAGCTTTCCGGTGCGTGTCCCTTTGGAGACAAAGGTCCGCCACTCGTCCTTGTTCATCTGAGTCGCCATGTCCGCAATTTTCCGTCGGGTACGCGCCCCGCGCGATACGACGCCCCCGGTGTGCGCCGGGGTCCGGGGGCCCGGGGAACGCTTGCCCGGGAGCGGCGGGTGCGGAAGGCTACGGGGAGTTGCCAGCCACAGGGAACATCTGAACGGGGAGGAACGACAATGCCACTCGAAAAGGGACTTGACTGGCTGCTGGACGACCTGACGGAGCGGGTCGAGCACATAAAGCACGCGCTGGTCCTGTCCAACGACGGTCTGGTGACCGGGGCGAGTACGGGACTGGTGCGTGAGGACGCGGAGCATCTCGCGGCGGTCTCGTCGGGGCTGCACAGCCTCGCCCGAGGGTCCGGGCGCCATTTCAGGGCCGGTCAGGCCCGGCAGACCATGGTCGAGTTCGACGAGGCGCTGCTGTTCGTCACCGCGGCGGGGGACGGGAGCTGCCTGTGCGTCCTGACGGCGGCCGAGGCCGATGTCGGGCAGGTCGCGTATGAGATGACGCTGCTCGTCAACCGGGTCGGCGAGCACCTCGGAGTCGCGGTCAGGTACCCGGGCGAGACCAGTCTGAGCGGCCTCTGAACTGGGTTTTTCGCTGCGCCTGCTGAGTTGTCCACAGGCCGCGCGAGAAATGCCGCCGACGCGCTACGGTCGTCACCGAGAGTAGTTACGACTCACGGGGGAGGACCACCATGTCTGTCAGCCACACCTACAGCGACTTCCGGGACCAGCAGTGGATCCAGGATCGGAAACGGGACCGGAATCCGGATCGCGGATCGGCCGGCGCCGACGCCGGACCCGAGGGCGGCGCCGCGGGGAAACGGGCGCGCACGGTCGGGGTTGTGCGGGCGGCGCGGGAGCTGGAGCTGAGACGCGGAGAGTTCGAGCTGGCCACGCAGTTGGGCCATGTCCGCGCCATCGCCGGACCGGCCGCAGGACGTCGGCAGGTCACCCGGCAGGAGATCGACCGTCTGCGGGCGGCGCAGGGGTTCCCGGACACGCTGCGACAGCGGGTTCGGACCGTGGGCACGGCGGAGGGCGCGGAGCTGATCTCCGTCAGTCCGGGCCGCTTCACCCGGCTGGCGCGCGCGGGATGCGTCGCCCCGGTGACGTTCTATTTGAACCGCTATCGCGCTGTCGTCTGGCTCTATCTGGCCGATGAGCTGAAGGAGTTCGCGGGCAGGGAACCGGCCCTGCTCACCGGTCGGCTGCCACTGGCGCTGCGCCACGGCCCGGACTCGGAGGACGACCGGCGCCCGCGGAACTGGCGGGGGAGACGCATCGGCCATCTGCTGCACCAGAGCGCGGACCCCTGGGAGCGTGCGGCCGTCGTCGGCTCGGTGCTCGATCCGGGGCATCTGGCCGAGTTGGTGCGTGACCCGTACGAACGGGCCTGTCTGAACAGGCTGCGGCCCGATCTGGCCCCCGGCCACCCGGCGTCCGAGGCGGCGCAGGCGACGGTACGGCGCCTGCTGCTGGCCGACGATCCGGACGAGATCCAATGGCACCGCGGCAGCCTGGACATGCTTCTGGAGGAGGCCCGGCGTACGGGACCCGCCCCGCGCCCCGGTGAACCTGTTCCTGGCCCTGACAGACAGCCAGTTGACGGCCCGCCCGCTGGGGATCCGGGCGATGGCAACCCGTCCGATCCGTCGAGCCCGAACGGCCTGTCCGACCCGAGCGACCTGTGCGACGCGTCCGATCCGTGTGACCCGTCCGACCTGTGCGACGGCAGAGCGGCCCCGGTGCCGGTTACAGCATCCGGGTCCCCGCTGCGCCAGGACGGCCGCAAGGGACTGCTGAACCGGCTGAGGATGAGAAGGGAGCGACGGTCCAGGCACGCGAAGGCGGCTACTATCTTCGGGGAAGCATGCAGCTCAGAACCGCGTGACGGGAGACACAATGGCCACAAGCTGCCCCACGGGTCAACACTCCGGCGGCCATGATGTCTACGCCGCGCAGTGTCCTTGCCGTGAAGTGCTCGATCTGCTGGCCAATAAGTGGGCCGCGCTCGCCATCGGCGCGATGGAGGACGGGCCGCAGCGCTTCGGCGCGCTCCAGCGACGGCTTCAGGGCATCAGCCCCAAGGTGCTGACGAACACACTGCGCAGACTGGAGGACCATGGCTTTGTGGACCGCACCGTCTATCCGGCCGTTCCCCTCCATGTCGAGTACGCGCTCACTCCGCTTGGCAGAGGTGTCGCCGAACCCCTCGGGCAGGTGCGTGCCTGGGTGGAGGAGCATCTCGACGAGATAGGACCGGCCGCTTCGGGAGTCAGCGCCGGGTCGCACCCGTGACGATGGAGCGCTCCTCGGAGAACTTGCCCCAGTTGCCGTCGGGAAGCTTCGCGCGAAGCTTCACCCGGTAGGTCTCGTCGGCCTTCTTGCTCACGAACACGCTGTAGGTGGCCCGGCCCTTAGGAGGCTCGCCGCCCCAGATCAGGGTCGTCGCGAACGTTCCGTTGACATAGATCTGGTACGAGGGGACGTCGGTGCCGGTCTTCGGCGCGAACCAGGACAGGTCGACATAGTGACCGCCGTCGGCGGAGTGCGTCGCCGCGCGGAAGTCGATCGGGGCGGTGTCGGGGTCGTCGCCGGGGCCGCGCGGGGTGGTGATCTCGACGGCGCGGCTGGCGGGCGAGGTGTTGTCGGCCGCGTCGCGTGCGGCGACCGTGAAGCTGTAGCGGGTCCCGGGCCGCAGCCGGGTGATGTGGGCCGAGGTCTCGTCGCCGTTCACGCTGTGGATCTTGGAGCCGCCCTGATAGATGTCGTAGGAGGTGATGCCCTGGTCGTCGCCGGTGGCCTTGGCCCAGCTCAGCCGGGCCGCCCGTGCTCCGTCGCTCTTGCCCGCCAGCTTCTGGGGCTGCGCCGGCGCCACCTTGTCCTCCGCGACCGCGGCGGGTGTGGTGACGGGTATCTCGCCGCTGCGGGGCGAGTAGGTGCCGTCGTCGGTCCTGGCCCGGACGGAGAAGGTGTATGAGGTCGACGGCTTCAGCCCGGTCACATCGATCATGGTCGTGCCGACCGGGACGTCCTTGACCTTGCTCTTGCCCCGGTACACCTCGAAGCCGGAGATCCCGGCCTTCTCCGAGGGCTGGTTCCACATCACATGGACCGAAGTGGCGCTGCCCGCCTGGGCGGTGACCCCCGCGGGTGCCGAAGGCGGCTTCTGCTCCTCGTCGTTCGAGCCGCAGGCGCCCGCGGTGAGTACGACGGCGGACATGAGCGCGGCAAGACTGATGAACCTTCGCATGGCCGTGTCCTCCACCCGGGGGGCAATGGTCTAGACATATATGACACAGGTGTCACGACCACATCAAGGGGGAGGGGTGTATTCGTTCCCTGACCGGGGCGCTGTCCGGTCCCGGTCAGGGCGCGGCTCACAGAGAAACGACGTCAGACGGTGCGGTGGACGAGCTGGGTGGTGAGTTCATAGCGGGCGCCGACGATGGCCAGCTTGCCCTCGGCCACCTTGGCCGCGAGGTCGGGCTCCGCGGACAGCAGGCCGTGGACACGGGCGACATTGGCGGTGACGGTCGCGTCCACACGGGCGTCGCCCTGCTGGGCGTGGTCGATCGCGGGGCGGATCTGGTCGGCCAAGTACTGTATGTGGGCGGGGAGTTCCTCACCGCTGGTCTCGGCGGCGACAGCCGCGGCCACGGCGCCGCAGGACTGGTGCCCGAGCACGAGGACCAGCGGGATCTCCAGTTCCAGCACGCCGTAGGCGATGCTGCCGAGGACGGCCTCGTCGAGGACCTCGCCGGCCGAGCGCACGGTCATCAGATCGCCGAGGCCCTGGTCGAAGACCAGCTCCGGGGGCACCCGGGAGTCGATGCAGCCCAGGACGAGGGCGAAGGGGTGCTGACCCGAGACGAGCGCCTGACGGAAGGTCTCCGTCTCGTGCGGATGCTGCTCCCGGAAGGTGCGCCAGCGCCGGTTGCCCTCGGTGAGCTCACGGAGGGCCTCGTCCGGGGTGGCCGGACGGGGGCGGGGCTGGGGCCTCTTGGCCGCAGCGCCGGCGGAGGGCGCGGTGAGGGCCACGCCCGCGGTGGCGGCGCCGCCGGCCAGGGCCGCGCGCAGCAGCGTACGGCGGGGTGTGCCGTCGGGTGCGGCAGGTCTATTCGCATGTCTGGTCGATATCACGGCCGGAGACTATCCAGGGCACACTCGCCCCTTGGCCGGTCTTGGCGCATTGTTGACCCTCTCTTGAATCAACCGCACCTCAAGCACCGGCGATTGACAGCAAATGGGGACGTAGTCCCGTCACAGTCCGGCCATTTCATTGACCGTCCCGACGAGCCGGCCCGGGTGAGTGATCACTCCCGGCGTGGCAAGGACCCCATGGCCGGTTGTGGTTGCATGGTTCGGTGAATCGACAGACCATGCCGACGGCCGATGACATCCCCATGTGTGATGTGCGGCGTCGTGACGAGGGGGATCTCGGCGATTGCCTGGAGGTGCTCGCCGAGGTGCACGAAGTTGACGGCTATCCGGTGAACTGGCCCGAATGCCCCGCCGACTGGCTCGCGCGGCCGACTCAGCTCGCGGCCTGGGTCGCCGAGTTGGACGGACGGATCGTCGGCCATCTCGCGCTCTCCCCGGCCGGTGCGGGCGATGTGGCCCCGGCCCTGTGGAGCAGCCGCGCGGGAACGGCCGTCGCCGACACCGCTGTGCTCAGCCGTCTGTTCGTCTCCCCGGCGGCGCGCGGCCACGGGATCGGCGCGCTTCTGATGTCCCAGGCGGCCCGGGCCGCCCGCGAACGCGGACTGCACCCGGTGCTGGACGTCGTGGCCTCCGACTCCGCCGCGGCCGCGCTCTACGAGCGCCTCGGCTGGAGCCTGCTGGCCGTGGTCGACCAACGCTGGAGTCCGGAACAGACCGTCAAGGTCCGCTGCTACGCCGCTCCTTGACGGGCGAACGTTGCCGGGGTCGCGGCACCAGTGCCTGGCGGGTCACACGGATGGGCGAATCTTCACCGCCCTCGGAGGCCCCCGAAGCCCCGGAGGCCCCGGAGCCCCGGACACTCGCGATGCCGATGCCGATACCGGCCCTGGTGCATCGTCGGGGCGGTGGACAGGCCGGTGAGCCGGTCAGTGAACCGGCCGCTTCAGACGGCGCGTTGAACTCCGTACCACCAGCTCCGGCTGGAGCACGACCGAGCGGTGCGTATGGTGCTCGCCGCCCGGGCCCGTCTCCTCCATCAGCATCTCCGCCGCCGCGCGCCCCATCGCGTCGGCCGGCTGCCGTACGGAAGTGAGCGGTACGACGGCCGCCGCGGCGAACTCGATGTCGTCGTAGCCGACGATCGAAATATCGCCGGGCACGTCCACCCCGGCCCCGTACATGGCCTGGAGCACCCCCAGCGCCAGCAGGTCATTGGCGCAGAACACCGCGGTGGGACGCTCCGCGAGACCCAGCAGCCGGGCCCCCGCGTCAATGCCGGAGGCGACATCCAGCCGCGCCGACTCGACCTGTCGCAGAGCCTGTTCGGGCAGTCCCGCCTCACGCAGCGCGGCCAGCGCGCCGGTACGGCGGTCCCGGCACTGGGGAAGGGACATCGGGCCGCTGATATAGGTCACCGAGCGGTGCCCCGCCGCCAGCAGATGCCGGACCGCGAGGGCGCCGCCCGCCACATCGTCCACCGATACGGAGCACCCCTCGGCGGCGGGCACGGCCCGGTCGACATGGACATACGGAATGCCCTGCCGCGCGAACTCCCGCACATTGCGCCCGGACGTGTCGGCCGGGGTGAGCAGCACTCCGCGTACCCGCTGTTCGGCGAAGAGCGCCAGATACTCCGCCTCCTCGGCCGCGCTGCCCGCGCTGTTGCAGAGCATCACCCCGAGCCCGGCCTCACGCGCCGCGCGCTCGGCGCCCTTGGCGACCGCGACGAAGAACGGATTCGCCATGTCGAGAACGAGGATCGCCAGAATGCGGCTGGTGCCGACCCGGAGCTGGCGTGCCGTCTCGCTCCGTACGAAGCCGAGCTGGTCGATCACCGCGCGCACCCGGACGAGGGTCTGCTCCGACACCTTCTCCGGCCGGTTCAGGACATTCGAGACGGTGCCCACCGAGACCCCGGCCAGCCGGGCCACGTCCTTGATGCCGACCGTCTGCGCCACTCGTCCTGCCCGTCCGTCCTGATCACTTCACCTTGGGACCTCTGACCGGTGTGACCATCATATGTGGGGTATGCCCCGCGATCCGCGCCGCGGCCCGGTCCCAGGCCCCCCGCTCACCGCTCGGCTCGTACCGGCGCGGCTCCAGCCTGGCGCGGACCAGGGCCCGCAGCTCGGGGAGCCCGCCCCGGACGGCACCCGCCGCGCGTGCCTGGACGAGTACGTTCCCGAGCGCCGCCGCCTCCGCCGGCCCCGCCAATACGGGAAGCCCGCAGGCGTCCGCCGTCAGCGCGCACAGAAGCGCGTTGCGGGCGCCGCCACCCACCACATGCACGGTGTCCACGGCCCGCCCCGAAAGCCGCTGGGCGTCCTCGACCGCCCGCCGGTGCGCGAGCGCCAGCGAGTCCAGCACACAGCGGGTGATCTCGGCAGGCCCCTCCGGTGCCCGTACGCCCAGACGCCGGCAGGCGTCCACGATCCGCCGCGGCATGTCCCCGGGTGCGAGGAACACCGGGTCGTCCGCGTCGACGTACGACCGCAGCCCCGGCACCTCGGCGGCCTCGCGCAGCAGCCGGTCCAGCGGCTGCGGTGTGCCGCCCGCCTCCCAGCTCCGCAGGCACTCCTGGAGCAGCCAGAGCCCCATGATGTTGCGCAGATAGCGGACCGTGCCGTCGACGCCCAGTTCATTGGTGAAGTTGGCACGCCTGCTCTCCTCGGTCAGCACAGGCGCGTCCAGTTCCAGCCCGGCCAGGGACCAGGTGCCGGTGGCGACATACGCGAACCGGTCGTCCGAAGCCGGGACGGCCGCGACGGCGGACGCCGTGTCGTGGGAGCCGACCGCCGTCACCGGGACGGGCCCCGTCAGACCGGTTTCGGCCAGTACACCGGGGAGCAGCTCGCCCGCCGGATCGCCCGGTCCGCGCAGTGGCGCGAACAGGGCGAGATCGATGTCCAGCGCGTCGGCGACGTACCGCGACCAGCCCCGGGTATGCGGATCGATGAGCTGGGTGGTGGAGGCGTTGGTGAGTTCGGTGCCGGCCTCGCCGGTGAGCCAGTACGTGAGGAGATCGGGGATCAGCAGCAGCCGCCGCGCCGCCCCGAACACCGCGCTGTCCCGTGCCGCCAGGAGCTGGTAGACGGTGTTGAACGGCAGGTACTGGATGCCCGTCGCCGCGTACAGCTCGGACGGCGGCAGCACCGCCTCCACGGCCGCCGCCCGGCCCTCGGTGCGCGTGTCGCGGTAGTGCACCGGATTCCCGAGCAGCGCCCCGTCCGCGTCGAGCAGCCCGTAGTCGACGGCCCAGGTGTCGATGCCGACACTCGCCGGAGCCCGCCCCGCCGCCGTACCCGCGGCCCGCAGCCCGTCCAGCACCCCTCCGTACAGCGACAGGATGTCCCAGTGCAGTGTGCCGTCGGTCCGCACCGGGCGGTTGGGGAACCGGTGGACCTCCTGGAGGCGCAGGGTGCCCGCACCGCCGCCGGAGACATGGCTGACCATGACCCGGCCACTGGACGCGCCGAGATCGACGGCGGCGAAGGGGAGCGGTGCGGTGGGGGACACGACGGACCTCGTGGATCGGTGACTCGGCAGAGATACGGGTGACTCGACGGACATACGCCCGCACGTGCGGGCGGCCGGAACAGCCGACCGCGACGCCCGCCGCACGGGAACTCAGCGCAGGAACGCCGCCGCCACCCCCGCGTCCACGGGCACATGCAGCCCCGTTGTGTGGCTCAGATCGCCGCCCGTCAGCGCGAACACCGCGTTCGCCACATGCTCGGGCAGCACCTCCCGCTTGAGCAGGGTGCGCTGGGCGTAGAACTCGCCGAGCTTCGCCTCCTCCACGCCGTACACCGCCGCCCGCTGCGCCCCCCAGCCGCCCGCGAAGATCCCCGAACCGCGCACCACCCCATCGGGGTTGACCCCGTTGACGCGGATCGACAGCCCGCCCAGCTCGGCCGCGAGCAGCCGGACCTGATGTGCCTGGTCGGCCTTGGTGGCGGAGTACGCGATGTTGTTGGGACCCGCGAACACCGCGTTCTTTGAGGCGACATAGACGATGTCGCCGCCGAAACCCTGATCGGTCATCACCCGGACCGCCTCCCGCGAGACCAGGAACGAGCCGCGGGCCATGATGGAGTGCTGGAGGTCCCAGTCCCGCGCGGTCGTCTCCAGCAGCGGCTTGGAGATGGAGATACCGGCGTTGTTGACGATCAGATCCACCCCGCCGAAGGCGAGGACGGCCGCGTCGAACGCCGCCGCGATCTGCTCCTCGTCCGTCACATCGACGGTGACCGCCACGGCCCGGTCGGCGCCGCCCAGTTCCTCCGCGACCTCCACCGCGCTCTCGCCGTTGAGATCGGCGACCACAACACACGCGCCCTCGGCTGCCAGCCGCCGGGCGATCGCCCGGCCGATGCCCGAGCCCGCCCCCGTCACCAGCGCGATTCGTGTCGCCAGCGGCTTCGGAGCGGGCATCCGGCGCAGCTTGGCCTCCTCCAGCTCCCAGTACTCGATACGGAACTTCTCGGACTCCTCGATCGGTGTGTACGAGGAGACCGCCTCGGCGCCCCGCATCACATTGACCGCGTTCACATAGAACTCACCGGCGACCCGCGCGGTCTGCTTGTCCTTGCCGAAGGAGAACATCCCCACCCCGGGCACCAGCACGATCGCCGGATCCGCCCCGCGCATCGGTGGCGATCCGGGCACCGCGTGCCGCTCGTAGTACGCCCGGTACTCCTCGCGGTACGCGGAGTGCAGCTCGCCCAGCCGCTCCCGCATCCGCTCCAGTGGCGCACCCGCGGGCAGATCGAGCACCAGGGGGCGGACCTTGGTGCGCAGGAAGTGGTCGGGGCAGGAGGTGCCCAGGGCCGCGAGCCGTGGATGTTCCGTACGGGACAGGAAGTCGAGGACGGGTTCCGTGGCCGTGTAGTGGCCGACCTGGCGCCGGTCGGTGGAGACCAGCCCGCGGATCAGCGGGGCCAGCGCGGCCGCCTTCGCCCGCCGCTCGCGTTCGGGCAGCGGCTCGTACCCCGGCAGGACCGGACCGAAGGGCTCCGGTCTGCCGCGCTCGGCCAGGAACGCCTCGGCGGTACGGATGATCCGCAGCGAGTTGCTCTCGCACTCCTGCGAGGTGGCGCCCCAGGCGGTGATGCCATGGCCGCCGAGCACACAGCCGATCGCCCGTGGGTTCGCCTCCTTGACCGCCGCGATGTCCAGCCCGAGCTGGAAACCGGGCCGCCGCCAGGGCACCCACACCACCGTGTCGCCGAAGCACTCGGCCGTCAGCTTCTCCCCGTCGGCCGCGCAGGCCAGGGCGATCCCCGAGTCGGGGTGGAGATGGTCCACATGAGGGGAGTCGACCAGGCCGTGCATCGCGGTGTCGATGGAGGGAGCCGCCCCGCCCTTGCCGTGCAGGCAGTAGTCGAAGGCGGCCACCATCTCGTCCTCGCGCGCCACCCCCGGGTAGACCGCGGTCAGAGCGCGCAGCCGGTCGACGCGCAGTACGGCGAGTCCGCCGGCGGTCAGGGTGCCCAGATCACCGCCGGATCCCTTGACCCACATCAGCTCGACATCGTCGCCGGTCACGGGATCGGTGGCGGATCCCTTCGCGGAGGTGTTGCCCCCGGCGTAGTTGGTGGTGCGCGGATCGGCACCGAGCCGGTGCGAGCGGTCGAGCAGCTCGGCCGCCACCGGATGGAGATGAGGCTGGTCGGTCATCATGTCCCTCTGTGCGAGCGGATCTGGCTGTGCGAGCGGATCGGGCGCGGGTCGTCGCGGGTGGTTACGAGTCGGGTCTCAGGCGCCCCAGCCGGCCGGGGCGCCGCCGACCCGCTCGGCGGCGATCCGCTTGCCGTAGCCGGAGGCGTGGTACGCGGCCACCGGGTCGGCGTCCGCGCCGAGTCCGGTCCGTACCTCCGCGACCAGCGGCCGCACATCGGTGTTGAAGGCGTCCATCAGCACCGCGTTCGCCGCCAGTACGTCGCCGCCCCGCTGGGCCGCGTCCAGTGCCTCCGCGTCCACCAGCAGTGCCTTGGCCGTGGCCTCCTGGACATTCATCACCGACCGGATGACTGCGGGGATCTTCTCCTCGATGTTGTGGCACTGGTCGAGCATGAACGCGGTGTCCGCCGTGAACCCGCCGCCCCTGATCACCTCGTACATGATCCGGAAGAGCTGGAAGGGGTCCGCGGCCCCGGCCATCAGATCGTCGTCCGCGTAGAAGCGGGAGTTGAAGTCGAATCCGCCGAGCTTTCCCTCGCGCAGCAGCACCGCCACGATGAACTCGATATTGGTGCCCGGCGCGTGGTGCCCGGTGTCCACGACCACCTGCGCCTTCGGCCCCAGCTTCAGGCAGTGCGCGTACGCGGTGCCCCAGTCGGGAACGTCCGTGGCGTAGAAGGCCGGTTCGAACAGCTTGTACTCCAGCAGCATCCGCTGGTCGTCGCCGAGCCGCTCGTACACCGCCGCCAGGGCCTCCGCGAGCCGTCCCTGGCGCGCCGAGATGTCGTCCTGACCCGGGTAGTTGATGCCGTCGGAGAACCACAGCTTCAGATCGCGCGACCCGGTGGCGTCCATGATGTCGACGCACTCCAGGAGATGGTCCAGCGCCTTGCGGCGCACGGCCGGCTCCGGGTGCGTGACGGAGCCCAGCTTGTAGTCGTCGTCCTGGAAGACATTCGAGTTGACGGCTCCGATGCGCAGCCCCAGATCCCGGGCGTGGGCGGCGAGCGCGCCGTAGTCGTCCACGCGGTCCCAGGGGATGTGCAGCGCCACCGTGGGAGCGACGCCCGTGTGCGCGTGCACCCGCGCGGCGTCCGCGAGTTTCTCCTGCGGGGTACGCGGCACGCCGGGCTGGGCGAACACCTTGAACCGGGTGCCCGAATTTCCGAACGCCCAGGACGGTGTCTCGACGGCCTGTGATCCGAGCGCCGCCTTCACCGCGGACTCGGCGGATCTGTCCGTCATATCTCAGCGCTCCCGTGGTGCGGACTCGCGGGGCGAGCCGGAGTCGGTGCCTCGATTCACTGTGAATCGTTTCATCGCGGTGAAGTTATGGGAGTCGTCGAGAGGTGTCAACCCTGCGTGCGGCCCCATCTTCCGTTCGAGCCGTGCCCCGTCGAATTCACCCGCGAATGTCGAGCACGGGCCATTGACGCGGCCCGCGAAGGCCGTTTAGCTTCCGGGGAACCTCATTGAAACCTTTCACGATGCGAAAACCTTTCACGGCGCCGGGCGCTCGGCCCGCCGCCGCCGAGGAGCCCGCCATGAACCAGCCCTCCCCGGGTCCCGCCCCGGTCCTGGCCCTGAAGGACGTGAGCAAGTCCTTCGGCGCCGTACGGGCCTTGCGGGACGTCTCCCTGAGCCTGTTCCCCGGCGAGGCGCACGCGCTCGCCGGGGAGAACGGCGCCGGCAAGTCCACCCTCATCAAGACCCTCGCCGGGGTGCACAGGCCCGACTCCGGCGAGGTGCTCCTCGACGGCGGACCGGTCGTCTTCCACGGCCCCGCCGATGCCCGGGACGCCGGTATCGCCGTCATCTACCAGGAACCGACGCTCTTCCCCGATCTGTCGATCGCGGAGAACATCTTCATGGGCCGTCAACCCCGCCGCTCCCTGGGCCGTATCGACCACCGGGCGGTACGGGAGACCACCGCGGCCCTGATGCGGCGGCTCGGTGTGGCGCTCGACCCGGACCGGCCGGCGCGCGGACTCTCCATCGCGGACCAGCAGATCGTGGAGATCGCCAAGGCGCTCTCCTTCGACGCGCGCGTCCTCATCATGGACGAGCCCACCGCCGCGCTCACCGGGAGCGAGACCGCGCGGCTCTTCTCCGTCGTCAGGACCCTGCTGGCCGAGGGCGCGGCCGTCCTCTTCATCTCCCACCGGCTCACGGAGATATTCGACCTGTGCCGGCGCGTCACCACGCTGCGCGACGGCCGCTTGATCTCCTCCCGGCCACTGGCCGGACTCACCGAGGACGACCTGGTCCGCGGCATGGTCGGCCGCGAACTCGGCGAGCTGTACCCGAAGCAGCGGGCGGCACTGGGGGAGACCGCCCTGTCGGTGCGCAGGCTGACCCGCGAAGGCGTGTTCCGGGACATCTCCTTCGAGGTGCGGCGGGGCGAGATCGTCGCACTCGCCGGGCTCGTCGGCGCGGGCCGCAGCGAGGTGGCGCAGGCCGTCTTCGGAGTCGACCGGGCCGACGCGGGCGAGGTACGGGTCAACGGCCGGGCCCTGCCCGCCGGTTCACCGACCGCCGCCATGGACGCCGGGCTGGCGCTGGTCCCCGAGGACCGGCGGCTGCGCGGACTGGTCATGGAGATGTCCATCGAGCGCAATGTCGGCCTGACCGGTCTGGGCCGACTGGGCAGGGCGGGGCTGGTACGGCGCGCCCTGGAGCACCGCAGGGCCGCCGACTGGGCCGTACGCCTCCGGCTCACCTACAACCGGCTCGCCGACCCCGTCGGAGTGCTCTCCGGCGGCAACCAGCAGAAGGTCGTCCTCGCCAAGTGGCTGGCCACGGAACCGGCCGTACTGATCGTCGACGAACCCACCCGGGGCATCGACGTCGGCACCAAGGCGGAGGTGCACCGGCTGCTCTCCGCCCTGGCCGCCGAAGGGCTCGCCGTTCTCATGATCTCCTCCGACCTGCCCGAGGTCCTCGGCATGGCCGACCGGGTGCTCGTCATGCACGAAGGCCGGCTCGCCGCGGAGATCCCGCGCGCCGAGGCCACCGAGGAGACGGTGATGGCCGCCGCGACCGGGCGCGCCGAGAGGGCGGCGGCATGACCACCCTGCTGGACCAGCCCGCCGGAACGGGCCGCGACGAGCGGCGCTCGGCCCGCTCGCTCGCCGACATTGTGTTCCGGGCCAGGGAGATCAGCATCGCCGGAGCGCTGGCGCTGCTCGTTCTCGGCACCTGGATCTCCAACCCGCGCTTCCTCGACGACCAGGGCGTCAAGGACCTCCTCCTCAACGCCTCCATCCTGGTCCTGCTCGCCGTCGGCCAGTCCGTGGTCGTCGTCACCCGCAACATCGATCTCTCGGTCGGCTCCGTCGTGGGGCTCTCCGCCTTCGCCTGCGGCACCTTCGTCGCCGGAACCGACCACGGCGTGCTCACCGTGATGCTGCTGGGCACCGCCCTCGGTACGGGATGCGGCCTGGCCAGCGGCGCACTTGTCAGCTTCGGCCGGGTCCCGGCGCTCGTGGTCACCCTCGGGATGCTCTACATCATCCAGGGTCTCGACTACTGGTGGGCTCAGGGCGAGCAGATCAGCGCCAACGACATCCCGCGGCCGGTCCTCGACCTGAGCAGCGGCAGCGTCCTCGGGATTCCGTACCTCCCGCTCATATCCCTGGCGCTGGTCGCCGTCACCTCGTACTACCTGCGCGCCTACCGCTCGGGGCGCGAGCTGTACGCGATCGGCTCCAGCCCCGAGGCCGCGCGGCTGGCGGGCGTACCGATCCGCCGCAGGATCCTCGGCGCGTACGCCTTCTCCGGCGCGGTGGCCGGATTCGCCGGCGCCCTCTGGCTCGCCCGCTTCGGCACCGTCGTCGCCGACAACGCGCACGGCTGGGAACTCACCGTCGTCAGCGCCGTGGTTGTCGGCGGCGTCGCCATCACCGGCGGTACGGGAACGGTGTGGGGCGCGGCACTCGGCGCGCTGCTGCTCACCACCATCGGCAGCGCGCTGGTCGCCCTGAAGGTCGACGCGTTCTGGCAGGGCGCCATCACCGGCGCGCTCCTTCTCGCGGCCATCGGTGTCGACCGGGTCGTGTCCCTGCGTATGACCGCCGCACTGAGGAAGAGGAGCGCCCGCCATGGGAACGGCGCCTGAGACAGAGACCACCGCACAGCCGGGGGCGCCCGGGGCCGGGCCGTCGGCGAGGGTGCCCGAACACGGGCGCCCGGCGAGTGCCGGAGCGTTCCTCAGGGCTGTCGGGCCGCGCTGGGACACCGCGGTCGGCGCGCTGCTCGTGGCGGTCTTCATCGTGGGCCTCTTCACCACCGACGGCTTCGCTTCCGGCGGGAATCTCGCCTTCGCCTTCAACGACATCGCCGAAGTCGCCCTGATCGCCCTGCCCATGACCCTGCTGGTGGTCGCCGGTCAGGTCGATCTCTCCGTCGCGTCCATGCTGGGCCTCGGCAGCGCGCTCACCGGGGCGCTGTGGAACGCGGGCTGGGCCTTCGAACTGATCGTGCCCGTGGTGCTGCTGGCCGGAATCGCGGGCGGCCTCCTCAACGGCTGGCTGGTCACCCGTGTCGGGCTGCCCTCGCTCGCCGTCACCATCGGCACCCTCGCCCTCTACCGCGGCCTCGCCTCCGTCGTCCTGGGCAGTGACGCCGTCACCGACTTCCCCCAGGTGTACGCCGACTGGGCCGTGGACACGACGACCGTCCCCGGCACCTTTCTGACCTATCCCGTCGTCCTGTTCCTGGTCCTGGCCGCCGCCACCGCCGTACTGCTGCACTCCACGGCCTTCGGACGGTCCCTGTTCGCCATCGGCGCGCAGGAGGAGGCCGCCCGGTTCGCCGGGATCAGGGTCAGACGGTTCAAGCTGGTCCTCTTCGTGCTCACCGGGGTGTTCTCGGCCTTCGCCGGGATCGTCTTCACCCTCCGGTACGGCAGCGCCCGCGCCGACAACGGCCTCGGCTTCGAGATGCTCGTCATCGCCGCCGTCCTGCTCGGCGGGGTCGACTTCGACGGCGGCAAGGGCACGCTCTTCGGCGCGGTCGCCGGTGTGCTGCTGATCGGGGTCCTCAAGAACCTGCTCACGCTGAACGACGTGCCGAACGAGGTCCAGGTCATCGTGACCGGCCTGCTGCTCGTCGCCTCCGTCCTCACCCCACGGATCGTCACGGCCCTGACCGAGCGCCGCCATCGGCGCGCGGCCGGTGTTTCGACCGGGCCCTGAGCCCGGCTCCTCAGCCCCCGAGCCCCGAGCCCCGAGTTTCGCCCCTGCGCCCGAAAGGTCCCGCCCGCCATGACCATCCGTACCGCCGCCAGGCGCCGTGCGGCGGCCACCGCCGCCCTCGCCTGCACCCTCGCTGTCGTACTGACCGCCTGCTCCGGCACCACCAAGAACAGCACGGAGAAGGACACCGGAAAGGCGGCCGCCACCGCCGAGGCGGACCCGGACGCGCCTCTGAAGAAGGGGCTCGAACTCGCTTTCCTGCCCAAGCAGATCAACAACCCGTACGAGAAGATCGTGGACGAGGCAGGGATCGCCGCCGCGGCCGAGTACGGCGGTACCGGCAAGGAGGTCGGCCCCTCCGACGCCAGTGCCTCCTCACAGGTCTCGTACATCAACACCCTCATCCAGCAGCGCCAGGACGCCATCCTGATCGCGGCCAACGATCCGAACGCGGTGTGCGGCCCGCTCAAGCAGGCCATGCAGAAGGACATCAAGGTCGTCGCGTACGACTCCGACACCGCCAAGGACTGCCGCCAGCTCTTCATCAACCAGGCCAGCTCCGAGGAGATCGGCCGCAGCCTCGTTCAGCACCTCGGCGAACAGCTCGGTCACCGGGGGAAGTTCGCCATACTCTCGGCCACCCAGAACGCCACGAACCAGAACACCTGGATCGAGTTCATGAAGGACGAGCTGAAGCTTCCCAAGTACCGGAACATGGAGCTGGTCAAGGTCGCGTACGGCGACGACGCGGACCAGAAGTCCTTCCAGCAGACACAGGGACTGCTCCAGGCGTACCCCGACCTCAAGGGCATCATCTCGCCCACCACCGTCGGGATCGCGGCCGCCGCCCGCTACCTCAGCGACTCCTCGTACAAGGGCAAGGTCGTCCTCAACGGGCTCGGCACACCGAACCAGATGCGGGCATACGTCAAGGACGGCACCGTCGAGCAGTTCTCGCTCTGGAACCCCGAGGAGCTGGGCTATCTCGGGTCGTACGCGGCCGCCGCCCTGGCGTCCGGCCAGATCACCGGGGCCGAGGGCGAGAAGTTCAAGGCGGGCAAACTCGGCGAATACACCATCGGCAAGGACGGCGAGGTCATCCTCGGCGAGCCGACCGTCTTCGACAAGAACAACATCGACAAGTTCGACTTCTGACCCGGGCCCCGGCACCCGGCCGGAGGCCCCCGCACCACTACGGAGCCGCCATGACCGTCCGTATCCCAGCCGTCGCCCGCACGCCCAGGATCGGGCTGGTCGCGGGCGGCCTCGGCGCCTACTGGCCTCAGTTCCCCGAACTGCTTCCGCAGCTCAGACGCTCCGCCGCCCGGGTCACCGAACGGATGCGGGAGTTCGACGCCGAGGTCGTCGACGTGGGCTTCATCTCCGACGCGCAGGAAGGAGCGGAGGCCGCCGAGAAGCTGCGCGCCGCCGGCTGCGATCTGATCGTCGGCTTCCTCACCACCTATATGACGGCGACGATGCTCGTCCCGGTGGCACAGCGCGCGGGCGCGCCGGTCCTGCTGATCAACCTCCAGCCCACCCCGTCCATGGACCACGCCTCCTTCGACACCGGCCAGTGGCTGGCGTACTGCGGCGCCTGCCCGCTGCCGGAGATGGCCAACGCCTTCGAACGCGTCGGCATCCCCTTCCGCTCCGTCTCGGGACATCTGGAGGACGAGCGCGCCTGGGCGCGTATCGGACGCTGGATCCGCGCCGCCGGGGTCCGCTCCGTCCTGCGCAACGGCAGGCACGGTCTGATGGGGCATCTCTATCCGGGCATGTACGACGTCTCCACCGACCTGACCATGGTCCCGGCGAGTCTCGGCGGCCATGTCGAGGTCCTCGAATTCGACGATCTGCGGGTCCGGGTCGAGCAGGTCGACGACGGTGAACTCGCCGCGAAACTCCACGAGACCCGGGAGGTGTTCGAACTCGCCGACTCCGTCGCCGAGGACGATCTGCGCTGGGCGGCGCGGGTCTCCGCCGGACTGGACCGGCTCGTCGCCGACTTCGACCTGGACTCGCTCGCGTACTACCACCGGGGCCTCGACGCCGAGATCCATGAACGGCTCGGCGCGGGCATGATCCTCGGCTCCTCGCTGCTGACCGCCCGTGGCATTCCGTCCTGCGGGGAGTACGAGCTGCGCACCTCGCTCGCCATGCTGATCGCGGACCGCCTCGGCGCGGGCGGCTCGTTCACCGAACTCCAGGCACTGGACTTCACCGCGGGCGTGGTCGAGATGGGCCACGACGGTCCCGGACATCTCGCCATCAGCGCGCGCAAACCCCTGCTGCGCGGGCTCGGCGTCTACCACGGCAAGCGCGGCTGGGGTGTCTCGGTCGAGTTCGACGTACGGCACGGCCCGGTCACCCTGGTCGGGGTGGGACAGAGCCGCGAGGGCCGGTACCGGCTGGTGGCCGCCGAGGGCGAGGTGGTCCCCGGGCCGCATCTGGAGATCGGCAACACCACGTCCAGGGTCGACTTCGGCCGCGACCCCGGCGAGTGGACCGACGACTGGAGCGCCAGCGGTGTCGGCCACCACTGGGCGCTCGCCACCGGCCGGCTCCTGCCCGACCTGCGAGCGCTCGCCGGACTGACGGGTCTGGACCTGGTGGAGGTGCCGGGCTGATACGGGCCGGGGGGCTCGCGGTCGTGCGTGACCGGATCGGCCGGATGTGACGGGCCGCCGGCTGCGCCACTTGGTCTAGACCTTGACAGGTTCACGCGATTCCGGTTTGGTTCCCTCACCCCCCATGGCGAGCGGCCGGACCTCCGGCTGCCCGCGCGAAGGAGTGAGTCGTTTGAGACAGCGTGTCCTTGCCCTGTTCGCGGCGATGGTTTCGGCCATCGCCCTCGCGGTCTTCCTGCCCGCGTCCACCGCCTCCGCCGCCACCTGCGCGGCGGGGTGGAGCGCGTCCACCGTGTACACCGGCGGCACCACCGCTTCGTACAACGGTCACAACTGGTCGGCGAAGTGGTGGACCCAGGGGGAGACCCCCGGCACCACCGATGTCTGGGCCGACCAGGGAAGCTGTGACGGCTCCAGCCCCGGCGGCGGCTCCGGTGCGTGTGACTACCCGGCCTGGGTCGCGGGCCGGGCGTACGTCACCGGAAACATCGTCAAGTACACCGACGGCAAGTTCTACATCGCCGAGCACGACAACCCGGGCTACGACCCCGTCATCAGCACCTGGTACTGGGAGCCGTACACCTGCGGTGGCACCCCGCCGACCGACCCGCCGCCGGCCGGCGGCTTCGTGGTCAGCGAGTCCCAGTTCAACCAGATGTTCCCGAGCCGGAATCCCTTCTACACGTACAGCGGCCTGACCGCCGCGCTCAGCGCCTACCCGGGCTTCGCCAACACCGGAAGCGACACGGTCAAGCGCCAGGAGGCCGCTGCCTTCCTCGCCAACGTCAGCCACGAGACCGGCGGCCTGGTCCACATCGTTGAACAGAACACCGCGAACTACCCGCACTACTGCGACGCCGGCCAGCCGTACGGCTGCCCGGCCGGTCAGGCGGCGTACTACGGCCGTGGTCCGATCCAGTTGAGCTGGAACTTCAACTACAAGGCCGCCGGTGACGCCCTGGGCATCAACCTGCTCGCCGACCCGTGGCGCGTCGA
Source organism: Streptomyces sp. GMY02 (assembly GCF_019056675.1). NCBI lineage: Bacteria > Bacillati > Actinomycetota > Actinomycetes > Kitasatosporales > Streptomycetaceae > Streptomyces > Streptomyces sp. GMY02. The sequence goes on along the minus strand of NZ_CP077658.1, from coordinate 356,111 downwards.
GCGCGAGTCGGCCGTCGCCTGGAAGACCGGCCTCTGGTACTGGAACACCCAGACCGGCCCGGGCACCATGACCCCGCACAACGCCATGGTCAACGGCCGGGGCTTCGGAGAGACCATCCGGAGCATCAACGGCAGCCTCGAATGCAATGGCGGCAACCCCGGTCAGGTACAGAGCCGGATCAACAACTACCAGCGCTTCGTGCAGATCCTCGGAACCACTCCTGGGTCCAATCTGAGCTGCTGATCCACTCTGCCGCCGGACGCGAGGGCCGGTACGGAGACCCCCGGGTCGCCGTACCGGCCCTTGTGCGTGCACCGCCCGCGTGCACCCGCCTGCGTGCGCCTGCCGTAACCGGGATAACCGTTTGTCCATCGCGTCGTTGTCCCGGGCGGGCGATCGCCCCGGACATGACGAGCGGAGGTCCTTCGATGCCGAGCGGAACCCAGACGGAGCCGAGATCCGTGCAGGTACGGCGTCCCGAGGCGGAGCCCGACCGTACGGAAGAGCCCCCGGCGCCCGGCCGCGCCCCGACAGGCCGGCGCGGGCTGCTGCGCGCGATGTTCACCCTCGGCATGGTCGCGGGCACCTCGGCCGCGCTCACCCCCGTCGTCAGTGCGGGCCAGGCATCCGAGGGAGCGGCCGCCGGGACGGTCGAGGAGATCTACCGTGGACGGCACATCCGTATCGGGGCCACGGCGACGGCCCCCGGCGTGTCCGGCGCGCACGGCGCGCAGTCCGCTTCCACCGCGCCCGAGGTTCGTATCGACGGCCGTCCCCTCCAGCTCATGCGCCGCGCGGACGGCAGCTATATGAGCATCGTCAACCACTACGACTCCTTCCCGACCCCGCTCGCGGCGGCCCGTGCGGCGGTCGACGAACTGGCGGGCGCCCAGCTCTCGTTCGCCGGACCGATCCACCATTCCTGACTCCCGGAGGGCCTTCGCGGTGTACACCAGAAAGAACTCGCGGAATCTGACCGGCGAGGAGAGACAGAGATTCGTCGGCGCGGTGCTGGAGCTGAAGCGGAGGGGGAGTACGACGACTTCGTACGGATGCACATCGAGTTCTATGTCACCGACGGGCAGGACGGACTCCGCGCCGCCCATATGACCCCGTCCTTCTTCCCCTGGCACCGTCGCTTTCTGCTGGAGTTCGAGCGTGCTCTCCAGCGGGTCGATCCGACGGTGACCGTCCCGTACTGGGACTGGACGGCCGACAACAGCCCCGACGCCGCGCTCTGGTCCGACGACTTCCTCGGCGGCAACGGCCACGGCCGCGACCAGCAGGTCATGACCGGTCCCTTCGCCTATGAGTCCGGACACTGGAGGATCAACAGCGGGGTGACGGACCGTGAGTACCTCACCCGGAACTTCGGCCGGCCGTCCGCGCCGATCGCCCTGCCCACCAGGGACGAGCTGGCCTGGGCGATGAACGAGCCGGTGTACGACACGGCTCCCTGGAACTCCACCGTCACGTCCGGTTTCCGCAACAGGCTGGAGGGCTGGCTGTCCGAGGGGGCCGAGCGCTGGCGCAATCACAACAGGGTGCACCGCTGGGTCGGCGGGCACATGCTGGGCGCCTCCTCGCCCAACGACCCCGTCTTCTGGCTCCATCACTCGTTCATCGACCTGCTCTGGGACCGCTGGCGGCGCCAGCATCCGAAGGCGGTGTACCAACCGAGGAACAGGCTGCATCCGGACGATCCGCAGCACGGCCGGGTCATCAGCCTGGACGAGCCCATGCCGCCGTGGGACGTCAGGCCGTCCGAGCTGCTGGACCACAGCCGTCTGTACCGCTACGAGCCGTGAGATCCGGGATGTGAACCCGGGCCCCGACGCGGCCCGGTGTGCTCGCAGCCCTCGCCGTCCTGGCCGCCGGGAAGTGCGACGGCCCCCCGCGCAGAGGCACGGGAGGCCGTCTCTCACTGGCCTAGGCGCGGTCTCGGGGGCCGCGCCGTGTCAGACGGTGGTCAGCCGCCGTAACCACCGTGCTCCTCGTGGTGCTCACCACCGTGGTGCTCACCGCCATGGTGCTTCTCTTCGTGGCGCTTCTCTTCGTGGTGCATCTTGCCGTGGTGCTTCTCTTCGTGCATCTTGCCGTGGTGCTTCTTGCCGTGGTGCTTCTTCTCGATCGAGACGTTGGCGCAGTGGTTGCCGAACGCCGGGTTGAGGATTCCGACCAGGTCGACGGTGTTGCCACAGACATTGACCGGGATGCTCACGGGCACCTGGATTGCGTTTCCGGACAGGACACCGGGCGAGCCGACAACGGCCGCCTCGGCGTCGGCGTCGGCGGTGGCCACACCGGCGCCAGCGGCCAGCATGGCGCCCGTGCCGATGAGCACAGCGGTTGCCTTCGCGATACGCGACATCAAGTTTTCTCCTTGGACGTGTGGAGTGCGGCCGCACGATGTGCGGCCTTCACGCACTTCAACGCCGTGACTCACGCTCGGTAACGGACAAGCGGCCATTCGGTGACCAATCTTGCCTATTGGTGGCATACCGTATGAAATCCCAGTTCAGCTCAATGGAGCAGTCCCAGTCGGCCCACCAGCCGGTCGATCCGGTTGCGAGGGCCGACCACACTGATGCCGCAGGGGTTCAGCCCGTCCTCGCCGGTGGCGGCCAGGGCGTCGAGATACTCGTCGTACACCCGTGAGGTCTGCGCCGACTCGGGCATGTCCACGATCAGGATCTCGTCCTTGGCGGCGGCCTTGGCCCGCACCTCGCGCAGCGTCTCCGCGTCCGCGGCCAGCACCGTGCATCCCGCCCAGGGCAGCCCCGGATGGACGGCGCCGGAGGCGTCTTTGCCGTCCGGGCCGAGGAGATGGGGCAGTGCCTTGCCGACCGCGGCGGCCATACAGGCGGCGGCGTTCGCCGCCCGGCCGGCCGGCAGGGTCTCGTCCACGACGATCACCCATTTCAGCTGTGCCTGCCGGGTGGACCGGTCGGTGGTGACGTCCTCGCTGGTCAGCCGGGGGAGGGACATGACGCTCCTTCGTGTGCGGATATGCCGATACGCTAGGCAGACGTCCCGGCTCTGTCTCTGCCCGCCGTATTTGGTACGGCTTCCGAGGTGTCCGATGAAATTTGATGCGGTCGATCAAGCTCTGCTGCGGGAGCTGCAGAACGATGCACGGCAGACCAACCGCGAGCTGGCAGCCAAGACCGGGGTCTCCCCCTCCACCTCGCTGGAGCGGGTACGGCTGCTGCGCGAGCGCGGTGTCATCACCGGCTACCACGCGGCGGTCGATCTCGGGGCGATCGGACGGCCCGTACAGGCTCTGATCTCGGTCCGTATCCGGCCCCCGGCCCGGCCGGTCATCGAGGGGTTCCGCGAATGGGCCGCACGGCTGCCGGAGGTGATCGGTCTGTTCGTCACCTCCGGCGCCCATGACTTCCTGCTCCATGTCGCCGTTCCGGATGTCGACGGCGTCTACGCTTTTGTCATCGACCGCCTCACCGAACGCCGCGAGGTCGCCGACGTACAGACGACACTCGCGTACGAACATGTCAGGGCCCGCCGTATCGACCCGGCCGGGGACGACCGTCCCGGCCGGGCCCGCCCCCGTCCCTGACCCCGGTTCAGCCGGAGCGGCGGGGCTGGAGGGTGGTGGCGTACGGGCCGCCCCGGGCCAGCAGTTCGTGATGGCTGCCCGCCTCGACGATCCGGCCGTGCTCCATCACGATGATGCGGTCGGCGTTCCTGATGGTGGAGAGCCGGTGTGCGACGACGAACACCGTTCTGCCCCGGACGAGATGGGACAGCGCGTCCTGGATCAGCCCCTCCGACCGGTTGTCCAGCGCCGAGGTCGCCTCGTCCAGCACCAGCACCCGTGGATCCCTGATCAGCGCCCGGGCGATCGCGAGCCGCTGCTTCTGGCCGCCCGACAGCCGGGCGCCGCGCTGCCCCACGACCGTGTCGAGACCGTCGGGCAGCCGCTCCACGAACTCCATGGCGTGGGCCGCGAGCAGCGCCTCCCGCAGCGCGTTCTCGTCCGCACCGCCTTCCAGACCGTAGGTGACGTTCTCCCGGATGGTCCCCTCGAACAGGATGGACTCCTGCGGTACGACGGACAGGAAGCGCCGGTAGGTGCGCAGGTCCAGGGACGCCATGTCCGAGCCGTCGAGCAGGATCCGGCCCTCCGTGGGCCTGATGAAACCGATCAGCAGATTGAGGATCGTGGACTTGCCCGCGCCCGACGCCCCCACCAGCGCGACGGTCTCGCCGGGCCGCACTGACAGGTCGAAGCCGCTCACCGAGTGCTCGGTCGCGCCGGGATAGCGGAAGCCCGTGCCCTGGAAGTCGATCCGTCCCTCGACCCGGTCGACGGACGTCTTGCCCTCGTTGCTCTCCAGATCGGGCGCCTGGAGGACCTCGCCGACCGACCGTACCGACTCCAGGCCCTTGGAGATGATCGGGGTCAGATTCATCAAGGTCGTCAGCGAGGCCGTCAGCGCGGTGAAGAAGGTGCTGATCATCACGACATCGCCCGCGGTGAGCCCCATCCAGCCGTAGTACGCGACGGCCGCCGAGCCCGAGAGACAGCCGACCGCCATGGTGTTGAGCAGGATCCAGGAGAGCGATCCGAAGCGGCCGTTGAGCAGATCGAGCCGGAATCCGGCGGTGACCACCCGCTCCAGTGTGTTGTCGACCCGGTGCAGGGCCGCGCGCTCCAGTCCGTGGGCGCGGGTGATCGGGATCAGGGTGGTCATCTCGCCGACCCGGGAGGAGAGCCGCTCGACCTCCAGCCGGAATTCCTCGTTGTTGCTGCGGATCCGGGAGCGGAGCCGGCGTACCAGCAGCGCCGCCAGCGGGACGACGACCAGGAACACCGGCAGCACGACCGGGGTGCGGTAGCCGATCACCGCGAGACCGCCCAGCAGCGTCATGATGGCGCCGAGCCCCATGTCGGCGCTCTGCTGGGTCATCGTCTCCACGGCCTCGACATCCCGTACGACCTTGGTCTGGAGCACGCCCGCGCTGACCCGGGAGTGGTAGCCGATGGAGAGATGCTGCATCCGGCGGCAGAGGGCCGAGCGCAGCTCACGGCCCATCCGGCGGATGCTGGTGCTCATCAGGCGCGCGTACAGCAGATGCAGCGGGAAATTGAGGACGAGGACCAGCACCACGGCCCCCGTGTTGAACCAGAGATGGGCGATGGGCCTGTGGTCCACCACCACGTCGATGATGTTGGCCGTGATCAGTGGCAGCAGCCAGACCGGGATGTGCTTGACGGCGAAGACGAGGACGGCCAGCACCAGCCGGTAGCGGTCGGGACGGAAGAGATAGGCGAGCGTGCGGAGCGGGTGCTCCCCCGAGTAGTGGTGGTCCAGCGGACTCGAACGGGGAGATTCGGGATTCTGCATGGAGAGCGGAGTCCTCTTTCGTGATGATCATATAAGCCCTCGGTGTGCAGACAAGCAGTCTCCTCCCACCCGGCCACCGCCGGAAGCGCTTTCCGGGGCGGCTTCTCGGCGCGTGGGGCGGACCGATCGATGAGATGGTGGCTCCATGGCTGATCGGGGTCACCCTCCGGCTGCCGTGTCGCTGCCGGACGACTGGCCCGCCCATCCGGATCTGAGCCTCGCGCTGAACCGCATGGGCGGTTTCGACTGGAATCTCGACAGCGGGCTGGTCCATCTCGACGGGCCCGCGCTCGAGATCTTCGGCCTGCGCCCCGAGGAGTTCGACGGCGATCCCGGCACCCTGCTCGATCTGGTCCCGAACGGCGAGGCGGCCCGGCTCAAGGCCCTGATCGCCCAGGCGTTGAAGGAGGGCGCACCCTCCTACGGCGCGTACTTCCGCATCCGTCATCCCGACGGATCACTCCGCTGGACCCACACCCAGGCCCATATCAGGCACGAGGCCGGGCGGCCCCGCCGGATCATCGGCATCGTACGGAGCGCCGAGGAGGAACTGGCCGAGGCCGCCCTCAGAAGCGATGTCGACGAGGGGCGGCGCCGGCTGACCGGAGTGGTGGGCCGGACCACCGATCTGCTCGCCCGCGCCTCCTCGATGGACGATGTCATCGCCGTACTGAAGGACGAGCAGGCGCTCGGACAGCTCAAGGCCGTCAGTGTGATGCTCGGGGTGATCGAGGGCGGCCGGATCCGGCTGGTCTGCGAGGGGCGCCTCGGCGCGTACGTCCCGGAGTTGCGCTACACCCGGATCGACGAGCGGTTCCCGATGAGCGACGTGGTCCGCACCCAGCGGCCGATCTTCATCACCTCCTGGGAGGAGTTCCGCTCCGGCTACCCCCTCCTCTGGCCGCACATCGAACGGCTGTCGGTCGGCTCCGCCGCCTATCTGCCGCTGACCGCCCAGGCACGGCCGATCGGCGCGCTCGGCCTGCTCTACCCCCGGCACGGCGAGTTCAGCGACGACGAACGCAATCTGCTGATCGCCCTCAGCAGCAGCATCGCGCAGAGCTTGCAGCGCGCCATGCTGTACGAACAGGAGCACGACCTCGCCGAGGGTCTCCAGCAGGCGATGCTTCCGCGCCGTATCCCCGAGGTGCCCGGCGCGCGTACCGCCGTGCGCTACCGCTCGGCGCGCATGGGCCGCAGTGTCGGCGGCGACTGGTACGACGTGCTTCCGCTGCCGGGCGACCGGGTGGGGCTGACCATCGGCGATGTCCAGGGCCATGACACCGACGCGGCGGTGGTCATGGGGCAACTGCGCATGGCGCTCTGGGCGTACGCGGCCGAGGGGCATCCGCCGCCGACCGCGCTGGCCCGGGCCTCGGCGCTGCTGCACGAGCTGGGCACCGACCGCTTCGCGACCTGTACGTACGCGGAGGTGAACCTGGTGAGCGGGGCACTGCGGATCGTGCGAGCCGGGCATCTCGATCCGCTGCTGCGGCACACGGACGGGACCTGCCACTGGATCCCGGCGGCGGGCGGGCTGCCGCTCGGGCTCTCCACGGAGTTCACCCGGCCGGACGAGATCGGCTACCCCCTCACCACCGGCGTGCTCGGGCCCGGCGAGACCCTGCTGCTCTTCACCGACGGCCTGGTGGAGCAGCCAGGAACCGATCTGGGCGAGCGGCTCGACGTACTGAAGGAGAAGGTACGGACGGGCCCGGCGGATCCGACGGAGCTGGCGGACCTGCTGTTCGACGAGCTGGGGCAGGAGAGCGGCGAGGACGACATGGCGCTGTTGCTGCTGCGCCGGGACGCGGCGGGACCCGTGCGCTCCCCGGTGACCGGGCGCCGCTCCGCGGATGGGGCGCACCGGGCGTGACCCGGCGCCACTGAGGCACTTCAGGCACTTCTGTACAACCGGTGTGCGCCCGGCCCATCCTGACGGTCCCTCGGAGACCGGTGTGCCCCCTCCGGGTGTGCTCCCCTCCGCTTCACCGTGTCACCGCGTGTTCTCCCCTGTGTTCCCACGGACCCCTGGTTCATTGGTGTGTGCACGGCAATGCTGGCGGCCGACAGCGCTTACCAACCGCGCATCCACCGTCTTCCAGGAGAAGTTGTGGGCCCAGGCTTTGCCCGGCGGTCCGCCGTGCTGTTCGCGGCGGTCACCGCTCTGACGGCGGGGGCGGCAGCCCCGTCCTTCGCCGATTCCGTCCCCGACCCCCGTCCCCGTACCGCCGCCGAGATCCTGCGGCCGGTCGCCCCGCCGCCCGCGAGCGCGGCCACCGCCGTTCCGCAGTCCGCCGGGAGCGCCGGATCCGCCAGCAGCACCAGAGCCATCGCCGACGGCGACGGCATCGAGACCGCGCGCGCGTCGCGCCCGATCGCCCCCGGCATCCGGCTCACCTCGTACGACCGGCTCGAATCCGACAAGTGGCTGCGGGTCGACGCGCTCTCCGTCGACCTCGACGGCACGGGTGCCGAGGCGGACTACCTCTTCTCGGGCAAGGTCTCCGAGCGCCGTACGGTCTCCCAGCTCGCCGCGGCCCATGACGCCGGACCGGGCCGCCGCACCGTCGCCGCCATCAACGCCGACTTCTTCGACATCAACGAGACGGGCGCGCCCCAGGGCCCCGGTGTCGCGAACGGGCAGCCCGTCCACTCCCCGGCGACCGGCGCCAACCAGGCCGTCGGTATCGGACCCGGCAGCGCGGGCCGGATCCTGAAGCTCTACTTCGACGGCACCGTCACCCTTCCCTCGGGACCGCGGGCGCTGGAGGCGTACAACGCGGCCAATGTGCCCGTCGGCGGTATCGGCGCGTACACCGCGGGCTGGGGTGAGGCCGACCGCCGGCTCACCGTGGACCGGGCCACTCCCGTCGCGGAGGCGGCCGTCCGCGACGGCAAGGTCGTCTCGGTGTCGGCCGCGCCGGGAACGGGCCCGATCGCCGAGGGTACGACCGTCCTCGTCGGCCGGGAGGCGGGCGCCGTGGCGCTGGCCGCGCTGCGGCCCGGCGACCCGGTGTCGCTGGAATTCCGGCCGCGCACCGACAGCGGCCCCGTGCCGCGCACCGCGGTCGGCGGCAGGGAACTGCTCGTGGTGGACGGCGTGGCACGGAGCCACGAGGGGGCGGGCAACAACACCGCGGCCCCCCGTACCGCCGTCGGCTTCTCCCAGGACGGCAGCACCATGCAGGTGATCACCGTCGACGGCCGGCAGGCCGACAGCGGCGGAGTCACCCTCACCGAGCTGGGCCTGATGATGCGTGACGCCGGGGCGTACAACGCCCTCAACCTCGACGGCGGCGGCTCCTCCACTCTGGTCGCCCGCGCCCCCGGCAGCGACGCCCTGCGTGTGGAGAACAGTCCCTCCGACGGCAGCGAGCGCACCGTGCCCAACGGTCTCGCCCTCACCGCGCCGGACGGCACCGGCCGGCTCACCGGCTTCTGGGTCGAGACCCGTACCCCCGCGGGCGCGGCACCGACCACCGACCCGGTCAGGGGCGGCCACCCCGAGCGGGTCTTCCCCGGACTGACCCGCCGCCTCACCGCCGCCGGATACGACGAGACGTACGGCCCCGCGGCCGGCACACCGCGCTGGCGGGCCGTACGGTCCTCGGTCGGCCGGGTCGACAGCCAGGGGGTGTTCACGGCGCGCGCCAGTGGCACCACCGAGGTACGCGCCGAGCGCGGACACGCGGCGGGCGGTACGGAACTGACCGTGCTCGGCCCGCTCGACCGTATCCAGCCGACCACCCGGCGCGTGGGACTCGCCGGGGCGGACGCGACCGGAACCTTCGGTCTTGTCGGCCTCGACGCCCAGGGCACCAGCGCGCCCATCGAACCCCGGGACGTACGGCTGGAGTACGACCACTCGCTGTTCGGCGTCACCGACGACGGCCGGGGCTCCTTCACCGTGAAGTCCCTCGGGGACACCGGAGCCGGCCGGATCACCGCGCAGGCCGGCGGCACCACGGCCGTACTCGCCGTAGTTGTCGGACTGGAGGAGCAGCAGGTCTCCGCCTTCGACGACGCCGCGTCCTGGACCTTCAGCCAGGCCCGTGCGAGCGGCTCGGTCTCGCCCACGCCCGACGGCCACACCGGCACCGGGCTGACCCTCTCGTACGACTTCACCCAGTCCACCGCCACCCGCGCCGCCTACGCCAGTCCGCCGGCGCGGATCGCGGTGCCGGGACAGCCGCAGTCCTTCAAGCTCTGGATCAAGGGCGACGGCAAGGGCGCCTGGCCCACCCTGCACCTCAAGGACGCGGCGGGCTCCGACCAGTTGCTGCGCGGACCGTATGTCACCTGGACCGGCTGGCAGCAGGTGACCTTCGCGGTGCCGGCCGGGGCGGCGACACCGCTGAGTGTGTACCGCTTCTATCTCGCCGAGACCGCCGCCACCAAGCTGTACACGGGCGGGATCGTGATCGACGATCTGACGGCGCAGGTGCCGCCGACCGTGAATCTGCCCGAACAGCCGCGCCCGGCCGACCCGTTGATCGACTCGGCGGCGGACACGGAGGGCAGGGACTGGCGGTTCGCGGTGATGTCCGACGCCCAGTTCGTCGCCCGGACCCCGGACAGTCCGTTGGTGGCACAGGCCCGCCGTACCCTGCGCGAGATCCGGGCCGCGCGGCCGGACTTCGTGGTGATCAACGGGGATCTCGTCGACGAGGGCTCACCCGCGGATCTCGCCTTCGCCCGTACGGTGCTGACGGAGGAGCTGGGGGACGCGGTGCCCTGGTACTACGTGCCCGGCAACCATGAGGTGATGGGCGGCTCCATCAAGAACTTCACCGACCAGTTCGGCCCCGCCCAGCGGACCTTCGACCACGAGGGCACCCGCTTCCTCACCCTCGACACGTCGAGCCTGACCCTGCGCGGCGGCGGGCTCGCCCAGATCAGAGCCGTTCGTGAGCGGTTGGACGCGGCGGCGCGGGACGACCGGATCCGCTCGGTCATGCTGATCGAGCATGTACCGCCGCGCGACCCGACGGTCCAGAAGGCCAGCGAGCTGAGCGACCGCAAGGAGGCCGCCCTGATCGAACAGTGGCTCGCGGAGTTCCGCCGTACGACCGGCAAGGGCGCGGGCCTCATCGGCAGCCATGTCGGGGTCTTCCACGCCTCGCACGTGGACGGCGTGCCGTATCTGATCAACGGCAACTCGGGCAAGGCGCCCGCCGCCCCCGCGGCCGAGGGCGGCTTCACCGGCTGGTCGCTGGTCGGCGTCGACCGGATCTCGCGCGGCGAGCAGGCGATGGCGCGGCTCAAGCCGTGGCAGGGCGGGCCCGACTGGGTCTCCGTACAGACACGCGCGCACACGGACGCGCTGACGCTCGACGCGCCGGCCGTGCTGGCGCCCCGGCACAGCGCGCGGGTCACGGCCGCCGTCACCCAGGGGAGCCGGCAGATCCCGGTCGGCTTCCCGCTGAGCGCCGACTGGACCGGATCCCCGAATCTCCGGATCGGGGACCGGGACGGCGCACGCCCGCGCCATACGGCGGTCTTCGACCCGGTGACGGGCACACTGACCGCGCTGCGGCCGGGCACGGTCACACTCGCGGTGACTGTGAACGGGGTGACGCGGCGGGCGGAGATCCGCGTCGCCGCGTCCTCGGCGGGTGGAGCGGCCCAGGTCACTCCCGCGGCCTGATGTTCTGAACGTTGTGAGCGACCAGGGTGGTCCGCGCCAGCACGGGGCGCGGACCACCGCTGTGTCCTGCGGGGTGTGTACCGCCGCCGGGCCCGGCCCGTCAGGACAGGTCGTCGAGACGCAGCGCGGTGAAACGGGCCGTGAAACCCTTCCCGTCGGGAGAGGCACACATCGGTCCCGCCTGTGCGGCCGTCTCCGGCGGGAAGTAGGCGAGCCGCAGCATGGTCTCCGGATTCCCGTCGACGCCGTAGTGCACCGTGACGGTGTCGCCCTCGCGCAGCAGCTCGACGGTCACCGGCCCGGGGGTGTCGGTGAGATGGGCGAGCGGTACGACGTTCCAGTCGGACACCTCGCGGGTGACGACGGCGCTGAGCTGCTGGCGGCCGTCGACGTACTCGATGCCCGTCTTGATCCAGTTCTTCTCGTCGAGCCGGAGCAACAGCCCGGCTTGGTCGTACTGTTCGCGGTAGTCACCGGAGAAGGTGATACGCAGCCGGAAGCTCGCGGGCACCGGTCGCAGCAGGGCATGGCCGGTGTCGCGGACGAAGCCGTAGTGGGTCTTCACCCAGAAGTCCGTGTCCGGGGCCGTGGTGACATCCAGGGCGTCGTCGACGGCGGCCCAGTGGGCAGGCGGGTTGAGCCAGGTCCAGTCGGTGAGGCCCAGGCATGACTCCGTACCGGTGGCGCTCTCGCCCATGTCGCTCCTCGTATCAGTGCTCGGTGTGTCAGTGCTTCAGCGCTTGTCCATCGGCGGTGCCCGCCGTTGATCGACACCAAGAATCCCATGGCCGTTGACGGCGGGCCGCGGGCTCTTCGCAGGCGGTCGTGTGCGTCCGTTCGTGTGCCTCCGTTTGCCCTGGAGCGCGCTCCAGGGGGAGTCTGGATCCATGGCTTCAGTGGTTCACCGGCCGATGCCGGACGAGGAGATCCCGAACGGCGGGCTGACGATCGGGGAGGCCGCGGCGGTCTGCGGGCTCAGCGTCGACACCCTGCGCTACTACGAGCGCGAGGGGCTGACCGCGCTGCCCGCCGACCGCGCCCCGTCGGGCCAGCGGCGGTACTTCGCCCGCGATCTGAACTGGCTCGCGGGCATCGTCATGCTCCGCGGCACCGGAATGCCGATCCGGGACATCCGCGCCTACACCGAGATCTGCCGGCGCGAGGGCAACGAGGCGGAGCGGCTGGCCGTACTGGAACAGCACCGCGAGCGCGTACTCGAACAGCTCGACGAGACCCGGCGGCATCTCGCCGCCATCGAGAAGAAGATCGACTTCTATCGCACGGGCGCGGGCGCGCACTCGTTCGAGCGGCACATGTCCGAGCAGCGGGCCGACCGTCCATGAGCGGGGGCCGATGGTGAGCCGGGGCCGGTCGGCTTTCCACCGTCGTTGGCCGCGCGGCCACCCGCCCGTCGTCCCGGCGCGCGACGATGGCCCGGTGGATGCCACCGCTCTGGCGCGTACGCTGCTGGACCCCGTCCCCGCCCACCGCACGGCCGGGATCGAGGTGCTGCGCGCGGCGGACGGCGCGGCCGAACTCGCCCTCTCGACGCCTCACGCCCTGACCAATGTGATCGGCTCGCTGCACTCCAGCGGTCTGATCGCCCTTGTCGACGCCGCCGGGCTCGCCGCGATGATCGCGCTGAGCGAGAGCGCGGACGCCTTCCGGGGTGTGGTGCCGCTGGGTGCCGCGGTCTCCATGGAGTTCCTCGCCCCCGCCCGCGGCCGTCTGGTCGCGTCCTGCCGGCTGGACGACACGGCCCGCGAGGCGCTGCGGACCGTCCTCTCCGGCGAGAGCGACCGCGCGCGTCTCAGCACCTCCGCCGAAGTCGTCGACGGTACGGGTACGCCGGTGTGCCGGGGAACCTTCGACTGGAGCGTCCGGCGTTTGCCGGAAGCCGCCTGACCGGCCCTGCCCGGGCTTCTCGGACATCCGGACCACCTGGAGCTGCGGCCTCGTACGACGGCCTCGTCCGGCGCGCGCCCGCGGTCAGGCGGGCTGGAACGCTCTGCGATGGTCCGACGCCCAAGCGCGGTACGAACCGGCCGGCCGGCCCAGAAGCGCCTCCATCGTCGGCTCCACCCCCGCCTTGCCGCCCGTCCGCTGCCGCTCGGCACTCCGCATCAGCGCGCCGGCCACCGCGGCCGGATACCGGGCGAGCAGCCGCTCGTACGCCTGGTCCCGCGTCAGCTCCGCGAACCGCAGGGGGCGTGCCAGCACCTCGGACAGCGCGGCCACCTGCTGTACGGGGCTGATCGCGGCCGGACCGGTGAGGGCATGGGCCCGGCCGGAGGGAACGGCTCCGGTGAGGCAGAGCACGGCGATGTCGGCGAGATCGCGGGGATCGACCGTGGCATTGGGAGACGCGCCGCCGAACCCCCGTACCACGCCCTCCTCCCGGACCGAGCGCGCCCAACCCAGGGTGTTGGACATGAAGGACCGGGGCCGCAGAAAGGTCCACTCCAGGCCGGAGGCGCGGATCAGATCCTCGTTGCGGCGCTGCCAGCGGGTGATCAGATCCATGGCGTCCGGCTCGGCCACCGCCTGCGCGGAGAGCTTCACGACATGCCGTACACCCGCGGAGCGCGCCGCCGCGATCAGGTGCTCGTCATGGGCCGGTGCGAGCGGGTCGGCCGTCACCAGAAACGCGGCCCTGACCCCCTTCATCGCCACGGCCAGACTGTCCGGCTCCGCGAAGTCGCCGCCCACGATCTCCGTCCGGGGGCCGGCGAACGCGGCGATACGGCGAGGGTCGCGCGCGAGCAGTCGTACGGGCTCACCGGTGCGGGCGGGGGCCGGGACAGCGGCGGAGGGAGTGGGGAGCGTGGCGCGCAGACGCTCCGCCACCAGCCGTCCGACCGTCCCGGTGACCCCGGTGAGCAGGATCATCGCCCAAGCCCCCTCAGCCCCGGTAGTCCGCCGCCGTCACCCGCGCGCCCCGGTCCGGCGCGGTGTCGATACTGGGCATCAGCCCGGGGACCGCGATGCTCGGCAGTATGTGGCCCCAGAGCGTGGAGACCCGGTGCCCGAGATCCTCGCGCTGGGTGAGCGCCCGGGACATGATCTGGATGCCCGCGAACGCGCCGACCAGCAGCTCCACCGTCTCCCGCGGCTGCACATTGGGCAGCAACTCGCCCTGCTCACGGGCCTGTTCCATCAGCGTGATGAGGTGCTCGGGCCACTGGCGGAACGGGCCGCTGTGATCGATCCCGGGAGGCGCGCCCTGGTCCACGGTGAGCCGGACGCTCCCCCTGAGCAACGCGTTGTCCAGCAGCCGATGGGCGACGGCGAAGGTGATGTCGACGACTTCCTGTAATTTGCAGGGCTGCGGGGGAACGGCTCCGAGCTGCACCTGCTCGTCGAGGACGGCCTGGGCCAGTGCCTCCTTGGACTGGAAGTGGAAGTAGAGGGCGCCCTTGGTGACGCGGGCCCGTTGGAGAACCATCGTGAGCGTGGTCGACGCGTAGCCGTACTCGTCGAAGACCGCTCCGGCCGCTTCCAGGATCGCCGTGCGCGTCCGGATGGCGCGCTCCTGTGTTGCCATGAAATGCCTCTCTACAGACCGTCAGACGGGCACCTCGAAGAAACAAACCGCCCACCCCGTACTATAGTGCTCAACGGGATGCGGAATATATCCTGTTCGCCATAACAATTTGGGACGGACGCGGAGACTCGTACACTGCCGTGTCCCGTGGCGGTGGGCGGCCGTACGCGTGTTGGTGCGCGTAGCGGATGCAGGACGCTGCGAAACAGGTTATTCGGTTTGGTTTGGATTCGGCGCGGTCGGCTCGGGTTCGCGGCCTTCGTGGATCAGTACGACGTACCGCGCCCGACGGCGCGCGACACCGCCCGAACGGCCCAACCGGCCCGCTCCGTCCCTACGTTCCGTAGTCGGCTCATGGAGCCCTGACGGTTCTTCGTATCCCGCTCCGATCCCTCAGGGACGGCCCTCTCCGCGCGCCTTCCGCCCGCGTCTCCCGGGTTGCGTGGTGATTGGCCACCCATGAGTGTGGGCCGCAGTTCACTGCGATCACGAATGAAGGAGAGCGCTCGTGGCGACCCTGTGCAAACCCGCTGTCTCGGTTCCCGAGCATGTGATCACCATGGAAGACACGCTCGCTCTCGCCCGTTCGCTGCACCCGGACCACCCGCAACTGGCTCTCGCGCTGCGGCTGATCCGGAACACCGGGGTCGCCAAACGCCATATCGTCCAGCCCATCGAGGACACCTTGCGCCATCCGGGCTTCGAACACCGGAACCTGCTGTACGAGTCCGAGGCCAAGGCCCGCGTGCCCGCCGTGATCGACAGCGCCCTCGACCACGCGCATCTCCGTCCCGCGGACATCGATCTGATCGTCTATGTCTCGTGCACGGGATTCATGATGCCGTCGCTCACTGCCTGGCTGATCAACACCATGGAGTTCCCCACCCACACCCGCCAGCTCCCCATCGCCCAGCTCGGCTGCGCGGCGGGCGGAGCGGCCATCAACAGAGCGCACGACTTCTGCCGGGCCTACCCCGGGGCCAACGTGCTCATCGTCGCCTGCGAATTCTGCTCGCTCTGCTACCAGCCCACCGATCTCGGGGTGGGCTCGCTGCTGTCCAACGGCCTGTTCGGGGACGCGGTCGCCGCCGCCGTCGTCCGGGGCGAGGGCGGCATCGGTATCGCCCTGGAGCGCAACGGCTCCCACCTGGTGCCCGACACCACCGACTGGATCGCCTACAGCGTCCGGGCCACCGGCTTCCACTTCCTGCTGGACAAGCGCGTACCCACCACCATGGAGCCGCTGGCCCCGGCGCTCCGCGCGATCGCCGATCAGCACGGCTGGGACGCCACCGGCCTCGACTTCTACATCATCCACGCAGGCGGCCCGCGCATCCTGGACGACCTCAGCCACTTCCTTGAGGTGGACCCCGAGGCGTTCCGGTTCAGCCGGGGCACCCTGACCGACTACGGGAACATCGCCAGCGCCGTCGTCCTCGACGCCGTACGGAGGCTCTTCGACGAGGGCGGGCTCGCCCCCGGGGAGCGGGGCATCATCGCCGGTTTCGGCCCCGGCATCACCGCCGAGATGGCCCTGGGCCGGTGGACGACCAGCGGGGCGGGGCCCGTGTCCGCCGTGGCGGAGCGCCAGGTGTTCGGGACGCGCGGCCGCAGTGCCCGTCCGGCGACCGAACCGGTGAGCTGACCATGACGGGCCCGGCCACGACCGCCGCGGCCGCCGTCACCCGGCCGGCCGCAAGGCGCCGCCGCGGAACCACCGGCACCGGTCCCGAGACGCGGCCGGCCGCCCGGTGACCGGCCTCCCACCGCATCCCACCGCCCTGGAGCACCGCATGACCGAGCTGACGAAGTCCGAGGGCCTGATCGTGCCCCCGGGCGGGGGCACCGTCATCCGTACCGCGGCCCAGCAGGTGACCTTCAAGGTCACCGGGGAGCACTCCCGGGTCTCCTCCACCTTCGAGGTCGTCGTACCGCCCGGCTTCGACGTCGGCGCCCACCGCCACACCCGCAGCGAGGAACTGTTCTACCTCCTCGAAGGCGAGCTGGACGTCCTGGCCTTCGAACCGCGCGTGCTGAGCGAGGACTGGCGCCACTGGGAGTCCGCCTCCGGGCTGAGGTCCGTGCGGGTCACTCCCGGCACGGTCGTCGTCGTACCGCCCGGCTGCCCCCACGCCTTCGCCAACCGGAGCGACAAGGACGCCAAGATGTTCTTCCAGTCGTCCCCGCCGTCCGACCACGAGCGGTACTTCGAGGAACTGCTCGACATCCTCAAGGACGGCGGCACGCCCGACCCCGAGGCCATCGCCGAACTGCGCGTCCGGTACGACATCGAGCAGCTCACGCCGCTGCGCCACGACGTCTAGGCGCCCCGCCGCATGGACACCGCAGCGGTCACCCGGCGCCTGCCCCGCCGGCCGGTACGCCCCCGGCGCTGGGCCGTCGTCGCCGTCCTGCTCGTCATGGCCGCCCTCACCGCGGGCTGGCCGCTGATCGACAGCGTCCTCGCCGACAAGGAGCCCGTACCGTCCGGAACGGTGCTGGAGCTGGGGCCCGGCGGCAGTATGGCCGCTCTGCGGGTGACCGGCGCGGGCTGGCGGCTGAGCAAGTCACGGAGCGATCCGGACTCCTCGTACGCGCTGTCCCGGGGCGGAGTCGATCTGGTCGCCGGCTATGTCGACCTGTCCTCCGGCGCCAGCGCGGGGCAGCTCTGGACCGGGCTGCGCCGGGTCCTGTCCGTCGCGGACGAGGACACCAGGCTGGGCGGCCCGCGGCCCGTCACCAGCACGGCGGGCGCGACCGGGCTGACCGGCGCGCTGACCCGTGAGAACCGCGTCGGCACCGCCACCGTGTGGGTGCCGCCCGAGCAGGACTACGCCGTGCAGATCACCGTACTGGCCGAGCCGGGCACCACACCGGGCACGGTGGCCGACGCGATGGCGGTGGCCCGCAGCGTCGCCTTTCCGCAGGAGGCGTCATGACCATGGCCATGCCGTCATCGGCGTACGCGTCGGTACGCGGGTCCTTCCGACGGCAGCCGGTGGGCTGGCTCTGCGCGCTGCTGTGCCTGCTCGGCGCCGCGCTGATCGTCGCCGACTTCTCCCCGATCATCCGGGTCTTTCCCGGCGCCGCGCTGCTCGCCTTCGTCCTGCTGCTGATCACGGTGGGGATCGGGGTGACGGTCCTTCAGCGGGTACGGCCCTTCCGGGCGGCGCCGCGCGGCTGGGTGTGGAGCGGAGTCCTCTGGGGCGCCACCGCTGCGACCGGCTGCGCCATCGTGGCCAACACCGGGCTCACCGGCATCTGGTTCAAGACCGGGGGCATCGAATTCGGCTCCGAGTGGGCCGCGGCCCTCACCGCACCGCTCAACGAGGAAGTCCTCAAACTCTGCGGGGTCCTGCTGATCGCCCTGGGCGCACGTCAGTTGGTCCGCGGCCCGCTCGACGGGTTCTTCCTCGGCGCGTTCACCGGACTCGGCTTCCAGGTGGTGGAGAACTGGACGTACGCCATGAACTCCGTCCTGGCCGGCGGGGGCGTGGCCGGGGGCACCGATGTGATGCAGTCCTTCGCCACCCGGGTCGTACTGACCGGACTGGGCTCGCACTGGGCGATGACCGGTGTCGCCGGAGCCGGGATCGGCTTTCTGCTCGCGCACGACGCCCGGCCGCCGCGCCGGCGGGTCGTTCCCGCGGTGCTCTGCCTGCTGACGGCCATGGCCATGCACTGGTTCTTCGACGCGCCCCTGCTCGGCTCGGTCGGGGGCACCATCGGCAAGGTGGCCGTCAACTTCGTTGTGGCGGCGGGCTTTTATCTTGTCCTGCGGCATCGGTCGCGGCGGCGGGCGCGCGCCTTTCTGCGTTCACCCCGGACGCCGCTCTCGGTCGATCTGCTCACCCGCGGCTCCCGGCGGCGGGCACTGCAAAGGGTGCCCCCGGCGCTGCGGCCCGCCGCCGAGGCGAGGGCCTCCGCCTATCTCAACGTGGTCGAGGAACACGCAGCCAACAGCACGGGAACCGGGCCCGGTTCGGATCCCCGCCATGGACAAGCGTATTAATCGGTTGTTCAGCTTGGAAAAACCTCAAGAGCGCTCCATGCCAGGCCGCCCGCTGGCACACTCCGGCACATGTCGACCAACTCACATACGCTGACGGGGAAGTCCGCCCTCATCACCGGAGCGAGCAGTGGCGTCGGGGCGTGCGCCGCCCGGGTGTTCGCGCGGGAGGGAGCCTCGGTGGTCCTGATGGCACGCAGGGAGGAGCGTCTCGCCGCTGTCGCCGAGGAGGTGAGACAGGCGGGGGGACGGGCCGAGTACATCGTGGGGGACGTGACGGAGCCGGCCGACATGGCCCGCGCGGTGAGAAAGGCGGTGGAGTCCTTCGGGGGACTGGACATGGCCTTCAACAACGCGGGGGTGGGGGCCCATCAGACTCCGCTGCACCTCACGGGCGACGACGAGTACGACGAGATCATGGACACCAATGTGCGGGGGGTGTGGAACGGGCTGAGGTACCAGGTCGCGGCCATGCTCGACGGCGGCCGGGGCGGCTCGATCGTCAACAACAGCAGTGTCGCCGGGCTGGTGGCCACCCCCGTCTCCGCGGCCTTCATCGCGGCGAAGCACGCGGTGATCGGGCTGAGCAGGGCGGCCGCCGCGGAGTACGGGGCCCGGGGGATACGGGTCAACGCCATCGCGCCGGGCATCGCGGGCAGCGAGGTGGTCCAGGAGTGGTTCAGCAGGCACCCCGAGGCGGAGAAGCTGCTGCACCGGTCGACCCCCCAGCCGCGTACCCCGGAACCGGAGGAGGTGGCGGAGGCGGCGGCCTGGCTCTGCAGCGACCGGGCCTCCTTCGTGACCGGCGTGGTCCTGCCGGTCGACGGCGGCTTCACCGTGCTCTGAGCGGACACCGGACCGGGGATCGGGGAGCGGTACGTACGGCCGGGATCCGGGCGTGGGCCGCGGGGAGACCGGGCTCGGGCCGCCGCGACGACGGGTACGCGCGTTCAGGCGCGACGCGGGGCGCACGCGCTCAGATGCCGGGGAGGGCGATGGGCCGGGCGGGGGACTGGGCGGCGGTGACCACACCGCTGAAGACCTGCTCGCCCTCCTGATGCGCGGTCACCAGGACCGAGGATTCGCCGGAGAGCCGCCGTGGCAGCCGCCGCGCCTGGATCCGGCACGGTACGTCCAGTTCGGCGAAGCGCGGGAACTCGGCGGTGCAGCCGGTCAGTACGAGACCGCCGCCGTCCCGGAGCACCGAGGTGGCGGCCTGCCGGGCGGCTTCCATCAGGACCATGCCCGGGATGTGGTCGACCGGGTGGTCGAAGAGCACGGGATGCCCGGTGTCCACGCGCAGCAGCCAGCCGGGCTCGTCCCCGCCCGGGGAGAGCACCACGTCGTACGGGCTGGTGCGGCCGACGCTCCACGGCGCCACGGGCGTGGTCAGGGGCGGCTGCCGTACGTCGGAGCGGGCGGCGCGCTCGCCGCGCAGCCTGCGGTAAACGGCTGGTGCGGCGCAGACGAACGAGGCGCCCCCGGTGGCGACGGTCCGCCCTTCGCGGCGGACGACCGCTTCGTAGCGCAGCCCCGCGAGTTCACCGCCGCGTCTGCGGATCTGCGGGCAGACGACATCGAGTTCGAGCCCGGCGGGCGCACTTCCGACCGCGAGCTGTCCGGGCTCGACGGTGAAGGAGAGATTCCGCATCAGGAACTGATGTCCCAGCGGGGTGCCGAACTCGGCATGCGCCAGCAGAGAACCGACCTGGCGGACTGTTTCTGCCGCCAGCAGCGGATCGTGCAGGCCGTCGATCGGTGCGAAGAAGCAGTGCAGCCGCGGCCACTGCCCCGTCACCGTGAAGTGCGCCTCGTCGATCCGGTGCCAGCCGGTGAGCAGGACCTCCGCCACCGCGGCGCGGTGCACGAACTCCCTGGGCACGGTGGTGGTGAGCCGCGGGGCGAGCGGGGCGGGGGCGCTGGTTCCGGCCTGGCCCGCGGGTCTCTCGGTGCGGGGCGTACCGTTTGTCCGGACCACCCGGACCGTCATTTCGGACATGGAGTCTCCCCGTGGGGCACGGATGCTGGTCGGGAGCGCCGAGTGCTTCCACGAGCCGGGGAATATACAGACCACCCGGTTTAGTCGGTAGGCTTGACCGCGAACGGCGGGGGAGCCACGTCAGGGCGTCACGAGGACCCCTGGAACTGCACGACGGGAGCCACCCGCATGGCGCAGCAACAGCGTGCGATCAAAACGCGCGCCGCCATTCTGGAGGCCGCGGCCTCGGTCTTCGACCAGTACGGCTATGACGCCGCCACCATCTCCGAGATCCTGGCGCGGTCCGAAGTCACCAAGGGCGCACTCTACTTCCACTTCCCGTCCAAGGAGGACCTGGCCCGGGGAGTGCTGACGGACCAGATCAGAGACCTGGTGCCGGCGCCGACGGACTCCAAGGTCCAGGAGCTGATCGACGTCACCATGGTCGTCGCCCACCGCTCCCTGCACGACATGATCCTCAGAGCCGGCACCCGGCTGGCGGTGGAGCAGGGATCGGTCGACTTCTCCGACGTCAGCCCCTTCCCGGTGTGGTCGTGCCTGAGCGAGGAACTGCTCGTCGAGGCCAAGGAGCGGGGCGAGCTGCTGCCGTACGTCAAACCGCGTGAGACGGCCGAGCTGGTGGTCGGTGCGTGGACGGGAATCCATGTCTACTCGCGGGTGGTGGCCGACCGCCGGGACGTGGAGCGGCGGGTGTCGGTGATGTGGGAGCACCTGCTGCCCAGCATGGTGATGCCGCGCCTGCTGCTCGGGCTCGATGTGGGGTACGACCGCGGGGCCCGGGTCGAGGCCCGCAGGCTCGCCGCCGCGGAGGGGGCCGGGGACGACGCGGAGTGATGACGGGCCGTGACCGAACGGTCCTCCGCCCGCGGGCGGTCCGCCCTGTGGTGGGCCCGCGAGGCGCACGGGCGGGGCCCGTCGGAAGTTCATCGGAGTTCATCCGATCAAGCCGGTCTCCAGGGGTTCTCCAGGAGGTCTTGAGCGCCTCTTGAGCCACTGGGGTGCGGGAGCGGTTCCGGACATCAGGAGTGGCGCAAAGCTTATACAAACCGCGTCGACGGTTTGTTAATGTCGCAGCGCACACCGCTTATCGCTTCCGGTCATCCCGACAATCTGGAGCCGTTGATGGTCAAGCAGGAGCGCGCCGCCCGTACAAGACGATCCTTGATCCGGGCCGCGGCGGAGGTGTTCGCGGGTGAGGGCTTCATGCCGGCGTCGCTCACCATGATCAGCCGCCGGGCCGGAGTGAGCAACGGCGCGCTGCATTTCCACTTCGCCAGCAAGGAGGCCCTGGCCAGGGCGGTGGAGGAGGAGGCGGCGCAGGAGGTACGGCAGATCACCGAGCGCTGCCGGGCCACGGGCGCGGTGGGAGTCCAGTTACTGGTCGACGCCACGCACTGCCTGATGCGCAGCCTGGACGACGACGTCGTGGTGCGCGCCGGGTTCGAGCTCAGCGGCGACATCTCCCGCCGCGGCGGGATCAATCTGCGGCGCCAGTGGCGACACTGGGTCGAGAGCGAAGTCGAACGGGTGGCGTCCGACGGCGGGCTGGCCCACGGACTGGCACCGGACGATGTGGCGAGTGCGCTGATGGCGGCGACGGTCGGTTTCGAGGTGCTGGGTGCCAGAGAGGACCGGGACTGGATCTCGCGACGTACGCTAACCCGGTTCTGGGAGCTGATGCTACCTGCGATGGCCGCCGGACAGCATCTGGACACCCTGGTGACCTGCGGGTCCTGCCGTACGGACGATGACAGGGAGGTGGCTGTCGGGGAAGCCGTTTGACGGGGGTACGCTGCCCGTGTCGTGCCCGTATTCCACCCGTACGGTGACCGGCGAGTGACCCCGATGTACGGAGCGTTAACAAAAAACAGTCTGTACGGTTTGGTATTGACAAACCGTCTGTCCTGTTTTTGAATCCATGCGCAGCAATCGCACCCCGTGAGCGGCCTCGAACGGTACTGACTTCACCTGCAGGGATTGGGGAGACGCGTGGACATCGACGTACTGGGCGCATTGGCTGTGCGGGAGAACGGCAGATCGATCACTCCGACGGCGCCGAAGCCCCGGCAGGTGCTCGCCTTACTGTCGCTCCACGCCGACCAGGTCGTGCCGGTGGCCGCGCTCATCGAGGAGCTGTGGGCGGGGGAGCCCCCGCGCAGCGCCAGGACCACCCTCCAGACCTATGTGCTGCAACTGCGGTCCCTGATCGCGGCAGCGCTCAAGCACGGCCCCCAGGAGGGCCCCGCGCGGACCGCCAAGGAGGTGCTGGAGACCCTGCCGGGCGGATACCGCCTCGACAGCGGCGGCGGCACCAGCGACGTCCGCGAGTTCGACCGGCTCGCCGGACTCGGCTACCGGGCGATGGACGCGGGCGACTACTCCGGCGCGGCCCGCCAGCTCCGTGAGGCGCTCGCCCTGTGGAGCGGACCCGCCTTCGCCGATGTGCACGGCGGCGCCCAGCTCGACATGGAGATCAAGCGGCTCGAAGAAAGCCGGCTGTGCGCGCTCGACCAGCGCATCGAGGCCGACCTCCGGCTCGGCCGCCACCGCGAACTGCTCGCCGAACTCACCGTCCTCGTCAGCCGCTACCGCACCCACGAGAATCTGCACGGGCAGTTCATGCTCGCGCTGCACCGCTCAGGACGCCGCGGTGAGGCGCTGAACGTCTATCACCGGCTGCGCGGCACTCTCGTACGGGAACTGGGTCTTGAGCCCTCCGCCGGGCTGCGCAGGCTCCAGCGCTCGATCCTGATGGCCGGGCCGGAGTCCGCGGCGCCGGTGGAGAATCCCCGCGAGCCCCTTGTCCGGGTGAGCTGACCGTACGGGCACGGCCGTCCCCGTACCGTCGGGGATTCTATTCCCTTTGTTTTCCGGCGTTCCCGTTGTTTCCCGGCGTTCCCGCGGAATTGTTCCGGCACACCGTTCTCCGTCCCGGCATGACACTCCGTCATGACCATTCGGAACGGTGGAAATGACATTCCGTTTGCGGATGTTGGAGCCGTGCTAGACAGGTACTCAAGAATTAAAGAACTAAAGCCTGGGCGCGACTACCGTACTTGCTGTCGAAGAGTTTGTTTCGACGGGGATTCGACGAGGTACGGAGGGAAACCGTGGAGATTCAGGTTCGGGGCCCGCGGAGTGCCGGGGAAATCCGATGAAGGCGCCCAGCAACCCGGTGGCTCTGATCACGGGAGCCACCCGCGGAATCGGTCTGGGGGTCGCCCGCGAACTCGGCGGGCGCGGCCACCGCGTGTTCATCTGCGCGCGGACCGGCCAGGAGGTCAAGCAGACCGTCGAGGATCTGCGCGCCGAGGGGTACGAGGCCGAGGGCACGGTGGCCGATGTGCGGGACCGGGCCTCGGTCGCCGCCCTGGTGGCCGCGGTGGTCGCCCAGTTCGGCCCGGTCAACATCCTGGTGAACAACGCCGGCCGGGGCGGCGGAGGGCCCACGGCCGAGATCGCCGACGAACTCTGGTACGACGTCATCGACACCAACCTCAACGGGGTGTTCCTGCTGACGCGTGAGGTCCTGCTGAACGGCGGTCTGGTGGAGGCGGGGCACGGCCGCATCATCAACATCGCCTCCACCGCCGGGAAGCAGGGCGTGCTGATGGGCGCCCCGTACTCGGCCTCCAAGCACGGCGTTGTCGGCTTCACCAGGGCGCTCGGCAAGGAACTGGCACCGGTCGGCGTCACCGTGAACGCGGTCTGCCCCGGCTATGTGGAGACCCCCATGGCCGAGCAGGTGCGCCAGGGGTACGCGGCGGCGTGGAACACCACCGAGGACTTCGTCCAGGAGCAGTTCGAGTCGAAGATCCCCCTCGGCCGCTACTCCACGCCCGAGGAGGTCGCCGGACTGGTCGGCTACCTCACCACGGAGAGCGCCGCCTCCATCACCGCCCAGGCGATCAACGTCTGTGGCGGTATGGGCAGTTCATGATCCCGCCGGGAGGCTTCACGGTCGGGGTGTAGACGGACGCGTATGGAACTGAGCTTCACAGCTATGTCGCGTCTCAGCGGAGTGGACTTGACTGTACTCATGACTCAGACCACGCAGAACGCCCAGACAGAGACGAAGACGACGCTTGTCATCGGTGGCACCGGCAAGACCGGCCGGCGCGTCGCCGAGCGGCTCGCCGCCAAGGGCCTTCCCGTGCGCATCGGTTCGCGCAACGCCGACCGTCCCTTCGTGTGGGAGGACCCGGCCACCTGGGAAGGTGCGCTGGAGGGCGTCGAAGCCGTCTATGTCACCTACTACCCCGACCTCGCCTTCCCCGGTGCCTCGGACCGCGTCGGCGAGTTCTCCAAGGTCGCCGTCGCCAAGGGCGCGCGCCGTCTGGTGCTGCTGTCCGGCCGTGGCGAGGAGAGCGCGCAGATCAGCGAGGAGAAGCTGAAGGAGTCCGGCGCCGACTGGACCGTCGTCCGGTCGAGCTGGTTCAACCAGAACTTCAACGAGAGCTTCTTCCTGGAGCCCGTCCTCGCCGGCGAGCTGGCGCTGCCCACCGGCCACGCCGTCGAGCCCTTCGTGGACGCCGACGACATCGCGGACGTGGTCGTCGCCGCGCTGACCGACCCCAAGCACATCGGCAAGACCTACGAGCTGTCCGGCCCCCGGCTGCTCACCTACCAGGACGTGGCCGACGAGCTGACCAAGGCCACCGGCCGCGAGATCAAGTACGTCTCGGTCACCAGTGACGAGTACCGTGCCTTCCTGAAGGAGAACGACCTTCCGGAGGACTTCGTCGAGCTGTTCGCCCTGACCCTCGACGGCCGCAACGCCCACCTGGTGCACGGCGTGGAGGAGGTCCTGGGCCGCAAGCCCCGCGACTTCTCCGAGTTCGCCAGGGACGCCGCCGCCACCGGCGTCTGGAACGTCTGACCCGTACCCCGGCGGGCGGGCCGTACCGCATGCGTACGGCCCGCCTCCCGGGGGAGTGATCCAGCAGCGATGACGTGTCAGCCACCAGGAGGCGGCCATGAGTACCCCCATGTCCAGCGAGTTCGGACTCGCTTCCCTGCCCGCTCACTTCCACGGGTTCGCGCTGATGCACATCGCGATGCGCCGTGACGCCCAGCGGCTGCTCGCCGCCGCGCCCCGGCTGACCCACGCCGGACTCGGCGCCGCCGGTGCCTGGTGGCAGCAGCTCCGCGACATCATCGACTGGCACCACCGCAGCGAGGACAACGTCCTGTGGCCCGGACTGCTCAGGCGGGCACCGGAGTTCGCCCCCCAGGCGCGCCAGCTCGGTGACGACCATGTGCTCCTCGACCGGGCCATGGAGGCCGTCACGGCCGCGCTCAGGCCCGGCGGCGACCTCCCGGCCCTCCAACTGGCCGCCACCCGCTTCAGCTCCGTCCTGCGCGACCATCTGCGCGACGAGGAGGCCGTGTCCTTCCCGGTCTTCGCCCGGCTCGTGCCGGACGAGTACCTCGCGGTCGAGCGGAAGGTGATCGCCAGCGCTCCGTTCAAGGTGATGACCCAGCTCCAGCCCTGGATGTTCGACGGAGCGGACAAGCGGTCGGTGGCGCAGGTCGCGGCGACCATCCCGCCGCCGGTGCGTGTGATAGGCAATACGGTGCTCCGCAGGCGGTACGAGAGGACCCTGGCCGGAGTGACCAGGCCCTACTGACCGGACCGGGGCCTCCCCGCGCCGACCCGGCCCAACGGCCCGGCCCGGCGCACCCCGGGCCCGTCGTTCGAGCCCGCCCGAGACCCGTTCCAGTTCCACCGATCGACCGGATGAGGAAGCCCGATGCAGACCCTTCCCGCAGCCGCCGGCCCCGTGCTCACCGCCGCCACCATCGGTACCGGGCTGATGGCGGGGCTCTACCTCAGCTTCGACGTGGGCGTCATGCCCGCCCTGGCCCGCCGCGACGACCGTACGTATGTCACCGTGATGCGCCGGATCAACGAAGTGCTCGACAACAGCGCCCTGTTCGGACTGCTCTTCGTCGGGGTCTTCCTCGCCACCGGGGTCGCCGCCGCCCTCCAGAGCCGTCTGGGGCAGTCGGACGCCGCGCGCTGGACCCGGACCGCCTTCGTCCTCTACGGCGTCTCCATCGCCGTCACGATGTGCGTCAACATCCCCCTCAACCGGATGCTGGCCCGCGCCGGAGCACCCGCCGCGAGCCCGAACTTCGGCGCCGTGCGCGGCCGCTTCGAGCGGCCGTGGACCGCGGCCAACATCGCGCGCACGGTGGCCTGTACGGCGGCGCTGGCCGCCCTCGGCCGCGCGCTGGTCCTCCACCACCGGGCGGCGGCTCCGCGGCCCTGACCGCCGCCCCGGCCACCGCTCCGGGCCACCGGCCCGCCCCGAACTGCGCCCGTCCTCCCACTCGTTCCCCCGCGGGGAGGGCGGGCGCACCCTCCTTGCGGCACCCTGCCGCCCGTACGGCCTGAGACGGATCCGGTGAAAGCAGTGACCATTCATACGGGGTCGTCTAAGGTGATGGCATGGACACACTGACAGGTCTGCTCGAAGGCCCGAAGGCCCGCGGCGCGTTCCTGCTGAAGTCGGTCTTCAATCCGCCGTGGTCCCTCCGGGTCGAGGACCGGGCGCCGATCTCCGTGGTCACCATGGTGCGCGGCGACGCCTGGGTGCTCCCCGACAAGGCGCATCCCGTACGGCTGTGCCCCGGCGATGTCGCGGTGATCCGCGGCCCCGACCCGTACACCATCTCCGACCGGCCGGAGACGGACGTCCAGATCGTCGTCGGGCCCGAGCAGCGCTGCAACACCACCGACGGCGAGGACGTCACCGAGACGATGGCGCTCGGCGTCCGCACCTGGGGCGACGACAGCAGGGCCGGCTCCTCGGTGATGCTGAGCGGCACCTACCAGGCGCCCAGCGAGATCGGCCGACGGCTGCTGGCCGCCCTGCCCGTGCTGCTGATACGGCCCGCCGAGGCGGGCGACAACCCGCTCGTCCACATTCTCGCCGCGGAGATCAGCAAAGACGAGATCGGCCAGGAACTGGTCCTGGACCGGCTGCTGGACCTGCTGCTCGTCAGCGTGCTGCGCACCTGGCTGGCGGTGCCCGAGTCGGGCGCTCCCGCCTGGTACCGCGCCCAGAGCGACCCGGTGGTCGGCCCCGCGCTGCGGCTGCTGCACGAACAGCCCGGCAAGGCCTGGACGGTGGCCTCGCTCGCGGACACCGTGGGGGTCTCCCGCGCCGGACTCGCCCGCCACTTCACCACACTCGTCGGCGAGCCGCCGATGGCGTATCTGACCGGCTGGCGGCTGACCCTCGCTGCGGATCTGCTGCGCGAGCCCGACGCGACGGTGGCGACGGTGGCGCGCCGGGTCGGCTACAGCGGCGCGTTCGCGCTGAGCGCCGCGTTCAAGCGGGTACGCGGCGTGAGCCCGCAGGAATACCGCCAGGCGTACCGCAGGGGCGGCCGGATCCACACGGCCCACCATCTGAGCGCCCCGACCCAGACCGTCGTCCTGGACCGCTGAGTTTCTTTTGAGGGCTCGGTTCGCCTCCGGGCGCCTCAAGCCCCTGTCGACGGTCGACCGTGCTCGGTCCGCTCGTACCTCGCTGCCTGCGCCCACGCGGCGGAGCCGCAAATCAAGCACAGCCTCCCTTTCGACAGCGGCCGGCGCCCTTCGGCTCACTCGCCGGGCGGCCGTGCGCGGCCGGCGCCGTCAACGGTGGGCCGTGCTCGCGGCCTTGTTCCTCGGGGTCTGCGTGCGGTCTTTCTTTTGGCAGCGGCTGGCGTCCTCCGGGTCACTCGCCCGTGCCCGGCGTCGCCACCGTCGTCAGCAGTAGCCCCTCTCGTACCAGCCAGCGGCCCTCGAAGGCCGTGGGGGCTCCCGGCGGGGGCTCCGTGGGGTGCAGGCGGGCCGTGAAGGTGCCGTGGGGGCTGAACCGTACGTCCGCGTCCGCGAAGCCCAGCCAGCGCTCCGCCGCCGGGTACCAGGCCTTGTAGACCGCCTCCTTGGCCGAGAACAGCAGCCGGTCCCAGCACACCCCCGGGTGCTCCGCCGACAGCCGCTCCAGCGCCGCGCGTTCGTCCTCCGAGGCGACCAGACCCAGGACGCCCCGCGGCAGCGGCTCCGCCGGCTCCGCGTCGATCCCCAGCGCCGTCACCTCGGCCGCCCTGGCGGCCACAGCGGCCCGGTAGCCGTCGCAGTGGGTGATACTGCCCACCACTCCCGCCGGCCAGCGAGGGGCGCCGCCGGCGCCCGGCAGCAGGGGAGCGGGCGCCAGGCCGAGACCGGCGAGGGACCGCCGCGCGCAGGCACGCGCCGTGGCGAACTGCGCGCGCCTCCGTTCCCGGCGCCCCGCCATCAGCGCGGCCTCCTCTGGAAACAGCGGAGCGGGCGCCAGATCGTCGAACGCTTCCGACGATCTGACGCCCGGCGGCAGAATCTCCTCGATCACGATGCGCGGCCCTGGGCCCTAGCCGCGCGGCCGGGCGACCAGCCCCGCGACCGCCCGTACGATCTCGTCCGGCCGCTCCAGCGGGAGCATGTGGCCGGCCCCGGGGAGCCGTTCGAACCGCGCGTCCGGCAGCGCCTTCGCCACCGCGCTGCCCAGCTCCGGCTTGACGACCCGGTCGTTCTCGCCGGCGAGCACCACCGCGGGCACCTCCACCGCCGCCAGTCCCGCGCGCATGTCCATCCCGCGCGACGAGGCGAAGCAGTCCGAGCGCACCTGCGGCGAAACCGCCGCGAACATCTGCCGGTTGACTTCCAGGAGGTACGGGTCGACGCCCTTGCCCATCGTCTGCGCCAGCAGCCGGCGGCCGAGCGCCGGGCGCCGCAGGGCACGCGAGAACATCGCGTTGCCCATCATCCGCACCTCGCTGTCGGGCGTCTCCTGGTCGTGCGCGGCCGTGCCCAGCAGCACCAGACCGCGCAGCCGGCGCGCGGCGGCCGGATCGGCCGTGGCGTACGCCATCGCGGCGAAACCGCCGCCGGAGTGCCCGACCAGCACCGCGTCCCGCGAGCCGGTCTCGCCCAGCACCGCCGCCAGGTCCGCGCCGAACCGCCGGATGGCGATGGGCTCCTTGCCCAGGCCCGAAGCGCCGTGCCCGCGCTGGTCGTACAGCACCACGCGGTGGCCGGAGCGGATCAGCCGGTCGGTGACCGTGCCCCAGACCCGGCGGGCCGCAGCCCAGCCGTGGGCCAGCACCACTGTCGTACCGCTGCCGGGACCGGCGTTCAGCGGCGCGAGGACGGAGACCGCGAGCGCGGCGCCGTCGTCGGTCCGCACGGTCGTCTCGTCGGTACGGGCGTGCTGGTCGGCCGCCGTCGTGGCGGGGCTCATCGCGCGCCTCCCACCGGAGCGGAGGCGAGCTGCCCGTTGAGCGCCGCGAAGGCCGCCTGAGTCGCCTTCGAGTGTTCGGCGCCGATGTCGGCGACCTTCGCCAGCAGCTTCAGCTTGCCGTGCGGACGGCCCCGGAAGTGCATGGTGATACGGGTGCGGCGGCCCTCCTCCAGCGGCTCCAGAATGAAGTCGGCCGGACCGCGGAAGACCCCGTCGACATACTCGACGGTCATCCTGCGGCCCGGGAGGACGGACTGCGTACGGGCGGTGAAGCGGAGCTTGGGGCCCCCGTTGCCGACGCCCTTCGTGTGGACGGTCACGGCGACCCGGCCGCCCACCTCGTCGGGCGCGCCGGAGACCGTCTCGAAGGTGTTGGCCGGGACCCACCAGCGGGCGGCACCGCGGAACTCGGCGACGAGCGCGTCCCAGACGACGTCCGCGGGGGCGTCGACCACCGCCTCGTCGATGATGTCGTAGCCGTTCATGCCAGTCTCCCTGTGTGGGACGGCGGATGGGATCGAAGGAGCGGGGCCGTGGGGCCTGTCGTCACACTGACGACAGGCTCCAGGGGCCCCGCTTCCGTAACCGCTGTGCCGGGCCGGCCGTCGGGCCGGTCCGGCACACCGGGTCAGCCGAAGAAGCCCTGGCCGGGGGTGAGGATGCCGGCCGGGTCGTAACGGCACTTGGCGTTGTACAGGTCCGCGTAGCGGCTGCCGAAGTGCTTCTTCCAGTCCGCGGTGGTCATCCGCGGGATGGCGCCGACCAGGTAGCGCTTGGCGCCCAGGGCGACGGCCTTGTCGTACAGCCGCCGGTTCTGCTCCAGCATGCCGGCGATGTTCGGCTCACCCGGGTGCGGGAAGCGCAGCAGGTCGAAGAGGTAGCCGATCGAGTCGTTCGGCTGGACCGCCATCGGACGCTTGAGCTTCGAGGTGCGGTACGGGTACGTCAGCACGAAGCCGACACCCAGGTCGTTCGCCGTCAGGTCGGCCTCGGCGATCTGGAGGAACTGCTTGACCTTGGAGGCCGGCAGGAACAGGCTCAGCCACGGCTTGGGCTGCTCCCAGTAGCCGCCCGCCTTGTAGTCCTCGACGTACGCGTCGAACCGGAAGATGTAGTCCCGGAAGGACATGTCGGCGACGGTGGCCTCGGAACGGACGTCCCGCAGCCCGGCGATCAGCGGGTCCGCGGCCGGGGCGGTGCCGGTGTAGGGGACGCCCAGCTCCATCCGGTACCGCCAGCCCGAGTCGTCGGGCTTCCTGGCGAGTTCACCGGCCTGGACCTCGAACTTGCCGCTCGCCATGACCTTCTCGGCGTCGGCGAGGTAGGTCGCGACGTCGTTGTAGACCAGGTTGATGACGACGATCCGCTCCTTGGCGGGGACGATCTTCACCGTGAGGCGGACGATGATGCCCACCTGGCCGCCGCCGGCCAGCGCGGCGTTGAACAGGTCGGGGCGGACACTGGGGGAGGCGGTGAGCAACTGCCCGGCGCCCGTGACGATGTCGATCGACTCGATGGTGTCGACCGCCAGACCGTACTTGCCGACCGTGCCGCCGATGCCGCCGACGCTGATCGTGCCGCCGATCGACAGGTGCATGTAGTCGGGCATGGCCGGGGGCATCTTGCCCTTGGCCGCGGCCGCGTCGGTGAGCTGCGCCCAGGTGACACCCGCCTCGACCACGGCGGAGTTCGTACCGACGCTGATGACCCTGCCCAGACCGCGGGAGTCGATCGAGATACCGCCCGGGACCGCCGCCTGACCGTAGTTGGAGTGCGATTCCAGGTCGTCACCGGTGCCGCTGCGCCCGTTCGCGGCGATCTTCAGGTTGTTGGCCCGGGCGTAGTTGACCATCTTCACGATGTCGTTGATCGAGCCCGGCACCAGGACGGCCCACGGGGTGATGTTCGACACCAGGGCGCCGAAGTCCTTGCTGAACTGCACAAGGTCGGCGGCCGAGGTCTTCAGCGAGCCGTCCAGCGCCGGTACGGGCGCCACATCGCCCCACCAGCCGCCACCGTGGCCGCGGCCCGCCTCGGCGGCGGTGGCCCAGGTCTGCGTGGCCGCGTTCCAGCCCACGACGGTCGCGGCCGTGGCGGCCATACCGCCCAGGACTCTGCGCCGGGAAGGGGTGTTGGTGCTCATCTGGTCGTTTCTCCCGTTCGTCAGGCGTGGTTGACCGCGGGACGACCGGCGCCCACGGTGGTGGCGAGCTGGTACTCGCCCAGGTCGAAGTGCTTGGTGCCGTTGCGGAACCGCCAGGTGTACGTGGGCCAGATCGACGGGTTGCGCCCGGCGCTGTCCAGGTACCAGCTCTTGCAGCCACCGGCGCTCCAGACCGCGCGGGCCTGGCGCTTGTCGAGCGTCGCGTTGTACGCCTGCTGCGCCTCGGGCCGCACCTCTACGCTGGACAGGCCGCGCTTGTCCATCTGCTTGAGCGCGTCCATGACGTAGGCGATCTGGGACTCGATCATCACGGTCTGGGAGGAGTGGCCCAGCGTCGTGTTGGGGCCGAGCATCATGAACAGGTTCGGGAACCCGGCGACGGTCGTGCCGCGGTGCGCGGACATCCCCCCCTCGCTCCAGGCCTCCCGGAGCTGCACGCCGCCCTTGCCCCAGATCCGCCGTGCGATCGGACGGTCCGTGGCCATGAAGCCGGTGCCCATGATGATGGTGTCGACCTCGCGCTCCTGGCCGTCCTTGGTGACGATGGACTTGGCCCGGACATGGTCGATGGAGTCGCTGACGATCTCCACGTTCGGCTGCTGGATCGCCGGGTACCAGGTGTTCGAGAACAGCAGCCGCTTGCACGCCACCACGTAGTTGGGCGTCAGCCGCTCGCGCAGCGCCGGGTCCTTGACGCTCTTCTTGAGATGGTCGGAGGCCATCTGCTGGACCTTCTCGGCGACCTTGGGCCGGGCGAACGCGAAGGCCAGGACCTCACGGCCCCACATGTTGAAGTTGCGCCGGAACTTCTGGTAGCCCGGGAAGCTGCGCAGCATCGACGAGTGGAACTTGCTGTTGACCTTGTCGTTCTTGGGGCCCACCCACGGAGGCGTGCGCTGGTACAGGTCGAGCTGCCCGACCTCGGGCTGGATCTTCGGCACGAACTGGATGGCCGAGGCACCCGTACCGATCACGGCGACCCGGCGGCCCGTCAGATCGTGGTCGTGGTCCCAGCGAGCCGAGTGGAAGACCTTGCCCTCGAAGTCCGCGAGCCCCGGCATGTCGGGGATGGACGGCTCACTGAGGTAGCCGACACCCGCGACCAGGACCTGCGCGGTGTACTCGCCGCCCGAGGTCTCGATGTGCCAGCACCGGGTGTGGTCGTCCCAGCGGGCCGCGATCAGCTCGTGGTTGAAGCGGATGTGCGGGCGTACCCCGAAGCGGTCGGCGCAGTTCCGGAGATACTCGAACACCTCGTCGCGCTTGGCGAAGGTGCTCTTCCACTCCGGGTTGCGGGCGAACGAGAAGGAGTACAGATGGGCCTGGACGTCACAGGCGCACCCCGGGTAGTCGTTGTCGCGCCAGGTGCCGCCCACCTCGTCGGCCCGCTCGAAGACCAGGAAGTCGTCGATTCCCTTCTGGAGCAGCCGGATGGCCGTCCCCAGGCCGGAGAAGCCGGTACCGATGACCGCGACCCGCAGATGACGGGTGGGGCCCCGGCCGGCCGGCTCCTCCGTCCCGTTGCTCACGCCGCCCCCGTGGGCGGGTTCGAGAATGCTCGTCACGGTGGCCTCCTCAGCCCCTGCGCTCGATGGTGACGCGGAAGTTGTTGAAGAACTTGTCTTCGAGGGTGTACGCGAAGATGTCGAGGTAGCGCTCGAAGCGGGCCACGACCTCCTCGCCCTCCAGGGCGACGGCCGTCTCACGGTCCGCGGCGAGCCGCTCCAGCCAGGCGCGGCACGCCATGGCGAAGGACTCCCGCTCGTTGACGATCTCCACGACGTGGAAGACGCCCTCGGCGGCGGCGGTCAGCTCGTGGAGGTGCGGGATGTGCATCCCCTCGAACTCCGAGCGCTGCAGGAACTTCAGGTCCGCGAGCAGCTCGCGGTTCATCGGCTGCGCCTCGGCCGTCATCGTGTGCAGGACGAACTTCGCACCCGGGTTGAGGGCCTTGGCCACCTGGTTGAAGAAGAAGCGGTAGCGCTTGGTGCGCTCGCGCGGCGGCAGGTTGGAGGAGACGAAGTGCTCCAGCGCGTTGATGCAGAACGCCGCGTCGTACTTGTCGTCCGTCTCGTGGTCCGCCCAGCTCTCCACCCGCGTGGTGATGCGCGGGTTGTCCAGGCCGGCGATGAACGCCTCCTGGGTGCGGCTCAGCGTGAGACCGACAGCCTGCTCCACACCGTGCACGGTGGTGAGGCGGTTGAGCATGGTGCCCCAGCCGCAGCCGATGTCCAGCACACGGCGGGTGCCCGCGGCCCCGGCCAGCTCGGCGAAGGTGTCGAGCTTGCGCTCCTGAGCCTCGTCCAGTGTTCCGACGAGGTCCTCACCCTGCTCCCAGTAGCCGCCGGAGTACATCATGGTCGGACCCAGCAGGAGCCGGTAGAAATCGTTGCTCACCTCGTAGTGGTGCCTGACCGCGTCGACCTCGGGGTCCACGGATCTGGGGGCGACCGTTGTCATCCTCGACCTCTTTCCTGTCGTTCTCGTCGCTGCGCCGCTCGTTCCGACCGTTGAATCGGCCACGAGCAAACCGCGTCGCTCGCAACAGATGTGCAAGACGTCCATGAGTCGGCGGTGTTGCGCCCGGATTGCGCGGCCCGCGCTTCCATGCCTCTCGAAACCGGATGCACCGCGAGAGAGGACCGAAGCTCATGACGCTGCCCACCATCGAAGAACTGGCGAGCCAGCTCGAGGCCGTGTCGGGCGCCCAGGAGGTCAGCCCCGATGCACCGCTCCAGCACATCGCCGACGTGGACTCGCTGGACCTGATGGAGTGGCTGTACGGGTTCCAGAACCAGTACCCGGACATCCCCGCCGACGAGTC
The DNA here is from genome assembly GCF_019056675.1 of Streptomyces sp. GMY02. Lineage (NCBI taxonomy): Bacteria > Bacillati > Actinomycetota > Actinomycetes > Kitasatosporales > Streptomycetaceae > Streptomyces > Streptomyces sp. GMY02. The sequence goes on along the minus strand of NZ_CP077658.1, from coordinate 321,276 downwards.
GCTCTTCGCCGACCTCGACGACACCACCACGCTGCGCCACGTGTACGAGCGGATCCTCGCGCTCGTCCCGCAGCCGGCGCAGGCGTAGCGAGCGCGCCTGTGAACGGCTTCGACATCACCGGGTGGGGCATGGCCGTACCCGAGCGCAAGGTCACCAGCGTGGAGTTGGCGGAGCGTTTCGGCGTCGACGAGAACTGGATCGTCAGCCGGTGCGGCATCCGGGAGCGCCGGGCCGTGGGACCGGGCCAGACGACCGCCTCACTGGCTGTCGAGGCCGGCCGGCGCGCCCTGGAGAAGGCCGGGCTGACCGGTGGCGACATCGCTCATCTCATCGTCGCCACCGCCACGCCCGAGCAGCCCTCGCCGGCGACGTCCGCGTTCGTCCACCACGATCTGGGGATCGCGGGCGGCGCGCACGACGTCAACTCCGAGTGCGCGGGCTTCATCTACGCGCTGGTGTCGGCGATGGCGCTGATCGCCATCGACCCCCGGCCGATCCTGCTGATCGGCTCCGACACCCACACCCTGACGGCCAACCCCGCCGACCGGGACCTGTCCATCCTCGTCGGCGACGGTGCCGGCGCGGTGGTCCTCCAGCCCGGGCCCGAGAACCGGGTCAAGGCGTGGAACCTCGGCGCGGACGGCTCCTGCACCGGCAGTCTCAAGGTGCTGGCGGGCGGCAGCAGGATGCCGACCACCGAGGAGACGGTCCGTCAGGGCCTGCACTACGCGAAGATCAACGGCAATGAGATCTACCTCAACGCCGTGCGCTACACGGTCCGTACGGTCCGGGAGACCCTGGAGAGCGCCAAGGTCGACGCGGCCGACATCGACCATGTCATCCCGCACCAGGCCAATATCCGGATCATCAACTCGATCCTCAGCCACACCGGTCTGCGGCAGGAAGCGCTGATCACCAATCTGGAGCGGTACGGCAACACCGCGTCCGCGTCCGTGCCGATCGCTCTCACCGAGGCGCTCGACGAGGGCCGGATCAAGAACGGTGACAAGGTGCTGCTCGCGGGCTTCGGGGCGGGCATGACCTGGGGCTCGATCCTGATGGAGTGGGGCGGGGTGAGGAAATGAGCGGCAACAAGCCGCAGGGCAGCCGTCCCGAACAGCCGGTAGCCCTGGTCACCGGGGCCTCCGGTGGACTCGGCCAGGCCCTGGCCCTGGAGCTGGACGCGCTCGGCTGCCGGGTCGCGGTGCACTACAACAGCTCCGAGACCCAGGCCCGCGCCGTCCAGGAGAAGCTCGGCAACGACTCGGTCCTGGTCACCGGCGATGTCGGCGACTGGGACGCCGTCAACGCCATGTACGCCCGGATCAGCGATGAACTCGGCCCGGTCGACGTCCTCGTCAACAACGGCGCGATCCGCAAGGACTCGCTCATGGCGATGCAGTCACCGGCCGACTGGGCGCAGGTGATCCAGACCAACCTGGTCGGTTCGTTCCACACCGCCCGGGTGGCCGTGCCGTACATGCTCCGCCGGCGGTGGGGCCGGATCATCAACGTGGTGTCGCCCTCCGGCCTGATCGCGACAGCGGGCCAGACGGCGTACTCCGCGTCCAAGGCCGGTCTCATCGGCCTCACCCGCACCCTGGCCGCCGAGTGCGGCCGCCGCGGGGTGACCGTGAACGCCCTCTCGCCGGGCTTCATGATCACGGGCATGACGAAGGACCTGCCGGGCCGGGTCATCGAGGGCATGGAGGACAAGGCCCCCATCCCTCGCTTCGTCACGGTCGAGGAAGTGGCCCGCAGCGCCTCGCTCTTCCTGGACCAGGACTGTATGACCGGCCAGGTCATCAGTATCGACAGCGGGGTCTCGATCACCTGACACCGGCTCCGCCGGTACGAGACCCGTCACATATCCGTACGGCCGGTGTGCTCCTCGCGCCCCGGCCGTCCGGCATGCCCCGGCCCCTCGGACGGACATCGAGCCCCGACCGGCCGGCCGGCGAAAAAGAGGCGGCCCGGCAACTGCCGGGCCGCCCGCGTATGTTCCCCCGCTGTCGGTTACGCCACACGCCGCGTCGGCGCGGATCGCGCCGGACGCACCGGATGGGTGAGACAGCCGTCCGCCGTCAGCGTGCACGGCCGCGGCGCCGCCGGCCTCGGGCTCGGCGCCTCGAACATGCCCATCAGCAGCGGATCGAGCCGGGTGACCGCCCTCGGCTCCGGCGCCCGCTGCGGATCGGGCGAGCGCAGCAGTTCCAGATACGCGGCCTGGCTCTCCGGCGCCGGGTCTATCCCCAGCTCCTCCGCCAGGACCTCCCTGAGCTGCTGATACGTACGCAGCGCCTCGGCCCGGTTGCCCGCCGTACGGTGCGCGGCCATCCGGCAGCGGTACGCGCTCTCCCGGAACGGCGCACGGCGTACGGCCTCTTCGGCGTACCGCAGCGCGTGATGCTCGTCGCCCAGCGCGGACGACGCCAGGCTCGCGGTCTCCAGCGCGGAAAGACGCAGCTCATCGAGCCGCTCCCGGACGCTGTTGACCCACTCGCCCTCATGGGCCGGCAGGAATGACCCGCGTAGATTTGACACGGCGCCGGACGCGAGCTGCTGTGCGACGGCGTAGGAGCCGGCCGCGTACGCGTCGGCCGCCTCGCCGAGCGCCGCCTCGGCGCACTCGATGTCCACCGCCGCGTCGTCGGGAAGCCGCAGCAGATAGCGGCCGCCCTGGGCGACGAGCGGGGTGACACCGGGCTGCTGCCGGGGAAACGTGACGAATGTACGGACCCGGCTGACGACACTGCGCAGGGCCGAGGCCCAGGTGTCTGGCAGGCCGTCGGGCCAGACGGTGTCCGCCAGTTGGTCGCGGCTGGTGCCCCCGGACCGTTCCAGAATGAGCCGGGCGAACGCGACTTGTGCCTGAGCGCTGGACAGGTGCTGCGGAGGAACCCCTTCGGGTTCGATCGTGACGAGACCAGCAAGTCTGATGAGCAAGCTGTACTCCCCGGTGCGGTCGGCTTGTCTGCCGTTTCCACCGGCGGCGGTTGCCACCGGCGTCGGAATCTCGCCAGGGGGCCCGTCACGATGGTCCTTGTGAAGGATATCGGGACAAGCGGTGCGTGCCCCCTGCACAAGATTTGGACGATACCAATCGGCCTTCTCTCCGTGTCAACCATGGCTGGGGAACATTCCCCGGGAATTGGTCGGAGAGATGGATTCCGCTTCCTGGGGCGTGTCGCGTTCTTGTTGCGCCGTCCGATTTCCCCATTTCACGGTCGTGTTGCGCGCGGCTTGCGCGGCTGTCGTTGAATTGCGTCGCACTTTGAGTCCAAGGTTGAGCGGACTCCGGTAATTGTCCGAAACGTGGATGAGGAGACGCACGTGAACACGTCCGGAGGATGGGAACGTCTCGCGCCGAAACTGGACGCGACGCGCCGTCGTGTGCAGTCCCTCGAGTGGGAGCCGGCCCGCCGCAACAGCTTCGTGACGTACACGGTCGAGCGCGACTCGGCGTACGCCGACCTCGACGGCGAGCGGCTCCTGATGATGTCCGGCTACAGCTACCTCGGGCTGGCGGGCGACGAGCGCGTGGTCGCCGCGGCCAAGGCCGCGCTCGACCTGTACGGCACCGGCAACCACGGGGTGCGGGCGCTGGCCGGCTCCATCCCGCTGCACGAGGAACTGGAGGCGGAGGTCGCCCGGTTCGCCGGCCGCCAGGAGGCCATGGTCTTCGGCTCCGGCTACGCGGCGAACGTCGGTACGGTCGGCGGTCTGGTCGGCGGCGGCGACACCGTCTTCATCGACAAGTACGACCACGCCAGCATCGTCGACGGCTGCCGCCTCAGCGGCGCCACCGTCACCCGCTTCCGGCACAACGACGTCGAGCACCTCGACCGCCGGCTGGCCGCCGCGAGCCCCGAGGGCGTCCGCCTCGTCATCGTCGACAGCGTCTACTCGATGGACGGCGACATCGCCCCGCTGCCCGAGCTGCGCGCCGTCTGCGACGCGCACAACGCGCTCCTGATGGTCGACGAGGCCCATGCCCTCGGTGTCATCGGCGCCACCGGCAAGGGCATCGAGGAGCACTTCGACTACACCGCGAAGGTCGATGTCAAGCTGGGCACCCTCTCCAAGGCCATCCCCTCCATGGGCGGCTGGGTCGCGGGGCCGAGCGAGCTGATCGGCCATCTCAAGTACGCGGCGCGCCCGTTCCTCTTCTCCGCCGCCCTCGGCCCGGCCCAGGCCGCCGCCGCGCTGGAGTCGCTGCGCATCCTGGAGCGCGAGCCCGAGCGCGTCAGCCACATCCAGACCGAGTCCGCCCGGTTCCGCAAGATGCTCAACGACGGCGGAATGCGCACCGGCGACAGCGAGACCGCGGTCGTCCCGGTCATCGCGGGCTCCGACGACGCGGCGTACGACTACGCCACCGCCTGCCGCGCGGCCGGTGTCATCGGACTGCCGGTGGTCACCCCGGCCGTCCCCAACGACCTGGCGCGGCTGCGGATCGCCATCACCGCCCGGCACACCAAGGCGGACATCGACTTCGCCGCGGAGGCCTTCCTCAAGGCCGCCCACCAGTGCGGTCTGATCCCGGCCTGATCCGCCGGGAGCCGCACGCCCGAGCCGGGTCCGGCCGGCCCTAGCGCCGGCCGCCGGCCCGGCCTGCCCGCACTCACGCTCACCCTCGCGCGCCGGCGCCGGCCGGCCGCTGTCCGCCCTCCGCCGTCCGTACGGGATTCGGGATCAGAGATGTCAACCTCAGCGAGGCACGCACAGCTCAAGGCGCCTGTCGCGATCACCGGCATGGGCGTCGTCACACCGGCCGGGTGCACCCCCGGCGACCTGTGGTCCGCGCTGCGCGCCGGCCGGTCCACGGCCGCCACCCTCACCCATCTCGACCTGGAGCGCCACCGGGTACGGATCGGCTGCCGGGTCCGCGGGCTCGACGAGGCCGGGCTGGTGCCCGCCAAGGACGCCCGCAGGATGGACCCGTTCGCGCTGTACGGTACGACGGCCGCTCTCGCCGCCCACCGTGACGCGGGCGCGCCCGACGCCGACCCGGACCGTACCGCGATCGTCGTCGGCAACGCCGTCGGCGGCCGGGCCACCAGCGACGCCGAGTCCCGCAACTTCACCGAGTCGGGACCGCACCGGGTCAATCCGCTGATGCCGCTGATGACGATGCCCAACGCGGCTGCGGCCCAGATCGCGATGCGGCTCGGCTGGCAGGGCCCCGCCCTGACCATCGCCACCACCTGCTCCAGCGGCGCCGACGCCATCGGCCACGGGCTGATGCTGCTCCAGACCTACCGGGCCGATGTGGTCCTGGCCGGCGGCTGCGAGTCGACCCTGACGCCCGTCACCCTCGCCGGGTTCGGCAACCTCAACGCCGTATCGCTGCGCAACGACGACCCGGAGCACGCCTCCCGGCCGTTCGACGCCGACCGCGACGGCTTCGTCATGGGGGAGGGCGCCGGCTTCGTCGTCCTGGAACGCCTCGACGACGCGCGGGCGCGCGGCGCGCGGACGTACGCGACGGTCGAGGGCTACGCCTCCACGGCCGACGCGTACCACCTCTCGATGCCGCTGCCGGACGGCGGCGGCGCCATCGGCGCCATGAACGGGGCGATCGCCGACGCGGGGCTGACCCCCTCCGACATCGTCCACATCAACGCGCACGGCACCTCCACCCAGCACAACGACCGTGCCGAAGCGACCGCGCTGGCCAAGGTGTTCGGCCCCGACGGGCCCCCGGTCACCGCCAACAAGAGCGTCATCGGCCATCTCATCGGGGCCGCGGGCGCCGTCGAGCTCATCGCCACCGTGCAGGCCATGCGCGAGCGCGAGGTCCCACCCACCGCCAACCACGAACGGCTGGAGCCAGGCATGGAAATCGATGTGGTCCACGGCGCCCCGCGCGCCGTGGCATCCGGTCCCGCGCTGTCCAACTCCTTCGGTTTCGGCGGCCACAACTCCAGCCTGGTGGTGGCGCCGGTATGACGACCTCCACGAACTCCGCGTTCAACCCGCCGGCCGCGGTCCGTACGGTCACCGCCGAGGAGATCGCCGCCTACCGGTCAGCGGTCCGTGCCGAGCTGCCCGTCGCCAAGGACGAACTCGCCTCGCCCGTCCACGCGTTCGTCCTCGCCCACACGGTGGCCGAGCGGACCGTGGAGGCGCTGACCGCGGACGAGCCGGGACCCGTGTCGGTGGTCCACCTCTCCCAGGACATCCGCTGCCACCGGCTGGTACGCCCCGGTGAGACGGTGACCGTACGCCTCGAAGTGCTCGGCGCCCGGCGCGAGGCACGCGGCACCCGCGTCGCCCTGCGCTCCCTGCTCACCGGCGACGGCGCGGCCGACGGGGACGCGCGCGAGGACGCCGGGCCCTTCGCCGAACTGGTCACCAGCGCCCTGCTGGTGGGCGCCACCGTCCTCGAACCCTTCGGCGACATCGCCGGCGGCGCCGCGGCCCCCGCGCCCTCCGGCTCCGGCGAGCCCGCCACCACCGTCCATGAGCCGACCGCCGAGTGGATCCGCCGGTACGCCCATGCCTCGGGTGACGAGAACCCGATCCACCTCGACGAGGACGCGGCCCGCGCCGCCGGCTTCGACTCGGTCATCGCGCACGGCATGAGCGTGGTGGCCCTGGCCGTCGAGGAGATCACCGACCGGTACGCCGACGGCGACGCCTCCCGGGTCCGGGGGATCGGCGGCCGCTTCTCCGCGCCCGTCGCGCCCGGCGAACCGCTCCGCGTCGAACTCCAGCCCGACGCGGCGGGCCGGGTGGTCCGCTTCACCTGCCGTACCCCGGCCGGACCGGCCGTCAAGAGCGGCTGGGTCGAACTCGAACCCGCCGACGCGGCAGCCCCTGAGACCACAGAGACCAGCACGGAAGGCACAGCAAGCACGGAAGCAGGCACCCAGACCCGGAACGCGGACAGAGACGGAGCCGGTGATGACGACTGACGGACTCGGCCTGGTGGGGGGATTCCTCTCCCAGGTCCGTGAACGGCCCGATGCCACAGCCCTGTTGTGGAACGGCGAGGAGATCAGCTACCGCGAGCTGTACGAGGAGGCCGGCCGCGAACGCGACCGGCTGGCCCGGCTGGAACTGGCCCCCGGCGAGCCCGTCGGTGTCCTGGCCACCAAGTCACCCACCGCCATCGCCCTCGTCCTGGCCTGCCTGCTGGCCCGCCGCCCCTTCCTGCTGCCCTCGCCCGCGCTCGCGCCCGCCCTGCTCGCGGATCTCTTCGCGCAGGCGGGCTGCCGCCGGGTGATCACCCCCGAGGCCACCGACCCGGGCGTGGTGCCGAACCCCGAGGTCACCCCGCAGCCGCTGGCGCCCCGCGAGGCCGCCGAGGTGTCGTTCATGCTCACCACCTCCGGCTCCACCAGCCTGCCCAAGATCGTCCCGCTGGGCCGCGAAGCCGTGAACCGGTTCGTCGCCTGGGCCGGACCCGCCTTCTCCATCGGCCCCGGCAGCACCGTGCTCAACTACGCCCCGCTCAACTTCGACCTCTGCCTGCTCGATGTCTGGACGACGCTGGCGCACGGCGGCCGGGTCGTCCTGGTCGACCCCGGCCTCGCCGCCCGCGGCGGCCATCTGCTCGACCTCCTCGAACGCCATGACGTCCAGGTCGTCCAGGCCGTACCGATGTTCTACGGGCTGCTCCTCGACGCGGCCCAGCGGCGCGGCGCGACCCTGCCCGGCGTCGAGCATGTGATGTTCAGCGGCGATGTCATCCCCGACCGCACCTTCGCCGCGCTCCCCGAGCTGTTCCCCAAGGCCCGGATCCACAACATCTACGGCTGCACCGAGACCAACGACAGCTTCATCCACGAGGTCGACACCAGCGCCGCCGACGCCCCGCCCGTACCGATCGGCGTCCCGCTGCCCGGAGTCGAGGCACTGATCCTCGACGAGCACGGCGAGGCAGTCCAGGGCCCGGGCTCCGGCGAGCTGTACGTGTCCACGCCCTTCCAGGCGGCCGGCTATCTCGACCGGACCCGCCACGCCGACAAGTTCACCGGCCATCCGCTGGGACTCGACGACCGGCGCTGGTTCCGTACCGGCGATCTGGTACGCCGCGACGCCGCGGGCCGGCTCCATCTCACCGGGCGCAGCGACCACCAGGTCAAGGTCCGCGGAGTCGCCGTGAACACCGCCGAGGTCGAGCGGGTCCTCCTCGACCACCCCGCCGTACTCGAAGCGGGCGTGGCCGCCGTACCCGACCCGATCGAGGGCCGCCGGCTCGTCGCCGCCGTCCAGAGCGCCCCCCGGCAGCGGGCTGACCACCCTGACACTCCGTCAGCACTGCGCGCGGAGCCTGCCCAGGGCGGCCGTCCCGGCCAAGCTCCACATCGTCGCGGAGCCGCTGCCGAAGACCGCCACCGGAAAGGTCGACCGCAAGTCGCTCGACCGTCTCCACGAGTTGTCAACAGCAAAAGGAAGGACGTCATGAGCCACGTCGGCACCATCAAGCAGTTCGTCATCGAGGAGTTCCTGCCGGACGTCACCGCCCAGGAGCTGGCTGACGACCACGATCTGCTCTCGGACGGGGTCATCGACAGCCTCGGTGTGCTGAAGCTGATCGCCTGGGTCGAGGACCGCTTCGAGGTGGCGATCGGCGACGCCGACCTCGACCCCAACAATTTCCGCAGTGTCGCGGCGATCGACGCGTTCATCGCCGGTGCGCGCCGTCCAGAGGTGGCAGGTAGTTAACGGTGCATGAGGCACTCATCGGCCTGCTGGAGCGGCGCGCCCCGGTCGGGCGCGAGACCTGGCGGTCGTTCTGGGACCAGCTCGGCGACGGCGAACTCGACAGAGCGCAGGCCCTCGCCCTGCTGGCCTCCCTGACCACCGGGCTGCCCGGCCACGAGACGCTGCGCGCGCTGCTGGACTCGCTCGCCGAACGGCGGCCCGCCGAAGAGGCGGGCCGCTGGGCGGGCACGGTCAATGTGGTGGGCACCGGCGGCGGACCCAGGACGTTCAACATCTCCACCGCGTCGGCGTTCGTCGCCGCCGCGGCCGGGGTGCGGGTCGTCAAGACCGGCTCGCGCGCGTACACCAGCTCGCTCGGCTCCGTCGACCTGCTGGAACGGCTCGGTGTCCGGCTGACCTCCTCGTACGACCAGACCGCCGAGACGCTCGACCGGTACGGCATCGCCTTCGCCGGACCGTTCGTCTACCCCGTCCAGCTCACCCGGCTGGCCAGGACCATCGCGCCGACCAGCATGAAGCCCTTCGGCCGTTTCCTGAACGCCCTCGGGCCGTTCCTCGCGGACCTGCCCGTCACGGCGCAGATCACCGGGGTCTCGGCGATCGCGCCGCTGGCCGAACTGCGCGCCCTCGCCACCACCGTGACCGGCCGCACCCTGTGGCTGACCACCAACGACCGTGGCGCCGATGAGCTGCTCGGCTTCGCCGACAACACCATCCACACCAACGACGGCCGCGAACTGCGCTTCCCCGCGGGCCAACTGGTCCGGGGCGACGGCGGTTTCGAGGATCTCCAGCCCGTCACCGACCCCGCCTCGGCGCCCGCACACTTCCTGTCCGTGCTCGACGGCACCGCCGGCGACGTGGCCACCCGTACGGTCTGCCTCAACGCCGCGGCCCTCTCCGTCGCGAGCGGCCACACCCCCGACTGGACCAAGGCCCTCGCCGTCACGGAGGAAGCGGTACGGAGCGGAGCCGCCCGCGATCTCGCGGAGCGGATACGGGCGGCGGCGCCCCGCACCACCAGGACCGGGACCGGGACGGCGACCCATGGCTGACTTCTTCCCCAGGACCGCCCCCGGCGAAGGACCCGGGCTCGCCCTGTTCCTCAACGCCGGGGACCCGCCCCTCGATGTCCTGGCCGATCTGGTCCTGATGCTGGACGAGGAGGGCGTCGACTGTCTCGAACTGGCCGTCCCCTTCCCGGACTCGGTCACCGACGGTCCCGTGATCCGCCGCTCGGCCGCCCGCGCGCTCGCCCTCGGTGTCGGGCTCGACGAGGTGCTCGCGTTCATCGCCGAGGTACGGCCCCGGCTGCGGCGGCTGCGGATCGCGCTGCTCGCCGACTGGAGCCACTCCCTCAAGCACCGCGAGCCCGAGAAGACCCTCCGCACCATCGCGGACTCGGGCGCCGACGGGCTGCTCGTCCACGCGCTGCCGCCCCGGCTGCGCACCGCCCACTACACGGCCGCCCGCGCCGCGGGAGTGCCCGTCGTCACCACCTGCTACCAGCAGAGCGACCCCGGGACCATGGCCCAGGCCGCCGCCGAGGCCACCGCGTATCTCTATCTCGTCGCCCACTACGGACGCAGCGGCACCGCTCCGGCCGCCGGCCACGCCGCCCTGGCGGGTACGGTCACCGCGCTCCGGGCGCACACGACGTCCCCGATAGCCATCGGCTTCGGGGTCAGGACCAGGCAGGACGTGGAGACCGTCGGAGCCTGCGGAGCCGATGCCGTAATCATCGGCTCCGCAGGTGTCGCCCGGATCGAGCAGTCGCTCGACCGCGGGGGCGACGTCATCGACGGCTTCCGCACCTTTGTCAGGTCCGTATCGCCCAACCGTTCCATCACACCCGAGAGAACTGGGAGTTGATCATGTTCATCCGCGAACTGGAGAACGTGAAGACGGTCGAGTGGGGCAATGGCCTGAGCCGTCGCTTCATCGTGGCCGCCGACGGCCTCGACTACAGCATCACCGACACTATCGTGCGCGCGGGCACCAAGTCCCGTCTGGAGTACCGCAATCACATCGAATCCTGCTACTGCATCGAGGGCTCGGGCGAGGTCATCGAACTGGACGGCACCTCGCACCCGATCACGCCCGGTGTCCTCTACTCGCTCGACGAGCACGACGCCCACTACCTCGTCGCCAGCCCGCACGAGGACCTGCGTCTGATCTGCGTGTTCTCCCCGGCGCTCCGCGGCGACGAGGTGCACCAGCTCGACGAGCACGTCTCCTCCGCCTACTGACCGCCCCTGATCCGTCCGCAGTCCGCTCGACCGCCCGCCTCTGATCATCCGTAACGGAAAGGCTCGCCGTGATCCGCTGGAACGCCGACCAGGCCGAACTGCGAGAAGGTCTGGCCCGGTGGGGTGAGGCGCTCAGCGCCGGCCACATAGAACAGGACGAACAGGCCACGTTCTCCTGGGACAAGTGGAAACTGATCCGGGAGACCGGCATCCTCCAACTGCCCTTCGACGAGCGCTGGGGCGGCCTCGGCCAGTCCCTGCTCACCACCATGTATCTGCTCGAAGGGCTGGGCGAGCACTGCCGTGACTCCGGGCTGAGCTTCTCGGTCACCACCACCATGGCCAGTACCGGCGTACCGGTGGAGAAGTTCGGTACGGACGGCCAGAAGGAGCGGTATCTCACCCGGATCTGCTCGGGCGAGATGATCGGCGCTCATGCCATCACCGAGGCCGAGGGCGGCTCGGACGCCATGGCGATGACCACCCGGGCGGTGCGGGACGGCGACCAGTTCGTCCTGGACGGCTCGAAGATCTTCGTCAGCAACGGCCCCGTCGCCGATGTGTTCGTCGTCTACGCGCGTACGCATCCGGACGGCGGTCCGCTCGGGGTCACCGCGTTCCTCGTGGACCGGGACACCCCGGGGCTCACGATCGGCAAACCCACCAAGAAGATGGGACTGCGGACCTCGCCGCTCAGCGAGCTGTTCTTCGACGAGTGCCGTATCCCCAGGACCCAGGTGCTCGGCCGGGTCGGCGGAGGGTTCATCGTGCTCGACTACGTGATGAAGCGGGAGATCCTGTTCTCCTTCATCGTCAACGTCGGGGAGATGCAGCACCGGCTCGACCGCTGCCTCGACTACGCGAAGACCCGCCGCTCCTTCGGCAAGCCGATCGGCTCGTACCAGTCCGTCGCCAACAAGATCGTCGACACGAAGATCAGGCTGGAGACGGCAAGGAAGTGGCTGTACGACACGGGTGAACGGCTCGCGGCCGGCGAGAACGTCACCGTGGACCTGGCCATCGCCAAGCTGGTGACGAGCGAGGCCAACGTGGAGACCAGCCTGATCGCCGTGCAGATCTTCGGCGGTCACGGCTACATGACCGAGTACGGTCTGGAGAAGGACGTGCGCAACGCCGTGGCCGGCACGATCTACTCCGGCACCACGGAAATCCAGTACAACCGCATCGCCTCGATGCTGGGCCTGGGCAAATGAGCCCGGAACCCGGCTCCAGGCTCCCGGCGGGACACTCGGCCGCACCCGAGACCCGCCGGGTTCTGAAGGTCTGCGGAGCCACCTCGCACGACGACATCGCCACGCTCGCGGCCGCCGGAGCGGACTGCGTGGGCGTATGGCACGGCGTACCGGGCGGCCATGCCGAGCTGTCCGAGGAACGCCTCACCGAACTCGTCGCGGCGGCCCGTGCCACCGGCCGGCTCGAACCGGTCCTCGTCACCTTCCTCAGCGACCCCGAAGCCCTCGCCGGCCTGGCCCGCCGCACCGGCCTGCGCTGGCTGCAACTGCACGCGTACCAGCCGCCCCCCGTCGTCGCGGCACTGCGCGCCGCCCTGCCCGACGCGGTCCTGGTCAAGGTCCTGCACCTGCGCGGCGGAAGCTGCCTCGAACGCCCGCTGATCGGGGCGTACGAACGGGCGGGCACCGATCTGTTCCTGCTCGACGCCGCCACCGAGGACGGCCGGATCGGCAGTACGGGACAGCGGCTGGCGGAGCCGGACGTACTGGCGCTGCTGCCCAGGCTCAGCCGGCCGTTCCTGCTCGCGGGCGGCATCTCCCCGGAGAGCCGTGCCGACTACGACGGCGTCGCCGCCCACCCGGGGTTCCGCGGCATCGATGTCGACACCGCCGCCCGTGACGGCGGCGGACGCTTCTCGGCGCCCGCCGTCACCGCCCTGGCCCGCGCCTGGCGGACCGCCCCGTCCCTTGAGGAGTCCTTATGACCGCCCGCTTCCTGGAAGCCCTGCTGGCCGCCGAACGCCCCCTGGTCATGGAGGTCAAACGGCGCGACGCCCATGGCTACGACCTGCTCGGCGGGCGCACCCCGGCCGCGATCGTCGAGTCGTACGAGGCGGCGGGCGCCCCGTGCATCTCGGTGGTGACGGGACGGTGGTTCGGCGGCACCCCCGCGCTGCTGCGCGATGTCGCCGCGCTCACCGATCTGCCGCTGCTCCAGAAGGACTTCATCACCCGCAGGGACCAGCTCAAGACCGCGGTGGAACTGGGAGCCTCGGCCGTACTGCTCACGGCCGCGCTGCTGCCCAGGTCCAGTATGCGCACCCTGATCACCGCCGCCCTCGCGGCCGGACTCACCCCGTTCATCGAGGTGACCGAGGAGGCCGAGCTGGACGGTCTGCCGCACACCGAGGCATGCGTGATCGCCGTCAACAACAAGGACATCAAGGCCAAGGAGACCGACCGGGGCAATCTCGACCGCAGCCTCGCCCTGCTGCCCGCGCTCCAGGCGGCCGGTACGCCGTGCCCGGTCAGCGCCAGCGCCATCGACAGCCCGGCCGACGCGGCGCGGCTGCTCGACGCGGGCTTCGGCGGACTGCTGGTCGGCACCTCGCTGCTGCGCACCGCGAACGCCGGTGCCTGGCTGGAGGAGCTGGACGGCGCCAGGACCCGCTCCGTCCCGGCCCGCAGGTCCTGACCGCCCCCGGCCGTACACCTTCCGGTCCGTCCTCGCACGTCCCGCCGCCCGCGCCCCCGTCCCCGTACCGCTCCTGCACCCGCTCCCCGGGAGAACCGCCCGTCATGACCGCACCCGCCGCACCCGCCGTCCCCGATGGATCCGCCGCCCCCGCTGATGTCCTGTCGGCGGTGCCCGCCGTCCGTGCCGTCACCCTCGACGCCGACGGCATCGAGATGTCGGGCCTGCTCGCCGAGCCCGATGGCGTCGCGCCCCGCGCCGTGATCGTCGCCATCCACGGCCGGGGCATGTGCGCCGAGTACTTCAACGGGCTGACCGACCCGGCCGACTCACTGCTGGCGCTCGGCGCGCGCCTGGGCTTCTCCGTACTGTCCCTCGACCGCCCCGGCTACGGCGCCTCGGCGCGGCAGATCCCGGAGGGCCAGCCGCTCGGCGAGCAGGCGACCACCCTGCATGCCGCGCTCGCCGACTTCGCCCTGCACCACCCGACCGGCGCCGGATTCTTCGTGGTCGCCCACTCCGACGGCGGCAAGGTCACCCTGCACATGGCGGCCCAGGACGCCGGCCGAGCGCTGATCGGCCTCGACATCAACGGCTGCGGCTGGCGGTACGCCCCCGAGGCCCGGCACTTCCCCGACACCCTCGGCGGGGGCGCCTCCCGCCTCAACTGGGGCCCGCTGAACCTGTACGCGCCCGGTACGTTCCGGGCCAGCCGCGCCCTGCTGCGGCCGGTGCCGCGGCGGGAGGAGATCCAGACGGCGGTGTGGCCCATCCAGTACCCGAGACTGGCCGGCGCCATCACCAACCCAGTCCGGCTGACCTTCGCCGAGCACGAGCTGTGGTGGGAGCTGGACGACGCGGCGCTGGCCTCGATGACCGGCCGGCTGACCGCCGCGCCCCTGGTGACGGTGGAGCGGCTGCCCGCCGCCGGGCACAACATCAGCATCGGCCGCGCCGCCCGTACGTACCATCTCCGGGCGGTGGCCTTCCTGGAGGAGTGCCTGCTGCGCGGCCGGGGCACCACCACCGGCGACTGACCTCCGGGCACCCGGCGGCGCGGGTCCTTCCAGGCCGGTCGAGACCATCGGACAACACCTGGGGCCGCGCCCGAACTCCCCTGCCCGGCAAAGCCGTTCGCGGATTCCTCGCGGTTCCCGTGATCAGTCCGTGGGCATGCCGGGATGGGCGCGGTCCATCGCGGCTACTGTGTGCGGACCGTACCCACCCCCACACCGAGCGACCAGGAAGGACCCCCGCCATGGCGGCACAGAACCCGGAACGTCTGCGGCACCCGGAGCCAGGCCCGCGCCCCCTGCCGGCCGACGGAGGGCGCTCGTACTCCTTCGAGTTCTTCCCGCCCAAGACCGCGGCCGGCGAGCGCACGCTCTGGAACGCCATCCGCCGTATCGAGGCGCTCGCGCCGTCCTTCGTCTCGGTCACCTATGGCGCCGGGGGCTCCTCGCGCGACCGTACGATCGAGGTCACCAAGCGCATCGCCGCCGAGACCACCCTGCGTCCCGTCGCGCATCTCACCGCGGTCGGCCACTCGGTGGCCGAACTGCGCCACATCATCGGCCAGTACGCGGACGCCGGCATCCGGGACGTACTCGCCCTGCGCGGCGACCCGCCGGGCGACCCGCGCGGCGAGTGGGTACGGCACCCGGAGGGCTTCGCCCAGGCCAGTGAACTGGTCTCGCTCATCCGTGAGTTGGGCGACTTCACGGTCGGCGTGGCGGCCTTCCCCGAGCGCCATCCGCGCTCGGCGGACTGGGAGAGCGACATCCGCCACTTCGTGGCCAAGTGCCGGGCGGGCGCCGACTACGCCATCACCCAGATGTTCTTCCACGTCGAGGACTATCTCCGGCTCCGCGACCGGATCGAGTCGGCCGGCTGCACCACCCCGGTCATCCCGGAGATCATGCCGGCCACGGACTTCCGGCAGATCCGCCGCTTCGCCGAACTCAGCGACGCCCGTTTCCCCGAGGACCTGGCACAGCGGCTCGAAGCGGTCCGCGACCTGCCGGGGGAGGGCCACCGCATCGGCGTCGAGTACGCCACGGTCATGGCCGAACGGCTGCTGGCGGAAGGCGCGCCCGGCCTGCACTACATCACCCTGAACCGCTCCACGGCCACCATGGAGATCCACCAGAACCTGGGCGTCGGCGCGGGCGCGCGCCGCGTTCCCGGAGCCCGTCCGGAGCCCGTACCTGTCCCGGTTTCCGTTTTCTAGGAAGACGTTTTCCTTTTCCAGGGACATCTGGAGCCCGGGTCGAGAAAGGCCGGGCGGGTCTGGCAGGGCGCCGCCCGCCCTGCCATGATCTTTCCGCCGGGCCGACTCCGGCATGGACGCACAAACATGGACCTGAGCTTCGTGGCTATGTACCGTCTCACCGCTCTGGACTTGACTGGTCTCATGACGCAGATCATCAGGAATGGCCAGGGAACCGGACCAAAGGCCGCGTGGACACTCTGAGATCAGCGGACAGACCCATCGCCGTGTCACACGTCGGCGGCGGCGTCGACGACGACACCGTGGCAGCCGCCGGATCACCTCTCATCGGACGGCTTCGCCCACCAGACAAGGACATCCCATGAGCTACAACCCGACCGGAACCCCCAACCCCTACGCCGCCCACCCGCCGCAGGCCCCGCCGCGGCGCCCGTACGCCAGAGCAAAGCGGTCGGGCCGCTGCTGATGATCGCCACCATCACCATGGGGCTCATGGCGGGTCTCTTCTTCGCGTACGACATCTCCGTCATGCCGGGCCTGGCCAAGACGGACGACCGCACCTACGTCGAGGCGATGCAGAACTTCAACGCCCTGATCGACGGCAACGGCCTCTTCGGCATGGCCTTCATCGGCGCGCTGCTGGCCGCCGCGATCGCCGCGTTCCTGGAGCACCGGCGGGGCCGGCGGGGCACCGCGCTGTGGATCGGCGCCGCCGCCGTGCTCTACCTGGTGGCCTTGATGATCACCTTCAGCGTCAACATCCCGCTCAACAACGACCTGGCCGCCATCGGTGACGCCGCCAAGGCCACGGACTTCTCCGTCGTCGAGAAGTTCAAGGGCACCTGGGCGACGACCAACATCGTACGGACCCTGCTCTGCACGGCGGCGCTGGGCTTCCTGGCCCGCGCGCTGGTGCTGCACGGCCGGGGCAGCGCCGCGGTGGCGCCCGCGATGCGCCCGTACGGCGTCTGACACCGCGTCCGGTCCGGCATCGTCACGGGCCGGCCGGTACACGGAACCGAGTGAGCGGAAGGGGCGACGGGCCCGGAGCCCGTCGCCCCTTCGGCGTTCCCCGCGACGCACTCGAATGCAGCATCGACGGTGACGCGGTTGTCCCACGGCTCGTTGGGGTGGCGACATCAGCCCGGCGGGCGCCCGTGGACCGGACGGGCCGCGCCGGCTCCGAAGGACGACCGGAGAGAGCCATGACGACCGCACACGCTCCCCATCCCAACCACACCCACCAGCACGGCGGCGGCTGTGGCCATGTGGCCGTCCCGCACAACGACCATGTGGACTACGTACATGACGGTCATATCCACCATATGCACGAGGACCATGTGGATGAGTGCGAGCCCGGCAGCCATGTCCCGCACGGTGGCCACGCGCATCAGCACGGCGAAGGATGCGGGCATGTGGCGGTGCCCCACGACGACCATGTCGACTATGTGCACGACGGACACCGGCACGCCGAGCACGAGGGCCACTGGGACGACCACTGAGCCGAACGGACCAGGTCGTGCCAGGCGTCGCGCGCCAGACGGGATTTGTCAGACACGGCCTGGGCCCCGGCCGCACCCGCGAGGGAGCGACCGGGGCCCGATTCCGTGGCCCGCCGGACGGGAGCCGGAGAGCCGCGGGGTCAGCCGACCGGCGCGGGCGGAACCGCCGGGGCGTCGGCGCCGGCATCGGCGCTGCCGCCGGACGGCCCCTGCTTGCTCTCCTCCGCGAGCCGCTCCATCCCGCTCGTGGTCTTGAGCGGCTTTTCCTTGATGAAGAGCACCGCGATCAGCGCCAGAGCCGCGAACGGGGCCGCGACCAGGAAGAGTTCCGCCGTCGCCACACCGTACGCGTGCTGCACGATCTCCCGCATCGGCGCGGGCAGCGTGGAGATGTCCGGTACGGCGCTCTCGCCCGAGCCGCCGGACGCCGCCGCGCCCGCGCCGCCCAGGCTCTTGGTCATCTCGGCCGTGACCCGGTTGGCGAGGATCGCGCCGAGCACGCTCGTACCGATCGTTCCGCCCATGCTGCGGAAGAACGACAGGACCGAGGTGGCCGCGCCCAGTTCGGACGCGGGCACGTCGTTCTGCGCCGCGAGCACCAGATTCTGCATCAGCATGCCGACACCGATGCCGAGCACCGCCATATAGACGCTGAGCAGGCCGAAGCCGGTGCCGGCGTCGATGGTCGCCAGCAGCGCCAGACCGCCCGTCATGATCACGGCGCCGGCGATCAGATGGATCTTCCACTTGCCGGTGGCGCTGATGATCTGGCCCGCGACGGTGGAGGACACCAGCAGACCGAGGATCATCGGCAGGCTCATCAGCCCAGCGATGGTGGGGGACTTGCCCAGCGAGATCTGGAAGTACTGCGAGAGGAAGACGGTGCCGCCGAACATCGCCACACCGACCAGCAGGCTGGCCAGGGTGGTCAGGGAGACCGTGCGGTTGCGGAAGATGCCCAGCGGAATGATCGGCTCGGGCACCCGGCCCTCCACGAGGACCGCGGCCACCAGCAGCACCACACCCGTACCGGTCAGCGCGGCCGTCTGCCAGGACGCCCAGTCGAACTCGTTGCCCGCCAGCGAGGTCCAGATCAGCAGCGCGCAGACACCCGCGACGATCAGGAACGCGCCCAGGTAGTCGATCTTCACCTCACGGCGCACCGTGGGCAGCCGCAGGGTGCGCTGCAGGATCAGGATCGCGGCCAGTGCGAAGGGCACCCCGATGAAGAAGCACCAGCGCCAGCCCAGCCACGAGGTGTCCACCAGCACGCCGCCGACCAGCGGCCCCGCGACCGTACCGATGGCGAAGACCGCGCCGAAGATCCCCGCGTACCTGCCCAGGCGCCGGGGCGGGATGACCGCCGCCATGACGACCTGCGCGAGAGCGGTCAGACCGCCCGCGCCGATGCCCTGGACGACCCGGCTGAAGATCAGCAGCCCGACGCCCTGCGAGAAGCCTGCGAGCAGCGACCCGACCACGAACATGGCGAGCGAGAACTGGAGCAGCAGCTTCTTGTTGTAGAGGTCGGAGAGCTTGCCCCACAGCGGCACGGTCGCCGTCATGGCGAGCAGCTCGGAGGTGACGACCCAGGTGTACGAGGACTGGCTGCCCCGCAGATCGGTGATGATCCGGGGCAGCGCGTTCGCCACGACCGTACCGGCCAGGATCGCGACGAACATCCCGGCCATCAGACCGGACATGGCCTGCAGAATCTGCCGGTTGGACATGGAGGTCGGCGCTTGTTCCGGCGCGTCTATTGCACTCAAGGTGTCCTTCTTCGGGATACGTACGAGGAAACGGAAGTCGGTGGGGGAGGGGGAGCGTCAGCCGGCCGGAGGCGGCTCCGGGAGGCCGGCGGCGGGGGGCTCCGGGAGGCCCGCCGCGAGATGGGCGAAGACGCGCCGTAGCACCTCGGCGAAGTCGGTCCCGGGGCCCTGCGCGCACCAGTGCTCGATGGCCACCCGGGCGGCGGTACCGGCGACGGCGGCGAGCAGCCGTGAGTAGAGGTCGGGCCCGGGGGTGCCCGGGCGGGTCTCACAGCTCCGGTCCGTGGCCGGTGGCTTCTCCCGCGGGGCGCGCGTGCCGATCCGTACGGCGATGGTCTCGGCCATTTCGACTTCCTCGGCCATGTGCGCGCCCAGGCCCCGGACCAGGAGCTGCGGCGAGCGCTGGAGCACCTTGGCCCGCAGGGTCCAGATCTCCTGCCGCTCGGCCACATCGACGAGTTCGGTGGCGAGCGCCTCGCGTACGGCGTCGAGCGGCGACAGCCCGGCCGGTGCTTCCCGTACCGCCCGTCGCACCCGCTCCCCGGCGTCCCGGTCGATCATGACGAACGCGTCGTCGTGGCTGTCGAAGTAGTTGAAGAACGTACGCGGCGAGACCCCGGCGGCCTCGCTGATCGCCTCGACCGTCACATTCTCGGCTCCGTGCTCGGCGGCCAGCCGCACCGCCGCCTCCGCCAGGGCCGCCCGGGTGGCCCGCTTCTTCCGCTCACGGAGCCCTGGCACCGCACTGTCGTCCGTCACATATTGCAGGGTATGCAAAAGTGCAGGATCTGCAAAACTGGTTTCCGTCGATCACTGGACGGACCGGACGACCGGGTCGGAGCGGTCGCAGAGCGGGTTGGGCCGATCGCGGTCCGATACACGCCACGGGCGCAAGAGTTGGTCGTTTCTGTGGCTGTATCGCTTCGGGCCCTGTAGCGTCTTGATCAGCTGTCGTGGTTCCGAAGTACCGCTCGCCCGTGACGTGCCGTCACGGGCGTTTGTGCTGTTCAGCGTCTCTGCGGACCAGGGCGATCACCTCCGGTTCCCGCACCCTGCGGGAATCACGCGTCCCTTGAAACGGAGACTGAGCAATGGCCAGTGGCACAGTGAAGTGGTTCAACTCGGAAAAGGGCTTCGGCTTCATCGCGCAGGACGGCGGTGGCCCCGACGTGTTCGCGCACTACTCGAACATCGCGACGTCCGGCTTCCGTGAGCTCCAGGAGGGCCAGAAGGTCACGTTCGACGTCACCCAGGGCCAGAAGGGCCCCCAGGCGGAGAACATCCTTCCCTCGTAACGCGTAGTACGGCGTCCCCGGAGGCCTGAGAGGGCCGGGACGACAGGGCGCCGGTCCGGTGGAACTCCCTTCCGCCGGACCGGCGCCCTCCGTTTTTCCTCCGTACGGCGGCGCGTCGCCACCACCCGGACGGAGCGGCTGCCCATGCTGAGGGGGCCGCCGCCCGCATACCGGGGCGGCCGGTACGTACCGGCGCATGTACAGCACAGACGGAGGAGATTCCGTGGCCCTGACCCGAGAAGAGCGCGAACAGTTCCTGGCCGAGCCGCATATCGGCGCACTGGCGGTGAACGCGACGGACGGGCAGGCTCCGCTCACCGTCCCCATCTGGTACCAGTACCGGCCCGGCGGCGAGCTGTGGATCATCACCGGCAGCACCTCGCGCAAGGGCCGGCTCATCGAGGCGGCGGGCCGGTTCTCGCTGCTCGCCGACCGGACCGAACCCACGATC
The DNA here is from genome assembly GCF_019056675.1 of Streptomyces sp. GMY02. NCBI lineage: Bacteria > Bacillati > Actinomycetota > Actinomycetes > Kitasatosporales > Streptomycetaceae > Streptomyces > Streptomyces sp. GMY02. Next base: position 300,436 of record NZ_CP077658.1, on the reverse strand, counting down.
CGGTACGTGGCCGTCGAGGGCCCGGTGACCTCCACCGAGCCCGCCACCCGCGACCACGTCCAGGAGATGTCCGCCCGCTATCTCGCGGCCGACAAGCTCGACGCCTATGTCGAGTTCGCGCTGCGCGAGCACCGCGACCAGGTGGTGATGCGGATGCGTCCCGAGCGCTGGTTCTCGTCCGACCTCGGACGGCTCTGAGCGGCGGCTCCCTGCCGGCACCGTCGCACCGCCGCTCGCCGTACCCCCGCTCGCCCTACCGCCACCGTCAGGCGACGTTCTCCTTGTGCTCCTTCTCCCGCTGCTCCTTCTCCCGCGCCGTGGCACGCAGCAGGCGCTCGGGGAGCGCCAGGTTCCAGGCCGTGATCACCGGCCGGCCGTGCTCCGTGCCCAGCCGGCAGATGGTCCCGGTGGCGAGCAGGAAGAGCGCCCCGGCCGCCGGGGCCAGACCGAGATAGCGCGCCGTCAGCACCCGGAGGAAATGGGCGTGCGAGACGAGGGCGACGTCCTCGTCGCTGGAATCGAGCGCCTTCAGGGCTTCGGCGAGGACACTGTCCGCGCGGTGCCCGACATCCGCCGGGCTCTCCCCGGGCTGGCTGGCGGGACCGGGCACGACACCGTCGGTCCAGAGATCCCAGTCGGGCCGGGTGCGGTGGATCTCGGTGGTCGTGATGCCCTCGTACCCGCCGTAGTTCCACTCCCGCAGATCCGGGGTGACCCGGAAGGTCCCGAGCCCGGCCAGTTCGGCGGTGCGCCGGGCGCGGGTCATGGGGCTCACGAGCGTCAGACCGATACGGCGCTCGCTCAGCAGCGGCACGAGCGAGCGGGCCTGGTTCTCACCGCGCTCGGTCATCGGGAGATCGGTGTAACTGGTGTGCTGCCCGGAGAGGGACCAGGTGGTCTCTCCGTGCCGTACGAGGATCAACTCACCCATGAGTGCCGCCCACTTCCTGCTCTCCGCGCGCGTTCCAAGCCGGGGCCGCCACGGGCCCGCCACACCCAGTGTCCCTTCTTTCGGTGTCCGGTACCCGGCGGGAATGCCACCGGCGGGCGTCGCGTTACACGGACGTACCACTTGATGGAAGCGAATTCCACCATCAGGAAGGATTCACGTATGAAGCCTCGTATTCACCCCGAATCCCGTCAGGTCGTCTTCCGGGACCGTGCCGCGGGAGCCGCCTTCCTGACCCGTTCCACCGCGGACTCGGCGGAGCGGGTGGAGTGGGAGGACGGCAACACCTACCCCGTCATCGATGTCGAGATCTCCTCCGCGAGCCACCCCTTCTACACCGGCAAGGGCCGCGTCGTGGACACCGCGGGCCGGGTGGAGCGCTTCGAGCGCCGCTACGGCAAGGGCGCGCGGAGCTGACCGTACGGCCGTACGGACGGCAGTCGTACGGCGCGTGCGAAGCGTATGAAGGGCCGGACAGGGACCCGAGGAGGGTTCGCTGTCCGGCCCTTCTGTTCGGTCTGTTCTGTGTGTTCCTTGTGTGTGCGGCGCGTGAGCGCGGCGGGGTGCCGGGCGGGTCGGTGATCAGACAGCGCTGTCGAGGGACTCGACGGTCCTGACCAGGGGCGCCAGTTCGGGGTTCTTGGCCGCCTCGTCGAGGGCCTCCCGCAGCGCCCTGTCATTGGTGGGCCGCGCCTGTTCGAGCAGCCGCAGCCCCTCCTCGCTGACATTGGTGTAGATCCCGCGCCGGTCGGTGGGGCAGAGATAGCGGGTCAGCAGACCGCGGTCCTCCAGCCGTGTGACCAGCCGCGTCGTGGCGCTCTGGCTGAGCACCACCGCGTCGGCGACCTGCTTCATCTGGAGATGCCCGCCCTCGCCGTCGTGCTGACGGCTGAGGACATCGAGCAGTGAGTACTCCCGGACGCTCAGACCGTGCCCGGCCTGGAGCGCGCGCTCGATATGCCCCTCGATCCGCCCGTGCAGCAGGGAGAGGGCGCACCAGCCCTGGGCGAGACCCGTCAGCGCGGTGTCCGTGGCGGTCATGGCTTCCTCCTGCGGGCGAGGCGAGGGCGTACGGAGCCCCTGAACCACCCAGGATAGGACATCGCCGCAATATACCGCGCTTGCAAGTAGTCGGCGTGTGCAAGTATTGTCTTCGCGTGTAAGCCGCATGTGCAACCGTCTTGGAAGGCCAACAAACCCATGCCACTCGCGCTGCTCGCCCTGGCCATCGGGGCATTCGGGATCGGCACCACCGAATTCGTGATCATGGGGCTGCTCCCCGAGGTGGCCGGCGAGTACGGCGTCACGATCCCCGCCGCAGGGCTGCTGGTCACCGGCTACGCCCTCGGTGTCGTCCTGGGCGCCCCGCTGATGACCGCTCTCGGCACCCGGATCCCGCGCAAGCGGATGCTGATGCTGCTGATGGGGCTGTTCGTCGCGGGCAATGTGCTCTCCGCGCTCGCCCCGAGCTTCGGGGTGATGCTCACCGGACGGGTCGTCGCCTCACTCGCCCATGGCGCGTTCTTCGGGATCGGCTCCGTCGTGGCGGCGGACCTGGTCGCGCCGGAGAAGAAGGCCGGTGCCATCGCCATGATGTTCACCGGCCTCACCGTCGCCAATGTCGTCGGCGTACCGCTCGGCACCTTCATCGGACAGAACGCCGGCTGGCGGGCGACCTTCCTTGTCGTCGCCGGACTCGGTGTACTCGGGCTCGTGGGGATCGCCGGGCTGGTGCCCGAACAGCCCAGGCCGGAGGGGGTACGGCTGCGCCATGAACTGGCGGCCTTCCGCAACACCCAGGTGCTGCTCGCCATGGCGATGACCGTGCTCGGCTTCGGCGGTGTCTTCGCCGCGATCACCTACATCACCCCGATGATGACCGAGACCGCCGGATTCGCGGACTCCTCGGTGACCTGGCTGCTGGTGCTCTTCGGTATCGGCATGGTCGGCGGCAACCTCCTCGGCGGCCGGTTCGCCGACCGGCGGCTGATGCCGCTGCTGTATGTGACCCTGGGGGCGCTCGCCGTGGTCCTCGCGCTGTTCACGTTCACCGCGCACCACAAGATCGCGGCGGCCGTCACCATCGTCCTGATCGGCGCCCTGGGTTTCGCGACCGTACCGCCGCTCCAGAAGCGGGTCCTCGACCAGGCGTCCGCCGCGCCCACCCTGGCCTCCGCCGTCAACATCGGGGCCTTCAACCTCGGCAACGCGCTCTCCGCCTGGCTCGGCGGCATCGTCATCGCCGCGGGCTTCGGGTACACCGCACCCAACTGGGTAGGCGCCGCGCTGGCGGCTTCCGCGCTCGTCCTCGCTGCCGTCTCGGGCGCGCTGGAGCGCCGTACGCCCGCTGTCACTGAGCGCTCCGGGGACGACCTCGTTACGTTGGAAAAGGTGTGACCCCGCGCTCGTACACGCCCTCTTCTGTCGTCCCTCACCGAGAAACCGGAACAGGAACAGGAACACCATGACTTCCGTCCCGAACGTCGTCCTCAACAACGGCGTCAAGATCCCCCAGCTCGGCTTCGGTGTCTTCCAGGTCGACGACGCGCAGACCACCGACGCCGTCCTGACCGCTCTGGAGGCGGGCTACCGCAGCATCGACACGGCGGCCGTGTACGGGAACGAGGCAGGCGTCGGCCGCGCCATCGCCGCGTCCGGAGTGCCCCGCGACGAGCTGTTCGTCACCACCAAGCTGTGGAACAGGCACCAGGGGTACGACTCGGCCCTCTCCGCGTTCGACACCAGCCTCGCCAAGCTCGGTCTGGACCGGGTGGATCTGTATCTCATCCACTGGCCCACTCCCGCGCGCGACCGCTATGTCGACACCTGGCGCGCGATGGAGAAGCTGCTCGCGGACGGGCGGGCCCGCGCGATCGGCGTGTCCAACTTCCAGCCCGCCCATCTCCAGCGCCTGCTGGACGAGACGGGCGTCGTCCCGGCCCTCAACCAGGTCGAGCTGCACCCCGGCCTCCAGCAGGCGGTGCTACGGGACTTCCATGCCCAGCACGACATCGCGACCGAGGCGTGGAGCCCGCTGGCGCAGGGCGCGCTCCTCCAGGAGGAGGCGATCACGGAGGTCGCGGCACGGCACGAGAAGTCGCCCGCGCAGGTGGTGCTCCGCTGGCACCTCCAGCTCGGGAACATCGTGATCCCCAAGTCCGTCACGCCGTCGCGGATCCGCGAGAACATCGACGTCTTCGACTTCGAGCTGTCGGCCGGGGACATGGATGTGCTGGCCTCGCTCGACCGAGGGCTGCGGACCGGTCCTGACCCGGACACCTTCAACTGAGGCGGAGGCCAGGGGGCAGGGCTGGAGCCCCCAGGGTCTGGCAGCGGCGTTGGTCGCGGGTGGTGCACGTGGCGCATGTGGTGGTGCGGCGGTTGCGGGCGCGGTTGCGGGGGTGCGGGTTGTGTGGCGGTTGTGGGCGCCGGGGTGCGGGCCGGTGTTGGTGCCGGTTGGTCAGGGGGCTTCGGGCGGGCTCTGGGGCGGGACCGTCGGCTGGGCGCCGTCGTCCGGGTTCCAGTCCAGCAGGCGCACCTTCGCCACCGTCCGCACATGACGCCGCATCGCGGCCGCGGCCGCCTTGCCGCGCCCGGCCTCGATCGCTTCGAGGATGGCCCGGTGCTGTGCCAGTGACCGCTTGGGGCGGCCGGGCTGACGCAGGGACTCGGTGCGGCTCTCGGCGATCTGCCCGGCGATCGAGCGCATGAACTCCGCCAGCAGTCCGCTGTGCGCGGCGGCGGTGACCGCCGCGTGGAAGAGCCGGTCGCCCTCCGTTCCGTACCCGCCCGCCTCGATCTCGTCGGTCATCTGGTGCAACGCGTCGTACAGCGCGGCGAGATCCTCTTCCGTGCGCCGCTCGGCGGCGAGTTCGGCGAGCTTGGTCTCCAGCGCCTCACGCGCCTCCAGCACCTCGGGGAGCAGGCGCTTGCGCTCCACCAGCCGCTCGACCGGCTCGGGATCGAGGCCGTTCCTCGCCAGATAGGTGCCGCCGCCGTGCCGTACCTCGACCAGGCCCTGGACCTCCAGGACGACTATCGCCTGCTTGACCGAGGCCCGGCTGACCCCGAGGCGCTGCGCCAGCTCCCGTTCGGCCGGCAGCCGGTCACCGGCGCCGAGGTTCCCCTCGACCACATAGCCGCGCAACCGGTCGAGGACCTGTTCGTACAGCCGCGGCCGGGGCATCGGCCGCAGTGCGTCGGACATCCGGACCCACCATCCCTGCCCCTTTGGGCCTTTGGGCACTGAGTGCGTCAGCGTACCGCGTGGTCCAGTGGCTGAGCCAATTCGTGTCCGGTCCCTTGACGGTCGTGGCGGCCGACGGCCAATGTGGTTCAGCCACTTGGCCAGTTGGCCACTTGGTCGCTGAGCCACTGAGCCACTGGGCCAGTCATCCAGTCATTCGGTTGTCCCGTTGCTCCGTGAGCCAGTTGGCCACTCCGCCACTCCGCCACTCCGTCGGCCGGGTAGCCGGACGGCTGGACGGTCGGTCAGTTCTTCCGCGTACCAGGGACCCAGGGACGGGAGCCCCGCCATGTCCGCCGAACTCATATCGATCCTTGTCCTGGTGGCGGTCTTCGTGATCGCCACCACCCGATCCATCAATATGGGCGCGCTCGCCTTCGCCGCGGCCTTCGGCGTCGGTGAGCTGGTCGCCGGCCTCGACGCGGACGGTATCTTCGCTGGCTTCCCCGGTGATCTCTTCGTGGTGCTCGTCGGCGTCACCTATCTCTTCGCCATCGCCCGCGCCAACGGCACCACGGACTGGCTGGTCCATGCGGCGATCCGGCTGGTCCGCGGCCGGATCGCGCTGATCCCCTGGGTGATGTTCGCGGTCACCGGTGCGCTGACCGCGATCGGGGCCGTCTCCCCGGCCGCCGTGGCGATCGTGGCGCCGATCGCGCTCAGCTTCGCCGTCCAGTACGGGATCAGCCCGCTGCTGATGGGCGCGATGGTGGTCCATGGCGCGCAGGGTGGCGGGTTCTCGCCGATCAGCATCTACGGTTCGATCGTCAACGGCATCGTGGAGCGCGAGAAGCTGCCGGGCAGCGAACTCACCCTGTTCCTGGTCTCGTTGGCGGCCAACCTGATCATCGCCGGGATCGTCTTCGTACTGCTGGGCGGGCTCAGGCTCACCGGCGGACAGTCCGGCGCGGACCGGCCCGGCAAGAATCCCGGCGAGACGGACCGAGCCGCTGAATGGGCCGCTGACCAAGCCGCTGACCGGGCCGCTGAGCGGGCGGGCGCGCCGGAGCATGTCCGCCTCACCCCCGCCCGTACCGCCACCCTCGCCGCCCTGGTCGCGCTCGTTGTCGCCGTCCTCGGTTTCGACCTGGACGCCGGGCTCTCCGCCATCACCCTCGCCGTTCTGCTCAGCGCCTGCTGGCCGGAGACCAGCCGCCGGGCCGTCGGCGCCATCGCCTGGCCCACCGTGCTGCTCATCTGCGGAGTCCTCACCTATGTCGGCGTCCTGGAGGAGATGGGCACCATCGACTACGCGGGCAACGCCGTCGGCGACATCGGCATCCCGCTGCTCGCCGCCGTCCTGCTCTGCTACATCGGCGCGGTCATCTCGGCCTTCGCCTCCTCCGTCGGCATCATGGGCGCGCTGATCCCGCTCGCCGTACCGTTCCTCGCGCAGGGTGAGATCGGCGCGGTCGGCATGGTCGCGGCGCTCGCGGTCTCGGCGACGGTCGTCGACGTCAGCCCCTTCTCGACCAACGGCGCCCTGGTGCTGGCGGCGGCGCCGGATGTCGACCGTGAGCGTTTCTTCCGGCAGTTGATGGTGTACGGAGGGATCGTGGTGGCGGTGGTACCCGCTGCCGTCTGGCTCGTCCTGGTCGTGCCAGGCTCCGTCTGACAGGTCAGACTCGTCCAGGCTCGTCGACAGCAAGGAGAACGACGCGTGTCCCCTCTCTTCCCGGCTCTCGCCGCGCGCGCGGAGCGGCCCGCCCTGCGGTTCGGCGACCGTACGCTCACCCATGCCGAACTGGCCGACGCGGCAGGCGCGTTGGCCGCCCGGATCGGCGGTGCGCGGCGGATCGCCGTCTGGGCCACGCCCACCCTCGGTACGGCCGTGGGCGTGGTGGCCGCGCTGCTGGCCGGGATCCCCGCCGTACCGGTCAACCCCCGGAGCGGCGAGCGCGAGCTGGCGCACATCGTCAACGACAGCGCCCCCTCGCTCGTCGTCGCGGAACCGGGCGTCGTACTCCCTCCGGCGCTCGTCGCCCTGGACCGGGTGGACGCCATCGGCACACCGGGCGGGGCGCCCGCCGGACCGTTCCCCGAGCACGCGCCGGAGTCGCCCGCCCTGATCGTCTACACCTCGGGCACCACCGGCCCGCCGAAGGGAACCGTCCTGCCGCGCCGGGCCCTCACCGCCACCCTGGACGCGCTGGAGGACGCCTGGCAGTGGACCGCCGACGATGTCCTCGTCCAAGCTCTGCCCCTCTTCCATGTGCACGGGCTGATCCTGGGCATCCTCGGGCCGCTGCGGCGTGGCGGATCGGTGCGCCACCTCGGCCGGTTCGACATCGAAGGCGTCACCCGAGAACTCTCCTCGGGAGCCACGATGCTGTTCGGCGTACCGACCATGTACCACCGCATCGCCGAGGCGCTCCCCGGCGATCCCGCGCTCGCCAAGGCCCTGTCCGGGGCCCGGCTGCTGGTGTCCGGATCCGCCGCGCTTCCCGTCCACGACCATCAGCGGATCACCGCGGCGACCGGCCGCCGTGTCATCGAGCGGTACGGCATGACCGAGACCCTGATGAACACCAGCGTGCGCGCCGACGGCGAGCCGCGCGCCGGAACGGTCGGTGTGCCGTTGCGCGGCGTGGAACTGCGGCTGGTCGACGAGTCCGGCGACCCGGTCGAGTCGTACGACGGGGAGACGGTCGGCGAGATCCAGGTCCGCGGCCCGAACCTGTTCACCGAGTATCTGAACCGGCCCGACGCGACCCGGGAGGCCTTCGTCGACGGCTGGTTCCGTACGGGGGACATGGCGCTCCGCGATCCCGACGGCTATGTCCGCATCGTCGGCCGCAAGGCCACCGACCTGATCAAGAGCGGTGGTTACAAGATCGGCGCCGGTGAGATCGAGAACGTCCTGCTGGAGCATCCGGGGGTACGGGAGGCCGCCGTGACCGGCGAGCCGGACGCCGATCTGGGCGAGCGGATCGTTGCCTGGATCGTCCCCGCACGGGCCGAAGCGCCGCCGTCCGCCGAGGAGTTGGCGGACCATGTGGCGGCGCAGCTCGCGGTGCACAAGCGACCGCGCACGGTGCGCTATCTGGACGCCCTGCCCCGCAACGACATGGGGAAGATCATGAAGCGGGCACTCCATGGCTGAACGGCTGACCGCGCGCGAGGCGATCGCCGCTGTAGTCGGCGAGGACGCACCGGCCGGCGAGGGCGCGATGGCCGACGAGGGAGCACTGACCGGTGCGGGCGCGTCGGCCGGTGTGAGCGCGTTGGCCGGTGCGGGAGCTGCCTTCACCGAACTGCCCATGCCGGAGGGGGAGTCGCTGCCGGACGGGCCGCTCGGGTGGGAGGGGTACGATGCCGCGCGCGCCCGCGCCCGGGACCGCACCGGTGAGCAGGAGTCCGTCGTCTGCGGCACCGGCCGGATCGGTGCCACCGAAGCGGTACTGATCTCCTTCGAGTTCGGCTTTCTGGGCGGCTCGCTGGGCAAGCGCACGGGTGATCGGCTGGAGGCCGCGTACTCCCTCGCACGCGAACGTCGGCTGCCGGTGGTCTCGTTGATCGCCACCGGCGGCAGCAGAATGCAGGAAGGGATGCGGGCACTACTCCAACTCCAGCGGGTGGCACGGCAGTCCGCGCTCACCCGCGCGGCCGGGCTGCCCCAGATCGCGGTGGTGCGCGATCCGACGACCGGTGGTGGCTGGGCCACACTGGGCGCGGGCGCCGATGTCGTACTGGCGCTGCCGGGAGCCCAGATCGGCTTCGCCGGGTCGCGCGTACGGCCGGCTGATGCCGACCCGTACGCCTATACGGCCGAGGCACAGCTCGCCGCGGGGCATATCGACGCGGTGGTACCCCCGGGTGACTTGCGCGCCACGGTCGGGCGCTGGCTGACGCTGCTGACAGGCGGCGGCGCCGGTGCACCGGACGCTGTGCCGGCGCTCGCAGCGCCGCCTGCCGGTCTTGGCCGCGGAGAGCTGCCGGACACCGGGTGGGACGCGGTCGTCCGCGCCCGTTCGCCCGAACGGCCGCGTGCCGAGGCGTACTTGGACGCGTACTTCACCGAGCGCGAGGCGATCGTCGGTGACCGCTGCGGCGGTACGGACCCCGGGATGCTGTGCGGGTTCGGCCGTCACGGCGGGCGGACCGTCGCGTACGCCGCGCAGTGCGGCACCCCCACCCTCCCGTCGGGCTATCGCACCGCGGCCCGGCTGATCCGCCTCGCCGACCGGCTGGGCATCCCCGTACTGACCCTGGTGGACACACCTGGCGCGGCCAACGACGCCGAAGCGGAGCGCGGGGGAGCGGGCGCCGCCATCGCGGATCTCTTCGCGGCCATGGCCACTGCCCGGGTGCCGCTCACCACCCTGCTGATCGGCGAGGGCGGCTCGGGCGGGGCGCTGGCGCTGTCGGCGCCCGACAACACCTGGGCCACGCCCGACAGTTACTTCTCGGTCATCGCGCCCGAACTGGCCACGGCGATCCTCAAGCGTTCCCCTGACCGGACCCGCGCGACGGCCGACCAGCTCCGGCTGCGCCCCCAGGACCTGGTGTCGCTCGGTGTGGTACGCGGGATCGTGCCGCCGGGGTAGGCCGCCGCTCCCTGGACATGGGGCGGGGCGGCGCGGGGCGGGTCGCGGTTGGTCGTGACGGGTCGCGGCGGGTCGCGGCGGGGATTCTCATGGGGCTCTCACCAGTCGTTCAGACAATATGCTTAGGCTGAGACGCGTGACATACACGACTCCGCCGGGCTGGTATCCGGATCCAGGGCACTCGGGCGACGGCCCCCAGCAGGAACGCTGGTGGGACGGTTCAGCCTGGACCGATGAACTCCGCGCCGCGTCCACCGCGGAGTGGGCGCCGCCGACCGCCCCTCCCTTCCCAGGAACGCCCCCGTATCCCGCCGTACCGCCGCCCGGCCGTACGAACCGTGGCCGACGGATCGCCGTCGGTGTCATCGCCGTGGTCGTGGTCATGGCCATCGCGGGAGGCTTCTACCTCCTCGGGCGCGACGGCGGCACCGACAGCACCGCGCAGCGGGCCGGGGACGCTCCGTCCGCGGCCCCCTCGCGGCCCGGGCTGCCCGACGGGCCGCAGGGGGAGCCGCGCGGTCCCGGCGACGGTGAGAGCGGTATGCCCGGGATGCCCCAGACCGAGGACGGCTACGCCACCGACGCGGCCAGCGGGATCAGCATCCCCGTGCCGGATGGCTGGACCGGTGAGTCGGGGGTCGTCGGCGCGGGAGTGACCACGGGGAAGTACGCCTGTCCCGGGGACTCGTCCCAGAGCTGTGTCCGGGGCGGGGTGTTCTCCGCTCCCGCGTCCGCGATGAAGATCGAGGCCACGACACCGAAGGCGGCGGCCGAGAAGGACATCGCGGCCAACGCCGAGGAGTCCTACGGCGGCGAGATCTACGGAAAGATCTCCTCCCACGAGGAGCTCAAGTCCGAAGAGGTCACCGTCGCCGGGCAGAAGGGCTATCTGGTGCGGTGGAAGGTGGTCACGAGCAGGGGCGACGACGGCTATGTGCAGTCGCTCGCCTTCACCTCGCCCGCCACCTCGGGGCTGATGGTCGTCGTGCGCTCCGGCTTCGACATCAACGACAAGGCGCCCAAGCTGTCCGTGATGGACGAGATCACCCAGGGCATCAAGGCCGCGGCGGGCGGGGGCAGCGGCAGCGGCCAGGGAGTCTGAGCCACCGCTGCGCCGCTGCCGGGAAGCGCCCCGCCTGTTCGAAGAGGGCGGGGCGCTTTGTGGTGCGGGGGGTGGTCCGGCGGGTGTCAGGACCGGTCGCTGCTGTTGCAGTCGGGGGACTTGCCGACCGCGTCGGTGTAGGCCAGGAGCAGCTTGTGTACCGCTTCCTCGTCCACGCCGAGGTCCTTACGGACGAGAATGGTGGCGAACGGATCTTCGTTCCGGAGTCCCTCGGGGGGCGTGCGGCAGTTGATCTTGGCGACGCCGCCTTCATCGGAGTAGACATAGCGCCCGTCCTTGCTCGCCTTGTCCTCCAGGTCCGCCATGTGTGAAGCGAGAACCCTGGCCATCGAGGTCCCCTTCTCGTACCACTCCGTGATCGTCGTCAGGACCACGACCTTGTCCACGATCACTTCGCAATTGGTCAGACCGTTCAGCGTGTCCTTGTTCGACGACATCTTGTCGCCGGGGGGCAGCACCGGTTCCAGGACGGTCGGAGGGATGGCGATGCCGCAGAGCTCGTCCGGGGTCGTATAGGCCCTTTTGGGCTCCGGATCCGAGCACCCCGCCAGGGTGAGGGCCATGAGCGCCATCAGGGCCAGGGGGGTGCGGAGACGGCGGCTTCCCGTGCTCCTCGTCGCACCGGCACCGTTCATGTCCCCTCCATGGGTGACCGCGCTCGACAGCGGGCTGCCGTCGCTGCGCTCCGGGCATTTGTGGGTCATCCGGGCTGGACCTCCGTGCTGAGGTCGTCCGCCATGCGTTGGGCGTTGGCCGAGGCGTCCAGGAATCCGTCCTGTGCGCCGAGCCGGGCCCAGTTCGCGACCTGGTCGGCGTCCGGGCGGTGATGGAGCTGGGCCGCCTCCTCGGCGGCCCTTTGGCTCACATCGATGTTCAGCCGTTTGGCGTCCCGCCAGAGGTCGGCCGCGTCTCGGGCCGCGTCCTGCGCGGCGTTGGTCTCCGACTGCTGGAAGATGTGTTCGAGCACCATGCTGCTGACGGTTCCCGCCGCGCCGCCGGCAGCCGCGCCGCCCACTGGGGTCGCGATAAAGCTGACACCGACGCCAATACCCGTACCGATAGCCCCTGACCAGGCGTTCTTCTGTTGGGCGATCGAGTCCTCGAAGTCCTTGGCATCCGCCGCGGCGGGCCCCACGATGGCCTCCTGCCGCCCCACGGCGAGTGTGCCGCCGACCTCCGCCGAGCGCCGGGCGATCTCCTCGACGACGGACTGCGTGTTGTCCAAATAGCGCTGGTCTTCGGGCAGGTTGGGGTTGAGGTGATAGTCCATCAGATTGGCCATATAGGCGGCCTGTCCCACCTCGATGGCCGCGTTGCCCTCGGGGTTCTGCCCGACGGTGACGAGGAAGCGGGTGACGTCCACATGGTTTAGGTCGGCCACACTGCCCGCAGCAGGGAACAGCTTGTCGATGGAGCCGTGCACGTCGTCTGCCGTGGCCCGGTTGATGTCCGGCAGATACTCCGAAGCGATCTGCCCCATGCTGTCCGACATATAGCCGTGATCACTGAGCCGACTGGGATCGTCCGAGACAGAGCTGAAGATGCTCTCCACCAGATTGGCCTGCGCCTCGGTGTGTGCCGGGGTGTCCGCCGTCGGCATCTGGCCCGCCGGGTGGCCAGTGGTGGCCGCCTCCAGCGCCATGCCCATGTAGTTGCGCCCCGAAATGCTTTCCTCGCCCTCCGAGTCCCAGTCCTGGGGCCACTGCCGCTCCTCGAACAGGTACTGGAAGTTGCTCAGCGCGGCCTTCTCGTCATCGCCGTCGCCGTCCGTGTCCCGCTTGAATTCGTGGTCGTCGTCGGCCGACACGTACTGCGAGTTGAAGAAGTCGGTCGCCGCGTCCGGGCTGTTCGACAGCGCCCGCATGTATCCGACGAGCGGGTCGATCCCGTCGTCCGTGCCCGTACGGTTCAGCGGATCGAGATGCGGGTTGCCCCAGGGGTACGCCTCTTCGCGGCCGTTGCCGGTGAGCCTGCGCTCCTCCGTCATCAGCGCGCTGCCGTAGCTCCTGAGGAACTGGTCGTCGTAGTCGCCCCAGCGCATCAGATTGCTCATGATCTGGAAGCCCGTGGGACCGCCCTCGGCCGGCACCATCCGAGGGCCGAGCGTGACCGCGTCCGTGCGCCAGGCGGCCATCGCGGGGGTGTCGGCGTGGCTGGCCGTGGCCAGGGTGAGGCCGAGGCTCCGCTGGAGCTCGTCGTACTGGTCGACCCGGTCGTCGAGCCGGCCGGTGAGCAGGACGGACCGTTCGTTGATGCCCGCCCAGAACGCCATCGTCCCCTCGGCGCCGAGCCGGGTCGCGAACCGTTCGGCGAACAGTTCGTCGCCCGAGTAGCGGCTCAGGCCGGCGCGGATCCGGTCGAACTCCTCGGGCGACAGATCCTCCGGCTCCTGAGCTGCCAGCTCCGCCAGCTCCTCGGCCTCCCTGATCGCGTCCTGAGCCGCGTCGCGGTCGGCGTACTCCGCGCCCGAGAATCCGTACGTAGTGAGGTCGACCAGAGTCCTGAGCGCGGCGGACGCCGAGTTGTCGATCTCCGTGGCCGTGTCGAGAATGCCCTGGAGTTCGTCGCGCAGTGCCTCTACGGCCTGCCGGCCGCTGGACGGCGGAGCGTCGGGGGCGGCCGTGACCGTGAACCCCGAGCTGTTTGAGCGTACGGTGAGATGGCTGGTCCTGCCCCGCTCGACCGCCTCGCCGAGCAGGCGCTTCTGGGTCTTCAGCTCGTCGCGGGTGTCGCGCATGATGTTGCGGATCGAGGTCGCCTGGGTGTGGGCGTCGTCGAACTCCCCGGCGGTCCTGGCCACGAACGGCCGGGTGACTCCCGCGTTGTAGCCGGCCCAGTCGGCGGCGTCCGCCTTCGCCTTGAGGCCGTCCCTGGCGGTGGTCCTCAGTTCGGACAGCCTGGTGATCATGGCCGTCCAGTCGTCAACGGTCTCGTCGAGCTGTGAGAAGTTGGCCTGGTAGAGGGCTTCGAAGTTCATCAGTCCTCCTCCTCGGCGCGGTCGTCGGAGTCCTGGTTGTCCGTCCCGTACACCGGGTTCTGGGCGCCCGGCTGCCTGTACGACTCGTTGAACCCGGCGTCCAGTGTGGCGATGCCGCTCACATGGCGGACGATCGCGTCCTCGTGGTCCTGATGGGTGCTCTGCGTGACGCGCATATGGTTCGAGATGAGCGCGCAGGCATCCATGAGCGTCGCCAACTGCGAGTCCCAGCGCAGGGATACGCGTTCCAGTGCCCCGCCGAGTGCGAACCCCTGGTCGCGCAGGGCGCGCCCGGCTCCGTCGGTGCTGGTCACCCGGGCCTGGTCCCAGAGCTGGTTGTAGAGCGTGAACGCCTCGGCGCCGACCGCGGCCAAGTCCTGCTGACCGACCCGTAGGTCACCGGGCTGAAGGCCGGTATTGGGCCTGTCCTCCTCCGGCAACTGGTTGAGCCGCATCTGCGTGCCGCCGCCCTGCTCTTCGGCGGCCGCGGCCTTCACCTGCTCCCATTCCTCCCATGCCACCCGCGCGCCCCTTCCCCCGTGTGCGGATGCGTACAACACCGCGACCCTACAGGTCAGTTGCTTGCTTTGCCGCAGCAATCTGGCTGTTCCGGCGTGTTGTCGGCGCCGGTGGGCGGGGTGTGCGGGGGCATGGAGATCCTGCTCGTCGGCCGCGGAGGCGAGGTCCGGGCCGGGGTCGGTGAGGGGGGCGACGGGAGCCGGCGGGCACATGGCAGGGTGTCCGGCAGAGTACGCGGGTCCCGGCGTCGGCCGTGGAGAGCACGGTGAATGGATGTCAAAAATGTCCATTGCCGCGTCCATTGCCGCTGAGCTGGCCTTTCCGGCTTCCGCGGTGCTCTCGGACGGTACTCGTCAGGCACGGAATTCAACGGGGAGACAGTGCACATGCAGATATCGGCGAAGGCGGACTACGCGGTACGGGCGCTCGTCGAACTGGCCGCCGACAGCGGACGGCCCCTGACCTGTGAGGGCATCGCGTCCGCGCAGGACATCCCGTTCCGGTTCCTCAAATCGGTCTTCCGGGATCTGCGGCAGGCCGGTCTGGTCCGCAGCCGGCGCGGCTGTGAAGGGGGTTACTGGATCGGCCGCGATCCCGCCGCCATCAGTGTGGCCGAGGTGATGACCGCGGTGGACGGTGAGTTCTTCACGCTCCGCGGCGAACGGCCCGAGACGCTCAACTACCCGGGCGCTGCCCAGGGGCTGCCGGATCTGTGGCGTGCGGTCGAGGCATCGGCGCAGTCGGTGCTCGGCCGTACGACCATCGCCGGACTCGCCGCCGAGGGCGCCGGGTCCCGGAACACCGGTCGGCGGACCGCGGTTCGCGATGTCTCCCCGGTGGTCCCGGCGTAGGCTGGCGCGAGCGGCGAGTTTGCGCGGGGGAACGCAATCAGGGCCGGAATCCGGACGAACTCGAAGCCGGCGGCGGCCACAGCCGGCAACCTGGCCACGACCATGAACCTGGCCACGGTCAGGAACCCGCCCTGGTCCACCGCGACGGCACCGCCGGCACCCCCGTATGCCCGCCTTTGCTCTGCTGCGTTGGTCGAACGTCCTGATTCGTTAGTCGAAGGTACGGCCCGGCGCACCTACCCGAAACGTTCACCAACTGAACACGTCAGTACGTCGCGTCGCGGGGCCGACATGCGACCGGGGCGCGGCGACAGAGGCCTCTGTCGAGCCCCGGCGGCGCGGGGGGACCAGGTACGGGCGTCCCGGCGTGATCCACCGGGTCCGTCGGGGGAAGCCGTCAAGCCTCCTGCCGTCATCCGGAACTGACGATCCATCAGTTCCGGAACTTGACGCAGCACCTTGACGGCACCTGGGGCCGACTCTAGCGTCCGGCAGTCGAGGGGAGCTTCAGTTCCGGGCTTCCCGCCCCCACCCTCGGAATGCCGCACTGCCCAAGCGCCGGTCGGTGACCGGTGCGGACGGTGTGCGGAATCCTCGACTCCGTTTGGAGTGGTCATGAGATCATCGCGGTCCGAGAACGGCCGCCGCGTCGGCAGGGGACGCGTGCGGGCCCTTCTCGCCGGCTTAGTGGCGGTGTGTGCCGTCGCCGCTCAGCTCATCTTCGGTTCCACCGGGGCGGTCGCCCAGGTGGAGAGTGAAGTCACCCGGCAAGCCGCTCCGGCCAAGGCCGCCGCGGCGCCGGACGTCGTGCGTGTGGCCGAGTTCGTGGCCGAGTGCAAGTTCAGCCACCGGCTGCCGGACGACCCGATCGTGGTGCCCGGTCTGCCCGGCGGTTCGCACATGCACAGCTTCTTCGGCAGCCACGCCACCAACGCGTACACCAATCTCGGCGATCTGAAGGGAGCCGACACCACGTGTGACCCGGTCGTCGACCTCTCCGCGTACTGGGTTCCGACCCTGTATGTGAACAACCAGCCCGTCGAGCCGACCGGTACCACCTTCTACTACCTCGGTGAGGGCGTGTCCGACGACATCATCGCCCGTACGCAGCCCATACCCGAGGGCCTGAAGATCGTGGCCGGCAACGCCAAGGCGACGGGTCCGAACGACGTGGACACCCGTTCGCGCTGGTCGTGCCTGCACGCCGGTCATGTTCCCCCGTCGAAGGACTTCGTCAACTGCCCGGCCGGCACGATGATGGAGTCGTACCTCGACTTCCCGCAGTGCTGGAACGGCAGGGACCTCGACTCGGCGGACCACAAGAGCCACATGTCCTACCCGGTCAACAACGCGTGCCCGGCGAGCCACCCGGTCCCGGTGCCCAAGCTGCGCCAGGTCCTGCGCTACCCGGTTAACGGGAACCCGGCGGGCTTCCGGCTCGCGTCGGGACCCGGATACACCATGCACGGTGACTTCTTCAACGCCTGGCCGGCGGGGGAGATGGAGCGCCGCGTGAAGAACTGCATCAACCCGATCATCAAATGCGGCGCCAACGGGAACCCGTGATGCCGTGGGGCGGCGGCCGGCCGCGCAAGGGTGGTGGGCCGCCGCCCCGTCCGGGCCGTACCAACCTCTCGGATGTCCTCCCGGCCGCACTGCTGACGCTGGCCCTGCTCGGGACGCAGGGCTGCGGCGGTGGCGATGGCAACGCTGACGGTGACGGCAACGGAAGCGGCGGCGCCCGGCCTCCGGCGAAGAGCGCCACGCCGTCCTACTCCGCCGACGCCGTCGCGCCCGGCGGCTACAACGCCACCGACCGCGGCTGGGCCCAGCTCATGGCACCCATGAACGAACGCACCCTGCTCCTGCTCGACCTTGTCGCCGACCGCGCGGCCGACCCCGGCCTCTCGGAACTCGCGCGGCGTACGGAGGTGACGCACCGGGACGAACTGACCCGGCTGCGCGCGGTCCTCAAGGCGACAGGCGCGGCCGGCACCAATCCGCACGAGGGCCATGACATGAAGGGCATGGTCACCGACGCGGAGCTGCGGACCGTCGCCAAGAACCGCGGCAAGGCGTTCGACGCCCTCGCCAAGACCTATCTCCGCGAGCACCTCGAACAGAGCATCCTTCTCTCGCGCGGCGAACAGGACTCGGGAGCCGCACCCGCCGCGACCGGCCTCGCCAAGGACCTGGGGGAGCGCCGCGCCGGGCAGTTGAAGGAACTGGACCGGCTGGACGGGTGACCGTACCACCGGCCGCGCGCACCCGTGCCGGGCGCCCTCCGGCGCCCGGCACCCGTTCGGCCGAGCGGCTCCAGACCCGCCGCCGGCCCGTTGAACGTGTGGCTACGGCCGGACCGGCACGGCCACCGACGTGCCCAGGGTCTCCGGCCTGCTGCAGTACGGCAGTCCGTCCAGCGGGCGGTCGGTGCAGAAGCGAACCACGAGATCGGCGAAGTCCGCGATCCGCTCCACCGGCGCGAGATGGTCGGTCTCGTCGATCGTCATGAACCGCGCCCGCGGGAGCTGCGCGGCCACCTCCCGGCCCATCTCCGGGGTGCACAGTGTGTCGTACTCCCCGGTGACCACCAGGCTCGGTACGGCGGGCACCGGCTCGGGCCGGTACCACTCGTGCCGCATCAGCCGGGTGTTGTGCTCCGCCGACTTCCGGAGCTGCTCCGGGTCCTGGCCGGCGATCTGCTGGTACACGAGCCGGGAGACGGCGGCGTGCTTGCGGACCCGGCCCGTGCCGGGCGGCGACATGAAACGGTCGGCCAGCTCACGCGCGATGGAGTCCGTCTCGCCTTGGTCGATCATGACCGCCCAGCGCTCCATCGCCGCCGCGTAGTCCGCCGGGATGCGGGTGGTCATCCCGACCAGCAGCAGCCGCGCCAGCATCCCCGGACAGTGCTGGGCGAAGCGCAGCCCGACTGCTCCGCCGTAACAGGCGGCGACCAGATTGACCCGCGGCACGTCGAGTTCGGTGAGCAACTGCCGTACGGCCGCGGCCAGAAAGTCCACCCCGTACGACGCGGGCAGGAAGTCCGCGGTGCCGTACCCCGGCAGATCCACCGTGATCACCTCGCCCAGCGGGCCGAGCCACTTCTCGTGCCGGATCCACGAGTTGCGGTCCTGGGACGAGCCGCCCAGCACCAGGAGGGGCTCGGTCAGCCGCTCGCCGTTGCGTACGACCCGGCAGGTGTAGCGGAACCCGTCGAAGGAGAGATCCCGCTCCTCGACCGTAATGCCCGCTGTGCCCGCTTCCGCTCCCGCGCCCCCTTCCGTACCCGGGCCCGTCCCCTCGTCCGCCTCCTGCCCCGGGATCAGCGGGCGAGCACTGGGCGGTTCCTGGCCCTGGGCGAGGACGGTGTCGATGGGCATGGATGACTCCAGAGCTGCGGAAGGGACAACGACGTCCCTGCCTGCCTAGCAGTTGATCCGCCCGGAGCCCGCATCGCTGACCCGATCGTGGGCGGTTCGCGCCCCGCGGTCCGCCGGTGGATTCGACGGTCGCTCGTGCGGCCGACATACCGGTCGCCCATGCGGCCGCTCCGTCACCGAGCCGGACCGTGCTCCGCGATCAGGTCCGGCCGGGGGTGGCGCTCCCACGTTTGACTTGGAGCGCGCTCCAATTCGTAGCCTTCAGGACATGACCACGTCTCAGCACAAGATCGGATCAGGGTTCGGAGCGCGGAGCACCGCGGCGGACGTACTGCGCGGTATCGACCTCACCGGAAAGCTCGCCCTCGTCACCGGCGGTTACTCCGGCCTCGGACTGGAGACGACCCGCGCGCTCGCCGGCGCCGGTGCCCGTGTCGTCGTACCGGCCCGGCGGCCCGCGGCCGCCGAGGAGGCGCTCACCGGTATCGACGGGGTCGAGATCGACGAACTCGACCTCGCCGATCTCGACAGCGTCCGCGCCTTCGCCGAGCGCTTCGTCGCCTCGGGCCGCTCCATCGACATCGTCATCACCAACGCCGCCGTCATGGCCTGCCCCGAGACCCGGGTCGGCCCCGGCTGGGAGGCGCAGTTCGCCACCAACCACCTCGGTCACTTCGCGCTCGTCAACCGGCTGTGGCCGGCCATCGAGCCCGGCGGGGCGCGGGTGGTCTCGCTGTCCTCCGGCGCGCACCACCGCTCGCCCATCCGCTGGGACGACCTGTGGTTCGAGACCGGCTACGACAAGTGGGTGGCCTACGGCCAGGCCAAGACGGCGAACGCGCTCTTCGCCGTGCAGCTCGACGCGCTCGGCCGCGACGCCGGCGTACGGGCGTTCTCGGTGCACCCCGGCGGCATCCTCACGCCGCTCCAGCGCCATCTCGCCACGGAGGAGATGGTCGCGGCGGGCTGGATCGACGAGGACGGCAATCCGCTGAACCCCTCGTTCAAGTCGCCCGAGCAGGGCGCGGCCACCCAGCTCTGGGCGGCGACATCACCCCAGTTGGCGGACGCGGGCGGGGTGTACTGCGAGGACTGCGAGATCGCGGAGCCCGCGGCGGCCGACCCCTCGGTGCGGGGCGGAGTACGGGACTGGGCGACCGATCCCGAGCAGGCGGCGCGGCTGTGGCGGCTCTCGGCCGAGCTGACCGGGGTCGACGCGTTCGCGTCCACCGCCTGAGCGCGCCGCTCCCGCGTGCCGGCCGGGGAGTGCTCCCCGGCCGGCGCCGTACGTGGATCACCGGCCGTTACGATCGACCGGGGCCCGCCGGGCCGGGGAAGGTGGCTCGATGACCGGACGGCCGCGGACGACACTCACCGGCGCGGTGCTCGACGCCCCGGACGCGCGCGAGCTGGCCGCGTTCTACCAGCGGCTTCTGGGCTGGACGGTGGCGGCCGACGAGCCCGACTGGGTCAAGCTCGTTCCGCCGGGTGGCGGCGCGGGCCTGGCGTTCCAGTCGGAGCCCGCGTACACCAGGCCCGAGTGGCCCTCCGAGCCCGGCCGTCAGCAGATGATGATCCATCTCGACATCGAGGTCGACGATCTGGACCTGGCCGTCGCGTACGCCGAGGAGCTGGGCGCGGTCCGGCACCGCTTCCAGCCCCAGGACGATGTACGGGTCTGTCTCGACCCGGCGGGACACCCCTTCTGCCTCTGGGTGCGGACCTGAACCTGGCCGCCCTGTTCCGGTCGGACACGCCCCGGCCGCTCAGGTGCTCCGGCGTTCGGTGAGGGTCGTCGGCAGGGTGAGACGGCGGCGGGGCACGGCGGGATCGTTGATCTCGTCGAGGAGCAGCCGGGTGATGGTCCGTCCGATCTCCTCGGTCGGCTGGCTGACACTCGTCAGCGGCGGCACCGTGTGGCGGGCCACGATCGAGTCGTCGAAACCGATGACCGCCACATCCTCCGGCACCCGCCGCCCCCGCTCGCGCAGTTCGGTCAGCGCGCCCGCGGCCATCACGTCGGACGCGGCGAAGACCGCGTCGATGTCCGGGCGGCGCCCGAGGAGTTCGCTCATCGCGGCCCGGCCGCCCTCCTCGGTGAAGTCGGCCGCCGCGACCAGCGACTCGTCCGGCAGGATGTCCCGCTCGGCATGGGCGTCGTGCCACCCCTGGAGGCGGCTGTCGCCGACATCCATGTCGAGCGGTCCGGCGATGGTGGCGACGACCGTACGCCCCCGGTCCAGCAGCAGCCGTACGGCCTGCGCCGCGCCGCCCGCGTTGTCGGAGTGGACGTGGCTCAGTGGCTCATCCACCGACCGCCGTCCCACCAGGACCGTCGGTATCCGGGTCTTCTCCAGGAACGCGGGCAGCGGGTCGTCGCGGTGGACCGACACCAACAGCACTCCGTCGACCCGGCGGGCCTCCACGAACCGGATCAGCCGGTCCAGCTCGCGCCGGTCGCGCACCAGGATCAGCAGCAACTGCATCTCGGTGTCGGCGAGTTCACTGCTCACCCCCGGATCACGGCGGCGAAGTACGGTTCCGCGGCCAGCCGGCTCTCCGACTCGGGGATCACCAGCGCGATGCTGTCGGTCCTGCTGGTGACCAGGCTGCGGGCGGCGGGATTCGGTACGTAGTTGAGTTCCGCGATGGCCGCCTCGACGGCGGTCCTGGCCTTCGCGCTGACCCCTGGGAGGCCGTTGACGACCCGGGAGACCGTACCCCTGCCCACGCCCGCGAGCCGGGCGACCGCTTCCAGGGTCGGCCTCCTGTCCGGCTGTGCGGCGCTGCTCATCCGTCGTCTCCTGCCTTTCGTTCCGGGTGCCGCGCCGTGGCGCTCACCGGGAAATCGTGCGGGGCCGCCGGAGAGCCGGCGGCCCGGGGCCCGCGCCCGTCCAAGCCCGTGCCCGTCCGCATCCGGACTCATCCGGGTACGGAACGGGAAAGTGGCCTTGACAAGGCAGGGTCTCCACGGAGAGTCTTCCACAATCGAGTGGGAGCGCTCCCAGGGGCCCGGTCCGCCGGACTCCTGATCCATGGAGGAGGCTCCTCCGCACCCGCGCTCCCACCGCCGCACGACCCGCCCGTACGACCGCTGTTCGCCCTCTGCCCGCCCTCTGCGGAAGGACCCCTGTGGCCACCTCGGAAACCGCCCCCGGGCATGCCCCCGACCCTGCGGCGCCCCTGAGCTTCCCGCCCGGCTTCCTCTGGGGCGCCGCGACCGCCGCGTACCAGATCGAAGGCGCCGCACAGGAGGACGGGCGCACCCCCTCCATCTGGGACGTCTACTCCCGTACCCCGGGCCGGGTACGCAACGGCGACACCGGCGACATCGCCACCGACCACTACCACCGCTGGCCCGAGGACATCGAGATCCTCTCCGGCCTGGGCGTCGGGGCGTACCGCTTCTCGGTCTCCTGGCCCCGCGTCCAGCCCACCGGCAGCGGACCCGCCTCGGAGAAGGGTCTCGACTTCTACCGGCGGCTGGCCGACGGACTGCTGGAGAAGGGCATCCAGCCGGTCGTCACCCTCTACCACTGGGACCTGCCCCAAGAACTCGAAGACGCCGGGGGCTGGCCCGAGCGCGACACCGCGTACCGCTTCGCCGAGTACGCGGGCATCGTCGCCGACGCGCTGGGCGACCGGGCGGGCACCTGGACCACCCTCAACGAGCCCTGGTGCAGCGCCTTCCTCGGGTACGGCTCCGGTGTCCACGCCCCCGGCCGTACCGAACCCGCCGACACCCTGCGCGCGGCCCACCACCTCAACCTCGGCCACGGTCTGGCGGTCCGGGCGATGCGCGAGCGGCTGCCCGTCGACGCCAAGGTGTCCGTCACCCTCAATCTGCACCATGTGCGCCCGCTGACCGGAAGCGCCGGGGACGCGGACGCGGTCCGCCGTATCGACGCCGTCGCGAACCGGATCTTCACCGGGCCCATGCTGGACGGTGCCTATCCCGCCGATCTGATGACCGACACGGAAGGGGTCACCGACTGGTCGTTCGTCCGGGACGGTGACACCGCACTCATCCACCAGCCGCTGGACTTCCTCGGCGTCAACTACTACTCACCCACCCTGGTCTCCCATGGGGCCGGCACACATGGGCCCGCCACACATGGATCCGACGGACACGCGGTGAGCGACCACAGCCCGTGGACCGGCGCGGACGAGGTGGTCTTCCACCCCACCCCCGGCGACCGGACCGCCATGGGCTGGACCATCGACCCCAGCGGTCTCTACGAGCTGCTGATGCGGGTGCGGCGGGACCACCCCGGGCTGCCCGTCATGATCACCGAGAACGGGGCGGCCTTCGACGACTACGCCGCTCCCGACGGCGAGGTCCGGGACCCGGAGCGGATCGCCTATCTCCGGGACCATCTCGCGGCCGTCCACCGGGCCATCGCCTCGGGCGCCGATGTCCGCGGCTACTTCCTCTGGTCGCTGCTCGACAACTTCGAATGGTCGTACGGCTACGGAAAGCGCTTCGGCGCCGTGTACGTCGACTACGCGACCCAGCGCCGCACGCTCAAGTCCAGCGCCCACTGGTACGCCCGAGTGACCCGTACGGGCACCGTACCGCCGCCCGAGTAGCGGCATCCGCCCGCGGCCTATACGCGCCGGGACAGGGCCTAGGGTCTTTCGTTTGGATCTGGCTGGATCAGGGAGCGGGGTCTGGTGCCGTGGATCGCAAGGCGGAGGAGGGAGCCCACGCGGAGCGTAGGCGACTGACGACAACGCCGCGAGGCGCGGTGCCAGGGCCCGCGAGCCCAGCAAGATCCAAACGAGAGGCCCTAGGCTTGGGGACCGGTATGCGAGAGGGAAGCGGGAGACCTGTGGCCAGTATTCCGGTGCGTACGCTCAATGACGGTACGACCCTGCCTGCCGTCGGACTGGGGACCTTTCCGCTCGACGACGCCGGGGCCGAGGAGGCCGTCGCCGGTGCGCTGGCGCTCGGCTACCGGCTGGTCGACACCGCGCTCAACTACCGCAACGAGACCGGCGCCGGGCGTGGCGTGCTGCGCAGCGGCCTGCCGCGCGAGGACATCGTCGTCACCACCAAACTGCCGGGACGCCACCACGGGTACGAGGAGACTCTCGCCTCCTTCGAGGAGTCCCGGCGCAATCTGGGACTCGACCGGGTGGATCTGTATCTCATCCACTGGCCGCTGCCCCGCGTGGACAAATACGTCGGGTCATGGAAGGCGATGATCAAGCTCCGCGAGGACGGACTCGTCCGGTCGATCGGGGTCTCCAACTTCACCGCCGCGCATATCGAGCGCCTCGAAGCGGAGACCGGGGTGCTGCCCGCGGTCAACCAGATCGAGCTGCATCCGCTGCTGCCCCAGGCGGAGTTGCGCGCCTTCCACGAGGCCAGGGGCATCGTCACCGAGAGCTGGAGTCCGCTCGGGCGGGGCAGGGGGCTGCTGGAGGACCCCGAGACCGTGGCGGTCGCGCGGGCGCACGGGGTGACACCGGGGCAGGCCGTGCTCCGGTGGCACACCCAGCTCGGGGCGGTACCGATCCCCAAGTCCGCCGACCCCGGCCGCCGGCGCGAGAACCTGGACATCTTCGGCTTCGAGCTGACCGAGGACGAGATGGCGAGGATCTCGGCGGGTCCGCACCGCAGGCTCGGCGGGGACCCCGAAACGCACGAGGAGTTCTGAGCGGGCCGCAGAATCCAGCCGCTGCCCGCTGCCCGCCATCCGTGGTCCGGCTCGCGGTCTCAGCGCGCGGCGAGCGACTCGTACGCCGCCGCGATGACCGACAGGCCGCGTCGGCCGCCCGAACCGCCGCCCGGGTTCAGGGTGTTGGTGATGTACGCGACGGCCATCCGGGCGTCCAGGTCGGCCATCGCGACCGATCCGCCCAAGCCGCCCCATATGCAGGCGCGTTCATTGGGGGAGAAGGGCGCCGCCGGTGAGTTCAGGCCGTACCCCGTGCCGTGGCGGACCGGGGCGCCGGTGTACCGGTCGGCGCCGTCGAACTGCACATCGAGGACCCGGTCGGCGACCGCCGGTGACATCAGCCGGGTACCGCCGGATTCACCGGCTCCCGCCAGGACGGAGAGTACGGCCGTGATCGCGCCCGCCGTGCCGTAGCCGCTGGACGCGGGTATCTCCGCGCGTCGCCATCCGATGGACTCGACGGTGTCCGCCGACACCGGCGGATTGCCCAGTAACTTCCGTGACTGCGCGACCAGTTCGGGCGCCAGCCCCTCCGCCGGCTCGGGCGGGTCGAACAGCGCGGGATGCACCCGGTAGCGCGCGACACGGGCATCGTCCTCGGGGCGCACACCGATGTGGAAGTCCGCACCCAGCGGTTCGGCCAGCCGGGTACGGAAGAACGTGCCGAGGGACAGCCCGGATATCCGGCGGACGACCTCCCCGACCAGAAAACCGAAGGTGACCGAGTGATAGCCCCACTCGGTCCCCGGCCGCCACCAGGGCGCCTGCGCCGCCAGCAGCCCGGTTGCCCTCTCCCGGTCGTACAGGTCCTCGACCGCCAACTCCGCGTCCCAGGACGGCAGTCCGGCCGTATGCCCCAGGAGATGGCGTATCAGGACCTCGTCCTTGCCCGCCGCGGCGAACTCCGGCCAGTACCGGGCCACCGGAGCGCCGAAGTCCAACTCGCCCTCGTCGGCGAGAAGATGGGCACAGAGCGCGGTCATCATCTTGGTGACGGAGAACACCCCGACCAGCGTGTCCGGCCCCCAGGGCGTACGCCGCGCCGGATCGGACCGGCCGCCCCGGAGGTCCACCACCGGTATTCCGCCGAGCCGGACCGAGACCGCCGCGCCCAGGTCGCCGTGGTCGAGCAGCCCGGCCAGGGTGTCCCGTACGGGGGTGAACCGCTCGTCGCAGAATCCATGTACCCCGCGGACTCCGTGACCCTCTTCAACTCCGTGCGCTCCAGGGGGTTCCGCCATCCGGCCCCTTCCATTCCCCAGGTCAAGCCTCAGCAGATGCGCGGCAGTTGCTCACCCAGCGGCAGATCCACCACCCGGGTCCCGCCGAGTCCGGTGTTCACCACCACGATGCCGGGATGGTCCGCCGTACACGTACCGATCACCACCGCTCCTCCGCCCAGCGGATGCGCGCGCATCGCCGCGAGCACCGCGTCGGCGTGCGCCCGCGGTACGAACGCCACGAGCCTGCCCTCATTGGCCACATACAGCGGATCGAGGCCGAGGAAGGCACAGGCGTTGGCCACGGCCTCCGGTACCGGAAGCGCACGCTCCCTGAGAGTGATACCCACTCCGGCCCCCGACGCGATCTCGTTGAGCGAGGTCGCCAGACCGCCCCGGGTCGGATCGCGCAGCGCGTGCAGATCGGGGCAGGCGGTCAGCATCGCCCTCACCAGCGAGGCCAGCGGCGCGGTGTCGCTCTCGACCTCCACCCCGAACTCCAGACCCTCGCGCACACTCATGATGGCCACGCCGTGCTCGCCGATCGGGCCGCTGACGATCACGACGTCGCCGGGTGCGGCGCGGCGCGGACGGATGTCGACACCGTCGGGGATCAGTCCGATGCCGGCCGTGTTGATGTACACGCCGTCGCCGTGCCCCGCGTCCACCACCTTGGTGTCGCCCGTCGCGACGGTCACCCCGGCCGCCCGGGCCGCCGCGCCGAGCGCCTCGGCGATCCGGCCCACCGTGGCGAGTTCGACGCCCTCCTCCAGAATGAACGCACAGGACAGGAAGGCGGGTTGGGCGCCGGTCATGGCAAGGTCGTTGACCGTTCCGTTGACCGCGAGATCGCCGATGCTGCCGCCGGGGAAGAACAGCGGGCGCACGACGTACGAGTCGGTGGAGAAGGCCAGCCGTGCCCCGCCGAGGGTGAGTGCCGCGGAGTCGCCGAGTTCCGCGAGGAGTTCGCCGCCGAACGCCGGGGCGAAGAGATGCTCGACGAGTTCGGCGGAGAGCCGCCCGCCCCCGCCATGTCCCATCACGATCTTCCGGTGGTCGCGGAGCGGTACGGGACAGGCCCACCCGTCGAAGTCCGGTGCGGCGGGGTGAACTTGGGGCCGGACCTCGGGTCTGACGGCGTCCGCCTCGCGGATCCCGGTCGGCATTGGCTCAGCCAACGGAGGTCACCTCTTCTCGTGCTCCCGGTCCGGCGGCGGCCGACGGGGCCGGTGCCGACAGGCCTCGGTACAGGTAGTACGCGGCACAGGCGCCCTCGCTGGACACCATGGTGGCGCCGAGCGGGGTGCGCGGGGTGCAGACCGTGCCGAACGCCTCGCACTCGTGCGGCTTGATCAGCCCCTGGAGCACCTCACCGCTGCGGCAGGCCGTGGACTCCTGGGTCCGGATACCGGTCACGGAGAAGCGGTGCTCCGCGTCGTACGCCCGGTAGGCGGGGGACAGCCGCCAGCCGCTGGCCGGGATCACGCCGATACCGCGCCAGGCCCGGTCGGTGACCTCGAAGACCTCCTCCAGCATGGCGCGGGCGGCCGGGCTGCCCTCCGCCCGTACGGCCCTCGGATAGGCGTTCTCGACGGTGTGCTCGCCGGCCTCCAACTGGCGTACGGCGCGCCGGATGCCCTCCAGGATGTCGAGCGGTTCGAAGCCGGTGACGACGATGGGAACGCGGTGCCGGGCGGCGAGTTCGGGGTACTCGGCGGTGCCCATGACCGTGCAGACATGGCCGGCGGCGAGGAACGCCTGGACGCGGCAGGCGGGCGCGTTCATGATGGCGTCGATCGCCGGGGGGACCCGGACATGGGAGACCAGCAGGCTGAAGTTCTCGATGCCGAGTTTTCTGGCCTGGTGGACGGTCATCGCGTTGGGAGGGGCCGTCGTCTCGAACCCGATCCCGAAGAAGACCACGTGGCGGCCCGGGTTCTCGCGGGCGATCCGGAGCGCGTCGAGCGGTGAATAGACCACCCGTACGTCCGCGCCCTCGCTCTTGACCTTGAACAGATCCCGGCCGCTGCCAGGCACCCGCAGCATGTCGCCGAAGGAGCAGAAGATCACATCGGGCCGGGAGGCGATCTCCAGCGCCTTGTCGATGGTCTCCAGAGGGGTCACACAGACCGGACAGCCGGGGCCGTGGATCAGCTCGACCTCGTCGGGGAGGAGCTGGTCGATGCCATGGCGGATGATCGAGTGGGTCTGGCCGCCGCAGACCTCCATCAGTGCCCAGGGCCGCGTGACGGTGGCCCGGATGTCGTCGAACAGCCGGGCGGCGAGATCGGGATCGCTGAACTCGTCCAGATACTTCATGGTCTCTCCTCCTGCGGGGGACGGGGCTTGCGACCCGGGGACCGGGTGGCGGCAGGCTTGGCGGGGCTCCGGGTGGTTGGGGCCTCCGGCCCGGTGCGGGCGGCTTTGGCGGCCCGGGGCTTCGCCGCGCCTCCGGAGTCCTTCGTGCCCTTGGGACGGTCGGCGCCCGCCTCCTTCGCCGCCCGGCCCCAGGCGTCCCCGAACTCCTCCTCCAGGACGCCGAGATTCTCGAACAGCGCCAGCGTCCGCCTGGCCGACTCCTCGTCGAGCCGCTGAAGCGCGAAACCGACATGCACGATCGCGTAGTCACCGACCCCGATCTCCGGCACGTACTCCAGACAGACGTCCTTGACCACGCCCCCGAAGTCGACGTGCGCCATCCGGGTTCCGTCCCGCTCCTCGATGTCCAGCACTCTGCCGGGAACGGCAAGGCACATGGCTTCTCCTCAGATGTTGTTGGTGCGGCGTGTGGCGGCTCCGCCTGTGGTGGCTCCGCCCATATGCGTTCACCACATGTGGGCCCGGCACATGTGGATGCCATACACGTGGATGCCGCACATATGGGCCCACTACATGTGGCTTCGGCCTGTGTCAGCCCCTCACGACCCGGGCGGCGACCATCACCTGACCCAGGGCCAGCCCGCCGTCGTTGGGCGGCACCATGTGGTGCCTCAGTACGGTGAATCCGTCGCGCTCCAGCAGCTCCGTACACCCCGCGGTCAGCACGCCGTTGCAGAACACCCCGCCGGTCAGGGCGACGGTGGTCAGTCCCGTACGGTCACGGGCCGCGCGGCACAGTTCGCCCACCAGCCCGGCCACCGCGCCGTGGAAGCGCGCGGCGACCACCGGAGCGCCCGCACCCGCCCGTATGTCCCGTACGGCGGCGGCCAGGACCGGAGCCGGGTCGGCCACCAGCTCCACCCCGTCGCCCGGCCCCCCGGGGACCAGCCCGAACCGGTAGCCCTCCGCCGCGCCGCCGCCCGCCGGACCACAACCCGCCGGGCCGGCGCCCGCCACGGCCGCGCTCTCCAGCTCCATCGCCGCCTGGGCCTCGTACTCCACCCGGTGGCACACCCCCGCGAGCGAGGCGACGGCGTCGAAGAGCCGCCCCATGCTCGATGTCGGTACGCAGGCGACGCCGCGCGCGAGCTGACGCTCCAGCAGCCGCCGCTCACCGGCCGAACAGGCGGAGACACACGGCAGGTCCTCCGACCAGGGCGCGCCCGCCGCCCGCAGATGCGAGAGCGCCATGCGGTACGGGTTCCGTACGGCCGCGTCACCGCCCGGCAGCGGCACATGCGCCAGCCTGCCGAAGCGCCGGAAGTCGTCGTAGTCCGCGAGCAGCACCTCGCCGCCCCACACCGTGCCGTCGTCCCCGTACCCCGTACCGTCGAAGGCCACCCCGATCACCGGAGCCGAGCCGTCCAGACCGTGCTCCGCCATCGCCGACGCCACATGCGCGTGATGGTGCTGGACACGGCGTACGGGACGGCCCCCGGCATGGCGCAGGGCCCACTGCCCCGAGCGGTAGCCGGGATGCCGGTCCGCGACCAGTACCCGGGGCGTGACCGAGGCCAGCTCCGACAGATGCCCGACGGCCGCCTCGAAGGCGGTGAGCGTGGCCAGTCCGTCCATGTCGCCGACATGGGCGGACAGCCACGCGTACCGGCCCTCCGCGACGCAGAAGACGTTCTTCAGGTCCCCGCCGACGGCGAGCGCCGGCTCCACCGGTACGGGCAGCGCCACCGGCAGCGGCGCGTAGCCGCGCGATCTGCGCACGGGCAGCACCCGGCCCGCAGAGACCCGTACCACCGAGTCGTCGCACGGCACCCGCAACGGCCGGTCATGGGTCAGCCAGGCGTCCGCGAGACCGTCCAGCAGGGTCAGGGCGTCCTCGTCATCGGTCACGATGGGCTCGCCCGACCGGTTCCCGCTGGTCATCACCAGCACCGGCGGCCCCGGCGGATCGCCGGGCAGGCCCAGGAGCAGATGGTGCAGCGGGGTGTACGGCATGAGCACCCCGAGATCGGGGCTGCCGGGCGCCACACCGTCCGCCACCAGCGGCTCACCGCCGTCGCGGCGGCGCAGCAGAACGACGGGCCCGCGCTGTCCCAGCAGCAGTTCGCGCTCCTCAGGACCTACGAAGGCAAGCCGCTCCACCGTCTTCAGCGAACCGGCCATCACGGCGAACGGCTTGGCGCCGCGCCGCTTGCGGGCGCGCAGGCCCGCCACGGCCGTGGCGTCGGAGGCATCGCAGGCCAGGTGGTAGCCGCCGAGCCCCTTCACCGCGACGACCGCCCCGGCCGCCAGCAGCCGCCGGGCCTCCGTGAGCGCGCTCTCACGCGAGGCCGTCACGGCGGGTCCGCCCGACGCGGGCCTGAGCAGGGAGAGTTGGGGGCCACAGGCATGGCAGGCGACCGGCTGCGCGTGGAAGCGCCGGTCGGCCGGATCCTCGTACTCCCGCGCACAGTCGGCGCAGAGCGGGAAACCGGCCATCGTGGTCCGCGCCCGGTCGTACGGCAGCCCGGTGACGACGGTGAAGCGCGGGCCGCAGTGCGTACAACTGATGAAGGGGTGCCGGTAGCGGCGGTCCGCCGGCTCGGCCAGCTCGGCCAGACACGCGTCGCACGTCGCCATGTCGGGGGAGACCAGGGTGCGTCCGGCCCCGCCGGAGCCGGAGTCGGCCGAGGGGCGGATCGTGAATCCGCTGCCGCCGACGGCGGGTACGGGCCGGTGCCGCACCGATTCCACGACGGCCAGCGGCGGCGCGCTGTCCGCCACCCGCTCGCAGAAGGCCGCCACAGCCTCCGCCGGTCCCTCGACCTCCAGACTGACCCCTTCGGCGGTGTTGGTGACCCACCCCGTCAGACCGAGACCGGTGGCGAGCGCGTACACGAACGGCCGGAAGCCGACGCCCTGCACCACCCCGCACACCAGCACACGCCGGCGCTCACACGTGGCAGGCGGGGCGGCCGGACCGGTGGCGCGTACGGAGGACACGGGCCCGCTCATGGCGCCTCGGCCGTTCCGCGAGCGGCGGAGGTACCCTCGTACACCGGGCGGTGTACGGGCTCGCCGTCCGCGCAGTCGAGGACGCGGGCCAGCAGATCGTCGACCCCGGCCCCGGTGCGCGCCGAGGTCGCCAGCACCGGCACCCCCGGATTCACCCGGCGCACATTCCGGTGGAAGGCCTCCGCGTCGAACTCGACGACCGCCGCGATGTCCGTCTTGGTGATGACCACAAGCTGCGCGAGACCGAACGCCGTCGGGTACTTGAGCGGTTTGTCCTCGCCCTCGGTCACCGAGACCAGCACGATCCGCAGGCTCTCCCCGAGGTCGTACGACGCGGGGCAGACCAGATTGCCCACGTTCTCCACGAACAGCACCCGGGTGTCCGCCGGAAGCCAGCCGTCGAGATGCCCGCGCAGCATTCCCGCCTCCAGATGGCACAGTCCGTCGGTCAGCACCTGTTTGACGGGTGCTCCGGCGCGCGCCAGCCGCCGTGCGTCGTTCTCGGTGGCCAGGTCGGCGGTGACCGCCGCGACCGCGATACCCGCCTCGACGGCCCGCTCCAGCAGCCGTTCGAGCAGCGCGGTCTTGCCGCTGCCCGGGCTGGACAGCAGATTCACCTCGGTCGTGCCCCGGGCGGCGAGATGCTCGCGCAGCTCCAGAGCACTGGCGTCGTTCTTGGCCAGGACGGCCTGGCGCAGATCAACGACTCGGCACATGGGGCCTCCTAGGGCGTGTCCGACAAATCCCGTCCGGCTCCGCCCTGTGGGCGGACGACGTTGTCCGTCGGTCAGACACGGCATCTGTCAGTCAGACACGGCCCGGGGCGTACCCCGATCCTCACCGCAGTCCCGGCGGCGCGCATCCGAGGAATCCACCCGCGCGACCTCGGAGGCGTCCATGAGAGCGACCTCGGCGATCTCCAGCTCCCGGCCCGAGAGCAACTCGGCCAGCGGCCGGGCGCAGCCGTCGCACCAGAGCAGGGGCGGCATGCCCACGGCGTAGTCCCGCCCGCAGCCGTCGCACCGCGCCCTGCCGGGTACGGTGTCCAGCTCCAGCCGGGCACCGGCCAGTACAGTCCCCTCGCTCGCCAGGCCGAACGAGAACCGGAGCGCCTCCGGCACCACCCCCGCCAGCTCGCCGATCCGCAGCCGCAGCGAGGTGACGCGCGCGCCGCCATTGGTGCGTACGGCGTCCTCCACCTGGGCGACCACGGCGGCCGCGATGGACAGTTCGTGCACGGCTCTCACCTCCTTGCGGCGGCTGGCCGGTCCCGCCGGGGCTGGTTAGCGTGGTCTCAAGCGCCGGACGGGCTGATGTCCAGCTTTCCCGGCCACATCGGGAGATCGCGACCATGACGACGCACGACACCGAACGACGCGCGCTGATGAACCCCGTCATCCTGCTGCTGCTCACCGAGCGGCCGGGGCACGGATACGAGCTGACCCAGCGTCTGGGCGCCTTCGGCTGGGCCGAAGCCGAGTCCGCGCATGTGTACCGGCTGCTGCGCGGCATGGAGAAATGCGGTCAGATCTCCTCCCGGTGGCGGGCCTCCGCGTCCGGGCCCGCCCGCCGGGAGTACGAGATCACCCCGGCGGGGTCGATGAGCCTGTCGCTCTGGTTCGTCCGTCTGGGGGAGCTGCACAGTACGCTGCATCTGTTCCTGGAGCGGTACGCGCAGCTCAACGGGCCGGGTCCCGCCGACCGAGAGGTACGGCCGCTGTCCGGGCACCCGCCGGCGACGGGCCCCGCCTGACCGCCGGACGCCGTCCGCGCTCGCCGCGGGTCGTTCGTCGCCGGTCGTTCATCGGTCCCGGGCCTCTGCTTCCCGGGCGTCTACATCCGCCGCATCCGGAGATAGCGGCGCAGGTCCGGTACCGACTTCGCCGTCTCGTACGCCGCCCCGGCCATGACCGCTCCGGCGCAGGCCCACAGCAACGGCCGGTCCGCCGGCCCGGTGCGGGTCCTGGGGCGGTTGCCGGGGCGGGGCCTGGGGCGGCTTCTGGGGCGGTCCGCCATTCGTCCCGCCCGTATCTCGCGCATCGCGTGCATCACGGTCATCGCCTCCTTGGCGGCCTTCGTGCTGGTGGCCTGCATGGGCTGCATGGGCTACGTGGTCTCCGTGTCCTTCGTGGCTTTTATGACCTTCGTGCCGGATCAGATCGAGGACCAGCCCGGCCGCCGGTCCGACGGCGGCGGCGACCGGCTCGCTGAGTCCGATGCCTTCTTCGAGGGTGAGCGGCTGGCAGCCGACCAGCACGATCCGCTCGGGCAGGGTGCCACCGGCGCCCGCGTGCAGTTCATGGACCAGCCGCAGCACGGCCGCCGGGTCCATGCCGTGCCCGTCCAGCGGTACGGCCGCCTGAGGCGTTCCGCGAGCGGCGGGATCGACCGGGTCGATGTCGAGTACGTGCAGGGTGCCGGCGGGAGCGCCTCGGTCGACCGTGTCGAGCAGCACGAGCCCGCGGTAGCCGTCGAGAAGCCGGTAGGCGAGATGGACGCCCCGGATGCCCGTGTCCATCAGCTCGACGTCCGGCGGGAGCCGGTGTCCGGCCAGCACACGCAGGGTCTCGACGCCGAAGCCGTCGTCACCGAGGAAGACATTGCCGATCCCCGCGACCAGGGTCCTGCCCGCCATGTCAACCACCGCCCTCCGGACCGCCGCGGGGATCGGCGCGGGGATCGACCTCGTCCGGCCGGAAGTACAGGAACCGGCCCTGAAGACGGCGTACGTCCGTGCCCGGATCGCCGTCGACGGTCACCCCGATGTGCGTCTCGCCGTCCAGGTCCGTCAGCACCGCCTCGACCGTCGCGCCGAGCCCCGCCAGAAAGATGTCCTGGGCGTCGGACCCGCGCGGGCCCGGCCGCAGGACGACCCGGCTGCCCACTCCGATGAGCCGCCCGCCGACCGTCACCGTCTCCGGCCCCGGTGCGTCGTAGGCGCTGTACGCGTCGCGCGCCTCGGCCGGGTCCTCGTGGAGCCGCTGACCGTCCTCGCGGGGCCGCTCACCCGTCGCCTCGCGCAGGCCCCGTATCGCGCCATGGAGTCGCTCCATGACCTGCGCGGGCATTCCGTCCACCAGATCGATCACCTCGGCCGCCCGCGCGTCCGTCCCGCGCGCCTCCCGTTTCTCCTCCTCGGTGAGCGCGGCGGTCCGCAGCGAGAGGATCTCGTCGATCTCGGTGGCGTCGTAGAGCGGTCCAGGGCTCTCGGCGGCGAGTTCGGGGTGGTCGTCCAGGATGATCGGCGAGGAGAGCAGGACATCGTCCCGGCCCTCACCACCGGCCAGCACGGGCCATGTGTGCTCATTGCGGCAGGTGCGGGCGGCGGGCCGGGCCCACTCGGGCGGGTCCGTCATCGACAGGAACCGCCCGCCGGGCAGCCCGAGAAGCAGATGCGCTCCGATCAGGCTGTACGGCAGGGCGGCTTCGCGGTCGCCGCGCCCACGCGGGTCCGGCGCCCGGTCCGGTGGTGCCCAGTCCGAGGCGTTGCGTACGGTCACGGTCAGCCGCAGTGCCCCGTACGGGCCCGGCAGCGGCTCGGTGGCCAGGTGGATCTCGCCCGCCAGCGCCCGGCCGTGCCGCACCAGACGCCCGACGACCGGTCCCGTACCGCCTGTCTCATGGACCGGTTCGTACGCGACCCCGCCGGGGCGGTCGAACCGTACGGTCCGCCCGCCGCCCGCGAGCTCGTCGAGCGGCACCCGCAGCGCCACCCGCTGTTCCTCGCCCTCGTCCCAGGGGACCAGCACCCGGTCGGGCAGGTCGAGTCGCGCCGTCGCGGTCCAGCCCTGGCCGTCCGGCGTCGGGCGTTCCACCGTGCGGCGGCGCACCTGGAGGAAGCGGAGTTCCACGAGGAGGTGACCGGCACGGCGGGGTTCGAGCAGGCATTCCGTACGCTGCCCGGCGTGCTCGCCGTACATGCCGGCCCAGGACGGCGGCACCAGCACGCCGAACTGCCAGCGCAGCCGGTTCTTACGGGCCGACGCCCGATAGGGGTAGAGCACATACCCCTCGAACAGCAGGGCGTCGGCGACCCGGCGGGCCTCGTCGAACCCCTTGAAGTCCACGGCCACTTGGTCCGTCATGACCGCCCTCCTCGCCCGGCGGACCCGGAGGAACCGGCAGACCCGGCAGACCCGGTGGACCGGGCAGCCCGTGCGGGCCCGGGGTCCGCCGCCGTACGGAGCAGCTCCTCGAACACCCGCTCCCAGGACGGCAGGGCGCGCTCCGAGCGGAAGCGGCGCAGCGCGTCCAGACAGTCGTCGCGCATCCGCAGCCAGCCGGTGCCGGGAAAGTACTGCTCGATCAGGCTCCGCCAGACCTTCACCGGCATACGGAACGCCGCCTCCTTGTGCCAGGGCACCGGTTCCGCCATGAACCCGCGGTCGCCGGAGAAGACCGTGCCCGAGAAGAGCAGGAGCAGTGGCACCTCGCCGTCCGCGAGGGCGCGGAAGTACGCGGCCGAGGCGACCTCCATGTCGTACGTACAGGGCACCGGCAGCTCGATCTCGGTGGCGCCGGTGAAGCCGGGCACGGTCACCGAGGCATGGGCGAACTGGAGCGGTGTGAGGGTGGTGCTCCAGCGGTCCGGCTCGCCGAAGAGATCACCGAGCATCTCCATCTCGGCGGGCGCGTACCGCCGTTGGGCGGGCTCGATCCGCAACTGGCAGCGCAGCGCCACCGCATGGATCCGGGCGCCCTCCGCCGCCTCGATCCGCAGCCGGAACAGCAGCGTCGGGCCCGTGCCGTACGGTTCCGGCCGTACGCCGACACAGGTGAACGTCATATCGGTCATCGGCCGTCCTCCCGCTCGGTCGTCGGTGGCCGGGCCCGCGCCGCGACCCGGGCGAAGAAGTCCGCCAGTTCGGCGCGCGCCTCGGCGCCGCCGTCGAACCCCTGCCAGCGCAGCCGCATCCGGCCCACCAGCTCGTAACAGACGTCGACCGGCACCAGCCAGCACCCGCCCGCGCCGCCCGTGCTCGCGGCGCCGGTGCCGCGCTCCCGCCGTATCAGCAGTGCCTCCGTATCGGGCTGGAGCAGCGCGGCCAGCCGCCCGGAACCGAGGACCTCCTGCCATGTGGCCGGGTCCAGCTCGCTCTCCGTGGCGCCCGCGGGGCTCGGGTAGAACGCGGCCGTCCGGTCCAGCTCGGAGTTGCGGAAGAAGAAGGCGAGCCCCACCGGGATCTGGAGCCTGCTCCAGCTCTCCTCGTCCAGGACGAAGTCCGGATCGGACAGATACCGGTCGGGTACCGCCCGGAAGCGGCCCGCGCCCGCGCCCGGCCGGGTGAACAGGAGATGGCAGCCGGCGCAGGCGCACAGCAGAGAGCGCTTCCGGGTGTCCACGAGATGCCGGTGCTCCCCGGGCAGCGGTTCGGCGCACAGCTCGCACCGCTTCTCGGCGGGCGGCGGCCGGCGGGTGAAGCCGCGCAGCCCGTCCGGGCCGGGCGCGGGCCGGGTGGTCATGGCCCCGCCGCCAGATCGGCCGCGTCCGGCGGCCGGGACATGATCTGGAGGAGTTTCGGCTGCGGGCTCTCCTCCGCGACGCCCTCGACCTCGACGCGCGCGATCTCCGGCGCCCGGCGTGCCACGGCCTCCTCGATGGTCCAGCGCACCGTCTGCGCGGAGGAGGGGCAGCCGTCGCAGCTTCCGCGCAGCCGCAGCCGCAGGGTCCGTCCCCCGGCCGCGCCGTCCCCCTCCGGCTCCGGGGCGATCCCGGCGATCTCCACATCACCGGCGTGCGAACCGAGATACGGACGGACCTCGTCCAGTGCCCGTTCCACCCGGGTCAGGGTGTCGTCGGGGTGCAGGTCGTGCAGGATCAGCAGCCCGCCGACGAGTTCGTCCTCGCCGAGCAGTGCCAGCGGCTCCGCGCCCTCCGGCGGATCGCCCAGCAGCTCGACGGCCCGGGCCAGACCCGTACCGTAGAACTCGACGACGGCGCGCACCAGTTCGTCCGCGAGCGCGCGGCCCGACGGGCCCACCGCCCGGCCCAGCTCGTCGAGCAGCGCGTCGACGCGTTCACCGGCCCGCTGCTCACCGGCCGTTGCTGCCATGTCACGCCGCCTTTCGCCGAGGGGCCCGCTCCTTCGTGGCGCCGGGATCCTCCCGGCGCCGCCCCCCGTGATCCCCGTGTCAGCCCCCCAGCCCGCTGAGCCCGGTGGGCATATGGGTCTCCCGTACGGTCCTGCCGCCGCCGACGTACATATGGACGCCGCAGGGCAGACAGGGGTCAAAGCTCCGCACGGTCCGCATGATGTCGATGCCCTTGAAGGCGTCCGGCGGGTTCTCCTCGAAGATCGGGGTGTTCTGCACCGCGTCCTCGTACGGGCCCGGTGTGCCGTACGAGTCGCGCACACTGGCGTTCCACGGAGTGGGCGGGTACGGGTGGTAGTTGGCGATCTTGCCGTCCCTGACGACCATGTGGTGCGAGAGCACACCCCGTACCGCCTCGGTGAATCCGACACCGATGGACTCGTCGGGCACCTCGAAGCTCTCCCAGGTCCGGGTGCGGCCCGCGCGCACCTCCTCCATCGCGCGCTCCGCGAAGTGCAGGGCACAGGCGGCCGCGTACGCCTGGAAGTAGGTCCGCGCGCGGTTGCGTTCCAGGGCGTTGCTCCACCGGGGGATGCGCCACTCGAAGCGGGTCTCGGGCTTCGTCATGGTGCGCGGCAGATTGATCTCGACGCTGTGCCCGGTGGCCCGGACATAGCCGAAGTCGACCAGTCCGGACAGGGCCGTGGACCAGAGCCGGGCGAGCGGACCGCCGCCGGTGTCCAGCGCGAGATGGTCCGTGCCGTCGAACCAGCGCGGGGACATCACCCAACTGTATTTGTCCGCGAAGTCCCGCTTCTGCGGGGCCGGAAGGGTGTGCTGGTTCCAGGGGTGGCGCGGGTCCACGGGATTGCCGAGCGGGTCGTGGTCGACGAAGGTCCCCTGCCCCTCCCAGTCGTCGTAGTACGAGCTGCCCAGCAGGATCCGGATGCCGAGGTTGATGTCGACGAGGTCGTTGGTGACCAGCTCGCCGTCGACGATGATGCCCGGGGTGACGAACATGTGCCGGCCCCACCCGGACATCCGGGCGTAGGTGAAGTCGCAGTGCTCGGGGTCGTTGAGGGCGCCCCAGCAGCCGAGCAGCACCCGGCGCCGGCCGACCTCCTCGTACCCGGGGAGCGCCTCGTAGAAGAAGTCGAACAGGTCGTCGTGGAGCGGGACGACGCGCTTCATGAACTCCACGTACCGCGTCAGACGGGTGAGGTAGTCCGTGAAGAGCTGGATGGTGGCGATGGTGCCGACACCGCCCGGGTAGAGCGTGGAGGGGTGCACATGGCGGCCCTCCATCAGGCAGAACATCTCCCGTGTGTAGCGGCTGACATGCAGCGCCTCACGGTAGAACTCGCCCTCCAGCGGATTGAGCGAGCGCATGATGTCGGCGATGGTGCGGTAGCCGTGGTCGCCCGCGTGGGGCGCCTCGGTGCGCTCGGCCAGCTCCAGGACACCGGGATTGGTCTCGCGGACCATCTTCTCGCAGTAGTCCACCCCGACCAGATTCTCCTGGAAGATGTTGTGGTCGAACATGTACTCGGCCGCCTCGCCGAGATTCATGATCCACTCACCGAGGTGCGGGGGCTTCACGCCGTACGCCATGTTCTGCGTGTACACCGAGCAGGTCGCGTGGTTGTCCCCGCAGATACCGCAGATGCGGCTGGTGATGAAGTGCGCGTCGCGCGGGTCCTTGCCGCGCATGAAGACGCTGTAGCCCCGGAAGACGGACGAGGTGCTGTAGCACTCGGCGACCCGCTTCTGCCGGAAGTCGATCTTCGTGTGGATACCGAGGCTGCCCACGATCCGGGTGATCGGATCCCAGGACATCTCCATCAGGCCGCTGCCGTCCTCGGTCTGCTTCGCCGTCGGCGCCATGGACCGCACACCACCTTCCTCAACTGGGGGCTCGCGAACGTGCTCCGCCGTTCCGGCGGGCGCTTCACCACGGGGGTGGTAACCGGTCAGGACCTTGTCGCCCTTGCGGCGCCACTTCGGTTCCTTGTCGACGGTCCTGGCCGTGACACCGCGCAGGCGCCGGATGACCTTGCCGTACGCACCGCTGGCCCCGGTGGACACATGACTGCCGGGTGGTTCGTCCATGAACGGCATGAACTTGTCGGGGAATCCGGGCATCGTGCAGGCGATACAGATGCCGCCGACATTGGGGCAGCCGCCGACCCCGTTGATCCAGCCCCGCTTGGGCACATTGCACTTGACCACGGGACCCCAGCAGCCCAGCTTCACCAGACACTGCGGTGAGTCGTACTCGGTCGCGAACTGGCCCTGCTCGTAGTAGCCGGCGCGGTCGCATCCCTCGTGGACGGTGGCGCCGAACAGCCAGGCCGGGCGGAGCTGTTCGTCGAGCGGGATCATCGGCGCGGACCCGGCGGCCTGGTAGAGCAGGTAGAGCAGGCTCTCCGAGGCGTTGTCCGGGTGCACCGGGCAGCCGGGGACACAGACGATCGGAATGCCCGCGCCCGACGTCCAGTCCCAGCCCAGATAGTCGGGCACGCCCATCGCCCCGGTGGGATTGCCCGCCATGGCGTGGATCCCGCCGTAGGCCGCACAGGTTCCGAGGGCCACGACGGCCAGTGCTTTCGGTGCGAGCCGGTCGATCCACTCACTGGTGGTGATGGGCTGGCCGGTCTCGGGATCGTCCCCGAATCCGCACCAGTAGCCCTCTTCCTTGACCGCCTCATTGGGAATGGATCCCTCGATGACCAGGACAAAGGGTTCGATCTCTCCGCGGTCCGCCTTGAAGAACCACTCGATGAAATTGTCCGCGCCCTGGACGGGCCCGCATTCGAAATCGATCAGGGGCCAGTGGACGGCCACTTTGGGCAGTCCTGGCAGGGCGCCGAGGGCTATTTCCTCGATGCTGGGCTGACTGGCCGCGGTGAGCGAGACGGAGTCTCCGTCGCAGCTCAGGCCCGCGTTGATCCAGAGAATATGGACCGTGGGGCCGTCCTCGGTGACTGGCGCGGCGGTATCCATCGGCTCCTCCTCTGCCGGGGGAAGAGTTTCTCTCCGCTTCCTTTCCTGGATAACCGGCGCGGACGGGACTCCGTAAGTGCGGGACGGCCTTATGAATCCCTGGGGCGGCGCCCTTGCGCGCCCTGTTGAACCTTCGGCGAACAACAGCACACGGCCCGGCGAAGTGGGCGGCCCCGCGTACAACACGACCGTACGGTGACCGGACAATTCTTCGTCGGTCGCACGTTCGAAACGTCGGGGGGCGTACAACCGTGGAATGGTTCAGCGCGGAAAATGTCATCGCCGTGGTGACCGCGGTCCTGGGCATCGCGGCCTCACTGGGGGTGCTCTGGTACGAACGCCGGGTGCCGCGCCGTACGAGGATCGGGTACCGGGTCCAGCTCGACACCCCGGTGAGCAGCGCGGAGCGGAGCGGCAGGGCCGGCGTACGGCTCGGTCTCTTCCAGGAGAATCCGCAGCTCTCCGAGCTCTCCGACGCCACCCTCGTGCTGCTGCGGATCGAGAACGACGGTTCCCAGAGCATCGCGGGCGACGACTACACCGGGCGTGAACTCCATGGTCTGACCGCCGAGTTCACCCCCCGTACCATCCAGGGAATCGCGGTCACCGCGCCCCTGAACGCCGATCATCTGCTGGACCACTTCACCCCGGCCGCCGGACTGCGCTACACCCGCGACACCGTCTTTCTGCCGCGCGTGCCGCTCAACCGTGGTGTGCACTTCAAGCTGCTCGTCCTGCTCACCGGCGGGACGGTCGGTGACCCCGTCCGGGTCAGCGGAGGCATCAGGGACGGCGGGGTCTTTCCCAACCGCAGTACGACGCCCGATGACATACCGCCCCTGTTCAGCAGGGCCTCCCGGCTGATCACCGTCCTGCTCACGGTCTCCGTGGTCGCGCTCGCCTCCATCGTCGTCGTACGGGACGACACCCGGCCACCGATGGGGTGCGAGCGAGGGGAGCTGACCATCACCGGCTCCACCGCGTTCAAACCGGTCGCCGATGAACTGGCGGCGAAGTACGAACACGACTGCGCCGGGTCCCGCGTCAGGGTCGAGGCGCGCAGCAGCGGCGA
This sequence comes from Streptomyces sp. GMY02, assembly GCF_019056675.1. Lineage (NCBI taxonomy): Bacteria > Bacillati > Actinomycetota > Actinomycetes > Kitasatosporales > Streptomycetaceae > Streptomyces > Streptomyces sp. GMY02. Next base: position 259,498 of record NZ_CP077658.1, on the reverse strand, counting down.
GGGCCTCCAAGAACTGGACGAGCGCGGCGCGGCGGCGAAGGGCGGCTCGCCCGCGCTGATCGCGCTCTCCGACGTACCCGGGACCGAGCGGCAGACCGGACTGCAGTCGAGCCAGGTCGCAGTCGCCCTCTACACCCTTGTCGTCCATGACGGTGTGCCCCGGCGCGATCTGACGACCGATGAGGTCAAGGCCATCTACCGCGGAGACGTCCGGAGATGGAACGAACTGCGCGGGGTCCCCGAGGACTACGACCTGCCCATCGTCCTCGCCAGCCGGAAATCGGGCTCCGGCACCCGTGACATCTTCGAGCGCACCGTTCTCGGCGGGGACATCGAGGAGGCCTACTCCTCGCCCGACTGCGAGACGAAGATCGACCCGTCCGCCAAGGTCTTCCGCTGCGAACTCGACAGCACCGCCCGGGTCCTCGCCAAGGTCGCCGCCACCCCGGGCGCCATCGGGTACACGGAACTGCGCTCCGGCAGCACGGCGAAGGGGGTGCACACCGTGAGCCTGGACGGACGGATCCCCCACCCGGACACCATCGCCGGCAGCGACTATCCCTACCGGGGCGTCGAGTACGCGTACACCTACGGATCCCCGCCCACCGGCTCCCTCGTCTCCAGCTTCCTCAACTACCTGCTGCGCGGCGGCGGCCAGGAGGTGGTCCGCAAACACGGCCATCTGCCCTGCTCCATGTCGGAAGCAGGGGCCATCTGCGCCCCGGACCCGGCAGAACCGGCCGACCGGACCCAGTGAGGCGGCGGGCCCCGGCCGGTCAGTGGAACTGCGGAATGATCAGGTACAGCCCGTACGCGACGGCCGCCGCGCAGGCGAGGAAGCACAGCCCGGCGACGGCTCGCGCCGGCGCCGAGGGACGGCGGCGGCCCCCGCCCAGCCTCGGGCGGCCGTCGGGCTCCTCGTCCTCGTCCCGGTGCGAGAGGAGGCGCACACCCAGCGCGAACACGAAGACGACCCCCACGGTGGCGCCTACGCTGACCAGGGCCACTTCGCCCAGGCCGCTCCAGTCCAGAGCCATTCGGCTCCCGCTCCTCATACGTTCGCCTTCGCGGCACTGGAGCGGACCCTGACGGTGCGCTCGTCGTTGACATTGCCCGCGTTCACCGGGTGGCGGCGGGAGACGATCACGATGAAGGTCGCCACGGCAGCGGCGGCCAGGGCCACCACGACGGTGCCGATGGTTCCGCCGTATACGACCATGACGGCGGCGAGCGCGCCCACGGCCGCCGCGGCGGGGAGGGTGACGCACCAGCCGATGGCCATCCGCGCGGCGATTCCCCAGCGCACCTCCGCCAGCCGCCGGCCGAGACCCGCGCCGAGGATGGCGCCGGAGCAGACCTGGGTGGTGGAGAGCGCGAAGCCGAGATGGGCCGAGGTCAGGATCACGGTCGTGGCGGACGACTCGGCGGTGGCGCCCTGCGGGGGGCGGATGTCGGTGAGGCCCTTGCCCATGGTCCTGATGATGCGCCAGCCGCCGAGGTATGTTCCCAGGGCGATGGCCAGACCGGCGGAGATGATCACCCACAGCGGGGGGCCCGCGTCGGGCGCGAGCGCGCCCGCGGAGATCAGGGTGAGGGTGATGACGCCCATCGTCTTCTGCGCGTCATTGGTGCCGTGCGCGAGGGAGACCAGCGAGGCGGAGACGACCTGCCCGAGCCGGAAGCCCCGGTTGACGGAGTCCTCCCGGCCCCGGGTGGTGATCCGGTAGGCGAGATACGTCGCGAGGAGCGCGGCCAGACCGGCGACCAGCGGTGACGCGACGGCCGGCAGGACGATCTTTTCGAGGACCACGTCGAAGTGCACACCGTGCCGTCCCGCCCCCACCCAGACGGCACCGATCAGCCCCCCGAAGAGGGCGTGCGAGGAGCTGGACGGAAGCCCCATCAGCCACGTCGCCAGATTCCACAGGGTCGCGCCGATCAGCCCGGCGAAGACCATGCCCGGGGTGACCAGACTGTCGTTCACGATGCCGCCGGAGATCGTTCTGGCGACCTCGGTGGAGAGGAACGCGCCCGCGAGATTGAGTACCCCGCTGATCAGGACCGCGACCTTGGGGCGCAGGGCCCCGGTGGCGATCGAGGTCGCCATGGCGTTGGCGGTGTCGTGGAACCCGTTGGTGAAGTCGAACGCCAGAGCGGTAAGGATCACCACTCCCACAAGAAACGTGATGTGGTCCATTCGCCTCATACAAGCCTGTCGGCGGGTACCCCGCCGACAGGCGCCGTGAGGACACCGGGTGCTTCCTTCCAACGGATGAGTGGATCAGCCACTTCACGACGTCTTCACGACGTGCGCACGGTGTGCGGTGCGGGGCGCGCCGGTGGCCGGTTCCGGGATTTTGACATTGCCTTGACAAATTAAGATCCCGTTGCCAGGCTGCAAAAACTCCACCGAGATCTCGCAATTACGTTGACGCCGCATCGAATCCGTTCCGCCAGACCGGTATGGCTGTTGCCCAGGTGACGGGACATCACCCGGGCGCAGGTTCTTCCACGAGTGACACGGCAGCCGCTGTCGTGCGCTCACGCCTGACTCAAAACCCCCGCAAGGTCAGGAAGGATGCTCCATGTCAGGACCATCAGAACTTTCACGACTGTCTGGGCAGAGGCCGAGACGACGCCTCTGGTCACGATGGCTCACCGCGTTGGCACTGATCGTCGGCGGCGGCGCCGTCGCGGTGCCGGCAGCCGGTGTCCCGGCAGCCGTCGCGGCCCCCGCCGCGCCCGCGGTCATTCCGCCGGGCGACTACCAGCAAGTACAACTCGCCCTGGGCGGCTCCGAACTGGGCGAAGCGATGTCGCTCGCGGTGCTCCCCGACCGAGCCGTCGTCCACACCGCCCGCGACGGCACGGTCCGGTTCACGGACGCCGCCGGCAACACCAAGACGGCCGGCAAGCTGGACGTCTACACGCATGACGAGGAAGGGCTCCAGGGCATAGCCGCCGACCCCGGCTTCGCCACGAACCGCTACCTCTACCTGTACTACTCGCCCAAGCTGAACACCCCCGGCGGCGACGCGCCCGTCACCGGCAGCGCGGCCTCCTTCGAGCCGTGGAAGGGCCACCTCAACCTCTCCCGGTTCACCCTGAAGACCGACGGCACCCTCGACATGACGAGCGAGAAGGTCGTCCTCGAAGTGCCCAACGACCGCGGCCAGTGCTGCCACGTCGGCGGTGACATCGACTTCGACGCCGCCGGGAACCTGTATCTGACCACCGGCGACGACACCAACCCGTTCGAGTCGGCCGGCTACGCGCCGATCGACGAACGGACCGACCGGAACCCGCAGTTCGACGCCCAGCGCTCCTCGGGCAACACCAACGACCTGCGCGGCAAGGTCCTCAGGATCAAGCCCACGGCCGCCGGCGGCTACACCGTCCCGGCCGGGAACCTGTTCGCCCCCGGTACGGCCAACACCCGGCCCGAGATCTACGCGATGGGCTTCCGCAACCCCTTCCGGATGTCCGTCGACAAGGCCACCGGCATCGTCTACCTCGGTGACTACGGCCCCGACGCCGGAGGCACCGACGGCGGCGGGCGCGGCCCCAGCGGCCAGGTCGAGTTCAACCGCATCACCGCGCCGGGCAACTACGGCTGGCCGTACTGCACCGGTACGAACACCGCCGCCGAGACCTACGGTGAGTACACCTTCCCGAACGGTCCCTCCGGAGCGAAGTACAACTGCGCCGGCGGCCCGGCCAACAACTCCTTCCGCAACACCGGTCAGGCCACGCTGCCCGCGGCCAAGCCGTCCTGGATCAAGTACGGCGGTGACGCCGGCTCCCCGCCCGAGTTCGGCGGCGGCTCCGAGTCGCCCATGGGCGGACCGGTCTACCGCTACGACCCGAACCTCAACTCCAGTGTGAAGTTCCCGCAGTCGCTCAACGGTTACTTCTTCGCCGCCGAGTACGGCCGGAAGTGGATCAAGCCCATCGAGGTGAAGGCCGACGGCACCCCCGGTGTCATCGAGAGCTTCCCGTGGACGGGTACCCAGGTCATGGACCAGGCCTTCGGTCCGGACGGCGCGCTGTACGTCCTCGACTACGGAACCGGCGCCAACAACCAGGCGCTGTACCGGATCGAGTACATCGGCGGCAGCAACCGCAACCCGGTCGCCGTCGCGGCCGCCGACAAGACCTCGGGAGCCGTCCCGCTCACCGTCCAGTTCTCCTCGGCGGGCAGCTCCGACCCCGAGGGCAAGGCGCTGACGTACTCCTGGAACTTCGGCGACGGCACCACCTCCACCGCCGCCAACCCGACCAAGACGTACACCACCGCGGGCACCTACCAGCCGACCCTCACCGTCAGGGACCCCGAGGGGCTGACCGGCACCGCGAGCCTGGTGGTGACGGCGGGCAACACCGCGCCCACCGTCAATCTCACCGGGCCCAAGGACGGTGAACTGTTCACCTTCGGTGACACCGTGCCCTTCACGGTCAGCGTCAGCGACCCCGAGGACGGCACCATCGACTGCACCAAGGTCAAGGTGACCTACCTCCTCGGCCATGACGAGCACCGGCACGCGATCACCTCGAAGAACGGCTGCACCGGCACGATCGCGATCCCGACCGACGGCGAGCACGACACCGCCGCCAACATCTACGGGGTCTTCGACGCCGAGTACACCGACGGCGCCGGCCTGACCTCGCACAGTGTCCGTGTCCTCCAGCCCCGCCACCGGCAGGGTGAGCACTTCAGCGCCCAGAACGGCATCCAGGTCGCCGCGCACGGCAACGCCGAGGGCGGCGCCACGGTCGGCTTCACCGACAACGGCGACTGGATCTCCTTCAAGCCCTACGCGCTCGGCAACGCCAACAGGTTCACCGCCCGCGTCTCCTCCGGCGGCGTCGGCGGCACCATCGAGGTACGGGCGGGCTCGGCCACCGGCACCCTGCTCGGCACGGCCACCGTGGCGCCGACCGGTGGCTGGGAGACCTTCACCGATGTCTCGGCCACGCTGACCAACGCCCCGGCCGCGTCCACGGAACTGTTCCTGGTCTTCAAGGGTCCCACGGGCCAGGGCAACCTCTTCGACGTCGACGCCTTCACCTTCGCCACCGGCACCACCCCCTCCGGGCAGACCGTGGAGGGCGAGTCGTTCACCTCGTCCCTGGGCGTCCAGGCCGCCGACCACGCCGCGGCCAGCGGCGGCAAGACGCTCGGCTACATCGAGAACGGTGACTGGGCGGGCTACGCCTCCGTCCCCACCGCCGGGACCAAGACCTTCAGCGCGAAGGTCTCCTCGGCCGGGGCCGGCGGCACCATCCAGGTCCGCTCCGGCTCAGCCACCGGACCACTGCTCGGCTCGGTCGCCGTACCGGTGACGGGCGGCTGGGAGACCTTCACCAATGTCTCCACGGCCCTGACCGGTACCACCAGTTCGGGAGCGCTGTTCCTCAGCTTCACCGGCGGCGCCGGCTCCCTGTTCGACATCGACACCCTCACCCTCACCAAGTGACGAGCGGGAAAGGGACAATGATGTTTCGTCAGCTACGCCGGCTCCCGTCGGCCGCTGCCTCGGCCTTCGTGGTCGCGCTCGCACTCGTGGGAGCGTTCCTGACACCGGCGGTGACCGCGCAGGCCGCCGACCCGGCCTACAAGGTCCTCGTCTTCTCCAAGACGGCCGGCTTCCGGCACGACTCCATCCCGGCCGGTACCCAGGCCATCCGTGACCTCGGCGCGGCCAACAACTTCACGGTCACGGCCACCGAGGACAGCGCGGCCTTCACCACAGCCAATCTGGCCCAGTTCAAGACGGTGGTGTTCCTCAGCACCACCGGCGACGTGCTCAACGACGCTCAGCAGTCGGCGCTCCAGTCGTACCTCGACGGTGGCGGCGGCTATGTCGGGGTGCACGCCGCGGCCGACACCGAGTACGGCTGGCCGCAGTACGAGGGAATCGTCGGCGCCTGGTTCAAGAGCCACCCGGCGATCCAGCAGGCCACGCTGAAGACCGAGGACCGCACCCACGCGGCCACCTCGCACCTCGGCCAGACCTGGTCGCGCTCCGACGAGTGGTACAACTACCGCACCAACCCCCGTGCCAACGTCCATGTGCTCCAGAGCCTGGACGAAAGCAGCTACAACGGCGGGGAGATGAGCGGTGACCACCCCATCACCTGGTGCCACCCGCAGGGCAACGGCCGGTCCTTCTACACCGGGCTCGGGCACACCACCGAGTCGTACGCCGACCCCGCCTTCCGCTCCCTGCTGCTCGGCGGCATCCGCTACGCGGCCGGCTTCGCCAAGGCCGACTGCCGCGCGGAGACCGGCTACACCCCGCTCTACAACGGCTCCACCACCGGCTGGTCGCAGGCGGGCCCCGGCAGCTTCACCAACACCGACGCCACCCTCACCTCCACGGGCGGCATGGGGCTGTACTGGTACCAGGCCAAGGAGTTCAAGTCGTACTCCCTGAAGCTGGACTGGCGGATGCCCGGGGACGACAACTCCGGTGTGTTCGTGGGCTTCCCCTCGTCCACCGACCCCAACTCGGCGGTGAACCAGGGGTACGAGATCCAGATCGACGCCACCGACACCTCGGACAAGACCACCGGCTCGATCTACGGATTCAAGTCGGCGGACATCGCGGCCCGGGACGGCGCGCTCAACCCGCCGGGGGCGTGGAACACGTACGAGATCCGGGTGGAGGGGGAGCGGCTCCAGGTCTTCCTCAACGGTGTGAAGATCAACGACTTCACCAACACCGACCCGGTGCGCTCCCTCCAGCAGGGATACATCGGCATCCAGAACCACGGCACCGGCGACGATGTGTCCTTCCGCAACATCCGGATCAAGGAGCTGGGCGGCGGCAACCCCAACCCGGGCCCGTCGACCTACGAGGGTGAGGCGTACACCTCGTCCGCCGGTGTCCAGCCCGCCGACCACGCCTCGGCCAGCGGCGGCAGGACCCTCGGCTACATCGAGAACGGCGACTGGGCCGGTTACTCCCAGGCGCCCCTCAACGGCGCCACCACCTTCACCGCGAGGGTTTCCTCCGGCGGCGCGGGCGGCACCCTCCAGGTGCGGTCCGGCTCGGCCACCGGGGCGGTGCTCGGCTCGGTGACCATTCCGAACACGGGCGGCTGGGAGAACTTCAGAACCGTCTCCACCCCGCTGACCGGCTCACCCACCGGACCGGTCTTCCTCACCTTCACCGGTGGGGCGGGCTCCCTGTTCGACGTCGACACCTTCACGCTGGACAGGCCGGCGGCGTTAGATGCCCCGGCGAAAGCCGCCGCCCTGTCGAACAACGTCCATCTCTTCTACTACCCGTGGTACGGCAGCCCCGCCAAATACGGCAGCTACCGCCACTGGCAGCAGGGCGGCCGCACCCCGCCGCAGGACATCGGCGCCGACCTCTACCCGAAGCTGGGAGCGTACGACTCCGGTGACTACACCGGGGCCGTCGCCCAGCACATGAAGTGGGTCAAGCAGTCCGGCGCCGGCGTGATCGTCTACAGCTGGTGGGGCAGGGGCGGTTACGAGGACACCCTCGCCAGGGGAGTTCTCGACGCGGCCCAGCGCGAAGGCATCAAGGTGGCCTGGCACATCGAACCCTACTCGGGCCGCACCGCGGCCTCGGTGGTGTCCGACATCCAGTACCTGAACGCCACTTACGGCAGCCACCCCGCCTACTACCGCGACGCCGAACACAACAGCCGCCCCGCGTTCTACATCTTCGAGAGCCTGAGGATCACGGACTGGGCGGCGCTCGACCAGGTCACCCGGACCAACTCGGTCCTGGCACAGACCACCGACACCAGCAAGATCGCGCACTTCTCCGGGCTCTACACCTATGACGGCATCGCGGGCGCCACGGCCCCCGGCTGGAAGCAGGCCGGAGACTACGCGCGCGCGAACGGACTGATCTGGGCCCCCTCCGTCGCCCCCGGCTACATCGACGACCGCGCGGTACCGGGCAACACCACCCCCACCCTCGGCAGGGCCAACGGCGCCACGTACGACAAGGAGTGGAACAACGCGCTCGACCCCGCCATCGGCGGATCGCCCTCCTGGGTCTCCGTCACCTCCTTCAACGAGTGGCACGAGGGCAGCTCCATCGAGCCGGCCTCGTCCGCACCGCCCGGCGGCTTCGGCTACCAGACCTTCTCGGGCGCGTACGGCAGGACCGGCGCCGACGCCGAGAACGCCTATCTCGACCGTACGAAGTACTGGGTGAACCAGTTCGAAGCACGGCGAGTGCGCTGACGCGCGAAGGATGCCTGACACCAAGTGACAGACCCACGCAGTGAGATGGGCCCCGGCGACCCCGGGGCCCATCCCCGTTCTCATCCCTGTTCCCGCCCGTCCCCGCCGATCCAAACCTCCCGGACGCCTCTTCCGTACGGACTTAAGGCGGTGGCTATGCGTAGGCCACCGGCCGGTGGCGGGGGCGTCGCCTTCCGGCCACCACCTCCTGCAAGCCTCCACAGATGCTCGCCCTGAACGCGGATGTGGACCCGAACCGATGCCGGACGCTGGGGCTCGCGGGTTCCGCAGCGCTCACCGTGGGCGGCCTGACCGCGGGCGCCCTGCCGGTACGCGAGGCCCTGCTGCCCACCTCCGGCCGCGCCGCACTCGGCGTGCTCTGCGCGTACTTCGGGCTCGTCCTGCTGATAGCGGCCTGGTGGTGGCTCGGCCGCGCGGTACGCGGCCCCCGGCCCCCCTCACCGCGTTCCCTGCTGCTGACCCTCGCCACCTGGGCGGCACCCCTGGTGCTCGGACCGCCCCTGTTCAGCCGGGACGTCTACAGCTATCTCGCGCAGGGAGCCATGGTCGACGCGCGCATCGACGTCTACACCCACGGGCCCGCGCAGCTCGGCGGCCCGCTCGCCACCGAGGTGGCCCCCGTCTGGCAGAACACCCCGGCGCCCTACGGCCCGGTGTTCCTCGCCGCCGCGGCCAAGGCCGCCGACCTCGCCCATGTCGACATGTCCGCCGGGATTCTCGGTATGCGGCTGGTCGCCCTGCTCGGCGTCGGACTGATGATCGCCTTCCTGCCGCTGCTCGCCGACCGCTGCGGGGTGGAGCGCTCCGCCGCGCTCTGGCTCGGCGCGCTCAACCCGCTCGTACTGCTCCATCTCGTCGCGGGCGCCCACAACGACGCGCTCATGCTGGGGCTGCTCGGCGCCGGACTCGTGGCGGCGCTGGGCGGCTGGCCCGCCAGAGCGGCGTTCCTCGTCTCCCTCGGCGCCCTGGTCAAGGCGCCCGCGGCGCTCGGCCTGCTCGCGGTCGTGGTCCTGTGGTCCGGCCACTTCACCGGACGCGCCCGTATGCTCAGAGCCGCCGCGCTGACCGGTGCCATCGCCCTCGCCACCACAGCGGCCGTGACCGCCGTGACCGGTACCGGCTACGGCTGGCTCACCGCGCTGAGCACCCCCGTATCACCCGACAACTGGTCACTGACCAGCGGACTGGGCCGGCTCAGCGGTGCCCTGCTGGACTCCGCGGGCAGCGGCTTCGCCGATCTGGCCGTACCGGCGTGGCGGTGGCTGGGCCTCTTGGCCACCGCTGTCGCCATCGGGGTCCTGTGGCTGCGCCGGGTCCGTCTGGGACCGGTCTACGCCCTGGCCCTCTCCCTGCTCGCGCTCTTCGTGCTGGGCCCGGCGTTCCGTCCGTGGTACGCGATCTGGGGCCTGTTCCTGATCGCCGCCGCGGCACCGGACGGACGGGTACGGCGCTGGGCCGCGGGCGGCAGCGGAGTCCTCGCCCTGGGTCTGCTGCCCAGTGGATATCCGCCGGACGGCATGCAGTTGACACTCGCCGTGGGCGGCGGCGCGCTCGCGCTGCTCGCGCTCTGGTGGATGTTCGAGATGTCCGCGCCCGGCGGTGTGCCCTCGCGTACGCAGGCCGCCTCATGAGAGGGCCGCGCCGTGCCCTGGCGAGTCCCGCCGGGCGGATCACCATGGCCGTGTGCCTCGTCGTGGCCACCGCCGTCTTTCTCGCGACCGTCCCGCTGCACCGGGACTTCTTCGACGTCGGTGTCTACTACGGCACGGTCGGCGAGTGGGTCCATCACGAGGGCCGGATCTACGACTACCTCGTGCCCGGTACCCACTACGGCTTCACCTACCCGCCGTTCGCCGCCGTGTCCATGCTGCCCATGGCCCTGGTCTCCTGGCCGGTGGCCGTCGGCATCAGCGTCACACTGAGCGTGGTGGCGTCGGTGCTGCTGCTGCACTGGCTCGTGGGCCCGCTCATCCAGCGCGTCTGCTCCGTACGGTGGTTCGCCTTCGTCGTGGCCGGCTGTATGTTCGCGCTGCTCGAACCGGTCCGTGACACCTTCAGCTTCGGCCAGGTGAACCTGCTGCTCGTCGCCCTGGTCTTCGCCGATGCCCGGCTGCTGGCCACCGGACGCGGTCGGTACGCGGGCATCGGCATCGGCCTCGCCTCCGCGATCAAGCTGACCCCCGCCCTCTTCATCCTCTATCTGCTGATCACCGGCCGAAGACGGCAGGCCGCCACCGCGGTGGGCACGGCATGCGGTGCGACCCTGCTCGCCGCCCTGATCGATCCCGGCGCCACCCGTACCTTCTGGACCGACGCCCTCTGGAACACCGACCGCGTCGGCTCGCTCAGCTATGTCTCCAACCAGTCCCTGCAAGGCGTCCTCGCCCGTCTCCAGCCCGACCACCCCAGCCGGGCGCTCTGGCTCGCCTGTGTCCTCGCCGTCCTCGCGCTCTGGGCGTACCGTGCACGCGCCGCCGTCCGCGACGGCGACGACCGGGCCGGATTCGCCCTGACCGCCCTCGCCGCCTGCCTGGTCAGCCCGGTGACCTGGGTCCACCACCTGGTCTGGGTGATCCCGGCGCTCATCGTTCTGACGGACAGTGCCCTGCGCCGCGAACAGCGCGAGCGCCGGGCGCTGTTGGCGGTGTGCGCGGTGCTGTACGTGATCCTGTGCAGCAGCGTGGTGTGGCTCTGGCGCTGGGACTCGACCGGTGTGGGCGCCTTCCTCGGCGCCAACACCTATGTCTGGATCACCCTCGGCCTGCTGCTCGTACGCCCCTGGCCGCACAGCCGGCCGCTGCCGGAGACGACACCCCTGGCCGCCGAGGCGCCCCTGAACCCGGGAGAGGTGAGCGAAGGGCTCACGGGCGGGGCGGGCGCCGCCAGATAGGCCGGGGCGTGGCGTCGCCGGTGCCGCCTTTCCGGGTATACGTACGGCGGGAACCCGTGCGTCGTCGATGGGCAGGTGGTTCGTATGTCCGATCTCTTTCATGGCTCCAGGACACCGGCCGGTGAGGCCGCGGGGAGACGGCCGGTACGGGCCCGCAGAGCGGCGCGCGGGGCGGCGGTGGCGGTCGCGGTGATGGCGCTGGGCTTCGGTGCGGCGGCGTGCGGCGGGGGAGCGGACACGGTCTCCGGCTCCGGGGCGTCCGGTGCGGGAACCGTGCCGGAGAGCGGCGGTACGGAGGTGACATCGGCGGCACCGAGCACGCCTCCGGCGTCCATGCCCCCGGGGCCCACGGACTCGGTGCCCACGGTCTCGGACCGGCCGGTGCCTCCGGCCCCCGCCTCTTCTCCGGTCACCTCCGCCTCGTCCGCTCCTTCGGCGCTGTCCGCGTCACGGTGCACCGCGGACCGGCTCGGGCTGAGCCTGAGCGCGCCGGACGCGGGCGCGGGCAATATCCGCTACGACCTGCGGCTCATCAACAAGGGGCGGGACGCCTGCGTCCTGCTGGGCTTTCCGGGTGTCTCTCTCCTCGCGGGCGACGGTGCCATGATCGGCCGCCCCGCCACCCGCGAGGGTGAGCGGCTTCCCGCGGTACGGCTCGGGCCGGGCGGCAGCGCGGATGTCACCCTGCACACCCTGAACAAGGGCATCGACGGGACGTCCTGCTGGCCCGCGCCCGCCCTGCTGCGGATCTATCCGCCGGGTTCCAGGGACGCCATGACGCTCCGTACCGAATTGCCGGTCGTCTGCGGCGGCACCTTCACGACCACGGCGGTGCGGCCGGGCTGATGACGGCTCGGGCGCGAAGCTCGCGCGGGTGGCGGTGTGGTGGCGGCGCGGTAACGGTCAGGCCTGGCCGAAGAGCTGTGTCCAGTAGGTGCCGGCCGGACCGCCGCCCGCGAAGCCGATGCCGATATGGGTGAAGTCCGGTTTGAGGATATTGGCCCGGTGGCCCGGACTGTTCATCCAGCCCCGGACCACCTCGCGCGGGCTCCGCTGGCCGCAGGCGATGTTCTCGCCGATGCCCCGGTGGGTGGCGCCCGCGGCGGCGGCGCGGTCCCAGGGCTCCAGCCCTTCGGGCGAGGTGTGCGCATAGAAGGCGCGCGCGGCCATGTCGGTGCTGTAGGCCTGCGCGGCCGACGCGAGCCGCCGGTCGTCGGCGAGTGGCCGGAGCCCGGCGGCGGTCCGCTCCGCGTTGGTGAGGGCGACGACCTCGGCGGCGGTCCGCAGGAGCCTGTCCGAGGTGAAGGGGCACGCCCACAGCGCCGTCCAGTAGACATCGCCCGAGCGGCGGTCGACGGCCTGCCCGACACCGGCCTCGGTGAGCGCCGGATCGTACAGCGCCTCACGCGTCCGCTCACCGCTGAGGCAGTACTCCACGAACTCGCCGGGCGTACGGGGCCCGGAGACAAGGTGCTGATCGATCCGGACATAGCGGTAGCCGGCCGCGGTGACCCGCTGGAACACGGACACCCCGTCCGCGCCCTCGGCCCCGAGCCGCCGCTGCCCGGCCATCACCGCGGCGTGTGCCTGGGCGGCACCGGAGAGGCGCCGGTCCAGCACGACGGCGGGCAGTCCGGCCCGCAGCCGCACCTCCCGGATCAGCTCGCCGAACTCCCCGGACCCGCCGGGCGCGCCGGACACTCCGGCGAGGCCGGACGTACCGGACGGGCCGGATGCTCCTGGTCCGCCGGACCGGCCCGGCGGACCCGACGGTCCACGCCCGCCGAACGGGCCGATCCGGCCGGACGCGCCGAGCCCGCCCAGGAGGCCGCGTATGCCGGCCCTGCCAGGAGCGCCGGGCTCGTTGGACGGACCGGTCGCACCGGACCGGCCCGGTGGTCCGGATGCGCCGCGTCCACCTGCGACGCCTGCCCGGCCGGTGCCTCCGGCGGTCGTGGGCGTCGCCGGAGCGGGGGCTCCTCGATCACCTCCACACCGAAGTCGCGGGCGATTCCGGCCAGCCCGTCCGCGTACCCCTGCCCCAGCGCGCGCAGCTTCCAGCCGGCGCCGCGGCGGTAGATCTCCGCCAGGAGCAGGACCGTCTCGTGTGCCGGGCGCGCGGGCGTGAAGCGGGCCAGCACGGTCCGCCCGCGGCCCCCTTGTACCGTCAGTACCGGCAGCGGCAGGCGGCCCAGCGAGGTGCCCGGATCGGCCGGGCTGACGACCACGGTGACACGGGTCGCTCCCGGCCGCAGCCGGCGCGGGTCCAGCTCGGCCCGGCCTTCGTACAGCCGGACACCGGGAGCGGACGGCTGGTTGTAGAAGACGAAGTCGCCGTCCCCGCCGACCTTTCCGCTGTCGTCCGTGATGAGGAGCGACAGATCGAAGGGCCCCGGCACCTCGGCCGTCAGCGCCGTGTCGGGCAGGGGCAGATTCCCTCCGGGGACCAACTCGGCCATCGCCACCGCCCGATCTGTTCCGTTCCGTACTCCGTCCTCTGGAGAAACGTCCGGAACGGCCGTCCCGGTTCCGACCCGGGCCGGAACCGGCCCGGGCCCGCGCGGTCCCGCCGGGTTCCGGCCCGGATCGCCCCGCTCAGTTGTGGTTGTGCGTGGAGGTGGTGTCGGCCGGCGGAACCGTACGTCCGCCGTCACGCCCGCTGACGATCACCGCGAGGAGCGCCACGACCACCCCGGCCACTACCAGGCGCCCGCCCAGCCGCAGCCCCCAGACCGCGCGCGAGCCGGTGCCCGCGCCGGGGCCCGACAGCCGCTCGGAACGGCGCGCGGGCCGCAGGAGCCGTGCCAGCAGCAGTGCGGCGATGGGCAGTTGCAGCAGCCAGACCGAGGTCCGGAACCAGCCGTCGTACCAGACGTTCGTGCCGTACAGCAGGGTGTGCCACACGCTGAGCACGTATACGACGATCACGAACCGGTGCAGCACACGCCAGGTCTTGGGACCGATACGGTGCCGGACGTAGAAGAGCAGCCCGAGCGGGATGGCCAGATAGAGGGCCGCCTGGCCGACCGGAATGGCGATCTGGCCCGTACCGGAGTCGTAGCCGCCCGGTACGAACGACTCGACGAAGGCCGTCCAGAGCCGGGAGAACCAGCCCGAGGTGTCGTGCCGCACCAACTCCGCGGCGAAGAACAGGGCATGGCCGATGATCAGCGCGATCGTATTGAGACTGGTCGTCCGGTGGAGCCGTTCCAGACGCTGCGCGGACAGCGGCAGCCGGGCCGGGCGGGGCCCGGAGAGCAGCAGCCCCAGTACGACCGTGGTCCACGCCCACAGGAGAGCCGCCCAGCCGAAGGCCTGGCTGAGGAAGTACATCCAGAAGCCGCCCGCGTCGGCCATGAAGGGCATGACGGTCACGGTCGAGGAGGTCTTCGCCTTGATACGGGCGTAGAGCAGGGCGAAGACGGCGGCGGTCACGGCCAGGGCGATCAGACCGTCCGGTATCGACGCTCTGAGATCCGATCTGAGCGTGACTCTGGACGACGGTGACGACGGTGATGGCGACGGCGACGCTGACCGGTCCGCGCCGGTCGTGGCGGCGTCGTCGGCCTCGGCGGTCGTGGTGGCGGGCGGGTCCGTCGGCTCGGGTGCGGCGGGTGCGGGGGACGGCTTCATCAGGGCGGCCTTCTCGATGGCTTCGGCGGGTTACCCCAGGAGTCGGGCGCCGGACCCGGAAAGTTCCCGGCGATTTCCTGTGACATGGATCACAATATTGAGGGTCACCCGCCCTTTTCCGACGCTGCGTCACGAGTGACACGATGGCAGTCATGAGAGCCGGGCCCCCACTCCGTCTCACACGCGCCGTGGTGTTCGCGGCCGTGTGCGTAGCGGTGTCCGGGCTCGGTCACTCCCTCCAGTCCGACACCCCGCTGCCCTGGCCCGCCCCGGTCCTCGCACTGATCGCCACAGGTGGCGCGGGCTGGTGGCTGGCGGGGCGTGAGCGTGGTGCCCCCGCGATCGTCGGCGCCAGCGCGGTGGGACAGGTCGTCCTGCACGCCCTGTTCAGTTGGACGCATGTCTTCCTGCCGCACGCCGCGGATTCCCGGGCCATGGCCATGCCGGGCATGGGGCGTTCGGGTACGGCGACGGCGCACGGCCACGCCGGAACGGCCGAAGGGGCGGCGGACCTTCCCGCGCTCCTGCTGGCCTTCGACGGCCACTCCCTGACCTCCGGCATGGCCCTCGCCCACCTGGTGGCGGGGCTGCTGTGCGGCTGGTGGCTGTGGCGCGGAGAGACAGCGGTCCTCCAACTCGGGCGCTCGCTCGCGCTGTTCGTCAGCGCTCCGCTGTGGCTCGCCTGGCGGGTGCTGTCCGCCGCCGGGCCGCGCCCGCCGCGGGTCCGGATCGCCGTACCGTACCGGCCCTGCCGCCCGCGCCGGTTCGTCGTGCTGTACGGCATCTCCCGCCGGGGTCCGCCACCGCGCCCGTCCTTCCTCTGACCTTCCGTCCGCACCCCGCGAGGCGCTCCCACGCCCCGGACGCTCCGGTGTCCCGGGTGCGTTCCGGCGTGCGCGGGGTCCGTCCCACCGCGGCCGAGGGTCCCGCAGGCACGCGTGCGTGCCTGTTCACAGGCATGCCGGTGATCCGCCGCGCCCCCGCGCGGTGAGCCGGCCACCGATGGCGCCCCGCCCCGATCCGGCGCGGCGCCGCGAGGACGCTAAGGACCGAATTGCGATGCCCACTGCCACACCGGCACACCCGCGCACCGTCGGATCCGCCCACCACGACGGCGAGATCACCGCATGGGCGCTGGCCGCAGGCACCGGTGACCGCGAGGCCGCCGAGCGTTTCGTGCGCGCGACCTACGACGACGTACGCCGGTTCGTCGCACATCTCAGCGCCGATGTGCCCGGCGCCGACGACCTGGCCCAGGAGACCTATCTGCGGGCCCTGACCAGCCTGGCGAAGTTCGCGGGCCGCTCCTGCGCGCGCACCTGGCTGCTGTCCATCGCGCGGTGTGTGGTCGTCGACCGCTACCGCAGCGCCGCCGCCCGGCCGCGGGTCGCCGACACCGCCGACTGGCAGACCGCGGCCGAGCGCGCACAGCCGCGCCATCTGCCCGGCTTCGACGAGAGCGTCGCGGTGTTCGACGTGCTGGACGCGATGGACCCGTCACGGCGGGAGGCGTTCGTACTGACCCAGTTACTGGGTCTGTCGTACGCGGAGGCCGCCAGCGCCGCGGGCTGCCCGGTCGGTACGGTACGGTCCCGGGTGGCCCGCGCCCGCCGGGACCTCACCTCGGTCTGGCAGCCCGACACGGCGTCCCTGGGCCTCCTCCCCGATCGCACGCCGGCCGTACTCTCGTCATAACTCCTGTGTCAGAGGCGCTTGTCCGGGGTTCCGCGCGAAGGGCCCCGGCGGCGCGCCACCGCCATCAGCAGCACCGGCACGACCAGGCTCTGGAGCGACACCGCGAGCCAGAAGCCCGGCACCATGTCCATGTCCTCGGCGACCGCGTAGAGCTGACCCCCCGCCACCCCGCTCGCGAACGCCCCGATTCCGGCCGCCAGCCGCTGTCTGCCGAAGACCGTGGCCGGCGGTGCGGAGGACCTGGCCAGCGCCTCCAGATCGTTCTTCAGGAAGAGGACGATCTCGCCCAGGCAGAGCAGCACCGCGCCCGCGCCGATACCGGGGCGGCCCCCGGCCGCGATCAGCGCCGTACCGGCCGCCATCGCGCAGAAACCGATGCGGATCGCCGTACGGTAGGCGAGCCCGGCGATCCACTCCGACAACAGCGGCTGCGCGACAACGAGCAGACAGGCGTAGCCCATCAGCACCGCGCCGTAGAAAGACGCCGAAGTCCGGGGGACCGCGTACAGCGCCAGATAGTGCTGGAAGAACATGAAGACATACACGCTCAGTACGGTGACCGTGAAGGGCAGCGCCTCCCGGCCGGCGCGCTCGTGGCCGCTACGGGAAGCGTCTCCCTCCTTCGGCTCCCGCATCGGATCCGTCGAAGGCGCCGCGGCCGGTGGCAGCAGCGCGTGTCCCAGACCCACCGCCGCGAACAGTGCCGCGACCCCCGTGAACAGGGCACCCGGTGACGTCAGTACGAAGGGTGCCGCGGCCGGCGGCCCGAGCGCGATGCCCGCGTTGAACGCCGAACCGCTCGCCGACAGCAGCTTGGGCCGCTCCGACTCCTTCGCGCCCTCCACCAAGTACGCCTTGTTCGCGGGCAGGTAGAGCGCCGCGCCGCACGACACCAGGAACAGCGCGCCGATCGCGACCGCAGGACTGCCAAGCCCCGGCACAAACGCCGCGAACCCCGCGGTACGTACCGCCAGCGCCACCAGCATCGTGCCCCGCAGCCCGATCCGCCGTGCCAGCGCCGCGCCCACCACCCCGCCGGAGAACTGCACCAGCGACGCCACCGCGAGCACCGCCCCGACCGTGCCCAGATTGAGCCCCAGCCGCTGGTGCAGCAGTACCGACATATAGGGGAGTACGGCGAAGCTGCCCAGGGTGATCAGGAACGAGCAGGCCAGCAGGAACGACTGCGGCCCGGTCGGCCGCCATCCGCCGCCCCGCCGCCCCGGGGTACCTGGCCTCCGGGCTTTCGTACGGTCCCCTCCGCCGGCCTCGCGCTCACCGCCCACCGTCGGCCACGAGCACGGGACGCACCCCCACCGCCGCGCTCGCCGCCCGGTGCAGCGCGAGTTCCGCGGTGGCCGCCTCCGCCAGGACCATCCCGGTGCAGCCCCGCTGGTCGGCCACGGTGGTGATGGTGTCGCCCGGTGCCTTCACCGGATACCAGCGCACGGCACCCGGGTACGCGCCGAGCCCGTCGAGCCCCTGCCAGCCCGCCAGTTCACCGGTCCGCTCCGGATAGACGAGCACGAAGCCGCTGGCCGGGCCGGTGTGTTCGAGCGCCGCGTCCAGCAGCCCGGGGCGGCGGCCCAGCGCGGTGTCGATCATGGCCTCGTACACATTGACCCCCAGGGAGCGGCACAGCGCCTCGCCGACCAGGGCCCCGCCGATCCGCCGGTTGATCTCCACCAGTTGGGGGCCCTCGGCGGTGAGGATGAACTCGACATGGGCGAAGCCGTCGTCGTGCCCGGCCGTGCTCAGCACCCGGCCGACCCACTCCTCGATGCCGGCCGACTCCCCGTGCGGCAGCGCGACCGGAAAGGCGGCGGCCTCCTCCCGTACGGCGGGCTCCCGCGAGGTCTGCCGACTGAGCACCCCCAGCAGCCGGGTCTCCCCGGCCCAGCTCAGGGTCTCCGCGCTGTAGAGCGGCCCGGCGAGGAACGGCTCCGCGAACAGCTCGCCGGTGAAGGCGCGTCGGCGGGCCTCGGCGAGCGCGGAGTGCAGCGACTCCAGGTCTCTCGCTATCCAGACGTTGCGGGACGAGGTGCCCGCGGAGTCCTTGAGGACGGCCGGGAGCCCGATCGTACGGAGCACCTCGGCGGCGGGGTCGGCGGCGGTGTTCCCAGTGCCGTCGCCCCACCGCACCGGTACGGCGGGACCCTTGCTCAGCCCGGCACCGTGCAGCAGTCCGCGCACCCGGGCCTTGTCGCGCAGCACCCGTACCGAGGCGGGATCGGGACCCGGCAGTCCCAGCTCGGCCGCGAGATCGGCGGCCGGAACGCTCCAGGTGTCCGTGGTGTTGATGAGACCGGCCAGGCCGGGAACGGCCATGAGCGCGCGCCGGGTCGCCTCCGGATCGAAGGTGTCGACATCGACGACGGTGAGCGCCCCGTCCGGCAGGGTGGCCAGCTCGTGCCGGTACACGGTGCGGTCACCGGTCAGCAGCGTCAGCCCGTGTCCGGCGGCGGTCGCGGCGGCGGCCATCCGGCCGAGCCCGAAGGACAGCGACTCCAGTGCGACGATGGTCATGACGGCTCCCCCTGTGCCATGGATTCCGGCGCGGCACCGGATCCGCTCTCCAGCCCGATGGATCCGGTGGGCCCGAGCGGCCCGAGCGGCCCGGCCGGCCCGCCGGCTCCGGCTGATGCGGTGGCGCCGACATCCGCCGCCACCAGCTCCTTGTGAGCGCGGCGCTCCCACTCCATCACCGACCACGGCAGCCGCAACTCGTCGAGTGTGCGGATCCGGCGCGGCCGCAGGGCGTGTCTGTCCAGCGCCTCCGCATGCCGGGCGAACACCCGCTCCGCGTACCGGTGTCCGGTGTCCGCGCCGATGACAAGATGCTGCCGGCCGGGATCCCGGTCCGCCTCCCATGCCGCGACGAGATGCGCAGCCCCGGTGGACAGCCCGGCGAATACGGCGTGTTCGCGCAGCAGACCGACCGCGCCCGCCATGGCGTGCCGGAAGTCCACCCAGTGGAGCGTGTCGTACAACTCGTGCCGTACGTTCTCGAAGGGGATGGAGCTCCCGATGCCCGCGATGATCGCCTCCGGGTCGTTGAACCGCTCACTGCCGAAGGTGACACTTCCGAACGGCTGGATCCCCACCAGCCGTACCGCCCGGCCCGAACCGCGCAGCGCCCGCACCAGTCCGCCCGTCGACGCTCCCGTACCGACCGCGCCGACCACCGTCAGCGGTCCTTCGGGCAGTGCCTCGGTGACCAGCTCCGCGAACTCCCGGTATCCCGCGTAGTGCACGGCGTCGTGGTACTGCCGCATCCAGTAGAAGTCCGGTCTGCGGGCCAGGAGTTCACGCACATGCCGCACCCGTCTCTCCTGGTCGAGCCGGAGACTCTCCGACGGCGGCATCTGGTCGACCGTCGCGCCCAGGATCTCCAACTGGGCGCGCATCACCGAGTCCACGGTCGTCGACGCCACGATGTGACAGCGCAGCCCGTACCGGTGGCAGGCCATCGCGAGCGCCAGCGCGTAGATGCCGCTCGAACTGTCGATGAGGGTCTGCCCCGGGACGATTCGGCCGCGCCGCAGCAGCGTACGGACGGCACCCAGCGCCGCGTACACCTTCATCGTCTCGAAGCGGGCGAGGACCGTGTTGCCGCCGAGTCTGATCAGGTCGGGGGCCTTCATCGCGTCCGTGATGTGCTCGTGTATGCGTGCCGGTGTCATTTCCGGATCCCCCGTACGATCAGCCTGCGCGAGCCCGGACCGTAACCGGAGCCGTCGAAGCCGCCGAAGCACTCGACGTCCGTGAACCCGGCCGTCACGAACAGGTCGTGCAGTTCGGCGGCGCTGTAGAGGAACGAGCTGATCGACGCGGTACGGGCGGTCGAGCCGCGCACCAGCGTCCAGTCGGTCCGCAGCCGGCGCCAACTGTCGAGCACGGTGTCGCGCTGCACGACATACGAACCGTCCGGCAGGTCCACCGCCTGCGGGCGGCCGATCCACCCCGCCAGGACCTCCTTGCCCATCACATCGACCAGGAGCCGGCCGCCGGGGGCGAGGGACTCGCGGGCGTTGCGCAGTACGCGCAGGTTGTCGTCGGGATCGTCGAAGTAGCCGAAGGAGGTGAAGACATTGAGCACGGCGTCAAAGGACCCCGGCTCGACGTAGTCCAGCATGTCCGCCTTGATCAGCCGCACATCGGCCCCGGCCCGCTCGCAGGCCGTCTCCGCGCGCTCCAGCATGGCTGGACTGAGATCGACACCGGTGACGGTGTATCCGCGCCGGGCCAGCGGCACCAGGAAGAGACCTGGGCCGCAGCAGAGGTCCAGCACCCGGGCGCCGGGCCCGAAGTCGAGCAGCGGTGAGTCCGCGACGATGCCCGCGGCCTGCTCGGCGCGGTCCGGGGAGAACATCGTGGGCGCGAAGTCGGACCAGAGGGAGTCGTCCTCGTACCACTTCAACCGTCCTGCCCTCTTTCTGGGCCCCGACGGCCCGTGATCCGTGCCCTGTTGTCCACTCCTTGTCAGTAGTCGGGCGCGGGCGACGGCTGGTTCCCGGGAGATTCGGGAGACGTCAGGGACGGGACGCGGTACGGGACACGGGACGGGAACAGGGAGGCGCCGCCGGGACCGGCCCGGCGGCGCCCGGTCTCTCCGCCGGCCGCGCGGTCAGCCGCGCTTGGCCTCGCCCAGGGCCGTACGGACCGTGTCGGTGTCCGCGCTCCTGCCCGGGTCGTTGAAGATCCCGAGACCTTCCAGGTCCTGTGCGTACGGAAGGACATAGGCCGGGGCGTCGCGCTGGAACCGCCAGCTCTCCGCCAGCGGTCCCGCGTCCACGACGTCATAGCCGAGGAGGCCGATCAGCCGGGCGGCGGAGGCCTTCGCCTCTTCGTCGTCACCAGCGATCGGCAGGGCCGTGCGGTCGGGCGCCTCGGCGGGCCGTGCCAGCGTGGCGAGATGCTTGAAGAAGATGTTGTTGAACGCCTTGACGACCTTGGAGTCCGGAAGGTGGTCCTGGAGCAGAGCGCTGGTGGTGGTCTCCTCCGCGTCCAGCTCCGGGATCCGCCCGTCGCGCTCGGGATAGTAATTGTTGGTGTCGAGGACGACCTTTCCGGCCAGGGGCGCCACCGGTACCTGGCGGTAGTTCTTCAGCGGGACGCTGACCACGACCCAGTCGCCGGCCGCCGCCGCCTCGGCGGCTGTAGCGGCCCGTGCCCGAGGGCCCAGCTCCGCCACCAGACCGGAGAGGGTCTCGGGCCCGCGGGAATTGCTGAGAACCACATCGATTCCGGCGGCGACCGCCAGCCTCGCCAGGGTGCCGCCGATGTTTCCGCTGCCGATCAGTCCAAGAGTGCTCATGCGGGTGCCAGCGGAGGACACCGCCGCGATATTCCCCGCGACGGTGTCCGGCCCGCCGTCCGGAGCAGTCTCCGGACGGTCCGCTCGTCAGCAGTTCTTGTAGTCGTACCGCGTGGAGTTGTACGAGCAGGTGTCGTGCACCGCTCCCGTGGACCGGGTCAGGGTGGCCTTGTCCTTGTCGTTGTTCCAGACGTACGCGGCGCGCTGCTGGAACACCGTGGCGGCCGTGTCGGTGCCCTTGCCCGTCTTCACGGTCACGGTCTTGCCGGGCTTGAGGGTGAACGTCTTGAACGTGTACACGTGCCGGGAGGCGTCGGTGAGCTTCCAGCCCTTGAGGCTCACGGACTTGGTGGTGCTGTTCTTGATCTGGACCCACTCACCGTTGAGGCTCGCGTTGGATCTTTTGTCCGAGCCGGGGGAGTCGTACCAGATCTTGGTGATGTACACGGATCCGGCGGCCTGCGCCTGTCCGGGGAACATCATCAGGGTGGCCGCCGCCGCGGCGAGTGCGGCGGCGCCGGCTATGCGGGCACGGGGCATGAAGGAATACGTCCTGTTCAGGGAGGGCGCCGCGCAGGACAGCGGCGCGAGGAGCCCGACATTACGCAGCCCGTGCCGGTGAAACACCGTTTTCCGGAAAAACACATCAGAAGTACGTCACGCCCCATCACGCCCCTGTGCCGTGCCCCCGTGTCGTGCTCGTGTGCCGTGCCCGTGCGCCGAGTGTGTCGTGTCTGTACGTCATGCCCCGGTCGGTGGCTCCCCGAGTTCCCGGGCGGTCCAGTCCGGGCTCAGTCGGAGGTGTTTGACCGTGCGGCGGTGGTGGGTGAAGGCGATGTGCAGGGTGCCGTCGCCGGTACGGGCCACGGACGGATAGGACAGCTCGCGGTTGAGGCCGTCACGGGAGTTGTTGGTGAGGCAGTAGCCGTCGCCGGTCTCCAGATCGTGGCGGACGGGCCAGGTCAGACCGCCGTCCGACGACACGGAGAGGGTGAGCGGCGCGCGCGGGGCACCCCAGAAGGCGCCGCCGTCCAGGTCCGGTCCGCTGCCGGGAGCCGGGTCGCTGGTCGCGTCGCCGCTGCCGGGGCCTCCGTCGCCGGGGCCCCCGTCGTCGATCTCGTCGTACAGCGACACACGCCGCTCGGTGGCGTCCGCCGCGCTGCTGTGGTTGTGCACCAGGACGAGCCGGCCGTCCTCCAGCGGTACGAACTGGAGCGAGGAGTTGTTGTTCGGTACGGCCAGTGCCTCCGGCTCCGTCCAGGTCCGCCCTCCGTCGTCCGACGTACTCCGGTATACGGAGTCCGCGCGGCGGCTGCGGAACAGCGCGACCAGCGAACCGTCCCCCAACGGGTGGACGTTCATATGGACCAGACCGGTGGAACCGGGCACCGGCCGCTCCTCCCAGGTACGCCCGCCGTCCTCGCTGACCATGACCGCGCTGGTGTCGTCGCCGCCCGACCACCGCCGCCCCAACACCGTGACACAGCGGAACACGGGCAGCAGCCAGCGCCCCGACGGCAGTACCGTCACCGGCTGCCGCACATAGACACCGCCGCCCCCGGCGGTCGCCGGGAACAGCGTCCGGGGAGGACCCCAGCTCGCGCCGCTGTCCCCGCTGACGCGCAGCCGCACCTCCGCGGTGTCCTGGTGACCCGCGCGCTGCGCGGTGTGCAGCAGCCACAGCTCGCCGGACGGAGCGGGGAAGAGCACCGGATTCTGCTCGGAGCACACCGGATCGTCGGACAGCCGTACCGGCACGGACCAGGTGTCGCCGTCCCGGGCCAGCCGCGAGAACCATACGGAGATGTCCGCGACGCCCTCCTGCGTGCCGGCGAACCAGACACAGCCCAGATCGCCGCCGGGCAGGACCGTCAGATTCGCGGCGTGGCTCTGTACGGCGGGCGCCGGCAGATGCGCTTCGGCACGGCCCGGCTGCGAGGGGTGCGGGCGCAGCACGCCATCGGCGGAGGGTGCCGGGAACGCGGACGGTGTTGTGGTCACTGGGGCTGTCCCGTGGCGCGGGCGGCGGCGAGATGGTGGCCCGCGGCCTGCTCCAGATGGACCAGATCGCTGGAGACCGTGGCGAAGGTGAAGCCCTCGGCCAGCCGCCTGGCGGCGCTCGCGCCGTCCGCGTTGTGGATGCCCGCCGCGATTCCGGCGGCGGCCGCCGCCTCACGGATCGTCAGCAGCGCCGACTCGAACCGCTCACCGACCGCCGGATCGTTCGAGGAGGCGCCGCCGATGCCGATCCGCAGATCGGACGGGCCGACATAGATTCCGTCCAGGCCCTCGGTGGCACAGATCTCCTCGACATTCGCCAGACCGTCCGCGGTCTCGATCATCGCGAGGACGACCGTCTGCGCGTGCGCCTCCGCCGGGACGGGCCCGATCCGCAGGGCCGAACGCATCGGGCCGTACGAGCGGCGGCCGAGCGGCGGATACCGTACGGCCGCGACCGCGGCGGCCGCGTCCTCGGCCGTGTCGACCAGCGGCACGATCACCCCGGCCGCCCCCGCGTCGAGGGCGCGGCCGATCGGTGCCGGGTCATTGGCCTCGACACGCACCAGGCCGACGGCGGTGCTCCCCTTGGTGTCGATGGCGATGAGGGAGGCGAGGATGCCCTGGTACGCGAGCAGACCGTGCTGGGCGTCCAGCGCGACATAGTCGTAGCCGAGGCGGGCGATGCGCTCGGTGGAGACCGGCGAGTCTAGGACGGACCAGTAGCCGATGAGCCGCTCGCGGGCGCGCAGAGCGGTGGCGAAGGCGGCGGGCGTGCCGGACGGGGCGCGGGTCATGAAAGGGCTCCTTCGGGGCGGTGAAGTGGTCGTCTTCGGCCGGGAGTCGGTGCTCGGGTCGGGGCTCGCGGGGCAGGGGCAGGGCGGTACGGTGCGGGGTCGGCCGGGACGGGCCCGGGAAAGGTTCGGGGCCCGGGGGCAGGGGCAGATCGGGGTACGGGGCAGGAGCCGGGGGCAGGTCGGTTCGGGCCCGGGAGGCAGGTCGGGTACGGCGCCGGGAGCCGGCCGGCGTCAGCGGTTGTACGCCGGCATCGGGCCGCGGAGCCGTGTGCCGACGTCGTCGCACGCCGCCGCCACCTCGGGTGGCAGCGGGCCCGCCTCTGCGGCGGCGATATTGGCCCTGAGGTGCTCGGTCCGTGAGCCGCCGAGGAGCAGCGCGTCGGTGGAGGGGCGGCCGAGCAGCCAGCGCAGCGCCAGGTCCGTGAGGGGGATGCCCGCCTCGCGTGTGATCCCGGTGAGCTCGGTGACGGCGGCGAACAGCCGCTCGTCCCAGTAGCGCTCCCGGTACATCGCGGCCAGCCGCGAATCGCCGAACCGCCCCGACTCCGGAGTCCGTCCGAACGTGTGGCGGCCGGTGAGGAGGCCGCCGCCGAGCGGGTTGTAGACCATTGTGCGCAGCCCGGTCTCGGCCGCGTACTCGACGTACTCCTCCTCCAGCCGGCGCGCCAGCAGATTGTGGAGCTGCTGGGCGATCACGGGCCGGGGCGCGCCCACCTCCCCGGCGGTGCGCACGAGTTCGGCGACCTGCCAGGCGGCGTGGTTGGAGACACCGAGGGCGAGGACCTTCCCCTCGGCCACGAACTCGGCGACGGCGGACAGGGTTTCGGCCGGCGGGGTGGCACGGTCCGGCTGATGCAGATAGAAGAGGTCGACGCGGTCGGTGCCGAGGCGCTTGAGGCTGCCCTCCAGCGCCGCCCGCATCCCGGCCGCCGACAGCGGGGCGTGCCCGCCCTGGTCGGGATGCGGGATCCCGGCCTTGGTCGCGAGGACGATCCGGTCGCGCCGGCCCGGCAGCAGGCCGGCGAGGATACGCTCGCTCTCGCCGCCCGCGTAACCGTTCGCCGTGTCGATACCGGTGATGCCCGCGTCCAGCGCCGTGTCCACCATGGCGGCGGCGCCCGCCCGGTCGACGGTGTCGCCGAAGGTCATGGTGCCGAGGACCAGCCGCGACAGCGGGACGGGGACATGCGGCAGATCGATGCCGGTGGTCACGAACGAATGCCTTCCCGTGCGGTGGTGGTGAGCAGATGCCGGGGCTTGACGCCCCGGATCGTGGTCGGGTCGAGAGCCGCGCGGCGCAGCGCCCGGGTGTACGGCTCGGCCGGTGAGGCCAGCACGGCGGCGGTCCTTCCGGTCTCGACGATACGGCCGGCGCGCATCACCACCACCTCGGTGCTGATCTCACGGACCACTCCGAGGTTGTGGGCGATGACCAGATAGGCGATCCCGGTCTCGGCCTGGAGCTCCCGCAGCAACTCCAGCACCTGGGCCTGTACGGAGACATCGAGGGCGGACGTCGCCTCGTCGCACACCAGCAGATCGGGGCGGGACGCGAGTGCGCGGGCGATACCGATCCGCTGGCGCTGCCCTCCCGAGAACTCCGGCGGCCTGCGGTGCAGAGCCGAGGACGGCAGCCCGACCCGGTCGATCAGCTCCGCCGCACGCCGGGCGCGGGCGGCCCGGTCCCCGATGCCCGAGAGGCGCAGTGGCTCGGCCACGATCTGCTGGGCCGTGAGATGCGGATCCAGTGAGCCGTACGGGTCCTGGAACACCATCTGCACCCGCCGGCGCAGCGGGCGCAGTCGGCGCTCGGACAGCGTGGCGATGTCCGTACCGTCGAGGACGATCCGCCCGGAGACGGGCCTGAGCAGCCGTACGAGGGCCCGCGCGAGGGTCGACTTGCCGCACCCCGACTCCCCGACCACGGCGAGCGAACCCCCGCGCGGGAGCTGGAAACTTACCCGGTCGACGGCCCGGAAGGGACCTTGGGCGGTGGGGTACTCGACGACGAGATCCTCGACGTCGAGGAGCAGTGGCTCAGCCACTGGACCATGTGGTGGCCGATCCATCGATCCACCGCGCGGTTCGGCCACCGGACCGCTGAATGGCTCGGTCATCGGGCCACCGCCCCGGTCAGGCCGTCCTCGTCCCAGGCGCCCAGACGCGGGACCGCCGCCAGCAGAGCGCGGGTGTACGGTTCGGCCGGCCGGTCCACGATCGTGCCGGCGGGGCCCGATTCCACGAAACGGCCCTCCTTCATCACATGAATACGGTCGGAGACGACCCGGGCCACCCCCAGATCGTGGGTGATCATCAGCATCCCGATCCCCTCCACTTCCTGTAGCTCCATCAGCAGATCGAGGACACCCGCCTGCACCGTCGCGTCCAGCGCGGATGTCGGTTCGTCGGCGATCAGCAGCCGTGGTTCGGCCGCCAGCGCCACGGCGATCAGGATGCGTTGCAGCATCCCGCCGGAGAACTGGTGCGGATACGCCTTCCAGCGGGTCTCCGGCCGGGGGATGCGGACCTGGGCCAGCAGTTCCGTACCCTTCTCCCTCGTCTCGGCGCGGGACAGCCCCGGATGCCGCAGCCGCAGCGCGTCCCCGAGCTGACGGCCGATGGTGTGCACCGGACTGAGGGCCGTCATCGGGTCCTGCGGGATCAGCGACACCGTCCGCCCCCGCAGCGCCCGGGCGGCGCGCGGATCGGCGACGACATCCCGCCCCGCGATCCGTACCGACCCCGACAGCACCGCGAGCCCCTCCGGCAGCAGCCGCAGCACGCCCATCGCGGTGGTCGACTTGCCGGAGCCCGACTCGCCGATGAGCGTCACGGTCTCGCCCTCGCGCACCGTGAAGCTCACCCCGTCGACGGCGCGGATCACTCCATGCGAGGTGATCAGCTCGATCTGGAGGTTCTCGACATCCAGCAGCGGAACGCCGTCCAGCGGCGACACGTCCGTGGCCATGGCTCAGACTCCCTTCCCCGCGCGCGCACCGCGCGATGTGCGCGGCGCGCGCACGCCGCGCGGCAGCCGTGCCGTACGGGTGCGGTCGCGCAGCCCGTCGCCGATCAGATTGACGCCGACCACCAGCAGGGCGATCACCAGCCCTGGCAGGGTCACCAGCCACCATGAGGTGGTGATGTAGTCCTGGCCGTCGGAGATGATCCGGCCCCAGGTGGCGAACGGCCGCTGCGGGCCAGCCCCGAGGAAGCTCAGCGCGCTCTCCAGCAGCACCGCCTGGGCGAGCAGCAGCAGCACGACCAGGCTCGCCGGGCGCACGACATTGGGGATCACATGGCGGCCGAGCACCGACCAGCCGCGCAGTCCCAGCACCCGGGCGGCGGCCACATACGGTTTCTCGCGCTCCACCAGGACGAGGGAGCGGGTCAGTCGCGCGACCTCCGGCCACTGGGCCACCGCGATCACACAGGTGATGACGGTCACGGAAGGCCCGAACAGAGCGACCACGAGCAGCAGCATCATCAGCAGGGGCAGCGCGAGCTGCGCCTCCAGCAGCCGGGAGACGACCGTGTCGGCCCAGCCGCCGAAGAACCCGGCGGCAGCGCCCGCCGCGATACCGATCACCCCGGAGACCAGCACCGCCAGGATGCCGACGGTCAGGGACACCTGGCCGCCGTGCAGGACCCGGGAGAGCAGATCGCGGCCGAGCTGGTCCGTGCCGAACAGGTGCCCGTCGCTGAGCGGCGGCAGCCGGCGCTCCGACAGATCCTGCGCGTCGGCGCCGGGCAGCGGCAGTACGCGCGCCAGGGCGACCGGCAGTACGACGAGGGCGGTGCAGACGGTCCCGGCCCACAGTTTGAAGCGGGCGCCGCGCCGCTGCCGGGTCGCGGTGGCCCGGGCGAGATCGCGCGCGGTGACCGCGCTCGGCCTGCCGCCGGAGCCGGAGGACGGCGCGCCGGACGAGGCGGCGCTGCGCAGGGCGGTGGTCATGATCAGGCCGCCTTTCCGAGGCGTACCCGCGGATCGAGCAGCGGGTAGGCGAGGTCGACGAGAAGCTGGACAAGGATCGCGAGGGTCGCGGTGACCAGGACGGTGGCCTGGATCAGCGGGTAGTCCCGGGTCTCCAGGGCACGGACGACGAGCGAGCCGACACCGGGCCAGCCGAAGACGACCTCGACCACCACCACACCGTTGAGCAGTGCGGCGAAGCGGGTGCCGATGGCGGTGATCAGCGGCACCCCCGAGTTGCCGAGCGCGTACCGCCAGGTCAGCGCCCGCTCGGAGAAGCCCCGTGAGCGGGCCACGGTGATGTACGGAGAGTTGAGGGCCGTGGTCATCTCACGCCGTACCAGCCGCGATATCAGGGCGAGTTGGAGGATGGCGACGGTCACCGTCGGCAGGACCAGACCGCTCCAGGAGGTGAAGCCGGAGGCGGGCAGCACCGGCAGCAGCACGGCGAAGACGGTCAGCAGCATCACCCCGGTCCAGAAGTCCGGCATGGACTGCCCGGTGATGGTGAGGACGTTGGCGCCCAGTTCGCGCTTCGAGTCGGCGCGGCGCGCCATCCACACTCCGAGCGGTACGGCGACGACGGCGGTGACGGCGATCGCGGCGACGGCCAGGGTGATGGTGTAGGGCATCCGGTCCAGAACCACATCGAGGGCCGGGGCACGGAAGGAGTAGCTGGTGCCCAGGTTTCCCGTGAGCAGATCGCGCAGGAAGATCCCGTACTGCTGGATCAGTGGCTGATCCAGTCCGAACTCCCCGCGGATCCTGGCGAGATCGGCGGTGGTGGCGGTGGGGCCCGCGTACGCGGCGGCCGGGTCGCCGGGGGCGAGCCGTACCAGCAGGAAGACCGTGGTCAGGGTGAGAAAGACGGTGAGCAGGCTCTGGCCGAGCCGGCGGGCGAGATACTTCGGCACGGCTCAGCCCTCCAGCCGTACGGCGGACAGGTCATAGGAGTTGATCGTCAGCAGCGACAGGCCCCGCACCCGGTCCCTGCGGGCGAGCAGGGTTTTCGGGGCGAAGGCCCAGAGGCTGGGCCATGTCTCCCAGATCGCTTGCTGCACGGTGGCCAGCTTTCTGGTGCGCTCGGTGTCGTCCACCTCGGTGGCCGCGGCGGAGAGCTGCCGTTCGACGCTCGGTACGACATAGCCCATGAAGGCGTCGCGGGTACGTTCCTTCGCGGCGGTCCCGCCGTACATGCCCTGGAGTGTGGTGAGGGCCTGGCCGGTCGGGCTGCCGTAGCCGTTGCCGATGACGTCCCAGTCACCGGCCCGGCCCTGGCGCCAGGTGAGGATGTCGCCGCCCGGCTCGAACTGCTGGAGCGAGGCCCGTACCCCGACCGCCTTCAGCATGTCGAGGACGGCCTCCATCACCGAGGTGTCGGCGGCGAACTCCCCGCTCTCCCAGATGACTTTGACCTTCAGTTCACCGGCACCCAGGGAGGCCAGCAGGGCACGCGCCCTGCCGGGGTCGTAGGTGTACGAGCCGGTCCGCGCGGCGCCTTCGAGGGCGAGCGGCACCACACCGCCGGCCTCCTCCGCCGAGCCGTTCAGCACGTCGTTGATCAGGGCGTCGCCGTCGATCGCGTAGGCCAGCGCCTGCCGGACCCGGGGATCGGCGAGCGGATGCCCCTTCGGCTTGCGGAAGTTGTAGAAGAGCTGGCACATGCGGACGCCCGAGGTCTCCTCGACCTCGACCCCGGGCAGACCGGTCAACTGGTCGGCGGAGTCGGGGGTCAGGGTGTCGACGACATCGAGTTCGCCGCTGCGCAGCGCGACCACCCGGCTGGACTCCTCCGGTACGAACCGCACCCGTACGGTGTCGATCCGCGGGCGCGGCCCCCAGTACCGGGGATTGCGCCCGAGGGTGTACTCACCGGCGCCGCCGTTCGCCTTCAGCACCTCGTACGGACCGGTGCCGAGGCCGCTCTGCAACTCTTCCGGCTTGTTGGCCGCGGCCGGGGTGATGTGGATATTGGCCATCAGCCGGTCCAGTACCGGCACGGGCTTCCTGGTGTGCAGCAGAAAGGTCCTGGCCCCGGTCTTCTCCACGGTGGGCAGCTCGGGGAAGAGACCGAGGAGGAACGAACCGTTGACCTGTCCGTACATCCTCAGGGCGGTGGCGACATCCTCGACGGTGACGGGGCTGCCGTCCGAGTAGCGGATGTCCTCGCGCAGCCGTACCGCCCAGGCGGTGGGCTCGGCCATCTCGAACCGTTCGGCCAGCACGAGCCGCGGCTTCATACCGGGGCCGATACGGGTGAGGGCCTGCCGTACCGCGCGCTGCACGGTGACCGCGGCGTCGAACTGGTTGAGCTTGTTGTCGAGGCTCACCAGGGAGCGGTTCAGTCCGAGGGTGAGCGTGCCGGGGCCGGGGGCCCCGGTGGGTCCTGCGCAGGCGGCCAGCGGGGCGAGCGCCACACCCGCGCCGCCGGCGGCGCCCCAGCGCAGCAGGGTGCGGCGGCTGAGCGGCTCACGCGGCGGAGCACCGGCCGGCGTGCCGGGAGAAGCGCCGGAAGAAGCGCTCTGAGGGGTAGGGGTCATCGTCGACCTTCTCGGGTTCTGGGAGGCGACCGGCTCAACTGGGGATGCCCGGTCCGCCGGAGTGTGTCCGGTCTGTCCGGGACCAACAGGTGTCGCGCCGCACAAGGTGGCACGGTTGCGTGTTTCGCGCAAGGGGTCTCGCGCACTTCGCGCAGCATGTGTCATCATCAGGCACCGAGGCAGCCCGCCCCGGGCCGCCCGGAGGAGGTATCCGTGTCCCTCACGCCCAGCGGAGGCCGAACGCCCCGCCAGGTGCTGGCCCTCGCGGACGATCTGTCCGGCGCGGCCGAAACGGCTGCGGCGCTGTGCCTGCCCGCCAGGATCGTTCTGGGCCCTGCGGCCACGCGGTCTCCCGGTGCCGGCCGGGCCCTGGTCGTCGATCTCGACACCCGGCAGCGGGACGCGGACGACGCCGCCCGGATCGTCCGCGAGGCGGTACGGGGTGCCGGGCCCGGCACCGTACTGCTCAAGAAGACGGACTCCCTGCTGCGCGGCAATCTCGCCGCCGAGACCGCCGCCTACGCGGAGGGAGCCGCCGGACTGGTGATCGCCCCCGCGCTGCCCGCCGCCGGGCGCACCGTCCACGACGGCATCGTCCACCTGCGCGGACAGCCGCTCCACGACACCGACGCCTGGCGCGCGGAGACCCGGCCCGCACCGCGCTCGGTGGCCGCCGCGCTCGACGGCACACCGACCGCCGTCGTCCCGCTCACCGCCGTACGCGCGCCCCTCCCGGAGCTGACCGGGCGGCTGCGCGCGCTCGTGGAGGCCGGGCTCACACCTGTGTGCGACACCGAGTCGGACGGCGACCTCGACGCGATCGCGGCCGCCGCGCTCGGACTGGGGCCCGGCGTACGGCTCATGGGTACCGGCGGGCTTGCCGCCGCCCTCGGCCGGCTGCGTCCGGGAACCGACGGACCGTCACCCGTCCCCGCGCCCGGCGGCGTGCTCCCGCTGCTCGTCGTCGTGGGCACCGCCGAACCCGGAGCCGCTGCGCAGATCGCGCAACTCACCGCCGCCGGAGCCCGGCATGTCGCCCTGCCCGCCGAACTCCTCGCCGGAGCCGCCGGACCCGTCCCGCTCACCACAGGCCCGGACGACGCCGTCACCGTGGTGAGCGTCGAAGGCTCTCGGGGCATACGGCCCGGATCGGCCCGCCAGGTGGTCGCCGGACTCGCCCGGACCGTCGCCGCCGTGCCGTACCCCGCCGATCTCGTCCTCACCGGAGGCGAGACCGCGCGCCGTGTCCTGGACGCGCTCGGTGTCACCGAACTCCTGCCCGTGGGGGAGATCCACCACGGAGCCGTGCACAGCCGTACCGCCGACGGCCGGTCGGTGGTCACCCGCCCCGGCAGCTACGGCGATTCCGGCTCCCTGCTGCGGATCGCCCGCGCCCTCAGGCCGTACCAGCCTCTCGTGCCACCGCTCATACCCGCCGGTCCTCCGGCTCAAGTCCCCGCACCGCGCGCGGAGTTCACCGCGCCGCACCCCCCACCGCCCGTCTCACCCGTACCGCAAGGAGAAGCCCTGTGAACGCAGCCCCGACGACCGTCCCCGCGGAGCAGACCGACACCGCGGGCCGGCCGCTCCCGATCATCGCGGTCACCATGGGCGACGGCGCCGGCATCGGCCCCGAGGTGATCGTCCCGGCGCTGCTCCACGCCGATACCCTGCGCCGCTGCCGTCCCGTCGTCATCGGCGACGCGGAGCGGCTGCGCCGGGCCGTCGCCATCCTCGGTGCCGACTGCGAGATCGTGTCCGTCGGGAGCCCGGCGGAGGCGGTGCCGGGACCCGGCCGCATCCATGTCGTCGACCTCGGGCTGCTCCCCGCCGATCTGCCCTGGGGCAAGCTGTCCGCCGTCGCGGGCGACGCCGCGTACCAGTACGTACGGGTCGCCGCCGAACTCGCCATGAACGGCGAGGTGCAGGGCATCTGCACCGCCCCCCTCAACAAGGAGGCCCTGCACGCGGGCGGCCATCTCTACCCCGGGCACACCGAACTCCTCGCCGATCTCACCGGGGTCGAGGAGGTGTCGATGATGCTGTCGACACCCCGGGTGAAGGTCATCCATGTCACCACCCACATCGGACTGATCGACGCCGTCAACCGGATAGAACCCGGTCTGGTGGAACGGACCGTGCGCCGCGGCCATGAGGCGATGGTCCGCGCCGGTGTCGAGCACCCGGTCATCGGGGTCTGCGGGATCAACCCGCACGCGGGCGAGAACGGTCTGTTCGGCTACGGCGAGGAGGAGGAGAAGATCGTCCCCGCGCTGGAGATCCTGCGCGCCGACGGCATCGACGCGGCGGGACCGCTCCCCGCCGACACCGCCTTCTTCCTCGCCTCGCGCGGCGACTACGACCTGATCGTCGCCATGTACCACGACCAGGGCCACGGCCCCGTCAAGGTCATGGGCATCGAGGCCGGGGTCAATCTCACCGTCGGCCTGCCGGTCATCCGTACCTCCGTCGACCACGGCACCGCCTTCGACATCGCGGGTACGGGCAGGGCAGAGGCCGGTAGCATGGTCGAAGCCCTGCGCCAGGCCGCCGAGATGTCGGCCGCTCCGGCCCGTTGACCGCCGGTCCGCCGACCCCCGGCCCCCTGCCCACCGGCACCGGCCCGTCGGCCCCGGTTCGCCCGTACCAGAGGACAGAAGACTGATGTCTGCGACCGGATCGAACGCCCGGCGCGATCGTATCGTCCATCTCGCCACGACCACCGGGCTCGCCAGCGTCGAGGAACTCTCCCAGCTCTTCGGCGTCACGGCGTCCACCATCCGCCGCGATCTCGCCAAGCTGACCACCGACGGCCGGCTCGCCCGTACATACGGCGGTGCGATGGCGCTGGCCGCCCACCCCGAGGCCTCGCTCCGGCAGCGTACGGGCGAGGCCTTCGAGGCCAAGCGGGCCATCGCGCGCTGGGCGGCCGCCGAAGTACGGCCGGGGGAGTCGCTGTTGCTCGACGCGGGTTCGACGGTCGGGGCGCTCGCGCACGAACTGCGTACGGCGAAGGACGTCACCGTCGCCACCACGGGCCTGACGGCCCTTCAGGAACTGGCCGATGTCGAGACGGTCCATGTGGAGTGCCTCGGCGGTACGCTGCGGCCGCTCAGCCAGGGCTTCGTGGGACCGCTGACCGAAGCCGCCCTGGAACGGCTCACGTTCGACCGGCTCTTCCTCGGCACCGACGGCGTCTCGCCCCAGCACGGCATCTGCGAGGCCGATCTGCGCCAGACCCGGCTGAAGGAACTGATGGCGCGCCGCGCCGACCGGGTGTACGTCCTGGCGCACGCGGCGAAGCTGGGCCGCCGCCCCTTCCACGCCTGGACCCCGCTCAGGCCGGAGTGGACCCTCGTCACCGACGACGGCGCCGACCCCGAGACCGTAGAGGCGCTCCGCTCGCGCGGCGTCACGGTCGTACTGGCGAAGCGGGAAACGTAACCGGCGCGCTGGGCGAGCCGGTCCTGGAGGCCCCGTGGAGCGACGCTCCGCGGGGCCTTCCGGTCAAGTAAGGGCAGAGCGGTGCGAGCGGTGCAGCCCGCCACGGGCCGGTCCATTCACGCGCAATTGAACGCCCAATTCTGCTTGCTGACTTTTTGTCGCAGAATGCCAATCCGCGTAAGGGTCGACTTTCCCAGACCGACTTACTAGGATGCCCAACAAGTTCGGGGCGCCCGCATTGATTAGGACCAGTCGGGGTGTCCTATGGATCGTCTATTCATCTGCTGGCAAAGCAGGATTAAAGGCCCCTGGCCGGTCCCTGTGGGACGGTAAAGGGCACCGTGTCCTGAATAGCTGGTAGTGGGACGTGTCGCGCCATGACGGGGGAGTAGGAAATAGTGGGGCCTGGCAGAGGTCTGTACCACGGAAGAATGCGAAAGATTCCTTTCCGTGGATGTCCTGACGTCGCGGTGTGCCCAATTTTCGGCACTTTCACGCGCCGTGTACCCGAGTGCTGATTCGAGGGGCAGGAGTCGCGTGCGTTTCCAGCTTTTGGGCCCTTTGAGCATTGCCGAGGGCGAGGACGCCGTCGTCCTCAAACCGTCCAAACCGTCCAGCCTGCTGGCGGCTCTGCTGATCCACCCCGGATCCGTCGTCCCGACCGGTTACCTGCTCCGGGCCCTGTGGGACGAGGACCAGCCGGCCACCGCGAGAGCCGCGCTCCAGAGCTGTGTCCTGCAGGCTGCGCCGCCTCTTCACCAAGTACGGCGTCACGGGCAGCCTCATCGAGGCCGTGCCCGGCGGCTACCGGATGAACGCCGACGCCGACACCCTCGACCTGGTGCGCTTCCGCACCCTGGTACGGGCGGCGGACGGCGCGGCGGACGCCGAGAGCGAGCTGTACCGGCTCAAGGAGGCCCTCACCCTGTGGCAGGGGCCGCTGCTGGCGAACGTACCGTCCCCGATGCTCCACCGCGACGAGGTGCCGGGCCTGACCGAGGAGCGGCTGCGCGCCCTCGAACGGGCCTGTGACATCGAGCTCGCGCTGGGCCGATGTCGCCAGGTACTGGTCGACGTCTGGGAGGCCGCCCGCCGGCATCCGGGGCGCGAGAGATTCTCCGAACAGCTCATCGAAGCGCTCTACCGCACCGGCCGGCAGTCGGAGGCCCTCAGCGAGTACCGCTCGGTGAAGGGCCGGCTGGAGGAGGAGCTGGGCATCGACCCGGGGCCCGGACTCCAGCGGCTCGAACTCGCGATACTCCGGGGCGACGATCTCGGTCCCGCGGCCGTCGACCAGGCGGTTCCCCTTCCGGGCCGGGCGCAACTGGCCCTCGCGGAGGGGCCCGCGCGCCCGGCCCTGGCCGCCGCCCCGGCTCCCGTGGACACTCCGGCCGCCGCCCTCCCGCCGGCACCCGCGTCCGTATCTCCCGTACCGCTCCCGGTACTTCCCGCACCGCTTCCCGTACCGCCCGTGCCGTCCTTCACCGGCCGGGCCGCCGAGCGGGCCGCGATCAACGCCGGCCTCACCGCGAAGGTCCCGGGCGCCGCCACCGTCGTGGTGCTCTCCGGAGCCCCCGGAATCGGCAAGACCGCGCTGGCCCTCCAGACCGCGTACGACTGCCAGGAGGGTTTCCCCGGCGGGGTGTTCATCCTCGCCATGACCCGCCCGGACGGATCGTCCGTCACCCCCGCCGAGGCGATGGCGGACCTCCCCGCGCCCGGCACCGCCGCAGGGCGGATTCTGCTCGTACTCGACGATGTCACCGGCGCCGACCAGGTACGGCCGCTGCTCCCGGCGGCGGCCGGCGGTGCCGCCGTCGTCACCAGCAGACGCGGTCTGGCCGGTCTGGTGGCCACCCACGGCGGCACCGTCCACCGGCTCTCCACACTGGACCCCGAGGAGTCCCTGGAGCTGCTGGCGGCCACCCTCGGCCCGGCCCGGGTGAACGCGGAACCCGCCGCCGCCCGCGAACTCGCCCGTATCTGCGGGCACTTCCCGCTCAGTCTGCGGATCGCGGCGGCCCGGCTGCTCACCCGGCCGGGGCTGCGCATCGACGACTGCGTGGCCTGGCTGGCCGAGGATCTGCCCGCCCGGCTCTCCCTCGCCGACGACCCGCGGATGTCCGTACCGCATGTGTTCGGCGGGGCACTGCACCGGCTGGAGCCGCGCTGGCAGGAGGCCTTCCGCCGGCTCGGTGACCGACTCGGCGAGCACGAAGGGCTGTTGCTCTCCTCCGGCACGCTCGGCGGCTCCGCCGAGGCGGAAGAGGCGCTGGAGCGGCTCGCCGACGCCGGGCTGCTCGAAGAAGGGCCTCCCGGCCCCTACCGCATCCATCAACTGCTGAAAATCTACGCGCGTCGTCAGGCGCGCGAATGGAACCGGAGCAGGACGGCCACCGCGCCCCACTGACGGGCGATGCCCGACCTCGAACGATCCCGCCACCTTGTCCACGCATCCAGGGGTGTCATTCACATGGGCTCAACCTACGAAGCCGTCGCCGCGACCCGTCCGCGTATCCGCCGGGACGTCCTGTTCACCGAGACGGCGGACGGAGTGCTGTTCCACAACGCCGACGGCGGGTTCCAGCTCACCGCCAAGGCGGCCTACCGCTTCGCCACACTGATCGTCCCGCACCTGACCGGGGACCACACGGTCGCGGACATCTGCCAGGGCCTCGGCGACCGGCAGCGCGCCATGGTCGGAGAGCTGGTGAAGAGCCTGTACGAGAGGGACTTCGCCCGCGCCGTGCCGCAGACCGGGGCCGGGACCGAGGCGGTGGACACACCGCCCGACGTGGCCCGGCGCTATGCCCCGCAGATCGCCTATGTCGACCACTACTCCGACGACGCGGAGGCCCGCTTCCGGCGCTTCACCACCGCGCGGGTGGCCGTCCTCGGCGACGACGAAATGGCCCGCTGGTGTGTGCTCAGCCTGATCCGCAACGGCTGCGCCACCATCGGCGTCCAGCCCGGACTCGCGGGCGAGGACCG
The DNA here is from genome assembly GCF_019056675.1 of Streptomyces sp. GMY02. Taxonomy (NCBI): domain Bacteria; kingdom Bacillati; phylum Actinomycetota; class Actinomycetes; order Kitasatosporales; family Streptomycetaceae; genus Streptomyces; species Streptomyces sp. GMY02. The sequence goes on along the minus strand of NZ_CP077658.1, from coordinate 221,969 downwards.
GGAGATCATCGAGGCCGAGGCATGGGAGGCCGCGGCCGACGGCTGCCCGGTGGCCCTCCTCGGCATCCCGGACGGCGGACCGGGCCGGCCCCTGGGCTGGTCGGACCTGGACACGTACGACATCGTCGTGGTGACCGGCGGACCCGCCGCGCCGACGCGGCTGTTCCCGCTGCTGAGCGCGGGTGTTCCCGAGGGACGCACCCTGCTGCCCGCCTGGTCGTACGGTCACCACTGCGTCGTCGGACCGCTGATGACGGCCGGCACCCCGGGCTGCTGGGCGTGCGCGGCGCTGCGTATCGGCTACCACGAGGAGACGGGCGCCGGCGCCGACATCTGGAGTTCGCTGGCACTGCCCGGCACCGTCCCGGCCGGTGAACTCCCGAGCCGTCCGCTGGCCGCCATGATCGGCAATCTGCTGGGGTACGAGATCTTCCGCCTCACCACCGGCGCCCTGACCGCCGAGACGGCGGGCCGGCTGGTCGTCCAGGACATGCGGTCCCTGGACGTGTCCACCGAACCTCTGCTGCCGCACCCGCGCTGCCCGTTCTGCGCGGCGGCCGGAGCGAGCGACGAAGCGGCGGCCGTCGATCTCACCACGGCGGGCAGCGACACCCTGCCCATGCCGACGGTGGCCACCGCGCGGGACGCCGACGCGCTGGTGGAGGAGCTGAACCGCCGGTCCGTGCTGGTCGGGCCGAAGGCCGGGGTCTTCACCCGGTTCGCCGACGAGCCGCTCACCCAGATCCCGCTCAAGGCCACCGTCCTCGAACTGGGCACCGGGCACGGCACTTCGCGCCGTATCGCCGCCTTCGACGTCCACCATGTCGCGGGCGCCCGGCTCCGGGCGCTGAACGCGGCGGCCGAGGTGTACGCCGAGCATGTCGCGCCCACCACAGGCATCCTGACGGGGCATCAGCTCGAAGCGGTACGAGCGGAGGTCTGCTCCCTGGAGCCCGCCGCGCTGACCACCGCTGGGCCGGTGCCGGCCGCCGCCGAGCGGGTGGCCGAGTGGACCGTGGCCACCTCGCTGCTGACCAAGGAACAGGCACTGGTGCCGGCCGCGGCGGTACGGACCTTCGGCCGCCACAACGCCGACCGGCTCTTCGAGCCGACCCGGGCCGGGACCGGCGCGGGCGCCTCGGCCGCGGAGGCCGCAGCCGACGGCCTGCTCTCCGCGCTCGCCCATTCCGCCCTGACCCGGGCGCTGCGCGGCGGACCGGTCAGCCGCACACCGCTGAAGACACTTGGCGAGGGCCCGGACGCCGACGCCGAACTGACCTTCCTGATCCGCTCCGCCGCCGTCCTCGACATCGGCCTGGAACTGCTCGATCTGGGCGAGAGCGTCCGCTCCGGCGTCCATGTCCTGCTCGCCCGGGGCGCCGGCGGCTGGGCCGTCGGCAGCGAGACGAGCTGGCGGCGCGCCGCGTCCGCGGCCGTACGCGATCTGCTCGGCGCGGTGCAGCTCGGGCGCGAGGAGACGGCCGCGCACTTCGACACCGGGGACCCGCTGCTGCGCGACCTCGACCCGGTGACCCTCGACGCCGGTGACGCCGACGGCCTGCCCGCCGCCGCGGACCGGGAGGCGACACCCTGGTCCGAGGTGCTCGACCGGCTCGCGGCCGCCGGGCGCGACGCCCTGGTGGTGCCGACCGGGTCCGCCGATCTGGCCGCCGCCGGAATCAGGACCGCCCGGGTGCTCCTCACCACGGAGGCTCTTCGTGGCGCCTAGGGTCTTCTCCGCGCGCCCGGCCGGTCTCGCGGACTTGGCCGGCGGCGCGCGGCTCCGGCTGGACGAACTTCTGGGGCGCGCCCTGGAACGGCTCGGCGGGCCCGAGGCGGAGATCGGCGTACTCGGCCTCGGCGACGCGTTTTCGCCCGAGCCGTCGGACGGGGAGCATCAGGACCGTACGGAACCGGCCGTTCCCGTGCAGGTGTACGCCGGACATGCCGTCGTCGGGCCGCTGCCCGCTGGCGACGGCTCGTCCGCCGCGCCCTGCCCCCGCTGTCTCGCCCGCCGCTGGCAGGCCGTACGGTCGGTGGCGCTCCGCGATGCCCTGGAACTGGGCGGGGAGACCCGGGCCGCCGGTGAATGGCCCTACGCGACCCCCTTCGCGGCCGACGCCCTCGCCGCGCTCGTCACCGCCCTGCGGGACCAACCCCCGCCGACGGCGGCCCGTTCCCCGCGATCCGGCTGCTGGACCTCCGTACCCTCACCGTCCGCCACTACCCCCTCGTACCCGATCCCGAGTGCCTGCGCTGCGCCACGCCCCGCACCGACACCGCCGAGGACGCCCGGATCACCCTGCGCCCCGCCCCCAAGCACCGGGCGGGCACCTTCCGGCTGCGCCCCATCGAGTCGTACGACATCGATGTGGCCGCGTTCGCGAACCCGGTGTGCGGCGCGCTCGGGCCCTCCGTCGTCCATGACGTCTCCTCCACCTCCACCTCGGCGACCATCGGCTGCTTCTCGATGCGCTCGGGCGAGTATCTGCGCGAGACGTTCTGGGGCGGCCACGCCGACTCGTTCGGCCGGAGCAACCGGATCGGCGTCCTCGAAGGCATGGAGCGGTACGCCGGAATGCGGGCGCGCTCCCGGGTCACCAGCGTGACCGGAAGCTACGAGGAGTTCGGGGCCGACGCCGTCGACCCCCGTGAAGTCGGCCTGTACGCACCGGAGTTCTACCGCGACAACCCCAAGGTCCGGCCCTTCGCGCCCGACCGCCGGATCCCCTGGGTGTGGGGCCATTCACTGCGCGACGACAAGCCGCGCCTGGTGCCGGAAGTGCTGACGTACTATCACGCGCCCGGTCTGGAGAACAGATTCGTCCAGGAGAGCTCCAACGGCTATGCCTCCGGCGGCTGTCTGGAGGAGGCGATCTACTTCGGGCTGATGGAGGTCATCGAGCGGGATGCCTTCCTGCTGACCTGGTACGGGCAGCAGCCCCTGCCCGAGATCGACCCGGCCACCAGCGACCGCCCCGCCACCCGGCACATGGTCGACCGGCTGGCGATGTACGGCTACCGTGCCCGGTTCTTCGACACGCGGATCACCTTCCCCGTCCCGGTGGTCACCGCCGTCGCGGAACGCTTCGACGGCGGTCCGGGACGGATGTGCTTCGGCGCGGGCGCCGGGCTCGACCCCGAGTCCGCGCTCGACTCGGCGCTCTGCGAGATCGCGACCGACGCGGTGAACCTCCAGGGGCGCACCGAGCGCGACGAGACCCGGCTGCGTGCCATGGCCGAGGACTTCGCGCAGGTGACGGCCCTGCACGACCATCCGCTGGTGTACGGCATCCCGGAGATGGGCGAGTACGCCGGGTTCCTCCTCGGCGACAGGGGCGCACGGCGGCAGGACCCGCCGGAGCCGCCGCGCGCGGTCGCCGATCTCCGCTGGCCGGATCCGTCCGGCGCGCCCGCCGCCCCGGATCTGCGCGAGGATCTGCGGCGCTGTGTCGACGCGGTGACCTCGGCCGGCTTTGACGTGGTCGTCGTGGACCAGACCATGCCCGAGCAGCGCAGGCTCGGCCTGCACACCGTCAGTGTCCTCGTCCCGGGTCTGCTGCCGATCGACTTCGGCTGGTCCCGGCAGCGCGCCCGCACCATGCCCCGGATGCGTACCGCGCTGCGTACGGCGGGACTGCGTGACCGCGATCTGACGCCGGAGGACCTCAACCCGGCGCCCCACCCCTTCCCGTGAACCCGTTTTCCGTGCACCCACCGTCCAGCAGAGAGGAGCGTCCCGTGGGCTACGCCCATGACTATGCGGCAGCGATCATGCAGCGCGGCCGGATCCCGATGGAGCCCGCCGATTTCGTCCCCGACTGGGCGGACCGGCCCAGGAAGGCGAAGTACTACCCGGGCATCGGGGCGTTCCCCCTGCCGGAGACCGACTTCCCCGACGACGCGACCGTCGCGGCCGGCTGTCTGCCCCCGGCGGCGAGCACGGCGGGCGGCGGTCCTGGACAGCCGGGGAATTCCCAAGTCCCGTCCGGGGACCGGCCGTTCACCCTGGACGCGCTGTCCGGGATGCTGCGCGACTCGTACGGACTGACCGGCCGCAGGCTCGGTGTCCAGACCAATACCGACCTGGCGGCCCTGCCGCACTACACCCAGGCCAACTGGTCGCGCGGCACCGCCTCCGGCGGCGGCCTCTACCCCGTGAGCGTCTACTGGATCTCGGGACCCAGTGGCCCGGCCACCCCCGGTGTCCACTACTACTCGGCCCCGCACCACACCATGCAGCGCCTGGTCGCGGGGGATGTCACCGGCGAGGTGCGCGCGGCACTCGATGACGGAGCGGCCGGAGCGGACTGCGACCAGTTCCTGGTCCTGGGCATCAAGTACTGGCAGAACGCCTTCAAGTACAACAGCTTCTCCTTCCACGCCGTGAGCATGGATCTCGGCGCGATCCTCCAGACCTGGCGCATCTGGGCCCGCGCCCGTGGTCTGGAGGTCGAACCACTGCTGTGGTTCGACGAGCAGAGGCTCAGCCACGTACTCGGAGTCGACAACGCGGAGGAGGGCGTCTTCGCCGTCGTCCCGCTGACCTGGCAGGGCACCAGGCCCACCGCCCCCGCACTGCCCGCCCCGCCGGCCGCCCGCTACAGCGACTCCGAGCGCTCCCGCAGGATCCTGCGCTTCGAGACCCTGGAGCGGATCCACGCCGCGACCGCCGAGGGCGCCACCGACCGCCCGGCGCCGGGCGCGCTGGCCCCCGCCACCACCGTCCCGCCCGCCGGGACCGGAGTTACCGTGGCGCTGCCGGAGCCCGCGCTGCCGCCGGTCAGTGTCCGTACCGCACTGCGGGCGCGCCGGAGCAGCTTCGGCCGCTTCGACGCCAGTACGCCCCTGACCACCGCGCAGCTCGCCGCCACCCTCAGCGCCTGCGCCGCCGCCTCGCTCGGCAGTGACGCCGAACGGCCCGCCGCTCCGGGAGGCGGTCCCGGCCGGGATCTGCCCGCCGTTCCCGGCCTGGTCACGCTGTACGCCTTCGTCAGCCACGCCGAGGGCGTCGAGCCCGGCGCGTACGCCTACGACCCCGCCGCCCACGAGCTGCGCCTGGTGGTGCCGGGAGCACCGGGACCGTTCCTCCAGCGCAACTACTTCCTCTCCAACTACAACCTGGAGCAGGCCGGAGCCGTCCTCGTACCCACCATCCGCACCCACGCCGTCCTGGGCGCGGTCGGCGACCGGGGCTACCGGCTCGTCAACGGCACCATCGGAGCCGTCGCCCAGACCTTCTACACCGCGGCCTCGGCCCTCGGCCTCGGCGCGGGCGTCGCGCTCGGCTTCGACAACATCTCCTACATCGAGGAACTCGGCCTCGACCGCACCGGCGAGAAACCGCTGCTCATCATGTTGCTCGGCAACGAGCGGGCCCGGCCCGCCGACTTCCGCTACGAGATCGCCTGACCCGGGACGGGGGAGAACTGCCATGACACCGGGCACAAGCACCGGCACGCCCCAGGGCGCGCCCACCGAGGAAACCGACTGGCGGCCCGGCCGCCGCTTCATGCTGCGCGTCGCCGGGCTCCCGGTCGAGTCCGTGCACGCGCTGCGCTGCGCCGACAGCAGCCGCTGGTCCGACGACGTCCTCGCGGCCGAGGACCGGCTGCGTACCCGGGGAGCCGAACTCAGCGACCTGCTGCACGAGGTGGTACGCGCCACCGATGTCTCCCCGGACGGCGACGGCGCCGCCCAGCGCCGTGAACTGCTCGCCCTGCGCCGCCAGATCTTCAACAACAAGCTGCCCGCCGCCCCCGACGCCGCCGTACGGCTGGTCGCCGCGCTCGACCCGGACGCCGCGGAACCGACCGCCGAGTGGCTCAGGGACCGCAGACACCTGGAGAAGCTGCGGGCCGAGGGCGCGCCGCTGCTCGCCGCCGATCTCGACAGGACCCGTGCCGCGCTGCGCGGTCTGCTCACCGAGGACCGGCTGCGCTGCGGACTCCTGCTCGCCTCGCCGACCCTGGAGGGACAGCTCGACGCCTATGCAGGCAAGGCCGGTTCGGGCGCGCCGCCCGACAAGCGGATGCGCAAGATCGAGCGCTCGGTGCTCGCGTATCTCTACCGGACGGCCTGCAAGACCAGCCCGTTCAGCACCTTCACCGGCGTGGCCACCGGTCTCTTCGACGAGGACGGCACGGATGCGGACCTCCACGTGGAGGACCGGTGGACCAGCCACGTACGGCTCAATGTCGTCGTCCTGGGCCGGCTCGCCGAACTGATCCTCGCCGACCCCGCCCGCCGGGGCGATCTGCCCGTACGGCTGGCCTCCGGCTGGGAGCGCGACGACGACCGGATCCGTTATGTACGCCAGTGGATCACCGCGGGCGACGACTCGGCCGCCGTCACCTTCGACGCGGTCAAGGACCGGCTGTTCTTCCTGCGCCGCAGCGGCACCCTGGACCGGCTGCTCGCCCTCTTCGACACCGGCCGCGAGCTGCGTTACCACGATCTGGTCGACTGGCTGCGCACCGAGCACGGCGCGGAGCCCGAGCAGTGCGAGACCTATGTGGCGGCGCTGCTCCAGCTCGGCATGGTGCGCGTCCCCTGCCTGGACACCGATGTCCATAGCCCCGATCCGCTGCGCTCCTTCCGTACCGCGCTCGGCGGACTCGGGCGGACCTGGGCCGACGCACTCGCCGCCGCCCTCGAAGGACCGGTCTCCGCCATCGACCGCTTCCCCGCCGCCGGCCGTGCCGAACGTGCGGAACTGCTGCGGGAGTTGCGCGCCGGACTGCGCGACGCCCAGGCCCTGCTGAGCGACGGCGGGGCCACCCTGCCGCAGACGCTGCTGTACGAGGACGTCAGCGCGGGCCGTGCGGTGAGCTGCGGTCTGGGCGCCTGGACCGGACCGGCCGGCGGGGCGCTGCGCTCGGTCGAACGGATCCTGCCCGCCTTCGATCTGACGCTGCCTCAGCGCGTCACCTTCAAGGGCTTCTTCATGGCCCGTTACGGTCGGGGCGGCCGCTGCGACGATCTCCTGGGGCTCGTCCACGACTTCCACGAGGACTTCTTCGACCAGTACCTCTCCTTCGCCGGCAAGCGACGGCCGTTCGACGACCGGGGAGAATACGTACCGGAGGAGAACTGGCTGGGCCTGTCCGGGATCCGCGCCATCGATGAGGCCCGGAAGACCTTCATCTCCCGGATGCGGCAAGCCTGGGAGGCCCGTGGCGAGGCGGACGAGATCCGGCTCGGCGAGGCCGATCTCGCCCCGGTCGCCGAGGAACTCGCCCCGGTCGCGGGCGAGTTCGTACCGCAGTCGCACCATCTCCAGCTCGCCCGTGAGAACGGCGAACCGCTGACCGTACTCAACCGCTCCTACGGCGGGCTGTCCTTCCCCTTCAGCCGGTTCACCCATGTCTACGACCCGGAGAGCCCGGCGGCGGAGGCGGGGGCGTTCTCCCGGGAACTGCGCGACAGCGCCCGCGCCCGCACCCCCGACGGAGCGGTGCTGGCCGAGATCACCGGGGGAGCGGTCACCAGCAATCTCAATCTGCACAGCCCGCTCACCGACTACGAGATCGTCTGCCCCGGCGAGTCCAGCACGGTCCCCGAGGACCGGCGCATCCACCTCGACGACCTGTCCGTCGAGCACGACGAGACCACCGACCGGCTGGTCCTGCGCTCGGCCCGGCTCGGCCGCGAGGTCATCCCGGTCTACCTCGGCTATCTCGTACCGCTCGCCCTGCCGGAGATACCCCGCACCCTGCTGCTGATGTCCCCGACCTCGATGGCTCCCCTCGACGTGTGGGGCGGGGTCCCGGAGGGCGAGGCGCAGGACGGGGTCACCTCACGGCCCAGGGTGCGGTACGGCGAGGTCGTCCTGAGCCGCCGTAGCTGGGCCACCACGGCCGGCGCGCTGCCCGTGCGCACACCCGGCACCGGCGAGCACGAGTGGTACCTCGGCTGGCGGCGCTGGCAGCGCCGGCACCGGCTGCCCGACCGGGTGTTCGCGACCGTCTCCAGCGGACCCCGGGGCGGCGCCGGCGCCAAGCCGCAGTACGTCGACTTCCAGAGCTGTCTCTCCCTCACCGCCCTTGAAGCGCTCCCGACGCACCCCGACGACCGGGTCGTGCTGCGGGAGATGCTCCCCCTCCGAGGACGGGCTGCATGTCCGGTCCGCGCGCGGCAGCCATGTCGCCGAGCTGGCCGTGGAGACCTTCACCTTCACCCCGACCCGACGCACAGAGGGCGCCCCGACATGTCAGAGCTGACCCCCGCCCCCGGCGACTGGCAGGCCATCCACATCTTCTACGCCGCCAACCCGCAGCCCCTGCTGGTGAACTGCGTCCGGCCGCTTGTTGCCGGGCTGACCGCCGACGGACTGCTGGCCGGCCACTTCTTCATCAACTACTGGCTGGAGGGGCCGCATGTCCGCCTCCGGCTCAAGCCCGCCACCCCTGAGGACACCGCCGAGGTGCGCCGCCGCGCCGAGGAGGCCATCAGTGCCTTCCTCCGCGCCAGGCCCGCCCTCTACGAGGTCGACTCCGGCTTCCTCAACGAGTTCTACAACACCCTCTTCGAAATCGAGTTCCCCGAGGGCGACCGCGGTGCCTTCATGGACGCCGACGGCCGGATGAACCTGCGGCCCAACAACTCCTTCTCGTACGAGCCGTACGAGCCCGAATACGGCAAGTACGGCGGCCCGGCCGGGATCGAGCTGGCCGAATGGCATTTCGCGCACTCCAGCGATCTGGTCATGGACGCCTTCCGCACCATGAACCTCCATCTGCGGACCGTGCTGCTCGGTACCTCGGCGCAGCTCATGATGGTCATGGCGGGCTGTTTCCTGCCCGAGCGCGAGGAACTCGGCGGCTATCTCGACCGCTATTACGAGTTCTGGCACAAGGCCTTTCCCGGCACCGGATTCATCGGCTCCAAGGAGTACGACAAGAATTACGCGGAGATGGCCCCCGGTCTCGGCCGCCGATTCGAGGGAATCCGGCGGGCCGTCCGTACGGGGGAACTCGGCCGGCTGCCCGCCTTCCTGCGCGGCTGGGCCGAGCACTGCCTCGAACTCCGTGCCCACGCCGAGGAATTGACCGTCCAAGGCGAGCTGGTCTTCCGTTCCTGGGACGGTACGCGCGACGAGCAGGTCAGCGACCCGGCCGTGGCGTTGCCCCTGCTCCTCTCGCCCTATATGCACATGACCAACAACCGGCTGCATGTGACGATCCGCGACGAGGCCTATCTGTCGCACGTACTCGGCCGGGTCCTGCGCGAGGACACCACCGGCACCCCGGCCCCGGCGGCGATCCCATGAGCGGTAACCCCGCCCGGCCCGCGGACTCCGCCGGACTCCTCTCCCACCGCCCGGCGCTGCGCCCCGGCATCCTGCTGAGCCCCGCCCTGCTGCACGGCCCCGCCACCGTGCATCTGATCAAGGACCCGGACGGCGGCGCCGCCTTCGAGGTCGGAGTGAAGGAGTACTTCCTGATCGCCCGGCTCGACGGTGCGCGCAGCCTGGCCGAGATCGGCGACGAGTACGCCGACGCCTTCGGCAAACGGCTCGCCGAACCGCACTGGCGCCAACTCCTCCAACTCCTGGGCGCCCGGGGCCTGCTGGCAGGCGCACCGCCTCGGCCGGCCCCGGACACCCCCGCGGCCGGACCGTTCAACGGCACCCTGCTGCGCGGCACCATGCGGCTGGTCGCCGACGCCGACGCCACCACCGGCCGGCTCCACCGGCTGCTCCACCCCGCCCTGCGCGCCCCGGTCCTGCTTCCGCTGGCCGCGCTCATGGCGGCCATGGAGATCCTGCTGGCGTCGGCGCTGCCCCGACTGGCCGACGACACCTGGTGGCTGTTCCACCAGCCCGTCGCCCTGGTGGCGGTCTTCACCCTGCTCTGGCTCAGCACGGCACTGCACGAACTCGCCCATGGAATCGCCGCCCGGCACTACGGCGGCACCGTCAGCGAGATCGGGCTGCGCTGGCGGCTGCCCATGGCCGTGATGTACTGCACGGTCGACAACTACCGCTATCTTCGGACGCGTTGGCACCAGTGCGCGGTGGCGGGCGCGGGGGCCTTCGCCAACCTGCTGTTCCTGCTGCCGTTCCTCGCCTGGTGGGCGGCGCTGCCCGACGGGGACCCGACCCGCCGCTTCCTGTCCGGCCTGCTGCTGCTCGGCAGCGCCCAGTCCCTGGTCAATCTGCTGCCCCTGCCCCCACTTGACGGGTACACGATGCTCGGCCACGCTCTGCGCGTCTCCCACCTCGCACCCGAGAGCGGGCGGTATCTGCGGCTGCGCCTGAACGACCGGCAGGCCGCCGCCGCGTACCCCCGCCGGGCCCGCGCCCTCTACCTCGGGTACGCGGTGGGGTCGGCCCTGCTTGTCGTACTCCTGCTGGCGGCCCTGGCAACAGGCCTGTATTTCCAACTAGTTCACTGACCCACAACCCCCGAGGGGCGCAGAAGCACATGAGCGAGGCCAGGACCATGGCGTCCGTGCCGGACGACGCAGCCACCGGCGCGGCGATCGTCGCCGACGCGATCCGCAAGCGGTACGGCGACCGCCAGGCCGTCGACGGCGTGTCACTCCAGGTGAAGCGCGGGGAGTTCTTCGGACTCCTCGGACCCAACGGCGCGGGCAAGACCACCCTCGTCGAGATCATGGAGGGGCTGCGCCAGGCCGACTCCGGCACCGTCACCGTGCTCGGGCAGTCGCCCTGGCCGCGCAATGTGGCGCTGCTGCCCAGGCTCGGCGTACAGACCCAGTCGTCCGCCTTCTTCGTACGGCAGACCGCGCGCGAGCACCTCCGTACCGTCGCCGCGCTGTACGGAGCCGGACGCGAGGCGGCCGACCGTACCCTCGAATCGGTCGGTCTCGCCGGACAGCGCGATGTGATGGTCGAGAATCTCTCCGGCGGCCAGCGCCAGCGCCTGGCCATCGCCTCCGCGCTGGTCCACGGACCCGAGCTGATCTTCCTGGACGAGCCCACCGCGGCCCTGGACCCGCAGGCCCGGCGCGATCTGTGGAAGGTGCTGCGGGACCTCAAGAGCGAGGGCCGCACCATCGTCTACACCACCCATCACCTGGACGAGGCCGAGGCGCTCTGCGACCGGGTCGCGATCCTGGTGGACGGCGCCGTCGTCGCCCTGGACTCCCCGCACCACCTCGTGAGCGCCGCCGCCGCGCCGACCCGGCTGATGATTCCCGCAGAGCGGATGAGCGAGGCGGACGCGGCGGCCATCCCCGGCGTCGACCGGGTCAGCGTCCAGGGCGGCTCGCTCGTCCTGGAGACCGCGGTCTCCGGCAAGGTGCTCCAGGCGGTCGACGCGCTCACCGGACTGGACGGTGTCCAGACCCGTACGGCCACGCTGGAGGACGTCTACCTCGAACTCACCGGCGGGGGCAGCACCGAAGGCACGCAGAGCACGCAGGTCAGCACCGACACGTACAGCACGCACGGCACGAACAGCACGCACGGCACCGAGGACACGGAGCGGCAGGGATGAGCGCGTACGCGGCACTGACGGGGGCCGGCTTCCGGGCCCAGGTCCGGGACAAGGCCACCCTTTTCTTCACCTTCGCCTTCCCGCTGCTCTTCCTGGTCGTCTTCGGACTGATCTTCCGCGGCCAGGAGGTCGAGGAGACCGGCCGTCCGTACATCTCCTACATCGCGCCCGGTGTGATGTCCTGGGGCGTGGCGAACGCCGCCGTCTTCGGTGTGGCCTTCACCCTGATGCAGTGGCGCCGTGACGATCTGCTGCGGCTGATCCGGATGACCCCCACCAGGCTGCCCGCGGTTCTGGCCTCCCGTTATGTGATCTCCCTGGCGGTGGGCGCCGCCCAGGCGGTGGTGTTCGTCGCGGTGGCGATGCTGCCGCTCTTCGGTCTCGAACTGAATGCCCGGTGGCCGCTGGCGCTGCCCGTGCTGGTGCTCGGCATCACCGCGTTCCTGGCGATCGGGGTGGTCATCGGCTCGTACGCGGAGACGCCCGAGGCGGTCGCCGCCATCGCCAACTGCCTGATGGTGCCGATGGCCTTCCTCTCCGGTTCGTTCCTGCCGCTCGACATGATGCCGTCCTGGCTCCAGGCCGTCTCCCGGGTGCTGCCGCTGCGTTATCTCAACGACGCGGTGTCCGCCGCCCTCTCGGGCCGCGGCGGGCTCGACGACATCGCGCTGGGCTGCGGAGGACTGGTCGTCTTCACCGTCATCTTCGGCGCGATCGCGCTGCGGACGTTCCGCTGGAGCAACAAGACATGACGCCTCCGACCACGACTTCTGTGAGCCAGAGCGGGACGGCCGTGGACCGGGTACCGCTGGAGGCGGCGCGCGAGCTGCTCCAGCGGGCGCTCGCCGAACGGCTCGGCCCGGCCGCCGGTCCCACGGTGGTGCCGCTGGGCGCCGCGGATGTCCTCGGCCACCGGGGCGAGGACCCCTACGCCGACGTACGCCCCGGCGCCACCGTCCATCTCACCGCCCAGGCCGTGCTGGTGGGCCCCTGGGGCGGCGACCCGGACGCCGCCGCCTGCGGCCAGTGCCTCGCCATGCGCTGGCAGCGGCTGCGTACCCGTACCGAACGGGACGCCCTGGAGACCGGTGCCCGTACCCGCGCGAGCGGACCATGGCCCGCGGTCACCCCGTACGCCGTCGACGCCACGTACGCCCTCTACCGTGCCGTCGTCCTCGCGGACTCCGTACAGCCGCCGGGCACGGAGACGGCCGACCGGCGCCTCCCGCAGGTCTCGCGCCTCGACCTCACCACACTGGAGACACGGACCTATCCGCTACTGGCTGATCCACTGTGCCAATTCTGCGGTCCGCGCGGCACCGACGGTCCGGACGAGGCGCGGCTCGGCCTGACTGTCCGGCCCAAGCCCGCCCCTGACACATACCGGCTGCGGTCCGCCTCCTCGTATCCGATGCCGGCCACGGCACTCGCCAACCCCGTCTCCGGGGTGCTCGGCGCGGGCACCTGGATCAATGTCACCTCGCCCACCACCGCCCCGGTCGCGGGCAGCGTCTTCATGCGCGGATACGCGGGCCTCACCGATGTCACCTGGAGCGGGCAGGCCAACGGCTTCGACGCCAGCCGCGATCTCGCGTATCTGGAAGGCCTGGAGCGGTACGCGGGAACCCACCGGCGCACCGGCACCACCCTGCTCACCGCGTCCTACGACGACCTCGTCTCGGACGGCTGGCCCGCGCTCGACCCGGCCGAGTGCGGCTTCTACGCGCCCGAGACCTACCGCGACGACCCCATGGTCAGCCCCTTCGACCCCGCCCGTCCCATCCCCTGGGTCTGGGGCTACTCACTGCGCGACGAGCGCGCCATTCTCGTACCGGCCCGGCTCGTCCACTACAGCGCCGGCCTCGCCTCCGACAACTTCGTCTTCGAATGCTCCAACGGCTGCGCGATCGGCGGCTGTCTGGAGGAGGCGGTCCTCGGCGGTCTGCTCGAACTCATCGAGCGGGACGCCTTCCTGGTCGCCTGGTACGGCAACACCCCGCTCACCGAGATCGACCTGGACTCCATCGGCGACCCCACGGTCCGCACCATGATCGACCGGGCCGCCCTCCAGGGCTACGACGTGCATGCCTTCGACAACCGGATCGATCTCGCGGTCCCGGTGGTCACCGGTCTGGCCGTACGGCGCGACGGCGGCCCCGGCACCTTCTCCTTCGGCGCCGGCGCGAGCCTCGATCCCGCGGCGGCGCTGGAGGGAGCGCTCTCGGAGGTCCTCACCTATATCCCGCACCTGCCCCGGCAGGTCGAGGAGCGCCGGTCCGAACTCGACGCCATGGCCGAGGACTTCGGCAAGGTCCTGCATCTCAAGGACCATGCCCAGCTCTACGGTCTGCCCCGGATGGCCGCCCATGTCCGCAGCTATCTGGAGCCGTCCGCCGTCCGGCCGATGGCCGAGGTCTACCGCACATGGGAGGAGCGGGACCGGCCGCGCACCGGTGATCTGCGCGACGACGTGACGCACTGCCGGGACGAACTCGTGCGCGCCGGGCACGATGTCATCGTCGTCGACCAGACGACACCGGAGCAGCACCGCATCGGTCTGCGCACCGTGGCCACGATCGTCCCCGGCCTGCTCCCGATCGACTTCGGCTGGACGCGGCAGCGGGCGCCGAGGATGCCGCGACTGCGAACCGCCGCGCACCGGGCCGGACTCCGGACCACCGAGCTGACGGAGCCGGAGATCCGGATGGTGCCGCACCCGTTCCCGTAGGACCAGAGGCGGGCCGTAAGTCCCGTGTCGCGCAAGCCGTACGAGCCCCACAAGCGGCACGAGACATACGAGCGGTACGGCCCCACGGGCCGTACGAGCAGTACGAGCCGCACAAAAGGAAACGGGCGGCACCCGCGCGGGAGTTCGCGGGTGCCGCCCGCTCCTGTGCGGAGCGCCGGAATCAGGCGCTGCAGGAGGTGGTGCTGGTGGTGGAGGAGCAGGTCGACGTCGAGCTGCAGCTCGTGGAGCCCGCGAGCACGACCTCGCTGGCGTCCGAGTAGTCGGAGATCTCGAAGGTCTCCGACTCAAGCTCCATGATCTCGTCGGCGAGGGAGGCGAGGGTGCTCTTGTCAGCCATGATGACTCCTTATGGGAGGGCCCGGCCCCCGGGGGTTCCGCGGAGGCCCGATCTCTTGACACCCGTATTCCAGCGGACCCCGCTTGCAGAACGGCACGTCTTCCACTGACCACTTGTGTCAGCGGTCTGTACGTGGTGGGCCCGGCCCGTACCGCACCATGGTCCGGTGAGCCCTGTCGCGTACCCCGGAGAGAACGCCCCCGTCCTCGACGGCCTGGCCGAGGTCCTCCGCCCGGCGATCGCCCTCTATCTGGATCTGCACCGCCACCCCGAACTCTCCGGCGAGGAACGGCGTACCGCCGCCGCGCTGGGCGAGTGGCTGCGCACCGCGGGGTACGAGGTGACGGCGGGCGTCGGCGGCCATGGCGTCGTCGGGGTCCTGCACAACGGCGACGGGCCGCGCGTGCTGATCCGCGCGGAACTCGACGCGCTTCCGCTGACGGAGCGCACCGGCCTGCCGTACGCCAGCGACGGCCCGGCCGCCCACGCCTGCGGCCACGATCTGCATGTCACCGCGGCGGCGGGAGCCGCGTCCCTGCTGGCCCGCGCCCGGGAGCACTGGCGCGGTACGGCCGTGATCGTCGGCCAGCCCGCCGAGGAGACGCTCACCGGAGCGCGGGCCATGCTGGAGGACGGGCTGTACGAACGCTTCGGGCGGCCCGACGCCGTACTCGCCCAGCACACCGCGCCCCTGCCCGGCGGCATGGTCGCCCACGGGTACGGTCCGATGCTGGCCGGAAGCGTCGGTTTCGAGGCCGTCATCCATGGCCGCGCCGGGCACGCCGGCACCCCGCACCTCGCTGTGGACCCGGTGCTCACGGCCGCGGCGGCCGTGCTGCGACTCCAGGGCGCGGTCTCGCGCGAGTCGGCGCCGACCGAGCAAGTGGCCCTGAACGTCGGCTCGTTCCACTCGGGCACCGGCAGCAATCTCGTACCTGATCTGGCGACCCTGGGGATCACCGTGCGCGCCCTCTCCGAGCGGGCGCTCGACCGGATGACCGCCTCGGTGGAGCGGATCGTACGGGCGGAGTGCGCCGCGTCCGGCTGCCCCCGTGACCCGGACATCACCGTGGTGTCCCGCTCCCCGGTCACCCACCCCGACCCGGCGGCCACGGCGGCCGTACGCCGCGCCCATACGGAGCTGTACGGTCCCGAGCGTGTGGCGGTCTGGCCACCGGCCATGGCGACCGAGGACTTCCCGCTCTACGGGGACGCGGGCGCCGCCGTGCACGGGATGACCGGAATCCCGCTCTCCTATTGGATGTTCGGGGTGGTCGGCCCGAAGACCTGGGCCAGGACCCCCGGCTCGGCAGAGGACAAGCTGGCGGCTCAGCCACCGAACCACTCACCCGAATTCGCCCCGGACGTCCGCACCGCGCTGCCCACCGGCATTACGGCACTGGCCTCAGCGGCACTGTCCTGGCTGGGGAACAGGGGCGGGAGGGCCGGCGCCGGCTCCTCAGCCGCCACAGGAACAGCGCTTCGGTGACCGACATGCGCTCCAGCTCGCGCGGGTCCACGCTCTCGTTGTCGGTGTGGACGCGGGCCTCCGGTTCGGCCAGACCGATCAGCAGGATCTCGGCGCGCGGGCAGAGTTCCGCCACGGTGTCGCAGAGCGGGACCGGGCCGCCGAGACCGGTCACCCGCATCTCCTGCCCGTATGCCTGCCGCATGGCCTCCGCCATCGCGGCGTAGACGGGGCTCGTGGTGTCCGCGCCGAACGGCTGTGTCTCGCCGACGATGTCGCACCGAATACGGGCACCCCAGGGCGCGTGCGACTCCAGGTGGGCGGCCAGCAGTCCGGCGGCCGTACCGGTGTCGGTCCCCGGCGGGACATGGAGGCAGAGCAGTGCTCTCGCACTCCTGCCGGAGCCCGGCGGCGGGCAGTCGAGTCCGGCGACGGTCACGGAGGGCCGGGCCCAGAGCCGGTCGGCGATCGCGTCCGACCCCAACAGGCGGACGCCGTACAGGACTTCGGCGTCCCGGCGGAACCGTCGGCGCGGATACGGCGCACCGCGCCAGCGCCCCCGGCCGTCGAGACCGTCGACGACCGTGTTGCCCTCGCGGTCATGGAGGGACGCGAGAGTACGGAGCAGAGAGGCGAGCGCGTCGGGTGTGTCCGGTGTCTCGGGCACATGGGCCGTGCGGAACGTGTCGGGTATGTGCCGGTCGGCGCTGTACGGCCCCGGGTACCCGGCCGGGGCCCGGTCCGGTGTGTTCCCGGGAGGCTCCACGGTGACCCGGGCCAGTACCGCACCGCGCACGGACGAGGTCACGGTCGGCAGCCCGGCACGCACATTGCCGGTGGCGCCGATGACCACGGCGTCGGCGGCCAGCAGCTCCGGGTGCGCCCGCGCATACCGCTCCAGCCCTCCCGTACCCCGCTTCTGCGAACCTCCGACCAGCAGCTTGACGTTCACTGGGAGGCACCCGCTCGCTCTGAGGGCGCGCAGCGCGAGCAGATGCATGACGATGCCGCCCTTGCAGTCGGCGGCGCCCCGCCCGTACCACCGGCCGTCCGCGCGCCGGGTCAGGGTGAACGGCGGTGTGTTCCAGGCGGATTCGTCCAGCGGCGGCAGGACGTCGTAGTGCGCGCAGAGGAGGACGGTCGGGCTTGCCGGCGGGCCCGGGAGCGATCCGTACACCGACCGGGAGCCGTCCGGGGTGTCCAACAGCGCCACATCCTCGAAACCCTCGGCACGCAGGGTGGCGGCCAGCCAGTCCGCTGCGGCGTCGCAGTCGTTCCCGGGGAACCGCACTGGATCAGCCACCGAGCGGAAGGCGACCAGTTCGGCGAGTTCGGCGCGCGCCCGTGGCATCAGACAGGCGACGGAGGCGGCGATGGCACGATGGGCGGCTTCTGTTTCCATGGGCACACTCCTCGCGAACGGCCCGCGCCCACAGGGGAGTTGGGCACGCGGCTCACAACAAGTGAACCGCGCCGGGCGCGTTTGGCACCGTTGGGAACACGGCAGTTTTACGGTGTGCGCCACCTAGGCCGTGTCTGACAAATCCCGTCTGGCGCGGCCTCGGCCGCATACGCAGGGCCGTTCGGGGTGAGGATGAACCGCATGTCCGACGCCACGCCTTCACCAACTCCACGGTCACAGCCCCTGCCGCGCCGGATCGCGGACGAGTACGTCGACGCCCTGATCGCCCTGGATCCGGTCACCGGCACGATCATCGGCGACCGGGGCAGTCACGGCCGGCTGCCCGACTACTCCCCGGAGGGCCGTGAGCGGATCGCGGAGCTGGCCAGGGACACCCTGCGCCGGCTGGCCGCGACCGGCCGGCAGACGGCATCCGACCCGGATCCGGCGGCCGGCGGTGCAGCCGTGGCCGAGCGCGACTGCGCCCGGCTCCTGCGTGAGCGGCTCACCGCGGAGCTGGCGATGCATGAGACGGGTGAGACGCTCCGCGCCGTATCCACCATCTACTCGCCCGTCCACCAGATCCGGACCGCCCTCGTCCTCACCCCCACCAAGAACGCGGAGGACTGGCGGGCCGTGGCGGGACGGCTGCGTGCCCTTCCCGCCTCCCTGGACGGCTACCGCGCCGCCCTCACGGAAGGCCTTCGGCGCGGACTGCCCGCCGGGCCGTCGCTGATCAGCACCATGATCCGGCAACTGGACGAGTGGCTCAGCCGGAACGGCGCGTGGTTCAGCCACTTTGTCGCCCCGGCGCCGGAGCCGCTGCGCAAGGAGCTGGAGGGCGCGGCACGCGAGGCCACCGCTGGTGCCGGGCGGCTGCGCGACTGGCTGAGCACGGTGTACGCGCCCGGCGTCGAAGGCGCTCCAGAGGTGGTCGGCCGGGAGCGGTACGCCGTCTCCGCACGGTACTTCAACGGCACCGACCTCGACCCGGACGAGGCGTACGACTACGGCTGGTCCGAATTCCACCGGCTGCTCGCCGAGATGCGGACCGAGGCGGCGAGGATCCTGCCGGACGCCGCCACCCCCTGGACGGTGCTGAAACATCTCGACACCCATGGCCACGCTGTCGTCGGACAGGAGGAGGTGCGCGCCTGGCTCCAGGACCTGATGGCCGGGGCCGTCGACCGGCTGGCCGGCGTCCACTTCGACATCGCGGACCGGGTACGGCGCGTCGAGTCGCGCCTCGCCCCCGCGGGCAGCAGCCCCGCCCCGTACTACACCGCGCCGTCGCACGACTTCACCCGCCCCGGCCGCACCTGGCTGCCGACGATGGGCAGAACGCGCTTCCCGACGTACGAACTGGTCTCCACCTGGTACCACGAAGGCGTCCCCGGCCACCATCTCCAACTCGCCCAGTGGGCCCATCTGTCGGACCGGCTGTCCCGCTACCAGACGGGTGTCGGGACCGTGAGCGCCAACACCGAGGGATGGGCGCTCTACGCGGAACGGCTCATGGACGAGCTGGGTTTCCTCTCCGATCCCGAACACCGGCTCGGCTACCTCGACATGCAGATGATGCGCGCCGCGCGGGTCGTCATCGACCTCGGTATGCATCTGGAGCTGACGATTCCCGCGCACTCGCCGTTCCGCCCGGGCGAGCGCTGGACCCCCGCGCTGGCCCACGGCTTCCTGCGGGCACACAGCGGCCGCCCCGACCACTTCATACGGAACGAGGTGATCCGCTACCAGGGGGCGCCCGGCCAGGCCATCGGCTACAAGCTCGGAGAGCGTGCCTGGCTGCGCGGCCGCGAGGCGGCCCGCAGGGCGCATGGCTCCGGCTTCGATCTCAAGCGCTGGCACATGGCCGCGCTCTCCCAGGGCTCCCTGGGCCTGGACGATCTGGAGGCCGGACTCGCGAGGCTGTGACCTGGGCACTTCCCAGGACGGTACCGGTTAGGTACCGTACGGTCATGCCATCACTCAACATCAGCTTCACCGAGGACGAACTGGAGGCGGTCAGGGCCGCCGCGGCCGCCGAGGGCAAGTCGCTCAAGCAGTACGTCCATGATCTGCCGCTGCGCGAGCAGCAGCGGATCCAGTTCGTGCGGTACGCCGTCACCTGGGGCGAGCGGCACAGGACCGAGTTCGACGAGGCGTTCGCGAACGAGCTCCCACCCTCCGACCATGGGGACCGGCAGGTGGACGCCGCCTGATGCCCGTGCTCCATATCGATGTGGCCTGGCTCCTGGACGTACAGGAACAAGCCGTTCCGGAGGATGTGTCCGTCGCCGACTACTCGGCTCTGGTCGCCGCCGTCGCCCGGCACAAGACCCGGATCCCGCGGCCGGCCACCAGCGAACCCGACGGAGCCTGGCGCGCCGCGGCCCTCTTCCACACGCTGGTACGGCTGGAGCCGCTGCCGTACCGCAACAGCCTGTACGCGTGCCAGGTCGTCGCCGCGTACATGCACGCGTCCGGCGAGGGGATCGATCCGCCGTACGGGGCCCTTGTCGAGCTGGTGCGCGCCGTCCAGTCGGGAAAGGTCAGCGTCTACCAGGCGGCCGAGCACATCCGGGGCTGGCGCATCTGACGTGCCCGGCCGGACCGGATCCGGTGGCCCTCAGCTCGCCTGAGGCCGTGATCCGGCCCCGGCGCCTGGCTCCGGGCCGGCCTCGGACTCCCGCCCGGACCCGGGTTCGGCCCCGTACTCAGGATCAAGCCTGGCCCCGGCCTCGACCGGAGGCTCGTGCCGAGGCCCCGGGACCGCCGCGGAAGTCACCCGTTCGGCCCCTTCCGTCCGCTCCAGCAGTGTGCCCAGCGCTCCCAGGACGAGCGCGCTCACATCCGCGGAGGCCGCCGATGCCAGCGGCTCCTTGGGGGCCACCACCCGCATCAGCCCGATGCCGAGCAGCCAGGCCAGCGCCAGATCCGCCCGCAGCGCCGCGTCCGGGGCATCGGTCAGCGTACGGAGCGTGCCCGCGTAGTCCTCGCCGAGCCGGCGGCGTACGGCGGACACCGCACCACCACCGCCACCCGACCGGAGGAAGGCCTCCAGAAATCCGTCGCGCTCCTCGGCCGGCGCCAGCAGGGCGCCGAGCACCGCGGCGAGCAGCCGCTCCGGCGCGACCCGGGCGAGCTGGTCGCGGCCCACCCCCACCATGACCTCTTCGAAGAGTCCCTCCTTGGACCCGAAATAGCGGAATACCAGCGCCTGGTTGACGCCCGCCCGCTGGGCGATGTCGCGCACCGTGGTGCGGTCGAAGCCGCGCTCGGCGAACAGCTCCGCCGCCGCGCGCAGCAGTTCCCGCCTGGTCTCGGCCGCGTTGCGCCGGCGCTCCGCCCCCTGCTGGGCCATGCCGTACCCCCCCGTACTCCCGCGCTCGGCGCCCCGACCGCATTCCGCGCACCGGCCCCGCGCCCGCCGTGCACCGGACACCGTAGTGCCGCATGGACCCGGAATGTGTCCGAAGGGCGCCGTTGACGAGCCCGGAAGCCACTCATACCGTTTGTAATCGAGCGCTTACAACGCCGACGATCGGGGCTCCGCAATGACCCAGTTGCATGAGACATGGGCCGCTCCCGCCGACTACCCCTTCAATCCGCCGGACGGCATCGAGCTGTCCGAGGAGTACGCCCGCGCCCGCGAGCTGCCCGGGCTGGTCCGGGTGCAGCTTCCTTACGGCGAACCGGCCTGGTTGGTCACCCGCTACGCCGACGCCCGGCTCGTCCTGGGCGACCGCCGCTTCAGCCGCGCGGAGGAGGCGCGGCGAGACGGACCACGCCAGTGGGCCGAGCCGCGCGTGGGCGGAATCCTCAGCATGGACCCACCGGAGCACACCCGGCTGCGCACCCTGGTGGCCAAGGCGTTCACCGGCCACCGGGTGGAGGCGATGCGGCCCGACATCGCCCGGCTCGCCGACGGTCTCGTGGACGGTCTGATCGCGGCGGGACCGCCCGCCGACCTGGTCGAGGACTACGCGCTGCCGATCCCGGTCGCCGTGATCTGCCAGCTCCTGGGCGTACCGGTGCAGGACCGCCCGCTGTTCCGGGTGTGGAGCGACGCCGCGCTGTCCACCAGCGGGCTGACCCCCGAGGAGTTCACCCGCAACCGCGAGGAGCTGCGCGCCTACATGGCCGGGCTGGTCGCCCGGCACCGGGAGGAGCCCGCCGACGATCTGATGTCCGCGCTCATCGAGGCCCGCGATGTGGGCGACCGCCTCTCCGAGACGGAACTCATCGACCTCTGCGACGGCATCCTGATCGCCGGGCACGAGACCACGGCGACCCAGATCCCGAACTTCGTGTACGTGCTGCTCGACCACCCCGAGCAGCTCCGGCGGCTGAGCAAGGATCCAGCGCTGATCCCGGGCGCTGTCGAGGAACTGCTGCGGTTCGTGCCGCTCGGCGCGGGCGCCGCCTTCCCGCGCTATGCCACCGAGGACATCGAGGTGGGTGGCACCCTGGTCAGGGCGGGTGAGCCGGTGCTGGTCGCGGTGGGCGCGGCCAACCGGGACGCGATCCGCTTCAGCTCACCCGGAACGCTCGACATCGAACGCGAGGGCAACCAGCATCTGGGCTTCGGCCATGGTGTGCACCACTGCCTCGGTGCCCAGTTGGCCCGGGTGGAGCTGCAGGAGGCGCTGCGCGCCCTGCTCACCCGGCTGCCCGGGCTGCGGCTCGCCGGGGACATCGACTGGAAGCGGCGGATGATCGTGCGCGGGCCGCGCACCATGCCGGTCGGGTGGTGACCGGTGAGCTGGCGGGTGGCGGTGGACGGACAGCGCTGTATCGCTTCGGGCATGTGCGCGGGTGCGGCGCCCGAGTTCTTCGCCCTGGACGGCGACAGTGCCAGGGTGCTGGCCGACCGTATCGACCCTGACGAGACGGTGCTCGACGCGGCGGACTCCTGCCCGGCGTCGGCGATCACGGTCACCGAGGACGGCAGGGAGATCGGCCCGCGTCCCTGACACCGAGCGACTGAGTGGCCGGGCCACTGGGCGCCCGAGCCAGTGGGTGGCTGAGCCAGTGCGTGGCTGGGCCACCGGACCACTCAGCCGCCGGATGCGCCGGGCCGCCCGGTCACCGGCCCACCGGCTTACCCAGCCACTGGCCCACCGGCCCGGAGGCTCACCAATGCACTGGCCCACTGGCCCACCGGCTCAGTGGCCGAGTGGCCCAGAGGCTCAGCCACCCGACCACTCAGCCGCCGCCGCATCCCAGCGCGTCTCAGACCCGCACCAGATGCACCGCCGTGCTCGCCCAGTCCCCGGTCGGCAGTTCCGGTACGTACCCGTACCCGGTCAGTACCGCCGCCGAGTGCACGGTGCCGGTGCGGGTGTCGCGGTAGCGGGCCGCCGGGTCGAGTCCCGCCAGCCGGAGCGCGGGCCACGCGGCGCCATGGCGCGGCGCCCGCTGCCAGACCAGCAGCAGCGCCTCGCTCCGGTCCTTCGCTGTGTACTGCACCGCCGTCGGCCCGTCGTCCACCGGACCGCGCGGTCGGCGCAGTGTGCCGTGCTGGACGAGATGCCGTACGTGCTTGTACTGCGCCACCAACTCGGCGCCCTCCGCCAGTTCGTCGTCCGACCACCGGGTGAGATCGCCGCCGACCCCCAGCACCCCGGCCATCGCCACATGGAAGCGGAAGCGCAACGGCACCGACCGCCCGGTGAGCTGGTTCGGCACATCCGTCACCCACGCGGCCATGGTCCGCGCCGGATAGAGCTGCCCGTAGCCGTGCTGGATCAGGACCCGGTCCGCGGCATCCGTGTTGTCCGAGGTCCACGCCTGGTCGGTACGGGACAGAATGCCCAGGTCGACCCGCCCGCCCCCGCCGCTGCACGACTCGATCCGCAGCCCGGGATGGTCCGCGCGCAGCCGGTCGAGGACCCCGTAGAGATTGCGGACGTACGCCGTTCCGACACGGTCGGCGCCGTCCGCCTCCTCCGGCCAGCCCGCCTCGCTGAGCGCGCGGTTCATGTCCCACTTGAGGAAGTCGATGCCATGGGCGCCGACCAGTTCGGTGAGCCGGCCGTACGCCCAGTCCGCGACCTCGCGGCGGGCGAAGTTCAGCACGAGCTGGCTGCGCAGCTCGGTGCGGGTGCGGTGCGGGAAGTGCAGGACCCAGTCGGGATGCGCCCGGTAGAGATCGCTGTCCGGATTGACCATCTCGGGCTCCACCCACAGCCCGAACCGCATACCGAGCCGGTGCACCTCCTCGACCAGCGGCCGGAGCCCGCCGGGGAAGCGGTCGGGGGTCGGAGTCCAGTCGCCCAGCCCGGCCCGTTCGCTGCGGCGCGCGCCGAACCAGCCGTCGTCCATGACATACAGCTCCACACCGAGCGTCGCGGCCCGCGCGGCGAGCGCCTTCTGCCCCGCCTCGTCGACATCGAAGCCGGTCGCCTCCCACGAGTTGTAGAGCACCGGCCGGATCTCCTCGGCGTGCGGCAGCACATGCGCCAGGGTGTACGCGTGCCACGCGCGGCTCGCCGCGCCGAAACCGCCGTCGGTGTACAGCCCGGCGTACACCGGGGTGGTGAACTCCTCACCGGGGCCGAGCGGCGGCACCGTACCGTCCAGACCGGCGCCCCCGGTGAAGCCCGCCCTGCCGTCCGGGGTGCGCTGTACGGTGACGCGCCAACTGCCGCTCCAGGCAAGGGCCGCGCTCCATACCTCCCCGTGCTCCTCGGCCGCGTCGCCCGGGTCCACCATCACCCAGGGGTTGGCGTGATGGCTGGTGATTCCGCGCCTGCTGGTGAGGACGGTCTCGCCGAACGGCAGCCGCTCCCTGCGCAGTTGGGTCTCGGCCGACCACTGTCCCGTGACATGGCTCAGCCGGTAGTCCTCCCTGGCCGGCAGGGTCCAGGCGGCGGAGTCGGCGCGCGGCAGCGCGACGGGAAGGTCGCCGGTGTTGCGCAGCACGGTCCAGCGTTCGATCACATCGCTGTCGTCATGGACCCGATAGTGGAGGCCGATCTCCAGGGGGTAGTGGCGGTCCCTGAACTCCAGTACCAGTTCGGTGGATCCGGGTCCGGGAGGCTCCTCCGTACGGTGCCCGGCAGGCAGCCATTCGACGGCCCGGGTGCCGTCGGCGAACCGTACCTGGAGCGACGGCGGACCGAACCGGGCCCCGCCGTCGACCGGCAGTTCCTCACCCACGGGCGGACGTCCCTCGAAGCTGCTGGCCGCCGGAGCCGGGGGAGTGGCCAGTTCCCGTGCCTCGTCGAGCGTCAGCCGTGGCCCCCACGCGAGATGACAGGGCGCTCCCGTCTCGTCGATCCGCAGCGCGTACGAGGTGCGCGGAGTGGACAGCAGCCAGACCCCGGAGTCCGGGGCGAAGGAGATCACAGGCATGGATCCTCACGTTCGAGTAGCGCCACGAGAGCCGTCCGCAGCCAATCGTCCCTTCGATCACCTGTCAATACCCAGGGCAAATCTCGTAATTGCATGATCATGCTGCCTCCAGTTGGCACTTCGAAAGGAGCTTGCTTCTTTCATTGACAGCGGAAAAGAACCAACCTACGTTTCGGCCATGCGCTCGACCCCTCGCACCGAGGCGGTTCCGGTACCGACGCCGGCCGCCTCCCTCGTCTTCACCACCGTGCTGTCCCACGGCCCGCTCACCCGGACCGGGATAGCGCGGCGGACCGCACTCTCCTCGGCCGCGGTCACCAAGGCGGTACGCCCGCTGATGGAGGCCGGCTATCTGGTCGAGGGTGTCGACGAGGAGTCACGGCCCGCCCTCGGACGACCCGCCAACCCGCTGCGGGTGGACGGCGGCAGGGCTCTGTTCATCGGGGTCAAGGTGACCGGCGACGAGATCATCGCGGTCCTCGCCGACCTCTGCTGCCGTATCCGGGTCGCCCGGCATCTCCCGCTCACCGCCCGCGATCCCGGCGCCGTACTCGCCTCGATCACCGGACTCGTACAGGAACTCCTCACCGAGGCCGACGGGTTCGGCGTGGAGGTACGGGGAGTGGGCCTCGCGGTCTCCGGCGATGTGGACCGCGGCGCGGGGGTGGTGCGCTACTCGCCGTTCCTGGACTGGCGGGACATACCGCTCGCCGAACTGGCCGGTACGGTCACGGGGCTGCCGGTCACGGTCGACAACGACGTACGGGCGCTGACCGTCGCCGAGCAGTGGTTCGGCGCCGGGGCCGGAATCTCCGACTTCGCACTGGTGACCGTGGGCGCGGGCATCGGCTGCGGACTCGTGGTGCACGGACGGGTGGTGTCCGGTGCGCACGGCGTGGCCGGCGAGATCGGCCATCTCTCCATCGACCCGCTGGGCCCGCCGTGCCACTGCGGCAACACCGGCTGTGTGGAGGCGATCGCCGGAGACGCGGCCATCATCCGCCGGGTCAGGGAGGTCACCGGCCTGCCGGTCACCGGCTCCGACCAGGCCCTGGACCTCGCCCACCGGGGCGACCCCGGGGCCAGGGAGGTGTACGCCCGGGCCGGCGAGGCCATCGGACGGGCCATCGGGGCCGTCGTCAATGTGCTGGGACCGCAACGGGTGATCATCTCCGGCGAGGGACTCGCCGCGTACGACCTCTTCGCCGAGCACATCCGCGACGCGTTCACCGCGTCCGCCTTCGGAACCGCCGCACAGTGCGACGTGATGACACGTCCGCTGCCCTTCGAGGAGTGGGCGCGCGGGGCCGCGGCCACCGCCATCCAGTCCTTCATCGGAACAGACACGCAATAGGAGTAGCGATGACGCTGAGCCGCACCCTCTCGCCCGCCAGTGGGCCCGGCCGCCGCGGTGTGGTCCGCGGCGCGCTGGGCATCGGCGCCGCGGCGCTTGCCGCGCCCGTGCTGACCGCCTGCGGCGGCGGACCCTCGGCCGACCCGAAGACGGTGACCTTCGGATCCAACGGGGCCGACGCCACCCCCAAGTCCGCCTACGCGGCCGTCACCAGCGCCTTCACCAAGGAGAGCGGGCTGACGGTCAAGACGAACACCGTCGACCACGACACGTTCCAGAAGAGCATCTCCACCTATCTCCAGGGCACCCCGGACGATGTCTTCACCTGGTTCGCGGGCTACCGCATGCAGTACTTCGCCAAGAAGGGCCTCGCTCACCCCGTCGACGACGTGTGGGAGAAGATAGGCGCCGGCTTCAGCGACGCCGCCAAGCAGCTCTCCCGGGGACTGGACGGGAAGTACTACTTCGTACCGCTCTACAACTATCCGTGGGCCGTCTTCTACCGCAAGAGCCTGTTCCAGGAGCGCGGTTACGAGGAGCCGCGCACCTGGAGCGAGTTCACCGCGCTCGCCAAGCGGATGAAGAAGGACGGCCTCTCGCCCATCGCGTCCGGCTACGGCGGCGGCGACAGCTGGTCCATCCTCGGCGCCTTCGACTATCTGAATCTCCGCGCCAACGGCTACGACTTCCACATGTCGCTGATGCGCGGCGAGGTCGCCTGGACCGACCCCCGTACGGTCAGGACACTCGACCTCTGGCGCGAGCTGAGCCCCTACTACCAGCAGGGCGCGGGCGGCCGCTCCTGGCAGGACGCCGCCCAGTCGCTCCTCGACAAGAAGTCCGGCATGGCGGTCATCGGGCTCTTCCTCGGCCAGCAGATCACCGACGAGAAGCTGCGCGACGACATCGACTTCTTCGCCTTCCCCGAGATCGACCCGTCCTTCGGGCAGGACGCCGTCGAGGCGCCGACCGACGGCTTCATGCTCAGCCGCCGGCCCAAGAACCTGGACGCGGCCAACCGCCTGCTGGAGTTCCTCGGCGGCGCGAAGGCCGAGAATCTGTACATGGGCGTCGACCCGAGCAATGTCGCCGTCAACTCGCAGGCGGACACCGGCTCGTACAACGCCCTCCAGAAGAAGTCCGCCCAG
Organism: Streptomyces sp. GMY02; assembly: GCF_019056675.1. NCBI lineage: Bacteria > Bacillati > Actinomycetota > Actinomycetes > Kitasatosporales > Streptomycetaceae > Streptomyces > Streptomyces sp. GMY02. The sequence continues at coordinate 194,693 of NZ_CP077658.1, read as the reverse complement.
CTCATCGCCGGAGCCAAGCACATCACCCAGTTCGGCGACCGCGACAGCGACCCGGGCTTCATCTCCACCGTCGTCCTGCCGGGACTCACCCAGTGGCTGGGCCACCCCGACGACGGCTCGGCCCTGCTGAAGACGATCGAGTCGCAGCGCTCGCGCTTCTTCACGGCCTGACCAGGACCCGGAAGGTTCCACATGTCCTCCGTGCGCCCGGCGCCGCCCTCCCCGGCGTCCTCCGCCCCACCGCGTGCCCGGCCCAGGCCGCGCCGGCTCGGCCCCGGTGACCGTGTCTTCCTCGCGGTCCTCATCGGGATTCCGCTCATCGCCCTGCTGGTCTTCGTCTGGCTCCCGGCCCTGGCCTCCGTCGGACTGTCCTTCACGAGCTGGGACGGCATCGCCCTCTCCGACATCCACTGGACCGGACTGGGCAACTACCAGGAGATCTTCACCAATTACCCGCCGTTCTGGCCCGCGGTGCGGCACAACGTCGTCTGGCTGCTGTTCACGGCCCTGCTGCCGACCCCCTTCGGGATCTTCCTGGCGTACCAGCTCGACCGCAAGATCCGCTTCACCCGGATCTACCAGACCGCGATCTTCCTGCCCATGGTGCTCTCCCTGGCCGTGGTCGGCTTCATCTGGGAGATCATCTACAACCCCGACAACGGACTGCTCAACGGCGTTCTGAACGGAGTGGCACCCGGCCATCACATCGACTGGCTGGGCGATCCCGACCTCAACCTGTGGGCCGTGCTCGTCGCCTCCGCCTGGCGGCACACCGGCTACATCATGATCCTCTATCTGGCCGGGCTGAAGGGCTTCGACCCCGCGCTCAAGGAAGCCGCCGCGCTCGACGGCGCCAACGGCCGCCAGACCTTTCTGCGCGTCGTCTTCCCCGCGCTCAAACCCGTCAACATCATCATCCTCGTCGTCACCGTCATGGAGTCGCTGCGGGCCTTCGACATCGTGTACGTACTCGGCGGGGGCGTCGGCAGCAAGCCCGGCATGGAACTGCTCTCCCTCCTGATCACCGACAACATCATCGGCGAGTCCAGCCACATCGGTTACGGCTCCGCCCTCGCGGTCGTCCTGCTCCTCGTCTCCCTGGCCGCCATCGGGACCTTCCTCTTCCAGAACTTCCGCAAGGAGGACCAGTGACCGCGACCGCCACACCGCCGGCCGCCGGCTCACGGTCCCGCCGCACCCCGCCCCGGGACACCGGACCCTCCCGCCCCCGGAGCCAGGCCGGCCGGCATCTGCTGCTCGGCGGGATCGCCCTGCTCTGGCTCGTCCCGCTGCTCTGGGCGGTCTACACCTCGCTGCGGCCGTACGAGGACACCAGCAGGCACGGCTATCTCTCCTGGCCGCGCGGGTTGAGCCTGGAGAACTTCTCGGACGCCTGGAACCAGTCCGGGATGCCGCACTTCTTCTGGAACTCCGTCCTGATCACCGTCCCCGCGGTGCTCGGCACCCTGCTGTTCTCCGCCGCGGTGGCCTTTTTCGTCACCCGCTTCGACTTCCGGTGGAACATCGTCCTGCTGATGCTCTTCACCGCGGGCAATCTGCTGCCGGCCCAGGTGCTCATCACCCCGCTGTACCGGCTCTATCTGCTGATCCCGCTGCCCTGGTGGATGAGCGACTCGCTGCTGCTCTACAACTCGGTGTGGGGCATCATCGTGATCCACATCGCCTACCAGTGCGGCTTCTGCACCTTCGTCCTCAGCAACTACATGCGGACGATCCCCAAGGAGATCACCGAAGCGGCACTGGTCGACGGCGCCCCCGTCTGGCGCCAGTTCTTCCAGATCGTGCTGCCGCTGTGCCGCCCCGCGTTCGCGGCGCTGGCCACCCTCGAATCCATCTGGATCTACAACGACTTCTTCTGGTCGCTCGCGCTGATCGAGACCGGCGACAAGCGTCCGATCACCTCCGCGCTGGCCAACCTCCAGGGCCAGTACTTCACCAATCCCAATCTCATCGCGGCCGGAGCACTGATGACCGCGATCCCCACGCTGATCGTGTACTTCGCGCTCCAGCGGCAGTTCATCAGCGGGCTGACCATCGGCTCCGGCAAGGGCTGATCCGTACCGGGCGACGAGCCGCCGCCCGACAACTCCCGTGCAGACGTCCCGAGTTCCGGCCCGTCCCGCTTCGCCATGCCCCGCAATCCCCGACAACAGGAGGTCCCGGCCCATGCGGTCACCCTCGTACTCCCTCAGAGCGCTGCTCGTCCTCGCGCTCACCGCAGGTCTGACCACGGCCGTCCCCGCGGCGGTGGCGGCCACTCCCACTCCCACTCCCACGCCCGCGACCGCCCCCGCGGCCAAGACCGCCGCCCCTGCCCAGAAGCCGTACATGGGCTGGACGAGCTGGAGCATGCAGTCCTCGAAGTACCCCGGGCTCAACCCCGACGGCGACTACAGCTACCTCACCGAGAAGAACGTCCTCAAGCAGGCCGGCGCCCTCGCCTCGAAGCTCAAGAAGTACGGCTACGAATACGTCAACATCGACGCCGGCTGGTGGCGCGACATGGCGTGGAAGCCCGAGTTCGACGCGTACGCCCGGCAGGCCCCCGACCCCGGCCGCTTCCCGCGCGGAATGAAGCCCGTTGCCGACGACATCCATGCCAAGGGCCTCAAGGCGGGCATCTACCTCCCGGTCGGTCTGGAGAAGGAGGCGTACGGCGGGGGTACGGTCCCCATCTGGAACGCCGAGGGCTGTACGACCGCCGACATCGTCTACGGTGACCTGCGCACCACCAACGGCTGGGACAGCGCCTACAAGCTCGACTTCTCCCGCCCCTGCGCGCAGAAGTACATCGACTCGCAGGCGCAGATGTTCGCGGACTGGGGGTACGACTTCCTCAAGCTCGACGGTGTCGGACCGGGCTCCTTCAAGAGCGGCGACAACTACAACAACGTCGCCGACGTCGCCGCGTGGCAGCAGGCGATCGCCAGGGCCGGACGCCCCATCCACCTCGAACTCTCCTGGTCGCTGGACATCGGCCATGTCGCCGACTGGAAGAAGTACTCCAACGGCTGGCGGATCGACACGGACGTCGAGTGCTACTGCAACACCCTGGTGTCGTGGGAGAACTCGGTCGACGACCGGTTCGACGACGCCCCCAAGTGGAGCCGGTTCGCGGCCCCCGGCGGCTGGAACGACCTCGATGCCATCGATGTCGGCAACGGCGAGATGGACGGCCTGACCAAGGCCGAGCGGCAGAGCTACATGACCCTGTGGGCCATCGCCAAGTCGCCCCTCTACACCGGTGACGATCTCACCCGGCTCGACGACTACGGTGTCTCGCTGCTGACCAACAAGGACGTCATCGCGATCAACCAGGGCAGCACCCCGCCCGCGCGGCCCGTCACCGCCACCGGCGACCAGCAGGTCTGGAGCGCGAAGAACGCCGACGGCAGCTACACCGTCGCCCTCTTCAACCTCGCCGACGCCTCCGCGGCCGTGACCGCCGACTGGCAGTCCCTGGGCTTCACGGGCCGGGCCACGGTCCGTGACGTCTGGAACAGGCAGGACCTCGGTACGTTCCAGGACAAGGTGACCCAGGCCCTGCCGGCCCATGGCTCGCGTCTGTTCACCGTCACCCCGCGGGGAACCGCGTTCAAGAGGACGGCCTACGAGGCCGAGTCCCCGGCCAACACGCTCAGCGGCAACGCCTCGGCCGCCGACTGCGGCGCGTGCTCGGGCGCGCGCAAGGTCGGCAATCTCTACCAGGGCGGAAAGCTCCAGTTCAACGATGTGGTGGCGACGAAGGCCGGCCACTACATGATCGAGGTGTCCTACATCAGCGGTGACGCGCGCCCGGCGAAGATCTCCAGCAACGGGAACGGCGCCATCGGTCTGAAATTCCCGGCCACCGCCGACTGGGGGACCGTCGAGACCGTCACGGTCCCGGTGACGCTCAAGGCGGGCGAGAACACGATCACCATCGACAGCGGTGAGGACTACGCGCCGGACATCGACCGCATCGCCGTACCGCAGCTCTGAGCCGTACCGAACTCTGAGCTGGCGCTTTGAGCCGCGCCACACTCTGAGCGGCATCGCACTCCGAGCCGCGCCGCGCTGAGCCGCGCCCGTCCGCTCCGAGCCGTACACCGCTCCGAACACCGGTGCGGGGCCCTGCTACCACGGGCCCCGCACCGGCCCCCTCCTCGCCCCTCGGCTCCCCGCACCGGTCCCCGCCCCGCGCCGGCGGACCCGCACCCGTATGCCCGCACCGACCGCACCGCACCGCCCTTCCGGAATGGAGTGCACCGTGGACGACCAGCACACCGACACACCCCCCGCGCCGGCCCCGGACTCGCCCCGCCGCCCGAGCCGGCGACAGGTCCTCTCCCTCGCCGCCGTGGCCGGCGCCTTCACCGCCCTCGGCGGCCTCCCCGCCTTCGCGGCCTCCCCGCCCGTGACCCGGCAGACCACGTCCCCGCTGCTTCCCGAGGCATCGGCCACCAGATTCCGGTACCAGTCCCCGGCCTCGGACACGAACATGATCGAGCAGGGCCTGCCCGTGGGCAACGGCCGCCTCGGCGCCCTCGCCGGCAACGATCCCTCCCGCGAGGTGCTCCTCGTCACCGACGCCACCCTGTGGACCGGTGGTCTCAACGGCACGCTCGACGCGGACGGCCAATTCCCCTACGGGCGGCAGGACTTCGGTTCGTTCACCCTCCTCGGCCGGCTGACCGTCGAACTGCCGGACCACGACCTGTCGTCCATCTCGTCCTACCGGCGCGACCTCGACATCAGCCAGGGCGTGGTCTCGTCCTCGTACCGGCTCTCCGGAGTGACCTACGAGCGCCGGATCTTCGCCAGCCACCCCGACGACGCCATTGTCGTGCACTTCTCGCAGAAGGGCGGCGGGCGGTACACCGGCTCCGTGAACCTCGCCGGTACCCACGGCGAGGAGACCACGGCGGACCGCGCCCGCACGTACGCCTCGTTCAACGGCGCCTTCCCGGACGGCGGGCTGCGCTACGGCGCCGCGGTGACCGCGTACAGCAGCACCGGCAGGGTGACGGTCGACGGTACGCGGATCACCTTCGCCGGCTGCCAGGAGCTGACGGTCGTCGTCAGCGGAGGCACCGACTACGCCCCCGACGCGGCCACCGGCTACCGCGACCGCGACCTCGATCCCGAGCGGCTGGCCAGGACCAAGGTCCTCGCGGCGGCCCGTCACTCGGCCACCACCCTGCTGCACAGCCATGTCGCCGACCACCGCGAGCTGTTCGAGCGGATGGACGTCTCGCTCGGCGAGTCGTCGGCCCTCCAGCGCGGCCTGGACACCTGGGAGAGGGTCACGGCACGCCACACCGACGGCGAGGCGGACCCCGAACTCGAAGCGGCCTACCTCCAGTTCGGCCGCTATCTGATGATCGCCGGATCCCGGGACAGTCTCCCGGTCGCTCTCCAGGGGCTGTGGCTGGACGGCAACGACCCGGACTGGATGGGCGACTACCACACCGACATCAACATCCAGATGAACTACTGGATGGCCGACCGGGCAGGCCTGTCCGGCCTGTTCGACGCCTTCGCCGACTACTGCCTGGCACAGCTTCCGTCCTGGACCAGGCTCACCCACGACCTCTTCAACGACCCGCGCAACCGGTTCCGCAACTCCACCGGCAGGATCGGGGGCTGGGCCGTCTCCTTCTCCACCAACGTCCATGGCGGCAACGGCTGGTGGTGGCACCCCGGCGGCAACGCCTGGCTGGCCAACTCCCTCTACGAGCACTACGAGTTCACCCAGGACACGGCGTATCTCGCCAAGATCTACCCGCTGCTCAAGGGCGCCGTCGAGTTCTGGGAGGCGCGGCTGATCACCACGACCGTCACGGACGCGGCGACCGGCGAGAGCCGCGAGGTGCTCATCGACGACAAGGACTGGTCGCCCGAGCACGGCCCGCAGGACGCCAAGGGCATGACCTACGCGCAGGAACTCGTCTGGGCGCTCTTCGGGAACTTCCGCACCGCCGCCGCCGTCCTCGGCAAGGACGCCGCGCACAGCGCGGCCGTCGGCGCCCTCCGGGACCGGCTGTACCTCCCCGAGGTCAGCCCCACGACGGGCTGGCTCCAGGAGTGGATGTCGCCCGACAACCTCGGCGAGACGACCCACCGCCATCTCTCCCCGCTCATCGGGCTCTTCCCCGGGGACCGTATCCGCCCCGACGCCTCCACCCCCGAGGAGATCGTCGACGGCGCGGCCGCCCTGCTGACCGCGCGCGGGATGAACAGCTTCGGCTGGGCCAACGCCTGGCGCAGCCTGTGCTGGGCGCGACTCAAGGACGCGGACAAGGCGTACCAGCTCGTCGTTACCAACCTCAGGCCCTCCGTCGGCGGCACCAACGGCACGGCGCCGAACCTCTTCGACATCTACGAGGTCGAGAAGGGCCGGGGCATCTTCCAGATCGAGTCCAACTTCGGCACCGCCGCCGCCATGATCGAGATGCTGGTCTACTCACGGCCCGGCCATGTCGAGCTGCTGCCCGCACTGCCCGCGGCCTGGGCGGACTCCGGCCACATCACGGGAGTCGGGGTACGCGGCGGCTTCGTCGTCGATCTGAGCTGGCGGGACGGCAAGGTCACCGAGGCCCGGCTGCGCAGCGTCGGCGGACGCACCACCACGGTGTCGTACGGCGGGACGACCCGGCAGGTCAGCCTCCGGCCGGGCGGCTCCGTCACGCTGCGGAACCTCGACCGGTGAGGCCGCGCCGGTTCTCACCCCGGGGCCTGAGCGCGGCGGGCACCGTCGTGGCGCTGCTGGCCGTGTTCTGCGCACCCGCGACCGCGGCCGCCACGCCCGCCACGCCCGCCGCGGCCCAGGCACCCCGGCACCAGGTCGTCACCTGGGGCGCCAGTGCGGACCGGCAGGGCGAGGCGCCCCGCGACCGGAGCTACCGGATGGTGCTGCGCACCAGCGTCGGCGGCACCGGCACCCGGGTCCGGCTGTCCAACGCCTTCGGCGACCGGCCGGTGACTTTCGGCAGTCTCTACGTCGGGAAGCGCGAGGAGGGCGCGCGGGTCGTAGCCGGTACCAACCGCCCGCTCACCTTCGGCGGCGCGGGGTCGGTCACGGTCGCGCCGGGCGAGAGCGCGGTCAGCGACCCGCTGCCCGGCCGGCTGGCCGCGCAGAGCGACCTGGCCGTCAGTTTCCATGTGCTCAGCGCGGGCGGTCCCTCGACCGGCCACGGCATGGCCATGCAGACCTCCTACGCGACCGCGGGTGACCACGCCGCGGAGGAGAGCGCCGACAACTGGACCGACCGGACCGGGTCCTGGTACTACCTCGACGCGGTGAGCGTGGAGACGGACAGGAACACGGGCACCGTGGTCACCCTGGGCGACTCGATCACCGACGGCTGGGCGTCCAGCAGTGACGAGAACCGCCGGTGGCCCGACTATCTCGCCCGCCGGCTCCAGGCCACGGTGGGCACGAGCGTCAAGGGAGTCGCCAACGAAGGGATCTCCGGCAACAAGGTGCTGGCCGACGGCGCGGGACAGAGCGCGCTCGGACGCCTCCGGCGCGATGTGCTCTCCCAGCCCGGCGTCCGTACGGTCTTCCTGTTCGAGGGCATCAACGACATCAAGGCCCACACCGGGGTGACGGCCGCAGATCTGATCGCCGGCTACCGCGAGATCATCGGCCGCGCGCACGCGGCGGGCCTCTGTGTCGTAGGCGCGACCGTCCTGCCGTTCAAGGGCTGGCCCGAATTCGATCCCGCAGGAGAGGCCGTACGCCAGGAGGTCAACGCCTTCATCAGGACCGGCGGAGAACTCGACGCGGTCGCCGACTTCGACAAGGCGCTGCGCAGCCCGTACGACCAGGAGCGGCTGCTTCCGGTCTTCGACGGCGGCGACCATGTCCATCCCAACGACAAGGGCATGCAGGCCATGGCCGACACCGTCGACCTGAAGAGTCTGGACTGCGACCGCTGAGCGAAGACCAGCGGCGTCGCGATCCGCGGCGCGAAAACGCTCCGGGCGAGGACGCTCCGGGCAAAGGCCCTCTCCTGCCACCGGGCGCTTCTCCCGTATGATCCACCGGCTCCGCTTCCCCCGGCCCACCACGGGCCGGGGGAAGCGGCCATGACCCGAATCCACCCGTACGAGGGAGCGCTCCCATGACCGGCGCCACCACCACGGCACCGTACGCATCCGAGATCGAGGACCTCCTCGGCCGCATGACGGCCGAGGAGAAGCTCGGCCAGCTTCAGCAGCTCTCCTGGACCGGCGACACCGGGCCCGGCGAGGGGCAGACCCACGAGGTGGAGACCGCGGCGCGGCGCGGGCTGCTCGGCTCCGTTCTCAATGTCGCGGGCCCCCGGCACACCAACTACCTTCAGCGCATCGCCGTTGAGGAGTCCCGGCTCGGCATTCCTCTGCTGTTCGGCCTCGACATCATCCACGGCTACTGGACGACCTTCCCCATTCCGCTCGCCCAGGCCGCGAGCTTCGACCCCGGGGTGGCGGCGCGGGACGCGGAGGTGTCGGCCCGGGAGGCGCGCTCGAACGGACTGCACTGGACCTTCGCGCCCATGATGGACGTCACCCATGAGCCGCGCTGGGGACGGATCGCGGAGAGCGGGGGCGAGGACCCGTATCTCAACGCCCTGTTCGCGGCGGCCAAGGTACGGGCGTACCAGGGCGACGATCTCGCCGCCCCCGACCGGCTCGCCGCCTGCGCCAAGCACTTCGCCGCGTACGGCGGAGCCGAGGGCGGGCGCGACTACAACACCGTCGACGTCTCCGAGGCACGGCTGCGCAATCTCTATCTGCCGCCGTTCAAGGCCGCCGTCGACGCGGGCGTGGCCACGGTGATGGCGGCGTTCAACACCATCAGCGGCGTCCCGGCGCACGCCAACCCGCACACCCTGACCGCCATCCTCAAGGAGGAGTGGGGCTTCGACGGGTTCGTCGTCAGCGACTGGACCGGTGTCCATGAACTGATCGCGCACGGCTTCGCCGCCGACGGCGCGGAAGCCGGCCGGCTGTCCCTGAACGCCGGGGTCGACATGGAGATGGTCTCCACCCATCTCGCCGAGCACGGACCGCGGTTGCTCACCGAGGGCCGTATCAGCGAGAAGCGGCTGGACGACGCGGTCGCCCGGATCCTGCGGCTGAAGTTCCGGCTCGGGCTCTTCGACCGGCCGTACGTGGACGAGGGCGCCGCGGTCACCGGGCCGACCGGCGAGGCACGTGCGGCGGCGCGGGAGACGGCGGCGCGCTGCATGGTGCTGCTGAAGAACGACGGGGGAGTGCTGCCGCTGGACCCGGGAACCGGAACGCTCGCGGTCGTCGGCCCGTTCGCGGACTCCACCGATCTGCTGGGTACGTGGATCGCGCCCGGGGCCGCGGACTTCCCCGCCGTCACCGTGCTCGACGCCGTCCGCGAGGCGGCGCCCACCGCCCGGGTGACGCACGCCCGGGGAGTGGTCGCCGAAGGGCACGACACCGGGGGCATCCCGGAAGCCGTCGCCCTGGCCCGGGACGCCGACCTGACGGTCGTGGTGGTGGGCGAACCGGCCGCCATCACCGGCGAGGCCGCCACCCGCGCCGACATCGCGCTCCCCGGCGCGCAGCGGGACCTCGTCGCGGCCGTCGCCGCCACCGGGCGCCCCTTCGTTGTCGTCCTCGTCAACGGCCGCCCCCTGACCACCGACGAGTGGCTCGACTCGGCGCCCGCCGTACTGGAGGCCTGGCACCCGGGCATCGAGGCCGGACACGCGATCGCCGACGTACTTTTCGGCACGGTCAACCCGGGCGGCAAGCTGCCGGTGACCTTCCCGCGTACGGCAGGACAGATCCCCGTCTACTACAACCACGAGAACACCGGACGCCCCTACCGGCCAGGACACCCCGACGAGAAGTACGTCTCCCGCTATCTGGACCTCGACGAGGGCCCGCGGTTCGTCTTCGGCCACGGCCTGAGCTACACCACCTTCAGCGTGGGCGCCCCGAGTCTGAGCACCGACCGGATCGAGGCCGGGGCACTGCGCGCGGGCGCCACGGTCGAGGCGGCGGTGACCGTGCACAACACCGGTGACCGCACCGGCGACGAGGTGGTCCAGCTCTACGTGCACGATGTGGTGGCCGGCCAGGTGCAGCCGGTCCGCAGGCTGCGCGGCTTCCGGCGCGTGACCCTCGCCCCTGGCGAGTCCACCATCGTCCGCTTCCCGCTCGGCGCCGAGGACCTCGGATTCTGGGAGGGCACGAGCGAGCCGCGCTTCACGGTCGAACCGGGCGACTTCCACATCTACGCGGGCAACAGCGCCCTGGCCGAGGAGAAGCGGACACTGACCGTCATCTGATCTGAAAGGTTTCAATCCCACTCGGCGCAGAGCCTTGACGCGACGCACGGGGCTCTCTGGCTTCCGTTCCAGTTTCGCGGCAGTGAAACGATTCATCGAGTCGTAGTCGAGTCGAAACGGAACCGAGTGTGATCAGCAGAAGACGACTGCTCAGCACCACCGCCACCGCCCTCGGGACAGCCCTCGCCGCCGGAACCGTACCGGCGGCGAGGGCCGCGGACGGGAGCCGGCCCACCCCGTCGCACCGGGCGCGCCCGGCTTCCGCCATGTCGTCGTCCGGCCGCGCCCCGGATGCGGGGTGACGGAGTGCCAGGCCCGCTTCGACTCCCCGTACGGCCCCATCGGCACGGAGTGGACGACAGGCTCCGGCGGCTTCCGGCTCGCCGTCTCCCTGCCCGCCAACACCACCGCGGAGGTGTGGATACCGGCCGGCTCCGCGAGAGACGTGAGCCATGGCCGCGCTCGGTTCCGGCGTATGGAGGACGGCTGCGCCGCCTTCACCGCCGGCTCCGGCACCCACCGTTTCGCCACCGGATAGCAGGCCCGTCCACCGCCTCGGGTCCTGTCCGGGACCCGGGGCGGTGGACGGCGGGCGTCAGCGCAGCCGGTCGAGGGCCCGGGCGTGCCACTGGGGGTGGTCACGGAAGCCACGCCAGCCGTCGGGGGCGGCCAGCACCGCCGTCAGCGCGTCCTCCGGGCCGAGAGTCCCTGGACCCGCCAGCTCCCGCAGGATCACAACGGCCGTCGCCAGACCGTCCAGGCCGCCCGCCGAGAAATGCCGCAGAGCGGCGGCCCGGTCGGTCATGGCCCCGGACGGCGACGCCGTACGGGTCGCCTCCACCAGCGGTTCCAGCCACCGGGCCCACCGGCTGTAAGTGTTTTCACCGGCCGGTTCCGCGACCGCGAAGAACGGCTCCAGCGCTCGGCCCAGCCGGTCCGCATACGTCCGGGCACTGCCCTCGATCCATGGATGGTCCGCGGTGAAGTGCTCCCAGCCGACCTCCGCGTACAGCGGTTCCAGCCACCACCGTCCGGCGGGCCGCAGCCCCTCATAGCCACCGAGCACGAACGCGTCGCGCACCAACTCGTACTCCGGCGTGGTGCGTTCGGCCAGCAGCACTGCGTCGTACAGGTCCTTGCCCTGCGGATACGCGTCGCTGACCAGCCACAGCAGCTTCCAGGCCAGCGAGAGACCGGGCGAGGCGGCGAGCAGACGGCACCCGGGGCCGTCCCCGAGCGGCCGCAGTTCGGCCGGCTCGGCCGGGGCGGGCAGCAACTCGTTGAAGACCAGGTCGAGTTGGACCGTACCCCCGGGGATCCCGGGAGCCGACCACGGCAGCAGCATCCGGCGGCCGGGAACGCGCTCGTAGGTCCAGATGTCCTCGGTGACCATTCCGGCCGCGTCGATCACGGCCCGGTCGCCCCGGGTACGCGCCAGAGCCGCCGCGTCCCGGGCGATCCTCTCGAACAGCCCGGCCGTACGCGGCTCGTCCATCGCCCAGTCCCGCGGTACGACGACAAAGTCAAGATCGCCCGGGTCACGGGCCCGCTCCCCGAACCAGGTGGCCATCAGCACACTGCCGCGCAGCACGAGATGGTCCGCCCAGGGGCCCTCGGCGATCGCCGCGAGCACCAGGTCCAGTACGGTGCGCCGCGCCCGGTGCCAGACCCGGCCCGTCTCCTCGTCCGGGAAGCGCGGCTCGCCCGCCCGGTAGGCGTTGGCGAACTGCTTCAGCGCGGGGTCGAAGACCGCGGGCCGGTCCATCCCGTCCGGTGTCGGCAGCAGGGTGCGCGGCAGATCCCACCGCTGCCGTGCCGCCTCGTCGAGAGGAGCGTGCGGCACGGTCGGCGAACCGCGCCAGAGCCGTGCCCAGGAATCGGGCTCGTCGGAGAAGGACGTCATCGTAAGGCCCCGGTGGTCGAAGGCGGCGGTGTGCGGAGTGCGGTGGCGGTGTGCAGCGGCGGTGTGCGGTGGGCGGTGGCTGTGTGCACGGATCACACTGGCAGTCCGCTCGACCGGTGGCCAGAGAATACCGGTCCGGCCACGCCCGTCACCCGGCGGAGCCGGGGCCAGACAAACAGTGGTTTTTCCGGTCAGGACAGGCGGTTCCGGCAGGCAGGGCCGATGATGGAAGGCCAGGCAGGCGATAGGTAGAGGCTGGCCCATGGCCGTGTGGCACGTACGGGACTTCGCCCCGGACGATCTGGAAGCGGTGGTGCGCCTCGACGCGGAGAGCGCCACCACCGACCGGCCCCCGGTCTTCGGTCTCTCCGAGGTCGTCGCGGCGCTCCAGGCGCACCACCCCAGCGTGGTCGCCCTGGCCGACGACCACCTCGTCGGCGCGGCGGTCGGCCGGATCGACGGCGAACGGGCCTGGGTGCTGCGTATCGGTCTGCACCCGGCCTGGCGGAACCTCGGCCTGGGCACCGCGCTCCTCGCGGCCCTGGAACACCGCCTCCAGGGCGCCGGCGCCAAGACCATGGCGGCGGTCCTCCGCGAGGAGGAGACCGGCGCGACCGCGCTCGTCAACTCCGGCTTCCGCGCCCACCGCGGCCTGACCTACTTCGAGAAGGCGCAGCCGGTGACCGCCCAGGACTCCGCCATCCTCTCCTCGCTCGGCGCGATCGTGCCCGAGGCCGGGCTATGGGAGAAGCTCAGCGGGATGGCCGACGAGAAACAGCTCATCGAACGGCGCCTCGTACTGCCGCTGGCCAACCCCGAACTCGCCGACCAGCACGGCGTCGAACCCCCCAGGGCCGTCGTGCTGTTCGGCCCGCCGGGTACTGGCAAGAGCACCTTCGCCGCCGCGGTGGCCAGCCGCCTGGGCTGGCCCTTCGTCGAACTCTTCCCGTCCCGGCTCGCACTGGAGGACGGACTGGCCAACGGACTCGGCCGCCGCTTCGACGAGATAGCCCAGCTCGACCATGTACTGGTCTTCATCGACGAGGTGGAGGAGGTCGCCGGCGCGCGCAATCTCGCCGATCCGGTCTCCGTCGGCGTGGTCAACGAACTCCTCAAGTCGATCGTCCGCTTCCGCGACCACGACGGACGGCTGCTCATCTGCGCCACCAACACCGTCGCCGCCCTCGATCCGGCCTTTCTGCGCCATGGCCGCTTCGACTACGTCCTGCCGGTCGGGCCGCCCGACCAGGAGGCCCGCAAGGCCCTGTGGTCCAGCTACATAGCCAAGGCCGGAGCCCGCGTCGACACCGAGATGCTCGCCGACGCCAGCGACGGATTCACCCCCGCCGACATCAAGCAGGCCGCCCGTACCGTCGCCCAGAGCGTCTTCGAGCGCACCCTCGACTACGGCGAGCGGGCCGTGCCGACCACCGAGGACTATCTCCGCACCATCCGCCGCACCCGCCCCACCGTCACCAATGACATGGCCCTGGAGTTCGCGGACCACACCATCCGCTACGGCCGGACCTGAGCCCTCCCACCATCGCACCTCTGCCGTGCCGATCCCGTCCCTCTTTCGAGGGATATGCCTGGGGCATGAGGCATTGCCAGAATCGTCGCGCCCCAGTGGTACGACAACGAGTGGTACGAGAAGGAGAGCCCTCATGAAGATCACCGGACCCCTGTCCGTCCTCGGTACGGCCGCTCTGATCGGCTCGGTCCTGCTCACCGCCGGCGTGTCCGACGCCGCGCCGGCGAAGTGGGCCAGGCACAGCGACGCGGCGGCCGAGTTCAGGAGAGCGGGCATCACCTCGGTCTCCAGCGGCGGCTGTACGAACTGGAACCAGAGCAACTGCACCTCGTTCACGAACATCAACAAGGCGACCGTCGCCGGAGCGATTGCCTTCAAGAAGGCGAGCCGCTGCAAGGTCGTCATCACCGGCGGCACCGAGAGGGGACACGCGGCCGGTACGTACAGCCACCGGAACGGCTACAAGGTCGACATGTCCCGGAGCGGGCCCGTCGCCAAATGCCTCGACTCCTACATCACCGGCACATTCAAGTACGCCGGAAAGCGCGGCGACGGCGCCAGGATGTACAAGTCCCCGGCGGGCAATGTCTACGCCAACGAGCACAACCACTGGGATGTCACCTACTTCAAGGCCAGGGCCTGACGACCGGGGCCTGACCAGCCCGGTCCGCCGTCCTACCATGGTGCCCGTGACCGCGATCGATACCGATATTGATTCCGACGACGTCCGCCGGATCGCACTGGCGCTCCCCGAGACCGTGGAGAAGGAAGCGTGGAGCATGCCCACCTTCCGCGTCGCCGGGAAGATGTTCATCACGGTTCCGGACGATCAGACATCGTTCGCCGTACGGTGCCCCAGGCACGAGCGGACGGAGCTGATCGCGGCGGAGCCGGAGAAGTTCTGGGTGCCGCCGCACGAGGCGAGTTCCGCGTGGGTACGGGTACGGCTCGGCGCCCTGGAGGACCTGGAGGAGCTGCGCGACATCCTCGTGGACTCCTGGCAGCAGGCCGCTGCTGACCGCCTGCTGGAGGCGTACCCCGACCTGCGGGTGCGGACGGATCCCCGCGCCTGACGGGCCCTGACGGGCAGCGATCGCGGCGGGCGCAACAAGGCACACAAAGACACACAAGAACGCCCCCTCCGTCGGAGGGGGCGTAACACTGCTCGACTTCGTCAGCTTCACTCGACAACGTCAGCTCAACCACGTCAGACGGTGCTGACGGCGGGATTTGTACCCGCGATCTGGAACGACTATAGCCCCTCGCGACAGCGCTTGGGGACGGGAACCGCCGACACGCCGGGAAATCCGTCGTCGTATGCTCCCCCGCGAGACGATGGGGCGGCGGATGCGGGGCGGCGGATCATGACTGAGGGTCAGACAGACGGCACGGAGGCGGGCACGGAGCGGCTGGCGCGCCTCCTGAACGAGGCCTTCGGGGCGGATCAGGTGGTACGGGTCGATCCGGAGCGCCTGCATCCGGCGATCACGCACGAGCCGACGCGGGCCTTTCTCACCGGCACCGGCCTGATGCGCCGGGCGGGACTCCTCCGGCTCACCCCGGACCCCGAGGGCGGCGCACGCCAGGTGTCCGACCTGTTCCCGGACGACGCCGAGGAGGCCGAGGACACGAAGGAGTTCGTGGTGCTCGGCAGGTTCGTGGCGGAGGAGCGGAACGAACACGCCGAGCAGGTCGAGGACGACGAGCACGACTCGTACGAGGAGTACATCGTCCTGGACGGTCGCACCGGCCGTATCCACGCCCTCGACGACCCGTCCGACAGCCGGCTGCTCGCCTCCGGCCTGCACTCCTTCACGCTCTTCGCACTCGCCCTCGAATGGCTGCGCACCGGCCGCGAGATCTTCGAGGAGCCCGCCGGACGGTACGGTTCCGAGGCCGTGGCCGAGTCGACCGAGACACTGCTCGGCCTGATGAGGGACCACGATCCCGCGCTGCTCGGCACCGAGTACGAAGACATGGAAGTGTCCCCCTTCTGGCGGCTGTCCTTCCTGCTGAGCCCGTTGACCCGGATCGCCGCGCCGGGCGGGCAGGACGGGCTCGCGCTCGCCCTGCCGGAGGGGCTGCTGGAGAAGGGGTACGGCGCCGACGCGGTGGTGCGGTTCGCCGACGAGGACCTCCCTTCGGCACTCACCCATGAGCCCACCCGGGCCTTCCTCCGCGACACGGGCCTGGTCCGCGAGTGCGTCTGGGTCTCCCTGGACGATGGCCCGCTGCGGACACTGGCCGAGCACCACGCGGCCAAGCGGGACGACGAGACGTACGGCGCTCCGGCGCCCGGCGCCGAGGGCCTGATCCGTATCGGCTATCTCGTGGAGGACATCGACCTGGTCATCGACGGCGCGACCGGCCGGGTGCGGGGCTGGTTCATCCCGGACGCCCGGCTCCAGTCCGTCAACGCCGATGTCTCCACGCTCGCGTTCACCCAGTGGCTGATCGCCCGGGTGAGGGCCTTTGACCGCGAGCACGGGATCACCGACGACTACCCCAATCTGGCCGCCACGACCACCGCCGTCCTCGCCGCCGTCGACCCGGTCGCCCGCTCGGGCGACGACGGCGACATCTGGCAGTACTGGCCGGAGGTCTTCCCCGACGAGGCCGGCGGCGGCCTGTACGCCTGAGCGTCCCCACCGCGCGAACACGCTCATTGCTCGCGGCAAGGTGTGCTTCGTCGTGCACACCTTGCCGGTCGCGGTACCACGTGTCGCGGTACTAGCTGTCGAAGTCGGCCGTCAGGGTCTCGGACACGGGGTAGGTCTGGCAGGTCAGGACATAACCCTCGGCCACCTCGGACTCCTCCAGCGCGAAGTTGCGGCGCATGTCGCCCTCGCCCTGTGTGATCCGGGCGCGGCACGTGCCGCAGACCCCGCCCTTGCAGGCGAACGGGAGATCCGGGCGGGTGCGCTGGGCGGCGTCGAGGATGGACGTGCCGCGCGGCAGCGGGGCGGTGGTGGAGCGGCCGTCGAGGGTGATGGTGACCTGGCTGACCGGGCCCTCCGCCACCGCGTCCTCGTGGCGGACCGACCGTACCGGCTGGTCGTCGGCGTAGAACAGCTCCCGGTGCACCCGCCCGGCCGGTACGTCCAGCGCGGCGAGCAGCCGCTGTGCCTCCTGGACCATCAAATGCGGGCCGCACAGCCACCAGTGGTCCGTCCCCGCCACATCCACCAGCCCGTCGATGAGCGCGGTGAGCCGCTCGGCGTCCAGCCGGCCGGAGAGCAGATCCGCCTCGCGCGGCTCGCGGGACAGCACATGCCCGAGCTGGAGCCGGGCCGGATAGAGATCCTTCAGGTCCGCCAGTTCGTCGGCGAACATCACCGTGTCCGTACGCCGGTTCCCGTAGAAGAGCGTCACCCGCGAGCGGTCGTCGGCGGCCAGGACCGACTCGGCGATGGACAGCATCGGTGTGATGCCGGAGCCCGCCGCGATCAGGACATGGTGGCCCGGCGTGGCGAGGTCGGGGGTGAAGGAGCCGGTGGGCGCCATCACCTCGACCGTGTCCCCGGGGCGTACGTCATGCACCAGCCAGGACGAGAAGAGCCCCCCGGGCACCACACGGACACCGATGCGCGGGGGCGTGCCCTCGGGGGAGCAGATGGAGTACGAGCGGCGCTCGTCCCGGCCCTCCGTCTCCCGGCGCAGTGTCAGCGTCTGGCCGGCCCGGTGTGCGAACTCCCCGGCCAGTTCGGCGGGGATGTCGAAGGCGATCGCGGCGGCGTCCTCGCACAGCGGCTCGACCGAGGCCACCCGCAGCCGGTGGAACACCGGCCTGCGGCGCGGACCTCCGGCGGTGCCGGACACGCCGGGCCCGTCGTCCGGGGCGGTCGCGGACGCCCGGCCGGTCTTCCCGGCGGTGGTCGGGCCCATCAGATCTCCTTGACGTATTCGAACGGTTCCAGACAGCCCCGGCAGCGCCACAGCGCCTTGCACGAGGTGGAGGCGAAGCGCGAGGTCTCCTCGGTGTCGGCCGAGCCGCAGCGCGGGCAGCTCACCGCCCGCCGGGTGACCGACAGCTCCAGCGGGACCGGCCCGGCGGGCCGCCTGCGCACCGGGCCGGGCGGTGCGATGCCGTGCTCGGCCAGCTTCCGGCGGCCGGCCGGGGTGATCCACTCGGTGGTCCAGGGAGGATCCAGCTCGGTGCGGATCTCCACCCGTTCGAATCCGGCCTCCCGCAGCCGCGCGGCCACATCGGCGCGCATCTCGGCCATCGCCGGGCAGCCCGAGTAGGTGGGCGTCAGCCGCGCGACGACCGTACCGTCCGCCCCGACCTCGACACCGCGCAGCACACCCAGGTCGGCCAGGGTGAGCATGGGCAGCTCGGGGTCGGCGACCCGCTCGGCGACCCGCCGGGCCCGGCGCGCCACAAGATCGGAGGTCCCGGTGGTCACCATGTCGCCTCCGGAAGGGCACGTGCCACGCTCTGCAACTCGGCCAGCAGGGGCGCCAGATGAGCGGTGTGATCCCCCTCCCGGCCACTGCCGCCGAGGGGATGGGGACCGTCTGCCGGAAGGCCGAGCCCCGCGGCGTCGAGGACCTGCCCCAGCACCTCCGTCACCTCGTGCCGTACGGCCCCGGCGTCGATCCCGAACCCCGGCTCGGCGCCGAGCAGTTCACCGATGTACGGGGCGATCTCGTGCAGCGCGGCGGTCATCCTGCGGTGCGACTCGTCCGTACCGTCCCCCAGCCGCAGGGTCCAGTCGGCGGCGAACTGGCGGTGGTACGCCAGCTCGTTGACCCCCTTGGCCGCGACGGCGGCCAGCACCGGATCCGGCGCGGCGGACGCGAGCCGCCCGAACAGCGCCAGCCGCCAGCAGGACAGCACGAGCAGCCGCACGATCGAGAACGCGAAGTCGCCATTGGGCAGTTCGGCGAGACGCACATTGCGGAAGTCCTCGGCGTCCCGGAAGTAGGCGTACGCGTCCTCGTCGCGCCCGGAGCCGTCCACCTGGCCCACCCGCGCGTAGAGCAGCCGGGCCTGGCCCAGGAGGTCGAGCCCGATATTGGCGAGCGCCACCTCCTCCTCCAGCTCAGGAGCGCGGGTGCACCACTCGGCGAGGCGCTGCGCTTCGACCAGCGCGTCGTCGGCGAGCGCCAGACAGCGCGCGGCCAGCTCGCGCGCGTCGACGCCGTCCGGCACGGCCGTGTCCACACCGTGCAGCGGATCCTCGAAGCCGGTGCCGAACGCCCACCGGGCATCGCTGTCGTCATGCCCCTCGGCCAGGGACAGATAGACGTGGTCGTCGCTCATGCCCGGCTCCTAGATGTGCGGGACATCGTCGGGGATGTCGTAGAAGGTGGGGTGGCGGTAGACCTTGTCCGCGCTCGGTGCGAAGAAGGGATCCTTCTCGTCGCGCGTGGAGGCCGCGATGTGCTGGGACCGTACGACCCAGATGCTGACCCCCTCGTTGCGCCGGGTGTAGAGGTCACGGGCATGGGTGAGCGCCATGGCGTCGTCGGCCGCGTGGAGCGAGCCGACATGGACATGGTTGAGGCCGCGCTTGCCCCGTACGAACACCTCGTACAGCGGCCACTCGCGCGGGGCCTCCTCGGCCGTCGTCCTCTCGGTGCCGGTCACGCCGCTGTCCCCTTCTCCGTACGGACTTCGCTACGAGCTTCTGTGCCGGCGGCTTCAGCCGCCCGGGCGGCGCGCCTGGCCGCGTGCGCGGTGGCCGCCTCGCGGACCCACGCGCCCTCTTCGTGCGCGGTGCGCCGCCGCTCCACGCGCTGCGCGTTGCACGGCCCGTCGCCACGGATCACCCGCTGGAGCTCCGACCAGTCGGGGGTGCCGAAGTCATGTCGTCCGCGCTCCTCGTTCCAGCGCAGCTCCGGGTCGGGCAGGGTGACACCGAGCTTCTCGGCCTGCGGCACGGTCATGTCGACGAACCGCTGGCGCAGTTCGTCATTGCTGTGCCGCTTGATCTTCCACGCCATCGACGCCGCCGAGTTGGGGGAGTCCCCGTCGGGCGGGCCGAACATCATCAGCGACGGCCACCACCACCGGTCGACCGCGTCCTGCACCATCGCGCGCTGGGCGTCGGTGCCGCGCATCATCGTCATCAGCAGTTCGTACCCCTGCCGCTGATGGAACGACTCCTCCTTGCAGATCCGCACCATGGCGCGCGCGTAGGGACCGTACGAACTGCGGCACAGCGGAACCTGGTTGCAGATCGCCGCGCCGTCCACGAACCAGCCGATCACCCCGACATCGGCGAAGCTGGGAGTCGGATAGTTGAAGATCGAGGAGTACTTCTGGCGCCCCTCGATCAGCCGCTTGGTCAGATCCGCCCGGTCGGCGCCCAGGGTCTCGGCCGCGGAGTACAGATAGAGGCCGTGGCCCGCCTCGTCCTGGACCTTGGCGAAGAGGATGGCCTTGCGGCGCAGCGACGGCGCGCGGGTGATCCACTCGCCCTCCGGCTGCATACCGATGATCTCCGAGTGGGCGTGCTGCGCGATCTGCCTGATCAGGGTCTTGCGATAGCCGTCGGGCATCCAGTCCCGCGGTTCGATCCGCTGATC
The DNA here is from genome assembly GCF_019056675.1 of Streptomyces sp. GMY02. NCBI lineage: Bacteria > Bacillati > Actinomycetota > Actinomycetes > Kitasatosporales > Streptomycetaceae > Streptomyces > Streptomyces sp. GMY02. The sequence goes on along the minus strand of NZ_CP077658.1, from coordinate 174,409 downwards.
CCGTGCGATCGTCGCGTCGAAGTGCGCCTGGAGGTCCGGTCCGGCCGGACCGGACTCTGCCGCGGCGGACGGAGCGGCGCCCGTGGGCGGGACGGAGTCTGTCGTGGTCATCGCTACCAGCTTCCCAACCGACCGTTCGTTCGGTATGTGATACGACGAGTTTACTGCGGGCGTACGAGCCCCGCCAAGAGGGGTGTCGGCGGCCCCGGGCATGCGCCGGCCGTCGTTCACACCCGCTCCACCAGCATCGCCACGCCCTGGCCGACGCCCACGCACAGGGTGGCCAGGCCCCGGCGGGCGTCCTCGCGCTCCAGGCGGCCCAGCAGGGTGAGCAGGATACGGGCCCCGGAACAGCCGAGCGGATGGCCGAGGGCGATGGCGCCGCCGTCCGCGTTGACGGTCTCCTCGTCGAGCTTCAGCCGCCGTACGACGGCCAGGGCCTGCGCGGCGAAGGCCTCGTTCAGCTCGACCGCGCCCAGCTCGGCGGCCTGCCAGCCCGCGCGGGCGAGGGCCTTCTCGGTGGCGGACACCGGGCCCAGGCCCATCAGACCGGGCCGGACGCCGGCCGACGCGGCGGTGACGATCCGGGCCCGGGGGGTGAGTCCGTACCGCTCGACTGCCTCCGCACTCGCCACGACCAGGGCCGCGGCCCCGTCCGACAGGGGCGAGGAGGAGCCCGCGGTGACGATGCCGTCCTCGCGGAAGACCGTACGCAGACCGGCGAGCTTCTCCAGCGTGGTGGCGGGACGCGGGCCCTCGTCGACCGTCACCTCGCCGTCCTTGACCGGGACCGGCACGATCTCCCGGTCGAAACGGCCCGCCCGCTGGGCCGCGACGGCCCGCTGATGGCTGCGCAGCGCGAATGCGTCGGACTCGGCGCGCGTGATGCCGTCGAGGGCGGCGACCTCCTCGGCGGTCTCGCCCATGGACAGGGTCACCTTCGCCGCTTCGGAACCGGCGCCGGCGTCGGCCGCGGTGAAGCGCGGATTGGTGAAGCGCCAGCCCAGCGAGGTGTCGAACATCTCGCCCGGCTTGGCCCAGGGGGTGCCGGGCTTCGCCATCACCCAGGGGGCACGGGTCATCGACTCCGCGCCGCCCGCGACCACCAGCTCCGCCTCGCCCGACCTGATGGACTGCGCGGCGGAGGCCACGGCGGTCAGGCCCGAGGCGCAGAGCCGGTTGACGGTGTACCCGGGCACGGTGTGCGGAAGTCCGGCCAGCAGTACGGCCATCCGGGCCACATCGCGGTTGTCCTCGCCTGCCTGGTTGGCCGCGCCGAGGATCACCTCGTCCACGGCCTCGCCCGGAATCCCGGCGCGCCGGACGGCCTCGCCGACCACGAGGGCCGCCAGATCGTCCGGCCGTACGGTGGCCAGGGCGCCGCCGTAGCGGCCCTGCGGGGTGCGGGCCCCGTCGATCAGATAGACCTCGTCGGACATCGGTGCGCTCCTCGGCGGGTTTCCGGGGCATGCGTCGCCCCTCTTGACAGCCGAGGGCGAAGCTTGATTCCTTGACAAGGCCGACGCTAACCGAATGTTCGGTCGGTTCACAAGGCGGCGGAAACGGTGACGCGGGTCACTGGCGGCGCCCGTGGCGCACGCCCGGTCCGGGCCACGGCGGCGACCGATGCGCGAAGGAGACACGATGGGCAGTCCGACGAGCCGGGCGGGTGCGGGAATCCGCCGGGGCGAGCCGCTCCCGTACGAACTGCTCGACGACGGCGAGCGGTTGACCCGCGACGAGCTGAGGGCGCTTCAGCTCACCCGGCTGCGGGCGACCCTGCGGCACGCCTACGATCATGTGGAGCTGTACCGGAAGAAGTTCGACGAGGCCGGAGTCGGCCCGGACGACTGCCGCACCCTGGCGGATCTCGCCCGTTTCCCCTTCACCACCAAGGCCGATCTGCGCGACACCTACCCCTTCGGCATGTTCGCCGTGCCCATGGCGGAGGTGCGCCGTATCCATGCCTCCAGCGGCACCACCGGCCGCCCCACGGTGGTCGGCTACACGGAGAACGACCTGTCCGTATGGGCCGACGTCATCGCCCGTTCGATCCGCGCCGCCGGCGGCCGGCCCGGGCACAAGGTCCATATCTCTTACGGATACGGCCTGTTCACCGGAGGCCTCGGCGCGCACTACGGCGCGGAACGGGCCGGGTGTACGGTCATCCCCGCGTCCGGCGGGATGACCGCCCGCCAGGTCCAGATCATCCAGGACTTCCGGCCCGAGATCATCATGGTCACGCCCTCGTACATGCTCACCCTGCTCGACGAGTTCGAACGGCAGGGCGTCGATCCCCGTACCAGCTCCCTGAAGGTCGGCATCTTCGGTGCCGAGCCATGGACCGAGGAGATGCGCCGGGAGATCGAGGAGCGCGCGGACCTCCACGCCGTCGACATCTACGGACTGTCCGAGGTGATCGGGCCCGGTGTGGCACAGGAGTGCGTCGACACCAAGGACGGGCTGCATGTGTGGGAGGACCACTTCCTGCCCGAGACCGTGGATCCCCTCGGCGACGAACCGGTGGCCGACGGCGGGAGCGGCGAACTCGTGCTCACCTCCCTCACCAAGGAGGCGCTCCCCGTCATCCGCTACCGCACCCGCGATCTGACCCGGCTGCTGCCCGGCACGGCCCGTCCGGCGTTCCGGCGCATCGAGAAGATCACCGGCCGCAGCGACGACATGCTCATTCTGCGCGGCGTGAATCTCTTTCCGACCCAGATCGAGGAGATCGTGCTGCGTACGCCCGGTGTCGCCCCGCACTTCCAGCTCGAACTGTCGCGCAGGGGCAGGCTGGACCATATGACCGTACGCGTCGAGGCGCGCCCGGACACCGGGAGCGCACGGCGCGAGGCCGCCGCGGCGGAGATCGCCCAGGGGATCAAGGACGGTGTGGGGGTGAGCGCCGAGGTCCTGGTCGTCGACCCCGACACCCTGGAACGCTCGGTGGGCAAGATCCGCCGCGTCAAGGATCTGCGCGCCGGCTGACCGGTACGGCCGGCACCCGCCGACCGGTACCGGCCGCGCCGCCCCTGTGGTCTTCGCCACGTCACGGCAGCAGCGCGGCGGTGAGCATATGGGCCAGCCAATCCTCGTACTCGGCCCTCGCCCAGCCGCGCTCGCGGGTCAGGCGCTCATGGACCTGAGGGGATGTCAGCAGCCAGCAGGCGTCGGCCGCCCTGGCCGGGTCCAGGCCGGGGCGCAGCAGCCCGGCCGCCAGCAGACGGTCGACGAACGCCCCGGTCCCGGCCAGCCGTTCCCGGTCGGTGACGGCCGCCAGCTCGGCCAGCTCCGGATCGGCCGCCGACAGTACGGGCAGCAGCCCGGCCAGCCGCTCATGGACGCCCGCCACGAAACGCGCGTACCCGGCCAGCTTCCTGCCCGGCTCGGGCTCCGCGAGTACGGCGCGCAGCTCCGGCCGGGCATGCATCGGGACCGGAGCGTCGTCCTCGGCCAGTGTGGTGTCGTAGACGGCCTTCACCAGCTCCTGCTTGCTGCCGAACGCCTTGTACACCGTCGGCACGGAGACGCCCGCGCGCCGGGCGACGGCCTGGACCGAGGTGGCCCGGTAGCCGTCGCGCAGCAGCAGCTCCCGGCAGGCGTCCAGGATCGCGGCACGGCTGCGGGCCGCCGCCTCCCGTCTGCCGCTGCTGTCGTAGCCGCGCCGCGGCCGGTCCGGTCGGTGCATGCCTCCGCCTCTCCCTTGATTTCGGTATAGTCGATTCTATCGAAATCAGCCCGCACCTCAGTCCGGTCGTCGAAGCCGGACCGGACATCTGGGAGCAGCCGTGGAGCAGACCCCGCAGGACCGGCCGGGCATCCACCGTCTGGGCGACAGCCTGGTCAACTTCTACGTGGTCGAGGAACCGGAGGGCCTGGTCCTCGTGGACGCCGGGCTCCCCGGGCACTGGACGCTGCTCGTCGATGCCCTCGCCCGCATCGGCGCGTCCGTCACCGACATCAGGGCGGTGCTGCTCACCCACGCCCATCCCGATCATCTCGGTCTCGCGGCCAGGCTCCAGCGCGAGGCGGGCGCCGCGGTATGGATCCACCGCGCCGACGCGCCGACCCTGGCGGCTCCCAATCCGGCGCTGGCCGCCCCGAAGTCGGAGCGCGCCCTCGTGCCGTATCTGCTCCGCCGGCCCGCGGCGCTCGCGCTGCCCCTGCACCTGGCGCGCCGGGGCGGCTTCCGGCCCGCACCCGTGCCCCGGCCGGGCACCTTCCAGAGCCGGCTCGTCCTCACCGGGGTGCCCGGCACGCCGGAAGCGGTGCCGCTGCCCGGCCACACTCCGGGCAGCGTCGCCTATGTCTTCCCCGGGCACGGCGCGGTCTTCACCGGCGACGCGCTCGTGACGTACGACGGGCTCACCGGCGCCCGCGGACCCCGGCTGATGTGCCGGGGCTTCAGCCACGACAGCGCCGGGGCGCTCGCCTCGCTCGACCGGCTCTCGGAACTCGCCGCGGGCGCCGGGCAGGGCGGCGATCCGACGCTCTTCCCCGGCCATGGAGAGCCCATGGTCCACGGCCTGTCCGAGGCGGTGACGCGGGCCCGCGGTCTGGGCGTGATCTGAGCCCACGGATCAACACCCGCCGGGCGGACGGCAGTTGTCGAGCGCGAGTACCTGGCCACTGTTGGCGCGGCTCCTGGCCGGCCGGTCGGCGAGCCGGTCCGTACGGTTCGGTCCGCCGCGCGCAGCCGCACCGGGCCGCCGGTGAACTCCCGTACCGGCGGTCGACCGGACGGGGGCGCCATGGCGCGGGACCGGGCCGGGATCCATCATGGGTGCGCGCGGGCGTGGCCGTGGACGCCGAGGCGGACGCGGTTGCTCTTGTGGTGTGGTGCAGTGCGGTGCGATCCGGTGCGAGGAATCTGTGAGAGGAAACCGGCGATGACCTTTGATGTGGCCTCGGTACGCGTGCTCTACCCCGCGCTCCACGACGGCACGGCCTATCTCGACGGCGCGGCCGGCACCCAGGTGCCCACCGCGGTCATCGACGCCATCACCGACGCCTACCGGGCGGGCATGGGCAACGCGGGTGGTGCCTTCGCGGCGAGCCGGTACGCGGGGGAGATCGTCGACGAGTGCCGCCGGGCGGTCGCCGATCTGGTGGGCGGGGTCCCGGAGGGCATCGTCCTCGGCCAGAACACCACCTCGCTCGTCTACCGCTTCTCCCAGGCACTCTCCGCGACCTGGCGGCCCGGCGACGAGATCGTGGTCTCCCGGCTCGACCACGACGCGAACATCCGGCCCTGGCTGCAGGCCGCGGACCGCGCGGGCGCGACCGTACGGTGGGCGGAGGCCGACCCGGCGACGGGCGAACTGCCGGTGGAGCAGTACGACACCCTGCTCGGCGAGCGCACCCGGCTGGTGGCGGTCACGGCGGCCAGCAACATCCTGGGCACCCGCCCCGATGTCGCCGCCATCACAGCCAAGGCGCACACGGCCGGCGCCCTGACCTATGTGGACGGGGTGCACGCCACCCCGCACGGCCCGGTCGACGTCACCGCGCTCGGCGCCGACTTCTACGCCACCAGCGCGTACAAATGGTCCGGTCCGCACATCGGCGCGGTCGCCGCGGACCCGGCGCTGCTGGAGACGCTGCACCCCGATCAACTGGCCTGCTCGCCCCGGTCCGTACCGCTCCGCTTCGAGACCGGAACACCGCCCTTCGCCGACTTCGCCGGGGTCGCCGCCGCCATCGACCATCTGGCCGGACTGGCCGGCCCCGGGGCGGGAAGCAGGCGCGAGCGGCTGCTCGCCGCCATGGGCACGGTCGAGTCGTACGAGAGCGAGCTGTTCGCGGTCATGCTGCGCGGGCTGGAGGAACTGCCCGGTGTCACCCTGTACGGCAAGCCCGCGCGGCGCACCGCCACCGCCTACTTCCGGGTGGCGGGCCACACCCCGGCGGAGGTCGCCGAACACCTCGCGGCCCGCCGGGTGAACGTCTGGAGCGGTCACTGCTACGCCTGGGAGCTGGCCGGGGCGCTGGGACTGCGCGACACCGGCGGCGCGGTCCGCGCCGGTCTCGTCCACTACAACGACCGCTCCGACGTCGACCGCCTGCTGTCCGCCGTCGCGGAACTGGGCGGCTGACGGCGGCCGTCCGGGCCATTGTCAGTGGCGGGTGCGATGCTGCCGGTCATGGACGAACTACTACGGCGACGGCGCGTGTACGGAGCCGACCACGACGACCCCGACCCGGGACCGCGGCCCGGCCATGTCTACCGCGAACTGGTGGCCGGACCGCTGGACGGCCTGCTCCTGGACGTCACCGGCTGGAGCGACCAGCAGCTTCGTGAGGGGGCCGTGCTGCCCACCGAAATCGGCGCCCATGGCCCCGGCGGCCACACGCTGTACGCCCCGAGACCCGCGGCCCCGGGCCACTGGGACTGGGCGGGCGACATACCGTGACCGGCGCGGCTGTCCTGGCTGTCCTGTGACATCGAAGTTTGAGCGCGTGCCACCGAAGTTTGAGTGGCAGGGGTGCCGAGCGTCAGGGGCGACCGTCCTCGGCGACGAGCTTCACCAAGCCGACCCATGGGAACTCGCCGCTCTTATGGACCACACGCACCCTCCACTGGCCTGCCGGGAGATGCACTGGAGCCTGGTCCGGCTGGCCCCCGTCTGGATAGTCCACTCCCAAATCGGCGCCCGCTTCGGCCGAATCCATCAACACCGCCGGGCCATCGGTGACCCACAGTCCGGCGTCCTCCCAGGCGGTGTCCGGATCGGCCAGGACCGCCTCGGCTGCCGAGAACAACTCGGCCTCGGAGTCCGCAGCCAGCCACCGTACGAACAGCAGCTTCTCCGGCAGGAAGCACGTCTTTGCAGGTTCATCGGCCAGGACAAGCGCAGTGACGGCGCCCGCACCCACGGCGATCACGCCGGCCCAGTCCTCCACCTCGCAGGCGCGGTCGTAGTCATCACGGCCATCGGCATCACCGAGGACGGAACCGTCCTCCGTGCATCCACCCCAGGAGTTTACCGAGGACTCCGGAACGACGATCAAAGGGCCGCCCATCGACCGGACCCACACCAGCCCAGCACGGTCACAGCGATCGGTGTTGTGAGAAGCATCCATGCGCACAGTCTGCCGCCCACCACTGACACCGCTCGGAGGCCGGAGCCTGGTCGGCCGACCAGGTCACTTGGGGCGGCGTGGCTTGGCCGATATGGGGCCTTGGAGGCTGAGAGCGAGATGTTGTGGAGCTCGTCGACCAGGACCAGGCCGGTGCGGGCGTCGGTGCAGACACCGACGACCGCTTCGATGAGGTCGGTGATGTTGGAACTGCGCCGGACCGGCAGGCCCAGAAAGCGGGCGAACTCGGCGGCGATCATGCGGGCGGTCGCGGCGGGCGGGACGGTGATGTAGAGGACCGGGATGCGGTCGGCGACTTTAGGGCCGACACCGGGGGCATCATCATCGAGACCCGTGCGAGATTCGGCTTCACCGCGGCCCCCGGCACCACCGACGACAGCCGGATCCGCCTCATCACCCAGGCACTTCCCCCCGCCTTCGCCGCTCGCCTCTTCGACGCTTGGGCCACCGGCGCGTCCGAGCAGCAGCTCCGGGACATCGCGGCCGAAGGCCTCCAGGAGATCTACTTCAAGGACCGTGGCCGCCGCGCGGACGGCCTGCTCGTGGAGTTCACGGACATCGACTACATCGAGCTGGACTTCTGAGAGCCGGTCGTCCGGCTGAGTTGCCCGGGTGTCCCGGTGCCAGCAGAGTGGGCGTGGGGGGAGTGGTCACGTACCCCGCCGCACCCTGCCGCGGGCGACGTGTGTTCCGTACACGGCCGGCAGAAGGACACAGGGAGACAGCGATGGCGCAGCGAGACGACCTTCCGGCACCGTCGCAAGGGCTGGTCCTGACCCACTTCCTCACCGTGCGCGACGTCCATGCGTCGTGCCGCTTCTACGCGGACATCCTCGGCGGCGAAGTCGTACTCCCCGAGAACCCCGGGATCGTGAAGGTCGCCAACGGCTGGATCATCATGAACCCGGGCGGCGGACCCACCCCGGACAAGCCCGATGTGGTGCTCACCCCGCCCGCCCCGGGCGACCCCGTGTCGTCGTTCCTGAACGTACGGGTCGCGGATCTGACGGCCTTCTACGAGCAGGCCACCGCGAAGGGCGCGCACTTCCTGACCGAACCGCTCGACCGTAAGGCGGAACTCCGCTGCTATCTGCGCGATCCCGACGGATATCTGGTCGAAGTGGGCCAGGCGACCGGGATGCTGCACGGTGTCTTCGCCGACAGGCCACCCGTCGACGGCAGTTGAGAGGTCCACCAGGGCGGTTGAGAGGCCCAAGGCCCATCGTGACCGGCTCCGCACCTCCTGACGGTGATCTTGCGTGACTTCTCGGTCCTTCCATCGGATAAGCACGGTGAGAAGTTCATCTGCTCGCAGAACGCGGCGGAACACAGCGGATCACAAGCGGATCACAAGCGGAACACAAGGGGCAGGAGTCAGAAATGAAGCGCACGACGCGGACGGTCTCCCGGTGGGCGGTCGGGATCACGGCGACGGCGATGGCGACCGGGCTGCCGGTCGGAGCGGCGACCGCCGACGAGACCCACAGCAACTCGCACAACGGACCGAATGTCTCCCTGATCTCCACCGGCCAGATCGACGACCCGATGGAGGACGTACTGGAGCACACCCTGCTGTTCGGCGACGGCTACACCTGGGACTGATCCGAGGCTGAACTGAACCGGGCCTGCCCGTGGGGCTGCCGGTTCCCCGGGACGGAGAGGAGCGGGAGCCTCTGGTGACTCTCCGTCCCGGGGGTGGCGGTGTCACACGGACGAACCCCGTTCCTTCCCCGGGCACCGTCAGCCCCCGATGAGTTGCTGGCCGCCGTCGATGTCGTACGTCGCGCCGGTGACCGCCTCGTTGACCATGATGTGCACGGCCAGGGCGGCGACGTCGCCGGGGCCGACCACCCGGCGGATCGGCAGCTTCGTTCGCAACTCCTCGCGCCGCGCCTCCAGTTGATCGCCCAACAGCGAGGCCGACAGAGGCGTGTCGACGAATCCGGCGGCGATGAGGTTCACCCGGACCGGGGCCATCTCCAGTGCCAGGTTCGCGACCAGGGGCGGCAGCGCCGCTGTCATGGCCGACACGACGGACATCCCGACGCCGGGGCGCCGGCCGCCCGTGCCGCCGACGAAGAGCAGTGTGCCTCCCGCGCGGACCTTTGCACGGCTGTACAGGGCGATGCCGAGCGTCAGCGCCATGCGCTCGTCGAAGCCGCGGACCGCCTCGGCGAGGTCCATACCGTCCAGCGGCATGTACGAGGGGGTGCCGGCGGTGCTCATGACGTGGTCGACGGGACCGGGCAGCTCCTCGAAGAACGTCCGAAGGCGTTCGGCGTCGGTGGCGTCGAAGACCGCCGTACTGACGGGGCCGACTTCGGCCGCTGCTTGCGCAAGCCGCTCGGGGTTGCGGCCGGCCAGCACCACATCGGCACCGCGGGAACGGGCCAGGCGGGCGGTCTCCAGCCCCATCCCGGCGCTGCCGCCGATCACCACCACGGTCTGCCCTGTCATGCCGGCCGCGTCCGCGACTCCCGGAGCGCTCGGTGTCGTGCTCATGAGCTGATACCTCCTCCGAGGACCTTGCCATCGACCCCTGGACCCCATTGTCGCGGCGCGGGCCGGTCCCTGCCTGTCTGCCGGAGGGGCGCGGGGACGGGCGGGCGCATGCGCCTACGGCGAACGACCAGGGACCCAGCAGTCCCTGTCTCCACAGTTCTGCGTGCTTCCGGGTTTACGCGTGTGCGCAAAAACCTGACGTCTGCGTGCAGTTCAGTGGCAATGAGATGAAATCAGTTCGCAGGAGCCTTGTGGAACGAACCGCGCGGGACCTAATGTCGCCTCACCTCATGGCGTCCGCTCCGCCGAGCGCCGCAGGCGTTCACCCCTTCCGACCTCCCGACCTCCCGACAGAAACGAGAGCTTTCGATGTCATGGAGCATCACAGGAGCCGTCACCGGACGGTCCGGCAGTTCCGGTGGTCCCGGCACACCGCGTAGATCCGGCACACCGCGTAGATCCGGCAGATCCGGCAGACCCGCACGAAGAGCCGCCGCGGTGGTCGCGGCGGTGACCGCGGCCGCCGCCGGTCTCGGTCTGCTGACCGGCGGAACGGCCCTCGCCCGCAACGCCGCTGACGGCAAGTCAGGACCGGTGGTGACCCGCGCCGCCCTCGATCCGTCGCTCGTCGCGGGCAGGGGCGCCAGCCTCGGTTTCGTCGAGCAGGAGGCGGAGAACGCCAGGACGAACGGCTCGGTCATCGGCCCGGACCGTACCGCGTACACCCTGCCCGCCGAGGCCTCGGGGCGGAAAGCCGTCCGCCTCACCCCGGGCCAGCACGTCGAGTTCACCCTGCCGAGCGCGGCCAACGCCATCACCGTGCGCTACAGCATTCCCGACGCGCCGGACGGCGGCGGCATCACCGCCCCGCTCGATGTCACGGTGAACGGCAGGGACCGCTCCACCATGACCCTCACCTCGCAGTACGCGTGGCTGTACAACCAGTACCCGTTCTCGAACGACCCCAACGCCGGTCTGCTGCACCCGGACTGGTGGATCACCGAGTGCTCCTGCGTACCGGCCGCCACCACACCGGCCCCGGTCATCGACAAGCCGTTCCGGCCGAACCACTTCTACGACGAGCAGCGTCTGCTCCTCGGCAGGACCTACCGCGCGGGCGACACCGTACGGCTGACGGTCCCGGCCGGAAGCCGTGCCGCGTGGACGGTCGTCGACCTGCTCGACTCGCACCGTGTCGCCCTGCCGCACATCGAGCCCGTCGCCGCCAACGTACTGGCCTTCGGCGCCGATCCGTCCGGGCGGCGCGACTCCGCCGACGCGCTCGACAGGGCGATCGCCTTCGCGCAGCGCAAGCACCTCAAGGTCTACATACCGCCGGGCACCTACCAGGTGAACCGTCACATCATCGTCGACGACGTGACGATCGTGGGCGCGGGCAACTGGTACACCGTCATCAAGGGACGTCAGACCACCCTCGACACCCCGGCCCCCGACGGCTCGGTCCACACCGGAGTCGGCTTCTACGGCAAGGACGCGGCGGACGGCGGCAGTACCAATGTCCATCTCTCCGGATTCGCCATCGAGGGCGACGTCCGTGAGCGCATCGACACCGACCAGGTGAACGGCATCGGCGGCGCGATGAGCGACTCGACCATCGACGGCCTGCACATCCGGCACACCAAGGTGGGCCTGTGGTTCGACGGACCGATGTCCAATGTGCGGATCACGAACAATGTCATCGTCGACCAGATCGCCGACGGCCTCAACTTCCATACGGGTGTGACCGATTCGGTCGTGTCGAACAACTTTGTCCGCAACTCGGGTGACGACGGCCTCGCCATGTGGTCCGAGAAGACCGCCAACACCCGTAACACCTTCGACCACAACACCGTGCAGACACCGGTCCTCGCCAATGGCATCGCCGTCTACGGCGGCAAGGACAACACCGTCTCCAACAACCTGATCGCCGACCCGATCCGGGAGGGCAGCGCCATCCAGGTCGGATCGCGCTTCGGCGCCGAGGCGTTCACCGGTTATCTGCGGATCACCGACAACACCACGGTCCGCGCCGGAACGTACGAGCTGAACTGGAACATCGGCCTCGGCGCCATCTGGTTCTACGCCCTGGAGAAGAACATCGACGCCGACATCCAGGTGACCGGTGACCACTTCCTCGACAACACCTACAACGCCATCATGCTGGTCAGCGACTGGCCGGTGAAGGACCTGTACTCGATCAGCAATGTCCGCTTCAAGGACATCAGGGTCGACGGTACGGGCACCTCGGTGGTCAGCGCGCGGGTGGCGGGCTCGGCGTCCTTCGAGAACGTGGACGCCCGCAATGTCGGGGCGGTCGGGGTGAACAACTGTGGTTCGTTCAACTTCCCCGCCACAGGCTCGGAGTTCTCGCTGACCGATCTCGGCGGCAACGACGGAGGCGGCACCACAGGCCCCTGGCTCGCCCCCTGGGAACTCCCGAACACCATCACCTGCGACGACCGCCCGCCGGTGATCGCCCCGCCCGCGCCGTCCGCGTGGTGACACCGCCGGGACCGCGCGGTCACTGATGAGCCGGCCGGTCGGCCGCCTCAGCAGCGGCCCGGTCGGCCGCCCCAGGAGTCATGGGCGGCCGGCCGGGCCGGCCGCGCGCCGGCACTCGTTCGCCGGCTCCGGTCAGGAATGCCCGCCGTACGCGAGTTCGCTGGCCAGCAGCGCCGCTCCGACGACGCCCGCGCGGGGGCCGAGTTCGGACATCACGATCGGCAGGTTGCCCGTGGCCAGTGGCAGTGAGCGCTTGTAGACGACACTGCGGATCTCGGCGAGCAGGAGATAGCCCAGCCCCGACAGGCCGCCGCCGATGACTATCATCGACGGGTTCATAAAGCTGACCAGGGTGGCGAGCACCTGCCCGACCCGGTGTCCGCCCGCCCGGATGAGGTTGACGGAGGCGTTGTCACCGCCCGTGGCACACTCGGCCACATCGACGGCCGTCAGCGTCCCCTGCTCGGCGAGCCGCTCGGCGAGGGCGGGGGACTGTCCGGAGCGTGCGGCCTCCAGGGCGTCACGGGCCAGGGCCACACCGCCGAAGTACGCCTCCAGACAGCCCGTGTTGCCGCAGGAGCAGACCGGTCCGTCGGCCTCGACCTGGATATGGCCGATGTCCCCGGCGCAGCCCTCCGCGCCCCGGTATATCCGCCCGTGGTGCTGCATGCCGGAGCCGATCCCACTGCCGATCTTGACGAAGAGCAGATGGTCGACGGACCTGGCGACTCCGCAGTGTGCCTCGCCGAGCGCCATCACGTTGACGTCGTTGTCGACGACCACCGGGCAGCCGTGCTCCTGGGCGAGGGTGTCCCGTACGGGATAGCGGTTCCAGCCCACCATGATCGGCGGGGAGACGGGCACACCGCTGCGGAAGCTGACCGGTCCCGGCAGGCCGATGCCGATGGCGTCGAGACGGGTGTAGTGGCCCTGGGCGCGCAGCTTGTGCAGGATCTCGCTGACCCGGTCCAGTACGGCGACCGGACCCGAGCGGATGTCTGCGGCCTCCGCGTACGTGGCCACCGGTTCGAGGCCGCCGTCGGTGATCTCGATGTCGATCGAGCTGGCGCCGAGGTCGACGGCCGCGAACCGCAGGCCCGGGTCGAGCTGGACGAGGGTGGAGCGGCGTCCGCCGCGCGAGGCGGCGGGCCCCGCCTCCAGGACCATGCCGGTGGCGACCATCCGGTCGAGCTCGGCGAGGAGCCGCGGGCGCGGCACCTCAAGTCTGTCCGACAACTGGGCCCGGGACAGTGGGCCGTTGTCGCGCAGCATGCTCAATACACGGTACTGAACGCTCACGGGCTCCACTTCCCCAGACTCCCCAAGGCGTCGGCGCGGTCACACCGACCCTTACTGTCCGATCGTACGGAACTTCTGCTCATCCCGCTAAAAGTTGGCCGAAGCGCTGCCCCACCACAGGGGGCAGCGCTTCGGGCAGTGCTGTCGGACGGCGCACGCGGCAGTGCGGTCAGGCACTGCCGCGTGGACACGTCAGTCGGTCAGCCCTCCCTTGACATCCCGGGCGTCCCGCGCGAGAGCGGATCTCGCCGCCGCGTCGGTCACCAGCGCGGAGTCGCCCGCCGAGGTCGCGAACGACTCCAGCACCGAGGCCGCCTGGCTGGTCCGCCCTGCCTCGGCGTGCGCGCGCGCCTGGCCGAGCCGGACCGTCAGCCGCTGTTCGCCCTGCGCCGTGATGAGCCCTTCGGCGCGGAGCCGGGGGATCAGCGCGTCGAGGTCGGCGAAGGATGTGGTCGTGGTGAAGCGGACGGTCTTGACGGTGGTGTTGCCCGCCTTGTCCTTGGCCGTGACCGTGAGGTCATGGCCGCCCAGCGGCAGCCGCCAGAGCTGCACGGGCTGCCCCGAGGTGATCGCCGCGCCGTCCAGGGTGGCGGTCGCGGTGGCGGCCCCGGAGACCGCGTCGGTGGTGCTGATCACCGGCGTGGGCTGCTTGGAGTCGCCATAGGCGGCGTCCGCGTCCACACCGGCGATCGTCACCGAAGGACCGGTCCGGTCGATCCGTACGGTGAGGGTGCCGACCTCCGAGACATTGCCGCCGCTGTCGGTCGCCCGGTACAGGACGGTGGTGGTGCCCTCGGTGGAGAGGGTGACGGCCGAGTTGGCCGCCAGCCAGGTCGTACCACCGTTGACCGAGTACTGACGGCTGCTGACCGTGCCGTTGTCGGTGGCGGTGACACTCAGGGACACATTGCTGGTGTACCAGCCGTCGCCGCCATTGGGCTGCGCCGGGTTGAGCGCCGCGGACACCTTCGGCGGGGTCTTGTCGGCGACACCGGGACCCTGGAAGGTCAGCGCGTCCAGATCCACACCGCCCGTGCTGGTGACATAGAGCTGCCCGGTCCCCGAAGGCGCGCCGGGGAGCGGAGTGGTGACGGTCTTCGGGCCGTCACCGGCCGGTACGGTCACGGTCGCGAACGGCTCCGCGTCCGCGGCGTTCCAGCGCAGCGACAGGGTGCCGGCGCCCGAGGCGAGGGTCTTCACCCCGGTGATACCGGTGAACGAGACCGGGTCGTACGAGATCCAGTCCCCGGCGTCGAAGGAGGTCACCGTGCGCTGACCGGACGCCCCGGCGTCGTCGGTGACGGTGACGCCCTCCGCGGTGTCGTAGTGCTCGGCCTGCATCAGCGCGGGGTTGAGCACCACCTGGGCGTCGCCGGTGGCCGGAGGCACACCGCCCGCGCCCTTGTCGGTGTAGGTGATGCCGAGCACACCGAAGACATTCTCGGTGTCACCGTGTCCGGCGTCGGTGGGTGTGACGACCGCGCCCGAGCAGCCCGTACCGCTGTTGACCGGGTGGCCGTGCTGGTTGTGCCCGAGACCGAAGGTCCAGGCGACCTTGGCGCAGTCGGCCGTATTGCCGTCCTCGACGTCCTCGACCCGGACCCCGTACGGCACGGCGTCGCCCCAGTTGAAGAACCCGCCGTTGGGCGGCGAGGTGATCCCGATCGTCGGAGCGGTGTTGCCGACCGTGATCTGACGGCTCGACAGCCCGGTCTTGCCCTGCGGATCGGTGACCTTGAGCCGGGCCTGGAACTGGCCGTTGTCCGGGTACGTACGGCTGGCCCGGGGGCCGGTGGCGTCGAAGGTGCCGTCGCCGTCGAGGTCCCACTGGTACGTCAGTGCGCCGCCCTCGGGGTCGGTGGAGGAGGTGGCGTCGAAGGAGACCGCGAGCGGTGCCTGGCCGGAGGTGCGGTCGGCCTTGATCACCGCGGTGGGCGCCTTGTTGCCCTCGGCGTAGTCGATCCGGTAGAGGCCCGCGTCGGGGTTCTGCCGGAAGAAGCCGTCACCGTAGTCCAGGACATAGAGCGCGCCGTCCGGGCCGAACTCCAGGTCCATCGGGTTGTCCCAGGGCGGAATGCCGTTCGCGGACCGCTCGCTGTTGGGCAGGACGTTCTCCAGCTTGGTGACCGGCCCGTCCGGTCCCGCGAGGGTCAGGGCGGCCACATAGTCCTGGGAGAACTCCCCGAAGAACGCCTTGCCGTCCCAGTACTCCGGGAACTTGCCCGGAGACGGGTTGTCCGCGTCGTAGTGGTAGACCGGACCGCCCATCGGGGCCTGGCCGCCGGGTCCGCCCGGGCCGCGGAACGCGGTCAGCTCGGGCCACGGCTGGTCGGTGTCACGGTCGCCGTACCACAGTGTGGCCGGGACGGACGGGGGCAGCTCGGTCAGACCGGTGTTCCAGCGCGAGTCGTTGACCGGCTTGGCGCAGTCGAAGGCCGGGCCCGGGGTGAGTGTGGCGAAGTCGAAGTCACGGTACGGCTTGGTGTTGTCGCCCGTGCAGAACGGCCAGCCGCTGTTCATGGCCTTGGTGGTGGTCTGCCACTCGACATATCCCATCGGCCCGCGGTTCGGGTCGGCCGTGCCCGCGTCGGGGCCGTAGTCGCCCCACATCACGGCACCGGTCGTCCGGTCCACCGCCAGCCGGAAGGGATTGCGCAGACCCATCACGAAGATCTCGGGCCGCGTCTTGTCCGTACCGGGCGGGAACAGGTTCCCGTCCGGAACGGTGTACGAGCCGTCCTCCCCGACCTTGATACGGAGGATCTTGCCGCGCAGGTCATTGGTGTTGCCGGAACCACGGCGCTCGTCGAGCCCCGGGTTGTAGGTGGCGGCGTCGTTGATCGGGGTGTAGCCGTTGACATTGGGGCCCGACGCCGGTGTGTTGCCGCCCGTGGCGAGATAGAGATTGCCGTCCGCGTCGAAGTCCACGTCACCCGCGACATGGCAGCACTGGCCGCGGTTGGAGTCGACCCGGATGATCTCCTGGGCGGTGGACAGATCCAGCTTGTCCCCAGTCCACTTGAAGCGGGTGAGGGTGTCGTACCCCTTCCACCGGTCCCAGTACGAGTCGGTCTCGCCCGCCGGCAACTGGAGCGGCGCCGAGCCGGCCGGAGTGCTCAGGGGCGGCGAGTAGTAGAGGTAGACCCACTTGTTGGTGGCGAAGTCCGGGTCCAGGGTGACGGTCTGGAGCCCCATCTCCGAGTTCTGGTACACGTCGATGTGGTTGACGACCTTGGTCACACCGCTGCCGGGATCGGTGAGCCGGAGATCGCCGTTGCGCGCGGTGTGCAGGACCCGGTTGTCGGGCAGTACGGCGAGATCGATCGGCTCGCCGGTGTCCTTGGTGAGGGTGACCTTCTCGTAGTTCGCCCAGTCCAGGGCGTGTTCATGGTTCTCGTGTGCCTGCGCGGCGGGCGCGAGGGCCACCATGCCGAGCGCGGGCAGCGCCGCGAGCAGGACACCTGAGATCAGGCGTCTGAGGGTACGGTGCACGGGGATGCGTCTCCTTGGTCGCTGACGGTCAGGAGGGTGCGCGACCGGGCCCGTCCGGCCGTACCGTAACGGCGATACGCCGGTACGGCTGTTCCGGCGGGCCGGGCCCGGTCGGTGTGCGAACTAGGCGAGCAGACCCTTCAGCGCCGTGAAGCTCCGCTCGGCGGCACCGAGCGAACCCGGCGGATTCGGCTGGGTGTTGGGCGCGGTGTCCTGCTCCCAGATGCCGATGTGGGACTCGCGGGGACCGATGTCACGGACGAACTTCTCGTACGGCAGATCGCCCGCGCCGAACTCGACGATGTCGTAACCGTCCGCCTTCGACGGATTGCTGTCGCCGTCCTTCATGTGGAACAGCGGGTAGCGGTACGGCTGGTTGCGCACATACGCCGCCGGGTCGAAGCCGGGCCAGCGGTACTGGCCGACATACGCCCAGTAGACGTCCATCTCCAGATACACATGGCGCGGATCGGTGTTCCTGAGGAACACGTCGTACAGCCGCACCGACGGCTGGTCGGTGGCGAAGGCGAACTCGCCCGCGTGGTTGTGCTGGTAGAGCTTGAGACCGCGGGCGGTGGCCGCCGCGCCCCAGGTGTTGAACTCCTCGGCGGCGGCGAGATAGCCCGCGACCGTGTTGATGTTCGACGGGGCGTTGGCGGTCCCGACGTGCGGCATGCCGAGGATTTCGGCCGCGTCGAGTTCGCCCTGGAGGTTGTTGCGCAGATTGCCGAGGCCGACATGGCTGCCGACCGCGCGCAGCCCGTTGTCGTCGAGGATCCGGCGGATCTCGGGGAGGGTGATCTGCCGGCCCAGGATGGAGGTGTTCTGGGTGTATCCGGCGAACTCGATCTCCTTGTAACCGATCCGGGCCAGCTCCGGCAGCACGACACCGAAGCCGAGCGCGCTGACCTTGTCGCGGATGCTGTAGAGCTGGATGCCGATGCGGTCCTTGGGGATGGACAGGCCGCGGGTCGCGGCGGAGGCGGTCGCCGCCGTCGCCCCGGTGACCGAGGCGGCGGCGAGCGCCACGGTGGTGCCGACGGTGGCGCGCAGGAAGTTCCTGCGGTCGAAGGACTTGTGCAGATGGCCCATGGCCACTCCTGAGGGAGGAAAGAAGGTGAGAACGTTCGGGGCGCTGCGTCGCCCGTGCCACGCCGTTACGTCGGCGACGGCCGATCGTGGTGTACCGAGGGTGCGTGGCGGTGGGGCGGTGCTGCGGTGGCGGCGCGCCGGGACCGGTGGCCCGTCGGCGGGGTGCCGCGCTGCGACGGTGGCCGTCGCGGGGGTGCCATGGCAGGCCAATGACCCCGCGTGGCCGCCGCGTTGACCGGTGCCGGCTGGTTACAGGTGGGTCGCGCCGGCGGCCTTGGCCTCGGCCCTGGCCTCGGCGGCCCGCTCCGCGGCCTTCTCCGCGAGGCTGTTCCCGCGGTCCTGCGGCGCCGCCTTGAAGGAGCGCGCGGCGGCCGAAGCGGCACCGGCCGCGGTCGTCTCGCCGGTTATGCCACCGCGGATCCGGGCCAGTTCACCGACCTGGAGCACGGGCGAGTTGTTGGTGGCGGTCAGCTTGCCCCGGACGATCGCGTTGTCCAGTACGGCGGTTGCCGTGTTGTCGGTGACCGCCAGGTTCCCGTCCAGGTACGTGGCCCCCGAGCAGGAGCCGAGCAGCCCCTCGCCACCGAGCTGGAGCGTGTCGGAGTTCGCGTTGTACACGGTGTCGCCGTACACCTCGCTGGCGCACAGGACTCCGCCGAGCGCGTTGCCGTTCACCGTCAGCTTTCCGTCGACGGTGCTGTCATAGACGTCGGAGTACTGGTTCGCCTCGCCGGTCAGACTGCCGTCCACGGTGCTGCCGGAGACGTACAGTTCGCCGGACTGGGCTCTGACATTGCCGTCGAGCGTCGAGTCGACGGCGTACAGGAAGCCCTGGTTGGCGGTGATCGCGCCCTTGACGGCGGTGCCCTGCAGATGAGTGCCGAAGGCCCCCTGCGCGGTCAGCGCGCCCTTCACCGAGGTGTCGGTGAGATCGATGTAGGCGTTCTCGCCCACGCTGACCCCTCCGTTGAGGGTGGCGCCCGAGGCGACGAGGTCGGCCCCGGCCTGCACCGTCACGGCGCCCTTGACCTTCGTACCGGTCAGGGTGCACGACTGCCCGGCCGGTACGACCAGATCGCCGTTGACGGTGACGGCCCCGCCGTCACCCACACAGGTGGTGTAAAGGGCGGCCTGCGCGGATCCCGTGAACGCGACGAGACTTCCGGAGGCCACCAGCGAGGCCGTGGCGACGAACGTGCGGATCTTCATATCGCTTCCCTTCTGCTGCGGTCACGACCGCGCGGGTCGGCGCGGTCCGATACCCCGTATGACGACGTTCGCCGGCGTATACCGACGAGGTCCTGCACAGTGCGCGAGCGTGCGGCCGTCGCGACGGCGGACGCGCAGCGCCTAGGGACGGGCGGGGCCCGGCCGTGGGGGGAGACGAACAAAGACAAGGACGAACGGAGACAGAGGTGCTGTACGGCGCTCGCGGGAGCGCCGGTCGGTCGTGGTGCGGTTGAGCGGTGTGGGTGTTACCGCGACGAAACACTTGCCTGGTTGGGCCGAGACATTAGGGCGACGTGTGGGGGCTGTCCAGAGGTTCGGATGAAATCTCCGGAACTTTCTCATGATCCGTCAAAAGATAGGCCGCCCAGGTAAAAAGCTGGCGGATACGGGCACGTGGCGTGCCCGAATCGCGGCCCGGAGCGATTTGGGCCCCTGTCTGGGCCCGGCCGTGGGTCCTGGACTGGGCCTGCGGACCCTGCTGTTGGGGCTCGGGTTGTTCTTACGCTGCTCTGCGTTCGGGGGTCGTTCACGACGTGGGGTGAGGAGCGGATGGTGGAGAGCGCCGGGGATATATCGGATTGGCATGCCCATGGCGGTAGGGCCGTCGCGATGCGGCAGGACCGGGGCCAGGGCGGAGTCGAGTACGTCGCCGTGGCCGGGGTGGTCGCGCTGATCGTCGCGGCGATCGTGGGGCTGACGGTGCCCGAGAACGAGGCGGTGGGGCTGAAGGACGCGGTCTGCCGGATCGTTCATGCCGCCGATGGCGACTCCGGGTGCGATTCGGGCAACAGGGGTGGCGGTGGCGGCGGGGAGGACGGTGGCGGAGGCGACGGCGAGGGGCCTGCCGTACCGCCCGGCGATCCGTTCCAGCCCGCCAAGTGTCTGCTGTCGCAGGATCAGACCAAGGACACCGTGGTCATCCAGATCCTGTTCATCAAGATCAGCAGCTCGGAGACGGTCAAGCTCCAGCAGTGGTCCGACGGTACGGTCACGCTGGAACGGGTGACGGAGTCCGGGGCCGGGGTCACGGCGAGCATCTCCGCCGGCATCCCCGGTCTGAAGGACTGGGGCGGCAGCGCCTCGCTGAGCGGTTCGTATGTGGCGGGCAGCGGCAGCGGTGGCCAGTGGCTGTTCAACGGGAACAAGAGTGACAACCCCCAGGCCGACCTTGAGGCCAATCTGGCGGACGCCAAGCAGTTCGCCGAGTACCTGAAGGCCATGGACGACTGCAACAGCCGTCCGGCGGGCCCCCGTTCCTCCGAACTCGGGATGATCTGCGGCTACCACGCGGGCAAGAAGAAGCCCGACCTCGAACCGGAGCGGGCGCCGGACGTCGACATCACCAAGACGAGCACCGAGGTGTCGGGCGGGGTGAGCTTCGGCAAGTCGTTCAAGAAGGGCAGCGGGGAGGGCGGCAAGGACGGCAAGCCGAAGGACCTCGGCAGCATCTCCGGCGAGACGTTCTCGGGCTCGATGACCGAGGACGTGGTGGTCCTGCGGAACAAGACGGGACCGGACGCCGGGAAGATCACCTTCGTCTACACCTTCTCGGTGAGCGGCAAGGCCGGCGAGGTGGGCCAGGCGACCGGCACGCGGATGCAGCAGGTGGCGGTCACCTATGACGCGGCCATGTACGACGAGGAGGAGAAGAACGGCCGGCCGCACCATCCGCAGAAGATGGTGATCACGACCAGTCAGGAGTCCGGGGACGGGCCCGGGATCAATGTCGGGGCCGGGGCCAACGCGGGGCCCGTCACGATCGATGTCGGCGGGGGC
Organism: Streptomyces sp. GMY02; assembly: GCF_019056675.1. Lineage (NCBI taxonomy): Bacteria > Bacillati > Actinomycetota > Actinomycetes > Kitasatosporales > Streptomycetaceae > Streptomyces > Streptomyces sp. GMY02. The sequence goes on along the minus strand of NZ_CP077658.1, from coordinate 153,415 downwards.
GGCGGGGAGATCGAGTCGCAGATCCACACCGAGTCGGCGGAGCTCGTCCTCGACAACGACGCGGACAGCACGCTGGTGGAGGACTGGCTGCGCGGGCGCGGTGACTTCCCGGCGAGTGACGCGCTGCCGACGCCGTCGGACGCGGCGGAGGCGCCGGACGCGGACACAGGCCCGCTGGAGCGGCTGCTGCACGACAAGGGCAAGCTCTCCAAGCTGGACTACAAGGCCAACACCGACTGGTGGAACGCCTCACTCGGCATCGGCTTCGGCATCTCCGCCGGACAGGTCACGGTGGGCTTCAAGCTCTTCGGCATCGACATCACCCACGAGCACAAGGAACAGACCATCACCGGCAATCCGACCTACGCCACGGGCCCCACGAGCGGCGGCACCCGGCCCTGGGTCGAATGGAAGAACTGCACCCAGACCAAACCCGTCACGACCTGACACACCATCACACGGCGGCCCCGGCCCGTACTCCTGCTGGACCGCGAAGCCGGACCTCGAAGCGCTTCGCCGGTGGTCAGTGCGGTGGGGTGTGAGGGGTCTCGTGGGTGGCTCTGGCTTCCAGGTGCTGCCACATCGTCGTGGTGGTGAACGAGGGGCCCAGGTCGGGGAGTTCGGCCAGGTCCTCGTCGCTGATCGGGTGGAGCGGGGCGCCGGTGGCGGCTATGGACAGGGTCGTTTTCGCCAGCGAGTTCACCGCCAGGGCCAGGGTGACGGCCGTGGCCACGGCGTCCGCCGGGTCGCCGGTGCCCACCGTCACCAGGCCGTGCCCTCTGAGCACGACCACCGGGCGGTCGCCGAGCGCCGCGGCCATCGGCGCGGCCAGGTCGCGGCGGCGGATCAGGGCCGAGCGGGGCCAGACCGGGATGCCGTCGCGGGCCAGACGGGCGGCGGGGATGTCGTACGAGCCGACCAGCGGGAGCCAGGGGAGCCCGGCGACCGAGGCCGCGACGACCGCGGGCGGATGCGCGTGCACGACCGCGGTGACATCCGGCCGGGCGCGCAGGATCTCGGTGTGGAGGGGCAGTTCGTTGGGCGGCGCCCATCCATCGGCGCCTCCGTCGTCCGTACGACGGCCGTCGAGGTCGACCTCCCGGACATCGTCGGCGACGGTGAAGGCCAGCCCGCGTTCCCGGGGGCTCCGTCCCCGTACCAGCAGCCTTTCCGCACCCACGCGCGCGCTGACATGGCCGAGGACGTGCTCGACCAGCCCCGTGACCGCCAGCACCCGGCACGCCATGGCCACCCGCTCGCGCAGCGCCCCGTACTCCTGCTCTTCGCGCGGTGCCTCGCCCCCGGGCACGCGGTCGGTCATCGGGTGCCCTCCCGGCGATCTTCCTGGTATTTTGGTATGACCTTAAACCATTGGTCTGAGGGCCGTCAAACGAGCGTCCCGCCGTGGGACACTGTGCGCATGCCAACCCGACCCAGGAGCCAGCCTCCGGCAGCGCAGACCGGTGGCGAGACGCCTGCCGGGCGACTTCCCGTGCCCGAAGAGCTGTTCAAGACCGTTTCCTCCAGCCGTGTCTCGCAGGTCATCGTCGATCAGATCCGGCTTCTGCTGAAGGAGGAGCGGCTCAAACCCGGCGACCGGCTGCCCAGTGAGCGCGAGTTGTGCGTGCACTTCGGGGTCAGCCGGGTGACCGTGCGCGAGGCGCTGCGCATCCTCGAGGCGAGCGGACTCGTGGAGATCCGGGTCGGTGCCCGCGGCGGCGCCTTCGTCACCACGCCCGACGCGCGCCAGGTGGGGGAGGGACTCGCCACCCTGCTGTCCCTGTCGCCGCTCACCGCCGCCGAGGTCACCGAGGCGCGGCTCGTCGTCGAGCTGGGCATCGTCCCCCTGATCGTCGAACGGGCGACACAGGAGGACCTGGACGACCTGCGGGCGATGTGCGACGAGCACGCCGAGGCGCTGGAGCGCGGCGAGTACACCATGGAACTGTCCGCGGACTTCCACACCCGTGTCGCGGCCTGCACGCACAACGCCGCGATCAAGATGCTGGTCGAGTCCTTCCACGGCCCCCTGCTGATGAGTCTGCGGCAGGCCCAGACCGTCGAGCCGCAGATGGGCCTGCTCGGTTCGAAGGAGCACCGGGACTTCGTCGAGGCCGTCGCCGCGCGCGACCTCGACGCCGCGACCGCGACCATGAACGCCCACCTCCAGCGGACGGCGTCCCGGGTCAAGGACGAGCACACGGAAGGCGGCCCGGTCGAAGGCTGACACCGCCGAGCCCCACTGGCGCCCCATGACGACTCCTCGTCATGGGGCGCCTTTCTGTGTGCTCCCTCGGTGCGTGGCGTGGTGCTCCTCCGTGCGTGCCGTGCTTTACGTGGCGTGCTTTCGCCGCACGTGTCCGTTCCCGGAGGTCGAATCGTCCCAAGGGGTGACGGACGACACGCGCAGGTATTATGGTTAGACCACTGAACCGAACTGTGGATGCCGCACCACTATGCCCGCACAGCACAGGAGGACCCATGGGAGCGAAAGGGCGCGTCTTCGTCCGCGGCCTGACGTCCGAGACCTACGGTCTCGACGAATTCCGCCGGCAGCAGCTCGCGGTGGACAGAGTGCGCGACGACTCGGTGGTCGTCGACGACGCCAAGGTCGGCCACTCCGGCGACAGCGAGCAGTCCCGCACCTGGTGGCGTGTCGGCCCCGGTGACGAGGACTTCCTCACCCAGACGATCCAGGTCCACTTCGTGGAACTCCCGCCCGAGTCCAGCAACCACGGACACGGCCACCAGAACGAGGCGGCCTTCTACATCCTGCGCGGGCGCGGTTACGAGATCCACGACGACCAGCGCTACGACTGGGCCAAGGACGACCTCGTCTTCGTCCACACCGACTCCGTCCACCGCCACTTCAACCCGTACGGCGAGACGGCCACCGCGCTCGTCGTCAAGGCCAAGAGCACCTGGATGTTCATGGGCCTGTGGCAGCAGGGCCGCAGCGGCCCGGTGAAGCGCGAGGCCGAGTTCGGGCCCCGGGAGGACTGGTCCAGCATCTGGACCCCGGGGGTCCTGGACCGCAAGAAGGTCATCAGCCCGGCGGACACCAAGTGGGAGAACACCCCGCTCGGCCGGGTCCGGGTGATGTCCTCCCCGGAGCGCACCGACGCCCGGATCTTCTCCGTCGACGCCTTCGAACTCGACATTCCCGCAGGCAGCCGCTCGGGCAAGTACTGGAAGATGGCCGACGAGGTCTTCTACGTCCTCGAAGGCGGCGGCTACGCGCTCCAGTGGGAGGTCGAGGCCGAGATCGCCGAGAAGTACTACGCGCGGATCGCCCTGGAGCCCACCCGGTACGAGATCACCCAGGGCGACACCCTCTACGTACCGCAGAACCACATCTGCCAGCTCTTCGCCGCCGACGGCACACCGCTGCGTCTCTTCTCCTCGCAGAACCGTGTGTTCAAGCACCTCGGTTACGACAACGTCCACTTCCTGGAGGACGCTCCCGAGTACAGCGCGCGGTAGAGGCCCCGACGCCCGCCACGCACGAGGCCGCGCCCCCGACCGGGGACGCGGCCTCGTCGTACGTTGACACCTGTCCGTACGTTTCACACTCCGGCCCACTCACACTCGGCCCGGGGCTCACACACCGGCCCAGGGCCCGCCCGACGCGCTCTCCTCCGCCGCCGCGATCAGATCGTCCGCCCCCAGCAGGGACGGTTCGCGCGCGGTTTCCAGCCGCAGTGCGAGGGCGCCGTGCACCGTCTTGCGTATCCGCCGCCCGTCCAGGCCGGCGAGCAGCTTCCCCACCCGCCGGTGCACCGCGGTGTCCTCGGCCAGCGGCCCCAACTCGGGCCACTGCGCCGCCAGTTCGCGCAACGAGTCCGCCACGATCAGCGGGACCATGGACTCGTCCGGCAGCGCGGTCCGTACGACCAGGTCGGCGCGGGAGAGAAACGCGTCGTCGACTGCCTCGGCGAAGTTCGTCGTGACCACCAGCAGCGTGCCGGGACGCTCGGCGCGCAGCGCGTCCAGCCCGCTGAGCACGGCATCGGTCGCCCGGTGGACATCGACGGGATTGGTGTCGAACGAGGCGGCCTGCCGGCGCACCGCCAGCGCCTCGACCTCGTCGACGAGAACCAGGGTGTGCGGACGGCGCGCGGCCAGTTCCGGCAGGGTCTCCCGGAAGAGCCGGGAGACCGAACGCTGGCTCTCGCCCAGCATCTCGCTGGGGAAGGCATGCGGATCGACCTCGACGAGGGTGGTCGCGCCGTGCGGTGCCAGGGCCCGCGCGGCGGCCTGCGCCAGCCCTTGGGCCAGGGTCGACTTGCCGGTGCCCGGCGGTCCCGCGAGGACGATCAGACCGTGCGGCGCCACGGCGGAGCCCGCGAGCCGCGCCCCGTGCCGGAGCACGAGGACGGCGGTCGCGAGCAGCCGTTCCTTGACCCGGGGACCGGTGATCACCGCGTCCCACGGGCCGTCGTGGTGACCGGCGGGCAGGGCATGGATGCCCGCCACACCGTGCGGCAGAGCTACGGTCACCTCGCACACCTTCCGTGCGAGCCCACCGCGCTCCCGTCCGTGACACGACCGTCCGTAACACGACCGTCCGAAGCACTACCGCCCGAAGCGCGGCGGCCCGTCGCGCGGCCGCTCATGGCCAGGTGGGCCGCTGGAGCGGCGGCCACTCGATGGTCGACGGGTCACCGGCCTGCGCGTCGCGGATGTGGTCCGGCGGCTCCTCGAACAGCACCAGCGGATCGCACAGCGCCCGCATGGTCTCCAGCAGACTGTCGAACATATGGATGCGCACCACCTTCGCCGTACGCGACGGGTCGGTGTTGATGTGCTGGTGCCACAGGAAGTGGTCGACGACGATCAGATCGCCCTTCTTCCAGGGGTGCCGCTCGCCGCCCTCCGGCTCGGTGCCCAGATAGCTCTCGCCCGAGCCCTCCACCACATACAGCCAGGCCTCGCCCGGGTGCCGGTGCATCGACTGGGCGCGGCCGGGACCGATTTCGAACATGGCCATGGTGATGCCGGAGGCCTGGTAGCCGATGGCCCGGTCGAGCAGGAAGGTGGTACGGGTACCGCGCGGAGTGTTGCGCAGCTCCAGTTCGTCCCAGCTCGTGTGCAGCCGTCCTGAGCGGCGGGCCCGCTGGTCGCGGGCGAGCCGGCGCAGCCGCGCGGCGTACGGATCGGCCCCGTCGCGTCCCTCGGAGTACGGCGGGCGCGGCGGGAGTGTGTCCCAGGGGGCGTGTCCCGCGTCCTCGATGACGGCCATGCCCATGGTCTCCAGGAGCGGTTCGCTGGAGAACGTCAGATAGCGCGCGGTCGCGTCCCCCGGTTCGCCCGCATGGCCACTGCGGTGCCAGGACCAGGCAGGGAAGTGCAGGGAGTCGCCCGGCCCCCACTCGACGCGCTCCCCGTCGATCTCGGACCAGCCGTGCCCGGCCACCACGAACACCATGGCGTCCCACGAGTGGCGGTGTGTTGTGGTCGTCGTCCCCGGATCGAGTTCATGGACCAGGGCGTCCATGGTGCGGGTCGGCCGGTCGCCGTCGGCGCCGACGTACACCCCCACCCGGCTGCCGCGCGCGGTGGGATGTGTCTCGACGTCCTCGTGTGCGACAACGGTGCGGTGGTTCTTGCGCCAGTCCTCGATGAACTGGGCGCGGCGGCGTTTCTGCACGTGGTAGTGGGTGGTTTCGGTCGTGGTGTGCGTACTCATGGGGCCTTCCGGCTGTCGGTGGGCGGGAGATGGACAACGACGGTGAGCGGTGTGTACGGGCGACAGGTGCGTACGAGTAGGGGTAGGAGGACGCGCCGGGTCAGGTGGAGGCGGGCTGCGCCTTCGGCACGCTGTAGTCGCGGACCGTACGGCTGCCGAGGGCGCTCAGCCCGGACACGGCGGTGGGGACCAGGCCGCCGAGCGTGAGCGCGAGCACGGGACCCGCCACTCCCGCGAGCGCGCCGATCACGGAGTCCCCGATCGCGGGACCGCCCCGCGAGCACATCTGGTAGATGGCGGAGACCCGTCCGCGCAGTGTGTCCGGTGTCTCCACCTGCACCGCGGCATGCCGGACGGTGGTGGCGAGCGCGTCCGCGGCCCCGAGGGCGAGGGCCATCACGATCGCCACCGGGAACACCCGTGACTGCGCGAGACCCGCCACGGCCAGCCCGTACGCGGCCGTGGCCCACAGGACGATCCGGCCCGAACGCGCCGTACGCACCAGCTTGAAGACCCACACGGAACCGATCAGCGCCCCCGCCGAGGGCGCGGCGGCGAGCAGGCCGTACCCGGTGGCCCCGGTGTGCAGCACGTCCGCGGCGAACGCGGGCAGCAGCACCCGGTACGCGCCGAACACCGTGGCCGCCAGATCGAGGCCCATGAGCTGCCGTACCAGCGGCTTGCGGCCGACATACGCCACGCCCTCGCGCAGGCTCTCCAGCAGCGACGCCCGTTCGTCGGCGACGGCCAGCGGCGGAACCCGCAGCACCGCGAGGACGGCGACCAGTGCCCCGTACGTCACGGTGTCGAAGACATAGACCGCGCCGGGCCCGCCGGCCGCGATGAGCAGACCCGCGAGCGCGGGGCCCACCAGAACCGCCAGTTCGCGCGAGGGGTTGAGCAGGGCGAAGGCGTCGACGAGCCGCTCCCTCGGCACCATCGCGGGGATCAGCGCCTGGCGGGCCGGCTGGTCGAAGGTCGCCGCCGCCGTCGCCAGCAGTGAGGAGACGACGACGGTCCAGACCGTGGCGGCGTCGGCGAGGGTGACGGCGGCGAGCCCCGCCGACACGACGAGCGCCAGACACTGGGTCACCTGGAGCAGGCGCCGCCGGTCGAGCCGGTCGGCGTAGATCCCGCCGAGCGGGGACAGCACCAGCAGGGCGACGGCCTGCGAGAGGCCGACGAGGCCCACCTGCGCGGTGGAGCCGGTGAGTTGGTAGACCTGGTAGAGATTGGCGGCGACGGCCCCCCGTGTCCCGATCTGGGACAGGATCACACCGCCCCAGTAGAGGGTGAAGTCGCGATTGCGCAGCACCTCGGGTATCGCCATGCGGGACACTACGCCTCTCCCTGGTTCCGGTGTCCGTTCCTGGGCCGTTGTGGGCGGGCCGGTTGTGACGGGCTGCTTGTGACGGACCGGTTGTGATCGGACCGGTTGTGATCGGGCCCGTTGTGACCGGGTCCGTTGTGGCCGGGCCGCTCTTCCGGGTCCTGACCGGTCCCGGAAGAGCGGCCCGGAGGCCCGTACATCTCAGTCGACCGGTACGAGCGTGACCTTCTCCGGAGCCACGGTGAGATGCACCTCGGTGCCCGGCGGTATCGACACCGTCGGGTTGGAGCGGCTGCGGATCTCCAGATCGCCGACCCCCGTGATGTGATCGATGGCATCGCCGAGGAACGCGCGCGTACGGACCTTCCCCGACCACTCGTTGGGCACATCGCCCCGCGGCGTGGTGGAGACATCGATCGACTCCGGCCGGATCGACAGCAGGACCGAGTCCCCGGCGGCGGGCGTCCTCGGACACTCCCGCGCCACCAGCCGCCCCTGAGTGGTCTCGACGGTCACGTCGTCGCCCGTCACCGACACCACCCTGGCCTCGATGAAGTTGGACGTACCGATGAACTCGGCGACGAACCGGGTGGCCGGCCTGGTGTAGATCTCGCGCGGCTTGCCGATCTGCTCGATGCGCCCCTCGTTCATCACCGCGATCCGGTTGGACATCACCAGCGCCTCGGACTGGTCATGGGTCACATAGATCGCGGTGAGGTTCAGCTCCCGCTGGAGCCGCTTGAGTTCGAAGCGCATGCTCTCGCGCAGCTTGGCGTCCAGATTGGAGAGCGGCTCGTCGAGCAGCATCAGCTCGGGCTGGGTCACCAGCGCCCGCGCCAGCGCGAGGCGCTGCTGCTGGCCGCCGGAGAGCTTGGTGGCCGGCCGGGAGGCGTACGCGCCCAGCTCGATCACATCGAGCACCTGCTGGACGCGCTCCTCGATCTCTTTGCGCCCGGGCCGCTTGGCGCGGGGCATCACATCGAGCGGGAACGAGACGTTCTTGAAGACCGACATGTGCGGCCAGATCGCGTACGACTGGAAGACCATGCCGAAACCACGGCGGTTGGCCCGCAGATTGATCCCCTTCGCGGCGTCGAACAGCACCCGGTCGCCCAGGCTGACCCGGCCGGCCGTGGGATGTTCGAGGCCCGCGATGGAGCGCAGGGTGGTGGTCTTGCCGCAGCCGGACGGACCGAGCAGGGTGAACAGCTCACCGTCGCGCACATCGAAGTCGACTCCGTCGACGGCGAAGACACGGGTGCTGTCGGCGGACTTGCGGCGGCGCGCGGAGCCCGCGGACGATTCATAGCTCTTGGCGAGGGATTCGACAGTCAGCATCCCTGGTGTCCCTTCGGGCAGGTGCTAGTTCGACGAGTCGCCCTGCAGCCCGAAGCGGGCTCCCAGGCGGTAGGCGATGGAGACGAGCAGGACGAGGATCAGGACCATGCAGACACCGAGCGCGGCGAGCGTGGTGAACTGGCCGTTCTCGAACTGCTCCCAGATCAGGACCGAGAGCACTTCCTTGCCGGGGCTGTAGAGCAGGATCGTGCTCGACAGCTCGCGGAAGGACACCACGAGGATGTAGACCCAGCCGGCCAGGATGCCGCTGCTCATCAGCGGCAGCAGCACCCGCCGGAAGGTCTGGAACCACGAGGCGCCCGAGACCGCCGCCGACTCCTCCAGCTCCGGCGACATCTGGGCCATCGCCGCGGACGAGTAGCGCATCCCGTACGGCAGATAGCGCGTGCAGTACGACACCAGCAGGATCAGCAGCGTGCCGTAGATCGGCAGCGGCATCCGCAGATAGACGAAGGAGAGCGCCAGGCCGAGGACCAGCCCGGGGATCACGATGGGGGTGAAGGCGAGCAGGTCGAGCACCCGCCGCCCCGGTGCCCTGGTGCGCAGCACCACCCAGGAGACGATCGAGGTCAGCAGCATGACCGCGGTGGCCGCGCCGATGCCGACGATCAGTGAGTTCTTCAGCGCGGTGAAGGCGAGGGGCATGTGCAGGACCTCGCTGTAGTTCTCCAGCGACATCGAGCTGAGCGTCTTGCGGGAGGGCGCGGCGTAGTACTTGAGCAAGGACGCGTAGACGAGGACCGCGACCGGCAGGACCACCGTGACCAGGAAGTACACGATCACCCCGGCGCCCACCCAGGGCCGCGCCCGGCCCAGGTCCACCGGCCGGGGCCGGAACGCCTTGCCGGTCACCGTCTGGAAGTTGCGCGAGGAGCGCTGGAGCCAGCCGGAGAGCAGCACCCCGGCCGCGGCTATCACCAGCAGCCCGATGGCCAGCGCGCCCGCGGCACCGTAGTCGATCGGATAGGCGCGCAGGACGAAGTAGATCCGGCTGGTGAAGACGTAGATGCCGTTCTGGAGTCCCAGCAGGCCCGGTACCTCGAAGCTCTCCAGGGACTGGACGAACATCAGCAGCGACGCCGAGATCATCGCCGGGCGCAGCAGCGGGACGGTGATCCGCCGCAGTACGGTGAGCCGCCGGGCGCCGGACATCGCCGCGGACTCCTCCAGTGAGGGGTCCATCGCCCGGAACGCGGCGACCATGAGCAGGAAGGTGACGGGGGCCAGATGCAGGCCCTGCACCCAGATCATGCCCCACACACTGAAGATGTTGACCGGTGCGGTGCCGAACAGCGGCTGGAAGATCAGGGTGTTGATGACCCCGCTCGACGGGTCGCCGAGGAAGATCCAGGAGGTCGCGTAGAGGATGCCGGGCACGATCAGCGGCACCAGCGAGGCCGCGAAGAACAGCCCCTTGAAGGGGGTGTCGGTACGGACCTGGATATAGGCCAGGACCGTACCGAGCACCAGCGCGAGCGCCGCGGAACCGAGCGCGAAGCCCAGCGAGTTGAGCATCATCGAGCCGGCCTGGGAGTTGCCTCCGTAGGCGCGGCTGAACGCGCCGAACGAGACTCCGGTGCCGGTGCTGTTCAGAAAGGTGTCATGGATGAGATAGCCGAGCGGTACGAGGGCGAGATAGCCGACGATCACCACGGCGCCGCCGACCAGGAGTCCCTGGAAGGAGAGCAGTCGCCGCAGCAGTCCCGCGAACCGGCCGGGGGACGCGGGCTCGGGGGAGGCCCCCGCGCCCGGAGTCCCCTGGCCGCCCTGCGGAGCGGTGGCGGTGGAGGCGAGTGCCATCGCGCGTCACCGCCCCACCGTGTCGGCGCCGCGGAGCAGCGCGTCGTACTTCTTGTCCCAGACCGTGTCGTCCTTGGTCAGGCCCTCGACATCGAACGGTACGAGGGTGAGCCCGTCGACGCTCTTGTCGCCGGGGACCTTGGTGGACGGGGTGAGGCCCAGATCGACCAGGGTCTGCTGGCCACCGGTGAGCAGCCAGTCGTAGAACAGCCAGGCCGCGGCCGGGTGCTGGGCGCCCTTGATCATGCCGACCCCGTTGGGCCGCGCGAAGGCGGGAATGGTGGAGACCCCGCTCGCGGGCAGATGGGTCACGGGCGCCCCGTCCTTGGCGGCCCTGGCGGTGATGTACGTGTAGTTCATCGCCTCCATCGAGGTCTGGCCCGCGGTCAGGAACTGCATCATCGTGGTGTGTCCCTTGGCGACCTTGGAGTTGGCCGCGATGCCCTTCCAGAGGGAGTCCACCTCGGCCTGTGACTTTCCGTGGTCCAGCCAGTACTTGGTGACGTTCTCGTACCAGTCGCTGTCGCTGATCTCCATGGTGATCTTGCCCCGGTACTTGGGCAGGGCCAGGTCCTCCCAGCTCCTGGGCTCGTCACCGGGCTTGATCTTCGTGGTGTTCCAGGCGGGCTGGAACACATTGAAACGGGTGGCCGTCCAGTGGTCGAACTTCCCGGCCGGCTCGACCTTGTCGAGAGCGGAGCCGTTGTAGTCGGCGAGATGGCCCTTGCCGGCGAGGATCGCCATCTCCGCGAAGTTGGTCTCGATGACATCGGCCCCCGGCCGGCCGGCCTCCTGTTCCTGAAGGGTCCGCTGGAGGACCGTCTCCGAGTTGCCGCGGAAGACGCTGACGCGGATGCCGTACTCCTTCTCGAAGGCCTCGGCGATCGGGGTCGCTATGTCGGCGGTCATCGAGGTGTACAGGGAGAGGGTCTTCCCCTCCTTCCCGGCCAGCTCCTCCGCCTGCGCGCGTTGCTCGGTGCCGGCCAGCCCCCGGAGCCGGCCGTAGACCTCGTCCGAGCCCGCGCCGGCCTGGCCCGGCATGCCGCCGCACCCCGCGACGAGCGTCGCGGCCAGCAGACCGGACACGGACAAAGTCAAGTTACGGGTCCTCATACGGGTGCGCTCCTGTGAAGAGGTGCAAACGGTGAGTGGGTCAGCCGGCCTTGGGCACGCCGCGCAGCAGGGCGTCGTAGTCGGCGCTCCACCGCTTGCCGTCCGTCTCGGCGGACTTCGAGAGGCTGTAGGTGGTGGTGCCGGCCGGGATGGGGTCCTTGAACCCCGGTACGGAGGTGGCCGCCGGGATACGGAGCGACTCGGCGATCGCCTTCTGCCCGTCGCCGAGCACCCAGTCCGTCCACAGCAGCGCTGCGGCGGGGTGCCGGGGGTGGGACATGAGGCCGACTCCGTTGGGTCGCAGGATCACCGGTTCCACGACGGGCCGCCATGCCACGGGCGCGCCCTTCTTGGCGGCCTTGTCGACGGTGTGGCTGTATACGGACAGGGCTACGGCGAACTGTCCCGCACTGAGCAGTTCGCCCTGCACCGTGTGGCCCTTCGTCACCTTGACATTGGCGGCGATCCTTTTGAAGAGGTCGTCGGCATCGGATTGGCTCATTCCCTGCTCTTCGGTGAGGTACGTATGCATCGACGCGTACCAGTCCCAGTCGCCGATCTCGACGGACAACCGGCCCTTCCAGCGGGGATCGGCCAGGTCGGCGAAGCTCTTCGGCTCCTGGCCCTTCTTGACGAGGTTGGTGTTCCAGCCGATGACGAACGCGTTGAAACGCTCCGCGGTCCAGCCACCGAGCCCCTTCGCGGCGTCCTTGAGGCCGGCCGCGGCCGGTCCGGTGTACGGCTTGAGCAGGCCCTGCGAGTCCAGTGCGCGCAGTTCGATGTCATTCGTGTCGACAACGTCGTTCTGCGGCTTGTTGGCTTGGTTCTCCTGGGATATCCGCTGGAGGACCGTCTCGGAGTTGGCCCGGAACGCGTTGACCTTGATCTCCGGGTAGGCCTTCTTGAAGCCGTCGACCAGGTCCTGGATATCGGTGTTCGAGGTGTAGAGGTCGACCTGCGCGCCGTCCTTCTTCGCGTCGGCGAGCAGCTTGTCCGTCCGTGCCTGGCCGGTCAGCGAGGCATAGGGGGCGTAGGGGTCGGTGTCGGCGGCCTGGCCGCCGGGGGACTGGGTCGTGGGAGAAGAACCGCAACCCGTGAGGATCAATCCGGCGGCCAGGAGGCCGGCCGTAAGAGCACCATGTCGCATCGCACACTCCTGGGCGAAGCCGGTCGCGGGCCCTCATTGGCGGGCGAGTGGGGCGCGGGCGTTAAGGGAGGAGACCGGGCAGCGGGCTGTTCGTGCCGTTGAGATGTCCGAGCGTTGCCGCTTGGGTCCCTGCATGAAACACCAGGTTCGGTCTTATGGTCTAACCATGCGACGTCGGTGTTATCTCATTGTTACCGACGGATTGTCGGGAGATTGACCAGCTACGTTTCGGACATCTCGTCAGGTCTCCGGCAGGCCCGCCGGGACACCGGAGAACGGGGCCCGGCGGGACCGGTGTCAGAGACGGGGATCCTCGCCGAAGACAAGGGACTTGATGGTGACGGGCACGGTGTTGGAGGGCCGGCGGACGCGTCCGATGTCGATGTGGTCGAAGTCCCGCAGCCGCAGCCCGTCGATGACCAGGAGCGGTCCGGTGACCCCGAGTTCGTCCCTGAGCAGCCGGCCGAGGGTCAGGGCGACATCGCCGTCGAGTACGACGAGCACGGCTCTGCCCCGCGCGGTGCGCTCGGCGAGCGCGTCCCGCAGACCCCGGGCGAGGGCCAGCAGCCGCCGATGGCTCGGCGGCCCGCTCCACGACAGGGCGACCGCCACGTCCGTATCGGCCGCCACCTCGTCGACGGCGGCCAGCCGATGGCGCACGGCGGCCTCGACCGCGGCCGCGTCGACACTCTCCCCGAGCGTGAGAACCGGCCGTACGACCCGCAGATCACGGCGTGGCAGCAGCGAGCCCGGGTCGGAGACGAAGCCGGTGTTCCCGCTGAGCTGGACGCTGTACTCCGAGGCGCCCAGCGCGGTCGCGCGGATGCACTCGCCCGCGGGCAGCAGAGGGAAGGGCAGCCCGCCGGAGTCGATCCGGCGGCGCACCGCCCGGCCGAGCGGCAGCCCGAGATCGCCGAACCCCTCGCTCTGCCGCCCGTACACGTACTCGGCGACCCCGCCCGAGAACATCACCCCGTCGACGGGTCCCGGCACCATGAGCGGCGCCGTCAGGAACAGCTCCGCGACCTCGGGCGGCGGAGCGCCGCCGGTGACGGCCGCGACCAGCGCGTCCGCCATCGCCTCCGCGACCCGCTCCGCTTCTTCGGGGCGCGCGAGATCGCCGGGCACCCAGTCGAACCCGGCCCGCGCGGCATGGCGCCGGCCGGCCGGATCGAGCCGTACGATCCGGCCCGCGCCGTCCATGACCTGGAGGCGCCCGCCGATATGGACGGCGGCGGTCGACACCACCTCGCCCCGGTCGAGCACCGCCAGCTTGGTCGTGCCGCCGCCGATGTCGATATTGAGGACACGCAGCCCGGTGTCGTACGAGACCTTCGCCGCGCCCGAACCGTACGCGGCGAGCATGGCCTCCATGGTGTGCCCGGCGGTCGCGGTGACGAGATCGCCGCCCCGCTCGGCGAGCACCCCCGCGATGGCCTCGGCGTTGCGGCGCCGCAGCGCCTCACCGGTGAGGATCACCACCCCGGTGTCGACCGTGCCGGGATCCACGGCCGCGTCCCGGTACGCCCGGTCGATGACCGAGCCCAGCGCCTCGGCGTCGATGCGCTCGGCGCTCGCGTACGGGGTGAGAGCGACGGGGGAGCGGTAGACGGTCTCCCGCCGCACGACGATGTACCGGCTGGTCAGGTCCTCGCCGATGCGCCGCAGCAGCAGCCGGGAGAAGACGACCTGGGTGCCGGAGGACCCGATGTCCATCCCGACGCTGTTCAGCGTGACATTGTCCTGCTGCCAGATCGGGTTGTCCTCCAGCGCGCCGGGCTCCTCGTCGGCATGGTCGTCATGCGTGTGCCCGTGCGTGTGTGCCGCGGTGTGTTCGTTGTGATGGTGAGTGTGATGGTCGGGATGGTCGGCGTTGTGCGGCCCGGCGTGGCTCACGATGACGCTCCTCGTCGTGATCGCGGCACGGCTCGGGCGGCCGAGTCCGCGCCCGTACGAGAGTGTGCGGCCCCGGGGAGGCCGGGCCGCACACCCGGGGGAAGCCGGACCTCAGCCGGTGACCGCGGTGCCCTCCGGCAGGGGCGCGAGGGTGGGCAGCTCCGCCGCGTACACCTCGTCCATCCGCGGCTCCATGCCGTGCTTGGCCAGCGCCTCGCGGAAGGTCTCCCGTACCAGCGGCGACTCGTCGGCGTAGTCGATCTGGTCGCCGCCGACGCGCCGGCTGATCCAGGCCTTCGGCACCCCCTGCGCGTTGCGGATGGAGACCACCTCGTGCTTGAAGGCGAGATAGCGGCCCGGCTCGGGGCCGGTGTTGAAGTGCTGGTGGAACCACATGTTGGGCGGCACGATCAGCGAGCCGGGACCCCATTCGTAGCGCCGCGGCTCCTCGCCCTCCGGCCACATCAGGCTGTAGCCCTCGCCCGACAGGATGATCACATGGGCGCCGGGACCGTGCCGGTGGCCCTTCTTGTAGGTGGCGGTCGGGAACTGCGAGATATGGCTGTTCATCGATCCCTTGGCCATCGCGAAGCGGATGTGGCCGCCGCCCGCGCCGCGCTCCTTCGCCTCGATCAGCGGCAGACTGACCGCGTCGGCGACGAAGTTGGTGTCCAGCAGCAGGCCCTTCTGCTCGCCCCTGGGGGAGAAGTAGTCGGGCTCGCCGTTGAAGCGGTCCGGGAAGTCGTGCGCGGTGCCGAAGACGAAGTCCACGTCGTCGTAGAGATTGATGACCGGGGGCATGTTCGTCGAGGAGACGAAGCGCGCGGTCTTCAGCCCGGAGCCGTTGAAGTGCTGGTGATGGGCGTTGAGCGGGATGGCGAAGATCGATCCGGCCTGCCACTCGAAGGTGACCTCGGCGCCGGCGTCGTTCCACACCGTCGTCGAACCCTGCCCGTCGAGGACGAGGATCATCTCCTCGAAGAGCTGCCGCTGGGGCGCCAGTTGGCCGCCCGCGGGGATCTCGCACACATAGCAGTCGTTCGAGGTGCGGGTGGCCTCGTGGTTGATGAACACGCCCCGGCCGCCCCGCCGCTCCCACGGCTTCAGCTCGACCGTACGCAGGTCGGGCACATAGTGGGCGGCGATGATGTCCAGCCCCTCCGCGGCCACCCAGCGCGTGTAGGGGGAGTCCTTCTCGGTGGCGAACTTTGCCGCCAGCTTGTCGTCGACGATTGCGTCCTGGGCCATACCACGGCCTTTCCTGGTCGGCTTCTCTGCCACGCGCATCTGGATTGGTAGAACCATAAGGCCACTACTTTTTTGGTGTCAACGAGTCATACGGGATCCGAGCGCGCAGGTCAGAGCCCTGGGCCGGGCACCGGCGCGCTTCGGTGCCCCTCCCGGGCCACCGCGCGGGCGGCCTCGACGGCGGTGACCGGATCGAGATAGCGGCCCCCGCGGGCGATCGGCGCGAGCTGCTCGTCGAGGGTGTAGAGCAGCGGGATGCCGGTGGGGATGTTCAGCTCCATCAGCTCGTCGCGGTCCAGCCCGTCGAGATACGCGGCCAGTGCGCGGAGCGAGTTGCTGTGCGCCACGACCAGGACGGTCCGCCCGGCACGCAGATCGGGTGCGACGACCTCGTGCCAGTGGGGGAGCAGCCGGGCGGTGACATCGGCGAGGGACTCGGTCCGCGGCGCCCGCTCGCCGTCGGCGCCCGCGGGGCCCGGCCCGTCCTGGTCGGGGGTGCCCACGAGGCTCGTCTCGTCCTCGTCGGGGGTGAGCGGCGGCGGAGCCACCTCGTACGACCTGCGCCAGAGCCGGAAGCGCTCCTCGCCGTACTCCCGCAGCACCGCGCTCTTGTCCTTGCCCTGAAGCGCGCCGTAATGCCGCTCGTTGAGCCGCCAGCTCCGGGTGAGCGGCGCCCCGGGGCGGCCGAGCGCCGCCAGTGCGAGGGTGCCGGTGCGGACGGAGCGCCGCAGTACGGAGGTGTGCGCGACGTCCGGGAGCAGCCCGGCGGTACGGAGCAGCCGGCCGGCGCGGCGTGCCTGTTCCTCGCCGTGCGGGGTCAGATCCACATCGACCCAGCCGGTGAAGAGGTTTCTGGAGTTCCACTCGCTCTCGCCGTGGCGGAGCAGGATCAGCGTGTGCATGGGCCCGATTGTGAGCACGCCCGACGGCGGTCGCGCCACCTCCTTGTTCACCTCTCAGCAATCTGGTCTAATGGTCGGACCAAGGGCGGGATGGCTCGGTGCCGCGTCCGTCGCTTCGGAAGAGACCAGCCCTGAAGAGACAGAAGCCCGGAGAGGGAGTAGGACCTTGCCCAAGGTGATCTTCGTCGGCAGCGCCGGCTCCTC
Source organism: Streptomyces sp. GMY02 (assembly GCF_019056675.1). Classification (NCBI taxonomy): domain Bacteria; kingdom Bacillati; phylum Actinomycetota; class Actinomycetes; order Kitasatosporales; family Streptomycetaceae; genus Streptomyces; species Streptomyces sp. GMY02. The sequence goes on along the minus strand of NZ_CP077658.1, from coordinate 136,727 downwards.
GTACACCGTCGACGCGACGGCCGGGGATTCGGTGATGGCGGCAGCGGTCAGGAACGGCGTCCCGGGGATCGTGGCGGAGTGCGGGGGCAACTGCTCCTGCGCCACCTGCCATGTGTGGGTACGGGAGGAGTTCACGCCGCTCGTCGGCCCGCCGGGCGACATGGAGGACGACCTGCTCGACATGGGGGTGTCCGACCGCAGGAGCACCAGCCGCCTCTCCTGCCAGATCCGTGTCACCCCGGAGCTGGACGGGCTGACCGTCGACATCCCGCCCGAGCAGCCCTGAGCGCTCAGTACCTGAAAGGGAAACGGCTGTGCTAAGACAAGACATCAACGAGCTGCTCACGCAGACCGGCCCCGGGACACCCATGGGGGAGCTGTTCCGGCAGTACTGGATCCCCGCGCTGCTGGCCGAGGAGCTTCCGGAGAACGACTCCCCGCCCGTACGCGTCAAGCTCCTCTCGGAGCGCATGGTCGCCTTCCGCGACAGCGAGGGACGGTACGGCCTGGTCGACGAGTTCTGCGCGCACCGCGGTGCCTCACTGTGGTTCGGCCGCAACGAGGGATCCGGGCTGCGCTGTCCGTACCACGGCTGGAAGTACGACGTCACCGGACAGTGCGTCGAGGTGCCCTCGGAGGCGGACAACAGCAGCTTCTGCCGGAACGTGCAGCTCACCGCGTATCCGCTGGTGAAGATCGGCGATGTGCTGTGGACCCATATGGGGGACGCGGCCACCCGGCCCGCGCTGCCCGAGTTCGAATTCGCCCTGGTGCCGCCGGAGCAGACCTACACCTCCAAGCGCTGGCAGCAGTGCAACTGGCTCCAGGCGTTCGAGGGCGGTATCGACTCCAGCCATGTCACCTTCCTGCACTCCGGCGGGCTGAAGACCGACCCGCTGTTCCGGGGCGCCAAGGGCAACGAGTACAACATGAACGACACCAAGCCGTTCTTCGAGGTCGCCGACAGCGACGGCGGTCTCTTCGTGGGCGCCCGGCGCAACGCGGAGGAAGGCACCTACTACTGGCGGATCACGCCCTGGGTGATGCCCAACTTCACCATGGTGCCCCCGCGCGGCGACCACCCGATCCACGGCCACTTCTGGGTGCCGATCGACGACGAGAACTGCTGGACCTACTCGTTCGACTACCACCCGGTCCGCGCGCTCACGGACACGGAGCGCCAGGCGATGATGGACGGGCACGGCGTCCACAGCAAGAACATCCCGGGCACCTACCGGCCCGAGGCCAATATGGACAACGACTATCTGATCGACCGCGAGGCCCAGAAGCGCGGCGACACCTACTCGGGGGTCGCGGGCATCGCCATGCAGGACGCCTCCCTCCAGGAGAGCATGGGGCCGATCGTGGACCGTACCCGGGAGCGTCTCGTCCCCGCCGACAGCGGGATCATCAAGGCCCGCCAGAAGCTCCGCAAGGCCGCGATAGCCTTGCGCGACGAGGGAGTGACCCCGCCCGGGGTGGACCCCGCGCACCACAGGGTGCGGTCGGCGGCGGTGGTCCTGCCGCAGGCCGAGTCCTTCCTCGACTCGTGCCGCGAGGCGGTCAAGTCGGTGCCCGGCGTACCCCAGTCGTCGGTCTGACATGCCGGCGGCGACGGCGTATCCCAGCGAATGCGCGCGGGCGACCGCGCCCGGCGAGTCGCGGTTCCGGATCCGGGCGCGCATCGCGCCCGCCAGGGCCGCGCGGATCATCGCCCTGGACGAGCGGGCCGAAGGGGTCGCGCACCGGCTGGCCGACGGGCCGTGGACCAACGCGCGTTTCTATGTGAACCGCGGCCGGGGAGGTACGGACACTCCCGGCGGCGCGGTGCTGCTGCGGGAGATCGACGGTCCGTCCGCACCGCTCGAACAGGTGCTGACGGACACCGATGTGGTGGTCGTCCTCGCCACCGAGGACGGCGGCCGGGCCACCGCCGCCGCGATCGGGCGGCACTGCTGGAAGTACGGCATCACCACAGCGGGGGTGGTGCTCGGCGACGGCTTCGAGGCCGGTGACGCGGTCGCCGCGCTCCGCCCGTACGCCCGGGTGCTGCTGCTGCCCGCCGACGAGAGCGATGTGTCCGAACTGCTCACGGCCCTCAGGGTCTAGAACCTGAGCGGCTTCCCTCCGGACGAACGGGAAGACGAGTCCCTCATGACCGACAGCACGACCGACAGGATCAGTCCGCGCACGCTCCGGCGGATGAAGGAGGACGGCCGCAAGATCGTCGGCGTGGTGGCCTGGGACTACCAGATGGCGCGGATCGTGGACCGGGCCGGGGTCGACCTCGTCTCGGTCGGCGACACGGTCGGCGTCAATCTCTGGGGGCAGTCGAACCCCTTCGAGGTCACCATGGACGAGATGCTCGTGGTGACCCGGGCGGTACGGCGCGGGGTGCGCCGTGCGCTGGTCAGCGCGGACTTCCCGTTCGGACCGCTTCAGGAGGGCACCGACAGCGCGGTGCGCGCCGCGATCCGGTTCGTCAAGGAGGCCGGCGCCGACATGGTCAAGCTCGACGGCGCCTCGGACTTCCCCGAGGCGGTCACGGCCATCACCCGCGCGGGCATCCCGGTGTGCGCGCAGTTCGGCATCACCCCGCAGACCGCCCTGCGGTACGGCGTCGAGTACCGCGCGATCCCCTCCGCCGCCGACCAGGTGCCCGAGGCGATGAAGGACGCCCTCGTTGCCGAGGCCAGACGGCTGGAGGAGGCGGGCGCCGCGCTGCTGAACTTCACCAACTCGGGCCCGGTCGTCGGAGCCGCCGTCACCGAGGCGGTCTCCGTCCCGGTCGTCGGCGGCTTCGGTGGCGGCCCCTGGCTCGACGGCCGGATGCGCATGGTCAACGCGGCCATCGGCTATGCCGCTTCGGCCCTCGACGACCCGCCCGACACCTATGCGAACGTCGCCCGGACCACGCTCGACGCGATCACGGCCTACGCGGGGGATGTCCGGGCCGCGCGGCAGATCGCCGGAGGCATCCCCGTACCGCCCCCCGCCACGGACTGAACGCCACCCGCCGAGCCGGCCGGGTCCTGTCCGGGCCCGCAGAGATCTCCCGGACAGGACCTGGCCGGGCCCACACGAGAGGAACCGCGCCATGCCCACCGCCGTCATCGACGGGATTCCCACCCGATACGAGGTGGCCGGCGACGGCCCGCCGCTGCTGATGTTCTCCCCCGGCGGCTTCGACTCCTCCCTCGAAGGCTGGCGCGAGGTCGGTGTCTACCGGCGGCTGCGTCTGCTCGACCGGCTCACCGAGCGGTACACCTGTATCACCTTCGACCGCCGTGAGTCCGGCCGGTCCGGAGGCCGGCTGGAACGGATCTCCTGGGCCGGCTACGCCGCACAGGGCGTGGGCCTTCTCGACCATCTGGGAATCGGCCGGGCGCATCTGATGGGCGGCTGCGTCGGCTGCTCGACCGCGGCGGTGCTCGCCGTGGCCCACCCCGACCGGGTGCTGAGCATGGTGCTCTACTCGCCCGCGGGCGGGGTCAAGTACCGCATGAAACAGCACGCCCGGTTCCTGCGCCACCTCGCCCACGCCGAGGAGCACGGCCCGGCCGGGGTGGTGGAACTGGCGCGGAGCACCGACGCGGGCTTCACCGCGGATCCCCGGGTCGGCCCCTGGGCGCGTGTCATCCGGCGGGACGACGAGTTCGCCGAGCGGTACGCGCGGACCGACGCCGACCGGTACCAGGTGACGGTCGGCGGGATGGCCCGGCTGCTCTTCGACCGCGACACGGTGCCCGGCCCCGAGCCCGAGGACCTGCTGACCCTCGATGTCCCGGCGCTCGTGGTGCCGGGACAGGACGACTCGCACGCCCCGTCCGCCGCCCGCTACCTCCAGGAATGCCTGCCGCTGGCGGAGTACTGGGGCGTCCCCGTGACCGAACAGACGGAGCGCAGCGCGCCGGCGCGAGTGCTCGAATTCCTGGACGGGGTACGGGAGTAGCGCGGTACGGGAGCAGCAGTACGGGACCGGCTTCCGGCCGGGATACGGGAGCCGCGCCCCGGACGCACTGCTGTGCGCGGGGCGCGGTGACCGCAGTGGCCGGCCGTCTCAGCGCGCCCCGCCGTCCCGGAGCGCCCGCGCCCCGCCGCCCCGCTCGATCGCCGCGATCTGGTCGAGCCGCCTCCGGTGCACCCCACCCTTGAACGGCGTGTCCAGCCACGCGGCCACGATCTCCTCGGCCGCCGCCGGCGCCACCACCCTCGCGGCCAGCACCAGGACATTGGAGTCGTTGTTGCCGCGCGAGATCCTGGTGCTCCACAGATCGTGGCAGAGCCCGGCCCGAACCCCGGGGAACTTGTTGCAGGCGATCGTCTCGCCCAGTCCGCTGCCGCCCAGGACGATCCCGCGGTCCGCCGGACCGTCGGTCACCTGCCAGCAGACATCGGCGCAGAGCGGCGGATAGTCCACCGTCTGATCGGCGTCCCCGTAGGCGCCGCGGTCGTCGACAGTGTGGCCGTGCGCCGCCAGCCATACCGCCAGGTGGCCTTTCAGTACCACGCCGTTGTGGTCCGCGGCGATGACGATGTGCATGCTCTCTCCTCCAGTGGCGAGTGCGGCTTCAGAGATACGGGGCGTCGGGCGGTACACGTCGGGGCCCGCCAGGGCTCAGGCCTCCAGGCCGAGCGTGCTCTCGGCGAAGAGCTCTTCGAGCACCGGCGCCCGGTCGAGGATCCGCTGGTCGACCGCGTGCCGTACCAGCGTCTCCAGCACCGCCCGGTTCGGTCCGATGCCGTACGGGAGCGGATCGGCGCCGGTCAACTCCATGACCCGCCCGTACATCAGGTCCGCCGCGCCGGGCTTCGCCGGGACCCCCTCGCGCAGCCGGTCGGTGTACAGCCGCTTCGCCCGGGCGAAGGCGTCGAAGACCTCCGCGCCCAGCTCCGGCCGCTCGGCCAGCAGCTCGTCCCTCACCACCACGAGATGGTTGACGGGATAGAACCCGCGCTCGCGCAGGGCGGTGAAGCCCGCCTCCTCGGGGTGCGGGATCAGCGGTGTCAGCCGCTCCGAGCCCGGGCCGGAGACCGCGCCGATCACGGCGGCCAGTTCGCCGTCGAGCACCCGCTCGGCCAACGAGCGCTGTCCGTCCATCGGTTCGACATTCGCCGGCGGCCGGTACGCGCTCACATGCTCGTCGCCGGACAGCACCCACCGGACCCGGTCGAGATCGACCCCGTACTCCTCGCGCAGCACCGCCCGCGCCCAGACACCGGTGGTGACGGTGTAACCGCGCTGCACACCGACCCGGAGGCCCTCCAGATCCTTGGGGACCCGGATGTCCGACGCGGGGTCGCGCAGGATCGCGCCATGGTGGAAGCCGCGTACCAGGAACACCGGCAGCGCCGTGAACCGTACGCCGTGCGCCCTCGCCACCAGATAGGTGGTGAGCGCCATCTCGCTGATGTCGAACTCCAGCCCGCGGACCATGCGCCGGAAGGCGTCGACAAGTACGGGCACCTCCTCGAAGGCGAAGCGGAAGCCCCGCGGAACCACCTCGCCGGTCTTGAGTGCCTCGTTGTTGCCCTGGGTGCGGGTCACGGTCCTGAGCTGAGGTACGGCGGCCATGGTGTCTGCTCGGCTTTCTTCGGCTCACACACTGCGTCCTGACGCCCGAAAGGTACCATGGTCAGTCCATCAGTCCATAGAGTAGTGTGGCGGCCCGACAGCCCCCGAGGGTGAGGAGAAGCCATGGCGGAGCAGGTGCTGGCGGCGGTCAGGACGGCGCCGGGCACGACCGAGCTGCGCGAGTTCCCGATGCCGGACATTCCCGACGACGGAGCGCTGCTCAAGGTCGAGGTCGCCGGAATCTGCGGCACGGACGTGAAGATGTACGCGAAGCCGCCGTTCACCGACCCGGTGATCATGGGGCACGAGAACGTCGGGGTCATCGCCCGGGCCGGCCGTACCTTCACCGAGCGCAGGGGACTCGCCGAGGGCGATCGTGTCTTCGTCGAGCACTATGTCGGATGCTTCCGCTGCGAGTGGTGCCACCAGGGCGAATACCGCCACTGCGAGGCCACCGACTGGCGCACCAACCCCGACGCCCGGCGCTACGGCTACACCTCGGCGAGCAACCCGTACCACCTCTGGGGCGGCTTCTCGCAGTATCTGTACCTGCCCTGGAACGCGGTGATCCACCGGGTGCCCGACGGGGTCTCCGCCGAACTCGCCGGCCTGGTCACCCCCTTGTCGAACGGCATCGAATGGGCTCTGGTCACCGCCGGAGTCGGTTACGCGTCGACGGTGCTCATCCAGGGCCCGGGACAGCAGGGCCTCTCCCAGGTCGTCGCCTGCAAGCAGGCGGGCGCCTCCCGGATCATCGTCACCGGCACCACCCGGGACGCCGCCCGGCTGGCCCTCGCCAGGGAACTCGGCGCCGACGACGTCATCGACGTACGGCGCGAGGACGCGCTCGCCCGGGTGCTGGAGATCACCGGCGGCCGGGGCGTCGACGTGGTCCTCGACTGCGCCGCGGGCGCCGGCACCGCCCCCGTACTGCTCGGTGTCGACGCGCTCAAGCGCCGCGAGGGCACGATGGTGGTCCAGGGCGAACTGGCGGCCTTCCCCGACTTCCCGCTGAAGAAGATCACCGAGAAGTCCATCAGCGTCCTGAGCGCCCGCGGCCACAGCTTCCGCTCCTGCGAACTCGCCCTGGAACAGCTCGCCTCGGGACGCTTCCCGCTGGAGAAGCTGAGCACCCACAGCTTCGGCCTCGGCGACACCGACCGTGCCATCCGGACCGTGGGCGGGGAGTACGGCGAGGACGCCGTCCATGTGTCCCTGCTGCCCTGGGCGGAGGCGGCGGTATGAGCGTCGTGGTGCGCGATCCCCTCCGTACGGACCGGGCGACCGCCGACGGACTCGGCGCGTACGGTGTCGCCACCGTGCACGAGGCCCAGGGCCGCACCGGGCTTCTCTCGCCCGCGCTCAGGCCGGTCTACCGCGGCGCGCATGTCGCGGGCACCGCGGTGACGGTCAGTGTGCCGCCCGCGGACAACTGGATGCTGCATGTCGCGGTGGAGCAGTGCGGGGCGGGGGACATCCTCGTCGTCGCCCCGACCTCCCCGTCCGAGGCCGGCTACTTCGGTGAACTCCTCGCCACCGCAGTCGCCGCCCGTGGAGTCCGGGGCGCGGTCATCGACGCCGGCTGCCGCGATGTGGCCGAGCTGGAGAAGATGGGCTTCCCGGTATGGGCGCGCCACATCTGCGCGTACGGCACCGTCAAGGAGACCCTGGGCGATGTCAACACCCCCATCGTCTGCGCCGGTCAGCGCGTTGAGGCCGGCGATGTGATCGTGGCCGACGACGACGGAGTGGTGGTCGTGCCCCGGCTCCGCGCGGCCCAGGTGCTGGCGGCCTCCCGTGCCCGTGAGGAGAAGGAAGCCGTCTCCCGCGCGCGGTACACGGCCGGTGAACTCAGCCTCGATGTCCACGCCATGCGCGAAAGGCTGGCGCGCAAGGGGCTCACCTATGTGGACGGGGCAGCCGGCCCGTCGGAGGACCACTGAGCCGCGGCCGACGGCACAAGGGCCGATGAGCCAAGCCGGATCCGGCGGATCCGGCAGACGACGAACGAGGACCGCAATTCGATGATCATCGACTGTCACGGCCACTACACCACCGCCCCACCCCAGCACCAGGAGTTCCGCGACGCGCAGCTCGCCCGGCTCCGGGACCCCGTCCTGCCGCTGCCCGAGCCCGCCGCCATGAGCGACGACGAGATCAGGGAGAGCGTCGAGAACAACCAGCTCAAGGTGCTCCGGCAGCGCGGCGGCGATCTCATGCTGTTCTCCCCGAAGGCCTCCGGAATGGAGCACCATGTGTCCGACCCGGCCACGGCCCGCACCTGGGCACGGGTGAACAACGATCTCGTCCATCGGATCGCCGGCCTGTTCCCGGCCCACTTCGCCGGAGTGTGCCAGTTGCCCCAGACCCCCGGCGGTCCGCTCGACGACTCGGTCGCCGAGCTGCGCCGCTGTGTCACCGAACTGGGCTTCGTGGGCTGCAATCTGAACCCCGACCCGTCCGGCGGCCAGTGGGACTCGCCGCCGCTGACCGACCCGTACTGGTTCCCGCTGTACGAGGCGATGACGGAGCTGGACGTCCCCGCGATGGTCCATGTCTCCACCTCCCACAACCCCAACTTCCATACGCTCGGCGCCCATTACCTGAACGCGGACACGTCGGTGTTCATGCAGTTCGTCCAGGGCGACCTCTTCGCGCGCTTCCCCGCGCTCCGGTTCGTGATCCCGCACGGCGGCGGGGCCGTGCCGTACCACTGGGGCCGCTACCGCGGGCTCGCCGTACGGCTCGGCCGTCCCGACCCCGCCGAACTGCTCGCGCGCAACGTCTTCTTCGACACCTGCGTCTACCACCAGCCCGGTATCGACCTGCTCCACCAGGTGATCGGCGCCGACAGCATGCTCTTCGCGTCGGAGATGCTGGGCGCCGTACGCGGGGTCGATCCGGAGACCGGTATCGCCTGGGACGACACCAAACGCTATCTCGACCGTACGGGACTGACCGAGGACCAGCGCCGCAAGGTCTTCGAGGAGAACGCCCGCCGGGTCTATCCGCGACTCGACGCCCGGCTCACCGCGGAAGGCAGGTAGGCAACCCATGTCCCGACTGCGTCTCACCTTCGCCTGCGGCGACTACGACCGCACCCGAGCCCTCGCCGAGGGGACGGTACGCGCCGACGGCATCGAACTGAACTATCTCCGGCTGCCCGTCGAGGAGACCTTCTTCCGGATGATGCGGCACCAGGAGTTCGAGGTGGCGGAGATGTCGCTGTCCTCGTACGTCCTGTCGCTGCGCGCCGACCCCTCGCCCTTCGTGGCCCTGCCCGTCTTCACCTCCCGGATGTTCCGGCACGGCTCGCTGTACTGCCACACCGGCTCCGGGATCTCGTCGCCCGAGGACCTGCGCGGCAAGCGGGTCGGCACCCCGGAGTACCAGCTCACCGCGTGCGTGTGGATGCGCGGCATCCTGGGGGACCGGCACGGCGTTCCGTACGACTCGGTCACCTATCTCACCGGCGGACAGGAGACCGCGGGACGGGTCGAGAAGGCCGGCGTCGACCTGCCGGGCTCGGTGCGGATCAGCCGTATCGCCGAGGACCGGACGCTCGCCGCGATGCTCGCCGAGGGCGAGATCGACGCGCTGTGCACCCCGCGCGTCCCGAGCCCGTTCGTCGCGGGGGATCCCCGGGTGCGGCGGGTGTTCACGGATGTCGTCGCCAGCGAGAAGGAGTACTACCGGGAGACCGGCATCTTCCCGATCATGCATGTGGTGGTGATCAGGCGCGATGTGTACGAGGCGTATCCATGGGTCGCGCAGTCGCTCAACAAGGCGCTGCTGACCGCCAGGGACGAGGCGTACGCGAGTCTGTACGACACCTCGGCGCTGCGCTTCATGCTGCCCTGGCTGATCCCACAGCTTGAGGAGGCCAGGACCCTGCTGGGCAAGGACTACTGGTCGTACGGGGTCGAGGACAACCACGCGACCCTGGCGACCTTCCTGCGCTACCACCACGAACAGGGGCTCTCCGCGCGGCTGTGGACGCCCGAGGAACTGTTCGCGCCGGAGTCGCTGGAGGCGGCGGTCATCTGACGCCCGCCCGGCGGAAGTCCGGCCCCGTCCTCGCTGTGGGAGGACGGGGCCGGAGCTGTGTGCGGCCGCTGTCAGGCGCCGGACATCCGGATGTCAGGTCGGCAGGACCGCGTCGGTACGGGCACCGGTGACCAGGAGCTTCAGGGACGTGGCCGTATCGGCCGCCGCACCGGGCTCGACGGTGGCGCCCCGGGTGAGCGCCCCCCGTACGGCCATGTAGTCGGCCGGGCTGTTGACGGAATCCGCCGCCAGGAGCCGCCCGTCCCGGTAATAGAGGACGGAGAACCGCTCGCTGTCCGGATCGCCGCGCACCACATACTCGTCGTAACCCGTGGAGAGCCCGGCGATCTGGAGCTTCAGATCGCCTTGGTACGACCAGAACCACGGCACCGCCCGCGGCCCCGCCGGCTGCCCGAGCAGGGTCGCGGCCGCCACGGTGGCCTGCGCGACGGCGTTCTGCACGGACTCCAGCCGCACCCTTCCGGCACCGGTCGTGGGATGCGGCTGTACGGTGCAGTCGCCCGCGGCGCAGATCGCGGGATCGCTGGTACGGGCCCCGGCATCGACGACGATGCCCTGGTCGCACTCCAGCCCGAGCCGCTCGGCGAGTTCGGTACGGGGAACGGCGCCGACACCCACGAGCACCAGATCGGCGGGGAGGCGGGTGCCGTCGGCGAGTCCCACCCCCGTCACCTGCCCGGCCGCCCCGTCGAACCCGGTCACCGAGCCCGACAGCAGGACACGGATCCCGCGCCGCCGGTGCGCCCGCAGATAGAAGTCGGAGACGACCGGGGCCACGGCGCGCCCGAGCAGCCGGGGCGCCGCCTCGACCACGGTGACCTCCTTGCCGAGTGCCCGGGCCACCGCCGCCGTCTCAAGACCGATGAATCCGCCGCCCACCACCACGACCCGTCCGGCGGTCAGGAGCCGCGACCGCAGATGGGCCGCGTCGTCGCGGTCCCGCAGGACGCAGATCCCGCCGAGGCCGGAGCCGGGCAGGGTGAGACGCCGCGGAGTGGAACCCACGGTGAGGGCCAGCCGGTCGAACGCCAGAGTGCGCCCGCCCGCCGTCACCGCGACACCGGAACCGGGCCGGCCGCCGGCGGTCAGCGCGACATCGGTGACCTGCTCGCCGCGGACGAGGTCGATCCCCGCGGCCTCGTAGAAGCCGGGTACCCGGAAGTCCAGCGACGCGAGATCCGCCTCACCGGTCAGGAACTCCTTGGACAGGGGCGGTCGCTGATAGGGCGGATGAGGTTCCTCGCCCACCAGGGTGATCGGTGCTTTGTCACCCAACTGCCGCAGGGATACTGCGAGTTGCAGACCCGCTTGGCTCGCGCCGACGATCAGCGTGCCGCCGCCCGCGGCCGTGTCGCTCACCGGTACCCCGCTTCCGGTATGCCATGTCCCATGTCCCGCCGGGGGCTGCGTCGCTGGTCTTCGGGCGGCATCGGGTGTCCTCTCCGGTCGAAGATCTCCAACTGAGGCCAAACTGTCATACCATTCTACCATCGCGATTCCATGTGGTCCCCGACGGCGACGGAGCAGCATCACGTAGCGCCGGACCGCGCCGGAACCCGGCGCCCGTCCGCTCGTACACTGGTGTTCAGGCCGGTGTTCAGGCCGTTTCGTCCGCAGACGATGGTGAGGGCATGGCGAATCCGACGATCCTGACGGTCGACGACGATCCGGCGGTCTCCCGGGCCGTAGCCCGCGACATCCGGCGCCGGTACGGCGACCGGTACCGGGTCGTCCGCGCCGTCTCCGGCGCTGAGGCACTGGAAGCGCTCCAGGAGATCAAGCTGCGCGGCGAACGGCTCGCGGTGATGCTCGCCGACTACCGGATGCCGAAGATGAACGGCATCGAGTTCCTCGAAGCGGCGATGGACCTCTTCCCGCTGGCCCGGCGGGTGCTGCTGACGGCGTACGCGGACACCGGCGCCGCCATCGACGCGATCAATGTCGTCGATCTCGACCACTATCTCCTCAAGCCGTGGAACCCGCCGGAGGAGCACCTCTACCCGGTGATCGACTCGCTTCTGGAGGCCTGGCTGGCCACGCCCGACCCGGGCTGCACCGAGACCCGGGTGGTGGGGCACCGCTGGTCCGCCCCGTCCTTCGCCGTACGGGACTTCCTCGCCCGCAATCTGGTCCCGTACCGCTGGCTCCCGGCCGACGAGCCCGAGGGCACCCGGCTGCTCGCCGCCGCCGGAGTCACCGCAACCGACGTACCGCTGGTGGTCACACCCGACGGTACGACCATGGTGGCGCCCGCCGAGGGCGAACTCGCCGCGCATGTCGGGCTGAGCACCACCCCCACCTCGGACTTCTACGATCTCGTGGTGGTCGGCGGCGGACCCGCCGGGCTCGGCGCCGCGGTGTACGGAGCCTCCGAGGGGCTGCGTACGGTCCTGGTGGAGCGCGAGGCCACCGGCGGGCAGGCGGGCCAGAGCAGCAGGATCGAGAACTATCTCGGTTTCCCCGACGGTGTCTCCGGCTCACAGCTCACCAACCGGGCCCGCCGCCAGGCGCTGAAGTTCGGCGCCGAGATCCTCAGCACCCGCGAGGTCGTCGCCCTGGAACCGGCCGGTGCGGGGCGGGTCCTGCGGTTCGGCGAGGGCTCCTCGATCACCGCGCACACGGTCGTGCTGGCCACCGGCGTCTCGTACCGCAGACTGGCCGCGCCCAGCCTGGAGGAGTTCACGGGCGCCGGGGTCTTCTACGGATCGGCCGTCACCGAGGCGCCCACCTGCTCGGGCGAGGAGGTGTACATGGTCGGCGGCGCCAACTCGGCCGGCCAGGCGGCCGTGCACTTCTCCCGCTACGCCAAGCGTGTGCACATGCTGATCAGAGGCGCCGATCTTTCCCGGTCGATGTCCAGCTATCTGATCGAGCAGATCCGCGACATCGGCAATATCGTCGTCCACCCCTGGACCGAGGTGATCGCCGGGGAGGGGGACGGGCACCTCCAGCGGCTGACACTGCGGGACGCCCGGTCGGGCGCCGAGGAGACCGTCGACACCTCCTGGCTGTTCGTCTTCATCGGCGCCGAGCCGCGTACGGAGTGGCTGGACGGCGTGGTCGCGCGCGACGCGCTGGGCTTCGTGCTCACCGGCCCCGACCTGCTCGCCGACGGACAGCGCCCGCCCGGCTGGACGCTGCCCCGGGACCCGTACCACCTGGAGTCCAGCGTCCCGGGCGTGTTCGCGGCCGGAGACGTCCGCGCCGCGTCCCTGAAGCGGGTCGCCTCGGCCGTCGGTGACGGCGCGATGGCCATCTCGCTGGTCCATCGTTATCTGGAGGCGCAATGAACGCTCAGGCGCCCGTCGTTGTGGAGGCGCCATGACTGCTTCTGACCGGTTGACACCGGACCAGGTGCGCACCCTGTTCCTGTTCGAGTCGCTCGACGACGGCCAGCTCGGGTGGCTGGCCGAGCGGGGCAGGGTGGAAGTACGCCGGGGCGGCACGGCCGTCTACCAGGAGGGCGAGCCGGCCACCTGCTTCTTCGTCCTGCTCAGCGGCGCGGTGACGCTCAGCAGGCGGCTGCACGGGGACGACATCGAGGTCACCAGGACCGACAAGCGCGGTGTGTACGGCGGGGCCACCCAGGCGTATCTGGGCGACCGGGTGGACCAGGCGTATCCGAACACCATGCGGGCCGTCAGCGACGCCGAGTTCTTCGTGCTGCCGGCCGAGGAGTTCGCGGACGCGATGCGGGACTGGTTCCCGATGGCGCTCCACCTGCTGGAAGGCCTGTTCTTCGGCACCCGCGCCGCGGACACGGTCATGGGCGAACGCGAACGGCTGGTCGCGCTCGGCGCCCTGTCCGCCGGCCTCACCCATGAACTCAACAACCCGGCCGCGGCGGCGGTGCGGGCCACCGAGGCGCTGCGCGAGCGGGTGAGCGGGATGCGCCACAAGCTCGCCCTGATCGCGGACGGCCGACTCGACGGCACCCGGCTGCGGGGTCTGGTGGAGCTCCAGGACGCGGCGGTCAAGCAGGCAGCCGCTGCCTCCCCGCTGTCGGCGCTGGCCGCCGCCGACGCCGAGGACGAGATCGGCGACTGGCTGGAGGAGCACGAGGTCGCGAACCCCTGGGACCTCGCACCGGTCCTGGTGTCGGGCGGGGTGGGCGTGCCCTGGCTGTCCACGGTCGCCGAGACGGTGGGCGAGGACCATCTGGACTCGGCGGTGCGCTGGCTCGCGTACGCCATCGACACCGAACTCCTGATGGGCGAGATCGACGACGCCGTGACGCGGGTCTCGGACCTGGTCGGAGCGGCGAAGCAGTATTCCCAGCTCGACCGGGCACCGCACCGGACCGTTGATGTGCACACCCTGCTCGACGCCACCCTGACCATGCTGAAGGGCAAGATCCCGGCCGGGATCCGGGTGGTCAAGCAGTACGACCGGGACCTCCCGGAGATTCCGGCGTACGGCGCGGAACTCAACCAGGTGTGGACCAATCTGATCGACAACGCGGTCGACGCCATGGGCGACGAGGGCACCCTCACCCTGGCCACCCGCAGGGACGGCGAGCAGTTCCTGGTGGAGGTCGCCGACACCGGACCCGGCATCCCTGCGGAGATCAGGCCCCGGATTTTCGAACCCTTCTTCACGACCAAGTCCGTGGGCGACGGGACCGGCCTCGGCCTCGACATCTCGTACCGCATCGTCGTCAACAAGCACCGGGGCGACATCCGCGTGCAGTCCCAGCCGGGGAACACCCGCTTCCAGGTCCTCCTGCCGATCACTCAGGAATCTCCCACGGAGTCCTCCGAGGCCTCCGAAGCGTGAGCGCACACCTCTGACGGATCAGGTCTGACGGCCGGTGGCGCCACCGTGTGGCACGTGATGGCGCCATGATGGCTCGACATGGTGCTATGGGTGTGCCATGATGGCGTTATGGACCTCACGCCGTATGTCGGCAACCTCCGGCACGAGCTCGCCGTCGCAGCGGACGCGGGCGGAGACGAAGCCCGCGCCCTGGCGGAGCGGCTCACCGCGCCTCTGGAGTCGGCCGCCCGGCTCACCCTGCTCAACGCGCTGTCCGCCGCCATGGAGGAGGTGACCCGCGAGCTGGCGCCGGGATCGGTCGACGTACGGCTGCGCGGGCTCGATCCCGAGTTCGTGGTGACGCCACCGCCGGTGCCGGAACCATACGATGAGGTGCCACATGGTGCCACGGTGGCACCAGCATCGGCACCGGCTCCGGTACCCGTTCCCGCCGCCCCGGACGGCGACGAGGGCGGTATGGCCCGGATCAACTTCCGTCTGCCCGCCCATCTCAAGGCCCGGGTCGAGGACGCCGCGGGACACGAGGGCCTGTCCGTCAACGCCTGGCTGGTACGGGCGGTGGCCACGGCCCTGGAGCCCGGTCAGTCCGCCGAGCCCGGCAGCACCCCGGGCCGCAGCCGCCCCCGGGGTCAGAAGGGCTACAAGGGCTGGGTGCGCTAGCACCCCCGCACCGCGCCTGTTCGGCCGCACCGCGCCTGCCCACCCACAACGACTTCGTACGCATTCTCACCCGCCTCAGGTGGCGGGAAAAACACACCACAGCCATGAGGACGGTACTGCCATGCCTATTTTCGACACCCCCGAGCCGATCTCGGTCACTCTCGAATTCGACATCGGGTCCGTCCGGATCACCGCGAGCAAGCGCACCGACACGGTCGTCGAGGTCCTGCCCGGCGACGGCGCCGACGACGCCGACGTACGGGCCGCGCGCCAGGTCGAAGTGGTCTGTTCCGGCGGTACGTTGCGGGTCAAGGGACCCAAGAACCGCTCCCTGTTCGGCCGGAGCGGTGCGATCGACGTGACCATCGAGCTGCCGGCCGGCTCGGACATCCGTGGCACCTCGCCCCTGGGGAACTTCATCTGTGAGGGGCCGCTCGGGGCGTGCGGGCTCAAGACCTCGGCCGGCGACATCCGGGTCGACGAGGCGGGGGCCGCGACCCTGAAGACCAGCCACGGCGACATCCACCTGGCGCACGCCGCCGGGGACGCCGAGGTCACCGGGGCCGGCCGGGTCGACATCGGTACGGTCACCGGCACCGCCACGGTCAAGAACCTCAACGGCGAGACCACGATCGGCGAGGTCACCGGCGACCTCCGCGCGTCCTCGTCCAACGGCCGTATCTCCGTGGGCGTCGCGCACGCCGGAGTCGAGGCCAAGTCCGCCAACGGCGGCATCCGGATCGGTGAGGTGGCGCGCGGCCAGATCGTGCTCCAGACCGCCTCCGGCGACTTGGAGGTCGGGATCCCCGAGTCCACCGCCGCCTGGCTCGACGTGAACACCCGCCTCGGGCGGGTACGCAACTCCCTCAGCCCGTCCGAGGGCCCCGGCGCCTCCGACGAGACCGTCGAGGTGCGCGCCCGCACCGGGCTCGGCGACATCGTGATCCGCCGCCCCTGATCAATCCGTATCAGCCGTACCGTGCCGCGCCGCGTATTCGACCGCCCGCACCGCGGACCAGGACCGGGCCACCCGTACCGGAGCCGGCCGTTGCCGCGGAACTCCGTACCGCCCGGAACTCCGTACCGCAGACAAGGACATGAACGCCATGACCGCGCCTCCCGCGTCCTCCGCATCCGCCCGCTCGTCCACCGCCCTCGCCCCGGCGATCACCGCCACCGGCCTGTCCAAGTCCTACGGCGACAAGGTGGTCCTCGACAGCATCGACCTGAGCATCCCCGAGGGCTCCGTCTTCGCGCTGCTCGGACCCAACGGGGCGGGCAAGACCACCACCGTGCAGATCCTCTCCACCCTCATCCCCGCGAACGCCGGAACGGCCCGGGTCGCGGGGCACGATGTGGCCCGCGACGCCGACGCCGTACGCGCCCTGATCGGTGTCACCGGCCAGTTCTCGGCGGTGGACAACCTGCTCACAGCCGAGGAGAACCTGCTCCTCATGGCGGACCTGTTCCATCTCGACCGCCGCGAAGGCCGCCGCCGCACCGCCGAGCTGCTGCGCCGGTTCGATCTGACCGAGGCGGCCACCACGTCCGTCGTCACCTTCTCGGGCGGTATGCGGCGCAAGCTCGATCTCGCGATGACCCTGGTCGGTGATCCGCGCATCATCTTCCTCGACGAGCCGACGACCGGACTCGATCCGCGCAGCCGCCGCACCATGTGGGAGATCATCCGTGCGCTGGTCGCCGACGAAGGCGTCACGATCTTCCTGACCACGCAGTATCTGGAGGAGGCCGATCAGCTCGCCGACCGTATCGCCGTCCTGGACCATGGGAAGCTGGTCGCGGAAGGCACCGCGGAAGAGCTGAAGCGCCGTATCCCCGGCGGCCATATCCGCCTCCGGTTCGCCGACGAGACTCGACTCGACTCGGCCGCCGCCCTCTTCCCCGCCGTGAAGCGCGACAGCGAGGCGCTCACCCTGCACATCCCGAGCGACGGAAGCATTCCCACCCTGCGCGCCGTCCTCGACGTACTGGACCACGCGTTGGTGCAGGCCGAGGCGCTCACGGTGCACACTCCCGATCTCGACGACGTCTTTCTCACCCTCACCGGCAGCCCCCGGCCCGGCGACGAGGCCAACTCCCGGAAGGAGCACGCCCGATGAGCACCCCGTCCTATGCCGTCACCGACTCGCTGACGATGCTGCGGCGCAATCTGAAGCACGCACAGCGCTACCCCTCCATGACGGTCTCGGTCGTCGCGCTGCCCGTGATGATGCTCCTGGTCTTCACCTATGTCTTCGGCGGCGCCCTGGGCAGCGGCATCGGCGGCGCCGCGGGTACCACCGACTACATCGACTATGTCGCCCCCGGCATCATCCTGATGGCCGCGACATCCGGCGCCCTGGTCACCGCGGTCGGAGTGTGCGTCGACAAGACCGAAGGCATCGTCAACCGTTTCCGAACGATGCCGATCTCCCGGGCGTCCTTTCTGACCGGGCATGTCGTCGGCGGGGTGATACAGACCCTGGTGAGCGTCGCCCTTGTCATCGGTGTCGCGCTGCTCATGGGCTTCAGGCCCAGCGCCACCCCCGTCGAGTGGATCGCGGCCGTCGGCCTTCTCGTCCTGCTGATCCTGGCGCTCACCTGGCTGTCGGCGGCGATCGGCCTTGTCGCCAAGACCCCCGAGACCGCCAGCAACATGCCTCTGCCGCTGCAGTTCCTGCCCTTCGTCGGCAGCGCCATCGTCCCGACGGAGTCGATGCCGACCGGTGTGCGCTGGTTCGCGGAGTACCAGCCCTTCACTCCGATCATCGAGACCCTGCGGGGCCTGCTGATGGGCACCGGGATCGGCGGCAGCGCGCCCGCCGCCCTCGCCTGGTGTGCCGGCCTCACCCTGGTCGGCTACCTGTGGGCGCGAGCGGTCTTCCGGCGCGGCGCCGTCAGCTAGTGCCTCTCCCTCCCGGCGAGGCTGCCCCGGGGCGGCGGTCGTACCGCTCGCTCCGGGGCCCGAGGCCGTCGGGGATCCGAGAGCGTCGCGGCCGTCGCCCCCAAGAAAATCACGGGTGTCGCGGGCTCTGTTTGCAGTACGGTCCCGGCCATGGACGATCAGGACGGTTACTTCGGAGAGCGGGTCGCGGCGACGTACGACGACTCGTCGGGCGGCGAGTTCGACCCCGGTGTCATCGAGACCACAGCCGACTTCCTGGCCGGCCTCGCCGGGGACGGCCGGGCGCTTGAGCTGGCCGTCGGTACGGGACGTATCGCACTGCCGCTGTCACACCGGGGCGTCCCGGTCCATGGCATCGACATGTCGCGGGCAATGGTCGCCCGGCTCCGCGGCAAGCCGGGCGGCGACGCGATCGGTGTGACGATCGGGGACTTCGCGACGACGAGAGTGGACGGGACCTTCTCCGTCGCCTACCTCGTCTTCAACACCATCATGAATCTGACCACCCAGTCCGCGCAGGTGGACTGCTTCCGCAACGCCGCCGCTCACCTCCGGCCGGGAGGCTGCTTCGTCGTCGAGGTCATGGTCCCGGAACTGCGAAAGCTTCCGCCCGGACAGAACGTCGTACCGTTCCACACGGGCCCGACGGGATGGGCGTACGACATCTACGACGTCGCCACCCAGGAGATGAGCTCCAACTATGTCGACGTCATGGACGGCCGTGGCGAGTACAGGTCGATCCCCTTCCGGTATGTGTGGCCGGCGGAGCTGGACCTGATGGCTCAGCTCGCCGGACTGCGGTTGCGGGAACGCTGGGACGGCTGGACGCGCGAGCCGTTCACGGGCGAGAGCCGCCAGCACGTATCGGTCTGGGAGAAAACCGCCTGACCGGGGACCGGCCCCACGCCCTAGCCACGTGCCTCCAGTTGCTCGTTCTTCTCCTGCTGGCACCTTTCCTGCATCTCGTCCCGTATCTCGATCCGCATCTCGGCGCGCTCGCACGGGGCGTGCCCCGCGTGCTCGACGATGGACTGCCCGCTTTCCAGGGTCACGAAGTCCAGAAAACTCTGGGTCAGTGATCCAACCGACGGGTCCCGGTATGTGTAGGCGTATTCGACCTCGGTGAATATGTATGTGCTGGTGGGGATGTCGTCGGTGGAGGGCGGTTTCTGCTCGTCCAGGGACAGCACGCCCATGGCGTTCTTTTCCGGGAACTTCTCGAAGGAGTTCAGTTCGCTGTAGCCGAGCGCGCCCCTGGTCTCCGACACGGCGCGCAGTACCTCGTTCGTGGTGTCCTGCTGGCAATGGACGATCGGGTCGTTCTTGTCCGCCGCTTTGAGCG
This sequence comes from Streptomyces sp. GMY02, assembly GCF_019056675.1. Taxonomy (NCBI): domain Bacteria; kingdom Bacillati; phylum Actinomycetota; class Actinomycetes; order Kitasatosporales; family Streptomycetaceae; genus Streptomyces; species Streptomyces sp. GMY02. Next base: position 117,401 of record NZ_CP077658.1, on the reverse strand, counting down.
TCTCGCAGTCCACCGAGTTGTCGGCGACCGTCTTCGCACCCATGAGGATCTTCCGTTCGAAGATCTCCTGGGTGCCGGAGTCACCCTCCCTGGTGACCAGCTTTATCGGCCCGGGGCTGCCGCCGACCTGTGACCAGTCGGTGAGTTCGCCGGTGAAGATCTGCCGTACCTGCTCGCTTTTCAGCCCCTTCTCCGGAAGTCCGACGGAGGAATTCGCCACGAGCGCGAAGGTGGAGATCGCCACGAAATTCCCCTCCAGCTCGACGTATCGAGAAGATTCGGTCTTGAGCCCGTCGGAGAAGGCGATCACGGCAGGGGACCTGCCCTTCGTCTTCTCGCCCGCCCTGGTCAGGGCTTCGAGCCCGTCCGCGGTACCCGTCATGGCGAGGTTGATCTCCGAGCCGGGGCAGTCCTTCTCGTAGGCCGCCTTCAGGGCCTTCGCCGCCTGCTGGAAGGCCGTGGAGCCGACCACGGTGAGCCTGCCCGTCTCACAGCCGCGCGGCGGGACGATGGCCTGGGGCCATGCGATGGTCGCCGCCAGCACCGACACCGAGAGCGAGAGGGCGGCGGTGATCCATTTGGCCTGCCGGCTGAAGAGGGGCAGTTCCTCGTCGATGGACACGCCCTTGTTCCGTACGACGTCACCGCCCTGAAGGCCGCCCGTGATCCGTACATCGGAGTTGACGGGACCGCCGGTGAGCAGCACCAGAAGCTTGAAGTGCTGGTTCCGGTTGAGCGGGACCGGGGGAAGAAAGATCTTCCTGCCCGACGAGTGGAGACCCGCCGGTCCTGCGGGTACGAAATGCTCCAGCAGATATTCGTCGTTGACGTCGGGCTGGGTGACGGCGACACCGCGCACGGTGCGGCCGTGGAAGACGACGGTGAGGCCGTGCAGCGCGTCCCGGCTGGTGTAGTCGGACTCGGCGATGGTCTCCGCGCCGTCGTTCTCGATACGGATCAGAACGACGGTGGCATCGTCCATGCCCTCAAGGAAGTTGCCGAAGGCGCCGATGCGGACAGTGGTCAACGCCGCTTCGTCACCGTCGTCGTTGCTCTTGCCGAAAGGCGTGTCCATCTGGACGCGGTACCCGATCCGTTTACGGTGCTGGGCCCGTGGCCGGTACCAGATCGTAACGGCCGACGCGGCCAGACTGAAGATCGCGAAGATCGTGGCCAATATGTTGTCGGCAGTCAGCCACTCATCCATATGTTTGTCCCCCGTACGCGCACGCGCGTTTGTATACGTGATGGCGCGTCACGATAAGGAGCCGGGGAGCGCATTGGAACACCTTTCCGTGTTCCTTCGAAAGTCGTTTGCCTGCCGTTCGCTTTACGTCTGTGTGCCGGGGGGTCAAGACCCGTTGTCGTCCAGGGCGTCCCGCGCCGTGCCGATGAACTTCGAGAGGCTCTGTTCCATGGGCTGAACCGTCAGCTCGAATCCGGCGAGCAGGGCGTCCACCTCCGGTGGCAGTTTCCGGGACGGATTCGCTTCGTGGTCTTCTCTTATGGCCTCAAGTTCGGCGCAGAGGCTGGAGATCACATTGGCCGTACGGGCGACATCGGCCGCCGCCGCGGAGGCGTCCTTGGGGCCGGCCAGCGCGATATCGAGCCAGAGCGACGCGACGCTCGCGGCGTGCGTCCGGCACTCGTACACATAGGCGCTGGTGAAGGTGGTGACCTTGTAGGGGCCCAGATCCCTCTGTCCGATCGCCTTGCGCAGCGCTTCCGTGGCGGCGATGAATTCCCGGTACGCGCCCTCCCGCGGCTGACGCCGCTGCCGCTGATGCTCCGCCCGCGCGGCGATCCGGGCCGCCTCCCGCTGCGCCCTCCCGGCGGTGAGCGCCGCCCCGATGGTGGCCAACGCCCCGGCCAACGCCCCGCACACAGCGGCTAAGCCCGCATCCATAGCTACCGAGTGTGACGGCTTGCGATGGCCCTGGTCAACGTAAATTGCAAAGTTCTGCAATTGGCTACATCATGAACTCGGTACGTGCCCTCTGTACGCGGCGTACGGGATTGGGAGATCAGGTGGGCGGGGAGTTCTTCGCGGCCGTGCGGGAGCGCGTGCGGCAGGCTCGGGTGGCGCTGGAGACCGCCGTGGGAGGCGGGGACGCGTATGAAGTCGCCCTGGCGCAGGACGAGTTGGACGATGCCCTGGCGGTGGCCGACGAGCACGACGTCGAGACCGGTCCGTGCGTCGGGACCGGCCCGTGCGCGGAAGGGGCCGGCGATGCGGATCACAACAGGTAGGAGAGTCACCATGCCGGTCCCGCTGTATCAGGCGAAGGCGGAGTTCTTCCGGATGCTGGGCCACCCGGTCCGTATCCGGGTGCTGGAGTTGCTCCAGGACGGGCCCATGCCGGTCCGCGGTCTGCTGGCGGAGATCGAGATCGAGCCCGCCGCACTGTCGCAGCAGCTCGCCGTCCTGCGCCGCTCCGGGATCGTCACCTCCACCCGCGAAGGCTCCACCGTGGTCTACGAACTGGCCGGCGGAGACGTGGCCGAGCTGATGCGCGCGGCCCGCCGGATCCTCACCGAGATGCTCGCCGGGCAGAACGAACTGCTGGCCGAGCTGCGGGAAGCCGAGGTCCCGGCCAAGTGAGCACGCCCGCCGCCCGGGGTCTCGCCCGGCTGCGTTCCCTCCTGCCCGTACGCGATGATCTCGCCGCCATGCGCCGGGGCCCCCGCCGGGATCTGATGGCCGGTCTGACCGTGGCGATCGTCGCGCTGCCACTGGCGCTCGGCTTCGGCGTCGCCTCAGGCCTGGGCGCTGAGGCGGGCCTGGTCACGGCCGTGGTCGCCGGCGCCCTGGCTGCGGTGTTCGGCGGATCGAATCTTCAGGTCTCCGGACCGACGGGCGCGATGACCGTCGTCCTCGTGCCCATCGTCGCCGCACACGGCACCGGCGGTGTGCTGACCGTCGGACTGATCGCCGGTCTGCTGCTGCTCGTCCTCGCCCTGATACGGGCCGGGCGCTGTACGGCCTACATCCCCGCCTCGGTGGTGGAGGGCTTCACCCTCGGCATCGCCTGCGTGATCGGTCTCCAGCAGATCCCGAACGCCCTCGGTGTCGCCCCCGCCGGAGGGCGACAAGGTCCTGGTGGTGGCCGGCCGGGCCGTCGAGGAATTCGTACGGTCCCCGAACTGGACCGCCGTCCTGCTGGCCGCCGCGGTGGCGGTGACCATGCTGGCCGGGGCCCGCTGGCGCCCCACCGTTCCGTTCTCCATCGTGGCGGTGATCGCCGCGACGATCGCGGCCCAGGCCCTGAGCCCGGACTCCGTACCCACGATCGGGGCCCTGCCCGCCGGGCTCCCCGCTCCCTCCCTCACCTTCCTCGACCCGTCCGCGCTCCCCTCCCTGCTGGCGCCCGCGGTCGCGGTGGCCGCGCTCGCCGCCCTGGAATCGCTGCTGTCAGCCCAGGTCGCGGACGGCATGACGGTCGGGGAGAAGCACGACCCCGACCGGGAACTGTTCGGGCAAGGCCTGGCGAACATCGCGGCACCGCTGTTCGGCGGCGTACCGGCGACCGGCGCGATCGCCCGTACGGCGGTCAATGTCCGTACGGGCGCCTCCTCCCGGCTCGCCGCGCTCACCCACGCCGTGGTGCTGGCGGTGATCGTCTTCGCCGCCGCCCCGCTGGTCTCCAGGATTCCGCTCGCCGCGCTGGCCGGCGTGCTGATCGCCACCGCGATCCGGATGGTCGAGGTCGGCTCCCTGCGGGCGATGGCCAGGGCCACCCGCTCCGACGCCGTCGTCCTGGTGCTCACCGCCGCCGCGACACTCGCCCTGGACCTGGTGTACGCGGTGATCACCGGCCTGGCCGTCGCCGGAGCACTGGCGCTGCGGGCGGTCGCCAAGCACGCCCGGATGGACCAGGTCGACTTCCGCTCCGATCTGCCCGGCGAGCACAGCGACGAGGAACACGCCCTGCTGGCCGAGCACATCGTCGCCTACCGCATCGACGGACCGCTGTTCTTCGCCGGTGCCCACCGCTTCCTGCTGGAACTCTCCGAGGTCGCCGACGTCCGGGTGGTGATCCTGCGGATGTCCCGGGTGACCACGATGGACGCCACCGGCGCGCTCGTCCTCAAGGACGCCGTCCACAAGCTGAACCGGCGCGGTATCGCGGTGATGACCTCCGGGATCCGCCCCGGCCAGCGCCGGGCCCTGGACTCGGTCGGCGCGCTGGACCTGCTGCGGCAGGAGGGCCGGGAGTACGCCACGACCCCGGAGGCCATCGCCGGAGCCCGGGCCCATCTGCGCGCCGCCGGCCTCCTGCCCTCGCACCAGCCCTGAGTACTAGAAGGCGTCCGGATCGATCTTCCCCGTGACCAGACCGGTGAGGAACTGCCGCAGTGTGGACGACGAATCCGCCACCTCCGCCTCCGCTGCCCGGTGTCTGCCCGTCCGCAGGGCGGGCGCGGGTGCCGGGATCTCGTAGCCGTCACGGAGCCGGTACCTGATCGGCAGGGCCCGCAGCCCGCGTACGAACGGGGAGGAGCGCCAGGGGAGCTGGTCCACCGGCACGGCCAGTTCAAGGTGCTCGAACTGCTCGAACAGGCTCTCAAGGGCCAGGGTCGTGATGGTGGTGGCGAGTTCGCGCGACGGGCACTGGCGCGGGCCGGCACCCCACGAGAGATGGGCCCGCGTGCTGGTCGCCCTGTTCGCCGAAGTGCCGTCCGCGAAGCGCGGATCCGCGTGGGTGGCGGCTGTGGCGATCCATACGGGCTCGCCCGCCCGGATGATGTACTCGCCCAGCCGCTGGTCCCTGAGCGGAAACCGCGGTACGAAGTTGGACAACGGCGGCTTGCGCAGGACGACATGGTTGACGGCCTCACGGATCATGCCGGCCGACAGGCTCGCCCGCGCGCGGCCGTCGCCGGTGATGATCTCCACGACCGAGTTGGCTATGAGGATGCCTCCGTGGTCCGCGACCATCCCCATGAGCATGGTCAGTTCATGGGCCAGCTCCGAGGTCGTCAGATTGGGCTGCGCCGCCAGCATGTACGAGGGGAAGTCCTCGCCGGGCCGCCTCCGCTTCTGCTCACCCAGCTCGGCCATGGCGGCGAGCACCCGCGCTGAGGCCTCGGCCGAGTCGGGTCCCGCGTCGAGGATCCGCCAGATGTCCATCAGGGCCTGGTCGTTCTGGGATCCCGACGCGCCCAGAAGCTCGCCCGCGACCATCAGGGGCAGCGGCCGGGAGAACTGCGCGGCCAGGTCCGCCGTACCCGTTCTGCCGCCCTGCGCGATGAACCCGATCAGTTCGTTGGCGGTCCTGCGGATGTTCTCCTTGAGCCTGCGGGTCTGCGGATGGCCCGGTTCCTGGAACGGTTTGAGGGCCGAGTCCCAGGCGGCCCTGTACGTGGCATGGCCGGAGCCGCCACGCGCCATCATGTTCTCGGCCGTCAGCGCGGGGGCAACCGGCCAGTCGTGCGGCACACGGCCCTCGTTGCGGGCACGCCAGTGGTGTATGCCCTTGGGCCACAACGCGTCGTTCTGGAGTATGTACAAGGCTTCCGGATATCCCAGCACCAGCCAGACGGGCACACCCAACAGGTCCACGGGAGCAACGGCGCCATGCCGTTGGCGTAAGCGCTCGTGCACGAGGTCCGGGCGGTCCTGGTACTCACGCCCGAGCAGCGGCTCCGGCATCAGCGACTCCAGGGTGATACCCGGGTAGTAGTTTCCACTGACTTGTTCCACGTCGATCTCTTCCTATGGAGCGGCTCGCCGCGCCATGGGCCACCTGAAGGCGCGGCGGACCGTGCGGTCCTCAACGAGTGCGTACACCTGCCTGGTTGGTGTGATCGCCGCCGACCGCCCGGTCCGTCGTACACGCTGCTCCGGCAAACGGCCCTTGCCAAGCCCGGTGATGTCAAAAGCTTAGGCAACAATTCGCAGGCCACGGCGCTCCGCCGGGCCGGATCCGCCTCGGCGCGACCCTCCGGACCGTCTGTTCCGGCCACCGGTCACGGGGCCGACGACAACACAACCCGTCCGTTCGGCGCCGGGAACACCGGACACCGGACACAACAAGTCAATCCCGCACCGGCCCGGACTTTTTTCGGCGGAACCCGCTTCTATCCGGCTTGTCGGCGCCGTTCCGCGTCGGGAGCCGGACAGACCGTCACCGTGACACCGGGCAGCGCCGGAACAGGGGTTGTCGGCGGTACCCGCCAGAGGATGAGCCGCCGCAGCTCTTCCATCCCGGCGAGAGCGGCGAGTTCGGCTTCGTCCGGCACCCGGTCGAGGAGGATGGAGCGGACGCCGCCCACCGCGGCGAACCTCGTCCGGCGCGCGCCGGCCACCAGACTGAGGTGGCGCACGTGCAGACCGGCCGGCAGAGCCCGTGTGCCGCTCGGCCGCGCGCTCAGCCGCAGGCTGTCCAGCCTGACTCCGGCGAGGGATGTCAGGTCGACGGGTGTGGTGAGCCCGGAGATGACGAGCCGGCGCAGCCGGAGGCTGCCCAGGGGGGACAGGTCCAGGGGCCGGGTCCCCGCCCGCCTTGAGCACCGGTCCAGCACCAGCACCTTGAGCGACCGGACGTTCTCCAGTTGTTCCAACGGGGTCACCCCGTTGTCCCGCAGGGTGAGGCGGCGCAGGAGAGGCAGCTCGGCGAGCGGGGTCAGATCGAATACGTCGTTGCGTATCTGCAGGTCCGTGATGGTCTTGAGGTGCCCGATACGTTCGATCCGGCGGGGGTTCTGCAAGTGGACGCTGAAACGGCTGAAGTCGATCTCGCTGAGCACGTCCCGCGCGTACACCTCGTAGTCACCGAGCCGGCCCCAGGTCTCCAGCAGCTCGCTGATCGACCGGTTGTCCGGCTTCGCGGTGAACTGAAGGATCTTGTCTATGGCTCCCGGTGGGTTCCACTGCGCGGCGATCCGTGCCACGGCCCGTACCACCAGCGCGCCCTGTTCCGCGGGGAGGTCCCCGGGGGCGGGCAGCAGGTCGAGGACGAACGGGCCGGCCGCGGCCAACTGGTCCGCGGCGGCCGTGGTCCGTGGCGGGATCAGTTCGGCCATCGCCCTGGCCACGAGGGCACGCACATCGGGTGAGTTCGGGTCCTGGCGCGGCAGTACGGCGCTCTGCTCCAGAACAGCGGCGGCGAGGAGGTACAGGGTGTCACGGTGCTCGGGTTCCGATCTGCCGCGTTCGAGCAGGTTCAGCAGAACCCTCGTCCGCTCGGTGGGGCGTGCGTGTGCGCCGACCATCACCACCACGTCGTGCCAGTGCGGCTTGTCGGCGTTGTCGAGCATCAGGTTGAGATTTTCCTCCTCGACCACCTCCTTGGCCGCGAGATGGTCACGGAAGGTGCGATGGACGAACTCAATGGAGCGGTCGGGCAGTTCACGCAGCAGGCCGCTCTCATGGGCGAGGTACTCCAGCGTCCGCCGCGGGCTCTCACTGCCACTGCGCAGGCCGAAGAGACTCGCCGCCACACGGCGTTCGGCGACGTCGTGGTCCAGGATCAGGCGGCGATTGGTGACCAGCCAGAACGCCAGCCGCTGGAGCAGCTTCAGCAGTTCCTCGTCGCGCAGCGGCGGATCGCCGCTGTCCGGTCCCATGCTGGCCGTGCCGGCGGTCCCACCGGGTTGCACCTCGGCGCGATGCCGGCGGCGCAGATGGGGCCAGCGCACCAGGAGCAGGTCCACGGCCGCGTCGTAGATCTGCTTGCGACTCTCCGGCAGGTGCTCGCCGCGTTCCAGGTTCAGCGCGCACAACAGGCCGCACAGCAGCGGATTCGCACTCATCCCCCGGAGCGCCGGCCGGTTGGACAGTGTGGACAGCAGACCCTGCTCACACCGCTCCAGCTCCTTCCGGACCTCCATGCCTCCCGGCGTGTCGGGCTGGTCGTCCCGTGCCTTCTTGTGCCACCCGCGCACATACCGGTCCACACTGTGCCGGCTCATCGGGAGCAGGTCGAACCTCTCGAAACCGCGGTCCGCCCACCACTGTTCGGCCACGGTGGACGGGCGGGTGGTGACGATGCACCGGGTGTCGGGATACGAGAAGAGCTGCTCGTCCACCCACTCCTCAAGGTGTACGCGTTCACGTGGGCGTACCTCGTCGAGCCCGTCGAGCAGCAGCAGTACCTTGCCCTCCGCCAGCGTCTTCCGGACCCAGCCGTCGGGCATCTCCGGGCGGAGCGTCTCCGCGACAAGCTCGGACAGGCTAGGCGGGCGGCCACCGGCGAACCGTACGAGTTCCAGAAGGAACGGCACGGCCGAGAACTCGTCAGCTCCGGCGCTCCGTGCCGGGTCGTCGGGCCCGTACGCCCCGTCGGTACGGACACCGCCCGCCGCGACGGCGCCGAGCCAGCGCATGAGCGTGCTCTTGCCGGCCCCGGCCACACCGCGGATCAACGCACGCCGGTGCGAACGCAGCTCCCGGTCGGCCCGCGCTCCGACGCTGACCGTCGCGTCGTCCGACCGGTCGCGGCGCTTGAGCGTCAGAGGTACGTAGCCCATGGTGAACGGCTGTCTGCGCGGGATGCCGCGGGGATCCACCGCGAAGAAGTCGAAGCGGTCGAGCGTGCCGACCATGAACCGGCGGTATCTGGCCGTGAACGCCTCAGCGGGATCGGACGCCCCGTCGCCCGACGTCAGGGGAAGCTCATCGGCGTCCCGGGGCAGCGCGAGCAGTGCCCGCAGCCGGGACTTCTGGTCGGGCTCAAGGCCTCCGTCGAGAGCGTGATCGAGCCGTACGGCCGCCAGACGGCCCAGTCCCTCCCTGGGATGGTGCTTGCTGATGACCCCCACGATTCTGTCGCCGACCCACAGTGCCGCGCCCGACATGCCCTCCCAGGGCGACGGACCGCCGTGCGGCTCCTCGGCCGCGGGCGCCACGGGGATCGTCACCTCCAGTGAACCCTCCCGCCAGTTCGACAGCACCGCCGCGGAGCCCACGGCGTGATGGGCGTCCCGGTACCGCGTACGCTCCCGTACCGGATCCGACGCCGTGCGGTCGTCGTCCCGCAGCTTCCACCGCGGGAAGCCGACCGCCTGTACTTCCAGTACGTGGGGGTGGTTCGCGATCTGCCCGAACTGGGCGTCGGGCACTTGTCTGTCCGGCCGTTGCGCTATGGAGACGACCGCCAGGTCCGAGCCGGAGTCCGCCCACCACGTGGTCGCGGTCGCACTCCACTCCCCGGGGAGATCGGGCTCGAAGCGGACGTTCACCGACTCCGCGCCCTCAACCACATGAGCCGCGGTCAGTATCCTTCCCGGGGCGACCAGATAACCCGAGCCGCGGCGCCCTCGACCGGCGCCGCGGTCCACGATGAGTTCAGCCACCCTGGCCCGGTCGAGCGCGTGCGGGGTCACCGTTCGCCGTCCACCTCGGTACCGGAGATCAACGGCCGGCGGTCAGGCTCTCCGGCCCGCCGGGGATCCAATGTCAAGGTGATCCGCTGTGTCGTGTGGTGCGCGACTCTGGCGTCCGCTCCCAGTTCCACCACCCAGAACCTGACCTTCGCCCCCGGCCCGGCTTCCTTTTCCACCGCGATGGTCAATTCCATCTCCACCGGGCCGAGTTCGAACCGCAGGTCCGCGTTCTCCCCCTCGCGCATCGCCTCGGTGAGCTCCGCACGCAACTGCCGTACCATCTTGGCGAGTTCCACTGCCATGGCCATCCCCCTTCGGCGCCCCGGACGTGACACATCATCACAGTGCATGTGTCCCGCACGCAACGGAGACCCCGTCCGTCGAGACAGGGGACGGAGCGGACCGCCCGGTCAGCCGGCCGCGAACCGAATCAGCCGGCCGTGAAGCGCAGCCTGATCGTGCGGGACTCCGGGCGGAGTGCGAACTCGGGCCGCACATCAGGTCCACAGGCCCGCGAGCCGAGCCCGTGCTGGGCGGCGTCGACGAACAGATGGCTCGTTGTTGAACGCGGAAGCTCGAACGGGTGTCCGGCCCGGGCGATCTGCTGTGGGGTGTGGCGGCTCAGTGTGAAGCCGGGGCGGCGTCCGCGCGTGTCCGGGATCGCGATGACACGCAGCGCGGTTGTGCTGCCACTCGTCAGCGCCAGTTGGCGCAGTTGGGAGCGGTGCCCGGTCTCCTGGGGCCGCGCGTAGTCGACGGAGAGATCGCGGACGGTGGCGGAGAAACGGCCCGTACGCGCCGCGCGGAGACTGTCGGGGTAGGACTCGTGCGGGCCGAGGCCGAACCACTCGGCGCCGTCGATGGGAGCCGCGCCGTCGGGTAGATCGAAACGGATCCCGATCCGGGGCCATACCGTCCGCCACCCGCTCGAAGGCTCCATCTCCACCCGCAGTTCGAGTTCGTCGCCTTCGAGCGACCAGACGGACTCCACCATCACCGACAGGGCGGAATTCGCCGCCGCGACTCTGGCGACCGTACGCAGGGCGTCCGCGGTGCGCTCCACGGAGACCCGCCGCGTGGTCAGCCGGTCGAGACCGTCGCGACGCCACAGTTCGGCGTGAGAGACCCCGGCGACGGCGGCGTCGCTGTCCTCGACCTCTCCGGACGTGCCTTCGTCGTTGTCGGTCGGGGCACGGAACAGTTCCAGCCGTGGGCCCGCCACCTCGCGGCCGGCGAGGCGTACGAGGGACCCGCCGACGAACTCGGCCAGTCCGAGGTCCAGAGTTCCGCCGGTCCGCCGCCAATCGGTCCGGGGCCGGACGCCGGGCACGGCACGGCGCGTCGAACGGTCCAGTTGGGCCGTCGCGATCACATGCCCCTCGTCCGCCCAAGCGGTGCCGGCCGCCAGTACCGCCTCAACGGTGATCCATGTCTCCGAGTCCCGCGACACCGGGATCCACGGCAGCGGCACACGCGCCGACTCGCCCGCCGCGACGACGGGTACCGCCAAGTCCCCGGAATCCACGGGCGTGCCGTCGTGCTCGACGCGCAGGCGGAAGCGCAGGTCGGACGTGTCGGCCGAGTGCCGCAGGTTCGTGATCGCGACATGGTCACCGTCGAAGGTGAACCGGACCGGCTGCACGACTGCCTTGAACTCGTGCAGGCTTGGAGTCGGGACGTCGTCGCTCAACAACATGCCGTCCATCACGAAGTTGCCGTCGTGCACGACCTCCCCGAAGTCGCCACCGTACGCGTAGTACGGCGTGCCGTCCGGGGCCGTCGTCAGAATGCCGTGATCGCGCCATTCCCAGACGAAGCCGCCGTGCAGCCGCGGATGTTCGTGCACCAGCGCCTCGTACTCGTCGAGCGCGCCCGGCCCGTTGCCCATCGCGTGGGCGTACTCGCAGAGCAGGAACGGCTTGGTGCGCTGCCGGGCGCCCTGCGCGGGAGTGCAGTTCAGCAGGGGGGCGCGTGAACCGTCGGTTCCTATCTGCTCGGTTTCGGGCACCGACGCGTACATGCGCGAGTAGACGTCGGTGTATTCGCCCGTGTGGTCACCTTCGTAGTGCACGGGCCGCCCGGCGTCGCGGGCGTGGACCCACGCGGACATCGCGGCGAGGTTGCTGCCGGTCCCCGCTTCGTTGCCGAGCGACCAGATCACGACACTGGGATGGTTCTTGTCCCGTTCGACGGTGCGCTGGACGCGGTCGAGGTACGCCGTACGCCACGCCGGATCGTCGCTCGGATTGCCGGCCCAGTCCAGTGTGGTGAAGCCGTGCGTCTCCAGATCGCATTCGAGGACGACCCAGAATCCGAGTTCGTCGGCGAGGTCGAGCAGCCGTGGATGCGGCGGGTAGTGGCTGGTGCGGATCGCGTTCACATTGAAGCGTTTCATCCGGGCCAGGTCCTCGCGGGCGTGCTCCTCGTCGAAGACCCGGCCGCGCTCGGGATGGGTCTCGTGGCGGTTCATGCCGTGGAACACCACGCGGCGGCCGTTGACCAGGAAACGGTCGCCGCGGATCTCGACCGTGCGGAAGCCCGTGCGCAGGGCGATGCTCTCCGCGGCCGTCGACACGGTGACGTCGTACAGCCGGGGCCGCTCCGCCGACCAGGGCTCCACGCCGTCGATGTCCAGCGGGGCCACATCGGCCGCCGTCGCCCAGACCTGCTCGATGCCGAGTTCGGGGAGGCGCAGTGTGACCGGGAACGCCCCCGGGTCGGCGGTGACCTCCGTGTCGACCCGTCCGCGCCCGTTCTCGAAGCCGGTGCGCAGCCAGACGTCCTCGATGCCTCCCTTGGGCCGCGCGATCACGGTGACATCGCGGAAGATGCCCGGCAGCCACCACTGGTCCTGGTCCTCGACATAGCTGGCCGCCGACCACTGGTGCACCCGGACGGCGACGACGTTGTCGCCGGGGCGTACGGACGACGTCACATCGAATTCGTGGGCGAGCCGGCTGCCGCCGGCGCTGCCGATCTCGTCGCCGTTCACCCACAGCTTGAAGAGCGACTCGACACCGTCGAACCGCAGTACGACACGCTCGGCGTCCGACCAGTCGGCGGGCATGTCGAAGTGGCGGCGATAGTCGCCGGTGGGGTTCTCGTCCGGAACATGGGGCGGGTCGATCGGGAACGGGAACTGCACATTCGTGTAGATCGGCCGGCCGTAGGCTCCGTCACCCTGGAGCACCCAGTGGGAGGGCACCGCGATGCCGTCCCAGCCGCTGTCGTCGAAGCCTTCGGCCGCGAAATCCTCGGCCACCGCCGCCGTCGGCGACAGCCGGAAACGCCACTGCCCGTTCAGCGAACGTGAGGGGGCGTCGGAGTGCAGCCATGAGCGCGCCGTGCGCAGCGCGCCACGCCCTGGTGTGATGTCCGAAACGTACGCGGAAAGCTCGGAGGGCACGAGGTCACAACTCTTTCTTGATGACAGAGGGATCCGAACGTCGGCGGCGTCCGCCGGTTTGTGCGCGGTTGTGGATGTCTAGCGGACCACGACCGTTCGAATCTCCCATGGGCCGAGGGCGAGTTCGAGTCCGTCCGCGACCGGAGTCGTGGAGAGTGGGCGGCCGAGCAGGTCGACCGTGGTGGCTTCGGTGAACGCGCCGGTCACCCGGGCGGTCGATCCCGTGTCGCTCATCGCGGCGAGCCGCACCTCGGTACCGGCACCGCGCTCGTCGTCGGTGACGCGGCGGATGCTCGACACGAAGATGTCCGCGCCTTCGACCCGTACGCCGGCCGTGTCGGGGGGCAGTTGGGCTCCGGCGGGCGCGGTCCCGCGGACGACCAGTACGTCGTTGCGGAAGTCCTCGGCGAGAGCCACCGCGTTCGCGCCCTGCCAGCCGGTCGCCGAGGGCACGACGGCGAATCGGTTCTCGACGCGTACGCCGAGATCCTGCGCGCCAGGTGCGGGGATCTCGCCGGCCGCGGGCTCGTCACGGAGCGGATGGATGTTGACGCTGATCGAGCCGATCGCGCGCAGCAGTGTGATGGCGAGTTCGGTGCCGTCGCCGACGAGTTCGTACTCGGTGGTGTGGTCGAGCAGTACATGGGCGGGGCCGGCCGACACGAACGTACCCGCGGGGAAGGTCGGGATCGGGTATTCGCCCCAGCCCCCCTCGGCGGTGAGCCCGCGTTCGGTGACGGCGAACTGCCCGCCGGACGCCGACACGGCCACGGGTTCCGGGAGCGGTACGTGGAAACGCAGCCGGTGGTCGGCGGACCGGTTCAGGAACGAAGTGGAGACGCGTACGAACGGCTCGCCCGCGCGTACCTCGACGAGTGTCTCCACCGGGGTCGGCACGGTCGTACCGCCGCGCAGGTCGCGGTCGGAGGAGAGCGCGGCGGGCCATTCGTAGACGCGGGTGACACGGATCCTCGAACGCAGCGGGCCGTTCTCGAGGAGTTCGACGGTGGCCTCCGTCGGCTCCGACACGAGTACGTCCCGCGCCGGTGGGGCGTAGTTGTAACTGTCGCCGCGGTCACCGCCGTCGACAAGGCGGCCGACCCCGCGCAGTACGGTGCCGTCGGCTCCGGTCACGTCCAGGGTGCCGTCGGCGGCGATCTCGACCTCGACCAGTCCGTTCGACAGCGCACGGGCCGACGCCGTCGCGGGTGCGAACGCCGTGGACGGCGTGTCGGTACGGTCACCCGGTCCGACCCGGAAACTCGCGAGCCCGGAGGCGGGGACATCCACGGGCACCAGCGCGGTCGCGCGAGCCTCCTCCAGCGTCAGCACCGACCACTCGCCAGGATGCGCGGCGGCCGCGGCAGCGACCTCCCGGCGCAGGATCAGCAGGTCGAACGGTCCGCTGCTCGGCACCTTGGCGAGGTGGAAGACGAGCGAGCCCGGGGTGAGTTCGTAGTGGTCGATCAGACGGCCGAAGAGTTCGCGGCGGTGGATGCGGCGCAGCACACGTTCGAGCTGCGAGGCGTCCATGCGCTCGTCGCTCAGTACGGTCGGAGCCTCCGAGACCGGCTGTACCGGACGCGTCGAGCCGTCTGCCGCGGTCGCGACCAGAACGGTGCCCCCGGGCGGGGCCACGACATCCACCTCGACCAGTGCCGTACGCGGGAACGGCAGTGTGCTGGCGACCAGATGGCCGTCGCTCGGTACCAGTGCGGCGGGCTCGGCGAGTGCCGCGTCCCGGACCGCCCGCGCGGTGTGCGTGGCCTCGGCGAGACGTGCCTCGACCTGTTCGGCGGTCTCGTCGGTGCCGGAGCCCACGACCGAATCGTGTGCGCTCGACTCGATGATCTTGTGCCACGCGAGCGAGAGGAACGGCGAGTCGTCGCGCCGGGACCACAGCGCGTTCATCCGCTCGGCGTGGTCGACGGTGCGCTCGGCGACGGCCATCCGCTGCTTGAGCGCGAGCCGTACGGAGAGCACGCCGGGAAGGATGTTGCCGCGTACATGGCTGCGCAGCTCACCGGTGACGACGGCGGAGACCTCGTCGCGTACGTGCTGACGGATGTACTCGTCGAGCGTCGCGATGATGATCGGGCGCTCGTCGCTGGACGCGCGCCGCAGCCAGGCCGCGAGTTGCGGATCGGGCGCGTTGTGATCGGTTCCGGCCATCGCGAGCACCGGGTCGCCACCCCACCGTTCGGCAGTCATCTCCGCGTACTCGCCCAGCGCGCGCCCGATCTGATCCGGCACCAGCAGGACGTCGAGGCCGTTGTCGTAGCCGTCGAAGAGGAACTCGGTGCGCACTTCGGAGCCGTCGGGAGCGCGCCAGCGGAAGGCGTGACCGTCGACGGAACCGGGAACACCGCGCCACAGCGCCGCATGCCCGATTCCGGCGCGCGCCAGGATCTGCGGCATCTGCGCGACATGGCCGAACATGTCGGGCAGATAGCCGATGGGCATCGAGCCGCCGAGAGCCGCCGCGGCCGCCCATCCCATCTGCAGATTGCGCACGATGGTCTCGCCGGAGCAGAGGAACTCGTCGAGCAGGATGAGCCACGGCCCGATGGCGAGCCGGCCGTCGGCGACCAGTGCCACGACCCGGTCGCGGTTCTCCGGCCGCATCTCCAGATAGTCCTCGATCGCGGCCATCTGCCCGTCGACGGTGAACCGGAAGTCCGGGTTCGCCTCGGCCGTCTCCAGCACGGTGTCGAGCGCGGCGACAAGCCGGTGCCGGAAGACCTGGAAAGGCTCGTACCACTCCCTGTCCCAGTGGAAATGGGGCACGAAGACGGCGGAGTTCTGCATGGGGAGTGGGACCTTCTGTGTCGGCGGGGGAGAGACAGGCGACTGTGGGTTCGGAGTCACTTGAGGGAGCCGGCGGCGAGCCCGGTGCGCCAGAACCGCTGGAGGAGGATGAACAGGATGATCACGGGCGCGATCGAGACCAGCGAGCCGGTGATCACGGACTCCTGAAGGAGCGGAGCGCGGGCGGTCTGGCCGTTCCACTGGTAGAGGCCGAGTGTGATCGGGAAGAGCGACTCCTTCTGCAGCATCACCATCGGCAGAAAGAAGTTGTTCCAGATGGCGACGAACTGGAACAGGAAGATGGTCACCAGTGAGGGTGTCATCAGCCTGAACGCCACGGAGAAGAATGTACGGAACTCACCGGCGCCGTCCAGGCGCGCCGACTCGATGATCTCCTGGGGAACAGCGGCGGCGGCGAAGATCCGGGCGAGATAGACCCCGAACGGGCTGACGATGCTGGGCAGGAACACCGCGAGATACGTGTTGACGATCCCGGTCGCCGAGAACAGAAGGAACAACGGGAGCGCGAGCGCGGTGGTCGGAACGAGGACACCACCGAGGATGACGGAGAACAGGAACTCGCGGCCCCGGAACGTGAACTTGGCGAGCGCGTAGCCGCACAGCGCGGATATCAGGGTTCCGACGGCCGCGCCCAGCACCGCGTAGATCACACTGTTCAGGGCCCATCGCCCGAAGATTCCGTCGTTGCGGCTGAACAGGGTGCCCAGATTGTCGAACAGGTCGAAGTGCGAGAACGCCAGCCCGTTGGTGGAGGCGAGATCGCCCTGCGGTTTGGTCGCCGCGACGATCAGAAAGTAGACGGGCAGCAGGAAGTAGATCGCCAGCAGGAACATCAAGGACATGGCAGCCGTGCGGCTGACGCGGCTTTCACGGATCAGGGGCTGATTGCTCACAGTCCGGCCTTCTTCGAGGTCAGTCGCATGAACCCGAAGCTCAAGACGAAGGTGATGACCGCGATGACCACGGAGATCGCCGCTGCCTGCTGGTAGTTGTTTCCGGAGGCCACCGCGTACGCGAGCATGTTCGGTGTGAATGTGCTCGAGATGTTGGAGGAGATCTGGCGCAGCACGGCCGGCTCGGCATAGAGCTGCAGTGTGCCGATGATCGAGAACACCGTGGTGAGGATGATCGACGGAGTGATGATCGGGACTTTGATCTGCCACGCGATCGCCCAGTTGCTCGCACCGTCGAGCTTGGCGGCTTCGTAGAGCTCCTCCGGGATCGACTGGAGCGCCGAGAACATGATCAGCATGTTGTAGCCGGTCCAGAGCCAGGTGGAGACATTCGCCGCCGACCACAGCACGGCGCCCGGACCGAGGAAGTCGGGCTGGAGGCCGATGCCCTTCAGCAGGTCGACAACGGGGCTGAGCTGCGGGGAGTAGAGGTACGACCACATGATCGCGGCGATGACACCGGGCACGGCGTACGGCATGAACGCCGCGATACGGAAGAACGGCTTGATCTTCAGCAGGGGAGTGTCGAGCAGCAGCGCCATGATCAGTGCGATGAACAGCATGACCGGCACCTGCACGATGCCGAACAGTCCGATCCGTCCGATGCTGGCCCAGAACTCGGTGTTGTGGAAGACCTGTACGTACTGCTCGAAACCGCCGAAGGTCGTGTACGAGGTGCCGTACTGCCCGCCGGTGCGGCGCACGACCCGGAAGCTCTCCCAGAGCGCGTAGGCGATCGGCACCAGGTAGAACAGCACGAACGGCAGGAAGAACGGGATCAGGAACGCGGCGATGGTGCCGGCCCGGGGGCCGCCGCCGTTGTGACGACGGCGGCCTCCGGGTGTCGCCACCACATGGGTCGCGTGGGTCGCGATGTCGGTCATGCTGCGGTCACTTGCCCGCCACGGCCGGGATCGCCTGATCCTTCATCGACTTCAGCGCGGCCTCCTGGGCGGCCGAGAGCGCGTCGGTGAGGGTGCCGCTGCCTGCCGTGGCCTTGGCCATCGCGTCCTGAAGCGCCAGATTCACCGTCTTCTGGGTCGGACCCCAGGTGAAGCTGGTGTCGATGTTCTTGGACGAGTCGGCGAACACGTCGAAGATCTTCTGGTTGTTGTAATACGGGACGCCCTGTGAGAGTGCGGGAAGCTTCGCACCGGCGGTGGCCGCCGGGTAGAGGCCGCCCAGCTTGTTCTCCAGCGCGAGGGCCTCCGGGTCGGTGTTCAGCCAGGAGTTGAACTTGACCGACTCGTACAGATGCTTGTTGCCCTTCATGAACGCGACGGTGGAGCCGCCCCAGTCGCCGGACGCGGCGCTCGAACCCCAGGTCGGCATCGGGACGATGGTCCACTTGCCGGCCTGGTCGGGCAGGTTGTCGCGGAACATGCTGTAGCCCCAGGCGGCGCCGACATAGGTGGCGAGCTGGTTCTTCTGGTACGCGGCGTACATCTGGGTCGAACCATGGGCGAGGTCGGTACGGACGAGCTTGGCGTCGATCAGCTTCTGCCAGTACTCGGCGACCTGCTTGCTCTGGTCGGACGCGACGCTGACATGCCACTTGTCACCGGAGTACGCGTACATCTCGGCGCTGTTCTGCCAGAGGAGTCCGTTGAACCACTCGGCGTTGTTCGGGTCGAAGGACGTGATGGTGAGGCTGGGGTCCGCGCTGTGCAGCTTCTGCGCGTCCGCCGCGTACTCGTCCCAGGTCTTCGGGATCGTGAGGCCGTGCTGCTTGAAGATGTCGCCGCGCACATAGAGGGCCATCGGGCCGGTGTCCTGCGGGAAGGCGAACACACCGGTACCGCCGAAGCTGGCCTGCGACCAGGTCCACGGCACGAACTTCGACTCGGCCGCGGTGGCCGCCTCGCACGCCGAGGCGTCCACGAAGGCGTTCTGGGTGCGCAGATTGGGGAGTTCGTCGTAACCGACCTGAGCGAGCTCCGGAGCCTTGCCCGCCTTGAGGGCGTTGCCGATCGTGCCGTACTGGTCGTTGGAGATGTTCTTCGTCTCGACCTGGATGTCCGGGTTCTTCTTGTTCCACAGGGCGACGACCTGGTCCATGCCCGGAACGGTGTTCCAGTACTGGAGAGTGACCTTGCCCTTCGCGGGCGCACAGGGGGCCTCGGACGCGTCGTTACCCGACGGAGCGGGCGACGAGCACCCGGCGAGTACGGCGATACTGGCTGCCGCGGCGACGGCGGCTAGGCGGATACGCGTGACTGTGCTGCTCATATCTTCCGTTCCAGAGGACGACTAGCGACGGCGCTAGACGGGTCGACGTTGACACCTCAGGCGGGATGCCTTCTGGTTGGAATGGACAAGGACGCAACGGTGTCGGTTCAGCGCCGAGCGCCGTGGCGGGCAGGAGACCATGTATTCCATGTGTACTTGACGCGTGTACGTGATGCCCGTGAGCGTTCACGTGAACGCTCACGGGAGCGCTCACGGGGCCTTTGTGAATTGGTCGGAAGTCTGCGCTCCGGTGCGGCCGAGTGTCAAGGCTTTCGGTCGCGCACGAGTCCGGCAGGTTAAGCGGAGCCGCCCAGCCGCAGCTCGGCCCGGACGACAAGACCGTCGGCCCCGAGCGGATCCACCCCGGTCAGCAGCCGTGCGACCTGGTCGATGGCGAGCGCGCCGAGCTTCCGTGTGTCGAGGGCGACACTGGAGAGCGGGGGCTCGACGAGCGTGCCGAGCTGCAGGCCGTCGAAGCCGATCACGGCGAGATCCTGCGGGACGCTCCTGCCGAGCCGACGCGCCTCGCGCAGGGCGCCGATCGCGATGATGTCGTTGAAGGTGAAGACCGCGGTGACATCGGAGTGGGCGGTGAGCAGAGTCCTGAGAGCCGCGCCGCCGCCGTCGGCCGACTGGTCCGCGCCGACCACCAGGCCGGCGTCGATCCCGTACGCCGCCGCGGCCGTCGTGAACCACTCGCGCCGGATGCTCGGCTCGGCACGGCCGTCGTGGTCCAGCATGCCGATCCGGCGGTGCCCCCGCTCCACCAGATGCGCGACCGCGGCACGGACGCCCTCCTCGCCGTCGATCCGTATCGAGCTGAACCGCGCCGTGTGGTGCTCGCGGCCGATGAGCACCACCGGGGCGCCACGGGTGAACCGTTCGAGATCGTCCTCGGAGCAGCGGAAATAGCCGACGACCGCGTCCACTTGCGAGGTGATCACCTGCAGTGTGCCGAGTTCCTCCTCGGCGCTGTCCGCGGTGTCGTATACGACGACGTGCCAGCCGCGGGTCCGGGCCGCCTCCAGCGCGGCCGCGGCGACCTCGGTGAAGAACGGGTTGAGCAGGTCCGGGATCACCAGGCCGATGGTGGTGGTGTCCTGCCGGACCAGGCCGCGGGCGAACCGGCTCGGCCGGTAGCCGAGCTCGCGGGCGGCGTCGAGCACACGCTGTTTGGTGGACCCGTCGATCTCGTCCTTGTCGTTGAGCGCCCGCGACACGGTCTGCCGGGACACCCCGGCGGACCGGGCGACGTCATGGATCGTGACCCTACGGGGTTCCGTCCCCGACGACGACACCATCGCGTACCTCCCGCTGCTCGCGGGCACCCATGTGTCCGCAGGGCCGAGTATGCCAGCGGTGGCGGCTCGGACGGTCCGTCGACTACGGTCGGCAGCCGTTGTCCTTCACAACGGCCTTCGGCGCATGAACGCGTGGCGTGTGCGAAGTCACTTCCGCGGAGGATCGTCGGTCATGGAGTTCGGCCGGAAGCACCGGACGCTCAGTCGTTCCATCATCACCTCGACCACACTGGTCGCGGCCCTGGCCGCGCTTCTCACCTGCGTATTCGCCTGGCAACTGGTGCGTTCCAGCACCGAGTCCGAGCAGCGCGACACCCTGTCGCGGCAGGCGAAGGTGTGGGCCGACACACCACTGCTCTCCCGGCCGCTGCTGCGCCGGCAGCAGCGCATCGCCGGCTTCGACGGGCTGCGTCTCGCCCTGGTGCCACCGTCGGGGCCGGTGACGGGCAGCTCCGCCACCGCGGTGGACGGTGGGACGGCCGCGGCACTGCGCGCGGGGCGGAGTGTGTCTCTCACCGCCGAGCTGGACGGGGCGGAGGTACTGCTGGAGGGAGCGCCGAGCTCCGCGGGCGGTGGCGTCGTGCTGACCCAGCCCCTCACCACCGTGGACGAGGCGACGGCCCGTACCCGTCGTGTGCTGTTGCTCCCCGCCGCGATCGGCCTGGTCGGCGCCACACTGGCGGGCGGCCTGCTGGCCCGGCACATCACCCGGCCCGTCAAACGCGCCGCGTCCTCGGCCCGGCGGCTCGCCGGCGGGGAGCGGGGAGTCACGGTGGAACCGGGGCGGCACCGCGAGATCATCGACCTGGCGGAGGCACTCACAGCTCTGGACAAGGGCCTGCGCCGGAGCGAGAAACGTCAGCACGACTTCCTGATGTCGGTCTCCCATGAGCTGCGCACACCACTGACGGCCATCCTCGGCTATGCGGAGGCCTTCGCGGAAGGAGTGATCGACGAGGACGAGACGGCGCCCGTCGGCACGATCGTGCTGGCCGAGGCGCGCCGTCTCGAACACTTCATCAAGGATCTTCTCGATCTCGCCCGGCTGGACGCGGACGACTTCCGTCTGGACGTTCGGCGGATCGATCTCGACGCGCTGTTCGCGGAGGCGGCCAGGACGTGGTCCGTACGCTGTGCGGGCCAGGATGTGCGGTTCCGTTACGACGGTCCCGGCCGGCCGCTGGAACTCTCGACGGACGGTTTCCGGGTGCGTCAGGTGATCGACGGACTCGCCGAGAACGCCTTGCGCGTCACTCCACCCGGTGAACAGCTCGTCTTCGCTCTGCGCGACGCCGCAGGCGGGGCCAGGTTCCAGGTCCGTGACGGTGGGCCCGGCCTGGCCGCCGACGATATTCCCGTTGTTTTCGACCGCGGGGCGCTGCATGCCCGTTACCGCGACAGCCGGCCCGTCGGCAGCGGCCTCGGTCTGGCCATCGTGCACCGCCTTGTCCGCCGTCTGGCCGGAGACATCGGTGTCGCCGGCACCTCGCCCGAGGGAGGAGCGTCCTTCACCATCACTCTCCCACCGGCCCCGGACGGAAGTGCCTGACCGCTCCTTCCCGCATCCCCGCATCCCGCATCGCGGCCGCGGGGCACCGGAGGCGGCGCTGTGCTCACTGGTGGTGCCAGGAGCCGAGCCTTTCGGGTTCAGCGCTCGGCGACCGCGCTGTATCCCACACCGCGGTGGGTACGTATGGGGCTCGCCGCCCCCAGCTTGGCCCGGAGCTGGGCCACGTAGACATCGACCACCCGCTCGTTGTAGTCGCCGTGACCCCAGACATGCGCCAGGAGCTGCGCCCTGGTGCGCACCGTTCCCGGGCTGTCGGTCAGGGTGGCCAGCAGATTGAACTCGGTGGCGGTCAGTTCCACCGGTATGCCGTCCGCGGTCACCGTCCGCGCCGGTACGTCGATCCGCGTGCGGCCGACGTTCCGGATGCCCGCGCCGGCGCCGGTCAGCCGCGACCTGCGCAGCAGCGCCTTCACCCGCGCGACCAGTTCGTGGGGCGAGAAGGGCTTGGTGATGTAGTCGTCGGCGCCGAGCTCCAGGCCCAGCACACGATCGGTCTCGTCGTCGCGGGCCGTCACCAGCAGGAGCGGCGTCCAGTCCCCGGCGTCTCGCAGGGCCTTGCAGACATCCACCCCGTTCATACCGGGCAGACCGATGTCCAGGACGACCACCACGGGCTTCAGCCGTCGGACCGCGTGGAGACCGTTCCTGCCGTCGCTCTCGATCCGTACGGAGAAGCCCTCACGCCGGAAATAGAGGGACTGCAGATCCGCGATGTGCTGTTCGTCCTCCACGACCAGCACCAAGCCCTTGCCGTCGCCTTCCACAACCCGTTCCTTCCACCTGCGGTGACGCACTTCCACTGACGGGACGCACCTCAGTCTCCCCGACCGGAGCCGGCACGGCGGCTTTCGGGGAGGATCCTTACCGTCCCCGAATACTCTTCTGACACTGCCCGCATCCGGACACCACACAATCCGGTGCCATGGCAACAGTCCCATCCACACTCACACCACCGGGCGTCCCTCCGGAACAGCCTGCGCCGTCGAAGCTCTACCGACTGGGGCGGTGGTGTGCCCGCAGGCCCTGGCGGGTCATCGCCGTCTGGCTGCTCGTCCTCGTCGCGTCCGTCGCCGCCAACCGGGCATCGGGCGGTTCGTACGAGGACGACTTCTCGCTTCCCGGTACGTCCGTCCATACCGGTTCCGAGCTTCTCACCGCACACAAATCCCGGGCCGGCGGCACCTCCGTGCCGATCGTGCTGCACACCGGCAGCGGCACCCTGGCCGACCACAGGAGCGAGATCACACAGGTCACGGCGGGCCTCGAAGATCTCAACGATGTCCTGTCGGTCTCCAACCCCTTCACCACACCGGGCGCCCTCGCGAAGGACCAGCGGACCGCGTACCTCACCGTCCGGTTCGGCTCGAACCCCGCCACATTCGACCCGGTCTATCTGGACGGCGTCGACTCGGCCGTGGCTCCCTTGCGCGCCGGCCATGTCGAGGTGGAATACGGCGGTCAGCTCGGGCAACTGGCCAAGCCCAAGGGCGGAGACCGTATTTCGGAGATCATCGGCCTCGGAGTGGCACTCCTTGTTCTTCTGATCGGCTTCGGAAGTGTGGTGGCCGCGCTCTTCCCCCTGGTCAGCGCCGTCATCGCGCTGCTGTGCGGCATTTCACTGCTCGGTCTGCTCGCCGCGGTGTTCACCTTCGGCGCCGCCTCCCCGACGCTCGCCACCATGATGGGCCTGGGAGTGGGGCTCGACTACGCGCTGTTCCTGACCACCCGCTACCGCAAGCTCCTGCACGACAGCCCGGACGCGGCCACCGCGCTCGGCAGAACCGTGTCGACGAGCGGCCGGGCCGTCATCGTGGCCGCCGTCACCGTGGCCATCGCTCTGGCCGGTCTCTACGCGTCCGGCATTGTGTTCATCGGCACCCTCGGTGCGGCCGCGGCCGTCACCGTCGTCGTCGCGGCCGGTGCGTCTCTCACACTGGCGCCCGCTCTCCTCGGTGTCGTCGGCACGAAGATCGACAAGTGGCACATCCGCACCCCCGTCGACGAACCCGACGCGCAGGACGACATCTGGGTCCGCTGGGCCGTGAACGTCAAGCGGCGTCCCCGAGCATGCCTGGCGGCCGGCGTTCTGCTGCTGGGAATCCTCGCTGTCCCCGCCGCGTCGATCGATCTCGGACACCTGGACCCGGGCAACGATCCCGCGCAGACCACCAGCCGCCGTGCCTACGACCTGATGACGGAGGGGTTCGGCCCCGGCGCCAACGGGCCCCTTACCGTTGTGGTCGAACTCGACGCGAAGCAGACGCCCACGTCCGGCGACCGCTATGCGCTCGCCGACTCCGTTCGGGACGTCATCGCGGACACCCGTGATGTCGCCTCCGTGGGCCCCGCCGTCACCAGTCCCGACAACGCGCTCTTCACCGTCAGTGTCACACCGGGGACAGGCCCTCAGGACGATGCCACCGCCGAGCTGGCCCACACGCTCCAGGACACTGTGCTGCCCAGGGCATTGGAAAACGCCGGCGCGCGGGCGTATGTCACCGGTACGACGGCCGGGCAGATCGCCTTCACCGACATCGTCGTCGAACGCCTGCCGCTCATCATCGCCGTTGTCGTCTCCGCCGCGTTCCTCCTGCTGCTCCTGGTCTTCCGCAGTGTCGTGATCGCGATCAGCGCCGCGATCCTCAACATGCTGTCGATCGCCGCCGCCTACGGTGTTGTGGTCGCCGTGTTCCAGTGGGGCTGGGGCGGGGAATGGATCGGCGTCCACGAGACCGTTCCCATCGAGTCCTACGTTCCGATGATGATGTTCGCCATTGTCTTCGGCCTGTCCATGGACTACGAGGTGTTCCTGCTCTCACGCGTCAGGGAGACCTGGATCCACACACGGGACAACGACGCCAGTATCGCCGCCGGGCTGAGCTCCACCGCACGTGTCATCACCTCGGCGGCGCTCATCATGACCAGTGTGTTCCTGGCCTTCCTGTTGTCCGACAGCGTCGTGATCAAGATGATCTCACTCGGCCTGGCCGTCAGTGTCATCATCGACGCCACCGTCGTACGCCTTGTGCTGGTCCCGGCCTCGATGTATCTGTTCAAGGACGCCAACTGGTGGATCCCCGGCTGGCTCGACCGGATCCTGCCGCATTTCGACCCCGAAGGTCCCCCGGACATGACGCATGCCACCGCGCCGGGTTCCGCCGGCCGGGGCAAGGGGGCCTGATGCGCCGGAAACCCTTTCGGCAACAGCCTCCCGGCCGTTTCCGCGGACTCCGGAAGATCCGCAGGCTCCGCAGGAACAGACTCCTCATGGCGGCGCTGCTCGCATGCGCCACTGCCGTGATCCTGCTTGTGGTGGCCGACCTTGTGGCCCGTACGGTCATCGAGAACAGGATCTCCTCCGCCTTGTCGAAGAGTCTGGGGTACGACGTCGACGTGCGGCCCGGCGGTTCGCTCTCGCTGATCGCGGTAGCGCGGAAACACCTCGACACCGTGGATGTGAACAGCGACAACGCCAGGATCGGCAGCCTTGAGAACGTGACCATGCACATCCGGCTCAACGATGTCCGGTTCGGTGGTGGCACGACCACGATCGGGGGCGTACGAGCCGAGATAGACGTGCCGGCGCGTGCCATCGCGCAACAGGTCGGTCAGGGCAAGGTCCAGGTCGCCGGGGTCCGGACCGACCCCGGCTCAGGCACAGTCACACTCCAGATGGGACCGGGCGGGGTCGCGGAGGTCGGCCTCAGACCCGAGATCGACACGGGTCGTCTGACCTTCGCGCTCGACGGGGTGGACATCTTCGGCCGGCCGGCGCCCGACCAGTACAGACAGGCCATCGAGGACCGGCTGTCCAACGGCCCCCGGCAGAAGGAGTATCCGCTCGGTATGTCCCTGAATTCGGTTCAGGTGACCGACAGCGGCATACGGGTCACACTGCGGGGCAGCCACCCGACCGAACTGAAACGCTCCTGATGCCCACACGCCGGCCACCGTGGTGGGACCGTACCCGAACCCGCCTCTCTCAGTGGGGCAAAGGCAACCCCGTGTAGTTCTCGGCCAGTTCGGCCGCCGCGTGCCGTGACGTCACCACCCGCTCCAACTGCGACAACTGCAACCGCGTCTCGAACGCCGACTGGGCCGGATCGGCATGCAGTGTCGTCGTCATGAAGTACGAGAAGTGTTCTGCCCGCCACACCCGCCGCAGACAGGTGTCGGAGTACGTGTCCAGCAGCTCGGCCGAGCCCGTACGCCGCCAGGCGATCAGCGCACGCGCCAGCACGATCACATCGGCGGCGGCCAGGTTCAGCCCCTTCGCTCCGGTCGGCGGGACGATATGGGCCGCGTCGCCCGCCAGGAAGACCCGGCCGTGGCGCATGGGTTCGGTCACCCGGCTGCGCATCGGCAGCACCGCCTTCGACGTCACCGGCCCCCGCTCCAGTTTCCACCCGGGGTCGGTGTCCGTCGCGAACCGCGCGTCGAGTTCGTCCCAGATCCGCTCGTCGTGCCACTCCTCCGGATCCGTGCCGTTGGGCACCTGGAGGTAGAGCCGGCTCACCGACGCCGACCGCATACTGGCGAGTGCGAAGCCGCGCGCCGAGTGGGCGTAGATCAACTCCTCGTACACGGGCGCCGCTTCGGCCAGAATGCCGAGCCAGGAGTAGGGGTACGACCGCTCGTAGGTGGTCCGCGCGGACGTGGGGACCGCATGGCGGCTCACACCGTGGAAGCCGTCGCAGCCGACGACGAAGTCGCAGGCCAGTGTCTGCTCGCGGCCTTCGTGCAGATACCGGATCGTCGGGCTGTCGCTGTCGGCGCCCTCGACGGCGGTCACCTCGGTGCCGAACAGCAGCGGGCCGCCCTCGGCGAGTTGGAGAGCTATGAGGTCCTTCACCACCTCGGTCTGGGCATACACCATCACCCCGCGCGCGCCGGTGAGGGACGGGAAGTCGACGCGGTGCGTACGGCGGCCGAAGCGCAGCTCGATGCCGTGGTGCGGCATGCCCTCGCGGTCCATCCGTTCCCCCGCCCCGGCGGCGCGGAGGGCGTCCACGGTGGCCTGTTCGAGGATTCCGGCACGCTGCCTGTGCTCGACGTACGTACGGTTGCGGCGCTCCAGGACGACACTGGCGATGCCCGCGTTGTGGAGCAGCCTCGCCAGGAGCAGTCCCGCGGGTCCGGCGCCGATGATGCCGACGGTGGTGCGCATCAGCGTTCCTCTTCCATCTGTTGCTGCTCCGCCATCCGTTGCCGTGCTGGTTCCGCTTCTTCTGTTCACCCGCGTCCGCGCAGGGCCGAGCTGCTCGGGGAGCCGGGTCAGGCCGGGGCGAGCGGTGCCGTTCGCTGTTCCCGTACGTACAGATAGATCACCGCGCTGGCGATCATCAGGCCACCGTCGATGTAGATGGCGCCGACCCACGTACCGTACGCGTCGAAGAGCGCCCCGCCGAGCGCCGGGCTGATGACCGCGCCGATCTCGCCGATCAGATTCCACATGCCGAACGCGGCACCCCGCTGGTGCTCCTCGACGACCTCGGCGACGAGGGCGTGAGCCATGGGCTGCAGGGCGTTGAAGAACAGGCTGGCGGTGAAGAGCATCACCGACATGACCACCAGCGAAGGCTTCCCCGCCATCTGCAGGTAGGCCCCGAACGCCAGCACGAGCACCCCCTGGATCAGGGTGAACCAGACCAGCATGGGCCTGCGGCCCCAGCCTCGGGTCTTCGCCCAGTCGGAGAGCAGCCCGCCGGCGGGAAAGCCGAGGACGCCCGCTCCGGCGTTGAAGGTGGCGACCAGCGCGGCCTGCGCGAACGAGCTGTGGGCGGCGTCGGCGACGATCGAGACCGACCAGAAGCTGAAGAACCACAGATTCCACAGAATGGCGACGGCGGCGATGCTCAGCAGCATCGCGTCCCGGTTGCGGACGATCGCGCCGGCCTGTCCGCCGCGCCGGGCGAAGATGACACCGACGAGCAGCAGTGCGAGCACGGTCTCGGCGACGGCCACGCCCCAGGTCGGCAGGCCCGCGCTGTCGGCCACGAGATAGACCGCCATGACGGCGGCGCAGAAGAGCGCCGAAATGCCCAGCAGCCGCAGGGTGGGACCGCCGGCCTTCAGCGGCCCGCCGAGACGGCGCAGGTACGGCACCATGACGAAGCCGAAGAGCAGGGTCGCACCGCCGAGGACCAGGAACGGCATCCGCCAGCCGTCCTCCTTGCCGAAGGAGTCGACGCCCCAGTCGAGGAGGTACGGGGCGCCGATCGTGGCGATGGTCAGGCCGAGCGAGAGACCGGTGATGACGACGCCCATGCCGAGACTGACCTTCCCCGGCGGCGAGTGCTTGGCGATCAGGGTGCGGTCGTTGGAGTAGAAGACGCCCTCGCCGAGCCCGGTCAGCACGCGCAGCGCGACGAACACGATCAGACCGGTGATCAGGCCGGTCAGCACGGTCGTCACGCCCGCCCAGACCAGGGATATCGCGAGCATCGCACGGTGGCCGTACCGGTCGCCGAGGTAGCCGCCGGGGTACTGGGTGAGCATGTAGCCCGCGAAGAAGAGACTGCCGATGAGCCCGCCGAGCGCGTGCGGATGACTGGACCCGCCGATCAGGCCGATGTCGTTGTTGATCAGCCAGGTCACCACCGGACCGGTGATGGCGCGGTCGGCATAGCTGAAGAGCCAGCCGCCGAGAAGCACGGCCCAGAGTGTGTGGTACGGCTGCCAGCCCCGGCGTTCTCCGCCGGTGACCGGTCCGCTCGATCCCGTGTCGGTTGTCTGCGGCTGCATCGCGAGAACCCCTTCCCTTGACGCTCGTTCGGCAGGTGAACTTTTCTTCGCAGCGTTGGGCGGGGGGATGGTGCCACCGCCCCGAGGGGCCGTCAACGGTCCCGGCGCTCCCGTGTCAGGACAGGTGTGTTCCGGTCAATCCGCGTATGCGGCCCGGGGGTGTGGTGGGGTGTGGGGGACGTGTACCGGATTCTTGGGAGGACGCTCGTCATGCAACGTTCTTTCGCGCGGCGGAGTTTGTTCGGAGCCGCCGCGGCTGTGGGTGGTGCGGCGTTTGTGGGTCCGCTGGGTGGTACGGCGGTCGCCGCGGGATCTGCGCGGAGGCGGTGGCCGGCCCGCTTTCCCCTGCCGGACGGTTTCCGGCCCGAGGGCATCACCATCGGTTCGGAGCCGTACGCCTATCTCGGATCGATGGCGTCCGGCGACGTGTACCGTGCGAACCTTGCGACCGGCAGGGGCCGGGTCGTCGTTCAGGGGCTCGGCCCCGAACACCCCGTCGCCGGGCTCAAGATCGATGCCTGGGGCAGGCTGTTCCTGTGCGGCGGGGCGAGCGGTGAGATCCGCGTGGCCGACCTCCGTACGGGCAGGATCACGAAGAGCTTCACCGTGGGCACCGACCTGACGCTGGTCAATGATGTGTTCCTGACGCCCGACGCCGCCTGGTTCACGGACTCGTTCGAACCGCAGCTCTACAAGCTGCCGCTCGGCCGGCGGGGCGAGCCCGCGGACCGGGTCGTCACTGTGCCGCTGTCGGGCGACTGGGTCCAAGGGGCGGTCATCACCGGGAACGGCATTACCGCGACGCCGGACGGCCGGGCACTGCTGGTGGTGAACGACTTCGCCGACGGGGGCAGCCTGATGCGGGTGAATCCCCGCACGGGGGTGGCGCGCAAGGTCGACATCGGCCCGGTTCTCCTGCCCAACGGCGACGGCCTGCTCCTTCTCGGCCGTCTCCTCTATGTCGTGCAGCAGCGCCAGAACGCCATTGACGTGCTGCGGCTCGACGACGCCGGTACGAGAGGCACCGCGGTCACCCGTATCACCGACCCGGAGCACTTCCGCGTCCCCACGACGGCCGCCGTCCACGGTGACCGTATCTATCTCCCCAACGCCCGCTTCGACGTCGAGGCGCCGACACCCGAGACGGACTACGACGTGGTCTCCGTGGAGCGCGTCCGCGCCTGACCGGCTTTCCGCGTGGCCGGGCGGGCTGTTCCGGGCCCGCCCGGCCCTGTGTGCCGGTGCCGCGCCGTGCTGATCCCGAGGTGATCCCCCACTGATCAACTGTGTTGCAGCACTGGACAGTTGGCGGATCGCGTCCACACTCTCGGGAGAGGTAACCGGCCCGGCGGTTCATACCGCCTGTTCCCGATCCGGAAGGCGGCGTCCGTGAAATTCAGCTATGCGATGCTCCCCGACTATCCGCTCCAGGAGTCACTGGCCTCGATCAGGCTCGCTGATGAGCTGGGCTTCCACGCGTGTTATGCCGCTGACGAGACCTGGCACAAGGACCTGTGGCTGCTCTTCGCCGCCGCCGCGGGCCAGACCAGCCGCATCCGTCTGGGCCCGAGCGTGTCCCCCGTCACGCTCCGGGAGCCCACCCTGATCGCCCAGGCCCTGGCGACACTTGACGAACTGTCCGGCGGGCGCGCGGAAGGCGTGCTGTCCAGCGGAAACTTCGGGCTGCTGGCCCAGTACGGCATCGAGTGGGCCCGGTCCCGGCCGCTGTCCCGGGTCAAGGAAGCGCTGCATGTGGTGCGTACCGTGCTGGACGAGGGCGCCATCTCGTACAACGGCGAGTTCTTCACCTACGACGGGCTGTTCACCTTCGCCCGCCCCGTCCAGGAGCGTGTACCGCTCAAGCTCGGGGCGATGCGCGGGCCCAAGTCGTTCGAAGCGGCGGGGGAGTTGTCCGACGGCTGCCATCACGCGCTCAGCTATACGCGTGAGGCGTACGAATACGCGGTACGGCACATCCGGGCCGGGGCCGAGCGGGCGGGGAAGGACTGGCGGTCACTGGACATAGGCGCCTGGGTCGTCTTCGCCACCGGGCCCGACTCCGCGGCCGCCAAGGACGCGGCCCGCAGCATGGTGGGCATCTACGCCTCCTCGATGCCCGAGGAACAGCTACTGCGCAACGGGGTCGACCCGGGCGAGGTGAAACCGGTCATCGACGCCATTGCCGCCGGTGACCTGGCCCGCGGCATCGAGCTGACCACGCCCGCGATCGCCGAACGCCTCTCCATAGCGGGCACCCCCGAGGAGTGTCTGGAGAAGATCCGGCGGGAGATCGCGCCCAGCGGCGTCAACCACATGATCTGCGCCATCACCGACCGCAGTCTCGTCAAGGCCTTCACCGGCCGTGACCTGGCGGGCGCGACCGATGTGAACACCCAGCTCCGCCTGATCCACGACAAGATCATGCCTGCCTTCGCCTGACCCGCGCCGCGCGCACATGGCAGGGGCATCCTGACGACGGACCGCACCCAGCGTCCCGAGGCACGCTCACGCCCGTCGCGTACGGCAGGCGGCGCCGCACCGTGTGACGCCGTCCTCCCCGCTCTCGACGTGAGACGCTTGCGCTCAGCACGAGATGCCCGCGCCATGTGCTCGGCGCTACCGCTTCGGGGTCAATCCCACCAGAATTCCCAGCAATTCACGCCGATGAGCTGATCCGCGTAGGCGGCCAGAGCCTGCCGGTGCTGCCCCTGCCAGACATTGTCCGGACAGAACGCGAAGTGCTCGGCCGCGACGGCCAGCGCCTCGTCGCGGTCGGCCGGCGGCGCGGCGACGCTCAGATGAAGGGTTCCGAAGCCGACAGCCACGACGCGTGCTCCGAAGCGCTCTTCCCAGCTCCGCACGACTGCCGCGTACTTGCCGGTGTCGTCGTAATTGACCGGGCCGTCCCAGCCGACGGCGGCAAGTGCGTCGGCCCCCCGAGGTGCTTCCACCAGACCGAGCCGGGCACCGGGGCGTTCAGAGACAAAAACCCCCGCGTACTCGGCAGCCATCTCGTCCGGGTCCAGTACGGTTTCGCGGGCTGGGGCGAGGCCCGGCCAGGCCTGCTCGAAGGGAGCGGTGACAGCCAGACGATCGGCTCGTGACAAGTTGTCGTCGTCGTCGAAGTCGGTGTGTTCCTTCCACCATTGCGCGAGGACCGTGGACGGGTCGTGACTCTCCGGCGAGGACATGCGCTCCGGGAACAATTCACCCGACGCCCACGGCCGGAACTCCTCGTCGTGCTCCAGAGGGACGAGCAGAAGAGGCCACAGACCGGAGTCGCCGTGAGCTTCCCGTATCTGTGCCCAGACACCGGCGGAGGCCGGCTCGTCGCTCAGCCACAAGGGCTGGACACCCCCGTCACCCTCGTCGGACGTGATCATGAGACCGGACGGCAGCGAAATGCCGAGAGACCGCAGAAATTCAGGATTCACGGGCGGATGCTAACGCCGGGGTACGACACCCGTGTCTTCGGGCCACGGCACGGCCGGCGCGCTCGTGTTCGCTGCCCCCGGTCTCCCGGTCAACTGGCGGCGAGGAGTTCGAGTGTGTCGACCACGCGGTTCGAGAAGCCCCACTCGTTGTCGTACCAGGCGACCACCTTGACATGGCGGCCGTCGACGCGGGTGAGGGCCGAGTCGAAGATCGACGAGGCCGGGTTGCCCGTGATGTCGGACGACACGAGCGGGTCGTCCGAGTACTCGAGGACACCGGCGAGCGGGCCCTCCGCCGCAGTGCGGTACGCCGCCAGCACCTCGTCGCGCGTCACGTCGCGAGCCACGGTCGTGTTGAGTTCGACGATCGAACCGACCGGCACCGGCACGCGGATCGAGTCGCCCGACAGCTTGCCGTCGAGGTTCGGCAGCACGAGTCCGATCGCCTTGGCGGCGCCCGTCGTCGTCGGCACGATGTTGACAGCGGCGGCGCGAGCGCGGCGGGCGTCGCGGTGCGGACCGTCCTGCAGGTTCTGCTCCTGCGTGTAGGCGTGCACCGTCGTCATGAAGCCGTGCTCGATGCCGGCGAGACCGTCCAGCACCGCGGCCAGCGGCGCGAGCGCGTTGGTCGTGCACGAGGCGTTCGAGACGACCGTGTGCGCCGCCGGGTCGTACGCGTCGGTGTTGATCCCGAACGCGAGTGTGACATCGGCGCCGTCCGCCGGCGCGCTGACAAGTACCCTTTTCGCACCCGCGTCGATATGGGCGCGGGCTGCCGTGGCCGACGTGAAGCGGCCGGTCGCCTCAAGCACGATGTCGACGCCGAGCCCGGCCCACGGCAGCCGCGCCGGTTCGCGCTCGGCGAGCACGGTGATGCGGCGGCCGTCGACGACGAGGGCGTCCTTGTCGGCGGTCACCGGGCGGCCGAGCCGACCCGCCGTCGTGTCGTAGGCGAGCAGCCGCGCGAGGGTGGCGGGCTCCGTGAGGTCATTGACGGCGACGACCTCCAAGCCGCTGTCGCGTTCGAGCAGCGCGCGCAGCACATTGCGTCCGATGCGGCCGAATCCGTTGATGGCGATGCGAGTCATGAGTGCTGTCCTTTCCGGGTTCGCCATCAGGTTCTCGCGCTGCATCCGCCGGTGACAGCGGCGTGGTCGCCACGGTCCAAAAGGATCACGCCACGTGGTGGTGACGGGCTACTCGCCCCGGGCGAAGGTACGCCGGTACTCGCTCGGCGTCGTGCCGAGGATGCGCTGGAAGTGCAGCCGCAGATTCGCGCCGGTGCCGAGACCGGCGTCGGCGGCGATCTGCTCGATGCTCCGCTGCGAACGTTCGAGCAGCTCACGGGCCACGTCGACGCGGGCGCGCATGACCCACTGCATCGGCGTGTACCCCGTGTCCTCCGCGAAGCGCCGCGAGAACGTGCGCGGCGACACCGCCGCATGCCGGGCGAGCGTTTCCAGGGTGAGGGGCTCGCCGAGCCGGTGCAGCGCCCACTCCCGGGTGGCGGCGAACCGCTCGCCGAGCGACTCGGGCACACTGCGCGGCACGTACTGTGCCTGGCCGCCGCTGCGGTAGGGGGCCGCCACCAGACGGCGCGCCGCGTGGTTCGACGCGGCCACCCCCAGATCGCCGCGCAGAATGTGCAGGCACAGGTCGAGGCCCGAGGCGGCGCCGGCCGATGTCAGCACGCTGCCCTCGTCGACGAACAGAACGTTCGCGTCGACCCGCACGAGCGGACGCTTCGCCGCGAGCGCCCGTGTGTAGTGCCAGTGCGTCGTGGCGCGCCTGCCGTCGAGCAGGCCCGTGGCGGCGAGCGCGAAGGCGCCCGTCGAGATGGCGGCGAGCCGCGCGCCCCGATCGTGGGCGGCGATCAGCGCGTCAACGACGGCCCGCGGCGGATCGTCACGGTCCGGGTGCCGGTAGCCGGGAATGAAGACGATGTCGGCCCACGCGAGTGCGTCGATGCCATGGGCGACGTAGTACGACAGGCCGTCACCGCCGGCCACGAGCCCCGGCGCCGCACCGCATACCCGCACCTCGTACGGCATGCTCGCGCGGGTCGTGAAGACCTGTGCGGGAATACCGACATCGAGAGGCTTCGCGCCTTCGAGCACGAGGACGGCGACACGACGCAGGGGTGAGGCTGCCACGGTGAAGAGGGTACGTGGGGCGCGAAGGCGCACCGGCCCGCTTCCCGAAGCCGCGCAGGTCGCAACTTACGGACCGCGCCGTGGGCACGTGCCGTCTGGAGCGCGGCCTCGCCGAATACCTTGCCCACCACGGCGGCCCGGCCCGGCGTTGCTCCCTCGCGGGCAACCCGTACCTGGACCCGGACCCGGTCGTCCTCCGGCGCGAAGGCGCCGGGCGGGCGGCCAACGCGAAGGCGACGGGTGCGAACGTCGGCGCCTACCTGTCCTGCCGTCCGCACCCACGAAGAGGAGCCCCGCCACGGCGATCGCGGACCCGGCGTCACAGCCGCCCGACACGGGGACTCCGGCCTCAGGGCTGCGCTTGCGTCGGCAAGGTGAGGATTTCTGCTCCGTTGTCGGTGATGGCGATCGTGTGCTCGCTGTGTGCGGTCCGGCAGCCCGTCGCACTTCGGAGCGTCCACCCGTCGGCATCTGTGACGAGTTGAGCGGTGTCCGCCATGACCCACGGTTCCAGTGCCAGCAGCAGCCCGGGGCGCAGTTTGTATCCACGGCCAGGCCGTCCGGTGTTCGAAACGTGCGGGTCCTGGTGCATCGTTGATCCGATGCCATGGCCTCCGAACTCGGTGTTGATCGGGTACCCCGCCTCGCGGAGGACCGTTCCGATGGCATGGGAGATGTCGCCGATGCGAGCCCCGGGCCCGGCAGCGGCGATCCCCGCGGCCAGCGCGCGTTCGGTCGTACTGATCAGCGCGACGCTCTCCGGCGGCTTTGTCTCGCCCACGATGAAGCTGATGGCGGCGTCTGCGGCGACTCCGCCTTTGGAGACGGCAAGGTCGAGTGTCAGCAGGTCGCCGTCGGCAAGCGTGTAATCGTAAGGCCGTCCATGGAGCACGGCGTCGTTGACGGCCGTGCAGATGTAGTGGCCGAACGGGCCGCGTCCGAAGGACGGCTCGTAGTCGACATAGCAGGACTGCGCTCCGGCCTCGACGATCATCGTCTTGGCCCACCGGTCGATGTCCACAAGGTTCGTGCCGATCGTGCTACGGCTTTTCAGTGTGTGCAGGATGTCAGCGACCAGGGCGCCCGTGTCTTTTGCTCGGGCCAGTAGGGTGGGGTTCAGGATCTCGATCACGGGGTGCCCTTCTCATGCAACCAATAACTATACCGGTCAAACTATACCGGTACTAGAATTGGGGCCGTGGCCAGGCTGCCGCTCACTCCCGCAGAGGTCGAACGCGGACGGCGCCTCGGCGCGCTCCTGCGGCGGGTCACAACGCACCTGGGAAGTTGACCTCATAGCTCTCGATGCGGCACCAGTCGGCGAGCTGATCGCTGCGCTGGCCAGAGCGTTGATCTCGGATTGGCGACGGTCCGGATGCCGTTGCGGGGCCGGTGCATAGGATCGTCGGCATGGCACTGCGACCTGTTCAGGTGAACATAAAGGCTCTTGATGGCTTGGCGGTCGGCCGGTTCTGGGCGGAGGCGCTCGGCTGGAGTGCTTACAGCCCCGGCGTGACCACCTACGTCGGACCCGCCGGCGGCCTCGTCTGGCCGGACCCGGTCGTCGTCGGTGTCGACGTCGTTCCCGTCCCGGAACCCAAGACAACAACCAAGAACCGTGTGCACCTCGACCTCGCCACCACCTCCGCGGCCCATCAGGCGGAATTGGTCTCGCGGCTCAAGGCTCTCGGTGCGACGGCCGCTCATGTAGGCCAGGGGGAAGTGCCGTGGACGGTCCTCGCCGACCCGGAGGGCAACGAGTTCTGCGTACTGGAGCCCCGGGAGGTCTACCGGGACACCGGGCCGATCGCCGCGATCGTGGTCGACTGTGCGGATCCGCGGGCCATGGCCCGGTTCTGGGGCGAGGCGATGGACTGGACCCTGCACGAGGTGACCGACGATCAGGCGGTGCTGCGCTCCGCCAGAGGTGTCGGCCCGTACCTTGAGTTCCTCCGCACGCCCGACGTGAAGACCGTGCCGGACCGCATCCATCTCGACCTGCTGCCGTACCCCGGTGACGACAAAGCGGCGGAGGTGGCCCGGCTGCGGGCCCTCGGCGCCACCGACCTCGACCTCGGCCAGGGCGACGTCCCGTGGACGTGCCTGGCCGACCCGGAGGGCCACGAGTTCTGCGTACTCGCCCCGTCCTGAGCCGGAGCCTTGACGGCACGCCCCCTGCGAAGGAGGCGCGGGTGACGGACCGACGCGGGCGCCCGCAGCGCGGATCCGTGAACCTGGACCAGTCTCGCCGCCGCGATGCTCCTCTCGGCCATCGCCGTCGCCCGCTGGGCATGGTTCGAGCATGAGGCGTTACGGAACTGCCGCTGCTGCCGCGCGCCAGCCGCTCCCGTCCCGCTGCGGCGCTTCGTACGACGAGCAGCCGCGGGCGGCCTGAGGACTCCAGCAGTAGATCGTGATCTTGCTGCTGCTACGCGGCGAAGCCGTGGTGGTAAAGGTCGCGAAGCACACCGAGTTCGGCACCGTGGTGAGCGGCTTCGTCCAGGGCATGGAGGGCCAGCAGTAGGTAGCTCTCGTGGCCGTACGCGCCGGCGCGGGGGCCTATGGGCTGGAGGAGACGGTCGTCGCCGAGGGCTTCGACTCGGTTTCGGAATCGGGACCAGTCGTCGGCCAGCATCTGGATCCCTTCGGTCGCCGTGCCCGGCCACAGGTGCCGGTCACCGCTCTGGGATTCGTCCTCGAAGAAGCGACCGTAGCCGCGCAGGCAGTCCGCTCCGATGTGCCAGATGCGCCAGGCTATCGTCGTGAACGGCGCGGGGCGGACATCGCCTGCGGGCCGTGGGTCGGCACGGAACACGCCGTTCGTATCAGCTCGGAGCGTCATGCACGAGGCAACGGGCTCCCAGAGGTATTCGGTGTCGGTAAGGCCGTCAAGGCAAGCAAAGGTTCTGGAATGCACGTCATCAAAGGTTTCGAGCAGATCTCGGGTGACGGGGCCGGGCGAGGCCATTGGCAGCTCCAGGTTCGCCGACGGTGTAGAGGCGACCGCTGATCACCGGTGTGTGAAGACAGAAGATCACGCAGTCGTCGCGGGTCACAGCGTAGACCCTGCCCGTTGGCAGGGGCGTTCGAGAGCCTGATGGGCCGGATTGCGGGCCGGTTCGCGCGTGTTGAACCCCGCCGACGGATACGACGGCTGGTGCTCGGGCCGCTCTCGGACCTGCCCCGGAGGGGCTGCTGGACCATTGCGGAGTGGGCCGGGGAGGCAACCCCGGACGGCGGGATGCAGCACCTGCTGAACCGAGCCAAGTGGTACGCCGACGTCGTACGCGATGACCTGCGCGAATACGTCGTCCAGCACCTCCACGGCCGGGCAGCGGTGCTGGCCGTCGACGAGACCGGCGACGTGAAGAAGGGCACCCACACCTTGCCGTCCCAACGCCAGAGTTTGGTGTCGTGCACGAGGCCGCCGGGTCTCGGGACGCGGTCAGCCGCGTAATCGCACGCGATAATCCCGGCGACGTCGGCGATCATCCCCGGGATACTGGTCGCCCATGGATGAGGTCAAAGTCGTCGTCGCTCATTCCGAGCGCGCGACCCTGCGCGTTGGTGACGTGTTTTTGAAGGTGGACGCCGATCAGGCGCGCATCGACGTCGAGGTCGAGGCGATGGCCTTGGCGCCGGTCCCGACCCCGGAGGTTCTGTGGCGCAAGCCGCCCGTGCTCGCGATCGCCGCCGTCCCGGGGACGGTGCTCGGCCGTCTCGGCGGGCCGTCGACCGCGTCGCCGGCGGCGTGGGCCGCGGCGGGTGCCGCCATCCGGCAGTTGCACGAGGCGCCGTTGCCGCCTTGGGCCGGCCGGCGCCGCCGGGGTCCCGACGAGTTGGTGGCGGAACTCGACAGCGAGTGCGTGTTGCTCGTGACGAACGGTGTCCTGCCTGCCGACCTGGTCACCCACAACCGTCAGGTCGCCCAGGCCGCGATCCGGCCGTGGACTCCGGTGTTCACGCACGGCGACCTGCAGATCGAGCACGTCTTCGTCGACGGCGACGAGGTCACCGGCATCATCGACTGGTCCGAGGCGGGGCGGGGTGATGCCCTGTTCGATCTCGCCACCTTGACGCTCGGACACGAGGAGCACCTCGACGACGTCATCGCCGGTTATGGCACCGACGTCGACCTCGACGTGATCCGCGCGTGGTGGTCGTTGCGAAGCCTGCTGGGGGTTCGCTGGCTGGTCGAGCACGGCTTCGACCCCTTCGCGCCGGGCTGTGAGGTCGACGTGCTGAGATCCCGGATGTGAGGCTGCGCGAGCCCGACCGCTGCAAGTGCCTTCGACGACCACGTGGTGCTTGCTGCCGGGAAGCCCAGCTCCGGGGGGGGGCAGAAACTCCCAGCAGATCCCCGGTGTACAGCACGAACAACGACCGGCAACAGCGGCTCGACGCGCGCCCATAACCTGTCGTTGATCTCCTACGGTCGGACAACGATCTTCCTCGTCTCGACTGGCTCGCACCCCCTTCGACCACCATCAACGAGAACTGACACACCGTCATCCCCGGAGGTCCAGAAGCCCCCTTTTGTTAGGCGTCGTCAGCAGCGGTGGACGCTGACGGCGTAGCCGCCCTCGTCGTAAGGGTCGGCGTCCCATGTGGCGAAGCGGTCGACCAGGGTGAGGCCGGCCGCGGCGCAGTGGGCGTCGTACTCCGGCAGGGTGATGCTCGGTGGTACCGGCAGATGGGCCTCATCCAGGCCGAAGCCGGCGACGAGCAGACCACCCGGGCGCAGCGCCGTGGCCAGGCGGCGGACCACCGCGGCCTCGGTGCCGGTGGCGAGAAGCGGGAAGATGTTGCCGGCGGCGACCACGAGATCGAAGTCCGCGGGCACACCGGCCGCGGTCGGGTCGAACTCCGCCAGGTCGGCCCGGATCCAGGGCAGTCCCGGCGCCTCCCTCCGCGCCACCGCCAGCATGGACTCATCAAGATCCACGCCGACGCAGTCGTACCCGAGCTGCGCGAGCCGGATCGTGACCCGCCCGGTACCGCACCCCGCGTCCAGCACCCGCGCTCCGACAGGTACGAGCGCAGCGCAGAACCGGGCCTCACCGTGCATGTCCATACCGCTGTCGGCCAGCGCCTTGAACCGCGCGGCATAGTCGTCCCCGGATCTCCCATCGGTCAACTTCGCCCAACGACTCATACGACAAGTCTACGGCGCCCCGTCCCGGCGGCCCGAGGCCCGCGACCCGCAGCTCCGGCTCCTCGACCCAGCCGGCCTGCCGCCTCGGGTGCTTCCTCAGCGAGTGACAGGAAGAGCGCTACGGGGCGCAAGGCATCACGAGATGATCGCGTCATGACTGAGATCGTCTTGATGTCCGACCCGAGGGTTGCAGCCGTGCCCGTTCAGGAGTGCGGCGGACCACTCGTGGATGTGCGACGGGACAGCCCTCTGCTGGTTGATGAGCGGAAGTGGCAGGACCCCGCGGGCGCCTTCGCCCACCTGCGGGAAGGAGTGCTCGATCGACTCCTCAAGGCCCAGGCACAGTTGCCTGAAGGGATACGGTTGCTGTTCGTCGAGGGGTATCGCCCGCCTTCCCTGCAACGTCACTACTTTGACAAATACGGAGATCAACTGCGGGCCGATCACCCGGACTGGTCCGCTGAGCAGATCCGCTCGGCGGCGAGTCGCTACGTGTCTCCGCCTGAAATCGCACCCCACAGTGCCGGCGCGGCCGTTGACCTGACGCTCGCGGATGCCGACGGCCGTGAACTCGACATGGGCACCCGCATGAATGCGACTCCTGAGGAGAGCGCGGGCGCGTGTTACACGCACGCCGACAACATCAGCGACGAGGCCCGTTCCCATCGGGACATGCTGGGCACGGCGCTTACCGCTGCCGGGCTGGTCAACTACCCGACAGAGTGGTGGCACTGGTCGTATGGAGACCGCTACTGGGCCTTGACGACACGAGCGAATGCCGCCCACTACGGGCCCATGGAACTGCATACGGCGGCCCGGCCATTGTCGGCATAACTCTTCGGCGGCGCCGTCGAACCCGTTGTGCGTCACCAGTGTCGGCTTCGGGGCGTCGCGCGCCGCCCGAAAGGAGCCAGCCACGCAACACGGTGTCCTCATACGGGTGTCCACATACGGGATCCTCCACGGGAGTGCATCAGCGGCGGGCTGCCGCCCGAACTATGGTTGCACCGCATGACCCACACCGAGATCGAGGTCACCGCGGAGTTGGTCCGGGAACTGCTGCACGATCAGCACCCCGACCTGGCCGATCGCCCTTTGAGGCTCGCTGCGCGTGGCTGGGACAACCAACTGTGGCGCCTTGGCGACGACCTCGCCGTCCGGCTGCCCTGGGCGACGCAGTCCGCCGATGCACTGCTGCGCAAGGAGCACGCCTGGCTGCCCACTCTCGCTCCGCACCTCCCTCTCCAGGTTCCCGTCCCGCAGCGCCTCGGGGAGCCCTCCGAGCGGTTCCCGCGGCCCTGGATCGTCACCACCTGGGTGCCGGGCGAGCCTGCCGACCCCGCCCCCGCCACGCGCGCTGCGGACGCGGCCGACAGCTTGGCCGCCTTCCTGACGGCTCTTCACCGACCCGCTCCCGACGGTGCGCCCGTCGGCCGTGACCGTGGGGGACCGCTGGCCGACCGTGCCGAGCAGTTCGCCGGGCAACTCGCCTCGGCCACCGGGCTGGGGCTGATTCCCGACCCGGACGCCGTCCGTGCCGTGTGGGAGGACGCCGCCGCCGCGCCTGGCTGGGCGGGCCCGGCCCTGTGGCTCCACGGCGATCTGCACCCGGCCAACATCCTCACCGCGGACGGCACCTTCTGCGGTGTGATCGACTTCGGCGACCTCTGCGCGGGCGATCCGGCGTGCGACCTCGCCGCCTCCTGGGTGCTGCTGCCGGACGGTGCTGCCGACCGTTTCCATGACGCCTACCAGCCGGCCCCGGACGCCGCGACTCTGCGTCGAGCCCGCGGCTGGGCGGTGATGCGTGCCCTCAGCGGCATCCTCATCGGAGAGGCGGGCGTCCGCAGCCGACCGGGCGGCAAGCCCACCTGGGGCCCACCCGCCCATACCGCCCTGCGACGCCTCATCGCGACGGCCCGCCGCTGAGTAAACCCACACCGTTACGGAACATTACGTACCAGCAGTTCTGACACGGCTTCTGGGTGTCATTCTGGAGCGGACCGGGCGGGGACGGTTCTCGCGGTCGGCGCGGTGCCGGTGGTGGCCGTGCTCGTCCCCAGGGTGTCGTTCGGTGGGGCCGGAGGCCGCGTCCGGCTGAACAGGCAGGCGGCCGTGTCGGTGGTGCGGGTTGCCGGGATACTGGCTGCCATGGCGACGTGCAGGAAGTGCGGCAGAACAACCCGGCGGTGGCGGCGGACGTGTTCTGTGTGCCGGGACGGGTCGGATCGGGCGGACGCCGTCGTCGACGCGGGTGAACTGGCCGTGGAGTCGGGGCTGTTCGGATGGTTGGGGCGTGGGCTCGCGGGCGCGGCAAGGCTCCTGCTCCGTGCCTTCGACTGACGGCGAGTGCGTCGTGCTTGTCCGTACGGGTTCTGGCTGCCGTCATGTCGTACCCGTAGGCCCAGTGCAGTACTCCCTGCCGCCGCCTCACCAACAGGTCCGGCGGTGGCGGTTCTCCCCGTTGGTCCGTCCGTATCCCGTCGGCGTTGGTGACCGTGTCGAAGGCGCAGACGATCCCTGCGAGTTCTTCATGCAGCGGCCGTCCGGCGTTGATCTGCGATCGGCTGCGGGGTGGTTTTCTCACGACATGAGGAAACGTTTCGGTAAAACACTTCGCCTAGTCCCGGCAGGCGGTCGCCGACCCCGCCGCCGGGGCTTAGCATCGCTTTGCCGGAGGGGGGCTCCGCGGTGTGGGTCGGTCATGTTGTCTGAGCCGACGGTTTCTTGAGCGTCGTCAGCCTGTCCATCCCTCGGGCAGTCCGATGCTTTTTTCCTGGGGATCCGGAGATACCGAGTGATACCTGTAAAGCGCGGCTTCATGCGCCGCGCGGCCCTTTTCTGCCTGTCGGGTGCGGCGCTGGCTCTTGCGCTGCCCGCGGCGGGCGCTGCCCAGGCGGTGGACGGCCCCGCCCTCACGGGCGCCGGCACGACCCGTGCCACCGTCGGCCACTCCGCCGTCGGCAAGCCCGTCACCGATGAGGCCACCCTCCGTGGGCGTGTGGTCTCCGCCAGCCGCGCGGTCGCCGCCCAGCAGGCCGGGGAGCCGGTGGCAGCCGCGCCCACGAAGCCGAGCACGGCGGGGGGCACGAGCACGCCGTCGCCGTTCATCATCGGCGGCACGGAGACCACCATCGCCACCGCGCCGTGGATGGTTCAGCTCTGGTACGCGAATGAGGCCACTGACGAGTACTACTTCTGCGGGGGCACCCTGGTCGCCCCCAACAAGGTGCTCACCGCCGCGCACTGCGTGAACGGCCTCGACTGGCGCAACTACGGCGTCGTCAACGCCGGAGTGACGAGCACCGAGTCGAACGGCGTTCTCGCCGGCGTCGCGCGGCAGTGGCAGCACCGCTCGTACGACGACCCGACGGTACGCAACGACATCGCCGTGCTCACCCTGGACAGGCCGCTGAAGCAGCAGTGGCTGCGGCTTGCCCAGACGCACGACGGCGCGCTGTACAAGGCGGGCACCGCCGCCACCGTCTACGGCTGGGGGCTCACCTCCGGCTCGTCGGACACGCTGGCGACGAAGCTGCGCAAGGTCAGCCTGCCGCTGGTCAGCGACACCGCCTGCAACACCTCGATGAAGAAGATCCTTGGCAAGGACTACTTCGTCGAGGGCAGCATGATCTGTGCCGGCACCCCTGCCACCGGCGCCGACGCGGGCACCAAGGCCACCTGCAGTGGTGACTCGGGTGGTCCGCTGATCGTCGGCGGCAAGGTCATCGGCATCGTCTCGTGGGGTGTCGAGGGCTGCACGGCCAAGGGCGCCTACTCGGTGTTCACCAAGGTGTTGCCGTACAACGGGGTGGCCGGGCCGCGGATCGACGACACCGATTACAACTACGACGGCCGTGCGGACCTGGTGGCGCGGGCGCCGTCCGGGAACCTGTTCGTCCAGACCAGCAAGGGCACGTCTCTCAACCCTGCCGCCTACATCGGGCCGGGCTGGCAGTCGGCGTCCTGGGCTCTGCAGACGGACATCGACCGGGACGGCGGCTGGGACATCCTGCTCCGCGTCAAGACCGACGGCCGACTGCACCTGATGAAGGGAGACCCGGTCACCGGGGCGGTCAAGGACATCGTTGTGAAGACGGTGTCGGGTGCCTACGCCTCGTACGCCATCCCCGGTGATGTCACCGGGGACGGACGCCCCGACCTCGTGACCACCGACACGG
The DNA here is from genome assembly GCF_019056675.1 of Streptomyces sp. GMY02. Taxonomy (NCBI): domain Bacteria; kingdom Bacillati; phylum Actinomycetota; class Actinomycetes; order Kitasatosporales; family Streptomycetaceae; genus Streptomyces; species Streptomyces sp. GMY02. The sequence goes on along the minus strand of NZ_CP077658.1, from coordinate 74,119 downwards.
CCGGCAACGGCTGGGTGTTCCCGGGCAAGGGCAACGGCGAGTACAACGCGCGGGTCAAGTTCGCCACGGGTTCGCTGAAGGGCTACAAGATCTTCGGCCGTGGCGACTACAGCGGTGACGGCAAGCCCGACCTCCTGGTGCGCGACACCCTCAACCGGGTGTTCCTCTACCGGGGGACGGGCAGTCCCACCGCGCCGTTCCTGGCCCGTATCACCGTCCGCACCGGCTGGAACTTCACGTCGCTGATCGCCTCCGGCGATGTCACCGGCGACGGCCTCGCGGACGTCATGGCACGGGACACGAGCGGCAACCTGTGGCTGTACCCGGGCACCGGCAAGGCGAGTGCGGACATCTTCGGTCCGCGCAAGCAGCTGGCCACCGGCTACAACAAGTACAACCTGCTGTTCTGAGCGGCGGCGGGCGGTCCGGTCGTTCCGGCCGGCCCGCCCGCGGTCTCCAGGCTCGGCGCCCCGGCGGGGCAGGCACTCATCGCCTGCCCCGCCGGGGCGTTTCGCCGAGTCCACGGCTTCTTGTCGCGTACGGATGGAAAGCGCAGAGGCGCCAATGCCCGCTCGCCCGCCAGCCCGCACGGGACGACTGCCGCCACCTGTACCGCGACGTCATTTCTGCGGCCGGCCAGTCGCCCGGGTGTCCGGCGGACGACATGAGGTGAGGGTGCGGTGTCGGCGGCGACGGGGTTCTGTGGTGTGCTGCGGGCGGGCACCTGGACCGGGCTCGGTGGCTTGCGTCGTGCCCGCTACGGTGGTGGCCAGGGGGTTGTCATGGAAGCCGGGTTTCTGTTCTGTTCGGATCCGCTGCGGCCGGTGAGGCCGGATCCCGTGTTCGCCGAGGAGGCGGCACTCGTACGGGCGTTGGGCGCGCGGACGGCCCTTCTCGATCATGACGCGCTGCTCGGCGGGGACACCGCCGAAGCGCTGGCGCGGGTGCCGCGGGGCTCGGGACCGTACTGGTACCGGGGCTGGATGATGGACCCGGCGGTGTACGGCGCTCTGGAGCGGGCGCTGTATGAGCGGGGCTGTGTGCTGCTCACCGATGCCCGCGGCTACCGGCGTGCGCATCAGCTCCCGGGCTGGTACGAGGAGTTCGCGGCCCTCACACCACGCAGCGTCTGGCAGGCCAGGCCACCGGGTGCCGCCCCGGCGGCCGACGAACTGGCGGCGCTCGCCGCTCCTCTGGGGCCTGGCCCTGGTGTGGTGAAGGACTATGTCAAGTCCCGTAAACACGAATGGGACGAGGCGTGCTTCGTACCGGAGCTGACCGATCACGGGCGGCTCGCGGCGGTGGTGGAGCGGTTCTTCGCGCTTCAGGAGGGCGCGCTGGCGGGCGGCGTGGTGCTGCGCGCGTACGAGCGGTTCGCGGAGGGCGGCGAGGCGCGTGTGTGGTGGGTGGACGGTTCCCCCGTGCTGGTCACGGCGCATCCGGACACCCCGGGTACGCTGCCGGATCCGGAGCTGGGCGCGGTGGGGGAGACGGTACGGGCGCTCGGCTGCCGGTTCGTCACCACGGACCTGGCGCTGCGGAGCGACGGCGAATGGCGGGTCGTGGAAGTAGGAGACGGCCAGGTGAGCGGAGTGCCGGCCGGAGCGGATGCCACGGCGCTGTTCACGGCGCTGGCGGACGCCGGCCAGCTCAGCGGGGGAAGCCGCCCTCCGGGCCGGTGATCGGGCCGATGATGCGGGCGGTGATGCGGGCGACCTTCGTGTCCCGGCCCGGCGCTCCGGCTGCCGTCGAGCAGTCGTCAGGCGTACACCAGCAGGTAGTCGCACGTGCTCGTGCCGTCGTGGAGGGACGTGTCGCTGTTGAGGACGTAGAAGGAACCGGCGAATCCGGTGGTCGTCATCTTCGGAACCACGATCAGGGTCTGGTTCGCCATGTTCAGTGAGTTCGGGACGACCACGTTCCGGTACAGCAGTGTGAAGAGGTTCTGTTGGAGGTCGCGGAGCCTGAGGATGCGGTAGACGCGGTCGCCCGAACCCGCCGGCCCAGAGATGGGCGCCTGGTTGCCCGGGGCGGCCCATTGGGAGGGCTGCGTGGCCATGCGGCCCTGGGATTCGAGTTCCTGGAGTCGCCTCTGTGTGCTCCCCCTGATTCCGGCCATGTGAATGTGCAGTTGGTTGAACTGGCGGGCGCCTTGCGAGTTGATCCCCAGTCCGATATTCGGGTACTGCACGGGGACGCTTCCTCCGCTTCTCGCGTTCTCCCATGCGTCCTGCCAGTAGTTCGCTGCCGAGTTCGTGTGGATGAACGGGCATTCGATGCCCGTGATCCGGCACGAGGGGAGGAGTAGATAGTTGTGCGTGTTCTCCGGTTTTCCGTGCAGCACGACGTAATTCGGGGTCGTTCTCAAGCAGTCGGGCCTGGGCTGCGGTGGCGGCGGGACGGTGCCCCGCGTGCAGTACTGGACGTCGTGCCAGAGCGGGTCGTTGTCGGTGGGACTGCCGCAGAGGGACTGCATCTGAGAGGGCGGACAGGGGCTCGCGCCCCCACCGGGAGGAGGGGGCGAGGGGCACGAGCGGGCGGGCGACGGTCCTCCGTGCACCGGGTTCGCCATGGCGGTCTTACCTGCCATGACTCCCGCTCCGGTCAGCAGCGCCGCGGCACCAAGGGTGCCCGAGAGAGTAACGAATTGACGCCGGGGAAATTCGTTCGCGTTTTTCTGGTCGTTCATGCGTGTGATCTCCGATGATGATGACCGCTGTCCGGATTTGGCGGACGTGAGCGAGAGGGTGTTTTCGCCCCGGGGTTTCGCTCTCGTCGATCCGTTCACAGAATAGGGACGTGAGATCGGATTTCCCATCGACTGCACGGGCTGGTGTGGCGCATCCGCCATTGAGAGGTATTCCGTTTGCGTTACGGGTGCCGCTTCCCGTCGCCCGTAACGTGTCGGTCGCTGAACAGCCTCACCGGCGCCCCGACGTTGCGAAAACTGTCCCCGGCCGCGCGTCGATTCCCCGATTTTTCATCTGTCGGCGTACGGGGACATCGCGGGTAGTTCCACAGTGATGCGGAGGCCGCCGGCGGAGCGCGGGGCGAGGGTGAGTGTGCCGTCGTGTGCCTGGGTGATGGTTTTGACGATGGCCAGGCCGAGGCCGACGCCCGCGTGGTCACTGTGTACGCGCTCGGTGCCGCGCTGGAATGGTTCGGTGAGTGTCGAGACCTGTTGGGGGGCGAGCTGCTCGCCGGTGTTTTCGACAGTGAGTACCGCGGTGTGAGTGCGGGCGCTGGTGTGGATCCATACGTTGCCGTGTTCCGGCAGGTTGTGGACGATCGCGTTCTGCACGAGGTTCGTGGTGAGCTGCAGCAGGAGCGCTTGTGACCCGGTCGTGGGGGTGAAGTCGCCGCTGGTTTCGAGGGTGACGCCGTGTTTTTCCGCGAGGGGAAAGAGTGTTTCGGTGGCTTCTTCTGCGATGAGGGACAGGTCGACAGGTTCTCGGGTGAAGGACCGCTGGTTGGCGCGGCTGAGCAGGAGCAGTGCCTCGATGAGGTCGATGGCTCGGGTGTTGACGACATGGAGGCGATCGATGATTTCGCCGGTGTCATGGTTCGGGTCGGTACCGGCCACGTCGAGCAGCGCCTTCGAGATCGCCAGCGGCGTGCGCAGCTCGTGCGAGGCGTTGGCTGCGAATCTCTGCTGTTCGGCGACGTGTGCTTCGAGCCGGGCGAGCATCGTGTCGAAGGCGTCGGCGAGTTCGCGGAACTCGTCCTCGCGGCCCGGCATCTGGATGCGGTGCGAGAGTGATCCGTTCGCGGCCATGCGGGTGGCGTACGTGACGCGGTTCAGCGGCGCGAGCATGCGGCCGGCGAGGAACCACCCTCCCCCGAGACCGAACACCAGCAGGAACACCATGGTGACGGCCGCCATCGGAGCGAAGTCGCGCGCGACGGAGAGGCTGTAGCCGGGTATGAAGACGAGCCCGACATGCTTCACACGCGTCAGGAACAACCACCCGGCGATGAGCATCAGGGCGCCGGCCAGCATGAGGAATCCGGTGTAGCTGAGGGTGAGTTTGAGGCGGACGCTCAGCCCGGGCTCCCTGTTCACGCTCGCCTCCCTCAGGTCCGGTGCCGGGTGCCGTGTCGACGCGGTGGCCGACACTCCGCACGGTGGCGATCATCCGGGCTTCGCCGAGCCGTTCGCGCAATGCCGGGACGGTGACGCGCACGGCGTTGGTGAACGGGGTGGTGTTCGCGTCCAAGATTGGGCTCGTCCTCGACGATCAAGACACGCATGTTCTCAAGGCTACGAGCCGGCACATATCGCCGGCGTATCGAAAACCGGATACGTGCCGACAACGCCACGCCGCCTTGACTCAAGGCATGTACTACAGCGAACCAGCACGGACAGCGGGTGTGCGCCTGACCGTCGAACCGATCAGCGCCGCCGAGCACTTGGCGTTCGTGCGGACACAGCGGTCGGCCAGCTTCCTCCAGACACCGGCATGGGCCCGTGTCAAGACCGAGTGGCGCAACGAGTCCCTCGGCTGGTTCGACGGTCGGCGGCTGGTCGGTGCCGGGCTCGTCCTGCACCGGCCGGTGCCGCGGCTCGACCGCTTCACGCTGGCCTATCTGCCCGAGGGCCCGGTCATCGACTGGACCGGCGCGATCGACATGTGGCTCGATCCGCTGGCGGCGTATCTCAAGGCGCACGGCGCGTTCGCGATCCGGCTCGGCCCGCCGGTGTACACGAATGTCTGGAGCGCCGCCCAGGTCAAGGAGGGCATCGCCGATCCGGGCATCAAGCGGCTAACCGACATGCCCAGCCAGTGGGACGACTCGGTCGGCGCCCGTGTGACCGGTCAGCTCAGTGACGCCGGCTGGCTGCCGCAGAACCCGGAGGACGGCTTCGGGGTCGGGCATCCGCAGTTCAAGTATGAGATTCCGCTGGCCGGCAGGACCGAGGACGACCTGCTCAGGGGTATGAACCAGCTCTGGCGCCGCAACATCAAGAAGGCGGCCAAGGAGGGGGTCGAGGTCACGGTCGGAGAGGACCTGAAGGCGTTCCACGACCTTTACGTCCACACTGCCGAGCGCGACCGCTTCACGCCCCGGCCGCTGCGCTACTTCGAGACCATGCGCGCGGCGCTGCATGCCGAGGACCCCGAGCGGATCAAGCTCTATCTGGCCCACCATCAGGGCGACTTGGTCGCCGCCACCATCCTGGTCCGCGTCGGCGCCCACGCGGTGTACGCCTACGGTGCGTCCGCCACCGAGAAGCGCGAGGTGCGCGGCTCCAACGCCTGCCAGTGGGCGATGATCCGCGACTCCCTTGCGGCCGGCTGCGACGTCTACGACCTGCGCGGTATCACCCCAACCCTCGACGCCGACGACTCGCACGTCGGACTGATCCAGTTCAAGGTCGGCACCGGCGGTCAGGCGGTACGGTACGTCGGCGAGTGGGACCTGCCGTTGCGGCCGATGGTCTACTGGGCCTTCGACCTCTATATGAGGCGGCGCGGGCGCTGAGTCTCAAGGCGGACTTCGGCCTGGCCGGCACGGCTCGCGTCCGGGAGGCGGCGGGGCCGCCGCGAGGGACTCACGTACCAGAAGTACCCTGCCTGGCTTCCCCATGGTCCTGTTCATCGGCCGGCAGATCCTCGCCGTCCGGGAGATCCACCACCAGTACGATAACTACGGCTTCGCCGTTGACATCCCCTTGTCCGCAGGGCTTTTGGCAGGGGTACCCTGCGCCGCTTCCCGCGCATGATCGTCAGCCGGGGCGCCTGGCCATGACGACCAGACCCGGCCCGCTGTACTCCTGCGGGGGGAGCCGGAGTTCGGCGACCGGGTGCAGGCCGGCCTGCTCGATCAGGTCCACAAATTGTTCCGGCCGCCATTTGTGGGTGGTCCAGCGAACGGGCACACCCCCGTAAGCCTCGGTGCGTACCGCGTCTTCGTCGCCGACGTGTGTCGCGGTGATGAAGTGCCCGCCCGGCTTCAACGCGCGCGAGAACAGGGCGAGAACCTGAGGAAGGACGTCGCGGGGGAGGTTGAACAGTGACCACCATCCGAGCACGCCGCCGAGGGACGCTTCATCAAGGTCGAGGTCGGTGGCGGAGGCGACGCTGAAGCGGCATTGCGGATGAAGACGGCGCGCGTTTTCGATCATGCGGGGTGAGAGATCGACTCCGGACACGTCGAGTCCGCGTTCGGCGAGGTAGGCGGTTACGGTTCCGGGGCCGCAGCCGACGTCGAGGACGGGCCCGAGCTCCCTCACGGTGTCGGCGAACGCGTCGATCGATGCCTTGAGCCATGGATGGCGACGGATGTCGCCGACTCCCGTTGTCACCACCATATGGGCGTAGTTGTCGGCCACGCGGTCATAGGACTCACGAACCACGTCGAGATCGGCCGGGCGGTCAACAGGGTGTGCGCGCATCGGCCAACGATAGGACGAGCGAGGGGTTGGCGTTGGATGGTGGGCCATCGGCAAGCCTTTCCACCAGAAGGTCGCGGGCGCCGAGGCATACGTCGACGTTCTGGAGCACACGCTCGCCCGCGCGTCGCCAGCTACTCAAGCGCGGCGGCGACCTCGTCGAGGCGTACCCCGCGGGAGGCCTTGACGAGCACCACATCGCCCGTCGCGAGGTGGCCGCGCAGCCAGTCGACTGCCGCGTCGTTGTCGGCCAGCACCACCGACCGCTTGCCCGCGCCGTCGGCGATCGGCCGGGCGGCCTCGCCGACCGCGGCCACCACGTCGGCCCGGACGGCGGCGTACTCCCCGACGGCGCGGTGTTCGGCCTCACTGGCGTCGCCGAGTTCGAGCATCTCGCCGAGGACGGCGATGCGGCGCCCGCCCTCGATCGCCGCGAGTGCGTCCAGGGCGGCGCGGGTCGAGTCGGGGTTGGCGTTGTAGGAGTCGTTGAGCAGCGTCGCGCCACAGGCGAGATCGCGCAGCTCCATGCGCCACTTCGACAGCGAGGCGGTGGCCAGCGACGCCGTGGCCACGTCGAGGGGTACACCGGCCGCCAGCCCCGCAGCTACGGCAGCCGACGCGTTGAGCGCCTGGTGGGCGCCCACGAGCGGCAGCGCGCAGGGAGCCGAGGCGTCGGCGGTCCGCAGCGTGAAGGACGGTCGGCCGAGCCGGTCGAGGGAGAGGCCGAGCGCCCGCACGTCAGCGTGTTCCGCCCGGCCGAAGGTCAGCACCGGATCGTCGGTGAGCGAGCGCATCGCGACCACCCGGGGATCGTCGCCGTTCAGGACGGCAGTGCCGCCGGGCGCCATCCCCCGTACCAGTTCGCTCTTGGTCCGGGCGATGGCCGCGCGCGACCCGAACTCGCCGAGGTGGGCCTGGCCGACATTGAGGACGACGGCGATGTCGGGCGCGACCAGACCGGTGAGCGTGGCGATGTCGCCGATACGGCGTGCTCCCATCTCCAGTACGAGGAACCGAGTGGCCGCGTCGGCGCGCAGCATGGTGAGCGGCACGCCGAGCTCGTTGTTGAGCGAGCCGATTGTGGCGATGGTCGGCGCGGCGTCCGACAGCACAGCCGCCAGCAGGTCCTTGGTGCCGGTCTTGCCCTGGGAGCCGGTCAGCCCGACCACGGTCAGCCTGTCGCGGAGTTGGGCCACGACGTGGGCGGCGAGCGCCTGCAGTGCGGCCCGGGCGTCCTCTACGACGACGGTGGGAAGCGGCGTGGGCCGGGAGCCGAGCACAGCCACCGCGCCGGCCCGGCCGGCCTGGTCGGCGTAGTCGTGGCCGTCGTCGTGCTCGCCGGTGAAGGCGACGAAGAGGCCGCCCGGCTCGGCCTGTCGGCCGTCGAGCACGGCCGGCGCGGTCACGGTCACGGAGCTGTCGCCCTCGACCTTTCCGCCTACGATCTCGGCGATCTCTCCGAGGCGGAGGGGGATCATGCTGTTTCCTCTTTGTTCATGCCCACATTCAAGGCGCTGCAATATATCGCTGGCGTATCGAAAACCACATACGTTTCGGCAACACCACGCCGCCTTGACTGGAGGCATGACCGAAAGCGAAACGCTCCGCATCACCATCTATGGGTGCGGCCCGGATGAGGCCGTCCTGTTCCGAGAGCTGGCGCCTCGCTTCGGCGTAACGCCGACCATCACGGACGCACCGGTATCCGAAGCCAATATTGAACTGGCATCCGGAAGCCGATGTATCAGCATCGGCCACAAGACTCCCATCACAAACGCCGCTCTTCTCGCGCTTGGTCAAGTCGGCGTGTCCTATATTTCTACGCGAAGCATCGGGTACGACCATATCGATGTGGAATATGCCGATGGCGTCGGTATTTCAGTGGAAAACGTCACCTACTCACCGGATGGCGTGGCCGACTACACGTTGATGCTAATTTTGATGGTGGTTCGGGATGCAAAATCCATCATCCGTCGTGCAGAAATACGTGATTACAGACTGAGTGAAGCGCGTGGGAGAGAGCTGCGCGATCTGACCGTCGGGGTGATCGGAACAGGCCGCATCGGCGCTGCGGTCATCGACAGGCTACGGGGTTTCGGCTGTCGAATACTCGCCCATGACCGCCGCGCCAAGGCCGCCGTCGACTACGTTCCGCTCGATGAACTGCTTCAGCAGAGCGATATTGTCACGCTCCATGTACCGCTTGAGGCAGATACCCGCCATCTGCTGAATCGACAGCGCATGGAGCAGATGAAGCACGGTGCGTTCATCGTCAATACGGGACGCGGTGCGCTCATCGATACCGAGGCGCTTCTTTCCGGATTGGGGAGCGGCAGGTTGAGCGGTGCGGCGCTGGATGTCCTCGAAGGCGAGGAAGGAATCTTCTACGCCGACTGCCAGAATAAGCCCATTGAAAGCAAGGCGCTGCTACGGCTGCAAGACCTGCCCAATGTGCTCATCAGTCCGCACACCGCCTACTACACGGACCGTGCCCTGAGTGACACGGTCGAAAACTCCATCATCAACTGCCTGAAATTCGAAAGCGGGAACCAGCATGGATAGGCTGAGGGTCGGGATCATATTCGGGGGCCGTTCCGAAGAGCACCCCATATCCGTCAAGTCTGCGCAGGAGGTCGCCAGGCACCTCGATGTCGAGAAGTGCGAACCGTTCTATATCGGCATCACGAGGGACGGCGCCTGGAAGCTCTGCGGCAGCCCCGACGCGGATTGGGAGAACGGAGATTGCCGTCCGGCTGCGCTGTCGCCCGACAGCAGCGTGCGCGGACTGCTCGTCCAGGAGCAGGGGCGGTACGAAACGACTCCTCTGGACGTCGTGCTGCCCGTACTGCACGGCAAGCTCGGCGAGGATGGCGCGATGCAGGGGTTGCTGGAGCTCTCCGGCATCCCCTATGTGGGCTGCGACGTGCAGAGTTCCGCTCTGTGCATGGACAAGTCCCTTGCCTACGTCGTCGCCCGAAGCGCGGGTATCGCTACGCCGAACTTCTGGACCATTGCGGCGGACGAGAACATCGATTCCGAACAGCTCACCTATCCGCTCTTCGTGAAGCCGGCACGTTCGGGGTCGTCATTCGGCGTCACCAAGGTATCAACAGAAGAGGAACTGCTGAGCGCGGTGGAAACCGCAAGGCAGTATGACTCGAAGGTACTGATCGAAGAGGCTGTCGTGGGCAGCGAGGTCGGATGTGCCATTCTGGGGAACGAGCTGGATCTGATGGTGGGCGAGGTGGATCGAATCGCTCTCTCCCACGGCTTCTTCCGGATCCATCAGGAGGATGCGCCCGAAACCGGTTCTGACAATTCGACGGCAATCGTTCCCGCCGACATTTCAGCGGAGTCCCGACTGCTCGTTCAGGAGACGGCCATGGCCGTATACCGTGCCTTGGGATGCAGGGGACTGGCACGGGTGGACCTGTTCCTCAAGGACGACGGAACGGTAGTCCTCAACGAGGTCAATACGTTTCCCGGTATGACGTCGTACAGCCGTTACCCGAGGATGATGGCCGCCGCAGGGGTGTCGCTCGGTGAAGTGATCGACCGGATGGTCTCGCTGGTAATGACGGGGAAAAGCCGATGAAGGAGGACTTCGTCTTTGTGGACGAGTTGGCACCCGGAATACGCTGGGATGCCAAGTACGCCACGTGGGACAACTTCACCGGCAAGCCGGTGGACGGGTATCTGGCCAATCGGATCGTCGGCACAATGGCTTTGTGTACGGCACTGGAGCGAGCGCGAGAGAAGGCTGAATCGATCGGTTTCGGCTTGCTGCTCTGGGACGGTTATCGCCCGCAGCGCGCCGTCGACTGCTTTCTGCGCTGGTCGGAACAGCCGGAGGACGGCCGGACGAAGACACGGCACTACCCGAATATCGCCAGAGCCGAGATCTTCGAAAAGGGATATGTGGCCGCCAAGTCGGGCCACAGCCGGGGCGGCACCGTTGATCTGACGCTCTACGTATTGGCCACCGGCGAGCTCGCTCCCATGGGCGGTGACCACGATTTGATGGATTCCATCTCGCATCATGGAGCAGAGGGGATTATGCATGCCGAAGCGAGGAACCGCCAGTGCCTTCGGTCCATCATGGAGACGTGCGGTTTTAGTGCGTACGATTGCGAGTGGTGGCATTACACACTCAAAGACGAACCGTATCCGGACACCTATTTTGATTTCCCCATCACATAGTGGAGTCGGCCGAATAAGCTGGTTAGGCTTTGGAAGCGCTGACAGCAGCTCTCCGGTGTGCACGCTATCCGCAGTTGCGTGGCGCGAATTTCCGTCGGGGGTCTCCGGCGGCGGCCCCGGCCAGCCCCGCGTTCAGCCCTTCAGGGAGGCGAGCCAACCGGTCAGCAGGCGGTTGACTTCCTCGGGGCGTTCCTGCTGGATCCAGTGCCCGCAACCGTCCAGGATGTGGGAGGCGGCCAAGCCGGGGAGCGTGGCGGGGAAGGCGTCGATGGCGTCGGCCATCCAGGTCGTGGAGGCGTCCAGGGCGCCGCCGATGAACAGGGACGGCTGCTTGATCGGAGCGCCACGATAGGGGGCGAGGTCTTCCCAGTCGCGGTCCATCTTGCGATACCGATTGAGGGCCCCGGTCAGGCCGGTGCGCTCGAACTCCCCGGCGTACACGTCGAGGTCGTCCTCACCCAGCCAGGCAGGCAGTCTGCCGCCGCCGGGGAAGCGGTCACGCAGCAGGCCGCCGGCCCGGGTCACGAAGTGCGGGTCGGGCTCGCCCTGGGCGGGCATCGTGTCGGCGGACAGAGCCGCGTAGAAGCCCCCGAGCCACCCCCGTACATCGGGCTCCATCTCCGCCTCGGCACGGCCGGGCTCCTGGAAGTACGACACGTAGAACTCCTGCTCAGGGCCCCCGATCTGGCTGAAGATGTCGGTGGGGCGGGGGCCGCCGGGCGGCGCGTAGGGGACGCTCAGCAGAGCCACGGCGCGGAAGACCTCGGGGTGGAGCAGGGCGGAGGTGGCGGCGATGTTGGAGCCCCAGTCGTGGCCGACGACCACCGCCGTCTCCTCGCCGAGTGCGCGTACGAGGGCGACGTTGTCCTGGACCAGGTCGAGCATCCGGTAGGCGTCCGTCGCGGCTGGCTTGGAGGAGCGGCCGTAGCCGCGTACGTCGAGCGCCACGGCCCGGTATCCCGCCGCCGCGAGGGCTGGGAGCTGGCGGCGCCAGGAGTACCAGGACTCGGGGAAGCCGTGAACGAGCAGGACCAGGGGCCCGCTGCCCTGCTCGACCAGGTGCAGGCGCCCGGCGGGGGCCTCGATGGTGCGGTGGCGCAGTTCGGCGGACGGCGCGGGCTGGTGCATGGCTTCTCCTCGGTTCACGGGCGGCCTCGGTTACCCACCGATCATGCGGCGCGGCGGCCGCACGACGCGACAACCCTTGCCACTCTGGCAAACTTGCAGGACAGGGTGGTGGAAGCAGTACGGCTGGAGGGAGCGGGGCGACGGTGACGGACGACGGCACAGCCGACACATTGGCGGCCATGGGCCCCCGGCTGCGGGCCGCGCGCGAGCAGCGCGGCGCCACACTCACCGGCGTCAGCCGTGCCACCGGCATCTCGTCGAGCACGCTGTCGCGGATCGAAACCGGCCGGCGCAAGCCCACCCTGGAGGTGCTGCTGCAACTCGCGAAGGAGTACGACGTCTCCCTCGACGAACTGGCCGGCACCACACCCACCACGGCAGCCCGCTCCCGCGCCTCCGTGCCGCAACGTTCCGGCGACGACAAGGCAGTGCTGCCACTGACCCGGTACGTCGGGGGCCTGCACGCCCACAAGCACGTCCTGCCCGCCAACGACACACCGCCCACGCGGCCGCAGGTGGTCTCCCACGACGGATACGAATGGCTGTGCGTCCTGTACGGGCGGCTGTGGCTCGCGCTCGGCGACCAGGACCTCATCCTGACCGCCGGAGACACCGCCGAGTTCGACACCCGCACCGCCCACGGAGTCACAAACGCCGGACCTGGCGGACCGGTGGAATACCTGATCATGTTCGGGCCACAGGGAGAGCGCCTACGATCGCGCACCACCCGGTCCAGTGTTGGTCGCGGCTGAACGGGGGTGATGCCGTGACAGCCCGGCGCGGTCGCGGCGATCCCGCACACCATGTCTGGTACGAGCGATGAGCTGCGGTCGGCCGAGCACCTTGCCGGAGGACTCGCGCGTACCTCCGCGCCGCGTGAACCGCGCAGCGAACTCGGACCGTGGAGGCCGCGCGGTGGCGCCGGGGTCAGCGGCGCACTTCGCCGCGCCCGCTGGCGCCGTAACCCGAAAAAGCAGTGGCCGCGCGGGCTCGGGGCCACATACGTTCGCCTCCATGGTTGACGCAGCATTCGGGCATCCGCGCCTCGCCGCCATCTACGACCCGCTCGATCCGGACCGCAGCGATCTCGACGCTTATCTCGCGATGGCGGAGGAGTTCGGTGCGCGGTCCGTGCTGGACATCGGGTGCGGTACGGGCGTGTTCGCGCTGCTGCTCGCCGAGCGCGGTACCACGGTCACCGGGATCGATCCCGCGCGGGCGTCCGTCGATGTCGCGCGTGGCAAGCCGGGCGCGGAGCGGGTGCGCTGGCTCGACGGCGACGCGGGGGACCTGCCGCCCATGCAGATCGACCTGGTGACGATGACCGGGAACGTCGCCCAGGCGATCACGGATCCGCAGGCGTGGCGTACGACGCTGCGCGGCGCGTACGAGGCGCTGCGGCCCGGCGGGCGGCTTGTCTTCGAAACGCGCGATCCGGCGCAGCGAGTGTGGGACGAGTGGGCGGAGTGGACGCGCGAGACCACGTACCGCGTGACGGACATCCCGGGCGTCGGCCACGTCGAGACCTGGGCCGAGTTGACGGACGTCAGCCTGCCGCTGGTGAGCTTCCGGGGCACGCACGTATTCGCTGCGGACGGGGACGTACTGACCTCGGAATCGACACTCCGCTTCCGTGAACGTACCGAGATCGAGCGGGACTTGCACGAGCACGGCTTCGTCGTCGAGGACGTACGCGACGCACCCGACCGGCCGGGCAGGGAGTTCGTGTTCGTGGCGCGGCGCGGTACCGCGGAGCCCGTTCCCCGCGGGATGCGCTAGGGAGCGGGACATGAACACGGCCTTCGTCTGATCCTGTGCTCCGACCAAAGAGGCACTTGACCAGTGCGGAGGCCGTCGGGGAATGGGGCTGCTGCATCATGATGTCCGGCGGGAAGCATTCGCGGTCGCGTCACGCTCCCGGGACGACTTCTTCGACTGCCTGACCGCGCGTGGGGATACGCTGTTCGAGCTGGTAGACGCGTTACTGCGACCGACCCGCCGGACTGTCACCGCGACCGCCTGCCCGACACCTGCCGGGCCATCACCGGCCAGGCATCGGGCGGAGCCTGCGCAGCGTCTCCCGTGCCTCCCCGAGCAGGTCGTCGAAAGCTCCGGGGTTCTCCCGTGCGAGGTCGCCGTAGTGGCGTGCCGCTTCCTCGGCGGCGGCCAGGGCCTCCGTCCCCCGCCCCGCCGCTCCCAGGTCCTCGGCGAGGTTGAGCAGGGAGGCGGCGAGCCCCGGCAGATGAGCGGCGGGGTTTTCCCGGACGAGGTCCCTGCGGATGCGGACGGCCTCCTCGACGGCGGACAACCCCTCGTCCGCCCGTCCTACTTCGCCCAGGTCGACGGAGTAATTGCTGAGCGACCTGGCCAGGAAGGGCAGATAGGCGTCGGGCTTGTCGCGGGCGAGAGCGCGGTAAAGGTCGACGGCCTCCTGCGAGACGGCCAGGCTCTCGTCCCACCGCCCCAGGGAGCTGAGCCGGTTGGCGAGGTTGTTCAGGGATATCGCGAGGTCGGACTGGGGGCCGGCGGGGCCGCCGCGTACGAGGTCCCGTCGGATGCGGACAGCCTCCTCGGCTGCGGCCAGCCCTTCCTGCGGCCGGCCCACCCGGCCCAGACCGGCGGAGAGGTTGCTGAGTGCCATGGCGAGATCGCGGCGCTGCCCGCCGTGCTGTTTCGTGAGGGCGCGGTAGCGGCGTACCGCGTCCTCGGCCGTGACCACGAACTCCGCCCACCGCCCCAGGTCTCCTTGCCGGTTGGCGAGGATGTTCAGCGCGGAGGCGAGGGCCTGGTCGTGGACGCCGTGCTCGTCGGCGTCGAGTGAACGGTAGAGGTCCACCGCCTCCGTGGCGGCGGCCAGTGCCTCTTCCCGACGGCCCGTGGCGCCGAGCCGGCCCGCGAGATTGCTCAGGGCCTTGGCGAGGCCGGGCCGAGCGCGGGGATCGTCCCGCACGGCGGCCCGGTACCGGTCGGCCAGGACGCGGGAGAGGCCGACGGCCCACAGGGCCAGACGGCGGCTGAACTCGGGCAGTTGGTCGGCGAGGGCCTGAAGGTCGGTGAGGGCGGTGTCCGGGTCGTCGCTGATCCTGCCGAGTGCCGTGACCAACGGGTCGGGGTGGCTGGTCTGCGTGGCGGTGGCGACAAGAGGCCCGGCCAGCCTGTGGTGGTGCCGCAGGCACAGCTCGACCAGAGGCTCGTCCAGCCGGCCTTGGAAAACCGGGTGGGCGGCGGCCCGGCTGTAGACGGTGAGGAGTCGACCGCCCTGCTGCTCGTCGGCGCCCGCGGCCAGGTGTTCGGCCAGTCCGGGATCGGCATCGAGCAGGCGGCCGGCCAGGCGTTCGCCGAGCCGGTCGGGCTGGAGCCCGGACCAGAGACGGCCCGGGACGACCGACGGGTAGAGAGAGCCGATCCAGGCCGTGACCGTGTCGCGGCGGTCGCGGCCCTGGTCGGCCAGCACCGGCAGCCGCTGCCAGACCTCGTCCGCCTGCCCGGGGGAGGCCGCGCCGGTCAACTGGGCTGCGACGAGCGCTGTTTCGAGGGTTTCCGGGCTCAGCGCGGGAGTCAGCCCGAGTACCGCGGCACGGCGGTCCCAGTAGCGGCGTTCGTGGCCCAGCAGTCGGTCCTCCACTCCGTCCGGGGGCCGGTCGGGGGGCCCGCCGGGACTGTCACCGGAGGCTTCGCCGGCTGCGTCGAGAAGATCCGCGAGCGCGGTCATCTGCAAGGTCAGCGCGTTCTCCAGTCCGGGCCCGCCCAGTTGTCCCGGGCGTTCACCGGCGCCGAGCGCCGCGCCCAGGGCCAGCCAGTCGGTGGCCGCCAGGCCTCTCACCTGCGGCAGCGCGTCGGCGAGGGCGCCGACCGCTCGTCGGTACGCGTCCGCGCGGTCTGCCGGATCGGGCTGGAGCGGCGGCAGTTCGACGGTCGGTGTGCCGTCGAGCCAGTCCTCGGTGCGCCGCGTCGTGCTCTGGGCCCGGGCCCACCAGGCACCGGCCGTCCGCGCCAGCAGGAGCACCTTGAACGCCGTCGCGCCGTCGTGAGCCGCTGCGGCGTCGACCAGTTCGGCAAGCTGATCGACACGGTTCTCCGCGTAGTCGACCACGACCAGCAGCGGCTTGGCGGCGTCCCGCAGTTCCCGGATCCGTCCCGCCACGCCGTCGGCCCGCAGCCAGAGCACCACCCAGCCGCTCGCGGCCAGCCGGTCCGACAACTGGTACGCCAGCCGGCTTTTCCCCTGCCCGCCGGGCCCGTGCAGCAGCCAGGCGCCGAACCCGCCCCGTGCGCACCACCTGAGCAGTCGGCCGACCAGTTCCTCGCGTCCGTAGAAGGGAACCGTGCGCCGCTCGGCGCGGAGCAGCGCGGCCGGGGTGCGCAGCCCGCCGGGCGGGCCCTCCGCGTCGTCGTCGGCGAGGTGCTGGAACTCCGCCGCCGCCAACCCGGCCGTGCCGCCGCCCCCGTGCTCGGCCAGCGCCGCCCGGAAGGCCGGGTCGTGGTGCAGTACGTAGGCGGGCACCACATTCAGCGCGGCGTGGGCCGAGTGCTCCCGGTCCGAGGCGACCACGCCGATGAGCAGCCGGTCGCAGAACACCGCCGCGCCCGACAGCCCACCCCACGGAGATTCCCCGTCCGAGGCCCACTGCGGCGCCTGCCGCACCAGATCCATGACGTACTGGTTGCCGACGAAACCCGAGCCCGGGTTCATCCGGCCCGTCAACTGCGCGGCCTCGACGGGTTTTCCGCGCCGCTGTACGACCTCGGGCACGCCCCACGTCTCGCACTCGATGTCGGGCCGGTCGGTCGCCGTCCGCCCCCACCGCACACGGGCCGTCCCGGACGGCGGGCGCCACCGGTCGTCGTCGATACGGACGAGCGCCGCGTCGTCCCGCGCGCCCGGGGTACCGCACCACACCACCACACCTGGCACCGGCATGTCGCCGGCCGGGCGGAACACCTCCACCCGCTGCCCGGCCCGCCCGACCACATGAGCCGATGTCAACACCAGCCGCGTCCCCACGGCGTAGCCGGAGCCGGGCCCACCCGGCCCCGTCACCGCGACCAGTCGTGAACGTTCCACCGGTCCGTCGACCGCCCTCAGTCCGGGATACGGTCGCCGGTGGCGCCCGGGCCCGCCGGCCGGTCGGCGGAACCGCTGATCAGCAGGTCCCCGCCCTGTGCGTTACGGGGCGTCAGCGTGACCGCCACCCGATGGGTACGGCCGCGCGAGACTCCGGCCTCGGTCTCCGCTCCCACTGCCCACAGCTTGAAGCCCGCTTTCGCCTTGGCGTCGGCCCGCAACTCGACCTCGAACTCCATCTCCACCGGCCCCACCGCGAACACCACGTCCTGACCGGCCCCGCGTGAAGCGGCCTCAAGCAACTCGTCCCGCACCGCCGCCACCGCGTCCACCAGCGGAATGTCCATCACGCCACCTCGCCCACCCGTTGCGCCCGGTCGATGCGCCCACCGTAGAACCGGCCGCCCGACGAGCGCAGGGCAAATCCGAATCTTCCGACGCCCTTGGGCGCCGGTGCCGCCCGTAATCGGCAGCGGCTCGATGCCGCTGCGTCGCGCGGGGCCGTCGGGCGGAACAGCGGGATCAGGTCTTGGAGTCGTCGCTACGGGTTCGCCGGTCCGGGGATCGGGTCCACAGTTCAGTGCGGATCAGCGCGGCGATGAAGGTGACCGTGCCGATGAGCACGACTGACCAGGCGACGGTCATCCACGTGGATTCGGTGCGGAACACGTACGGCGTGAACACCGCCATGACGACGGCGAACACACCGAGTACGGCCGACCGGCCGAATCTCGTCGCAGCCTTCCTCGGGCGTTGCCGGACGGGCTCGCCGGGCGCTGCGGTGAGGGTGCGGGTCTGGATCAGTGGACCGCCGATCTGTGCGCCGGCGGCGATGTGGTTGTGGACGTCCGTCTCGTCCGGGTCCCGGTCCTCGCCGTCGGGCGCGCCGCCGATGGTGAGACCGTCCGGGCCGAAGGTGATAGGCCCGGTGATGTCGCGGGCCTGGATCACCCGGCCGGTGATCCTTGCTCCTTCGCCCACATGGTTGTAGGTACCGCCCTGGCCTTCCGGCATGAAGCCCTCCCCAATTTCACGACCTACTCCAGCACGCCACTGAGGACGGTTGTACCCAGGCCCGACCAATCGTTGACGACGTCCGTACGCGACGGAGTGAAACCGTCGCTGGTGCGAGCGACCCGAGGAGTTCGGCCTCAGCGCCCATTGGCAGGGGGCGCCGAATCCCGGAGGGCGGGTTCCAGGACGGGAACAGGATCTTATTCCGCCCCGTCGGTCCGGATCCCGTATACGGTATGGCAATGGCCCCGTGGCGATTCACGGCAGGAGCCTTCCTTCGTCGAAGGCTGCCGAAGGCCGTCGGAGACCGAATTCTTTCGGCGAGTACGACAGGAAATCGGAACCGAGTCGTCCGGGTCCGACGAATAAACCGTTCATCCGGTTTTCAATTCCGCAGCGCCCGGTCGCGCATGACCCGGATAGCCGTATCCTCGCAGGCCAAGGGCTTCTCCAGCAAGGGCAGACCTACGAGTCGCCCGTGGATTTTGGCATTTTCCACTGTCAAGGTGCACTTGTCAGTCGGACAACAAGCACACTCAGCCATCGTCTCCGGTGGGGATTCCCCTGAATCATGCACGTGGTTGACTGCGTCTTGTTACAGGGATCGACAAACGCCACGCCAGGGGATATGGGGAGACGCGGATATGGAAAGGAACGGCGAGTGGAGACAGGACCTGCCGATGGATGTCGACGAGGGAGTAAGACTCGCGGTGATTGCCGCATTCGGCCGGACGAGTTCCGTATCCAGTGGGCTGAGGGAGATCCGCGCGAAGATCTCGGATCTGTCCGTGCGCGAGCTGGAGGTCTTCCGGGCGCTGGGTGAGGGCGAGTCGAACAGGATGATCGCGACCCGGCTCGCCGTCACGGAACGCACGGTCAAGGCCCATGTGGCCCGGATACTGGCGAAGCTGCGCGTCGAGTCCCGGCTCCAGGCAGGGATCGTCGCCTTCGCCTGGGCGCTCTCCCTCGACGACGGAGGTCCGGGCGCACGGCTGCCGATACGCTCCGCGCCGCCACCCGGCTCACGCGGCGAGGACCACCCGCTACGGCACGCCCAGCAGCCGCAGGACGGCGGTGAAGGCGGCAGCGGTCAGCACCACGACCAGGAACGGCATTTTGCGCCAGGCGAGGACACCCGCAACCACGACCCCTGCCGGGCGGGCGATTCCGGCCGGACCATGCCCTTCCATCAGAGCCGTCGTGGCGACGAGTGAGGCGAGCAGGACGATGGCGGACGTCTCCATCAGCTTCTCGGCCTGTGGCGGGAAGTTGATCCGGCTGCGCAGGGCCGGGCCGGCGAGCCGGAAGGCGAAGGTCCCCGCGGCGAGCACCAGCATCGCCACGATCAGGGAGATCTGACTGCTCATCGGCTCGCCTTCTTTCGCACGGAGGTGGTCGTGGTCAGTGCGACCAGCGCCAGCAGAACGGGCAGGCCCGCGGGCAGGAAGGGGGTGGTGGCCAGGGCGATCACGGCGCCGGCCAGCGCCGCGCGGCGCTTCTCCCGTTCACGGAAGGCCGGAAGGATCAGAGCCAGCAGGATGGCCGGGAACATCGCGTCAAGCCCGAAGGCGTCGGTGTCCTCGATCACGGTACCGATCAGGCCCCCCGTCACCGCGCCGAGCGGCCAGCAGATCAGGATGCCGAGGCCGCACGCCCAGTAGGCGGCGCGCTTGCGGGACAGGCCCTCCTGGGCCAAGGCGAAGACGACGGTCTCGTCATTCATCAGATGGGTGCCGAGCAGACGTCGCCAGCCGTGCCCGAGGACGTCGGGCACGGCCAGCCCGAACGGGACATGGCGCGCGTTGACCAGCAGGCCCGCCAGCACCGCGGCGATCGGGCTGCCACCGGCCGCGATGATCCCGATGAACAGGAACTCCGAGGACGCCGCGACCACCAGCAGGCCCAGTAACACCGGTAACCAGAGCGGGAATCCGGATGTGACGGCGATGGCGCCGTACGAGAGGCCGATGACGCCGACGGCCAGGCACACCAGCGCGATGTCCCGCAGCAGCCCTCGGTCGAGCGTTCTCCATATCGAATGCATAAAGAGTAGAATGAACATTCCCTGATGGTTCGTCAAGACGAACATGCGACCGCTGGAGCGAACGAATGGTGCAGGAAGTGCCTCTGCCGGCCAAGCCCCCACTGGCGTCCATCGCCTCCGGCCTCCGCCGGGAGCGCGTCAGGGCCTCGCTGTCACTCAGCGAGGTCGCCCGCCAGGCCGGGATCTCCAAGTCCACCCTGTCCCAACTGGAGTCGGGCAGCGGCAATCCCAGCCTGGAGACCCTGTGGGCGCTGTGCGTGGCCCTGAACGTGCCCTTCTCCCGTCTTCTCGACCCGCCCCAGCCGCAGGTCCAGGTCATCAGAGCCGACGAGGGGGCGGCGGTGGCCGCCGCCGGGGCGGACTACCGGGCGACCCTGCTCTCGGCCTGTCCGCCCGGCGCGCGCCGCGACGTCTACCGCATCGACGCGGAACCGGGCACCGTCCGCGCCTCGGACCCGCATATGCCGGGTGTGGTGGAGCACGTCCTGCTGGCGAGCGGCCGGGCCCTGGTCGGAGTGGCCGACGCCCCGGTGGAAATCCACGCGGGCGACTACGTCGCCTACCCGGCGGATCTCGCCCATGTCTTCGAGGCCCTGGCCCCGTCGACGAGGGCCGTGCTCATCTCGGAGCACATCTGACGCCCTCCTGACCGGCCGTACGGCGGACGGCCCCGCCCCGGACACCCCGTCGGCGGAGCCGCCCCCTGCCGCATGCCCGTGGGTCTCGGCCCCTGACCCGGCCAGATCCTGCCTGATCGACAAGACACGTCCTAGTGGCCCATGCCCAGCCCGCCGTCCACGGGAATGACCGCGCCCGTGATGTACGAGGCCTCCTCCGAGGCGAGGAAGCGCACCACGGCGGCGACCTCGTCCGGCCGCGCGTAGCGGCCGAGCGGCACCTGCCCCACGATCTTCGAGCGCCGCGTCTCGCCGAGCGCCCTGGTCATGTCGGTGTCCACGAAACCGGGGGCGACGACATTGAACGTGATGTCGCGCGAACCGAGTTCCCGGGCCAGCGACCGGGCGAGGCCGACCATCCCCGCCTTGGAAGCGGCGTAGTTGGCCTGCCCGGCCGTGCCGGACAGGCCGACCACCGAGGAGATCAGCACGACCCTCCCCTTTCGGGCCGCCATCATGCCGCCGCAGGAGCGCCTGACGACCCGGAAGGCCCCGGTGAGGTTGGTGTCGACCACCGAGGTGAAGTCCTCCTCGGACATCCGCATCAGCGAACGGTCCTTGGTGATACCGGCGTTCGCCACCAGTACCTCCACCGGACCGTGTTCCTCCTCCACCTTCTTGAACGCCCACTCGACCTGGTCGCCGTCGGTGATGTCGCACCGGACGGGGAGACAGCCCCGGGCGATGAGATCCTCGGGCGGTTCACCGGCGCGGTGGGTGAAGGCGACCCTGTCGCCGGCGTCGGCGAACGCGTGCGCCACGGCGATGCCGATGCCGCGGTTTCCTCCGGTGACAAGAACCGAGCGGTTCATTGCGAGCCCCCTTCGATACGGTTGCGGGCCGGCTGGTCCGGGCCCGGGGAGACCGGTCAGGCGATCTTGTGTACCCAGCCGTGCTGATCGAGGCGCTCGCCGTACTGAATGCCCATCAGTTCCTCGCGCAGCCGCCGGGTCACCGGCCCCGGTTCGCCGTCGCCGATGACCCAGGTCTCCTCACCCCGCTTGAACCGTCCGACCGGGGTGATCATCGAGGAGGTGCCGCACGAGAAGACCTCCGTCAGCGCGCCCGACGCCGTGTCCGCGCACCACTGGTCCGCGCTGATCCGCTCCTCCGACGCCGGATAGCCGAGGTCACGGGCCAGCGTCAGCAGGGAGTCCCGGGTGATCCCGTCCAGCAGTGTCCCGGTCAGCTCGGGGGTCACCAGCCGGTCCCCGTAGACGAAGAACATATTGCTGGTGCCCATCTCGTCGATCCAGCGGCGCTCCTTCGCGTCCAGCCAGACGACCTGGTCACAGCCCTGCTCCGCGGCTTGCCGCATGGCCAGCAGGGTGCCCGCGTAGTTGCCGCCGCACTTGGCGGCTCCCGTACCCCCGTCCGCGGCACGTGTGTACTCCGTCGAGAGCCATACGGACACGGGCTTGACGCCGTCCTTGAAGTACGCGCCGGAGGGCGAGGCGATCACGACGAACAGATAGGCGTTGGAAGGGCGGTAGAAACCCAGTGACGGCTGTGTCGCGATCATGAACGGACGCAGATAGAGGCTGTGCCCCTGCCGCGACGGCACCCAGTCGCGGTCGGCGTCGACCAGCAGCCGCAGCGCGTCGAGGAAGGCCTGCTCGGGGAGTTGGGGCATCGCCATCCGGGCGGACGAGCGGTTCAGCCGCGCCGCGTTGGCGTCGGGCCGGAAGATCGCGATCGACCCGTCGGTACGCCGGTACGCCTTCAGCCCCTCGAAGATCTCCTGTCCGTAGTGGAATACATGGGTCGAGGGATCGAGGACGAGCGGCCCGTACGGGCGCAGCAGGGCGTCGTGCCAGCCGCGCTCCTCCGTCCAACTGATCGTCACCATGTGATCGGTGAACGTGTCCCCGAAGGAGGGCGCGGACAGCAGCCGTTCCCGCTCGGCGTCGGGTAAGCGTTCTGCGGTCTGCGTGGTGAATTCGATGGTCATGCGGGCGCCTCCGGGCGGTTCGTTCCGGTCACATGGGTGGGTTGCCGTGCTTGCGTGACGGCGGCTCGGCGTGTTTGGTCCGCAGCATCGCCAGCGCCCGGACGAGCACACCGCGGGTGCCCGCCGGATCGATGACATCGTCGACCAGACCACGTTCGGCAGCGTAATAGGGATGCATCAGCTCCGCCTTGTACTCCTTCACCACTCGGGCCCGCACACCCTCGGGGTCCTCGGCGTCGGCGATCTGCTTGCGGAAGATGACATTGGCGGCACCCTCGGCGCCCATCACGGCGATCTCGTTGGTGGGCCAGGCGTACGACAGGTCGGAGCCGATGGAACGGGAGTCCATCACGATGTACGCGCCGCCGTAGGCCTTGCGCAGGATCAACTGGATACGCGGCACGGTGGCGTTGCAGTACGCGTACAGCAGCTTGGCACCGTGCCGGATGATCCCGCCGTGCTCTTGGTCGACCCCCGGCAGGAAGCCCGGCACGTCCACCAGGGTGAGCAACGGGATGTTGAACGAGTCGCACATCTGCACAAAGGCGGCTGCCTTCTCGCTGGCGCGGGCGTCGAGCACCCCCGCGTACGCGAGCGGCTGGTTGGCGACGATACCCACCGTGCCGCCGCCCACCCGGGCCAGAGCGCACAGCACATTGGTCGCCCAGAGTTCGTGGACCTCCAGATACTCGCCGTCGTCGACGAGTTCCTCGATGACCGAGCGCATGTCGTACGGCAGCCGGCCGTTGGCGGGGACGAGGTCCAGCAGGGCTTCGCTGCGGCGGTCCGCGGGATCCGTGGTCATCCGCGACGGCGGGTGTTCGAGATGGTTGGCGGGCAGCAGTGACAGCAGATACCGCACATCCGCCAGACAGGCCCGCTCGTCGTCGTAGGCGAAGTGGGCCACCCCCGACTTCTCGGCGTGCACATCCGCCCCGCCCAGTCCGTCCTGGGTGATCTTCTCGCCGGTCACGGCCCTGACGACGTCCGGACCCGTGATGAACATCTGGGAGGTGTCGCGGACCATGAACACGAAGTCCGTCAGCGCCGGAGAGTACGCGGCGCCGCCCGCACACGGGCCCAGCATCACGCTGATCTGCGGGATCACCCCGGACGCCTTGGTGTTGCGCTGGAAGATGCCGCCGTAGCCGGCCAGCGCCAGGACGCCTTCCTGGATGCGCGCGCCCGCCCCGTCGTTGAGCGAGACCACCGGCGCGCCCGCGGACAGGGCCATGTCCATGATCTTGTGGATCTTGGTGGCATGGGCCTCGCCCAGCGCGCCGCCGAAGATACGGAAGTCATGCGCGTAGACGAAGACCGTACGCCCCTCGACGGTTCCCCAGCCGGTGACGACACCGTCGGTGTGGGGTCTCCGGTGCTCCAGGCCGAAGCCGCTCGCGCGGTGTCTGCGGAGTTGTTCGACCTCGTTGAAGGATCCCTCGTCCAGCAGCAGATCGATCCGCTCACGCGCGGTCAGTTTGCCCTTGGCGTGCTGGGCCTCGGTGGCGCGCGCACTCGGACCGTCACTAGCCTGGCTCTTGATCGCGAGCAGCTCCGCCACGCGGCCCCGGCTGTCCGTGTCGAGTGCGTTCTCGTCGGCTGTCCGCTCCGGAACGGCCATGTCCTACTGTCCCCCGTCCTTGGTCGGCGCTGTGATCGCGCTGCTGAGTACGGATGGCCCGCCAGGTACGGAAGGCCCGCCGTGTCCCGTGCCGACGGGGCGGTGCGCCGTGAGGTCACGGCGGGCGGCCACACACCTCTGGCGCTGCGCGCCCAGGCCGGCCACCTCGGCCTCGACCACATCACCCTCGCGCAGATACGGCGTGCCGGGACGGCCGAGGGCGATACCGGCAGGAGAGCCGGTGAGCACGACATCGCCGGGCAGCAGGACGAAGAACTGGCTGAGATACCAGACGAGATACGGGACGTCGAAGATCATGTCGGCGGCGCCGGCGTCCTGCATGAGACGGCCGTTGACCCGGCACGTCAGCCGCATGTTCCGCGTGTCCCCGGCCTCGTCGGGGGTCACCAGAAGAGGACCGAGCGGGCCGAAGGACTCGAAGGACTTTCCCTTGACCCACTGACCGCCCCGATCCAGCAGTGCGCTGCGCTCGGAGATGTCGTTGGCCGTGCAGTAACCCGCCACGTACGAGAGGGAGTCGGCCGGACCGGACAGGTACTGGGCCCGGCGGCCGATCACCACCGCCAGTTCGACCTCCCAGTCCGTCCGGTCACCGCCCGCCGGCAGGATCAGGTCGTCGTACGGACCGGCCGTCGCCGAGGGCGCCTTGGTGGCCACGATCGGCTCGGCCGGCAGTTCCATACCGGCCTCGGCCGCGTGCCGGCGGTAGTTGAGCCCGATGGTTATCAGATGTCCGCCCGGACGGACGGGAGGACCGACGCGCTCCGCCGTCGGATCCACGGCGGGCAGGGTCGAGGCCTCCCGGGCGAGCCGGCGCGCGGTCTCGGACAGCGCTTCCGGATCGAGCTGTTCCCCGGTCCAGTCCGGTACCCACGCCGACAGGTCGCGTACGACCTCGTCGGGGCCGATGGCGCACGGGCGTTCCTCACCCGTCGGCCCGATCCGAAGCAGCCTCATGCCGCGTACTTCCCGAAGAAGGCCGTCTCCTCGGGGGTGAGCCGCCGGGGCCGGCCCCGCCGGTAGTCGAACGGAGCCATCACCGTGGAGGCCACGGCGTAGATCCTGTCCCCGTCCTTGACCTCGTAGTCGATGGTCACGGTGGCCGACTCCAGTCCGCTGACCCACATCTCGATGTCCACCGGTTCGTGCCGGTGGACAAGCTGTCTGCGGTAGCTGATCTCGTGCCGGACGACGACCGAACCGTCCTTGAAGAACGCGTCCCCCTCAGTGGGACCCATACGGAACACGAAGTCGACCCGTGCCTCTTCGAGATAGCGCAGGAAGACCACATTGTTGACGATCCCGTAGACATCCATGTCCGCCCAGCGAAGCGGGCAGCGGTAGAGATGGCGTGCCATGACGGCTCAGCTCCTCGCCGGTGTCAGGGGTTCGGCGGGCCCGCGCCGGCCGGCGGGCACCGCGTCGGCGACCGCCTGGAAGGAGGCCACGTAGTCGTCGGCCGCGATCGGCGCCCGCAGCAGGTCAGGGGAGAGCCGGAATCCGTCGATCAGGGTCTCCGCGTGGGGCAGCACCTGGGCGCACAGCGCGTCGATCTCCGCGGGGATCGCCTCCACCTGCGGGGCCGTCAGGGCGCCGCGGGCCAGATACCAGCCGGAGTCCCGCTGGATCTCGGTGAGGCCGTAGAGAGCGAGGAGAAGTTCCAGAGCCTCCCGCACCTCGGAGGTCCTGGCACGCGCCGCCGCCGCCCGGAAGCTTTCCACCGCCACCCGGACCCCGCGCGTACGGGCCATCGCCAGGGCGCTGTTCATGCTGCCGTTCCACGCTTCGAGATAGGTGCGTTCGCCGGACTCGTCGGTCATCGCCTCGCGCGCGGTGTGCAGCAGACTCTCCTCCCGGTACCGCAGGAGGTCGGTGTGCAGCGCCGAGTGCCGCAGTCCGCGCCCGTCCTGGCCCGGCGGCTTGGGGGCCGGCCGGTCGTCGCGCTGGGCGAGCATCTGGCCGGCCGTGGTGGCGAGCAGGACCTGATTGTCGCCCTCGGCCGTCACGAGTCCCTGGAGCAGCGAGCCGTAGTCCGCGATCCGGTTCACACTGAAGATGCCCTGGGCCCCGCAGCGCTCCCGGCAGGTGGCTATCACGTCGGTCATCTCCCAGGTGGAGAGCGCCTTGGTGATCGAGATCAGATTGTTCAGCTCGGCCGGGATGCTCTCCGGGGACACCAGGAAGGCGCGCTTGGCGTGGTTGAGCAGGAATGTCATCGCGTAGACTTTCGCGAGCGCGGTGAACAGCGCGAGCTGGTGGCTGCGGTACTCGATGACCGGCAGGTCGTTGCGGCCGGGGGCGTTGGTCAGCCGCCGGGAGGCGTAGCGGAGCGCGATGTAGACGCTCGCCCGTCCGGCGCCGACCGCGGAGCTGGAGACACAGAGCCGGCCGGGCTGGATCCGGCTCATCGCCCGCAGGAACCGCTTGCGCTGATTGCCCCCGGAGGGCCGGAAGGTGCCGTCCTCGGCGAACGCTCCCATGTCCCCCAGCAGCAGGTTGCGGCGCGGAACGCGGACGTGGTCGAACCAGGTGACGCCGTTGTCCAGCCCCTGGACCGGCTTCTCCGGGCAGGAGGCGGCGTGCACCCCGGCGCACAGGCCGTCGCGGTCACTGATCCGCACGATGAAGGGGAACACCCCGTGGTCCTTGCCGTCCGCCTTCAGCCGTGCCATCACCACGGCGATCTTCGGGATGTCCTGGAAGCCGCTGTACGACATGAACTTCTGGGCGAGCGGGTCCGGTGTGTTCAGTACGAAGGTCTCGCTCGCGCGGTCGTAGACCGCCTCGGTGCGCATCGCCGCGACATTGTTGCCGTAACCCAGCTCGGTCGCCATGTACGGGCCGAACGACTCCAGGTTGTCCAGCTCGTCGAAGTAGTCCTTCAAGTCCGGCCGGTCCGCGCCGTGATCGATGACCGTGCCGAAACAGAGGTTGTAATGGACCATCAGAAGAGAGAACGTCGACACGTCGAGCAGCGAGGGCCACTCCGCCAGGGCGAACAGCCGGCGCGGGTTGCGCACGATCTCCACCGGCCGCTCCAGCCGGCTGTGCAGGTACCGGGACCGCTCGTAGGCGAGCCGACCCGACTCGGCCAGGGTCAGTCCCTCGCGGGCGTCGAAGACCGGGTCGAGCAGCGCCGCCCGGATGTCCTCGTGCACCTCCTCGTACGTACCGTCGAAGACCAAGTCGGCCAGATCGGCGCGGCGGACGTCGTTGCTGGTCATCGTGGCGAGCCCTCCATCGGTTCGGGCGTACGGAGTGTCAGGCGGCTATCAGCAGGGCCGTGTTCTGGCCCCCGAATCCGAAGGAGTTGCTGAGGGCCACCTCCACCGGGCCGTGCCGCGCGGCCTTGTGGACGAGATCGATGTCCATCGCCGGGTCGGGGGCGACGAGATTCGCCGTGGGGGGAATCACCCCGTGGTGGACGGTGAGCGCGGCGGCGGCCGCCTCGATGGCGCCCGCGGCCCCGAGCGGATGTCCGGTCACGCCCTTGGTCGAACTCACCGGTACTCCACTGCCGATCAGTTCACGGATGACTCCCGACTCGACGGAGTCGTTGAGCGGCGTCGAGGTGCCGTGCGCGTTGACGTACCGCACATCGCTGCCGCTCAGCCCCGCGTCGGCCAGTGCCGCGCGTACGGCCAGCTTGGCGCCGCGGCCCTCGGGGTGAGGAGAGGTGACATGGTGGGCGTCGGCGGAGGCGCCGTAACCGATGACACGGGCGACCGGCCGGGCCCCGCGGGCCCTGGCGTGCTCCTCGGACTCCAGGACGAAGACCCCCGCCCCCTCGCCGAGTACGAACCCGTCCCGGGTGGAGTCGAAGGGCCGGGAGGCCGTGCCGGGGTCGTCCGTCCGCCTCGAAAGGGCGCGCATCCTGGAGAAGGCGGACACGTACAGCGGGGTGATGGGAGCCTCGGCTCCGCCGGCGATCACGATGTCCGCCGCGCCCGAACGGATCATGTCCCGGCCGATCCCGATCGCCGAGGCACCGGAGGCGCAGGCCGTGCAGGGCGCCAGACACGGGCCGTTGGCCCCGACCTCGATGGCCACCTGCCCCGCGGCCATGTTGAGCAGCCCCATCGGCAGGGTCATCGGGGAGACGTCCGAGGGACCGTCCGTGAGCAGCGCGGCATGCTGGGCCTCCAGAGTCGCGGTGCCACCCGCGCCCGAGCCCATGACCACGGCGACCCGGGAGCTGTCCGGCCAATCACCGGCCGTGAGTCCGGCACCGCTCAGTGCCTCCAGGGTGGCGACCACGGCGAACTGGGTGTAGCGGTCCCACTGCCAGGCACCGCGCAGCCCGAGGCGCGTGGCGGAGAAGTCCGGCACCCGGCAGGCCATGTTCACCGGCAGGGCGTCGAGATCAGGGTGGTGCGCCGCGGTGGAGGTGCCCTCGACGAAGCGGGTCCAGTTGGCCGGTACGCCGATGCCCGCGGGAGTCACCAGCCCGATGCCGGTGATCGCCGCCGCGAATCCACCCATCAGGCCTTCACTCCGATTTCGTCGAGCTTGGCGACAACCTCGGAGACCTGCGAGAACTCCGCCATCTGCTCGTCGTCGATGTCGGCGCCGAGCCGCTTGCGCAGCGCGGTCACGAGTTCGATCTGAGAAAGGGAGTCGAGCCCCAGATCGTCGAACGTGGATTCCGGGGTGATGGCTTCACGGTCGACACCGAAACGGCTCGCGATGACATCGGCGACGGATTCGAAGAGCGAATTCATTGCGTGTTCTCCTGACGGTGAAAAGGCGGGTGAATCGTTCACTGCACTTCCTCGACCGCGATTTCCGGCCAGGTGAGTGTGGTCGATCCCCAGGACAGACCCGCGCCGAAGGCCGACAGCAGGACACGGTCGCCGGGCTTGAGGTCACCGCGTACGGCGGCGTGGTTCATCAGCAGGGGAATCGACGCGGCCAAGGTATTGCCGACCCGGTCGATATTGACCGGCGCGCGTTCCGCGGGAAGCTCCAGTTCCTCCGCGACCGCCTGCACGATACGGACATTGGCCTGGTGGCTGATGAAGCTGTCGACATCTCCGACGGACCACCCGACGCGGTCGAGCGCGGCACGGGCCGAGACCGACATCCGTTCGACGGCCTGGGTGTAAAGGGGCCTGCCCTCCATCCGGAGAAACCAGTCCTCCTCCGGCACGGAGCCGTGGCCCGGACCTGCGGAGGCGGAGCGCTGCCGGGATCCGCCGGCCGGAATGGCCAGCAGATCGGCGAGGGCGCCGTCGCTGCCGAGATCGAACGGTCCCAGTGCGCCGGGTTCGTCCGCCGAGCCCCTGCGCAGCACCACGGCGCCCGACCCGTCGCCGAAGATCGGCGCGGTGGTGCGGTCCACCGGATTGACCATGGTGGTGAAGGCCTCGGCGCCGATGAACAGCACGCTGCCGGCCACATCGGAGGCGATCAGCCCGGCGGCTGTGGCGAGACCGTAGACGAAGCCGCTGCACGCCGAGGTCAGATCGAAGGCGGGCACCGTGCCCAGACCGAGCAGGGCGGCCACCTCGGGCGCCACGGCGGGACAGAGCCGGTCGGGGGAGGTGGTGGCCACCACAACGGCGTCCACCGCCGACCCGCCCGCCGACTTCAGCGCCCGCGCGCCCGCCTCCACGGCCAGATCCCGGGTCGACAGACCTCCGGTGACCATGCGCCGTTCGCTGATTCCCGTGCGCGTCCTAATCCACTCGTCGGACGAATCCAGAACCGTGCACAGGTCGTCGTTCGACACCGCATTCGGAGGGATCCACCCCCCGATACCCGCGATTACTGCGGCCATCAGTAATCCCCTTTGATCATTTCCTCATGACTTCTGCGAGTCATGACTTCTGCGAGCAAGACTGAACGACGTTCCTTCACCATGCAGCCGCCACTCTCGCACCCTTGTTCCGGGCATCTCAATTGTCCTTTGGTACGTGTACCAAAGGACAATCTTGAGCGGCTCGGCACGCCCTGAATACAGTGCAGGAATGAGTCTGACTCTCGCGGAACTCGCAGGTGTCCTCCCGGACGGCCGGGTGATTTCCGACCCCGGCCTGCTGGCCTCGTACGCGCGCGACGAGGCGGAGCGGGCGCCGTTCGCCCTGCCCGCGGCGGTCGTACGGCCGCGGGCCACCGCCGAGGTGGCGGCGGTCGTCGCCCACTGTGCCGCCCACCATGTCCCCGTCGTCGCGCGCGGAGCGGGCACCGGGCTGTCCGGCGGCGCCAACGCCGTCGAGGGCTGTGTCGTGGTGTCCTTCGAAGCGATGAACGAGATCGTGCGCATCGATCCCGATGAGCGGCTGGCCGTGGTGCAGCCCGGCGTCGTCAACGAGGATCTGCGGCAGGCATGTGCGAAGCGGGATCTGTGGTATCCGCCGGACCCGGCGAGTGCCCCGTGGTCCACCATCGGCGGGAACGTCGCCACCAACGCGGGCGGCGTGTGCTGTGTGAAGTACGGGGTGACGCGGGACTACGTCCTCGGTGTGGAGGCGGTTGTCGGAACCGGCGAGGTGGTACGGCTCGGCCGCCGCACCGCCAAGGGCGTCGCCGGATACGACCTGACCGGGCTGATGGTGGGCTCGGAGGGCACCTTGGGCCTGGTCACCGAGGTCACTCTACGGCTGCGCGGCGCGCGGCCCAGGGAACACACGGTCGTCGGCTACTTCGACGGTCTGCCCGACGCGGGCCGGGCGGTCGCGGCGGTTGTGGCCTCCGGTGTCGTACCCAGCGCGCTGGAACTGGTGGACCGGTTCTGTCTCCGCGCGGTCGACGACTGGAAACGGATGGGCCTCACCGACGCGGGTGACGTCCTGCTGCTCGCCCGGTGCGACGCCCCGGGCGCGGCCGGCGTCGAGGAGGCGGAGACGGTGCTGGCCGCCTTCGAGGAATCCGGTGCCACCTGGAGCGCCCGCTCCAGCGACGAGGCCGAGGCGGACGCCCTGTTCGCCGCGCGCCGGCTGGTGTATCCAGCGCTGGAACGCCTGGGGTCCGTCCTCACCGAGGACGTCTGCGTGCCGCGCACACTGGTGCCCGAGATGCTCGGACGCGTCGAGCGCATCGCCGCCGAGCATGACATCCGTATCGCGAGTCTGGCGCACGCCGGGGACGGCAATCTGCACCCGATGGTGCTCGTCCCACGGGGCGACGAGCGGGCCGGGGCGCGCGGCGACGAGGCACTCGAACGTGTCGTGGCCGAGGCCATAGCCCTGGGCGGCACGGTGACCGGCGAACACGGGGTGGGGCTGCTCAAGATGCGCGGACTGGCCGCGGAGTTCAGCCCCGAGGTGATCGCCATGCACCGTGCCGTCAAGAGCGCGTTGGACCCGGTCGGCATCTTCAACCCGGGCAAGGTCTTCGTCTAGACGTATAGGCGTACCGAAGCGTCCGTGCACCGCGTATCCGGGCCTGCGAGCCTCATCGCCGGTGGCTCTGCCTACGTGTCCACCTTCGGTCTCAAGGCTCCGCCCCGAACGGGCCTCTCATCCGGTGCGAGGTTCTCACGGCGGATGCGCTTCTGTACCCGGTGGCTTCTGAGACCGGCCGGCAGCGTCCGCCCTGCCGAGCGGGGGTCCGGAGCAGCCGGCTCGCGCGGCTTGCTCCGAACCCCCGGGCCGGTCAGTTGACGGACAGGATCGCCGTGTTGTTCGTGAGGTCCGGGTCGAAGTCGAAGGGGTACGCGCCGAACTCGCCGAACGCGGGGTGGATGCTCACGGCACCGGTCGCGCCGGGCACCACGGTGTCGACACGCACGGAGAACGCGAATGTGCGCTGGGTGTCCTCCAGCACCCAGTACCGCAGGTTGCAGTCGTAGCGTGGGGCGCCCGTCTGCTTCGGGTAGTAGCCGCCGTCGAGGGTGCGCGGGGAGCAGCCGGACGGTACGCCGGTGACCCTGGTGCCCTCGGGCACGACCAGCCGGACCTCGGCGACCGGGTCGCCGGAGCCGAGGTTGCCGGACCAGGCCGGGCCGTTGTTCTTGAACGTGAGCTCGGCCGTGGCCGTCTCGCCCGCCGCGCCGGAGATGGCATCACCGGTCACGGAGAAGTCCGCGGTGTTCTCCGCGCCGATCTGGAGGGCCGCGTAGTCGTTCCGGGAGTCGATGTCCTGGGCGCCGTCGCCCGGCTCGACGTCGATGTCGAGCCGCTCGTTCAGCGCGTGCGGGGCGAGTCGCACCGTCAGCGGCTCGGGCAGTTCGAAGGAGTCGCCCGGCGCCAGCACCTGGTCGAACGTGCAGATTGCCGTGCTCGACGGTGCGTAGTCGTTGCCGTCCGACGTGGTGTAGGCGCAGGCGTCGTACCGGGTCAGATCCGTCAGGCCGTACGAGGCGTACAGCTTCACGGTGAACCCGTTCGCGCTCTCGTTGCCGTTGTTGGTGACCTTGAACGGGATCGTCCGCTCGTCGCCGGGCTGACCGTCCTCGATGTCGGCGACGGGGTCGAGGGCGAGGTCGGGCCCGGCGCCGACGGTCAGGGTGGTCTCGAAGCTCTCGTGCGGCGCGGTGAGCGTGCCGTCGGGCCCGCCGGTGGCCGTCGCCTCGTAGGTGATCCTGCCCTGCGTGCCGACTTCGGCGCCGTCGGCCGCGCGCACCGTCAGGAACACCTGGTCCTCGTAGTCGCCCCCGATCACGGGCACCAGGGGGATGTCGCACACCGCGCTCGTGCCGCTCGGCGTGCAGTTGTCGGGCCAGGTCACCTCGGCGACCCCGGCGAGGCCAGAGACGTCGACGACGAGCCTGCCGTCGGTCACCGTGAAGTTATCGTTGTCGTGGTAGAGGCCGACGCCGAGGGTGCGGGACTGCGGCTGACCGCCGTCGGTGGCGCGCTGCAGCGTCTGGTCATACGGCACGTTGATCCACAACTGGTCACTCTGCGGCGGGTCGTCGTCGGCGAACGCGGGCGCGGCGAGGCCGGCAGTCAGCAGACCGGCCGCCACGGCCACGGCGGCGCCGGATCTGAAACGTACCCGGCGTCCAGCAGTTGACAGGCTCATTGCTACCCCCCAAGGGTGTGGTAACGCGACTGGCGCGCCGGCAGCCCCGGCGCGCCGGAAGGATCATCACATGGCAGGGGATCCCGCCGCGCCCCGGTTTCCGGCCCGAGAACGCCCTGCTCGCCGACCCGCTTCATCCGCATGCTCAACGACGACAGTGCCGGGCGTGCTTGTGCGCACCCGACTGCCGGGTCCGGCCCGCTCGCCCGGCTCGGGTGTACGACAGCGCCGTTATCGGCCCGCGTGCCGCTGCCGTAACGACGTCTCGTCTTCGGGGAATTGCCATGGGACACGTGGGCCCGCTGTGGGCTACCTCGTTTCCGCACGCGGTGAAACGCTGTGGCACGTGCTGCCCCGGCGAGGTCAGAATGGCCGGATGCACGGACCTCGAAGGGCTGCGGCCGTATGTCAGGGACGAAGACGTACGGGTCTTCGGTATCCGGGACTACGACGCACAACGGGCCGAGCTCGCCGAGTTGAGGATTATGAACGCGACGGTCGGGGAGATCAGGGAGTGGGGTGCCGAGGAGCTGGCGGGCGCGGTTGTGCAGACACTTGAAGTGCCCGTGACCGAGGGGTTCTGGGTGCATCTGGACGCGGATGTGCTGGACCCGTCCATCATGCCCGCCGTTGACAGCCCCGATTCCGGAGGGCTCATGCCCGACGAACTCGCCCCGCTGCTACGGACCTTGGTGCTATCGGAGCGCTGCGTGGGCTTGAACCTCACCGTCTACGACCCCGATCTCGACCCCGACGGCTCCTGCGCGGCTCTCCTCGCTGGCCTTCTCCTGACAGCCTTTACCCGACCCTGACCGGGAGCGGGCCTGCTCAGCCGGTCCCTGGCCGGGCTCCGTAGATACCGGGGCCGACAGCCCGTACGAGGGTGTGAGATTGCTGTGCTCACAAGCGTGCCCACTGCGCCGTAACTTCGCAGCCTTGCCCGGTTCACGACGGGCGAGATTTTCCGAAGTATCGATGGCGGACCAGTTCACCGGAGACGGTGAGCGAATCGGACCCGATCGATGGAGACCGGGACCGGTTCGGCTGAGACGGGACACGTCCAGACAACGAAGTCCGACCGATGCCGACGTTACTCGCTGAGCGTGCCGGCATTCATGCGGGACCTCAATGCTCTGCGGCACAGTGCAAGAAGCTGAGCCGCACAGACGGCAACGTAAAGCACGACCAGAACCCCGAGTCCGAGGTCGAGCCAGTCATAGGTCGTGCCCTTGAAGAGTGAGGCCCACGCCCGGGCACCCGCGACGGATCCGGCAACTACCAGCAACACCGACGCCACGGCATACAACGCCTTTGCCGCCCTGGGCCGCCGCCCTTTGAGCAGTTCACCACCCGCACCGAGCGCGACCAGCGCGGCGAAGGCATCGTGCGGCTCCGGGCGCCCCGACCCGATCGCGTCCACGATGTTGATCAGGATGCCGATCAAGCCCACGACCAGTGCACCTTGAGGTATACGGCGGCTCATCAACCCTCGCTTGCAGTCAAACCTTGGTGGCAATGGAACAATCTTCCCTGTCACGGGACCAGCGCATGGTGACGCGCCCACGACGAACCGCCGCGCTCAAACGCCCCCACTCCGCCGGATAGGCAAGCCATCCGCAGCACAGAAGACGGCGAACCCTCCCCCCGGCAGCGCAGGTTCTGCTTTCACTTCGGTGGTTCCAACTAGATGAATGAGTCCGATGTTTGTGCTGGCCGCGACTATGGCGAAGGGCGCCCGTTGGCTTGTGTGTGAAGACCAGCCTGGACGCCCTTCTGGCGGCACTGTACGTGTTCATCGACGACCATGTGGCCCCTCGTCGCCGGATCGGGCGACCACCGAAACTGACGGACGCCGAACTGCTGTGCCTGGCGGTCGCCCAGGTCCTGCTGGGTTTCCCCTCGGCCCGGCACTGGATCCGCTTCGCGCACGCCCGGCTGGGGCACTTGTTCCGCTATCTGCCCCAGCAGTCGGCCTACAACAAGCGCCTCAACGCCGCCGGACCGCTGATCAGCCACGTGATCGAGGCTCTGGCCCGGCAGGTGCCGACCTGGCACGACGACCTGCGGCTGATCGACTCCACGCCCGTTGCCTGCGCGGCTTCCCGCGAGACCGTCAGACGCTCTGCGCTGGCCGGGCAGGCCGGCTACGGCTACTGCCGCTCCCATTCCCGCTTCTTCTGGGGATTCCGGCTCTACCTGCTGACCACCGCCGAAGGCATGCCGGTGTCCTGGTGCCTGGCCAACCCGAAACCCGGGGAACGGCAGGTGATGACCGCGCTGCTGCAACGCGACCACCACCTCGTCCGCAGCGGTCAGGTGATCCTCGCGGACAAGGGCTTCGCCGGGCGGGAGTTCGAGACGTTCCTCACCGAACGCCTCGGCGTCCATCTGGTACGGCCCGACCGGAAGGACGAGCCCACCCGGCACGGCCGCCTCGCCCGGGCCCGCCAGTGGATCGAGGCCGTCTTCGACACCCTCAAAGGCCAGCTCAGCCTGGAACAGCACGGCGGCAGAACCCCGGCCGGAGTCTTCGCCCGCACCGGCCAACGACTCCTCGCCCTCGCCACAGCCATCTGGCACAACTGGACCACAGGCGCCAAGACCAAACGATCACTCATCGCCTACGACCACTGAGAACATCGGACTCACTCATCTAGGCGTAGCGGTCTTCACCCAACGGGCAGAGCGGGAGAGTTCCGATGGATGGAGAGGTACCGCTGTGGCGGTCCGACTCATGAGCGGCCCGCTAGGTGGTCGACTGAGGATTGTACGTCCCGTGCACTGCGATCCCGTGACCGGCTTCGTCCTGGGCGAGATCCGGGCCACCGCACCACGTCGCCGGTAGCCACTCCGAACCGTCGGCGGGCGCCACGGCCGGCAAAACGGGACGCCCTGGCCCGTACGGACAGCAGCGGCCCCAGGTTTCCTCGCCTGGGGCCGCTGCCCGCACCCGGTGGGTGGGGCAACGGGTGGGGCGACCGCGCCAGCGAGGCCGCGGCCGTCGTCGACGTCGGCTTGGCTGTCAGGCATCTGAAGGACGGCGTGCCGCACCGAGGTCTCTCGCACGCTAAACACCGATGTGCCGGCTGCGGCCGCGCTTGACTGCGGCCTCTGTCAGAGCGCCTTGATCGCCGTTTTCGATTGTACGGGCGACCGCGGTTCATCACCCGCCGCCTCGCCACGCTCGCCCACAGCGGCATCCAGGGCCTCGAAGAGCCGACGGTGCGCGCGGTGGTCTGCCGGGACATCCGGACCGGCCCTCCCCTTGCCGGGCATTTGCCAAGCAAGGCTGTTACTCCGTTGGCGACGACACCCTGTGGGGCATCAACTGTCGCCGCAAGGGAGCCGCCAACTCCCTGGCCGCGTTGAAATCCATCCGCGCCGCACGGCCGGACGGCGCCCCGATCTATGGGCGTAATGCCGACCGGCGGGTGCCACGGTGCCAGGTCGGGATGCTCCTTCAGCATGTCGTCGGTCGTTGCATAGAGTCGTGTCGCGAGGGCGTCCACGTTGTTCGTCACAAAACGATCTTGGATACCCTCATTCTCGTCTCCGCAGGCACCCCTTGGACCACACCACCAGGAGGAACCATTGTCATACCCGCAACTGCTCACCCCCGAGGAGAAGCTCGCCGACGCGAAGAAGCTGTTGAGCCTCCCGCGTATCGTCGTGATCTGCGGCTCCACCCGCTTCATGACCGAGATGAACGAGGCCGATCTGCGGGAGACCAAAGCCGGAAGGATTGTCGTCAAACCGGGCTGTGACATGAAGTCGCCGCACGAACTCTGCTCCGATCCTGTCGAGGCCGAGTCGCTGAAGGTTCGACTCGACGATCTGCACCGGGCGAAGATCCGGCTCGCTGATGAGGTGCTCGTGGTCGGCGACTACATCGGAGACAGCACCCGAGCCGAAATCGCCTACGCCCGGTCGCTGGGCAAGCCCGTGCGGTTCACGCACCCCGAAGTCGACCCTGACGCCTGACCGCCCGCTGCCACCTCGACACAGGGTCGGCAGCCCGCCGCCTGACTGTCTCGCGGTGGCTTCGGCCGCCCATCCCACACCCTCCACAGGCATCCCTTGGAATTGATCATCTACGTGATCATGGACAACTACTCCGCGCATAAGGGCACCGAGATCCGTTCCAGGGCTCAGAAGAACCGGGTCGAGTTGCGCCTCATCCTGACCAACGTCTCCTGGGCCAGAGCCATCGAGGCGCGCCCCGGACCACGGCGGCGGTTCACCCCCGTCAACTCCAGCCATCCCAACCACACCGTCCAGACCCGCGAACGACTTTGATGACCCGATCGAGGCGGCTGAGATCATCCAGTTCGCTGACTTGCTGCTGCTGCTGCGGCAGGCGGAGCGCGCCATGCGCCGCTGGCCAGCGGTGGGGGAGTGGGCCGCCGAAGCCGAGCCGTCAGTTACACCACTCTGCTGGACTCCACCGGATCTGTGGCCCCTTACGGGTCGGGGCTGGCTTTGAGGAGAGCCGCGCCGAGGGGGGTGAGGGTATGGAGGACGGTGTTGCCGTGGCGGGTGCTGGTGGCCAGGCCCGCCTCGCGAAGCGTGCCGGCGTGCTCGCTGGCAGTGGCGGGCGCGGTGCCGGTGCGGCGGGCCAGTTCTCCGGTGGTGCAGCCGTCTTCGATCACGCGCAGACAGGCGGCCCGGGTGGGCCCCAGGAGGCCTGCCAGTGTCCGGGCCCCGGGGATGCGGGTGGGGTTGGTCCACCAGGCCGGTGTCCGGGGGAGGGGGTAGACCAGTACCGGGGGCAGGCTGGGGTCGATGAGGGTGACCGGTGTGTGCCAGCAGAATGCTGAGGGCACCAGTACCAGGCCGCGCCCGGCCAGGTGGATGTCTCGGTGTTTGGGGTAGTCCACTTCCAGCACGGGCGGACTCCAGCGCATGGCCGGCCCGAGCCCTGCCAGGAGGCCTTGTGCCCCGTGGTCGAGCAGGGTGCGGGCGCGGGCGGCCCGTTCGGCGTCGATGAGTGCTTGCATCCGCGGGTAGTGGGG
Organism: Streptomyces sp. GMY02; assembly: GCF_019056675.1. Lineage (NCBI taxonomy): Bacteria > Bacillati > Actinomycetota > Actinomycetes > Kitasatosporales > Streptomycetaceae > Streptomyces > Streptomyces sp. GMY02. The sequence continues at coordinate 36,025 of NZ_CP077658.1, read as the reverse complement.
TGTGATCGCGGCGTGGTGGTAGGCGTACAGGGCCTGTCCGAGCCTGTCCAGCATGGCCGGTTCGCCGTCGGCCAGTTGCCGGGCCCATGAGGGTGCACCGGGCAGGAGTGTCAGTTCTCGGCGGAGCCGACGGCGTGGCGTGGACAGCACCGCCTCGATGCCCGCGTCCACCCCCTGGGATGCCTGCGGTGGCGTCAGGAAGTCGGGGAAGTCTCCTACCGGAGGGGCCAGGTGGCGCAGCATCCGTAGCTGCCACCGGGGCAGTCGGCCCAGTTCGGCCCGCGCCTGGTTGCGCCATGGTGCGAAGAAGGCCCGGCCCCGGGCGGCAGTGCCCAGAGAGGTGAGGCTGAGCACGGTCTCCCATAACGGGTCGGGTCCCGGCGCGAACCGGACCCGGGACAGATCATCAGCGGTGAAATGAACTCGAAGCATGAAAGAACCCCCCCCGGCCCCCGTACGCCAGTCTGCGCAGCCCATAACCAGGCTGGCCAGCGATTTTAGGCCAGAACCGAAAAACATGGCGCAGTGCCCTCCTGCCCGGCCACGCTGTAGCTCATGGGGGCCCGGTCAACGACTGTGGAAACAACGGCAATGCGGGGCATGAGTTCAGGTCGGAGCTCGGGTCGTGAGGCCTTGCGGTGCTTTGATCCACGTATCCGTTGAGATTCTGCCGATACCACCGGGAACCCGCAAAGCGTCGGACCTGCCGACGCGCAGAATGCGGGGGAAAGCATGCGCATCCGTTCACGCGCCGTCAGAGTTCTGATGGCGGCTGCTCTGCTCGCCGGTGGATTGACTGCCACGACCGGCACGTTGGCCACTGCGGCGCCCAATGCGGTCCAGTCCTGTTTGGGCACCGCCAAGCCGTTCTCCACCACCTACGCCGAGCCGCACTTCAGGTGGCCCAGGTCCGGATCGGTCACCGCCACGTCCAGTTGCAACGACATCAACGTCAAGCCCGTCGGCTTGGTCTGGGTGAGCACTTGTTTCTTGCCCACGAGCGGCGGCACGTACTGCAACGGCTGGCATGAAATCAAGCCCGGCACCTGGGGACTGGCCGCCACCGACGTCCTCGACGGTACCAAGTTCTACCTGCAGTTCTACAACGCGGTAAGCAGTGACGGATACGTCGCTTACTGATCTGACTCACGCGGTTCCACGCGGGCTCCGGTGCGGATTACGCCGGAGCCGGACCATCCGAAGAATCTGCTCTGTCGTCAGGGCATCAATGCAGGAGGGGAAATCTGTGAAGGCAATCAAGTCTGTTGGGACAGGTCTGCTGACGCTGGCCGCAGCCGGCGCACTGGCCATTGTGCCGACGACCACGGCGACCGCAGCACAGTCAGGTACCACGGCGACGTGCTCGTACCCTTACGTGTGTTTCATCAAGAACGGCACGATCATCGGCCGGTTCCAGGATGTCACCTCCTACTGGCAGGCGCTGCCCTCCAAGCCGCAGGCGCCCCTCTCTGTCGTCAACACCCGTCATGACGATGTGGCGTACATCCGCTGGACCACCGGCGCGACTGCCTGTCTCCCGCCGCAGAGCACGTTCAACGTCACCGGGGGAACGCTGGACGCCGTGCGCATTTCGAGCTCTTCCACCTGCTGACACCGCTCATAGTGATTGATCGTACGGATCAGTGCCCGGCCCTCGGAGCTGATGAATTGGCTTTTGAGGGCTCCTGCTCCGGGCTCGGTGAAGGCGTCCTGCTCACGTTGGGGCATCGCATCCGGGAGCGCGGCCCTCGCCTCCGGAGTGGGGAGATCGCCGCCGAAGCGCTCAAGGAGGTGTACTTCCAGGACGGCGGCCGCCGCGCCGACAGCCTGGAAGAGGTCCGGTTCACGGACATCGAACACTTGGAGTTCGACCTGTAGTGGCCGCGCCCCGAACAGCGAGCCCCGGACCAGTGGTCCGGGGCTCGCCCGCGTATCCGCAGGGGGCGGATGTTCATGCACGCGTGCTGTGTTCAACGCCGGTCCGGACATCGATGAGCACTGCGGGCCCGGCCCGGCTCCCTCAGACCGGGGCCCGCGGGCGTGCCCGCCGCCGAACGCCCCGATCGAGGCTGCGAAGAAGGAGGTCATGTTCTGTAGTGCCTCAACTTCCGTGAGCCCCACGCGGCGTCCGGCCAGAACTCCGACGTGGCGGGCCCTGGTCCGCGAGAGGTGGTCCTCCCGGTTCGGGACCGCCAGCGCGGCGAGACTGTGGACTTGGCGGTGCGACTGGCCAGAGCCCGGGGGACTGGCATCGCCACACAGCGGGAAGATAAACTGGGTCCGTGCGTTCTCGTGGTTTGCAGCGGGAACTTGCTTGAGCCGTCACGAACGGACTCGCTCCGCTCCGACGAGAGTTCCGGTCCCTCGGAGCCGTCGAGCGCGTTGTCGTCACCCGACACCGCTCTTAGCGTGCCACCTCGTAGTACTTCACGGACTTACCGTTCGTGAACTGCCGAGTTCTGCGCGCTGCCCTTCGAATTGGTCTTGCGAACGGGCGTCTTTTCTCTCATCCAACCCGATTCAGCAGGCTCGCCCAGCATTCGAGCCAAGCCAACAGGAACGAGCAGATGACCGAACAGATGACAGGTGCTCAAGCTCTGGTCAGGGCTTTGGAGCACGTCGGAGTCGACACCGTGTTCGGAATTCCAGGCGGCCAGATCCTACCCGCCTACGATCCGCTCTACGACTCGACCAAGGTCCGCCACGTACTGGTGCGGCACGAGCAGGGCGCCGGACACGCTGCGGAAGGGTACGCCCAGGCCACCGGCAAGGTCGGCGTCTGCATGGCCACCTCCGGTCCGGGCGCCACCAATCTGGTCACCCCGATCGCCGACGCGCACATGGACTCTGTCCCGATGGTCGCCATCACCGGTCAGGTGTCGAGCAGCATGATCGGCAAGGACGCCTTCCAGGAAGCCGACATCTGCGGCATCACCCTTCCGGTCACCAAGCACAACTTCTTGGTGACCGACCCCGACGACATCCCGCGCACCATCGCGGAAGCCTTCCACATCGCCTCCAGCGGCCGTCCCGGTCCGGTACTGGTCGACATCTCCAAGGACGCGTTGCAGGCCCGCACCGAATTCCACTGGGAACCGACGACGCACCTGCCGGGATACCGGCCGGTCACCCGGCCGCACGCCAAGCAGATCCAGGAAGCAGCCAAGCTGATCTCCGAGGCCGAGTGCCCGGTGCTGTACGTCGGCGGCGGCGTGCACAAGGCCGGCGCCTCGGCGGAACTACTCCGCTTGGCAGAGCTGACCGGTATTCCGGTCGTGACCACGCTGATGGCCAGGGGCACCTTCCCCGACAGCCACCCGCTCAACATGGGGATGCCCGGCATGCACGGCAGCGTCTCGGCGGTGGGCGCACTGCAGAAGGCAGACCTGCTCATCGCCCTGGGCGTGCGGTTCGACGACCGGGTCACCGGGCAGCTGTCGTCGTTCGCACCGCTGGCCAAGGTCATCCACGCGGACATCGACCCGGCGGAGATCTCCAAGAACCGGGTGGCGGACGTACCGATCGTGGGTGACTGCAGGGAGGTTATCGGCGCCCTCGTCCACGCGATCGATCGCCCCGGTGACTACGTCAAGTGGCGCGCGCGGCTTGACAGGCTGAAGGAGACCTACCCGCTGGGGTACGAGGACTTCGCGGACGGCTCGCTGGCTCCGCAATACGTCCTGGAAAGGCTCAGCTCCATCGTCGGGCCGGACGCCCTTTACGTGGCCGGCGTCGGCCAGCACCAGATGTGGGCGTCCCAGTTCATCGGCTTCGAGAAGCCCGGCGCCTTCATCACCTCCGGCGGCCTGGGCACGATGGGTTTCGCCGTGCCCGCCGCGATGGGTGCCAAGATGGGGCGGCCGGACACGGTGGTTTGGGCGATCGACGGAGACGGCTGCTTCCAGATGACTAATCAGGAGCTGGCCACCTGCACGATCGAAGGTGTGCCGATCAAGATCGCGGTCATCAACAACGGTAATCTCGGCATGGTTCGCCAGTGGCAGACGCTCTTCTACGACCAGCGGTACTCCAACACCGATCTGCAGACGGCCCAGCGCGTCCCCGACTTCGTGAAGCTGGCGGAAGCCTACGGCTGCGTCGGTCTGCGGTGCACACGGCCCGAGGAGGTGGACGGCACGATCGCCAAGGCAATGGAGATCAACGACGTGCCGGTGGTCGTCGACTTCGTGGTCCACGAGGACGCCATGGTCTGGCCCATGGTCGCCGCTGGGACCAGCAATGATGACATCAAGATCGCCCGAGACATGGCTCCGACGTGGGAGAGCGACGACGCATGAGCAAACACACGTTGTCGGTCCTCGTCGAGGACAAGCCCAGCGCGCTCAGCCGAATTACCGCCCTATTCAGTCGGCGCGGCTTCAACATCGACTCCCTCGGCCGTCGGCCCGGCTGAGGGGGGCGGCTTCTCCCGGGTCACCCTCGTGGTCGACGCGGACGACTCACCGCTTGAGCAGGTAACCAAGCAACTCGCCAAGCTCGTCAACGTGCTGAGCGTCATGGAAGTCGGCCGTGCGCGGCCGGAGTCCGTATACGAATCGGTTGCGGACTGAGCCGCGGCGGGGACGTGGCACTCACCGGAACAACGCCGCCGAGGCCGGTAACTGAATGACCATTCGCGCAGGTCGGCAACCAAATCCCCCTGATCGTGGCAGGTCACCGGGCTCACCAGTCTCTTCCGGGGCATCTGATCGGCATACGCCGCCGCCCCCTTCCGGACCAGGTGAAAGGCTGGTTCGGAAGGAGGCGGCGACATCTGACGGCGCATAAGTCACCGCTGCCGGTCCCCGGCCCCGCTCAGTCGGCGTTCATGGCGTCTATCAAGCTCTTGGGGCGCATGTCGGTCCACGTCTTCTCGATGAAGTCAAGGCATGCCTGACGCGCTGCCTCTCCGAAGACCAACTCCCACCCGTCCGGCACGTCGACGAATGTGGGCCAAAGCGAGAACTGACCCTCCTCGTTCTTCAGAACAAGGTAGTTGGCGTCCGGGTCGTCGAAAGGGTTCGTCATCATTCAGTCCTATCTGTCACTCAAAGGTAGAAGTATCGGAGTGGGCTCAGCCGAACGAGTCTCTGTCCTTTGCCGTGGACAGCCAACCATCAATTGAATCCCAAAGCAGAGAGAGCATGGGGGGATCGGCCATTTCGTCGTGAGAACAAGGCAACCGTGACTCGCTTATTCGGCCGGAGGTATAGGGCTGCCACATGGCGCGCCCCGAACCGTCCTCGAGTTCGTCCGACGAAATAAACAGAAGATCGCCGTGAAATCTGCGAGGATAATGCTTCACATAGATACGAGTATTGTTTGCAATGATTCTCGCCCTTACTTCAGCCTCTTCTTCTGAGATCTCGCTGCGGAAGTAGTCCGGAAGTCCGGCGAGATCGCGGAGAGAAGGTGCCTCGTCGAGTACTGCCGATGCATCCGTCTGATCGTTGTGGTCGTTGCCGTCACGTTCTTGAATCGCTTGGCGGGTAAGATCTACAGATTCCCGGCCGGTCTCGTCCAAGTTGAGTGTGCCGAATGGGGCGGGTGCATAGCCTCCCATGATGATGAGTGCTACTTGCTGGCCGTCTTCCTGCAGTTGTACTGCCATCTCCTGAGCTACGCGGCCTCCCATCGACCACCCCAGCAGATGATACGGACCGGACGGTTGCACGGTGCGCAACTCTTTGACGTACTCTTCCGCCATTTGCCGGATGGATCCCGGCAACTCACCCGCGCCGTCGACATCCCGCGCCTGCAGGCCGTACAAGGGAATACCAGGAGGTACGAATCCGGCCAGAGGTGCGAAGCACCAGCTCAGCCCGGATCGCGGATGGACACAGAAGAGGGGTGGCCGGCTCCCGTGCGTTCTGATGGGGAGAAGCGTACGAAGCGAGTCCTTCATCGCGGGAAGGCTGAGCCGATGTGCGAGTCCCGCGACGCTGGGTGCTTCCATCAGCATTTGGACGGAGACATCGACACTCATGATCGAACGAATTCGACTCACCAGCTTGACCGCCAGAAGTGAATGTCCGCCGCATTCGAAGAAGTTGTCATCGACGCCGATGTGAGGCACGTTCAGTTCTTCGGCAAAAATTCTGCACAGAATTTCCTCCTGGACCGATGAGGGTTCCCGGACCGGCGCGGACCAAATGTAGTCCGGCGCCGGAAGTTCCCGTCGGTCCAGCTTCCCGTTCGCCGTCAGCGGCAGACTCTCCAGGATCACCAGCGCGGACGGCACCATGTACTCCGGCAGCATCGCGCGGAGATGGACGCGCAGGGCAGTCAGGTCAACCCCGGCGGTGTTGCCGTCACCGCTGGTGTTGCCACCGTTGGGGACGAGGTAGCCGACCAGGCGCTTGTCGCCGGGGCGGTCCTCACGCACCATCACCGCCGCCTGGGCCACGGACGGATGCGCCCTCAGCGCGGCCTCGATCTCACCCGGCTCGATCCGGAAGCCACGGACCTTCACCTGGTCATCCGTACGGCCCAGATACTCCAGTTGTCCGTCGGTGTTCCAGCGTGCGAGGTCGCCGGTGCGGTACATCCGCTCACCCGGGATGAAGGGGTCGGCGACGAACCGCTGCGCGGTCAGTCCCGGCCGGGCGTGGTAGCCGCGGGCCAGTTGGGCGCCGGAGACGTACAACTCACCGGCAACACCCACCGGCACCGGCCGCAGAGCCGGGTCCAGGACGTAGACCCGGGTGTTCCACACCGGACGGCCGATCGGCGCGGTACCCCCGGGCCATGCCGCCCGGTCCGCCGGCAGGGTATGGGCGGTGACCACATGGGTCTCGGACGGACCGTAGTGGTTGTGCAGTACGGTCCCGACTGCCCCGCACAGGTCACGGACCCGGTCACTGAGCACAAGGGCCTCGCCGGCCTGGGAAACATGGCGCAGCCACGGCAGGTCCGTGCCCTGCTCCGCTACAGCCTCACCAAGCGCGTCCACCATCATGTTGGGGGCGTACAGCTCGGTGGCCTTCTGCTCCCGCAGCCACGCCACGAACTCTTCCGGGTTACGCCGGATCTCCTCGTCCGGTACCACAAGGGTCTTGCCGTCCAGGAGGGCCGAGAGGATCTCCTGGGCCGACACGTCGAAGCTGATCGCGGTGAACTGAGCGACCCGCGAACCGGTTTCGGCGGGGATGGCGGAAGCGTGCCAGGACATCAGATTGACCAGCGAGCCACAGGACATCACCACACCCTTGGGACGCCCGGTCGAGCCGGAGGTGTAGATCAGGTACGCGGGGTGCTGCGGCAGCAGCGGACCGGTCCGCTCCTCATCGCCGGGAACGTCGGCCGACAGTGCGCCGAGTTCGGCGACAACCGCGGGGTCGTCCAACAGCAGCGCAGGCCCGGTGGCCATGCGCCCGGCAACCTCTGTGGTGGTCAGCGTCAGCGAGGGGACGGCATCGGCCAGCATGAAGGCAATCCGCTCGGCCGGGTACTCCGGATCGATCGGCAGGTAACCGGCGCCCGACTTCAGCACCGCCAGCAGACCGACGATCAGGTCCACCGAGCGAGGCATGGCCAGCCCGACGATACGCTCAGGACCGATACCGCGACGGATCAGCAACCGGGCAAGCCGGTTCGCACGCTCGTCGAGCTCCGCATAAGTCACCTCAGCGTCACCGAAGACCACCGCGACCGCATCAGGATGCTTCGCGACCCGGGCCTGGAATAGCTCCGGCAGCGCCGCCTCGGGCACCTCCTGGACGGTGTCGTTCCACTCCGCCACAACCCGGTGCCGCTCCTCCTCCGACAGCACCTCCACAACGCTGACCCGCTGGTGCGGTTCCCTGGTGACCATGTCCAGGACGCGGACGAACCGTTCGGCCAGGGTCTCCACCGTTTCGCGGTCGAACAGCTCCAGGGCGTAGTCGATACCGCCGTGCAGACCGGCCGGACGACTACCGGTGCCAGTACCGGCACCGGCACCGGTGTTGGTGTCGGTGTGGAAGGTTTCGCTCAGGCTGAAGAACAGGTCGAATTTGGCTGCCGGTTCGCCGGTGGGCAAGGGTTCGGTGCGAATGCCGGGCAGGTCAAGGGCGGCCTGGGCGTTGTTCTGCAGGGCGAGCATGACCTGGAAGAGTGGGTGGCGGGCCATCGAGCGGGTTGGTGCGAGGTCTTCGACCAGTCGTTCGAATGGCACGTCCTGATGCGCGAACGCGGCCAGGCCGTTCTCTCGGACCTGGTTCAGCAAGCCGACGAACGTCGGGTCATCTGACAGGTCCGTACGTATGACCAGGGTGTTGACGAAGAACCCGACCAGGTCGTCGAGTGCCTCGTCGGTGCGTCCGGCGACCGGGGTGCCCACGGGGATGTCGCTGCTCGCGCCCATCCGGGAGAGCAGCACCGCCAGCGCTGCCTGGAGCACCATGAACACGGTCACGCCCTGGGCGTTGGCCAGCTCGGCCATCCGGGCATGCACGTCGGCCGGCACCCGGATCTCCACCCGGCCGCCGCGGTGCGAGGCCACCATCGGCCGTGGCCGGTCGAACGGCAGCACCAGCTCCTGCGGCATCCCGTCCAAAGCCTTGCGCCAGTAAGCCAGTTGCTCGTTCAGCAGGCTGTCCTGGTCAAACTCCTCACCCAGCAGCTCGCGCTGCCACAACGTGTAGTCCGCGTACTGCACCGCCAGCGGCACCCAGTCGGGTGCCCGCCCGGCAGTACGGGCCATGTATGCGACCGACAGATCCCGCGCCAGTGGCCCCATCGACCACCCGTCACCGGCAATGTGATGCAGCACCATCACCAGCACACACTCACCCGGCCCCACCCGCAGCAGCCACGCCCGCAAAGGAAGCTCAGCCGCGAGATTAAACGCGTGACCCGCCAGCTCGGCAACCGTCTCTGCCAGACCCTCCTGCTCCGCCTCGACCACCGGCAGGTCAAAGGAGGAAGGCGGGGGAAGGATCTGCTGATACGGCGTGCCCTCATCGGTCGGGAAGACTGTACGTAGTACCTCGTGGCGGGCCACCACATCGCCCAGCGCCATCCGCAACGCCTCGACGTCCAGATCACCGGTCAGCCGTAGAGCCACAGGAATGTTGTACGTCGCAGACGGCCCCTCCAACTCACCCAGGAACCACAACCGTTGCTGCGCGAACGAGACCGGTACCGCCTTGGGCCGTGTCATCGCCACCAACGCGGGACGTGCCGCACCCGAATCCGTCAGCCGCTGTGCGAGTCCGGCCACGGTCGGCGCCTCGAACAGCGCCCGCATCGCGACCTCCACCCCCAGATCCGTCCGGATCCTGTTGCTCAGCTGCACCGCGAGCAGTGAGTGGCCGCCCAGTTCGAAGAAGTTGTCGTCCACGCCTACCTGGGGCAGGCCCAGGACCTTGGCGAACACAGTGCACAGGATCTCCTCTTGCAGGGTCGACGGCCCCCGCCCGCCACCGGCCACCTGCAAGTCCGGTGCGGGCAGAGCCTTGCGGTCCAGCTTGCCGTTCGCCGTCAGCGGCAAAGCCTCCAGGACCACCAGCGCGGACGGCACCATGTACTCCGGCAACACCTCGCCAAGACGAGCGCGCAGCACGGCAAGATCCACACTCGCGTAGTTGTCGTCACCGCCGCCGTTGCCCCTGGCGGGGACGAGGTAGCCGACCAAGCGCTTGTCGCCGGGGCGGTCCTCGCGTACCACCACTGCCGATTGGGCCACGGACGGATGGGCGAGCAGCGCGGCCTCGATCTCACCCGGCTCGATACGGAACCCACGGACCTTCACCTGGTCATCCGTACGGCCCAGGAAGTACAGGACACCGTCCGGTCGCCATTTCGCCAGGTCGCCGGTGCGATACATCCGTTCGCCCCGAACACCGAAGGGGTTCGCGACGAACCGCTGCGCGGTCAGTCCCGGCCGGTCGAGGTAGCCGCGAGCCAGGCCCGCGCCGGCGATGTACAACTCGCCCGCAACACCCACCGGCACCGGCCGCAACGCCGCATCCAGCACATAGACCCGAGTGTTGGCGATGGGCGTGCCGATGTGCGGGGTGTTGTGTTCGTCGGCGGACAGAGGGTCGGTGGTGGTGGCGCAGACGGTGGATTCTGTCGGTCCGTAAGCATTGATGAGACGACGGCCGTCAGCCCATTGCGTAACCAGGTTCTGGCTGAGGGCTTCACCGGCGGTGATGAGGGTCGTGACCGACGGCAGACCGTCCGGTTCCAAGAGAGCCAGTGCGGCGGGGGGCAGGGTGGCGTGTGTGACCGACCGTTCCGCGACCAGGCGAACAAGCGCCTGGCCCGGCAGCAGGTCGTGCGGCGCGGCCGAGACGAGGCATGCCCCGTTGCACAAGGCCATCACCATCTCCCAGATGGCCGCGTCAAAGCTCGCCGAAGCGAACTGCAGCACCCGGCTGCCCGCCGTGATCGCGAACTCCTCCGCCTGCACAGCGGCCAGGCTCGACAGCCCCTGATGGGTGACGGCCACACCCTTGGGCTGCCCGGTGGAGCCGGAGGTGTAGATGACGTAGGCGGGATGGGCCGGCAGCAGGGCGCTGTGGCGCTCAGTGTCGGTGGGGTCGGTGTCCTGGAGGTCGTCAAGTGCGATGGTGGTCCGGGGGTCGTCGACGGCCAGGCGCGACAGCTCTTCGCTGGTGAGGCGGGAGGCCAGGTCCGTACTGGTGAGCACTAGCAGGGGCCGGGCGTCGCTGAGGACGTACGAGATCCGCTCGGCGGGGTAGTCCGGGTCGATGGGCAGGTAGGCGCCGCCGGCCTTGGTCACCGCGAGGAGGGCGACAACGAGGTCGGCCGAGCGGTGCATCATGACCGCGACCAGCGACTCGGGTCCCACTCCGCGGTCGATCAGCAGGCGGGCGAGGCGATTGGCGCGGGCGTTGAGTTCCGCATAACTCAGTTCCACGTCCTCGAAGACGACGGCGGTCGCGTCCGGGGTGCGTGCGGCCTGGGCCTGGAACAGCTCCGGCAGCGTCGCCGCGGGCACCTCCCGGGCAGTTTCGTTCCACTCGACCAGCACACGGTGCCGCTCCGCGGGGTCGAGGACGTCCACCGTGCTGATCTGCTGGTGCGGTGCTGTTTCCAGGGCGGTGACGACGCCTTCGGCGGCGGCATGGACCATGGCGCACAGCGATTCACCCGAGACGGGTTCGGCGGCCTGCACGGTGAGGATGAATCCGTCACCGGTGTCGTCGACGTTCAGCCCGATCGGGTAGTTCGTCCGCTCCTGCGCGTACAGCAACGCGATGCCGTCAAGGCTGCTGTCCGTCCCTGGCTCAGCGTTCCTGGAGTGCCGGTAATTGAACAGGGAGGTGAACAGCGGGGTGTCCGCCTTGATACCGCTGGCCTGCCGGGCCAGTTTCAAAGGCGCGTGTTCGTGGACGAGCAAGTCCGCCAGCTGGTTTTGCACCGACCGGACCGTGTCCATCACCTGCGCGCCGCGAGTCCGCACCCGTACCGGCAGGGAGTTGATGAACAGGCCCAGAACGCGGTCCGCGCCGCTTCCCGCGGCCATGCGGCCGAACAGGACGGTACCGAAGACGACATCGTCCCGCCCTGCGGTGGCTGCCAGAACCCGCGCCCACACCACGTGCAGGACCGTGGCCGGACTCACGCCCAGCCGGCGCGACTGGTCCCGCAGTCGCTGAGCGAGTTGCGCATCCATCACGCGACGGGACTCCGCCACGCCAGTGCCGTCGCCGCGGACGTCGAGCAGGCCGAACGGCGCGGTCGGCTCGGTCACGTCCCCCAGCAAAGTGGAGAAGTACCTCTGGTGTTCCTCCTGCGCTACCCGCAGGCGGGCCTGGGCAACGAAGTTCCGGAACGGCAAAGGCGCGGGCAGGGTGTCCTCGCGGCCCTCGATGAACGAGCGCACCTCCTCCAGTAGCACGTCCAGGGTGGTGTGGTCCGAGATCAGGTGATGGGCCTGAACGAGTGCGAGCCACTGGCCGTTCACCGGGTCGGCCGCCGTGTACACACGGATCAGCGGCGCCCGGCCGATGTCCATCGATCCAGGACACGCGGCCAGCATCCGGCCGGTCACCTCATCGTCAGGCCCCTCGGGCAAGTCGACGCTTTCCACCGGGATCGCAGCACGGCGCACTACCACCTGGACCGGTTCGCGGAGTCCTTCCCACAAGACGGCGGTCCGCAGGATGTCATGACGGTCGACGACTTTCTGCAGTGCGTCCACAAACCCGTCTAGCCGCTGCCGGGAGTCGAACCCCAACAGCACCGGCAGCACATACACATCGGTCCCGTCACCGGAGTCACCCATCAGGTGGTGGAAGAGGATCCCTTCCTGCAGCGGAGCCAGCGGGTACACATCCGCCACGTTTCCCGCTCCGCCGGGAACCCGGGCCACGATCCGGTCGATCTCCCCGCGGGTCAGATCCACCAGGGGAAGCATGTCAGGAGCAATGGTCAGGGCATTGTCCGGAATCCGGTTCTCCGGCACCGCCACCTCGGCCCGGCCGTCCGACGCGGCCAGTCCGGCAGCCGTCGGTGCCGTGAACAACGACCGCACATCAACCGGTATCCCCCGGGCACGCAGCAGCTCCACCACCCGCACCGCGAGCAGTGAGTGGCCTCCCAGTTCGAAGAAGTTGTCGTCCACGCCTACCTGGGGCAGGCCCAGGACTTCGGCGAACACGGTGCACAGGATCTCCTCCTGCACCGTGACCGGCCCCCGCCCACCACCGGCCACCTGCGACTCCGGAGCGGGCAGAGCCCTGCGGTCCAGCTTGCCGTTCACCGTCAACGGCAGCTCATCCAGCACCACCAGCGCGGACGGCACCATGTACTCCGGCAGCATCGCGCTGAGATGGGCGCGCAGGGCAGCGGTATCGACACCGCCTGTGTGACTGGTGGCGGGAACGAGGTAGCCGACGAGACGCTTGTCCCCGGGGCGGTCCTCGCGTACCACCACTGCCGACTGGGCCACGGACGGATGCGCAGTCAGCGCGGCCTCGATCTCACCCGGCTCGATCCGGAACCCGCGGATCTTCACCTGGTCGTCGGTCCGCCCGAGATACTCCAGCCGACCGTAGGCGTTCCACCGCGCCAGGTCACCGGTACGGTACATCCGCTCACCCCGACCACCGAACGGGTTCGCGACGAACCGCTGCGCGGTCAGTCCCGGCCGGTCTAGGTAGCCGCGGGCCAGGCCCGCGCCGGCGATATACAACTCACCCGCCACCCCAGGCGGCACCGGCCGCAACGCCGCATCCAGCACGTAGACCCGAGTGTTGGGGACGGGCCTGCCGATGTGCGGTGTGTCGTGTTCACTGGCGGACAGGGAGTTGGTGGTGGTGGCGCAGACGGTGGATTCCGTCGGTCCGTAAGCGTTGATAAGGCGACGGCCACCGGCCCAATGGGCAACCAGGTTCTGGCTGAGGGCTTCGCCGCCGGTGATCAGGGTCGTGATCGACGGCAGACTGTCCGGTTCCAAGAGAGCCAACACGGCCGGGGGCAGGAGTGCGTGTGTGACCGACCGCTCCGCGACCAGGCGAACAAGCGCCTGGCCCGGCAGCAGGTCGTGCGGCGCGGCCGAGACGAGACAGGCCCCGTTGCACAAGGCCATCACCATCTCCCAGATGGCCGCGTCAAAGCTCGCCGAAGCGAACTGCAGCACCCTGCTACCCGCCGTGATCGCGAACTCCTCCGCCTGCACAGCGGCCAGGCTCGACAGCCCCTGATGAGTAACAGCCACACCCTTCGGCTGCCCGGTGGAGCCGGAGGTGTAGATGACGTAGGCGGGATGGGCCGGCAGCAGGGTGGTACGGCGCTCAGTGTCGGTGGGGTCGGCGCTTTGGAAGTTCTCAAGTGCGTTGGTGGTGCGGGGGTCGTTGACGGCCACGTGGGGCGGGTGGTTGTCGGTCAGGCGGGAGGCCAGGTCTGTGCTGGTGAGTACCAGGAGGGGCTGGGCGTCGGTGAGGAGGTAGGTGATGCGGTCGGTGGGGTAGTCCGGGTCAACGGGTACGTACGCGCCGCCGGCTTTGACTACCGCGAGGAGAGAGACGATCAGGTCGATGGAGCGCTCCAGCATGACCGCGACCAGCGACTCGGGTCCCACTCCGTGGTCGATCAGGAGTCGGGCGAGGCGGTTGGCACGCTCGTTGAGCTCGGCGTAGGTCATCTCGATGTCGGCGAAGACCACCGCGACCGCGTCCGGGGTGCGGGTGGCCTGGGTCTGGAACAGCTCCGGCAGAGTCGCCGCGGGCACCTTCCGGGCGGTGTCGTTCCACTCGACCAGGATCCGCACCCGTTCCGCCGGGTCCAGTACCTCGATGGCGTTGATGTGTTGTCGGGGGTTGGTGGTGACAGTGTCCAGGACGCGGACGAAGCGTTCGGCCAGGGTCTCCACCGTTTCGCGGTCGAACAGGTCCAGGGCGTAGTCGATAGCGCCGTGCAGACCGGCCGGGCGATTACCGGTGCTGGTGTCGGTGTGGAAGGTCTCGGCCAGGTTGAAGGACAGGTCGAACTTGGCCACCGGCTCGCCGGCGAGCAACGGTTCCGCGTCGATACTGGGCAGGTCAAGGGCGGCCTGGGCGTTGTTCTGTAGGGCGAGCATGACTTGGAAGAGTGGGTGGCGGGCCATCGAGCGGGCCGGTGCGAGGTCTTCGACCAGCCGTTCGAAGGGCACGTCCTGATGCGCGAACGCCGCCAGGCCGTTCTCACGGACCTGCTCCAGCAAGCCGACGAACGACGGGTCACCCGACAGGTCAGTGCGCATCACCAGGGTGTTGACGAAGAACCCGACCAGGTCGTCCAGCGCCTCATCGGTACGTCCAGCAACCGGGGTACCCACGGGGATGTCGCTGCCCGCGCCTATCCGGGAGAGCAGCACCGCCAAGGCTGCCTGGAGCACCATGAAGACTGTCACACCCTGGGCGCGGGCCAGCTCGGCCACCCGGGCATGCACGTCAGCCGGCACCCGTATCTCCACCCGGCCCCCGCGGTGCGAGGCCACCATCGGCCGCGGTCGGTCGAACGGCAACACCAACTCCTGCGGCGCTCCGTCCAAAGCCTCTCGCCAGTAGCCCAGTTGCTGGTTCAGCAGGCTGTCCTGGTCGGTCTCCTGACCGAGCAGTTCGCGCTGCCACAACGTGTAGTCCGCGTACTGCACCGCCAACGGCTCCCAGTCGGGTGCCTGGCCTTTTGACCGTGCCGCGTACGCGACCAACAGATCCCGCGCCAGCGGCCCCATCGACCACCCGTCACCGGCAATGTGATGCAGCACCATCACCAGCACGCTGTCACCCGGCCTGGACTGCACCAGCCACGCCCGCAAAGGAAGCTCAGCCGTCAGATCGAACGCATGACCTGCCAGCCTCGCAACCGCCTCCGTCAGACCCTCCCGTCCCGCCTCGACCACCGGCAGGTCAAAGGAGGAAGGCGGGGGAAGTATCTGCTGATATGGCCTGCCCTCATCGGTCGGGAAGACCGTACGTAGTACATCGTGGCGGGCCACCACATCGCCCAGCGCCATCCGCAACGCCTCGACGTCCAGATCACCGGTCAGCCGCAGAGCCACAGGAATGTTGTACGTCGCAGACGGCCCCTCCAACTCACCCAGGAACCACAACCGTTGCTGCGCGAATGACAACGGCACCCGCTCCGGCCGCTCCACTCGTACCAGCGGGCGCCGCCTCGTATCGGAGGAGGTCAGTCGGCCAGCCAGGGCAGTCGGAGTGGGCGCCTCGAACAGTGCCCGGATCGGCACCTCGGCCCCAAAGACCGACCGGATACGGCTCACCAGCCGTGTCGCGAGCAGTGAGTGGCCGCCCAGTTCGAAGAAGTTGTCGTCCAAGCCGACTTGGGGCAGGCCCAGGACTTCGGCGAACACGGTGCAGAGGATCTCCTCCTGCACCGTCGACGGCCCCCGCCCACCACCGGCCGCCTGCACGTCCGGAACAGGCAGAGCCCTACGATCCAGCTTGCCGTTCACCGTCAACGGCAAGGCCTCCAGCACCACCAGCGCGGACGGCACCATGTACTCCGGCAACACCTCGCCAAGACGAGCGCGCAGCGCGGCAAGATCCACACTCGCGGAGTTGTCGTCAGCGCCGCCGTTGCCGCCGGTGGGGACGAGGTAGCCGACCAGTCGCTTGTCGCCGGGGCGGTCCTCACGCACCACCACCGCTGCCTGGGCCACGGACGGATGCGCAGTCAGCGCGGCCTCGATCTCACCCGGCTCTATGCGGAACCCACGGATCTTCACCTGGTCATCCGTACGGCCCAGATACTCCAGTTGCCCGTCGGTGTTCCAGCGTGCGAGGTCGCCGGTGCGGTACATCCGCTCACCCGGGGTGAACGGGTTGGCCACAAACCGCTGCGCCGTCAGCCCCGGCCGCCCGAAATAACCACGAGCAAGCTGCACACCGGCCAGGTACAACTCACCCGCCACCCCGGGCGGCACCGGCCGCAACGCCGCGTCCAGCACATAGACCTGGGTATTCCAGACCGGGCGTCCGATGGGGATGCCACCCGGCACATCCGGGTCCCCGGGACGGATGGTGAAGGTGACACATCCGACGGCCGCCTCGGTCGGACCGTACTCATTCGTGATCAGGACGTCGTGGTGCGCGGACCGCCACCGTGTGAGCTGCTCGCCCGCAAGGCTTTCGCCACCGACGACGAGGTCTCCCCGGGCGAAGGATCCGGCGGGCTCTTCGGACAGAAGGCTCAGGTGGCTCGGCGTCACCTTCAGGAAGGTGGGCGCCAGTTCAGTGGCAAGCCCATCCCGGATATCCGCGATATGCAGGACACCGCCCGAGATCAGCGTGCCGTACAACGGTGTAACGGTCAGGTCGAACGCAGCAGACGAGTGCAGCACGGTCCGGCCACTCAACCCGGGGTACGCGCCGCTTGCCCAGGTGAGGTAGTAGGAGACTGCTGCGTGGCTCACCACGACGCCCTTGGGGCGTCCTGTGGAGCCGGAAGTGTAGATCACGTATGCGGGGTGGGCGGGCAGGAGTGCCGCTCCTCGCTCGTGGTCCGTGAGGTTCTCCCCGGCCATGGTGGACAGGGCCGCCTCAGTGTCCGGGGCATCCGTCACGATGCGCGTCACACCGTCATCCACTGCGCCTGTCATGGCTTGGTGTGTAACCAGCAGTGTGGTCCGGGCGTCGTCGAGCGTGTAGGTGATGCGGTCGGCGGGGTAAGCCGGGTCGATCGGGACGTACGCGGCTCCGGTCTTGACCACCGCGAGGATCGCGACGACGAGGTCGGCGGAGCGGTCCATCATCACCGCCACACGTTCCTCCGGCCGGGCGCCCCTGCCCACGAGGACGCGTGCCAGCCGGTTGGCCCGCGCGTTCAACTCCGCATAGGTCACGTCGGTGCCGTCGAAGACCACCGCGGTCGCGTCGGGGGTGCGGGTGACCTGGGCTTCGAACAGTTCGGCCAGCGTCGTCGGCGGAACCCCGTGGGTGGTGTCGTTCCACTCGACCAGGATCCGCTCCCGCTCCGCGGTGTCCAGGACATCGATGCGGCTGACCGGCACCGACGGATCCGCGGTCACTGCCTCCAGGACCATGAGGAAGCGCCGCGCGATCGCCTCGACACTCGGGGGATCGAACAGGTCGGTGGCGTAGGTAATCAGTCCGGTCAGGCCCGCCGGGGTGCCGTCGTCGGTGATCTGCTCGGCGATCTGGAAGTCCAGGTCGAACTTGGCGGGAAGGGCGCCCGCGGGCAGTGCCTCGATGTTCAGCCCGGGCAGGTCGAGACGCGCTTCGGCGGTGTTCTGCAGGGTGAGCATGACCTGGAACAGCGGGTGGCGGGCCATCGACCGGGCCGGGGCCAGGTCCTCCACCAGCCGCTCGAACGGCACATCCTGGTGCGTGTAGGCGCCGAGGTCCGCTTCCCGTGTTCTGGCCAGCAGTTGCAGGAAGGTCGGATCGCCGGACAGGTCCGTGCGCAGGACGAGGGTGTTGACGAAGAACCCCACCAGATCGTCCAGTGCCTCGTCGGTGCGTCCGGCGACGGGGGTGCCGACCGGAATGTCGTCTCCGGCCCCCAGCCGGTGCAGCAGGACGGTCAACGCCGCCTGCACCACCATGAACACCGTCACGCCCTGCACCCGGGCCAGCTCGACCAACTCCCGGTGCACCTGCGCGTCAATGGCCAGTTCGACACTGCCACCCCGATGGGAGACGACCGGGGGACGCGCCCGGTCGAACGGCAACGCCAGCTCTTCCGGCAGGTCGGCCAGTGCGTGGCGCCAATAGGCCAACTGCTCGGTCAGGAGGCTGTCGGGGTCGGTCTCGTCACCGAGCAGCTCGCGCTGCCACAGGCTGTAGTCGGCATACTGCACCGCCAACGGCACCCGCTCCAGGGCCCGGTCAGTGGATCGGGCCGCATACGCGGCCGACAGATCCCGCGTCAGCGGGACCAGGGACCATCCATCACCCGCGATGTGGTGCACTGTGATCACCAGGACATGCTCGTCAGGACCGGTTTCGAACAGCCGGGCCCGCAGCGGGATCTCGTTGGCAAGATCGAAGTGGTGACCTGCGATCTCGCTGATCGCGGCCTCCAGATCAACCGCCCGTTCGACCGCGAGTGGGACCGGGGCGTTTTCGGCCGGCAGGATCTGTTGGTAAGGCTGCCCGTCCACCGTCGCGAATACGGTACGCAGGACCTCGTGTCGGCCGACCACATCACGCAGAGCGGCCTTCAGAGCGTCGACGTTCAGCGACCCGCTCAGTCGCAGGACGAGCGGGATGTTGTAAGTGGCCGACTGGCCTTCCAACTCGCTCAGGAACCACAACCGTTGCTGTGCGAATGACAATGGCACCTGTTCCGGCCGCTCAATTCGTACCAGCGGTTGCCGTCTTGTATCGGAGGTGGTCAGCCGACCTGCCAGGGCAGTCGGAGTGGAGGCCTCGAACAGTGCCCGGATTGGCACCTCGGCCCCAAAGACCGACCGGATACGGCTCACCAGCCGTGTCGCGAGCAGTGAGTGGCCGCCCAGTTCGAAGAAGTTGTCCTCCACCCCGACCGTACGCAGGCCCAGGACCTCGGCGAACACCGTGCACAAGAACTCCTCCTGCACCGTGACCGGCCCCCGCCCGCCGCCGGCCATCTGCAAGTCCGGAGCGGGCAGAGCCCTGCGGTCCAGCTTGCCGTTCACCGTCAACGGCAAAGCCTCCAGCACCATCAGCGCGGACGGCACCATGTACTCCGGCAACACGCCCTGCAGATGCCTGCGCATTACGGCGATGTCCACACCCTCCGGACCGCTCGCCGGGACGAGGTAGCCGACGAGGCGCTTGTCGCCGGGGCGGTCCTCACGTACCACCACTGCCGACTGGGCCACGGACGGATGCGCGGTCAGCGCGGCCTCGATCTCACCCGGTTCGATCCGGAACCCGCGGATCTTCACCTGGTCGTCGGTCCGCCCGAGATACTCCAGTTGCCCGTCGGTGTTCCAGCGTGCGAGGTCGCCGGTGCGGTACATCCGCTCACCCGGGGTGAACGGGTTGGCCACAAACCGCTGCGCCGTCAGCCCCGGCCGCCCGAAATAACCACGAGCAAGCTGCACACCGGCCAGGTACAGCTCACCCGCCACCCCGGGCGGCACCGGCCGCAACGCCGCGTCCAGCACATAGACCTGGGTGTTCCAGACCGGGCGTCCGATGGGGACACTGCTCCTGCTGGTGTCGCTGTCACACGTCCATGCGGTGACCTCGACCGACGCCTCGGTGGGACCGTAGAGATTGTGAAGCGGAACGTCCAGTACGTTCCGGAACTGCCCCGCGACGTCGCTGGGGAGCGCTTCGCCGCTGCAGAACACAGCTCGCAGGTCGGTACATGCGGCGGCGGCCGGCTCGCGGAGGAAGACCTCCAGCAGGGACGGGACGAAGTGCGCGATCGTGACACGTTCGCGTTGGATCAACTCGGCCAGGTACCCGGGGTCGCGGTGGCCTGAGGGCTTGGCGACCACCAACGTCGCACCCTGGAGCAGCGGCCAGAAGAACTCCCGTACTGACACATCGAAACCGAAGGGGGTTTTCTGCAACACCCGTTCCGACGCAGTCAAGTTGTAGGCGCCCTGCAGCCAGGTCAGCCAGTTGACGACACCCGCGTGGGGTACGGCCACACCCTTCGGTTGTCCGGTGGAGCCGGAGGTGTAGATGACGTAGGCGGGGTGGGCGGGCAGCAGCGCGGTACGGCGCTCGGTGTTGGTGGGGTCGGTGTCCTGGAGGTCCTCAAGTGCGGTGGTGGTGCGGGGGTCGTCGACGGCCACGTAGGGCGGGTGGCTGTCGGTCAGGCGGGAGGCCAGATTCTTGCTGGTGAGCACCAGGAGGGGCTGGGCGTCGGTGAGGAGGTAGGTGATGCGGTCGATGGGGTGGTCCGGGTCAACGGGTACGTACGCGCCGCCGGCTTTGACTACCGCGAGGAGAGAGACGATCAGGTCGATGGAGCGCTCCAGCATGACCGCGACCAGCAACTCGGGTCCCACTCCGCGATCGATCAGGAGTCGGGCGAGGCGGTTGGCACGCTCGTTGAGCTCGGCGTAGGTCATCTCGATACCCTCGAAGATCACCGCGACCGCGTCCGGGGTGCGGGTGGCCTGGGCCTGGAACAGCTCCGGCAGCGTCGCCGCGGGCACCTCCCGGGCGGTCTCGTTCCAGTCCTCGAGAACCAGACGCTGCTCGGAGCGGCTCATCAACGTGATCTGGTGTACGCGTGCCTCCGCGGTGG
Source organism: Streptomyces sp. GMY02 (assembly GCF_019056675.1). Taxonomy (NCBI): domain Bacteria; kingdom Bacillati; phylum Actinomycetota; class Actinomycetes; order Kitasatosporales; family Streptomycetaceae; genus Streptomyces; species Streptomyces sp. GMY02. The sequence continues at coordinate 15,355 of NZ_CP077658.1, read as the reverse complement.
AACGCGCCATCCAGTTCATCACGTCAAGGAATTTCGCAGCATGCTCATGTACTGCTCCCCGACTGTAAAGATCCGGGTTGGCATCCACGACCACGGATATGCTTCCGTCGGATGACCTGTCGTACACGGAAATCGACAGGTCATTGAAATTTATGCCACCGAGCCCGTGCGCACTGCTGGGGGAGTCACCAAATCTGAGATCGTAGTCAAAGGAGACGATGTTGACCAGTAGGGGGTAAAGTCCGCTGCGCCCTACCAGCTTCAGGTCTCTGAGGATGTCCTCGTAGCGGTATCTTTGATGCCGTAAGGCATCTCTTACTCCGCGAGACACCTGCTTCACGAGTTCCCTCACTGTGGCCTTCGGCTGCAGCGTGAGGCGCAGAGGAACGATATTCGCCGTCATTCCGGGGATGTCCCGCAGTGCACTTGTTCTGCCCATTACGGGGACCCCGAGAATGACGTCCTCTTGTCCCGTTGCGCGATGCAGGTAGGCAGCGCTCGCGGCTATGGCCAGACCCGAGAGGCTCGTTCCCAGCCGACGTGCGGAGCCTCTGAGTCCCGCGGCGGCGTCGGGAGGGATATGGAGCGTATGACGTGTCAGTTCATGGGCTGTGGTGGAAGGTTCCCGGCCGCTCAGGCTGACCGTTTCAGGGCGATCGGAAAGACGCTCCGCCCAGTACTCCCGGTCCAGTTCGAATTCTGCGGACGCCCGGTAATCCGCATCGGCGTCCATCAGTACGGAACTTGAGGGAAGCGCATCGTCCGTGAGGGATTCGCCGGCCAACAGTGCCGTGTAAACTGCAGCCACTCTGCCGGCTATCAGGGCTCCTGCGAGTCCGTCTGCGATGATGTGGTGCATTCGCTGATACCAGAAGAAGAGGTCTTCGTCGACCTTGAATATAGCGTGGGTGAAAAGTTCACCGCCCTGGAGATCCGCTGGACGTCGCATGTCCTTCCGCATCCAACTCTCCGCGCTGGAACGGGGATCCTCCTCACCGCTCACGTCGATCACGTGAAACGGCCAATCGCTTCGCAGGTCAAAATACTGCTGCGGGACTTCGTCTGCGGCTCCCTCAAAGCGCAGGCGAAAACAGTCGACTTGTTGGACGACTCTTCGCGCGGCTGCCTCAAAGAATTCTGTGTTCACCTTTCCGTGAATCTCTATGTATTCACCCATGTTATAGATCGGATTATCCGGATCCAGTTGCTGCGCATGCCATACGCCAAGCTGTCCGGCCATCAGTTCACGACGGCCATCACGCGATCCAGACATCCCCACACCCCGGTCAACGCTCGCGCTCCATACCAGGAGCAGCCAATTAAGCAATTTGACAGCAATGTCGATCCACTTCACCCTCTCAAGCCGAACTGAACACTGTCAACCTTTCTTGACGAAATAGGCATTTAGAGGGTGTTTGATGTTTATTTGCGGCGGCTGTTTACCGTTTTATCGTATTTGCCGCCGGAGCTCACGGACCGAGATAACTGAGATATCTGGCAACTCCACACTGGTGGGAATTTTTCGCCTATTGATAAACTAGACGGAATCCAGCACCGAGAAGCGGATCGATCGCCTTCTACCCGACCCGGACCAGGAGCGGCCGGTGGGGTGTCGTCGCCACGCCGGTCACGCGCCCCGGATGCCGACACCTGCCGCTGGTGCGGTACTGGTGATCGGCTCAAGCGAGCAGTCCAAGCACACGCCGACCGTCACCATCCCGCACTGCTCGACGGCGAATCCCGCGCCGATCACCCAGCACCAACGGCTCCCGCTGCTACGACAGCTCGTGAGCCACGACGACATCCCGCTCAAGGACCACGCGGCCGCCGTCCTTGTCCTCCTCTACGCCCAGCCGCTTACGCGGATCACCAGGCTCAGCAGCGACGACGTCCAGCACGAGGACGGCAAAGTCCTCGTCCGGCTCGGCGACCCACCGCCGCCCGTTCCCGCCCCGTTCGATGGAATGCTGCTCAACTAACCGGCGCAGCGACCGAACACCAAGGCCGCGACCATCCCGATGCCCGATGGCTCTTCCCCGGCCGTCGGGCCGGACAACCCATGACCCCGGAAGCCATGGCACCTCGGCTCCGCCAACTGGGCTTCCCGGCCCGGCCAGGACGCACAGCAGCGATCCGCCAACTCGTCCTCCAGGCCCCGCTCCGGTGATCGCCCGGATGCTCGGCTACAACGACGACCACACCACCCGTCTCGCCGAAGCGGCCGGAGGAACCTGGCGTCACGGTGCCCCGGGTGACCACCGGCGGTGACTACCGCCCGTCAGGCGCTGTTTGACCTTGACGCTGGCGGCAGGGTTGCACGATGACAGGCATGAACAGCACAGCGCCGCAGAGCAGCAGAATCGTCGTCGTCACCGGAGCCGGCACCGGGATCGGCCGGGCCACTGCCCGCGCCTTCGCCGCTGAGGGCGCCCATGTGGTCGCGATCGGACGGCGGGCCGAGCCCCTCAAGGAGACCGCAGCCAGGCACGATCGGATCACGCCGCTGGCCGCCGACATCACCGCCGAGGGCGAGCCGGATCGGATCATCCGGGCCGTGCTGGAGACACACGGCCGGGTGGACGTACTGGTGAACAACGCAGGCATCGTGCGCAGCGGCGCCCTCGGCTCGCTGACGCCGGAGATGATCACAGCTCAGTTTGCCACCAACCTCGTCGCCCCCATCCTGCTCGCCCAGGTCGCGCTGCCGCCCTTGGAGAAGTCGGGCGGGGTGATCGTCAACGTCAGTACGTCGGTGGGGCAGCGGGCCTGGCCCGGCAGTTCGGTCTATGCGGCTACCAAGACGGCTCTGGAGCTGCTGACCCGTAGCTGGGCGGTCGAGCTGGCGCTCCGCGGGATCCGGGTGGTGGCAGTCGCCCCCGGCGCGATCGACACCCCCATCGGCGAGCATCAGGGCCTGACGCCGGAGCGGATGGCAGCGGTGCGGGAGTGGCAGTTGGCACATACCCCACTGGCCCGGATCGGCCGCCCCGAGGAGGTGGCCTGGGCAGTCACCCAGCTCGCCGCACCGGCCGCATCGTTCGTCACCGGAGTGGTACTCCCAGTCGATGGCGGAGCCGTCGTGGCGTGATACGAGTAGCCCGGGAGGTGGGACGGGTGCGGATCGGTGAGCTGGCCAGGGCGACCGGGACAACCGCCCGTGCGCTGCGGTACTACGAGCAGGCCGGACTGATCTCCTCGCAGCGGGCTCCCAACGGCTACCGCATCTACGACGAACAGGCTGTGATACGGGTCCGCAACATCCGCTACCTGCTGGCCACCGGGCTCACCCTGGACGACGTGCGGGTGTTCCTGCCGTGCCTGGACGGCGATGTGGCCGCCGCACCGCCCTCGGACAAGGGCCTGCGGCTCGCGTTGGAACGGCTGACGGTCCTCAACGAACGGATCGCTGCCCAGACCGAGGTCCGCGACCGGCTGGAAGCCGCGTTGCGACAGACAACCGAGGGCCGGATCCGCCCAGTGGCCTGAACGCCCGCATCGTCGCAGAAGCCGGAGAAACCTGGAGCCACCACGCTCCCCACGGCCACTCACGGTGACCACGAGCCCTCAATCAGCCGAGGAACACGCGACTCTCGGTTACGCGTGGTCGCCAGTGAGGTGCTGCCGCGTAGGTAGGGTCCGCCTTCGCCTTGTGCGGAAGGCGGGTGTGCCGCCGGTCGCCGCGTCGCCGCCCAGCTCGTTCAGAGCGGGGCAGCCGATGACGGTGACGTCGTCGTGCTGGGTGGGGTGCTCCGGTTTGCGCGGATAGCTGCTGCCGAGGTCGCTCTGGTCGAGCCGGCGGGTCTCCAGCGCGGCCGACGTGAGCGGGGCACGGGACGTATACCGCGCTGCCACAGCAGGCGCCGGTACTTGTCGTGGTCGTAGCATCACATGGGAGGAGTCGATCACCGCCCGCGACCAGTCCAGCTTCTTCGCCGACCGCAGCTTCTTCAACAGCAGCACGTGCAGCTGGATCCACACCCCGGCTTCGTTCCAGGCGGCCAGTCGCCGCCAGCAGGTCATGCCCGAACCGGAGCCCAACTCCTGGGGCAGGTATTCCCACTGGATGCCGGTGTGCAGCACGAACAGGATCCCGCACAACGCCTGCTGGTCCGGCACCCTCGGCCGCCCCTCGACCAGCTTCGGCCCCGGCTTGGGCAGCAACGGCTCGCTCAACGCGCACAGTTCATCCGACATGATCCACGGCCGCGACTGACGCTTCCCCACGACCAGACCAACGAGCGGTCAGGCCAGCAGTCACATGGTCAACCACTTCTGTTGGGACCTCTAAGGCCATCTCCCCGCGAACTTTCTCATGTCCGACCGGGCCCCGCCGGAGGTATGCGTACAGGAAATCCCGGCCGGATCACTCCGTCACAGGCAGGCACTCGGCGAGCAGGCCGACGACGTCGCGCCAGGCTCGCTGCGCGTGCTGTGGGTGGTAGCCGACGCCGGGGACCACGGGGTGGTCGACCGTCGGGTGGTGGAAGGCGTGCAAGGCGCCGCCGTAGACCGCGAGGCGCCAGTCGACGCCCGCGGCCTGCATCTCGGCGGTGAACGCGTTCCGTTGCGCGGGCGGCATGATCGGGTCTTCCGACCCGACCCCGGCCCACACCGGGCAGCGGATGCGTGCCGTCTCGTCCGGTCGGCCCGTGGTCAGTGCGTTGACTGTCCCGATCGCGCGCAGGCTGACGCCGTCGCGCCCGAGTTCCAGACCGATGGCGCCTCCGGTGCCGTAGCCGACGGCCGCGATCCGGTCGGGGTCGGTCCGCGGCTCGGCGCACAACACGTCGAGCGCCGCGTGGCCTATGCCCCGCATCCGGTCGGGGTCGGCGAGCAGCGGCATACAACGGGCCAGCATCTCCTCGGGGTTACGCAAATAGCGCCCGCCGTGGAGGTCGAAGGCCAGCACTACGTATCCCAGCTCGGCGAGCGCATCGGCTCGGCGGCGCTCGACGTCGCTGAGCCCCGGGCCCTCTGGTCCGAGCAGCACCGCAGGCCGGCGGTCGACACCGGCGGGGAGCGCGAGGTGCCCGATCATCGTCAGGCCGTCGGCCGGATACGCGACCGTGCGTGTTGTAACCGTCGTCATGAGACTGGACGGTAGTGATCGTCGAGCCTGGTTGGGCCGGTGTTCACCGCTGGCAGAAGAGCGCGGGTGTGCCTCTGAAATGCGGTGATAGCTCACAAGATCCTGCGTTAAGACCTTCACCAGCGTGCCCGCCACGAGTCAAGGCACGGACAACGCCGAGAAGATCGTGGGCCGCAAGCGCAGCATCGCGACCGACACGCTCGGTCTCCTGCTGGCGGTGCTGGTCACCGCGGCCGGCTTTCAGGACTCCTTGGCCGGCACCCGGCTGCTCGGTCAGGTCGCTGCTGCCCACCCCGACCTGCGCAAGGTCTGAGTCGATGGCGGCTACCGCATGCACTTCGTCGAACATGCCGCCGCCCTCGGCATCGACATGGAGATCACCACTCGCACCCCCGGGACCAGAGGCTTCATCCCGATACCGAAACGGTGGGCGGTCGAGCGGACCTACGGCTGGCTGATGCTCCACCGGCGCCTTGTCCGCGACTGCGAAGCCCACCCGCACCGCTCCGAAGCCATGATCCACCTCGCCATGAGCGACCTGATGGCCCGCCGCCTCACCGGCGAGGCCACCATCTCCTGGCGCGACCCGGCATCAATGGATCAAAAACATATACCGGGATGAAGCAACGAGAGAAAACGATCTCTCAGCGGCGAGGAACCCTCTTCGCCGAGACCGTCGACCGCCTTCCAGACCTTCCTGGACCAGAACGAGATCCGCCGGTCGAAGTCCTGGCGGATCGCCAGCAGTTGAGCCCGACCGTCCAGGCTCCCCGGCATCTCCAGCCGCTTGACGATTTATAGGGCTTCAGAGTCGAGTGAGGAACGCGGGAAGCCCCGTCGGGGCGGGGTGACCAATTGGGGTCCCTGTCCCGACGGGGCTCGGTCGGCCGGGCGGCGGGTTACCGGCGCCCGGCGGAGGCCGGTGCCGTGTGCGGTGCTTTGCGGCTCACTCGAAGTTCACGTCGCTGCACCACATGTAGGCCTGGTCGAGGTGCGAGGCCTGCCAGATCACGAACAGGATGTGGTGTCCGGTGTAGCCGGAGGTCTGGACGGGGAACGTGATGTCCTGTGCCGGGGCGAAGCGGCCGGTCTGCGTGATGAAGTCGAGGTTGCTCCAGCCCAGGGTCTGGGTTTTGGGGTTGAAGCCCTGCTTGCTCACGTAGACCTTGAAGTAGTCGGCACCGTGGGACGCCTGGTCGTACATGTGGACCGAGAAGTTGTTGCCGATGGTGGTGGTCTTCCACGGTCCGGGCTTGTCCAGGCTGGCGTTCCTCGAGAGGTTGTTGCTGCAGAGTGTCCCGTCGGGGGTGCGTGCCTGGAACTGGCCCCCGAGGCCGTCGCGGAGCGCGCTCATCCAGTTCCACATGGTGTCGGGGTTGGCCTGGAAGGCCTGCCAGCACATGGGGTCTTGGGTCTGCATGGCCGGGTTCGTGTGGTCGTTGCCCCACGTCTTCCAGCACTGGTACGCGCGGGTGGCGGGGCCGACGACGGTGCCGTGAGCCTGGGCGGGGGTCGACCAGGTGAGGGCGCCGACGGCCACGGCGAACAGCATGACGAGCGCCTGGAGAGGCCGGTGGAGGGACGCTCGCGAACGCCCGGTTAACGGACTCTTTTTGCGCATGGTGGGGGACTCCTTCCAGTTGCAAGGCTGCTATGGGAGCGCTCCCAAACATAGGTCTTCCGAGTGAGATGTCAATGAAGCAGACGGAGTTGATTACAGGGGTGGGTGGCGAGCAGGGAATCTGCCGTGAGCCGGAGTCGGAATTGTTCGCGGGACCGGAAAACGAGGATGCGGCCTGGACCGGTGTGCCTGGCCGACGATGCCACCCTCTTCTGGCGCGACCCGACACTCGGGGGTTAAACACTCATTCCGGGATGAAATATCGGGAGAAAACGACCTCTGGGCTTGCCGTTTAAGGTCCGGCGTCGAACGCGGTTCGAACTTGATCAGCGTTTTCGCAGTTCAGCGGACGTGAGAGCGGCCTTTGTCTGATCCTGTGCTCCGTCACAGAGTGGATCAGCGCGAAGGCCGTGGTCGTGAGCCTGGAGCATCAGGGCGTCCTTCGGGATGCATTCGCGGAAGTGTCCCACTGTGAGTGGGCGTGTTGGTGGCATTGGGTGGGTGTCAGCGGGGTGGGGGTGCTGAGTGCCTGGTCCGGGGGTTTGTGTGGGGGTGGGTTCGCTGTCATGGGGTGACCAAGCGGCTGCTGTTTTCTTACTTGTGTGGGGTGGCTCGGCTGTTGTGGGGGTGGCTGTTCCTATGGGGTGTCGGGGGTGGCTTGGTGTGGGTCGGGTCGGCGGTCCCGGAGTGCTTGGAGGATGTTGGTCTGGTGCGGGTCGGTGGGTGGTGGGGTGTCGGGGGAGTTGTTGAGGTGGGGTGTGAGGCGGGTGTAGAGGTCGTCGTGGGTGAACATGGCGTCGAGGCTGGCCCAGGTGTCGTTGTCGATGAGGGGGAACGGGAACTGCTGGGGCGTGATGAGTGCGGCCAGGAGCGGGAGGAGTTCCCATCCGTGGTCGAGGCGGTCGCGTAGCCAGGTGCGGATGCCGGCGGGGTCGGTGTGGCGCCACATCCAGATCAGGGTGTCGTCCTGGTCGGTGAGGTCTGGGGTGGGCCGTGCGGCGGCTGGTGTGAGGTGTTCGGCCAGGCGGCCGGTGAGGGCGTCGCGGGCCTGGGCGGCCCATGGTTCGGTGGTCGTCACGTGGTCGGAGGCGGTGTCGTCGGGGTTGGTGGCGCTGTGGAGGGTTCGGGTGGCGAGGACTGCTCCATCGGGTGTGGCTGCCATGGCCGCCACGATGGCGGGGCGCTGGTCGGGAGGCAGGTCGAGCAGGAGGCTCGGGGTCATTGAGCGCACTCTTCGGTCGGCGCCGAGCAGGCCCATGGCTTCCGGGTCGGCGGTCAGCTGGCCGTAGTTGTCGGCCATGGCCTGGAGCAGTGCGGCTGCGGGTACGGGGACGCCGTCGGCGCGTAGTTGGTCGATGCGCCGGATGATGCGGTGGGTGTCGTCTCTGAGCCGGAGCAGCAGTTGTGCGGCCTCATCGCCTTCAGTCCCTGATGCCATTTGGGCGAGGGCCTGCTGGAAGACGGCTTCTGGGAGGTCGTCGGCGGGAACGGTGAAGACGACGTACCGGTCGAAGTAGTCCTGGCTGCCGATCCCGCGTCGGCGGGCGGCGGCGCGGGGGTCGCTGCCGTTGCCGATGGCCTGCTGGACTGCGGGGAACAGCAGGGCCAGCAGCTCGAGCATTCCGTCGAGGTTGTCCTGGGCGACGCCGGCCTGGCGCAGGCGGTCCTTCCATCGCTCGGCGTGCTCACCGGGTCGGGAGTTGCGGTGGAGCGCCGGGTCGGTGCTGGTGCCGGTCAGTTCGGCGCGGTGGCGTCCCAGCATCCGGTAGACGCCTGGCTCGCTGGTCCGCAGGAAGGTGACGACCAGGAAGTCGACGATGTCGACCTCCCCGGCCAGCGAGCTGAGCGTCGCGCCGGCCTGTCCGAAGTAGCGTTTGATGGCTCGCGGGGTCCGCAGCCGGTCCTGGAGGTGCCGGAAATACGCCTCGGAGAAGCGCCGTTCCTGGTCCGCAGTCATGGACACCTGGTGGGAGTCCAGCAGTGCGTTGAGGAGACGCGTGGTCATGGCGGCGATGTCGCGGTCACGGAAGGCCGGTAGGTCGAGCCGGACCTGGATGAGCTTCTCCAGGAATTCCTGGGCTCGCTGGTCGTTCGAGCCGACGAGGTCGGTCCGTTGCAGGACGTCCAGCAGGGTCTGCTCGTCGAAGCTGATCAGGTAGTACACGTTCGGCAGGTGGCCGACCAGTCGGATGAGTTTGAAGACGACCAGTAGTTCCTCGGGAGCGAGCCGGTCCAGGTCGTCCATAACGACCAGAACCGGCAGGCCCGCCTGCCGCAGGGCCGTCTCGGCGGTGCGTTTGGCGGCCGAGGCGCTGGTGTCTCCGGCCACGCGTTCGGCGACGAGCTTGATCAGCTCCGAGGAGTCCAGGCCGAGCAGTCCCGTGAGCTTTCCCAGCGGACTGACCGCCTGGCCGAACGCTCCGACCTTCCTGCGCAGTTCGGACCACTGGCCATCGTCGGGGAGGGCCATGCGGATCTCGCTGAACAGGGCCAGCGTCAGTGATTCGAGGTCCGAGTACATCCACGGGTTCAGCTCGGCGACCGACCACATACTGGTGTCGGCGCTGGCGACCGCGTTTTTGAGGTGCTGGATCGCCATCTGCAGGACGGATGACTTGCCGGAACCCCAGGGGCCGATGAGCGCGAGGACTCCGGACTCGCTCTGCTCGCGCACCTGGTGGAGAAGTCCGACGGCATGCCGGGCGTACTGCCGACGCCCCAGCAGGTCAGGAGCGTCGGCGCTCCCGTCGACGGGGTCATCGTTGAAGAAGCGCTCACCGGGCATCGGCCCATCCTGCCCGACAACGCAGCGTCTCCGGTCTGGGATCGGCAACAACGTGCAGACCGGCTGCTGTCATGGGGTGACCAGGTGGCTGTCACGGTGCGGCTAGCAGATCGCGGTCCGGCTGTGTTGGGTTTGCCGGTCTTCGTGTGAAGGGGGTGGCCGGGGCGGTGGGGTTGGCCTTGTGACAGGTTCGGGAACCCCGGTGGGGGAGACGGTGCCGGGTCCGGCTGTTCTGGCGGTGGCCGGGCGGGTGGAGCGGGCTGTGGTGGTGCGGCGGCTGCTGGCGGTGGACCGGGGTGAGGGCGGTCTGTCGTCGTTGCACGTGCGGATCGCGGCCGGTTTGGCGGGGGTGACGGAGCGGACGGTGTGGCGGTGGCTGGCCGAGGGGCGCGAGGGGCGGGTGGAGGGGCGGCCGCGGCAGGGCGGGTTCGTGGTGGGCGACGCTTTGTGGGAGGTGCTCACGCAGGTGGGCGGGAACGTCGCCGAGCTGCGCCGCAGGATGCTCCGGGCGCAGGACGAGGGCGGGCTTCAGCGGTGGGGTGTCGAGGTGGTGCCGTCGTTGGCGACGCTGCACCGTGCGATCAAGGACGAGCTGAGGGCGGGCCGGGTGCTTCAGGCCGCCCGCGCGGCGTCGGGCCGGGTGGAGCCGAGCCGGTACGACCGGGCGCTGGCCGAACTCGGCTTCGCAGAGGGTGCGAACGGTCCGCCGGTTGTGGACGGCCCGGATGCCGAGCCGTCCGGCACGGGCGGTGAACAGCGGCCCGGCGCGGTGAAGACCGCTTCGAGTACCCGGGTGTCGGGTGGGGTGCGCCTGTACGCGCCGGGGGCGCGGCTGGTGTCGACGCGGCAGGTGGCCGGGGTGGTGGAGGCGGTGGGGCACACGGTCGCCGCGCGGGGATCGGCTGTGTGTACGGGGACACGGGGCTGGGGAAGACGGTCGCGGTCGAGCAGGCTCTGCATCTGCTGCCCGGCCGGGTGCCGGTGTGGCGGGCGGTGGTGGGGGTCGGTCCCGGGCTGCCGCAGGTGCGGGCTGCGTTGTGCGAGGCGCTGGGGCTGCCGTCGGGGTCGCTGACGCACCGTGCCGGACCGGCCGACCAGGCGCTGGTGGAGGCGCTGGCCGAGCCGGGTGTGCTGTTCCTCGACGACGCGCAGCGTCTGTCGCCGCCGGTGCTGGACTACCTGCGGCAGCTGTGGGACTCGCCGGGCTGTGCGGCTGCCCTGGTCTTGTGCGGGGCGGGCAGTGAGCGGGCGCTGGCCCGGGCAGCGGCGATGCGTTCCCGGGTTCTGACCTGGCATCAGGTCAGCCGTCTCGACCCGGAGGACGTGCCGCGGACGCTGGGTCTGTTCCACCCGGTGTGGGAGGACGCTGATCCGGCCGGCCTGGTGCGGGCGGATGAGCAGACCGCCCGCGGCAACTTCCGTACCTGGGCGAAGATCACCTCGCATGTCTGTGCAGCCCGGGGCCGCGACCCCGGTGCGGGCGTGGATCGGGACGCGATCGACCAGGCCTGCGCCCGGCTCGGCCCGTACTCATGACGGCCCCTCCCACGTGCCCTGGGCACACCGGTTTCGACGGCAGAAAGCCTCACCCCGTTCGGCGAGGAGAGACGGCGCGATGACGGACAACGGACCGCAGGACACCAACGGCGGCCACGGCGTTGACGCGGGAGGGCAGTGGCCGCCGCCGGGGGATCCGGCGGGTGTGCTCGGGAAGCAGTCGCTGGTCGCGCTGCGGGCGCCTGCGGTGCGCCGCTTGCTGGCGCTGCGGGCCCGGGGCGGTCTTTCGCGGCAGCACGTGCGGCTGGCGGGGGAGTGCCTGGGGGCGTCGGAGCGCACGGTGTCGCGGTGGCTGGCCGAGGCGTCCCGGAGCCCGGCGGCGGCTGCGCACCCCGGAGCCCGCCACACCGGCCGGTTCGAGATCACCGCGGAGATCCGGGTGCTGCTGGCGTACTGGCACGGAAACGCCTCCGCAGTCCACCGCCAGCTCATGGAGCGCGCCGCGGCCGAGGACGGGAGCGTACACGCGCAAACGTCCGGCACTGCCGTGCCCGTCCCGCCCGGCCTGGTGGCTGTTCCGGGCGGGGCAGCCCTGTCGCAGGTGCCGCTGCTGGATCCGGTCCCGTCCCTGTCGACGTTCCTGCGCGCGCTGCGCCGCGATCTGACGGCGGGGGAGCGCGCCGGTCTCGCCCTCGGACCGGAGGCAGCACGCGCCCACGACGTGTTCGGCAAGCGGCCGGCGTCCTGGCGCAACCACGCCTGGGAGACCGACCACGTCCAGGCCCCGCTGCTGGTCGACGCCGACGGCGACCTGGTGCGCCCGTGGATCACCTGGTTCATCGACACCGCCACCAAAGTTATTACCGGTACCGCTGTCACCCCGGGCCATCCCTCCCGCGCGTCGGTACTGGCCGCCTTGCGCGCCGCAGTTGTGCGGGACGATCCCTACGGCCCGGCCGGGGAGTGCCGGAGCTGGTGAGGATGGACCGGGGCAAGGACTTCCTGTCGGCCGCCGTCACCACCGCGCTCGGCGCGATGGGCGTGACGGTCAAGGACCTGCCCGCCTACAGCCCGCATCTGAAGGGCACGGTGGAAAGCCTCAACCGGGCCGCGGACCGGATGCTGTTCGCCGCCCTGCCCGGCTACACCGCCGGGCCCACCGGGCCCCGCTCGGAACGGCGCGGACGCACCGCGGGGGCGGTGTCCGCCCTGTCGTTCCAGGACTTCACTACGGAGGTCCTGGAGTGGACGACCTGGTGGAACACCGCGCACCGCCCGAAAGCCCTGTCGGGCCGTACGCCGCTGGAGGCGTGGCAGGCCGATCCGACCCCTGTCACCGACATCCCCGCCGCCGACCTGTGGGCCTTCACCCTCGAGGACGACGGCCGGCCCCGGAAACTGACCAGCCACGGCGTGAGCTGGCGCGGCCGCACCTACACCGCCGCGTGGATGACCGGCCAGGCCGGCCGCCAGGTCCGCGTGCGCTACATGCCCCACCACGACCACGAGATCGAGGTCTGCGACGCCCGTGGCCGCCACCTCGGCCCGGCGCACCTCGCGGACGCGGCCGCCCCCGAGCAACTGCAGGCCCTGCGCGAGGCACGGGCGGAGCGCGCCCGGCGCCTGCGCGCCGACGCGAAGGCCGCCGAACGCCTGCGCCGCCAGAGATTCGCCCCCACCACCAGCGCGGAGCCCGCCCAGCGGCTGGGAGCCGTCACGGCCGCCCAGGCCGACCGTGAACTCGCCGCCGCCGACTACACCGACGTCGCACGGCTGGCACTGCCCGACCTGATCCCGCCCGCCCCGCCTCCGGCCCACTGGCGCACCCCGCCCGCCCTGGCGGCCGGCACAGCGCCGCTCCCGCCCGCCCCCGATCCAGCCGACCCGTCGGCGGACGTTGCGCCGGAGCCCGGCTCCCGACCCGCAGGAGACGCCTGATGACCGAGGACGCCTACCAGTACGTCGACCTGCCCGACGCGACCGTCGTCACCACCCGGGCCCTGCTCACCGCGCGGGAGAACATCACCGACACCGTCGCCGCCCGCGCCATGATGTGTATCCACGGAGGCGCCGGCCACGGCAAGACGCTCGCGGTCAACACCTGCCTGCGTGAACTCGAACCGGGCGAGGACGTCCGACGGGTCACCTTCCGCGCCCGCCCCACCGCCCGGGCCGTGCGCTACGAGCTGTTCACCGCCCTCGACCTGCCCGGTGAACCGCCCCGCCACCCCAGCGAGTTCGACCGTCTGCTGAAGACCGCCCTGGCCGAACACCCCCGCACCTTCCTCGTCGACGAGGCCCAGTGGCTCAACGGTGAGGCGTTCGAGTACTTCCGTTACCTGTGGGACGAACCCTCGACCCAGCTCGCGATCATCTTCGTCGGAGGCGAGGGCTGCCACACCGTGCTGCGCCGCGAACCGATGCTCTCCTCCCGCATCTTCATCTGGCAGCACTTCACCCGCCTTACCCCCGACGAAGTCCAGCAGGTCATCCCCCTGTTCCATCCGGTGTGGGCCGACGCCGACCCCGACGACATCGCGTTCGCCGACAGTCACGCCGCCCATGGAAATTTTCGCGCCTGGGCCCAGCTGACCGCCCACACCCGTACCGGGCTCGCCCGCACCGGCCGGCCCCGAGCCGACCGGGAACTGCTGCGCTGGGCCTTCAGCCGCCTCGCATGACCGCCACGCCGCCGCCCGTCACCGTGGTCACCGCCCGCCATGACGACGTGCTCCACACGCACACCGCCCTGGCCGCCCACCACGTGCCGTCCGGCCGGATCACCCTCCACCCGGGCCTGGGCACCACCAGCGAGACCGGCCTCGCCCACGACCTTCTCGCCGCCCTGGGCAAACCGCCCCTGCTCCCGGGCGGCTTTCCCGCCGGCCGTCAGCCCGCCTGGGAAGCCGCCACCGCATGGATCACGGCCCTGCCCGTCACCCGGCTGACCGTCCTGCGCGCACACCGCTTCACCGCCCGCCGCACGATGCGCCTCCTGCAACTGCGCACCCTCACCGGCATACACCTGACCCTGGTCTGCCACCGCCCCCACCTGCCCGCCGCCCTGCACCAGGCCCTGCAGACGGCCGACTACTGCGTCACCGCCGACTTCCAGGCCGCCCGCCGCCACTACTACGGCACACCGGCCGCCGTATCCCCGCTTGTTGACGAGCCCGCCCGGCCGGCCAACCCGGTGGCTCACCCTGCCCGTGCTGGACCGCCTCGTCTCCTCACGACAGCCCCGCCCCGTGTACCGCCCCGTGCACGCCGCCGCCGATCGTCTTCCGGCACCGCCCGCCACCCGCACCCCTCACCGGGCAGACAGCCCGGGAAGCTGCCCGGCGCCTGGCCGCCGTGACCGCTCATCCCCGCCTGGCCGCCGCTCTCGCCGCCGCGCTCTTCACCGGCGTCTCCTTCCAGCAGCTCGCCACCGCCCGCCCTGGCGACTACGACGACGCCGCGGCCACCCTGGCCCTGCACGACCGCACCCGCTACACCGACGGCTGCGCCACCCACCGCGTCCGCCGTGGGCGCGCGTCTTCCTGAAGGCCGCCGTCTGCTTCGCCCGGCTCGCAACCGCCCAGGACCAGCACCTGCTGGCCGGCCCCCACGACCGCACCCACCTGTTGCGTGTGGCGGAGGCAGCGAGGCTGTGCCCGCCGCAGCCGCCCGCCAGCCAGCGCACCGGCCCTGCCGACCGTATCCAGTGGGACTGGCGCGAACGTAAGGAAGCACGGTGCTACGAGGCGATGCTGACACGGCACACAGACCCCGCCCCTCGCGCTGAGTCCGAACCCGCGTGCACGGTCAGTCGATGGAAAAATTGGCGAACTCGACGTCGGTGAAGGCGATCCTGAGGATCGGGCGCGCGCAGGCCTGTCCCGGAAGTAGGCATGCCCCAGAGCCCGGTGAGGATCACCATCTGCTGCTGCCCACCCCCGCCGGCGTCCTGGGCAGCGAACAGCCGGGGCCACTTCTTGCGACAGGTACCGGGTGATAAGCCGTACCCGTGGATCGTCCGACGAGCCTGCCGAGCGGCGAACTCGAACCGCGCCCTGGTGTGGAAGACGAACCTGTCGGTCTCGGCCCGGGCCCTCGCACGGAAGCACCAGGGCTGCCACCGTGCCCTGACGGCCTCATCGATCAGCCCCGCATGCACAGCACTGGGACGGCGGCGCAGACTCCGGCCGGGTGGTGGCCCACCTTTGTACCGGCGCTGGGAGATCCCCAGGAGGACCGCCACGTTCTTGGCGGAGCCCTCCGCCCTGAGCAGGAAACGCACGGCGGAGTCACTGTAGGCACGGACGGGTCAGCAGCGCCCGCTCGAGCTCCTTTGACGATCTCACCCATGCCCGCTCCCGAG